>NZ_KB911697.1 GCF_000383615.1 Streptomyces canus 299MFChir4.1 | reverse complement strand
CCACGGCCGGCGACAACCCACCATCCACCCCACCCAAAACCTCACCGGACGGAGCAGCACGCAACCCACCAAACCTACGCTCGTACGACCTCCTCTCCTCCCTCGTCGGTGTCCTCGGCCGTGTCTCACGCAACTCGGCCATCGAACCGTTCCCCAGAACGTCGTCCTCAGTCGAACTCATATAGAACGGACGGACACGCGACGCCTCGACCGGGCCCCTGATCTGGATCTCCGTCTCATTGAAGAACCCGAGATCCATTTCCGGCGTGGCATGAACAGTCGCCAGCAACCCCACCTCGGCATCGCCCACAGAACGCCGATAACCCTCAACGAACTGGGCCCGATCACTCTCCCCCATACCCCGCACTGCCAGCAAAGCACCCCGCGCGACATCACTGGTCGGAGCAAACGGAATGAACGACGTGTTATGAGTGTCAAAGTCAGGCAACCGCCCCCGCCCCAGCGGACGAATAAGACCCTCACCCGTCACCTGATGCCACGTCGGATGCCAGCGAGGAATACCCCGATACAGCGGGAAACCGCCATACATATAACGCAACACATACCCAGCCATACCGTCGGAAACAATTCCGTGACGGTCCACCTGGCTCTCATCAATGAAACCAGTACCACCAGACCCAGATTCGAAGACCCAAAAACCGCTCTCCCAGACCATCGGCACACGCTCATCCCCGACCCTGATCCGGACCACCTGCGGCTCCCGAGGCCGCTCACGCCTGCCCCCACCCGAACGGAAACCACCCCACGACGGCGCCGGCAACATCCCCCCCACCGCCGACTCCGAACCCGACTCCGCCGACACAACCGGCTCCCCACCCACAACAGGAGAACCCACAGCCTGCGCCGGCACTCCGGCCTCGACGGACTCCGAACCCGACTCGGAACGGTGCTGGTCCGGCTCCGCCGTCCCGGCCTCCGTGTCGGGGGCCGTGGCGACACCGTTCATGAAGTCACGGAACGCCTCATACCTCGCGTTGTCCGCCCCCGTCGCCGCCA
>NZ_KB911696.1 GCF_000383615.1 Streptomyces canus 299MFChir4.1 | reverse complement strand
CGACATACGCCTTCCCTTCCATGTCGTGTGGGGAGACAGCGACCGAATCGTCACTACCGAATACGGCAGGGCCTACGCGGCAGCACTCCCGATGTCGACGTTCACCCCGCTGCCCCGCTCGGGCCACATGCCGCAGATCGAGACGCCCGAGGAACTGCTGGGCGCACTGCTCGACATCGGCAACCGCTGACCGCTGACCGGTGACCGGTGACCGGTGATCGCTGACCGGTGATCGCTGATCGGTGACCGGTGACCGGTGACCGGTGACCGGTGACCGGTGACAACCACCCACGCACGACCCTCAGGCAAGGAGACCCCCATGAAGACCCCACTGAAGGTGACCCGGATCGATCACGCCTGCCAGCTGATCGAGTTCGGTGAGATCCGGGTACTGACCGACCCCTGGTTCACCCAGACCGCGACGTACTATCCGGGCGAACCGGTTCATCTGACCGTCGAGGAGCTCGGCCGCATCGACGCCGTCGTCATCAGCCATGAGCACTACGACCACTGTGACCTGGACGCCCTCGTCGCCGGAGGCTTCGATCTCGACACGCCTGTGATCGGGCCCGGTACGGTGGCATCCCTCGCGCGGACTAAGGGCTTTCGCGACGTCCGGGCCATTGAGGCCTGGGAGGCAACCACCGTCAAGGGCCTCTCCGTGACGGCAACACCAGGCCAGCACGGCGTTCACGAGGTCACCTTCGTCCTCCAGGCCGGCGGACGCACGGTCTTCTTCGGAGGCGACTCGCTCCGGGTACCGGAACTCGACACCCTTCCGGAGCGGTTCGGCCACATCGATCTGGCCCTCCTGCCGATCAACGGCCTGTGCGTCAGGCCCCTGAACCATCAGCAGATGGTCATGAACGCCGAACAGGCCGCAGCTCTGACGGCCGTTCTCAAGCCGACGCTCGCCGTGCCACAGCACTACGCCTTCCACAGCGGCCGGCTCGGCGACCAGATCATGACCAAGACCGACCGCGATCCCCGCCACTACGCCGACGCAGTCGCCCGCATCGCACCGGAACTCGACGTCCGGATAGTCCTGCCCGGCGTCGAGGTGACCGTTGCGTGAAACTCACGGGCGCAACGGCATCACCGCCGGTGCGCCCCCTACCGGCAGACATGCCGCGGAACGATGACGAACTCACGTCGGGTGAGCGAGCGAAGACGGATATCAACCGGCCTTCGGCCGATACACCAGCGCTCGCATCGCCCAC
>NZ_KB911695.1 GCF_000383615.1 Streptomyces canus 299MFChir4.1 | reverse complement strand
GTCGCCCGCCCGGACCCTCGAACAGCTTCGAGTTCGCCTGCCTGACGAGGACCATCCGGAAGATCAACCCTGACAGTTATTCAGAATCAAGCCCCGGGAAAGATCGACAACTGTCAGATCGGGGTGTTCGCCGCCTACGCCACCAGCTCGGGTCGGGCCCTGGTCGACCGGGACCTCTACCTGCCGAAAGCCTGGACCTCCGACCGCGAGCGCTGCCAGGCGGCGAAGATCCCCGGCGAACGGGGCTTTGCCATCAAGGGAGAACTGGCCCGGAACATCGTCCGTCGATGCCTCGTCGGCGGTCTGCCCGCCGCGTGGGTCACTGCGGACGAAGCCTATGGGCAGGACTGGCATCTCAGCCGTCTGCTCGAACAACTTGCCGTCGGTATGTGGTCGCGGTGCCCAAGTCCCAGCAGATCAAGTCCCTGGCCGGTATCTGGCGCATTGACCAGCTCATCGAGGGCGCCCCTGCCGATGCCTGGCAGTGGCTGTCCCGCGGCGACGGCGCGAGGGGCCCGCGCGTCCACGACTGGGCCGTGGCAAGCTTCCCGCCAACCTGATCTTCGACCCCGATCCGCCCACCCATCACCGCTGGGCAATGGCCCGCCGCGGCCTGTCCGATCCCGGTGATCTTGCCTACTACCTCGGCTACGCACCCCTCGGTATCGAGTTGGCCGCGCTGGTCCGGGTCGCCGGCTCTCGCTGAGCGATCGAGGAGTGCTTCCAGGCGGCGAAGAACGAGTGTGGCCTCGATGAGTACGAGGTCCGCCGCTACGTCGGCCGGTACCGGCACATCACCCTGGCGATCCTCGCCCATGCCTTCCTGGCCGCACTCGCAGTCCAGGCCGGCGACGCCGCAAAGGGGGCTGCAGAAACGGCCTGGAAACTCTCGGCCCACCAGTTGCGGCGGCACTTACCGGCTCCGCGCTCGGCGGTGGATTCGAAATCGCTCTAGCCGCCCACCACCGGGTCGGCCTCGACGCCCCGACCGTTCGCTGGCAGCTCGGCGAGCGCACCATGGGCATCCTTCCTGCAGGCGGCGGCACCGTGCGCTCGGCGCGGATGCTCGGCATGGCCACCACTCTGCGTGAGACCGTCGGCGAAGGCGTCGCCTACACGCCCCGCTGGGCTCTGCACCGGGGACTCGTGTCGGCGTACGGACTTCTCTCCCCGGTCGCGTACGGGTGAACGTCCCCAGTTGTCAGGCCACTTCGGTCTCTCGCTCGATGGCCTGGAGGCG
>NZ_KB911694.1 GCF_000383615.1 Streptomyces canus 299MFChir4.1 | reverse complement strand
CTAGTAGGACTCCGTTACGTCTGTCTCGCGGTCCTGTTTGGGGGCATGTTGAGGGTGTGGACGCACATGAAGTGAACCGTGCTCGGGCGAAGTTAGCGTTGTTCGTAGCTGATGTGTTCGCCTCGGTGCCGCGGAAGGATCAGCGGGCCAAGAGCGACTGTTATCTGCGGGGTCTGATGCTGGACGGCCGGCGCAAGTCGATCCAGCCGATGGCAGAGCGGCTGCCGGACGGCAACGAGCAGAACCTGCAGCAGTTCGTGAACCAGTCGACGTGGGATCCCGTGCCGGTGCGGCAGCGGATCGCGCAGCGGATGGTGCCGCTGATCAGCCCGGATGCCTGGGCGGTCGATGACGTGGCGTTCCCCAAGGACGGCAGGATGTCGGTGGCGGTCGCGCACCAGTACTGCGGAGCCTTGGGCAAGCAGGCCAACTGCCAGGTCGCGGTGAGCGTGCACGCGGTCTCCGACAGCGCGTCGGTTCCGTTGCAGTGGCACCTGTTCGTACCCCAGGAGTGGGCCGACGATCCGGTCCGTCGACGCAAGACGGGGATCCCTGAGGAGACCGGGCACCAGGAGAAGTGGCGCCTGGCCCTGGATAGCATCGATGAGCTGGCCGAATGGGGTCTGGTTCCGCCGGTGCTGGTGGCCGACGCCGGCTACGGACAGAACGCCGACTTCCGCGACGGGCTGGAACGTCGGGGCATCGGCTACGTCGTGGCGATCCGCTCGGATGTGACCGCCCACCCGCATGATGCAACGCCCACTGCCCCCACCTGGTCCGGCAACGGCCGCAAGCCGCAGCCCCGCTACCGCGACAAGCCGTCCCCGGTGGCCGCGCTGGCGGCAGGCCAAGGCCGGCAGGCCTTCACCGAAGTGACCTGGCGGGAAGGCTCCCGCGGACCGATGCGCTCACACTTCCTGTCCCAGCGGGTGCGGCCGGCCGGCATCAAAGCCCGCCGCCTGGCCCAGGCCGCCGCCACCGACCACAACAGCTGGGACGGCGTCCTGCCCGAGCTCACGCTGCTGGCCGAATGGCCCGCCGGCGCCGAGGCACCCACCGACTACTGGCTGTCCAACCTGCCCGCCGACACTCCGATCGCCGAACTGGTCCGCCTGGCGAAGATCCGCTGGCGCATCGAGCACGACTACCGGGAACTCAAACACGGCCTCGGCCTGGACCACTTCGAGGGCCGCTCCTGGAACGGCTGGCACCACCACGTCACCCTGGTCACCGCAGCCCACGCCTTCCTCACCGAACAGCGCCTGGCCCCAAAAGCCGATACACCGGACTCACCCTCTACCAGATCCTCGACACCATCCAAGACCTGCTGAACTGCTGGACCGGCACCTGCACCACCTGCCACCGCCCCCTGCCCCCAACGTCCACCACCAGCCAGAACCCAAGAGCCAGAGCAACCTAACGGAGTCCTACTAG
>NZ_KB911693.1 GCF_000383615.1 Streptomyces canus 299MFChir4.1 | reverse complement strand
AGCCCACCGCCATCGGGATACCTCACCCCTCCGGCATAGCGCGAACCACGACAACCGTCACGACCCCACGTAACCCGCACACTTAAAGATCTCTAGTGGTGCTTCGTTACGTTGAGCAATATCGACTGGCTGCGGGCAGCCTCCCAGAGTGAAGCTGGGGGAGGTGGAACGGCTCCGTGGTGAGGTGGCGGAGTTCGTTGCCGGTGTGTTGGGGTCGTTGCTTGGCAGGATCAGCGGCGGTGGGGCGAGTGTTATCTGCGCGGCCTGATGCTCGTTGGTCGGCGGAAGTCGTTCCAGCCGATGGCCGAGCGTCTACCGGATGGGAAATATGCAGTCCCTGCAGCAGTTCGTGAACCGTCCACCGTGGGATCCGCTGCCGGTCCAGCAGCGGATCGCCGAGCGGCGGTCCCGCGAATCAGACCGTAAAACAACTTTCAACACGCGACATTAGGGAGTAGATCGAGATGCTCCTCCCTGACTATGTCGAATCGGAGCGCAAATGCCACAAGGGCCTCGCGCTTGGAGTGCATGCGCCCCTCGTCCACACACTTGGTCCAGCGATTGACCGGAAGTTTTTGATCCGCCAGATAGTTAATGTGATAATTAATGCTACTCCGATTTGCGCCCCTGAACTGACTGCTCCCCCTCAACCTTTCAACAACTTCCTGTACGGACGGCACGGCCGCCATCGAAGATCCGCGCAGGCGCGGTTCGCATAGTGCGACGAGAACCGCAAAGTATTTACTCGCCGTCTCAACATTGACCATGGGAGGGCCCGGTATCCTGGCTGACAGCTCTTCTCTCATCAGGGGCGGAGGGGAACCGAAGACGGTGAGCTCGGTTATATTCTCGCCAGAAGGAATTAGAACGCGCGACATTTCAAAGGGGATCGCTACCCTGAGCTGGCGTGGGCGCGCCTTGACCAGTTCTATTCCACCCTCTAAATTCTCTATCACATAGGTAGCGCTGGTAGTGAAATTTGAGACAAGGAGACGGTTTTCGCAAAATTCTAATGCGCCGATGCTGGGTTTTCCGCCCGGCTCGAACCTGCCCGTACGGCTCGCTATTCTGAAATCCAGTTGATCGCCTGCTTTCAGGTAGATTCTTTCCCTCGCGCTCCCCTGGTCGAGATCATGATTGCTATTCACCCACGTCACGATCGCGGCTGCATCGGTTTCGACTCTCGAATGCATGACTTCGCTCTCCCTATTTCTCAATCGTCATCGAAGCGCCAGGCATGAAATGCCCGGCTTCACAGCTGATTCGTGGACAGATCAGTGCGCGGATCAAGGCGAGCTGATTGACGCGAGACGGACGGCACGGTGAGGACAGCCTGATTTCGGACGCCATCTGAAGCAACTTCGGCGTGCTGCCGGATTGAAGCAGCATGAACTGGCTGGAGGGCCGATTTCTGCCGGTTATGTGTCGCGACTAAGACCTTGTCTCATGTGGTGATGGTGTGTGCTGCGGCATGATGTCTCTTCGTGAGTGCCGATCTGTCGCAGCGGCTGGTTCCTGACGGTCTG
>NZ_KB911692.1 GCF_000383615.1 Streptomyces canus 299MFChir4.1 | reverse complement strand
CCTCCTGGATGCCACGCTACCAGTCGAGACCCTTAAGTCACTGGTATTGCGCTTAGGAGGGGCCAGGTCCTCGGCGAGGCGGAAGCATCGACGTGCAAGCGGGTTGGCCTCGTCGCATGATGGAGGTGTAAGCGGGTGAGCCGCTTTCCGACATGATAGTTACTCGGCAATTTTTACGGCCGTGTGGGTGTGCCAGGAACGAGGCGGCGATGGCCACTGTCCTGGAACTGCAGATTTGCCAGCTTCACTCGCGTGAGTACGAGGTGCGGGTGGTAAAAGCCGCTGCCGGCGGGGAGCCCCGGGCGCCGCTAATTCTAAACGTTGACGAGCTGTTGGAGCAGCGCCCAGCGCTAGAAAACTGGGTGGTGTACTCAGCCGAGCAGACTCGCCGGGTGATACGGCCGAGTGAGCAGCTCGTGCGACGTGTGGGAAGCCAACTGTTCGACGCACTCTTCAGTAACCAGATCTTGGGAACCTATCGCGCGAGTCTGAGCGTGGCGCAAGAGCGACAGGAAAGCCTCCAAATAATTCTGCGGCTGGAGCCGCCAGAGCTGGCACTCCTACCTTGGGAAGCTCTGTTCGACTCCCAGGACGACTCCTACGTGTGCCTACGAGAGCCGATAGTCAGGCACCTTCCGGCCTCACACCCGCTTAACCCCCTGCCAGCCCAGCTACCTCTGAGAATCCTGGTAGTAATCGCCTCTCCGCGCGGCCTCCCCTTGCTGGACACCGACGCCGAACGTGCACTGTTGAAGGAGGCGCTGACAGAGCAAGTTACTGCCGGCCGGGTAGAGCTGGAGTGGCTGACAGACGCAAGCTGGAAGAGTTTGCAAAACCGTCTCAACGCTGGCCCATGGCACGTGCTGCACTTCATTGGCCACGGCGATTACGACCTGAATTACGAAGAAGGACAGATTGCACTGGTAGGCGAGAGCGGTCGGGCTGACATGGTAGAAGCGTCTCGCCTAGCAGCCCTTATTACGTGGGCTAAACCCGTACCCCGGCTAGTGGTGCTTAACTCGTGCGTATCCGCTCAAGGAGGGGCTGGAGACGGATTCTCAAGTTCTGGAGCCACCCTCGTTCGGAGCGGAATAAACGCAGTGGCAGCAATGCAGTTCTCGATCAGCGACCGCGCCTCAGTGAGCTTCGCTCAGGGATTTTACACTGCGCTGGCTTATGGACGCCGAGTCGACGATGCCGTCAGGAGTGGACGGATCTCAATGCTTGGCACCAGCAAGTCATTGGAGTGGATCACTCCAGTGTTGTACATTCGAGGCGAGGCAAACCTTCTGTTTGACTTGACCACTCGTGAAAAGCAGCCGAACGAAGGAGATCAACGCAAACGCCAACTATACATCATGGCCAGTGAAGAATTGCGGATAGGCCACCCCGATAAGGCCATGGAGTTGCTTGAGGACTTGCTCTCTCTCGAACCGGAGAATAGCGAAGCCATCAAGTTGCGTGATCAAGTTGCTAGGCAGTTGCAGCTCATGAAGCTCTATGAACGAGCAATAGAGGCTGAGGAATCTGCAGACTGGTCCGACGCGATCGACCTGTATGGGCGGATCTTGCAGCAGGATCCGGACTACCGGGACGCCGCTACCCGACGGAACTTCTGCCGTGGTCGGCAGCGCATCAC
>NZ_KB911691.1 GCF_000383615.1 Streptomyces canus 299MFChir4.1 | reverse complement strand
TGGCCATCGCCCCGCACTGGCGCACAGCCCCAATCAACCCACCGACCAAAGTCCCAAGAAGCTGGGACCCGATTCCTTAAGTCACTGGTATTGCCCCTAGGCTGGCTCTTGCTCAGCGGGAGACTGCACCTCCAAGAGAGCCAAATTTCGATTCTTTCCTCATACCCGAGTGATCAGGCAAGCCGACCAATGGCCGAGGCAATTCTTACCTCTATGTACGGCGCCACCAAGGGGCTCGCGGAGGTCGATGAAGACGCGCCTCGCGCCGAGAGCGGCTGGGCAGCCAGCTTCTGGAATGCGAACTGGGAACTCACGCCGTGCATGACTGGGGATAGCCCTCCAGCCACTATGGAGCAATCCGATGTTACGTCAGCACAGGACGCGGCACTCGATCAGGTTAATGAACTTTGGAATGAGTTCATGGAAATCGCCTTCTCAAATGGAGTGAGCCTGTATCGACCTGCACAACACGAAGTGGTGTGCGCGTTGGGGATTAGAGCAATTAGGGGCGTTTATGCGATGGCTCAAAGCCCGCTACTGTGGGGCGGAGAACATGGCTCCGCCATTCTGCGATCGCTAGTTGAAACGGAAATACTCATCACCTGGCTCGATCATAAGAATGAATCCGAGCTCTACGAAAAGTTTATCGCATACGGACAGGGCAAGCAAAAACTAATGCGAGCCCACATAGAAGAGGCGATGAGTGAAAAAGACGGGGAAGGAAATGAAAAGCTGTCAGCTCTGGCGTCATTCCTGGATGGCCGCATAGGCGGCCAAGGAGCGGAAATGATGATGGAGGTTAGCGTTCATCCGTCTTTCGCCGGGGGATCTGTCAACACACGGTCAATGGCAGAAGACGTTGGAATGCAGGATCTCTACAGTCGGGTATTCCAGCCTCTGAGCGCGTCCGTACATGGCGAGTGGTCGGCGCTCGACAACTATGTTGTAGACAGGTGCATGAACCCGCTGCATCGGTTTCACCGAATCCCAGTACAGCACCTGACACCGATACTGAGTCGAGATACCCTGACAGCCGCCATAAGCAGTTTGAAGCGTGTGCTTCATGCAGCCACGATCTCTCTGTCAGATGATTCGAATATCGATGAACGTGGCTGAGGATCGACACCATCGCCCTTACGTCATCTCGCCCGCTGACGGCTTCTGAATTCTCGACGCCGACCGCGTGATGGTCGAGATGTTCTCGGCAGAGCTGAACATTGGGCCGCAGAACCTAATTCAGTGCAGCGGCATCGCCAACGGCTGGGCTGACCTTGCCAGAGACGGCCGTTCGGCGCGGAGGATCATTGACTGAGTGGTTGACGTCCTTGCGCCAGAGGCGGCTGACTAGGGTTGTTGATTCAATGCACGAAAATAGCGCTCATCTGGATAGGTGAAATCACACCATGACTCACGAACAAATGAACGACGATCAGCTCCCGGTTGCCTACGAGCCAAACTTTGAGGAACTAGAAAAGACAACCAGCGAAGCACCTTACATGGAAGCTGCTTTTTATCTCCTCCGTGAGGCGACGCATTGGCTAACTATTTTGGCCGGCCTGAAGCCACCGTCACCGCTGAAGCGGAATGACGCGATTCTACGTGGACTCCTGGTCCGTGTTGTCGGCGTACACCTGAACGTCCCCACCCACGTACGGGCGAATGCGGCCAGTTGCGGATGTGTTGAGGGATCCTGGTCGGCACTCTGCTGCGT
>NZ_KB911690.1 GCF_000383615.1 Streptomyces canus 299MFChir4.1 | reverse complement strand
GGGGCTTGTATTTCAATTAGTGCTCGTTCGGGTGGAGTTGGTGGGACGGTGGACCATGACAGTGCGTCCGCCCGTCTCCGCCTTACGGGCCAAGTTCGATCGGATCCTGCCGCATCTCGACGAGCGCCGCCGTCGTCTCTACCTGGCGAGCGAGGCCGTGGCCATCGGCCATGGCGGGATCACTCTGGTTGCTGCCGCTTCCGGGGCCAGTTCCGCGACCGTCGCGCGTGGCGTCACCGAGCTGGCCGGGGACCCGGTACCGACGCGGCGGGCCCGGGCTGCAGGAGCTGGCCGCAAGCCGTTGACGGTCACCGACCCCGGCCTGCTGGCGGCTCTGGAGGCGCTGATCGAGCCGCACACCCGGGGAGATCCCGTCTCCCCGTTGCGATGGACCACTTTGTCCCTGAGGGCCCTGGCCGCGGCTCTGACGTCGCAGGGCCATCCGGTCAGTGCCGCAACCGTCGGGCGCCTGCTGCACGGCCTGGGCTATAGCCTGCAGGGCACCGTCAAGACCACCGAGGGCGCCAGCCATCCGGACCGCGACGCCCAGTTCACCCACCTGAACGCCACGGCCACCGCCTACCTCGATGACGGCCAGCCGGTGATCAGCGTCGACACCAAGGCCAAGGAATGGCTCGGCAACCGAGACCGGCCCGGTCGCACCTGGCGGCCGGTCAAGGACCCGGTCAAAGTCGACTGCCACACCTTCACCACCAGCGACCAGCCCGTCGCCATCCCGTATGGGATCTACGACATCGCCACCAACACCGGCTGGGTCAACGTCGGGACCGACCACGACACGTCCGAGTTCGCGGTGGAGTCCATACGCCGCTGGTGGCAGCGCCGCGGACAGGTGCACCACCCGGGCGCAACCCGGTTGCTGATCACCGCCGACGCCGGCGGCTCGAACGATCCCCGCCGCTGGACCTGGAAGAAACACCTGGCCGCCTTCGCCCTGGAGAGCGGCTTGGAGATCACGGTCTGCCACTTTCCGCCGGGCACGTCGAAATGGAACAAAATAGAACACCGAATGTTCTGCCACATCACCGCGAACTGGCGCGGGCGGCCACTGACCAGCTACCAGGTCGTCATCGAAACCATCGCCGCGACGACCACACACACCGGCCTGACCATCGGCGCCGAGCTGGACACCGGCAGCTACCGCCTGGGCACCACGGTGACCGCCGCCGAGTTCCAGGCCCTGCCAATCACGCCCGACGCGTTCCACGGCGACTGGAACTACACCCTGGCGCCAGTTCCTCCCCGAACGCCACAGACGCCGGCGACCGCCCGGCGGATCGCCCCTGACCTGACCACGATGCTCAGCAATCCGGCCCTGACCGGCATGCCGCGGTCCGACTTCGAACGCCTGGTGGCAGTCTCGGAGCCGTACTGGGACGCCCTGGCCGAAGCGGCCTTCCAACGACGCTTCCACCGTCCGCGCAGTTACCTCCACCCGCAGACCAGCAGCCTGGATCACTACCACCGCCTCCTGTCAGCGGTCTTACGCCGACGCAGGGCGATCACCAGCACCCTTCTGGCCCAGCTGCTGGGCGTTACCCGCACCAACCTCTCCAACCAGTTCCAAGACGGGCACCGGCTCCTGGACCTGCATCGCATCGCCGTTACACCGCTGCCTGGGTCGCCCGCCCGGACCCTCGAACAGCTTCGAGTTCGCCTGCCTGACGAGGACCATCCGGAAGATCAACCCTGACAGTTATTCAGAATCAAGCCCC
>NZ_KB911689.1 GCF_000383615.1 Streptomyces canus 299MFChir4.1 | reverse complement strand
GGCCATCGCCCCGCACTGGCGCACAGCCCCAATCAACCCACCGACCAAAGTCCCAAGAAGCTGGGACCCGATTCCTTAAGTCACTGGTATTGAGGCTAGGGCGAGGAGCAAGTCAATTGCTGAGCTGCGCGCGCAGTGAGTCGACGTCCATCATGTACCACATGTACTTGAATCGGCCGTCCTGGACCTCGTAGAACGCGGTCTCGGCGAAGGAAACCGTAGCTCCGGTGGGAGCCAGGCCGTTCCACTTCCGCTCCGGTGTTCCGGTGTCGATGAGGCGGGCAGCGACACGACCACCGTCGACGAGGAGTTCCTGGATCTCCCATGACAGGTCCGGGACGGCGTCGGTGTGCCGCCGGAACTCGGCCACCATGTCGTCACGGGCAACCGGAGTGCCGTTCATGATGACCTCGTCGTGCGCGAACTCATCCATGCGGTCGAAATCACGGTTGTTCGCCAGTTCCACGTACCGCCGGTAGAAGTCTCGCAGCTCTTCCGACGTCATCCCTGCGCTCACGTGATTACTCATTGCTATTTCCAATTCTTTTGAGTCACATTGTTCACATAGACCGCCCAGCCATAAAGGGCCGATAACCAGCCGAACCTTGAGACCGACCGAATTTCGCTGCCTTAAGGCCGGAGCAGATCCACGCCTTGAGTCTCGCCCCGCGCCGGCGAAAGTAAAATGGTCCTGTCCAGCCTCGTACTGGCAGGGCGACCCTCCAATCCCAGCCCTCGTGGTACGACTGGAGACGTGGTCTTGAACTCGCATGAACTTGGCAGCAGCCTGCGCGCGTGGCGCGACCGAGTCTCACCCGGTGAAGCGGGCCTGCCCGAGGGGGGCCGACGGCGTGTACTCGGCCTGCGCCGGCAGGAGGTCGCCCAGCTCGCGGGATTGTCGGTCGAGTACCTCGCCCGTCTGGAACAGGGACGTGCCGGACACCCCTCAGCACCCGTGCTGATGTCACTGGCCCGCGTCCTGCGACTGTCCGACCAGGAGCGCGCGCATCTGTTCCGACTCGCAGATCAGGCCGAGCCGCTGTCCGGACAGATCAAGCGCCACATCACGCCCAGCGTGCAGCGCATCCTGGACCGCCTCACCGACACCCCCGTCACCGTCGTCGACGCGTCATGGCAGTGCGTCACCTCCAACACCCTCGCCAATGCCTTGACCGGGGACCCCTCAACCCTGCCGCCGCGAGAGCGGAACCTGGCGTGGACCACCTTCACCCACGTGCCCACCAGATACCTGCGCACCGACGACGAGGAGCGTCTCCTGCGCTTGGAAGTGGTCGCTGACCTGCGGGAGGCGTGGGTTCGATACCCGAAGGACACCCTGCTTCGCGAACTCATCACGCAACTTCGGACAGTCAGTCCCGACTTTGCGGAACTGTGGGAGCAACGCGTGCCCCCTCAGCCCATACCGAGCAGCAGGACGTTCCTGCACCCGGAAATCGGCCCGATCACCCTCGACTGTGACTTCCTCACCGTCCGCGACAGCGATCTCCGTCTCATCGTCTACACCACCGCACCCGGCAGTAAAGCCGCCGGGCAACTCGACCTCCTCGCAACAATCGGCCTCCAGCACTTCAGCTGACGCAAGCGCGGCAGCAGCGGGAACACCAACGGAGTCTTCCGCCAATACTTCCCACGTGAGTTCAATGAACTCTTCTCGGTAACGTCTGTGCGTTTTGTGATCTTCGTTCAGGTGGAGCGGCTGTGTGGCAGCTGGAGCAGGACGAGGGCGTGGCTCTGTCGGTGAGCCGTGGCTCTGGTCCATTTCGTGGGCCTGAGCCAGAACCCTGCGACGTGAATAAAGCCACGCCGGATTTCTGCCACGGGTAAGGGGGAACGAGAGCGCCGGAACCGTTTCTGCTGCCCCAGGCGGCGCATCCGCCATTCGTGCCGTAGGCGCCGTCGCCGGTCGCCCAGGCGATGGGTAGCGGCGAGGCTAAGAGGGTGTCTCATGTGGTGAGCCTCATGTGGTGAGCTTCGCAAGTTTCTTGTAGCAGATCAGGGCGGCCGCCAGACCGAGGAAGGCGAGGAA
>NZ_KB911688.1 GCF_000383615.1 Streptomyces canus 299MFChir4.1 | reverse complement strand
ACAAAAACGCCGCGCCGCCCGCCAAGGCCGCCTCTCCCCCACCACCACCCACACCCTCAACACCCTCGACCCCTGGTGGAACCCACCCTGGAACTGGACCTGGCAACACACCTACCAACAAGCCAAGTTCAACCACCACACCGGCCAGGACCACTCCCCCACCCTCAGGCGATGGACCGAACAGCAACGCACCCGCTGGACCACCCTCCACCCCACCCAGCAGGAGCTTCTCTGCGCGGTGGGCATCCTTCCCGCATGACCTGACACGGCCGCAGATGCTCGGTCCGGCATGCCCAACTGCCTCGCTCTGCACAGCCGGAAGGAAGAAACTCAAAAAAGTTCCGGCGTCGAGGTCACGCAACGGTCCCCTCACAGGCACTCACCCTCGGAAGACGAGCCCGCGTTCATTCGATTAGGAGCCCCAGCGATGCCGGAGTATGAGATTGCAGCCCTCGCCGCCGGGGCCGGATACCTCACCAGCGTGCTGCGGATGTGGATCCGGGTGCACGGCCGCACCAGCATGGCCCACATCCGCAGCAGACATCGCAGCGAGATAATCCGGGAACTGCCCAGTGGCAGCCGGGTCATGGACGAACACGACAAGATCACCATTGAAGTCGGCGGACCGCGGGCGACTGAGAAGCAAGGGGGCAGCAGTGTCATCGTGGGTGACTGAGTGGTCGGAGCAAGCAGCTTGCCGTACCACTGATCCGGACGAGTTGTACGTGCAGTCAGCGGCACGGGGCCGAGCCAAGGCAGTGTGTACCGACTGCCCTGTGAGAACGGAGTGTCTCGCCGACGCACTCGACAATCGAGTGGAGTTCGGCGTGTGGGGCGGCATGACCGAACGAGAACGGCGCGCCCTGCTTCGCAGGCGTCCCACCGTCAAGTCCTGGCGTGCGCTGCTGCAGAGCGCACGTACCGAGCCCGAGCAGAGCGCCGGCCTACTTGTCGAAGAACGGCCCAGGCAGCCCCAAGAGCAGCAGGGCCTGTCACCGGAACAGGAACAGCAGTACGGGGCTCTCTTCCGGGTTCGCTTCGTACCAACCGTCGGGTTTCTGATCGCCGCCGGTGCAGGTCGACACGACGCTGAGGACGCCGTGCAGAGCGCCTTCGTGCAACTGGCACGTGCATGGCAGTCAGTGACACACCCCGAAGCCTGGCTGCGGACCACCGCCTGGCGCATGTGGCTCAAGGCCAAAGACAAGCAGAACACTTGGTCCTCGGATCCCGCCGACCTGCCCGAAGCGGGTGTGCCTGACCCCTGCGGCGACATCGCCGAGCAGGTCGACCTCGTGCAACTGTTGCGGAGACTTCCTGTTCTGCAGCGCACGGTGATGGCCTTCGAAATCGACGGAGCCACACCCGCACAGACCGCCGAGGCACTGGGAGTCCCCAGTGCCAACGTCCGCCAGAACCTGCGCCGGGCGCGTCACAACCTTGAGCGCATGCTCCAGGAACAAGAGGACCAAGGAGGCACACTGTGAGCAGCTCCCCCAGGCGCAGTGCCGCCCAGCCGGTAGATGACGTGCTGGCCTCCGCCATGCAGCGCCTGACCAACGCGTTGGACGCGACCACGGATGTCGACAGCAGGCTGGCAGCCGCCCTGTATGCCGCCACTCTCCCACCCGCGCCTCACGTCACAACCTCAATCGACGCCTTCCTCGACCACGGCCGACAGGAACTCCAGTCAACCCTCGAGGCCACGACCGACGTCGAAAGCCACCTCATCCTGGCCCTACACGAAACCGATCTTGATCCGCAGGCCGGCACCACCAGCGAAGAGTAAGCACACAAGCACAGCCGACAGATCCGCCCCCGACAACCTCACCAACCCCCAGACCGTCTGACCGGCCCTGCCAAGTAGCAGCCCACTGAAACCGCACCCTGCTCGATCAACCTGCACACACCCACGCACGCGCAGGCCAGACGGCCACTACCCGCCCAACCCCACACTCCGGACACCCCCAGGCATCGCGAACACCACCCAGAGGAACTGAGAAGCCCCAGCTCACAGCCACAGCAACACTCAGAAAGACCGAGTGACGACA
>NZ_KB911687.1 GCF_000383615.1 Streptomyces canus 299MFChir4.1 | reverse complement strand
GGAGTTCTGCCGGCCGTGCCGGGTGAGGTTGTCGTCCAGGGCGAGGACCTCACGGTGTGGGTGACCGCGCAGCGAGCCGGGTGGGATGGACTGGTCACGGCGCAGCGGTACCTACTGGAGAGCCTCGGCGTGGAGCCTTTGGGCGAGCACGAGACGGCGGTGCCGGCCCGGAGGACGCAGGCCGATCGGTGGGCTACTCACCTTGCGGCTGCCCGCCAGTTCCACACCCGCGAGGGTCACCTCCGCGTCCCAAGAAGCCATGTAGAGGAGCTGGCTGGTGAGGACGGGGACAGGAGTACGGCCGTCCGGCTTGGGAGATGGCTCGACAACACCCGACGACGGGCAGACAAGCTTGCAGCGGAGCGCCGTGCGGAACTCGATGAGTTGGGCATGCGCTGGTAGGGCTGTTGCGGAGGGGCAACGCTTGGTGGATCGCTTCGGTTCGTGGAACTGCTCTGTCAGCTGGATGCCACGTTGGCGGTTGGTCGGTCTCCGAGTGCGAACTGCTTTTGCGGGGCGCACCATCGGCAGTCGTGGTGGGTGCGGGAGTTGATGAGGTCTCGTGTGCGGGTGCGGGGGCGGTGCAGGACGCCGGCGTGGTCGAGATCGTCGTCGTGAAGGCAGCTCACGGCGTGCATGAAGTGGCTGACGGCTTCGGCGGCGGCGAGGGCGTTGAGGGGGAGGACGCTGGCGGCCGGCGTGCCGGGGACGTAGTGTGCGGCGGCTCGGTCGGCGGGGGCGTGCATGTCGATGGCGAGGCCGGTGGGGTTGATCAGTCCGTCGCACCACAAGCAGCCGGTCCCGGGAAGAAGGAGTCTGGTGACGGCGTGGATTTGCCCGACAGTGCCATCGCGTACGGGGATCTTCACGCCGGCCTGGGTGGCGGGGATGAGGTACTGCTGAACTGCGGCGTTGGTGAAGTGACGGGCGGCGGCGCCGTCTGCTGCGAGGAAGAGCCAGTCGCAGTGGCGTAGTTCGGCTTGGACGTGGGGTTGCTCGACACGCTCGGTGATTGGCGTGATGGTGATGGTGGGCTGTGCTTGCCGGGCCAGTCGGCTGGCTAGGGCGGTCTTGGGATGGCCGACGTCATCGGTGGTCGCGCCGGAGAGGCGGGGCAGGTTGGTCTCGTCGACGAGGTCATCGTCGATGAGGACCAGGTGGCCGATGCCGAGGCGTGCGAGGTATTCGGTGATCAGGTTGCCCACGCCGCCCAGGCCGATGACGGCCACCCTCATGGCCTGGAAGGTCTGCTGTCCGAGGTCGCCGAAGATGCGTACCTGGCGGTTGTAGGAGGCGTGGCTGGTGTCTGGGGTGCTGGCTGTGGCCGGCTGGGGGCGGAGGCGCAGGAGGTTGTTGGCGGGGATGACGACTTCGGCAAGGTTGGTGCGGGTGCCGTCGGGGTGCCAGAGGTCGCCGGCTGCGGCTTGCAGGGTGAGGACGAGGCCGCATACGGGGGTGTTGCTGATCTGGGTGAGGGTGGGGTAGCCACGTTCGTGGCTGGCCAGGTCGGTGGGCGAGAAGCGTACGCGGGTGGTGCCGCCGTGGTTGTGGACAGGGATGTAGGCGAGGTGTTCGTCGCGGGCTCGCAGGATGTTGTCGCGGACGAAGGCGGCTGAGAGGGCGTGGTGTCCCGTGGTGCCGGGCCCGTAGTCGATGTGGTCGCGGGCGGGGATGAGTTCGCGGGCCAGGAGGCGCAGTCCTCGGGGGCCGTCGGTCCATCCGGCGAGGAGGACGGCGCTGTGGGCCGCCTGGTCACCGGGGAACAGGTGCGCATGGAGTTGCTGCCAGAGGCGGGCGGGGATGGTCAGGCTTGCCCCGGTGGCTGGTGGGTTCACTGCGCGGTGAGCCATGCCAGGATCCTCACTGCCTTGTTGACGGGGGTGTCGACCGCGGGGTCACGGTGGTTGGAGCGGCGGGAGAGCTGCAGGGCTGGTTCGTCGGGACGTCCTTGCCAGGTGACGTGCTGGATGGCCTGGCCGTGCGGCTGGCCGTCAGTGCGGGTGAGCGTTCCGGTGTAGTGGGGGTAGATGTCGGCGTCGGGGTGGGCGGCGGAGATCTGGAAGCCGAGCCAGGTCCGTGCCTGCGTGTAGGCACGGCCTACAGGTAGGTCGCTGATGACGACGTAGACGCCCCCGGAGCCGTCCGGGG
>NZ_KB911686.1 GCF_000383615.1 Streptomyces canus 299MFChir4.1 | reverse complement strand
CCTCCTGGATGCCACGCTACCAGTCGAGACCCTTAAGTCACTGGTATTGGGGCTACCGGCCGTCGTCCGCCGTCGTGGCACAGAAGACCGGCGAACTGCTCGGCGAGCAGGCGACGCAGGTCCTCGGAGATGTCCACGACCGGCCGACCGAAGTCCCGAACCTGATCGCCGAGCAGTGGCACCCTCCGACCGTGAAAGACCCCGCCTGGCCCGCTTCCGACATACGCCGTCCCGGCAAGCGTGCCTGGCTCATCGTCGTTGCGGCCGCCGTGTTTGCCGCAGCCGCGACGGGCACCTGGTTCGCTCTGGCCTCGGGCCACGCCCCAGCGCGCGCCACCCACTCCCCACAGGCAACTGCGGCCCCTTCCACGCCTGCCGCCGAACCGGCAGGGCCCACGTCACGCCTCGCTCGTCCAGCCACCAGCGAGTCACAGACCCCGACCGCTGCCGCCTCGTCCGCGCCGGCGCAGACGAAGGTGATCACCCTCAGTCCCTGGTCACCGGGCGGTACCCCCGCAACCGGCATCACCATCATCGACCGGGCCAGCGGCTCCTGCTTCGGGACCGCCGAATCCACGATGCGCACGGACGCCTGGCGCTGTACCGCCGGCGACCGGATCCTCGACCCGTGTTTCTCCCCGGACTCCAACCCCGCAGACACCAGCGCCCTGTGCTTGGACGGAGCCCCCGACCGCATGGTCGAGCTGTCTGTCGCCGAGGGCTTTCCCGGCAACAACAACCACATGCCGGGCGGACCCGACATCGAACCGATCATCCTTGTCCTGGCCCACGGTGCCCGCTGCTCGTTCGCCGGGGGCGGCACCGCGATGCTGGCAGGACAGCGCCTGAACTACGGCTGCGACGACGGCGGCTACCTGTACGGCTACCCGAACAAGACATCCGCCGTGTGGACCATCTCCTACGCCGTCCCCGGTAGCGGAGCCAGCGTCTCCACGCCGATCGCCACCGTTTACCAGTAGCGCTCTGACGGCCACCCCGCTGAAGCGGCGGGCGGAGGCGTTTGGCCCGCGATCAACGCCGCAATGCGGCCGGAATGTCCACGCTCAGCAGGTGGCGGAAGCGCCAGCCGGGCCCTTCCAGAAGAGTCGCAGCGAAGTAGCGACGTACGAACGGCGTCCCTGTGGTGCTCCGGTCGTGTCTCCTGGGGGACGCCACCCGGCATCCCTGCACGGGTGAGTCCTCCGAAGGCTCTATGTGCGACGCCAGTGCGGCGCTGTTGGGGCGCGCGCGAGACACCATGAGGCAGTGCGCAGAACTTCAAGAGGTGCACTGGCATCAGTCGGCGTCTTATCGGGGTTCCCGTTGAGTCTCGTTCGTGTACCGATGGGTCACCTCGGAGGCGCTTCCTTGGCCAGCCGGTTCCGCTCGTTCTCCTCGCACCGCTGGGCCTTCGGCGCCTTCTTCGCCGCGGCCCCCTGCATCTGCTTCGCCCGCACCCGCCGCACGTGGTGGGCGTCGTCGTCCAGGACGACACCGTCGGCGAGCGCCGCCTCAGTCAACGCGGCGAGGTGCGAGTCACGTGGTAGTCAGCTGCTGCTCGAACGATGGTCGGTTGCTACAGGTTCCGCCGCTGGAAAACTGGTGCCCCGATGCGACTGCGGCCGCTACTTTCAATCCGTATGAGCAAGCATCTCTCCCTGCGTGAGGCTGTGTTGTCGTGGCTCGAGTACGCGGGCGGTCTGTCCCCAACACCCCAGTCCATCGTGGTACTGATGCTCCAGCCCCACTGGGAGGACGTGGTGAGAGAGGTGACCGCCGCAGCGCCTAGGGAAGAGCACCCCGACCTCTACACAAGGGTCGACGGAGACTGGGCCCCAAACCCCCTGACGCTGCTGGAGGAGTCGGGCCTGTCTGCGGCGGCACGTCTGATTGCCCAGGGCGCACCGGTCCCTGTCTCCGAGGTCGCGGACAGCTTCGTCACCTTCTGCACAGGCCCGGCACCGATCACTGAGCAATGGCTGCTCCTCAACGGCACCTTCCCCCAGGGAACACGGATTCCGCTGGGGCGGCACACCCTTCAGACCTTCGCCGCGGACGAGCTTCGTCAGACGGTCCCGATGCCGGCGCTGAGCGGCTTGGAGCCCTGGAGCCGCGGGTTGCGTCCAGGGAAGTGGTGTACGGGTTCGACCTGATCCGGGGGTTTGCCCCGGCATCGGGATGGGGCCCGCATAGATGAACGGCCACCGG
>NZ_KB911685.1 GCF_000383615.1 Streptomyces canus 299MFChir4.1 | reverse complement strand
GCGCGCGGGCTGCTCCGCAGACACGACGCGCCGCCGCTACGCGGCGGATTCCGGCTTCGCCGGAATAACGGCGGAACTCCGTTCCGCCTACCGGATCACTCCGTGATCCGGGGGCCCGGCCTCCGGCCGACCCCTGTCCCGTACCGGCCTGCTCCGCAGTCCAGTACGGGACCTGACGCACCCTCCGGGCGCGCCAGAGAAGCCGCACCTACAGGGGGCCAGTTCTGCGCTGAGCGCGGATGACGCATCGTCAGGGACAGCTGGCATCCCTGCTCCTGACGGGATGCCAGCTCCAGTCCTCGCCTGGAGCTGGGCGCATCAGATCACTTCCAGTCACTTTCAGGAAACTTGAGTGCGTCACTCTTGTGAGCAGCTTGAGTCTGGGATGATGTCCTAGTATCTCTCCCCGGATGTATCCGGTGCCGGGATGCATCATTTTGGAATTGAGATGGAATCTGGATTCAGCCTGTATTCCTTCTCCGTATACCTGTGAATGCGAGGGGCCTTGTGACTCGGATGGAATTGCGGCCGCATCAGGCTGAAGCCGTCGACAATGTCGTCCGGATTCTTGGCACCCCACCCGGTGGCCAGATGCCGCCCGAGGGTCTGCGGACGCAGGTAATCGCGGCCACCGGTTCCGGTAAAACCCTCATCGCCTCAGAGTCGGCGCAGCGGCTTTCGGCTCGGCGTGTTCTCGTGCTGGTGCCGACGCTGGATCTGCTGACGCAGATGGCCGGCGCGTGGCGGCGTGCGGGCCGGTCGGGCGCGATGGTGGGGGTGTGCTCGTTGCGGGGGGAGGAGAGTGAGGGTCTGCCGTGTACGACGGATCCGGACGAGCTCGTGGAGTGGATGCGTGGGCTGGAGGTCGTGACTGTCTTCGCGACGTATGCGTCGGTGGGCCTGGGTGTCCTTCAGCGGGCTCACGCTGCGGGGTTGGGGGTGTGGAGCCTGATGGTCGTGGACGAGGCCCACAGGACGAGTGGGGATGGTCTGAAGCCGTGGGCGGCCGTGCACGACCAGGCGCAGTTGCCTGCGGAGCGGCGGTTGTACATGACGGCGACGCCGCGGGTGTGGGAGGCCGAGGGCGAGCGCCCTCGGATGGTGGCGTCGATGGAGGACGGCTCCCCCGTCTTCGGGCCAGTCGCCTACACGTTGACGCTGTCGGAGGCGATCGGGCGCGGGATTGTGGCGCCGTATCAGGTGCTGTGCCTCGACATCCGCGATCCCGACCTGCACGCTGCGCTGACAAGCGAGGCCCCCGGATCTGATGCCGTGCGCGGCGCGCGGTTGGCCGCGGTGCAGACGGGCTTGATGCGAGCGGCCGTTGAGGAGCGCTTCCGTCGGGTGCTGAGCTTTCACAGTCGGGTGGGTGAGGCGGAGGCGATGGCGGCCGCGGTACCGGCGACCGCCGCCCGGCTCGCCGCCGACGACCCCGACACCTACCCACCGGCCGGGCAGGTGTGGGCAGAGTGGCTGTACGGCGAGCACGCCCCCGGCCACCGCCGCCAGGTGCTCGATGAATTCGCATCCGAATTCCTGGGCGGCCCCGAATTCGAAGGTCGGGATGTGCGGGCTGAATTGCGGGTGCTTTCCTCCGTTCGTGTTCTCGGAGAAGGCGTGGACACTGCCGAGTGTGACGCGGTCCTTTTCGCGGACGCTCGGGGTTCGATGGTGGACATCGTGCAGATGGTCGGGCGCGCCCTGCGGCTGAATCCCGATCACGGGAAACTGGCAACGTTGATCGTTCCCGTTTTCCTCGGGCCCGGCGAAGATCCGAATGAGCTCCTCACCTCGGATGCCTACAACAGCCTGTCGAAGGTCCTCGGAGCTCTGCGGGCGCACGATGCGCAGACGATCGAGGCCCTCGCCGATCCCCGGCTGCGCAACAGCCGCCCGGCCGCCGAAGACGACGGCGAGATCAGCGAGTTGAGCCAGGACGAGGCGGACCAAGACGACGTCGGCGAAGACGGGAGCGCGGAGGTCCAGGAGCAGGACATCGTTCCCGCGGTGGGAGCTTCGGCAGCGGGCGTGCTGCGCTTCAGCGAAGAACGCGACCCCGCCGCCCTGGCCGCGTTCGTGCGGCTGCGGGTCATCGACCCCGAACGTGCGTACTGGCGGCGCGGCATCGAGGCCGCCACACGATGGCTACGCGAGACCGGCGAGAGCGAGCTGCGCGTGCCGTACACGTACGTCACACCTAAAGACTGGGGAGCGGGCATCGGCGGCCATCCGCTAGGGGTATGGCTGGCCGATCAACGCCGGTACTACCGCGAAGGCACCCTGGACGCCAAGCGCGTGACCGAGCTGGAAAACCTCGGCATGGTCTGGTCCGTGCACGCCTCCGCGTGGGACGCCGGCCTCGCCGTCGCCCGCGACTACGCAGCCCTCCACGGGCACTGCCTGCCCGGCGCCACCGTGGTCTGGGACGGCTATCCGCTGGGGGTGTTCATGAAAAATGCCCGGGCGGCCGCCAAGAGGATGCGTGAGAACGCTGTACGCCGCGCGAACGGGGAAACGGGCATCTCGTATGCCGGGGAGCTGTCGGAAGAGCGTATGGAGGCACTCATCGAGATCGACCCCGGGTGGGCCCCGGAGGGGTGGGATGTCGCCTGGCAGCGCTCGTACCGGCTGCTACTCGCGCACGTACAGGCGGG
>NZ_KB911684.1 GCF_000383615.1 Streptomyces canus 299MFChir4.1 | reverse complement strand
CCGGCAGCGGCACAGACGCCGGACACCGCCGGGGCGGGCGGCATGCGCATCTACGACCCCTACCAGGAGGCCCAGGCATGGTGACAGCGGCCCAGCCCCCCACCACGAGCACGTTCAGCCCGCTGACCACATGGGACGGATGGCAGCAGTTCGTCGACACACCCCCTGCCCCAGCGCTGGACGTTGGCGACCAGGAATGGACGCAGGAGCAACGGGAGGACTACCACGCACGGTTCGTGGTGCTGAAAACCCCCGCCATGGACACCATCTCCACCGCGGTCCGCGGCCTGCTGCTGCTCAACCGCGGCCAGCAAGGCGGAGCCCGGCGCGGCCTGATCATCTCCGGGCCGGCCACCACCGGGAAGACCACCGCCATGCAACAGCTCGGGCGCACCGTCGAACTCGCCGACCGGCGCCGCCACCCGAACCAGGACGGACGGCTGCCGGTCCTGTTCATCACCGTGCCGCCGTCCTCCACCCCCAAGATGCTCATCAGCGAGTTCGCCCGCTTCCTCGGCCTGCCCGCCCTGGAGAGGATGAACCAGATCCAGATCACCAACGCCGTGTGCGGGCTGCTGTGCGAGCTGGGCACCCAACTGGTCCTGGTCGACGACGTACACCTGATGGACACCCGCAGCCGGGCCGGCGCAGAGACCTCCGACCAGCTGAAATACCTCGGCGAACGGATCCCGGCGACCTTCGTCTACTCCGGCATCGACGTCGAATCCTCACCCCTGCTGACCGGCGTGCGCGGCTCCCAGCTCGCCGGCCGCTTCAAAATCGTCCGCAACCAGCCCCTGCGCTACGGCAGCCCGGACGACAAACAGCTCTGGCACGACCTCATGCACAGCATGGACAACGCCCTGCGGCTGCGCCACCACCGGCCCGGCACCCTGCTCACCCACGCCGCCTACCTCCACGCCCGCACCGGCGGCCGCATGGGCAGCCTCTCCCACCTCATCCGCGAAGCCGCACTCGTCTCCCTCCTCGACGGCACCGAAAAGATCACCAAGAAACTCCTCGAACAGATCGAACTCGACACCGCCGCCGAACAACGCGCCCGAGCACCGCACCGCCGCCGGACGCGGCCGCAACGCCAGCCCTGACCGGAGGTGTGTGCCTCAACCGTCCGTCCCACTCCCCTGTTTGACACTGTCCGGATGCCCGTACATCCGAGCCCGCCAGGAACGACCTCTGCCCCCTCATGCACAACTCTCCTCCCCCACAGCCGCAGCCGCCGCGTACGGCTGCGGCCCGTCCGGGGCCAGTACGGCTCGCACCGCTGCAGGGCGAGACGAACCTGTCCTACCTGGACCGCCTCGCCGACCGCTACCGGCTCGGTGTCCGCGACCTCATCCCCTCGCTCCTCCAGTCCGGCGGAGTTCTGTTCAAGGGCTACCGCGCGGACGGCGAGGTGTACCTCAACGCCGAAGCCCGCGCCCGCATCGCTGTGTTCTGCCGCGTCGCAGAGGCAGTCCTGAGCAGGGCGCTGCCCTCCTGGACCGCACAGGAGCCCCTCGCACCGGACGGGACAGGCGCGGCCGGGCGGTTCCGTTTCGGACGCGTCGTGCCCGCCGCGGGAGAGGGCTGCCGGCTGTGCACGGCCACACGCACCGGACGTACCAAGCCAGCCCGGCTCTATCTGCAGCCGCACACCCGCGTCTGCCCGCGCCACCAGCGCTGGATGCTCGGCACCCACTGGATCGACGGCGCACCGGCCGACACCGAGCAGGTCGACCTGACGGGACTACCTGAGATCGTCACGGCACACCGGCGCCATCTGCAGTTGCTGCGCCATCGCCCGAACACCGCCGCCCGCGCGTTCGAGGTCGCGCATGCCGTGGTCATCTCCTGGTGGGCACAGCAATGGCCCGAAGAAGAGCAGTGGCCGCACCGGGAACTACAGCTCACGGCCAAAGGGGCTGATCCGGGCTGGTGGCGGCTGCTGGTCAGGGATGTGGTCACCTATCCGGAGGCAGTCGCCCTCACCCGCGTCCTTGCTGACGAGCGCACCATGCGGCGGCTCTTCGAAGACACCCGCGGGCATCTGCCCCACACCCTCGCCTACGCTCCCCGGCTGGTCGCCGAGTTGGCGCAGGCCACGAGCCGGCCCTGGTTGCCCGAACGGATCGCTCCGACGTCGGCCGGCCCGTTATTGGTGTGGGCACAGCGCAGCGTACGGGCCGGTATCGATGCAGGCGCCGACCACCGGTGGGCGCTGCACATGGCACACCGGCCCCGCCCCATCACCCGGGAACTCACCGCCTACCGCAGCACCGCCCACAACGGCGGGAAGACGGCCAGGGCGACACCACTGCACCTGGGGCTTCGGCACATGTCCGGCCATGCCTTCGCCACCGGCCTGGTCCACGCCCGCGCCTACGCCGCCGTCCACGGGCACCTCGCCGCCGCGATCGGCACCCGCTTCCATGGCTTTGCCCTGGGCCGATGGCTGAAAAATCACCGAAAATACTCCGGGATGCCGCCCGAGCACGTCGCCGCCCTGGACGCGCTGGATCCGTGGTGGCGGCCCCAGTGGCCCGTGCTGTGGCAACGCTCCTACTACCAAGCCCGCGACCACGCCCGTGCCCGTGGTGCCCTGCGCCCCGAACACGGCTTCCCCACCACCAGCTTCAGCCTGGGCGAATGGCTCTACAACCAGTGCACCGGCTACGACACCCTGCACCCCGCACAGCAGCAACTCCTCGCCGACATCGGCCTTACCCGCGAAGCCGCACACACCGCCCGGCCCCGCCGCACGCACATGGCCACCCACTTCCAGCACGCTCTGGCCTGCGCACGCGCCTTCGCCCAGGCCCACGGAACGCTGGTGCACGCCACCAAAGACACCATCCAGGACGGACTGAAACTGGGACAGTGGCTGACCAACCAACGCAGCAAAGACCGCGCCTACCGGCACCGCCACGGCACCCCCTCGCCCCGGGCCCAGGCACTGTCGGCGATCGATCCCTGGTGGAACCCGCCCTGGACACTCGAATGGCAGCGCTCCTGGCACCAGGCCCGCACCCACGCCGAATCCGGACGCGTCCTGGACGCCGCGGCCGGATTCCCCGGCATCACCAGCGCACTGGCCACCTGGCTGACCACCCAGTGCGCCCAGTACGAC
>NZ_KB911683.1 GCF_000383615.1 Streptomyces canus 299MFChir4.1 | reverse complement strand
GCGGGCGTTCACGCTGGCGCATGCGGTGGTGGCCCGCTGGTGGGAGCAGGCCCTGGCCTGGGAGCAGGAGAAGATCTGGCCGCGCCGTCTGCACCAGTTGGCGGGCGGCGACGCGGGATCACGGTTTGAGTGGTGGCGGATCGTGGGCCGGGACGCGGCGATCTTTCCGGAGGTGGTGGCCGTCGCGGACGCTTTGCTGGAGCCGGCCATGGCCGAAGTGGCCTGGCAGGCGAGCGGCGGGATGAAGCCTCGGGCGCGCAGGGCCGACGATGCGTTCTGTCACCGGCTGGGCGAGCGGGTGGGCCGCACCTGGCTGGGGCCCGAACTTGCGGGCAACCACGGCAGCCCGCTGAACGGCTGGACGGGCGCGATCGTGCGCGCCCGCCGCCACGCGGCGGGGCCGCCGGGCTGGCAGGAGGATCCGTGGCACCTGAAGCGGGAACAGCAGAGCGCCACGATGGCCGGCCAGCTGCGCGTCATGGCGGCAGAAGCCCAGTCGGGCGGCTCGGGCACCCGGTGGCGGGCCACCGTTCCTGCCGAACAACGGTTCCGCATCACGCAGTTGGTCGACGAGGCGTGCGAACAGCTGGTGGAGCTGCGCGGCGTGCAGAGCGGCACCACCGCCGAGGTGGCCCGCACTCTGCTGGAGCACCTCAGTCGCGGTGCCGATCTGATCGACCAGGCCCTCGTCCATACGGCCGCTGCAGCCGTTGCCGCCGGGGTGGCGCTTGAGGATGTGGCCCAGTGGTGCCGCCTGCCCGCCGAGGACCTTGCCGCGGTGCTCGCCCTCGGTGAGGGCGAGGACTGACACAGCGGTCTGCAAGGGGGCGTAAAAGCGCGGGACTCTGCACTGACACCGGTGCCCCAGGCTCCGCATCCTGGGTGCCGCGTGCAGCCCAACATCCGGCGGTTGCACCGGTGTTGCGGTTACCGGCCGGTTCTCCTGCGCGGCAGGTCAGGCATGGCGTTGTGTGGAGTACGTGATCATCGACAGCAGCCAGGAGGCCGCCTCGTCCGCGGTGCCCGGGGCCGGGTGCCGCATCCCCGAGCCGCACCGTGCGGGTGGTGCTGTGCGTCGCGGAGAAGCTGCGGCTGTAGAGGCCGGCCTGATCGATGTGCGCTTTCGAGACCCTCTGGGGCGCGCACACCAGCTCCCGTGGCTTGAGGCCGCTCAGGACGTCGTCTTCGAGGACGGTCCGGCGATACGTCCGTTTCCCGTCCGTCCCGGGCGGCGTGTGGCTCCGGGCTGGTGGTGGTCGTCGACCAACGGGCGGCTGGTGGCGTACGGGTCCGGTGTCATGCGGACCCAGCTGATGCTGCTGGACCGGGATCCGGCGGTGGTGGCGCTGGCCTGCCGGCCGGTGGAGCTGGTGTGGCGTGAGGACAGCAGGGTCGTCGCTCATGCGCCGCAGCTGATGGCCAGGCTCGAAGACGGCAGCGGCCTGTTGCTCGACTGCGCCGGACGCAGCGGGCCCTCTGCCCGGCTGGCAGCGCGGGCACGGGTGGTGGCGGCTGCCGCCGACGCGGCGGGCTGGTCCTACCGGCTGGCGGGGCCGCCGGATCCGGTGCTGGAGGCCAATGTCCGGTGGCTGGCGGGCTACCGGCATCCCCGGTACGCCGCAGGGCCGTGGACGCCGGCTCTGCGGGAGGCCTTCGCCAGTCCACGGCCGCTGGTGGAGGCCGTAGAGGGGCTGGGGGATCCGATCGCCGTGTGGCCTGCCGTCTTTCACGCGCTGTGGAGCGGTGTGCTGCGGGTGCGGCTGGATGAACCGCTGCACGAGCGCGTTGTCGTCTGCCTCGCACGGCAGGAGGCCGAAGCGGCGTGACGCAGGCGGTCATCGAGGTCGGGGCGCGCCTTCGCTACGACGGACGCGCGTGGACGCTCGCCGTGCTGGAGGGCGCCCGGGCCACGCTGGTGAGTGACGAGGGCGCCTCGGCGGTGGTGCTGCTGCCCTACCTGTTCGCCGATCCGTCCTTCGAGGTGGAAGGCGGACCGCCGCCGGGGAGGGTGCCGCCGTTCGGTCTGCTGGAGGCGCTGCCGGAACAGGTGCGGGAGCGGGCTCTGGCGTGGCAGCGGCATGTGCGGGAGGTGGAGACCGGCTTTCCTGACGCCATCGGGCAGGGCGCCCCGCGTGAGCAGTTCGATCCGGCGACACGGAGCCTGGCGCAGCGGGAGCAGGCGAAGGCCGAGGAGTTGACGGCGGCAGGCTGGGCGGCGAGTGCGGCGACGGTGCGCCGGATGCGGGCGCGCTACCGCAGCGAGGGCGTGTGGGGGCTGGTCGACGGCCGGGCAGCGCGGGAGCGGTCCGCGGTGGGGCGGGCCGATGAGCGGGTGGTCGCGGCAGTCAGGACAGTGCTGGAGGGCCAGCGGGAGCGGTCGACGGGCACGCTGGTGCGGCTGCGCCGCCGGGTGGGGTGGCTGCTGGAGGAGGAGTACGGCCCTGGGGTGGTGGCGCTGCCTCCGGCGTCGACGTTCAACCGGCTGGTGCACGCGGTGGCCGACGGCCAGGGCCTTTTGGGGACAGCCG
Source organism: Streptomyces canus 299MFChir4.1 (assembly GCF_000383615.1). GTDB lineage: Bacteria > Actinomycetota > Actinomycetes > Streptomycetales > Streptomycetaceae > Streptomyces > Streptomyces canus_C. The sequence goes on along the minus strand of NZ_KB911683.1, from coordinate 1,458 downwards.
CACAGCGGCGCTGGCATGTGTCGCGGCCGGCACCTCCTTTCACGCCGACGGTGGCACTGCGCCCGGGTGAGCTGGTGATGCTGGACAGCACGCCGCTGGATGTCCTGGCGGTCCTGGACAACGGTGTGAGCGGCCGTCTTGAACTGTGCCTCGCGCTGGACGTGGCCACCCGCAGCATCTGCGCCGCGGTGCTGCGTCCGGTGGGCACGACGTCGGTGGACGCGGCGATGCTGCTGGCGCAGATGGTGGTGCCGGCGGCGATGCGGCCGGGCTGGGATACGGCGCTGTCCATGCAGCGCTCCGTCATCCCGTACGAGCGGCTGGTGGCGTTGGACGCGCGGCTGGAGCAGGCGGCCGCCCGGCCCGTGATCATGCCGGAGACGGTGATCGTGGACCAGGGCCGGGTGTACGTGTCGGCGTCGTTCGTCTCGGCCTGCGAGAGCCTGGGGATCTCGGTGCAGCCGGTGCCGCCGGCGAACGGCCCGGCGAAGGGAAACGTGGAGCGGACCTTCCGCGCGATTGCCGACGGGTTCAGCCAGTACCTGCCCGGCCATACTGGCTCGGACGTCTCCCAGCGCGGCACGGCGGCGGAGCAGGACGCCTGCTGGAGCCTGACGCAGCTTCAGGAGCTTCTGGACGAGTGGGTCATCTGCGGGTGGCAGGAACGCCGGCACGAAGCGCTGCGGCACCCGATGATGCCGCGCATCGCCGTCTGCCCGAACGAGATGTGGGCGGCTTTGGTGGCCGTGACCGGGCATGTACCGGTGCCCCTGTCCGCCGACGACTACGTCGAGCTGCTGCCCCTGCGCTGGCAGGCCGTCAACGACTACGGCATCCGCTTCGGCTACCGCACCTACGACCACCCCGGCCTGAACCCCTACCGGCGCCGCCGCTCACCGCGGGCGGACAAGAACGGACGGTGGGAGGTCCACCACAACCCTTACGACCCGAACCGGGTGTGGGTGCGCCTGCCCGAAGGATGGCTCGAGGTGCCATGGGTCCACGCGGGGGCGGTCAGGCGCCCGTTCACCGCGTTCACCTTCGACCACGTCCGCCGCACCGTCCAGCGCCGGCACGGCCGTGAAGACCACGAGGCGGCGATCGCCCAGGCACTCGATGCGCTGCTGCGCCGTGCCAGCCAGGGACTGGGCAGCAAGCGCGAGCGGACGGTAGCCGCCCGGGCCCAGGCGGCCGCGCAGATGACCGACCCCTCCCCTGCCACCACCCCGCAGCAGCGGCCTGCACCCCTCGCGCCGGGGGCCTCCTTCGGGCTGCCCGGCTCCTTCACCCTCCCACTTGACGATGACGGCGGCTGGGAGCCCGACGACAGCCTGGACGACCTCGAGGACAACCAGGACGACGAGGACTACCTTCTCGCCGCCCTCGCCGACGGCCCAGACACCGCGGCAGCCCCCGCCGATGAGGCCGAAGCCTCCGGGCCGACAGACGAAACGGCTT
>NZ_KB911682.1 GCF_000383615.1 Streptomyces canus 299MFChir4.1 | reverse complement strand
CATCCGCCCCCAGCCACGCCAGCAACTGCGTCGCCGACGGACCCGACTGCACATGCGTCATGTCCAGCACCCGCACACCATCAAGCGCCAACGTCATGCTCGCCACCCCATCTCTGCGTCGTCGTGTGTTCGCCGGTGGCCGGGCGGCGCCCCTTCCCGGTGCGCCGCCCCGGCCTTTCTCACGGCATCAGCTGGTACTCGGGGAAGTTCCCGGGCAGCCGTTCACCGGCCGGGCCCTGAGTCACCGCGCGGATCAGCAGTTCGCCGCCGACGAAGGCGCCGCTCCAGGAGGCGCCGAACCCGCCGAACAGCTCGTCGCGGTCGCCGCGGGAACGCGGCTTGCCGTGGCCGATCTTGAAGGCGCGGATCTGCGGGGCGAGCCGGTCGAAGGTGGCCCGGTCGTCGGTGGACAGGGTGGCCACCAGGGCGCCGTTGGAGGCGTTCATCGCGGCCAGCAGTTCCGCCTCGGTGTCGACCAGGACGATGGTGTCGACCGGGCCGAAGGGTTCCGCGTGGTGCAGGGGTGAGGAAGGGGGCGGGTTGAGGAGGGTGACCGGCTGGACGTATGCCGAGGTGTCCTGGCCGGGCAGGAAGCGGGCGTCGGCCTCGCTGCCGCGGTGCACGGGGACGGCTCCGCGGTTGATGGCCTCGGCGACCTGGTCGCGGAGTTCCTTCGCCTTGGCCGCGTTGATCACCGGCCCGAAGTCCAGCGCCGGGTACGGGTCGTCGGGGTGCTCGACGGCGAGGGGGTGGCCGAGGCGCAGGGTGCGCACGGCGGGGAGATAGGCCGTCAGGAACTCGTCGAACAGCTCGCGCTGGACGACGAACCGCGGGTAGGCGGTGCAGCGCTGCTTGCCGTAGTCGAAGAGCTTGGGGATGACGGCGGTGAGCGCGTCCCAGTCGGTGTGGTTCCAGATCCCCCAGGTGTTGAGTCCCTCCTGTTCGAGGACGTGGCGCTTGCCGAGGTCGGCGACGGCCGTGGCGACGGCGGCGCCGGTGTCGCGGCCGCCGACGAAGGAGACGCAGCCGATCTCGGGCGCCCGCACCAGCGCCTCGGACAGCTCCCGCCCGCTGCCGCTGACGAGGGTGACGGGTATCCCTTCACGGGCGGCGAGCGCGCAGGCCAGGGTCAGGCAGGCGACGCCGCCGTCGGTCGGGGTCTTGGCGATGACCGCGTTGCCCGCCAGTGCCTGCACCAGCATGGCGTGCACGAGCACGCTCATCGGGTAGTTCCAGCTGGCGATGTTGGACACCGGCCCGTCCAGCGGGGCGCGGCCCTCGACCATGGGTTCGATGCCGTCGACGTACCAGCGCACGCCGTCGATGGCCCGGTCGACGTCGGCCTGCGCGAGCCGCCAGGGCTTGCCGATCTCCCAGACCAGCAGCAGGGCGAGGAGTTCGCGGTGCTGGGTGAGGGCGTCGAGGGTGGCCGCGACGCGGGCCCGGCGCTCTTCGAGCCGTATGTGCCGCCAGGCGCGGTGCTGGTCGAGGGAGGCGCGGACGGCGTGGTGGGCGGCTTCCCGGTCCAGGCGCGGCGGGCCGGCGATCGGGCTGCCGTCGACGGGGCTGGTGGCGGGCAGTGCGCGGCCGTCGGCCCGCCAGGCGGAGGCCCAGAGGTTGAGGACGCGGTCGTCCCGGAATGCCTCGGGGGCGACCGCGAGGCAGCGTTGCCATGCGTCGTTCCAGGAGGTACCGGACTTCACCACGAGGTGGGTGGAGTTGAGGGTGGTGGTCATGCGATGTCTCCGCTCTCGGTGCACAGTCGGGGGCGGGGTGTCCGGGGACGCGGCGGGGCCGGGCGAATCTCCGTCCGCCGCCGTGTGGGGGTCCGGGTCAGGCGTGAGGGGCCTGGCGGACCGTGTCCAGCAGGGCGAGCACGAGGCGGGCCGTCTCGGTGGGGGTGTTCCCGACCTTGACGCCGACCGCCTCCAGCGCCGCCTTCTTCGCCTGCGCCGTGCCCGCCGAACCGGACACGATGGCGCCGGCGTGGCCCATGGTCCGTCCCTCGGGCGCGGTGAATCCGGCGATGTAGCCGACGACGGGCTTGGTGACGTGCTCACGGATGTAGGCGGCCGCCCGTTCCTCGGCGTCCCCGCCGATCTCCCCGATGAGGACGATCAGTTCGGTGTCGGGGTCGTCCTGGAAGGCGGCCAGGCAGTCGATGTGGGTGGTGCCGACGACGGGGTCTCCGCCGATGCCGACACAGGTGGAGAAGCCGATGTCGCGCAGCTCGTACATGAGTTGGTAGGTGAGCGTGCCCGACTTGGACACCAGGCCGACGCGGCCGGACCTGGTGATGTCCGCCGGGATGATGCCGGCGTTGGACTGGCCGGGGGTGATCAGGCCGGGGCAGTTGGGGCCGACGATCCGGGTCCCCTTCTTCTTCGCGTACGAGGTGAAGGCGACGGAGTCGTGGACGGGGATGCCTTCGGTGATGACGACGGCCAGGGCGATCCCCGCGTCCACGGCCTCGACGACTGCAGCTCCGGCGAAGGGGGGTGGCACGAAGACGACGGTGACGTCCGCTCCGGTCGCCTGTATGCCGTCGGCGACCGTGCCGAAGACGGGTACGGCCCGGTCGTCGAAGTCGACTCGCTGTCCGGCCTTGCGCGGGTTGACGCCGCCGACCACGTTGGTGCCGGCCGCGAGCATGCGCCGGGTGTGTTTCATGCCCTCGCCGCCGGTCATGCCCTGGACGAGGACCCTGGATTCCTTGGTCAGGAAGATGGCCATGTTCTCCTCCTTCAGCCGGCGTTGGCGAGTTCGGCGGCGCGGCGGGCGGCGCCGTCCATGGTGGTGGCCTGCTGGACCAGGGGGTGGGCGCGTTCGTCGAGGAGGGCCCGGCCGCGGGCGGCGTTGTTGCCGTCGAGGCGCACGACGAGCGGCTTGGTGAGCCGGACCTCGTCCAGGGCCCGGACGATGCCGTCGGCGACCGCGTCACAGGCGGTGATGCCGCCGAAGACGTTGACGAACACGGATTTCACGGCCGGGTCCGACAGGATGACCGTCAGTCCGTCGGCCATGACCTGGGCCGAGGCGCCGCCGCCGATGTCGAGGAAGTTGGCGGGCCGGGCTCCGCAGCCGGCGACCACGTCGAGGGTCGACATGACCAGGCCGGCGCCGTTGCCGATGATGCCGACCGAGCCGTCGAGCTTCACGTAGTTGAGGCCCTTCGCGGCGGCCGCGGCCTCCAGCGGATCGTCGCACGCCATGCTCCCGGTACCCCGACGGGGCTGCCGGAAGCGGGCGTTGTCGTCGAGGGTGACCTTGCCGTCGAGGGCGAGGATGTGCCCCTGACGGGTGCGGACGAGCGGGTTGACCTCGACGAGGACGGCGTCCTGGCCGACCAGCACCTCCCAGAGTCGTACGAGAACGTCGACGGTCCCCGGCGGCAGTCCGGCCGCCTCGGCGATCTCGCCCGCCTTCGCCGAGGTGACGCCCTCGGCGGGGTCGATCGGTATCCGGGCGACCGCCTCCGGGCGAACCGCGGCGACCTCCTCTATGTCCATGCCGCCCGCCGCCGAGGCGATCGCGAGGAAGCTGCCCGCGGCCCGGTCGAGGACGTAGGCGACGTAGAACTCGCTCTCGATGTCCACGGGTTGGGCCAGCATGACCTTGCCGACCTTGTGCCCCTTGATGTCCATGCCGAGGATCCGGCGTGCCGTCCTCTCGGCCTCGGCCGGGTCGGCGGCGAGCCGCACTCCGCCCGCCTTGCCCCGGCCGCCGGTCTTGACCTGCGCCTTGACGACGACGCTGCCGCCGAGCCTACGGGCCATCACCCGTGCTTCCTGGGGCGAGTCGGTGACCTCCGCCCTGGACACCGGAATCCCGCGTTCTTCGAAAAGCCCCCGGGCTTCGTGCTCGTACAGGTCCATGCTTGGGCTCCCGTCTCAAAGTGCACGACTCAAAAGTGCTGCACGCCCCCTGGACATCACCCATCGGATGCGGGATAACAATCTTCATACAGTATTCGTCGACTGTATGCAATGTGCCAAACATGGCCGTGAGGTGATCCGTGACGACGTTGGCGCTTGATGGTGTGCGGGTGCTGGACATGACGCATGTGCAGTCGGGTCCGTCGGCGACGCAGTTGCTGGCGTGGCTGGGGGCGGATG
>NZ_KB911681.1 GCF_000383615.1 Streptomyces canus 299MFChir4.1 | reverse complement strand
CCCCCGCCTGTGCGCCCAGGCCGGCGTCGCCGTCGTCTTCGTTCCCGCGCCCCCCAACAGCCGCGTCTCCGGCGTCACCCGCTGGCTCACTCCGGAAAAGGTAGGCGTAGCGCTCAGCGACCGATTCAAGAAGGACGACCACTTCTGGTTCACCCTCTTCCACGAACTCGGCCACGTCCTCTTGCACGGCAAGCGACTCACATTCATCGACAACACCCGCCGAGACGACGACGCAACCCCCGAAGGGGACCGCAGCGAAGCCGAGGCAGACACCTTCGCGGCCGACACCCTCATCCCGCCCGAACACACTGCGGCCTACCGACGGCTTGCCCAGCACCCCACACCGTTCACCAAAATCGAATCCTTCGCCCGACAGGCATCGATCGCACCCGGCATTGTCGTCGGGCGCCTCCAGCACGACCGCGCCTTGGACTGGACCCACGGCAACAAGCTCAAGCGCACCATCGAGATCACGCTCTCCGGCGACCTCAAAGGCGAATAGCCGGCAAGAAAAGTCGATGCCCACGCAGCAGTACTTGCCCGGGACCCCCGGCATCGGACCCACCACCGGCTAGGACCGGCCGCAGCGCCAACTCGGCGTACACAGACAGACCGATGGGCAGCCAACCTCATGGTCGCAAGGAAATTTTGCGCACGAAAGGGACACCTGGTCGCGCCTCGCAAGCACGTCGAAGTGATCTCGGTAGGCGAGGGTGGTGGCAGTCAGGAAGAGGTCGTGAAACTGGGAGCCTTCCTGGATAACACCGCAGGAGGACTGCGAAGTTGCGTGCGCACCGACGTGCAGATCTCGACACCCTCGGCATGCACTGGTGACTGTCGCGTGCCGGCCTGAAGCAGCGGGGAGCTCCGTGAAGCGACTTACGTAGCTTGGCGTCAATGCAAGTGGCGGTCCACCCCCGCGTTTGCGGGGAGCGGACCGCCACTTCAACGAGTCGTCTGGCCTTCTAGCGTGAAGGCCTCACTGAGGTGCTTTGGTCTATACGGCCTCTCCAGAGCGGACTGGGCGCAGGGCGCGGTGTCGGGTCAGCATCGTGGGCCGCCGGTGGTGGGATCTAGGTGGGCCAGGAAGTCTTCGATCTCGCGGATCAGGGCTTGTGCTTTGCCGTCAGGCAAGTTGAGTCCAGCTTCGGCCAAAGCTGATTCAACTCTGTCTGCTGCTTTGCGAGAGCATGCGAAATCACTTTCACTCATGAGTGAAGTGATGGCGCCGACGAAGTATCCCTTTCTTTGTTCTCCCTGGCATGCCAATAGCTCGTCTTTCCGTTCAGCATTGAGGACTTCAAGATAGTCTTGAGCATCCTCGTCGCCCTTGTCAGCGGCTTTCTGCCACCATGTCCGCGCTTCAGCATCCCATTCCATGAGCTCTAGGATTTCTGCTACGCGACGTGTTTCTTGGGGCCTTGCGCAGTCATGGAGTTCCTTCTTGAGGAGGGTTCGGAGTTCCTTGAGTGCTCCGACTCGATGATTGCCGTCGATGATGATGTAGGGCAGGCAGGCGGCGGGGGCCGGGGGCCAGCCCGTGGGCTGGCCCCCCTCCGCCTGGACAGAGTCCTCGCCGATCCGAGGGCTCTTGGATACTGCCTGCTCAGAGCGTTCGAGCAGGACCCACAGGGCGAGGAGCCGGATGGTTCCGTACTCCTTGGGCTGGTGGGGCCAAGTCGGCAGGTAGTTCATGCGGTTACCTCCTCGCTGGATTCGTTGATGGACTTTTTCAGGTTGTTGGCGGCGGCTTTGATGTAGCGCTTCACCGACTCCTCCTTGATCTGGAGGCGCTGCGCAACCACTGCAGGGCTGAGATCCTGCAAAACGCACAGGGTGATGACCTCGCGCTGCCGTTCAGGAAGGCGTGCGACGAGTTCATCGATACCTTCCTTAACCATTTCGTAGGCGGCTTCGGGAACTCCGATGCCAGATTGAGTGTCGGGCATTTCCTGAACAGGCATCGGTACGGTGACCATCCGCTTGTTACGGCGGAACTGATCGATGACCGCGTGGTGTACGACGATGCGGCCCAAGGCGGTGAGAGATTCCTGCCGTGCAGAGATCTTCTCCCACTGCCGATACATGTTCAGGTAGGCGTCCTGCACAGCGTCCTGGGCGCTGTGCAGGTCGCCCGCCTTGGCCCGGGCCAGTCGGGAGAACGCCTCGATCGTGTCGAGGACGAAGGACTCGAAGTCCGCTCCCGGTGCGCCCTCGCTCACGCAGCCTCCCGCGTGGTGATGGCGCGGTGGCCGGCGGGGTCGGCGACATCCTTGCGGAACAGCCAGGCCGGCTGTCCCTGCTCGAAGCGGGCGGCGGCGCCGCCGTCGGGCAGGGACTGCGCCATCGCGACCATGGTGGCGCGCTGCTCGCGCTCCACCCGGGTCACCAGATGCGCCTTCAGCAGCATCTCCACGATGCTCCGGGCGCGGCGCATCGCGCAGAACAGCAGGACCAGCAGGGGAAGTGAGACCCCGCCCGCTCCTGCCCAGTACGACCAAGTCATTGGACCAGGCCTCCCAGTAGTGACGAACTCGTTGGTGAAGGCCGTGGCCCTCACCCCCTTACACGCCACGGGAGGCCTGGATCCGGATGCCGGAGGCGAAGTTTTTTTCCCAACTCCCCCTCCTCGCCCACCTGTCGCACTGTTTCCGCAGGTCACGTCGGTGGGGGTGAGGAAATCGGTTCTGTTTGCGGCCGCTTGTTCTAACGGGCATGTCCAGCGGGAGGCGTCTCCGCGCTGGGGCAGATCCGCCCGGCATGCGCGAAACGGCTGAAAAGTGAAGCGTTAGTTCACGGGTGGACGGAAAAGGATGTCCCGGTCATCGCAAAGGGAGGGCGCGTGGCACGACGGGACATCGAGAAAATCATCGGTGAGCTCGGCGAGATCCGCCGGATGCTCGCCGACCCCCACACCGGGATCACGGCGCTGCAGCAGGTGCAGGAGAGCCGGCACAGCAAGGTCCTGGAGCACGTCACCTACAGCACCACCGGCGTACGGGAGGAGAACCGCGAACTGCGCCGCCGGCAAGAACGCATGCTCAGCGACCTCGGCCAGGTCCGCACCGCTGTCGACGACCTGCGCCGCGAAATCGCCCAGGCCTGGGCCCACACCCTGGGCCTGCCCCACATCCCCGGTACGGCGGGGCCGGCGGAGGACGTTCTTCCCGTCCGGCAGACACCGGCAGCCTTGGAGGCCGGGGACGGCCTTGACGACGAGCGGAAGGACGACACGCCTGTGCCCGATGAACGCGCACCGGATGCCGCCGACACCCCGCCCACCGACACCGACGAGCGCATCTTCCGCGATCCGCCTGAGCCGACCGACCGGGCCGAGCGAGTGGACGGGCATACCGCGCAGCGAGCGCCGAGCGGCCTCGACGGCATTTCATCCGCCCCCGCAGCTCCCGCCGAAGTAGCAGGCGATGCTGAGGGCTTGGCATCCGTATCTGTTACCCGAAAAGACGATCCAGAGCCTGCCGTGCTTGACCTCGACCCGGCCGCGGTGTCGCACTCAGCAGCTGCCGGACCTGCTGGCACGCCGAGCAGCGACACCTCGAACGCCGGTGAGCAGCAGTCCGAGTACCGGCGCGGGCTGCTGGCAGCAGCCGCCGTCTCCTCCGCCCGGCTCATATGCCACAAGGACACCTGGGCATTCCTGGTGGAAAAGTCCCTCGCACACGCCCACTTCCGGCTGCCGGACACCATCAGCGACACCGACGACGGGCAGATCGACACCCACCTCTCCGGCCGCTCCCTGCTCGCCGTACTGGTCACCACCCAGCACATCCTCGACCAGCCCGCCGACGACGACCTCGCCGCCTGGGCCCTCGCCCACGCCATCCACACCCGCACCCACCAAGCCGTCACCACCGCCAGCAGCACCGAGCGCTCCCACAACGGCGACGTGACCACCATCATCCTCGACGACCGGCCCCCCACCGCCGACTGACAACCCCGCCCCGCCTTCTTCGGTGCCTCACCGGTGGTGACGTCTAGCCTTGTTCAGTCGGCCCTTGGAACCCGGCCAGCCCGCCGGACGCGAGCGACCCGGGCAGGGGCCGCGGGCCGGCTGTGAGGCACGTGCGGGGCTGGCACTGAGCAGGAGCAGGAAAATCGGGGGTGTGGTGTGGCAGCGGGGGTGTTGCGGACCGTGCCGCTGGCCGGGGAGCTGACCGCATCGTTGATCAGCCGTGTGGCGGCCCGCTACGGTCTCCCGACCGCCGGTGTGCTGCGGCTGTGGACGTGCCGCAACTCCCCCGCCCGCCACGACGGCGGCGGTGTGCGGGCGGATGCAGAGATCGTCCTCAACGGGGCGGGGCGACAGGTGCTCGCCGAGCTGTGCAGGGTGGAGCCCACGGTTCTGGCGCGCGCTTTGCCTGCCTTTTCCATGGACGACCCCAAGATCAGCACCGGCCGGGAGGCCGGGGTGGCGCAAGCGCGGTGGCGGGCGGCGCGGGCGGTGGCGGGTCCGGCCGCGTTCGGCTGCCGGCTGTGCACCGCGCGGCGTACCGGGCAGGCACTGCGCGCAGTGCACTACGTGCCGCGCTGGCAGCGGGTCTGCCTGCGGCACGGACGCTGGCGGCTGGACGCGGATGCCGACCAGCCACTGGAACACCTCGATGTGCGCGGCACGGCTGAGGTGGTGGCCGCGCAGCGGCGGTGGCCGGGCGTGGCACGGCGTGCGGAACGCGCCGGGG
>NZ_KB911680.1 GCF_000383615.1 Streptomyces canus 299MFChir4.1 | reverse complement strand
TGTCCCACTCGCGTGGGCGGTAGCCGTTGCGGTGGTTGACGCGTTCCTCGCTGACCTGCCCGTATTCGGCGTTGCAGAGGGCGTCGGCCTCGGCGGACATGAGTGCGTCGGCGAACGTCTTGACCATCGCGCGCAGCAGGTCGGGACTCGCCGCGGCGAGGTTGTCCTCGGCGAGGGCGTGCAGGGGCAGACTGTCTGGTGCGGTCATCGTGCTGATCTCCTTCGAGGCTTCGACACTTCGAAGATCAGCCGGTGGCCGTTCATCTATGCGGGCCCCATCCCGATGCCGGGGCAAACCCCCGGATCAGGTCGAACCCGTACACCACTTCCCTGGACGCAACCCGTTTGAGCGGGGTCTTCGCCAGGGGTGAGCTGGTCGAGGCCGTGTTCGATGAGGTGGACCAGGAACCGTTTCAGGTGCGACCACACGCCCCTCGACCGGGTTGAATTCGGGAGCGTACGGCGGCAGTTGGTAGGCGGTCAGCCATAATCGGACGTCGATCAGCTCCCGCATGGCGCGGCTTATATGCGTGTTCAGCAGCAGGCGGCGGTACTTGTCGGAAGACTCTCGAAAAGCCGCAGAACGGCCCGGTTCACGAGGGGAGCTCGTGGCCGCGGCAGGTACAACAAGCGGATGCCTCGCAGCACCGCTACCCGCGGCGCGCGGACAACATCGACAGATGGTACGGCGGAGCCTCTACGGCCCACGGGCTCTACGGGCGTACCGCTCCTACCGACAGCAGGGATGGCGGCGATGGCTGCGGTGAACACGAGCTGCGGCGGCGTGCTGCGAGCCTTCGAGACCCGCCTGACCGCCTGGATGTTCCTCGTTTCGGAACGAGGGGACCGACAGGAGGCGGCAATCGCAGCCGCTGAAGCCGACCAGGCCGTGGCGGCTCTGCTTGAGCTTCGACGAGGAAGGATCCGTCGGAAGGCCGAGAACGGCCTGTGGTGCCCCGCTTCGGACGTGCTGGCGTTTCGCTCATGGCTGTGGTTCGTCGTCGCGGCCCTGCTCGTCATCGGTGCTCTGCTGCTGGTCCAGGGTGATTCAACGGCAGAGCAGTCTGTGCGGATCGCGCCTTCTCCGGTCGCCGCGGTGCCCAGCGCGCTGTTCGCATCACGCCAGTTGAGTCACCTCGTGACGCGCCGGGCAGTACGAACCGGAGTGGCCAGGCAGAGCACTCTCATCTGGATCAGGCGGTGGCTCAGCCAAAGCGCAGTTCTGATGCTCACCCTGGGAATGTGGGCGCTCTGGATGACCGTCCTGGTTCTCTAGTCCGGTTGGTCCCGTCCACTCCTCCGTCCGGGGTGCCAGCCACCTGGTGCCCCGCATCGGACTCCGCCGAGCCCTGACGCAACGCTCGTACTTCACACCCAGCGAGCTGATATTCACGAGCAATGCTTATGGCCTGTGGATCGGACGCGGGTTGGGCGCAAAGGGCGCACCTCCCCCGTGATCGACTTCTGGTCATGGACGGCATCGTCCGCGAGGGCGCGACGCCGGGTGCTCGGCGCCGCCATGGAAGCCGAAGTCAGTACGTATATAGATGAGTTGGCCGACCAGCGCGACGTGCACGGGCGCCGCCTGGTGGTCCGCAACGGCTATCACCAGCCGAGGAATGTCACGACCGCGGCGGGGCGGTCGAGGTGAAGACACCACGGGTGAACGACCAGCGCGTCGACGAGGCCTCGGGCGAGCGCGAGCGGCTCTCCTCCGCGATCCTGCCGCCTTGGTGCCGCAAGCCCCCGAAGATCAGCGAGGTGCTGCCCCAGCTCTATCTCCACGGCCTGTCGTCTGGCGACTTCCGGCCCGCGCTTGAGCAGTTCCTGGGGTCGACGGCCGGGCTATCGCCGGTGACGGTCACCCGCCCCACCCAGCAGTGGCAGGCCGACCACCAGGCGTTCGGCGAGCGCGATCTGTCCGCCAGCGACTACGTCTACGTCTACGTCTGGGCCAACGGCATCCACCTGCGCATACGCCTGAGGGAGGCGAAGCCGTGCGCGCTGGTGGGCATGGGCGCCCGCACGGACGGCACGAAAGAGCTGATCGCCATGAACGACGGCTACCGCGAGTCCGCCGACTCGTGGGCGACCTGCTGCGCGACTGCCAACGGCGCGGGATGCGCGCTCCCGTCCTCGCGGTCGGCGACGGCGCACTCGGCTTCTGGAAGGGCCCTGGCCGGTGATCGAATTGTCAGCGGCTGATGCGAGGATCCAGGCGCAACTACGCAAGGAGTTCAACATGGGCACCTGGGACACTGGCCCCTTCGACAACGACTCGGCCGCGGACTTCGCCGGAGATCTCGATGACGCCAAACCCGAGGACCGCGAGGCACTGATCCGTGGCGTCCTCACGCGCACCATCGGCGCCACCGGCTGGCTCACCGAAGGAGAAGAAGCGGTGGCCGCAGCCGCACTGATTGCGTCGCAATGCCCTGGCGGCGACCCAATCGACACACCTTACGGACCTGAAGAACCCATGCCCGCCTTATCTGACGATCTCAGGACGCTCGCGGACACGGCTCTCGCTCGCATCACCAGCGACCAGGCCGGAGCAGCATCGAACTGGGTCGACCCGGAAGACTGGAAGCAGTGGCAAGCCAACCTCAACCGCCTTCGCGCAGTTCTTGCTCCGCAATCGCCGTCCATCCCGCTGCTTGATGTCGATCAGTGACAGAGCGTCACCTGCCACAAACCCTTATCCAGAGCCCACCGAAAAAGTGACACAGCCACACTCCCGCCTAGGCGGGAGGTGCGGCGGTCTCCGGTCTCCTCGCTGCGGGGCGGCGCGGCCATCCGTGGACAAGCTGGTCATTCTCTGCCGGGCCGGGCAGCCAGAAGAAGCTGAACGGCATGCTGGTGGAACCCGAGCTGGTGGTGGAGGTCGGCGTCGACGTCGCCCGCGACGCCTCCAGCCGGTGGCGGCACCCGCACGCCGGCACCGCGCCCGGCCCCGTCCCCTCCCCCGCCGACGCGCAACCGACTGAGCGCGCCCCGATCCCCGGGCGTCCGCGCCATCCCGCTCTTGCACCATCCTCAACTCCAGCCAGGGCATGGTCGAAGGGGTCGCAAGGGGGATGTCAGCAGCCCGACCACGCCAAAACGGCGTACTGGCATGCACAGATGCGAGAGGGGATCTACAGGTCCCGCAACGCCTAGCGCAATGCTCAGCGCAACATCCGGCGCAACACCTGCCGCACCACCCAGCGCAACCTGGTAGCTCGCCGGGTTGGCTGACCGGCGCGGCGGTCGTCCTGCTCGACCGGTTACGACCCCACCCGCGATTGATCGTGGATGCTGTGCCTTGAGGGGAAAGGCTAGGCTCGTGGCTGATCACGGTTACCGACGAGGGGGTTCCGAGGTATGAGCGGAAGAGTGACGGCGGTCAGCAGCAACGGGGAGTACTCGTTCACCAAGCCGAACCGGGACAGCGTCAGATTGCTCACTGGGCTTGGTGTGGAGGGGGACGTTCACGCTGGTGTGACGGTAAAGCACCGCTCTCGCGTCGCGCAGGATCCCACCCAGCCGAATCTGCGCCAGGTCCATCTCATTCATGAAGAGCTCTTCGCCGAGGTCGGCGAAGAAGGGTTCAAGGTGGTGCCCGGCGAACTCGGCGAGAACATCACCACGCGCGGCATAGATCTGCTCGGCCTGCCGGTCGGCACATTGCTGCGCATCGGCGACTCCGCAGTCCTGGAAGTCACCGGCCTCCGCAATCCCTGCCTGCAGATCGAGCTCTTCCAGGACGGGCTGCTGAAGCAGGTCGTCGGCCGCGACGCGGCGGGGAACATCGTGCGCAAAGCCGGAATCATGAGCATCGTGAAGGAAGGCGGCGTGGTGCGCCCTGGCGACGCGATCGAAATGGAGCTTCCCAGCGGTCCGCACCGCCCCCTGGACCGGGTCTGACCATCTTTTGGCCAGGCCGTGACTGACGACGGCCGCGCGGGTTCTTGAGGTGTGAGAATCAAGGACGCCCGTGCGGCCATGGCCCATCACGCCTTCTGCCGCGTCGCGCGTCAACATCTCGGCGCGTCGCGCCTCAGCATCTCAGCGGGTTGATCGAACAACTCGCGCCACGCTGGCAGGCGCGCTGCGAGTCCGCGCGTCACGAACGGCGCCGGGGCGCCCGTCGACGGCAGGCCGGGACCGGGCCGAAGTACGAACTCGTCTGCACTGGCGGGCTGCTGGCCACCCCGGTTCACCCACGCGCCGGTCCCCTGCCAGGCCCTCGGCGTGATCTACACGGTGGACTCCTCCCCCATCGGCCGCGCCAACAGCGAGATCAGCCCGCTCATGTCGAAGCGCGAATTCGCCATCCCCGACCAGCTCGGCCTACGACCGCACGCCCTGGAGGACGTGTTCGCCTACGCCGCCGCCGAGAACATCACCCTGCGCATCGACGGCCCCGAGACCCAAGCCGGAGCTGGTGGCGACCGGTAAGGCCGCCTCAGAGAACCTCCTCGTCCAGACGAAGGCCGACAGCTACGACCAACCCGCCTGGTTCGACTTTTGTCAGCACTCCCGACTGGCTGCCTGCCGACGCCGCCGAAATCTGCCGCGACCTGAGAACCTCAAGATGGCCCTGGCCTGGAACAAACAGGCCGCCGCCATGACACCCGGGGTATTCACGCCCTTTCTGCCGGCATGCTCCTCGCGGTCGCCGCAACCGCTCATCTCCCGGCCCGCGACCTCGACCACGGCCGCGCTTCACGTGTGCGGCCAAAGGACTGAAGGCTCGCCGGCGCCGGCCGGCCCGGGCTGCCACGTGTCGGCGTACGGACTTCTCTCCCCGGTCGCGTACGGGTGAACGTCCCCAGTTGTCAGGCCACTTCGGTCTCTCGCTCGATGGCCTGGAGGCGGTTCTTGAGCCGGTAGCTCGGGCCGTTGATCGCGATCACTTCGCAATGGTGGAGGAGCCGGTCGAGGATCGCGGTGGCGAGGACCTCGTCGCCGAAGACTTGGCCCCATTCGCTGAAGGTCTTGTTCGAGGTCAGGATGATGGAGCCCTTCTCGTAACGCTTGGAGATGACCTGGAAGACCAGGTTCGCCTCGGCACGTTCGAGGGGCTGATAGCCCACTTCGTCGACCACGAGGAC
>NZ_KB911679.1 GCF_000383615.1 Streptomyces canus 299MFChir4.1 | reverse complement strand
TTCACCGCGTTCCCGCGTGAGATCTGGCGGCAGATCTGGTCGAACAACCCGCAGGAACGGCTGAACAAGGAAATCCGCCGCCGCACCGACGTGGTCGGCATCTTCCCCGACCGCACCGCCCTCATCCGGCTCGTCGGCGCGGTCCTGGCCGAGCAGAACGACGAGTGGACCGAAGCCCGCCGCTACATGGGCCTCGACCTGCTCGCCAAGGCCCGCCTCCACCCGATCGAGTCAGAAAACGACGACACCGTCGTGCCCACCGAACTCACCGCATAGCCTCAAAGAAGAGATCACCGAGTGGCCGTCGATACACCACTCCCGCGGACGTGACCCCGCCCGGTGCGAGATCACGCGAACACAGTGCTACCCGCTGGGCAGCGCACGATACTGAGCGCAGCTGAGAGAGAGGGGCTATCGGCGATGTTCCGACGGTGGGCACAGCGGCGTTACGACAAAGCTCAGGCGGAGTACTGGCGGAGCCTCGAGCCCGTGCTTGAGCCTGGCGAACGAAAGATTGCCTGCGTGCCCGCACGGAACTTGTGGGACGGTCCGCAAAATGGAGTCCTCTTCCTCACGGACCGGACCATCCACTGGGGTGCTTGGCTGGGACAGGGCAGACAGACCACACTCATGTTCGCGCAGGAACTTCGAGAGTGTCGGAGTGCGCGCATGGGCGAGCAGGGCACGTTGGACATGGCCGTGAGTGGCGAGCAGGTAGGAGCGTTCGCCTCGTTTGCGCCAGCCCCCGGCGCTCAGTGGGGCTTCACTGAGTTCTGCAAGAGCTTCGGCCAGGCCATGGAGGAGAGCAGAGATCTGCCGCCAGCCGGAGAGACACCCTCTAGCGATGCGCGATGAGTGTCTAACTGCGTGACAACGCCAACGGACAGCGACGAACACCCACGCACACCTGCGGACCACCGCAGCAGGTGAGCGCCCCATCAGCCCAAGGCCAGGCCCCCGCCCAAGTTGCTTCGGGACGAAGAGGTCATCGGTGCAAACTTCCCAGCTCTGACAGCAGAACCTCCGCGTAACGATCTTGATTGGTCCACCTGGGCCTCAGCTGCGGGCCCAAGTGGGAACTCCAGCCCAGCCAGTTGGCGCTTGCCTCGCTCAGAACCTCCTTGCGTCCGAGAGGGAAGCCGCAGCACTCCTCAGGTCGTCAGCGGCGTTGTGCAGATTGGCCGGCAGCTCTGCCACGCGCATCAAGGCCTGAGCGGCTGAGGCCAACAGGCCGACGTTGTCTTGCAGGTGCGCAAGATCGTCCCCCGCCTCCATCAGTAGCGGTGCGTTGTCCTGGAGATGCGCCAGGTTACGGCTGGCCTCGTAGACCATCCAGGCCGTGTCCTCTGAGATGCCAGGAGTACGGCCCTGTGTGCGCTCAAGATCTGACTTGAGGACCTTGAGGAGTGACGACAGCTCCGGCACTCGCTCCGCGAGAGTGCCCAACACCGGAGCAAGCCGATCGACATACTGATCCTGCGCTTCCTGGATCATCTTGACTAGCCGGGCTTCGGTGAGTCCACTTAGCCCTGCAAGGGCGTCCTGCCCCTCGGCTTCGCGAACACGCTTCCATCCCTCAAGGATGTCTACGGTGTACCTGTCGCCGTCCACGCCGTCTACGCGCTTATGGTGCACATTGCACAACAACAGCAGGTTGGCGAAGCTGTTCCGTTCTTCCACGCTCCACGAGGGGTCGTACCGCTTCCCGCCTGCTTTCAGAGCGCGTATATGGGCGATGTCCAGGTTGAGAACGGGCTTGCCGTCGATGATGCGTACCGTCGGTGCCCCACACCTGGGGGCGTAGCAGCCGCCTCTCGCTAAGGTCATGAGCGCGGCGATGGTGGTGTTGTCGTACTTCCTGTGCGTCTCCTCGGCCATGGTGCCCTCCTCTAGTCGACAGAGCTACTCGGAACGATAGAGATGGGCGCTGACAACAGGTCCGCTGCGCCAGTCAGTTGATGGGGTACCTGTGCATCGCCGCGTTGATCGCTGGAACCTCGTGCTGGGAACATCGATCGGTCGGGTTTGAACGACCCATGCGGATTCCGGTGCGAGGCTCGCACGGAGGCTCTTGGACCGAAATGGCAATTCGGCCGAGGAAGTCGTGCCAGACGCGTGCCAGATCGTACGGGGAACCACGGGGAATACAGGGAACCAACGGCCCGCCGGCAGGGCATCGGCACCCTTCCGCCGCAGGTCAGCCCGGCAGCGAGCCTTACATCACCTTGGCTTCCCAAGTTGATGGCTCAGGCAGTGTGCTCACGGACCGGCCGTCCTGGCCGCCTCTGGTCGACGACACCTCGACAGCGTTGCTGCGGCCGGTGGGAGTGCAGTGAGATACACGCGCGCCTGGTCGGTCGGCAAACCCGCCATCGTGGCTGACTGTCGTCGGTCGCGGTGCATACGACTTGAGTCGACGGTGCACCGTCATGTCTGGCCGAGGTGACGTCTCTGCCCTGCGTGATTCTGCGAGGTGCAATGGGAATGCAGCCCTGTGGCGGAGTACGGCCAGGGGAGGGGTAGACAGGTGGCGCAACGGGGCAGCGGCCGAGGCAACGACTATCAGCGGCAGCAGCAAGCGTTACGGCGTGCTCAGGAGCAACAGGCACGGCAAGCGGAGCGGGAACGCAAGGCTGCTGAGACGGCCAGCAAGCGGCAGGAGCGCGAGCGGAAGGCCGCGTATCAGGAACAGCAGGCTGAGCAGGCGCAGGTGCGCACGATCGGGGTCGAGCACGAGGTCGAGCAGCTCGGCCAGTTGCTCCGCAACGCGTTGGTTGGCGATCCGCCGACTACCTTTGAGCGCCGACGCAGGACTCACACGCCGAAGAAGTTAGACGAGCGTCCTTGGTCTCGTCCGGAGCCGTCCCCGCGCTGGGAGGAGTTCGCACCACCGGAGCCCGGGGGTCTGGCTGCTGTCCTGGGTCTTGGCAGGAAGCGCTATGAAGCTGAGGTTGCCGAAGCGCGTGTGCGGTTCGGCGAGGCACAAGAGCGCCACAGGCGAGCCGAGGAGAAGCGGCTGGCAACGCTGGAGCGCAAGCGTGCCGAGCACCGCCAGGCCGAGGCGCAAGCCCTTGACGAGGTGGCAACCTTCAACGGGAAGTTGGACGAGGAGCGCGAGGCGTACAGGGCCGGGGAGCCCGCGGCGGTCGAGGCTCATCTAGGGGCGGTTCTGGATGCGTCGGAGTATCCGTTGGGCTTCCCCCACGAGCATCGGATCGCCTTCCGTCCTGCCACCGGTGACGTACTCGTTGAGATCCACTTGCCCCCCGAGGCGATCGTTCCTGCCGCGCGTGGCTACCGGTACGTGAAGAACCGAGACGAGATGACCGTGCTGCCTCGTCCGGAGAAGGAGCGCAAGGAGATCTACGCCTCCGTCCTGGTCCAAGTCGCTTTGAGGACAGTCCACGAGGTCCTGACGAGCGATCCGGACCGAATCGTCAATGGCGTGATCCTGAACGGCCATGTGAGAACGGTCGACCGGGCCACCGGTCAGGAGGTCTCACCCTGTCTGGTGACGCTCAGCGCCAGCAGGGAACAGTTCGGGAAGCTCCGTCTCAGCCAGGTTGATCCAGCGCAGTGCCTCAGGGGACTCAACGCTCTGGTGTCTCCCAACCCCTACGATCTCGAGCCGATTCGCCCCATCGTCGAGTTCGACCTGTCGAAGTATCGGCTCATGGACAGCATGGATGTAGTCGCCGGCCTGGACAGCAGGCCCGTGCTGGTGAAGCTGACGCCCACCGAGTTCGAGCACCTGATTCGCCAACTGTTCGAGGCGATCGGCATGGAGGCCTGGAACACCCAGGCGTCAAAGGACGAGGGCGTTGATGCGGTGGCCGTCAGCAAGGATCCCGTCTTCAACGGTGAGTGCATCATTCAGGCGAAGCGCTACAGCAAGCTCGTGGGTGTTGAGTCCGTCCAGGCGCTCGCCGGAGTGGTCGAGCACAAGCGTGCTGCCAAGGGAATTCTGATCACCACATCGTGGTTCGGCAGGGCCAGCCACGACTTTGCCCGCCAACATGGCCGGCTCCAGCTCATCGAAGGGCCGGAGCTCAAGTATCTGATCAAGGAACACCTTGGCAAGGATGTGATCCCAGGCCCAGTTCCCCCGAAGAGGCGCCCCTCACGCTGAGGCCGGTGGGCCGCCCACTCAGACCGAGGAGCTGGGCCGTCCCTGGGCCGTCCGAGGCCGCTCACCAGTGGCCAATGACGACCAACGACGACCATCAGGAGCACGAGCCCACCGCCCCCGACCAGCAAAAACCCAGCTCACCAAGATCCCCGACAAGACCCAGGGCAAGAAGAAGTAAGGAACACCTTTTGGGCCCCCGACCTGCGAGTTCCTCGCGGGTCGGGGGCTTTTTGGTGGTGCTGGGCCGTCAGGTGCGACGACGCCCGCGGTGGACCCGGATGTCGAGGACGATCAAGAGTGCCACGGGGGCGGCGATCTCGGTGGGGAGCGTCGGCCCAGGGGCGAGTGGACGTCATCAGTGGCCGTGAGTGCGAGCGGCAGATCCTGGCCGTCGTACCGCAGTGCGCGGTAGCACGCGCCCCCTGACGTTCGTCGTACGCCCGGAGCCACCCTTCAGGAGGTCCACCAAGACGTAGGTCTCGATGGGCTCACTTACCAGCTCCTGGACCTCGAATCCGCCCCCGACGACCTTGCTCTGGCACGGCGTCCCGAACGTGTCTACGCGCATCTACCAGGGACTACTGATTTGGCATGCTGACGCATCGTCAATATCGCTATGACCTGCGGTAATTAGTACTACTGACGCGGCACTGAGTGTCAGTGGTGAGTAACACCACAAACCCCCAGTTTGATTGGGATTTTCAGGCATCTGTGAGTCACGATCTCCATCACGACAAGCCCCCGCCGCAGACTCGGTGGGGCCGTCCGGGCGGAGCGCCGAATCCTGCCGTCGCACGGATGCGGCGACGAGCAGCAGGTCAACGCTGATCGGGTAGGCCCACGCTTTCCATCCGTCCTGTCCGGCCGCCGTGGCGATGTCGTGGATGTGGGCGAAGGACAGTGCGGCGGCGATGAGCGCCTGGACCAACACCGCGTCGACACGGGCCAGATGGGCGCGCAACGGTCCGGCTCCTTTCGGTTGCGGGCATGGCAGGGGTAGGGACGTGGCGTGAGGCGGTCACGCCGACCGGGTGGAGGGGAGCGCGTCAGTCGGTCACCGGGTGCGGCAGGACTGGCGGGGCCGGGGTCTCGACGGGGCGTACGGGGACGTCGGGCCGGAAGGGCTTGAGCGCGGTCAGGTCGGGCACCAGGTGGGCCGATTCCCGGCAGATCTCGGCGGCGTCGCCGAGGGAGAGGTACGGG
>NZ_KB911678.1 GCF_000383615.1 Streptomyces canus 299MFChir4.1 | reverse complement strand
CGCGCTACACAAGCCCCCACCGGACCCGCAGCTGCGCCGCAGGCACCAGGGGCGCGGGGAACTGCGCAAAACGCCCGCCCCCACCAACCCGCACCCAACCGACAACCGACTACTCCGCCGCCCCATACAGCCGATCGCCCGCGTCCCCCAGCCCCGGGACGATGTAACCGTGCTCGTTGAGGTGATCGTCGACCGCAGCCGTGACCACCGTCACCGGCGTACCCGCCAGCTCGCGCTCCATGATCTCCACACCCTCCGGCGCGGCCAGCAGCACGACCGCCGTCACATCGTCCGCACCGCGCTTGATCAGCTCACGGATCGCCGCCACCAGCGTGCCACCGGTCGCGAGCATCGGGTCGAGGACGTACACCTGGCGCCCCGAGAGATCCTCCGGCATCCGCGCCGCGTACGTCGTGGCCTGGAGCGTCTCCTCGTCGCGGATCATGCCGAGGAACCCCACCTCGGCGGTCGGCAGCAGACGGACCATGCCGTCCAGCATGCCGAGCCCGGCCCGCAGGATCGGCACCACCAGGGGGCGCGGGTAGGAGAGCTTCACGCCGGTCGTGGCGGCGACCGGGGTGCGGATGTCGACCGCCTCGGTCCGCACGTCGCGTGTGGCCTCGTAGGCGAGCAGGGTGACCAGCTCGTCGGCGAGGCGGCGGAAGGTCGCGGAGTCGGTGCGCTGGTCGCGCAACGCGGTGAGCTTGTGGGCGACCAGAGGGTGGTCGACGACGTGGAGACGCATGTCCACAACAGTAGCCGGGACCTTCGAACCCCTCGCGCTGGCGTCAAACCGCCCGACGGGGGGAACGTGGGAGGGACGGACTGGGGTGATGAACCGATGCCTGACCTGCCTGAGCACAAGCCGTCGCACGACGTGTCGCACGAACCGCCGTCACAGGAGACCGACGCCGAACGCCGTCGCCGTCGTGCACAGTTCCTGCGCGATCTCGCGGAGGCCCGGGAACTGCGCGACCGGGTGCAGCCGCGCCGCGCGAAGGTCGCCCGGCTGCGGCACGCGATGCGCATGCGGACCTTCCGCTGGTAACGAAGATCACGCAACTCGAACCGCCTTGAACAGGTGGCCGTGCGTGGGCCCTTGGGAAAGCCGCGTACGATCCCGCTCGTGGCGGCGACGAGTGCGCTGGTGAGTCCTTCACCGACGTGCCGACGCACGTGCGATCAAAACCACCGGACACAGGGTGCCGAAGACGTCCCCTGAACGCCTTGTTTCTGCCACGATTCCGAGTGGGTGGGGCTCGGAGCCGAGCTCTCCCCACCCGAACCTCCGCCGGGGGGACCCCCAACCGGCACACCTATGACCAGTGGGAGAGTCACGGTGTACTTCGCCGCACTGCTCGCGCGCACCGAAGACGGGTGGGAAGCGAGCGACACAGAGCTCCTCGACAATGTGGAGACGCTGTCGGATCTGGCCGACCTCGCCCGGGAAGCCGCGGCCGAGGACGACACGGTGCTCGTGCTGATCGAGCAGGAGGACGCCTGGTTCGGCGTCGTCCGCATCGACGGCGAGGAAGACCCTCGTATCTACGTCTCGGACGCCGCCGCGGCCGCCCGCAGCTCGTACGGCGAGATCCTGCTCACCGACGAACTGCTCGGGAGGGAGCCCGCCGACGACCCCGACCTCGACGCCCTCGACCTCGACGGCACCGAGGACGGTGAGGACGAGGAAGAGGACGACGAGGACGTCACCGCCGAGGCGGTCGGCTCCGGGGAGGCCGTGCCGCACGGCCCGGTCGGCGACCCCCAGGTCCTCGACGACCTGGGCGTCAGCGAGAAGGAGCTGAAGGCCCTGTCGGAGGACGCCCTCACCGAGATCGCCGAGGCCCTGGGCGCCTCGGAGGTCCTGGAGACCGTCCGCTGACCGCGGGGACCGGGACCGGGAACGAGGACGCCCCGGACCCGGTACGCGACCGGTGGCGGGCCGCGATGCGGCTCGCCCTGGACGAGGCCGGCCGGGCGGGCGCGGACGTGCCGGTGGGCGCCGTCGTACTGTCCCCGGACGGTACGACCGTGCTCGCGGCCGGCCACAACGAACGCGAGGCGGTCGGCGACCCGACCGCGCACGCGGAGGTCCTCGCGATCAGGCGGGCGGCGGCGGAGCTCGGCGAGTGGCGGCTGACCGGCTGCACGCTCGTGGTCACGCTGGAGCCCTGCACGATGTGCGCGGGCGCGATCGTGCAGTCCCGGGTGGACCGGGTCGTCTACGGCGCCCGGGACGAGAAGGCGGGCGCGGCCGGCTCCCTGTGGGATGTCGTCCGCGACCGGCGCCTCAACCACCGCCCCGAGGTGGTCGGGGGAGTCCTCGCGGACGAGTGCGCCAGGCTCCTCACGGGGTTCTTCAGAGACCGCTGAATACGGATTTCAAAGCACGCCCCACCTTGCTGTAAGGTCTCCCTCGGTAGCGTGTCCGAGCGGCCGAAGGAGCTCGCCTCGAAAGCGAGTGTGGCGCAAGTCACCGAGGGTTCAAATCCCTCCGCTACCGCTTGAGAAGGGCCCCGTCGACAGACGGGGCCCTTCGTGCGTACTGATCGCCCCGGCTACACTCGCGCCCCAGTAGGCACAGCAGTACCAGAAGCGGGGGAGGCCGCGGTGGCGGTGAACGGAAAGAAGATCGCCGTCTATGTGCTCGTGGTCTTCGTGATGTACGTGATCATCACGGACCCGAAACAGGCTGCCGAGTACGTGCAGATAGGGTTCCAGGGCATATCGGACGCCGCCAAGGCCGTGGGCGACTTCTTCACATGGCTGGCCGACGGCGCGCACTAGCTGGGAGTTCAGATGATCCGCCACCTCGTCCTCTTCAAGCTCAACGAAGGTGTCGAGCGGGACGACCCGCGCGTCGTCGAGGGCGTCGAGGCCTTCCGCGCGCTGGACGGCAAGATCCCCGAGATCCGCTTCTGGGAGCTGGGCTGGAACCTCAGCGACCGCCCCATCGCCTACGACTTCGCCATCAACTCCGGGTTCGAGGACGTGACCGCGCTGCGCACCTACGTCGAGCACCCGGAGCACCAGGCGGGCGTGGCGCTGTGGAAGGAGTTCGCGACCTGGGTGATCGCGGACTACGCGTACTGAGCCCGAGCGCTCCGAAGCCTCCTGCCGGGAACGGCGGGAGGCTTTTCTGCGTCCTTCACCCCAGTTGCCTCTCAACACGGCGTAACCCAACGTTATGCGGTGCTTGCACACAGTGCACATGTCTTGTGATGCTATGACCGCTTTTGACGGATGAGTTGACCAGCGAAGAGGTGGCGTTGACCGTGTCGGCCAGTACCGCGCCTCCCCAGGAGGCCCCCCAGGAGGCCGCCCCACGCAGTCGCGGCGCCGACACCCGGGCGCTCACCCAGGTGCTCTTCGGCCAGCTGAAGGAGCTCCAGCCGGGCACGCCGGAGCACAACCGGGTGCGGACGGCGCTCATCGAGGCCAACCTCCCGCTCGTGCGCTACGCGGCGGCCCGCTTCCGCTCCCGCAACGAGCCGATGGAGGACGTGATCCAGGTCGGCACCATCGGGCTCATCAACGCCATCGACCGCTTCGACCCGGACCGGGGCGTGCAGTTCCCGACCTTCGCGATGCCGACCGTGGTCGGCGAGATCAAGCGGTACTTCCGCGACAACGTCCGCACCGTCCACGTACCGCGCCGGCTGCACGAGCTGTGGGTGCAGGTCAACGGCGCCACGGAGGACCTGACCACCGCCTTCGGGCGCACCCCGACGACCGCCGAGATCGCCGAGCGGCTGCGCATCACCGAGGACGAGGTGCTGTCCTGCATCGAGGCCGGACGGTCGTACCACGCCACCTCGCTCGAGGCGGCCCAGGAGGGCGACGGACTGCCGGGCCTGCTCGACCGGCTCGGCTATGAGGACCCGGCCCTGGACGGCGTGGAACACCGCGACCTGGTCCGCCATCTCCTGGTGCAACTTCCGGAACGGGAGCAGCGAATCCTGCTGCTGCGCTACTACAGCAATCTCACCCAGTCGCAAATCAGCGCGGAACTCGGCGTCTCACAGATGCACGTTTCGAGGCTACTCGCGCGTAGCTTCCAGCGGCTTCGATCCGCCAATCGGATCGACGCATAGTCTTCGGCGGATTGCCGATGCATAAGGGGCGCACGGTCGCACGTTCCGGAACACCGCAGTTCGCAAGCGGGATCGAGAAGTAACCGGCACGAGCGAATCGCTCACCGGCGCCGTTCCCGGCCCTTCTGGGCCGAAAAACCGTCAGAACCCCTTTATCCAGGGCGTATTCGGGTCTCACATGTCGACATGTCACTACAGCGTGTTGCCGACATGTGACATTCTGCCGGAAGCGCGTTTGCCGAGGCTTCGGCTCCGGTATTCAGGTGAAGGCTGACGTTCCACCACGGGGCGTTCGCCGCGACCGTCCCGCGACCCAAAGGGGGTGGCATGTCCGCAGAACAGGGCAGCTCGAAGGTGCTCACGCTCACAAAGAGCGAGGCCGAGCCCGCACTCGACGACGTCACGACTGTCGAGGCCGCGCCGGCCCCGGCGCTCCCGGCTCTCCCGGTGGTGTCCGGAGCCATCGACACCCGCACCCTGTCCCGCTCCCTCTTCCTGCGGCTTGCCGCACTCGACGAGAACAGCCCCGAGCGTGCGTACGTCCGGGACACCCTCATCGAGCTCAACCTCCCGCTCGTTCGCTACGCGGCAGCACGCTTCCGCTCCCGCAACGAGCCGATGGAGGACATCGTCCAGGTCGGCACCATCGGCCTGATCAAGGCGATCGACCGCTTCGACTGCGAACGCGGCGTGGAGTTCCCGACGTTCGCGATGCCGACGGTGGTCGGCGAGATCAAGCGGTTCTTCCGCGACACGTCGTGGTCGGTCCGCGTCCCGCGCCGCCTCCAGGAGCTGCGGCTGGCCCTCACCAAGGCCAGCGACGAGCTCTCCCAGAAGCTGGACCGCTCTCCTACGGTGGCCGAACTCGCCTCCGTGCTGGGCGTGTCCGAGGAGGACGTCGTCGACGGCCTCGCGGTCGGCAACGCGTACACCGCCTCCTCGCTGGACTCCCCGGCCCCGGAGGACGACGGCGGCGAGGGCTCCCTCGCGGACCGCCTCGGCTACGAGGACACGGCCCTGGAGGGCGTCGAGTACCGCGAGTCCCTGAAGCCGCTGCTGGCCAAACTCCCGCCCCGTGAGCGCCAGATCATCATGCTGCGCTTCTTCGCCAACATGACCCAGTCACAGATCGGCGAGGAGGTCGGCATCTCCCAGATGCATGTCTCCCGCCTCCTGACCCGCACACTGGCCCAGCTGCGGGAGGGCCTCATCTCGGACTGACCGCCACGCTGGGCTTGAGCGGGGCGCCTATTAGGGTGCCTCGCGATGTCGTCGGGCGGGTGCGGGTGCGTGGGGGCTGGTCGCGCAGTTCCCCGCG
>NZ_KB911677.1 GCF_000383615.1 Streptomyces canus 299MFChir4.1 | reverse complement strand
TTAGACGTCATCTCATTTGGCGATCGAAAGAACATGAAGTCACTGGTGAGAGTCGGCAATTGGGCGGTTGAATGATGTCGTGAGTGACTACTGGACGCCGGCTCATCATGCGGTGGAGCACGATGATGTGGAGACCTTGGCCCGGCTGCTGGCCAAGGGGGCCGATCCAGATGAGGTCTTCGGAAACATGACGCTGTTGACGCACGCGATCGACGCGGAGGGGGACGGAGCCTTGCAAACCGGGCATCCCTTGACCGTGCACACCACGGCGGTGCTGCTGGCCTTCGGCGCAGACCCATACCTCGCGGATCCTGATGGGCAAACCCCGATGGACCTGGCCGAGCACTACGGCCATGACTTGGCGATCGATCTGCTGCAGCGGCACCTCAACAGGTGAGTCGGCGGTAGCAGATGAGGGTGCAGGCGATGCTGGTGAAGGCCAGGAAGTGCTCGGCTTTGCGTTCGTAGCGGCGGTGCAGTCGGCGGCATCCGGCGAGCCAGGACATCGTGCGTTCGATGACCCACCGGTGGCGGCCAAGCCGCGTGGAGGACTCGATGCCCTTGCGGGCGATGCGGTGCTTGATGCCGCGCCCGCGTAACCATCGCCGCAGGTGGGCATAGTCGTATCCCTTGTCGGCATGAAGCTTTCCCGGTCTCCGCCGCCGGGGCCCGCGCCGGGAGCGGATCGGCGGTATGCCCTTCACCAGCGGGATCAGCGCCTGACTGTCATGCACGTTCGCCCCCGAGATCCCGACGGACAGGGGCAGACCGGTCCGTTCGGTGATCAGGTGGATCTTCGATCCATACTTGCCCCGGTCGACAGGATTCGGACCTGTCAAATCCCCCTTTTCAGGGCTCGCATGTTCACCGAGTCGATCGCGCAGCGGGACCAGTCCAGCTCGCCGCGGGCGCCGAGCTCGTCGAGGACCAGGCGGTGGAGCTTCGCCCACACCCTGGCCTTGGTCCACTCGGCAAAGCGCCGGTGGGCCGTTGCTCCCGACGGCCCGAACGACGCGGACGGAAGCTGCTGCCACGTGCAGCCCGACGTGGCCACGAAGACGATCGCAGCCAACACCTCCCGGTCACCGTGTCGGCGTCGCCCGCCGCCTTGAGGCCGGGACGGAGCCTCCGGCACCACCCGCTGGAACAGCTCCCACAACTCATCCGGCACCAGCCGCTCAACGATCGAAACCACGACCGACAGCCTACCGACCCAAATGAGATGACGTCTTAGAGATGACGGACCCATACCCGCCCGGCTACCTGGACGGACAGCTGTCGCGGATCCCCGCCGGTCGCATGGGCGACCCGCGGGAGCTCGCCGCCACGGTGGTCTTCCTGGCCTCCGACGCGGCCGGCTACATCACTGGCCAGACCTTGCCGGTGGACGGCGGCATCACGATCGTGTGAACTGGTTGGCGCACCGGGCCGAAGCCGAGAATCGGGTGCCGGTGATCGTGGTGACCGTCGAGTGCCAGATCGGCGAACTCACCCGCTGCCCCGAGCCCTGGCGCCGTTGGACTCGCCGTGTCGAGACAGTGGCGGGCGGGGTTCAGCGAGCGGGCGAAGATCCACCGGCCATGTGGTCGCTGGGTTGAACGTGGGCGATGAGCGTGACGAGGGTGTCGACCAGTTCATCGGCGGAGGTGCGCCATTTCCCGGTGGTGAAGTGGCCGCTCAGTTCCGCGTTGATGATCCCGCTGACGCCGGTGAAGAGCAGTCCACCGTAGCGGTGCACGTCCTGTTTGTCGACGACCTGGGAGACGAGGGCCAGAAATTCCTCCTGAGCGCGGCAGGAGGCGGCGACCATCTGGGCGGGGTCTTCGCCGGCCGGGGGGCCGAGCATCTGCCGGTAGCGGTGCGGGTGGTGCCGGCCGATGGAGACAAGCGCGGTGAGGGCGCCCCGGAGTTTGGCGGCCGGGGTGCCGCGCAGGGTGGCTATCTCGTCGCTGAAGCGCTCCCAGTCCTCTGTGGCGACGGCGGCGAGCAGGCTGTCCTTGTCGGCGAAGTGCCCGTAGGGAGCGCCGCGACTCACACCGGCCCGTGCGCTCACGTCCCGCAGCGTCACCGCGTCCGGACCACCCTCGTCGAGCAGTTCTGCGGCCGCGTCCAGAACGGCGCGTCGGGTGGCGGCGGCGGACTCTGCACGACTGACCATGCCCACATCATACAGATGACGACGTCATCCGAGTGGGTTGACGTTGTCACGTGAAAGTCCTAGGGTTTCCTTCATGTGACAACGTCACATGAAGAGGGCGGGGCGGATCTCGAATTACGGATGGTCCGCACGCCCACCCCGGATCGCTCCGCCAGGGCTTGCTGAGTCAGGCAGGCGGCCTTGCGTGCGGTGCTAGGTCTCATGCCTCAGAACACACAGGAGTAACGGACCATGGATCTACAACTCGTCGGCAAGCGCGTGCTCGTGACCGGCGCCAGCAAGGGCATTGGCCTGGCGATCGTGCGAGCCTTCGTCGCCGAAGGCGCATCAGTCACCGCGGTGTCCCGGCGCACCACACCCGAACTCGAAGCAACCGGGGCGGCCTTCGTGTCCGCCGACCTGTCCGAGGCCGATGAGTGCCATCGCATGGTCGAGGCAGTTCTGGCGACCGACCCGCGCTTGGACGTCCTGGTCAACAACGCCGGTGGCGGCAGCCTGCCGGAGGGTTCGCTCGGCAACGCCCTCGACGGCGGGGACGACATCTGGCAGGACGTCTTCGCACTGAATCTCAGCTCCTCCGTGCGGGTCATCCGAGCGGCACTGCCCGCCTTGATCGAGGCCCGCGGCGCGATCGTCAACATAGGCTCCGACTCCGCCCGGCGTCCCGGCGCCGCGGGCAGCACCCCGCTGCCGTACGCGGCCGCCAAAGCGGCGCTCACCACGTTCTCCCGGGGGCTCGCCGAGCGGATAGCCTCGGAGGGAGTACGCGTCAACACCGTGTCACCGGCTCTGACCAGGACCAACGCGATCGCGGGCGACGACGGTTACCTGTCCCAGGTGGCGCAGGCGGTCGGCGTCGAACACGCCACCCTGCTGCAGACCCTGCCGGCAGACCTCGGCATGCTCACAGGCAACATGATCGAGCCTGACGAGATCGCCCGCGCCGTACTGCTGCTGGCATCCCCGACCATGCCGAGTGCGATCGGTGCGAACTGGGCCGTCGACGCCGGTTCCATCAAGTTCGCATAGCACGATGGCGTCATGGCCGGAGCGGCCGGCTGTAAGTGGGTATCTAGTGCGGGTCTTTGCTGGTAACGGGCCCAATCCATTGCATCCACCGCGTGTGCCGTGGTGAACGACACGCTTTCCGCGAACCGCAAAGACGCCGCATGCTTGCCCGCGCCGACAACTGCCGCTCAGCAGCCAGTACCGACAGCGAGGGGGAGAGCACCCGGCCCGTGCCGCGCGAGGCCTCGGTGCAGAGGCCGGTGAAGAAAGGGTCGGCGCGGAACAGGGCGGCCAGAGCGGTATGGTCCAGGAGTGCCGTCGGCTTCACGCGGCGGCGTCCCCCTGATGGGACCGGATCCTCGACCAGGCGTCTTGGCCGGCCTGCTGCGTCTGGTCGGTGTACCCGATGCCGAGTTCACGAACAGCCTCAACGGCCCGTTCCTTCCGCTCGGCCGCCGTGAGCTCGCGTGTGGCGAGGTCGCGTACTTCCTCGCTGGTCTTAATGCTGGTCGGCTTGCCCTTACACCGATTTCTACCGTCGGTAGAATTGGAAGCGCACCTCTTTGAGAATGGTTTGTGCGCCTCGTACGCACCGGGCGCTCTCGACGGCACGCTGTTCGCGTGCACCGCGCTGCTCACCCCACCACCGCCCGCGCCGTCACCGCTCCCGCACACCCGGGCCGCGATGGACATGCGCCGCACCGTCGGAGCTAAGTCAGTCGGTACGGACGCATACCATCCGGTCCACCAAGAAGGCGGGAGCCCAGCGGGACCCTGTCGCGCATTTCGTCAGCAATTCCCAGACGTGCTGCCGCCTCGGCGGTCTGCCGACGCGGCAGCGGGTGGGCGGCGTGGACAAGACCGCGGGCTGGGTCTTGTCCACGCCACGGCACTCGCACGGCGCTTGGAGGAGCGTCCGGCCTGGACTGTGGGGTGTCCCGTCAAATTGAGTTTCAGTTGGAGCCGCGGTCCGCATCCTCGATGATGTGCGTGACGGCGCCAGGGTGACTGACCATCACATCGTGGGAGGAACTGACTCGCTCAATGTGCGCACCGGCCCGCTGGGACATGAACTGCTGCACGTCGGGCGAGATCGCGTGGTCCTGGGTGGTGATCAGGCTCCAGGAGGGCACCGTGCGGAACGCCTCAGCGGCACCGGGGTCGGTGACGGCCTTGGTGTTCGCCGGCCGCTGCGCGACCGCCATGTCGGCAGCGATGGTCGGATCGACGTCGCCGGCGAAGACCTCTCGGAAGTGGTCAGGGTCGATGGACACATCCGTACCGCCCGGAACGGGCGTCGCGATCAGCGGGATGGGCGACGAGGACCTGGCGGCCAGGTCCCCCACGGTCTCGCCCTTCACCGGGATGAAGCCGGCGACGTAGACCAGGGCCTTGACGTCGGGGTCCGATGCCGCGGCGTTGGTGATCACCGCGCCGCCGTAGGAGTGGCCGACCAGGATCACAGGGCCGTGGATGGTGGCCAGGTAGCTGGAGACGTAGGCGGAGTCGCTGGTGAGCCCTTGCAGAGGGTTGGCGATGGCTCGCACGGGGTAGCCATCGTGGCGCAGTCGCTCCACCACCTGGGACCAGCCGGAAGAGTCCGCCCACGCTCCATGGACGAGGACGACGGTCGGCTTCGGCGACGCAGGAGAACTTTCACCGCTCGCTGCCGCCACACCCGGGACCGCGGCGGCACTCAGCAGAGCGAGGGCGCCGGCGGCAATTGCGACGCGACGCGGGATACGGATTCGCATGATGAGTCCTTCAATTGGCTTGGTAATGGGGTCAGACGGGTCGGCGAGGTCTGCAACTGGCTGACCGGACTCGCTGATCCACGCTTGGTTCGAGTCGGATGTCAGCGCATGTGCGGTTGCGCCTGACAGCTGGATGGGAGCGGCGAGCGTCTCGCCATCTGATGAGCGATGCCGCCCCGGAAGCTGTCCGTCAGTGGCCCCTCCGCGCCCTCGCTCTGGATGACCGGGGCATTGCTCCTGTTGCGGACGTCCCCGCCCGCGGTACTGCCGGTCGGCGATCCACGCCGCGAATGCGCGACCGGCGACGACCACCTCCCGCGCAGCTCTGGCCTGCGCCGTCCTGTCGCAAGGGGCGCCGCCGGCGACACGGTCAGCGCGACACCGTAGGGCATCTCGGCCAGATTGGTCGGCACCATCTCCGGGAGACCGGTCTCAAGAGGGAGGGGCATGCGGAGAGTCCAAACGAGGTAGAACGTTCTGTCTTGTATATTGAAGGCTCCTCGGTCTCCGTTGTCAAGACCGAATGTTCTATCTCGGCCGGGGGGTGGCCAGCGACCTCGCCGAGCAGATAGGAGCTGGACGATCTCGTTGCGCTTGGCGCCTTCGGATCCGGCCTGACCCGCTGCCGACGGTCGGCTGTCGGGCCCAGGTCGATTTGAGGCCCTTTCCCGGACCCGATCGGAGCGTCCGCGCAGTGACGGCGCGCCATGCGGTCCGATCCCGCTGTGCGCCGTCCCGACCATGCTGTATCCCGACCGTCACGCATACCGGTGCGATCACCAAGCGCGCGTTCGTCGACGCCAACAAGCAGGTCCTCGGGCAGGCGGGCCGAGTGCGCTACGAACTCCTCTCAGGGAATCGAGCCTTCGCCAGACCGGGAGCGGCTCACTGTCCGTGCGTAGCCTTCGTGTCTGCCCACCCGAAGTCCCGGACCGGCCCGGCGCTCAGAGGTCGTTTTCTCCCGTTGTTTCATCCCGGGATGTGAATTTGATCCGGTGATGTCGGGTCGCGCCAGGAGACGGTGGTCTCGCCGGTGAGGCGGCGGGCCATCAGGTCGGTCATGGCGAGATGGATCATGGCTTCGGAGCGGTGCGGGTGGGTTTCGTAGTCGCGCGCCAGGCGGCGGTGCAGCATCAGCCAGCCGTAGGTCCGCTCGACCGCCCAGCGTTTCGGGATCGGGGTGAATCCCCTGGTTCCGGGGGTGCGTTGGACGATTTCGAGGTCGATG
>NZ_KB911676.1 GCF_000383615.1 Streptomyces canus 299MFChir4.1 | reverse complement strand
CCTTTGTACTTCGGGTAGAGCGAGTCGAAGCCGTCGGTGTTGAAGTTGTGGATCACGTCCCGGATCCGGTCCGGACTGGTGAACGTCACCTCGGCGATCTTCGCCACGGGCATGCCCTGCGCCGATAACAGCACCATCTGGGCCCGCCGCCAGGTCACCACGGAACCGGTGCCTCTGCGGATGATCCGCAGCAACCTCCTGCCCTCGTCATCATCGATCTCCCGAATCCGTACTCGTTCAGCCACGCGAGCATTCTCGCCGTCCAATGTTGCCCAGCGCAGCAACCGGGCGACACATCACCACGGGGCGAACGTTGCTTGATGCGGCACTAGTAATGGGCCGGGTCGGTGACCTGCGGGGATGGTTCCTGTGGGGCGTTGACCTGGTCTTTTATCGACTGCTTGCGATGGGGCGCGACGGTCTTAATCGGGTGTTCTGCGGACTCGTCGCAGTCCGGCTGCCTTGCTTGGGCTGCTGTTGCCTCAGCAGCCCCTGATCACCGACCGCATCCGCACCATGGCCGCATGTACCACGTCCACAGGAAAGAAAATGACGCCGTTGGTACAGCGCTTCATCCGGGTGCCTCCAGTCTGGAGAGAAAGCGGCGTGTGTAGATGTCCCTCGATTCATACACGGCATTCCACCACTGCCACGATTGCCCGGTTGGCCGCCCGGGCCGCCAACCGGGAGCTGACCCGAGCCTTGAATCAAGGGAGTTTGACGGTGTCACTCCAAGGCCAGCATTGGGCAATGGGTGGCTCAGCGAGGCCGGCAGTAATAACTCCACGCGCTCATTCAGCAAGTGCGCGCACCTGGGCTTCGCCATCATGCCAGAGAAGGTGCTGCTGAACCGCTGGCTGTATCCTCCACCTCACCCGTGAAGGCCAGGATTCCGTGTACTTGGCGCAACGGGTAGCAGTTCCTGCTGCGATCCGCGAAATCATCCAACAATTGATAGCCGGCGTACAGGGCGACCTCATTGCCCTGGTATGACTCCAGGTTGATCACGGCGGCCTCAAGAAGGCCGATCTCATCGGCAAGAAGGGGAACTATGTGCCGGTTATGAATTGAGGCAAATCCGGCCCGTGCGTAAAGTGTCGGTATCAGGCTGAATCCGCTAGCTTTGGCGAGAGTTTCTTTGTCTGCCTCGCTCAGCTTGGCAATACAGGCATGGGCGTGCTCGAAAATCTCTACGAGATTGACCACTTCTCGGATCGTGATTGCAATCGCTTCTGGGCTGGCTGGTATCAGGGGCTTGGTGGGCTGGTCACGGCGACGCCGACACATCGATCTGCTCCTGGAAGGGCCTGTGCGGGGACTGAATGCCGCTTGATGTCCAGTCATTCCCCAACGCTGCCGAAAATGCAGGAGTCAAGCGATTTCTTAAGTTTAGCGTAAGCGCTTTCGTTGTCCAGCTTCACCGGTCACTCTTTGCGTCAACTTGGTATACCTTTACCATCGGTGGGATTGATAGCCTGTGGGCTCCCTCCGGATGGTGCAGCCTGAAATTAGCTCCGCATAGAAGAACCTGGCGCCTCGCAGGGAATCCTGCGAGGCGCCAGGCAGTCCACGGGCTAACTGTCAAGCCACCTTCGCACCATCGATACGCGACAAGAAGTGCGGCTAAGTTCAAGACTTCTCAGACTTCGTCATCACGTCGGGGTAGGTGTGCGACTGGCAGTGACTTCCGTGGTGGTTGACGCTGCTAGCGATCATTCCGTTCTGTTCAGCCGTGCTTGGCGCTTCCTTTCGGCGAAACAGACGGCGGTGAAGAGCCCTCCCATGAGTGCCCCGAAGAGCAGAGAGTAGGCGACGCTGGTAGCGCCGCTATCGTCCCCGCCAAGGGACAGCAGGAGGCAGGCTGCGAGCGTGACGAGACCCGCACACAAGCCAATGAATGCGGGACGCCTCGCGGCGAACTCCTGTGTTCTGGTGGGTGGCTCATCGCCTCCCAGGAGTCGGTCGATCTTCCGGTACGCGCGGGTGACACGCGTTGCCTGATTAGAGCGATTGCGACTCCCCGAAGGGTTCATATCAGGTGATTCCGCCACTCTTACCTCCATCGAGGAAGTATTCGGTCTGCCCGCCAACGGCGCCAGGCACCTCCGACCTTCCCTGCGTAATGCCCTGCGACACCCCATGCCACAGGCCGCCACGTCGCCGCCCAGTACCCACCTATGTGCCTCTTCCGGCGCGGTGTGGAGAAGTGATACGAAGCCGCCCCAGCAATCGCGGAGCCACCGACGACGCAAGCGGCCGTTGCGAAACCTCCTGAGAGGAAGCTGCAACCCACGCTGAAGCCCACTCCGATGATTTCATTGCGGTTCCGGCCGACCCATCTTCCGAACCGGCTCCTCTTGAGTCTCTTCCACTTCTTCTTGAACCAGCCCCACTTGCCGTCGAGGTCGTAGCGGTTCAGCGGGTCGCCGTTGACGTAATCGTAGGCGTTGGCGTTGCCGCCCGGGACGGGGTCGACGGAGAGGAACCGTCCGGTAGTGGGATCGTAGAGGCGGACGCCCATGAGGGCGGCGCCGCTGGGGGTTTCGGTGGAGCGTTGCTTGCCGCCGAGCCAGCCGTAGCGGGCGGGGTCGGTGCCGGGCAACAGGTTGCCGTACTCGTCGTAAGAATTGACCACCGGGGTGGTGCTGTCTACGAGAGGCAGCTGGGTGGCGATGTCGCCGTGCAGGTTGGACAGCTGCAGGACGACGTTACCGGTCGCGCTGGTGGTGGCGATCAGGTTGCCGGCCAAGTCTTCGAGGCTGCGGCTGATGCCATTGCTTGTCGCAGTCCAGTCGGGGCTGTCGCCGTCGACGCCGTAGTGGTTGGTTGTGGTGGTGGCTGTTCCCCAGGTGCCGTCCTCCGCCTGCTCCTCGGTGCCCCAGGAGGCGAGGCGACCGCTGGCGTCCAGGCTCCAGGTCGTGCGCTTGGAGTTGGCGGTGATTTGGCGGACGAGGTCGTTGGTGTAGTAGGCGTTCTGGGCGCCGTTGGCCTGTGTGGTGGTGCGGCCGAAGGCGTCGTAGACGGTGCCGGTGGCGATCAGCCGGTCGGCGCTGTCATAGGTGGAGTTGACGGTGCTGGTGGTGGGGGCGCCTCCGTCGACGTCGTCGATCGTGGTGGCCAGAGATTTGCGGTTGGTGTTGTCGTCGAAGCCGTACGCGCGGTGCGTGGTGACCCCCGCCTGGGAGTCGTCGACCTTGGTCAGGCGGCCTGCCGCGTCGTAGGTGTACTCCTGGTAGGCGCCGCCTCCGGTGTAGGTGGTGCGGGAGACAGTCTGGCCGTGGATGGATTCGCTGGTGGATTCACCCTGGACGGTCCAGCCGGACTCGTAGTGCCAGTAGCGCGAGGTCTCGCTGCCGGTGGGGTCGAGGTCGAACTCAACGTCCATGTTCCACGGCAGCACCTCCTTGTACAGGCGGCCGTCGGAGTCGTAGGAGCCGGTGACGTCGCCGATGGTGCCCATCACCGAGTCATGGATACGGGTGGGCAGGCCGGCCGGGTTGTCGTAGTCGTACGTGACGGTTGACGGGGCCGAGTCCGTGACCCGGATCCTGCGGTCGCGGTTGTCGTACTCGGTGCGGGTGATGTTGCCCGCGCCATCGTCATAGGCGATTTCCCGGCCGAGCTGGTCGGTGGTGTGGGTGATGGTGGCGGTGCCGTTGGAGACGGTCGCCACAGCGCCGCTGGCCGAGTCGTAGGTGGTGGTCTGCGTCGGTACCGCGGTGCCGACTCCGCCCGTGACCGCCGTCTGCTTCAGACGGCCGGCCGCGTCATAGGTGTTCGTTGTGGTGCGGGTGACGCCGTTGGCGGCCTCGGTGACCTTCGCGGGGTTGCCCCAGCGGTCGTACTCGGTGGTCTTCACCGGCAGTTCGCTGGGGTTGGAACCGCCCCCGGTGATCGCGCCGGCCGGGCCAACGGAGCACTCCAGGTCGGCCCACTCCGGGCGGCCGGCACAATCGCCGGTGCCGGTGGCGGACCAGTAGTGGGTCACCGTCGCTCCGGCGTCGTCGCCGGTTGACTTGGGCAGCGTGGTCCTCGTAACTCGGCCCTGGGCGTCGTAGCTGGTGGTCTTGGTCAGCTTTAGGCCGCTGGGGTCGGTCGTCACGCTGGTGGGCAGGCCCTTGACCCAGTCGTAGGCGGTGGCCGTGGTGCGCACGTCACCGTCCGTTGGGTAACCGTCGATCGAGGCGCCCACCTTGGTGGTGGTGACCTGGTCGGTCACCGTGGCGGTGCCGTCGGTGGGTCGGCCCTCGTCGTAGGTGTTGACGGTGTGCTCACGCGCCGCGACCTGGACTCCGGCCGCAAGGTCGGGACTGTCCGTGTCGCCAGTGAGGGCCTTGGTGAGGGTGATCAGGTGCAGCGGCTCGAACTCCTCCAATTGGCGTTTGCCGTCGGTCGAGTAGACCGTGACGGTGCCCAGTTGGCGGGCGCGCTCGGCGGTGGAGTCAGACAGGATGCCGAGTTCGCTCTGGGTGTTGACCTGGTAGTCCGCGCTACCCAGTGCCAGTTCGCGGTTAGTGGCGGTCAGCTCGAAGGTGGTGTTGCCGAACCGGTCGTACTGCTTGACGGTCAGGTGCCGGCCAGGCAGGCCGGTGTTGACCTCACGCCCGGATGCATTGGTGTAGGTGATGCTCGCCTTGTCGTAGCCGGTCCCGGCCAGGTCACTGCCGGTGTGCGAGGAAGGAACCTGGTCGGCCGGGAACACCGCGGTGGCGTCCGTCGGCGCGTCCGTCTGACCCCACGTGGCGGCATCGCCGGGCGCGACCTGATTGGGCGCCTTGTCACCGGACAGCGGCACGTCGTAGACGACGGAGGTGGTCGCCTTGCCGCCGTCCCGCTCGTCCTTGCTGCCCGCCTTCAGCGTCGGGCGGGACGCGGACAGCAGCATGCCGTCCCCGGCCACCGCGTTGGATCCGGCCTTGCCGTACTCGAACGTCCACGGCAGCTCGCCCGGCGGGGTGAGCGTGATGACGCGACCGGCGCTGTCATAGGTGTAGGCCGTCTTCAGCGCCGGGGAGATCCGTGGGTCCCACTGCTCGCGCAGGCGACCCGTGCTGTCGTAGGCGTACTGCGAGATGACGGTGGCCGTCGCGGCCGAGGCTCCCGGGTCGGTGGCCCACAGGCGGATACTCGTCACCTGCCCGGCCACGTTGCCCAGCGCGGTGCTGGTGGCCGTGGTCGTGGAGGCGTACTGGTACTCCAGGATCCGGCAGCCCTTGGTCGACGGCGTGGCCGCGCAGGTGGCGGCGGAGACCGCCGAGGACGGCGCGATCACGTACGTGGGCCGGGCGAGCGTCTTGCCGTCCACCGTGATCTTCTGCGAGATCACGGTGGTGGTGGACTGGTCCGTGGGCAGGAGCGTGGTGGCCAGCTGCCACGTGGTGGCGGTGGAGTCGACCTTGCTGAACACCGAGGTGGTGCCCTCGGTGTCCTTCAGCGTGAAGGAGCCGGTCAGGCTACCGGTCAGAGTTAGGTCCTCGGAACCGGCTTCTGGCTTCCAGCCGCCGTTGCTGGTGGCGGTGAAACCGGTCTCGTCGCCGTCCACGTCCACGGCCGCCACCGAGGTGGCCGAGGTCTTGCGCACATAGGTCCAGTCGCTGTCGGAGATCTCAGCGACCGTGCCAGCCGTCCACTGCGGCCCGAAGATCGCGGCCTGCCCTTCCTGATTGGCCCCGTTGGTGGGGCGGCGCGAGGAGAAGGACCGTGTGGCTGTCAGGTCGAAGGCCGAGGCGTCGGTGGCCGACAGGCTGAAGTCACCGGTCAGGGTGTTCACACTGCCCGGGCCGACATCCTCACTGGGTGCCTCACCCGCGTTGCGGTCCACCGTGATGGTGGTCGCTGGGGAAGCGTCCGTGGTGGATCCGTCCGTGAACACCGCACGGACGTCCACCGGACCGTCTTCACTCAGGGTGTCGGTGATGTTCCAGGTCAGCGCCTCGGCGTTGCCGCTAGTGCTCTGACCGCATAGGTTCGCCGGGTTGGCGGTCATGACGGTTGGATGTGCGGTGACGTCCCAACCGACCGCTGGAGGCGCGGTGGCCGAGCCTGTCCGTGTGCGCAGACTGACCGACCAGGAGGGGCAGAAGCTGCAGCAGATCGTGCGCCGCGGTAGCACCAGCTCGGTGCGCTACCGGCGCGCGATGATGCTGCTGGCCTCGGCCGGCGGGAACCGGGTGCCGGTGATCGCACAGCTGGTGCAGGCCGACGAGGACACCGTGCGCGATGTGATCCACCGGTTCAACGCGATCGGCCTGGCCTGCCTGGACCCTCGGTGGGCGGGAGG
>NZ_KB911675.1 GCF_000383615.1 Streptomyces canus 299MFChir4.1 | reverse complement strand
ATCCGTCCTCGGTCCGGCGGCTCGGTCCCTTGAGTAGGGCTCGGTGACGGACGCCGGCCGCTGCGGGCGGACACCCCCCACCCCGTCCCCTTGCCGCCGTACGCGGCCAACGGCCCGTCGTGGCGCCGGTGACTGCACCCACCCAGGGGCGTGGGGAACTGCGCGATCAGCCCCCCACGCGCCCGTGGCCGCCCCACAACCCCGTGCGGCACCCCGCACGGCAGAAACGGTCCGCCCTCTCGGACGGACCGTTCCAACAAGGTTCAGGCACCCACCGTCTCCAGCGCTCGCGCCTCGTCGGACGCCTCCGTCGCCACGACCCGCTTCCGCGAGGGAATCAGCAGAGCCGCAACCCCGGCGAGCGCCACCACGGCCGCTCCGGTGACCAGGGCCGGACGCAGTCCGTCCACGAAGGACTGGCCGCTGTCGTATCCGCCCTGCGAGGAGAAGATCGACGCCATGACGGCGATTCCCAGCGCCCCGCCCACCTCGCGCAGCGCGTTGTTGGCCCCGGACGCGATGCCCTGCTCCTTCGGCAGCACGCTCGACATGACCAGGTTGGACGCGGGAGCGAAGAACAGTGCCATGCCTATGCCGCTGAGGATGAGACCGGGGAGCTGCGCGGAGTAGGACGCGTCGACGGTGACCACGGACGCCATGTACGCGAGACCCGCCGCCTGGAAGAAGAGACCCGTGGCCACCACCGGCCGGCCCCCGATGCGGTCGGAGAGGATCCCGGCGATCGGCGCGACGAGCATCGGCATGCCGGTCCAGGGCAGCATCCGCAGGCCCGCCTCGGTGGGCGAGTAGCCGAGGACGCCCTGCATGTACTGGCTGAGCAGGAAGATCGAGCCGAACATCCCGAGGAACATCAGCAGGCTCGCCGCGTTGATGCCGGAGAAGGCCCGGGAGCGGAACAGCCGCATGGGCAGCATCGGGTTCTTGGCCCGCGTGCTGTAGAGGACGAAGGCGGCGAGCAGCGCGGCTCCGGCGAACAGGGCCAGCAGGACCACGGAGTCGGTCCAGCCGTCGGACGGGCCACGGACCAGGCCGTACACGATGCCGAAGAGACCGCCGCTGGCGAGCAGCGTGCCGGGGATGTCGAGGCGCGCGCCGGTGCCGTGGGACTCGGCCAGGCGCAGGCGGGCGAGGGGCAGCAGGGCGACGCCAAGCGGGACGTTCAGCCAGAAGATCCACTGCCAGGAGATGTGTTCGGTGAGGCTGCCGCCGATGAGGGGTCCGGAGGCCACCGCGAGTCCGTTGACGGCGCCCCAGATGCCGTAGGCCATCCCGCGCCTGGCGGCGGGCACGGCCGCCGTGAGGAGGGTGAGCGTGAGGGGCATCATGATCGCCGCGCCCACGCCCTGGACCGCGCGGGCGGCGATGAGGGAGTCGATGCCGGGGGCCAGGGCCGCGGCCGCCGAGGCGCCGGTGAAGATCGTGAGGCCCGTGAGGAAGAGACGTCGGCGGCCGAATCGGTCGCCCAGTGCGGCGCCGGTCATCAGCAGGACCGCGAAGGTGAGCGTGTAGGCGCTGACGGTCCATTCGAGGTCGTGCAGCGCTCCGCCGAGGTCGTCGCGGATGGAGGGCAGGGCGGTGGTGACGACGAGGTTGTCGAGGGCCGCCATGAATCCGGCGACGCTGGTGATGACGAGGGCCCAGGCGGCTCCCCCGCGACGTGCGGTCGGTGCTGCTTGCGGTTGGTGCGCTTGCTGTGACATCGCTCCCCCAGCGGGTTGGTGACCGGTGATTAGTTATTGATTACTAAGTTTCTCGATCATGGAAAGGCGCCGCCGATGACGCCGGTTCCTGAATGTCTAGTGCTCCAGCCGGCCCTTGAGGCGCGCCGACGGATACAACCCCTCCCAGACCCTGTGCTCGGGCGGGAAGCCCATCGCCACCAGGCAGTTGATGAGCATGCCGTGCGCCAG
Organism: Streptomyces canus 299MFChir4.1; assembly: GCF_000383615.1. Lineage (GTDB taxonomy): Bacteria > Actinomycetota > Actinomycetes > Streptomycetales > Streptomycetaceae > Streptomyces > Streptomyces canus_C. The sequence goes on along the minus strand of NZ_KB911675.1, from coordinate 5,455 downwards.
GAAGGTCGTCGTCTCGCCGGCATCGGCGCCGAGCGGCAGGTGGACGGTGTCCCACAGCCGCATCCAGCCCGCTCGCACCGCCTCGCCGAACTCGTGGTCGCCCTCCTGCTGGGCGGCCCCCACCGCGACGTACATCTGCATCTGCATCAGCAGCCACTCGGGCCGCTCCGTGATGACCCGGGCGTACGCGTCCGCCATGGCATGCAGGGCGTCTTCGCCCTCCAAGCCCTTCGACGCCTCCTCGAAGGTGCGGATGGTGTCCTCCAGGCAGCGCTCGGCCACCGCCAGGAAGATCGCCTTCTTGCCCGGGAAGAGCCGGAAGAGATACGGCTGCGAGACCCCGACACGCCTGGCGATGACCTCGGTCGACGTGCCGTGATAGCCGCCGCGGGCGAACTCGATCGTCGCCGCACGGATGACGCTCTCGCGCCTCTCTTCTGCACTCATCCTGGCCATGCGACTAAGTTAGTACTCAATCACTAACTTTGCAAGCGCGGAACCCCATGACGTCGGTAAGGGGCGCCCCACCATGGCGGGCGCCCCTTACCTGGAACAGTCGGCCCAGCCTTCAGGCCGGTCTTCATGCCCGCCTCAGGCCAGTCGTACGACCGCCCGCGACATCCCCAGCACCTTCTGCCCGGCACTGGTCACCGTGAGGTCCACGCGGACCGTGTTGTCGTCGAGCTTGGCGGCGACCTTGGCGCTGACCTCGATCGTGGCGCCCTGGTCGTCGTTCGGGACGACGACGGGCTTGGTGAAGCGGACGCCGTACTCGACGACCGCTCCCGGGTCGCCGGTCCAGTCGGTGACCACACGGATCGCCTCGGCCATGGTGAACATGCCGTGCGCGATGACGTCCGGGAGCCCGACCTCCTTGGCGAACTTCTCGTTCCAGTGGATGGGATTGAAGTCACCGGAGGCACCCGCGTACTGGACGAGGCCGGCGCGGGTCACCGGGAAGGTCCGGGCCGGCAGCTCGGTGCCGACCTCGACGTCGGAGTAGGAGATCTTCGCCGTCATCTGCTGCTTCACGCCTCCTCTGCCGCGCGGGCGACGAGCTTCGTCCAGGCGGTCACGACGTGCTCGCCGGCCTCGTCGTGGACCTCGCCGCGGATGTCCAGGATGTCGTTGCCGGCCATGGACTTGATGGCCTCGATGGTGGAGGTGACGGTCAGCCGGTCACCGGCGCGCACGGGTCGGACGTAGGCGAACTTCTGATCGCCATGCACCACGCGGCTGTAGTCCAGGCCGAGCTGCGGGTCCTGCACGACCTGTCCCGCCGCCCTGAACGTGATCGAGAACACGAAAGTCGGCGGGGCGATCACGTCAGGGTGACCGAGCGCCTTGGCGGCCTCCGGGTCCGTGTACGCGGGGTTGGAGTCCCCCACCGCCTCGGCGAACTCGCGGATCTTCTCCCGGCCCACCTCGTAGGGGTCGGTGGGCGGGTAGGTCCGCCCCACGAAGGACTGGTCGAGCGCCATGGGCTCGATACCTCCTGGTTGCTCTACTGACCGGTACGGGGTTGCTCAACGACGCGAGGCCGCCCCCGATCTCTCGGGGACGGCCTCGTGTACGAGCCTGATTTATCGCGTTTCGCGGTGCGCGGTGTGCGCGTTGCAACGCGGGCAGTGCTTCTTCATCTCCAGTCGGTCCGGGTTGTTACGCCGGTTCTTCTTGGTGATGTAGTTCCGCTCCTTGCACTCCACGCAGGCCAGCGTGATCTTCGGGCGGACGTCGGTGGCAGCCACAGGAGTGCTCCTTGACGAACGGATGGGACGATTAACGCATAGAAGAGTAGCCGATCGAAGGACCGACCCCACAATCGGCTACTGTCTGTAGCGGTGACCGGACTTGAACCGGTGACACAGCGATTATGAGCCGCTTGCTCTACCGACTGAGCTACACCGCTGAGATGCGATCCATTCCCGTCTCGCGACGAGAACCTCACACACCAGAGCCCCAATACGGAATCGAACCGTAGACCTTCTCCTTACCATGGAGACGCTCTGCCGACTGAGCTATTGGGGCGAGCGATGAAGACATTACACGCTCCGCCGCCGTTCGCCCAAATCCGTTTCGCGCCGCCCTGAGCGCCTTGATCCACGGGGTTCCCGCAGGCCTCGACAGCCCCTCCGGTACGGCGGACCACACCGGTACGACTATTGCGCTCCTCCCCGTCGCGGGCGCACCGCCACCCTAGGCTCGACTCACTCTGCGTGATCTTGCGTCCTCTTGCGCGGTTCCGGTGGTTCCGGGCTTGCGCAGCCCCCGAGCCCCTGGAGCGCGATGCCCGACAGCCAGCCGCAGCCGCCCCACTCCTCGTCCTCGTCCTCGTCCTCGTGCTCGTCCTCGTCCTCGTCAGGTGCGGCGTCGTCGGGTGCCGCGTCGTCGGGTGCGGCGTCATCGGGTGCGGTGTCGTCGGGCCGGTCCGAGGGCGCCGGCCTCCTGTTGTGCGGGGCACGGCTCACCGACGGCAGGACCGTGGACGTACGGCTGGGCGGCGGGCGCATCGAGGCGGTCGGTACGGCCGGGAGTCTGGCCGGGGGCGGCACGCGCGCGTGCGGCGCGCGTGTGGATCTCAGCGGCTATCTGCTCCTGCCGGCCCCGGCCGAGCCGCACGCCCACGGCGACACCGCGCTGTCGGCCGACGCCGAGGGGCCGGTCTCCCCCGATCCCCAGGACGTGCAGCGCCGGGCCACGGAGGCCGCTCTGCTGCAGCTCGGGCACGGGGCGACCGCGCTCCGGGCACACGTACGCGTGGGCGACGTCCAGGGGCTGGGCGCACTGGCCGCCGTACTCCAGGCGCGGCGGTCGCTGCGCGGGCTCGCCGAGTTGACGGCCGTGGCGATGCCCCGGGTGCTGACCGGGGTGGCCGGGGCGGAAGGGCTCGCGATGTTGCGGGACGCGCTGAAGATGGGTGCCTCGGTGGTGGGCGGCTGTCCGGATCTCGACCCCGATCCGACCGGTTACGCGGAGGCGGTCCTGGAGGTCGCCTCGGAGCACGGCTGCCCCGTGGACCTGCACACCGACGCCACCGACCCAGCCCGGCTCGCCCGCCTCGGCGCCATGGCCGGGGGGCTGCGGCCCGGCGTGACCCTCGGCCCCTGCGCGGGTCTCGACCGGCTCCCCGCGGACGTGGTCTCCCGCACCGCCGACCAGCTCGCGGCGGCCGGAGTCGCCGTGGTGTGCCTCCCGCAAGGCGGCTGCGCGGGCGTGGACGGGAGGGGCACGGCCCCGGTGCGGCTGCTGCGCGCGGCCGGGGTCCGGGTGGCCGCCGGCAGCGGCGCGCTGCGGGACGCCTGCAACCCGGTGGGCCGCGGGGACCCCCTGGAGGCCGCGTACCTGCTCGCCTCCCGGTACGGCCTGCGGCCGGAAGACGCCTACGACGCGGTGAGCACCTCGGCACGAGCCGTACTCGGGTTGCCCGAAGTCCGCGTGGAGGCCGGCTTCCCGGCCGAACTGCTCGCGGTACGCGGCGACCGTTTGGCCGGCGCGCTCTCCCTGGCGTACAGCCGGATCGTGGTGCACAGGGGGCGCGTGGTGGCACGGACGAGCGCGGTACGGGAGTACTGCAACTCGGCGGCGGCCGCGGAGTTGGGGCTGCCTCGGCAGGGGCGGGGGGACGTGCCGTAGGCGGAAGGGCGTCGTAGGGGGTCCGGGCACGGATGCGGCGGGACTTGTGTCCCGTGTGCGCCCCCGGCCCCACCCCTCCCCACTCCCCTGACGCGGCGTTCGCCGACGTTCCGGCGTACGGTCGAAGGCATGCGCATTGTCATCGCTGGTGGTCATGGTCAGATCGCGCTGCGGCTGGAGCGGCTGCTCGCCGCGCGCGGGGACGAGGTCGCGGGGATCATCCGCCGCCCGGAACAGAGCGACGATCTGCGGGACGCCGGTGCCGAACCGGTCGTCCTGGACCTGGAGTCGGCGTCGGCCGAGGAGGTCGTGGCTGCTCTGCGGGGCGCGGACGCGGCCGTCTTCGCGGCGGGCGCGGGCCCGGGCAGCGGCGCATCCCGCAAGAACTCCGTGGACAAGGCCGCCGCGGTGCTGTTCGCGGACGCGGCGGTCCGGGCGGGCGTGCGGCGCTTCGTGATCGTGTCCTCCATGGGCGCGGATCCGCGGCACGAGGGCGACGAGATCTTCGACGTATACCTGCGCGCCAAGGGCGAGGCCGACGCCTATGTGAGTGGCCTGGACGCCTTGGACTGGACGATTCTGCGCCCCGGCGCACTCACGGACGACCCCGGCAAGGGCCTCGTCCGCCTGGAGGCGCACACCGGCCGTGGCCCGATCCCGCGCGACGACGTGGCCGCCGTACTGGCGGAGTTGCTGGACACGCCCGCTACGGCCGGGCTGACGCTGGAACTGATCAGCGGTTCCACGCCGGTGTCGGTGGCGGTGAAGTCGGTGGCGGGCAACTGAGGATGGCCCCCGAGGGGGGGACCGGCCGCGCGGGAGGCCCTGCTGCGGCGGATGTACGAGGTCTTCGCCACGGACGAGCGGGACGCCTTCGTACCGCACTGCCTGTCTCCGGACGTGGACTTGCCGAACATGCTGGACGGCGGCCGGCTGCACGGCCCTGAGGCGGTACGGGCGTACTGGGCACGGCAGTTCGCGGCGAGGCATCCCCTCGTACGGCTGGAGGGGCTGCGGCCGGGCGGGTCCGCCGAGGCGGTGAAGCACGTTTACGGGTTCGGGTTCGGGGAGGACGGACTGGTCACGCGGATGGACGTGCGGGCGGGGGCGTAGGCGCACGGCACGGCAGGGCACGTCAGTGGAGGGGCGGTCGGCCGGGTACGACGGGCGTCAGAACAGGGGCAGCTGGCCGGGTACGACGGGGACTGCGTACCCGTCCAACGACGGCTGTGCGGCTCCGATTTCCGCCTGCCGGCGGGAGCCCGGGCATGAGACGAGCTGGCCCCTCTCACGCGCTCCGGGCGGGTCGTGCCGGGCGAAGCGGCCGGCGACGACGGCGATCTCGCGACGGCACTCGGGGCAGAGCCTGCGACGACTGGACATGCAGTCAGTGTGCCCCGGGCGAGCGGGGTATGTGCGTCTGGAGTGTGCGGTTGGGTCGATCGGGGTTGGGGGCCGGGGTGGGGAGACCGGGCGGGGAGACTAGTGCCGCATCAAGCAACGTTTGCCCTGTTCACGATCTCGCGTAGGCGTTCGTCGGCCGCGTGCTGGTTCCGCCAGATGATGTATCGGCGGATCATGCTGCCCTGCTCCTTGTGGCTGGCGTGGTCGGTGCCGTCGAGTGCGAAGTAGCGCAGGGCGGTGAACTGGGCTTCGATGCGGTTCAGCCAGGAACTGTTGGTCGGCGTGTAGGCGAACTCGACGTTGCTGGCTGCGGCCCAGTCGCCGACCCGGGTGTCCTTCTTCGTGGTCAGGTGCGGGGAGAAGTTATCGAGCACGATCGCGATACGGATCTCGGGCGGGTAGAGACTGCGCAGGTAGC
>NZ_KB911674.1 GCF_000383615.1 Streptomyces canus 299MFChir4.1 | reverse complement strand
GACGTTGGCGCTTGATGGTGTGCGGGTGCTGGACATGACGCATGTGCAGTCGGGTCCGTCGGCGACGCAGTTGCTGGCGTGGCTGGGGGCGGATGTGGTGAAGGTGGAGGCGCCGGGCGGGGACGTCACGCGCGGGCAGTTGCGGGATGTCCCGGACGCGGACTCGCTGTATTTCACGATGCTCAACTGCAACAAGCGCAGCATCACGCTGAACCTCAAGACGGGGCGGGGCAGGGAGATCCTGACGGCGCTGGTGCGGGGTGCGGATGTGCTGGTGGAGAACTTCGCGCCGGGTGCGGTGGACCGGATGGGGTTCACGTGGGACCGGATCCGGGAGATCAACCCGAGGATCGTGTACGCCTCGATCAAGGGCTTCGGCCAGGGCCCGTACACGAACTTCAAGGCGTATGAGGTGGTCGCGCAGGCGATGGGCGGGTCGATGGCCACGACCGGGTTCCAGGACGGGCCGCCGCTGGCCACCGGTGCGCAGATCGGCGACTCGGGCACCGGTATCCACGCGGTCGCCGGCATCCTGGCCGCGCTCTTCCAGCGCGAGAGGACCGGCCGCGGCCAGCGCGTGAACGTCGCGATGCAGCACGCGGTCCTGAACCTGTGCCGGGTCAAACTCCGCGACCAGCAACGCCTGACACACGGACCGCTCGCGGAGTACCCCAACGACGACTTCACCGACGAGGTCCCGCGTTCCGGGAACGCCTCGGGGGGCGGGCAGCCCGGCTGGGCCGTCAGGTGCGCGCCGGGCGGCCCGAACGACTACGTGTACGTCATCGTTCAGCCCGCCGGCTGGCAGCCTCTGTCCGCGTTGATCGGCCGGCCCGAACTCGGCGCCGATCCGGAGTGGGCCACCCCCGAGGCCCGGCTGCCGAAGCTGGCGAAGATGTTCCAGCTGATCGAGGAATGGACCGCGGCCCTGCCCAAATGGCAGGTCCTGGAACAACTCAACGCCCACAACATCCCGTGCGGGCCGATCCTGTCCCCGAAAGAGATCATCGAGGACCGCTCCCTCGCCGACAACGACATGATCGTCGAAGTCGCACATCCCCAGCGCGGCACGTTCACCACGGTCGGCAACCCCCTCAAACTCTCCGACTCCCCCACCACCATCACCACCCCACCCCTCCTCGGCCAGCACAACGAGGACATCTACATCGGCGAACTCGGGCTCGGTGACGAGGAGTTGCGGCTTCTCAGGTCGGGCGGGGTGATCTGACGTGGTGAACCGAAGCCACGTTCCCGGGCCCCTGGGCGGTGGTCCATGACGTGAACGAGCGCGGGGACCGGCGGCGGTGCGCGTCGGCGGGACCCCGGGATCCATGCGCGCACGAAAGGCATTTGGACAGGGGGCGCTGGCCAGATCTTTCGACGCAAGGAGTCATGAAGACTATGACAGCCATCGACTACTCGTCGTCCGCCGCCTTCAGGGAGGTGACGGACCGCAACGGCCGCGTGTACCGGGTCGGCGAGACCGACCGGCACATCATGGGGCGACCACGATGGACCATGGTGCTCTTCCCGTGGATGGGCATGCTGGGCATCAGTTCCTCGGAGTACGCGTTCACGTCGGCCGAGGACACACTGCACGAGGCGCATCTGTGGAGCAGTGGGCACATCTTCTGGCTGATGGGCGTCTGGGTGTTCTTCCAGGCGGCCGTGGCCTTCCCGGCCGGGCAGCTCAGGGAGAGCGGAAAGCTTCCGGCCCGGTACGCGATGATGCTCGGCGCGGTGGGCACGATCCTCGGCTACATCTCGCTGGCCTTCGCGCCGAACGTGATCTTCGCCTATCTGGGCTTCGGTGTGTGCAGCGGTATCGGTGCCGGCCTTGTCTACGCGACCTGCGTGAACATGGTCGGCAAGTGGTTCCCGGAGCGCAAGGGCGGCAAGACCGGCATGGTCAACGGCGGTTTCGCCTACGGCTCGGTGCCCTTCGTCTTCCTGTTCACCTCGTACATGGACCTGAGCAACTACCGGGGTGTCCTGGTGACGGTGGGCCTCGTCTGCTGCGCGATCGTGGCGTTCGCCGGGTGGTTCTTCAAGGACCCGCCGAAGAACTGGTGGCCGCCGCACGTCGACCCGCTCAAGCAGACCGACGACCCGAAGATCCGGCGGGCGCTGGAGAAGAACCCGCCGGCCGTCAAGCAGTACACCCCGAGGGAGGCCGCGCGCACGCCGGTCCTGTGGATGATGTGGTTCTGCCTGCTGTGCACGGCCGGGATCAACATCTTCGGCATCGCCTTCCAGGTGCCGTTCGGCAAGGACATGGGCTTCGCGGGCGGGATCGTGGCCACGGCGATGTCGCTGAAGGCGATCGTCAACGGCACCGGGCGCGGGGTGATCGGCTGGATCTCCGACAAGTTCGGGCGCCGCAACACCCTGATCATCGTCTGTCTGGTGCTGGGCACCGCCCAGTTCGGGGTGCTGGTCTCCGGCCAGATGGGCAGCATGCCGTTCTTCCTCTTCTGCTCCATGGTCTCCGGCTTCGGCGGCGGCGCGATCTTCCCGCTGTTCGCCGCGATGACGGCCGACTACTTCGGTGAGAACAACAACGCCTCCAACTACGGCATGGTCTACAGCTCGAAGCTCATCTCGGGGCTCGTCGGCTCCGGTGTCGGCTCGATCGTGGTCGGCGCCTGGGACTACCAGGGCGCGTTCGTGCTGGCCGGCTCCATCGGCCTGGCGTCCGCGGTCCTCGCACTGTTCCTGAAGGCTCCCGGCAGGCCCCAGACCAGCCGTCGGACCGTACCCAACCCGCAACCGCTCGGCGAGGAAATGGCCTGACATGACGGCAGATCCGTACGCAGCACGCAGCGAGACCGACAAGACCGCACACTCCACCGCCGCACCACGTCCCTACCGAGAAGTGACCGACGCAGGCGGCCGCGTCTACCGCATCGGCGAGACCGACCGGGACATCCTCGGCCACTCGCGCAAAATCATGGTGTATCTGCCCTGGATGAGCATGATGGCCATCAGCGTCTTCGAGTACGCGTACGGCTCGGCCGAGGACACCCTGTCCCACGCCCACGGCTGGACGCAGAGCAACACCTTCTGGATCCTCAGTGTCTGGGTCTTCTTCCAGGCCGGCATCGCCTTCCCGGCGGGCTGGCTGCGGGAGAAGGGCATCCTGACCGCCCGCAAGGCCATGTACATCGGCTCGGGCATGTGTCTGGTCGGATTCCTCGCCCTGTCGCACCTGGGCAACGTCTGGCTGGCGATCCTCGGATTCGGCGTCATCGGGGGAATCGGCGCCGGACTGGTCTACGCGACCTGCATCAACATGGTCGGCAAGTGGTTCCCCGAACGCCGGGGCGCCAGGACCGGGTTCGTCAACGGCGGCTTCGCGTACGGATCACTGCCCTTCATCTTCATCTTCAACTACGGCTTCGACACGGCCAATTACCACCGTGTCCTGGACCTCATCGGGTGCTACATCCTGATCGTGGTCGTCGGGTGCGCGTTCTTCTTCAAGGACCCGCCGAAGAACTGGTGGCCCGCGGACATCGACCCGCTCACCCACGGCGGCGGCGAGAAGGGGGCCGGAGCCCTGGCCAAGAACCCTCCTGCTGTACGGCAGTTCACGCCCAAGGAGGCCGTCAGGACCGGCATGCTTCCCCTCATGTGGATCGCCCTCGTCATGACCGCGGGAGTGTCGATCTTCGGGATCTCCTTCCAGGTCGACTACGCCAAGGAGGTGGGTTTCGGCCCGCTGGTGGCGGCCTCCTCGATGGGCGTCATGGCCGTCATCAACGGCATCGGGCGCGGTGTGGTGGGCTGGCTGTCCGACAAGTGGGGCCGCAAGTCCACGCTGGTGTTCGTGATCGTCGTCCTGGGTCTCGCGCAGTTCGGCGTGATCTGGGCGGGCGACATCAAGAGCGAGTCGCTGTTCCTGGTGTTCGCGTTCCTGTCCGGGTTCGGGGGTGGTGCGTTCTACCCGTTGTTCGCGGCGCTCACCCCGGACTACTTCGGGGAGAACTACAACGCCTCCAACTACGGGCTGGTGTACAGCGGCAAGCTGATCTCCGGCCTGTTCGGCGGCGGCCTGGGCTCCATGGTCGTCGCGGCCTGGGGCTACGACGGGGCGTACGCCCTGGCCGGCGCCACCTCGATGCTCGCGGCGGCGATCGCCCTGCTGCTACGGCAGCCGGGACGGTCCCGGACCGGAGCCCCGGCACCACAGCCACAAGCCGCGGCCTGAGGCCGGCGGTTCGGACAGCAGGCAGCCCTTCCCCATGGCGTCGGGGAGGGGCCGCCTGATCCGATGGCTTAGGGTTGTCCGATGGCTGGGGTTTTGTCCGGTTGCCGGGCGCGGATCGATGGCCGGGTGCAGACCGATGGCCTGCGCCGACCGCTGGCAGCCTCACCCGAGAGCCGGGTACTGGCCCACACCCGCCTGCCCCAACGGCAGGGTGCCGGCCGATTGCCGACTGCTGACCCATGGCCAGGCACCGACCCCCGACCACCTCACCCGACAGCCGCGTAATGGCCGACACCCGCCTGCCCCAACGACAAGGCGCCAACCGACTGCCGACTGCCGACCCATGGCCAGGCACCGACCCCCGACCACCTCACCCGACAGCCGGGGTGTCGACGGATGGCCCAATGCTGGCTGACGGCCGGGCACTGATCGACGGCCGCCTGACCCGGCAGCAGGGTGCCGACCGATTGCCAGGTGCTGAGCAACCGCCGCCTTGTCCGTCGGCCGGGCGCTGTCCGTCGGCTGCCTGATCCGACGGCCCGGCGCCGTTCGACGGCCACGGGCCCTGAACTTGCCTGGCGTCGTACGTCACTTCTCGCGGTCGTGGTACATCTTCCGCGTGTGTTCCGTGTGTTGCCGCATGATCGCGGTGGCGCGCTGCTCGTCACGGTCGGCGATCGCCGCGATGAGCTCACGGTGCTCGATCCAGGACTGGCGTCCGCGCTGCCGGGCGACCGGCGTGTAGTACCAGCGCACCCGGCGGTCCACCTGCCCCGCCAACTCGGCGAGGACCGCGTTGCCCGCCAACTCCATGACCTTCGCGTGGAAACGGGCGTTCAGGGCGACCGCGCCGTCCACGTCGTCCGCGTCGACGGCCCTCTCGCCCTCCGCGCACAGGTCCTCCAGGGCGGCGATTCCGGCGCTGCCCGCGTTGGCGGCGGCGAGCCGGGCCGCCTCGGCCTCCAACAGCGTGCGCACGGTGAGGAGCTGGTCGGCCTCCTCGTCGGTCGGCTCGTGCACGAACGCGCCCTGCGCGGGCCGTAGATCCACCCACCCCTCGGTGTTCAACCGCTGAAGAGCCTCCCGCACCGGCTGCCGGGACACCCCCAGATGACCCGCCAGCTCACTCTCCACCAGATGCTGACCCGGCTGGAGGGCACGGGTGGTGATGAGTTCGAGCAGTGCGCCGTAGACACGGTCGCGCAGTGGACCGGGGCGCTCGAGCCTGGGCACCGTCCCGTACGGCAGTCCTGTCGTCGGCAACATCACGGTCCCTCCCGTACAGCGTTCGTCGCTGCAGCTGAGAGCCAATTATGAATTGGTTTTCGCCTACAGTCTACGGCGCACAACCCCTGTCGGCCCGGGCCTTACCGGGGCGTAGCAGCAGCTCATGGGCCTTGGTGACGTCAGAACCCTTGCTGAGCACTCTCTCCATCCTGTAGACAATATCCAGTCGACAAAGTCGGCAGTTCCTCGGTCACCCTCACCGAACGGAGCTTCCACCCATGAAAGTCGCAGTCCTCGGCGCCGGAGCCATCGGTGCCTATGTCGGCGCGGCACTCCACCGCGCCGGTGCCGACGTCCATCTCATCGCCCGCGGTCCGCATCTGGCGGCCATGCGGGAGCACGGTGTCCAAGTCCTCAGCCAGCGCGGCGACTTCACCGCCCGCGCCCACGCCACCGACGACCCGGCCGAGATCGGCCCGGTCGATTACGTCTTCCTCGGTCTGAAGGCCAACTCGTACGCGGCGTGCGGGCCGCTCATCGAGCCCCTGCTCACCGACACCACGGCGGTCATCGCTGCCCAGAACGGCATCCCCTGGTGGTACTTCCACGGGCACGGCGGCCCGCACGACGGGCACCGCATCGAAAGCGTGGACCCGGGCGGCGCGGTCAGTGCGGTGCTCGCTCCCTCCCGGGCCATCGGGTGTGTCGTCTACGCGGCGACCGAGCTCGAAGGCCCGGGTGTCGTACGGCACCTGGAAGGCACCCGGTTCTCGATCGGCGAGCCCGATCGCAGCCTCTCGCCCCGGTGTCAGGCCTTCAGCGAGGCCATGCAGGCCGGCGGGCTCAAGTGCCCGGTCGAGCCGAACCTGCGGGACGACATCTGGCTGAAGCTGCTGGGCAACATCTCCTTCAACCCCATCAGCGCGCTGGCCCGTGCCACCATGCGCCAGATGTGCCTGCACGGCGGCACCCGCAAGGTCATCGAGACGATGATGGCCGAGACCCTCGCGGTCGCCGAGGCGCTCGGCTGCACCGTCGGTGTCTCCATCGAACGCCGTCTCGCCGGCGCGGAGCGCGTAGGTGACCACCGCACCTCCACGCTCCAGGACCTGGAGCGCGGCAAACCGCTGGAACTCGACGTCCTGCTCACCGCGGTCATCGAGCTGGCGGAGATCACCGGTGTGGACGTGCCCACGCTCCGTACCGTGCACGCCCTCTCCGACCTCCTCGCGCTCCGGGCCGTCGCATGACGCCACCGGGCACCCACGCCGTCGGGCCGTCACCCCGGATCCGGCCGAACGCCGGCGCCGGGGTCGCGTTGGCCCATGCGATCGGCCGGGAGATCATCCGGGCGGGGCTGGCCGATCGGGCGTTCATCGAGCGCTCGACCTCCGGCTTCGAGGAGTACCGGCGGCTCGTCGAGCCGTGGACGGTGTCGCTCGCGGTGAAGGTGACGGGCGTACCGGCCGCTGTCGTGCGGGAGTTGGCGCACACCTTCGCGCGCGGCGAGCCGTTACGGGCGTTCGTCGGCACCGGGCACGAGGAGGTCCGCGCGCTGACCGACTTGTCGCTGCTCACCGGCCGCGGTCACGACGGTCGAGCGGGGCGGACGCCTTTCCACCTGGTCCGGCACTCCCCTCCCGTCGACCTGACGGACGAGGAGTATCCGGTCCGGCTCACCAAGGGGCGCCGTACGGACTCGAACAACTCCCTTGTTCAGAGGGGTGGTTCGGCGTCGTCGCTGCGGCGGACCGAGTGTGTCGAGCTGAGTCCGGAGGACGCCGAGCGCTACGGCGTGGTGGTCGGCGAAGAGGTGCGGGTCGCCACCCGGCGGGGCTCGACGACTGCGCCGGTGTGGGTGGATCCGGCGCTGCGGGCCGGTCTGGCGTTCATGACCGGCCGTCCGCCGGACGGCACGGACGCCAACCGGGGTGCGCACAGGGCGGGTTGTCCGATCGCGGGGACCGTGGAGTTCCAGGCCGCCGCGATCCGGATCGAGAAGATGCCTGTCGAGAAGACGCCCGTCGTGGCGATACGGAGGTGAGACCGGACATGGGACGAGTCACGGAACGACGCAAGGTGATCCGCATCCGCGACGGGGC
>NZ_KB911673.1 GCF_000383615.1 Streptomyces canus 299MFChir4.1 | reverse complement strand
TCGTCACTCTCCGGCTTGACCTGCCCAGGGCGTGGCATCCAGGCACCTCCTGGGCAGACAACCTACCAGTCGAGACCGTTAAGTCACTGGTATTGTGCTTAGAAGGACAAGTTCTTGACCAAGTGTCAGGTGTGCTGCCGTCACCCCGCCGGCCGCGAGCAGGTCGATCTCGTGTTCCCACTGCGCCCAGTCATAGAAGGGGGTCGTGTAACCGCCGACCGTCAAGTTGTACGCGATCCGATGGCCCATCATGGCGTCGCCCGACACCGTTGCCTTTGCCGGTAGTTCACCTCCGATCGGACGGGTCCCGAGGCGCGAGACATGGGCGGCACCCGTCCGGCGCGCGAAGGCGGCGTAACCGGCGACCGCCGAACCTGCGCCGGACGCGACAACGGTCAGGACCCCATCGGCTGACAAGGCCCGGAAGCCGTCGCCGATCCGTTCGGTGATGCTGACGTGGACGGCGCTCTCGGGCAATCCGCTGAGCCTGCGGATCGCCGCCTCGGCTGCCGCCGTGGGCATCGCACGGTGCTGGGTCTTGTTCATGCGGTCTCCAACGGATGGTGGTGCTCGGCCAAGGCCTGCGGACGGACCCGCAGGACCGCCAGGGAACCGATCAGCGCGATGGCGCCGCCGAGCAGGAACAGCGCTGGATAGCCGCCGAGGGTCGTCACCGCGAGTGAGGCGAGGAAGGGGGCGATGACCTGAGGCGCGGTCAGCGCGACGTGGAACACGCCGAGATCACGGCCGGTGTCACCGGCCCTCGGCAGTACAAGTGTCGCCAGAGCCAGGTCCACTCCGAGATAAAGGCCCAGGGCGAACCCGCTCAGTGCGGTGCAGACCAGGAACGCGGGCCACGTCTGCCACGCCAGAGGGACGAACAACGCAATGGAAAGCAGCAGAGACGACACCAGCACGAAGCTGCGGTGCCGGCGGAAACGGTCGACGAGAGGCCCGGCGCAGACGGTTCCCACGGTGAGGAACACCAGACTGATCGTCAGGGCGGTGGCGACGCCGTCGGCGGGCTTCGTGCCTGGGGGAGGCTCGATGAAGTCCTGGAGGATGTAGAGGGTGAATCCGTTGACCATGTTGTAGCCGAGGTACAGCACGGCCCGCGAGACGAAGACCCAACGGTAGTCCCGGTCGCCGAGGCTGGCGAACAGTTGCCGCACGTCCTCACCCACACTGCGCGGTACGCGCTCGCCCTCCGGACGGCGTCGCGCTTCCCGGGCCACCCAAGCCGACACGGCCGAGGCGAACACGAAGGCCACTGCCAACACCGTGTAGCCCGTCAGCACGGAATCCACGAAGAACGCTCCGAGTTGGACTCCGAGCACACTCCCGACGGGCAGACCCAGCCCTTGCACCGTACTGGCGAGACCATGGCGCCGCGGTGGGATCCGATCGGGGATGGTCGCCAGGACGACGTTCAGGCCGACGTTCACGGTGCCCTGCACCAGGAACCAGCCGGTGAGCAGCCCAGTGATCGATCCGACCGCACCGAGAAGCAGGAGTGAAGCGCCTGTCGCGAGGCCACCGAAGAGGATCCATGGGGTTCGCCGCCCCCACATGCTTCGGGTGCGGTCGGAGAGCAGGCCGGCAACGGGGGGTACTGCGAGCGAGGCGATCGCGCTGGCACCGGTGATGAGCGCGAGGGCGGAGGGGGCCGCATTCCCGGCGATGAGCCTGACTTGCGTCGGCAACAGAACGGAGAGCACTCCGCCGATCGCCGCATAGCCGAAGACATTGATCAGGAACATCGCCGCCAGCATCGGCCAGAGTCGCGCGGTTGACTCAGTGCGTGGAGAACGACTCAGCTCGCCCTGCCGCACGGGTCGTAGGGGCATGTGGGTTACCTCAGAAATGACGGTCTGAACGGCCGCTGACCACTGGAATCTAGTTCTGCCCGCAGGATTAGGCAAGACTGAACGTTCTGTCCTCTCGGTGACCGGATCGGTGTTACCGTGCATGTATGGCGGTGAACACGGTCGGTACCGGCCTTGAGGAGCGGTGGCGGGACATCCTGTCGGTGCACGCGCGCACGATGTCCGAGATCGAGCGCGTGCTGCACCCGCACGGTCTGGGCGCGAGTGATTTCGAGGTGCTCGACATCCTTGCCACCGAGTCGCCCCGGGAGAGCGACCAGTGCCGGGTGCAGAGCCTCGTCGGCCGGGTGCATCTCAGCCAGAGCGCGCTGTCCCGCCTGATCGGCCGCCTGGAGAAGGAGGGCCTCGCGGAGCGGTCCATGTGCGAGGAGGACCGCCGGGGCGTCTGGGTGTCCCTCACCCGCAAGGGCCGTGAACTGCACTCCGAAGTACTGCCGCTGCAACGCGAGGTGCTGGCGAAGATGCTCGACGGCTAGTGCCGCATCAAGCCACCTTCGCCCTGTAGCGCATGGTGGTTGTCGCTAGGCTGTGGTCAGCCGCCGCGGCCAAAAGCGTGATGGGAAATCCCGCTTCAATCTTCGAGATTGTGACCCTTCGTCGGTCTGAGCCAGTTCCAGTCCGGTAGCCCGCGGCGGTCCTGCGTGCCCTGGCGTCGTGCAACGGCGCGAGGTGTTTGTGCCTGGTATGCCGGTTGCACGTGCGCGAGATCGATGACGATGAGGGCATGCGGCTGCTGCGGATCATCCGCCGGGCACCGGGTCGGTAGTGACCTGGCGGCGAGCCCAGATGGTGCTGAGTTCCTGCGCACTGTCGACCTGCTGCTGGACCTGCACGACTCCAGCGCATTCGCCCTCGACAATCCGCTGCAGCGCTTCTGGCGGGACCTCAACGTCGGTGCCTGCCATGCCCAGTTGTCGACCTACCTCACCACCGAGAACCACGGCCTGCTGGTGACCGGGGCGGGCGCACCGGTGCAGGTGGGCTGAGCGCACGACGGCGCGCGGCTGTCCAACCTTGCTCTTTCGATTGGGGTGAGGCCGGACGGTACGGAATGCGCGACGGACCTCCCGGACCACCGCCGTGCCCCGACGCCCGGCGGGCACGTCGTGACGGCCGACGACCGCCTGTGGGTGGTACATGCGCTGGCGAACGCGGGCGAGGCGGAGTTCGACCGCTTCCTCCAGAGGCGACGCGGGTGCCATGGGGCGCGTACGCCCTGCCATGCACCTGTGACTGCCGCTGGCGGAGGCCGGGTTCGGGTGCCGCTCACGGTCATCACGTGGGCGCGTACGTCTGCCGGGCGTTGCCCGACGTCAGGCCGGGACCCTGACGCGTTCCCCATCCGGCAGGCCGACTGCGCAGCCAATGGGCCCCCTGAGTTCGACGTTCGTGGACGTCTGACGCGGCACGTCCACCATTCCTGCTTCCGCCGGGCAGTCTGAAGCCACAGACCCGGGACCGTCACGGTGCGGGCTCCCGGGTGATGCGAAGCCATACCGGCAGGGAAAGCCATGGCCGGTGACCGTCAGGAATCCCTGTCGGTCTCTCCCGCGGTGGTCTTCTGCGACTCCACCTGTGCCAGACGGTCGCGCAAGGCGGCAGCGGACCCCTCGTAGGCGTCTTTGCCCAGCACCAGCCTCATCGGAGCGGGATCCTGCTCTGCGCTGCCGATGATGCGAGCCGCGATTTTCGCCGGGTCACCGGCGAGTGGAACAGAGCCGTTCTTGATGTTCCGTATGAACGAGGCCGGTGTTCCGTCGTAAGCCGCGAGCGGCTCAGCGACCTGGAGGTTGCCGCGGCCGAACTCGGTCGGCGCGCCGTGCGCCTCGACCAGCGTCGCCCCGATGCCGAACGGCGCGACCTCCTTGGCGAGCGCCTCCATGAAACCTTCGACACCCCACTTGCTCGCGTTGTACAGCGAGGCGCCCGCGGCCGCCGTGAGTCCGCCGACCGAGGAGAGCTGGATCAACCGGCCACCGCCTTGCTCGCGCAGGTAGGGCAGAGCGGCGCGGAACGTCTGGATCGATCCGAGCAAGTTGGTGGCGATCTGGTGCTGCACCTGTTCGTCGGTGCACTCTTCCGCAGCGCCGAAGAGGCCGTATCCCGCGTTGGCGATGACGACGTCCACGCGGCCGAAACGGCCGAAGGCGGCGTCCACGACCTCCCTGACCCTGGGCAGGTCGGTGACATCGAGGTCATCGAGCCAGAAGCGGTCGCCGTATCGGGCTCGCAGATCGTCGGCCGAGCCCTTGAGGCGGACTGTCGCTGCGACGCGGTCGCCACGGGCGAGCAGTTGCTCGGCCATCTGCCGCCCAAAACCACTGCTGACTCCGGTGATGAACCATGTGCGTGTCGTCATGCCTGCCATCTCACCGATGACGGAACACAGATGACAGCCCCTGGTGTTCCTGGTAGTGGCAGGGACACCCACCCCATGACTCTCAGGCTTACGATGCACAGGTGGACAACGACCTGGGCGACTTCCTGCGAGCCCGGCGTGAACTCATCACGCCGACGGAAGTGGGATTGCCGCCTGGGAACAATCTGCGCCGGGTGCCAGGGCTACGGCGCGAAGAAGTCGCCATGCTGGCCGGGATCAGCGCCGAGTACTACATCCGTCTTGAGCAGGGACGTGACCGCCATCCCTCCGCTCAGGTGCTCCGGGCGATCGCCGTCGCGCTCCAGCTCGACGCTGAGGGCACGGCGTATCTGATGGCACTCGGCGGCCCCCGGCCACCACGTCGCCCCGCGTGGCGGAAGGATCAGGTGCCTGTCGGCCTGTTGATGTTGCTGCCCACCCTCAACGTGCCCGCGGCCGTCGTCGATCGATACGGCGAGGTACGGGCCGCCAATGCCCTGGCCCGTGCCCTGTCACCCATGATGGCTCCGGGTGCGAACTGGCTCAAGTCGCTGTTCACCGACCCGGCCGCACCGGTCACCCAACCTAACTGGGAGCGATCCACGGCCGTCGCGGTAGCCCATCTGCGCGCCCAGATCGGGCCGGAGACGGAGGACGAGCGCGTGCATGCGCTCATCGGCGAGCTGTCCCTCAAGAGCGTCAGGTTCCGACAGCTGTGGGCACGGCACGATGTACGCACGGCCCATGGTGGCACCCTTCTGCTCAGGCATCCGCGCGTAGGCGACATGGAGTTGCTGGTCGAGAAGTTCGCCGCGCTGGGTACGGACGGTCTGGAGGCGCTGTTCCTCCACGCCCGGCCGGGCACGAACTCGGCTGTCGCCCTGTCAAAGCTCGCTTCGCTGGTCGCACCCGACCAGGAGCCGAATACGGGACAGTTGCACGGATGAGTGACAAGGTGGCTGCGCCGCGCCGGATCCGATGAAGGCACTGCGCCCGCGACGGTGGCCGGTGAGCCGGCCGAGCTGCGCGAGGCTCGAAAGCGGATCCCGTTGCTGGCGTAGGAGAACGAGGTGCTGCGGAGGGCTGCGGCGTATCTGTTGCAGGCGAACCTGCCATCCGAAGATGTGCCCGCTCGTCCGCGAGCTGGCCGCTCCCGATGCTACCCACCGGGTGCCCGTGGCGGTGAGGTACGGGGTTCTCGGGCCGGCCCGCCAGCCCCCGGTCTGCGTAGAGGTCCGACGTCCGGCCCAGCGGGTCATCGTGTGACTTCGGGACGCGACGCCACCCGCCCCTACGATCCCTCCATTTCGCTTCACGGTCATCAGCTCCTCACTTCACCCATGGCAAGTTGCCATGTTCATAAGTTGAGTTAGACCTCTGCGCTGCCGCCTCGGTGCTGAAGAACACCGTCGTCCGCCGCAGCCGCGGGAGGGGGCGATGTGTCGCGAACCGGTGTGCGGTGTGGCCGGTTGGTGCGTCCTCAGCCATCACCTGACGGCAGAGCTCGCAAGATTCGCCATCCGTGTGTGAACTCGGGCCATTTCACCGGCATGTCCCCTGGTCTGTTGGATTCCGTGACTCGCCCGGTTCTCGGCGGCTGTGTCGTCATGTCCGTATGTGTCAGGGGGTGATGGTCGATGGCTTTTATGTCGGGTAACCCTCTGGATAATCTCCCGCAGTGGGTGCGTAATCTTTTCTTTGCCTTGATAGGCGAGTTGTTTCCTGATGCTAATTCAGAGAAAGCGTTTTACGATCGTCTGAATTATGTGACGGCGCGGCTGGATCAGGATGCGTTGCGTAGTGTGCTGGCCAAGGTGAGCGATGATATAGTCAAGGCTTTGCCGGATGAGGTGGCCAGGGCTTATCGGCGGGCGGTGGGTCCGCTCATCGGTGAGGGCGGCCAGAATATTCTGCGTGATTTTGCTCGTGCTCTGGATGGTATTGCGGAGAATCGCCGTAAGGCATCCATGAATATTGTGAAGATGCAGTGGGATCTCGTTGCGGAGCTTGTCCGGCTCGCGGCTGAGATTGCTTTTCTGACGGTGCTCTCATATTTCACGGGTGGTCTGTCGGCGAGTCAGATTTTTCTGGCGAAGCTGCGTTCGCGTCTTGTGCTCCTTCTGACGCTGAATCGTCTGCTGAAGACTCTGCATATCTCGCCGTCGCTGACCGAGGCGATCGATGAGATTCTTCAGGAAATTGCGGTGCAGTTGGCGTTGATGCAGTTCGGTCCGTCCGGGCGCCGGCCGAAGGGGCTTGACGGCAAGGATATTTATCTCTCTGGCTTGACCGGTTTCCTGGCGGGTGGGCTCACCAGTCTTGTGGGGGCCTTTGGCAAGAATGTTGTTGATGGTTACAAGCTGAATTTTTTGAAGGATGGTCTTGATTTCAAGCCCGGTCCGGGTGGTGGGCCGGGTGGCGTGGGTCATCTGACCGGGGGGCCGCATCACAGGCCGGGTCCTGATGGCAGTCCGGGGCCGGATGTGAATCGGCTTCCTGGTGGGAAGTCGGGTGGTGGTCATGGGCTGGGCGGGGGCCCGCATCCGCATTCTGGCGGTCCGGGGCGTTTTCCGGATTCTTATCATTTCCGGATCAGCCCGAATGCGTGGCGTCATGGCGGGGTGGGGCAGTCCAACACGGGCCGGCCGTGGGCGTTGGGGGGTTATTACGGGCTGAAGGGTACGGACGAGTTCCTTGCGGCGGGTGTGGGTGAGACGGCTGCGGAGGTACTCATCAATGGCGCTTTCTATGGGGACTGGTCGTGGAACTGGACGACGTTCCTGGGTGCGGGTCTGAGTGCTGCTCCTGAGGCGGTGTTCAGCGGTGCCGGTGTGAATGGTGGTGCGGGGCTGCGTCGTGTGGTCGACAGGCTCACCGGCGGGTTCCGGGGCCCCTCGGGCGGTGGGCCGGTCACCGAGGCGGGGAAGGGCAGCGACGCCGGCCAGGGCACCGACGCGGACACGGTCAAGGGCGTGGGCAAGGGCTCGGACGCGGGCGTGGATGTCGACATGCTTGCTGATCCTCCGCCGCCGTATGTTCCGGGTGGGCTGCTGCCCGTGACGGAAAGTGGGCTGTCCTCGTCGCTGGTGTCGCCGCCTCCGCTGGTGTCGCCGTTGCCGTTGTCGTCGGTGCCGGACGGGTGGGCGGTGGCCGGTGGTGAGGGTGAGTTGTGGGGGCGTTTGCTGGGTGGGTCTGCGGAGGTGCGGGAGCGGCTTCTGGTTGATCTTGCGGCGTTGCGGGGTTCGGCGGGTCCGGGGCCGGTTGAGGTGGGGGTGCGTGAGCA
The DNA here is from genome assembly GCF_000383615.1 of Streptomyces canus 299MFChir4.1. Taxonomy (GTDB): domain Bacteria; phylum Actinomycetota; class Actinomycetes; order Streptomycetales; family Streptomycetaceae; genus Streptomyces; species Streptomyces canus_C. The sequence continues at coordinate 155 of NZ_KB911673.1, read as the reverse complement.
TCTGCATGAGCGCTTGACGGGCGGGCCTGATGGCGGGCTTGTGGGGTCTGGGGTGCGGGTGGTGCCGGTGGGTGAGGGCCCGTCGGTGCTGGGTGATGCCGAGCAGGTCCGCCGGGCGCTGGACGGGCTGGGTGTCCCGGTCGTGGTGGACACGC
>NZ_KB911672.1 GCF_000383615.1 Streptomyces canus 299MFChir4.1 | reverse complement strand
CGCCCTGAACCACCCGACCCCGCTCCCGGACGCCGTCCGCGACACCGCGCCCGACACCCCACAACCCGCGCCGACCCCACCCCCGGATCAGGCCACCGCCCCCGCCCGCGAGACCTCCGCCTCCCCCTGAACCCACGCACCCGCCCGTCGGAACAGGAGCAGCGCGATCCCGCACTGCAGTGCCATGGCCAGCGCGAGTGCCAGGCACACGCCGGGCAGGCCGAGGCTCGTGCAGGCGTACGCCAGCGTCAGCTGGACCGCCGTGCCGAGCAGCGTCACCTTCAGCAGCGTCGGTGCTCCCCCACTGCCCTCGAAGACCCCGCCGAGCGCGATGAAGCAGGCCATCAGCAGCAAGTAGGGGCCGACGCAGCGCAGGAACAACACCCCGTCGTGGGCGACTTCGGGTCCCGCGTCGAAGGCGGCCATGATCCAGGGGGCGGTCACGAGAAGCGGAACGGCCGCCGCGAGCCCCACCGCCCCAAAGACCAGTACCGCCTCCCGTCCGACCGCCCGCCGCGCGTCCCGCCCGGCGCCCCGCAGATGCGCGGTATGGATCGAGGCGGCCTGCCGCACCGCGTAGAAGGCCATCGTCGCCACGTACATGACCTTGTAGGCGATGGAGTACGCGGCCACCGCCGTCACCCCGAGCCGCGCCACGATCGCGACGAGGACGAGCGCCCCGCCCTGCCGCACGGTGAAGTCGGCGGCCATGGGCAACCCGGTGCTCAGCGTCCCACGCAGGCGGACACCGGCCGGAACCCCCGCACAGGACCGCAGCAGCGCGTTCCGGCGCAGGACGACCAGTCCCGTCCCGAGGGCCACCGCCCGGCACAGCACGGTCGAGGCGGCGGCGCCCCGGACGCCGTACGACTGGATCAGGAACGGGTCGCACACCAGGATCAGCCCGTTCGCCAGGAGGGCCAGCCGCATGGGTGTCCGGGCGTCTCCCGCGCCCTTGAGGATGCCGTCGACGAGCTGCTGGGCGAAGAAGACGGCGATGCCCGGCAGGGAGATCGCGAAGTAGGCGGTGGCCAGGGACACGGCCGGGCCGCCGTCGAGCACCGGCCGGGCCGGCGGCTCGCGGAACAGGAAGCCGCCCACGGCGACCACCGGCGTGACCAGCGCCCACAGCGCCAGGCCGCCGAGCACGGCCGCACGCACCCCGCCGGGATCCCGGGCGCCCCGGGCGGGCGCCACCAGCACGGTCGTACCGGAGCCGAAGACGAGCGCGACGCCCAGCAGCACGTTCTCGGTGTTGGTCGCCACGGCCACGGCGGCGACGGCGGAACCGCCGAGCCGGGAGACCCACACGGTGTTGATGATCCCGGCGGCGACGGAGGCCAGAAGGCCGAGATAGACCGGGTGGGCAAGCGCGACGAGCTGCTTGCGATGACTGTTCACGGATCAATACCCCCTCGATACGAGCGGGCTTCCTCGCCGAGGAGCCGCTGCACGGCTACGAGCTCAAGGAGCGCATCAAGGCGCTGACCGGCCATGTCCGCCCGGTCAGCGACGGGGCGCTCTATCCGGCCATCACCCGGCTCGTCAAGGCGGGCCTGCTCGACGAGCGCGCGGAGCCCGGGACGAGCGCCGCGCCGCGCCGGACCCTGTCGCTCACCGAGAGGGGCCGCGAGGACCTCCTTCAGCGGCTGCGGCACCCGAAGCAGGCCGAGATCAGCGACCAGGTCCGCTTCAACACCGTCCTCGCCTTCCTGCGGCACCTGCCGGACCGGCGCGAGCAGGCGGCCGTGCTGCGGCGGCGGCTGGAGTTCCTGGAGACACCGACGAGCTTCTTCTACGACGGCGGCGAACCGGTGCGCGCGGAGGACACGGACGACCAGTTCCGGCAGGGCATGCTGCGGGTGGCGCGGGCGACGGGCCGGGCCGAGCGGACCTGGCTGGCCGAGGCCATCGAGCAGTTGGATCAGCCGAGCTGATCGCGCAGGTACTCCTGCCACTCGGCGGTGAAGGCCTTCAGGTCGGTGTCGAGCACCTTCGCCATGGCCTCCTCCACCGCACCCGGCCGCTTGGTGTGCGTGCCCACGGACCGGTAGAACGCGCCGAGCTTCGCCTCGCCCCACCTGTCCGCGATCATCCGGCAGGCCAACCAGCCGCTCTCGTAGGACACCGCGAGCCCTGACGCGCTGCCGTCGAAGCCGAAGTCCGCGTCGGACGGCAGGGCCGTCGGCACCCGGCCCGCGGAGACGGCCTCCCCCAGCTCCGGCGCGACCTCGGCCGGGGTGCGCCCGGTGCCCCGGTACCCGACCCAGTCGGCATACCCCTCCGACAGCCACAGCGGGGTCGCGGCGGTGGTGTCGGCGCGGGTGGCGACATGGGTGGTCTCGTGGGTGAGGACGACCTGCCTGCCCAGGGTGCCGAGCAGACCGTACGCGTCGGGGTTGACGATGATCCGGTCCGCGGGCGCCCGCGCCGGGGCGCCCGTCTCACCGGTGGTGACGGCCGCGATCCCGCGGTACGAGGAGGCCGGCGAGCCGAGCAGACCCGCCATCCCCTCCAGGGACTTGGGTACGAGCACGACGACGTGCCGGGACCACGCGGTGCCCCAGGCGTCCGACACGGCGGGCACGGCGCGGTCGGCCAGGTCCGCGAAAACGTGCAGCCTCTCGCCGGACTGGCCGACGCCGAGGACGATGCTGTGCTTCCCGCGGACGACGGTCACCTCGCCCTGGTCCCACAGCTGCTGCGAGGACTTGCGGGCGGGCTTCTCCCTGACGACGTACCACCGGCCGGACGCGTCCCGGGACAGGTCCAGGACGCGGGCGACCGTGACGGGGGCCTGGTCGTATCCCTGGACCTGGTAGCGGAGTTCGGCGTCCGCGGTGGCGGTGGCGCCGGCGCGGTGGACGCCGGTGACCTTGTAGGACCAGGAGGCGAGCGGCACCGCGCTGACGTCCTCGAACCAGCCCGCGGCGCCCGTCCCGGCCACCGCCGCCGTGTCGCGGTCGAGGACGGCCGCGGCCCGCCGGTCGAGCAGGTGCTGCACATCGGCCTTGACGGATTCGGTCGGCGTCGGGCTCCCGCCGCAGGACACCAGCGAGGCGAGCAGCAGGCACAGCACCACGACACCGTGTTTCGGCACCCGCCTTCGACCAGCCATGTTTCCCGATCGTACGGGTATCGCGGCCATGGGTCAGGGGCGCGTGACCGTCGCCCCCGGCATCATGCCCACCGGGTCGTAGCGCACCGGGGCACCGGGGTACGGGGCGTGCACGACCTGGCCGTTGCCGACGTACATGCCGACGTGGCTGGCGTCGCCCCGGTAGGTGACCAGGTCGCCGGGCCGCGCCTGGGAGAGCGGTACCTGGCGGCCGGCGTAGCGCTGGGCCTGCGAGGTGCGCGGGAGGGAGACCCCGGCCTGGGCGTACGACCACTGCATCAGGCCCGAACAGTCGAAGGCGCCCGGCCCGTTGGCGCCCCACACGTACGGCTTGCCGATCGCGGACTGCGCCGCTGCCACGGCGGCGGCCGCCCGGCCCGAGGGCGCCGCGGCACCCGAGAGGTCGGGCATGTCGGAGCGCCCGGAGCGGGAGACCCGGTCGTAGGCGGCGCGCTCGTCGGACGGGAGGGAGTTGAGCAGTTCGCGCGCCCTGGCGAGCTTCCTCTCGACGGTCCGCTTGTGGGAGGCGACGGCCTTGCGGCTCTGCTCCAGTTCGCCGAGCTTGCGGGCCGCCTCGCTGCGCTCCTGGGCGAGTTCGCGCATGGCCTCCTGGAGGTCCTTGAGCTCGCCCGCCTGACGGGCGTTGATGCGGTCCAGTACGGCCGCCTTGTCGAGGTAGTCGTCCGGGTCGTCGGAGAACAGCAGCGCGAGGGAGGGGTCGAGGCCGCCGGAGCGGTACTGGGCACCGGCCAGTGAACCGAGCGCCTCCCGCATGGAGTTGATGCGCTCCTGCTGCCGGGCGATCGTGTCCTGTGCGGTGCCGACCTCCTCGCGCAGCGAGTCGGCGCGCTCGTCGGCCTTGTTGTAGGCCTCGGTGGCCTGCTCGGCCTGCTCGTAGAGGCGGTCCACCTCGGCCCGGGTGTCGGCGGACGGAGCGGCGGCGGCCGGTACGGCGCCGAGCGCGGCGGCCGCCGCGGACAGCACGCACAGGGCGGCACCGGCGCCCCGGTTGAACCCGGACGTCTGGACAAGGCGGCGATGGAACCCCACGGGAAGCCGCGCTCCTTCCACTGGCGGACAAAGACGCTTCCCGGCAAGGGGGAAGCGCGGCCGACAGTAGCCCCGCGACAGGGGCACATCCAACGACCTCCGCGGGCACACAACGTGACGCCCCGCCTATGACGCAGGTCATGGGCGGGGCGTGGAGTCAGTTGTGGTCGTCGCGATTCGCCCGAACGGGCGGCGAGTCGTCGCGATCTTGAGCGGGAAGGAGGCGGAGAAGGAGCCTCAGATCCGCACGCCGAACTGGAACGGCATGTTGTTGATCGACTCGTAGCGCACGACCGTGCCGGTGCGCGGGGCGTGGATGACCTGGCCGTTGCCCGCATACAGGCCGACGTGGTGCAGGTCGCCGTAGAAGAGGACCAGGTCGCCGACCTTGAGGTCGCTCATGCTGTAGATGCGGGTGCCGGCGTTGGCCTGGGCCTGCGAGGTGCGCGGGATGGTGATGCCGGCCTGCCCGTAGGCCCAGGAGGTCAGGCCCGAGCAGTCGTAGGAGGCGGTGCCGGTGGCGCCGTAGACGTACGGCTTGCCGAGCTGGGTCTGGGCGGCGTTGAAGGCCGCCTGGGCCCGGGCGGAGGACGCGGGGGCGTCACCGAGGTCCACGCGCTCGCTGGCGGAGCGGCTGGCGCGGGCGTCGGCGGCGGCGAGGGCGGCCTTCTCGGCGGACGTCAGCGAGTTCAGGAGCTTCTGCGCCTCGGCGAGCTTGCCCTGAACGGACTTCTTCTGCTTGGCCAGTTCGGTGCGGGTGCTGGCGAGGTCCTTGAGCTTCTCGGAGGCCTCGGCCCGGTCCTGGGCCAGCTCGCGCTGCTTCTCCTGGATCTTCTTCAGCGCCTCGACCTGCTGGGAGCTGAGCTGGTCCTCGGTGGACGCCTTGTCCAGGTAGTCGTCCGGGTTCGACGACAGGAAGAGCTGGAGCGAGGAGTCGATGGAGCCGGTGCGGTACTGCGCGGCGGCCGCCATGCCTATGGAGTCCCGCAGTTCGTTCAGGTCGTCCTGGCCGCGGGCCACGTTGTCCTGGATGGTGGAGATCTCCTTCTGGAGCTTCTCCTGCTTCTCCTTGGCGCCGTTGAGCTTCTCGGTGGCTTGCTCGGCCTGCTCGTACAGGGCGTCGACCTTCGCCTTGACCTCGTCCTTGCTCGGCTTCTCGCTGGGCGCGGCATTGGCGGCATTGGCACTGAGGGCCACGGCGGCAGCGGCTGCGGTCGTGAGCACGGTCACGCGCGTACGGCTCGGCTGCTTGGGTCGACGGTGGGACGCCACGGAGGTGAACTCCTTCTTTTGAGTGATCACCCGCTCGGAGGTTCGAGCCCAGACCCTAGTGACCTTCCCGTGATCAGTTCAAATCCTCAGGAGCAAAATCTCGTCACGCCATGCATTCTTTGCACATAACTCACGTGCAGTGAGGCGGGCTTGACGCTACGTTGCGTGACGATAAGGCTAATTCGGGCATTAAACCTGGACCTTGATGTTTAGGACAGCCGCTTGAGAAGCACCACGGAAGCGACCGGCCGCGCCCCCGCCTTGGCGATGCCGTCGGCGACCTCCCGGTCCGTCGAGGCGACGATCACCGGCCGCCCGGGCGGCTCGGCACGCACCAGCTGACGGATCAACTCGTCGGCGGTGACACCCGCCTTGGAGAACAGCACCCGCACCCCGCGCGGCGGCGCGAGCAGCACCGGCGCGGCGAGCTCGGCGCCGTCGAAGACGCAGGTCACTTCCGCCCCGGTCTGCGCGGCGAGCTGGGAGAGCTGCCCGAGGAGCCTGAGGCGCTGCTTCTCCAGCGGCATCTGGGGATAGCCGGTCTTGGTGACGTTGTAGCCGTCGACCACCAAGTGCGCCTGGGGCAGGGCGAGAAGCTGGTCCAGGATGGCGGGGTCGTTCTCCGACAGGGCCCGCGCGGCGATGTCCTTCGGGGTCATGCGGCCCGGTTCGACCGCGTCCACGGTCTCGGCGGGCCGGACGGAGACCGGCGGCAGGGCCAGTTCCCGGCGCAGCCCCTGGGCCGCGTCCAGAACGGTGTCCAGAAGCAGACGCACGCGCATGTCCTCGACACTGCGCCCCTCCCGTGCCGCTCTGCGCGTGGCCTCCAGAGCCGCCTCCGCCTCCCCGAGGCGTGCCTTCAGGCGCCGGGACTCGCTCTCGGCGGCCGACACCTGGGCGTGCCCCTCGGCACGTGCGGTCTCCGTCTCGGCCTGAAGCTTGCGCAGGGCCGCCTCGCCGCGCTTGACGTCACTGAGTGCCGCGCGCAGCTTCCGGTGAAGCGATTCGGCTTCCTTCTTGGCGGACTCCAGCTCGGTGCGCAGCCGCTCGGTCTCGGCGCGCGTCTGGTCGCGGGCGGCCGCGAGCTCCTCACGCAGCCGCTCCAGCTCGGCGCGGTTCTCCTCGTCGGCCCGCTCGGCGTCGGCGCGCTGGGCCTCCTCGCCGGCCGCGGTGACCAGCTTGACCCAGCCGGTGGGCCGCAGAACATAGGCCGCGGCCGCCACATCGAGCGGGTCCGCGGCCGGGGGCGGGGCACCGGAGTCGAGGGCGCCGGACAGCTCCGGCTGGACCTCTCTGAACTTCTCCCCGATGCGCTGGCGGAACAGCGGATCGGTCTCCAGCGCGGCCGCCATCGCGTTGCCCGCGAACTTGGCCCGCCGGTTCGGCGCGAAGCGCGCGTACTGTCTCAGCTGTGCGGGCAGTTCGCCGACGGTCAGCCCGCCGAAACCCTCGGAGACGATGTGCACGACCCTGCGCCGCACACCGTCGGGCAGCGGACGGTCGAGGACCTCGGCGGCGCCGTCGCCCGGCTCCCCGCCTTGTGTCTCCACCATCCCTCACACCCCATCACTGTGCGGGGCCGGCCCGGTCAGGAGCCGGCGCCCGGCCTGTCGACGAGTTCGACCTGGTCCACGGCGTTGCACCAACGGCACCGCACCGACTCGATGGTCTCACTGACCACCTCGCGCTCCTCGACCTTCGGGTCTCCCGCCAGGTCGAGGTGGACGTACTCGACGACCTTCGACGAGCGGGTCACGTCGAAGCGCGTGAGGTTGCCGCAGAGGGTGCAGCGCCACCGCGTCGAGGCGGTCGGGAGGGGAACCGTCATCGTGCCTGTGCTCTTTCCTACTAGCCATTGTCGGTGACGCACCGGCATCCCGGTGCATGTGGCTCGTAACCCTACGGCCTGGCGGGTACTCGCCGCTCGGACGTCCGCCGGACCTCTCCGGCGGCGAGGCGCTCTGTTCGGTTGCGTCCCGTTACGTCATGCTCTGTGTTCATGATCAGCAACTGGAGGGTGACAGTCGGTGGAGCAGGCAGGGCGCTGTGGGGGCCGGCTCCGGTCACCTACGGGCTGATCGCCCTGTGCTCTGTGGTCTTCGTGATCGGCCCCGCCTCGGGTCTCGACCCGGCCTACGGCTCCGGGGACGCGGCCCTGGCCGCCCAGCGGGCCTGGTTCCACCGCTGGGGCGTGGTCCCCGCCGAGCTCTTCGAGGGCTCGCCGAGTGCCGCCCTCACCCCGGCCACCGCGTTGTTCGTGCACGGCAGCTGGGTGCACCTGCTGGGCAACATGCTCTTCCTCTACGTGTTCGGGGTGATGACCGAGGAGCGGATGGGCCGGGTGCAGTTCCTCCTGTCGGCGTACACCTGAACGTCCCCACCCACGTACGGGCGAATGCGGCCAGTTGCGGATGTGTTGAGGGATCCTGGTCGGCACTCTGCTGCGTAGTCGGTGTGCTGCGGCAGGGGGTGGTCGACAGTGGTCTTGGATCCGCAGCGGTGGTCGGAACTTCGGCGGTTTCGTGGGCTGTTGGAGTCCGGGGCGATGAGCCTGTCGGAGATCGCCCGTGAGACGGGGCTGGACCGCAAGACGGTCCGCAAGTACCTCGCGGGTCCGGCGACACCACCGCGCCGTTCGGCCAGTGGCCAGGTAGTGCCCAGGAAGATCGAC
>NZ_KB911671.1 GCF_000383615.1 Streptomyces canus 299MFChir4.1 | reverse complement strand
AGGATGCGCAGCCAGGCCGGCACGTCGGTCATGTCGAGGAGTCCGGCGGTGGCGACGTTGGCGCCGAGGGATGCGATGAGGGCGATGACGAACCAGCACCAGGCCGCCGCTTTGGCCGTACCGGTGCGGAGTCGACGCCATGCGGCGACGAGCAGCAGGTCAACGCTGATCGGATAGGCCCACGCCTTCCATCCGCCCTGTCCGGCCGCCATGGCAATGTCGTGGATGTGGGCGAAGGACAGTGCGGCGGCGATGAGCGCCTGGACCAACACCGCGTCGACACGGGCCAGATGGGCGCGCAACGGTCCGGCTCCTTTCTGTTTTGGCCATGGCAGGGGTAGGGACGTGGCGCGAGGCGGTCACGCCGACCGGGTGAAGAGGGGGTGCGTCAGTCGGTCACCGGGTGCGGCAGGACTGCCGGGGCCGGAGTCTCGACGAGGCGTATGGGGATGGCTGGCTGGAAGGGCTTGAGCGCGGGCAGCTCGGGCACCAGGTGCGCCGATTCCCGGCAGATCTCGGCGGCGTCGCCGAGGGAGAGATACGGCGTGCGGATGCGGGACCAGCCGCCGGAGGTGTCGCCCGCGACGGCCAGGCCGGGCAGTTCGGGGGCGATAGCGCAGGCCGCGGAGACCGCTTCCGGGGCGATGTCGCCAAGCGCCATCTTGGCGGAGGCTTCGTCGTTGACGCGATGGCAGACCCGGCCGGTGAGCTGGGCACGCAGCATGGTGGCGCCCTTGCCGAGTTCGGCACCGAAGCGTTGCCCGCACACCTCCAGGTAGATGCCGGCCGCGCGGCCGAGCTGGGCGAGGCGGATGAGCTGGGTGACCATCTCGTCCCGTCGTTCCTCGTCCTTGCGGGTGGCAGTGAGGAAGAGTTCGGCCACCTCGTCGACGAACAGGACGACGGGGGTGGGCCGTTCGCTCTCGGGCAGGCCCCAGATGTCGGAGGTGATCTCCTCGTCCGGGGTGTCGGGTGCGATGCCCTGCCGGGCCTTGATCAGGTCGTATCGGTCCTCCATTTCCTTGACCAGCGCGGGCAGCAGGTCGGCGGCTTCGTTGGGGTCAGTGGCGAGGGCGGACAGGCGGGCGGCGAAGGGCGCCAGCTCGACGCCGCGCTTGCAGTCGATTCCCACGAGGGCGACGGACTGAGGGGCCAGTCCGGTGATGAGGTGGCGCAGGTACATGGACTTGCCGGACAGGGTGGCGCCGAGGGTGAGTTGGTGGGGAACGGCCCGGTAGTCCCGTACGAAGGGAGTCGCGTCCTCCCGCAGAGCAACCGGCACCTTGAGGAACCCGGAGGCGGTCTTGCGGGGCATCCGCACCCGCCGCAGCACGTCGTAGCCGACGAGCCGCAGTTCGACGACACCGGGCTTGACGGTGGTGACGTAGACGGCGTGAACTCCCCAGGCGTGCCGCAGCCGTTCGGCCGAGGCGGCGACATCGGCGGGTTCCTGCCCGAGGGCGAGCCGCAGGCGGATGCGCAGCCCGGTCGAGGTGGGCCGGATGATGCCCCGGCGGGGCGGAACCGGCCGGACCTCCCGCCGAGTGGTGGCCTTGACGGCGAGGACCCTCAGCCGGGACGGGGCGACGGTCAGGCCGCAGGCCTCCATGACGGAGCTGTACGAGCTGAGCAGGCGGACGGTGGATATCGGGCCGCCGACGGCGGACCAGTAGAGCGCCGGGTACTTGGCCCGGGTGTAGGCGGTCCCGCCGCCGAGCGCGGCGAGGGGACCACCCACCTCCAGGAGTGTCGTCAGGTCGGTCATCAGGCAGTGGCCCCCATGGCGGCCGGGAACACGGCCGGAGTGACGGCAGCGGCCCGGAAGGCGATGCCATGGCGCTGCTGGCCGTTGAACACGGACTCCCACGGCCGGGCGACGAGCCCCGGCAGCGAGACCGGAGCGCCCAGGTTCAGGCCCTTGGAGACACCGCCCTCAGGCACAGTGACCTTGATCAGCGAGGACTCACCGTCCTCGATGTAGACGACGCCGAGCGTCATCAGCGCCTCACCGCTGACGGCGTCCTTGGCGATCTCGCCGGTCTGACGGTCGCGGACCTTGGGCTCAGGAGCCTCGGTGAGGAGGATCGTGGCAGCGGAGGTCTCAACACGGATGGTGCGCAAGACAGTTTTCCTATCTACTCGTCTATACATGCAGTGATCTGTGGACCCGATCTCTCGGGCTCACGACGATCACCCTGCCACACAACTTGCCCACTCGTCTATACGAGTATGCATGGTGAGGTGTACGAGCTCGGGAGAGCGCCCCGCGCACCATCTCAAACCGGGACGATCAGGTCGCCGGAAGCTGGTACGACAGGACGTAGGCGTCTGCCGCCATGACCGTGTCGCAGACCTCGACGGCCCGCCCTTCGGTGTCGAAGGCGGTGCGGATCAGGTGGATGACGGGCACGCCGGAGGCCAGCCGGAGCGTCTTGACCTCATCCGGCGAAGGCATCCGGGCCCGGATCTCCTCCTCGAAGTGGTCGAGGCGGTGGCCGAGTTCTTCGAGGCGGGCGTAGATGCCGCCGGGCCCGGGGTTGGGTTCGGCGATCTGCGTGCCGCGGGCGATGTCGAGGGGGAGGTAGGAGGTGGCGAACTCGACCGGCCGGCCGTCGAGGAGATAGCGGCGCCGCCTGGCAAGCACCCGCCGCACGGACCCGAGCCGGGTGGAGATGTCCTGACTGGCCTTCTCTTCCTTGACCTCAAGGCTGTCGACCTGGGCATGACTGCCGACCGTGTCCGCCTCGACGATGAAGGCGGACTTGCCCTGCTCCCGGTGCCGGCGGGCGAACCGGTCGGAGGCGAGCCGCCGTACGGGCGGGCGGGGCCGGACGAAGACGCCCTTGCCGTGCTCGGCGTGGACGAGTCCTTCCCCCTGGAGGATGGAGAAGGAGTTGCGGACGGTCATCCGGGATACCCCGTAGTGGTCCACTAGCTCCGCCTCGGAGGGCAGCTTCTCGCCCTCCCTGAATCGCCCACGGTCGATGGCCTCGCGCAGCTGGTCGGCGATCTGCCGGAAGACCGCACGATCGCTCGTGGGGTCGAGATCACCGAGCTGGCCGGAGGGAAGAGCAGGGGTCACGAGTGCACTCCTTTAGGTATCTAGACGTGTGGGCGAGTGTTGTTGCTACGGTGGAGAGCCTAGCCATCCGAGAGGGCCGAGGAACGTGAGCACAGAACGCCCGCACTCCGTCAGCGTGGCCGGAGTCGTCATCGACGACCTGGGCCGGGCCCTCCTGATCCAGCGCCGGGACAACGGCAAGTGGGAACCCCCGGGCGGTGTCCTCGAACGCGAGGAGACCATCCCCGAGGCCCTGCAACGCGAAGTCCTGGAAGAGACCGGCATCAAGATCGCCCTTCCGGCGACTCTGACCGGCGTCTACAAGAACATGACGGGTTTGATCGTCTCCCTGGTCTTCCGCTGCCAGGCCGCCGACGGCACGCCCACCACCGGCGACGAGACCCGCGCACTGCGCTGGGCCACCCGCGAAGAAGTCTCCGGGCTTGCCGACGAGGCGTACGCCATCCGTGTCCTGGACGCGATGGACGCGGCGTCTCCACCTGCCATCCGCGCCCACGACGGCGTGAAACTCGTCTAGCCCGAACCCGCTGCACATGGCGGCCTACCAGCATAAAGGAACTTGTATGCACGAGTATACGAGTACAGCCCGGGTCTGGGGACTCACTTGCCCAGGTTTCCCGGAAGAGGTCAGCCGGGCCCGCCGCTGGACCCGCGACATCCTGCGCGGATCGCCATGGGCCGAAGACGCCGAACTGATCGTGAGCGAACTCAGCGCGAACGCGATCCTTCACACGGCGAGTGGCCAGGAGGCGGGCAGCTTCCACCTTGCTCTGGCGGTATCGGCCCAGGCCATCGCGCTGTCGGTCACTGACGATGGAGGTACCGGCACTGCTCCAAAGGTCGAGCGCCAGGACCAGGACGCCGAGCACGGCCGGGGCCTGGGCATGGTCAGCGTGATCGCTCACCGGGTCGTCGTCCACGAGAGCGACGGCGGCCACACGGTCACCGCGGAACTGTTCGCCGCCCCGCCCGCGGGAGATCACCCATGCTGATGGACAAGCCGCAACGTGGCTACTGGTGCGAGTGCTGGACCCAGGACCTCACAAAGGAGACGCAGCCGATTCTCCGGGCGTCCTTCGACGCGTACTCGGCTCCGCAGGCCGACAGATGGGTGGCGGTGGCACTGCGGACGATCTCACCAGCTTTGGATCCTGATGCGTCTCAGGACGCGTGGGGGTGGCTGTACGACGGCCGTATCAGGACGAGGAAAGCACTGCTGCGAGCCGAGCCCTGCACAGTGACGCTCACCCAGACCCGCACCCGCATCATGTGGACGATCCGACCAGTGATCTTTCTACCGCTGGCACACCGCCAGAGGGCCGAACTTCCGCCCTGCGCTCACGACTTCAAACCGCACACTGAGCCTCACACACACCAGCAGATCGACTGAGTTACAACTTTCTCTACTGGTTCAAGGCCCGCGCACGGCGCGGGCGCGCGCCGCCTCTGCGGCGCGGCCTGCCTCCTGTCTGCGCCCCGGCTGGCCGCGCCCGGCGGCGCGCTAGCGAGCTGCGGGCATGAAGTGGGAGACACCCTCTGTGGCTGGGGCGGTCGGCTCCACGGCTTTAGGCAGCCACTTTGGGGCGAGCCTCTAAGATCATGGCCCCAACGTCGTGCTTTACCGGGCAGGTCCACAGACTGCCCGACTCGCCGGAAGCTTAAGGGGCCATGATCACTCGCCCCAAAGCAGCTCCAGCCCAAAGCCGCTCCGCCGACCTCGTTTGATCACCGCGCGGCATTGCCGTTGATCTAGGGCTTCACAGGTTTCTTGCTACCCGAGGAAAAGGCAGGATCACCTAGTACTGCTAGAAATCGCCTGAAACTGCGACTATTAGCGGCGAGCGAGTCGATGTTTGCAGCAGCCAGAATCTTAGGAGCGTCACCGGTCTTATCGTACTGACCTTTGGTCATGGCTGAATTGATTACTTCGCATGGGTCTATAACCTTGTCGGCCTTGTCCGGAACTGCCGCCCTTTCAATTCTCTCAGGTCGAGCATAGCGTGCCCTTTGTGCTCGAAACCCTTCAGGGCTAGCGATTAGCCAATTCTCAAATGATCGATCCTTGACGACAACTCTAATCCTGTCGTCGATATCGCTGCGCAGTTTTGCCTCAATCTCCGCTGCTCGTTTTGAGGCTAGGGTCTGACTCATCTCGCGATCTACGAGAAAGACTACGAGTTGGGCGCCGCGCGCAAAGGCCATTTGGATCCCTGTGCGTGCTCCACGAGCAAGGACCGCGACAGGAGCCAGGGGATCAACCGAAGCGCGTACCGGACGCAATATCTGCAGACCCAGTCTCCGCTCAAGTTGTGGGTAAAGCATTGGAAGTCCTCTAACTTCTGACTCGCCCTCAGTCACTACCCCCACCTTGCGCATGAATTCACCCTTCGGCTTCATTGCCGGGCAATGACTGCGGAATCAGGCCACTGTCGTAAACGTCAAATACGTCGAAGCCCTTCTCGTAGTAGAGATCATGCACTTCGGGCATGGCCTTAACGAGAGGCTTAATATTGGATTTCCCGGAGGCTCGCCATAGGAGGACCACCTCTTCGGGACGAAGCAGCTTGAGCAGAATAGGACTGTGTGTAGTCAAGACAACCTGGCGGTCTCCGACCTCTCGACAGTCATCGAGGAATCGGCGGAGCACCCATGGATGGATTGCGTTTTCTGGCTCCTCGATGAGCACGATTGGTCGCCTCTTGTCATGCAATGCGATAAGAAGCGCGAGAGCTTGAATGGTGCCGTCTGATACCTCGCGAGCAAACCACGGACGACCGCCGCCCTTCTCGTGGAATTTCAGCACCAATCCGCCACTGTCGGGACTCGGTTCCGTAGAGATATTCTCAAGGCCGGACATGATGTGGCGCATTCCTGCCATGACGCGTTGCCAAACCGCAGGTTGCCTGAGGGCCATTCGTGCAACAACCGCCGGTAGGTTACCTCCGTCGCTATCCAGAGATGCGTTCGGAGTCAATGCTCCGGGCTTTCGGCAAGCAGAAGGGTTCAGCCTGTATGCCTGGATGAATGACATTCGCTGCCGAAATTCGCGGAAGATCGGGAAAGGGCTGGATAGTGAGTCGAGGCCGGAAGTTGCTTGCGTTCCCGGAAGACTGAATAGCTCATCTTGGGCGTTAGCCTCTCTTTCTCGCCAAAGATAACCCAGTGCGTAACGATAGGATTCCATCACTTCGTCGGTGAGACCAGCACTCGAAATCATACTGATTTGAGGATCGCTGGAGGCGTCGCCGGTAAGGCTCAGAATTTCTTTCCAGCCATCTTCGTGTTCTGAATGGACTTTGAAAGTCTCCCGACTCACTGCATAGTCGGATGCGCTACTTCCGGAAGCTGGCTTGATGGTGAAGGAATGCTCGATCGAGAAAGCGAGGTCAGGGATGGATACCTTTCGCGATCGATTGCGGTTTCTATAGAGGGGGAGCTCAGAGAGATTAAGTGATGCTTTAACTACAAACTGAACGCCGATGGTAGTTCTCCGCTGAGCCCTGAAAGCGATTGAATCGATTCCCCCCGATCGTCCAACAGCGTAGTCGATGCCGAAACGGTAGACCTCCCCAAGGAATCCGATAGCGTCCACCAGGTTACTTTTTCCGGATCCATTAGGGCCGGTAAGTACGCGAAAGTTGCTGAAGTCCAGACTCACGTCATACAAAGACTTGAATCGCTTAATTCGCAAGCTGTCGAGTCGCATACTTGTCCCTAATTGGGGCGCCGAAAGGATTCCACTTGATCGATGGCAGGGTCATATGATGCAGCATGAGGACCAGAGCTGTCTCCGACTTGTGCCAGTTCACCCCCCAGGGGTGAGGAGTTGGGGGATCAAGTGTCGCCGCCTCTCAGGGCCAACTGGGTAGTCCCGGGTGGGAGGCCTATCGAGTGCAGAGGACCCGTCAGGCCAGCGTGGCCGAATCGCTCTCTTGTGGCTGAACCGAGGAGATGCAGCACGCGATCAGGATGCTGCCATCGCGGCGCGTGCCGATTGGACAACGCGCTCCTGGCGCTGCAGATAGGACTCCCGCACTTCGTCGAAGCGAGAGTGCTCGGTGCCGTCCCTGCGGGTGATGCGCCAGAGGCATTGGTTGGCTCTCAACGATGCGTCCAGGACGGCCTGGGCCGCTACGGCGGTCTGGGACGGCCCTTCAAGGACGATGACACGGACGCTGTGCATGAGGGGCGCGTAGGTTTCACGCAGCTCTAGACGTAGTTCCTCAAGGCGCGTGAGCTGTTGGCTCGCGCTCCCGTTTGGGCCGGCGCACGTCGCAACTAGCGTCGTGAGCCGTTGACACTCGTCTGCCTACCCTCTCTCTGGGTCAATCTCTGGCTGGCAGCGGCTCGTGACGATGCCAGATCAGGTACCGGTCCTCTCGGCGTAACTCCGCGGAACCCCACTCGATGCCCATGACGCCCTTCTCCATCGAGCAGGCATAGGCGACGAGGACGAGCTGTACGTCTTCGGGAAGCAGCTCCAAGTCTGGATGTACCTCGGAGTCGTCGAGTTCTCCCCAGTCCAGGTCGAATGCCTGTTGCCTGGGAGGCGGGCCGTAGCGGCGGATCAGATCTGCTCGGAACCCTGTGGCCCGGCGGAGACGTGCGGCCGTGACAGGCACGTCCTTCTTCGCGTAGCGGAGGGGATAGATCAGGTGGCCCCGGACGAGCATCATCGTGCGTCCTTGCAGGCGCACGGCTTCCCCAAGCTCGGCGATGCCGGCGGCTAGTTCCTCGTACTGCACGGCGTAGAGGCCATGTCCGTAGGCTTCAAGAGTTTGAGTGTGAACGCCTTCGTGTCCGGTTCGGGCCCGCTCATGAGCCCGGATGAGGCAAGCCGGGATGATGTCCGCCAGTTCACCGGCTATGTCCCCGAAGGTCTCACGTGCCCATTGACTGGCTGAACCCACGACGTACCGCCCTTCACTGGTGGTCCTGCAGAACAGCACCGAGCAGCATCCAGCTAAACCGTGCTGCGCCCGGGCGGATCACACAAGGTGGCAACCAGCGCACAGGGGGAGCGCACACCGCCTGAGCAGGGTTCACCGCACCTGCCACTCACGTGCTACAACCACCAGTCGATCGCCCGACTCTGTCGCTCGCAGTGACGGCAGCCCTGACGGCGGAACGGAGGCATCAAGGTGCCACCTAACCGCCCCACCAGGGCGTGCCCGCATCTTCTAAGCGCCTGTCCCTGCCGGCAGTCGCAGCTGGTCGACGGTCATGACCCGCCCGGGGTTGCGTCCAGGGAAGTGGTGTACGGGTTCGACCTGATCCGGGGGTTTGCCCCGGCATCGGGATGGGGCCCGCATAGATGAACGGCCACCGGCTGATCTTCGAAGTGTCGAAGCCTCGAAGGAGATCAGCACGATGACCGCACCAGACAGTCTGCCCCTGCACGCCCTCGCCGAGGACAACCTCGCCGCGGCGAGTCCCGACCTGCTGCGCGCGATGGTCAAGACGTTCGCCGACGCACTCATGTCCGCCGAGGCCGACGCCCTCTGCAACGCCGAATACGGGCAGGTCAGCGAGGAACGCGTCAACCAC
>NZ_KB911670.1 GCF_000383615.1 Streptomyces canus 299MFChir4.1 | reverse complement strand
CTTGGCCGCCCGGTAGAGCGCATGCTGCAAGGCTCGGACCGGATCCAGCTTCAGGGATCCCGACATGGTGGAACTAGCCGAAACGGCACTCACCAAGCCCCTCCAGACAAACTGCACATCGACGAAGCAGCGGCCCTTCCCTGGCCGGCGGTTGTGTTGTCCGCCGGCTCGTCGCGGTACTACGGCCGCCTCCGACGCCCACCCGGCCCGCGCCCACTTCCCGGGGATCACCCGGTTATAGGACGCGCAGCTTCCGGCAGCACCTGTCCGCAGACCGCCGGGCCGGGGAGGGCCTCCCCAGTTCCCGCTGTCACCGTCGCAGCGTTTCATGCCCCATACGCCGGGGAGTCCCTCACGGCTGCATCTCAAGGATCTTCGCCGCTTCCATGGCCTTCGCCCTGATTTCGGGGGCTCGGCACTCCCTGTCCCCGCCCCGAGAGGCGGGCCTCTAACGACGCCGCAGGCTTCGCGTGATGCTACGGACCGCTGCTTTGCTCCCCCTTACAGGGCTTTCGACACTGGGCTTCGACGCCGGGCGTTTCCCCCCGACGCCGCCAGTCTGCTACCGGGCCTCCTGGCAGCTACCCGGACCGGACTTCCACCGGCAGGCGACAACGAGCTTACGACTCAAGATCAGCTACATCACAAAGACCTCCGAGTCTGCTGGGCGCGCGAACGATCGAGGCTAGTCGCTGAAAGCGACCCCGCCGGTCTCAAGCCGGACAACGGATCCCACTAAACGACGAGGCGGCCGGGCCGTCCGGCGACGGGAGGGATGCCGTCGACCAGGTCGAGGGTCTGGGTCGTTGACGTTCGCGGCGGTCGTGATGCCGTGCAGCGGGGCGCCCCTGCCGTCACAGATCAGGTGGTGTTTGCTGCCCGTCTTGCGCCGGTCGACCGGTGACGGGCCGGTCGCGGCTCCCCCTTTTTCGCGCGAACGTGGGAGCCGTCCACGCATGCGCGACTCCCGTCGAGTTCGCTGGCTGCGTTCAGCTCGGCGAGCAACACGTGGTGCAGTTGCTCGAAGACGCCGCCCTTCTGCCATCGGTCCAGTCGCCGCCAGCAGGTCTGTCCGGAGCCGAAACCCAGCTCCCGGGGCAGGAGTTGCCAGGCGATGTCCTGGTGGATGACGTACAGGATGACCTGCAGGCATAGCCGGTCGTCCACCGGCTTCGGCCCCGGTGACCGATTAGGCCAAGGCGAGAGCAGCGGTTCGATCCGTGCCCACAGGCCGTCGTCCACGATCCTAGGCAGAGTTGTCACACGACACGAACGGCCTAATCATCATGTCGGTCACGTCCGACCAGGACACCTCAGCAAGATCCTGTTACGAGCTCTTTGGATCTCGGATCGATTCAGGGATAGCAGCTAAATCCTTCAATGACTCCCAAAATACGAGGCGTAAAGTAGGCGGCGCCCAGGGGCTAGTCAAAGGAGAGGCGAGGTTGGCCGCCAGCCACAAGAGTTGGTGCGCGTGAGTGGGGCCGCCGCGTCAGTGTTGCGGGCCCGGCAACACCCTGCCCCACCTGCACAGTCTCGGGTGCTCCGTCGGTGCGCCTGGTGAGTGGTGACGTATCCTCTGCGCCGGCCGTCTCAGCGGCCAGCAGTATGATTGAGAAAGGGCAGCAGGTCAACACTGAGATCAATAGTCAAGCCGGCCCGGTTGCCACGTCACAGCTGCTGTGGATGACAATAGGAGAAACTTGACCGGTCTCTGTGGAGTTTCCACTAAGCTCCGTGACATCACGTCAGGGAGGGTTACGTGGTCGATGCGCTCGTCGTCGGAATGAGTTACTCGGCGGGCGGCAGGAAAGCGGTAGAGGGCCTCACACCAGTCGCCCTGCGACCGCTTCCCTCCGCGCCAGAGATCGCCGTCGAGCTGACCGCTGCACTCGGCAGCCACCCGGGGGTGTCGCTCACCGCTGGAAGTCCCCGGCTGGACCTGTCTCATGACGACCTGCAGCGGGAGTGGCGGAATGCCTACGAGGCCTGTGCGCGCACGGGCTCGGCTCTTATCGTGCAGTTCCTGGGACACGGCATTAACGGCTCTACCGCCAATTCACTGTTCCTCGCGGCCGACAACACCGATCCGGAGCGCCCAGCCTGGACGGCTGCGGACGTAGACCAGTGGTTGAAACAGGTGGAGAGCACCGATGGCGGTCCGCCGGTGCTATTTCTTCTCGACGTGTGCGGCGCCGGCCGTGCCCCCATGCAGCAGTGGTTGCACGGGTTGTCGGCCGATCGGCGTCGGGCGTGGGTGATCGCCGCCTGCGCGGACAACAGCAAGGCGTACGGTGCGCGTTTTTCCCGGGCCACTGCTTCCGTGCTGACCCGGCTCAAGGCTGGCTGGCTGGATCTCTCTCCGGCCATGAGGCATGTACCGGTGGAGACCTTCGCGCGGGAGATCGACCGGGAGCTTGCCCGGCTGCTTGCGGCCGAAGACAAACCACCGCAGCGCGTTTTGCGCACGGCGCGCGCAGAGGCCGACGGACCCGTACCGCCATTCCTCGAGAACCAGGGCTATCGGGAGACGCCTGCGGGACGATACCGGCAGCAGATGGAGAACGGCCTGTGGCAGTTCGCCTCAGCGGCCGACCCCGCCCTCGATGTCGTGCACTTCGTGTCCCGTGCCTCCGGATCCCCTCACCAGCAAAACGTCACCCGTCGCTGCTTCTTCACCGGCCGCCGTTTCCAGCTTCGGCAGCTCAAGGAGTGGCTGGAGGATGACCAGGCCGCTCGGCTCATGGTGGTCACCGGCAGCCCCGGCTCCGGCAAGTCAGCGCTCCTCGGCGTCCTCACGTGCCTCGCACACGAGCAGTTGGAGGAGGTCTCCGGATCGATCCGCGACCGTGTGCCCCGCCATCTCCGTGTAGAACGCCGGTCGATGCTCGCTGCGGTGCACGCACGGCAGCGGGATCCCGCTGCCGTACTGGCCTCCATAGCGGAGCAACTGGGTCTAGGGCAGGCACCGTTGCGGGGCTGGAGTGCGGACGAGGTGTTGACAAGGTTGCGGGGGGCTGTCGGAGACAGGGATCGGGTCAGGAAAGCGGCAGAAGAAAGGCGGGAGGAGGCGGAGAAAAGCGCGGCAGAACATCCGGACAAGAGCATAGAAAGTGATCCACGTGAGCCCATCGAAGTGCCGCCGCCCCTGCCACCCGCAGTCGTCATTGTCGATGCTCTAGACGAGGCGTCCCTCGACAAAGAACTGCTCAGCACGGTTCTGCTACCGCTCGCCACGGCATCGAGTGGCCGCAGTGACGGTGCTCCCGTGTGCAAAGTCGTTGTCGGTGTCCGCCCTTGGTGGGACCGTTTCCCCGAACTGAGCGGCGACCCTAGGAAGGCGTCGCCGCACGCACGAATGTCGGTCCTCAACCTCGACAAGACGTCCGGCCCCAAACGCACGAAGGAACTGGGCAACTACCTCGCGGATCTGCTGGAGCAGGCTCCGGCCTACACAGGCCCGGGGAGCACCAAGTCGCGGTTGGAGCTGGCCCAGGCCGTGGCCCAGCGGCTGACCACCGTGCGCCACCGGGGTAGCTTCTTGCTCGCCTCGCTCTTCGCCCACTACCTCACGGAGCATGACGGTCCGCTAACGGTTGAGGAGGCCGTGCGGCGCGTCCCCGAGGACCTGCCCGGCATGCTCGACCTCCACCTCGGCGTACTGACCCGCCAGCGGTCGGCCGTCCGGTCCGTGCTCTCAGCCCTCGCCCACGGGCTGGGCGAGGGCATGCCGCTGGAGGTTATTCACGCGGTGGCCGGGCAGCTCACCGCTGACGCGGACGAGGCACCGAACCTGGACGACACCCGAGACGCCATCGAGGCCGCATCCTTCTACATTCGGTCAGCCATTGACATCGATGGACGCAGGCTTTATCGCTTCTTCCACCAGAGCCTGGCCGACCATCTGGCCCCTGCCTCCTCGGACCGCCGCGCGGTCTGGCACGCTGTCCTGGGCACGGTTTCCGGTCGCGACGCGGCAGGTGAGCCAACCTGGGATCTCGCCCTTCCCTACGTCCAACGGCACGCAGCCCAGCACGCGGCAGACGCAGGGCAACTCGATGGCCTCCTCAAGTCGGCTGCTTTCCTGGTGCATTCAGACCCCACCGCTCTGCGAGCCCGGCTGCGTGACACCCGATCCCTGCGGGCGCGGCACATCGCCGAGATCATCGCTCCGGCGCTCTCCCCGCAGGACGACCCATGGATCCGCTGGGAGTGGCTGCGCCACAACGCGGTCGTCTGGAACGAGGACTGGCTGGTGCGGGCCCTCGATGCACTCCGCGGAACGAACAATGACTCGCTGGCTCCACTGACCCTGCAATGGGGGTCGCGAACCCGCGCCCTCAAAGACACCAGACGCTTCGCGGAGCAGGCCGAGCTGGCAACGGCGTCCGACCGCCCTGTGGCCGTGACGACGCATCCTGATGGACACGTGTGGATCCGCGACGCCCTGGACGGTGCATCGCTGGCGGTCCAAAAGGCCGGTTCGGGCAAACGACGGCCGGTGTTTGCCGTAGGAGTCGTCGGCGAGGCCACACTGATGGCCATCAGTTCCGGCAAGCGGTCGCTACGCCTGTGGAATCTGAACACAAACGACAACATGCAACGACTCCCCCTGCCCAATAGGCCGGTCGCCGTCGCCGTCGGCACCTTGGGGGGGCATCCGGTAGTAGCTGCGTGCGGCAAACAAGACATCACTGTGTTTTCCCTGCCTCCGTCCCTCTCCGGCGAGGATCTGCGGGTCACTACCTTCCCCACCGCCGCCTCGTCCCCGTACACAGCGATCGCGATCGCCGACATGGACGGCACGCCGACGGTGCTCGCGGGCACCGCCGGCGGCACCCTCGAGTTGTGGAATGCCGACGGCACGGGCCATCGCAGCCGGAAGATGCACACCGCCTCCGTGCGAAAGGTGCTGCCCAGCCGCAAGCGGAGTGGTCGGCATATCGTGACCTGCGCCGACGACGGTATCCGCGTGCTCAGTCTCGACGACGGTCGCGTACGCGAATTGACGGCCACTCTGGGAGCGGACCAGCCTGTCGCCCTGCTCGACCTCAACGGCGAGGAACATGTCGCCACCACGAGCGACGGACAGGTAGAGATCAGGTCTGTGCTGGACGAGCCCCGGCGCAGCCAACGTCACCCTTACCCGGAAGGGACCCGGATCCGGGCGCTGGGCAGTGACGGCTCCAGGCTCCTGGCACTCGCCGAAACACGCGACTTCGAGGTCGAGGTCCTCAACCGTCTCGACACCGCGGGACGGCTCGCCCAATGGGACGGTCACGACAGCCAGGTAGTCTCCGTCGCCCTGACGAGCCACCGCGGGCGCCAGTTCGCACTGAGCCTGAGCAAAGACGGCGTCCTGCACACCTGGGATACGGAGGACGGCCTGTGCCTGTCCTCCGGTCGGTTCCGCGGCGCCGTCACAGCCGCGGCGGGTGTGGTGGACGGAGTGCCGACCGCCATCGTCAGCACCGGGCAGAGAACGGCCTGGGCAGTGAACCTCACCAACGGCGTCGTTACCCGCAGCGGGATGTGGGACCTCTATCCGAGGAAACTCTCCTGGCACACCTACCGGGGAACGAGCGCTGTTGCTGCCCACGACTCGCACGGCATCAACACGGTAGTAGACGCGGCCGAGCCACAGCGCGTGCTGCTGTTTACCCACGTTCAACCGGGCGTGTGCCATGCGATCGGCGACGTGGGCCCGCTCACCGCCGTCACCGTATACAGCTCTCCTCCCGATCCAGGCGGCGACTCGAACCTGCCCGCCATGATGGAGGTCCACGACAGCGTGCGGACGCTGAGCTTCCGCGTGTCTGGCGAACCGGCAGCGACGACAATGGAGTGCCACCAGGAAACTCCGGTATTGGTCAGTGGATTCGCAGACGGGTTGGTCGTAGGCCGGGATCTGGTCAGTCGTCACATCGTGTTCTCGTTCCACAACCCCGACAAAGACCTGCACTCCATACATACGATGCCAAGCGAAGACTCATTCCACGTCGTGACGGCTTCCCGCAACGGAACCATCCGGGTCTGGGATCCGTTCGACGGAGCGAAGATGCTCGCGCAGGTTGAAGTCCCTGACCAAATAGGCCCAATCGCCGTCTCACCGCGTGGAGTCCTCGCTGCGTCCGGTTCCCGCATTTCGTATTTCAGCTGGTCACAGGTCAAAGACGAGCCACAGGAAGCGGCACGGGGGGAAGAAGACGCATGACACAACACGCGGTAGTCATGGTCCATGGCGTACAGAACTGGCGCCCCGGCGTCCCAGCTCCCGAGGCCACTGCCGAACTCGCTGCGGAGTGGTCACCGTGCCTCGCCGAGGGCTATCGTGCTGCGGGACTTGGGCACATCCCGGCACCACACGTTCAACCCGCCTACTACGCCCATCTCCTCAACGACGACGAGATCCAGTCCGTCCCGACGGGAATCGAGGAGCTGAGTGCGCCAGAAGCCGCCCTGCTCATCTCGTGGTTGCAGGCCGCAGGCCTACCGGCCGAGCCCCCCGAGGGTCAGGCTTGGGGGACGATGCCAGTAAGACAAGCCCTCGACTGGTTCGCGCGACGCCAGGGCATCTCGGCGGACCTGCTCGCGCGGATTGCGATCGCGCTGATGCCGGAGGTGTACGTCTACCTCACCTCGCCAGCTCGCCGCGCGGCGGCTCGCAAGGCGGTCGCGGAGACCGTACGAGCTTCTGGAGCCACCGTCGTCGTCGCCCACTCTCTCGGCTCAGTGGTCGCCTACGAGGCGCTGCACGCCTTCGCACTGCCGCAGGTGGAACTCCTCGTCACCCTCGGCTCGCCGCTCGGCCTGCCGGGAGGGGTGTTCGATGCTCTGGATCCTGCTCCCTCTGGCGGCCGGGGCATGCGCCCGCCTAGCCTAGACCGCTGGGTGAACATCGCCGATCCCGGTGATCTCGTCGCGGTGCCGAGACGTCTGGGAGACCGTTTCGATGTGGACAGCCATCACGAGTACCACATCGGCGCTCTGGACTTCCACACCATGAGCAGTTATCTGAGGTGCGGTCTGGTCGCCGGTGCCGTGGCACCCCACCTGTCCTGATGAGGTCGTCTTCATCTCTAGTGCGGTGATAGCTCCGCTATTCCGCCCGTGGACGTACTGGCGCGGGTGGGGCTGCCGAGGTGGCATTGCTTCCTGAGGCCGATGGTGTGAAGTCTGGGGCACGAGTCGGCACGCCTGTCTCATTCCAGGACGCCCGGATCTGTTCCGTGCTTCCACCAGGCAGGAGGCACGCCTGGGCGCACGCCCCCGGCCGGCGGTACGTCCAGGACATGGCCGACCGTCGTGCGTATCCGAGTCATCTGTCCGATGCCCGCCGGGAGTTGATGGAGCCGGTCCTGTCCCCGTGGCGCTTCGAACGTCGCGGCCGGACCCTGGACTTCGGCCGACCGCCCGAGCATGACCTGCGCGAAATCATGAACGCGATCTTGTACGTGGACCGCACCGGGGTGCAGTGGCGCTACCTGCCTCACGACGGGCCTTGACCCCTGATCTTGGACACACGAGACACTGGATCCTGAGGATCTGAGAACGGACATCTCGTGGTCATGAAGAACTATCCGCCGCAGTTCAAAGCGGACGCTGTCGCGCTGTACCAGACGCGGCCCGAGGCGACGATCCGGCAGGTCGCTGCCGATTTGGGAATCAACCCCGAGACCTTGCAAAACTGGGTCCGGGCAGCCGGCGCGAGCGGACCTCGGGGACGCCGGGCGGAGACGCCGGCCGAGGCGCCGACACCACTGGAGGCGGAGAACGCCGCTCTGCGCCAGAAGGTCCGCGATCTGGAGGAAGAACGCGAGATCCTGCGCAAGGCGGCGAAGTATTTCGCCGGGGAGACGCGCTGGTGAACCGCTTCCAGTTCGTCGCCGACCACCACCGCCGCTGCGGCGTGAAGCGGCTGTGCACCATCCTGGGCATCGCCCGCTCCAGCTTCTACTACTGGCGCCGGACGGCCGCGGACCGGACCGCTCGGCAGGCGGCCGACGCCCACCTCGCCACCCGGATACGAGCCGTGCACCACGAATCGGGCGGCGCCTACGGCGTTCCCAGGATCACCGCCGAACTCCGCGACGACGGCGAGCGAGTCAACCACAAGCGCATCGCGCGGGTGATGCGCAGCATCGGCCTGGAAGGCGTGCGGCTGCGTCGCAGGCACCGCACCACGAAGGTCCCGGACCTGATCGGCCGCGACTTCACAGCAAGCGAGCCGAACACAAAGTACGTCGGTCCCCTATCTCCCGCTGGACGGCGGAAAGTTCCTGTATCTGGCCACCGCCATCGACCTCGCCTCACGTCGCCTGGCCGGCTGGGCCATCGCGGACCACATGCGCACCGGCCTCGTCACCGATGCCCTGGCCGCCGCCGAACACACCCGAGGCAACCTCGCTGGAGCGCTCATACACACCAACCACGGAGCCCAGTACACCAGCCGGGCCTTCGCCGACGCCTGCCGTCAAGCCGGCGTCCGCCAGTCCATGAGCGCGATCGGCTCCAGCGCGGACAACGCACTCGCCGAGTCCTCCAACGCGACCTTCAAACGCGAGACGCTCCAGGGCCGCAAGACCTGGCCCAGCAAACGCGAGACCCTACTCGACGCGTTCGGCTGGCTCAACCGCTACAACACCCGACGCCGTCACTCCCACCTCGGACAACGCAGCCCCATCGCCTACGAGAC
>NZ_KB911669.1 GCF_000383615.1 Streptomyces canus 299MFChir4.1 | reverse complement strand
TAAGACGTCATCTCATTTGGGTCGGTAGGCTGTCGGTCGTGGTTTCGATCGTTGAGCGGCTGGTGCCGGATGAGTTGTGGGAGCTGTTCCAGCGGGTGGTGCCGGAGGCTCCGTCCCGGCCTCAAGGCGGCGGGCGACGCCGACACGGTGACCGGGAGGTGTTGGCTGCGATCGTCTTCGTGGCCACGTCGGGCTGCACGTGGCAGCAGCTTCCGTCCGCGTCGTTCGGGCCGTCGGGAGCAACGGCCCACCGGCGCTTTGCCGAGTGGACCAAGGCCAGGGTGTGGGCGAAGCTCCACCGCCTGGTCCTCGACGAGCTCGGCGCCCGCGGCGAGCTGGACTGGTCCCGCTGCGCGATCGACTCGGTGAACATGCGAGCCCTGAAAAGGGGGATTTGACAGGTCCGAATCCTGTCGACCGGGGCAAGTATGGATCGAAGATCCACCTGATCACCGAACGGACCGGTCTGCCCCTGTCCGTCGGGATCTCGGGGGCGAACGTGCATGACAGTCAGGCGCTGATCCCGCTGGTGAAGGGCATACCGCCGATCCGCTCCCGGCGCGGGCCCCGGCGGCGGAGACCGGGAAAGCTTCATGCCGACAAGGGATACGACTATGCCCACCTGCGGCGATGGTTACGCGGGCGCGGCATCAAGCACCGCATCGCCCGCAAGGGCATCGAGTCCTCCACGCGGCTTGGCCGCCACCGGTGGGTCATCGAACGCACGATGTCCTGGCTCGCCGGATGCCGCCGACTGCACCGCCGCTACGAACGCAAAGCCGAGCACTTCCTGGCCTTCACCAGCATCGCCTGCACCCTCATCTGCTACCGCCGACTCACCTGTTGAGGTGCCGCTGCAGCAGATCGATCGCCAAGTCATGGCCGTAGTGCTCGGCCAGGTCCATCGGGGTTTGCCCATCAGGATCCGCGAGGTATGGGTCTGCGCCGAAGGCCAGCAGCACCGCCGTGGTGTGCACGGTCAAGGGATGCCCGGTTTGCAAGGCTCCGTCCCCCTCCGCGTCGATCGCGTGCGTCAACAGCGTCATGTTTCCGAAGACCTCATCTGGATCGGCCCCCTTGGCCAGCAGCCGGGCCAAGGTCTCCACATCATCGTGCTCCACCGCATGATGAGCCGGCGTCCAGTAGTCACTCACGACATCATTCAACCGCCCAATTGCCGACTCTCACCAGTGACTTCATGTTCTTTCGATCGCCAAATGAGATGACGTCTAAGGCTGTCCCGTGGCGACTCACGAACCGCTGCCTGAAATCGGGATGTGTCGGTTCGAATGTCGTTTATCACCACGACAGTGAACCTGTCGAGGGTCTGCTGAGAGGACCTTCGACTGTGCTCAGATCACAGCCCCTCGTCGCGTCCACTCAATGTGACGGCTACTGGATTGCCCCCTGTCGGGCCCGCAGAAGCCCGTCAAGGACACTCACCGGTGACGTGGGACTCATCGCTAGCCGGGCGTCGAGCGCCGCTTCCCACTGCTCGGTCAGTCCGAACATGAGGCGCTTGCGCATGCCAGGTGTGACATGCGCGTATCGCGCGGAGACCGAGCCGTCGATGTGGCCCATGCGTTCGTCCATGAGCACCTTCTCGGTTCCCAGGTCCTCCATCATCGTCCGGTGGGTGTGGCGGAGGCCGTGGGGCGTGAGGCCCTTGGCGATCGGGAGCCAGCAGGCGTCGGCCCGGTCGCCGGCGCCGCGGCCTCGGGCCGGAACGCCGGGCCACGGCTCGCCGAGCAGCGGTACGGGGCGGGCCTCCTGCGGCGCCTTCTTGGGGTACCAGCCGGAGACCGCCGGGGTGAACAGCCAGGTCGCGAAGCCGTTTCGGCGCCAGTGAGCGGCGTGCTGCGAGACAGCTCCGCCCCGCACGAACCCCAGGTCCGCGATGGCCTGCTCCACCCTCAGCCGCTTGTCATCAGTGACCCGGTCGGGGTGGTTGAGGACGTTGGACACCGTGCCCGTAGAGACTTCGGCACGGCGCGCGACATCGACTAGCTTCGCGCCCTGGTGGCCGCCGGTGCGAGCCGCGCCCTGACCCCGGAAGACGTACGTCCTGCCGTGGCAGGGGCAGGGCGTGGGCTTCGTGCGGGCGACGTGGTTGGCGACCAGGGCCGACAGCCAGTCCATCGCGTCGAGGGTGCGGTAGCTGTCGTCCTTGGGAGGACAGCGCACCAGCTCACCGGTGTCGAGTTCGTACAGCTGCCACTCGACGCGGATCGAGCCGGGGCGGGCGAACTCCGTCTCCAAGCCGACGATTTCACCCCAGCGCATGCCGGTGTATCCCTTGAGGACGACGGCGACGAACTCGTCGTCGCGGCCGGAGAGCAGGGCGGCCCGCTCGGCCGTCAGCAGGATGCCGAGCGCGTCGGTGACGACCTTCTCCGGTCCGCGATCGCGGGAGCGACCGGCGCGCTTGCCGCGTCCGCGCCGCCTGGCGGCCGGGTTGGACGTGAGCAGGCCCTCGTCGATCGCGTCCTCGAAGATGAGGTGGAGGGTGGAGCGCCAGGTCTTGACGCTGGAGGCCGCATACACGGCTCGCTCCTTCTTCTCCCACAGCTCGACGTCCGTGCGGAGGATGCCCGCGAGCGCCTTGTCCTCGAAATCGGGGAGCAGATGCTCCTCGATGTGGCGCTTGTAGTTCTGCATAGTCGAGGCTGCCAGGTCCTGGGCGGCGTACCAGCGACTCGCGTACTCACCGAAGGTCTCTTGTCCGAGCGCCGGGTCACGCCAGTCGCCTCGCCGGTACTTGTTCTCGGCTTCGCTCGCGGCGCGCTGGGCCTCGCCCTTGGTGGCGAACTTGAGCGGCTTGCCGTCCTCGCCGACGACCGTGAGATGTTTGCCGGGCGCGATTTTGTAGCGGCCGCGCCAGTAGTTTCCACGCTTCTCACCGAAACCCATATGTCCCTCCCCTTCTGCGTCGTCGCGCTAGGCCGCGGTCCCGAACTGGCTCTGGCGGGCTCGGCGTGGTGGCCGGGCGCGCAGGCGTGACGTGGGCACGGCCGACGGTGAAGTGGGCTGGGGAGCAGGTGACTTACGAGCAGGTGCACCGGCCGCCGACTGCTGCGGAAGCGCAGGGCGGGCCTCGTGCATGCGGATGATCTCCGCGAGGTGCTCGCCGGTGAAGCGGTACGCGCGGCCGACGCGGGTGAACGGGATGAGCCGACGGCGTGCGCGGTCCTTGACCCACCAGGCGGAGCAGCCGAGGACGGCTGCGACTTCCTCGGGGACGTACAGGCGCGGCAGGGCGCCCTGAACGTCCGGGGCCGGCACGGAGGCAGAGGGTATTGCGGGTTGGCGCAAGGAGTGAGTCCTCTACAGGTCATGGCGGGCGTGGGCGCGGCAACGCCGTCCCGCCGGTCGATCGTTAGGGATGAGGGTGAGCTGTCCGAACTGGGGGTTTGCGGGCCCAGGACGGAGTGGGCGCCGAGGGCTACGCCTCGTCGGCGGAGTGGGCGTCGTCGTCACCAGGTGAAGGACCGTGCATCTTCAGCATGGTCTTGCCGGCCTCCTCCGCCATGGCGTTGGAGACCATGATGTCGGCTTCCTCGCGGATGTCGGGGTGCTCGGCGAGGTAGGCGTCGAGGGCGTCGCGTGCCTCCGTGAAGGCCATGTTGGCTCTCTGGGTGGCACGGAACGCGTCGACGACCTCGTCGATGAGCTCCATGGCGCGGGCCTTGGCGGCCAGCTGTGGGGGACCGACGAGGTTGCGCAGGTCGATGCCGAACACCTCGGCAAAGCCGATGGCGTCGTCGAGGTTGATGCGGCGCTTGCCGTTTTCGATCCGCCAGACCGCGGACGGGTTCATCTCGAAGCCAGCGTCGTTGAGCCGGTCGGACAGCGCGTTGGTGCTCCAGCCGCGAGCCTCGCGCTCCACCCTGATGCGGGTTGCGACGTTCGCCTCGCCGCTGAGCAGGACGCCCTCGGACGGTTCTTCCTCCGCCACCGCCACCTCCTTCCGTTCGTAGCGGTGCACTGCGATCCGCAGCACAGCCTAAACAGTAGCATCGCTAATGCGAGATGCAAAACACTTCTGCGATCTGCAATTCATGTGGCATAGTGGTGGCATCCACCCCGCCGACCTCAGGAGTCCGCACGACCGCACGTCCCATGAAAGAAGCCCCCGGCGATGCCGGGGGCTCAAGCGCAAACCTCTCAACCGCCATCCCTAGCGATCAACCTGCGGAGTCCGGGATTGCCGTCCCATATGGCCCGCAAGCAGAGGAGCTGATGCCCAGTATGACCGATGCCCAGCCGAATACGCCATCCCTTCCCGACGGCTCCGGCCCGTCGTGGCCTCCGGTTGCCGTGCCCGGTCAGCCGACGGACTCCAGTTCTGCTGCGGCAGAGGAGGGCCGAGACGACGCCACCTCGTCCCTGCCGCTGCCCGAGGGGGCGCAGATCCTGGACGACCTTCGGGCGCAGCTCAAGCGGTACGTGGCGATGCCGAGCGAAGAGGCCGTCACGGCGGTGGCCTTGTGGATCGCAGCGACGCATCTGCAGCGCGCGTGGCAGCACGCGCCGCGCCTGGCGATCGTCGCGCCGGAGAAGCGGTGCGGAAAGTCGCGGTTGCTGGACGTGGTGACCGAGACCGTGCACAACCGCCTGATCACGGTCAATGCCAGTGCAGCGGCGATCTTCCGGTCGATCGACGGGGACGACCCGCCGACCCTGCTGGTCGACGAGGCCGACACCCTCTTCGGCAGCCTCAGGGCCGCGGAGAAGAACGAGGAGGTGCGCGGCCTGATCAACGCCGGGCACCAGCGTGGCCGGCCGACGCTACGTGTGTCCGGGCCCGAGCACCAGGTGCAGGAGTTCCCCACCTTCGCCATGGCCGCACTCGCCGGGATCGGCGACCTGCCCGACACGATCCAGGACCGGGCGGTGGTCATCCGGATGCGGCGCCGCGCGGCGGGCGAGAAGGTGGCTTCCTTCCGCACCGGGCGGGACACCCCCGCCCTGAACGCGATCCGCGACCGCCTCCACGCCTGGCTCCGGCCGCTGTACGCGCAGGCCATGGAGATGGAGCCGCCCATGCCGGTCGAGGACCGCGCGGCGGACACCTGGGAACCGCTGGTCGTCATCGCCGACCTCGCCGGAGGCGACTGGCCCGCGCTCGCCCGCACCGCCTGCCGCACCATGACCGACTACGAGGCCGGCCAGGACGAGGAAGGCGGCCTGCGCACCCGCCTCCTCGTCGGCATCCGCCGCGCCTTCGCCGCCGTCGGTGACCCAGCCGTGCTGAGCACGAAGCACCTGCTGGAGGCTCTCAACGCGGACAAGGAAGCACCGTGGGCGGAGTACGGCGCCAACGGTCTGACCCCGCGCGGCCTGCAGCTGCTCCTGAAGCCCTACGGCATCGGCTCGGCCAACCGCCGCTTCCCCGACGGCACTCAGGCCAAGGGCTTCGCGCGTAACCAATTCCTCGACACCTGGGCGCGCTACTGCCCCGAGCCGAAGACGGCGCACGCGCCCACCTCGGCCGCAGCCGGGCCGCTGCCCGGCACCGCAGCCTGACTCGACGCCACTCGCATCACTCGTCCCCGCGCAGGTCAGCGCGGGGACGAGTGAACAGCCCGCAACGAGTCGTCTCGACATCACCACACCACTCGTACCTGTGCTGACCAGGCACGCGACGAGTGGTACGAGTCCCAGCACCTCGCAGACCACACTGCACCCTGCCCTGCTGCCTGCTCGAAGGTGCCCCACAACTCGCCGGAGGTCCACCCTGTCCCCGCACGAACCCACCGCACCCCAACCCGCCGTGCCCAAGACCGGCGGCATCCGCTTCGGCATCGCCCTGCTCGGCACCATCGGCTTCGTCCTGTCCTACGACGCCCTACGGCAGATGGCCGTCGCCGCCCACATCCGCCCGCTCTTCGCCATCGGCTTCCCCCTCGTCATCGACGGGTTCATCGCCATCGGCATCGGCACTCTGCTCCTGGTGCGCACCGCGTCGACGCCTGCCCGCGTGTACGTGTGGATCCTCGTCATCCTGGCCACCGCGCTGAGCATCTGGGCCAACGCGCTCCATGCCGTACGCCTCAACCAGCAGACCCACAGTGGTCTGCAGCTCGGCGATTGGACCGTGGCCGTACTCTCCGCGCTCCCGCCGCTCGCGCTGGCCGGCGCCGTGCACTTCTACCAGATCATCCAACGTGATCTCGCAATAGCCGCTGAGCAGGAGGACACCTACGCGGCCGGCAGCGCCACCTCGGACATCCCGCAGTCCACGCGACTCAAGGTGGCGGGCACCCCCGCAGACGTGGCGGAAGACGCTGCCGACGTGGCGGATTCCCCCGCCTCTTCCTCCGTGGACGACGAAAAGGAGGCGGACGCCGTCGATCCCGAGCTGCTCGCCCTCGCCCGCCGTGCGCCTCTTGGGCGCGGAGGCAAAGCCTCACGTCGCCACATCGAGGACGCGGTCCGCAGCACCGGTCGCACGATCGGCAAGGACGAGGCGGAGCGCATCAAGGACGCGCTCCAGGCCGAACTCGACGAGGCCGCCGTCAAGGACTCGAGCGAGCTTGCGCAGTCGGCCATCGCCTCCTGACACACCAGCTGCTGCCGCCCGCGTCTCGCTCCACTCGTCCCCGCACAGATCAGCGCGGGGACGAGTGCCCCTTCCCGGAGGAGTCGACCCGACATCGCCACCCGCACCCGCCAACAGCCCACGGAGCAGGCCCCCATGCACGCACCCCACCACCAAATGCCCACTCCACAGCAGGAGATGACTACGACCACAGCAGCCACCACCGCGTCAGCAAGGTATCCCGCTGGACCGTCCACAGGCCGGCCCCACGGGGAAGCCTCCGCCCCAGGGGTGGCGGAGGCACTCAGGCACCAGGGGGCGCCCGAGGAGGAACAGCCCGTCGCCGACGTCTCCACCACCGCTGCTGTTCCGCTGCCGCGCGCCGCCGAAGCAGCCGCCCTGCAGCGCGTCGCCCGCCGTCGCAAGCGTGACCCGAACGGCCAGCGCAAGAAGCGGGTCGATGCCCGCTACAGCGTCGAGGAGAAGGCCGCCATCCTCGCCAAGGCCAGGTCGCTGAACGTCAGCGGCGCCCACTACGTCGCCGTCGTCACCCTCGCCCACGTCCACGGCGACCTCACCGTGCCCGGCCAGCGCACCCAGCTCGACGACTACATCGACGAACTCAACGCCCTGCGCCAGCAGGTCGCCGCCATCGGCCACAACATCAACCAGATCGCCAAGAAGCTCAACTCCGGCGGCGATCCACACCCTGGGGACAGCGAACTACTGGCCCACACCGACCAGACCCTGCACGCCGTCGCGGAGGCTGTGCGCCACATCGCGGCAGCCGCGAACCAGGCCGTCAGCCACAAGGCGGCCCGATGATCGCGAAGATCACCGGCGGCCAGGACACCGCCAACTTGATCCGCTACCTGTACGACACCAGGAAGAAGGGCCACACCGACCCTCACCTGGTCGCTTCCTGGGATGGCTTCGCTCCCGACCCCGGCCGCGCGGACGACTTCGACGCCACGAAGAGGCGCCTGGTCGCCGACCTCGACCTGCACGTCAAGCAGGCCGATCGGCTCGGCCGCGCACCCGAGAAACACGTGTGGCACTGCTCGATCCGCGCCGCCGAGACCGACCACCACCTCAGCGACGAGGAGTGGGCCGACATCGCCCGCCGCGTCGTCGCCGCCACCGGCATCGCCCCAGACGGCGATCCGGACGGCTGCCGCTGGGTCGCCGTACGGCACGCGCCCGACCACATCCACATCGCCGCCACCAAAGTCCGCGCCGATCTGCGCACCGCACGCCACTGGAACGACTACCTCACCGCGGACCGCGAACTCGCCGCGATCGAGAAGGAGTACGGCCTGCGCCAGGTCGTCCGTGGAGACCGCACGGCCGCCAAGCGACCCACCCGTGCCGAACAGGAGAAGGCCAAGCGCGCCGGCCAGGCCCGCACCGCCCGCGAACGACTGCGCACCACGGTCCGCACCGCGATGGCCGCCGCCACCAGCACAGAGGAGTTCATCAGCCTGCTCCAGCGCACCGACGGCATCCTCGTCGACGTCAAGCACTTCCCGTCCGGTGACGTGCGCGGCTACACCGTCGCCCTCGAGGGCGACACCAACGGCGCGAAGGAGCCGGTCTGGTACTCCGGCTCCGCACTCTCCCCGGACCTGTCCTTCCCCAAGATCCGAAAGCGCCTCGACGCCGCCGACCAGCAGCAAGGCCCGCGTAAGGCCGACCCGTGGCACCAGGCCACCGCCGCCGTGGAACGCATCCCCCACCGCCTCGGGCACGGCGACGACGCAGCCGCCCAGGCCCACCTGGCAGCCTTCGGCGAAGCCCTCGACGTCCTCCCCCTTCTCGCGCCCCAGACCGTCCGGTCACAACTCCTCCAGGCAGCAGAGGCGTTCGAGCGCGCCACCCGATCCCGCGTCCAAGCCGAGCACCACCACGCCCGCGCCCTACGTGGCGCCGTACGAGCCATGGTCCGCGAACCCGCCCCCAAGGACGGCGCCACCCTGGCGATGTTCCTCGACGCCGCGATCCTCGTCGTCATCGCCGCCGCCCGCTGGCACCAGCTCCGCCACCACGACCAGCAAGTCGCCGCCGCCCGCCAGACCTTGATTCATCTCCAGGCCGCCTACGAGCAGGAAGCCGCTGCGCCATTGGCTGCCCTCGCCCAGCGCCGACCGCCTCAACAGACCGTGGCCCGGCACATCCGCCACCTCCACCAGGCCGTACCCGAGCACGCCGAGCAGCTCACCGAAGACCCCGCCTTCGGCGCCCTCACCGCTGTCCTAGCCGAAGCCGAGACCGCAGGTCACAACCCTGAGCGGCTCCTCCAGCAGGCCGCCGCCCAACGCACTCTGGACGACGCCCGATCTCCCGCCAGGACCCTGACCTGGCGTATCGAGCGCCTCAGCGCACGGCCGGCACCTAGTGCCGCATCAAGCAACGTTCGCCCCGTGGTGATGTGTCGCCCGGTTGCTGCGCTGGGCAACATTGGACGGCGAGAATGCTCGCGTGGCTGAACGAGTACGGATTCGGGAGATCGATGATGACGAGGGCAGGAGGTTGCTGCGGATCATCCGCAGAGGCACCGGTTCCGTGGTGACCTGGCGGCGGGCCCAGATGGTGCTGTTATCGGCGCAGGGCATGCCCGTGGCGAAGATCGCCGAGGTGACGTTCACCAGTCCGGACCGGATCCGGGACGTGATCCACAACTTCAACACCGACGGCTTCGACTCGCTCTACCCGAAGTACAAAGGCGGCCGGCCCAAGACC
>NZ_KB911668.1 GCF_000383615.1 Streptomyces canus 299MFChir4.1 | reverse complement strand
TCGCGGCATACCCGCCACCCGCTCCCGGCGCGGGCCTCGTCGGCGCCGCCCGGTCAAACTCCGTGCCGATAAGGCGTACTTCTCCGCCCACCACCTCTCCTGGCTGCGAGAACGGGGACTGGTCCCGCGCATCGCCCGGCCGGGAATCGAGTCCGGCGAACGACTCGGCCGGCACCGCTGGAAGATCGAGAGGTCGATCGCCTGGCTGTTCGGCTACCGACGTCTCACCGTCCGATACGAGCGAAAGGGCTCCCACTTCCTCGCCTTCCTCGGTCTGGCGGCCGCCCTGATCTGCTACAAGAAACTTGCGAAGCTCACCACATGAGGCTCACCACATGAGACACCCTCTAAAGAGCGGGATGCGGACTCCTTCTGCCGAAACCGTGAAATATCTCGCGGGTCGGCTGAGCGTGCCAGTGAGTGATCTCCTGAGGGAGGCTGAGCCAGAGGTCAACTCGTAGATTGGTGTCAAGTGACGGCCGGCCGCGATTGCCCTTCACGACGGTGATTTTCACCAGGCTGATCGAAGTTATGAAACCCGAGACATCGGCGCTCTCCGCTGCTACTGAATGGCAATGCGCGTGGATATTGCCGATTTCGTGATGCAACGGCCTTGATGGACAGTTACGACGACTCGTCTCGTGGGTGCGCCTTCGGATGGCTGCCGTATCTCTGGACCTGAGGGTAAATGATCACCCATGAGCGGAAATCCGAACCTGGCTTGAAGAAGCAGAGGGTGCGCTGAAGTTTGTGGGAACCGTGGTCCACGAAAGGGAAATTGCCGCAATTAGGGCACGCATTCACCTGTTGGACGGCAACGCAGAAAAGGCCCTTGAACTTGCCGAAATAACTCTCTCGGAAGGTGAGCTCAAGTATCAAGGTTCCGCCCGCACTCAGCTGCTCCTCGCAATCGACAAGGTGAAGACGGGAAGCGCGACAGAGGGGCGGAAGTTGATAGAACACGTGGCGCAAGATGCTGATGCTGCCGGATTCCTCGATCTCGCATCCGAGGCGTGGAAGGCTCTGCCGGATCTACCGAAGACCGCCGTGGCGCATGAACTAATGCGTTCCTCGATCGCGATTCGGCTCATTGCGTCGACGGGTGCTGCCTTGTCCACCGCCGCCCACTCCTCTCGCTTAGCTCATTCAATTGTGTAACGTACATGATGCAACAGTTACACGAGTATCTTGCCAGGTAAAGGAAGAGTAAAATGTGGGCGAGGGTCTCGGCCTTAGCTCAAGTGTGCATTATGGGTGGCCCGTTGCGATATCGGCTCGTTGGCCTCGATCCGTCAGCGGTGGTCGATGCCTGCTGAGGTGATTGGTTCATCCCGTTTATCCCGGTGGGTGTCGGGCGGGATCTTCGCGTGTGCGCTGCGGGGTGCGCCGGGACTCCACGTCTCCCGGGGGTGCTGGTTGGCTGTTAATCCCCTCGCAGCGTGGAGACGATCTATGCGGCCAGTCCCCCGGTGAGGGTGGCTCGGTAGTCACGTTCGTAGTCGATCGGGCTCTTGAATCCGCACACGCTGTGTAGCCGCCTGGCGTTGTAGAAGTCGGTGATCCAGGTGGCGATCTTGATGTGGGCCTCGGCGCGGGTGCGGAAGGCATGCCGGTGGACGTACTCGACCTTCATCCGAGGCCAACCTCGCGCTCGTCGAGTACATCGACGGCTCCTACAACTCCCGGCGCATCCAGAAACGGCTCGGCTACCTCAGCCCCGTCGAGTTCGAGGAGAAGCACTACGCCAACCGGGTAACGAACGAACGAACCTGAAATTCCGTCAGCCCGCCCTGACCAGCTGATCAGCACCTCCCACACGCCGGGGGAACCTCATTTGCCCAGGCGTTGGGATGACTCGATGCCCTTGCGGGCGAGCCGGTGCCGGATGCCGCGGGAGGACAGCCAACGCCGCAGGTGACGGTAGTCGTACCCCTTGTCGCCGTGAAGTTTTCTGGGCCGCCGGCGTCGGGGGCCGCGACGTGAGCGGATGGGGGGATGTCGCGGACCAGCGGGATGAGGGCCTGGCTGTCGTGGAGGTTCGCGGCGGAGATACCGATCGACAGCGGCAGACCGTGGGGGTCGACGATGAGGTGGATTTTCAATCCCTTTTTACCGCGGTCGGTCGGATTCGGTCCCATCAGCTGCCCCTTTGAGGGCCCGGACCCTGACGGAGTCGATTGCGCAGCGCGACCAGTGCGCGGCGAAGTACGACAGGGCGGCGGAGACAATCAAGTAGAGCGGCGCGATCAGACTACGCATCACTAACGCCAGCAGTATGCCGAGGGTGGCGATAGCCATCGGCGTGACACTCTTCATGTTGTGTCCGGAGGTGTTGCGACGGCGTACAGGTCAGCGGCCTGGCCGACCACGCCGTTCTCAGTGGCGCCGATCCGCCGGGCGACGCCCGAGACCTCGGTGCGGATGGACGGGACGGCGTTCAGCGCCGCGGTGGTCTCTGGGTCGCCCACGGTCAGCGCAGTCGAGTACTGGACGGTACAGTCGTCAGAGCTGACGTACTGAGCGGTGGCCCGGTAGGCCTGGTACTCGGAGGCCGTGAACTTGCCGTCACCAACGCTGCCGCGGTGCGGCCTCTCCTGCCGACATCGGCAACTGTCCCCCCGATGTTCCTGGCGCTCACTGTGGCCATCCTCCTGGCCATGTGTGCTGTCAGGGCCGCGCCTCTGGAAGTGAGAGATCCAGGAGGAGTCGGGGAGAGGTTCTGGGCCAAGCCGAGGGCTGCGTGTAGTTCGATGTACTGCGAAGGTGTCAGGCTCAGCCCGTTCGGGTCGAGCGGACCGGTGCATTCTTGAACTCAGACGCAGACTACAGTTTGCGCTGCGCCATGGCCAGCACGCCGGCGTCGCCCCAGGCGGCTTCGGGCAGTCGGAAGACAGCCAGGGTCGGGTTGGCCCGAGGTGCGAGGGAAGTACTTGGCCAGCAGCGCCTGGCCATCGGCGTAGTCGCTACCGGACGGCGCCGAGGTGGTGCCGCCGAATCCGGAGGCAACGTAGCCGGTTGCGAAGTAGAAGAGCCCCCGAAGAGCCCCAGACCAGCCATCAACGTGGCCAGGGGACGCTGCACGATCGAGGGTTGCACCCGATGGGCAGTGCTTTTTCAAGTACGGTCCGAGTCGTTGATCCGGCGCACCAGGTCGAGAGCCGACGCCACGCCGTCCGAACCGCCGGTGGACAACCCGATCTCAAACTTGCGAACGCCAAGGGAACGCAGGGTGGCGATCCTTGCCCGTACGTCCGCCTCGCTACCCGCGATGAGGAACTGGTCACTCAGGTAATCCCAGACCCCGAGATCCATCGCGGCCTCGATGTACTCCTGCCTTCGTGCGGTTGACTGGTGTCCGTGCTGCGAGAGGTCGTACAACTCGCCGAGCTTCCTGACCCCGTCCTGGAACTCGGCCGGAACGAGCTTCGACGACATACCGAATCTGGCGAAGTGGTGTGACATAGATGCCACGAGCCAACCGGCATCGGCCACCGCCCGATCCGAGTCACTGTTGATACTGATCGCGCCGGCGGTCCAGACGAGGTCGATGCCGTCTGGGTCCCGGTTCGCCCGCTCAGCTCCCCGCCGCACCACGCCCAGCACTTCACGGACGACGGCTTCGCTGTATCCGAGCCCGATGAAGATCCCGTCCGCCGTCTCGGCGGCCAGTTCGAGCGATCTCAGCCCGTGAGCCGCCAGATAGACAGGCACTCGGATGCCCGGGGCCCGTTTCAGCCGCAGATCCGCATCGTGCCACCGAGCCCGGCCGTCACGCAGGAGCTCCCGGACACATGTCACATACTCCCGGAGCTCCCGCAGTGTCGCCGCCCGCTGCGCCAGGTTGTACACCCCGCTGTCACCCGTGCCCATTCCGAGGAACACACCACCGCGAGCAACTTCGGAGAGGCTGGCGACCGCTCTCGCCGTCACCACCGGGTGCCGGGTCACGGGATTGGTGACCGCGACCCCGATCGGCACCGTCGAGACGCGCTGTGACAGCACCCCGAGCGTGGCCCAGCAGTCCGGAACCCCGGCTGGCGAGTCCCACACCCCGATCTGGGTCGCACCATGTGACTCCGCCCGCGTAGCCGCCTCAACCGCTTGCGCCACGGACCCCGCGCCGATATTGACCTCGATCTCGATCGGCTTGCTGTCGACTGTCACTGGCAGACCACCTTAGTCGCGTTCGTAGTCGATCGGGCTCTTAATCCGCACACCCTGTGTAGCCGCCTGGCGTTGTAGAAGTCGGTGATCCAGGTGGCGATCTTGATGCGGCCATCCACACACACATGACCTGCGACTATTCAGGATGAAAGAGGCTCACTGCCGCCCGACGGCCGCGTCCTATCAGCGTGGAGTGAACTGCACGGGCAGACTACTGATTCCCGAGAGGAAGTTGGAGCGAACCCTCTTCGGGGTGCCCGTGAGCGTGATGTCGGCTGCGAAGCGGCACAGGGCATCGAGCATCGCCCTGATCTCAATACGGCCCAGTTCCGCACCCAAGCAGAAATGCGGACCGTAGCCGAAGGTGAGGTGCCGGTTGGGTGAACGGGACAAGTTCAGGACATCTGGTGATGCGAAGACAGCCTCGTCACGGTTGGCCGAGACGTTCCACAGTGTCACGACATCGCCCTGATTGATGGCATGACCGGAGACGGTGGTGTCCTTCAGCGTCGTCCGTCCGAAGTGCATGGCGGGGGTCGTCCAACGCAGGATCTCCTCAGTAGCGGTCTGGCTGCCGATGGATCCCGAACTCAGGGCCGCCCACTGTGCGGGGTGCTCTACCAGGGCAGGAATCGAACTGATCATTGAGAGTCGGCTTGTCTCGTCGCCCCCGATGATCAGGCTGTAGCAGTTCAGAACGATCTCTTCGTCGGACAGTTCCGTCCCAGACGCTTGGGCATCCGCGAACGTTCCGATTACGCCTTCCCGTGGGTTCTTGCGAAATTCCTCCAGGAGACTCGAAAAGTAGACCAGTATTTCGTTTCTAGCCAATATGGAGTCGAACTCCGTGATCTGGTCATCCTCCGCGCTGAGGGCCTTCTTGGTCAGGATGAGAAGTTCATCTTGATCAGGCTCCGGAACGCCGAGGAGATCGCATATCGTGCGGATCGGGATTTTCTCCGCGATATCTTGCGCGAAGTCGCAACTGCCTTCCGCCACGGCACTACGGATGAGGCTTTCAGTGTTCTCTTGCACTTTTTCGGCAACCGTCGATATGGTGCGCGGAGAGAAGGCTTTCAAGAATACCTTGCGCAGTTCCCGGTGGCGACTTCCGTCGGTGACCGCAAGCATCTTTCCCGTCGCCGAGTCACCGCCATGAAGAAGTGTGGCCAGCACATTTCCGCGTGCAGATATGAACGTAGAGCTTTCTCGATAGACATGCATAATGTCGTCATAGCGCGTGAGGGCCCAGAAGCCGGGCCTTCCGCCGCTCGGAGCGTTCCAGAAAACCGGATGCTCAGCGCGCAGTCGACGCCACAATTCGTCCTGGTCGTGCCGCAGGAAGGTCTGCGGATCTGCCAGGTCCAGCGACGACAGATCGGCGGGAAGTTCCTCCAAGGGGTCCGAAGATGCGGTGTCGCTCGCGCCTCTCCCAGTCTGGGCATCCTGGTTCATCGGGCGGCTTCCTCGATCGACTTCGTTCCCGATCCTGCGTACGGCAGGCAGACCAGCTTCTTCGACATGCACTTCCTCAGTGGATTCGATCGACGTCAGGTTGGCTGGTA
The DNA here is from genome assembly GCF_000383615.1 of Streptomyces canus 299MFChir4.1. GTDB lineage: Bacteria > Actinomycetota > Actinomycetes > Streptomycetales > Streptomycetaceae > Streptomyces > Streptomyces canus_C. The sequence continues at coordinate 4,441 of NZ_KB911668.1, read as the reverse complement.
TTCATTGCGATGCATTACGCGCATGTACGGCAATGGCCATGCCAAGGCCGACAGTGTCGGCGGACATGCCTACAAATTTAGTAAAGAAAACCGCGCTCGCGGCCAGGAAGCTGCCGCTGTCAATTCCACAAAGCGCTGACCCGGCCCGCGACCGCCGACGGAGGGGCCACCCGGTACAGCAGGCGTGCCCACGACTTCCCGGAGTCAGGCGGCAAGACTACCGACGTGGCCCCAGGCATGCGTGTACGTTAGCCGAGCGGCTGGCGCACGTCTCCTGACATAGGACAGGTCCCAGCCGCCAGTCCCGTTCGAGCGTCGGCTCGCAGAATGGAACAGCACGGCCAGCAGGCCAAACAGGCCGCTCACCGAACGGTAGACGAGCGACAGCAACACCCGAGACGGTCCCAGCCACGCTACCGATCCCGCAGTAAAACTACAGCCCACACCACGAAACAGAGTTTCCGAGCGGGACAGGATAAGCCAGCGCAGACCAGGACCAACATGGGATAGAGCAGGCGCAGGGACACGGATGACCATGATGCCGTACGGGCTGGACCCGGCCGTCGTCGCAGGTCACAGGCCATGCACACTTCTGGCACCCACAGGCCGGCAGGATCGAGGGCAGGACGGGGGTGGGACTCCTCGATCCTGGCTTGGCGATGCGCACAAGCTTCTTTGGGTGCGGTGATTTCCGAAGCCCATCGAGGTAACTGACTCCGGAGCCCGGCGAAGGCCCCCTGCCCGATGTCAGTAGGTCCGCTTTCGATCGCCGGCCTATCCTCAGGCACCAATCGCCCGCACTACCAGGTAGGTCTCGTGTCCGTCGACATAAACGGCGAAACCAGCATCTATCCAACGGGCAGCCAACCCTGATGGATGACAGGAGGCGCACACACGCCGTGAGCATAATCTTTGCGCATGCCACAGTCTTTGCCAGATACCCCCCTGCCTGCCGCTCGCAGCCCGTTCGCTCGCCTGCTCCGGCGAATGGCCCCGCCGTCGCGGACGGTTGGGCGGGTCAGTACTCAGGCACTGCTCTACGGGCTGGGCAGCGGCAGCTACCTCACCATCAACGCCGTCTTCTTCACCAAAATCATTGGTCTCTCCGCCGCCGCGGTCGGCCTGGGCCTGACGATCGCCGGAATCAGCACGTTCGTCGCCGCGGTGCCGTTGGGCCGGGTCAGTGACCGGATTGGCACGAAGACGGTGTGGGCTCTGGCGTCTCTCGTGGAAGCGGCTTGCTACCTGGGCTACCCGTTGGCGTCCGGGTTCGCCTCCTTCCTGGCGATCGTCATAGCCATCGGACTGTGCAAGGCCGCCGGGGGCGTGGGTTACGGCGGATACGTGCTCAACCTCTACCCCGACGAGGAACGCGTCGCGGGGCTCGCCTACAACCGAAGCGCGTTGAACGCCGGGTTCACCGCTGGCGCGGGACTGGGCGGCCTGGCCCTGGCCATCGGAAGCGACACGGCCATCCGGTTGCTCCCCGTGTTCATCGGAGTGGTGATGCTGGTCAACGCGATGGTGATCCGCCGACTGCCCGAGCTGGCCAAACCGGAGCCGGCCCCATCGGTCGAGCGCGAACCTCGGAGGTGGGTTGGCGCCCTGGCCAATCGTCCGTTCTTCGCCCTCTCCGTCCTGAGCGGCGTGCTGTCAACGAATCAGGTAGTCCTCTCCGTGGTCGTTCCGCTATGGCTGGTGGAGGAGACCAACGCACCTCGGGTGCTTCTGGCCGGACTGCTCGCGACCAATACTTTGATGGTGGTGTCCCTGCAGACCCTGGCCGCCCGCGGCACCGACACCGGGTCGGGCGCTATTCGGGCGACGTACCGGAGCGCCGCCTGCTTTGTCGCCTCGTGTGTGATCATCGCGTTCACGGACGGCACAATCGAATGGCTGACCATCGTCCTGGTCTGGCTGGCGCACATCGTATTGACCGGTGCTGAGCTCTTCCACGCGGCGGCGAGCTGGGGATTCACCCAGCGCTTGTCCGATCCCGCCCGACGCGGCGAGTACATGGGCATAGACCAGGTCGGCCAGACGGTTGGTAGCGTGTGGGCGCCAGCCGCCTACACCTTTCTCGCGATGAATTGGCAGCGGGCGGGCTGGTTCATCATCGCCGCCGTCGTCGTCCTCGCCGCCGTCGTCACCCCGACCGTGGCCCGCGCCGCCGAACGTTCGCTGCGCCGGATGGTGGCCGGGAACGCCCCCGACGACGTTCCCTCTGGTCAGCACGCCTAGAGCCTCGGCTAGGTCAACACCCCGACCACACCAGTGCCCCGACGCATCCCACCGTCCCGACGGAAATAGGTCTGCCAGTCTCTTGTCAGGTAGAGGACGCAATGGAATTCGCAATCATTGGCGGTGGCGCCACCGGCGTGAGCCTGGCCGACGCTCTGGCCCGCCGGGGTTTGACGCGGGAACTCGACCTGACCATCTACGAGCCGGAAAAAGCGATCGGCCAAGGCAACGCCTACCGCCCTGACCTGAGTTCATCCCTCCTGAACGGGGAGATCGAGTTCATGTCAATCCGGCGAGCCGAACCCCGTCATTTCCAGGAGTGGCTGAGCCAGCATCATGACCCACGGGCGCGCCAACACTCCCTCTCTGGCTCCTTCGCCCCGCGTCACCTCTTCGGCGACTACATTTCCGATTCGTTCGGGCGGCTCGAAGAGGCCTGGCAGGCCAGCGGCCGGCCGATTGAGGTAATTCCCCAGGGCGCTGTCCACCTATCGCTCGGCACTAACAGCGAGGGCGTACGCCTGACCGCGGCCGACGGCAGCGTCCGCGAATACGATGGTGCCGCTCTATGTGTGGGCACCACCGCGCCGGCGGACGTATACGGACTGGCAGGCAGTCCGCGCTACATCGACGACCCCTATCCGCTGCGCGTCACGGTTGAGACGATCGAGCCGTACGAGCACGTGACGGTGCTCGGGACTGGCCTGACAGCGGTGGACGTCGTGCTGGCCCTGCTCCACCAGGGCCATCGTGGACCCATCACGATGGCGTCGCGCCGGGGTCTGTTGCCCGGCGTCCGCCAGCGCTACCGCCAGCTCTTCGCGTCTGTCCTCACCGAAGCTGCCGTACTTGAGGCCGCCGCCGCACCGGGAGGGCTTTCGCTGGCCGCGGTGCTCCGTCTGATGAACGCCGAGTTGGAAACCCACGGCATCGCGCCCGAGATTCTCAACCGGGAAGTCGATCCGACGGAGGCCCCGGCCGACCGCCTCACCCGTCACGTGGACCTGGCCGAACGCGGAGAAGTCTGGCATCCGCTGCTCATCAATGCCGCGAACGATGTGATCGAACTCGTGTGGTCGCGCTGGTCGGACGCGGAGCGCCACACGTTCCTCCGCGACTACCACCATGTTTTCCAGAGCCTGCTGCACCCGATGCCGATGTCCACCGCCACTCGGCTACTCTCGACCATCCGAGCAGGTCAGCTGCGGGTGATCGGCGGCGTGACGAACGTGACGGCGACCACCGACGGCTTCACCGTGACCGCCCGGGAGACGAGCTTCGCGACGGACACACTCATCAATTCGGCCAAGAACAACAGGCCCGCCCCGCCCACCGCGGCCTCCGCGCTGTGCGCCTCAGTGGTCGAGGTCGGCCTGGGGCAGTACGACCCGTTCGGCGGTCTCACGATCGACACCGCCGACAACCGGCTGATCCCGGCGGACTCGTCTCGACCCGCCCCCGTGTTTGTCCTGGGACAGCTCGCCGCCGGCTGCCTGTACTACACCAGCTCGCTCGGCATGATCACTCGGCGCGCGGAAATGGTCGCCGACCACGTCGCGGCCACCGCCCGCTCCGGCGCCCAGAGGCACGAACCCTGAGTTTCGGCGGCGTGCTTAGCCACCTGAACGTTCACCTCGCGAGCCTGCCAGATCTCGGGGGAGAGCAGGGCGAGATGCTCCTCTCGTACCAGGGCGAACCGGAGCGCGAAGGCCACCAAAGCCTCATGCTTGGAGTGCATGCGGGCCCTATACAGATACTTGGCCCGCTCATTGACCGGTAATTTCTGGTCCGCCAAGTAGTCGATGTGATAGCTGATACTGCTGCGATTCGCCTTCCGGATCCGGTAAGTGTCCTTGAGCCGTTCGACAGTTTCCCGGACCGATGGCACCGCTGCCATCGACGACCCGCGCAATCGCGGCTCGCACAGGGCGAAGAGAACGGCGAATCACGTGCTCTCCACGTCCAGCTTCAAGATCTCGGACTCGGGTTCCGGGGTGAGCGGCTCCAGCTGACACTGGCGGGGCGGTGGCTTGAAGGCGCATATCTCCAAGATGTTTTCGCCTGCGGGGATGAGAATCCGGGAGATTTCGAAGGAAATGACGATTCTAAGACCTTGTCTCATGTGGTGATGGTGTGTGCTGCGGCATGATGTCTCTTCGTGAGTGCCGATCTGTCGCAGCGGCTGGTTCCTGACGGTCTG
>NZ_KB911667.1 GCF_000383615.1 Streptomyces canus 299MFChir4.1 | reverse complement strand
TGGCCCGCTTCCCTGCGGCGCACGCTCACCTGGGACCAGGGCCGAGAGCTCTACCACCACGAGGAAATAGAGGACTTGACCGGCTTCCGGATCTACTTCTGCGATCCCCACGCACCCTGGCAGCGCGGCACCAACGAAAACACGAACGGGCTGCTGCGCGAGTATTTCCCCAAGGGCACCAGCCTCGCCCACTACACCCTCCGCGACCTCACGCAAGTCGAACGGGAACTCAACGAGCGTCCCCGCCGCGTCCTCGGAGACCGCACCCCGGCCGAGGCCATGAGACGCTGGTCGAGAAAGCTCGCTTACCGCTGATTCGCAACGATCAGTGGAAACCGCCCACGGTCGAGCGGCCGGTTCTGCCATTCGGCCATTCCGTCCATGACCTTGTCGGTGATGGTGGAGATGGTCTGCTTGGACACCTCCGCGCCGTAGACCTCGGCGAGATGAGCGGAGATCTCCCCTTGGGTGAGTCCCTTCGCAGACAAGGAGAGCACCATCTCGTCGACGCCGGTCAGACGCCGCTGCCGCTTCTTGACGATCTGCGGCTCGAAGCTGCCGGCCGTATCGCGCGGCACCCTCACCTCCACCGGGCCGACATCGGTCAGCACGGTCTTCGCCCGGGTCCCGTTGCGGCTGTTGCCGTTGTTCTTCCCGGCCGGATCGTGCTTCTCATAGCCGACGTGGTCGGTGATCTCGCCCTCCAGGGCAGACTCGAGCACCCGCTTGGTGAGCTGTTGCAACAGCCCTCCCTCGCCGGTCAGTTGCAGCCCCTCGTTGCGGGCACGGTCAACCAGCATCACAACGAGCTGCTCGTCCGACACTGCGCTCGACGGTGCCTGAACCACCTGCTCGGCCTGCTCATTCTCCACGGCGGTCTCCGTCATCAGACGCATCTCCTTGATCATCAGATCCGCCGTTGATTAGACACTCCCTTTTCTGACCGGTGGTTCCGATTTTGGTGAGGTAGTCGGCGAGGGAGTTGAGGATCTCGTCGGCTGTTTTGGTCCAGGTGAAGGCCCGCGGGTTCTCGTTCCAGGTGTCGATCCATGCGGTGATGTCGTCCTCCAGTGCTTTCACGGAGGTGTGGACGCCGCGACGGATGAGCTTGTCGGTGAGCAGGCCGAACCACCGCTCGACCTGGTTCATCCAGGAGGATCCGGTAGGGGTGAAGTGGACGTGGAAGCGGGGGTGTTTCCCGAGCCACGTCCTGATCTCGGCAGTGTTGTGGGTGCCGTAGTTGTCACAGACGAGGTGCACCTCGAGTCCGGCGGGCACCGCTTTGTCGATCCGGGTCAGGAACTTCTTGAACTCGATCGCCCGGTGGCGGCGGTGCAGTGCCGATATGACGGTGCCGTCGGCGATGTTGAAGGCGGCGAACAGGCTGGTGATGCCGTGCCTCAGGTAGTCGTGGGTGCGGCGTTCGGGCATGCCCGGCATCATCGGCAGCACCGGCTGCGAGCGGTCCAGCGCCTGGATCTGACTCTTCTCGTCCACGCAGAGCACGACCGCCTTTTCGGGCGGGTGGTGGTACAGGCCAACGACGTCGACGACCTTGGCGACGAACTGCGGATCGGTAGACAGTTTGAAGGAGTCCTGCAGGTGGGGCTTGAGAGGTGCTCTGGACATACTTGTTCAACCGGTATGGGTCACCACGGCATCGATAAGCTCGGGCCAGAGTTCACGCGGGCGATCGTGGCCCATGTCGGGGACCAGCAGGAGTTCGGCGCCGGTCACCAGCTCCGCGGTGCGTTTCCCGCCGCTGGGGTCGATCAGCGTGTCATCCAGGCCGTGGATCACCAGCGTCGGCACCCGCAGCTCACGCAGTGCATCCGCACGTGAACCGCTGAGGATTATCGCGCCGAGCTGCCGCCCGATCCCCTCGGGGTAGTAGGCGCGGTCGTAGCCCGCGGCGGCCAGCTCACGCAGCGCCGAGGCATCGCCGTATCGCTTGGAAGCCCACACCAGTTCCCGCTCCGCCGCCGCAACATATCCCTCGCGGTCCGCGGGCTTGGGACTGAACAGCACCGCCTGGGCCTCCGGGCTGGGCTGGCCGTATTCGCTCTCGCCGGTCGAGGACATCATCGACGTCAAGGTCAGCACCCGCTCCGGGCAGGAGAGGGCCATCACCTGGGCGAGCATCCCTCCCATCGAGGCACCGACCACGTGGGCGCGTTCGATACCGAGCGCGGTGAGCAGGCCGAGGCCGTCACCCGCCATGTCGAGAAGCCGATAGGGAACCATGGCGAGGGCTGCGGGAATGTCTCCAGAGCTGACGGTGGCGAACTTGCCTATGTCCACAGGATGATCGTCGAACTTGGTGGACAGCCCGCAGTCCCGGTTGTCGTACCGGATCACGTAACGGCCGCGGTCTGCCAGCGCTCGGCAAAAGTCCTCGTGCCAGGCGAGCATCTGCGCGCCGAAACCCATCACCAGCAGAATTGGTGGGTCTCCAGGGTCGCCGAAACTCTCGTACGCGATGGACACCTCAGGGGACACGTCAACGATCGACATGCACGGAGAGTGTCATAGTCATCCACGGAGCACAACCAGAATATCGCCCGGTGACCTGCACATACCTTCGGGTCTGACGAATCGCGGTCAACTCTCCGGCTCTGTCATCTTGAGTCCTCATCCCAGGTTGGCGAGTCAGCTACGCGCCTGAGGTCAGAGCCGGTCAGCTCGTACGGCTCGCCAAGAGGGTACGAAGTAGCCCCTTTTTGCACCATCGCGCGAATGGTGAAGCGTTCGAGGAAAGAGCGCAAGGAGTGCCACCTGCGAAACGAGTGACTTATGGATGAGGCTGCATTCAGGGTCAGCTCCCGGTGAAGCGTCCTTGATTTCCAAATGGCTGACTTCCTTATCCACGAGCAATTCAAAGAAGCGCAGCAGTTCATATCCTTCGTCGGCCTGAGGACGGCCGGTGAACAGCTCCGTCTTGGATTCACCGAACAGCACCAGGGCTCTACCGCTCAGAATTCCTGCGATTTCCCGGGTGTTGGTCGGCTCGATTCCCATGGCGCCCCCAGAAAGGTGCTCTGCTGCTGCCCAAGACCCATCGTCCAGTCGGGTCGAGAAGTAGAGTTCTTCTGCGAATCGGGCGTCTTTGCGCCGGTGAAAGAGGAGGACGGAGCCGAGGCCGTCGCGTATGCATATGTCGGCTACAGCAGCCTCGGTCGTGCTGTCGAGGCGGGTGGGCACGGCGTGCGATGCGGCAGCGCCCGCCGTGTGCCCGGCGGTCAGAGCTGCGTGGGCGAGTTCTGCCAGATTCTTAGGCATCCTGGTCCTTGCGCGAAAGCGCAGGCGTCACGTGCGGCTCTCATCAATGATGTACTGAAGCGTGGTCGGGTAGGAAGTCTCAGGCAGCCATTCCATCTTGGAACGGTCACTCGAGAACATACCCTCGGGGTGTGGTTGTTCACGATGTGGCTGTCATCAATAGTCGGACAACCGTTGCTGTTGTGAACGAGGACCGGAGTCTGCCCCGCCAGCACATAGTACTTGTCCCCGTCCGCGACCGGAAGATCGGCGCCTCAAGCCGCAACTACCGGTTCTCGGCAAATGTGCAGGTCATCATCGATACCGACACCAGGCTGGTCGTGGCCACCGCCCGCCCGGCCCCGGGCAACCGGGCCGACGCCCAGGTCTGGCGGAACTCCAGCCTTGCCCAGCACTGCGACGGCGTCACGGTGCTGGGCGACGGTGCCTACATCAACACCGGCCTGGTCGTCCCCGCACCGAAAACGGCCCGGCCGCCCACTCCTCGCGGGTGAGGAGGAAGACAACGCCGAGCATCGTCGGATCCGTGCCCGCGTCGAGCACGCCTTTGCCCGGATGAAGAACTACAAAATACTCCGCGACTGCCGGCAGCGCGGCGACGGCCTCCACCATGCCGTCCACTCTCCGACCGTAACTCAACGGCTGCGGCAACAATCCGGTGGTCCTGCCCGACACGGGCGAAATCCTCTCGTCAGGCAACTTTCACACCCCCGCCCTGGGCCTCGCCTTTCGACACCCTCGCGCTCGCCCTGACGCAGACCGCAGCGCTCTCCGCTGAGCGCATGCGTCGGCTCCTGGACCCAGGCGTCAGCGGGCTGCCCGCGAATCTGTCCCCGTACGGCCCGGAGCCTTCGCACCGCTGGCCAAGACCGCCCAGGCACTCGTCGCCGACATCCGCATGCCGTCCGTACCCTTTTCACAGACACCCGCCACGGAGCAGCCGCCGTCGAGGACGACTCGACCAATGGGGCACTCGGGGCGCGCCGGCTGATGACGATCCTCGTCCGACTGGGCCAAGTCCTCGCCGTGGAAGCGTTGGTGGCCGCTCAAGCCGTCGACCTGGCCGGGCCTGCCGCCCTGGGACGGGGCCCCAGCTCCTGCACCGCGCGATCCGTAACGTGATACCCAGCCTGAGCGACGACCGCTCCTGCGGAGCGGACGTGGAGACAGTGCTCTGCGACGTGCTGTCCTCCGACGACGTCCGGGGCAGCATCTTGCACGCCGTGGCGACAGTCCTTCGGCCGTGACGAGACAAAGGCCGCAACGCGCAGACACCCCGAGTGCGAACTACTCCTCTCGATCAACGGTGCCGGTCATGTCACGAGGCCGGGGGGGGATGAAATTCGTGGCCGGACCGAGACGTGGATCCTGGCGCACATGGCCGCTCGGCCTCCGCGGCCGGCCGCGTCGGCCGTGCTCAGGTCGAGATGGACCCGGTTTTCGACCCGCTTGCCCTCCGGCACCAATGGAAGGAAGACGCGAGACAAGCTGCCAGCCCGGCAGCGTGCGATTTCGACGAGGTCGACACCCGGGTGAGAGCCGCGCCGTCGCCGATGTCCTGGATCGCCCTCATCGCGCCCGGCTGTGCGGACTTCAGCACGGCGTCCAGGACCTCGGCCGGTTCGTGCGCACGGCACCCCTGCTCGCGGGTTCGGGAAACCGATCGGCCGAACAGGCGTTGACTTCGGCCGCAAATGCAGCGGTCAGTAGCTTACTTGCGTCGTCGGCTGCGTGCACCGGTCTGCTCGATGACCGTCATTCGATCACTCATGAAGGTGTGCCCGGGTCACGCACGACCGCCCACCGTTGTGTACCAACTCGTCAGGACACCTGCACCTCGTAGAAGCAGAGATGCTCCTTGATCTCGGCCACTTCCGGTTTCGGGTCGAGGTACGCCCAGGCCAGGTCGGCCCCATCCGGCAGCGACCAGTATGAAGCGTCGCCTTTGAAGGGACAGTTGGTGCGGGTGTCGGACGGAGCCAGAAGGTCGAGGCGTACGTCCTGGAACGGGATGTAGTACGCGTCGGGACAACCCGTCTCGCGCAGCACCAACGCCTCGTCGCTCTCCGCCAGCACTGTGCCGTCTCGCACCGCACGCACATGCCGATCGCTCGGCTCGACGGTGATGCGGTGTCCCCTGCGCTTGGGAAGTCCATCGGTCACGGTTGCCTCCTTGGTAGTTGATCCTCATCCAGACAGCACCGTGGGACACCACACACTTCCTGCAAGTGCGAAAGCACACGGCCGCCCCCATGAACATCTACGTTCTCTCCTAAAACTCATACGGAAACCGGCCACTCACAGAGGTCCCTCCACTGGCGACAGACGTCACGAGCCATTCACCAACGCACAGGCAGGCTTCGCACTCCGCGCATCAGCACACCCGGGAGCCACTCCCGCGGCGGGCCATCGAGGGCGAGATCCGGGGCACGCTCCAGGAGGGATCGGAGCGCGATGCGCGCTTCCAGACGGGCCAGGGGCGCGCCGAGGCAATGGTGGATGCCATGGCCGAAGGCAACGTGACCGCGGGTGTCCCGCCTGATGTCGAAGCGTTCAGGGGCGGAGAAGCGGTCCCCGTCGCGGTCGGCGGCCGCCAGTCCGACCAGTACCCACTCACCCTTCGCGATCGGCACTCCGGCGATCTCCAAAGGCTCGGCGGCGAACCGGTACGTCGCGGTCTCCACCGGGCCCTCGTACCTGAGCGCCTCCTCGACGGTGCCGTGGAGGAGGGTCATGTCGGCGCGCAGGGCAGTCAGCTGATCAGGGTGGGTGAGCAGGGCGTGGACGGCGTTGGTGATGAGATTGACCGTCGTCTCGTGTCCGGCGACCAGCAGGACGTAGGCCATCCCGCGCAGTTCGTCCGGAGAGAGCCGATCGCCGTCTTCCGCCGTGGTGCGGATCAGGTCGCTCAGCAGATCGGTGCCGGGCCCGCCGCGCTGCTTATCCTCGATGAGGCGATCCAGGTAGTCGGCGAGCCGTACAAAGGCGTCTCGCATGCTATCGAGGTCGGCCGGCAACACTGCGTCATTGGAAATCTTGCGGAACTCGGTGCGGTCCAGCTCGGGGACGCCGAGCAGCTCGCAGATCACCGTGATCGGCAGTGGGTAGGCGAAAGACTCGATCAGATCGGCGCGGCCCTGCGGCAGCATCGCGTCGAGGAGTTCGTCGGTGATCTGCTGAATCCGAGGCTGCAGTTCCTCGACGCGGCGGGGCGTGAACGCGCGCGTGATCAGGCTGCGCAGCCGGGTGTGCTGCGGTGGGTCCGCGGCCAGCAGATGTTTGCCGATCAACTCCTCGTCAAAGGCTGTGAACCCGTTCTTGCTGTCGTCCTTGGCGAGTCGTGGGTCGGCGAGCGCCGCGCGCGCCTCCTCGTACCCCACGATCAACCAGACCTCCGGGCGAGGATCCGGCTCCGGCAGCCGCACTCGGTGCACCGGGCCGCGTGCTCGCAGTTGCGCGTACACGGGATGCGGGTCCCTTCGGAGCTCTTCGCCGAACTCTCCCAGGTCAACGATGTCCGTCACGTCATACCTCTTTCATGTGGTGGTCCGATGCGGCTCGACACTCGCACCGAGCGGCCTTCGGCATCGCGGCTCCGCCAGGCCGCTTCGTGGATCAGGTAAGGGCAGGGCTCAGCAGCACGACGCATGTGCTGCACGGCGTCGGCCTCAGGTTGCGTAGTGAAATGCGGTGCTGCACTTGAGACAGCCCGGGCCGGCTGCTCCATCGACTTGTCGAGTGCGGTCAGTTGCACTCGCGGCACGCAGGTGCGGAGACCCACGGCTTGAGCCGTCGACAGGTAGCCGCTCGCAGGTTCCACCGCGACGTTGCCGAACCGCTCCGGGGTGGAGAGGGATTCATGCGCGGTGCCGCCACTCCCTGCCGTCAAGGAGGTGGCTGCCGCACAGCAATGAGAGCCCTCGGTTCGGCCTGACCGCCCTCAACTCCGTCGGTCTGAAGCGAAAGGCGTGCGATTCACGGCCAGATGAATTGGAAGGCATACGGCGAACCACATCCGTTCAGCAAGACTGATCGTTCTGCCGCAGGTGACGCTAGCCAATGTTCCCCATATTGTAAAGACAGAACGTTCTACCACTCTCTCCTGCCTGCCTCACACACAACGACTCCTGCAACGGCCAGCACTATCGGCATAACCGCACGCGCACGCTCTGCGCCAACTCAGAAGACGGCCGGGCCGCCCGATGCGGGCCGGCCCCGGTACGTGGTGCGGTGGCATCAGACGAGGTCGAAGCGGTCCAGGTTCGAGACCTTGACCCACGCGTCGACGAAGTCCTTCACGAACTCCTCCTTGGCGTCGTCGCTCGCGTAGACCTCGGCGAGCGCGCGCAGCTCGGAGTTGGAGCCGAAGACCAGGTCGGCACGGGTGCCGGTCCACTTCAGCTTGCCGGTCTCCGCGTCCCGGCCCTCGAACGCCGTCTGGTCCTCCGAGGTGGACTTCCACGTCGTGCCCAGGTCGAGCAGGTTGACGAAGAAGTCGTTGGTCAGGACGCCCAGACGGTCGGTGAAGACGCCGTGCGCCGTGCCGCCCTGGTTGGCGCCGAGGACCCGCAGACCACCGACGAGGACGGTCATCTCGGGGGCGCTCAGGGTGAGCAGGTTCGCCTTGTCGAGCAGCAGGTACTCGGCCGGCAGACGGTTCCCCTTGCCCAGGTAGTTGCGGAAGCCGTCCGCGACCGGCTCCAGCGCGGCGAAGGACTCGACGTCGGTGTGCTCCTCGGTCGCGTCCACGCGGCCCGGCGTGAAGGGCACCTCCACGGCGTCCTGCGTCTCCACAGCGCCATCTCCAACGCATCCAACGGCAGTTCGGTCCGCATGTGGTTCGCGACCTGCCAGCCGACGATTATCCGCGAATACACGTCCAGCAGGAACGCCACATAGGCCCAGCCCGTCCAGGTGCGGACATAGGTCATGTCGGCCACCCAGAGCTGGTCGGGCCGGCTCGCGGTGCAGTCGCGGTCGACCAGGTCCGGCGGCCTGGGTGCCGACGGCTCCGGCACCGTGGTACGGCGCCGCCGGCCACGGATGACGCCTTCCAGACCCAGCTCGACCATCAGCCGCTCGACGGTACAGCGTGCCACGTCGATGCCCTTGCGCCGCAGCGCGCAGGTCGGCGCCGTATCGGCCGTAGTCGTGCGGACGGCTGTTGCGCCGCAGCTCCCGGCTGACCGTCGATGGAGCCCGCCCGAGCAGGTCGGCTATCTCCCGGATCGGCAGGCCACGTTCACGCAACGCGGCGATCCTGCGGCGTTCCAATAGCAACAGATACCGGCACAACCGGGAGGACTCCGGAGGTCACGTCCGCAGGAGTGGTGTATTGACGGCCACTCGGTGATCTCGTCTTTGAGGCTATGCGGTGAGTTCGGTGGGCAGGGCGGTCTCGTCGGTTTCTGACTCGATCGGGTGGAGGTGGGCCTTGGCGAGGAGCTCGATGCCCATGTAGCGGCGGGCTTCGGTCCATTCGTCGTTCTGCTCGGCCAGGACTGCTCCGACCAGGCGGATCAGGGCAGCACGGTCGGGGAAGATGCCGACCACGTCGGTGCGACGGCGGATTTCCTTGTTCAGCCGCTCCTGGGGGTTGTTGGACCAGATCTGCCGCCAGATCTCACGCGGAAACCCGGTGAAGGCGAGCAGGTCGTGCTGGGCGACGTCCAAGTGGGCTGCGGCTTTGGGGAACTTGGCCTCCAACGCATCCAGGACGTGCCGCATCTGGGCCTGGACAGCCGTCGTGTCGGGCTGTTCGAAGACGGTCCGCAGCAGCGTGGCCACCCAGGGCTGGGCCGATTTCGGAACCTGGCTCAGCAGATTTCGGGCGATGGGGGTGCCCCCGCGGCCGTTCAGGCCGTGGGGGAGCGTGCGGCATCGCTGCCACGAAGCGCCGGGCAGGACCGCGCCGATCGCGTTCACCAGGCCGGTGTGGGCGTCGGAGACGACCAGCTGGACGCCGGACAGGCCGCGGGCGGTCAGGGAGCGCAGGAAGGCGAGCCAGCCGGCGCCGTCCTCGGCGGTGGCGACGTCGATGCCGAGAATCTCGCGGTGCCCGTCGGCGTTGACGCCGACCGCGATCAGGGCATGGACGTTGATGATGCGGCCGCCCTCACGGACCTTCTGGGTCAGTGCGTCCCCCCAGACGAAGGCGTAAAACCCTTGGTCCAGGGGCCGGTTGCGGAACGCGGCCACCTGCTCGTCGAGGTGTTTGGCCATCGCCGAGACCTGGGACTTCGACAGCTGAGTGACGCCGAGGGACTCGGCGAGCTTCTCGACTCTGCGCGTACTGACGCCGAGCAGGTAGGCGGTCGCGACCACCGAGATGAGGGCCTGTTCGGCCCGGCGGCGCCGCTCCAGGAGCCAGTGCGGGAAGTAGCTGCCCTGCCTCAGCTTGGGGACGGCGAGTTCGACGGTCCCGGCGCGGGTGTCCCACTCGCGTGGGCGATATCCGTTGCGGTGGTTGACGCGTTCGTCGCTGACCTGCCCGTATTCGGCGTTGCAGAGCGCGTCGGCCTCCGCGGACATGAGTGCGTCGGCGAACGTCTTGACCATCGCGCGCAGCAGATCCGGACTCGCCGCGGCGAGGTTGTCTTCCGTGAGGGCATGCAGGGGCAGACTGTCTGGTGCGGTCATCGTGCTGATCTCCTTCGAGGCTTCGACACTTCGAAGATCAGCCGGTGGCCGTTCATCTATGCGGGCACCATCCCGATGCCGGAGCAAACCCCCGGATCAGGTCGAACCCGTACACCACCTCCATGGACGCAACCCTCGGGGCTACGGAGTTTCGGGGTGGTCCAGCCGAGGGTCTGCTTCGCGAAGCGGAAGGTGTGCTCCAAGTCGAAGCGGCGGAGAAATGCCTGCCATAAGCGGTCCACATCGTCTGGAGTGACGCCGGTCTTGGAGGACCATAACCACACCGGTGGGGCGTCCCGGTCTGTCGACAGATGCTCGACCTTCAACCGGATCAGCGTGCCCTCAACCAGGGGAAGTTCGCCGTCGTGGTCGAGCCATGAGGAGC
>NZ_KB911666.1 GCF_000383615.1 Streptomyces canus 299MFChir4.1 | reverse complement strand
AGCGCACAGCGCACCTAGAGGACCTGTACACCCAGGCCTTCACAGCTGAACACGTCGAGGACTGGAAAACGGCGATCGACCTGTATGGGCGGATCTTGCAGCAGGATCCGGACTACCGGGACGCCGCTACCCGACGGAACTTCTGCCGTGGTCGGCAGCGCATCACTCACCTCCAAGAAAAACTGCGCTCTTACGCGGGCCGAGAGCAATGGCAAGCGGCAATCGAGGTGAGTGAAGAACTCCATCAACTCGACCCGGACACCGCCGACCCCGACGGACTTTCCACACACGCTCGCCAAAAACTGGCATACCAGCAGCGCACAGCGCACCTAGAAGACCAGTACACCCAGGCCTTCATAGCCGAACATGCCGAAGCCTGGTCCGACGCGATTGACTGCTATGAGCGGATCTTGCAGCAGGACCCGGACTACCGGGACACCGCTACCCGACGCAACTTCTGCCGCGACCGTCAGCACGGCGCCCGGTCAACCTCAAGCGGTCGCAATATACCGTTGATCTTCTCAAGGAAGACCCTCGTTCTCGACACTCCTTGCGGAGCCATAGCGTGGGGGGATAGTGGTCGACGCCAATCCCTAGCCGTCGACATTTGGGGAGATGCACAAATTCGCGTTTTCGACATATCCGGAGCCGATCCGTTGAATGTGAGAACAGGAAAAAAGGGGCCGCCTTATATTGCAGCGCTCAGTCCGGATGGCACCCGCCTCGTCGGCAAAGGAAAAAAGGGCGCCACAATATGGGATGCTCACACGGGAAAGAAACTTCTTCATATATCGGCCGGGATTGGGGTGACTGCAGCGGACTTCAACCCGACTGGTACCTGTCTCGCTACCGGGTCCTACCACTCGGCTTGCATTTGGAATTCGGAGACCGCCGAGAAGATTTTCTCAGCCACGGGACGTGCTATCCAGGCGGTGGCATTTAGTCCGGACGGAAATCGATTGATTGCGGCTGATCAATGCGGGCTGCATGTGTGGCAAGTGGATAATGGCCTAAAAATATTTGAAGATCTCCGAAGTTTCTTGAATTCGGTAGCGTATAGCCCGGATGGAAAACGTGCCGCTGCTGGCAGTGAAACTGACAACAGAGCCTATCTTTGGAATCCGGGCCATGTGTATGAATTGACCCACGATTCACCTGTCACATCAGTCACATTCGACCCGAATGGTACTCGGCTCGCCACTGGCAGTGCAGATGGAACGGCTCGCATTTGGGATGCAACCAACGCGCAAATGATGTGCAAAATAGTTCATGATGATCCTGTTACTTCGTTGGCGTTCAGTCCAGGTGGCGCCCGGCTCGCAATCGGCACCCGACATGCCGTCACGGTGTGGGAACTGCGATATATCTAGCGGTCCCCCGAGGATAGAGGAGAGCTCATGGGCCAGCTCGTTGAATTCCCTGCCGAGGGTGGCAACACCATACTCGTCGAGGTCAGTGACCAATCCACTGGAGTGGTGACGCGCGGAATTAGTGGATCCAATATCTCCGTACGCGCTCAACGCTCATTTGAGGATGCCATATACCGCATGCAACCCGCCATCCGCGCGGTATTCTCCCATATTCAATCCGCGACACAGTCTCCCAATGAGATCCAAATCGAGTTCGGTTTGAACCTGCATGCCGAGGCAGGTGCATTTATTGCTGCAGCGAGCGCCACGGCTAATTTCACGGTCACGCTCACTTGGCATCGAAATGAGCCGCCACCCGCCGAATGAGGGACAGGGCAGACCTAGATTATTAAGGTAGGCCGATCTTCCCGGAGGCTGAACCGTGGCCTCATGCGCGCACCGCTTCCTGACGACGGACGACCTCGGACCGCTGCTGCGCATCGCCGCCCATGAAGACACCGCAACCTGTGCACCGAAGCCCTCGCGGTGTGCGCCGCGCTCCCACTCGACGAACAGGCGGCGAGGAGGTCGCGGAGCTGGTTCTCAGCCGTTTCCGGGCGGAGCCTCCGGTGGCCTCCTGGAAGAGTGGGCCGCCGACGACGGCTCGGCCCATCAGGACGCAGTGCGGCGGCCGCTGGCCACCCCGGACCGGCCCGCAGTCACACCTTGGTACGGGGCGATGCGGGCGTGCGGGCTTACGTCCTGGCCGTGGAATGGACTGTGACCGCCCGCCTCCTTGACGGCAACGGCTTCCCGTCTGACCTGTTGGCGCAGGCCCGCAACGGGAGCGCCGAGTGATCCCGACGCCGCCGCACCGCGCGAACCGAACCGTGCTGCCGCTGTACCTTGTCCCAACGGACAGGACTCCTCGAACTTCACAGCCTTCAAAGACACCGGCTGCCCCGTCAGCTCGGCGCCCGCCGCAGGCTCTTGGCCGCACATGCTGTGGGCCTCGCCGGCATTGCCCGGATCGACCCATGACCTGACCGCCGCCCGGCGCCACGGCGTCATCGACGCGCTCGCCGAGGCCGACGTGAAGTGCTGGGCGGACAAGGCTTACCAGGGCGCCGGGCGCCCCGTCCGGGCGCCGTTAAGGGGCCGTCGGCTCAAACGCTGGAAGCGGCGACACAACAGCACCCATGCCAAGATCCGCTGTCTCGGTGAACAGGCCATAGCCACCCTGAAGGGCTGGCGCCTCCTGCGGGAACTCCGCTGCAGCACCAACCGGATCACCAACATCGTGAAGGCCGTTTCGTTTTTGCCACGCCTCAAACTGAGGTTAGAAAGGACTCCATGAGTTGTGACATCTTCGTGTGCCGGTTCGAGAACGGTGAGCCGGCGCCGCTGGACATGAGTGCCGCGCACGAGGTCCTCGGCCCCTATGCGGTAGTGCGGGACCCCAAGACGGACTTCCTGCTGGTGAGTACGGCGGAGGGGGAGGAGGCGGGTGCGTACTTCAACACCCCGACCGGCATCACCTTCAACCGCTTCAGAGGGGACGGGGTCATGGACCTCCTGGCCGTCCTGCTGCGACGCCTGGATGCCGTGCTCGTCGTCCCGGGCGGTCCGACCATGATCCAGCGGGACGAGGACCGCGAGCTTCTGCCCGCCTTCCTCAGGGACGACGGGCCCGTCGTCGTGGCCCGTACCGGCGCGGAGATCGACCGGGCGATCCGGGCTTCCTGAACGAACGGGCGAGAGGCGGACCGGCCCCAGTGCATGTCACCGGGAACGGTCCCCTCGTCTCCGCGCGGGCGCGGGCGCGGGCGCGAGCGCGGCCGTAGGCCAGTACGCCTCCGCCACAGCAGCCACGCCAAGATCCGATGCATCGGCGAACAGGTCATGGCGACCTTCAAAGGCTGGTGCCTCCTGCGAAAGCTCCGCAGCAGCACCAAGCGGATCACCGACATCGTAAAGACCGTTCTCGTCCTTCATCACGCCTCAACCTGAGGTTGGAAAAGGCTCAGGGGCTGAATTCGGAGCCATCAACCACGAATTTGCCCCGTGTTGCACCCTGCTGTCAGACGTTTCATGCTGGATGTGCGGCCCGTTTCGCCGTTCTCCGATCAACTCGCAGATCCGCAAGTGGTGCCTCTCGCGGATCTGCGCCGCCGGGAAGGGGACGCCTGGTGAAGGTTTGCCTGCTGGCGCCACCGATGATGGATGTTGTCGACGGTGCTCTTCAGACCATCTCCATGGACGCCGAGCGGGAATGTCCGCCGTACGGCCTCTACATGCTGACCGCAGCACTGCGTGCGGCGGGTCACGAGGTCGTTCTGGTGGACCTGATCGCGGAACAGAGCGTGGACCTGACGCCCCATCACCGAGCGCTACAGGACTGCCAGCTCGTCGGGGTGGGCGCCACCTCGCTGTCGTGGCCGAGCGCCCGGGTCGTGCTGCACCAGATCGAGAAGCTGCTGCCGAACGTACCGATCGTCCTCGGTGGCATTCACCCGACGATGTTCGACCGGTACGTGCTCGACACCACCCCGGCGACTTACGTCGTGCGCGGCGAGGGCGAACGTGCGCTCCTGCGGCTCTGCGCTTGCCTGTCCACGGGAGCGTCCGTCGCAGACATCCCGGGCCTCACGTGGAGAACGCCGGACGGAAGCGTCGTACGCAACCCCGCCGCAGCGAAGATAGACAACGAGGAACTGGGCGTGTTCCCAGTGCCCGACTACGCGTCCCTGGCACCAGGCGTGTACAAGGGCCTCGCGATCGAGTCGTCACGCGGGTGCGCCTTCGACTGCTCGTTCTGCTCGACGTCGTATCGCCGGTCGTGGCGGCCGATCCCGGCAGAGGAGTTCGTCGACCGGCTGACGAGCGTCCTACCCCATCTTCCTCTGACCAGGTACCACAGCACCTACATCATCGACGACGAGTTCTCGATGAATCCACGTCGCGCGGTGCGCATCACCGAGTTGCTGCACGATCGTGGCCTCGAACCCTGGCTGGTGTACGACTCACGGGCGAACGACCTGCTCTTCCCCGGCTATGTCGAAGGCATGGCGGACCTGACCTGTCAGTTCCTGGTCGGTGCAGAGTGCGGCTATGACGAGGGACTGAAGAGGATCGGCAAGGGCACGACCACCGAGAAGCTGAGGTTGGCCGCGGCCAAGCTCGCCCGGTTCGGTATCAGCGACCGCGCCGACTTCTCCTTCATCCTCGGACTGCCGTGGGAGTCCATGGACGAGATACGCACGACAATCCGGTTCGCGGCGGGTCTGCACGCCGAGTTCGGGGTACGAATCCTCCTTCAGTGGTACCTGCAGATCCCGGGTTCCCGGCTGTGGGAGGCTGACCGGTCGGCCGGCCTGGTCAACGAGGTGATGTACGACGAGTTCGGGTTCTTCCGGAACCTGTACCTGTTTCGTACCGGAGTGCGCATCGCACCGGACGACTTCTACGACGTCGCGCACATGGTCGAGGGCCTCCAGCGCGCGACACGGGCCCGCTATCCCGAGCGCCGCATGGTCGAATTCACGTTTCCGTCCGCCATCGCCGCCTATTTCCCGGCCGGTGTCCTGGATGGGAGCGACTCCGGTCTGGTGCGGCTGCGCGAGGTGAGCCGGCCCGGCAGGGCTCCGACCGCCGTGCTCGAACCGACGACGGTCGACCTCGGAGTTCCCGTGGGAGTACCGCGTCGGCATTTCATCGGATACCAGTAGCGTGAGGAGCGGCGACGTGACGAAGGAAGAGAGAGACGCCGAAACCACCGGCTACCTCCGACTGATCGGGCGCTCTATCGAGGACGCGAGCTTCCGCGACCTGCTCCAGTCCGACCCTGATGCGGCGTTGAAGGACATCGGGTTCTGGGTGACCGACCCCGACGAGCGGGAGCTGGTGGCCCAGCGTCTGTCCGAGAACGTCAGGCGGCCGATCGATCTCCCAGGCGGCGAGGGAGCGCACGTCGGCATCCTCGCGGCGGTCGGCGTGGCGATCGGCACAAACCTCTCCGTGCCGGAGATGGCCGACCCCGAGGTGTGCCGCCAGGCCATCAGAGCCCGGGTCGCCAAGGCGATGGAGGAACAGACGGACGAGCCATAGGGGGAGACCGGTCCAGGCACTCACTGGCTTGGCCGGCGAGAAGTGGGCCCACCCGAGCCCGGGCCAGCTGTCGATCTCGGGCGCCGCGAATCGACATCAGACTGGACAGCGCGGTCGCTGGTCCCCTGGTCGAGCTGCTGGAGCAGGTGGTGGCCGACTGCGAGCGGCTGCTGGGGAGCGAGCACCGCACCACGCGCCGCTTGCGTGGCAACCTCTCCTCCTCCTACCAGCAGGCGGGACGTACGGGCGAAGCCACCAGTTGAACATCTGCAGCGGTGTATCCCGCTAACCGCCGAGTTCGCAGTGGTGGCGGCACGGTGTGCCGGGACATCCGGCGCGTGACGCCGGTGACCTGGAGGGCCGTGGTCCAGTTGGTCTTGATGGCGCTGCGCGCGGCGGACAGGGTGATGATGCCGGCGCAGACGGCGTTCTTCAGCTTGGTCTCCACGCCGTCTTTGGAGTGCGCGGTCTGGGAGCCGGAGTGGGGCTCGGGCCACAGGTTGCCGGGATCGCGGGGCGCGCCACCGAGTTCGAGGGGGACGAGGTGGTCTTCCTCGTAGTCGGCGATGGTGGTGTCGGAGTAGCCGTAGTCATGATGCCCTGGGCCTTGAGCGGGTTGGTGTAGGACGTCGGGGACGGACGGTGGCGGTCCAGCCGGACACGAAGATGGTGCTGTTGATGGTCGACTGGGTGACGTCCGGGTTGCAGGCGCCGGGCGCATGACACCACCACCGGTGTCTATGCGAGTAGACCCACGGGATGAACACCAGGTACCCTGCGCAATCCTTGTCCTGCCGTGACCAGCCTTTTCCGAAAACCCGCGTTTCATCGGGGAGTTGGGCGTCGCAGCAGAAAGGGACAGAATGTGCGCTGGTTAGCCCGCTCCAGCGCGGCCGGACCCGCACCGGTCCAGACTTGCTCTCATAGGTACGGCTGTGGCCCTGACCGACTTACCGGTCAGGGCCACAGCCGTACCTATGAGAGCGAAGGGCGGTCGCTGACGCGGGCCAACGGCCCGCAGGGCTTCAACGCGTGGCCAGGGAGGAACGGACCGGCCGGGCCATGCCCCTACGCCTGCAATATCACGCCGTGCCGCTGATGAGGAAAGAAGGGTCAGTGGTGGTGGCCACGGTCGCGGTCGTGGCCGCCGTCGCGGTGGTGGCGCTCGCCCCAGGAGGCGTCGTCGATGAAGCGGTCGTGGTCGTTGCGCAGGGTGGCGGTGTCGGAGTGGTTGTCCCACACGTAGTTGCGGCGGTCCATGTACAGGTCGCTGTCGGTGTCGCGGCCCTTACCGGTGTGGATACGGACGGTGGCGCGGCCTTCCAGGCGGTAGTGGTCGAAGGTGTAGGTGCGGCCGTCCTTGTTCTCCAGGGTCCAGCCGTCGAGGTTGACGTCGCGACGCGTGGTGTTGGTGAGCTCCACCCACTCCTTGTTCAGCGAACGCCGCGAGCGGTCGTCCCATCCGGGCGAGTCGTACTGCACCGCGCTGATCTCCACCTTCGCCCGCTCGGGCCGGGCGTGGTCGCCGGCCGATGCCGGCAGTGCCACCGCCCCGACGATCGCGGCGGCCGCGAGAGCGGCGGCGGACAGACGACGGGCGGTCACCGTGGAAGAAGACACAAAGCCCCCAGGGCTGTACGGGCACCCGCCCATCCCGGACCCCTGCGGGGTGACGGAACGGGCTGGTGCGGTGTGCGGGTGGCGGCCGGCTTGGCCGCACACCCACACCATGACCACCGTGTGCAGATCGTGAACGCCATATGGGCGCTCCATTACGTTTCGCCCACATTGCTGTGACTCTCGGATGTGTCGTCCATTTATGCGGCGAACACACCACGTTGACGCCACGCCAGATCCCCAACCCGTGCACGCCTTGACCGGCCACCTCCTCTCGCCAGAGCGCGCCACCCCACCCCCCAACGGACCGTCACCCGAAAGTGCGTAACAGCCCCTCCTGCCGCGCTGGCCCAGTTCGTACCCAAAGCTCCGGTCGCGCGCTCATCACGTACGGGCTCCGGCATGAGTCTTGGGTCAAGGGCCGTGCGCACGGCGGCCGTGTATCTGTGCGTTGTACCCGGCGGGCAGGAGGCACGGGAAGCCGCTTCGTGCTCAGCGGCAGGGTGATCAGGGGAAGTTCGGCGATATGATGCGCAACGTCACTGCCTCGGGGCGGGCGTAAAGAAAGCCCTCGGAGATAACACTCTGTGCAGGATTGAGTACGGATTCTGTAGTCGTAGACCTGAGGTTCACTCTCCGAAGGCGCTTTCTGGCCGCAGAGACCCCGCCGGGGTCCCTCATCGAGGCAAGGGCTCGCCGTGGCCATCCTCATCCCTCTACCCAATGGCCTGTCCATGGCCATTGCCGCCGCCGCAGAGGCCGTCCTCATCCTCGCCTTCCTGTTCGGCATGGGAGGCGGCAGCGCAGGAGTGCGTGACTCACCAGCCTCGTCCCCGACATCAGCAGCACCGGGTGACCGCACACCGCCACCGGCTTCCCCGGCCGCGGAGATCCGCTGACGGCTGTGCGTGATCCTGACCATCGCTCTCCAACTCCGTACGAGCGCATCGGCCCTTGGCGCCGGTCATCGGCCTGATCGTGCCGTGTCCCGCCATCGGGGGTCGGGTACGGCTTCGGCAACTGGCCGTGGCGGCAGGGGAGGCTGTCGGGTGGGTAAGGCGAGCCGGGGCACGAAGGAGCGCAGCAGGGACAGGGCCGAGCAGTGGACGGCCACTGGCGCCGCCCGGGCAGCGCATCGGTTGCGCGAGCAGACCCGGCAATCGCCGGCGGGTAACCCATGGCTTCAGATGACACTCGCGTCCAACATGAACAACGTCGTCGCCGAGCTCCACGCCGTTCTGGCGAACAGCGGCCTCATCGAACTGGGGGGGGAGCAGCCCGAGGGCATCGCGAAAAACGCCGCGATGTCGATGATATTGGGCAAGCAGGGATACCGGCCGCCATGGCCCCGAGTGGCCGGGGACGCCGCCTCCTGGCAGATGCGTCAGATCGAGAAACTGCTGCGGCAAGCTGAGCTTCTTGTCATCTCCCCGGCCGCGCACGCTGCGATCATGGCTGAGGCCGCCACCCTCGACACGGCCGATATCAGCACCCTGGACCGTGACCGGGACGTCCTTATGCCCACCGGGTGCTGGTGCTGCCCGAACCCATTGTGGTTGTCAATCGCACCGGCACCTTGTCGGACACCAAGGCGTTCGGCTGGCAGTTCATCACCCAGCACCAGATTCTGCCCACTGCGCAGTATCCGGGTGTGCCGGTGACGACGTTCATGGACCGCGACGGGCCGGTGCAGCCAGTCGGATGGCGGCAAGCGGTCTCCCAGGCGCGTGCCTCCGGCAGCCCAGTGCCGTCGCTGATGCCGGACGGGATGTACGGGATGCGCGGTGATGCGTGTCTGGCAGAGGAGAGCAGTTGACCCTGCGCACGGCGAATGAAGCAGCGAACTGACTGTCCGGCCAGGCGCACGAGCGGGGCACCTTCTCCCGCAAGGCGTTGCAGGGCTTCGCCTACCACGATCTGAGGGTTCGGGGTCTGTCGGCTTGGCCCGCGCTGCATGTGCTGCGGAAGGTCGCTGACGCCTACAGCACCCTGCGGGCGAACATCCGCAACGGGAACCTGGGAAGGCCCGGTAGTAAGCGCCGGTCCAGGGCGAGTCCAAGCCGATCGTCTTCCGCGAGGATGCGGCCCAGCCGTGTGACGACCGCTGCCTCAGCTGGCAGGTGGACATGCGGACCGTGTCCATCTGGACCACCGCCGGGCGTTTCAGGGGCGTACGGTTCACCTGCTCCGAGCACCCGCAAGCCGCTGGCCGAGCACCGCAAGGGTGAATCCGACCTTGTCCACCGAGCCGGCATGTGGTTCCTGATCGCCATGTGCGAGACGGACGAGAGCTGAACCGCTGCCGAAAGCGGCAGCTTGCCCTGCGGGCCAAGCTCCAGAAGAAGGGCACCAAGTCCGCCAAGCGGGTTCTGAAGCGGCAGCGCCGCAAGGAGCAGCGCAAGGCGACTGAGACCAACCACATCATCTCGAAGCGCATCGTGACCGAGGCTCAACGCACCGGGCGCGGGATCGGCATGGAAGACCTTGCCGGTATCCGCACCCGGGCGCGGCTTCGCAAGCCCCAACGGGTCGCGCTGCACTCCTGGGCGTTCGCCCGGCTCGGGCAGTTCGTGGAGTACAAGGCGCGCCGCGCTGGTGTCCCCGTCCTGTTCGTCGATCCCGCCTACACCTCCCGCAGGTGCGCGGAGTGCGGGCACACGGACAAGCTGAACCGTGTCTCTCAGGGACGGTTCGCATGCCGGTCGTGCGGATTCGTTGAGCCAGTTGGGCTCTACCTCCAAGCCTGGCCCTTAGAGCCAGGTAGTTGACAGCATCGCCATGTGGCGGCGTGTACGCCCGGCTGTATCCGTATTCAGTACTTACCTTTGCCCATGAAATCGACTTTCGGGGTAAATGCATGAAAACGGATGAAATGGCTAGTTTGGTCATCCCGTCCGTCGAGGGGACTTCGTCGTCCGGAGCGCTGCGGGGCAGGGCACTGCCCTGGCCTCTCGTGGTCGTTGTCCTGGCGGCGATCGGCCTGGCGGCGGTGCTCGCCCTCGTCGGTACCACGTGGCTGGAGCGGCCGGCCGTCGCCGCGTGGCGGACCGTCTGCCTGGCCATCGCCGTGCAGGCGTTGCCCTTCCTGCTACTGGGCACCGCCCTGTCCGGTGCGATCAACGCATTTGTTCCGGCTGCCCTGTTCAGCAAGATGCTTCCTCGGCGACCTGCCCTGGCCGTGCCGGTGGCAGGCGTGGCCGGAGCGGTCCTGCCGGGCTGCGAGTGCGCGGGCCTTGACCCCGAATCCTGAACACGGGTTATGCGACTCGTGCCAGCGTAGTTGGTGTGCGGTAGAAGGCGTTCTCGAAGGCGATCGGTGATCG
>NZ_KB911665.1 GCF_000383615.1 Streptomyces canus 299MFChir4.1 | reverse complement strand
CGCGGCGGTTTCCATCCGTGGTTGCGACACCCGAAGGGACTTGGACCCATGCCGCGAGGTGGAGCCAACCGACTGCCGTTGTCGGTGCCGAAGGAGTACTTCGAGCTGCGTAGAGATGGCCTGAAAGGGGCAGCCGCTGCCCGCCGAGTGGGCGTATCCACCAGTGCGGGCTCGCTGTGGTTCATCAAGGCTGGACGCATGCTCTTGCCCGACAGACCCGTCGACGACCGATACCTCACCCAGAACGACCGCATCGCGATCGCCGAGGGGGTTCCGAAGAGGAACGTTGCCAAAGATTCTGGGAGCAGCGGTTGTCAGGGACGCTCTGGCGACGCGGCCTGGCTCGGGCGCGGGTCCCAGGCTCTCTGACATGACGCGGAGTCTAACCGTCGCGCCGGTCTGGCGGAGACATTCTGTGGATCTCACCCAATATGATCATGGCTGCGGGTGGTTGCCTCACCGAACCGTGCCTGTTCCTGTAAGAGCGGGGACAGCGTTCTCTTTTGAAGAGCCCTACCCCTCAAGATCGCCGATACCGGTGTTGCGAAGGTGGCTGGCCAAGGTGGGGATAAAGAGAGCGGCCGGCGCCCAATCCGCCGAAGCGGGTGGCAAGGGCACCGGCCAACCGAAGACACGCACCGCTCAGGACAGGAAGTGACCCGCACCGGTTGCGCCGTCCTTCGAGTGTAGCGGTGCGGCAGGCGCAAGGAACGCCTCCTTGCCCCCGATGATGCAAGTGCGGTAACTTTCTTTCGTTGGGCGTGTTGTGGCAAGCGCGTCCAGCCCGAAGTCGCCAACGTCGTCAAGGAGTTCCTCCATGCTGCACGGCGCACCACCGCGCGCCGCCGTCTTACGCCGCGCGCGCCACAACGTCGATCCTGTGCCTCTGATCCGCATGACCGCCCGGTTCGTCGACGAGGTCGCGGGCTTCGTTCCGACGGTCTGTGTGAAGGCGGGCCTCGAGGTGTTCCCGGCCTGCAGCCTCATTCCTCCGCTGCTGCCCACGGCTGCGGCCCCCGGGCAGTCGGCGGGTGCCCGCGCCATCGAAGACCAGTGGCGTGCTGCCGTTGGCTCGCCCGCCCCCGCGGCATAAGCCCGCCCCCGCCCGCAACGCCGACGCCGGCGCCCTGCACAACCGACCAGGAGAAAGTGATGATCCGCGCCGGACGCCGGAAGTACGCCCAGAACAGCGAAGAACTCGCCGCCGCCATGGGCGTGACGATCGGTACCTTCCGCAACAAACAGCCCTACGCCGACGAGGACTTCCCGCCCAAGATCAGCTCCGACGAGGCGCGGGTGAAGCTGTGGGACAGCGAGCAGACCGCCGCCTACCTGGCCGGCCGCCCCATCCCCGAACTGCCGCAGGGAGGCGACGATCAGGACCTCCTGGACCGCAACGAAGCCGCCGCCGAGCTGGGCGTCAGTCCCAAGACCTGGGACAAGAACTACAAGACGCACCCCCAGATCGCTCCCCACCTGACCATGGTCAAGGGGGTGGAGCACTGCCCGCGCGGCATCGTGCAGGCCTTCCGCACTGGCAAGGGCACCGGCAGCGGATCCAAGGGCCGTCCGAAGGGAAGCGGGGACATGGTGCCGCGGGACGAGATCTCTGCCAGGGTCGGCGATCTACTCGACGAAGACCCGTCGGTGACCCTCGCAACGGTCCAGGAACGCGTCGGCCTGTCCTACGCCGCGGCCGCGCGTGCCCTGCCCCGGTTGCGTGGGGAGCGGATCGCCGACCTGCTGCAGGACGACCCGGACCTGACTCCCGAGGAGGCCGCCACCCGTCTCGGCTACCCCACGGCGGTACAGCGCACCGCTCTGACCGCCGCCGCCACCGAGCTGCGCGCCCGGCACGTGCAGCCGTACCTGCAGCGCGTCGCCGACGTCCTGGTCGGCGCAGGCCTGGCCGAGGCGCAGGATGTCCGAGTCCAGCGCCTGGAGGGCGATGTCCTTGCCGCAGCTGTGGCGTTGAGCGGATCCGGCGCGGCCGCCCTTGTGTGGGACGAGCGTTACGGCTGGCGTACCGCCGTCAGCAAGCGTCACCCGATCGGCAAGGAGACCGGCACCCCGCCGGAGGGAGACGGCATCCGCTACCTCAGCGAGCGCCAGCAGCCTGAACCCGCCGAACTGCTGGCCGCGCTCACCGACCGCCGGCACGGCTCCAAGCATCCCAAGACCGTCCACCCGACCGGAGGCACTCTGCAGGGCTGAACCCCCGCACGAGCTCGCACGACGCGACAACCCCGGCCAGCGGCCCGGACACCGTCTCGGTGTCCGGGCCGCTTCGCGTGGCCGGCAGTTGACGTGCCAATTGGCCTGCAAAAACAGGCGCGTCCCACTCCCGCAAGTGATGCTAATGCGGTATATTTGTCTTGTAGGCCTCGTGGCAGAGCCCACCACCGAAGACAGGCACATCCCCAGGGAGGCTTTCGTGCTGGAAACGATGAAGAACACCGCCCGTCAGCCGCTCACCGACACCCTCACCGACCTCGGCCGCGCCATGGACGAACGGCGCGCCGTCACCATCGCGTACGCCGACGCGGACGAGGCCACTTCCATTCGCACCATCGAGATCCACGACATCGTCACCGGAGGCGACGGCGCCGTCCTCGTGCAGTCTATGGACCGCCTGAGCGGAACTTCCGAGTCTTTCGGGCCGACCGCATCCAGATCTACATCACCCACGACGATTCCTACGTCCTCGACGCTCCCACTGTCCCGCTCCCGGTGCGCTTCACCGCCCGCACCGAGAAGGGTGTAGTTCCCCTTGAGGGACGTCCCTGATCACGTGGTTGAGTCAGCGGTGCAAGACTTCCTGTACTGGTTGTCCGCGGCGGACGTCCCTGAACAGGACGTGGCCCGAGTCCGCTGGCTGCGAGCAGTGCGGACCGTGTAGGTCGAGGTCTTCAAGTTCCGTAGGGAGAACGAAGTGCGGCCCGACATATGCCGGGTCGAAGGTGAAGCTCACTCTCGTGCCGTTGCCTTGTGGTGGATGAAACGCTCGGGGGGCGGTGCGAGGCCGGATGCCGGTGAGGACTTGACGCAAACCGTGCCCTGCGCACCACATCTCAACAGTCACATGCCCGGACAGCGCGGCAGCAGCAGCCAACAGCCACCACTCGGGCCCGAGGAGGGAGCCGTAGTATCCGAGGACGGGAGTACCGGGGTCATGCCAGGCGTGCCGCTGATCCATGGATATCGTGAAGCTGCTGTCGCTGGTGATCTCGAGGAGACCACGCAGGGTGTGGTCCTCGGCAACGCTTGTCGCTGGATGAAGCACATGGCGGCCCACCGCGCAGAGCAAGTTGGTCGGCAGCTTCGGATCTTCAGGTTCGACCCCGAGGTACATACCCGGCCGTCTGCGCACGGCGGCATCGAACTCGATCACCTCGATGTCGGCCGCGTCATACGAATGGTCCGTCACGACCACACGCTATCGCCCTGGCGGGCCCGTCTGAAGGTGCACTCGAAGGCGGAAGTGCCTCGGGAGACCTGCAGGTGGGACAGGAGTATCGGCTACTTTGGCGGGTCGGTCCGTTCGCTCAGCGCCATGTCAGGCCGTGAGTTCGTAGTTGTGCTGGTCGGGGGTTGGGTAGAGGCGTTCGTGCTCGCGGGCGAGGTGGTATCGCCAGTAGGCGTCGAAGTCGCCGTTGTCGATCAGGGCGCGGAGCTGGGGGACGGCTTCGGCGCCGTCCAGGCCCCAGCGGCTGCCGGTGATGTCGAGGCGGTCGCCGATCAAGTGGCGGCAGGCGCCTTCGATCGGGCCGGTGGCGATCGGCCAGCCTGCGGTGAGCGCGGTGTCGTAGCGGAGCTGGGCGAGGTGGCCGGTGAGGTAACGGACGCAGGCGTCGGCGCCCTCGCGCCGGGTTCCGCGTAGCCCGCACTGATCTGACTGGGTGGTGATCTCGGCGGCGGCGCGGGCGGCCTGGCCATGGAGGATCGTGGTGAGGTGGCCGGCGACCCAGGCTTCGGCTTCGGGGGCACCGGGCTTGTTAAAGCAGTGTGCCGCGCCCCAGACGTACTCGGCGACGTGGACGAAGTCGAGCAGGACGTGCACCGTGATGTGGCGCCGGCCGGCTTCGGTCTGGATCAACTCGAGCTGGTGGCGGGCTCCGTCGACCAGCACGACCCAGTTGCGCAGATGGTCCCGGTCACGGGCCTGGGCCTGATCGAATGCGGCGGCGATCACCTGCTCGGGCGGATGGACGAGGGAGGCGGTGAGCCACTTGTGGTCTGCCTTCGGCCCGGGACGAGGTGAGCGCAGGGGGCTGCGTCCCTCGGGCGGAGCGATGACGTCGTGCGGTCGGCGCGGGGCGGGATCGCTGTCGAAGACGCAGGCCAGGGTGGCCATTCGTTTGCGGTGTGGCTTCTCGCCCGGCGCAAGCCGGGTGCGCAGAGCGTGCCTGTTCTTCTGGTGTGCCTTGAGCGTCGCGGGCCGCAGGGCTTCGGGGCGCATCACCACACCCTCGCCGTCGACCTGGAGGACGAGCGCGGTGGCGGCGGTCGACGGGAGAGGAATCGTGTGCTGGTAGAAGGCGTCGATGTCGGCGGCCGCGGCGACGACAAGCTGCTCGGCCTGCCGCTTGCCCAGGACCTTCCCGCAGCTGCGGTCGATCGCCTCCTTGGCCTGGTCGTAGGAACCGCGGACGGCTTCCAGGACAGCGAGGCGACGCAGGCCGTGAGAGTGCAAGTGCGCGGGCAGCGAGAGCTCCGCGTCGGCCGGGTGCACGCTGGTTTGGCCCTTGCCCCGCCAGGCGCACCGCGTCACGGTGACCGTGCCGAACACGCAGGCCAGCAGGCGGGAGTGGCCCACCTCGCGGTGCCGGCGGACCTGCCCGTCCGCACCACGGACCACTGCTTCTTCGGCCTGCCGCGCCTGCGCCCGCTCCCGCATCTCCGCAGATCGAGGTGGCCCTGGAACAGCAGCCGCAGTAGCTCACGGCCTTCAAGCCCGACCAGGTCTTCGAGTTCGTGATGGGACAGCGCGGCCGACTCCGGACCGGCCAACGCGCCTTTCAGGCAGTCGAAGGCCCTTGTCGCGGCGGCGAACGGATCGATGTCATCTAACGCGTCGTAGGGTTCCACCGGCTCTTCTTTCTGCGGCTTCGGTTTGGTGTGGTACCTCCGAAGTTAGAGAGAAGAGCCTTTATCGTTCCGCGAGTTCGCCGATTCCCCGCCCGGCCCCCGATGAGCGGGGGCGAACCGTCCGGGCTGGTCCTCGATCAGCCAGCCCCGTTCCACCAGCCGTTTCAGCTTCCCCCGCGTCCCCTCGATCTTCGCGGTCACCGCGGGAAGCCCGATCCTGGGCAGCATCTGCTTGGCCTGCATCGGCCCTGACGCGTCCGCGATCACCTCGACGATGTCCCGGTACACGTCCGGCAGTACGTCCGTCGTGAGACCTTCCCGCCAGTGCGGCACCATGACCGCCCCCACCACCCGCACTACAGGCTCCACCGGTTCCTCCGCCGCCACCGGCTCCCGCAACGACGCAGTCTCGGCAACGTCCTGCCCGGACAGTTCGGCGAGAACCTGGGCCACCGTCTCGCGTGTCACCCGCAGCCGCGACCACACCTCCCGCTCACCCACCAGCCGAGCCGTCAACTCGACGATCTCCGCCTCGAGTTCCTCCACCCGGACACGGGCCGCGGCCTCCCGCGCCTCCAACTCCTCGATCAACGACACCATCGACGCCCCCTACTTCACCCGCCACAGTGGAAGGACGCCTGCCCCGCCCACACCATCAACCAGCGTTCTCCCAGCTCAAGGGCTTCCCCGGAAGAGAGCTACACCCCACCGAGAAGGAGTTCGTGGCTCTGGAGCTGGAGCGCGACTGACCACACGCGGCACACCGCCCGGTGCCGGCCCGCCCTACGGGCCCGGCACGCGCCGCCTCGGTCCATCGCCCGCGCACGAACTCTCTGGAGCCACCGCATGCCCGCGTATGCACCGCCCACCCGGCTCGCCGAGCTCGTGGCCACCGCCGTTCTGTGACCGCTGGCAGCAACCCGCGCTGATCTACCTGGGGGCGGGCAGCAGTGGCAGCTGCCCGCCCCCAGGGCCCGAACCGAAGACACCACACGGCTGAGGACCCCCATGGACATCACCACACGCCTGCACTTGCTGGACCTGTCTGCCAGGCGCAGCAGGCGACCGCCGCACGCGCGGCGCAGTGCGCGCCGCCGCCCGGGCATCGAAGGCAGCTGCACAGACCCGCGACCGCGTCGACGAGCTCGCACGCCAACGCCCCACGGCCCAGGACCCTGAGCGTGCCCCCGAGTCCACCGAACTGGACCGGGCGCTGGAGGTCCACGCCGACAGCCTCGACCGCCTGAAGTCCGCCCAGCGCAAGGTGTCCCGCACCTTCCTGGCCGCCCGCGCCGCCAACCGCACCCTCGGAGCCTCCTACGCCCCGCACGCACGAGGCCGCGACCGAGTCACGAACCGCGACGAGGTCGCCGTTGGCCTGCTTGACAAACTCGCTTAAATCGCACTGGAGTTGATGGACGCCGCGCACGCCATCCTGGTGCAATCCAGTGTCGGCAAGGATTCACTTGTCCAACTGCACCGCATCGTCACCTGGGCCAAGGTCGGGTCCCCATTGCCTCCCCACGGTGCCGTGGCCCTGCGCTCCGTCGCGGGGGATTTTCCGCGACCCCCTGCCGTATTCATGCCCAACCGGGCATCCTGTAGAGCCAATTCCGGCCTTGTTCCATAGTGGGGGTACAGCATGGCTGGTGGAAACCGCGGCACGCTGGGGCAGTTCGTCAGAGTCCTGAGCCTGACGACGTTGGCGATCGTCTATATCGGCAGCCTGCTGATCACATACCGGCAGCTTCACGCGAAGCCCGTACTGGAAGGCGTCATCGGGGCCCCCGACTGGACCCGCGCGGTCCTGGTCATGGGGCTGGTGGTCGGCGGCGGTCTGGGCGCGGCGG
The DNA here is from genome assembly GCF_000383615.1 of Streptomyces canus 299MFChir4.1. Lineage (GTDB taxonomy): Bacteria > Actinomycetota > Actinomycetes > Streptomycetales > Streptomycetaceae > Streptomyces > Streptomyces canus_C. The sequence goes on along the minus strand of NZ_KB911665.1, from coordinate 3,880 downwards.
CGGCGATCGTCGACAACCGCCGCGAGCTGCCCTCCTGGTTCCTGACGGTGGTGGGAGTGCTGGCGGCCCTGGCCTGGAGCCTGTGGGCGTCGCACAGCGCGGGCGAGGACAACGTGCACATGCTGTTCGCCGCCGCCGCGCCCGCGACCTGCCTGCTGGTGTGGGCGGAGCTGCTCCGGCAATTCCGCAATCAGCACCGGCAATCGGCGGCGGCTTGACAGCGGCGGCGCTTCCCTCGTTCGGGGAGCGCGACCGGCCCGGAGCCGATCCGCTGGTGTCAGGGGCGGTCGTACGGCATTGCCTCGGACGGCACCGTCCCGGACGGCGAAGAGCCCAGCGAACGCCTGCCAACCCTCTCCAAGTGTGCCGCGAACACCTCGCGGGCGTCCGGAGTCAGAGTGCGCAGCGCCACCAGCGCCGTGATCACCACGTCGCACAACTCCGCCTGGACGTCCTCCCAGTCGTGCGTGGTGCCCTTGCGCGGGTTCTGGCCCATCGTGCCGATCACCGCCTGCGCCACCTCACCCACCTCCTCCGACAGCTTCAGCACGCGCAGCAGCAGTCCGTCCGTGCCGTCGTGCGTCCGGTTCGCGTCCAGCCAGGCGTGCAGTCGGCCGATCGACTCCCACAGGTCCGCGGAGGTGTCGTGCTCGCTCATACCCGCAGCCTGCCATGGGACGACAGCCCCTAGTCATCGAACGGGGCCTCGCCCTCGAACAGCGCCTCCTGCCCACCCTCTTCCCTCTCCGCGTTCCTCCGCAGCCGTCGGCTCCTCGCCCCCACCACCAGCGCGGTGGCCGCCGCCGACGCCGCGAAAGCTCCCCGGCACGCAGATTCCACCGTGAGTGCGTTCAGGAATCCACGAACCTGCGCACTTCGCCCTGCTCGGGCCGCCAAACTCGCAGTGGATCGCCCCAACCCCGCCCGCCACCTGTACACCGGCTCGTATCACCTCATGTGCCGGCGAGCTGCCGAGAGGATTCCCGGTCCCGCCGGCGTCCTCGTGCTCTCCGCCCTGCACGGCTTCGTCCGGCTCGACGACGAACTCCTGCCGTATGAGCAGCGGATGGACGCCCCCGGACACGTCAGCGTCGAGCAGCTGCGCGCCCAGGCCGCCGGGCTCGACGTCCTCGCGGCCCGTGACCTCGTCGCCCTGGGCGGCCGCCCGTACGTCGACGCCGTCACCGCCGTACGGGGCCGCCCGGGGTCGGCAAGACACATATCGCCGTCGCTCTCGCGGTCGCGGCCTGCCGGGCCGGCTACTCGATCTACTTCACCAGCCTCGACGACATGGTCCGCAACCTGAAGGCTGCCGAGTCGGCCGGGCGGCTGATCAACAAACTCGGCACCTACCTGCGGCCGAGCGTCCTCGTGGTCGACGAAGTGGGCTATCAGCCCCTCGAACGTGCCGAGGCGAACCTGGTCTTCCAGGTCATCTCCAAGCGTTACGAGAAGGGCTCCATCATCCTGACCTCGAACAAGACCTTCAGCGAATGGGGCCAAGTCTTCGGCGACGAGGTCCTCGCCACCGCGATCCTCGACCGGCTCCTCCACCACTGCGAAGTGATCGCGATCAACGGCCCGAGCTACCGACTCAAGAACCGCCTACAGGCCATCGAGCGAGAGACCGACGTGGCCTGACAGCTGGGGACGTTCAAACGTACCGACCCGGCCGGAACGGAGAGTACGCCGACACCCGCGCTCGCGCCGAGGAGGCGGCCAAGGCCGGCTGACGCCTGCCGCTGCCTACCTCGACGGCCCAGTAGGCTGCGCTGGTCATGGACACGCACGCCGCAGCTGAGCAGACCCGGCACGACGCGATCTCTTGTGGTCCGCCGATCCGGCTACTCTTCCGGGACGTCATCGCGGACCGCATGCCGGACCGCATGCCGCTCCAAGCGGCGATGCTGTTCGGCCCGGAGGTCGACCCGGCCTGGGACGACCGGGCCTTCCTCGCCGAGTTCTACAACGAGATCCTCCACCAGGACACCTGCCAGCCCCACACCGCCGACGGCCTGGCCCTGCTTGCGGCCTTGGCCGTCGACGACCGGATTCCCGCCCGACACCGGTTCCAAGCCGTCGACCTGCTGTTCAGCGCATCCACCGTCGCCGAGCGCCACCTCGCCGAGACCTGGCCGACGATCCCGCGACACGCCGATCCCGACAGCGAGGCCCGGGCCTGCAACGCAGTCCTGTTGCACACCACTGATCTACTGGCCCGCTGGCCAGTCGAATGCCCCGCGGTTCAGCTGGCCCTCGCCGGTCTCGCCGTCGTCTTCCCGACCGTCCGCACCCTGCCCGCCCTGACAGCGCGCCTGCACACCTTCATGAACCAGCACCCCCAGGGCACCGACATCGGCGACTACGTGCGGTTCGTCCTCGTGCTGGCCGCCCAAGACGACAACCAGACCCTCGCGGCGACAGAGAAACTCACCGACGCCAACTGGACGGGCACAGCACGCGGAGTGCCGACACGGGCACGAGCTCTCCACCTCCTCGGCCAGATGCTGACCAGGGTCGGAGCCGGACTCACCCGGCCACGCGCGGGGCAGTGACGCGTCACAGGCGCCGCTATTTCTCATGAACGTCTACGGGCCCCAAGATCCGCAACTGCTGCCAAACCGGCGGACAAACGCTGCCCCTAGAAGCGAACAAAGCCATTCAGAGATCAGCCATGTGAAACAGTGCCCTTGCCCTTGCCTTTGCCCCGGGCTATTGCTCGTCTCGCCCACCTACGGGGAAGCCGAGGCGCAGGTACGCCGACTCAACGACCCTTTCCCTCTTGGCTCAGCACTGCCAGCCGAACGCCGCCCGGCGGCACGGCTCGCAGGTGAACACATACGCCGAACCGGAGCCGAAGTTGGGCGCGGTCCGGGATTCGGGGCCCTCCTCCAGCTGGGCGGTGAAGGCCATCGGCTGCTCGCAGCCGGGGCAGTCGGGTGTCTCGTCGTTTTGGAGCCAGTCGGGGTTCCCGCCAAGCTGTCCGAGCACCTCGCCCGTGGACCGGCCGGCCCTCGCCGCCCAGGTCGGCGCAGCGTCCCAGTAGTCCTGCCCCGGCATTTCCACGCGCTCCACGCCCCGGACCGCGCCCAGCTCCAGCACGGCCTCACCGTTCGGGCGAGACAGGGGTATGAGGCCACCGGCCGGGAAGAGGAACGCGCGGTTGCCGCCGGCGGTGGCGCTCCACTCCTCGCACAGTCCTGGATCGTTGGCGCACATGAAGACGGCCACAGTGCCCCGCTCCTCCTCCAGTACGAGCTGCGCGATGAACTGGAGGTGACCGGAGCAGGTCGCGCACACCGGCCAGGCGGTGCCTGCGGGCGCCAGCGGAAGGCCGCCCATGCGAGTGACCGGGGCATACGGCGCCGTGGAGCCGTCGTGGATCAGCAAGGTGGTGCTCATACAGGGACTGTAGAGGGAGCCTCTGACAGCACCGGCGATCCGCTGTCCTCTTGGTCTCGTTACGTACGAACCCATCCCCGTTTCAGCTCGCTTCGCGTGCGGCGCCGTGGAGTCCTGCCTGCAGTGGACAGCACCAATGGTGCTGAGAGGTCGTTTTCTCCCGTTGTTTCATCCCGGGATGTGAATTTGATCCGGTGATGTCGGGTCGCGCCAGGAGACGGTGGTCTCGCCGGTGAGGCGGCGGGCCATCAGGTCGGTCATGGCGAGATGGATCATGGCTTCGGAGCGGTGCGGGTGGGTTTCGTAGTCGCGCGCCAGGCGGCGGTGCAGCATCAGCCAGCCGTAGGTCCGCTCGACCGCCCAGCGTTTCGGGATCGGGGTGAATCCCCTGGTTCCGGGGGTGCGTTGGACGATTTCGAGGTCGATGCCGAGGGCGGCGGCGTGCTCGACGAGGTGCTTGCGGTAGCCGCCGTCGACC
>NZ_KB911664.1 GCF_000383615.1 Streptomyces canus 299MFChir4.1 | reverse complement strand
AAGTCGGTGACGTCGAACTTGGGGAATCTCGGCAACCTCAACGGCCAGGGCGGTCCCAACGACATCAAGCTACCGACGCAGACGATAGGCGGACTGGGGGACCTAGGAGACCTGGGGGACCTGGGCGACCTTGGGGACCTCAACACAGGCCAGACCGGCCTGGAGTCCCCGACCGGCGGGCACACCACGTCCCACGAAGGCGACTTCACCACTACGTTCCCGGACGGCAGCAAGGCAACGTTCGACTCTGACAGCGGGATCCTGACCACCACCGGCACCGACGGCGGCACCACGAGTGTGGACCTCACCCACGGAGCGACGGTGACCAACCCGGACGGCTCGACCACCGTCCTCGATGACAGCGGCAAGCTGACGACCACCTTCCCGGACGGCAGCACCCAGTCCATCGACCCTGACACCGGTGCCACCACCGTCACCGATGCACAGGGCAACAAAGAGACGGTGAACCTGCCGAATCTCAACACTCCCGATCTCAACGTTCCCGATCTCAACGTTCCCGACCTCAACACTCCCGACCTCAATCTGCCCGATCTCGACCTTCCCGCGTCCGGGCCGGGCGATAGCCTGAACGGGACGGTCGGCGGCGGCGGCCCCAGCGCCACCCGGAACGTGCCGCTACCCGACCTGCCCATCGGTGGCGGCGGGGGCGACTTCGGGTCGCTCGGCGATCCCTCGCTACCCGGCTCCGAATCGCTGGCTGCTCAGGGCTCGAACACCGCACCCCCCCTCGGTTCTGGCATCGGCGGAAACGGCCCGCTCACGCCTCAAATGGGCGCACCCGGCGCCCCCGGCGCGCCCGGCACGCCGGCCCCCCCGCTGGGTGGCATGGGCGGCGCGGGCGCGGGCGGGGGTGGCGAACGCGGGAACGCAGAGCGGACACGGGCCGTTCTGGTCGACGCGGCGGAGGAGAGCGAGCGACGCAACCGCCGACGCCGTAACGCGTGGCACCGTCAGGAGGACGACGACACCTTCCTGGCACCCGCCTCCAGGGTCGCGACCACTGGCGGCGACGCCACACAGACGGCAGAACCGCACAGCAGTGTCACCACCTCCGCGGACTACCTGGAGGGCGACGACGACGTGTGGGGCACCGAGGAAGGTGGTACGCCCGCAGTGGTCGGGCGGTGACCATCGTCGGGACGGGCCGGGCAATCCCTTCGGCCCGTCCCGACGGTAACGAGGGTGACCGCCCTCGTTGGCGAACCGTCCCGTCACCAAGGCGGCTGTGCTGACAACAAAGCCAGGGAGCCGTGCGGGCGCTCGCCCGACCGCCTTGCGCATGCTCATGCGCAAGGCGGGCACCGCCGTCTCGGCGTCCCCCGCGTGCTCGGCGCCGATGGCTCCGCCTTCTGATGTCCTGCGCCGGGGATTCGATCGGGATGTGCGGTGAGCAGGCACTACCGGCCGTGGGCGGATCGTTTCCTGTGGCCGGCCATCGTCCCCTGTCTGTCTGCGGTAACGCGGGGGCAGCAGGTTGCCGTTGGCGGTTCAACCGGCCCCTGACCGCGCGGTATTCACCCCTGCCAGGGGGTGTCTGTCTGCCGTACGGTGCACGCGTCAGAAGCGGGATCGCTTTAGCGATCTCGTCGGGATGGGTGAGCATGCCGTCGTAGGGCCCCGGCACCATCACCGGGGTCAGTCCGTGGCGCACGGCGAACTCGGCGCCCGACCGCACCAGCCTGATCGTTCTCGACCAGCAGATACAACCAGGTCCACGTCGAGGGTCGTGAGATCGGGCAGGTCGAAGGCGGTGCGACAAGCGCCGGAGTCGGTTCGAGGAGTTCGAGCAGAAGGCCCCGAGCGGCTTGTGGAGCGTCGGGCGTGAGCAGGCCGACCGATTCCCCGGTTGGCCCGTCACCCGCACCGCTCACCTGGGCCGGTCCGTCAGTGATGCCAGGCCGTAGTCCACCGTGAGCACGTTCATTTTCACCGCTTCGTGCCGACGCGAAACGACGGACCCCCCAACCAGGGCACGGCCCAGTCGGTCACCACCGGCGTCTCTTGCCCACCGGCAGTGAACGGCTCCATCTGAGCCTCGGAGAGGTCCCGGTGGGCGGTTCTCGCGGGGGAGGGCCCGTCAGCCGATGGAGACACCCTTGGTACGCAGGTAGGCGACCGGATCGATGTCCGAACCGTAGTCCGGCGTGGTGCGGATCTCGAAGTGCAGGTGCGGGCCGGTGACGTTGCCGGTCGCGCCGGAGAGGCCGATCTGCTGGCCCGCAGTCACGGTCTGGCCGCTGGAGACCGAGAGCGCGGACAGATGGGCGTACTGGGCGTAGTAGCCGTCGGCGAGCTGGATGACGACCTGGTTGCCGTACGCGCCGCCCCAGCCGGCCGAGACGACGGTGCCCGCACCGACCGCCCTCAGCGGGGTGCCGGCCGCGGCGAGGAAGTCGACACCGGTGTGGTGGCCGCTGGACCACAGACTGCCCCCCGTCTTGTAGCCGGTGCCGAGGGGGGCGCCGGACACCGGGGCGGTGAAGCCGTTGACGCTGCCGGTGGCCTTGGCTGCCGTGGTGGCCTTCCTGGCTGTCTTCGTCTCGGAGCGCTCGGGGGCGGAGGAGCCCTTGGAGGGCGACTGGGACCTTGGAGTGGAGGCGACCGGCGACGACTCGGGGGCGGCTGTCCCGGCCCTCTTCTTCGCGGGTGCGGTTGTCCCGGCGCTCTTCTTCGCGGAGCGCTTGTGGGTGAACGCGTCGACCGCCGACGACTTGAGGGCCGCAGCCTCGGCCTGCTTACCGCCGATGACGAGCTTGAGACCCGGACGGATCAGTGACGGGTCAGCCCCGATGGCCTCACGGTTGTCGGCGTAGAGCCTCTTCCAACCCCCGCTGACGTCCTGCTCGTCGGCGATGCGTGAAAGGTATTCCCCGGGCTTCACCGAATAGGTCCGCACGTCGGTCTTCTCGGCTGCCGCCTCCCTGACTTCGACTTCCTTCCTCTGAGGTGTCTGCTTCTCGACAGCCTCGTCACCTGCGACCGGAAGGGGCTGGGGGGTCTTTTTAGGGGTGGGGCCGGACTTCGAGGGAGTGGTGTGGGCGCTCACGGCGGTCCCCGCGGCTCCCATGAACAGCACCGCGAGGATGCCGCGTTCGGTCCCGGCGACGGCTGGTAACGCCAAGCCGGCCGCGACCGCCAAGGCGACGCTCAGGAAGAGAATCCAGCGACGGAGAACCATGACGGCACCACCCAGACAAGAGGGAGAACGTTCGATCTACTTGCAATGATCAGGCGACACTTGGGCCCCTGTCAATACCGAACGTTCTACCCCCGGGTCGTTTTGACTCGACGTGCTTGGGCAAGAGCGGGATGCCCGAGGACAAGCTCTGCGACATTCCCTGACCCGGCGTCACCCTGCTGCGGAGCTCCTCAATAGAACGCCGTGGCTTCGGGAGAGCCGTGTCTGTGCCACCGCTTGAACATCGCCGGCGGTCCCGGACTCGTCCACGACAGATTCGCTCATGCGCTGGATCGCCCAGGTCCGAACAGCCGAGTGCCCCTCCTCCATGCCTTCACCCGGGTCCTGGACCGGGACATCGGCGCCGTGATTGCCGCCCTCACGCTTCCCTACGGCAACGGCCCTACCGAGGGCGTCCACGCCAAGACCAAACGGATGGCGCGCCAGATAGACGGACGAGCAGGCTTCACCCTGCTCCGGCACCGCATCCTCCTCGGACAACAGCACGCTTCGCCACCACCGAATGCGCACAGGGCCGTTGGATCTACCCTCCCCGCGAGGGGGGAGTGCCTGCGGGCGGGGATGGCGTCCCGCTGAGTGCAACGCCGTTGCACGACCGGGGACACGACCCGGGCGCGAACGCCCCTGTCTATGCGGGCGTTGACGGTCTCGATCGCGTTGGTGCCGCAGATGACCTTGCGAATGCCGGGACCTGCACGAGGAGTACCACTCTGCCCTGACCCATCTTGGTGAACAGGGCGCCTCGCTGCTGATGCTGATGGTGAAGTTCCGGCACAAGAAGCCGGAGCTGCTCGTCCCCGGAGACACCCGCCGCTGAAACCGTTGCCGCCCGAGAGGGGGGGCCGCGCGGGCGGGGCCGTTCGGGTGGCGGGGTTCGGGCGATGAGCGGTGAGCCCGCCGATCGGGAGGGGAAGGGTGTCAGCCTTGGCGGCTGGGGAGCATGGCCAGGGCCTGGGATCGCTGTGCGACGAGGTCGTCGTAGGTGCCGTCGCGCTCGGCCCAGCGGTGCACGCGGACGCCCTTCACGAGGATCTCGTGGGGGGTGGGGTCCTGTGCGAGCAGGTGCATGACCTCGGTGGCGAAGTCGTCGAGCGGCAGCGCGTGCGGGTTCACCTTTTCCTGTCCTGCCGTGGCGACGGCCGGGGGGACGAGCTCCACGACGCCGACGCCGGTGCCGTCGAGCTGCGCGCGTAGTGCCTCGGAGTAAGCGTGCACCGCGGCCTTTGAGGCAGCGTAGCTGGGCATGGGCGGGAACGGCAGGAAGGCGATGCCGGAGGTGACGGTGATCAAGGTCCCGCTGCCCCGTCGGATCAGATGCGGGGTGAAGGCGTCGATGACCCGGATGGTGCCGAGCAGATTGGTGTCGATGGTCGTTGCCGCCGCCTCGAAGTGCGCGGGGTCGCGCAGGTCCTCCAGGAGCATGACGCCCGACATCGTCACCACGGTGTCCAGCTCGGGATACCGGGCGAGCGCGGCGTCACGAGCGGATGCGACGGAAGCACTGTCGGTGACGTCGATGCTGATCGTGCCGAAGCCTTCTTCAGCGAGTTCCGAGAGTGCCTTCGGGCTACGGCCGCCAACGGCCACGGTGCTGCCCGCCGCAGCGAACCGCCGGGCCAGCTCTCGCCCGATGCCCGAGGTTCCGCCGACGATGAGAACGGTGCGGTTGGAGAGATCCACGAGATCTTCCCTTCAGTCCAGGGCGCCGCAGGCGTTCAGGCCCGCGGCACACACAGTGATGCTCTCTGTCTTTTTCAAAACAGTCCTCTCGCAGTCTTGAAGGCATCCCCCGGGTGTGCCAGGGCCCCCGTCTTCCCTGGTCCTGCCAGGGCCCCCTCTGGGACACGCGCACCGCATTACGGTGTCGGTATGAAGGACGAGGAATCTGGCAACCAGCTCGGCAGCTACCTCCGTGCCCGACGCGAACTGGTCTCCCCGGCACAGGCAGGGCTCCCGCCCGGGGGCAACCGCCGCGTGCCCGGCCTGCGCCGCGAGGAAGTCGCCCTGCTCGCCGGAATCAGTCCCGACTACTACCTGCGCCTGGAACGGGGCCGTGACAAGAACCCCTCACCGCAGGTCCTCGAATCACTTGCGCGGGTCCTGCAGCTCGACGACATCGAGCGGACGTATCTGCTCGGCCTCGCGGCGGCACGCCCCAGGGCGCCGCGGCGCAAGCGGCCCGAGCACGTACCCGCGCGCGTGCACGAGTTGCTCGCCCACCTTCAGATCCCCGCGTTCGTCGAAGGGCGCGCGTTCGATGTCCTGGCCTCCAACCCCATGGCGGTCGCGCTCTCCCCCCGCCTGCAGCCCGGCCAGAACCGGCTGCGTTCCCTCCTCCTTGATCCTGAGGAACAAACCTTCCACCAGGACTGGACGAAAGCCACCGCTGATTTCATCGCCGCCCTTCGCACCACCATCGGGGACGACACCGACAACCCCCGGTTCGTCGAACTCGTCGGAGAACTCTCACTCTCCAGTCAGCGGTTCCGTACCCTGTGGGCCCGCCACGACGTCCGCAGTCTCGACGGAGGCACGACCACCGTCCACCACCCCGTCGTCGGTGAACTTCGCCTCCACCGCGACAAACTCCCCATCGGCGACGTCATCCTCGTCGTCTACTACCCCGACAAGGGCAGCGACAGCGACGAGAAACTGCGGCTCCTCGCCGCACTCTCACACACCGAGTCCGCCGGTACAGCACACGACAGACCGGCGGACACCCCGCGCCCAAAGACACCGTGACGAGCACGCACGGCCCCGGTGTCGCAACCAGAACGCCCAACGTCCACGACAGCCAGGCTCTGAATCCCGCTGGTGAAGGGCATACCGCCGATCCGATCTCGGCGAGGTCCCCGTCGACGTAAGCCCGGCAGGCCGCATGCCGACAAGGGCACGACTACACCCAGCTGCGCCGATGGTTGTCCCAGCGAGGTATCCGACACCACATAGCCGAAGGGAGTCGAGACCTCGCAGCGACCCGGTCGGCACCGCTGGACCAGCGAGCGCACGATGGCCCTGGCTCGCTGGATGCCGCCGTCTCCATCGTCGCCACGAGCGCAAGGCTGAGCACTTCCTCGCCTTCACGAGCCTCACATGCACCCTCATCTGCTACCGCAGACTGCCCAAATGAGGTGGCCTCTCATGCGAAATCAAGGTGGGGTGCCTGTGAGGCTTCGTCGACCCCCTGCCGTCGCTCTCGACTCATTCGACGAAGCGCCCGCACCGAAAGAGACGTATCTTTGCCTATAGGTTGTAGGTTAATCTATGCTGACCATAGGCAAAATGAGAGTAGGTGTTGGTTGTGGTTCGGGCAGGACTGAGCCCGGAGCGGCTGACGCTCGCTGGTGCGGAACTCGCCGATGAGGCCGGGTTCGACCAGGTGACCCTGTCCGCGCTTGCCCGGCGTTTCGATGTGAAGCCGGCAAGTCTGTATGCGCATGTCAAAAGCTCCCACGAGCTGAAGACCCGGATCGCGCTGTTCGCACTGGCGGAGCTTGCCGACCGGGTCGCCGAAGCCATCGCCGGGCGTGCAGGCAAGGACGCCCTGACGGCCTTCGCGAACGCCTACCGGGACTACGCCCGGGCGCACCCCGGCCGGTACGAAGCGGCCCGGTACCGGCTCGACCCGCAGACCGCCGCGGCCAGCGCGGGCGTCCGGCACGCCCAGATGACGCGGGCGATCCTTCGTGGTTACGACCTGGGTGAGCCGGACCAGACGCACGCGGTCCGCATGCTGGGCAGCGTCTTCCACGGCTATGCCTCTTTGGAGGCGGCCGGCGCTTTCGACCACACAGACATCGCCGCGCAGCAGTCCTGGGCCTGGATCCTGGACCGCCTCGACACCGCATTGCGGAACCGGTCCACCCCCTGACCGAGCCGCGTCACCCGCAACAGTCCCCCGTACAGACCCGACACCTCACCTCCGACTCACAAGAGGCTTTAAACAATGAGCACCGGACAGAACCTGATCACCACCCCCCTCACCGCGGACTTCATGCGCGGGCACCTCGACGTGGAAGAGACCGCTCACGGCCTGCTGCCGCACCGGCTGCCTGCCTGGGCGCGTCGGCAGATCCCCGACGACCTGCTGGCCGTGGCCGAGGCCCAGCCCTCCGGTGTCCGGCTGGCCTTTCGTACCAGCGCCACCACGATCCACCTGGACACCCTGCCCACCAAGCGCGCCTACCGGGGCTTCCCGCCCCCTCCGGACGGCACCTATGACCTCTTGGTCGACGGCCGCCTCACCGCCCAGGCCACCGTGGACGGCGGCAACCTGCGCACCATCACCGACATGCAGACCCAGACTGCGGAATTCACCCCGGGCCCCGCCGGCACCGCCCACTTCACCGACCTGCCCGCCGGCGAGAAGGACATCGAGATCTGGCTCCCGCACGCGGAGATCACCGAGGTCATCGCCCTACGCACCGACGCCCCCGTCGAGCCCGCCCCGGACAAGGGGCGCCGGGTGTGGCTGCACCACGGCAGCTCCATCAGCCACGGATCCAACGCCGTCTTCCCCAGCACCATCTGGCCCGCCCTGGCCGCCTCCGCAGGTGATGTGGAGCTGATCAACCTCGGATTCGGCGGTAGCGCACTGGTCGACCCGTTCACCGCCCGCGCGATGCGCGACACCCCCGCGGATCTGATCAGCCTCAAGCTCGGCATCAACGTCGTCAACAGCGACACCATGCGCCTGCGCGCCTTCGCCCCCGCCATCCACGGCTTCCTCGACACCATCCGCGAGGGCCATCCCACAACGCCCTTGCTCCTGGTCTCCCCCATCCTGTGTCCGACCCACGAGAACACCCCCGGACCTCTCATGCCGGACCTCTCCAGTGGAACCCTGAAGTTCAAGGCCACCGGTGATCCGGCCGAGACCGCCGCCGGGCGGCTGACGCTCACGATCATCCGCGACGTCCTGGCGGACATCGTGAGGCAGCGGTCCGTCGATGACCCCAACCTCCACTACCTCAACGGACTCGACCTCTACGGCGAGAGCGACCACGATGAGTTCCCCCTGCCGGACGCAATCCACCCCAGCCCCGAAGGACACCGCCGCATCGGCGAGAACTTCGCCAAGCTCGTCTTCGCGAACAACGGGCCCTTCACCATCACCACTGGCTGACCCGGAGCCCGCGCGCACCCGAACGCCCTAGCCAACGCTATACACCCCGACCTCATCCGCGACTACTGGCAGGCACAGCGCCTGTGGTCCGGCTCGTACTTCGCGGGTTCGGTCGGCGGTGCGCCACTCAGCATCGTCAAGCGGTACATAGAGCAGCAGAACCGACGGGCACGTCACAGTCAGACATGGAGCGGGCTTTCGCCGCCGTCTCAAGCGCGACGGCACCCCGGACCCGATGTTCGGCGGCCAGGCCGTAGCAGTGCGCGCCTCCTCATGAGTTCTCGGTGATCCGGATCGCGATATCCAGGACAGCGGCCGCGGCTGATCTGGGGTCTCCGCTGGGACGGTCGGGGTAGACGGTGTGCGCCCGGCTCCATTGGTCGGCTCGGGCGTACCAGTCGACAGGCTGTGTCTTCCCACCGACGAGGGTCTGTCGGACTTCGTCGAGCCAGAGGGCCCAGCGGGAGCGGTAGTAGTCACCCACCAGGCCGGCCCAGGAACGAGTTGCGTATTCGGCCAGGACGGTCGCATCCTCGTAGCCCCATGAAGTCAGCAGGCGCTTGGCCTCCATGGAGAGGTAGTCACCTTCTTCCTCGTCCGATCCCCATGCCCGGGCGTCGGCAAGCCACGTGCCGAGCAGGAAGTGCTCGTTCGTACTGAGCACGGCATCCTGCGCATCGATCAGGTCCAGCAGGCGCCGTGCGGCGGCGTCGTAAGCTTTCACGTCGCCTGATCGCGCCGCGTCCGCGATGTGGCGCAGGGCGGTTCGGGCCACGTCTTCCGCGACCTGGCGTGCGACGTCGACGAGGTCGTAGCGCATTCCCGGCGTGTCCAGTCGCTCGGCGGCACCGAGCAGCGCCCGTAGGGCTGGGATCAGGGCTTCCTCCGGGTAGGCGAGGGCTCGCGGACCCAGCAGGCTGGCCTGGTTGGCGTCCAGACTCGGGACAGCGGCGATCACCGAGTCCGTGCCGGCGTAGGGCGGTAGTGCTTCGGACATGGCGTCCGCCACCTGGACGAGCGTTTCAGCGAACTCGGGCGCACCGTGTACATGGGAGGCGTCTACGGGGACGCCGGCCAGTGCCTGTACCGTCTCGGCCGGCAGGCCTCCCTGGTGCGCATGGCGCCACGGCCCGTATGCCGTGGCCATGAGGATCTGCCATGCCTTGTTGGCCTGTGAGTCGGCAGCGCCGTACCGCGACGCAGTCCACTCGCGCACCCACTCGCGTAGATCGAGTGGTTCGTCGGCCCAGGTGAGGTCATTGAACAAGTCCCACAGGATGGGGTTGTTCGCCAGTCCCTCGGCCATGTTGGCCATCCCCACTAGTCCGGGAAGCCGGTTCTCTCCCCGCCATTGGCGGGGAAGGGCCGCCACGGCCTCCAGGTCACCGTACAAACCCGTCCTGCCTCCGTAGTTGGGCAGGATTCCCCACGCCCACGGTGCTGGTCCGAACCCGTCCTCGCGATGGTGTTCACCGGTGATGTCGAGCACGATCACGCGGTCGGTGTCGATGGCGTCGAGCAGTTCTCGACGCGGGTTCCCGGACCAGGCCTGCATGACCCATGTGGCGTCCGGGTCGGCGGTCGTCATAGCCTTCTGCACCCCGCGCGCTGCCGAGCCGAGATCGGTGCCGCCGGTGTGACCTCCCTCATGGACCAGATCCACCGCCCACATCCCTGTAGTGCCGAAAGCGGCTCGCTGCTCCGCGTAGAAGATCTCCGCGACGGTGGCGTAGGCATCGGTGGTCGAATCGAGCCAGTCCGGCCGTACCGGGCCGACGACGTCTTTGAACCAGCGGCCTTGCGGCACTGTGCGCGTATCGGTCCAGCGCTTCGTGAAGCCGGGCGGCACCGTGCCGCTGAACCCAGGGAGGATGGGGACGATGTCGAGCTCCCGCATCCGCTCGATCACCTTGCGAGCCAGCCTTGCCCGGTCCTCGACAAGGGTTCTGCTGGTGCCGCGGCCCAAGTTCTGGATGTTGTTCAGCCAGAGCCACGGCTGATGCGATGGTGGTCCCAGCCAGCGCAGGATTTCCTGCTCCTCGTATCCGCACTGCAGGAACGTGCTTAGAAGCAATACCAGTGACTTAGTCGGGATCGTGGTCCCAGACGCGTCGCACTTTGACGGGTGGGTTGATCGGGGCTGTCTTGTAGTGGGGTGCGATGGTCACGGCTTCGGCTGGGTCACGGGTCGGCCGGGGCCGGTTGCGGTGGTCGAGACGTTTGACGCCGAAGTTCGACATTTTGCGTTTGACGACGCGAGGGTTGGTACGTCTGCGGCGAGCCGGCAGTAGGTGGCGGGCTATCTCGCGCAGTCCCTCGGTGAGGGATACGGCCAAGCGGTCAGGGGGAAAAGGCCGCCTGCGCGATGACCTGACGTCGGGCGAGGCGGAGGGTGCGGGTGAAGGAAAGTCGGTCCGGGTCCATGTCGACGCCCTCGGCGGCGATGTGCATGAGCTGGCGGATTGCGTGGTGGACCAGCAGATGGGCCCGGACTTCCTGCTCGACACCGTCCGGCGAGCGGGACCGCAAGACCTCGGCGGGGCCACGCTGGTGGGTCTTGAGTTCATCCAGAGCGGTCTCGATCTCCCACCGCTGGTTGTACAGGGCCGCCAGTTCCGTGGCGGGTGCTGCTTTGTGGTCGAGGATGGTGGTGATCAGCCGGTAAGGCGCTGACTGTACCGGTCGGCCGGGGTCGTCCAGGGTGTACTCGATGACCCGCACCA
>NZ_KB911663.1 GCF_000383615.1 Streptomyces canus 299MFChir4.1 | reverse complement strand
GACTGGCCCGCTTCCCTGCGGCGCACGCTCACCTGGGACCAGGGCCGAGAGCTCTACCACCACGAGGAAATAGAGGACTTGACCGGCTTCCGGATCTACTTCTGCGATCCCCACGCACCCTGGCAGCGCGGCACCAACGAAAACACGAACGGGCTGCTGCGCGAGTATTTCCCCAAGGGCCCCAGCCTCGCCCACTACCCCCTCCGCGACCTCACGCAAGTCGAACGGGAACTCAACGAGCGTCCCCGCCGCGTCCTCGGAGACCGCACCCCGGCCGAGGCCATGAGACGCTGGTCGAGAAAGCTCGCTTACCGCTGATTCGCAACGATCAGTGGAAACCGCCGGGGGATCACGTCGGCCCCTCGCCAGTCGACCGCGCCCGTCCCGGCTCCAAGCACCACCTGATAGTCGACCGGCACGGAACCCCACTCGCCGTCACGCTCACCGGCGGCAACCGCCACGACGTCACCCAGTTGCTGCCGCTGCTCGACGCGGTCCCGCCGATCCGGGGGCGGCGAGGACGGCCGCGCCACAAGCCGCGGCACCTGTATGCCGACCGGGGCTACGACTTCGACAAGTACCGCCGCGCGCTGTGGAAGCGCGGCATCAAGCCGATGATCGCCCGACGCGGAGTCGCCCACGGCTCGGGGCTGGGCAAAGTCCGTTGGGTGGTGGATCGGGCCTTCGCCTGGCTGCACCAGTTCAAACGGCTCCGGATCCGCTACGAACGACGCGCCGACCTCCATCAATGCCTGCTCGAACTGGCCTGCAGCCTCATCTGCCTCCGTCGCCTGCGGACCGCACGGTGAAGCGAGCGGTCAGTTGAGGATGATCGGATTGGTGAGTGCGGCGACGTGCCCGTTGGGATGGCGGACCTCGATGCGGACGAACGCCGACTGCTCCGCTGTCGTGTCCCATTGCGCCGATCCCGCCCCCTCACCAGGAAGAGATGCCCGGTGGACCTTCCCTCGGTCGGTGTGGAAGCTGACGGTCCCCGCCGGCACACCTCGTACTGCTGCCCGGACTTCCACCCGTCCACCATGAGTCGCAAGCCGCTCTCCCACCCCGGCAGCGCGACCAATGGCATGGGCAGTGAACGACACGTGCACATCCGCCGACTCGGCGATCCAGCTGCGACCGGCGCGGATCCCGGCCAGGACCGCCTCCGTGCTCAGTTCTTCGGCGAAGACCACGGTGTGAGGGATACCGATCTGCCCTTCCAAGTGTGTGTCGCTGTTGCCCATCGCCGGCCGCCACGAGCCGGTCTGAAGGTTCGCTGCGAGGCTCCGCCCCCATTCGGCCAGCGCCGCCTCGTTGTCAGCGTTCCAGGGCCGGTCCGAAGCCCACAGTCCGTTCCACACCTCCACCACGTCGAAGCCGAGGAAGGGGAACATGAAGTCGCCCGAGGGGTAGGGCGCATGGGGGTGCGCGGCAACGCACAGGCCCCCTGCCCGGTGGACCTGTTCCAGGCACATGTCCACCAGTCCGTCCCTGACCTGGTGGTTCCAGTCGACAACCTCGCCGGGATTGATGCCGAGCGCAAGCCAGTGCCCGGTCTTCGTGGTCACCTCTTCGCCGAGAAGGATCAAGAAATCATCGGCGGCCAGATGCCCCCAGGCACCCGGGGCCGCGGCTGAGTTGTGCTCCGTCGTCGCGATGAAGTCGAGCCTGGCCGCGCGCGCCCGAATGGCCAACTCTTCGGGGGTGAGTTCCCCGTCCGAGTAGACGGAGTGGACATGGCAGTCCCCGCGGTACCAGGTCGGCCCGCGCCCGACTGCCCGCCCCGACGGGAAGCTCAAACTCGACAAGGTTCTCCTCCCAGAGTCCTGTCGAGCCAACGCGCCGCCAGGGCAGACCGTTCCATCGCCCACTGAGCACCATCTCAGTCGAGACGTCAGACCAAGATCTCATTCTGAAACGATCAGTTAGGCGGTGCGCAGGGCCGCACGGCAGATGATGCCGAGCCAGGGGAAGACGCGGTACAGGTGGGCACCTGCGGTGCGGGGCGAGGCCTGGACATCGCGCACGGCGTCGGGCTCGACTCCACGTTGTCTCAAAATCTGCGTGAACCTGTCGGCGCTGGATTGCCAGGGAAGGTGCATGCGGGACGTAGGGAAGGTGCATGCGGGACGCTGCCCCGACGTTCTCGCCTCACCGATCTGGCGCCGGTGCCGGCACCGGCGCCGCGGGTGCGGCCGGACTCGCGGTCGGTGGCGTCTGCATGGTCGCCGCAGAAGTCGTCGACCAGGTCGACGACTTCTGTTGAGCGGACGGCTGACCGGCGCGGCCGAGTCACAGCAGGCTGGGCTGCTGCCATTCGGTACCGAGGACGTGGTGGTCGAGGAAGTTGAGGAACGTCTCGTACCACAGGCGCGCGTGGTTCGGCTTGAGGACCCAGTGGTTCTCGTCCGGGAAGTAGAGGTACTTCGCGGGAACTTCGTGCCGCTGCAGTTCCTGGAAGAGCGTGGCGCCCTGCCCGACGGGCACGCGATAGTCCTTCGCGCCGTGGATGACCAGCATCGGGGTGCGGATCTTCGCGACGTCCAAGTGCGGCGAGTCGGCCTCGTAGCGCTCGGGGCGGGTCAGCGGGTCGCCGAAGATTTGCTGGAAGTACCAGGGCACATCGGTGTCGCCCTGGAACGCCCGCAGGTCCCACAGGCCTGCATGGTTGATGATCGCTTTGAAGCGGTCCGTGCTGGTGGCTACCCGGTTCGCCATGTATCCGCCGTACGAGCCGCCGGCGAGCGCGGTGCGCGTGGCATCGATGTCGTTGCGGGCCTCGGTCGCGTCGGTCAGCGCGATGACATCGGTGTAGGGGCGACCGCCCCACTGCCCCCAGCCGCGCCGGTGGTTGATCTGCCCGTACCCGGTCGACAGGGCCGGATCCGGCAGCAGAACCGCATAGCCGCGCGCGGCGAACGGCCACGGGTTCCAGCGCCAGGTCCAGCCGTTCCAGCTGGACTGCGGTCCGCCGTGGACGGCGACGAGCAGGGGAGCGGGCTGCTCGGCGGACGCGCCCTGGGGCAGCACGAGCCAGCCACGCAGCACGAATCCGTCGTCCGCCTCCGCGTGCACCTCGGTGAGTGTGCCGGGCAGGTCCCCGATGCCTCCCGGGGCGGGCAGCTCTTCCGGAGTCTGGTCGACGATGCCGGCGTCGATCCGGACGGGCGTCGGCGGCGCGTCGACCGCGTGGCGCAGGGCGTAGAGCGTTCGCCCGTCGGGGCTCACGGTCAGCGAGCCGTACGAACCGGAAACGGTGAGGCGGGTGACAACGCCGTCCGGGTCGAGCCGGAAGACGGGCGCGTGCCCCTGCTCGTCGGATGTGAAGAAGAGCGTGTCGTCCACCGGTGAACAGGCCACGCCGCCGGGCCAGTTGTCGAACCCGGGCAGCAGGTCCTGCACCGTGCCGTCGGCCAGGTCGATCCGTACGAGCGTCGCCTCCCAAGGGTCGTCGTAGGTCGGGTAGCGCATCCGGCAGCACACGAGGGCCGAGCCGTTGTGGGTGAACCGCGGGGCCTCGTAGAGGTGCTCCAGATCACCGACGACATGGATCTCCTCGCCGCTCACAGAGTCGGCCACCACCACGGTGGTGCGATGCTCGGCCGGGACCCGCCCAGGCACGAACCGCCGGTACGCGACCCGTGTGCCGTCCGGGGACAACACCGCATCCCCCGGATCCTCCAGACCGACTCCCTGCCCACCGGCGACGACCGGCTCCGCGTCAACACCTGCGCGGACGAAGGCGTGCGGCTCCGCCGGGCCCAGGTCGTGGTCCCAGGCGCGGGTCGGACCGGCCTCGTACAAGATCGCGGTGACCTTCGCGTCCCTTCGCGCCGCGCGCAGCTTTCCGTGTGCCTCGGCATCAGCGGCCCCCGGGAGCAGCCCCGCGGTGTGGCACAGTGCGCCGGAGTCGCGGGCTACGGTGACGGCGGTGATCCCGCCTGGGTGCCGGGCCACGACGACAGCCTCCCCGCGCGGCGGCAACGCCCACAGAGCGGCGCCCTCATCGCCGTCCGTGGCGGCCCGTTCGGACAGGAAGTACAGCGTCCCGTCCGGACCGAACACGGGCCCCGACTCACCCTTGTCGGACCAGGTCAGCCGCAGCGCGTCGCGCTCCCCGGTCGGATCGATCTCCCACAGACCGGACACGAACCGCGTCCCGTCCTCGGACAACGACTGCACGGCGGCGACAAGGCGAGTGCCATCGACTGACAGGGCAAGGGAGTTGACGCGCGGGCAGGCGACGAAGGCGGACAGGTCACGGAAGGTGGACGTGCCACCGGAGGACTCGGTCATGCGGGCGATTGTCGCCCGCGCGCCACGCGAACGGCCAGAGAGTTTCACGTAAACGCCCGTCTGTCAGCAGCCGTACCGGCACGCTCGATGGCACTTGACGGTGCTTCTGACAATTGGGTCGACACCCGTTCCGACCTTCGGGAAGCTCCTCGCGATGACTCGGCGAAACGACATGCCTCCCACGGGGGACGAGCGTACGCGGCTGATCACTTTTCCGGACTACGCCCGTGACGCCGCGCGGGCCAAGTGTGAGGGCGTGCCCGCCGAAGACGCCGCCCCGCAAGGCGCCGGACGGCGACCAGGTCTCCGGCGTCCACGTCGTCACCAACCCTGCCAAGCTCACCCACGTACGACCGGACGACGAGCGGTACGGCGCCGGGCGAGGACACGGCCCCGGTCGTCCCGAGCTCTCCCGACCGCCCGCCCCCGAGAGCGCGCATGACCGCGGCCAAGCACCCGAACTCGCGCGAGACGGCCCCCGCCCGGCCAGAGGCGGGGAGAAGGCCGCCGACCGGATCGACGGCCGACCGGAGATCCACCGCCTCGGCCGCACCATGAACCTGACCGATCCGAAGAAGGGCTACCTGCACTGAAGGGCACGCTCGTGGAGCCGACGAAGAACCCGGCCCTGTTCCACCCGTGCGTCACGGAGACAAGGACAGCCCGTTGGCATCCGAGGCTCGGGCCGCGTGTGCCGACAAACCTTCTACGACCCCGAGTTCGGACTGCCCGTCGTGGGCGAACACGGTCCGGCGAGCTAGCGCTGGTCGCGGACCGGGGACCGCAAGGCGTTCGTGCACCCGTGTCGTACCCCGGCGGATGAGACCAGGTGGTGATGGGGGAGCCCAGCGGGCGTCGGACAGTTCGCTGGGACAGCGGCGGCGTTCGTGCATGTTTCCGGGGTAGCCCAGCCTCGGGCCACCGGTCAGGGCGCGGGAGTTACCAGTCGGGGCCTTCGGAGCCAAGTGGAGCACGTCGTGACGAAAACAGGAGTGGTTGGCTCGGGCGGCCTTTTTATGGGCCCTGCTTTATGGGCCCCGCGCACCGCCGAGGCTGCTGATTCCAGCACCCGGGCTCAGGATGTGGGCGCTTTCGAGGGCGACCTCCGGCCGGAGCGCCTGTAGCAGGCCCGCGGCGCAACCGGCCCCCTGGCACCCCTCCGCTGAAGCGGCCGCGCCTGTCTCCGTCCGACGCCGCGGCATCCACTCGCCCTTCATGGCATGCCCCTGAAGGGCCACGCTTCCCAAGCTCCTTCAGCGGGGAGCGTGCCCTTTGTCGCGCGCGTCGGTCGTGCGGTCGCCGAGCTGGGGGATGCGAAGGGGTGCTCGCGCTTTCTCACGTCGTAACGCGTGGGCGATTGCGCGCGCCTCGATGCCCGCTTGGCGAAGGACCCCTGTGAGGGGATTGGTGTATCCGGCGAAGTAGAGGTGCGGGGCCGCGGGGTGGTTCTGTGCCCCTACGGTGAGAGGTTGCCCGGCCTCGTCGAGTACGCCCAGGGACCCGACCAGGTCGTGCAGGTTGGACCGGTACCCAGTGGCGGCGATGACCGTGTCGGGTCGCAGTCGGGTGCCGTCGGCCAGTACCACGTCGGGGCCCTCGAACGCCTGGACGGCCCCGACCGGCTCAACGCTGCCGGACCGGACGGCGTCCACGAAGCCGTGGTCGAGCACCGGGTTGACCCCTTCTCGGGCATGGCGCGTGTACAGACCGGTGCGGGGTCGAGGCAGTCCCCGTGAGGTCAGGTCGGGCACCGCGAGACGCTGCGTGAGCAGGGAGGTGCGGTCGCGCCAGGAGAGCGGGAGGGCCTGCGTCAACCGGCCTGCCGCATGCCACCGGGCGCTGGAGCGGGGCAGGATGTTGGGTGGGGTGCGGACCGCGATCCGTACGCGTTCGGCTCCGGCCCCGGCCAGGCCGGCGGCGATCTCGGTACCACTGTTACCGGCGCCGACCACCAGGACGTCCCGTCCGCGGTAGTGGACCGGAGAGCGGTAGTGGGCCGAGTGCAGCAGGGTGCCGGTGAACGTCGAACGGCCGGGCCAGTCAGGGACGTTCGGGGTGTGACATCGGCCGGTGGCCACCACGACCGCACCAGCGGCCACCGGACCGTCGGGGGTATGGACCAGCCATTGCGCTCCCGAACCTGCCTCGCTCCGCTCGATGCGCTGCACCGGGGTGGTCACCCGGACGTCGAGTCGGTGATGCGCGACGTAGTGCTCCAGGTATCGCACATAGTCGTCCCGGCTCACCCACGGGCCCGCTTGGCGCGGCATCGACAGACCGGGGAGATTCGACGTGCTGGGAGTGGTGTGCAGGCGCAGGTGGTCATAGCGCTGCGCCCAGCTCGCTCCCGCGCGGTCCGACCGTTCCAGGATCACGGTCAGCTCTCCGGAGAGGTTCAGTAGTGCGGCGGTCGCCAGGCCGTGCGGGCCGGCTCCGATCACGATCGTGGGCGCGCTGCAGTCTCGTTGTGGTGTCGTGGGCATCGCTTCCTACAACGGCAGACCGCAGCGTACGTCACGCCCAACGGGCAGGTATGGAACAGCGGGTGATCGCCGTAACACCACCGGCACGGACTCGTTGGACACCGGGCAACGGGCGTTGCGCGGGGGCTCGGCCTCCCCAGGGCCGGACCGCGTCCGGGGATGGCGCGGGCGTGCGGTCATGAGCCGGGCAGGCCAGGCGACATGAGCCGGCGCGGCCCGGCCCCTGTGGCGGCCTTTCCTCAGGGCGGCTCGCTCCATCTGTCCGATCTTTCGAGGGGCTCATGTGCAGGCAGTAACGACACGCCACCGGCCACGGCTGCGGATCAGCGGAGTCTGCAAGGCGTACGGCGGCCGGCAGGTCCTGCGCGATGTGGACCTCGATGTGTGTGCCGGGACGCTGGTGGGAGTCGTCGGCGAGAACGGGGCGGGTAAGTGCACTCTGCTGCAGATCGCCGTAGGGCACCTTGCACCCGATCGTGGAACGGTGACACGGACTGGGGCGGTGGGGTACTGCCCGCAACGGGCGGTACTGAACGACGCGTTCACCGTCGGACAGCATCTGCGGGTGTTCCAGATGGCCTACCGGCTGCCGACACTGGAACGGGCCGGCGAGCTGATGGAGCTGCTGGCGCTGACCGGCTGCCGGCGACAGCAGGTCGGCGAACTCAGTGGCGGAACGCGACAGAAGCTGAACCTGCTGATCGCTCTCATGCACGATCCGCAGTTGCTGGTCCTGGACGAGCCCTACCAGGGCTTCGACTGGGACACCCATCAGCGATTTTGGACCCTGGCCGCCGACCTGCGAGATCAGGGCCGGTCGATCATCGTGGTCTCTCACCTGCTGCACGACCTGTACCAGTTCGATGCGATCGCTCACCTGTGCCAGGGCCGTCTGCACTTCGAGGAGACCAACCGTTGAGACTCACCTGGACGGCCTTCACCGAACTCCTGCGCTGCACTCTGCTGGGCCACCTGCGCAACAGGTTGGCCTTGGTTCTGGCGGTCGCGTTCATCCCCATCTGGATCGCAGTGGCACGCCTGTGCACATCCGACCGAGTGGTGCGCGTCCGGCTGGAAGCCATCAGCGCCCCCGTCTCCGCCCCGGCCAGCCAGTTGGGCCAGGTGGCGAGCGCGTTGGGCGCCGTCACCATGGTCGCCGGCTTCATCTCTTTCACGGAGACCTTTCAGTCCCGGCAGATGGACCGCCGCCTACTGCTCGCCGGCTACCCCCGTCTGCCGATACTGCTGGCCAAGCTCGCTGCTATCGCCCTCACAGCGGCCGCGTTGGCTCTCTACACGACGGTCCTGCTGTGGATCTCCGTGCCCGTGCGCCACGCTGGCCCCCTGGGGCTGGCCCTTGCAGGCGCCGGCCTCGCCTACGGCGGCATCGGGCTTCTGTTCGGTTCTCTGGTCCGCGGCGAGCTGGAGGGCTTCTTCCTCATCATCATGCTCAGCCTGGTCGACACCGGTCTGCAGAACCCTGTCTTCAACACGCTCATGGATGTGGCAGGCGTTTGCGCGCTTCCTCTTTACGGCGTGAACCAGCTGGCGCTCAGCTCAGCCCTCACCCTTCAGACTCCCTGGTCCCACGGCCTGCTCTCCCTCACCTGGTCCGCAGCGACCGGCGCCCTGGCGCTGCTCGTCCTCCACAACCACCGCCCTTCCCGCTCCCCGTGGTACCGGAGGAAACGAGTCCACGCAGAGTGATCACAGTGAAGCCGGTATCCCTCTCGGGCCCGCGTTGTCAGAAGTGATCGTCTGTGAGACTGAACCCAGTCTTCTGAGTCAGGAATTCTCGAAAGATGTGCGGAGTTGTGGGGTGGCGCGTACTGGGCGGCCGAAGGCCGAGTTGATCCTGTCGGACGAGGAACGAGCTGCGCTGGAGGGATGGGTGCGGCGCGGAAGTCCTGACTCAGAAGACTGCGGAATTCCTGACTCAGAAGACTAGAGACAGCATTGCCGGCCCCAGGACTCCCGAGATCCCATAGAGAGAGTCTCTCAACTCCCCGCGACCGCCGTCCTCATGGGGACTCGTGATCGTGAGGGTAGGGAATTCCGTGACGCTCAACCCGTCGCACCTTTGGCCTGGAGCGGGCGAGCCCATCCGCTACGAGTTCCCTGTCCGCGGTCCGGTCCCGGAGAACGCTGCGGAGACGTTCCCTGAGCCGTGTGCTGGGGGGCTGGTCGCGGAAATGCGACCGCTGCCGCTTTGATCCTGTGGACGGCGGGATGGGCGGCGGCGCGGATGCGGCGGGGATCGGGACACGCGCACCGTGTTGGGCGTCGGCTCCCAGCGGCCCAGCGGCCCCGCGTGAAGATGAAGTTGCCCGCGCCGGGCGTCGACTCACCACCCCTCGGCGACGACTGTGAGGTTTTCTTAGCCCAACGGTGACGTTGAGAGCGCGATACGGGGGCACACGAACCCCGCACGGTCCATGTGGGTGTCCGGCAGGAGGAGCCAGTGGCCGGTCATGAGATGTTCGCCGCCAGCGCGTTGTCGGCGGTGGCAGCGATTCTGCTCGCGCGATGGTGCCTGGCGGGCCGAAACAGCAGCCCAAGTACTGCCGCTGCGTACCGCCGTGCCTCACGTCGGGCGACGCTGAGGGCTGCCTGGCGCATGGGCTCCGCCGCCGAAGCCGGGCAGGGCCTGCCGACGGACGCGCCGTGCGCTCAGCGGGCGGTGCAGGAGGCCGAGGACCTCGTGCACGGCTACTGGCGTCAGATCAGTCCCCTCTACCTGCCCCAGCACGATCGCCATCAGCACTGAACTCCGGAGTCCGACCACACAGACGGGACGCCGTCCCGGACAAGAGGGCACCCCCGGGGCGGGGTGCCCGGCGCGCTGGAACGGGTATCCGTCGGCTGTTCGGGCCCCCGGAGACGTCATGCACGGACAACATGCGCGTGCCCCCAGCAGCAGTCGCGTCGGCAAAGCCTCCACAGCCGAGCCATCGCCGCCCGGTCGCGACGGTGCCAAGCACTTGCGCCGAGGCCGGCGCACCGGCCGCCTGCGCCGCCGCGTCCTCGCCTACCGGGCCATCGATTTCCTGTCCACGCACATCCCGGACGACCCCGGCCCGGGCGACGAATGCCTGCTCCTCGTGCACACCCGCCAGGTGGTCGGCCAGATCCGGTACCGGATCTGCACTGACTGCGCCCTGGGCGTCATCACCGCGGTCGTCATCGACGAGCGTTTTCACAGCACCGGCCTGGGCACCCGTGCGCTGTCACACCTACGGTCCCGCCACCCGGGACTGACCTGGCGCAGCACGCTGCGCAGCCGCACCACCGTGATCTCCTGCGCCGGATGCGCATTCGCACCACCGCTTCTGCCAGGCCCTGTCCGCACGTTCACCAGACACTCTCTGCCCCCGCCGGCCCGATACTCGCCGGCGGCTGACCTCACCTGACCTCAACCCTCAGCGGTCACAGCGCACGGTGGAGAGGGCACCCCACATCCTGGGCCTGCACGAGAGGGCGGTTTGCGAGCCAATGCCTGTTTCGGGGTGCAGCTCAGGCTGAGCGACCGGCCGTGCGATGGCGTGCTTGACGTACATCATCGCGCCGCGCGGCGGAGTCGGCATGGGTGAGGGGTGGCAGGGCATCCGAGGCGAAGGGAGCGGGCTGACCACGCTTTCGGTGGCGCCCGTAGACGTCAACAGACTCTTAGGAGTGAGAAGGTGAAGGGCTTCCGCAGCTTCATCCTGCGCGGCAACGTGGTCGACCTGGCCGTCGGCATCGTCATCGGGGCAGCGTTCACCGCCGTGGTGAGCGGCTTCGTCAGGGCCTTCCTTACCCCACTCGTCGGGCTGGCCACCGGCGCCACCGGTGACATGAGCCACAAGACCTTCACCGTAGGGGCTATCGAGTTCCCCTACGGCGCCTTCGTCAACGCGGCCATCAGCTTTCTCCTGCTCGCCAGCGCCCTGTACTTCCTGGTCGTGCTCCCGATCAACAAGCTCCACGAACGCCTGGCCCCGCACCAGGACGTCCAGGCCCCCAAGCGGGACTGTCCCGAATGCCTCAGCCCCGTACCCGCCCAGGCCCGACGCTGTGCCTCCTGCACCGTCTCCCTGCCCGCCGTACCCGCTCAGGCCGGGGAGACAACCCAGCGCGCCGGGTGACCCGACCTCCATGGCCCGTCCTCGGTTGCCGGGCCCGTGGCGCCGCAGACCAACTGGGGTGCTCGCGCTGTCTGCTCAATGTTCTTCGTCCATTCCGGCGACCGGTTCTGGAGCTGGTTCCAGGAGTTGCTGCCCCAGCGGGCGCGGGACCCGTTCAACCGCGCGGGCCGTACGGCCTGGCGGACCTCCCGCCAGGCACCCCGGCAACAATCCGAGGAGATCAGTAGACCCGGAGCGGTTCACATGATGACGGAGCAGGAGCCCGGCGGCCACACGGCGAACCCATGCGGTCCCAGCACTAGTAGGACTCCGTTACGTCTGTCTCGCGGTCCTGTTTGGGGGCATGTTGAGGGTGTGGACGCACATGAAGTGAACCGTGCTCGGGCGAA
>NZ_KB911662.1:6533-11766 GCF_000383615.1 Streptomyces canus 299MFChir4.1 | reverse complement strand
AGCGTGGTGGAGGCCGCCGCGGCCCACGACTACGACGTGCTGCTGTCACCCAGCGGTGTCGACAGCGACCGTTCCTTCCAGCGGCTGCTGGGGGAGCGGAGGGTCGACGGGGCGATCCTGATGGAGATCCGGCTGGAGGACGACCGGGCCGAACACCTGGCCGCGCTCGGCTTCCCCTCCGTGGCCATCGGCCGCACCGCCCACCCGGAGGACGGCTGGTACGTCGCCCTGGACCACACCTCGCTGGCGGCGGCCTGCGTCCATCACCTCGCCGACCTCGGCCATCGCCGAATCGCCTTCGTCAACCGGCCCGAACAACTCCTGAGGACCGGCTACGAGTCCGCCCACCGCGGCCTGGACGGCTTCACCAAGGCCGCGGCCGAACGCGGGCTGACGGTCCGCACGTACTGCTGCGGGGACGACGCCGCCGCGGGCCAGGCCTGCCTGGAACAGATCCTGCACGACGACCCGGCCACCACCGCCCTGGTCACCCTGAACGAGGCCGCACTGGGCGGCCTGTACCGGGGGCTCGCCCACGCGGGCCGCCATGTGCCGCGCGACTTCTCCGTCACCGGAGTCGTCGCCAACCGCTGGGCGGAGACGGTGACCCCGCAGCTCACCGCCGCCGACGTACCGGCGGCCGAGATGGGCCGGCTCGCCGTCGACCTGCTCGTGGAGCGGCTGGACCACTCCGACGCGCCGCCCCGGCAGCACCTCCTGACCCCGCCGATCTCGCTGCGGGCCAGCACCGGCCCCGCCGCCGGTACACCCTCCGCCGACGCCTGACCCTCCTCACCACCCGATCTCTTCTCCTCTTCCTCGGCTCACACCCCGATTCCTCGGCTCACACCCCGAGCTCCCGATCCCGCACCGTCACCGTTCGGCGTGCCCGCTTCCCTCTGTCACCCCTCCCGCGGCACACATGTGCCCGAAACCAAGGACCCGCCATGTGTTCCCGAGCCCCTCAGCCGGACCGAACGTGCCGAGACCTACAGGAGATTGGCACGGTGGACGGACTTCTGGCCGGCCTCCCGGCGCACAACACCGGGCGCTGCCCTGCCCCACTACCAGCACGGCCACGACAGCGGCTGGGACACGCCACCACCTTCGACCCCGAGCGGGTGGTCGGCACCGCCGACCTGGCCGCCTTCCTCACACCCCAGCTCCACGAACTCGCCCGCCTCGCACCCGAATTGGACCTGCCCGACGAGGCCCGGCGCTGGACCCGTACCACCGACGCGACCCAGGCCGCGATGCCCGACGAGCTGTGGACGGGACAGCGGTTGGTGGCCCGCGGCATCGACAGCACCGCGACCTGGGACAGCGCCGGCCTGCCGGACCTGATGCCGATGGCACTGGGCGAGCACCTGCCCGAGCACCTGCCCGAGCACATCGGCAAGGCCCTGGCCGCCCGGATCGGGACCCACCTGACCCCCGTACGGACTGGCCACCAAACTGACCGCCCCCCACATGCCCGACGGCTACCGGCGCTGCCCCATGTGGGCCCCCGCCAACGGCCTCATCGAAGACGGCTTTCGCCCTGCCGGGCACGAGCGCCTGGACGACGAGATCGGAGCCCGGTTCCGGGCCCTGTGCGAACCCCATGGCTTCGCCAAGAACTTCGACGCCCACACCGAAACGGACCTGCGCGACCACGCCCGGACCTGGACCGCGAGCAGCTACCTCCTCCTCGCCGAGGCGCACGCACACGCACACCGAGCCAGTCGCTGACCGGCCGTCATCCTCCCCGCTCACTCAGGAGCCGCAGCATGAGACCTCGCTGGACACTTCGCCGACCCATAACCCGCACCGGACGCCGAGCGACCTCGTCCGTGGCCGTCCTCCTGGCCGCCCTGGCCACCACCCTGGTGCCCGCCGGCCCCTCGCAGGCCGCGGACACCAGCGTCGCCGTCGACTTCTCCGCCGCCGGGGGCGCCCCCACCTACCGCGCCTCGGGCATGATCTACGGGCTGACTGTCGACGGGTCGCAGCCGCCGGACCACTTCTTCAAAGACATCAAGTGGCACTTCGAGCGGGCCGGCGGCGCGCAGCTCAACGGTGGCGGCTACGCCACCAGCCTCGCCGAATACCGGACCCGCTGGAACGCCACCCTCGCCCAGTACAAGCGCACCAAGGCGCTCGGCGGAACCTTCATCATCCTGCCGCACGACCTGTGGGGCGCCGACGGCACCACCAGCACGGGCTTTCCCGGCGACAACGGCAACTGGACGCAGTTCGACAACTTCGTCAACCAGCTCATCTCCGACGTCAAGGCCAACAACATGACGGTGGAGTGGGACCTGTGGAACGAGCCGGACCTCAGCGGCTTCTGGGGCCGGTCCCAGAGCCAGTACCTGCAGATGTGGTCCCGCTTCCATGCCGCCGTGCGGGCCAACCTCCCCGGGCAGCTCATCGTCGGCCCCAGCATCGCCAACCCGCCCAGCTCCTCCAACACCTGGTGGACCACCTTCCTGAACCACGTCAAGGCCAACAACGTCGCCCCCGACATCTACAGCTGGCATGCCATCCCGCACGACCCCGTCACGGCCGTCAGCAACGCCAACTCGACCCTCGCCGCCGCGGGCCTGACCAACACCCGCCCGTACCAGATCAACGAGTACGCCGGGCGCGAGCAGCAGAACCCCGGTGGCGGCGGCTGGTTCATCAGCCGTCTGGAGCGGGCCGGTGCCGACGGCCTGCGCTCCAACTGGGGTGGGGGCCCCAGCCTGCACGACTACGCGGCCGCCCTGCTCACCAAGAACAGCTCCGGCCAGTACCTGCCGCTCGGTGAGTGGTTCCTCTACCGGTACTACGGCTTACAGACCGGGAACATCGTGAACCTCACGCCCGGTGCGAACACCGACGGGCTGGCGACCAAGGACAACACGGCGCGCAACGCGAAGATCCTGCTGGGCACCAACGGCAACGCCGGCAACGTCACCGTCAACCTCAACCGCCTCGACACGACCTCGGTGGTGGAGAACAGCCGGGTGCGCGCGATCGTCCAGCGCATACCGAACAACGGCGGCGGCGCGGTAACGGGTCCGGTGACGGTCTCCGACCAGACCCTGACCGTCAGCGGCAACTCGGCCTCGGTGAGCGTGCCGTGGACGGACGCCGCCGACGGCTACACCGTCACGCTGCTGCCACCGTCCAACACGACAGTCTCCACGGTCGCGGTGGTACAGCACAGCGGTCAGTGCCTGGACGACACCAACCTCAGCACCGCCGACGGCACGCAGTACCAGCAGTACCACTGCGAGGGCGGCTACCAGCAGATGCTCGACTTCAAGCCGGTCGCCGGCCGGGCGAACACCTACACCATCGTGAACGAGCACAGCGGTAAGTGCCTGGACGTCTCGGGAGCCTCCACGGCCGACGATGCCGCCGTCATCCAGTGGACCTGCAGCGGCAGCACGAACCAGATGTTCACCCTCAGGCCCGTCAGCGCGCTCGGCAACAGCAAGGACTACCAGCTGGCCGCGGTGCACAGCGGCACGTGCGTGGACGTCAGCGGGATCTCGACCACTCCCGGCGCGGTGATCCACCAATGGACCTGCGACCCGGCAAGCGACCTGACCTGGAAGAAGAACCAGATCTGGCGCCTCCAGGGCATGGGCTGACCTGACCCCGGGCGGCCTCTGGCTCGGTCCTGTGGCCGCCCGGACCGGGGGGCACCGAACGGGCCTGGGCAACCGCGCCGGCAGCCAGCTGGTCTGGCAACGCATCGAGAGTGATCTTGTCCAGGGCCCACAGGCTGCTGGACCGGCGGGCCCATTGCCAGAGCGGATCACCCATAGAGGTGTGGAGAGGGGGCACAGGAATGCCGTGAGCGTCGAAAGGTCGGTGTCGAGGCAACGCAGACCACCGGTGCCACAGATAGTGGGTGCTGCCGGTGGCCGCCGCGAGGTCGGCGAGGCGCTCGGAGCGAAACCTTGGCGGTCGGGATCTCACTGCACTCCGGATCCTGCCTCGCCCGCGCCTCACGTGCCCCAGCCGGGCCCGCTCGACGCGCTCCGCGCGGCATCCACCTCCGCCTGAGCCGGACCCTGGAAGGCTCGGTGCCGGTCAGGGTGGGGCGCTTGCCAAAAGAGAGGAACCCCAGCCGACGCACGGCTGGGGTTCCTCGACGTGGTGAGTGTCGATCAGGCGGGTCAGCGCCGCAGGGTGAGGAGGCCGGGCCGGTACGGCAGGTTGTCGTAGGAGGTGTTCGGCGGTGTGTTGGGGGACTTGCCCTGGTAGAGGAGCTGCAGGTTGCAGGGGTCGATGGTCATGGTCTGGTCGGGGTTGTCGCGGACCAGGTCACCGTGGCTGGTGTCGTTGGTCCAGGTGGCGCCGCTGTTGGCCTTGCCCGCGAAGGGGTTGGACTCGGTGGCGGCCTGCGGGGTCCACGAACCGTTCAGGCTGGTGGCGGTGAAGGAGCGGAAGTAGCGCTGCTCGCTCGAACCCCGCGCCTCGACGATCATGAGGTACTGGTTCCGGTTCTTGACCTTGTAGACCTGCGGCGCCTCGAACAGGTTCTTCACCGTATCGCTCATGACCGTCGTGTACGAGGAGCCGAAGTTGCCCGGGAAGTTCCCGATCGGCATGGCCGACTTGTAGATCTTGCCGTTGTCACCGGCGAAGAACAGGTACATGTTCTGGCCGTCGGCGATCAGGGTCTGGTCGATCGGGCCGGTGGAGGATTCGGTGCGGGGAATGCTGCCGGTGAACAGCGGCTGCGGCGCGGACCAGCCGTCGGGGCTGGTGGGGTCGCTGGAGGTGCGGTAGCTGAAGGGCCACGGACCCCACTGGTACGCCAGCACCCAGATCTTCTTGGGCGCGAAGTAGAACAGGGTGGGCGCCACCGCCTTCTGGCTCATGCCGGTCTGGCGGGCCGACGCCATGTCCGACCAGTTCGTGAAGGGGCTGAACATCATCGAACCGTAGGCCGATCCCGAGTAGTTCGTCCCGTAGACCAGGTGCCTGCCGTTGTACGTCACGTTGGTGAAGTCCTTCAGCGAGGCCCACCCATTCGCCGGCTGTGCCAGGGCGTCCGTCGAGGTCCACCGGTACGTCGACGGAAGAGCACACGCGTTGCTCGTCGGCGCCGTGGTCGGCTTGAAGTTCCAGTGCTGGTGGGCGCCGCCGTTGGAGTCCCAGACCTGGGCGGGAGTGCCATTGGCGGTCCGACCGCCGGGGATCTCCAGCGCCCGGCCGCCGGCGACGTTGGTGAGCGTGTAGGAGCCGTCGC
>NZ_KB911662.1:0-6428 GCF_000383615.1 Streptomyces canus 299MFChir4.1 | reverse complement strand
GGCGACGTTGGTGAGCGTGTAGGAGCCGTCGCTGTTCCGTACGACCTTCCACTGCTGGTTGGAGGCGCCGCTGGCGTCCCACACCTGGAGCGGGGTGCCGTTGCCGTTCTGTCCCGCGGGCTCGTCGAGAACGCGTCCGGCGGCCGCGTTGGAGAGGGTGTAGACGGTGCCCGAGGTGAGGCCCCCGGCCTGCGTACCGCTGCCGCCGCCGCTGCTGCCGCCCAGGGCGGTGAGCACGGCGCTGTAGGCGGGCTTCTTGTTGCCGCCCGCGTCGAACAGCAGGGGGTTCTCACCGGTGCGCCAGGAGTCGCTGTCGCGGATGCCCCACACCGTGATGCCCGTGCAGCGTGCGACGTCGAGGCAGTCCTGGACGGCGTTGGTGTACGCGGTGGCGGACGCCTGGGCGATGTCGAGCTCGGTGAGCTGGACGTCGACCCCGAGCGCGGCGAAGTTGGTCAGGGTGGTCCGGAAGCTGGCGGGCGGGCCGCCGGCGCCGAAGTGGCTCTGGAAGCCGACGCAGTCGATGGGTACGCCGCGTGCTTTGAAGTCCTTGACCATCCGGTAGACGCCCTGGGTCTTGGCGTCGGACCAGTTCTCGATGTTGTAGTCGTTGTAGCAGAGCTTGGCGGACGGGTCGGCGTTCCGGGCGGTGCGGAAGGCCTCCTCGATGAAGCCGTTGCCCAGGACGTCCTGGAACACCGAGCTGCGGTGCTGACCGCTGCCGCCGTCGGCGAACGCCTCGTTGGCCACGTCCCAGGCGTAGATCTTGCCCTTGTAGTGGGTCATCTCGGTGGTGATGTGGTTGTTCATCACACTGCGCAGGGTGTTGGCGTCGGTGATGGACTTGACCCAGCCGGGCAGTTGGGAGTGCCAGACCAGGGTGTGGCCGCGCATCCGCTGGCCGTGCGCGGAGGCGTGGCTGACGATCGAGTCGGCGGCGGCGAAGTTGAACGAGCCGCGGGAGGGTTCGATGGCGTCCCACTTCATCTCGTTCTCCGGGGTGATCATCTTGAATTCCCGGTCGAGAATGGCGGAGTACGTGGAGTCGCCGAGCCTGCCCGCGGCCACGGCCGTGCCGAAGTAGCGGCCGCTGCCGGCCGCCGCGTCGGCGACCGTGGTCGGCGTGTCGGCCTCCGGCGTGCGTGCGGCCAGGGCGACCAGCGGTACGGCAGCACCCGCGGCGGCGAGGACCACGGCGGCGGCGATCACGCGGCGGATTGCCGGACGGCGGCGATGAGAGCGGTTCTGATCTGGCAACGGCCTGTCTTTCTTGCGCAGCGGGCCTTGCTCTGGGACCCAGTTGCCTGCCAGTTGCCGCAACGCACACAAAGGTTGCCGTGATCAGGGAGGAATTTCGGCAGCGACGACGACCAGAAGGCCAAGGTCGATGCCGCCGCAGACGAGGCAGGGACATCATCGCCGCCGCCCTCCGCCACACCGCCCGGGACTGCCATCGCCCCCCTGCCAGCCCTCGGACTCACCCGACGAATCCGGACAGACCACATTCATGCAAAGACCCCGCCCTACGACCTGGTCCTGCTGACCCTGAAAGCCGCTTCCCAACGATCCTCGCCGGGGCTGCCGCCGAGGCCGAAGGAGTGGAGCCATCCCCTGTCCGACGCCGCCTACGTCGCGCTGCAGGCGGCCACCGTGACGCAAGAGGGGCGCTGTTTGCCCCGTCGATGTACCGAGACGTTCTGGACGCGCGGCCCACGGAGGTCGAGCACGTCCCGGCCTCCCTGGCCCGTGCCTCCGAGCGCCGGAACCTGCCTGCTCCGTCGCTGAACGCCGCGTGGTTCGCCTCAGGGTGTACGACCAGCGCGTGGCGAAGACCTTGCGGCCCAGCTGGGGCCGTGCGTCCGGGGCACTGCGGTCGCCGCGGCCTCGTGCGGGCCGCGGCGACCGGTTTTCGTGCTTCTCCTTACGCCTGGGGAAGGCCTGCGGTGGCGGTGCGGGTGGCGCGCAGGCGCTGGGCGAGCAGGGCGAGGGCGCAGAGGGCGGCGACCGTCGCCGCGTAGGTGACGAACGTGTCCTTGAGGCCGGCATGGGTGGCGGCGATGCCGGCGATCACGGCCGGGATGCTGAAGGCCAGGTAGGAGATGACGAAGGCGACGGAGAGCAGTTCGCTGCGTTCGGCGGGGCGGGCTATGCGGGCCAGGGTGCCGAAGCTGGCGAGGGCGGAGCCGCCGAAGCCGACGCCGGCGATCGCGGTGCCGAGCGCGGCCGTGGTCAGGGAGTGTTCCTCCACGCCGGTCAGGGCGACGGCCGTGCCGGCCAGGAGCAGGGTCGCGCTGACGGCGAGGGTCCGGCCGACGGGCCAGCCGCGCAGGGCGAGAGCGGTGAGGAAGGCGGGGCCGGTGAGCAGGGTGACCACGAGTCCGCCGACGACGTGGCTGGAGAGGCCGAACAGGCCGACGGCGACAGACGGGCCGAGGGAGAGGTAGAGACCCCCGAGTGCCCAGCTGGCGATGAGGATCGGAACCAGGCTCAGCAGGTCGGCCCGCAGGTGGGGGGCGATGCGCAGGCGGGGCTGGAGCGAGCGGGCGGCGCCGGGGCGGCGCAGCGAGGTCTCGGGCAGGGCCGACAGGACGCCCCCCGCGACCACGAGGACGGTGAGCAGGAGCACGTAGACGAGGCGGGTGGGGTGCGGGCCGTACTCGATGAGGAGGCCGGACCCGAGGGAGCCCAGTCCGAGTCCGAAGGTGGGTGCGGTGCCGGTGACGAGTCCCGCCCGGTGCGGGGCGTGCACGGGGTTGAGGTCGGAGAGGGCGGCGCCGATCGTGGTCATGGCGGCCCCGGTGGCGATGCCCTGGATGAGGCGTGCCGTCAGGAGCAGGCCGACGTTGCCTGCGGTGAGGAACAGGACCATCGAGAAGGCTTCGAGGGCGATGGCGGAGAGCAGGACCGGGCGGCGGCCGAGGTGGTCGGAGAGGGCACCGAGTACCAGCAGTGCCCCGATCATGCCGAGCACGTAGACGGCGAACACCGTGGTGAGGGTGGTGGCGGAGAAGTGCCACTCCTGCTGGTAGACGACGTAGAGGGGGGAGGGCGCGCTGGAGGCGGCCATGAACAGTACGAAAACGACCGCGAGGGAGGCGAAGGCGACGGGACGGCTCAGCCGTCGTCGCCTCTCCTCCGGTGGCGCCGCGTGGTCGGTGGGCTGGGAGGAGGGCTGGAGCTGGGACGGGGCGGGACCGGACACGGCGCGACTCCAAAAGCAGTGATCGATGCGTTTAGGACGCTACCACTAACGCAGCGATCAGTGCGATAATTTCTCCATGGCTGAATCGTCGACCCACGTACGTCCCGGCGGCCGCTCCGCGAAGGTGCGGGCGGCCGTCCACCGCGCCGTCGCGGAACTCCTCGCCGAGGAGGAAGCGGAGACCCTGACCCTCCCCGCCGTGGCCGCACGCGCCGGCGTCCACCCCACCACCCTGTACCGGCGCTGGGGGTCCACCGCCCAGCTCCTCAACGACGTCGCCACCAGCCGCTTCACCGACGACCTGGTCGTCCCCGACTCCGGCTCCCTCGACGGCGACCTCCAGCGCTGGCTCGCCGACGTGGCCACGGACGTCGCCGACCCGGACACGCTCGCCCTCATGCGGGCGACCATCGGCTCCGGCCCGGCGGGCGGCTGCGCCTGCGTCGAGGACCGCCACCGTCAGCTCGGCGCGATCATCCAGCGCGAACAGGACCGCGGGGGCCAGGCACTCGCCGTCGAGACCGCGGCGGACTTCCTCCTCGGCCCGCTCTACTACCGCGCTGTCTTCACGCCTGAGCCCGCCTCCGCCGACTGGGCCCGCACCCTGGTGTCCACGTATCTGGCGACGCTTCGGACGTCGTGAGCCGCACGCGGATGGCTGGGGCGCGGCAAGTCGGACGCAGATGCATCGGCGGAACACCCATCTGGGGCAGCGGTTGTTCGAACTCGCGGCCGACATAGTTCTGATCGCCGAGCAGGTCCAGCGGGGTCTCGCGTTCGTTGACCTTGGCTCAGGTCAGTGCGAAGGCGACGGGCAGGCCGTGCAGTGTGTGGTGCTGGTCTGGGACCTCGGTGTGAAGCCGCTGATCGTCCGCCGCGGTACCGAGCACGGTTCCGGCCTGGGCACCCAACGCTGGGGCGTCGAGGGCGAGTTCGCCCATCTGTATTGGTTCCGGCTGCATTGGTTCCGGCGCCTGCGGATCCGCTGGGCGATACGCGTCGACATCCATCAAGCCTTCCGCACCCTCGGATGCGCGCTCATCCGTTGGCGGCGCCCGAAGTCCCGGCGACGGGTGCCCGCGGTGCCACCTCAGGAGTTGAGGAGATCTCCTGGATGACATTCCAAAAGTCATCGGAGCCCGGCGTGAGGGTGTGCTCGAGCAGAGCGCGACGGACTGCCCGCGCATGAGCCGGGCGGGCCGCGGCGAGGGCGGTTCGGCCTTCGTCCGTTGCGGTGATCAGCACGCGCCTGCCTTGTCCGTCTTCGCGCTGCAGGAGTCCGCGTTCGGCCATCCGGGAGAGCTGACGCGACAGGCGGGCGCGTTTCCAGCTCAGCATGGCGCCGAGGTCCTGCTGGGGCATGCTGCCATCGCCGTTCTCGACCACGCGCGAGAGGACGGCAAAGTCGGCTGCGGACAGCCCGGCCGCACTGTGGATCTCTCGTGCGACCGCGGCGAGTACCGCCTCATTCGCTCGCTTCCAGGCGGTCCACCGCGTCATCTCGATGTCGTTGAGGGGCTGCGTCATGGTGCCACCCTACCCTTGAGTTGCCATGTAAACATAAACCGCCCATGCTGGTTTACATGGCAACTCAAGAAAAGCGTGCAGTGCTCATCACTGGCGGCGCCTCCGGCATCGGGCTCGGCTTGGCCGAACGGCATCTCGCCGCCGGACATCGCGTCATGATCACCGGCCGCAGCTCCGGCCGGCTCACCGCGGTGGCCGAACGCCTGCCCGGCATCGAAACCCTCACCAACGACATCGCCACCCCTGAAGGACGGCAGCACCTGGCCCATCACGTCCGGCAGAGCATGCCGGAGCTGGATGTACTGATCAACAACGCCGGTATCCAGCGACGGGTGGGCATTGCCTCAGACCGATCCCTCTGGGCCGAAGCACAGAACGAGATCGACATCCTGTTCGCCGCGCCGGTCCACCTCGGGCAGTTGCTCGTCCCACACATGCTGGCCCACGGTCGTCCCAGCACGCTGGTCAACGTCACCTCCGGCGGGGCCTTCATCCCACAGCCGTTCGCCCCGCTCTACAGCGCGGCCAAAGCCGCACTGCACAGCTACACCGTGAACCTCCGCCACTCCCTCAGGGCAACCCCGGTCCGAGTGGTGGAACTCATGCCCCCGGCGGTGGCCACCGAACTCGCCGGCCCTGGCCAGATACACGGTGCCGACCTGGACGAATTCTGCGACACCGTCTTCCCCCTACTGGCCGGCTCCCACTCGGAAGTCGGCTTCGGTCCGACCGCTGCACCCGACTTCACCGAGCAGCGCGCCACCGAACGGCGAACTTTCGAGGCTATGTCCGACCGCTACGGCGTTCCCGTTTACCGGCCCGACGGTCGCGCAGAGGACTGACACTCCACCCCACAGCCCGTGACCGGCTTCTCGCGGCATCGGCTGCGCCACTCACACACCCGGGGCCGCAGCCTCCAACTCCCTCCTACACCATTTCGTCAGGAGTTCTTACTGATCGTTTCAGAATGAGTTGAACCGCAGGCCTTGCACCTGGCGATCTTGGTCGGCAAGGTGTCCGGGTGCGTGCTGATCTTGCTCCGGATGACCTGTGGGAGCGCGTGGTTCCGCTCCTGCCACCCGCTCCTGAGCGCCGCCGCCACCACCCCGGGCGGCTGCGCGCTCCCGACCGGGCGGCATTCGCGGGGGTGATGTACGTACTGCGAACCGGCGTCGCCTGGCGCGATGTCCCGGCCGAAGCGGTCGGGTGCTCCGGGGGGACGGCCTGGCGCCGCTTGCGGGACTGGACCGCGGCTGGCGTCTGGCCGCGCCTGCACGCAGCCCTGCTGACCGAGCTGCGCCGCGCCGACCTGCTGGACCTTGAACACTGCGCTGTTGACGGCTCGCATATCCGGGCCCTCAAAGGGGGGCGGTTTCCATCCGTGGTTGCGACACCCGAAGGGACTTGGACCCATGCCGCGAGGTGGAGCCAACCGACTGCCGTTGTCGGTGCCGAAGGAGTACTTCGAGCTGCGTAGAGATGGCCTGAAAGGGGCAGCCGCTGCCCGCCGAGTGGGCGTATCCACCAGTGCGGGCTCGCTGTGGTTCATCAAGGCTGGACGCATGCTCTTGCCCGACAGGCCCGTCGACGACCGATACCTCACCCAGAACGACCGCATCGCGATCGCCGAGGGCCTGCGTGTCGGCCGTACGGCTGCGGTGATCGCCGAGGAGATCGGCAAGCACCGCTCCACCGTCTA
>NZ_KB911661.1 GCF_000383615.1 Streptomyces canus 299MFChir4.1 | reverse complement strand
ATTGAAAGGCATCACCATGACTGCCGTGACATTGCAGGATGTCGGACTGGCGGTAAAACGACTGCAGTGGCACCACCATCGCGCGGCGAACACCGGCTTGGGCGAGCTCGGCCTGTCCCTGCCGCAGTGGGATGTGCTGAGGCATCTGCACGCCCAACCGGACGCGTCCCTGCATGCGCTGGCGGTGCTGACGTTCCAGACGGACCAGTCGATAGGCACGCTGGCGGGCCGGATGATCGGCCGAGGGCTCATCGAGCGGGTCTCCGGGCCGGGTCGCGCCGTCCGACACCGCCTCACCGCGGAAGGAGAACGGCTACGACTCGAAGGGGCCAAGGTCGTCGAAGGCGTCATGCGGCACTCTCTCGGCGCGTTGACGCCAGACGAGCTGGCAACCTTGCACAGGCTGCTGCTCAAGGCGAACCCCGGGGACCCGGCGTAGGCGGTTCGGTTGGATCAGAAGGCAGGTGCTGGCGGTCGTTCCCGGTGACAGTCCGGGGCGATCAGACCCCGGCACGCTTCCACCGCATACGACCTGCGTCATCTGCGCAATGTGTGGGATCCGGTAGGCGTCGCTGACGATGTGCAGGACGCATACGACTGCATGCTCGCCCCTCTCCTCCAGCGGCTCGGTTCCGGCGCCAGCCGGACCGAGACCGGTAGTTTTCTGCGTCACGAGCTGGAAGATCACTTCAGCGTCGGTCCTGTGCGCTTGCGGCCAGAAGCAATGGCAAGCCGAGTGATGGCTGGTGGACGTCAGCCGCCCCGGCCGATGGCACGGCCAGCGCATGGCTCCTCCCTGTCGATCGTCCGGTCGTTGCTTTAGGTGGGCCGTTGACCGAGATGTAGAGGGCGCGGGTCGAGCCGCTGCTTCCGGGTCGGGTGCCGCAGCGCGGCGGCTGGTGGCGGCATCACCGGGAGGTAATCGACGCGATCGGCTTCAAGTAAGCGCCAGACCGGAACCCAGTGTGGGCATCTGCCGGGCCGGGGAGCGGGTATTCACCGCTCTGATAGCACAGGTCAACGCGGACGAGGACCCGAACTGGCCGTGCCGGTGGACAGGCCGTGATCAGCGAGACCGTAGCGAGACGCTGACGGCACTATCCGCTGTCGTGGCGCGTCGGCACATGCGCGACGCCAAAGCACCCAGCCGCAGAGTGCCTGCCGATCAATCACGACCGCAGCGGCTGCCGCCCGCCACGACAGCAGCGAGACAGATCGTTCGGTCTTGACAGGTGCACCCGTCAAGGCCGACGATGCTGCGTGATAGAACGTTTAGTCTTGCAGCGTACCGACGAGGCGGAGGACCCAAAGCCGAACAAGGACAGCTGTGACCACGCAGCACACATCCCGTCCCTTGCTTTGTCCTGTTCTGTAGAAAACCTGACCCTCACGACGGCACGTACTTGCAGGGTCGCCGGAGGCACCGTGATCGCCACATTCGCCCACGCAATCAAAACGCCCGACCTGCGCAAGAAGCTGCTTTTCACGCTCGGCATCATCGTGGTGTACCGGATAGGGACCCACGTCCCACTCCCGGGCGTCAACTACAGAGCTGTCCAGCAGTGCGTCGATGAGACTTCCGGCAGCCAGGGTCTACTCGGACTGGTCAACCTGTTCAGCGGCGGCGCTCTGCTTCAGATCACCATCTTCGCGCTGGGCGTCTTGCCTTACATCACCGCCAGCATCATCCTGCAGCTACTGACGGTCGTCATCCCGCGTCTGGAAGCCCTCAAGAAAGAGGGTCAGTCCGGCAATGCAAAGATCATTCAGTACACCCGCTACCTGACCGTGGCACTGGCGGTCCTGCAGGGCACCGGACTTGTGGCCACTGCCCGCAGCGGGGCCCTCTTCTCCGGTTGCACGGCCGCCGGCAATATCGTCCCGGATCAGGGGATCTTCACCACTGTCACGATGGTCATCTCCATGACCGCCGGCACCTGTGTAGTCATGTGGCTCGGTGAACTGATCACCGATCGCGGCATCGGCAACGGCATGTCGATCCTGATGTTCATCTCGATCGCCGCCACGACCCCGTCCGCCCTGTGGGCGATCAAGAAGCAGGGCACCCTGGCCGGCGGTTGGATCGAGTTCGGCGGTGTCATTCTGGTCGGCCTGGTCCTGGTCGCGCTGGTGGTGTTCGTGGAACAGGCCCAACGCCGCATCCCCGTTCAGTACGCCAAGCGCATGGTCGGCCGCCGTTCCTATGGCGGCACGTCGACTTACATACCGCTGAAGCTGAACCTGGCAGGCGTCATCCCCGTCATCTTCGCTTCCTCGCTCCTCTACATCCCAGCCCTGGTCGCGCAGTTCTCCGACGGCAACTCGGGGTGGAAGACGTGGATCACTCAGAATCTCACCAAGAGTGACCACCCGATCTACATCACCGCGTACTCCGTGCTCATCGTGTTCTTCGCATTCTTCTATGTCACGATCACCTTCAACCCCGACGAGGTCGCGGACAACATGAAGCGGTACGGAGGGTTCATCCCGGGCATCAGAGCCGGACGGCCGACCGCCGAATATCTGCGCTACACACTCAATCGGCTCACTTGGCCAGGCGCCCTGTATCTGGGACTGATCGCTCTCGTCCCCACCATCGCGCTGGCCACCAGTGGCACAAGTCAGAACTTCCCGTTCGGCGGGACCAGCCTTCTGATCATCGTCGGCGTGGGCCTGGACACGGTGAGACAGATCGAGAGCCAGCTTCAGCAGCGCCACTACGAAGGCTTCCTTCGCTGAGTGGGCCGGCGCCGAGAACACGGCTTGCGCCAACCTCCCTGTGCCGTAGGCACCTTGACGGAACAGCCTTGAGTCGAACAGCCGTGGCGTGGCGTCCGAAGCCCCCGTCGTGCGTCCCCAAGTAGACGAAGTGCTGGCCATCGGCCCGCCACCAACGCCGTGCCTGCCCTGATTGAACCCTTTCTCAGCGCAGCGCACGGCCCGGGTCTCCGCCCACGCTCGCGCATACGCTCCCACTCGTCCGAGCCGCCAGGCGTGGCCCTACAACAAGGGTTCTAGGCCCGCACAGCGCAATTGACCACAAGGAGTTCTTGATGCGCGTCTTCCTCACCGGCGGGAGCGGCTTCGTCGGCCAGCACCTGATACGCCAACTGCGCGCTGCGGGCCACACAGTTGTCGCGCTCGCCCGCTCCAGCACGAGCGCGGACAAGGTGATCGACGCCGGAGCCGAGTCAGTGCTGGGCGATCTGGCCGACCTCGTCCAGCCGGACGGCTCACCCGCTGCGCCGGCCTGGCTGCAAACCATGCAGCAGGTTGACGCCGTCGTGCACGCGGCAGCCAGGATGGAGTTCTGGGGCGACGAGGCGGGTTTCCGTACCGACAATCACCACCCGACGGTCGCCCTGCACGCAGCCGCGGTCAAGGCGAAGGTGCCTCGGTTCGTGCTTCTCAGCGCTGCGGGTGTGTCCACCGGTACCCAGCGTGCCACCGTGGTCGACGAGAACACCGATGAGGGCACCCCCATCACGGCCTACTTCCGCGCCAAGTTGGCTACTGAGGACGCCTTGCGCGGCGCCGCGTCACAAGGAACGACCCTCGTGATCCTGCGCCCACCCCTCGTATGGGGTCCGGGCATGAAGATCGCCGAAACGGCCGCAGACGCCGCCAAGGGACGTTTCCTGTGGCTCGACTCAGGCCGCCACCTCGTGGACTTCATCCATGTCCACAATCTCGCTGACGTCGTCCTGCTGGCTCTCACCGAAGGCCACCACGGCGTGCCCTACTACGTCACCGACGGGTCCCCCATGTCGATCCGCGACTTCTTCACCGGGCTGCTGGCCACCCAGGGCGTCGACGTCTCCGCCAGCCGCAGCGTTCCCCTGGCCGTGGCCGCGCCGCTCGCTGCTCTCATGGACGGAGGGGCACGACTGCTTCGTAGGACCACTCCCCCACCGCTCACCAAGTGGCTGGTCGCACTGTTGGGCCGCGACCGCGTCTACGACATCAGCGCGGCCCGCACCGACCTCGGTTACCGACCGCGCGGCAACTTCGATGAAGGCCTGCGGGAGATGGCGAACCTCGCCGGTCACTCCCACGCCGACGCGGCGTAGGGCGATGGATCACAGCTTTCGGTGCAGATGACCGCACCCAACGACCGGTCGCCGGCAATCAGGCGCAGTCGGTGTCCGGCATTCGCAGCAGCGGCCTTGTCCTCAGGATGCGGGCGGAGGCATTTGATCAGTGTGCACGCCGATGTGAGGCATGCCCGCTGCGATTGGCCATGTTGGTAACGAGCTGTACACCCGAGCGACCGTTCCTTCGGCGGCTTGTCGGTGGATTCCCATGCTCGGTGTCCGCTTGGACGGAACCAAGGAGCTCATCGCTCTCGCTGAGGGCCTGCGCGAGAGCACCGCGTGTGCTCCCGGCGGCACGGCACCAAAGGTGCTGATTCACAATACCCGCAACGAGCAGAGATCACCGCCGTCGAGTCGGAGGGCCTCACTCACAACTCTTGACCATTGCTCCACCGTTCTGGCCTAGGTCCAGGACACACGAGTGGGCCTGTCCGAGGCGGACCTTGGGGTGCACGCCGTCGGCCCGCACGTAGACGTAGTCCCGGTCGGACAGGTCCCGGGTCTGCAAGGCGTCGTGGTCGTCGCTCCACTGCTTGGTCAGCGGGGCCGCGGTGGCCGGCGACAGGCCGGCGCTGCCGCAGCGGACTGCTCCAGCGCACGAAGTCCCCGGACGACGGACCGTGCAGGTAGAGCAGAGGCAGCACCTCGGAGATCTTCGGCAACTTGCGCACCACGGCGCCAGGATCTACGAGGAGATCCGCTTGCGCTCGCCGGTCGTCTTGTCCACGCGCCGGTCGTTGACCCGGGGCCCTGACCTCGACCGGCCCGGCCTCGGTGACCACCGACCGCGGCCGGTGGTGGCCGTTGCGGACCACCATGCGTCGTCCGGACTCGTCCTTCTCCTCAGCCAACTCGGCTATGTACTGGTTTACTTCCGCCTCCAGCGCGGCTGCCAGCAAGCTCCGGGCCCCCTCGCGCACGGTCTCGTCGATCAGGGAGCCGGACTGGATGGATCCATCGTCGGTGACTGCGCTGGCACGAGCGTGTCTTCCCGACCCGAGCCGCGAACGCGGGCCTACTCGGTGACCATCTCAGGATCATCCGGGAAGGTACGCCCTCCGCGTTCCGCCCCGGGGCTGAGCCACAGTCTCGAGCATTGCTCGGAACCGTGGAACCGCCCGCCTTCGATGATGATCGCAGGATCTACCGGGCTCGCATCTGACGCCCGTGGTCCTGGCTGTAGCCGCGGTCGGCGAGTACTTCGGGCCATGGTCGGGGCCGGCTCACGTCCCCGGCCATGGCCGGTACCTGGTCCACCAGCCTCAGCAGTCGCGGGACATCGTTGGGGTTGCCACCAAGTCAGCGACACCGCGAGCGCAATGTCTTGCCTCGGTCAGAACGTGGTGCTTGGCGTGCATGGCCGACCGGATGGGACCGCAGAGGGCCGCGTCGGGCCGCCCCGTCAGGGAATCCTGGCAACCCCGACATGAAGCCCGCTTCGCTCCTGGATCGGCGCAGGATCTTCCTGGTACCACTCTGTGGCGTACACCAGCCCGGGCGCGACGAGTTCGAGTCCCTCGAAGAAAGGCTCGACCTCACTGCGAGTCCGCAACCGGAGTGGAATGGCACCCTGTTCGTACGCGGCCTCGATCTTCCCCTTCCACTCCGGATGCTGATCAGTTGTTCCGTGCGACAGAAGCAGGTAGCTGCCCGCAGGAAGTGCCTTCACCAGTGTGCCCACGATGCCGTAGGGGTCTTCCTCGTCGGGCAGGAAGTGAAGGAGTGCGAGCAGTGAAAGAGCTACGGGGCGTTCGAAGTCGAGTTGCGCACCGGCGCGTTCCAGCAGATCTGCGGGCTCGCGCACATCCGCATGGAGGAAGTCGGTGCTCCCCTCCGGGGTACTGGTCAAAAGCGCCTGCGCGTGAGGCAGGACACTTGGATCGCTGTCGGCGTAGACGATCCGTGCAGCGGGCGCGATCGCCTGCACGACCTGATGCAGGTTGGGCCCGGTCGGAATGCCGGAACCGATGTCGAGGAACTGA
This sequence comes from Streptomyces canus 299MFChir4.1, assembly GCF_000383615.1. GTDB lineage: Bacteria > Actinomycetota > Actinomycetes > Streptomycetales > Streptomycetaceae > Streptomyces > Streptomyces canus_C. The sequence goes on along the minus strand of NZ_KB911661.1, from coordinate 6,182 downwards.
TCGACACCGTTCTTCGCCAGCCAGGCGACGGCCCGGTGCATGAACGCCCGGTTCCTGGCCGCGTTGCCTCGCGTTTCCGGGGGCAGCGCCTGTCCGATCTCTCGGTCGACGGGATAGTTGTTCTCGCCGCCCAGCAGCCAGTCATACACCCGTGCGGGATGGGGCTTGCTGGTGTCGACATTGAAACGGGCAACGGGTTCCATTGGACAACGCTCTCTCTTACGGGACCTCTCGTACGGCAGCCGAGGCCCTGACCCGCTCTTTCGCAGGCGGATTTGCATGTTCGGGTTGCCATCCCCGACAGGCCTCCGCCAGTCGGTCGGGCCGAGCGCGGCAGTCGCGCGGATGGTGAACGGAGTTCGTCCCACGCGTGGAGCCGGCCGTGAGCCTCACATGGGAGATCGTTCGGTCTTCAGCTTAGGTGACGCGCCCCATCTGTCAAGACCGAACGTTCTACCTCATTATCTGCTAGCGTGGCAGGTACGTATCGGCGATCGCACTCCGATCGACGTGCCGACCGCGCTGCTCATCCATGAACCCCACGCACCCCCGCGACCATATAGTTGCCCAAAGCAATAATACGGAGATGCCACGTGGCCACGACTGCCTTGCATGAAGAGCTGGCGCACCAGCTCACGGCCATCGCCGGCGTGCGGCGCGAACTCGGCCGGATCGTTCCGCCTGACTGCTCCGCAGGGTGTGCCACGACCCTGGCCGTGCTCAGCCGCCACGGCGCTGTCAATATCGGCCGGCTCACCGAACTGCTCGGCATCGACATGTCGGTCACCAGCCGCTACATCGCTCAACTCACCATGCTGAACTGGGTCGACCGCAGGCCTGACCCGGCCGACAGGCGCTCACGCATCCTGCGCCTCACCTCTGAGGGCCGCGCCCGGCTCGCCGAACTCTCCGAGCGTCGCGCTGCAGAGCTCGCTGCGCGGATGGGCGACTGGAGCGAAGAGGACATACGCCAACTGGTTGCTCTGCTGTCCCGACTCCACGTCGCCTTCGACACTGCCTCCCGAGCTGGACCGCGCCCGTATGCCGGACAGGTCGGTGACGCCCATCCCGCCGACGCCCCCGCTGCATGACTCCCATCGCTTCGGACAAAGGAACCGCACCCCATGCCCACCACGCCTAGCAGAAGTACGGAGTCACCCGTCCTCCACGAGCATGACGGCGGAGGGGCAGCGATGACCCACGCGCAAATCATGCGCGCCCTCTCCGGATTGCTTCTCGGCCTGTTCTGCGCCATCTTGTCCTCGACCGTCGTCACCAACGCGCTACCGCGGATCATCGGCGACCTCGGCGGCGGTCAGAGTGCCTACACCTGGGTCGTCACCTCGTCGCTCCTCACGGTCACCGCCTCGACGCCCCTGTGGGGCAAGCTCTCCGACCTTTTCAGCAAGAAGATCCTGGTCCAGTCGGCGCTGGTCATCTTTGTCCTCGGCTCTTTGATCGCCGGTTTCGCGCCGAACCCGGCCACGCTGATCGCCGCGCGCGTCATCCAAGGGGTGGGCGGAGGTGGCCTGTCGGCACTGGGACAGGTCGTGTTGGCCGCGATGATCTCCCCTCGTGAACGAGGTCGCTATTCGGGCTACCTGGGCGCGACCTTCGCCGTCGCCACCGTCGGGGGTCCGCTGCTCGGCGGCGTCATCACCGACACCAGCTGGCTTGGCTGGCGCTGGTGCCTGTTCGTCGGAATCCCCTTCGCGATCGTCGCGCTGATCGTGCTGCAGCGCACGCTGAACCTGCCGCTGACCAAGCGCCACGTCAAGGTGGACTGGGCTGGAGCGTTCTTCGTCACGGCCGCCGTCAGCACGCTGCTGGTCTGGGTCACCTTCGCCGACGACAAGTACGACTGGCTGTCCTGGCAGACCTACACGCTGGTCGGCATCTCTCTCGTCCTGACACTGATCTTCCTGTACATCGAGACGAAGGTCAGCGAACCGATCATCCCCCTGCGCCTGTTCCGTAATCCGACGATTGCCCTGGCTTCCGTAGCCTCCCTGTTCGTCGGCATTGCCCTGTTCGCCGGCACCGTCTTCTTCAGCCAGTATTTCCAGCTGGCGCGTGGTGCGTCTCCCACGATGTCGGGAGTGATGACGATTCCGCTCATCGGCGGCCTGTTCATCTCCTCGACCGTCTCAGGACGCGTCATCACCCGCACCGGCAAGTGGAAGGGATGGCTGGTGGCCGGCGGCATCCTGCTCACCGCGGGTCTGGGCCTGCTGGGGATGCTCCGCTACGACACCCCGTACCTGTACACAGCAAGCTGCATGGCTCTGATCGGGCTCGGGGTGGGCATGACGCTCCAGAACCTTGTCCTGTGCACCCAGAATCAGGTGTCCTCTCATGACCTTGGTGCCGCGTCCTCCACTGTGACCTTCTTCCGCTCACTCGGCGGCGCGGTGGGCGTCTCGGTTCTCGGCTCGATCCTCTCCAGCCGTATCGGCCGGCACGCCCTGGAGACGATCGGCACGCTCAGCCCTGAGGACCAGGCCACCGCCGCGAAGGCTTCCGGCAGCGGCCAACTCCCCGACCTCGCAGCGCTGCCCGTGCCGGTCCGTACCTGGCTCGAGGGCGCCTACGGTCAGGCCATTGGCGACATCTTCCTGTACGTCGCCCCGGTCGCCTTGATCGCTTTCCTGGTCACTCTGTTCATCAAGGAGGTCCCGCTGCGTGCCTCCAACGGCCTGAGCCAAGACGCACAGAAAGAGCGGGCGTCCTGATTGCCTCTGGGCCCGGGAGAGATCACTGCGGCCACTGCCGCCAAGCCGCGTGCACAGTACGGGGAACGCCGCGCCGCGCATTCCATGTAGAACGTTCTGTCTTGACATCGTCAACCAAACACTGAGAACCTGATCAAGGCAGAACGTTCGTTCCTTTCGGGTGCGACGTCCGGTCGAGACGGGCTACCCCTTTCCACGGCCTGGATACGGTCCATCGGCTGCGAACACGATTTGCGGCCGCAGTTCTGGACGACCCACAACCCATCGTCCAGAACGCACCTGGAAGCCGGCCCCCACGTGATCGTCACCTGGCCCGGCAGCGCCACCTTCACAGGGTGTTCCAGGTAGCCCCCCCGCCCGCGGCAAACGGTGAACGGCGCCATCCGGAACTACCGAAAAGACGCAACTGCCCACTCCAAGCGAGAAAATCGACGAGGTTGCCATGTCACCCCCCACCCCCACCCCGATCACCCGCGTCACCGACACGCTGCACAGGACCGCCCGGACGGGATCAGTCGCTACCACGGGGCCGGCCTACAACGCCGCGACAAGCATTTGGAACGGCGCCGTCTCCACCCGCCCCGGAGCCATCATCCGGTGTGCCGACCCGGCCGACGTCCAAGCCGCTGTACTGGCCGCGCGGGAGAACGGGGTGCCTCTCACGGTGCGCGGCGGCGGCCACGACTGGGCCGGCAGGTCGCTGAGCGACGGTGGCCTGACCATCGACCTTTCCGGCATGCGATCGGTGTCGGTCGACCCCGTGGCGGAGGTCGCGCACGTGTCGGGAGGGGCTACGGTCGCCGATGTCGTGGCCGCTGCACACCCCTTTGGTCTGACCGCTGCGACTGGCTCCGCGGGCTCGGTCGGAATGGCAGGCCTGACCCTCGGCGGAGGCTACGGACTGCTGAGCGGTCGCTTCGGACTCGCCCTGGACAATCTGCTGTCCGCGGACGTGGTGCTGGCCGACGGTTCGATCGTCACCGTCGACTCCGATCGGGAACCGGACCTGTTCTGGGCACTGCGCGGCGGTGGCGGCAACTTCGGTGTCGTCACCGCGATGCGCGTGCGCCTGCACCGTGTGTCCACGCTGCTGTCCGGCATGATGCTGTTTCCGTGGGAGCAGGTCACAAGCGTGCTGGCCGGGCTGTCGGACGTTCTGGTCGAGAGCCCGGACGAGCTGACCGTGCAGTCCGGTGTCCTGCCCGGCCCCGACGGAAAGCCCATGGTGTTCCTTTCGCCGACATGGTGCGGCGATGACACCGCTGCTGGGGAACGCACGCTGGCGCGGCTCGACTCGCTTGGGACAGCCGTCGTCTCCCAGATCGCCCCCACCACCACCCCCGAGATGCTCGCGGGCGTCGACGCGCTGTTCCCGTTCGGACGGCACGTCGAGATCCGTCAACGCTCGGTGCCCTCCCTCACCCCAGGCGTGCGCGACGCGCTGGCCCTCGCCGGGTCCACACTCACCTCGCCCTACTCGGCCGTATCTGCGCACAGCCTGCATGGGGCCGCAGCGCGCGTCCCTGTGGAGGACACGGCGTTCGGCGTCCGTACCCCACATCTGATGATCGAGATCATCGCTCTCTGGGATCCTGACGACAGTCGTGCAGCAGAGCACCGCGCCTGGGCCGACACGGTGGGCAGCGCCTTCGCGCCCGACGCACTGCCGGGCGGATACCCCAACCTGCTCGGACCTGATGAAGCGTCACAGATTGCCCATGCGTATGGTCCGAACACCGCGCGGCTGCTCGCTGTGAAACGCCGCTTCGATCCGCATCACGTCTTCAGCGCGACCCCGCTGCCGGACCCGGCGTCATGAGTCACGCAACCACCCTTTGCGACTATCAAGAACGAGACAAACCATTGAATCTGCGAAATCGGACGACTCAGGGCGTGGCTACCATCGGACTGCTCCTCGCTACGACAGTGCTGGCCGCTCCCCAGGCCATGGCAGCAAGTAAGGGCCCGAGCTCCGCCCCTGTGAACAGTGTGGCGTCCAAGCCGCTTGGTCAGCTCGGCCCCCTGACCGCCCTTGTCATCGAGCGTCTGCTGGTGAGCGACGATGTAGCGGCGTCCAAGTTCGGCACGGCCTCACCCATCGAAGACCCGGTTCGTGAGGCTCAGGTGCTCGAGCAGGTTCGCCAGCAGGCCGAGGCTGTCGGAGTGAACTCGCAGGCGGCCGTGGCGATTTTCCGCGATCAGATCACCGCGAGCAAGGAAGTGCAGCGTGGGCTGTTCGCCCGCTGGACCGCGCACCCGGACGAAGCACCTACGACGCGGCCCGATCTCAGTCAGATCCGGGCCCGACTCGACCAGCTGACGACGGCCTTGCTCGCGGAACTCAAGGACACGGAGTCCCTGCGCAACAGGCCGGTCACCTGCTCGGTGCAGCTTGCCCTGGCCGAAGTATCAGGGGCAGCGCAGGAGCGCCTGGACACGCTCCACCGTCAGGCGCTCAGGACAGCGACGGACTCGGTGTGCCGACCGGGCCAACTGGGCTAGCAGCAGAGCTGACCATTCCTCGAAGATACAGCTCAGCGGACCAGCCCCGTTAGGCCTCCCCCGGGGCAGCCAGGTCATCTCAAGCAGCTTGATCGAGTTCTTCGTGCCGGGCCGGCGCGGCACGAAGACCTTCAAGACCTGACACAGGCCACCCGCTTATGGCATTTCTGCACCCCTCGCGGCAGCCTGGCCTTCGGCCAACTTGCGCGCGACGTACGTCGTTTCACCGACACGGCGTCGCATCCGGAAAAGGGTGGCCGTGTGCATCGCCCGGCTGCTCAGCCGGGCGATGCTGCATTTGAGACGGCGTCAATTGATCAGCCCGGTGGCGTGGCAGCCACCGGGCTTTTGGGTGCCGGAGCGACTTGCCATGCCGACACCATTGAGGGCTTCAGGCGGTCAGGGCTGTAGTGCGGGGGCGGCTGTGTTCTGGGCGAGTTCGGGGATGGTGCGGGCTTTGAGGATGCCTTCGACGCCGTGGAGGAAGGTGTCGGAGATGAGTTTGGGGTCGAAGAGGCAGCCGGCTGCCATGGCGCCGTCGCGGAGCATGACGAAGTGACGCCCGGCAGCCTCGGCCGTTGTCTCGCTGCTCTGTGCCAGCAGGTCGGTGACGGTGGTCAGGAACCATTGCCGGTGGGCCAGGACGGCCTGGTGGATCGGGTGGGCGGGATCGGAGTACTCGGCCGCCGCGTTGAGGAAGGCACAGCCGCGAAAGCCGGGTGACTGGATGCCGTCGGTGATGGTCCTGGCCACGGCCCGGACCTGATCGTATGGTGACGGGCTGCTGGCCTGCGCGGCCGCCACCCGCCCCCGGATGCCCTGGTCGGCCTGCGCGAGGTAGGCCAGGATGAGGTCTTCCTTGCTCGCGAAGTGCCGGTACAACGTGGCCCGGGTCACCTGCGCCTCTGCCACGATCCGGTCGATACCGACGGAATGGATCCCCTCGGC
>NZ_KB911660.1 GCF_000383615.1 Streptomyces canus 299MFChir4.1 | reverse complement strand
ATCGCCCCGCACTGGCGCACAGCCCCAATCAACCCACCGACCAAAGTCCCAAGAAGCTGGGACCCGATTCCTTAAGTCACTGGTATTGAGGTTAGTCTGTCCCCTTTGCCCTCGCTCAGAGGTCGTCCACGTCGACCAGCCCGTCCTGGATGGCGCGGGCCACCAGGCTTGCCTTGGTCCGCGCGGGGCGGCCGACGTTCGCGTACTTGATCCGCACCCGGTCCAGATACGAGTTGACCGTCCGAACGGAGATGCCGAGGCGCTGTGCGACCAACTCCTTCGACTCCGACTGGAACCACTCGATGAGCACGTTCTCCTCGCGTAGGGAGAGCTGGGGACGGTCGGCGCGGGTGTTCGTGCCCAGTGCGCCGGCCAGCGCGGGCGGCATGTAGGGCCGCTCGTCCGCTGCTGCCAGCGTCGCCTCGACCAGGTGGTCCCGCCCCTCGCTCTTGGTCAGATAGGTCGCGGCTCCCAGGTCCAGGCAGTTGAGCGCTGTCTTCTCGTCGTCCCGCATCGAGTAGACGACCACCTGCCGCCCGGCGTCGACGAGTCTTCGAAGGCTGCTGAAGGCGGGGCCACCCTCGCTCAGTTGCAGATCGAGGACGACGACATCGGCCGTGCTGCCCGGCGCGGTCCAGGCCTCCCGTACGGAGCTGCCGGCCGCGACCACGGTGATAGGCCGCCGTGATGCGGCGTACCACGCCTCTACGCCCGAAAGAATGGCGGGATGGTCGTCGACGACGACCACGCTGACTGGTGCGTTGTTACTCATGTCAGCTCAACTCCGGAGGCCGCCGGTCTTCTCCAGCCGGCCTCCACCCACACGCTTTCGCCGCGGGTCGTTCTTTCCACGGTCACCTTCGCGTCCGTGGCACGGCCGTGGGCTTGAGCGGCCTCTTCCATGCCACGGCCGCCGGCGCAGTCCTCGCTGACCACGCTCACACGTACCGCGCGGGGTGTCCACACGACAGTCACCCGCGCGGTCGAGCGGGTACGGCCCAGAATCACCGCCACTGGGTCGACCAACTCCCTGCGTACCTCCACAGGCACCTCACCCGGCTGCCCTCGTACGGCCAGGCTCACCGTCACCTCCTGGTGCTCGGCCACCTCCACGCACGCCCGTAACTCGTTGAGCAGCGGGTCGGAGACGGCATCGCCCTCGGCGAACAGGCGGCGCATACGGGCGGCTTCCACGCCGCACCGCAGCCTGACCTCCTCATCGTGCGGGCTCAGCACACCGTGGCCAAGGCCCGCGAGCAGTGGCACTGTCGTCGCCGTCAGGGCGCGGTAGCGGTCCTTGTGATCACGCTGCATGTCCTCGTGGATGCGTTCCCGGGTACGCAGTTCTTCCTCCCGCGCGGACGCGGTCCCCGCTGCCGGCGCCGTACCGTGGAGCAGGTACGTCATCAGTACACCGACGGAGAGCTGGAAGCCGCAGCTGGCTATCGTGGAGATCCCCATGGTGGCCCACTGGGCGACGGTTGGCGCCCCGGACAGGAACACAGCGGTCGCGTTGAGCCCCACATGCGCCCCGAGGAACGCCGCGAAAACCCTGACCCGCAGGTCTGCCAGCAGGAACAGCGCATGCCAGCCGACCACTCCGAACGCCCAGTCCGGCGCACCTGTCGACTGCTCCGGCGGGAGCGTGAACGCGCATACCGCCGAAACGGCCAGCACCGAGCCCAGGCTCCACCCGCGCACCCTCGGAGGGATCTGCCTGCCACGCAGCAGATAGGCGCCCCCGATCACCGCGACGGCGGCAAGGCAGACGAAGGCGGCCGTCTGTGCCCACGCGGGGCGGTACACGTCCTGGTGGACCGCGAGCCGGCGCAGCGAGATGGTGAACTGCCACGCCAGGCTGATCAGCAGCACGGCCAGTTGGGTCCCGTAAAGGAGCCGCCCGCGGATGAAGCGGACGTCGGCCGTGTGCTGTACCTGGGCGCGGGGCGGGCGCGGTACGCCGGTCGACTGTGCTCTGTCCCCTGCCTGTGACGCCCGGGTAGGGCCGTGCCAGCGCCACTGCACTCGGGTCCCGGTGTCCGGATGAGAGGTGACGGAAGCGGAGCCTCCGACCGCGTGCATCCTGCCGATGATGGAACCGGAGATACCCCGGCGCCGTGCGGGGACGGACTCCGGGTCGAAGCCCCGTCCCGCGTCGGACAGTTCGACGACGGCGCAGTCTCCCTCCGTCCATGCACTGAGCTCCGCCTCCCGCACCCCGGCATGGCGTGCCACATTGGTGACGGCCTCCCGGACCCCGTTGAATATCGCGAGCCCAGGGCCGGACGGAATCGCGAGCGGGCCATCGATGTGCGTCCTGAGCCGCACCCTGGTCTGTCCCTCACCCTCGGGCACGCAGCCGAGAAGAGCCGCGAGATCGACGCTTCCCGTCTCGAATCCGGGCACGGCGGACATGGCCTCCAGATCCTGTCTGGCACGTGGAGGCAGCCACGACCAGTCCCGGCCGTCGCCCTGGGAGACCATCAGCAGCGTCGCGCTCGCCGTGTCGTGCAGGGTCGCCAGGTACTCGCGCTCGGTCGCCCTGCGTGCGGCGGCGACTTCCATCTCCCGGCGCGCCGCCGCCCTGACCGCGGCCGACCGGTCAGCCGCCCTGGCCAGCGCCCGAACGATGAGGTAGGCGGCCCTCGACAGGGCCACCTGGATCAGCATGCGCACCAGGGGTACCAAGTCGGGGCTGTGCCCGGGCGAGGCGAGGACGTCGCCCAGCACGTAGACGACGGCCCCCAACGCGGCCAGGGCAGCCCCGGCCACCGGTCGCGTCGCCCACTCGTACTGGAAGGCGACGACGCTGATGCCGACTATCGCCTCCACCATCACCTCCGCGACGTCACCGCCGAGCACCGGCTGAGACAGTCCCGTCAGCACCACGACGGCCGCGTCCAACGTCCACAGCAGGGCGAGCGGGAACAGGCGCGGCCGGCGCAGCGAGTAAAGGCGCACACCACAGGCGAGGAAAGCGGGCACCAGCAGAGACACCGCCAGGGGAATCTCCGCCGCATCCGCCGAGACGACGCCCAGCGCACCGCACAAGCAGACCACGATGGACCGGAGCCACACCCCGAACCGCTCAAGGGCCAGGATCAACAGGCGCTCGCTGGATCTGGGCCCGTCTGCTGACTCGATGGCTCCGACCCCGTTCCCCTTGCGTCCCCCGTGCCACATAGAAACACCCCCGTGCCACATAGAAACAAGGGTAGGTGGCCCTCGATCAAGGTGGAGCAAGTCTGCAACCTGCTCGGTCCCCTGTTCCTTTGTGGGGCAAACGACCGACACACCCAGCGACCGGGCGAGGCTACCGTCGCCGTCGTACAGAGTCGTTCGAGGCGAGCAATCCTGCCGCCTCCCACTCTGGGAAATCGGGGAAACGTATGTCCATCGGGAAGGGTTTGGTCGCGCTTGCCGCAGGTGCCGCCCTGGGCTTGACGGCGCTGAGCACGAGCCCCGCGTCGGCAAGTATTTCGCAGGGGGTCGTCTTCGGCAGCGGCACGATCACCGACGACTGGGGGGATGAGGGCCCTCTTTGGGCGGGTGGCACATATCAGCTGTCCAACGCGGTCGGTCTGTGGCAGTACGTCCTGTGGGCAGAGGGCGCCACGGAACAGAACGGCACGGCATTCGACTACGCGGACATCGACTGCGATTTCGGCGCCAACACCACCTATGCGACGAAGAAGTTGCAGACGAGGTGGGGCCTGGGGGCAGACGGAGCCGTGGGCGGCCAGACGTTCGGCATCGCGGACAACCACCTCCGGGGAAGCACGGGCGAGGTCACCTACTTCGGCAGGGCACACGCTGTCACGTTCGTACGCAGCTCTGCCGGCTCCTACCGCTTCGAGAACCCTGAAGCGGGTCTGGGCTCGAACCTGTGGGAAACGGCGAGCTACCAGCCCTACGCGACCTGCTTCGTTCCTGGCGGCTGAACGACTGCTCGACCACTGACCTCGCCGGTGTGCGCACGCCCCGGTCGAGGCGTCACCCACCGAGTGAGGACAGGAAGTTGAGACGCAAAAGATTCAGGCATGCCCATGTGCCCGTGATCATGGGGCTGCTGCTCGCAGTGGCCTCCGGTGGTCTCGGGACGGCACCGGCGTACGCGAAGGAGGCCGTGCCGCCCGGTGCGGCCGACGCCACCGCCCCGAGTCAGGAGGCCGACCCCAAGCCGTCCGCCGTCCCCGTCGGCGAGCGGGCCGACCGGCTGGGCTCGGACTACAGGAAGTCCCAGGACCGGGCGTTCACGACCTCCGGTGACGCGCTCGGGTTCCATGTGATGGTGGCCGACGAGAAGAACGGCTACGCGTGGCGGACCGCCGCCTCGCTCGCCGAGCCGGGATTCGAGACGGACACGTGGATCGGCAACGCCTGCGTGACCGCGTCCGGCAGGTACGCGGCGGTGGCATACGCGCCACGGACCTTCACCAACAAGCCGGAGCTGATGAGCCGCGGCGCGTTCACCGCGATCGTCGACCTGACCAGCGGCACGGTGCGCAAGCTGCCGTTCCAGGCGACCCTCGGCTACTTCTCGCCGGGCTGCGGTACCGGGGATCAAGCCGTGTTCTCGCAGTTCACCGACGAGCTGAGCTCGGCGAGGAGCGAGACCCGGCTGGTCACGGCCGACGCGCGCAACGGCCGTACCGAGAAGGCGGACGTGGCCGGTCAGGTCACCTCGGCGGTGCCCGTGGCGGACGGCCGGATCGTGGCCGCACGCGGCCGGCAGGTCGTGCGCATCGACGGGACGGCCGTACGGACCGTGGCGCGTACGCACGCCGTGCCGTTCCAGCTCAAGCCGGACGCGGACGGCGGTGTCACGTTCATCGACCGCCTGCCCGGCGACAAGGAGAAGGAGTCGGCCGATGACCGGGCCGCCGTCTCCCGGGTCACCGCCGCCGAGGTGCGCTCGGCGGACGGCAAGGGAAAGGCCACGCAGCTCGCCCAGGGCGACCTGACCGCCTTCGACCTGGCGCGCACCCCGGGTGGTCAGGTCTTCGTCACCGGTAGGGCCAAGTCCGGGACGAGCCTGCCCGGTGTGGTCCGCAACCCGGGTGGGATCGACAAGGACGCCCGCGTTTCCAGTGCCGGTGCCGCCGCGCTGACCACGGCGTGGGCGGATGGCAAGGACTCCCGGATCTCCCAGGAGGACGCCCTCGCGGCCCGCCCGGCGCGGATCACCCTCAAGGCGCTGGACACCGGTAGGACGACCGAACTCGACGCACTGCCAGGGGTACGGATCGGCAGCGTCAAGGCGCAGTTGACGTCCACGGCGATCAGCCCCGTACTACCGAAGCCGGCGAAGACCGACGGCGCCTCCACGTCGGGTGAGGTCTCGACGGCGGCAAGCCCGGTCGACCAGGACCGGACGTGCTCGGTGCCGCGGGGTGACGTGAAGCTGCAGGCATTCCAGCCGACGCCACGTCAGATCGAGTGGGCGGTGGATCAGGCCGTGGTCGGCAACCTCAACTCGGGGGCATCACGGCCGATCAACTGGAAGAACACCGGGATCGACGTCTCCTACGCGCCCCAGAGCCTCTTCCCGCTGCGGGAGCTGAGCGGGGGCAGCGGTGCCAACTGGCACATCCCCGCCCAGATCATGCTCGGTATCACCGCGCAGGAGTCCAACATGTGGCAGGCCACCCGATACGCCGTCCCCGGCGTCTCGGCGAACCCGCTGATCGGCAACTTCTACGGCGTCGATTACAGCCCCGACGGTGATCAGGAGGACCCCTGGGCGATCAACTGGTCGGATTCGGACTGCGGTTACGGCGTCACCCAGGTCACCGACGGCATGCGTCTTCCCGGGAAGGGCCAACCGACCATGACCGAGCTGCAGCAGCAGGCCGTGGCGGTCGACTACGCGGCGAACATCGCCAAGGGCGCGGACATCCTGGCCGACAAGTGGAACCAGACGCAGGCCGACGGACTGGTCATCAACAACGGCGAGCCGCAGTGGATCGAGAACTGGTTCTACGCCCTGTGGGCCTACAACAGCGGCTACTACCCCCAGTCCTCCGCGGCCGCCAACTCCGGTAAGTGGGGCGTCGGCTGGACCAACAACCCGGCCAATCCGCTGTGGAAGGAGAACCGCACCCCCTTCCTGGAGGATGAGTTCGGGCGGGACGACTACGAGCACGCACGGCACCCGCAGGACTGGCCCTATCCGGAGAAGGTGATCGGCTGGGCGGGGCGTCCTCTCTTCGCCATGACCGCTCCCGGCGAACTCGGGGCCGGCTACCGCCCCGCCACATGGCTCAACGGCCTGTTCCGGACCGATGCCAAGCCGCCGATCGGTCTGTTCTGCAGCGGCTTCGTCAACGACTGCGATCCCGCCCTGATCGAGAACGACGACGAGCAGGAGAACGGCCCCTGTCTGCTGCCCACGGACGAGGACGACCCGCTGTTCCTGAAGTGCTGGTATCACGGGCCGGCGACCTGGAAGGAATGCGGTCCGGCCGCGCGCGCGTGCGGCTACCCGCTGCACCGGTTCGACACGAGCTATCCCGAGCAGCCCGACGGCACCGCCTATCCGCCGCGGTGCACAGCCGAATTGCCCGCCGGAACCCTCATCGTCGACGACGTGGCGGAGGGGGTCACTCCGATGGGCGGATCGGGACGAAGCTGCGGGGCCTCCACATCGGCAGGTTCCTTCTCCTTCGACTTCCCCTCGCCCGCGGGGCGCATGGACCTGCATCAACTCGGCGCCGGGTACGACAACCACTTCTGGTTCTCGCACACCTACCGGCAGCCCTCGTCGGAACCCGCCAGGCCGAAGGCGACGGGTACGTGGACCCTGCGCCCGGAGGCACGGGGGTGGATGCGGGTCTGGGTGCACGTTCCGGATCACGGGGCCCACACCCGCCAGGCGTACTACACCGTCCTCGGTACCGATTCCACGAGTCCGAACCGGGTCAAGCCGCAGCGGGTCATGTCCAACAAGTGGCTCTCGCTCGGCGCGTTCAACTTCGTCGACACACCCCGGGTACAGCTCTCCAACGTCACCAAGGACGGTAACGGAACCGAGGACGTGGCCTGGGACGCCGTCGGTTTCGAACCACTGGGCGGCAAGCCGGCCAACCAGATCGTGGCCATGGGCGACTCGTTCTCGTCCGGGGAAGGCGTCACCGTCAGGGCAGGCGACGACTACTACCCCGAGAGCGACTACTACGACGAGACCAACCCCGCCACGAGGAACGCCTGTCACCGGTCGACCAAGACATGGTCCCGCGTGGCCACGCTGCCGCTGTACGCCGACTCCATCGGCGAGATGGCGGACAGCAGAAGCCCGGACATGGACTACCAGTTCGTCGCCTGCTCCGGTGCCCAGCACTACAACATCCTGAACCGCGGCCAGAACAGTGAGCTTCCCCAGATCGAGCAGGGCTATCTCGACCAGAACACCACGCTGGTCACTTTGTCGGTCGGAGGAAACGACTCCGGGTTCGTCCCGATCATCACGCACTGTCTCATCGGAACCTTCACCGATGACTGCCAGGACGACCCGACCGGCATCGAAGCCTGGGACCCGGACACCGGGGAAGCGACCGGGGGCACCACCGGCCGACTGAGCGAGTGGGTGCCCGACTGGCTGCAGAACGAGATCGCACCACGTCTCACCGCCACGCTGCGCGCGATCCATGAGCAGGCGCCCAACGCCCGTATCGTCCTGATGGGATACCCCGAGCTGCTCGACCCGGCGGTACCGTGCGACGGCCTCGTCAACCGGGCGGAGACGATCTGGCTGAACGGCGTCGCGGATCAGTTGGCGGCCCAGATGTCGGCCGCCGTGGCCGCCGCGAACTCCCAGTATCTCGCCAACGCGGTGTTCGCCGATCCTCGTACCGCTTTCGAAGGGCGGGTGATCTGCAGCCCCGAGGTCAACCTGGCCATCAACGGGATCGTACTCACCGATCGTTCGAAGGCCGACAGTGATGGCCCGGCCTCGATGAAGTCGTTCCATCCCAATATCGCGGGAGCACAGCTTTATGCCGGCGTCCTCGAACAGGTGCTGACCCAGCCGTGAGACAGGGCCCGGGCTCTTGAGCCAGTGGCACTCGGGCCCGGCGCCACCTGGACAACAACCAGCCAGGCAATGGCAGCTGCGGCCGGCTCCGACGCGTGGGAAAGCGGTATGCCGAAAAGCGGCTCCACCCCCTACTCGCAAGGCATGCGACCCAGGCCATGGAGCAGGACACTCGTCAGCGTCACCGTCCTCATCGGGGCGGCCGCGACCGGCCTCGCCTCCGCGAGCCCCGGCTTCGCCGTCACCGAGCCGACCGCGCGGCCGGCCGTCAGCGCCGACGAGGCCGGGGCGAGCGCGGTGGTCAACCTTGGCCTGACCACCACCCAGGCCAAGGGGATCCAGCGGATGCTGAAGGGCACCTCGGGGTACGCCGGAACAGTCGACGGCTACCTCGGCACCCTCAGCTGGAAGGCCCTTCAGAAACACATGAGCCCCTGGTACTACGACGACCTGATCGACGGGATCGTGGGACCGAAAACCATCGCGGGACTGCAGGAGATCCTCCGCGACAAGGGCTATTACCACGGAGCCATAGACGGCATAGCCGGATCCCAGACCAAGGCCGCATTCGCCGAGTGGGCCGACTACTGCGTAAGGGCCTGGTGACAGCCGACCGCGGCCCCAGGCGTTCCGCTGCGGAACCGCGGGACCTGCGCCCCCGGCTGCTACGGGACACGGCCGGTGAACTGCCGACCCGCGCCCGTTGGCAGGAAGAGTCCGAGTGCGGCCGCAGCATGCCAGACGACGACCTCGGCGAAAGCGTCGAGGGTCGACTCACCCCAACCAGAAACGAGACCCATATGTCCAAGTGCAAGAAGGCGTCGCTGGTTGTCGTCGCCGCCCTGGCGTTCGCCCTGTCATCCGGTACGTCTCCGGCGTCAGCTGTCGGTGAGGGATATGTCGACGCGGATCCCGGGCTCAGCAACGGCTACGAGAACGATTGGAACGACGAGGGTCCGATCGGTTACGGCAACACCACGAACGTGGCGGGGCTGTGGCAGTGGATCCTCTGGAGCGACGGCTACCTTCGGTACACCAGCGACATCGACTGCGTATTCGGTTCCGGTACGCAGGCGGCAACCCGTCAGTGGAATCTGGATCACAGCTGGGGTGAGCTGGATTCCGGCAGGGCCGAGGTCCAGAGTTTCGTGAACGCCGACAACGGGTTGCGGTTCGGGGGCGACTACAACAGCACTCTGCAGTACGTCTACTACGGAGACTCCGCGCGGCCGGTGACATTCCTGCGGGGCAAGTCGGACCACGGCGCGTACTACTTCCGCAACCCGGCCACCGGGAGCTGGATCTCCGCCGCCTACAACAACGGCGAGAAGGCGAACGCCTGCGGCTGACCGGCGCGGAAGGCCGACGGCCGAGGTGCGCTGGGCAGGCATAACGGCCGTACCAGGCGCATCGGCAGGCCCGCCCCCCGTCAGCTCAGTGTCCGCGGCGACTTCCGGTCCTGCGGTCGCGATGCTCACCATCCCACGAGAAGGAAGTGCCATGAGGACAAGGATTCTCCGAAAGACGCTCGTTCCCGCCGCCGTCGCCGTGGCTCTCGCGGTCGGCACCCTCGCCGGCGCGGTACCCGGCTACGCGGTCCCGCAGCCCGCCACCACCGCGCGGGTGACCCAACAGGCCATGGCCGAGGGCGAAGTCGGGGCGCAGGCCGTCTTCAACCTCGGTCTGACCATCCGTCAGGCGAAGGGCGTGCAGACCTGGCTCAAGCGGTTTCACAATCTCTACAACGGCCCTATCGACGGCGAGTTGGGATACAGCAGCTGGATTGGGATACAGCAGGTTCTGTCCCTCTACAACGGCTATGAGGGCGACATCGACGGGATCCCCGGCACTCAGACCAAGAAGGCTCTGCAGCGCTTTCTGAACTTCGAGGGCTACAACGCCGGCAAGGTCGACGGCATCTGGGGTTCTCAGAGCACGAACGCCTGGGCCGCGTTCGCCGACGACATGGTCGACTACTACAACATTCCCTGACGAAGGGGGCCCGGCGGAGCTCTCTTCGCCGGGCGTCGAGTTCGTCGACCCAGGCGCCGTCGCGAGTCTCGCCGCCCAGCTCGGCGGCCACCGTCCACGCGGCGGGCGGGACCTTGAGGGCGGCCTGGTGGAATGGCGTCGGTGGTGGTCATTCCGACGGAATACGACAGCCATCGCCAAGGCCGGGAGAGCCAGTCCAGGAAGGTGTGGGTGCCGCCGCCGGAGTCGGTGCGGATCAGCGTCTGCCGTTCCTGCCGCTGGCGTTGGGGCAGCTGGGTCAGGGCGAGTTGGGCGGTTTCGATGTGGTCGGCGGCGGTGTTGGAGCCCGCGTTGCCGGGCCGCGGCAGGGCCGGCGTCCTGCTTCTCGGAGTGTGCGAGGAGCAGCACCCCGTCGATGTCCACGATCACCTGGCCGTCGGCGGCCGGACTGCTTGCCCCGGCCAACTCGCAGACTCGCTCACGTGCTTCGGAACGTACGCCTCGGATCGCCGCAAGAGCTTTCGGGCCGGACGCGGCGAGCGCGTCGACCAGGCGGGAGATGGTCGGATCGGAGGCCACCGGGCCGACTCGACGGCAACCGACTCACCTGCTTCGCGACCAACACCAAAGGCGGCCAGCTCGCCGACCTCGAACTGCGTCCCCGCAGGCGGGCCCGCTGCGAGGACCGCATCCGGGGGCACCCGCGCCACCGGCCTGCGCAACCTGCCCCTGCACGACACGGCACAGAACCGGATCTGGCTTGAGATCGTCTCCCTCGCACTCGACCTCCTCGCCTGGATGCCGATGCTCGCACTGAGCGGCGAGGCCCGCCGCTGGGAGGTCAAGAAGCTCAGGCTGCGGCTGTTCTCCGCCGCCGCGCAGCTCGTGAACACCGGCCGCCGCCGCTGGCTCCGCCTGCCCGCCCGATGGCCCTGGACCGCCGTCATCAGCCACGCGATCGCCAGGCTCCACGCCCTGCCGAACCCCGGCTGACCAGCCACATCGAGCGTCCCTACGAACCGCACCACCACACACCGGTGAAGTGGGACCCGGCGCCCATCCGACGCGAGAGCCGGACCCTCGCCCTGCCCCAACCCCGAAAAGACCGCACCACACAAACGCAGAGTCCCCGTCAGCGAATCGACGAGGACTCATGAACGATCGAGGCTAGACGCAATACCAGTGACTTAACGGTCTCGACTGGTAGGTTGTCTGCCCAGGAGGTGCCTGGATGCCACGCCCTGGGCAGGTCAAGCCGGAGAGTGACGAGCGGCTGTCGGACCGGATCGCGATCGGGCTGCTGACGCGTACGTTTCCGCCGGCGTTGGTCGACCGCGTCGTGGCGGAGTCCGGGAAGACCGGTCAGCGTCAACGGCTGCTGCCGCCAAGGGTGGTGGTCTACTTCGTCCTCGCCATGTGCCTGTTTTCCGGGCAGGGGTATGAGGAGGTCGCAAGGCTGCTGACCGAGGGGCTGGCCTGGGCCCGGCGTTGGTCGGGGTCGTGGCAGGTGCCCACTACAGCGGCGATTTCCCGGGCCCGGGTCAGGCTTGGGCCGCAGCCATTGAAGGCGCTGTTCGAGCAGGTCGCTGGGCCGGTGGCGACCCAGGCCACCCCTGGTGCCTGGTACCGGAGTTGGCGTCTGATGGCGGTCGACGGGACAACGTTCGACGTGCCGGACAGTGACGAGAACGGCGCGCGGTTCGGGCGGGCGAAGACCCATCGGGGCGAGCGGTCGGCGTTCCCGCAGGTACGGGTGGTGGCACTGGCCGAGTGCGGCACGCATGCGATCACACACGCGACCCTGGGGCCGTTCACGACCGCCGAGTCGGTCCTGGCGCAAGAGCTGTTTCCCGCCCTGGGCTCGGGCGATCTGTTGATGGCCGACCGCGGGTTCGCCGGCCTGGCGCAGTGGCGGGCCGCCTCGGCCGGCGGCGCGGACCTGCTGTGGCGGATCAAGTCCACTGCCGTGCTGCCGGTGCGGCGGGAGCTTCCCGACGGCTCATACCTGTCGGACATCGTCGCCGCCAAAGACCACCGCAAGCGCACCGACCCGAGTGTGGTGCGGGTCATCGAGTACACCCTGGACGACCCCGGCCGACCGGTACAGTCAGCGCCTTACCGGCTGATCACCACCATCCTCGACCACAAAGCAGCACCCGCCACGGAACTGGCGGCCCTGTACAACCAGCGGTGGGAGATCGAGACCGCTCTGGATGAACTCAAGACCCACCAGCGTGGCCCCGCCGAGGTCTTGCGGTCCCGCTCGCCGGACGGTGTCGAGCAGGAAGTCTGGGCCCATCTGCTGGTCCACCACGCAATCCGCCAGCTCATGCACATCGCCGCCGAGGGCGTCGACATGGACCCGGACCGACTTTCCTTCACCCGCACCCTCCGCCTCGCCCGACGTCAGGTCATCGCGCAGGCGGCCTTTTCCCCCTGACCGCTTGGCCGTATCCCTCACCGAGGGACTGCGCGAGATAGCCCGCCACCTACTGCCGGCTCGCCGCAGACGTACCAACC
>NZ_KB911659.1 GCF_000383615.1 Streptomyces canus 299MFChir4.1 | reverse complement strand
CTGACCGGGAAGGTTCGCCGGGTTGGCGGATCATTCCTGCTCGGAGGCAGCGGCGAGGTGACGGCGACAGAAGTCGGCAGCTGTGAGATGGGGCCTGCGCAGCGCAGCGCTGTAAAGCCGCATCTCACGAGCCGCTCGGTCCAGGTGTCGCCAGAAACTGAGGGGCATGTCGAGGTCGTCACCGAGATCGACCAAGCAGTCGAAGGCGAGTCCCAGTTCGTTGTGCTCCAGGAACTCCAGCGTCGCTGAGAGATCGATGTCCGGCAGGCGTGTGAGGTGGGCTCGGGCGGCGTCGAGGTGGTCACGGGTCTGATTCCAACTGCCCTGCAGAGCCTCACGATCATGGGTCATGGCGCCAGTGTCGCCGGTGCCATGAGTGGGATCACGCGACTTTCGTTGGACGTCCGCCCCAGTGGAGGCCCTTCTCGCTGCGAATGCGGGCACGCTCCTTCCGCTGGGCGGCGAGGACGTCGGGATGCCGGGCATTCTTGTTGCGCCATCGCAGGTATGCGTGCAGGGCCCGGGTATGGACGATGTGGTTGCTGTGGTGAGAGTTGGCGACGGTGAACTGCCGCAACGGCCCGAAGTGAGCCTCGATCGGGTTGGCCCAGGACGCGTAGGTCGGCGTGAAGCACAGCTCGACCCTGTTCTTCCTCGCCCAGCGTCGGATCTGTTCGCCCTTGTGGGCGGACAGGTTGTCCAGGATGACGTAGATCGGGGCGCCGTCGGGGCGGGCCGCGCGAATCGACCTGAATGCGGCCAGGGTGTTGCCGGCTCCCTTCTTGCGGCGGTTGATGCCCCACAGGGTGTCGTCGCCGACGGAGTAGCAGCCGTGGAAGTAGCGAACGCCGTGGGTGCGGTGGTAGGTGGCAGGGTGCCGTTCAGGGTGACCGGTAGGCGCCCAGGACGAGCCGACGGTGGGGCGGATGCCGAGCGGACCGAACTCGTCGAACGCGAAGACCCGGTCAGGGAAGCGGTCCAGAACGTGTTCGATGCGGTCGAGCTTGGCGTCGCGCTCGGGGTCCGGGGACTCCTTCCATGTTTTGGTCCGCTGGAAGGTGACGCCGCGGCGCACGAGCAGGCACCGTAACGCCTCACGGCCGATCCGTATGACACGGCCGTGCACTTTCCGCAGGTAGGCGGCGAGTTTGCGGATGGAACAGCGGGTGAAGGGCTGTCCCAGCTTGGTCGGGCGGGCGATGGCCGTCTGGACGACGAAGTCCTCATCGTCAGGACTGAGCAGGCGGGGACGGCCTCCCGCCCACCGAGGGTCCAAGCAGGCCAGCCCGATCTCGTTGAACCGGTGGATCACATCCCGGACGGTGTCCTCGTCGGCCTGCACCAGCTTCGCGATCACTGGCACCCGGTTCCCGCCGGCCGAAGCCAGCAGCATCATCGCGCGCCGGTACCGCACCGAACTGGTGGTGCCCCGACGCACGATCTGCTGAAGCTTCTGCCCCTCCTGATCGGTCAACCTGCGTACACGGACAGGCTCAGACACCACACCCCCAACGATCAGACGGACGTCACCGCACATCCAACCGCCCCCAACATCAACCCGGCGAACCTTCCCGGTCAGAGCACTAGCAGCGCCGCTGCGATCTTGACTCCGGCCGAGCCCATGGGAATGGTCTGCGCGTCCCACGCCTCGGCGAAGTGGGCCACAAAGGCCGGGGGCCGGGTGCGGCTGACAGCTATGCGCGCCAGTCCGTCGACGCAGGGCGGCAGCTGCACTGGGACGGTATAACTCAGCACCCACCGCGCTCGGGCATGGCAATCGCGCCGGCGGCCAGCCTGCCCTCCTGCCACAGCGCCACGTGGACGGCCCAGTCGTCGCGTCCCTCCTCGCTGAACTCCCGGGTGCTGTCGAGAGGGTCGATGATGGACACCCGCGGTACGGTCAGCCACCGGGGATCGTCGGCCACTTCCTCAGACATGACGGCGTTGTGGGGACGGTGCTCAGCCAACTCGGCGGCCAGGAATTCCTGGTAATCCTGATCCCCTGCCGCACGCAGCGCGGGTGGTCCGTGAATCGGTCTCTCCCGGACGGCGAACAGGACTTCACCAGCCCGGGTGGCGAGGCTGGTGGCCAGGTCGTGATCGTTAGTGGGCATGTGGGGCTCCTGTACGGTCGGAGGCCAGAAAACCAGGGGATCAGTCGGCCGGGGTGGCAGCGCCGAGTTCGCGCAGTGCTACAGCGACCTCCCGCACCGTCGGCTGGCGGTAGAGGCGGACCATGGGAAAGGTCGGGGCGTGCTCCCGCAGCCGCGCGAGCACGCGGACGGCGAGCATGGAAGTGCCGCCGATGCCGAAGAAGGTGTCGTCCGGCCCAGGTGATTCCACCTCCAGGACCTCAGCGAAGATCTCGGCTACCAGCCGCTCCACGGGATCGGCGGGAACGGCGGCCGGGACGGTGGCGGTCACGTCGTCGATCGCCGCCAGGAGCTCGGACGCCTGGGCGTGGTCAATCTTCCCGCGAGTAGTACGCGGCAGTTCCGCGACGCGGCGCAGTCGCTTGGGGACGACCTGAGCGGCGAGCAGACCGCGCAAGTGGGTGAGTAGCTGCGCCTCGTCCAGGTCGGTGGCCTCAGCGGTCCACAGAAGGCCGATCACGGGGTCGGTCGGCTCGCCGCAACGCACGGCCACTGCCCCAGTGACGCCGGACAGGGCGAGGGCAGCCGAGACGATCTCGGCCGGTTCGATACGGATGCCACGGACCTTCAGCTGCTCGTCAGCCCGGCCGACAAGCCACAGTTCGCCGTCCGCGTCAAGTAGACCGAGGTCCCCAGTGAGGTACATACGTGTGCCGTGGCCGACCGGGTTGGGGATCCAGCGTTCGGCCGTACGCCGCGGGTCGCGCAGATAGCCCAACGTGACGGAGGGCCCTGAGAAGGCGATCTCTCCGACTTCGCCAACTGCCACTGGAGTTCCGGTGGCATCCAGGATGTGCACGGCCACACCGGGCAGGGGGCGGCCGAGTGACGGGGCCGTGCTTGTAGCAGCGATGGGCCCGGTCCAGGTGACCGCCACCGTCCCCTCGGTGGGACCGTACGCGTTGTGAACAGGCCAGGACCGCGTTCGGCCGGGCGGGACCTGCCACAGTCGGTCCCCTCCGGTGAGCAGCGCACGCAGGGTGACGGGAGGGTCGTACCTACGCATCAGCTCGGCCGCGAGCGGGGTCACGAGGAACATGCCGCTGATCTCATGCTGGTCCAGCCAGGCGATGAGCCGGGCAGGGTCGAGACGGATCGCGTCCTCGGCGACGTACAGCGTGGCACCCGCGCCGAGGGTCGACCAGACATCCCACATGGCTGCGTCGAAGCCCATATCGGAGGCCCAGCCGACCCGGTCGCCGGGACCGGTGCCGAAGTGGTCGGCGTGGGCTGCAACGAGATGGCCGAGGCCCTCGTGGTGCACGACCACGCCGCGCGGAGTGCCAGTTGTGCCCGAGGTGTAGATGACGGCGGCCCAGTCCGCGGGCGTGGGGACGCTCAGGTCCACCAGAACGGCTTCGACCGATGCTTCGTCCATGGAGACCACCGGAAGCCCCCACTCTGCAGTAAGCTTCTGGCCGACCTGGTCGGTGATGAGGCATTTCGGTCTCGCGTCCTTGGCGATCAGGCGGAGCCGGTCGTCAGGATCACGGGGTTCTAGCGGAAGATGTGCGGCACCGGCACGCTGGACGCCGAGGGCGGCGACGACAGCCGCCGCCCCACGGGGTAGGAGGACAGCGACGATCGGCGCGGAGTCCCGGCCCACGCCGTACCGACGGAGCAGTAGCGACGCCAAGGCGGCCGAGGCAGTGTCGAGCTGACCGTAGGTGAGTATCCCACCGTCCTCCACCACGGCCGGAGCATCGGGCCGGGCCGCGGCGTGTGCGAGGAAACGGGAGACAACATCGGCGGCGGTCGGGGTGCTGCCTGAGGGCACCGCGGTCCTCCTTGGAATGCAGTAGGTCGGGTGGTGAGACGAGGGCGAAAGGTCGCTCAGGGCTGCTTGGACACCATACGGATGGGCAGTCGCTCCAGTCCGTTGACGACAACGGAGCTCAGCCGAATAGCTGGGCCCGCCGGCTCGATCGTGTGCAGGCAGTCGAGGAGCTCGGAGAACAGGATTTTCATCTCGGCCCGGGCGGGCAGCGCGCCGATGTAGAGGCACTCCCGTGATCCCAGGGCGATGTGCCGGTTGGGACGGCGGGTGATGTCGAACCGGTCAGGGCCGTCGAAGCCGTCCGGGCATGTCGCGGCCGGATGTCCGTCCAGATCTGCTCGATGTGGTCCAGACAGGCCTCACGTGTACGAGGTCCTCCCACGGCTCGCCAGCCGTCTGGCACCTCTCGTCCGGCGGGCCAGATCGAGTACTGCTCGTGGTCGTTGACGACCACTATGTGTGTGGAACCAGTGGTATCCGTCATGGTTCTGCCCTTCTCAGTGGCTACTTGTCGTCGCGCGAGCAGTGTGACCTTGCCTCATCCAGCGGGCCGACGGGCTAATGCGGCGCGACGTTCAGCCGGCCGGCATCAGCGACGAACCGTTCGGCGAGCTGGTCGGCGTCCTTGCAGTGAAGCGGTCCTCAGCCAATTCCACACGAGCCGTGAGTTCACCGTCCTTGTCGGTAACGCGGCGACCTGGGGCCCGCTCGTTGACACGACTCGGTGGACGGTCGCGGCAGCTGTCATCGCGGTAGCGTGGAACCCCGGATGCCGCAGGACCCCAGCGACCTAATGGCAGGTCACCCACACAGGTGCCGAACACCGCGCCACTCGATTCGTAATGCAGCAACGCAAGGACCGCGTACAACGGAACCAGCTCCACCGGCGCACGCATCAGCACGGCGAGCACCGGGCTGACGTCGTAAACCGGCATCCGGTTCAGATCCACGTGGCCCCCACCGCGAGCCCCCGGCCGGCCCGCGGCCGATCGCCTCGCGCGCGCCGGTGGCGTGCGCCGCTGACGTGACTTCTTCGGGCTCGCCGATCCCCGCCACTGCAGTAGCTGCTGGCGACAGCAGCCACTGGGCGCACGAAGGATCGAGGTCGGGAGGGATCCAAGTGGTCGCGACCGGTATCCGTCCTCCGCTGTAGGCCGAGGTCGCAGCAAGACCGACATCGTGGTGAACGCCTATTCCGGGTCAACGAAGAAGTGGGGGCTCTCGAATGCCTGCCGCGCCCGAGCGCGGAATCTGGCCGCACGATCGACCTCACCGTTCCGAGCCGCCGCGAAGGCGTCGGCGATGAGGGTCATGGACGTCTCGGAAGCGCCTTCGAACGTCACCTCGGCGCTGCCCAGTCGGAAGATAGGACCCGCGAAGCCCGGCATGTCGGTCTGGACGTTGACCCGGACCCCAGCCTGAGCCAGTGCCCCGGAAAGTTTGTTCGTCGCGGCCTGGTCCCCGACATCAACCCAGAGCTGATGGTTGTCGGTGAACCCGTCCGCGCAGCGGGCGACTTTGAAGTCCCGCGCCGCCAGCTCAGCACCGAGCCGCCGGGCATTGACAACCACCTGACGGGCGTAAGTCGTTCCGAAGTACTGGAACTCGCGCGCCGCCAGGCCCAGTGCCAGGGTCGCGGCGAAGTGATGACTACTCAGCAAGACGTATTGCGCGTCCTTGATCAGCTCACACACCCGCGGTAGCCGGGTGAACAGGACACCCTTGTGCGGCCCGGGAAAGGTCTTGTGCGTAGAGCCACCGAAGGAGGTCGCGCCGAGCTCAAGGGGGTTGGGCACCTGACCGCCTAGAATGAGTCCCAAGGTGTGACTGGCGTCGACGTGCAGCAAGGTGTGCGGGCTGTGCTCGGCCAGGCAGGCGGCAACCGGTGCGACGTCCAGCAGGTGCAGGCTGTTCTGCAGGTCAAGGTAGACCAGGGATACGTCCTGCGCGGACAGGATCTTTCGCAGGCCATCGACATCCACGACACCCGCCTCGACCGAGACCATAGCCGGAACAAAGCCAAAACGCTTAATCACCGCCACGGTGGCATAGTGGCCTCCGCTCGCGGGGTCGACACAGACCACCGTGCTGCCAGTCTCGCCCCCCATGCCCGAGATCGCGATGATCATCGCGCTGAGCCCGGAGACCGGGCGGAGGTTCACGAACGGGGCACCGGACAGCATGCTCAAGCTGTTGTACGCCACATCCGTTTCGATGTCCGCGATGCTTTCCCCGCCCCGAAATTGCCAAAAATCCGGGTCGTGGTTTTCGTTGAAGAAGTAGCGGTTGTAGAAATCAAGCTGCAACGGCAATTGCGCCAACGGGGAAAGGCGGTTCTCGCTTGGGACCAGACTCAGCGCCTCCCGGCCGCGGTGATGGCCATCGCGAAGTCGGCGGGCCAACCCAAAGAGCTCACGCTCGTGCTGTTCTCGTGCAGCCGTGCTGGGCACGACGCCTTTACGTTCTGCCACCGTACCTCATATATCAGAGTAGACCAGGGCGAATGCTGACGGACACAGTCACTCATCCGGGACCGAATACTCGACCAAGAACCTCACCTGCCGGTAGGCGTGATCGGATTCGCTGGCTGTCGCCGTAGCCGACAGCAGACGCATCCCCGGCCCGTAGAGGACATAGTCTCGTTTGGCTCCCTTGACCGCTGTGCCGATCGGAAATGCGTTCAGGTACTTGCCTCGTCCGAGAGCCGCGTTCAGCACGTCCTCGATCGGGTCATGGTTCAGGTCGACGGCGACCAGCGCTGGACCGGACTTCCGCAGAGTCAGCATGTCTCGGACCAACATGGCCCAACCCTCGGCGAATTCCGGATCCGTGGCGCACGCGCCGAAGTGCCGCAGCGGAAAACAATGCCCGTTGATCAGCCCGATCTCATGATTCCCTAGATCGATCCGGGTGATTAGGTACCCCTTGTCGTCCAGCGTCCATGGCTCTCCGTCGGGGCCGGTTCCGGTCCGGCCGGGATTGGGGAACTGCCGGTAGACCGTGTTCGTGATCGGGAACCGAGACAGGACCGCCAGTGCGAAATCGGCGTCTCCGGCCAGGTGCGAGACGCTGGTGGGGAACAACTCCACATGCGGATAGCCCGCTTGGCGCGCCAAGTAGTGCGGCTGGCTCTCCCGAGACCCGAAGTAGTCGTGCGCCTCCTGAAGGCAGACCACATCCGGCGCGTGCCGCTGGAGCACCGAGGCGTAGTAGTCAGGCGAGGGGGTTCCACCGCGCTGATGAGATACTCCGAGAATCCCACCTCCGATGTTCCAGGTCGCCAGCTCAAGAAACTCCGAGTCGGGGTGGAGTGAGGACTTCATGAGCGGGCCGTGTCCGAAATCTGACTCTTCTCCAGAAACCTGACGTGCCGTTCGTTCGCTTCGTCGAACGCTGGGGAGACCGTGAGTACCATCTCCAGTGCGCCGAAATAGTAGATGCGCGCCATCGGTGGAACGACGACCAGATCCCTGGCGTTCACCGGCACGGCATCGTCATTGAGATAGAAGGTGCCGCAGCCACTGATGACGTGATACACATAGCTGCTCTCCGAGTTGTAGAACTCCTGAAAGTGGCCTTCCGAGACACTGACGTGGACGACGGTCACGGATGGGTCCACTTGCCCGTACACGGTGAGATCGACACCGTGCTTGGTGAAGTGGGCTGCCGCATCCGCCGGGTACTTGTACGGGGTCATGTTTCCGCGCTCCTGGCCCGCGTCACAACCAGTGGTGGAGCTGCGCCAGCTCCCCGCGCAGTTGGTCGACGGAAGGTCGTTCGACGTAGATCCCCTTGTCTCCGCCGCCCTCTTCACTGACCGGGCTCGTGCGATAGACATTCGTCGTATCCCGCAACATGGGCCCCTGGAGCACCACCGTGGCCGTGGGCCCATCGTTGGAACGCGCGATGCTGTGAAGGATCCGATGGTCAAGATGGTAGACCGTGCCGGCTTGAACATTGACTTCGCAGACTTTGGCGAGCTGTTTGCTCCCCATGGCCTCCAGCGAGAAGTGCTGGTCCGCTCGAACCGGGGTGTACCGGTAGTGGTGGTAGTCGTCGCCGGGGGCGATCATGTACTCGCGGGCGTTGTACTCGCCGAGCAGCAGGGCGGTCGTGAAGTCCCAGCGGTGCGAGTGGATGTCCTCCCTC
This sequence comes from Streptomyces canus 299MFChir4.1, assembly GCF_000383615.1. GTDB lineage: Bacteria > Actinomycetota > Actinomycetes > Streptomycetales > Streptomycetaceae > Streptomyces > Streptomyces canus_C. The sequence continues at coordinate 4,760 of NZ_KB911659.1, read as the reverse complement.
GGCAGGAGATCCGCCTCCGACCGCGGGTGCCACACGTGCAGACGAAGCTTCCAGGCGTTCTCGTCGCCCACCGCCAAAACAATTTTAAGGAAGCTGTTCGCGTGATAGTACGACCGCGCCGCGATCTCGCCGAGCTGACGGTCGTCCGACAGAATCCCGTCCAGCAAGTATCGCATCTCGTCGCGCCTGCTGAGCCTGCGGACCACCGCCTCGCCTCGCTCGGAGAGCGAGTCGTCGCCCAGCGGGCCAATCGTCTCCAAGCGGTCGCGCACCTCAGGCAGTCGTGTTTTCGCAAGAGACTTTGCCATGAGTCAGATCCTTCGTATGAGGTCGGTTCCCCAGTCTCTGGGAACCGTTGCCTGCCTGACGGCTCCTCCGCAGGAGACCGCGGAGCAGAGCGCAGGTGGAATTAGTCGGACGGCTTGTCGGCTGCGACTCAGCCAGGGTCGCGATATGGGGTGTTTCAGTGAGTAATTCGGGCTGTCGAGCCGGGGCAACTCGGTGGCCAACCGAAACCGAATACTAGCGATCGCGCGGCGGCCCGCGTACTGACATCAGCTAGTACGGCAGCCCCCAATCGCTAGAGGGCGTCTGAAAAGCCTGTCAGCGGGCAGTCGCCTGGTAGCGGGGTGGTCGCGTACTTTCGGAGCTAGGGTGTACGGGCTGCGTACCCGTTACTCGACGGATCTGTCCGATCCGGAGTGGGAGATCCTTTGTCCCCTGGTTTCGGCGGTCAAGCCCGGCGGACAACCGGCGATACACGCACGGCGGGAGATCCTCAACGCGCTGGTCTACTGACTGCGGGCCTGCTGCGCTTGGAGACTGCTTCCGCATGACCTGCCGCCGTGGCAAACGGTCTACCACTACTGGCGGCAGCGGCAGCGGCAGCAAGAAGGCGTGTGCCAGAGCGTCCGGGCCAGTGAACGCGGTGGCCAGACGGATACGACGGCGGCAAGAAGGTCAGCGGCATCAAGCGACACCTGCTCGTCGACACCCTGAGCCCGGCCAACGTCGGCGACCCCAATGGCGCCGCGGTGCTGTTCTCCCGGGCCACTGATGCCTTCCCACGCCTGAAGCACGTGTGGGAGTAATTGTCAAGACCTGTGGATGACCGCTCGACGATTGTCCCGATGACGGAGGATGTGACCGCCGCGATCTGACGGGCTGTGGCTCATTCTTGGTCGCTGCAGCGGTTGCCCCTGCGGTGATCGAAATTGGATCGTCTGCGGCTTGTGGTCAGCCGTAGGGTGCGGCAATGGACTGGAACGCCTGGCATGGCAAGTACGACGTAGCGGACTCCTGGATGGCACGGAGGCTGCGGACCGTTCAATCGCAGACCCGGGCGGCCCTGGACGATGCCCCAGCTGGGCCGCTGAAGGTGATCAGCCTGTGCGCCGGGGACGGTCGCGACCTCCTCCACGTCCTGTCCGATCATCCGCGCCGCCACGAGGTGCGGGCGCGGCTTGTGGAGTTGGACGCCCGCAACACCGCCGCGGCTTCGGAGACGGCCCGCCTGGCAAAGCTGGACCAGGTCGAGGTCGTGACGGGCGATGCCTCCCTCATCGACCAGTACCGGGACATGACCCCCGCGGACCTCGTTCTGGTCTGCGGTGTCTTCGGAAACATCACCGACAGCGACATTGAGGGCACCATCGGCGCCTGCAACCAGTTGTGCAAGACCGGTGGCACCGTCATCTGGACCCGCAACCGTGCCGCCCCCGACAGAGTGCCCATGATCTGCGATTGGTTCGGCGAGCAGGGTTTCGAACTGCAGTGGCTGTCCGAACCGGGTGCTGGTTACGGGGTCGGTGTGCACCGGTTCACCGGCACGCCTCGACCCCTGCGCACCGGAACCCGGCTGTTTGAGTTCGTGGGCTACGACGTGCTCCGTCAGCGTGAGACTGCACAATCCGACTGACCTCTGTCATGGCAGACCCACTCCTGTCTAAATAATTGCCCTATCCCGGCCACCCGCCACAAGATCAGGCAGCGCCCCGCGGGCGTTCGACCAGGACGCCGCTCTCGAACCGGGCGCCTGTGCGGACCAGTGGTACGAGGTGGGCGCCGGTGATCGCCCGCCAGCGGGCCTGGGCGGACTCGACGAGTTTGAACACCATCGCGAGGGCTGCGGCGGGGCTGCCGGCGCCGCGTGTGACCTTGGTGCGGAGCTTGACGGTGGAGAAGGTCGACTCAATGGGGTTCGTGGTCCGCAGGTGGATCCAGTGCTCGGCCGGGAAGTCGTAGAACGCCAGCAGCTCGTCGCGGTCGTCGGTGATCTTCGTGACGGCCTTGGGGAACTTGGCGCCGTAGGTCTTCGCGAACACCTCGACCGCCTTCTCGGCGTGCGCGCGGTCCTCGGCGTTGTAGATCTCCTGCATCGCCTTCGTCGCGCCCGGCTGTGCGGACTTCGGCAGGGCGTTCGTGACATTGCGGGCCTTGTGGACCCAGCACCGCTGGTGGCGGGCGGCCGGGAACACCTCGGCGAGTGCCTTCCACAGGCCCATTGCGCCGTCACCGACGACCAGCTCGGGATCGCGCATCCCGCGGCGGCGGCAGTCACGCAGCAGATCCGCCCACGACTCGGTTGACTCACGCAGCCCTTCTGCCAGCGCGATCAGTTCCTTGGTGCCGTCCAGGCGCACGCCCATCAGCACCAGGACACAGGAGTGCGCCTGTCCGAGCCGGACCTTGGGGTGCACCCCGTCCGCCCACACGTACACGTAGTCGGACTCGGCGAGGTCGCGCTGCTGGAAGGCGGCGTGGTCGTCCTGCCACTGTTTGGTCAGCCGGGTCACGGTCGCCGGCGACAGACCGGCCGCCGAGCCGAGGAACTGCTCCAGCGCAGGCACGAAGTCCCCCGAGGACAGCCCGTGCAGGTAGAGCAGGGGGAGCACCTCGCTGACCTTGGGCGACTTGCGGCACCACGGCGGCAGGATCTTCGAGGAGAACCGCATCCGCTCGCCGGTGGCCGCGTCCACCCGCCTGTCGTTCACGCGCGGGGCTGTGACCTCGACGGAACCTGCAGCAGTGGTCACAGTCCTCGGCCGGTGGTGGCCGTTGCGGACCACCAGACGACGCCCGGCCCCGTCCGTCACCGCGGCCAACTCGGCTATGTACTGGTTGACTTCGGCCTCCAGCGCGGCGGCGAGCATCCGCCGGGCGCCTTCGCGGACGATCTCGTCGATCAGGGAGCCGGACTCGGTCGAACCGTCGGCGTTCACTACGCTGAGCATCGGGCGGGCCTTCCCGACCCGCGCTGCGAACGCGGGCCTACTCGGTGACCATCAAAGGATCATTCGGGAAGGTACGCCTTCTGCGCCCAACCCGAAGCCGACCCACAGGTCTTGAGCATTGCCCCACGTGTGGGCGGTCCGGGGCTACCGCGGCGCCGACTTCCGCTCCTAATACTCCAGCAGCACTTTGACGTTTTCCCTGTTCAGGGGCGGTCTGGGTGAGTGTAGAGGGCTGGTTGCCGGCCCGTGTTCTCTTTCCCGGGCCGCCCCTCGATCGTGTGCACCCGACGCTGATAGTGACAGCGGCGGGCGACGGCTTGGCGTCGTCTGCGCCAGTGTGACCATCTCAGTGCGCGTGCGCTGATGAGGGGCTGGTGAACGGCGAGGGGTGAGTGGCCAGTTGCCAGGAGTCGCCGAACTTCTGCCACGGTGAGGGGGGCAAGGCAGGAACCGTTTCTGCTGCCCCCTTTGTCGCGGCATCGGCGGCCATGACGGCCAGGAAGGCATGCGCCAGCATGGCCAGGGTGATGTGCCGCATCCAGCCGGTGTAGCGGCGGACTTCGTACTGGTCGAGGCCGCACTCGTTCTTCGCGGCCTGCAAGGCTTCCTCGATGGCCCAGCGCGTCCCGGCGACGCGGACCAGGTGCTCGACCGTGGTGCCGAGCGGTGCGTAGGCGAGGTAGTAGGCGATCTCCTCGGGCTTGCTGATGCTGCGGCGGGCCAGTGCCCACCGCTGGTGGGTGGGCATCTCGCCGTCGAAGTCCTCGACGTTCGCGATCTGCAGGGCCGCCCAGTGGTAGACGCGCGGGCCCTTCGCGCCGTCACCGCACGAACGTCGCTCCCATGCTTCGTCGGGGGCCTGGGAGAAGAGGTGATCGATGCGTCCGAAGTGCGGCACCTGCTGGGACTTGGGGACCGCGAGGACATAGCCCAGGCCGGTCTCCTCCAGCATGCGGCGCAGCCGCCACTCCTGACCGTAGGCGGCGTCCGCGGTCACCCAGCCGATCGGCAGCGGCAAGGCGATCGCCCTCAGCACCATGGTCTTGGCCAGGTCGGGCTTGGTGGCGAAGGCCCGCTCGTCGGGGATGTGGGCGGCGAGGCAGCGGTCGCGGTCGTCGGTCCAGGACTTGGGCAGGTACAACTCCCGGTCCACCAGAGCGCGTCCGTGTGTGGTGGCGTAGGCGGCGAAGACGCCGATCTGGCAGTTCTCGGTGCGGCCGGGGGCTTGATTCTGAATAACTGTCAGGGTTGATCTTCCGGATGGTCCTCGTCAGGCAGGCGAACTCGAAGCTGTTCGAGGGTCCGGGCGGGCGACCCAGGCAGCGGTGTAACGGCGATGCGATGCAGGTCCAGGAGCCGGTGCCCGTCTTGGAACTGGTTGGAGAGGTTGGTGCGGGTAACGCCCAGCAGCTGGGCCAGAAGGGTGCTGGTGATCGCCCTGCGTCGGCGTAAGACCGCTGACAGGAGGCGGTGGTAGTGATCCAGGCTGCTGGTCTGCGGGTGGAGGTAACTGCGCGGACGGTGGAA
>NZ_KB911658.1 GCF_000383615.1 Streptomyces canus 299MFChir4.1 | reverse complement strand
CCCGCCACGAGCCTGACCAGCGCTTCGCCCAGGTCAGGCCCTGCGTGAGCAGCCGCGCAACCTCCTCATACCCCTGCCCGGAGAACAAGCACATCGCCAGCACGAAGTAGACCACCACCCGCGGCGGCAGCAGCCGAGTGCGCTGACCCGAACGACCGGACTCAGCGACCACCCGGTCCACCAGCTCCGGCGGAAATGTACGCGTTAGCAGCCCGACCGCGATCCGGTCCGACAACCGCTCATCCGTCTCCGGCTTGACCTGCCCAGGGCGTGGCATCCAGGCACCTCCTGGATGCCACGCTACCAGTCGAGACCCTTAAGTCACTGGTATTGAGGTTAGAGTTACTAATAGAGGAGATAGAGGAGTTGTCTCCCCGGCCGTACAGGTCCGGATCGGTGGCAGGTCCGGCCCGCACGCACAAGGATGTACGGGCCGAAGCCACCGTGAGCTGGTTCGTCCGTGGCCGACGCCATACCGCCCAACGCGGAGTTCATCACCGGGCGATTTCGCTCAAACCGCGGCCACGCAAGGCCCCTCCCCCCAACCGGCAACCAGTCAGCCAGCCTTCAACAGCAGGTCGGTGAGTGCGTCCGGTACGGTGACCATGCAGTCATGGCCGCTTTCCAGCTCCCACACCTGCGACGCAGCGCCGCCCGGAGGCACCGCCGGAACTGGGCGGCGCGTGACGTCCCCCGGTGCGCTGCCGACACAGTGGATGTGTGTGCGGGAAATTGCGTCCACGGCCGGGTTGTCCAGCCGGACCGGCTGCAGGAAGCAGCCCACCGACTCGTCCGACAGCATGGTGCGCAGCCACGCTGTGTCCGCCGGGTCGGTCACCCCGAACAGCCCCATGGGCATGGGCATTTCCGGCAGGGGCGGGATCCGCCAGGGGGCGTCGGAAGCCGCGGCCGCGTCGATCAGCTGCCGGGTCACCTCCGGCATGACGTCCAGCGCGCTCTCACCGTCAGCCGGGACCATCGCGTCGACGTAGACCAGATGCGCGATCCGGTCCGGGACCGCGCCGGCCACGCCGGAGATGACCATCCCTGCGTAACTGTGCCCGACCAGGACCACGTTGGTGAGATCCCGCTCGCTGAGGAGAGCGACGACGTCGGCGACGTGGGTGTCCAGGTCGACGTCTGGAGTGAGGAGGCGTTCCTTCTCGCCGTGGCCGGTCAGCGAAGGGGCGTACACCTGATGCCCGGCCCGGGTCAGCAAGGGAACCACCCGGTCCCAGACGCGCCCGCTGTGCCAAGCACCATGGACAAGAACATAGGTTTTCGTGTGCGACGTACTCATACAGAAAGACGCTACTGAGCCGATAGGTACCTCCTGGTAACCTTCGGCCATGCACGACCCAGCCGGAAGCGTCTTCCTCGCCGACTGCCCCGCCCGGCTCGCCATCGACATCATCACCAACAAATGGGCCGTCGTGGTCCTGTTCGCCCTCAGCCGCGGGCCCCTTCGGCACGGTGAACTCGTCGATCTCGTCGGGGGCATCTCCCGCAAGGTGCTCACCCAGACACTGCGCAGACTTCAGAGCTACGGCCTGATCGAACGCCACGCCTATGCCGAGGCGCCCCCACGGGTCGAATACAGCCTCACCGACCTCGGCCAAACGCTTACCGAACCCATCGCCGCCCTGACCGATTGGGCGAAGAGGTATGGATCCGCCGTCGCCGACTTTCAGGAAGCGGCGCAACAGGACACCGCCAGCTCCGGCTCCTGACCGCTACAGACAGGTGATCAAGAAGGGCACTGTTTGGGCAGCCTGTACGCCGAGCAGACAGTCCGGCTCGCAGCCTGTCGTTACACCGCCCGCGACCCATCAACGGCCCCCGACAGCCCTCGGAATCCCCTGACCAACCGGACGAATCGGCTACACGCAAAGACCCTGCGGCATCACCTGATCAACCTGGACAGATCGACTGCACGCAATGGCCCTGGGTATGGGCTTGCGTCTAGGCATGGGATAAAAATATATAAATTAACGACCGATATTGAACCCTCTTTCATCCTGTGCTGGCGGGTGAAAAGGGCTGGTCAGTGTGTGGTGACGAGGCAGGGGCCCTCGTCGTTGGCGTGGTGATTCCACTCAGCACGCCGACGATCGAAGGGGCCCTGTTGGTTCCGTATCCTGCCACGCTCGACGTCCCGCATTAGCTCGTTGAGCTGTTGCCTGGCTGCTGTACGGGCACCGCCGCGCGCGTAACATCCGCTGCGGAAGCTCGGCTGCTTCGGCCAGGCACTGCTCACGCTTGTCCACCTGCGCAAGAACGAGACGTTCGCCCAGCTCGGCGCCGGGTTCGCGATATCGCAGGCCACCGCCTGGCGCTACGTGGACGAGGCCCTGGAGGTGCTGGCCTCCTGGGCCCCAGGCCTCCATGAAGCCCACACCGGCCTCGGTGAGGGCGACCACGTCATCGTTGACGGCACACTGATCCCCACCGACCGCGTCCGCGCCGATCAGCCGTACTACTCGCAAAAACACAAGAAGCATGAGGTTCCCCCGAGATGCGGGGAAAGGTGACAGCAGGTCAGATGGGTCTCATGAGAGGAGCCCAGCCGATGCCTGCTCCGAGGAAGTACCCGCTGGAGTTGCGTGAGCGTGCGGTGCGGATGTACCGGACCTCTGAGCCGAAGCCCGTGATCCGCCGCATGGCCGAGGAACTCGGCGTGCATCACGAAGCCCTGCGGAACTGGACCCGGCAGGCCGAGACCGATGCCGGCGAGCGGGACGGCCTGCTCACCACCGAAGAGAAGAACGAGCTCGCCCGACTGCGGCGCAAAGTGCGGGACCCGCGCCGGGCGAACGAGGTCCTGCGGACGGCCTCGGCTTTTCTCGCCGCGCAGCTCGACCCGACCCGGCCCAGGTGACGGCGCTCGTTGACGAGCACCGGCACCTGGGGGTCGAGCCCGTACTGCGGCAACTGCACATCCCCTCCTCCACCTACTACCGCTGGCCTCGTGCCGAGCGCGAGCCATGCGAACGCCGGCGCCGCGACGTGGAACTCACCGAGCAGATCAAGGAGATCCACGCCGGCTCGGGCGGGATCTACGGCTCACCGCGCGTGCACGCCGTGCTCAAGCGCGAGAGCGTCCACGCCGGCCGCAAGCGCGTCGAACGGGACCGCACCGCAAGCACCGAACCGGCTGTGGGTCACCGACCTCACCATGATCACCACCAGTGAGGGGCCTTTGTGGCTCTCGGCGATCCGGGACGCGTTCTCCCGCCGGGTGGTTGCCTGGGAGACCTCCGCCCGCGCGGACGCCAACCAGGTCCTCACGTCCGTCGAGTACGCGCTGGCCAGCCGCGAGGTCACCCTCGGCGAACTCGTCCACCATGCCGACCACGGCACGCAATGCACATCCATCAAGCTCACAACCCGCCTGGTCGGAGCGGGAGTTGAAGCGTCCATGGGCTCGGTCGGGGACAGCTACGACTGTCATTCTTCTCGCACCGGATCCCGCAAGGATCGGGTAGCCCCGGCCGTGACAGTCTGACTCTTGCTTATGACTGACCCCGTGAGTGTCCTGGCGTTGATCTGTCGACCGTCCGGCCACGGCACGCAGCAAGCGCTGCCGCCGGACGGACGTGACCTTATAGGAGCCTGGAGCCAACTCGTCAAAGCGCCCCCGTGACAGTCCTGTCCGCCCGGCCGGCGACAGCGTGTACTGAACGACCGGCGTCGAATGGCTCTCGGCGACCGCACCCCAAAAGAAACAATGCGAGACTGGGGCCTAGCATGCAATAACGCCAAGTCGTCTGGCTCTCGCCAGTCCCGAAATAGGACCGGGTTGCCGTTGTCCCCTGTGCGTTGCTGCAGCGACCGCACTGGAGCAGCTCCCAATCAATACCAGCGCTGGACAACGAGTTGATCGCAGCACTCGCAACCTGTGCACGGTCAGTCCAGTTCATTCGAATTGGCCCTACTCTCACGGCGGGGGCGTGCGATGGAATGGCGCCGTGGCGTTGTCGGGCGCCGGCTCCCCGCGGTGCGACCAGCCCGGGGTCATGTACACGTGAACGGATTTACATGTCAGAACTACTCGGCTTCGTGACCGCGTCCCTGGTCATCATCGTCGTACCCGGCCCTGATCTGACCCTGCTGCTGGGCAACACGGCCCGGTCGGGGCGGCGCGCGGGCCAGGCGACCGCTGCGGGGATCATGCTGGGACACGCTGTCCTGGCCACGGCCGCGGTGGCCGGCCTGACGGCCCTGCTGGCTGCCTCGCAGATCGGCTACACGATTCTGCGCGTCGTCGGCACCCTGTACCTGATCTATCTCGGTGCCCAGTCACTGGCCGACTTCGTCCGCCTGCGCCGCAGTTCTGCCCCAGACGCTCCGGAGCCCCGCACCGCCCAGCCCGTCCCGACCGCGCGACACGTCATGCGCACCGCCTTCCGGCAAGGCCTGATCAGCAACCTGCTCAACCCCAAGGTGGCCGTCTTCTACCTAGCCCTCTTTCCCCAGTTCACCTTGCCCGGCCTGGGAACAACGACCGCAAATAGCGTCCTCGCGGGTGTCTTCTGGCTCCTGTGCCTGCTCTGGTTCACGCTGGTGCTCCTGTGCCTAGCCCGTGTCGAAACGCTGCTGCGCCGCCGCAGCGTCCGGCGTGGACTCGCCGGAACGTCGGGCGTGGGCCTAGTCGGTCTGGGGGCCGCTCTGGCTCTGCGCGGCTGACGCCACCGAGCGTCGGCCGACACCGAGTCTGCGGAGCGATCTTGTTGTTGCGCCTCGGCGCTCGGTTCGAACTGCAGCCCACCTCCTCTAAACGGCGGGCTGCGGCGCAACGTTCGGAACCGCCAACCGCCCCGTCCCGAAAGAGGAGGCTTTGTTCACAGTTTCGGACCTTGTTCCTTATCCTGGTTCGTCACGCTCGGTCATGCTCGCGGGACGTTTGAGGATCTTGCCGACGTCGTAGCGGGCGGGGTGTCAGTTTCTGGAGCCGGGTGGGCGTCCGGGGCCGGACGAGAAGGTCACGCAGCGCGACCACTCCGACTCGACCCTGCGTCTCTACCGCACCCTGCTGCGCTTGTGCCGCCACCACGGACTGGGAGCAGCAGACCTGCGTACGATGTCCTGCACTTCGCCAACGGTGCGATCGAAGTGATGACCAACCTGAGCCCTCACTCCATCCCGCTGCCACCCTCCTGTCACCCCGTGATCGCCTCCGCCGAGGTGACAGATCGCTTGGCCCCGGATACCACGGTGTGGCCCACGCGAAACTGACGTGCGCTTGCACTGGCTCTAACAAAAGTTGCTGATCATGTGACTGTCGGCCCGGTGGATCGTTGGTGTGGTCGTGGGGAAGAGACAGTCACGGCCGTGGATCGTCTCGGATGAACTGTGGTCGCTGATCGAGCCGTTGCTGCCTGGGCCGGAGCCGAAGCAGGTGGAGGGCCGGCCTTGGGTGCCGGACCGGCAGGCGCTGTGCGGGATCTTGTTCGTGCTGCACACCGGCATCCAGTGGGAGTACCTGCCCCAAGAGCTCGGCTTCGGCTCGGGCATGACGTGCTGGCGGCGCCTGGCGGCCTGGAACGAGGCCGACGTGTGGGACCAACTGCACGCGCTCCCGTTGAAGAAGCTGCGGTCGAAGAACCAGCTGGACTGGTCGAGGGCGGTGATCGACTCCTCCCACGTCCGGGCCGCCCGCCGGGGCCCAAAAGTGGACCCAGCCCGGTCGACCGCGCACGACCTGGCAGCAAGCACCGCATCCTCACCGACGGACAGGGCATCCCGCTCGCAGTGTCCCTGACCGGCGGAAACCGCAATGACGTCACTCAACTCCTGCCACTACTCGACAAGGTTCCGGCCGTTGCCGGGTCCGTCGGCAGGCCCTGTCGACGGCCCGACATGCTGTTCGCGGACCGCGGCTACGACCATGTGGCGCTACCTGCCCCACGACTTCCCGCCCCACCAGAGCGTCTACGGCTATTTCGCCCGCGTGAAGCCGACGGCATCTTCAACCAGCTCACCGGCCTGCTACGCGGCAAAGTCCGCCAGGCCGAGGGCCGCACCCGCCAGCGTCCGCGACTCCGCCGCCGGCACCCACCTCCTCGCCCACGTCGCCGCATGCCACCCCACCATCACCAAAGCCTGGGCCGACAACGGCTACAAGACCAAAGCCGTCGCACACGCCGCCCACCTCGGCATCGACCTCGTCGTCCAACGCGACCCCAGGACAGGTAGCCAGCAAGGCTCCTGCGCCATTGAGACGTCGAACACCTCCCTCGACGGAACAGGAGTTTTGTGCGTTGCGGACGTCGCCTCCGTCACCCGACGAGTGGTCACTCCGATTAGTGCGTGTTGTGGTCGGCTTCCTCGATCAGGTGCGTGACCGCACCCGGGTGACTGACCATGACGGCGTGCGAGGAGTTGATCTCCTCGGTGTGGGCGTTGGCCCGCTTGGCGAAGAAGAGCTGCTTCTCGGGGTCGATGGTCTGGTCCTTCGCGGCGGCCAGGTAGTAGGTCGGAATGTTGTGCCAGGCAGCCCCGGTGCTCACCGAACCTGTGGTGTCCGCGGCAAGCGGGCGCTGTGTTACGGCCATCGCCGCAGCGGTCACCGGGTCGACATCGGCGGCGAACCTCTTACGGAACTGGTCTTGCGCCAAGTAGATGTCCGTGCCCTGGGACCCGTCGGCGTTCACTGTCGGAACCTGGACGGTCGGCAGCGGCGGCAGGGGGTTCTTGACTGGAATGTCTGCGGGACCGGCCGCGGGCTCTCCCTTGTCCGGAACCAGCGCTGCCAGGTACACCAGTGCCTTGACGTCGGGGTCGCCGGCTGCCGCGCTGGTGATCACGGCACCGCCGTAGGAGTGGCCTACCAGCACGATGGGACCGTCGATGCTGCGGAGCACGTCCTTGGTTGCGGCTACGTCGGTGGGCAGGCCCCGCAGCGGGTTCGCCACCGTACGCACCGGGTATCCGTCGTGTGTCAGCCTCTTGATCACTCCGGCCCAGCTGGACGAGTCGGCGAAGGCACCGTGCACCAGCACCACCGTCGGCTTGGCCTCATGCGCCGCCGTGTTCGCGGCGGTCGCGGTATGGGACACCGCGCCCGGTGCAGCGGAGGCTGGTAGGGCAAACGAGGCACCTACCGCGACCAGCGCAGCCGCACCGACGGAAACCAGGCCAGTGATTCGACGCACCATGAGCGAACCCTCTCGTTGGTAACGAACGTTCTGTGTCTCCTACCCTTGCGCAGGGGATGATCCCCCGTCAAGACCGACCGTTCTTTCTAGGGAAATCAGCGCCTCGTCCGGGCCTCATAACAGCTGCGTCTGGGCGACGTTATGGGCGTGGTCGACCGGCCGTCCTGTGCCGACGTCGAGGACTGGCATATCCGGCTTCCGCGACTACGTGACGATGCGGCGCTGGAAGGCCCGGCTGCTGCGGTCACGATGCCGGGGAACACGGTGGCATAGGGGGCGTGGTCGGCCTGTTCACCGACTGGGTAGGTGCGTAGGCCTGAGAGCAGTCGCCGAAGACGGCGCTTGCGCATCTTGCCGTCCCCAAGGCAGCACCCTCCCGCGCAGCCGCCGCTTCCACGAACGCGCGGGACTCCGCAACAGTGGGCCGCACCACCGCATCGAAGACAACATGATTGGCCCGATCTGCGCCATGAACATCCATCCCAGTCGGCCACATCAGCTCACCCCTCACCTGGGCATCCGAGGCATCCTCCGGATGAGAGCCAACCGCTCCGACTCAGCCGGCCCGGTGCCGGAACCTAAAACCGCCGCCTGGCTGAAGGGCGTTCCGGCGCTCACCGTGGCGGGGTGTTCCGCGCCCCAGGCACACCGAGAACCTCGGCCAACGGCCGTGCCCTGACCGTAGTCTGTGGTGCTTGTCGGAACAGTTCAGCCGGACGCACGGGATGCCCGGCCGCGTCCGGCACCACCGACCGATCACTCGAGCGTGACTTCGTACCGGAATCCGACCCCAGACGGACTGCGGTCGAAGAATCGGCTGGACTGGCCGCAGGCGGTGATCGATTCTTCCCACGTCCAGGCCGCAAGCAGGGGCCCAAAAGCGGCACCAGCCCAGTCGACCGCGCACGCCCGGGCAGCAGGCACCGGGTTATGGGCGTTGTTTCCGCCGACTGCCCCAGGGGGCGTGTCAGCTTCCCCCGGTACCCCTGCCTCGCGTAGCAGCGGGTGGTTCCCAGGGAGCGCAGGCGATCGGCGATGTCGTAGACGGTGAGTCGCAGGGCGCGGATGCCAAGTGCTGCATCAGGCAACGTTCGCCCTGTAGCTCGCTGCACGCTGTGACTCCTTTCCTCACGTAGTCGAGACCGTGCGTACACGTCGAGTCACATGTTCAGCGGCGTGCGAATGAGTGAGCCGAGTCGCTGCCACACGGGGGACGATGCGTTGGCCGTGCTCTGGACCAGGTCGGAAATCGCAGAGGCTGCATCCAGATCGGGCACTTCGTCGGGTTCATTTCGCTACGGGCCGCCTCGGCGATCCAGTGAGCGAAGTCGTCGAAGAGGGAAGCGTCGGCATCGAAGTTGTGCGCGTGGTCATAGTCGAGAGAGAGTTGCCGTAGCGCCGGTTCGGCCAGAATTTCGGCTTGTTTCGTGGAACGGGCAATCGCGCGGTCTGGGTGGCAAGCACAAGGATCCATAGGTCGCGTTGAGGCCCACCCATAACGAGGAGTGAGTCCCCAGCGGGCCAGGTGCTCCAGGTAGGTTCCGAACTCGGCGGGCGGCGGGGCAGATGCCCGGCGGCGAGCTGCGCGGGCGCCCTCTTGATCTCGGACAGCGCTGAGCGGTAACTGACCGTGAAGTGCAGCGGCGCACGCGGAGTCGGCGAGCACGGTCTCATCTGACGTAACGAAGCCGACCTTCCCGTGTCGAACCGATTCCCTGCCGGGACACGGAATTCAAGGCCAACTCACTACATTGGGTCAGCCGTTGCAAAGGCCCAAATATCTCGATGAGCTATACACTCACCGATATTTCGGGTAAACCCTTCTGCTGGAGCAGACGGAGATGACCGAGGACTGGATCGCGCGAGCGGGCAGCATAGAGTGTGAAGTTTTTGTGCACAAAGTGATGACGCTCGCCCGGGGAGCGCTACGCGTGATGCAAGGGCTGTGCCGTAGGCCCAACGGGACGAGGACACGCGGCTGTTCGAGCGGTGGTCGGCGATCTGTCAGATCACTGGCTGGCGCTACTCGAAAGTAATGGGTGACAACCATCACAGTGCGGTTTTCCTGGCTACTTTGTCGTTCCAGTCGGCTCGGCCAGTATCTATTGTGGCCCTGTCAAGACCATTTTGCGGGGCAACGTGAATCACATGCAAGGCCAACTCATCTCGGGTCGCTACCGGCTTGCCGAGGTGATCGGCAGCGGCGGCATGGGCCGCGTCTGGCGTGCGCACGACGAAATTCTCAACCGGATCGTAGCGATCAAGGAACTTACGGCCGCTCTCTATGTCTCCGAGAGCGACCAAGAGCGGCTCCTGGCCCGGACCCGTGTCGAGGCGCGGGCGGCCGCGCGCATCAACCACTCTGCCGTCGTCACGGTGCACGACGTCCTGGAGCACGACTGCCGGCCGTGGATCGTGATGGAGCTGGTCGAGGGCTACTCGCTGGCCGACGCGATCAACGAGTACGGCCGGGTGGCTCCCACCGAAGCCGCCCGGATCGGCCTGTGGGTTGTGTCGGCGCTGAATGCCGCGCACTCCGTCGGTGTGCTGCACCGCGACATCAAACCCGGCAACATCCTGCTCGGCGAGGACGGCCGCGTCCTGCTGACCGACTTCGGCATCGCCCAGATCGAGGACGACACCAACACCGCCGTCACTCGCACCGGTGAGGTTGTCGGCTCGGTGGACTATCTCGCTCCCGAGCGTCTGCGCGGCCAAGGCCCCTGTGCACTTTCGGACTTGTGGGCGCTAGGCGCGACGCTGTTCACAGCGGTCGAGGGCCGCCCTCCATTCCGCCGCACCTCTGCGCTCAGCACGATACAGGCCGTGATACAAGAGGACGCCGAGGAGCCCCAACACGCCGGATCGCTAGCACCCGTGATCGCTGCCCTGCTTCGCAAGGATCCGGCCGCCCGGCCCACCATCGCCGAGGCCGAGCAGATGCTGACCGAGGCGTTGGAAAACCCACAACGCATCGAGCCCACTCAGCACAGTGGGAACGAACCAGAGGCGGATGCCGCCCCTGAGCAACCCGAGGCGTCGGCCGACGCCCCCTGCTCCCCCGTGACCGAGCCGATCGATCCCTACGCCAGTCACGGCAGCCAGGCCGTGCCCATGTCCACGCGTGCCAAACGGCGCCATCTGCGGACTGTCGCCCTGATCGCCGCCTTCGCCGCGATGGTGGGCGGTGGCACCGTCGTACTGATCCAGAAATGGGGGCCGCTCGACAGGGGTTCCGCGAAGGCGTCCGGACTCTCGCCCGAGCCGCTCCAGACGGGTACCGAGTTCGACCAGGAGGCGGGCGTACCCGCGCTATGGAAACGCGTCGACGACCCACTCGGCTTCAGCCTGCACCTGCCCGAGGACTGGCGGCGGGAGGTGGTGGACGAGGACCTCGACGGGATCCGGCACGTCGACTACTCACCGGACGGCGGGAGGCACTTCATACGCATAGATGTCAACACCTCACCCAAGTTCGCAAGCGCCCATGAACACTTCACCCAGCTTGAACAGCAGCTCAAACGGGAGCTCGCCGGATACCGCTTGGTGGAGATGGCGGAGAACCTGTTCCGGCAGCAGGAGGGGTCCCTGTGGGAGTACACCTGGGACGCACAAGCCAGGGACGCTTCCTTCCCAGCACCGCGCCACACCATCAACCAGGCGTACATCGACTGGGACGGCACGGAGTACACCATTTCCATGAACTCCCCGGAAAGTGACTGGCCGACATCCCGCGAGGAGTTCGACCTGGTACTGCAGAGTTGGAAGACGGACCGTTCCTGACGCCGCCGAGGTGTGGGCGGGGCCCGCCACGGATGTCACCGCCGCCGATCGCCGCGGGCGCCCACGCCGATAACGTCTAGTCGTCGTCACGGGAGCGCTTCTGCAGGAGATCATCGACGCCCTCGTCCTCCCGCTCGTAGACAAACAAGTCGGTCCCGAATGGCAGGCCGCCAGCACGAGGCAATCGAGGCTCGGCACGCCGTACGCAGCGCTGGGCCCGCGTCCGGGTGGCCGATGTTACTGGCGAGCTGGTGCTCGTCCTCGACCGTGGCGTGATCGTCCGGCCGGCGGACGTGGCGGCGGCCGGACGGTTGACCAGCCCAGGCAGCGGGACCTGCTTCTGTGACCAGCACAGTTGAAGTGCTCTCCCAGCTAAAGCAGGGAGATTCCTGCCTACCTTGCGGTGGCGGGCTTGACGCGGTGAGCGCGCCTGGCGACTGCCCTCCCGGCAGCCGGGACGAGCGCGTGGCCCGTCCGGTACAGGTGCAAGATGTTCCGCGCTGCGTTGTGGTCGGCGTTGCCCGTCCATCCGCAGTCGGGGTTCTTGCACACGAACAGGGCCTGGGTCTCCCGGCTGCCGGGCGTGGTGAAGCCGCACGCGGAGCAGCGTCGGGAGGTGTTCGGGGCGGGGACCTTGGCCAGGGTGCCGCCGCGTCGGGCGAGCTTGTACGTCAGCACGGTGACCGTGCGGCCCCATGCCTCCCCGCTGACCGAGCGGTTCAGCCCGGATTTCTGGGCGACGTTCTTGCCTGGTTGGTCCACGGTTCCCTTGGCGGACTTGACCATGTTCGTGATCTGGAGTGCTTCCACCACAACGGTGCCGTACGTGTCGGCGATCTTGGTGGTGGTCTTGTGCTGCCAGTCCGAGGCCCGGCGCTTGGCTTTCGCGCGGAGCCCTGCGATCTGGTCGTAGGTGTGGTGCAAGCGACGGGAGGTGCGCTCTCCCGGCTTGCGGTGCTTCTCGCGGCGGGCGGCGCGCTGCTCCAGACCCAGGAGCCTGGCCTGTTCCCTGACGGTCAGCCATTCACCGTGCCCGTACGTCTCGCCGTCGGACAGGGCGAGGGGCACGGTGATGCCCACGTCGATGCCGGTTTCCGGCCCCTGGTGGGGTTCGGGGACGGGTTCGAGAGTCTGGACACGGAAGGCGATGTGCCAGCCGAGCGGGTCTTTGACCAGCCGGGCGCCGGTGATCCGGTTGTCCTTGTCGGCGTGCTTGCCGACGGGGAGGTCCTTGGTCCAGCGGAAGCGGACACGGCCGATCTTCGGCAGGTTGGCCATGCCCCACCGGCGGTGGACACGGACGATGTTCAAATCCCGGCCCTGCGGCACGTCCACGGTCAGGGCGGTGCGGAAACGGGCCTTGAAGTTCGGGGCGTCTGCCCGGCCGTCCCAGCAGTTCTTCCACGCCTGGAAATACGTTTTCAGCACCGCCTGCGCGGCCTGAGCGGGAAGGACGGCGAGGAAATCGATCTCCTGGCGGGCCTGGCGGATCGCGGCGTCCGCGTTCGCGAGCGTCCGCTTCTCCTTCGGCATCATCTGCCACCACGCGTGCAGGAGATTCCACATCGTGCGGGCCGCGTGCGCCTGGCCGTCAGCCTTGAGCGCCACGGCAGGGGGCAGTGCAAGCCGGGCACGGTGCCCGAACTGCCGTGTCTCCAGGCCATGATCACTCATGGACGACACTATGCAGTATTGGTTTATGTCACCACGCTGGAATCCAAACCCCGACGTACGCACTGGCCGTCACGTCGTACACAACCTCCATGTCCACTTGGTTTTTGTCACGAAGTACCGGCGGAAGGCGTTCACCGACGTCATGCTGACCCGCACGGAGGAGGTCGTGCGCGAGGTCTGCCAGGACTTCGAGGCCGAGCTGAAGCAGTTCAACGGCGAACAGGACCACGTCCACCTCCTCGTCCACTACCCGCCCAAGGTCCAGCTCTCCAAGCTGGTCAACA
>NZ_KB911657.1 GCF_000383615.1 Streptomyces canus 299MFChir4.1 | reverse complement strand
AGGTCCCCGCCCCGAACACCTCCCGACGCTGCTCCGCGTGCGGCTTCACCACGCCCGGCAGCCGGGAGACCCAGGCCCTGTTCGTGTGCAAGAACCCCGACTGCGGATGGACGGGCAACGCCGACCACAACGCAGCGCGGAACATCTTGCACCTGTACCGGACGGGCCACGCGCTCGTCCCGGCTGCCGGGAGGGCAGTCGCCAGGCGCGCTCGCCGCGTCAAGCCCGCCACCGCAAGGTAGGCAGGAATCTCCCTGCTTTAGCTGGGAGAGCACTTCAATGAGGTGATCGCCCCTCCTACGTCCTACGGCTGCTCACGCGCCGATGCCGGTTCGCGGGGTGCCGCTGTTGAGGCCCGTTCCACCAGTTCGGTGGCGAGTTCGATGTGGTGCGACTCGGTCTTCTCGCCGTTGACCAGATGGAGGGCGATGCGCAGGGCGGCGGCACCCATCTCCCGTAGGGGCTGTCGCACGGTGGTCAACGGCGGTGACGCCATCTGGGCGAGGCTTGTGTCGTCGAAGCCGACCACGCTCAGGTCTTCGGGGATGCGCAGACCCCTGGCGCGGGCGGCCTCGATGACGCCGAGGGCGATCTCGTCGTTACCGGCGAAGATCGCAGTCGGTGGCTCCGGCAGCCCCAGTAGTGCCGTGGCGCCGTGCAGTCCGGTCTCGTACGTGAACTCTCCGGGCTGGACGTAGGCGCCGGGCACCTGTACTCCGTGTGCCTCCATGGCGGCACGGTAGCCGTGCATGCGTGCCTGGTTGCACACAGCCGTGGCTGGACCGCCGAGATAGGCGATGCGGTGGTGGCCCAGTGAGAGGAGGTGCTGGGTCGCGGCCAGGCCGCCGGCGAAGTTGGTCGCCCCGACGCTGTTGACCCGGCTGTCAGGCAGATGCAGGGGGTCCAGCACGACCAGCGGCAGCCCGGCCCGGGCCAGTTCGTCGAGGTGGGCCGTGCTGTACACGCTGGTGATCGCGATGACGGCACGGCGTCCGGCTGAGACCAGGTCACGGGCCCAGTGAGGGGCGCGGGACGCCTTGCTGATCACCACGGATGCACCCAGTTCGGCGGCGGCGTCGATGATGCCTTCCAGGGTCTCAGCGACGTACGACTTCAGGCCGCCCCTGAACTGCACCTCGATGGTGGCGTTCTCCTTGGCGTCGGCGTGGCGGAACACCGGCGCGAGGTACTGGTGCTGGTGCAGTAGTCCCTGTACCCGGGCGCGCGTCTGCGGCGCTACGTCGCCGCGACCGTTGACCACTTTGGACACGGTCGCGATGGAGACCCCTGCGGCTCGTGCGATGTCCGCCAAAGTGGTGCGCCTGGTGTTCGGTCGCATCGCTTCCTCTCAGATATCTGTCCATCGGTGTGGTGAGCCGCCTGTGGAACCGGTCAACCGTACGGCAACGCGCCCGGATCCGGCGGTGCCGGGACGGAACGGGACAACTCGCTGATTGTCCGTTCCTGTTGGAGCAACCGCTGCCGTGGTTGCTGGTTGCTCACAGGGGTGTTGTCCGACACCTGCGTCTGAGGCATCAGGTGTTGACGCGGTGCATCACGGGCGCTACCGGCTGTCGCTGACGTGACCTGCATCAACAGCGTGTCAGCCGTTGCCGCCGCATGACCTTTCGGTCATGACTGAAGAGCTTCGAAATAGTTTCGGTCCTCATCGCCGTTCCTATAAGAGCCATCTTAACCCGATATTCCGCTGCCAACGCGCCTCTTCGGACTGCCTGCACACGTCTTGACAGGGCATCAGATCGAAATCTAACTTGCCAGAGCAGAGCTTGAAGGACGCTGTTTCGAAACTCTTTCACCATGACTCACGAGAAGCCGATGGCTCTCGAGTGCGGAGAAAACATGGCGCTCTCTCGACGTACCCTCCTTGGCCTGGCCGCCGGCGTTCCGGTCTCCGCGGCACCGGCGGCCTGCGGTTCATCCGGTCCCGGCAAGAGCGGAGGGGCCACGTACTGGTACCTGAACGGCCAGCCGCAGGAAGGTGTCAGGTCAAGCGCGGTGGACGCCTTCAACAAGGCTCACCCCAAGGATCAGATCAAGGACACCACCTACCAGAACGACGCGTACAAGACGAAGATCAAGACGGCCATCGGTGCCGGACGGGCGCCCACCGTCATCTGGGGCTGGGGCGGCGGGACGCTGCGCACCTATGTGGAAGCGGGCCAGGTCGAGGACCTCACTCCGTGGTTCGAGGAGCACCCCGAGATCAAGAAAGGACTCTTCCCGTCCTCGTTCGGCGCGGCAACCGTCGACGGCAAGATCTACGCGATGCCGTGCGAGACGGTGCAGCCGATCATCCTCTATTACAACAAGAGAGTGTTCGAGCAGGTCGGTGCGAAACCACCGCAGTCCTGGGACGACATCATGGCGCTGGTGCCCAGATTCAACGCGAAGGGGATAGCGCCCTTCGCCCTCGGTGGCCAGTCCCGGTGGACCAACATGATGTGGCTGGAGTTCCTTTTCGATCGCATCGGCGGTTCCGAGGTGTTCCAGGCCGTCGTCGAAGGCGAGAAGAACGCCTGGTCCAACCCGGCGGCCATCACCGCGCTGACCAAGGTCCAGGAACTGGTCAAGGCCCAGGGGTTCGTCAAGGGTTTCTCCTCGATCACCGCGGACTCCAACGCCGACCAGGCGCTCCTGTACACCGGCCGGGCCGCGATGATGCTGCACGGGGCCTGGTCCTACGGCATCCAGCAGGCCGACGGCGGGGACTTCGTCTCCAGCGGCGGACTGGGCTACATGACCTTCCCTCCCGTCGAGGGCGGCAAGGGCGATCCGAGTGACACCGTCGGCAACCCCGCCCAGTACCTGTCCATATCCTCCAAGGCCGGCGCCGAGCAGAAGAAGACGGCGAGGGACTTCTTCGCCACGGGCGTCCTGCAGGACGCCGAGGTCAAGAAGTGGATCGGCAACGGATCCGTGCCGATCCGGCTGGGCACGGAGAAGCTGCTGGCCGCCTCGAAGAGCGCCGACTTCCTGACGTTCACCTACGACATCGCCAGCAAGGCAAAGGTGTTCGCCCAGTCCTGGGACCAGGCGCTGAGCCCGACCGCCGCCGAGACCCTCCTCGACAACATCGTCAAGCTGTTCCAACTGTCCATCTCGCCCAAGCAGTTCGCCGACAACCTCAACGCGGTCACCGCCAAATGAGCGCACTCACCGGCCATCCGTCGCGGCGCGAAGCACGCGGCATCCTGCCGTGGCTGGCCGCGCCCGCGCTGGTGGTCTTCGTCGGCTTCGCCGTGGTTCCGCTCGTCGGCGTCTTCGCGCTGAGCTTCACCACATGGGACGGAATCGGCGCCATCCGCCTTTCGGGGCTGACCAGTTGGCGCAAGGTACTCACCAACCCCGGTCTGCCGCACGCCCTCTGGGTCACGTTTCTCGTGATGGCAGTGTCCTGGGCCGTCCAGACGCCACTGAGCATTCTGCTCGGCACGTTCCTGGCCGGCCGCCAGCGCTACCGGGCGGTTCTGGGCGTGGTGTACTTCATCCCGCTGATGCTCAGCTCCGCGGCGATCGCGATCGCGTACAAGGCCCTGCTGGACCCCAACTTCGGGCTCGGCGCCGGGCTGAACATCCACGCACTCAGCCAGGACTGGCTGGGGCGGCCAGGGCTCGCGTTCGGGGTCGTCGTCTTTGTCGTCTCCTGGCAGTTCATCCCGTTTCACTCACTGATCTACCAGGGCGGTGTCCAGCAGATACCGCAGTCCCTCTACGAAGCCGCGCAGTTGGACGGAGCAGGACGGATCCGGCAGTTTTTCAGCATCACGCTGCCTCAGCTGAAATACACCGTCATCACCTCGTCCACGCTGATGGTGGTCGGGTCGCTGACCTTCTTCGACCTCATCTTCGTTCTGACCGAGGGCGGCCCGGGAGACGCCACCCGGGTCCTCGCGCTGGACATGTACAAGCGGGGATTCCAGGCCAGTCTGATGGGTCCTGCCAGCGCCATCGCGGTCATCCTGGTCCTGCTGGGTCTGAGCCTCGCCCTGCTGCTGCGCCGGCTCGGGGGCGGGGACGCCGGTGCGAGCCAACTCGAGGGGGCCTGACATGACCACCACGCTCACCGAGCCGCGACGACCGCAGAAGGCCACCCAGCGCGAGCGGCAACGCCACCCCCGTCGCTCGGCCCACCGCCCCAACTGGGCCGGCAGCCTGGCCGGATGGCTCTGGCTCGCCGTCGTCGCCATACCCCTGTACTGGGCCCTGATCACCAGCCTCAAGGCCCGCAGCCGCTACTACGCGAGCAACCCGCTGGTGCCCACGAGCGACCCCACGCTGGACAACTACCGGATGGTCATCGAGTCCGACTTCGTTCGCTACTTCGTGAACAGCGTCGTCGTCACCGCCGGCGCCGTGGTGCCCGCGGTCGTGTTCTCCTTCATGGCCGCCTACGCGATCGTGCGCGGTTGGCGCATGCGGGTACTGCGCGCGGTCAACGGGCTGTTCCTGATGGGCCTGGCCATCCCGCTGCAGGCCACGGTGATCCCGGTCTACCTCATCATCATCAAACTGCGTCTGTATGACAGCCTGCTGGCCCTGATTCTTCCGTCGATCGCCTTCGCCATCCCACTGTCGGTGCTGGTGCTCAGCAACTTCATCCGCGACGTGCCCAAAGAGCTGTTCGACTCGATGCGGGTCGACGGCGCCACCGAATGGACGACCCTGTGGCGGCTGGCGGCGCCCCTCACCCGGCCGGCCATTGTGACCGTGTCCATCTTCAACGCACTGACCATCTGGAACGGATTCCTGCTGCCGCTGATCCTCACGCAGAGCCCTGAGCGCCGGACGCTCCCGCTCGCGCTGTGGACGTTCCAGGGCCAGTACGGGGTCAATGTCCCCGCCGTTCTCGCCGCCGTCGTCCTCACCACACTGCCCGTCCTGGTCCTGTACGCGTTCGGCCGCCGCCAGTTGCTGAGCGGTCTGACCGCCGGATTCAGCCGTTGACAAACGCAGACGCCCACGCCCACGCCCACGGCGATCCGACACCGGCAACGACGCCCGTGGCCGGCCCCGCCTGGGCGGCATGACCTGCAGACCTGTTCGCTCGCCGGGCCCTCCCCCAGGGTCTGACGGGCGGGGGAGGAAAGTGAACGCCACCGTGCCCGCAGAAGACACCTCCGCCGTCCCCGTCTGGAACGACCCCACCCTCTCCGTGTCCGTGAGAGTCGACGCCCTGATCGACGCGATGACCCTTCAGGAGAAGACCGCCCAGCTGTACGGGGTGTGGGTGGGCGCCTCCGATCAGGGCGGTGAAGTGGCCCCCCACCAGCACGACATGGAGGAGGCCGTCGATCTCGACGCACTCCTGCCGACCGGTCTGGGGCAACTGACCCGGCCCTTCGGCACCGTCCCCGTCGACCCTGCCCTGGGCGCGCTGTCCCTGGCCCGCACCCAGGCCCGTATCGCCGCCTCGAACCGGTTCGGCATCCCCGCCCTCGCACATGACGAGTGTCTGGCGGGCTTCGCCGCCTGGGGGGCGACGGCCTACCCCGTTCCGCTGTCCTGGGGCGCCACCTTCGACCCAGCCGCGGTACGGCGCATGGCCGCCGCCATCGGCCGCGACATGCGCGCCGTCGGTGTTCACCAGGGGCTCGCGCCCGTCCTGGACGTCGTGCGCGACGCCCGCTGGGGCCGGGTCGAGGAAACCATCGGCGAGGACCCCTACCTGGTCGGCACCATCGGGACGGCATACGTGCAGGGTCTGGAGTCAGCCGGCATTGTCGCCACCCTCAAGCACTTCGTCGGCTACTCGGCCTCCCGCGCCGGCCGCAACCTCGCCCCCTCCTCGCTGGGGCCACGTGAGCGCGCCGACGTTCTGCTGCCGCCCTTCGAGATGGCGATTCGTGAGAGCGCCGCCAGATCGGTGATGAACGCCTACACCGACACCGACGGCATCCCCTCCGCAGCCGACGAGGAACTGCTCACCGGGCTACTGCGCGACACGTGGGGCTTCGAGGGCACCGTCGTCGCCGACTACTTCGCCATCGCGTTCCTGAAAACTCTGCACGGCGTCGCAGCCGACTGGGCCGACGCCGCAGGCACGGCGCTGCACGCGGGCATCGACGTCGAACTGCCCAACGTCAAGACATACGGCGCGCCCCTGGCCGAGGCCGTCGCCGACGGCCGCGTACCGGAGACGTTGGTCGATCGTGCCCTGCGCCGGGTCCTCACACAGAAGGCGACGCTCGGTCTGCTCGACAAGGACTGGAATCCTGTGCCGGCCGCCCTCGACGGGGCCGATCTGGACGATCCGCCCGCTCTACGCGGCCGGATCGACCTGGATGGACCGGAGAACCGCTCTCTGGCCCGCACGCTCGCCGAGGAAGCGGTCGTGGTGCTGAGCAACGACGGCACCCTGCCGCTCGAAAGGCCACGCCGCATCGCCCTGCTCGGTCCCAACGCCGACGAACCCACCGCCGTACTGGGCTGCTACTCCTTCCCCCAGCACATCGGCGTCCGCCACCCTGGCACACCACTGGGCATCCAGCTGCCCACGCTGCGTGACACGCTCGCCGCCGAGTTCCCCGACGCCGAGATCACGTTCGTCCGCGGCACCGGAATCGACGACGGAGACCTTTCCGGCATCCGCAAGGCCGCCGAGGCGGCACGCGGGGCCGACGTTGCCGTGATCGTGCTCGGCGACCGCGCCGGGCTCTTCGGGCGGGGCACCAGCGGCGAGGGGTGCGACGCCGAATCGCTGGCGCTGCCCGGTGCGCAGCAGCACCTGCTCGACGCCCTGCTCGACCAGGAGACACCCGTGATCACCGTGCTGCTCGCGGGACGACCGTACGCCCTCGGCCGCGCCGTGGAGGAGTCCGCCGCGATCGTGCAGTCCTTCTTTCCCGGGGAGGAGGGCACGCACGCGATCGCCGGGGTGCTCAGTGGCCGTACCAACCCGTCAGGGCGGCTGCCGGTCAGTGTGCCGCGCCTGCCGGGATCCCAACCGGCCACCTACCTCGGGGCGCGCCTCGCGCACGCCAACGAGGTGTCCACCATCGACCCGACCCCCGCGTTCGCCTTCGGCCACGGCCTTTCCTATACGCGGTTCGACTGGGCGGAGTTGGCCGTGGACGCGCCGGAAGCACCGACCGACGGCGAGTTCACCCTCACCTTCACCGTACGCAACACCGGCGGACGTGCCGGAACGGAGGTTATCCAGCTCTACCTGCATGACCCGGTTGCCTCCGTCGTCCAGCCGGTGCAGCGCCTGATCGGCTACACCCGGGTGGAACTGGAGCCGGGCGCTGCCCGCCGCTTGCGGGTCACGGTCCCGGCCGACGTCGCCTCGTTCACCGGACGAGACGGTCGGCGCCTGGTCGAACCGGGCGAGCTGGAACTGCGGTTGGCTGCCTCCAGCGCGGATCCGCGCCTGACGGCCACAGTCACTCTGACCGGACCCGAGCGCTACGTGGATCACACGCGGCGCCTGCACGCCGCTTTCTCTCAGGGGCCGTGGACGTAGCAGTCTCAGAGCACCCCGCGCCGGGCGAGGTTGCGCAGCAGGGCTCTCACACCGAACGTCCACGGCGTGGCCTGCTCACTGGTGATGACG
The DNA here is from genome assembly GCF_000383615.1 of Streptomyces canus 299MFChir4.1. Taxonomy (GTDB): domain Bacteria; phylum Actinomycetota; class Actinomycetes; order Streptomycetales; family Streptomycetaceae; genus Streptomyces; species Streptomyces canus_C. The sequence goes on along the minus strand of NZ_KB911657.1, from coordinate 5,398 downwards.
GTGTTGACCAGAGTGCCGAGCTGCGGGCTGGAGATCCGCACGATGTCACCGTACTCGTGGGAAAAGCCCTCACCGGGTGTCCGGCGGTCCTCGGTGGGGGCGAACAGTGTTCCGGTGAACAGCACAAAGCCGTCCGGGTATTGATGATGCGGACCGTATGTGGCGGCCACCAGGTCCAGTACGTCACGGCTGATTTCGCGCATGGAGCTGCTGCCGTGCAGGACGTAGCCGTCTGTGCCTTCGACACGGAGGTCGATGTCGAGGCTGCGTACGGTGTCGAGGCCGAAGCCGTCGTCGAGCAGTCGGATGAACGGGCCGATCGCGCAGGAGGCGTTGTTGTCCTTCGCGCGGGAGAGCAGCAGGGCACTGCGTCCCTCGATGTCGCGGAGATTGACGTCGTTGCCGAGTGTCGCGCCGCGGACCCGGCCGCGCGAGTCCACGACGAGGACGACCTCGGGCTCGGGGTTGTTCCAACCCGAGGCGCCGAGCACTCCGATGTCGGCGCCGGTGCCGACCGAGGAGAGGACCGGGGCCTTGGTGAACACTTCCGGGTCTGGTCCGATCCCGACCTCCAGGTACTGCGACCACAGGCCTTCGGAGACGAGCAGTTCCTTGACCCTGTCCGCTTCCGGCGATCCGGGACGGATGCCGTCGAGCGCGCCGCCCACCACCTCCTGCACGCGGGCCCGCACGCGTGCAGCCTCCGCCGGACGGCCGCCCGTACGTTCCTCGATGACGCGTTCCAGCAGGCTCCGGGCGAAGGTGACGCCCGCCGCCTTGATCACTTGCAGGTCGATGGGGGCGAGCAGACGCGGAACGTCACAGCGGCCGGTCGGCGCCTGCAGCAGTTCCTCCAGGCGCCAGGTGCGTCCGCCTTCGGCCTCGCGGACGACCGTCACCGCGTCGTCGCGTTCCATGAGGTCGCTGACGGTGGGCGCGATGGCCGTCAGGTCGACGACTTCCTCGCCGCGGACCGCCGCCACACACGGTCCCCCCACTTCGGGGTGGTGCACGCGCGCGACGAGCGCGGCTCCGTCGGCGTCCTCGGGCAGAAGGGTGGCGGCTGTGAGGACCGGACAAGGGCGCGCTGCTGCCGATTCCACGATCGATGCTCTCCTGACCATACGGGGTGTGATCGCCTGCGGCGGGCTCAGGAAGGGTTTCCGGCGCCGCGCCGAAGCGCGAGCACGTGACTTGTGTCGGGGAGACGCGGTTCTGGGCGCCGACGAGAGCAGCTTATGCGTGTGGTAGTCATGTCAGCCGTGAAATGAGGTCAGAAACGGCCACCGATAAGCATATTCGCGCGAAGTGCCAGCAGCGTCATGCTGATGGACTGCCTCACCCACGCGTGCGTGATGGCATCGGTCGGTGTAATTCCCGATCATGGGGGATGCGTCGGGGACCAGTGAGAATGCGGCCGAGCACTAGGCCGTTGCGTCGGCAGAGGCCTTGGAGGACCAGCTGATCGACGAGTTGGTGAGCCGGGCGCAGGCCGAGGGCCTGCCTAACTCCCCCAAGGGTTAAAGGCTCCACGGCCATGCAGACCGACGGGGGACCGTCAGGGGACGCACTGTCTCATAGAGACCCGCATCTCGGATCGAACGCCGTGCGCATTGTTTGCGGCGCGGGATACCGTTTTCAGATAGATCATGAGCAAGGGGGCCTCATGGAGGCCATCACCAACAACCACCGCCACATCGGCCGACCGCCCGGCATCCGACCTGGCGCTGACGCCCCCCCGACCGGCAGCGGAGAGTTCTGCCCTGCGTCATCAACTCGGTCAAGCAGCGCGGGTATCGGCCGAGCATGGGTGCTGGGGGGCGCTGGGTCTACGACGGCTGCCACGACCCGGTGCTGGCGGCGCAGTTGCCGGCCTTGATCGAGGGGCGGGCCGAGGCCCAGGCGCAGAGCACCAGCGACACACCCGACCGGGAGGTCACCCCGCTTTGTCGGCAATCGCGGGGCACGACCCTGCGCCTGCACCGGGTCCTGCGCCCCGCTCCGGAGAACAGCCCCTCTCGGGCGACCGGCCATGTCGCCGGCTGCTGGAACCTGCCAGACGGCACCCTTGCGCGAGGACTTTTCGGCACCCTGCACACGGGCCTGTGTACCTGGGTGACAGCCTGACGTGGCACCACCGGCCGGTGTCAGACCTCCTGGACCGCAGGGTTCGGACGTCGGCCGGGTCCAGGGACAGCGCGGTCTTGGCCATGGCGGCGAACTCGTCGATGAGGGTCTCCGTGCGACCGGCCTCCACCTCGTCGAGCACGGTCCGTACGGCGGCGGCCGTAAGGCGGGTGCGTCCGTCTCGACTGCATCGCCAAGCACCTGTCGTGCCTCATACGTATGGACCTGCCGTTCTCGGCTGTTGGCGCCAAAAGGAACGTGCAGAGCTGCGCGGCACGGACCACGGCACTCCCGGACGCTGGCCCACACCTATCCTGGACGGTCGCTTGTGCCGGCCGGACAAAGGAACAGACCATGCATGTAGTTGCACTCATAGGCCTCGGACGCATGGGCACACCGATCTGCGCCAAGCTCGTACAGGCCGGCTACGCCGTCCGTGCTCACGACAGCCGTGAAGAGCTGAAGAGCTCAGCACACCGGGTCGGCGCAGCCTGGAACGACACGGCTGCGGGAGCTGCGTTCGACGCTGATGTCCTCATTACAGTCCTGCCCGATTCCGGCGCAGTAAACAAGGCGGTGGACCAGTCGGTGCTGAGTGTCCTTGCGGAAAATGCCGTGTGGATCGATATGACGAGCAACGAACCTCGGGAGGCCGGCCTTGCGCAAGAACGAGCGCGCGTCTGGTCCGTAGACGTCCTGGAGGCCCCGCTGGGTGGAAATCCGCAAGACGCCGCAGAGGGAAAACTGACGGTATTCACGGCCGGTGACCGCGACGTGGCCGAACGGTGCCGCCCCCTGCTGACCACCATTGCGGACCCGGAGAAGTTGCACTACCTCGGCGGCCCCGGGGCTGGGTACACAGCCAAACTCCTCGTGAACCTGCTGTGGTTCGGTCAGGCCATCGCCACCGCGGAGGCGCTGCTCCTGGCCAAACGCGCAGGTATCGACCTCGTTGTACTGCGCGAAGTCCTACAAGGCAGCGCCGCTGCGACTAGGTTTATCCGCCACGACCTGCCGGCTCTATTCGCTGGGGACTACTTGGCCTCATATGAACTCGACCGTATCCATGCCCAGCTCGACGCCATCACCGCCTACGCACGAGAACTTGGCACGCCGCATGAGGTCGCCCAGACTGTGGAGCGTCTCCATAGGGAGGCACTCGACCGCTACGGAGCCGTGGCAGGCGAGCTATTGGGCGTGGCTCTCCTGGAAGAACGGGCCCAAGACCACCTACGAGCACAAGAATGACCGACACCGGCAAAAGTCCGCCTAACAACGGCTGACACAATGAGCGCAGGTTCTGGTATCCAGGCCGCAAGCCGTTGCCGGACCGGGATGTGCTGTGCGGCATCTTGTACGTGCTGCACACCGGGATCCAGTGGGAGCACTTGCCGCAGGACCCCGGCTTCGGCTCGGGCATGACGTGCTGGCGCCGACTGCGCGCCTGGAACGAGGCCGGCGGGTGGCAGCGGCTCCACGAAGTCCTGCTGGCCGAACTCATCGCAGCCGCACGGCTGGACTGGTCCCGCTGTGTGGTCGACTCCTCCCACGTCAGAGCGTTAAAGGGGGGCTCCACACGGGCCCCTCGCCGGTCGACCGCGGCCGGGCCGGCTCGATACAGCACTTGATCACCGACGGGCGCGGCACCCCGCTCGCGGTTCTGCTGACCGGCGGCAACCGCAACGCCGTGACCCAGCTCCTGCCCCTGCTCGACGCGATCCCGCCGGTCCGCGGCCGGGTCGGCCGTCCGCGTCGCAGGCCGGACTCGCTCTTCGCCGACCGCGGCTACGACCACGACATCTACCGCAACCAGATACGCGCCCGAGGCATCGTGCCCGCGATCGCCCGGCGCGGCACCCTGCACGGCACGGGACTCGGCACCTACCGCTGGGTCCTGGAGAGGAGTTCTGCCTGGCTGCACGGCTCCCGACGCCTGCGCATCCGATGGGAACGGCGGGCCGACATCCACAATGCGTTCCTCAAACTCGCCTGCTGCCTCATCACCCACCGACAACTCGGCTCATGGCGTTAGCCGTTGTTAGACGTCATCTCATTTGGCGATCGAAAGAACATGAAGTCACTGGTGAGAGTCGGCAATTGGGCGGTTGAATGATGTCGTGAGTGACTACTGGACGCCGGCTCATCATGCGGTGGAGCACGATGATGTGGAGACCTTGGCCCGGCTGCTGGCCAAGGGGGCCGATCCAGATGAGGTCTTCGGAAACATGACGCTGTTGACGCACGCGATCGACGCGGAGGGGGACGGAGCCTTGCAAACCGGGCATCCCTTGACCGTGCACACCACGGCGGTGCTGCTGGCCTTCGGCGCAGACCCATACCTCGCGGATCCTGATGGGCAAACCCCGATGGACCTGGCCGAGCACTACGGCCATGACTTGGCGATCGATCTGCTGCAGCGGCACCTCAACAGGTGAGTCGGCGGTAGCAGATGAGGGTGCAGGCGATGCTGGTGAAGGCCAGGAAGTGCTCGGCTTTGCGTTCGTAGCGGCGGTGCAGTCGGCGGCATCCGGCGAGCCAGGACATCGTGCGTTCGATGACCCACCGGTGGCGGCCAAGCCGCGTGGAGGACTCGATGCCCTTGCGGGCGATGCGGTGCTTGATGCCGCGCCCGCGTAACCATCGCCGCAGGTGGGCATAGTCGTATCCCTTGTCGGCATGAAGCTTTCCCGGTCTCCGCCGCCGGGGCCCGCGCCGGGAGCGGATCGGCGGTATGCCCTTCACCAGCGGGATCAGCGCCTGACTGTCATGCACGTTCGCCCCCGAGATCCCGACGGACAGGGGCAGACCGGTCCGTTCGGTGATCAGGTGGATCTTCGATCCATACTTGCCCCGGTCGACAGGATTCGGACCTGTCAAATCCCCCTTTTCAGGGCTCGCATGTTCACCGAGTCGATCGCGCAGCGGGACCAGTCCAGCTCGCCGCGGGCGCCGAGCTCGTCGAGGACCAGGCGGTGGAGCTTCGCCCACACCCTGGCCTTGGTCCACTCGGCAAAGCGCCGGTGGGCCGTTGCTCCCGACGGCCCGAACGACGCGGACGGAAGCTGCTGCCACGTGCAGCCCGACGTGGCCACGAAGACGATCGCAGCCAACACCTCCCGGTCACCGTGTCGGCGTCGCCCGCCGCCTTGAGGCCGGGACGGAGCCTCCGGCACCACCCGCTGGAACAGCTCCCACAACTCATCCGGCACCAGCCGCTCAACGATCGAAACCACGACCGACAGCCTACCGACCCAAATGAGATGACGTCTTA
>NZ_KB911656.1 GCF_000383615.1 Streptomyces canus 299MFChir4.1 | reverse complement strand
GAAGCGCCGCTGGGCCAGTTGATGCCCGGCGGCATCGACGGCGACGGCGGTGTGAGAGGACTTGTGGGGATCGATACCGATGGTGATCACGGGCACCCTGACCAGGTCTCAACGGGATGGGACGGGTGCGGCGGGCACTCTGACTTGAAGTCTCAGCGTCCATTGGTCACGCCTCTGTCGAGCCACACCGCGCGGGTGCCGGTCAACGGCGGCAAACTCATCATGAGCCAGCCCGAGTTGGGGCGGCATGAGGTCACGCGAGCCCATGCTGACCGGCACCCTGGACGCTACGGCTGCAGACCGTGCGTCTGGGTCCGATTCAACAAGTCAGAGGTCCGGCCGCCGCCTCGGTCCGGCGCAATGCCGGGCAGCTCGCGGGCGGCAGGTCTGCATAACGTGGATGCGCGCGTACGACACCACCGCCGAGGCCGGCACGTTCGACCCCCTGGAAGGGTGCGATGTTCGACACCGAAGACGTGGGCGTGTTCCTCGGCCTGGACGTCGGCAAGAGTGCGCATCACGGGCACGGGCTGACCTCGGCCGGGAAGAAGGTCTTCGACAAGCCCCTGCCCAACAGCGAGCCGAAACTGCGGGCCGTGTTCGACAAGTTGGCCGCGAAGTTCGGCACCGTCCTGGTGATCGTGGACCAGCCCGCATCCATCGGAGCCCTCCCGCTCACGGTCGCCCGGGACGCGGGCTGCAAAGTCGCCTACCTGCCCGGCCTGGCGATGCGCCGGATCGCCGATCTCTACCCGGGCGAGGCGAAGACCGACGCGAAGGACGCCGCGGTCATCGCGGACGCCGCCCGAACCATGCCCCACACCCTGCACTCGCTGGAGCTGACCGACGAGGTCACCGCCGAGCTGACCGTGCTGGTCGGCTTCGACCAGGACCTCGCGGCCGAGGCCACCCGCACCTCCAATCGCATACGCGGCCTGCTCACCCAGTTCCACCCCTCGCTGGAGCGCGTCCTGGGCCCCCGCCTCGACCACCAGGCCGTCACGTGGCTGCTGGAGCGCTACGGCTCCCCGGCCGCACTGCGCAAAGCGGGCCGCCGCAGGCTCGTCGACCTCATCCGGCCCAAGGCCCCGCGCATGGCCCAGCGGCTGATCGACGATGTCTTCGAGGCGCTGGACGAGCAGACCGTCATGGTCCCGGGGACCGGCACCCTCGACATCGTCGTGCCCTCTCTGGCCCGCTCTCTCGCCGCTGTCCACGAACAGCGCCGGGCCCTGGAAGCCCAGATCAACGCCCTGCTGGAGGCCCACCCTCTTTCCCCGGTCCTGACGTCGATGCCCGGCGTCGGCGTCAGGACCGCCGCTGTCCTGCTGGTCACCGTGGGCGACGGCACCAGCTTCCCGAGCGCCGCCCACCTGGCCTCCTACGCCGGACTCGCCCCGACCACGAAGTCGTCGGGAACCTCGATCCACGGCGAACACGCGCCCCGGGGCGGCAACCGGCAGCTCAAACGCGCCATGTTCCTCTCCGCCTTCGCCTGCATGAACGCCGATCCCGCCTCCCGCACCTACTACGACAAGCAACGCGCCCGCCGCAAAACCCACACCCAGGCCCTTCTCCGCCTCGCCCGCCAACGCATCAGCGTCCTGTTCGCCATGCTCCGAGACGGCACCTTCTACGAATCCCGCACGCCCGCGGACGTCGAGCTCGCCGCATGACTTCAGCAAGACCGAATCACCCCAAACCCGACAGGGATGCCTTGACGAAGGACATAGAGGCACCCCCCCCGAGGCCGAACGACAGGGCGCGGGCGCGGCCGTCGCCGAGCTGTTCCCTGCGGTTGGCTCCGCCCGCACCCCGATCACCACGCTCCTGATCGGCGAGGGCGGCTCCGGCGGAGGTGGAGATGAGGGCGGACCGGCTGCGGATCCGGCCGCGGGACCTGGTGGTGCTGGGGATGATCGCGTCTCCGGAGGTAAGGACGCGGCCATGTGCTGTCGGAGGTGGGGCGGAAACCGGGACAAGTGGAAGTACCGTCCGTAACAATGGCGAGGCGAAGGGTCACATGGACGGGGGCGTCATGGAAGGCGTGGTCGAGTTCAGGACCGCCGACGGTGCGGTGATCGCCGTCGAGGGCGCGGAGGAGGAGTCGGGGTCACGCCTCGTCGCACGGGACGACGGCACCGTCCGGGCGACCCGCACCTTCGAGGAGGCCCTGAGCGGGGTGCGTTCGGCGGCCGAGACGGCCTTGCAGGTCTTCAATAACGTCTCGCTGCAACCCGACTCCGTGGAGATCGAGTTCGGGGTGAAGCTCAGCGCGGAGGCGGGCGCCCTGATCGCGAAGAGCGCGGTCGAGGGCCATCTCGTGGTTAAGCTCTCCTGGTCTCCGGGGCAGAATGCCGGCCCCCCGGAGACCCTCCCCGCGCCATGAGGAGCGCGGCCTGGCACGCCAGGATCGCCTGCGGCCCCACCACCGGTACGGGATTCCTGGTCACCGAGCGCCATGTGCTGACCTGCGCGCACGTCGTCGCCCGCAGCCAGGCGGACCCGATCCAGGTGACCTTCGCGCATGACGGCGCGGAGCCCGTCGGCGCCCGGGTGGTCGCCCACGGAGGCTGGGACGGACGTACCACCGGGACGGGCGACATGGCCGTGCTGGAACTCGACCACCAAGTCCTTCTGAAACCGGCGCAGTTCGCGGGTGTGACGGACGCCTTCGGTCATCCTCCGCGCAGACTCGTGGCCTATGGATTTCCCAAGGCCTATGACGATGGGACCTTCGCCGAATACCGGGCGACCTACGATCAGTTGATCGCCGGGGACTGGATTCAGGTCGAGGCCTGGGCCGCGCACGGCCAGCCGTTGGTCCGCGGCTTCAGCGGCGCGGCACTGACGCTCGCGGACACCGGGAAGGTCGTGGGCATGGTCACCGAAGCCGCGCGGGACCCGGGAGTCCGCAACGGCCGGATGCTTCCCGTCCAGGTGCTGGCCCGCTACTGGCCGCCGCTCGCGGAACTCGTGCCGACTCCCGGATTCACCCGCGAGGAGAAGACCCGGTTGCGGGAGTTGCTGACCGACATGTCCGGCTGGATGGAGCGAGGCGGCCTGGAATGCCATCCTGAGCGGCTCTACCGCACGTCCGTGGGCAGGAACGGGCCTGACCCCACCCACAGAATCCGCTCGCTGTGGGACGCGGTGTGCTGCCTGCTCTTCGAGGTGCCCGACCCGTCGGCTCTCGTCCGGTTCACCGAGCGGCTCGCGGACTTCGTGGCGGACGTCTCAGTGCGGGCGGCGCTGCGCTCCTGGTCACGACAGTCGTACGGGCCACCGGACCGGCCGGCGCCGGTGCGGCCTTCCGAGACCGATCGGCCCTGGTCGCCGATCCTCGTGGAGATCTCCCCCAGTGGCTCCGGAGAGGGCCAGTTCATGGTGGAGGTTTCCGTGTACGACGGGCAGTACCGCAGGATGGTGGGCTCCCGCACCCTCCCCGCCGAGCGGGTCCGCGGATACGCGCTGGAGCGCATCGACGACGCCTACCGGTTGCTGGACCAGGACGCCCGGGAGCTGATCGCGTTCGTGCTGCCGCGTCGCTGGCTGAACACGGGCGTGGCGCAGTGGCCGCGCAGCGACGACGACGCGAGCCCGCTCGGTGCGATCGCTCCGGTCGTCGTGCTCGATCTGGAGAGGCGTCGCAGCGGAGTCCTGCAGCGGCATCTCGTGCGGAACTGGCGGCGTCTCGACACCCGGACCGCCGCCCGGATGCAACGAGTCGGCTGCGAGCCGGCCGGGCAGGATCCGCAGGAGGAGGTGAAGTTGACGCTCGAACTCCGTGGTGACGCGGACATGGTGGGCTTCGGCGTTCCCCCGCGTGGAGCGGGCGCCGCCCGCCTCTTCAGGGCGACCCTGAACGCCGCCGTGCCGGTGCTGGTGTGGCCGCGCTCCGGCTGTCACGGCCGGAACCCGCACGAGGGCTGCCGGGGCGCGGTCTTCCTGGACCACCTCGCCGAACACCTCGCGGACCTCCCCCCGAAAGAACTGCCGGCCCACGTCCACCTGTTGCGAGAGAAGGCGTACGCCTCCCCGGAGACGGAGCCGCACTGGGCGCACGACCTGGCGTTGCTGTGGGAGGACCCCCGGTGCCTGCCCGATCCCGTGGGCTACCGGCACACTCCGGTCGCCGACCCCTCGCGTCTTTGAGGAGCACGCATGTCCCTGTGGCCCGTGTACACCGGTACGAGCGAGCCGCACGACGGCATCGAGCTGCTGCCCCCACCGCCGCCCTGGCGCGCCTTCGACGGCGGTCCGGCGCTGCCGATACCCCCCGACGGCGGTGACAGCGCGGCCGCTTCGCCCGACCGCCGGCATCGCGCCCGTACCTATCTGGCCACGGACGAGGCGGTCCAGTTGGTCAACGCCGCGCTGTACCTGCGCCGCCCGCTGCTGGTGACGGGCCCGCCGGGCAGCGGCAAGTCGAGCCTGCCGTACTCGGTGGCGCGCGAACTCGGCCTCGGCCCGGTCCTGCGCTGGAACATCACCAGCCGCACCACGCTCCGCGAAGGGCTATACCACTACGACCCGCTCTCCCGCCTGTACGCCGCCGGCCGTGGCTCCTCACGCGAGGAGCCTAGCGACACGGAGGTCCAGGACCACCTGCGGCTCGGCCCGCTCGGGACCGCCCTCCTGCCCTACGAACGCCCCCGCGCCCTGCTGATCGACGAGTTCGACAAGAGCGACCTGGATCTGCCCAATGACCTGCTGAACGTCCTGGAGGAGGGCCAGTACGAGATCCCCGAGCTGGTCCGGGTGGCCCAGCGCGCCCCGACCGCCCGGGTAATGGTCGACGGCACGTCCGACCATGTGCGCGTGAACGAGGGCCGCGTACGCTGCCAGGCGTTTCCGTTCGTGGTGCTGACGAGCAACGGTGAGCAGGAGTTCCCGCCCGCCTTCCTCAGGCGGTGCGTCCACCTGACGCTGCGCCGCCCGAGCAAGGACCACCTCGAAAGCATCGTACGGGCGCATCTGGGCGAGCTCGACGAGTACGCCGCAGAGCTGATCGACCGCTTCCTGGAACGTCAGGTCATGGGTGAGCTGGCCACGGACCAGTTGCTGAACGCGATCTACCTGGCCGGCACTGCCGGGCCCGAACTGGACGCGGTGTCCCGGGACGAACTCGCGGAGCGGTTGCTGCCGTACCTGAACGCGGCGCAGGACGGCCGGGTACGGGACGAATCCGATGTCTTCTGACGGGAGCCCGGCGCCTCCCGGCCGCTCAGGTGACGAGGCCCGTCGCATGGGCGCGGACCGGCTCGCCGCCTTGCTCGCCCGGGCGGGCGGCGGTGACGGGCCGACGCCCGTGGAACTGGCGGAGGCACTGTGGCTGGCGCAACACGTCGCGGGCCCGGACGATTTCCGTCCGCCTCCGCCGCGGCCGTCCCGGCGCTTCACCTCCGCGCCCTCCTCCGACCGGCTGGACGCGGGGCGGCCTGCGAGCTCCGCACCCCCGCCGGACGGGACCTTCGCCCTGCCGCAGTTCCCCGGCGACCGCGTCCCCCTGCACCTGCCCGGCAAGAAGAAGGATCCCGTGCACAAAGGCATCGAGCTGCTGGCACCCGGCCCTCCGATGCTGCCCCATCCCCTCGCCCTCCAGCGCGCCCTGCGCCCCGTGAAGCGCCGGGTCGACGCGCCGGTCGGCCATGAACTGGACGAGGAGGAGACCGCCCATCGCATCGCCCAGCTCGGCATGTGGTGGTTACCCGTGCTGCGCCCGGCCACGGAACGCTGGCTCACGCTGCGTCTCGTGTACGACACCGGCCCGACGATGCCCGTGTGGCGCCCCCTAGCCGATGAGCTGCACACGGCGTTGGCCCAGTCGGGGGTGTTCCGCACGGTGGAGCTGCACCGGCTGGCCGCCGACGGCACGACGGGGGCGGCGGGTTCACGCTCGTACACGGCAGGCCGCACGGTCACGCTGCTCGTCAGCGACTGCATGGGTCCGCAGTGGCGGGCGGGCGCGGCGGGGGACAACTGGTACCGGACCCTGCATGCCTGGACGGCGCAGATGCCGGTCGCGATCCTGCAACCGCTGCCGGAGCGCCTGTGGCGCACGACCGCCCTGCCGGCACTGACGGCGCGGATCTCCGCACCGGGGCGGGTGACTCCCAACGCGCGGTACACCGTGCACTCGTACGGGGCCGACGGTCTGCCCCACGACGCCCTGCCGATCCCCGTCCTGGAGCCCTCGGCGCGCTGGCTGTCCACCTGGGCAAGGCTGGTGGCCGACAGCGCGGAGGAGCAACTCCTGAGTTCCGTGGCCCTGTTGCCCGGCCGGCCGTCTCCCGCGTCCGTCGACGACGAGGGAGAAGGCGACACGGCTCCCCTTCCGGCCGACGAACTGGTGCTGCGTTTCCGCTCCCTCGCCTCGCCGGAGGCGTTCCGCCTCGCCGGACATGTGGCGGTGGGCGAGCCGGTGCTTCCCCTGATGCGTCTCGTGCAGGCGGCGATCGAACCATGGCCGCAACCCCAGCACCTGGCGGAGGTCATCCTCAGCGGTCTGCTCGTCGCCGTACCGGGGCCGCCGGGCACGTACGCGTTCCGTCCCGGCGTCCGCGAAGTACTGCTGGGCACGCTGCCCCGCAGCGCCCACGACCGCACGGCCCAGCTCCTCAACTGGACAGGCGCGTTGATCGACGCGCGGGCCGGTGTGGCGCGCGGGGAGTTCCCGGTGGTGGCCCCGGGCGGGGGTGACAGGCCGGCCGGGAACGAGCCGCTCGCGCGGGCGCAGCGGGAGAGCGTGCGGCGGATGGGAGGCGACGCCCCCGTGGACCCCGCCCGGCTGCTCCTGGGCAGGTACCGGCTCGTGCGGCGGCTGGGCAGGGGCGGCGGCGACGTGGTGTGGCAGGCGGAGGACACCCGGTCCGGCCGGACGGTGGCGGTGCACGCGTACTCCTTCGAGCGGCCCGAGGACGGCAGGCGGCTCATGGACGACGCGCGCGCCCTTTCCGTCGTGCGGCACCCCCATGTGGTCGCCGCCCTCGACCACGGCCTCGACGACCGCTTCGCCTTTCTGGTCACGGAGTTCACGGAAGGGCTCAGCGTGGCGGAGCTCACCGCCGACGGCGACTTCGCTCTGCCCTTCGCACTGCTCGCGCCGCTCGCCCAGCAGGTCGCGCTCGGGCTCAGAGCAGTGCACGAGCAGGGTCTCGCGCACGGCAGGCCGGCCGCGGACGCCGTACTGGTGTGCCCGGACGGCACCGTGAAGATCACCGACTTCGTCCTCGGAGCGGCACGCCGTCGTGACGCGTCCGGCGACCTGCGTCGCTTCGGTCATCTGATCGGCGACCTCGCCAGGGGGCCGCACGGCGACCTCACCCGCGTACCCAGCGAGTTCAGGGCCCTGTTCCACGATGCCGTCACCCCGCTCACCTCATCGGACCCGGCCTCCCAGCAGCGCGGCAGGGACCTCTTTCTCACCCCGTCGTTCAGCCACGCCCTGGAGGCCGCGGCGGCCGGGCGGCACCGCTACCGACTGCTCGGCCCGGTGCGGATCACGCAGGGGGACCGTGCCCTGCCCGCCGGCTCGCCCCAGGAACAGGCCCTTCTCTGCATGCTGCTCCTGGCCGACGGCCGGCCGGTCCCGTACTCCGAGCTGACCGAGGGGCTGTGGGGCGAGGACGTTCCCCAGAGCGCCGACCGCCTGGCCGACCACGCCGCCGCCCTGCGCGAGACGTTGGGCCCCGGGCTGCTGGCCACCACCGCGGCCGGTTACGCCCTGCACACCGGCCCGGACGCCGTCGACGCCGGCCGTTTCGAGCGCCTCATCTCCGACTCGGCGGAGCTCAGGCGGCGCGGAGACCCGGTGGAGGCGCGCGCCACCCTCCAAAGCGCCCTCGACCTGTGGGACGGCTACCCCGTCGAAGGGGTATCCGGCCCCGCCGCCCGCAAGGCCCGCGACCGGCTGCTCGGCCTGCGTCAGGGCCTGTATCGCAGCCGCGCCGAACTCGACCTGGAACTCGGCGACTTCGAGCGGGCAGCGACAGATCTCGGCGCTCTCCTGCGCTCGCAGCCAGCCCACGCGGGCCTCCGGGAGCTGCACATGCTCGCCCTCGAAGGTCTGGGACGGGCGTCGGAGGCCGTCGCCTCGTACGAGGCGTTCAGGCGGTACGGCGAGCCGAGCCCGGCCATGGTGCGGCTGTACGGGCAACTGCGTGCTGTCGCCCGGGACGGCGACCATGTCGTCTTCGACGTGCGCCACGCGCCGGGCCCGCCCGACGCCACGCGTGACGCCGTCAGCCGCACTCTGACGCGGCTGCTATCGGAGAGCGAGCCGGCCAGAGCTTCAGCCGAGGTGGACGCCCACGAGGACTGCTCTCTCGTCGTCCCCCTGTCGAGGCCTGCCGCCCTCAGCCTCCTCTCCCGAGTTGTGAACGAACTTCCTTCAGAATTGCAGGAGTTGGTGGATCCGCCGACGATCCGCGCGACCTTCTGGCACACCGTGCCGCCCGATGAGGTCAGGGGCCTGCCGGCTCCCGGCGACTGGACCGTTCTGGTCGTGCTCTCCGCGGTCCTCTACGGGCAGCTGACGAGCGGGGGCACCGCTCTCGCCGCAGCCCGCTTCTCACCCGGCGACCCGCCCGATGCCTGGTACAGCCTGCTCGGGAGGCGAACCGCACGCCCGCCGTCCGCCCCGGAACGAGACCTCGTGCGCGGCCCCTTCACCACCCGCGATCTGCGCTCCCTGCGGACCCCGGACCCCCGTAACACCGCGATCGTGCATACGCTGCCTCCCGACGGCTCGTTGACCCTCCTCAACCCCGGCCGGCCGCTCGGCAAACGCACGTCGTGGCCCCTCATCACGTACTACGAGGTCGCCCTCACCTCGCAGCGGCTCAACCGTGAGCTGTCCCTGCCCAGTTCCGGCGGTGGCACGTTCGCCGCCACAGCCGAGCTGACCTGGCACATCGACGATCCGGTCGCCTTCGTGCGCGCGGCGGTGACCGAGGCGGGGGAACGCCTTTACGCGCACTTCGTGGAGGCGGGCGGGCAGATCACCCGCCGCTATCCCCTGCGCCGGGCCACCGCCGCCGAGAGCGCCCTGCGTCAGGGGCTGCACACGTGGCCGGTCCCGGGCCTCTCCGTGACCTGCGAGGTGCGGCTGACCCCCGAGGAGAAACCGTCGTCGGCGACGCGAGCCCGGCCGGCCACCACCAAACGTCGTGGACGCCGGGCTCCCTGACCCAGCGTCCGACGCCGCCGCTGGGCCCGCCATCGTGTCACCGTGCTGTGGTCCTGGTCAGGGACTCGTGGCGGGGATCAGGCCGGCGGCCGCGCTGGCAGCTGCCGCCAGCTGTTTGATCAGCTGGCGTTCCTCGGCGACGGACATGTCGGCGGCGCGGTCGAGTTGATAGAGGATGGTGCGGACTCCCTGTAGCGCTGCCCGGCGTTGACGGCGCTCCCGGCGTTCGCCGTTGAGGTGTTGTTTCAGTGCCTCCTTCGGGAACTGCCGCCTTCGTGGCGGCTGAGGTGGTTACTGCCGCCGGCTGCGGCGCGCTGTTCGAACGGAGTGGCAGTGCGGCTCAGGCTGACTCAGTGCGGCCAGGGGGCGGTGCCGCCGTCGACGCCGAGGGTCATGCCGGTGACGTAGCTCGCGCGGTCGCTGAGGAGCCAGGCGGCGGCTTCGGCGATCTCGTCCGGTTGGCCGGTGCGGCCGAGGGCGGCGAGGGAGCTGAGGTGCTCGACGATGCTCGGGTCGCGCTGCTGCCAGGAGACCATCATCTCGGTCATCGTGGCACCGGGTGCGATGGCGTTGACGCGGACACCGTCGCGGCCGTATTCGGCTGCGGCGGCTCGGCTCAGGGAAATGACGGCGGCCTTCGTCGCCCCATACACGCTCTGCCCGGCAGCGCCGAAGGTGCCTCCGATGCTGCTGATGTTCACGATCGAGCCACCAGCGGCGCCCTGCGCGGTCATCGCCTGCAGTTCGGCGCGCATCGCCAGCCACACGCCCTTCAAGTTGGTCTCGACGACGGAGTCGAAGGTCTCGTCGGTGACCTCGGTGAGGCGGCCGCCGCCCTGGGTGCGGCCGGCGTTGTTCAGGGCACCGTCGAGGTGCCCCCACTTCTCGACGGCGGCCGCGATGGCTCGTTGCAGTTCGCCGGCGTCGGTGGTGTCGGCCTGAACGGCGAGGACGTTGCCTCCGTTGGCGGTGATGTCCTCGGCGACACGGTCGAGTTCGGCTTTGCGGCGGGCTGTGATGACGACGTTCGCGCCTTCGTGGGTGAACAGGTGCGCGGCGGACTTGCCGATACCGGACGAGGCGCCGGTGATGAGGATGGTCTTGTCTGTGAGCAGATCGGTCATGGGCGTTGCTCCATTGTGCGGGTTCTCGCTCGGTCCGGGGCCGGATCGGCGAGGAGTCAGTTGTGTGCCCGGTCCGCGATGAGCGCATGGATGAGCGCGTCGCGGACCGTGGCAGACGTCAGGTCGTTGTCGCTGCTGTCGGGGTTCGCGGTGACGGCGTGGGCGACGCCACGCAGGGCTGCGCGGAGTGCGTTCGTCGCCAGCGCCGCTGTGATTCCGGGCCGGAGGGCGCCTGCCTGCTCGAGTTCGTCGAAACCGGCGCGCAGCAGCGCGCCGCTTCGTTCGACCTGGCTCGGCAGCGGGCCCGATGTCGGGTACATCGCCGGGTAGAGACCCGGGTAGGCGAGCGCGAATGCGATGTGCGCGTCCCATCCTGCGGCGACGCGGGCACGCGGGTCCGCGTCATCCACCGGGGTGGCGGTGTCCTTGCGGTGGAAGTACTCCTCGAACGCCGCATCGACGACCGTGCGGATCAGTCCCGACCGGTCGCCGAAGTGGTGGTACAGAGACGGGGCCTGCACGCCCGCGGCGGTGCAGACCGCACGCGTGGAGACCGCGTCGACACCGTCACGTGTGGCGATCTCGAAGGCGGCGGCGAGCAGTCGCCCGCGGACGTCACCGACTGTGTTCTGTAGCATCGCTATAATGTAGCACCGCTATAGACCCTGAGGCGACAAGGCGCTGCGGGTGTACTAGGCCGACGCACTGGACTTCTTCCGCGACTTGTAGTGCGGATGCACCCTCAGCACTCGGGTGGCGCAAGATGCGGAGCAGAAGGCTCAGATCAGCCGCGTCCACACGGACAGCTTGAGTGTCTACGGAGTGCGGAAGGTCTGATGGCAGGTGCATCGCGGAGGCATTCCGGCGGCGCGCTGGACGGTCGCCCGGCTGATGCGCGACCTAGGCCTGGAGGGCACCCGAGGGAGGAAGAGGATCCGCACCACCATCCGGGATGACGGCCAGGATCGGACCGCCAACTGATCAGACGTGACTTCACCGCATCCCGTCCGAACGAGCGACGGGTCGCGGACTTCACTTACGTCGCCACGTGGTCCGGGATCGTCTACGTCGCGTTCGTCGGCGCCGGTTGCGGCTGCGGTCGGGCCGTCTGGGATGATGAGACAGCTACGTACCTTCGCCCGTGAGGTGATTTTTTGAGGAAGGTGGCACTGCATCCCTATGCACTGTTGCCTCGGGAGTGCGACCACCGGACGGTCCTGGCCACCACAGTAGACGCATGGGGCAGAGCCCTTTGGTTGCTCTGCCCCGAAGCGGAGCTCGTACCGAACCCACATGGAAAGCCTTGGCCCCGGCCCCGGAAGTATCCGTACGACGCGCTTGTCGTGATCAGCGACGCGGGAGACATACGGGAACGTGTCCTGCAGGACATGACGCTCCTGCCCCATCATCTGGACGCCTTGCCCAACGGCCGGCTTATCGTGCAGAGCCATGGTGCCGTAGGAGAGCGGAACGCCCAGATATTCGGCCGCGACGGGCGGCAGCGACGCAGCTTCACCATGGGGCGCGCGATCGAGTTCATGATGGCGGACCGGCAGAACAACCTGTGGAGCGCCTACTTCGACGAAGGGGTCTATGTCGACCCGATCAGCGCCGCGGGTCTCGTCCGCTGGGACAGCGGCGGTAACCAACAGTGGAGCTACCAGCCACCACAGGGCGTTGAACACATCGACACCGTCTACGCTTTCAACGCCGTCGACATGCTCGCGTGGGCCAGCTATTACCCCACGTTCCCTCTTCTCGAAGTACACGCCAATGGGTACTTTCACCTGCGGAAGAATCCCGTGCCCCGCCCTGCGGGCATGGCCGTCCAAGGCGATCAGATCCTCATGCTTGGTGGCGGCTCTCGCGATCGCTTGGACCGGCTGCATCGTTGCCACATAACCGTCGACGAAGCCGTCGTCATCGACGAGGCGGAGCTCACCATGCCCAACGGCAGCCTGCTCAAGCGGTACGCACGCCCCGTCGGTAGAGGAGCGTGCCTCTACCTGCGTGGCGCATCCGCCAGGCAGTGGTACGTGCTGAGCATGTAGCACCTCAGTCCGACTGTGCGATCTTGCGTCGGACCCGCGTGAGAGCTGGAACGGCTACCGCGTGATCATCGGAGGTTGTGCCGACTCCTGAGGATTATGCGGTGGCCACGAGCCACGGCAAAGACGCTGCCCACTGGCGGGCGATGTTCGAACAAGCCATGGCTCGGATCGCGGGCCAGTTCAGGCGGGTGGAGCCGCGTGCCACGGCCCGCGCCTTCTTGCTCGGACTGCTGTCCGGCATCGAGCGGAAGAACTGCTGGCAACTGGCCGAACAGGCTGGCCACGCCCGACCTGGGCCGATGCAGCGACTGCTGCGAAGCGCCCGCTGGGACGTCGACGCAGTCCGTGTCGATATCCGCGCCTACGTCTTTGAGCACCTCGGCGCCGATGACGGCGTGCTGATCGTCGACGAGACCGGCTTTCTGAAGAAGGGCACCGCCTCGGCGGGCGTGCAGCGGCAGTACACCGGCACCGCCGGGGCTTGTATTTCAATTAGTGCTCGTTCGGGTGGAGTTGGTGGGACGGTGGACCATGACAGTGCGTCCGCCCGTCTCCGCCTTACGGGCCAAGTTCGATCGGATCCTGCCGCATCTCGACGAGCGCCGCCGTCGTCTCTACCTGGCGAGCGAGGCCGTGGCCATCGGCCATGGCGGGATCACTCTGGTTGCTGCCGCTTCCGGGGCCAGTTCCGCGACCGTCGCGCGTGGCGTCACCGAGCTGGCCGGGGACCCGGTACCGACGCGGCGGGCCCGGGCTGCAGGAGCTGGCCGCAAGCCGTTGACGGTCACCGACCCCGGCCTGCTGGCGGCTCTGGAGGCGCTGATCGAGCCGCA
>NZ_KB911655.1 GCF_000383615.1 Streptomyces canus 299MFChir4.1 | reverse complement strand
GTTCTGCCGCTACCTGCGCAGTCTCTACCCGCCCGAGATCCGTATCGCGATCGTGCTCGATAACTTCTCCCCGCACCTGACCACGAAGAAGGACACCCGGGTCGGCGACTGGGCCGCAGCCAGCAACGTCGAGTTCGCCTACACGCCGACCAACAGTTCCTGGCTGAACCGCATCGAAGCCCAGTTCACCGCCCTGCGCTACTTCGCACTCGACGGCACCGACCACGCCAGCCACAAGGAGCAGGGCAGCATGATCCGCCGATACATCATCTGGCGGAACCAGCACGCGGCCGACGAACGCCTACGCGAGATCGTGAACAGGGCAAACGTTGCTTGATGCGGCACTAGCGCCCGAGCCCGCGCGGCACAGGCCCGCAGCACAGCACTGGGGAACATGTCTGCCCAGCGCTCCACCGCTCCCGTCCACGAAGCAGCCACAACCCCCCTCCCACAACCGCAGCATGGACGGCGGCGCTGATCACTGCCGGAGGGGCAACCGGAGGGCGAGCAGTGCCATTGAGGTCCCCCACTTGGTAGCCGTTCAGGCCCCGATCCCGCAGGGCCTGAACGGCTACCCCTTTGAGCTGTCCGCGCGTTCTTCCCGCGAACCTACGGCGAAACGACTCCGACTTCCCAGGTATCCGCGTCCGGACTTCGCCTGTAGAAGACGTTCGACTGAACGGGATCACACAACGCGACCAGGATCTGTCCTGCCTTCAGGCCCACGGGCTCCTGGAACGAGGTGCTCTCCCTGCCCTCACTCGCAGCACCTTGAACTCGAACCGATACGCGCCAGGCGGCCTTCTTAACCGTTCAGGCCCCAATCGCGAAGGGGCCTGAACGACCGCCTTGGGCAGTCTCCTTCGCATGCGGCCTCATCCGCTGAAGACGCCTCAAAGCTCAGCACGCGAACAATTTACGATCCTACGGCGAAAGGACTCCGACTACCCAGGTATCCATGTCGGGGCTCCGCCTGTAGAAGACGTTCGATTGGACAGGATCACACAACGCAACCAGGATCTCACCCTCCTTCAGGTCCACTGCCCTGTGAGAAGAGGTACTCTTCCCTGCCCTCACGCGTATCACCTTGAACTCGAACTGGTGAAGGCCGGGCGGCAGCTCAACGAATTTGGGCATCTTCGCGTCGCGGCTGCGGGAGCAGAGCTCAACGCCGTTCTCCCAGAGAGACGCGATGCCTGCCTTGTACGTCAGGCTCCGAAGTGGCTCCCTGATCTCGGCGAACACCAGAACCCCCGTTCGCCTCCTCCTCCGCTCCCTCCGCAAGCGCCATCTGACCAGCAAGGGCAGCCGCTTCGAATCATCGAGCGCTTTCACGGAGGGACGTCGACCGGAATCCATCATGAGCTAATCGTCCTCCCGCCGGCCGGAGTCGCCCAGGCTGCCTCCCGCGGCAGTCTCACCTGGAAGACCCGTGCTATGAACTGCCGCTAAGCGCCATCCAGATCGCACCGGCACCTGATATCACAGCACAGAAGACAAGAGAGATATCGCCATACGTACACCGTGTCCAGCGCACCTGTGGGGCGGTCTGGGCTTCATCTGTCGCACGGGGGCGTCAAGCCACCCGTTGATCTTTCGTTCCGCTTCTCGGCTTGATCCCATGAAGTGGTGGAGAAAGATCCCCCAACCGCAAATACCGAGACAGACTGCTCTTTATCGAGATGGACCTCCAGCGTTCCGTCATCGGAAACCGAGACGCCGCGGATTATGGTTGCCGGAAGAACATGACCGCGCAGAGGATTCACTACAATGAGCATGTCATCACACAGGATCACTTTGCAGTTCGAAACTCGTCCAGCCACTCCTGCGAGTGCCAGAAATGTAAGTATTCCCTGCCATCCGGTCCGGAAGTCCCCGAGAGCACGGCAACACTCATCCCAATCCCCATGCCTACGATGACGATCCCGAAAAAAATCAGCCAGGAACGCCGGGTCAGCGGACGTGGTGTGCCGACGTCCCTCCGGCACACCACGAGCCGATGTGTTCGACGTCAGGTGAACGAGACCGCACCTACGGCCAGAAGCAGTGCCAAGACGAGCAGGGAATCCGCAAACCGACAAGAGCGAATGCTCCGGGTCGTCTTCTCTTCCGCTCCTGAATCCGTTGGATTCCTCTTCCTTGCGAAATCGACCTGAATCTCCGCCGCAGCTCGTTGACTCGTCTTGAAGAAGGCGTCGACCAGCGAGCCACCGAAGGCGAAGGGCCGGACACTCCCCTCTCGGTGGGTCTCGATTTCCAGCCCACCACCAGAAGCCGTGTGCACTCCGCGCACATCCCGATAGGGAACCAGATAGGCCATGATGGGATTCTCGACCAGAATCGCGTCATCCAGGAGGACTATCCGGCAGCTTCCGATCCTGCGGAAAAGGGCCGTGATCGCCGAGATGACCGCTGCCACGAGTAGTGCATCGCGGTAGTTCTCGTGAGCCAGAAAAGACAGCAGGGCCAGAAGGTACAGGGCCCACAGGAAGCCAATTCCGCTCCAGCTCAGGACAGGCCAGGAGCGACGACGCAGAACGCGCCGCCGATCCTGGGTCTGAAGCCGTTCCCGCATCATTGCTCAACACCCTCTGCCAGACAGTGCACTAGCGTTGCCAGCGCCGCAGAACCCCCATGAGAGCTGCGAGTTCACGCCGACGTTCAGGGCGGTTCTACCGGTGTCGACCACGCTGGCCGAGTAGGTGACGACACCCTTGCGGCCACCGCCGACTCCGGCGCCGTATCCCAGTTTCGTTCTGTACGCCGGAACCTTAACAGTGGCTCGCTCGATCGCGTTCCCGGTGAAGGCGCCGCGCCAGCTCCCGGCCCCCATCGCCCGAGCGGCACCACCCGCCATGACGCCACCACCGACGGTCCAGGCCAGAGTTTTGCCGTATCCGGCCCAGTCCATCGTGCCGGTTTTGAACGCGTCGCCGGCGTATGAGGCCGTGGCTCCGGCCACCCCGATGATCACGCATGCTCCTGCCGAGACCACGAGACATGCTCCGAACCCGACGACGGTGATGCCGAGCTTGATGTCCTCCCAATGGTCACCGACCCATTGCCCGACATCGGAGTTCTTGACGCTGTCCCATGCACCTCCCCAGTCGCCGTTCTTGAGGCTCCCCCAGAAGCCGTCGTCCTTCTTGGGCGCGGGACCCGGGTTGGGCGGGGTGGTCTTGAGCCAGCCCTTGGGCGCCGGGGTCGAGGGCAGGGTGAGGTTGCGGCGACCCGGGGTGCCTCCGAGGCCGGTGGGCTTCATGCCCTTGACGAGCGTGGGGCGCTTTCCGCAGCGGCAGGCTCGTACTGGACCCTCGCTGCTGCTGGTGGTCTTCTTGCTGGTGCTGACCGGAATGCCACCCCGGCACGTGATGCCATACTTCTGCGGCTCGTTGCACTCGGGGACGCCGAGGCCGGAGGGGTCGGCGACGGTCGCCGGGTTCTGGACGGCGTAGCTGTAGCCGTTGAGGGTCTGGCCCACGCCGGTCTGCAGGAGTGGGTCGACGCTGATGAACTGGCCGAGCTCGGGGTCGTACTGGCGGGCGTCGACGTGGGTGAGTCCTGTACCGGTGTCGTTGGTTTTGCCGAGGAATCCCTTGTCGTCGGGCCACGCCGACCCGCTGACGCTGCCCCTGGACGCGCCGAACAGGGTCATGTAGCGCCGGGAGAACGTCTGGTCCGTGGCATCAATGGCGAGGGTGGCCGTGCCGTGCTGGTCCGCGGCCAGATAGCTCAGCTCGTTAGCGCCGCTCTCATTGGACCGGACGGCGACGGTCAGGCCGCCCGAGCCGTAGTGGCGCTGGGCCCAGGTGCTGCCGTTCGCCCGCAGGTGCAGCTCGGTCGCACCGACGTACAGGACGCGCTCTCCGCCCTCGGTGGCGCGGATGAGGAGGTCGCCTTCGGCTCCGTACAGGTAGTCCGTCGGCTTGCCGTTTTCGGTGAGGGTGTTCAGCCTGCCCTCGTCGGACCAGGCGAGGGCCTGGGCGGCGGTGCCGTGGGGACGACTGGTGGTGTTGCCGGTACTGTCGACCTCGTAGGCGTCTTCCGGGGCAGTGCAGTCCGCCTTGGTGCTGGTGCCGGTCAGGGCGTGGGGCTGGTCCGCCTTCTTGTAGCAGTAGGTCGTGGTGGTGTCGCCGGTGGCGGTGTGCTTGGTCTCCGTTGTGCGCTGGCCAGCGTCGTTGTAGGCATAGCCGGTCCAGTACGGGGCCCGCCCGCTCAGGCTGCTGGCGCTGCGGGTGTCGGAGCACTTCTGCGAGGCGGGTGTCCATGCCTCGGTCAGGCGCCGGTGGCCGTCGTAGGCGAAGCACTGGGTCTCCGCTGCGGCGGTGCCGCCGAGGGTGCTGGTGTCGGCGATGGAGGTGACGTTGCCCGCCTGGTCGTAGGTGTAGACGAGGTTCTGCAGCTTGTACGGGTGGGTCTGGTCCGTGACGTGGCTGCCCAGGAGCCGTCCGGTGCCCTCCTCCCAGGTGTTGGTGACGTACGCCTTCTTGTGCTCCTCGGTGTTCGCGGTGCCCAGCACGAGCTGTTGGGCCTGGCCGAGGGCGGAGTAGTCGACGTCGAGAAGGTAGCCGGTGCTGCCGCCGACGGAGGTGACCTGGCCGGTGCCGGTGTAGCCGTAGTCGACGATCTCCGAAGGCAAGCCGCCGAGGGCGGGCTCCTTGGCGCTCTGGAGGGTGCCGTCGATGTTGTAGTTGCTCTCGAACTGAAGGTTGGCCGCCCCCGCCGCAGCGAGTGGGTCGGAGTCCGGCAGGGTCAGTTCAGTTGTGGTGGGACGATACAGACTGTCGTACGCCGTGACGGTCTCGGTGTACGCCTTGCCCGTCGTGCCGCCGACGTAGCGGGTACTCGCGTCCGGCTGGCCCTTCAGCAGAGTGTCGTAGGTGAAGGCAGTCAGCTGGTTGGCGTCGGTCTTCGAGCCGGTCCAAGTGCCCGTCGTGCGGCCGAGCACGTCGTAGCCGGTGATGATGCTCTTGCCACGGGAGTCGGTGGTCCGGGTGAGCCGGTCCAGCTTGTCGTAGTCGAGTTCGGTTGTGCCCTTGTCCGGGTCGTCCACGCCTGCCTCGCGGCCGAACAGGTCGTATGTGTACGTCCACTTGGCGCCGTCGGGACCGGTGACCTGGGACTGCTGGTCGTCCAGCGTGTTCTGGAACTTGGTGGTGGCGTACGAGGCCGTCCCCGCGCCGCCGCCGAATTGAGGGTCGGCCGGGCTCGTGCCCGTGTACTGGCGGGTCTCCACCGTCCGACCGCGGGCGTCGGTGATCGTGCGAGTTGCGGAGCCGCCCTGGACGGCGGTGGTGGCGGTGGAGTCACCGGTGTAACTGGTGGTGGTCGACCACTTCTTCACCCCGTACACGTACAGGGTGCTGGTGGTCGGCCGCTCCGCGCCGTCGTACACCGTCTCGGTCTGGGTGGGTGCCTCGCCGTACTCCTCGCGGGTGTAGGTACCGTTCGGGGTGGCTGTGCTGTCGAAGATGTCCTCGTACGTCTCGTAGGCTAGGCCGCGGGTGTCGTAGCGGGTGTCGGTCAGGACACGGCCGCCGAGCGGCGTGGGGGACTGGGTCTGCAGCGGGCGCATCATCGCGTCGTACAGCTCGTAGGTGGTGTTGTAGGTCTCGCCGTCCTTCTTGAGGGTCGAGGTAGAGACCCAGGACGGCTCGGTGCTGCTGATCCGGTAGGCGTAGTTGGTGGTCGCGCTGTAGCCCGCGGCCTTGTTGCGGTTGGGCTGCCAGACCGCTGTCAGGCGACCGAGAGCGTCGTAGGTGGTCTCGGTCTTTTTCAGGTTGGCGTCGTACACGCGCAGGGGCTGGCCGTGCCTGTGGTCCAGGAAGCTGGTGACTTTGTGGCCCTTGGGGTTGGTGACGATCGTCTTGGTCAGCGGCCCTGCGGCAACCGGGGTGTAGGCGGTGTTGGTGGTGTTGCCGTCGGCGTCGGTGACGTCGGCCGGGCGGCCGAGGGTGTCGTACGTGGTGGTCGAGGTCGTTTGCCAACCCGAGGCCGCGCGCAGTCCGTCCGAGCCGGCGGTGGCAGCGTAGCCGGTGGCGCGGCCGGTCCAGGTGGCCGCGCCCTTGGTGGGTGTCTGAGAAGCGGACCAAGTGGTGGCGGAGGTGTTGTCGTAGACGGTGGCGGTGTCAGACAGGACATCGCCGCGGGTCTCCGGGTTCGCCGGCAGGCTCAGGCTCGTGTCGGCCACCGAGCAGGACTGTCCGACCGTACGAATGCGGGAGACGAGGTCGTTGATACCGGCCGCGCCGTTGCGCGCATACCAGGTGCGGGTGCAGGTCTGGTCGCCGCCCTTGCCGACCTCACCGGAGTCGTCGACCGTGACCGGCATGCCGTAGTCGTCGTACGTCGTGGCGATCGCGCGGGCACGCCAGGTGTTCGCGGTGGTCAGGTACTGGTGGGTGGTGGACTTGGCCGTACGGACGTAGCGGGCCACGTGGTCGGCGGCGTCGGGCGCGCTCTGCCGTCCGGTCTCCTTCGACCACGGGTCGATGACCTCAACTGTGATCGGCGTCGAGCCGTTGTAGGTGACGTGCTCGCGCCGCGTGCCCGCGTACTGGTCGCTGTCGGTGATGCTCGCGACGCCGATCGACGGGGAGGCCAGCGGGCTGAGTGAGACGGAGCGGGTGGTGCCGTCCTTCTTCTTGTCGCCGTTCATGCCCTGCATGTAGAGGGAGACCGTTTTGGAACGCGTGGTGCTCGTGGCGCCGGTGTACACGGTGACCTCACGGTAGCCGCGCCAGTCCGACCAGGTGCGCTCGGCCTTCGGAGTGAAGGGGTCGTCACTGTGATGCCAGGCCGCGCCGCTGTAGTCGTAGGCGTACTCGACCGCGTCGTTGTGGCCCGCCGGGTCCGTGACCACGACGGCCTCGACCCGGTACTTGTGGAACCAGTCCACCGACGCCTCGGAAGAGCCGTTGATGTTCCAGTACTTCGGGTAGCACGAGCGGGTGTTGGCGTCCTCGGCCGCGCCGGTCACCTCGCTGCGCACGCACTCCGGCGAGGACAGGGTCACCGTGGTAATCGAGCCGGTCTCCGAGGTGACGGTGGAGATACGGGGCCTGGTCAGCGGCAGGATGTCGTCGGTGCCGTCGACCCGGTTCTCCCGCCACTGGTAGGTGAACGAGACCGGGTTGAGGGCGATCACGGTGTCGTCGGCCTTGGCGGTCCGCTTGATCGACTTCAGTGTCAGGACGTGATCGGAGGTGTCTCCGATGTCCCCGCCGTCCAGGTACTCCTGCGTGAACGCCCAGGAGTCCACCGGGTCGTAGACGCTGGTGGTGGCGTTCCAGGAGGAGGTGTCGATGCCGGTCAGGCGCTTGCGGGAGAAGAACGAGGGTCCGCTGCCGAGGCAGTCGGTGTCCCCGTCGGTGCAGATGGCGTCGAAGGGGACGTCGGGCCAGTTCTTGGCGGTGTCCTTGGTCAGCGTCGAGCAGTCCGAGGCGGTGCACCGCTCGGAGTGACTGAAGGTCACCTTGGCATCCGCGTCGTCGGTGAACAGCGCGCCCTTGCGCAGGCCGTACTTGATCTCCTTCAGGTAGCCGCCGCGCGTGTAGGAGGCGTTGGCCGTGGTGGCCTTGTTCTTCTTGTAGTAGTTGTTCTCCTTGGCGTACCAGTAGGTCGAGGCGTTGCCGTGGGTGTCCTCGACGTAGTCGAGGTTCCAGCGCCACGCCTGGGTCACGGAGCGGTCGGCGAAGGAGTCGCCGTTGCCGTAGCCCGGGTCGCCGGAGTCGTCGCCGAAGACGGGAACGGTCCAGGTGGAGTTGGTGCGCTGGTCGGCGGCGCCGTCAAGCTTGTTCAGGCCGAAGACGTACTTGGTGCCGTCGCCGGTGATGACGGTCCAGTACTCGCCGTTGCCGTCGCCGTTGTCGGCGCCCGTGGAGCGGGTCACCGTGGAGGCGTCGTCGTTCTCCAGCCGCCAGGTGCTCTCCCAGTCCCCGGACTTCTTCACCAGGCGGGTCGCCTTGCCGTTCAGGACCAGCTGGGCGTTGTCGTACTTCCAGCAGTGGTCGAACACGTCCTCGTGGCCGTCGTCGTCGCAGGAGCCATACGACCGCTCGATGTAGGACTCGCTCAGGCTGAAGCCCTCACCGACCGCGCTGCCCTGGTTGTTGGTGGTGGCGGTGCGGCCGTCGACGCTTGCCGAGTCGTAGGACAGGGACAGTTCCGGCGTCGGGCCGGCTGCAGCGGGCGGCATGTTGAAGTCGTGGTTCCAGGTGAAGGAACCGGAGTTGTCGCCCGCCTCCCAGGAGGAGGACTCCGACAGTTCGGTGGCCGAGTAGTCGCCGGCGCCCGACGGGGATTCACCCGACCCAGGGTCGGCCGCGGTCACGGCGAACACCGCCGTCTCCGCGGTGGCCGCGTCGGCCAACTGTGCCGAGGGGCCGTCACTCGTCTCGGCCAGTGGTATGGAGGCGGTGATGGTCTGGTCGGCGAGGTCGTTGTCGGACTTGACCGGGGTGGCAGTGCGGCACGCGGCCTTCTCCGGCGTGTCCAGGGCACAGCCGGGGAGGCGCACCAGGCGCAGCCGGGAGGCCCAGCCGCCGCCGATTGCCGAGGCGAAGCCGCTGTAGTCGATGCCGAGTTCGGCCTGTCCTGCCTGGTCCGCCTCGGCGGTCAGCAGCACACCGGTGATGCCGGCGTCCCTGGCGGCTTTCTGGTCGAGGACCGTGATCCGTGCGGTGGTGCCGGATGCGGCGCCGTTCTTGACTCCGGCCCCAGCGATGCTGACGGGAAGGCCGCCGGGCTCTGCCTGGGCGCGCTTGCCGGCGTCCAGTTCGACGCGCGCGTCACCCTGCTCGGGCCAGGCCGCCGCCCGCTCCGCACGGGCTTGCCGGGCGCGTTCTGCGTTGGCCTTCTTGTCCTTGGCCACCTTCGCGCGGGCTTCCTTCGCGCCGGGCCCGTCGACTTCCTTGACCTTGCTCACGCGCTGATCGGGAACGTCCGTTCGACCGAGTCCCTTGTCGGCGGCCTGTGCCACGGGGGCCAGGCCGGTCGGGACCACCAGAGACAGGGCCAGGAACGTCACGATCGCCCCGGCGCGCTGTCTTCCGCCGCCCCGCACTCTCTTTGATGTGGATATGCCAAAAGCCATGATTGTCCGCTCCCACCCCGTTGCGCCGCGTTATGAAAGGCCGACAGAGCCGTGAAAGGCCGCCAAGTTGATGTGCTGTGCTTCGGTGCGGCGCCGCAACGACGGCGCCGCACCGTCCCTCCGCGAAGGTCAGTCGCCCACGCGGACCTCGACCTGCTCCGGGCTCGCCATCGCCCCTGCCCACAGGCGCAGTTCAGCGACCCTGGCGGGCAGGTAGTGCGTCCACACTCCGCCGGTGAAGCCCTTGCCGACGGCGAAGTCGCCGCTGCCGATCTCTGCGGTGTACACCTTGGCGTCACCGTTCTGCCCGTAGCCCAGGTAGAGGCTGATCGTCCCGTCGACCGAGTCGTGGACCCCGGTCAACCGCACCGGGCTGTCCACGGCGGCGACTTCGTCAGAGACGACGGAGGAGAAGGAGCCGTCAGCGTTGAGCCGGCCGAAGTGCCAGACGCCGACCGGCACCGTGGTCTCCTCCAACGTCTCCTCGTCCAGGACCGTGTCCTTGCCGGTCAGCTCGTACCACAGACCCCAGGCCGAGCCATCGCCGGTGCGCTGACCGATGACCTGCCCCGTATAGCCGACGCTCTTGGTGACAAGTTTTGCCGCGTCCAGCTCCACCAGGGTGGTAGCGGTGAACGAAGCACTGTCGTCCACCAGCGGCCCTGCGACAGTCGCTGCGTCATCGACGCCGTCCAGGACCATGCTCTCGCCATCGATCGACGCACCGCCTGTCAGCGTGAGCGCCTTGCCGTAGCCGGAGGTCGTGTCGGCCATCGTGGTGCCGCTGCCGCGGGCCGCGGAGAAGTCCGCGACGAGTTCCGCACCGGCGTACTTGTCAGAGATGAGCAGGCGGGCCTCGTCGTGGACCTCCTTCGGTGTCAGGGCGCGCTGCCACACGGCGGGTTCGTCGATCGAGCCGTGCATGAAGTCCTTGTGGACGTCGGCGTGCAGTACGCGACCGATTTGCAGCGGCCCGTCCGCGTCCCATGCGGGACCGGCGTCGGTGCTCCCCTGGAGGACGCCGTTCACGTAGAGGCTGATCGTCTTGCTGGTGGCGTCATGGACGCCTGCCACGTGGGTCCACACCCCGCGAGGCGAGGGCTGCTTGGACCTGATCTCGTGGTAGGCGGGTTCGGTGGACAGCACCCGCATGCTCCAGGTGTTGTCGCCTCCAGCGCCGTACGACAGGTAGAAGGGGCTGTACTTCTGCGTCCACGGACTGGTGGTCGGACTCTGGCTCAGCACGGTCAGGGTGTGATCTGCCTGCGGATCGACGCGTACCCAGGCGGCGACGGTGTACGAGGAGCGGGTCTCCAGGACCTGCCCGCTGGTCGCGGCGTAGCCGGTGGTGCCGTTGAGGACCAGTCCCTTGTCCGTCACCGCGTTCTCCAGGGGCTGTCCCTCAGCATCGTGAGTGACCAGCCCGCGACGACCGCGGTCATCGCGGCTCGCGTCACCCCCCAGGGTCGCGTCGTCGTTGCCGTCGCCGGTCGCGGAATCCAGGGCGGTGCCGCCCGCCTCGTCGAAGTGCCAGCGTCCGACCGGCCCTTCGCCCGCGGCGACCAGGAAGTCCACCACGTTCTGGGCACCCCAGCGGCCTACCGTGTCCTTCGCCCGCACATACAGGCTGTATGTGCCGGAGCTATCGGGCGTGATGTCCTTCGATGCGGTCGATCCGTTGATGGCCGTTGACCATGCGTCCGCGGGGGACAGCTTGTACTGGTAGGCGACGTTCGAGTCACCCGTGGCCGGGGCAAAGGTAAAGGTGCCCTTCTGGCCTGGGCCGCCTCCCGCCGCGCAGGCCGTGTCGGTGCAGGCGGAGTATGGGCTACCTACGGTGATCTTCGGGGCCTTGGGCGCGGTCGGGTCGACCTTGAAGTAGCACCAGCCTGTCGTCGAGGCGTTCGACGGTCCCGACAGGTAGCTGCCGCCGCTGTTGTAGTACGAGCGCACCCAGGCCCGGTACCGGTACAGCTTGCCCTCGGTCAGCGTCGACCAGGACTTGGTCAGCTTCACGCCGTCGCCGACATACCCGCTGGAGGGGCTCAGGTCGCCGTTGCCGGCCGTGGTGTCCGACCAAGTGTTGTCGCTGTTCTTGTGGTCGAGGTCGAAGTAGACCCGCAACTGAGCGTCCTTCTCGCCGCCCGATGCTGTCTGTGCCGTCGCTGTCAGGGCCGGGGTCGGGTCGGAGACGATCGCCGGGTCCGACTCGGTTGTCTCACACACCGTGCCTGAGCCGGTCACCAGGCCGATGCCCGTGGGCTTGGCAGGCAGGCCGACGAAGTCGACCGCCAGCACGGCGTCGTTCTTGAACCGCTTCCAGGCGCTGGTGTCGGACTCGTCGTGCGCCCGGACCTCCAGGGTGAGCCGGGAGAACTTGCCCGCCGCGAAGTTCTGCACCGTCGGCGTGAGGTTCTCGTTCGTCTCCTCCGGGTTGTCGTTGAACTCGATCGGCGCGTCCGGGGAGTCCGGATCGCACAGCGAGCCGCGTCCCGCTGACACGTTCCGGTCGCCCATCAGGTCGAGCGCCTTCGGCCGGGAGGACCACGTGGTGGAGGAGGAGATGTTGTTGGTGCGCACCAGGTCCACCCAGCGCGGGTCACACTGGAACGCCCACGGCTCGGTCACCCGGAACGTGGCATCCAGGACCTTCTTGCCCTTCAAGCTCGCCGGGGAGAACTCGAAGTACAGCCGCTGCACATAGCCCGGACCGCAGTAATAGCCGTTCCAGGTACCGCACTTGCCCGCGCCCTTGCCCAGGCCGTCGTCGCCGTTGCCCCAGCCGTACGACTCGTAGCCGTCACTGCGCAGCAGTGTCCGCTCGGACTCGCCCCAGGTCACCGTCGGGTCGATGTACAGCGGAAACGCCGACGCCTCCGTCCCGGCCAGCATCTCCGCGTCCGGGATCACCGTCAGCGCGTCGGCGGAGACCTTCACGTCCATCGTGGTGACGGTGTCACCCGCGCCAGGTTCAGAGCCCTCCGCGGAAGAGGCACCCACCTCCGCGGGATCCGAGCCCTCAGCCTCCGTGGCATCCACCGAGGCCGCCAGGGAGGTCGGCTGCGCACCGGATGCCGCACCGGCGGAGTCCCACATCTGGGCGGGCGGAGCCCGGAAGACACGGTTGCCGTCGTCGTCGATCGCGGTGAGATTGCCCGCCTTCCCCTTGAGCAGACTCAGGCCGGTCGCCTTCAACGAGTAGTCGATCTGCTTCAGCTCCTCCTGGGCGGCGGCCTCAGGAGTCTTGACCACCAGCATGTGGCGGAACCCCTCCACGGAGGCCGTGATCCTCAGGTCGACGCCCGGAAGCACGTCCGCGTACACCGCGCTGGCCCCGTCCAGCTCTGGCTTGGGGAGTGTGCCGGGCCAGCCCATCTGGAGCGACCGTCCCGTGTCGGAGATCTTCACCAGCGGCTCGTTCGTCCCACCGCCGGAGAACTCCATCTCGACAGCCGCAGCCTTCGGCGCCACCGTTCCGTCCCCACGGACCTCCAAGGTGGCGTCCGGCGCCTGCCACCCCCCGCCGGCCGTGGGCACCCGCACGGGAACCGCGGACTCCTCCAATGTGAAGGTGAAGCCGTCCGGGTTGGCGAAAACCGTCGAACGTTCCGACCGCTCCCCGGCAACCTCGACCCGCTTCCCCGACTCCTGGGCCTCGGCGAGCGCCTTCTGCCCCTCCGACAGCGGAGGCTGGGCCTCGTCCGCCACCGCCTGGGAAACCGGCCCCCAAGCAGGCAGAGCCGCCAGCACTGCCGCCGCAGCCACAGCCGAAACCAGCGTCCGTATCGGTCTTCCGTGCACGCCGCCAGCGCGACGCCCCCGTCTCAAACTCACAACCCCACCCCAAGTTCACGACCCAGTCATGACTTTTGCTTGATGCAACCTTTGCCATGAGCATGAGAATGAGGGCCTTGACCCCGAATCCTGAACACGGGTTATGCGACTCGTGCCAGCGTAGTTGGTGTGCGGTAGAAGGCGTTCTCGAAGGCGATCGGTGATCGTTGCCCGAGGCGGGAGTGTCGGCGTCGGGTGTTGTAGCGGTTGAGCCATCGGAACGCGTCGAGGCGGGCCTCACGCTCGCCTGGCCAGCTCTTTCGTCCTTGCAGGGTCTCGCGTTTGAAGGTCGCGTTGAAGGACTCGGCGAGTGCGTTGTCCGCGCTGGATCCGACCGCGCTCATGCTCCTCCGCACCCCTGCTGACCTGCAGGCTTCGGCGAAGGCCCTGCTCGTGTACTGAGCTCCGTGGTCGGTGTGCATGATCGATCCGGCCAGGCTGCCTCGGGTGCGGACCGCTGCGGCCAGGGCGTCGGTCACAAGGTCGGTTCGCATGTGGTCGGCGATCGCCCAGCCGGCGAGACGGCGGGAGGCGAGGTCGATGACGGTCGCCAGGTAGCAGAACTTCCCGCCCTCGATGGGCAGGTAGGTGATGTCGCCGACGTACTTCGTGTTCGGAGCCGTGGCGGTGAAGTCGCGGCCGATCAGGTCCGGCGCCTTGGCCGCCACTGGGTCTGCGACGGTGGTGCGGTGCCGGCGGCGCAACCGGACCCCTTCGATGCCGAACGCCCGCATGATCCTGGCGACGCGCTTGTGGTTGAGTGCCTCTCCGCTCGTCTCGCGGAGTTCGGCGGTGATTCTCGGGGCTCCGTACGTGCCGTCCGAGTCCTGGTGCACGGCCCGTATCCGGGCGGCCAGCCTTGCGTCGGCCGCCTGCCGGGCGGCCCGGTCCGCAGCTGTCCGGCGCCAGTAGTAGAAGCTCGAGCGGCTGATGCCGAGGATGCCGCACAGCCGCTTCACGCCGTAGCGGCGGTGGAGATCGGCGACACACTGGAAGCGGTTCACCAGCGCGTCTCCCCGGCGAAATACTTTGCCGCTTTGCGGAGGATCTCGCGTTCCTCCTCCAGCTCACGGACCTTCTTCCGCAAGGCCGCGTTCTCAGCCTCCAGCGGGGTCGGCGGCTGGACCGGTTCCTGCGTCCGGCGTCCCCGCGGACGGCTTACTCCTGCGGCCCTCACCCAGTTCCGCAGCGTCTCCGGATTGATCCCCAGATCAGCGGCGACCGACCTGATCGTCGCTTCGGGCCGCGACTCGTACAGCGCGACCGCGTCCGCCTTGAACTCCGGCGGGTAGTTCTTCATGACCACGAGATGTCCGTTCTCAGATCCTCAGGATCCAGTGTCTCGTGTGTCCAACATCAGGGGTCAAGGCCC
>NZ_KB911654.1 GCF_000383615.1 Streptomyces canus 299MFChir4.1 | reverse complement strand
CCCTCGGCGATCGCGATGCGGTCGTTCTGGGTGAGGTATCGGTCGTCGACGGGTCTGTCGGGCAAGAGCATGCGTCCAGCCTTGATGAACCACAGCGAGCCCGCACTGGTGGATACGCCCACTCGGCGGGCAGCGGCTGCCCCTTTCAGGCCATCTCTACGCAGCTCGAAGTACTCCTTCGGCACCGACAACGGCAGTCGGTTGGCTCCACCTCGCGGCATGGGTCCAAGTCCCTTCGGGTGTCGCAACCACGGATGGAAACCGCCGCGCCTATCCGCTCCTGTGCGTGGACGCCATACACGTCAAGATCTGGGGCGGGAAGGTCGGGAACCGTCCCATCTGCGTGGTGATGGCGGTGACGGTGGACGGCACCCGCGGCATCCTCGGCATCTGGGCCGGCGACGGTCGCGAGGGCGCCAAGTACTGGCTGTACGTGTTCATCGAGCTGAAGAACCGGCCTCGCACAAGCAACAACGCCTGTCGATGCGTTTAGGACAAGCTGAGTGTCCATGACGACCGCAGCGACGGCCCGAGCTTCGGGCAGAGCCAGGGCCAGGAGGAGAACAGGGCTGGGGTGCCGCGACCGCTCGGGGGCGAACGTGCTGACCCGGCAGGTGTCGGAGGTCACGGAAGGCTAGGGCCAGGCGGCCGGCACTCCACCGTGGCGGGGCCCGCCACGGTGGAGTGCCGGCCGCGATGCGTCAGGCGGACGGTGAGGTGTTTTCCACTGTCGCCTTCAGGTGGTCCAGCCATCCCTGCAGGAAGGTCTGGAGCGTAGCGACGGCGTGCGAGCCCGGGTCGGTGTCCCAGCTCTCGGCGGTCTCGACCTCTGTGACGTGGCCGCGCGGTGTAAAGGTGAAGGCGTGGATGCCGTAGATCCCGGCGTTGGCACCGCTCCACACTGTCCGCCGCTGATGTTCGATCAGCCCGATGTGGGCCGGGAACAGGCCGTCGTAGCCCCATGCTCCCCAGGTGATGTTGGATCCGGCCGCGAGTTCACCGTCGATCTCGGCGACGCGGATGTCCTTTTGCCACTGGGGCCATGCGGGGACGTTCGAATGAATCTCCCACACTTGGTCGATCGGGGCGTTGATCTCGCAGCTCGCCCTGACGATGACGGGGGCGCTGTGGTCTATGTCGACTTCGAGTTCCATCTGCTTGCTCTTTCTGTGCGGTCCGCAGTTGTGCGGGTCGTGAATCGTGGCTGCGGCGGGGGCGGGTGAGACTTGCCGCCGCACCTCCGCGTTCAGGCCGGACGCCGCTTCTGGGTTTACCTAGGGGTGCCGTTCTCGGCGCCCGTCGTGCTCGTAGCCCGAGTGCCGCGAGTTCCAGGGCGGGCCCCGGGTCACTCTGCGCGGTTGGTGAGCGGCAGGCCAGCACGGTGCTGCGCCGTACCGGTGCGGGCGGAGTCGTCGTTGTCCGTCGTGCTGCGCGCGCCCGCACGGGCGACGATGATCCCGCCCGCGGCTGCCAGCACGCCGGCCGCGGCGCAGATCACGAACAGTGTGCGGTAGCCGGCCAGCGATGGAACCTGCGTGCCGCCGATGTCCATGGTCATCGCGGCGAGGATGCTGCCCCCGATGGCGCTGGCGAATGTGCTGCCCATCGAGCGGGCCACGCTGTTGATGCCGTTCGCGGCCGACAGCTCATCTGGCCGGCTGTGGGCAGTGATGAGCGAGGGCAGTGCGGCGTAGGCGACTCCCGAGCCGATCCCCACGATCGCGGTCCCGGCCACGACCTCCCACAGGGCGGAGGTAGCGACGATCCGCTCGATCAGACCCGCGGCAATGATGACTCCGGCCAGACTCAGCACCCAGCCCCCGCCCCATCGTTTGATGAGTCGCGCGGCGAACGGGGCCAGCAGGAGCATCAGCAGCCCGCTGGGCAGAAGGGTCAGTCCGGCCGTCAGCACCGAGGCGCCGAAACCGTATCCAGTTGCTGTGGGTGCCTGCACGTAGGTGGACGCGCCGACGAAACTTGCGAACAATGCGAAGCCCACGAAGACCGAGGCAATGTTCGTGATCAGCACGGCCGGCTGGGCCAGGGCGCGCATGTTCACCAGGGGACTGGGCGTGCGGCGCTCGACGACTACGAGCAGCACCAGCAGCACCAAGGCCGCGGTGAACAGGCCCATGACGCGGATGGAGCCCCATCCCCACGCAGAGCCCTGCGCCAGCGGCAGAACGAGTCCGCCGAGTCCACTGACGAGCAGAACGATGCCGGGCAGGTCAACTCTGGCCTGGCCCCTCGCGATGCGCGGTTCGCGTACGACGAGCGAGATGAGGACGACGCTCACGACCGCACCGGCAAACACGATCCAGTAAAGGACGTGGTAGTCGGCTCGGTCGCCGATCAGACCCGCGAGGGGCAGGCCCAGTGCGTTGCCGACGCCGAGCATGGCGCTGACCACCACCATGCCCGATGCCTGGCGTTCGCGTGGCAGCGTGGCCGCCAGCAGGCTGATTCCCAGCGGAACCGCCGCAGCGGAGATCCCCGCGAGCACCCGCCCGACGATCATCAGGCCAAGGTCACTGGTCAGCGCGTCAATGAGGGAGCCGACCGCGAGAGTGACGAGCGTGAGCTGAAGCATGAGCCGCCGGCCCCGCAGGTCGGCGAAGCGGCTCACGATAGGGACGGCCACCGCACCGGACAGCAAGGTGGAGGTCAGCAGCCACTGTGCCTGACCGGCTGTCGCCCCGACATCACGGGCGATCACCGGAATGACCGGCAGGATGAGGGTCTGCGGCAAAACGGCCATGAGCGCCCCGAGGCCCACCACCAGGACGGAGAGGCCAGACGGGTTTTCAGTAGTGGATGCGGAACGCATGAGCGCCCATCTCCCTCCACGTAAGAACTGTCGGGGTCACGCCACCCACACGGCGCTGATTGCCCGCGCGAGAGCCGCGTCCGTCACCGGTCCCGCCGGTCCCAGAGGCGGCGCAGCGGCCCGGTATCACGCCGCGGCCCGCAGGCAGAAGGGGTGTCCGGCCGGGCTGGCGTAAACCCGGCTGCCGGTCCGGGCCTCCTCGGTGACGTCGCCGGTGGGACGCAGGCGGGATGCGCCGGCGTCGATGGCCGCGCGGTCGGCACTCATGAGGTCGTCGACGGCAAAGTCGAGGTGTATCTGCTGAGGGCTGCCGTCCGGCCAGTTCGGGGCGATGTTGCCCGGGGCCGACTGGATGACGATGACCGGCAGGCCGGGGGCCTGGATGAAGTGGTGGGACGGTGTGCGATGGATCGAGCCGCCGAGCAGCTGGTACCAGAACGCGCTCTCAGGCTCGATCTCGCCAGCGTCGATGATCACGGAACTCAAGGTCATGGGCATGGGAAGGTCCTGTTCTTCGGTCGGTTGACGCTCAGACGGTCGGGATGATGCCGCCGTCAACGCGGATCGCCTTCCTGGCCTCCAGCCGCGCGAAGTGGCTCACAGGAGCGGCCGTGCGCTGGAGGTGGGCAGTAGCGCCGTCAGTGACGACGA
Source organism: Streptomyces canus 299MFChir4.1 (assembly GCF_000383615.1). GTDB lineage: Bacteria > Actinomycetota > Actinomycetes > Streptomycetales > Streptomycetaceae > Streptomyces > Streptomyces canus_C. The sequence goes on along the minus strand of NZ_KB911654.1, from coordinate 10,877 downwards.
AACCGGGAAGGACACACACCACGCGCACCCCGTGCTCACCCACCTCGGCTGCCAGGGCGCGGCTGTAGTTGTTGAGAGCGGCGTTGGCGGCGGCGTAGGGCGTCACCACGATGCGGCAGCTGGCTGGCGATCGACGAGATGTGCACGACGACACCCGAGCCCCGCTCGGCCATCCCCGGCACCAGGACCCGGTCCAGGCGCGCGGAGCTGAGGAAGTGCATCTCCAAATCGGCCCGCCAGGACTCCTCCCGCCGGGCCAGAATCGGCGCAGGAGCACTCGCTGCGCCCGCATTGTTCACGAGCACGTCCACCCCACCAACATGGTCGATCACCCGGCGGGCCGAGGTCCGCCACGCCTTCCTCGGTCGACAGGTCAGCGGCGATGAACGTGGCAGCGCTGCTCGGCTCAGGCTTGCCGCGCGAGGCCGCCAGTACGGTCGCACCCGCCCGGACGAAGCGGCGGACGGTCGCCTCGCCCAGGCCACGGTTCCCACCGGTGACCAGCACGCGCAGGCCGCCCATCCCTTCACTTTTCTCCACCATCGGTACGGCAGCCCCTTCGGTAAGATGAACCTGACTCCGGTTAAGCATACACAAACGGAATCAGACTCAGCTTATGGAGGTTGTCTTGCCGGCATCACGCCCCCTGCGCGCCGACGCGCGCCGCAACCGCGACGCGCTCCTGTCCGCGGCCCGTCAGGCGTTTCTCGACGGGGACGCCGACACCCACGTGGAGGACATCGCCCGCAGCGCCGGCGTTGCCGTGGGCACGCTCTACCGGCACTTCGAAACCCGAGAAGCCCTCATCGAGGAGGTCTACCGCAAGGAGGTCGACGACCTGTGCTCCGCGCCCGCCGACCTCCTGGACCAGCACGCCCCGGACGAGGCCCTGCGCCGCTTCTTGCTCCTTCTCGTGGATCACGCCGCCGTGGGCAAGGGAATGTCCCTCGTCCTGGAGAGCATCATGGCGACGGACTCACCCGTCTTCGGCGACGCCCGCAACCGGATGGCCGAGGCCCTCGGCCACCTCCTCGCCGCGGGCAATGCGGCCGGCACCCTCCGCGGCGACGTCACCGGCTCCACCCTGCTGCGCGCCCTGGGCGGCATCTGCAACCTGCGCGCCACCGAGGGCTGGCGGGACGAAGCCCGCCAGATCACCGGCCTCCTGCTCGACGGCCTGCGGCACATCACCCCGCCGAGAGCCTGAGCGGCATCCCTCAACGCCTGCCTGACGGCAGGAAGAGGGCCCGTCGGCGGTGCGGTCAAGCGGGGCAGCTTCGCGGTGCGTTCGGGGTGGGCAGCATTGATGTACCGCATCGTGGTGCGGGACACCCTGCCGAAGGGCCGACATCGTGAGCCCTGTAGCCGGAAGATGCTAGAAGCCGGTTCCACGCCAGCCCCTCAGCTCGCTGCTGCACGCGCTCGCCTGAGACCGCCCACCGAGCTACCGCTGTCGTCAAATGATTCCTTCCGACTCCACCGGCCGGTAACGGCGCCGAGGGCCGCCGGTCGGAGTCACCCCAGCCTCAGACGTTCCCGGCTCGGAACGGCAAGCGGGGTGAACCCAACCGCAGAGCCGGGATTCCGCCGAACCGCGGCGTGGGTTCCGCTTGTTCAAGCTTCCAGACTCCGCGAACGCCCGCTTCCTCGTGCGCGGCCGGGAAGACGTCCTTGGCTCATGCGTCCTGCCCTTTCACAAGCCGGGAGCCCACCACGATGTTGATCTGCATGATGGTCCACGTCGGACAGTCGGGCGGGTGCCACATCTGGATGGGCAGCCCGACTCCGACGCAGGTGTTCTCGGGGCCGGGTCCCGCCTTCCCGTCCAGGCACAGTCCGCCTTCCGTCTCGGCAAAACCGCACATTGCGGCACTCTCCTTCCTGCCCGGGAGGGCAGAGCCCTGCCACGGTCGATCACCGGCTGACCAGAACTTCGCCGTACGGTGTCCAGGTTGATGACGTCGCGGTATGGCCTTCTCCGGGGAAGATCGTCCAAGATGGGTCGACGAGCGAACTCCGGCCCGGTGACAATACTCAGCCTTCACCAGTAACGAATCATGACGTTCTGTGATTGATCAGATGGTGCGGTCGTACTCAAGCTGAAGCAGGACGAGGGCTGCGGCGGCGATCTTCGTGATGCGTCTGGGGTCAAGGCTGAGCTGGCGCAGGGCCTTGGAGGTGGTCGTGAGCTGGGAGGCGTTCGCAAACCACAGCGCGCAACGGGCGCTACCGGGAAAGGCTCAATGTAAGTACCGATGAAAGGAGCAGTGGGTGACAGAAGAGATGCCTGCCGGGATTACCGATGGCGAACTAATGATGGTCAACACCCTGTACATCAACCTGAGCCGGTGGGACGAGTACCAGGCCGCGTTGCAAGAGATCCTGCCGCAAGCTCGCGCCCTTGAGGCGTGCCTCGTGTTGGAAGCTGGCCAGGTCGCTGACGAGCCGGGAACGGTGATCTTGACAGAGCGGTGGCGCAGTGGCGTTGAGTATGTAACCGAAGTTCTCAAGCTGCCGATGTACGAGAAGTACCTCGGGACGACGACGGCGATGTACGCGAAACCCCGAACAGTAGTTGTGCTCAACTCGCTTTGAGCATCATTGAGCCTTTCCCGGTAGCGCCCGTTGCGCGCTGTGGTTTGCGAACACCTCCCAGCTCACGACCACCTCCAAGGCCCTGCGCCAGCTCAGCCTTGACCCCAGACGCATCACGAAGATCGCCGCCGCAGCCCTCGTCCTCGCCGGGGCGCGGGTCGTACAGCGACCGGCCGCCGGGGAACTGCCCGAGCTCGGTGGACAGGGCCACCCCGACGTCGACTTCCACGGTCCGCCACCCGTGGATGTCCAGCAGCAGGCCATCCAGCGGTCCGCCGACCAGTTCCAGGTAGGTCCGGTGCGGAAGCGGACCGGGGTTGGGGGCGTCGTGGTCCGCGCCGTAGACGCGGCCATTGACCAACTGCTCGTCAGCCGCCACCGATAACACGCCGCGCGGCAGCGGGTCCGGCCCTCAACGCGCCTTCGGCAACGCGGCGAGGGAGCGGCATTCCTCTCCCTCGCCCCGACCTGCCACACCGGCTCATCGGGCCCGTGCTGGGTGAGCTGCGCCGGCGTCGTGGTCGCCGCGATGATCCGGTAGTTCAGGCTGCGGAGGTGCTGGGCGCGCTGGTGGAAGGCCGCTTCCCGGGTGACCGACGCCGCGCGGCGAGGGGCGGGGGCGAAGACGAACAGCAACTGCGGGAAGCCACGCTCGAGGGACGGGCCCGCGTAGGTCTCCTGCCAGTGGCTGCGTGGGGCGCGAACGGCGTTGCCGCGTCCAGTCGCCGGTGTGTTGCGGCAGCCGTCGTAGCGCTGCAGCTTCTCGATCAGCCGGACATACGTCATGGTGCGGTCGATCTCCACGAACGCACCCCGGCCGTCCCACAGGAGGACGACGGCGTCGGGAATCAGAGAGCCGGCCGGAGTGGGGTACCTCGAGGCGCCAGTACGTGTGACCGGCCGCCTGCGCCTGGTGGAAGGCGACGACGGTATCGACCAAGGCGAGATCGTGCTCGCTCAGGCCCGTCTTCACGGCCGCGCGCCGCCCCATGGTCCGCCCCGACCGCAGCAGGAGCTCACCGGACGCGGCGGCTTCGGCGAGGCCGGCGGGGGTGCAGTACCAGTAGCTCTGCTGGGCGCGGTTGGTCCGGCCGACCAGGCCGTCGGCAAGCAGGTCGCGCAACGCGCGCCGTATGTGTCAGTGCCCTGCTGGTCCAGTAGCACCAGCGCCTTGAGCTGGAGGGACTTAGCCAGACGCAGCTGGACGAGCGGCAGGAGGACGTCGCCCCGCATCTCGGCTCTGGCCTGGGCGGCGGGCTTGTCGGACCAAAACGCTATCTCCTTAGCCTCGCGCTTTCACGAGGTGGCCTGTCCGCAGGCTGATCAGAAACGCAGAAAGTGCTCTTGACCTGCAACGATAGGACTTGCTGAGGGTCCTGTTGGTTGCGAGGGAAAGAGCACTTTCCAGGTGGGAGGACCTATCGCGTCATACCCGCGTGTCCGTGTCCAGGGGGACGGCCGCCAGGTGGTCTCGCAGGCCGGTTCGGTCTTGCTGATGGAGACGGTCCGCAGGACCGGCCTCGACCAGGCAATATCCGTGGCATTGGCGCCGTGGCGGAAGCCGCAGGCTGTCCATGATCCAGGAAAGGTCCTGCTGGACGTCGCGCTGGCGGTCGCGTTGGGCGGAGACGGCTTGGCCGATGTCGGCATATTGCGGGCCGAGCCAGCTGCGTTCGGGCCGGTGGCCTCCGACCCGACGGTCTCCCGCCTCATCGACACTCTTGCCGCTTCGGGGGAGAAAGCTCTGCGGGTGATCCGTGCCGCGCGGGCCGAAACCTGCGAGCGGGCCTGGCAGTTGGCCGACGAGAAAGCGCCCGATGCGGGCAGGGCGGTGGCCGTCGACCTCGACGGGGTGCTGGTGATCGCGCATTCGGACAAGGAGGACGCCGCACCAACGTGGAAGCGAACCGACGGACACCACCCGCTGATGGGGTTCGTCGACCACGGACCAGGCGGCACCGGTGAGCCCGTGGCGGCCCTGCTCAGGCCGGGGAACGCAGGCTCGAACACGGCCGCCGACCACATCACCGCCGCTCAACTGGCCCTGGCCCAGCTGCCGAAGAAGTACCGGCGCGGACGGCAGACCCTGATACGCACCGACTCCGCGAGCGGCACCCACGACTTCGTCGCCTGGCTCGCTCAGCGAGGACGGTGGCTGTCCTACTCGGTCGGCATGGTGATCACCGAGGCAATCCACCAGCACGTGCTGAAGGTTCCGGCATCAGCTCGACGCCGGCCGTCGAGGCGGACGGCGAGTCCGGGACGCGGCCTGGGCCGCCGAGCTCACCGGCGACGTCCTGGACGGCTGGCTCAAAGACATGCGGCTGATTGCCGGGAAGGAACGACCGCACCCTGGAGCTCAGTTGCGGCTCACGGACGCGGACGGCATGCGGCTGACCTGTTCCGCCACCAACACCTCAGGCCGGCCGGTTGCCGAGCTCGAGCTGCGTCACCGGCTGCGGGCCCGGGCCGAGGACCGCATCCGCGCCGCCCGGGCCACCGGACTGCGCAACCTGCCCCTGCACCGAACGGCCCAGAACCGGATCTGGCTGGAGATCGTGCAGATCGCTCTCGACCTGCTGGCCTGGATGCCGATGCTCGCCCTGACGGGCAAGGCCAGATGCTGGGAGCCCCGCCGACTACGGCTCCGCCTGTTCACCACGGCCGGGCAACTCGTGGCCACCAGCCGTCGGCGGACCCTCCGGCTGGCCCGGCACTGGCCCTGGACCAGCTACATCACCACAGCCCTCGACCGGCTCGCACTCCTGCCGAACCCCGGCTGACCAGCAGATTCCCCGTACCTACGACAGGTGGAGACGAATATGGCCAACACATCTCAATCGAAGGACTGCCCTGTGGCTAATTTTTCGAAATACACGCGGGGAGAGAATCCTATTCTATTTGTTTCACCTACCGTCAACCCACGCTGGACTACTTCTGAAGGCGCACCCGCCCCTGACAGAACTTCACTCAAGCGCTCTTTGAGGTGATTGAAGAAAAAGTACTCATCCAGGCAAAGTACCGACTTCTTCCGCGGGATAGCGTCATCACGATCGGCCCTGCCTGCGAGAAGTCCTCCTCCGCACAAGATTTCGTGAGAGCAACCTTTGCATTCTTTCGGCATATGTTTGTGCAGATTCAGGAGAAAGTCGAAACCTGGGTCATCGGCAAGGTCCGTCAGATCGTTCCTGTGCACATTAAATTTCGTCCTGGTTCCGCCGTCGGAGTAGGACCTGAGGTAGTCGTGGTATTCAATACCCCCATCAGTGTTCACCACGACAATTGGGATTCGATCATTCACAATACTTTCAATGTGCCGCCCTGACCCCATCAGCGAGTAGAGACATTCATAAAAGTACCGGATGTGCAAATCTGGATCATCACAGTTCCACCAGAGATCAAACAGCTCGGAAAACCATGCCCCATACCGAGGCCTCTCGGAATAGACAGCAAGACCTTCCGTTTTCCACGGATAGTTCCCGTAATGGAATTCAAGTGGCCACAAGACGTCAAGACGGCGGAGCGGTAGGCTGTTTGCCCACTCAAAGTATTCGATCGGGGGCAATTGAGGTTGAGCAACGCTCAGAAAACCGTGCAGTAGGTGGGCATGCTCAGAATCAAGGATGGTTTCGACGGTTCGCATCACGCGTTGGTATGATCCTCGACCGTTCCTTGTCGTTCGCGCGGCGTCATTGAGACTCTGCGGGCCATCCAGGCTCACCCCGAGCGTTGTTCGCGACGCCGAAAGAAGGCGAAGAAGCTTGGGCGGCATTTTTAGGCCATTGGTCTGCATACTGACGGAGATCTTGTAGCCCTTGCTTCTGATGCGGTCCACTTGCTTGAAGAAGCCGACGAAATTTTCATATGGCCAGAGACTCGGTTCTCCGCCATGCAGCGTTATGTGGAAAACCTTCTTTTCGTACTCCTGACAGTGGCGTTCTATGCGGTCCAGGGAGGCGAGGGCCGTGTCGAGTGGCATGTTGTTGATGACCTTCTCAAAGGTCCTGTCCATCTGATTGAACATGTAACAGTATGTGCAATCAAGGTTGCAGAACGACGTTACCTTGAGAATAGCCAGATTAAACATGCCGACCCGACCCCCTTTCGATACCCAGGATTCTGCCCCTCTGCCTAGCCCCGCCTACTGACTACCTCATCCTCTTCGTCTGCATGAATGTGCAGCGTGAAGTCCATGTCCCAGGAAATGGATGCGAGGTCACCTTCTGAGGTAGTCGCTTTGATGTGATTCATCGCCGCTTCGAGGATTCGTGAGCGCGCGACCTCTGCCTGCAAGTCGCGAAAAGTCCCTGTGGAACGTCGCTGTGGTACGTCCGGCATCTGACCCTCCTTTCGAAACCGGCCAAGTGGCCAAGAGAGTAGTGCCGATCCACACCTTGGTCAATACTCACATCCGTGGATCGATAAGCGGAATTCGGAATTCTGAGATCTTTTTTAGTTCCGCATCTTGATCAGCATATTTAAGGCAGTGACAGTCGCATTCTCGTGTGACTCTGGCGTTCAAGTGAGCAATAGGTGTTGGCTACTGAACTTGATTGGGTGATGTCGGGTCGTTCGGCTGAGCCTTGAGCCCTTTGCGCTGTAGTGCTGTGACCGTGAGGTATGCGCAGGGCGGCGGCTTGACCGACGCCGAGAGGGAAGCCCGGGAGCGAGTGCGGCTGGCTGCTGTGGCTCGGTTCGAAGCCGGTGACAGGAACAAGGCCATCGCCGCCACTCTGCGAGTGTCTGAAAGATCGGTGGAACGGTGGCGGCGGCAGTGGCGTGAGGGTGGGGCGGCTGGTGTCGCCTCGAAGGGGTCGCCCGGCAGGCCGGAACTCAGCGGTGCCCAGGTCGCCAGACTGGAGCGGGAGTTGGAGCGTGGACCGCTCGCACACGGCTGGGGTGACCAACGATGGACCTTGGCGCGGGTCAAGAAACTGATCGGTCGGCTCTTCCGTATCTCGTACACGGTGGAGGGCACGTGGCGACTGCTCAAGCGTCACGGGCTGGTCGTGGCAGCAGCCCGCGCGCCGAGCCATCGAGCGTGACGATGACGCGGTGGAGCTGTGGAAGAAGGAGGTCTGGCCGCGGGTAAAAGCACCACGGCGGCCTGCAACGGCTGGATCGTCTTCGAAGACGAGGCCGGCCAGTCGCTGACACCGCCGCGTTCCAGGACCTGGGGCCGAATCGGCCAGACGCCAGTGGTGCGAGTCAGAGGCCGAGGCTCGGGCCGGGTGTCCATGGTGGGCATGACCTGCTACAAGGCGAGCGAGCGGTCGCGGCTGATCTACGCAGTCCGCGAATACCGCGGAGGCAAGAACCAGCCCAAGGGCTTCGGCTCGCGGGACTTTCGTGACCTGCTGGTCCGCGCCCGGATCCAGCTGGGTGGTCCGATCGTGCTGGTCTGGGACAACGTCCGCATTCACCTCACCGCAGACTTGCGCGAGTTCTTCGTGACCAACACCGACTGGCTCAAGGTGTTCCAGCTACTGCCTACGCCCCGGACCTGAACCCGCAGGAAGGCGTGTGCTCCTTGGTCAAGCACGACCTCGGCAACCTCGCCGCCGCCGACCTGGGGCAGATCACCCGGACCGTGAAACGCAAGCTCAAGATGCTGCAGTATCGACCCCAGCTGCTCGACGGCTGTCTCACCGGCACCGGCCTGGCCCTCGACGCCTGACCGGCTTGGAAACCTGCCACCCGAACGCGCGTTCAGTAGCATCGCCTCGCCCGGATGAGGTTCCCGCCCGACGAATCGAGTGAGCCCATGAGTGACGACGTCCTCTCTGTCATTCCGACCGACCCGCACTGGCAGCCCGAGCCAGCCGCAGCTGACCGTACTGCGTCGATCGTGGAGGACCTGACCCCCGGGCTCCCCGGCGGCGCCGACGTCGAGATCGACGTCACCTGGCACGACACACTCACCGTTGTCGACTGTGGTCAGAATCTGCAGAAGATCGGTTGTCCCCACTGTGGCGCGTCGATCGACACGGAGTGGTGGGGCGACCTACTCGAAGCCCACTGCGACGACGGCTTCGCAACCCTCGCCGTGGTGGTCCCCTGCTGCGGCACCGCGACCTCGCTGGACGCACTGGACTACGACTGACCCTGTGGCTTTGCTCGATTCGAGATCGCCATCTGGAACCCCGAGCGCGCCTGGTTCAGCGACGAGGAACTGATCGCCATCGGGGACGCACTTGGACATCCAGTGCAGCAGATCAGGGCCCACATCTGACACACCTCAGGCCGCGAGGCCCGACATCACGAGCTCAAGTTCAGTAGCCTCGCGCTTTCACGAGGTGGATTGTCCAACCGGTGATCGTGAAAGCCGAAAGCGCCTCTGACCAGCGAGAATGAGGATTGCTGAGGTCCTTGTTCCCGCCACCGTCGGAGGCACTTTCCAGGTGAAGAAGCGTATCGGGTCCTACCCGCGTGTCCGCGTCGAGGGTGGCGGTCGCGGAGTGGTTTCGCAGGCGGGTGCGGTGCTGCTGGTCGAGACGGTCCGCAAGACCGGCCTGGATGCGGCGATATCGGCGGCACTCACTCCGTGGCGCAAGCAGCGGGCCGTCCGCGACCCGCGGAGAAGGTCCTCCCGGACGTCGCCCTCGCGGTCGCGCTGGGCAGGGACTGCCTGGCTGATGCGGGCATGTTGCGGGCAGAGCCCGCTGTGTTCGGGCCGGTGGCCTCCGACCCGACGGTCTCCCGACTCATCGACACGCTCGCCCGGGGCGGGTATCGGGTCCTGACCGCACTGCGCACGGTCCGCGCCGAAGTACGCGAACATGTCTGGAAGTTGGCCGGCCAGGCGGCGCCGGACACGGGCGGGCAGGTGATCGTGGACATCGACGGCGTCCTCGTCATCGCGCACTTCGAGAAACGGGACGCCGCCGCGACCTGAAAGAAGACGTTCGGGCACCATCCGCTGATGGGGTTCGTCGACCACGGCCCCGGCGGGTCCGGCGAGCCGGTCGTCGGGTTGTTGCGGCCCGGCAACTCGGGCTCCAACACCGCCGCCGACCACATCGAGGCCACCAGACTGGCCTTGGACCAGCTGCCGAAACGGCTCCGGCGCGGCCGTCAGACGCTGATCCGTACCGACTCCGGCGGCGGCACCCACCAGTTCGTCGCCTGGCTCGCCCAACGCGGAAGGTGGCTGTCGTACTCGGTCGGCGTGACCATCACCGACGCCATCCACCAGGCCGTCGTGAAGGTCCCGGCCTCAGCCTGGACACGTGGAACCCGACGGCGACACCCGCGACGGCGCCTGGGTCGCCGAACTCGACGCCGGCAGCGATTGCCTGACCGGCTGGCCGAAGGGGCTGCGGCTGATCGTGCGCAAGGAACGGCCGCACCCCGGCGCCCAGTTGCGCTTCACCGACGCCGACGGCATGCGGCTGACCTGCTTCGCCACCAACACCGCCGGAGAGGCGATCGCCGCCCTCGAACTGCGCCACCGGCAGAGGGCTCGGGCCGCGGACCGCAGCCGCGCCGCCGGCCTGCGCAACTTCCCCCCTCCACGACGCCGCGCAGAACCAGATCTGGCTGGAGATCGTACAGATCGCCCTGGACCTGCTGGCCTGGATGCCCTGCTTGCCCTTACTGGCACCGCCCGGCGCTGGGAGCCCCTCCGCCTGCGGCTTCGGCTGTACTCCACCGCCGCTCAACTCGTCACCACCGGCCGCCCTCGCTACCTCCGCCTTGCCAAGCACTGACCCTGGACCGACGTGATCACCGACGCTCTGGACCGGCTTCACGCCCTCCCGAACCCAGGCTGACCAGTGCTTTCCCATCCCTGCGAGCAGTACGAGCCGACCGGAGCCGTGGAACCCGACGCCCACCCGACGCGACAGCCGGGCTCTCAACTTGCTCAGACTCCGAAATCCCCACCGAACCATCCGCACAGGGCCCGCCAGCAAGCTGACGGACCCTCATGAATGATCTAGGTTAGAGTCAATACCAGTGACTTAAGGAATCGGGTCCCAGCTTCTTGGGACTTTGGTCGGTGGGTTGATTGGGGCTGTGCGCCAGTGCGGGGCGATGGCCACGGCCTCGGCAGGGCTCCGGTCGGGCTGGGGAGGGCGCCGGTGTTCGTCGCGTTTGACGCCGAAATTGGACATCTTGCGTTTGATGACACGGGGGTTGAAGCGCCTACGGCGCAGGGGCAGCAGGTGGCGGGCTATCTCCCGCAGGCCCTCGACGAGGGAGGCGGCCAGGTGGTCAGGGGGAAAAGGCCGCCTGCGCGGTGACCTGTCGGCGTGCGAGGCGGATGCTGCGGGTGAAAGAGA
>NZ_KB911653.1 GCF_000383615.1 Streptomyces canus 299MFChir4.1 | reverse complement strand
CACCAGCAACCGCGCCGCAACCCCCGGGAACTCCCCCGGCAAGGACTTCCGCACCCCGTCCACAAAGGGGCCGTGCCCAGCCAGCCACCGCCGGTGCTGCGGTGCCATCACCTCCAGCGCCTCAACCAACTCCCCCGCCGGCAACGCCAGCAGACCCGCCACCAAAGCACCCGACCCGACAGGCTCGACCGGCTCCACCACCGAAACCAACGCCGGATCCGAATCCGCTCGATCCACGGCCGGCGACAACCCACCATCCACCCCACCCAAAACCTCACCGGACGGAGCAGCACGCAACCCACCAAACCTACGCTCGTCCTCCCGGTCCGGGTCCTGTCGCAAGGACTGGGTCAGATACTCCTGCAACTCCTGGCGATCGGCGCCAGGCTTGTAGTTGAACGACTCGAAGTCCGGGATCTCGATTGTGCCGGTGGTCTCCCCAACCTCAGGTGGGTTGGCTGCACGCGGGTTCCTCTCGAAGTAGCGAGACTCGTACTCGGGGGCGCTTGCAGCAATCTCATTGGACAACAAGTTGACGGCCTGGCCGGACTCCAGGGCGTCGGCGATCTGTTCCAGAGACCGCCCGCCCTGGAACAGATCCTCCATGTCCTTGAAGATCACCGGCTTCAGCCCCGCCGCCAGGAGCAGCCTGGGCAGGAGCACATGGACGTTGAGCCGCCTGTTGGTGTCAGCGTACGGGTGGATGATGTGGATGGTCCTTACCACCCAGCCGATGGCCTTCAATTGGTCGCGGGTGGTCTTTGCCTCGTCAAGCTTCCCGTAGAAGCGGTCGAGGACTTCGGTGACGAGCCCCTCGACCTCGGCGTCCTTGTAGAGGGTCTCTGTGAGCATTTCGTCCACCCCACGCTGGAGGTGGCCGGACCAGGTGAGCGCGAGCGCGTTGGGCCGGATACGGAAGGGCAGAAGCGGGTCCGCGTTGACCATGAGTCGTCTGCCGCCGACCTCCTCCTCAAGTACGGAGGGCGTCGGCGAGTTGGCACGGAGCGGATAACCGGTGACGTATCCGTCCTTGCCGGACTTATCCGGCTTCTCTGCCAGTTCGGAGATCACAGCGACGTGCATGCCCTCGTACATGCGGAAGTCGACGCGGTCGCCGATGGTCTCCGGGTCGTTCAGGTAACGGTCGTAGGTGGTGGTCATGCTGCCTTGGAATCCCGGTGACTGCTGGTGGTCATACAGTTCCCCGGGGTTGTTCGGGTGTTTCTGACGTGCCTCCTCGTGGTGCAGGGGGTCGAGGTAAACGCGGTACCACTCTTCGCGGGGCAGCACCTCCTCCAGGCGCTTGGCCCCCGACTGCCCAGGGGCGCTGAGGTGTTGTACCGGTGTGCCCTCGGCACTCGAAATCTGTGGATTGTCCGAGGCGTCGACTGCGGTCGGCAGGGGCTGGGACAGCGCGCGGTGGGCGTACAGGGTGAGGGCGTCGGCGGTCGCGAGGTCGTCCGAGGAGGCGTCGAGCGCCAGCGAACCGACCCCGAGGAAGTCCGCGGCACCCGGCTCGGCCTCGGCACCCATGTGCAGGACCTGCCGGGTGAGGCGGACCAGGCCGCCGTGCAGCGCCTGCGGTGTCTCCTGGCCGCCGGCCTGCTCCACGACGAGGTCGTACACCGCTTTGGACGTCTCCCAGAGCCGGTCGTGCGGCACGGTAGTCGCCCAGCCTGGACCGAACAGCGCCTGCAGCCAGCCCGTGTCCTCCCAGAGCCCGGTCTCGTCACCGGACTCCGACTCGTCAGACGCTTCCGCGAGCGTGGACAGGGCACGCTCGGCGGGCAGCGGGGGCGGCACCGCGGCAGGGGACATGTCTCCGGGCACGGCGGAGTCATCCGCCTCCCGCAGCGGGATGCCGAACCCGCGCTCGGAGAGCGGCTGTCCGGCACCGGCGCCGGACAGCAGGTACAGCTCAAACGCCTCCTCCCCGTCCCGGTACTCCTCCTGAAGCGCCGGTACGTCGCTGTCGGCCGACGGCACCGGGGACGGAGGCAGCGGAACATCGGCCGGGGCCGGCTCCGGCGTGGCGTTCACCGGGTTCTGGTCCGGCGTGCCGTCTTGTTCGGTGATGATCGGCTCCGGCTCCAGCTTCGGTACCGGAGCCGGGGTCAGCATGATCAGAGGGGCGAAGTCGCCGCCCCGGCGCCGCAGTCGCAGGTGGGGAGCGTCGGCGGACGGGCCGGGGTACGTGTGGGTGGTGCCGTTCTCCTCGATCAGGGTGACGGTGGTGCCCGTCGCGGCGGCCGCCCACTCGGCCACCGCCTGGTCGGCGCCGGGACTCCACGGTGCCGTGGCGAGATAGCGGCGCAGATGGCCTTCAAGGGCGTCCGCGCTCGGCGCCGGCGCGCCGGGCTCGACGCGCAGAGGAGGGGGGCTGAACAGCGCGTCGCGCCGACCCGGGTCGCCGGGGAGGCCGTTCAGACGCATCAGCTGGGCGGCCGGCATTTCGGCGCGGACGCGCAGGCGTGCCGCCTCGCCGCTGTCCCGTCCCGGCTGTCCGGCCGCGTGGAGGAGGGCCGAGGAGAGCGCGCCGAAGAAGCCGTTGCCGCGGCCGGTGACAGCGCCCTGGATGTAGGTCGCGCCGTCGGGTGCGGTGAGGACTCCGTGGCGGTCGACACGGTAACGCGGGGCGGTGCTGTCCTTGGGCGGCATCCAGGGCGGCGTCGCGTGGCTGCGGTGTACGTGCGGCTTCGCGGGCGCGGGGCTCGTGGGAGCGGTGTTCTCCGTCTCCGTACCGGAGGGGTCCGTGACCGGGGCCGGGAGCGCGGTGGTGGTCGGGGCCGGTGTGCCGGGCGGCAGGGCGGCCTGGAAGAAGCCCTTGGCGAAGAAGAGGACGGGGTCGGCGGCAGGATCGACGGTGGCCGGATCGGTGCCGTGCGGCAGGAAGAGCTGTTCGCGGCCCTCGCCGGTCACCACGGTCACCGGGGTGCCCATCACCCGGGCGGCGAGCGCGGGCAGCAGGTCGGCGCCGCCGTGGTCGCCGGCCCGGCCCGCGGCAGGGGTGGACCTGTCGCCCTGGCTCTGTGCGGCGCTCTGCCGGGGCTCGGGCGCGAACGGCCGGGACAGGGCGGCCACGGCCAGACCGATCCGTTGCTCCGGCGTGGGCCAGAAGGTTTGCGGCAGACGGCCGAACTCGTCGAACTCGGCCTGCTGCGCCGGGGTGAACCGCACACCCGCCGCGTCGATCTCGTCCTGTGTGAAGGTGTCCGTGGCGTCCAGGGCGAGGGCCTCGACGAGGTCCTCGTTGCGGTCCTCGCCCAGCGCCTGGGCGAGGCGGTTCCGGGCGGCGTCGACGGCCTCCGCGGTGACGTCCGGGTCGCCGGGGGCGTTTGCGAAGCGGTCGGCGAGGTCGGTGCCGAGCAGGTGGGGCAGCCTGCCGCGTACCGCGGCGGCGGCGAACAGCGCGTGGTAGAACGACGCTCCGTCGTGCGGCACCTCGTACAGCTCGCGCACGGTGGTGCCGTCGGGAGAGGTGAGGACGCGCCGAGCGGTGGGGTCGCCGACGGTGATGGTGTACGGCTCGGGTGCCTCGGTCGGCCAGATCGGCTTGGTGTACTCCTGCGCAGCGTCCGGCACCGGGACCAGGGGCGAGTTCTGATGGTGGGCGGTCAGCCGGGACGCGGCGAGGTACAGCCGGTGGTGGTCCGCGGCGGCGGCGTCGAGTCGCTGCTCCCAGCGGCGTACCTCGTCGCGGGCCGCCTGCCAGGCTGTAACGGCCGGGGAGGCGGACATGTCCTGTGACAACACCGTGGGGCCGCCGAGCGCGGCCTGTTCCTCCGCGCTCAGGTCAAGCCAGGTGTCGCGGGTCCGGGCCCGTGCGTCGAAGTAGCGCTTCTCGGCCGTGGCAAGGTCGGCCGCCGCCTTGGCCATGGCGTCCCACGCGCCCGCGACCTCGGTGGGGAACGTCGTGTCGTCCACGAGGCCGTAGTCCCGGGCGAGGTCCTCGCGCAGCCAGATCAGAGCGGTGGTCTCGGCCTCGGCCGCGCGCCGTCCGCGACCGCCCGTGCCGAACCACCGCAGCGGACGGCCGTGGGTGATCCGGTGCTCGGCCTCGACCACCGCGAGCCAGCGCACGGGCACCGCGAAGAGCATGCTGCGGACTGCGACCGCCGTGCGGTGGATGCCGAGCATGGTGTCGACGGTCGCGTTGGCGGCCGTGCCGTCGTTCGTGGCTCCCAACGGCACCGTGGCAGCCACGCTGTCGGCACCCACCAATGGCGTGGCACCCCCGGCACTGTCGATGTTGTCGAGGATGCCGATCGTCAACCCGTCGGCGGTCCTCGCACGGTCCATGTTCTCCATGCGCGGGGCGTTCTCCACCGCGAGCAGCCGCGCCCCGCGCCGGTGCATCCTGGCGTAGAGGCGGGAGTTCGCGGTGTGGAACTGGCCGAGGAGCTCGGCCGACGCCTGTACGGGCAGCGGCGAGCCGTTCGCACCGAGGGACTCACGCAGGCCCGAGGAGAGGCTGACCTGAGCCGTGACGTCGTGCTGGGACTGGGCCGGGGCGGTGCCGAGGGCGGTGAGCGAGGTGCGGCGGGCGGCGCGCACCTGCGCGGCGAGATCGTCACCGGTGTACCGCTTCCCGCGCTCCTCGCCGGGTGCGTGGAGGCCGTCGGCGCGGGCGGTGGCGAGGGTCAGGGCGTCCCGCACGTTGGTCGCGCCGATGACGTCCATGGCGACGAATCCGGTACCGAGCCGGTCGTCGAAGGGCAGCACGTCCGGGTCGGGGCGGCCGCTCGCCGGGTCGCCCACGGGAAGGCGCCAGGCGTCGATGCTCCTCTGGTCCGCCTGAGTCGCCGTCAGCATCCGCACGGCTCGCTCCGGTGTGGGCACCTCCTGCTCGGTGAGGGCGCCGTCCGCGCCGTCGCCGTCGGGCGTGAGCAGGCCGATCGGGACGTACTCGTTGACGCTGCCGACCGTGGCACTGGCGGTGGGGGGGAGCCGGTCGCCGGCCGCGTCCGTCATGGTGACGGTCAGGACGTACGTGGTGACGATCTCACCGAGCGCCTGGGTGGTGACCAGGTTGGGGGAGGAACTGGCGCTGGCGGTCTCACCCCGGGTGGTCGACCGCTGGTGCGCCGCGACGCCCTGGAGGACGGGGTTGACGGCCAGGACGCCGCTCTCGGCGGGGCGATGGCCACCCGCGTACGCCACCAGGGCGCCGTGGTCCTGGTATGCGCCGTCGGAGGCGTCGCGGCCGGCGGTGCGGTAGTCCTCCAGCTCGAAGCCGGTGCGCAGCCGCTCCACGGTGGTGGTGACCGGGGTCAGCTTGAACTGCATCTGTCCGGGACTGCCGCCGACCGGCAGGTGGTGGGGGCGGGACCAGGCACGGTAGCGGACCGGCAGGGTCACCCCCTCGGTCACCAGTTGCTGCAGATGGGCGCGGAGGAAGTCCGGGGAGAGCCGCTGCAGGATCTGTTCCCGGTCGTGCGAGGGCACCCCGATCTCCTGCAGCTGCTCCATCAGCAGGGGAACGATCGGACTGCCGTCGAGCCGGCCGCTGGGATGCGTGAGGAAGCGCCGGTCCAGGAGAGCGGGGACGCGGTAGCCGCCGCCGAGGGCGGAGGGGGTGGTGGTGCCCAGGCCGTCCGGGGCGAGGCCGGCCTGGATGGCGTCCCGCATCGGCAGGTGGAACATCACCGCGTCGCGGATGTACTGGGCTCCGGTTGCGACAGCGGCCCGGCCTCGGTCGTGGGCGCGACCGAGACGCCCGGCCACCGACCTGACACCTTCACCGGAACGGGTCCCCACGGTTCCCATCGCGGCCGTCCAGCGGTCCCGCACCGCGAGGGACTCGACGACGTCGGCGACCACCAGGTACGTACGCCCGGCGTAGGAAAGGATGTTGTTGCGTCCCCGGCTGACGGTCCGCGAGGTGACACCGCCCCGGCCCCAGGCGTACTGCGGTGCCACACCGTGGTTGCCGATGGCGGCCGTCTCCTGGCCGGAGACGTGCTCGAGCGGCCGGTGGGCGCCCTGGAAGCCGACAGTGGTGCGGGACGTGGCGCTCTCGGTGCCGGCGACCCGGTGCTCGTAACCGAGGGTGGCTTCGAATTTGGCCTGCTTCGGGTCGCTCTGGACGCGCAGGTTGTGCAGTTCGCCGCGGATCGCGGCCTTGAAGTAGTGGACCTGGAAGGGCCCCGCACCGTGGAGTCCGGTGACACGGGAGCCGAACGGGCCCAGGTACTGGCCGAGTTGACCCGCGATGCTGATGTTGGCCATCGCCCTGCGCAGTGCCGCCCGCACCGGGGAGCCGGGCGCGCTGACATGCCAGGAAGTGCCCGAGGCTCGTTCGGAGGCGTCCTGTACGAGCCGCTGACGCTCTTCTCCGCCCTCGACGCTGACCACCACGTGCGGGGCTCTGAGCAGTTGATCGGTGAGCCGCTGGTCGTCCGAGTCGGTGTCCTGCGTGAGATTGCCGTCGAGCAGCCGCTCCGCCTCCGCGGCG
Source organism: Streptomyces canus 299MFChir4.1 (assembly GCF_000383615.1). Taxonomy (GTDB): domain Bacteria; phylum Actinomycetota; class Actinomycetes; order Streptomycetales; family Streptomycetaceae; genus Streptomyces; species Streptomyces canus_C. The sequence continues at coordinate 7,934 of NZ_KB911653.1, read as the reverse complement.
GAGAAGTCCGCGGGTGCGGGGGCCGGTTCCGCGGGCGGCGTGTCCCCCGGTGCGTACCGCTCGGAGCTGTGTGCCAGGGGGACGGACAGTTCCACGCGGCCGATCGTTTCGCCGCCCTCGCTGAACAGGGGGCGCTCGCGGACTTCGCTGACGAAGAGACCCGCACCGAGCATGCCCATGGTGACCATCCGGGTCCAGCCGCGCGGGCGGCGGTGCCCCTCGAAGGACGCGTTCAGCTCCACCCGGTAACTGAACAGATGGGCGCCTTCCGGGGTCGCCAGGTGGTCGTGGACGGACGTGACCGAGCTGCGGCCGGCCTTCTGGACGGTCCGGCCGTAGCGCGCGCCGAAGACGCCGAATCCGCTGTGCCCCGGCGCCCCGGCCTCGGGGTCGTCGTCGTGGTTGCGCGCCGAGACACCCAGTTCGGCCCCTCCGGAGAGGGCGCCGGACGCCTGCTGGCCCTGCCCCGCGATCTCCGTGCCCACCAGCCCGGCGCGCACCGTCCTCTCGGTCATCGAGGTCTCGTACCGGCGGTCGGTGAGCCGCGCCTTCAGGATCAGCGTGTGGTGGCCACGGCGGAGTTTGCCGTCCTCGACGAGCGTCACCGGGACCCCGGTGGTGGTCAGCTCGTCCAGGCTCTGTCCCAGCGTGGTGCGGTTCAGGGCTTCGCGCACCTGCCGGTCGTTGTACAGACCGGTCCGCACCCGGCTGTCGCCGTACCAGAACCTGGCCAGTCGCGGATGCTCCCGCATGGACGGCGGGACGAACAGCGTCGGGTACGCGGTGTGCAGGGTGTCGAGGACGCTGTCCGCGAACACCTTCAGGGGGTCCTGGGGATTGGCGATGCCGGGCTGTCCGTCGCGGTCCTGCCGGGAGGAGGACTCCTGCCGGTCCTGTTCGCGGTCCGGAAGCGGGTTGTTCGACGCGTTGGCGGGCCGGAAGCCCTCGGCGCGCGTCTGACCGCCCAGGTGGACGGGGTCCTCCTGGGTCAGGTACCACGGCGCGGGCGGCTCGGCTTCCGGATTCGGACCGGCCTGTCCCGGCGAACGGCTGTCCCAGCCGGCCAGTCGGCGCGCGTCCTGGGTGGTCATCCAGTCCAGGCTGACCACCCGGACGGGACGCGCAGCGGAGCGCGGCTGGCCGGCCGCACGCACCATGATGGTGCGTTCCACTCGGTAGAGCGCGATCGGGTGGTTGCGTACCCGGCCGATGACCTTACGGGTCGCGTCGGTGCTGACCTGGTGGGTTCGGCCGGCGGCCAGGTCCAACCGGCCCACCGGCCCGGCCCGGAGGCGTACGTCCACTTCCGGGCCGGGCAAGATGTGTGAGGGGCCCGTGGCGACTTCGACGCCGAGCCGCGTCTCGCGGGCGTGACCGCGTTCGTTCTTGTAGGTGGTCTGCGTCGTGTCACGGAACTCCGCCTTGACGGACTCGGCGACCAGGGTGGCCCGGTGCGCTATGGACCGTTCCACTACGAGGTGCCCCAGCGGATGCTGACCGCGCCCCCGGGTCAGCTCGGGCCCGCTGACCTCTCCGGAGAGCCGCCCGTACAGTCCGAGGAGCCGGCCCGGCCGGAGGTAGGAGACCAGGGTGCGGTGGGCCGAACTACCCGGCCGTGCTCCGGAGATGGCGAGGGCCAGGTCCTCCGGCGGGTCCGTCAGGTGCAGTGCGACGGCTTCACCCGCCCGCGACTCGACCCCGTCCGGGAAGGTGAGCGACTCGGGTGCCCTGCGCAGTCCTTCGCCGGGCACGGTGAGGACGTCCGGCAGCCGCCAGCTCAGCCCGTCCCGGACGGCGAACTCCGCCTGGTGCACCGGGCGGCGTTCCCAGTGGGGGCCCGACTCGGGAGACTCGGTCCCGCTGTTCCGGCCACCGGTCTTCGGAGCCTCGGTGACCCGGACCACGCGCACCCGGTAATGCACGTCGTCCAGGTGCAGGTGCGACCCCTCCTGCGTCCGGTACTCGAACTGGTTCACCGCCTGGGTGGCGAGGTTGTATCCGGTCTTGCGGATCCAGCCCAGCGAAGCACTGACCCGCACCAGGAAGCTGATCGGTGTCGCCACCGTGAATCCGAAGCCGAACCGGCGCCCGAAGCCGACCGTGCGCCCACCGCCCGTCCCGGACAGCACGGCCTGCTGGGTGATCATGCGGATGGCGGTGCCGTTCACGTCGGAGAAGCGCTCCCAGCGGTGGTACGGGACCGCCTCGACCGTCATCTCGTGGGCGACGCCGGACTTCTCCCTCCCCACGAACCGGGCACCGCGCGGGGCGGTGAAGGCACCGGGCTGCTCGGTCAGCAGGCGCAGTAGCTCCGCCTCGTCGAACTGGGCGCGCACGGACGCCGGCAACTGCCCAAGGATTTCCTCGGCGACCCGCTCGGGCGAGCGCAGGGTGACGGCGCCCAGGCCGGTGAAGAGACCGGTCGGCGCGGTCTGCGGGCTACCGTCGTCCCCCTCGCGCGGGTCGGCGTCGGGGCTGATGAGGACGGCCGGCAGTCGGCTGCCGTCCTCGAAGGTGACGGTGCGCGGTGGCGGACCCGGCGGTGTGACGTCCCGACCGGTTATCAGCCGGGCCGGGCGGTAGCGCTCCAGCTGGGTTTCCAGCGGGACCGGGTCGCCCCGGTCGGGGGTCTCGGTGTCACGGTCGCCGCCCTCGTCATGCACCAACTCCGGGGCGGGCGCCGCGCCGTCCTGATCCGGTGCGGACTGGTCCGGTGTGGACTGCTCCGGTGCGGCCTGCTCCGCGGCGGAGGGCGGCGGCGTTCCCTCGGTGGGCAGGGCCTCGGCGGGGATCAGGGCGTCGTAGTGGTCGGTGCCGTTGTGCGCGAGGTGGAGGGTGCCGCCGCGGCCGCCCGGATGCAAGGACGTGACACGGATGCTGCCCGGCGCGTGCGGGTCGGGGCCGACGATCCGCAGATCCAGGTCCAGGGTGTGCGCCAGCGCCTCGGGGAACAGGTCGGCGAAGGGGGACGACCACAGCCCCGGCCGCTCGGCGGCCGCGGCCAACAGCCCGCTATTGCCGAGGCGCCGGGCCTCCTCCGGGGTGGGCGCCACCTGGGCGAGTTCCGGATAGGGGCTGCCGTGGAGGATCCGCTGCCACTGGACCGGGTCACCATCGGCGACGACCAGCTGCGCGATCCGGTTCCACTCGTCGAGGATCCGGGTCTGCTCGTCCGGGTCCCGCTCCGCGGTGAGGGCGGTCATCCGCAACTGGTCCACCACGGCGAGCACCGGATCGCCCAGCACCTGGTCCGCGGTGGCGGCCAGTTCGGAATCGGTGAGCCTCTCGCGCAGCAGCGACCGCAGTCCGGCGATGTTCCGCGCCGCCCAGGCGGGCGGTACCTCCTGACTGCGCGCGGTGTCGAGCAGCGCCTGGAACAGACTGTTGCCGTCCGCCGGCGTGGGAAGGCGCCGGAAGGCCATGTCGTCCGCATGGACGGTGTTGGCCAGTCCGGGCCGGTGGGCGGGCCCGTGAGTTGGCGGCACCTCCTGGCCGGGATCGTCCAGGACATCCCCCGCGGGTTGCGGGTTCTGTATGCGGCGTGTCAGCTCGGCGGTGTCCTCGGCATTCAGCCCCAACTGTGCGAGTGGGAGCGGGGTGTCGGACAGCGACCACACCACCCGCGCCGACGGCGCCACCGCCAGCCCCGCCGCATCACCCGGCGACACCAGATGATCAGGCGAAAGCACAGACACCGGCGGCAACAGCGCATCCAGCGTCGCCTCGGCCCCCGCCTCCTCCCACAGCCTTTCCGCCGCGTCCAAAAACGCCCGGTACTCCCCGACCGTGGGCTCCGCCCCCGAGCCGGACACGCCATCGCCGACCAGACCATGCCCCGACCCGGCCACACCACGGTAGTCACGGACCATCCGCCGCAGCAGATCCGCCGTCATCCGCGCATCCCCGTAACGCGCCGCCACCCGCGCGTCACGCCACCGCAGACCATCCACGAACGCCAGCCCCGCCAGCAGCCGGTGATTCTCCACACGCCGCTCAGCCGAAGCATCATCCAGCACCTCCCGCACCGTCCGCACCTGCTGCAACGTCCGAGTCAGCGCGAACCCGTCCGCCGGCCCCGGCCCCTGATGCAACCGCGTCACACGCGCCAGCTCATCCAGCGCCTCACCCGCCGGCTCGGCAGTGAACATCCGCCACCGCCCCGGCCCATCCACCCCCTCCGCCAGCACCGCATGCACCGCACCATCCGCACCCCGCGCCGTCCCCGCCGGCGTGGTCGGCGCCCACACCACCGACTTATCCCCCAGCACATTCACCGCATGCTGAGCCACCGCCAGACCCGCCACCTCAGGCTGCCGCCCCGTCTCACACGAGAACAACACCCAGCGGGAATCCGGCCCTCCCGCGCCCCACGACGACAACAACCGCCCCAGCTGCGGTCCCGAAACCCGCACCGTCGGACGATCCGGATCGTCCGTCCCCAACACCACCGTCCGCGACGTCCCGTGCCCCGCAAAAACCTCCACACCCCGCCCAGCCCCTCCACCGGGCAACGGCACAGGCCCACCCGAGAACACAAACCGCCCAGACACAGACGCGGCGGCGGACGCGGAGGCGGGGTCGGGCGCAGGAGTGGACGCAGGTGCGGGAGTGGACGCGGGCTCAGTTGCAGGAGTGGACGTGGACGAGGGTGCACGAGTGGTCGCGGGCGCAGGTACGGAAGCGGACGCGGGCTCGGACGTGGAGGTGGTACGCACATGGCGGAATGTGTCCTGCCCCAGCAACGCCATACGGGCCCGGCCCTGCGGCGTATTGTCGGCCGACGGCGGCTGCGACACCGTCAACCGCTCCACCACACGCCCCGCCACCGGCCCCGCCGCAGACTCAGACACCAAGCGCCGCAACCGCTCCAGCGGCACCGGCGCCCCATCCAGCGTCTCAATGACCAGCCCCCCGGCCGACCGCACCGCCACCCGACCCGACACCGGCGCGGTCGCGGCAGGCACGGACGAGTCCCCGTGCCTGCCCCCAGACAGATCCACCAGCGGAACAGCATCCGCGTCCAACCCGCCGCCCGACTCCAGGAACACATCCCTGGCCGGCTCCCCCTCAGAACCGGACGACGCTGAAGACCCCGACACCACCAAGGGACTGGATTCAAACGGGGGCCCGGACTCCGTCACAGGCCGCAACCCACCAGACCCCGCACCCTCAAGCCCCGCAACCGAACCCGGCGCCCCCTCACCAGACACCCGCGAAGCCCCAGTGGGATCAGCGGGACCAGCCGGATCCCCGGCAACCGTCCCCGCACTCTCCGTAACAAGACGAACCACCGACTCCGGCACCACACCCAGAGCATCAGCCAACGGCAACAACACATCCGCACCCGGGAACACCACACCCGCCAGACCCCCACCAGCCTGACCCCCGGCAACACCACCAACACCACCGTCAACACCACCGGCACCGGCACCGGCACCGGCACCGGCACCGGCACCGGCCACCACATCACGCCCGCCGCCACCATCAGGCGACCCCACCGGCCCCACCACAGGACCACCCAACGGCCGCACCCGAACCGCAGCCTCCGGCCCCTCCCGCACCAACTCCACAGCAGGACGCACCACACGCCCCACCCCGTCCTGCACCACCGGACCCAACGCCACCACCTGATCCACACCCACCAGATCAAGCAACTCCGACGCCCCCGCCGACCCCACACCCGGCAACGGCAACGGCCCCGCCGACACCACCACCCTCGCCAACGACCCATCGACAGCACCCGCCCCAGCAGCCCCGCCCGCAGCGCCCGTCCCACCCAAAACAACATCGACATCCGGAGACGGCAAACCATCACCACCCGGGAACGACAAGCCGTCCCCATCCGAAGACGACGGGGCGTCCGCGTCCACAGACGGCGAGCCCTGCGACACCACCCCGGCCGGCGGCAACCCCACCAGCCCAGGACGCTGCACAACACCCCCCGCCCCGCCCGTCACACCCGGCCCGACACCCGCACTACCACGCACGTCCAACGACCCGGCAGCACCAGCCGCACCGGAGACATCCGAGACATCCGGAGCATCGGATCCATCGACACCGCGCTGCACACCCCAGGCCCCTGCGACCGGCGTGTCCACCACGACCGGGACACCCAGCCCGTCCAGCGCCCGGCGGACCTGCTCGGCATCACCCAGCACCGACGGGCCCTCACCCACCGGCACCACCCGCACCCCAGACCCCACAAGCCCGCCATCAGGCCCGCCCGTCAAGCGCTCATGCAGATGCTCACGCACCCCCACCTCAACCGGCCCCGGCCCCGCCGAACCCCGCAACGCCGCAAGATCAACCAGAAGCCGCTCCCGCGCCTCCGCAGACCCACCCAGCAAACGCCCCCACAACTCACCCTCACCACCGGCCACCGCCCACCCGTCCGGCACCGACGACAACGGCAACGGCGACACCAGCGGAGGCGGCGACACCAGCGACGAGGACAGCCCACTTTCCGTCACGGGCAGCAGCCCACCCGGAACATACGGCGGCGGAGGATCAGCAAGCATGTCGACATCCACGCCCGCGTCCGAGCCCTTGCCCACGCCCTTGACCGTGTCCGCGTCGGTGCCCTGGCCGGCGTCGCTGCCCTTCCCCGCCTCGGTGACCGGCCCACCGCCCGAGGGGCCCCGGAACCCGCCGGTGAGCCTGTCGACCACACGACGCAGCCCCGCACCACCATTCACACCGGCACCGCTGAACACCGCCTCAGGAGCAGCACTCAGACCCGCACCCAGGAACGTCGTCCAGTTCCACGACCAGTCCCCATAGAAAGCGCCATTGATGAGTACCTCCGCAGCCGTCTCACCCACACCCGCCGCAAGGAACTCGTCCGTACCCTTCAGCCCGTAATAACCCCCCAACGCCCACGGCCGGCCCGTGTTGGACTGCCCCACCCCGCCATGACGCCACGCATTCGGGCTGATCCGGAAATGATAAGAATCCGGAAAACGCCCCGGACCGCCAGAATGCGGATGCGGGCCCCCGCCCAGCCCATGACCACCACCCGACTTCCCACCAGGAAGCCGATTCACATCCGGCCCCGGACTGCCATCAGGACCCGGCCTGTGATGCGGCCCCCCGGTCAGATGACCCACGCCACCCGGCCCACCACCCGGACCGGGCTTGAAATCAAGACCATCCTTCAAAAAATTCAGCTTGTAACCATCAACAACATTCTTGCCAAAGGCCCCCACAAGACTGGTGAGCCCACCCGCCAGGAAACCGGTCAAGCCAGAGAGATAAATATCCTTGCCGTCAAGCCCCTTCGGCCGGCGCCCGGACGGACCGAACTGCATCAACGCCAACTGCACCGCAATTTCCTGAAGAATCTCATCGATCGCCTCGGTCAGCGACGGCGAGATATGCAGAGTCTTCAGCAGACGATTCAGCGTCAGAAGGAGCACAAGACGCGAACGCAGCTTCGCCAGAAAAATCTGACTCGCCGACAGACCACCCGTGAAATATGAGAGCACCGTCAGAAAAGCAATCTCAGCCGCGAGCCGGACAAGCTCCGCAACGAGATCCCACTGCATCTTCACAATATTCATGGATGCCTTACGGCGATTCTCCGCAATACCATCCAGAGCACGAGCAAAATCACGCAGAATATTCTGGCCGCCCTCACCGATGAGCGGACCCACCGCCCGCCGATAAGCCCTGGCCACCTCATCCGGCAAAGCCTTGACTATATCATCGCTCACCTTGGCCAGCACACTACGCAACGCATCCTGATCCAGCCGCGCCGTCACATAATTCAGACGATCGTAAAACGCTTTCTCTGAATTAGCATCAGGAAACAACTCGCCTATCAAGGCAAAGAAAAGATTACGCACCCACTGCGGGAGATTATCCAGAGGGTTACCCGACATAAAAGCCATCGACCATCACCCCCTGACACATACGGACATGACGACACAGCCGCC
>NZ_KB911652.1 GCF_000383615.1 Streptomyces canus 299MFChir4.1 | reverse complement strand
TTCCTCGCCTTCCTCGGTCTGGCGGCCGCCCTGATCTGCTACAAGAAACTTGCGAAGCTCACCACATGAGGCTCACCACATGAGACACCCTCTTAACGCTGAGGCAATGACTTTCCCAGGGGACCCCGACCAGACGATGTTCGTGTATCTCCCCAAGCCGGGATCTCCATCCGAACACGCTCTGCAGATGCTCACCGCGCTGTCCTCGCCCACCGCGCCGCACGGTACGCCGCCTCACGCGACCCCCGCACGTCCGCCAACACAGTGACAGGGCTTGGGCGAGTTCCGGGGTCGGGGCGGTTGGTCGGGCCGTGACCGGTTGGGGCATATAGCAGAGCAGGCACGGGCTTCGTGATCATTGAGGTGTCGAAGCACAACGATCAGGAAGTGGCCCGTGCCTGCCGCTGTATCTCCTCTCATCCCACTTGTGTTGGTGAGGCTGGGTCCGCTGGACATCGGCCAAGTCGCTGACCTACGGCCCTTGCTGGACTTGGTGCCCAACCCGCGTGCGGGGCGGGGCCGCTGGTACTCGTTGACCGCAATCCCCCTCGTCTGTGCCTGCGCGGCCGTGTCGGGAGCGAGGAGCATCGACGAGATCGCCGAGTGGGCGGCGCGGGCCTCGGAGCATGTGCTGACGGCCGTCGGAGTCAGACGGCATCCGCTGCGGTGGCGTCGTTCTTCCTCGCGGACAACGATCGGCCGTGTGCTGGCGGCCGTCGACGGTGACGCCCTGGACCGGGCCGTCGGTGCCTACGTCGCCGGCCAGGACCCTGCGGGAACGGCTCCGGAGCAACAGCAGGTGATCGCCGTCGACGGGTAAATCGCTGAGAGGGTCGGCCCGCCCCTCGGCCGGCCCGCAGGCACCGGCTCTCCGCGGTCACCCACCACTGGCCCTGACCCTCGCCCAGGCGGAGGCCGGCGCGAAAACGAACGAGACCGCGCACTACCAGCCCCTGTTGGAATCGCTGGACCTGGACGGAACTCTCGTCACTTTCGACGCTCTGCACTCGGCCCAAGCGAACGCCAGCCGGCTGGTCGAGACCAAGAAGGCCCACTACATCTCGGTGATCAAGGCGAACCAGCCGACCGCATACCGTCAACTCGCCGCCCTGCCCTGGCGGGACATCGCCTTCCAGCACACCACGACCTCCACCGGACGCGGTCGCCACGAGTCCCGCTCGATCAAGACCTGCGGCATCGCGGACCAGCTCAGCGGGATCGCCTTCCCCCACGCCTGCCTGGCCATCCGTGTCCATCGCCGCCGCAGGCAGACACAGGCCGACGCAAGAGCCGCGAGAGGCGCAAGAGCCGCGAGACCATCTACGCCGTCACCAGCCTCGCCGCTCACCAGACCACCCCCATCGACCTGGCCACCGCGATCCGCGGCCACTGGACGGTGGAGGCCCTGCACCATGTGAGAGACGCGACGTTCGCCGAGGACGCCTCCACCGTCCACACCCGGACCGCACCCCGCTCCATGGCGACCCTCCGCAACCTCACCATCGGCCTGCTCAAGATCCTCGGAGCCGACAACATCGCCAAGACCACCCGCGCAATCCGCGACCAACCCGAACGAGCACTCCCACTTCTGGGCATCACCAACGAGCTCGACCCTTACGGAACTTGATCAAGCCCTGCCGATGACCAGCTCCCGTACTACGCAGGTCGAGCCCGGCTGCTTACCGCGCGGGACTGATGCCGACGGCCCCTTGAGCGCCGGAGCGGGACGCGCGGATTCGCTCTTTCCCGGTCACTCCGGTTCGGGGTCGGGCTCTCGTCGCACTGCCCGGCAAAGTCCAGCAGTGGCAACGCGACCGCCGCGGGCACTCCTCCGACCGCATCACCGCCGAAAACGCCGCCCTCGCCGACCACAATCGCTGGAAGCAACAACCGCGCCGGAGCCACCGCTGCGACCGGCCGCCCGACATTCACCGCGCCATCGTCGGCCTCGTTCTCCCAAACAACCGTGCTGGTCGCAGCCGTAGACGAGTGGCTGCGACCAGCACGGTCGACAACAGATCCCGGTCCGCCCAGCACTGGTCAGCGGAGTCAGAGTCCGTCGTGCGCGCTTTCGGCGCACCGGTTCAGGTGGCTACCGTTGGGGGAAGGTGGATCACCTGGTTCAGGCCGCCATCGACCATGATGGATGCGCCGTTGACGTAGCTGGCCTCAGAGCTTGCCAGAAAGGCCACAACGGCGGCGAACTCCTCGGGTGTTCCCATACGGCGCATGGGAATGTGCGACGAGTAAGCTTCCACGGCACCGGGCACGTCGCCCATGAATCCGGTCATGCCGGTCGGGTAGATCACGCCCGGGTGCACGGTGTTGGCACGGATGCCCTGCGCGCCGTATTCGATCGCGATGCTGGCGGTCAGGCTCTCTGCGGCACTCTTGGCGGCACTGTAAGCGGGCTGGCCGTAATTTTTGTGGAGTGCGTTCGATGAGCCGATGTTCACGATGTTGCCCTGGGTCCGCTTGAGGTGCGGAATCGCAGCCCTGGCCGTGTAGAGGATCGAGCTCGCGTTGACGGCGAGGATGTCCTGCCAGGTCTCGGTGTCCAGTTCGGCGAGCAGGCCGATATCGCTGACGCCCGCGCAGTTCACGAGGACGTCCAGACGCTGGAACTCTTCGGCCGTTCCGTCGACCAGTTCGACGACCGCGGCCTCGTCTCGGACGTCCACCACCCGCGAAACGATGGTGCTGCCCTCAGGCGCCCGCGCGACCGTCCGGTCCAGCTTCTCCGCGTCCCGTCCGACGACTACTACCGCCGCACCTTCCTCGGCAAGCCGCAAGGCGATGGCGGCCCCCATACCGGAACTGCCCCCGATCACCAGGGCGACGCGGTCCGTAAACCGATTGAATCCCATGTTTCATTTCCTTTTTCAAATGAATGCAATCAAGGCCCGGCCACTGAGGGGGTAAAAGGCGGAAGGAGTCGGACCCGAGCACGAGGTTCCCGTCCGCCGTCCGACCGCCGCACAGTTCAATCCGGCGGACCCAAGTGGTCTACGAAGCTCAGGACGCGAGCTCTACATGCTCGCGCGCCCAATCCTCGAAGCTGGTGAGCGGGATGCCGAGGTCCCTCGCGAACTCGGGACGGGCCGGCTGCCCGACCACGTTGTACAGCTCGTGAGCGGCACCCATGGGCGGCATCCCGGCGGCGAAGGCTTCCTCCATGGTCATTTCGGGGGCGGACAGCGGTACGTCCAGCACGCGACTGAGGATCTCCGCGATCTGCGTCATCGACAGGTAGTCGCTCGCCAGTTCCAGCTCGACCGTGTTGAACTTCTCCGGTGCGGCGATGGCAGCGGCGGCCGCACTGCCGATGTCCCGCACCGCGACGAGGGGCATCGACGTCTCGGGTTTCACGACGCTCACCAGACCTCCCTCGACGCCACGCGGCAAGTAGAACCCCATGGACGGGAGGAAGTTGTCCATGAAGAAGCCGGGCTTGAGCAGCGTCCAGTAAGGGAAGCCGGCTTCACGGACGCGGTCCTGGATCCTGCTCTTGGTGGAGTAATAGGGCTCCATGTGAGCCCAGCGCCCCTCATCCCAACCGGGGAACTCCGCAGTGTGCTGGCCGGCGCCGCTGACTGTCGACTGCACGAAATGCGACACGCCGGCGGCACGTGCGCCTTCGATGAGATTGACGGCCTGGGCCGCTTCCAGGTCGAAGTCGAAACCTTCCGCGGAGCCGGGCGCGATCTGCACCGAGAAGACGGCGCGTACACCCTCGGTGGCCCGGGTCACGGAGTCGCGGTCGAGGAGGTCACCCTTGACGAGTTCGGCGCCGAGCGCCTCGACCGCTAGGGACGGCGCGCTCGCCGGATCGCGCACCAGGGCACGGACGGGGAATCCCGCCGCGATCAGGGCCCGAGCCGTGGCCCCGCCCTGCTTGCCCGTGGCACCAGTGACCAGGACGGGCGCAGAGTTCGTGGACATGCTGCTCCTTGGGATGGGGCGACGTGCTGGAAAGCGGCATCAAAGAAAGCTGAAGGTCGCCACTGGGCACCGCACCCACTGCTAGCGGTAGAACGTTCGGTTCTGCTGGCAGCGTATGGGAAGGCCGACCAGGCTGCAAGACCAGTCGTTCTACCGAGTCCTTCTCGGTATGGCTTGTGACGTTCTGAGCACTCCGTCGAGGTCATGCGGTCGTGTTCGAGCTGGAGCAGGACGAGGGCGGCTCGGGCGATGCGGGTGATGGCAGCGGAGTCGAGGCTGACCCTGCGCAGGGCCTTGCAGGTGACCTTCGGCAGGGCGTTGGCCCGCTCGGCAACGGCGTGAACGCCTCGGATCACTGCGGCGAACGCCTGCTCGGACTCGGCGAGTTCGCCGCCCTTGGGCTTCTTGACCGGGTGGCGCAAGCCGTCTGCGGCGTTCTTGTAGCCGAGGTCGGTCAGGGTGGGGATGCTCAGGGTGACAGCAAGCCGGTTCAGGGCGTCGACCAGGCCGTCTGCGCGGGCGCAGGTGGTGTCGTGCTCGCGGCCCGGCCGGGCCGGGGAGACCCACAGAGCCATCCGGGGATGAGACGACCGGCACGTTCCCTCCGGGGGGCGCAGAAACGGTATGAACGACTCAGGTCATGACGCTGCAAGCGGGCTGTACTCAAGAACTCGCGGCATATGGCGAGGCACGCGGCGGCCCTAAGCTCCGCGTACGGCGCACGTGTTGGTGCACCGCCCGAGCGGTGAGGCGCCATCCCCGCCGCTCGGCGCCCGCTTTGGGGCTACACAGTTCCAGAAACGCTGTGCCTTCCCGGGTCGGGAAATCGACCTCGAGGCGCTCGTGTACCGTCGATCAAACATGAGGGGGTCTCCGCTTTAGGTACATGGGAGCAGGTATGCGGTATCAGACGTTCGGTCGGCGCACGGGACTTCGGGTGTCGGAACTGGCGCTCGGCGCCGCGATGTTCGGGACGAGGCCCGGTGTCCGGGCCAACCCCGAACAGGCGCGCGCCGTTTTTGACGCCTATGCCGATGCCGGAGGGAACTTCATCGACACCTCCGATGCCTACGAACGCGGTGAGTCCGAGGCCGTCCTCGGTGATCTGCTGCGAGACCGCCGCGAGCAGTTCGTCCTCGCCACGAAGTACACGCGCATGCCGCTTACCGGGGTGAACCTCACGGGTAACAGCCGCCGGACCGCCATCCGCTCCGTCGAGGCCAGTCTGCGGCGCCTGAATACCGACTACCTTGACGTGCTCTGGGTGCACCTGCCTGACGGCGTCACGCCCATCGACGAGATCCTCACCACCTTCGACGACCTCACCCGGTCCGGCAAGATCCTTCACGGCGGCCTGTCGAACTTTCCCGCCTGGCGCGTGGCAGCCGCGGCCGTGAAAAGTCCGACACTCCTGGGTGTGCAGGAGCCGCTCAACCTCTTGAACCGCGGTTTGGAACGCGAGATGCTCCCCGCCGCCGAGGCGTTCGGCCTAGGGGTCTGCACGTACTTCCCGCTCGCTTCGGGGCGGCTCACCGGGAAGTATCGTCAAGGCGAGAAGGGAAGGTTCACCGATATGAACCTTCCCTTGGAGGATGCAGGGCAGCGGAAGACTGTCCTGGACACGTTGCTGGAAGTCTCCCAGGAGGCCGGCGAGGCACCTGGGCGCGTCGCGATGGCCTGGCTGCTCGCCCGGGCCGACCGGGCGACCACCGCCATCGTTCCGATCGTCGGGCCCCGCACGCCCGAGCAGCTTCAGGATTACGTCAAGGCGCTTGCCTTCGATCTGGACCCGGAACACTACCGGCGTCTCGACGAGGCCAGCGCCCCGCCCATCGAAGACAACACCAGTCACTCTTTCGGTGGCGAGTTCGACCGCTTCAAGCTCCCCGCCGTCCCGGTGGTCTGACCTCACCCGACGCACCATGCCGACTGGCTGTCATGTCCCCGGGCCCGAAAGCCCCAACCTCAACGCGTTGAGCCGCTACGGCGTCACCCCACCGTCCCGGCCGTCGGCACTCTTCCCGGGCTCTCGTAGCCCGGCGCCGTGCCGCTCACGGCACAGGTCGATGACCAGGTTGATCACTCACCGTCCCCATGCAGACCCTGTACGCGGGTTCGAATCCCCGGTATTTCGGCCTGCGGTACACGGGTGCCACCTGGCTCAACGAGGTAAATGACCAAGTCATGGCGCTCGGCGGGGTGGTCGTGCCGGGCACGCTGCGCGACTCGCTGTTCATCCTGGGCGCCATCCACGCCCGCGACGGCGGTCCGAAACCGGAAACCGTCATCACCGACACCGCGTCGTACTCCGACATCGCTTTCGGCCTGTTCGCCATCTGCGGCTACCAATTCTCGCCGAGGATCGCCGACATCTCCGACGCGCGGCTGTGGCGGACGAACACCGCGGCTGGCTACGGCCGCTCCAGCCGGTCTCCAACCATACGATCCGTCTCGACCGGATACGCGCCCATTGGGGCGGCATGCTTCGCGTGGCCGGGTCGCTAACCCTGGGGGAAGTCCGCGGCCACGACCTGATCCACATGCTCTCCCGGAACGGCAAGCCGACCGGGCTGGGTGACGCGGTCGCCCACTATGGACGGATCTTCAAGACCCTGCACCTGCTCCAGTTCGTCTCGGACGAGGGATACCGGCGGATGATCGGCGCCCAGCTCAACGTCACCGAAGCTCGCCACCGCCTCGCACGGAAGATCTTCTTCGGGCAGCGCGGTGAACTGCGCCAGCACTACCGCGAGGGATGGAGGACCCGCTCGGCGCCCTCGGCCTGGCCCTCAACGCCGTGGTGCTCTTCGAGAGCCTCTGCATCGACGCCGCCGTCAAGCAGCTGGCCGCCGACGGCTTCCCGGTCACCGCCGAACTCCTCGCACGGCTCTCGCCGCTCCAGTACGACCACATAAAACTTCCTCGGCCATACGCCTTCACCAGCCCCCCCGGCACCAGGTCTGCGCCCTCGACGCGATCCTCGGCTGGAAGACGGGGACGACGACGCATAACCGCTGAGCGGCGGCCGCAACCGAAGGCGATCCGGAAGAAACGCCATCGACTTCCCGAGCCGCTTCGCCGCGGAGGCCCAGCGTGAACACCTTGTTCTGGGAGTCCTGCATCTCCCGGAGCGCAGCTTTCCGTTCCTTCTGTGCGAGCCGGTCCAGATACTGCAGGCACCGGGCGAACCGTCGCGAGTACGAGAACCGCGTTACAGTAACTCCCTCGTAGCAGACGCTCGGCGCTGATACACCGCCGAGACCGCAGCCCAGAACGCTACACGGGGCTACTCGCACCTGGCCGTAGCTATAACGAGGACAGGTCTTTTCCTTCAGCCCGTGCTCCTCTTTCCGTCTAGCGCTTCGCGGATGATGTCGGCGTGGCCGGCATGCTGGGCGGTGTCCAACACGACGTGCAGCAGCACTCGGCGGACCGTCCAGTGCTGCTCGGTGAAGAAGGGGCTGTCCGGCAGCGCGATGGTGGTGTCCAGGTCGGGCTGTGTGGCGATCAACGTGTCGAACCGGCGGTTCGACACGTCGTAGCCGGCGAGCAGAGCATCCAGCGTCTCGCCCGGCATCATGCGGAACTGCTCGGCATGGCGGGCCCAGTCCGCCTCGGTCAGGCTGTCAAAGTCCGGCAGTGCAGACCGGCCCTCCGCCAGGAAATTCGCCCACATCTGCTCTACAGCCGTGACGTGCTTGATCAAGCCGCCCAGACAGAGGTCGCTGACGGTGGTGCGTCGGCGGGCTTCCTCGTCGCTCAGGCCGCTGACAGTCCCCCGCAAGGACTGCCGAGCCCGGTCGATCTGGGTAACCAGGTCGGCATGCTCACCGCTTCTGTTCTGCTTACCACCGGTCGTGCTCTCGCTCATAATCTACCCTCGCTCTTAATCCGTATCTCTTACGTCTTGTCAGGCCGGCGGCCTGCTGTGTGCCCGCGCTCCCGGAATGCCTAGGCGTCCTCGGCGGGCAGCTCCTCGGGGGCCAGGGCGCTGCCGAGCTGGTCGGCCACCACGTACGGGTTGACCGCGCCGTGGCGGCTTCCGATGGCGACATCGCGCCAGAACCTGCTCAGCGCATTGCCCTCCGTGAGCGCGCTGGAGCCGTGCAGATCGAGCAACATGTCCAGTGCCGTACGGCAGTCACGCAGGGCGGACACCAGCTGCATCCGCGCGCCCGCCGCTTCGGTGGCCAAGGAGGTGTTGCCAAGGTCTGCAGCATCGAGCATGTCCGCCACCCCCAGCGTGCGCTGCTCGGCCGTGTCCACGAGCTGGCTGGACTCGGCGAACATGAGCCGCGCCGACGGTGACTGGCTGCGCCGTGTGTAGGAGGTGCCGAACACCGGTCGCTCGGTCGTCATCAACGGCCTGACCAGGTCCAACGCTCCCCGCGCCGCCCCGAGCAGCGGTGCTACCGTGTGCAGGACGACCGACAACTGGCGCGTGCCGATGCCCGGACCCTCCAGGTGCTCGGGCTGTTTCATCAAGAACGCGTCCGGCACGAACACTTCCTCGGCCACCAGGGTGTGGCTGCCCGTGCCCCGCAAACCCACCGCTTGGTCCCAGGTCCGGTCGATCAGCAACCGTTCCGTGGGCAGGATGACCAGACACGCGCGGTCCGTCCTCTCATCGTCGATCATGCCCAGGCCCACCTCCGCCCACCGGGCTTCCAGGCACCCCGACGCGTAGGACCAGCGCCCGTCGACCAGGTAACCGCCGTCCACCCTGCGGGCATGGCCTGCGGGCACGGCGGTGCCGCACACCCGCACGTTCGGGTCGGCGTACACGGCCTCCTGCGCCTCGGTCGTCATCCAGTCGAAGAAGAACGACTTGGCGGTGGCGCTCACCGCCGCGAGCCAGGCGGTCGAAGGGCACCCCGCGCCCAGTTCGGCAAAAACCCCAACCATCGTGCGGTGGTCGGCGTCGAGCCCCCCGAAATTCTCGGGGGTGGTCAGGGCGAACGCACCCGCTTCCTCGGCAGCGGCCCGACTCTCCACTGTGGGCTTTCCCTGCTCTTCCGTCGCCGTCGCGTTCGCGGCGAGCACCGCCCGAGCCGCGCGGGCGCGGCTGCACGGGTCGGCGGTGGCAGCCGAGGGAACGGTGGGGTGATCAACCGGCATAGTAATTCTCCAAGCGATTCTTGAGTCCAACGAGGCGAGCGATCCGCGCACCCTCATCGGCGCCACCCGTTATGCAACAGTTCCAGGCAGGCGGGCCAGGAAGTCCGCATTCTCCGATCGCGTAGGCGATGGTTCCGTCGGATCGATGCTGGAGTGCGCCAGCCGGTGCCCTATGAGCTGCTCGTCGGTCAAGGTTCGAACATCGTCCATGCCGTGGTGGAAAGTGTTTCCTGCGAGGTCGCCATCGCGACCTCGTGACCCGCGGACTGCAACAACCGGGCCGTCGGCGCGATCATGGCGCACAGATGCGACGGCACGGCAAGACTCGTCAGCACAACTTTCATGATCGACAGTCAAGATCGTGGACCGCCACGGTGCCATGTCCGTACGGTCACCGCGCATGTCCCGTTGTGCGCGCCCCGAGCTAGCATGCAGCGGGTGGACTTGCTCAGCGACATCGCCAGCCGGATCCGGGGCGGTCACGCCTTCGCATGCCAAATCGGCGAGCCGGGGCCGTGGCGGCAGAGGTTCCCGTCCAAAACCGGCATCGGCTTCCACGTCATCCAGCACGGAACCGTCTGGCTGACGTCCGCGGAGAAACCACCGGAGCCGACGGCCGCAGGAGACGTGATCTTCCTTCCTACCGGTGCAGAACACGCGCTCCACGGCGAAGACGTCACCTTGCTGTCCGGCTGCTACCACCTTGCCGACCCACAGGTACATGCCGCTCTGCGACGCCTGCCGCCGGTCTCGGTCGTCACCGGTGGCCTCCCCCGGCTGGCCGAGCTGTCCACCCTGCTGAGCGACGACCTTGCCGCTGACCGGCCCGGGGCGGACGCGAACCGCGCGGCGCTGGTCGGCCTCGTCGTCGTGCAGGTGCTGCGCCACGCGGAGACGGCCGGCGCATGGGCGGTCCCCGACCCGGTCATCGCGGCCGCCGTGCGTTCCCTCCACGACGATCCTCGCGCGCCGTGGACCGTCCAGCTCCTCAGCAGCCAGGCAGGAATGTCCCGCACGGCCTTCACCCGGCGATTCACCATCCTCGTCGGCAAACCCCCGATGGCCTACGTGAGAGATGTGCGGCTGAGCACCGCCGCCCGCATGTTGCGCGAGACCGACGCACCACTCACCGCGATCGCCCGTCAGTCCGGTTACGCCAACGAGTTCTCCTTCGCCACCGCCTTCCGCCGCGAATACGGCATCTCTCCGGGCCGCTTCCGCACCGGCCCCCACCATGGGCCAAGCGTTCCCGACCTCCAGCACGCGGCAACGCGGCAACGCGGTCCTCGGCATGCCGAGGACCATAAAGCCCGCTGAACCGGCAAAACGGGCACATCCGAATCGGAACCAAGATCTATCCACTACCGCAAATTTCGTTCGGATACCGCCCGAGGGCCGACTTCTCCCACAAGCACCGCCGACACGGGGTGAACGTGCAGGTCATGACCGGCCCGACCGAGAGGCTGCTGTTGCTCTCGCCCGCGCTGCCGGCCGCTCGCATAACCTGACCACCGCCCGCGCCCACCGGATCACCCGGATCACCCGGATTTGTAAGCGCCAGGGCATTCCGGTCATCACCGGCCTCGCCTACATGGAAGCCGGACCATGGGTGACAACAGCCCTCAGCCGCACACCGGGCCTTGACCTCACGCCTATCAACAGACTGTCAACCGCGCGCTGTCCGCGGCATGGGTGCCGGTCGAGCGCGGCATCGCACCGTTGAAGCCTTCGCGGACCGGCCCCCACCCGCCGGCCGACCTCGCCGAGATCGTCCGCCCCTACGGACTGCGGCCATGGACCGCGCAGAGTTACAAGCAGATCAAGGACGAACTCGGCTGGGCCGACTCCCAAGTCCGCTCCCACCGCGCCATCCGCCACCACCAAACCCTGGTCAACTGCGCCTTCTCCTTCTGTTGGGACCAGTGGTTCGCCCCACCCGGACCCGTGGACGCCGCCCGCGCCAGACCCTGTCCCAACGAGGGGCCACAGAGAGGGAGCGGTCCCTCCCACCAGCACCAACAGCCATGGCGACCCAGGGCCTTACACACCATCCGGTCCTGCTCACCCCCGCCATCACACTCAACCGATGGTGGAGAGCCTGGACCGACAAGGACCCACCCTCCAGGCTCCAGACCCTGATCGACGCGGTCGCCATCGGACACGGCATCGCCCTCTACCGCCGAATTCAACGAACAACCGGTAGACGGAGCCTGTGGAGTTGACTGGGCAGCGCTTTCCGAGCAAGCTTTGCATGAGAGAGAACGTTCTACCCCGCCTATGGGGATTCACTAGTTCGTTTACGGGCATTCCGACAGATTTGCTGAACGCGTCGCGAGACACGGGCGTCGGCCTAGGAACAGCCCATGACAGATTGGAAGCTGACTGTGAAGAAGCTCGCCATCGCCGCCCTGCTCGGGCTCGGCGTTCTGACCGCGACCACTGGCCCCGCCGCAGCCTCGGGGTATGTCTACACCGGGTACTGGTACAGCAGCTACGCTGCGTGCGAGCAGGCCTGGACGAACTCACACGGCGGGCCGGGCGGCACAAGCCTGCCGCACCAGTGCAAGTACAACTCGGTCGGCGTATACGAGTTGTGGGCTTACCAGCTCTGATCTCATTTACAACGACTGACACAATGCGGTGGATCGCGCTGGTTCCCGTGTCCGGGGCCGTAGTTGGACGTTCGCTCCGTCGTGGGGACGTCGCGGTGGATCGTGTCGGATGAACTGTGGGATCACCTGGAGCCGCTGCTGCCTCAGCGGGAGCGCAGGTTCCGGTAACCAGGCCGCAAGCCGTTGCCGGACCGCGATGTGCTGTGCTGTGCTGTGCTGTGCTGTGCTGTGCTGTGCTGTGCGGGATCTTGTACGTGCTGCACACCGGGATCCAGTGGGAGTACTTGCCGCAGGACCTCGGCTTCGGCTCCGGGATCTCCGGGAAGACGGTTGTCCCCCGCCCGGCCAGCGCACGGTTTATCAACGGCCCGCCACTCATGTGCCACCCCCCTCCTCGGCGGTGCGCACGAAGGCGATGGTCCGCTGAGGTGACGGCGGGGCAGATCACCCGTACGGCAGGGGACGACACCTGCCACCACGGCGCTCATCGATCGTCACCTGACTGTCCCGGTGACTGCCTCGTGTCGTATGGGGCGACCACCACCAGTGCTCACGTCCGACCGTAACGGGTGAGCCAGGAACTGGTCGCCTGAACCCGGCCACGGTGTCGGGGAAGGAAACACACTCCGGTGGCACCCATCGAGATATCCGATCGCGGCCAACGGTGTGGTGGCACGTCACTGGTGCAACGGAGAGCGTCGTGGCGGACGGAGAAATCCCGGCTGTCGACCGGCCCTCGACGGCCTTGGCGGCATCTTGGACTGGCCCGCGGAAAACCCGACGGCCATAATGGTGCGGATGCCTACAGATATTCACTCCCTCGGCACGCTGTTGCGGACATGGCGCGAACGTCTCCATCCAGCCGATGTCGGATTGGAGTCGTTCGGCCGTCGACGCGCAAAGGGGCTGCGCCGCGAAGAAGTCGCGGAGCTGGCGGGGGTCAGTGTGGACTATGTGACGCGCCTCGAACAGGGACGCTCACTGACGCCGTCCGCACACGTCGTCGTCTCACTGGCACGCGCCCTCCAGCTCGATCGCGCCGAAACCGAAATGCTGCACCAGGCCGCCGGCTTGGCGCCGTCGAGTTCCGGTACGGTCTCGCGTGACATCCCACCAGGGGTTCAGCGCCTGATCACGCGAATGGCAGACCTGCCGCTGGCGGTCTTCGCCGCCGACTGGACACTCCTGACGGCGACCCCTTTGTCGTCCGCGCTGTTCGGGACCCCTTCCCTCGCCAACGTCCCGGAGCAGAACCTCATTCTCCAGACATTCTTGGCAGAAACCCAGGCGGAGGCAGCAACCCCGCATGGTGGCGCGGAGGCATTCCAACGGGCACTGGTCGCAGACCTCCGACGTTCAGCGACGTGGTTCGCAGATGATCCCCGGTTCCGGGGCCTCATCAAGACGGTTCAAGGGCAAAGCCCGCAGTTTGCCAAACTCTGGGAGGAGGGGCGGGCCGCGGCGCACAAGAGCCTTGTCAAGACCGTCCACCACTCATTGGTCGGAGATGTGACCCTCAACTGCGACGTAATGACCGTTCCTGACTCCGACATCAAGCTTGTTGTCTTCAGCGCACTTGCGGGTAGTGCCGACGCCAAAAAGCTCGACTGCCTCCGCGTCGGGGCGTCGGAAGTTGTCTAGACTAAAGAAGCCGTTGCTCTATCGATCCTGGTGAGCGTGAGTTCGAGGTTGCTGACTCGGTCGGGTGATCTTCTGCCTGGCCGGGCATGAGAGCGGGGCCTCCCGCACAGCTCGTGGGTGTCGAATCCAACCGAGCAACAGGAGGCCCCTGGTGCTGCAGTCTTTCGTGCCGACGCCGATGTCGTCCAACTCGGCCTCCCCGGAGTGTGATTGCCTCGCTCACCGGTTCGGGAACGCCGGGGACCGGCCGTACAGGCGCCCGAGGTATCCGTCCGACATGAGCGATGCGGAGTGGGCGGTCGTGCGCGACGCGATGCCGGTTCCCGGCTGGCTGGAGGGACGCGGCGGCCAGCCGGAGAGCTATTGCCACCGGCAGATGGTGGACGCGGTGCGCTACCTGGTCGCGGGCGGTATCACCTGGCGGGCGATGCCCGTGGACTTCCCCGCGTGGGACCGCGTCTACGCCTTCTTCCGGCGCTGGCGGGACAAGGGTTTGACCGCCGAGTTCCACGACCGGCTGCGTGAGCGGGTCCGCGTGGTCGCGGGCCGGGATCCGGAGCCGACGGCCGGCATCATCGACGCGCAGTCGGTGAAGGCAGCCGCTTCGGTGCCGTCCGCGACCAGGGGCTTCGATGGCGGGAAGAAGGTCAACGGCCGCAAGCGGCACATCGTGGTCGACACCCTCGGACTCCTGCTGTCCGTGACGGTGACCGCGGCCTCGGTCACCGACCGGCAGGCCGGGCAGACCCTGCTGGCCCGCCTGCACGAGCGGGGCGCAGTGCGGTGCGGTGTCGTTCGGGGGCGGCTGGAGCGGTCGGCGAGGCCCGCCTCGCCCTCGGCCCGCCAGCGGCGGATCCACTTGTGGGCCGTGGCGCGCGAGATGCCCATTTCGGCGGCCACATGGCGACCGGGCGGCCTGCGCAGACACGTTCGACCAGCAGCCGCCTGCCATGAACGGTCAGCCGGGCATTACGGTGAGACACGAAGACCTCCGTGCGGTGCAGTCCTAGACAGCTCCACCACACCGGAGGTCTTCGCCAAGATCAAGCCCGGCAAGTGTCAACAACGCTCGTGGTCAATACACTTGGTCGAATCGCTCATCGTTGTTCACGCTTCCGAGCCACCGACTGACCCGGCGGCCGAGCACATCGTTGAGACCGACCTTGACGTGCCAACCGGTCAGCTCACCCTGTCCAGCCCCGGGACCGATCCTGCCGACGGGCCGAGCCTGACTGTTCCCGCTGGATTGCTACGTGCTCGGTCTCTTACGTCCCGGCCGGACCACCATCGGTCGCCACTGGTGGAGGTCCCGGCGACCACTACCTGTATCAGGTGGATCTCTGGCTCTCCAACCGGACGTACGGACTCGTCATCGTCAAGCAAGGGCCGGAAATCTGGGCAGGGTAAGCCCTCGGCTACTCCTCACCTGCCGGCTGAGTACCAGGTTGTGCAGGCGGGCGATGCCCCTCATCGCGTGATGGACGCCGTCGCCCTTCAACCGGCAGTCTCGGAGGATCTTCCAGGTTTTCCCGCGGGCGAAGGCATGCTCGACGCGGGCGCGGACCTGGCGGTGGGAAGCGTTGTGCTCCTCCTTCCAGGCCGGCAGTTCGCTCTGCCCGCGCTCGCGGCGGTGCGGGGTGATCAGGCCGGTGCTCTCACTCGGAGCCCGGCTGCGATCTCTGATCAAGAAGGCCGGTCGCAAACGCAACATCGAGACCGAAACCGAGCGGCTCCATGCCGCCCTGCAACACCCGCAGATGCACCAACTCCCGTTGGTCGAACAGGCAATGGGACTCCAGACGATGACCTTACTGCGCAAGCTGGAGGCTGCCTGCACCAGCGCGGACGAGCTCGCCGAAGCTGCGGTGGAGACTTTTGAGAAGCACCCCGACGCCGAGATCATCACCAGCTTTCCAGGGCTCGGCGCCCTCACCGGCGCCCGGGTGCTTGCCGAAATCGGCGACGCCCGATCCCGCTTCGCCGACGCCAAGGCCCTGAAGGCATATGCCGGGGCCGCACCAGTCACACGAGCGTCCGGCAAGAGCGTCGCGGTCATGGCTCGCCGAGTCAAGAATCAGCGCCTGGCCTCCGTCGGCTACGTATGGGCATTCTCTGCCTTGACCGCCTCACCCGGCGCCAAGGCCCACTATGACCGCCGACGCAACGACGGAGACCGCCACACCGCGGCCGGCGCAACCTTTTCAACCGCATGATCGGCTGCCTTCACCACTGCCTCACCCAACGCATCCACTACGACGAAGCGACCGCATTCCCCGCACCAGCGGACCAACAACTCCGCGCTGCCGCTTGACAGATCAACGGCATCGGATGTCTGCCCCCGCACCACACCGCCCAGAACAGGGTCTGACGGGAGATCGTCCAGATCACCCTCGACCTGCTGGCCTGGATGCCCATGCTCGCCCTGACTGGCCAAGCCCGCCTCTTCAAGCCCCGCCGGAGGCGGTTCCACCTGTTCTCCGCGGCCGGCCAGCTCGTCACCACCGGCCGGCACCGCATCCTCCGCCGCGCCCGCCACTGGCCCTGGACCGGCGAGATCACCGCCACACTCGAACGGCTTGCGCTCCTGCCCAACCCCGGCTGACCAGCGAATTCGCCTGCCCCCACGAGAAGAGGACCCAGCCTGGAGCAGCGGAACCCGGCGCCCATCCGAGGCGACACTCGGGCCCTCGGAATGCCCGCCATCAGCCACCGAAAGCGAACCGGCCCACCGACGCCGTCGGCGGACCGTCACGCAAGACCGAGGTTAGGTACAATACCAGTGACTTAAGGGTCTCGACTGGTAGCGTGGCATCCAGGAGGTGCCTGGATGCCACGCCCTGGGCAGGTCAAGCCGGAGACGGATGAGCGGTTGTCGGACCGGATCGCGGTCGGGCTGCTAACGCGTACATTTCCGCCGGAGCTGGTGGACCGGGTGGTCGCTGAGTCCGGTCGTTCGGGTCAGCGCACTCGGCTGCTGCCGCCGCGGGTGGTGGTCTACTTCGTGCTGGCGATGTGCTTGTTCTCCGGGCAGGGGTATGAGGAGGTTGCGCGGCTGCTCACGCAGGGCCTGACCTGGGCGAAGCGCTGGTCAGGCTCGTGGCGGGTGCCGACCACGGC
>NZ_KB911651.1 GCF_000383615.1 Streptomyces canus 299MFChir4.1 | reverse complement strand
GCAGGTTCCGGGCCGATGATCGCCCCACACGTGGCGAACGTTCAGATCGCCACCGGCGGGATGCGCAACTGGATCCTCAACCTGCATACCGCGCTTTCCGGTACCGGCGTCTACGCCGCGCACGTGGCGATTGCCGCCTTCATCGGCCAAGGCGGCCAGGACTCCCAGCCAGAGACGATGGCAGACGCATACTGGCGGCTGCACATCGAGCGAACCGAAGCCGAGCTGGTCATCGAGGACCTGCCGGACGACTACCTGGAAAAGGGTCTGGCGGACAAGTTCATGGAGTCCTGAGAGGTCGTTTTTACCCGTTGTTTCGTCCAGTTATGCGGATTTCATCCGCTGATGTCGGGTCGCGCCACGAGACGGTGGTCTCGCCGGTGAGGCTGCGGGCCATGAGGATCGGGCTGAATCCCCTGGTCCTGGGGGGGGCGTTGGATGATTTCGAGGTCGATGCCGAGGGTGGCGGCGTCCTCGACGAAGTGCCTGCGGTAGCCGCCGTCGACCCAAACCTTGCGCGGGCTCGGATGCTCGGTGGCGGCCTGCTCCAGGAGGGTGCGGCCGGCGATGGAGTCCTGGACGCCGGCCGCAGTGACCAGCACCGCCAGCGGCAGGCCAAGAGTGTCGGTGATGATGCCGCGCTTGCGGCCGACGATCTGCTTGCCCGCGTCGATGCCCCGCGTGCGGGCGGGGACGCAGGTGAAGGTCTTGACGCTCTGCACGCCGATCACGAAGGCCGAGGGGTGGAGGTGTTTGCCTTCCTGTTGGCGCGCCAACTCCCGTAAGAGACCGTTGAGCTGGGTGTAGATGCCGTCGGTCTGCCATTTGGCGAAGTAGCCGCAGACCGTCTGGTGGGACGGGAAGTGGTGCGGGAGGTAGGCCCACTGGCAGCCGGTGCGGTCCACGTACAGGATCGCGTTCATGATCTCGCGCAGGTCGTGCCGAGACGGCCGGGCAAAGTGCAGGACCCGGCCGCGGCGCTCGAAGCGCCAGGCAGACAGCACCGGCTCGATCAACTCCCAGCGGGCATCGGACAGAAGAGCTGACTTTGGTCAACACCACCCGCACCCTACGCTTCGAGCCCGGCCTGAATGCCATCGTGGGCTCCATGAGCGGCGGCAAGACCGCCACCGTCAGCTGTCTGCGCGCCCTGCTGGGCGCCGAGGTGAGCTCAGTGAGCGGCTTCGTACTTCTCGATAACATCCCGAGGCACGCGCCCCCTGGAGTTGACCACAATGCCCCGACTCTGGGCCCACTCGCGTACCTTCACGGCATTTGACCCGGAAGCGGTCTTCTTCCCGCCGCCGAGGCGGGAACTCCCGCCTGGCTTACGGCCAACCTGGACGAAAGGCGCGAGGGCGTCGAGCAGTTGCTGGTAGCTGTCAGGGTTGAGGTCGACCTCGTAGCTGACACCATCGAGGCTAAACGTGTGGGTGGCGATGTCGTCGCCTTCGGTACCGGTAAGGTCGTCGGTATAGATGGTTACTGTCTTCTGAGCCATGACATTATCTCCATTTTCTGTGCCGGACGGGCTGAGTCTAATAGCTGTCGGACGTGATGCTCACCGACTCCGTTAGCGTCTAACTGCAGACGGAGAAGTGTCTCCGGCCAGTCCTCAGCTGCCCCGACTTCCCTGAGCGCGTAGTTTGATGGCCTCACCCCGGGCTGAAGGCCGGGAGTGCTTCCTGCGCCTGCTGCCGAAGAACGTCCTCGACCACCGGGTGGGGGCTGCCCGTGAAGAAATGCGGATGGCGATCGTGGCCTGGGTCGAGCCGGCCTACTACTGAAGTCGCCGACAGACCTTGCTCGGCCGACCGGTACCCGTCGAATTCGAAACCGTCATGACTACGCTGGTCCTCCAGGCCGCGTGACCTCACCTGGCACCCGAATCTGCAAGACCCGGGTGGGTTTGCCGCGGTCGCGGAGGACGGACCGGGGTCACGTCCGTGGGAGTGGTGTATTGACGGCCACTCGGTGATCTCTTTTTGAGGTTATGCGGTGAGGTCGGTGGGCGGGGCGTGCTCGTCGGTTTCTGACTCGATCGGGGCGGGCCTTGGCTGGGAGTTCGCGTCCCATGTAGCGGCAGGGCTTGA
Organism: Streptomyces canus 299MFChir4.1; assembly: GCF_000383615.1. GTDB lineage: Bacteria > Actinomycetota > Actinomycetes > Streptomycetales > Streptomycetaceae > Streptomyces > Streptomyces canus_C. The sequence goes on along the minus strand of NZ_KB911651.1, from coordinate 14,346 downwards.
TCAAGTTCCGTAGGTGTCTGGATCGTTGGTGATGCCCAGGATGGTCAGTGCTCGTCAGGGTTCGTCGCGGATCGCCCGGGTGGTCTTGGCGATGTTGTCGGCTCCGAGGGTTTTCAGCATGCCGATGGCGAGGTTGCGGAAGGGTGCCATGGCCCGTGGTGCGGTCCCGGTGTGAACGGTGGAGGCATCCTCGGCGAAGGTGACATCCCTTATGTGGTGCGAGGAGTTCTCCACTCCCCAGTGCCCGCGAATCGCCGCGGCCAGGTCGGCGGGCCGGCCTGGTGGGCGTCGAGGCTGGTGACGGCACACTCTCGCGGGTCTCGCGCTTGCCGGTCTGCTTGCGGCGGCGGTGGACGCGGATGGCCATACGGGCGTGGGGGGAAGGCGATCCCGCCGAGTTCGTCCGCGACGGCGCAGGTCTTGATCGCGGGACTCGCGGCGGCCGTGTCCGGTGTCGGAGGCGGTGTGCTGGACGGCGATGTCCCGCCACGGCAGGGCCGCGGGCTGGCTGTGGGCGGTGGGCTGGTTGGTCTTGATCACGGCGATGTAGTGGGCCTTCTTGGTTTCGACCAGCCAGGAGATGTTCGCCTTGACCGAGTGCAGGGCGTCGAAGGTGACGGTGGCGCTGGTCAGGTCCAGGGGTGCCAGGAGCGGTTGGAAGTGCGTGGTTTCGTTCGTCTTCACACCGACCTCAACCTGGGCGAGGGTCACGACGGTGCCGTGAGTGACCGCGGAGAGCAGATGCCGGCGCGTTGCGGTGAGACGGGCTGATCCCTTGAGTGCTTTGCCGTCGACAGCGATCACGCGCGGCCGCCCGGACGCGGACGGCGACGGTGTCTGGGCGGGTTCGGTGGCGGCACGGTGCTGGTCGGCCAGGTAGGCGCCGACCGCCCGGTCCAGGGCGTCACCGTCAACAGTCCCCAGCACACGGCCGATCGTGGCAGGCGACGGAGTGCGCAGCCATCTGAGCAGGTGACGCCGGATCCCGATGACTGCCAGGAGTCGGTCAGCGACCCGGCCGGCATCCAGCGGAACCAGCTTCACCAGCACGGCAGGAAGGGGCGAAGATACAGCAGCAGGCATGGGCCACCTCATGACCATCGGGCTTGGACACCACAATGATCAAGAAGCCCGTTCCTGCCCTGTTATGCACCCCAACCGGTCGCAACCTGACCAGCCGCACGCCCCCGGAACTTGCAACCGCACTGCGTCGGCGGCCCGTCAAGAAAGATCGAGGCCAACTGAAACGCCTGGTCAGCCGAGGCATCTTCATCGAACCCGAACAGAAGAGCGAGCGGGGGGACTGTGCTTGTAGAGTTCAGGCGGGTGGGCCTGGGAAGGTGATCATGGTCCTCTCGCCGTGTGCCGCCGGTGAATCTGTCTCCGGCGCCGTAGTTGGCCAAGGAGGATCCGTGCCGTCGATATCGGATGAGGTGTCGATGTTTCGCCTGTGGCGGCGGACGTCGGACTCCGCTGAGTGGCTGCCGACGTCACGGTTGCTGGTGCATGTGGGCGACGGGGGGAGCGTGGTGCCGGCGCACCTGTCCTGGGTCACGGAGGACGGCGCGCAGTCCGCGATGGGCTTCTCGCCGGATATGGCGACCTGTTATGGCCACCGCCGTACAACCGCCGGTGATGTGGTGGAGGTGCGAGGCGAACGCGACGACCGGCGAGTTTACCCAGAGGGGGCGGACGGTGCTCTCGGGTATGAGTTCGACACGGAGGTCGAGGACGCGGGGGGCTGGTATCCGGCGGGACGGCTGAAGATGCTGATCGACGACGGTAGCGAGGCGCCCGTGCGGTGGGTGGCCTGGGGCGATCAGACGGGCAACACCTGTTCGTTCGCGCTGCGTTCGGTGAGCCCGTCCGGTAACGCGGACGTCAGCGACCTGGTGAGCGCGGTGTGGGCCAGTGCCGAGCATCGCGACGCGGGCGAGGTGGCCAAGAACCTCGTGGACGCATCGACCAGCAAATGGTTTGCGCCGCACAACCGTGCGTCCCTGGAATTCCGGCTGACCCAGGAAATCGCGGTAGATCGATACGTTCTCACGGCCGCCAACGACGCCCCTGATCGCGACCCGGCGACATGGACCCTGCGCGGCTCAGCGGACGGGCACTTGTGGCGAACCCTCGACATCCGCTCCGGACAGTCGTTCGCCGAGCGGCATCAGTCCAGGATGTACCGGATTGCCGAGCCAGGATCCTATGGCCACTATCGTCTCGACATCACCGGCAACAACGGCTCCCCGCACCTGCAACTCCAAGCAGTCCGGTTCCGGGCCTACGGCAGCGGCGGTTTCGTTGGCTACCGCCAGCGTCCAGGCCATGCCCCAGTCGCCTACCGAGGCATACGTGTTGCGCAGGCGTCACCGGATATGCCGGCGGAACCGCTACCCGAGGATGCGCCAGCGCCTTCGAAAGCGAGGCGGGCCACGTCAACGCGTGGATTTCCGCCGAACACGCTTGATGCCGAGGGAACGCCGATCTGGCTCAGCGAGTTGGCCAGCGACGAGCCACACCACACCCTGCACGTCGTGCGCGGCCTCGAACCGGCACAAGCACTGGAAGCGCTGGGCGCCAATCCGCAATTGTTTCAACCCTGTGAGCTGCCCCGGGCCAAGCCGGACAGGTGGAGCTCCCTCCCCGGTGCGGCTCTTGGCATCCAACCGGGAACGTCTGCCGCATTGTTGGCGGGACGCATCGGTGCGTGGACATTCGTCTACGACGACTCCGCGTTCACCGGTCACGATGACACAACGTCACTGTCCGCCAACGGTCGAGTAGCGGCCACGAGCACGTACTCGAGCCACGGCGACGCCGACTTCACCTACGCCGTCGACGGGACGCAGCTTGCCTGGATCAACGTCTACGACCTCAACCTCAAGGACGATCTATCCGGCATGCCGGACGAACTGCGCGCTGCGTTCGAGGCGGCCGGCACCGTCGAACACGACTATCTCGAGCCCGGCGAACCCGATGACGACGTCTGTATGCGCGCCATCTGCGCTCTTGCCAGCCTGTCCTGCACCGTCGAAGACCTACGTCGAATCCCGCTACTGGCCACACCTTTCGGCTGACCCTCAGCCCCCGAACCACTCCACCACCGACTCGCTTCAACGATCGGCGTCAGGTACGACTTCAGCTGCTCGACCGCCTGCGCGGTGCGGAAGCCACCGCCGTACCAGTGCAGCGTGATGGAGTCGACCCGGTACCCCTTCTCGGAGGCCCCGACCATGAACCGATCCAGCAAGCCGCCGGGTGTTGCCGCGCCCGTCGCGACCGCGGGGCTGCCCAGTCCTCCGTTGTTCCTCCAGGTTCAGCAGTGCCACCGCCTGATCTCGCGCCCCTGACCCTACGTGGACCGGTCATCGCCCGCCTGAAAGCGCACGTCAGTTTCGCGTGAGCCACACCGTGGTATCCGGGGCCAAGCGATCTGTCACCTCGGCGGAGGCGATCACGGGGTGACAGGAGGGTGGCAGCGGGATGGAGTGAGGGCTGAGGTTGGTCATCACTTCGATCGCACCGTTGGCGAAGTGCAGGACATCGTCAGGGGATGCCATCCAACGCAGGTCTCCTGCTCCCATGCCGTGGTGGCGGCGCAAGCGCAGCAGGGTGCGGTAGAGACGCAGGGTCGAGTCGGGGTGGTCGCGCTGTGTGTCGGCGGCGTAGGTGGCGTAGTAGGGGGGCTGGGGCAGCCAGGTGTCGGGGGTGTCGCTGAAGCCGAAGGCGGGGGGCTGGCTGGTCCACGGCAGCGGTACGCGGCAGCCGTCCCGGCCCCGGATGCGGTGTCCGGAGCGTTCCCACACCGGGTCCTGGCGTGCGGTGTCCGGCAGATCGGTCACCTCGGGCAGGCCGAGTTCCTCGCCCTGGTAGAGATAGGCGGATCCGGGCAGGGCCAGCATGAGCGCGATCGCCGCCCGTGCGCGGCGCAACCCCCGGGCGCGGTCGGGCTGGGGGTCATTGGCGCCCACGCCGTGTTCCAGGGCGACGGGGCCGTCGTAGCCGAAGCGGCTGGCGTGGCGCATCACGTCGTGGTTGGACAGCACCCAGGTGGTGGGCGCGCCGACGGCGTTGTTGGCCGTCAGGGACTCGTCGATGACGGCGCGCAGGGCATCCGGCTGCCAGGGAGTCTCCAGGAACCGGAAGTTGAAGGCCTGGTGCATCTCGTCGGCGCGGATGATGCGGGCGGCGCGCTCGGGCGGGAGCCATGCCTCGGCGCACAGAATGCGGTGGCCGTCGTAGGTGTCCAGGAGTTTGCGCCAGGCGCGGAAGATGTCGTGGATGCCTTCCTGGTCCCACATGGGGGGCATGACGCCGTCGACGGGTTCGATGACTCCGTGGGTCGGCTGGGGCCAGTCGGGCAGGCCGTCGGCTTTGACGAGGGCGTCACAGACGTCGACGCGGAAGCCGTCGACACCTCGGTCGAGCCAGAAGCGCAGCGTCGTCTCGAAGTCCGCGCGGACGGCGGGGTTGTCCCAGTTCCAGTCGGGCTGGCCAGGGTCGAACAGGTGCAGGTACCACTGGCCGGGGTTGCCGTCGGCCTCGGTGACCCGGGTCCATGCGGGGCCTTCGAACATGGACGTCCAGTCGTTGGGCGGCAGATCGCCGTCCGGGCCGCGGCCGTCGCGGAAGTGGAACAGGGCCCGCTCCTCGCTGCCGGGTGCGGCTGCCAGTGCGCTCTGGAAGGCGGCGTGCTGGTCGGAGCAGTGGTTGGGTACGAGGTCGACGATCACGCGGATGCCCAGCGTGTGGGCCCGGGACAGCAGGGCGTCGAAGTCGGCGAGGGTGCCGTAGCGGGGGTCGACCGCGCGGTAGTCGGCGACGTCGTAGCCGCCGTCGCGCTGCGGCGAGGGATAGAACGGCGAGAGCCACAGGGCGTCGACGCCGAGGTCGGCGAGGTGGTCGAGGCGTGCGGTGATTCCGGGCAGGTCGCCGGTGCCGTCGCCGTCGCTGTCGGCGAAGGAGCGCGGGTAGATCTGGTAGATGACGGCGGTGCGCCACCAGTCGTCGTCCCCGGCGGGGCGGGCGGGTGCGGACGCGGACGCGGGCGTGGTGTCGGCGGGCGTCATAGCTGGGGGCTCTCCTGGGAGTAGAGGTCGGGGCGGCGGTCGCCGAGCAGGTCGTTGTGCGGGGAGAGGGTCTTCTCCCGGGAGAGACGCAGGAAGAGGTCTGCGACGATCCGTTGGCTCTGGCCGTCGGCCGTGGCGGTGAGCCAGCCGTACTGGTTGATGACGGCCGTGCCTTGCGTCCACGCCTGTCCGCGCTCGGTGCCGCCGCGGTCCGCGCAGGCGATGTAGAGGCCGTTGGCCCGTGCGGCGGCCTGGGCCTGGATGATCTCGGCGGGGCGTTCGTCGGCGGGGCGCTGCTCCAGCGGCCAGTTGGTCGGGACGACGATGAGGTCGGCGCCCGCTGTGGCCAGTCGGCGGGGCATTTCGGGAAACTCCAGGTCGTAGCAGATCAGGACGCCGACGCGGCCGTGCGGTGTGGTGACGACCGGCGCCATACGCTCGCCGGGGGTGAAGAACAGCGTCTCGCGGTCCCACAGATGCGTCTTGCGGTAGACGGCGCGCACTCCGCTCGCGTCGACGACGGCGGCACTGTTGTACAGCGCGGGGCCGTCGTCCTCGCAGAAGCCCAGAACCACGACGGTACGGGTGCCGGCCAGGAGGTCGCTGAGGTCGGTGAAGAAGGCGTCGGCGGCGGTGATCGCCGTACGCCGTGCTTCGTCGGCGTCGGCGAAGACGTAGCCGGAGGTGGTCAGTTCGGGAAGGACGACGATGTCGGCGCGGTCGGCCAGGGCACGTCGGACGGCATCGAGGGCCAGTTCCATATTGTGGGCCAACTCGCCCACTTGCGGCGCCAGTTGCTCGCACACCACACGGGTGATGCCGGTGCCCTCGGGCAGCAGGGGCGAGGTCACTTCACGGCTCCTTCGGTCAGGCCGCTGATCAGGCGCCGCTGGAGGAAGACGTACGCCAGCAGCACGGGCAGGGCGACCAGGACGGCGGCGGCAGCGGTGACCGCCGGGTCGCTGGAACGGGCGGCTCCGGAGAAGAAGGACAGTGCGAGCGGCACGGTCTGCACCGAGGCGTTGTCGGGCACGAGGATGAGCGCCAGCAGGAACTCGTTCCAGGTGAACAGGAACAGCACCGTGCTCAGCGTGGTGAGGGCGGGCCCGGCGATGGGCAGGACGACCAGGCGCAGGCTCTGCAGCCGGCTCGTGCCGTCGATGCGCGCCGCCTCCAGCAGCTCAACCGGGACCGCGGCGAAGAACGACCGCATCCACAACACGCCGAGCGGGATGGACAGGGCGATCTGCGGCAGGATCAGCGCCCCGTACGTGTCGACGAGATGCCATCCGGTGAGCAGCTCGTACAGCGGCAGCACGGTCACTTCGTACGGCAGGACCAGCCCCACGAGCAGCAGGGCGACGATGAGCCGGGCGCCGGGCACCCGCATGGTGGCAAGCGCGTATCCGGCCAGGGCGGCGAGCACCACGGTGACCACCACGACGGTGACGGCCACCAGCGCGCTCGACAGCAGCGCGGATCCGAACCGGCCCTGGGTCCAAGCCGTGGAGTAGCCGGCGAAGGACACCCCACCGGAGCCGGCCACCCCGTGCAGGGACGAGACGACGATCGACACCAGGGGGAAGACGGCGACGATGGCTGCCAGGACGAGCAACGCGTGGGTGGCCACGCTCTCGCTGCGGGCGATTCTCATGACTGCACCTTCCTTCCCGGCCTGCCCGGCCTGGTGAAGCGGCGGAGCGGGTGCTCGCGTTCCCGCAGTGCGAGCTGTACGAGGGTGACGACGGCGAGGATCACCACGGTCAGCACGATCGCCAGCGCGGAGGCCCGGCCGAGCATGCGGTTCTGGAAGGCGTCCTGGTAGACGTACAGGCTCGGGACGGTGGTGGTGGTTCCGGGACCGCCGCGAGTGGTGTTCCAGATGAGGTCGAAGTTGCGCAGCGCGAAGGTGACCGTGAGGATCAGCGCGATCGAGATCTGCGGGCGCAGGGCGGGCAGCGTGATCGCGAAGAACTCCCGCACGGGTCCGGCGCCGTCCAGACGGGCCGCCTCGTAGGTGGAGCGGTCGATGGCGACGATGCCGCTCAGGAAGAGCACCATGCACAGCCCGTACTCCACCCAGGCGCCGATCACGCCGATCGACGGAAGGGCTGTGTCGAAGTCTCCCAGCCAGCTCGTGGTGAACCGGCCCAGCCCTACGGCCTTGAGCACTGTGTTGACCGGTCCGTCGACGGCGAGCAGATTCCGCCAGGCGACGGCCACGACCACGCTGGAGAGGATCTGCGGCACGAACAGCACCGCTCGGAACACCGTCAGCCCGTACACCCGGATCCGGGACATCGCGCCGGCGAGCAGCAGGCCGACGCACACCGGCAGGACGGCGTAGAAGAACAGCAGGACCAGTGAGTGCAGCAGCGCGGCGCGCAGCAGACTGTCGGTGAAGACGGCCGTGTAGTTGTCCCAGCCGACCGGGGTGCCCTGTGTCAGGCCGTCGTAGGCGTAGAACGAGTACCAGACAGAGATGCCGATGGGGTACAGGACGAAGACGGCGAAGAACGCCAGTGCCGGTGCCACGTACAGCAGTGAGGACCAGGACAGGGAGGCGAGGTAGGACCGGAGAGAGGGGCGGCGGCCAAAGGTGCGGCCGGTGCGGGCCGCCGGTGGTGTCGGGGCGGTGGCGCCCTGCTTCGCGGTGGTGGCCGTGGTGGTCATCGCGTCTGCCTCGCCTTGAGCCAGGACGCCTGGACGGCCTTCATGAACTGTGTGTCGCCGGCGCGCCCGGCCATGACCTCCTGGAGCTTGCCGCCCATGACGTTGAGCATGTCGGAGGCGGTCCAGTCGTAGTAACCGACCTGCGTGCCCGCGGCGATAGTGCCTTTGAGGGCGTCGAGGGTCTGGGTCTGCAGACTGTTGGTCCCCTTCACGCCGTCGGTGACCACGGGCAGCCGGCCGGTGTCGAGGATCACCTGGCCCGCCTTCGGGGTGTGCAGGGCGGCGAGGAAGGCGACCGCGGCGGGGGTGTTTTTGGAGGAGGCGGAGATGTGCCACGGCGAGGCGGTGGCTCCCGCGCCGCCGGTGGTCAGCGCGCCGAAGCCGAACTTGGCCGGGTCGAGCATGGCCCCGTTCCACGAGCCGCCGACGAAGAAGACGCCCGAGCCCTTGGCGAACCGGCTGATGGCGTCCTCGTTGCTCAGGCCGTCGTAGCCGGAGCCGAAGTAGCCCTTCTTCGCCCAGTCGGCCATGGTCTCGGCCGCCTTGGCGTTGCCCTCGGTGACGAACGTGGTGCCCGCCTTGCCGCCGATCCAGTCCCGTATCGACGCCGGTGTCTGCTCGGTGACGGCCAGGTCGGAGAAGATGTGGGTGGCGGCGTACTGGTCGCTGTTGCCCAGCATGATCGGCTGTTCGCCGGCCTCCTTGACGGCCGGCAGGTCCTTCTCGAGGTCGGCGAAGGACCGCGGCGGCTTCAGGCCGAGTTCTTTGAGCTGGGCCTTGTTGTAGTAGATGCCCTGGACCTCGCTGATGGGTGACATGCCGTAGAGGTTTCCGCTGCCGAAGGCGGTGCCCGAGCCGTTCCAGCGGGCGGGGGCGAGGGTGCTCGCGCCGGTGCCGGTGATCCAGCCGTAGGCGGCTGCCACGTCGTCCAGGGGGCGCACCAGTTTGGCCTTGACCAGCGCCCCGTCGACCGCGTAGCCGATGTTGCCCTGGAACAGGTCGGGCGGGTTGGTGCCGGATGCGGCGTTGACGACGGTGGCGATCAGGTCGTCGAAGCTCTTGTAGGTGATGTCGACCTTGACGTTCGGATACTTCTTCTCGAACGCCGGAACCACCGACTTCATCAGCGGTTTCTCCGCCTGGTCCGCCCACATCCGCAAGGTGACGTCACCGAGATCGGCGACCTGCTGGACCGTCACGGGGTCCGTGATGGCGACCGTGCCGCCCGCGGAGGTCCCCTTGCCCGCCCCCGGCGGACTGCAGGCCGCGCAGGCGAGGAGCGTGGCCAGCGTGATGGCCACGGCTGCACCTGCGGGGGAGTGGGGCGGGCCTGCCCCTTCACGTCCTAGCAGTTTCATATCGGGCACCGGTTCTCTGAGCGGATGGCTGGAGTGGGAAAGCCGCATATTGCTGAAGCGGGAGCGGCGAGGACGTTTCTGGAGAGGGGCTGCCGGATACCGGCCGGTGCCCGCTGGGCGGGTCGCGGGCTCCGGCCGGTCGTCCTGTCAGCCGGCGTAGGTGCGCAGGCGCAGGGTGGCCGTGGCCTGGTGGGCCGCCATGCCCTCGCTGGCGGAGATGACCTCCACTGCCTCGGCCAGCAGCGGCGTGGCCTCGCGGGTGATGCGCTGGTAGGTGAGCGGCTTGAGGTAGCGGGAGACGGACAGTCCGGCACTGTGCTTGGCGCCACCGGCGGTGGGCAGGGTGTGGTTCGTGCCGGCCATGCCCTTGTCCGAGTAGGCCACCGTGCTCCAGTGGCCAAGGAACAGGGAGCCGTAGTTGCGCAGCGCGTCGTGGTACCAGTCGTCCTCGCTCGTGTGCACCTCCAGGTGCTCCGGGGCGAGCTCGTCCATGACCGTGACCGCGTCCTCCCGGCTGTCCACGAGGATGACCGACCCGTAGTCGCGCCAGGCGGGGCCGCAGATGTCCCGGGTGGCCAGGGTCGCCAGCTGCCGGTCGACAGCGGCGATGACGTCCCGTCCCAGGCGGTCGGAGGTGGTGACCAGAGCCGCCGGCGAGGTGGGACCGTGTTCGGCCTGGCCGAGCAGGTCCGCCGCGACCGCCTCGGCATCGGCGGTCTCGTCAGCGATGACTGCGACCTCGGAGGGGCCCGCGAGCAGGTCGATGGCGACCGTGCCGAACAGTTGGCGCTTGGCCTCGGCCACGTAGGCGTTGCCCGCTCCGACGATCATGTCCACGGGCGGCCGGTCCAGCAGGCCGAAGGCCATCGCCGCCAAGGCCTGCACTCCGCCGAGGACGTAGAGGTGGTCGATGCCCGACAGGTGGGCCGCGTAGGTCACGGCGTCGTTGGCGCGGCCGTCCGGCTGGGGCGGGGTGCACCCGACGACGGTCGGGACGCCCGCCGCCTTGGCCACGCCCACGGTCATGAAGGCGCTGGCCGTGAGCGGGAAGCGGCCCGCCGGCAGATACGCTCCCACCGCTCCCACCGGCACGTACCGCTGTCCCACGACCAATCCGGGAGCGATCTCCTCCTCGAAGTCCGACAGGTGCGCGCGCTGCAGCGCGGCGAAGCGCTGCGTGCGCTCGGCGCCCAGCTCGATCGCCGCCCGCAGCTCCTTCGGCAGCCGCTCCCCGCTCCGGGCCACCTGCGCCGCGTCCAGTTCGACCGCGCCGTCGTGCTGGCCGTCGAGGGAGCCCGCGTACCGGCGGATCGCGTCGACGCCGTGGCGCTCGATGTCCGACAGCATGCGGCTGACAGTCTCGATCACCTCGGGGTCGCGCTGGGCCGGCGGCGCGTCGACGTCCGGAGCCTTGAGCAGGGTGAAGCGGTTGGCGAAATCAGTGGTGAAGCGGTGGCTCAATTTCATACTGCAGAGCCTGAATCAGCACGTTTCCTAGGGCAACCCCGTCTTATCCCCGACTCTCCATAGGGTTGCCCTATGGCAACATGGCGGCATGGCCACCCCTGCCGTCGCTGCGATCACCCTCAACCAGCTCCGCGCCTTCCTCGCCTCCGCACGCCTGGGCACGTTCTCCGCCGCCGCGAGCGAGCTGCGCACCACCCAGCCCTCGGTCTCGGAACTCATCAAACGGATGGAGGACCACTACCGGGTGCCGCTCTTCACCCGAGGACCGCGGCGGCTGGTGCTGACCGCAGCCGGTGAGGAACTGCTGCCCTACGCCCAACGAGCGACCGAGGCCGCCGACGGCGCGGATCGCGCCCTGCGCTCACTGACCTCCCTCGACGGGGGCGTGGCCACCTTCGGCCTGCTGCGCAACGCCAACTACTACTTCCTGTCCGAACTGCTGGAGACCTTCCACACGCGCCATCCCAAGGTGCGGCTGCGCATCGTCGGCCTCAACTCCGTCGAAGTCGCGGAGGCCGTCGGCGCCGGCGACCTCGAAGCCGGGCTGGTGGTCCTGCCCATCGACGCCGAGGGCCTCGACGTCACCCCCCTCATGCGCGACGAGGTGGTCTACGTCTCCGTCGACCCCCACCGCACCACACGACCGGTCACCATGACCGACCTCGCCGCCGCGAACCTGATCCTCTACGACGCCCACTACGGCTGGCGCGACCCCACCCGTCGCCAACTCGCCGAACGCGCCCAGGTGGAGGGAGTCACCCTGACTGCCGCCATCGAAGTCGAACACGTTGAATCCGCGCTGCACATCGTCGCCCGCGGAGCGGGAGACACCATCGTGTCGCGGGCGGTCGCCCGCAGCCGCGCCTTCCCCGACAACCTGCACACCATCGGGTTCGCGGAACCCTTGTACGACACCATCGCCCTGATCCGGCGACAGGGGACGGTGCTGTCACCGGCCACTCGGGAAATCACTCGGCTCGCCCGCCGCATGCTGCTTGCTCACTGAACAACGGAGGGAGCGTTTTCAGCGTGGCCACGGACCGGTGACGGGATCGGGTCTCGCCGCGCACGAGGCTCCCGTGCCATCCACCACATGGCGCATTGGCAGGAGAAGGACGTCTACGGGGCGGGACTTTTGGCAGCTGCCCGGTCAAGTGTGGCCGGGCACGAGTCGGAGTCAGGGTGTGTGGCGAGGGCGATCAAGGCGTCGAGGCGTTGGCCTGCCGCCTGCAACTCGGCGACCTTCGCCTTCGTGCGGGCACGCTCGTCAAGCAAGCGCGCCAGCAACTCGGGGCTGACGTGTCGTGCATCGATGGCCGGCAACAGTTCAGCGATCACGCGGCTGGTGAGTCCAGCTGTGTAGAGCTCGCGGATCAGCCGTACACGGTCCTCGGCTGAATGCGGGTAGACACGCTGTCCTCCCGCCGTGCGCGAGGAACGCAGCAAGCCCTGCTCCTCGTAGTAGCGCAGAGCGCGTGTACTGACACAGGCCCGGTCGGCCAGCTCTCCGATACGCACTGTGACCGGCTCCTCGCTCCGCGGTGTCCGATTTGCCTTTGACGTTGGCGTCAAGTTCTAGCGTAGGGCGCGAAGGGCGGGAGTGAACGCCATCCTCCGCCCGACGAAAGGATGATCATGGACATCGCTGGTTCCACCGCGCTCGTGACCGGAGCCAACCGGGGCATCGGCCGGTGCTTCGTCGACGAATTGCTGGCCCGCGGGGCTGAGAGGGTCTACGCGGCTGTCCGCAGCCCGGAGACAATCACCGCATCCGACCCCCGCGTCAGCCCGCTGTACCTGGACCTCCTCGACGAGAAGTCGATCACGGACGCGGCCGCCGTCGCACAGGACGTGACACTGCTGGTCAACAACGCCGGCATCGCCACGGGAGCCAACCTGCTGACCGACGACCTGGACGACGTCCGGCGAGACCTGGAGACGCACCTCTTCGGCACCCTCCGCGTCATCCGCGCTTTCGCTCCGGTCCTGGCCGCTCACGGTGGCGGAGCGATCGTGAACCTTCTCTCCGTACTGTCGTGGGCCGCCACCCCTCAGGGCTCGGGCTCCTACTCCGTCGCCAAAGCCGCCGAGTGGAACATGACCAACGGCGTACGCGTCGAGCTCGCCGGACAGAAGACCCTTGTCCAGGGCGTACACCTGGGAGCGGCGGATACCGACATGATGGCGGACACCGACGCCCCCAAGATCGATCCCCTTGACGTAGCACGCGCCAGCCTCGACGGTGTGCAGAGCAACACACTCGAAGTGCTGGTCGACGACCCCAGCCGCTTCGTCAAGGCGGCCCTTGCCGGCGACCCGGCACAGCTGTACGGCCCCGCGCCCGCCGAGTGAGCCTTCTCAGCGTTGCCCTGATGGGTGCGGGGTCACGGTCAGGTCATGGGTCCGTCCCGGCAGGGCAGGTGAGATCCACGGGACCCTGCCGCTGCGGTCGGTGACCACTTGGACGTTCACCTCGTAGCGGCGGCGCTTGGTCGAGTAGTCCACGCGGCTGTCCCCGACCCGGTCGCACTCGGCGAGGGCCCCGTCCAGCAGGACGAAGTCGGGGTCGCCCTCGCGCAGGGCCTTCAGCAGTCCCGGCGCGCACTGGGCGGGCGGGTGGATGACGGCGCTGGTGTAGGCGTGGGCGTTGGATTCGCTGATCCGAACCCGGCAGCGATCTTCGCCAGGGTGGTGTGCTCGCGCAGGTACACCAGTGCCACCATCGCGCGCTGGGACGGGCGGAGCTTGCAGCGCCGGTCGCTCTCGCGGGTGACGATGAGCATGGTGACGCACTCCATGAGCGCATGCGGCAGGTCGAGTGCGGCAGGATAGATGACCAACGAGGCCCCTGAGCAGCGTGGTTGAGACGTCAGACATCTCGATCAACTGCCCGGGGGCCTCGCTTGTTGCGCTTGGTGGGCGTCACCTGTCGCGGCCCAGCTCGAAGAAGCTCACTGGTCGGCTCGGTCAGAAAAGGGCCCGACTTACCACAGACCGCAGGGCTCGGGCCGGTGAGTTGCCCGGTTGATCGGCTACTGAGCTGGACGGATGGGCTTCAGGATGCGGAACCCGGTTTCCTCCATCGTCCCCTCCATTATCTCAAGGAGCTGCGGCCCCAGTTCCTTCATCCGAGGGGCGTTCAGATGATCGTCAAGGGCTTGGCGGTTCACCCATCGTTCGTAGATGATGATCGTGCCCGGGTCGCCCTCTACCTCGTGGGCCTCGTAGTCGATATTGCCGTAGTCGTTGCGGGACGGGCTGACGGCAGCTGCCACGAATTCCTTCATCGCAGCTTCCTTGCCGGCCTTCGCCCGGGCTTCCCAGAGCACCGTGATGTACCCACTGGGTGCGTCGTCCATGCTGAATTCCTTCCCTTCGAAGTGCTTTCAGCCTGCGCCATCGACTGATCGTCAACCAGGGACAGATTTTCCTACCTAACCTCAATACCAGTGACTTAAGGAATCGGGTCCCAGCTTCTTGGGACTTTGGTCGGTGGGTTGATTGGGGCTGTGCGCCAGTGCGGGGCGATGGCCACGGCCTCGGCAGGGCTCCGGTCGGGCTGGGGAGGGCGCCGGTGTTCGTCGCGTTTGACGCCGAAATTGGACATCTTGCGTTTGATGACACGGGGGTTGAAGCGCCTACGGCGCAGGGGCAGCAGGTGGCGGGCTATCTCCCGCAGGCCCTCGACGAGGGAGGCGGCCAGGTGGTCAGGGGGAAAAGGCCGCCTGCGCGGTGACCTGTCGGCGTGCGAGGCGGATGCTGCGGGTGAAAGAGAGCCG
>NZ_KB911650.1 GCF_000383615.1 Streptomyces canus 299MFChir4.1 | reverse complement strand
CATCGCGTCGACCAGCGGCGCGAACTCGTCGATCTTCCTGGGCACTACCTGGCCACTGGCCGAACGGCGCGGTGGTGTCGCCGGACCCGCGAGGTACTTGCGGACCGTCTTGCGGTCCAGCCCCGTCTCACGGGCGATCTCCGACAGGCTCATCGCCCCGGACTCCAACAGCCCACGAAACCGCCGAAGTTCCGACCACCGCTGCGGATCCAAGACCACTGTCGACCACCCCCTGCCGCAGCACACCGACTACGCAGCAGAGTGCCGACCAGGATCCCTCAACACATCCGCAACTGGCCGCATTCGCCCGTACGTGGGTGGGGACGTTCAGGTGTACGCCGACACCGCACGGCGGTCCTGAGTGGTGCCGGGCCGCCATCCCCACGTGGTCCGGCACCACGGCAGGAGCGAGGGGAGATCACCAGGGCAGGACCTGGTTCTCGTAGTCGACGAAGTGCAGCCCCTTCTGGCCGGCGCGCGCCTCCAGGGTGTTCACGACGCCGGGGATGCTCTCGTCGATCTCCAGCAGGGCACCGGGGCCGCCGAGCCCGGTGCGCACCCAGCCGGGGTTGATCAGCAGTAGGGTGCGCGGGTCGTCGGCGTTGCGGGCGGCGTAGCTGCGCATGAGCTGGTTAAGGGCGGACTTGCTGGCCCGGTAGACCTCGTTGCCGCCGTTGGTGTTCATGGTCAGACTGCCCTGGCGGGAGGACATGACGGCGATCATTCCGGTCTCCACGACCATCGGGCCGAGCGTCTCGATCACCCGCATGGGGCTGAGCGCGTTGGTGACCAGGACCTCCGTGAACGACTCGGTGGTGACCTCGCTGACGGGGATGTTCGCGTGGGCGATGCCCGCGTTGACGAAAAGCAGGTCCAGGTCGCGTTCCGACAGCCGGTCGCGCAGGGCGGAGATCTGTTCCGGTTTCGTGGTGTCCACGTGCTCCACGGTCACCCGGTCGTCCGAGGAGTCGGCCAGGTCGTGCAGGCCCGTGCGTCGGTCGCCTCGCACCGTGCCGATGACGTCCCAGCCGCGTTGCGCGAGTTCGGTGGCCAGCGCGAGCCCCAGGGTCCGGGAGGCGCCGATGACGAGGGCAGTCTTGTGGTTCGACTCTTGCACCGGGATCTTCCTTCGCTCCGACGGTGTTCACCGCATTTCGGTCCACCGTGTCTCGAAAGATACGGGTTTCGGGGCACGGTGTCCAGTTAATCGATGCGGTGGGAAGGAGTGAATGTTCCACCGCTCGGCTACCGGGCCGGTGGGCCGGGGTGGGCTGGTGCGCGAGAACCGGGGCGCGGGCGCCGGTTGGGTGACTCCGGCGATCTGGTGAACGCTTCTCGCTGGGCGAGGCGAGGTGGGCGTGTGTGGGACGCCTCGTCGTAGGCGAGGACCGGTGTGGCGCAGGCGTCCGTGGCTGCGAACCGCTCGGTCCACTCGTCACGTGCGCGGGACGTGAATGCTGTCGTGAGCGCCAGACGGAGTTCCTGCCGCTGGGCCGAGTCCTCTGACTGTGGGGTGATTGCTCAACTCATCAAAAGGGTTCCGCCCGTTGAGGCAGGATCGTCACCAGGCGGGATCTGCCGACCGACCGCGGAAGCGGGCCGTGGGCGCCGGTGCTGATTGGACGCCGTCGCCTCCCGGGCGGCAGTCGCGGAAGATCTTCCACGTCTTCATGCGTAGGCCGGCGCGGACCTTGCAGTGTGAGCAGTTGTGCGCTTCCTTCGAGTCCTGAGTCCTGAAGTTCGATGGCGTCCCGCTTGGTGGTGTAGGGGATTTCCGCGGTTGGGGTGCGCGGGCTCTGCTCCCCGGGGTGCACAGTCTGCCGGTGTCTGGCTGCTCAACTGGCAGGGCGCCGTGTAACTGGCCCGGAGTGAACGGCAGTGCAAACCCAGCGAGTGCACAGTGGCCCTGTCCCAGCGTGTCAGGACCTGCAGGCCGTCGGCCTGTCCAGCCGCACCACGTCGAGCTGTTCTGACCCCGGTCCTCTCAGGCGCGCGGGTTGAGGTTGGGGCAGTGGTACGAGCGCGGCAGCGTGGCCTGCCGACGACTTCGGCTACCGGATCTTGTTGAGCAGGGCCAGCGGTTTGGGTGGTATTGCCCACGCTTGCCGACGGCAGGTGACAGTGCGAGCGTGATGCCCCTGACCAACGGTGACGCGGCGGTGTCTCCTGTCCGGGCATGTGCGGTCGAATGGGCTGGGTTCGCTTTTCGGGGCCCGGAGTGCCGTCCGAACGTGGGGAGAAGTTGATCACCGCCCGCGACCGGGCCAACTGGTTTTTCGAGCGCAGCGTGTTCAGCAGCAGCTGGTTCCGACGCCAGCTTCGGTCCAGCCCGCCATGCGGCGCCAGCAGGTAAGGCCCGACCTGAACTCGGGCACCCGTGGCTGGTACTCCCGCTGAATCCCGGTCGCCGAATTGACGGGCTGGCCGCCCTCTGCCGATTTTCAGGACATGTTTCCGCCGCGTTGTCCGGTTGATGGTCCGCTCGCCAGCATACTGATGGAGACCCAATATCGTGATTCAATCCACGCTGTCTCGGTATGATGTGGGTATGAGCGACCAGAGACCACGAACTGGACGACCTCGCAGCGAGCAAGCGAGAACAGCGGTCTTGCACGCAGTCGACGACCTGCTGGTCGAGGTCGGCTATGCGGCATTGACAATGAAAGGTATCGCCGAACGGGCAGGTGTCGGTCGCCAGACTGTCTACCGCTGGTGGTCGACCAAAGCGGAGATCTTGTTCGAGGCAGCCATCACCGACGCGATAAAAGAACTCATCAAACAACCTCAGCCGACCACACTCGAAGACGTGATCACCTATCTCGAAGCCGTTGAGGGCTTCTTGACGACTTCACCCGCGGGCGCCGCCTATCGCGCGCTCTTGGGCGAAGCGCAGCACGACTCCGCCGTCGCGCAACTTGTCGGCTCGGCTGCTCTGTTCGATGGACCGGCTCGTGCAGTTCTGAGTCGCGGAATGAGCCGAGGTGACATTTCCTCGACGGCTCCCCTCGATGCGGCAATTGCGGTTTTGACCGGACCAGCCTTCTACCTGGCGGTGACCGGAGCCGACAAGCTAAGCATTCCTGCTCACGCGCTGGCCTCGGCGTTGCTCGCGGCTGTCCGTGAGCTGTCGCCCATGGCGCCCACGGACGCATGACGGTGCGTAAGGCGCCGGAACCCTGGCGGCCGACCGAGGTGTTCCGCTGCCCCGATTCCACCACCCGCCCCCAGCTGCGCATCGGAGACCTCCTCCTTCCCGGGGCGCAGTCGTTGAGGTGCAACAGATCACGGCGATTGACGTTCCGGACGTGAGGGGGCCCTTACCTGCGGCAGGAAACCTGTCGCACGGGCCGCGCAGCGGGGGTCGTTACACGTCCGTCCACGGGCGGGGCGTGCCGCCGGCCAGTGGCGTCCATACCAGCGCGGTGGGACTGTGCTGTTTGAGGTCTTCGAGCACGCACGCCCCCGTGCCAACATCCTGCGTACCGACATGGCCGTGCACTGGCTCACGCCCCAGGACAGCGACCTCGCCCAAGGGATCGCCGTAGTCGCACGCCCGGCAGGGTGGAGACCGTGACGGCCCCCGCAGCAACAGGCCTCCAACGAGCTGAGACGCGGTAGCTCACCTTCCGCGATGATCGGCGGATCTGTCCTGGAGTGCGCTCCAGGTTCTAGCGTTGGCGCCATGCGTGAGACCACCGGTTATGCGGCTTTCGGGCCCAGCCAAGAACTGCAGCCCTACACCTTCGAGCGACGCGACCTGCGTCCGGACGACGTCGCCGTCCGGGTTCTGTTCTGCGGCATCTGCCACAGCGACGTGAGTGCGGTCGAGAAGCTCCCGGCCGGTTCCGGCCCCTTCGTTCCCGGCCACGAGTTCGTCGGCGAAGTCACGGCCGTGGGCGCGGAGGTCACCCGGTTCCGGGTAGGTGACCCTGTGGTCGTCGGCAACATCGTCGACTCCTGCGGGGTGTGCCCGCCCTGCCTGGCCCACCGCGAGAGCTACTGCGTCGAATCCCCGACCACCACCTGGGGCGGCACCGACCGCCACGACGGAACCGTCACCCAGGGTGGGTATTCCGCCGAATACGTGGCCCGGGACGCGTTCGTCTACCACCGTCCGGGCCATCTCGACCCCGCCGCCGTCGCACCCCTGATGTGCGCGGGCGTCACTACGTTCGGCGCCCTGCGGCAGGCTGGTGTCGGGCCCGGCGACCGGGTCGGCATCGTGGGGCTCGGCGGGCTCGGCCATCTCGCGGTGAAGTTCGCGGTCGCGCTGGGCGCGCACGTCACCGTGTTCACCACCTCGGACGCGAAGGTGGCGGCGGCCCGCGCTCTGGGTGCCCACGACGTGGTGTTGTCGACCGACGACGCCGCCATGGCGGCGGTGGGGCCGACCCTCGACTACGTCCTGGACACCGCGTCCGGCCAGCACGACCCGTCGCCCTACCTGCGTACGCTGCGCCTCGACGGCACGCTGTGCATGCTCAGCGTCCAGGGCCGCTACGAGCTGGAGCCGATGGCCCTGCTCGGCCGGTCGATGACGCTGTCGGCGTCGGCTGGCACGGTTCGTACCCAGGAGATGCTGGACTTCTGCGCGGCACACGGCATTGTCGCCGACGTCGAGGTCCTTCCGCTGACCGAGGTGAACACCGCGTTCGGGCGGTTGGAGAAGAACGACGTCCGGTACCGCTTCGTGCTCGCCGTGGCCGAAGAC
Source organism: Streptomyces canus 299MFChir4.1 (assembly GCF_000383615.1). GTDB lineage: Bacteria > Actinomycetota > Actinomycetes > Streptomycetales > Streptomycetaceae > Streptomyces > Streptomyces canus_C. The sequence continues at coordinate 12,543 of NZ_KB911650.1, read as the reverse complement.
GGCCCAGCGTGAGCGGTATGACGGCGCGCGACGCGGTGGGCATCCGCGAGGTATCCGAGCAGACCGGCCTGAGCGTGGACACCTTGCGCTGGTACGAACGCCAGGGGCTGCTGCCCGTCGTGGGCCGCCGCGCCGACGGCCGACGACGGTACTCCGCTTACGCCGTGGGGTTCGTCAAGCTCGTCCAGGTGCTGCGGCGTACCGGCATGCCGGTGGCCGAGGTTCGTGAGTTCGTCCGGCTGGGCGACGGCGGCCTTGCGCGCCACGCGTCTCGGCTGGCGATGCTGGAACGGCACGCCGCCGTCATCGAGGAACGGATGGCGCAGCTACAGGCGGACTACGCCGCGGTCCAGGACCAGGCCGCCCAGTACCGCGACATGATTGCGCATGGTCAGGACTGCGAGGACCGGTTGGCCGAGCAGCAAGGCGCCGAGTCGCTGCGGCGCCGATAGCCGGTGCTTTGTCAACGGCGGTCTGTCAAGGCGGGGCCAGATCGAGACTCAGTGGTGGAGCTGTGGCTGACATCACCGATCAGTTCCCGTAGCTGTGCGAGTGCGGACGTGCTGGACCAGGCTCTCCATCAGTGCTGCGGATCGCCAGACTTCCCTTCGGGAATGCGGCCCGTGCCACCCGCACTGTCTCCGCCGGGATCTCTCCCGTCCCCTCCGTCGACAACAACACCCCTACCCCACCCCAAACGACAACGTCGGCCTTCAAGACCACAACCAGGTCTTGAAGGCCGACGTCACGCACGGGCCCGAATTAACCAACAGCGTCCGGAATCCCGGTCAGGGCCACATGCGTATGCCCGTGCTTCACACCCGGTGGGGAGCGCGACGGCGCCGACTGATGCCGGCGTCTTCTGCGGGCGGGTGCTGACGAAGCGCACGGTCGATCCCCAACCGGTCTGCACTGACTCTATGCACCACTGGCAGAGGGGTGACCCGCCGGAGCCGTAGCGGTGGGTCTTGCGCTGGCATTCGGCGCAGAGGCCTACCTTGTCGCCTGAGCAGACCAGGGCGGACGGGTCCGGTTCGGTTATGGGTGGGGGAGTGGTCGTGGCGGGGTCCGTTCCGGGTGGCGCGTATGAGCCGTCCCGTGGTCAGAGTAACGGGGCTCTTGGCGCGGCTGTTCGAGCCGCGCTCAGCGGCCGCGACGCGTTCGCCGGGGCTGCCGCGCCGCGGAGGCCGGGGCGGCTAAGTCGATGATGTGGAGCTGGGTGTCGGGCTGGCAGTGGGTGCAGGCGCGCAGGCCGTCGGCCAGGAGGCGGCGGGCCTCGTCACGGCTGATCGGGCGACGGCGCGAGCCGATCATGTGGCAGTGGCCGGCGTGGACCTGGACGGGCGGCTTGCTGGTGCCGATGCCGACCTCGACGACCCACTCCGCAGGCTGTGGCCGCCGCCTGCGCCCCCGCTCCTCTTCCGCCTGTCGGCGTTCCAGGCGGGCGATCTCGGCGTCGATGCGGTGCAGCCATAGGGCGTGCCAGATCCGCAGGGTGCGCAGGCGGTCCAGGTCGGGCGGCAGATCATCGAACACGTTTTTGATTCTATGCTCATGATCACGACTCGCGCCCTCGCGTGTTCGATTTTATGTTCGATAACGTGATGGGGGAGGTGAGCACGATGAGCACACGGGCGACGGTGGACGGGCAGGGCGTGGTGATGCATGTGCGCTGTCCGGACCGGCTGCCGGAAGAGGCCTACCGGCAGGTGCTGGAGGAGCTGGCCGGTTGTCCCCGGTGGTGCAGGCGCTGCCGCCGACCGCGGCCCTGGTGGACCTGCGCGGTGCTCTGAGCTACCACGGCGTTGATGCCCGCCGGCTGGGGGAGGTGTTGCGGATTAGGACGCTCTCCCGCCTCGGCATCGACGTCCGCGTCGGCATCGGCCCGTCCATTACGGTCGCCGCGACTGCGTCTGGGCAGGTCCCCGGGCCGGGCGGGGTTCTGGCCATTACCCCCGGGGAGGTCTCCGGCTGGCTCGGGGATCTGCCGGTCGAGGCTCTGCACGGGATCGGGCCGCGGCAGGCCGCCGTCCTGCGGGACTACGGCGTGCACTGCGTGGGTCTGCTCGCTGTCGTCCCGTCGGTCACGGTGCAGCGTCTGCTGGGTGGGAAGGCCGGCCGCCTGGCCGCCGACCGGGCCCGCGGTATCGACCCCCGCCCCGTCGTTCCCCGCGCTCTGCCCGCCACGGCGAGTGTGCGCTACCGCTTCGATGAGCACACCCTGGACGGCGCCGTGGTCCGCGCCGCCCTGCTCGAGCTGGTGGTCCGGCTCGGTACCCGGCTGCGCGGCCGCGGCCAGGCGGCCCGCGCCCTGACCTTGTCGCTGAAGTTTGCCGGCGGCGGCAGCTGGGACAAGACCCGCCGCCTGTCCGCGCCCTCCGCCCACGAGGACGACCTGCGCCAACTCGCCTACCAGCTGATGGACGGCGCCGGCCTGCAGCGCGGCCGCCTCTGACACCCGCGAGAACCGCCTCGCCGCGGAAACGGCCATCGACCGGGTCCGCGACAAGTTCGGCCCACGCGTGATCGGCCCGGCCGCCGTCTTCCGCCGCGCCTCATAACACTTCGCCCCCCGACGTGCTCCTGCCGGAGGTAGATCCGTGCTGCTGGACCCGCCAGGATCGCTTCAGAGGGGCAGGCTGCCGTGTTCGTGCAGGGCCTGCGCGAGGTGACTGGCGAGTGGCTCGGGCAGGTTGTGGCCATGCACGGTGTCCATGAGTGTTTCGGCGATCAGGTGGAGTTTGGTGTTGCTGCTCTGTGAGGTGCTCACCAGGACGTTCCATGCCTGCTCGGCGCTGATGCTGTAGGAGGCCATGAGGATGCCGCGGGCGATGTCGATGGCCGGGCGGGTCTGCATGGCGCGTCGCAGTTGATCGTTTTCCGTCTTCATGCCGTCGGCGGTCGGGTCCGCGCCGAACGAGGCCCCGGCGTCTGCAGGGTGGGGGGTTTGCGAAGTGTCCGTCGCGGTGAGCACGTTGACAGTGCCCGTCAGTTCGAGCAGGCGCAGTACAGCCGGGCTGGAGACGCGGACAGTGAGGGTTTTGGCGGCCTCGCGGGCACGACGGCGCACGTGCAGGAGGATGTCGAGTCCTGAGCAGTCGCAGAATCCGATTTCGGCGAGGTCGACGTCCACGCCGTCCGCTGACTGGTCCAGCGCGTCCTGCAGGACCTGTCCCAGTGCGGGGCTGCTGTTGAAGTCGATCTCACCGGACGCCGTGATCAGGGTGTGCCGACCGTGCGCGTCGGCGTGGACGGTCAGCGACAGCGGGGGGATGGAGGAGACGGGGCGCCGTTCGGCGTCGCAGTCGGTGCACAGCTCCTGGTCGCCTGGCAGGGCGGTTGCCTGTTCGGACATGGTGGCTCCCGCGTCCGTCCTTTCGTGCTTCTTCCAGCATTTCCCACCCTCGGCTTCCACGTCAACCGATACATAAAAAGCAAGTCGTGCTTTTGAAAGCGTGAATCGTCCGCCCTACTCTGTGGGTATGGACGGAGTCGCGGAGCCGTATGCGGGTTGGACGTTTCTGATCAATCACGCGCGGGTGCTGGCCGCCGTCGCCGAGGACGACACCACCCGTATCCGTGACGTAGCTGTCCGCTGCCGGCTGACCGAGCGAGCGGTCCAGCGGATCATCGCCGACCTCGAAGCGGGCGGCTACCTCACCCACATCCGCCAGGGCCGTTCCAACCTCTACCGGGTCTCTGCCGACACCGTCCTGCGCCATCCAGCCGACGGTGAGGCGACCGTCGCGGGCCTGCTGGCCCTGATGGCCCGCCATGACCGTGTCGGCACCGCCGCCCCCGCCCACGCGGAACCGGACAGCCGACGCTGAGCATCACCGATTCCTCATGCTGTCTGTCAAGCCACAAGGAGCGGTGGAGGTGTCGGTTCGTAGCACCGTCCGTCGCGTAGGAGTGCCCAGAGAACGTTGACGCGGCGGCGGGCGAGGACGAGGACGGCTTGGATGTGGCGCTTGCCCCCGGCGTGTTCGCGGTCGTAGAACCGGCGGGAGTTCTCGCAGTACTGGATGCTGAACAGCGCCGAGATGCAGAAGACACGTCGGAGTCTGCGGTTGTAGCACCGAGGTCGGCGCAAGTTGCCGCTGATCTTCCCGGAGTCGCGGGGAATACCCAGGCAGTCGGGAGTAGCGCAGATCGTCGGCCGGATTCATTGGTGTGCAGCACTGCTTGCTTGCTCTCGGGCGACCCGAGACTCGCAGAATGGTCCCGTGCTGAGCATCGGGAGCTTTACGCTGGTCACCGGCCTGTCGATCACTGCGTTGCGGCATGAGGGGCATGGCACCGGCCGGTTCGTCCGGCCGGGGCCATGCCGTCGTTCGGGCCATGCCCGGGACGGCACGGGCGCCTTCGGCCGACGGGCCTGGACCCGCGCGGCATATGGGCAGTGGTCCGGCCGAGCGCTCAGATGCATCCCTGGGGAGCGCGTCGGGTCCGGGGCGGCTGCGGCGGGTAGATCTCGGGGATGGCGATGAAGAAGAGGACGAAGCCGGCCCGGCTGACGCGCAAGCAGTTGCTGGAGGGTGTGCCCGGGCCCGATGGCGGGTGCATCGGGTTCGCGGCACCAGGAGAGGCCGGCTCTGTGACCACGCTGCTGAAGGCGGCCGCCGATGATCTGGAGACTGGTCACCTCGACGCCCTTGCCCGTGGGCAGTGCGGGACGTGGCTGCTGGACGCCCTTGATGGTGTCGACCTCGGAGAGCCGTTGGTGAGGGCAGCGGCAGCCGGGGACCTGCAGCGGGCGGCGGGGGAGCTGTCCCTGCCGCTGGTCGCGAGGGACAGCGAGGGACATGTCCTCGGCGCGCTGCTTGCGGTGCCTTCGGGGGTGGTCGTGGCCGGGCTCGCCCGGCTGCCGGGCAGCCAGCAGGTCGTCCTGCTGTCGATGCTGACGTACGCGAAGATCAAGGCGGTGGCCGTGTCCGAGGACGCCCGCGGGCGCGGCATCGGGGCGGCACTGCTTCAGTGGTGCGCGCAGGTGTACTGGCAGCTGGACTACACCCTGCTGTTCGGTGAGTTCGACACCGAACGGAACCTGGGCCGGTACTACACGCGGCAGGGCTTCAGCGTGCTGGGCCCGGGGCAGACGATCGACGTCGGCTCCCTGCTGACGGGCAGCCCGCTGCATCTTGGAGCAGGGCCGGGCCTGACTTTCTTCCACCGGTGGCAGCCGCAAGAGGCGTAACGGATGCGCCGGGGCGACATCCGCGGACGCCGTCAGGGCGAAAGGGTGCAAAACGGGCGGTGTGAGCTGTGTGTCTGTGCGCGAAAGGGACACCCGGAAGCGGTGACAGCACGGCCGCCTCACAAACCGCGGGCGCCATCGCTGTCCTGGGTCCGGCCAAGCCGGGACGCCAGCATCAGCATTCCATCAGCCCGGCTGCTGGGGATCGGGTCCCGGTCTCGCGCCACCGGCAGCGGGTGAGCCGGATCGTGAGCCGAACGCAAACGACAGAGAGGGTGGGTAACTGTGATCACCCACGAGCAGATCCCGACTGTGCTGGACCACCCGGTCTACGACACGGACGGCAACAAGATCGGCGACGCCAAGCACGTCTTCCTCGACGACACCACCGGCCAGCCCGAATGGGTGAGCGTCAAGACCGGCATGTTCGGTACCAGCGAGTCCTTCGTACCGATCCATGACGCCTCCGTCGTGGAGGACCATCTGGAGGTTCCCTACCCCAAGGACAGGGTCAAGGATGCGCCGAACGTCGACGTCGACGCGGGCGGCCACCTCTCCGAGGACGAGGAGCACCGCCTGTACGAGCACTACGGCATCGACTGGGACGCGGCCTGGCAGCAGGCCAACCAGCCCGGCACGGCCAGCTGGGCCCGCACCGACACCGCAGAGACGACTGGCATGCCATCCTCCGCGGACACCGGCGTGGCCGGTGATGACGCCATGACGCGCTCGGAGGAACGCATGCACGTCGGCACCGAGCGCCGCGAGGCGGGCCGGGCCCGGCTGCGCAAATACGTCGTCACCGAAGAGGTGCAGCAGACCGTTCCGGTACGCCATGAGGAGGTCCGCGTCGAGCGCGAGCCGATCACGGACGCCAACCGGGACGCCGCCCTGTCCGGGTCCGACATCACCGAGGCCGAGCACGAGGTCACCCTCCACGAGGAACGCCCCGTGACCCAGACCGAGACGGTGCCGGTGGAGCGAGTGCGGATGACGACCGACGAGCACACGGAAGAGGAGACGGTGCGCGGCCAGGTCCGCAAGGAGCAGATCGACACCGAAGGCGTCGACGACGACCGGCCCGACCGGTAACTGAAAGCCCGCCAGCCCCAACTGCCGGACACACGCCGACAAGCCGGCCAAGCCGCCGCCGTGACGCACCCAGGTCGCGACAGTGCGGGTATCCCGAGCGCCGCAGCTGAAGCCCTTGCCCGAGTACTGCGCCGGGCCGGTGTCCTGATCTGGTCCGTTCGGGGTACTCGCGCGCTCACACGGCGGGCCACTGCCCGGCCCGCCGTCATGGACCAAGCTAGAAGACGGGACGTGATCGTCGTGTCGACCATGCAGCCACCCCCTGCCGACCGCCGCTGCCAGCGGCCGGCAGTACAAATGCCCGCCGCCTGCCCGGTCGACCACCGCCACGCAGAGCTGCAAATCCGACCCCTCCTCGTGGTCCTACCGCTCAGAAACCCTGGGCACCATCACCGCAGGGAGCACCTCGTCCGGGGTCGCCACCAGTGGGACACTGACCGTCAAGTGCCCGTGATACGGGCGTGACGCGGCGTCTCCAGCGCCCCATACGTTCCTCTCACCGCGCCGGAGGCGCTGATGCCCACTACAGGACTGCGCGACCAAATCAACCGGGCCCGCCGCCTGCTCGACGATCACCTGAGTCACCCAGACGCCCTGCGCCGCCAGGAACAGCGGCTGGCTGCCTGGGGCGAGCCAGCCGACGGCTTCCTTCAGACCGCCGGCTTCATCCTCGGCCTCGCTCTGTACCAGGTACAGCGCGACTCAGCCCGAGCTCCGCAAACGGGCGAGGCGTTGTGGCACAACGTCACCCGTCTCCTCGATCCAGAAGCAGCCAGGCCCGACCTCCTCGGCGGCCTCCCCACCGACCTGGACCCGGACACCCTCCGCCAGATCCAGGCTCTGCGCCTCGCCTCCGTCGGCATCTCCCCGGCCGCAGCCATCCGCTGGATACGCCTCCTGCGCACAGCACACGACGTCGCTGAAAACCAGTACACCGTGAGTGATCCGCGAGCAGGTCGGCATAGGCGAACATGTCAGCAAGCGTTCGTAATCGCCGGCCGGGGCGGTCGGGGACCGCGCACCCCCGCTCGGCCAGGAGAGTGCGTACCTCACCGATCGCACGGGTGATGGTGGAGCGGTCGACCCGAACAGCAGGCCCAGCACCGAGTGCGGCAGGTCGTGTCGCAGATGGATCAGCGTGGCCACCAGAGGGTCGACGAAGACCAGCTGGTGACGGGCGCCAGCTCCCGCGGCCCGCTTCCGGACCCCGCCGCGGGCAGCATGGCGACGACCCTCAACCCCGGCCTGTCAGGGCGGCGCCAACTCCTCCACCAGGAGCGCGAGATGACGCCGCGAGATCCCCGTGAACAGTCGATGCGCCAGCACTGCCCGATTGACCATGATCGCCACAGACGGATCATGCCACCGGCCAGGCGCAACGCCTCACCCGCTATCACGCATCAACTCGCTAGCTGAGATCATCATCACTACAGGGACAGAACGTTCGGTCTTGACTGAAACGGTGGTGTTGACGATGGTGAAAAGATAGAACGTTCTACTCTGCTTGGAGTGATGTTTCCCATGGCTCGTCGAATCCCTGTTCGTAGGACACTGGTGGCCACCAGCGCGGCCGCCCTCGTCGCGGTCGGTGCCGCGATGGCGGTGCCAGCCACCGCGTCCCCGGCCACGGCCACGCAGGAGGCCAAGCCGACAGTGGTGCTGGTGCACGGCGCCTTCGCCGACTCCTCCGGCTGGAAGGGAGTGATCGCTCGGCTGACTCACGACGGTTACCCGGTGCGAACGGTGTCGAACCCGCTGCGGGGCCTGCCCACGGACACCGCCGCCGCCAAGGATGTACTGCGCAGCATCCACGGTCCCATCGTGCTGGTCGGCCACTCGTACGGCGGCGCGGTGATCACTAACGCAGCGGCCGGCAACCCCAACGTCAAGGCGCTCGTGTACCTCGCGGCACTGGCTCCGGACGCGGGGGAAAAGGCGTACGGGCCGTCCGATGTCCCCATCGAACACCCGCTGCCGCCGCTGTCGGTGGATGAGGTTCCGACGGTGGCCGCGGATGGGACTGTCAGCGACGACCTGTACCTGCCGCAGGATGAGTTCCGGGAGAGGTTCGCCCCCGATGTCGATCCCGCAACCGCCGCGGCGATGGCCGCCACGCAGCGGCCGCTCGACAAGGGCGCGAACTCCTCGCTGAGCACCGCGGCGGCGTGGCGGACCATCCCGTCCTGGTATCTGGTCACCAAGGATGACCAGATAGGCTCGCCCGAATTGGAGCGCTTCTTTGCAAAGCGGGCCCACTCCCACACCGAGGAGATCGACTCCTCACACGCCGTCATGGTGAGCCACCCCGGCGCGGTCACGCATATGATCGAAGAGGCCGACTACGGGACGCGCTGAAGCGTTCACATCACACGTCCGCTAAGCGGATCGGCCGACGTGGCACCGGCCGCTCACCGCCCGGCCGGCCCTCGCAGTGCAGGACGGAGAACCCGTCGTAGTGGCTGGGCCCCACAGCGATCCGGATCACACGGGTAAGGTCCTCGCAGCGCGCCGCGCCGGGCACGAGCAGCCCGTTGCGGCACTGCTTTTGAGCAGTTGGATCGTTCCGAGCTGCCGCGCTGGGGCATCTACTCGCGGGTTAGGAAGCTCTCCCTCCGGAAACGGAGGGAGAGCGTGGCGCGGGGTGTGCCGCAGTGGCGGCATTCTGCGATGCGGCCGTGTCCAATTAATCCGTCAATCTTGCGGGCGCCGAACCCGGTCGCCTCCCACACCGGCGTGGCAAGTCCGTCGAGAACGCGTCGTTCGATGGTTGAGGCGTCCAAAGATGTGCCGAAGTCGGCGAGCAGCACCCAGCCGCGGCGCTGATGAACACTGATCCTTCGTTGTCTCGGCTCCAGGCAGATGCCCGTCTTGAGGGCCCCGAAGTCTGGATGGCGCACGGCGTAGACGGCAGCGGGCAATTCCGGTGATAGTCCCATGGCAGAGGAGATAGCAGAAGCGGGTCTGTAAAGCGAGCGGTGTAACTGGGGTTGGTGTGGCTAGTGCTGTGACCGCATAGGTTCGCCGGTTCGGATGCCTTACAGGTTGTTCACGTAGAAGCTGGTGAGTTGTTCGACGGCGGCGTCGACGTATGCGGGTTCGTCGTACATCTCGTAGTGGCCGGCGCCGTCGATCACCATGAGGTCGACGGGGTTGGGGGCCAGCTTCCACAGCTGCATGCCGGTGTCGTAGGAGCCGGTGTTGCCGATGCGTCCGGCGAGGACGACCTGGAGGGGCTGGGTCATGAGCCTATCGGCCAGGTGGAACGCGTCGTAGCCCAGCAGGAGGGAGTCGCTTCGCGAGAGGCGGCGGTTGGTGGAGTGCTCGTTGCCGCCACGCTCGGTGCGGTAGAAGGTGATCGCCTGGGTGGTGTCGATATCGGTCAGACCGGCCGCCACGGCGTCCTCCAGGGTGTCCGGAAGCCAGTTCACCCGGGTCATCTCGCCGGAGCGGGTCTCTTCGATGCGCGCGTCGGCGAGGGCGTCGAGTGCGGCGGCCGGGCCCTTGGGCTGGAAGCTGCGGAACGAGGTGCCCATGTTGCCGGGGACGACCGTGCCGACCGCTTTGATGCGGTGGTCGGTGCGGGCGGTGTGCACGGCGTAGCCGCCGCCGGCACAGATGCCGAGGACACCGATGCGCTGCGGGTCGATGCCGGGGGTCGTGGTGAGCGTGTCGATGGCGTAGGAGATGTCCTCACCGCGGAGGTAGGGGTCTTCGAGGTCGCGTGGCTCGCCGCCGCTCTGCCCCTGGTGGGCGGGGTCGAAGACGAGCGCTGCGATGCCGCGGGCGGCGAGGCGGGAGGCGTAGTTGGCGCCGATCTGCTCCTTGACGCTGCTGCCGGGCGTGGAGAGCACCACGGCGGGCAGCGGTGCGCTGCTGTCGGCGTTGTCGGGCAGGTGGAGGTCCGCGGCGAGGTTGATGGGACCGCGCGGGATCGTGAGGTGCTGAAGCATGGCTGGCTTCCTTCGTGAGATTGTTGTTCCATAGGAGTCCAGTACAAGACCACATCTTGTACGATCTGAAACTAATACGAAACCGTACCACCTGGAGCGGAGGATCGCGTGTCGGTCGACGGGGCGCAGCTGTGGACGCTGAACCAGCGGCTGCTGGCAGTCGTGATGGATGCCTGCACGGAGGAGCTGGCCGAGGTCGGGTTGGAGACGAAGGAGTTTTTCGTCCTGGCCGAGGTGGAGGCATCGCCGTACCCGGCCGAGATCGCGACCGCGCTACTGCTGCCCAAGGCGAGCGTGACGGTCTACGTCCGCAACCTCGTCACCAAGGGCTTCATCCGCCGCGAGATCGACGAGGCGGACCTGCGGCGTCATCGGCTCGTGCTGACCGACGAGGGCACGAAAGCACGCGATCGAGCCCTTGCAGCCCTCGCGGCGGAGTACGACCGCAGGTTGGCGAGGGTCACCCCCCAGGACCGCGTTGAGCTGCAACGCATCCTCAAAGCGATGCTCGCCTCGCCCGCGTCAGCCCGTATGCGCGAGTGATTCGTCTGTCCGGTGCTCTGCTGCACCTCCGGGCTGCGAACGCATGGATTCGTCAGACCGTTCAGGTTGGGACGGCAAGGGACGTCCGCCCCACCGGATGCCCTTCTCGCTTCGGATGCGGGCGCGTTCGCGACGCTGCGCCGCGAGGACGTCGGGGTGGCGGGCGTTGGCGTTACGCCAGCGCAGGTAGGCGTGCAGGGCCCGGGTCTGGACGTTGTGGTTGGGATGGTGGGAGTTGGCGATGGTGAACTGCCGCAGCGGTCCGAAGTGGGCTTCGATCGGGTTCGCCCAGGATGCATAGGTCGGGGTAAAGCACAGCTTGACCTTGTTCTTCTTCGCCCAGCGTTGGATATCGGCGCCTTTGTGGGCGGACAGGTTGTCCAGGATCACGTAGATCGGGGCGCCGTCTGGCCGGGCGGCACGGATCGACTTCAGCGCGGCCAGTGTGTTCCCGGCGCCCTTCCTTCGGCGGTTGATGCCCCACAGGGTGTCGTCGCCGACCGAGTAGCAGCCGTGGAAGTACCGCACGCCGTGGGTGCGGTGGTAGGTGGCGGGCAGCCGGTCGGGGCGCTTCTGCTCGGCCCAGCCCGAGCCCGCGGTGGGACGGATCCCGAGCGGGCCGAACTCGTCGAAGGCGAAGACCCGGTCGGGGAAGCGGTCAAGGACCTCCTCGATCCGGTCCAGTTTCGCCTCGCGGTCGGGGTCCGGGGATTCCTTCCACGTCTTGGTGCGCTGGAAGGTCACGCCGCGGCGGGCGAGCAGGCAGCGTAACGCCTCGCGGCCGATCCGGATCACGCGGCCGTGCACCTTCCGCAGGTAGGCGGCGAGTTTGCGGATTGACCACCGAGTGAAGGGCTGTCCGAGCTTGGTCGGGCGGGTGGTGGCCGTCTGGACGACGAAGTCCTCGTCGTCAGGACTGAGAAGGCGAGGACGGCCTCCCGCCCACCGAGGGTCCAGGCAGGCCAGGCCGATCGCGTTGAACCGGTGGATCACATCGCGCACGGTGTCCTCGTCGGCCTGCACCAGCTGTGCGATCACCGGCACCCGGTTCCCGCCGGCCGAGGCCAGCAGCATCATCGCGCGCCGGTACCGCACCGAACTGGTGCCGCCCCGGCGCACGATCTGCTCCAGCTTCTGCCCCTCATGGTCGGTCAACCTGCGCACACGGACAGGCTCAGCCACCACACTCCCAACGGTCGGATCGAACGTATCCGGACATCCAACCGCTGGAACTGCCGACCCGGCGAACCTTCCCGGTCAGAGCACTAGAGTTGGCCTGCGGTGAGGCGGCCGTCGAAGGCCAGGTCGAAGGCGTTCATGGCGCCCTTCCAGCGCATGGTCCAGCGTTTGCGGCCGGCGCCGGTTGGGTCGAGGCTCATGACAGCCATATAGACGCACTTGAGCGCGGCCTGCTCCGTGGGGAAGTGCCCGCGGGCACGGACGGCCTTGCGGATGCGGGCGTTGACGCTCTCGATGCTGTTGGTCGTGCACACAATGCGGCGTATTTCCGCGTCAAACTGAAGGAAAGGCGTGAACTCCGCCCAGCTGGACTCCCAGAGGCGGATGATCGCCGGGTATTTCTTGCCCCAGGTCTCGGCGAATTCCAGGAACCGTGTCGTGGCCGCGTCCTCGGTCGGCGCGGTGTAGACGGGCTTGAGCGCCTTCGCGATCTTGTCCCAGTCCTGTCGGGCCGCGTAACGGAACGAGGCCCGCAGGAGGTGCACTACACATGTTTGCACCACAGTTCGCGGCCAGACCTCA
>NZ_KB911649.1 GCF_000383615.1 Streptomyces canus 299MFChir4.1 | reverse complement strand
CATCCTGGCCCTACACGAAACCGATCTTGATCCGCAGGCCGGCACCACCAGCGAAGAGTAAGCACACAAGCACAGCCGACAGATCCGCCCCCGACAACCTCACCAACCCCCAGACCGTCTGACCGGCCCTGCCAAGTAGCAGCCCACTGAAACCGCACCCTGCTCGATCAACCTGCACACACCCACGCACGCGCAGGCCAGACGGCCACTACCCGCCCAACCCCACACTCCGGACACCCCCAGGCATCGCGAACACCACCCAGAGGAACTGAGAAGCCCCAGCTCACAGCCACAGCAACACTCAGAAAGACCGAGTGACGACAATGGGGCTTGCGGTGGCGGGCTGGTCGATGTGGATGTCCTGGAGGCAGCTGCACCATCAGGAAAGCGACGCGGTGGCAATGGCCGGTCGGCTGGCGCAGGCGGTGCTGCGAGCGGAGACCGAGGCGAGGACGCAGTTACTCGGCGGGGACGATACGACGATCGATGTGCGATTCGGCTTCCGACCGGCTTCGGCCCGCAACGCCGCCGGTGCCGACGTGGAGGGGCGATTGAGCGAGGTGGTGAACTACTACCGGCGGCTGCGACCAGGGCGCCTGGTGATCACCGGGCACCTGGCGCGGGCAAGACTGTGCTCGCCCTCGAACTCCTCCTTGCCCTGCTGGAGGAGCGCAGGCCGGAGGACCCGGTACCGGTACGGCTGCCTCTGGCTTCCTGGGACCTCGTGTCTGCCTCTCACCTCGGCACCGGGCCGAGTACGGGTACCGGCCATGATCCGGGCGCGGCAGTGCAGGTGGTGCGGGCGTGGGTGTGCCAGCATCTGGTGGACACCTATCGGGGGATCTCCCCGACTGCCGCAGCGGCGCTGATGGACGCAGGGCTCATCCTCCCGGTTTTGGACGGGCTGGACGAGATGGACGCCGGAGACACGCCCGGGTACGGCTCCCGGGCCCGGCAGGCGCTCAGCGTGCTCAATGCCTTCCAGCGTGGCCGCGCGAAGGCGAACCTGGTGCTGACCTGTCGCAGCGGGCAGTACCAGGCGCTGGAGGCATTGGAGGTTTGGGCTCAGGACTCCGCGCGAGTGGAGATCGGTCGGATCAGTCCCGCTCAGGCCCGCCTGTTCATCCAGCAACGGGTGGGAAGCCCAGCGCGATGGCAGGGCGTGCTGGACACACTTGATCGGGCTCCGTCCTCGCCGCTGGCGCGGGCTTTGTCCACCCCATGGCGGCTGACCGTGGCCGTGACCGTCTACGAACAGCGTGATCTCGACGGCGCTTATCTGCACTCGCCCCGGGATCTGATCCGTCCCGAACTGGGCAGCGACCGGGCGGTCCGCGACCACCTGCTCAAGCTGTTCCTCCAGGATGCCACCGCCCGGCACCGTGCCCCGCGGAGCGACACCTACACCCCCGACCAGGTCACGGCCTGGCTCGGTGTGCTGGCCGCCTACCTCAACACCAACGCCGCCACCGGCCGCACCGTGGCTGGCAGGGCCCTGTCGGGCACCGATCTGGTCCTGCACGAACTGTGGCCCGTAGCCGGCAGCCGCCGTCCTCGCATGGCCCACCTTGCTCTCCTCGCGGGCGTGTTCCTGGGGGGCGCCGCCCTGGGCATGTGGGGATTCAGCATCGAGTTGTCCGGCGGGACAGTCCTCACCATGGCCGGGGCCCTCTCGGCTCTCGCTCTCACGTATGTCTACGGGTGGCCGGTTCCTTCGCGGCTCGACCTGGGACGGCTGCGTACCCCCCATGGCCGACGCACTGCAGCGTTCTGGCTCGCGGACTCGCTCGTGCCCTCGCTCACTTGGTTGTTCCCGGGCTGGCACGCCAAGGGCACCCTCAGCGTCGTAGATCCCCGCGTCCTTGTTCGTATCAACCTCACGAGCGGACTCCTGGCCGGGCTCGGTGCCGGGCTCGTGTTCGTGCTCGGGGCGACCGAGGTCGCGGCCGGGAACGCCCCGACCACGGTCGGGATCGTACTTGGGATCACGCTGGCGCCCGCGGCGGGGAGCGTGGGGACTGCGGGGATGCGCTACATCGCCCTGCTGCTGTGCACCCGCCTCGGTCCCCGAGCCTTGCCCTGGCGCCTGAGCCGGTTTCTGCAATGGGCCACCAACGCCGGCCTGCTTCGGAGCGCTGGCATCGCCCACCAGTTCCGCCACCGCGAACTCCAGGACTGGCTCGCCGACCCCTCCAACCGCCCCTGATGGTCGCTGCTCTTCAGCTTGGTACAGCCCCTGGACCCATGGCTCGGGGCAGGGAGGAGGCCCGGGGCCATCTGGCCGCTGACCTTAGTGGAGCCCCGTTCGTTCGAATTTTCCCGACAACGAGCCCGCACCTTCCGTCGGGGCCGAGCCGCCCAGGGGCGCACGTAGCCCTCACAGAGCAACGCCACAAGCGCCCTTGACGGAGAAGGAGCGGACCGAGCCTTCAACTGGCATCGATTCCGTCAGCTTCATTGCGAGCGTGACCAAGTGGGGAACGAAGAGCAGCCCTGGGGAAATTCACGAAGCCTCATCAGCCTGGGCGGGGGCATCACGATGGTCCGCCGAAGATGCCCCCATTACCGCTGCCGTTGGCGCCATTGCCGTTTTCGCCGCCGCCGTTGACCCCGGTGTCGTCGCTCGGCGAGGCGGACGGGCTTGCGCTGGCGGGGGGATCGCTTGTCTGGGTGCCGTTCCCGCCGGTGAGGAGGCCGCCGACGGATCCTCCCCCGTTGGAAGACGAGCCGTTGGAGGTATCGGTGTTCTGCGTCGCTTGGACGCTGGGCGAGGGGGATGACCCGTCACCTGCATCGTCTGCTTCGAGCACGAAGCTGGTCTGGCTCTTCCGTATCAGAAGAGTGTTCTCCACGAGGTAGGCGGCCGGGGGGTACCGGGGCCTGCTGGTCCGTCATCCCTGGGTCTCACCGCCGGCCAGCGCCCGGGCGTGACCAACGGCAGGGACAGCTCGCCCGCCGCCCGCCTGTCGGCCGAAGGCGCCCGTGCCGTCCCGGGCATGGCCTGAACGACGGTATGGCCCCGGCCGGACGAACCAGCCGGGGCCATGCCCCTACGCCTGCAACATCACGCCGTGCCGCTGATGAGGAAAGAAGGGTCAGTGATGGTGGCCACCGTCGCGGTCATGTCCACCGTCGCGGTCGTGTCCACCGTCGCGGTGGTGGCGCCCGCCCCAGGAGGCGTCGTCGATGAAGCGGCCGCGGTCGTTGCGCAGGGTGGCGGTGTCGGAGTGGTTGTCCCACACGTAGTTGCGGCGGTCCATGTACAGGTCGCTGTCACTGTCGCGGCCCTCGCCGGTGTGGATACGGACGGTGGCGCGGCCCTCCAGGCGGTAGTGGTCGAAGGTGTAGCTGCGGCCGTCCTTGTTCTCCAGGGTCCAGCCGTCGAGGTTGACGTCGCGACGCGTGGTGTTGGTGAGCTCCACCCACTCCTTGTTCAGCGAACGCCGCGAACGGTCGTCCCATCCGGGCGAGTCGTACTGCACCGCGCTGATCTCCACCTTCGCCCGCTCGGGCCGGGCGTGGTCGCCGGCCGATGCCGGCAGCGCCACCGCCCCCACGATCGCGGCGGCCGCGAGAGCGGCAGCGGACAGACGACGGGCGGTCACCATGGAAGAAGACACAAAAACCCCAGGCTGTACGGGCACCCGCCCATCCCCAGGCCCTGTGGGCCGGAGGGGATGGGCTGGTGCGGTGTGCGGGTGGCGGCCGGCTTGGCCGCACACCCACACCATGACCACCGTGTGCAGATCGTGAACGCCAAATGTGCACTCCATTACGTTTCGCCCACATTGCTGTGACTCTTGGATGTGTCGTCCATTTATGTGGCGAACGCACCACGTTGACGCCACGCCAGATCCCCAACCTGTGCACGCCTTGACCGGCCACCTCCCCTCGCCAGAGCGCGCCACCCCACCCTCCAACGGACCGTCACCCGAAAGTGCGTAACAGCCCCTGTGCCGGTGTCGGCGCCGGTCCCACCAGCGGCAGGCCTGGCTGTGACGTTGTCCAGCGACCCCGGCGTGACGTCTTCCAGCGGCCCCAGTTGATGGAGATCCTGTGTCTCCTGGACGTCTTCAAGTGGCCCCGGGGATTGGGCTGCGCCGGGACCACTTGCGGGGGACTGCGCTTTTCTTTCGGGGGTTCGGGGCGTCTGAGGCTTTGGTCGTAGGTCGTAGGTCGGTGGTGAAGTGATCGGAGGCATCAGAAGATTGGCGATGTGGAATCTTCTGGTTTTGATGTGGATGCTTTCCTGCAGCAGCCGCTCACCGCTCGTATCGCGACGAGCGGGCCGACGGTGCGTCCTGTCTGGTTCCTCTGGGAAGAGGGAGCCTTTTGGACCTTGACAGGCCCGTGGGCCCGGTTGTTCGACCGCGTGAAGGACGACCCGAACGTCGCCCTCGTGGTGGACGAGTGCGATCTCGCGACGGGGTGCGTCCGGCAGGTGATCGCTCGGGGCCAGGCCGAGCTTGTGCCCTTTGACGTGCCGAGGGGGCGGCGCAAGCTCGCCCGCTATTTGGGTGCGGACGAGGCTTTGTGGGACGAGCGTTTCGTGCACTACCTGCACGATGATCCGGGCGAACGAGGCACGATGTGGCTGCGTTTGGTGCCCGCCTCGCTCACCGCGACGGACCTCAGCTACTCCGTGGCATCGTGACGGTGTACTCCGCAGCGTCGTTCTTCTGCGCCTTCGTTCGGGCCAGTCGGTAGGACTCGGTTCCGGTCTCGATAATGGTGGCGTTGAACGTGAGGCGGTCAACGATCGCCGCGCAGAGCCGTGGATCGGTGAAAGTCCGGCTCCAGCCAGTGAACGCCTCGTTCGAAGCGATCGCGATACTGTTCTTTTCCGCACGCTCAGTGAGGACCTGGAAGAGCACCTCCGCGCCGCGGCGGTCGAGCTCGAGGTAGCCCAGCTCGTCGATATCGAGAAGGTCGACCCGTCCGTAACGGGCGATGGTCTTGCCGAGCTGCTCGTCGTCGGCCACTTCGCCCCGTCACCACCCCTCAATGCACCCGTGAGCCCCATCATCTGGGGTCGCTGGAAGACGTCACGCCGGGGCCGCTGGACAACGTCACAGCCAGGCAGACCACTCAGCCAGCCTGCTGTGTTGGTCGGAGAAGACGATGAGCCGCCGATGACGCCGTCGGCGTGACATCGCCCGGCAACCGCAACCGCACCCGGCCGTCTGAGGATCTCCCCCTGCACATCCACCCGCCGCTAAAGGAGACCGACGTGAGCATCCCCCTCGACCACCACACGCCGCAGACCTTCGTCGACCTCTACGCCGCCGACCCGGCGGAAAGCGCCTGGCCCCCGGCCGCCGGGCAGAACACCAACAGCCTGCTGCCGCCCCCCAACCCCGCCGAACGCCTCAGCATCCCCATCGCCCCCCGCGACCAGCGCCGCCTGGCCCTGCACGCCGCACTGACCACCGCCGGCATCCCCCCGCGGCCCGAAGACCGCGACGCCATCGACCAACTCAGCGCCCTGCCCGCCAGCATCAACACCACCCTGCAGCGCTGGCTGAGCCACACGCCATGATGCGGAGAGAACACGCGGGGCCACTCACGCTGTACGCGTATTGTCAGCCTGGGTGTCGATCGTCATCTGCATCCTCCCATCCCGAACGGTGTGGGCCAGGCGGAGCGATGCTCAAGACCTGTGGATCGGTCTCGGGTTGGGACGTGAAAGGGCGTACCTTCCCGAGTGATCGATAGGTCACCGAGTAGACCGACGTTGCGCCGTCGGTTGGGAAGGCACGCCCATGCTCAGCGTAGTCAACGAAGATGGCACCACGGAGTCCGGCTTCTTGATGGACGAGATCGTCCGGGAGGGTGCGCGCCGCATGCTGGCAGCCGCGGTGGAGGCCGAGGTCGAGGTCGATCAGTACATAGCCGATCTTGCCGCCGAGAAGGATGAGGCCGGGCGGCGCCTGGTGGTCCGCAACGGCCGCCACCGGCCGCGCACCGTGACCACGGCCGCCGGGCCGGTGGAAGTCACCGCGCCGCGGGTGAACGACGGCCGGGTGGACGAGGCCACCGGCGAGCGGGCACGGTTCTCCTCGAAGATCCTGCCGCCCTGGTACCGCAAATCGCCGAAGATCAGCGAGGTGCTGCCCCTGCTCTACCTGCACGGACTGTCCTGCGGGGACTTCGTGCCGGCGCTGGAGCAGTTCCTGGGCGGCTCGGCCGGGCTGTCGGCGGCGACGGTGACGCGGCTGACCAAGCAGTGGCAGGCCGACCACGCCGCCTTCCAGAAACGCGACCTCTCAGCGTCCGACTACGTCTATGTGTGGGCCGACGGCGTGCACCCCAAGGTCCGCCTCGGTCAGGCCCGCTCCTGCGTGCTGGTCCTGATGGGTGTGCGAGTGGACGGCACCAAGGAACTGATCGCGCTCGCGGAGGGGCTGCGGGAGTCCACCGACTCCTGGGCCGACCTGTTGCGCGACTGCCGCCGTCGTGGCATGCGCGATCCCGAACTGGCCGTCGGGGACGGCGCGATGGGCCTGTGGAGGGCTCTGGCGGAGGTGCTTCCCCAGGCCAGGCACCAGAGGTGCTGGGTTCACAAGATGCGTAACGTGGTCAACGCCCTGCGGAAGTCCGCGCAGCCCGGGGCGAAGAAGGCCCTGCAGGAGATCTGCAACGCCGAGGACCGCCACCACGCCGAGAAGGCGGTACGCGAGTTCGCCCGGACCTACGAGGCGAAGTGGCCGAAGGCGGTGAAGAAGATCACCGACGAGACCGAGGAACTGCTGGCCTTCTACGACTTCCCCGCCCAGCACTGGATCCATCTCAGAACGACGAATCCGATCGAATCCACTTTCGGTTCGGTGAAGCTCCGGACCAAGGTCACCCGGGGTACGGGCAGCCCGGCCGCAGCCCTGGCGATGGTGTTCAAGCTCGTGGAGTCCGCGCAGGAGCGTTGGCGGGCGGTCACCGCACCCCAACTCGGCGCTCTCGTCCGCGCCGGCGCAGTATTCACGAACGGCGAGCTCGTCGAGCGCCCCAAGGCGGTGGCAGCGTGAGCACCATGACGGCCCGGACCATCAGCACCCGCCGGCTGGACCTGCTGCCGCTGCACGTCGAGCACGCCGAGGAAATGGCCGCGGTGCTGTCCGATCCCGCCCTGCACACCTTCATCGGCGGCACCCCGGACACTGCCCAGGTCCTGCGGTCGCGCTACCAGCGCATGACCGCAGGCTCCCCCGACCCGGCCGTGGCCTGGCTGAACTGGGTGATCCGGCTGCGTAACGAGTCCTGCCTGACGGGCACCGTCCAGGCAACGGTCAGCCCCGGCGTCCGCGGCGCCGTCGCGGAGATCGCCTGGGTGGTGGGAACCCCGTGGCAGCAAAGAGGCATCGCCACCGAAGCGGCCCAAGGGCTCGCCGACTGGCTCAGCCGGCCCCCGGTGCACGCCATCATCGCGCACGTCCACCCTGAACACCGAGCCTCCGCTGCCGTCGCCGCAGCCGCCGGACTCACGCCCACCAACGAACGGCATGACGGCGAGATCCGATGGCACCGGAGCGTCAGGGCCGTAACTTCAGCGATCCACAGATCTTGACAATTGCTCGGCCAAGCGCAGGAAGTGTGCGCAGGCCGACCCAACCCTTCGTCGGCTCACGTCCGTGATCCATGCCCGTACGCGGCCCGCAGTGCCGCGACCGCCTGCTCGTAGGTGTCGGTCTGGGTGTCGATTCTCAGCTGCACCCGGGCCCGGCCTCCTTCGCACAGTCGGCCCCCTCTTCCCGCAATTGAAGAGACCGAGACCGAGGCGCCCTCGGCGGAAGTCATCGGCGGCAGCCCGCACCTCCCGCGCGCCGTCCCACTCCGTCCAGAACTCCCGCTCGGGCAGACGCCGGTGATGGACCAGTTCCTCGGCAACCGCCGCTACCTCCTGCGGTGACGCGATCGGAGTGCGCAGCACGGGGATCACGCTGTAGAGGGTGACGTGGCCGAGGCTGAGTCCCAGCAGGGCGTAGTACCAGCCCCGGCGTTCCTCCCAGTCCAGCCGGATGCCGCCGTGGCCGCCGGTGCGGGAGACATCCCAGGCGAGCATCATGCAGGTGGTCAGGCCGCGCTCGAGGCCGTGGCGGCTGGCCCGGACCATGCCCGGCGGGATACCCCGAGCGGTGAGGGCGTCGTCGACGGCCCGGACGTAGGGCCAGTGCGGCATCCCCTGGGGTGCACCGCGCAATCCTGGCGGGTCCAGCAGCGCGGGTCTACCTCCAGCAGGAGCAGGTCGGGGGCGGGGGCGCGGCGGAAGACGGCCGCCGGGCCGATCACGCGTGGGCCGAACTTGTCGCGGTCCCGGTCGATGGCCGTTTCCGCGGCGAGGCGGTCCTCGCGGGCGTCATCGAGGGAGAGCTGCCGGGGCGCCTGGTCGGCATCCACGAGGTCCTCGCCCTTCAGGACCAGCCCGGTCAGGCGGCCACGCTGCAGGCCGGCGCCGTCCATCAGCTGGTAGGCGAGCTGGCGCAGGTCGTCCTCGTGGGCGGAGGGCGCGGACAGGCGGCGGATCTTGTCCCAGCTGCCGCCGCCGGCAAACTTCAACGACAAGGTCAGGGCACGGGCCACCTGGCCACGGCCGCGCAACCGGGCACCGAGCCGCACCACCAGCTCGAGCAGGGCGGCGCGCACGGCGGCGCCGTCCAGGGTGTGCTCATCGAAGCGGTAGCGCACACTCGCCGCGGCGGGCAGAGCGCGGGAAACGACGGGGCGGGGGTCGATACCGCGGGCCCGGTCAGCGGCCAGGCGGCCGGCCTTCCCACCCAGCAGACGCTGCACCGTGACCGAAGGCACCGCGGCGAGCAGACCCACGCAGTGCACGCCGTAGTCCCGCAGGACGGCGGCCTGCCGCGGACCGATCCCATGCAGAGCCTCGACCGGCAGATCCCCGAGCCAGCCGGAGACCTCCCGCTGCACCGCATCGAGGACAAAATCACCCGCCTGGAACGCCGCGCGGCAGAAGAGGAGCACGGCCGCAAGAACCGGCCACAGCCGCCGGAGTGGGTCGTCGAAATCGGTATCGGCACCCGCAAGCCGCCCGTCCAGGTCCACGCCGGCCACTGCCACACGATCAGCTCCCGCCGCCGCCCCGTATCGCACAGCGCGGCAGTGCGCGTCGCGGCGCACCGATGCGGCCGGGCCCGCATGGCTTTGCCTTCTCTTTGCAACCCGTCTCCCGTCCCGTTCGTCTCTCCGCTCGATCCATGCCACCCACCGCCGGTCCCGCCGGTGGGTCGACCGATGAAAGAGAGAACGATCCATGCGTCGAACCGGCCTCAGTGCCCTGGCCCTCGCGTGCGCAGCCGTCATGGCAGGCGCGATGCCCGCATTCGCCGACGGGACGTCCGCTTCCCCGAGCACAGCCCCCTCCGCGGCGCCGAGCGCGACCACCGAGCCGACCCGAGCCCCGAGCGAGAGCGCCGAGCCGACCCGGGCCCCGAGCGCGGCGCCCTCGGAGGGTCAGGTCCGCGTCGTCCCCAGCGGCGCCCCGGACACCGGTGAGGTCCCGACCTCCTCGGACTCCTCCCACGGCGCCCTGATCGGCGGGGGCGCCGCCGCGGCTGTCGTCCTGGGCGGTGGCACGGTCCTGCTGCTCCGCCGCCGGCGCGCGAACGAGGCGTGACCACCGACACGCCCGGCATCGGGGTGCCGGCCGGGCGGTCCCGTCTCCTCCCGGCCGCCGTAGCCGTACGTGCCCTTCTCGTCGCTGCCCTGACCTTTGTGGCGGTGGCCTGTGCTGGGCCCGGCGGCTTGGGTGGGGCGGACACGGGTCGGGCGGACACGGGCGGTAGTTCCGTCAGTGGTTCGCCCGCCGCCAAGTCCGCCACCACGGTGGGACGTTCGGTGCCCGTCTCGCTGCGCGTGCGGGCCATCGGCGTCGACACCCCGCTCATGCGGCTCGGCCTCGCGAAGGACGGCAGCGTGCAGGTGCCGCCGATCGCCGCGCACGACCGGGCGGGCTGGTACGAGCACTCGCCGACCCCGGGGCAGAAGGGACCATCGGTGATCCTCGGTCATGTCACGGTCGGCTCCTACGGCGACGGCGTCTTCCGGCACCTCGCGGACCTGCGCAAGGGCGACGAGATCGTGGCCCGTCTTCAGGACGGCACCTCCACGGTGTTCGCCGTCACCGAGGTGCGCACGGTCGCCAAGGCCGACTTCCCCACCAAGGAGGTCTACGGCGACGTGGACCGGCCGGAGTTGCGGCTCATCACCTGTGGCGGAGCCCGGACCGGCAACGGCTACCTCGACAACGTGATCGTCTTCGCGGTGCTGCGCTCCGCGAGCCCCTGACGGCGTCCGCGCCCCGGGCCGGCGGGAACCCGTCCCACCGGCCCGGGGTCTTGCTCCGTGAACGCCACCACCCTATGGAGAACGTTGAAACGGTCCCGCGAGAAGGAAGCATCCGAGCTGTTCGCCGCCCTCTACCCACGCCTCGCCGGCTGGTGCCGCCGGCTCGTCGACGACGACGGGACGGCCCATGAGATCGCCTCGGAGGCGTTCACCCGGCTGTGGGCCCGCTGGACGGCCGTGGACGAACCGCGCGGCTTCCTCTATGTCACCGCGGCCAACCTGGTCCGGGACCACTGGCGCAAACTGGAGCGCGAGCGCAAGGCGTTACGCCGCGCCACTACCGAGGCCGCGATCGGCCCGCCCTCCGAACAGGCGGATCCCTCGGTCCGGTTGCTCGTGCAGTCCCTGCCCGAACGGCTTCGGGTGCCGATCCTGCTCCATTACTACGCCGACATGCCGATCCGGGAGGTGTCCATGCTGACCGGACGCAAGGAGGGCACCGTCAAGGCCGACCTCCACGCGGCCCGTGAACTGCTCCGCGCCCACCTGGGGAGAAGCCTTGATCACACACTCTGAAGAGGGCCCGGACCGCGACCCCGACGACCCGCTCACCGTCCTCCTGCGGCCCCCGTCGGACTACCTCGGCGTGCCTCCCGGCCGCTACGAGGCGATCCGCCGCGGCGCCGCCCGCCGCAAGGTGCTGCGCGCCGCCGCCGGAGCCGCCCTGACCGTCGGTGTCGCCGCGCTCGTCGTCCTGCCCCTGCGGCCGTCCGCCTCCGGTACCCATCGCTCCCCCACGACCCCCATGGCTCCGCCGTCGGCGACCATCCCCGTGCCCGAGCGGTCCGCGTCACCCACCACCACCCCGCGCCTGGTTCCCACCACACGGGAACCCAGCGGCAGCCCGTCGGAGACCGCCCGGCCCACGGAGCCCGCCACCCGTGCCGTCCCCTCGTACTCGTCCCCCTCCCGCCCCGCCGCGTCCCGCTCGTCCGGCGCGTCGGCCACCCGGGACCCGGCCGAGCCGTCCGCAGTCCCCACCAGGGGGTGACAGATGCGCCGCGTCCTTGCAGCGCATGCCAGCCATCGGCAAGACCACCGGCCGGCGTACGAGATCCGAGCTGTAAGCAGGGCCGGGGACTGGCGCGGTGGCTGTCGCTCCGTTTCCAGTCCCCGCCGCTTCACACCGTACGTGCGGTTCTCCCGCATACGGCTTTCCGACATCGTTCACCGTCTGGCATGCGCTGCCGCCCTGCGTACAGTTCCGGTGAGTCGGTAGACCCCCGAGCCAAGTGATCCATCCGTAGGTGAAACGGGCGGCCCAGTTCCGGCCCCGCCGTCCGTGTTTCCGACTGGCGAGGATTGCCAGCCGCTCGTGGACGTAGCCGTCGACCGCATTGAACTTCCGCCCGGAGTTGCCGTTGCGGAAGTACGCACCCCAACCCCGCAGCACGGGATTGAGGTCGGCGACCACGGCGGATACTGGCCGTTCGGTCTTGGAGCGTCCGGTGGCCGCGCGGACTGTGTCCCGCAGCACCCGCATCGCTCTGGCCGAGGGCCAGCGCTGCAAGTAGAACTTGCCCCGCCATCTCCACGACTCGACTTTCCGATGGTGGAAGCCGAGGACGCAAGCGCCACCTCGGCGGCGACACCCTCGGCCTGCTGCTGACCGTGCTGGTCACCGCCGCCAGCGTCTCCGACACCGCAGCCGCCGTGACCCTGCTCTCCCGCATCGCCACCGCCCACCCACACCTCACCAAGGCCTGGGGGGATGCCGGCTATCGCACCACCGCCATCGACCACGGCGCCCGCCTCGGCATCGACGTCCGCCCGTCCACCGCCCGCCCCGCGCCCGCGGGTTCACCATCATCCCAAGACGGTGGACCACCGAGCGCGGCATCGGCTGGCTCATGCACCACCGGCGCCTCGCCCGCGACTGCGAACGCCACCCGTACCGCTCCGAGGCCATGATCCACCTCGCGATGATCGACCTCATGCCCGCAGCCTCACCGGCGAAGCCACCCCCAATCGGCGCGGAACCTGACCCGGGACCAAACCCGGATCACCGGACCACATGCTCAGTCAGCACGGGGTGGTCGGCTCGCTCCTGGCCCTACACGGAGGGCAGTTGGTCGTACATCCGGAATGTGTAGGACGCGTCGTACGTCATCAGGTTGCCGCTCGGCGCCGGCAGCCCCAGTCGGCGGTTGAGCGGCCATGCCAGGGGCCCGCAGTGTTCGGCCGCGGGAGCGGTGAAGGTGTCGTCGTAGGCCGAGAACTCAATGATCGGCGGATCCTGTGAAACCCACCTGGAGGGGCCCGACCGCTTGAGCTGGAAGTCGACCGGCGTGCTCGCCCCTACGGTGCAGCCGTGCGGCAGCAGCGGGCTCGACAGCCGGAAGCGCAGGCTGAACTGCCCGGTGTAGAAGTCGGATCGGCCCCCGTACTCCGGCTCGATCGCCAGGCGGAGCTGTCGTGGGTGCTCACCCGTGGCGGTGCCGGTGAGCCCGCCCGGAACGGGGGTGGGAACGCTGTGCATCGCACCCCAGACCTGCGCCTTGGAGCCGTCGGGCATCGGCCCCTCGGCGTGCGTCATGGTGATCGGGGCGAGCGCCACCTCGACCTTCCCCAACGCCAATCGGGGTGCCGCGGTGTGGACTTCGCACCGCCACAGAGCCGGATCGGCCCCGGCTGGAAGGGCGGGGCAGTCGCTGAAGTCGGTGGCGGACATCGGGGTGGCGGAACCCGGTTCCGCGGCGGCGAAGCCCGGGGTGTACGCCCCAACCAGCCCCGTCAGGGCAGCGGCCCCGGCGAGGGCGAGCGCGGCGCAGCGGAGGAGTGACGGACGGCGGGGCGTCGTGTTCAACATGGCCACAGCCTGCTGGCCACGACCGGGCAACCGCCATCGGTGACTTCCCCGCCTCGCCCCTGAGCGAACCCTGACGCCGTGCCAGGGGAGGTGGGCGATCCTTCCGCGGGTTCACGGGATGTCCCGGACGATGCGTCAGCGGCGCATGATCGGACGGACAGGTCCTAGCAGGGAAAGGCACCACCTGAACGGGCCCACGTTGCCGCCGGCACCGTCGGCCACGCGCGCAACTCGGTCCGGCGGCGAGGTGAACGCTATGGAGAAACTGAGTCCAGTGCCCGCATGAGCAGTGGAGAAACCAGGGAAATCGACCGTGTGTTCTTGCATTCGCCGGGCACCAGGAGCGACGGAGGTTGATAACTATGGTTCCCCTGCTCGTCGTTCTTCTGCTGGCTCTGATCCTCTTCGGCGCGGGTTTCGCGCTGAAGGCGCTGTGGTGGCTCGCCGTCATCGTGCTGGTCGTCTGGCTGCTGGGCTTCGTCATGCGTTCTGCTGACACAGGCGGCCGCAAGGGCCGCTGGTATCGCTGGTAACCCACCAAGCAGCAACATGCCTGTGGCTCCGGATGTGTTCCGGGGCCACAGGCATGTCCCGGTTCAGGACATCCCACCGGGCAAACAGCGTAAATACCACCTTCCCGGGAACAGAGCCTCATAGCTGGGGCCCGGTGAAGCAGCGGAACCTGCGCCTCCAAACCACCGGACCCCAGCCACCAATCGGCCTAGCCGCCGGCCACTTCCTCGCGGCCGGTCAGCCGTCTCAGGCACACCCAGGCCCAGACGTCGACCAGGGCGAGCCGCAGGGCCGCCCGTCCCCGGCCCCCGCACCGTCGGCGACCCTGGCACGGCGGCCCCGCCGGCGCCCACCACGGCAGGTACGCCCCGATCACCGGCAGCGGCCGCGCCGCCCCTCCCGCCCCTCCCACTCCTCAACTCCAGCCAGGGCATGGTCGAAGGGGGTCGCAACAGGGATATCCGCAGTCCGACCACGCCATACGCACGGGGTGACCTGGGCACACTCCGAAATACTGTGGAGGCTCGCGCAACATCCCGCGCAACGCCCACCGAAACACGTTGGCGCAACGCCTAGGGTCTGTCTCCTTGAAGGGCTATGGGCGCCATTCCTGTTGGTAGGCGGGGTGCTCGGCGTATGACTGGCCAAGGACTCGCAGCGCGTATTCCAGCCCGGCCGAGCGGGAGTCCGAGGGGTCCATGGCTTCGTAGTCGTGCGCCAGTTGCTCGATCAGGTCGAGCATGGGGAGATGGCTATCGAGAAGCGCCTCGCCGCCCAGGGTTCCGGCCACGTAGGCATAGGCGTGGTTGTCGTCCATGACTCGTGCGACGAGGAACTCCACAAGATCGTCCATGCGGCCATCTTCGCGGGCGAGGTGCTTCGGCGGTCAAGCGGCGGTCCAGATGAGGATCGCGGCGAGGTGGAGTGCGGCCTGGTAGGCGATGGCGAGCTTGTCCGTTCGCATGGCCAGGCCGCGCCACTGCTTGAGTCGGTTGATGCACCGCTCGACAGCGTTGCGCTGCTTGTAAGCCTCGGCGTCGAAGGCTGGTGGTCGGCCTCCGTCGCGGCCTCGCCGCAGCCGGTGGCCGACCTGGTCGGACGGCTGCGGGATGACAGCGCGGATTCCGCGTCGGCTGAGGTGACTTCGGATCGCGCGGGATGAATACGCGCGGTCCGCCAGGACGGCATCTGGGCGGGTCCTCGGTCGTCCGACTCCGCTTCGCGGAACACGGATGCCTGCCATGACAGTCTTGAAGGCCGGGGCGTCGCCCGCCTGGCCTGCGGTGATATGAAGGGCCAGGGGTCGTGCACGGCTATCGCTGGCAAGGTGGACCTTCGTGCTCAGGCCGCCACGGGAGCGCCCGAGGGCATGATCGTCAGGTTCGGCCCGACGTGGCGCCCCCTTTTCCTGGCACCGGCGGCGTGCTGGTGGGCCCGGCAGACGGTGGAGTCCACCGAGACGGTCCAGCCAATGTCGGCATCAGCGTCGGCCGCTGCCAGAACTGCGGCGAGGATCCGTTCCCAAGTCCCATCCACGGCCCACCTGATCAGTCGTTTGTGAGCAGTCTGGAATGAGCCGAACTCGTCAGGCAGGTCCCGCCAAGGAGAACCCGTGCGGTACTTCCACGCGATGGCTTCCAAGGTCCGGCGGTGATCGGCCCATCGCCGACCGCGGACCGGATCGGCCGGCATCAACGGCTCGATCCGGTCCCACATCGCATCAGTGATCACTAATCGGACGGACACATCCGATCAACTGACCAACCGATCAAAGAGACACGCTCTAGGGCTGTGACCGGACAGGTTCTCCGGGTTAGGGGCGGACGAGCTTGAATGGGCTGGGCAGTCTGTATGCCGGGGATGGGAAGATCGCGGCGTGACTATCACCCTGCATGACTTTGATGGTGTGCCCTTGCGGCGGCGGACAACTCCCCAGAGCCGGTCGTCGCCGACCGAGTAGCAGTCGTGGAAGTAGGTGATGCCGTGGGTGCGGCGGTAGGTCGCTGGCAGCCGGTCCGGATTCGACCGGGGTCGCCCGCCGGGACCGCACCGAGCTGGTGCTTCCCCGCCGGACGATCCGCTGCAGCTTCTGTCCCTCCCGCTCGGTCAGCCGGCGAACCCTAACCGGTGATGCCATACCCGCCCCCTTGCCGAATGCCGTCACTGGCAGCCAGCACAACGAGCAACCCGGCAAAGGTTCCCGGTCACAGCCACTCCCCGTCGCCCTCACAGCCCTGAAGATCCAACGAGCCGTTCGTTTAGGCGCCACGACCACCGTCATGTCATGTCGGCCTCAGGAACAGGCACCGAGGCAAATGCGCGCACGAGAGATGCGGCGCGGGCGTCAGCGGGGGCCTGGGTCACCGGTGCCCGGCTGGGAGCACCGCTCCGGCGACGAATTCCCGGCCCTCGACGTCCGCACACTGATCGAAGTTATTGATACGGGCGCTTGACGCCTCGTGCCAGTGCACAGATGTGCGACTCCTCCACCCACCCCGTCCCCGCCTCACACGTGTGAACACTATGACCGCAATGATCAGGGCGTAGCTATGCGGCCAGCCCGTTCATAGCATCCCCCGCGGCGCACGTTGCGTCGTGCAGGGACAAGGAGCCGCGCCTTGGACAGCTTCAGATTCTTCACACACTCCTCTCGATGGCCGCGACTCGGTGCGCCGCGTCGCCGAGCGCTGGGAGCCTGTCTCACCGGCGTCGTGGTGGGTGCTCTCATGACGGCACCGACTGCTCAGGCCCAGCCCGATCACCCTTCACCCACCACCTGCCCGCCGAACCTGACCGACGTGGCGACGTGCTACACCGGCCAGGACACCAATGACGCGTACTACGCCATCGCCATTCCGAAGGCCTGGAACGGTTCACTCGTCGTGCATGCTCATGGCGGCCCCGACCTCGGTGATGGATCGGACCCCGAGCGCAGCGTCGGCGACCTGGATCGCTGGGTCGTGATGGTGCGGCAGGGCTACGCCTGGGCCGGCTCGTCGTACCGCCGCGGCGGTTACGGCACCCGCATGGCTGCCGAGGACACCGAGAACGTGCGACGCCTGTTCGTGCAGGAGTTCGGCAAGCCGAAGCGGACGTATGTGCACGGCCAGTCATGGGGCGGGGACGTCGCCGCCAAGGTCGTTGAGATGTACGGCTCGAAGGCGGGCTCGTACGACGGGGCCCTGCTCACCAGTGGCGTGCTGGCAGGCGGATCACGCGGGTACGACTACCGCGTCGATCTGCGCGTCGTCTACCAGTACTACTGCCACAACCACCCGCGCCCGACCGAGCCCCAATACCCGCTCTGGCAGGGGTTGCGCGCTGATTCGACCATGACCTCCGCCGGCCTGCGCGCTCGGTTGCAGGAGTGCACCGGATACGCCTCACCGTCGCAGGAGCGCACCGAACTGCAGCAGCGCAATCTGCACGACATCCTGGCCGTCACCCACATCCCCGAGCGCACCCTGGAATCGCACCTGCGGTTCGCGACCTTCACCTTCCGCGACATCGTCAACAACCGCCTCGGTGGTCGTAACCCGTTCAGCAACAAGGGCGTGCGGTACTCCGGTTCACACGATGACCAGGCGCTCAATGCCGGCGTCGAGCGGTTCGCCGCCGACCCGACTGCCGTACGCGACCTGTCCTACGACAGCGACCTCACCGGCAAGGTCGCAATCCCCGTTCTGACCATGCACGCGATCGACGACCCCACCGCGTTCGTGGAGCACGAAGCGGCCTACCGCGCGACCCTCGAAGGCGCCCACCGCAGCCGGTATCTGGTACAGACCTTCACCCAGGAGTCCGAGCACAGCGAACTGAGCAACGCCGAGTACGCCAACTCGATCACGGCGCTGGACAGGTGGGTCCGCACCGGCGAAAAACCCACCCCACAAAGGATCACAGCATCCTGCCCAGCGTTCGACCGGCTCTACAACACCGGCTGCTACTACGATCCGAACTTCCACCCGGCGCCCTATGCCTCACGGGTCAATCCCCGACAGGGCGGTCTGAGCTGGCCTGCCATGACTGCCACTCAGGAAAGGTCCTGGAGCCGGATCGGCGGCGTCGGCATCGCCCCCTAGCGCCATGATGTCGGTCATGGCGAGGTGGATCATGGCTTCGGAGCGGGCAGGGAGGGTCTCGTAGTCGCGGGCCAGGCGGCGGTGGAGCATCAGCCGGCCATAGGTCCGCTCGACCGTCCACCGCTTCGGGATCGGGGTGAATCCCCTGGCCCCAGGGGGGCGTTGGACGATTTCGAGGTCGATGCCGAGAGCTGCGGCGTGCTCGACGAAGTGCTTGCGGTGGCCGCCGTCGACCCAGACCATGCGCAGGGTGGGGTGGTCGGTGGCGGCCCGCTCCAGGAGGGGTCGCCCGGCGGTGGAATCCTGGACGCCGGCTGCAGTGACCAGCACCGCGAGCAGCAGGCCGAGGGTGTCGGTGACGATGCTGCGCTTGCGGCCCACGATCTTTTTGCGTGGAGGTCCTGACGCTCTGAGCGTCGATCACGCAGGCGGAGGGGTGACGGTGTTTGCCCTCCTGCTGACGCACCAACTCCCGTAAGAGACCGTTGAGCTGGGCGAAAATGCCGTCAGATTGCCATTTGGCGAAGTAGCCGTAGACCGTGTTCCAGTTGGGGAAGTCGTGCGGCAGGTAGGCCACTGCACCCCGGTGCGGTCCAACTACAAGATCGCGTTCATGATTTCGCGCAGGTCATGCTCGGGCGGCCGGCCGAAGTCCAGGGCCCGGCCGGGACGTTCGAAGCGCCACGCGGACAGGACCGAACGTACCGCCGGCCGGGGGCGTGCGCCCAGGCGGGCATCCTGCCTGGTGGAAGCACGGAACAGATCCGGGCGTCCTGGAATGAGACAGGCGTAAGCCGACTCGTGCCTCCGACGTCACACCATCGGCCTCAGGAAGCAAGACCACCTCGGCAGCCCCACCCGCACCAGTACATCGGCGGGCGCGATAGCGGAGCTATCACCGCAATCAAGATGAAAACGACCGCTAAGAGGTCGTTTTCATCTGCAGATCCTGTTTCATCCCAACAAGTCCCCGTGACGGAGCGGCCCTTGGGAGACTGTAGGGGTTGGCGCGATTGACGGGGTATGAGGG
Organism: Streptomyces canus 299MFChir4.1; assembly: GCF_000383615.1. Classification (GTDB taxonomy): domain Bacteria; phylum Actinomycetota; class Actinomycetes; order Streptomycetales; family Streptomycetaceae; genus Streptomyces; species Streptomyces canus_C. Next base: position 218 of record NZ_KB911649.1, on the reverse strand, counting down.
AAGCCCATATTGCCCGCCTCGCCCTAGGAAGCCTGTCTCATTCCAAGGGGAGCTGATATCAGTGATTTCTCCCGCCACCCTGTGCAGGAACCCGACACGTGAGAGGCGCGAGTATCAACCTGTGGCACGTGAAGCGACACAAATTAGCTGAAAACGACCTCTAAGCGATCGTGTGGGTGCCGGGCCTGAAACAACACCGACCGAGGCTGCCTGCGTCC
>NZ_KB911648.1 GCF_000383615.1 Streptomyces canus 299MFChir4.1 | reverse complement strand
GATCGAACCGCGGAATCAACGTCAGTGTGGCGCCCGCGCGGACCGCGGCGTTGAGCCCGCAGGTGAGACCGAAGACGTGGAACAGGGGCAAGCAGCCCATGATCACGTCGTCCGGACCGATCTCGATCAACGTCTCGGACGTGGTCGCCGCGTTGGAGGAGAGATTGTGGTGGGTGAGCTCCGCTCCCTTGGGCTGCCCCGTGGTACCGGAGGTGTAGAGGATGACGGCGGTGTCGTCGTCCGCGCGCTCGACCGGTTCCTCGATCGGGGTACCGCTCAGGTCGGCAGGGCCGGTCGCCGCGACGACGATCCCTGTGATCCCCATGGTCTTGGCGGCCTCGGGCACCACCTCGCCGGAGCCCTCCCAACCGTAGACGACCTTGGTGCCCGAGTCGCCCAGGTAGTACTCGACTTCGCGCGCCTTGAGCAGCGGGTTCATCGGCACCACGATCGCGCCGGCGAGCAGCGCGCCGTAGAACAGGACCGGGAAGGCGGGCACGTTCGGCAGCACGAGGCCGACCCGGTCGCCCGGCTTTACTCCTCGTTCGCGCAGGTCGCCGGCCACGGCCGCGGCGGCGGTGTGCAGGGCCGCGTAGTCCAGCGAGTAGCCGTCCAGTCTGATCGCCGGGTGCCGGGGCTGCGAACGGGCGGCCGCGAGCAGGTTCATGGCCAGATTCATGGTCGGTCCTTTCCGGATGGGTCGGCGAGATAACCGGCGGCGACGAGGCGGGGAAGCAGCCCGCCGGCGTCGAGGATCTCCAGCATCATCGGCGGGACGGGGCTGAAGGCGGCCTCGGTGTCTCCGTTGCGGAGCAGGCCGGCTTCCAGGTCGAGGGTGATGACGTCGCCCTCGGTGACCATGCCGCTGACGCCGGGGACGGTGACGGCGGGCAGGCCGTGATTGATCGCGTTGCGGTGGAAGAGGGAGTTGAAGTCCTCGGCGACGAGCGCGCTGATGCCGAGATAGCGCAGCAAGGCCGCGACCTGACGGCTCGAACCGATGCCGAAGTTGCGGCCCGCCACGAGGATGTCCCCGGGACGGACCTGCGCGGCCCAGCCGGGCCGCAGGTCGTAGAGCACATGTGTCGCCGCCTCGGGGACGGGCAGGCGCATCGCGAACCCGGGGTACAGGGCGTCGGTGTCGATGCTGTCCCCGATCACCCAGGTCCGGCCGGTGATCGTGTGGCTCATGCCAGGACCTTCCTCGGGTCGGTGATGCGTCCGGTCACGGCGGAGCCGGCCACCGTGGCGGTGGAGGCCATGTAGATCTCGGCGTCCGGGCTGCCCATCCGGCCGCGGAAGTTGCGGGTGCTCGAGGTCAGACAGACCTCGCCCGCGCCGAGGACGCCCATGTGGTAGCCGAAGCAGGCGCCGCAGGTGGAGTTCGTGACCACGGCCCCGGCGTCTGCCAGGGTTTGGACGTACCCGAGGCGGACTGCGTCCCGGTAGACCTGCTGCGATGCGGGAGTGACGATCAGCCGGACGCCCCGCGCCACCTGTCGGCCGTCGAGGATGTCGGCCGCGATGCGCAGGTCTTCGAGCTGGCCGTTGGCGCAGGAGCCGATGAAGCACTGCTGCACCGCACGCTCCTCGATCTCGGGGATGGGAACCGCGTTCTCGCTGACCTTGCCCGGGCGGGCGACGTACGGCACGAGGGCGCCGAGGTCGATCGTGCGGGTGGCGGCGTACACGGCGTCCGGGTCGGGGTCGGCGGGGGTGAACGAGTCGGGGGCCCCGTGCTCGGCCAGGTAGGCGGCGCAGTGCTCGTCGAACTCGAAGACGCTGAAGTCGGCGCTGACCTCCGCACCTTGGGTGGCGATGGTGCGGCGGTCGTTCATCGGCAGCGAGGCGAGCCCCGGACCGCCGAACTCCAGCGTGTGATTGGTCGCGTCTCCCCAGGTCCCGGCGAGGTGGAGGAAGACGTCCTTGCCGCTGATCCCGGGAGGGGGCGCGCCGGTGAGTTCGTAGCGGATCGTCGGCGCCACGCTGTACCAGGTCTGCCCGGTGCAGAGGATCGAGATGATCTCGGCGGGCCCCAGCCCGCGAGCGGCGTTGTTGTAGGCACCGCCGGCGCAGGTGTGGGAGTCCGTGCAGGTCAGGACCTGCCCGGGGAGAGCCAGGGCGTTCTCGGCGATCACCTGGTGGCAGATGCCGTGGCGGCCGACGTCGAAGAACCGCTCGATCCCGAACCGCGCGGCGAACTCACGGGCGAGCACCCCCGCGTTCGCATCCACGACGCTGGGAGCCGGGACTGCGTGGTCCAGGATGATGGCGGTCCGCTCCGCGTCGGCGATCTTCAGCGGATCAGGCCATTGGGTGAACATGAGGTCGATCAAGATGTTCATGTCGACCTTGGCGACCACGGTGTCGCCGGCGTGTACCGCGTCGCTGCCCGAGGCTCGGGCCAGGATCTTCTCGACCATGGTCATACCCATTGGGTCTCCTTCGGTGGTCGCGGCGGATCAGCGGTAGCGTTCGCCGAGCGCGGCCCAGTCGTCGAAGCCGACCGCGCGGAATATGCCGAGCGGGCCGTCCCCGAGGTATGGGTCCTCCCCGCCCAGGTCGACCAGGGCTGCGGCCATCGCGGCGGTGACGGGCTGGAGCAGCGCGCCCGGGTAGATCGCCATACGGAACCCGAGCTTTTCGAGGTCGGCGTCCGGGACGGCGGGGGTCCGTCCCGCGGGGACGACGTTGAACACCAGGGGGGCTTGCACCTCGGCGGCGATGCGTTCGATCTCCGCCACCGATTGCGGAGCTTCGACGAAGATCATGTCTGCCCCTTCGGCCGCGTACCGGTGGGCGCGGGTGAGGGCCTCCTCCAGTCCCGCGGGTCCGCGCGCGTCGGTGCGGGCGATGATGACGGTGTCGTTCTCCCTGGCGTCGAGGGCGGCGGCGAGCTTGCGGACGAAGTCGTCCGCGCTGATGACCGACTTGTCGGTGAGGTGCCCGCAGCGCTTGGGGAAGTCCTGGTCCTCGAGCTGGATCGCCGCGACACCGGCGCGCTCGTAGGCCCGCACCGTCCGCACGACGTGCATCGGGTTGCCGTAGCCGGTGTCGGCGTCCGCGACGACGGGGAGTCCGCTGGCCTCGACCACGACTTCCGCACGGTCGGCCATCTCCGTCGCGGTGGCAAGGCCGATGTCGGGCAAGCCGTAGCCTGCGGCCACCGCTCCGGCGCCGGTCAGGTAGGCGACCTGGAAACCTGCACGTCGGACGAGGTGGGCGCCGATGCCGTCGTAGACACCGGGCGCGCGGACCATGCCCGGTTCGGACAACAGCCTGCGCAGTCGGGCGGGTGCGGTGGTCATGGTGGTCGCCTCTCTGGTCGTCACGACGCCCTGGCAATCGGGACGTGCGTGAGCTCGTACGCGCGGATGGCCGCCTCGTGCTGGAGGGTCACGTCGATGCCGTCCAGCCCGTCCAGGAATCGCTGCCGGGTGTCGGCGTCCATCCGGATCGGGGCTTCGATTCCGGCTGCGCGGACGGTCAGGTCAACGAGGTCCACCGCGATGGGCAACGCCGGGTCGGCCTCGACGGCGTCCATCAGGCTGCTCACCTCGTCGTCCGCCAGCACGGCGGCGACGAGTCCGGACCGGACAGCGTTGTCGGCGAAGATGTCGCCGAAACGGGAGGCGATGACGACTGCGAAACCGTGGTCCTGCAGCGCCCAGACGGCGTGCTCACGCGACGAGCCGGAGCCGAAGTCCGCGCCGGCGAGCAGGATTGTGGCTCCGGCATGGGCCGGATCGGCCAGCGGGAAACCCGGCTCTGCCCGCCACGCGGCGAAGAGGTGCTCGGCGAAGCCCGTCCGTGTCGTCCGCAAACAGTGCCGGGCGGCGATGATCTGGTCGGTGTCGATGTTCGTGCGACGGATCGCCACCGCACGACCCGTGATCGAGGTGATGGGTTTCATGCTGTCTCCAGGGTCGACGGCGCGGTGAGGCGGCCGGCCACCGCCGTCGCGGCGGCGGTGGTGGGCGAGACCAGGTGAGTACGGCCGCCCCGGCCTTGGCGGCCCTCGAAGTTGCGGTTGGAGGTCGAGGCGCACCGCTCCCCCGCCGCCAGGGAGTCGTCGTTCATCGCGACACACAGTGAGCAGCCGGCCGTACGCCACTGCGCGCCGGCCTTGCGGAACACCTCGTCGAGTCCTTCGGATTCGGCGGCGCGCTTGACGGCGGCCGAACCGGGGACGACGAGCATGCGCACCCCGGGCGCGATGCGGCGGCCGTCGAGGACTTGGGCGGCCGCCCGGAGGTCCTCGATGCGTCCGTTGGTGCAGGACCCCAGGAACACCACGTCGATCGGGATCTCCCGCATCGGGGTTCCCGGAGACAGATCCATGTACGTCAGAGCTCGTTCGGCTGCGCGCCGGCCGGCTGGATCGGGGGCATCGGCCGGGTCCGGGACCGCGCCGCTCAGCTCGACGACCTGGCTCGGGTTCGTGCCCCAGCTGACGAAGGGGGACAAGGTCGTCACGTCGATGTCGACGCTGCGGTCGAATTCGGCATCGTCGTCGCTGCGCAGCGACTTCCACGATGCGACGGCGTCGTCCCAGGCTTTCCCGGTCGGTGCGTACGGCCTGCCGCGAAGGTACTCGACGGTCACGTCGTCGGGAGCGATCATGCCTGCCTTCGCACCCGCCTCGATCGACATGTTGCACAGCGTCAGCCGCGCTTCCATCGACATCGCCTCGACGGCGGGCCCGCGGTACTCGATCACATGGCCTTGCGCACCTCCGGTGCCGATCCGGCCGATGATGGCCAGTGCCACGTCTTTCGCCGAGACACCCGTCGGCAGCGCGCCGTGCAGCGTCACGGCCATGGCCCGGGGCTTGGCGAACGCGACCATCTGCGTCGCCAGCACGTGCTCGACCTGGCTGGTACCGATGCCGAAGGCGAGCGCCCCGAACGCGCCGTGCGTGCTCGTGTGGCTGTCGCCGCACAGGATGACGCGGCCCGGCTGGGTGATGCCGAGTTCGGGTCCGATGACATGCACGATGCCCTGGCCCTCCGTGCCCGACCGGTGCAGCGGGATTCCGAACTCGGCGCAATTGCGCCGCAGGGCCTCCACCATGGTCGCCGCCACCCCGGTTCGGCCCAACTGGCCGCGGGTGGGGACGACATGGTCCTCGGTCGCGAGCGTGAGGTCGGGTCGGCGGACCGTGCGACCGGCCAGGCGCAGGCCTTCGAACGCCTGGGGGCTCGAGCCTTCGTGGAGCAGGTGGAAGTCGACGTAGAGCAGATCGCTGCCCGTGGCGCCGCGGTGCACCACGTGGGCGTCCCAGATCTTGTCCAGCAGGGTTGCCATCGCTATGCCGTCGCCTCGCTCGTAGTGCCCGGCGCCCGCCCGGCCGGGGCACCGTCGTAGCCGAGGCGGCGCGACAGGGCCCGGGCGGCGTCGCCGATGAGTGGACCGAAGTCCTCGGCCGCCGCCCGGTCGAGGCGGGACGAGGGGCCGCCGACCGCGATGGCCGCCACGACCGTGCCGCTCGCGTCGAACACGGGTGCGGCCAGCGAGTTGAGGCCCGTCTCGCGCTCCTCCTCGGTCAGGAGCCAACCGTTCGCCCGCACGAACTCAAGCTGCCGGTCCAGGGCGGCCCGTGACTCGCCGGGCGCCTGCTCGGCGGTCTCGACGAGCACCGCGTTGAGCACCCGCTCGTCGTGGGCCATGAACACCTTGCCCGCCGCTCCCAGGTGCATGGGCATGAGCTGACCGACGTCACTGCGGTAGATGATCGACCGCGAGCTGAGCTTGACGATCACCGCCACCCTTGTGGTGCCGCGCCGGATGTAGAGCCCGGCCGTCTCGCCGGTCACGTCCCGCACGTGCGCGGCCACCGGTTCGGCGGCCACCAGCAGGTCCGAGCCGGCCGAGGCGGCCGACGCCCAGCCGAGCACACGGAGGCCGACGCAGTACTCGTCACCCGTCCGCTGCAGGAGTTCACTGGCCACAAGGGTGCGAACCAGGCGGGCGACCGTTGAGTTGGGCATGCCCGTCATCCGCCGGATGTCGCTCAACGACAGCCGGGTCTGCCCCGGGGAGAAGCAATCAAGGACGCGGACCGCCTTCTCCATGACGAGGATCGAGGGCTGGCCTTCAGACATCGTTCTGCTCTCCGTTTCCATCAAATGCGTAGCGTTCATGTGCGGCGCGCACCCGAGAATAAGCTGGTCAAGGTCGGCTCCCGCGGGGTGCCGGGCGGGGACCGAAGCGGTCACTGATGCGCCTCTCGAGCCACGTGAGCAGCAGGAAGGGCACGAGGGCCAGTAGGGCGATCAGGACGATCTCCCCGGCGATGTATTCCATTCGGGCGAGGGCGACATTGCGCAGGAGCTGCTGGCCGAGCCCCGACGAGCCCGCGAACATCTCAGCGACGATCAAGCCGAGGAAAGTGAACCCGAAGGTCAGCCGGAGCCCGGCCGCGACGGCGGGCATGACCGCGGGCCAGACGACCATCGGGAGAACCCGCAGGTCACCGACGCGGAGCGACGCGGCAAGCTTGAGCTGCGCCTGTGGGACCCCGCGGGCGGCCTCCGCCGCGATGAGGAACATCGGCAGCACCCCGGAGAAGAAGGCGAACGACCCGCAGCTCAGGTTCCCCAGGCCCAGGAACACGAAGAAGATCGGAAAGAGCGTCACCTTCGGCACCGTATTGACCGCGTACGCCAGCGGCAGAGCGACCCGTGACCAGAAGGGCCGCACCCCCAGCAGGGCACCGACAACTGCGCCGACGACGGCGGCGGAGAGGTAACTCTGGACGAGTACGCGCAGTGTGTCGAACACGCTCGCGCGAAACGAAGGCTGCGCCAGCTCCGTCACGAGGCTGCGCAGGGACTGGTCGGGGGTCGGTACGACGGCCGAGTCGGCCACCACGGCACCCGCCCACCAGACGGCGACAGCCACGAAAGCCACGACCAGGGCGGGCCCGCCACGGCCACCGATGGTGCGCGTTCGGCGTTTCAACGAGGGCGAGGCCTCGGCAAGGGCGGTCATCGGCGCCTCCAGTCCAGGTGGGCCGCCGCGCGGTCGACCACAGCGATCAGTACGAGTGAGAACGCGGCGACGAGGAAGATACCGGCGTACATGTCGACGGACATGAAGCCCGCGTACGCGGTGGAGATGAAGTGGCCGACCCCGCGCGTGGACAGGATGAACTCACTGGCCAGCACGGCGGTGATCGAGTACGCGAACCCGAGGCGGGCCCCGGCGATGATGTCAGGAAGTGCCGCCGGGAAGAGGACCAGACGCACGTACTGGGACCGGGACGTGCGGACGGCTGTCGCCAGCTTGTCCACGTTCTGGGGCACGGACGCGAACCCCAGGGAGGCGTGCGTGGTGACCACGACCGCGCTGAACGCGGTCGCTATCAGCAGGATCGGCATCAGACCGGTGCCGAACACGACGACCAGCAGCGGATAGAGCGCGAAGATCGGGACGGCGTAGAAGACCGACAGGTAGGGTCGCAGCGCCCGGTTCCACCACGGGTGACCGTGCATGAGGTAACCGAGCGCGATTCCGATGACCGCGGCCGCGGTGAAGCTCACCAGCACCGAGACGCTGCTCCACAGCAGGTGCTGCGTCAGAAACCCGGGATCCACGAGCAGTTCGGCGGCCCGCTCGGCCATCGTCGTGATGGGGACCAGTTCGTAGGAGCCGTCCAGTGCGAACCGGGCCGTCAACTCGACTGCGCCGAGCGCGGCGGCCACGATGATCGTCCGCCACGCCCAGGCCGGCAGACCGCCGGCCCTCGACCGGTCCAGCCGCAGGTACCCGGGGGCACCCCGGCGACCGGCCCTCATCGGGGCACTCCCATCGACGCCGAAGCCTCGGTCCGCAGCGTGGTCCAGATCCGGTCCACGGCCGCGGCCGCTTCCGGGAGGGCGAGGGTGTTCTGGGCGCGTGGCCGCGGCAGGTCCAGGACGATCTCGTCCAGGATGCGCCCCGGCCGGGCGCTCATGACCAGGACGCGATCGGACAGCAGGACCGCCTCCTGGATGCTGTGCGTGATGAACAGGACGCTCGCCGACAGCCGTTCGACGACGGCGAGCAGTTCGAACGCCATGAGGATGCGGGTCTGTTCGTCGAGGGCGCCGAACGGTTCGTCGGCCAGGATGAGATCCGGCTCCGTGATCAACGCCCTGGCGATGGCCACCCGTTGACGCATGCCTCCGGAGAGCTGGTGGGGGTGGTGGCCGGCGAACTCCGCGAGCCCGACGACGCCGAGGAGTTCCTGGGCCCGGGCACGGCGCTCCTTGCGGGGCACCCTCGCTGCCTCCAGCGGGAAGGCGACGTTGTCCAGGACGGTCCGCCACGGCAGGCACGCCGAGTCCTGGAACACGATCGCGGTGCGCTCTCGCGGCCCGGCCAGCTTCTCCCCGCCGACCTCGACCGTGCCCGCGTCCGGGACCTGCAGACCGCCGACGATCTCCAGGAGCGTCGACTTTCCGCAGCCGCTCGGGCCCACGACCGACACGAACTCGCCTGCTTGGAGGCGCAGGTCGACGGCTCCGAGCGCCTGCACCGGCCCGAAGGCCCGCACGACGCCCGTCGCCTCGACGTGCGCGGCTCCGGGGGGTGCGGCGCCTGCGGGGCGGGACGTCGTGTCCGCGTCTGTGTTCATCATCGGTTCTCCGTGTCCGTGGCGGCTGGAGGGGCGAAACCTGGTTCCGGTACGACCGTCATGCGCCGCACTTGGCCGGCAGCTCGGCGGTGGCGCCGCTGGGCAGGTACGAACTGTCGATGAAATCGCAGTACTTGACGTCGCCCTTGAACCCGCTGACCACGGCGGCCTCGGTGGCGCGCTTCAGCGCGGCGGAGTTGAAGCCCACGTTCCAGACGTTCGACTTGATCGCACCCTGGACCACCGAGACCGCTGCCGGGACAGGCAGGTCGACGTGCTCGGCGTAGATGCGCGCAGCGGCATCCGGGTTCTGGGTGATCCACTTCGCTGCCTGCTGCCAGCCCGCGAGGACGCCTCGTACCACGTCGGGGTGCTTCTTGGCGTAGGCCGGGCTGGTGGTGATGACGCTCTGCTGGAAGTCGGTGATGTACTTGCTCGTCGAGACGACCAGCTTGAACTTGTGCTCGCTGCGGCTCGCCAGCGACGGCGGCAGCCAGGCGACGTCGACGGTGCCCGCCTCCAGCAGGGCCTCCCCCTCGCCGACTCCGCCGGCGGCGATGCGCTCCGCCTTGGTGGGCAGCCCTGCCGCTTTCGGGAGCAGGAACGACAGTGCGTAGACCGAGGACCCGGGGTTGGTGTAGGCCCACTTCTTGATGTCGCGAAGGTCGTTGACCCGTGTGTTGTCGGCGCGGGCGTAGAAGTCGCCCCCGTAAGGTCCCTGCGCGCCTCCTCCGACCGCGAGCACCGGGATGCCCTGCGATGAGGCGTCAAGGACGGATTTGTATCCGATCTCGCCGATGGGGATGCCGCCGGAGAGCTGCGTCCGCAGCGTTGCGCTGCCGCCACTGCCCGCGACGATGTTCTTGACGACCACCCCGTGGTCGGCGAAGAAGCCCTCCTTCTGGCCCACCAGCCAGGGGAGGACGTAGAACTCCGTGGCCGCCAGCACGGCGACGTCGATCGTCACCGGGTGCTTCGGGTCGGCGCTCTCGGCACCACTTCCGCCGCCGCAGCCCGCGACGACCAGCAGTGCCGAGATCACGAGGGCGGCTCGAGCCGCGAGGCTTCGACGCATGACGTCCTCCGATGACTACATCGTGGCAACCCTTGCCACGAAGCAGCATGAAGGTAGATGCTGCCTTTACCTCAAGTCAACAAGTTGGACACACTGAGGGCAGTGGATCGGCTTGCCGGGAACGGGCACCGTTCCGGAATACGGCAATGCTTCCCACATAACGAGCAAGGAGGCTCGGATGGGCAGGCACGACATCAATGCCGACGCGAAGCGCGTCTTCGACACGATCACGGCCGGTGGCGCGGTGATCCTCCCCGGCGACATCGGGTACGGGGCGGGGGCGAGCTCACCGGAGGCACTGCAGCGGCTGTTCGTGGCCAAGCGCCGCGCTCCGCACAAGCGCCACGCGATGGTCGGCAACTACGAGCTGCACCGCGAGGTGCACGAACTCGGCAGTCGCGAGCAGGAAATCGTCGACGCGATCACCATCGACGCGGATCTGCCGCTCACCGTCGTCGCCGCCTACCGGGCGGATCATCCCGTCGTCGCGGCGGTCGAGGCCGATACGCTGGCCGCCAGCACGGTCGGAAACACCCTCGCACTGCTGGTCAACGGCGGTCGTCTCCAGGACGAGGTGGTCCGCCTCTGTCACCAGGCAGGTCTGCCGTTCCTCGGTTCGTCCGCCAACCTCACCGGCACGGGTACCAAGTTCCGCGTCGAGGAAATCCAGCAACCGATCATCGACGCCGTGGACCTGGTCATCGACTACGGCCTCCGCAAGTACCACCACTACCGACGCTCCTCGACCATCATCGACTTCAGCACGATGGAGGTCGTCCGCATCGGGACGTGTTACGAGCTCATCAGCGACATCATGGCCACTCAGTTCGGCATCACGCTGCCCGCCGACCCGGGGCGCGACGCCCTGCCCTCCGGTCATCTCCGCGAGCAGGCCCAGTGACCTGACGCTTCGCTTGCGAGCGGTCGGCGGAGCGCACACCCCGCGGATGAGGACGACCGCTCATCACATCGCCGCAGGTCCACGTGTCTCGCGGGTGGCCGGACGGCTTGCATGACCGCCTCCGACATGCCACCGGACGACAACACGCCCGCACGGCGATGCCTGCGAACAGGACAAACGCGAACCGCTGCCGGATATACATCACTTCCGGCAGCGGTTCGCGTCGTGGCTGCGCCTGAGGCGCGCAACTCATGCGGCAGGCCATGGCCGGCCGGGTCAGGTTGCCGGGCCAGGGCGTGCGGATGGGTCAGTTGGTACCGCGGTCCGCCTGCTCGACCAGGTCCGATACCGCCCCGGGGTGGCTGACCATGGCGGCGTGCGAGGAGTCGATCTCGACGGTGTGCGCGCCGATACGCTCGGCCTCCCAGCGCTGGAGGTTCGTGCTGTTCGCGTGGTCCTGCTTGGCGATCAGGAACCACGAGGGAATGGTCTTCCACGCGGCCGCCGTGGCCTTCTGGTTGAGGGCCGCCAGGTCGATCCCCTTCTGCGTGTCCGCCATGTCGGCCGCCACGGTCGGATTGACGTCCCCGGCGAAGGTGTCGCGGAACTTGGCCCGATCGATGTACGCGTCGGTGCCCTGGGATCCGTCCGGCTCCGTGAACTTCACCAGCTGCAGCGGGAGGGCGGGCGCGGGGTCGTCGACCTGGTGGGCCTTCAGGTCGGCCAGGGACTCGCCGACGTCCGGCACCGAGGCCGCCACGTAGACGAGGGCCTTGACGTCCGGGTCACCCGCGGCCGCCTGGGTGATGACCGCCCCGCCGTAGGAGTGGCCGACGAGGATGATCGGTCCGTTGATGCTGTTGAGGAAGTCGCGGACGTAGGCGGCGTCGCTGGGGAGGCCACGCAGCGGGTTGTTCGCGGCACGGACCGGATAGCCGTCCTTGCGCAGGTTGTCCATCGCGCCGTACCACCCGGAGGCGTCCGCGAACGCACCGTGCACGAAGACGACAGTCGGCTTGGGCGTGTCGACGTGGTGGTCGGCCACCGCGGCGCCGGCAACCGGGATGGAGACGGCGGCTACGGCGGTGAGAGCCGCGGCAACGAACGCTGATCGCCGAAGGGCAGGCAGAGTCACAAGAACCTCATAGATAGAACGATCTGTCTTTCAAGGGACAGCGTGCCACAAGAGCCGCATATATGCAAGGCAGAACGTTCTTTCTACATCAAAGCCCAGTACGACACGGCCATTTCGAGGTCAGGTCCCTGCTCAGCAACCCGCTCACGCGGATCTGCTGTCCTTCGCCACCACGAGGGCGCGCGCGGCGGGCATCGACAACCGCACCGGCAGTCTCACACCGGGGAAAGAGGCCGACCTGAACGTGATGCGGCTCGACCACACCAACCTCCTGCCCGCAACAGACCCGGCCGCCTCGAACGTGGCCGGAGGCCACGGTGAAGCCGCTTTCACGCAAGCCTCGGTTTCCCGGGACCGCCTGTTCCACGCGGCAGGCATCCACCTCCCCGCCCGAGCCGCACGCGAGCGAAGACGCCACGCCACGCACGGTCAGCCGGCCGACAGGTGCGGATATGCGACATCGCCGGGCATTCCTGGGAGTTGGCGTCACTACCTGTCCGCCGATACGCGGTCGCCCGGCCGAGCGGGCGGCTCTGGTGGGACCGGACTTGATGGCGGCGCGAGTCCGAACCACCGGGCCCGTGGGCTGTGTTGCGGGCCGGCCGCTGGACAGTGATCGCGGTGAGGGAGCCTGGCAGCCAGAGTGCCCCATCGGGTCGCCCGACTCACCGGGTGTCCGTTCGGTCCACTACCGGTGTTCGACGGCGACGGCGAGATGGGCCCTGAAGGCGGGGGTCCCATCTCGCCGTGCCTGACTTCAGTGACGGGCTGCGCGGCCTCAGTAGGTGAAGGAGACGCCGCGAAGTCGGGTGGGGGTGAGGTCGGTGTAGCGAACGATGTCGTTCATCACCGCCTCGCTCTCCGGCGAACTGAACGCCGCGCGGGCGGCCTCTTCATCGCGGAAATGGTTCACCGCCACGACCACGATGTCCCCCTCACCCTTGGGGTAGACAGCGGTGCTTGACTCCAGGCCGTACTGCTCCCAGGACTCGCGCACCAGCGGCAGGTGCTCGGACTCGAAGTATTCATGATCGAACCGGAAGTCCTCTCCGTTCGACCTGTAGATCACGAAGACGGTTTCCATGGGTTTCCTCTTCCCTCACTTTCCAGTGCACGGCCGACGCATCCAGACGCGGCCGTCGGGGGACTACGCGGGCAGACGGCCCAGGAAGTCGAGCAGCAGAGCACAGAAGGCTTCGGGCTGTTCCAGCGGAGCGAGGTGCCCGGCGTCCGGAAGGACGACGACCTCGCCGGCCCCGAGCTCGTCACTCAGGCCCGCTCCGCCTTCGAAGAAGTCAGGCATGTCGAGTTCACCGACGCCGACCAGCGCCGGAACGGTCAGCTCGCGCAGGACGCCCGTGCCCGTGCCCAACGGGTCCGCCGCCGGCTTCGGTTCGCCGTATGCGATGCGCGCGGCCAGTTGGCTGCGCATCATGACGGCGGCGTGCTCGCGTATGTCGGCCGGTGCCTTCGGCGACGTCCAGGCCTCGACACCGGCCTGTACGGCGGCTTCGATGTCGCCGGCCTCCAGCGCGGCCCGCTCCCTGTCCCACGCGACCAGCAGGCGGGAGGATGGCGGCAGGTCATGCGGCCGGTAGCCGATGGACACCAAACCCTTCACACGCCGGGGTTCTGTGACGGCGGTCTGGAGCGCCACCAGAGCGCCGAGCGAGTTCCCGGCGAGGGTGCAACGGTCGACGCCGAGGTGGTCGAGTGTCTCCAGCACATCGGCCCAGGGAGCCACCCCGTCCCGGCTGGCCGTGGCAGCATCGCCGTGGCCGGGCAGATCCAAGGCGACGGCCCGGACGCCGGCTTCGGCGAGCAGGGGAAGGTGTGCCCGCCACATCGTGCGGTCGGCAGGCCTGGCGTGCAGCAGCACGACCGTCTCGCCTTGGCCTGTTTCATCAAACGGAAGAATCACGTCGAAGATCTTTCTCCGAGGGCGAAGGGCAATTGCTCCGGGAATCCGGGTCTGGGCGGCATCGCGCGTGCATACGGGCGACCCGGCTCACGCCCGGAACCGGACTGCTGCGGCACAGTCGGCCGCCGGACGTTCTTCGGGATGCGGAAGAACGTCCGTATCACTTAATGGCTGACGGGACTTGGACGCGGGCACCACGACCTCGCCTCCCGCACACCACGCTAAACGGCGGTGAGTGCGAGGGCATGGGTGCACTGCACCCACCTACCGCCTCACTCAGACGTCGTCACCGAACTTCGGCGCCAGCGGGGAGACGACGCCCATGAACACCCCTAGATTCCGAGGTGCTCTTCGATCACCGAGGACCGGTGGGGTGCCGGCAAGCGCGGCCCGCATGTTGACCGCGGCGAGCATGACGCCCATGAGCAGCAGCGCCGGCTGCGTCCACCGGCTCCTCTCGTGTCTCGCCGTACGCGGCGCGCGCCTCTGCGGAAGGCTTCCGGTGCCCACGGCACCGTCGGCGATCCGGCCGACGGACGTGGGTGCGGCCCCGGAGCGGGGGTTGCGCGAGGACACCAGGAAGCCTTTCTGCGAGCGTGGGCTATGCGGCCGCGTCCAGTTCCGCCAGCTCCGTCTCGGTGAGGCTCAGTCGGGACGAGTCCAGGTTCTCCTCCAGGTGGGCGACCTTGGAGGTGCCGGGAATGGGGAGCATGACCTCGGAGCGCGCCAACAGCCAGGAGAGTGCCACGTTGGACGGAGTGGTGTCGTGCGCAGCCGCGATGCGGTCGACCGGCCCGCCGGGGCGGGCCAGCTCGCCCGCGGCCACGGGCGCCCAGGGGATGAAACCGATACCGTGCCGTGTGCAGTAGTCCAGGACGTCGGCCGAGCTCCGGTCGGTGAGGTTGTACCGGTTCTGGACCGTGACGATGTCCGCGATCCGACGGGCCTGCTCGATCTGGTCGACCGTGACCTGGGACAGCCCGATCGCGACGATCTTGCCCTCGTCCTGGAGGTTCTTCAACTCGCCGACCTGGTCCTCCAACGGCACCTTCGGGTCAACGCGATGGAGCTGGAACAGGTCGATCTGGTCCAGGCCGAGCCGGCGCAGGCTCATCAGCGCCTCCTGGCGGAGGTACTCCGGGCGACCGACCGGCGGCCATGCCTTGGACGCGAGGCGCACCAGTTCATCGCCCCGCCTGATGATGTCCGGGCCATTGCGCGTCAGACCCGCCTTGGTCGCGATCAACACATCCTGCGGGTAGGGGTGGATGGCCTCCCGGATGATCTCTTCGCTGATGTAGGGGCCGTAGGAGTCGGCGGTGTCGATCAGCTGCACGCCGAGTTCGACGGCACGCCGCACGACACGCACGCACTCCGCACGGTCCTCCGGTTCGCCCCACACCCCGAGCCCGGTCAGCCGCATGGCGCCGAAGCCCAGACGAGCGATCTTCTTCCCGGCTATCTCGTAGGTGCCAACGCGGTCGGCGAGGGATGTGGTCATGGTCGGGTGTCACCTTTCTCCAGAGCTGTCTCCTGGTCGGAGTTCTCGGCATCGGCAGTCGCCTGCTCGGCCAGACGGCGAAGGAGGACCAGGCCGTCTTGGCTGGCGCTGCCGGGTTCGGCGCTGTAGACGGACAGATGCTGCCCAGGGGCGCTGGCGACCGCCAGCGTCTCGAAGTGCAGCCGCAGTTCCCCTACGCGCGGGTGCACGAAATGCTTCTTCTCCCGGGTCCGTGGACGCACCTCGTAACGAGCCCACAGGTTCGCGAACGCCGGACTGTGCAGGGTCAGTTCGCCGACGACCCGCTCGATGTGCTCATCCGAGGGGAACTGTGAGGACGATGCCCGCAGATTGCTCACCGCGAGCCGAGACGCGGCGTCCCAGTCGCCGTAGAAGGACCTCGCGTACGGGTCCAGGAAGATCATGCGCAGCAGGTTGTCGTACCGGGCGAACCCGCGGTACAGCTCCCGCGCCATCGCGTTCGCGCCCAGGATGTCCTGCGCGGCGCCGACCAGGAAGGCGGGTACGTCCGGCATGCTGTCCATCAGCCGCAACAGCTCCGGAGCGACGGTCAGCGACGCGGCCGCCCCCGCCCCGAACACCGGAAGGCCGAGCCGGAACAAATGCGAAGCGGCGGCGTCATCCAGCCGCAGCGCACTGGCGATCGACCGCAGCACCTGGTCGGACGGATGTCGTTCTCTGCCCTGCTCCAACCGGATGTAGTAGTCCGTGCTCACCCCAGCGAGCAACGCCACCTCGTCACGCCGGAGTCCTGGCACCCGCCGTGGACCGTCGTCAGGCAGACCGACGTCCTGCGGCCGGACCAGAGCGCGTCGGGCACGCAGATAGTCACCGAGCTTGTTCTCACTGTCCACGTTCACGACCCTAGTGCGGACCGGCTGCCGGGGCCTGGGTGCAGTGCACCCAGGCTGACCAGAGGCAACGCTGTGGCAGTCCCCCGGTCAGTCCGGCGGCTCGGACTCGACGCGCCAAACACGCAGGTGGCGCTGTGTGGCTTCCGTGCGAAAGCCTTCCCGGAAGGCGGTCACCGCGCTGCTTGTTCGCGTGGTAAGACATCGCCGCCACCGCGGACCGTACGACCCGCGGTGCCACTGACCAGGACGAGGTCGCCGACTGCGGGAGTTCATCGACACCCACGACTGGATCACCTGCCAGATGGTGCCGGTCTACGCACCGGACCCCTGACCCGTCGAGAGCATCTGCTCCCTGCTGCGGCGCAGCGGCCAGGTCAACGCCGTCTTCACCGCGTGTCAGAGGTCGAAGAACTGAGTGATGATGTCCGCTGTGTCGAGCTGGTGGCTGGTCTTGCCGACGAGTGCCGGCGCGGAGGAGGGACCGGGAACGGTGTGGCCGCCTCCGTGGATGGTGTAGAGGACCACCGGGGGCGCATCTCTTACCTCATACATGGTGCGTTCGACCTCGGTGGGGTCGGCCGTTGTCTTCTTCGGCAAGCGTGTGGTCGTGGGTTCGGTGGTGATCCCATTGCGCTCGGCGAAGTAGCGAGCCGTGCGGGTGGCCGACCAGCTCGATCCACCTGCTTTGAAGATGGTGCGCAGGGCCCAGTTCATGGTGCCGCCCTGGTAGGAGACGATGGGGTCCTTGGTGCCGTGTATCAGCAAGACAGGCAAGGAAGCCCAAGGTGCCTCACCGGCGAGGAAGTTCTCCGGTGCGGGCATGGTTGCGGCGATCACCGTCGCACCGGCCAGCAGGCCGGGGGTTTCGTGGGCGAGACGTATGACCATCTGGCCGCCGTTGGAGTAGCCGACCGCATAGACACGGCTGGTGTCGATGCGCCGGTCCGAGGCGTACGTGGCGATGACCGCGCGGGCGAAGCCGACATCGTCGATGTCGGCTCGGCGGGCCGGAAAGCGGCTTTCGCGGCGGGCGTCGTTCCAGTTGCCGCGATAACCGTCGAGGTAGGCGACCAGTGCACCGCGGGCGGCGAGCGCGTCGAAGACGCCGCCGGTGAAGGCGCGATGCTTGTCGCCGGTCTGGCCGGAACCGTGGAACACGAGAATCAGTGGCTTGGCCTCGCCCGGAGCCGCGGTGCCGACAAGAGTGAAGGTGCGGGTGGCCTCGCCCACGGTGACACTGCCGCGGGTGGCTGTGAGGGTGCTGAGCATGGTGTTTCTCCGGTTCAGGCGAAGAAGTCGATCAAGGTGCGGGCCATCCATTCGGGCGCTTCCTCAGGCACGAAATGTGCCGCACCCGGTGCGACGGCGCCTGTGGTCTTCGGGGCAACCTGCCGCACCGCCTGCTCGACGCCCTCACGCATGCCGTGCTCGCCCCCGATCGCCAGAACCGGAATGTCCAGAGGCCCCTCGGCGGCCAGCGCGACCACCTGGTCCCCGGACTCTCCCGCGCGGTAGAACTCGAAGCTCGCGTGCAATGCGGCGGGGTCGCGCAGGGCGTCGACGTAGACGTCCACCGCAGTCTGCGGGATGGCCGTAGGACTAGCGGCTTTGGTGGCGAACTGGTAACCGAAGTAGATCTCCTCGCGGCCGGACACCATGCGCTCGTTGATCTCGGCCAGACGGTTGAAGACGAAGTGCCAGGCCAGCTCGTTGACCTCGGGAGGCATGAGCAGTGGGGGCATCGGACTGAAGCCAGGGAGGACCGCTTCGGCCAGCACGAGCCTGGTCACCCGGTCGCGATGGCGAGCGGCGAGCACGTAGCCGACCATCATCCCCATGTCGT
This sequence comes from Streptomyces canus 299MFChir4.1, assembly GCF_000383615.1. Taxonomy (GTDB): domain Bacteria; phylum Actinomycetota; class Actinomycetes; order Streptomycetales; family Streptomycetaceae; genus Streptomyces; species Streptomyces canus_C. The sequence continues at coordinate 2,315 of NZ_KB911648.1, read as the reverse complement.
AGCCCGCGACCTGGAAGCTGTCGTGGCCCAGGGAGGTCATCAGGCCGGCCATGTCATCGGCCAGGGTGACCGCGTCGTACCCGCTGGCAGGCTTGCTGCTGGCACCCATGCCGCGCATGTCGGCGGCCACGACCGTGAAGTGCTCGGCGAGAGCGGGCATCATCAGCCGCCAGCAGTACCAGAACTGCGGCCAACCCGGCAACAGCAGCAGCGCCGGGCCGGACCCGCCGACCACGGCGTGCAGGTCGACGCCGTTCACCTCAACGGTGCGGCTGGTGAAGGTGTCACCGAATCCGGCGGGAAGGTGCGGGACCGCGTCCGCGGTGAAAGGCATAGGTGTCTCCTCGTGCGGACCCAACCGTAAGTGGATGAGTCATCCGCTTCAAGGTAACACAAGCGGATAGAGTATCTGGTTATGCTGTGGGTATGAGCACCCCGCCGTTGCGCAAGGACGCCGCCCGGAACTGGCGCCACATCGTCGAGACCGCCCGGCAGTATGTCGATGAGGGCAAATCTCTGCAGCTCAACGATGTGGCGCGGACCGCATCCATCGGCGTGGCCACCGTCTACCGGCACTTTCCGACGCCGGAAGCGCTGCTGGAGACAGTCGCGCTGCCCGCCATCGAGAGACTGCTGCGGCGAGCCGAGGACGCCGTGGCCGAGGACGACCCGTGGACGGCGTTGCGCGACTTCCTCGCCGCGGTGATCGAAGTCCTGCTGACCGACCCGGCGGTCCCTCCCGTGTTCGCCGCAGCCACTGACAGCCTGGAGCAGACCGGCGACCTCAAACGAGGGCTCGCCACAGCCTTCGCTGAACTGCTGGCACGCGCGCACGCGGCGGGAGTCATCGATCCCGGCGTCACCGAGTCGGACATGACCCCTCTCATGTGCGGCATCGCCTACTCCGCGAACATCCAGAGTGCCCTCGACCCGACCGAGCGAGCCGCACTCGGCCTGCGCTACCTCGACCTGCTCCTCACCGGCTTGCACCGCCCGTGATCACGAGAGTTCTCGGTAGGGGGCAGCACACCAGGGCGTCAGTCACGGCAGCTGTCGACAGCTGCTGCGGAGCTGTCTGATCATGGTGTGGTGTCGGCGTATGCGTGCCAATGGTGGAGGCAGAGGCGGGCGCGCCGTTGATGGCGGCGCCAGGTGGACCACCACAGCGGGTGCCCCTCCATGGGGTCGTTCCGGTCGGTCCGGGTGGCGCGCTCCAAGGCGGCGGTCCAGGAAGGCGTAGGCGACCAAAGCGATCCGCTACAGGTAGCAGGCTTTTAGGAACGGCCAAGGAGCGTACGCGCGAGCATCGCTTCTAGGGGGTCGGCGTAGTCGTCTTCCGCGATGCTCCCTTTGGTCGCGTCGTGCAGGACGGAGCCTTCTCGAACCCGCACGAGCACGGGAATTCCGTAGACGGAGGCGGAAGCGACAAGGCCGTCGATATCGTGCTCGCCCGCTCCGTCTTCGATTGGTACTTCGACGACGCGGTCGGGATGGTTGGGAGCGAAAGTGTTCAGCAGCGGGTGGCGGCTGCTGAGGGTGAAGGTTCGCCAGCGGCGGGCCGAGACGGGATCGGCTTTGGCTTGTCCGCGTTCGGTGCGATCACGGAGGCGTTTGATCGCGGCGAAAATGAGTGGTGCGGTCGTCGCCGTGGACGCCAGGCGATTGAAGGCAGCGGTCTCGAGTTCGAAGGCCGTGTCGATGGGCTCGCTGAGCGCTGCCAGGATCACTCCGAGGATCTCCTGGCGCGCTGCGGTGGTGAGGTGGTCCGTTGCCGCGTCAAGCTCTGCGCGGACGCGGGCGAGTTCGGCATCGAAGCCCGGCTCGCCAGGGACGCCACCAGGTACGCGGTAGCCGTCCTGTTCCCATCTCTGACCTTTCGCGCTCGCGCCTTCGTGCCGCAGCCAAGCCTTCGCTTTCGACTCGACCTCATCGCGGTTTGCGGCCAGGTCGTCGACGAGTTGTCGGCGTACACCTGAACGTCCCCACCCACGTACGGGCGAATGCGGCCAGTTGCGGATGTGTTGAGGGATCCTGGTCGGCACTCTGCTGCGTAGTCGGTGTGCTGCGGCAGGGGGTGGTCGACAGTGGTCTTGGATCCGCAGCGGTGGTCGGAACTTCGGCGGTTTCGTGGGCTGTTGGAGTCCGGGGCGATGAGCCTGTCGGAGATCGCCCGTGAGACGGGGCTGGACCGCAAGACGGTCCGCAAGTACCTCGCGGGTCCGGCGACACCACCGCGCCGTTCGGCCAGTGGCCAGGTAGTGCCCAGGAAGATCGACGAGTTCGCGCCGCTGGTCGACGCGATGCTGCGGGCCGAG
>NZ_KB911647.1 GCF_000383615.1 Streptomyces canus 299MFChir4.1 | reverse complement strand
GTCTCGTAGGCGATGGGGCTGCGTTGTCCGAGGTGGGAGTGACGGCGTCGGGTGTTGTAGCGGTTGAGCCAGCCGAACGCGTCGAGTAGGGTCTCGCGTTTGCTGGGCCAGGTCTTGCGGCCCTGGAGCGTCTCGCGTTTGAAGGTCGCGTTGGAGGACTCGGCGAGTGCGTTGTCCGCGCTGGAGCCGATCGCGCTCATGGACTGGCGGACGCCGGCTTGACGGCAGGCGTCGGCGAAGGCCCGGCTGGTGTACTGGGCTCCGTGGTTGGTGTGTATGAGCGCTCCAGCGAGGTTGCCTCGGGTGTGTTCGGCGGCGGCCAGGGCATCGGTGACGAGGCCGGTGCGCATGTGGTCCGCGATGGCCCAGCCGGCCAGGCGACGTGAGGCGAGGTCGATGGCGGTGGCCAGATGCAGGACGAGTCCACGACCGATACCAGCGCAGGCTGAAAGACCTGCCACTCGCTGAGCAGAGCTTTGTAATCCGGCTGACGGTCAGCCGCTTCATCTGCGGGTCGGCGCACTGCCCGCGCCGGACGTTCGCCGAGCTGTTCTCCCGGCTGGCCGCCCAGCTGGGATTTGGATTCGCGGCAGCGGTGCTGGCCGATCGCCGCTCCGGCCGCGTGCTGCCGGGCACGTTCCTCCAGGACAACGACATGCAGGCGAAGTTCCAGAAGCTGTTCGACGCCATGTCAGTGGAGTCAGCGAGTGCTGCGCAGGTCAGCCGACCGGAGGGAAGCCCGGTGAGACGACCCTGGTCTTTCCACCGGGGTTCCGGTTCGAACCGGAATCGCTACGGCGCCCACGCCCGCAGTGCCGCATCCACCACCGCGTCCACCATGTCGCGACCGAGCCGGGCGCCCGCGAGGAACCGCTGATAGACGAGCGGGCCGACGGTCGTCATGGCAAATGTCTCGGCCGTGACGTCGGCGCGCAGGCGCCCCCGGGCGACGGCAGCGGTGACGGCAGGGCGCAGGGAGTCGACGATCTGGGTCAGCACAGTCAGACGGAGGCGCTGCATCCCGTCGTCGTATTGCGCCCCGCCCAGTACGGCGGCGAGAACGGCCCCGGCCTGGGCGTCGTCGAGCCGCTCGCAGAGCTGGCGCAGGTAGTGGACCAGCTCGGCTCGCGGCTCGGCACCGGACGCCGCCCGCACGTCCTCGGGCGCCGGTGACAGGGGCGGCATGCCTGCCTCCAGCGCCGCCAGACGGAGCCCGAGCAGGTCGGCCCAGTGACGGTAGACCGTGGCCCGGCCCACTCCGGCGCGGGCGGCAACGGCCTGGTGCGTGACGGCCTCCAGGCCGCCCTCGGTGAGCAGCGCGGTGGCTGCGGTCACCATGGCCTCGCGGCTGCGCACCTGGCGTGGATCGGCTCGCTCCTCCGGCATACGGCACCCTTCGTGTGAACCAAGTTGGCTCACGAGACACGATGACTCACAGAGGCATTGTGAGTCAACCTGTCTCATAGTGGCGAGCGCCATACGACTACCTGCGAGTAGCACGTTGACAGGCCGGAACAGCAAACTGATGATGTAATCAGTTATGCGGAGGCGCTCAGAAAGCGGATTTCATCCCGCTTGCAGGGCACCTTGCGATGGCCCATTTGTGGCGGTACGTGGAGTATTGCCACCCACGCCCAAGGAGAGGCGCCATGAGCGAGACAGACCTGCACGCCAAGTTCCAGCAGTTCCCCGATGCGGTCCGCGAGAAGGTCGAGACAGCGCTGTCGGACGCCAAGATCGCCCTCAAGCTCAAGGCCGCCGAGATCCTCGCCGACAAGGAGGAGATGGCCGAACACGCCGTCACCACCGCCGGCCGGATCGGCGCCAAGAGCGGTGAGGTGTCCGAGCTGACGACGATCCTGCCGCTGAAGCCGAACGGTGCCGCGCGGCTGCGGAAATTCTTCGGCCTGGTCGGCGGGAACCTGGCGGGCGCAGGTCAGGTCGGCACCCTGCACAACATGCGGTTCGTGTTCCTCGACAACGACACGAAGCTGCTGTTCGCGACCGCCTTCGACGGCGAGTGGGACCCCTACATCGACGACTTCGCGACGAAGATCCCCGAGTTCATGGACTACCTGTTCAGCAACGTCGAGGGCTGGCCCGGCATCACCTCGCCGGACGTGAAGGACTTCATCGTCAAGTACCAGATCCCGGCGGAGGCGTGGTTCGTCGCCCACCCCGACCTCACCGTCGCTGAAGGCCACCGGCTCAAGCGGCAGGAGGCCGCCGTGCAGCGTTTCCTGTCGGACCTCAACTGAAGGCAGGCGCACCATGCCTTCCCCGCTCTTCCGGCGGCTGCGCCGCCCGCCCGCCCTGGACCTCGACGACATCCAGGCGACCCTGCTGCGGGCCCGGCCCAAGCCCTACTTCGGCACCCACGCGATCCTGGAGATCACCGAACCGGCCGCGGGCAGGGAACTGCTGCGCCGACTGGCGCCGAGGGTGACCTCGGCGGCGCGCTGGGACGAACCGCAGCCGTCCTGGCTGGCCCTCGCCCTCAGCTACCAGGGTCTGGTCGCACTGGGGCTGCCGGAGACCTCACTGGCCTCCTTCCCGGCCAACTTCCGCGCCGGGATGGCCGCCCGCGCCGAGCGGCTGCGGGACACCGGCGTGAACGCGCCGGACCGCTGGGAGTTCCCCTTCGGCACGACGCGGGTGCATGTCGCCGTTACGGTGTTCGCCGCGAGCGAGGACGACTGGCGGGCCGAAGTCGCCGCCTATGAAAAGGAACTGGGCGAGGTCCCGGGCGTACGGCTGCTGTCGCACCAGGACTTCGCGGCCGACGGGTTCAACGTCTTCGGCTACCGGGACGGCTTCAGCCAACCGGTGGTCGAGGGCAGCGGCGCCGAACCCCTGCCCGGCGACGGACGGCCCATCAAGGCCGGTGAGTTCGTCCTCGGCCACCCGAGCGAGACCGGTGTGCCGCTGCCCGTACCGGCTCCGGACGTCCTGGGCCACAACGGCACGTACGTCGTCTTCCGCAAGTACCACTCCCACGTCGCGGCCTTCAACAAGTGGCTGCACGACAACGCCTCCACCGAGGCCGAACGCGAGCTGCTGGCCGCCAATCTGGTCGGCCGCTGGCGCAGCGGCGCACCTCTCGCCCTCTCGCCCGACCGCGACACCCCCGCCATCGGCGAGGACCCGAACCGGATCAACGACTTCGACTACTCCGCCGACCCGCGCGGGCTGCGCACCCCGCTCGGCTCCCACATCCGCCGGATGAACCCGCGCGACACCAAGCTGACGGTCCTCTCCGACGTCAACATCCGCCGCATCATCCGGCGCGGCACCTCCTACGGCACCCCGCTGCCCCCGGACCGCCTCAAGGACGACGGCACCCCGCGCGGCCTGGACTTCATCGCGCTAGGCGCCCGCGCCATCGACAACGTCGAGTTCCTCCAGAGCGAATGGGTCGGTTCCGGCAACTTCATGGGCCTGGGCAAGGAGAAGGACCCGCTGATCTCGCTCCAGGACAAGGGCGCCTACTTCACCGTGCCCGGGACCCCGCCGCGCCGGGTGCAGAACATCCAGTCCTTCAACACCCTCCTTGGCGGCGAGTACTTCTTCATGCCGAGCCTGTCCGCCATCCGCTGGCTCAGCAGCAGCTGACCCTCACCCCCCGCGGAGATCCCCCATGACCTCGTACGTCCGCTACAGCCCCGACCTCGAACAGCCCTTTCCGGACGAGGACGAACTCGTCCGCCAGGTCGTCGCGGCCATGGGCAAGGCCAACCAGCAGGTCGCCGACAAACACCGCCACGGCCTGCGCGACGCCCACGCCAAGAGCCACGGCGTCCTCGCCGGCGAGCTGCGTATCCAGCCCGACCTGCCCGCCCACCTCGCCCAGGGCCTCTTCGCCGCGCCGGCCACCTACCCGGTGATCGTCCGCTTCTCCTCCGCCCCCGGCGACCTGCGCTCCGACCAGGTGCCCGTCCAGGGCGGCCTCGCGATGAAGGTGATCGGCGCCCCCGGGTCCCGCGCCCTCGACGACGGCTTCACCACCCAGGACTTCCTCCTCGTCAACCACCCCACCCTGCCCTTCGGCAACATCGCCGAATACGCCAAACTCCAGGACCTGCTGGAGAAACAGCCCGGCCAGAGCGACCAGCAACTCCAACTCACCGGCGCGGCCGCCCGAGTGGCCGCCAAGGCCCTCACCCGGGTCGGACGCCCGCTTCCGCCCGCCGTCGAAACCCTGGCCGCCGCCAACGACCACATCCTCGGCGAGACCTTCCACTCCATGGCCGCACTGCGCTACGGCGACAACGTGGCGAAGATGTCCGCCGCGCCCCGCTCGGCGAACGTCAGAGCCCTCACCGGCAGCCACGTCGACAAGAAGGCCGGCGAGTCGGCCCTGCGCGACCTCGTCACCGACTTCTTCGCGGACAACAGCGCCGAGTACGACATCCGCGCCCAGCTGTCCACGGACATCGACCGGATGCCGGTGGAGGACGCCTCGGTCCTATGGCCCGAGGACCTGTCACCGCACCAGACCGTGGCCGTGCTACATCTGCCCGCCCAGGACGCCTACAGCGACGCCCGCCGCCGCTACGCCGACGACGTCCTCTCCTTCAGCCCCTGGCACGCCCTGAAGGCCCACCGCCCGCTGGGCTCGATCATGCGCTCCCGCCGCGCCGCGTACCCCGCCTCCAGCGACTTCCGACACCGCTTCAACGGCATCGAACCCCAGGAGCCGTCCGACATCAAGGAGCTGCCCGCCTGACCAGGTCCCGACCGGCCCCGGACGCGGCACCGGGTCGGTCGGGACGCGCGACATGGCAGAGGCGATCATCGGCCGGGGCAACGGCACGGTGCCTTCCAGACCAGCGTCCCCCCGGTCGTCCTGACGCGGGCGCTGGAGCGGCACGTGCTAGGGCTGGGGGTGCCGCGGTGGTCGATGCCGGCGCCGGGGACCAGGCCGGCCAGGTAGGTATCGCGGTCCGACTGGGGCAAGTGAGCGAGGCATGCGGTGTGACCGACGTGAATGCCGGGGCAGCCGAATGGTCTTTCCGGTCCGGGGTCCCGACTACAGTGCGGCCAGCTGGGCGGAGCCGGGGACGGGGCGGGGCTCGGCTGTGGCATACCTGAAGGACGCTTGAGCACCACCAGCGGTTGCCACCCTCACCTCGTGGGTCGGCACTGAAATCTTGGCCGTGCCGAAGAACGTACTCAAATGGATCGTACGCAGGCGGTGCCTCGCACGGTCGGCGGAAACCACGGTGGGAGGGTTCATGTCCTTCGCTTCAAGACGTCATGGCTGGCGGTGCCCAATGCAGGGCCGGAAGAGCTGGCGGATGCCTCGACCTGCGCCACCGACAGCACATCGACTGGGCAGCGGGTACCGAACTCGCCTACCGGCAGGGCGTCTTCGTGGCCAGACCCGTCCCCGAGTGGACACTCGCCCACGGCAAGATCCATCTGACACACAGGTTCGATCCCACGAGCCCCGACTTCTCCACTTGGCTGCGGACGCTGGCCGCGCGCGTCGGGAACCTCCAGTACTTCTGCACCGACCGTATCGGCGAGTACCACGCCGGGGCCAAGGTCGCATCCAGTGTACTGACCCGCGCCTACTGCTACATCGGGATGAGCGGCGAGGTCCGCTGCGCCAGGGAGAACCCACCGCTGTCGAAAGGGAACTCGGTGTCGGACGGGTCGGGCGCGAAGTGGTCCCGCAGGACTGGGGGACGCCGAATGGGACGGGCACGACGCCATGCTGACCGAACCTGACGTGATGCGCATGGCCGCTGACTCGGGCATCTGCCCGGCACTGATCGACGACGGTTCCGGGAATCCACGGATTCCCGCCTGGTGTTGAGCCCGGACGCACACACTGGCGACTTGAGAGCCCTGCACCGCGCCTGTCCAACCCCCGTGGCTGCAGGAGCACTTCACGGAGGAGCCGCACCACCTCACGGCCCTGCCTGGATGTCCCCCCGTGTCGAGGACGCGATGGCGTCCCGGTGGGCGAAGTCGCCGGGTGGGATGCCTGGGTGGTGTCCGAGCTGGTCGGGCGATGCCGCGACCGTGGGGCCGAGGGTGAGCCGGGAGACGATCCGGTAGCGGTCACCGCGGTAGATGGAGTGGACGTATTCGACGGGCTGGCCTTTGGTGTCGGAGGTGAGCCGCTCGAAGAGCAGTGCCGGGGACAGCTCGGGCACGTCGAGCATTTCCGCTTCGGCGCGGGTGACGACGGTCGGCTCGATCGCCTGTACGGCCTCCCGGACGTGCACGCTGTGCTGTCGGCGCAGGTGCTCGTAGAGGTCGCCGGCCTCCAGTTCCTCCGCGGACAGGGCGGGGACTAGTTCGGCCTTGATGTGCAGGTGCTCGATGGCCATCGGGGCGCCGTCGACCAGGCGCAGGCGCGCCACGTACACGATCTCGGCAGCGGGTGAGATCCGCAGCTTGCGGCCCACGCGGGCGCCGGCCGGGATGGTGACGAACTCCAGGAGTCGGCTCGACCAGGCGCCCGCGGCCTGCGGCACGGTCATGGACTGCTCTGTGGAGACGAGCTCCTGAGTGATCTTCTCGGGGGCGACGAACATGCCCCGGCCGTGTTCGCGTACCAGCAGGCCCGCGGCGACGAGTTCGTCCACCGCCGCGCGCAGGGTCGGGCGGGACACTTCCAACTGGGCGCACAGGGCACGCTCGGAGGGGATGGGGTCTCCGGGGAGGTGGGACTCTACGAGGTCGAGGAGGAAGTCGCGGACCCGCTCGCGCTTGAGCACCGCGCCAGGTGCGTCGGCCTTCATACGTCCCCCTCGCCTGAGTCCTGAGCCCGCCCTCGACTCTCAGCCCTCAACCTGACCAGTTGACCAGTGGTAAAGAAGCAGTGTCACCCTCTCCGTGAACGAAGTGTAGCCGCAGATCGTCGGTGGTCGTCAGCGTATGCGCTGCCCGGTGCAGCAAAACCGTTGTCTGCACCGGGGGTTGACGACACAATTGGTCTATGCCACCTTCTTCCTCACCTCAACAGGTGAACTGACCAGTGACCCCAACTGGTCAGGTGGCCAGATCGTCCCCGGAGGTGAAACCGTGCAGCTCCGCCAGCTCCGGCTCAGAGATCTCACCCAGCCGCTGAGCCGCGCGTACGCACTCCACGCCACCGCGCGCGGCCCGTACCGCCCCCGCACGCGACGTTCGCCCATCTGAACACTGCTGCGGCACCACGTCCCCTCCGGCTCGCGGGCCGGTGCAGTCAAGAGCCGCCCCGCCCACCCCGGCCACTCCGTCTTGGAGGCGACGCATGCCCACCCTCATCCCCCGCCCCACCACAGCCGCCTTCCCACCCGGCCGTTTCACGCTCGACGATCACACCAATGTCCGTCTCGGCGAAGGCACCGAACTGGCCGCCGACCTGCTGCGCTCACTACTCGCCCCCGCCACCGGGCTGCCTCTGCGCCCCTCCCCCGAAGGCACCTTCACCCTCGCCCTCGATCCCGCTCAAGGCCACCTCGGCGACGAGGGATACGCGCTCAGCGTGCACCCCGACGCCGTACTGCTGCGTGCCGCACACCCCACCGGCCTGCTGCGCGGCGTACAGACGATCCGTCAACTCCTGCCCCCACAGGCCCTGTCCGAGACCGCGGAGACCGACACCGCGTGGATACTGCCCTGCGCCGACATCATCGACCTCCCTCAGCACCCCTGGCGCGGCGCGATGCTCGACGTGGCCCGCCACTTCCAGCCCGTGTCCTACCTGCGCCGCTACGTCGACCTGCTGGCGCTGCACAAGATCAGCGTGTTCCACCTGCACCTCACCGACGACCAGGGGTGGCGCATGCCGGTCGCCGCCTACCCCAAGCTCACGGAGATCGGCGGCTACCGCACCGAGACCCAGCAGGGTCCAGCCGGGACCGGACCCTACGACGGCACCCCGCACGGGGGGTCCTACACCCGATCCGAACTCGCCGACCTGGTCCGGTACGCGGCCGCCCGCGGAGTCACCGTCCTGCCGGAGATCGAGATGCCCGGCCACGTACGCGCCGCGCTCGCCGCCTATCCCTCACTCGGCAACCACCCCGAGCGCACCCTCGACGTATGGACGCGCTGGGGCGTGTGCGACACCGTCCTTGGTGTCCACAACGAAGCCCTCGACTTCTGCTACACCGTCCTCGACGAGGTCATGGACGTCTTCCCGTCGCCATACCTCCACATCGGCGGCGAGGAGTGCCCCACAGCCGAGTGGAACCACAGCGCCGACGCGCGTCGCCGCTTGGCGACCGAAGGTCTACCGGACGCCCGATCCCTGCACGGCTGGTTCCTCGCGCAGATAGGCGGCTTCCTCGTCCGCAACGGACGGCGCCCGGTGGCCTGGGCCGAACCCGATGCCGAACTGCCCCTGGACTTCACTGTGATGACCTGGCGCGACGACGCCCACACACTGGCGGCCGCCCGACGCGGCCACCCCGTGGTCAACGCGTACCACCGGGCCACCTATCTCGACTACGCCCGCTCCGGCGCCCCCCACGAGCCACCGGCCCAGCCCGGAGTCGTCGTGGATCTGCGCACCGTGCACGCCCAAGACCCCGTCCCGGCGGAGGCGGACGCCGAGGCGGCCGGGCGGGTGCTCGGCACGCAGGCCCAGCTATGGACCGAGTTCGTCACCACCCCCGCGCACATCGAGTACCTGACCTACCCGCGCCTGTGCGCCCTCGCCGACCGCAGCTGGAGCGGACCGACCCACTGGACAGACTTCCAGTCCCGTCTCAGCGACCACACGGCACGGCTCGACGCGCTCGGCATCCCGCACCACCCCTGACGCACACCCTGTCCCGTTCCGGGAATCACCCCCACCTTTCTGGAGGGAACAACGATGAGATTCACAACGAACCGGTTGCGCGCCGCCGCGGCCGCCGCCGTCGCGGTCGGCATGGGCGCCGCCGCGCTCACCGCACTCCCGGCCACCGCGAACGCGGCCGCCAACGGCCTGAGCGTCCAGTACCGGACCAGTGCCTCGGGAGCCAGTGCGGATCAGGCGGAACCGTGGTTCAAGGTACGGAACACCGGCACCAACAGCGTCTCCCTGCAAGGCGTCAAGCTCCGCTACTACTTCAAGGCGGACTCGGCGAACGCGACCTACCGCTTCGCCTGTTCCTGGGCCGTCAAGGGCTGCGCCAACATCACCGGCACCTTCGGCACACTTGCCAACCCCACCGCGACGGCGGACCGTTACCTGGAGATCGGCTTCACCTCCGGCGCCGGCTCCCTGGCACCCGGCGCCGACACCGGCGACATGCAACTGCGCTTCTACCAGTCGACGTGGGCACCGCTGAACCAGAGCGACGACTACTCCTTCGGCGCCTCCCAGACCTCGTACGCCGACTGGTCCAAGGTCACCGCCCAACTGGCCGGCACCACGCTCTGGGGCCAGGCCCCCGCGGGCAACGACCCGACAAACCCGCCCACCGATCCACCCACCGACCCCCCGACCGGTGGCGCCACCCTGTTCGACGACTTCAACTACACCAGCCACACCGACCCGAAGATCTCGGCGCACGGCTGGAGCGTGCGCTCCAACTCCGGTGGCCCCGGCGTCTCCGGCGCCACCTGGGCTCCGGAGAACGTCACCTTCTCCACCGTCAGCGGCAACTCCATCATGAACCTGGAGACCTCGACCGCCGGCACCGGAGCGAGCACCGAGCAGACCGAGATCCTCACCGAGTCGATGAAGTTCAAGAACGGGACGTACGCGGCCCGCGTCAAGTTCAACGACGCGCCCAAGTCCGGCCCGGACGGCGACCACCTCGTCCAGACCTTCTTCACGATCAACGACCTCAAGGCGCCCATGGCGGACGACTACGCCGAGTACGACTTCGAGTACCTGCCCAACGGCGGCTGGGGCGAGCCCTCCAACATCCTCTACACCACGTCCTGGGAGACCTACCAGGCCGATCCCTGGGTGGCGGTCAACCAGCACAGCGAGAGCCGCCAGAGCTACACCGGCTGGCACGACCTGGTGCTGACCATCGACAACAGCAGCATCAAGTACTACATCGACGGCCGGCTCTTCGGCACCCACGACGCCGCGTACCTGCCGGAACGGCCCATGTCCATCAACTTCAACCAGTGGCTGATCGACTTCGGCGGTCTGACCAGCAGCACCCCGCGGGCCTACGACGAGCAGGTCGACTACGTCCTGCACGTCAAGGACCAGGTCCTCACCCCGGCACAGGTCGCCTCCAAGGTGGCGGCGTACCGCAGCGCGGGCACCACGTTCCAGGACAACGTCCCCGCCAACTGACCACTCCTGCCGGAAATCCGGGGCCTGACGGATCGTCAGGCCCCGGACCGCCCTCAGCACGGCTGTCCTCCCTGCCGGACCCGGGCCACACATAGGGAAGATCGTCGGGTCGCCCGTAGCGGTGTGCTGTGTTGGCGCCGCGGGTCGGTATGTATAGCAGGGAATCTCGGACCTGGTCGGAGCCGATAACGGTGGCGAGGTTGACGGCGCGGGCCATCTTGGCGCGGATGTGGACCGCGTCGGCGGGTCCGGCCTCCTTGAGTCGGCGACCGGCTCCCGGGCCGATGCCCACGAACGCGATCTCCGCTTCCGAGCGGGGTTGCAGGCGGGGCTGGTGGACGCTGCGGCCGTCGGGGTGGTCGGGATAGTGCGCGTTGATGATCTGAGGAACCCCGGGGGTGAAGAGCCGGTGGCGCCAGATCTCCGACAGGTCGCGGGAGTGGGTGCGTGCGGTGATGGACAGTTCCTCACCGGCCACCAGGCACCACAGCCGGGCGCCGGTGTAGCCGGGCGGGGTGAATTATCGGACCGCTTGGAAACCTATGGTGCGGTCCGTGCCCTGTGCCCTCACTTCACCGCGTTGACTGCCACACGAATGGAGTTCGTCGAAGCGGGCGGTCTCGGGACAACATCTCCTGCGCAAGAAAGCTGTGTGATTACTGTGGCTACACCGACCCCTCTTTACCGTTTCTTTCACTTTTCGAAGGTCGAATACCAGCCACGCCCGGCCGGTCGCTCGCGTGGGGCTGAGTGCAGTTCATGGCACGTTTCCGGTACGGCGCACACGTGGGGCGAGCACGGCCTGCCGGGGTGGCTGTGGGAGTCCCGAGATTGGACCGAAGCTTGGATCATTCAGTTCAGCGAATCCTCAGGTCGTGGCCTGAGAGTGGCGGGCGCCGAGTCTCCGAAATGAATGGTTTGCAACTGCGGTCAATAGGACGGCGGAGGTGGCCGGCTGGCGGCCGACCCTGGACGGGTACCGCCGGGCTTGACGATGGTCCCTGCCTGCACAGTCTCCGCCCTGCCCTATTTGGTAGCACCCGGGTACGGCTGGATCTTGTGCTTCTTTGCTGTATACGCCATTGACCAGCTGTGATGCGTGCGGTTCTGATGAGGCGGCCGCAAGGGCAAGGTAGGGACTCCGTGAACGGGTGGGGTGGGGGATGGGGTTTTCCTGGCGTGCGCGCTCGGCGGTCGCCGCGCGTAGACGTGTGGTCTCGTCGGCCGCGACGGCCGCGTTGATGGCTGCTTTGCCGACGCTGGCAGTGCCGGCGACCGGAGCACACGCGGACGACACCACGGCCTCCGACCAGCCGACGCCGGAGGCACGGGCGGACGCGGAGAAGGCAGCGGAGACAGGTGAGCAGGTCGAGGTCGTAGGTGAACGCACGCCCTACACCACGACGTTCGCGAATCCGGACGGTGTGACGTTCACGCTGAAGGACTCTGTCGTGCCGGTGCGGACGCGCCAGGCCGATGGTTCCTGGGCGCAGCCGGACGCCACGCTGGAGGCGAGGTCGGACGGCACGGTCGGGCCGAAGGCATCGGTCGCCAAGATCTCCTTCTCCGACGGCGGGGACGGCGCCGACCTGGTGAAGCTGTCCCTCAACGGGCGTTCGCTGACCGTGGGTTGGCCGGGCACATTGCCGAAGCCGACGCTGGAGAGGGACTCGGCAGTGTACGCGGATGTCCTGCCGGGGGTGGATCTGCGGATGACCGCCACCACCGAGGGCTACCGCGAGGTGCTCGTCGTCACCTCGGCGTCGGCTGCCGCGAACCCGGAGTTGAAGGAACTCTCGTTCCCTGTGCGGGCCGACGGGCTGTCCCTGCATGGCGGCGGAGGCGGCGGTCTGTCCGCGGTCGACGACGACGGTAACGCTGTCTTCCGTGCTCCGGCCGCCCAGCAGTGGGATTCGTCGGGCGACACCACCAGCACCGCATCCGCCTCGCCCGCGGCCTCCGCCCACTCGGCGTCCCAGAGCGCGTTCACGACAACGGCGCAGGACAGCGCCGTTGCGGCGAGCCCTGGCGACGATGGGGAGACGACACCGGACCCGACCGAGGGGCCCAGTGATGGGGACACCTCCACCCGCCTTCCGGTCACTGCGGAGCAGGGCACGATCAAGGTGACCCCGGATGCGTCGATGCTCGCCGCCGACTCCGCCGTCTTCCCGCAGTACATCGACCCGGATGTCGGTATGACGGCCTCCGAGCGGACTTTGCTGTCTTCGGACGGGGATACGTTCTACAACTTCTCCGGCGGGGACGACGGCAAGGGCGTCGGCTACTGCGGCACCTATGTCACGGGCGGTGTCGGGTACTACTGCGGTTCCGGCTACAAGAACCGCATGTACTTCGAGTTCTCGCCGGCGAAGCTGGCGGGCAAGCACGTCCTGGACGCCACGTTTGCGATCACGGAGAAGTGGTCGATGTCCTGCACGCCCTCCTGGGTAGATCTGGTGCGTACGGGCAACATCTCCTCCTCGACCAACTGGCCGGGCCCGACGGCGAACTGGGACCTGATGGTGGACCGGAACGTGTCCGCGGGACGCGGGTCCGCCTGCAGTCCCAGCCAGCCCGCTGCCCAGATCGAGTTCAACGACAGCCCCACTGAGACGAACGAGAACCTCACCTCGACCATGACGAAGTTCGCCAACGGTGACTTCTCCCGCCTGACGCTGATGCTCAAGGCGCACGACGAGACCGACCCGAACGGCTGGAAGAGGTTCGACGACAACGCGGAAATCGATGTGACGTACGTCGGTATCCCCGCCAAACCCACGAAGATCGGCTTGATCGCCGGGACGAATGTCGCGTGCGAGACCGACAAGTCGGATCCGCTCGTGGCCTCCTCTGCGACACCGTCGCTCGCGGCGACGCCGCAGACCGCGGCGGGCGGCGAGTCGGGCGCGTCCCTGAAGGTCGTCTACAGCGTGGACAAGTACACGGCAAGCAGTGACACATGGGCCACCGTCTTCGAAACCGCACGGCCCACCAGCGGATATGTGGGCGACAACGTGTCTCCGGGCACTGTCCCGACGTCGGCGCTGACTGAGGGGGCCCTGTACCGGTACCGGGCCTGGACCCGGTCGTACTACAACAGCGGAGGCGACTATCTGGCCGGCCCGTCGAACGCGGCGTCGGGGGCCTGGTGCTATTTCAAGGTCGATCCAACCCGCCCCAAGGCGCCAGGAATCGCCTTGTCGAGCCCGTACTCGGTGTGCAACAGCAGTTCGTGCGACGCGAAGGGCGGACCGGGCACGGACGTGACGTTCACGTTCAGTCCCGCGTCCGGGGACGCGTCCACCAACGTCGCCTACGACTACAAGCTGTCTTCCTCGGCCGCGTGGTCGGCGGATATCCCCGCCTCGGCACCGACAGCGACCTTCACCCCGCCGACCTCGGGAACCTTCACCATCATCGTCCGGGCGAAGGACTCGGTGACCTGGGGCGCCCAGAACTCAGTGGACTTCCTGGTCGCGGAGGGCACTGGCCCGACCGGTCAGTGGCACTTCGACGAAGCGAGTGGCGCCGCGCTGGACACGTCCACGACCGTCACGGCAGAGCAGGACAACGCGACGCTCTCCTCGTCCGGTGCCTCCCGGGACGGGCGTGGCCGGAGGGGTGTACTGACGCACGACGCCACCGGTGCGGAGTTGGCGACGCCGGTCACGGACACGGGCCTGACCGTGGACGGGTCGACAGGCTACGCGGCCACCTCCGGCCCGGTGGTGGAGTCCCGGTCGTCGTACACGGTCGAGGCATGGGCCCGGTTGGCCGCCACCCCGACCCACAACTCCGTGGTGCTCTCCCAGACGGGCAGTGGAAGCACACAACCCGGCTTCGCGATCTACTATTCCACTTCCTACAGCAAGTGGATCTTCAACTGGCACTGGACCGACTCGGCAGGCACCGCACACGTCGTGCGCTCGCTCGCGGATACGGCCTCGCCTCCCGTGAAGGTCTGGACGCAACTGGCCGGCGTGTACGACACGAAGACGGACACGATCCAGCTCTACGTCAACGGCAAGGCCCAGGGCAGTCCGCAAGCAATACCGAGCGGGGAGCCGGAGGCGGACACCGGTCTCCTGGAGTTCGGCCGTGGAAACGGCGCCACCGCGGGCACGTTCGCGGACTACTTCAACGGGCAGATCGACGAGGCCAGGGTCTGGCAGCGGGCCCTGTCGCTGAAGGAACTGTCCACCGAGGCACAGCTGAAGACCAACGACAGTTACGCAGCGGCCGAGTTGATGGCGGCCTGGGATCCGTCCGCGGCAACCACCACCACGATCGCTGACACCACCTCCGGATACGGCACATCTCTGACTCTGTCGGGAGGGGCGACGCTGGACGGGACGGGGATTGTCCTTCACGACATCAACGGGGTCAACGACGCCGCGTCCGCGCCGGGGCCGCTGGTGGACGAGACCGGGTCCTTCACTGCGACCACGGAGGTGCAACTGGACAGCAACGCGCTCGCGGCGAAGCCGGTGGGCTACATGGGACAGGTCCTCGGCCAGCGCAGCGCGGACGGCTCCGCCTGGGGGCTCTGGTACGAGCTGACGGGCACCGACACCGACCCCGAAACGGACAGCACGATCCCCGTCGGGCTCTGGCACTTCGGCCGCCTCAACACCGACGGCAGCTTCACCGGTGTGGTCTCCGACGATGTCGCGAACCTGGGGAGCGCAGTGCGCCTGACCGGTGTGTTCGACGCGCAGTCCGGCACAGTCGGCACGGCCAGCCTCTATGTGGGCGACGCGCAGAACGGTGACGCGACCGCTTACACGGTGACGCCGGGTACGGGTGACTTCGCCGTCGGAAAAGCCTACGTGAACTCCGCCTGGGGCCACTATCTGCCCGCGACGGTCAGCGACATCCGAGTCTGGGCCGGTGCCATGGCCAGCCAGCAACAGATCGTCGAGACGGTCGGGGACTGACCTCCCCCTCTCCCTGGCGAGGCGGCACCCTGCTGCCGCCTCGCCCGAGCAAGTCCAGCGCTTCCTTTGTTGATGACTTCTGACGTGTGAGGGGTTGTTGTCGTGAGTGCCGCCAGTGGTGCGAGACGCCGTAGACACCGAGTGGTCAGAGTTGCCGTGACACTCGCGCTGGCCGTGGCCGGTCTGACTCCCGTGGCCGCCCAAGCCGCGTCATCCACCAAGCAGTTGGTGCCCGCCGTACCGGAGCAGCGGTCGGACACCGTGAAGCCAGTCCACGGACTGGGCGCGAAGAAGGCCAGGGCCCGGGTGGCCGCGGACAAGGCCGCCAACAAGAAGCAGGCTCAAGACGCCCTCGCGGAGCAGAAGGCGACGTGGCCCAAAGCCGCCTCCACCACCGCAGCCCTGCCTGCATCCGGTGCCATTCGGCTGACGGCAGGGGGGCTGCCCGTTTCCCTGAGCCGCACAGCGGGGGCGAAATCCGCATCGGGCACGGCCGGCGTCCAGGTACTCAGCCGCAAGGCCGCAGCCGCCGCCGGCATCAAGGGCGTGCTGCTGACCGCCAGTGCGAGCGACGACGGCAGCGCCAAGATCAGCGTCGACTACAGCGCCTTCGCCTCGGCCTACGGCGGTGACTGGGCAGGCCGCCTGCACCTCGTACAACTGCCGGCCTGTGCCCTGACCACTCCGGACAAGACCGCCTGCCGAGTCCAGACGTCCTTGGACTCGCACAACAGCATCAGCGGCCAGAGCGTGTCCGCCACGGTCGCGCTGGAGCAGTCCCTCGTATCGGGGAGTGGCACACGGGCATCTCACTCCAGTGTCCGAACGACCGTACTGTCCCAGGCAACGGCTTCCGCGGCCACCGTGCTCGCGCTGACGGCCACTTCGGGAGAATCGGCATCCGGATCGGGCAACTATTCCGCCTCGCCCCTGTCCTCGTCGTCGAGTTGGCAGGCCGGCGGCTCCTCCGGGGCGTTCACCTGGAGCTATCCGCTGTCCACGCCGCCGGCGGCGGCGGGCCCGTCGCCCTCGCTCTCTCTGGGGTACGACTCGGGCAGCACCGACGGCAAGACGGCGTCCACCAACAACCAGTCCACCCAGGTCGGCGAGGGCTTCGGTCTGAGCGAGTCGTCGTACATCGAGCGGTCGTACGCCTCCTGTGACGACGACGGCCAGGACGGCAAACACGACGAGTGCTGGAAGTACGACAACGCCTCGCTCGTCCTCAACGGCAAGTCCACCGAACTGGTCAAGAACGACACCGACGGGGCCTGGCACCTCAAGGACGACGACGCATCCACCGTCACCCACTCCACCGGCGCCGACAACGACGACGACGGCGAGACCGGGATCGACGGCAAGGGCGAGTACTGGACCGTCACCACCGGCGATGGCACCCAGTACACGTTCGGGCTCAACAAACTCCCCGGCGCCGACACCCAGCGCACCAACTCGGTGTGGACCACGCCGGTCTTCGGCGACGACTCCGGCGAGCCCGGCTACGACCAGGGATCCGGCTTCGCCGACCGTTCGTTCAACCAGGCTTGGCGCTGGAACCTCGACTACGTCGTCGACCTGCACGGCAACGCCATGTCGTACTGGTACACGGCCGAGACGAACTACTACCCCAAGAATGGCGCCTCGACCGCCAACGCCAAGTACACCCGCGGCGGGCACCTCGACAACATCCTCTACGGGCAGCGTGCGAGCACCCTGTTCACCGGGACCGACTCGGACGAGGTGACGTTCTCCTACGACGAGCGGTGCACCGCCTCGGACTGCTCCTCGCTGACCGCCTCGACGTCGGACAACTGGCCGGACGTGCCGTACGACACCATCTGCGCCAGCGGGGCCGACGACTGCAACACCGACAGCCCGTCGTTCTTCAGCCGCAAACGCCTCACGAGCATCGACACGTTCGCCTACTCGGCCACGGTCTCGAAGCTCGTTGCGGTGGACTCCTGGGCGCTGACCCAGGAGTTCAAGGACGGCCAGGACATCGATGACACCTCCGACCAGACCCTGGTGCTCTCCTCGATCCAGCACACCGGCAAGAACGGCACCGCCATCAAGCTGGATCCGGTCACCTTCACCTACCAACTGCGGCCCAACCGGGTGGACTCCACCTCCGACGACATCCTGAAGCTCAGCATGCCGCGCATCTCCACCATCACCTCCGAGACCGGCGGCATCACCACCGTCACCCTGTCCAACCCGGAGTGCGTACGCGGCTCGAACATGCCCTCGTCCGAGGACAACGACACCCTGAGCTGCTACCCCATGTACTGGCACATCAACGGTGCTGTCGAATCCTTGCTCGACTGGTTCCACAAGTACCGGGTCACCGCCATACTCAGCACCGACCCGCTCGGTTTCGGCCAGGGTGTCGAGAACTCCTACAGCTACTCCGACCCGGCCTGGCACTACAACTTCGACCCGCTGGTCCCGGCCGACGAGCGGACCTGGTCGCAGTGGCGGGGCTACGGCAAGGTCACTACGACCACCGGCGCTGCGGGATCCACCCAGTCGAAGACCGTCAGCCTGTACATGCAGGGCATGGACGGCGACAAACAGTCCGACGGCACCACCGCCTCCGCCACCCGCACCGGCCTCGACGTCTCGGGTCTGGACGTCGCCGATCTCACGGACAGTGACCAGGATGCCGGCACCCTCCGTGAGCAGATCTCTTACAACGGGACCGTCCCCGTCTCGGTGACGGTCAACACGCCCTGGACATCGCAGACCGCCAGCCAGCAGAAGTCGTACGCCAGCATCAAGGCGTACTACGTCCGCACCGGCACGACCACCACCTCCACCTACCTCACCGCATCGGCGACCTGGCGCACCCGTCAGATCTCCAACACGTACGACTCCTACGGCATGATCGTCAAAAGCGCCGATTACGGTCAGACCGCCGTCGCCGACAACACCTGCACCCGCACCTGGTACGCCCGCAACACGGCCCTTGGCCTCACGAACCTGGTCTCCCGCACTCGTACGGTGGCCGAGGACAACTGCTCCGTTGCCGAGACCAGCGTGAACCTGCCGGCCTCCTCCGCCTCCCGCGGTGACGTCCTGTCCGACACCGCCACGGTGTACGACAACACCGCCGCGACCGCCTGGTCCGCCACCCAGACCCCCACGCTCGGGGAGGCAACGTGGAGCGGACGGGCCACCGCCTACCCGGCCACCGCCACCAACGGCGAGCGCTATCCGAGCACTTGGCAGACCGTCGCGAAGACCACCTATGACGACAGCGGAGGCACGGCCGGCCTCGGCCGTCGGCTGACCGTCACCGACACGGCCGGCAACACCACCGCGACCGCCTACACGCCCACCGACTCGGGCCCGCTGACCAAAACCAAGGTCACCAACGCCAAGTCGCAGACCACGTACACGTACACCGACTACGCCTCGGGTCTGCCCACCAAGGTCTACGACGTCAACAACAAGATCACCGAGACCAGTTACGACGCACTGGGCCGCAAGACCGCGACCTGGCTGTCCAACCGCTCCCACTCCGGGAACCAGACCCCGAACTACACCTACGCGTACAGCGTCACCAACGACGCCCTGTCATGGGAGTCGACCTCGACCCTGAAGGCCGACGGAACCACCTACAACACCGCGTACTCCATCTTCGACTCCCTCCTGCGGCCCTTGCAGACGCAGTCCCCGACCCCCGAGGGCGGACGTCTGCTCACGGACACCCGCTACGACAGCCGGGGCCTGGCCTACGAGACCTACGCAGACGTCTACGACTCCGCCAACCTCCCCAGCGGTGCCTACGCACGGGCGGAATCCGGAGGCGCGCCCAAACAGACCGACACCGTCTTCGACGGCGCGGGCCGGGCCACCAGCAGCAGCCTGTACGTGTACGGCGTCAAGAAGTGGACCACCAGCACCAGTTACACCGGTGACTCCACCGCGACGACCGCGCTGAACGGAGGTTCGGCGACCCGCACGATCACCGACATCTTCGGCTACACCGTCGAGAAGCGGGCCTACGCGGGCACCGACCCCGCAGACGCCGCCTACGGCACCGGGCCCGGAGCCACGTACACGTCCACCAAGTACAAGAACACCCTCGACGGCAAGCCCTCCACGGTCACCGGACCTGATGGCGCCCAATGGTCGTACGTGTACGACCTGTTCGGCCGGCAGACCTCGGCCACCGACCCGGACCTCGGCACCACGACCACCACCTACACGGCCCTGGACCAGACGGACACCACCACCGACAACCGCGGCACGCAACTGCTGTACGGCTACGACGTGCTGGGCCGCAAGACCGACCAGTGGCAGACGGCGAAGACCAACGCGAACAAGCTGGCCCACTGGGACTACGACACCCTCGCCAAGGGCCAGTTGGACGACTCGATCAGCTACGTCGGCGGCACCACCGGCAACGCCTACACCCGCAAGGTCACCGCCTACGACAACCTCTACCACGCCACCGGCAGCCAACTGACCCTGCCGTCCAGCGACCCATTCGTTGCCTACGGTGCGGTTGCTTCGGCGACCCTGGCCACCACCTCGTACTACAACATCGACGGCACCCAGCAGTACTACACGGAACCCGCCGTCGGCGGCCTCAGCAGCGAGATCGTGGACTCCGAGTACAACGGCCTCGGAATGGTGACCGCCGTCGGTGGCGCCACCGGCTATCTCCTGGCCACCGACTACAACGCCATCGGACAGATCAAGCAGTACGCCCTGGGCACCTCAACGGCCTCCACCGCCAAGCAGGCGTACATCACCAACACCTACGAGCAGGGCACCGACCGGCTCACCCGAAGCCTCACCACCGACGCCACCCGCAGCGTCCAGGACCTGAGCTTCACCTACGACGACGCCGGCGATGTCACCTCGACCTTCGACTCCGCCAACCTGTCCGGCACCGGCGCGACCGACTACCAGTGCTTCACCTACGACGGCTACCAGCGCCTCACCGACGCCTGGACCCCGTCCACCGCCTCCTGCGACACCAGCGGCCGCACCACGACCAACCTGGGCGGAGCCGCCCCCTACTGGACCACCTACGGCTATACCAGCAGCGGCCTGCGCACGACGGAAAGAACGCAGACCGGCACCGGAGACTCCTCCCGCACCTATTGCTACAACAACACCAGCAACTCCCACCAGCTCACGGCGACCACCGCCGCCACCTCTTGCACCGATGTGAGCGCCACCTACATCTATGACAAGTCCGGTGACACGACCACCCGTCCCAACGGCACCGACACCCAGTCCCTGACCTGGAACGCCACCGGGGACCTCGACACGGTCACCGAAAAGTCCAGCACCGGCACCACCAAGAGCACGACCAGCCACGTCTACGACGCCGACGGCAACCTCCTCATCCGCCGCAACACCAGCGGTGAGACCGTCCTCTACCTCGGTGCCACCGAAGTCCACCTGGACACCTCGACCTCGACGGCCAAGTACTGGGCCCAGCGCTACTACGGCACCGGAAGCGCCACCATCGCCCTGCGCACCAACAAGAGCGGCACCCAGACCCTCTCCTACCTCTCCGGAGACCCGCACGGCACATCCACTGTCAGCCTCGACGCCACCACCCAGGCCGTCACCAAGCGCTACCTGACCCCCTTCGGCGCACCACGCTCCGGCGGTACCGGTGTCTGGGCCGACGACAAGACCTTCCTCGGCAAAACCACTGACCCCACCACCAGCCTCACCTACATCGGTGCCCGCGAGTACGACTCCGCGATCGGCCGATTCCTCAGCGTCGATCCCGTCCTCGACACGGGCAACGCCCAGTCCCTCAACGGCTACACCTACGCCGACAACAACCCCATCAGCCACTCCGACCCCACCGGCCTGTGGATCGACGACGGAACCGGCCACAACGAGCCACGCCCCGGCGGCGGCGGGGGCGGCCAGAGCGAAACCCCAGGCGTCCCGGCAGGCGGAACAGGCACAGGCGGCTGCTACCACACGTGCGGCACGGCTTCCACCACCGGCACCGTCTCCACGAACAGTCAGGGGAACGTCAACGGAGGCGGCGGTGGCGTCTCCGGCTGGGTCAGTGATGTCGCCAAGACCTTCGTAGGCCAGGCCAAATCGACCGTCGTCACCCTCTTCCAAGCCCCCGTCCAGCAGATCCTCGCCGACAAGAACTGCTTGCTCGACGGCGACGGCTGCACAGACCTGCTCACCCAGTTGCTCATGAATTCCAATCCGGCCCTCGCCGGGGCGGCAGCGGTGACATCGCGAGGCGAGGAGATATACGGCGACTACGCGGACGGCAAGAGTGCCGAAGGCACCGGAAAGCTGCTCTTCGACATAGCCCTCCTCCTGGGAACGCGAGGCGCCGGCGCCGAGGCCGAGGGCGAAGTCGGCGCAATCAAAGCGGTGCTCTGCAGTTTCACCCCTTCCACTCCGGTCCTGATGGCCGACGGCAAGACCAAGCCCATCGGTGACATCAAGAGCGGCGACAAGGTCGAGGCCGCCGCCCCTGCCAACGGCAAGCACCAGGGTCCCCGTACGGTCACGGCCACCCACGTCAACCACGACTACGACCTCGTCGACCTCAAGATCCAACTGGCCGACGGCAAGACGGAAACCCTCCACACCACGTCCAAGCACCCCTTCTGGGACGACACCCTCCACACCTGGGTCCCCGCCGGCCAACTCCTCGCAGGCCACGCCCTCAACACCGCCGACGACCGCCACGCCTACGTCACCGCCATCACCCCACGACCCGGCGACCGCGACATGTACAACCTCACTGTCGAGGAACTGCATACGTACTATGTGCTGGCGGGCGACACGCCAGTACTCGTGCACAATGTCGGTTGCGGCGTCGAAAAGTGGACGAGTAAGGGGAACCTCGATGCCCACTTCGAGAAGCACGGCGAAGAAATGGGATTCGACAGTCAGGCGGAATATGGTTATGCGGCAGAGGATCTGATGTGTGTATGTGACGGTCGCAGGCCGGGTGTGCTGATCAAACGGGACGGGAACACAAGATACTTCCTGGATCCGGGATCTGGAGAATTTGGAGTTGCGAGTGAGAAGGGAATCGTTACTTACTACAGACCAGAGAACCCAATGGCGCACTTCAATAATCAGCCCGGAGCCCTGGTCCCATGACATTGTCTCCTGATCGATCGCCATGCCCCTGCTGCGGCCACCTCGTGCACGATGGTCGGACCGGATCGTCTCTCGTCTGTCCCGTCTGTTTCTGGGAAGATGATGTGGCCCAACTTCGGTGGCCGCTACTAACTGGCGGAGCAAACAAATGCTCCCTTGTCGATGCCCAGCGGGCATACCTGGCAGTCCAGGCAAGCGAAGAGCGCTTTATGAATAAAGTTCGCGAGCCAGCAGTTGATGAGCCGCTGGACGAGGGCTTCCGGCCAATCGACCTCACCGTCGATCACTTCGAGGAAGTATCTGTACAGGACGAACCGTGGCCTGAAGATCGAAGTGTGCTTTATTGGTGGCGGCCGACATTCTGGAGACGATCGAAGGGCGCCGTGTGCCAGTCCGACGAAGATCGGCAAGTGAACTGAGCAGGACTTAGAGTGAAGCGTGCTGCGCGGCGTTTTCGGAAATAAGTACGCCGCCCCCATCGGATGTGAATCCGGTGGGGGCGGCTGCGGCATTCTGGGGTGTCTGACGGCAGTAGTTGACGGCAACGTCAGCGGACGAGGGTTGCGCAGAGGGGTGGTTCGTCGCCGCCGTCGGGCTTGCCGGTGATCTCGGCGGGGTTACGGAGAGCGTGGCCGAGAAGTTCGATGGCGTCGCGCTGGAGGTGGAACCGGACGTGGGCGTACACGGTGGCGATGACGCCGATGTGGGCGTGCCCCAACAGCTCCTTGATCACCACGAGTTCCACCCCCTGCTCCAGGAGGAGCGTCGCCGCCGAGTGTCGGAGGTCGTGGAACCGGATGCGGCGGAGCCCGGCCTGACGGAGCAGGGTGTTGAAGTGCCGGGTGAGGGTGGCTCCCTCTATTGGGGCTCCGTTGGGTCGGGTGAAGACGTAGCTGAGGCTGATCCCTTGGAGTGGACACCCTGACAATGGATCTTGATGGTCCAGGGAGGGATGTCCAGGTGGGACGCCAGTCTCCATACCCGGAGGAGTTCCGGAGGGACGCCGTCGCGTTGTATCGCGCGGGCGGCGGCAAGCACACGTACGCGGCCGTGGCCGCCGAGCTCGGGATCACCGGGGAGACACTGCGCACATGGGTCCGCAAGGACACTGGGGCGAACGGGTCGGCCGTCCGGGGCGGGAGTGGCCCGGGGAGTCAGGCTGAAGAGCTGGCCCGGCTGCGGGCCGAGAACGCCAGGCTGCTGAAGGCTGAGAAGGAGTGGCAGTTGGAGCGCGAGATCCTGCGCCGGGCGGCCGCGTATTTTGCCAGGGAGGTGAAGTGAGGACCCGCCGCTGGGACTTCATCTCCGACCACCGCACCGACTTCGGCGTCAAGCGGCTGTGCCGGGTCCTGGGGGTCTCCCGCTCCGGCTACTGCCGGCACCAGGCCACCGAAGAGGGCCGCGTCGAGTTCGAACAGCGTCTGATCGCATCACATACTCTGTCACTTGCCGCATGAAACCCGGTGTCCACTCCCGGGGATCAACCTCAGCGGGGAGATGACCCCGCCCTGGGGAGTGCCGGACACCGGCCGACGGACCTGCCCGTCCTCCATGACCCCTGCCCGCAACATCGCGCGCAGGAGCTTGAGGACCGACCGGTCCACGACGCGTTCCTCGCCCGCCTGCATCAACTTCTCATGGTCAATCGCCTCAAAGCAGTTGGCGATATCCGTCTCCACCACCCAACGCCTGCCCCGCCAAGCCTCATCCACGAGGACCTGGAGGGCATCGTGTGCTCCGCGCTTCGGCCTAAACCCGAACGAGCACGGAAGCATGTCGGCCTCGAAGACCGGCTCGAGCACGATCTTCAACGCGGCCTGCGCGATCCGGTCGCGAACCGAAGGAATCGACAACGGCCTCTGCTCCGCCACGCCGGGCTTCGGAATGAACACCCGGCGCGCAGGCAACGGCCGCCAGCGGCCTTCCCGCAGTTCCGCGGCCAGCTCGCCGAGGAGACGGTCAACGCCGTACTCCTC
>NZ_KB911646.1 GCF_000383615.1 Streptomyces canus 299MFChir4.1 | reverse complement strand
TCGCGGCATACCCGCCACCCGCTCCCGGCGCGGGCCTCGTCGGCGCCGCCCGGTCAAACTCCGTGCCGATAAGGCGTACTTCTCCGCCCACCACCTCTCCTGGCTGCGAGAACGGGGACTGGTCCCGCGCATCGCCCGGCCGGGAATCGAGTCCGGCGAACGACTCGGCCGGCACCGCTGGAAGATCGAGAGGTCGATCGCCTGGCTGTTCGGCTACCGACGTCTCACCGTCCGATACGAGCGAAAGGGCTCCCACTTCCTCGCCTTCCTCGGTCTGGCGGCCGCCCTGATCTGCTACAAGAAACTTGCGAAGCTCACCACATGAGGCTCACCACATGAGACACCCTCTAAGGTGGCGGGGTCGGGCCTTGACCAGTTCGACCCCGGCATCTAGGTTCTCGATAATATAGGTGCCGTCAGCACTGAAGCTCTTTCATCCTGAATAGTCGCAGGTCAGGGGTGTGTCGATGGCTCGGACGATGGTGCCGATATGCCGTGTTGAACATCGGGCTCGCCGTAACAGCCGCCAGGACTTCAGCTGTGCGAAAGCGCGTTCTCCCGGTGCCCGCAGCCGGGCATGGTCCCGGTTGAACTGCTGGTAGTGCTCGGGCTGTTCGCTGTGGTGGCCGTACCGGGTGTGGAAGGTGGCGCCGGCACCCTGGTAGGCCCCTCGGCGAGGACCAGGACCTGCCGGGTCAGGCAGGCTTGGACGATTCCGTGCGCGCGGGCGGAGGTCAGGTCGTGCGTGCGGCTCGGTTCCGCGCGCGGGAGAACCACAGCGGGGTGCCGTCCGGGCGACGACCTCGACATTCATGCCGTGCTGCTTGTGCTTCTGCGAGCAGTACGGCTCGTCCGCGGCGATACGGTCGGTGGGGATGAGCGTGCCGTCGACGATGACGAATTCTCCTTCGCTCAGTCCGACGAGGGCCTCGTGCAGGCCCGGCGCCCAGGAGGCCAGGACTTCGAGTGTCTCGTCGACGTAGCGCCAGGCCGTCGCCTCTGACACGCCGAACCCAGCACCGACTTGTGCGAACGTCTCGTTCTTCCGTAGCCGGGCCAGCGTGAGCAGGGCTTACTTGAAGCAGCTCAACTTCCGCCAGCGCGTGCCAAGTTCATGCCGTTAAGGCCAGATGGTGTCCCGCTGGTTACTGCAGCCGATCTTCGCACTCGCCTCGGCCTCCATCAGCTCCTGCAGCATCCGTCGGCCACCGAGCAGACCAGTTCGAGGCCGTCCGCTGAACGTAGTGACTCAAGCAGGCGGAGTCAGCCATGCTGGGCCAGGGCCATCGTGCACCTTCCTGGCTGAACACGGCGTTTACCAGGGAGAATTGCACGGTGGCCTGCCTCACGAGCAGGGAGCGGAGCCTACGCGCGCATGAGCCCCCGGGCGTACGCCCTGACAAAGATCGGCTGCACCAACCGGCGGGACACCATCCGAACGTCTCCACCGGGATCTCCGGCATCGCGAGCCGACGAGCGGACGCGTTGAACCTTCATCCCTTCGGAAATCTCCTGCCCATAGTGGAAAACCGTCGCCGACGGCGGCAGGCTGATGGGCCGGAACGCCTCGACCCGTCCGCTGTGCCACCCACGCTCCTCATCTCAGCGCAGCGTGATCATGTGATCGGTGAACACCTGACCGAACTTGGCGGCGGCAACCGTTTGGCGCTCCTCATCCGACAGCGGGTTCGGGTTTGGACTGATCCCGAAGTCGACTATGACTACTGCCCTCTTCCAGTATCTCGCGTGGACCGCTCCGCCCGACCCGATGATTTCCGGGCCGCGATCCCCGGCGTGGCTCTGACCGCCGAGGCACCCGGAATCGCGCTACCGACTTCCCTGCAGCAGGGCCGACTGCGCCTCCAGCTCGCGCGGTGACGGGAACTCGAACACCAGGCTTGCCGGCGGCCGCCAACCCGAAAGCGACTCGTAACACAACAACAGCTTGGGAATCATCAGAGAATGACCGCCCCCCTCAAAGAAATCGGTGTCATCGTCGACGTCAGTGGACTTGAGGACCTCGCGAAATGCCTGGAGCCAGTGCGAGTCAGAAGATTCTCCACCGTCGGGCCGGGGCGTGCTGAGAGCAGACATGAGACCTCCCGGGTGATGTGTGTCGGAGCGGTCGGAAACAACGCTCATGCTTGAAGGCTGAGGTTAGGTCACCGATTGGGGACGCACGTACTGCCACTGGGCAGGGTCGACTCAGAGTGCCGGACTCCCGATGGTGTCCCGCCAGGTGGTGCAGCCGATCAACGTGCAGGTCGAGATGGTGTCCCGCTGGTTGGTGCAGCCGATCTTGGTCAGGGCGTGTTGGTGGTGTTCGGTAGCGCGAGGGCGCTGTCGGGGAGCTCAGCGGGGTAAAGCTGGTCCATGCTTCCCTCGGGCAGGTAGCGGCGGGGGAAAGCGATCCATTCGTCGTGCAGTTCGAACAGGACGGCGGTGACCAGCCGCAGGAGTGCGTCGTCGTTGGGGAAGACCTGGACGACGTCGACACGGCACTTGACCTCGCGGCCGACCGCTCCAGTGGGTTGGTGGACTGAATCTTCTTCCAGTGACGTTCGGGGAAGACCGCGAACGCGGTCAGGTCCTCCTTGGCTTTCAGGAGCATTGCCTTGACCTTGGGGAACTGGCCACCGAGCCTGTCGGCGACGGTGTCGAGCTGGGCACGGACCGTCTCGCCGGTGGGCTGGGTGAAGATCGTGCGGATCGTCGCGGCGACCATCTCGGCTGACTCCTTGCTGATCACGCCGAAGACATACGCAGGAAGTGAACACGACAACGTTGGGAGGCGGCCCCGTGCATGACCGTCCGGATAGCCTTGACCAGTCCCGAATGATGGTCGCCGATCACCAGGCGGACCCCGCCCAGGCCGCGTACGAGCAGGTGACGCAGGAACTGGGTCCAGACCACCTCGGCCTCGCTGTCGCCGACCATCACCCCCGGCACCTCGCGGCCGCCGTCCTCGGTGATCCCGGTGGCGGTCACCACCGCCCGGGACACGATCTGGTGCTCGACCCTGGCCTTGCAGTAGGTCGCGTCCAGGTACATGTACGGGAAACGCGCGTGGTCCAGGGGCCGGTTGCGGAACGCGGTCAGCTGGACGTCCAGGTCGCCGCAGATCCGGGAGACCTCGCTCTTGGAGATCCCGGTGTCCGCGCCGAGGACCTTGACCAGGTCGTCGACCGACCAGGTGGACACTCCGTGGACATACGCCTCCATGATGACCGCGAACAGAGCCTGGTCGATCCAACGCTGCCGCTCCAGCAGGCTCGGGAACAAGCTGCCCGAGCGCAGCTTGGGGATGGCCAGGTCCAGGTCGCCGGCCTGGCTGGTCAGCGTCCGCTCCCGGTGGCCGCTGCGGTAGACGGTGCGGGTATAGGCGTGCTCGTTCCACTCGGCGCCGACCTTCGCACTCGCTTCGGCCTCGATCAGCTCCTGCAGCATCCGCTCGGCCACCGAGCGGACCAGTTCGAGGCCGTCCACTGAACGTAGACACCTCACGGCGCTAACGTGTCAAGCTGCGGCGGGGAGCGCGGTGGGGAAGGCCGTCTGTTCGTCGAACAGCTCGTGCTCTTGAAGGCACTGAAGAGCTGGCCGAGCATGCGGTTGAAGAGATTGCGCTGGGCGGCTGCGTGCCAGTCACATGGTCGTCTCGGCGGTGCCGGTAGTGATCCTTGGCCCCGGGTGAGGCGGTGATCGCGGAGAACGCCCAGAGGTAGCCGGCGTGGTTGAGGCGGTCATTCTTGATCCAGCGGCGGGTGATGCTCGACTTCTTCCCGGAGGCCCTGGTAAGGCTCGCGTGCTGCAAGAGATCACCGTGCGATGGGCTCGTACCACAAGTGTCAACGAACATGAGGAAGTTGAGGTCCAATGGATGGCGCCGGAGGTGCCGATCTACGTTTGGGCCTGACCGGCCGGTGACTCCAAAGGCATCCCTCCGACGCCAGGGGCAGCCGGACCGGCGTGCAGATCCTGGCGGCCTTGACAACGGATTAGTGACTCAAGCAGGCGGAGTCAGCCATGCTGGGCCAGGGCCATCGTGCACCTTCCTGGCTGAACGCGCCGTTTACCAGGGAGAATTGCACGGTGGCCTGCCTCACGAGCAGGGAGCGGAGCCTACGCGCGCATGAGCCCCCGGGCGTACGCCCTGACAAAGATCGGCTGCACCAACCAGCGGGACACCATCTCACAGACCCCGTCACCGTGACCCTTTCCGCCTAGGCGATGCAAGGGCTGGAAGCGCGGCATGTCGCCGTGGTGCCACCATCTCGCACGCGCTGGTCGCGGCGCTGGCCGAGGCGGTGAGCTCGGTCACGGGCGCAACCGACATGGTGATCGGCGTCCTGGTGGCCAATCACGGTCATCCGACCCTGGCCGATGCAGTCACCTGTTCGTTGGACGCCGTGAGCCTGCGACTACGTGGTTGCGGATAAGGGCTCGACGCGACGGTCACAGAGTGCCGCCAGGATCTGCCGCTGCCCGAGGTGACTCGCCTGCTTGGTGCGGGGGACGGTCGTGGCCGTCCCCCGCACGATCTGATCTTCGTCCTGCAGCAGGCCAGCGCCAGTGCTGAGCACAGGAGGTCTGCCAGTGCAGGTGCTCCAACCCACCAGCCGGAGATGGTGGCGGAGGCACGGCTCGAACCTGACGGCGGTGCAACGATGGCGCTCCTGCACGCGAACCGGCCCGGTTTCCAGGAGATGGCCGAACGGATCGCGGAGGCGCTCGCCGGGGTCGTCCGCGCGGCTACGGCTGGTTCGGCCGTTGAATAACCGTCAGTGGCAACTGCCGAAGCTCGGCCGCTGGTTCGGGACCGGACTCCTCGCCCGGCTCGAACTCACCTAGGACGAGCCCGAGCATTCGGTCGCTCTCAGTGAACAGCATCCCCTGCTCGCGCAGCCAGGCCAGCCGACGGTCGAGATCGTCCGGCCCGCCGGACCATCCCTTGAGCAGTTGGTCCCGGCGGACCGGCGACGTCAACCGACGCAACAGGTCGCGCGTCGCGGCGTCGACCCGGTGCGTGAACAGCGTGTCGAACCGGGAGTCGCGGACCGTCCAGCCATCCGGCCCGTCCTCGAGCAGCCGCAGTTCACGGGCGGCCGTCCGACCGCCGTGCCCCTGCCATGCCTCCCGCCATTGCGCCACCAGGTCCCGCAGGGCGTCGTGGTGCTCTGCCGAGTGGATCTGGTACGGGGCCAAGCTGTGGTCGGCGAAGAAGTAGGCCAGGTCCGCGAGGTCTTCGCCATTGAACGGGTAGATGAGCCCGTAGTAATCCATCGGATACAGGTCCAGGCCGAATTCCTCACGGCGGTTGAAATAGGGGCTGAACCGGTCGAAGCGCACCATGTACACGCCGTGCGGTGGTGGCAGGTGGCTGAGTAGCGGCAGGTCCTGCAGGTACTTCTCATACACCGAAGCAGGCTCGCCCGGGAAACCGATCAGCAGGTTCCAATCCGGCTCGATGCCGTACTCCACGCAATTCTTGAGGAATTGCAGGTTCTGGAAGACGGTGGTGCCCTTGCCCATCAGCTTCAGCGTCGAGGTGGCCAGGGCTTCGATGCCCGGCTGGACAATGTTGACGCCAGCCGTGGCCATGGTCGCCATGTCGCTACGACTCAGCGGCAGCTTGACCTCGTAGTAGATAGAAACGTCCGGAGGCGTGCTAAGCCGGGAAAGGACTTCCCGAGGGTAACTGCGCGGCAGGATGTTGTCCGTGCAGTAGAATGAGGAGCACTGGGACGCGAAGCCGAACAGCCAGTTAAACTGTTCCACGGCCTTCTCCGGATCCATGGAACGGTAGTTCATACTCTGCCCGTTGAGCCCGCAGAACGTGCAGTGCGAACGCTCTCCCCACCAGCAACCGCGGGATGTCTCGAAGAAAAGGGTCGGTCCGGCCGGCTTCGTCTCCGTGAGCCTCGGGTGCTCCGCCAGCGCGGCGAAGAAACTGTCGTAGTCCGGCAACAGAACGTCATTGATGTCGTGATCGGCGCCGATGGACTTACGGAAGCGCGGATCCCTGGAATTACGCTGGGACAGGATTCCCGGAATCTCATCGGCTTCGGCCAGCCGGTCGTCCACCCGGTATTTCATGAAGGCCACGAGCGTGTCGAGCGACGGACCGGAGAAGATGTAGTCGAGCGCAGGCACCCTCTCCGCGAGGACCGCGCCCATCGGCACCTCACAGTTCGCGCCACCCATGATGGTGACGATGTCGGGATTGCGTTCCTTGATCAGCTGCGCCATCGCGATGTTCGCCCCGTTCTGAGCGAACATCGAGGTGAACCCCACCACGTCGGCATCGGCTAGCCGGTGACGGTCGATTAGGTCGAGACACATTTCGCGCAGTCCCGCCCGCCGTTCGCGAATGAGATCGCGGAACTCGACCCACTCGTCGCCCCGATAGAACCGGCGGAAGTATTGGTCCGAATTGTCCGTGGTATCCGGGAAGGCGATCTCCCTGAACAGCCAGTCACCAATGCCAGTGTGCAAGTGCTGCAGCTTTTCCGTGATCGATTCATAGGCCGATCTACCAAGATATTCTGCGAAGTCCAGGTTCAAGTAGTTCACATCAACCGAGACATCGGAACCCAGTTCACGTCGTATGACGGTCGCGAGCTGGCCCAGTGCGAAAGAAGGGCGGTTCCAGGCAGCGAAGGGCATGTTCACCAGCGCTAAACGCAGCATCGAAGCTCCTTATGGTACAGCTGCAGATGGGGGCCTCAGTCGGCGCTGCCGCCGACAGGATCGGGCCAGTTCTTCGCCACGATCTCCGTGAGATCTGCGTAGGTTGTCGAACATGACACAGAAGGGCAATGCACCCCCGTGCGGTCGCGAATGGCGGCAACCAGCCGCACAGCCTTCAGGGAGTCTCCGCCGGCCGAAAGAAGTCAATGTTCGCGATGCTCCGGGGCGGATCCAAGCAGATCGCTCCAGGCGTGCGCCACGATATCGGCCGCTTTTTCGGATGATGACACCATGGATTGGACCACACTTTCCTGCGATGACACGCGGTAGGGGGCGAACGTACATTCTTCGACTTCTCGTCTCCTGGAACGGCGGTGCCGTCAAACGCCGTTCGCATCAGGTGACCGTCCTTCTAGCATCAAGGCCAGCACCTGTGCCCGGGCATCCCTGCTCCGGGGTAGTTCATGATGGTCTGGCTCCTCGATCGTTATCGGTTCGTCGAGAGCGCGAAGTTCTCAGCGGTCTGAAGCATCGTTTGGACCAGCTCGCCCGGAAAATAGCTTTGGTTGTAGCAGGCGACGATCTGTGGGGTTGACCCATCGAGTTGCCATCCGATCTGGATGGTCTTAGGCCAAGTCATCTGGCCTGGCACATACATGAAAACGGTCTCCGCCTTGATTCCGGTCAGCAGTGACTCCCCGAAAGAAGTCGTTCGCTGGTTGCCGAAGCTCACCTGCACCGCGGCTTCCCGGTCGATGTGCGCCAGGTTTTCGTTCCAGAGCTGTCCGACGGACCAGAGCGGAAGGCTATGTTCGAATACGTCGAGCGTATGACCGAATACTTCGCGAACCATCTCCTCCGGATGACGCGACCGTGTGGTCAGGTGCAGGGGGAGCTTCTGGACGAACAGGCCGGCGATGTCGGACGTGCCGGGCAGCACACGCCCGTGATAATTGGTGCTGACCCCCACGGTCGAGGCGCCGGTCGCCTCCTGCATACTCGCCAGCACCGCGGCGGCCACGGTCGCGAACAGAGTCGCCCGGCCCCGTCTGGCGAGGTCGAGGACTCTCGCCTTCGCGTCTGCTGGCAATTCGTGCTGCACCAAGGTGCTCCTGGGTTCGCCTTTCAGTTCGTAGTCGATCGGAAAGGCCGGAGGAAACATTCCGAACCGCTCGGTCTGGGCGTGCCAGAAGGCTCGACGTTTCTCACCCCAGGCGCCGGACAGTTCTCGGCGCTCGAGTACCGCGAAGTCGTGATACGCGTTCTGCTCGGCCTTCTGGTCAAGGCTCGGCCCTTGGGCGGCGCGCTCGTAGAGCTCGGCGAAATCCCTCATCATCCGGTCCCACGTCACGAAATCGACAATGATGTGGTCCAGTGCTATCGCGAAGAGGTGCCGGTGTTCATCGCGCTGGACGATCGCGATCCGCGACAACCCGAGGTCCGCGAGGTCGAAGGGGGGCTCGACCAACCGGCGTATCGTGTTGAGCGCTTCCGCGTCCGAGTCGGCGGTGTAGAACTCCAATTCACCCAACATGTCGTCGTATGTGCAGGCTTCGTCCGGCGAGAGGTAGGCCCGGCGTAGAACGTCGTTACGCAGGCAGACTCCCCGCCACGCCTCACGAACGGCGGCGATGTCCAGCTTGCCGGTGAGCCACACCACGCTATAGCAAATGTTGTGCCACCCCCCGAACTCGCCTGTCAATCGAGCCATCTCGGCGAGCGATGTCGGACCCCGCGTGATCTCAGCCCGGCCCACAGTCATTTTCTTCGCCCTCCATGAATCAGGTTGTCAGGATCGCCGTTCGGGAGAACTCGACAACACTTCGCTCAGCCGGCGGTGCCAGCGGGCACCCAGGTCCTGAACCGCGTAGCGGGCCTCCTTGTTCACCATCAGTTCGAGCCCGATCTCGTGCTTTCGGACCGTCGCGGCGGCGGTGAACGCCTGCATCGGCTGGTTGCGGCCGTCCCGTGGAGAGATCTCGATTGCCTCGATCCCGGCGACGTTCACGCTGCCCGCGGTCGCGGTCGCGTAGACGAGCATCCCCAAGGCCGAGCCGGAGAAGGCGGATCCGAGGCCGACAACCGAGGCAAAGGGCATATCCGCGTGATCGATCTCCAGATACCAGTCGCCGAGGAAGTCAGCCATCGCCCCGCGCGATCCGGTCCGGTCGAGCGAGATGACCGTGTTTAAGAAACACCCGGTGACGTCGGAGAATGCTGCGCTCCGGTGTCCCCAGGCGTAGGCGATGACGGTGGCCTCGGCCCCCGTGACATCGCGCAGGGCGCGGTGGATCGAGAAGAGGACATACGGGAAGTAGGAGCCACGGAAGGCGCTCGGGCGGGCGACGCCCGGGAGACCGATGACGGAAACGAGATCCGGGGTCGTCGGGGCGGTCCCCGGCGGAAGCTCGTCGTGGAAGTTCTTCAAACGGTCTGTCCAGAAGGCAATTCCGCGCCCGTCGCCGGTGGAGGCCTTCTCGAACTCGGCTCGGTCCCGGACAGCGGCTTCGAAGCGCTCCCCGAGCCCGTCCGCGGCCGGCTCCGGGGCAGCCAACTGCTGGACCATCGTGGCCTGCGACTCACCGTCGACCAGAGCGTGGTCGAAAATCATCAGCAGATAGTCGGCCTGGTGGGTGCGAACGAGACGTGCCGCCAGCGCGGCGCCGCCCAAAGCGTTCTCAAATTCATCGATGACCGTTAGGCGAAGCCGGGCGACGGCCGCTTCGTCCTCCGCTCGCACTTCAGCGAAGTCGTAGGTGGCCGAACATCGTTCCTGGTACGCCTCGCCTCGCGAAATACCCATGCGATAGGACAGGGTGGGATTTCGGAGCATGATCGACTGCAGGACCAGATTCAGATCGTCCGCCGACAACACGGCGGACGGCAGACGAAAAAGCCGGTCCGTGGCGACTCGCCGACCAGTGCGTTCCGTCATGAGCAGGAAGCCCAGTTGTGTGCTGAGCAACGGTAGCCTGCCCGCCATATCCACCCTTTCTGTCGCGACCCGACCCGCCTCAAGCAGTCGGGGTCACCATACTGAAGTAGGGGGAACCGCAGTCCTTACAGATCGCAGGAGCGGACCCGACCGGCTATCTGCTATCTATCAGGAACGATGGCGAGGCGCGGCCAACTTAGACTCGGGAGGTCGGTCAAGCACTGAGTGGTGCTCGTCCCACTGTATTGCCACGCGGATCGACGCAATACGCCATGAGCTGCTCGACGCGCCTCGGCTGATATCGGACGACGAAAAGCGAGCGAACGAAAACTGTTCCGACTTTGACGAAGGAAGCCGACCGTGTCCATCCATATGGTTCTGCATGACCTCGCTCAGGCGGATCCTACGCGTCCCGCGCTGATCCACGGTGATGAGAACATCAGTCGGGGGCAGCTCGATGCCTGGTCCGACGCGGTCGCCTGGTGGCTGGCCGCGGAGGGGGTGAGAGCCGGCAGCATCGTCCCCCTTCAGTTGGAGACGTCACCGGCACTGATCGCCGCGGCCATCGGTGTGCTGAAGCTCGGCGCCGCGTACGCGGTCATGGACCTGGAGTGGAACGCGCGGCGCCTTCGACGGATCGACGAGATTCTCGGCGGCGCCATCGCGGTCGCTGCCCCGGGCCGGTCCTGCGGCTGTTTCCGGCGGGAAATCGAGCTGCCCGGCTTGGACCCATTCGTCGGCCACACCGGGGAACCGGCCCGCGCCGCCGGCTCCGACGCCGCGACGCTCTTCTTCACGTCGGGCAGCACCGGCGAGCCGAAAGCCGTGCTCTCGACACACGACGCGACCCTGCGACTGTTCACCGGGGAGGGCATCCCGTTCATGGACGACGAGACGGTGATGCCACACCTGGGCTCCTCGACCTGGGACACGTTTCCGCTCGAGGTGTGGGGCCCGCTCCTGCGTGGCGGCGTATGTGTGCTCCGGCAGCAGCGGGCGATCGCGCCCGACGAGCTACGTCGTGAGATCTCGGATCACGGCATGAACACTGCCTTCTTCACCGCCTCGCTGTTCAACGTTCTGGTCGACGCGGACGTGTCCGCCTTCGAAGGCATGCGCCTCGTCATCTCCGGCGGCGAAGTGCTTTCCCCCCGGCACGTCGCGCGCTTCCTAGCCGCCCATCCGGACATCGCCTTCTTCAACGGCTACGGCCCAGCCGAGTCGACAGTCTTCGCCCTGATGCACCGCGTGGCACCCGGCGATACCCGCGACGCCATCCCGCTGGGCCGACCGATACCCCGCACCGGCGTGCACGTTCTGGACGGCGAGCGGGAGTGTGACCCCGACGAGATCGGGGAGTTGTGTATCTCCGGCGACGGGGTGTCTCCCGGATACCTCGGCGACGGGGCGTTGACGGCGGCCAAGTTCACTTCGGTGTTGGTAGGTGGCCGCCGTCTGCGGGTGTACCGCACCGGGGACTACGGCAGTAGGAACACCAGCGGCGTGTTCACGTTCACGGGGCGTCGCGACCGCGAGCTGAAGATCCATGGACACCGGATCGACGCGGGCCAGATCGAGCGGACGGCGTGCACTTTCGACGGCGTCGCGCAGTGCGCCGCGATCCCGTTGCTAGGCCTCTCCGGCCGGCCGGAGTCCCTGGCCCTCGCCGTGGTCCCGGCTGGTGATCACTTGGACGAGAAGAGCCTGAGGAGCGCGTTGGTGGCCGACCTGCCGCCGAACTGGGCTCCGAATGTGATCGTCCAGCTTGATGCGCTGCCGCTGACCAGCAACGGGAAGCTCGACATGGTCGCGCTGCACTCCGCCGTCGTGGAGTTGACCGCAGCCCGGGCGCAGGACGATCCCAGTGATCCGATCGAGGCGGCGTTCAGTCGGATCCTCGGCGGCGAACCGGTGGATCCCGACGCCTCGTTGTTCGACCTGGGCGGCACGTCGCTGAGCGCGATTCGTCTGTGCACAGCCCTGAGCGAGGTGACCGGTCTCAGCATTCCTGCATCGGTCGTGCGCGACCATCCGTCGCCCAACGCGATGCGGGACTGGATCACCAGACGGTCCGCGGCGATGAACGCCGTCGGGAGCAGGGCGGACGCGGCCGCGCCCGCCCCCCTGAACGGGATGCAGTCCGGATTCCTCCTGCAGCACCTCGATGGCGACGACACGCAGAACCACATCCTTTTCGCCTGGCACATCGTCGGCTCCCTCGACACCGAACGTCTCGTTGAGGCGCTGCGCGATGTCCACCGCCGTCACCGGTTCCTCCAGGGCCGTTACGTCTTCGAGGACCGGGCCACCTGGAATCCCACCGACCGCCCGGTCACGGTCGAGCACATCGAGGCACCGGACGAGGCAACCGCCCAGCGGCAGGTGCAGGCCGCGCTCGGCCGGGCCTTTTCCCTTTTCGACGGGGAGGTCTGGCGCGCGGTGCTCTGTCGGATCGAAGAACCCGGGCGATGGGTCCTTGGCGTGTCTGTTCACCACATCGCGTTCGATGGATGGTCCAAGCGGATCTTCGTGGAGGATCTGGCCGAGGCGTACCGCGCGCGGTGTGAGCGACGTGATGCCCGGTTCGCGCGTTCGGTCGCCGCGCCGTCGGAGATCTACGCGGAGACGCAGCGGATCCGGAGCCTGGCGGATCTCGCGGTGCAACGGGAGTACTGGGCGAAGGAACTGGCTGGCCTACCGGTGGGCCCGGTGCCGTGGGTCACGCCCACGGAGTGCACGGAGGCCGGCGTGGCGACGATCGATGTTCCCCTGTTGCCGGAACAGGCGGATTTCTTGGGCCAGCGCTCCATCGGAGGCGGCCTCCTTCCGCCACTCATCGCCGCGCTGGGCGAAACGCTGGCCGACGTCACCGGCGCCAAGGACCTCACCATCGGAATTCCGGTGTCCCAGCGCTCCACCCCGGCTCTGCAAGACACCATCACCTGCCTGATCGACACGATGTGCGTCCGGCTGCGGACCCGCGTCGCTCACGAGAGCACGGTTCTCGCCGCGCTACGCAACAATGACCTGTCTATCGCCGAGGTGGCCCGGTTCGCCGGGTCGGCGGGCCGGCAGCTCTATCAGGTCATCGGCGCGGTGCAGGACTCGCCGAGCGCTGAGTTCCAACTCGGCGGCTGCACGGTGCGCCCGATCGAGCTGCCGTGCCTTCGCCTCCACGTTCCGCTGCTGGTCGAACTGCTCGCGGACGATGGCATCGCGTCGACGGTGCGGGTCAGCTACGAGACCGCTTTGGTGACAGAGAGCACGGCCCGGAAGGTCAGCGCCGGTCTGGTCGCCCGGCTCACGGACGACCGCGACAGCGGTCGCGGAGGTGAGCGGCGGCAACTGGTAAAGCGCTTCACCGGGACGACATGAGCCTCGCCGCGAACGGCGGACTGGACAACGACGAACAAGAGGAGCCGCTGACCATGAAGACCGAATACCAGAACGTCTCGGACCGCACCGCCGCGCTCACCGAGATCTGGTGCGAAGTGCTTGAGGAGGAGGGCCTCGACGAGACGTCGAATCTCTTCGAGAACGGGGCCACCTCTCTGCACGTCCTCAAGATTGTCGGCCGGGTCTACGACGTCCTCGGTGCGGACATCCGGCCGCGCGAGGTCTTCACACACGCCTCGCCCCAGAGCCTGTCGGCATACATCGAGAGCTCCCAGGCCTGACGAGAATGGGGTCGAACATGAAGCCCTACCTGGTCTGTCACCCGTTCGCCGGAGGCGGCGCCAGTTTCTACCGGGCCTGGCAGAAGCAGTATCGCAAGCAGCCAGACAGCCTGGCGATCCTGCCACTCCAGCTCCCCGGCCGAGAGGAACTGTTCCTCGAAGAGCCGTTCCGCGACCTGTCCACGGCGGCCGACGCACTGGCGCCGCAGGTGACGAAGCGGACCGGTGGGAGTCCGGTGGTGCTCTTCGGGCACTGCATGGGCGCGATGCTCGCCTACGAGGTCGCTTGCCGCCTGCAGGACGTCCCCAACGTCGACCTGTGCCACTTGATCGTGAGCGGCTCACCGGGACCGTGGAGCGACCGGAGCCAGCTGGCCAGCGGCCTCGCGGACGATGAGTTCGTCGCCACTGTGCAGGAACTCACCGGCTACCAGCATGAGGCGCTGGCCAATCCCGACCTGCTCGACCTGCTTCTGCCGGCGCTGCGCGCCGATGTCGAGATGCACGCGAACTATCGGCCGGACTCGGTCGAACCTTTGCGCATCCCGATCACCGCGCTGCGGGGGAAGGACGACCACCTGGTCAGTGCGTCCCAGGCCGCCGGGTGGAGGAAGGCCACGGCAGGCGAGTTCCGTCTCCAGGAGTTCCCCGGCGGTCACATGTACCTGGTCGAGTCGCCTGAGCAGGTGATGACCACCGCGACGGCGGCCCTGGCCGAACCGGTCGTCTGACCCGGACCCGGCTCCGCCAGCCACGACGATCGTCGTCTCGCATGTCCACGAGTTCGGCCAGGAAGGCAGCATGTCGAGAGAGCAGGTGAAACACCCGCTGATGTGGCGGCTGGGCGATCCAGCCCGAGTCGGCGAAGTCGGCTGGGTTCCGATCGAGCTCTCCAGCCTGACCGCGCCAGATGACGCGTTGCTGGTGGGAGCGGTCAATCTGGTGTTGGCCCGATACAGAGCAGGCGAACCGGTCGATGAATCGGCCACCGTCGGCGAGTTCCTGGCCAGCTGCGAGGTTACCCAACCGCACGTGGTGATCGACGAGGTCGACGCG
Source organism: Streptomyces canus 299MFChir4.1 (assembly GCF_000383615.1). Classification (GTDB taxonomy): domain Bacteria; phylum Actinomycetota; class Actinomycetes; order Streptomycetales; family Streptomycetaceae; genus Streptomyces; species Streptomyces canus_C. Next base: position 10,909 of record NZ_KB911646.1, on the reverse strand, counting down.
GGGGCGCGGCTCGCACCATCACTGCCAGCGGTGGTGCGGTTCAGTCGGGGCGACCTGGATTCAGTGATCGTGAAACAGTTCGCCGCGCACGTCTACCACTTCGCCAGACAGCTCGCTGAGCGGCCGGATCGTCCCCTCGTATCGGTGAAATCCGATGACGAGTCAGGAGATCCGGTCGATCCTCAATCTCGGGGCAAACCCGGCCCCAGGATCGGCCGCGGGCGGCGGGAAGTCGGTTCCGCGTCCGGACGAGCCGGCCGAGGGTCACTCTGCCGGAAAACACCATGAAGACGGGGTGAGGCGGGCATGAGGACCGGTCGGGGAGACGCCTCCTCCTGGATTTGCGGACATCACCAGCCGAGACATTCGGACTCGCCCCTGACTGCATCGCTTTGCAGTTTTTTCAAGGGAGGCATGAAATGACCGAGGCTCCAACGTCACCCCTCACCAGGTCGCGGCTCAACACCCCCGTTGGCCCACGTCGTGAAGACCAGAAATGGTGGAATGCGCAGCGCGGGTCGGCCATGAGATTCCAGCGTTACGAGCGGCTGGAGTCACGTCTCCCGCATCAATTGACGGACCGCACCTGGCCCTCAAAGTCACTGGTGAGGGCGCCGCTGTGGGCATCGGTGGACCTGCGTGACGGCAACCAGGCGCTCAGCAGCCCGATGGACATCGATCGAAAGAGCCGGATGTTCGACTTGTTGGTGCGCATGGGTTTCAAGGAGATCGAGGTCGGATATCCGTCGGCCAGCGATGCGGATTTCTCTTTCCTTCGAACCCTCATCGAGCAGGACCGGATTCCCGATGACGTGACCATATCCGTGTTCACGCCGGCCAAGCCGGAACTGATCGACCGGACCTTCGAGGGTATCGAGGGCGCGGACCGGGCCATGGTGCATCTTTGCAATGCGACCGCCTGTCTGTGGCGTGAGGTCGTCTTCGGAATGAGCCCGGAAGAGGTGCGACAGATGGCACTCCGATCGGCGGAACACATTGTCCGCCGCGCGGAGACCGTCAAAGGCACGCAGCTGCGTTTCGAGTACTCGCCCGAGACGTTCAACGTGACGGAGCCCGAGTTCGTGCTCCAGGTGTCGGACGCCATCACCTCGCTCTGGGACGCGAGTCCGGACCGCCCGGTGACGCTCAATCTGCCGACGACGGTGGAGACTGACTCGCCGAACGTCTTCGCCGACCAGATCGAGTGGATGCACCGCAATCTCGACCGACGCGACGCGGTCGTTCTCTCCGTGCACCCGCACAACGACCGGGGTACCGCGGTGGCCTCCGCCGAACTGGGCGTTATGGCAGGCGCCGACCGTATCGAGGGCACGTTGTTCGGCAACGGCGAGCGCACCGGCAACGTCTGCCTGGCCACGCTGGCGCTTAACCTCTTCAGCCAGGGCGTCGACCCGCAGTTGGACTTCTCCGACATCGACGAGATCCGACGTACCGTCGAGTTCGCCAACCAGCTGCCGGTGCCGGCGCGTCACCCGTACGTCGGCGACCTCGTGTACACCGCTTTCTCCGGCACGCATCAGGACGCCATAGCCAAGGGCTTGGCCGCGATCGAGCGCCAGGCCGCCGATGCGGGAGTTTCCCCTTCCACAGTGGCGTGGAACGTCCCGTACCTGCCCATCGACCCCAAGGACGTGGGCCGTTCCTACGAATCGGTCGTCCGTGTCAACAGCCAGTCCGGCAAGGGCGGCGTGGCCCACGTGCTTAAGAGCGCCTACGGGCTGGACCTGCCCCGCGGAATGCGGGTGGAACTGGGTCGGCGGGTGCAGCGGGTGGCCGACGGCGACGGGATCGAGCTCTCGTCCCGAGAGCTGCGGGCCATTTTCACGGAGATGTACCTCGAATTCGAGCGGCCCGCGCTGCTGCTCAAGGAGCTCAAGCTGACCCGTGAGGGGGACACCGTCGCCGTCAATGCCCTGATCGTCCACGGCGACGGCCGGGAGAAACGGTTGACCGGCCGCGGCGCCGACCCTGCCGCCGCATACGCGGACGCCCTCGCCGCCACCGGCTGCACGGTGGAGATCACCGAGGTCACGGGGCACACCGTCGACGACGGCCTCGGTACCCGGTACGCCGCCTACGCGCAGATCGCCGTCGACGGCATGACCTGGTACGGCGCCGGGATCGCCAGCGACGAGGAGAGCGCCCGGTTAGGTGCCGTCACCTCCGCCGTCAACCGCGCCCACGCCTGACCCCTCCCGCCCGCCCCGCACCCCTGTGAGTCGCGAGATGGACTTCACCTTCATCGCAAGCAAGAGGGATCCCGGTCGTGACTGCTTCGTGTACACGGCGCAGAGCGACCTCGACATGCTGAGCATCGAGAGCTTGCGTGGGCGAAGGCCCCGGGACCGGTTCGGCCTGAGCAGCGCAGCGCCGGCCCAGGACGCCTTGGCCGCGCACATGCTGGTCATGGTCGAGGGCGAACTAGTCGCTTGCGCGGAACTCGTCGCCTACTCGCCGCTGGGGCTGCCCCTGACCGAGTGGCCCGAGCTCCAGAGCGTCCTGCGGCACAGCCGTCGGCTGGTGCAGTGCCGTCGGCCCGTGGTGCGCCCCGAGTTCGCGGAGGCGCCCCTGGCGGAGCTGCCGTTCGGTGCCCTCGGCGGACTGTTCAAGGGCTCGCTGCAGTGGGCGGTGTCACACGACGTGGGCGATGTCGCCGTGGAACTCGCCGACCGGCGGGCAACGGATCGGCTGGCGGAGCACGGCTTCCTGCCGGTCGAAGGCTCGGGCACACCGGATGGGCCGCTCACGTACCGGCTGAACGTCAGTCGGCTCGCCGCCCGCGGCTTCCGAGCTGGCCACTCCTTCTACTGCTACCTGCTCGAGTACGACGAGAGCGTCCTGGTCAGCAACTCCGCAACCGCCGTCGCCTGATTGCTCACGGGTCCCCGCGGCCCGGAAACCCCCGACACTGGAGAGGAACGTATCTCATGCCCCTCATAGGCAAGCGCCTGGCGTTGCCGGAAAGCCTGCTCGTCCACCGGGCCTTCGAGGCCCACGCCCGGCGGCACCCCGACCGTACCGCCCTGACCTGTGGCGCCGAAGAGGTCGGCTTCGCCGAACTCAACGTGCGAGCCAACCGTTTCGCCCACCACCTCATCGCCCTCGGCGCGGGCCGCGGCTCCGTCATCGGCGTATGCCTGGACCGTACGCCCGACCTCCTGGTCGCGATTCTCGGAATCCTCAAATCCGGTGCCGCGTATGTGCCGTTGGACCCGACCTACCCAGCCGAGCGGCTTCAGCTCATGGTCTCGCAGCTAGAGGAGATCAAGCTCAATGTGGCCTCGGCAGAAACCAGCGCCCTGATGGGCGGGGCACCGGGCGAGCTCCTCCTCCTCGATCGGCTGGTCGGTGAGCTCGCCGCCCAGCCCGCCACTGATCCCGCAGTCGACCTCTCCAATGACGACCTGTGCTACGTCGTGTTCACCTCCGGCTCGACGGGCACGCCCAAGGCCACCGCCGTACGCCACGAGGGCTGGTACAACCTGCTCGAATGGCTGCGCGTCGAGTACGGGCTGGACGCCGCCGCGAGCGGGCTCACGGTCAGCTCCTTCGGGTTCGACATCAGCCAGCGCGGCCTGATGGCGCCGCTGTTCTGCGGCGCCGCCCTCCATCTGCTGCCCAGCCGCTACTTCGACGTGAGCATGGCCTATCGCCTGATCGAGACCCGCGGCGTTCGGCAGTTGCACTGCGCACCGAGCACCCTGTATCTGCTGATCGAGCACGAGCGGGCGCTGCGGACCGACGCGCTCACCCGCGTCGGCCACGTCTTCATCGGCGGGGAGCCGCTCAAGGTCGCCCGCGTCGAGGAGTGGGCTTCCCAGGAGGGCAACTCCTGCGTCTTGCTGCACCAGTACGGGGTGGCCGAGTGCACGGACGTGGCGACCTCCCACGTGCTCGCGGACTACGCCCGCTACCAGGCCGATGCGACGCCGGTGGGGCACCCCGTGTACAATACCGAGATTTGCCTGCTCGACGACGGGCTGAACGAGGTCGCGGACGGCGAGACCGGCGAGATCTGCGTCCTGGGCCTCAGCGTGAGCGCCGGCTACCTCAACGCCTCGCCTGCCGACACCCGGCGGTTCACCGAACTGCTCACCCATGACGGCCCGGTACGGATCTACCGGACGGGCGACCGCGGCTACGTCAACTCCGACGGGGAACTGGTCGTGGTCGGCAGGACCGACGCCCAGGTCAAGATCCGCGGTATGCGGATGGACCTCGGTGACGTCGAACACGGAGTCCGCTCCCACCCGCTCGTCGACGACGCGGTTGTCCTGGCCCTTCCGGACGCCTCGGGCGAACCGAGCCTGGTGGGTTTTGTGCTGCCTGCCGCTGGTGCGCTCGACACCCGGGCCCTGTACCGCGACCTGCTGAAAACCCTGCCCCGGAACATGGTCCCGCAGGAGTTCACCGTACTCGACGCCTTCCCGCTGAACCCGAACGGCAAGACCGACCGCCGGGCCTTGGCTGCCCTGCCGCGCGGCTGACCTTGCGCCCCCAGCGGGCGACTCCGGAAACAGCTCTTTCCCGCCCTGCCCATTGGGTCTGTACAGCCCATTGAACAAAGGAACAGCATCCGCATGAGCATCGACCAGCAGCGCGTCCAGATGGCGTGACCGTGGAAGGTGGCGTCGCCGAAGGAAAACAGGCCGCCATCCTCGGCGGTGCGCCAGTAGCCCTTGCCCGAGGGCGTGCCGGCCATCCCGACTACCGGCTTGTTCAGCGCCTTACCCCCCATCGACCCGTACGAAGCCGCGTCACCGAACGCAAACACCCCGCCATCGGCGACTGCCTGCCAGTACCCGCCAGAGGCGGCTGCCACTGCGACGACCGGGCTGTTGCTGACGGCGTCGGCCGCAGCCTGGGCTGACGCCAGAGCATCGGTTCCGAACAGCGGCACCAGCACAGCTGCGGCAGCCGCCATCGTGAGGGCAAGTCGCCGACCACGCGCACCATGACGGGTCGTGTCCCTTGTCGTGCAACGCCGTTGCGTTAGCCGTCAGGCCCGGCGTCAATGTCGCCGTCCTTGATGTTGAAGTGCAGCGTGAACCGCCTGCACGGTTCGCGGATGCTGGTCCCGCTGGAACTGGTACTTGCTGGATATCTTGCGGTAGCGGGCCTTCAGGCCTCGGCGGCGGCGTGTTCGAAGAAGTGCTCGCGGTAGCCGTCGTCGACCCAGACCTTGCACAGGGTGGGATGGTCGGTGGCGGCCTGCTCCAGGAGGGTGCGGCCGGCGGTGGAGTCCTGGACGCCGGCCGCTGTCGCCAGGACTGCGAGCAGCAGGCCGAGGGTGTCGGTGATGATGCTGCGCTTGCGGCCCACGATCTTCTTGCCCGCGTCGATGTCCTGGCTCCTGGCGGGGACACTGGTGGAGGTCTTCACACTCTGCGCGTCGATCACGTCGGTCGACGGGGCGACTGCGCGGCCTTCCTGCTGCCGCAGCAACTCCCGCAGCAGACCGCTGAGCTGGGCGAAGACACCGTCCTTCTGCCACCTGGCGAAGTAGCCGTAGGCACTCTGGTGCGGCGGGCAGCCGTGCGGGAGGTAGGCCCACTGGCAGCCTGTGCGGTCCACGTACAGGATCGCGTTCATGATCTCGCGCAGGTCGTGCCGTGGCGGCCGGCCGAAGTCCAGGGCCCGACCGCGGCGCTCGCGGCGCCAGGCGGCCAGCACCCGCTCGATCAACTTCCAGCGAGCGTCGGACAGGTCACTCGGAGACGCACGGCGGTCCGTCACGACCTGGGCATACCGCCGCCCGGGTGCGTGCGCCCAGGCGTGCATCCTGCCACGTTGAAGCCCGGGGCAGACCCGGGCGTCGTGGAATGAGACAGGCGGAAGTAGACCTCCACCCCAGCTGTCACACCACCAGCCTCACCAGGAAGAACCACCTCCCTCGTTGGATCTTCAAGGATGTGAGGGCGATCGGGAGCGGCCCGGAACCGAACTGCTGCAGCGCACGTCTCCCACACCATGATCTCAAGCGAGCGCCAAGAGCACGCGATTTCCACCAAGCTGGTCTCGCCGTCCGCCGTGAATATAGATTCGTCGAAGACCAACGACTACAACAGGTTCGCCGAGGCGTACACGGCCGCAAACGAAACCAACCTGGTCAATGCCTACTACGAGCGGCCCGCGATGCTGGCCCTCGCTGGAGACGTGGCCGGCCGGCGGATCCTCGACGCGGGCTGCGGCTCGGGGGCCCTGTTTGCCGCGCTGCGCGACCGTGGCGCCATTGTGAGTGGCTTCGACACGAGTGCCGGGATGCTGGAGCTGGCCCGGCAGCGGCTCGGCGACGGTGCGGACCTGCAGGTGGCGGACCTGGGCAGCCCGCTTCCTTACGCTGATGACACGTTCGACGATGTGGCGGCGTCCCTGGTGCTGCACTACCTGGAGGACTGGGGGCCGGCGCTGGCCGAGCTGCGACGCGTACTCAGGCCCGGCGGTCGTCTGATCGCGTCTGTCGACCATCCCTTTGCCGTCAACCTCATCCACCGCGAGGCCGGTCGCGAGGCCGAGTGCGACTACTTCGACACCACCAAATGGACCGTAGAGTGGACCGCGGGCGGCCAGACAGCCCTGGTGAGCAGATGGCACAGGCCGCTGCACGCGATGATCGAGGCTTTCATCGGGGCCGGTTTCCGGATCACGGTCATCAGCGAGCCGGATCCTGATCCCGCCGCCCGCCAGCTGTTCCCCGAGGCCATCGCGGCCATGCCGCGCTTCCTGTGCTTCCTGTTCTTCGTCTTGCAGGCGGACTAGTACTCCGGTCGCGGTTCGCTATCCCTGCTGGTCAGAGGCGTTTAGCTGAGTCTACTCAACTGATGGTGTGACAGCGGCGGGCTATGGCTTGGTGGCGGGCGTCGCCACCGTGACCAGTTCAGCGCATGGCGGCTGCGCCGAAGGGGCGCGAGGGCCTGGCGGGCAGCTGCCAGGAGTCGCCGGATGGTTTTGTTCACGAGTTCCGGCTCTGGTCCACTTGGTGCGTGCCGCCGATCGGCCGCGATCCCGCGATGGACAACTCCGGCATCGCATGGGCCCCGGGCGATCAACGCCCGGCGCCCGTGCGCACCTCTGCCGTGTACCCGTCAGGAGACCGGGTAGAACGCGCTGATCTCGGAGACGACCTGCTCGGGGCGCTCATCCGTGAGCCAGTGTCCGGCCCCTGCCAACTGCGTACCGGTGGCGGCGGGGGCGGCGTCTCGAAAAGCACGCAGTTCCAAGGCGCCGAGCCCGTCGGCGCTCACTACGCGCACCGGGATGGTCAGCGGGGTCTTCATCATCTCCGCGTTGTCCTTCTCGTCCTGCGGCCAAGCGCGGTAGAACTCGAAGCCGTTGTGCAGAACCTGCGGTCGTGAGTAGACCCGGACGTACTCGGCGACATCAGCGGCGGGCACCGGCTGGGGCACATGCGACTGCGACGGGTAGAAGGCCTTCAGGTAGGTGCCGACCCGCCTGGTGACCAACTGCTCGGCGAGCGGCTCCTGCTGATGGAACGAGAAGTGGAACGAGAGCGGGGCGATGTCGGTGGCGTACTTCAGGCTCTTGCCGGTCAGGCCGAAGTCCACATTGAACCAGCCGGCGACCTGTTCGGGGTACTGGCCGGCCAGGGCGTAGCCGACACCGGACCCGAGATCATGGCTGACGTTCTGCACGTCGCGCGGCATGTCCAGGCGGTTAAGAAGCAGGTGGACGTAGTTCGCCAGGACCTTCTTCTCCATCGAGGGCGGGTTACCGGTCGAGTCGCCCATTCCCGGCAGGTCGACCGCGACGACGGTACGCCCCGGAAGCAGCTTCGGCATGATGCCGTGGAACTCGTACCAGCTCTCCGGCCAACCGTGCAGCAGCACCATCGGCTTCGGTCCGTGACCGCCGATGACGTAGTGCATTTGAACGCCGTTGATGGTGGTGAAGCAATGCCGGAAATTCTTGTTGAACGCGGCGTCGTTCCGAGTCGCAGCGTCGCAGTCGTGGCTGAGCGGGCGTTCCGGTGCCACGCAGGCCGGCGCGTTGGAATGCGTCGACCCGGAAGCCGACTTCGATGTCGTCGCGGAGGCGCCGATCATTTTGCTGACCAGGGTGCCGACAGCCAGCACGGCGGCACCAACGATGAGGCCGAGCCGTCGGTACCGGGATGATCTCCGGTGGGCGGTGGGCGCATTCATTATTCGAATTTTTCCCGTTCATCATCGATCGCGACGATCCAATGGAGCAGATAATTCTTAGTCGGCCTGGATTGCACCGAGGGCTTTCCGGCAAAATCGGAAACAGTCCGGGCCTCAATCAACCCACCCACGAGATCAGCAGTACAGTTCGGAATCCCCACCGGAAACCGTGCCGCATAGCGGCACAGTAACCGGTAGAGAAGGCCAGAATCCTCGCCCCTTTAGCCTCGATCTTTCGTGAGGGTCCGTCGACGGAGTCGGCGGGCCTTTTCGGTTTCCGGGGCGGGTGGTGAGCAGGCCGGTGGCCCGGCTGTCGCGTCGGGTGGGCGCCGGTTCCACTGCCCGGGGTCGCGTGGTGCTGTCGTTGGGACGGGAAGTCTGCTGGTCAGCCCGGGTTGGGCAGGAGCGCGAGTCGTTCGAGGGCGCCTGTGATCTCACCTGTCCAGGGCCAGTGCTTGGTGAGGCGGAGGATCCTGCGCCGGCCGGTGGTGACGAGGTGGGCAGCCGCGGAGAACAGGCGGAGTCGCAGGCGGCGGGGTTCCCAGAGTCGGGCCTTGCTGGTCAGGGCGAGCATGGGCATCCAGGCCAGCAGGTCGAGAGCGATCTGGACGATCTCCAGCCAGACCTTGTTCTGCGCGGTGTGGTGGAGGGGCAGGTTGCGTAGGCCGGTGGCCCGGGTGGCCCGGATCCGGTCCTCGGCCCGGGCCCGCAGCCGGTGCCGGAGTCCAAGCTCGGCGATCGGCCGGTCAGGGGTATTGGTCGCGAAGCACGTGATCCGCATGCCGTCGGCGTCCGTGATCCTCAACTGGGCCCCGGGATGGGGCCGTTCTTTGCGGATGATCAGTCGCATGCCCTTGGGCCAGCCGTGAAGGAGCTTGCCGGTGAGCTCGGCGACCCAGGCCCCGTCACGGGCCTCACCGTTGGTCTCGCCGGCCGGCGTCCAGGCTGATGCGGGGACCTTCAGCACGTGCTCGTGGATCGCTTCGGTGACCGTCATGCCGACCGAGTAGGACAGCCACCGGCCTCGCTTCGCGAGCCAGGACACGAAGTCGTGGGTGCCTCTGGCGGAGTCGGTGCGGATCAGGGTCTGCCGCCCTCGCCGGTAGTGCTTCGGCAGCTGGGCCAGGGCCAGTTGGGCGGTGGTGATGTGGTCGGCTGCCGTGTTAGAGCCCGCGTTCCCCGGCCTGAGGAGAGCGGCGACCGGCTCTCCGGTTCCGCCCGGGCCGTGGTCGACGAAGGCCGTCAGCGGGTGATGGCCGTACGTCTTCTTCCAGGTCGCGGCCGCGTCCTCCTTGTCGGAGTGCGCGATCACGAGGACGCCGTCGAGATCGACCGTGACCTGTCCATCGGCGTCCGGGGCGTTCTGGTCGGCCAACAACCAGACCCGGCTGCGGACTTCGGACCGTGCGGACCGGATGGCCTGCAGGGCTTTCTCACCGGAGGCGGCGAGGGACTCGATCAGACGGGAGACGTCGGGTCGGAAGCGACCAGGCCGAAGACAGCCGGCTCACACCGCAGCATCGCAACGTCCGCGAGGCAGTCCCCGCCCAGCACGACCGCCAGAGCAAGGTCCAGAAGGACCTTGCCCGGGTCGTGGACGGTCCGCGGCTTGCGCCAGGACGCCAGTTGCGCGGTTATCGCCTGGTCAAGGCCGATCTTGCGGACCGTCTCCAGCAGTAGGACCGCACCGGCCTGTGAGACCACCTGCCGACCGTCTCCCTGGACACGGACACGGGGGTACGACGAGATAGGCTCTCTCACCTGGAAAGTGCTCTTTTCCTTGCAGCCAACAGGACCCTCAGCAAGTCCTATCGTTGCAGGTCAAGGGCACTTTCCGTGTTTCTGATCAACTCCTGGACAGCTCACCTCGTGTAGGGTCGGGGGCTGGCGCGGTTGCGGAGTACGTCCGCCCCGTTTCCAGCCCCCGCCACATCGAACCGTGCGTGCGGTTCTCCCGCACACGGCTCACCGACGCCGTTCACCACCGGCATTCGGCCTGCCCCGCCAGTCCCGAAAGGGTCTGGGTGCAACAACAGTTCCGTGCAGGGCGATCAGTCCCAGGGAGTCCTGGGCGGCGAAGGCAACCACCGCCCAGCCGAACTTCCTGGTGCGCCGGTGCTTCTTGGCGAGGAACCCGCCGATCCGCATCCGCGCGTACGAGCCGATCTGGTCAAAGACATGAGCCGAGTTCCCGAACCGGAAATACGCAGCCCATCCGCGCAGGAACGCGTTCACGTCCTCCACGATCACCTTGACCGGCCTGAGCAGCCTGCGTCGGTCCGTGAGTTCACGGATCCGGTCGCGGGCATGCTGCATCGCCCTTGCCGAGGGCCAGCGGGCGAGAAAGGCAACCGGACGCCGGTTGCCGCGCGGCCGGGACGCCACCCACCGATGGTGGAAGCCGAGGAAGTCGAACCCCTCGCCATCCACCCGCAGGTGCACAATCCTGGTCTTGGCCGCCTTCGGCTCCAGGCCGAGTTCTGCCAGCAGGCCCTTCAGCCGCTCCAGGGCGGCTTCGGCCTGCACGCGGCTGGCGCACATCACCACCACATCGTCGGCATAACGCACCAGCACCCCGTGATCCCGTGTCGCCCACAACCGGTCCAGCCGGTGCAGATAGACATTGGCCAGCAGCGGGGAGATGACCCCGCCCTGGGGAGTGCCGGACACCGGCCGACGGACCTGCCCGTCCTCCATGACCCCTGCCCGCAACATCGCGCGCAGGA
>NZ_KB911645.1 GCF_000383615.1 Streptomyces canus 299MFChir4.1 | reverse complement strand
ACTCCGATCGCCGAACTGGTCCGCCTGGCGAAGATCCGCTGGCGCATCGAGCACGACTACCGGGAACTCAAACACGGCCTCGGCCTGGACCACTTCGAGGGCCGCTCCTGGAACGGCTGGCACCACCACGTCACCCTGGTCACCGCAGCCCACGCCTTCCTCACCGAACAGCGCCTGGCCCCAAAAGCCGATACACCGGACTCACCCTCTACCAGATCCTCGACACCATCCAAGACCTGCTGAACTGCTGGACCGGCACCTGCACCACCTGCCACCGCCCCCTGCCCCCAACGTCCACCACCAGCCAGAACCCAAGAGCCAGAGCAACCTAACGGAGTCCTACTAGTGTGATGCGCCAGAAATCCTGAGGGTTAGTAAGTACCCTGTTGTGATGTCGCATTCGGGGCCTTCTGCTGTGGCGATCACGTTGTCCGAGGCTGAGCGTGCCGAGTTGGTGCGCCGGACGGAACTGCCGCACCGGCGCTCGGCCGAGAAGGCCCGCATCATCCTGGCGTGTGCTGACGGCATGTCGAACGCTGCTGTCGCGCGGCTCGTCGGTGTCCAGGCCAAGACGGTCGGCAAGTGGCGTCGGGCTTTTGCCGCGGAGCGGATGGCTGGGCTAGAGGACGCCGGCTGGATCGGCCGGCCCAAGGCCGACCTGATCCTCGACGATGCTGAGCGCAGCCAGCTGCAGCAATGGGCGCGGCAGGCCAAGACCGCCCAGTTCCTTGCGTTGCGGGCCAGGATCGTGCTGCGCTGCGCGGAGGGCGGGACGAACCAGCAGGCCGCGGCCGACCTCGGCATGGACCGGTCGACCGTGGACCGCTGGCGGGCCCGGTTCATCGCGAAACGCCTCGATGGTCTGCAGGACGAGCCGCGCTCGGGCCGGCCGCCTTCGATCCTCCTCGATCAGGTCGAGGAGGTCGTCGTGGCCACCCTGGAGTCGCTTCCGGGCCAGGACACGCACTGGTCACGGGCCTCGATGGCCCAGCGCACCGGCCTGTCGAAGTCGACGATCGGGAGAATCTGGAAGCGCTTCGACCTCAAGCCCCACCTGCAGGACTCCTTCAAGCTGTCCACCGATCCGCAGTTCGTCGCCAAGGTCGTCGACGTGGTCGGCCTGTACCACCACCCGCCCGAGAAGGCGGTCGTCCTCTGCGTGGACGAGAAGAGCCAGATCCAGGCGCTGGACCGCTCACAGCCAGTCCTACCGATGATGCCGGGCATGCCCGAACGCCGCACCCACGACTACCTGCGGCACGGCATCACCAGCCTGTTCGCCGCCTTCAACATCGCCGACGGCACCGTCATATCGGCACTGCACCGCCGCCACCGGGCGATCGAGTTCAAGAAGTTCCTGATCCGGATCGACAAGGCGGTTCCCGCCGGGCTCGACGTGCCCCTCGTCTGTGACAACTACGCCACCCACAACACCGCCGAGATCAGGACGTGGCTCGGCAAACACCCCCGCTTCCACGTCCATTTCACCCCCACCGGCTCCTCCTGGATGAACCAGGTGGAGCGGTGGTTCGGCCTGCTCACCGACAAGCTCATCCGCCGCGGCGTCCACACCTCCGTAAAGGCACTGGAGGAAGACATCACTGCCTGGATTAACACCTGGAACGAGAACCCACGGCCCTTCACCTGGACCAAGACAGCCGACGAGATCCTCAACTCCCTCGCCGACTACCTCACCAAGGTCGGAACCACCAACCGCAAAACAGAGCAGAACTAACCCTCAGGATTTCTGGCGCATCACACTAGCGACTGACCGCGATCGACGGCACCACGTTCGATCTGCCCGACACGAAGGCGAATGTGGAGGCGTTCGACCGTCCGCCCCGCTCCGGGCGCGGTGAACAGGACGTCGGATACCCGCAGTTGCGCATGGTCGGCCTGGTGGAGTGCGGCACCCACGCCGTCTTCAGTGCTGCGATCGGAGCTCTGCGCACCGGAGAGCAGGCTCTGGCGCGGGCGGTCCTGGTGTCCTTGCTGCCGGGCATGCTGCTGCTGGCCGACCGCGGCTTTTACAGCGGGGATCTGTGGCGCGCAGCCGCGGCCACGGGGGCGGACCCGCTGTGGCGGGTCCGCAAGGACCTCGTGCTGCCGGTGGTCGAGCAGCTGCCGGACGGTTCCTACCTCACTGAGATCTTTGGCCGGAGCGACATCCATCGCACCCGTCGTGGGGTGCCGGTACGTGCGGTGAAGCACACCATCGCCGGCCATAAGGGCGTCCACCGGCTCCTCACCACGATCCTCGACCCGCACATGGCCCCGGCCGCGGAAGTGGCCGCCCTCTACGCCCAGCGGTGGGAGTTCGAGTGCGCCTTCGACGAGATCAAGACCCACCTCGGCGCGTCGCACCGGCTACTGTGTTCGCAACACCCCGACGGGGCCGAGCAGGAACTCTACGGCTTCCTGCTCGTCCATCACGCCATCCGGCACCTGATGCACCAGGCCGCACAACAAGGCAACCAGGACCCCGGCCGGATCTCCTTCACCCGCTCACTGCGCGTCGTGCCGGCATTGCGGCTAGCTGCCTGACGTCAGGCAGTCAGCTGCCGGAGCATTTCGGCTGTATCGTGCAGGTTAGTCATGTGGATGAAATGGCCATCTTTGACCTGATAAATGGCATACTCAACGATCTCGAAGGAGGCTCCGGAAGGGGGGACGCCGAGCCATTCCTTTGCCGGAGTTCCGGTGTTAATTGCGCGTACCGCGATGCGGTCGCGGTCGATCAGCAGTTCCTTAAGATCCCAGTGAATATCCGGAACGGCGTCGACGGTCTGCCTCATGACGGTGACGACGTCATGCCGGGTTGCAGCTTCACCGTTGAGCAGTACTTGGTCACTAATGAACTCGTGCATGCTGTCGAAGTCATAAGCGTTGAGTGCTGCGCCATAGCGCATGTACCAGGAGCGCAGATCGATTTCCAACATTAATGACTCTCCTTCGATGCCGCTGCGCTGTGGAAGCGTATGCGACGACAGGGACGGGCGTACGGTTGTTTCCGAGCTCATCATTAGGAATGCGAGTGAGGGGCATTGTGTGCAGCGACATCTGCACTGTGGAGATCCCAGCACTCCCCGGGTACGGGGGCGGACACCTTGATCCAGGACCCTCCCGAACGACGTTCAGTTCCATGCAGGGTCCAAGAGATCAGCGAGTGCCTGAGTCGGGAGTGCCGTCGGTCGCCGTCATGGATTCCAGTGCCGTCCAAAGTTCGTGCTCGCGCTCCTGATCGTAGGACTCCGGCGCGCTGGGCGTGACTTTGTCCCGGTCGATGTAGGAGCCGGACGGCGCGGGCCTTGGCCCGGTGGCCACAGTGGCGAGTTGGGCCCCGGCGCGCTCTGCGGTGTTGGCGCCGGGGATGTGAGGGAAGACGTGGTGGTAAAGCCAGTTGCCGAGTTTGTCGGCCCGAACCAGATCAGTGCCGGGTGTGAACGCTGGGTTGAATGTGTAGACGTCGACATCGGGCATACGGCGGGCCAACTCGTGGACCAGGTAAACGACGCCGAGCTTGCTGGTCGAATAGGCAACGCGGCCGTTCACGTCTGCTGGCCGGGCCATGACAGCCGGGCTGGTCCAGCGCGGAGCCGGCACCAGGCCGAATGTGTACCGCAAGGTGCCAAAATGGGCGTCACTACCGGTGATCACGATGCGAGCGCCCGGCTTGAACGTAAGCGCGCGGATTAGCGCGAAATGCGCCAGTACGTTGACCCCGAAGGACAGCTCATAGCCGTCCGCCGTTGCGCTTCGGCTGTCCTTGAGTTGCAGAGCGGCGTTGCCCACGTAGCCGTCGACCTGCTCCTTGACCTGCGCAGCGGCGGCCCGCACCTCGGCCAACGAGGCCAGGTCGCCCCGGATCGTGGTGACCCGCGGATGGCTGAGCGTCTCGCCGCGGGCGATCACAACCAGTCGAAGATCAGGGTCGTCGCGCAACATCAGCTCGGCGGCTTGTCGGCCGAGCCCCCGAGACGCGCCAGTCATGACGAGGGTGGGCACAATTACTCCAGGGATCGAATACCAAGTGGTACTGAGTACCATATCGTACTGTGACCTGTCGGGCTAGGATGGGCGCATGGAAAGCCTCTCGTTGCGCGAGCGGAAGCAGCAGCGCGCTCGGCAGCGGATCGTCGACGCGGCCTGGGCGCTGTTCGCCGAGCGCGGCTTCGTGGCCGTGTCAGTGGCCGACATCGCCGAACGCGCCGAGGTCGGCCGGACGACGTTCTTTCGCTATTTCGGCGACAAGCAGGAAGTTCTCTTCGCCGATGAGGAGGTTCTGCTCGCAGCCATACGAGCCGCGCCCCGAGAGCAGGAGACGGCAACCGAAGTGCCAGACGCGATCTGGCAACTGTGGAAGATCGCCGAGTCGATCGGCGGCTTGATGTTCGGCGACCCCGCGCTGTGGGCGCTGCGGTCGCGTCTGCTCGCCGACAATCCGGAGCTACGCGACCGCGCGGCAAGAAAGCTGGACCGGATCGCCGACGCTCTGACCGACGTTCTGTGTGACTGCGGCACGGATCCCGACGTGGCCCGCACCGCCGCGGAGGTCGGCGTGGGCTGCTTCCGTGCGGCGCAACTGATCGCGGGCGAGAACCCGGCCGGCGTGATGCCTGCCATGCGCGAGGCGGTTACCAGGGTCCTGGCCTCGCGCTTTCACGAGGTGGGCTCTCCAAGTGTTGATCAGAAACACGAAGGGTGCCCTTGACCTCTCGAACCAAAGAGTCAGACCGTAAAGCCTGTGCTCACAATGATTGACCGGGGATGACTGGTATTTGGCCTGAAGCGCGATCCAGACGTGTTCGCGCAACGGTCACCGTGATCGTTCGCCGTACGAATCCTTCCGGGCGCGCCAGGCCCTCGTCACCCCCGTCGTCGACGCCGAGGAGGAGGCACTCACCCGGGCCTGCCCCTGGGCCTCGATCGGCTTCGCGTTCGCCGCGGCGATGGTCTCCGCGCGCAGGTAGTGCTGGTCCACGTGGACCAGCCGGACCTGGCCGACCAGACGCACTGGCCGGACATGCTCCGGGTGGTCGGCTCCCTGGTCACCGGGCAGGTCCGCGCGTACGACCTGCCGCGGATGTTCGGCTGCCAGGACGTCCCACCCCGCTGGGCACCGCGTTCGCCGAGTACAGGGCGGATCGCCAAGCCTCTGCACCTGCTACGGGTCGTCGACCCGGTCAACGACACCTACCGGCGGCAGGTGAACCGGCAGCTCACCTCAGCAATGGGTACGGGCGCCGCTTGGCTCTGCGCCGATGTCGTGTGTCACGGAACCTTGATCGTGCGCCATCGAAGTTTGATGGGTAAAAGCCCTGGTCACGAGCGTACTGGTGCCGCGCAGCCTCTTGGCTCGGCACCCTGCGAGGGCCCACGCTTCGGGTTCGAGTCCGGCCTCACGGACCCCCGACCAGGCGTGATCATACTTCGATGACACCAACTCGCCGTGCCCTCCGGCATAGGCCGACGCCTCGCCGAACCGCCGGCGTATCGCTCAGCGGGACCTGAGTCCGTCGACGACGACGTCCAGCATGCGGCTCAGCTGGGGGCGCTGCTCGGGTGCGCCGGCCACGGAGAGCAGACCGGCGAGGATGCCGCCTACCTCGACCGGGTCGATGTCGGTGCGCAGTTCTCCTGCTGTGGCGCCGGCCTCGAGCACCATCGCCAAGATCTGCTGGACCTCGTCGCAGACCGGTCCGGCGCCAAAGCGGCCGGAAGCGCTCATGGCGACCAGGGCCTCGCAGATGCCGCGTCGTTCACCGGCCCAGTCGGCGAATCGGAGCATCCACGCGTGGAGCGCCTGAGCGGGCGGCTCGGTGGCCAACAGGGTGCGCGCATCCTCGCGCAGGGGGCGGATCTGGTCCCGGTAGACCTCTTCGACCAGATCCTCACGGGTGGGGAAGTGCCGGTACAGGGTGGCGTTCCCCACTCCCGCGCGTTTGGCGATCGCGTCCAGCGAGATCCCGCGTCCGGATGCGAAGGCTTCGGCGGCCGTGGCGATGAGCTGCTCGCGGTTGCGCTGCGCGTCGGCGCGCAGGGTGCTGCGTGGAGGTGTCATGACCTTCGCGATCGTGAGTGTCGGATGAGGTTCGGGAACGATTCGGGGATGTCCCCGGTTCAGTGTACGGTGTGACAAGCGGGGACCTCCCCGATTGCGGGTGGTCTCACGCAACGCCGCAGCGACGAAAGGTTTGCCATGCCTACAGCCCTCATCACCGGGGGGACGACCGGGATCGGCAGAGCGACGGCCGAGCTGCTGCACGCCCGTGGCTACCAGGTCGCGGTCACCGGACAGAATCCCGAGTCCCTCGCCCGGGCACAGTCCGAGCTCCCCGGCGACGTACTCGTCGTCCGATCGGACGGGCGCGTGCTCTCCGACACCGACGCCCTGATGTCGGCGGTGTCGGCGCGGTTCGGATCGCTGGACCTGCTCTTCCTCAACGCCGGGATCTTCCGTCTGGCACCGGTAGCCGAAGTGACGGAGGAATCGTTCGACGAGCACGCCGACCTCAACTTCAAGGGCCAGTACTTCACCCTCCAAAAGGCCCTTCCCCTCATGAACGTCGGTGGCTCGATCGTGCTGACCGTCGGCATCGGATCCCGTCGCGGCACCCCTGGCGCCACGGTGGGAGCGGCGACACGCGGCGCGCTGCTGGCCATGCTGCCCTCGCTCGCGCTCGAACTGGCCCCGCGCAGGATTCGGGTCAACGCCGTGAGCCCCGGGGTCACCGACACCCCGCTGCTCAACAAGCTGGGGGTGCCCGAGAGCGGCCGGGACGCCATGCGCTCGAAGATCCCCTTGGAGCGCTTCGGATCCAGCCAGGAGGTCGCGGAAGCAGTCGCCTTCCTCGCCTCGGACGCCGCCGGCTACATCACCGGCCAGGACATCACCGTGGCCGGCGGCTACGGGCTCGGCGCCTGAAACCCCGGCGAGCCGACCACCAATCCACACCTCTCGAACACCACGAACCACACCTCACAGGAGAACACGATGGCACTCACTCTCGACACTTACCGGCTGCTGGGCCGTTCCGGACTCCGGGTCTCGCCGCTGGCGCTGGGCACGGCGACCTTCGGCACCGAGTGGGGCTGGGGCGCCGAACGCGACGAGGCGCGCAAGCTCTTCGACCGCTACACCGAGCTCGGTGGCAACTTCTTCGACACCGCCAGCACCTACACCAACGGCAGCTCCGAGCGACTGCTCGGCGAATTCGCCCGCACCAACCGCGACAAGATGGTGCTGGCGACGAAGTACTCGACGCTGCGCCAGCCCGGTGACCCGAATTCCGGGGGTACCCACCGCAAGAGCATGCTGGCGTCGGTGGAAGCCAGCCTGCGGCAGCTGAACACCGACTACATCGATCTGCTCTACGTGAACGTATGGGACTTCAGGACGCCGGTGGAGGAGATCCTGCGGGGCCTGGACGACCTGGTGACGCAGGGCAAGGTGCTGTACGTGGCGATCTCCAGCGCCCCCGCCTGGCAGGTGTCGCGCATGCAGGCGATCGCCGACCTGCGCGGCTGGTCGCCACTGGTCGCACTGCAGACCGAGTACAGCCTGATCGAGCGCACCGCGGAGCGTGACCTGATCCCGATGGCACGCGAGATGGGACTCGGCGTGGTCCCCTTCTCCCCGTTGGGCGGCGGGGTGCTCACCGGCAAGTACAGCCGGGAGGACCAGAACCCGGCGGGCTCCGTCGCCGGCGAAACCGCCAGCAGCCGCAAGAGCCTCAACGTCGCCCTGGGATGGGTCACCGACCGCAACCTTGCCATTGCCGATGCGGTGAAGGAGGTGGCCTCGGAGCTGGGCCGCACACCCGCCCAGGTCGCACTGGCCTGGACCCTGAACGCGCCGGGTGTGACGGCACCCATCATCGGCGCCCGCACCATCGCGCAGCTGGAGGACAACCTGGGTGCCCTGCAGGTCGACCTCACTCCTTCCCAGCTGTCCCGCCTCGACGAGGTCAGCGCCATCGAGCTCGGCAATCCGCACGGCCTGCTCGCCAGCGATCACATCCGCACGGTCACCACAGGCGACATGAAGATCGAAACCCTCGGCTGATTCGCTTCACAAACGGCGATCCGTAGATATCGATCTGTTTTTGATGAACGGAGCAACCTGGTATGGGTAAGTACAGCGACAGGAACGTGGTGATCACGGGTGGCAGCAGCGGCATGGGGCTCGCGCTGGCGGAGCTGCTGGTGCAAGGCGGAGCCCGCGTGGTGATCACCGGCCGCTCTCAGGCCAAGCTCGACGCGGCACGCGAGCGGCTCGGCGAGAATGCCGTGGCCGTCCGGGCGGATGTGGCCTCACTGTCCGACCTGGATATGCTCGCCAGCCGTGTAAAGAGCGAACTCGGGTCGATCGAGGCTTTGTTCGTCAACGCCGGCATCTCACCCCTCACGCCCCTCGAGTCGACGACCGAGGACATGTACGACGAGCTGTTCGCGATCAACGTCAAGGGCGCCTTCTTCACTGTGCAAAAGCTCGCCCCGCTGCTGAGCGCGAACGCCGGAATCGTCCTCACCACCTCGATCGCGAACGTCATCGGCATGGTGGACACCAGCGTCTACGCGGCCGGCAAGGCGGCGCTGCGCTCGATGGCCCGCTCGTTCTCCCGCGAGCTGCTTCCGCGCGGAATCCGTGTCAATGCGATCAGCCCGGGTCCCATCGATTCGGGGATTCTGGAAACGATGAACCTGTCCAAGGAGGCCGCCGACCAGTTCAGGGCGGAGCGGACCGCGAGCAACCCCATGAAGCGCTACGGCACTGTCGAAGAGTTCGCCAAGGCGGCCGCATTCCTCGCCTTCGATGCCACGTACACCTCCGGCATCGAGCTGGCCGTGGACGGCGGCGAAACCCAGCTCTGAGCTCGTCTGCCGTCCCGCCACGGGCGTAAGGCCCGCTACCGCGGCGGTTTCAGGAGACGCTGCAACACGTGGTTGTGTCGATCAGGAGGCGAGCAGTTTGCGTTCTCCAGATCGGCTCGACGCCGCCGAATTGGTCCCGGTGCTCGTTGATGAACGCTACGAGCGAGTGTGTGGCCGGTCGAGCTCGGCTGCGCAGAAAACTCGCCGGAACCGTCAGGATCTCGTTGGCCCGCTTGAGTTCGGCGACCATGCGCACCGCACCGCGGCGCAGCTTGTCGGTCAGCGAGCCATGAGGTCACGTAGCGCGATCAGCGTTTCGCGAGGGCTTTCCTCGGTGACGAAGTGTCCTCTGGGAACTTCGACCCCGAAGGCATCGGGCGCGAAGGTGCGCCGCCAGCAATCCAGCGGTGTCTCCGGTCCCTTGCCGAGGAACTCCGCTCCCCAGATGATCACGGTGGGACATGTGATGGTCCGGCCGGCCTTCAGGTCCTGGTCGTCGGCTTCCCGGTCGGTGGTGGCGCCGGCCCGGTAGTCCTCACAGAACGCGTGGATGTTCCGGGGCCGGCGCCAGGTCTGCCGGTACTGCTCGAAGGCCGCGGGAGAGAAGCAGTCGAGGGTTCTGTCGCCGGTGTGTGCCCGGACGAGCGTTTCGATGGCGTCAACGGTGAGTGCGTTCTCGGCCTGGGGTGTCGGCAGCGCCATCTCGGTCCAGTGCGGCAGCGCACCGGGCGTTGTCTCGATCAGGTCCCACACCGAGTGCACGGGCAAGTTGTCGAGTATCGCGAGCCGTTCGACGTGCTCGGGCATGCTGAGGGCCATCTGGTAAGCCACCTGGGCGCCGCGGTCGTGTCCGGCGACACTGAATCGTTCATGGCCCAGCTGTCCCATGAACTCGACCACCTCGGCGGCCATCGTCCGTTTGGCGTAGGTGTGGCGCCCACCGTCGCCGGTCGGGGCGGCTGATCTGCCATAGCCCTTCAGATCAAGGGCGATGACGCGGAAATCCTTCGCCAGATCCTCCGCGAGGGGATGCCAGCAAAGATGCGATTGCGGAAATCCGTGCAGGAGAACCAGGGCAGGGGCTTCTACCGGGCCGCCCACACGGGCGTACAGGTCGCCACCGCTGGTCGGCAGCGAGACGCTTGAGAATCCCGGGAAAAGTTCAATGGGCATGTCACTCTCCTTGGACAAGTCACTCTCCTTTTTCAGTCACAGTCGGGATCCGGCTCAGGACTGGCCGCGTGTTGCCTTCGAGCGGCTCCGCGGAGCATCCCCGCCGGCCCCTTGCTCGGGGCCGGCGGGGATGCGTCAGGCCGGTTCCACGGTGTCCAGTTCGACGTCGAGGTGCTGAGATCCCTGGCCGGGGTATCCGAGGGCGAAGGCGAGGGCGCGGAAGGTCTCGGGTGACTCGACGCGGATCTGGTGGGGCGTACCGGGCTTGGTGTAGATCAGATCGCCGACCTTGATGGTGCGCGCCTCGTCCGCGACCTGCATGACGGCCTCGCCCTGGACGACGAACCAGAACTCGTGCGTGGGGTGATGGTGGGCGGCCATCGTGGTCCCACCGGCGACCTCGAAGACGGAGACGAGAGCGAGATAGGTACCGGAGGTGGCCTCCTGCATCGACTCCTTGGGGATGAGGTATTTACTGCTGGCGGTCCCGAGGTGTTCGGGCACGGCTTCCATGTCGACGGACCAGATGTCCACGTGTGTTCCTTCCCAGTCAGAGTCGAACGCCGTAGCGTTCCTGCAGTTCCTCGGTCCAGTCCGGTACGCCGCTCACGCCGTACCGCTGCTGGATATCCGCGCGAGCGGCGTCGTCGGGGCCGAGAGCGGCCAGGGCGAGGAAGTAGTCCTCGAAAGTGGCTGGAGCGCTGATCTCCAGGATCCGGGCCGGTGTCGTGCCGGCGTTCCACACGGTGTGGGGGACGTGTCGCGGCTTGGTGATCGTCTCCCCCGCCACCGCGGTCCATTCCCGGTCACCGATGCGAACGCCGAGCTCGCCGTCGAGAACGATATTGACCTGGTCGTGGTCGGTATGGACGTGCGGCCAGAACAAGGTGCCGGGGGCGACGATCTGCTCGACGATGCTGAGCCGGCCGCCCGTGTCGGCGCCGAGTACGCGGAAGGTCGTCGGGATGCCGCCGAGGGAGACCTGTTGATCCTTGTGCGGGGTGTTCATGCGCGGTCCTTGTACATAGGGATGTCGACCAAGGGCTCGGGGATGACGCCGCCGTTGGCGTCAGCCTGTTCGTAGAGGTAGTCGTGAGTGTTTTGCATGGTCTTGAGTGCGGCGTCGACGTCGATGTGTACGAGCTTCCCGCCGCGCTTGACGACCTTTCCGGCGACGAGGACGGTGTCGACGTTGCCGGAGTTGGTGTGTCCGATCACCGCGCCGATCGGGTCCTTGCGGTACCAGCCCGCCTGGCTGATTCCGCGCATGTCGACGAGGACGATGTCGGCCTGCTTGCCGGGGGTGAGGGAGCCCACGCGATCTTCGAGGCCGGCGGCCCGGGCCCCGTTCACGGTCAGCCAGGTCATGGCGTCCCGGGCCGTCCAGGTCATGGTCTGCGGAGCGATCCACTGCTGGTAGTTGGGCTCGTCGGTCTTCCAACGGGTGACCTGCAGGGTGAGCCGGGCCATGCCGATCAGGTCGCCGCCGGTGCCGATGACGCAGTCGTTGCCGATGCTGGGTCCGTGGGTGAACCGGGTGGCCTCGGCGATCGACGGGAATCCCATGCCCATCTGCATCTCGGTCTCGGGGCAGACCGACACCGAGGCCCCGGCGTCGCGCAGCAGCTGCCACTCGTACTGGCTCATGAAGCTGCAGTGCACGAAGAGCATGTCCGGGCCGAGGATCCCGGCCTGCCCGTAGTGGGCGACGTCTGCGTACATCTGACGGACGCAGTGCTGGTTGGCGTGGACGACGATCCGGGCGCCGAGCCCGCGGGCGTCGACGACCTCTCGTGCGATCTCGTCCATGGGCGCGATCGGCAGTTCCTGGGGACAGATGCCGAAGGTGAGGAGCTGGTCGGCACTGCTGAAGTACTGGTCACGGATCTGCCCGGCGAGGGCGAGGCGTTCCTTGTAGTCGCCCAGTTCTCCGGCGGGCATCCCATCGGGCGGCGACTGGTCCCAGCTGTTGGAGGTGACCGGTGTGAGCGCGTGGCCGTAGAGGGCACGGATCCCGGAGTCGCGCAGACCTGTGACGGCGGCGTGGGCGTGGTCGGCGGTGACGATGTTGTGGCAGTAGTCGACGACCGTGGTGACGCCGCAGTTGAGCGCGTCGAGAGCGCCGAGGTAGTTGCCGGCGTACATGTCCTGCGGGCGGTAGAGCTCGGCGAACTGCAGTCGGACACCGCGAATGTAGTCGGGTACGACCCAGTCGACGCCGACTCCGCGCAGCGGGGTCTGCCAGAGGTGGCGGTGGGTGTCGACCATGCCGGGCATGGCGATCATGCCGCGGGCGTCGATGACCTCGGCGTCGACGCCCGTGTCCGCGAGGCCGGGACCGACAGCCACGATCTTTCCGTCCTGCACGAGGATGTCGCTGTCGCGCAGCTCCCCGGCAGTGGGATCCATCGTGATCACGTCAGCGCCCTGGATCAGCGTTTTCATGCGAGGACTCCTTTGTCTCTCCGTGCGGTGTGGCGGTTGGGGGGTCAGTTGCCGATGTCCAGGAAACCGGTGCGGCGACGCTTGAGCTGAGCGGAGAAGACGATCGCGAGAACGACCGCTCCACCGTTGAACACGTCGGTGACCCAGGGATCGACCCCGAGCAGTGACAACCCGCTGATGGCGGTACCGAGGAAGAACAGTCCGAGGATCGTGCCCGGTACGTTGTAGGTGCCCGGGTGCCAGTTTGTGGCGCCCAGGAACACCGCGGCGAGCGCCGGCAGGATGAACGGCAGGCCGCCGATGGTGGGATCGCCGTTGCCCTGCGCTCCGACCTGCAGCACGCCGGCGACTGCGGCAAGGAGCCCGGATCCGACGAAGCTGAGGAGTACCAGCCTGTTGACCCTAAGTCCGGTGAGCCGTGCGGCCGCGGCGTTCGACCCGACCGCGGTGAGGTGCCGGCCGAAGGGTGTCTGGGTGAGCACGAACCATGTGACCACTGCCAGCGCCAGCATGATGACGAGCAGCACGGGCAGGCCGACGATCAGCCGCGTACTGATGGTGGCGAGGGCCGGGGAGAGCCCGGTGCTGATCGGGACACCCTGGGTGTAGGCGGTGACGGCGCCCCCGATGACGGTACCGACCCCGAGTGTGGCGATGATCGAGTTGACGCCGAGGTAGGCGACGATCGCCCCGTTGAGGGCGCCGATCACTCCCCCGACCAGGAGTGTGCCGAGGACGGCGAGGGGCAGGGACAGCTCGGCCCGGCTCATCAGAGCGGCGCAGACGATCGAGCACAGTCCGAGATTCGCGCCCACCGAGACGTCGAACCGTCCGCCGACCAGCGGCAGCATCAGTGCCAACGCGGCGACGGCGAGCACGGACTGGGAGATGGCGATGCTGCGGAAGTTCGCTGCGGTCATGAAGGTCTCCGGCCGAAGCGCGGCGAAGACGAAGATCAGCGCGACGAAGAGGATCAGCAGGCCGAACCGTTCCAGCAGCACCCCGGGTGCAGGGGTCGTGCGGCGGCCGGGCGCGGGGATGGCAGGTGTTTCGGTCTGTGGTGTGGTCGACGAGGTGGTCACGGGGTCATCTCCTTGGTGAAGACCAGCTCGGTGAGTCGGTGGCGCTGCAAGTCGCTGCCGCGCACCTCGGCGGTGATCCGGCCGTCACGCAGGACGAGCACCCGGTCGCAGGCGTGGGCGAGCTCGTCGAAGTCGGAGCTGACGACCAGGGCGGCCATGCCGTCGCCGACCGAGGCACGGATGGCGGCGTAGACGTCGGCGCGGGCCCCGACATCGACGCCCTGGGTGGGTTCGTCGAGCAGCAGCAGGCGCGGGTTGCGCCGAAGCCACCGGGCGAGCACCACCTTCTGCTGGTTGCCGCCGGACAGCGACGCCATCAGGGCATCCTGGCCGGAGGTACGGACCGCGAAGTCGGTGATCGCGCGGTCGGCGTCGCGACGCTCATGGCGGCGGTCGAGCCGGCCCCGGACCCAGTACTTGGTGATCTCGGCTGCCGAGAGGTTCTCCCGCACGGACAGGTCGAGAAAGGCGGCTTCGTGTTCGCGTTCCTCGGGCACATGGGCGATGCCCAGCTTCATCGCCTCACCGGGGTTGCGGGGGCGGACCGTGACCCCGCCGAGCCGGATGGTTCCGGATTCCACGGGGTGGTCGCCGAAGATCATGCGCAGGAGTTCGGTCCGGCCGGCGCCCAGCAGGCCGGCGATGCCGACGATCTCCCCGGCCCGGACGGTCAGGTCGATCCCGCGGAGCGGCCCGCCCGTGAGATGGTCGACCTCCAGGACGACGTCGCCCACCGCGGCGGTGTCGGCGGCGTCTTCAGCGAAGACGCGTTCGACCGGGCGTCCGACGATGTACTCGATCATCTGTTTCTCGGTCATCCCGTCGGTCGTGCGCGTGACCACGTGGCAGCCGTCGCGCAGGACGGTCATGGCGTCGGTGAGATCCAGGACCTCGTCGATGCGGTGGCTGACGTAGAGGATGGTCTGGCCCGCGCGGGCGTAACGTCGCAGGGCGTCGAGCAGGACGCCGACCTCGTGCTCGGGCAGGGACGCGGTCGGTTCGTCGAGTACCAGGACCGACGGTCCGTCGCCGTGCCCGTCGTCCTGGAGGGCGCGGGCGATCGCGACCATGGTCTGATCCGCGGGGCGCAGGTCGCCGAGCCGGTCGTCGGGACGTGCGTCGATCTCGAATCGGTCGAGCAGCGATTGGGTACGTCGGCGCAGGCGCGACCAGCGGATCCTTCCCGCGCTCACCGGGAAGCGGTCGCCGATGGCGATGTTCTCCGCCAGGGTCAGAGCGGGGAAGGTGCTGGTGCTCTGATGGACGAAGCGCAATCCGCAGCGCCGGGCGAGCTCGGGTGTCGTGGTGTGGGCGGGCAGGGTCCGCGCGCCGATGTGTACCGCGCCGCCGGGGTCTGCCGTGTGGACTCCGGCGAGGATTTTGATCAACGTGGATTTGCCGGAGCCGTTGCCGCCGAGCAGGCCGTGGATGTGACCGGCACGGACCTCGAAGCTCACGTCGTCGAGGGCCAGGGTGGCTCCGAAGCTCTTGGTCAGGTGGCGGACGGCGAGCGCTGTGTCCTTCACGTCGTGCCCCCGCTCCAGACGCGCTCACGCGTGGTCTTGAAGTCGACGGGCACGTCTATGCCGGCGCCCTTGGCGGGCAGGCCGTGCCCGGCGTCGACGTAGATGAACCCGCCGCCCTGGTTGGGGAGGCCGGCCGGGTCTGCTCCGGAGAAGATCCGGTTGAGGGTGTCCGCGGTGGCCCAGATGTCGTACTCGTAGGGGATCAGACTGGTGGCGGTGACGACGCCCTCGTGGATGAGTTGCGTGCCGGAGACCTGGCCGTCGCCGCAGCACACGACGAGGTTGCTGCGGCCGGACTGCCGGATCGCGGAGGCGAAACCGCCGGTCATGAACGAGTCGGAGTCGTAGGCGACCGCGGCGGCGTCAGGGTGTGCGGTCAGTGCCGACTTGACGATCTGGGTGGCCGGGTTGGGGAATCCTGTGATGTTCCAGGTGACCGGGACCAGACGGCAGTCGGGGCAGGCGCCGGCCATCTCCTTTTCGAAGGCCTTCCAGCCGACCGCGTGGATGATCTGGTCGACGTTCTTGACCACGAGCACCTTAGGGTTCTTGATGCCGCGTTGGGCGAGTTCGGCGGCGAGGAAACGGGCGTTGTAGCGGCCCCGTTCGGTGTAGTAGTCACGGGTCTCGGTGGAGCCCATCGTGTTCAGCGTGGCGGTGAACAGCGATTCGCCGCTGCCGAAACTCGGGTCGTCACAGTCGAGCGCGGCGTAGTTGACCACCGGGACCTTTGCCGACCTCGCGGCGAGCAGGCCGCTCTTGATCTGCGGACAGTCGAACGCGGCCGTGACGATGCCGTCCGCGCGGGCGGCGATGGCCTGCCCGATGGCGGTGTTGGCAGCCGCCGCCTGGTACTTGCTGTCCACGACCTTCACGCGCCAGCCCAGCTTCCTGGCCGCCTCGGTGAAGGAGGCAGACATGGTGTGGCAGGCTTCGAAGTTCTCTCCGCAGGAGATGAACCAGACGGTCTTGCCGCGTACCGCGGCAGGGCCGTCGGTGGGCGGCTTCTGGAAGACACCGGCGAAGCCGCCGTCGAGGACCTTTTTCTGCTCCGGGGTCAGGGCGGCCTCGCCGGCCGCTTCGGATGGCCCGGTCGTGGTGCTGCATGCGGCGAGCAGGACGGCGCAGGCGAGGGCGAGCGGGCCGGCGAGCCACGGTGGCATCCGCCGTGGTCGCGTACGCGAGGGGATCGAGGTCATGCGGGTCTCCTACGGATCGTCGTTGAGTCCGCGGGCTGTCCAGGCCGCAGGCGTGGAGCGCGGTGCGCGCACCGAGGTGGCAGGCGGGAGGGGGGCGCGCTTAAGGGAAGGGTGCCGTCGTGGTGCCGGGAGGAACGGGGTGCGTAACGGGATGACGGGAGAACTGGCGAACGCGGTCATCAGGACTGATGCGTTCCAGTCATGATCGCGGCGAGGTCATCGGGGGCGAGGAATGACGGCGGTGGGGGTGGTCCCCAGTTGAAGAGTCCTCGCGCGCCCTCAAGCGTCTCCGGCGACCAGATCTGGTCGTCGAGGATGCAGTCCATGTCGGAGTAGTACTCGGAGAAGTTGCCGGCCGGGTCCTTCAGGTACCAGAAGAAGTTGGATCCGGCGTGGTGGCGGCCCAGACCCCAGACGTGCCGCTCGGGATGGCCCTCCAGCATGGCCGCAGCGCCACGGCCCACCTCGTCGATGTCGTCGACCTGCCACGAACTGTGGTGCAGGAAGGTGACAGGTGCGTTCAGGACCAGGATGTTGTGGTGGTCGGTCGAGCAGCGCAGGAACGCCCCGTGGCCCTTGATGCGGTCGCTGACCTTGAAGCCGATCCGGTCGGTGAAGAACCGGATGGTGGTCTCGTAGTCGGTCGACCCGAGCACCACATGGCCGAGCTTGCGCGGCCGCACGGCGCTCTCCCGCAGCACCCCGGGAGCGCGGCGGGAACCTCGTTCGATCCGGCCGGGCCCGTTGTGGGGGCTCACCGGGGACGGTGATTGCAGAATCGATTCTGCAATCTGGAGCACGACGCGGGTACCGGTCACGGGCTCGACGGTGGTCACGCCCGTCGCGCTCTGTTCGATGGGCGCCCCGGCCGCGCGAAGGCGGTGGGTCGCCGCCGCGATGTCGTCAGGGTGCTCGGCGCCGATCCCGATCTCGACCAGCCGCCTGACCGGGGCGTGTACCACGCGCAGCTGCCGTCCGCCGTCCGTGCTGGAGAGCCAGCCGTCCGGGTGGGACCGGAGTCCGAAGGCCGTGTAGTAGGCGATCGTCTCGTCGACGTTCGGCACTCCTACGGTGATCGAGGTCAGTCGATGGAGGGGCATCGCTACCGTCCTTCCGTCGTACGGCTGCGGGTGGTTTCGTGCGGGTCAGGGCGCGGGGGCGACCATGCGATGACGCATCTCGCCGACGCCGCGGACATAGCTCACGAGCTCGTCGCCGGCCTGCAGCCAGCGGGGAGGGGTGCGGCCGAGACCCACCCCGGAGGGTGTACCGGTGAAGATGACGTCGCCGGGCAAGAGTGGCGCGACCGCGGACAGCCGTGCAATCAGTTCCGGGACCGGGAAGACCATGTCCCGGGTGTGCCCCTTCTGCACCTGCTCGCCGTTGATCAGGCAGCCCAGCTCCAAGTCGTCCCGGTCGGGCAGCTCGTCGGGGGTCACCAGGACCGGACCGATCGGACCGAACCCCGGGTGCGACTTTCCGAGGCTGAACTGAGGGGCCGGCCCCACCTTCTGCAGGACGCGCTCGGAGATGTCCTGTCCGACCGACACACCGGCCACATGGGACCAGGCGTCCTCGGCAGCCACGCGATGGCCGCGCCGGCCGATCACGACGACCAGCTCGACTTCCCAGTCCACATCGCCCGGCGGTACGGCGATGTCTCCGAAAGGCCCGGTCAGTGAGGTGACGAACTTGGTGAACACCGGTGGGCTCTCCGGGACGGCGAAGTCCGACTCCGCGGCGTGGTCCGCGTAATTGAGGCCGATGGCGAACACCTGCCGCGGCTGCGGCACGGGGTTGCCGTAGGTCTCCTCGGCCACCTCGTACGCGTCCTCGGGGCGGGTGCTCCCCGCGAAGGCCAGAACCTCGTCCCAGCAGGCGTAGGCCTGCTGAGGGTCGGCAGGCAGGGCACCGCCGCTCGCGGTATGGAGATCGATGACCTTGCCAGGGGAAACCACCTGGTGGAGCCGGCCGGAGATGGCTGCGAATCGCACGCGAGATCCTCCTCGTGATGGCGACGCCCGTGCGGTCGGCCGCACTGACTTCGCTGTCGGTGCGACATGTCTACGCCGAGGCAAGTCGAAAGGTCAATACACTTTCGAAAGTCACCACGTAATTCGTTTCCCCGTGTAAGGTGCGAACCGTGGCCAGACAAGAAGGGTCCAAAACACGGACCGACGAAGTGCACCGCAAGCTGCGCAGCGACATCCTCGCCGGCCGTCTCGTGCCGGGTGCGCGGCTGAAGTTCCCCGAGCTGTGCGAGAGGTACAGCGTCAGCGTAGGGGCGGCTCGCGAGGCCTTGACCCGCCTGGCGGCCGATGGTTTGGTCAAGACCCAGGCACATCAGGGCTACATGGTGACTCCGCTGTCCCACGAAGACCTCGCGGATCTCACCCAGGCCCGAGTCGAGATCGAGTCGCTGGTGCTGCGCATGTCGGTGGCAGAGGGCGACATGCAGTGGGAATCACGCGCTGTAGCGACTCATCACGTACTCGAACGTACGCCCTTCCTCAGCGAAGCCGACCCCGACCACCCCACCGACGACTGGGCCGCCGCGCACGCCGCGTTTCACCTGGCCCTGCTCGGCGGCTGCACCAACCGCCGCCTGCTCGACGTGGCACAGGCACTGCGCGAGGAGGCCGAGCTGTACCGGCAGTGGTCGGTCTCCTTCGGCCAGGAGCCGGACCGCGACCTGGCGGGCGAGCATCGCGCCTTGCTGGAGGCCGCCGTAGGACGGCAGCCCGACCTGGCCGCCCAGCTGCTTCGCGAGCACATCGCCCACACCGCCCGACTGCTGATCAGCGTGGCCACCGACGAGCCCGTCGCGGCCGCCGGGGAACACGCGAACTGACCGAGCCCCCGCACGGCCCCCTGTCACCCCAACCCCACGCGGCCCCCATTCACCCGGGAGTCGCGCAGGGGGCATGCCCTGATCCCCTCCCCTACTCGCGAAGGACGAACGCGCATGGACGTCGGCCTCCTGCTCCTGCGACTGCTCATCGGCGCTCTGCTGGCCGGACACGCCTTCCAGAAACTCACCGGCTCCTTCGGTGGAGCGGGCCTGGCGCGCACCGGTGCCCTGTTCGAATCCTGGGGACATCGGCCAGGAGCGGTGATGGCCGCGGTGGCCGGTGTCTCCGAGGCCGTCGGCGCGGCCCTGCTCATCCCCGGCCTGGGGACGCCGCTCGCAGCGGCCGCCGTGGTGGGCACCATGACGGTGGCCGCTCTGGCTCTCTCCGACAAGGGCCTGTGGGCCACCCAGGGCGGAATGGAGGTCCCGCTGCTGTACGGCATCGCCGCAGCGGTCCTCGGCTTCACGGGGCCAGGTGCCCACTCCCTGGACGCCGCCCTCGGGTTCACCCGCTTCTCGGGCGGGAGCTGGGGCGCGCTGTCACTGGCGGTGGGCCTCGTCGCCGGCCTCGCCGTGGCGGGGCGAGCCCATCGGCTGCGCCACGCGCACTCCGCTTCCCAGAACTGAGGACTTGCGATCATGGATAAACGTTTCCCCAGCGCTGCCGCGGCTGTGGCCGACATCGCGGCGGGCTCCCGTATGGCAGTCGGCGGCTTCGGGCTCGTCGGCATCCCCGCCACTCTGATCAAGGCCCTTGTGGACCGGCCCGAGGCCCGCGACCTGGAGATCGTCAGCAACAACTGCGGCGTCGACGACTGGGGACTCGGACTTCTCCTCGCCGCCGGCCGCATCCGCCGGATCATCGCCTCTTACGTCGGAGAGAACAAGGAGTTCGCCCGCCGGTACCTCGCGGGCGAACTGGAGGTCGAACTGACCCCGCAGGGCACCCTCGCCGAACGGCTGCGCGCCGGCGGCGCCGGAATCGCCGCCTTCTACACCCGCACCGGCGTCGGTACCCAGATCGCCGACGGCGGCCTGCCGTGGCGGTACGACGGCGCCGGGGGCGTCGCCGTGGCCTCCCCCGCCAAACCCTGCGCGGTCTTCGACGAGCGGGAGTTCGTACTCGAGCGGGCCCTCACGGCCGATGTCGCGCTGATCAGGGCCTGGCGCGGCGACCGGCACGGCAACCTCGTCTTCCGCCGCAGCGCCCGCAACTTCAACCCGCTCTGTGCCCGGGCGGCCACGCTGACCATTGCCGAGGTGGAGGAGTTCGTCGATTCCGCCGAGCTCGACCCCGACGCCATTCACCTGCCCGGAATCTACGTCGACCGGATCGTCGTACTCGACCCCCAGGCCGCAGCCGACAAGCGCATCGAGAAGCGCACCGTGATCGAGGAGAACCCCTAGACATGGCTTGGAACAGAGACGAGATGGCGGCCCGAGCCGCCGCCGAGCTGCCTCACGGCGGCTATGTGAACCTCGGGATCGGGTTGCCCACACTGGTACCGAACCACATTCCGCCCTCGGTCGAGGTCGTGCTGCAGTCGGAGAACGGAATTCTCGGCCTCGGCCCGTATCCGGACCGTACGCAAGTGGACCCCGACCTGGTCAACGCCGGCAAGGAGACCGTCACCCTGCGAAGCGGGGCAAGCACCTTCGACAGCGCGGACAGCTTCGCCATGATCAGGGGTGGCCGGCTCGACGTGGCCGTGCTCGGCGGCATGCAGGTCTCCGCCACCGGCGACCTCGCCAACTGGACCGTGCCTGGAGCGATGATCAAGGGTATGGGCGGGGCGATGGACCTCGTGCACGGCGCCCGCCGCATCATCGTCCTCATGGAGCACCTCACCAAGTACGGCACCCCCAAACTGCTCCAGGCGTGCACCCTGCCCCTCACCGGCCGCGGCGTCGTCAACCAGGTCATCACCGACCTGGGCGTCCTGGACATCACTCCTGACGGATTCCTCCTCATCGAAACCGCACCCGGCGTCCAGGCCGGCGACGTTCAGGCGGCCACCGGCGCACCACTTCGCGTACGCCACGAGAGCCTGAAGGAGAACCAGTGACCAGGATCGCGGTTCTCGGCACCGGCGCCAACGGCGGTTCCATCGGCGCCGACCTGACTCGTGCCGGACTCGACGTCACCTTCATCGAGCAATGGCCCGAGCACGTCGCCGCGATGCGCGAGGACGGCATCCGGGTCGAGATGCCCGACGCCGACGAGGTAACCGCCGTCCGCGCGTTCAACCTGTGCGACGTAGCCACCTTGCGTGAGCGATTCGACGTGGTTCTCGTACTCGTCAAGGCCTACGACACCCGGTGGGCGTGCGAGCTGATCAAGCCGCTCGTCGCCGACGACGGAATGGTCGTCGGCGTCCAGAACGGCATGACGCTGGAGACGATCGCCGACGTCATGGGCGCCGACCGCGCTCTCGGCGCGGTCATCGAGGTCGCGTCGAACATGTTCGCGCCGGGCCTGATCCACCGCGACACTCCGCGTTCGCAGTCGTGGTTCGCCGTCGGCGGACTGACCGCCGAGGCGCAGCGCAAGGCCGTGACCGCTGCCGGTCTGCTGCGGCACTCCGGTACCGTCGAGATCTCCGACGACATCCTGTCCTCGAAGTGGATGAAGCTCGTCGCCAACTGCACGGAGCTGGTCACATCCGCCGTGCTGGACATGACCGTGCACGAGGCCGCGGAGGTCCCCGGCATGCTGGACGTCATGATCGAGGCGGGTAATGAGGCCGTCCGCACCGGACTCGCCCTCGGCCGCAGGATCCGACCGGTCCTCGGACTCACCGAGGCGGACGTCGCCGACCCGGAGAAGGTCGCACGCGCGCTCTTCGACGTCGTCCACGACCGGTTCGTCATCCCGGGGCAGCAGACCACTGTCCTTCAGGACTGGATCAAGGGCCGGCGCAGCGAGGTGCACCAGATCAACGGGCATGTCGTCGCGGAGCAGACCAGACTCGGCGGGCGGGCGCCGGTCAACGAACGCGTCGTGGAGGCCGCGCGCAGGATCGAGGAACACCAGGTCGTTGCCGGTCCTGAGGTCGCCGAACTCCTGCTGGCCACCGCTCAATGACAGCTGAGAGCAGCTCACACCCTGCAGCCTCCCAGCGGCAGTAGCTGCGATCGTCGTCGGCTTCACGCGCGCACGCTCGACCATCGGAGATGCCATGGGTGTGACGCACTCGGTGCAACCTCATGGCGGGAAGCGGGCGGGCTGCGGGTCCGCGTCGCCGTTGACCGGCCCGGCGGAAAGCGGCTGCGGTCGACATCTGCGGAGGCCCTCGGCTCCAGGCTGCGAGTGCGGCGCGTACGGCGGTGGCCGGCTCGGGATCCTGGAGCATGTGCTCTGCGGGCCTGCCGACCCCATCACACGATGGCCGGCTCGACGATCAGCCGTACGCCAGCCGTCATCATCCTATTCGGGTTCGACCAACACCAGCGCCGCACCGCATCCAGGTGGGGTCCGGTCGGGGTTGCCCATGGAATGGGAGAAGATACAGCGGCAGGCACGGGCTACCTCATGATCATCGGGCTTAGACACCACAATGATCACGAAGCCCGCGCCTGCCCTGTTATGCACCCCAACCGGTCACAACCCGACCAGCCGCATGCCCCCGGAACTTGCAACCGCCCTGCAGTGCACCCCGCGTGATGGCCACCTTCCGCAACCTCGCGATCGGCCTCGCCCACCTCGTCGGCTGGCGCAACCAGGCCGCCGCAGTCGATCACTACAGGTCACACCAGCGACCACGCGTTCGACCTCATCACGCCCAACGGCTGAGAACGCCCACGCCTTGCATCTTTGGCGGCGAAGGCTCATTGCTCGACTTCTTCGTCGCGAGGGCCGACGTTATTCGTGCTCCGCCTCGATGAGGTAGAGCACGTCCTTGAATCCCCGCGCGTCGCGCGCAGGTGTGAGGCTCCCTTCACCTCACACCTGCGCTTTCCGGCAGGAGGGTCAGGCGGTTTGTGCCAGGTAATGTCCCAGGTTTCGCTCGACTTCTTCGACGCCGATTTCGGCGAAGATGTTGGCGAAGACGGCGCCTCGGGCTTGGAAGCCGGGCCAGGTAGCAGAGGTGGTGAATGCGGCCCAGGAGTCGCGAATGTTGCCCTGCGGGGGGAGGCTGGCGCGGTTCACGATCGATTTGACGCCACGTACGGCATCGGCGTCGAACGCCGCGATGCGTGCGGCGGTCGATTCGACGAACCGATCGAGATCGGCATCCGGCAGTGCTCGGGTGACCCAGCCGAAACGCTCAGCGGTAGCCGCGTCGTAGTCGGCGCTGGTGAGCAGAATTTCGAGGGCGCGGTCGCGGCCGACAAGCGATGGCAGCCGGTCGCCCGCGCCTCCGCCAGGGAGAAGACCGGTGCCGACCTCAGGCTGGCAGAAGATCGCTTGCTCGCGGCTGGCGTAGCGCAAGTCGAAAGCGAGGGTAAGTTCGTCACCTCCGCCGCGAGTACGGCCGCGAATCGAGGCGATGCTGACGAACGGCGCGGATGCCAGCCGTGTCGCTACGTCGATGAACAACGGGGTGCCGTCGGTCGTGTGCTGGGAGAGCAACCCGTCGAACTGGCTGAGGTCGGCGTGGTTGTAGAAGTACCCGGGGGTTGCGCTGTCGAAAATGACAACTTGGACATGAGCATCGGTGCTGAGGACGTCGATGATGTCGGAAAGTTCGGCGATAGTGTCGGCGCCAACGACGTTCACGGGCCCGTTCGCAAAGGTGACTCGCCGGATCTTCGGGGATATGGCTTGGATGTTGAACTGCATGGACTCCTTCTTTCGGATTGACCGGGCGCGCACTCAACTGGCGCGCGGTCGAGCCGGGCGACGAACGCGCACAGATGTCGGTGGTCCCCATTTCGGTATGCCTGGGATCTGCTGATGCTTCGGGACATCAGAGGGCGTGGGCTGGAAGGGTGCGCTCGAGGGCGGGGAGCACCGTGCTGTGTTTAGCGGAGATCGGCCACCTTCACGCTTGCCCACTTCTCGAGTTCGGCGAGGCGGGCCTGGAGGCCTCCGCGGATGGCGTCGATGGCGTCCTGCCCGACGGCGTATCGCAGTGGAGGCTCCGCCATGGTCGCAACAGCGAGGACCGCGTCCGCGACGTCACCCGGGTCGCCATACGCTGCGGCCGGGAGGGCGCGGAACTGCTCGAAGAACGCACCCACCGTGGGCAGGTACGGCTGAGAGGGAGCGATGATCTCTGCGGACGTCGTAAACTCCGTGCCGAAGAGCCCGGGCTCGATGATCGTGACCCGGATTCCGTGGGGGGCAAGTTCCTGCGCAAGCGACTCGCTCATGAGTTCGACTGCGGCCTTCGAGGCGGAATACACTCCGGAAGATGCCCACGCGTATGAGCCGACATAGGACGACAGCTGAACGACGCTGCCGCGGGAAGCGCGAAGCGCCGGAAGGCTCGCACGGAGAACGGCGAGGTTCGCGAGGAAATTGGTGTCGATTATTCTTTGAGCAACGGCGCCGGCAGTGTCTTCCACCGCCGCCCACAGGCCGTAGCCGGCGTTGTTCACCAGGACGTCCACGCCTCCGGCGGAAGCGATCGCTTCGGCAAGTGTTTCTTCTGCAACGTCGCTGGTCAGGTCGAGCGTGAGTGGTGTGACGCTGCCATCTGGCGCAGAACTGACGAGTGCCTGCAGCAACTCAGTGCGTCGCCCGACAGCGATGACGTGGTGGCCCGCCGCGACTGCTCGATCGGCCGTGAGGCGGCCGAAGCCCGATGTTGCACCGGTGATGAGCCAAGTGCCCATGATGGTTCTCCTTCTTATGTTGACGGTTCGCACGGGGGTCGTGCGGCGACGTCCCTATCAGTCAAGCGGTGCGGGAGCCGCCGTGGGTCTCTGGAGCCAGCCCACCGGTTCCTGGGAAGCCGCTGCCTAGGACGCGGAGGGCTAGCTTCCTCACCCCCAAGCAGATGGACAATTGGGAGAATTGAAGAATGGCTAAGAACGAGGAGTTGGGCGACTTCCTGCGCGCCCGTCGCGCCTCAATCGCTCCTGAAACGATCGGCGTGTTCGACGAACAGAAGCGTCGCGTGCCGGGACTGCGCCGGGAAGAGTTGGCGCGCCTTTCAGGGTTGAGCGTGGATTACTACACCCGCCTCGAGCAAGGGCGCCCCATCGAGCCCTCCGAAACAGTACTGGACGCGCTTGCAACCGCGTTGGGTCTCGATCCGACGGAGCGTTCCTACCTGCACACCGTGGCGCGACGACCGGCAACCACGGGAACGCGAGGTCGCAGTCCTCGCTCCTCTCAAGCGGTGCGCCCAGGGTTGTTCGCCCTGATGGAGGCGTTCGGCGATGTCCCGGTTTATATTCTCGGCCGACAGACCAACGTGCTGGCGTCGAACAATCTCGCTCGCCTGCTGCTGACTGACTTCAACCGAATGCCTGCTCGCGAACGGAACGCGATCCGCTGGGTCGTGCTCGACGAAGCCGCGAGATCACTCTTCGGTGACGGCTGGGAGCAAGCCGTCGCTGAACTCACCGGTGCTCTGCGCATGGACGCGGCCAGGCACCCCGACGACCACAAGACCGCGGAGCTCGTCGGTGAACTTTCCATCAAGAGTGAGACCTTCCGAAAGTGGTGGGCCATGCGGAAAGTCGTAAACCTCGGAAAGGGCAGCAAAGTGCTACAGCACCCCCTGGTCGGGGAAGTCACACTTAGACCTTGTCTCATGTGGTGATGGTGTGTGCTGCGGCATGATGTCTCTTCGTGAGTGCCGATCTGTCGCAGCGGCTGGTTCCTGACGGTCTGTGGGAACTGGTCGCCCCGCTGCTGCCGTCGTTCAATTCCCGTCCGCAGGGCGGCGGGACCGCGCCGTTGGACGAGCGTGCCGTGTTCACGGCGGTGGTATACGTGCTGACCAGCGGGTGCGCCTGGCGGTATCTGCCGGAGACGTTCGGGGTGTCGCCCGCAACAGCACACCGCCGGTTCACAGCGTGGACCGAGGCCGGGTTATGGCGCCGATTGCACCGG
>NZ_KB911644.1:4299-26626 GCF_000383615.1 Streptomyces canus 299MFChir4.1 | reverse complement strand
GCTTCCTCGTCAGCGAAGGCGTCCTCGCCCAACAAAACGACCTCCAGAACATCGTCTACTGCGCCGGCGCCACCACAGACGGCTCCAACACCTACAACGTCGTCGACGTCACCACCACACCCCACGTCGTCATCCCCGACATCACCCTCGAACGCAACGTCTACACCACCTCCTCCTGCGGCCTGTGCGGCAAAGCCAGCCTCGACGCCGTCCGCACCACCACCCACTGGCCCATCCACGACACTCCCCCGGTCCGCGTCAGTCCCGACCTCCTCGCCAGCCTCCCCGACCGGCTCCGGGCAGCCCAACGCGTCTTCGACCGCACCGGAGGCCTCCACGCCGCCGCCCTCTTCACCGAACACGGCGAACTCCTCGACATACGCGAAGACGTCGGCCGCCACAACGCCGTCGACAAACTCATCGGCCGCGCCCTCCAACACGGCCACCTCCCCCTCTCCCGCACCCTCCTCCTCGTCTCCGGCCGCGCCTCCTTCGAACTCGCACAAAAAGCCGTCATGGCCGGCATCCCCCTCCTCGCCGCCGTCTCCGCCCCCTCCTCCCTCGCCGTCGACCTCGCCACCGAAACCGGCCTCACCCTGATCGGCTTCCTACGCGGCCCCTCCATGAACGTGTACGCGGGAGAACACCGCATCACCCTGGCGGCCGTCGCGGCCGCCCCGGGCTGACGGTCCTTTCCGCTGCACGACGGCGGGACCCCGAAGGGCGGGGAGCGCCCCCTGCGCCCTCGGGGTCCCGTTTCTGTCGTGTGCGCTCAGCACTTCTCCCGCAGCGAGTGCAGGTAGGCGCTGGAACGGCGAGCGAACGTGAAGGACTCGGCGGGCTGGTCGTGCTCGGCCTGCCAGTGGTGGGCCAGGCGCTCGCCACGCAGCCGGGTCACGGCGGAGATGAACTTCTGGTAGTCGATGTCGCCGTCGCCGACGTCGGTCATGCGGTAGCCGTAGGTGTCGGCGGGGTCGCTCACGCCGTCCTTGACGTGGAAGAGCGGGTAGCGGTGGGGCTGCTTGAGGACGTAGTTCAGGGGTTCGAAGGGGGCGTGGGTGCCGTCGGGCCGCGTGGAGAAGCGGAACTGGCCGGAGTACGCCCAGAAGATGTCCATCTCCAGGAACACCAGGTCGGGGTCGGTCTCCCTGAGCAGCACGTCGTAGAGCCGGACCTTGGGGTTGTCGGTGGCGAAGGAGAACTCCTCCGAGTGGTTGTGCTGGTAGAACTTCATGCCGCGTGCCTTGGCCGCGGCTCCGTAGGTGTTGAACTCCTCGGCGGCGCGCTTCCACGCGTCGACGGTCGAGCCGTAGCGGAACGGTCCCGACGCGGTGCCGATGTGCTTGAGGCCGAGGGCCTGGGCGTCGTCGAGGACCTTGGTGAGGTTCTGGGCGAAGGTGTAGGCGTTCGGGTCGTCCGCGTAGTAGCCGACGTGGCTGCCGATCGGGTTCAGGCCGTGGTCGCGGGCCAGGCGCCTCAGCTGGGCGAGGGTGATCGGTCCGGCCGAGCCCTGGGTGTAGCCGGCGAACTCGACCTCGTCGTAGCCGTACTTCTCGAGTTCGGCGAAGACGGGGGCGAAGCCGAGCGTGGAGACCTTGTCGCGGAGGCTGTAGAGCTGGATGCCGAGGCGGCCGGGGGGCAGGACGGGGCGGCCGCGGCGGGACGTCTTGTCCGCGGCCTGGGTGGCGGCGGTCGCCGGTGCCGATGTGGCACCCAGCATCGCGGCCGCGGTGGCGCCGGCGGCCACGCCGAGCATGCCTCGTCTGGTGAGGCGGTGGGTGAGTTCGGGGTCGGGCTGGAACATGCGGCTCATGTCGGGGACTCCTCGGGGTCTGAGGGCGTTGTCAGTGGTGGGTGCTTCACTGGTGAGCAGTCAGGAAAGGCCGGCCAGTCGGAGCAGGAGTGACTTCACGTCGGTGGCCGCGATGCGGTCGCCGACCGCGCGGGGGGTGGAGCAGATGAGGAGCGGACCGTCGTCGTCGCTCTCGGGGAGGCGGCCGTGGCTGCCGCGAATAGGTGACGGGTCGAGGGGCACGACCGCCATGCGGTAGCGCAGGCCGAGTTTCTTGCGGGCCAGTGCGGTGGCCGCCTTGACCTTGACGTAGGGGTCGAGCGGGTCCATGAAGAGTTCGACCGGGTCGTAGCCGGGTTTGCGGTGGATCTCGACCAGTTGCGCGAAGTCGGGCGCGCGGTCGTCGTCGAGCCAGTAGTAGTACGTGAACCAGGCGTCCGGTTCCGCGACGGCGACGAGTTCGCCGGAGCGCGGATGGTCGAGGTGGTGGGCCTTCTTGCCCTCGTCGTCGAGGAGGTGCTCGATGCCGGGCAGGCCGTCGAGGGCGGCTCGGGTGGCGTCCAGGTCCTCGGGGCGGCGCACGTAGACGTGGGCGATCTGGTGGTCGGCGACCGCGAAGGCACGGGACGCCATGGGGTCGAGGTATTCCATGCCGTCCTGGGTGTGTACTTCCAGGAGTCCGGCGCGGCGCAGGGCGCGGTTGATGTCGACGGGTCGGTCCGCGCGGGTGATGCCGTACTCGGACAGCGCGACGACGGTACGGCCTTGCGCGCGGGCGTCGTCCAGGAGCGGGGCCAGCGCCCTGTCCAGGTCGGCGGCGGCCTTGAGGGAGCGTGGTTCGTCGGGGCCGAAGCGTTGCAGGTCGTAGTCGAGGTGAGGGAGGTAGCAGAGGGTCAGGTCGGGGTGGCGGGTGCCCATGATGTGGCGGGTGGCGTCGATGATCCACTGGCTGGAGACCAGGTCCGCGCCGGGGCCCCAGAAGTGGAAGAGGGGGAAGGTGCCGAGTTTCTCGGTGAGTTCGTCGTGCAGGGCCGGGGGGCGGGTGTAGCAGTCGGGTTCCTTGCGGCCGTCGGCGTAGTAGACCGGACGGGGGGTGACGGTGAAGTCGGTGTCGGCGCCCATGGCATACCACCAGCAGATGTTGGCGACGGTGTAGCCGGGGTGTGCGCGGCGGGCGGCGTCCCACAGTTTGTCGCCGGCGACCAGGCCGTTGTGCTGGCGCCACAGGAGTACGTCGCCGAGTTCGCGGAAGTACCAGCCGTTGCCGACGATGCCGTGCTCGCTGGGGTGGGTGCCGGTGAGGAA
Source organism: Streptomyces canus 299MFChir4.1 (assembly GCF_000383615.1). GTDB lineage: Bacteria > Actinomycetota > Actinomycetes > Streptomycetales > Streptomycetaceae > Streptomyces > Streptomyces canus_C. Next base: position 23,529 of record NZ_KB911644.1, on the reverse strand, counting down.
GGTGGACTGGGCGGCGCAGGTGACGGCGGGCAGGACGGTGCCGAGCGGGGCGTGGGAGCCGGCCACGGCGAGGGACTTGAGGTGGGGCATGTGGTGGAGGAGACGGGGGGTGAGGCCGACGACGTCGAGGACGAGGAGAGGGGTCGGTGCCGCCTCCGGGGGCTGGTGGCTCATGGCAGCTCCTTCAGGCCGAGGTCCGTCAGCAGGTCGCGGGCGAGGGTGAGTTCGGCGGCGATCCCGTCGGCGAGCTGGGTGCGGCCTCGGGGCCGCAGTTCGGGTGGGAGGGCCTGCCAGGTGTAGGTCTCGACCTCCAGGTGGCGGGTGAGTGGGTGCGGGCCGCCGACGAGCCGGGTGAGGGCGGCCTTGAGTACGGGGAGGGTGGAGGTGAGGGGTGTGGCGGGGGCCGCGTGCAGGGGGACGTGGAAGTGGGCGCGCCAGGGTGCCCCGTCGGGCAGGGCGCCGCCGGCGAGGGCTTCGCCGAGGTCGTCGGTGCCGCGCAGGCCTGCGGCGGTGGAGGTGCGGGTCTGGTGCAGGAAGCGGGGTTCGTCGAAGGCGGCCAGGGCCTCGCGGACCTCGGGCAGGTGGGGGTGTTCGGCGTGCAGGGCGGCTGAGAGCTGGGACTTGACGACGGGGACGCGGGCGGCGGTGAGTGCGTCCAGGGCGGTGTGCGGGTCTTCGAAGGAGGTGGCGAGGTGGCAGGTGTCGACGCAGATGCCGATGCGGTCGTGGGCGATCGCGGTCAGCGGGGCGACGGCGTCGGCGGTGGTCTCGACGACGCAGCCGGGTTCGGGTTCGAGGCCGACGCGGATGGAGCGGCCGGTCAGCTCCTGGAGGGCGTCGAGGCGTTCGGCGAGGGTGCGCAGGGCGGTGCGGGCCTTGTCGGCGCTCGCGTCGTCGTAGCCGGTGCGCCAGGCCAGCGGCAGGGTGGAGATGCTGCCCTCGGTGACGTCGTCGGGCAGGAGTCCGGTCAGGACCCGGGCCAGGGCGGTGGTGTGGTCGAGGCGTTCGGGGTCGGTCCAGTCCGGCTTGTACACGCGGTACTTGACCTCTTCGGCGCCGAAGCCCTCGTAGGGGAAGCCGTTGAGGGTGACGACTTCGAGGCCGCGGCGGTCGAGTTCGCAGCGCAGGTCGCGCAGTGCGGAGGGGTCGCTGACCAGGGCGTGGGCGGCGCCGCGGGCGAGCCACAGGCCGATGCCGAGGCGGTCGCGGCCGAGGCGGCGGCGGACGGGCTCGCAGTGGTCGCGGAGCTGGGCGACGACGCCGTCGAGGGTTTCGGCGGGGTGGACGTTGGTGCAGTAGGCGAGGTGGACGGTGGTGCCGTCGGGGTGGCGGAAGCGCATGGCTCACGCCCCGCCGCGGAGGATGGAGTTGCCCTCGTGGGTGGCGTCGGTGGCGGCGATGGTGAGGTCGAGGCGGCCGCTGAGTCCGTAGAAGGCGACGGGGTTGCGCCACAGGACGCGGTCGACGTCGTCCTCGGTGAAGCCCTCGGCGAGCATGAGGTCGCCGACCTTGCGGGTCTTGAGGGGATCGCTGCGGCCCCAGTCGGCGGCGGAGTTCACCAGGACCTGTTCGGGGCCGTACGCGCGCAGGATCGCCACCATGCGTTCCTCGTCCATCTTGGTGTCGGGATAGACGGAGAAGCCGAGCCAGCAGCCGCTGTCCTTGGCCTCCTTGACGGTGGTCTCGTTGAGGTGGTCGACCAGGACGCGGTCCATGGGGAGGTCGGATTCGCGGACGACGTCGAGGGTGCGGCGCAGGCCTGTGAGCTTGTCGCGGTGCGGGGTGTGGACGAGTGCGGGCAGCTGGTGGTCTGCGGCGAGCTGGAGCTGGGCGGCGAGGGCGGTGTCCTCGGCGGGGGTCATGGAGTCGTAGCCGATCTCGCCGACGGCGACGACCTGGTCCTTGACGAGATACCGGGGCAGCTCGTCGAGGACGGGGACGCAGCGCGGGTCGTTGGCCTCCTTGGGGTTCAGGGCGAGGGTGCAGTGGTGGGCGATGCCGTACTGGGCGGCGCGGAAGGGCTCCCAGCCCAGCAGGGAGTCGAAGTAGTCGAGGAAGGAGGCGGGGGAAGTCCGGGCCTGGCCCAGCCAGAAGGAGGGTTCGACCACGGCGCGCACGCCGGCGTCGTGCATGGCCTGGTAGTCGTCGGTGGTCCGTGACGTCATGTGGATGTGGGGGTCGAAGATGCGCATCAGGACTCCTTGCCGTGGGTGCCGTCCGCGCCGTTCGGGCCGTGGTCGGCGGCCGGCGCGGGTGGGGTGGCGGTGGGGTCGGTCAGGGTCAGGACGCGGTGCAGGTCCTCGGGCACGGGACGGCCCGCGGCGGTGCGTTCCGCGGCGTAGTCGCCGAGCATGCGGGCGAGTTCGGTGTCGGCGTGGGCCCTCCGCTCCAGGTCGGCCACCTCGGTCACGGGCACGCCGGTGAACAGGCACTTCAGGACGGCGTGGCGCCAGTGGTGGGCGTCGAGGTGGCGGGCGGCGTAGGGGCCGACTGCTGCGGCCAGGAGGCGGGTGTCGTTGGTGCGCAGGGCGTCCTCGACGAGCGGGAGGGCCTGCGGGCCGGGCACGAGGTGGGGCAGGGCGTGCAGCACGGCCCGGCGTTCGGCGGCGGTGCCCTGGGCGTAGACGCGGGTCAGGGCGTCGGTGTCGGCGCGGGCCGCGTGCAGGATCAGGATGCGGGCGGCGTCGGCGTGTTCGGGGCCGCAGCGGCGTCCGGCCTCGGCGAGGCGCAGCTCCCACACGGAGATGGGGCCGTGGGCGCCGGGGTGGGCGGCGGCCTCGTCGAGGGCCTGGTCGAGCCAGGCGCGGGCGGCTTCGCCGAGGCGGTCGGCGAGGTGGCTGTGCAGGTCGTGCGGCGGGGTTCGGGCGAGGGTGGTGCCCTGGGTGTCCGTCGCGGGGGTTGCCTGGTGGGCAGAGGGGTGGGTCATGGAGTGCTTCCTTGTGAGAGCGCCACTGCCTGACGGAGGAACGGGAGGGAGCGTTCGGCGAAGTGGGGGCCCGCGTGGGAGTGGCGGGGCAGTTCGACGACGGTCAGGCCCTGGTAGCCGGTGTCGGCCAGGGCGGCGAGGACCGGCGGGAAGTCGATGTCGCCGTCGCCGAAGGGGAGGTGTTCGTGGACGCCTCGGCGCATGTCCTCGATCTGGACGTGCCGCAGCCAGGGGCCGGCTGCGCGTACGCAGTCGGCGGGTGGGAGGGGTTCGAGGCACTGGCAGTGGCCGATGTCGAGGGTCAGGCCGAGGGCCGCCGGGTCGTCGAGGGCGGCGCGGAGGTGGTGGAAGTCGGCGAGGGTGGCGAGGAGGTGGCCCGGTTCGGGTTCGACGGCGAGGGGGACGCCGGCGATGGTGGCGGTGTCCAGGACGGGGGTGAGGGTCTCGGCCAGGCGTTTCCAGGCCGTGTCCGGGTCCGTGCCCGTCGGGGTGATGCCGCTGAAGCAGTGCACGGCGTGTGCGCCGAGGTCGGCGGCGACCTGGACGGCCCGGAGCAGCAGGTCGGCACGGCGGGCTCGGTCGTCCGGGTCGGGGTCGAGCAGCGAGGGGCCGTGTTTGCGGCGCGGGTCGAGCACATAGCGGGCGCCCGTCTCGACGGTGACCGTCAGTCCGAGCGCGTCCAGCCGACGGCCGAGGCGGCGGGTGCGGGCGGCCAGGTCGGGGGCGAGGGGGTCCAGGTGCATGTGGTCGAGGGTCAGACCGACACCGTCGTACCCGAGGTCGGCGAGCAGGGCCAGGGCGTCGTCCAGGCGGAGGTCCGCGAGGCCGTTGGTGCCGTAGCCGAAGCGGAGTGGGGTGGGGCCGGGTTGCGGAGCGGTCCTGGGTCGGGCGAGGGAGGCCGTCTTGTCGCCGGGGCTCGGAGTGGGCCGGTGCCGGTCAGCGGGGTCGGTCACCTGTGCATCGGGTGCGTCGGTTGCGTCGGGAGTTCGAGGGGGCCGTTGTGCGGCAGCCCGGCCGGTCCTGGGTCCGCCTGGGCCGGGAAGGGGCCGGCGTGGGCCCGGGATGGGCCGGCGTGGATTGTGGGGGTCGGTCATGTGACGCTCACCTTTCTCGCGAGGCGTCCGGCCAGGGGGGCGAGGGCGGTGGTGAGCAGCGCGGTGACGGTCGCGCTCTTCGTGCGCGAGCGGGCGGCGAGGGCGGCCTGGAGGGGGATCGTGGCTCGGATGCCGGCGGTGACGGCTCGTTGGGTGAGCGGGGGTGAGGGGTTGAGGGTGGCGTGGAGGTACGAGCGGGCTGTGGTGGTCGCGTAGGCGGCGCCGAGGGCGATGCGCAGGGCTGCGTGCGGGTCGAGGGGTGCGGAGTCGGGGCCGGGCTGTCGCGGACGGCGTGGCAGGCGGGACACCGCTGCGGCGGCCAGGGCCGCAAGGTGGGGCGGGCCCGTCAGATCGCGTGGGCCGGGACCGCTTCGCCTTGCGTCGGTCCGGTCCGAGGGGAGCGAACGCCGCCGGGTCACGGTCCGTGTCAGCGCGGCCGTCACGGCGAGCGCTGCGAGGGGAGCCAGGGCTGAGCCGCCCTGGGCTTCGCGACGGGACACGGTGGTCACGGCGAGGGTGTGTGCGCCGAGCAGCGCGGCGGAGGGCAGGGCCTGCCGGATGCCGGGCAGGGCGGCGGCGGGGACGGCCTTGAGATCGCCGAGCGGGGCATCCGGCGGCAGGATGCCCCGCGCCCAGGTCCCGCCCCGCACGGCACTCCTTCGCCCCACGCCCCCATGTCCGTCCCCGCCCCTGCCCCCACTCCCGCCCCCAGCTGTCGCCGCCGCGCCGAGCAGCAGGTCCAGTCCTCGTGCCGTCGCCATGGCGAACGGTCCTGCCGGGGTGTTCTTCAGGGCCAGGTCGTACGCCCAGACCGTGGCCGCGAGCGGCACCGCGACGGTGAGGGCGGGGCGGCCCGCGCAGGCTGCCAGGGTGAGGCCCGCGCCGGTGAGGGCGCAGGCGGCGCCAAGGGCTGCCGTGGGGTGGACACGGCCGGAGGGGAGGGGGCGGTGGGGGCGTTCCACGGCGTCCACGTCGCGGTCGGCCCAGTCGTTGAGGGCCATGCCGGCCTCGTAGAGGCAGAGGGAGGACGCGATGGCGAGGAGGGTGCGGGAAGTGGGCCGTGCGGAGGCTGCCGCCGCTCCGGCGAGGGCGTCGCCGGGGACGGTGAACAGGGCAGGGAGGCGCAGGAGTTCAGCCCAGGCGTGGGCGCGCGGGCGGTCGGTGTGGACGGGGGTCGGTGGTGCGGTGCGCTGGGAGGCACCCTGGAGGGAGGCCGTGGTGGGTGCCGTCGGCTCACCCGCCTCCTCGGAAAGACCGTCCACCGCTGCCCTGTTCGCCCTCACCGCTGCTCCTCTCCCGAACGCCCCTGGGTGTGGCTCCGTGTGCCGCCGCCGGCAGGCCTTGCCCGAAGGCGTTCCGCGAACCGCACCAGTGCCGCGTACTGCTCCCCCAGTCCTGAAGGTCCCTGCCCCACCGGGTCCTTGAAGTAGAAGCCCAGTTCGCTCAGCGGGCCGGACAGTCCCCTCTCGTGTGCGCGGGCGGTCAGGCGGGCCAGGTCGAGGACGAGGGGGGCGGCCAGGGCGGAGTCGCAGCCCTGCCAGGTGGTCTGGAGGATCATGCGGGTGCCGAGGAAGCCGTCGAAGGCGATGTGGTCCCAGGCGGTCTTCCAGTCGCCGAGGGCGGGGACGTCGTCGATGTGGACCTCTCCCTCGGGGGTGGTGGCGAGGGTGTCGGTCAGGACGCGTTCCTTGCCGGCGTTCTTCGCCGCGGCGGCCGCGGGGTCGGCGAGGGAGGCTCCGTCGCCGCCGCCCAGGAGGTTGGTGCCGGACCAGGCCCGGACCGTCAGGGCGCGTTGGGTGAACATCGGGCCCAGGACGGACCGGAGAAGGGTCTGGCCGGTCTTGCCGTCGCGGCCCGCGTGGGGCAGGCCGGAGGCCTCGGCCGGCCCGGCGAGAGCGGGGTGGTGCAGGCCCGTGGAGGGCGTGAAGTTGACGTACGCGCACCCTGCGCGCAGGGCCGCCGCGGCGTACAGGGAGCTCGGGGGCAGGGCGTCGCCGGTGGGGGCGGGTTCGGTGGAGGCCACGTTCATCACCACCGCGCGCGCCAGCCGGCCTCGTCGTACGAAGGACCGTATGTCCGCGGCGAAGGCGGCGATCAGGTCCTCCTCGGTCCTGGTGTCGCCGGGGAGGGGGCCGCCGGGTCTGATCTCCCGTTCGGCGGCGGCGAGTTCGGCGCTGACCGCGGTCGGCAGACCGTGCGGCAGGACACCGCCCGCGGCGAGGGCCTCAGCTCGTTTGGGCAGGTGGCAGTCCACTGTGTCGTGGCCGCCGAAGACCAGGGCGGACAGGGCGGGCAGGCCGCTCTCGGTGAAGGGCGGGGACTCGGTGACCAGGCCCGTCGGCGGGTGCAGTCCCGCGGTCATGGCGGCGCAGCCCGCGACGACCGTGGTGGCGACGGAACCTCGGGCCCCGATCAGCCAGACGCCGACACGCGGTACGGAATCGGACGCGGACATGGGCAGCCTCCTTGTCGAACGCGTCGTGTGCGAACCCCAGCAGTGAGGGGAAAAGACGGCGGGCGGGAGTCCGGCGTCCCCCGCCCGCCGCCGCTCAGTCGCCCTTGACGGGCAGTTCCTTGATCCGGATGTCGCGGAACGACACCTGGTCGGCGGCTCCGTGGTTCTGGATGCCGACGTGCCCGTCACGCAGGCTCCGGGCCGGATCGGTGTTGGTGAAATCGTTGATCTTCACGCCGTTGAGCCATACGCGGAGGCGTTCGCCCTGCACGCGGATCTCGTACGTGTTCCACTCCCCCGGCGGGTTCAGCGCACGGTCGCGCTTGTTCAGGTCGGCGGAGCGGAAGCCGTAGACGGACCCTGTCGTCTTCTCGGGTACGTCGGTGGCGTCGATCTGGATCTCGTAGCCGTTGTCCACGGCGGACCAGGGGTCGTCCGAGGGCGGGAAGCCCACGAACACACCGGAGTTGTCGTCCCCGGAGGCGCTCGCCATCTTCCAGTCGAGCTTCAGGGAGTACGACCCGAGGTCCTGGCCGGGGTACCAGAGCATGCCCATGCCGCCGGACGAGGTGAGCGTGCCGTCATCGGAGCGGGTGAAGGAGCCCGGGCCCGCCTGCTTCCAGTCGGCCAGCGACTCGGCGGTGCCGTCGTAGAGCGGGCGGTAGCCGTTCTCCGGCCGGCAGTCGGCCTGTGTGTGGCCGGTCGCGTACCGGATTCCGCCCAGCAGGTGGCCGCGGAAGGCGGGATCGGCGTACGACTCCTTGGTGTGGCCGAGGCCGGTGTAGAAGGCGCGGCCGCCCTGGTAGTCCTGGCACCAGGCGATCGGGTGGTCGCCGTTCATCGTGCCGCCGGTGTACGACGACTCGTCGAGGGCGGCCAGGACGTGGACCCGTTCGCGGGGATTGGAGCGGTAGTTGTACCACTCGTCGGTGCGGTTCCACGTCGGGGACAGCTCTGAGGTGGAGGGGTGGGCGCGGTCCTCGACCACTACGGTGGCGGGCTGGATCGCCGGGTGCGACTGGAAGTAGGCGCCGGCGAGGCCGCCGTAGAACGCCCAGTCGTACTCGGTGTCGGCGGCCGCGTGGATGCCGACGTATCCGCCGCCGTGCCGGATGTAGCCCTCGAACGCCCGCTGTTGGTCGGCGTTGAGGACGTCGCCGGTGGTGGAGAGGAACGCGACCGCGTCGTACCGGCGCAGGTTCCGCGTGGTGAACGCGCTCGCGTCCTCGGTGGCGTCGACCGTGAAGCCGCCGCTCTCGCCGAGCTGTTTCACCGCCGCGACGCCTTCGGGAATCGAGTCGTGCCGGAAGCCGGCCGTCTTGGAGAAGACCAGCACCCGTTCGGTGTCGGCGGAGTGCGACACGGCGGGTTGGGACACGCAGCCGAGAAGCAGTGCGGTGCCCACGACTGCCGTGGTCCATCGTCCGGTGGTGTTCATACGAACCACTCCTCTCAGCCGGTCGTGAAGGTGAAGTCGTCGACGTCGAACAGGGCTCCGGTGCCGCTCCCCTTGAAGACCAGGTAGAGCGTGGTGGTGCCGCTGGGGGCGCCGGACAGGTCGGCGGTGACGTCCTGGAAGGTCTCCCAGCCGCCGGTCACCGGCACGGTCGCCGTGCCGAGCAGGGTGCCGGTCGCGGACCCCGCACGGATCTCCAGGGTGCCGCCGGCACCGCCCGAAGAGATGTGCGCGGACACCGACTTGGCGTTGCCGAGGACGTACGGCGTGAAGGAGATCCAGTCGCCGTTGTTGATGTCGCCGACCGTGTTGCCGCCGTGCGCGGTGTCCTTGGCGATGACGGAGACGCCCGAGCCGGTGCCGAAGTGCTCGGCCTGGCGGTGCCTGGGCTGCAGGACGCTCCGGTCGTGGGTGGTCAGCGGGGCCTGGCCGCCGCCACCGTTGTCGGTGTACTCGGCGTCCATCACGCCGAAGATGTTGGCGTCCTCGTCGTGGCCGCCGTCGGCGCTGGTCTGGAGGGTGCCGGTGCAGCCGTTCACAGAGGTGACGGGGTGGCCGTGGCTGTCGTGGCCGAGGACGAAGGTGACCTTGACCTTGGCGCAGTCGATGGGCCGGCCGTCCTCTGGGTCGCTCACCCGCACCTTGAAGGGGATCGCGTCACCGAAGCTGAACAGCTGCCCGTCCTGCGGGAGTTCGAGGGTCACCTTGGGCGCGGTGTTGCCGACGACGATCTGCACGCTCGCGCTGCCGGTGAGGCCCGAGGGGTCCTTGGCGGTCAGGGTGGCGGTGTAGGTGCCGTTCTTCCGGTACTTGTGCGTCGGGTTCGCCGCGGTGGACGTGCCCCCGTCGCCGAAGTCCCAGCTGTAGGTGAGGGCGTCGCCATCCTTGTCGCTGGTGCCCGCGGAGGAGAACCGCACCCGCAGCGGTGCCTGTCCTGAGGTACGGTCGGCCGCCGCCTGGGCGACCGGGGAGTGGCGGCCGGTGACGTTCTCGATGCGGTACAGGGCGGAGTTCTCGTCGCCGCCGAACCAGGAGAGGCCGTAGTCGAGGACGTACAGCGCGCCGTCGGGGCCGAAGGCCATGTCCATCACCTGGGTGCCGGTCCAGGGGATGTCGTTGATCGACTGGACGGTCCCGTTGTCGTCGCTGGCGATGCGCTTGATCCAGCGGCGGCCGAACTCCCCGGCGAAGAAGTCGCCGTCGTAGGCCTCGGGGAACTTCACCGGTGAGTCGAGCGCGGCGTCGTAGTGGTAGACCGGCCCGCCCATCGGGGACTCGGAGCCGGTGCCGAACTCGGGTACCGATCCGCCGTCGTAGGGGATCCAGGCGGCCTGCGCCGGGGGAAGGTCGGTGAGGCCGGTGTTGTGCGGGGAGTTGTTCTTCGGCGCGGCGCAGTCGAAGGAGGCGCCCGAGGTGCCGGCGGCGAAGTCGTAGTCGACGTAGGCATCGTTGTCGCCCGTGCAGTACGGCCATCCGAAGTTGCCGGGGCCGGTCACCCGGGCGAACTCGACCTGGCCCGCGGGGCCTCGGGCCGGGTCCGCGGCGCCCGCGTCGGGGCCGTAGTCGCCGACGTAGACGATCCCGGTCTGCTTGTCGACGCTGAAGCGGAACGGGTTGCGGAAGCCCATGGCGTAGATCTCGGGCCGCGTCCTGTCCGTGCCGGGCGCGAAGAGGTTGCCGTCGGGGATGGCGTAGGAGCCGTCGGCGTTGACCTTGATGCGCAGGATCTTGCCGCGCAGGTCGTTGGTGTTGCCGGCGCTGCGCTGGGCGTCGAAGGCCGGGTTGCGGTTGGCGCGCTCGTCGATGGGGGTGAAGCCGTCGGACTGGAAGGGGTTGGAGTCGTCGCCGGTCGACAGGTAGAGGTTGCCGGCCGCGTCGAAGTCGATGTCGCCGCCGACGTGGCAGCAGATGCCGCGGGTGGCGGGGATGTCGATGATCTTCGTCTCGCTGGCGGCGTCGAGGGTGCCGTCGGTGTTCAGGACGAACCGGGACAGCCGGTTGACCCCGTCGAAGGGGGCGAAGTCGGCCGCGGTGCCGGTTTCGGGAGCGTCGCCCGCCGGGGTGTTCAACGGGGGCGCGTAGTAAAGGTAGATGAAGCGGTTGGTGGTGAACTGCGGGTCGACGCCGACGCCTTGGAGGCCCTCCTCGTCGTGGGAGTAGACGTCGAGCTTGCCGGCGAGGCGGGTGGTGCCGGCCGCGTCGGTGATGCGCAGTTCGCCGTCGCGGGAGGTGTGCAGGACCGAGCGGTCCGGGAGGACGGCCAGCGACATGGGCTCGCCGACCTCGGGCTCACCCTTGGCGAGGGTGACCTGCTGGAAGTCCTCGGCGGCGGCCGCGGTGGCGGCTCCCTCGCCGGCGACGGCTGCGCCGGCGAGGGGAGCGGCGAGGGTGAGGGAGGCTCCGGCCAGCAGGAAGCCGGTGAGCAGGGCCGCCGCTCTGCGCCAGGGGGCGCGTCGTCTGTGGGTCTCGATTCTGTCGGTCGGGGTGGTGGGGTCTTTCCCGTGCACGGATGCCTCCAGAAAGGGGCCGGTCGTACGGGTGGGTGCGGGTACGCCGGGATGCGCCGTCATCCCGGAACTGATCGGTGCGGCTTGCTCGTTGCCGGAGCGGTGCGGCCTACTCGGTGGTTGCCGGACCGGTGGGGCTCACTCGCCGCCTCCGAAGGCAGCGTCGAAGGATGCCGACGGGGGCTCGAAGTCGTATGCCTTGAGTCGGTTCAGTGCCTCGGGTGCGCCCTGGAGCCGGTCCATGCCGGCGTCCTCCCACTCGACCGAGACCGGGCCCTGGTAGTCGATGGAGCGCAGCATGCGGAAGACGTCCTCCCAGGGGACGTCTCCGTGGCCGGCGGAGACGAAGTCCCAGCCGCGGCGGGGGTCGCCCCAGGGCAGGTGGGAGCCGAGGCGGCCGTTGCGGCCGTCGAGGCGTTTGCGGGCTTCCTTGCAGTCGACGTGGTAGATCCGGTCACGGAAGTCGTAGAGGAAGCCGACCGGGTCGAGGTCCTGCCACACGAAGTGGGACGGGTCGAAGTTGAGCCCGAAGGCCGGCCGATGGCCAACCGCCTCCAGGGCGCGCTGGGTTGTCCAGTAGTCGTAGGCGATCTCGCTGGGGTGGACCTCGTGCGCGAACCGCACGCCCTCGGTGTCGAAGACGTCCAGGACCGGGTTCCAGCGCTCGGCGAAGTCCTCGTAGCCGCGGTCGATCATCGCCTGGGGGGCGGGCGGGAACATGGCGACCAGGTGCCAGATCGCGGAGCCGGTGAAGCCGATGACGGTGTCGACGCCGAAGGCACGGGCGGCCCGCGCGGTGTCCTTCATCCGGTTCGCGGCCCGCCGCCGGACGCCTTCGGGGTCGCCGTCGCCCCACACCTCGCCGGGCAGGATGGCCCGGTGGCGTTCGTCGATGATGGCGTCGCACACGGCCTGGCCCACCAGGTGGTTGGAGATCGCCCAGCACTTGAGGCCGTACTTGTCGAGCAGCGCGTGCCGGGAGTCAAGGTAGGAGGGGTCGGCGAGCGCCTTGTCGACCTCGAAGTGGTCGCCCCAGCAGGCGAGTTCAAGACCGTCGTAACCGAAGTCGCGGGCGAGTCGGCAGACCTCTTCGAGGGGGAGGTCGGCCCACTGGCCGGTGAAGAGCGTGAACGTGCGCGGCATCTCTGGGAGCCTCCTCAGACGGCAATCGGGGTGTAGACGGAGTTCTTCTCGGCGCTCTCCTCCACGGCCGCGAGCACCCGCTGGACCTGCAGACCGTCGGCGAAGGAGGGGTCGGGGCGGCGGCCCTCGGCGATCGCGTGGACGAGGTCGCGGGCCTGGTGGACGAAGGTGTGCTCGTAACCGAGACCGTGGCCCGGCGGCCACCAGGCGTCCAGGTAGGGGTGGTCGGGCTCGGTGACGAGGATGCGGCGGAAGCCGGCGTGCGTGGCGGGCTCGGTGGCGTCGTGGTAGGAGAGTTCGTTGAGGCGTTCCAGGTCGAAGGCCAACGAGCCTTGCTCGCCGTTGAGTTCGATGCGCAGTGCGTTCTTGCGGCCGGTGGCGTAGCGGGTGGCCTCGAAGGAGGCGAGGGCCCCGGAGGTGAAGCGTCCGGTGAACAGGGCCGCGTCGTCGACGGTGACCTGGCCGGTGCCGGTCCCGGAGACGGCGGACAGGCCCTTGACGGCGCCCTCGGCCAGCGGCCGTTCCCGTACGAAGGTCTCGGTCAGGGCGGAGACGCCGGACAGTGGCTCTCCCGCCAGGTACTGCGCGAGGTCGATGATGTGGGCGCCGAGGTCGCCGAGCGAGCCCGAGCCCGCCTGTTCCCTGCGCAGTCGCCAGGTCATGGGGAACTGCGGGTCCACGAGCCAGTCCTGGAGGTAGGTCACTCGTACGTGTCGCAGCCTGCCGAGCCGCCCCTCGGCCACCATCCGGCGGGCCAGCGCGGTGGCGGGGACCCTGCGGTAGTTGAAGCCGACCATCGCCAACTGGCCTCGCTCGAAGGCCTCGTCGGCTGCCCGGGTCATCGCCTGGGCTTCCTCTACGGTGTTCGCGAGGGGCTTCTCGCACAGCACGTGCTTGCCCGCGGCGAGCGCGGCGACGGCGATCTCGGCGTGGCTGTCGCCGGGGGTGCAGATGTCGACGAGGTCGACGTCGTCCCGCTCGATCAGCACCCGCCAGTCGGTCTCGGCGGCCGCCCAGCCGTGCCGGCCGGCGGCCCGGCGCACGGCGTCCGCGTCCCGTCCGCAGATCGCGGCCAGCACCGGGCGGCGGGGCAGGTCGAAGACGCGTCCGACGGTCCGCCAGCCCTGGGAGTGGGCGGCGCCCATGAAGGCGTAGCCGACCATGCCGACCCGGAGCGGCGGCACCTCGGCCTCCTCTGACTGCTGCGGCTGTGCCATGCGCGATGTCCTCCTCGTCGTCGTGGCGCGGTGGGGGGTGCAGCCCGGTCCGTCGACGAACCGGGCTCCTGGGACCCGCCCCTCGGATCGGGCCGGCCGGGGCGCGCTGCCGGTCGCGGCCGGCCCGGCCCGTAAGGCAGGCCCCGGGTCGGGACGCCTCACTTGAAGCCGGTGGACATGTACTGGTCGACGTTGGTCTTGTCGACGACGGCCGAGTAGAGGGTGAGCGAGGCCGGGATCTCGAACTCGGCGAGGCCCCCTATGCCCTTGGACTGGCCGAGGGCGCGGGCGAGGTCGATCGCGGAGGCGGCCATGGTCGGCGGGTAGAGGACGGTCGCCTTGAGGACGCCGTTGTCCTGCTTGATGGCCTGGAAGGCGGACAGGGCACCCGCGCCGCCGACCATCAGGAAGTCCTCGCGGCCGGCCTGGTCGATGGCGCGCAGCGCGCCCACGCCCTGGTCGTCGTCGTGGTTCCACAGCGCGTCGAAGCTCGACTGGGCCTGCAGGAGCTGGGCCATCTTGGCCTGTCCGGACTCCACGGTGAACTCGGCGGCCTGGCGGGCCACCTTGCGCACGTTGGGGTAGTTCTTCAGGGCGTCGTCGAAGCCCTTGGTGCGCTGTTTGGTGAGTTCGAGGTTGTCGAGTCCGGCCAGTTCGATGACCTTGGCGTTCGACTTCCCCTTGAGCTTCTGGCCGATGTAGTGGCCTGCGTTGAGGCCCATGCCGTAGTTGTCGCCGCCTATCCAGCAGCGGTACGCCTGCGGGGTGTTGAAGATGCGGTCCAGGTTGACGACCGGGATCCCGGCGCGCATCGCCCTGAGGCCGACCTGGGTGAGGGCCTTGCCGTCCGCGGGCAGGACGACCAGCACGTCGACCTTCTTGTTGATCAGGGTCTCGATCTGGCCGATCTGCTGGGCGGTGTCGTTGGAGCCCTCGGTGATCTCCAGGGTGACGTCCGAGTACTTCTTGGCCCGGTTCTTGGCGTTGTCGTTGATGGCGTTGAGCCAGCCGTGGTCGGCCTGCGGTCCGGCGAAGCCGATGGTGACGGGCTTGCCGGGCGAGTCGGAGGCGGCGGGCTGGTCGTTCGCGGCCGGCTCGTCGTCGCCGGAGTCGTTGCTGGTGCAACCTGCGAGGAGGGCACCGGCCCCGACGGCGGCGGTCCCGAAGAGCAGACCTCTGCGACTGGTGAAGCGGTTCGTGTGCTGTGGCATGGCGGTGAACCCTTTCCTCAGGTCGTGCTTGCGGTACGGCGCTGGACCAGCACGGCGGCGACGATGATCGCGCCCTTGGCGATCTGCTGGACGTCGCTCTGCAGGTTGTTCAGGGCGAAGATGTTGGTGATGGTGGTGAAGATCAGGACGCCGAGCACGGAGCCGGTGATGGTGCCGCGGCCCCCGCTGAGCAGGGTTCCGCCGATGATCGCGGCGGCGATGGCGTCGAGCTCGTAGAGGTTGCCGTTGGTGTTCTGGCCGGAGCCGGACAGGATGATCAGCAGGAAGGCGGCGATGCCGCAGCACAGTCCGGACAGCAGGTAGAGGTAGAGGCGCTGACGGCGGACATCGATGCCGGCGAGCCGGGCGGCCTCGGCGTTGCCGCCGACGGCGACGGTGCGCCGGCCGAAGGTGGTGCGGTTCAGCACCAGCCAGCCGATGATCGTCACGACCGCGAAGACGAGGACCAGCGGAGGGATGCCGAGCACATACGCGTCACGTTCGCCGAGGTCGAGCACGCTGTTGACGGTGACGACCTGCGTGCTGCCGTCGGTGATCTGCAGGGCGAGTCCGCGGGCCGAGGCGAGCATGGCGAGGGTGGCGATGAAGGGGACCATGGCGCCGTACGCGATGAGCAGTCCGTTGACCAGGCCGCAGCCGACGCCGACGATCACCGCGGTGAAGAGGATGCCCGCGAAGCCGTACTCCTGGGTGGCGACGGTGGTGGCCCACACCGAGGCGAGGGCGACGATCGCGCCGACCGAGAGGTCGATACCGCCGGAGGTGATGACGAAGGTCATGCCGACGGTGACGACACCGATCACCGAGGCCTGGGTGAGGACGAGTTGGAGGTTGCGGGTGTCGAGGAACTCATCGGGTTTGGTGATCCCGCCGATGAGGACCAGTACGGCGAGCACGCCGAGGAGGGAGAGGGTGCGGACGTCGGCGCGGGCGAACATCCCTCGCCAGGCGGACGATTCGCTCACCGAAGGCACTTTGTCGGCGCTTCCCCTGGGCGGGGACACATGCTGCGTCATGTCGCCGGGCTTCCTTCCATGACGAGGTCGAGTACACGGTGTTCGTCGAGCTCACGGGCGGGGGCCCGGTGGACGACACGGCCCTCGCGGAGCACCAGGACACGGTCGGCGAGGCCGAGCACCTCGGGGACCTCGCTGGAGACCAGCAGGACGGCCAGCCCTTCGTCGGCGAGGCGGCGGACGACGGCGTACAGCTCGGCGCGGGCTCCGACGTCGACGCCCCGGGTGGGTTCGTCGAGCAGCAGGACCCGGCAGCCGCGCAGCAGCCAGCGGGCGAGGACGGCTTTTTGCTGGTTGCCGCCGGAGAGGGTGCGGATCGGCACGGAGGGGTTGTCGGGCCGCAGGGACAGTTCGCGGGTGGCCGCCCGGGCCGCGCCGAGTTCGGCGCGCCGGTCGATCCAACCGGCTCTGGAGAAGCGGGACATGGAGGAGACGGACACATTGCGGGTGACCGACTCCAGCATCAGCAGGGCCTGCGCCTTGCGCTCCTCGGGGGCGAGTCCGATCCCGGCACGGACGGCGGCGCGGACGCTCCCGGGCTTCAACGGCCGTCCGTTCACGGAGACGTGACCGGCGGTGGGCTTGCGGGCGCCGTAGACCGTCTCCAGGATCTCGGAGCGTCCCGAGCCGACGAGTCCGGCGAGGCCGACGATCTCCCCAGGATGGATCACGAGGTCGAGGGGCTCGAACTCGCCCTGCCGGGTGAGCCCTTGGACTTCCAGCAGCGGCTCCTCCCCCTGTGCGGGAGCCGTCGGCCGCTCCGGAAAGACGTACTCGACGTTCCGGCCCGTCATCAGCGCCACGACCTCTCGCGTCGGCGTCGACTTGGCGGGCAGTCCGACGGCGACGGCCCGGCCGTCCTTGAGGACCGTCACCCGGTCGCCGATCCGCCGGATCTCCTCCAGGCGGTGGGAGATGTAGACGACGGCGACGCCCTCGGCGGTGAGGTCGCCGACGATCCGGAAGAGGTTGTCGACCTCGTCCGGGTCCAGGGCGGCGGACGGCTCGTCCATCACGATGAGCCGTACGTCGTGGGACAGGGCCCGCGCCATGGACACGATCTGCTGCTGCGCCGCCGGCAACTCCCCGACCAGGCGCGCCGGATCGATCTCCGGGTGCCCGAGTCGTCGTAGCAGCGCGGCGGTGGACTGACGAGCCGCCTTGCCGCGTACGACGAACCCCGCCGTGGTGGGTTCATGGCCGAGGTGGACGTTCTCGGCGACGGACAGGTGCTCCACCAGGTCGAGTTCCTGGTAGATGGTGGCGATGCCGAGGCGCATGGCGGCGATCGGCGAGCGCAGGGCGACCTCCTCGCCGCGCCAGCGCAGGCGGCCGGTGTCGGGCTGGTGGGCGCCGGCCAGCACTTTGATGAGGGTGGACTTCCCGGCCCCGTTCTGGCCGAGGAGACAGTGCACTTCACCGGCCTGGACGTCGAGGTCGACGCCGTCGAGGGCCCGGACTCCAGGGAACGACTTGGTGATGCCGGACATGCTGAGCAGCGGTGGTTCTGGTGCCATGAGGTCCCCTTGGCGGGCGTGCGGGCCGGATTCAGGGCAGGGCGAAGCAGGGCGCCGTACTGGGATGCCTGACGTTTCCGAGTGCTCAGGCGGGTGAGAACAGGTGGTCGCTGATGAGCCGGGCCGCGCCGATGACTCCGGCGGTGGGGCCCAACTCCCCCAGAACGATGGGCAGGTTGCCGGTCGCCAGCGGAAGGGACTGGCGGTAGACCTGGGTGCGGATCGCGGCGAGCAGGGTGTGACCGAGGCCGGTCACCCCGCCGCCGATCACCACCAGGCCCGGGTTGAAGAAGGAGACCAGGCCGGCGATGACCTGGCCGGTCCGGTTGCCGCCCTCACGGATCAGGTCGAGGGCGGTGGGATCACCGGCGGCAGCGGCGGCGGCGACGTCGACCGCGGTCAGGCCGCCGTTCGCCGTGTGCCGTGCGGCGAGTGCCTCGGAGCGCCCCTGCTCGACCGCCTCCACGGCGTCCCGGGCGAGGGCCGCCCCGCTGAAGTGGGCTTCCAGGCAGCCCCGGTTGCCACAGGCGCACGGGCGGCCGTCGGGCACGGCCTGGATGTGCCCGATGTCGCCGGCGCTGCCCGTCACCCCGCGGTGGACCTCACCGCCGGCGACGATGCCGCAGCCGATGCCGGTGCCGATCTTGACGCAGAGGAAGTCGCCGACGGAGCGTGCGACGCCCGCGTGCATCTCGCCCATCGCCATCAGGTTCACGTCGTTGTCGACCATGACCGGGCAGCCGAGTTCCTGGCTGAGCGCCTCCCGTACGGGGAAGCCGTCCCAGCCCGGCATGATCGGCGGAGCCACCGGTACGCCCTCGGGGAAGCGGACCGGCCCCGGCACGCCGATGCCGGCGCCGTCGAACCCCTCCGCGAGCCCGGAGGCCCTCAACTTCGCTGCCATGGACAGGACTTGCTCGAAGACCGCGACCGGGCCCTCGCGGACGTCCATGGGCTGGTTGAGATGTCCCAGGATCTCCAGTTCGGCGTTGGTGACGGCGACGTCGACCGAGGTCGCGCCGATGTCCACGCCGAGGAAACGCAGATTGGGGGCGAGCCGGATGTTGTGGGAGCGGCGCCCGCCGCGGGAGGCGGCGAGTCCGTCGGCCACGATCAGGCCCGTCTCCAGCAGCCGGTCCACCTCCACGGCCAGCTTGGACCGTGACAGGTCGACCTGATCGCCCAGTTGCGCACGGGAGTTGGGGCCTCCGTCACGCAACAGCTTGAGCAGCCGGGCCTGGTGCGCGTTCGCGGGTCGTGCCGTCATGCGTCTCACGAGCCCCTCCCCGCCTCATTCGGCCACCAGCCGGTTTGCTTTCGAGGGGAACGTAGCAGCGGCTGCCGAACCTGGGAAGAAGCTGAGCACAGATTGATGCTCACTTTCTCCACTCGCAGGACAAAGACGTGTCGCACTCTGGTGTCCGGGGCTCCCGCACCCGCAGGATGGCCCCAGGGAGGGGAGCACATGTTTCTGGTGACGGGTGCGACAGGGAACGTGGGGGCCGAACTCGTGCGGGCGCTGGCGGAGTCCGGCGAGCGGGTGCGGGCGGTCAGCCGTTCCGGGCGGAGCGAAGGGTTACCACCGGGCGTGGAGTCCGTGGCGGGAGATCTGAACCGGCCCGAGAGCGTGCGGGACGCGCTGGACGGCGTACGAGGACTGTTCCTGATGCCCGGTTACGAAGGGCAGCGGCAGATCCTGGCGGACGCGCTGGCCGCCGGTGTGCGCCACGTGGTGCTGCTCTCCGGGCTGTCGGCGGGCACGGGCGACCGGGACAACGCGGTGGCCGGCTACCTGCTCGCCGCGGAGGACGCGGTGCGCGACTCGGGTCTCGACTGGACGTTCGTCCGTCCGACGAGTTTCATGACCAACGCGCTGCGGCTCGCGGACCAGATCCGCGAGGGTGACACGGTCCGGGTGCCGTTCCCGGACGCGCGGACCACCGACATCGACCCCTACGACATCGCGCAGGTCGCCCAACGCGCCCTGCTGTCCGACGAGTTCGCGGGCCGGACGCTCCAGGTCACGGGCCCCGAGACGCTGTTGCCGGCCGACCGGGTCCGGATCCTCGGCGAGGCGCTGGGCCGGAACCTGCACGCCGTGGGACTGGGCCACGAGGAGACACGCGCCGAGATGGAGGCGACGGGCATGCCGAAGCCGTACATCGACGCCTTCTTCGCCTTCTTCGTGGACGGCACCCTGGACGAGTCGGTGGTACTGCCCACGGTGGAACAGGTCACGGGACGTCCACCGCGCACCTTCGCCCAGTGGGCACGGGACCACGCGGGGGCCTTCCGGTGAGGTGAGCGGGACGAGGTGAGGCGACTACGACCGCTCGCGCGTGACACGCCGTCCGCGGCGAGTGGGGCAGGGCAGGTGGGCAAGGTGAAGCGATGACGACCGCTTGTCGCGCGCGACACGCCGTCCGCGTGTGCTCGCTGCCCCCCATCAGGCCCGCCACCCGCAGCCGACCGGGGCCCACGATCACCGCGACCAAGACCCGGCACCCGACCCAGCACCCACGACCGCACACCCGACCAACGCGACTACGGACCGCCGACGCGCGTGACACGCCGTCCCCGCGTGCTCGGCGTGCTCCCCGCATCCGCCCCGTCACCCGCCGCCGCTGCCCGCCGACACGGTCGGCCGGGCCCTCGCCCCCGACGTCC
>NZ_KB911644.1:0-3185 GCF_000383615.1 Streptomyces canus 299MFChir4.1 | reverse complement strand
ACCGGCTGCCGGGACACCCCCAGATGACCCGCCAGCTCACTCTCCACCAGATGCTGACCCGGCTGGAGGGCACGGGTGGTGATGAGTTCGAGCAGCGCCTCGTACACGCGATCACGCAGTGGGCCGGGACGTTCCAGCTTCGGTACGGCTCCCTGCGGCAGACCTGTCGACAACATCGCGGTCCCCCTCCTCGGCGGCGGACACCCGCGGACACCGCCGGACACCCCTGACTCGTTGCCTTTTGTCTACAGTCTACGGCGCACAGGGGCCAGGTAAACCCGGCGTCGCCCCCGTCACACCCCGTACGTCACGGGCAGCGGACGACCTGCCCGGCGTAGGACAGGTTCCCGCCGAAGCCGAACAGCAGCACCGGGTCCCCGGTCGAGATCTCGCCCTGCTCGACCAGTTTGGAGAACGCGAGGGGAATGCTGGCCGCGGACGTGTTCCCGGACTCGGTGACGTCACGGGCCACCACGGCGTTGACCGCGCCGATCTTCTGCGCGAGCGGCTCGATGATCCGCAGGTTCGCCTGGTGCAGCACGACCGCGGCGAGGTCCTCGGGGGTGAGCCCGGCGCGTTCGCAGGCCTGCCGGGCCAGCGCCGGCAGCTTCGTGGTCGCCCACCGGTAGACGCTCTGCCCCTCCTGCGCGAACCGGGCCGGCTCGCCCTCGATCCGCACGGCGTGCCCCATCTCCGGCACCGACCCCCACAGCACCGGCGAGATACCGGGCACCTCGGCCCCTTCGACGACCGCCGCACCCGCCCCGTCCCCCACGAGGACACACGTGGTGCGGTCGCTCCAGTCGGTCACGGCGGACATCTTGTCGGCGCCGATCACCAGCGCTCGGGTCGCCGCACCGGCCCGGACGGTGTGGTCGGCGGTGGCCAGCGCATGGGTGAAACCGGCGCACACCACGTTGACGTCCATCGCGGCGGGCGAGGGGATGCCGAGCCGGGCCGCGACCCGGGCGGCCATGTTCGGGGACCGGTCGACGGCGGTCGAGGTGGCGACCAGGACCAGGTCGATGTCGGCGGGCGTGAGTCCGGCCGCGGCCAGCGCCTTGGCGGCGGCGTGCGCGGCGAGCTCGTCGACCGGCTCGTCCGGGCCGGCGATGTGACGGGTCCGGATGCCCACCCGGGACCTGATCCACTCGTCGCTGGTGTCGACCAGACCCGCCAGATCCTCGTTGGTGAGCACCTTGGCGGGCTGGTAGTGGCCGACTGCGGCGATCCGCGAGCCGTTCATGGAGGGTCCCCCTCGTTGCCTTGGGTAGCGGGATCCACCAGTCTGATCAGTGACTCACGGGTACGCGGGCACGTAAGGCCACAGGAAACGGGCGCCCGAGTTGTCGGCTTCCCTCACCCCTCGGACGTCCGAACACCTGCCGAACAGTTACTTGGTGAACAGCTGCGTGGCCTTCTGCACGAGCTCGTAGAGCCCGTAGACGAGCGGTGTGCCCACCCACACCCAGGCCAGGGCGATGAGGGGGCGCCGGTCAGGCGGACTCTGACTGCTGTCGGGCTGTGACATCGGCGGCCTCCCTCGGTGCGGGGATGTGGTGACGGGCACTGACGGGGCGGACCAGCTCGTTGGCGACGAAGCCGACGACGAGCAGCCCGATCATGATCATGAAGGAGAGGCTGTAGAGGTCGGAGCCGCTCTTGCCCGCGTCCTCCTGCCGGTCGGCGATCCAGTTCACGATCAGCGGTCCGAGGACCCCGGCCGTGGACCAGGCGGTCAGCAGCCGGCCGTGGATGGCGCCGACCTGGTAGGCGCCGAAGAGGTCCTTCAGATAGGCGGGTATGGTCGCGAAACCGCCGCCGTAGAAGGACAGGATCACCAGCGCGCACAGGATGAACAGCGGCTTCGAGGAGTCGCCGAACAGGGCGATGAGCCCGTACATCACCGCACCCACGCCCAGGTAGACGCGGTAGATGTTCTTCCGTCCGATCAGGTCGGACGTCGACGACCAGCCGATGCGGCCCGCCATGTTGGCGGCCGACAGCAGCGCGACGAAGCCGGCCGCGGCCGACACCGAGACCGGGGTCGAGGTCTCCTTGAAGAAGTCGGTGATCATCGGGGCGGCCTTCTCCAGGATGCCGATGCCCGCGGTGACGTTCATGCAGAGCACGATCCACAGACACCAGAACTGGGGCGTGCGCACGGCGTTGCGCGCCGAGACCTGCGGGCCGTCGAAGGCGCTGGGCGCGCTCTCGACCGGCTTCTCGCTGCGCGGCACGCGCACCAGCAGGACTCCGAGGAGCATGAAGACGGCGTACGACAGCCCGTGCACGAGGAACGCGAGCGCGATCCCGGAGCTGTCGGAGCCGAAGGACTCCAGCATCTGCGCCGACCAGGGCGAGGCGATGAGCGCGCCGCCGCCGAAACCCATGATGGCGATGCCGGTGGCCATGCCGGGCCGGTCCGGGAACCACTTGATCAGGGTGGAGACCGGTGAGATGTAGCCGATGCCGAGGCCGATGCCGCCGACGAAGCCGTAGCCGAGGACGATCAGCCAGTACTGCTCGGTGGCCGCCCCCAGCGCGGACAGCAGGAAGCCGGACGAGAAGCAGATCAGCGCCACCGTCATCGCCCAGCGCGGCCCGTTGCGCTCCACCAGCGTGCCGCCGAACGCGGCGGACAGGCCGAGCATCACGATGCCGAGCTGGAAGGGCAGGGCGCTCTGCGTGCCGCTGAGACCGAGCGCGGACTCGAGCGGCGGCTTGAACACCGACCAGGCGTACGCCTGTCCGATGGAGAGATGGACCGAGAGAGCGGCCGGGGGGACGAGCCAGCGGCTCCAGCCCGGGGGCGCGACAGGGGGACTCATGATCCCGAACGGTAGGAACAATCAGGTTAGTTGAAAAGGCGGCACGTCGACCGTATGCGATGAGCGGTATCCCGGACGCGACGAACGGTCGAACCGGCCGGTTTCCGGGACGGATTTCGGCAGGCGCACGGCGGGTACCTGTGTGCGCACTGCTGAGTGGGCTGTGGCCTCACGCTCCCTGTGCAGGACAATGAGATCGTGAAGGTCACCGCCCCGCTGGACGGGCCGGCGACCAGGGCAGCCTCCGCAGCAAGGGCCGTTTCGGCTACCAGCACGTACGGACAGAACCGGGACTGAGACACATATGGGACGAGTCACGGAACGACGCAAGGTGATCCGCATCCGCGACGGGGC
>NZ_KB911643.1 GCF_000383615.1 Streptomyces canus 299MFChir4.1 | reverse complement strand
GTCGCCCACACCCAACCGAGGGCCCGGAGCTGCCCCCTGGCCGGACACCACACAGGAGCCAACCGGGACGCGGCGGGGAACGGTCGCCCACACCCGGCCGGGGCCCGAAGGTTGCCCCCGACCCCGACGCAGGCACCGGAGCTGACGGCACGTGGCGGGGAACGGTCCCCCACACCCGGCCGAGGGTCCTGGGCTGCGCCCTGACCGGACGCCACACAGGAACCAACCGAGCGCGACGGGGAACGGTCGCCCACCCGCCCGGCCAAGGACCCGCGGGCCGCCCCCCGGACCGACACCACACAGGAGCCGACCGGGACGCGGCGGGGAGCGCTCATCCACACCCGGCCGGGGGTCCGAGGGTTGCCCGCGAGCGGGACACAGCGCGTGGGCTGACGGGGCGTGGTGGGGTGCCGTGGCTCGTATTCGGCAGACCCGGCACCGCCACCGACGACAGCGGCCCCGGTGTCGTATCCCGTGACACCGGGGCCGCTGATCGCCGTAAGTACTACGCCTTCCACTTCTCCCACGACATGTTCCAGCCGTTGAGGCCGTTCTCCGGGGCGACCGTCGCGTCGTCGGAGTTCTTGACCACGACCACGTCGCCGATCATCGAGTGGTTGAAGAACCAGGCGGCCGGTACCCCGCTGTCGTAACCGCCCTTGACGTCGCGCAGGCCCACGCAGCCGTGGCTGGCGTTGTAGTTGCCGAAGGCGTCGCCACCCCAGTAGTTGCCGTGGATGAAGGTGCCGGAGTCGGTGAGGCGGGCGGCGTGCGGGACGTCCTTGATGTCGTACTCGCCGCCGTAGCCGACCGTCTCGCCGTTCATCCGGGTCACCGCGAGCTTCTCGCTGATGACCATCTGGCCGTTCCAGGTGTCGTAACCGGGCTTGCCGGTGGTGGCCTTGAGGGTCTTGATGGTCCTGCCGTCCTGGGTGATCTTCATCGTGTGCTTCTTGGCGTCCACGACGGAGACCTGGTTGCGGCCGATGGTGAAGGAGACCGTCTTGTTCTGCTTGCCGTAGACGCCGTCGCGGCCCTCGACCCCGTTCAGGTTGAGGTCGACGGTGACCTTGGTGCCTTCCTTCCAGTACTGCTCGGGCCGGAAGTCCAGGCGGTCGTTGCCGAACCAGTGGCTCTCGACGTCGACGGCCGGCGTGGTCTTGACCGTGATCGCCTTCTCGACGTCCTCGGGGCTGGTGATGCCCCGGGTGAAGCGGATGGAGAACGGCATTCCGACGCCGACCGTCGAGCCGTCCTCGGGCGTGAAGGTACCGATGAAGGTGTTCTTCGGAGTCAGGGTGGTGAAGCTGGAGTCCTCGGCGGCCGTACGGCCCTCGGCGTCCTTCGCTATCGCGTGCACCGAGTACTTGGTGCCGGAGGCGAGGTGGGTGGACGGCGTCCAGGAGGCGCCGTCGGCGGCTGTCTTCCCGGCTATCGCGTTGCCCTTGGCGTCCTTGACCTGGACCTCGGTCAACTTGCCCTTGGTCGCCCCGACCTTGAGGGCACCGCTGGTGTCGACGGACTTCGCCCCATCCTTCGGGCTGATGGAGACGACCGCCTCGGACTGCTTGGTCTCGGTGGCGGACGCGTCGCCCTTCTCCGCCTTGGCGTCACCGGAACCGGAATTTCCCCCGCCGCAGGCGGTGACGGCCAGCAGCAGAGCTCCGAGTATCAACGCCAGCAGTCCCCTGGCCCCGCGCCCTCGCGCGTCAACCGACGCCCCCGATATCGGTCGCACGTTCAAGTCTTTCTCCCCTCGAAGGACCTGGTCAGGCCCACTCCCCCGCACGTGATCCGCACGCGTTGGCGAATATTAACCGCAGACTTTTGAGCATCGTGTAAGTCCAAGGTCACCATTCCGTCCCAACTTCAACGGAGAGTTGGGCCAAGCCGCCCCCCTGTCGGGTTACTTCACCGCACTGCCCGCCTTCCACTCCTTCCAACCCATATTCCATCCCCCAAGGCCATTGTCGGGAGCGACCTTTTTGTCATCGCTGTGGACGACCTCGACGACGTCCCCGACGAGGCTGCGGTCGAAGAACCAGCCCGCGGGCGTGTCCGAGCTGCCGCCCTTCACGTCCCTGAGGCCCACACAGCCGTGGCTGACATTGACCCTGCCGGGGGCGGTGGGCGACCAGTAGTTGCCGTGCAGGAAGGTGCCGGAGTCGGTCAGCCGCAGGGCGTGCGGGACGTCCGGGATGTCGTACTCGCCGCCGAAGCCGACCGTGCGGCTGTTCATGCGGGTCACCTCGAGCATCTCGGTGACGACCATCTTGCCGTTGTAGGTGGTCGTCTTCGGGGCGCCGGCGGTGATCGGCACGGTGGCGAGCAGCGCGCCGTCCCGTCTGACCTGCATGGTGTGCGCGGCCGCGTCGACGAGGGAGACCTGGCTGCGGCCGACGGTGAAGGAGAAGGTCCGGTACTGGAGGCCGTAGACGCCGGGCGCGCCTTCCACGTCGCGGAGCCGGAGGGCGACGGTCACGCGGGTGCCCGGTGTCCAGTACTGCTCGGGGCGGAAGTCGAGGCGGCCCTTGCCGAACCAGTGCGGGCGGATCTCGACGGGCGGCTTCGCGGTGACGTGTACGGCGCGTTCGACGGCGGCGCGGTCCTGGATCTCCCGGTTGAACTCCAGGGAGACGATCATTCCGGTGCCGACGGTGGAGCGGTTCTCGGGGCTGACGTATCCGATGAACCGCTCCTCGGGGACGTAGGTGGTGAAGGTGGTGTGCCGGGCCGAGCGGCGGCCGTGGGCGTCGAGCGCGACCGCGTCGACCGTGTACTCGGCGGCCAGCGCCAGCTGTGCCTCGTCGGGTTCCCAGCGCAGGCCGTCGTCGGAGATGTGCCCGGGCACCGGGAAGTCCTGCGCGTCCTGGGACTTGACGACGGTGACCGACTCCAGGCGCCCGCCGGGCACCCGGACCCGGAGTTTCTCCTCGGGCGGCACGCCCTTGGTGCCGTCGTCGGGGGCGACCCGGATGACGTCCTCGGGCGCGGGAGGCTTCCCGAACCCGCCGACGCCCTCGATCCCGCCGCCTCCGTCCGCGGTACAGCCGGCGGCTCCGGCCAGCAGTCCTGCCCATGTCACTACGGCGGCCAGAACGGCCGCCACGCGCCGAGCGCGCCCATGTACGTGCGTCACGGCAACCCCAACGACCGGGCCCACCCAGGGGAAACGTGAGGTCGCCGGCCGCCGGCGCGTACACCTCTTTGGCGAGCTGACCTGGCAGATCCTCGGGCGCCCCGCCCAAGCAAGCGCAGTGAAACGTGAGTGCGAGGCAAGCGGTGGGCAGAACAGTGGGGAGAACGACGTGAGAGGGTGCCGCGGACGGGACGCCGTGCGCTCTTTTCCACCTCGCTCCACGAGCCGTGGGAGGCCGACCGGTGTCCAGCGCAGCCGAGCAGGAGGCGGTGACGGAAGCCGCCGAGGAGCGCCCCGCCGCGCTGGTGAACAGCGAGCGGCGGGCGGTACCGGCCGTGCCGGTGTGGCCCGGTGCGCCGACGCCCTTGGGCGCCCGGTTCCGGGTCGGCCCGGACGGGGTGGCGGGGACCAACTTCGCCCTGTGGGCGGGCGGTGCCGAAGCGGTCGAGCTGTGTCTGTTCGACGCGGACGGCAAGGAGACCCGGGCCCGGCTCACCGAACTCACGCACGAGATCTGGCACGGCTTCGTGCCCGGCGTCATGCCCGGTCAGCGCTACGGCTTCCGGGTGCACGGCCGCTGGGACCCGTGGACCGGCGGCCGCTGGAACCCGGCGAAGCTGCTCCTCGACCCGTACGCCCG
This sequence comes from Streptomyces canus 299MFChir4.1, assembly GCF_000383615.1. GTDB lineage: Bacteria > Actinomycetota > Actinomycetes > Streptomycetales > Streptomycetaceae > Streptomyces > Streptomyces canus_C. The sequence continues at coordinate 24,460 of NZ_KB911643.1, read as the reverse complement.
CGCGGTCGACGGCGACTTCAGCCTGCCGCCCGAGGTGTACGGCCATGTCCGCGACTGGCCCCAGCAGCAGGTCGCGGACACCGTACGGGACGACCGCGACTCGGCACCGTACGTCCCGAAGGGCGTGGTCGTCCACGATGACGCCACCGACGACGAATGGATGGAGGACCGGAGGCCGAAGACGCCGTGGGCGGACTCGGTGATCTACGAGGTCCATGTGCGGGGGTTCACCGCACTGCACCCCGGCATCCCCGAGGAACTGCGCGGGACGTACGCCGGGCTGGCGCACCCCGCCGCGATCGAGCACCTCGTGAAGCTGGGTGTCACGGCCGTGGAGCTGCTCCCCGTCCACCAGTTCGCGCACGAGGACCATCTGCTGCGGCGCGGTCTCAAGAACTACTGGGGCTACAACTCCATCGGCTACTTCGCGCCGCACGCGACCTACGCCGCCTCCGGTACGACGGGCCGGCAGGTCGGCGAGTTCAAGCGCATGGTGCGCGCGCTGCACGCCGCCGGGATCGAGGTCATCCTCGACGTGGTCTACAACCACACGGCGGAGGCGGGCGAGCTGGGCCCCACGCTGTCCCTCAAGGGCATCGACAACCGCGGGTACTACAGGCTGCAGTCCGACGCCCGGCGCTACGCGGACTACACGGGCTGCGGCAACACCCTGCACGTGGTCCAGCCGCACGTCCTGCGGCTGATCACCGACTCCCTGCGCTACTGGGTGACGGAGATGGGCGTGGACGGCTTCCGCTTCGACCTGGCCGCCGCGCTGGCCCGTTCGATGCACGACGTCGACATGCTGTCGCCGTTTCTCGCGGTCATCGCCCAGGACCCGGTGCTCAGGCGGGTGAAGCTGATCGCCGAGCCCTGGGACGTGGGCTCCGGGGGCTATCAGGTGGGCGCCTTCCCGCCCCTGTGGACGGAGTGGAACGACCGCTATCGCAACGCCGTACGCGACTTCTGGCGGGGCGCCCTGCCGGACGTGCGGGACCTCGGCTACCGCCTCTCCGGCTCCAGCGACCTGTACGCGTGGGGCGGGCGGCGCCCGTACGCCTCGGTCAACTTCATCACCGCGCACGACGGTTTCACCCTGCGCGACCTGGTGTCGTACGAGAGGAAGCACAACGAGGCGAACGGCGAGGGCAACCGGGACGGCACGGACGACAACCGGGCGTGGAACTGCGGGACGGAGGGGGAGACCGACGACGAGCGCGTACGGGCCCTCAGGCGACGGCAGTTGCGGAACCTGCTCACCACGCTGCTGCTGTCGACGGGGGTGCCGATGCTGGTCGCGGGCGACGAACTGGGCCGCACCCAGCGCGGCAACAACAACGCCTACTGCCAGGACAACGAGATCAGCTGGGTGGACTGGGGGCTGCTGGAGGACCCCGGCTGGAAGGCCCTGTTCGACCTCACCGCCCGCCTGATCGACCTGCGTCACCGGCATCCGGTGCTCAGGCGCCGGGCGTTCTTCTCGGGGCGGGCGCACTCGGCGGACGGGCTGCGGGACCTGGCCTGGTTCACGGCCCGCGGCGCGGAGATGACCGAACGGGACTGGTACGCGCCGGCCGCCTCGCTCGGCATGTATCTGTCGGGGCGGGACATCCCCGGCCGGGACGAACGCGGCGCGCCGATCGTCGACGACAGCTTCCTCGCCGTCCTGCACGCCGGGGACCGGCCGACGAGCTTCCTGCTGCCGGGACCGCCGTGGGCGGAGCGGTACGAGGTGGTCGTCGACACGTCGAGGGAGGAACAGGGCGAGGCGCCGGGGGTGGTGCACCGGGCCGGGGCGTCGATCACGGTGCCGGCGCGGGCGGTGCTGCTGCTGCGGGTGGCGGGGTGAGATTGCAGTCCCGTGAACAGCGCAGGTGATCGCTGGCCAGGGCGCCGATCGGCTGACCAGACTCGCTCGCATGCCCGAGATCTCCCGCCGTGCCTTCGGTGGTCTCGTCGGCGGCGGTGCCGTGACCGCCGTCGCCGCCACGACGACCGCCGCCGAAGCCGCTCAAGCTCCCGCCGAACGTCCCTTCAGGGCCCGGGCCAAGGGCTCCTCCGGCAGACGCCCCAACCTCCTGGTCATCCTCGGCGACGACCTCGGCTGGGCCGACCTGTCCTCGTACGGCGCCCCGCACATCAAAACGCCGAACCTGGACCGGCTGGCCCGGCAGGGCGTGCGGTTCACCGACGCGTACTCGGGGTCCGCGACCTGCTCGCCGACCCGGTTCAGCCTGTACACCGGGCGGTATCCGGGCCGTACGAAGGGCGGCCTCGCCGAGCCGGTCGCCAACCGGACGCAGGGGCTCGACCCGAACCACCCGACCCTCGCCTCGCTGCTGAGGAAGGCCGGCTACTCCACCGCCCTCATCGGCAAGTGGCACTGCGGCTGGCTGCCCGACTACAGCCCCACCAAGTCCGGCTGGGACGAGTTCTTCGGCAACCACGGGGGCGTGCTTGAGTACTTCTCCAAGCTCGGCCAGCTCGGTGACCACGACCTCTACGAGGGCGACGCCGAGTACCAGGACCTGCGCTACTACACGACCGTCCTCACCGAGCGGGCCGTGGAGTACGTGAGCCGCGACCACGACAGGCCGTGGCTGCTCAACCTCAACTTCACCACCCCGCACTGGCCGTGGCTGGCGGAGGGCGACGAGGAGACCGGCGCGGAGATCGCCGAGAAGATCCGTAACGCGAAGAGCCAGGCGGAGGTCTCGGCCGCGCTCAACCACTACGACGGCGGTTCGGTCGCCAAGTACACGCAGATGGTGCAGAGCCTGGACGCGGCCGTCGGCGAGGTGCTCGCGGCCCTGCGCCGCTCCGGGCAGGAGGAGCACACGCTGGTGTACTTCGCCAGCGACAACGGCGGCGAGCGCTGGTCGTACCTGTGGCCGCTCAGCGGCGAGAAGTTCGTGCTCCAGGAGGGCGGCATCCGCGTCCCGACGGTCGTGCGCTGGCCGCACCGGATCGACGGCGGCCAGGTGAGCCACGAGCCGAACTTCTCCCCCGACTGGACGGCGACCTTCCTGGAGGCGGCCGGTGCGCGACCCGATCCGGCCTACCCGCTGGACGGCACGAGCCTGGCCGGGTACCTGCTGCGGGGCGAACGGCTGCCGGAGCGGGACCTGTTCTGGCGGGTGCGGGCCAACCGGGCTCTGCGGCGCGGGAAGTGGAAGTACTACCAGGACGCGGCCGGCAAGGACCACCTCTACGACCTCGGCGCCGACCTGCGCGAACAGGCCGACCTGGCGCCCGACGAGCCGGACCTGCTCGCCGAGCTGAAGGCATCCTGGGAGCGGACCGCCGCCGGACTGCTGCCGTATCCCGGCTAGCCGAGGATCCCGCGCTCGTACGCCGTCGCGACGGCCGCCGCGCGGTCCTTGACACCCAACTTGGCGTACAGGTGGGTGAGATGGGTCTTCACGGTCGCCTCACTGATGAACAGCTCGCGGGCGATCTCGCGGTTGGACGTGCCCTTGGCGACCAGGGCCAGCACCTCGCGCTCGCGGGCGGAGAGGGTCTCGTTGCCGGGAGCCCCGGGAGTGCGGACCGCGGAGACCAGGCGGGAGGCGACGGCCGGGGAGAGGACGGTGCGGCCCTCCGCCGCGGCCCGCACGGCGGTGAACAGCTCGTCGCGCGGGGCGTCCTTGAGGAGGTAGCCGGTGGCTCCCGCCTCGATGGCGGGCAGCGTGTCGGAGTCGGTGTCGTACGTCGTCAGGACGAGGACTTTCGCCCGGGCCCGGGCGCGGGTCAGCTCCCGGATGGCGTCCACCCCGCCGCCGCCCGGCATCCGCAGGTCCATCAGGATCACGTCGGGGTCGAGAGCGGCGGCCCGCTCGACGGCCTCGACGCCGTTGGACGCCTCGCCGAGGACGGCGAATCCGGGCGCGGACGCGAACATGCCGCGCAGACCGTCCCGTACGACGGGATGGTCGTCGACGATCAGCACCGAGATGTCACTGGTCATGGCGGACCAACGGTACGCGAGCCGACAGCGCGGTGCCGTGGCCCGGTTCGGACTCGACGGTCAGGGAGCCCGCGATGCGTTCGGCGCGGGCCCGCATGCCGTCGAGCCCGAAGCCGCCGGCGCGGGTGCGGGGCGGGAGGGCGAGGGGGTCGAAGCCGACGCCGTCGTCGCGGATGTCGAGGATGACCTCCTCGTCCAGGAAGGTCACGGTGACGCCGAGGCGGCCCGCCCGGGCGTGCCGGGAGGCGTTGGAGAGGGCTTCCTGGGCGATGCGCAGGAGAGTGGCCGCGATCTCGTCGTGGAGTTGCTGGGCGATGCCGGTGACCGTGAACTCGGCGCGCACGCCGGTGCGTTCGCCCCAGTCGGTGACCGTCTGCTTCAGGGCTTCGGGAAGTCCGGCGTCGTCCAGGGCGACCGGGGCCAGGTTGTGCACCGAGCGGCGGGCCTCGCCCAGGCTGTGGCGGGCGAGGCCCATGGCCCGGTGGACGTGCTCACGGGCCTGGTTCTCGTCGGGTGTGTTCACGACGACCTGGAGCTGGGCGATGATGCCGGTCAGGCCCTGGGCGAGGGTGTCGTGGATCTCGGCGGCGAGCCGCCGTCGCTCGTCGGCGACGCCCGCTTCCCTTGCCTGGACGAGGAGTTGGGCGTGAAGGGCGGCGTTCTCGTCGAGCGCCTGCTGGAGGGCCTCGATGGTCGAGGCGCGGTCCCGGGAGCGCTGCTCCTCCTGCTCGGTGATGTGGGCGACGAACGCCTGGAGGGCGTAGTTCACGACCATGAGCCCGGCGAAACCGAGCCACTGGCCCGTGGTCCGCACCGGCAGCCCGCCGACCTGCGCGCCCGCCACGATGACCACGCTCGCGAATAGTCCGAGGCGACGCCACCTGCCCGGGATCAGCTCGTCGGCGTCCATGTAGCCGGCGGCGGCGTAGAACGCGAAGAACGGGTTGATCCAGGTGAGGACGAAGGCGATCGCCCAGCGGATCGCGTAGTACGCCGTCCCGGCCCGGGAGGGGCTGCGGCCGCGGTGGGCGCGGTGGTGCCGGGTGCCGTGCCACCACACCTGGAGCACGAGCGCGGCGCCGACCAGGGCCCCGGCGGTGTACCACTCGGCGGGGCCGTCCATCAGGTCCGCGGAGGCGACCGCGAGGACGGCGCCGACACCGAGCAGCGCGAGCGGCCCCCAGATGTGCAGCTGTTCCAGGCGCCGGTCGATCTGCGAGTCCGCCGCGGTCATCTCCCCAGTCTGCACGGTGTACCGCCTACTCCCACCGGAACCAGCGCGAGGCGGCGGCCGTGAGCAGCACCGTCCAGGCGACGAGGACGCCCAGGTGGGTCCAGCCCGGCCAGTCGCCGGACGCGGCCCGGTTGAGGGCCTCGGCGGCCGCGCCGAACGGTGTGTACCCGACGATCCGGGCGAGGACGTCCGGCATGGTCTGCACCGGCGCCCACACCCCCGCGCAGAACATCGCCGGGAAGAACACGGCGGACCCGATGGCGCCGGCGATCTTCGTGGTCCGGGACAGCGCGCAGACCACCGCGCCGAGCGCGAGGGCGGCCGGCACGGCCAGGACCAGCGCGAGGAGGTAGCCGAGGGGCTGTTCGGGCAGTCGTACGGCGAAGGCGAACCGGCCGACGAGGAGGGCGAGCAGCGCGGACGTCAGGGCGGCGCCGCCGTAGACGGTCATCTGCGCGGTGAGCAGGGCGGTGGGGCGGACCGGGGTGGTGGACATGCGGCGCAGGATGCCGCGTTCGCGGTGGCCGGTGAGGGTCTGCGGCATGGACTGGAGGCCGCTGACGATCATGCCGAGCAGCACGGCCACGGGGACGTAGACGTCGATGGTCCGCAGGCCGCCGAGGTCGGAGTCGTGGTTCCGGAAGGACGGGATCGAGCCGAGGATCACCAGGAGCAGGGTCGGGAACAGCAGGATCCAGAACAGGGCGCCGGGTTCGCGGCGGAAGAGGCGGACCTCGGTCCGCAGTACGGCGGTGTTCATGCCGAGGCCTCCTGGGTCAGGTCGAGGAACGCGTCGTCGAGGGTGGCGTCGACGACACGGAGCTGGTGGGCGGTGACATGGCGGCGGGCGAGCAGGGTGATCACGGCGTTCACGGTCTCGTCGGTGCCGGACAGGGTGAGGCGGCCTTCCCGGTCCTCGATGGAGGCGAGAGCGGGCAGCGCGTTCAGCTCGTGCGCGTCGAGCGGGGCGGACGGCGTGAAGCTGATGACGGTGGCCCCCGCCGAGCGCTGGATGAGCGCGGCCGGGGTGTCCAGGGCGGCGATCCGGCCCTTGTCGATGACGGCGATCCGGTCGCAGAGCCGCTGCGCCTCCTCCATGAAGTGGGTGACGAGCAGGACGGTGACGCCGCCCGCGCGGACGTCCTCGATGAGCTCCCAGGTGTCGCGGCGGGCGCGCGGATCGAGGCCGGTGGTGAGCTCGTCCAGGACGACGACCCGGGGGTTGCCGACGAGGGCGAGCGCGATGAACAGGCGCTGTTTCTGGCCGCCCGAGAGCTTGCCGAACCGGGTGGTGAGCTTCTGGGTGAGCCCGAGGCGCTCGGCGAGCGGCCGCCAGTCAAGGGGCCGCTCGTAGAACGTCGAGTAGAGCTCCAGCGCCTCGCGGACGGTGAGCTTGGCCTGGAGTTCGCTCTCCTGGAGCTGGGCGCCGAGGACCCGGGCCACGCGCGCGTGGTCGGCGACGGGGTCGAGGCCGGTGACCCGGACCCGGCCCGCGTCCGGGACCCGCAGCCCCTCGACGCACTCGACGGTGGTGGTCTTGCCGGCGCCGTTGGGGCCGAGGATTCCGAAGATCTCGCCCTCCTCGACGGCGAAGGAGACACCGTCGACGACGGGTCGGCCGCCGTAGGACTTGCGCAGTTCGCTGACTTCGATGACGGACATGGCATCAGCGTCCCGGTCCGGGCCCCGCCGCCACATCGCCCGTCCCGCTCGACCCGGCATCAGCCGATCGGTGGATGCGGCGGTACGACCCCCTCGGCTCCTCCTGTACGGCCCCTCGAACATGCAGGTCGTAGGTCCAGCGGCCGATGCGGGTACGGCCAAAACTCGGTGGGCGTTGTCAGTGCCGATCCGTAGGCTCGCAGCTGATGTCCACGACACGTGCAACCACCAAGAACCGATCGGCCGTGAGGACCCTGCTGCGCCTGTGGCCGTATGTCCGGCCGGCCCGCGCGCGGCTGTTCACGGCCGCGTTCGTGGCGGTCCTCGCCTCCTGCACGGGGCTGGTGATCCCGCTCGTCCTGAAGTGGATGGTGGACGGGCCGGTCGCCGACGGGGACACGGCGGGCGTATGGCTCGGGGCGCTGTACCTGCTGCTGCTCGGGTTCGCGGAGGCACTGCTGTTCGGGCTGCGGCGGTGGCTGGTCGCGCGGCCGCTCTCCCATGTCGAGGCGGAGATGCGGGCGGGCCTGTACCGGCACCTCCAGCGGCTCCCGGTGGCCTTCCACGACCGCTGGGCGTCCGGCCAGCTGCTGTCCCGGGCCACCACGGACCTCATGCTGCTGCGCATGTTCCTCGCCTTCCCGCTGACCTTCCTGCTGGTCAACAGCGTGACGATCCTCGTCGGCGTGATCATCATGCTGCTCCAGGACTGGACCCTCGGCCTGGTGATCCTCGGCCCCGCGATCCCCGTCGTCGTCACCTGTGTGATCTTCGAGAAGCGGTACGCCGGTGTGGCCCGCCTCGCCCAGGACCAGGTCGGCGACCTCACGACGGTCGTCGAGGAGAGCGTGCTCGGCATCCGCATCATCAAGGGGTTCGGGCGGCACCGGTCGCAGGCGCGGGCGTTCCGGGAACTCTCGGGCACCCTGCGCGGCACGGAACTGCACAAGGCCCGCCTCCTGGCCACGATCTGGGGCGTCATCGTGACGTTGCCGGAGGTGGCGATCGGAGCGGCGCTGGTGTTGGGCTGTGTGCAGGTGGCGGACGGGGAGTTGTCGGCAGGGACGCTGGTGGCGTTTCTCTCCACCGCGCTGGCACTGAGGTGGCCGGTGGACTCGATCGGCTTCCTGCTGGCGATGAGCCAGGAGGCGGCGACGGCGACGGAGCGCTATTTCGAGGCGATGGACGAAGTACCGGAACAGGAAACCCACACGAGGGGTGCGGGGACCGGCGCGACCGTCCCCCACCGGCCCGCGGACGGCCTCCAGTTCCACAGCGTCCGGTTCCGCTATCCCGACGCCCCCGAGGACTCCCCGCCCGTCCTCGACCTGATCGACCTCCACATCCGCCCGGGCGAGTCCATGGCCCTCGTCGGCGCCACCGGCAGCGGCAAGACGACCCTCACCGCGCTCGTCCCCCGCCTCCACGAGATCACCTCCGGCCGCATCACCCTGGACGGCGCGGACATCACCGCCATGTCCAGGGAAGAGCTGCGCTCCAAGGTCGCCATGGCCTTCGAGGACCCCACCCTCTTCTCCGCGAGCGTCGGCGAGAACGTCCTGATGGGCGTGGACGAACGCGAACTGGACCGCGCCCTGTCCGTGGCCCAGGCCGACTTCGTGCACGCCCTCCCCCACGGCACCGCGACCCAGGTCGGCGAACAGGGCCTCAGCCTCTCCGGCGGCCAGCGCCAGCGCCTGGCCCTCGCCCGAGCCGTCGTGGGCAGACCGAGGTTCCTCGTCCTGGATGACCCGCTGTCCGCCCTGGACGTCCACACGGAGGCCGCGGTGGAGGCGGCCCTGCGCGAGGTACTGGCGGACACCACCGCCCTGATCGTCGCCCACCGCCCCTCCACCGTGCAGCTCGCCGACCGGGTCGCCCTGCTGTCGGACGGCCGCATCACCGCCGTGGGCACCCATCACGAACTCCTGCGCACGAACGCCGAGTACGCCCATCTGATGTCCGGGTCCGGGGATTCCGGAGAAGGGGAGGACACCCGATGACGGCCCCCACGACGTCCGCGCCCACCGCGGACCAGGAGCCCGGCCCGCCCGGGCCGAAGGACACCGACGACGCCTTCGACCACGACCGCCTGCCCGCTCCCCCGGGCGCCACCGCCCTCCTGCTGCGCTCGCTGCTCGCGCCCATGAAGGCGCGGGTCACCGTGACGACCCTTCTGCTGCTGCTCCAGCAGGCGGCCGTGCAGGCGGGTCCGCTGCTGGTGGCGTACGCCATCGACCGCGCGGTGCCCGCGTTCCGGGACCACGACAACGGCCCGCTGATCGCGGTCGGCGCCGGCTATCTGCTGTGCGCGCTGGCCTCCGGCGGGCTCCAGTACGCGTTCATCCTGGCCTCCGCTCGCGTCAACCAGGATGTGCTGCTCGACCTGCGCGGCCGGATCTTCCGGCACGCCCAGGCGCTGAGCATCGACTTCCACGAGCGCTACACCTCGGGCCGGCTGATCTCCCGTTCGACGACGGACGTGGAGTCGCTGCGCGAGCTGCTCAGCGAGGGTCTTCAGGAACTCGTCACCGTCATCCTGTCCTTCCTCTACATCTCCGCCCTGCTGCTCTGGCTGGACCTCGGCCTCGGCGCGGTCGCGGTGGCGTCGTTCGTGCCCCTGTACCTGCTCGTGCGGGTCTACCGGCAGCGCGCGGGCCGGGTCTACCAGAAGCGGTCGACCGCGATCGCCGCCGTGATCGTGAAGTTCGTGGAGACGATGAACGGCATCCGGCCGGTGCGCGCGTTCCGCCGCGAGGCCGCCAACGACGCCGACTTCGCCGTGCTGAACAAGCGGCACGAGCGGGTCAACGGCGACGCGCTCCTCGAAATGGCCCGCTATGTCGTCGGGTCCCGGCTGGTCGCCAACGTGGCCGTCGCGGGGATCGTGCTGTGGGGCGCCTACCGGGTGGCGCAGGACTCGCTTGAGCTGGGTGTGCTGGCCGCCGCGGTGCTGTATCTGCGACGGCTGTACGACCCGATCGACCGGCTCGGGATGTTCCTGAACTCCTACCAGTCGGCGGCGGCCTCCCTGGAGAAGATCGCGGGTCTGCTCGCCCAGACCCCGACCGTGCCCGAGCCGTCGACGCCCAGGCAGCTCCCGGCACTCGAGTCCTCGGACCGTCCCGGCCGTGAGGTCGTCTTCGAGGGTGTCTCGTTCGGCTACCGCACCGGCGGCGAGGTGCTCCCCCGTTTCGACCTCACCCTGCCCGCCGGGCAGACGGTCGCGGTGGTCGGCTCGACCGGCGCCGGGAAGTCGACCCTGGCGAAGCTGCTGGCCCGCTTCTACGACCCCTCGCACGGGCGGATCCTGCTGGACGGCGTCGACCTGCGCGAGCTCGCGATGCCCGAACTGCGGCGCGGGGTGGTCATGGTGACGCAGGAGGCGTTCCTGTTCTCCGGCACGGTCGCCGAGAACATCGCGATCGGCCGCCCGGACGCCGGCCGCGAGGAGATCGAGCGGGCCGCGAAGGCGATCGGGGCGCACGACTTCATCAGCGCGCTGCCCGACGGGTACGACACGGACGTACGCAAGCGGGGCGGCCGTATCTCGGCGGGGCAGCGCCAGCTCGTGGCGTTCGCGCGGGCGTTGCTCGCCGATCCGGCGGTGCTGATCCTGGACGAGGCGACCAGCTCGCTCGACGTCCCGGGCGAGCGGGCCGTGCAGCGCGCGATGGCGACGGTCCTGAGGGGCCGTACCGCCGTGGTGATCGCGCACCGGCTGTCGACCGTGGAGATCGCCGACCGGGTCCTGGTCATGGAGCACGGCAGAATCGTCGAGGACGGCACACCCGCGGGACTCGTCGCGGGCACGGGCCGGTTCGCGGATCTGCACCGGGCGTGGCGGGACAGTCTGGCGTGAGCCGCCGCATGTACGACCTGGGGGATGTGTGATCGACGCGTACGAGGACCCGGGCGCGCCCGATGTCCGGGGCGGCTGGCGGTATCTGTGGTGGCTGGTGCGCTGTCAGCCGGGGCGGTCCGTGGCCGGGGCGCTGCTGGGAAGTTCCTGGATGGTGCTGCTGGCGGCGACGCCGTACCTGATGGCCAAGGCGATCGACGAAGGTCTTGAGCCGGGCGACTGGGCGGCGCTGGCCGGCTGGAGCTTCGCGCTGTTCGCGGTCGGTTCGTTCAACGCCTGGCTGAGCATCATGCGGCATCGCACGATGACCCGGGTGCGGATGGACGCCAACTTCCGCACGGTCAAGGTGGTCGTCGGACAGGCGGTCCGTCTCGGCGCCGCGCTCTCGCGCCGGACCGGGGCCGGGGAGGTCGTCACGATCGGCGTGGGCGATGTGCAGACGATCGCCGGCGCCCTGACCGTCGTCGGCCCGGGCGTGGGCGCGTGCGTCGCCTATCTGACGGTCGCCGCCCTGCTGGTGTCGGTGTCCCCGGCCCTCGCTGCCGTCGTCCTCCTCGGCATCCCGGCGATCGTCGTCCTCGTGGGCCCCTTCCTGTCCCGCCTCCAGGGCGCCGAGACGGAGTACCGCAACCGCCAGGGCGTTCTCACCGCCCGTATCGCCGACCTCGCGGGCGGCCTGCGCGTCCTCAACGGCCTCGGCGGCAAGAGCCTGGTCGCCGACGCCTTCCACCGCGACTCCCAGCGCCTGCGGGCCCAGGGCTACCGGGTCGGCGCGGTCACCAGCTGGGTCCAGGCCCTCGGCGTCGGCCTGCCCACCCTGTTCCTCGCCGTCGTCACCTGGCTCGCGGCCCGCCTGGCCGCCGAAGGGGACATCACGGTCGGCGAGTTGGTGGCGGTGTACGGCTATGTCGCGGTCCTGGTGGGGCCGGTGGCGTTCTGGGTGGAGTGCGGGTACCAACTGAGCCGGGGGGTGGTGGCGGCGAGGCGGGTGGTGCGGTTCCTGCGGCTGGAGCCGATGGAGGACCGGGGCACGAGGGATGCCCCTGCGGAACCGTCGGTCCTGCACGACCCGGAGTCGGGAGTGAGCATCCTCCCGGGCCGCCTGACCGCACTGGCGTGCGCGAGGCCCGCGGACACGGCGACCGTCCTGGACCGCCTGGCCCGCTACACCCCGTCCCGGGCGACCTGGGCCGGGGTCCCCCTGGACGAGATCCGCTTGCCCCAGATCAGAGAGCACATCCTGATGGCGGACCACGAGGCCGACCTGTTCGCAGGCGATCTACGTGAGGTGGTCGCGCCCCAAAGGGCCGCGGGGAACGGCGCTACCGGCCACAACGAACTCGCAGCCGCCCTGCACGCAGCCGTGGCAGACGACATCGTCCAAGGTCTCCCGGACGGCCTCGACTCCCCCATCGACGCCCAGGCCCGCAACCTCTCCGGCGGCCAACGCCAGCGCATCCGCCTGGTGAGAGCCCTCCTCGCCGACCCGGAGGTCCTCCTGGCCGTGGAACCCACCTCCGCCCTGGACGCCCACACGGAAGCCCTTGTGGCCAAGCGCCTGCGCGAGGCCAGGGAAGGCCGCACCACAGCCGTCACCACCACTTCCCCCCTCGTGCTGGACCACGCCGACACCGTCCTCTACCTGGTCGACGGCAAACTCGCGGCGACCGGCACCCACCTGCAACTCCTCACCGGGGAACCGGGATACCGGGCACTGGTCGCCCGAGACGTGGAGGTCGCGAAGTGAGCAGGGGCCACCTCCCGGTCGCCGACCCGGCGGACGTACGGCGGGCCGCCGGCCGACTGATCCGCGCAGACGCCCGCGCCTTCTCCGCCGTACTCGCCCTGAACGCGGCCGCCGCCCTCACCGGCCTCGCCGGCCCGTGGCTGCTCGGCCGGATCATCGACGAGGTGCGCGCCGGTGCGGGCGTGTCCGCGGTGGACCGGCTCTCCCTCGTCCTCGTGGGGTGCGCGAGCGCACAGCTCGTCCTCGCCCGCTGGGCCCGCTACGTCGGCCACCGCTTCGGTGAACGCACCCTGGCGCGCGTCCGCGAGGAGTTCGTGGAGCGCACGCTCGCCCTGCCCGCCTCCGTCGTGGAGCGCGCGGGCACCGGTGACCTCACCGCACGCGGTACCGCCGATGTCGCCACCGTCGGCACCACGCTCCGCGACGCGGGTCCCGAACTGCTCATCAACTCCGTGCAGTTCCTGTTCCTGCTCGTCGCGGTGTTCGTCCTGGACCCGCTGCTCGGCGCGGTCGGCGTGTTCGGGCTGCTGCCCATCTGGTTCGTCCTGCGCTGGTATCTGCGCCGGGCGAGGGACGGCTATCTGGCCGAGGGCGAGGCCACCTCCGACGTCGCCGAGATCCTTGCGGCCACGGCGTCGGGCGCTCGCACGGTCGAGGCGCTGCGGCTCCAGGAGCGGCGCGTCCGGGCGAGCCGGGAGGCCCTGGACACGGCTCGCCGCACCCGCCTCTACACCCTGTACCTGCGCAGTGTGTTCTTCCCCGTGGTGGAGGTGGCGTACATCCTGCCCGTGGCCGGCGTGCTCTTGGTCGGCGGGATGCTGCACGCGCGGGGCTTGATGAGCCTGGGTTCCGTGGTGGCGGCCGCCCTGTATCTCCAGCAACTGGTCAATCCGCTCGACCAGATCCTCGTGCGGGTCGAGCAACTCCAGTCCAGTGGAGCCTCGTTCGCCCGGGTGGAGGGCCTCGCCGAGGCTCCGCGAACCGATTCCGGGGACTCCCGCACCCCCGACGGCGACCGTATCGACGTCACCGACGTCCGCTACTCCTACGGCCGCGGCATCGAGGTCCTGCACGGCGTCGACCTGATCGTGCGTCCCGGCGAACGGCTCGCGGTGGTCGGCCCGTCCGGTGCCGGGAAGACCACCCTGAGCAGGCTGCTCGCGGGCGTCGACGCGCCGACCTCCGGGTCGGTGACCGTGGGCGGGGCCCCGGTCGTCGGCCTGGATACCGAGCAGCTGCGCCGCCAGGTCGTCCTGGTCACCCAGGAGCACCACGTCTTCCTGGGCACGGTCCGCGACAACCTCCTCATCGCCGAACCCGGCGCCGGGGACGAGGAGTTGTGGGCCGCCCTGGCCGCCGTGGGAGCCGACGGGTGGGTGCGGGAGCTGCCCGCGGGGCTCGACACCGCTCTCGGCGAGGACGGTTGCCGTACGGACGGCTCACAGGCTCAGCAACTCGCCCTGGCCCGGGTGGTGTTGGCGGACCCGCACACCCTGATCCTGGACGAGGCGACCGCGCTTCTCGACCCCACCACCGCGCGGCACACCGAGCGCGCCCTGGGCGCCGTACTCGAAGGGCGCACGGTCATCGCCATCGCGCACCGGCTGCACACCGCGCACGACGCCGACCGGGTGGCGGTGATGGAGGACGGCCTGCTGACCGAACTCGGCACGCACGAGGAGCTGGTGGCGGCGGGCGGGGCGTACGCGGCGCTGTGGGGGTCGTGGCACGGGGGGCCGGGCGGGTCCTGACCCGACGAGACCGTATATCGAACATGAACTACCGGACAACGGACCTTTTCCGGCCAAGTTTCTGACGCGCTCCTGACAGTACGGGCTTTCCGGTGCCACTCTTCCCACGGCCGCTTCACAGCAACCTCACAGATATCTCGCTGTGTTCTGATCCGCGGTCGCCTGCACCTCGTTCCGCGTACCGCCCGGACGGTCGACCCACCGTCCGGTCTCCCCTGGCCGCGCGATCCGCGGCCGCGCAGAAGGAGTCAGTGTTGAGAGACAGTTCCTCCCACAGACGCGCCCCCCACGCCCCCCACACCCTGCACCGCAAGGCCGCCGCCGTGGCCCTCATCGGTGTCTCGGCCCTGATCGCCGCGGCCGTCCAGTCGGGCGCCGCCACCGCGGCCCCTCAGAAGGCACCGTCGGCCGCGGGCAAGGTGCTCCCGGGCGCCGAGTCCCTCAAGCTCACCCCCGCCCAGCGCGCAGCGCTCATCCGCGAGGCGAACGCGACCAAGGCGGACACCGCCAAGGACCTCGGTCTCGGTGCCAAGGAGAAGCTGGTCGTCCGTGACGTCGTCAAGGACGGCAACGGCACGCTGCACACCCGCTACGAGCGCACCTACGACGGCCTGCCCGTCCTCGGCGGCGACCTCGTCGTGGAGACCACGAAGTCGGGCGCGACCGAGGGTGTCGTCAGGGCGACGGGCAAGACCCTCAAGGTCGCCTCGGTGACGCCGAAGGTCACGGCGGCCAAGGCGTCGGCGCAGGCGCTGAAGGCCGCGCAGGCGGCCGGCGCCGACAAGGCCACCACCGACCGCGCCCCGCGCAAGGTGATCTGGGCCGGCAACGGCACCCCGACCCTGGCGTACGAGACGGTCGTCGGCGGCCTCCAGGAGGACGGCACGCCGAACGAGCTGCACGTCGTCACGGACGCGGCGACCGGCGCGAAGCTCTACGAGTACCAGGGCATCGAGACCGGCACCGGCAACACCATGTACAGCGGCACGGTCACCCTCGGCACCACGCAGTCCGGGTCGACGTACAACCTGACCGACGCGGCGCGCGGCAACCACAAGACGTACAACCTCAACCACGGCACCTCCGGCACCGGCACCCTCTTCTCGGGGCCCGACGACGTCTGGGGCAACGGCAGCGCCTCCAACGCGGAGACGGCCGGCGCCGACGCGCACTACGGCGCCGCGCTCACCTGGGACTACTACAAGAACGTGCAGGGGCGTTCGGGTATCCGCGGTGACGGGGTCGGGGCGTACTCCCGGGTCCACTACGGCAACAACTACGTCAACGCGTTCTGGGACGACAGCTGCTTCTGCATGACGTACGGCGACGGGTCGGGCAACACCCACCCGTTGACGGCGATCGACGTGGCCGGTCACGAGATGACCCACGGCGTCACGTCGAACACCGCGGGGCTCAACTACTCGGGCGAGTCCGGCGGTCTGAACGAGGCGACCTCCGACATCTTCGGCACGGCCGTGGAGTTCTACGCCAACAACTCCTCCGACGTCGGTGACTACCTCATCGGCGAGAAGATCAACATCAACGGCGACGGCACCCCGCTGCGGTACATGGACAAGCCGAGCAAGGACGGCGCGTCCAAGGACAGTTGGTACTCGGGGATCGGGTCGGTGGACGTCCACTACTCGTCCGGGCCCGCGAACCACTTCTTCTATCTCCTGTCGGAGGGCAGTGGCACCAAGACCATCAACGGTGTCACCTACAACTCCCCGACCTCGGACGGCCTTCCGGTCACCGGCATCGGCCGGGACAAGGCGGAGAAGATCTGGTTCCGCGCGCTGACCACGAAGTTCACGTCGACGACGAACTACGCGGCGGCCCGCACCGGCACCCTCGCGGCGGCCGGTGAGCTGTACGGCACGACGAGCGCCGAGTACACGGCCGTGGCGAACGCCTGGGCGGGCGTGGCGGTCGGCTCGCGTCCGGGCGGCGGCGGTGGCGGCACCTCGTTCGAGTCCACCACCGACGTATCGATTCCGGACAACGGGGCGGCGGTCAATTCGCCTATCACCGTCTCTGGGCGTACGGGCAACGCGCCCTCGAACCTCGCGGTCTCGGTCGACATCGTGCACACCTACATAGGTGACCTCCGGGTGCAGTTGGTCGCTCCCGACGGCACGGCGTACACACTGAAGGCGTACGGCACGGGTGGCAGCACGGACAACCTCAACACCACGTACACGGTGAACGCGTCCTCCGAGGTCGCCAACGGGACCTGGCAGTTGCGGGTCCAGGACAACGCGGCCCAGGACACCGGCTACATCAACGGCTGGAAGCTGACCTTCCCGTAGGCCCGCGCCCACCAAGTCAAGGCGCCGTCCCGGGGGTTCGAATCCCCGGGGCGGCGCCCTCTTTTTGCCTCTCCATGACCGACGGCTTGTTGGGGCTTTGCCCAGGTCAACTCGTTTTACATGCCCGCAATGTTCATCCAGCCGTCGACTTTCAGCCAACATCACTTTGGGGTCATGACATGTACGCGCCTTGATGCCACGCTTCCTCACAACCGCCGCACAACTTCACAACCACCCCGGAAGGCAACCCCACGCCCTCCGGGCTCCCCCACGAAGGAGCTTGTGTGACCCCCCTCTACGCGCGTCACAAGCGCACCACCCTGGCCATCGCCACCGCCGTCGCGGCCGGGGCTCTGCTCACCACCGGTCTGACCACCGGAAGTGCCGCCGCCGTGACCCCGGCCGAAGGCACCGGCAAGGCCACCCTCGCGGGCGCCCCGGCCCAGCTGTCCGCGGCCGCGCGCACCTCCCTCATCAAGGAGCAGCAGGCCGACGCCGGGACCACGGCCCGGGAGATAGGCCTCGGCGCCAAGGAGAAGCTGGTCGTCAAGGACGTCGTGAGAGACGCCGACGGCACGGTCCACACCCGCTACGAGCGCACCTACGACGGCCTGCCCGTCCTCGGCGGCGACCTGGTCGTCCACGAGTCGAAGTCCGGTGCGACCGAGGGCGTCTCCAAGGCGACGAACAAGACCATCAAGGTCGCCTCGCTGACCCCGAAGCTCACCGTCGCCAAGGCCGAGGCCCAGGCGCTGACCGCCGCCAAGGCCGCGGGCTCGGACAAGACCGCCGCCGACGGCGCGCGCAAGGTGATCTGGGCCGGCTCGGGCACCCCGGTCCTCGCCTACGAGACGATCGTCGGCGGCTTCCAGGACGACGGCACCCCGAACCAGCTGCACGTCATCACCGACGCCGCCACAGGCAAGAAGCTCTACGAGTACCAGGGCATCGAGAACGCCACCGGCACCGGCAAAAGCCTGTACTCGGGCACGGTCAGCCTGGAGACCACCCTCTCGGGCTCGACATACCAGCTGACCGACGGCACGCGCGGCAGCCACAAGACGTACAACAAGTCCCACGGCACCAGCTCGTCGGCGGGCACCCTGTTCACGGACGCCGACAACACCTGGGGCACCGGCACCGCCTCCAGCTCCACCACCGACCAGACGGCGGCCGTCGACGCCGCCTACGGCGCGGCGGAGACCTGGGACTTCTACAAGTCCACCTTCGGCCGCAGCGGCATCAAGAACAACGGCGTCGGCGCGTACTCCCGCGTGCACTACGGCAACCAGTACGTGAACGCGTTCTGGGACGACAGCTGCTTCTGCATGACGTACGGCGACGGCGAGGGCAACGTCAGCCCGCTCACCTCGCTGGACGTGGCCGGCCACGAGATGAGCCACGGCGTCACCGCGAACACCGCGGGCCTGAACTACTCCGGCGAGTCCGGCGGCCTCAACGAGGCGACCTCCGACATCTTCGGCACCGGTGTCGAGTTCTACGCCAACAACTCCAAGGACGTCGGTGACTACCTCATCGGCGAGAAGATCGACATCAACGGCGACGGCACCCCGCTGCGGTACATGGACAAGCCCAGCAAGGACGGCGGCTCGGCGGACTCCTGGTCCTCCTCGGTCGGCAACCTGGACGTCCACTACTCGTCCGGCGTCGCCAACCACTTCTTCTACCTGCTGTCCGAGGGCAGCGGCGCGAAGACGATCAACGGCGTGTCCTACAACTCGCCGACGTCCAACGGCTCCACGGTCACCGGCATCGGCCGCGCCAAGGCGCTGCAGATCTGGTACAAGGCGCTGACGACGTACTTCACGTCGACGACCAACTACAAGTCGGCGCGCACCGGCACGCTCTCCGCGGCGTCCGCCCTGTACGGCTCCACCAGCGCCGAGTACAAGGCGGTGGCGGCGGCCTGGTCCGCGGTCAACGTGAGCTAGTACCCGGAGAGGCTCCACGGGCGGTACCCGGAACGAAGGCATGTCCGGGTACCGCCCTACTCTTGGGTCCCATGTCCTTCACGTACGACGACGTCGGCGCGACCCGGCGGAGCGGTTTCTGCCCGCCCGGCTTCCACCCCCTGCATGTCCGCACGCGCATAGGCGAGGGCCACGACGTCTTCCGGAAGGCCTCCGAGGCGGTCCTGACCTGGGAGATGCACCGCGCCCTCGGCGTCGGCATAGACGCCACCGCGGACCGCGCGGCCCCCGACGTGGACGTCACGGTCACCCTGGCCGGCGTCATCAAGGCCCCCTGCCGGGTCGTCTGGACGGTCGAGGAACACCGCCGCGCGGGCTGGGCCTACGGCACCCTGACCGGCCACCCCGAATGCGGCGAGGAGTCCTTCGTCGTCGACCGCACGGGCGACGGCACGGTGTGGCTGACTGTGTCGGCCTTCAGCAGGGGTGCGAAGTGGTACTCCAGGGCGGGCGGCCCGGCGACCCGCGGACTCCAGCACGCCTACGCCCGGCGGTGCGGGGCCGTACTGCGCAGGCTGTGCGGCGGCGAGGACGCGGGCTGAGCGCAGCGGCCCGGCCCGCGTCCCCTCCGCTCACCGCATCAGCACTCCCGCCCCCTCCACCGCGTCCTCCGAAGGCACCGCCACCACTCCCAGCTCCGCGCCCGACGCCAGCAGCCGATGCGCGGGCAGGATGCGGACCGTGTAGCCGAAGGGGCCCGTCCGGTCCAGGGACAGCGGGCCTTCGTACACCCACCGGCCCTCCGGGTCCGGGCCGCCCACCGGCTTCAGCGGGACCGTCGCCGCGTCCGCGATGCGGTCCTCCTCGTCCACCCGGCCGGAGACCGCCTGGACCTCCACGTCGTCCGGGCCGAGGGCGCCGAGGCCGACGCGGACCCGGAGTCCGAGCGTGGTGCCGAGTTCGGCCGTGGTCGTCGCGGCCGTGGTCTCCACGTGGTCGACGGTCACGCCGTGCCACTGCTCCCGCACCCTGGCCTTCCACTCCGCCAGTTCACGCGCCGCGTCCGGGGCCATCGTGCGGTGGGCGTGGGCCGCGGGGGCGTAGAGGCGCTCGACGTACTCGCGGACCATGCGGCCCGCCAGGACCTTCGGGCCCAGCAGGGTGAGCGTCTGGCGGACCATCTCGATCCAGCGGTCGGGCAGACCGCCCTGGCCGCGCTCGTAGAAGCGGGGGGTCACCCGCTGTTCGAGCAGTTCGTAGAGGGCGTCGGCCTCTATGTCGTCGCGCCGGTCGGGATCGGTCCCCGCCCCGTCGGCCGTCGGGATCGCCCAGCCGAAGTCGGGCTGGAACCACTCGTCCCACCAGCCGTCGAGGACGGAGAGGTTCAGGCAGCCGTTCAGAGCCGCCTTCATCCCGCTCGTCCCGCACGCCTCCAGCGGCCGCAGCGGGTTGTTGAGCCAGATGTCGCAGCCCGGGTAGAGCTTCTGCGCCATCGCCATGCCGTAGTCGGGCAGGAAGACGATCCGGTGGCGGACCCGCGGGTCGTCGGCGAACCGCACCAGCTCCTGGACCAGCCGCTTCCCGCCGTCGTCCGCCGGGTGCGCCTTGCCCGCCACCACGATCTGGATCGGGCGCTCGGGGTGCAGCAGCAGGTCCATCAGACGGTCGCGGTCGCGCAGCATGAGGGTGAGCCGCTTGTACGACGGGACGCGGCGCGCGAATCCGATCGTCAGCACGTCGGGGTCGAGGACGCCGTCGATCCAGCCCAACTCCGCTGTCCCGGCGCCGCGTTGACGCCAGGACGCGCGCAGCCGCTCGCGCACCTCCATCACCAGCTGCTCCCGCAGCGAACGGCGCAGTTCCCAGATGTCCTGGTCG
This sequence comes from Streptomyces canus 299MFChir4.1, assembly GCF_000383615.1. Classification (GTDB taxonomy): domain Bacteria; phylum Actinomycetota; class Actinomycetes; order Streptomycetales; family Streptomycetaceae; genus Streptomyces; species Streptomyces canus_C. The sequence goes on along the minus strand of NZ_KB911643.1, from coordinate 4,119 downwards.
GGGATGTCCCCCACGGCGTCCCAGCGGTCCGAGCCGCCGACGGTCAGCGCGTCCTCGGTGCGCTGGGCGCCGATCTGCCGGGCGCCGAGCCGGAACACCTCGGGCGCGACCCAGGTCGGGGCGTGCACCCCGTTGGTCACGGAGGTGATCGGCACCTCCTCGGGGTCGAATCCCGGCCAGAGTCCGGAGAACATCTCCCGGCTGACCTGCCCGTGCAGCAGGGAGACGCCGTTGGCGCGCTGGGCGAGCCGGAGGCCCATCACGGCCATGTTGAAGAGGTTGGGTTCACCGCCGGGGTAGGTCTCCATGCCCAGCGCCAGGATTCGGCCCACGTCCATGCGGGGCAGCTCGGCGTCGGCACCGAAGTGCCGGGCGACCAGTTCCCGGTCGAAGCGGTCGATGCCGGCCGGGACGGGGGTGTGCGTGGTGAACACCGTCCCCGCGCGGACCGCCTCCAGGGCCGCGTCGAAGTCGAGCCCCTGGTCGCAGAGTTCGGCGATCCGCTCCAGGCCGAGGAACCCGGCGTGCCCCTCGTTGGTGTGGAAGACCTCGGGGTCGGCGTGGCCGGTCAGCCGGCAGTACGTGCGTACGGCGCGGACACCCCCTATGCCGAGGAGCATCTCCTGGAGCAGTCGGTGTTCGCTGCCGCCACCGTAGAGCCGGTCGGTCACCCCGCGTTCGCCGAGGTCGTTCTCCTCGACGTCGGAGTCCAGCATCAGCAGGGGCACCCGGCCGACCTGGGCGAGCCAGATCCGGGCGTGCAGCCGCTTGCCGCCGGGGAGGGCCAGCGACACCTGTGCCGGGGTGCCGTCGGCCTCCCTCAGCAGTGCCACCGGCAGCTCGTTGGGGTCCAGGACCGGATAGTGCTCCTGCTGCCAGCCGTCCCGGGACAGGGACTGGCGGAAGTAGCCGTGGCGGTACAGCAGGCCCACGCCGATCAGCGGTACGCCCAGGTCGCTGGCCGCCTTCAGATGGTCGCCGGCCAGGATTCCCAGTCCGCCGGAGTACTGCGGCAGGGCGGCGGTGATGCCGAACTCGGGTGAGAAGTAGGCGACGGCGGCCGGGAGTTCACCGGGATGGGCCTGGTACCAGCGCTCTCCGGTGACGTAGTCGTGGAGATCGTCGGCGACCGCGGTGAGCCGGCGCAGGAAGCGGTGGTCCTCGGCGAGTTCGGCGAGCCGGTCGGGGCGCACGCTGCCGAGCAGCCGTACGGGATCACCGCCCGACGCGGCCCAGTGCTCCGGGTCGACGGACTGGAAGAGATCACGGGTCTCCGCGTGCCAGGACCAGCGCAGATTGCGCGCCAGATCGCTCAGGGGCCGCAGGGCATCGGGGAGTAGGGGTCGGACGGTGAATCGACGGATCGCCTTCACATTCCACCTCGGCGCGCGAGCGGAGTGGGACACACGACGGTGTGCGTCCCGTCTTCAGCCTCGACGGTATCCGTGCGGAGGGTCTCGTCACCACGGCGCAGTTCACGGCGGAAGGCCGTGTCAGCCCCAAGCCGTTCCGCATCGAACAGTCCGGAAATCACCGCAACCACCGCAACCCCACCACGTCACCCGATAGCCGATATGGCCGATTACACCCCCACGGGCGTCCTTGTGGTACTTCACACCGCACGAGAGGCTTCCCCATGGCGTACCGGCCGCCGCCGGGTGATCCGGCGGACCGCGGCCGCGTACGCCGAGCTGAGGAGGGGAACTCAAGTCATGGCACGGACGCGAGAGCGGCGTCTGCGCTGGGTGGGGGGCCTGACGGCGGCGAGCTGCGCCGCCGCACTTTCGGCCATCACCCTGCCCGCGCACGCCGCATCGGAGGGGCGGATACTCGGCGCCGGAGAGCCCGGTTCCGTCAGCGGGAGTTACCTGGTGACACTCAAGGGGGGAACGAAGGCACCGTCGGCGACCGGAAAGGGCCTCGCCGAGGAGTACGGGGCGAGAATCAGCCATACCTACGACACGGTCCTCAACGGCTACGCGGTCCGGGCCGACGAGAGACAGGCCCGGAGACTCGCGGCGGACCCACGGGTGACCTCGGTCGTCCAGGACACCCGGGTGACCCTGGAGGGCACCCAGAAGAACCCGCCGTCCTGGGGCCTCGACCGCGTCGACCAGCCGAAGCCGTCGCTGGACAGGTCCTACACCTGGCCGCGGTCCGCGGGCGCCGGGACGACGGTGTACGTGATCGACACCGGCATCCGGATCTCCCACAAGGACTTCGGGGGCCGGGCGTCCTACGGCTGGGACTTCGTCGGGGGCGACGGCTCGGCGGGCGACGGCAACGGCCACGGCACCCATGTGGCGGCCACCGTCGCCGGCACCGGGTACGGCGTCGCCAAAAAGGCCGAGGTGGTCGCCGTACGTGTCCTCGACAACACCGGATCAGGCACGATCGCCCAGGTCATCGCCGGTATCGACTGGGTCACGAGGCACGCGCGGAAGCCGGCGGTCGCCAACCTCAGCCTGGGCGGTTATCACAGCGCCCAGCTGGACGCCGCCGTACGCGCCTCGATCGCGTCCGGGGTGACCTACACGGTCGCCGCGGGCAACGACGGCCTGTCGGCCGGGCTCTACTCGCCCGCCGACGTGCCCCAGGCGATCACGGTCGGCGCGACCGACCCGAAGGACCGGCGGGCGGGCTTCTCCAACTACGGCCCGTCCCTCGACCTCTTCGCACCAGGAGTCTCGATCACCTCGGCGGGCGTCACCGGTGACACCGCCAGGGCGACCTCCTCGGGTACGTCGATGGCGTCCCCGCACGCGGCCGGCGCGGCCGCGCTGTACCTGGCCGACCACCCGAGGGCCACTCCGGCACAGGTTGGCAAAGCGCTGGTGAAATCGGCGGCGACCGGGAAGGTGTCCGGCCGGGGAGCCGGTTCACCGGACAGACTCCTCCAGGTGCCAGGTTCCTAGGGGAAGTGTCCGCAAAGCGGTCCCGTTCGGCCAGAACGGGGCCGGTTTTGTGTAAAGACATACGCGTGAGTAGTTAGCAAAGTGCCGGATTGCCCACCCGGAAAGGGTGGGAAGGCTCCTCCGGTACACGGCTCAGGTAGGTTCACGTGTACGCCCCGCAGGACACCCCTCCCCACACCCATCCGCCCACCCGAAGTTGACGCGGACAGGAGCGGTCATGCCCGCCACGCACCAACCGTCAGCACCCCTGACATCCAGCACCGACGCATCCACCCAGCGCACTGTCGACCCCGGACCACCGCCCCAGGAGCGACCCTCCACCCAGGCGGGACCGGCTCCGGTCGTCGGGCGCATACCCGTCCTCGACGTCCGCCCCGCCGTCCAGCGCGGACGCCGGCCCGCCAAGGCGGTCACCGGTGAGACGTTCGAGATCTCGGCCACCGTGTTCCGTGAGGGTCATGACGCGGTCGCCGCCAATGTCGTACTGAAGGATCCGGAAGGCCGCGCCGGACCCTGGACCCCCATGCGGGAACTGGCCCCGGGCACCGACCGCTGGGGCGCCACCGTCTGCGCGGGCACGCCCGGCCTGTGGACGTTCACCGTGGAGGCCTGGGGCGACCCCATCACCACCTGGCGGCACCACGCCCAGATCAAGATCCCGGCCGGCATGGACACCGAACTGGTCCTGGAGGAGGGCGCCCGGCTCCACGAGCGGGCCGCGGCCGGAGTCCCCGACGACGGACGCAACGGCGTGATCCTCGCGGCCGTGCGCGCTCTTCGCGACGAGACCCGGCCCGCCGCCGCCCGCCTCGCCGCCGCGCTGACACCGGAGGTGGACGCCGTGCTGGCGCGGTATCCGCTGCGGGAGTTGATCACGGCGTCGGAGTCGTTGCCGCTGCTGGTGGAGCGGGAGCGGGCGTTGTTCGGGTCGTGGTACGAGTTCTTCCCGCGGTCGGAGGGCACTGCGGAGCAGCCGCACGGCACGTTCCGTACGGCGGCCCGCCGGCTGCCGGCGATCGCCGCGATGGGCTTCGACGTGCTCTACCTGCCGCCGATCCATCCGATCGGCTCGACCTTCCGCAAGGGCCGCAACAACACCCTGTCCGCCGGGCCGGACGATGTGGGCGTGCCGTGGGCGATCGGCTCGCCGGAGGGCGGGCACGACGCGGTCCACCCGGACCTGGGCACGATCGAGGACTTCGAC
>NZ_KB911642.1 GCF_000383615.1 Streptomyces canus 299MFChir4.1 | reverse complement strand
TCCGCAAGGAAGTTGACGGATAGTCACTCCGTGACTATCCGTGGGAATTGCTCCGCAATTCCTAAAGAATTCGCTCCGCGAATTCCTGAAAAGCGCGGCTAAGTGGGTGAGGCGGGGCGTGGCCAGTCCGAAGGACTCAGGCTCTCAGAAAGCCCCGCCATGCCATGGGATACCGAATCCCTCGAATCCTCTTCCCGAAATTCTGAACTGAGCTCCATTCCCGTCACCCAATGGCCACAGCCCACGCCGAGCATGGACGGCTTCAGCTCCACGCCCCGCCAGCAACCCCACCTCATCAGGCCCCACGTCCGGCCGCTCAGCCACCACACGGCGCGGCGGCGCCAGCCGACGCGCAACAGACATCAGGCCGCCCCCGATCCCCGAAGCCGCCGCCTCCACCCGCCCCCGCCCCCATTCCTCACTCATCCTTCAACCGGCGCGGGATAAGTGGCAGCAGAGGGGATGTCAGACCCCCGACCATGCGCGGAACCACTTGTTGACCTGGGAATACGTGGGCTCTTCCCGAAAGGCTCGCGCAAGAGATGTCGCAAGAGAAGGCGCAGGAGTAGCCGCAAGGGATGTCGCAAGAGATGCCGCAAGGTTCGGCGTTTCGGGTGCCTCCTCAAGAGGTAGAGTGTATTATTGATTTCGCAAGTCAGGCGGCAACCTGACTCGGTCTCAATCACCAACCCGAGGAGCTACCTTGGACACCGAATTCGTTGAGGCGACAAGCCGCCTCACGATCTACATTGCCGGAGAGCACGAGACCGATGCATCCATCGGTCTGACGCTCATTCCCCTACTCAAGATCCCGACAGCCATCATCGAATTCCGGCACCCTACCGGTGCGCGCGTTTGGTGGGAAGGCTGGTGCGAGGCGGCCGAAATGCTCAACAGGATTTTTCCCGAGCAGATCGACGCTGGCGAATTGCGTGAGCCTGAACTCACCATCAATTCGTTTGTGATCCTGGATGACGCGCCCCGGCGCGCCAAGATCCGGGCCCGCAGCGCGGCAGTGAGCCCCGACGGAATCGGCGCACTGTCGGTCACCGTCGGAGGTCTGACGATCGCGTGTGCGTCGCGCGCGGCTGTCGAGTGCCAGGTGCGCGGGTGGCGCGAGGCGTACGACATGTTCGCTCGCGACGGAGGGTTCGGACTGCCGTCCGCCGACGAGGTGGCCGCGCGCGTGCGGGCCGATCACGCCCGCCACGGAGTCAATGAGCTGGCGACGGCCGCCGAGGAGCAGCGGGCAGGCCGGACGCGATGACTCACCCGGGGTGGGGCGGTCGCCGGTCGCCCCACCCTCCCGGTATCGCAGCCATCAGAGAAGGGGACAGCATGACAAGCACAGGATCGATCGCCCGGGGGCAGCGGGTGCGCGTTGAGCGCCGCCCCGCCCGGAGTCTGGCCGCCCACGCGCGCCCCAGGACCGCGCTCCGGCCCGCCCCGTGGCCCGAGGTGTGGGAAGGCATGGTTCTGCAAGTGACCTACGCAGACGACGAGTTGACCGACGTCGAGATCTACGGCAAGTGCCAGAACACCAACGAGACCAAGCGCGTCGGATTCAGCCTCGCCCGCAACCCGTTCTTCCGTACGACGGTGACGCCGGTTGAGTCTCCGTAACTAGGCCAGCCCGGGGGGTGATTGCGGGTTGAGATCACCCCCCGGTAGAGCGTATTATTGATTCTGCGCGTGAGCGGCAACTCACCCGCCGCCAACTGGACCAACCCAAGGCAGGGGACATGAGCGAGTATCAGGACCACGTCCGGCAGACCCTTGACGGAATGCACCCGAACCCGGGCGACGACCTCAGCATGGATCAGATGCGCTGGGCCGCCGCGCCCGCCAGCAACGCCGTACCGGACGAAGCGACCACAGCCGCCGTCGCCGAGGCGCACGCGCTCCTCGACCACGCGACCGACGCGTATCTCGCCCTCGTGGATCTCCTCGAAGACGGAAACCACCGCGTAGTGGCAACGGCCAGCACCCCGCAGGGCGTGTTGACCGAGTGCCAGGAACTCACCGTGATAGGTGACGCGGTCGTCCTCGACGAGGCGGAAGCCCTGCGCGTAACCGTCACCGTCGCGGCCGCCATGGTCGCGTGCTCAACCGGCAGCGTGGTCGTGCGCACCTCCGCCCCCAACGGGGTGGAATCGGCGCGCGGCTGGGCCGTCCGGCACGGGTGGCTGCGCCCGCTCCGCGCGCCCGAGATCCGGCAGGCGTACACCGTCGACACCGAAACCGGCGCACCGCTGGCCCCGCCTCCGGGCCTTGAGTTCCGCCAGGCCGAACGTGTGCCCCGCCGCGAGGCGGACGGGAGCAACGAGAACGCCAGCCGCACCGCGCCCCCGGACAACCGGCCGCCGAACCGCCGCAACTGAGCACCACCCCGACGGGGCCGGTCGCCCGACCGGCCCCGTCGGGAACCCCCCTGCCTCCCCTGCCCCGCCCTCCCGGTGTGAGCGGCAACTCACCCGGCACCAACCCGACCAGGAGAGCCCCAACATGACCGCGACCACGCGCCCTGCCGGCAGCTCGCGCACCCCCGTCCAGGAGCCGGCCCCGGCGTCTGCCGAAGTGCCGGCGCCCACCGCCCCGACCGCCGATCTGCCCCGCAACCTGGCCCACCTCACCGCCCGCGCGGAAACGGCTGGATGGACAGCCGCCGTCGAAACACAGTCCGGACACTGCGCCCTGGTGCTCACCGCCCGCCAGGAGGCCCGGGAAACCGTCCTGCGGTGCGTGTGGCGGCTCACCGCCCGGGGCTACCGGTGGGACGGCGCCACCCTGACCCGCTACGGCCAGCAGGCCGCCGAGGGCATCGCATGGCGTGCCGTCGCGGACCTGGTGACCGCCGAGACGCCCACCGCCCACACACAGCCGACCGCGCAGCCCAAGAAGGCGGACGCTCCGGCCGAGACCGCGGCGAAGGCTTCGGCCCCCCGGAAGCGTGCCCGTAAGGCGCCGTCCGTAGCGGAAGTCGAGCGCGCGCGCAGGGCAGCGGAGGAGTGGCCGGAAGCGCTGCAAGCGCGGTCGCTGGACGACCGTTACGAGGGGACGTTCCGGCGATCCGACCTGCTGTCGGAACTGTCCGTGTGCGGTGAGCGGTTCCCCTTCCGTTTCCATTTCGAGTCGGGCGGCGGACACACCGTGACCCTTTCGACGGGGGACGTGCGCGGTACGTGGGGTGAGGTCACGGGGGCCGCTATCGCGTACGTGATCGCGGAGCGTCCAACGGCGGTGCTGCGCGCGACGGCCGAGACGGCGCGCGTGTACGGCATCCATGCGGAGCGTGCGGCGGAGAAGGCGGAGGAGAACGCGCAGACGGCCGTGTCGGTCGGCATGGCGCGCGCTGCCCTGGACACGGTCCGTGCGTTCGCTCAGCGCATCGATTGGGACAGGCTGACGGGTGAGCAGTACGACAGCACCCGGGATGCGGTCCGTGAGGCCGAGCAGTGCGCAGAGGGCGCAGAGTCCGCGTATGGGCGCGGCGACGTCGACACGGCCCGTTGGGAAGCTCGTGACGCTCTCTCGGTCGTGCGTTGGTTCGGGCTTGACGTGCCGTCGGCTCAAGAGTGCGTGGAGCGTGCGCCGGAACCGCGCGCGGTTGCTGGGCGGGTGCGGCCGGAAGCGTCGGCGTTCCTCCTGCGCATCACGCGCCCGGGGTGGGAGGGACCTGCCGAAACGGCCGAGGTTCCGGCCGGTGACGCTCCGGCCAGCAGCGGCGTGACACCGGACGTTCCGGCGAAGGAGAACGAGGTCAGGAAGACCCGGGCGGTGCTGCCCGACGTCGTGTCGGACCCCGGCGGGTTGGACGGATGGGAGACCGACGGGGGCGCGGTTGAGGTACTGCCGGTGATCTGCCACGGCAACGGGGGTGGGGTGTTCCCGGTGGCGTTCCGTGGCCCATATGAGGGCACGGTGCGGGTGTCGCGGGCGTGGCTGACGGAGCGTGCGCGCCGTGAGCTGACCGTGGCGCGTGAGCGGCTGACGGTGGCGGAGGAGCACGCGGAGACGTGCGCGGCGTGGCGGCGGGATGCGTACGACCTTCACCAGGAAGTACGCCGGTCGGCTGGTGTGCTGGGTGAGCGGGTGGTGGTGCACTACGAGACGTCCGGCGGTTGGTCGGAGCGTGCCCGTGACGCCTCGTTGGCGGCGGACATTCGGCGGATGCATGCGCGGGATGCGGTCCGGCGTCGTGAGCGTGAGCTGTCCGGCCTGGAAGCGGAGGCGGCGGAACCGGGGCGCCGGTCGAAGTCCGCGCGTGCGTACCTGGCGCGTGCCGTGTCTGGGGATGTTCCGGCCGGCCGCGGGGCGTGGGTGTCCGCCGACGGCGGTACGGCGGTGATGTTCGAGCTTCCCGCAGACATCGACGTGAACCCGGACATGAGGCACGGGGAAGCGAGCGAGCAGCGTCGGGCATTCGTTGACCTGTTGGCCGATGCCGTGGCCGCGCGGGATGAAGGCCGCCCGCTGATCGGCCGTGACCTCCCGTCGAAGAAGACGCACGGACGTACGGCCGGTGTCGAGAAGGGCCAGGCATCCGCCTCGGTCAAGGGTCTGGACGTCAAGCCATGGAAAGCTCCGAGGGTTCCGGCGGAAGGCTCGCCGCTGGACACCGAGACGCTCGCCACGTGGGACACAGTGGGCGATGTAGTGGCGGAGAGTGAGGCGGCGCCCGGGGTATGGCTGCCCATGGCTGCCGTGTCGTTTGCGGAAACGGCCATGGCCAACGGCTGGACGGTGGCCATGCAGCGCAGCACTGACGGGGGCATAGTCGCGGTGCGCGTCGCCGGTGTCGCGGTTAAGAACGGTGAACCGCTCGCCTATGAGTTGCTCGCGGTGTGGGACGGCGGAGTGTTCCGTGAGGACCGTTCGGCGGTGTGGGTTACCGGTCGTCGGGTGACGCGCAAGCGCACCCCGTTATGGTCGGCGCCGGTCCGGGTGGGCCGGTCGGGCAAGCACCAAGATCCGTCGATGCTGGCGACCGTGCAGCATGCGGCGGAGCCGGGCACGCTCGCAAGGGTCGCGCTGGGCAGCTCAGCGCCTGCCCCCGAGGGTGTGAGCGACCCCGGCTGCATGGACGGGTGGGAGGGCGAGGGCGGAGCGCTCGGAGGCCGCCGCCAACGCACAGCTTCAGTGATGACTGATACGGCAGAAGCGTTGAACCCCTCCCCGTAAGAGCGTATTATTGATTTTACGGGTGAGCGGCAACTCACCGGCCGCCAACTCGACTCGCACCAGAAGGACAGGGCATGGACTACATCGAGACCAAGCACGTGGCCGCCGAACTCAGGAACCGCCTCAAGGCCGAGTTCCCCGGCGTGAAGTTCAGCGTGCGCAAGGGCACCGGCACCGCCTCCGCGTGGATCTCCGTCCACTGGACCGACGGCCCCTCCGCGGCCGACGTCGACGAGCTCACCCGCCCGATGCAGGGCGCGCAGTTCAACGGCCAGGAGGACCGCTACGAGTCCACCGGCAACACGGTCACCGTCACGGTCAACGGCCGGAAGGTGACCGGCAAGCCGCTGGTCGACGGCATCAACACTCACCAGGCCATCTCAGACGACGCCCTGAAGGCCGCCGCCGCCCTGTGGTCCAAAGCCCACGACGGCACCGAGCCGCCCGCAGACGGCATGCTCGGCGCCTGCGTCATCAACAGCCACGTCATCCAGGAGAACTGGGCCCCGCAGCAGATGTGGAGATCGCCCATGACGTGGTCCTCCCTCAGCGCTGGGCCGCCGCCAAGGAGCAGGCCGCCGCCAAGGCTGCCCGTCCGGCGCACGCCCAGGAGAAGGGCGAGGAGGGCACGGAGGGACTCACCCTCAAGCACACGGACGAGGACGGGACGACGGTCACCGGTACGCATCTGGGCGACGGCGCCGCCGAGGTGCTGAAGTCTCACGGCTTCAAGTGGCACCGCAAGAACCAGTACTGGTACGCCCCTGGCACCCGTCACGGCGAGGCGGACACCGGGTTCATGGCCGCCGTCGTCGCCGACCTGCGCGCCGCCGACCTCACGGTCACCACAGCGCAGCCCGAGGCGACCCCCAGCGCCTGAACCGACCACCCGACCGGCCGGGCGCCCGAGGGGCGCCCGGCCCGCGGAGCGGAGCCTTCATGTCCATGCACTCCCCCTCTCAGTCCACCGGCGATCGCTCGCACCCGTGCGACATCGCCGCCGCCCCGGGCGCGGTCGAGACCTGGGAAACGGACGGTGGAGCCTGCGCCGGCGTCCCGCAGGCCGCCCCGACCGCCCCCCGCCGTGCCCGGCGGATGTTCATCGCCCGTTGCGCCGTCGGCGCGTCCGGGTACCGCACGGCCGACGGCCTGGCCCTGACGGTGCACCGCGCCGAGGAGGACGGCGGCCCAGCTCTGTGCGGTGCCGCCCCGGCGTGGTGGGAGCCCGCAGACCTCGGGCAGGCCTTGCGCCGGGTGTCCTGTCACAACTGCACCGAACTGTGGATCGAGCGGGCCGGGATCGGGCCCCGCTGGCAGGTGGCCGACTGCATGCGATGGAGGGTCTACCGGACCGAACGCAACCGGTACGGCTCGCTCATCAGCGTGTTCGACGGGTACGTCACGCGCTGGGACCGCGTGATCGCCCACCGCCGGTGGTGCTTCTACCACTCGGCCACTACGGCCGGTGTCCGCATCTCCGCCTATCCCCGCCACAGCGACGAGCGCAAGGAGTGGTGGTTCCCCGCCGCGCCGCAGCCCACGCCCACCGGCACGTAAGGCACAGGGCGCACCGCCCCTCTCACCGCCGGGTCCGGGCGGCTCCCCGGACCCGGCTCACCCACCCACCGCGAAGGACAGCAGACCATGGCCGGAAAGCTCAGCAAGGAGCAGACCAAACGGCACAACCGAGCGTGCGAACTGGTCGACAGTGACCGGGAGTTGACGGAGAAGGAGCGAGAATTCGTTCTCGATCACTTCCATGAGTCAGCGAACACGGGCCGCACTCTGGACGGCGCGTTCTTCACCCCGGCCGAGCTCGCCGGCGAACTCCACCTCGTGATCCCGGGTGACCGCATCATCGACCTGTGCGCGGGCATCGGCCGCCTGGCCTGGCATGCCCGCGACTTGGTGACCCGGCACTTCGAGCGTCTGCCGTCGCGCGAGATCGTATGTGTGGAGAAGAACCCGGCGTACGTGCGTGTCGGTCGGCGCGTCCTGCCCGAGGCGACGTGGATCTGTGCTGACGTGCTGGACGTCCCGGGCATGAGCCTAGGTCCCTTCGACTGCGCGATCAGTAACCCGCCGTTCGGACGGATCAAACGCAGCGGCAACGCCCCCGGGTACCGGGGGCCGTTGTTCGAGTTCCACGTCATCGCGGTTGCCGAGACTCTGGCACGTCGGGGCGCGTTCATCATCCCGAGGGAGTCCGCCCCGTTCCGCATCGAGGGCGGCTTCGTGGACCAGGACTCGCCCGCGTACGAGCGCTTCCACCGGGAGACTGGAATCAAGCTGCGCCCCAACGTCGGGATCCCCACGGACGACTACCGCGACCAGTGGCGTGACGCCTCACCGGCCGTCGAAATCGTTCTGCACAACCGCGACGAAGACGAACTGGAGGCCCGGGCCGAACAGGCCGCCCACGCCGAGCAGTCGACCGCCAGCCGGACGCGTCAGCACAGCCTCACCACAACCACCGCACCCAAGACCGGGTTCAGCGACAGCGGAGGAGACACCTTGTTCTGAACAGTGGCTGACCACCCCGCATGGGTGTATTATTGATTTTACACGGACGAGCGGCAACTCGCCCCGCCACCAACTCACACAGGAGGAAGCACGATGACCACGATCCGACGGAACTGGACCAACCGCGTTGCGCAGATCCGCGCAGCGGCCCGTTCCTGCCGCGCCTACGACTCCGACAGCGGCAACATGCTCCCGGTCGACCCGTCCCGCGCGTTCGAGGCCTGGGAGAGCACGCCGCGCGCCCGGCTCACCGAGGACGCCCCGGGACAGAAGTGGACGGTCCACGTTCACTCCAACAAGTTCTACGTCCTGACCGCCGAGGAGATGGCCGCCCCTGCGAACGACGTGTCGGCCGACGAAGCCCCCGCGGCTTCCCCCACCGCCCCTCCCGGCCCCCGGCTCCCGCGCCTGGCCGCCGCGCCGGCAAGGGCTCAGGACCACCGCGCGGCTCTCGCCATCGCGGGGCGCAGGGTCACATCAGGCGCATCGGTCCGCGACCGTCTGCCTGCCCACGTGCCCGCCCTGGCGGCCGAGCTGGTGGGAAAGACCGTCGGGGTGAAGCTCGCCCAGGGCTACAGCCACGGGCAGATCCGGGAGGAGTTCGAGCACGCGCGCGCCGAGGCCGAGACCTCCGGGGACGTCGGGAGGGCAAGGGGTCTGGGGACGATGCTCGCGGTGCACGCTGTGATGGCAGCCGAGCCGCCCACCGGCCCCTCCCCCAGCGGCAGTTCCCCGGATGAGCCGCAGGAGCACCGCCCCGGCTCGCACCGACCCAGCCGCGCGGGCAGCGACAGGGTGCTCTCCCGGATCGATGCCGTCCTGCATGACGGGGCCGTCAGCGGCGACCCCGACGTCAGCGGCGACGCCATGCGGTCGGTGCCCCTGGCCGACACGGCCGACATCATCCACGCCTACACCCGCGCCCAGGCCCTGGCGGACGGCGTCCTGACTGCCGCTAATGCCGAGTTGGCCCGCGAGGCCGGGTTCGTGGTTCCGGTCGCCCTCACCAGCGCCGTATGGGAGGGCTGCGTGGCCTGGAACGACGGCGACAGCGAGCGGCAGGTGCCGCAGGACGAACGCGGCCGCCTTTGGGACGTGCTGACCATGGCCCGCGCGGCGATCCGGCGCGGCGGCGGCGACGGCGACCGGGTCACCGTCGACCTGCGGCGGGTGCCACGCGACGGCCGCACCCGGCAGGCCCGCCCGGTCCAGCTCGTGTGCGCGATCGGGCCCGGCGACCAGGGCGAGCCCGTGATCACGATCATGGAGCCGCACGAGGACTGACCCCCTCCGCCCCGAGGGGCGGGACCCTCCCGCCCCTCGGGAAGCAGGCGTCACCGAAATGTGATTCATGGTCGGGGCTCATGGTCGCCGTCGTGGTCGGCCCGGCCCGGTGTCCTTGTCCTGACCAGCCAACCACCGCCAGCTCCGGCCGCCGCCCTAGAGGGACCCCCATGTCCGCGAAGACCCGCAAGTGCCACCACTGCGATACCAACAACGCCACCACCGCGACCGATTGCATCGTCTGCGGCCTGCCGCTCCCCCGGTCCCGCGTCCGGGGGGTACGGGTCTCCCGGGTACGGCGCAGCCGCGACCTGGACTGACCCGGACCCAGCCGGCCCGGCCCGGCCCCAGTTTCCCGGAGGAGCGGCAACTCATCCGGCACCAACCCGCAGAGAGGGCGAACCGTCATGCCGTCCATCACCCACCAACTCGCCGCAGAGGCCGCGCCTTTGATGCCCGGAAGCGGCTGGACCGTCCGCACGTTCACCGTCGCCAGGGATGAGTGCGCCGCCCTGGAACACCCCGACGGCCGACGCATCAAGATCTCTCCCGCACGTCGCGCGGGGTACGTCCGGGCGCAGGTCGCGTACCCGGACACGTCGTACCACCTGACGGACGCGGACTCGCCCAGCACTGAAATGCGCGCCGACCGTGGCGGCAAGGCGCTGGAAGAGGCCGTCCGCACCAAGCTGCTGCCGGTCTACGACGAGATCTATCCGAAGGTGCTCGCGGCCAACGAGGAGGCACGCAAGCACGCAGCAATCCGGGCCGCCCTGGCGGATCGCCTCGTGCCCATGGTTCCCGGAGCCGAGGTCACCCGGTCCGAGCCGTCTCCGGTCGTCGAGTACCACCGGCGCGGGACGATCGAGCGGGTGACCGCGCAAGTTCTCGGCGACGGCCTCAACATCGTCACCTTCCGCTATGTCGGCGACGAGGCGACAACGGCCGTCATGAAGGCCTACGGCGACGTGATCCGCCGAACCGCCCCATCAGCGGGCGACCGTTCCGGCAACGCCCGCGAGGACGCGCGATGAGCACGCCAAGCCCCCGCCACCGCTGCCCCTACCGGCCGGGCGCACCGTCCTGGTACGCCCGCGCCACCCGCAGCGCCCTGCCCGCGAGCCGCTTCCCCGCCTTCACCCGCCAGCAGCTCACCGGAGACCAGATAGCCGTGTCCGTCGGCCACAGTGGCGAGGACGGCACCGCCCACGTCACGCTGCACATCGGCCGTCATCTCGGCAAGCCGCCGCGCCCCGGAGCGGCCCGCGACACCTGGCTGCGAGTCCGTGCCGAGATCGCCGCCCACCTCCAGCAGGCCGGGTTCGCCGCCGTGCTGACCAAGGCCGGCGTACGGTCCACACCGCCCCGGCCGGAACCGGTCGCTGTCCACCTGGAGCACGGCGACGTGTTCCGTGAAGGGCTCGATGCCCTGGGCCGCTACCGCATCTGGTGCCCCGAGCACCCCCACCTGACCGGCCGCCTGCAGAACGCTCACGGCCTGGGCCCGCAGGTGTTCACCTATGTCTACGCGACCCCGAACGCCCGCCATCCCGTCTGGCCGACCGGCTTTCGCACCCTGCACGCCGCCGCCGAAGCGTGGGCCGCCCACATGGGCCTGCCCCCGGTGTCCGTGACCGAGATCTGACCGCCCCGGCACGACCGGCGCCCGCCCGAAGGAGTCCCCTGTGTCCGACCTTTCCGCACTCCATCTGTACGTCTACGCCATGCCCGAGGAGGACCGGGCCGCGGTTCAGCTCGGCATCGACGACAACTGCCTTGAGCCCTACGACACCTCCAGCAGCACCATCGTGCTCGGGATGCGCTACCTGACCGATCAAGTCCCGGTCGGCTCCGCACACGATCTTGCTGTGCATCTGCTCACGAAGGCCCCCGGCACTGCGTTCGAGCTGTGGCAGGACCCCGTGTTCGAGCACCCCGGCCACTACGTGGCGCATCTTCCCGGCCTGGGAGCCTACGAGGGGCGGTGCGACTCCCAGGGCTCCCCGCTGGTGAAGCTCACCGAGGTACTCGACACTCTGACCACGGCCCCGGACAGCACCTCCGGCCTCCCCGAGGACGTGTTCACGCGCCATGAGCCGTTCTTCTCCGCCCTGCGACGCGCCCAGGCCGCACGGTATCCCTGACCTGCACAGATACCTGACTCGCCCTCAGGAAAAAAGTTGTTGCCCCAGGACCAAAAGGGCGTATAATTGATTTCACGAGCAGGCGGCAACTTGCTCAACACCAACCGATCGCACGAGGAGCAATCCGTGAGCGACACCGCAACCACCACCCCGATGCAGCGGGTCACCCTGCGGCTCGGCCAGATCCGCGTCAACGAGAACAACGTCCGCCAGGACCTCGGCCTGGACGAGAGGTTCCTCAAGTCCATCGCGGCCAACGGCGTGAAGGTCCCCGTCGTGGTCCTCCCGCTCGACGAGGACACCTACGAGCTGAAGATGGGCCACCGGCGCTACTTCGCCTCCCGGGCCGCCAAGGAGACCGAACAGGAGCAGGACGCGATCGAGGTCCCCGCGTACGTGCTCGACCCCTCCCTGCGCGAGGCGGGCGAGGACTTCATCGACCAGCTCATCGAGAACGACGACGCCTTTCGCCGGGGCCTGACCGAACTGGAGCAGGCCGACGCCCTGTTCGGCGCGGTCGGCGCGGGCATGAAGCAGACGCGGGTCGCCGAGCTCACCGGCCGCTCCCGCAAGGAGGTGTCCCAGGCGGTCAAGACCGCCAAGACGGTGGGCGAGCGGACCCGTGCCGCGCTCGCCGAGGCCGCCACCTATGACCTCGACCTCGAAGTCCTCGGTGTGCTAGGCGAGTTCGACGACGACCCCGCCGCCGTAGACCGGCTGCTGGAGGCCCACTCCAAGGGCCGCTTCGAATTCCAGGTGCAGTGGGAGCGCGACGAGCGCACCGAGCAGCAGGCCCGCGCCACGGTCCGCCCGCAGCTCCAGGCGGCCGGGGTGCGCCTCGCCGAGGACTCCGACACCCTTCCCCCGACCGCCGAGCTGCTCGCCGAGCTTGACGGCCCGGACGGCGAGCCGATGACCGCCGAGGCCCACAGTGGGTGCCCCGGCCACGTGGCGACCTGGGCCGAGAACCCCCAGGAGCCCGGCGAGGTGGACTACTTCTGCACCGACCCGGACCACTTCGGCCACCGGCCGCCCCAGGAAGACGCCCCGGAGACGGACGGCGAGGGCGAGGGAGACGTACAGCCGACCGAAGATGTGGAAGAGACCAAGCCGTCGGAGCCGTCGCGCGAGTACGTCAAGGCGGGCAACAAGGCCTACCGCGCCGCCGAGAAGGCCCGGCAGGCGTGGCTGAAGGACCTGATCGGCCGCAAGACCGCACCGAAGCCGCTCGCCGCGTTCGTCACCGAGCAGCTCCTGACCTGCCCCAAGCCGGTGGCTCAGTGGACCGGCGACGTCGGCCGCCACAACCTCATCAAGGAGCTGACCGGCTACACCACCCTTGCCGAGCGCGCCAAGTCGGCGACCCCGGCCAAGCTCACCCTGCTCAACTTCGCGGTGCTCGCCGCGACGTTCGAGAAGCGCATGGGCGAGGTCCGCACCTGGCGCACCGATCGCACCGCCCGGTCGTCCGTGTACGAGCTGTCGGAGATCCGATCCGACGCCCGCACGTGGCTGACCTTCCTCGCCGAGATCGGCTACCCGCTCTCCAGCGTCGAACAGGCCATCACCGACGACGAGCCGTACCAGGAGGACGAGCCGGACCCGGACGACGCTGACGGCCAGGCCGCCGAGGACACCGAGGACTCCCAGGACGGCGCGAGCGCCGAGGACTCCGACGACGCGTCCTGACCTGCGACCCGGGGGCCGGACGTCGGTCCGGCCCCCGGGCCCCTGCCCCTCTCTCTGCGTGCCGCCCGCTCGGAAGGCCTCGCCATGCTCCGCTCCGACCTCCGCCTCACGACCCGCCTGTTCGTCGCCCAGGCCGCCGTCAGCAACCACACCGGCCTCATCGCGCGGACCGGGCTCGCCATGCCGGCCGCGCCTTTCGGCACCGCCGCCTGGCAGCTGCCCGCGCTGGTCGCCTACCTTCACCGCCTCCACCAGGACCAGGAGGACCCCTCCCCCGAACTCTGGCGCGCGCACACCGAGCGGCAGACCGGCCCCGTGCCCCGGCCGCACATCCGCTACCAGGCTGACGGCCTGCACGACCCGCACGCGGTGTGCGTGCTCGACATCCAGCTCGGCCCGCGCAACGAGGAGACAGCCTGGCCCGCCGCCGACCTCGCCGTCATCGAACAGGAAGAAGGAGCCTGCCCCTTCGGGCGCGTCACCCGCCGCCACGGCATTGAGGCGATCGCCGCCTACGCCGTCCAGGAGCTGACCGCCGAGCACGCGGCGCTCATGGACCGCGCCCGCCGCCACCAGGACGCCTCCTTCGTGCGCCTCGCCGAACTGGCCCAACGCGCCGCCGCCTGGGCCGACAAGGTGCGCGCCGCCGCGCACGCCGACGCCGTCCACGTCCAGGCCGACCGCGCCCGGGCCCGCATCACCCGCTGACCAGCACCACTCACCGCCGCCCTTGGAGGCCTGCGCCATGCCCGAGTTCGAGCCCGCCTCACCGGCCTACGGCCTGTCCGACGCCGTGGTCGCACACCGGATGCGCGGCGGCGAGCGTTCTCGCTCCGACCTGCCCGGCGGCTACCGGTTGACCCTGCGCACCCGCGAGCTGCACGGATCGCTCCAGGCGTCCCTGGCCGCGCCGTCGCCCACCGGACCGGCCCGCATCTGCACCGCGCGCTTCAGCTCCCTCACCCCGCTGCCCGCCGTGTCGCGGATCCTGGACGCGGTCACCCGCTACGCCCCGGCCCTGCCCGACGCCCGCGATGCCCACCCGCCCGGCGAGGCCGTAGCCCGCCTGCTCACCACCGGCGCCCCCTTCCAGCAGTCCGGCGAGCCGGGGCTGTTCGTTCAGTTCGGGCACGCGCAGGCCTGGCTGGAGGGCCGACGGCTCAGCGTCACCCTCGGTGCCCCGGGCAGCGGGCTGAGCCTCACCCTGGGGGGTCCCCGGGACGCGCCGTCCACCGCGCGTCTCACCGCCGCCGTCCTTCGGGAGCTGACGGACGCCGGGGAACTCGCCGGCCAGGTCGCGACGCTGCTGCCGCCCGGGCCGTGGCGGGTCCGATCCGACCGGTGGCACCCCGCCGCCGCTCTGGTCCTTCCCGCCTCACGCTGGGACCGGGACGACCCGCTCGGCCGCCGCGTCTCCCGGGCCCTGCGAGAACTGCAGCACGGGCTGTGCACGGACTGGGACTTCCAGGAGCTGATCTCCGTCGAGAGCTCGGCCGTCGCCCTGCGCGTCACCCCGCGCGAGCGCGCCGTCCCCCGCCTGGAACGTTCGGTGGCGGGCACCAGCCGCTTCGTGCCTGGGGAGTTGGGGAACACTCGCACGACGTTCCTGCCCACCGACCTGCCGGCGTTCCCCTGCCTCGCCCCGGCCCTGATGCCGCGCGCCGTCACGGCGCCCCTGGACCTTTACATCGCCCCCTGGGCCGAACGCGACATGTACGGCGTGAAGCTGGATCTCGGCGGCTGGCGGTACGTCCTGGACGCCCAGGCCGTGTTCTACGGGCCCGGCTGGTACCCGTTCCACCAGCACGTGACACGGCGGGAGAAGGACCCCACCGCCCCACTCAACGACCGCTTGGTGCCCACCGGAGACACGGTTGCCGCCCGGATGCGGATCTCCCCCGACGTCGAACACCGCTCCTGGCGCAACGAGTGCGTACAGCTCACCCCCGTCGACCACCGCGTCAAAGCGCGGCTGCAGCTGTACGCCGGGCAGGAGGGGGGATGCGCCCTCGTGCGCACCGCGACGCTGCAGATCGACCTACGGGCGATGCGGGTGACGCTCCCCGACCAGATCCCCGCAGGCCCGCTGCGCCACCAGGCCGCCGTCAAGGGCGAACGGATCCTCGCCCTTCTGGCAGCCGCACGTTACGAACGCGATCACGGGGCCAGCGAACCGCGCGCGGTCCTCGGGCCCTGGTATCGCGGCGACCCTCCCAGCAGGAATGCCTGACGCCGGGCGGCCAGGCGAGTCACACCGGGTCGCCCGGCCGTCACGGCGACGCTCCGCTCTTCGCACCACCGCCGGTCCAGGGGCGGCAACCCCCGGACCGGCCCCCTCACCAACTCGCCCACCCTCACCGAGGAACACCTATGAACGCCGCACTCACCATCCCAGCCCACCGAGCGTCTTTGCTGCAGACGGACCCCCTGTATCCCGAGACGTGCACGTGCACGCCCGCCGTCCGCTACGCCTGCGGCCACTGCTACCACGATCAGTGCCTGGACTGCGGGTTCTGCACGGTGGGCAGCTGCGTCTGCCACTGCGAGTACGGCCTCGGATTTCACCCGGGCAGCTCGCCGGCCGAGGGCCCGATGTTCTGGCTCGGCGGACATCACGCCAAGACTCTGTCCACCTGGGGCGTGCCGATGTCCGTCTCGCGCTCCGCGCTGACCGGCCGCGCGACGCTGCCGCGCGCCGCCGAGGACTGGATCTACGACTCGGGCGCGTTCTCCGAGCTCGACAACCACGGCGGCTGGACGATCGGCCCGTACGCCTACGTCCGCGAGCTGCGCCAGTTCCGCGACGGGATCGGCCGTCTGGTCTGGGCTGGTCCGCAGGACTGGATGTGCGAGCCCGAGATGGTCGCCAAGACGGGGCTGTCGGTTGGCGAGCACATCGACCGTACGGTGGGCAACTTCGTCGACCTGATGGCCGAGGACCCCGGCGTCGACATCATCCCCACCATCCAGGGCTGGCTTCCGGCCGACTACGAAGCCTGCCTGGACCTGTACGACAAGCGCGGCGTACGGCTGGCGGACTATCCGCTGGTCGGGGTCGGATCCGTCTGCCGGCGCAAGTCGGTCAAGGACGTCGAGGCCGTCCTCGCGACCGTGGCCGCCGCCGGGCTGCGCCTGCACGGGTTCGGGCTGAAGACCCAGGCCCTTCAGTCGTGCGCCGCGTACCTGTCCTCCGCCGACTCCCTCGCCTGGTCGCGCGATGCCCGCTGGAACGACCCGCTTCCCCAGTGCGAGGGCAAACACCAGAGCTGCTCCAACTGCGTGCACTGGGCGATGCGCTGGCGCGAACGCGTCCTGGACGTGCTCCACGCTCCCCGTCAGCTGATGCTCCCCTCCACGAACTGACCCTCACCCACTGCCGGTCCGGGGCGGCAACCCCCAACCGGCCTCCCTCACCGACCGACCGCCCCCGAGAGGACCCCTGTGATGTCTGCCTACGAACAACCGCCGCTCGATCTCGGCGCCGTCTGCCAGCGGTGGAGGAACCGCCGGCACAGCTGGAGGCCGAGGAGTGAAGGCGGCTTCGACCCCGCTCGCTACCGCGTGAGCGAGATGCCGAACGATCTGGTCCACACGGCGAAGGCCTTCGTCCTCGCCCACCACTACAGCGGCTCGTGGCCCGCCGTCCGCTTCGCCTACGGGCTCATCGACACCGCCGCTTGTCCGGCCGGCCAGTTGGTGGGGGTGCTCACCCTGGGCATCCCGACCCAGGCCGCTGTGCTCACCTCGGTGTTCGGCCAGCTCCGGCCGTACGTGGAGGCGCTGGAGCTGAACCGGCTCGTGCTCCTCGACGAGGTGCCGGCGAACGCGGAGACGTGGCTGCAGGCGCGTGCTTTCCGGCTGGCGGCCGCCCGGGGCGTGCGCGGGGTCGTCGCGCACAGCGATCCCCAGCCCCGGACCCGCCTCACCGCCCACGGGCCCGAGACGATCTTTCCCGGTCACTACGGGACGATCTACCAGGCCAAGGGGATGGACTACCTGGGCAAGACGCGCCCGCGGCGCCTGACCATGCTGCCCGACGGCTCGGTCCTGCACGACCGCGCGATGTCCAAGGTCCGCAACAACGAGCGCGGCCGCGGCGGGGTCGAGCGGCGCCTGGTCGCCCTCGGCGCCCGACCCCGTGACGAGGGCGAGCCGGGCCGCACGTGGCTGGAGGAGGCCCTGCAGACCGTCGGCGCACAGTGCGTGCACCACGGCGGCCACCACCGGTACGCCGCCTGCATCGGATCGCGCACCGGCCGCCGGCTCACCGCCACTTCCTATCCGTACCCGAAGGCCGACGAAGGGGGTGCGGCCGTATGAACGCCACCGCCCGTTCTGCAGCCGGCCTCAGCGTCGACGGCATCGAGCTGGTCATCAACTGGGGGTTGGGGGTCGACTCGACGGCGTACTTGGTGAAGATGCTGGAGGCCCCGGCCGCTCACGGAGTCGACCTGGCCCGCACCCTGGTCATGCACCAGCTCACCGGCGACGAGTGGCCGGCCACCCGCGCACACGCCGAGGAGTTCGTGCTGCCGCTCCTTCGCGAGCACCGGGTCAGGCTCGTTCAAGTCGCCCGGGCCAGCCGCGCGTTGGAGATCGCGGTCATGGACGACTCCCGTCAGCCCGAGCGGATCATCGAGCGCGGGCCCTGGGCTCTGTGGGACGAGTACGAGGCGGGCGGAACGGTTCCCCAGCAGGGCGGCATGCGGCTGTGCAGCCTGCATGCCAAGGGCGAGGTCGGGGATGCGCTGATCGCGCGGGAGATCGGTGACCGCCCGTTCCGCCAGGTGATGGGGTTCAACGCTGACGAGGTCCTCCGCAGCCTCCGGGACAAGGCGGCGAGCAAGAACCCGCTGCGCTCGGGCGTGTATCCCTTGATCGACTGGGGGTGGGGGCGCGACCGGTGCTCAGCGTTCCTGTACGAGCGCTTCGGCGTGCGGTGGGAGAAGAGTTACTGCAGTTTCTGCTGTTTTCCGGTCTCGATGGGCGCCATGGCTGACCACCTGGACCGGATGCGCGCTCACCCGGAGATCGCCGGACGAGTGCTGCGCCTGGAGTACACCTCGGTCAGTCTCAACCCCCAGGCGAAGTTGTTCGGCCGGCGCAGCCTGCTGGAGCAGTTCGACCCCGGCCGGACTGCGGACCGGGCCGTCCTCGCCGCGTTCCAGGAGGAGCTCGCCTGCCCGTGGGCGCTGTATCACGTGCGGCGGATCCTGCCGGTCGCGAAGGCGGACCCGACGCGGCGCGGCAGGGCGCTGCGTTCGGTTCAGCGCGTCGACGTGGGCCGGGCAGCCGTTCTCGGTCGGCGGCTGCGGAGCGTTTCGGAGCGGCGCGGCGTCCCCGTCGAGGTCGACGAGGGCTACGGGCGGGTGCGGGCGTGGGTCCACCGGCGCGGGGACGGCCTTCCGGCCGTGGAGGAGCTGATGGTCACCGCCCCGTTCCAGGTGCGGGACAAGCAGGTGCCGCACTTCGAACGGGAGTGGGCCGCGCACCGTCAATTCCGGCTGTGACGCGGTCTGGGTGCCGGCAAGATTGACAGCCACCACAAAGAGCGTCATATTGATTGTGCGAACACGGCGGCAATAAAGCGGTGGGCGGCGGAAGGCACCCTCATACGAGGGTGTCGACCCAGGGCGGCAACCCCGGCCGAACGTCCCGCCGACCACCTTCACCAACTCGACTCGCCGCCGGCGCGTGAGCACCGGAGGAACAAAGAGGAGCAGGCCCTCAGTATAGGGCCGCGGCCAGAACCGGAGAGTGCAATGACCAAGGCCCTGAACCCGCAGCGTCGCCTCGTCGGCGGCCGCGCCGTGGTGAACCGCGACTGGATCCGCGAGTTCACCGGCGCCAGCGTCGGGACCGCGGCCCGCTGGTACAAGGTGCGCGACGAGCAGCCCGAGGAGCACCGTCACCCGGAGAAGGAGCGGGTCGACGGGAAGGACTTCTACGACGAGCAGCAGTTCCGCAACTTCTACACCTGGTTCCAGAAGGACAAGGCGAGCAAGGTCCTCAAGGCCGACCCCGAGCTGTACGACCTCGACCCGGAGACCGTCGTCTCGATCAACAAGGCCGCCGAGCTGCTGGGCTTCGCCGGTGCCTCGGTGATCCGCAAGTACCAGCAGGCGAACCCCGGCTACTTCCCGGACTCCGTCGGCGAGGTCGAGGGTCCCACCGGGCGAATGATCCAGGCCTTCCGCGTCGGCGACTTGCAGGACTTCGACCAAAAGCGCACCGGGGAGAAGCTCGGCAAGGCCGGCCGCCGTCCGGGACCCCAGCCCGAGGCACCCGTCGGCCGGCCGTCCGCTCTCGAGGAGGTCCTCGCGGCCGAGCTGAGCGCTCACGCCGGTGGTGAGCCGCTGACCGCCACGCAGCTCGCCGAGCGGTTCGTCGCCGAGGCGATCGATCGCGACGGCTACCACCCGGGCCTGGCTGCGGAACTCAGCGTGCAGTACGGAGGGCCGCAGAGGTCCTGGGAGTACGTCGTGCGCAACGCCCTCGAGCACCGCCCGGCCACCGCGCCGCAGCGTACGGAAGCCGACCGACGGGCGGCCGTCGCCCTGGCCGCTCTGCAGGAGCGCGGCGACGTGCGAGGGCTCGCCGCCTCCCTGGCCCGCGAGCACGGCGGCAGCCGTGACGTCTGGGAGCGCGCAGTGAAAGCGGCCCGCACGATCGCCGACTCCGACGCCTGATCCCCCCTCCAACCAAAGGACGCGCCCGATGCCCAGATATCAGCTCCGCGACACCGCCACCCGCCAGCTTCTCGCCCGGGGCCTGGCCGACTACGCCGCGGCCGAGGCCGCCCTGGACCGCCTCGACGACGAACTGGAGCGCGACCTGGCGGCCAACGGCGAAGGCGCCGGGCGTATCCGGCTGCGTCTCGACGTCGAGAAGGTCACCGCCGGCAGCACCGAGGTCGTCGGGCACCACGTGCTCCTCCTGGGTGTCGACGACCCAACCGACCCCCTGCCCGCGCTATAGCCGACAGCGCTTGCCGACGACCCGCGATACGCCGGTCGAACAGCAGGTGCCTCTCTCCGCACCAGGCGCCGCGCCGCCCCGGTTCAGGCGGCGACCGCAGTCAGGACCATCACGAACACCAACGCAGGCTGCACAAACGACTTGCGGTCACATCTCGTCGGGCGTCATCAAGGTCATCACGGGCTCGCCCGATTCGCCAGGCTCCATGATGGCGATCAGCTGGTCGGCTCCAGTGCTCTCCTGCCCGGAGGGCAATTCCCCGGCAGGCACCACAAAGCAGATCTCGTCCGCTGGCGAGGCCTTAACGGCCCTCACCACCGCGGACAGCACCGTCTGCAGCCGCCCAGCCTCACCGCCATCGTCACCTGCCACGAACTCCCGCCGCGCACCTGCCGTGATGATCAGCGTCTCGATGCCGACGGCCGCGGCCGCCCCGGTCGGGACCTCGATGAGGGCGCCGTCCTCGAAGGCCTCTTCACGCGTGTAGGAGTAGACCAAAGGCCCGAGCTCGTCATCCATGCCAGATACTCCGATCGGTCGCTTCTCGCCGTCCAGCGCCCTGTCGAGCTTGCCGCCTCCGGCCGCCGACCGCCGTCCCTCGTTCGAGTGACTGGGACCGAGCGCATCAGTTGGCCATCGAGCGCTTCAACTGGCGGCGCTGCGTCGGAATCACGAGTTCATCTGTCGGTGGACGCCTAAAGATCAGTTCGTGCCACACTCCTTGAGCGGAGAGGTCTTCCAAATCCGGGAGGCGGGTTTACCTGGAGCCACGAACGGCCTATCGGCCTTCCCGTGCGACAGACTGCCGGTACTGCTGCGCTCCCACGCCTGGCCAGAACTGTCGGTGAAGACCAGAGTCACCTCCCCTTCCGCCTCCGTCACCCTCTTCGGCTCGACCGTGAGAGACGTGCAGGGCGGGATCTGTCCGATAAGCCAGGCTGAACTGCCGATTTGTGTCAGGCTCTTACTTACAGCCTTCCTGATGGGAATTTTTATGTAGGCGCCCAGCACCGGGTCCAGCGAACGGTTGGCGACGATCTCCACTAGATCCCCGTCCTTGTTCTGCGAGGTCCAGTTGGTCACGAGGCTCGCCTGCTGGGCGGCCTTGTCGTCGCGCGCTTCACGGGACTGGTTGAGCTGGTCTCGGGCGGTCACGACACCGAAGTAGGTGACGACGGCGGTCAGTAGCAGGCCGACGCCGGCGGCTGTCGTGGAGATGACGGTCGACCAGTGCGCCCAGTTGATCCCGCTGCCGCCTGATGGCTCATCTGTCGGCACGGTTTCCCCCCGGATTGTTCGATGGGGTCAGACAGCGTAGCCCGCGTCGGCTTCGCGGCGGCGTCTTCCTGGCCGCCTCCAAGCTGAAGGATCACGGCTCGCAGCCGCGGAGTGAGCAGAGCTGTGGCCTGCACAGACCTACACAAGGAGGTCTTGCCCCACCTCGAGAAAGGGTGTATAATTGATTTCATCTTTCAGGCGGCAACCTGGAAGGTCACCAGCGACTCAGGAGCAGACGTGATTACATTGCCCCTCTCTCCCGAACAACGCACCGTCTACTGGACGGTGACTGTCCACGACAAGTACGGGTCCACGCACCGGTCAACCGGACTGCATGCATCGGCCGTTCGCCAGCAGTACGACTTCTGGCATCCGAAGCCGGCCACGGCCCGCATCGAACTCACCGAGCACACCCTCGTTCAGGCCCGCACGATCACCCCCTTCGAGGACCTGCCGGGCGAGGGTGAAGCAGCGCCGCTGCCGAATCTCCCGGCCGGCGCACACGAGGTGAAGCGGTTCTTCAAGTTCACCCTCGCTCGTGAGGACGGTTCCCTGACCGGCTTCGGCCCGGCCGTTCTACGCACCGGCGATGACGTCCGTCGCTTCTACAACTGGACCGTCAGTACCCAGGACCACGCCCAGGCCGTCCATGTGGACCTCTCCGCCCTCCGGGTCCTCGACATCACACTCACTCACCTCACCCGTGAGATCCAACTCGACGACCTGCCTGACGACTTCACCGCCTCGCTCATAGGCCAGCTGGAGGCGGAAGGCCTGTGCTGGGTCGCCGACCACACGCGCGGGGGGACGTACCTGCGCGTCCGCTTGGCCGGCGGTTCGCAGATCACCATCAGCGACGCGGCCGCCAACGGGCGCGAGGCCGACTCTCAGCGCGCAGCTGGCGACGTCGGTGGCTGGCTCGCGGTGTGGGGCGCCGGCAACGACGCGCCCGCCGAGGTCTATCGCTCCCGACGGGGCCTGACCCGTGCCGCGGACACCGTGGCTCTGACGGACGCGGTACTCAAGTGCGTACGCGAGCACGGTGGTGGGCCCATCCTCCAGGACAAGCCCGTGCAGCCCCACGTCTGAGGCTCCTGCTCGATCCCCCTCCTGTCGGCCGGGCGCGGCAACGCCCGGCCGACAGGCCACCAACTCAGCTCGCAAGGAGACACCCTCATGAGCCGCGACCTGCAGCTCGATCTGTTCCCCACCGAACCGGGAACCGACCCCATGTCGGACCTCGTCCCGGACGGGGTCGACATCTACATCGTCAATCTGTCGGGCGGGAAGGACGGCCCCCGTGCCGCCGCCCTAGCCCTGGACGCTGCGCGTGCCGCCGGCGTCGAAGACCGGGTCTTCACCATCCACGCCAGTCTCGGCCCGCTGGAGTGGCCCGCAGTCACCGTCGACGGCGTCCGCTACCCCGGCAGCAGCGAACTGGCGGCCCTCCACAGCCGGGCCCTGGGCGTGCCTCCCGAGCGGCACATCGAGGTTCGGCGAACCCAGGAGCTGGAGGGCGAGCGCGTCCCCTACGACCTGCTGACCTACATCGCCGAGCGCGGTGACTGGCCGTGGAAGGGCGTGCTCCCCTGCCGGAGCGACTGGAAGACCGGCCTCATCTACGGCGCCTTCAGCTCCATGGTCCGGGCCCGCAAGAAGGAGCTCGGCCGTCCGGTGGTCTGCGCGAACGTCCTGGGGATCAGGGCGGACGAGAGCGCGGACCGCAAGAAGCGGCCTGCGCTGCGGACGACAACGGCCAACACGGCCCGTGTCGTACACGAGTGGTCCCCCGCCCACCAGGTGACCACCCAGGAGGTCAAGGACTGGACGGACGACCAGGGTCTTTCTCACCAGTGGTGCTACGACTCCCACCCCGGGGCGGGAGATTGGAAGGGATCCAGTCGCTGCTCCTGCTCGCTGTGTGTCCTGGCCAACCGGCGGGACCTGCTGCTCGCGGTGCGGCGCCGGCCGCGGCTGGCGGAGCTGTACGCGCTCGTCGAGCGGGTGCGCGGGGTCCCCTTCAACCCCAACACCAGCATGGCGGAGTTGATCGAGCGGGCCGCCCGCCCCGGAGCACCCGATCCGGGGGTGGTCATCGAGGACGAAGGACCCGAGTTCGACGCGCTGGAGAACGCCGTCCAGGCCGCGTTGAAGAAGCCTGCCAAGCGGGCCCGCTACGTCCGCCCC
The DNA here is from genome assembly GCF_000383615.1 of Streptomyces canus 299MFChir4.1. Classification (GTDB taxonomy): domain Bacteria; phylum Actinomycetota; class Actinomycetes; order Streptomycetales; family Streptomycetaceae; genus Streptomyces; species Streptomyces canus_C. The sequence continues at coordinate 5,076 of NZ_KB911642.1, read as the reverse complement.
GTACCTGCGGGAGATGCCCTGCCCGGAGGCTGCGACGGCTGCGCGGCTGGCGGTTCCGCCGGACCGGAGCAGGAGGTGTGACGTGTACGCCTCTGGTCGCTTGTTCAACGACGGCTTCGTCGAGATCTACAGCTCCGCGAGCGAAGGCCTCGCCCACGCCGCGGACGCCTCCCTGCTGGCGGCCGCCGTACTCGGGTGCGCCCGCCAGTACGGCGGCAGGCCCGTCCTCAAGGCGGGTATCTGATGGCTGCGTTCGCGGTGTCGTGGTCGGATCAGTTCGCGGGCGGCGGTGGCGCGTGCGAAGGCCTGGAGCGGGTTCCGGGCACGGTGGTGGTGATGGCCGGCAACCACGCTCGGCACGCGGTCGCGACGTACGAGGCGAATCACCCGAATGTGAGGGTGGACTGCGCGGACTTGTCGCAGGTGGTGCCGTCGGCTTGGCCGCGGACGAACGCGTTGTGGTCGTCGCCGGAGTGCACGTGGCACACGAAGGCACACGGTAAGGCGCGTGGACACGGCGAGTTCGTCGACGGGCTGTTCTCCACCACGGGGACGGACGAGGCGGTGATCCGGTCGAGGGCGACGATGCATTGCGTGCCGCGGTTCGCTGAGTATCACCAGTATCAGGCGATTGTGGTGGAGAACGTGGTGGAGGCTCGCCATTGGGGTCCGAAACACAACCGCGGAGCCGCGTTCGATGCGTGGCTGAGCTCGTTGCGGGTGTGGGGCTATAAGCACCGGATCCTGTACCTGGACAGTGCGCACGTGGCCGCGTACGGCGAGGCCGCGTCGTGCGTCCGCGGTCGCATGTACGTGGTTCTGTGGCACGAGTCGGTGGGCCGGAAGCCCGACTTCGACAAGTGGACGCGTCCGTGGGTGTTGTGCGCACGGCACGGCCGGGTGCAAGCGATCCAGTCGTGGAAGTACACCGCCATGTGCAGTCCGCAGCGGCCGTGGGGTGTGCACGGAGACCAGTACGAGTGGCGCTGCCCGGACCGCAGGTGCGCGACGACGGCGCTGCTGCCGATCGCGATGCGCGGGGGCCGGGAAGCGGTCGACTGGTCCCGGCCGGGCCGGATCATCGGCGATCGGTATTTGGGACCGCGGAGCGCGAAGACCTGGTCGAAGATCCAGGACGGTCATCGTAAGTACGGCGCTGCCCCGTTCGTTGTGGAAATGCGCGGCGGCGGGTCGACGCATCGGGCGTTGTCGTCGCCGCTGTCGACTATCACCGCTGGCGGCAATCACCACCTCCTGGTCTACGGCGACGCGCAGGATGTGCGCGACCGGTACACACGGTTGTTGGACGTGCACGAGCGGAAGGTCGCGATGTCCTTCCCTGAGGGCTACAAGCTGATCGCGACCGAGGAGAAGAAGTCCGACCAGGAGAAGCAGCTGCGGTCCCTGGTCGGGATGGCGGTGACACCGAATGTGTCCCGCGATATCGGTTGCATGGTCTCCGAGTTCATTACCGGCGAGCCGCTCGAGCCAACCGTCCCGGCGGCCGCCTGACCCCGTCTCCCCGCTGCGGCACGGGGCCCTCTCGGTTCCGTACCGCCACTCAGCCCGTCGGCCAGGTGCGGCACCGCCTGGCCGACGGGCGAGGTCCGTCGACAGCCGCCCCGTCGTACGGCGCTCTTCCATGTTCGGCGGCTCGGTGTTCTCCGTTCCGACAGCAGTAGCCCCTTAGGCCTGGCGAAGGAGCGGGGGTAGCAGTCCGTCGCCCGGCCAGAACTCCTGCTCGGACACGAGGCTGGCGAGGAATGCGCCGACTTTGGCCAGCGCGGCGGCGCGCTCTTCGGGCCCGTAGTCGATGAACTCGCCGGCTGCGGCATCGAAGGCGCGTACGTGGCTGTGCGGACCGGCGCAGACGAGGGCGCGGGCGATCTCGGGCAGGCCGAGGCTGAGGGCATCGCAGTCCCCGGCGTGGACGAGCTGCGCCAGGTCGGTGGTGACTCGCTCCCAGTCGCCGACCGCCGGCCAGTCGGCGCCGCCACCCAGTTCGTGACTGAGGGTCGACAGCGGAATGATCTCGCCCGGCTGCCGTTCTCGGGTGAGGAGGTCGTGGATCCGGGCGCCGTCGGGCTGGCACACCTTCGGATGGAGCAGAGAGTCGGCGGCAACGATGGTGGTGTTGATCTCCTGGCTTCCGGGGCCGGGGTAGTACGGCTCGTGCGCGAAGAGCAGGTACACGTCCGAGTTGCGGACCGGGCTGGGTTCGGGCTGGGGCATGAGGAGCATTCCTTCCAAGGGGGACGTTCCGGCGGTGCGGTGAGGTGGCGGGGGTGTCGTGGGCCGCGCGCTCGGTGGGCACGGGCTCCGCAGCGGCCCGGTCTCCGGGCTCTGGTCGGTGCTGTCGGCTCCGTGCCCGGCGGCCGCGTGCATCTGAGCTACCTGGTGGGCGAGTTGGAGCATCAGCCGCTCGTAGGCGATGAGGCGGTCCGAGGCGGAGCGGGTGTCCTGGGTCCGGAGGAGGCCGGCGGCGTCCCAGAGCAGGTTGTGGCCGAGTTCCGCTGAGCGGCGCAGTTCGTAGCGGTCACTGCCGGCGGCGGCCTGGACGAGCGGGGCGTGCAGGGCGGCGAGGCGCTGCAGGTAGCGGCACGGACCGTCACCCTCGACGATGTGGACGTGTTCGCGGGCCCGGTCGTCTATCCGGCCGGGCAGGTGTTCGGCCAGCAGCGGGGCGAGGAGCATCGCGGGCACCGTGACATTCGCGGGTACGCCGTGGCTGATGGCGAACAGGCCGACCATCACGCTGATGAGGGCGACAGCGGCGGCCGAGAACCGCAGGGATCCGGGGACGGTGTCCACGGCAAGGTGCCTGGCGGGGCGCCGGGTCAGCCAGCGCAGGGCCAGGCGCTGCCTGCGGGTCGCCCCCGGGGTGAGCACTCCGATCTGGTGGGGGACCTCGGGCTGGCTGCCGTCGCCGGGGACGGTCCAGGCGAGCCACCCCCAGGAAGTCCGTTCGTGGACGAGGACGAGTTCGCAGGCGGCTGAGCAGGTTTGCCCGCGGACGTGGCCGGTGCGCAGGGCGCGGTTGCTTTTCCTTTTCCACCGGCCCGGGTCGCGGGTGAAGGGGCGTTGGTGGTGCGCGGCCGTGGTCTGCGGCGGTGTGCGGAGCGATGTCACGGGGTGCTTCCTTCCAGGTGGTCGATGAACGCGGAGGCGCACGTGGTGCAGCGGCCATCGCCGTCGGGGTGGGCGCGGCGGGGAGTCGGCCCCGGGCAGGTGCGGCATGGCGGCCAGCCGAGGCAGGCCGGGCACAGGTCCTCGCCGGGGGCGGTTCCGGGTACGCCGCAGCCGGCACATTCGACGAGGGCCCGGTAGGTCAAGGCCTCGCTCACCGTGCGCGCGGCCGAGGAGGTGGTTGAGCGCGGTGGCGGGTTCTCCCACGCGGGCGTGTCGTGGTGGTCTGCCACGGTGGCGGGCGGTGGGTAGGCCTGGGCGGCGCGGAGCCGGGCGGCGATGATCGCGCCGACGGTGGTGCGGACCGGGCTCGGCAGAGGGCGGTCGCTGATGACGTGCTGAAGCTGTTCGCTCGTCCAGCCGGCGTCCAGCATCGCCGTGACGGTGCGCCCCTGCTCGGCGAGGACTTGGTCGGTCAGCAGCAGCTTGGGGTGGTGTGCGCCGATCGCCAGCAGCAGGCGGACGCCTGGTTCGAGGTCCGCGGGCGCGGGCGGTGCCGTCCGTGGTGCTGGCGGCGCTTCGCCGCGCGGTCGCGGTGCGCGGGTGTGGGGAGGGAGGGGTCTGGTGTTCTGCTGAGTGGTCTTCTTTCTGTTGGTGTTCTTAGTGGGCCGATCAGCCAACGTAGGGTCATCCACTGGTGGAAAACCCGACTCTGGTTGTGACCTGCTGTTTTGCAGGGCGGGTAGGTCGGTGATGACGTACGCGGCCGCGCCGAGGGTTCCGTCCTCGCCGCGCTCGCGTCCCCGGACGAGGAAGCCGTGCTGCTCCAGCTCCTTCAGCCCGCTCTTGACGGCTGACTCACCGTCGCGGCCGCGGCGGGCGATGTCGGTGACTGTCATCCGCCAGCCCTCCTTGTGCGTGGAGAGCAGTCCGAACAGTCCCTTGGCCTTGTAGGACAGCTCGGTGGCGCGGAACAGCGCGTTGGCGACCTGGGTGAACTGGTCGGCCGCCATCACGCCCCGACGGATCCCGGCCCCGAACCCGTCGGCGTGCCCGGCCTCCGGGGACGCGATCACCAAGTCGGCTTCGATCAGCGCGATGTCCAGGGTGGCCGGGCGGTCGGTGATGCAGTAGACGATCTCGCCGAGGGTGCCGTCCGGGCGGCGCAGGCGCTCACGGATCAGGTAGCCGTGCGCCTCCAGCTCCTTCAGCCCGGTGCGGACCGCTTCCCGTCCGTCCGGACCCAGGCGGACGAGGTCGGCGATCGTCACCTGCCAGCCGTCGGCATGCGTAGAGACGTACCCGAAGATCCCCTTCGCTTTGAACGACAATTGGGAGTCACGGAACAGCGCGTTGGCGACCTGGGTGAACTGATCGGCCGCCATCACGCCCCGACGGATCCCCGTCCCGAAGCGGCTCACCGCCGTGCCCCCGGAGCCGGCCGCGCACGGTGGTGCCCCCGGCTCGCCGAGGTGGGGCGGCCGGTGGTCCCGGGCGTGGAAGCGTGCATGTGTTCCATGCCGTCAGCTCACGCGCCGACCCCGACCAGGCTGACGGCCACCAGCCCCGACCAACGGTCACGATCCGGCAACGCAGCCGTCTAGTGCTCTGACCGCATAGGTTCGCCGGGTTGGCGGTCATGACGGTTGGATGTGCGGTGACGTCCCAACCGACCGCTGGAGGCGCGGTGGCCGAGCCTGTCCGTGTGCGCAGACTGACCGACCAGGAGGGGCAGAAGCTGCAGCAGATCGTGCGCCGCGGTAGCACCAGCTCGGTGCGCTACCGGCGCGCGATGATGCTGCTGGCCTCGGCCGGCGGGAACCGGGTGCCGGTGATCGCACAGCTGGTGCAGGCCGACGAGGACACCGTGCGCGATGTGATCCACCGGTTCAACGCGATCGGCCTGGCCTGCCTGGACCCTCGGTGGGCGGGAGGCCGTCCCCGCCTGCT
>NZ_KB911641.1 GCF_000383615.1 Streptomyces canus 299MFChir4.1 | reverse complement strand
TGCACACGATCGAGGGGCGGCCCGGGAAAGAGAACACGGGCCGGCAACCAGCCCTCTACACTCACCCAGACCGCCCCTGAACAGGGAAAACGTCAAAGTGCTGCTGGAGTATTGGGGCGGGCGCGGCCTGCCGTCACGGGCTGCGCCTCGGCCCCGAAGCTGATCGGTTCGGGGCCGAGGAGAGGCTCACACCGGGCGCCGGCCCAGTGCTAGGGCAGGCGGCCCGTCCCGAAGTACGTGCGGCACACCGTGCCTTCGAAGTCGGTGGCCAGCTGCAGGACGCGTTGCCCGTCCAACGAAGGCAGCAGTGGTGAACTGTAGTTCTGGCAGTAGTTCACTTGTGGATCAGGCACGGTCACCGGTGCGGTGATCGCCGTCCAGGGTCCGCTGCCGTTCTGCGAGTTGGTGAGGATCGTGCGTCCGCTGCCCGCGGCGACGCTGCCGTCGCGGTTGAGCAGGCGCTGCCCGATCAGCAGGAGCCTGCCGTCGGTTCCCTTGCCCGGCGTGGGAGCCCAGGCGATGGTCGGGGTGGCACGGAAGTACCTGCCGTCCGCCGTCTCGGGCCGGATGCCGAGGTTGGCGGGGTCACCCCAGTTCCAGCCGTCGGCGGAGGTCCGGTAGTGCACGACGCACTGGTACTGACCGCCGGGATTGCAGATCTCGTAGCTCATGAAGTAGGTGCCGTTGGGCAGCCGTCGCACCACCGGCATGCCGGGCCGGTCGGGAGTCCAGGAGCTGGCCACGGTGTTGTGGCGGTCCACCCAGTGCACCCCGTCGTAGGTGCGCACCGCGACGAGTTTCTGGCTGTGCGCGGCGTCGGTCTCGTCGGAGTAGTGGCAGACCAGGGCGCCGTCGGCGGCCACTGAGAACTCTGGTTCCCACAGCCCGCTCGTGCCGTTCGCGACGGCGCAGGACGACAGGTAGGACCATGTGCGGCCCACGTCGTTGCTCCGCCAGATCCGCAGCGCCATTCGGCGGTTCTGCTCGTCCTGGCCGGCGGAGGAGGCCCACAGCAGGGTGCCGGCCGGCAGTGCGCCCACCTGGCGGGGCAGCTCGAACAGGGTGGTGCAGCAGAGCCCCTGGCCGGCTGCGGACTCGGGGTCGGCGATCCTGCCGACCTCGCGGAAGGTCGTTCCCGAGTCCGTGCTCTCGTGGATCGCTCCGATGCCGTTGTTGCCGTCGAAGGTGACGACGCTGGCGAGGATGCGCCCGTTGGCCGCACCGTTGTGCGTGAGCCGGATGACCCGTGGATACAGACCTGTTCCGTCTCGCAGCGGGGTTCCGGTGGCCGTGAGGCCGGGCGGTGAGCCCGCCGGGCCGGTGTTCATGGGCGCGGGGGTGGCGGGGGCAGCTGCCAGCAGGCCCAGTACGCCGGTCAGTGCGAGTGCGAGGAGTCGATGCCGTCTGAGGGCATGCCGAAGTCGCAGGATCACCATGGTGCTCCTTCTCAATGGGCGAGTGCGGCGTCAGGCTAAAGCGGAATGTACATCGATGTAAACGGTCGGGATGCAAGCCGTTGGTGCGAAGCCGCCCGGCCGTCGGGGGCGACGTCCCCCCGTGCAGACGTTCCGTACTGCAGGAGGCCGTGACCCGCGTGACGCTGATTGAGCCGGATGGGAAGCCGGGCGGTGAGGAAGCGATGAGCCTGCTGATGCGCTGTGGCATGTGCGCGTCGTCCTCGGTCAGGGCGTAGCTGTCCGCCGCCGGCGTCGGCACGTGCGGCAGCACATGAACGAGCTCTCCCCGATGATGTGACCGACGTCGAGTACACCGCGGTTTGAAGTACTCGCCGACGAGCAGACGCGCTACCTCAAGGCCCAGCACCGCCGGCTCGTCGGCCATCCTGGGCGTCGCCCGCCAAGAACGACCAAGCGCCATCCGAACCGCTTCACCACCGATCCGGGGTGTGCTCGGCGTCGGCGCGCACGGGCCGGGTCATGGGGACGCGGACGCCGCCAGCATCGGGAGCGAGATGATATCGGCCAAGGCCTCCTGCCCGCTGATGTTGGCGTGGATACCGTCTCCGACGTCGTACGACGGATGGATGCTGTTCGGCTTCAAGGGATCCCTCAGCACCTGGTCGAAGGGAAGGACACCGTCACAGGTACCTGCGCAGTTGTTCCACTTCGACACGAACAGACCGACGGTGTTCCGGTCCTTGTTGTTTTGGTCCGTGTAACCCGGGCGAGGAGTGATAGGGGTGACGTACACCTTGATGCCCTCGGCATGCAGCCGCCGGAAGACGTCGCGGTAGCTGTCCAAGATCTGACCGGCGCCGCACCCGGACACGAGATCGTTGGTGCCGTAGTAGTAAAGGACACCTGTGACACCGTGGAGTGCAAGAACGTCGCGCTCCAGCCGGTTGACGCCTTCCAGGCCGCTCAGGGCCGGGTCGGTACGTGGACACGTTTCCGCGCTCGTGGTGCCTGCGATACCCGCGTTGGCGACGGTGAACCGCTGGTTGGCGGGCAGCTCTCGCGTGATGCGCCGGGCCACGTCGTCCGTCCACCGGAGGTTGGCGCCGGGGCGTTCGCAACCCGGTCCGCAGTTGGTCGATCCGACTCCGTCGACCACCGAACTCCCATAGGCGACAAGGGTGCCGCGCAGCCGCGGGTTGTGCACGTCGACGGCGCTGACCAGGTATGTGGAGCCGGTCGTCTCCGTGAACGGTGCACCCGAGGCGTCACCGGTGTGGTCACCGGAGCCGGGTGGGGTCAGGTAGTTGGTGCGGAAGGCGCTGTTGTGGATGCCCGGGGCGACCGTGCCGGAGACGGAGAGCGACACCGCGACGTCGTCCTCGGCCGAGGTGCGGAGCCTCGCAGGATCGCTCCACACCTCGCCGCCGGCCGGGACGACGACCGTGTTCCGGCCGGCGAACGTGACGGGGACCGGCTTGTCTTCCGTCGCGGCGCCGCTGCCGTCGCTGTGCGCGACCGTCGCCGCGTTCACGGTGAGAGGGGCCTGGCCGAAGGTGTTCTGGACGCGTATGCGCAGTGCGTCGCCTCCCTGGCTGAGGTGGCTGATCATCCGCACCGATTGATCACTCAGACTTGTGGAGGAGACACCCTGCTGGGAGCTGGCCCACGAGGTGAACCAGGCCCTGGACTTGGCCGGTTGTTCAGGCTCGGTGCTTGTGGTGGCGGCCGTGGTCGGTGCGCAGGCTGCCAGAACACTGGCGGCCAGGACAAGGACCAGACCCGCTGCCGAGCGGCCTGCCTTGGATGTCCGGCCCGGACCGAGTGCGCGGATAAGCAATGGGCTCATCGATTCCTGTCTTTCCGTGGAACTGGTGTCACGAGACTGAACGATCTACCCATCAGGCGCAAGCACTTCCCAGCCGATTGACCGACGGATCCACCGCTGACGTCCACGGCCCGCCTCGCACGGCAGCGGTCCGAAGTCCGCCGGAAACAGCGCTGCTTCGCGGCGGATTCCGCAACGCGACCGGGTCCTGCGGACCGGACGTGGACGTCCTCGCTCCAGCCCCGACCAGATCATCACCGACAAGGCCTGCAGCTCCCTCGAATTCCGCGCCTACCTGCGCAAACGCCGCATCATCTGCAACCATCCCGGAGAAAGCCGACCAGCAGCGACAGCGGCACAACCGCGGCAGTCGCGGTGGCCGGCCACCGGCGTACGGCCCTCGCGTCTACCGCCGCCGCAACGTCGTTGAACGGTGCTTCAACCGCCTCAAAGGCTTCCGCGGTATTGCCACCAGATACGACAAGACCGCCACCTCCTACGAGGTAGCGGTCAGTTTCGCGTCAATCCTGCTCTGGGCAAGATCCTTTGAAGACGGACCCCCGTCCGAACCAAGCGATCAGGTTCGGATGGCGGATGACCTCTGAGCCCTTTCAAGTGGGGCCTCCGCCGCCCAGGTTGGCCAGCCTCAACCGCTGCAGAGTCTGCACCCGCATGGTGCGGAACGCGGTCCGAGACGGAGGCAGGAGATGAGGAAGAAGATCCCACCGAGCACCATGTATCCGGCCACGCTCTTCAGATTCGGATCCGGTGCGGACGCCTGGAAGATGAACGACCATCCGGCCAGCATGGACAGGCTACCGGCAAGCATCATCGGCCACTGGCCGCCCATTCTGCGGCGGACAATGCCGACGATCAGTTGGACGAGTCCCGACACGATTGCCCAGGCCCCCCATGCCCGCAGGATCGCGGGCATACCTGAGCCGCCTGCGATGGCGAGACCGACGGCGCCGCCGAGACTGATCGCGATGTTCAGGCCCAGCAAACCGCGTACCACTCCAGCACCGCGGGATGCGTATGCGTCGACCACTGCCGCGCCGACGTCGAACAAGGGGTAGAGCACGAGCAGATCGATCGCGAGCAAGGTAAGCGGGGAGTTGGCCGCGAACAGCAGAGCAGCCCAGACGGCGGCGAAGGTGAACCGCACGAAGTACAAAGCGCGCAGGGCCGGGGCATTTCCTACTGCGACGCGAGATTCCACGGTGGTCACGTGACCCTTTCGGAACTGTTCAACAGGTGACAGGGCGATACAGGGGGGTGGCACATTCGTGGCACGTCCGGCTCTACCCAGTCGCGAACCTCCGCCCCGGGCCCAGTCAATGCCGACCGAACGTTCTGCTCCGACCTGAGGGTGCCGTTCGTACGATCACTTGTCAAGATAGAATGTTCTATCTGAGGAGTTGGAGTGAAGGGATGCTGTCGGTCGTAGTCAGCGCACCCCGGACCGGGGTGACAAGGCGTGCGGCAACCGCGTGCTCACTGAGCTTCTCCGAGGTGGCCACCGATCAAGTGAGGCTCCACGTATGGAGTGAGCCCCGATGACGGTCAGGGCGGCGACTCGAAGAAGGGCAGGAACGCGTCGCCGCTGACCAGCTCAGACACCCGTCGCCTGCCCTGCGTGCAGGTCGAGGAGGACGGCCGGCACCACTGCGGCGTCCTCACCTTCCTTGACCTGTAGCCGCTGGCTCCGTTTGGTGGCGTCGGTGAGGGCCAGGCTCTGGGTGACGAGGTCGTGGTCTCGGTGTCGCGGTACGTCGGGCAGCCGCCGCCCTTCGAGGGGCTGCTGCCCCCAGGAACTGGGGCCTCTCCAGTCTCCGGCGCTGGTAACCGAGTTGCTCGCGGCCTGGCATGACGAAAGGCTCTCCAGCCGTACCGCCCAGGCCCCCTCGGGAAGACTTACAGGGCCGTCCGAGGGCGGTACCCGCCGCTGGCCGGTGACAGCCGTACGGCCTGGTTGGGGCCGGCTTCCTCGCAGTCTTCCCATGGGTGACGCCAGGCGGATTTCGCAGGCGAGTGCCGCGAACCGAGCGGGTGCGGGGCGGCCATTGCCTGCAGGTCGTTCACCCGACTGGTCCGGGAGGCGCCGGTGAGGACGAAACAGGACGTGGGGGAAGACCGGAAACCAACGCATCCATGCGGGGCGCGCCATCGGGCGGCGCCGGCCGACGGGTTGGGCCGTGTACCGGACCAGGAGTGCGTGGTCGATCAGCATCACGGCGTATCGCCCGCCACCCTGGTGCCGCGTTTCACTTCCACGAACGCACGCAGTTTTGCTGCGTTGTTCGCCGTCGGCGGCGTTGCAGTGCACGAGGGCGTCGGCCATGCTCCGCTCGCCCACACCGATCGAGTGGGACACCTCCGGCGTCCAAGCCCAGGGGCCGTATACGCGCCAGAGCCGGCGGACGTCTTCGGCGAAGGCGAGGCGGGCGCGTACGACGGCGAGCGTGTGCGGTGTCCTTCAAGGAATGCGGCAGGCGTGCCGAGCTCACTGGAAGGCTCCTGCGGGCACCTTCAGGTGTGTGACGGCCTGGCTCGCGACGTACGCGGTTCGTCGCATGAGATCATCTCTCGCTCGTTCGCCGGAAGACGGTGCTACGGCTGCGCCGAGGAGAGTGCGGCACATTCCGCGAGTTCGGTCGCACCGGCGTCGTCACCCTGGCTGGCGCGTGGATCGGCTTTCCTCACTCATGTCCCGGCCGTGAGGGCACTACGTGGCCGGACAGTCACGAAGCTTCTGCAGATTTATGGGTGGGGCAGGAGGCAGTGGGCCCGGCCGGGACGGAGGGTGGGCCTGGAAGGACTGGAAGAGGTAGGTGACGAGGCGGCGGGCGGCGGGCAGGGCGGTTTCGGGGGGTTGCTGGGCCAGGCCGCTGACGGCCAGAAGGAGGATCGTGATGTCAGCGGGGTCGAAGTCGTCACGAAGTTGTCCGGCGGCGCGGGCGCGTTGGATCAGGCGTGACAGGCCCTCCTCCGCTCGGGTGCGCTCCCGGTTGCCGTCCAGTGCCGCAGGGAAGCGCGTCATGAACACCGTGTCGAAGCCGCGGTCGGTGACCAGCGTGGTGCAGGCCGTCTCCAGGAGGCGGAAGAGGCCGTGCGCCGGGTTCGGGTCGGCCAGTGCCTCCTCAAGGGCGGCCGTGCACACGGCGAGCTGATCGTCGTACGCAGCAGCCACGAGGGCGGAGCGGGTCGGGAAGTGACGGTAGAGGGTGGCCACGGCTACGCCGGCCCGGCGGGCGATCGCGCTCATGGGGGCGTCCACGCCCTGGGCCGCGAACACCCCGCGTGCGGCCTTCAGGATGCGTTCGCGGTTGTGGCGGGCGTCGGCGCGCAGGTCGGCAGGCGCGTCATCGGCTGGTCCGGGGGACGGCTCAGGGTTCGGACCGGCACCGTTGCGAGAACGTCGAGCAGGCAATGTGTCTCACTTTTCGCCGACCTGGTGACGGCGTCGAATCGCGACTTCAGCGTGGGCGAAACAAGCCTAAGGGCCTCTGGTTCGTGGAGAGTCACGCAAGATCTGTCCAGTCTGTCCGGTACCACGGCCCTGCACCGGGGCGGCGGGCGGAATCGGCGCCGAGTTCGCCCGCCGGCTCGCCCAGCGCGGTGCGGACCTTGCGCTCGTGGCGCGATCGGGCGACAAACTGGAGGCACTCGCCTCGACCTGCCCGTCGAGCTGGTCGGCCGGCTCCGCTCGGACCGGGTCATGCTCCGGGACGCCGGACCGCGCCGCTCCACCCCGCGCGGCGGACAGCCCCGCAAGCATGGCGGCGTCCTCACCTTCTCCAAGCCGGAACCCTGGCACACCCCCGACCAGGCCACGACGTGCGATACCACCCGCTGTGGCACGGCCGAGGCCCTCGCCTGGGACCGGATGCACCCCCGCCTGCGGGCCCGAGGCCCTGGCTCGACCACTGCGGCGAACTCCCCTTGATCCACGGCATGTTGATCCGGCTGAAGGCCGACCACCTGCCCGGCGACCGCGACCCGAAGCCGGTCTGGCTGTGGTTCTCACGCACCGGCATGACCGGCGAAGACGTCAACCTGCGCTGGCAGGCGTTCCTCCGCAGGTTCGATCTTGAACACACCGTCCGGCTGTTCAAGCAGACCCTGGGCTGGACCGTCCCCAAGGTCCGCGATCCTCACACGGCCGACCTGTGGACCTGGCTGATCATCGGCGCCCGCACCCAACTCCGCCTCGCCCGACCACTCGCCGAAGACCTCCGCCGCCCCTGGGAACGGCCCACCGAGCCTTGCCGGCTCATTCCCGCCTGCCCGTGTCCGTCGGGGGTTTCGCCACCTCCGCGTGAAGGCCCCCCGTCCCGCTGGCGTGCCCCAACTCTCCCGGCCCGGGCCAGGACGCCCACCAGGCTCAAAGAACCGCAGGTCAGCAACACAACGGGGTGGGGGCGAACGGACAACGAACACCTCGTCGACTGCAGTGGCCCGCAGCACTGCCCGAGCCTGCCCGCCGATCATGCTGCCGCACCGGCAAACCAAGATTTCCGACGGAGTTATACGCCGGTCCCCCCGCTGGACGCAGCGTGTTCACGGCGCGCAGCCCCGCAAGGCGAACGCCAACACGTCGTTCAGACCGGGTTTGGCGGCATCGATGGCCAGTCCGCCGGCCACCGCGAGGAGGACGTACCCGTGGATCGACGCCATGACCGGGACGCCTATCTCCCGCGTTGAGCCCTCGCGTACCTCGCCTCGCCGCTGCCCGTCCTCGATGAGCCGGTCGGCCAGCGCCCCCTGCCACTGCGACGCCGCCGTCAGTTCCGGGGAAGCCACCGGGTCGTATTTCACCGAATACATCAGCTCCAGCAACGCCGGGTTAGCGACGGCGAACTCCAGGTAAGTGTGGGCGACGGCCGTCAGCCGGTCGGCGAAGGAGACCTCTGCCTCGACCTGAGTAGAGGTCAACATTGTCCTCAGGCGCTGGAATCCCTCCACAGCCAAGGCGTCCAGCAGCGCGGCCTTGCCACTGAAGTGGCGGCTGGGTGCGCCGGGGCTGACGCCCAGGTCCCGGGCCAGTTCCCGCAGGGATAGGCCGCCCGGCCCCTTCTCCATGAGCGCTTGTTCGGCCCGCTTCAGCAAAGCGGCGCGAAGGTCACCGTGGTGGTAGGGGCGGCGGGACGTCACCACGTGAGTCTATGTCCAACGACCTGCTCCACGGGCCTCGGGCAAGGCAACTCACCCCGATGTATACTTTGACTACATTGTGCGCAGTGAATACATTGCACGTATGGACAGACACGAACACCCCCGTTGGGACGTCACCCACCTTCCCGACCTGGCCGGGCGCACCGCCGTGGTCACCGGCGCGAGCAGCGGTCTGGGTCTTGCCACCGTCGAGGCCCTCGCACGCGCTGGTGCACACGTCACCCTCGCCGTCCGTGACCCCCACCGTGGCCAGGCCGCCATGCGCACGCTTGAAGGGGCACGCGGCAAGATGAGCGTCCGACCCCTGGATCTGGCTGACCTGACGTCCGTTCGTCAGTTCGCCACCGACTGGGAAGGCGACCTCGACCTGTTGATCAACAACGCGGGTGTGGCCAACATGCCTCAGTCCTCCACGAAGGACGGCTTCGAGAACCACTTCGGGACCAATCACCTCGGCCATTTCGCCCTGACCAACCTCCTGCTCCCGCACATCACCGGCCGAGTGGTGACGGTGTCGTCCCTGGCCCACAAGATCCCGAGAGGCACGCGGATCAATTTCGACAACCTGAACCTGACAGGTGAGTACAGCCCGGTGACGGCCTACAGCCAGTCCAAACTGGCCAACTTACTCTTCGCCCTCGAACTCCAGCGCCGCCTCGGTCGGGCTGGTTCGCCGGTGCGCTCCATGGCAGCGCACCCCGGCTACTCCGTCACTGCCCTGCACGACGACAACGCCACTTGGGTGTTGCGTTCGTTCGGTCGCGCGCTCAACCGGTTCTACGCCCAGGACGCCCGCACCGGTGCTCTGCCGACGTTGTTCGCGGCAGTGGCCGACCTTCCCGGCGCCTCGTTCGTCGGTCCCGACGGGCCTGGTGAACGACGCGGCAGTCCGGCCCTCGTCAGCCGCTCATCGCGCGCCAGTGATCCTGACGCTGCCGCCCGCCTGTGGACCGTATCCGAGGAGCTGACCGGTATAGCCTTCCCTGAGCTTGACGTTTGACCTCGGCCGTCCAGGACGTGCGTCCCGTCTCCAGCGCGGCGACGAAGGAGTAGGGCCAGCCGGGGATGAACTGATCCGCGCTGCGGCCTCGCCCGTAGACGTGGCAGAACAGCGGCTCCGGGCTGGTGGGGCCGTCGGGACGCAGCCAGTTGCTCACGTCCACCGGGAGCGCGATGCGCCGTCGGCGGCACGCGGCAGCGGCGTGGAGGCAAGCAGTCGCTCCGTACCCACGCCGGTGCTCGGCCGTGAGGGGCAACTCGACCTGCGACGTCACCGGGCCGTCTGAGCACAGCACCGCGTCGGTGAGCTCGAAGAGCGCATCCGCCCGGGTGTAGAGGCAGTCGGACACCCAACGCGGCGTCAGCGGACTGTTCAGCGGCGAGACTCTTCCCAACGGCCGTTCCTTCACGCGACGTCGCTCGACACCTCGAAGCGTGAAGAACGGCCGCCCTGCTGCCCCGGGAACGAACCAAGATCAGCAACTCAGGTGAACGGCCGAGGCTAAACGTCAAGCTCAGGAGGGGGCAATCAGATCATCTCCTTGGTGGTTGATCCGCTGTCCGAGGATCCGGCCGTGGACGAGTCGATGCGACGGGTGGCGGCACCGCCGGTTGCCGGGGCCCGGCCGTGTCGCATGCGCAGGGTGGTCAGCAGGGCCAGTAGTGCGGCGGCCGCAGCGCAGGTGAAGGCCAGCCGGTAGCCGCTGCCTGCGAAGAGCGTTCCGGTGGAGCCGACCGGATACAGGGTGCGCGCCGAGGCCAGGACCGATGCCCCGGTTGCCGCCCCGAGCTGGTTGGCGACCGCGAGCAAGGCCGTTCCGGTGGCGGCTCGTTCGTCGGGCACGGCCTCGGTGATGAGGTTGGCGAAGGCCACGTAGGTGAGCCCGGTACCGAGGCCGAACACCAGGCTGATCAGCAGGATGGCACCGCGTTGCCCGGGCAGTGCGGCGAAGCCGAGCGCCCCGGTCGCGACCAGTGCTTGCGCCATCAGCGCTGTGCTGCGAGGGCCGTTGCGCCTGGCGAGGTACCCGCCTGTAGGGCCGCCGGCGAGCGATCCGAGTCCCAGAGTGAAGGTCCAGCCGGCCGCGGCAAGTGCGGTGAGGCCGAAGGCGTAGCCGAGTCCGGCATGGCGCGGGGTCTGCAACAGTTGTGGCACCAGGTAGGCGACGGTGGTGGAGCAGGCGGTGGTGAGCACGGCCGGGAGCAGGGAGTCCCGCACCGCCGGAGCGGTGAGCAGACCGAGGTCGATGGCCGGGTCGGGCCTGTCCCGTTCACGTCGCCAGAACCCGATGGCTAGGAGTGCCGCGGAGGGAAGGGCCGCCAGGAAGCCGGGCGAGGACCAGCCCGAGCGCACGCCGGCGCTGATGCCCGACACCAGTGCCGCGGCGGCCAGGCCGAGCAGGAGTGCTCCGGGGACATCAAGTCGTCGGGGTTCCGCGCCTGTTGCGTCGTTGGGACGTCGGTCGTCAGGCAGGATGGCCGCCGCGAGCGGCAGCGCCAGCACGCTCAGCAGGAGGAGGAACCAGAACACGCCGGAGTAGCCGTAGCGGTCGACCAACGCGCCGCCGAGGAAGGGCGCGGCGAGCCCGCTGATCCCGACCCCGCTGGAGACCACACCCAGTGCGACCGGCACTTGATGACGGGGGAAGACGTCCCGGACTATCGCGTAGGCAACCGCCAGCGCACCGCCCACGGCCCCTTGCAGGATCCGACCGAGCAGCAACAGCGGCAGCGATGCGGCCACCGCACACAGCAGCGACCCGACCGCGAAGAGAGCCCCAGAACACAGCAATACCCGCTTCTTGCCCGCCACATCGGCGATGCGCCCCAATAAGGGAATGCACACCACGGCGGTCAGACTCACCGTGCCGGTGACGGCGTCGGCACCAGCGCTGCCGAAAGACTGAGTGAGAGATTCGGCCGCTGGGTAGACGAGGCTCACTTCCAGCGGACCCGTCTCCGTGAGGAGAACGAGCACGGCAAGGATGGCCAGTTGCCGGATCCGGGAATCGAGGGGAGCGGTCATCGGTGGATGCCCTGCTTTCGTGGGGGGTAGCGACTGGCCCGCATGGGGAAGTGATTGCATCGAAGGCACGTCTGCCTCTTGCGGCACCGGGCCAGAACTGGTTGTTCGCTCGGCAGGGACGTGCGTCTTTTGTCGTGGCGCAACGGAAATGGACGCCCGATGTATGCGTATTTAAAGCGTCAGGGCATCACAAATCACTATGGATGGACAGGCAGATTTGCTATCCGCCGTTATTGGCGGGCACGCGCTAGGCGGTCTTGCTTACCTGAAAGGGGAGCCGCTACTGTCCCGCACTTCATGGTGTTGCCGGACGCCCTGGTGCGGTGGGGTTTGCGGCGGAATGATCGCGCTTTCCACGGAAGGGAAATGGCGCCCGCGCTGGATATCGGAGAGTGGGCT
This sequence comes from Streptomyces canus 299MFChir4.1, assembly GCF_000383615.1. Taxonomy (GTDB): domain Bacteria; phylum Actinomycetota; class Actinomycetes; order Streptomycetales; family Streptomycetaceae; genus Streptomyces; species Streptomyces canus_C. Next base: position 17,243 of record NZ_KB911641.1, on the reverse strand, counting down.
CGTCCAGCATGTCCCCCCTTAAGGCGTTCAGCATGTGAAAGCACGCTAGCCATGCCGGGACGCTTAGTCAACATCGATCGTTCTGTATCGCGCTACACGGCAGGCTTGAATCCGACTCGGTGGATCCGCTGGCATCGCTCGGTCGAAGCCTGCAGTTCGCGCCCTTCACTCCGTTCGTCAACTTTGCTGGTCTGCCCGCAATCTCCCTGCCCCTGCACGTCAACACCGATGGCCTGCCGACCGGTGTGCAGTTGGTGCCCGCCCCGGACCGCGAGGATTTGCTGCTACGGGTGGCTGCCCAACTTGAGATCGCAGCACCGTGGCAGGGCCGTCGCCCGGCCCTGTAGACACGAAGAATGTCGACGTCGGACCCGGCATATGGATCGTCACCACCCGCCGCCGCACTGACAAACGCACCAGCTCGTAAGAGCTCACGCAGATTGGCGCGGTGGTGCCCCCTGGGAGCAGAACAGGCCCAGTGATCTGGAGTTGTGATGCTCTGTGATGATCGGGAGATTTGTGCCTGCACTGCCATCATGGCTGACCGCACCCCGCTGGATTGATTCGCGGCGCTGCTGCCCTGCCGACCGCCCTACGATCCGGTCCATCCGCTGGGCTGCGACCGCCCGTGGATCAGCGACCGGATCATCTTCGACAAGCTGCTCCAGCTCCTGCGCTTCGGCTGCTCCTGCAAGCCAAGCGGACACCGCCTGCTCAGCCACCCCGATCCGCAACCGCCGTGACGAGTGGATCCGACTGGGCATCTTCGCCCGGCTCCGGCACATCGCCTTGGAGACGTACGACCGCATCGTCGGCCGCATCCTGGACCAGATCCCCATCGACGGCTCGATCACCAAAGCACCCGGAGGCGTGGGAAGCCGCCGGACGCTCACCCGTCGACCGAGGCAAACAGGGCCTCAAGGGATCAGCTATGACGGACGGTTACGGACTCCGCTGGGCCGGGTCCCGGTCGTAGCCAACTGCCATGACGCGCCGCTGCTTGCCCCGACCTGGTCCTGTTGGACGACCGCGGCCCATTGCCTGCAGACATCACCGTGCACCTGGACGCCTGCTACAACTCGGGCAAGACCCGCACCGCCCTCGACGCGCGCGGGCTATGAGGCCGGATCGCACACAAAGGAGAGAAGGCCCCCATCCAGGCCCCCCAACGCTGGCACGTAGAGCGCACCCACGTCTGGCAAGACGCCTTCTGCCGGCTCGCACGCTGCTACGAACGCCGCACCAGCGTCGTCAACGCCTTCTTCGACCTCGCGGACACCGTCATCACAGCGCGTATTCCCATCCGCCGCGCCTGGACCACTCACCGCTGAGACGAACGCCCCCTCGACGGCAGGGCCCCCACGCCTATCTGCGCGAGCTCTTATCCGCCGTCACGCCCCAATGGGACTAGGGGGCGCTGTCGGCGGGGGGAGTGGCGTGGCCGTCAACTGTGGGGATGGACCGGGTGAGTTCGTCGACGAAGTGGTGCACGTCGCCGAGGCTCCATGCGTTTGCTGTGTCGTCTCCCAGCAGGAGGCGGCCGTGCACGGCCGACCACAGCGATACCGCAGCCGCCTCGGGAGTCTGAGCCAGGCGGATGCCGGTTTCGGCCATGCGCGCGACGGAGCGGCGCCAACAGTCCGCCACTTGTTGTATTTCGTCCCGGTGGCGGTTACGGATGGTGAACATCACACGGAAGCTGGTGGGGTTGTTCTGGGCGAAGCGGCAGTAGGCGTGGGCCACTTCGGCCAACTGCCGGGCCGGAGAGTGGCCGGCCGAGGTCTCCTCCGCTCGGTTCATCTCGTCCAGGAGCTGTTCGTAGAGCGCGCTCACGGCGGCGCGTGAGAGTTCTTCCCTGTCCGTGAAGTGCGGATAGATGGCCGGTGCGGTGACTCCTGCCTCGCGCGCCACCTCCCGCAGGGACAGCGGCACGGTCTGCATACGACTCTCGTCGGCGATGAGCCGCAGCATCGCTTGAAGGATCTCCTCGCGGAGCTTGGTTCCTTCGCCCCGGGCGTTGCGGGGTCTGCGCCTGGCGGCTGAGTCCGCCGGTGACGTCGGGTTTTGGACAGGTTCGGTCACGTTCCCCAGCCTCCCATACGCCCGCACCATGGACCGTACGCTAAACGCGTGTAAATATACGTCCGTAAAGTTAGAGTGGGCTGTCCCGCCCGGGCTTGCCTACGCCGTGTTCAGCGAGGAGAGCGTTCATGCGCATCACGATCGAAGAGGACAAATGCTGCGGCGCCGGCCAGTGCGTACTGCTCGCTCCGGAGGTGTTCGACCAGCGGGACGAGGACGGCGTCGTGGTGCTGTTGGACGCCGAGCCGCCGGCGGAGCAGCACGCGGCCGCCCGTGAGGCAGCGGCCGTCTGCCCGGCATCCGCCATCGAGGTCCAGGCGTGACTGCATCAAGAGGACTCGTCGTGGTCGGCGCGTCAGCGGCGGGCGTGGCTGCCGCCGAGGGACTGCGCCGCGGCGGCTACGACGGTCCGCTCACGCTCGTCGGCGGTGAGCCGCATCTGCCGTATGACCGGCCGCCACTGTCCAAACAGTTATTGAGCGGCGTCTGGGAACGGGAGAGGCTGCGCCTGCGCGCGCCCGAGACCTACTCCGACCTGGGCATCGAACTCCGGCTCGGTGTCCGAGCCACGGAACTGGACATGGCGGCCCGCCGGGTGCGCCTTGCCGACGGTACGGAACTCACCTACAGCAGCCTGGTCCTCGCCACCGGTGCCCGTGCCCGCGTGCTGCCCGGCGCTCAAGGGCTCACCGGCGTGTACACGCTGCGCACAGTGGAGGACGCGCTGGCGCTACGAACCGCGCTGGCGGCCCGCCCGCATCTGGTGATCGTCGGCGGCGGCTTCGTCGGTGCCGAGGCCGCGGCTGTGGCCCGTGGGCTCGGCTGCGAGGTGACGCTTGTGACCGACCAGCAGGTGCCGCTCGCGGACGCGGTCGGCGCCGAAGTCGGCACGATGCTGGCCGAAGTGCACCGAGAGCGGGGAGTGCGGATCGTCACCGGCTCGCCCGTCGAAGAAGTGATCGCCGAGGACGGGCGTGCTGTCGGTGTGCGTCTTGCCGATGGCCGCGTCCTCCGTGCCCAGGCCGTCCTGGTCGGCATCGGCGCGCGCCCTGACACCGACTGGCTCACCGGCAGCGGCCTGTCGCTGCACCACGGCATCGTCTGCGACAGCCTGCTGCGCGCGGGCGACGCCGTATGGGCCGCGGGCGATGTCGCTTCCTGGCCCGATCCCGTCACCGGGGAGCGCCTGCGCATCGAACACCGCACCAACGCCTCCGAACAGGGCATGGCCGTCGCCCGCAATATCCTCGCCGGGCCGTCCGCGACCGCGTTCCAGACCGTGCCCTACGTCTGGTCCGACCAGTACGACCTCAAGATCCAGATCTACGGCGGCACCCGCGGCGCCGATGCCGTGCACATCGTCGAAGGCAGCCTGAAGCAGCGCGCCTTCACGGCTGTGTACGTCCGCGACGGATACGTCGCCGCAGCCCTGGGCGTCGGCATGATCCGCCAGCTGCGTGCCCTGCGACGCCTGGTCACCACCCGCACGCCCTGGGACCGGGCCCGCACCAGCCTTCCCGTGACCGCCTGACACCCTCCAGGAGACGTTCATGTCAAACGACACCATGGCCGAAGCTCCGGCGTTCCCCCTGCCCCGCGGCTGTCCCTTCGCACCGCCGGAAACGGCCACCGCCTTCCGGGAAGCCGGCGTACCGCGCCGAGTGACGATATGGGACGGCAGCCGGCCGTGGCTGATCACCCGGCACGACCACGTCCAGCAAGTCCTCGGCCCGAACGGCCGGTTCGGCGCCGACGTGACCGACGCCGGTTTCCCCAACACTTCCAGCGCCCAGCCCGCAGTCGAGGGCAACATCTTCTTCCGCAAGGACGGCGACGAACACCTGCCGATCCGCCGCATCCTCAACCCGGACTTCACCGTCAAAGCCTCCGAGAAGCTGCGCGCACGCATCGCCGATCTGACCGAGCAGCTCCTTGACGAACTGGCGGACAAGGCCGAACCCGTCGATCTCATCGAGGAATACGCGCTCGCCCTGCCCACCATGGTCATCTGCGAGATTCTCGGCGTCCCCCTTGATCAGCGGCACGCCGTGCACGAATCCGCCAAGAAAGTGGTGCAGCTGAGCCTGCCCAAGGAGGAGAAACTCGCCGCCCACCGGAAACAGGTCGAGAACATCCGCCGCACCATGGCCGACAAGCGCGACCATCCCGACGACGGGCTCCTCTCCCGCCTGGTCAACACCTGGGTCGATGACAAGAACGTCCTGACGTTTGATGAGGCCGTCAGGCTCGGCATGCTTGTCATCGGCGCCGGCCATGAGACCACCGCCAACATGATCGGCCTGGGCATCCTCGGTTTTCTGCGTGAGCCCGCCCAGCGCGACACCCTCCTTGCGGACCCGAGGAAGAACGCGGCCCCGGCAGTCGAGGAGATGATGCGCTACTGGAGCATGGTGCAGACAGAGCCGCGACGTGTGTGCCTGCAGGACACCGAGATCGGCGGCGTCCTGATCAAGGCCGGGGAGGGCGTCATCTGCAATCTGCCCGCCGCCAACCGCGACCCCGCGGTCTTCACCGACCCCGAACGGCTCGACATCACCCGCACCGAACGCCGGCACATCGGCTTCGGCTTCGGCGTCCATCAGTGCCTGGGCCAGAACCTGTCCCGGGTCGAGATGCAGGAAGCCTGGCCCCGCCTCTTCCAGCGCTTCCCCACCCTCAGACTCGCGGTGGCGGAGAGCGAATTGCACTTCCACGATGATGCCCTCACCTACGGGCTCGAAGAACTGCCGGTGACCTGGTGAGTGCCCCGCAGGCCGCGGGCCCCGGAGACGAGACCGCTGGGCAGACGCCGGCAGAGCGTGCCGCACACGGCCAGGCCGCCATGGCAGAGATCATGCAGATCCCGGTCCCGGACATCACCGATCCAGGCTCGATCGGCGGCCTGGCCGCCCAGTACGTCTACGGCGACCTGTGGCAGCGTCCGGGCCTGTCCCGGCGTGAGCGGCGTCTGGTCACCCTGACCGTCCTGGCGGTCCTCAGCCAGAACCGCCTGCACACGCCGCTGCACATCAGAGCCGCACTGAACAGCGGCGACCTGTCCGAGGCAGAACTGCGCGAGAGCGCCGTCCAGATCGCCTTCTACGCCGGCTGGCCGCTCGCCACCTCCTTCGACGCCGCCATCGACTCGGTCACCGGCAGCCACTCGCGCTACGACCAGGTGAACCCTCAGATGTCCCGGCCCGCCCCCGGCCCGCCGCCGCCCACACAAGCAGAGGAGCAGCCGTGACCGCACGTCTGCAGGACAAGACCGTGGTCCTGGTCGGCGGGGGACAGACCCCGGGCGCCACCATGGGCAACGGCCGCTGCGCAGCGCTGACCTACGCCAGGGAAGGCGCCCAGGTCCTGGTCGTCGACCAGGACGAGAAGTCGGCCGAGGAGACCGTCGCACTGATCCGCGACAGCGGAGGCAGGGCCGTCGCCCACCGCGCCGACATCACTCTTGAGCAGGACTGCGCCTCGATCGCGGAGACCGCCCTGCGCGTCTTCGGGCACATCGATGTGCTCCACAACAACGTCGGCATCGTGCCGCGCGGGCGCACCGAGGACCTCTCCCCGACGGACTGGCGCAACGGCTTCGAGGTAAACCTCACTGGTATGTGGATGACGTGCAAACACGTCCTGCCGCACATGCGGGAGCGAGGACACGGAGCCGTCATCAACATCTCCTCGATGGCGGGACTGCTCGCGGGCGGCGAAGCCATCGCTTACACCACCTCCAAGTCGGCGGTACACGCTATGACCCGCAGCCTGGCGCTGGAATACGCACCCTACGGCGTCCGCATCAACGCCATCGCGCCCGGCATGATGGACACCCCGATGGGTGTGGACTCCATCGTCCGGTCGACAGGCGCCCGACGCGAGGACATCGCCGGCCAGCGCGCAAAGCTCGTGCCCATGGGCCACCAGGGCACCGCTCAGGATGTCGCCGACGCGGCCCTCTTTCTCGCCTCCGACGAGTCCGCGTTCATCACCGGCGTCATTCTCCCCGTGGACGGCGGCTTCACCCTGAGAGCCGGCATGCGCTGACAGGCGCAGGGCAAGGGGCCGGTCACAGTCAGACGAGCCGGACCGGCGAAGGAAGGAGTGCCGGTTCGGTCCGTTGCCTCCAGGACGGTGCCGACACGGACAAGATCGTGCGCACCGGGTCATCGCTCGTCAGATGACCCGGCTCACGCTGGATGCAGGCTTCGCCGTGCCGGCCGTCATCCCGATCACCTCGGTCCCTCCGTGCTCGCCCTTGCGGGCCGCGGTGTCGAGCCCCTCCCGCGTCGACGCCCGGATGTTCTCCCGTTCGGTCTCCGCCATCGCCGCGAAGAACGCGAACAGCAGCTTGCCCGGCCCGGTGAGGTCGTTGATGCCCCGCAGCGGTCCGGTGAGCATCTTCAGGATCAGGCCGTGGGCGGTGAGGTGGTCGGCGATCGCGGTGGGTTCGGCGGCATCGTCGCGGCCGGACCCAGCGGCCGTACGGCATCCAGTCGCCGGTCACTCGCCGCTCTACGGCCGCTCGCCGGTGAGCTTGAGTTTGCCGCCGGGGCGGTGGGATTGGCTGAGCATGGCCGCTTCCTGGAGCTGGTCGAGGGTGTAGGTGGGGGTGACCGGTACGACCAGGATTCATTCGCCAGCGAGCCTGGCGACCTCGTTCATCTGGTCGTAGCGGATCTCGGTGGTGATTCGGACGCCCTTCGGCTGCGGCGGTGAAGTCCGAGACGGTACGGACACAATCGGGATCCCGGTCAGCTCGATCAAAGTCGGTAGCGAGCCGCCGGCCGGACCCGGCTGGTTGGCACGGTCGACCCGGCCCCCGGTCGGCGCGGTGTCCAGGACGCGGTCCACGGGGCCTGGGGTCAGTGCGCTGACGCGTCGGTCATGCCTTCGCCGTAGGCGGTCACCTGGCGTGACGCAGAAACCAGCAGGTCGCCCAGCATGCCGAAGATCATTTATGAGACAACCCTGAGGCGAGTAGGTAGCCGTGTGGGGCTCTCGCACACGCGTGAGGAGCCCGGCCACGGGCTTTCATGCGGCAGCTGTCCGGTGGTGATCAGAAACGCGAAGAATGCTCCTGACCTGCGACGATGGGACCTTTCTAGGTGTCAGGTCGTCGTATGAAAGGAGCACTCTCCAGGTGAAGGAGCGTATCGGGTCCTAGCCGTCTGTCCGTGCCGGAGGCGGTGGTCGGGGGGCTCCCGCTGGCGGTTGCTGCTGGTGGAGACGATCCGCAAGGCTGGTGTGGACAGGGCGATAACAGCGGTTCTGGCGCCATGGCGCGAACCACGGATGGTGCTCGCGGTCGCACTGGGCGGTGACTGCCTTGCGGGCGTCGGTCTGCTGCGTTTTGAGAGTGGGCTTCAGTAGCCTGCGGCAAGTTGCACAGCGGCGGCGGCGCCGGCCAGGTAGCCCGACGCCACGGCGGCCGCCATGGACGGCGGGACCGAGGTGGCCGCATCCCCGGCCGCGTACAGCCCGGGGACGCCGGTCCGGGTCATCGCGTCTACTTTGATCGCCTCGACGCTGAGCATCTCGTCCGGTTCGGTCAGGGACGCTCCGAGGTCGCGGGCCAGCGTGGAGCGCTGGTAGAGAGTCGTCTTGACCAGCAGTGCACCGATGAGGAGTTCTCCGCCGTCGGCGAATACGGCGGACCGCAACTCGGCCCCTGGCCCGTCGAAGCCGGTGATCGGCCGCTCGTCGAGGCTCACTCCGCCGACGGCCAATTGCTCGCGGTGCTGGTCGGTCAACTCGCTGCCGTTGGTCAGCAGCGTGATCCGATCGCTCCAGGCACGGAGGTTCAGCGCTCCGTGCACGCCGACCGCGCCCTCCGCAAGAACACCCATGGGGCGATCGCTGACTTCCCAGCCGTGGCAGAACGGACAGTGGAAGACCGAATGACCCCAGCGCTCGTTCATGCCGGGCAGCTGCGGATAGCGGTAGTTCATTCCCGGGGCCAGGACCATGCTCCGGGCTCGCTCGCGACGGCCGTCGCTGAAGGTCACAGTGAAGCTTCCGTCGTCCTCCTGCACGCCATGGGCGACCTCGCCCCGGCACAGCTCGACGGACGGGTAGGCCATAAGTTCCGCGCGCCCCGCGGCGTAGAACTCAGCGGGAGGGCGTCGATCGTGCCCGAGCAGGCCTCCGATACCCGCGGCGGCGAGGTTGCTCTGCTGGCCGGCGTCGATGACCAGGGTGCTTCGCCGGGCCCGGACGAGTGTGAGCGCGGCACTCATCCCGGCGGCTCCGGCGCCGACCACGATGCAATCCCTCATGCCGATGTCGTTTCCTTGCATAGCACTCACCGAACCAGCTGCTGACGTGCGCGGACATACACAGTTGGTGCGGCTGCATACGAGCTTGTGCGGCGCATAGAATCGAGCGGGTGGACATGATCAGTCAGGCGATCACCAGCCTCCGGGTCGGACGTGGAACCGTACGACGATTCCGGCAATCGGGTTCGTGGGGTATGCGCTACTCCGGCTTGACCGGAAGCGGTTTCCACGTGGTCCTCCGGGGCAGCGGCTGGCTCATCGCCGTTGATGCGCCACCCGTCGCACTCCGGCCGGGCGATGTCGTCCTGATCACGTCGGGAGCAGACCACGGGCTCAGTCACGCTCCGTGTGCGCTACGCGGGCTGCCACAGGTGGCGTTGAGCCTGGACCAGCCGGTTTCCGGCTCCGCCGACTTCGAGTTCCTCTGCGGCGCCTACCGGTTGGACCATGGCCAGGTGCACCCGTACCTCGGGGCGATGCCGGAGCTGCTCGTGGTGTCTCCGGACTATGAGCGGTTCCCGGTGTTGCGATCGGTCGTCAGCCTGCTCGACGACGATGCGTCGTCTCAAGCGCGGGCGGGTACGGAGGTGACTCGGTCGGCGGTACTCGATCTCATGCTCGTTCATGTCCTGCGCCAATGGATGGAGGACGAAAGCTCGAAGGGCCGGCCCGCAATTTCCGACCCGGCTATCGCTGCCGTACTGCACACGATCCACAACAGTCCGCAGACCCAGTGGACGGGTTCGCTACTCGGCGAGACAGTGGGCATGTCCCGGACGGCGTTCACGAGACGCTTCACGTCAGTGGTCGGCAAGCCGCCCATGACGTATCTGAGGGACTGGCGACTCAGTTGTGCCGCGCGCCTGCTGCGAGAAACCGACGCATCACTGGCCGCGATAGCCCGGCGGATCGGCTACTCGACGGAATTCGCTTTTGCAGGGGCGTTCCGTCGCGTGTACGGCGTCTCACCGGGTCGGTTCCGCCACGGGGAACAAGGCACCCCATCAGCAGTCCAGCTGGAGATGACGACAAGCATCATGTGAGTCACACGGCAGGGGTGTCCGGTGGGTGATCAGTAACGCGGAGAGTGCTCCTGACCTGCAACGATGGGACTTTGTCTAGGGTCCTGTTGGCTGCAGGATCGGCTATCTGATCCGGCAGACGGGCAGCGCGAAGGCCGTCGCGTAGGAGCTTGGGGTCACCGCCGACTCCGTCAACCGCTGCCGGCACGGCGCCCGCGAGCACGTCCGCGCCGACGTCGCGGCCAAGATCGACGACGCAGTGCGCCAGAGGTGGCCGCCGCAGGTCCGCAAGCGCCGGCAGCAGCACGCCGCCACTGGTGGGATCACGTTGGAGACGCGGGCCGCTTCGGATACACCGTGCCCTCGGTACGACCCACGACGGACGCTTCCGGCGACTGACCGTTGAGGTCACCGGTCTCGTCGACGACCGGGACGACGTCGTAGGTGCCGAGGTAGTCGACTACGAAACCGCGCAGGTCGTTGCGGACGGCCATTCCGGACAGCCCACCGACGATGCTGTCATCGTCCGACCTGCGTTCGGGAGGGTGGAAGATCATGGCGTAGCGTGCCGCCATGACGACTTTAGCCCTGCAGTTGATACCCGATGCCATCGACCGTTTCGGCGCACGAGTGCACGCGGTTGACGGCCACCGGTGGAACGATCCGACGCCGTGCACCGAGTGGACGGTTCGGGATCTCGTGAACCATCTGGTCGGCGAGCACTTGTGGGTGCCGCACCTGCTCGCCGGAGAGTCCCTGGAGCAGGTGGGCGACCGCTATGACGGTGACGTGGTCGGCGCGGATCCCGTAGGCGCGTGGGACGAGGCCGCGGAGCGCTCCCTCGCGGCGTGGAAGAGCACCGATCTGTCCGCGACAGCCCGGTTCTCTTTCGGGGAGGCCCCGTTGACCGTGTACGCGGACCAGATACTCGTCGACCTGACCGTCCACGAGTGGGACCTGGCCCGCGGATCCGGCCAGCCCGAGTCACTTGACCCGACTGCGGTCGATTACTGCCTGGCCTACGCGCGTGCCAACGCCGAGAGAGCGGCAGGCCTGGGAATTATCGCCGCTCCGGTGCGAACCACCAGCACCGACCCCGCCGTTCAGCTTCTTTCCCTGTTGGGGCGCGCCGTCTGACGGATCCGATTCACGTGGTTTCGGGGGTGCTCGCGGTTGCCTGGCACGGGCTGCAGCGCAGCTTCGTGATTCCTGGCCGTGCGCGGTCGCGCAGGTAGAGGTGTGCGGTCATGGCCGGCGTTCGGGGCGTTCGGCCCGGCGGTGGGTGGTCCATGCTCGTCGAATCAGGCTATGTGCGGTGATGATGGGTCGGCGAGGTCCAAGAAGGCGTCGATGACGGTGGTCCGGCGCTCGTAGCAGCCGGCGAGCCGGTGGAAGGCGTTCTGCCAGGCGTGGGTGCGTTCGACATGTCAACGCCGACTGGTCTGGATCAGTGCCTTCTCGCCTTGGCGGGCGATGTGGCCGTGCAGGCGGCGTTCGTCGGGTAGGGCACGGGTCTTGTCCGTATGGAAGATTCGAACTGGATATGAACAGCCGTCTCGACCTGGACCTCGCCGCCACAGCGGCCACGGTGCCCGGCCCGCGCAGTCCGCAGGATGAGGCAGCTGCGGCCGGGAGCTGATGAGGATGGTCGGCTGCCCCTCGTTCCGGCAGTCCAGCCTGGTGGAACGGACTACCTCGATCCTGCGTAGCCACGGCCGTAGACCTGGGGTTGGCATAATCTGGACCACGCACCATTACGTGCGCGCTCGCCAAGGGCGATGCTGCTATTCCTCGGTCTTGAGGCCGTGCGTGTGCTGGATGGTGGACACGTTGGGGGCGTGCCGTGCCGCAGGTGGCGGAGGCAGCCCGGGCAGGGCGGGTCCCAGCAGACGTCCCGGTGGCTGAAGGGGTCCAGGGTGCGGCCGAGGTGGTGGATCGGGGGTTCGGCTGTTGTCGTCGAGGAGCAGGGTTAGCAGCGGGCCGTTGAGGGTGTCGGTGTCGAGCGCCGCCTCGGTGTGGTGGGCTACAGCTTTCAGCACGGGTACCAGACCGGGATGCTCCGTGCCCGCTGCGTCGAGCTGTTCCTGCACGGCGTCCCACCAGGGGTGTGGTGCAGGTGGTCTGGTGTAGGTGTAGCCGGGCTCGAAACGCTCGGTGCACTGACCGTCGCGCCAGCGCGCGAAGCCATTCATGCCGTCCCCGCCCCGTAGGACGCTGAAGGTCTCGGTGCCTTGGGAGAGTGCCGACAGAGGGCCGGACATTGCGCCCATGACCCCGTACTCCTCGAAGCAGAACGACCAGTCGTCCAGGGCCCCGGCACGTAGCACCGATCCATCTTTCCCGCTGAGCTGCACGGCTTGCTGTCGAGTCAGGAATTGGGCGGTTCGGCTGTCGGCCCCGTACCGGGCAAGGACATCGTGCGGTGTGATGCAGCGGGTGAAGGTCACGCACCACATCACCGTGCTTGGATCTGTGGCCCATGCCCACGGCATGGGCGGGGAGTCTTCCACGTTGATCTCCTTCAGCTCTACGGATGGGCCCCGAAAATCATTCTCGGGGCCCTAGACGGTGCGATGTCCCGTATCAGGCGATGACGTTGACGTTGTACTTCTCGGTGTCGAGGATGCGCTGGTTCTTCACGAAGGCCCCGTACTTGCCGCCGGCGGACTGGTTGGCCTCCAGAGCGACGTGACCACGTACACACGGCTCATTGAAGGTGACCGGCTTGTCCGTACGAGCCTCGTAAATCATCCACTGGCCGTTCTGGAACAGTGGGACGATGTCGGCACACAGAGCACCATCGGTTCCCCCCTCGAACGAGCCGGCGAAGGGAAACTCGTCGCAGGAGTCATTCGGCACGTACTGCGGGAGCAGCACAAACGGGTCGCTGCTCTGGGGTCCGCACGTGCGTGCCCGGTTGGCGTCGTTGAGTCCGTCCGCCCGGCTCAGCGGGGCCCAGTCACGCAGGTTGGCCTGGGCGAAGCCGTAGGCAGCGGCGGCCGCCCCGTGATTGGGGTCAGAGAGCGAGTACTCCAGGGTGGCCCTCCTCTCGGGGATGACACAGCCAGGCGTGGCGAGCTCCGCATCGCATCGGATCTTCGCCTGGACTGGACTGTCCCAGTTGACGTTGGGCTGAGTGGGGATGCTGCCCGTGGTGGTGACGTACATGTGGTACTTCGTCTGGAAGCTGTCCGACGCACCAGAAGCGACGCTGCTGTTGTAGGTGACAGATCCGGACGCCTGCCCGCCTACGCCCAGAGTCCTGGTCCCCGTCCAGGGGCGGTTGCTGGGCGCGGAGCAGGCCGAGGTGCAGGACACGTCGAAGGAGACGTTGAGGCTCGTCACCTGCCCGGTAACGGCGATCACCCTGACGGTAATCAGCTCGTTCCAGGTCACGCTGGTGGCGCTGAGGTCCATGCTGCTCTTGACATCCATCAGGCCGGTGCCCAAGACCGCACCCTTGTCGCTGAGGAGCGTGTAGGTGGCCTCCTGACCGTTCAGACAGATGCCGCCGGTCCGAGTCCAGGTCCAGTAGCCCGGCTGAGTAATGTCGCAGGCTTCGGCGTCAGCGGTCTGTTCGGCAGTCCACGCAGTGGCGGTGCGGCTTGCCGTCAGCGGCCTGGTCTCGACACACGCCGTGGCCGCACCGCCGAGGGCGGCCCGCGCGGAGGACTGGATGGGGAGCACGACTTTCCGGTGCCGATCTTCACTTGGCCCTGCTCCGATTCCGGGGCTGGGAGGTCGGCGGCCTTGATCGTGCCAAGCGCCTGATGCCCGGGAGTATCGGCTGCGGTAGCACTACCAGTGACAGCAAAGGACACGGCGGCTGCCAGCGAGGCAGCCGCCGCGATTATGCGCTGTGTACGCCTCATCAACTTCCTGCCGTTGAACGGACATGCACGGCGTGCGCACGTTTGTGCGCACGCCGTGAAGGACCATAACGGGGAGTCGCATGCGTACCGAACTTGATCGAAAAGTTGGCGCTCGAAGATCAGTTCTTGGCTTGCGCGGCACTCTTGCGATTGGTGTGGCTGCTGTGCACTTGGCGCCTCTGTGTGTCGGCAAACGAACGTCTGCCGACACTTCGGCCCGTGATCACGAACCCACAGGCGGGCCCTGTCTACAACTCGCGTCGGAAATCAACGTCGGAGAACGGCTCTTCGGGTAGATTCCGACAATCGGCTACGCCCGCACATCGACGATCGACCAGAATCCCGATCATCAGATTGACGCGCTTCTCCGCCACGGCGTCGACCGCGACAACATCCACGTCGACGTCGCCAGCGGCGCGAGGGCGTCCCGCGCAAAGCTGGACCTCGTCATGCAGCTCGTACGCGTGGGCGACACGCTGAAGGTCACCCGGCTCGACCGGCTTTCCCGCTCCGTGCTGCACCTGGTGACGCTCGGCGCCGAACTGCGCGAGCGCGGCATCGGGCTGCACGTCATCGAGCAGGGCATCGACACCTCCACGATGGAGGGCCGGGCGATGTTCGGGATGCTGTCCGTGGTCGCCGAGCTCCAGCGTGAACTCATCGTGGCGAACACCAACGACGGCCTCGCCTCCGCGCGGGCCCGGGGTCGTGCCGGCGGGCGCCGGCCGCGTCTCACCCTCGACCAGGCCGCGCTCGCCCAACGTCTCTATGACGAGCGGGAGAAGACCGTCCAGCAGATCGCCGACGTGTTCGGCGTGCCCCGGTCGACGCTGTACGGCGGCCACCTCGACAGGACCAAGACCGTCCCTCGCCAGCCGAAGAAAGCCGTCGCCACGAAGCCCTGAAAGCTACCGGTTGGTCATTTGTTCCCTGGTGTCTGAGCTAGGACTCCGGGGCCGAGAATCGGGAGGAGCGGCATCGACCCCAGTAGCCCAACCCAGAACATCACCGAGCGCTACCTTGCCCCTGGTAACAGCTTCCTTGCTCACGACACGGACAGTCATAGCGATTACTCAGAGCTACTTTTCGGGTGGTCGTAGCTATACGAGAACTGGGCCTACCGGAGCGTTTCAGGCCCTGTTTGCCCGCGGTTGACCGGTGACCGGCCGGCAGCCTCGCCGCCACCGGACGCCTTGGTGATGGAACCGTCCACGGCATCTGGTCGAGGACGAGGCCGACGATTCGGTCATAGGACTCGATCGCCTCGTAGGAACAGCCGAAGCGCAGCAGTTGCAGGAGCTTGTCGAAGACGACCCGGTCGCTGAGACGCCGGCGGTGGCAGCCAGGCGGATGGTCCGGGTGAAACTCCGGTTGCTCCGGAAGCAGACCGCGAATTGGTCCCAGAGCAGTTCTGTCAGCCATGCCGGAAGCACGGGCACAAGTCTCCCCAGTGATCACGAAGCGAAGCAGCTCCATGATCACCAGGACCTGTGCCCGTTCTGCTGCCAGGGGCCCCAACTGCGCCTATCCGCGCGACCTCTAAGGAAATCTCAGCCGGGCGCCGTCGTGCGCTCAGCCCACCTGTACCGGTGCGCCCGCCCCGGTCACCAGCAGGCCGTAGTTCTCGGTGGTGAGGTAGGTCGACAACTGTGCATGGCGGGCGCCGACGTTGAGGTCCCGCCAGAAGCGTTGCAGCGGGTTGTCGAGGGCGAATGCGCTGGAGCCGTGCAGGTCCAGCAGCAGGTCGACGGCGCGCAGGAACTGCTGCAGGATGGAGACCACCTCCATCCGCATGCTCGATCGCTGCAGGGCGGTGACGTCGTCGCCGGGCAGCTGCGCGGTGATGCGGCCCGCCAGGCTGATCAGCCGGTCGTAACCACTGGTCACCATGTGTTCGGCCTCGGCGAACACGTGTCGGGCCGACGCTGATTCGGCGAGACTGTTGTACTGCGTCATGGGCGGCTTGCGCGTCTGGATCACGGCTTTCACCACGTCCAGCGCACCGAGCGCCGCTCCGGCCAGAGTCGCTGTGACCGAGACCGTCTGGGAGACGATGTCCAGTGGCCTGCCCTGGGTGAGATCGGGCCCGCCATCGGGGCCGAGGGGGAACTCGAAGAGGCGCTCCGCAGGAATGAACACACCGTCGGCGACAACGGTGTGACTGCCCGTCCCCTGCAGCCCGGCCACGCGCCAGGTCCGGTCAACGGTCAGCTCGGACATCGGCGCCAGCGCACCTGCTACACGGGGCACACCGTCGTCTCCCACGGACACCACCGCCAGGAACGCCCAGTGGGCATCCTCGGCTCCCGAAGCGTAGGCCCATCGCCCGGTGACCTCGGCTCCTCCGGGAACCGCGACGGCCTGGCCGGGTGTCGAGCCGCCACACCACCGCACATCGGGATGGGTGTAGACCTCGGCGAGGACTTTCTCGGGGAACCCCCCGGAGAAGTGAGCCTTCGTTCCCGACGAGATCGACACCAGCCACGCCGAGGACGGACACGCGCGACCCAATTCGGACAGCACCCGCACCAGGGTGACCAGGTCCACGTCCGTCCCGCCGAACTCGACCGGAGTGCCCAGCGCGAACACACCGGCCTCGCGCAACGCCTCGAGACTCTCCGGGGCAAGGCGTCCCTGCTCCTCGGTAGTGCCCGCGTGCGCGGCCAGCACCGGCACTGCCGCACGTGCCTTCGCGACCAACGCTTCGGCCGCTTCCCGCACGCTTCCAGCCGTCTCTGTCATGCGATGTCCTTTGGTCTAGAAGGGTTTGCCGCGCCGAAGCGGCATCCCTATGCCGGTGAGCGCTGCCTTGTGCCGGCCAACCGCGCAGACGCACCTAGAAGCGTGACGAACTAGGCCGCACCTCCCGAACGGTGCTGCGCCAGACCGGGAATGACGTCGGAGATGACGCCGGACCCCGGAGATAGAACGATCGGTCTTGGAAAAACCTAGCGGCATCATGAGACGGTGGTCAAGGCGGTCCCGCTGGGTATGCCACCTGGCCGTTGTAATGCTGGTCGTGCCGTGCCCTGCGTGCCACACGCAGGGCACGGCACGCATCGCGGCGCGCTCCTGTGGCTGTACTCAGCCGCCTTTATGACCGGCGCATCTGGTCTCGCAGCAGCGGCGAGTGTTGCCCTGCCTCGGCGTCGCGGGAGGCATAACGAGCGGACTCCGTCTCCGGCATGTGAGCTGCCCGGGGGTGGAACCGTTTCGCATCGTACGTGCCGCCGGTCTCCTGCCGAATGCTGTGAGCGGGCGTCTACCAACTGTCGTGCGTGTTCATGTGGGTCACCGTGGCAGGCTGAGCCTGATGGTGGCGAGGCGCTCCGCCGGGTCTGAACCACAGAGCGGTGCCCGCACCGTGGACCCGCTGGCGCGCACTCGCGATGCCGGACGCGGGCCTGGCGGTTGAGAGCGGCTGGCTCGCTGTCATGGCCCGACGGCAGGGACGAGCAAGCCGACCGACACGCCGGCGCCCCGCGTTCTGGCCCGCGCCGCCCGCGCGAACCTCGGCGAGTTCGGGCAGCGGGTACGCTGCCGCCCCGGGCTCGGCGGGGCGGCGGTGTGGCTGGTGATCCTCGTCGTTAATGGCTGGATGCCGTCGCCGAGCAGTTCTCTACCTTTGATCTTGGCCAGTGCTCCGCCGTTTACGGTGGGGGTGAAGGCCATCTCAGAACTGCTCTGACCCGCGCTGGTGCACGGGTTTGCAGTGTTGTCCTCAGCTGGCGGGGCGCTGCTGGTTCTCGATGTACTGCTTGACGACGGTCAGCGGTGCCCCGCCGCAGGACCCGGCGAAGTAGGAGCCGGACCAGAAGTGTCCGCCCCACAGGTAGCGGCGGACGTGCGCGTCGTATTCCTGGCGGAGCCTGCGGGAGGAGAGGCCCTTGAGGCTGTTGACCAGCTTGGAGAGCTGGACCTTGGGCGGGTAGTGGACGAGGAGGTGGACGTGGTCCTGTTCGCCGTTGAACTGCTTCAGCTCGGCCTCG
>NZ_KB911640.1 GCF_000383615.1 Streptomyces canus 299MFChir4.1 | reverse complement strand
GGTCGACGGCGGCTACCGCAAGCACCTCGTCGAGCACGCCGCCGCCCTCGGCATCGACCTCGAAATCGTCCAACGCACCCCCGGAACCAGGGGATTCACCCCGATCCCGAAACGCTGGGCGGTCGAGCGGACCTACGGCTGGCTGATGCTGCACCGCCGCCTGGCGCGCGACTACGAAACCCACCCGCACCGCTCCGAAGCCATGATCCATCTCGCCATGACCGACCTGATGGCCCGCCGCCTCACCGGCGAGACCACCGTCTCCTGGCGCGACCCGACATCACCGGATCAAATTCACATCCCGGGATGAAACAACGGGAGAAAACGACCTCTCAGCGCCCACGGCGAAAGCGCCGTCGATGTCCCTGGCCGCGGCGGCCCTCCGGCCCCGCTCTCTGGCGGCAGGTCCATCGCCACACGTGCCCCTCACACAGCCAGTCCGAGGGAGTCGGCCATCTGCTGCACTGCATGCGCGTCGTTCACACTCATGAGCCGAATCGGCGGTGACTTTGGACCCGGCCGACACCCCCGCGACGATCAACCGGAGCATCGCGGCGAATGCCTCCAAGTCACTGCGGTCCAAGGCGGAGTCGGTGAGGACATCGACTCCGCGATCCGGTCGTGCGTTGAAGCTCTTTGCGCCGGCACCGACCGCTCCGCGTGGGAGGCACGCCGAGCCGGCCGCAGCCAGTTCCGGAGTGCCTCCCGGCTGATGCCCAGCCCTTGCTGTACAGCGCGACAGCGTCGGTTGAACTCCGGGGGCAGGATGCCGGCGAAATTCCAGCTCCCCAGGGCGCTAGGAAGCGGTGCCCGCCACCGCGTTCAGCAGTGAGGGGCGGCCGGACGACAGGTCGGAGCGGGTCGTTCCGCCGTGGTGGATCGGTGTTTCCGTGTCGGTCAGCGAACGGCCGGTTCCGCCTCTGCGTGACGCGATGATCTCCGCGGCGATGGACAGCGCGGTCTCCTCGGGCGTACGGCCCCCGAGGTCGAGTCCGATGGGTGACCTCAGGCGGGCCAACTCTGCCTCGCTCAGACCTATTGCACGCAGCCTGCGCTCCCGGTCGGCGTGGGTGCGTCGTGAACCCATCGCGCCCACGAAGGCGACGGGGAGCCGCAGCGCGACCTCCAGCAGGGGGACATCGAACTTGGCGTCGTGAGTGAGGACACACAGGACGGTCCGCGCGTCGGTCCGGGTGCCCCGGAGATATCTGTGCGGCCAGTCCACGACGACCTCGTCCGCCTCGGGGAAGCGTGCCTGTGTGGTGAACACCGGCCGGGCGTCGCACACCGTGACGTGGTAGCCCAGGAACTTCCCGGCCCGGACCAGCGCCGCGGCGAAGTCGACCGCACCGAACACGATCATCCGCGGCGGCGGTGTACCGGCCTCGACGAGCAAGGTGAGCCCCGCGGGGCAGGAGGAGCCGTCCGGCGACAGCTCGACCGTGCCCGTGCGGCCCGCGTCAAGGGCGGCCTGGGCGTGCTCCGCGGCCGTGCGGTCGAGGTCCTCGTGGATGCCGAGGCTGCCTTCCGTGGAGCCGTCGCCGTGGACGAGGAGAGTGGTGCCGAAGTGCTCGGGCGGACCTTCGACCACTCGGACCAGGGCCACGGGCTCACCCCTCTCCGTGGCGTCCAGGGCGGACTGCGACAGTGCTCTGGCCGGCGCGTTCGCGGGCAGCGGTGTGACCATCACGTCGAGGACGCCACCGCAGGTCAGGCCCACGGCGAAGGCATCCTCGTCGCTGTAGCCGAAACGCTCCACGACACTCCGGCCGGTCTCCAGCACCTGAGCGCACAGGTCGTAGACCGCGCCCTCCACGCAGCCGCCGGAGACCGATCCGATGACGGTGCCCGCACGGTCGACGGCGAGGGCGGCACCGGGGCCGCGTGGAGCGCTGCCGCCGACGGACACGACGGTGGCGACGGCGATGTCACGGCCGTCGTGGAGCCAGTCCTTCAGTTCCGGGAGCAGGTCAAGCATCAGTGCCTGCCGCCGTGAGCACGCGGTCCGGGCGGATGGGCAGGCGGCGATGCCGTATGCCGGTGGCGTGCCAGACCGCGTTGGCGATGGCGGCCGCGGCACCGACGATGCCCACCTCGCCGATGCCTTTGATGCCGACGGGGTCGTCGGGGTCGGTGTCGTCCACCCAGTCCGCTTCGATGCGCGGGACGTCGGCGTGCGTGGCCACGTGATAGCCGGCGAGGTCAGCACCGACCGGGCCGCCAAAGGCCGGATCGCGTACGGCCTCCTCGTGCAGGGCCATGGAGATGCCCCAGATCATGCCCCCGGTGAACTGGCTTCGTGCGGTGAGCGGGTTGACGATGCGGCCGGCGGCGAACATGCCGAGCATGCGTCGTACGCGTACCTCACCTGTGGCCGGGTCCACCGCGACTTCGGCGAACTGGGCTCCGTAGGAGTGTCGTTCCATGCGCGCGAGTGCGGCGATCTGGGCCGTGGTGTCCGAGCGGACGGTGATTCCCTCGGGTGGGATCGCCATGCCGGGAACGAGTCGCTCGCGCAGGTCGCGGGCGGCCGCGATGACGGCCATGGACCAGGAGCGGGTGCCCATCGAGCCGCCCGCGATCATCGCGAAGCCGAACTCGCTGTCGCCGATCAGCACGGTCACTTGCTCTGGTGGGACGTCGAGGGCGTCGGCTGCGACGAGAGTGAGCGCGGTCCGTGCGCCGGTGCCGATGTCGGCCGCCGAGATCCGCACGGTGAAGCGGCCGTCGGGCTCGGCGGTGATGGCGGCGGTGGAGGGGGCGGCGCCCGCCGGGAAGGAAGCGGCGGCGGTCCCGGTGCCCAGCAGCCATCGGCCCTCGCGCCGCACACCCGGCCTGGGATCGCGCTCGGCCCAGCCGAAGCGGCGGGCGCCCTCCTCGAAGCAGGCGCGCAGGTTGCGGCTGGCGAAGGGCAGGCCGGAGACAGGGCCCCTGCCCGGTTCGTTGCGCAGGCGCAGTTCGATCGGGTCGATCCCGCACTTCTCGGCGAGTTCGTCGAGCGCGGACTCCAGGGCGAAAGACCCCGGAGCCTCCCCCGGCCCACGCATGAAGGTGGGGCTGGGCACGTCGAGGCGTACGACGCGGTTCTCGGTGTGGTGGGCGTCGGCGTCGTACATCACCCGCGCCACGCCGGCACTCGCCTCGACGAACTCGTACACCGTGGCGGTACGACTCACTGACCGGTGGTCAAGGGCACGCAGCCGTCCATCGGCGTAGGCGCCGAGCCTGATCCGCTGGATGGTGGGGCTGCGGTGCCCGGCCAGCGCGAACATCTGAGGCCGGGTCAGGGCCACCCGCACCGGACGGTGGAGGACCGTCGCCGCCATCACGGCCGCCACCTGGTGAGCGCGTACGCCCTTGCTGCCAAAGCCACCGCCGACATGCTCCGAACGCACCCGCACCGACGCGGGATCCAGCGAGAACAGATTCGCCAGCTCGCTGACCACCCAGGAGGTGCCCTGATTGGAGTCGACCACCTCCAGTCGGCCGTCCTCCCAGCGGGCGGTCGCCGCGTGGGGCTCCATCGGATGATGATGCTCCTCCGGCGTCGTGTACTCCTCGTCCACGACGACTGCCGAGGCGGTCAGTTCGGCCTGCAGATCCCCCTTGTCGGTCACACCGGGCATACGACCGTCCGCCGGGCGGGAGTCCGGGTGGTCTCCTGTGAACTCGATGTCGTGCGGCAGCGTTTCGTACTCGACGGCCAGAGCCTCGGCCGCTTCCCGTGCCTGCTCGGGCGTCTCCGCGACGACCAAAGCCACGGGCCAGCCGAGGTGGGGCACGGTGTCGCCCTGGAAGACCGCACAGGTGGGGTCGGGCCTGGTGCCCATCATGCCGACGAAGTCGGTTTTCAGGCGTGGCGCATTGCGGTGGTCCAGAACAGCCAGGACACCGGGCATCTCAAGGACGGGAGCGCTGGCTATGTCACGGATGCGGCCGCGCGCGACCGTGGACAACACCAGCCAGCCGTAGGCGAGTTCGGTGAAGGGGATGTCGCCCGCGTAGCGTGCCGCGCCGGTGACTTTGTCCCGGCCCTCCACTCGCACGTGACCGGTGCCCACGGCGCGCACGGCTGCCTTTTGGACGGTGGTGGTCATCGCGCGACCGCCTCGGTGAGCTCGCTCAGCACGGCCACGGTCAAGTTATGCATCAGGGTCACCTTGTATCCGTTGTGCGGCAGCGGCCGGGCCGCGGCCAGTTCCGCCTCCGCGGAGGCCGCGAACGTCTCGGCGGTCGCAGGTGCCCCGATCAGGGCCCGCTCGGCGGTACGGGCGCGCCAGGGCCGGGACGCCACCGCGCCGAACGCGAGGCGTGCGTCGCGTACGACTCCGTCGCGGACGTCGAGGGCGGCTGCGACGGAACCGATCGCGAAGGCGTAGGAGGCGCGCTCGCGCACCTTGCGGTACCGGGAGTGGGCCGCGACCGAGACAGGCGGCAGGGAGATACCCGTGATCAGGGCTCCTGCCGGCAGGGCCGTCTCCCGGTGCGGGGTGTCGGCGACGGGCAGATAGAGCTGATCGAGCCGCACTTCGCCCTGCCCGTGGGCGGTTTCGTAGTGCACGACCGCGTCAAGGGCGGTCAGAGCGACGGCCATGTCCGAAGGATGCACGGCCACACAGCTCTCGGACGCACCGAGGATGGCGTGGTTGTGGTGCTCGCCGCTGAGGGCGGGGCAGCCGCTGCCGGGGTCGCGTTTGTTGCACGGCTTGGTGGTATCCGTGAAGTAGGCGCAGCGGGTGCGCTGGAGGAGGTTGCCGCCGACCGTGGCCATGTTGCGCAGCTGACCGGATGCACCGGCGAGCACCGCCTGGGCCAGCATCGGGTAACGGCTGCGCACTTCGGGATGGGCGGCAAGGTCGCTGTTGGAGACCGTCGCGCCGACGTGGAGTCCACCGTCCGGGGACGGCTCAATGCGGTCCAGGGGCAGTTCCCGTACGTCGACGAGGCGGGCCGGACGCTCTACGCCGCTCTTCATCAGATCGACCAGGTTGGTGCCGCCGGCAAGGTAGCGGGCGTCCGGATCGTTGTCGAGGAGGGTGACGGCGCCCATCACATCGGGCGCCCTGCG
The DNA here is from genome assembly GCF_000383615.1 of Streptomyces canus 299MFChir4.1. Lineage (GTDB taxonomy): Bacteria > Actinomycetota > Actinomycetes > Streptomycetales > Streptomycetaceae > Streptomyces > Streptomyces canus_C. The sequence goes on along the minus strand of NZ_KB911640.1, from coordinate 24,444 downwards.
GTAGTCGAACTCCTTCATGCGGCCGCCCCGGACTCTACTGGTGCGCCCGCCTTTATCGAGTCGGCGGTCTCGGCCGCTCGTTCGACTGCCTCGACGATCGAGGTGTAGGCGCTGCAGCGGCACAGATTGCCGCTCATCCGCTCACGGATCTCATCTGCGGTCAGCGGTGTCGGCCCGGCCGCCGGACGTACGTCGCCGGAAGCGGCGCTCGGCCAACCGGCAGCGTGTTCCGCGAGCATGCCGATCGCCGAACAGATCTGTCCAGGTGTGCAGTAGCCGCACTGGTAGCCGTCGAGATCGAGGAACGCCTGCTGCACCGGGTGCAGCCGGTCGCCGTCCGCGACGCCTTCGATGGTGGTGACTTCGCGTCCTTCGGTTGCGACCGCGAGTTGCAGACACGCTACGGTTCTGCGGCCGTCTACCAGGACAGTGCAGGCACCGCACTGGCCCTGGTCGCAACCCTTCTTGGTGCCGGTCAGATCGAGGCGCTCGCGTAGGGCGTCGAGCAGGGTGGTGCGGTGATCGACGGGCAGGGTGTGTTTCTCACCGTTGATGTGCAGGGTGACGACACTGGACGTTTGTAAGGTCATGAGCGATTTCCTTGCGGCGTTCTCTTCGTGGCGCACATGGGCCCCGAGGTGGGCTGTATCGCTGGTGAAACGGCTGGTGAGTGGGAAGTGCCGGTCGGGCTTTCGGGCGGGACGAAACACCCGGCAGCCCGGCAGCAGCGGACTGACGGACAGGGCGTGGCAGTCGCTAGAATGGACGCCAACCGGACGATTGTCCGGTACCGAAAACGTAGCGGACGATTGTCCACTTAGCAAGGGTGCACTTCTGTCACGTGCCTGAAGGAGCGACAAGTGCAGGACAAAAAGGGCGCCCCTCTACGCTCCGACGCGCAGCGCAATCGTGAACGCATTCTGTGTGTCGCCCTGAGTGAACTAACGCGGTCTCCCAACGCGCCACTCAGCTCCATCGCCAAGAAGGCGGGAGTGGGCCAGGGCACGTTCTACCGCAACTTCCCCAACCGCGAGACCCTGGTCCTGGAGATCTACCGTCACGGGATGCAGCAGGTCGCCGACAGTGCGGCCCAATTGCTCCTGGAGCTGCCGCCCCAGCTGGCCCTCCGCACGTGGATGGACCGGCTGGCCGAATTCGCCATGACCAAGGCGGGCCTGGCTGATGCGATTCGCCTCGCCACGAGTGCGCCCGGAAGCCCCTCGAAGCCCTCGCCCACTCCCGTGGCCGAGGCGGCGGAGCTCCTGCTGCGCGCCAACGAGGAAGCGGGCACCATCCGTCCCGGGGTCAGTGCCGACGACTTCCTCCTCGCCATCGCGGGCTTGTGGCAGATGACTCCGACCGAAGACTGGCCACCACGCGCCGCCCGCCTTCTCGACCTCGTCATGGACGGCCTGCGTACCGGCGCGCCCGGTCAAAGCCCCGGATGACAAGCATGCGCCGCTGTCGGCTATCTGTTGGTCATGCCCTGGACAATGCAGCGGGCAGCCCTGTGCTGGTTCAGCCTCGCCAGATGATGGCTCGGTATGCGCTGCTGCACCAGTGCGATCAAGGGAATGTCCGTGAGGGCCGAGGCCAGTCCCGTGGCGGTCAGGAGAAGCGCCGCCACGGCAGGCGAGGTGACCGTGCCCAGGGGAGCCCGGAAGATCCCGAGCAGGGCCCACGCCAGCACGGCGGCCACGGCGGCCACGGCGAGTCTGCGGATGCGCAGGCCGGCCAGGAGCAGGGCGCCGACCACTTCGGCGACCCCGGCGACGCCGAGCAGCAGGCCGTACCGGCCGCCCTGTCCCACGACCGCGACGAGCCCGACGGTCAGGAAACCGCTGGTCAGGGCGAGGGCGAGCACGAAGGTCACGATGACCACCAGTACGTCGGGAGCGACTCGCACGGCCCTGAGCCTGCGCAGTCATCCGGCGCGCACCTCGGAGCGGCGCCCTCGATGACGATCCGGCTCAGGCCCTCTCCTGGCTGAACACGCGCAGCAGGTCAGCCGCCACGCTCACGGCGATGGTCGCCGGCTCCTTGCCCGCGATGTCAGGTAGGCCGATCGGGGTCTTGATGCGGTCGATGACCGCCTCCTCATGACCGCCCTCCGTGGACAAGCGCCTGCGGAAGCGCGCCCACTTGGCCGCTGACCCGATCAGCCCGATGGATCCGAGATGCGGGGTGCGCAGTGCGGCGTCGCACAGCGCCGCATCCTCTGCATGATCATGAGTCATGATCAGCACGTGGGCACCGTGCGGCAGTTCCACGAGCACTTCCTCGGGCAGCAACGGCGTGTGCCGCACATGGACCTGCGCCACCGCGTCCGCCAGCGCGCCGAGCCGCTCGACCGCGAGCATGTCGGAGCGGGTGTCGATCAGGTAGAGGTCGAGATCGTGGCGTGCCAAGATGCGCGCCAGTTCCAGGCCGACATGGCCGAGCCCGAAGATGGCCACTGCCTGCACGACCGGCAATGGTTCCAGCAGGATCGAGACCGTGCCGCCGCAGCACTGCACGCCATGGCGGTTCACCACCTTGTCGTTCAGGGCGAAGTCGATCAGATCAGGTTTCGGTTGGGGCGCGGCGATCAGCTCTCGGGCCCGGTCGATGGCGACGGCTTCGACGTTGCCCCCGCCGATGGAGCCCCAGGTCTGGCTCTGCCCCACGACGAGCTTCGCGCCGGCGTCGCGGGGAGCGTGCCCGCGCACAGTCGCCACGGTCACGAGCACACCGGGTTCCCGGCGGGCTCGCAGCCGGGCGACCGCGGCGACCCACGCCATGTCAGGCACTGCTCAGCTCTTCCGTATCCGCTCGCGGTCCTCGACCGGCTGACTGCCGACCGGCGGCCGCCCCGTTGTGAGCCGTATCGGCCCGGCGTGCCGTCTCGATCGCCCAGTACACAGCTTCCGGCGTCGCCGGCGAGGACAGTTCGACGCTGACGCCGCTCGGCCCGAACGCGGCGGCGGCCTGCCTCAAGGCCTCGCGCACCGAGAAAGCCAGCATCAGCGGAGGCTCTCCCACCGCCTTGGACCCGTAGACAACCCCCTCTTCGGTGGCGTTCTCCAAGAGGGTCACGTTGAATTCCTCGGGCATCTCCGAGAAGCTCGGCAGCTTGTAGGTGCTCGCGGCCTGCGTCAGCAGCCGCCCCCGGTGCGGACCGTCGCTGACGTCCCAGCGCAGGTCCTCCAGGGTCAGCCAGCCCGCCCCCTGCACGAAGCCGCCCTCGATCTGACCGATGTCGATCATGGGTGACAGGCTGTCACCGACATCGTGCACGATATCCACTCGGCGGGTCCGGTAGGCGCCGGTGAAGCCGTCCACCTCGACTTCCGCCGCCGCAGCACCATAGGCGAAGTACTTGAAGGGCGACCCCCGGAAGGACTGCGCGTCCCAGTACAGCCCCTCGGTTCGATAGAAACCCGCCGCCGACAGCTGCACTCGCTGGAAATAGGCGGTGCGTACCAGTGTGTCCCAGTCCAGCTCCCCGTCGACGCCCAGCGCTCGCGCGATGCCATCGGTGATGCGCACATCGGAGGCGGGCGCTCCAAGCTGTGTGGCAGCCACCTGCAACAGCCGCTCACGCAGCTGATCGCAGGCATGCTTGATGGCGCCACCGTTGAGGTCCGCGCCGGAACTCGCCGCGGTCGCCGAGGTGTTGGGGACCTTGTCGGTGCGGGTCGGGGCCAGCCGGACCCGCTGGAGCGGGATGCCCAGCGTCGTCGCTGCGACCTGCAGCATCTTGGTGTGCAGGCCCTGTCCCATCTCGGTGCCGCCGTGATTGATCAGGACGGAACCGTCCTTGTAGATCAGCACCAGCGCGCCGCCCTGGTTGAAGGCGGTGAGGTTGAACGAGATGCCGAACTTGATGCCAGTGAGCGCAAGCGCCCGCTTGGTGTTCGGATGCGTGGCGTTGAAGACAGCGATCTCGCGCTGGCGGACGGCGACATCGGCCTCGCGCTGCACCTGCTGCCACACGGCGGAGATGCGTTCGGCCTGCGGGACGGGCTGTCCGTACGGAGTCGTCTGCCCTTGGCCGGGCTGGTAGAAGTTGCGCTCTCTCAGCTCCATGGGATCAAGGCCGAGTTGCGGTGCCGCACGGCCCAGGATGTCCTCGATGACCAGCATTCCCTGCGGGCCACCGAAACCGCGGAAGGCGGTGTTGGAGACCGTGTTCGTTTTGGCGATGCGGCCGGCCACCCGGGCGTTGGGGATCCAGTAGGTGTTGTCGATGTGGCACAGGGCGCGGGCAAGGACCGGCTCGGACAGGTCCAGGCTCCAGCCGCCGTCCGCGGTCAAGGTGGCGTCCAGAGCCTGGATACGGCCGTCCGCGTCGAAGCCGACCTTCCACGTCGAGTGGAATCCGTGTCTCTTGCCGGACATGGTGAGGTCCTGGGTCCGGTTGAGCCGGAACCGGACCGGGCGGCCGGTCAGCTTGGCGCCGAGCGCGGCGATGGCAGCGAAGCCGTGCGGCTGCATCTCCTTGCCGCCGAAGCCACCACCCATCCGCAGGCACTGCACGGTCACCTCGTGGCTGGCCACGCCGAGCACATGCGCGACGATCTCCTGGGTCTCCGACGGGTGCTGGGTGCTGCTCTGAATGAACACCTGGCCGTTCTCGTCGATCTGGGCCAGCGCCGCGTGCGTCTCAAGGTAGAAGTGCTCCTGTCCGGAGAACTGGAACTCGCCGGTGAGAACATGCGTGGCGTCGGCGAAGCCCGCCTCGACATCACCCTGCACCATCAAAGGCGTGGCGCCGTGGTAGCTGTCCGCGGCGATCGCATCCTGCAGCGTGATCAGGGACGGCAGCTCATCGAGTTCCACCTCGACGGCTGCCGCACCCAATCGGGCCGCCTCCAACGATTCGCCGAGCACCCAGGCGACGGCATGACCGTGGAACATGACCTCGTCGGGGAAGAGCGGTTCGTCATGCTTCATGCCGGCGTCGTTGACACCGGGCACGTCGGCTGCCGTGAGCACGCGCACCACGCCGGGCACCTGCAACGCCGGCCCCGTGCGCAGCGCCGTGATCCGGCCGTGTGCCTGCGCCACCTGGACCGGATAGGCGTGCAGCACGTCCTTGGTGCGCTGCACCAGGTCATCGGTGTAGAGCGCGCCGCCGGTGACATGCAGGCTGGCGCTCTCATGCGGAAGAGGGATGCCTACCACAGGCTTCTCGGGACGCTGGGACAGCTGGCTCATGACCTCACCGCCTCGGTGGTCTGCGCGTACAGCTTGAGCAGGCTCTGGCCGAGCATGGCCGAGCGGTAGCCGGCGCTGGCGCGATGGTCGTCCATGGGTGTTCCCTCCGTACTCAGCACGGTAGCCACGCTTCGTACGGTTTCCTCTGTCCAGTCCTGGCCCTCCAGCGCCGCCTCGGTGCGCACTGCTCGGACCGGGGTGGCGGCCACTCCGCCCAGCCCGATCCGTGCCTTTCGAACGATCCCGCCCTCAACGTCGAGCGCGAAAGCGATCGCCACGCTGGAGATGTCGTCGAAGCGCCGCTTGGCGATCTTGTGGAAGGCCACGACGGGCGAGAGCGGCCGCGGGATGCGTACCGCACGGATCAGCTCGCCCTGACGGCGCACTGTCTGCCGATAGCCCGTGAAGTAGTCCGCGAGCGGGACCACTCGCTCGCCGGTCGTGTCGGCAAGAACCACTGACGCCTCTAGCGCCAGCAGCGCCGGCGGGCTGTCGCCGATGGGTGACCCGGTACCGAGATTCCCGCCGAGCGTGGCGCCGTTGCGGATCAACCGAGAGGCGAACTGCGGGAACAGCTGTGTCAGCAGCGGGACTTCGCCGTCCAGGTGTCGCTCGATCTCCGTGAGGGTGAGCGCCGCGCCGATCTCGACGTAGTCCGCGTCGACACGCAGCTCGCGCAGTTCAGGCAAGCGGTCGACGGCGATCACACAATTCGCCCTGCGGGACTTGATGTTGACCTCGACGCCCCAGTCGGTGGAGCCAGCGACCACAACGACGTCGGGCCGGTCTCGCAACACCTGCAAGGTCTCCGCAAGGGTTCGTCTGCGGAGGAAGACACGGTCGTCTTGGGTGTACTCAGTGGCGACGGGCACGGGCGCGGGCTGCTCGCGGCGCTGCGCGAGCGGATCTGTACCGCCTGGCATGCCAACGGCGAACGCGGCATCACGGATCGGCCGGTATCCGGTGCAGCGGCAGAGATTCCCGCTGAGTGAGTGGAGATCGAAGCCGTTGGGCCCCTGCTCAGCATCGGCACTATCGGCTGAGTCGTTTTCTGGGCGCGCGCACCGATCGGGCCGGTAGTACTCGGCCGCCATGCTGCAGATGAATCCCGGTGTGCAGTAGCCGCACTGGGAGCCGCCCCGGACGGCCATTTCCTCCTGCACCGGGTGCAGGACGGTTGCCGCGCCGCTCTCGTCGGCTGCGGCGAGACCCTCAGCTGTGACGACTTCCTGGCCATCCAGCGCCGCGACCGGGACCAGGCATGCGTTGACAGCCACCCAGTCGGTCGGCTTCACCACTCCGGGGCGGGCCACCAGGACCGAACAGGCACCGCACTCCCCCTCGGCGCAGCCCTCCTTCGTTCCGGTCAGGCCTCGCTCCCGCAGGAAGTCCAGCACCGTCGTGTGGGCTGCGGCAGGTGTGATCGGGGCTACGTGCCCGTTGACTGTGATCTGGGCCCTCACCATGCCAAGCCCTCGGGCCGGTGCGCGGTCAGTCGATTCGGTAGGTACACCACTGGAATGCAGCTTTCTGTATCAGGCCGCCGCATCAACAGGGCGGTAGCCAGGCGCATGCACCGACAGCGTTGACATGCGGAAAGGAAGGGAATTCAGCAAACACGGCAGGGAAGCCGGAAGGTGCCATCAGCGGGCACGTAAATACGGCGTGCTCAGCAGCCGTGTGCGATGCGTCCCGGAGCCCAGGCTGTGACGTGGGCGAGGCGACCCAGGTCAGAGATGAGATTCATCTGCCGGTCGCCTCCTTACGGTGATCGTGACGAAGTTCTGAGGAAAGCTAGTCGCGGCAGGGGCGTGCGTCAAGCTTCCGGCGCCTGGCCACCCCTGGGGCGCGACGCTGCCCCGCCAGGCGAACCCGATCCGCCTGCGTCCTCCGACACACCGCGTCCACGCACCACCCGATCATGCTCGCCGCCGCGCTGACCCTCGTACTGCCCACCAGCGAATGCGTGTCCGTCGGCACCGAAGTCAAGCCGGTACTGCCCCGCCCCATGACTCCGACCGCCGTGGCCGCCTTCACCGCGTCCGCTCTGACGCCCCCGCCCACCCAGGCCGTGCCCCGCACGTCACCGGGTCCACATTCCTTGATCGGAGTTACACGATGTTTACAGCTACCCTCACCAAACGCTTGTGAATCGATACAACCTGCGCTAGCTTTTCGCGCTAAGCCGCCCCCAGCTACCACCACCAGCGTACGGGGCGGATAACGCGATCCGTCCACGAGGAAGTGCTCCAATGAACCACGCGGGATCAAGTGATCGACGCCCCAGTCCAAGCCCATGGCGGGTGGCAACAATCTGTGGAATGGCCTCGTACGTCGATGCCTCGACCATCGTCTCCACCGGAATTGCCCTCGTGCTCTACCAGCAGTCGATCGGTGTCACTCCGAATCAGATCGGCATCCTGTCCGGCGCGCTGACTCTGGCCATCGGGTTGGGCGCACTGCTCGGCGGACGCCTGGGCGATCGATTCGGCCGGCGAAACGTCTTCATAGTGACCATGGCGCTGATCGCCATTGGGATTGCGTTCCTGGTTTTCGGCACGAGCTTCTATCTGCTGCTGGCGGGTATCGTGCTTGCCGGGTTCGGCACCGGGGCCGATCTGCCGGTGTCGCTGGCGACAATTTCGGAAGCGGCCACCGACAAGAACCGCGGTGCGATGATCGGGCTCTCTGCCGTTCTCTGGAGCGTCGGCGTTCTGGTTTCGGTGACGCTCGCCATCTTCGCGGGCGGCTGGGGTCACCTCGGCGGGCAGGTGCTCTTCGGCCAGATCGGGGTCGTCACGCTCGTAGTGCTGATCTGCCGCGTGGGCATTCCGGAGTCGCGGATGTGGTCGGAGGCGCGGGAAGAGCGACTCGGCGGGACCCACACCCTCCGTGCGGACAAGGCACGCGTGCGGGACCTGTTGACGACCCCCTACTTCGTCCCCTTCGCGGTGCTGCTCGTCTTCTACGCCCTGACCAATGTGGCGTCCAACACCAACGGACAGTTCGGGACCTATCTCGCGGTCAATGTCGCTCACATTTCCGTCCGGATGAACTCGGTCATCGGTTTCCTGACCTTGCCCGTCTATATCCTGCTCGGCCTCGTCTTCATGCGCATCGTCGACCGCAAGAACCGCATGCTCTATTTCGCGGTCGGCAGCGTGTCGCTCGTTCTCGCGTATGCCGTACCGGCGGCCTTCGGCTTCACCATCACGACGATCATCATCATGAACGTGCTGTCGGCGATCGGCGGGGCTTTCGCGTTCGAGGGAATTCTGAAGGTCTGGGCCCAGGAATCGTTCCCGACCCTGCTGCGGTCGAGCGCGCAGGGGGCGATCTTCGCCGTCGGACGAGTGGCCGCTGCTGCTCTGGCGTTCTTCACGCCGGCGATCGCCGCGGCCAGCTTTCAGGGCCTCTACTGGGGATTGACGATCATTGTCGCGATCGGTCTCACCGCAGCATGGGTCACGTTTCGACGGATTGAGCGTACCCAGTTCACCATCGAGCAGGAACTGGACCCGGAGGTCGAGTCACCGCGCGAAGTGCCTGGAACCGCTGCGGTCTGAAACGGGCCGGACCACGCACGCCGCAAGACCGCGAGCACCGGGTGCGGCTGGAGTGCGTCCCTCCACGGCACTCGACTCGACGGCTACAGTCGCCGGACCTGCGGCTACGTAGCCGCGCGAGACACCTGACCTCGGCCGCGTGCCGTCGCCCTGGCCGGCGGACGATGGTGCGGATGGCGAGTCCGATGCGGTGCCGGACTTCATGGGACACGGCCAGAGCGTACGGCCTCTACGAGTCGGCATGAGTTGTATCGATCTACATGCCCTCGTCGAGGCCGTGCGATGTTCCGCAGGCTGCATGGGTCACCTCGGTCGGGCGGCACGAAGAGTGCTGCCTGGTAACGAGAAGGGCTCAGCCCTCGACCGCAATTCGGTCGTCACTGGGCATCTTCCCTTTCCGGGGCCGACTACCGCCCAGTCCGCCACGAAGACACTGGGTTAGCATGGAGGCTGAGCGCGCGCTCAGAAAATCGATCAAAGTGGGGGACGGCAGTGAGTCCTGCGGAAGGCGTGGGGAGATCACCACGCGTCAAGGACGTTGCCCAGCGTGCCGGGGTCTCTGTGGCCACCGTTTCCAATGTCCTGAACAAACCTGGACGAGTCGCGTCGGAGACGCGAGATCGTGTCGAAGCCGCCATGGCAGAACTGGGCTTCGTGCGGAACGAATCCGCACGGCACCTGCGTGCTGGCAGAAGCCGCGTCGTGGCGTTCGTCGCGTCCGATGCGGCGAACCCCTTCTTCGCGCAGATCGCCTCCGGCGTGGAAGACGTCGTGGAACAGGAGGACCTCTCACTGTTCACCTGCAACAGCCGACAGGAACTGGGCCGTCAAGCCGCGTACTTGAACCGGCTGGAACAGCAACGCGTACTCGGAGTTCTCATCACGCCGGTCGCCGGTCGGGACGATTTGATAGACGCCCTGCCCTCACGTGGCACACCCGTCGTGGTGCTCGACGACAGCTCCTCGGGGAGCTTGCACTGCTCCGTTTCCGTCGACGACCGCCTCGGGGGCAAGCTCGCCGCGGAGCACCTGGCGGAACTCGGTCACATCCGCGTCGCGTTCGTCGGCCCGCAGGGCTTCCGGCAGGTGAGCGAGCGTCGAGAAGGATTCGAAACAACGCTGTCGACGCTCAGCGATGTCACCCCGTCGATCACCGATGTGGTGACCGACGGCCTCACCGTGGCCCACGGTCGATCGGCGGCGAAGCAGATCGCCGACCTCCCGGAATCGGTGCGTCCCACCGCGGCATTCTGTGCCAACGACCTCCTGGCCATCGGGCTCATCCGAGGCTGCGCCGACGTCAATTTGTCAGTGCCCGGCGAGCTGGCCGTCGTGGGATACGACGGCATCGAGTTCGCGGAGACGGCCGGGGTTCCGCTCACCTCCATCGCGGGGCCCAGCCGTGAGCTCGGCCGCGCCGCCGCGCGTCTGCTTCTGGACGAGTCGATGAACCCGGAACACCAACATCAGCGCGTCACGTTCACGCCTCAACTGGTCGTTCGCTCGTCCTCCTGCTAGACCCGTAATTCGCGGGTCGTTGATTCGTATGGTGTGGCCGGTCCGGGGGTGTCCTGGGCCGGGTGTGCGGCGTTGGATCGGATGGGTCGATGAATTCCCGGTCCCCGCGGCCACGGCCTCAGCGTCAGCGTTTTGAAGTGGCGGTGACCTCCGTGATGGAGACGTCTGGGCGCTCTGCCTGTCGCTGCCGAGTTTTCTGCGCCAACTGGATGTCGCCGGAATCATCGATGAGGTGAGTCCTGACGGTGCGAGTGCGCTGGTGACGCACGGGCAGGTGATCGAGGCGTTGGTGGTCAACCGGCTGACGTCTCCCGCGCCGCTGGTACGGGTGGAGAACGGGCCAGGTGCTGGCGGTGGAGGAGGTCTTCGGGATCGGGCCCGGTCTGCTCAACGATGATCGTCCGGCCCGGGCACTGGATGCGATCGCTCCGCAGCCGGGGCACATCGCGGGCACGGTCGGGGCGCGGGCGATCGGTGAGTTCGGGATCGATGTGGCCCGAATGCACTGGGACATGACCAGCATGCCCGTGCACGGAGCCTTCCCGGCTGAGAGCCAGGACGAGGATTTCCCCGTCATCGGTTACGGGCATCCCAAGGACCGGCGTTTCGATCTGAAGCAGGTCCAGGCCGGGCTCGCGGTGTCGGCCGATGGCGGCATCCCGCTCCATGCCCAGGGTCTTCGGCGGTGGTGCGGCCGAGGTCAGCCAGGTCGTCGGCGCAATGAAGGACCTGCGGACCATGGCCGGCGAGCATGGCTTTTCGATGGTCGCCGACTCCAAGTTGGTGTCCTACTCCACCATCCGCGCCCTGCTGGCGGCCAGGGTTCGGTTCATCGCCCGGGCCCCGGCCGTGCAGGTCAAGGACGAGGTCTATGCCGCTCTCGATCTTGCGCGGGCCACCGTCGTGGACTGGACACCGGACCGGGAGGCAGGCAAGCCCGCCGAGCGGCGCGAGACCTACCGCATGCCGGCGAAGACCCACACCCTGACCGGGCCCCGCAAGAGTGATCCGGCCCTCACCGTGCGACGGATCCTGGTCCACTCCACCGCGAACGCCGCCGACCGGCAAGCCGCCCGGGACAAACGCCTGGCCAAGGCCACCGAGGACCTGAACAGACTCACCGCCGCCGCCGGCGGACGCCACTACAAGACCCGGGAGAAGATCGTCGCCCGGATCGGTGTCATCGCCGCCAAGCGCCGCGTTGTCGGCGTACGCCTGAGCGTGCTCAGCCCCGTACAGGTGAACGTGCTCAGTTGGTGGTGCGCTGACCAGGGGTTCTCGTCAGTCCGCTATGGATGGTCGACAGCGTCAGACGGCCGGGCAGTTTTCATGCCACCTTGATGACAACCTTGCCCGAGGTGTGACCGTTCTCGACGGTGGCGAGGGCGGCCGGGGCGTCGGAGAGCGGATGGACCGCGGTGATCACGGGTGCGAGGAGTCCATCGAGGGCCAGCCGGGCCGACCGCTCCAGGTTCTCGCGGTCGAGGCGCCGCTCGACGAAACGCCCACCGAGATCGTGCACAGACATATCACCCACAGCGATGACGTTGCGGGGATCCTGGGCCAGCGGAGCGACCGTCCGCAGTGAGGTGCCTCCGGCCAGGTCGACGATCCCGTCGAAGCCGTCCGGAACCAGCTCGCGTGCCGCGGCGGCGACGTCCTCGGCGGTGTAGTCGATGAACCGCACCCCGATGGCCTCGGCGTGCTCGCGTTTGGCGGTACTCCCGGTGCCGATCACACGCAGCTCGCGCCCGATAGCCAGCCGGGCGACGGCGAGGCCGACCCCGCCCCCGACTCCGTTGACCAGGACCGTGGCACCGGCCGGGAGGCTGAGCTGGTCGAGCACGTCCACCGCGGTCGTCCCGGCAACTGGCAGCGTTGCCGCCACGGTCGCGGACAGACCCTCCGGGATGCGCGCGGTGTTCGGCGCGGACAGGACCGTCGTCTCGGCGTAGGTGCCGCCACCGGTGAGTGCGAAGCCGAAGACCGCGTCACCCACCTCGAGCCCGTTGACGTCCTCGCCCCGGGCGAGAACGGTTCCGGCTGCCTCCATGCCCAGCACGCGGGGAAACGGACGCCCGCCGTCGAACCCGGGGACCAGACCCGAGCGCAGTATGTGGTCGAGGGGATTCACGCCGGCAACGTCGACCCGGATCAGGACCTCGCCGCGACCGGGGACGGGATCGGGACGATCGAAGAACTCCTGCACTTCGGGCCCGCCATGCCTGCCGAAACCCCACGCCTGCCCCATCTTTTGCCGCCTCCCTTGACCGACCCGGTGATTCCGGGCTCTGCGGCCATCCTCACCTGTGACATTGATGTGAGGGGCAACCGGCTGAGATGCAGGTCACAGCATCAGGCCAACCGTGCCGCCGGCTCCGGGGCCGTGGACAGCTTCGCCCGGTGACGGCTGTTGGCCCTGATCAGCACGTCGAGTGCATCGCGGGTCTCGATCAGGTGCGCGATGTCGGCGTCGATCCGGTCGCGCTCGCGCATCATCGCCGTGAACGTCTCCTCGGCGACGCCCAGGTCACCCGGGACGTCCACACACGGCAGCACAGTCGCGATCACCCTGCTGGACATACCGGCGTCGAAAAGCTGTCGGATGATTGACACGCGTTGGACCGCAGCATCGGAATAGTGACGCTGCCCCGCGTCGGAGCGTGAGCTGGTCAGCAGGCCCTGCTCTTCGTAGTACCGCAGTGAGCGCGGACTCACGCCCGTGCGCTTGGACAACTCGCCTATCCGCATCCCTGAGAGCCTACGCTCGCGTGCTCCAGGTTCAGACCGCCGTCGAGTCATGGACGCTCGCGGACACCGCCACGGCCGCAGGGTTGTCGTCCCGGTCCCACGACTGAGCACGTTCGTCTGTAGGCGCCTGAGCACTTTTCTCAGTACGCCGACACGTGTCACGTCAAGTCTGCGCTGGGCCGTCACCGATACCGAGGACGGCACCCCAGCCCTGGCCTGGCACTTCGACACCGGCGTACTGAAGGCCGAAGCCGCTGTCGACGGCTGGTACGCACTGCTGACGTCCGTCCCCGCCGACCAGGCAGATGCCGGGAGGACTCTGATCCACTGCAAGGGCCAAAGCGCGGTCGAACGCCGCTGCCACGACTTCAAGGGCCCGCTCGACGAGGTGACGCCGCTCTTCGTGCAGCACAACCGGCGCGTTGCCGCCCTGATCCAGGTCATCTGTCTGGGCTGCTGGTCTTCTGTCTGATCGAGCGGCAGGTCAGACAGGCACTCGCCCCCGAGCAGACCATGAGCGGTCTACCCCGACAACCGTGGCGTCCGTCCCACCGGCCGCATGATCTTCTACCACCTCGGCGAACTCAGTCTGCGGATCGGCAACCTCACCGCCCCGCCCACCGTCCAAATCACCCGTGGCGTCCAACTCCACCTCCTCTACCTACTCGACAGCGACATCAGGCAGACCCGCTGGCCACAGACCTGAAACGGTGACCCTCGACGTCCGGGTCCAGCCGCCCGGCGGCCGTCCGGACGCCGGAATACCTCGCTGGAGGGTTGGTGGCCCGCCGCTGCCCTGGTACGTTGTGTATCGATTCAATCGCTTCGAGGGGAGACTCATGAACACTCCGCCCGCTACGCACGCACACAAGGGATTGAGCGAGGAATATCTTCGCGCTCTCCCCAAGGCCGAGGTGCACTGCCATCTCGGAGGCTGCGTTCCTACCGAGATGGCCGCGCGGTTGGCGGCGAGCCACGGGGTGGCGATTCCGGAATCCGCTGTGCGGCACGGCGGCCGCTACCGGTTCGCCAATTTCGACGAGGGTCTCATCGTCCTCAACGCGGTCACGAGCTCCATGCAGACGACGAGGGATTTCGAGGAGGTCACCTACGTCAGCCTGATGACCGCGGCCAGTGGCGGCGTACGCTACCGCGAGTACTACTTCGACCCGCAGAACCACCCCGCGCTCAGCTACCCCGAGATGCTCGAGGGCATCCTGGCGGGAGCCAAGGCGGCGGAAAAGGAGACCGGCGTCGTCACCCGGATCGTCCCGGCGATCAATCGAGAACTCGGCGGCGAGGCTGCCGTCGAACTGGTTCAGGAGATCATTCGGCATCCGCACGAGTACGTCGTGGGCATAGGCCTCGACTCGGATGAGAAGGCGGGCCGACCGTCCGAGTTCATCGCAGCATATGCGCTGGCTCGAGATGCCGGGTTGAAGCTGTCCGCCCATGCCGGTGAACACGGAGACCCGAGCGAGATCCGGGAAGCGCTCGACCTGTTGAAGGTCGACCGTCTGGACCATGGCTACGCGGCCCTCGACGAACCGGAACTGCTGTCACGCCTCGTTACGTCGCAACTGCCAGTAGCCGCGTGCTGGTTCGTCGACTATCCGCCGCCGGAGGTACCTGGCCGGATTCGGGACCATCGGGCCATGGCGGCAGCAGGGGTCAATCTGTCGATCAATTCGGACGATCCGGCATTGATCGGTCCCGAGCTCCACGACTGCTATTTCGATTCCGCACTTCACATGGAGTGGACGGTCGAGGATGCAGAGAGGTACTCGCTGGCCGGGCTGGAGGCGAGTTTTGCGGACAAGGAGACGATCGACCGCCTGACGGCTGAGTTCAAGGCCGAGCACCAGCGTATTCGCCATCTCGCCTAAGGCGCCCGGGTTACAAGGCGGGTCGTCGAGGCGGGACGGCCCGTCGGCGGGAGAGCGTACGGCGTCGAACGAGGCGCGATCTCATGCGGCCCGCCCGGACCCCGGGCAGGTCACGAGCACTGGCGCGAACGAGTAATTACCGAGGCGCGACCGCTGGGTCGTGTCGGAGGGAGAAGGAAGCGCATGGTCCATTTCATCGGACCGGACAACGACGCGTATGTCGCCAGCGTGATCAGGCACGTCGCGGAGTACGAGGAGTTCTCCGGCGAGAAGGTCGAGCTCGAGATCATCCCCGAGACCGACTATGTCACCAACTCCCTGGACGTTCTGCGGGGCCGGCTGCGAGGTGAGTCTGCGCCGGACGTGTATATGTCGGGGCCGGTCTCGATGTGGAAGCTGGCCGGTGAGGGCTTGGTCGAGCCACTCGACGGGTACCTCGACCGGTGCTCCGCCGACTTCGACCCGAGCGACTTCCTGGCCCCGCTGCTCGACTGCAACCGGTGGACCGGCAAGCGCGGCGACGCCCTCGGCACGGGTGCGCTGCTGGAGATCCCGGTCAACTGGGAGACCTACAACCTGGCCTACCTGCCGGACGTCCTCGAGCAGGCCGGTCTCAGCGAGGCACCCACGACCTGGGAGGGCTACTTCGACGCTGCGGCGGTCATCGCCGAGAAGGTGTCCGGCGTGCGTGGCTTCGCGCAGCGCGGCACCGATACCTGGCACACCATGTACACGGGGTTCGCGACCCAGCTGTGGTCCTACGGCGGGGTGGACTTCGACAGCGCGGGCCGCAGCGCTGTCGCCTCCCCGGAGGCTCTCGCGGCCACACGGGACTTCATCTCGGCACTCCATGCGTCCGGCCCGACCGCGTGGCCTGGTGGCCACTGGCTGGACGTGGCCCGGGACTTCGCCGCCGGCCGGTACGGCATGATCGTCGACTCCGATCACTATGTGGCCTTCTTCGAGGGACCTGACTCGGCAGTGCGCGGGCGGGTCGCCTACACCCGGCCGCCCACCGGTCCGGGCGGGCAGCGGGAGTCCAACATGTGGACCTGGTCGCTGGTCATGAACAGCGCCTCGCGGGACAAGGACGCGGCATGGCGCTTTATCGAGTGGGCCGGCTCTCGCTCGTTCCTCACCCGAGCTGTGCACGAGGGGAACATGAACCCGACGCGGCAGAGCATCTGGGACGACGAGGGCTACCGAGCTGTGGCGGCCACGTGGAACGGGTTCGCCGAGAACAGCCTCGAGATCCTGCAGACCACCGCCCGCGTGCTGCCGACCCCGATGCCGGAGTACCTTGACGTGGCCGGCATCTGGTCCCGGGGCCTGGTCGACGCCTTCGTCGAGCCGGCGCGGCTCGAGGAGATCCTGACCGCGACCGCCGCACGGATCGACGGCCTCGAAAACGGCGGCGCCGGCGGCCCGGTGGGAGACCGGTGAGGATCGGCCTGGTCGGAGCGGGCAGCCATGCGAACAGCGCGGTCTGCCCGGCGATCCTGGAGGCGGGCTTCTAGCTGGTCTCCGTCTGCGCCCGTACCGAGGAGCGCGCCCGGTCCACCGCCGCGCAGTAGGGGGCGAAGGGGCACTACGTCGGCGTCGACGCCATGCTCGACGCGGGGGGCATCGACGGCTTCGTCGTCGTGGTGGTCCCTGCCGGGGAGTACCGGTCCGTCGTCACCCGGTGCATCGAGGCGGGTCTGCCGATCTTCTGCGAGAAGCCGGCCGGAGGGCCCTCGGCCGAGCTGCACGAGCTCGCCGAGCTCGCCTCGGCGGCGCAGGCCCAGGTCGTCGTGGACTATGTGAAGCGGTTCGCCCCGGCCTATCGCCGGGCCCATGAGCTGATCCACTCGGCCGAGTTCGGGGCGCCGTCGTTGGCGCATTTCACCTTCGTGATGGGGCAGTTCGACGGCTACTTCGAGGGGACCCGCGACGACCTGCACTTCTGCCTCACCGACAATCCCGTCCACCTGATCGACCTGGCGCGGTACCTGGTCGGTGATCTGAGCGAGATGCCGGCGGTGCTCAACGTGGTCCCCGGCTTCGGGGTGGACGTGAGCCTCGTGGCATGAGCCGACGGTGGGGCGGCGTGCTCGTTCAGCTTCTAAAGCACTGCCTCTTTCGCCCACTGCGGCGAGGCGATCGACGTCTACGGTCGGGGTAACGCGCTGCAGGTCGACGTTGTCGACCTGCAGCTACCGCCCTGGGGCGACAGGTCGAGCCTGGTGACCATGGGTTTCGTCCCCGTGCTTGGGCACTTCGAGGAGGTCGCCGCCGGGCGTGCGGTGAACGAGTCCGACCTGGACAACGCGGCCCGCGCCCTGGAGGTCGCCGAGCAGCTGTACGCACAGCTGCTGCCCACCTGGTCGAAGGCGACGGACCGGTAGTCCGCTCCCCGCACGGGCGGGCCCCGGTGCGGATCCTTCGCACGTCCCGGCGGGGGCACGCGGAACCCATGCCGGGGCCTTGCTCAACGCCCGGACCACGAGCTCAGGGGAGAAGACCACGGGTGGAGGTGATTCACCCCTTCACGCCTACGCCGATGTGCCGGCCGGAGACGGTGATCTCAGCGAGCGCATCGGCTTCCGGGGGACCGTGACTTCTGGAATCGGGGCGGCGGTTACTTTTTGGAGGAGTCGACCAGGCCTCCCTCAGACTGTCGCCTACGCCCTCAGCGACTCCCCGATCGGTCAACTAGCCTGTATTGCCGGGAAGTTCTACGACTGATCCGATTGCGGCGGCCACCTGGAAAACGCGGTCTCCCGCAACCCGCTGCTCGACGCCCTGTCGCCGTACTCCTTCACCGTTTCCGGGGGATCGTCTGCGAGGTTCCACTGGGAGACGTTCCCGCTAGAGCGCAGCACGCCGGTACATGTGCGCAGACCTGTGCGACGTTCGGGGCGAAGCGGAGGAGGAGTCCGAAGGGGCAACTGACCGGCGAGGGCGGGCTGCCGCGGCTGACCATGCGGCTGCGGCAGCCCGCCCCGGGCACAACGTCAATGACCGCTGACGATCAACTACCGGCGCGGAACACTAGCCTTGTGCCTCGCAGGTGAGCTCCGGTACGCGGGTGTCCTGGTAGCCGCGGACCGTGTACACGAAATAGTCGGAGCGGCCGACCTGAATGGGTCGGTACCCGTAAGGAGTGCTGTCGAACGTCACTTCACTGCCGTCGACGGTGAGGACGGCCTGCCACTGGGTCCGTACCGACTGCCCCTCGGGCAAGGTGCCCTTCGCACGCCACGCATTGATCGTCACCGGGCCGGTGTTCTTCACCTCTACATAGGCCGAATACTCGCCGTTGTTGCTGTAGATGACCTCCTGGGTCACCGCGGTACAACTGGCCGTGCCTTCCGCTGCAGGACTCGCGGACGCCGTGCCGGAAGCGGTCGCGACCAGGAGAGCCGCGGAGAACACCGCCGCGCATACCGCCGGCGAGCGCCTGCGGGATAAATGCGATCGTCCGGCCGTGAGGCGATTGCTCTTCATAACACCGTCCTTCGTCGTGGGGGCACACGGCGGCACTGCCTGCGAACCACGCGCGGACTGCGGCACCGGGGGCACCGGCGCCGGCAATGAGCGGGTCCGGTCAACAGGCCTGCTTGCCATGTGACGTGAGCGTGTGATCAGTCTCGCCAAGAAGCGTTCAACCTTCAAGTACTCAGTGCCGCCTGTTCCGCGGGACGGAACCTTGGCTTCCGCCCCGACACCGAGCGCCGTCGTGACCTTGCGGGTCCCGCCCTGCTACCGGAATTCGTTCGCAGTGCATCGGCCTTCAGGCCGGTGGTGAAGCGAATCTCATGGTCGCGACGCGGAGCGTCGCGGATTCAGGTCCGGCGAAGCCGGACACCGCAGTTGTGCCTGCGGCGCGGAGCGTCGGGACGGCTGGTCCCGGGGAAGCCGGGTGGTGCTCACACCGGCCGGTTCTGCTGTTCGATGTACTGCCGGACCACGGTGAGCGGGGCGCCGCCGACGGTTCCGGCGAAGTAGGAGCCGGACCAGAGTTTGTTGGCGCGCCAGTAGTGGCATGCCAGGTCGGGGAACTCCTTGCGCAGGCGGCGGGAGGAGACGCCCTTGAGGGAGTTGACGAGTTTGGTGACGGCGACCTTGGGCGGGAAGTTCACCAGGAGGTGGACGTGGTTGTCCTCGCCGTTGAACTCCACCAGCTCGCACTCGAAGTCCGTACACACCGACCGCATGATCTCCTCCATCCGTCTCAAGTGGGCATCGGTGAACACATCACGAAAGCACAGTGCCTGCCAGTTCTGATCTTCTGCATCTCGCCCATAACCCAAGTATGTAGCGTGACGGTCATGCAGCTCAGGTACAGCTTCCGTCTGTACCCGGACGCCGGCCAGCAGACCGCGTTGGCGAAGGCGTTCGGGTGTGCCCGTGTCGTGTTCAACGACGCGGTCCGCGCCCGTGAAGACGCCCGTAAGGCCGAGCAGCCGTTCCCGACGGCCGGTCAGCTGTCCACGCGCCTGATCACCGAGGCCAAACGGACCGCCGAGCGGTCATGGCTGGGTGAGGTCTCCGCGGTGGTGCTCCAGCAGTCGCTGCGGGACGCCGAGAGCGCGTACCGCAACTTCTTCGCCTCCCTCAAGGGCACCCGCAAGGGGCCCAGGACCGGTGCGCCGCGGTTCAAGTCTCGCAAGGACACCCGGCAGTCGATCCGGTTCACCGCCAACGCCCGCTGGAAGATCACCGACAGCGGACGGCTGAACCTGCCGAAGATCGGCGCGGTGAAGGTGAAGTGGTCCCGCACACTGCCCGCCGCTCCTGCCTCGGTCACCGTGATCAAGGACGCGGCCGGGCGGTACTTCGCCTCGTTCGTCATCGACACCGACCCGGGATGCCGAGTGGATGCCTGCCACCGACCGCACCATCGGCATCGATCTCGGCCTGACTCACTTCGCGGTCCTCTCCGACGGCACGAAGATCGACTCCCCGCGCTTCCTCCGACGCGCGGAGAAGAAACTGAAGAAGACCCAAAAGGAGCTGTCCCGCAAGCAGAAGGGATCGAAGAACCGCGAAAAGGCCCGTCTCAAGGTCGCCCGCGCCCACGCCAAGGTTGCTGACGCCCGCCGCGAGTTCCACCACCAGCTCTCCACGAAGCTGATCTCCGAGAACCAAGGGATCGCCGTGGAAGACCTGCCGGTGAGGGGACTGGCGCGCACCAGGCTGGCCAAGTCCGTGCATGACGCCGGCTGGGCCTCATTCATGAACATGCTGGAGTACAAAGCACAACGGTACGGACGGACCCTGATCAAGATCGGCCGGTACGAGCCGACGAGTCAGGTCTGCTCCACCTGCGGCGTCAAAGACGGGCCCAAACCCCTCGACGTGAGGGAATGGACCTGTAGCGCCTGCGGCACCCTCCACGACCGGGACACCAACGCCGCGATCAACGTCAAAACGGCCGCCGGACTGGCGGTATCAGCCTGCGGAGCGCCGGTAAGACCAGGAGCGATCCCGGCACAGCGCGAAGAAACAGGAAGCCACGGATTCCCGACCGAACCCCGTGCCACGTAGCGGCACAGCAACGATCGAGAAGGCCAGAATCCTCGGGCTTCACCCCGAGGAGCAAGTCAAATCGCGTTCGGACCAGGGGGACGGACGAACTCTTCGCTGCGCCGTTTCAGATCGCCGATCAGCTGTGCAACCTCCTGATCGCCGCGGCTCCGTCGGCCGGCGGCCGCGCGCAGGTCCGCGACGAAGCCGCGTGAGTGATGCTCATGATCGTCCTCCGGATACAGGGCGCGGGCCGTGGGATCCCCGGTGAACCACCGGTGGGCGAAGCTCGCTCCCGGTCCCGCGACAGGAACGAGCGGGCCGAAAAGTGCATCGGCGAGGCGGTTTTGCACCAGCATGACGTTCAGGTCCGTACAGACGAGCGCCGGCACTGCGGCAAGGCGGCCCAGCAGGTCGAACATGGCTGGACGGGGGTGTGCCGACGAGCCTCCGGAAGGTGGCAGCCGCCGGCCCGCAAGGTGGAAGAGGTGGTCGCACTCGTCACTCGTCAGCCGCAACGCGCGGGCCAGAGCGGCCAGCATCTGCTCCGACGGTTGAGCGCCGCCGCGCTCGATCTCGATGTAATAGTCGGTCGAGGCCCCGGCCAGCATGGCGACCTCGTCGCGGCGCAGCCCCGGAACCCTGCGCCGGGGCCCGGCGACCAGACCGACGTCCGAGGGCTGGACTCGATCACGTCGGGACCTGACGAAGGCACCCAGCTCGGTCAGATTCACCTGTTCAGTATCCGTGCCCGGCCACGGCTTACCCAGGGGGTCCCAACCCCTGGGTAAGCGGCCACTGGTTAGCACCGGCCGAGGGACACATGGTGGAGGAATCAGCCAGGAACCACCGCCAGAAGGAATGCCATGTCCACTACGATCGCCCTCGTCACCGGCGGCAACCGCGGCATCGGCCGCTCAATCGTCGAGGCACTCGCCGCCGACGGCCGGGACATCATCTTCACCTACAACACGGACGAGGGCAGGGCGAAGGAGGTCGTCGAGGTGGTCGCCGCGCGTGGCCGCGTCGCCGTCGCGCTTCACCTCGACGTCACACAGTCGGCGGCGTTGCCGGGCTTCACCGACACCGTGCGGCAGACCCTGCGGGACCGCTGGGATCGTGACACCTTCGACATCCTGGTCAACAACGCCGGGATCGCGCTGCACTCCGCTTTGGGTTCCACCGATGAGGAGACCATGGACCGCCTCTTCGCCGTCCACGTCAAGGGTTGCTACCTCCTCACCCAGGCCCTGGCCACGGCCCCCGACGGCACCGCGCCCCTGCTGACCGACGGCGGCCGGATCGTCAACCTCTCGACCGGACTCGCCCGGTTCGTCACTCCTCCCTACGCCGTCTACGGGGCGGTCAAGGGAGCGGTCGAGGTACTGACTCGTTATTGGGCAGCGGAACTCGGTGGGCGCGGGATCAGCGTGAACAGCATCGCGCCCGGTCCGGTGAGCACCGACTTCGACGGCGGTCACCTCCGCGACGACGAGAATCTCCAGCAGATTCTGAGGGGGCTGACCGCTCGCGGCCGCATCGCCGAAGCAGACGATATCGGCCCGGCCGTGGCGGCTCTCGTGCGCGAGGGCACCCACTGGATCACGGGGCAGCGCATCGAGGCGAGCGGCGGCTTCCGCCTTTGACGCCCTGCCCGGAGCGCCCGATCGGCGGCGGTGAACTGATTCCGCGCTGACGGACACCGACGCGGATCTGAGCCGGCCCTGGCCGCCCGCTGCCCCGAGCCTCGCCCATCTCCCCCTGGGGCTGGTCGGGCAGGCCGGTCAGGTCGGGCCGAGCATGAGCGGCGGGCAGGTAGTGGCGGGTGCTGACACGGGAGATCGCGGCAGCGGCCCGCGCACTGGGCCGCCGGGCGTCGCTCATGGTCGCGCCGATGCCGCCACGGCTGCGATTGACCAGGCATGACTCCCCCGTTCCACGGCTCGGAGTGCGCATAGGTGCGGGTCGGGTGAGATGGACGTCCCAGCGGGCGACCCCGGGGTCGTGACCAGCGGGGCCGAAGATGCGGACGGTCGAGGAGTTCGGACGGACGGTGGGAACCCTGTTCCCTCGATGTTGGGCCCACCCGCAGGTCGGCGCTGGGCCACCGACCGTCACACCCGGGTTCGTCAGCATCAGCGGCGGTCAGCCCACCCGCTCCTTGAGTTGGCGCACGAGCCCGGTGAGGTCGTCGCCGAGCGGGGTCACCTGAACGTTGGTGACACCGGACTCGCGGAATGCCTCGACCCGCTCCCGGACGTACGAGGCTGGACTCGCGAGGTTGACTGGTGGAGCAGTGCCCATTCCGCCGATGCAGAGCGCCAGCGCGGGCCGCGCGAGGTCGAGCACGCTCCTCCCATCCTCGCCCACGGCGACCATGCCACCGGCGACGACCTCCAGGGGCGCGATGTTTCCCGAACGCTGGGCTGTCCCCGCGGCAAGTGTGTCGCCCATACCCCGGCGGCGCCCTCGGGCGAACAGAAGAAGGGCAGCCAGTCGGCGGCGTACGCCGCCGCGTCGCGGCCTGGACGATTCAGGCGTGTTCGGACTGAGCATCGTGACCCCCACGCCGCGCCCCCCGATGGGCAAGCGTGGGGAACTTCGAGTAACCGGGCGGACGTTGGGCACGACATGACTGAACTTCGCACCCTCGGCTCGTCCGGCCTCCGCGTGTCCCCCCTCTGCCTGGGCGGCAACGTCTTCGGCTGGACCGCCGACAAAACCCAGTCGTTTGCAGTGCTCGACGCCTATCTCGCCGCAGGCGGGAATTTCATCGACACCGCCGACTCATACATGCACTACTTTCCCGAGCAGGGCAATGAGCCGGGACAGTCCGAGAGCATCATCGGCGATTGGCTCGCCACCCGCCGCAATCGTGACGACGTGGTCATCGCAACCAAGGTCGGCGACCACCCGAAGTTCATGGGCCTCGCTCCCGCCAACATCAAGGCCGCAGCCGAGGAGTCCTTGCGGCGACTGCGTACCGACCACATCGACCTTTACTACACCCACTTCGACCGGGATGAATCCATCCCCGTGGACGAAATCATCACCGCTCTCGACGACCTCGTGAAGGCCGGCAAGGTGCGGGCCATCGCCACCTCCAACATCAGCCCCGAACGGCTCTCCGCGTCACTGGAGTTCTCCGACCGCGAGCGGCTGGCCCGCTACGTGGCCCTGCAGCCGCAGTACAACCTCGTCGCACGCGACAGCTACGAGGGTGCGCGACGGGAGATCGTGCAGCGCGAAGGGCTGGCCTGCGTACCGTACTTCGCGCTCGCCTCCGGCTTCCTCACCGGCAAGTACCGCCCCGGCAAGAACACCGAGAATGTGCGCAACCTTCCCGGACTCGCCGGCGGCCACGCGGACACGGAACGCGGCGTGAAGGTACTCGACGCGCTGGAGCAGATCGCCACGGCGCGGGGCGTCGAGATGTCCACGGTGGCGGTCGCCTGGCTCGCACAGCAGCCGACCGTGACCGCCCCGATAGCCTCCGCACGCACTGTCGAACAGCTGCCGGCGCTGATTGCCGCGCAAGACCTTCAACTGTCGGACACGGAACTGGAATCCTTGACGACGGCCTCCTCCTGACCCGCGGCCACCTGGCTGCTGCTCTCCGCGTCCACTGGGCTTACCTGGCGGCCATGCGACGCGTCCCATCAGCCCGCGGGCTGAACCTTGCGGCGGAGGATTTTTCCTGTGGGTCCTTTGGGGAGGGCGTCGACGAGCCAGACCGAGCGGGGGTACTTGTACGCCGCGAGACGGTCCCGGACGAAGTTCTTGAGCTCCTCCGGGTCCACCTCGGCGCCCGGCTTGAGGGCCACCGCGGCGCCGACCTCCTCGCCGAGCTCGGCGTGTTGGATCCCGATCACCGCGGCTTCGGCCACGGCGGGGTGCTGGTAGAGGATCTCCTCGACCTCGCGGGGGTAGACGTTGTAGCCGCCGCGGATGATCAGGTCTTTCTTGCGGTCGACGATGGTGTAGTAACCGTCCGCGTCCTTCGTGGCGATGTC
>NZ_KB911639.1 GCF_000383615.1 Streptomyces canus 299MFChir4.1 | reverse complement strand
GACCGGCTCTCTTTCACCCGCAGCATCCGCCTCGCACGCCGACAGGTCACCGCGCAGGCGGCCTTTTCCCCCTGACCACCTGGCCGCCTCCCTCGTCGAGGGCCTGCGGGAGATAGCCCGCCACCTGCTGCCCCTGCGCCGTAGGCGCTTCAACCCCCGTGTCATCAAACGCAAGATGTCCAATTTCGGCGTCAAACGCGACGAACACCGGCGCCCTCCCCAGCCCGACCGGAGCCCTGCCGAGGCCGTGGCCATCGCCCCGCACTGGCGCACAGCCCCAATCAACCCACCGACCAAAGTCCCAAGAAGCTGGGACCCGATTCCTTAAGTCACTGGTATTGGGGTTAACCTCCGCCTCGGTCCATGCCGCAACACTGAACCGACCCCCCGGCTTCAGCACTCGCGCCATCTCGTGGGCGGTCGCCACCGGATCGCCCACGAGCAGTGCGCCCATGCGCGACACAGCAGCGTCGTTGCCGGCGTCTGGCACGTCTAGTTTCTCCATGCCTGCGACATGGAACTCCGACCGTTCGGCAGGCACTCGACGACGGGCCAGTTCAAGCAGCGTCGGTGCGTCGTCGACCCCGATGATGCACCAGCCAGTCGAGCAGCGGACTGTCGCACGGCATGCTCCTCGCGCGTGGGACGCCGTCGGCCGGCAGGGGATCAGCATCCAGCCGGCTCGGGATCGTCCTACCGCCGAGCACCTACAGCCGTCCCCGGCGTGACCGACTGCATCGGACAACACCGAGAATGCGGCCTGTGCACCGCCCCTGGCTGCGCGTGCGCATCAATGTAGGAGCAGACGCCGCCCCAAACCACACCTGATCAACGCCGGTTCACAGGCACGCCGCGCGGTCCCGGCACGAGCCGACCTCCGTGACCGCGTCAAGGCGTGCCGACACCTGTCGCCTTGGCTCTGCTTTCACGCCGCACCTGCCACCGCGCCGAGGCCGAAATGGCGTGCCCACGCACGGGTTGTCCGGCGTGGGCACGGGGCGGGCATCTGCGAGGTCGGCGACGTTTCCTTCATCTGGCACGCTTCGGCTTCGTCAAAGGAACATCGTACGAAGGCCTGGAGGTCAGTCCGTCTTCGCCGCGCGGCCGAGACGCAGGGCCGAGATGAGGAAGAAGATGGCGCCCGGGATGGCGTAGCCGACCGCGTTGCTCAGCTTGGGGTCGTCCGCACCGGCCGACGCGATGAACGACGCGCCCGCCAGCACCGAGATGCCGCCGCTGAGGATCATCGGCCACTGGCCGCCCATCGAGCGTCGGGGAACGGCGACGATCAGCTGCACGAGGCCGGCCACGACGGCCCAGGCGCCCCATACACGCAGCACAGCCGGAATGCCGGACGCGCAGGCGATGCCGAGACCGATGGCAGTGGCGAGGCTGACGGCGACGTTCACGTACAGCAATGTGGGCGATCCCGTGGTGCGCGAGACCTTGGCGTCGTAGATGGCGGCGCCGACGTCGAACAGCGGGTACAGCACCAGAAGTACGGCTCCGACCGGGGTGATCTTCGAGGCCATCGTGAGCATCACGCCGGCCCAGACGATGGCGAAGGCGAACCGGACGAAGTAGAGCCTGCGCAGAGCGGACGCGGTCTCAGAGATGCCGGACGGGGCAGCGAGGGTGCTCACTGTGTTCCTTTCGATGGTCGGGAAGGGAGGACCAGTGACCGTGCACTCGAACGCCGATGGATAGACGACTGTGCGACCGAGACCATATGGGGATTTCGATCGGTGGAACGACCGGTCCGTCACGGCAGCATGCCAAGATGACAGCCTCACGTCAATACAGAACGTTCTACCCGGCACGCTATCTAGTAGATAGAACGATCGGTCTTGACAGGTAGCACGCCGATCGGGACACTGCATAATACCGAACGTTCTGCCTCACTCGGGGCCTCTGCCAGGTACCCCATTGACATCGGCCTCCTGCCCGCTCCCCATGAGCGTGGATTCTCCGTAGGGCAGGCGAACGAATACACTCACGATCGCATTAGGGACAGAAGATGACGGACATCGTGTACGCGGGCGTTGCCACCTCCACCAGCGAGGGCCGAGCCGGAGGCCGGGTTCAGACCGACGACGGCCTCCTCGACCTCACCCTGGCGATCCCGAAGGAGATGGGCGGCCCTGGCGGCGCCACCAACCCCGAGCAGCTCTTCGCCGCCGGGTGGTCCGCCTGCTTCCACTCCGCCCTCAAGGCTGTGGCCGCCCAGCAGAAAGTCGAACTGGCCTCCTCGACCGTCATCGCCGAGGTGAGCGTCGAGAAGACTCCGGAAGGCGGCTTCGGCCTGAGTGCCACCCTGCACATCGACCTGGCCGGCGTCGAGCAGGCAGTGGCAGACAAGCTGTCCGAAGCAGCTCACGCGATGTGCCCCTACTCCAACGCGACACGCGGCAACGTCCCTGTCGACCTCGACGTCACGGTTGCCTGACCCGTAATCGCACGGATCTGCCTCTTCACGGCGTCAGACAGTACGCCGGGAACCCGGCCGCGTTTCCCATCCCACCATCGCTTGATTTGCTCGTTCTCCGGTCGCTGCGGGCAGTCGCCTGATCACCGACAGGTGATCGAGGATGCGGAAGTACTCGAGCTGCCGGACGTCCATGCGGCGCTTCCCACTCGCCGCATGGCCGATCGGCGCGCAGGTCAGCGGTGCGGACAGCGTCGGCGGCGCGGCGCGGTTTCCGTCGTGGACGCCGTTCGGCAAGGATGACGGGTCATGACGATCGTGTTCCGGGTCCCGGCCGGTGGTGCGGAGCGGGTGGGGTTCGCCTATTCGCCGGCGATGGAGGCCGTACTGAGTCTCCATGTGCTGGTGGAACCCAAGCACCACCCCGTGCAGCACGGCTGGGTGCGTGCGATGCGCAAGCTGTCCCCGGCGTTGAAGCGGGAGATCGAGGCGTTCTCTTATGCGGTGCGCTCGTACTTCCCCGAGTCTCTCTTTCCGCAGGCGACCGGCGGACTGACGGACTTCGAAGGCGAACTGGCCGGCTTGCGCCGGGCGGATCCTGGGCTGGTCCGCCTGGAGTTCGCCGTCCCTCTGCTCACGCCCTGGCCGGGCGGCGGCGAGGGCAGGGATCCACACGTGCTGGACGAACCGGAGGTACGCCGTCTGGTGCGGGAGCGCCTTGCACGGGAAAGTGACGACGCGACGATGGCCGCGATGCTCCTGGACGACCCCAGCGCGCTGCTGGAGCGGTTCCTGAGCATGCTGGAGCGCTACTGGCGGGAGGCGTTCGAGGAGGAATGGGCACGGCTTGAGCCCGAACTCGCTGCCGGCGTCAGCGAGGCCGGACACCAGATCGAGCAGCGCGGCCTGTACGGGATGCTCCGCGGCCTGTGGCCGGAGGTGCGCAGCGATCCGCGCGCCGAACGCTTCTGGCTGGAGCGGCCGCACGACCATGAGGTAGCCATCGGACCGGACGACACACTCGTGCTCGCCCCCAGTGCCTATGTGTGGCCGCACGTACGCGTCAACTGCGACGGCCCGTGGCCCCTCGGGCTCGTCTTCCCCGTCTCCTCGATCGTCCGGGAAGCCCGCCCGAGGATTCCGCCGGCCAAACTCGTCGGCACGCTGCGCGCGCTCGCCGACGACACCCGGCTGCGCGCCCTGCGACTGCTCGCCGAACGCCCTCGCAGCACACAGGAGTTGGCGCCGCTCGTCGGTGTCAGCGAGGCCGCCCTGTCCAAGCACCTGCGAGTGCTGGCGGACGCGGGCCTGCTGGAGCGCCGTCGCGAGGGCTATTACGTCCTGTATCGGCTTGCGCCCGGACAGGTGGCGGGCCTGACCCCCAGCCTGGAGAGCTTCCTGCACGGCGACGGCGACGGCGAGGTGACGTAGAACGACTGATTAGCCATCTGCCTAATAAGTGGATCAGACCCGCGGCGGGATCCGACAGTGGCCGCATGTCACTGCTGAGGGACCGCAACTTCCTGCTTCTCTTCGCCGGTCAGGGCATCTCCCGCTTCGGCGACGGTTTGTACACCGCCGCGACCGCCTGGCTGGCCTGGTCGCTGACGAAGGACCCCACGGCCGTCGCCCTGGTGAGCGTCTCCGCGTTCGCGCCCGCGTTTGTGGCCACCTTCGTCGTCGCCTCGTACGCCGACCGCCGTGACCGCCGGAAGCTGATGATCGCCACCGACCTGGCCCGGGTCGCCGTGGTGGCCGTGGCCTCGGTCCTGCTCTCCCTCGGCCTGCTGAACCTGCCCCTGCTCGTGGCGACCACGGCGCTGCTGGCGCTGATCGGCGCCCCGTTCGCCCCGGCGCGCAACGCCATCGTCACGCAGATCGTGCCGGAGGTGGACCGCCTGCAGCAGGCCAACGGACTGCTGCAAGTCGCCTTCCGGGCCGCCTTCTTCGTCGGCCCGCTCATGCTCGCGCCGCTGCTGGCCTTCGGCTCGCTGCAGTCGGTGCTGGTGGTGAATGGACTCACCTTCCTGGGCTCGGCGGCCGCCGTGGCCGCCATCCGCGTCACCCGCTCCGCCCCGACCGGCGGTCAGACGGGGCTGTGGTCCGATCTCGGCGCCGGGCTCAGGGCCGTGCGGGCCGCTCCCGACGTACTCGTGGTCATCGTGACCTTCGTGCTCGCCCTCACCCTGACCAGCGGTTTCCTGACCGTCGGGCTTGTCGCGGTCGTGGGACAGGGCGGCCAGTACGGCCTGCTGCTCGGCGTCGCCGGGGTCGCCGAAGTGGTCGGCGCCCTGCTCCTGGCCGGCCTGCGTATCCGCAGACTCGCCGTGGCCGCCGTGCTGGCGTGGGCCCTGCTCGGGATCTTCCGGGCTCCCCTGGGCACGGTCACCTCCCCTGCCGTGGCGGCGCTTCTCCTGACCGCAACGGGACTGGCCTCCGCCCTCACGGACATTCCCTTGATCGCACTGGTACAGCAGCGCATACCGAGCCATCACCTGGCGAAGGCGCTCGGCCTGTGGGAGGCCGGCGTGGCAGGAGCCCTGTCCATCTCCCCCTTCGTGGCCTCGACCGCCATCACCCTCGCCGGAGTCGAGAACGCCTTCCTGCTCTCGGGAGCCGCCGTGGTCGTCCTGACCGTGACCGCCACGCTCACCCTCGCCCGCGTCGGCGCACGGCAGCCCGGTCAGGAGCCCTTCCTCACGGCCGACGGCACGGAACGCGTCGCGGCGCCAGAAGAGACAGCGGTGATCACGGTCAAACCGGAGTGACTGCGCGGATCAGCTCAGGACGCTGAGGACGTGGACAGTGCCTCGCGCCTCTGACGGCCGGGGGCGGGCAGAACGCGGTGCTCTGTCGGACGCGGAGCGGGAGCGGCTCCGGCCGTTCCTGCCGGTCAGCAAAGGTCGCTGGGGGCGGTGGCGTGATCGCCGGCAGGTGATCGACGCGATCTTGCATCGGGTGCGGACCGGGGTGCACTGGCGCGATCTACCAGAGCGGTTCGGGCGTGGAAGACGGTCTACGAGCGCCATCGGCTTTGGTCGGCCGACGGCGAGGACGGGAGCGGTCAGGAGTCACGGGCAGGACCCGTCGGTGGCGCACGGCGCGCTCCCTGACTCAGGGTGACTGCGGGGCGCCGTACCGCAGGCCGTCGAAGAGGAGGGCGGTGATCTGCCTGGCCTCGACCAACCAGCCTTCCGTGGCACGCATTCCGCAGATACCACCCAGTGCGCGCAACAGGGTGGAGCCTGTGACGTCGTCGCGGACGGTGCCGGCCGCACTGCCGGCTTCGAGCAGCAAGGAGAGGGCGTTGGCCATACGGGTGCGCGCGTCGTCGAAGACCGGTGAGTCCGTCGCCATGATGCTTTCCAGCACACTGGACATCCCCCTGCCCACCGCCGCGTGGTCCACCAGCAGCAGGAGGAAGCGCCGCAGCGCCTCCTCCGGGGCGTATTGGTCCAGCAGGACGCCGGGCGTGGCGCACAGGTCGTCGACCTCTTTGCGGTAGACCTCCTCGATCAGCGCTTCGCGGGTCTCGAAGTGGCGGTAGAGCGTGCCCACGGCGACGCCGGCGCTGCGGGCGATGTCCTCCACGTGCGCGTCCGTGTCGCCGCCGAGGAACGCCTGGCGGGCCGCGGACAGCAGTGCCTCGCGGTTGCGTCGCGCGTCGGCGCGTAGCGGGCGTGATGACGGCAAGGAACCTCCATAAGGTGAGTCCGGCTCCGTTTAGGTGTACCGTTTCCGGAGTCAGGTTCATCTTACTGAGGGGATTCCCCATGCCAAACACCGACGAGGGCCTGGGCGGGCTGCGAGTGCTGGTCACCGGTGGTAGCCGGGGCTTGGGGGCGGCGACCGTGCGTCGCTTCGTCGCCGCAGGCGCCACCGTGTTGACGGCCTCCCGCAGCCGACCCAAGGAGGACGGGGGCGCCACCTTCGTGCCGGCGGACCTTTCGACGCAGCAGGGCGCGGCCGAGCTCGGCCGCCGGGTCGTCGAGCAGGTGGGCGGCGTGGACGTGCTCGTGAACAACGCCGGTGCGGCGAGCGCCCCGGCGCCGACCCTGAGCCGGTCGGACGAGTCCTGGCAGGCGGACCTGGAGATGAACCTCCTCAGCGCCGTACGTCTGGACCGGGCCCTGGTGCCGGGAATGGTCGAGCGGGGCTCCGGCGTCGTCGTGCATGTCTCCTCGATCGCGAGCCAACTTCCCCAGCGCGCCGAGGCTTCCTACGCCGCCGCCAAGGCCGCGCTCAACACCTACAGCCGCGAACTGGCCACCGAGGTCGGCGAGCACGGGGTGCGCGTGGTCTGCGTCCTTCCCGGCTTCGTCGTCACCGAAGGCGCCAGCGCCCACCTCCGGCACATGGCCGAAGCCCAGGGCGTGACCCCAGACGAAGTCGCGCAGCAGCTCGTGGACCACCTGAAGGTCCCCATGGGCCGCCCCGGAGATCCCGAAGATGTCGCCGAGATGATCGCCTTCCTCGCCTCCGGCCGCGCGAAATGGCTCACCGGAGCACAGTTCCGCGTCGACGGCGGCATCATCCCGACCGTCTGAGCAACCACCGACAGCACGAACAGGACACCTCCATGCCCATCACCCTGACCTCCGTGATCATCGACGCCGCCGACACCGAGAAGGAGAGCTCCTTCTGGCACCGGCTGCTCGGCGGCTCCCTCACCCCCACCCCGACCCACCACTTCGTTCAGGCCCCCGGCCTCCCGGTGATCGTCGTCCAGTCCGCCCCCGGACACACCGCCCCGAACTGGCCGGACGGCACTTCCCAGCAGATGCACCTCGACTTCGGCGTCGACGACCTCGCAACCGCCGACCGCACGGCCACCGACGCCGGCGCCACCCGACTGCGGCCCACCGACGAGATCACCCCGGAAACCAGCACCGGCAGCCGCGTCTACGCCAGCCCGGCCGGACACCCCTTCTGCCTGCGTTCGACCTGAGCCGGTCGCCGTCCACCGAGCCGCTCCGGTCGTCAAAACACGTTTGCCGACAGGCAACCGGCGCATCCAATGAGCCCGTGCAATCCGGGGGTCCGCGGCGGCGCGGGTCCCATCAGATCCGATGGTGACTGCTGACAGGGATTTGACGACAGAGGGGCCGGTCCTCCGTACGGAAGGGGCCCCTCGGTGGCGAACCTGGTCTGCAAGCGGGTTTCCACCCACTCCAGCAGCCGAAGTTCCGCGCGCTCCTCGACTACACGCGGCCGGATGACAGTGTCCGCATCTCCGAGATGTTCCGCCTCGTACGCGGCGCCGGCCACATCCTCGACGTGCTCGACGTGCTCGACGTCCTCCACCGCAACCAGGTCGCGCTGCGCATCCACGACGGCGCGTTCTCCGAACGCTGTCTCCGGGATCCGGGCTCTGCACAAAGCCTCGTTGGACGTCCCGGTCTCAACCCCGGTCTACGCGCCGCCTACGGCGTCGGCCGCGGCACCGCGACGCAACTTCGCCGCCTCCGAGGCTATAAGGCACAGCTGCGCCGCCGCCCGTGGCGGTCGCCGTATCGCCCAGCTTCCTCACCCTGGTCTACGGCATCGCACGGCTGGACGCCGCCGACGGCGGCACCCAGGTCTGCTGCGAGACCGGCGACCTTTGCCAGATGACCGTTCCCCTCGCATGCTGCGCGACTCTCGTCTGGAAGCTGTAGCCGCCGCTGTCCCATCCGACCCTGAATGGCGCCGTCCCGGGCATGTCTGTTGCCCTCCGCGCCAGATATGCGGCTCGCTACCCCTTGTTGAGGTCGAGCAACGTTGTGGTGGCCTCCCACAACTGCGGTCCGATGGGAGGCGTCTTGATCGTGCGCGGTTTGCCGTTCTCGTAGTACGCACCGGACACGATGCTGTCCCCGGGTGTCGGGGTGACGAACCGCAACAGTTGCCGTGCCGCCTTCTGCGGGGACTGGAAAAACAGGCGAGGCACAGGTGTCCGGAACAGTGAGCCCACGGGGCTTCGGCTGGTCCTGGCGAAGTTCGACGAGACACCGCCGGGATGGAAGGCCACCGCGGACAGGCCCTGCTAGTGGTACCGGTCGTGCAGTTCCCGGGTGAAGAGGACGAGTTCCAGCTTGGCGTTTCCGTAGGCGCGTACGGGTGAGTAGTTCCGCGCGTTGTCGAGGTCGTCCAGGTCGACGCGTGCTGACAGCCGTGCGGCGTTGCTTGATGTCTGCAGGACGAGGGCCTGGGAAGCCAGCAGGGTGTCCAGCAGCAGGTTGGTCAGCAGGAACGGAGCGAGATAGTTGACCTGGAACGTCTCCTCAAAGCCGTCTGCTGTGACATGGCGGTCCCCGAGGATCGCCCCGGCGTTGTTGACCAGTACGTCGATGCGCGGGCAGTGATCGGCGAGCTGTGCCGCCAAGGTGTGCACCTGGTGCAAGTGGGCGAAGTCGGCGACGAAACAGTGCACGCCGAGCTCATCCGCGACGGCCTTGGTCTTGGCCGCGGACCGGCCCACGACGACCACATGGTGTCCACCATCTACCAGTCGGCGCGCCGCAGCGGCGCCGGTTCCATCGCTCGCACCAGTGATGACAACGGTCTTCGGCAAGACAGGTTCCCTTCGAACCGGATGCTGTACCGGCGCCACGGAGCAGCATGTGCCACGTGATCTGTTCGACTAGCCCCGAACTCGCCTGTCCCACACGCCTGTTGCGGGCAGGGGCGGACGAACTCCGGACAGAGGCACGTCCGCGCACAGCATAGTTGGCGGTTTCACCGATGCGACGTGGGGATTCGTCTGGCCCCTCGCAGCCGGCACAGACAGGCGCCGTGGGAAGCTCTCGGGGACTGGCCGGGCACGGGCTTCGGTGATCACGGAATTGAGACGCTTCGCGATCACTGGGGAGATTTGTGCCCGTCCTGCCATCATGGCTGACCGACCCTCTCCATCCACAACCGCCGCGACAAGTGGATCCAGCTCGGCGCCTTCGTTCGCCTGAAACAGATCGCGCTCGAGTCCTACGACCGGTTCGTCGGGCTGCTGCTTGACCAGATCGCCGTCGACGGCTCCATCACCAAAGCCCCCGGCGGCGGGGAAGTCGCCGGGCGCTCGCCTGTCGATCGCGGCAAACAAGGCATGAAACGTTCGGGCATGACGGATGGCTACGGCATACCGCTCGGCAGGGTCCTGGCCGGAGCCAACCCGCCACGACTCCCCTCTGCTCGTTCCGACCCTGGACCGCCTGGAAGACCTGGGGCAACTGCCCGACGACATCACCGTGCGCCTAGACGCCGGCTACGACTCGGACAGACCCGAACCGAACTCGCTGCCCGCCGCCTGCTCTGCCGCATCACGCACAGGGGCGAGAAGGCGCCGATCCAGGCCAGCCAGCGGTGGCACGTCGAGCGCACCCACGCCTGGCAGAACGCCTTCCACCGGCTCGCCCGCTGCTACGAACGCCGAGCCACGATCATCGACGCCTTCTTCGACCTCGCGGACACGATCATCACCATCCGTAGCCTGCTCCGCCTGGCTTGAACGACCCACCGCTGGGACAACCGCCCGAATCGCCGCCCATGAGCACACGCCTATCGGCGTGAGCTCTTAGTGGCTGGTCAGGGGCTTGCCGCGCCAGTTCATGGTGATGTGGGAGAAGAGCCGGTACCTTCCTGCTGAGATGACACCTACAGGTCGACGTGCGTGTCGCGGAAAAAGCCGGTACTGACCGCGTAGTTGACGACGCCTCGGCCGCTTTCATGCAACACGCCTGCTGTTAGCGTGACGTGCCATGGCAATCATTCTGGTCACAGGCGCGAGCCGGGGCATAGGTTACGAGACAGTACGCATACTTGCCGTTGCGGGGCACACCGTCTGGTTGGCGGCCCGCGACCCGGAACGTGGCAAGAAGGCCGCCCAAGAGACCGGCGCCCACTTCGTCCACCTCGATGTCACTGACGACGCTTCGATCGAGGCCGCCACGCACACCGTGGGTGAACTCGATGTCCTGATCAACAACGCCGGAATACTCGAACCGAACCCCGCGCTGGCCGATGCAACCAGGCAGCATGTCCAGGCGATCTTCGACACCAATGTCTTTGGTCCCGTTCGGGTGACGAACGCCTTCCTGCCCGCCCTCTCCCGGTCGGACTCCGCCACGGTGATCAACGTGACCAGCAGCATCGGCTCGCTGTCCAAGTCCGCCGATGTCAACGATGAGTTCACCGCCTACCCCCAGGATCTGTACCGGGCATCCAAGGCGGCGCTGAACATGTTCACGGTGCAGTACGCGAAAGCCAATCCGACCGTGCGCGTCAACTGCGTGGACCCCGGCCTGACCGGCACCGACATGATGGGCGGCTTCGGCCAGCCACCCGCCGTCGCGGCGGCGACGATCGCCAGGGCAGCTCTACTCGGCCCAAAAGGCCCGACCGGACAGTTCCTGGGGCCAGACGGAGTGGTGCCGTGGTGAACAAGGCCACGAGGCACGCTTCGCGGCGCGGTGTCAGGACGGTGAAGCCTGCTGCGGTGAGTCCGGCTTCGGCCTGCCGCCACTACCTGGCATGAACGTCCGTGCGTCATGGTGGTCGTAGACCCCAGCTGCGTGCAGCAGGCGATGGCGTGGACCGCAACGGCCGGTTTCCCCGGCGATAGCGCGGATTGACACTGCCGCCTCGCTCTCCTGGAGGTCGGCGCCGCGCGTTCCGGTCCCGGCCGCAGTTGGCGGGCCGGCGTTCTCCTGGACATACACCAGCAGGGCGGAAGCGCGGCCCGTTCCGGGCAACATGGCGGGAGCGATGCGGAGGTACTCACGGGCTCAGCAGATGATGACGCGACGTGTCCTTAGTACTGCAACGGTGTCCGTTCTTCGTGCTGGGCGGTTTCCGGCTGGTGCGGGCTTGGGGTTGGCGTCGGCGGATGCTGAAGCCGTAGGCGGCCGGCGTTCCCGGTCGTCCGTCCACAACGTGGGCAGATACAGCCGTCGGTCGATCAGGGTGCGTCCGCGATCGGTGGCGCAGGCGAGGAACACCCCCGATCTGGGAGTCCTCCGTGCGGCCAGCGGTGCCCGAATACTGGCGCTGCACTCCTGCTGAGCGGGTGCCCTTCCTCAAAAAGCCGGTGTCGTCGACGATGAGCACGGCCTCGCGGTCACCGAGATGGTCGACCACGTAGCGGCGTACGTCGTCCAGGACTTCGTCGGCGTCCCACTCGATCCGGTTCAGCATCCGCTGGATACGGTCCGGCCCGCAATGGCCCGCCTCCTCGGCCAGCGTCCGGCCGCTCTTGCGCTGGAGCGGGGCAATCAGCCCCCGCATACAGGGAAGCACCGACTCCCGCGGCTCCGAGCGGCTGAACCGGTGCACGAACCGCCCATGCACCGGCTCCAGTTCACGCGCTCACATACGCACATCAGCAAGGTCCCCACCCATGACCACACCAACGACGACCTGGCCAGCAGTCACGTAGACACCGTTGCAGTACAAGCCACCGCCGATCGCACGGCAACCGAAGCGGGCGCCACGCGGCTGCGGCCGGGCTAGGACGACCGTCGGCAAAATCAGACCGGAAGCAGGGTCTACGCCAGCCCGGCCGGGCGCCCCTTCTGCTGCGGGCCGGCTGAGGGCTGCACTTCGGCGCCCAGTCATTGGCGTCAGCACCGGATGCGAGGGCGGGTGAGCACACAGAAGCGCAACCGGTTGCCGACACACTCCACACGCGGTCTCAACCGCCCAGCAGTCGGCGGCTTGGACCCGGGGAGGTACGGGGTCCTACCGAAGGACCACGGGCCTGGCCGGCGGCAGGGGAGTAAAAACGCCGGTCCAGGCCCGTGGAGTAGGGGCCGGAGTCGCGTTCCTGGCCAACCCGCCCGGAGGTGTGCCGAGGGCCTGTAGAACGTTCGCCCTCGAGTGAGCATTCTGCCGCACGCGCGACACCTTTTCAATACCGAACGTTCTACTCTCAATGCCTCTCAGGAAGTGGCCAACAGCAGCGCCGCGCCGGAACCAACCCGACGATGGCCGCAGACAGCCTTGACCCAACAAAGCGAAAGGGCATCCCTGCCTGGGACGATGAACTGGGCTTAGCGTTCTGCCGGTTCAGGCGGAGGGCACTTTTCAGTCCTGACGGATCGGGGCCGATGCCGCACGGGTGAGGAGCACCGGGCCGAACAGGACTACAACGCCGGGCACCGCGAAATCCGCGCCCGCGTCGAACACTGCTGTCCTGGCTCAAAACCTACAATTCCTGCGCGACTACGATCGTCCATGTGCACAACATCGCTCCGGCCCACTGAACCCGCGAAACGGCTACGACGGGATCCGCATCATCGCGGTTGGATACCGTACAGGGATGTATCGCTGGAACGAGCGTGGTCTGATCCCGACGCCCAGAGCCTGGCGGGAAGCGTTCATCGACTTGCACGGCGAGAGCCGGGTCACCCTTACGGATGCCGGCCCGTGGGCGGGTCGGCTGGAGTGGCAGCGGTCACGGTCGTACGGCATCGCGCTCTGCAGTAACGTCCGCGAGGAGTTCGTGCGGGAGCAGCGGCACATCCGGACAGACCCGCGCGGAGCGTTCGAGCTACTGGTGCCGACCGCCGGGAGCGCCCAGGTGGAGCAGGCCGCGGCCGCGGGCGAGATCCGGCCGGGCACTCTCGCGCTGTGCGACGTGGACCGCCCGTTGACCTTCACCCACGACGAGGAATTCCAGTCGGTCGCGCTGATCGTCCCTGGTGAGGCGATCTACCGCCGTAATCCCGCCGCCCGGGATCCGCAAGCCTTCGACGGTACCGCCGGGCTCGGCCGGCTGATCCGGCAGACGGTGCTCACCCTCCAACAGGAGCGGGAACACTTTTCCGAGGCAACCTTCAATATCGCATGCGACCAACTGCTTGACCTGCTCTGCCTGCTCTGCCTGCTCGCCGAAGGCGCCAGCGACTCGGCGCCGGCCGCCCAGCGAAGAGAGGTCGAGGCGCAGGTGAGGCAGTACGTCCGCCGTCACGCTGCCGACCCCGACCTCTCCATCACCGGCATCGCCCGGGTCCTGGGTTGGTCGCCGCGATATCTGCAAGACGTGCTACAGGCCGCCGGCACCACCTCCCGCGACCTGATCCGCGCGGAGCGGCTGCGGCTGGCCCGGACCCGGTTGGCCAGTTCAACCTGGGACAACCGGTCGATCGCGCAGATCGCGCACGCGTCCGGGTTCGCCAGCCACGCGTCGTTCGCCACCGCCTACCGCCGCGAGTTCGGCGTCACGCCCCGCGAGACCCGCGGCGACCGCCGTGGTGAGTCCTGAGCCAGGCCTCAGGCGAGGGCGCCGCCGTCGACACGAAGTGTGCTGCCGGTGATGTACGCGGCGTCCGGCCCGGCCAGGAACGCCACCACACCGGCGACCTCGTCGGCCTCGGCGTACCGGTGCATCGGGATAACCGCCTGAAGCATGAACGCGCTGCGACAGATGACGAGATGCGGCCTCAGCGGTTTCAACCGGTGTCTATCGACCGCTGGACCGCCCTCAAGGTTCGCTGGGTACCCCTACGAGACGAGAGGAGTAGCGAGATGGCGGATCACGTCACGGCGTTCGTCCTCAGAAGCCCGGGGGCGACCGGATTCACCGGCGTGGTGACCCGTCCTGGCCGAGTGACCTGGAGGATCGGGCCCTGAACGCGGACTGCGTCTCATAGATGCGATTCCGATGGACACGATCACATGGCCGACCTGTGTGGTCACCGCGCAGGTCTCCCAACGCCTGGCCGCGTGACCGTGTCGGTGTCCTGGCCACCACATCACAGCGGCGTTTCCGGCGACCACCACGTCAGCGCATCACATGACATCACCGGACACGCCCCACGGGCCCGTGGACTGCACGACTGCCAGAAGCCCCATCACACCTCTAGGCGACAGCGGCGCGGACCATGACCCAAGCAACGAAACCCACGGCGGACACAGTCCAACACGTCATCAACTCCCTGCTCAGGCATGCCACAGGTGACCCGACCGGACCCGGGATACGGCCTGTTGCGGCGGGCAACGGGTGCTCGGCATGGTGGGTTGGGAACCATCATGTGCTGCGTCTTGCTCCCGACCGCGAGGCGGCCCTTCGCCAGCGCCGGGAACTGCGGCTGCGTGACCTGGTCCGCCCGCATCTGCCGGTCGCGGTGCCGGCCGGTGTGGCGCACGGCGAGTGGGCACCTGGGCTGACATACACGCTGGACATCAAGGTGCCCGTCGAGACAGAGCAGCAGCACAACGTATCCACCGCAGGTGAGGACGACCTCGCGGCGGTGCTCATCGGGCTGCGCAGGGTGTCCGTTCGGCAAGCTGAGGGGCTCGGTGTGCCACGGGTGGCACCGCGTTCCTTGAAGGCCCTGCTTCAGGCCGCGGAGTGGGCTGTCGAACGCCTCGGTGCCAACGACGAGTTCGACCCCGCCTGGCTGCAGCAGCGCACCGGCCCGGCTGCGGTCAGACTCGCCGACCGGCCCGGCGCCACCGTCCTCGTCCATCGCGCCCTCACAGGCGAGCACGTCGCAGTGGGCGCCGACGGCAGGGTGCGCGGCATCCTCGGCTGGGGCAACGCGGCCATCGGCGACCCGTGCGAGGACATTTCCGCGCTTGCGGCCGCCGTTGGCGCGCCGGTCGCTGTCCGCGCGGCCACCCTCGCCGGCTACAGCCTCGGTTCATGTCTGCGCGGACTGTGGCTGGCCCGTTGCGACACCGTGATTCGGCTTGCCGAGGCGCTCGACAGGGCCGATGCCGGCCGCCTTGCCCTGCTCAGGGTCTCGCTCCGGCACGCCTGGGAGGCCATCCTTTTGGAGCGGTTGGCGTAGTCATCGCAGGTCTTGTCACCTGGCGCGGAGGAGTCGCTCGGAGTAGGAGACGGCAGGGGCGAGCGCCCGGGAATCGCCAGGGGTTGCGCGGGATTTGTGCACCGCCGTCCTGTGGGAGCCGCGCCAGCAGTGGCGGGACCGTCGTGCCCAGTGTCCACCCACGGCCGAAGCACCCCCACGCCGGACGCCACGTCATCCGCTCGCCTTTGTCTTGTCTGACTGGACGGTCTCGTCGTCCCCCGGGGCACGATGGTCGAACGCGATCAGCAGGTCTCCGGTGAGGGGGTGGTCGACCACTGCCGCCCGTACGCCGAAGACCTCGCCAATCAACTCGGGGGTGAGGACCTCGCGTGGTGGGCCGGAAGCGACGACGTTGCCAGCGCACAGAACGTGCAGCCGGTCACACACGGACGCGGCGGCATTCAGGTCATGGAGCGATACCAGCGTTGTCCGCCGCTGAGCGCGCAGCAGGGCCAGAAGTTCGACTTGGTGGCGTATGTCGAGGTGGTTGGTGGGTTCGTCCAGCACGAGGACATCGGGCAGCTGCGTGAACGCCCTTGCCAGGAGCACGCGTTGACGCTCGCCGCCGGACAGTGCGGTGAAACGGCGTCCGGCGTGCCCGTCCATGCCGACGTCGCAGAGCGCTCGGGCGACGATGTCCCGGTCGGTGGCGTCCTCCCCGGCGAAGGCCCGCTTGTAGGGGGTACGGCCCATGGCGACCACCTCGCGCACGGTCAGCTCGAAGTCGCTGCCCCGTTCCTGCGGGAGGGCGGCGATGTGCCGCGCCGACTGCATCGCAGTCATCGCCCGGACGTCGGTTCCGTCCAGCAGCACGCGCCCGGCCACCGGCCGCAGATGCCGGTAGACGGTGCGAAGGAGTGTGGACTTGCCGCTGCCGTTCGGGCCGACCAGCCCCGTGATCTCGCCGGCGCCGGCTATCAGTCGGGCACCGGCCACAACTGTACGGCCCGCGTAGGCGACGTGCAGGTCGTCGATGTCGATCCTCAACTGCCACTCCCCAGGCGCCTGTCCAGTAGATAAAGCAGCGCCGGAGCCCCGACGAACGACGTGACGACACTGATCGGCAGCTCCTGCGCATCCATGGCCGTACGGCAGACGGTGTCGACGACCACCAGCAGGAGGGCGCCGAAGAGCGCGGAGATGGGCAGCAGCCGACGGTGGTCCCCGCCGAGTACCAGGCGGCAGACATGCGGCACCATCAGTGCGACAAAGGCGATCGCCCCGGAGACGGCGACCAGGACACCGGTGAGCACGCTGGTCACTGTGAACAGTTCACGGCGCAGGCGGGTCACGTCGATGCCGACACCGGCGGCCGTCTCGTCGCCCATCAGCAGGGCGTTCAAACCGCGGGCACGGGCCTGCAGCCACAGGCCGGCGGCCAAGACGGTGAAGGCAGGTACGACAAGCTGGTCCCAGTTGGCACCCCCGAGGCTGCCCATGAGCCAGAACAGGACCCCCTGGGTCTGCTGCTCGTCCCCGGCTTGCAACACCAGATAACTGGTGAACCCGGATAGGAACTGCCCGATGGCCACCCCCGCCAGTACGAGCCGCAAGGGCGCGAAGCCTCCGCCGCGCCGGGCAACCGTCCACACCAGGGCGAAGGTTGCCAATGCGCCGGCGAAGGCGGCACCGGACAGCCCCAGCGCGCTTCCCGCTCCGATGCCGAGCACGATCGCCGCGACCGCTCCGAGGGAGGCGCCGCTGGAGATGCCCAGCAGGTAGGGATCGGCCAGCGGATTGCGCACCAGCGCCTGCACCGCTGTACCGACGAGACCGAGCCCGGCGCCGACGAGCGCAGCCAGCAAAGCACGTGGAGCGCGCAGTTGCCACACGATGAGGTCATTGGTGCCGGACCTCGCCGGCTCGCCGGACAGCCGTCGCCACACCACGACCCACACCTCGCCGGGAGAGATGGTCGTGGAGCCCCACGCCACCGCGGCCGTCAACGCGGCCACCAGCGCCACGCCGAGGACGGCTGCAGTCGGACCGGGCGGCAGAGTGCCGCGGGGCTCTGCCGTGCGGTTGTCACCTTGCATCGTATGAACGGCCACGGTCAGCGGACCTTGTTCGGGTAGAGAGACCGGGCGATGGTCTCGACCGTGTCGGCGTTCTCGACGCCCGCGATGGTGGTCCGCTCCGAACCGATACGCAGGAAGTGACCTTCCTCGACGGCTTTCAGGCCCTTGGTGGCCGCGTTCGACCTCAGCCACCTCTCCGCCTCGGCGAACGCCTTGTCGTTCGCCTCCCGGCTGCCCTTGTTGCGGACTCCGAGCTGTATCCAGTCCGGGTTTCGGGAGATCACGTCCTCCCAGCCGACCCGTTGAGTGGTGCCGTCACAGTCAAAGACGTTCCGCGCACCCGCCAGGGTGATCACGGCGTTGGCGACCTGACGATTGCAGACGACGACCGGCTGCTGTGTTCCGGCGTCGTAGTCGAAGAAGAAGTAGGTCGGACGCGCGCTCGGTGGCGTGCTCCCGATCGCCTTCTGCACCGCGGCCACCTTCCTCTTCATGCCCGCGACCAGTTCCTCGGCCTTCGCGCCCGCCCCGGTGACCGCGCCGAGGGAAGCGATGTCGGCCTCGACCGCCGACAGGTCGGTGACCGCGCCCTCGCCGGTTGCGGCGCACGCGGTGGACTTGAGGTAGATGTGCTTGATCCCGGCCGCGCTGTACTCGTCCACGGTCGCGGCTTCCCCTGCACCATTCATCTTCATGGCGCCGAACGTGTCGAGGTACAGATCGGCTCCGGACCCGAGCAACCTCTCCTTCGGAATCACCCCCTTGCTGAGCACCTTTACCTTCCGAGCCTCAGCGTCGAGGCCATCGGGCAAGGTGCCGCTGCCGGACGGGAAGCCAGTACCAACAACCCGATCCCCCACGCCGAGGCGCAGCAGCAGTTCCAGGCCGGCGGCATTGCTGGTGACGATCTTCCGCGGGGGACCGTCGAACGTGGTCTTGGCACCTGCGCAATCGGTGACAGACACAGGGTAGGAGCCGGATACCGCCCCACCCGCGCCCTTCTCCGCCG
This sequence comes from Streptomyces canus 299MFChir4.1, assembly GCF_000383615.1. Classification (GTDB taxonomy): domain Bacteria; phylum Actinomycetota; class Actinomycetes; order Streptomycetales; family Streptomycetaceae; genus Streptomyces; species Streptomyces canus_C. The sequence goes on along the minus strand of NZ_KB911639.1, from coordinate 12,362 downwards.
CTTCCTTGTGCCCACCACTGCAGCCCGCCGCCAGCAGACCACTCATCAACACGACCGTCGCTCCGCCCCGCAATCGAGCACGCAAGGAACATCTCCAGATCTACTCGGCCCACAGGTGAACCTCCGTCACCTGGTCCAGTAGTCGGGAGCAACACACGTTCAGTTCCCCGCGGATCGCGGATTCTTTGCGGTGCTGCCCCTGAGCAGCGCCGATAGGGAGCCTTCGCATCGGCGGCGGCGCGGTGCCCTCGATGACCGCGACGAGTGTGCTGACCGCGGTGCGGGCAAGCTGTGTCTTGCCGGGGGCGATGGTGGTGCGGGTGGGCGAGCGGTACTCGCCCTCCTGAACGCCGTCGACACCGATGACCACGATGTCCGGGCACCCGTACGCCGGCGTCGGCGAGGGCGTGCAGGGCACCGATGGCGAGCAGATCGTTGTCGCCACCACCAGATTCGCTTCACCACCGGCCTGAAGGCCGATGCACTGCGAATACGCGTGGACAGGCGGCCCGCTGTCATTCATCCGGGTCCGCGTAGGGTTCAGCGAGCCGCTGGGCCAGGTCGTCCAGCCATTCCTGAGCCCAGTTGCGCAGCTCGCCGATAGCGGCGGCGTCCAGGCCGTAGGCTTCGAACTCCGCGTCGCTGATCCATTCCAGGCTTTCCAGCCGGTCATGGAGTTCCTGACGATCAAACTCCTCCGGACGCCGTTCTGCCAGGCTTTCCAGCTCGTGTGTGCTGTAGAGGTGACGGGCGGCGTGAACGTCGATCGCGTCACGCGCCAGGCCGCGGTCGCCCAATGCGCGCACTTTCGTGGCGATCAGATCGTCGAGGGCGAGTACGGGGCCGACGTCCAGCAGGACCGGGGGGGGCGCCACAGCACTTCCTTGAGAAGATCCACCTCGCACGCGGACCCGGTTGCGGGAGGAAACGGGCCTTGAGCGGAGCGACATCGATGATCGTGATGTGCCAGCCTCGCTCGCTCAGGTCGTGCGTCAGATGCTCGATGATCTGCCTCATGGCCGCGGGGTGCTCCGTGGCAAAGTCGAGATCCTGGCTCGGCCGGTGGACAATGCCATGGGCTTGGACGGCATAGCCTCCCATCAAGGCGAGTCCGAAAGGTCGACCGGCGGTGAGTGCGTCCAGCAGCAGGCGGCGGTGATGGTCAGGCAGGTCGTGCAGTGTCACGCTGGGGCCGCCGGCCGGAGTTGCGCGAAGCGGGCCTCCCAGGTGGTACGCACACCACGGCCCAGCATTTTGCGCAGGGTCGGCCAGTACGCGACCAGCCGTGCGGCATCGAGATAGCGCACGAAGTCCTGGTGTTTGCCATTCAAAAGGACGATCCGGTACATCCCGAGCAGCAGCTTTTCATCACCCAGGTCGAACGCACGCAAACCCGACCACGCCAGGTGGAGAGGCAAGACAACGGTGCCCTGGACGGGTCCGTCAAGCTCAGCCAGATCGCGGGGCAGCTCATCCGGCGCCGGAGCCCAGCGGGACACTCCAGTGGAGTCCGATACCTGTTCACTCACGCCCTGACCCTCCCTCCGAATTCACGAGGTGCGGCCGATGACGGGCGCCACCGCACCCCCGGAAGCAAGCCGGGCGGTCCTCGCCATATGACAGACAGCGGAACCGGAGTGCAGGCGACCCTTCGGCGGTCCTTAACAGCTGATCCAGTGCGCTTCTCTGGCGCTGCCGCTTCAGGGTGAGGACGGCCGCGGCGATTGACGTCAGTCTGGGCCGCACCTCGATCCGCGGAAGATCCGCCAGAGCGTCAGTCGTGTGACTCCGCGCTCAACCGAGGCCTGAGCTGTGACCGGACCCCGGCTGCCGGACCGTTGGCTCGGATACCTCGGACGCAACTGCCTCGACGGTGCTGACGCGTCATCCCTCTTGTCGTCCGTCCCGGCCGCGGTGCCTTGCGCAGCACCTGCACAGTCGACAGTCGTCCCCCGAACATCCCGGGCACGTCCTGCTCTGCCCCGGTAGGGTCGTCCTCCTCGGTGTCTTCGGTCTCTTCGGTCTCTTCGGTCTCATCAGCCGACGATCGCCCCCCATCCCGACGCTCTGACGCGGTTTCTGCCCGTTGCTCGGCCAACCGCGCCTGGAGCTCAGCCTCGGGCTACTCGAACACGGCGGGCGCGGACGACGTCAGTCTGCCGTCCGCCGGAACGGTGCCGGCCGACCCGGACGGGCTGTCGGATCCACTGGTCAACGGCAGATCCTGGCCAGAGCCCTCCCCGACGTCCAGCGCACCCCCTGAGACCAGCACCCGGCGCGTCAGCTCGGCGGTGTCCTCGGCGCTCAGCCCCAACTCCGCCAACGGAAGCGGCGTATCCGACAGCGACCAGAACACGTGCGCCGACTCCGCGACCGACAGCCCGGCCACGTCCACTGGTGACACCAGGTACGTAGGCGGAAGAACAGGCACCGACGCCGGCACCTGCGGCATGGTCCCGGACTCGGTGTCCTCCCCGGTGTCCCGTTCCACCGACCATCCGGTGCGCTGTCCCCGGTCCCGCTCCCGCTCAGCATTTTCGGCGCCCCCAGCCGAGAGCGGCTCCGTCTCCACAACCGCTCGCGAAGATCCGCCCACACCGCCCACACCACCCACCGCGACCGACGAGACCGACGGCCCTCCGGCAGCCGTCCCAGCGCTCTCCGCGTCAGAACGAGCCGCCGGTGCGGGCACCACTTCGAGCGCACCGACCGGGGGCGACATCTCATCCGCACCCGGGGACGCGGCATCGGCAGCATCTGTGCCGAGGTGATCGCCCGTACGCGCGCTGCCCCGCAGGCCGGCGCCGGGTCGGGCCTCGCTCTCCTGTCCGGAGGTCAAGTCGGCCTCTGCGGGCGTCGGTTCGCCCAACGAGCTGGGGCCGACGTCGAGACCCGGCTGATCCCCCAGCGGGTCCTCCGCCGTCACCTGCTCGGCGTCCGATGGGCGCCGCGCGTCGTCGCGGGGGACGACGGGTTTCGTCAGCGCGTGGGTGCCGTCGGGTGCGGGACCGTCGCCCCGCCCGTCCGCCGGGATGAGACCCGAGGGGGGAGCGGGCTTCGCGGCCGTCTGGTCCGTCGGAGGCAGCCCGGCGTCGGCCCGGCCCCCGTCGGCTCCGAACGGGGCGTCGTGCGCCGGCACGGCGGCTTCGGGTGGTACAGGCTGCGGAGGTACCTCGTTGGGGATGACGGGCGGCCGTGCGTCCGGAGGGGCGGAGACGGCGGTTTTCACCTGCTCGGTCCGGACGACGACGCCCAGTCGGTCGCTGAACAGGGCCGCCACACGGGTCAGCCAGCCGGCGGCTTCCGCGGCGTCCAGACCGGGCCGGACCGACGTGCTCATGTAACGGCCCGACTTGTCGTTCACCACCCAGGATCGCCGTGTCGGGCTCCAGCGGAACTCCCCCGACACCCCGCTGGCCCCCGCCAGGGCCCGCCCGGTTCCATCGTCCTTCTCGGCGCCGATGAAGTCCGCAGCGATGCTGGTGTGGCCAAGACCGTCCAGCGCTTTGCGCAGGGACTCGGCCGTCAGCTCGGGGTCCGTGGTGCGCATACCGGTCAGCAACGCGTCGAACTGCTCTTCGGTGAGCGTCCCGCTCAGGTTTTCCGCGCCTACGATCACTTGCCCGCGATCGGTGACGGTGTACAGCCACACGGTGTCCGGGTTGCCGGTGATCAGCAGGCTCGGGTCCACCTCGTCCAGCGGTGTCCACAGGGGGTTGAGCCGTACGTCGCCATCCAGATCGCGTTCCTCGTCCTTGACCCGTTTGGGCAGGACGGGAGGGCCGAACCTGTCCACAGGCACGCTGTCACTGCCGTCGTAGTGATCGGCGCCGTTGTAGTAGACCTCCGCTCCGCGCGGGGCGTCGTCGGGGCCGACCTCCGTGACCCGCCGGGCGCTGCCCGACGAGGCGAGCGACCGCACCACGTCGACCCGCAGAGCGAACGCGTGTGCCAGGAGCGGGAGAAAGGCCTCTCCCTGCGGCGTCGCCCAGCTCCCCTGCCAGTCGATGACGGCGTCCAGGAGCGCGGAGAGCTCCTCGTCCTCCAGCGGCGCGGTGCTTTGCGCGTACACAGCCGGAAGCAGGCGACGCAGCGCGTCATCGTCGAGGTCGGCCGCCACCGGCAGCATGCCGAGGTCGCCGAGGCGCTCCAGCATCTGACGCGGGCTCAGGTCCTGCGCCTCCGCTTCCCTGACAGCACGGACGTCCTCAAGAGAGTTGTCCGAGTCGTCGGGCTCCGCCACCGCCATGGCGCCGACGTACCGTCTCAGCAGGTCGGTCGGGTCCAGCGCCTCGGGAACGGTGACGTGACGGACACCGTGGTGGCGCAGGTGCGCGAGCATCGCGGCACGGTCCATCGACTCGACGCGTTCGCCGAAGGCGACCATGGTCGTCTGCCGCAACTGGCCGACGATCTGGTGGTGCAACCGTCCCCCACTGCGACGCACGTAATCCGCCACGAAGAAGCGCATGGCGCTGATCACGGAGTCCGGGGTGCTCGGCAGGAGGGCACGGGTCGAAGGGTGGAGCGCGGACTGGCGGCGCAGTTCGTCACGGACCGCGTCGGGATGGGTGAGCCAGTCGTACGCGTCCGGGTCGGTCGCGGCAAGACCGCGCAGGTGGGTCCGGATGTGCACGGGGTCGGCGGCCAGGAAGGCGTAGAGAAGGCACTCGCCCGTAGCGGGCACCGGCACCCGGCGGCCTCTGGCAATGGCGTCGCCGGCCGTCGAGGGCCAAGGGTTTTCCGCCGGTGCCACGGGTTCGGCCGACGGCGCTTCCGGACGAACCGGTCCGTTCCCGGCCCCCCGCTCCGCTTGTACCGCCGAAGCCGCGGGCAGCGCGTGGGGTGCGGACCCCACAGGAGCCGTAGACTCCGCGGACACCGCAGGCACATCCGAGGCCGCGGGCACATCCGCCACCACAGCCGGTGCCGCAGGCACATCGGACACCACAGGCACATCCGAGGCCGCGGGCACATCCACCACCACAGCCGGTGCCGCAGGCACATCCGCCACCGCGGGCGCAGATGAAGCCGCGGGCACATCCGCCACCGCGGGCGCAGATGAAGCCGCGGGCACATCCGCCACCACAGCCGGTGCCGCAGGCACATCGGACACCACAGGCACATCCGAGGCCGCGGGCGCAGATGAAGCCGCGGGCTCAGCCGCCACCGCGGGCGCAGATGAAGCCGCGGGCTCAGCCGACACCGCGGGCGCAGATGAAGCCAAAGGCGCGGATGAGGCAGCGGGTACCGCAGAAGTCGCGGGCAGCTCCTGCGCCCCGGTGTCCGCAAGCGTGTCGAACTTACCGCCGGACGCAGGGCTCGGTGTCGTCGGCACCGCCAGTCGGTAGTGCCGGTCGGCAAGGCTCAGCACCACATGGGCACCCGGGCGCGCGACCGGTTCGACGAGCCCATGGAGGCTGCCGTCCGCCGGCGGGGTGTCGGGGGCGAAGTCCTGGAAGCTCCCGTCCGGTCCCACCACCGTGATGTGCACGCCGAAAGCCCGTGCGGCGAGCAGGGGCAGCAGATCCGCGGCGGCATGGTTCCAACCTCCCTGCGCCGGGGCGTCGCCTCGGCGCAGGAGTTGCGCGACCGCCAGTTCGGCCCGGACCCCGGGCGGGAGGGCGACGGCATGCGGGACACGCCCGCCGAGGCCGTCGAACTCACGGCGTGCGGCCGTCCCGTCTCCGAGGTCCAGGCCCGCCGCCGCGATCTCCGTCCCGGTGAAGGTGTCATCGCCGTCAGGGCTGACGAAGGCCAGGAGATCGGCGTCGGCATGGTCGGTGAGCAGACCGGCCGTCCTCCGGCGCAGTTCGGACGCCGTCCGCGGGCCGCCGGGATCGATGCCCTGCGCGGTCAGGAGTCCCGGGGCGGCTCGCTCCAGTCCGGCGGCCAGCGCATGGAAGAAGGCGTCGCCGTCCCGGGGCACGTCGTGCAGCGTGTACGTCTCCTTGGACGGAGAGGTGAGGACCGTATCCGGTCCCGTACCCGACCTGGTGTAGCGGGCAGGGGCCGGGGTCGCGGTCTTGGACGGCTTGGGCGGTGCCTGGTAGATCACCGCGGGCGGCTCGGCCAGGTCGCCCAGCCGCTCCCGGCCCTCCTCGGAGGCCGCGAGCCGGTGCCAGCGGGTGAGCTGGTCCGCCCCGGCCCGTACCCGGTGGTACTCCACGGCGGCCTGTTCCGCCGTCTGCCTGAGCCGGTCCAGCTCGCCGCGCCGGGCATCGAAGGCCTCGCGTACCGCGTCCCGGCGGACGGTGGCCTCGTCGAGGTTCCGGCGGGGTGCTCTCGTGGAGAGCTGGGCCGTGGCCAGTCGTTCGTCGGCTTCGGCCTTCCGGAGGCGCGCCGTCACGAGGCGCAGTTCCGTATCCGTCTCCATGAGGTCCCGCAGCAGACGGGCCCATCCTGGGCGCTCGTGTCCGGTGTCGCGTGCGGTCCCGGCGACGGAGTCAGCCGGGACCTGCGCCGAGGTCATGATCGAGTCGGCGTGTGCCTGATCCTGGCGCGCGTCGTGTTCGGCCTGCCGCAGGGCCGCCTCCGCCTCGGCGACCTCTGCCCGGGCAAGGTCCACCGGACGCTCCGCCGCCCGCGCTCTCGTGGTGACGGCGGCGAGGGCGGCCTCGGCGGCCCGCAGTTCCTCACGCAGGTGTGCGGACGCGCGCCGCTTCTTCCAGTACGCCTTGTCCGCGTCGGTCCACGCCTTGCCCGCCCTCTCGACCGCGTCCCATGCCTCCTTGACCCGCGCGGGAAAGTTCGCGTCGGTGATGAGCCGCAGGTCACGGGCGACGTCCTCCCGGATCCAGGTGATGACGTACGCCTCGGTCGCCATCGCCAACGAACCGGATCTGGCCTTGTGGAAGATGCCGCGCCGCAGGGCGCCGGCGAGCTTCGAGTCCGCGATGCCGCGGTGCACCCCACCGACACTGACCCAGCTGGCCGGCACAGCGAACAGGAAGGACCGGCCCGTCTTGGGTTTGAGGTTGCGGGAGGTCAGGTGATCGTCCGTGATGGGAGCCCCGTGACCTTCGAGGTCGTTGGGGCCCGGCAGCGCGAGCCCGAACTGGTTGTAGCCCACGGTGTCGGGAGCGTTGTACAGGAAGGCACCGCCGAGGGTCACGGACTGGCTGTGCTCGTTGGCCGCCGTGGTGTTGGCGTTCTCACCTAACCGCCGGAGGACCTCCAGCTTCATGCCGTCGGCGACCGTCAGCAGCAGCGCGCGGCTGAAGTCGGGTGTCGAGCGCAGGGTCAACTGCCCGGTGTCGGTACCCACCAGGGACTTCTCCGTGAGTCCCGCCACCTGGTAGCCGTCCGGCCGTGTGGTGTGCGGATAGAAGGCGGTGACGGCCATGGCGCTGGTGCCGTCCTCCAGTGCCTGCGCCGAACCGGTGCCCGGTCGGGTCAGGCCGGTCGTCGCGGCCTTGCGCAGGAGCCGGACGACAGCCTCACCGGACAGGGTTCCGGCCTGCAGAGCGCGCGTGTCCAAGCCGTTGTCGTACGCCTTCGCAAGGAGGATCTCGTTCGCGGCACGGATGTTGTCCAGTCCGACGATCGAACGGGGGTGCATGCCGTTCTCCGGGAAGTGGAACGGCCGCAGGTCGCCGTTGCCGTCCCGGACCAGCTGTTCCCTTCCCGTGTGGGGCGGCGAGGTCGGCCTGGGCGCGCGGGCGAGGGCCGGGTCGGCCGCCGGATCGGGCGCGGGCAGCAGACGGCCGGCCGAGGACGCCCCGGGCGGGGCGCCTTCGGTCTCGTCCCCGGGCGTCTCCGACGGAACCGGCTCCATGAGGCTGAGCGGCACGTGTTCGTGCAGCTCACCGACATCGCCTTCCTCCACGATGCGCACCCGTCCCCGGACGCGGTCGAGGGCACCGTTACGCCCCTCCCCCGGCCCCCCGTCGACAGGAGCACCGGTGTGGGGGGCGCCGTCGGCCTCCAGCGTGATCCGCATCCGGTACGGAGTGACGATCTCCGCGTGCGGTTCGGTGGTCGCCGCCCGGTAGATCGTGACGGTGCTGGAGGAATGGCTCGACCCGACCGTCTTCCGCTGGGAGCCGCCTTCGGTGTACGTCGGTCCGCTGGCCACGACCTGGGAGGCGCCGGTGTACACCTGCTGGGCGGTGATGATGCCCACGTCCGTTCCGGTGACGGACTCACCACTCTCCTGGACGGTCTCGATGGCGCGACGGTTCTCCTCCAGTTCCACACTGTGGTCGAGCCCGCCGAACGACGGTGTGCCGGGGAGCAGTTCGACGCGGACCCGCACGGTCCGGGTACCGACCCGTACACCGCCCCAGCCCCACCGGCCGGCGGTCACCATCACCGACGGACCGGTGGTCGTCATCTCCCCCTTCAGGGCCCGCGTCGCGCGGCCCGTCACCAGCTGCCGGATCCGTTCCCGGCCCTCGTCGTCGAGCCCCAGCTCACCGATCCGCTGGTCGAACGCGAGCAGCACATCGGTGGGATCCAGCGGGTTCACCGCGTAGGTGCCGAACCCGGCATGGCGCAGCCAGGGTTGGGGCGCCCACTGCCGCTGTGTGTAGCGGGGGACGTCGCCCATGCCGTCGTCGAGCAGTCCGAGCCGGTGCGCGCTCTTCTCCGGCAGGTGCCCCAGAAGACCGCCCGGGCTCGTCAGTTCGGTGCCGGCGGTCCCGGCGAGAGCGCGCGGGACGAGGGAAGAACCGGCCGCGGCCGTCCCGATCCGGCCCATCCCGAGCCTGCTGGTGAGCAGGGCGAACCAGTGGTGCACATCTCCGGCCACCAGTACCTGATGGGTGAAGCCCTTGCGGTTCACGTCCGCGACGACCGTCCGTACGACGGCGGCGCTATGAGCGCGGGACACCGACACCGGGTTGGCCACCAGACCGTACGCGCCCATGACACCGCTCCCCGGCTTCTGGGCCACCGAGTAGACCAGCTGCCCACCGAAGACGAAGCTCCGGCTGTTGCCGACCTTGCCGCCCGCCTGCCGGCCGCCGCCCAGCGTCGTCTCGGTGTCCATGGTCATGGAGGGAGTGAGGACGCGCAGGTTCTCGACCGTCGTCGCGTACCTGAAGGTTCCCCACAGCTCACCGAACGGCCCCCTGGCAAGCAGGCCGCTGCCCGCCAGGCCCAGCGGCCCCGAACTCTGGTCGAAGGCGGCGGCATGGTACTGGGGGGTGAAGGTGCGCAGGATGGCCTCCCGGGTGGGGGCGCCCTCCCTCACGAACTGCCAGGCACTGCCCGACGCCGTCCGCAGGACATGATCTACCGCCGAGAGCAGCGTGGGGGAAAGCGGGGTCGTCACGATCACGAAGGGGTGCTTCCGGAACTGTGCGAACTGCGGTGCGCCGCGTCCGGCAAGCCGTTCGGCCGGCTGGGTGCCGTCGGGTCCGGCGGGCAGGACGAGGTCGCCGCCCGCGAAGGCTCGAGCCCGTTCGGTGGTCATGGACGTGGGCGGGAGCGCGTCGGTCAGGTAGGGATTGAGCGCACTGTCCGTGGACGGGTCCGCCGCCGGAGTGTGCTGTACGGGGACCCCGATGAGCACCTGCCCGGTCCGGGGACCGCCGCCTCGCGGGTCCCCTGTCTCGGTGAGGCCTAGGAGTACGTCGACGGGCCTGTTGCGGACCACCAGTCCCGGCAGTCCGAGGCCCAGTCCGCGGAGGGTTCCACGGGGCCGCCAGTAACCGCTCAGCTGCGCGGTCAGGGCGATGTCGTAGCGGTAGAGATGCGTCGGCTCATTGCTCACCGACATCGGCTCATTGGTGACCGTCGATCCGAAAGCCGTCTCCGTCTCCCACTGCCAGCCCCAGCGTGCGCCCGCGGTCAGCCCGAGCGTGTGCCGGCGCAGACCGGCTTCGTCGACGGCTTCGGAGCGGCCCGAGAGGGTGCCTTCGACGCCGTGGTCCCAGCCCCGCTTCGCACTGGACTGGCCGTCGAGCCGGTCGACACCCTGGCTGCTGAAGCGCATTCCCTCGCTGGTGTCCTTGCCCTCGTACCGCCGCCCGGTCAGCGTCGCGTGCACCCGGATCGTGTAGGCGGTCTGACCGACGCGGTCGGGGTCCGTGAGGCCGATGGACAGTCCGCTCGTGATCAGTGCCTCCAGGTTCGCGGTGACGTTCTGCTGGGACAGGACGCCAAGCACCTGCAGGGTGTTCTGCAACGCGGTCTGGTACGTGACGCGGCTGGTCCACCGCGCCGGCATGGGCAGACGCCGGGCTTGGGCGAACGCCTGGTCGGGCGCGCGGCTGAGCAGGGTGATGAAGCGGGCACGCCATCCCTTGGGCGGGTTCGGCGGCAGCAACTGCTCCAGGGGCACCACGAGTCCGGGGCGCAGCCGCGCGAGTGCGCCGACCACGTCGTCGGCGAACGCGTCCAGCAGGGTGCGGCCGACATCGTCGTTCGTGTCCTGGGTGACCCGGGTACGCCTGCCGTCGGCGAAGGTGAACTCCTTGACCCGGTGCATGCCCAAGGTGCGCGGCCGGTCCTCGCTCAGGTAGGCGGGGACGAACGGCGGGGCTCCGCCCTGGCGCAGGGCCAGCGCGGTCCCGTCGTCCCACCCGGCCAACCGCCGTGCCTCGGAGCTGGTCATCCGGTCCAGGCTCCAGGTGAGGAAGCGGGTCGGTGGCCCGGTGTCACCGGCCCGCCGTACGCGGACGGACTTCACGACCAGGTAGAGGGCGGTCTTGGAACCCTTCACCTGTCCTGCCGACTTGACGGTGCCGGCCCCGCCCAGACCGGCCGAACGGTTCTTCGCGTACGAGTACTGGCCGGTTGCCCCGCCCTGGAGGCGCAGGTCCAGGGGAGCCATGCCGGCGTCGAAGAGGCTGAAGGCCGGCCCGAGGACGCCCTGCAGTGTCAGGTTCCATCCGTGTGCCCGGCTCCGCTCACTGCGTACCGTCGAGGTGTTGATGTCCCGCATCTCGACCTTGCCGGTCTCTCCGACAAGGACGGCCGCCTGCGGGATCAGTTCCTCCACGACGAAGACACCCAGCGACGACTTTCGATTGTCGTCGGCGAACAGCGGCGGGGTGGTGATGCGTCCACGTGCCATGGTGCCGCCGTGCCGCTGGAAGCTGTCACTCGAGAAGAAGCTGTCGAGCTCGGTGTAGGCGGAGCTGCCGGGCAGGGCCCCGACCGTCCGGGCCGCCCAGTCGCGGATCATCGCGACCGGACCGAACCCCTCGATACGGACGAAGCGGTACTGGGAGTCACGGTCGAGGTCCAGGGACCTGGGAATGCGGCCCGACTCCGACATCTTGGTCACGCTGTCAGGCAGACGCGCCAGTAATCCGTTACGGATTCCGAAGGAGAACCGGCCTGGCGCCTCCCGGTCCACGTCGGTGCCGGTGATCTCCCGTCCGGTCGGATCGGTGACCCGCATCTCGTAGTGGACGCTGTCCAGGAACGACCGCGACGAGTCCAATGTTCTGGTCTCCATCTGGTTCATTCGCTGATCGGTCAGTGTGTAGCCGACCTTGTTGATGAAACCGAACCGGAAGGCGAGGCGGCCGAATCCGCCGAAGGCGGCGGTGCTCGCGGGGCCGATCGGTCCGCCGAGGGCGAACTGGTGGTTGCTCTGCACGTTCTTGGTACGCCCGAACGCCGCCGCTGCCCGGTGCATGCTGTCGATCTTCGAGCTGTCGCCCCGGGAATCCTCGTACGGCACCCAATCGCCCCGATGGCGCGCCCGTACGTACAGCACACGGGGCCGCCCCTCGGCGTTGACGTACGGGAACGGGCGCCCGTCTCCGTCCGCCAGCGTCTTCGGTTTGTCTCTGAGCGTCTGCCGGACGACGGCCAGAACCTGTGCGCCGTCGGCGGGCCGGGCGTCGGGACGGCTCCGCAGTTCGCGGGCGATCGCGTCTACGACCATGTCGCGGCCCCTCAGAACGACCGTGCTCTGCCCGAAGGTGCTGGGACTCGCCAGCAGTTGTTCGCGTTCAGCGGCAGCCAGCCCGGACGGCAGCAGCGAGGAGAGGTCGTCGACGTACGCGGGCATCTGCCTGTCGCCGTCGAACCGGGCCGGGGTGCGGTGTTCCCCGGGGGGCCGCATCGTGAGGTCCAGGAGCGGACGGTCCGTCGAGGCCGGCTCCGGCTTCGGCTCGGTGAACCGGCCCGGGAGGCGTACCACGTCGGTGGCTTCCGTCCGCTCGGTTCCCTCCGCTCCCTCCGCAACGGCGGTGCCGCTCGCGGCTGCGGGCGGTACGGGCGACGGGTCGGCATCCACACCCGTCCCGGTGTCTCTCGTGCCGTACTCCGCGTTCAGCTGCTCGTCGAGCGGATCCCCCGCGGGTTGCGGGTTCTGTATGCGGCGTGTCAGCTCGGCGGTGTCCTCGGCATTCAGCCCCAACTGTGCGAGTGGGAGCGGGGTGTCGGACAGCGACCACACC
>NZ_KB911638.1 GCF_000383615.1 Streptomyces canus 299MFChir4.1 | reverse complement strand
CGTTCACCGCGTTCCCGCGTGAGATCTGGCGGCAGATCTGGTCGAACAACCCGCAGGAACGGCTGAACAAGGAAATCCGCCGCCGCACCGACGTGGTCGGCATCTTCCCCGACCGCACCGCCCTCATCCGGCTCGTCGGCGCGGTCCTGGCCGAGCAGAACGACGAGTGGACCGAAGCCCGCCGCTACATGGGCCTCGACCTGCTCGCCAAGGCCCGCCTCCACCCGATCGAGTCAGAAAACGACGACACCGTCGTGCCCACCGAACTCACCGCATAGCCTCAAAGAAGAGATCACCGAGTGGCCGTCGATACACCACTCCCGCGGACGTGACCCTCAAACGGATGCATCTCGGTAAAGATCGCCTAGAAGTAGGAGGCCACCAGGTCCCGGTCCACCGTGATGGTGTCCCGATCCAGTGCGGGCAGCCCCAGGTGGTCACAGATCAGCTGAGTCAGCTGCTCCTCGTGGGTCTCGTTCTGATAGTCCAGTCCGGCCGCCGTGATGAGGGGGGCCAACTTGTTGGGCCAGTATTCTCCGACGTGGTCAGGGGCTTCGTAGTCGATGCAGGACGATATCTGGCCGTCCTTGTAGTGGTACGCCTTGGGTCCGTGGGCCTTGGCGATGCACGGATTGGGAACGAACACCACCAGCTCAGCGCCCTGGGGACACAACCCGCGGTAGTCGATCTCGTCGTAGTCGTCGCGGGAGGGGTTGAACATGTGGTGAACGATCACGCCCCAGCCGCCGGGTGCTGTGTCGTTGCCGTAGGCGAACGGTGGCCGGTGCTGTGCGGACAGGCCTTCGGCCATGGCGGCCAGACTGGTCCCCTTGTAGTAGACCAGGACGGTTTCGTCGTCCCCGTACCGGCTTTCATCCATCCACGCCATGACGCCGCAGTCGATCCAACTTGTCATACTCGGCAACATAACCGGCGCCACTGACATACCGGCGTTCCGAGCCGCCACTCACGCGATGCTCAGGACCTGTGGATCGGCCCCGGGTCGGACGCGGAGGGCGTACCTTCCCGAATGATCCTGTGATGATCACCGAGTAGGCTGCGCCTCAGCACGCTGGAGGGTGGGCAAACCCCGACCGGCGAGGCGCACCCCGACCAGCGCCAACACGGACCGCAGGAACAGAATCCCACAGACCGGACGCCGACAACGACGAACTGTCCGGGTCGCCGACGGCGAGGAGACGGTGCCGGTGGTAAGCACAGACAGCCAGCTGACCGCCCGTCCGGCACGCCAGATGCAGTCCAGCCGACGGAGCCGGGCACGTGTCCCCTGCTCGTCGATGACGAGGTTGATGGTCACCACGTAGATCCGTTCGCCTGCGTCCCGTCGGCGGGCCTGGACCAGGTCGTCCGCGTCCTGGATAGGGCGGGGCGCGTCGTCGAAGCTGCGTGCCACGGGCTCAGCGGTCGAACGCCTCGGTCAGGCTCACCCGGTAGCCGTCCTCTTCCATCAGTACGACGGTGACGCCGAACGGGTCGGGGTGGTCCAGCTCGATCGGGATGAAGGAGTAGTTCACCGCGGCCTGGATCGGTGGCACCAGTTCGCCGCCGGGCTGCGGCGCGGGGGCCGGTCCCCAGTCCGGGGCGACCGATGCCCAGCCATCGGTGCCGCGGGACAGGAGCTGCTCGGTGTAGGGGAACTGGTGCAGGACGTGCCCGTCCCGGGTGGCGAACACCATGTTCAGGCAGGGCGCCGGGCCGACGATGGGCAGCTCGCAGGCGGTGGCGACGTCGTGGGTCTCCCACACGAGGACGGCCTCGTCCGCGCGGGCGGCCGCGGCGATGTTCGACAGTTCCGCGATCCCGGTGAGCGCGTCCTGGCCGACCTTGACGGGGCGGGCCCAGATCATTCCGAGCAGTTCGCCGCGCACCAGCGGCATGATGAGCGGGCGGGGGACTGCGCCCTCGCCCAGCCCGGCGGTGTACGCCTTCTTCGCCACGCCCACCAGTGCGTCCCACATCCGTGCTTCCACGCGAGCCCTCTCCGCCTGCCGTACCCGATCACCGCAGCCTGCCACGGTGGTTGAGGTCGTGTCAGCAGGATGATCAGCCAGTACCCGGATGCGTGCGCAGCAGGGCCGCCGCGGCGCGAGGCCGTCATGGTGGGGCGAGGACGCCTCCGCATTACGGGCCGTTGGGCCAGAACTGGACTATCACAGGGCTTCCCGTCGGAGTGTCGGCCGGGGTGGGTCCGATGCGAGCTGGTGGGCGGGCTTCGCAGCCGGGCGCCGCTCCGCGCAAACGACTTGAGACTTCCCGCGTGCGGTGGACCGGTGGCCGCTTGTGCCTGCAACAGATGCGCCAGAGAGCCACGACGGTGAACCAACTGGAAGGGACGCGCCATCGGTCTCTCGTACTGGCCCCGTGCCCGGGCAGCCGCTCCGCTCACCCGCCTTCACGTAGTTTCTTGGCGGCCAGTCGATCTCTATGGTGGCAGCGTCATGTCGCCTGTGGCCCTGGCCTTCGGTGTCCTGGAGGTCACTCCGCTGCTTGCGATGCTTCTGCTCGGCGGGGGGAGCCGTGCCCCTCCAGCCAGGACCGCTTCTCGCCGGCCGTGAACTCGACGTAGGCGCGACCAGGCCCGCGCCGCGCGGCGTCGTCGCGAAAGGGCTGACGGCAGGACGCGGCATCCAGCAAGCCGGTTCCCTGCCGGCCACCCTCAGGAACGCCACGCAGATCCTCGGTCCGACGACTGCCGGCTTGCTGACCGCGTCCGTGGGCGGATGCTGGGTGATCGCCGCGGACGGGGCCTCTTTCCTTCTGGCGGCCGCGTGCTTCGCCCGGATGTCGTTGCCCGGTCTGCTGTCGTCCCCTTCGCAGCGTCGCGGGACGGAGTGCAGTGGAGTTGTTTCGGGGGCCCCGGTGTACTCCCCGGAGGTGTTCCCCCTTGACTCTCCCTCAGTTAAGGCCGCACAGAGCGAGAATGAGCTGGACGAGTACACCCGACACGACGTTCGGAACGACCTTCGCAGCCACGCGACGGACGCGGGGCCACAGATTGTGCTTGTTGTTCTCCAAGAGAGTCCCCTCTCAATTCTCGGTCCGTGAAGGCACCGGAAGCTTGAGGAAGAGCCCACGGGAACGATAGCGGTCCGAGCGGGGCCGCGGGGCGGAGATCACGTATCCGGCGATGACGACCAGGACCACGGCTTCGGTGACGAGGCACGGTGCTTCACAAAGTCATTGGCGCGTCCCCCGCGGGTGCGCGCACTTCCGGCAGCCGGCCCTGGCGACCAGTCGACCACGGCCACCCGCACCCGAACCCGGCCGCGGGCTCGGCCGTCCTGTTTGCACCCGCGGTGCTCGTCCCCAACAGGCCAGCAATTCCTGTGTCGTTGGGCGCATGCCTGGTAGGACTGTGGCGCGCCGTCACCGTCACATGTTCGATTCTGCGGGGGTTCATGTGGTCGCCACGGCCTTGACGTCTTCGCCGCGGCGACGCCGGGGGAGTCCGCGCCCGGCGCGGCAGCGGCTCCCCGTCGTTGCCAGGCGGGCCACGCAGCACGGGCTGGTGCTGACCGCTGTCGCGGTGACCGTGCTGCTGTGCGCGACGGCGATGGCCGCGCTCGCGGCGCTGGCGGGGAGTTCGGTGCAGGCCGGGGCCGTACAACGGCTGGCTGCCGACCTCGACGCGCAGGTAAGTGCCAGCGCCTCCTTCCGGGCTGGAGGAATGGCCGCCGCCGACCGAGATGTGCGGGCCGCCGCCGAGCGGGTGTTCGCCGGGGTGCCGCAGCGGACATATGTGGGGCTGCTGGGGACGTCGCCGCTGTCCGTGACAGGGGTCGACGGGGCGGGCCCGCCGCGCGGTCCCGGGGGAAGCGGGCTGCACCCCGGTCGCGGTGCAGGACGGGGGCAGGTTCGGGCGGTTGGTTGCCGGGCGGTGGCCCGCCGGCACGGCCGGCGCCCCGGCCGGCGCCTTCACTTCGCTCCCCGATGTCCAGCGCGCCACCGGGTCCACCGCTCCGGTCGACGCGGCGGTGCCCGACGCGCTGGCCAGGCGTCTGGTCGTCAAACCCGGTTCCAGCCTTCAGGTGGAGGACGCTTTCGGGCGCGCCATGACCCTGCGGATCACCGGCGTCTTCCGGGCGACCGGCGCCGTCCCAGCAGCAAACCGCCGATCAGCACCTGTTGGTGGTGTCGGCGTCGGCTCTCAACGGCAGCGCGCCCCTTGAACGGGCAGCAGATGGCCCACTGGAGTGTGCAGCCCGACTTCTCCCGTATCGACGCGGGCAGCCTGCCCGGGTTGCACGACCGGCTGCGCGCCTTCTCCGGGAGCCAGAGCCGAATCTCGGTGTGGCGCGGTCGGCAGCCGTCGCTGGACGACCTGACGGTGAGCTCCGGTCTGCCGGGCGCGATCGAGGACCTGAAGGTGCCGATGGTGGCCGCGCCTCGTTCAGCGTCGAGGCGTCGGCGCGCACCGGCAGAGGCGCCGGCCGACCGGCCGAGGCCGCCACGAGTCGTACCCGGCCGGCGGGCCGGGTGTCGTAGTCGCCGTCCGACAGGCCGCCGAAGGTGTCATCGGCGGCCTGGGAGGCCCGGATACCGGTGCTGATGGTGGTCCGGAGTACTTCGGGCCGCCGCAAGCCGTCCCGATCGCGCCTATTCGCACGTCTTGAACTGACGAGAGCCGTCTCGGTCCTCCGCTTCGGTTTGCTCCGCGGCAGCCCCCACTGCGCTACGGACCATGGCCTGCGCGCTTCCCAGGTAACCGGCGGGGTGGCAGAGCGCGTCGATCCGGTCGTCGCCGAGGATTGCCGCGACATCCGGGTCCTTGCGCAGTTCGACGGCCAGCTCACTGCCGGTATCTCGCACTCGACTGCAGGCAGCGTAGACGAGTTTGTGGGCGTGCTGACGGCCGATTTCGGGTGCGAGTGCCATCATCACGGCTTCCGCGGCGATGAGCCCGCCGGTCAAGCCCAGGTTGGCTCGCATTCGCTCCGCATCGATATGCAGACCGGCCATCGCCTCCTCTGCCTGGGAGAGCGATGAGGCGAGCAGCAGGAATGCCTCGGAGATCACGGCCCATTCGACGTGCCAGGGCCCGGTGGCGCGCTCGAAGTCCTGCATCATCGCGTCGAGCATGGCGGAGGACTTGTCACGAAGCAGCTTCGCCGCTGCCACCATGAGCTCGCTGGAGATGGGGTTGCGTTTCTGGGGCATGGTGGAACTGGCCCCCCGACCCGGCACGAATGGTTCGGCAAGTTCGCCGAACTCCGTTGAGCACATCAACGCGACGTCCGTGCCGATCTTGCCGACCGAAGCACCGATCGCCGCGAGCAGGCCGACAATCTCAGCAAGGCCGTCCCGCGCGACGTGCCACGTGATGTCGGGGTCGCGAAGGCCGAGTTCCGCGGCCAGTTCGGCACGTACCCGAAGGCCGGCCGGCCCCGGGCCGAGAGAAGCCAGGGTTCCTGCCGCTCCTCCGAACTGCACCATCAGGTCCCGCTCCCGCACGGCGGTCAGCCGCTCGGCATGGCGGTCCAGTGCGGACAACCAGACGGCCGCCCGGTAGCCGAAGGTGACGGGCAGGGCGTGTTGGAGATGAGTCCGGCCTGCCGTGACCGTGTCGATGTGCTCCGCGGCCAGACGGCGCAAGTGCGCGCGCAGGCGATCGAGCGCGTCCGAGACCAGGGTCAAGCCCTCGGCGCACTGGAGAACCGTCGCCGTGTCCATGATGTCCTGGGTGGTGGCTCCCCAATGCACATATCCGCCGGCGTCACCACATTGCTCAGCGAGTTGCTCGACGATCGGCAGGATCGGGTATCCGACCGTCTCTGTGTCGCGGCGAAGCCGATCACGGTCGAGTCGCGCCGGGTCGCACGATGCCGCGATCACGTCCGCACTGTGGCGCGGTATGACGCCGACTCGTGCCTCTGCCTGCGCCAACGCGACTTCGACGCGAACAACCTGGTCCACGTAGGCACGGTCACAGAAGACAGCCCGCATCTCGGCTGTCCCGAACAAGTCGCGGAACAAGAACGAGTCGAAAACGGTGCTGCCGGTCATCGCCCGCCCTCCGGCCCATCGACGCCGGATCGGATCGGCGTTGCCGCGGCGAGGGCACCGTTGTCCCCTGACCGGGGAGTACCCATGTGGATGGCTACGTACTTCTGCTCCAGGTATTCGTCGATCCCGGTGTTACCACCTTCCCGGCCGATGCCGGACTGCTTCATGCCGCCGAAGGGGGCGCTCGGGTCGGACACGTAGCCGCGGTTGAGACCCACCATGCCCGTTTCGAGCTGTTCGCTCATCCGGAGAGCCTGACCCAGATCCTGGGTGTAGAGGTAGCTCACGAGACCGAACTCGGTGTTGTTGGCGTCGTGAAGGGCTTCGGCTTCGGTGATGAAGGTCTGGACGGCAGCGACCGGGCCGAAGATCTCCTCGCGGGTGATGCGAGAGCCGGCGGGGACGTCGGTGAGTACGGTGGGCGGGTAGAAGTAGCCCGGTCCCTCGGGAACCCGAGCGCCGGTGCGCACTCGGGCGCCCGCGTCGACTGTTTCGTCGACCAGGTCCGCGACCCTGCGCCGCTGGCGCGCGTCGATCATCGGCCCGAGGTCGGAGGCAGGGTCCGTGCCGGGTCCGACAGTGATGGTGCTCATGCGCGCGACGAGCTTCTCAGTGAACTCGTCGACGACGTCGGCGTGCACATGGAAGCGATTGGCGGCGATACAGGCCTCACCGACGTTCCGGAGCTTGGCGGTCATCGCACCCTCGACTGCGGCGTCGATGTCGGCGTCGCGGCAGACGATGAACGGAGCATTGCCCCCCAGCTCCATCGAGGTCCGCAAGACGGTGTCGGCTGCCTGGGACAGCAACCGGCGGCCGACGGGCGTGGAGCCGGTGAACGACAGCTTGCGCAGCCGGCCGTCCAGGAGGAGGGACTCGGTGATCGCGGCGGCTTGTGTGGTGGGAACGATGTTGAGCACGCCACCGGGGAGGCCGGCTTCGGTCAGAAGCGCCGCCAACGCAGCCGTCGTCAGAGGCGTCTGCGGCGCGGGTTTGACAACCATGGTGCAGCCGGCAGCCACGGCCGGGCCGATCTTGCGGGCCGGCATGGCCAGCGGCGCGTTCCAAGGCGTGATGAGCAGGCAGGGCCCGACCGGCTGACGGGTGACCAGTACTCGGGCGGTGCCGTCCTCGCTGACCTTCCAGCTTCCGTCGATCCGGACGGCTTCCTCACCGAACCAGCGCAAGTAGTTCGCGCCGTACTCGACCTCCGCCCGGGACTCGGCCAGTGACTTGCCCATCTCCAGGGTGATCAGCAACGCGAACTCGTCGATGCGCCCGATCAGCAGGTCGTGGGCACGCCGAAGGATCTCGCCCCGCCGGCGCGGGGGTACCGCAGCCCACTTCGCCTGTGCGGCACCTGCGGCGTCGAGGGCGGCCAGGGCATCCGCCGGGGTCGCGTCCGACACCTCACCCAGTGTCCGCCCGGTGGCCGGATCCTCCACCGAGAAGCTGCCCCCGCCGGATGCCGATCGCCATCGACCACCGATGAACAAGCCCTTCTCGACACGTCCGACGGCATCGGGTTGAGACAGAGATGTGATCACGGATTCCACGCTTCTTCCTGAGCGATCATGATGGGGACCATCAGCCGACGGATGCGGTTGGTGCCGCCACTCCCTGACCAATGGGGGCTGGCGGCACAAACCGCAGCAGCCGGGGAAAGACCGAGTGGAGGGCAGGCTGTCGGCTTCCCGGCCGGCCGGCTGGTGAGCACTGCTACCTGAGCGCGCCGATCATGGCCTCGGCCATGGGGGCGCTGGAGGCCGGGTTCTGGCCGGTGAAGAGGTTCCGGTCCTGCACGTTGTACGCCTGGTACGCCGGTCCTCCGGAGTGCTTCGCACCCTTCTGACGCAGCGTGCCGGCCAGCAGCCACGGAGCGCCTTCCGCAGTGCCGAAGCTCTGCTCCTCCTCGTCGGTGAAGGCCGTCAACTCCCGACCCGCGAACAGCCACTTGCCGTTCTCGTCCACGGCGGACAGAAGGCCGGCCGGGCCGTGGCAAACGGCCCCGATGATCTTCCCGGCCGCGTCCGCCTCGGTGAGCAGGCGGCCGAGGTCACGGTCCTGGTAGAGGTCGACCACAGGACCGTGCCCGCCGGGGATGACCACAGCGACGTAGTCGTTGATGTCGATCTCGTCCAGCTTGAGCAGCGGACCGAACTCACTCAGTGCCCGCGCGGCGTGCTCAACGTAGTGCGCACAGTCCGGCCCGGCGATCTCCGGGTCGGCACTGTGGGCGTCGAGCGGCTGCAGAACGCCGCCCGGGGAAGCGAAGTCGACCGTGAAGCCGGCCTGTACGAACCTCTCGTGGGGCGCGGCGAGCTCTTCGGCCCAGTACCCGGTCGGGTAGTGCGAGCCGTCGTTGCGTTCCCAGATGCCGGCAGCGGACATGACGATCAGAATCTTGCGCACGAATTGTTCCTTTCAGGGGCCAACGGCGAATTCTCAGGCGTCGGGAATTCTCAGGCGTCGGCGAAGTCAGTGGCTTTGGCGGTCTGCGCGGTGGCCTCCAGGTTCGCGCGCAAGGCATCGACCTTCGCGGTGGCGTAGGCGTGCGCGTCCGAGCCGAGCAGCTGGCGCAGCGGGCCCTCGCCGCTGACAACCTGGCCGATGATCGCCTCCGCGCCCTTGACCGGGTCGCCCAGCTGGCTGCCCTGGAGCTTCAGGTGGTTCTCGGTCATCTCACGCAGACCCGGGTACGCATCCGTCGTCGAGGCGGGCAGCGCGAGCGAGTCGGTGGTGAGGAAATCGGTGCGGAAGTAGCCGGGTTCGACGATGGTGACCTTGACGTCGAAGCCGGCCATCTCCTGGGCCAGCGCTTCGGTGAGCCCCTCGAGCGCGAACTTGCCCGCGCAATAGAGGCCCCAGCCCGGAACCGCGGTCAGTCCGAGAATCGACGACACGTTGACCACATGACCGCTCTTCTGCTCGCGAAGCACCGGCAGCGCGGCACGCAATACGTTCCACACGCCAACGACCTGGACGTCGAGCATGTCGCGAACCTCGCGGGCACTCGTCTCCTCCACCGCGGCCAGGTAGCCGTAGCCGGCGTTGTTGACGACCACGTCGAGCCCGCCGAATCGCTCCGTGGCCTGGTGCACAGCCTGCCGGACCTGCTCGTCATCACGCAGATCAACGGTCAGCGGCAGCAGCCGCGAAGTGTCGACGCGGTCACCGAGGGCTGCCAGCAGCCGCTCCGTGGAACGGGTCGTCGCGGCGACATGGTCGCCACGCTGGAGCAGCTGCGTGACCAGCTCCAGGCCCAGACCGCGGGAAGTACCGGTCACGAACCAGGTCGCGGGTCGATCCGTCGGGAAACTCATGGGTGTCCTCTGCTCACGATTTCGGGGATGCGCCTCCGGGCTGTTCCCGTGGTGGCGTGCTTCAACAGTGACCCGCCGCAAGCCCCTCTCAGGGCCCATCTCGCGCCCTGTGGAGGCGCGGTCTCCGGAACCTAGGACTCGCCGGTCCACCCTGGTCCGCGCCGGCTCGGAGATACTCGAACCCGTGAACAGAACCAACCAAGAACTCGCCGATTTCCTACGGCGCGCCCGCAGCCAGATCGACCCCGCCCGCGCCGGTCTGCCCCCCGACGGGCGCGTTCGCCGCGTACCCGGTCTCCGCCGCGAAGAGGTCGCCCGCCTCGCCGGCGTATCCACCGACTACTACGCCCGCCTCGAACAAGGCCGCCGCATCACTCCCTCCGCCGCCGTCGTCGAAGCCATCGGCCGCGCCCTCGGCCTCGACGCCGCCGGACGCGCCCACCTCAACGACCTCATCGGCATGACCTCGGCACCCACCCCCCGCGGAAGCCGCGACGTCCAACGCGTCCGCCCCGGCCTCTACCAGCTCCTCGACGCCCTCGACGGCGAACCCGCCCTCATCCTCGGCCGCCGCACCGACATCCTCGCCGCCAACCGCATGGCCAGAGCCCTCTTCACCGACTTCGACCAGCTCCCCGCCGCCCACCGCAACTACGCCCGCTGGATGTTCCTCGACGACGACGCCCGAGCCCTCTTCCTCGACTGGCCCGACCAAGCCCGCGCCGCCGTCGAAAGCCTCCGGTTCGAAGTCGGCCGCAACCCCGACGACCGCGCCACCACCGACCTCGTCACCGAACTACGCGAACACAGCCGCGAATTCGACCAATGGTGGGAACAACACCGCGTCCACCAGCGCACTCACGGCTCCAAACGCCTCCGCCACAACCTCGTCGGAGACCTCACCGTCGAATACGAAACCCTCACCCTCCCCGGCGACCCCGAAACCACCCTTTTCATCTACACCACTGAACCGGAATCACCCTCACGACGAGCCATCGACATCCTCGCCAGCTGGACCGCAACGAGCCCCACCCTCGAACCGAACCCCAACATCACCGAGCAGTAGTTCCAATCCGAGTTCGCCGGCAACAGCAACATCGCGGGTCGATATCGACCTGCGGCAGGCCGCCGGATCGGCCCGTGCGTCGTTCGCCGACCAGCTGCTGATCATGCGCAGCGCCCAGTAACCGCCCCGGAATGACAAGGGGTTGTTCACTCGGCAGCGCCGATCGCCGGCACAACAGGTGCGTTGGCGACCATGAGGTTCTCCACGCTGCTCACCGCGAGCTCCGGCCCCACCACCGTCCGCGGATCATTGTCGATGCGGCAGGTGCCGACCGGCTGCCACTGCGTCTGCGCGTCCCGCCGAATCGAGTCCGCCACATCGTTGCCGTCGGCGCCATCCGGCGAAGAGATGTGTGCCGCACTCACCTCTCGCGTGGCGTCGTAGCCGATCTCGTCCATGGACGAGAGGTCGAGCAGCACCTCCACCGCTTGCGGCACCGCACCGCACCACCCGATCGGTCGAGGCCGACCACGCGGATCTCGTCCGGCCGTCCCGCCTGCCGGAAGCCATCGCCCTGTGAACCAAACAGACGACCCGTTGGCGGCGGTCGCGTCCGCCTATGCCGCAGTGTTCGAGGACCTGGCCGTTGCAACCACGGGGCGCACCCGAAGAGGTCCGCGGGGCGCCGTGCTCGCGATCTCCGGGGCGCCGATTGCCGCGCTGAACGCGATCATCAGCCCCAGCCTGGAACCCAGCGCCGAAGAGATAACCGCTTTGGCGGCCGCGGAAAGCCCGTGGGAGTTTCCCTGGAGCATCCACGTCCGGGGGATTCCGGGTCCCCTCGTCACCGAGGCGGCAGCACTGCACGGCCTGACTCATTTCGAGCGGGAGCCGCTCATGGTCCGACGCTCCGACCTGGGACTGCCGACGGAACCGGTCTCCGGTGGCCTGCGGGTGCGGCCGGTGGGGGTCGATGAGCTCGCTCTGTATGCCAAGACTGTGGCGGAAGGCTTCGAAGCGCCTCACGAGCTGTTCCAGGTATTCGCTGATCCGTCCCTGGGGCGGATGGACGGGATCACGTTCTACCTTGCGGAGCTGGATGGCGTACCCGTGGGAACGGGCATGACGGCGATTTCCGGTGATCTGACAGGCCTTTTCAACATCACCACGCTCCCGGACTACAGGCGGCGGGGTTACGGGCGGGCCCTCACGCTGGAGATGATCCGTGCAGGCTTCGCCGCAGGTGCCGGCACGGCCTACCTCTGCGCGTCCAAGATGGGCGAACCCGTGTACGCCGCGGTCGGCTTCCGCACAGAGGAGTACCTGACGGTGATCACCGCCCCTGAACAGCTCGTCCTGCCGCCGACTGGTCAGCGATCATCTCGGGCAGGCGGTCCGCCTGATTGAGGTTCCCGCTGGGGGTGGCTGACCAGCAGGTCAGGGCTGGTTGACATGGTTTCAGATCCGTGAGGCGGCCGCCTGCCCTGTCCAGGGCCGTCCTGAACAGCACTGGTGCGTCGACCGCTTGTGTGGGGGGCGTACGCCGCCGGCGCCGCAGTTTCTCCTTGGTGCGGGCCGGCGGCTCCACGGATCAGGCGTGTGGGCGCGCCTGGCTCACTTCTTGCCGTGCACGACCCGCCGCCGTGCTCAGCGCCAGCCCAGGGCCGGAGCGACGTGGGTCAGAATGCTCTCGATCACGTGGGCGTTGTAGGCGACTCCGAGCTGGTTCGGCACGGTGAGGAGGAGTGTGTCGGCGGCGGCGACCGCCTCGTCCTCGGCGAGTTGCTTGACCAGCACGTCGGGTTCGGCAGCATACGAACGGCCGAAGATCGCGCGGGTGTTGGCGTCGATGTAGCCGATCTGGTCCTTGGAGTTGCCCTCACGGCCGAAGTAGGCGCGGTCACGGTCGTCTACCAGCGCGAAAATGCTGCGGCTGACCGACACCCGCGGTTCGCGGGTGTGCCCCGCCTCGCGCCAGGCCTCACGGTAGGCCTCGATCTGCTTACGCTGCTGGACGTGCAGTGGTTCGCCGCTTTCGTCGTCCTTGAGGGTCGAACTCTGCAGGTTCATTCCGAGCGTGGCTGCCCACGCGGCGGTGGCGTTCGAGCTGGATCCCCACCAGATACGGTCCCTGAGGCCTTCGGAGTGCGGTTCGATGCGCAGCAGCCCTGGTGGATTGGAGAACATGGGATTGGGGTTGGGCTGCGCAAAGCCCTCGCCCGTGAGCACGTCGAGGAGCCGCTCGGTGTGGGCGCGTGCCATGTCGGCGTCGGTGGCTCCTTCGGCCGGCAGATGCCCGAAGTGGCGCCAGCCGTCGATGACCTGCTCCGGGGATCCCCGGCTGAGGCCGAGCTGCAGTCGGCCACCGGAGATCAGGTCCGCGGCTGCGGCGTCCTCGGCCATGTACAGCGGGTTCTCGTAGCGCATGTCGATCACGCCGGTGCCGATCTCGATCCGGCTGGTACGTGCGCCGATGGCGGCGAGCAGCGGGAACGGCGAGGCGTGCTGCCGTGCGAAGTGATGGACGCGGAAGTACGCGCCGTCGGCGCCCAGCTCCTCCGCGGCGACAGCGAGGTCGATCGCCTGGAGAAGCGAATCCGCTGCCGAGCGCGTCTGCGAGTGGGGCGACGGCGTCCAGTGTCCGAAAGACAGGAACCCGATCTTCTTCATACCCTTTTCAACAATCAAGGTCGGCGTTCATTCCCCGCCGATGCCTGCGGCCGTGCAGAGCAGGGGGCCTGTACGACGTGGTGGGTCCGGTCGCGGGGACCGTGCTGGTCACGATCCCGCACAGGCGATTGTGACCGGCGCTTTCACCGAAGGCCCCCGCCCGCCCTCCCGCCGGTGAGCCCCGGCGGGCAGCTGACGACTAGCCGTATGCCGACCGGGTGCCATCCACTCCCCGGCGAAAGCCTGCCGCCTTTTGCCCAGTGTCTCGGCCTGAACAGCAACGGCCCGGACAGAACCCGCATGTGACACACCGTCAGCGCACGCCCTGCACGCCCTGCACGCCCTGCGCGCCACGCACGCCTGGATAGTGCGGGTCTTCTCCGCCGAGCGCCGGTGCGGCATGAGGTCCTGTCGGTCTTGCAGGCAGAACCTGATGTGTGTCCGCCGTACAGGCGCCCGCCGTACCCCGCTCTGCCGCTGCGGCCTCGCCCAGGCGGAGGCAGACTGGAAGGGTGAGTGACACACGCCTCAAGGGTGCTGGCACTACGCCCGCGCCTCACTCGGTGCATCAGCAGACGCTGGCTCTCGCGGCCATGATGTTCGCGGTTGCGATGACGTTCATCGATCAGACCATCGTCTCGATCGCCGCCCCGGACATCGTTCGCGAGCTGGACCTCTCAGCGTCCGGCATGCAGTGGGTGATCAACGCATATCTTCTGGCACTGGCCGCCTTCTTCGCCGTCGGCGGCCGCCTCGCCGACCTGTACGGTCCGCGCCGGATCGTGGTCATCGGCGTGCTGGTGTTCGTCGTGTCCTCGGTGATGTGCGGCTGTGTCCCCAAGGGGGAGGCCGCGCAGGGCTGGCTCATCGGGTTCCGTGCTGTCCAAGGGGCCGGGGCGGCGCTGCTGTTCCCCGCCGCGCTCGCCGTGGTCGTGGCGGTGTTCCCGGCCGAGCGGCGCGGCCGTGCCCTCGCGCTGTTCTTCGGGCTGTCCGGCGCACTGACCGCCGTCGGACCGCTGCTGGGCGGCTGGCTGACGGCGGCATGGACGTGGCGTGCGGTGTTCTGGGTCAACGTCCCCGTGGCCGTGGTCGCGCTGATACTCACCGCGATGGCGCACATCGCCGACCGCAGACGGGCGGGCACCCTGGACATCGTGGGAGCCGCTCTCATGGCAGCCGGCATGGGACTGAGTGTTCTCGGGTTCCAGCAGGCCTACTCCTGGGGCTGGGACAGCCCGGCCACCTGGCTTTGCGTCGTGGGCGGCCTGGCGATCCTCGCCGTTTTCGTCCGCTACGAGCGGGGCGTCCAGCATCCTCTGGTCGACCTGCGCGTCTTCCGGGACAGGGGCTTCACCATCGACTCGGTGGTGCTGTTCTTCGCCATGCTCGCGTTCGTTCCGCTGTTCTTCTTCGCGTCCGTGTACGCACAGGTCTCGCTCAGCGCCTCGCCCAACCAGGCAGCGCTGTTCCTGCTGTATGTCTTCGCGGGCTTCGCCATCGCCTCGCAGTGGGGCGGGCGGATCCTCGATCAGCGGGGCGCTCGTCCGGCGCTGAAGGCGGGTGGCGTCTTGGGCTGCGTCGGGTTCGCCCTGTGGGCGGGCAAGCTGACCGACCTGTCCATGCACGACCAGTGGCCGTACGCGGCCCTGGCCGGAGCGGGCATCGGCTTCATTCTGGCTCCCGCCTCCACGGACGCCGTCAACCGTGCGATCGGGCCGTCCTACGGCGAGGTCACCGGCGTCACACAAACGGTGCGGAACTACGCCGCGAGCGTAGGCATGGCCGTCTTCGGCACCATGCTCACCCATGCCACGCGCGCGAAGGTGACGGACACCCTGCGGGCGCGGGGCCTGTCGGCCGAACAGGCCCGGGAAACCGCTCACCGCGTCAGCAGCTCCATCACGGGCAGCGGCGACGCCAACCCGCCTTCGGGCACCGGCGCGACGGCCGACCAGATGCGCGACATCGTCAGCGCGGTGCGCTTGGACTTCGCCGAGGCGAACCAGTGGGTCTTCTACGGCATGGCCATCGCGCTGGGGATTGCGTTCCTGTGCGCGCTGTGGCACCCGGGCGGCACCGAGGCCGCGGCCGGGGCCTCATCCGTCGAGGCGCCGCACCGGCAGGCCCCCACGAAGACCGACTGATCGTCACCAGCCGCCCGTGTCAGGCGGGTTCGCAAGAGCTGCCGCTGCCCCCGGAGCGGGCGACGGCGTGCGAGTCGGCGGCCTCCGGTGAAGCCCCGCGGGAGATCCGTGTCAGATCGGCGGCGAGGGATTCCAGCCACTCGACGACGGCGTAGTACCGGCGGGGCGCGCCCGCCGGCTCGGCGTCGAACTCGGGGTGCACCGGATCGATCCGCGGTACCGGCGTGGGCGGGGTGTCCCCGCCCGGATCCAGGGCCGCGGAGACCAGCAGCATCCGCCCGGCCATGCGTTCGCCGAGCGCCTCCACCATCCGCGATGTCGCGGCGGGCAGCACGGTGACGGGCGGAGTCAGGAGCCGTTCGGAGCCCCACAGGGTGTGGTGGCCGGCGATGAGCGTCGCCTGCCAGTCCACCGACGCCGGGTAACCGCGCCAGGCGCCCGTCAAGGTTGTGGGCTCGCTCTGGAACTGCGCGTAGGCCGACTCGGCGAGGACGAGCGCGTGGTGCAGAGACCGTTGCCCCGGCGCGGCCGTCGGCACGATCGTGGCGGCACCGCCCGCCACCGACGAGGTCGTGGCCACCACGACCTCCGCGGCCGTGCGCATGAGTTCGGCGGCCGCGCGGCGCATCTCGTCATGAGCGCCCCGCGGCCACGCGAGCAGCCCGAACACGGCGCCGATCGTGCTGCCGATCAGCACGTCGAGCATGCGCACCTCCGCGAGCTGCCAGGTGGACGGAGCCAGCTGCGCGAACACCAGGGCCACCAGCACGGTGAACAGCCCTTGGGCCCACCCGACACCCCGCACCGGCCCGACGGTGAAGGCGAGCAGCATCCACAGGGGCAGCAGCACGGCGTAGACGTTGGTGTGGGTGCCCACCAGGGTCAGTGTCGCGGCGGTCAGCAGCGCCCCGGCCAGCGTGCCCGTGAGCGCGAGCCGGATGGTGTGACGGGTCGCCTCCAGGGTGGTCCTGGTGAGACTGAGCGTGGCGAGCATGGCCCAGAAGCCGTGCGGCAGGGTGTCGATTCCCGCGACGAGTCGCGCCGCCGTGAGGGCCAGCGCGATCCGCACCGCGTTCTGGAAGAACACCGACCGGCGTCCGGCATGGCCGCGCAGCCTGTGCCACCACAGCACCGGGGCCGGCACGGTGGCGTACCAGAAGCGTTCCGTCGCCACCTCCACCTCGGCATGCCGTCCGCGTACGGCACGGTCGGCCGCCGCCCCCATGGCCAGCGCGGCGTCCGCGATCTCCAGCACAGCCGCATGCCTGCGCAGCACAGCAGGCGTGAATCCGGCCCGGGGCGCGGCCTCCGAGTCGGACGTCCCCGCGGACAGGGCCGACAGCGTGGCACGTGCCGAGGACAACTCGTCGTACGGCCCCACCGGCGAGGTCCCTGCGCGCAGACACTCCGCCGTCGCCGTCGCGAGGTCCGCCGCCGCCCGCAGCACGGCCGCCACCTCGCGCTCCTGCGCCCGGGACGGAGCCCTCGGCCACGCCAGGCGATTCAGGAGCGTACGGACGGCGAGGCCGGTGTGGGCGAGGGCCCGAACCCGCACACCGGGACCGGCCGGACGCTCCGCCTCGGGCACCATCAGCGACCGCAGCCCCCGGCCGGTCTCTTCCGCCGCGCTGCGGTCCTGGGTCTTGAGGACATACGGCGGCACGGCCAGGGTTCGGGCGCAGTGGGCCGCAGTCCGTGCGGCGCGAGCCGTCCGCTCCCGGTACGGCGTCGGGGAGGGCTCGGGGAAGATCAGCGCCTCGGTGGCGATCAGCAGCACCAGCCCGGTCGTCGTCCCGAGCAGCCGCTCGTCGAGCGAGCCGGGATCGTACGGCGGGAACGACGGCAGGATGTACAGCAGCTGGAGCCCCGGTGCCACGCCCGCCGGGCGCGGTCCGCCCACGGCGGAGAAGGCCAGCGCGAAGCCGACCGCCAGCATCCCGGCGACGGCGCTCCAGGTGCGCACCGAGAGACAGGTGCCGACGACCACCAGGACCCAGCACACCGGAAGCACCCACAGTATGCTGGCCGCGCGCTGCCGCCCGGTCCCCGGGATCCGCGAGAGTCCGCCCAGGGCCACCGCGCCGAACAGCGCGTACGTGGCCGCAACGGGATTGTCCAGCCCGTAGCGGAAGAGGTAGAAGCCGATCGCAGCGGCCAGGGCCACGCGCACGGCCCGCTGGCCGGAAGCGGCGTAAGCCGCCGGGAACAACCCGGCTGGGACACCCCTCACCCCTCCAGGATCACCCCGACACCTCGGGCGCGCGTGCTGGGCCGTCTGCATGGCCGGGATGCGCCCGATGCCGGAGTGCGGGGCAGGTTCCTCGCATGCCGGAGGCTGCTGTACCGGGCACAGGTTCCTCCGGTGCCGGTGCCGGTGCCGGTGCCGGTGCCGGTGTCGGCTGTACCGGGCATTGACGAGCGTGCTGGTCAGGACTGGACGGCCGGCTTCAGGACGTTCTGGCACCACTGGCGGAAGTCGGAGGCGGAGGCCGGGCCGTGGGGTTCGGCGTCGTAGATGCCGTTGTTCTGCGCGTTGACCATGTCGGCCATGTCCTGGGCCAGCGAAGGGCTCGCGCCGTGCTGCACCATTCGGGCCTGGGAGTCCGCGAGCGGCACCTGCTGGTAGCGCACAGGTCGGCCCAGGGTTTCGGAGATGATCTCAGCCATGGCGTCGGGGGACAGGTTGTCGGGGCTTGCCAAGGGAACGCGGGCCTGGCCGTTCCAGGTGGTGTCCAGCAGAAGGGCTGCTGCCGCGGTGGCCACGTCGTGGGTGGCGACGGTCAGCAGGGGCCGGTCGGCGGTGTTCGCCATGGAGAACACGCCCTGCTGGGTGATCGGCTGGGCCTGTCGGAGGATGTTCTCCATGAAGAACGGCAGCGCCAGGGCCCGGTACTGGACGCCGGTGCTCTCGATCAGCTCGTCCATGTCGAGCGCGGCCGACAGAAGTCCCGCCTCACCGCTGTACCCGTGCCCCAGGGAGGTGACGTGCACCATCCGCACGCCTCGGCTCGCGGCTTCCTGGGCTGCGGCCCGAGTGAAGTCCAGGTAGTAGCGCCCGGCGGGGCCGGCGTCCCGGAAGCCGGCCGGGGGTACCAGCCAGAACAGCCGGTCAGCGCCCTCCAGTGCCTTCGCGATCGTGTCCGCGTCGGCGTGTGAGCCCTCCACCACCTCCGCCTGCGCGCGCACGTGCTCCGGGAGGCGGGAGGAGTCGCGGGCGATCACCCGGACGGCCTCACCGCTGACCAGGACGCGGTTCAGGACCTGTCGGCCGATGTCACCGGTCGGCGTAGTAATAACGATCACGAGTGTCTCCATGCAGGGCGGTCGAGGCGAATCCCGGAGGGCGTGCCGGGCGGTCGCTCTCAAGGGAACTCGGCGCAACAGCACAGGTGAAGGACCACTTCGGTCGCTATTGATACCCTGGAGGTATGAATGATCTGGAGGTGCGGCAGCTCCGCTACTTCGTCGCGGTCGCGGAGGAGCTGCACTTCGGCCGCGCCGCCGAGCGACTGGGTATGGCGCAGCCGCCTCTGTCCCGAACGATCCGCGATCTGGAACGACAGCTGGGCGTGACGCTGTTCGAACGGACCACGCGGCAGGTGAAACTTACTGGTGCCGGAGAGGTCCTGCTGCGTGACGCCAGAACCGCTCTGGAGGCGGTCACCGCCGCCGCCCGCCGTGCCCGGCACGCGGGCAGCGCCGCGCCCAGGCTGCGCATCGCCCTCAAGGCCGACATCGACGGCGGCCTGCTGCCGCAGATCCTGGACGCCTACAGCACCGACCCCGCGGCCCTGCCCCCCGACCTGGTCCTCGGAGGGTTCGGCGCTCAACCCCAGGCAGTGCGCGACGGCCTCGCCGACGTCGCGCTCGTGCTCCGCCCCGTGGACGACCGCGGACTGGACAGCGAGCCCCTGCTGACCGAGCAGGTCCTGGTCGCCATGGCCGCCACCGACCCGCTGGCCGCCCGGAACCAGCTGTGTCTGGCGGACCTGGCCGGGCGGAGCCTTCCCAACGGCGCACCGGCCGATGACGGCAGAACCTCGTCACCCCCGCCCGGGGTAACGACACCGGCCTCCAACTTGTCGGAGATCTTCAGCCTCGTCGAGACGGGCAGCATCGTGTTCTTCGCGCCCCTCTCGGTCGCCCGACGCAACCCGCGCCCCGGGGTCGCCTACCGGCCGGTCAGTGACCTGCCGAACTGCACACTGGCCGTCGCGTGGCCCCACGATGCCCGTTCACCGGCCGTCGCCGCCTTTGTACGCGCTGCTGTCGAGGTGGCCCACCACGCACACGCACACGCAGAGACCCACATGCACAGCGGGACCGCCTGAACCTGGCCACGCTTCGGGGCCGGCGACGAGCGGTCAAAAAAGGGAGTATCGCGGACGTAGAACTGCCGTGCTGTTCAGATCACTTACGCATGTCTCCACTGATACCTATATTTGCCCCATGGCCACTCGAAGTACGAACCCGCTGGCGGGAGTTGTGTCGGCGACGGCAGCGGGTGGTCGGCTGGTGTTCGTGCCAAGTCGAATTCGCGAGTTCGGTGTCACGCTCGGCGGGAGCGCCATGGTCCCGCTGTGGGTGGCGACCCCCCTGCTGCTGCCGCTGCTGGTGATCGCCGTGCTCACTGAGTCCGGGGTGCTGCGGGCCATCGTCTGGGTCGGTCTCGGGCTGACAGCCCTGGCCGTGATCGGGCTCGCCCTGGCCTTGATGTTCACGGTGTCGGCCACGATGGTGCGATGGATCGAGTTCCGCCCACAGGGGAATGCACAACAACTTGTGATCGCGCGCGCCCTGCGTTCGTCGACCGTCGCTGCGGCTGATCTGCAACGCATCGTCGTTGTCGAGGGGCTCAGGCTGGGCCGACGAAAGTCCATCCACATGGTCTTGCACACGCGTGACGGGACGGTGCAGTGCGAGCCGGGGTTTCAGGCCCCGATGTCCCAGGTCGACGCGGAGGCACTGCTGGCCTGGTTGACCAGCCAACTCGGTTCGGCCGGTGTAGCGGTGGAGTACCTGGCGAAGGTCGACCGGAACTTCGCATGCCCGGAGGAATGGTGGACGCCATCACACCTGGCTGCCCTGTGGCACGTGCGCGTCGGCGCGGTCGACGAGCTGGCTGTCCGCCACGGCGTCCGCAGCTACCAGTACACGCCCCGGGCCATGGCGCTGCATTCACCGGCCACGACGGTGACGGTCTACGACCCGGATCGGGCGTACGAAGTCGCGGAGGAACTCCGCGGGGAAAACAACACGGCTCCGGAGGCCGACGCTCGTCGATGAGCAGGGTCACCGTGACGGTCTGGCCCTTGCGCAGGAGGCGCGGCTTGCTGCAGTAGTTCGGCATCCGTCCCGCCAGTCCGGAAGCGTCCGCTACCGGGGGGTCGGATCGAGTCATCGGCCCGCTGTCCTGGGCCATCCCGAGGCTCGTCCGTGAGAGGGGGCTGACCATGCGGTTGAGAGTGCTCGGGTCCGTCGAGACAGACGTGAATGGCGTGCGGGTCGGGCTCGGCGGGCCCCGACAGCAGCACGGCCGGCACACGTCCCTTCCTGTCGGGTGACCAGCGGGGCCGCAGCCGTCAGAGCGACGGCAAGGAACCCTGCGTTCGCGAGCGCGGCGACAACCCGAGCAGCGAACAGGATGGGGAGGCTCGTGGTGATGGCGCCCACTACGTGAGCTGCCGCGAAAGCGAGCACGAACCCTAGAAGGCCGGCGCGCCCGGGCCAGTTACGGGCAAGCGCGGCCACAAGATGTCCGGCAGGATGCCGGCGAGCATGAACTCCGACGTGCCCGTGGCGAAGACCGCCATGCCAAGCAGGTAGAGCGGTAGAGGCATCGAGCCGGACGACCCGCTGATCCTCCAGGTCGCCCGCCTGGCCGCCGAGATGGTCGTCTGCCTCGGCTACTGCGAGGACGGCGGCGACGAGCGCTACAACGCTCTGCCCGTACTGCGCGAGGTGTTCGACAGCGCCGCCCGTTTCGCGACCACCCACCAAGAGCTGGCCGCTGAACTCGGCGCCGCGCTCACGGACGACAGCCCCGCGCCGGGCGTGGGGCCGCCGACTCGCCGCCCGCCATACATGGGCCACCGCTGCGGAACGCCACGTGGCGTTTTACCGCTCTCTGCCGAGGGGCCCCGAGAGTCCCGAGCAGGAAATGACCGGGAGTCTGCGCACGCAGCCGCAGCGTTGCCTCGGCATCTGATCGCGAGATGTGCCACCGGCACGCCGCTGACCACGTCACAGCCCGCGGAAGGCGATCAGGTGGACTGACGCCCGGTTCCGGGCCCGGATGGGGACTCCGACACGGTCCAGGCCCTCAAGACCCCACGCACCCAGCAGGAGGAGGAACCACGCGGAATGGGGGAGCGACTGGGTGGAGACGAAATGTCGTCGCCGAGATGAACCGCTGACCCACATCAAGAGGGGTGGTGTGTGGCACAGGCCACGCACCACCCCCTCCCCCCCCGGGTTGTGGTTCAGCTGCGCGTCAGCGTGTAGTCGCCGCCGACGTTGTCGAAGGTGACCACGATGCCGTACTCGCCGGTCCGCGCCGGCGTGAAGGTCACTGAGACCGGCTGCCCACCGGAGTTCGACCCGACAGCGGAAGCCACCGCGGAGTTGCGGTTCTGGACGAACGTCGACGGATTGCCCGGATCATCGCCCATGACGAACAGGCCGGCCACCGAGATCGGGTCCTTCGGGGTCAGCGTGATCGTCACCGGCACACCCGCGGTCAGTGGGGAGTCCTGCACGGCGGCGACCTGCGAGTCGTCGAGGTGGATCGTGGTGGACGACCCCGGCTGCAGGGTGCTGAAGCCCATCACGGACTCGATGGTGTAGGTACCGGGCCCCTTGAACTGGTTCACCCGCGGGTAATAGTCGCCCAACGGCCGCAGATTCGAGTCGATCGCGACGAATTCGACCGCCTGGTCGTTCAGGGTGCTGCTGCCGATATGCAGCGTCTGCGCCCGGTTGTCGTACAGCGCGAGGTCGAAGTCGGTCGGACTCGACGGCCGCAGCGCGACCACGGACCACGACTGGACCGCTGTGTTGAGGCCGAAGTTCTGCGGCGGTGCGGGATGGGTGAACGTGGGGAGGAACTGGCCTCGGCCGTCGACCAGGGGCCTGCGGTACCCGTAGTCGATCGTGTTCTGGTAGAGCGATCCCAGCGCGGCGTCGGACACGTCGAACCCGTCCGTACCGCGACTGCTCCAGAATGATGACAACGTGGTGTTGACGTGATGCGCGAGCGTGAAGAAGACGGCTCCGAAGCCCTCACTGTGCTGGTCCCAGATTTCGGACCGGGCGCCTGGGGGGTCGATGACGTCCCACAATGCGCCGGCGACCCGTTGCTCCGTCACGTCATCATTGCCGACAGCATTGGTCGCCCAGGTCGGAGGCTCGAAGTCGGTCGAGGTTCCGTTGA
This sequence comes from Streptomyces canus 299MFChir4.1, assembly GCF_000383615.1. Classification (GTDB taxonomy): domain Bacteria; phylum Actinomycetota; class Actinomycetes; order Streptomycetales; family Streptomycetaceae; genus Streptomyces; species Streptomyces canus_C. The sequence goes on along the minus strand of NZ_KB911638.1, from coordinate 11,324 downwards.
GGAAGTGAAATTCCGAGGTGTGGTTCATGGCCAGTGAGAAGAAGTCCGCCCATCCCTCGATCCACGCGCATACGGTGGTGCTGGCCTGGGCGGGAGAATGCGGACTGGGACAACCCGCTGTCGAGGGAAACGCGTCGTCGTAGACGTCGTCCATCAGTGCGTGCCCGATCTCATGCATGACCTCCATGGGGGCGTCCGGGGTTCTGGGGAACAGGTGGACCACGTTGGCCACCTGGTCGTAGAAGTCCACCCCGTCGGCTCCGGTGTTCGACCACTCGATCCGCAACTGCCGGCACGTGGCGTCCGTCGGATCCCAGCAGCCGTTCGTGTGCGGAACCCCTACCCAGGCATCGTTGCCGACGTCGAACGCGTGGGCGGCCCGGTTGCCCCTCACGCCGTCGCCGGGAAACTGGCTGCCGAAGTTCACCGTGCTGCCCGCCACCGGGTTGGCGCGGACCGGCGTACTCCAGTTGTAGACGTCCGTGCCGTTCTGCACCCGCCACAGGGCGTTCTCGGCCTTGAACGTGATGTACAGCTGGGTGAACTGCGCGGCCGTGAAACAGATGTCGAAGCGGCCGTTGGAGTCCGTGAGCCCGGCGATCAGGGCTCCGCTCAGCAGATCCCTCACCTGTACCTGGATGTTCATGCCGTTGTGCCGCACACCGGCCTGGTCCGTGTAGCTCCAGTTGCCGATCGCGTGAGTGTCGCAGGCCAACAGCGACGGCGAAGCGCCGGAATTCTGCTTGCGTGCCGGAAGTCCCGGACTCGGCGCAGTGCTCGTCACCTGCCAGGCCGGACGTTTCGCCGCCACGGAAAATGCCGCTACGGCGGCAGATCCGCCGCCCGAGTCCGCCCGTCCGACGCCGACCCCGGGACCCACCAACGCGCACAGCACTGTCAGCACGACCGTGAAGACGGTTCTTCGTGCCGCGACGGATAGTCTCCCGCCGGTATTCATCGAGCTCAGTCTCATGTGGTCACCCCCCGATGACGAGAACTGGGTTGTCGGCAGACAACGTTGCCGACGTGGGAGAACGTAGCCCGCGCATCCGTGGCCGGGGATGAGTAACCGTTACTCAGCCCCTACGAGGGCCTGGCCCAGTTCGTGTCGGGTGGTGACGCCGAGTTTGGCGTAGGCGTGCTGGAGGTGGTTGTCGACGGTGCGCACCGACAGGGCCAGGACCTGGGCGATGTCCTTGCTGGTGCTGCCGGTGGCGGCGAGCAGGGCGATCTCCCGTTCCCGGGCGGTGAGCGCGGCCGTGGCCTGAGCGCTGGTCAGCAACGGTGTGCGGGCGCCTTCGCAGCGGGCCCGGGCCACGGTGGCCCGCTGGGTGGCCGCGGCGGCGCGGCGTGGTCGGCCGGCGCTGCGCCAGGCGGCCGCGGCGGCGGTGGCCGCCTCGGCGTCGAGCAGGTCAGCGCCGACGGCCCGGCAGGCGTCGGCGGCCAGGAGGAGCAGCTCGGGATCGTCTGCGGCCAGCGCCGCCGCCAACTGGGCCCGCGCGGGCGCGAGTTCGCCGTCGCAGTCCATGCCGATCGCGACCAGGCGGTCGGCGACCTCCTTGGCCCCGCCGAGCCGGGCCACGTCGGTCAACAGCAGTGCCTCGCCGGTGACATGACCGCCGGCGCGGGCGGTGGCGGCGGCAGCGGTGAGAACGGACCGGGCCCGCGCCAGCTGCCCGCGGGCAGCCAACAGCCATGCCTCGCCCAGGCGTTCCTCTCCGGGGGACAGCAACCCCGGTTCCACTGGCGGCAGGGCGCGGTGCTCGGCCAGCGTCGCCTCGGCCGCCTCCAGGTCTCCCAGGACGGCCGCGCACGCGGCGAGACCACCGAGCACCAGGCGCAGGGCCATGGCATGGTCGATGCCGCGGGACACGGTGGCGGCCTCGGCCCACCAGCGGCGGGCGGTGGCGGGGTGGCCGGCCAGCCAGTGCGCACGGCCCAGGAGGACGGCCAGCCAGATCCGTACGGGGGAACCGGCGGCGGTGAGTTCGGCGTAGGCACGCTCGCCCTCCCGGCAGGCTTCGGCCGCCGGAAGGCCGGCCTCGGTGAGGGCCAGGACGAGCGGGACGCGCTGGAACGCCGGATGCGAGGCCAAGGCCTGCTCCTGGACCCGGCGGTGCGCGTCGTGGGCGCGCCGCGCCCAGGTCGTGGCCTCGGCGGTCCGGCCCACCAGGGCCAGCGCGGCCGGCTTCATCCAGGCACCGCGCAGCCAGGCGTTGACGTCAGGGGCGTCAGCGACCTCGGTCTCCAGATCCGCCAACAGGGCCAAGCCCTCGACCGGCCGGCCGCCGACGATCCGCAGGAAACCCTCGTTGACCGTGAGCTTGCGGCGATCAACGGGACTGCTGAGCTGTTCGCGGGCGGCGTCGTTGACCGCGAGGGCCTCGGCAACGGGGGCGTTGCTCCACAGCAGGCTCGTCGTCCGCACCAGGGCGACCGCGAGCCTTTCCTGCTCGTCGACGGCAAGAGCGTCAGCCCGGGCGAGCGTCTCCTCGGCCCGGCGCCAGAGGCCCAGCTCGAACAGGGCCTCGCCGAGCCTCAGGTCGGTGGCGGTGGTCCGGTGCTTGGTGGGCAGGGCTTCCAGAAGGGCGACGGTCCGGGGCAAGTCGTGGGCGTGGCGTGCCAGTACGGCGGCCCGGGCGAGGAGGGCCGGGTCGGCGGTGCCGGTGGCGGCCAGCCGCCAGGCGGCGATGTGCAGCAGGTCCGCGCGGCGGCGCGCGCCGAGTGCCTCGACGCGCTCGGCCTGGTCCAGCAGCAGAGCCCGGCGGCGCAAGACCGGCAGACCTGCGCGCAGCACCTCGCCGTACAGGGGATGGGCCAGGGAGACGGCGGTGCGCCGCCGGTCCTGGGTGACCCGTATCAGCCCAGCCTGTTCCAGGGCGGCCGTCACCTGCGGCGAAACGAGCGCTTCGACGCAGGCCAAGGGCAGCGGCTCGCACAACGCCAGCAACTCCAGGACGGGGCGTCCGGCGGGATCGGCGGCGGCCAGCCGTGTCGAGATCATTTCGGTGAGCCGCGCGGTGCCCGGCAGCCGGTTCTCGACCAGATGCCAGATCTCACCGTCCAAGGCCAGGTTTCCGGCGGTCAGGGCGCCGAGGACCAGTTCGCGCAGGTAGAGGACGTTGCCTTCGCTCGCGGCCGACAGCTTGTGCAGGGCACTTCGGGCCATCGGTCTCCCGAGCGCGGCGTGCAGCAGCGCCTCGATCTGCTCCGGTCTCAGCACGGTCAGGTCGACCCGGTACACCGCGTCCCCGCCGCGCAGCGCGGTGACGGCCTCCCCGTAGGGCTCCCCGCTGCGCACGGTGCCGATCAGCAGGAGCGCGCCGGTGTCCATCAACTGACGCAGCAGTACGGCCGACGCGGCGTCCAGCAGATGCATGTCGTCGACCATGAGCACCCACTGCCGCCCCGGCCCGGCGGTCAGCTCCCTGGCGACGGCGGCGAATCCGGCGACCGGATCGGACAGATCCACCCCGGCCGGCAGAAGATGAGCGATCGCCCCCAACGGCACGGCGCCGGCCGCGACACTCGCGGTGGCCCGCCCCACCCGGAAACCCGCCGCCGCGGCCCGCTCCAGGCACTCCTCGGCCAGCCGGGACTTGCCCACGCCGGCCACCCCGCCCACCACGAACCCGCGACACCCCCGGTCGGCCAGCGCCGCGGCGAAGTACTCCAACTCCGGAGCACGCCCCACCAACGGCCAACGCCCCGCCCATTCCCGCACTCCGGCTCCCCCCGTCCCCGGCAGCCCGTCAGATGCCATTCGGCGCCATACCATCAGCTCACGGCCCGCCACTGGGGCTGAGTTTCGGCCATCGTTGAGGTCCGCCCACGGCAGCGTGCCGCCTTCCAAGGCCCTCAGCTCCCTCAGCACGGACAAGCCGACGCGTCCGCGCAAGTCCCTACGAGGTGCAGCGCGCGGCCGTGTCCTCCAGGGGTACGAAGACGGAGGCACGCCTCTCCGAGAAGCCCCGCGGGACGGTCGTATCGGTGCCCCAGACGGCTGTACGGAGCCGGTCGCGGCCGGCGGCGAGGAGGCGCAGGGCGTACGGGCCCGGGGTGTGCAGATGGGCTTTGGTCAGCGGGTCGGGGGCCAACAGTTCGGCGGTGAGGCTGAGTTCGGTGAGGTCATGGCGGCGAGGATGGTACGAAGGGGGCTCGGGCGATACCCCGGCCCGCCGCGGCAGGTCGAGCCGCACACCGTCGAGGAGCTGCAGGACAGCATCCGGCGGGTGAGCGGCACCGATGTCACCGCCGCCGTGATGCCGTTCGGGACCCGCTGGATCGACACCGCGCGCAGGTGACCACGTACCGGACCGGCCGGGTCCTGCCGGCCTGGGACGCGGCCCACGTGGACGCGCCGGTCGGCGGCCAGGGCCTCAACGTCCCTGTTGTCGACGCGGCGAACCTCGGGTGGAGGCTCGCGGCCGTGCTATGCGGCGGGGCTGGCGCGGACATCCGGGAGCGGCCGTCCCCGGCGACGTCGTCACCGCGGTGACCCGGTCTGGTCGGCGGACCTGCCGCCTGAGGGGCGAGGGCTCCTGCTCGACCTCGTCGACCGCGCGGAGGTCCGCGACGCCGCGGCCGCGTGGACCGGACGGGTCAGCAGCGTCACCGCCCGCACGGACCGGGTGGCGTCGACGCGTCGCTCATCCGGCCCGACGGCTGTGTCGCCCGGGCCTTGCCCACCGGGCTGACTTCGACGCCACCACGTTGGTGCGTGCACTGGGCACATGGTTCGGCCAACCGGCCTGACCACCGTATTAACAGTCGTCTCAGGTTCGCTCGTTAGGAAGTCGGCATCCAGACAAGCGATGCAACCCGTATGTAGGAGGCTAGTGATGGCAGTCAACGCAGCGCCGTCCGGGGAAGCGCCGGCGGGCCGGTTGGCAGGCCGGTGGGTGCCCTGGTTGGTGATTGGCTTATGGCTGGTGCTGGCGACGGGCATGGTGCCGCTGAGCGGAAAGCTGAGCTCGGTCACCACCGACAGCCCCGTGGACACCCTGCCGGCCAGTGCCGAGTCCACCAAGGCGGCGGTCCTGGACGACAGTCTCCCGGGCGGGGACAACAACACGTTCGTCTTCGTGTACCACCGCGCCGGCGGCATGACCGACGCCGACCGCGCGACGGTCGAGCGCCACTACAACACCCTTGCCAAGCGGTACCCGCCGAAGGCGACGGCGGCGGCCGGCGAGGACGACGAGGGCTCACCGCTGAGCCCCTCCACCGACCGCAAGGCGATGATGTTCACCCTTGAGGTGAGCACGGCCTACGGCGCACCGGAGGCAATCGTCGGCCCGTTGCGTGACGCCGCGAAGAACCGCCCCTCCGGCCTGGAACTCGACGTGACCGGCCCGGGCGCGATCGACGGCGACATGGACGCCGTCTTCGACGGCATCGACGTGCAGGTCCTCCTCACCACCGTCATCGTCGTCACCCTCCTGCTCATCCTCACCTACCGCAGCCCGGTGTTGTGGATCATCCCGCTGCTGGCCGTTGGCGCGGCCGCACTGACCGCGATGGCGACCGTCTACCTGCTCGTCAAGGGCTTCGGCATCGTGGTCAACGACCAGAACTCGGCGCTGCTGACGATCCTGGTGTTCGGCGTCGGCACGGACTACGCGCTGTTGCTCATCGCTCGATATCGGGAGGCACTGCACCACCATGAGAACGTCCGGGTCGCGATGGTTCACGCGCTACGCGGCGCGGCGCCGGCCATCGTCGCGTCCGCGGCCACCGTGGTCGCCGGCCTGCTCTGCCTGCTCGTCGCGGACCTGAACAGCACCAGCGGGTTGGGCCCGATCGGTGCGGCCGGCATCCTGTGCGCGCTGGTGGCCATGCTGACGCTGTTTCCGGCGGTGCTCGTGGTGCTCGGCAGGCGGATCTTCTGGCCGGCCATCCCGCGGTTCAGCACGGCCGTGGTGGAGAAGCCGGGACTGTGGGGACGGCTCGGCACCGCCATCAGCCGCCGCCGGTGGTTGGCGACGCTCGGCTCGCTCGGAGTCCTCGGCGTGTTCGCCCTCGGGCTGGCGGGCAACACCGGCGCCCTGCGGGAGCAGGACCAGTTCCTGTCCGCGCCGGAGTCGGTCACTGGCTTCGCCGTTCTCCGCCAGCACTTTCCGGAGCTCGGCGGCCAGCCGATGACGGTCTTCACGCGGCCGGCGCACCAGAAGCGGGTGCTCGACATCGTCAAGGACACTCGCGGGGTGGCCCTGGCCGTCCCGGAGCAGACCAGCGGTGGCTGGGCCAACATCTCGGTGTTCCCGAAGGACGCGCCGGACACCGTCGCCGAGTACGACACGATCAAGCGGGTGCGCACCGCCGTGCACGCGGTGCGCGGGGCGGAGGCGATCGTCGGCGGTCCGAGTGCGGAGAACCTCGACACCGAGGTGACCACCGAGCGCGACGAGAAGCTGGTGATCCCGCTGGTGCTCGCCGTGGTCCTGATCGTCCTCGGGCTGCTGTTGCGCGCGATCGTGGCCCCGCTGGTGCTGATGGCCACCGTGATCGTCTCATTCGCCGCAGCCTTCGGCGGCAGCGTGTTCGTCTTCGACACGATCCTCGGGTTCAAGGGGATCGACTCTTCGGTGCCGCTGCTGGCATTCCTGTTCCTGGTGGCGCTCGGCGTCGACTACAACATCTTCCTGGCCAGCCGGGCCCGGGAGGAGACCGTGCGTCTTGGCACCAGAGAGGGCATGCTCAAAGCCCTCTCGGCGACCGGTGGCGTCATCACCTCGGCAGGGTTGGTCCTGGCGGCCACGTTCGCGGTCCTCGCCACACTTCCGCTGGTGATGCTGATCGAGGTCGGGTTCCTGGTCGCCTTCGGCGTGCTGCTCGATGCCCTGCTGGTGCGGTCGGTCCTGGTGCCCGCCCTCACCCTGCTGATCGGCCGGCGGATGTGGTGGCCGAGCCGACTGTCCCGTCCAGCGGCGCAGCTGCCGGGCGGTCAGCAGTCGCTCGCCGACGGCGAGGAGCCCGCGCTGCAACGGTGAGCGCGGCGGCACGGACGAGATCCGGGATGGGCCCCAGGCCCGTCCCGGATCTTTTTCATGGGCCCGACGGTCGCCGCCCTTTGGTCCTACGCCACGCGTCGGGGTTGGGGTCGGCGCACTGCAGTGTTCTGCCCGGTGGTGGGCCGCGCGGGGCCATGCCCGAGGGCCGCCGCCCGTTGGCTCTGCGCTGTGCGGCCCGGGCGGGTCAGTGCACCGAGGTGTTCGGCCCTGACGCTGGGCCGCGCGGGGCCATGCCCGAGGGCCGCCGTCCCTGGTCCTGCGCCGCGCCGCCGGGGCGTGTCAGCGCACCGCGGTGTCATCCCCGGCGGTGAGCCGCGGGATCGGGGCGGGCGGGGCCGCGGCCGGAAGGTCGATCCGAAGCAGCGCGCCACCGCGTGCGGAGCGGGCAACGGTGGCGCGGCCGCCGTGGGCGTCGACGACCCGCTGCACGATCGACAGCCCGAGACCGGATCCCGGCAACGCCCGGGCGCTGTCGGCACGGTAGAACCGGTCGAACACCCGCGGTACGTCGGCGGCGTCGATGCCCGGCCCGGCGTCGTCGACCTCGAGCACCGCCGACGCGCCCTCGGCACGGAGCCGGACCTGGACCGGCTGCTCCGCGGGGGACCACTTGCCGGCGTTGTCGATGAGGTTGAGCACCGCCCGCTCGAGCGCAGCGGGACGCCCGCTCACCCACACGGTGGTCACGTCGAGCGCGACCTCGACGTCGGGCACGCGGGAACGCGCCCGGGTCGCGGCGGCAGCCACCACGTCGGCGAGGTCGAGCACCTCGGTGCTCTCGTCGCTGACGTCACCGCGCGCCAGGTCGGTCAGCTCGGCGACAAGGGTGCTCAACTCGGCCACCTGGGCGCCGAGATCGTTGAGCAGCCGGGTCCGGCTCTCCGCCGGCAGTGCGCTGTCCAGGGTGCCGCGCCGATCGAGCCGGATCAGCAGCTCGACGTTGAGGCGCAGGCTGGTGAGGGGGGTCTTGAGCTCGTGGGCGGCGTCCTCGGCGAGCAGCCGTTGGGCCCGCCGGGAGTCCCGGAGCGCGGCGAGCATGTCGTTGATCGACTGGATCAGCCGCCGGATCTCCCCACCGCCCTCATCCGGGATGTCGGCGTCGAGGTCCCGGGTGTGCGCGACACGCACCGCGGCGGCGGTCAGCCGGTCGATCGGTGCCAGCCCGGTCCGTGCCACGGTCCGCCCGACAAGGGCGCCGCCGGCCACGCAGAGCAGTCCGATCAGCAGCATGCCGAACCCGAACTGGTTGATCGGGCTGTCGTCGGCGACCTGGGCCACCTGGACCGCGCCGTCGCCCGCCCGCAGCGTGTAGATGAGGTAGCCGTCCTCGTCGCTGTCGTTCGACTCCATCAGGTCGGCGGACGCGCCCTGCGCCACGCGCCCGGCGTGCTCGCTGACGGGGGGCAGCGCGGGTTGGCCGGCCGGCGTCCGGGTCGAGCCGTCGGGCAGGATGACCCGCACCAGCCGACCGGATCCGGGATACGGCGGTAGCTGGACCTGCGCCAGACCGGCGCGCTGCGCGTTCGTCGCCAGGACGCGGGAGTCGGCGCGCAGCTGATCCTTGGCGCTGTCCTGCAGCTCCCAGCCCAGTAGTTGGCTGGCCACCTGGAAGGCCACGAACACGCTGACCGCGATGGCCGTCGCCGCGATCACCGTCAGCCTGCTCCGCAGGGACCGCCGGCGCCACCATCGGGTCAGTCGGCGCGGTTCCCGGCCGGCTGGCCTGCTCACGGAGGAGTCTCCCGCAACACGTAACCCAGGCCGCGCAGCGTGTAGATCAATCGCGGCTCACCCTCGGCCTCCATCTTGCGGCGCAGGTAGCTCACGTACACCTGGAGGTTGTTGGCGGTGGCGCTCATGTCGAAGCCCCAGATCGCCTCGAACAGCGCGTCGCGGGTCAGGACCCGGGTCGCGTTGCTCATGAGGACCTGCAGGAGGGAGAACTCGGTCCGGGTCAGGCGCAGCGGCCGATCGCCCCGCCACGCCTCGAACCTGTCGGGATCGAGCCGGACGTCGGCGAACGACAGGATCTGTGACTCCTCGTCGGTCGGTGTGCGCCGGCGCAGCAGGGCCCGCACCCGGGCCAGTAACTCCTCGGTGGCGAACGGCTTGGGCAGGTAGTCGTCGGCGCCCGCGTCCAGTCCCGTGACCCGGTCGGAGACCTGGTCACGGGCGGTCAGCATCAGCACCGGCAGATCCCGGCCCGCGGCCCGCAACCGCCTGCAGGTCTCCAACCCGCCGAGGCGGGGCATCATTACGTCGAGGATCAGCAGATCCAGCGTGTCGCCGTCGGCTCCAACGACCCCGTCGAGCACGGCGAAACCGTTGGCGACGGTGCTGGTGTCGTAACCCTCGACCTGGAGCACCCGCTCCAGCGAGTCACGGATGGCCGCTTCATCATCCGCGATCATGATCCGCACGCCGGGCCGCCCCCTTCCAGTCGATGTTTTGCCGCTCATTGTCTCCGATCAACCTGAGGCCAGGATTAGAACGTCGCTGGGGACCGCGCTCTTACGGATACCCAAGAGGGCGTTTGATCCAGGTGAATTGCCCTTTATCTTCTGGTAAGTTCCTTGCGGCGTGGATGATGGCCTCGGGACTGGCGGGCAGGGTCTCGGAGTCTCGGGTGGGGCGCCCGTGCAGCGTGATCCAACCGATGCTTCGTTTGACCACCCAGCGCCTTTTGGCAACGTGGAGGCCGCGAGCTCCTGGGTTTCAGTTGACGACTTCGACGTCGATTCCGAGGCTGTCGCCGTGCTCGATGACGGCTTTCTCGGAGAGGCTCTCATCGTCGATCTGCAAGCCGCTCTGGTCGAGGGGGCCCACAATGCCGCAGCCTGCCTTGCGCGTGTAGCCTCCCTCGCCGAGCGCGCTCGCGCAGCCGATGTGCCGGTTGTCCATCTACGGCAGGGGGTCGACCTTCCCGGCATTGCGGCCCAACAGCTGGACATCCACCCGGCGGTGGCTGCGCGACCCGGCGACACCGTGGTGGACAAGGACAGTGCCGACTCCTTCCTGGACACACGGCTGGACGCGATCCTGCGCGTGCGGCGCGTGCGGCGCGTGCGGCAGGTGGTCGTGGCCGGCTTCGCCACCGAGTACTGCGTCGATTCCACGAGCCGCAGCGCGCTCTCGCCACAAAGGGGCTGAAGAGCGCCAGGTCAGCAAGGGTGCTCTCCGCACGAGCGGAGGTGAACCGCAGGTGTAGGAGTGGCCCTCGGGCCCGGTGACGCACGCGGCGGCCTGCGGGACGTCCCGTCAGGATGTTTGTACCTCTGCTGGCAGGGTCCAGAGAGTCGAATAGCTGACCGAAGGTGATCTTCTCGTCGTCGTAATCGAAGGTCATGGCTGCGGCGAGGGCCTCCCACCGTGCTGCACTGGGCCCGCAGTGGTGTCCAGCAGGATCTTCAGGGCGGCTTCCGGTTCGGGGCGGGCGAGGACCTCGCCGGCGGGGATCTGGCGCAGGTGCTCCAGGGTTCGGTAGCGGGACTTCACGACAGCGCGGTAGACCTCGGAGCGGGGGAGGGCAGCGGGGGAGTCGAGCCAGCACCGCAGGACGGCCGCGGGATCGGGGCGCTTGCCGAGTTCGTCGTCTATGAGGCCGCACCACACCGTCGTCCTCATCTTCGGGCACCGGGACGGCGGCCTCCGCGGTCAGGAACCAGTCGGGCTCGCCGGCCTTTTCAGCGATCCAGGCCAGTTCGGCCGGGTGCAGCCCGTTAAGGACGTCCGCGATGGCGGCGTGTGGTGTGCGCGGGTTGGCGGCGAGGGTGGCCAGGGCCTGGACCCGACGGTGCTCGTAGTGGCGTTCCAGGAGCCGGGCCGGGCGGCCGTGGTCCGGATCGGCATTGTCGAGGACGCGGATCAAGGTCCGGCTCGGCGTGGGGGAGACGACGGGCGGCTGATCCAGCCGGGCGAGCTGGGCGCAAGCCCCGGCGAGGTGGTGGTGGTTGGCGCTTAGGAGCAATACCAGTGACTTAAGGAATCGGGTCCCAGCTTCTTGGGACTTTGGTCGGTGGGTTGATTGGGGCTGTGCGCCAGTGCGGGGCGATGGCCACGGCCTCGGCAGGGCTCCGGTCGGGCTGGGGAGGGCGCCGGTGTTCGTCGCGTTTGACGCCGAAATTGGACATCTTGCGTTTGATGACACGGGGGTTGAAGCGCCTACGGCGCAGGGGCAGCAGGTGGCGGGCTATCTCCCGCAGGCCCTCGACGAGGGAGGCGGCCAGGTGGTCAGGGGGAAAAGGCCGCCTGCGCGGTGACCTGTCGGCGTGCGAGGCGGATGCTGCGGGTGAAAGAGAGCCGGTCGGCGTC
>NZ_KB911637.1 GCF_000383615.1 Streptomyces canus 299MFChir4.1 | reverse complement strand
GACACCTTCCTCCACGGCGTCGAAGGCATCCTCAAAGCCCGCACCATCCCCGAACTCGCCCAGAACACAGCCGCCCCCGCACTACAGCCCTGACCACCCGGCGAGGGTTCAGACGCCCCCGCTCCTGGCAGTGCCTGTCCCCCGCGACTCGTCCACCGCGTAACGGTGAGGTCGGCATGGGTGGTTGAGCGCAGGATCGGCAGCCCAGAGGTCGTCCGCCCCGGTGTCCAACCGGGGCCAGACCAGTCTTCCGAATCCGTTAAATGCCTTTGACGCCAGGTCGGTTATTCACAGATGGTGAGCCCCGGTGTTCTGACCGGGTGGACACCGGCCGCCGCGTTCGCGGCGGCCGCCTCGTGGTGAGGAAGATGTGGATGATTGTCGTCTCGGCCGCTTCGGGGGCTTTCGGCCGTCTGGTCATCGATCAGTTGGTGGCGAGGTACCCCGCCGAACGCGTGGTAGCAGCGGTCCGTGATCCCGACAAGGCCGCGGATCTCGCCACCCGCGGACTCCAGGTCCGCATCGGCGACTACGACAGACCGACAACGCTCAAAGACGCGTTCAAGGGAGCCGACCGGCTCCTGCTGATCTCCTCTCCAGAACTGAATGCCGCCCGCCGTGCCGAGCAGCACCGGGGAGCCATCGACGCGGCGGGCCTGGCCGACGTCGGCTCGATCGTCTACACCAGCTTCCTGGGCGCCGACACCCAGGCCGACGGCATGACCGCGGCGCACCACGTGACCGAGCGCATCCTGGCCGCGAGCGGGCTACCCCATACCGTGCTGCGGCACCCTTTTTACAGCGAGGCTTTTCTCAACGAGGGCCTGCACACCGCCGTCAGCTCAGGGCACCTCATCGACGGCACTGGTGGCCGCGGTCTCAACACCGCTCTCCGCAGCGATCTCGCCGAGGCCGCCGCCCGCATCCTCACCGAGGACGGCCATTCCGGCCGCGCCTACGACTTCACCGGCAGCCTGTGGACCTACGGCCAACTCGCCGACGCTCTCAGCCGCATTTCCGGCAGACCCGTCGTCATCCGGGATCGACCCGAGCGCGCACCCGGTGTCCAGGGCTGGCTCGAAGACCAGATTCGCTCCGGCGGACTGGAACAGCAGACCGACGACCTCCGAGACGTCCTTGGCCGCCCGTCCGTCCCTCTCGACCGCACTGTCGCCTCGCTCCTCTCCGCTGCCGCCCGGGGGGAATGACCCGGTCCCATGCCCGCGCGGTCGCCTTGCCGTAGAGGCGGGTGTCGGTGACCGTCACGGCCTGCTCAATGCCCCAGGTGGAGGGAACGCCGAAAACGAACTCGCCACCGTGCTTGGGTGGCCGGCCGCCCAGTGGGGGGTGGCCAGGGCGAACTCGTTGCGGGGGGCCGGGCGGCGCATCACCCGGTCTGAGCGGAGCCTGCCGAGAACTTCGACTGGCAGGTCAGCCAGCAGGTGGGCGCTGCGGGGCGCGTCGTATCCGGCGTTCAGCACGACCAGGACGTGCGGGTCGCCCGGTTTCCACTGGCCGGCCTCGACGAGCTGCTCGACGACCTCGCGGATCGGGACGGTGGTCACCGCGGCGACGTCAGCGCCGGGCTCCAGGCGGACCGCGTCCTGCACCGCCGTCCACGACGTGCGGCCCGTCTCCAGCGCCGCCACGATCGAGTACGGCCAGCCAGGCACCATCTGGTGTTTGCCCTCACCCCGGCCGAACGTGTGACAAAGAGCCCGGCCAGGGCAGGTGTTGGCGTCCGGCCGCAGCCACGGCGAGACGTCTGCGGCCAGCACGATCCGACCGTTCGCAGCCCTCGGCAGCGGCGTCGACACCAGGGTCCGACGCAGCCGGGCGACGTCGATCCGCCCCTGGTTGAGGCCCCGCCGGGCGGCTCGCGCTGCAGATCCCTTTTTTGCGGGCGCCGGCGGCGTGCTGATGGGCACGGCAGACAGTCGAGTCCACACTCACGTCCCAGGTGATCAGACCCCGCGCGTCGGCCTGGGCCTGCAGTTGCTCCAGGATCCGCTTCGAGGGGCCGTCGCGCTGCCACCGGCGGAACAGGTCGGAGATCCGGTCCCACGGACCGTACCGCTCGGGGACGTCCCGCCACGGGGCACCCGCACGGGTCCGCCACCGTATCCCGTCGATCAGCTGCCGACGTGTCCACGTCCGCGGCCTGCCCGCCTTCTTCCGCACCGGCAGCAACTACTCCAGTTGAGCCCACTGCCGGTCCGTCAGATCCCCTCGCGTCACACCATGATCATCGCAATTCAAGATCCACTTTCGCTACAGACCCCAGGCGCAGGAGGAAATCGCTCGCAGGGCCCACATGGGGAAGATCGTCATGCACCCCCGAGGGTGAGGCCGTCGAGGCCGGCAGCCGGCAGGCGCCCCTCTTGCCACGTCCGAAGCTGCAGACGGGTGCGCACAGCGTCAGCGGCAGGCGTCTCACCGTAAAGGTGGCGGTAGTCGCGGGAGAAATGAGAGGCGCTTCGGTACCCGACGGCCGATGCGGCCTGCGCCGCGGAGTCCCCGAAGACAACCATCCGGTGGCGGGCTTCTCCTAGACGCAGCCGCTTCAGGTACTGCATCGGCGTCATGGACGTCGCATCCTTGAACCGCCTGAAGAGCGTGGGCTGACTGGTGCGCACCTCGGCGGCGAGCGCGTCGACCGTCCACGGCTCATCCAGTCGATCGGTGAGCAGGGCCACGGCCCGCGGCACCACGGCATCGCTGTCGGCCACCGCCGCCAGGACTCTGGGCGCCTGGTCCGTCTGCAGCAGGCGCACGATGACCTCGCGCGCCACCAACGGCCCCAGGAAAGCCATGTGTTCGGGTTCGTCGAGCAGTGAGATGAGCCGGGCAAACGCGTCAGCGAGCGGCTGTGTCCATGTGCCGAGCCGATCCATGCCGACGGGCGGCTGACCGTTGCCGGGCATCGCCGCTGCGACTTCTGCGACCAGGATCGGGGAGAGTTGCCACCTCGCGGCCAGAAAACCGCGTTCCTCTTCGGCCTCGACCACGGCCGCCACCACGGGAAGGTCGACGGGGGTGATGATGAACCGCTCACGCCCCCAGGCGCGATCGTCGTCGCCGATGATGGTGCGCTTGCGTCCGGCGGCAACGATGGACAGAGAGGGGCCGTAACGCTGATAGCCCAGACCAGTGGCAGCGGTGACGCGACTGAGCCGGAACCCCAGCCTGCCGGCGAGCGCATGGTTGTCGGCTTTGCGGAGGATGACGTCGGCTACCTGATCGAGCCGCCCGCTCGTCGATTCGTCCATACGCCATAGTCAACCGCATACGTCCAGGCCCCGACGTGCGGCGGGATCGAGCAAGGCGATGAGAGTCTCAGGCAAGATCCGGCACGGTCGGCGGTCCGAAGATCAAGGTATGCCAACCAACGAAGAGCTCCTCGCTTCCCTCCCGGCCGACACCACGCTTGCTGGTCGCACTGCGCTGGTGACCGGCTCGTCAGGAGGGATCGGCGAGGCCATTGCCCGGGTACTCGCCTCCTCCGGCGTTGACACCGTCATCAGTGGGCGCAACGCAGACCGGGCGCAGGCTGTCGCGGACGCGATCCTCCAGGCCGGCGGCCGGGCTCACGCACTGACCGCCGATCTGGAAGCCGACCCCACCACCATCCGCGCCTTCGCGGAGCAGGCTCAGGACGTACTCGGGGGCCGAATCGACATCCTCGTCAACAACGCAGGCGTATACCCAGGTTTCCTCACCGCCGACGTCACCGATGACGAGATGCACGCCATGTGGGCCACCAACATCCGTGCCCCGCACGTTCTCGTCGCGAGCCTGGCACCTCGTATGGCCGAGCGAGGGTCGGGAGTGATCGTGAACATCGGCTCCTGGATGGCACGCGTAGGCGTTCCGTTCAAGGCGCTGTATCCGGCGACGAAGGCTGCCGTGGAGCAGCTGACGCGGGCATGGGCGGCGGAGTACGGGCCGCGCGGCGTCCGGGTGAACACGGTGGCGCCGGGGGCGACGGCGACGATGGGTACGGCGGCGAGCGCGGCCATGGTCACGGAGATGGCGAAGGCGACTCCCGCCGGAGTCCCCGTGCGCCCCATCGACATCGCTTACGCCGTGCGTTACCTCGCCTCCGACGAGGCGGCGTTCGTCCACGGGGCGACGCTCGACGTGGACGGCGGACTCACGGCGACCCGCCTGCGTTGACAGCACGTGCTCAATGACGCCCACGGTTTCACCGTCGGTCGTCCGACTGATTACGTTTGGAGTGAAGAGGAATGCGCGCACGTTTACTACGAAGTTGGCGCTATGCGGTCGTAACGGTGGCGGGGGCAGCGCTCACCGCGGTACCGATCGGGCCCACCGCCTTGGCGAGCGCTCACACGTCATCGTCCTCTCCCCCGGTGGGCGTATCTCGTCCGGATGGTGATCCGTTCTACGCCGTACCAGCGAATTTGCAGGAAAAGCCGGACGGCACTGTGCTGCGGTCGCGCCACCTGCCCGCCGACGCGCTGGCGGAACCGGCACCGGCCCGGGTGTGGCAACTGCTGTACAAGACGCGTGACAACGCCGGACGGGCGACCGCCACGGTCGGCACGCTGCTGGTTCCCATGGCTCCCTGGGCGGGGGCAGGACCAAGGCCGTTGGTTTCGTACCAGTCGCCCGAGGACGGACTGGCCACGTTCTGCGCCCCGTCGTACACGCTGCGGGCGGGCTCGGTGATTTCCGACACCACCATCGGTCAGGCCGCTTTTGATCGTAGACAGGTCGCGGACGCCGTACGACGCGGCTGGTCGGTCATGGTTCCTGACTATGAGGGCCCCAGGTCGGAGTTTCTCGGCGCAGCCGCGGCCGCCCACGGTGTCCTTGACGGCATCCGCGCGGCCCGCTCGTTCCACCCCGCCTCTGTCGACCGTCTGGCACCGATCGGCTTGTGGGGCTACTCCGGGGGTGGCTTCGCCACGGCCTCGGCCGCTCAGAAGCAGTCTCGCTACGCCCCTGAACTCAAGATCAGCGGCATCGTCGAGGGCGGTGTTCCCGCCGACCTCAACGCGGCGTTGAAAGCCACAAGCGGTCAGGTCTTCTCCAGCTGGATGCCGTTCGGGCTTGCCGCGCTGAGGAACGCATACCCGCAGGCTCACGTCGACCGCTACCTGAACGTGTCAGCACGGGGATACATGGATGCGGTCGCTCACGGATGCGCCGGCGACGCCGTCGCATCCGGGCCGCACGGCGTGAGGTTGGAACAGTTCGAAGCCTGGCCGGGATCTGTCACGAAGGGTTCGTTCCATCGCTTCGTTCGCGACTCCAGTCCGGTCGGCTTCGGGGGCACGCCGACAGCGCCTGTGTACATGTACCACGGCACGGCCGACGAGCTCCTCCCGGTTGGAGCAGCACGAGAACTGGCGTCGCAGTATCGCGCGGAGGGTGCCCATGTCGTACTCGTCGCACACGAGGGGCAGACGCATGGGAGTGAGCAGACGTACGGCGTCGCCGGCGCCGTGGCGTTCCTGAACCGACACCTTTCGGTACCGCCTCACGGCGACTTGCCGAGATGAGCACGCATGGGACGGTGTAGGCGGCACATCGTTCGGGCGGCGCCACACGGGTGCCGCCCGCGAATCCATCGGTCCGTATCGACGGCGTTGGAAGGGCATTCCCGGCCGAATCGGCCTTCGTCTCCGTCAGGAAGAGCCCGTGACGCCTCGACAACGTGGACGTGCCCAGCGGCGGCAAGTCCCCGATCGGAAAGCGGGCGGCACATCCTGCCTCTACCGGGCTCGTCCGATGCGCAGCGTCGCGATCTCAAAGGGCCGCAGATCCAGTTCGATGGTCTCCTGGGACTGCCACGTCTGCCGGTCGACGTCGCGTTCGAGCAGGTCGGTCAGCCAGGCCGTCGTGAAGTCGACGTTGGGGTGGATGACCGCCCGGGCGCGTGATCCACCCGCTTCGTACAGACGGATGATGAGGTCGCCGGAACGGTCTTCGGCGAGTTTGATCGCTTCCACGAAGACGGAAGCCGCGGTGACGGTCACCACAGGCTCAACACCCTGGCCGGCATGGGTCAGGACTCGTGTCGGCAAATTCGTCCGGTACCCGGTGGACGCCGCGTCGATGACACCGCCCACGGCACCGAGGACAGTGCGCAGCACATGGACGCCTTGATCGGCTTCCGGGTCGGGGTATTTCGGTGCTCGGAGCAGCGACTCGCGCACGAGCGTGGTGGTCCCGCCATCCTCCCGCACGGTGCGGGTGATGTCGTGGCCGTAGGTGGAGGTGTTGGCGACCACGGCACCGAAGTCGCCCTCCGCCACATGCACCCACCGGTGCGCGACCGTCTCGAACCGCGCATGGTCCCAGGAGGTGTTGACGAACGTGGGACGCCGGACGTGGCCGAACTGAATCTCCGAGGCCGCCTCGTCGGCGCGCAGGTCCAGCGGGAAGGCGAGCTTGAGGAGCTTCTCCTGTTCGTGCCAGTCGACCACTGTCTCGATCTGCAGCTCGCTGTCGTTCTCGGCCAGTCGATACCGCTGGACGATCGACGACTTGCCGTACGTGTGACTCACTTCGAGAGTGCGTTCGGTGATCTCCACGGAGTCCGGGGTCCGCAGCTCGGTCATCGAACGCTGGTAAGCGCGGTCGATGTCCCATGCCTCGAACATGTTGGGGATGTCGCGGAAGATCTGCAGGACGGAGGCCGCCTGGTCCGGGGCGATGAGTTCCCGGCCCGTTCTGCGGTCGACGTACGAGATCAAAAGCCCTTCCGCGTTGAAACGCGCAGTGACATGACCGTTCTGCAGCGTGTACCCGGAGTCGGTGCGGACGGGCACGACCGCGGAGTCCTTCGGTGACGAGTCGGCAATCACGGCGCCCAGGGCAGGGCTGCTCCCAGCTGTCACCGGGGCGGCGTTGAAGACGACTCGCTCGGTGCCGTGGCCGGCGAGGGCGCGCTGGGCTGCTTCGATGAGGACTTCCAGGCGGGCCGCTACCTCCTGGTAGAGCTCCTCAGCCTCGTCGTGCACCCAGGCGATGGCCGATCCGGGGAGGATGTCGTGGAACTGCTGCAACAGAACCGTCTGCCAGATCGACTCGAGCTCGTCGTACGGATAGTCGATCAGCCCGCGGACCGCTGCGGTCGCGCTCCACAGTTCGGCCTCGCGCAGGAGATGCTCACTGCGCCGGTTTCCCTGCTTTGTCTTGGCCTGGCTCGTGTAGGTGCCGCGGTGTCCCTCGAGGTACATCTCGCCGTACCACACGGCGGGATCGGCCAGCGTCTCCTTGGCCTCGTCGAAGAATCGCGTCGGGGAGCCGAGCGTGACGCGAGGGGCGCCTTCGAGGTCGCGGTTGCGGTGGGCGGCGGCCAGCATCGCCGGCGTGGGACCGCCGCCACCGTCGGACCAGCCGAAGAGGGTGAGAGACGTGTTCGAGGCTCCCCGTTCGGCGTACTGCTTCTGTGCCTTCGCCAGGTCGCCGGCGCCCAGGTCAGAGCCGTAGGTGTCGTTCGGCGGGAAGTGGGTGAAGATGCGGGTGCCGTCGAGTCCCTCCCACAGGAAGGTGTGGTGCGGCATCCGGTTGGTGTCGTTCCACGAGAGTTTCTGCGTAAGGAAGCTGTCTGCGCCGGCCCCGCGCGCGATCTGCGGCAACGCGGCGGTGAAACCGAACGAGTCCGGAAGCCATGCCTCGCGGGACAGCACGCCGAACTCGCGGAGGAAGAAGTTCTGTCCGAGCAGGAACTGCCGTACGAGGGCTTCGCCTCCCGGCATGTTGGTGTCGCTCTCGACCCACATACCGCCCACGGGGATGAAACGTCCTTCGTGGACCCGGGCCCGGATCCGCTCGAACAGTTCCGGGTAGAACTGCTTCACCCAGGCGAACTGCTGGGCGCTGGTGGCGGCGAAGACGAAGTCGGGGTCGGCGTCCATCAGGGTCAGCACGTTGGAGAAGGTGCGTGCCGCCTTGCGGACCGTCTCCCGGGTCGGCCAGAGCCAGGCCGAGTCCAGATGCGCGTGCCCCACGGCCACGATCGAGTGCGCACTTGAGTGGGCGGGTGAGGACAGAACCTCGTTCAGTTCGGCCGCTGCCGCTGCGGTCGTGTTGACCACGTCGTCGGGGTCGAGGACGTCACACATCCGCTCGAGGGCGTGGCGGATCGCCGCGCGGCGCGGGGAGGCAGGGTCGAGCTGGCCCATGAGCCCCATGAGCACGGAGACGTCCTGGAGCAGCGAGTCCACGGCGAGATCGCGTTCGACCAAGGCCAGTTTGCGCAGCGTGTAGATCGGGTCAGTGCCCGCGGTGGCCTTGTCGCCCAGGTGAACCGTGTGGGACCTGGTGGGCGCTGCGAACCCCGAGGGCAGCGGTGCTCCCCCGGCCGCCGAAGCCAGGGTCGTCACGAAGAAGTGCTCGAGAAGGTTGGGGTTGGACGCGGCCTCGACATAGAAGTCGATCTCCGTGGTCTGGTCCGGGTCGACGTCGATCGCATGGTTGAAGGGCTCGATGCCCTTCACGATCGTGCCGTCGGGGCGGTACACCATGCCTTCGGCCTGGAATGCCGGAAGCAGACCGCTGAATCCCAGATCCACCAGCATCTGCACGGTCGTGCCGTCGCGTCCCCACCCCTCAGGCACCTCCCCCGTCACGTGGAACCACGTCGTACCCCAGGGTTTGCTCCATCGTTGCCCGACCGAGAACGGCTCGAAGGACTGGGTGACGGCTTCCGAGAAGGGAACGGGCTCGTCGGGGACCTCCCACGCCGTCACCGTCAGCGGCGTGGTCCGTCGGAAAAGGTGCGGGGCTATTCGGGAGCTGACCACATTGCCGATGCGGAGCTGCGCCTGGGTGTCGTCATCAAACATGTCCGCACGCTAACACCAAAAAGCTCCATCTGGAACTTTTAGTTTCGCTAGGGTTGGGACCGCTGCACACCAAGCGATGGAAGGGCCGCCCAGAATGACCACCGAAGACGGGATAAAGGCATCTCCGCTGTCAGGCACCGGGTCGAGGGGGCGCTACCCGAAGGGGATTCTCCGTCGCCAGCAGATCCTCGACCGTACCGTCGACGTCTTCGCCGACCTCGGGTTCGAGGGCACATCACTGCGCGCGATCGGTGAAGCCATCGGTGTGAGCCATGCCGCACTGCGACGCTATTTCGAGACCCGCGAGGATCTCTTTCTCGAGGTTCTGCGAGAGAAGGACCGGCAGGCACTGGCCGCGGCTCACGACAGCGGTTTAGAACCGGGGTTCGCCGCGCTCTCCGCCAACTACGTGCTCAAGACCCCCGGCCTCATGGCGCTGCGGCACAGCATGGTGGCCCGCGCGCTCGAGCCGGGTTACGGCCGCTCGCGCGAGTTCTTCCGCGACCGCTACCGGTCGATCCGCGCGGAGGCTCGGCTCATCCTCGAGTTCCACCGAGACCGCGGGACCCTGCGCAACGACATTCCCCTCGACACCGCGGCCTCGCTGCTGGTGGCGGCGATGGACGGCCTCTCCACACAGGCACTGCTCGACGCCGAGGCGGACATGTCCGCCGGCATGGCCCTGCTGGAACACCTGCTCGAACCGGACACCACTGCGGTTCCCGGTCGGGCCTGACCGCCGCCGAACGAGACTCGGGCAGCACTTCACCAGGCCAGGAGGGAGGCGTAGCACACCCCATCACAAAAAAGTTCCACTCGGAACAATTCGGTGTTACGGTTCGCCCACGTTGACGCACCCGGCGCGTCTACCTCAGTTCAGAGGACCTTGATGTGGACGAATCAAGCAGCACACCTGTCACTGTCGGCACCGGTGAAAGACCCTCGGTAGCGCCGCCCGCCTCCCAGCAAGACGCCGCAGGACCACGGTCCAAGTACGCCGCCGTCGCGATACCCCTCGCACTGCTCGGCTGGGCGATCGCACTTGTACCGCCCCTGGCGGTCACCATCGCCCTTCGGCTGCGTGACCTCGACCGCGCCGACTCGGCGGCCAACCTCGGGCTCGTCCTCGGCGTAGGCGCGTT
This sequence comes from Streptomyces canus 299MFChir4.1, assembly GCF_000383615.1. Lineage (GTDB taxonomy): Bacteria > Actinomycetota > Actinomycetes > Streptomycetales > Streptomycetaceae > Streptomyces > Streptomyces canus_C. Next base: position 25,600 of record NZ_KB911637.1, on the reverse strand, counting down.
CTTCTCGTTCATCACCAACCCGCTTGCCGGACGGCTGTCCGACCGGACCATGAGCCGCCACGGGATGCGCAAGCCATGGATCCTCGCCGGGGCCCTCATCGGCTACGCAGGCATCGCCGTCATCGCGTACGCACCAAACGTCCTGTTCGTGCTGGTCGGCTGGAGCGTCGCGCAGATCGGGCTGAACTTTGCCCTCGCTGCCCTGATAGCGATGCTGCCTGATCAGATCGAACCTCATCGTCGCGGTCGCGTCGCCTCCTTCATCAGCCTCGCCCAGAACGTCGGCGGGGTCGGCGCGACGTTCTTGGTGCAGCTTTTCTCGATCGGGGCCCTGCAAGTCCTCGTTCCAAGCCTCATCGGACTCGTGCTCATGCTCGGCGCAATCGCTCCGATCAAGGACCGAACCCGGACCGAACGCCCGGCCGAGCGATTCGACATGAAGGCCCTGTTCGGCTCCTTCGTGTTCAACCCGCGCCGGTATCCCGACCTCGGCTGGGCCTGGCTGACGCGATTCTTCCTCAACACCACGCAGTTCACCGCCACCAGCTATCTCACGTACTTCCTCATAGAGAACTTCGACGTGAGTGACGCCGAAGCGCCGACCAAGGTCTTCCAGGCCGTACTCGCCAACGCGGTAGGCCTTCTCCTCGTCACCCCGGTGCTCGGCTGGCTCTCCGACAAGGTCGGTCGCCGCAAGCCGTTCGTCATCATCGCATCCCTGATAGCCACCGCCGGCCTCGCCCTCATCGCACTGTCCACGTCGATACCTTTGCTGCTGCTCGGGCAACTCATCCTGGGCGCGGGAACGGGCGCCTTCTTCGCCGTCGAACTCGCCCTTCTCGCGGACGTCCTGCCGGACGAGGAGACCGCCGGCAAGGACCTGGGCGTCGCCAACCTCGCCCAGTCACTGCCCCAGTCGATCATTCCCATCGCGGCCCCTGGCGTCATCGGCGCATTCGGTTACCCAGGCCTGTTCCTGGGAGGAGCCGTGTTCGGGCTCCTCGGCGCCTTCAGCGTCACGCGTGTGCGGAAGGTCCGCTGAGAAGCGGTCACTTCGCAGTCCAAGGATCCAAACTCCCCTGGCAGCGGAAACGTTTCCTCCAGGTCCAGCACGACGTTCTCTCAGCAATGCCGACGTTGCGATCACGACATGGAACGGCCAGGCCAGCTGATGACGCTGTGGGCTGCGTCAGTGAAACTTCTGCCGACAGCGCGGCGAGTCGGCACAGTCTCCCCAGTTCCAGCGGCTCACGGCGGTGCAGGCATGTCAGTCGGGCCCAGTGAGGCCAGGCACCGCACGAGCGGGTTACCGAAGAAGTGCGCTGACCTGCGTAGACACGCTCTCATTGGCAGCGCACGTACTCCCTACGGCGTGGGCCGCCTGCGCAAGCAGGCGGCCCACTGCCGTCTGTGGGTGTGGGAACACCCTTCGCGTCTCCGCAGGTCCCGACGGCCGGACCCACTCCAAGGTGACTCGTTGCGGCAGCGCGTGGGCGCGGGAACGCGACGCATGAGAGCAAGCGGACGGTGCCGCAGATCGTCCTCGCCGCGATGGTGCTCTCACCCCCTGCCGGCCCCGCCGCCTCAGGCGTGTCCGGCGGATCATGCTGCGATCGGCACAGTGGAGCGGGCCATCTCACTACGATCACGGGATGTTTGAGTACCACGGTTGGATCACGGTCAGGGAGACAGCAACTGATGACGACGATGAGTCCCGTCTGCGGCAGATCGTCGATGAGCTTCGGCTTCGCATCGCCCAGATGGACAGCCCGTACTTGCTTGACCTCAGGTGGATGAACGGCGAGCCGTTCATCCACCTCGGCGGCTACTCCAATCACCGCTCCTCGCCGGATGTTATCGAACTGTTCGAGCATGTGGCTGTAGTTGCCCCTGGTTCCTACGGGCTCCTCCACGTTCACGACGACGAAGAACCGGACCACGAAAACGAGGTACGCGTGCTCAGGCTCATTCGGGGCGTGGTCACGCAGCACACGGAGGCGCTGCTGTCTCCGTTCATTCCGACGGTGGAAGATCCCTTCACCGACTGAGGCGTCTCCGGCGAAATCACGCTCGAAGCCAGAGGCTGATCGTGGCCCGTGACGGTGCCATGGAAGACGTAGGCCCGCTTGTCGTAGCGGGTCGCGACGGCGCGAAAGCTCTTCAGACGGTTGATCGTCCGCTCGACCTCGTTGCGACGCTTGTACTGCTCCTTATCGAAGCCGGCGGGGCGTCCACCCCCGCAGCCACGGCGCCGACGGTTAGCCCTCTGGTCCTTCGGCTCGGGAATCGTGTGCTTGATATGGCGTCTGCGCAGGTAGCGGCGGATCCTGCGGGAGGAGTACGCCTTGTCCGCGCTCAGGTGCCCGGGCCACGTGCGCGGACCCCCCTCGCCGTTGCGGGCCACTCGGATGCGTTCGAGTACGGGGAGCATTTGTGGTGCGTCGCCCCACTGGCCGGGCGTGATCAGCAGCGCGAGAGGTCTGCGACCACCTTCACTGGCCAGGTGGATCTTGCTCGTGAGACCGCCCCGGGACCTTCCGAGTCCCTCGTCAGAGCGGTGCTGCCGGGGCGTGGCTCTTTTTTCGGTATTCGGGGTTTCTTCCTGCGAGCGCCGGCGGCGTGTTGGTGGGCACGACAGGACGTCGAGTCGACGCCCACCATGCTCCAGTCGATCCGGCCCTCGGCGTCGGCATCGGCCTGGACGGCTTGGAGGATCCGGTCCCAAGTGCCGTCCGCGGACCAGCGTCTGTGCCGTTCGTAGACCGTCTTCCACCTGCCGAACCTCTCCGGCAGGTCCCTCCACGGGATCCCGGTCCGCTCACGGAAGAGAATCCCGTTGATCACCCTGCGGTGACTGGCCCACCGCCCACCACGCCGTCCACAAACAGGCAGATGCGGCTTCAGGCGGCGCCATTCCTCGTTCGTCAGATCACCACGGGCCACGACCAACTACACGGCTCCGCAAGCCGAAACACTCATGACCCGCCGGACAGGCCTTAGCTAGGGCGCTGTCTTCGGATCGTTCGATCGTTGATCTGTGTGTGTCGTTGCCTGACGCCCAATGAGCATGGATCGAGCCACTGTTACTCGATCGGGCGCCGAAACGGAGCGGGCGGTGGCGAGATCACCGTCAGGTGGTCGACGCAGTCGCCTTCGGGTACCGCACGGGCTGCCCGCGAATGTGTCGACGGTCAGCCAATTCCCCATGTCAAACGCCAGACAATTGCCCACCCTCTCGCGTCCGGTTGCTGACCCGAGCAGTCCAGGTGCGCTCAATCGTCCTCAGTGCCTGCACCGGCTCTCCAGGCGGCAGTGACACATCCCTCTTCCCAGTGCCACCAGCCCTTCTCGTCGCCGTGTTCCAACAGCTTGCGGATCCGCTGGATGTCTGCGTCCGGCGGGATGTCCAGCGCGACCATCCGGAACTGCTCGATGCCCTCGCCCGTGGTGCCGAGCCGGTGGAAGGTCTCCAGCACGGTCTGTCGGGCCGCAGTGGAGCCTCCGTCCTTCAGCACGATCAAGCGGATGGTGCAGTTCTCCGAAGCTTGAACGGTCTCCCCGGCCCAGCGCAGGCCGTCGTCATCGATGTCCACGCGGACGACATCGCCGCTCGCGACCCCACGCACGAACCACGGAGTGTTGTCGAGACGTACCGTTCCGTCGCCGAGGTCCAGTGCCCACAGACTCTCGATGCTCGTCGGCGGCCAGCCGTCCTCGTCCACTTCCATCCGGAAGTGGACCTTCACGTGGGCGTCGCTGATGTTCATCACCACGCCATCATCCGCGTGGACCAGCGGGGACTGAACCGCGGGGCTGCGGAAGCGATCCAGTTCGAGGTAGCCGAGCTCATCAATACAAAGGAGATCGACACGGCCGTAGCGGGCGATCGTCTTGGTCAGCTGCTTTTCGTCTGCTGCTTCGACGAGCTCGTTGACCAAGCGGGCTGCGAGCGCGTAGCGGACCCGGAAGCCGGCCATCGCCGCGGCGGAGCCGAGGCCGATCAGCAGGTGGGTCTTGCCGGTGCCGGAGTCACCGACCAGGCAGAGCGGCTCGCCTTTCCTGACCCACTCGCAGGCGGCGAGGTTGTTGACCAGAGCGGGTGTGGGGCTGGCCGAGTAGTCGAAGTCGGACAGCCACTTCGAGCGTGGAAAGCTGGCCGCTCGGATGCGCCGTTCGGAGCGGCGCCGGTCGCGGTCCTCGCACTCGGCCATCAGCAGTTCGGCGAAGAAGCCGCGGTACGACAAGTGCTCGCGTTCGGCTCGGCTGACGGTGTCGGCGAACTGGGCCCGCATGGTCAGCAGCCGCAGGACGCGGCAGGCGGCGTCGGATGCGGGCTCGGTCAGGGTGTGGTGCGGCCGGTCATCGAGGGTCCCTTCCGGGTCGGTTGTGCAGGAACTGGTCCCAGCGCTCAAGTGCTGGGAGCGGACGCTGGTCGGGTGGCAGACGGGCGGTGCGACGTTCGGTCAGGCTCGGCAACGGCAGCTGCGGCGGGGCGACCGGTTCGGGCAGCGGGACGGTGAGCGTGACGGTCGGCGAGCGGCCCTCGATCTCGGCGGCCTTGCGTGCTTCGAGCGCGACGACGTCCGCAGTGCACGCGCCGGCCGCGAGGGCTGCCTGGACGCCCGCGACAACGGCGCGGTGCTGCAGATGCCGGTGCAGCAGCAGGAGGTGGACCAGCGCTTTCGTCCCCTCGATCTCACCGAGAGTGTGCTTTGCCCCGGACCAGAACGCCTCGTGCGCAGGCGTGAAGGTGCCCGTGCGGCGGGCCTGGTCGAGAGCCTCAGAGCCGACCAAGGCCCCCGGTTTGGCCAGCAGGACTTCCAGGAAGTGGTCCGGCATCACCCGCTCGGCGCCCTTGGTGGTCAGGCGCGGATGACGGGCGATCTCCGGGCGGCCGTAAAAGACGCCGACCTCGTTCGAACGGAGCAGGACATGGACGGTGCGGCCGATGTAGCGGACCGGGACCGAGTAGCCGCAGACCCGGACGGCGACCATGCTGTAGCGGTCGACTCACGGGTTGAAGGCCAGACTCGTCTCGAACGCCTCACCGGGCAGGGACAGCAGGAGCGGGGCCTCAAGGGCGAAGTCCTGGCCGATGGTGCGGATCCGCATCCCGATCCGCCGGTTCTCTTCGGCCTGTTCGAACGCGACGAAGGCGTCGTTGAGTTCGTCGAGGGAGCCGACCCCTGGGATAGGCGTGAGGAAGTTGCGCCGCCAGTAGCCCACCTGCCCCTCGACGCCGCCCTTCTCGTGGGCTCCGCGAAGCCCTGGCTCGCAGTAGAAAGGGGTGATCGAGTAGTGCTGGCGGAAGTCGCCCCAGCGCGGATGCTCCTCTCGCGACCGGCTCTTGCGGATCACCCTCGACACCGCGGGCGAGAGGTTGTCATACCTTATCTGGCCTGCGGGTATGCCGCCCAGGGCGGAACGCGTGAACATGGCCGTCGAGGAAAGCCTCCTGCCCGCAGGAGGCTTTGATCCGGTGGACGGCCTTGCCGGAGTAGGCGAGCTGGAACGCGAACAGGTAGCACCTGGTGCGCTCGTCGGCCACGTCGATCCAGGCTTCACCGAAGTCGACCTCCGCGTCCATCCCGGGCTGGTTGTGCCGGATCACGAACCCCGCGACCGGGGCCGCCCCGGCGGTCTCGGCAATCTCCTGCCGTCGCCAGTGGACGTAGTCCCACACGGTCGAGTACGCGAACTCCGCTCCGAGTTCCTGCTGAAGCCTGGCCAGGATCCGCTGCACGGTGTGCCGCTGCTTCGGCGGAGCCTCCAGGTCGTCCAGCAGCCACTGGTCGATCGCCTTCTTGAACGGCCCCAACCGCGGCGAATGCCTCCGCGGTGTCCGCCGCAGCGGTGGCACCGCCGAACACAGGGCCTCGCGCACGAGCCGCCGGTGGACGCCGTACTTCCGCGCGAGCGCGCGGACCGACACCCCCCCCCACGAATCCCGGCGAATCAGCAGGAACAGCTCTTCCTTTGAGGACACCACCCGGCATCGGCCCCTCACGGAGACCTACGCCGAGCGTCCCAGCCACGTCCGCTGGGCGGGGCCAACTCGGGCCGGAGAAGTGGGGCCGCAGACCATTGCTGCCACTGCTCACGCCGCTGCGGCCGAGGACGGCCGAGCGTCTGGTCGAGGACATATTCGATGCTTTGGACGAGCAGACTGTGACGGTCCCGGGGGCCGAGGCGGCCGCGTTGATCGTCCCGAGCCTGGCCGCCTCGCTGACTGCCGTCCTTTGACCAGCGCAAGCTGCTGGCCAGGCGGACCGAGGAACTCCTGGAGACCCATTCGCCATGCTCCGCGACGGAATCTTCTACGAACCCCAGCCGTCAGCCGCGGTCACCTGACCTGCGGGTCTGCAAGGAGAACGACTCGATCGGCCTCGACGTCGAAGCCGAGCACCGGATGGCCGGAGTCGCCTTCCGGGTCCATCAGCACCGGCTTGCCCAGCCGCCGCCCGATCTCCCCGAGGAAGCCGCAGAACACATCAAGTCGCTCCTGCCCCTGCAACTCCCGGAGGTCGACGTCAAAGTCGACTTCATCGTCGGCATGGAAACGGAAGATCGCCAACACATCTGCAGCCGGCCAGACCCGCAGCTCCGGGCACTCGGCCTCCGCCGGACGGGACAGCACGGCCTCCGCCCACGGCACCGGAACCACCCTCTCTCCCTCGGAGTACTGGCACTTCCAGCCCTTCTCCACGACAAGATCGAGGACCGCCTGCCAGTCGTCCACCGAGGCATCCGGGACACGCGCGTCCGGCAACGACCCCATCAAGTCCGGGTCGAAGAAGCGCTTCACGTCACCCCACAGCAGATCAGCCACCCCGCCATGCTGCCTCACCGCACCCCCGTTTCCCTTGACCAAAGGCATAGGGGCACCCCCCAGCCAGCCTCAGGGTCACGATCGACTCTCTTGGGTCGAAGCCAGCAAGCTGCCGAACTCAAAGAGCCTGTCCGGGGCAGTCCCGCCCGCTCGGAACGCTCATCCGCGCGGGCACCAGGCGCTGCCTCTAGAGCGGGAGCTTTATGCCCAGTTCCTGCATGGCGCGGGAGGGCGGGCCACCTTCCGAGCGTTCCGTCTTATAGCCCTTCACGCAGGGCTGGAGAGTACGAGGGTCGATAGCTTCCGCGGGAGCGCTGCGCGCGTAGAGGCCGTCAGGCTCACTGTCCCGATCATGGGGCAGCAGCCAGAAGACACGGCGCCGGAATGTGCCAGAGGCGCGCGAGGGCTTGGCAGCCGGCCCCAGGATGGCGTAGCCCACCATCCGCCCGTCACGGTGGTACGGAGGCTTGCCCTTACGCGTGGGCAGGCGATCCAGACTCTGCCGTACGTAGTCGAGCTGGTCGATGTCCTCCAGCCACACGAATTCCGTCTCGTGGCTGATCTCGTCCGCGCTGATCAGGGAGCTCATGCGTCAGTGCCCCTCTCCTCGTCGGTGAGCAGTCCGATGCCCGGGTAGTACTTGCGCTGGTTGGACAAGATCATCTCTTTGGGCGAGGCCAGCCCGACCAGCTCACGGGTACGGGAGGCGAACGCGCGCGAAGAGATGAACTGCGCACCTTCATTCTGACACCAGATCTTGTAAGCCGCGTAGAGCGCCGTCTGTTCGGCTCTGAGATCGGGCCCCAACTGACAGCACTCCTCGTAGAAGCGACCGGTATGGTCTTCGGTTTCGGCATATGCAGTCGTGGCGATGCGTACACGCTCAGGACCAGTCAGATCACGATCCCCGCCAAGGTAGCGGCGGGCACCGTCGATGAGCCAGGCCAGGATACCGGGGCCTTCCTCGATGACGAGAAGATCAGCCAGATTGTCGATCTTGCGGTCGTCAGACACAACACGCTCAAAGGGGATCAAACGCATACGCCGCCAGAAGGCGAACCCGCCCGTGCCTACTTCAGGCTTGTGATTGCCCAGCAGCCAGAGCTTGTGGGTCGGCTGGAAACTGAAAGGGTCCTGCCTCATGCGGCGGGCCTTGATGCGGTCGCCACCGGTCAGATGTTTCACGCGGGCTTCATCGAACTTGTCGCCCGGCTTGATTTCCGAGCAGACATAGACGCGCCGGCCATGCAGTTCCGCAAGGTCGGTGGGATGGCCTTCGAAGGGCTTGGCCATCAGGAAGCCCGGTGGGGCGGCGTCCGCGTAGTCACCGAGCAACTTCATGATGGCATCGAGGAGAACCGACTTACCGTTTTTTCCTTCACCCCAAAGGAAGGGCAGGATCTGGGCGCCCACATCTCCTGTGATGGAGTACCCCAGCAGCAGCTGCAGGTAGCTGATCATCTCCCGGCCTTCAGCGTCGTCACCAAAGGTGTCAGTGAGGAAACGCATCCACCTCGGAGTCGGCATCTGTCGAGGGCCGACGGAAGTTGAACGGGAGTGAAAGTCCTTGTTCGGGTCGGGAGCAGTGAGCAGTCCTGTGCGGAGATCGACGATCCCCTGCGGAGTGCACAGGGCGTAGGGGTTGGCGTCTAGACGATCGGGCTTGAGAACCATCCCCGGGGCAGAACGGGCTTGAGACAACATGGCGTTCATGCCTGCGGTGGACAGAGCACGTCGGCGGTGCTGCTGCAGCGCAGTCGTAGTGAACAAGCCACGGGGGTCGTGGCTGGCGATGTTCTCGGCGAGGTCGCCGGCAGCCCACACCACGGAGTCATCCTCGTCGATCTGCCATCGAGTGGTGTCCCAACGGTACCAACCGATCTTGGGTACATGACGGTAGTCATTGGCGTAAAGCTTCACAAAGAGTTTCGCATTGCCACGGTCGGTCAAGGTATCGGGCAACAATCCACGTGCCGTTGCCTCGCCAGTCGGCCTTTCAGTCGCGGCCTGGGAAGGCAACGGCACCGTGGCTGTCTGGTTCCGGATCTGAGTAGCGACGGCTTCGGCATCGAACTCAAAGAGCGTCTCGTGTCCTGGGGAGGTCATGGGCGCCTCCCCAGGGTGTCCAGAGGCTTAGTGAGACCTGCGGCAAGACCACTTCGAATGATCTGCTCGATCCTCGACTGCTGACCGGGACGCGCAGCGATCGCCGTGTCTTTGAGCGCCTGCTCCGCCTGTTCCTGGGAGAGGCGCCCAGCTGAGATAAGGCCCCCAAGGGTGAAGGCAGCACGGTTGAGGACTTCGGAGAATCCCGCCCCTTCGGAAACTTGGCCGCACGCTTCAACCGGAGCGAGCACTGCGTTGAGGACTCGTTGAGCCCGGTCTGATCCGCCACTAGCGGCAAGCACAGCCTGCTGAGCCCGCGGCGGGACGGGGCGAGGAGCAGGGATCGTAGGGGCGGGCAGATGCCCGGTACGGGCGAGTTCCTGAGCCAGCCAGAGCGGAAGGGCTGCCGGCTCTCGCGGCTCGCCCACGGGGATGTAGGTGCCCTGCTTGATTGTGGTCCCGGGAGCAACGATGTAGCTGCCTTGAGCGCGGATATCTACTTGCCAGGCCAGGGCCCGGCCCTGGCTGGAGCCAACCGAAGACAACCACCGGCGGTGGCCCGTGGCCCGGTACCACACATGGAGCCCGCCGGAGGGGGTGCGGACGCGCAAGGTGCTCGCATCATCAGCGGGGCTCTGCTGGTTACGGAGGGCGGCCAGCACAGCAAGGGTGTGGAAGCCGTTGGCAAGGCCAGTGAGATCGATCTGGTCACCGATAGGGATGCCTGGCAGGATCCGGTCCCGGGGCGGGGTTTCGACCTCGTGGGCGTCAATGTCGATGACGACCAAATCAGCAGAACCGCAGGAGACGCCGACCCCCAGACCGGGGTTCTGGCCCCACCAAGCCTCGATGCGGGACTGGTTGAGGGTGGCGGCGTGAAAGCTATGACACCAGCCGCCCGTGAGCACGCAAGGACAACTGTCCGGGGGGTGGGAGTTGCTCCGGCAGTCGGCGCAGTTCGCAACAGGTGTCTTCCGGCCCGGAGCGAGGGGATGCACAGGCCAGCCACGGCGAGCGCACCACCGGGCAGTGTTCAGAGACGCAGCTACGGAACGGGCAGGGGGCACAGGCTCTACTGAGTCGCTGTGAAAAAGCTGCAGATCAGAAGCCATGCTCGTTCCCTCCCAGCGACCGAAGCGACTCAACGACGAACACAGAGTAGCGAATGAGACCGGCGAGACTGTGCAGTACATGCGGAACATCGATGACTCCGTGTCGAAAATGAGACCGACCGGTCCTTCTGGCAGCTACTAAGGTAGTGGCACAGCGACTGGGGCGTGTTCGGTCGCTCTGCCGGTCTGCAGAGGAAACCCGCAGCTCAAAGCTACTTAGCTGATCCAAAAGCGACTGAAGCGACTGAAGGATGGAGTCTATGACGCCTACACACACATCAAAGATTTCTCCTATATGTAGAACCCGAGTCGCTTCAGTCGCTCCCCCTGTGCGCAACCTGGCCTGACCTGGGGTTTTTTCCCGCGAGATGGACAGCGACTCAGCAATTTAAGGGTCGCTGTCCGTTCAGTCGCTACTCACCGGCAGCCAGCGATCGAAGCGACTGAAGCGACTGAACGATGGAGGTTCCAAAACACTGCGCAGCCAGCAGAGGACCGGCGTGCCCCTCCCCCAGGCAGGGGCGTTTTTTCCTGACAGCGACCGAAGCGACCGAAAGAAGCCCACTAGTAGGTGTGTTGGGGTTTTTTTTCGAAGACCATCTCCACGTGCTCGCAACGGACTCAGAAAGACCGACGGCCTGCCCCGCCAGGCTTCCCTCCCCCGGCCGGCCGCAGTTCCTGTTGCCCCGCGTTGTCTTCTTCGCGGTCCTGTAAGAAGGCGGTTGGCCTGCGGGCCCGACACGACTGGTCAAGGCAGTCCCTCAAGCCCCCTTTCACCCCGGGTCGCTTCAGTCGCTGACTCGATGGCCTCACGGGATGTATGCACTCCAGCTTGCTGCCCCCCTTGCGGGCCCGGTGGGTCGGGTCTGCTGCACGAACGAGTCTTCTGAGCTTCGCCGCGCCGCCGGTCAGCCTTGATCCGCAGACTCGGCCGCGCCTGGGTGGGATGCCGTCAGCCCAGGGCGCCGCTGCGGTTTTAACCGGTGACCGACCGCCGGTTCCGCGCTCTGTCCAACGTGTCGCTTTTTTTGGTGCGAGTGAGGGTTGGCTGCCGGTGTGTGGTGGGCGTGGCGGTGGGTGGGGTCCCTGCAGGTTTGGGAGGGCTGTTCTGGCGAGAGTTCTTGTGGCGAGGCGTACGGCGTTCTCCCAGGCCCGGACCTCTTCGGGGGACATGAAGTCGAGGTGGTACTCCAGGCCCACGGCCGCCACGAACTCCCGCTCAGGATCTGGCAATGCCTTGATCCCCTGCCGGACTCAGGCTGCAGGCTGCGGCTATCTTCGATGACAAGGCACCGGCGGACAGTTCTGTCGCCCTGTGATGCAGGAGGCGGCGTTCGGCGGTCTCGTAGTCCGGGATTTGGGTCCTGAGCTCTTCTATGGTGTGTTCGAAGAGTTGGCAGAGGTCTGCTGGGTGCTCGTGCCGAGACCGACGTGCCAGGTCGCGTAGTGAAGGCTGCCCGCCGCTCTCTACTAGAGACACCGCATGTCCGCTCGATGCGAGGGATGACGGCTCTGCCATTCGAACAGCCCAGGGATCCCCCTGGCCCGGCCTACTCGCCCTCACACGGGGATTAGGTCGATGCGGTCGGTACGCAGGCGACGGTCAGGGGCAGGCTCCGATCGTGGCGGGCTGGTCCACGATCACCAGGACGGTGCCGAACTTCGCGGCCAGTCTGCCGAAGATGGCCCGCAGCTTCGGCTTGCTGTTGGGCAGTTGCTTGTCGAAGACCTTCTTGCCGACCAGGGTGAGGCCGCGCTCGTGATGGGCGCTCTTGCCGACGTTTAGGCCGAGGAAGACGCCCACGTCGTCGATGTCCCCCGCAAGCGGCCAGGCGCCCCGCCAGGCCAGGCGGTAGTCGGACCTCTGACTTGTTGAATCGGACCCAGACACACGGTCTGCAGCCGTAGCGTCCAGGGTGCCGGTCTGTAGGGGCGTGCGTGACCTCATGTCGCCCACTTCGGGCTTTGCCGCCGCTGTCCGGCACCCGCGCGGTGTGGCTCGACAGAGGCGTGACCAATGGACGCTGAGACTTCAAGTCAGAGTGCCCACCGCACCCGCCCCATCCCGTTGAGACCTGGTTAGGGTGCCTGTGATCACCATCGGCACGATCCCCACAAGTCCTCTCACACCGCCGTCGCCGTCGACGCCGCCGGGCATCAACTCGCCCAGCGACGCTTCGTCGTCAACGCCGGGATCGTCCGGCCGCTCATGCGCTGGTGCGAGAAGCGGCCCGAGCGCTGCTTTGCCGTCGAAGGCGCCCCGGGGCCTGGGCCGCAGCCTTGCTCAGGAGCTGGCCGCGGAGGGCGAGAACGTGGTGGACGTCCCGTTCACCCTCCCCGTCTGGGCCCGGCTGCCGTGTGGGAGGGGGGGCGGAGACAATCACGGTGGTCTGGTTTTCCAGGACCTTTTCGATCCCGGCCGTCAGGGTGCGCCGATCCCCCGGCAGGGCTGTGTTGTGTGGCTCTGCGATGAAAGGCATTGGCCTCTCGTGTCGCATCCACAGGAAGACTGACGTAGTGGTACAGGGTGGGGCTTCGTCATGGGGAGCCTCGACGGGCACCTGGTGGCACCTGGGTCGATTTCAGCAACAACGACGGGGCGCCAGTCCGAGTTCGTCCCGAGCCTCATACGGGCATGTTGGGATGGTGCCTCCGCAGTAGAGGCGAAGCTCCTGGAAGCACCCGAGCTGCTGGCTGTGGGACTACAGGGTGGAGTCGTGGAGGGCGAGGGTACGCCGCCTTGAACCAGGTCCTGTTCGATACGAGGCACGCTGCACGGAGGGCAGATCATCGGCCGCTTGGTCACCCGAGCCGCTGACTCCGAGACCGCGGAGGGCGAGGCCCGCCTCGGCGCGGACGGAAGCATCTAAACGGTGACTCTGCCGATGCCGTTGTGAACGCGACAGAGTGCCGTGCCTGTTGCGCATGGGTCACTACACAGCTCTCCCCCGCCGGGACATCAAGCTTGCGTCGGCGCCCTGACTGTTCGACCTGGGAGATCTTCCGTGGGGAAGGCCGAGACGCTTGCGGACTTCCGCCCGTAACGGTTCCGTCAGCGACGCCAGCCCGGGACGTGACGGTCACCAGGCGACCAGCGGATCGAACGTACCGTTTCGACTTCACCAGTCCGGCTCGTCAAACTGCTCGCTGCACGCTGATGAGCCCCGCGCCCCGCGCACTATGTTCGCGTACGCCGACTGCGTGTGCAGCCCACCTGATCAACCTCAGCCGGTACAGCCGTCCAGTCTGTCTGTCGCTGTCTGGCTGCCTCTGGTGATTACGGCGTAATCACCAGAGGCAGCCAGACAGCGACAGAGCTTGGTCCCATCTCAGTGAAGGTGAACTACGCCAAGGGCTGGCTCCGCTCTGTGTCGTGTTCGGCAGCGAACTCGTCGAGGAGCTCGAACAGCACCTTTATGACGGGCTGTTCGTCCCCAGGGAGAGGCCCCAGGCGTCGTCCCAGCCGTTCGGGAAGGCGATGTGGAGACCTGCCCGGGCCAGGCGTGGCTGCAGTCGCTTCCGCGACGGGCGACGACCCAGTCGGGCCACCCGGTGAGCCCGCGGCCCCATGCCTTAGAAGGTCGTTTGGGACTGATGTTCGCAGGCGGCAAAGGCATATGAGGCTGCAGGCCAGGCGGCCGCTCGGCGTTGGCTGCTGAACGGACGCTGCAGAGGGCGGGGACCGTTCCTATCTATGGGCGGGACATCGTGTAGTCGCGGATTCGCGAGACTCGGCCGCAGTCGTGGGTGATGAACCACACGTAGGCGAGTCTGAGAGGTTCGTCGCTTCCGACGCGGGTGCCGGTCCCGGTGAACTCGACGATCAGTACGTCGTCACTCACGTGCGCGCGAAGATCTTCGAAGGCGGTGAACCGGGCGACCGTGGGCAGCAAGGCCGCGTACTCGGCAATCGCTGCTCTCCCGACCAATTCGGGCGGGCGTCCCGCCGGTGCGAGCGGAACCTCGTGGATCGCGTCGTCCGCGTACATCGAGAGAAAGCCGGCACTGTCGCCGCAGCGCAGTGCTTCCAGCGCTTTGGTGAACCAGTCCGGAATGGGTGTGGTGCTCACTTGCTCTCCAGTCGGCCGATCGGGTAGAGGCGGGCGAACGCGGCCGTCGCCGCCGGCCACGCCGTGGAGTCGGAAGTGAGGGCGTCGTGCAGGAACGCCCAGCTCATCCGCTGGATCACGGCTACGCGTTCCGGGTCCTCGTCGGTGGTCTCGACGGTGTCATAGCCGGTGACACCGCCAAGCATGTGCTCGCCCCCGCGCAGGGTGAGCAGTGCCTTCGGTCCGGGTGCCTGGTGGTAGGCGTCGGCGTGGTAGGACGGTCCGCGGTCGGTGAGTTCGGGCGAGTCGTCCCGGTCGCCGACAATGACGAGCGTGGGTGTCGTCATCTCTTCGAACCCGGCCGTCCGTAGTGCGGTGTACTGCTTTGCCAGGTCCGTGAGGTGATCGCCCCCGGCTCCTGTCGATGCGAGGAGGACGCCCGCCTTGACCCGGTCGTCGAATGCGCGGACGGTCTCGCCGTCCTCCACCACGTGTGCGCCGAGGAGCATGCTCGCCGTCTGGCCGCCCATCGAGTGCCCGGCGACCGCGACCCTGCCGGTGTCGACGCGCCCGGCCAGCCCCGGTACGGCGGCCTCGATGAGGTCGAAGTAGTCCAGGACGGCCTTGAGGTCCAGCACGCGCGACTCCCAGTACGCGCGGGCGTCGGGCGCGATCCGCGGCAGTCCCAGGGACCTCGAGCTGAGGTGGGTGGGCTGCACGACCACGAATCCGTGGGCCGCCCAGAAGTCCGACAGCGGAGCAAGTCCGCGGTTGGAGGAGATGTAGTTCGTGGACCCTCCGCCGTGGGAGAGCAGCACGACCGGCAGACGTTCTCCCGAGGCGGGTGCGGAGATGCGCACCCGTAGCGGGGCAGGGCGATCGGGCGCCGGGAGCACGACCGGGCTCACCGACAGGAAGGGCGTCGAGCTGGCAACCGGGATCGTGCCTGCCCCGCCGAGGAGCGCGTCGGCGCTGTCCCAGAGGTCGTCGTGCGTGGTGGTGTCGTCAGTCATCTGCTGTCCCGTCCTCGACTAAATGGAATCGGATTCCGATTGATGTCTCCGCTACTATACGGAATCAGGTTCCGATTAGCGAAGGGGGTGCCCATGAACAGCGAGAAGGGCGAGGTGCCGCAGGCGCCCCTTCGTGCGGACGCCCGCCGGAACGTCGAGGCGCTCATCGAGGGCGCCCGCACCGTGTTCGCCCGCGACGGCATCGACGCGCACGTCAAGGACATAGCCACGGAGGCGGGAGTTGGCGTCGCGACCCTGTATCGCCACTTCCCCAAGCGCACCGATCTCGTACTCGCGGTGCTGCAGCACGACGTCGACGAGTGCGTCGCAACTGCCCAGGAGCTCGCCGCCGCGTACCCGCCGATGGGCGCCCTCACCCTGTGGCTTGACCGTTACTGCGCGTTCGTCCTCACCAAACACGGTCTCGCAGCGGCGCTGCATTCCGGCGAGGCGACCTTTGCCGGACTCGGCGCACAACTGCTGGAACGGCTGGAGCCGGCACTCGATGAGTTGCTGCAGACTGCGCGAGCCGCCGGTGTGGCGGGGGATGGGGTGAGCGCGATGGATCTCCTCCGGGCGGTTGCACACCTGTGCACGCCCGGCCCCTCGCACATCGACTACACCCGGCGCATGATCACGCTGTTGCTCACCGGACTGCGCCAGGACCGGGCGGCACAATGCGACAACTGATCCTTCAACGCGTTGAGTCGTGGTCTCGCGCTACCTTGATCGGCAGGATGTCCGAATTGCCATCTGATCTTGTTCCTGACGACCTGTGGGAGCGGGTTGCTCCGCTGCTGCCGTCTGCTCCCGAGCGACGCCACCGCTGCCCCCGGACGGTTGCGTGTTGCGGACCGGGCGGCACTCGCGGGCATCCTGTACGTGCTGCGGACCCGTGTCGCCTGGCGTGATGTCCCCGCGGAGACGGTGGGCTTGTCGGGGGTAACGGCCTGGCGCCGACTGCGGGACTGGACTGAGGTCGGTGTACGGCCTCGCCTGCACGCTGCCCTGTTCGGCGAGTTGTGCCGCAACGACCTCTTGGGCCTGGACGACTGCGCCGTGGACGGCTCGCACGTCCGGGCCCTCAAAGGGGGGATCACGTCGGCCCCTCGCCCGTCGACCGGGCGTGCCCCGGCTCGAAACACCATGTGAGCGTCGACCGTCACGGGACCCCGCTCGCCATCACGCTCACCGGCGGCAACCGGCATGACGCCACCCAGCTTCTGCCGCGGCTGGACGCGGTCCCACCGATCCGGGGCCTGCGGGGACGCCCCAGCCGCAAGCCGCGGCGCCTGTACGCCGATCGGGGCTACGACTTCGACAAGTACCGCCGCCTCCTGTGGAAGTGCGGCGTCAAGCCGTTGATCGCCCGACGCGGTGTCGCCCACGGCTCAGGACTGGGCGAGGTGCGTTGGGTGGTCGAGCGCGCCTTCGCCTGATTGCATCAGTTCAAGCGACCCCGCATCCGCGACGGCCGACGCGCTGATCTCCCCATGGGCCTGCTCGAGCTGGCCTGCGGCCTCATATGCCTCCGCCGCTTGCGAACCTCATTCTGAAACGATCAGTTAGAGCACGCTGGTCATAGCCGGTCAGGAACGCGGTCAGCAGGTGGAACGAGGTCTTGCCGGCGAGGATGCCGGGACGATGACCGACGCAGGCGAAGTACTGACGATCAGTCACCTCTGCTAGAGGCTGCACACGTCCGTACCCTTCAAAGAACCCCCGCCAGCGACTTGAAAGGCTCCTGCTGAGGTGGATTCACATTCTGTGAATCCACCTCGATAAGGCAGACTGCGATGTATGCCTCGCCCAGCTCGACGCTCCCCCGCGCCCACAAAACCCCTGGTCAAGACGCCTGTCCGTATTGGCTTCATCGATACCGTTGCCGCTGTCGGACGCCTGCGGCAGCATCATGAAGGCGCAGAAGACAGCGACATCCATCGCATGCCAGCCGATGATGAGTTGTACGGAGCCCTGCTGTATCTGGAAACGCACGCCGGAGCACTGAGGAACATCGATGCGCGGCGAGACTCTGCAATCGAACGGGTCCGTCTGTGGGAGTACCTGCGGGAGCAGGCAGATGTGAGGCAATCCAGAGCAATCGAGGATGCGCGGACAGCCGGGGTTGAATGGGCTGAGTTGGCTCCAGCGCTGGCAGTGAATGCGTCCAGTGCGGCCTACAACAAGGCGATGCGGCTGCGAGCCGCCGCGTTGGTCAACCCTGCGGATCCGAGCCTGCCGGTGCGAAGGACGCCCGAAGCGGTGATGCTCGCGGAGCGGCAGGTGGCCAGCAAGGCGGCCGCCGACCGGCGAGCCGAGGAACTAGCCGCTCGCCGCCATGACCTTCTGGCACCAGTGGCGCGCCGACTCCTGGAGCATCGCGCAGAGCTGGATGACGACGATGACGTTGAATTCTGGCTCGACCAAGTCGAGGCGGTACTCCCCCACTGTGAGACGCCCACGCAATTTGTCAGCTTGGGCATCTACATCAAGGCCGTAGTGCGGGAACTGCTGAAGGCGGGTCCGGTTGTACAGAGCGCACGTCGGTTGAGTGAAGGCGCCCAGGCGGCCGTGGATGCTGCTGCAGCGATTGTTGCCGAGGCTTGAGAGGTCGTCTCTCTGAGCGTAAGGACCCGCGTCAGCCACGAATTCCCACCGACGGATCTGCTGTCGACGATCACTTTGCCACCGTTGACGGAGTGTCAGCGTCATCGAAGCCACCTCGTTGCTTGCATCTGCCCTCTTGGTAGCTCGCACGACAGCATCGCTCGTCTCTGCCGAGGCAGATGGCCAGCGGACAGTCGGCCGAAGCAACTCGCCGGGCGGGAGAGTGGGAGACGACCCGGCGCTCTTGCATGAGGGGAGTCGATGACGATGGGTGAGGGTGGGCGCGGTGAAAGGGTGCTGACCCCGTCTGTCGAGGAGGCACGTGGATGGGCCGAGTGATTACGGCGTAATCAGCTGCGGCCACTTCACCGCGCGCACGGATTGCGAACGATGGCAACCGCCCTCGTTTTCCTGCCAAGCGGGTCCGGGAACCCACGGTGAGCTGATCATCGTGGGACGAGGACCCGAGGCACAGGGATAGAGCCTCGATGGCTGACTGATTACGGCGTAATCACTTGAGGCGGCCCAGAAGCAACGTTCGACGACGTTGAGACCTCGGTAGAACTTCTGGTGGAACCGGGGGAGAGCGACGGCCCGATGGTCCGGCCGCTCCGGGGCTGGCCGAGCCCACGGTTCGTCCGGCTCGCAGCCCATCCTGCGCGGCGGCTACTTATGGGCTGGTCTCTTCCGACGGGCGCCGGCTGCGTGCTGGTGAGTCCGGCACATCGTGGGGTCGACATTCACCTCGACGTGATCAGCTCAGCAGCACCGGCCCTGACCTGCCGTCTGGTGAGCACAGCCGCCCAGATGCACTCCACCGGCAGACCCCGCCCACGGAATACCGTTTCGCGCCCCCCAGTGGATCCCGCCTATCAGTCCCCTCCGACATGCCGACATTTGCCGCCCTCGACGACGGGTTACGCCGAAGTCAGCACTGCCCATTGTTGATCTTTGCTCCGCAGTCTGGTCAATGTGGTCCGCTGGGATTCGTAGAGGCACCGCGAGCCGCTGGTCGGTTGTGAAGGGACCGCCTGGTAGCTGTTGCGGCCGAGACGAATCTGGGTCATCAGTCCATCTCGGGATCAGCGGAGTCGCCATCATCTCGTTTGTCCCGTCAGACGACCCCTCCGCGATTCGTGGCGGGTGATGATGGGCGCGGATGGTGGCGGAGGCGCTGGGTATCGGCCCGGCGACCCCTGCGGTGCTCCAGTCCGGTCCCATCCCGACCTCTCCGCTGCGGGCCGTGGAGAATGACCGTTGTTGATGATGACGCGGCAGACCCCCGACTGCGGTCGCTCGGTCAACGCTCGCTGTATGCGCGGAGCTAGGGATTTTGCTTCCCGTCGGTACACGACAGCAGGCGAACCCACCACGCTTCCCAACCATCTCGGATGCCGCAAGGGCTCTGGCAGGGTGATTACGCCGTAATCACTCAAGCAGCGGTGGCTGTTCAGTGGAGCGGCGTCGAACGCGGCGGCCCGCGGCTGCTGTTGTCCTCCCGGCTTTCGACAGCCAGGGGCATCGCGGCCTGGCCAGCAGCGATCAGGACTCGTGGAGCACGGGTGATTACGCCGTAATCACCCAGACGGTGCCCTGAAGACCCGCAACTTGTACTAACTAACGTGTCGATGATGTAGATGATCAAGAGCGTTAGTATGGTGTCCTCATGAGTTCGCCAGTCACCTCCAGCGACCGGGAAAAGGTCGTCTCCAAGCTGCCGGGATGGCTCCGGCAAAACCTCAAGATCAGAGCGGCCCAGCACGGCATCGAGATCCAAGTCGCCGTGGAGGAAGGCATCAGAGACTGGTGCAACCTGGCCTCCACGTGCGCCACGATCGACACCGCTGCCGCTGACTCGTTCTCCACCTTCCTGCCGCCCGGACAGTGGGAGCAGTTCCGGCAGATTGCCACGGACCGACGTGTCTCGCTCATTCAGGGCCTGGCGCAGTCCGTCCAGCTGTGGCTGGACACCAATCCAGCCCCGGATGTCGAACGCCCCGCGATCACCCGGCGCATCATCGTGTGCAATCAGAAGGGTGGCGTCGGCAAGACCGCCATCACTGCTGGCCTGGGCGAGGCGCTCGCGGAGGACCCCAACACCCTCCACCCGGCGCGTGTCGCCAAGGCTCTCGCCAAGGCTGTGCGTGCAAGCGAAGCGCACGACGGCGAGGACGGTCTGGACAGCGATCCACTGGACATCGAGAATCTGCCGGGACTTGGCCAGAGAGTGCTGCTAGTCGACTTCGACCCGCAGTGCCACCTCACCAACCAACTAGGTGGCACTCCTGCACCGATGGGTGGCGACAGCCTCACCAACCACATGGCAGGTGATCCCAAGGGCGACCTGCGCGACCTCATCATCTCTATCGACGATGAGGCATTTGACGGCCGTCTCCACCTCCTGCCCGCTTGCAATGACGCCTTCCTGCTCGATGTGCGCCTGTCAGCGGTACGAGCCCGGGAAGCCGCTCTTGAGCGGGCGCTTGCTCCCCTCGAGGCCGAGTACGACGTCATCATCGTCGACTGCCCCCCCAGTCTTGGCTTGAGCATGGACGCCGCCGCTTACTACGGTCGTCGACGCGACAGCGAGAAGCCCGGCCAGTCCGGAGCTCTCATCGTCGTCCAAGCAGAAGACAGCTCCGCCGACGCCTATGAGTTGCTCACCACGCAGATCGATGATCTGCGCGGTGACCTCAAAGTCGATATCGACTACCTCGGCATCGTCGTCAACCTCTACGACTCTCGCCGCGGATACATCGCCACCTCCTCACTGCAGGGCTGGGTGGACATAAAGGATCCGAGGGTCGTGGGACTCATCGGAGACCTCAAGGAACAGAAGGAAGCCGTCCGGGTGAAGAAACCCCTGCTGTCGTACGCCCCGAAATCTCAGCAGGCCGTTGGCATGCGCGCCCTGGCAAGGGAGGTCTCGTGAGCAAGGCCGACCAGCTCGGCGCAGGTCGTTTCGGCGGGGGAGTGCGCCCGGTCAGTGCGCGGCGCCAAGCAGTCGCCGCGGCCACGGGCGTTCCGACCGAGGGGATCGCCCCACCCACTGAACTTCCCGTGCACCGGATCAGCCTCAATCCGGACAACCCCCGCACTAGCCTCGGAGACTTGACCGACCTTGCGGGCAGCCTGAAAACCCACGGGCAGAAGCAGGCGATCACGGTCATGAACCGTGACGCCTACCTCAAGGCGAATCCGGGGCAAGAGGCCGATCTGGAACCGGACACCACCCACGTCGTAGTGGACGGCAGCAGCCGGCTTGCTGCTGCTCGAGAAGGCGGCCTCGCCACCATCAAGGTGATGGTCAGTGATGAACAGGGGTCCACTCCCGAAGAGCTTCTTGAGTCCGCCCTTGTGGCCAACATCCACCGGCAGGATCTTGAAGAACTGGATGAGGCGCGCGCTCTCCAGCGCCTCCTGGACATTCACGGCAGTCAGCGAGCTCTCGCCAAGCACCTACACCGCTCACAGGGATGGGTCTCACAGCGGCTCGCCTTGCTCAACCTGACCCCTGAACTCCAAGCCCGCATCGGCAAGGAGCCCATCGATCTATTGCGAGCTGTCGGCAACAAGCCTGCTGACCAGCAGCAAGCCGCGCTGGAGGAACTCAAGGCCGAGCGCGCGCGGAAAGATGAGGAGGCCCGAGCTCGGCCGAAAGCGCAACCGGCGTCCACCGCGGTCGAGGCCACCACTCAAACCCGGCAGGAGAGTGATTACGGCGTAATCACTCCCTCCGCTGAGGGACCTGGCGCCGTCGGCGCCGACGAGGCGGAGAACGCAGACGGCAGCGCAGCCGCAGAGGAAAGCTCCGCAACACCGGAGCTTTCCTCTGAGCCTGAGCTATCGCCTGACCCTGAGCCTCCGTCTGAGCTTTCGCTTGAGCCTGAGCCTCCGTCTGAGCCTGAGCTTCCGTCAGAGCCGGCAGCCGCTGCAGAGCAGGACCTGTCTGCCGGTCAAGCGGGCAGCGCCGCGCCGTCCGTTCCCGCGCAGGCTGTACAAGACGGCGGTACTGCGCAAGCGGCGGACCGTCCGCCCAAAAAGTTTCCCTACGACGACGGACATTTCGCAGCGCAACTACTGATCCACAAGATGCCGCCGGACGAGTTCAACAGGATGTTGGACCAGCTGATCAAGCACCGGGACAGTCAGCAGGCGGTCACTACCTGATCGCACCGGTTGGCAGACGGTTCCTCGTCTGCTTACCACTGTCTTCCTGTTGTGGTCTCCGGACAACAACAGGAAGACAGGCTGAGGCCGAGCCGGCAGTGGAGTGATGACCGGCCGGCCAAGCCGCCACTCGCGATCAGTCCGAGCCACGCCGAGCAGAGGCTGGTGGAGCCAGATTCGGATCGTGGCAGCGGGCAGCGGCACGATCGGCCCGTCGTGCCAAGACACGAGCAGGACAAGCCAAGACACGCCCAGGACAAGAAGCCACGCCCAGCCGACTCGCACTCCGCGCTACTCGGGACGACGTGCCGCCGCCCTACCGATCCTGTTCAGGTCGTTTTCGATATCAGCCAGCAGTGATGAAGCCGCTCCAGGTGCCTCTTTCAACGCTCTGCGGACTACTGGCTTGCTCAGAGCCTGTGCGGCTTCACGCAGCAGAGCCTGTGCCTTCGCCAGCCGCTCCAGATCGGTGGAGCCTCCACCAGCGTCTCCGGCATCACTTCGGCGCCCTTGTGGCTCCCCAATTGGGGAGTCGCGCAGCGAGACATCTGTCTGGACGCCGTCGCCCTCGCCATCAGTGATGACCGGTTGCTCCGGCCGCGAAGCCGGTGACACTGCATCACGTGGGGGAGTGAGCATCTCTCGCACCAGTGCGTCGATCTGGGCGCGGTTCAAGTCTCTGGAGAGGGGGAGGAGCTGACGTGCGACGCGCGCCAGGAGCCTTGCCGTGACCCGTTTGTCCGAGCGGGCCACAGCATCGTAGACCGCGACGGCGGCCTCATCGCCGGCCGTCCGCTTGATGTCGGTCAGCTCTCGCACCTGCGACTCCCGAGGACGATGTCCCAGCTGACTGAGCGACTCCCCGATTCGCCATCCGTCCATCAGGCGGTAGACCTGAGACTCAGAGATCTCCCAATTCGTCCACACGAACTCGGCGAAGTTGGCGAAGCCCTCGTTGCGGTGCAGGTTGCCGACAGCCATGGTTTCCAGACTCTTGCCGGCCACCCAGAACGCGTTGTGGAGATTGTTCATGCCTGCTTTACAGGCTTCAAGAGTCTCTCGTTCCAGCTCGCTCAGATCTCCGTCGCCAGCTGGCGGGCGAGGCGATGGGATGGACTCCAGAGTTGTGCCGACCGGAGCCTTCACCACAACAGAAGCCTCTTGGAGCACAGCGGGCAGCTCACCCTTCAGCAAGCCCTGCCCCATGGGTTCCTGAGTCGGGTCGTCGTCGAACACTCCGGCCATCACGTGGCAGCCTTCCTGCAAAGCTCATCAATCTCGGAGTTGAGTCGATCCATCTCAGCGGCCAACGGCTGGATCGACTGCGGAACCACATCCGCACGCGCCGCCCGGCCGGCGGCCACGTCGTAGCTTTTCGCACTGGTCGGCAGGAGGGCCGCGTACTCGCTGAAGGTCAGCCCCTTCCTCCGGGCGTTGACCGCAGGCATCTCGCGGTACCCAACTACGCGTGCTGCCATCGGCGTACTGGGCCCGAGTTCCTTCATGATCTCGGCACGTACTTCACTGTGCAGTTGGGTGGCGCTTGGATTCGAGCCGTAAAGGCAAGCACCGACGACTTGGAGCTGAGGGTTCAACTGTTTGCGTACAAGCTTGTAGTTGCGGGCGATACGCCGCATTCCGCGAATCGATGCGTCGTCGGAACGTGTAGGCACGAAGAGCCAACGACATGCGGCCAAAGCAAGCTGTTCAAGGCTGTCCTGCTCAGGGGCACTGTCGAAGACGATCTGGTCATACCAGGCTGCGAGAGGAGCAAGAGCGCGAGCCAGTGACGAGACGACGCCGATGCCCTCGACCGGCAGACGGGCGGTCAGCAGCGCAAGGAGCTCACCAACAGCTTCTCCGCCGGGGACGACGTCGAGATTGGGTCGGACTTCACGCACGGGCACCAGGGGAGTGCGCTCTTGGATCGCGCGGAAAAGACCCTGCCCGTTCAGTACTGATGGGCCTTCAGGACGGATGCCTCGCCCGAACCGCTCGATGCCCAAGTCGTCGTCATCCTGGCCCGTGACACAGACGAGCAAGGTTCGCTCTCCGCGGGCGGCATGCCAAGCAGCTTTGTGAGCGGCAATGGTGCTCTTGCCCACTCCACCCTTGCCTGTGCCGATCATGACGGCATTCGGAGGGGGTTCGACGAAATCCTTCGTATCGCTCAGCACCGGAAGTGGCCTCCTCTTGCGATACCTCACGCACCGGGATGAGGTGCAGCCATCAGGCATCCTGCCCCAACGGGACCTGTGAAACGGCAGGCTATGGCGGCACTCCCCAATTGGGGAGTAGTCAGGGCGCCTCCGCGGCTGTCGCGGGCGTGCGGTGAGCACCATCACACGGAATCACCTGTAGCAAACCACAGTGAAACAGACGCGGACGGGGCTGCCTGCTCGCCTCACCGGTCTACGTGCCGGACGATCAGCGACATTATGGTGTTTTCTCCCAAAGCCGCGCGGCACGTCCCGCAGGCCACTCCTCAACCGATGGCGTCGGCGGGGGAGATTCGCAGGGTCCCGGCCAGAAGCCACTGGAGAACCGGCTGCGCCTGCAAGGGGTTCTCTACGTGCTCTACGTGGATCGGCGTTCTAGGCTGCGGTCGTCCCGTTGAACGGCGGATGGAGCACTACGGTGTCACTCGGCGCGGTTCCGGTCCACTGGTCGCCGGAATCGCCGCAGCAGTCCAGACGGCCGGAGGCGGGCCGCAAGTTGTCCCACTGACGAAAACACGCTGGGGCGTCGACGGGGGGTAAGGGGAGCCGGGTGCCACGAGGGTTCCCCCCTCAAGATGATCATGTGGATGTCGTACGGCTGATTACGCTCTGTATCCGGCTTCTTCATGCGGGTGGCCAACCTTCAGAGGGGCAGCTGATCATCAAGCAGTGGAAGACTCCGGTCGGCTCTGTCGCGCATCGATGTGCTTCCAGTACGTGAACGCGGCGGGACGCACGCCACCCTGAGTGAGTTCGTTGTGCGAGTTCTTCTGGGCCGGCGAAGGGACGCGTGGCTCCTTCGCGGGGAGTGCCGAGCGGACGAATCGCGCACCGGTGTCGGAATCCTGATCTGCGGCACGGGCCAGGATCTTCGCCACATCGCTGTCATCTGCGGGCACCGCGCGGTCGACGGTGCCAGCTGAGGGGCATCCGGCCGAGAGCATGTCACTTTCGGTGCCGTTCACCGTTCCGTTGGCCGCGGCACTGACGAGACCGTCGTAGCGCTGCTGTCTGGCGTCATCGGTGGAGTTCAGCAGGCCGCCGCGGGTGGCGTGCATCGGCTGTACGGTCACGGTGTCTCCGTGGGACTCGCATGGGTGGACGTCCACGGAGGCCGGAGACAACTGGGAGGCGACGGAGGGCAGTGCGCTTGCGAGGCCGGCGACGGTGGCCAAGGCCAAGACCGGGAAGACGATGTACCGATGGAAGGTCATGACGCACCAAGTAAGAGTGGGATAGAACGTTCGGTCTACCGACATTAGATAAGGGTTCCTCGGCAACTGTCAAGACTGAACGTTCTACCGTTTGGTAATATGGAGCGTATGAGTCGGAGTACGGAAGGTGGCGTTGTGTCTGAGGCGCGGACGCGGCTGCTGAACACGGCAACCCAGATCTTCTATGCCGAGGGGATCCATTCCGTCGGTATCGACCGGATCGTGGCAGAGGCGCAGGTGACCCGGGCCACGTTGTACCGGCACTTCGCGAGCAAGGAAGA
>NZ_KB911636.1 GCF_000383615.1 Streptomyces canus 299MFChir4.1 | reverse complement strand
GTAGGCCTTCGCCAGGTCGGCGACGCTGGTGAGTGCGGTGTTCCTCGGGGTGCCGTTGAAGCCGGGGTGCGTGGGCAGGAAGACACGGGATTGCGTCCGCTCGGCCAGCAGGTCGGCGAAACCTGTCATGGTCGCCGGGCCGCCCCCGCCATGGAGCAGCAGGTACGGGCGGGTGCGGTCGCGGTCCTGGACGGTCACGTCCACCGAGCCCAGGGAACTCACGTGGACCGTGGCGGTTTCGGTGCGGGTGGGGCGCAGGCTGCCGGCTGCGATCGGTTTACTCATCGCTTCCCTCTTCTCGTGCGGTGTGAAGCTGATACAAGGAACCTTAGATCAAGTTACTTATATAAGCAACCTGATCTGGCCCGGGTTCTGCGACTGGCGTGCAGCCCGTCAGGGCGCCGAGTGTCTAGTTGGGCCGTTATGGAAGCTTTTAGATGGGTGTCGTCAGAGGGCGGGAAGCGGTGCTGCAGATCGCCTTCTGGGTTGAGGAGGTTGGGCAGATTCCCGGGCGGCGGTGCGACGGGTCTCGCCCTCGGCGACGACTCCACGGTGGCAGCACCACACAATGCGGTGACAAGGCATCGCCGGCCAGGAGGTCGGAGGGACCACTAGCGGTCAGTAGGGCAGGCAGCCCTCGGGAATTGCATCAGACGGGCGAGAAGCTGCAGGTCACGACGTCAGGGCAGCGTCCCGAGGGGGCTCCGTCCTCGGCCGGCCGGTGGTCGAGGGCATCGCGCACCGCCCGGGGTACATCGATCCCCTCGCGCAGTGGCACCCCGATCAGGCGTCACCCTCGGGCCTCGCCTGTGCGGCGGGCTCCCTCTGGATGGCGTCGCTGCGCGGTGAGCGGCTGCGGCGGATCGCGCTGGACGGGACGAGGGCGGCCGCGCCCCTGCAAACGTTCTTCACCTCGGTCCACGGCCGGCTGCGGACCGTCGTCGCCGTCGACGACCACACGCTGCTGCTGACCACCAGCAACACGGACGGCCGCGGCACGCCCACCGCCACCGACGACCGGATTCTGAGCGCCGTCAGCTGATCCGGGATCCGGCCGCCCTGGGCGCGGGCCCGGACTCGTGCCGTGGACGGAGTCCTCAGAGCTCCGAGCAGGATGGGCGGCCGGTCATCAGCCCGCGGTGTCCGGTCCGTGCGTGGCAACACGTCGGTTCGTCCCCCGTGCCGGGCGTACTCGGATGAAGCGGCACCACGGCGAGGCGCGGTGCCAGACACGGCGGGCCGGCCGCCCGTTCTGCTCGGAGCGCTAAACCGCCTCGCCGGGCGTGGTCCCGTCGGCCAGCAGGACGGCGGGCAGTGCTTCGTTGAGCCATACCTCGGACTCGTCCAGTGACCAGCTGAGGTCGTCGGTACGGACGAAGTAAGCGGCATTGCACAGATGGATCCAGAGCACGTCGGCGGCCCGCGCGACGTCGACACCCGCGCGGAGCGCGCCCATCGCGGCGAGGCGGTCCGCCGCGAGCGCCAGCCCGCCGCGCAGTCCTTGGTGCGCGATCAGCTGGATCTCCCGCACCCTCGGCTCCTGGGGAGCGGCGGCGGCGACCTGTCGCATCAGCCCGGACCACTCCTCGAACTTGACCCGGGTGACACGCACGATGAAGTGGATCAGCTCGCGCGGCTCGGTGAACGACTGGATCCGGTCGAGGATTTCCGGAATGTCCTCGGCTGCGACGCCGGACTCGACCAGGGTGCGGAGCAATCCGTTCTTCCCGCCGCCCACCGCGTACACGGTGGCCGGCGAGACCCGGGCGGCCCGGGCGATCTCCTCCGCCTTCGTGCCGAAGTAGCCCTTCCGCACGAACAGTTCACGAGCCGCGTCCAGGATCGCACGGCGGGTGGCCTGGGCGTACTCGGCTCTCCTGCCCCGGGGAGCAGGGTCATCTCTCGCGTCCGACACATCGTTGATCATACCCGGGCTACTGTTCACTAGAGTCTACTCTGATGAATAGACCATGCTCTATTGTCCACGAAGGGACACCCCTGCCGTCATGAAAGCGCTCTTCACCACCTTTCCCGCATACGGTCATCTGCTGCCGATGGTCCCGCTGGCCAGGGCGGCTGTGGCGGCCGGGGACCAGGTGGTCGTCGCCGCGTCGAAGGAACTGCACGGCACAGCCGGCGACCTGACCATGCGTGACCTCGGGCCGTCGCTGCCCGTAGTGCTCGCCGAGACCAACAACCGTTTCGGGGAGGACGTTCTCGGCTACCGTGTCGACAGCTCCAAGCTGCTCGAGGCAACCGTCGCCATGTTCACGACGGTCCGGGCAGACATGGCCTTCGACGCACTGCGCGCGCTGGTCACCGACGAGCGCCCGGACGTCATCGTCGCGGAGATGTGGGACTACGTCGCGCCGCTGGTCGCGCGGCAGCTCGGCATACCCCTGGTGACCTTTGTACACAGCCCGGCCACAGCGGTCGACGAGACGCTGCGGGCCGGCCTGGTGCGAGCGCTGACCCAGCGTGAACTCACGGCGCCTGCCCCGCTGGCCACCGTCCAGCTGTGGCCGGAGTGGCTCGAGAGCGAGCCGACAGCTCCTCGCGGTGAGGCCACGCTCGCGATCCGGGCCACTCCGCACGACACCGCTGAGGTGGCCGATATCCCGGCCTTCGACGGGACGCGCCCGGTCGTGCTGGTGACCCTCGGCACGGTCGTGGAGGATCTGACCCTGCTCAACGCGGCTGTCAGGGGTGTGCTCGACGCCGGGGCCGACGCCCTGGTCACGACCGGGTTCACCGTGCCGCCGGAGGCCGTCGAGAGCGATCCCGGCCGAGTGCGTGCCGTCCCGTTCGTTCCCATCGGGCAGTTGCTGGACCGGGTCCAGGCGGTGGTCGCCGCCGGCGGTTCGGGGACCACGCTCGCCGCGCTCTCCCGCGGTCTGCCCATGGCGTTCGTGCCGCGCATCGCGAACCAACCGATCGTGGCGGCCGCTGTCGCGGGCTTCGGAGCGGGCGTCGTCTCCGGTGAGGACCCGGCGGACGTGACGTCATCCGTACGCACGATGCTGCACGAGCCGGGCCTACGGGCGGGAGCGCAGGCCGCGTCCGAGCGGCTGGCGGGACGTCCTTCGCCGGACGAGGTGTGGTCGGCGCTGCGGGAGCGCGTCCCGCACACGTCCGCCGTGCGCTAGGAGCGTGTCTCATCAACCGGCAACCCGTCTGCGGTTCGTGATCATTCATGCGGGATGATCTCGGTATGCGTGGTGGCGATGGGCTGTTCGAGGTTGAGTCGGTCGAGAAGAAGCAGCCGCAGGGCCGTCCGGCGACGGTGGACAAGACATTCCGAGCCTTCGATCCGCCCCAGGTCCTGCTGCTGCCGCCGTCGCTGGACGAGTGGCTGTCCGAGGATCACCTGGCCCGGTTCGTCGCCGACCTGGTCGACGACGTACTCGACCTCGGTCCGGTCCTGGCCAACTGCACCGAGAAGCGCGGCTACCCGCCCTACGACCCGCGGCTGATGGTGCGGCTGCTGATCTGCGGCTACACCACCGGCACCCGCTCGTCCCGCGCGATCGAGCGAAAGTGCGCCGACGACGATGTCGCGTTCCGGCTCCTGTCCGCCGACCAGGCCCCGGACTTCTGCTCGATCGCCCGGTTCCGCCGCCGCCACCTGGACGCGCTCGCGGGTCTGTTCACCCAGTCGCTGCACCTGGCGCAGAAGCTGGGCACGGTCAGGCTGGGCCGCGTCGCCCTGGACGGCACCAAGCTCGAGGCCAGGGCCTCCAAGCACAAGGTGAGGCATCCGTACCGGATCCGACCCTGGTCAGCGTGGCCGGCTACGCGGTCCTCGGTGGAACCTTCTTCCTGATCTCCTGCCTGCGTCTTGGGTGTGAGGACGAGTCGGATTGACTTGGCACCACCCTGCACACGTCGCCGTGACGGGGCGTTGGCCCCGGAGACGGGCGACAGTCCCAGCGCAGGCCACCGATGAGCGACAGAAAGCGCGGCTGAGAGCCAGTCGGTGCTTCAGGCCAACGGTCCCGGCACCTCATGTGGGCGGCCACCAAAACGTCCTTGGTCAGCGCGAACGCGAATGCGGTCATCGACGAGCACACGAGCACGCTGCAGCCGGAAGGATGCCACGGCTTCGCCAGGGTCCGGACGGCCGTTTCGCCCGGTCTCCCCGACTGATTCCTCGCTCAACTTCGGCCAGGACTGGCCTTTTTGAGCCACTGGAAGATCATTAATCTGGTGCAGAGCACAGGCATCTACCCTTGAGGAGTCTCGTGTCCACCGCCCAGCAGGTACCTGACATCCTGTCGCCCGAGTTCGCCGAGGATCCCTACCCCGCCTACGCGGCGATGCGGGAGAAAGAACCCCTGATCTGGCACGAGGCCACGCAGAGCTACATCATCTCCCGCTACGCGGATGTCGAACGCGTCTTCAAGGACAAAAAGGCGGAGTTCACGACCGACAACTACAACTGGCAGCTCGAGCCGGTTCACGGCAAGACGATCCTCCAGCTCAACGGCCGCGAGCACGCTGTCCGTCGCGCGCTGGTCGCACCCGCCTTCCGCGGCAGCGACCTGCAGGAGAAGTTCATGCCCGTCATCGAGCGCAACTCCCGCGAACTCATCGACGCCTTCCGCCACACCGGAACCGCCGACATCGTCAGCGACTACGCCACCCGCTTTCCGGTCAATGTCATCGCGGACATGCTGGGCCTCGACAAGGCCGACCACGCCCGCTTCCACGGCTGGTACACCACCGTGATCGCCTTCCTCGGCAACCTCTCCGGCGACCCCGAGGTGACCGCGGCGGGCGAGCGAACCCGGGTGGAGTTCGCCGAGTACATGATCCCGATCATCCGGGAGCGGCGTGAGCGTCCGGGCGATGACCTGCTGTCCTCACTGTGCGCCGCCGAGGTCGACGGCGTGCGCATGAGTGACGAGGACATCAAGGCGTTCTGCAGCCTGCTGCTCGCCGCAGGCGGGGAGACCACCGACAAGGCGATCGCCGGCATCCTGGCCAACCTGCTGCGGCACCCGGACCAGTTGGCGGCAGTCCGCGAGGACCGCAGCCTGATACCCGCGGCCTTCGCCGAGACCCTGCGCTACACCCCGCCCGTCCACATGATCATGCGGCAGTCGGCCACCGAGGTCGAGCTCACCGGCGGCACCATCCCGGCCGGCGCCACCGTGACGTGCCTCATCGGCGCCGCCAACCGGGACGAACAGCGCTACCGCGAACCCGACCGGTTCGACATCTTCCGCACCGACCTCACCACCACCTCGGCCTTCTCGGCAGCGGCCGACCACCTGGCCTTCGCGCTCGGCCGCCACTTCTGCGTCGGTGCGCTCCTCGCCAAGGCGGAGGTCGAAACCGGCATGAACCAGCTGCTCGACGCGATGCCCGACGTGCGTTTCGCCGACGGGTTCGAGCCGGTGGAGCGGGGCGTGTTCACCCGCGGCCCGCAGTCGCTGCCGGTGCGCTTCACCCCGACCGGTAGCTGAACACCGCTGTCGGCGGGGCCGTTTTCGCCTCCGCTCCTCCCGAAACGGGGGGCGGAGGCCGGGGGGACGGCTACTGCACCGCGGGAGTGAACTGCACCGGCAGAGAAGTCAGTCCGCGCATCCAGATCGACGGACGCCACGTCAGTTCCTCGGGTTCGACGGCGAGAACGAGGTCCGGGAGGCGCTCCACGAGCGTCTCCACCGCCGTACGGGCCATCACATCCGCCAGCAGCGGTGCGGGGTAAGGGCAGCGGTGCTCGCCGTTGCTGAAGGACAGATGTGCCGAGTTCTCCGCGCCGACGTGCGAGTCGGGCCAGATCTGCGGGTCGGTGTTGGCGGCCGCGAGGCCCAGCACCAGGCAGTCTCCCTCGCGGATGAGGCGTCCGCCGAGCTGGGTGTCGCGCACGGCCCAGCGGCCGATGAAGTTCTGGGTCGGTGTGTCCAGCCACAGCACTTCGTTCAGCGCGTCTCCCACGCTGACCCTGCCGCCGGAGACGTTGAGCGCGAATCGCTCGTCGGTCAGCAGCAGTCGCAGTGTGTTGCCGATCCAGTTGGCCGTCGGCTGCTGCGCGGCCGCGATCACGGAGATCAAATCCTGCACGATCTCCTCGTCGCTGAGCCCCGCCGGATCCAGCAGCATCCGGGAGGTGACGTCCGGCCCGGGTCGCTCGCGCTTCTCCTTCACCAGCTGCATGATCCGTGCGCCGACCCGTGTGTACGCCGCCACCGGGTCGTCGCCCTCGCCGGCGTCGAGCGAAATCCTCAGGTCGTCGACGAGCTGCTCGGTGTCGGTGCTGTCCTGCGGCATGCCGCACATCCACAGCACGCCTCGGGCGGGCAGCGCGTGCGCGTACGCGCTCATCAACTCGGCCTGACCGCTGCCGGAGAACGAGGAGATCAGCCTATCGGCGATCAGTTCGCACTCGCGGGAGAGCTCGAACTGGTCCACGCCCTCCAGGGCCTGGGTGATGACACCCGCTCGGCGCTGGTGCTCCTCCCCCTCGGCGAACAGTACGGACGGCTGGTAGCCGACGAACGGCAGGAGGGGCCAGTCCGCCGGAATGTGGTCCCACTGGTTCCATCGCCGCGAGTCCCGCGCGAACAGTTCGTCATGACTGGTCACGAAGGAGACCTCGGGATAGCCGAGGACCAGCCAGGCGGGGATGTCGTTGTCGAGCAGCACCGGCGCAACCGCCCCGTGCTCCCGGCGCAGCGAGCGGTACAGCTGGGAGGGCGTCTGCTGGTACTCCAGGCCGCCCAACTGCACCGCGGCGTCATGCGCGGGGCAGCCGGGGGGCGGGGTGGGCGCGGAGGGGGAGCCGGTGGGATCGCTCACGGTGTGCTCTCCTGGGACAGTGCCATTGAGTAGAGGTGGTCGACGAGGGCGATGAGGACCTCCTTGCCCGAGGACCTGACCCGGGCGTCGCAGTCGACCATCGGCACATGCGCACCCAGCGCGAGGGCCGTGCGGATCTGTTCGAGCGAGTGGTGGTTCTCGTCGCCGTCGAAGCGGTTCACGGCCACCACGAACGGGGTCTTGTGGTGTTCGAGCCGGTCTATCGCGTACCAGCAGTCCTCCATGCGGCGCGTGTCGACGAGGACGACCGCGCCCAGCGTCCCGGAGAACAGGCGGTCCCACAGGAACCAGAACCGCTCCTGGCCCGGAGCGCCGAACAGGTAGAGCACCATGCGCTCGTTGAGGGTGATGCGGCCGAAGTCGAAGGCGACCGTCGTGGTCGTCTTTCCCTCCACACCGGCCGTCACGTCAACGTCCTGCCCCGCCTGCGTCATCACCTCTTCGGTGTTCAGCGGCCGGATCTCGCTCACCGAACGGACCAGGGTGGTCTTGCCGGCCCCGAACCCGCCCACCACGACGATCTTCAGACCGGTCTCGGCGGCATCGGCCAGCGGTGTGCGCTGGGAGGGGAGCTCAGAGGTTGCGGAGCCCATTGAGGACCTCCTGGAGCAAGGCGGTTTCGGGAAGCGACGCGACGGATTCGGCGGCGCGGGGATGACGGGCGCTGATCTTGCCCATGTCGTGAAGGTCGCCCACGAGGATGCGGGTGACCGTGATGGGCAGCTTGAGCTCGGCGGAGATCTCCACCAATGCCGTGGGGTGCCGGCAGAGCTCAAGGATCCTCACGTGCTCGGACTGCATGCCGCTGCTCGGCTCGCTCTCGCTGACGATCAGCGTGACCAGGTCGAACGAGTCGTCAGCCGAGCTGCGCCCGCCGGTGACCATGTAGAGCCGGTCGGGATCCCCGACATCCACGGGTTTACGGATCACGCGTGGGCACCCCGGACGGCGGGCGTGCGCGGTTCGGCCCTCAGATGCTCACCGATCTGTTCGACCAGTTCCGTCATCTGGTGGCCGACGACTCCCGGATCGGCGTCCTCCTGCGCGACGACCGCCAGGTGCGCGCCCTCGCCGGCGTCCACGATGAACAGCAGGCCGCCGTGGAATTCGGTCATGGAGTGCCGCACGCCACCCGATCCGTCCCCGAACTCGACGGAGGCGCCCTGGGCGAGGGCTTGGATGCCGGAGCAGATGGCCGCCAACTGGTCGGCCTGGTCGAGCGTCATGTGCTCCGTCCAGCACAGCTTCAGGCCGTCCCGCGACAGGACGAGCGCATGGCGCGTGCCCGGGGTGCGCTCCAAGAGGTTCATCAGGAGCCAGGTGAGGCTGTTGTCAGTGGTCTCCATGGTGATCGGGACGGGCGTGACCGGTCGACGGTCGCCCGGCCCGTTCCTCCAATCCATCGAATACGACGACGAGGTACTGGGTGGGTGGCTGCCCGCGCGGTGTGCGCAGGCCAAGAGGTGGGGTGTCGGCTCACTCAGCCGACGACTCGGGCCCGTCATAGGGCGGGCTGACGGAGTCGTCCGGTACGCCACCGCCGTGCCGGGCACGGTGGAAGGCGCCGAACCTGCTTCCGGCGTCGCGAGCGGGTGCTGGTTCCCCCGGCTCGTCCGAGGCGGCCGACGTGGCCTTCGGCCGCGCGCGCTCGGCTGCGGCCATCGTCCGGCCGGGGGCCCGCACGGGCAGTGCGTTGCCGGTTGCCGTGCCCCGGCCTGTCGGCGCGTCTGCGTCGGCCACGGGCGCAACCGGCTCCACAGGCGCTGCCGGTCGGGAGCGCGGGACCGGAGTCTCAACGGCTTCCACGGAGGGCGTCGGCGCGGCGGGGGCCTCGGCGGCGCGCCGCGGACGCTCGACGACGGGCTCACGCTGCTGAGACAGGAGCTGAGGAGGCAGCAGGACGACGACGCCGGTGCCGCCACGCGAGGACGGCCGGTAGTTCACGCTGATGCCGTACCGCTCGGCGAGCCGTCCCACGACGGTCAGGCCGAGCCGGGTGCCCTGGAGCGAGGCGAGGTCGGTGATGCGGCCCGACACGGACTCCTCGGCACGGCGCATGGCGGCGTCCGACATCTTCAGGCCGCTGTCCTCGATGGTGACGACGAGGCCGGCGCTGCGCTCTTCCACGTAGACATGAACCTCGTCGATGGGCGGCGAGAAGTTCGCGGCGTTGTCCATGAGTTCGGCCAGCAGGTGCATCACACCTTCGGCTGCGAAGCCCGCGATGGCCGCCTTGCTGGAGGAGTGCAGGCGCACCCGCCGGTAGGCGGCGATGCGGCCGACGGCTCCGCGCAGGATGCTCTCCATGACGATCGGCTTGTTCCACACGCGGCTGGAACGGCCGCCCATCAACAGGGCCAGCCGGTCCGTCATGAGACCCAGCTGCGAGGTGCTGTGATCCAGGCGCAACAGGTCACCGAAGACCTCCCCGCCATGTCGTTCCTGCATCCCCCGCAGATCGGCCAGCATCGCGACGGTCTTGGACTGCACCCGGCTCAACGCCTTCGCGGACGCGACCTGGGCAGCGGCGGAACGCCTTTCGCTGTAAGCGAGTTCACGGACGAACCACTCGGCCGTTTCCCGGACCAGGGGATTCTGCGGCCAGTCGAACTTGGTGAGGACGGTGTTGCCGGAACTGCCTTCCCGTAGCAGGGCCACCGCGGCGGGCAGCGTCTCCTCCGTCAGCCGCTCGAGTTCCGCCTTCCCCTTGGCCAGTTCGCTGCGCAAGGTGCGCAGTTCGTTCTCGGCGGTGGAGGCCCGCGCCACCGACGCGCCGAGCTCCCCGGCGAAAGTGTCCAGCATCTGGCGCAGCTGCGGATCGGACGGAGGGGCGACCTGGGAGACCGCCTCCTCCGCGCTAGCGCCGCTTTTCAGCTGCTGCGCAACCCCTGGCATACCCACGTTGACGAGCTGGACGACCTCGGTGGCCTGCTGCTTCCAGTTGTCCATGGTCATCCCGAGCTCGCTGTCCCGGGCGGCCGCCTGCCGACGGGCACGATGCACAAGATAAGAGGCAGTGGCTGTGACGAAAGCGATGCAGCTCCAGGCGGCGATCGCCGTGCCGAGCACCCAGGAGCGGGCCGCCTCGGGAGCGGAAACGGCGGCAGCGGCGGCACCTCCTGCCGCCACGAGCAGGACGACCGGGAACACGGCCGAAGACGAACTCGCCCCTTTCCCACGTCGACGCTGACGGGAGCGAGCAGACACTGGCATTCCGCGGTCCCTCGGTTCGTACGAGCAGGAGGTGGACGACTGGGCGTCGTCGGCGTTCCGAAGGGCAGCCCATCACGGACGGTGCGCTTCCGGCTCACGCATGCCGCTCATGCTAGTCACCCTTTTGAGTTGCGGAAGCACAGCAACGTCTCGTTCCCTCACACGAGTTCACTTAGTCGGAAAACAGCCTTCGCCACCGGTGCCTGTGATATGCACCTTTGCCTGAAGCGGACCGATCTTGACCATACGGAGTTAGGCGATCCGGAGCGCTCGGCGAGCGCCTCACCCGTCCGCGGGGTGCGCGGGTGGCTCGTTCCGCGCATGTTTTCAGCCAAGTTTTGAGCTGTGCCTGACCGAGACCCGCGCAAACGCTCGGCAGGAGCAGCCTGTCAGCGGACCGCGACTCCCGCCCTGCGGCGCACCGAGGGGGCGCAAAGCGCTCCCCGCCTCATCGGCCTTCTACCAACGCGGCCCCAGCTCACGGCAGAACAACGAGGCAACGCTGCTTTCAGCCACCCCTTGGCGGACAGTCCAGCGTCACAGGGCGGGCACGGAGTTGCACGGATTGAACGGGACGACGCCGTCCATGGTGAGCAGCAGCCAGTTCCGCCAGTCGTCAGCGCTCGGGGCGTACAGGCCCCGGCCCGCCGGCGAAAACAACAGAGCCCCTCACCAACATCACTCTGACCGGGTGCGGCGAACGCCCTCAGGCCAATGGCTCCACCCGGAACCTCCGGAGCTCTCCGCGCGACAGCCCCGACCCAACCTGACGTTGCCCGGGACGCTTTCGTCGGCGTGTCCGGTGGCTGCTACGCCGCTGGCCCCTGTCGCCGCCCATGGCCACAGCCTGCCGTGCAGCCAGCCCTGCTCCGGCTCCAACCGTCGGCCCCGGGAGTTCCACAGCACCCCGCCGCCTGACGCGGGAGACGAACACGTGCACCTCTGGCAGCTACGCTCGCGGCTGCATCCAGGGCGCCGTCCACGCCATCGCACCGCGCGTGGAGCCCGCTCGTCCGTCGGCCCCCGTGGAGCACCCTCAGTGCCGATAAGCTGCCGAGCTCCTGTTCCAGAGCACCCAGACGGACGACGAGACCTGCCCCCGGCAGAGCATTACAGTGATCCTCACCCCGAGGACCGGAAGAAGCGATGCCTGAGCGAAACATCGAGTTCGGCAAGTACGGCGCCCGTGGCATCAAGGGCCACGAGGCCGTCGCCCGCCAACTGGACGCGCTGGCCGGCTACATCGCCACTCCCGTCACCGCCCGGCGAGGCCTCCTGGCCCGCCTGCACTACCTCACCCGCACCCCCCACGCCCGGGCGGCGGCCCGCGCGGCCGGGCTGACCGTCACCGACCGCACCCTGCGCGCCTGGCTCGACGGCGTCCGCACGCCGTCCCGACGCAACCTCGAGCGCATCGAGCAGGCGTATCGCACCGTGCGGCGGGAGAACGTCGCCCGCTACCTGACCGCCCGCCTCAACCGCGACGGCCGCGGCACCCGTGTCGAGATCCATCCCCTCAATCAGTCCCAGGTCTCGCGGCCGCGTCAGCGGCCGGTGGAGTTCCGCTCGATGAACGTGCGCCGCTGGGACCGCATCGTTGCGGCCTGGGCGGCCGGCGACGACCAGGAACTCGACGACGCCTGGGTCGACCTGGTCGTCGACCTCGGCTCTCAATGGGGCCAGTACGAATACGTCACCACCGTGGGATTCGCCGCCTGACCTTGGCATTTCGTGGTTTCGAGAGCGCCGGTACGCCGTGAAGACGGCGTGCTGGGGCAGACATTCCCGCGCCCATGCCCCACAGAGAGCGAGTCGGCTGGTTCGCCCGTTCGGCGCAGACTGGCGAGGCGTGGGAGGGGAAATCGGTGCACACCTTCGGGATGCGGCACTTCCGGCGCGTTACGGGGTGAGTGAGGTGCGGGTGTCGGGGCCATCCCCGAGTCGGCCGCGGCATTCCGCACACCTCCCGCACCCTCCCGTTCGGCGGAGCGAGCGGGCATCCCGAAGGCCGGTGCTCTCCGAGGACCTCACGGGCCACCGCCTGCGGCGACCGCTCCAGATTCTCGGCGACGACCTGGTCGTAGTCGACACCGTCGACCGGCGGCACATGCTCGGGGCGCACACCCGTACCCGGTAATGCGCGACCTCTACCCCGCTGCGGGCGTACCGCCGCTGCGTCTCAGTCCGTCCCGGTCCGGGGGCACCGTCCAGTCATCGCTTCTCGGTGCGTAGTGCCAGGACGGGTGTCGTTGAGCTGGATGTCCCATCCGCGGCGGACACGCACCGGGTGGGCACCCGCGACCCACGTTCGACGGGGTGGGCGTGATCAGCATCGGATTGTCCGGCCTGGGGGAGACGGTGATGTCGTAGTGGGTCACGCTGGCGAGGCCCCATACTCCCGGCCACTGCTGGAGTTCGCCTCTATTGAAGGATTGAGGCATGTCAACGTCATTGAAGCTGCCCGGCCAGCAGACAGAGACACGGATCGAAAGATCGCTGGGGGTGGGAGCGACGTGGGTGCCCCACACCCTCATCTACAGGTCAGGGACAGCCGGGCGTCACTGACATGCGTACCGGGTCGTCGCCAACCGGTAGAAACGCCACCATGCCTATAAACATGGCCTCCGGGACGTCGCCGCCGCGCAGCAGGCCGAAGCCGACGAACGCGAGCGCCAGGAGCAGGAGCGCCTGCGCCCGCAGGCAGAGGTGCAGGCCGCCGCGCAGAAGGCCGACGGCTGGCTCTCCCGCTTCCGCACCTGAGGCGGGCAAGCCGCCACCGGCCACGCGGGCAAGCCTCAGCCGGCCTGGGCGAGCCCGCGTTGTCGGTGGCGGCTGCAACGCTGATCAGATGAACGGCGATGAGCAACTGCTGAAGGGCCGGGTCTACGGCGCGGACCACGACGACGCCAACCCCGGCCCGCTCCCGCACCGGACCTACGCCGCGCTGGTCGGCGGACCGCTGGACGGCCTGCTGCTGGACATCCACGGATGGCGGACCGAGGAAGTCGACGACGGTGTCGCCCTGTCCACCGAACTGTCGCGGTGGCCTGGCGGCCGCGCCCTGTACGACACGCGCCCAGGCGAACCACGCACACCCGGCCCGGGCGTGAGCTGTCGCCTGTACTACTCCGGCGACACTCCCTGACCGCAGCCCGAACCATGGCAGGTCAGTACACCGTCGCCATTCCCACAGGCTCCTCCCGCGGGATGCTGACCGACCTTGCCAAGGAGTACGGCATCCCGCTCCGCGAGGGCCCCAAGGACTGCAAAGCTCGCGGCACCATCGAACGGGACTGGCTCATCAAACAGTGCGTTCACCGCCGCCGAACCCTCTCGGACCTCGCGCGCGAAACCGGCATGAGCACCGCGCACATGGCCCGCTGGGCCCGCACCCACAACATCCCCCTCCGACCACGCCGCGGAGCCAGCCAGCCACATCACCGCCCTCCGCGCCGCCGACGAAGCCGAGGCGCTTCCCGCTATCCTGCGGTCCGCTCTCACCTGCTCCTTCGGCTGGCAACGACTCGAACGTTTCGCGGCGGCGCTGCCCTATCCGACGCTCGGCGAGACCGCCCGAGCCCTTGGCGCCACCCAACCCGTCACGCGTTGCCACAGCAGTGCAGCAACTGCGGAGCTTCACTTCTTGACTTCCAGGTCAAGAATGATGCTAGAGTTTTGATCGTGGGAAGACCCAAGCAGTTCGATCCCGATGCCGCCGTTGACCACGCCATGGACGTGTTCTGGCGGAAGGGGTATGCCGGGACCACGCCGCAGGACCTCGTCGACGCTATCGGCATCGGCAAGGGCAGCCTCTACAACACCTTCGGCAGTAAACGCGCTTTGTTCGAGCAGGCCCTTCGCCGCTATCGCGACGGTCAGGCCCTTGTTCTCATGGAGATGTTGGAGGAGTCCGGTCCGGTCAAGGCGCGTCTGCGCAAGACGCTGGGGTTCCTTGCCGAGATGGACCTCGCCGACCCGGACCGTCGGGGCTGCATGGCCGTGAACACGGCGGCAGAACTCGCCGGCACGGACCAGGTGGCAACCGAGCTCGTCCAGCGCATGTTCGCCCGGACCGAGGACGTCTTCCGCGCGCTGATCGAAGAGGGGCAACGCTCGGGAGAGATCGCGCCGGAACGTGATGCCGCGGCCCTGGGAAGCCTGCTGCTGAACACACTCGTGGGCCTGCGGATCATGGCACGTGTTACCGAAAGTCCTGATCGGCTTGTCCGAGTGATCGACGCGACGGTCGACTCTCTCTAACCCGAACCGCAGCACTTGCTCCACCTGGAGCAACTGCTTTCTCATTTTGTACTTCAAGTTCAAGAACTGGAGTGTCGTGCACCTCAATCTCACCGCCAAGACGGCCGTCGTCACCGGTGCCAGCCGGGGCATCGGGCTCGCCACCGTTCGTACTCTCACAGCCGAAGGCGTTCGCGTCGTCGGCGCCGCCCGCACCATTACGCCCGAGTTGAAGGAAACCGGCGCCTACACGGTGTCGGCCGACCTGAGCACCGCCGAAGGCGTCGCCACTCTCATGGACAGCGCCCTCACCGAGCTGGGCGGCATCGACCTGTTGGTGAACAACGTCGGAGGCGGGGACGACGTGGAGCCCATCGGCTTCCTCGACACCGACGACACCCAGTGGATCCGCATCCTCGACCTCAACCTGCTCAGTGCCGTCCGTGCCGCCCGCGCGGCTCTCCCGAGCCTGATCGAGCGCCGTGGGTCGATCGTCAACGTCTCGTCCATCAACTCACGGCTGCCCGCCGCCGGCCCGGTCGCCTACAGCGCGGCCAAGGCGGCCCTGGCTGCCCTCGGCAAGTCCCTGGCCGAGGAGTTCGGGCCCCAGGGCGTGCGCGTGAACACCGTCTCTCCCGGAGTGTCCCGCACTTCCCTATGGGAGGACCCTGAGGGATTCGGTGGCAAGGTGGCAGCCGGAGCCGGGGCGGAGCATGCCGCGTACCTTCAGCAGCTCCCGGAGGCTCTCAACATCACTACCGGCCGCATGACCGAACCCGAGGAAGTGGCGGCCTTGATCGCGTTCCTTCTCTCCGACGTCGCAGGCAACATCACTGGGGCCGACTACATCATCGACGGTGGCACCCTCAAGACGCTCTGAATCATGGAGTCCCACGGGGGCGGGGCTGATTCGCATGGCTGCGGGACGAGAGGCGTCCGTCCCGCAGCCATAAGACATGACACGACTGTGAGACAGAACCCTCCGGCCAAGCCAGGGACAGATGCGCAGCGCGCTGCGGGTCTGTCACATGAACGGCCCTGTCCCACATTCGGTGGTGGCGCACCGTCGTGAGGTGCCGCTGTCCGTGTCCTGGTGATCAAACTTCGGCCCGGTTGTACGGTGCGACCGTCAGGACACGGGGTGCCCCGAGGAAACGGCATGGGCAGGCCGATCTTGAACGATGGGCTGCGAGCCCGCCTTACTGATCGTTTCAGAATGAGACGTGGAGGCCGGGCAGTTGTCAGTCGTCGAGGCGTCGAAGGATCCGTGTGAACTCGCCGTTCCGGATCAGACCGGCGAGGACCTGGGTCATGTTGGTGATGCCGGCATCACGGACGATGAGCCCGTCCGAGCACCAGAAGTAGCGGCCTGCGAGGGCTTCCCCACGGGCAGCCCATCGCCTCATGAGGATCTCGACCTGGGCGAGGGTGATGATGGTCGCGCTCCACCTGCGTTGTGCTGCGGCTCATCGGGCGAGTATGCCGGGCTGATTCGGCCTCCTCAACCGCTTGTTCCGGCACGCCTCCTGGCGTGCACAGCGATCTTGTGCCCGATGACCTGTGGGAGCGGATAGCCCCGCTGATTCCGGCGCGGCCGCCGCGGCGGCACCGGCTTCCTGGACGGAAGCCGGTCGACGACCGTACTGCCCTGGCCGGGATCGTGTATGTCCTGCGTAAGGGCGTGTCAGGGGCAGACGTCCCGTCCGAACGGATCGGCTACCCCGGGGTCACCTGCCGGCGGTGGCGCGGTACTGGACCGAGACCGGGGTATGGCCCCCCGCCTGCATGAGGAGCTGCTCGTCGAGCTGCGACGTGCCAGCCATGCTGGACATGGACGACCGCGCGATCGACGGCTCGCACGTCAGGGCGCTCAAAGGGGGGCGCACACTGGGCCTTCGCCGGTCGACCGCAGCCGTTCCGGCAGCAAGCACCATGCGATCGTCGACCGCCACGGCACCCCGCTCACCGTCTCGCTGACGGGCGGCAACCAGCACGACATCACCCAGCTCATCCCGCTCCTGGACGCGATTGCGCGCATCCGGGGTCGGCGTGGCCGTCCTCACCACAAGCCGAAGCGCCTGCACGCCGACCGAGGCTGCGACTTCCGCAGGTACCGCCGACTCCTACGGGTCCACGGCATCGTTGCGAAGATCGCCCGACGCCGTGCCCCGCACGGCTCCGGCCTGGGCAAGACCGTTGGGTGGCAGAGAGAACTTTTGCGTGGCTGCATCAGTTCAAGCGCCTGCGCATCCGCTCAGAGAGACGCGCCGACATCCACCAGGGACTCCTCCAACTCGCCTGCGCCATCACCTGCTTGAGACGGCTACGCACCGCATTCTGAAACGATCAGTTATCCGAGCACCACGGTGCGCACCAGTTCTGTGGTGCGATCGATGACTTCCTCCGGGCTCATCGTGGCCAGGAGGCCGTCGGCCAGCACGTAGCGGCCGAGAGCGACGCCGTTAAGGATGGCGACGATCATTTCGACCTTCGCTTCCGCGTCATCGTCAGAGGACACCTGCCGGTAGGCGGTGATGCTCTGCTCGCGCATGGCCCGCTGCAACTCCTGTGCCGCGGTGCGGTCACTGGTCGAGCTGCGCAGCAACGCGGTGAAGGACTCGGCCAATTCACCCGACTCCATCTGCTGGATGAAGGTACTCGCGACCCGTCGTGGGAGCCCCTCCAGGTCGCCGGCCACGTTTTGGACGATCTGCTGGGGGGCCGCCGCGGCGATGAAGAGGTTCTCCTTGCTCGAGAAGTGGAGCGTGACCAGGCCGTTGGCGACACCTGCGCGCTTGGCGATCTCTCTGATCGTCGCTCTCTCGTAGCCCAGTTCCGCGAAGGTCGCGCGGGCCGCGTCGAGGATCGCCGCCCTCTTGGCCTCGGGGTCCCGAGTCCTCTTCCTGGTCGTTGCTGGCTTCGGCATGGACCTTACTGTACACCCGACCATTAATGACGTAACGTTAATGAACGTTCGTCCATTAGGGTCGAAGGCCACCCGGGCCTGCCCATACAGAGAGAAGTTCGCCATGTCGTACCAAGAGCTGGCGGGGATCCACGTGAGCCTCTCCGACGGTGTCGCGACCGTCACCATCGACAACCCGCCGCTGAACCTGGCCGACGCCACACTGCTGCCGTCGCTGCGCGCCTTCATCGCCCGAGTGCGACACGACAGCGCTGTCCGGGTGGTCGTGTTCGACAGCGCGGACCCCGACTTCTTCGTAGCGCACGGTGACATGGGCTTCATCACCGACCCGCAGACGGCCGTCGAGGCGGCCGGCGCGGCCATTGCGGCCGTTCCCGACGCAGCCGTGCCGCCGACAATGAACCTCATGCAGGTGGTGCACGAGGAGGTGCGCTCGCTGCCGCAGGTCACCATCGGCAAGCTCGCCGGCCTCGCCCGCGGCGGCGGCAACGAGTTCCTGATGGCCCTGGACATGCGGTTCGCCGCGATAGGCAAGTCCGGACAGGCCCAGCCGGAGACACTCATGGGCATCATCCCCGGCGGCGGCGGCACGCAGTACCTCACCAAGCTCACCGGGCGGGCCCGGGCCTTGGAGCTCATCCTTGGCGGCGAGCTCGTCGACGCCGAGCTCGCCGCAGCCTACGGGCTGGTCAACCGAGCCCTGCCGGCCGACAAGCTCGACGACTTCGTCGACACTCTGGCCCGCCGCATCGCGCGACTGCGTCCGGAGATCGTCGCTGCGGTCAAGACTGCCGTCAACGCCGCTGCCGCCCCAGTCACGGAGGAAGGGCTGACCATCGAGAACGAGGTGCTGACCAGTCTGTTCACGCCTGACGCCGCCACGCTCGCCCAGAAGTTGCTCGCGGCTGGAGCCCAGACACGTGAGGGCGAACGTCGTCTGGAGGAGATCCTCAACGAGACCCGTGTCTGAAGCCACCGCCTGAACCGCGCAGGCCCACCGTGACCGTACCCTCGGGGAGATCCGCCCTTCAGCATGCGCAACCCCGAGACGGCGCACTCGTCATAGGCGCTGCGTCCGCATCACCCTGCTCGACAGGCCGGCCGCGACGCCTGTGGCCCCTTCCTCGACAGGGTGCGGTCGTGCCTCGCCCACCGGGTGCACACCCTGCCCAAGTACGGTGCGCCAGCGGCTGGTCCCCTCCGTCGCCAATGGCTGGAACTACGGGTACC
Organism: Streptomyces canus 299MFChir4.1; assembly: GCF_000383615.1. Lineage (GTDB taxonomy): Bacteria > Actinomycetota > Actinomycetes > Streptomycetales > Streptomycetaceae > Streptomyces > Streptomyces canus_C. The sequence goes on along the minus strand of NZ_KB911636.1, from coordinate 17,852 downwards.
ACCCGGCCTCCGTCGCCCCGGTCCGCGCCCTCGTGGTCGATGGGTACCAGTCCATGGACACCTCTCTCGACGCGGGGCAGGTGTTCACCGAGCAACTCGCCGCCGACGGAGTCACCGTGGACGGCGATGTCACCCGCCGCACGGCGGAGCGCACGGAGGTGTCGGTCGCACGACACCTGTCGCCGAAGCTTTCCTGCGTCATCCACACGATGCTCAGAACCGTTGACCGGATGGGCGTGTCCCGCCGGTGATCACTGATCTGCAGGGGAGCGGATCGAGCCGCTGATGCCGGCCGATTCACCCCGGGGGTGCGGCGGCGGTCCAACCATCGCCACACCTGGAGGCCGCCGCCTGGACGCATGCAGCGACGGCGACCGGACTCCTTCTGGATGACCGGAAGGTGTTGTCCCGGGGCCTGTTCGTGCTCGATACGGGCATTCCGTGGAAGTTCCTGCCCCACGCAAAGGGCTTCGGCGCCGTGGCGAGCAATTGGCCGGATGCCCCCGCTGTTGCTCGCAGGTGCGGCCGGGCCCGGAATCCCTCAGCAGCGAGCAGCGAGCAGCGAGCAGCGAGCAGCGAGCAGCGAGCAGTTGGGGCAGGTCTGGACGGATCGGCTGTTGCTCGGGACCGTCGCGACCGTGATGCCCGGCGCCCGGACGGTGCTACGCCGCGTGGTCGAGCTGGCCGGCACCCACCTCCTACGAGCGAGGACATCCGGAAGCACTTCAGTAATCATCCCGAGACGCCGATTCCCCAAGGGAAGATCGGCGGGGCCTTGACCAGCGTCCGTGCGGTCCGGCGCCGGATCGGCCCGGACAACCGGACCAACGTGCTCGAGCTGGACGACCGGGCCCGCGTATACCGCATCGAACCCGCAATCCTGGAAGGCCTCAGGCGGGCCTTCGACCTCGCCGACGCGCGTCCCGACCTCCTGCGCCAACCATCTCCGTGACGAGCTTCTTCAAGTGCGGCGCGCCGGCCGACCACTAGCTTTCGCCGGCGCGGTCGACTGCGCGGCGGTGGAGATTCCGCACCTGAGAGCCTCGCCACCCAGGCCGCGGGCCTGGATCTCGCCTGCGGCATGCGTATTGACGATCCGGGCCGTCAGTGACCACAGGCCCTGGCCACCGCCGCCGAAGCGGTCCGGGTGGTCCTGGTGGGCACGGTCGGCCCGGTGCCTGACCGGATCGCCCGCCGTCTGGCCGCCGTGCCGTGGCGCAGCGGGTCGGTGTTGCTGGCAGCGGACACCTGGCAGGGAGCCGAGCTGTGCCTGCAGGTGGTCGCCGCCACCTGGGAAGACGTGGGACAGGGGCACGGCGTGCTGCGCCGGCCCCGCATGCGAATGGCGGCCGCAGGACGCGGCGCGGCGACGACTTTGCCTCCGGAGGCGCCCGGCTGAGCGCCGTGCGCCCTCGGTGTGAGTGGCGTGCGTCTTAGATTTGGTTCAGTCCGCCGTCGACGTAGATGTTGGCGCCGACGATGTAGCTGCTCTGTTCGGAGGCGAGGAACGCCACGGCGGCGGCGACTTCCTCGGGGCGGCCTATGCGGCCCTTCACCACCTTCGCGGCGACTTGCTTCTTGAAGGCGGCAAACGACGCATCGCCACCCTGGATGTCAACGGCTCCGGGAGTCTCGACCCCGCCCGGCGAAACCACGTTGACCCGGATGCCACGGTCCTTGAGCTCGTAGGACCACGTGCGCGCGAACGACCGGATGGCGGCCTTGGAGGCTGCGTACGTAGTGAACGCCTGCATGCCGTTGTCCGCAGCGGTGGAACCGGTCAGGATGACTGAGGCGCCGTCATTGAGCAGCGGGAGAGCCTTTTGGACGGTGAACAGTGTGCCCCGGACGTTGGCTCCGAAGGTCTGGTCGAAGTGCTCTTCGGTGATCTGCTCCAGGGGCACGAACGCAGCGCTCGCCGCGTTGGCGAAGAGCACGTCCACACCTCGGCCCCGGGCCCGGACCGCGTCATAGAGCCGATCCAGATCGTTCGTCTTGGTGATGTCCCCCGCCACTGCGGTGGCCGTGGACGCTCCTATGGTTTCGACGGCGGCATCCAACGCGGCCTTGCGACGACCGGTGATGAACACGTATGCGCCCTCAGCTGCCAGCCGCACGGCGGTGGCCAGGCCGATTCCGGTGCTTCCTCCGGTGACCACGGCCGTCCTGCCTTCAAGCTGTCCCATGTGAATGCCTCCATAGCCACTGCGCTGAACTGTCTGATGACAGCGATCCTGTAACAGCACGGCACTACGATGCATCACGTAACATCTGCGATTCTTTATGCATCGTCCAGGAGGGGTAGTGCTCGGCTCCAACGACCTGATCGCCGACGCCATCGGCCTTCTACGTCCTCGCACCGTGATCGAACCCAGCCTCCATGCCGCTGGGGAGTGGGCCCTGCGCTTCGATCGGTTCCCGCACGTGAAGCTTGGCTTCGTCGCGCGCGGCGAATGCTGGCTGGTCCTCGATGGACGTGAACCCGAACTGCTGGAAGAGGGCGACGCCTACCTGCTGATTAACCCCCCGCCCTATGTCCTGGCGAGCACGCTCACCGCAAAACCACGGGCTGCGAAGTCGCTGTGGGGGAGCACCGCGGACGACGCCCTGCGCATCGGACCCGAGGCCGAGGAAGACACATACCTGTGCGGTGGACACTTCTCGTTCGAGGGGGCGAACACCCCATTCCTCACTGATGTTCTGCCCCTGCTCGTGCATGTACGTGCGATGGATCCTCGCGTTAGGCTCCTGCGGCAGCTGGGTGAACTCATGGTGGCCGAGGTTGAGGCCGCTGCCGTCGGCAGCTCTCTCGTCTTGGAGCATCTCGCGCAGATCCTGTTCGTCCACATGCTGCGCGCTCACGCCGGTCAGGCCGATCGGCCCACTGGCTGGCTGAGAGCACTCACCGACGATGCCATCAGTGCCGCACTGCGCGCCATGCACGCAGACGTGGCGCACCCATGGACACTCGATGAGCTTGCCGGCATCAGCTGCATGTCACGTTCCAACTTCGCCTCGACCTTCAAGAAGCAGGTCGGAACCGCACCACGGGAGTACTTGATCCAGTGGCGGATGAGCCTTGCCCGCGATGCCCTGAGCCGCGGAACACGATCAATTTCTGAGCTTGCCTTCGCGACAGGCTATAAATCCGAGAGCGCGTTCAGCACGGCGTTCCGCCGCGTGACTGGCTCCTCACCCAAACATTTCCGCGACGCGTCGAACCGTACGAAGTGACACCGAGCTCCTTCTCCAGACCGAAGACCGAGGTCATCAGGGTGCGTAGGCGTCTTGGGACCGGTTCTGACATGGCTTCGGGGCAGTTGGCCAGGACGGCCTTGAGCTGAATCCGGTCGCCTTCGGGCAGGGCATGGGGGTTCGTGAGGATTCGGCGGGTGACGGCGCGGGCCGACGGCGGACGAGGGCCGACGGGTTGGGGTTTGCCGCGAAGGTTCCTGCTGACGTAGACGACGGGGGACGGAAACCGCTTCCAGCTCGCCGACGGCCCGCGCAGCCCCCTGCGCGGGCGGCTGTCAGACGGCGGCGGACGAGAGCGGTGACGGTTACTGGCCGGGGTGGACCGCCTGGACGCCGGTGCCCGCGTACGCCTTCGGCGTCAGGGTGAGCAGGAACCGTCCGCTGGGGTGGGCGGCGGAGGGGCGGGCGCTGTGGATGGCATGGACGGCGGGCCAGGAGTGCCCGAAGCGCAGCAATTCGGTGGCGGTGACCGCGGCGTCGGTGTCGAACGCCTCGATCCGGATGAACCGCAGCCCCTTGATGTAGCCGAGCAGGCCCGGCCGTTCGGCGTCGCCGGCAGTCAGGGACAGCACCGGCGCACACAGGTCACCGAGTCCGCCCGAGGCCTGGACGTAGAACGCGGCGACCGCCTCGTTGAACGGGTCCTTCGGGTCGTACAAGGCGGCGGCGGTCGTGTGGTCCAGGACTACCGAGATCGCCGCCACTACGCGGCCGCCTGCGGGCCGTGCGCGGCGGCGCCCAGGCGCTCCAGCAGCGCCCGGGCCTTCGCCTCAGCCTCCGGGCTGGGGGCGTGGCCGAGGGCGGCGGCGAGCTCGGCACGGGCCAGCTCGGCCCGCTCGGCGTACTCGGCCTGGGTCGGAGTGCCCTGCGCGAGGTCCTCCACCAGGCCGCGGATGGTGGTGCCGTGCTCGGTCGCCAGCTGGGCGAGCCGGTCCCGCGCGGCTGTGCTCACCTTGATGCTCGTCTCGTCTGCTGCCATACCCGTACTCTACCCCTCTCCTCTACCGCTGGTAGAGGATTCGTGGCGTGGTGCGGAGCCGCCGGCCTGGAAAGAAGACGGCGGCAGGCTGAAAAGTGCGCGTTCGAGAAGGTCGGGCCCCGCGTCGGACGGCCAGCCGTCGCTGGCGACCAACTTCCCGGCGGCGGTGTGCAGGAAGGAGAGGTAGACCCCGTAGCGGTGCGGCGACCAGTTTCCGTCCGCCCACACCCAGGCCACCAGGTGTGGCCCGGTCAATTGTCGATCACCGCCCTGTGGGGAATGCCGCGCGCCGACCGCAGCCGACCGTGACGACCGCCACGAGTGAGAGAGCGATCATCCCGGCTGGAAGCACCTGTGCGCCCACGCCATCGACGATCACAGCCCCCAAGGCACTGCCCGCGAAGATCGCCAGGTTGAAGGAGGTCGTCAGCATGGCGTTCGCCGCATCGGCGTTCTCGCCCACGGCCTCCCCGATGGCCGTCTGCAACTGCGTCGCCGCGCCGCCGAACGCGACGCCCCACAGGACGATCGCGAGCAGCACGAACACCGTGGAGTGCTGCGCGGCGGCGAGAAGCGCGCCGGCGACGATGAACAGGGCCACACTCGCCAGGGTGAGCCTGCGCAGTGCGCGGTCGATGAACACGCCGGTGATCCAGATCCCTGCGAACGCGGCGACGCCGAAGACGAGAAGTGCAACGTCGGGACGGAGTGCGAGACGCATCTGCTGCAGGTAGGAGGCGATGTAGGTGTAGAGCAGGTTGTGCGCGAGCATCCAGATGAATACGACGGCGAGTATGGTCGCCACGCCGGGAATGCCCAGCACTCGGGTGAGCGGAGCGCGGGTCTGCGCCGACTGCCCCGGGGCGTCGGGCACGACGAACTTCACAATGACCATGACGACGACACTGAGCAGGGACATCGCGGCGAAGGACCAGCGCCATCCGACCGTCGAACCGAGCCAGGCGCCCAGGGGTGTCCCGACGGAGAGCGCGACAGGGGTTCCGGTCATGGCGATGGCAAGGGCACGCCCGGCGTGCTCGGGTGCGGCGATACGCCGGGCGTATCCGGCCAGCATGCCCCACAGCAGGCCGGAGAAGGCTCCCCCGATGAACCGGGCGACAAGAGCCACGGCGAGCGACGGCGACACAGCGGTGACGGCGTTCGCGATGAGGAACCCGAGCAGGCCGGCGAGGAGGAGCGGCTTCCGCCGTGTCCCGCGCGTCAGCATGATCGCGGGTATCGCCGCGAGGACCGTGCCGATCGCGTAGGCGCTCACGAGCTGGCCCGCGCCGCCTTCGGAGACGCCGAGTCCACCGGCCACCTGCGGGAGCAGTCCCGCCGGCAGCGTCTCGGTCATGATCACGATGAATCCGGTACACGCCATCGTCACCAGTGCCGGAATGGGAAGCGACTCGCGCGCTCGATCGCGAGTCGATGCGGGGAACGTGGTGGTCATCGGGTCGGGCTCCTCCACAAGTTTCGGATTGAACGATCCGATATTGACGGTGGGTTCTGACGAGTGTCAAACTGGATCAGTCAATCCGTTATGGAGGAGGTTCACCGTGTCTCCCGTCGGCCGTCCCCGCGCCTTCGACATGGAGGTCGTCCTGGAAGCCGCGATGCTGCTGTTCTGGGAACAGGGCTACGAAGCGACATCGCTGGCTCAGCTACGCGAGGCCACCGGGCTGTCTTCCGCAAGCCTGTACGGCGCCTTCGGCTCGAAGGAGGGACTCTTCGAGAAGGCCGTTGAGCACTACATCGCCGGACCGGGCAGCGTCACCGATGTCGTCGCCGACGAGGCAATGAGTCCCCGCGAGGCCGTCGCCCGGCTCCTGCACGGGTCCATCGACATGCAGACCGACACGTCCCACCCTCGCGGATGCCTCGTCGCCCTCTCGGGCACGGTCCGAGCGCCCGGAGGGGGAGAAGCCGCAGCCCGAAAGGTCGTAGCGGCGCGTCGCGCGGCGGATCGAACACGTATCAGGGCGTGCGTCGTACGCGGCATCGTCTCAGGAGAACTCCACGAAGACACCGACATGGACGGCGTGACGTCCATGATTCACGGCTTCCTGCTCGGCATTTCGACCCAGGTGCGCGACGGCACATCAGCCCGGGACCTGCATGCCGCGGCCGATGCCGTGCTCGCGAACTGGGACGCGCAGGGACGCTGACGCTCACATGCACAACACCTCGACAACGGACCACGCACAGCCCGGGAACCGCACGACGTCAGACGGCCATGCCTGCCGCGGATTCCGGGAGGTGTTCGCCGGCAGCCTCTGAGGCAGCATGGTCTGCCCGTCCGGGCAGCACGGAACACCGCCATGATGGACGCGCTGGCAGGCAGGCCTGCCGCCCATGGTCATCGCAGACCTGCTCGGCATCCACCCCAAGACAGCCGAACGCTGGGCCACCCTCGTCGGCGGGAACTGGTCCGACTATGTGGCGGCGCGACAGGCCGCCCCGCAGGGCTGGGCGAGGTGCCCGGCGGATTGCCCTGTTCTCCGCCCATCTGAGGCACAGGACGCCGTGGCGCTTCTGCGTCCGGCCGGTCTTACTCAGCCTCAGCCCGGCGCGTCCATCACTCGCGGAGCAGTGCGCCACATCGAGATCCGCCGGACCCCAGTGGCCCGGCGCAGGGGTCAGTTGTCGTCCACGACGCAGCGGGCCAGGCGCAGACGTCCGGTCTCGGTCTGGGGTGCAGGTGGGGCACGAGGGCCTTTCTGGTCGCCGGTGCAGAAGATCTCGCAATCCACACCCGGCCAGGGGACCCTCAGCCACTTCAAGATCACAGGTCAGTGATCGCTGTCACCAACCTTCGTGGAGAGAACGGCTAGGCCAGCGCCCCGGCCAGGTGGGTCAGCGATGCGTTGAGTTCGTCGGCGGAGACGACTGGCAGTCGCACCAGGTCTGCCGGGTGTGTGACCGCCGCCCAGTCGTAGGTCTGGGTCACCTTCGTGCGTCCGTCGTCGGTCGGGGTGAGCTTCCAGGTGAAGCGGTGCCCGCTTGGGCGCTGTCCGGGCTGTCCGGGGGCCCAGCCGATGATCTGGTTCTCGGTGAAGGTGACGACGCGGTTCTCGATCCGGTGGTCGCCGTGCTCCTCGCTGTACATGGCCATGATGAAGGTGTCGCCGACAGCGGCGAGCGGCTGGGAGGTCTCAGCGTGCCGCAGCCGGCCGGTTGCGTCGAGTTCGGGGTGGCGGCGAGGGTCGCGCAGGACGGCGAAGATCCGTTCGGCCGGTGCGTTCAGTACCTGGGAGACGGTGGTGTGGGTCGGGCCCTCCATGGTGACCGGGTCGGGGTAGAACCGGGCCCAGGCGATTCGTCCGTCGCGGCTGGTGAGGATGACCGGGCCGCGCAGCAGGACCGTCGCCCCGGTCGGGGCGGTGCCTCGATACTCCCACTCCGACCACAACTCGTCGCCGTTCTGGGCGTGGCGCAGGATCTCGACGTGGAGGTCGGGCAGCCCGGCCAGGATCTTCGTCCAGTTCGCGGCGACCTCGCCGGAACCGATGAACCCTTCGGCCGGTCGCAGCGGTCGTTCGGCGACGTAGTCCTCGGTGAAACAGTCGGCGATCCGTTCCGGGACGTGGGAGTTGATCGCGTCGCGCAGTGATTGAAGGGCCTGGGGGAGCATGGCGTGGATCTCCTAGCGGGGGTTCGTCCTGTCATGTCGATCGTGGCCATCGGAGGTGCTGCCCGACAACCGGACACTGCCGGGACACCGACCGGACAGCCGTCCGGACAGCCGTCCGGACCCGGCGGGCATAATCGACATCGTGAACGATTCAGCGGGACCGGCACGGAAGACGATCAGCTTCGCGGCGCTCCTGCGGGACTTAAGGGAGGCCAGGTCGCTTACCCAGCAGGAGCTGGCCACAGCCGCCAGGATGTCCGTCGACGCGGTCAGCGCGCTGGAACGCGGGCGACGGACCCAGCCCCAGCCGCACACCGTGCGGGCGCTGGCCACGGCGCTGCAGCTCCGCGACGCCGACCGCATGGCGCTGCTGTCCACCCTGGGCCGGGCCGGGGACGCGGCGCTCGAAATGCCGTCCCGCAAGCTGACGCCCCGCACGCCGTCGCCGCCGAGCGTCGAGGTGATCGGGCGTGACGACGAGGTCGCGGAGATCGTCGCCGCCCTGGCCACCACGCCGGGCCGGCTGGTGACGCTCACCGGTCCGGGCGGGGTGGGCAAGACCACCGTCGCCCTCGTAGCCGCCGATGTGATGGCCGCCGAGCGCCCGGGCACCGTGTACTTCGCCGACCTCACCGACGTCACCGAACCCGACGACGCCCTCGCGGCCGTGGCCCACGCGGCGGCCTGTACCGCCGACACCGTGACCGGACTCGCGGAGCATCTCGCCGGGACGTCGGCCCTGCTCGTGCTCGACAACCTGGAGCGCGTCACGACCTGCGGCCCCCACCTGGCCGAGCTGCTCACGGCCTCCCCCGACACGGTGATCCTGGCCACCAGCCGCGTCCCGCTGCGCCTACGCCGGGAACGCGAGGTGCGTATCGCCCCACTCGCTCCGAGCGCGGCGGAGCGGCTCTTCGGCGAGCGGCTGGCCGCCGCCGGGGCACCGCCCATGGGGAGGGCAGACGACAGTGCCGTCGCGCAACTGTGCCGACAGGCCGACGGGCTGCCCCTGGCCATCGAACTTCTGGCCGCCGCAGCCTCCCGGCTGGGGCCGCGGGCGCTGCTTGAGCGGATCGACGCGCTCACGGAACTGCCCGTGGCCGGCCCACAGGACCTGCCGGCGCGGCAACGCACCATGGCGGCCACCATCGAGTGGAGCTGCCAGATGCTCGGCCCCGCGGCCCAGCGCCTGCTCCCCCGGCTTGCCATGGTGCCGGGCAGCTTCTCCCTCGACACCGTCGACGCGATCGCCGCGCCGGACGCGGCGGATGCGGTGGGGGCACTCGCCGAGCTGATCGAGCACTCCCTGGTGGCTCGCGCCGACGACACGGGGCCGGTCACGCGGTACCGGCTGCTGGAACCGGTCCGCCGGCACGCCGTCGAGACCCTCGAACCGGCCGACCGAGAACACGTCCGTCGGGGCGTGGCCCGATGGGCCCTGCGGGCGGGACGCGAACACGGTGCGCGGATCCGGGGCCGCGGCGACATGACGGCGGTCGAGCAGGTCGAGACCGACCGCCATGTGCTGCGGCTCGGCTTCGACCACCTCGTCGACACCGGCCGGTACGACGCCGCCGCCGAGCTGCTGTGGTCGGTGTGGCTGCCGCTGTGGATGACCGGCCACACCCACGAAGCCCTCGCCTGGACCAACCGCCTGCACGAGAACGACCTGAGCGAACATGGGCGGGCCCGCTGGCTGGTGGCGCGCGCCGGGTCCAATCGCGTCGCCGCGGATCTGTTCACCACCGCGGAGCGGGCGATGCGCCTTGCCGAGCGGATCGACGACGCCTCGCTGGCCGCGGAAGCAGCGATCTTCGCGTCGGCCGCGGCGCTGCGCCTGGAGGACTTCGACGGTTCACAGACTCTGCTGGCCAGGGCAGAGGTCCTGATGAAGAAGCGCCTTGATGCGGAACGCGACGTGTGGGCGGCCGTGCACGTGCCGATCGGCTACGGCGACGGCGCGCTGTTGCGCGGCGACCGGGCCGCGGCGGCGCGGCACTGGCGGACCGCCGCGGACACGGCGCGAAAGCTGGGCAGTGAGTTCTCGGTCCCAGCGGTCCTCGCGGAGTGCGCGCAGGCCGCCCGCAGCGAAGGACGCCTGGACGACGCCGCCGTGATGCTCGCCGCCGCCGCCGAACTCTCCCCCCAGCAGGACGAGCGGCCGCGGACACACTTGGCGGGCGTGGCCGCAGCCGTGGCCGCCGACCTCGGTGACGTGGCATCAGCGCAATGGTGGGAAGGGGTGGCAGGCTCGGAACCAGCCCCGGACTCCGACCAACTCGGCGAACGGTTCCGGGAACTTGTCCGGCGTGCCGAGACCGTTTCCGGGCGGGACTGAGCCCAGCCGTCCGGCCGTACCGGCGCTGTCCGGTCGATGTCCGGTGGTTTCCCCCAAACGAGGGTGCGTACTCGCCGCACGGACACCGAGCCGCGCATCGACATCGCGGCCCTGCCCCTGCGCCGCTACCTCGCCGCGCACAGCCGCTTGCCGGTGATCCAGCACGACCGGATTACGTGGCTCGATCATGTGCCCGAGCCGAACATCGAGGCAGCCGACCGCTCCGACCTGCGGCACTTTGTGCTCTTCTGGCCCGCCCGCACACCTCCGAACGCCGGTTCCCGGAATTCGCGATCCGCATCGACCCCAGCACCGGGGAGCGCGTCACCTCCACGTGCGACCCCGCCAAGCTGAGCAACTACGTCACCGATCGGGGCACCCCGCAGTACCTGACCCGGGTCCTCTTCCGGCGCGAGGTGCTCGGCCTGTACACCTCCCAGCCGTCCCGCTACCGCATCGAAGACGGCCGACTGAGCCCCTTGGGGTGATGGGGAATCTCTGTCGGCACCAACCCCGACGGTCGAGGTCTATCTCGGAGACCTCGGACGCGACCTGCCATCCGAAGAACGCGATCACTGGCCCAGCTTCAATGTCCCGCCCAGCGGAGGCCGCGACGAGGGCCGTTTCGACCGTGACATTCTCGGCCGGTGGACCGATGGGCCGCCCGACCCGCTACGCCGGCTGTTCGTGGCACGGGAGCACTTCAACACCGCCCTGGGCGCGCTTTTGGGACAAGCGGTCCATAAGCCATGGCATCCCGCCGACCGCATCGCTTTCGAGGGCCTGCCCATGCCCACCAGCAGTGAGCAGCACGAAGCCGACACCCTCAAATACTGCTGCTCGCCAAAGGCGTCATCGATTACCTGGCCGTCAAGGTCCTCCGACGCCTTCCCGGAGTGACCGACTCCAAGGCGCAGAGCATCAACTGCCTCGAAGCATGGGTCTCCTCCAGCGGAGGAAACAGTGACGCGCTGATCCGCCCCTTGCGCCTCCGGCAGGGTGGCACGCCACCCTGACGCGCGCCGGCCTGGAGGGACTCAAGCCGGATGAGCAGTTCGTGCAGGTACTCACTCTGACCGGTGACGCCCTCAACGCACTCGCCCTGCATGCCGAATCCCAGCACCAGGCCAGCCAGTAGACAGCCGAGAGCGAGCGGGGTGTGAGGCGGAAAGTAGCCGACGCTCGCGCGATGCCCCAGGTGCATGACCTGGGGCATCTGTGTACGTGCGTTCGGTGAGCCGCCCTCATACTGAACGAAATCAGCAGCCCGACGGGGAGAGCTGGATGAAGTAGACCGGAGTCCAGTCGATATAGGAGCCCGAAAAGACTGGGTCGCTTTCGAAGCAGTCGATGAGACCGCCGGAGGAGTTGAGGAAGCGGACCGTCGCGCCGCCGGTCTGCCGGTTATTCATCCACCCCATGCCGACCCAGTTCTCGAGCGAGTACACGCCGTAGTTGTAGTACCAGAAGTCCGCGTACAGACCGCCGGGGGTCTTTTGGACCCTCATGCACGCGTAGCTCGTGGCGCAGGTGGGCACACCGCCAAGCAGGTCCGAGGAGAATCTGTTGGGAGCCGGGTCACTCCAAGGCCCACCGACCCGCGCGAGATTTGTGCTCGGTGGCGGCAAGACAGTGGCAGAAGCCATCTGCGCAGCCGAGAGTTCTCCCCGCTGCTGGGTCAACGAGTCCTGTGGTGCAGCGGAAGCCTGAGTGCCTGCCGAGACAAGACCAGTGAGGAGCAGAGCCAGCACCCCTGCGAGCAGGCGAAACCGTGGAATTCTACGCATGAACAACCTCCGGCTGTCCGTCATCGCAGTCGATCCGTGTGGCTCAACGTAAGTGACATCCGTGGGAGGCAGCCAACCTTTCGATCACGGTCGAAACGTTGCTTGCTGAGGACCTCAGGCACGCCTGATCGAAGAGCGAGTGAAGCAAGCCGTCACCTGGCCGGAAGGCCGGCCCGGCGGAGACAGGCCGCTCAGGAAAGACGGGTAACCGCAGTCTGCGACGCGCGGTGCTGGCAAGGTTCCAGCCAGATTTATCCCGTGTCTCTGGCCAGTTGAGGTGCACTCGCAGACGCCGCCAGTACTGGGAAGCGACACTCAGGACCATCTGACTCTGGGGGAGAGGCGGTCCCCCTTTGACGCAGCACGCAGAAATGCCGGCAGGCGGTACCCGTGTCATTTACACCAGGGCATACCCGCCGACCCTGGGTGAGCTTCGCCAGCAGTTTCAGGGATTCGCAGCCGAGCGACCTGACATGTGCCATTACTCAACGCTTGGAAGCTCCCGCGGCGGCGAGCACCTCGACATGCTGACCATCCACGGCGGCCAGGTGAACATCGCCCGGCCGATACGGTCGTACGGGCGGTGGCGGACCGTCGGCGGTCTGTTATCGGGCCCCGCGCCGGCGGTCCGCCATCGTTGTCCGCTGTCAGAACCAGTCGGTGCAGACGACCGTGTCGCTGTCGCCAGGGCTACCGCAGGCCCGCATCACCACGTTGTGGTCGTTCCACTCGGGAGTGAACACGTCCGAGCCGCTGGTGATCCTGGTGAAGCCGAGCTGGTCCCATGACTGCCCGCCGGTGATGCTCCGGTCGACCCACACCTCGTCGCCGGGTGCTCCGCCGGTGACCCGCCCCCAGGCGCACTCGGTGGTGTCGCTGTAGCGCAGTTCGATCAGTCGACCCGCGATCGACACCGAGCGGGGCGAGCGGGCGCCTGCTCCGTTCGGGGCTCCGCCGTCGGTGCAGCCCGCCGTGGCGGTGCCACCGCCCAGCGCGCCGCCGGCGCAGTCGGGAACCCCCGGCAGCACGGCGGGACCCTTGAGATAGATGTTGGTGATCCAGCCGTCGTAGTCGGGTAGATAGGACCAGACCGTGTTGACGAAGCCCTCCGCGTTGACGACGTCGCCGTGCTGCTGGCACGAGACGCGCACCGACGTCTCGCCACCGATCGTCTGCCGGACGGCGGCGGTGAGCGTGGGCTGCGAGCGCACGTTCACCCCGTCGCCCCAGGTGGTGAACCGCCCGCTGGCGTCGGCCCCGGCGACGGGGCCCCCGCTGAGGCAGTCTGGCACTCCCGGCAACGCGGCGGGCCCGCGCACGTAGATGTTGGTGATCCAGGCGTCGTATCCGGGCAGGTACGACCACAGGTCGTTGGTGATCCCCTCGGCAGTGATCGACTCGCCGCGCGTCTGGCAGGAGATCTTCACCTGGGTGGGTCCCGGGAAGGTGTGCTGCACCGTTGATCCGCGGCGCGGTTCGTTCCCCACCCGGACCCACTCACCCCACGTACTGAAAAGCTGGCCGGGCAGGCCGGAGTTGTCCGGTGAAGCGGAGTCCGATCCCTCGCTCGGCCGGATCGCCCCGACGTAAATGCTGCTGGAATGCGAGCTGAAGTCGGCGACCTGGAGGGGGTGCTGGGACTCCGCCGCCTCCACGATCTTCCCGTCGCCGAGATAGATCGCAGTGTGCGTGGTGCTCTGCCAATAGAACCGGGTGCGCTGCCAGAACACCACGTCCCCGGGCTTGAGGTGGGCCGTTCCGTCGCTGCCCGCGAAGCGGACCGGCCAGTAGCGGTCGAAGACGTCGGACGTCGTTCCGGGCCCGAGGATGTCCCGGCCGGTGGCCACCGACCATGCCCAGCGGGTCAGCCCCGAGCAGTCGAAGCCGACGACATTACCGTCGTTCCACGCCTCGGCGCCGCCGCCGTCCGGGGTGCCATGCGTCTTGCCGGGCACAGGGCCGTGGCCGCCTCCCCAGGAGTACATGGTGCCGGCCGCCACCTCGTCGCAGGCGGCCTTCACGGCGAGCGCCCCCTGAACGCTGGTCTCCCCATACGCCCTACAGTCGCCTGCGGCATGTGCGGGTGCCGCCGGCACGAGCGCCAGACCGAGGGCCAGGAGCGCGGAAGCCAGCAAAAACCGAAGCAGTCCCGACCAGGTCGGCCCCGCGCGCAGCTGTCTGTTCATCGTTTCCCCCTCCGGCGGCAGGCCCGCCGCTGGACGCGTGGAGCCGTTACCGCTCCACTGATCACCGAGAGGCTAGCCGATTACCGGTACATGCCAATCCGGGCGCTGAACAGAAGCTGTAACACGTCCGCCTGAGAAGAACCAGACAGACACCAAGCTGACAGCTGATCAGGTCATGCGGGCGGAAACTGCCTGATGAGCGGTGGGCACGGCGAGCAGTTTCCCTGGCTGCGCTGGTCGCACGGTTCGGTGTCGGGCGGCGTCTGAGGGGGAGCAGCTCAGTCGCTGCTTGCTACGCACGACGCCTGGCACCGAGAGGGTGCCGGGCATCGTGGTTGCCGTGGTGCGGCCACTGTTCTACGGACGGCTCAGGCGTTGAGCGTTTCGCGGAGCGTGGGATGGCAGTCGGTGGGTGCGGCCAGGCGTAGCCAGCCGCCGGCGCCGTGGCGTTCTGGTGGGGCGATGAGGATGTTGATGCCGGTGGAGTCCATGAAGGTGACCCGCCGCAGGTCGATCACGACACTTCACGTGCTGTGGGACGTGGGGATCTGACGAACGGCCAGTGGGCCCGGCTTGAGACGCTGTTGCCGCAGGGCATCAAGCCGGGTCGTCCGCAGGTGTGGACGCGGCGGCAGCTGATAGACGGCATACGGTGGCGGACCAGGACCGGTGTCCCCGCGCGCGATGTGCCAGAACGCTACGGGTCCTGGGACCGGGTCTACGACCTCTTCCGACGCTGGCAGCGCGATGGCACCTGGACCAGGATCGTCACCCGGCTCCAGGCCGAGGCCGACGTAAAGGGCCTGATCACCTGGGATGTGAACGTCGATTCCACGGTCGGCCGGGCCCACCAGCACGCCGCCGGAGCGTCGAAAAAGGGGATCTGCAGAAGGAGCCGCCCGGCGGCATCGCCGTCGAGCCGGCCGACCACGGTCTCGGACGCTCCGGGGGTGGGCTGACCACCAAGATCCACCTGGCGGTCGAGCAGGGACAGAAGCCCTTGTCCATCGTGATCACAGCCGGCCAGCAGGGCGACTCGCCACAGTTCGAACCGGTCTTGGAAGCGATCCGGGTTCCGAGGCTGGGGCTCGGCAGGCCGCGCAAGCGCCCGGACCGGGTCCGGGCCGACAAGGCGCACGACTCCCGCAGCAATCGCTCCTACCTGCACAGACGCCGGATCAAGGCCACCACCCCGGTACCGGCGGACCGGACCCGAAATCGCCTCAACCGCGGATCGCATGGCGGGCGGCCGCCGACGGTCGACAAGGGCGACAACAAGCAGCGGCACGCGGTCGAGTGTGGGATCAACCGTCTCAAGCGCCACCGGGCCGTCGCCACTCGTTATGACAAACTCGCCGTCCGTTTCGAAGCGACCGTGCTCGTCGCAGCCATCAACGAGTGGCTATGACCAGCACTTTCACACCAGCCCTAGATCTGTGCGCTGCCGCCGTCGACGGCGAGTTCGGAGCCGTTGAGGTAGCTGGAGGCGTCAGAGGCGAGGAAGACGGCTGCTGCGGCGATCTCCTCGGGCTCGGCCAGGCGGCCGAGGGGGATCACACCCCCGGCGGCGACGCGTTCGTCGGTCGCGATCAGGTCGGCCAGGCCCTGAGTGCGGGTGCCGCCGGGCGAGAGCATGTTGATGCGGTATCCGCCCGCCCCGGCGCCGTGGGCGAATCCGCGGACCAGGTTGCGGAGCGCGGCCTTGGTCGCCCCGTAGACGGGCAGGGTCGGCTGCGGTCGGGTGGCGGCCGACGATCCGGTGAAGATGATCGACGCTCCCGAAGACAGCAGCGGCAGCGCCTTCTGCAAGGTGAACAGGGGACCCTTGACGTTGGTGGTGAGCATGGCGTCGACCTGTTCCTCGGTGATCTCCCCGAGCGGGGCGACGATCCCGATCCCGGCGTTGGCGACCAGGACATCGATGTGGCCGGCCTGGTCGGCGACAGTCGTGTAGAGGCTGTCGAGATCCTCGAGCCGGTCCACGTCGCAGCGGATCCCAGTCACCTGGGAACCGAGTTCGGCCTCGACCTCGTCGAGCTGTGCCTGGCGGCGACCGGTGACGAACACCCGCGCGCCCTCGGCGTGGTACGCCCGTGCGATCGCCCGGCCGATGCCCGCATTTCCGCCGGTCACGACCGCGACCTTGTCCTTCAGAACGTTCATGGTTGCTCTTCCCTAGTTTTTGTCTGCCTGGTCAATAAAACATTTTTTGACCAGACGGGCAATAACTGGGTCAGGGGTGTGACCGACGCCATAAGGGGCGGAAGGGGAGCCGTGGAGGCTATGTCTGCGCGGGATCCGCGTCCGCCCGGCCGGGCAACACGCGAAGTGCGTCGAGTGCGACAGCGGTGAGCGCCGCACGACCGACCCCCGCCCGGCCGAGCAGCTCCATCCCCCGGATGACGGCGACGAAGTACATCGCCAGCGACCGCAGGTTCGCGTCCTCCGGGAGATCGCCGTTGCGCTGGGCGTCCTCGAGGCAGTGTGCGTAGATCCCGGCGTGCTCCTCGATGCCGGCCCTGGTGATCGTCGAGAGCTGATCCTGCTCGCCGGTCGACTCGACGAGAGCACGCGTGGCGAGTGAGACCCGACTGTCGCTGCGGCTGAACTCGATCGCCATGCGCAGCATGTGGCCCCGGATCCGCTCCAGTGGCGACGCGTCACCGTGCTGGAGCGCTTCCGAGACGGCCCGCGCCGCCTCGTCGCTGTCCTCTGAGAGTGCCCGCAGGAACAGCTCCCGCTTTCCGCCGAACGCGTTGTAAAGACTCTGCTTCCCCAGCCCGGTCGCCCGCACCAGATCGTCCAGGGTCGTGGCGGCGAGGCCGTTCACGCCGAACACCTCGGTGGCACTGCTGATGACGTCACGTTCTACGAACTTACGGGGGCGTGGCATGTGCCTCAGAATACGTTATTGACTGTATGGTCAAATTGTCATCCAGGAACAAGATCTACTTTCACAACAGGCCCTGGCCCGGCGCCGTCGGTATCCCTCAGTCAGCCCGAGGCGACAGGCCCGGGCGGTTGGTGGAGGTCAAGCAGTTACGCCGCCACCGCGACCCCCAGCGGTGCTGGGGTCCGGAACACCGAGCCCTCTCGGCAGCCTCTCCGGGATCGGCCTGTCCGACTCCGTCACCGGTGTAGCACCATCACGAACTCAGATGTACGCCCCGTTGCTGGGGCCCCATGACCCTCAACTTCGCCTGGATTTACCACGCTACGAGCGGAGGGGCGGATGGGTTTTTTCGTTTCGTTCGGGAGCTCCTGAGGGGGTACGAGCTCGGCCGGACCGACTCGTTTTGGCAGCCGGACGAGGTCTTCCGCATGTCATTCTGAGCGTTCCACCTTGCGGCGGAGGATTTTTCCTGTGGGTCCTTTGGGGAGGGCGTCGACGAGCCAGACCGAGCGGGGGTACTTGTACGCCGCGAGGCGGTCCCGGACGAAGTTCTTGAGCTCCTCCGGGTCCACCTCGGCGCCCGGCTTGAGGGCCACCGCGGCGCCGACCTCCTCGCCGAGCTCGGCGTGTTGGATCCCGATCACCGCGGCTTCGGCCACGGCGGGGTGCTGGTAGAGGATCTCCTCGACCTCGCGGGGGTAGACGTTGTAGCCGCCGCGGATGATCAGGTCTTTCTTGCGGTCGACGATGGTGTAGTAACCGTCCGCGTCCTTCGTG
>NZ_KB911635.1 GCF_000383615.1 Streptomyces canus 299MFChir4.1 | reverse complement strand
CAGCGAGTAGCCGTCCAGTCTGATCGCCGGGTGCCGGGGCTGCGAACGGGCGGCCGCGAGCAGGTTCATGGCCAGATTCATGGTCGGTCCTTTCCAAGCTGAGCTGAAGCTGAAGGCGACCTCGGCGCCTCGGTACGGAGGAGCCGGGCTTCGAGGTCGAGGGTGATGGTGTCGCCGTCGGTGACCAGGTCTCGGATCCCAGGAGGGTGACCGCGGGTAGGCCGCAGCGGATCGTGGTGCAGTGGAAGGGAGAGTTGAAGTCCGAAGCCGAGGTTGCGGCCCGCTATCCGGATTTCACCGAGGCGGACCTGTTCGGACCAGCCTGAGCCCAGGCCGTAGAGCAGATACGTAGCCGCCTTGCCCACGGGCAAGCGCATCGCGAATCTGGGACGGTTTGCGCGCATCCAGGGAGATTCATCAGGTCGGTGATGCACTCGCACACGCCGGAGCTGGCTAGCGTGGCGTGAAGGCCATGGAGAACTCGGCATCGGGGCGGTCCATCGCGCGCATGGCGGGCAGCCCGATGCGTGGGCCAGATCTTCCCGATTATGGTGCCCATGAGATCTCCATCGGTGGTCGCGACGGATCAGCGGTAACGCTCGCCGAGCGCGATCCAGTCGTCGAACCCGACCGCGCGGAAGATCCCGAGCAGGCCCTCCGCGAGGTGAGGATCTTCCCCGCCCAGGTCAACCAGCGCGGCGGCGGTGACGGGGTGAAGCAACGCTCCGGGATAGATCGGTCAGCGTCATGAGGGCCGCCGTGACGAGGAATGCCAGGGCGGCCTCGACGGTTTCCAGCTCTTGTTCAACACGGCGATCATCGCTGCGCAGGCTCCCCGCTCGCGCGGCCCAGCGGCCGCCCGGCCGCGGCATCGTTGTAGCTGAGGCGTCGCGACCGGGTGTGGGCGGCGTCTGGGCCGGTCGATGCGCGATCCCTCATTGCCGGGGCAGAACTCGCTCAGCCCTTGGGTGACTTGAGGGCGTGCCTCCTTCAGCAAGGTACGGCGGCCAATTCGCGGAAGCTGCTGCCATGGAAGACCATGGGGCTGACCTCGGGCCGAACGGTCAGGTTGTGCACCCGCAGCAGGACGATCGCGTGGTCGCCCGCCGCGAGAGTGTCGTGGACGGAGGTCTCCAGCCATGCCGCTGCCCCCTCGATAAACAGGGCGCCGGCGTCGGAGGTGAGGGTGGCGAGGCCGGCGAAGCGGTCGCCGCCCTTACTGCCGAGCGAGCGGGCGGCATCGGTGAGGTCGGCGCCGAGCGCGCTGACGCCGAGGCGGGGCGCGGTGGCCAGCTTGGGCCAGGTGGCTGAGGTGTTCTGGATGCAGAAGGCAACGAGTGGCGGGTCGAGGGAGACTGGCACGAAGGTGCTCGCGGCGAGGCCGGTGCGTTCGCCCTCGACCTCGGCGGCGACGGCGACGACTCCGCTTGGGAATTGGCCATAAGCGTGGCGCAGGGTGCGCGTGTCGAGACTGCAGGGCGGGCCTGGCGTGGTGGACGGGGTCATGAGCGGGCTTCCTCTCCGGGAGCAGGTGCTGGGACGGGTACGAGAATGTCGAGCAGCGGTCCGTGCTGCTGGGCGCCGAAGGTGTCGCGTTCGCCGATGCTGCCCTGGTCGCCGTGCCGGACCAAGGTGAGCTTGAAGGCCAGGGCGGGTTCGAAGAATTGGCAGGTACGGACATCGCTCTCGGTCACCGAGTAGAGGCTGGCGAGCGCGGTGGGGTTCAAGACGCCGCTGTCTCGGACGTGGGCATACCTGTCGGCGTCAGTGAACATGACATCGAAGGTGATCTCGTAGGGTCCCGCGTTCTTGCTGCGGATGACCTCCGCGAGGTCCTTGAGCGGGACGGTCGCGGTCATCGGGTGGCCTCCTCGGCGGGTATCCGGCCCACTTGCCGGTGGGCGACGGGGAACAGGTCGAGGTCCCGGGCGTCCATGAGGTGGTAGAGGGTGAAGGCGCACACCGGGCCGATGGGGCTTTCCATCGGGTTGAGCGGTAGCGCCATGTTCCCAGCGGTCGCCATCTGCCCGGGGTAGGACAGGTGAAGGCAGCCGATGCGCACGGTGGTGCAGATGGCGAGGGCGAGTTCGGGACTCTCTGCGGTGACCTCTCCGAGGATGCCGACCTCGTGTGGCACGGCGGTGGAGGGCTCCAGCGGACCCATCACCCCGTTGCGGCCGTACACATGGAACGCCAGGCTCGCAGTGCCGCCGGCGAGTTCGGGGTGAAGCTGGCCAGCCTGTCGTTCGACGCGTTCGAGGAAGGTGTCGAGCTGGGCGATGAGGACCGGGTCGTGGATGCCGCCGATGAAGGCGGCGCGGTGGCCGACCACGGCCGCTCCCTCGACCTTGAGGACCGGATGGTCACTGGGCAGGAAGCGGCTGCCCCTGACCCGGACGGTGCGCTCGTCGACGGCCTCGTACACGCACGCGCGGACGTCGAGGACGCCGCCGGGGCCGGGCAGCAGGTCGGGACGGCTCTTCTCGTAGAGGGTGTGCGCGGCCACCGACAGCGGGGTGCAGCGCTGCGCCGGTCCGGAGGGCGAGAGCTCGAAGCGGTCCCGGTACACGGTGGCGACGACACCGCCACCCTTGGGTTCGGCGCAGGCACCCCCGCACTCGAGGATCTTGCCCATGTGCCAGGCGATGCCGGGTTCGACGCCGTGGTGCAGGGCGAAGGCGGCGTGGGGCGCCGGGTCGTAGGCCCGGCCGGCGATGATCACGTCGAAGGGTTCGCCGGTTGCGAGGATCTCCAGGAAGGGCTCCGCTCCCATCTGTGCGACCAGGCCCGTAGCCTCCCGAACGTCCTTCTCTGAGGGCAGTTCGCCGCGCACGTTCGGCTCGATAAGGCCGCGGGCCAGCCGGTCGGCCACGACATCGGCGGGCATGTCCGCGCCGATGGTGACCACCCGCAGGCTCAGCCCCTCCTCGTCGGCCAGCCGGTCTACCAGGTCGGTCATCCTGGCGACCTGCTCGTCGGTGCCGGCTCCCCCGGCGGAGCTGATGACGAGCGGGATGCGGTGATCTGCGACGGCCCGCAGCATGGGCCTGAGGTCACGGGCGTAGGACTCGACCGTGACGAGGGTCTTGCCCAGCCCGAGCATGTACGGGCCGGGGTCGGTGGAGCCGGAGTCGACGACGATGAGATCGACGCCCTCCTCTACGGTGCGGTGGAAGTCGGCCAGGTCGTAGCCGTAGCCGAGCATGCCCTGCGGGGTGAAGATCCGGATGGGCAGCGAGGCGCTCATGCCGCGGCCTCCCGGCTCGCCTCGGCCGGAGCGGGCAGGCCGAGGTTCTCGCGTAGCGTGGAGCCGGTGTATGAATCCCGCACCAGGCCGCGGCGCCGCAGCTCGGGTACGACCAGCCGTGCGAAGTCCTCGTAGGTGCCCGGGACGGAGGAGGCGCTGAGCACGAAGCCGTCGCAGCAGGAGCCGAACCACTGCTCGAGTTGGTCGGCGATCTGCTGCGGGGTGCCCACCATGGTGGAGTCGCCCTTGGGCAGGGAGCCGCGGCCGGAGTGCTCCACGAAGTCCCGCACGCAGGGGTTCGCAGTGCCGCTGAGTTGGATGACGCGGTCGCGTAGCCCCTGCCAGGACATGGCGGCCAGTTCGGCGTCGGTGAACGGCTCGTCGTAGGGACGGGTGGACAGGTCGACGTTCAGGACCTCGCACAGCAGAGCCAGGCTGTCCTCGGGCCGGGACAGAGCGTCGGTCAACTCAAAGTTGCGGCGCGCCAGTTCGGGGGTCTCGCCGGTGATGACGTTGATCGCGGGAGCGACGACCACATGTGCCGGATCACGGCCCGCGTCGGCCACGGCCTGCTTGACCGCCTGGTACTGCTTTTCTCCCGCCTCCCGCGAGGAGTACGCGGTGAACACGACGTCGGCCCAGCGACCGGCGAAGGCCATGCCGCGGCCGCTCGATCCGGCCTGGAGCAGCACGGGGTGTCCCTGGCGTGAGCGGGGCACTGTGAAGGCGCCGTCGACGTCGAAGAACTTGCCCGAGAAGGTGGTCCTGCGGACCTTGTCGGGGTCGGCGAAAACGCCGGTCTCCTTGTCGAGAACCAGCGCGTCGGCGTCCCAGCTGGTCCACATCCGACGCACGATCTCAAGGAACTCGTCCGCCCTGTCGTAGCGCAGGTCGTGCTCCAGGTGGCCTGTGCGTCCGAAGTTCGTGGCTTCGGAGTCGTTCAGGGAGGTGACGATGTTCCAGGCGACCCGGCCGCCGGTCATCAGGTCCAGCGTGGCGAAGAGCCGAGCTACGTGGAAGGGCTCGTAGTAGGTCGTCGAGTACGTCGCCCCGAGACCGAGGTGTGTGGTCGCGGCCGCCATGGCCATGAGGATCGGCGTCGGGTCCATCTTGACGGAGCGGATCCCGTGCCGGAGGGCCAGTTCGTGGCTTTGGCCGTAGACGTCGGGCATGGCGAGACGGTCGTCGAAGAACGCCATGTCGAAGGCGGCGTCCTCCAGCGTCTTCGCGATACGGGTGAAATAGGAGGCGGACAGGAAGTCGGTCATCGAGGACGGGTGACGCCAAGATCCCACATAATTGGAACAGTTCTGGGCCTGCAGAAAAGCAATGAGTGCCATTCGGCGGGAGTCGTCAGGCATTGTTCCTCCTTGATATACGGAAGGCGTCGGTATACGGAAGGCGTCGGCCGCAGGCAGCACCGTCCTCGAATTCAGCGGCCAGAAGGAATGTATTGACAGTGCCCGTGAGTACCGTGGACGATCCTGTCGGCAGCCGCAACCAAAGTTGCGACCGGCGCAACCAAGAGGGTGCGGGGGCTGTGGGACGGACGGTATTGGTCGGTTCGAGGAGCCAGGCAAGGGCAAGGGAGGCGCGACGGCATGACCAAACCCGAGACGAGGACCGGGGCAGGCGTTCCGGCGGCGACCGAGCAATCCGACTCGGCGTTGCGGGCACTACGGGTACTGGAGTTGCTGGCCGGAATGGAGCAGCCCGCCTCGCTGACGGCAATCGCACAGGTGACGCGCCTGACGAAGACCCGGACGTACCGCATCCTGCGCAGTCTGCAGGACAGCGGTTTCGTCCATCACGCAGGCCGCAGCGGCTATCGCGTCGGCAGCCGCGCCATCGCGCTGGCGACTTTGATGAGCCCGCGTCCGGCGCTGGTGCAGTCGGCCCGCCCGGTGCTCATGCGGCTCGCGCTGACCAGCGGGGAGACCGCGACGCTGCACCTGCGCAGCGGCGGCCACAGAGTCCTGGTCCTGGGAGAGGAGTCACCGGGCAGCGCGCTGCGACGGGTGGTGCTGTTCGGTGAGCGTTCGCCGCTGACCTCAGGGTGCGGCGGCACGTCGATCCTGGCGCACCTGCCGCAGGCGGAGGCCGCCGAAGTGATCGAGGAACATGTGGCGGCAGAGTCCCGGTCCCACCTCGCGAAGCAGCTGGCGGAGATCCGCGCGCAGGGATACGCGGTCTCCTACTCCAGCAATCACCCCGGTCTGCACGGCATCGCCACGGCACTGCTGGACCCGGCCGACGACTATCCGCTGGGGTCGCTGGTCATCGCGGGCCCGGAGCAGCGGCTTCCGAAGCCCGCACTGCTCGCGCTGGCGGGGCCGCTGCGGGCGGCCAGCAGCGAGCTGGCGCCCCGGCTGGCGGCGGTCATCGGTCCGAACTCCTCGGTGCGGCTTGCCTCGCTGGACGTGACCATCCAGGATCTGCTGACCCGCTGACCGCCGCCGGCCTGCACCGGATGTTGCGGCTGCCGCAACTCCGCTTGCCCGTGCCCTTCGCGCCGGTTGCAATGGCGGACATCGGCATCGGCGAGGAAACCGGTGCCGCCGCACGAGCCGCGCATTTCCGTGACACAGCCCACGAGGCATGATCAGGATCGGTAACCCCCTTTACTTTCCACGGGCCTCGGTGCTTTTCTCGCCGCCACCGCGGGATGACGAGATTTCTCTCGATTTACCCTGTACCCCGAGTGCAATCCGGGTGTTTCACCGTCCGCATTTCCGCCCCCGCCCGAGCCGAGCGGCTATGCCGCCTGCGGGAGCCGGAATTCACAATGATGTGAGGACCACGCATGGCTGCAACAGAGAAAGTGCACAGAAACGAAAGAACGCTGTACTCCCCGTCGGCGCGGTTGAGTTCGCTCCCCCGTATCACCCGTTCACAGCGGACGTGGTGCATGATCCTGGGTGTCCTCTTCGCCTTCGACATCGTCGACATCTACTCCTTCTCCTACGTAGCGCCGACCATCACCCAGGAGTGGGGGCTCTCCCTGCACAGCATCGGGATCGCCACATCCTCGACGTTCCTCGGCATGTTCTTCGGCGCTGTGACGGGCGGCCGGATCAGCGACAAGTTCGGCCGCAGGCGGACCATCGTCGGCGGGGTCCTGCTGTTCTCGACGGCTTCCCTGCTGACTACGCTCGCCAACAGCGTCGGCTACCTGATCGCGGCCCGGTTCATCAACGGCTTCGGCATCCAGGCAACCACCGGGGTGCTGATCGTGTATGCCGCGGAAATGTTCCCGCGTGCCTCCCGCGGCCGATCAGTGTCCCTGATGCTGGCGATAGGGCTGCTTGGCGCGCCGGTGGCCGCAGCGTTCGCCCGGGTCGTCATCCCTCTGGGCGAGGACACCTGGCGCTGGGTGTTCGTGCTCGGTGCCGCAGGTGTCATCCCGTGCCTCCTGGCCCTGCGCATCCTGCCGGAGTCGGTGCGCTGGGAGTGCGCGCAAGGCCGGATCGAGCAGGCCATGGCGACGGTGGAACGGCTGGAGGCGGAAGCGGAACGGCAGTACGGCACGCTGCCGGAGCCCGTCGAGGAACCGCCGGTGCTGCCGGTGAGCCCGCGTGAGCTGGTGCGCGGGGCCAACATTCGCAACCTGTTGGTCGGTGTGGCCTGTCTGGTGCTGACCTCGTTCGCCTTCTTCGGGTTCAACGCCTACGTGCCGACGTTGCTGGTGGAGCACGGCTACAGCCACACCGCGGCTCTGACGCTGACCCTGGTGTTCGCGTTCGCCGCGGTGCCGGGTGCTCTGCTGGCCTGGCCGCTGATAGACCGGCTGGAACGCAAGTGGGCCATTTTTGCCCTGGCAGTGGTGATCGCGGCACTACTGCTGGGGTTCGGGAACACCGGCAACGCCACCGTGGTGACCGCGTGTGGCTTCCTGCTCAGCATGTTGCTGCAGACCCTGACCGCGTTCCTGTACGCATACCTGCCGGAGCTGTTCCCCACCCCGCTGCGCGGACTCGGCCAGGGCGTGTCCAACGGCCTGGGACGCCTCGCCGTGTTCTCCGGCGGTTTCCTGTTCGCGCCGATGCTCGAGGGGCTCGGTTTCTCCGGGTTCTTCGCTGTCATGGCCGGTGTCCTGGTGATGGGCGGGGGTACGGTCGGCGTCTTCGGGATCCGCACTGCGGGCCGTGCCCTGCGGGAGAACACCGCACGACCGACCGGCGCGTTCGCACACCACGCAGTTCCGTCAGCTAAGGAGTCACTGTGAACAACATGACGAAAGCGCCCACCGGCAGGCAGACCGCCACCCCCGAGAAGCCCGTTGAAGCCTTCCGAACCCCCGACGCCGAAACGGCCGTTGAGCGGCTCGCCACCTTCACTGTTGGTCTGCGCCTGGCCGACATCCCCGAGGCGGTACAGGCGGTGGCCCGTGACCACCTCCTCGACGCACTCGGCATCGCGCTGGCGTCCTCGGGCATGGACTTCGGACGCCCGGTCCTCGATGCCGCCCTAGCGCTCGGCCGGGGAGAGGACAGCCACGTCCTCGGCCACGGCACGCCCCTGCCTGCTGCGTCGGCCGCCCTGGTCAACGGCACGCTGATACACGGCCTGGACTTCGACGACACGCACATCGGCGCCATCTACCACGCCACGGCACCCGCGCTGGCGGCGGCCCTGGCGGTGGCGGAAGAGCAGCACGCCGACGGTGAGGCCTTCCTGGTCGCCTACATCGTCGGCCTGGAAGTCGGCTGCCGGATTGCCGGCGCGGGAGCGGGCCTGTTCCACGACCGCGGCTTCCACCCGACCGGCATCGCGGGCACCTTCGCGGCGGCGGCCACGGCGGCCAGGCTGCGCGGCCTGGACGGGCCGACCACCGCCTCGGCGCTCGGCATCTGCGGCAGCCAGGCGGCGGGCACCCTGGAACTGGCCGGTTCATCCCTCAAGCGGCTCCACCCCGGCTGGGCAGCCCACTCAGGCATCGTGGCCGCCGGGCTCGCGGCGGCCGGTTTCGCCGGTCCCCCAAGCGTCCTCGACGGACCCCTCGGCTTGTACGCCAGTCACCTGGGCCTGTCGGCGGACGAGATCGACCTGGGCCTGGAAGACCTAGGCAAGCGCTGGTCCTGTGCCGACATCGCCCTGAAGCCCTACCCCTGCTGCCACTTCACGCACGCCTTCATCGACGCGGCACTCGCCTTGCACACCGAGCTCGGTGGCACCCCGGTGCGCCCTAGGGATGTCGCCGAGATCATCTGCCCCACGACCCCGCGGATGATGCCCGCCGTGACCGAGCCCGCCGCGCGTAAGCAGCGACCGCAGACCCTGTACGAGGCGCAATTCAGCGTGCAGTACGTAGTGGCTCGGGCGCTCACCGCGGGCCGCATCGACCTCACGACGTTCTACGACGAGCCGCTTGATCACCCCGACGTGCTCGCACTCGCCGCCAAGACAGTTTGCCCGCCGGACCCGGACAGCGACTTCCCGGCCCGCTTCCCCGGTGAGGTCATCGTGCGCCTGACCGACGGCCGGGAGGTACGCCGGCGAATCGCGACCTCCAGCGGCACCCCCGGAAACCTGCTTACTACGGAGGAGGTCAGCGCCAAGTTCCGCAGCAACGCGGGCCGAGTCCTGTCCGAGGACCGGGTGACAGCCATCGAGGAAACGGTCGGCGACGTGGAACACCTCGCCGACGTCAGCGCATTGGTCCGCC
The DNA here is from genome assembly GCF_000383615.1 of Streptomyces canus 299MFChir4.1. Lineage (GTDB taxonomy): Bacteria > Actinomycetota > Actinomycetes > Streptomycetales > Streptomycetaceae > Streptomyces > Streptomyces canus_C. The sequence goes on along the minus strand of NZ_KB911635.1, from coordinate 30,243 downwards.
TGTGCCGGTCAGGGACGGCCTCCTGATCAAGTGACCCGCGTCTGAGAGCCGGGCCGGCCGCAGCGCGGACACGGCTGCTGGGCTGCCAGTCTTCGGGCCCTGTTTCGGCAGTCCGGCACAGCTGGCTGTCCGCCGCCCGCACCGGGTGACCGCACTGTTCACAGACTCTCGAGCACAGGACGCATCGGCCGGTGTCCTGCTGCAGCGCTCTGTTCAGGCCGCAGGACGGACATGTCGATCGCGCGGCCTCTTCCTTCATCCGGCGCCAGCACCGGCAGCAGTGCTCGCGGTCGGGGAACCCGACCGGGGCACCGCACGTGACGCGGTCCCGCTGCTTCTTGCCCACCTCTGCCGCCTGTCACATGGGGGCATCGACCGACCGCGCGCGGAGGCGGCCCGCAGGAGCTCGGCGGCTGGACGGGGCAGGGCGACGGGCCGTTCGACCGGCGTGGTGTCGACCTCGATCAAGTCGTTGGGAGTGCACTCCAGCGCGGTGCACAACGCGGCCAGGGTCGTCATCTTCACCTGGGAGGGCTCCTTGGTGAACAGCGCGGACACCGACGCCGAGGACAGCTCCAGACCGGCCTTCTCGGCCAGCAGCCGCCGCAGTTCAGTCCCGGTCCAGACCTCACGCTGAGCGACGGTCATCCGCAGACGCCATTGGATCTTCATTCTGTGGACTCCTTCCCGGTCGGTTCGGCGAGCGTGCTGGCCACCGCCCGCTGATGGGCATCCTCGATGAAGGTGGCCGAGGGCCGGACACATCTCATGGTCGAGCTGACAGTCCAATGACCGAGCATCTGCTGGACGCCACCAGGTCGACGCCGCGTTCGTAGGTGTGGGTCGCACACGCCCGGCGCAGGGCATGCGGGCTGAACCACTCGGCTGCAGGTTGGCCTTCGAGTTGCATGAGATAGCGCAGCCGGTTGCGAATCGTCCCGCGATGGAGAGGGCCGCCGGACTCGTCCGCGAACAGCACCGGTGAATCAGGGAACTTGGGCCGCACGTCCTCCAGGAACCACCGCAGGACCAGGTCCAGGCCGTCGAGCATGGGCACCCAGCGCGGCCTGGGCCCGGATGTGTGAGCCCCCTTGCCGAAGCGGACATGGAGCTCCAAGCGGCCCGCGGGTGAAGTGCAGGTCCGGCTTCTCCAGGAGCGACGCTTCCTCGGAGCGGAGCCCGGCGTGATACAGCGTCCGCACCATGGCATAGTCCGGGGCGGCGGGGCCGTACTTCCGCGCAATCGCGATCCGCCGTTTCATGAACTCGAAGAACTCTCCGACCCGTTCGGGGGCCGGCGGCGGCACCAGGGCCGGTGAGTCGTCACCGACATGCCGTGAGGCGTTGAACTCGTCGATGGGGCAGACCAGTCGGACGCCGAAGGCGGCCTCGATCTCGGCGGCCTTACGGGCCTGGAGGAACCAGTGGAAGCCCTTGAAGATCTGCACACTTCGCGGCGGGTCGAGGTCTTGCGGCCCTGGACAGCGAGGTCTCCGACGAACCGGTTGATGTCCTCCGGGGTCATCTCCCCCGCAGGCCGTCTCGTTCCGGTCACCGGCACACCTTCCTCGCACCTGAACGGTCAAGGTGGCACCTGGAGAATCCGAGACCCACGACGAGAACCAACGAGGACCACATGAGATGGATACAGGCTGGTGACAGCACAGATTCCCGGGAACGAACAAGTGCCAGCCCCAGATGAATGGGGCCAGGTCTTCGGCGACGAGGTCCTGGCCACCGCGATCCTCGACCGGCTCCTCCACCACTGCGAAGTTCGCGATCAACGGCCCGAGCTACCGGCTCAAGAACCGCCTCCAGGCCATCGAGCGAGAGAAGACCGACGTGGCCTGACAACTGGGGACGTTCGAACGTACCGGCCCGGCCCGAAGGGAGAGTACGCCGACAGCCTGGGAAAAGAGGCGCAAGGAAGGAGGCCGGATGGAGATCACCGGGTACCGACGCCCGTGTTCTGCAGGGTGGACTGGGCCGAAGACCGCCAGTTCAGCCGCCGCGTCGATCCGACCCCGGCGGGTAGCGGCGGCAGACGCTGCGCGGCTGCCATACCGGTGATCCGCCTGGAGGGATGACGCCATCACCCTTGAGTTGACGTGGTCGTCCGCCACGGATCAGACTCGCAAGGTGACTAAGGCAACTGAATCCGAGGGGCTCGTTGTCGTGACGGGCGCCTCCACCGGCGTCGGCGCGGCGACTGCCAAGGAGCTCGCCCGCCGCGGCTTCCACGTCCTGGCGGGCGTACGTCGCGAGAGCGATGGTGTGGACCTTCGAGCCCCGGGCGTGGAGCCGGTCATCCTCGACATCACCGACGACGACCACATCGCGGCACTGGTAGCGCGTATCGACGACGACCCGCAAGGACGTCCCCTGCGGGCGCTGGTCAACAACGCCGGACTTCCCGGGGCCGGCCCGGTCGAGGCCACTCCGCTCAGCGAATGGCGACGCATCTTCGACGTGAACTTCTTCGGCCATCTCGCTCTCACCCAGGCGCTGATCCCGGCGCTGGTGCGCGCCGGCGGCCGCGTCGTCAACATCAGCTCACTGAACGGCAAGATCTCCCTGGCAGGGTACGGACCGTACTCCAGCAGCAAATTCGCCCTGGAGGCGATGAGTGACGCCCTGCGCAACGAGCTTGCCCCCTACGGCGTGGACGTGGTCGTGGTCGAACCGGGAGGCATCAAGACCGCCATGGCCGGCCGAGGGACCACGGATCTGAGTCGCCTCAGTGCTGGGATGAACCAGGAGCAGACGGAGCGCTACGGGCACCTGATGAAGGCGCTCCCCGACCACATCGCCGCGTTCACCGCCGCCGGCATGACGTCCGAGGCCGCCGCCCTGGGGATCGCCAAGGCCGTGACGGACCGCAAACCCCGTACCCGCTACATCCTCGGCGGCGCCGCCAACTTCCTGATTCGGGCCTCCCGCTTCCTGCCCGACCGGGTACTCGACCGGCTGACCACCTCCGATCTGCGCAAGCACTATCCTTCTTGAAAGGTCCTGCCCCTGTCGTGCCGTGACGGTGCCGAAACCCGCCCGTGGACCGGGGTAAGCCGGGTTCCAAGATGCACGTCCTGTCGGACGCGAACCGAATGCCCCTCCTCGTCGGCGTCATGGCTGGCAACGGCCATGACAGCGAAGGGCTGAAGCCCATGGTGGCGGGTCACCAAACGAGACAGGACCCCCACCGCGGCCGGTACTTCAAGCCCCAGCGCCTTCATGCCGACGAGGCATACGGCCGATCCGATCTGTGGGAATGGTGCTTGGCAAGCGGATCGGCGTGCCGATCGCGCGCAGGGGCGTCGAGTTCAGCGAACGATCAGGGCGTCGGAGGCGGGTGATCGAGCGAAGCCTCAGTTCAGCTCGTGACGCAGCTGAAGCTGTTGGCCTCGTTGGCATTCCCGTGGCCGTTGTATTTCGGCCAGCTGGGGTACTGGCACAGTGGGCGTGATTGGACGGTGGTGGAGCTGCCGTTGTAAGCGATCGGGTGGTTTGGGGGAGTGCCCTTTGTCACCCAGGAGTCGAGTGCGGAGACTGAGTCCCAAGCCAGATTGAAGACGCCTTCACCGTGGCCGTAGCCAGGTACAGTGTAGTAGCGCATGAACTGCTGGGTTTTCTTGCCATAACGCGCGGCGACCGATTTGTAGTACGCATTGGTGGCGTTGGGTGGGGTGAGCATGTCGGCATTGCCCTGGACCAGGATCAGCTTGCCGCCGTGTGTGACGAACTGGTCCATGTTGGGGTTGTTCCGGTCGTACTCGGTACCGATTGAATGGATCCGGTTCTTGTACTGCTTGTAGTCAAGAGACAGGTCCAGAGCAGGTGGCGGTGTTTTCCGCTGCTGGTACCAGTAGTTGAATGCCGGCATGGTCAAGCCGTTGAAGATTGTTTCCGTGCCTTTGCCTGTCGTGTCCAGCCAGTACGGGCTCAACTTGCCGCCGGCCAGGATCGGGTAACCGCCGACGGTCGTTGTCCCGTTCGGGAACGGGAAGTCGAACTTGTACGGCCTCTGGCCGGACTTGAGCGTGGCGATCTGCGCGTCGGAAAGACAGGTGTCGCCGGTGTCTCGACCACCGGGGCAGCGCAGTGCCGTGAACGTGAACGCCTTCTCGCATGCCGACACGTTGGAAATGACGCCATCGGCGGCTTTGTCGAGCTTGTCGCAGGCGCCGAAGAGCGCTTTCCCGAACATTTGCTGCTTAGCTGGATCGAGGTAGGCGCCCGGCGTGCCGTAGGCCACTTGCTGCAGATGATACGCCGACCACAGAAACGCCTGCTGGGAAGCCGGGAAATAGGCGATGATGCCGTTGTAGTCGTCGCTGTACCGCTCTGCGGCGGTCAGGGCTTCCTGGCCGCCCTTGGACCCGCCGGCGAAGTACTGGTACCTCGGTGAATGGCGGTAGTACTGCTTGGTGATCGCGACCGCTGTGTCGCGGGTGCGCTTGACGGCCTCGCCGGAGTAGTTCGAAAACGCGGTGGGGTTCAGTGCGAACGAGCTGGGCGGGTTGGACCCGACCGACGCGCCACCGTCGCTGCCGAAGGTGACGTATCCAAGATCGAGAGGAGCGGCCTGCCCCGGGGCGGTCCCCCATCCGAATATGCCAAGCCCGGTGACCACGGTCCCGTCGAAGCCGCCACCGCCGAACTGCAGCGTCCGACGGTTCCAATTGGTCGGGAGATTGACTTCGAAGTTCACCGGCGGTGCCGATGGATCAACGCTGGTGACGTGCCCCTTGACGAGGCAGAATTCGGAAGCGCCTGCTGCCGGGTCGGCCGCCTTGAGTGTGGCCGAGGTAACGACGGCACCCCGGGTCGGCAGCCCGATCTTCGCCGCAGGAATCGTGGCCCTCGACAACGCTGGACATGCGGCTGCGGCGTTGCTCACCACATCATCGCCATCGCCGCCACCGTCAGCCGCGCTCGAAATCGCCCAAGTCGGCTGGTTGAGCATCGACATGGCAAGCAGTGCGGCCGAACCCACCGCGAGTGGAACTTTCAGCCGCCCGCGATACCGTAATAGATGACGGTGCGCATGCGTCTCAGTCGAGGCTGAGTATTCATCACTTCGCATCGTGCGTACGCCTCTCAGTGTTGTGTGTCTGGACAAGTCACGCCGGTCAGGGCATGACGAATCGGTCTCCCTCCCAGGGAAGTCGCGACTGCCTTGCGCCGTGTTCAGTGGCGGTCGGCTTCGCTGCTCAGACAGTGACGACGATCTTGCCGAGCGGGTGCCTGCGGGCGTAGTCGATTGCCGCTTCGACGCCGTCGTCGAGTGAGTATCGGCGGGCGATCGGGGTGGAGAGTCGGCCTGCGGTTGCGGCCTCGGCGACGGCCCGTGCGCCGTTGGTCTCATCGCCCGTCTGCATCACGAAGGCCAGTTCCACGTCGTTGCGTTCCAGTTGCCGGGGTTCCGGCGGGGGGAAGATGATTGAGATCAGTCGGCCGCCCGGGCGCAGGCTGTGTGCCGCCGCAGGCAGGCCGTCGGCAAAGAGCGCAAGGTTGAGGACGACGTCGACGCCGCTGGGGTAGTCGTCGTAGCCGACCGTGTGGTGGGCGCCGAGGCTGCGCAGCAGTTCGGCGGCCTCGGTCGTGCGGGCGGTGGCCGTGATCTCGGCGCCGGCTGCGGCCAGGTCCGGGATCAGGGTCAGGCCGACCGAGCCGGTGGCGCCGATGACGAGGACGGACTCGCCGGGGCGGACTTTCGCGGTGTCCATGATGGTCAGTGTGGTGCCGCCGGCGATCATCAGGGACGCGGCCTGCTCGGCGCCGAGGGCTGCCGGGCGGTGGTCCAGTGCGGGCGTGTCCGCCTCGAAGACGGCGTAGTCGGCGAGGGCACCGGTGCTCAGCGACGGTCGTACAGGGTCGGCGGCGAAGCTCAACTGGCGGGGCAGGGCCAGGCCGAAGATCTCGTCGCCCGCACGGAAGCGGGTGACGTCCGGTCCGGCTTCGGTGACGGTGCCCGCGAACTCGTTGCCGAGCGTGTAGGGGAACTGCAGGTCGACCAGGTCGCGAAAGGCGCCGGTGACGACGCGTATGTCGGTGGGGTTGATCGTCGAGGCGGCGATCTTCACCAGGATCTGGCCGGGGCCGGGGCGTGGGACGGCGAGCTCGGCGATCGTGAGTTGTTCGGGATCTCCGTAGCCGGTCGCGACGAGGGCCCGCATGGTTTCGGTTGTCATGGGTTCACCGTATGGAGCATCTTGTGAGCAGTCGATGCTCGAACTGCTCACTTTCTTGCTCGTTTGCGTCATCTAGTATGGGTGAATGGATCTCGTTGCGGATGTGTTGGAGGTATCCGGGGTGCGGGGCACGATCGGCGCACGGATCGAGGCGGGCGGGAGCTGGTCGATCCCGTTTACGGGGTGCACTCCGGCGGTCCTGCACGTGATTACCGCCGGCAGCGCCTGGCTCGGGTTCGAAAACTTGTCACCGCAGTGCCTGGAGCTGGCGGTGGGCGACGTGGTGCTCATGCCGGACGGACCGCCGCACACGCTTGGCAGCGCGCCACAGACGGGTACTCCGGTCGGCGATCCGGCGGCGGCGGCCCGGGCGCTCGAGACGGGTGAGGTGATTCGCCTCGGGTCACAGCCCGCCCGCACCCGCATCCTGACCATCAGCTACGACTGCGACCGCACCGTGCGGACCCAGATCCTCGGCGCGCTGCCGGAGGTGATGCACATCCGCGGGAACCAGGGCGAGGCCGGTTTCGACGACACCGTCCGGATGATCGGGCGAGAACTGAGTCGCCCACTGCTAGCGGGCAGAGCGGTGCTGAACAGCCTGGTCGACGTCCTGCTCGTGCAACTCATGCGCGCCTGGTTGCCTACCCAGTCCGGACAACGTGGCACCTGGCTCGGAGTACTCGAAGACCCCCTCGTGCGCAGCGCGATGGAACACTTGCACGCTGAGCCCGCACAGCCATGGACCACCGCAACGCTGGCTTCCGTACTCGGCGTGTCCCGGGCGACCCTGTCCCGCCGGTTCCCCGCAGCCATCGGACAGAGCCCGGCCACCTACCTGACACAGTGGCGTATGGACCTGGCAGCAGTTCGCCTACGCAAGACCCAAGACCCGGTCGAGTCCATCGCTGCAGCGGTCGGCTATCAATCGGTACCCGCCTTCCACAGGGCTTTCGCCCGTTCCCACGGTGTGACACCTGGGCGATACCGCGCCGAGCAACGCGAGGACAGTTATTGATAACGCCCTCTCAGCCTGCTGGACCGGGTACGAGCCCAGACCGACACCGGTGTACTCGCACTGATCGGCTCCTGGGGCTCGGGAAAGTCCAGCGTCTTGGGCAAGGGGGTGTGTCAACTTAACGGCCCTGTCTCACTTTCGGTGGTGACGGAGGGTGCTGCTATCCGAGGAGGATGCGGTGGCGGAGGGGGGAAGCTTGCTCGTCCGTGCATCTGGCGTGCGATCCGTTCGGTCTTGGTGTTGACGCCCTCGGTGGGGCCGTTGTTGTACGGAAGCGTGAGTCCGGCGATTACAGCGCCGATGTCCCGGTCCAGGCCACGGGTGAAGGCCTGTAGATGGGGCAGGTCGGCTGCTCGGACCTCGGCGGTCCAGTTCGTGAGCGCGTCGGCATTGTCGGGGTGAGGCGCAAGGAGCGGGGCGAATCCCCTGATACTGATGGCCAGTTGAGTCATCTCGGGGCAGGCTGCGGGCAGTTTGGCCAGGAGTTCGTGTTGCTCGGCCTTGAGGTTGTCGGGCCTGGTCAGCAGCATCCGGGCGAGCCGGCGCGGGGAGATATGGCTGCGGCCGGCGTCCGCACGGCCTTGGTTGCTGTACTTGGGCAGGAGGTTCAGGCATCCCGTGAAGCCGAGAACTTTGATCGCTTCGAAGAGGTGCAGGACGGGGACGCCGGGATCCTCGACCCGACGTTTGCGCAGGTGCTCGCGGTAGGGATCGACCAGGCTGGCACGGTACTTGGGGACGCGGAGCATCCGCTCGGGCCGGTCGGCGCGCGCAGCGCTTGACGGTGCTCAGGGCCAGCTGCAAGCGGCGGGCGCATTCGAGCAGGCACACCTCCTGGTCAAGCAGGTGATGCACCTGGTGCCAGCGTTCCAGGCTGGTCCGGGCTCGGGAGGCGCGTCGTAGATCGGCGCGTCGAGCACGGTGGCCCAGCAGGTGCTGTGTGCCTTCACCTCGCTCAGGGCGGCTTCGCATAGGTTCTTCCACACATGCCAGCGATCACCGACCTGCACAGCGTCAGGCAGAGCGCGGCGGATGGCCTCGGCGTAGGTCGCTGAGCCGTCCCGGCACACGACCTCAATGCCCGGGTGCTCGCGCAGCCACGTTTCCAGGGTGTCGGCGGTGCGGTCGGGCAGCACGTCGATCCGCTCGTGGGTCTCGGCGTCGATGATCACGGTGGCGTAGCGGTGACGTCGGCGCAGCGCGAAGTCGCCGACGCCGATCACGCGGGGCACCCACCCGACGGACAGCGGGATCCGCAGCAGGGCGCGCAGAGCCGTGTGACGCGACAGACCCTCTGCGGGTATCGCCGGCAGACGTGCCCCGGCCCGGCCTGCCAACTCCTCGACCACGGCGTTGACTTGCCTGGTCGGACGGGTCGTACGCCGCTGGTATCGGTCCAGCACGCCAGGCACCTGCTCGCGGAAGGTATGCCGGCAGCCGCGCGTGGGGCGGGGTACACCAGGCGCTGCGGGTGGCCGGTGGGAGGGGCGGCCACGGCCTGGGCGGCTGCTGCGGTGGCGGCGTTCAAGTCCTCCATCGAGCCGGTCCGTTCAAACCGGGCCCGCAGCGCGGCCCCGAGGTTGGACAACCATCCCGCACGATCTGGGTGGTCTGCGGGAGCGGCAGCCACTGCCTGCTGCCCCGAAAGCACCGTCTGCACAAGCACGTTGGCATCCGTCACACGGATGCCGACGAGCCTCACGACTCTGCGTCACCACCGAATGTGAGACAGGGGCCGTCTATTGGACACTCCCGGACGAGAAGGTGCGGCGGTAGTCGGTCGGGGTGGTTCCTGTCGCGAGCCGGAAGTGGTGGCGGAAATTCGCCGGGGTTCCCAGACCGCATGCCTGGCCGATGTGGTCTATGCCGGCGTCGGTCGTCTCGAGTAGTTCGCGGGCGCGGCTGATCCGGGCGGCCGTGAGCCACTTGATCGGGCTGACCCCGAGCTGTGCGGTGAACATCCGGGCGAACGTGCGCTCGGCGACCGCAGCGTGCGCGGCCAACTCGGCGACCGTCAGCGGGGTGTCGAGGCGGCGCAGGGCCCACTCCAGGGTCGCGCTCAGCTCGGTGCGGTTCGGTGGCGCGGGCGGGCGGGTCACATACTGTGCCTGGCCGCCCTCGCGGTGTGGCGCGGCCACGATTCCGCGGGCGATCGACGTAGCCGTGGCCGCGCCACAGTCCCGGCGCAGAAGGTGCAGGCACAGGTCGATGCCGCTGGCCACCCCGGCCGAGGTGATCAGGGAGCCGTTGTCGACGTAGAGCACGCTGGGGTCCACCTCGATGCGCGGATGCCGGCGGGCCAGCTCGTCGGTGAGCATCCAGTGGGTGGTCGCGCGCTTGCCGTCGAGCAGACCGGTGGAGGCCAGGGCGAACGCGCCCGTGCAGATCGTGGCGATTCGCGCGCCCCGGGAGTGCGCCTCGCGCAGCGCGTCCCGCACGTCCGGAGTGGCATCCGGTGGGGTGTCCCGCTCCGAGCCCCGATAGGCCGGCACGATCACCGTGTCCGCCGTGACCACCTCGTCGAGGCCGTATGGCGCGGTGAGCGACCAGCCGTTGAGGGTCTCGACCGGCCCGGCGGACTGCCCGCACAGGATGACGTCGTAGTGGCGGTCGTGGAGGCCGAAGGTCTGGAACGGCATGCCGACCTCCATCGGCTGCACACCGTCGAGGGCGAGCACCGCGACGCGATGGCGCCGCTGAGACGAACCGGTCATGGCGGAATCTTATCGACCAGGGGCATTCCTGCTACTCGTCGCGGCGGGGCGGGGCGCGAAGACTGAGGGCATGACAGACACACAGCCCTACCGCATCACCGTGCTCCTTTTCGACGGCGTCGAGGAGCTGGACTTCACTGGCCCGTGGGAGACGCTCCGGATCTGGCAGACGGTGGCGACCCGTCCGGTGAGCGTGCGTACGGCCAGCCTTGACGGGGCGCCCGTACGCTGCGCGCTGGGGTTGACGGTCACCCCGGACGGCGGGATCGACGACGAGCCGCGGCCCGACCTCATCGTGCACCCCGGCGGCGCGGGCATCGCCACGCTCTACGCCGACCAGGCCCATCTGGCCCGAATGCGGGCCCTCGCCGAACACGGCACGACCATGACCTCGGTCTGCAACGGCGCGACGGTCTACGCCGCGGCCGGCCTGCTCGACGGCCGGGCCGCCACCTCCCACTGGCTCGTCCTGGACGAGTTGGCCGGGCAGCACCCGAAGGTCGAGGTCGTCCGCGACCGGCGCTGGGTGGACGCCGGCCCGGTGGTGACCAGCGCGGGCATCACCGCCGGCATCGACATGGCACTGCACCTGATCGACCGGCTGGAGAACACCGACATGGCCCGGGCGGTGGCCGGCATGCTCGAGCACCCGTGGGACCCACGGGTGGACCTCGTCGCGGCGACCAGCCCGGAGAACCGCCACCACACGCTCACCGCCATCGTCCCGCTGATGCAGGCGGCCCGCGTGGCCGATTGATCGGCCTCAGAGGGCGGTTCGCGGCGTGCTGCAGCCGGTCACCGCAGTCGTCTCATCTCGCGCGTGCATCGGGTCATGGGCCCGCGCACGCCAGGAAAAGGCCGACTGCCTGGCCCTCGTGGTCGTGGACCGGCTGCAGGCCGCGCACAGCGCCCGCCTGCCCCTGTCCGGCCCCCGCCTCCCGGACGCCTTCCAGGTCCTGGCGACTCTCGCGCGCACGCTGCACGTGCCGGTGCTCGCCCTTGTGGACAGCGACGATCCCGCACTCCTGGGCCTGCTGGACGCCGACGTCACACTCACCCTCGCACCGACCGACGATCCTGCCCGGGTCCAGGTGACGGTCGCGCAACGCGACTTCGGCACGATCGGCTCCGCGTACCTGAAGCCCGACCTGGTCCACGCCCGCTTCCTCAACGCCGGAGCCGCGCCCGCCGATCGCACGACAGCCCGGCGGGACCGGGGCTCGCGGCGGCCGCCGGCGGAACGACGGCGGCGCTGGAACTGGCCGAAGCCGCGCCTCCCTACACCTCCGGCGGCCGGGAGGAGCACGTGCCGCACGTGCTCCAAGCAGCCGAGCGGATCTTCGCGTCCCTGACCGGCTTCACGGGCTTCGACCCCGACCTGTCGCAGGAGATCCTCGCGGTCGTCCTCAAGTCCGTCAGCGCCGTGCAACAAGAGGGCTACGTACGCCAGTTGGAGGCTTTCGCCGAAGCCAGCCGTGAACGCCTCGGGCAGCTGTACGGGATGTACGGGCTGGGCGGGACCTTCGCGAACGAGAGCCACTGCTACCTGACCCATCAGCCCGCCAGCGTCGTGGTCTGCGAGCGCCTGGACACCGTCCCCATGTGGCTCGAAGCGGTGTGGAACGAAGAGATCGACGTCGCGCTGACACTGGAGCGCTTCACGAAGCACTGGAACCTCGGGCTGGAACCCTCATGATCGGGCTACGTCGCGTTCTGACCGGCCTGGCGGTCTCCAGCCAGCCGCTGTGAGTCCTCGGTGGAACTTGCCCTGAAGGGGTCCAGCGCTGCGGCACGTTCGTGGTGGGGCAGGCGCGACATCTTGGAGGCCAGCGCCCACATCTCGCGTGCTCGGGCCAGCTCGCCCGAACTGCACACGGCCGACGCCCTGGACTGGACGCGGGCCTGCGTGGACGCCTCCCACGTTCGCGCGAAAAGGAGGGCGAGGCGCTCGCCCCGTCACCGGTCAACCGCGGAAAGACCGGCAGTAAACACCACCTGATCTGCGGGAAGGGCCCCCGTTTGTGCAACATTCCTCCCCTCCCTGAACCCGCTGGCTACGATGTGTATGCGGCTGGTCACAGGTACGGGGGGCGTATGCGGATCACCATCACCGTGCGGGACGACAATGCCCGGCGCGACGGAGCGGACCCGTGCGAGCTGCTGCGGCAATGGCTGGACGAGCAGCCCGAGTTGCGCGGCCGGACCCGTCGGCAGACGGCTGCGACGCCCCCTCCGGGGGAGATGGGAGTGGCCACCGACGCCCTGCTCGCGCTCCTCGCACCCGGCGGCGTGGCGGCGGCGTTCGCCGGCGCGGTGGTGGCCTGGGCCCAGACCCGCAGGGGCAGCCAGACGATCACCGTCCGGCAGGCCGACGGCCGGGAGGTCACCATCGTCTCCACGCACGTCAAGGCCATGGACGCCGCTCAGACCGCGGAGCTGGCACGGCGGTTGACCGCCGACCTGATGTCCCCGCCGCCAGCGGAGGAGCCGACCGGCATCTCCGGCCCGGCCCCCCGGCCTCCCGAGTGACCGCGGATCGGCCCGAGGACAGGGAGCTGCGGGGGCTCGGCCTCGCTTCGCCGGGCGCGTACGCCGTACTGGTCGGCACCGGGCACCACGTCGAAGGCTCCCTGCTGCCCGGACTGCCCGGAGTCGACACGACGCTCGACGACCTCCAGTCCCTCCTGGCGGACGCCTGCCGGATGACAGCGGAGCACATCCTCCGGCTGCCCGCCGACGCTTCGCCGCCGGATGTCGTGACGGTGCTGGAGAACACCGTCGAACAAGCCGACGGCCCCGTCCTCTTCTACTACGTCGGCCATGGCCTGCTCGGCCCCAAGGACGATCTCCACCTGGCCACGCACGGCAGCCGCCACGCGGAGAGCATCTCCCATGCCGTGCCCTACCGCACCGTCCAGGACCTGCTGGGCAGAGCGGTCGGCGGCAGCGCCGTCATCCTCGACTGCTGCTTCTCCGGCCGTGCCGGTGCGCCACGGGGTCGGCGCACCGCGGACCCCTTCGCCTCGGCCCGGCCCGACGGCAGCTTCCTCCTGACCTCCGCTTCCCACTTCGCCGTGTCCTTCGCGCCTCTGGGCGCACGGCACACCCTGTTCAGCGGCCGGCTGCTGGGCCTGCTGCGCGACGGCGATCCCGGCGGGCCGCGCGTGCTGACCCTCGACGACCTGCACGACGCCCTCGTACGGTCCTTCGCCGACGGGCCGGTGACCCCCCGCCAGTGGAGCGAGGGCACGCTCGGCCGCCTCGTCGTCGCCGCGAACCGCGCCTATCCCACAGCCGCCGAGCCCCTGCGGACAGCGCCCGCAGACGTGCCGTGTCCCTATCCCGGTATGAAACCCTTCGCGGCCGAGGACCACATGCACTTCACCGGCCGCGACGACGTGGTCGCGGACCTGGTGACACGGGTGTGCCGGGCCCGCCCCACCGATCCCGTGGTCCTGGTGGGGCCGTCGGGTGTCGGGAAGTCCTCCCTCCTGCGGGCCGGCCTGCTGGCCGAGTTGCAGCTGCGGCACGAAGCCGGCACCACCCCCTCCGCACCCTGGCCCGTCCTGCTGCTCCCCGCACCGGGAGCGAAGCCACTTCAGGCGTTGGCGCGGCTGTGGTCGGAGGCCGTCGACCGTCCCTTCGACGACGTGCTCGCCGACCTCACCGAGGGGTGTTTTCCCCCGCCTCGGGACGACCGGCCGCCGTGCGGGCTCCTCGTCGTCGACCAGTTCGAGGAGATCTTCGCCCGAGCCGCCGATCCCGGGGAACGCCGACAGTTCATCCGCCTGCTCTGCGGCCCGGCCCCGGAATCCGAGAGGGCCCTCAGACTGCGCCGTCCCCGTGTCGTCGTCGGCGTCCGCGCCGATCACTACGGCAGCTGTCTCGCCGAGGCTCCGCTCGCCCAGGCCCTCGCCCGCGGGCAGATCTCCCTCACCCCCATGTCCACGGAGTCCCTGCGCACGGCGATCGAAGAGCCTGCCCGTCGTGTGGGCCTCACCCTGGAGACCGGCCTGGTCCAACGGCTCCTGCACGACCTCCGGGAGCGGGACACCACAAGCAGGGGACACGCCGCGCTGTCACCGGAGACGGCTCCCGACACGGCCCTTCCCTTCCTGGCCCACGCCCTGCGCGAGACCTGGCTTGCCCGGGACGGCGCCGTCCTCACCCTCGCCGGCTATCAGTCCACCGGCGGCATCTGGCAGTCCGTGGCCACGGCCACGGAACGGTTGTACACCGACCTGGACGAACCGGAGCGGGCGGCGCTGCGCCCCCTGCTCTTGCGGATGGTGCAGATCACCAGCGGCGGCGAGGTGGTACGGCGTCCGCTGCGCACCACCGACGTGGGCGGCACGGCGCAGGAGCCACCCGGGCGCACGCCGGGACAGCGGGACAGCGACGGAAGCGACGCGGTACGCGCAGCGGGATCCGGGGCAGACGTGCCGCCGCGCCGGTCCGCCCCCGATGGCCGGGTCCTGGACCGTCTGGTCCGCGCACGCCTGGTCACCGTGGACCGCGGCAGCGTACAGATCTCCCACGACGCCCTGCTGCACACCTGGCCGCGACTGAACACATGGATCCGGGACGCGCAGCACGAACTCCCCGTCCACCAACAGCTCACCGAGGACGCCGCCCTCTGGCTGCGCCATGGACGCGGCGCAGCCTACCTGTACACGGGAGACCGGCTGGTCGGCGTCCGGCCGTGGCTGACCTCCGCCCCCCCTCCCGCCATCCCCCTCGACACCACCACCCGCGCGTTCCTCGAAGCAAGCGTGTCGGCAGGCCACCGGAAGAGGCGACGAGCGCGCAGGTACCTCAGCGTCGTGCTCTGCGTACTGCTGGCCGCTTCCGGCACGTTCGCCGCTCTGTGGAACAGCGCGACGGAGCAGCGTGAACGTGCCGAGGACCAGCAGCGCAGATCGGTCGCCCGCAGTCTCGTCCTGCACGCGGACGCCCTGCGCGACACACAGGCGGACGACGCCCTGCGGTTCGGCGCGGCCGGCCAGCGGCTATTCCCCACCGCCGAGGGCCGGACCGGGCTGGTCTCCACGCTCGTGGAGCGCCATCGCGTCACATTCCTCACTGACCACACGGGCCCCGTCGAATCGATCGCGTACCGGCCGGACGGACGCGTCCTGGCCACGGCGAGCACCGATCGCACGGTCATCCTGTGGAACGCGCCCGGGACGCTCGAAGCCGGGGCCCCGGCCGACCGGGCCCACCCGCATCGGATCGCCAGACTGCCACGGCAGAAGGCCCCGCTGACAGCCGTGGGCTTCAGTCCCGACGGACGCACCCTCGCCGTCGGAAGCCAGGACCGCACCGTCACCCTGTGGGACGTGGCCGATCCCGCCCGTCCACGCCGCGTCGCCGAACTCCGGGGACTCACCCGCGGAGTGGAAGCCGTCGCCTTCAGCCCGGACCGTCGCTCGCTGCTCACCGGTGGGGCGGGGACCGACGCGGTGCTGTGGGACGTGACGAAGCCGGAGTCGCCGCGCCGACTGAGTGTGCTGAAAGGCGGCAGCAGCGGCCCGGTCCACGGGGTGGCGTTCAGCCCGGACGGCCGCACCGCCGTGGTGGACGGCGCGGGCCCGGCGCCGACGATCTGGTCCCTCACCGACCGCTCGCACCCCGTCGACGTGGGCTTCGTACCGATCCGCGGGAGCGCGCAGACCGAGGTGTTCTCGGTGGCGGTCGCCGCCAACGGAGACACCCTCGCGGCCGCCACCAGCGACAACGGTGTGGGCCTGTGGAGCATCGCGCAACTTGTCGACACCCAGGACCAGCAGCCCTTGGCCACGCTTTCCGAGCACGCCGGTCCCGTACGAGGCGTGGCCTTCAGCCGGGACGGCCGGCGGATCGCGACGGTCGGCAGCGACGGAACGGCCCAGCTGTGGGACGTCCACGAGCCGTTCTACCCCCGCCTCCTGACCCGCTTCACCGATCACAGGGACGCTGTCACGTCGGTCGCGTTCGCACCGGACGGCCGTACGATCGCCACGGCCTCCGACGACGGCCGGGCCGCAGTGTGGGAGCTCGCGGACAGCCTCGCTCCGCGCCGGGAGGCCTCGACGTCCGCCCCGGACATCCGAGTACCGGCCGCGGCGTTCACCCCCGACCGTGACCTGCTGACACTCAGACAGGCGTACGACGAGAACGACCTGGACGGTCCGATGCTGCCGTCCGAGCTCTGGGACGCGACACGGCCTACGGCCCCCAGGCGGTTGTCGTCCCTCGACACCGGGGACGTCAACACGGCCGCGTTCAGCCGCGACGGACGCCTGCTGGCCACCGGCTCCCCGACGGGAACCATCCGGCTCTGGGACATCACCGCTCCCGATGACCCGCGCCTGCTGGACACCACCACGGTCAAGGGCGCCGTCCTCACCCTCGCGTTCAGTGGCGACGGCCGCGCGCTGGCGGTGGCGAGCGACGACTTCGAGGGCCCCTACGAGGAGATGGAGCTCTGGGACGTCGGCCGTCGCGGTGCTCTGCGCCGGCTGGCCCGGCTTCCCCTCAGCCAGGTCAACGCCATGACGTTCAGCCCCGTCGGCCCCACTCTGGCCGTGGCGACGGAAAAGCAGGGCACGTCGCTGTGGGACATCAGCAGCCCCTCGCGCCCCCGGCGCCTCGTCGCCCTCGGCGCCCGCGAAGTACCCGGCGTGACAGTGGAGTTCAGCCCTGACGGCCGCCGCCTCGCGCTGGCGGACGCGAGCGGCCAGATCACGTTATACGGCATCACCGGGTCGACGCGTACGACGGCGCAGCCCCGGCCGCTGGGCTCGGTCAGCGGGAACATCGGCAAGGCCGCCGCCGTCGCCTTCGACTCCACCGGCACGATGCTCGCCGCGTCCACGTCGGGCGAGAGTGGCAGAACCCTACTGTGGGACATCACTGACGCCGCCCGCCCGCTCCCCCTTGCCTCGGTGATGGGCGACTTGGTCACGATGGGGGAAGTCATTCTCTTCACCCCCGACCGGCGCAGGCTGATCACCGCAGGTGACGCGACGACCGAGACCGAATCGTCCGGGGCAGCAGAGAAGGTGCGCCCTGCGCAGCTCGTTCGCTGGGACATACGGCCCGCCGTGGCCGTGGTTGACGACCCGATCAGGGCGGCTTGCACTGTGACGGGACAGGGGCTCACCGACGCGGAATGGGCCCGGTACGCGGACGGCCTGCCGCGGGAGCGGACCTGCCCCGGGGATTGAGCGGAGGTTCGTGTCATCTATGCGATGTTGGCGCGGTTGGGCTGCGCGGAGATTCGCCCAGGCAGGGAGGTGGCCTGGGTTCGCGCCAGAACGGGCGGACAAGCTCAGTGGTTGCGGAAGGGTTCCCAGGCGTCGGGGAGCGGAGCTGCAGGGTCCTCGCCCTCGGTGGATAGGCCGACGTAGGCGCGTAGGGCGGGGCGGGTGCCGGGGAGGCCGTACTGGGTGAACCGCTCGTGGAGCTCGGAACCGAACGGCACGGGCTGGAAGTCCGCGGCGGTCAGCAGCTCGGCCAGGACCCTCAGCAACTCCCGGCGTCCGGGGGAGAGTTCGGTGAACGCCCTTGCGGTGTCCGCGGGGTCGAACAGGACTTCCAGCAGGTTCGCGGCGCGGGCCGCCAGCGGGTGGGGCACGACTCCGGTCTTCTCGATACGGGGCAGGACGCGGACGATGTCCAGAAGGACTCCGTCCGGGTCCTCGGCGACGCCCATCAGTTGCAGCAGGCTGCGGACGGTGTAGCTGTGCAGGTCGCCGGCGTGGTGGGCGGTGACGGACTCGGGGGCCGGCCCGGCGCCGAAGGCCGCCAGTTCGGCGGCGATGCGCTCCGCCGGCGACAGGCCGGGCGCGGCGGCAGGGTTGACGACCCGTATGCGGGTCAGGGCGGTGGCGGCGGCCCAGCGCGGCAAGGGGTGCTCGTGGTCGAGGTGGTGCCGGAGTCGGCCGTCCGGGTCGTAGTCGGCGAGCAGCCCGACCGCGACGAGAACCGTGGCGATACAGACGGGGTCCCGCTCGCCGTCGAGGCAGGCCAGCAACGAGGGCAGGGTGGCGTCGGCCTCCTCCGGGAACCAGCCCAGGAGGTAGGCGGTCTCGGTGCGGATCTCCGGGGCTGGGTCGTCGAGCAGTTCGAGCAGTGCGGGGAGTTGGGTGCGGACCGCGTCGTAGGAGCGCAGTGCGCCCTCGCGGGCGTCGACGGGGTGCCCTGCCGCGCAGTACGCCCGTCCCTCGCGCAGCTTCTTCAGCCGCTCCTCGTCGGTCTCGGCGGCGATCTGCTCGTCGTACCAGCTCAAGGTCTCTTCGGGGCTGATGGCCGCGGCGCGCCAGGCGGCGGTGTCGATGCCGAGCGGGAGGTCGTACTCGTCGTGCCAATCGACGGCCAGACGGGTCAGCAGTAGCAGGGCGTCGGCCCGGGCGTCGGCCGGGCCTGCGACGGCGATCCGGGTGAGGAACGGCACGGCGTACGGAGAGGCCGAGTACCGGGTGCCCTGGTGGAAGATGTTGCCGAACAGGCTGCGGAAGGCGCTCTCCCGGGCCTCCTCATCCGGTCCGCACACCGCCCGCAGCTGGCCAGGCATGTCCTCGGCGCTGCCTTAGGCGTGTTCCAAGGCTGCCCACTCGATGTCGTCCAGCCCTGCCAGGAGATCGTCGGATCGCTTCATGATCCGTATGCTCGCAGGCAGCACTGACACCGAACCCGCAGACCAGCCGTCTCCTTCAGCCCCGTGGTCAAGACAGTCTTGCGCTGCTCCGCCCGCCCTACTGGCGCGCCCCGCATGGCAGCTCCACGCGTGTGTGGCCAGCGGCCACGCACGATCGTCAGGAGCACAGAAGCGCCGCCGTCGCCGATCATCAGCGACGCCAAGAAGTGCGACCAGCAGCCGGAATGCCTTGACCCGTTCGTCCGGCGGGAGGTTGATGATCTTTGCCAGTTGTTCGGTGAGGCGCCCACGCATGACCAGCACGGCTGGGGTGTGGGTGGGTCGGATGCCAGCCCTGCGGATGCTCTCCGGCCCATCCTCGCTCGTTGCACGGGCCTGAAGACAGAACCCTGCCAGGTCGCGTACAACTTCGAACTGCTCAGTGTCGGTGAGTTCCTCGAACCAGCCGACGCCCGCGGCGAGCGGACGGATGCCTTGCGCCAACTCGTTCAGGATGACCACGCGTCCGTTCATCCTGCCCCACCTCCGCTATACGCCTGGGTACTAGCTAGTAGAGGCCCTTGTAGCCCTGCCAGCCGGTGGCGATCTTCGTGCGCGCCCCGAACGACCCCTTGCCTTCGCCGTTGTTGCGCCAGACGTTGCCGGCGCTGTCTCGCGAGATGAGGTCGGCCTTCCCGTCGCCGGTGATGTCACTGACGCCGACGATCACGTTGTAGGAGCCGCCCCAGTTGGAGAAGAGCTTCGTGCGGGCGCCGAAGGTGCCGTTGCCGGTGCCGTAGTACCGGTACAGGTTGTTCGCCGTGTCCTGGGCGAGCAGGTCGCCGATGCCGTCGCCGTTCAGGTCCCCGGCGCCCACGATCTTCTTGTACGTCTTCCAGTTGTCGTAGAGCTTCACCCGGGCCGACAGCGTGCCGCTGCTGGTGCCCTTGTAGAGGTAGACGGTCCCGGTTGAGGAGTTCCGCGCGATCAGGTCGGGGCGCCCGTCCCTGTTCACGTCACCGGGCGCGGTCAGCACGTCGTACTGGTTCCAGCCGGACGTGCCCAGCGAGGTGTACGGCGTCGACGGCTTCACCGCCGCACCGCACCCCGGCTTGTAGGCGCGCAGGGCGCCGCTGCTCAGCCGCACCAGGACGTCGTTGCAGCGGTCCCCGCTGAGGTCCCCGAACGGCACCGCTTTGATGGAGGTCGGCCAGCCGCTGCCGCTCACCTTGTCGGAGAACGTGCCCTTGCCGGTGCCCTGCTGGAACGTGAGTGCGCCGGAGGAGTTGAGGGTGAGGAGGTCACCGATGCCGTCGGACCCGACATGGTCGCGTCTCACCGCGGCGCCACCGGTCAGCTTCAGTGAGCCGGACGCCGTCGCCGGCGCACCCTGCTTGTCAGCCGGGGCCACCGTCAGCGTCCAGCTGTACGTGCCGTTCGGCACATACGCGCCGTCCGACGTCCTGCCGTTCCAGGACGTATGGATCGCGTCGTGCGCGGCGCCATCGGACAGCGTGCGCACAGTGGCCCCGGTCGCCTTGTTCCTGAGCGCCAGCGTCCACGACGCGGCCGGCTTCGAGAGCCACCACGTGCCGTCCCACGAGGACGACGACTCCACCAGGCTGACCGCGGGTTCCGTCCTCGCCCCCAGGAGCGCGATGTCCGTGGCGGAGACGCCGCTCCGTAGGACGTGGATGTCCTGGGAGGCCGGGTCCACGTAGCCGACCAGGCCGGTGTACGGATCGACGTCCCACCTTCCGGCCTTGGCCGCCAGGGTTCGGCTCACCGCGGAGCCGCTCGTGACGTCCGTGAGGATCAGCGCTCCGGATGTGGAGTCACGCGTGACCAGGAAGCCGTCGCCCAGGTGCGCCTCTCCGCCGGTGGGCACGGCGATGAGCGTCTTCCTGCGGGTGTCGTACACGAAGGCCTTCTGCACGCTGCCCTGGGGAAGATCGCACGAGCCGGACCAGTACACCCAGCGTCCCACCGCCTGGAAGTTGCCCGGCGCGCAGCCGCTGCCGACCACCCGGAACGACGTGATCGGGTCGCCCGAACGCACCTCCGTGGCCGTGACACTGCCGTCCCCGGCCGCCGTCCACAGTGTTTCCCCCCACAGGGCGGAGGGGACCGCACCGGCTGCGCCCGTACGGGTGAGCACGACCTTCCGTGTGTCCAGATCCGCCACCACCAGGCCGTCTCCCGCGGGCGAGGGCCCATGCCAGGCCGCATACCGGCCCTCGACGTCCGCGAGGCCATGGTGGTCCTGGAGGCCGGAGGTCACCACGGTGCCGGGAAGGGACTGACCCCGGTCCAGGACGGAGATCTCCCCGGCCGTGTTCCGGATGACCGCCCGGCCGTCACCCGTACCCATCAGGTCGGGACAGCTCCCGTAGTCCCCGGCCATGACCCCACACCTCCGGGTCGCTCCCCGGTCCGTGCGCGTGCCCGCCGTCAGCGCCTCCGCCGTGGCCAGCGAGCGGCTGTACAAGTGCGTCGCCCCGTCGCCGGACTCGTAGGTCATCAGCTCACCGCCCCTCAGGTCGAGTGATTCGATCCCCATGGGCACGGCCGGAAGGTCCACGATCCGGTGGACCCGGGGCAGACCGTCGGCCCCCGCCTGGACCTTGGCGATGCCGTAGTCCAGAGAGGACTCCCCGCCGGCGAGGACCAGGCCGCCGTCGGGGGTCATGACGGTAGCGGGATCCGCCCGCTTGAACAGGGGCAGCTCCGGGGAGCCGTCGAAGGGCAGTGCTGACACACTCCAGCCGGAGGAGCCGCTGCGTGCGACGACGAGCGCGTCACCGACGACGCCGAGGATTGTGTTCTCAGAGGTGCGGGGGAACGCAACCTCGTGAGTGGGCGAGTCGTAGGCACCCTTGGCATACACCCGCACCCGGGACGTGCCGTACCAGCTGACCAGATAGTCGGATCCGACCACGGTGTCCGAGCTCGCCACCAGTGGAGGCAAGATCGTGGCCGCACCGGTCTCGGCATCCACCCAGGCGTAATGGAGGACATGGTCCGGGCCGTTGTAGTTGACGAGGATGCCGGAGGCGGAACCCCTGGGAAAGAAGGGGAAGACCGTCCCGTCCGGGAATCCGGTCACGGGCTTCTGCACCGTGCTGCCGTTCTCGTTGTGCAGCAGGAACAGCTGAGTCCGTTCCCCACCGGTCGACGTGCTGGTCAGGACAGTACGTCCGTACGTCTGCAGATAGCTCTGGCCTGCTGGGATGGCCACGGTCTCCGTCGTACCGGTTCCCATGTCCCGGAGCAGGACCTGCCCACCACTGCTCTGGGTCGGGCGAAGGGCGACGACGTCCGAACCGGTGCCGTACGAACCCGCGGTGCGCGGTTCGAGTCCCTCGCCACCCTCCACCGGCTTCCGGCTGCCGTCGTAGCTGGTCCACCAAAGGCCGGAACCCTCGGCGGTGGAGCGGTACTCGAGGAAGCCGGAAGCCCCCGCGCTCTGCAGATACGCCGTGCGCGGAGTCGTGCGCATGGTGGCCGGAACGATGATCTCCGTTGCGGTCTCCGCGTGCGCCGGCGCCACCAGCGGCACGGCGGACACAGAGAGCGCCAAACCGATGATCGTGGCAAGGGAGCCACGCATGAAGGTACGACGAGTCACTTGCTTACCCTCCCTGACGGAGGGCCCCATCCCCCCGAACAAGCGGGCGAATACTAGCAGTTGTCCAAGACGGATGACCTCGCCGAGCCGGTTGGCCGGCCCGTGTGCGGATGGCGCGGCCGTCCGCGTGTACAAGCCGCGAAGACTCCCGCACGGCGAGGCAGGACACGTATTGCCAACGCACTCGTGCGATGGGCCGTGCAGGCGTCCACGACCGGTCTGGGGCGAACATCACGCCCCAGCGAGCGCAGGGTGTGCGGCACGGTCCGTGCGACGTCCGCGATCACCGCCGCGTCGCGGGCGTCGGTGTACTTCTCAGTCCCGCTCGCCGTCCTCCGGCCGTGTCCACAGCTCGGCGATCACCGCGTAGTCGTCACGTCCGCTGAACCGGCCGACGGCGTTCTCGAAGGCGGTGTGGGTCGCGCCGATCGAGTAGAGCGGGACGCGCCACTCGGCTGCCATCGCCAGGGCCAGCAACGAGTCTTTGCGCGCCGCTTCCAGCGACATGCCGCCGGCGTAGTCGCGGGCGGGGACACGCTCGCCGATGCGGTGGAGCAGCGGTCGGAGCAGGCCCGCCTCTTCGCCGCGGAGCATCTCGACCAGCATCTCCTCGGTGATGCCGTAGGGCAGGCCCATGGCCCGCGCCTCAGAAAGCGTCACCATGGTCGCGTGTGCGACGGCATTGTGGATGACCTTCATGGCCATGGCGGCCCGGGGGCGACCGAGCCAGGTCACCTTGGCGCCGAGCGCGTCGATGATCTGCACGACCAGCTCGCCCGCGGAATGCTCGTCGGCGCCGACGAGCATCGTCGACGTACCGGCGGCCATGGCGGGGACGCCTGAGATGATCGCCGCGTCGATCACCCGGATTCCCTTGGGCTCCAGGTACGCCTCCATCGCGGCGATGTCGTTAGGGCTCACGGTGCTCGTCTCGATGACGACGGAACCCTTCTCCAGCAGCTCGGCGAGCCGGCGCGCCATGTCGAGGGAGATGTCGGAGCGCGGCAGGCAGAGCACGACGACGTCGCAGCCGGACAGGTCGGACAGCTCCGCGGTCGGCTGCAGGCCCTCCGCCGCGGCGTTCGCCCGCGCCGCCTCGCTGACGTCGAAGCAGGGGCCGGGCCGTACGGTGGCGGCACGCCGTGCGACCTGCAGGCCCATGTTGCCCAAGCCGCAGACGCCGATGGTCACTTCACTCATGATTCAGTCCTTCTCTCGGTACATCACTGGGACGGGGGTCTCGATGTGTCCTGTCGGGGGCGCCCCCGGGAGGCTGCGGCTGCTGAAAGGTGCCGTCGCGAACCGCAGGGAGCACCCGCCGCTCTGCGCCCGGTCGTCGTGAGAGCCTGCGCCCGGATGCGGACGGGACTTCACACGCCCTGGGTCGAACGGACATCGCCGCGATGCGAAGCGACGCGGTACGGGGATGCCGTTGCTGCTCGTCGCCGTCAGTACTCGTTGCTGACGAATACGGTCGTCATGAAGTCCCGCACGCCCTCGACGCCGCCCTCGCGCCCGTAGCCGGAGTCATGGACCCCGCCGAACGGCGTCTCGGGGAACGAGGCATTCCAGTTGTTCAGCACGATGTTGCCCGCCCGGAGGTGGGTGGCGAGGTACTCGGCCGTCGGGCCGGACGCGGTGAAAGCGTAGGCGGCCAGGCCGACACTGACGGAGTTGGCCACTGCCACGGCTTCCTCAAGGGCCGTGTACGACTCCACTGTGGCGAGCGGGCCGAACGGCTCGACGGACCGGACGCGGGCATCCGCGGGGACCCCGGTGAGGACGGTGGGTGCGAGGAACAGGCTCCCGTCCTGGAGCCGCTCGCCTCCGGCGGCCAGGTGGGCGCCGCGCTCGACGGCGTCCGCGATCAGCCCCTCGATGTGCGCGCACTGCTTCTCGTTCTGCATCGGGCCGATGGCGGTCCCGTCCGCGAAAGGATCTCCGACGGTCATCCGAGAGGTTTCCGCGACGAACTCGGCGACAAAGCGGTCGTGGATGTCCTGGTGTACGAGGAACCGGGTCGGAGAGATGCAGGTCTGGCCCACATTGCGAAACTTGGCACGAGCCGCGCCGCGCGCGACCTTCGCCACGTCCGTGTCCCTGTGCACGACCACCGGGGCATGCCCACCGAGTTCCAGGATCTGCGGCTTGAGGTGTCCGGCCGCCTGCGCGGCGAGTGTGCGGCCGAGCCCGACCGAGCCGGTCACGGTGATCATCCGGATTTCGTCGCTGGGGATCAGCACGTCGCTGATGTCGGGACCGTGGCCGGACACCATCTGCACCAACCCGGCGGGTGCGCCCGCGGCGTCCAGCGCTTCCAGCAGGAACAAGCCCGTCGAAGGCGCCTGCTCCGAGAGTTTGAGGACGAGGCTGCACCCCGCCGCCAGGGCTCCGGACACCTTGCGGGACGGCGTGTTCAGCGGAGCGTTCCAGCTGGATACCGCGTACACCGGGCCGACCGGCCTGAGCCGCGCCTCCAGGTGCAGGCCGGGCCGGCGACCCGGGATGATCCGGCCGTAGGCGCGCAGTGCCTCGTCGGCGGCCCATTCGAGCAGCGACGCGGACAGGTTCACCTCGGTGAGCGCTTCACCGAACGGCTTGCCCAGCTCCAGCGCGATGCGGGTGGCACCCTCGTCCTTGTTCTCACGCAGCCACCGGGCAGCGGAGTGCAGCACCTCTCGACGTGCGTACACACTCAGGGCCGACCAGGTCTCGAACGCTTCACGGGTGGCTGCGAGAGCGTCCTCCAGGTCCGTCGCCGTCGCCAGAGGCAGCGCGCCCAGCGTGGCGCCGGTGGTCGGATTGACCACGGAGAACGTCTCGCGGCCCCCGCCGGTGCGCCGCTGCCCCGCGATGGCCAGGTATGGGGCCGGGTAGCGGTCGAGATGTTTGCGGGTGGACGAGGTGTCGACCGACATGTCGACCTTTCCGGATCGTCGAGACCGGGTCTCGCGTCCTTCTCGGTGCCGCGGGCCCGTCGCTCGCAGCGGACTCACAGCGACTTTACGTTGTACGCATTGCGTACAGACGTACGCTTGACGTACATACTGTTGCCTGTCAGCATCGTCGTGTCAAGCGTGGGCGGAACCATGCCGTACCAGCACGAACCCTGACGGATGGAGCGGTTGTAGTGACGCGGATGGCAGAGCCGATGGCCGATGGGGAGATCGCGGACCGGATCCGCGCACGGCGCGGTGGCGACCTGCGAGCGCTGGACCAGGCCCTGCTGTACTCCCCGCAGATCGCCCTGGGCTGGAACGAACTGCTCGGCGCGGTGCGCGAGCGATCGACGCTGCCCGGCGATCTGCGCGAGCTGGCCATCCTCGTCGTGGCGCGGATCAACGACGCACCGTACGAGTGGCGTGCTCATGCGCCCCTCGCGCTCGTCGAGGGACTCACCGTCGAGCAGGTGGAGTGGCTGCGCGAACCCGTCGGCGCCACCCCGTTGACCGCGCTGCAGACGGCGGCGGTGGAGTTCACTGAAGCGCTGACGCGGGACTGCCGCGTTCCCAATGACATGTTCGAGCAGGTCCGCGCCCGGCTGGGAGACCGGGGCGTCGTGGAACTCGCGCTGACCGTCAGCGCTTACAACATGGTCTCGCGGTTCCTCAACGCGATGGCGATCGCATGACTGGCAAGACGGAAAGACAGGAGCAGGGTATGAGCGGACGTCTCCACGACAAGGTGGCGATCGTCTTCGGCGCCGGCGGAGAGGCCACGGGTCTGGGCAACGGCAGTTCGTGTGCGTCGCTGTTCGCCCGGGAGGGCGCACGCGTGGTGGCGGCGGACATCGACGCCACGGCACTGGGCACCACCGAGCAGCGGATCAAGGAGTCGGGCGGCACGGTGCTGCCGATCGTGTGCGACGCACTCGACGCCGTATCCGTGCAGGCTGTGGTGGACACCGCGGTACGTACCTACGGCCGCGTCGATGTGCTGGTCAACGTGGTGGGCGGGTCGCGCAAGGGCGGGGCGGCCGAGCTCCCGCCCGAGGAATGGCAGCAACAACTCGACTTCAACCTCGGCAGTGTCTACCGCACCTGTCGGGCGGTACTCCCCGTGATGACCGAGCAGGGCTCCGGCTCGATCGTCAACTACGCCTCGACCTCCGGGATCCGGTACACGGGCTCCCCCCAGGTCGCCTACGCCTCGGCCAAAGCAGGCGTGATCTCCTTCACTCGTGTGACGGCGGTGCAGTACGCGGCGCACGGCATCCGCTGCAACACGGTGATCCCCGGACAGCTGCACACCCCGCTCGTCGAGTCCCGGCTCGCAGCCCAGCGGGCCGGCGGGGACGTCACGCGACTGCTCGCCGAGCGCGCGGCGCGCATCCCGCTGCCCTGGGCCGGGGACGGCCGGGACACCGCCTACGCGGCGCTGTTCCTGGCTTCCGACGAGTCCCGGTTCGTCACCGCCACGGAGATCGTGGTGGACGGAGGGATGAGCGCCCGATGCGACTGAACGATCATGACGTCGTCGACCTGGGCCCGCACGAGGTGTCGCTGCCGCCGGACCCGGAACCGCGACGCCCCACGCTCGCCCTCCCGCCCGGCGCATGGGACATGCACTGCCATGTGATCGGGCCGGTATCGCGCTTTCCCTATGCGCGGGGCGCCCGCTCCACTCCGCCGGACGCGACCGCCGAGGACCTGGGACGACTGCATGCCGCGCTGGGCATAGAACGGACCCTCATCGTGCAGTCCGTGGCGCACGGCTCGGACCACCGTGTGCTGCTGGACGCCCTGCGCAAGGGCGAGGGCCGCCACCGCGGTGTCGCCCTGCTGACCCCCGAGGTGACCGAGGCGGAACTCGACGTACTGCACGAGGCCGGCGTGCGCGGTATGCGGGTGCACTTCCTGCCTGAGCTGGCCGACGTGCCCACCCCGGCCGAACTCGACCGGCTCGCGGCGATCGCGCGAGCCCGCGACTGGCACATCGAGCTGCACCTCATGGGCGCCGGCGTACTCGACCACGAGGACGTGATCGCGTCGCTCGGTGCCCGCGTCGTGATCGACCACATGGCCCGCTTCGACCTCGCCTCCAGCGCGGCGGACGCTCGTCTCGCCGCGCTGCTACGGCTGCTCGACGCCGGCCACGTCTGGGTCAAGCTCAGCGGAATCGACCGGCTGAGCATCGAACCGCCACCGTTCACCGATGCCGTCGACGTCGCCAGAACCCTCACGGCACACGCTCCTGGGCGAATGCTCTGGGGCACCGACTTTCCCCACCCGCAGAGCCGCGGATGGACTCCTTCCGATGCCTACCGCGCCGAACTGATCGAGCAGTTCGCGCCCACCGAGGCCGACCGCAGACGCCTTCTCGTCGAAAATCCCC
This sequence comes from Streptomyces canus 299MFChir4.1, assembly GCF_000383615.1. Taxonomy (GTDB): domain Bacteria; phylum Actinomycetota; class Actinomycetes; order Streptomycetales; family Streptomycetaceae; genus Streptomyces; species Streptomyces canus_C. Next base: position 2,738 of record NZ_KB911635.1, on the reverse strand, counting down.
TGACCTTCCTGAACGCCACCTGATTCAAGTCCCACCATCACGAGCCGCATCGTCCGGCAGTTCAGGACCCCAGAGAGGAATGGCAATGGAGCCGACCGTCAACAACGTCATGAGCCCAGGCAGTGATACCGGGACGGCTGTCCCGCCGGGGCCGGGGAGGATCGTACGGCAGAAGCCGGCCAAGTCCCTGACCGCCGCGATCTGCGGCACCGTCGTCGAGTACTACGACTTCGGGATCTACGGCTATATGGCCACCATGCTGGGGGCCCTGTTCTTCGTCTCCTCAGACCCGAACGCCGAGCTTCTCGGCACCTTCGCGACGTTCGCGGTGGCGTTCTTCCTCCGGCTCCCCGGCGGTGTCTTCTTCGGTCACATGGGCGACCGCTACGGCCGCAAGCGCGCTCTGTCGTGGACCATCCTGCTCATGGTGCTGTCGACCGCACTGGTCGGCGTCCTGCCGACACACGTGACGCTCGGCATCTGGGCCACAGTCCTGTTGGTCCTCACCCGCTCCCTGCAAGGGTTTGCCGCGGGCGGAGAACTCTCGGGCGCCAACGCTTTCGTCGCCGAGTCGGCCCCGGCGCACCGCCGAGCCACGTTCACGTCCATGGTGAACACCGGCACCTACCTCGGCTCGATCCTCGCATCTCTCGTGGCGTTGGCCGTGAACAGCTGGTTCTCCGCCGAGACCATCACCGACTGGGCCTGGCGGCTCCCGTTTCTGCTGTCCCTGCCGATCGGCGTCGTCGGGCTGTGGATCCGGAGCCGGCTTGAGGACACCCCCGAGTTCCAGCGGACCCAGGACAACGGCGAAACCGCGGACCTTCCCATCAAGGAGCTGTTCCGCACATCCGGCACCACGATCGTCAAAATCGCCTGTCTTGGCGCGGTGATCACCGGCGGGTACTACCTCTCCAGCGTGTACGCGGCGACCTACCTGCAGACCGTGGGCGGACACTCGCCGCGGACGGCCTTCCTGTCCACCAGTCTCGCCCTCGTCGTCGGCTGTCTGTGCATGCCGATCTCCGGCATGCTCTCGGACCGCTTCGGCCGCAAACCCGTCCTCGCGATCGGCAGCGCGGCCTCCGGCGTGGCGGCGTACCCGATGTTCGCGCTGATGGCCCAGGAGGCGGTGTGGCCGGCCATCACCGCACAGTGCGTCCTGATGGCCCTCGTGTCACTGGTCAACGGATCCGCGTTCACCACCTTCGCCGAGATGCTGAAGACCTCGGTGCGCTACAGCGGCATCGCCTTCGGGAACAACATCTCGAACTCGCTGCTCGGCGGCACGGCACCGTTCATCGCGACATGGCTGATCACGGTCTCCGGCAACAACCTGTCGCCCACGTTCTACTTCATTTTCTGTGCGGCGGTGAGCACCGTAGCGGCACTCACCCTTCGTGAGACCAAGGGCATCGACCTGCACCACGACTGATCCAGACGTCGGCTACGGGGTGGGATCCGCGCGGTAGCCGAGCGTCGCCGAGATCGCACCGGCGGTTCTGACGACCGCCGGTGCGTATTTCTCCACCAGCGTCTGCTGGGACACCCGTACGGAGTTGGCCGTGACGTTGATCGCCGCGACCGAATAGCCGTCGGCGCCGAGGACCGGCGCCGCCGCCGAGCGGACCCCCAGCTCCCGCTCACCGTTCGCCGTCGCGTAACCACGCCGGCGGATTCTCGCGAACTCCGCCTCCATCTCGGTCGCTTCGGTGATGGTGTTCTCGGTGAGCGCGGGAAACGGCCCGGACGCCAGGAACCGCTCGACGGTCTCCGGGCGACTGGTTGCGAGCAGGGCCTTGCCCAGGGACGTGGCGTGGGCGGGCAGCCGCGAGCCCACGTTGAGGGCGAGCAGTCCTTCCCGGACGGGAACCCGAATCACGTAGACCACCTCGTCGCCGTCCAGAGTGGCGAGCGAACACGACTCCTGCAGGGTGGTGGCCAGCTCGCGCAGATGCGGTTGTGCCGTCTCCCAGAACGGCAAGGTCGACAAGTATCCGAACCCGAGCCGCATCACCTTGGGGCTCAACCAGTACTCACGTCCGTCGGTGTACATGAACCCCTGGTCGACGAAGGTGAGCAGGATCCGCCGGGCGCTCGGTCGGGTCATGCCGGTCAGCTCTGCCGCACGAGAAACCGTCACCCGCGGAATGTCGTCGGAGAACACCTGAAGCAAGGTCAGCGACTTCACGACGGATGTGATGACATGGGGCGACGCGGTCTCGCGTTCTTCTGACATCCGATGGGCACCTTCTGTCGTACAGCAGCCTCAGGAAGCGACTTGAGCTGGTCAACAGCCTAATCGATGGACCGTGTGAGCACGCCGAGGCGGCTGCGACGCGACGACAGGCCACGAGGCTGGGCCGGAGGTGCCCCTCATGCGTGCCGCAGACGTGAGGACAAGAAGACGGGGACGCAGGCAGCCTCGGTCGGTGTTGTTTCAGGCCCGGCACCCACACGATCGCTTAGAGGTCGTTTTCAGCTAATTTGTGTCGCTTCACGTGCCACAGGTTGATACTCGCGCCTCTCACGTGTCGGGTTCCTGCACAGGGTGGCGGGAGAAATCACTGATATCAGCTCCCCTTGGAATGAGACAGGCTTCCTAGGGCGAGGCGGGCAATATGGGCTTCCCTCATACCCCGTCAATCGCGCCAACCCCTACAGTCTCCCAAGGGCCGCTCCGTCACGGGGACTTGTTGGGATGAAACAGGATCTGCAGATGAAAACGACCTCTTAGC
>NZ_KB911634.1 GCF_000383615.1 Streptomyces canus 299MFChir4.1 | reverse complement strand
GACCGCCCGGTGCAATCGGCGCCATAACCCGGCCTCGGTCCACGCTGTGAACCGGCGGTGTGCTGTTGCGGGCGACACCCCGAACGTCTCCGGCAGATACCGCCAGGCGCACCCGCTGGTCAGCACGTATACCACCGCCGTGAACACGGCACGCTCGTCCAACGGCGCGGTCCCGCCGCCCTGCGGACGGGAATTGAACGACGGCAGCAGCGGGGCGACCAGTTCCCACAGACCGTCAGGAACCAGCCGCTGCGACAGATCGGCACTCACGAAGAGACATCATGCCGCAGCACACACCATCACCACATGAGACAAGGTCTAAGGGTGAGTTGCACGCCGCGACACAGTCCTGTTGTAAACCTCTTGGCTCGACAGCATTGTGTCGGTGTTCTGTTGCGCCCAAGCGTACACAGCAAACAGTGGCTCGACGAGGGATTTCCCTTGTTCAGTCAGCCTATAGCAGACCTTGACGACGGCTCCAACCTTCTTCGGCTCACGGTCGATTATTCCGTAGCTCTCGAGAATACGCAGAGACTGGACAAGCATCTTCTTGGACACTCCCTCTATACGTCTGAGCAACTCGCCGAAATAGTGCGGCCTGTCAGCCAATGCAACAATGATCAATGAGACCCATTTACTTCCGAGTCGGTCAAGAATCTCGCGGGTCGGACAATCGGCCGAGAAGGCGTCGGTCTCGGCGGCGCTGGCCAGGATGGGGTGCGTACTCATGGTGGTCACCTCAAAGTGCCCGCTACACACTCGGACTGTGGTCTCCTATGGTTATCACATGCTCTCACGCACGTCAGCCTGATCGACACCCAGCCGCACGCGCCCGTTGAGCGGACCCGGTTCGATATCCGCCGCGGCTGGACGTTGCAGGCTGGACGTTGCAGCTGGCCTTTCAGGATCCGCCCGAGTTCCAACCAAATGCAGTTGGGCATCACAACTCGCAAGAACAGGAAATTCCCCTATGAAACGATGGATGCTACCGGCCGGCGTCACTGAGGCTTCCGGCCTCGTCCTGGAAAACGCCGACATGCCCGAGCCCGGCCGAGGCGAAGTCCGGATCAAAGTCGAGGCCGCGTCGATCAATTATCGAGACCAGCTGATCTTGACCAACTGGTACGGCCGCACCGAAGGCCGGAACCTCATCCCGCTGTCGGACGTCGCCGGCACTATTGACGCCGTCGGCGAAGACGCCGATGCGTGGGCTGTCGGGGATCGGGTAACAAACACCGGTGTTCGTGGTTGGGAAGATGGCATACCGGTCGATGATTTCGGCCTCGGCCTTGGAGCGCTCGATCTCGATGGAGTTCTGGCGGAGTACGTCGTTCTGCCTGCGGACCATCTGGCACGTGCGCCGCAGAACCTGGACTCCGCAGAGGCATCCACCCTGCCAATTGCGGGTGGTACCGCGTGGAATGCAATGTTCGGCGACCACCCGATCGCCAAGGGAGGGTCGATGTTGACGCTGGGAACAGGCGGCGTGGCACTGTTCGCCGTCCAGCTGTGTCTCGCTCTTGGCGCTGACGCTCACGTCGTCCTACGTCGCCGGGACCACATGGAAAAACTACGTGCCATGGGCGTAGCAAGCGTACTCAACAGCCTCGACACCCCGGACTGGGCAGCCGAGGTGGCTCGCAGCACCGGCGGCGTCCGCAAGGTGGTCGATACCGTTGGCGTGGGACTCCTGCCACAGGCCATGGAAGCAGTAGGCAAGACAGGCGAAGTGGCCAGCGTCGGACTCTTCGAGCTGGACAACAAGCCTCTCAGCCGCAGCCTGCTGGCAAAGCAGATCAACTTGCGCGGGGTAGCCGGCGCCAGTCGACGAATGCACCGCGACCTGGTGGAATTCATCGAAACCCGCGACCTCCACCCAATCATCCATCAACGCTACGCTTTCGAGGACGCCCCTGCCGCATATCGAGCGCAAGCCGCCAGTGGCATCTACGGCAAGATCGTCATTGAAATACCTGGCTGACAAACCCGTGCCCAGCTACTGAGGTTGAGCTTGTGATGTCGCCTTCGGTGATCAGGGGTTGATGATCAGCCCTGTCTCGGCGGGGCAGCCGTCTATGAGGTGGCTGCGGTACTGGACGTGGCGGAGGCCGCGTCGGATGCGTTGCATGAGGTGTTCGGGCGTGGTGTAGGCGACGCTGGAGAGCCAGCCGCGTCGTAGCAGGGACCAGATGCCTTCGACGGGGTTGAGGTCGGGCGCGTAGGGCGGCAGGTAGTAGATGGTCAGCCAGTCCCGGGTCGCGGCGAACTCCCGCAGTCCGGCAGCCTTGTGGACATTGAGGATGTCCCAGACCAGCACGATCGGGTCGCCAAGCTGGGTGTGGGCGGCGATGAGCAGGTCGCGGTAGTCACGCCAGGAGAAGCTCTTGCGTCCGTCGCGGTTGCCGTCGTCGCGGCGGGGCCGGTAGATCAGTGGTGATCTCTCGCCGGGTTTGTAGCAGGTCAGGGCAGCAATCGAGATGCGTCTGCGGGAGCGGCCGCGTACCCGCACTACCGGGGTGCGGCCTCGCTGCGACCAGGTCAGACCCAGATGACAGGATGGCGCCAGAAACGCCGCGTCCGCCCAGCGATCGCGGCACCCCGAGCATCACGGAGCACCGCCCATGAACCGCAGTGAGTTGATTGCCGCCCTCGCCGAGCGTGCCGAGGTGACCCGCAAGGACGCCGACGCCGTTCTGGCCGCCCTCGCAGAGACCATCGGCGAGATCGTCGCCAAGGGCGACGAGAAGGTCACCATCCCCGGCTTCCTGACCTTCGAGCGCACCCACCGTGCCGCTCGCACCGCGCGCAACCCGCAGACCGGCGACCCCATCCAGATCCCGGCCGGCTACAGCGTCAAGGTCTCCGCCGGCACCAAGCTCAAGGAAGCCGCCAAGGGCAAGTAGGCATCTGCCTCCCAAACCAGCGGCTCAGCACCGAAGGACCGGCAACCCAGCGCCCCAGTGGCACGCCTTACCCGGACGCGAGTCAGATCGGCCTCCCGGCCACAGGGGTAGAACGGACGCCGGACGCCCTCCACAGACGGAGAGCACCGCTAACAGACCGACCGGGAAGCACCCGGCGCATTCGAGGGACAGACGCATGGCCAGTGGCACCGTGAAGTGGTTCAACACCGAGAAGGGCTTCGGCTTCATCCAGCAGGACGGTGGTGGACCGGACGTCTTCGCGCACTACTCCAACATCTCCGGCACCGGCTACCGCGAACTCCTCGAAGGCGAGCAGGTCACCTTCGACGTGACCCAGGGCCAGAAGGGCCCCCAGGCCGAGAACATCGTCCGCCGCGGCTGACTGTAGGTTGAGCCGCTCCGTTAGCAGCGAGTCCTGCTGGAACTCTGGATTCCATGTTGCGTTAGCAGCGGGCCGATTGGCTGATCTTTAGCAATCGCGCCGTCCGCCGGGACGGACCGTTGGTCTGAGGTCCGGTGCAAGGAGCCGGAGAACCTGCCCCGCTTCCCGGGGGGCGTCGCCGAGCTCATCAGTCTGCTCGTGCCCGGCGACGCCCGACGTTCGCGGCGGTCAGGCCGTGTTGGAGCGGGTCGAGGTGATCACGACGGATGTGTAGGGCATGGTGGCGTGCCCGCCGAGCTTGTCGATCGCAGTCCCGGCGCTGTCCAGGACCTCCGCCAATTTGCCCGCGGGGAGTTGGGTGAGGCCGCCGAACGTGGGGAGCTGGTCGAGCCACTCTTCTCGGGAGTAGGTGCGCTCCCAGGTGAAGCGCCATTGTTCGGGCTCGCTGAAGTTGCCGGTCTGGCGGATCCCGTCGGCGATTTTCGCGAACAGGGGCTGGTAGGCGTCCACGGCCGATCCTCTCAGGAGGCCGGGGTTGAACGGGGAATCGGGGGCGACCCGTTGGAGTGCTTCGGCGAGGGCGTCGATCACCTCGGCCGGGAGCTGCGGGACGTGGTGGAAGGGAGCGAGCCGGCCGCCGGGCCGGAGCACTTGGGCGGCCTTGGCCGCGCCGGCGACGGGGTCCACCCAGTGCCAGGCGGTGCCGGCGATGACCGCGTCGAACTGCCGCCCGGCCGGCTGCCATTCCTCGAGCCTGGCGACCTCGACCTCGACACCGCTGCGTCGTGCGAAGGCGGCCATCCGCTCGTCGGGTTCGACGCCGAGCACCGTGCAGCCGGCCGCCTGGAATTGCCGGGCCTCGATGCCGGTCCCGGCTCCGACGTCGAGGACGTGCCGACCGGGGCTTGCCGCGATGATCCTGTCCACCAGGGCTTGGGGATAGGGCGGTCGGGCGCGGTCGTAGCGTTCGGCGTCGATGCCGAACGACTCGGCTGTCTGCCGGTGGCGGTGGGGCTCCGGTCCGGACTTGTCCGGCTGTCCCTGCGATAAAGTGGGCATGCGCCCACACTAATGGGCGGTTGCCCACTTGTTAAGGCGGGGCGGCACGGAAAGGGAGACAATGCCGTCAGGGGTGCACATCCACAACGTGCGCGGCCAGCTGTTCGAAGCCGCCGAGCGCGTCCTGCTCCGGGACGGGCCCGACGCGTTGACCAGCCGGGCGGTCACGGAGGAGGCGAACTGTGCCAAGGGCGTGCTGCACCGGCACTTCACCGACTTCGACGCTTTCCTGGCGGAGCTGGTCCTCGACCGCGTCCGCGGCATCGAGGACCGAACCACGACTCTGCGTGCCGCCGCCGGAACCGGGAGCGTGGTGGACAACCTTGCCGACGCCCTGCAGGATCTGTTCGGGCCGGTCACGGTGGCGATCGTCGCGCTCATCACCTTCCGTGACGGCTTCCGCGCCCGGCTGCGGGATGCCGGTCAGACCGGCATCCCGCTGGCCATGCAAGGTACCGCCATGATCGCCACATACCTCACCGCCGAGCGGGAGTTGGGGCGCCTGGCCGGTGACGCCGACATCGACACACTCGCCCCCACCCTCGTCGGGGCCGGGCACCTGCTGTTCGCCGACCGGACAAGCGCCCCGCCGCAGACCGGCGCCGTCCGCAAGATGGTGACCACCGTCATCACCGGCGCCTTGAGATCACCCCAGTCGTAGGTCGGGCCGCCGGTCAGGTGACGGACGATTGCGCTGCGTCCAGGAGGCTCCGGGCGGCCGCGCAGAGGTTTCGTTGGCCGGGCAGTCGTGCCATGCGTCTGAGGCGTTCGACGCAGTTGCGGACGTTGCTGATGGCCACCATCGACTCGGACAGGGCCGGTGCGTCCGGCGGGAGCGCGAACAGTTTGCTGGTGGCGCTGTCCGGGCGGATCTCGATGCCCCACTTCTTGGCCAGCAGGTTGAGGCGGTGCCTGTCGAGACCGAACGGTTGGGCGATGTCGGGGATGCTGAGGCGTTGGTGCAGGTAGGCCTGTTCGAGTTCCTCGCGGGTGATGTGAAGGCTGAGCGGTTCGGGGCGAGGTGTGGCGGGGATCCCGGCTTCTTCCAGGGCGTTTTGGACGGTTGAGAGGCTGCAGTCGGCACTGCGGGCGATCCGGCTCTGGTTGAGGGTTCCGCTGGAGTGAGTGGTGCGCAGGCAGCCCGGGTCGAGCATCCCGCGCCGAGGCTGACGCCGGCCAAGGCCGGGGGATGCGGGAGGGGGCGACGGTTGGGTGGTGCCGGTGGCGTCGCAGTAGAATCGCACGTGCTCTGTGGTCAGTCCGAGGGCGGCGGCCGTCTCCTCGGCCGGGATCCGGTCGGCGATCAAGGTAGCGAAGTCGCTGTCGGAAATCTGTTCGGGGCTAGCCCCAGGCCAGTTGGTCCAGTCGCACCATTCGGTGGGGGGGCTCGCGGTTCCCCCACCCGATGATCGTGATCAGCGAGCGGCCCGCGGAAGCCGCCGACCGAGCCGTCCCGGGGCACTGGGAAGGCGACCTCATCGTCGGCAGCAACTCCCGCTCCGCCATCGCCACCCTGGCCGAACGCAGCACCCGCTACCTGATGCTGGTCCACCTTCCCAACGGGCACGGAGCCGCCGCCGTCCGCACAGCATTGGTCGGCACGGTCCAGACCCTGCCACCCCACCTGAAGTGGTCCTTGACCTGGGACCAGGGCGCCGAGATGGCCGCCCACCCTCCTTCAGTGTCGCCACGGACGTGCCGGTCACTTCTGCGATGCCGGCCGCCCCTGGCAGAGAGGTTCCTTCTTGCTGCGCATCAGGGATGGTACTCAGAGTGGTACCGGAGGTACCATCGGTACCATGCCTCAGCCCAAAGCTATGAACCTACGCTTCCCCGATCCGGCTCAGCGTGCCGCGATCGAAGCCGCAGCACGACAGGAGGGCGTCAGCTTGCAGGAGTACATCCTGTCGGCGGCTTACGCCCGTGCCACCGCCATGGAGACGCACTTCCTTGAAGCCTTCCGCGCGTCGATGGCCCACAGCGGCGACGCGTTCGCGGAGGCGGCCGGCGCTGACGGGGAGCACCGCGCCGAAGAGCTGGCAGCACGGCGGGACCTTGAGGAGCAGCAGGAGCGGGGTCACGCCGCGTGACGCAGCACGAACCGCTTCACCCTCTTGATGTGACTTTCCTGCTGCACGCTGCCGAGTTGCTGCCCGGTGATCCCCAGGTAGACGACTACGGTCCCCTGTACGCGGCGGTCGCCCGGGTCAATGCCCGCGCCATGGAGCGTGACGTCTATGGGTCCCTCTATCTGAAGGCGGCGGCACTGCTGCAGACGCTGGTGCGGTTGCCGTGTCTGGAACACTCCAACGAGGCGTTCGCGTGGCACTGCGCGGAGGCATATCTGGTGCTGAACGGCTGCCGTCTGGAGTATCCGCCGAAGGAGGCGGTCGCCCTGGTGCGGGACGCGGCTTCCGGCGCGATGGGGGTTGGACTGATCGGCCGTCAAATGCGCGGCTGGAGCGTCGCCTGACCTTCCGGTGGCTGGGGCCTCGCCTCGATGCTCGCCGTTCCCTCCGCTCCCTGAGCTGGAACGGCGAAGCATGTGTGTGGTGTAGTCCCCCCCCAACCGGCTCGACCGTGTTCAGCGATCAAGGCGAAGAATCGGTTGCTGTCAGGGTGGGCTGGGTCATGTCATCTGTTGTGTCCTGTGAGCGGTCCACTTCCAGGCGGTTCGACGAGCGGGTCCCGCGCTACCTGCTCCGCCTGTTCGCGTTCCGCAGTACGTCGCCGGCACTCCAGCCGACCGCCCTGCTCGCCGCTTCCGTGTTCAGGGTCGGGAGCCTCGGCATCACCGATGCGTCAGCGACCCTCAGCCTGTCGGTACCGCGCACCCGGAGTTCATCATCGACGACCCCATCCGGTCCAAGGGCACAGGTGCCGACCGCATCCTGGTTGAACCCGTGTGTCAGTACGTACTGCAATACGTCTTCCGGATCCACGACGGCTGCCGCAGGAAAGGTCTCGGTCATCGCCGAGGCGAACGGTTCGGTTGCCAGAATCTCACGCGCCCTGGCGAAGGCTGCGATCGTCAAATACCAGTCATGAACAGTAGACAGGTAACCGGGCACAAGGCGAGGCGGGTCTTCCAAGGTTGGCCCTGTGATGTGCACCGACCCGACGCTGGTGGGTGACTGCGGATAGAAGGCCACAGACACCCCGCGCGAACCGGCTCCCCCGGCAGGGAGAGCGCCGCCATCCGCGAAAAGGGTCGACGTGAACATCAATTGCATGTCCAGGCTCGACGCCCCAACCTTCGAGTTGAGTACGGCCAGGACTGAGGTGCCCCAGCTTTTCAGTGCATCGGGGCGCCCTACTGAGCTTTTCATTAGTTCTGTGGTGTTTAGGGATGGATTGTGAGCCCGGTGTGGGTGAGGAAGGACCACGGGAGTTGTTCGCTGGAGCAGACTCGGTGGATGCCGCGTTCGGCCGCGTCGGCGACGTCGGCGAGGTGGTCGCCGGCGAGGTTGGCCAGCTCGCGGGTCTTGATGGCCGACCACAGCAGTTCGACGGGGTTGAGTTCGGGTGCGTAGGCCGGCAGCCGCTCCAGTGTCAGCCAGCTCTGCGCGGCGGCCCATGCCCGCATGCCCCGGCTCCAGTGGGCGGACAGTCCGTCCCAGACCAACACCACCGACTCGCCGGCGTAGAAGGTCTTGATCTGCTCAAGTACTCCGATCAGGGAGGTGGTGTCGTAGCTGCCTGGCTTGAGGTGGAAGCACAGCCGCGGGCCGCGTTCGCGGTCGGCGGCGTGGTAACCCAGAGCCGCGGCCATCCCGGCGCGTTTCCAGTTCAACCGGTGCCGTAAGAGTGGAGTGCGGCCGCGGGGTGCGTAGGTGCGACGGACCTGGGGCAGCAGGGACACGCCCGATTCGTCGAAGAACACGATCCAGGCACGTTTCTTCACCGCCCCCTTTTGATGCGCGGCCATTCCTGCGCGACCCATCGGGCGATCTCGGACTCGTCCCGCTCCACGGCCTGGCGCCTGGGCCGCTGCAGACTCCACCCCAGCCGCCCGGTCAGCAGGCGCCATACCGAGGCCCGGGCCAACTTCACTCCGGTCACCCGTTCCACCACCGCACCGACCCGTTCCAACGTCCACAGGTCTGCCTCGAACCCGTGCGCCTGGGCGCCTTGCTCCAACGCGGCCCGAACAGCTTCGACTTGGGCATCATCCAGCTTCGGCGGCCGACCGGTGGCCGGACGCCGCCGCAGGGCCTGAGCACCGCCCTGTTCCCATAAGCGTTTCCACCGGCGCACGCTCTCGGGATGCATCCCCACCATCCGTGCAACCTCGGATGTGGAACGTCCCTGCTCGAACAGCTCCGCCGCCCGTAGGCGACCGGCCTCGGCCAACTGGGGTCGTGTCAGGGGCGGAACGGACACATCAGAAACCACGGGCTGCGACTCGAAAGACACACCAACAGCCTCACAGCGCTGTAGCTCCTGCGCCCACAGAACTAACGAAAAACTCAGTAAGACTTGTCCCGTAAGTGATGGTGTCCCGTCTCAGTGGGGTTCAGTCGATGCCGTTGAGAGCGAGCGAGTGCTGAGCGACAAACCAAGTCGACGTGGATCAGTGCGGTACCCGATCATGTGTTCATGCCCCTGAGAGAGACCCTTGCCCGAGTCGACGCAGACCTGGCCGCTGGCCGGGTTCCCGTCGCGCGTCAGCGTTTGCGCGGTCTCGTCTCATCGTTCCCGTACGACCTGACGCTCCGCCGGCGTCTGGCCGAGGTGTACCGGCTCTTCGGCGACGCCGCCGAGGCCGGACGCTGGATGTACCTCGAAGAGGACCGCAACGCCGACGAGACAGCCGCCTTCGAGGCGCGGTATGGGTCTCCCGGGTGGCGGATGAAGGCCCTCGCCTGGCGCGGCCCCGAGGCGATGGCTGCCACCGCCTTCGCGGAGGGGCAGCTGGTCGGGGTGCGGACCGCCTGCGCCGAGGAGCTGGGGCACCCCGTCGACTGGGACGACCCCGCCTCCTACCGGGACGGCTGCCTGCAGGAGAAGCACGAGGCGCCCTCCGAGCCGTGGTCGGTCAGCGGTGTGCTGGCGGGCGTCGGCTGCCTGGTGGGGGCCCTTGCGTTCCTTGCGATCTGGGTGAATGGAGTCGTTGCCCTCTTCGACTGACCCAGGTCACCAGGGCCGGTGAGGAGCGCCGCTCAAGGAATCGGTGGGGCCGTCAAGAACTGTCGTGAACGGGACACCTGGCGACGAGTGAAATGATCTCGCGATGTCTGCTGTGATCACGGCGTCGCAGCCGTCCTGGATAGCCCCGTTCACCGGACTGAGCCCTCGCTGCTTCGGCAGGTTGGTGGCACAGCTGCGGCACGAAGGAGCTGACGCGGTCCGCAGAGGTCGGCCGTGGAGCCTGCCACTGGAGGACCGGGTGCTGCTGGTCACGGCGTACTGGCGCACCAACTTGACGCTGCGACAGCTCGCCCCGCTGTTCGGCGTCTCGAAATCCGCAGCTGACCGCATCATCAGCCACCTTGGTCCCCTGCTCGCGCTCAAGCCCCGCAAACGGTTCCGCAAGGACACCGTGCTCATCGTGGACGGAACCCTGGTCGCCACCCGCGACCACACGGTGGCCGAGCGGTCGAAGAACTACCGCTACTCCACCAACCACCAGGTCGTCATCGACGCCGACACCCGGCGCGTCGTCTTTGTCGGCCGACCGTTGCCCGGCAACCGCAACGACTGCAATGCGTGGGCACTATCCGGAGCCAAGGCCGCCGTCGGCCGCACCACCGTGATCGCCGACGGCGGCTACCGGGGCACCGGCCTGCTCATCCCGCACCGCCGCGAGCGCGGACAGAGCGAACTGCCCGCCTGGAAGGAAGAGCACAACACGTCCCACCGCCAGGTCCGCGCCCGTGTTGAGCACGCCTTCGCCCGCATGAAGACCTGGAAGATCCTCCGCGACTGCCGCTTGAAGGGCAACGGCGTCCATCACGCGATGATCGGAATCGCCCGCCTGCACAACCTCGCACTCAGCCGATAGGCGAGCAGAGCGGGCGGTAGCCGATCGCGCCCCGCTGACTCGAAGATCTTTACGGGACAAGTCTTAGCAACCTCATGACTTTGGCCCTGAGTCTTGCGGCCGGCGTGACCGACTCCGGGGCACGGTCTGATACGCCGTTCAGTCTGAGGCTGAATGCCGCGCCTCGACGTTGCCTGAGGTTGCCGCCTACGGCAGCGTTGGCCGCGACGAGTTGTACGCCGACGGTGCTGAGTACCTCCGGGTCGCCGACGCCACTTCGCTCGAGCACCAGCGTATTACTCACCGCGCCCGCGCACAGGATGACCTCACGGCGGGCTGTGAACCGTACCGTGCCCCAGGGAGTTGCGGTCTCAACCCCGATCGCGGTCGTGCCGTCGAAAAGGACGCGTCGGGCTATGCAGTGCAAGCGGACACGGACATTGCGCCGCTGCGCCAACCAGTGCAGAGGCGGGCGGTGCAAACTCATCCGGAGGGCTACCGACTCCGACCACGGCGTGTAAGCCGTCTTCGTGTGATCTCCGCCCAGGTCCTCCACCGTTTGGATGCCGTGGCGCGCCAGAGCCGCGATCCACAGCTCACTCATCGCATCCGGCGGACGAACGGCCTGGTCCGCTCGACGCCCATCGTCGTCATGCAGGCCAGTTGCATCGGCAGCATGCCGCTCCATGGGCGTGAGGGCTTCCAGGAACCGAGCCCAGTTCCAGCTGGCGACATCGGCTGCCTCCCACGACTGATGGGCCGCCGCCGCTCCCCAACTCGCCGTCATGTCACTCGCCGCCGTTGAGCCACCCGCGCTGCCGTCCGTACGCCTGCATCCGTCCAGCAATTGCGGTGCTCGCTGATCACGATGCTGCAGACCAGTCGATGACTGGACAAAGCGCGAAGACATCCCATGCCGCTGTTGATCGCCGGCACCATCGCCCTCGATCACCAGAACTCGGTTCTGAGGATTCGCGCTGAGCCGGTGGGCCAGCGCCGAACCGGCGGCCCCACTCCCGACGATGATGTAGTCCACGACGTTCTTCGATGACATAACAACCCCATACGCACTTCGAATCGGGAGTACCGCTGGACGCCTCCCCCTGCCCCACGGTCATGTCCGCAGCGGAAGTGCGCGAAGGCTGCCTGCGGGTCACGGTTCAGCGGGACCACGCGGGTCGCGACGGAAGACCATGGAAAGGCGTCCGATCCCCCCGCCAGGACCGCGAGCGCCTCCCAGTCCGCTCTCCTCTACCGACGCCGGGCAAGCTTGTCCCCAGTCCCGACGGCGATGGTGCTGTCCAAGGATGTCGTCAATTCCTGCGGCGGGCACCAGGCGCCACAGAATCGTCATTCAGCAAGGCGGTCATGGCAGTGCTCGACAGCTCAACGAACCTCGGGCTAGGCGCTGCAGCCCTGCCTGAAGGACCGGGAGCAGTTGCCGCGGACGACAACCACAGGGAACGCCGTAGCCACGTCAATCCGCCTGATTCACGCGGCCATGACGCAGCGCCGAGAAGAGAAAGAAGAGGAAGAAGATCCAGCCGAGAATCGCGGAGCCGCCCCCCTTGATCAGTATGGAGTTGGAGGCGAAGGCCCCAAGGATGAACTGCACCCCGAGCTGAACGGAGATGGCACCGCTGAAGACCATCGTCCACTGACCGCCTGTCTTGCGCTTGCCGCGGCCGAGCCCCCCGATCAGCTGAACAGCTCCGACAAGGATCGCCCAGACACCCCATACCCGCAGGACTGCCGAAACTCCTGAGGAGCTGGCGATGGCCAGACCGACGGCGGCAACAACACTGATCGCGATGATCACTCGCCAACCGCGGGTTGTTCCGGTACTCCCTGGCGATCGGGCGCCGAAGACCGCTACAGCGACGTCGAACAGCGGATAAAGGACGAGCAGGGTGACGTCGAAGGGCCCAAGGTGACGCTTGTTGGCCAGCAGCAAGGCCACCCATGCGATGACAAAAACAGACCTCGCGAGGAAAAGCTGACGCATGGTCAGATTTCGCGCAGACCTGCCGACAGTCGCAAGTGGTGCGGCAGTCGAGTCAGTGCTCACGGCGATCCTTTCGGGCCAGGACAAGGACGGAAAGATGGTTCCGCAGGTTGGCACCCCGGCTGCCCGCATGAAGACCAGCACGAGGAGTCGATAGGCCCCATACCCAGACTGAGCGTTCTACCTTGCGCCAGCTTGGCGCATGCCCCGCCCACTGTCAAGACAGAACGTTCTCCCTGATCCATTCTTGATCGCTCGTGGGTGTGGTCTGGGGAAGCGTCAGTCGCGGCCGTGGATCGTGTCGGACGAACTGTGGTCGCTGATCGAGCCGTTGCTGCCCGAGCCGCCCCTCAAGCAGGTCGAGGGACGGCCGCGGGTTCCCGACCGGCAGGCCCTGTGCGGGATCCTGTTCGTCCTGCACACCGGCATCCAGTGGGAGTACCTGCCCCAGGAGTTGGGCTTCGGCTCGGGCATGACCTGCTGGCCGCGCCTTGCGGCCTGGAACGAGGCCGACGTGTGGGACCAGCTCCACCAGCTGCTGCTGAACAAACTGCGCTCGAAGAACCAGCTGGACTGGTCGCGGGCGGTGATCAACTCCTCCCACGTCCGGGCCGCCCGCAGGGGCCCAAAAGCGGACCCAGCCCGGCCGACCGCGCACACCCGGGCAGCAAGCACCACCTCATCACCGACGGCCAGAGCATCCCGCTCGCGGTGTCGCTGACCGGCGGCAACCGCAACGACGTCACCCAACTGCTGCCGCTGCTGCACAAGATCCCGGCAGTGGCCGGAGTCGTCGGCCGGCCACGCAGACGGCCCGACATGATCTTCGCCGACCGCGGCTACGACCACGACAAGTACGGCCGACTCCTGCGCCAGCGCGGCATCCGGCCCGCGATCGCCGAACGCGGGCAACCGCACGGCACCGACCTGGGCACCTTCCGGTGGGTTGTCGAACGGACGATCTCCTGCACGGCTTCCGCCGCCTGCCCATCCGCTGGGAACGACGCGACGACATCCATGAAGCATTCCTTGGCATCGCCGTCTGTCTGATCACCCACCGCCACGTCCAGAAACGTTGTTAGTCAGTAAGCCGGGTGTGGAGAGGGCAGTCACAATGTCGCGCAACCTAACGGAGCGGCAGGTGGGTCCGCTGTTCGGCGTCCGCTTTTCCACGGCCCGCCGGGTCATCTGCCGGCTCAGCCCGCTGCTGGCGCTCGAGCGTGACCCGCACCGCCGATGCGGCTGACCGGGTAGGGACGGTGGAAGGGCACCGCTGGGGCGGACGGCTGGCGAAAGCTGCGTAGCGCAGGGAGCGGGCGCTCACCCCGGTCGCGCGGCTCACGTCACCGATCTTCATGACAGCTGTTCTCCCGCTCTTCCGGGTCAGCCTCGACCTTGACGCTCATGTGAGACTTTAGCGTTGCTCCGTCGAGGACACGAAGGTACTCGGTGGGTGTGCGGCCGTAGCGCCGCTTGAAGAGGCGTGTGAAGTGGCTGCTGTCGGCGAACTGCCAGTGTGCGGCGATCTCCGAGACACTCCACCGGCCCGGTCCGGCGAGAAGAGCCCGGCGCGCATGATCCAGCCGCCGTTCGCGCAGATACGCCGACACGGACTGCTCCTGCGCGGCGAAGGCACGTTGCAGGGTGCGCACCGACACGTTGAGGTCCTTCGCGAGCGCCGCCGCGGAGAGTCCGGCCTCGGTGAGCCGGGTCTCGGCCATCTCCTTGGCGGCCTGGACGAGGGCGGGCGCCAGGGCGGGTTCCGTGGCGTCGAGCCCTTGGAGCGCCACGGCTCGGGCCAGTTCGACGAGAGCGTTGCGCGCGGCCTCGACACCCGCGGGGCCGAGACCCGGCAGGGTGCGGCGGACCAGGCCGGCATGGGCGAGCAGCAGCCGCAGTTCGGAGGTGTGGGCCGGGCCTGTCACCACCCGGTGGTCGAGCAGGGGCGTGAACGCGGCGCCGGGCAGGATGAACACCCGCGCGGTGGTGTGCGGCGGGGTGGCGAAGTGGGACAGCGGTCCGACCCGTCGCAGGACGAACGCCCCGGCGGGCACGTGGTGTTCCGTCTCGTCCCGCGTGTTGCCGAGCGACCACTCCCCGCGGTGCACCACCCACAGGCGGACGGCGTCCTCGGTGTGCACCGGCGGGCCCGTCGTCCGGACGGCCGACGCGACGGCGGACTCGGTGACGGCCACGTCGTGCAGCCGGGTCAGCCGGAGCGAGCCGCGGAACCCGTCCCTGGTCGCCGGGGTGAACGCCGGCATCGAGAAGTCGTCGCGGGCCAGGTCCCGCCATCCCCGCAGGTAGGCGCCGAGCGCGGACGGGGTTCGGTCGGAGCCGGTGGAGTAGGAGCCTGACGTCCCGGTGTTCGGCACAACGTGTCACGATTCTTCCGACGGGTGGCGCGCGCGTCCAAGCCGCGCACAGGTGACCGTTCCTACGGTCCAGGCATGGAACTTAGCAACACGGCAACGAAGCGGGTCGGTCAGGACCGCGTCGCCGTCGTCACCGGCGCCGGTGGCGCTCTCGGCAGTGTGATCGCCCACCGTTTCGCCGCCGACGGATATACGACCGTCTTCCTCGGCCGCACGGAAGAAACCCTGTCCGAGGCGATCCGGCGCGGCCCGGAAGGCGCCGCCATGTATGCGCAAGTGGGCGATGTCTCGGACCTGGACACCATCACCGGGGTGATGGACTCGCTCGCCGAGCGGTTCGGCCGCCTGGACGTACTCGTCAACAACGCGGGGCTGGCCCTGCCCGGCACCGTGGACACGGTCGACCCCGCCGTCTACCGCACGATGATGGGCGTCAACGTCGACGGGGTCTTCTTCGCGTCGAGGGCGGCCCTCCCCCACCTCCGCGTGGTACGCGGCTGCATCGTCAACATCGGGTCCGTGGGAGGAGTCCGCGGGGACTTCCAGCAGGTCGTCTACAACACGACCAAGGGCGCGGTGACTAACCTGACCAACGCGATGGCGCTCGACCACGGCCGCGAGATCCGGGTCAACTCCGTCCAGCCCCTGACCACATGGAGCCACGACTACGTCCGTGCCGCCCTCGCGGAGGGGACCGAGTTGCGCACACGTTTCGACGACCGGGTGCCGATGGGACGCCCGGGGTATCCGGAGGAGGTCGCCGCGGTGGTCGCGTTCCTCGCCGGGCCCGACGCCTCGTTCGTCAACGGCGCGCACATCCCGGTGGACGGCGGCCTGACCGCGTCGAACGGCCAGACCGACCTCTACCGCAACGCGGGCTGACACGTCAGCGCAGGCCGACGTGCCGGGACGCCACCCCCACGACGCCCGCCGCCTCGAGGGCGGCCACGACCGATCCGGCCGCGGCCGCCCGAGCCCTTGTCGCAGGATGCGCGGTGGGCCGTGAACCTTGCCGCTGCGCGGCAGTTCCATGCGCGGGAGGGTCACCTCCTGGCGCCCCGCAAGGCGGTGGAGGTCGTGGGCGGTGTCGAGCACAAACTTGGGGCATTCCTGGACAACGCCCATCGCAGGGCCGCCAAGCTCAGCCCGCAGCGCCGTGCCGATCTCGATCAGCTCGGGATGCGCTGGTCCTAGAAACTAGGCACATCGAACCCATGTCGTCACCGGGAACATTCGAACGATCCATCACCGTCACGAACGAGCAGGGTCCGGCACCGTCGGAACGAGACCGCGACGCTCCGCGTCGCAGCCACAAGATTCGCTTCACCCCCAGCCTGAAGGCCGGAGCACTGCGAATGCATCCCGATGAACCGGTACACGAGGGTGCGCGTGACCAGCCTGGAGCCGCCCTCCAGCGCCTGCAAGAACGCGTAGAGCAGCTCGCCCACGGTGTCTCGCCCAGGCGCTGCTCGCTGAGCCACCGAGTCAGCCGGTCACGCGGGCCCGTGGTGACGCTGTCGGGCTCTGATCAGCATCCGGTGGCCAGCCGGCGGCTCGGCGGTGCGCTTGGCCGCCGCCCCGACGCGGCGGGCTCAGCCGCAACATGAGCAGTCCGCGCTATCGGCCGCAGCCGCCCCCCTTCCTCCGATGAGCGTCCGCTCCGGCGAAAGGATCACGTCGCCCCCTTCTCGACCATGTCCGTCTCGGTGCTCACTTCGGAGGAGGCATTCGTGGAGACGAAGCGGAGGCGCGTCGTGCACAGGGAGACGACGACGGCCGAGGCTGCCACTACGGCCATGCCCCAGGCCAGGTCGCTGACTTCGGCGACGAATCCGATCACCGCGGGCCCGATGAGCAGACCCGTGGTGCCCGTGGCGGCGACGACGGAGAGGGCTTGCGGCCCTTCGGCCGCGGCGGCGACGTAGAGGCATGGTGCCACGGCGGCCACGCCCAGCCCCACGCACGCGAAACCGATGAGCGCGGGAACCACACCTCCGGCCAGCAGGGCGAGGCCCAGTCCGATGCCGGCCGCCGCGCTGCCGACGCGGACGACCCTGGCGTCACCCCAGCGGCTGCGCCAGCCGTCACCGAAGAGGCGTGCGACGACCATGACGCTCGAGATGACGGCGATGCCCAATGGCGCTACCTGAGGCGACGCGTGGGCGATGTCCTTCAGATAGAGCGCGGACCAGTCGTTCATGGACCCTTCGACCACCTCGGCGAACACCATGGCGCAGCCGAGCCAGAGCACGGCCTGTGTCAGCCGGGTGAACCTGCGACGGCGCTTTCCCTCCTCCTGCTCGGCCACCGGCTCGCCTGAGGAGGCCGCGGAGGCCTCTTCCGCGAGCAGACGCGGACGTGCACACGCGAGAAGCGCGAGGAGGATCACCGAAGCGACGGCGAAGTGGGGGGCGATGTCCGAGGTCAGTGCCGTCACCCCCGATGACAACAGGGCGGCGAGGAACGAACCCGCACTGAAGGTGGCGTGCAGCTGCGTCATCGCCTTACGTCCATGGGCCTTCTCCAAAGCGGCGCCCTGCGCATTCATCGCCACGTTCAGACAGCCCACAGCCACGCCGTCCGCACAGAGAATCACCAGCGCCGTCGGGTAGTTGGGGGCTACGGCCAGCACAAGGAGGATCGCCACCAGGCTCAGCCCGGACAGCAGAGCGACGCGACGCGCCCCGAGGCGCTGCATCAGGAACGTGATGAGCGGAAAAGATGCCACCGCGCCCGCCCCGGTGACCACGAGCAGCAGGCCCACCTCGCCGGCACTCAGATCGAGGCGTTCCTTGAGGGCGGGAATGCGGGAGGCCCAGGTGGCGTACTGGAACCCCAGGAAACAGAACAGCGCCGCGATGGCCAACTGCGTACGCCTGAAATCGTCTAGGACACGGGGCACGGAAATCGGGCCACCTCCTCCGAAGGGCTGGTACCTCTGCCGGATACCGCGATGGACATGTACACGGCGTTTTCGCCGTAGCTCTCCGGGAGCCGGACCCGTGGGTGGGCCCGGTAACCGTGCGCGGCCCAGAACGGGGCCATGCCGTCGACGGCGACGAGCGAGATGTGCTCGAACCTCGGTCGCGCGGCGGCCGTCAACCGGGTCAGCAGGCCCCGCCCCCACCCGTTGCCCCGCTGCTCGTGAGCGACGACCATGTCGTGCAGATGGAGGTTGCGTGAGTCGTGTGCGGGCTCGTCGACCCGAGCCAGCGGCGGGTACTGGAACCTCGGGTACGGCAGCGCGAGCAGGTACCCCTTTATGTCTCCGTCGAGGTCCAGCACGAAGCAGGTGTCCGGTGAGGCGCGCCCCTTCGATTCCAGCGCGGCCCGGCCCTCGGTAAGTGAGGTTCCCGCATAGGCCGCTGTCTCCACCGCGGCTATGCCCGGCCAGTCATCGTCCCGCACGGGACGGATGTGCTTGTCGTGGCCGGCCCGCTCCTCGCTCACGCCGCCTCCGCATGGCCATGCCCGGCACGGGTCACCGTGTGCGGCAGTGGTCCAAAGCCGTTGAAGCCCTGCGTCATGTAGCTGGTGGCGTAGGCGCCGGCGGACAGGATCCACACCGGATCGCCGGAGGCCAGCGCCTTGGGCACGCGCAGGTGTGCGGCCCCGTAGGCGTCGTCGCTGTCGCAGGTGGGGCCGGCCACGACGGCCGCGACGTGCTCGCCATCGGCATGTCCCGGAAAGACGAGCCTGTGGCAGAGCTCGTCCATCTCGTAGAGGCCGTTGAATTTTCCGCAGCTCAGGTACAGCCAGTGCATCAGCTCTCCGTCGGTCTGCCGCCGCTCGGTGAGCCGGTAGACGTGTGCGCGGATCGCGCCGTGATCGGCGACCAGGTGGCGGCCGGGCTCCATGACGATGTCGAGAGGCGCCGCGTTCAGACGCCGCAGTTCGTCGATGCCTTCGCGCAGAACGGCGAACATCTTGTCCAGCGGCGGCTCCAGCGGGCGGCCGTGCCGGTCCAGGTATCCGAGGGCGGGCAGGCCGCCGCCGAGGTTGACGTGGTCCAGCACGATGGCCCGCTCACGCAGCGCCACCAGGACGTCCGCCAGCTGGTCGACGGCCTGACGCCACGCGTCGTACGTCATCTGCTGTGATCCCACGTGTACCGACAGCCCGGCCGGGGTCAGTCCGGCGGCACGGGCCACGGTCAGCACGCGGACGGCGTCGTCCTGGGAGCAGCCGAACTTGCGGCTGAGTCCCCACAGGGCGCCTTCCCCGCTGGTGGTGAGGCGGCAGTACACACGGGCGCCGGGGGCGTTGGCGGCGATGGCCGCCACGTCCTGGACGCTGTCCGTGGCGAACGTCCGCACGCCGAGCCGGTGGGCCTCGGCGATGCTCGCGTCGGACTTCACGGTGTTGCCGTAGTGGATGCGGTCCGCGGGCACGCCCAGCCGTAGCGCCTGCTCGATCTCGCCGGGGCTCGCCGCGTCGAATCCGGCGCCTCGGTCAGCGAGGCAGGTCAGTACCTCGTCGACCGGGCATGCCTTCATCGCGAACCGGACGGTGACCGGCAGTTCACGCACCAGGCGGTCGTACTGGCTCTCGATCCCGGTGAGATCGAAAACAACCCGGTCCGTTGAAGCTGCGGCCAGAGCGGAAGCCAGTCGCGTGCCCAGGTCCCAGCTCACGCGCCCGCACTCCCGAGGCCGGTCTCGCGGGCGGCGCTCGCGAGCACGGGCCAGGCGTCGATCAGGTACGCGAAGTCCTCCGTATCCTGTCGCGCCTCGTCCAGCAGCTGCTCCCGGCGTGCGTCCACCAGGTCGGCGAACTCGGCGTAGCGGCCGCCCAGTTTCCGATACGCCGTACTGACCCGGTCCAGGCGCCAGACGTTCTCCGTCTGCTCCAGACCGGCGCTCTGGCGCAGGAAGCCGGAGATGACGTCTCCGCGCACCTGCTCCTGCTCGTCCAGCAGCGCGGTGTCGGGGGCCGCGCCCATGCGGTCGTAGACGTCGTTGAGGTAGAGCATCGACAGCAGGAACTTCACAAACCGCAGCTGGTAGGCGCGGAAGCCGGCGTCGGTGCGTCGGAAGGGCGTGTAGAAGTTCTGGATATGGCGGTTGTGCAGTACGCCGGGCAGCGCGGCGTCGTGGACGAGGTGGATCAGGAAGTAGTCGCTGCCTATGGTGTCGGTTGCCGGGGGCAGCGGCACCCGCTCGTACACCTCGTGGTGGAAGGCGATGTTGCTCATGTCGACCTTCATGGGGTCGACGAGCGTCAGGGTGGAGTGGTCCTCGGTGAAGGGAGTGGTCCCGGCGCCCTTGAAGGACTCCTCTACGAGCTCTCCCTTCTGCTCGTCAGACCAGTGGGTGGGGGCCCACAGGCTGACGACGTCGTGGTAGACGCCCGCGTCGAGCTGCTCGATCTCCGCGATGTCCACGGACGGTTCACCGACGAAGGAGGCTCCGACCATCGACACCCGGCGCCGGCCGTGGTCCGGGGCGAGGACGGTCTCCGTCACATCCGCCGACGCCTGGGACGCGGTCTTCCCGAGTGAGGCCAGCTCGTGATGGATCGGAAAGACCGTTTCGCCATCCAGCACCTGGTAGCTGCAGTCCGAGTCCCTGCGGTGCACCGACCGGCAGCCGAGTGCGCCGGCGATGAGGAAGGCGCGGTTGGTACAAGCGCCGTAGGAGAGATCGGCCGGCAGCATCAGGGTGAGCAGCCGGTCGGGTGCGGCGAGGCCGGAGCGCTGGATCGTGCGGCGCAGGAACTCCCGTTGGCGTGCTTCGTCGAGGTGGTGGACGATCACGTCGGGGGTGGCCGGCAGGTCGGCCACCACGCGGGTGTGTTCCGTCCATGTGGCCTGGTCGCAGGAGTCGAGGATGAGCAGGTGCACCTCGGTGCCAAAGGTGCGGGCTGCGTACGCGGCCTCCTCGGCGATGCCGACGATGGCCTCCTCACACGCCCTGTTGGTCGGCAGGGCCAGACAGATCCGGTCGAGGCCGGTGGTGTGCTTCACTTGCCGCTCTCTCGTTCACTCCAGGAGTCGAGCCCCAGGAGTTTCCTGCCGAGGTCGTTGAGCGTCGCGGCACCGTAGCGAAGTGATTCGTGCCGATCGACGTCCCCGAGCAACGTCGCGTTCCAATCGGGTGTGCTGAGAGTCCGCCAGGAATCGACACGGGAGCGGCGCAGCGCTTCGTGCTCCTCCAGTGCCGGCATCATCGACAGGTACTGCACGGCCCGCACACCGTGGTCGGAGACGTTGGGTGCGACGCCGTGCGCCAGCAGTCCGTTGAAGATCAGCAGATCGCCGGCCTGCAGATCGGGACGTACCACGGAGAACTCGGCGCGGTCGATCGCGGGCCTGATCGGGTCCCGGTCGGCCGGCTGCTTGATCCGCCATTCATCGAACTGGTGGAACAGTTCCGGTGCGCACTGGAATCCGCCGAGTTCGGGCTGGGTGTCGTTGAGGGCCAGGATGCCCTGTACCCGCTGCGGCAGCACACCGAGGGTGGTGTCCACGTCCCAGTGCAGCTCGATGTCGAATCCCTCGTCGGTCGGCGCGATGAGGGAGCGTGAACGGCTGCCCCGGTTGGGCGGGTTGAGGTTCAGCCGGTCGAGGGTGACCCACAGCTCCTCGCAGTCCCACACGTCGGCGAAGGCTTCGTAGACCCGCTGGGTCTGCCGGTTGTCCCACATCAGCTGATGGTGGTACGCCTCGACGAAGCCGTAGACGTGCAGGTCACGGTCGAGGTCCGAGCGGAAATCACGTTCTTGGTACCAGGTTTCGGGCCGATCGGGGTCCAGCCCGGAGAACTCCCCGGCGAACTCGTACAGACTCTTTGCCGCGCCTGGAGAAACGGCGTTGCGCACGACGACATAGCCATACGTCTGCCAGAACGCGAAATCCTGTTCCGACAGTACGCGCAGCGACTGTGGCTTCTCGATTTTTATGTCTCTCAGTTGCGTCTGAGCAAGGTAGGTCTCACCGTCAGCGCTGAAATAGGGGCGCCGTGTCGGGGCGCGGTACAGGTACGGGTCGGACGTCGGCATGCGATCACTCCAAGGCGCGATTCCTCAGCGGTCGAGAGGAACTCTTGGCCGTTACCGATCGAGTTGAGGTTGCAGCCCAAAGTGGACTGGACCAATTGGTGATGTCAATCGTCACCAGGGAAAGTTGCCGCCATCTGCCTGTCAGCTGCCTGTTACCGGCCGAACCCGCTCCAGTACGCGGCACGGCGGGATGAATGGGGACTCAGGTGCCGACTGGGGGGGCGGACTGCCCGACTTGCGGGTGTGAGCACCATGACAATGGGCAGCCGGCGGCCAGGGGCCGCCAACCATGCCGAGGGTCCGGCCTGTGGTGCATGACCTGGACCGTTCTCGGGTTCAGATCCGCCCGGACGATCACCGCGCCGT
Source organism: Streptomyces canus 299MFChir4.1 (assembly GCF_000383615.1). GTDB lineage: Bacteria > Actinomycetota > Actinomycetes > Streptomycetales > Streptomycetaceae > Streptomyces > Streptomyces canus_C. The sequence continues at coordinate 17,902 of NZ_KB911634.1, read as the reverse complement.
ATCCGGCCGGTCGCGGGACCCCGTCGGTGTCGCCCCACACTTTCCAGTTGGACTAGACCAACCGCGAGTGTGCGGGCTATAACGAAATACCTGCAGTGCGCCCGGAAGGCGGGTCATGACCACCAGAGTGAGCGTCGTCCAAGACGGCACCGGCATGCCTGGTGCCGTTACACGGGTGCCGAAGTACTACCGAGTCAAGCAGTACATCCTCGAGATGGCGGAGTCGCTGGGGCCGGGAGAACGCGTGCCCGCCGAGCGATTACTCGCCGTCCGCCTTGACTCCTCGCGCACCACGGTCCGACAGGCGCTGCAAGAGCTCGTCAGTGAAGGCAAGTTGGACCGGATCCACGGGAAGGGCACGTTCATTGCACGGCCGAAGCTCTACCGCGCCCTTCAACTCACGTCCTATACCGAGGACATGCTGGCCCAGGGACTCGAACCTGCCTCACGGATCCTCGATACGCGTTCCATCAAGGCGGACGAGGAACTGGCACGCCTGCTCGCCATCGACATCGGCGAGGAGGTGGTGCTCCTCGAACGACTTCGGCTGGCCGACGGCGAGCCCATGGCGATCGAGTCGACCCACCTGTCCGCACGGCGTTTCCCTGGCCTGCGCGAAACGCTGACCAGGTACAGCTCTTTGTACACGGCACTCGCCGAGGTGTATGGAGTCCACCTCCTGGAAGCCGAGGAGGGCATCGAGACCACGCTCGCGAACCCGTACGAGGCCGGGCTGCTCTCGACCATCGTGGGCGTTCCCATGATGCTGCTGTCCCGACACTCCCACGATACGGAGGGCAGACCGGTGGAGTGGGTCCGTTCGGTGTACCGCGGCTCCCGCTACAAGTTCGTGGTGACATTGCTGCCCACCGCGGACCGGGCCTTGGATTGATGTGCCATCGATCAAGGCCGTTCGTCCCTCTTCTCGGGCACTCCATGCTCATGGCCGGACCCGCGACCGCGCTGCGGCCCGCTGATCGCGCCACCCGTGCTCGGAAGCGGCCTTCACCTCACTGCGAACGCCCCGATCACACGTCAAGAACTGGTCCCTCCAGGCCCGCCGCACGGCCGAGCTCGTTGAGGATCAGTGCCGTCCCGCCAACCCTGGGAAATTCGTGACACGACAGGGTGTTCTCACCAACCGGACCGAAGCCGCCCCGACGCCGCCCGAAGCCGGCCGACCACCGACAGCCGGAATCGGTGAAAGCGCAGACCGCCTGGAGGTCCCAGGACGCTCACCGTCCCCGGCCCCGCGAGTTCAGACGTCCGTTCCCACGTCCCGGACATCGTTGTCGTCACCCCTCGCGGAAACGCTGATCACGGCACGCGAGGCCGCCTGTCTGACCCAGCAAGACCTCGCGGAGCGATCCGGGGTGAGCGTGCGGGCCATCCGCAACCTCGAGACCGGACACACCTTCCGTCCCCGCAAGCAGTCACTCCTTCTGATCGCCAAGGCCCTCGGACTGCCCTCGGACGACATCGGTCGGCTGATGCGCCGGCCGAGCGCCGCAGACCATCACCCGTCACCGCGCGGTCTCCTACCGGCCGAACTACCCCCGGCTCCTCGCCACAGCCTCGTCGGTCGCGCGACACACCTTGCCTCCCTGCGGGCGCACCTCTCAGCCGCGGAAGACGGCCACACCGGCCGACCCCTGGTCGTCGTCGGACCGCCCGGTGCAGGGAAAACCGCACTGGTCATCAAGGCCGCACACGGTGCGCGCGACCGGTTCCCGGATGGTCAGGTCTTCGTGGACCTCCACCCGACCATGTCCACCACACCACTGAAGCCGGACGAGATCGTTCCCCGGGTCCTGCGCTCCCTCGGCGCCGGACCGGTGGCCGACCATCCGGAGGAGGCAGCCGCCCGATTACGGGACACGCTGAGCAGAAAGCGCGTCCTCGTCGTCCTGGACAACGTCGACAGCGAGGCACAGGTGCGACCACTGCTGATAGACGGTTCGTGCAACGCCGTGCTGGTGGCCGCGCGCCGCGAACTCCCCGCTCTCACCGGGCAAGTCCGTCAACGCATCGATGCCCTCAGCGACAAGGACGCCCTTCGGGTGCTGCAGGACCAGCTCGGCACCGCACGCACCGCCGCAGAACGATCGGCCGCGCACAGGGTGCTGCGGTTCTGCGGCGGTCTGCCTCTGGCCCTCCAGATCGCGGGGCTGTGGCTGTCAGGGCGACCACACCGGTCGCTGCGCGATCTGGCGGACCGGCTGGCCAACGAGCAGGACCGGCTTCGCTTCCTGCGCATCGGCGATCTGTCGCTGGAAGCCAGTGTGGCGGCCTACTACAGCTCGCTGCCGACTCCGATCCAGGCCGCATTACTCCGGCTGAGGAACGTGAACGGCGACTTCAGTGCCGACGACATGGTGACCGAGGTGACCCCGTCGCCAGGAATGGCCGCGGATCTCCTCGACGAACTGGTCGAACGCCACCTGGCGTACGCGGTCACAACGCACACCGACGGCCAGCGGCGGTACCGGCTCCACGACTCCGTGCGTCAGTACGTGGCCTACGGCCCGGTCGGATCCTGGCACCCAGATCGCGTCAAGGGCGAGATCTGGGTCCCCCGGCAGGCTGCGCACAGTGGGTGAGAAGAGGAGCGCAAGCCTCCTTCGCGCCACCATCAGAGTCCGGCCGAAGCCGATACCACCGCAGGCGCAGTGCTTGGCCGGGCGGCCCGGAGTCAGCCGGAAGGCGTGGCCGACAGCCGGATGCGACGTAGGTCGGCGGCAGTGGTCGGCGGCAGTGCAAGCCAGGCTTACGAAGGCGCAGACGGCGCATATGCAAATGTCCTCGTCCAGTTCGCCGGGCTTGAAATAGTCGTGTGCGACGTTCCGGCCGCCTGAAACGCCGCGCATAGTTCGTCCGACATGCCGAGCAGATCATGCCAAAAGTTGCAAATGAGCCTCCGCCCGCCCCCGGGCCCCCGGAGCCCCCCGGGGCGCCTGCCCGGCGGTCGTCATCGGGCTCTGCCGCATACACAAGGTCACTGTTCGGCCTCGCCGACGCCGACGGGCCGCGAGAGCTCAGCCACCCGCCGGTTGATTGTTCGCAGTCCCGGGGCCACCCTGGAACGCATGGATGATGGTGTCTCCGCCTCCGCAGGATCGCATGTGCCCTCCTCGGGGTGGGGTACGCCACTGGCGGTGACGGACACACAGGGCCGTGTCGTGGCTTGGAGCACCGACGCGGCGCTGCTGGTCGGCCTCGACTCCGCAGAAGCCGTCGGCCGCCCGGTTGGCGACGTGCTGGGAACGGAGCCCCGATGGCTGACGGGCTCAGGGGAATGGCACGGCAAGCTTGAGATCCGGCGCGTGCAAGGGGACAGTCAGCAGGTGCCCATATGGGCCTCTCGCCTGGCCGGGGGCGTCGGCGAGGAACCGCTGTGGCTGCTGGCCAGGGAGCCTGGGGAGGCATTTCCGGCAGGCCAGACGCTGGCGAACTGGCTTCTGACCGGGTGCCCGGTCGCGGTGGCGATCTACGACGCTCACTCGCACTGCGTAGTGCAGAACGAGGCGATGTGGCGTCTGCTGGGCGTGCCCCACGAGGAGCAAGCTGGTCAGGACTTGTCCGCGGCTCTGACCGGCGCCGGCGTCACGGAGTGGGAAGCGCGGATGCGGCGGGTGCTGGAGACGGGACGGCCGGAGGTGGATTTCCTTCTCCTGGGCAGGACCCTGTCCGATGCCCGTTATGACCGGCGCTTCACCGCTTCGGCTTCTCCGCTGCGCGGCCGGGCCGACCAGGTGGTCGGCGTATGCGTTACGGTGACCGACTCGACCGAGCAGCGCAGCGCCCAGGAGCGACTGGCGCTGCTGAACGAGGCGAGCATACGCATCGGCCGCACCTTGGATGTCATGTGCACCGGTCAGGAACTGGCCGATCTGGCGGTTCCCCGGCTCGCCGACTTCGTGTGTGTCGACCTGGTGGACGCGCTCCTCAGCGGCGAGGAGCCCCCTCCGGGCCCGGCCGCCGGAGCCGTGCTGCGCCGGGTGGCGAACCGGTCCATTCACGAAGGCACACCGGAAGCCGTGATCGCCGTAGGCGATGTGGACTTCTACGAGGCGAACTCAGCACAGGCCCATTGCCTGGCCACCCGTCGTTCCGCACTGTATCGGACCAAAAGTGAGGCCGCCTGGGTGAGGGAAGATCCCCAGCGCCTGGCCAAGGTTGCGGAATACGGATTCCATTCCTGGATGACTGTGCCCGTGGATGCCCGTGGCACGACGCTGGGCGTGGCGATGTTCCTGCGATCGCAGAATCCCGTGTCCTTCGATGAGGAGGACCTGTCCTTGGCGGAAGAAGTGGTGGCGCGTGCCGCAGTCTGCCTGGACAACGCCCGCCGTTTCACGCGCGAGCGCACGGCGGCCCTGACATTGCAGCGGAGCCTGCTGCCTGAACGACTCCCGGAGCAGTCCGCGGTGCAGGCGGCCTTTCGCTACCTGCCCAGTGCACCCGAGTTCGGTGTGGGCGGCGACTGGATCGACGTGATTCCCCTGTCCGGGGCGCGGGTGGCACTCGTCGTCGGCGATGTAGTGGGTCACGGTCTCCAGGCCTCGGCGACCATGGGCCGGTTGCGCACCGCGGTGCGCACCCTCGCCGACGTCGACCTGGCTCCGGACGAACTGCTGACCCACCTGGACGACATCGTCATCCGACTGGCTTCCGAGTCCGCGGCGGGTACGGAAGGAATTGCCGCGAGCGATATCGGAGCCACGTGTCTTTATGCCGTCTACGACCCGGTAACCGGTCGCTGCTCCCTCGCCCGTGCGGGCCACCCTCTCCCTGCGGTGGTGCGGCCTGACGGGACCGCCGCTCTCCTGGACCTACCTGTCGGCCCTCCACTCGGTCTGGGCGGACTGCCGTTTGAGTCGACCGAGGTGGAGCTGCCGGAGGGCAGCCTCCTCGCGCTCTACACCGACGGCTTGATCGAATCCCGCCAGCAGGACGTGGACACAGGTCTTGAGCGACTGTTGGGCGAGTTGTCAGGCGGGCAGGCCTCGCCCGATGCCCTGTGCGACCAGGTCGTCGCAGCCCTGCTGCCCAGCCACCGAACCGATGACGCCGCATTGCTGCTGGCGAGAGTCCAACGCCTCGACACCGGCCAGGTCGCGACCTGGGACGTACCCCCCGACCCCGCAGCGGTCTCCGGAACCCGCGCAGACGTCATCCGTCAATTGAGCGACTGGGGCTGTGAGACCGCCGGGTTCGTCACCGAGCTGGTGGTCAGCGAGCTGGTCACGAATGCCATCCGGTACGGCAGCGCCCCAATTCAGGTACGGCTCATCCGTGATCGGTCGCTGATCTGCGAGGTAATCGACGGAAGCAACACAGCGCCGCATCTGCGACGCGCCCGTGCGTTCGACGAGGGCGGCCGTGGCCTGATGCTCGTTGCGCAGCTCACCCAGCGCTGGGGCACACAGCAGACATCGAACGGCAAGGTCATCTGGTGCGAGCAGGCGCTCTCCCCCGACCTGTGAGCCGCATGCCACCGCTCGTAGCGGCGGTTTCCCTCCCCAGGGCTGGGATGGAAAAGATCGGGTAGCGCATGGGCGCCACGAGTGCGGTTTCGTCGCCACCATCTCGGCGGCGTAGACGACAAGGCTCGTGGGGGTAGGCATTCCGAGAGTCGAGACGGTCGTCGTGCACCGCAAGGTCGGCTCGTGAGATCCATGGCTGCCGGGCACGGCAGGCAGGCCGCCTCGCGTCGCGCCGCCGTCGATGGTGAGCGCTCGGAAAACGTGTGACGGAATCTAGCCATGCCCCATCCCTGTCCGTAGAGTGAGCGCTACATACAGGGCTGACCTGAGCAGCAGGCACATGCCCTCTGACGCGCTCAACCCCAGCTCAGAGCCTTCCAGGAGAAGGCCAATCCACGTCGCAACGAAGCGAGGTACTCCATGAGCGTTCTCGAGCAGGTCAAAAACGCGCCAATGAGCAGGGTGCAGATCCGCACGATCGTGCTGTGTCTCACCATGAACCTGCTGGACGGGTTCGACCTCCTGGCGACCTCGTTCGTCGGACCGGCGATCGGCAAGGAATGGGGCCTGTCCGCGTCGAAGGTCGGCGTTCTGCTCAGCAGCGGCCTGGCGGGTATGGCCTTCGGGGCACTCTGCGTCGCCCCGCTCGCCGACCGCATCGGGCGCCGCCGCTTGACCCTCGCGAGTCTGGTGATGGCCTCGCTGGGCATGCTGGGCGCGTCCGCGTCGCAGAACTTCGACCAGCTCCTCGCCTGCCGGGTGCTGACCGGCACGGCAGTGGGAATCATGGCCGCCTGTCTGCCCGTGCTCGCCTCCGAAGCCGCGAACCACAAGCGCAGAGGACTGGTCGTCGCTCTGATCACGACCGGCTACGGCCTCGGCTCAGTCGCGGCCGGGCTCCTGGCCTACTTCCTGGTCATCCCGTTCGGCTGGAGGCCCGTGTTCCTCATCGGAGGCATCGGCACCGCATTGCTCTTCGCGGTCGGCCTGCGCCTCCTGCCCGAGTCCGTGGACTACCTCATCGCGAGCCGCCCCAGTGACGCTCTGGCCAAACTCAACCGGCAGCTCGCCGAGATGGGGCACTCCCCGGTCGACGAGCTGCCCCAGAGGGCCGAGACACCCAATGTCGCAGTCAAGTCTCTGTTCTACCGTCGTAACGCCGTTCGGACAGTTCTGCTCTGGATTGCCCTCACGGCCGCGATGACGGCGTTCTACTTCGCGAGTTCCTGGACACCCGCTCTGCTGCTCAAGGCCGGTCTGTCCGCGAAGCAGGGGATATTCGGCGGCGTGCTCTTCGGCCTGGGCGGCGTCTCAGGCGCGGTGGCGCTGGCACTGCTGGTATCTCGAATCGAGACTCGCCGGCTGACCGCTGCCTACTTCGCGGTCGCGGCACTCGCACTCGTTCTCTTCTCGACTATGCTCGGGACCCTGGCCGGTGCACTGGTCACCGCCGCACTCGTCGGGTTCTTCCTCAACGGCTCGGTGTCGGGACTCAACGTCATCATTCCGGGCATGTACCCGGCCGAGGCCCGCACCACCGCACTCGGCATGGCCGTCGCCGTGAGCCGACTCGGCGCCGTGCTCGCCCCGACGCTCGCAGGCCAACTGCTGGATGCCGGATGGGCTCCGGAATCAATGTTCCGCTTCTTCGCGCTGCCGGCCCTGGTCGGCGCCGGGGCCACTGCTCTCCTCATGGTCGGCGAGCGGGTGCGCAGCAAGGCGGAAGCCCCGGTGAGCGTGCCTGCGTGAGCTGGGGCGGCGCGTCGGCCGGCCCGGTCAGCCAGGGTGCATGGAACGAACTTCCACGCTGAGAGCGCAGGCCGAGGGCCCTGGACAGGAACGCGCGTTGTTCTTCCGAAAGGCTGGGAGAACAGCGCGCGTTTCTGATGAGCCGCCGTCGTGGCGACGACGGTGCGCTGCATCGCCGCGTTCCTTCCGCTCGTGCCTGCCGAGCTCTCACATGTAGTCAACGCGTCTGCGGTAGTGCCCTCATGGGTCTTCGTCACGTCGACGTGTGAAGACGTGAGGCGCAGCCAGCCGGTCCCGTACGCAGTTGCGTCGCGGCTGCGCCGGGAACAGCGGACCTCGCGCCCGGCTGACAGCGGCTCGGTGGGCGCGGCAAGTCGGCAGCGGCGCGCGGGCGACGCCGAGTAGGGCACCAACCGCTCCGGCGTCCGCCAGACACGGGACGACCCCCAACGAGCTCAGGCTTGGCGGCAGGTCGAGGAGTGTGAAGTGGCTTGATCGCGGGCTCGGGCCAGGTCGTCGGCTTGGCGAAGCGGAACTCCGGGCCATGCTTCCACCGCGTGCGGCGGGTCGTGTCGCAGATGGATCAGCGTGGCCACCAGCCGGTCGACGAACACCAGCCGGTGGCGGGCGCCGACACCAGCGGCCCGCTTACGCACTGTCCCTCCTAAATGAATGAACGCTCACTTTGATTTAGCAGTCGCACATCGATTCGGTTCCGTTCACCCGTGGACATGACTGGCCGTCACATCTCGTCAGGCAAGGAGCACTTGTGCCCAGGGTCAGCCAGGAGTACCTGCATGCCCGCCGCACAGGCATCGTGGAAGCGGCACGCGCCGTATTCGCCGAGAAAGGGTTCGCCGCCGCGCCGATGGCCGCCATCGTCAAGGCGTCGGGGCTGTCGACCGGCACGTTCTACCGGTACTTCCCCAGCAAGGCCGCGCTCGTGGCCGAGATCGTGAGCGGGCGGGACGGCACGGAAGGCGGCGATTACCCCGCCGACGAGACGCCGCGAGACCTGCTGGGCCGCCTCATGTCCTACGTGACGCCGCCCGGCGTGTCCGTGGACCACGCGCGCCTGGTCGTCCAGATCTGGGCCGAGGCGTCCACCTCCGAGGAGTTGGCCGCCGTAGCCGTGTCCCGGCACACCTCGCTGCGCGACCATCTGGCGGGCCTGTACGCGCCACACCGCGAGGACGGCGCCCAGGCCGCGGAGGCGACCTCGGCGGACCGGACCCGGGCCGAGGCGGCCCTGGCCGCGCTCATCGGCTACGCCACCCTCGCCGCCGTCGCCGCACCGGCCGATTTCGCGGCGCTCGGCCGACAGATCGAGGCGGCTTTCGCCTGAGTTCTCAATTGAATCGCGGGGGCTGGTGGGCCGCCTCCTGCGCACTCCCGGCCTCAGCGACCGTGCCGTTTCCGTCACCATGACGCCGTGCGATGGCGTCCGGTCACCCTGACGGAGGCAGTGGCTTCACGCCGGCGTCACACCGTTGCGCAATGCCCGGGACAGGCCGAGGGCCGCCGTCCGTACGGCAGGCGCGAGGTTGGCCGGCCGGAACTGCTGCTGGGGAACCGCAACGGAGAGGGCTGCGACGACCGTGGCCCCGGCGAAGACAGGCGCGGCGATGCAACTTACGCCCACGGCCGCTTCCTGCTCCTCGTAGGCCAGGCCGGACACCTGGATCTGCTCGAGTGCGGTACGCAATGCCATGGGATCGGTGATCGAAAAGGGGGTGAGGCGCGGCAGCTCCCGTGTTTCGAGGTCGTACGCCGCTTCTTTGGAGAAGGCGAGGAGGGCCTTGCCAATCGCCGTGCAGCTCAGTGGCAGTCTCCCGCCGATACGTGACGGGAGCGCCAGCGAGTCATGGCCGTGAATGCGTTCGACGTAGACGATGTCGAAGCCGTCCCGCACACCGAAATGCACGGTCTGGCGTGTGCTCTCGTAGAGGTCCTGGAGGAACGGGAGCGCGGTCTCCCGCAGGTCCAGCCGCCGGGAAACCAGGGAACCCAGTTCGAACAGGTGGTTGCCGAGCCGGTAGCGCTCGCCGTCGTGTTCCAGGAAACCGAGCTGCACCAGATTCCCCGCGAGCCGAAACGCCGTGGTCTTGGACAATCCGGTGCGCGCCACCAATTCCGCGAGGCGGAACTCTCCTCCCGACGGATGGAAGGCATCCAAGATCAGCGCCGCCTTGTCGAGCATGTTTCCTGTCGTGCCGTTCCGTGACATGGAACGAACTTTGGCACATGAAGCACAGGACCTCTATATCTGAGGAACACAACAAACTTTGCTTGCGGAGGTCCACGTATGGCTGGCTCCACCCCCCCTGATTCCGAATCCCCCCCTGTTGTCCAGGAGGCCGCGGACCTGCTGGCGGAAGCTGTCGCGAGCGGAAAGCCGTGTCCTCCGGTCAGGGGCCAGATCTCCGCCGGGGATGTCAGCACCGCCTACGCCGTCCAGCGACTGAACAACGAACGGCGGCTGGCCGAAGGGCACCGTCTCGTCGGACGCAAGATCGGTCTCACCTCGGAGGCGGTACAGCGCCAACTCGGCGTCGACCAGCCGGACTTCGGCGCACTGCTCTCCGACATGGTGGTCCCCCAGGCCGGCCTGGTCCCCTTCGGCCGGCTGCTGCAACCTAAGGTGGAGGCGGAGGTCGCCCTCGTCCTCAACGCCGACCTGCCGGACGCGGACTGCACGATCGAAGACGTGATCGCCGCCACCGAGTACGCGGTACCGGCCCTGGAGATCGTGGACAGCCGCATCGCCGACTGGGACATCACCTTCGTCGACACGGTCGCGGACAACGCCTCCTCCGGCCTGTACGTGCTCGGAGACCAGCGCGTGCGACTCGACGAGGTGGATCTGGTCACCGTCTCCATGAGCATGTCGAAAAACGGCGAAGTCGCCTCCGAGGGCACAGGCGCCGCCTGCCTCGGCAGCCCGCTGAACGCCGCGCTCTGGCTGGCCCGCATCCTGGCCGAACTGGGCGATCCGCTGAAGGCCGGAGACGTCGTCCTGACAGGTGCGCTCGGACCGATGGTCGTCGCCGCCCCGGGTGACGTCTTCGCCGCCTCGATCTCCCAGCTGGGCGACGTGTCTGTCCGGTTCGCCCCGGAAACCGCCAGCGAAGGTGGAAGTAATGAGTGATCGCACCAAGGTAGCCGTCATCGGGTCGGGCAACATCGGCACCGACCTCATGATCAAGGTCCTGCGGTTGTCGGAGCGCCTGGAGATGGCAGCGATGGTCGGCATCGACCCGGACTCCGACGGTCTGGCCCGTGCCGGACGGCTGAAGGTCGCCACCACACACGAGGGCATCGACGGCCTCGTCAAGATGGACGAGTTCGCCGACGTCGAGTTCGTCTTCGACGCGACGTCCGCCGGAGCCCACCGGCATCACGACGAGGTCCTGCGCAAGCTGGGTCGGACGGTGATCGACCTCACGCCGGCGGCGGTCGGCCCGTACGTCGTGCCGCCCGTGAACCTCGACGAGCACCTCGAGGCGCAGAACGTCAACATGGTCACTTGCGGAGGCCAGGCCACCATCCCGATCGTCGCCGCGGTGGGTGCCGTCACACCCGTGCACTACGGGGAGATCATCGCCTCCATCTCGTCACGCTCAGCGGGCCCGGGTACCCGGGCCAACATCGACGAGTTCACCGAGACGACGTCCTCCGCCATCGAGAGGGTCGGCGGAGCGGCGCGAGGCAAGGCGATCATCGTCCTCAACCCGGCCGAGCCCCCTCTGATCATGCGCGACACCGTGCACTGCCTGGTCTCGGACGCCGACACCGAGGCGATCACCGAGTCGGTGGAGGCCATGGTCGGCCGCGTCCAGGCCTACGTACCCGGCTACCGGCTCAAGCAGAAGGTCCAGTTCGAGGCCGTCACCAGCGACGACCCCCTGCGCTCCCTGCTGCCGGCGGACGTGTCGGGTGACCCGACCAAGGTGTCCGTGTTCCTCGAGGTGGAGGGAGCGGCACACTACCTGCCTTCCTACGCCGGAAACCTCGACATCATGACGTCCGCCGCGCTGCGCACAGCCGAGCGGATAGCTGACCACCGCGCCGAAGGAGCCATCCGATGAGCCGTCTGTACGTGCAGGATGTGACCCTGCGGGATGGCATGCACGCCATACGCCATCGCTACACCGTGGACCAGGCCCGGGCCATCGCCGGCGCCCTGGACGCCGCAGGTGTCGCCGCCATCGAGATTGCCCACGGCGACGGGCTGTCCGGTTCATCTATCAACTACGGCGTGGGGGCGCACACCGACTGGGAGTGGATTGAAGCCGTCGTCGACGCCACGGAGAGAGCCGTCCCGACGACGTTGCTGCTGCCGGGCATCGGCACATTGCACGATCTGCGCCAGGCCCACGCCCTGGGCATTCGGTCCGTGCGTGTCGCCACGCACTGCACCGAGGCGGACATTTCCGCCCAGCACATCAGCGCCGCACGGGAACTGGGCATGGATGTGGCGGGCTTCCTCATGATGTCCCACATGGCCGAGCCCGCCGAACTCGCCCGCCAGGCCAAGCTGATGGAGTCCTACGGCGCCCAGTGCGTCTACGTCACCGACTCCGGCGGACGGCTGACCATGGACGGCGTGCGGGAGCGCTTCCAGGCCTATCGCGACGTCCTCGACCCCGCTACCGAGATGGGCATCCACGCCCACCACAACCTCGCCCTGGGAGTCGCCAACACGGTCGTCGCGGTCGAGAACGGTGCCGTCCGTGTCGACGCCTCCCTCGCGGGACAGGGCGCCGGGGCGGGCAACTGCCCGCTGGAGGCCTTCATCGCGGTCGCGAACCTCATGGGCTGGGAACACGGCTGCGAGCTGTTCCCGCTGATGGACGCGGCAGACGACCTGGTCAGGCCGTTGCAGGACCGGGAGGTCCGCGTGGATCGCGAAACCCTCAGCCTCGGATACGCCGGCGTGTACTCCAGTTTCCTGCGGCACGCAGAGGCGGCCGCGGCCCGCTTCGGCCTCGACACGCGGACCATCCTCGTGGAGGTCGGGCGGCGTGGCATGGTCGGTGGCCAGGAGGACATGATCACCGACGTCGCACTCGACCTCGCCGCGACGGTCCGTGGCTGAACGACAGGGATTCGGCGCTGGGGATTGACTTCCTCCCCCGCCTAAAGGCGGGGGATTCCAGCGGTCGCCCACTGGGGTTCTTGCTTCACCGACGACCGCCCCATCCGGGAGGCCCCCCGTTGAGGTCTTACACCGTCTCCACAGGCAGACACCGCCAGCCCGGCGGCCAGGATGTTGCGTGCCGCGTTCACGTCAGGGTCATGCACCGCGCCGCACCACCTACGCACGTCCACTCACGGACGTTCAACGGCAGCTTCCCGCGGACCGTGCCGCAGCTTCCGCATAGCCTCGAGCTGGGAATAAGCGGTCGACCACGACGAATTCGCGCCCGTACCAGGCGCACTTGTATTCCAGCGTGATGCGCAGGTCCGTCCAGGCCGCATCGGAGATGGCGCCGTGAGCGCGCCGTTCTTCAGCGGGTTGCGGACGGTCAGGTCCTCGATCACGACCGTTTGGACGCCCCTATGAGTGTCAAGTCGTGATGGTCTGGTCGGTGTGAGATCGGTTCGTGGCAGGAGCGAGAAAATCTCGCGGGCAACATAGCGTTTGAGGAACCTGATCACTTCGCTCCGGGTCTTGCCCTCGCTGATGCGCCGTGTGAGGTAAGTCTGGGTGCGGGGCTCCCAGCGCACGCGGCTGTGCACGATGCGGTACAGGGCCGCGTTCGCCTGCCGGTCACCGCCGCGGTTCAGGCGTCTGCGTTGCTGTTTGCCCGAGGAACGCTCCGCGACTTGTAGCGCGGATACTTCGCACGCTTGGCGCAGAAAGCTGGCGAACGCAGTCTGCAGATGACGCAGCGCCCGCTGCAGCGGACCGAGGACACCTCGTACAGGAAGGCCAGCTCCTCGCTCTTCTTCCACTGGGTGAGCGCGGCCGAAGGCTGCACATAGGAGATCCGGCGCTGCTCGCCGTACCACGCCCGGGTCCGCTCCTCCAACGCCTTGTTGTACCCCAGGCGGACACAGCCGAACGTGCGCGACAGCTCCGCCGTCTGCTCGTTCGTGGGATAGAAGCGGTACCTGAACGCTCGCTTGACCTGCTCCGCGATACCTCACGCTCTATCAATTCCCGTGTGAGCGGCGGGTGTCGGCCTTTGGGCGGTGGGCGCCGAGCCGTCCCGGCAGCGAACCGGCCCTCCCTGCCCTGCTCCGCAGGAGCTTCGTTTCCTCCCCCAGCCTGAAAGCCGGGGGAGGAAACGAAGGAAGGCCGTCGAAGCCCTCAACGACCGCGATCCCGAAGGCGCCCGTCAGCGAATGCGCGCCCACCTACTCGACGTCCGCACCACCCTGCTGGCACCACCCAAAGGGTTCCATGTAACCCCACGCGCTCAGGACGAGCAGGCGCGCCACATGCACCGTCAGCCGCAAACAGATCTTGCGGTCCGGACCTGGCCCACCCCGGCCGCCGTGCCCGCGCCATGCGCCTCAGCGGGCAGACCCGCGGCGGCCTCCGGGTGAAGGAGAGCAGGGGCTTCGAGCGCCCACGACCCACCGTCTACCGGAAGTTCATGTTGCGCGCCCAACCGTGTCCGGGCAACTGCCTCAGGTGATCAGTCCGGCGCTGATCAGCCAGATGTGTTCGCACGTCGCCGACGCCTCCTGGAGCTTTTCGCGGGATTCCTGCGAGGCGTGGTAGAAGGACCGCTCGATCATCCAGCACAGGGCACGTGCCATCGCCGAGGCCTGGTCCGGTGCGGTGCCGGCCTGGACTCCGGCACGTTCGAGGACTGCGGTGATGGCCGCGATGAACAGATCAGCCGTGTGGTTCCACAGCTCTCCGATCTCCGCGACGGTCAACGACAGGTCGATCGCCGTACGCATGACCAGGCCATGTTCGTTCCACAGCTCGACCGTGCGGTGCATGGCTGTGGCAATGGCCTGACGCGGATCGTCCGTCTGCGCGGTGGCCCGGGACCGTTCCCAAAGATGCTCCACGGTCCGGGCCACGAGTGCCGTGACCACTTCTTGCTTGGAGCCGAAGTAGAAATACAGGGCACCGCGTGAGATGCCGGCACCCTGGGCCACATCGCCGATGGTCATGGCGTCGTAACCCTTGCGTGCCAGCAGGGCCTCGCAGGTGTCGAGGATGGCCCGCTCTCGGACATCGCCCTTGCGTTCAGTGGTGCGACGGCCGCGCGCGGGGTGGTGGCCGGGCATCAGAGCTGAGCGCCCTCGGCGAAGTCGGTCGTACGGGAGAGTGCCTCCCATGCGCGGATGTCCTCGTCCACGGCCGTGCGGGCGGCGGTGATCAGCCGCAGCGCGTCCGAGCCCAGGACGAGGTGGGACGGCGGCTGCTCGACCGAGGTGATGTGCACGACCGCCTCCCCAGCCTTGGCCGGATTGCCCAGCTGGTTTCCGCTGGCCTTCTGCCGCGCCTCGCGGACGGGGACAAACAGCTCGTCGTAGTCGTCGACGGTCCGCGCGACGCGGGTCATGGACCGTCCGGCCCAGTCCGTGCGGAAGGAGCCGGGCTCGATCGCCGTCACATGGATTCCGAACTGCGCGACTTCCTTGCCCAGCGTATCCAGGATGCCCTCCAGGGCGAACTTACTGCCGTGGTAGGCGGACAGACCGGGCACGGTCATGAGCCCGCCCATGGAGGTGACGGCCATCAGATGTCCGTGGCGGCGGCGCCGCATGTGAGGCAGTGCCGCCTGCAGGGTGGCCATCGCACCGAACACATTGACCTCGAACTGCCGCCGCACCTCGGCCAGCGGAGTTTCCTCGAAGGTCCCCTCCAAGCCGTAGCCGGCATTGGCGATGACGACGTCGAGTGGGCCGACGCTCCGCTCGACCTCCGCGACCACACTGTGGACAGCCTCATCGTCCGTCACGTCCAGGATGCGGCCGTGAGAGTGCCCGGGCCTGAGCTCTTCGAAGGCCCGCAGGTCCTTCTCGGACCGGACGGTGCCGACGACGGTGTGCCCCGCGGTCAAGGCGGCTTGCGCGAAAGCGCGCCCCAGCCCCGTGCTGACTCCGGTGATGAGCCAGTTCTGCTTGTCCATTGTTCCTCCAGAGTGCCCACGGTCTGCTCGGCAGACCGGACGCTCCTCGTGGGGAGCCAGGTCGCCCCCTTCAGAAAAAGTCTACACCGTGTCGATTTTTATCATCACGACGTCGAGTCTGCCGGATATCGCGCGATCGAATCAGGACCCATCCGCGTCGGCACATCGCGCTGATCAACACCATCAAGACTCAGAAGCCGGGCGGTCCGCCAGAACGGGACCGCGATCACCCCAGCGACAACCAGCGGGCGTCAACTTGCCCCGGCCCTGAGGCCTGTCCCGTAACGGCTGATCTTGGCGACACTGATCTTGGCGTGTCTGGTCTGATCACGGCTTCGGAGCCGTCCTGGATAGTCCCCTTCGCCGGGCTGAGCCCGCGGCAGTTCGGCAAGCTGGTCACCGCCCTGTGGCGCGAAGGCGCGGACTCGGCCTGCAAGGGCCGGCCGTGGAGCCTGCCGCTGCAGGATCGGGTCCTGCCGATCACCGCGTATTGGCGGACGAACCTGACGCTGCGGCAGCTCGGCCCTCTGTTCGGTGTGTCCAAGTCGGCTGCCGCGCGGATCATTGGGGCATCTCGGACAGTTACTCGCCTTGCGGCAGCGCAAGCGGTTCCGCAAGGCGGCCGTGCCGATCGTGGACGGCACTCTGGCCCCCACCCGTGATCACGCTGTCGCCGAGCAGTCGAAGAACTATCGGTACTCCACCAACCACCAGGTCGTCATCGACGCCGACACCCGGCTCGTCGTCGCCGTTGCCCGGCCCCTGCCCGGCAACCGGAACGGCTGCAAGGCATGGGAACTGTCCGGAGCCAAAGCCGCTGTCGGAAAGGCCGTTGTCATCGCTGACGGTGGATACCGAGGCACGGGCCTGGTTATCCCTCACCGCCGCGAGCGCGGCCAGGAAAAACTTCCCCCGTGTTCTTCTCCGTACTCGTCGTGCTGTCCCCGCCGTGGCGGGCCCGTTCCGCCCGTACCCAGTTCCGCAGCGTCTCTCGGCTGATTCCCAGGTCCGTGCCGATACCTTCGAAGGTGTGGCCGGGATCCGACAGGTACAGCGCGACAGCGTCCGCCTTGAACTCGGGCGAGTAGACCTTCATCACCATAAGAGATCCCTCCTCCCCGGGCCCCTGTCGGGGCCGGGCTCACAGGTGTCCACCACCCGGGGACAGATCCCTTGCTTCGTGAGGCCGATGGTGTGAAGTCTGGGGCACGAGTCGGCTTACGCCTGTCTCATTCCAGGACGCCCGGATCTGTTCCGTGCTTGCACCAGGCAGGGTCCACGCCTGGGCGCACGCCCCCCGGCCGGCGGTACGTCCAGGACATGGCCGACCGTCGTGCGTATCCGAGTGATCTGTCCGATGCCCGCCGGGAGTTGATGGAGCCGGTCCTGTCCGCGTGGCGCTTCGTACGTCGCGGCCGGGCCCTGGACTTCGGCCGGCCGCCCGAGCATGACCTGCGCGAAATCATGAGCGCGATCTTGTACGTGGACCGCACCGGGGTGCAGTGGCGCTACCTGCCGCACGACTTCCCGAACGGGAACAGGGTCTACGGCTACTTCGCCAAAGGGCAGTCTGACGGCATTTTCGCCCAGCTCAACGGTCTCTTACGGGAGTTGGTGCGTCAGCAGGAGGGCAAACACGGGCAAACACCGTCACCCCTCCGCCTGCGTGATCGACGCCCAGAGCGTCAAGACCTCCACGCGAAAAGATCGTGGGCCGCAAGCGCAGCATCATCACCGACACCCTCGGCCTGCTGCTCGCGGTGCTGGTCACTGCAGCCGGCGTCCAGGATTCCACCGCCGGCCGACCCCTCCTGGAGCGGGCCGCCACCGACCACCCCACCCCGCGCAAGGTCTGGGTCGACGGCGGCCACCGCAAGCACTTCGTCGAGCACGCCGCAGCCCTCGGCATCGACCTCGAAATCGTCCAACGCACCCCCGGAACCAGGGGATTCACCCCGATCCCGAAGCGCTGGACGGCCGAGCGGACCTCTGGCCGGCTGATGCTCCACCGCCGCCTGGCCCGCGACTGCAAGACCCTCCCTGCCCGCTCCAAACCAACAGATCCTTCAGCGGCTCCGGGCCAAGTTTCACGCGCGCCCTCGAGATCGCTGCCGTGGTCGGCACCTGCCACGAACCCGACCAAGCGTTTCGCCCAGGTGAGCCCGTGCGTCAGCAGCCAGGCGACCTCTTCATAGCCCTTTGTGGCAACCAGGGATTCCCGGGCGATCGCGAGATAGGGGTTAACCTCAATACCAGTGACTTAAGGGTCTCGACTGGTAGCGTGGCATCCAGGAGGTGCCTGGATGCCACGCCCTGGGCAGGTCAAGCCGGAGACGGATGAGCGGTTGTCGGACCGGATCGCGGTCGGGCTGCTAACGCGTACATTTCCGCCGGAGCTGGTGGACCGGGTGGTCGCTGAGTCCGGTCGTTCGGGTCAGCGCACTCGGCTGCTGCCGCCGCGGGTGGTGGTCTACTTCGTGCTGGCGATGTGCTTGTTCTCCGGGCAGGGGTATGAGGAGGTTGCGCGGCTGCTCACGCAGGGCCTGACCTGGGCGAAGCGCTGGT
>NZ_KB911633.1 GCF_000383615.1 Streptomyces canus 299MFChir4.1 | reverse complement strand
CTGCGTGAGCAGCCGCGCAACCTCCTCATACCCCTGCCCGGAGAACAAGCACATCGCCAGCACGAAGTAGACCACCACCCGCGGCGGCAGCAGCCGAGTGCGCTGACCCGAACGACCGGACTCAGCGACCACCCGGTCCACCAGCTCCGGCGGAAATGTACGCGTTAGCAGCCCGACCGCGATCCGGTCCGACAACCGCTCATCCGTCTCCGGCTTGACCTGCCCAGGGCGTGGCATCCAGGCACCTCCTGGATGCCACGCTACCAGTCGAGACCCTTAAGTCACTGGTATTGGGTCTAGGCGTAGTCACCGACGAGCTCGGCACCCGTGGCGTGCTCGCCGCGGTCCGTGATCTCGCCCGCGACCCAGGCCTCGACCCCGCGGTCGTCCAGGGTGGCCAGAGCGACGTCCACCGATTCCTCGGGGACGATCGCGATCATGCCCACGCCCATGTTCAGGGTCTTCTCCAGCTCCAGGCGCTCGACCTGCCCCGTCCTGCCGACGAGGTCGAAGATCGGGTCCGGGGTCCACGTGGCGCGGTCCACGACGGCGTGCAGGCCGTCGGGGACGACACGGGCCAGGTTGGCCGCGAGGCCGCCGCCGGTGACGTGCGAGAAGGCGTGCACCTCGGCCGTGCTGATCAGGGCCAGGCAGTCCAGCGAGTAGATCTTGGTGGGCTCCAGGAGCTCCTCGCCGAGCGTGCGGCCGAGCTCCTCGATCCGGGCGTCCAGGGCGAGGCCCGCCTCGTTCAGGAGCACATGCCGGACGAGCGAGTACCCGTTCGAGTGAAGTCCCGAGGACGCCATGGCGATCACGGCGTCACCCTTACGGATGCGATCCGCGCCGAGCAGCCGGTCGGCCTCCACGACGCCCGTACCGGCGCCGGCGACGTCGAAGTCGTCCGGGCCCAGCAGACCCGGGTGCTCGGCCGTCTCGCCGCCCACCAGAGCGCAGCCAGCGAGCACACAGCCCTCGGCGATGCCCTTGACGATCGCGGCGACCCGCTCCGGGTGGACCTTGCCGACACAGATGTAGTCGGTCATGAACAGCGGCTCGGCACCGCACACCACGATGTCGTCCATGACCATCGCGACCAGGTCGTGGCCGATGGTGTCGTAGACGCCCAGCTGGCGCGCGATGTCCACCTTGGTGCCGACACCGTCGGTGGCCGAGGCCAGCAGGGGACGCTCGTAGCGCCTCAGGGCGGAGGCGTCGAAGAGGCCGGCGAAACCGCCGAGGCCGCCGAGGACCTCGGGGCGCTGCGTCTTCTTCACCCACTCCTTCATCAGCTCTACGGCGCGGTCGCCCGCCTCGATGTCGACGCCCGCGGCTGCGTAGCTGGCACCAGTTGTCTCAGACATGGCTAGTGAGAACCTTCGTGTCGTACTGCAGGTGGGACGGGCCGTCTACGGGCGACGGATCGCGTCGGCGGCGGCCGTGGCGGCCGGGCCGGCGGCCAGCTCCGTCTCCAGGAGCTGCTTGCCGAGCAGCTCGGGGTCCGGGAGATCCATCGGGTACTCGCCGTCGAAGCAGGCGCGGCACAGGTTCGGCTTGGCGATGGTGGTCGCCCCGATCATGCCGTCGATGGAGATGTACGCCAGGGAGTCGGCGCCCAGCGAGGTGCCGATCTCGTCGATCGTCATGCCGTTGGCGATGAGCTCGGCGCGGGTGGCGAAGTCGATGCCGAAGAAGCAGGGCCATTTCACGGGCGGCGAGGAGATCCGGATGTGGACCTCGGCGGCGCCCGCCTCACGGAGCATGCGGACCAGCGCCCGCTGGGTGTTGCCGCGCACGATCGAGTCGTCGACGACGACCAGGCGCTTGCCCTTGATGACTTCCTTGAGCGGGTTCAGCTTCAGGCGGATGCCGAGCTGGCGAATGGTCTGTGAGGGCTGGATGAACGTACGGCCGACGTAGGCGTTCTTCACGAGACCCGCACCGAAGGGGATGCCGGACGCCTCGGCGTAGCCGATGGCCGCCGGGGTGCCGGACTCCGGTGTCGCTATGACCAGGTCGGCCTCGACGGGCGCTTCCTTGGCGAGCTTGCGGCCCATCTCCACGCGGGAGAGGTACACGTTCCGGCCGGCGATGTCGGTGTCGGGGCGCGCCAGATAGACGTACTCGAAGACACAGCCCTTGGGCTTCGCTTCCGCGAATCGGGAGGTGCGGAGGCCGTTCTCGTCGATGGCGACGAACTCGCCCGGCTCGATCTCGCGGACGTAGGCCGCGCCGCAGATGTCGAGGGCGGCGGACTCGGAGGCGACCACCCAGCCGCGCTCCAGGCGGCCGAGGACCAGCGGGCGGATGCCCTGCGGGTCACGGGCGGCGTAGAGGGTGTGCTCGTCCATGAAGGCGAGCGAGAAGGCGCCCTGGATCTGCGGGAGGACCTTCGCGGAAGCCTCCTCGATGGTCAGCGGCTTGCCGTCCTCGTCGACCTGGGCCGCGAGAAGCGCGGTGAGCAGGTCGGTGTCGTTGGTGGCGGCCACCCGCGGGCTGCGGCCCTCCTGCTTGGGGAGGTCGGCGACCATCTCGGCGAGCTGCGCCGTGTTGACCAGGTTGCCGTTGTGGCCGAGCGCGATGGAACCGTGCCCGGTGGCACGGAAGGTCGGCTGGGCGTTCTCCCATACGGAGGCACCGGTGGTCGAGTAGCGGGCGTGACCGACCGCGATGTGACCCTGGAGCGAACCGAGAGAGGTCTCATCGAAGACCTGGGACACGAGGCCCATGTCCTTGAAGACGAGGATCTGGGAGCCGTTGCTGACCGCGATTCCCGCGGATTCCTGGCCCCGATGCTGGAGGGCGTAGAGCCCGAAGTACGTGAGCTTGGCGACCTCTTCGCCCGGAGCCCAGACACCGAAGACGCCACAAGCGTCCTGGGGGCCCTTCTCACCGGGGAGCAGGTCGTGGTTGAGTCGTCCGTCACCACGTGGCACGGCTCCGAGTGTAGGCGAGATCGACCACTGGTCCGAATTCGCGGAGAGTGGGCTTTCTTACTCCGCGCGGGCCGTAACACTCCTCCCGGGGGTCTTGGTGATCTTCAGAGAATCGTGTTTCTGCTGGTAGGAGACCTTTCCGTCGAGGATTTCGGCGAGTTCGCGCTCGGTCTTCATCACCGAGCCCGCACACATCATGCGCGTGGTGACGAGGGGCCCGAACTCGATGGTGCCGTCCTTGACGGTGGCCCTGCCGTGGAACGTGTTGCAACCGAGGCTGCCGGTGACGGTGTTGTTCTTGGTGAGGGTGAGATAGGCGTTCTCGCCGAGGGACCAGCGGGTGCCCTTCAGGGCGGGGGGCTTCTTCTCCCGGAAGGTGATGCTGTCGCCGCCGGGACGGGTCAGGGTCAGGGTGCTGACGCCGTTCCGTGCCGTGACCTTGGCCGTGTGGGTGCCTTGGAAGACGTCGACGAACCGCGCCTCGAACTCTCCGAGCGGGTCGGGGCAGCCGATCAGCGTCTGGACCAGGTCGGTGATCCGCACGGTGTCGCCGTCGATCTCGGAGTCCGCGCCGATGCTGTTGCAGCCGACCGAGCCGCCGGACTCGCCGCCGTCCTCACGGGAGGCGTCGGCGTCGGGCTTGAAGATGATGCGGGCGTCCTGGACGGTCTTGGCGTCCTTCGGCAGGACGTACTCCTTGCCCTTCACGGTCACCTTCTGCGGCAGCCACTCCACGTCCTTGATGTCGGCCGGCCGGGACGCCTTCCCGCGGTCGGTGACGCTGTCGCTTCCGGTGCCGGATTCCGTGCCGCAGGCGGCTGCCAGCAGTGTGGTGCCGGCGGCGGCCAGGGCGGCGCATGTCACGCGTGTCGTCCGCTTCATGGCTCTTTGACGCACGAGCCCCGTGAAGGGTTCAGCCCATCAGCGGGAGCAGCCCGTCCAGGTCCGCCCGCTCGCCGCTCGCGCTGACCCTCGCCGCGTCGAGCGCGTCCTTCCAGCCGAGCCGGCCGGTCGCGAGCCGGATCCAGGTCAGCGGGTCGGTCTCGACGACGTTCGGCGGGGTCCCCCGGGTGTGCTTCGGCCCCTCGACACACTGCACGACGGCGTACGGCGGGATCCGCACCTCGGTCGAGCCGCCGGGCGCCTTGGCGGCAAGGGCGTCGGCGAGGAGCCGGGTGCAGGCGGCGAGGGCCTGACGGTCGTGGGGAATGCCGAGGCCGGGCACGGCGGCGTTGAGGTCGTCGGTGTGGACGACGAGTTCGACGGTCCGGGTGACCAGGTAGTCGGCGAGCGGCATCGCGCCCGCATTCGTCTCCAGGAGCCGCGTACCGGGGTGTGTGTCCAGCAGTTCGGTCAGGGTCCGCTCGATGTCGCCGAGGTAGGCGTCCAGGTCGCGGTGTTGCTCGGCGAGGCCCCGGGTGAACTCGGCGATGGCCGCGGAACTGGCGGCGGTGGCGGCGGGCCAGTCAAGAACCGTGGCGTCCTGCCGCACGGGTGCGGGCCGGTCCAGGCTCCGGTGGACGGCCGTGACCGCCATCCCGATGTGCGCGACCAGCTCCCGTACGGTCCACTCCCCCAGCCGCGTCGGGAGCGCCAACTGCTCGGGGGACAGTGTGCGTACAGCCTCTCGTACGTTTCCGAGCTGGGCCTGCACGGCCTTGCGGATCTTGACGGAGTCGTACGCGCGGGCGCGCTTCCTGGCCGGGGGCATGGCGGTGAGCCTAGTCGGCGGGGAAAGGGGGAGGGCGAGGTGGTCTTCCAGCGGCCCCGTACCCGGTCGCGCGGCCTCGACCGTGGCGCGAGCAGCGACCGGCGCGGTCTTCCGGATCGATGCCGGACTCACGCCCTGGACGCGCTGTCGGCCCTGCGGCCGCCCAAGTCACCTGCCCTACCGAGCACTTCGGAGCCGGAGCGAACGCGAACCGGTATCGCGTCGTGACGAAGGCCCCGCCCGTCGGGTGACGGGCGGGGCCTGCTCAGTCGTACGACCGACTACTTGAGCAGCGCCGGGATCGTCTCCTCGTGAGCCGTCCGCAGCTCCTCCAGGGGCAGCTCGAACTCGCCCTGGAGCTCGACCGAGTCGCCGTCGACGACACCGATGCGGGTGGCGGGCAGGCCGCGCGCGCCGCACATGTCGTTGAAACGGAGCTCCTCGGAGCGGGGGACCGCCACCACCGCGCGACCGGCCGACTCCGAGAACAGCAGCGTGAACGCGTCCAGACCGTCCGGCACGATCAGGCGGGCACCCTTGCCGCCGAGCAGTGCCGACTCCACGACCGCCTGGATCAGGCCGCCGTCGGAGAGGTCGTGCGCGGAGTCGATCATGCCGTCCCGGGAGGCGGAGATCAGGATCTCGGCGAGCAGCCGCTCGCGCTCCAGGTCCACCTTGGGCGGCAGACCGCCGAGGTGGTCGTGGACGACCTGGGACCAGGCCGAGCCGCCGAACTCCTCACGCGTGTCGCCGAGGAGGTACAGCAGCTGGCCCTCCTCCTGGAAGGCGACCGGCGTGCGGCGGGCCACGTCGTCGATGACGCCGAGGACCGCGACCACGGGGGTCGGGTGGATGGCGACCTCGCCGGTCTGGTTGTACAGCGAGACGTTGCCGCCGGTGACCGGGGTGCCGAGCTGCTGGCAGGCGTCGGCCAGTCCGCGGATGGCCTCCGCGAACTGCCACATGACGGCCGGGTCCTCGGGCGAGCCGAAGTTCAGGCAGTCGGAGACCGCGAGGGGCTTGGCACCGGTCGTCGCCACGTTCCGGTAGGCCTCCGAGAGTGCCAGCTGCGCGCCCGCGTAGGGGTCCAGCTTCGCGTAACGGCCGTTGCCGTCGGTCGCGATGGCGACACCGAGGCCGGTCTCCTCGTCGATGCGGATCATGCCGGAGTCCTCCGGCTGGGCCAGCACCGTGTTGCCCTGCACGAAGTGGTCGTACTGCGAGGTGATCCACTTCTTGGAGGCCTGGTTGGGTGAGCTCACCAGCTGGAGGACCTGCTGCCTCAGCTCCGCCGAAGTCCCGGGCCGGGGCAGCTTGTTGGCGTCGTCGGCCTGGAGCTCGTCCTGCCAGGACGGGCGGGCGTACGGGCGCTCGTAGACCGGGCCGTCGTGCGCGACCGTGCGCGGGTCGACGTCGACGATCTTGCCGCCGTGCCAGTAGATCTCCAGCCGGTCGCCGTCGGTGACCTCACCGATGACGGTGGCGATGACGTCCCACTTGTCGCAGATCTCCAGGAACCGGTCGACCTTCTCCGGCTCCACGACCGCGCACATGCGTTCCTGGGACTCGCTCATGAGGATTTCCTCGGGCGAGAGGGTCGAGTCGCGCAGCGGTACGTCGTCCAGGGTCACGCGCATGCCGCCGGAGCCGTTGGAGGCGAGCTCGGAGGTGGCGCAGGACAGGCCGGCCGCGCCGAGGTCCTGGATGCCGACGACCAGCTTCTCCTTGAAGGCCTCCAGGGTGCACTCGATGAGGAGCTTCTCCTGGAAGGGGTCGCCGACCTGGACGGCCGGGCGCTTGGAGGGCTTGGCGTCGTCGAAGGTCTCGGAGGCCAGGATCGACGCGCCTCCGATGCCGTCACCGCCGGTGCGGGCCCCGTACAGGATGACCTTGTTGCCGGCGCCGGACGCCTTCGCGAGGTGGATGTCCTCGTGCCGCATCACACCGATGGCACCGGCGTTGACCAGCGGGTTGCCCTGGTAACAGGCGTCGAAGACGACCTCGCCGCCGATGTTGGGCAGGCCCAGGCAGTTGCCGTAACCGCCGATGCCCGCCACCACGCCCGGCAGCACCCGCTTGGTGTCCGGGTGGTCGGCCGCGCCGAAGCGCAGGGGGTCGACCACGGCGACCGGCCGCGCGCCCATCGCGATGATGTCGCGGACGATGCCGCCGACCCCGGTGGCCGCGCCCTGGTAGGGCTCGACGTAGGACGGGTGGTTGTGCGACTCGACCTTGAAGGTGACCGCGTAGCCCTGGCCGACGTCCACCACGCCCGCGTTCTCACCGATGCCGACGAGAAGGGCGTCCGACTGGGGAGCCTTCTCGCCGAACTGGCGCAGGTGCACCTTCGACGACTTGTACGAGCAGTGCTCGGACCACATGACGGAGTACATGGCGAGCTCGGCACCGGTGGGCCGGCGCCCGAGGATCTCGACGACCCTCTCGTACTCGTCCTTCTTCAGGCCCAGCTCGGCCCAGGGCAGCTCGACGTCGGGGGTCGCGGCCGCGTGCTCGACCGTGTCCAGAGGCGTCCGGCTCATGCGTTGACCAGCTTCTTGAGGATCGAGGTGAAGAAGGGGAGGCCGTCGGTGCGGCCGGACCCGATGAGCGGCTCGACGGCGTGCTCCGGGTGCGGCATGAGGCCTACGACGTTCCCGGCCTCGTTGGTGATGCCGGCGATGTCACGGAGGGAGCCGTTGGGGTTGCCGCGCTCATTGGCGACTCCGTCGCGGGCCAGGTACCGGAAGACCACCCGGCCCTCCGCCTCCAGCTTGTCCAGCGTGTACTCGTCGGCGACGTACCGGCCGTCCATGTTCTTCAGCGGGATGTGGATCTCCTGGCCGGACGTGTAGTCGACGGTCCAGGCGGTGTCCGCGTTCTCCACCCGCAGCTTCTGGTCGCGGCAGATGAAGTGGAGGTGGTCGTTGCCGAGCATCCCGCCCGGGAGGAGGTGGGCCTCGGTGAGGATCTGGAAGCCGTTGCAGATTCCGAGAACCGGAAGCCCGGCCTTCGCCTGCTCGATGACCGTCTCCATCACCGGCGAGAAGCGGGAGATGGCACCGGCCCGCAGATAGTCGCCGTAGGAGAAACCGCCGGGGAGGACGACCGCGTCGACCTGGTGGAGGTCCTTGTCCTTGTGCCAGAGGGCGACCGGTTCGGCACCCGCGAGGCGGATCGCGCGCTGGGTGTCACGGTCGTCGAGGCTGCCGGGGAAAGTGACGACGCCAATACGAGCGGTCACTTCGCGGCCTCCGCGACTTCCTCCACCTTGACGGTGAAGTCCTCGATCACGGTGTTGGCGAGGAAGGATTCCGCAAGATCGTGGATGCGGGCGAGCACGGCCTCGTCGACCGGCCCGTCAACTTCCAGTTCGAATCGCTTTCCCTGACGTACGTCGGAGATGCCTTCGAAACCCAGACGCGGCAGTGCACGCTGCACCGCCTGGCCCTGGGGGTCGAGGATCTCCGGCTTGAGCATGACGTCGACTACGACGCGTGCCACTGGCACTCCCGGTGGTGTGGTGCTGAGCAGGTTCCTTCAGACTACCCGCACAAAATTTCTACGCGCGTTGAGTTGTAGGAATCTACGTGACGGCCATCACGACGCGGGGCGGGTGCGGGTCTTCGCGAAAGTTTCCGGGAAAGATCTCAGATCGACACCCGATACCTATTGCGCTCGGACACGCGGAAGGATTTAGTCGAGCTTCACAATGCATTGTCGGGCACTGTACAAATGAATTGTCAGCGTGCCGTACGAAGGGACCGATATTCGTGGCGCAGAAGGTCGTGGTCACTCTCTTTGACGACATCGACGGCTCGGAAGCGGCGGAAACGATCGCCTTCGGACTCGACGGCAAGTCGTACGAGATCGACCTGAATCAAGCCAATGCCAAGAAACTGCGTAAGGCGCTCGAGCCGTACGTGGAGGCCGGCCGCAAGCGGTCCAGGTCGGGCAAGGCGTACAGGCAGACCGAGGTCGCTCCCGACCCGGCGGCGGTCCGGGCCTGGGCCCAGGCCAACAAGATGGACGTCCCCGCCCGCGGACGGATCCCCAAGAAGGTCTACGAGGCGTTCGCCGAGGCCCGTTAAGGGCCTGTCGACGCCGGGTCACCCGCCCCTCGGAGCAACCGACTTGCGTTGCACCCCACCTGGTCAGCTAGAGTCTGGAGCACGCCGAGGGGCGAGGCCGAAAAGGCCCAGCTCACGGAGTACACGCGGGTGTAGTTCAGTAGTAGAACATCCCCCTTCCAGGGGGAAGGCGCAGTGTGCAATTCCTGTCACCCGCTCTGCACCACTTGTCCGGCCACTCTGGTGGATCAGGTAGGATGGTGCTCGCGCCGATCGGTGAGAGCCGGTCGGAGGCAATGCGAACGTAGCTCAGTTGGTAGAGCGCAACCTTGCCAAGGTTGAGGTCGCGAGTTCGAACCTCGTCGTTCGCTCGGTCGTTTCGA
Organism: Streptomyces canus 299MFChir4.1; assembly: GCF_000383615.1. Classification (GTDB taxonomy): domain Bacteria; phylum Actinomycetota; class Actinomycetes; order Streptomycetales; family Streptomycetaceae; genus Streptomyces; species Streptomyces canus_C. Next base: position 31,350 of record NZ_KB911633.1, on the reverse strand, counting down.
AGGCCCCGGTCCACTGGATCGGGGCCTTCGGCGTTTCCCCGTACCCCGCGGCCCCTTCTGACATTTGTCATACACATAGGTGACAGCGCGCACTCCTGCCGGGACCCTGCCGCCGGGACGCTGAAGTCATGAACACCAACGAACACGAACACGTGATTGAGGTCACCGACCTCCGGCGTGTGTACGGGGGCGGGTTCGAGGCGGTGCGCGGAATCAGCTTCTCCGTGGCCCGCGGAGAGGTCTTCGCCCTGCTCGGCACCAACGGCGCCGGCAAGACCTCCACCGTCGAACTCCTGGAGGGGCTCGCCCGGCCGACCGACGGACGGATCCGCGTCCTCGGACACGATCCGTACACCGAGCGGGCCGCGGTCCGCCCGCGGACCGGGGCGATGCTCCAGGAGGGCGGCTTCCCCTCCGAGCTGACCGTCGAGGAGACCGCGCGGATGTGGGCCGGCTGTGTCAGCGGGGCCCGGCCGCCGCTGGAGGTGCTGGAACTCGTCGGGCTCGCCCGGCGGGCCGGCGTACGGGTCAAGCAGTTGTCCGGGGGTGAGCGGCGGCGCCTCGACCTGGCGCTCGCGCTGCTCGGCGACCCCGAGGTGCTGTTCCTCGACGAGCCGACGACCGGCCTCGACGCCGAAGGCCGCCGGGACACCTGGGAGTTGGTGCGGGCCCTGCGCGACCGCGGGACGACCGTGCTGCTCACCACCCATTACCTGGAGGAGGCCGAGGATCTCGCCGGGCGGCTGGCGATCCTCCACGAGGGGCGGATCGCGGCCACCGGGACACCGGCCGAGGTGACCGCCGCGCAGCCGTCGCGGATCTCGTTCGAGCTGCCGGAGGGGTACTTCGTGGGGGATCTGCCACCTCTCGGGGAGCTCGGGGTGTGCGGACACGACGTCGACGGGAGGGTCGTACGGCTGCGGACGCACGCGTTGCAGCGGTCGGCCACCGGGCTGCTGACGTGGGCCGAACGGGCCGGGGTCGAACTGCGGCGGCTCGATGTGCGGTCCGCCTCGCTGGAGGAGGCGTTCCTCGGGATCGCGGCGCGCGAGGAGGTGGCGGCATGAGCACACTCACCACTCCCGCCGGGCGGCTGGGCGCCCTCGCCCGGGCCGAGTTCACGCTGCTCGGGCGGAGCAAGGCCACGCTCGTGACGGCCGTGCTGGTACCACTCGCGCTGCCGTTCAGCCTGCGGTCCGTCGTGGACGACATGGACGTCGAGGAGGCCGGGCTGAGCGTCGGCACAGTGCTGCTGCCGGCCGCGATCGGCTTCGCCCTGCTGTTCGGTGTGTACAGCGCCCTCGTCGCGGTCTTCACCGCCCGGCGCGAGGAGCTGGTGCTGAAGCGGCTGCGCACGGGGGAACTGCGGGACGTCGAGATCCTCTGCGGAACCGCGCTGCCGATCGGCGCGACCGGGCTCGTGCAGTCCCTGGTGCTGGTGGCAGGAAGCACGGTCCTGCTCGACCTGCCCGCGCCGCACGCGCCCCATCTCGCCGCCCTGGGGCTGCTGTTGGGCCTGGTGATGTGCACGGCGCTCGCGGCCCTGACGGCGGCCGTGACCCGGACCGTGGAGAGCGCGCAGGTCACCTCGTTGCCGTTCGTACTGATCTCGATGGCCCTCTCGGGCGTCACCGTCCCCCTGGAGATGCTGCACGACCGGCTCGCGTCGGTGTGCGAACTCCTGCCCCTGTCACCCGTCATCACCCTGGTCCGCGGCGGCTGGACGGGCACCCTCTCGACGTACGAGGCACTGGGCGCCCTCGGGACGGCACTGGCCTGGACCGTGCTCGCGGTGTTTGCTGTGGGCCGGTGGTTCCGGTGGGAGCCGAGGCGCTGAGGTACGGGGAGAGCATGCGCGAGGCAGGAGGCTGGTGGCGGCGCAAAAGCACGCCGGCGAAGGTGGAGACGTACACACGCTGGTCGTTCCACTTCTTCGTGCTGATCTACGTCGCCTCGGTCGGCCTGCCGGTCTTCGGGCAGGTGACGGGGCAGCTCGCGGTCTGGTTGGTAGTGCTCGTGTGCGCGCATGCCGTGGTGTGCGCGGTGACCGCGTCGCGGGCGCTCGACTGGACGCGGGGGCGGCGCGCGCAGCCGGTGCGCACGCTGTGGGTGCTCGGGGCGGTCACTCTCGCCATCTCCGTCGCGGTGATCGGCATAGCCGAGCGGGGTCCGGACGATGACGGGCACCACATGGCGGTGGGCGCGGTCTTCGTGGGCGTGCTGACCTTCGCGGCCGGTATCGGCGCCCTCGGCGTCCGCGGGCGACGGCACGTGCTGGCGCTCGTGGGCGGCTTCGCCGCGGGCGCCGCGCTCGGCGGCTTCCCCCTCGGATACGCCGTCCCGGAGTCACTCGTCACCGGCATGGTGGTGCTGGTCGCCGCCGGATTCCTCGCCTTCACCTCCATGTTCTCCGTCTGGCTCCTCGACGCCGTCTACGAACTCGACGAGGCCCGCGAGACCCGCTCCCGGCTCGCCGTCGCCGAGGAACGGCTGCGGTTCGGGCGGGACCTGCACGACGTCATGGGGCGGAACCTGGCCGTGATCGCGCTGAAGAGCGAACTTGCCGTACAGCTGGCCCGTCGGGGACGCGACGAGGCCGTGGACCAGATGACCGAGGTGCAGCGGATCGCACAGGAGACACAGCGCGAGGTGCGGGATGTCGTACGGGGCTACCGGGAGGCCGATCTCGGCATCGAACTCACGGGCGCGCGGGGGGTGTTGATCGCCGCCGGCATCGACTGCGAGGTCACCGGGGAGCCGGGCGGGCTGCCCGCCGAGGTGCAGTCGGCGCTCGGCTGGGTGGTCCGGGAGGCCACCACCAACGTACTGCGGCACGGGGACGCCAAGCGGTGCACGGTGGCCGTGTCGAGGGAGGAGGAGCGGGTGGTGCTGACCGTGGAGAACGACGGGATGCTGAGGTCGTCGGGTGGCGCCGGCGGGTCCGGGCTCGCCGGGCTGCGGGAGCGGCTCGCGGCGGTGGCCGGGACGCTGGAGGCGGGGCCCGCGCGGGAGGGCGTGTTCCGGCTGGTGGCGGAGGTGCCGCTGGTGGCGCCGGAGGTGGTCGCGTGACCGTGCGTCTGTTGCTCGCCGATGACGAGCATCTGATCCGGGGCGCGCTCGCCGCGCTGCTCTCGCTGGAGGACGACCTGGCCGTCGTCGCGGAGGCGGCCACCGGCCCCGAGGCGCTGGCGATGGCCCGGGCGCACGGACCGGACGTCGCCGTACTGGATCTCCAGATGCCCGGTGCGGACGGTGTGAAGGTCGCCACATCCCTGCGGACCGAGCTGCCTTCGTGCAAGGTGCTGATCGTCACCAGTCATGGGCGTCCCGGGCATCTCAAGCGGGCCCTGGAGGCCGGTGTGCGGGGGTTCGTCCCGAAGACCGTGAGCGCGCGGCGGCTCGCGGAGATCATCCGCACGGTGCACGCGGGAAACCGTTACGTGGATCCCGAGTTGGCCGCCGACGCGATCTCCGCCGGAGACTCCCCGCTGACCGTGCGGGAGGCCGAGGTACTGGAACTCGCCGCCGACGGGGCGCCCGTCGCCGAGATCGCCGAACGGGCCGCGCTGTCCCAGGGGACCGTACGGAACTATCTGTCGTCGGCCGTCTCCAAACTCGGGGCCGAGAACCGTCACGCGGCGGTGCGGCTCGCGCGGGAGCGAGGTTGGGTATAGTGGTTCTCGCGCCACGGCGCATGCGAACGTAGCTCAGTTGGTAGAGCGCAACCTTGCCAAGGTTGAGGTCGCGAGTTCGAACCTCGTCGTTCGCTCTGTTTCGGCAAAGGCCCCCGGTTCTCACCGGGGGCCTTTCGCGTTACGACCAGCTCGTGCCCGTCAGGCGCTCGTACGCCTCGATGTACTTGGCGCGGGTGCGGTCCACGACCTCCTGCGGCAGCGGCGGCGGAGGCTGCTCGCTCTTCCTGTCCCAGCCGGACTCCGCCGAGGTCAGCCAGTCGCGCACGAACTGCTTGTCGTACGACGGCTGCGCGTGCCCCGGCTCCCACTGCTCGGCCGGCCAGAAGCGGGAGGAGTCCGGGGTGAGGACCTCGTCCGCGATGACGAGGGTCTCCCCGTCGAAGCCGAACTCGAACTTGGTGTCCGCGAGGATGATCCCGCGGTCCCGGGCGATGTCCCGGCCCCGCGAGTACACGGCGAGGGTCGCCTGGCGCAGCTGGGCCGCGGTGTCCGCGCCGACCTGGCGGGCGATCTCCTCGTAGGAGACGTTCTCGTCGTGCTCGCCGACGGCGGCCTTGGTGGCCGGGGTGAAGATCGGGGCGGGCAGCTCGCTGCCGTCGACCAGGCCCTCGGGGAGGGCGAGCCCGCAGACGGTGCGCGACTCGTTGTACTCCAGCAGTCCGGAGCCGGTGAGATAGCCGCGGGCGACGGCCTCCACGGGGACCATCCGGAGCGACTTGCAGACCAGGGTGCGGCCCGCCCAGTCCGCGGGGGCGCCTTCCGGCCCGTCCGTGCTCAGGACGTGGTTCGGCAGCAGGTCGACGATCTGGTCGAACCACCACAGTGACAGCTGGGTGAGGACGCGGCCCTTGTCGGGGATCTCGGTCGGCAGCACCCAGTCGAAGGCGGAGATACGGTCACTGGCGACCATCACGAGGTCGCCCGCCTCGTTCTGGTACAGCTCGCGCACCTTGCCGGTGTGCAGGTGCACCAGGCCCGGAACCTGGAGCGGCTCGGGCTTTTCTACGAATCCGGACACGGTTCCTCCCCGTGGCTATGTCCAACGGGTCGATTGTCCCGTACACCGGGCTGACCTTGGACTTGGGGTGTGCTGCGGGTGCTTCCCCGGTGTCTTGCTGTCTCGTGCTGTGTCTTGCGTGGGCTCAGTCACGCTTGCAGATGCGGTCCAGGAGGTTGGCGGTGGCGCGCTGGACACGGGGGTCGACATGGCCCGGGCGGTCCAGTGCCGGGGACCAGGCGAAGGTGCCGGCGGCGAAGACCAGCGCGCCGGAGGGGGCGCGGTACAGGGAGGTTTCCTGGTGGCGCAGGGCGCCCTCGCTGTCCGCGTACGGCGAGTGGGCGAGCAGGATGCGGTCGTCGTGCTCGGGGAGCGGGGTGCGCGGGAAGTAGCGGTCGGCCTCGCCCGCGACCAGGCCGGCGAGTTCGTCGCCCTCCTGCGCGCCGGTCGCGTCCCACAGCCAGTGCTCGGCGTTGCGGACGATCAGGGGGTGCGGCTCGGGCACCCTTCCCGCGTACTGGATGCCGACCACCTGCTGCTCGGGGCGGTCCACCTCGCGCCAGAGCGCCGGTTTTCCCGGCCCCCTGCGTTTTCGGCAGGTGAGCAGGCGGTCGGGGACGCCGGACGGTGAGGGCGCCAACTCGACCTGCCAGTACATGGTGTTGGCGGACAGGAAGACCAGGGAGGTGCCGCTGTCCCGGGCACGCTCGACCGTGCGGCGCATGGCCGTCGACCAGTACTCGTCGTGGCCGGGGAAGACCAGGCCCCGGTAGCGGGTGGGGTCGAGCCGGCCGGCGTGCAGGTCGCGGGCGTCGGCGTAGGCGAGGTCGTAGCCGTAGCGCTCGGCGAAGCGGATGAAGTCGTAGGCGTGGCCCACGTGCATCGGCAGGCCCGCGCCCGCGTACGGCCGGTCGAAGGAGACCGTGGTCGCGGCGTCGGCCTCGCCGAGGAGCCGGCCCTGTTCGTCCCAGGCGTGGTAGAGGCTGGCCCCGGTGCGGCCGTCCTCCGGATAGAGGTTGTACGCCTGCCAGGTCACGTCGGGCAGCAGGAGCAGCAGGTCCGCGGGGTGGTTGTCGCGGACCGTGAAGGGGATGTGGGAGCGGTAGCCGTCGGCGGTGGTGAGGACGGCTACATACGCCCCGACGCTCCAGTACGAGGGGATCTGGAGTCGCCAGGACAGCCACCAGTGGTGGCAGGAGACCGTGCGGTCCGCGGTCAGCGGCGGGGGCTGCACGATGCCGGAGAGACGGGGGCTGGTGGTGACCTTCGCCGCGCCGTCGCCGCTGTAGTGGCCGATGCGGTAGATGTCGACGCCGAACTGCTGCGGCGGGTCGACGGTGATGTGGAAGTCGACTGCCTCGCCGGGGGCCACCGCGCCGGTCGAGGTGAAGCCCTTGATCTGACGGCGGACGTCGTCGGCGGAGCGGGGGCCGCCGCCGGAGCTGCGGGGGGAGGGGAGGCGGACGCGCGGGGCGCCCTCCTTCGGGGCGTGGGCGGGGTCCGTCTCGACGTACCAGGGAACCACCTGGCCGGTGTCGCCGAAGTACGTCTCGCTGCCGCGCAGCCAGGGGACGGGGCCCTGGCCGAAGGGGTCCGTCACGGCGTGCGCGAGTGCTCCCGACTCCCAGCGGCGGATCTGCTCCGGTCCTGGCCCCATGGACGCTCCCCTCCCTCGTGCCCCCGTCGTTCGTCCTGCGCGGTGCGGTGCGGTGCGGCGCGGTGTGCGCGTGTGCTGTGCGCGTGCGGTGTTGCCCCGTGTGGTGTCGCCGCGTGTCGTGCATGTGTCGTGCGCCTGTCCTATGGCGCGCGCCCTTGCCATGTGCGCGATCGGTCCCAGCACATCACATTCCGCGCTCGGACTGTCACTATTCGTCGCGGATTGGCCGAAAGTGGAAGAGGGTATTCCGTCTCGTCAGACGAGGCGGACCGGCTTCTCGGGGCGTATCCCCGACTTGACCAGCCAGGCCCGCAGAGGGGCCGGGTCGCCGTCCTCCACGAGGCTCAGCACGCGGGGGGCGAGGTCCGCGGCGCGCTCGCCGTTGATGAGGAGGGACGGGCCGTCGAGCCAGTCCAGGCCGGGGGTGGCGCCGGCGGTGTCGATCGCGGCACAGCAGACCATCGCGGTGACGTGGTCGGTGAGGAGCTCCCGGGCGCTGCGAGGGGGCTGCAGCGGGAAGAGGGGCAGGGCCGTGTCGTCCCAGGGGGCGATGTCGGGGGCGGTACGCGAGTGGGGGGCGGCGGCTTCCTCCCGAGCGAGCTCGGCACTGAGCGCTGCGGCGAGGGTCTCGGCTTCGGCTCCTGTGGTTCCAGGTGTGGGGTCGGGGTGCGCTTCGTCGGCGGTGGGGCCGACCGGCAGGGCCGGGTTGCGGTCGGCCGCCATGGTGTCGTCCTGCGGGGCCGGGGCCGGGGCCGGTACGGGGTCTGCGGCGGCGGAGTCCGGGGTGCCTGTGTTGGTGGGTGCAGGGTGGGCGGGCTGGTCAGCGGCCGTGAGGTGAGGTGCGGGGCCGGCGAGGTGGGCGGCGGCCGTGGGATGCGGCGGCGTCCGGTCGCCGGGCCCGGTGGCCGCGGCGGACTCCGAAGCGGGATCTGCAGGTCGATCGGCGGCTGTGGGCTGTGACATGCGGTCGGCGGACCCGGCCGCTGCCGCGGACGGCGAGGCCGGACCGGCAGGTCGATCGGTGGCACTGGGCTGCGATGTCCGGTCCGTGGCCCCGGGCGCCGCCGCGGCCTCTGCGGCAGAACCGGCAACTCGATCAGCAGCCCTGGACGGTGAAGCCGGGTGGGCAGACCCGTCGGCGGCCGCGGACTCTGGCGCCGGAGCAGCGGACCCCTCGACAGCCGAGGACCGCGACATCGGGTCGGCTGAACCGTCGGCGGCCAAGGACTGTGAAGCCGCACCAGCGGCCCCCGCGACGGCCGAGGACTGTGACATCGAGCCGGTTGACCCGTCGAAAGCCGAAGACTCCGGTGTGGGACCCGTCGGCTGGGGTGCGGACAGGTGGGTCAGGACGCGGGAGAGGGTCGGGGCGTCGGACTCCGGTGGGGTGGATTCCGAGGGGCGGCGCACGCCCTGGGCGTCGAGGACGCGGTGGAGGCGGGCCGCGTCCAGACGCCACTTCCGGTCCACGACCTCTTCCGGGTACTCCTGCCAGTCCACCGGGGACCAGTCCGGGCCGGTCTCCGCGGGGCCGCCGTGGAAGAGGCGGGCGGCGAGCAGGGAGGCGGCCTCGTCGATCGCGCCGGGCTCTTCGAGCAGGTCGCAGGCGGGGCGCTCGCCCAGCCGGGAGGCGAAGCCCTCGGCCAGGCGGTCACGGCGGGACAGTTCGGTGAGGGCCGCCACCACACCCGCGTCCAGACGGGAGGGCCAGCGCCCCATCCGCCACGCGGGAAGCGCGACCCGGGTCAGCAGCCGGTCCCAGCCCGCGTACGCCAGGCCCACCTGCTCCTGGGCCACGATCCTGAGGCCGTAGTCCACAGCCTGTGCACGCTCCGCGGCCGCGGCGGCGACCCCTCGCTCCATCTGGGTCGCGTGCTCCCGGCAGCTGCGCAGAAGGAGACGGGCCACCCAGGCGACGCCCGCGCACAGCACACGGGTGAGCCCGCAGCGGCCGGGAACGGAGCCGACGGCGACCGCCGCGTCGAGACCCCGTACGAAACGACGGGCCGCGGCTATGTCGGGGTGGGCCGAGGGGCCCGTACCGGCGACGACCGGGGCGAGGACCGCGCGCAGTTCGCCGACGCGCATCCACCACAGGAACGGCGAGCCGATGACCAGCACCGGTGCGGCCGGGACACCGCGGTGGGAGCCGGGGACGCCCGCGATCTCGTCCTCCCGGCCGGCCTGCGGGGGCGGCCCGTGGGCGGGGTGGGTGCGGTCCTCCAGCCAGCTGTCGCAGTCCGGGGTGAGCGCTATGGCGGAGGGGGCGGGGACGTCCAGGCGGTCGGCGAGGTCGCGCACCATGCGGTACAGGTCTGGCGCGGACTCCTCGGCGATCGCGACGGTCGGGGTGACGGCGGGGCGGGCGCGGGCGACGACCAGGGCGACGGCCCCGGCGGCGAGCAGCACCGCGGCCCCGAGAACGCTCATGACCAGCCGGGCGGTGTCCCAGAACCCGCCCACGAGATGGTCGGTGGACCCTCCGGCGAGCAGCACCACGGCCAGGGCCGCGGGCAGCAGCGCCACGGCCAGCGCACGGCTGCGGATCCGCAGCACGGCGAGGGCCCGGGAGCGCGCGGCCTGCGCGCCCATCTCCACACCGATACCGGTCATGACCGGACCTCACCCCCTCGCTGCCGTCCTGAATGCCCAGCCGTCCTGGCGTTGCTCACTCCCCCACTGTGGCACCCGTCACTGACACCGCAATGCCGGTGGGCCAAGTGCCGGACCGCTTGCGCGGCACCCTAGTTGGGGCCCGGGCCCCCGTCAGCCGTATGCGGCCCCGGTCACTCGATGGAATGGCTTTGGGGAAAGGTGGATGACGTACAGCAAAGATCAGGCCCCGAATCCTTAGACGGATCCGGGGCCTGTCGGGTTGTTCGGGAGCGGGGGTTTCGCCCCGGTTTTCGGACTTCTCAGGCCCCGGACGCCGCCTTCGCCGCGATGTCCGTCCGGTGCTGGGAACCGTCGAGCCGGATACGGCCCACGGCCCGGTACGCGCGCTCGCGGGCCTCGGTGAGGTCCTTGCCGGACGCGGTGACCGACAGGACGCGGCCGCCGGCGCTGACGACGGCGTCGCCGTCCCGCCTGGTGCCCGCGTGCAGGACGTACGCGTGCGGGGCGTCCTGCTCGGCCACCTCGTCGAGGCCGGTGATCGGGTCACCGGTGCGCGGGGTGGCGGGGTAGTTGTGGGAGGCGACGACCACGGTGACCGCGGCGTCCTCGCTCCAGCGCAGCGGCGGCAGGTCCTCGAGGTTGCCGCTCGCGGCGGCGAGCAGGACACCGGCCAGCGGGGTCTTGAGGCGGTTCAGGACGACCTGGGTCTCGGGGTCGCCGAAGCGGGCGTTGAACTCGATGACCCGCACGCCCCGGGAGGTGATCGCGAGACCGGCGTACAGCAGTCCGGAGAAGGGAGTGCCGCGGCGGCGCATCTCGTCGACCGTCGGCTGCAGAACCGTCTCCAGGACCTCGTCCACCAGCTTCGGGTCGGCCCAGGGCAGCGGGGAGTACGCGCCCATGCCGCCGGTGTTCGGGCCCTCGTCGCCGTCGAGGGCGCGCTTGAAGTCCTGGGCGGGCTGGAGCGGGAGGACGGTGTCGCCGTCGGTGATGGCGAAGAGGGAGACCTCGGGGCCGTCGAGGAACTCCTCGATGACGACCCGCTCGCAGGCGTTCGCGTGTGCCGTCGCGGCCTCGATGTCGCTGGTCACGACGACGCCCTTGCCCGCGGCGAGACCGTCGTCCTTGACGACGTACGGGGCACCGAAGGCGTCGAGGGCCTCGGCGACCTCCTCGGGGGTCGTGCAGACGTAGGAGCGGGCGGTCGGCACTTCGGCCGCGGCCATGACCTCCTTGGCGAAGGCCTTGGAGCCCTCGAGCTGCGCGGCCTCTCCGGACGGGCCGAAGACCGGGATGCCCACCTCGCGCACGGCGTCGGCGACTCCCGCGACGAGCGGGGCCTCCGGGCCTACGACGACCAGGTCGACGCCGAGTCGCTGTGCGAGCGCGGCCACCGCCTCGCCGTCGAGGGCGTCGACCGGGTGCAGCTCGGCGACCTCGGCGATGCCGGCGTTGCCGGGTGCGCAGTGCAGTGCGCTGACGTCGGGGTCGAGGGACAGGGAGCGGCACAGGGCGTGTTCGCGGGCGCCGTTACCGATGACGAGGACCTTCACGGGGGTCAGCCTAACGGGGTTTTTGTGCCGGCTTCCTAAGGGGTGGAGGGAGAGGAGTCGTAGGTTCCTCCAAGTTGAGGTGCCTTGCCCGCTCCTCCACCGGCCCCCCTACTCGTTCGTGATCTCCTCGACCACGGTCGCCCCGAGCTCCCGCACGATCAGTTCGCGACCCGAGAGGGCCGACTCGTTGAGGTCGGGGTCGTCGTCCTCGGGGATGTCGTCCTCGATGGAGACGGGCGGGGGTTCCGGCGCGGACCGCTGTGGGGCGGGGGCCGGTGCGGAAGCGGGCGCCGAAGTGGGCCGGCCCGCCGGGGCGGGCGTCGACTGGGAGGACGGCGGGGTCTGGGGGGCCGGGGCGCCGTACCCACCCGAGTTCCCGGTGCCGTAGCCGCCGCCGGTACCCCCTCCCCCGTAGCCACCGCCACCGCTGCCGCCGCCGTTGAAGCCGCCGGAGGCCGGGGGTGCCGCGCCGCCGCCCGAGGGGTCGACGACGGCCTCGATCTTCCACTGCACGCTGAACTGCTCGGAGAGCGCCTGGCGCAGCACCTCCTCGCTGCCGCTGCTCGCGAAGTTGTCACGGGCGCCGGCGTTGACGAAGCCAAGCTGGAGGGTGGTGCCGTCGAAACCGGCCACGTGGGCGTTCTGGCTGAGCAGGATCCAGGTGAAACGGCGGCGGTTCTTGACCGCTTCCAGGATGTTGGGCCAGAGCTGCCGGGGGTCGAGGCCGCCGGCAGGTGGGGCGTAGGCGGCCGGACCGGGTGCGGAGGTCGCGGACGCCGCGGGAGCGGGAGCGGGAGCGGGCTGGGCCGGTGCCGAGGCGGCCGCGGGTCGGTGAACCGCGGGCGCCTGGGACTGGCCGCCACCGGCCGGGGTCGGGGTGGGCCACCCACCGGGACGCCGGCCGCCACCGGCAGGAGCGGCGGCGGGCCAGGCGCCGGGGGCCGGGGCGGATGCTGCGGGGGCCGGAGATGGGCCGGCCGGTGGACCGGAGGGAGCGCCAGGGGCCTGACCCGCGGGAGAGGAGGACGGGTCGTCGGGGGCGGGGGCGGCCGGAACGGCGGGGGGCGCCGAGTCGGCCGTAGCGCCGGGGAATCCACCCGGGCCACCTGTTCCACCGGGGAATCCACCTGGGCCATCTGCTCCACCGGGGATGCCGCCACCCTGCGTGCCACCTCCGGGCAGGCTCCCGCCCTGGATGCCACTGCCCAGGGTGCCGCTGCCGGGCCCTGAACCGCCAGGCGCGCCCGCCGCTCCTGCGGCCCGGACCGCCGCCCGCGCTGCGGCCGGACCACCGCCGGGCGGAACCGGAGCTGGTGGCGGAACGGCACCCGATGACGGGACGGCGGCCGATGGCGGGACTGCGGCCGTGAAGGGGCCGGGAGCGGCTCCCCCGTGGGCCTCCGGCCCCGGTACGTACCCCATCGCGGGGGCGCCGCCGCCGGCCGAGAAGTTCACGCCCCGCTCGATGCGGTCGAGGCGGGCCATGACCGAGCGCTCGTCCCCGTAGGCCGCGGGGAGCAGCACGCGTGCGCAGATGAGTTCCAGCTGGAGGCGGGGCGAGTTGGCGCCGCGCATCTCCGTCAGGCCTTCGTTGACGAGGTCGGCGGCGCGGCTGAGCTCGGCGGGGCCGAAGGTGCCTGCCTGGGCCTGCATGCGCTCGATGACGTCGGCGGGGGCGTCGATGAGCCCCTTCTCGGCGGCGTCGGGAACGGCGGCGAGGATGACCAGGTCCCGCAGCCGCTCCAGCAGGTCGGTGACGAAACGGCGCGGGTCGTTGCCGCCCTCGATGACACGGTCGACGACCTCGAAGGCGGCGGCGCCGTCACCGGTGGCGAAGGCCTCGACGACGGAGTCGAGCAGGGAGCCGTCGGTGTAACCGAGGAGGGAGGTGGCCATGGCATACGTCACACCCTCCTCCCGCGCTCCGGCGAGCAGCTGGTCCATGACGGACATGGAGTCACGCACGGACCCCTGACCGGCCCGCACGACCAGCGGAAGCACCCCGTCCTCGACGGGGATCTTCTCCTTGCCGCACACCTCGCCGAGGTACTCCCGCAGAGTGCCGGGCGGTACGAGCCGGAAGGGGTAGTGATGGGTCCGCGACCGGATCGTCCCGATGACCTTCTCGGGCTCGGTGGTGGCGAAGATGAACTTGAGGTGCTCCGGGGGCTCCTCGACGACCTTCAGCAGCGCGTTGAAACCCGCCGACGTGACCATGTGGGCCTCGTCGATGATGTAGATCTTGTAACGGCTGCTCGCCGGCCCGAAGAAGGCCTTCTCCCGCAGCTCACGGGCGTCGTCCACACCACCGTGGGAGGCGGCGTCGATCTCGATGACGTCGATGGACCCCGGGCCGTTCCTGGCCAGGTCCTGACAGGACTGGCACTCACCGCACGGGGTCGGCGTGGGCCCCTGCTCGCAGTTCAGGCACCTGGCGAGGATGCGCGCGCTGGTCGTCTTGCCGCATCCGCGCGGACCGCTGAACAGGTACGCGTGATTGACCCGGTTGTTCCGCAGCGCCTGCTGCAGCGGGTCGGTGACATGCTCCTGCCCGATGACCTCGGCGAAGGACTCCGGGCGGTAGCGGCGGTACAACGCGAGAGACGACACGCATACGAGGTTATAGGCGCCCACTGACAACCCGACCCCGCGCGGGCCCCCGGTCCGGGAACGCGAACGCCCCCCACGCACCCGCCAGAGCCAACCTACCCTTGCTGCCTTCCGGCCCTGGGGGAGTTCAGTCAGATAGCGCCGCGTGAGGGGCTGCCCAAACAGTACCCGATGGCAGGGGGTGGGAACGAGTTCGCGAGCACTCCTCAACGTCTTGTATTGTTTGCCGCGGAGGATTCGCCTAGAGGCCTAGGGCGCACGCTTGGAAAGCGTGTTGGGGGCAACCCCTCACGAGTTCGAATCTCGTATCCTCCGCCAGTGCCTCACCGGGCACGATGTCGAAGGGCCCCACCGTTCGCGGTGGGGCCCTTCGACGGTTGCGGTCTCATCTACAGTCTCAACGCGAGCCTGCGGAGCCCTCCGGGCCGCCTTCCTCGGCGGCCTTGGCCACATCCCAGATGAGACCGCCGACCCGCTGCGCCACGTCGGCCATGATCCCGCTCGTCACGTGCTGGTAGCGGGCCGCCATCGCGGTCGACGACCACCCCATGATCTGCATCACCACCCGTCCCGGAACTCCGAGGATGAGCAGGATCGTGGCGGCGGTATGCCGGGCGTCATGCAGCCGGCCGTCCCGCACCTTGGCATCGGTGAGGAGCTGCTTCCACACGTCGTAGTCCGTGCTGGGCACCAGCGGCTGACCCACGGGAGACGTGAAGACAAAACCGGGCTGTCCTAGGTCCAGCACCGTTGCGTTTGGGGTGGCGTCGCGTGTCAGTTAAGGCTGTGAACAGCGCAAACGGGACGCCTGGTAGGTCAACGGGTGTCAGACAAGTGATCCGCGGCCGTTCTCCCAGACGGATATCGATCGCCGCGCTGACCTGCTGCAAACCCGCGTCCTGGGATCAGTCCGACGCGCCGGCCGTGGAGCAGTCCGCCTGCTCTTCAGGGGAGCTTGTGGGCGAGGACGTCGAGGCGCTCGACGGAAGGTGGTTGGGCGAACAGTTCACCGGCTCGTTCCATCAGGGCGCTGCCCAGGCGGCCGGCGAGATGGGTCTGGCGTGCGTCGTCGTCGGGAAAGGCGTCGAAGATGGCGAAGGTGGACGGGCTCAGGCGCACAGCGAACCAGGCGACGGTACCGGGCTCCTCCTGGACGAGGGCAAGGCCCTTGCGGAGGAAGGCGGCGACCTCTTCCTCCTTGCCGGGCAGGGCCTCGACCTGTACGTGCAGCGCGACGTTGATGTCGGCCATGAGGGGCTCCTTTCCAATGCTCGGCCGCCCGGGAGCGACAGGGCACCGGAGTAAATGGTTGGCATCGAACGGGTCTCCTGTATGACCGCATCGATACCTCACCCTTCACCGTTTTGCCCCAGTTCGCGATCTTGGGTGCGTCTACTTGGGTGCGTCTGGTGGGGGTGCTCGGTGGCCGCACCGCGCTGTATGTAGCGCCAGTTCCCAACCTTCGGCAGGACCATAGTGGGCCCCGTGACCGAAGGCGCGCAGTGCACTACGGAGTAGACGGGCTGACCGGTCGGTGAGAAGGGTGACTCCTGGGATCTGTGGGACTGGCGTGGGTTAGGGAGCCGACAACAAAGGTTGCGGCTGGCTGAAACTGCTTGGGCGGGCTGTAAATCTGCCAACTGTCGCTGGCGTCCGGTCTCAACGGCAGTCTCATCCGTGGCGGTTCACGCTTGTTCAAGGCCGTGCCGACAGCAGGCAACACGCAGGATCTGAACGGGCCTGAACTACCAGGAACGGGAGATTTGGGCGAGCGGGCGGCCGGATCTTCTCCTGCCGTCGGCTCGTCTCGTCGGCCTGGGCCCGGCGGGGAGGCGCCGCGGGCTCTGTCTTCGTACGACATCCGCGGATCATGGAACTGCGCCATCCTTGGCGTTGGCGTTGGCGTTGACGTTGGCGTTGGCGCCGAAGCGGCTTCGGCCCGCCTGTGACGTATTTCCTGTTCTGTCGAGGTGCATCCTCATGAAGTCCCGATCAACACTTGCGACCTGGCTGAGTGAACTCGACCGTTCCCGCCTGGCACGCGTACTCGCCCTGCGGAAGGACGCGGCCTCCTCTCCGGAACCACGCTCGGTGGGGGAACTGGCGGACCGTCTCCAACGTCCGGGGTCCGTGGCACTCGTCCTGCCACGACTCACGCTGCCGTGCTTGCAGGCCGCCGAGGCGCTGGCAGCCCTGGGAGCACGAGCGACCCGCGACAGCCTCGCGGAGTTGCTCGGCTCGACCTCCCCTGCGGCGGTGCACGCGCTAGACGCGACCCTGGAGGCGCTGTCGGATCGGGCGCTCGTGTGGCACGACGGCGGCGGGGTCCTCCGCATGCCCACGCCCTTGCGCCAGGCGTGGAGCACGCCTCTGGGACTTGACGCCCCGCTGGAAGCGCTGCTGGCCGGCACCACCTCCGAGGAACTGCGCGGCATGCTGGCGGTCCTGGGTATCAAGCCACCCGGCACCAAGCAGCAGCGGCTCGCGGCTCTGGTGGAGCATCACAGTGACGCGGAACGGGTCGCCGCGCTGGTGGCGGGGGCACCGGCGGCCACACGGAAGGTGCTTGAGCAGAGCGCCAGGTTCACTCCGCGTCAGTCACCGTTCGCCGTGTTCGGGGGTCTTGGACTCGATCTCCCACCAGGCGCCAGTTGGGCACTCGACCGCGGGCTTCTGCTCCAGGACCGTCACCGGTACGGGCCCGTCCGGATGCCGGTCGAAGTGGCCCTGGCTCTGCGGGGACCCGGTTGGCACGCTCCGTTCGAACCTCTGCCGCCCGTCCCGCAGTTGGTGCCCATCACCTCGGCGGAGGTGGAGCGGGAGGCCGCGGTGGCCGCCACCGCGTTCGCGGCCCAGGCAGCCTCCGTGCTTTCGGCGTGCGCGGCCGCCCCACCGGCCCGGCTGAAGTCGGGCGGGATCGGCGCGCGTGAACTGGCCCGGCTCGGCAAGGTCGCCCACGCGGAGGACGCCGTCGTACGCATCGCCCTGGAGACCGCGTACGCCGCCGGACTGCTGGCCCGCGACGGCGATCGCGTACCTCCCACCGAGGCGTACGACACCTGGGCCGAGCAGGAGCCCGCGGAACAACTCGCCGTACTGCTCCGGGCATGGCGGGACCTGCCGCTCACCCCCACCCGGGCGCGCGACGAAGACAACAAGGCGCTTCCCGCGCTCGCCGGTGCGCCTGCCTGCGGCGGCTGTCTGCAAGCCCGCCACGGGCTGCTCACCGCGGCGGCGGGACTCCCGGCAGGACAGGGTGTGAAGGTCGCTGCGGAGCTGGGGCCGCTCGTGGCCTGGCACCGCCCGCTCGCCGACGACGCCTCGCCCGAGGACGCGGCACCGTTCAGCACCGTGATCCGCGAAAGCGAACTGCTGGGCGTGCTGGCACGGGGTGCGCTGTCCCCACTCGGTGCCCACCTGGCGGCCCACACCGACGAAGAGCTCGACATCACGGCCCGGCGGCTGCTGCCCCCCGCGACCACGACGGCCCGGATCGGCGCCGACCTCACCGCCGTCGTCACCGGCACGCCGTCCGCGCGGCTCTCGGCGCTGCTGGATTCGATGGCCGACCGGGAGACCAGTGGCACGGCGTCGGTATGGCGCTTCAGTGCCGGCAGTATCCGCCGGGCCCTGGACGCCGGCCGCACCCCGGACGACATCGCAGCCGACCTGGCCGCTATCTCCGCCACGGCCCTGCCACAGCCGCTGACCTATCTCATCGCCGACACCGCGCGAGGTCATGGACGGGTGCGCATCGCCCCCGCGGCCTGTGTCATCCACGGCGACGAACCCGCGCTCCTGGCCGAACTCGCCGCCCACCGGGCACTGTCCAAGCTCGCTCTACGGCAACTCGCCCCCACGGTCCTGGTCAGCGGCAGCCCACCGGCGACGACCCTCGCCACGCTCCGTGCCGCGGGCTACGCCCCGGTCGCCGAGACCGCCGGGGGAACGGTACGCATCGAGAAGCGCCTGCCGCAGAGGGCCGCCGCCGTCCCGCCCCCGCGAGGGAACGTCGGGCGGCGCGGCCCCCGGACCACCGCGACCCGCGCCTCGGACGTGCGCACCGACACCGGGATGGACGCCCTGGCCGACCTCCTGCTCAAGGCCCCGCCGAGTGCACCGGAACCCGACCCGTTCGGTAGCGGGGTGCCTTTCGCGACGGACACCGAGGAGATCGTCGCCGGATACGCGAAGCACCTGTCGTACAGCGACGTCCGACAGATCGCCCACGCCATCGACACCGGTGCGGCCATCACTGTCGAGTACATCGCCACCTCGGGCAACCGGACCGTACGGACCCTCAGTGACCTGGAACTCGACCCGCCCTACCTCGACGCGTGGTGCCACCTGCGCGAAGCGGAACGCGTCTTCACGCTCTCCCGCATCCATGGCGTGATGCCTGTGTAGGGCTCGGCGCGGATGTGGCCAAAGCCCTCGGGACAAGTACCAAGAGGGAGACGGTCAACACCGCTCTTCGCGAGGTGCTGGAGAGTCGGCGTCGCGCCCTGGCTCTCGCCCGGCTGCGGACCGCAGCCGGGGACGGCGCATTCGATCTGGAGCTGTTCGAGAGCAAGGGGAACTACCGCCGGTGAACGCGGCCCAGTTCCTGATCGACACCAGCGCGCTCGCTCGGTTCATGGGCGAGGACGCGGAGCAGTACGGCTGGGACCAGGCGGCAGCCGCTGGGCTCATCGCCACCTGCCCGATCACCGAGCTTGAGTTCTTCTACAGCGCCCGGTCGGCCGCCGACAGGGCGCGCGGCATCGAGGACGTGCGACTGATCTTCGGTTGGGTTTCCGTCGACGACCGCGCATACGACCGCGCCTGGCAGGTCCAGGAAGCCCTCACCAAACAGGGAAAGCACCGCGGTCCGGGTGCGGTTGATCTCGTCGTCGCCGCGACGGGCGAGTTGCAAGGGCTCACCCTCCTGCACCGCGACCACGACTTCGCCTGCATCGCGGCGGTGACCGGCCAGGCTCTTCGGTGGTACGGCCCGGAAAGCGGCAAATAGCCGGGCGGTGGTTGCAGTTCCGGTTGCATTCACCTCCGTACAGCACCGGTCAGAAGCCCCACCCACCACAGCTGCACCGCGGGTCAGAACGCTCCCGCACACCCCTGTGTCACCAGCAGTCCTGCCAGGATCCGCTGCCACCCGACGGCCCGGGACCCGCACAGCTCCGGAGCCCCCCGCCCCCGGCAGAACAGCTCAGTGCACCGACAACCCCCCATCCACAAAGATCGACTGCCCGGTGACATACCCCGACGCCCCGCTCGCCAGGAAGACCGCGGCCCCTGCGAAGTCGTCGGGGAGGCCGTTGCGGCCGGTCATGGTGCGGGCGGCCAGGGTGGCGACCTGGTCCGGGTTGTCGGCGAGGCGTGAGTTGAGGGGGGTCAGTACGAAGCCGGGGACGAGGGTGTTGCAGGTGACGCCGTGTGGGGACCAGGCCTCGGCCTGGGAGCGGGCCAGGGACTCCAGGCCGCCCTTGGAGACGCCGTAGGCGCCGCTCTGGACGAAGGCGCGGTGGGCCTGCTGGGACGTGATGTGGATGATCCGGCCGAAGCCGCGCTCGGCCATGCGGGGGCCGAAGCGCTGGCCCAGGAGGTAGGGGGCCGCCAGGTTGACGGCCATGGTGGTGTCCCACACGTCGTCGGTGAGCTCGGTCATCGGTGGACGCAGGTTGATGCCCGCGGAGTTGACCAGGACGTCCGGCTCGCCGAACAGGGCGGCGGCCGCCTCCGCCGCCGTACGGACGCCCTCCCTCGTGCTCAAGTCGGCGCTCACCCAGGCCGCCCGGCAGCCTTCGGACGTCAACTCATCGACCGCAGCGACCAGTTCGCGCTCCCTGCGGGCCACGATCACCACGCTCGCCCCCGCCCGTGCCAACGCCCCCGCGATCGCCCTGCCGATGCCCGAACTGCCCCCGGTCACCAGCGCCACTCGGTCGTCCAGCGAGAAGAGTTGGGAGAGATACGCCTGGGAAGTCATGGCCGCACCCTAAGTCGGTACCCGGGCCCCCATGACCCGCATTCTCGTCGGCACGTGCTCCTGGACCGATCCCGCGCTCGTCCGCAGCGGCTGGTACCCGCCGGGGCGGCGGGACGCCGAGGGGCGGTTGCGGTACTACGCCGAGCGGTTCCCGGTGGTGGAGGTGGACGGCACGTTCTACGCCCTGCCCAGCGAGCGCAACAGCCGTCTGTGGGTGGAGCGCACGCCCGCCGATTTCGTGTTCGACGTGAAGGCGTACGCCCCGCTCACCGGGCATCCGGTGAAGCAGCCCGCGCTCGCGGACGTGCCGTTGGACGAGGTGTTGGCGCGGTTCGCCGCCGGGGTCGAGCCGTTGCGGGAGGCCGGGCGGCTCGGTGGGGTGCTGTTCCAGTTCCCTCCGTGGCTGCGGCCGGGGGCGCGGGCGGAGCGGTTCCTGGAGGAGACCGCGGACCGGACCGCCGGATGGCCCGTCCAGGTGGAGTTCCGGCATCCGTCCTGGTGGGAGGAGGGGCAGCGGGACCTCACCTGCGCGCTGCTCGGCAAGTACGACTTCGCCGCCGTGGCCGTGGACATGCGCCAGGGCCTGCCCGCCTCCCTGCCGCCGGTCACCCCCGTCACCGCGCCCCGGCTGTCCGTCGTGCGCTTCCACGGGCGCAGCTCCTCCTGGGGCCGCGGCAGCAAGGAGGAGCGTTTCCGGTACGACTACCCGCGCGCCGAACTCGCCGAGTGGGTACCGCGGTTGCACGCACTGGCCGAGCGGGTCGACGAGCTCCACGTCCTGTTCAACAACTGCTGCGGAGCGGCCGCCGTGCACGCCGCCGGGACCATGGCGGACCTGCTCGGCCCGCTTGACCCACTCGACCCGCTCGACCCGCTCAGCCCACGATCCTCACCGTCTTCGTGACACTGATCTGGTCGACGTCCGAGACCCTGATGGTCGCCTTCATCCGCCAGTCGCCCGCGAGGGGCAGGGTGAGGTCGTTGGTGCCCCAGTAGCCACCCTTGTTCCTCAGCTGGGCGTCGATCGGGCCGATCCGCTTGGCCGGGAGAGTGAAGGACAGCCGGAGTTCGGGGACCGTGGCGAGGCCTCCGTCGGCCGCGTAGACGATGGCCTGGACCGAGTTCTGGCCGGTGCGGCCCGGGTCGAGGGTGATCTGCACCTTGCCCGTGGCGCCGCCCACCGCGAAGGGGACGTTGGTGACGGACGCGGCGGGCAGTCCGCCCGTGGCCGGGCCCGCCTCGGCCGCCTCGGCCTGCGCCCGGCCGGGCAGCGTGCCGCTCAGCACGGTGCTCAGCACCAGGACCACGACCCCGACGGCCACTTCGGCGAGCACGGAACGGCGCAGGCCGTGCCGGTAGGCCGGTGCGGCCGGACCGGGGGTGACGGGCGCCGGTTCCGGAGCCGACGGCGATCCGCCCACCCGCTCCGGCACCTTCTCCCCCACGACCGCCGTCGGAGCCTCCTCCAGTACGCCCCCCGTCGACACCTTCTCCCGTACGACCGCCGCCGGCACCGTCTCCCGTACGACCGACTCCGCCTCGGCCGCGACCGTCTCCGACTTGGCCACGACCGTCACCAGCCGTCCCGTCCACTGCCGTGACAGCCTCGCCGCCGCCAGCAGCAGCGTCACCGCGAGCAGCTTGAGGACGAGCAGATGACCGTACGTCGTGCCGGTGATCGCGCTCCAGGAGCCGAGGCCGCGCCAGGACTGGTAGACGCCGGTGCCGACGAGGACGGTCACCGAGGCGAAGGCCAGCCGGGAGAAGCGGGCGGGGACGGCGGCCGGGAGCTGCGCCGAGGCCCGGTACAGCGTGGTGAGCAGGGCCGCGAGGCCGCCCAGCCAGACCGACATCGCCAGCACGTGCAGCACCGCGGACGTCATCGCCACCGGCACCTGGATCCCGGCGGAGGCGTGCTCGGCGGCGGCCCAGGTCAGCGCGAGGCCCACGGCGAGCGCACCGCCCGCCGCCTGCCACACGCGGGGCAGCCTCTCCTCGCCCAGCCGCAGCAGTCGTACGACGAAGAAGTACCCGACCAGCAGCAGGGCCAGGCGGACCAGGAGGGCCTCGCCGGGGCGGGTGGTCAGGGTGCGTTCGAAGGCCTTCAGGGAGAACGCGGAAGCCGGGCCCGCCCCCGACTCGTACGGCGCCCGCAGCACCAGCAGGAACACGGTCGAGCCGAGCAGGGTGCCCCAGCCCGCCCACAGCAGGCGGCGCAGCCGGGCCGGCTCCGGGGGGCGGCAGGCGGTGACGAAGACGGCGGTGCCGATGAGCAGGGCCACGGCGAGGTAGGCCAGGTAGCGGCCCATGTTGAACAGGCTCTCGGTGGCCGGGTCCTCGGTCGGGCCGGTGTCCGCGACCACGATGGCCGGGGAGGGTTTGCCGACGGAGAAGGTGAAGGCGCCGGAGACCGGGTGGCTGTCGGCCGAGACCACCCGCCAGGCCACCGTGTAGGTGCCCTGGGCGAGCTTGGCGGGCAGCGAGACGCGGGCCGTCTCCGAGCCGCCCGGACCGTGTCCGGCGTCACCGACCTTCAGGCGCTTGCCGTCGGGGTCGAGCACCCGGAAGGAGTCGTCGAGCAGGCCGACGGACTCGGTGAAGGTCAGGGTGATGTCACGGGGGGCGGACTTGAGGACGGTGCCGTCCTTCGGGTCGGTGGCCCGGAGGGCCGCGTGGGCCGAGGCCGCTCCCGCACCGCCGAAGAGGAGCAGGACCAGCACGCTGCCCAGCAGCACCAGCCCTTGAAGTCCTCGCCTTCGCCGGCCTGCGCTGCTGCCTGCACGCTCACACCTCACGTCACTACTCCGTACCTGGGCTCGCGGTCTTCCCGACATGTACGGACGCGAACCCCCGAGCACTCACCACGTCGGCCGGGCGGACACCCCGCCGTCCACCACCAGGTCGTGTCCGGTGACCCAGGACGCGAGCGGGGAGGCGAGGAACACGCACGAGTCGGCCACGTCCTCGGGCCGCCCGAGCCTGCCCAGCGGCGCCTTCCGTACCCACCGCTCCACCCCCTCCGGCCAGTCCTCGGCCAGCCCCTCCCGGTCGATGAGCCCGGGCGAGACCGTGTTCACCCGGATGCCGTGCGCACCGTACTCCAGGGCCGCCGCCCGCGCGTGCGCCACGATCGCGGCTTTGGAGGCGGAGTAGTGGGCGTGCTCGGGCGCGGGGTGGCCCGCCTCGACGGACGCGATGTGGGTGACGGACCCGCCCGGCCGCATGAGCTCCGCGGCCGCCTGGGTGCACGCGAAGACGCTGCCGAGGTTGGTGTCCATGACGGCCCGCCACTGCGCGGCCGTCATCCCGGGCAGGGACTGGGTGGGCTGCACGCCGGCGTTGTTGACCAGGGCGGTCAGCCCGCCACCCCACGCGGCGGCCTCCCGGACCAGCCGCCGGCACGCGTCCTCGTCCCGCAGATCCGCTTCCAGTACGACGGCCCGGGCGCCCGAGTCCTCGATGCGGGACGCCACTTCACGCGCCGCCGTCACGGCCGTACGGCAATGGAGGGCGACCGCCGCGCCCTGCTCGGCGAACCGCAGCGCGATCCCCCGTCCGATGCCGCCGCCCGCGCCCGTGACCAGGGCGACCTGTCCGTCCAGGAGTCTCATGGACGGCACAGTCCCGCGATCCGGGCGGCCTCGGACGGGTAACGCGCCGTCAGTTCGGCCGCGCTGCCGTGCTCGTAGTCCTCATAGGTGAATCCGGGGGCCATCGTGCAGCCGAAGAAGGTCCAGGCACCGCGGGTCGTGGCCCCCATCCAGGTGCCCGCCGGCACGGTCAGCTGGAGGTGCTGGCCGGCGCGTATGTCCGGGCCCAGGACGGCGGTGGCCGTGGTCCCGTCCGGAGCGAGGAGCAGCATCTCCAGCGGGTCGCCGAGGTAGTGGTGCCAGATCTCGTCGCTGGGCAGGCGGTGCAGGGCGGAGTAGTCGTCCGAGGTCAGGAGGGCGACGATCGCCGTGCCGTGCGGCCTTCCGTCGGCACGCTCGGTTCCGGCCCAGGTCTGCCGGAACAGTCCGCCCTCGCGGGGGATCGGTTCCAGTCTGTAGTGGGCGACGAGGTCGTCAGGCGTCACCCGGGAAGGCTACCTCCCTTGTCAGGAACGCCAGTTGGGCGTGCTTCTCGGGCAGATGCACGTCGGGGAGGTCGATCTCCGGCAGCACGACCGCGTCTCCGGCCACGAAGCCCTGCTTCAGGAAGCGGGCGACGGCCTTCTCGTTGCGCACGTCGGGGTCGACCACGACCCGCCGCTTGTCCAGGCCCAGCAGTACGTACGAGGCCACGACGCCGAGCAGCGCCGACGACCAGCCGGTGCGGGCGCCGTGCGGGCCGGGGGGCGGGAGCAGCAGGTGGAGGCCGATGTCACCGGGTTCGACGGGGTAGCACTCGCTGACGCGGTCGGCCTCCGGCTCATAGGTCTGCAGGAGTCCGGCCGGTTCGCCGTCCTTCTCCAGCAGATAGGCGTGGTGGGTGTCCAGGGTGTCCAAGTGGGCGTAGATCGCGCCCACTTGCTCTTGGGTGAGGCCGTTCATGCCCCAGAACGCGGCGTGTTCCTCACGCACCCAGGCGTGGACGGTCGCGGCGTCGGCGTGCGGGTCGAGACGCAGGATGCGGACGGTGCCGTAGCCGTCCACGGTCCGGGTGTGGACCGCTTCACGGGTGGGGGTGTCGGACATCGGTCTCCTCAGTCTTCCTTCGTCAGGTACAGCAGGTCGGTGACGACCGGGACGAGATCTCCCCTGAGCCACAGGGGGAGTTGGTCGCGGTGATGGGGTGAGCCGGGCGTGCCGGAGGCGCCCAGCGGGACCACCCAGAGGCTGTCCTCGCGGCGGGCCAGGTCCCAGACGTAACGGGCGGCCGGGCCGCGCGCGGCGAGGTCGGTGAGTCCGGGCACGGCGGAGGTGCACAGGACGCAGTCGTGGTCGCCGGAGAGGGCGGGGGCGAGGGCGGGGGTGTCCCGCCCGCTCTCGGGAAGCGCCCGCCAGGGGGCGAGGCGATGGGTGTCGCCCCAGGCGCCCCGCGGCGGTTCGGCGGCCACCTCCTCCAGGGCGGCCCGCACGGCCTCGGCTCGGTCGATGCCGTACAACTCCTCGGCGCGCAGGAGGTGTTCGAGTGCGAAGGCGATCCGGGGGACGAGGCCGAGCCAGGGGAGGAGGACGTCCGGGTAGGCGGGCGGCTCGGCCAGGGCGGCGAACGCGGGGTGTGCGGCGAGCCGTCGTACGACCGCGCTGCGCACGGCGGCGTACAGGGCGGCCTCCGTGCTGCTCGCGGTCATACGGCGATCCCAGTGAAGGATCGTGTCCCTGATGGTCATGGCCTCGGGGCTCAGACGAGTGTCGTCCAAGGCCTCGATGTGATCCAACAGGGGCTGTGCCGAGGCGAGATGGGTGTCCATGTGGATCAACGGCATGTCGGCGGCCGACCACCGCTCCTTCTCGTTCAGCAGGGCGGCGATGCGGTTCGCCCGGTGGGGCGGGGCGAACTCCACACCGAGCGGGGTGGCGGGCCCACGCTGGTTGGCCATCACGGCGACGCCGTCGGTGAGACCGGCACGGGGAGTGTCGTGCCATCCCCGCCAGTCGTGGCCGGGCTCCCAGGCGGGGACGGGCCGGAGCCGGTTGGCCTGAGCGCGCACGGGGACCCGGCCGGCGACCCGGTGCAGCAGCCCGCCCTCGGCGTCGGCGGCCTGGACGACGTTCACGGGCTCGGCCCACAGATCGAAGGCACGGTCCACGTCGGCGGTGCGGCGGGCGCGGAGGAGCGGGAGCAGGGCGCTGAAGCCGAGGTCCTCGGTGACCCGGGGTGGGTAGCGGAGGGAGAGGGCGACGAGGGTGGCGGCCGTGTGCCCGGGAGTGGACGCCCGTGCGGGGGCGGGCCGGGAGGCATCCGTGGTCGGGGGCTCCTCCAGCACTCCTCCTCCCTCCAGCCCCTCCGGGCCTCCCGCGATCACCGGGCCCCGCTCCGTCTCGATCACCTCGATCTCGACCGGGGTCTCGCCCGCCACCTCGACGGTCTCGGTGTGGCGGGTGGCGCGGTGCCAGGTGCCGTCCGGGCCGAGGGCCTCCACGCCGGCCCCCGTGCGGCGCAGACGCTCGCGGTAGAGGTCCTGGTAGTCGGCCATGGCGTTGGTGATGGACCAGGCGACCGTGCCGGTGTGGCCGAAGTGGGCGATGCCGGGAACACCGGGGACGGCGAGACCGATGACGTCGAACTCGGGGCAGACCAGGTGGATCTGCTGGTAGACGCCGGGGTCCTCGATGAAGCGGTGCGGGTCGCCCGCGAGGACGGCGTGGCCGGTGGTGGTGCGGGCGCCGGCGACCAGCCAGCCGTTGCTGCCGGAGGTGCCCGGGCCGTCGGCGGCGAAGAGACCGACCGCGTCCGGGCCCAGGTGCCGTATCGCCTCGTCCCGCCAGAGCTTGGCGGGGAAGCCGGCGAAGAGGATGTGGGTGGCGAGCCAGACGCCGAGCGGGGTCCAGGGCTCCCAGCGCCCGGGAGCGAGCCCGACGCGGGCGAACTCGGGGGCCGAGGTGGACGGCAGTTCCTCGTTCACGCCGTCGACGTACGCCCGCACCCACGCGGCCGTCTCCGGGTCCCGCCTCTCCAGCGCCCCGAAGCAGCGTCTCGCCGTGTCGTCCAGGCGGGCCCGTCTCGCGAGGGTGTCCCAGGACACGGCCCCGGCACCGAGGAAGGCGGCCGAGGTTCCCTGGGCGCGGTGCCGTTCGACCTCCAGCTGCCAGGCGCGGTCGCGGGCGGTGACCCGGCCCTGGGCACGGGCGAGTTCCCGCGCGCTGCCCGCGCGGAGGTGGGGGATCCCCCAGGCGTCGCGGTGGATCTCGATACGCACCCTCGAACCCGTCTTCCCTTAAGTTAGGCTTACCTAAGTGATCTCGATGATCCTACGCGAAGGGTGACAAGACCATGGGGCAGGGGCACGGCTGGGAGGGAGCGGTCCTGCGACTGCTGCGCGCGAAGGACTTCGTGTTCACGGTGACCGGCGCCGAGAACGTCACCGACGCGTACCGGCGGGTGCGTCTCACCGACGGCGGGATGCTGGCGGTCACCGGCGTCCATCCCACGATGTGGGTGCGCCTGTGGTTCGCCGCCGCGGGCAAGCCGCACCAGCGCGCCTACACCCTGGTCGACCCGGACCCCGAGGCGGGCACCTTCACCCTGGAGTTCGCGCTGCACGACGGAATCGCCAGCGACTGGGCCCGCGCCGCGAAGCCCGGCGACACCGTCGAGGCCACCGTCCACGGCACCGGCTTCGACCGCCCCGACCCCGAGCCCACCCATGTGTTCGCCTTCGGCGACCCGGCCTCCCTGCCCGCCCTCAACTCCCTCCTCGACGCCCTGGACTCCGCCCCCGCGACCGTCTGGTTCGAGGGCGGCGACGAGGGCCTCCCCTTCCGCACCGACCCGTCCCGCCACGAGGTCCGCCGGGTGCTCCGCCTCGAATCCGGGGCGCACCTGGTCGCCCAGGCGAAGGTGGACCTGCCCGCCCTGCTGCGGAGCCACCCGGACGCGTACGTCTGGATCGCCTGCGACACGGCGACGACCAGGACCCTGTCGTCGTACGTCCGCAAGGAGCTGGGCGTGCCGAAGGAGCGGGTGCAGGCGCTCGGCTACTGGCGGGACCAGCCCGTCGGCTCCCGCGGCTCCCGGTAGAGGCCCGCTGCCGACGGGGGCATCATCGGGGACATGGACGTCACCCTGCACCTCGCCCAGGACCCCGAGGCCGACGAACTCCTCGGCCGCTCACCGCTCGCCGCGCTGGTCGGGATGCTGCTGGACCAGCAGGTCCCGATGGAGTGGGCGTTCAGGGGTCCCCGCACCATCGCGGACCGTCTCGGCGCGAGCGACCTCGACGCGCACGACATCGCCGCGCAGGACCCGGAGGCCTTCGTCGCCCTGCTCTCCGAGAAGCCGGCCGTGCACCGCTATCCGGGCTCGATGGCCAAGCGGATCCAGCAGCTGTGCCAGTACCTCGTCGAGCACTACGACGGTGAGGCCGAGCTGGTCTGGAAGGGCGTGGACGACGGCCGCGAGCTCCTGCGCCGCCTGGAGGAACTGCCGGGCTTCGGCAAGCAGAAGGCGCAGATCTTCCTGGCGCTGCTGGGCAAGCAGCTCGGCGTCCGGCCGGAGGGCTGGCAGGAGGCCGCGGGCGCCTACGGCGAGCCGAAGTCCTTCCGGTCCGTCGCCGACATCACCGGCCCCGAGTCGCTGACCAAGGTCCGCGCGCACAAGCAGGAGATGAAGGCGGCGGCGAAGGCCGCCAAGGCGGCCGGAAAGTCCTAGTCAGCCGGGTGGTCCGCCCCCACACCGCCCTCGGCCATCGCCACGCCTGCTGCAGCCGGGTGAATTGCCGGGCCGAAATGATGACGCGTGCGTGCCGGTGGGGGAGACGACGTGTGTGAGTTCCGTACGACGTGCCCCGTGCAGCCGTGACTGGCTGCGGGTGCTCGTGCTGCTGCTCGCGTTGCTGGTTTCCGGCGCACATGCGCAGGCGCACCCGATGCCAACCGTCCCGGCCGGGGAGCTCGTCGAGTACGACGTCCTCGACACGGCCCTGCGGCCGCCGGCCCGGGCCGTACACCGGATGGCCGTACCTCTGCGCCCTGCTCCGCGACCGGAGACGATTCCCGGCGTGCCGGCGGACCGTCGGCCCCTCCCGGCGTCCCCGCGACCGCCGCACGCACTGCCCGCCCTTCGCTCCGTGGTCCTGCGCTGCTGACAGAGCCCGCTCCCCCAGGCCTGCTCAGCACTCACGACTCACGCGAGGAACACCGTCATGCCCGTCGACCCGTACGCGGTCCTGCGCGCCCTGCTGCGCGCGGAGGCCGCACGCAGTGCGCCGAAACCGCGGAGCACGAACAAGCAGCCCCCGCCGAGAGAGGAGAAGCGCGGCTGATCCTCCGGAGGAGGCGGCGCTACCGCCTCCTCCGGGCCGTACCGAAGACCGAGCGGGTGATCTCCCGCCCGATCTGCGTGCCCAGCGACCGCGCGAGCGACTTGAACATGCCGCTGCCGACGACCTGTTCGACAACGGAGGGCTCCTCCTCATGCGACCGTGGCGGGGTCTTCATCTCGTCCGGGCCCTTCGCGCCACGGGAGTCACCGCGGGAGTCGAGCTTCTCGTACGCCGACTCCCTGTCCACAGCCTGTGCGTAACGCCCGTACAGCGAGGAGGACCGGACCGCCGAGTCCAGCGCACCGGCGTCGACGGGCCCCATCAGCGACTCGGGAGCACGCAGGCGGGTCGCGGCGACGGGCGTGGGAGCCCCCTTCTCGCTCAGCACGGTCACCACGGCCTCCCCCGTCCCCAGGCCGGTGAGCAGTTCCTCCAGGTCGTACGCGGAGTCGGGGAAGGTCTTCACGGTCGCCTTCAGCGCCTTCTGGTCGTCCGGCGTGAAGGCCCGCAGCGCGTGCTGGACCCGGTTGCCGAGCTGGGCGAGCACGTCGGCGGGTACGTCCTTCGCGGTCTGCGTGACGAAGAAGACGCCGACCCCTTTCGAGCGAATCAGCCGGACGGTCTGCGTGAGGGAGTCGAGGAACGCCTTCGAGGCCCCGTTGAAGAGCAGATGCGCCTCGTCGAAGAAGAAGACGAGCTTCGGCCGGTCGACGTCCCCGACCTCCGGCAGATCGTGGAAGAGATCGGCGAGCAGCCACATCAGGAAGGTCGAGAACAGCCGCGGCCGGTCCTGTACGGCGGCCAGTTCCAGGACGGACACCAGTCCGCGCCCGTCGTCCGCGGTCCGCAGCAGTTCGGCGGTGTCGAACTCCGGCTCGCCGAAGAAGTCGGCCATGCCCTCCGCCTCGAAAGCGGTGAGGGAGCGCAGGATGACTCCCGCCGTGGCCGTGCTCAGCCCGCCGATGTTCTTCAGTTCGCCTTTGCCCTCGTCGGAGGTGAGAAAGGCGACGACGGCCCGCAGGTCCTTGAGGTCGACCAGTTCCAGGCCCTTCTGGTCGGCGTAGTGGAAGATCAGGCCGAGGGACTGCTCCTGGGTCCGGTTGAGCTGGAGCACCTTGGACAGGAGGAGCGGCCCGAAGCTGGTGACGGTGGCCCGGACGGGGATGCCGTGCCCGATGCCGCCGAGGGCGTAGAACTCCGCGGGAAAGCCCGTGGCCTCCCACTGCTGATGCACCTCCGCGGCCCTGGCCTGCAGCTTCTCGTTCCGCGCACCCGGCGCGGAGATTCCCGACACATCGCCCTTGATGTCGGCGAGAAAGACGGGGACCCCCTGCGCCGACAACTGCTCGGCGATGAGCTGGAGCGTCTTGGTCTTGCCGGTGCCGGTGGCGCCGGCGACGAGCCCGTGCCGGTTGAGCATCGGCAGGGGGATCCTGACCTGCGCGTCCGGGAGGCAGACGCCGTCCCACAGCAGCGCGCCGAGATCGAGCGCGGGCCCACCGAAGGCGTAGCCGGCGGCGATCTCCAGGGCCTCCTGGGGCAGCGCGGCGGAGCCGGACTGTGCCTCCGGCATGGACCGGTCGGCGGTTGCCGCGGCGGCCCCTGTCACGCCCTTCGGCGGGGTCTTTCGCTCGTTCATACCAAACCCCTGCTCCCGTTTAGCCCCTTTTCGCGGCTTTTTTCAAGCGTCGCACTCGGTCGCCATGGCTGCGCCCGGAAGGTCTTGACCGGTAGGCTTTCCGTGTGATCTTCAAGCGCATCGGAAACGGCCGGCCGTACCCCGACCACGGCCGGGAAAGCACCCGGCAGTGGGCGGACGTCGCACCGCGCCCGGTCCGCCTCGATCAGCTGGTGACGACCAAGGGCCAACTCGACCTGGAGACCCTGCTCGCCGAGGACTCGACGTTCTACGGCGACCTGTTCGCGCACGTCGTGAAATGGCAGGGCGACCTGTACCTGGAGGACGGCCTCCACCGCGCGGTGCGGGCGGCGCTCCAGCAGCGACAGGTGCTGCACGCGCGCGTGCTCGAGCTGGACTGAGTGACCGCGCTGTAAAGGTTTGACCCTTTCGGGTTCTCCTGCGCGGCGGCCAATGATCATCTAGTAGGCATTGCCGCCCGGGCGCACTACGCTGCGCCCATGAGCATGCTGACGCCCCCCGGCATGGGCGGTAAGTACCGGATCACGGGCGACAAGTACCCCCGGATGCGTCGGCCCCGGCGGCGCGGCAGGCTCGCGGTCGGCGTGGTGGCCTCCGTCGCCGCGCTGAGCCTCGTCGGCTGGGGCACGCTCCAGCTCATCGACGTGTTCACGGGCGGTGGTGACCAGGCCTCCGCGGCCGGCTCCAAGACGAACTGCCCGACGAAGGCCGGCGCGTCCCCCTCCGTCTCCGCGGCACCTCTCCCCAAGCCGGGCCAGATCACCGTCAACGTCCTCAACGCCACGGCGCGCGGCGGACTCGCCAAGAAGACGGCGGACGAGCTGAAGAAGCGCGGCTTCAAGATCGGCGACGTGGGCAACGCGACGGCGACCTACGACAAGAAGGTCAAGGGCACGGCGATACTGCTGGGCCCCTCGTCCGCCCTCAAGACCTCCCTCCCGGTCCTGAGCACGCAGCTCACCTCCGCGGAGACCCGCACGGACACCCGCAAGGGCACCGAGCTCGACCTGATCATCGGCACCGCCTTCAAGAGCCTGACCCCCAAGACAGCAGCCGACAAGGCCCTGACCACGCTGAACGCACCCGCGCCTACGACCACAGGCTCGAAGAAGCGCTGCGGGTAGCTGCGCTGGGCTTGGGCGGGGCGCTTATGGGGGTGCCGGGTCCGGTTGTGGTGCGGCTGCGGGTGCGTTGTGCCTGGTCGCGCAGTTCCCCGCGGACAGCTGCGCTGGGCTTGAGCCGGGCGCCAATGGGGTGCCGGGTTCGGTTGTGGTGCGGCTGCGGGTGCGTTGTGCCTGGTCGCGCAGTTCCCCGCGCCCCTGGGTGGGTGCAGTCACGTCGGCCAGGACGGGACCGTACGCCACCTCCCGCGCGCCACGACGGGCCGTTGGTCACCCCCTGCGCCGCGACGGGTCGTTGGTCACCTCCTCCGCCGCGACCGCGCGCCCCGACGGGGCCGGTAGCCGCGTACGGCGGGCAGGGGACGGGGTGGGGGGTGTCCGCCCGCAGCGGCCGGCGTCCGTTACAGAGCCCTACTCAAGGGACCGAGCCGCCGGACCGAGGACGGATACCCCCCACCACACCCCACGCGCTACACAAGCCCCCACCGGACCCGCAGCTGCGCCGCAGGCACCAGGGGCGCGGGGAACTGCGCAAAACGCCCGCCCC
>NZ_KB911632.1 GCF_000383615.1 Streptomyces canus 299MFChir4.1 | reverse complement strand
TCGAGCGGATTCGGATCCGGCGTTGGTTTCGGTGGTGGAGCCGGTCGAGCCTGTCGGGTCGGGTGCTTTGGTGGCGGGTCTGCTGGCGTTGCCGGCGGGGGAGTTGGTTGAGGCGCTGGAGGTGATGGCACCGCAGCACCGGCGGTGGCTGGCTGGGCACGGCCCCTTTGTGGACGGGGTGCGGAAGTCCTTGCCGGGGGAGTTCCCGGGGGTTGCGGCGCGGTTGCTGGTGGTTGTGCCGGGTGAGGTGTCGCGGCCGGTGTCGGCGCGGCATGAGGCGTATGCGTGGGCGGCACGGATGCTGCGGGACCGGGAGGCTGCCACGCGGCTGCTCGGGTCGGGAGCTGCGATTGTGGTGTTGCCGCAGGACACGCCGTTGACCGGGTTGAGTTCGTTTGCGCATCTGGCAGGCAAGGTCGATGCCGAGTCCGGCAGGAGTGTCGGCACGCTGCGGGGGGTGACGGATGGCCTGATCGCGGTGGTGCCGGAGGAGAACCTGCTGGGTGAGGTCACTTCTGTGGGCCCGGCTCCGCATCAGGCTGAGGGTTATTCGGCGGCGACGCACGAGATTGCGCATCTGCTGCACACGGTTGCTTTGACGGATGCTGACCGGGATCTGGTCAGGGATGTGTATGACGCGAAGAGGAAGGCGGATGCCGAGAGGAGGGAGAAGAGGAGGCGGGGCGAGGAGGTGCGGGGTCCGGACGTGTTGTGGCCGGACGGTGTCAATCAGGATCCGGCAGCGGGCGACAATTATTCGTCGGGGAACGAGTATGAGTTCTTCGCGCAGCTCAGCAATGTTTATCTGGGGACCAATCACGGCACGGACCCGGCGACGGGCCGTTTGCGTCACAACGGTGCCGAGTGGGTGCGTGTGCATGAGCCGGAGCTGCTGGGATTGCTGGAGCGGTTGTATGGCCCGGTCGGTGAGTCGGCGGGTGGTGCGGAAGCCAACCCGGTGGCGGCGACGGGGGCGGACAACGCGAGGTATGAGGCGTTCCGTGACTTCATGAACGGTGTCGCCACGGCCCCCGACACGGAGGCCGGGACGGCGTACGACGCCGCTGTACGGCAGGCCGAAATCGCCCGTGAGGCGGCCGACGCCACGGTCCAAGACGCCGAGACAGAGCTGTCCCGGATCGAACAGTCGATCCGGGACGCCCGAGCCCTGCCGACCGTGGAGCAGGTGCGAAAGGCCCGGGTGGCGTGGCGGCAGGCGCAGGCCGAGACGCGGAGTATCGAGCGGATGGCGTCGTCCGGTGCGCCCTTGCCGGATCTGGACGCGGCACGGGAACGTGAGCAGGCTGCCAGGCGGCGGTGGAATGAGCTCCAGAAGCGGCACCAGGACCGCATGACCGCGCTGAGCACCGCACAGGCCGCTCTTCCCGCCGCCCGTGCCGCGGTCGAGACCGCACGCGAGAACCAGGCCCGAGTCTGGCAGTCGACCGGCACTGCGGTGAGCGAGGCCGGGCAGGAGGTGCAGCGCCGGGCACATCAGGCCGGCGCGCTGGACGTCGACACGGCGGGGGAGCCGGCGCCGGCTGGCCCGTCGACTCCGTCCAGCGACCGGCCATCGACTCCGACCGTCTCCGGAACGGCGGACGGGGTGCCGGAGCCGGACGAAGGCCGCCGCGGTGAAGACCCCGCTGCCACGGAGGCGTCGCCGACCGTGGAGGCCGACGCGGCGCTGTTCCGGGCGATCCGGTCCCTGCTCCCGCAGGGGACACCGGTTCCCGGCGCCGAGGCTGGTTCCTTGGTGCAGGTTCCGGCTTCGGTGGTGCGGGAGCACGCGCGGGCATGGTGGTCGGAGATGGGCGGCACGCCCGAAACGACGCCTGAGGCACTTGAGCAGGTGTTCCAGCAGGTCGCCGACCGTGTGGCACAGGGCGAGCCGCACATCCCGTACATGCTTGAGGACGCGACCGGCGGGCTGGCCGACCCGGACCGCGGCGGTATGGCATTCGGCGTCGAGATCGAGTTCGAGCTCGACGAGGGCCTCACCGGCCCGGAGAAGGAAGCCCGCTACGAGTTGATCGTCGCCGAACTCAAGAAAGCCGGGCTGACCACGCAGAATGAGATCGCCGGATACCACCAGGCGGTGGACAGGGGCTACGCGGAATCCAGGGACGGATGGCTCTTGGAGCGGGACCCCACGGTGGGTGTGGAGCTGGTCTCCCCGATCCTGCGCGACACCCGGCAGACGTGGGAGGACCTGCGCACCGCCGTCCGCGTCATCCGCAGGAACGGCGGGCAGATCACGGCCCGGGCGGGCGGCCACGTTCATGTGAGCACCGGTCAGTTCGGCCATGACGTTCGCGCGTACGAGGCGTTGCGGGCGCTGTTCACGGGCCACCAGGACGCGCTGTTCCGGCTGGCGATGAACCCGCGCGCCGACGCGCATCGCGGCGACAAGCACGCCCGGCCGCTGCCCGAAGGCCCCCCTCCGTACACCACTGTCCGTGATGTCCCCAGCATGCGGAACGAGGACGCGCTGAGCTTCAAGCGCGTGAGGGGTAAGGGCACGGACCACGTGGAGTTCCGGGCGTGGGACGGCAGCCTGGACGAAGCGGAGATCCAGGCCAACGTCAGCATCTCCCTGGGGCTGGTGCACGCGGCCCTGCGGCTGGCCGACGACCCGAACCGGCTGCCGTCTGCCTACGAGCAGGTGGGCTCGCATTCCGCCGTGGTGCAGCGGGTGCGCCATGCGGGAAGCGGGCCGGGGTCGGTGACGGTCTTCGAGCCGGACGCGCCCGAGGTCACCGCGGGCCTGCGCGGCATGCTGGATCGCATCTTCTGGCGGCCCGCGAACCGCGCTCAGGCCATGGCCCGGTTCGCGGTGACGTCGTGGTACGGCGGCCTGGGCGCCCAAGCCGGCGAAGCCGCCGCCGAGCTGCTGGAACCGGCCGGGATTCCCGGTCTGGAGAGGCTGGCATCGCTGGGCGGTCTCTTCGTGAACCGGTTGCCCGGAGGCGCGGTGTTCCACCCCGCCCAGAGCGCGGCGGACGAGCAAGTGGCAGCCGCGGCCGACCGGCTGCGCGCCGTGTTCCCCGGGGGCAACGCCTTCGTCGCGATGCTCGCGTTCGGGCGTCGGCCACGCGCTCCGCATGCGTTCGGCCTCGGGGGCAGCACGCCGCTCACAGTGACGGAATCCGTCCCGCTGCTGAAGCACCTCGGCTGGTCGCCCGGGACACCGCTGGTGATCGCCCTTCCAGGTGAGGACACTCCTGGATCGCTCGTCAAGTGGGGCTCAGAACTGGCTGCGGCGCTGGGGCAGCCCGTCTACATCCCGGCCAGCGCCGACGAGTACGCCGAGGTGACCGAGATACCGTCGAGCCGCCTGGCCGGCGTCCCGGGCGTGGAAATCTTCGGTCCGTCCGAGGGCGAGGTGACCGACGACGGCGATATGGTCGTGCTGCCCGGGGCGGCGTGGTTGCGGCTGCCGCCGGGGCCGGCGGCCGGCGGCACGGGCCAGACCGACGACGCCTGGTCGGCCGGAACCGGCCTGGTGCGCTATCGCTACCCTGTCGACCCCGACCCCGACCCCGACCCCGACCCCGACCCCGACCCCGACCCCGACCCCGACCCCGACCCCGGCACAGCCGCGCCGCAGGTGTCCCTGCTGGCGTCGCCGCCCGTCTTCGACACGGCGGCCGGTCCCGCCTCCGCTGCCCCGGAAGGTGAGAACACCACTGCCGCAGGTCTCGCAGCGGCGTGGGAAGCACATGCGGGAGCGCTGTCCGCGCTCGGCGCGGCCACCGCCGAAGCCGTGGCGCTGGAGCGCGACAGCGGTGACGAGCGTGCGGTGGAGCATGCCCGGGCCAAGACGGACGACGCGCGTCGGCGGCTTGAGGACGTTGAGGCGCGGCTGCTGGCGCTGGGTGTCGCGGCGGACGCGCTGGGCGCGGCACGGGGCACGGGTGATGCGGCGATGACCGGCCTGGGCGACGAATCCGACGCCGCTGACGCGTTCTGGGCAGTCCCGGCCGACGCTGACGGGCATCGGTGGATCGCGCGCCAGGTGACTGAGGAGGACCTCCCGTCCCAAGCGCCGATCCCGACCGCGAGCGAGACTGTCGGTCATGAGGAGATAGAAGCCGCGGGCATCGCGCTCTCTCCGGGACTGCGGACCGAGATGGCCCTGCATGGCGATAACCGGCTGCCCATGGGTGTGCTGTCGCCGCTGGACCAGGTCCGGGTACGGATGGCCCGGCCCGAGGCATGGACGGACATAGCCGACGAGGTGGCCGCGAACGCGACGCGGCGACTGTGGGCGGGGGCGTACGCCGACTTTGTGGGTGCCGCGCCCGAAGAGTCGGATGCGACGGACATCGCAGGGGCCTGGTTCGCCGCCGTCGCCCTGGTACTGCCGGCGGAGCCGCACCCGGTGCTCGTCGACTACCGTTACAGCGCAGTCGAGTTCCGTGACGCGGTGCGCCGGGTCGCGGACCATCTGCTGGATGGGAGAACCGGCACCGGGCCCGTACCGAAATCCGCCGTCGAACTGGCCGACACCCTCCGTTCAGCTCAAGGTCTGCGGCGACGCTGGACCACACCCGCCACCGACACCGCGGCAGCACCACACGCCGCGTCCGGTGTGCGGAAGGAGAATGCGCAGGTGCCCTTGCCGCAGTCGGGGACCGGCTCGGACATGCCCGACCTCGACATGCCCGACTTCGACATGCCTGACGGTGTGTTCGACCCCGACCTGTCGCTCCTGGGGAACGAACCTGGGGACTTCGATTTCAGCGATCTCGGATCGGGCTGGGCCGACCTGGAGAACGGACTCAGCGATTTCGATTTCGGCTTGGACATGTTCGGATCCACCGCCCCTGGCCCGGACTTGACCGCTCTGGACACAGGCAGCGGGCAGTCTGTGTTCGTCACCCCGGTAGCGCCGGACTCGGCGGCCTCGCCGCTCGCCCCGCTGCCCCCGCTGAGCCTCGTAAAATACGGCCACAAGCAGACGACCCCTTCATCGGAGGCGGACGTCGAACGGCTGGCGTTTCACGTAGCCAGGGCAGCCCTGCGCAACTGGCGTATCGGGGTGCCACTGCCGAAGATCGACATCGCCGGGTATGGCGCCGACGCTCGCATGGCCGGAGTCGCGCGGGTGCGGGAACAGGCCGCGCGACAGATGGGTGACCAGCGCGCGCAGGCCGCGCACACGCTCTTTGTCCATCAGCTGGATCGCGCGCTGCGCACCCTCCAGGGAAACCCTGCGCCAGGGCAGCCCTGGCTGACCTCAAAGGACTTCAGGATCACTTCGCGCGGCCGCGCCCGCGTGCCCAGCCGGGGCGTCACCGTGGCCGCGTCCGAGTTCGTGAGCCACGCGAACCTGGGTCGGCAAGCCACGATCGCCATCACATCCTCGGGCCCGGCGGCGGCGGTGGAGACCCTGGACGCGTTGCGCCGCGGGGACCGGGCGCTGGGGGCCGGGGCGCTGAACATGGACGCGGTCGCCCGGCGGCTTCTGCACCTGGAGCCGCTCGTGCCCGTGACTCCGCAACAGCGCAGCTACCTGTACACGATGGTCGAGCGTGCGATAGCAGCCGGGCGGGCGACCTCTCTGGCCGCGCTCACGGCGTTCCGCATCCAGGAGACAGGTGTGCTGGCGGCCGACCGTGCTCAGT
Source organism: Streptomyces canus 299MFChir4.1 (assembly GCF_000383615.1). GTDB lineage: Bacteria > Actinomycetota > Actinomycetes > Streptomycetales > Streptomycetaceae > Streptomyces > Streptomyces canus_C. The sequence goes on along the minus strand of NZ_KB911632.1, from coordinate 35,996 downwards.
ACGTCCACGTGGGCGGTACCCGGGTACCGGGCTTGAATTGGACCGGCTCCGACACAGCTGAACTGAACGGCATGTTCGTCGAGGACCTCTCGCCCGACCAGGCAGGCGGGTTCGTCCCCACCGGATTGTCGGAGTTTGCCCCGTGGGCTTTTGGTGTGATCCCGTACCCCGTCCTCGCCGAGGGGCGCCACGACATGGTGACGCTGCGGCTGCCCGACGGCACGACGGAGGACCTGGACATAGATGTGTTCGTCGAGCTTGTCGCGAACGACCCGGCGCTACAGAGTCTGCCGTCTGACGTCCCGATGGTGCTGGCCATCCCGTTCGCCGCTGACCGGTACCTGGAACTGCCGAGGAAGCTCGCGCAGCGTACCGGCCGTCTCGTATGGGCGCACAGCGGCCTCGTACGCCGCCACCCCGACCCCGCCGCGCAGAACACCATGGCCGTGATCCGGCGGGACGGGCACCCGGTCGGCGTCTGGGTGCCAGTCTCGCCTGGTCTGGCACCTGACGTGGACGACGATGCCCCGGTCTGGCACCGCGACGTACTGACCCAGCCCATTGTGAGCATGATGACGGGAGAGCAGATCGGCCGCAGCTTGCACGTGCCGTCCGAACTCGTCGGCCCCGGACAGCGCGAAAGTAACTTCCGCCGACTCGACCAGATGACGACGTTCGTCTACTTCAACCCCGCCACAGGCACGACGTCCGCCGAGTTCCCGCTCAAAGCCCCCGGTCCGCAGGAGAAGGCGTACTACCTGGCGGGACACGGTGCACCGGGCATCCTTCAGCTGCCGCTGGCCGGAGGAGGGTCGCGGATGGCCGACCGGCGCGAGGCGGGGGAGTGGCTGCGGCGACGCAAGAGCCTGTCGAGCCGGCCCAAGGACCACTGGATTGACTTGGTGGTCTGCTACAGCTCGGCACTGGTGGACAGCGCTGTGCAGGATGCCTCTCGGCTCGGTGACTCTTACCCCGTACCGTTCGCCGCTGACGAACTCGCGGGCGACACGATGTCCCTGGGCGAGTCCCTGGCGAAGGACACTGACCGCACGGTGAGCTTGTCCGTAGCCATGCAAGGCGTGGGGGACAGGCGAACTCTGTGGAACGCCGCGAGCGGACAGCGATGGTGGTGGGACATCCATCGTCCGCCTCTGACCGAGGCAGAGCTGGACCGGCTGGCGGAGCTCGCCAGGCTCGAGGGTGGGTCGACGCCGGAGAAGCGCGCTGCGGCACTGCGCGTGATGCGGGCCCTGCGTCAGCTCTTCGGATACGACGTGGAGGACTCCGCCGACTACACGACCCTGTTCCGCGGCGCCGCCGCCATCAGCAACATGTGGCATGCCGATCCAGACCTCGGCCCGACCGGTCCGTTCTCCACGGCCCTGCTGCGCCGGGTAGTTGCGTCGCACCCATCGGCCGCGTCCGGAGTGGACCCGCAGACCGGCCACCGGGTGCTGGCCGATGCGGCACAGGTACCGCATGCCGGAACCCGGATGCCCGTGAGCCGGTTCGTGGACCTGTCGGTGCCGCGATCAGCTGCCCGGTGGCTCCAAACGAATGCGGCCGCGGTGGACGCGGCCGCCGCAGCGCTGAAACTCGCCGGCCCCTCGGGGGTGGGTGCGCCCGAGAGGGCGCGGATGTTCTGGGCGCGTGTCAAGGCCGAGGAGAGACTACGCACGGCCGGCCCCGACGCGGACGCCCTTACCACCAAGGTGCTGCACCTCGACCCCGCCGTCGGGGTAGACGACGCGCTGCGCGGCCAGGCACTGATGCTGCTCACCCTCGGATTCGCGATGGGCCGGGACATGAGCGACCCGAACGTGGCCGTCGCGTACGGCCTGGAGAGGCGTGGCGCGTTCGACCAGTCCGCGGTGACCACGACCATGGGGCTCTCCTCGGGCGGTGGCCGCAACTGGAGTTCCGGCCCGGCCCTCGGGCACACGCTGGACCAGTTCAGATTGCCCACCGGTGCCCTCGTCGACGCGCCGTGGGCCGGGCGGGACGCGTCCGGCGCGGACAGGCCCGTCCCCTACCTGGTGCAGGTGGGCACGGACCGTCAGAACCCCAGCATTCTCGAGGTGACCTTCGGCGGCACGACGTACCGGGTGTCGGCCGCCGAACTCGCCGAGCTGCTCGCCGCAGATGCGGTACTGCAGCGAAAGGAGCTGTCGACCCCCGTCCTCTTGGCGCTGAACGGGTTCGACGGGCTCGCGTTCAACGCGGACACGGTGGCCCAGCGGCTGGGCCGCAGGGTGTGGTGGACGCCCTTCCCGGCGGTGATGTCCGCGCTGCCTGGCGTGGGCGCCACAGTGCTTACGCTTGGGGAGTCGCTGTCCCTATCGATCAGCCCGACGGCCACTGACGTGTTCGAGGCCCTGCCCGTCGACCCGAGCGCACCCCAGGAGGTCCGCCGTCCGGTTCAGCCGCTCGCGGCGGCGCGACAGGAGCACACGCGGTCGCGGGGGGCGGGCGTTGTCCGGGATGGCGGTGCGGTGATGGTGCCGCGTTCGTCGGCTGGTGATCCCATGCAGGGTGTGCAGGCGGCCATGCGGGATGTGGAGTTGGATTCGCATTCGGTCCTCGCGGCTCCCGTTGCCGGGCCGGAGATTCGTGCGTTGCCGGAGTTGCCGTCGCACAGCCTCGTGGCGTTCGCTCCCAGGACCGATGTGCCGTCCGCGGAAGGAGAGGAGGGCGTCGAGCGACTGGCGGTTGAGGTGGCTGAGGCCGGGCTGCGCAACCGGCGGGAAGACGTGGCGCTGCCACGCATCGACATCACCGGCTACGGGTCCGAGGCCAGGACGAGCAGGCGGCGTGCGCTGTCCTCGCGTGAGCTGTTCCTGAGCGCGCTCGACCGCGCGCTGTACGACCTACAGCAGGAACGCGGGGACATGGGCCTGATGGCCGCGGACTTCACGGTGGAGTACCGGGGCTTGACAAAGGTGCCGGATGCCGTGGTCGGCGAGGGCGATCTTGCGGGCGTGTCACGGTCGGAGCTGGGCCGGCAGGCGGTGATCTCTGTTTCGCTGCCGCCGGAGGCCGCCGCGCTCCAGACGCTGGATGTCCTGCGTGGGCGTGACCGTGAGCTGCGTGACAGTGCTCTGGACGTGGCTGCGATCGCCCGTAGGGTGCTGCATCTCGCCCCCGACACCGCTGTGGGGGAGCCCGAGCGCGCAGAGCTGTTCGCGCTGGTGACCCGGGCTGAGCAGGCGGGGATGACGACGAGTCTGGCGTCGCTGGGCGGCTTCTTCCTGATGGATGATCTTGATGTGATCGCGTCGGGCCGGGACCGGCGCTTCACCGACCGGGGCCGCACGGTCCCGGGCCTCAACTGGACGTCGGCCACCGGTGACCTCGACACCGCGCACACTCGCATCCTGGAGGTGGATGAGGACGGCAACGCCAAGGCCCCGGAGGTCGACAAGGAGGGCAACGCCAAGGAACGGAAGCTGAAGGCTCCCTGGCCGGAGGACTCCTACGTCGTGAGTGCCGGGACCCGCCCCGACGGAATAGTCCTGCTGCGGCCGGACGGCTCGGAGCTGCCGGTGCGCGGAGACGTGTTCGTCGAGGTGGTCGCGGCGGACGTGGCTCGACTGTCTAACCGGGGGAGGCTCTCGCGGGACACGGAGATCGTGCTGGTGATCCCCTTCACCGCGCATGGTTACGTCAGGCTGCCGCGTATGCTGTCGGACCGTACGGGTCTGAAGGTGTGGGGACACACCGGTGAAGCGGTGATCCCTGAGGGACCCGTCGACCCCGGCACGCGGCGGACCATCGAAGTCGTCTCCCGCCCCACGATGTTTGAGGGCGACTGGCTCGCAAGCACCCCAGGCCTGGCTCCTGATCCGGATGACGATCCACCCGCCTGGCACCATGAGGTGTGGACACAACCCATTGTGAGCAGCACCACCGGCCTGCAGATCGGTCGCGCCTCGCACAGCACTTACCAGCAGAAGTTCCTTGAGAACGACCAGCGTCATCTTGACCAGGCCAGGACGTACCTGCACAGGAACAGGGCCACCAACGTCATGTTCGGGGAGTCGGAGCTGCCGCGTCCGGGGCCGGAGAGCAAGGCCTACCGGCTGGACCTGCACGGCCTGCCCGGTGTGCTCTCCCTGTACATGCGCGACGGCAGCTATCGGCCGGTCGGTTTCAGGGAAGCCGGCGGGTGGCTCAGGCGCCGTAAGAGTCTGACGAGTCTGCCGAACGATTACTGGATCGACATGGTGGTCTGTTACAGCGGATCGCCCGAGGACAGTTCCGTGCCGACCGTGGGGCAACAGTGGGATGGTTCACCCTCCGCTTGGAACGCGGACCCGCTGCGTAACTTCTCGGCGGCGCACCACGTGTCCAACCCCACGCAGCGGTGGGTGCGGATGACCACCCTTTCTCAAGGCACGACGTGGGGTGCCGACGGGCAGCCCGTGCGCTTCGTCACAACGGATCTGCAGGGGCGGCTCGGGCGGTTCGATCTGGTGCGGCCGCATCCGGAGGGGGCGGAACTCGACCGGCGGGTCAGGGTCGCGGGGTTCGCCGCGGGTGCTCAGGTCACGGACGAGGAGCGTGCCCGGACGCTGCCCCTCGTGGAGGCTTTGCGGCTGGTGTTCGGACCGTACGTGGACGATGCGTCCGATTACGACGATCTGCTGCGTGGTGTGGCGGACGTCGACCGGATGTGGAGTGCCCAGGCATCCTCCGGTGATGCCGGCTGGTTCACCCTGGATCTGCTGCGGCGGGTGATCGCGGCGCATCCGGAGGCCGCCTCGGGCGTGAACCAGAGGGTCGCCCGGCGGGTCCTGACAGCCGCGACGGCGCACTGGGCGACGTACCCCGGCGATCCACGGATCGACACCTTTGTGCGGCTGCCGGCGGTGGACGCCGCCACGGTGTGGATGCAGGCCAACGATCTCGATGCCGAGGCCAGTGCCGTTTTGAACCTGCGCCGGAGCGATGTGGGTGTGGCCGAACGGTCGCGGATTTTCTGGGCGAGGGTCAAGGCCGAGGAGACATTGGCCGTGCAAGGACCACACGTGGACAGCTACGTCGTCCGGCTCCTTCATCTACCGTGGCCCGGGCCGACCTCGCAGGAGCGACGCGACGACGCGTTGCACGTGCTCACCCGGGGGTTCGCGGTGGGCCGGGACATGTCCGATGTGAAGGCGGCGGCTGCCTACACGCTGGAGCTGGCCGGAGCATTCACCGGCACCTCGCTGGTTACGTCGTCGGACGGTGGGGACGGTGCCGGCCGGGACTTCACGGGCGACCTGCCCACGCGGCGAGTGGTGGACCTGACGAAGGTCATCACGGCCGCGGGAGAGCTGGACGCGCCGTGGGAGGCGGACAAGGCTGCGCCGTACCTGCTGCGGGTCACCCCCGTCGCGAGCCATCGCCACCAATTGCCGCTGCACATCGGTGGGCGCAGATACCGGTCGCACAGGGACGACCTGGCCGCGCTGGTGGCCAGGGACCCGGAGCTGATGCACCAGCCACTGAACGCCGATGTGGTGCTGGTGTTCTCGGAGACGCCCGAGCTGTCCTTCGCCACCGACCTGGCCGCCGAACTCGCCGCGCAGACGGGCCGTACCGTGCACTGGAACGTCTCGCCGGCTGATCTCTCCGGACGGGCCGAATCCCGGGCCGTGCTCACGTTCGCTTCCGTGCGTGCCGACACCGTCTGGGAGTGGCACAGAACACCCCCCGGGTATGACGAGGATGTAGAGACTCCCCGTCCGGTGCCGCCGCCGCTGCCGCGCTCCATCGGCCGGAGCAGAGCTGATGCGTTGGTCCGGGCCGGAGGAGCCGGGCAGCGAGGTTCGTTCGCGCCGCGTACCGCCGTCGTGCAGGCACTGTCCGAGGACGGGTCCGCAGCGTCGCGGGGTGTCGAGGTCGTGTCCCCCGGCACGGTGCCCTCGGTGGATTCCCGCGCGGACGCGCCGGTGCGGATGCCTTCAGCGCCGATTGTGCAGACGTCCGGGTCGGTGGTCACCGCTCCGGTGGCCGCCGCCGGAGTCCGTGCGCTGCCGGCGCTGCCGTCGCACAGCCTCGTGAGATTCGCCCCCGAGAGCGACGTGGCGTCCGAAGACGACACGTCGGACATCGAACGGCTGGCGTTCGAGGTGGCCGAGGCCGGTTTGCGCAACAGGTCGGAAGACGTGGCGTTGCCGCGCATCGACATCACCGGCTATGGGGCCGACGTCTCCGGGCCGAACCTGCTGACCCTCACCGGTCACGTCAAGATGGGCAGGCGGCGTGCCCGGTCCGCGGGTGCGCTGTTCCGGTCGGCGCTCGGTCGTGCGTTGGACAGCCTTCAACAGCAGGTTCGCGCGGGAGAAGCACGCCTGACGGCTGCGGACTTCACGGTCGTGGAGCAGGGTGCGGCGAAGGCACCGCGTGATCTGGTGGGCCGGGGCGACCTCGCGGGCGTGTCGCGGCCGGAGCTGGGCCGGCAGGCGGTGATCGCTGTCTCGCTGCCGCCGGAGGCCGCCGCGCTCCAGACGCTGGATGTGCTGCGGGGGCGTGAGAGGGAATGGCGTGGCAAGGCTCTGGACGTGGATGCCGTCGCCCGCAGGGTGCTGCATCGCACGGAATCGCTCTGGCCGCAGGAGCGTGCAAGGTTCTTCGCGTTGGTGAACAAGGCGGAGCAGGCGGGGATGGCGACGAGTCTGGCGTCGTTGAGCGCGTTCAGGCTGATGAATGATCTGGACGTGATCGTGTCGGGCCGGGCCCGGCGCTTCACCGAGGGGGGCCGCCCCGTCCTGGGCCTCAACTGGGCGTCGGCCACCGGTGACCTGGACACCGCGCACAATCGCATCCTCGAAACGTATGCGGCCGGCGGCCTCAGCTACCTCGGGCGGGTGCGGGCGCGCTGGGCGGCAGATCCTTATGTCCTGAGTGCCCGAGGTACCGTCACCCGTGATTCCCTGATGGTGCGGCAGCCGAACGGCTCTGAGGTCGAGGTGAGTTTCGACGAGGCCGTGGAGCTCGTCGCGGCGGACATCGCTCGCCTGCACACGCAGAGCTCTGGACGAGTGCTCACGCGGAACACGGAAATCGTGCTGGCGATCGCGTATGCCGGGGCTGGCTACGCCGAGTTGCCGCGCAAGCTGAGGGATCGTACGGGTCTGACGGTGTGGGCGTACACCGGCGACGTGGTGATCCTTGAGAACCCTGTCTCCCCGGGTGCGGAGCGGAGTATCGACGTCCTCCGTCACGCCGGGCAGCCGCAAGGCGAATGGTTCGCCACGACGTCCGGTCTGGCGCCTGATCCGGAGGACGCGCCTGCCGCTTGGGAAAGCGAGGTGTTCACGCATCCCATCGTCAGCGGTGTCACCCAGCGGCAGATCGGCCGTGCCTACCACAATTACGCCTTCATGGCGAAAATCGCGGACGACATACGTCACTTCGACCGGATGTCGACCTTCTTGCACTACCACCCAGGCAGCGGCGAGTTCTTCGGGGAGTCGGAGCTGCCGCGTCCGGGGCCGGAGAGCAAGGCCCACCGGCTGGACATGCACGGTGCACCCGGCAGGCTATTCATGGATACCCACGACGGTGGGACCCTGGAAATCGTTCCGCGGCAGGACCGGGGGTGGCTCAGGCGCCGAAAGAGTCTGACGAGTCTGCCGAAGGACTACTGGATCGACATGGTGGTCTGTCACAGCGGGTCGCCCGAGGACAGTTCCGTGCCGGTTCGGAAGGAGGCCGGGCTGAGAGGTTTCCCCAATGCCTTCAATGCGGACCCGATTCGTAATTTCTCGGCGGCGCAGTACGTGGCCAACCCCACGCGTCGGTGGGTGCGGATGTCCACCTTCAGTCAAGGCACGACGCTGGGTGCCGGCGGGCGGCCCGCGCGCTATGTCACAACGGATCTGCAGGGGCGGCTCGGGCGGTTCGATCTGGTGCGGCCGCATCCGGAGGGCGCGGAATTCGACCGGCGGGTGAGGGTCGCGGGGTTCGCCGCGGGTGCTCAGGTCACGGACGAGGAGCGTGCCCGGACGTTGCCCCTGGTGGAGGCTTTGCGGCTGGTGTTCGGAATGCACGTGGACGACGCGTCCGATTACGACGATCTGCTGCGTGGTGTGGCGGACGTCGACCGGATGTGGAGTGCCCAGGCATTCTCCGGTGATGCCGGCTGGTTCACCCTGGATCTGCTGCAGCGGGTGATCGCGGCGCATCCGGAGGCCGCCTCGGGCGTGAACCAGAGGGTCGCCCGGCGGGTCCTGACAGCCGCGACGGCGCACCGGGTGAGCCACCCTGGTGCTCCGCTGACGTCGTTCGTGCAGCTGCCGCGGGTGGATGACGCCGTGGAGTGGACGAAGCGCGAGATCCTCACCGTAGAGGCGAGTTACGTTCTGGACATGCCCGAGGCGAACGTGGGCGTGGCCGAGCGGTCGCGGATGTTCTGGGCGCGGGTGAAGGCCGAGGAGGCCTTGGCCGCCCCGGGACGGGATGTGAACGATTTCGTCGCCCGGGTCCTCCATGAGCGGCCCTCGTCGGTTGCGGATGATGACCGAGAGGACGCGTTGGACAAGCTCACCCGGGGGTTCGCGGTGGGCCGGGAGATGTCCGATGTGAATGTGGCGGGTGCCTACACGCTGGAGCTGTCCGGAGCGTTCGCCGATACGGCGCTGACCACGCGGGTGGGAAGTGGGCAGGGTGCGGGCCGGGACTTCACCGGTGAGGGAGTGCCCTCAGTGGTGGACATGACGCAGTTCATCACGCCGGACGGAACGGAGGCCGCCCCGTGGGGTGAGACGGGGTACCTGCTGCGAGTCACTCCACACGCGTACCTTCTCGACTCCCTGGACATGACCTTCAATGGCCTGCCGCGGGTCGCGCACAGGGACGACTTGCCCGAGTTGATGGCCTGGGACCCAGAGCTGATGCGCGAGGAGCTGACAGTTCCTGTAGTGCTGGTGTTCTCGCGGAGAACCGGCCGGGCCGAGGACATGGCCGGTAAGCTCGCCCAGCGGCTGGGCCGTGTCGTGTGGTGGAACGACTTCACAGCTGATCTTTCCGGCACGATCGGTTCCCGGGCTGCGATCCGCTTCGCAGGACCGGGGGCGCACTGGACGGGCCCGCCGCCCCCGCCGGTCAAGTGGCGGGTAGCGCGCCCCGTGGCGCCCGTCAAGATGGTGATGAGTCCGCTTCCTTCCCCGGCGCCGCTGCCTCGCTCCGCTGGTCAGGATGTGGCTGATGCGCGGGTCCCGGGCGGGGCCACCCGGAGTGCGGTGCCGGGGGCTTCCGCGTCTCAGCCGCGGGCCGCCTCTGCGGGGACGGTGCCTGTCGCTCCGATGGCCGAGACGACGCAGCAACTCGCCGAAGTCGGACTGGACATCACGCTCCGGCCGGCCGGTCTCTCCACCGAGCCCACCGAGCCCACCGAGCCCACCGAGCCCACCGAGCCCACCGACACCGGCCTCGGCTCCGTGCTCTCCGACCGCAGGCCGATGTCCGAGATGATGGCCGATATCGATGCCGACGTGGTGATGCAGGACGCGCCGGATCCGGTGGATCGGGTGGTAGTGCGGGGCGGTAGTGGCGCGCCGGTCGTGGTGTCCGTGGCGCCGGTGTCGAGGCCCGGGGAGGCTGCGGGCGCGGTGTTGACGCCGGAACACGTGTCGGCGTTGCGGACGCTGGATGTTCTGCGTAGCCGTGAGCCGGAGCTGCGTGTTGGACCGCTGGACGTGGACGGACTCGCCCGCAGGGTGCTGCACCTGGACTCCGCTGCCCCGGTCGGGGAGAACCTGCGTAAGGAGTTGCTGGACCTGGTGGGCGGGGCGGTGCAGGCGGATTCGGCGAGGAGCCTGGCGGCTCTGGGGGCGTTCCACCTTGTGACACTGGGTGTGCTTGACGCGGGCGGAAACCCGGGTTTCACCGTCAATCACGTGCGGCGGGGTGTCGACGCGCACGGCAGGCCGGACTTCACCGTCGAACGCCGCGGTGTTCCGGGTCTGCACTGGTCGCCGCGATCGGTGCTACTGAACCCGGGCTTCACCCGAGTCGTGAGGGTGGACAAAAACGGCAGCCGCTCCAGGATCGGTGGTAACCGGACTGCTCCTTGGCGGGGATCTGAGACGCCGTATGTCGTGGACGGAGGCCAAGCGGGGCGACCGGATGCGGTGCGGGTGACTGCTCCGGGCCGTTCGGGCCTTGCGGTGTCCCAGGACGAGTTGGTGGAGCTGATCGCGGCGGACGTGGCTCGAAAGGGCGTCCCCAGCACCACCGGGGTGGTGCTGGTGGTCTCTTTCGCTGCAAGTGGATACCTCGATCTGCCGCGTAAGCTCTTTGACCGCACGGGGATGCCGGTGTGGGCGCACAGCGGCGAGGTTGAGCTTGACGGAGACGGGGTCATCACTGTCGTCCAGCGTGCAGGGCAGCCGCAGGGGGACTGGTTCCTTACGGGTCCTGGGCTGGTGTCGGACCCGGATGACGCGACCGTCGACTGGCATCGTGACGTGGTCTCGTGGCCTGTTGCCGGCGATTCCGGCGCGCAGGCCGGCCGTGTCCTGCTCTCAACCGCCGAATGGGCGAAGGAGGAGCATCGGTGGCACCGGCCGGCTATGACGACGTTCGTGCACAACGACGTGGCCACGGGTGCATCTTCGGCTCCGGAGCCGATGCCGCAACCGGGGCCGGCACACACCGCGTACGTGTTCGGCCTGCATGGCGGTCCCAATGGCTTCGGATTCCCGATGAGGGACGGCAGTGTTCGTGGTGTCCGTGCGGAGGAAGCTGTCGGCTACCTCAAGAGGCGGAGGAGTCTGGCCGGGAAAGACTGGATCGATCTTGCCGCTTGTTTCGCCGGGTCCCCCCAAGACGCCGCCGTGCCGAGCGTGCGTCACTGGTGGTACGGCTTCCCCGGGGTTTTTGTGGCTGATCGGTTGCGCCAGCAGCCGCCGGCAAAGCATTTCGCCAATGGCTTGGACCGTCCCGTACGCATGTCCTACGGCTCCCAATCCATGGGGACGGCGGGAAAGGAGCGGTACACACGCGCGGTACTAACGGATGCGCGGGGTCGGCGTGGTGCTATTGATGTGGTGTGGCCCGATCCGTCAGGTGAGGAGCTGGACCGGCTTGTGGGTGTTGCGGGATTCGCTGAGGCCGAGCGGGTTTCGGACGAGGCGCGGGGCAGGACCGTGGTTTTGGTGGAGGCGTTGCGCCAGTTGTTCAAGCGCCCGGTGGACCGTGAGGCCGGGTTCGATGGTCTGCTGCGTGGTGTGGCGGATGTGGACCGGATGTGGAGTGGTGATCCGGACTTCGCCGTGGCCGGCTGGTTCACACTGGACCTGCTGGAGCGGGTGATCACGGCGCACCCGGAGTCTGCCCGGGGAGTGGATCAGGAGACTGTCCGCCGGGTGCTGGCTGACGCGGCGCGGCAGTGGCAAAAGGCGCCCGGGACGCGACTGGTGGGCGGCTTCGTCGACCTGCCGGCGGTGAGTGCCGCCCAGAAGTGGATGCGGCGGCAGAAGGACCTTGCCTCCAGGACGGCAAGGCTGCTGCGCCTTTCCGAAACCGAGGTCGGTACGGGCGAGTTGTCGCGGATGTTCTGGGCGCGGGTGAAGGCCGAGGAAACTCTGGCCGCACAGGGCGCACGGGCGCGCGACTTCATGGATCGGCTGCACCTGGACGATTCCTCGGAGCGCGTTCGTGCGGACGCGTTGCGCTGGCTCACTGAGGGGTTCGCGGTGGGCCGGGACATGTCGGATGTGGACATGGCCGCGGCGTACGTCCTTGAGCGGAAGAGGGCTTTTGTAGGCACCTGGCTGGTCACGGAAACGGCAGCCAGGACCGGCTCGGGCCGGGACTTCACCGGTGAGAAGCTGCCACACCGGATGGACCTGAGTCAGTTCGCCGTGCCTGCCGGTCTGAAGGACGCGCCGTGGGCCGGACCCGGGGGCGCGTCCGCCCAGCCCGCGGCGCCTGAGCCGTACGTGCTGCGGATCGCCCCGAAGGCGGATGACCCGGACTTCCTGTCGGTGTCCTTCGGCGGGACGACGCACCGTTCACACATGAACGAACTGGTCGAGCTGATAGCGCGTGACCCGGTGCAGATGTCCAAGGCACGCGCCGTCCCGGTGGTGCTGGTGTCCTCGAGCCGCAGCGTCCTCCTGGGGAGCCTGTCCGACCGGCTTGCCCAGGTGCTGGGCCGCAAGGTGTGGTGGAGCGAAACCCCGGCGGACTACTCCCGCCAGGGCGCATCAGGGCGGCCGGTGCTCACCTTCGACGGGGACGTCGCGTGGGCCGAGGCGGTCCCGGCCCGCCTCGGCACAGCTGTGGCTGCGCAACACTCGTTCGGGGAGCCGTTGTCGACCGCTCCGGTGGAGGATCCCTCCGGGTTGCGGAATTCGGACAGCGGATCCGGGCCGCGGGGGCTGTCACAGGTCGAGGGCCGCCCGCAAGCCGACACTGAGCCGGGACACGCGTCCGACGACACCGAGAACCTCGCCGAGGACACCCGCGCGGCGGAGACGGGCATCCCTGCCGGCCCTGCGAGCCTCGCCACCCCATCCGTTCCCGGCGACGCCGAAGCAGGCCAGGGGAACGCCGGAAAGGTGACCTACCAGGACCTCCCGTCCACTCCGCTCGGTGTCACGTACACAGCGGACGACATGGGCCCACGAACCGTCCACTCCGACGACGAACAGGGCGTTCGCCAATTCGTCTTCGATGCGATCCTCAAGGGCAACCACGAGTCGGTCTCAGTCATCATGAACCGTCTCGAAGCCCTCAACCCGCAGCCGGCCTATGTCGCCAACCTGCGCGAGGTAGTGGCGCAGACCCCCGTCGAGGCACGGCCAGACCTCCCGCACCTTATTCATTTCGTGTGGATCGGAGGCCCCATCTCCAGAAGCGCGCTCAACAACGTGCTCGCGTGGGCGGACCGAGCACGGAACTCCCACTGGCGCGTCAACCTTTGGACGGACAGGCGCAGCACCTGGTCGTGGGCTGACCAGGCCCGGGTGAAGGGGACCAGGGGCATCGAGTTCAAGTCCATCGAGGACGCGCTCGACGAGCGGGTACGGGGCATCTACGAGGAGGCGACCAAGGGCCCGCGCAAGGCGTACCCCTTGGCCTCCGACGTCGCCCGGTACTCCATCCTCGCCAGGGTCGGCGGGGTGTACTCCGACGTGGACCTGGGGCCCGGATCGATCGATCTCAGGCACACGCGGCCGGCACTCCGTACGAATGACGTCCCGATCCTCGGGCCCCTCATTCGGGACATGAACAGCCTCTCGCACGCCCTCTCCGCTGCGGGGGCGCCGCCTTTGACGGGACCCGTGACCAGGGAGCAGGTCGCAATGGCGGCACGTCATCTGCTCAACACAGGTAGCTACGGCAACCACTTCATCGGCGCGCAGCAGAACTCGCTCGTCATGGAGACGATGATCCAAAGGATCGCCGACCGTCTCGGCGACATGGACGCCGCGGACCTCGATATGGCCGGCCCCGTCGCGACCGGGCCGTTCGCCCTCATTCAGGAGGTCGATCGCTTCATCGGCTCGGAGTTCGGCGTCCAGAACCCGAGGGCTGGAGAGCACGGGCTGTTCCAGCAGGCGGGCTCGCAGTTCCACGAGAACATGGACTGGCTGACCGCGGAGAGTGAGAACCAGAACTACTGACGAGAGTCGTCAACAAGAGTCCGGATGACTGGCATCGTGACCACAAGCGGGATCCGGATCGAAGCCGAGGTGCTCATCAGAGGACCACTCGTGGACCGGCTGATCCAGGTTGGCCAGCCGGTGCGCCAGCAGGCCCGCAGCGGAACTCACATCCATACGTACGGCAGAGGTCACGGTACTCGCAGGTCGCCCGTTGACCGGGTGTGCACCCTATGATGACGATGTTTACCGCCCTCCCTCGACCGGCGGTCACTCGGCTGTGACCGTGCCAGCGCGTCCGTTGCCGTGGACCACCGTGGCCACGGTGTGAGGGGTAGGGCGCGAATCCGCGGCGGGCGCCCGGCACGCACGGCCGACACGGACGCGGGCCGGTGCCGATTCGGACACCCAGCAGACGAGGACCCCATGAGTGAGAACACCCCCGAACCCCCGGCCGACCGCCCCGTACTGGACCCGCCGCCGCCGGAGGAGTTCATAGCGGCCGCGAAGTTGGCGCCCAACCACTGGCTCTTCATGATCGACCCCGCCTGGCAGGGCGAGCACCCGCCGCCGGAGTGGGCGGTCCTCGGTCAGTGGCGTTCGGACTCCGAGGGCGAGATCGTCGAATGGGAGGACAACGAGGACTACCGGCCGTCGCCCGAAGCCATGGGGTGGCCCGAGCCCCTGGACGACGTGGACCGCGCCATCCAGATGGCCACCACGGGCTACGGCCCGGCCGAGGACGTCACCGCGGCTCTCGCCCGCGCCGAACTCTTCGTGCCGGTCACGGCGGACGGAGAGCTGATCGGCGCCGCGACGAGCGACGGCGCCGCGGTCGTCCTCGCCTATACGGCGGCCCCCTACCTGCATGCCTTGGGCCCACTGCGTTCCGAAAAGGTGCCGATCGCCGACCTGGTCGACCGAATCCCGGACGGCCACAGCCTCTCGTTGAACAGCACCGGGCCGGTCAACATGGTGATGACCACGGACGGTCTCGCGGAGGCGCTCAAGGAGGCGGTGCGGGAAGCGGAAGGGGCACAGGACGACGCAGCGGCGAATCCGCAAAGCGAGGACGACGCCGACCTGTTCCCCGACGAAGACGTGGACGACCTGCCCGACTCTCAGGAGGACGTGGAGTCAAAGCTGCTCGGCGCCGAGGAAGAGCGGGAGGAGAGGCCCGGCCGGCAGGAGCGCGGTGACGGGGCGACGACGGCCGAGTGACCCCACGGGATCGGGGGGTGCGGACGCACCGGAGGCCGGCGTTCACACTCCGGCCCGCGCCTTGGTCCGCCCCGTGGTCGTGATTTCGCGACGGTGCCCGTGCGAGCGGCGTTTCACGCGGGAAAACGGGCGTGTCGAGGAGTGAATGGGCACACCGGCGCGGCCAACGGGCGTGACGGATGTGGCATCCTCATGCCTCATCGAGCTGAATCAGACGGCAGACGGTGCCGCGACCCGCGAGTCACCCGGCACGGACGACTGAGCACGGCGAAGCGACCGCCGGCCTATCCAGCGGACCATCGGATCCGTCCTCGCCGGACAGGTAGACATGGCGTCCAGTCACACCGATACTGAACGTTCTGTATAGTTGTTCGGGGCGTGGATGTGACGGCCGGAGGGCGGGCATGAAGAAGTGTGCGGCGTGGTCGGCCTCTTGGGGCGCTTTTCGCCCTGGTGCCCCATTCCGGAGGCGAATTGGGCTGCGTCCCCATCCGCCCGGTTCGCCTCTTTGTCCTCCCGCGCATTCCTGTCTCCGGAAGACTCCCGACTTCCACAACGTTCCTTATGCGGGCGGCCGTCGGGCACGCGGGAGCCCGAGTGGGCTTGCCTCTCACCCCCAACAGACGTGACAGGTCTGGCATTCTGATGCCTCATCCATCTGACATACGTGCCGGAGTCGGCGTGACACGCGACCGGCACGCATGATCTCGTTTACGGACCATGAGAGTTCAGGGAGAAATGCGGCCCCGAGAACGGCATGGCGAACTGCCCGTGATGCCCGATGGCCCGAACGCGCCCGCCGCCTCGGAACCATCACCCCGTGAGCCGTCCGCCGAAGACGCGGCCGACGGCATGGACCCGAACGACATACCCCAGGCCGTGCGCGACATCGCACGCACGGCACCAGGGCACTGGATCGGCGTGGTGGACCCCGAGTGGACCGAGGAGCGGCCACCCCCCGAGTGGGCGCTGGTGGGAGAGTGGCGTTCGGACGACAGCGGAGAGGTGGGGGAGTACCGCGCCAACCCGGCGTACCGGCCCTCCGCCGGCGTGCTCGGCTGGCCGGACCCTACCGATCCGGTTGATGCGGCGGCGCAGCGCGCCGCCACCGGCTACGGCTCGGTGGAGGACGCCCTTACGGCCCTCGCGGAGGCGGACGTCGCGGTGCTGCGGGCGCCGGACGGTGCGCCACTGACCGCAGTCGGACGGGACGGGGCCCCGGTCGTGCTGCTGTTCACCTCGCCGGCGCACGAGTTCATGTCCTCGGCACTTCGGCATGACAGGCTCCCCGCCCACGAGTTGGTCCGCGCACTCGATGGTTCAGACGCGCAGCTGCTGGTCAACGCCGCCGCGGCGGCTCCCCTGTTCGTCCCGGCGGACAGCGTCCCCGCCCCCCGGGGCGGTCCGGACACCGAGGCGTCACCGACGGAGGTCGAGCAGCACCACACCGGCCCTTCCGGTTACGACTCGTCGCCCGCGGCCCCCGGCCACAGCCGCACCAGCCTCTCATCCGAATCCTCGCCCCACATCGCACGGAGGACGTCATGACACCTGCATCGCAGCACCCCGCCACGCCCCCGCGGCGCGGCGGCGCCGACGGAGAGGAGACGGTCGCGGCCGCCACCGCTGCGACCGAGAGCTCGCAGGCAGCCGCCCCCGGAGAGGGCCCCGAACCCCAGGCCGGGCCCACGCGGGCGAAGGCCGCGATCCGGCCCGCGACGAACGAGACCGCGGAAGGGGCCGAGGAGGCGGGTGAGACGGGCGACGGCGCGACGAAGGGCGAGTCCGCCGCGTCCGCTCCCGCCCCCGAGCCGACGGCGGCCGCCGGGCGGGGCAGTGACACCGGAGGCGCCGACGGCGCTGCGGCCAACGGCGGTCGTACGGAAGCGGAAGCCGAGGCCGACGGTGCTGCCGTCGCGGAGGCGAAGAGCCGGCTGCCCGCGTTCGTGCGGACCATGTCCGCGACCGCGATCAACCAGCCGCGGCAGGAGGCTGGACCGGTCGGGCGGCCGCGCAAGACCATGCTGTACGGTGCCGCGGCCGCCGGGGTACTGCTGGTCAGCGTGCCGTTTCTGGCGAACACGGGCCACGACGATGGCCCCAAATCGAGCTCGACGGCCGCCGCCGGAACCGTACTCGGCGGCAACACGCAGGAGGCGCCGGGTGACTTCAAGCTGCCCGTGACCCAGTCCCCTTCCCCTTCTCCTTCGGCTAAGGAGAAGAAGGAGAAGAAGACCCCTCCGCCATCGACGCCCAAGGCGGAGACCTCCCCGGCGAAGCAGCCCGTCGTGCAGTCCACGCCCCAGAGCAAGTCGAAGACCAAGCCGACGCCCACGCCGACCCCGGTGGTGAAGCTCAGTTCGCCCGTCTCCCCGCGCAGCGGGCTTTCCGGCCGCTGCCTGGACGTACCGGCGTCCACCTTCTACAGCGGCGCGCAACTGTCTGTGTGGGACTGCAACAACGGCCCGGCGCAGCAATGGCAGTTCGGCTCCGACGGCACGATCCGCATCAGGAATCTGTGCATGGACGTGGTGAGCCTTGCCAAGGGCTACCCCATCACGATCGCCAAATGCGACGGTGACAAGTCCCAGAACTTCGTCCTGAACCAGCGTCACGAGTTGCGTAACAACGCGACCGGCCTGTGTGTGGACATCAAGGGCGACAATCCGGGCAACGGCTCCTCGCTCCAGCTCTGGGACTGCCTGGGAACCAAAGACCAGATGTGGCTCGTCTGACAGGATCGGTCCGATTCCGTAGGCAGGTCCGTCCCGGCATCCGTCCGCCCCGTGCGCGAGGCATGATGGCATCGTCGGACCCACTGACGTCCGCCACCCGGCGACGTGGAAGCCCTCTCAAGACGCCTCGTGGCAAGGAGGTTGGTGCGTGTCGCGCCAGGTACTGACGGTCGGTCCCGGAGACCGCGATCCCTACCGGACGATCGGTGAGGCGCTCGCGGCCGCCCGCAGCGGCGCGCTCATCAGCGTGCGGCCCGGGACGTATGCCGAGGCCTTGGTCGTCGACACCCGAGTGACCATCGCCGCCGCCGAGGGGCGGGGCACCGTGGAGATCCGGCCACGCTCGGGCAGTGCGCTCTCGCTGCGCGCCGACGCCGTGATGCTGTCCGAGGTCACTCTGCGGGGTGGCGACGCCGAACTGTCGGCCGTGGACGTGCGGCGCGGACAGGCCGCGTTCGACGGCTGCGAGGTGGTCGGCGCGGCCTGGACGGCGATGCTGGCCGGCGGCACCGGGTCGCTCGCGCTGCGGGACTGCCGTATCAGCAACCCGCAGGGGGCGGGCGTCGTCGTCACCTCGGCGTCGCCCACCACCGTGGAGTCGTGCACCTTCGAACACCTGGGCACGAGCGGTCTGGTACTGGCCGAACAGGGCGAGGCGCGTATCCGTGGCTGCACGGTGCGCGATGCCCGCGGCAACGGCCTGCTCGCCAACGGCGAATCCCGCGGTTCGGTGGAGGACTGCGACATCTCCTCCACCGACAAGCCGTCCATCGCCCTGGAGCAGAACTCCGCTGTCACCGTCGTCCGCACCGTGGTGCACGACACCAGCACGGGCGTCCACGTGAGCAGCACGGGCCGTACGACCCTGGAGGACGTCCGTGTCACCGGGGCCTCTATCAACGGCATCACGCTCTCCCAGGGCGCCGACCCGGTCCTGCGCCGCTGCCGGGTCTCGCGTATCCGTGGCAACGCCGTCCTGGTCACCGACCGGGCGCGCGGGACGTTCGAGGACTGCTGGGTCACCGGCGCCCAGGGCATCGCGGTACGTGTGGCGGGGGCCGCCTCTCCCGCGTTCACCGGGCTGACGGTCCGCGACTGCGAACAGAGCGCGCTGCTCCTGGAGGAGAACTCGGCGGCGGAACTCGACCGTTTGGAGGTGATCGGCGGTTCGCCCGCCATCGTGGTGCGTGACGGCGCCAACCCGCTGCTCCGCCGGGCGCGGCTCGTGGAGCCCTCCGGTGACGGCATCTCGGCGGTCAAGGACGCCCGCGGCCGGGTCGAGGACTGCGAGATCATCAGACCCAATGGGGTGGGCGTGCGCGTGGCGTCCGGCAGCTCTCTCTACCTGGCCGGCGGCGGGGTGTCCGACGCCGTCGCCCAGGGTCTGGTCGTGGCGGACGGCGGCAACGTCACCCTCAGGGACTTCCGTGTCGAGGTGTCCGGGCAGGAGGGCGTCGTCGTTGAGGCGGGCGGAGAGCTGACCGCCAACCGCATCGCTGTCCACGCCCCCCAGGGCCACGGCGTCCTCCTGAAGGAAGGCGCGCTCGCCTCACTGAGCGGATGCGAGGTGACCGGCGGAGCCCAGGACGGTTTCCGGGTGGAGACCGTCGAGCCGGTCTCCCTGGTGAACTGCGCCGCCCGGGAGAACGCGGGCGGCGGCCTGGTGCAGACCGTGCCCGGCGAACGGCTCGCCGTGGACGGCCTGACCAGCGCCGCCAACGGCAAGCGCGACGCCTGGGGGGCCGGCACCGCCGAGCACACCGACCCGGCCGGCTCCGGCGCCGCCGACGCGCCCCCGCCGGACCGCGAGGACGGCCCGCTGGGCGCGCTCAACGCGCTGATCGGTCTGGAGAACGTCAAGCAGCAGGTGCGGACGCTGGTCAATCTCACCCAGCTCGCCCAGCGCCGCGAACAACTCGGCATGACGGCACCGCCGATGAGCCGCCACCTGATCTTCGCCGGCCCGCCGGGCACCGGAAAGACCACCGTGGCCCGCCTGTACGGGGCGATCCTGGCCGAACTCGGCGCGCTTCCCAGCGGACACCTCGTGGAGGTCTCGCGCGCCGACCTGGTCGCGCAGATCGTCGGCGGCACCGCCATCAAGACCACCGAGACCTTCCAACGCGCCCTCGGCGGGGTGCTGTTCATCGACGAGGCGTACACCCTGACCGCCGACAGCGGCAACGGTGGCGCCGACTTCGGCCGTGAGGCCGTGGACACCCTGCTGAAGCTGATGGAGGACCACCGCGACGACGTGGTGGTGGTCGCGGCGGGCTACTCCCGTGAAATGGACTCCTTCCTCGGGTCCAACCCCGGCCTGGCGTCGCGCTTCTCGCGGACCATCGAGTTCGAGAACTACTCGGTGACCGATCTGGTCGCGATCATGGAGAGCATGTGCGCCCAGCACCAGTACGAGCTCGGCGAGGGCACGGCTGAGGCCCTGGCCGCACACTTCGAGGCGATGCCCAGGGACGCCGGCTTCGGCAACGGCCGCGCCGCACGCGGGGTGTTCGAGGAGATGGTGGACCGGCAGGCGGTACGGCTCGCCTCCTTGGAACAGGTCGGTGAGAGCGACCTGCGGCTGCTGCTGCCGGAGGACGTGTCCCCGGCCGCCGCCGAGAAGGCCGTCGCCGGGACCACCACCGAGGACGACCCGCTGACCCGCCTGGGTGACATGGTCGGCCTCGCGGACGTCAAGCGCGACGTCGCGGACCTGGTCAACCTCATCACCACCGCCCGTCATCGGGCCGCCGCCGGGCTGCCGGTGCCCTCCATCAGCAATCACCTGGTGTTCACCGGCCCGCCGGGCACCGGCAAGACCACCGTAGCCCGCCTGTACGGCAGCGTCCTGACCCAGCTCGGCATCCTCGAACGGGGCCAGTTGGTCGAGGCGGCCCGCTCCGACCTGGTCGGCCGCTACATCGGCCACACCGCGCAACTCACCCGCGAGGTCTTCGAGCGGGCCCGCGGCGGCGTCCTGTTCATCGACGAGGCATACACCCTCACCCCCCGCGGCGGCGGCGCCGACTTCGGCCAGGAGGCGGTCGACACCCTGCTGAAGCTGATGGAGGACCACCGGGACGAGGTGGTCGTCATCGTCGCCGGCTACACCGAGGAGATGGAACACTTCCTCGCCTCCAACCCGGGCCTGTCCTCACGTTTCCCGCGCCGGATCACCTTCTCCGACTACTCCTCGGAGGAACTGGTCACCATCGTGCGCTCCCATGCCGCGTCGATGGGGTACGAGTGCGGTCCCGGCACCGGCCCGCTGCTCAAGGAGTACTTCGACGCCCAGCCCCGGGACCGCTCCTTCGGCAACGCCCGCCTGGCCCGCCAGGTGGTCGAAACCATGGTCACCCGGCAGGCGGGGCGGCTCAGCTCCGTGGCCGCGCCCACCCTGGACGACCTGCGTATCCTGCGCCCGGAGGACATCGTCACCGCCACGCCGAAGGCGGTCGGCCGATGAAACCGCCCACCAGGGGCGCCCGTCTGCTGTGCGGCACCGCCCTCGCCGCCGGCCTGCTGCTGCCCCTGGCCGTCACCGCCCACGCGGCACCCCGTGCGGACCCGCCGGCGGCGACCGGCGGACAGGAACTGCCCCCCATGCCGGCCTCGCTGGACCCGGACGCCCAGCAGGCACAGTGCACTCCCGCCTCGAAGGAGAAGGCGCGCACACAGGACTGGTCGCGCCAGCGCCTCGACCTGGACCGCCTGCACCAGCACACCACGGGCGGGGGTGTCACCGTCGCCCTGATCGGCACAGGGGTGGCACCTCAGGCCTCTGGGCTCGACGGCAGGGTCACCGTCTCCGGGTCGGCAGGCGAGGACTGCGTCGGATACGGCACCTTCCTGGCCGGTCTGATCGCCGGGAACGGAGGCGACAGCCCCAAACTGGCCGGCGTCGCTCCGGGCGCGAAGATCCTGGGCCTGCGCGGCACCGACCAGCTCGGCCGGGGCAGTGCCGCGCAGGTCGCGGCGGCCCTGCGCGAGGCCTCCCAGGCGCGGGCCGACGTCATCGCGGTCACGGTCGCCCTGCCGGACCGTGACCCAGACCTGACGCGCGCCGTCGCCGAGGCCCGTGCGGCGGGCGCCGTTGTCGTCGCGGCGGCCGCCCCCGAACCGGCACGGCTGGGCACGGACGAGACTCCGGTCCGCACCTACTGGCCCGCCGGCGAACCAGGGGTCCTCGCGGTCGCTGACATGCTCCCCAGCGGTGCCCGCCCGGACGGCTCGCTGCCCGCGGCCGACGTGGACCTGGTAGCCCCCGGCGTGGGCGTGGTCTCGGGGGGGCCGCGCGGGACCGGCCACTACCTCGGTGCGGGCGCCGCGGTGGCCACCGCCTACGCCGCCGGAGCAGCAGCGGTGGTCCGTGCCGCCTACCCTGATGAGTCCGCCGAGGCAGTCGTGCACCGTCTGACCGCGACCGCCTATCCCGCCGACATCCCCCAGCTCGACCCGTACGCAGCCGTCACCACGGTGCTCGGCGACCCGGGTACGTCCGAGGGGGCGGAGCCCGCCGCGGAGCCCGTGACCGTCCGCGACACGTCCGCCGCCGACCGGACCCTGGACCGCGCCACCCTCGCCCTCGCTGTCGGCTCCGTCATCGTTCTGGTCATGGGGTGGGGCGCGTTCGCCCTGCGCCGGGCACGCGCGCGGCAATGGCGCCCGGCGGCGGGGACGAACGTGAAGGACGATCCGGCCGCGTCATAGGCGCACCGCCGGCGGAGACGGCGACGGGGGCCACCTTCCCAGGTGGCCCCCGTCCTCATGTACGGGCCCAGCTCTCCCGCTTCCCGCTCGTCAGTCCTGACGGCCCGGGTGCTCCTCCGCCAGCGCCGTCTGCATCAGCCTGGCCTTGCGCCGGGCGATGTGCAGAGCCCGGCCGGGAGGCAGGGTGAGGGGCTTCGCGTCGAAGAGACGGCCCTCGGTGGGCGGGCAGGACAGCAGCACGGCGGGGTTGTTGGCCTCGTCGAGGCGGCGGATGAGCCCGTCACTCATGCCGCGGCCCGCCCCCATGGCGCTGCGCGCGACGATCAGGTGCATGCCCGTCTCGAAGCCGAGGGTCAGGAACTCGAAGAGCGCCTCGAAGGGGTTCTGGAAAGAGTTCCCGGAGACCATGTCGTAGTCGTCGACCAGGATGAACAGGCGCGGACCGGTCCACCAGTCGCACGAGCGCATCCGTGACGGCGAGATGTCCGCGCCGGGAACACGGGTCTTCATCGCGCGAGCAGCACCGTCGACGGTCTCCTGGAGGTTGTCCAGGGAGATCACATGCCCGATGCGGTACTCCTCGGGGATGGACTCCACCAGGGTGCGCCGGTAGTCCACCACGATGATCTTCGCCTCGTTCGGGGCGTACCGGGTGGTGATCCCCTTGGCGACGTGGCGCAGCATGTTGGTCTTGCCGCTCTCGGTGTCACCGACCACGATCAGGTGCGGGGTACGGCTGAAGTCGTGCCAGACCGGCTCCAGTGCGTCCTGGTCGATGCCGAGCGGCAGGCGCATACCGCCGCCCTCGGTGGGCTCGGGCGCGGGCAGTTCGGCCGCCGGGAGCCGGTGCGGCAGCATCCGCACCTTCGGGGCCGAGGGGCCGGGCCAGTGCCGGGAGATCTCGGCGACCAGATGGCTGACACCGTCGCCGAGGTCTTCGAGGGAACCACTGCCGTCCAGCCGGGGCAGGCCGGCGAGGAAGTGCATCTTGCTGTCGGCGGTGATGCCGCGTCCGCCGCTGCGCGGCACCGAGCGCGCCTTGCGGGTGTCGATCTCGGAGTCCATCGGGTCACCCATCCGCAACTCCAGGCGGGTGGCGGACTGATCACGGACCTGTGCGGACAACTCCACCCAGCGGTTCGTGGTGATGAGCAGATGGATGCCGTAGTTGAGTCCGCGGGCGGCGAGTTCGTTGAACTTCGGGATGAGGTCCTCGTAGTCCTGGCGGACCGTGGACCATCCGTCGACGACCATGAAGACATCACCGAAGGGCTCTTCGGGGAACTCCCCGGCGGCCCGGCGCCGCCGGTAGGACTGCATCGAGTCCAGGGTGTGGTCCACGAAGAACTGCTCGCGCTGGGCGAGCAGCGACATCACCTCGGCGACGGTCCGGTGCACCCGGTCGGGGTTGAGACGCGCGGCGACACCGCCGACGTGGGGGAGCCCGGCGAACTGGGAGAGGCCGCCGCCACCGAAGTCGAGGCAGTAGAACTGGACCTCGGCGGGCGTGTGCGTGAGCGCGAGGGCTGCGATCAGGGTGCGGGCGAGGTTGGATTTGCCGCTCTGCGAACCACCCGCGATGGCGACATGGCCTTCCGCGCCGGAGAGGTCCACGATCAACGGGTCTCGCCGCTGCTCGAACGGTTTGTCGACCAGGCCGACCGGGACGCGCAGTTTCCCCGTTCCGGGCCAGCCGGCGGCGGTCAGGCCCCGCTCGGGGTCCGGGGCTATGCCGGGCAGCAGCGTGTCCAGCGGCGAGGGCTCGGTCAGGGGCGGCAGCCACACCTGGTGGGCGGCGGGGCCGGAGTCGCGCAGCCGGTCGAGGGCCACGTCCAGCAGGGTCTGCTCGTCGCCGGTCTTCTCGGTCTCCGGCTCGGGTTCGGCGGCGGGCTCCAGCGTACGAGGCACGACCCAGCTGCTGGTCCACGGCACCACCTGGCTGGCCACCCGCGCCTGTACGACTGCGCCGGTGCGCCGCCGGTAGCCGCCGGAGGAGTAGGCGGCGCGGAACCGGGTCAGGGCCTCGACGCCCGACTTCAGATAGCCGCTGCCGGGCTGGGCCGGCAGTTCGTAGGCGTCCGGTACACCGAGGACGCCGCGGCTCTCCATGGCGGAGAAGGTACGCAGGCCGATGCGGTACGACAGATGGCTTTCCAACTGGTGCATGCGGCCCTCGTCCAGGCGCTGCGAGGCGAGCAGCAGATGCACGCCCAGGGAGCGGCCGAGGCGGCCGATCATCACGAACAGGTCCATGAACTCCCGGTGTGTGGAGAGGAGTTCACTGAACTCGTCGACGACGACGAACAGGCTGGGCAGGGGGGCGAGGTTCGTCCCGGCGGCTCGGGCCCGCTCGTACTCCAGGGCGGAGGTGAAGTTGCCCGCGGAGCGCAGCAGTTCCTGGCGGCGGATGAGTTCGCCGTGCAGGGCGTCCTGCATGCGTTCCACCAGGGCGACCTCGTCGGCGAGGTTGGTGATGACGGCGGAGGTGTGCGGCAGTTCCTCCAGGCCGAGGAAGGTGGCGCCGCCCTTGAAGTCGACCAGGACGAAGTTGAGGGTCTCGGATGAGTTGGTCAGGGCCAGCCCGAGAACGAGCGTGCGCAGCAGTTCGCTCTTGCCGGAGCCGGTGGCGCCGATGAGCATGCCGTGCGGGCCCATACCGCCCTGGGCGGACTCCTTGATGTCGAGCTCGACGGGACGGCCGTCGACGCCGACCGCTATCGGCACCCGCAGCCGGGCCGAACCGGTGTGCTTCTCGAAGAGTACGCGTGGTTCGTGACGGTGCAGGTCGGCGATGCCCAGGAGCGTGGTCAGCTCGACGTCGGAATCCATCGGCTGTGAGATGTCGGTGCCCAGGCTGATGCGGCGCGGAGCCACGAGCCGGGCCAGGGCCTCCGCGCCGAGCACACCGAGCCGGTCGGGCCGGCCGAGCGGCACGGAGCGTTCCTTGCGGCTGCGGTCCGTACGCACCAGGCTCACCTGCTCGGGGCCGACGGTCAGCCGGAGCGTGTTGCGGCCGGGCCGCCAGCGCAGCCCCTCGCCGACGTCGAGAATCACGGCGTTGCGGTAGCCGTGCCCTTCCCAGCGGTGCCCCTCGGGAACCGTGACACCGTCCAGGACCACGACTGTGTACGGCTCTTCACGGCCGGGGCGGGCGTCCGGATCGAAGCCGGGGCGTTCGGCGAACTCGGCACCGAGCAGATCGTCCAGTTCGGTGAGGTCTCCGGCGATCCGGCGGACCTGCCCGGCACCGTCCTCCTCGTGCGGGTGCAGCGCGTGCGGCAGCCACTTCACCCACTCCCAGTCGGGCCGCCGCTCGTCACTGACGCACAGCACGATCCACAGCTCCTCCGGGGCGTGGAACACGGCGAGTTGAGCGAGCAGGGCGCGGGTCAGTGCGCGTACCGCGCTGATGCCGTCGTCGCTGTCCGCCGACTCACCGTCCTGCTCGCCGGGCGACTCTTCGGGCCGCAGCTGGATCCGGGCCGAGGACCGCAGATACAGACCGAGCGGCTGCTCGGGAATGGTGGAGTAGGCGCGGACGAAGCGGCGCAGGGCGTGCGCACAGAGTGGTTCGAGGTCCTCGACGGGCCGGGTGGAGACGGGAGTCAGGGTGAGTGCGAGTTGCTGTTCGCCGACCGCGATGCGGACCTCGCCGAAGTCCTCGTCGCCGGGGCGGCGTTCCCACAGTCGCGAGGTGCGCGCCAGCGACCGAAGCGACGCGGGCTCGGGGTGACGCCAGGCGAGAGCCCGCTGTTGCTCGGTGATGGTGCTCCGCACCCGCTTGCGCATCTGGGTCAGATAGCGCAGATAGTCACGGCGCTCGCCCTTCAGACGCTGCTTGCGCTCGCTGTTGCGGCGCAGCAACTGTCCCAGCAGCATGGCGACGGCGGAAACCACCAGGGTGCCCAGCGCCAGGTAGGTGAAGGCGCCGTTGCCACCGCCGGGCCGCAGGAACAGCAGGGTCACCGACACCGACATCAGGGCCACCGGCAGATACGTCCACACCGCCGAGGTGTCAGGGACGCTCTCGGAAAGGACGGGCGGCTCCTGGAGGGTCAATTGCCCGTCGGGCATCTGTGGACCACGTCTGCGAGCAGGCCGGCGGAACAACACGACACTCAAGGAAAGAACCTCCGGTTTCGCCCGCCCGGACTTTCATGGCCCCGTGAGGCGATGAATGTTAGGTGAATGTTTTGTCGGGGCAGTGGTCTGCGGTCAACTCCCCTGCGCGGATGGTCCCATGCCGGCTGGCGAGTCGGGTCCGCAGCGCAATTCTGCGGGCGTGGGCAGTAGTCTGCATTCACGAACGCGACCTGTCCACGCCGGGAGGGGCCGGTCGGCCGAGGTTACATTATGGGCTGTTCCCAGTAACGGTCGGCCACCGCTAGTGAGCGCGAGGCATGTCTCGCGGTCCGTGGCATACGCAAGTCCGGGAAGGTGTAAGGCCCCTGATAGGAATGATCTTGCGACAGATTTTCTGACCGCGGGGCCTCACGTGGCGACCAGTGTCACCTACACCGCCGTGCTCGATGTGAAGCGGTCCACCACCGAGCACCTGGCCGGCCTCCTGCGCGATCACCGGATCGCGGCCAGGACCCACAAGGGACGACGCTGCTTCGAGCAGGCCGTGCATGCTGCGCTGGTTCCTCGGCGGCACCCGGCTGGCCCAGCTCGCCTGCGACAACGGCCTGTCGGCCTCCACCTCCTACCGCTACCTCTACGAGGGGACTGGCCGTCCTGGCCGCCGGGGCACCGGACCTCACGACCGCGCTGGAGCGTGCGAAGGCAGCCGTGCTCACCCATCTGAACCTCGACGGCACCGTCATCCGCACCGACCGCGTCGCCGCCCCCGCCGGCACAGACCTCTGGTGGTCCGGAAAACACCAGCACCATGGCGGAAACGTGCAGGTCACCTCCACCCCGGACGGCCGGCCCATCGGGGTCTCGCCAGTACGACCGGGCCGCGAACACGACAGCACCTGCGCCCGTCACCACGGCCTGATCGACGCCCTCAACCGAATCGTCGCCGAGCTCGACATACCGAACCTGGCCGACCTCGGCTACGAGAACGCCGGCGACGGCTTCCGCCACCCCGTCAAGAAGCCCGCCGGAGGCGAGCTCACCGAGACCCAGCAGACCTACAACAAGGTCATCCGGGGCATCCATGGTGTCGGCGAGCGCGCCAACTCCCTGCTCAAGACGACCTTCAAGGCACTGCGCGGGGTCAGCCTCGACCCCAGCCGCATCACGAAGATCGCCG
The DNA here is from genome assembly GCF_000383615.1 of Streptomyces canus 299MFChir4.1. Taxonomy (GTDB): domain Bacteria; phylum Actinomycetota; class Actinomycetes; order Streptomycetales; family Streptomycetaceae; genus Streptomyces; species Streptomyces canus_C. Next base: position 8,472 of record NZ_KB911632.1, on the reverse strand, counting down.
CCGCAACCGCAATGTGGGGCTATGCGGAGGCCAAGTGAAGCGAGAACGTTCGGTGTTGACTTCGGAGGGAGCCCGGGGCAAGCTCATCTGGAAGGAAGAACGTTCTACCCTCTTGAACCTGCAGAGACTGGAGGATCTCATGCGTACGCGAGGATCGCGGTCATGGGTGCACTCGCCACGGGCGCGTTGATGATTTCCGCGGCCGGTACGGCCTCGGCCCAGACACATCTCCTTCCGACTTGGACCAAGTCCTACCTGGAGTGCCAGACGCTGGGCGACACGCTCGCCCAGCAGGGCCTGCTCGCCGGCTTCCGTTGCGGGGCAAGGAGTTACGGATTCGTGATGATCCCCTGGTAAATCGCGGCGAGAGGTCTCCGGGAGAAAGCCCGTGACAGGAAGTGGGTGAAGCCTGGCCGCCGTAAAACACTGCGGCGACCCTCCTTGCTCAGGATCACCTTCAAGGCTCTGCGCAGGTTCAGCCTCGGCCTCAGCCGTAGCCCTCTTCCTGCTCCAGCTCGAGTACGACCTCGCCGTCTGATCAATGACAGAGCGTCAAGGCCTCCGGCCAAGCCCCCACGGAAAACTGAGAGTCCTGCTGATGAGCGACAGCGCGATAGCCGAACTGTGCCGCCTGACCGTACGCGCGCCCAGTGTCTCCGTCGATCTGGCCGTGCCCTCCGACGTGCCGGTCGCCGATCTCCTGCCCACGCTGCTGCGATACGTGGGTGAGGAGACCGAGGAGGCCGGACTCGACCACGCGGGCTGGGTGCTGCAGCGACTCGGCGACGCCCCGCTCGACGAGGAGACCACCCTGGGTCAGGCCGGGCTCTCCGACGGAGCGGTTCTCCACCTCCGCCCGCACACCGAGGCGTTGCCCGAAGCGCGTCTGGACGACCTGGTGGACGGGATGGCCGACACCGTGCGCCGGTCGTTGCACACCTGGCACGCGGAGTCGGCCCGCGGAGTGCTGATCGGCGCCGTGGTGGCGACCGTTTTGGCCGCCCTCCTGCTGGCGCTGTGGCCCGGAGTCACGGACTCCGCCTCCACCCGGGTCGCCTGCGTGGCCGTGACCGGCCTGCTGCTGCTCGCGGGCGCGGGCTCGGCAAGTCGCGCCGTCGGCGACCGTGCCTCCGCCATCGCCCTCGGCATGCTGGTAGCGCCCTCCTTCGCACTGGCCGGCTGGCTGCTGCCCGGAGGCGACCTGACCGGTCCCGACGCCGCCGAGGTCGCCGGCGCGCGACTGCTCGCCGCCGGGGCAGCGGGCGCGGGTGGAGCGGTCCTCGCGCTCGCCGTCACCGCGGTCGGAGCGCCGGCTCTGCTGGCCACCGCGGTGGTCGCGGTGATCGGCGCGCTCGGCGGGGCCATGATCGGCTACAGCGATCTGAGCCTGCCCGCCTCGGCGGCGCTGGTGGCGGCGGCGGTCACGCTCGCGGCCGGGGCGGTGGCCCCCTTCGCCTTCAAGCTGGCCGGCATGCGGATGCCCGCGCTGCCGACCACGGCCGCGCAGCTCCAGGAGGGCATCGAGCCTCACGCGGGCAACGAGGTCGCGGAGCGGACGCAGTTGGCGGGGCACTGGGTCACGACGCTCTTCGCTGTCGTCGGCCTCGTCAACGCCGGAGCGCTGGTCGTCCTCGCCGAGCACCCGAACCTGCCCGAGGTCCTGACCGCGCTCGGACTGTGCCTGCTGCTGTTCCTGCACGCACGGGGCCTCATGCACCTCGGCCAGCGACTGAGTCTGACCGTCCCTGGGCTGTGGGGTCTGCTGTTGCTCGCCCGCGCCTGGGCGCTGGACAGCGACGGCGACGAACGCGTCGTGGTCTTCGCGGTGATGCTGGCCGCCGCCGCCGCGCTGGTCATCGCCGCATGGACCGTGCCGGGCCGCCGCGTTCTGCCGTACTGGGGCCGGGCCGCGGAGATCGCGCACACCGGTCTCGCGGTGGCCCTGCTGCCCCTGTGTTTCTGGGTGGCGGGACTCTTCGGCTGGCTGCGCGGCCTCTTCGGCTGACGTACGGAAACGGGGTGGCGGAAACAGGAGTTGAGGAGGAGCCGTGCAGTCCAGGCGCGACCAGGTGAATGCCCACACCTTCATGATCGGCAGACTCAGCTCTGCGCTGCTGATGGGGGATCCCGACGCCGCGGAAAGCCCACTCGGGCGCACCACCCGGGGTGTGATCTTCGGCGTACTGTTCACCATTCTGGTTGGAGCGGGGGCCCTTGTCTTCGGGCTGCTGCGGCCCGGCGGGAATGACGGCTGGCGCGACGGGAAGCACTTGGTGGTCAACCGGGACACCGGCGCCCGCTATCTGTGGACCGACACCGACGGTGTACTGCACCCTGTGCGCAACTACGCCTCCGCACGGCTGATCGGCGGTTCCGATCTGGCGACCACGGACGTCAGCAGCGCCTCACTGCTGGACGTACCGGTGGGCTCCCCGGTCGGTATCCCGGGTGCCCCAGAGGGCGTGCCGGCGTCCGGTCGGCTCGAAGGCGGAGCCTGGCACATGTGCGTCACCGGGCCGGACGGTGCACTGCTCGACACGACCGGCACCCAGGCGAACACCGCGGTGGACAAGCCCGGCAGCACCACTCTGGTGGCCGGGGCACCCGTGAAATCCCGAGCGGTCGACGCGGACCGCGCGGTGCTGGTGCACGGCCCGGACGACACCGAGTACCTGGTGTGGCGCGGCAGCAGGTTGCCCCTGGACCGCGCCTCCGACGCCCGCAACGCTCTCGGTTTCGGCACCACGCAGTCGATGCCGGTCTCCGCGGCCTTTCTGGACGCACTGGCGCCGGGACCCGCGTTGAAGTCTCCCGACGTGCCGGGACGCGGTGGCCCCGGACCCGAACTGGGAGGTGAGGCCACCCGCGTCGGACAGGTGTTCAAGATCAGTGTGGTCGGCTCCGACAGCTCTTATTACCTGCTGCGCGAGGACGGCCTGGTACCACTGACCCCGCTCGGCGCCGCTCTGGTACTGGGTGATCCCGCGACCCAGAAACAGGCCTACCAGGGCAGTTCGCCCGAGGCCCGCACGCTGGGCGCGGACGCGCTGCGCGAGCACCGGGCACCGGGCTCGGCCACGGCGGGCACCGCGGAGCTGCCGGACACTCCGCCGGTCCCGCAGTTGACACCGCGCGGCAGGGCGCTGTGCGCGCAGGTGGACGGCGACAACGGTGGCGCCCGGCTCAGCTCGGTCATGGTGCCACTGAGTGAACTCACCCCGGTCGTGACCTCCAAGGCCGTCCTCCAGCCGTCGCAGCCGGCCTGTGTCCCCACCGACGCCACGGTGGTCCGGCCGGGGCGTGGGGCTCTGGTACGGGCCCTGCACGCGAGCGGCGCCGCGCACGCCGGTACCACCTATCTGGTCTCCGACGACGGCGTGAAGTACCGCGTCCCGACCGAGGATTCCCTGAAGGCCCTCGGGTACGGAGATTCGGACGTCGCCTCGGTGCCGGCGCCGCTGCTGTCGGCTCTTCCCACGGGTCCCGACCTTGACCCTGCCTCCGCCTCAGGTGCCGCCAAGTCCGTTGTTACGGCGCAAAAGTGTGCTGCGGGGACAAGCACGAGGCAACGTGATTCCGTTGCGGACAACGACAAGGACAAGGCGGGCGACACTGCCGCCGGCGCCCTTTCATGATGCGGGCTTTCCGGCAGGCAGGCAGGAGTCTTGTCCCTCTGTCCGCGGCCAGGACGACGGCCGCCAGGTCGTCTCCCGGGCCGAGTCGCTCCTGCTGGTCGAAACGGCCCGCAGGACCGGTCTTTGTGCAAGGCCTGTCTCTGCGGACTTTGCCCCCTGCGGTTCGTCCTGTTCTCCGCAGCCGCCAAGCTCGTCACCACCGGCCGGCGCCGCACTTTCCGCCTCGCCCGCCACCGGGCCTGGAGCCACGAAATCACAGCCGCTCTCGGTCGACCCCCGTCCTGACGACATCCCCGGGCAGTGGACCCTGCGCGCACCCGATGTGACAGTCGGCCACCGGCCATCCCACCATCTGCCCCGCAAGACAAAAGGGTCACTGAACCGTCCGGCGGATGCTCGCGGATTGCTGATGCGACCTCCGTATCGCTCTACGACCCCGACCAGGAGAGGTATGACGGTAAATCGGCGATTTCACCTGCCTGGGCAGTATGAAGAACAGGTATCAAATGCACGTCATATGCCCGGGACGGGCACCCCTGGTGACCGATCGCCGTCTTCGTCTGCCTGTTTGGCGCCCGCGGCGGAATCGTCCGGTGTAAGCATCCGGTGAATACGCACATCACCCGCCCAAGGTGAGACACGCGTGCTTTTTGGCTGCCGCCTTGGAACAACTCCCCTGGCCCGAACGTTAATTGTGACGGCCAACGTATGTTAGAAGGTTCCTGCATGGCGTTGCGCGGGGCGCTGGTTTTCCTAAGCCTCGAAAAGCGAAAGCCTGCCCATGACAGGACCAACTCGATGAAAGGAACATGACATGGCCGACACTGGCGCAAGGAAAGCGGATTATTCCAAGGGCTTGGGAGGTGTCACCTCCCTGCAAACGGCCCAGCAGCAGGTCGCACGAGTTCAGAACAACGTCGTTGAGATCGCCGCTCGTTCGGGCATCGGCGGCGACGAGGGCGTGGCCCTGCGGAGGCTGTTCAACAGCTGGAGCGAGGAGGCGCAGAAGGTCGTCGATCAGATCGCAAGGATGGTCGACGCGCTCGAGCACAACGTGCACTCTGCCCACAAGTTGGCACAGAACAACCAGGAGCAGATTCAACAGCTGGCGGGCGCGACCTCCAAGGGCGTCTTCCAGGCGCTCAGCTGACCCAGTCCGTACACCCGGGAAACGGCCCCTTTGTGAGGTCCTACCCGTGATCCGTCCGGGCCCGCGCCCGGTCACCCGAGAGGAGACGTCATGGCCGACGGCATCATCGACGTGCAGTACACCGTAGCCAGGCAAGCCATTGAGGATCTGCGCGCGCAGACCCAGCAGATCGCGAGTGTCCTGAACAACCTGCAGGACGAACTCCAGCCGCTCATCAAAACCTGGGAGGGTGACGACCAGGAAACGTACCGTCAGGTACAGCTGGAGTGGAACCAGGCCACCGGCAACATGGGCACGCTCCTGGACAGCACCGGCGAGCTGCTTACCCACATCCACGACGGCCACATCCGCGACGAGCGCAAGAGCGTCGACGGCTGGAACAGCGTGCGGGTTCGTTAGCGCAGCCCCCTTCATTCGTCGCCGCCCCGGAGGGCAAGCCACACCGTCCGGGGCGTGCGATCGGAAGGTGCCGAACCCGCCCGCGCGGTCGCCCCATGTGACGACGTGGTGCGGGCGCGGGCGGTTTCGGCTCCCGGCCGGTGGCTGCCGGCGCGCCAGAAGCCCGCAGCCGCCGGACGGACCACCTCCCTTTCTTTCTCGTCCGGTAACAAGCGGCAGGAGACGTTCCATGGCTGGTGACAAAGCCGACGTCACGCACTTCAACATCAAACAGATGGAAAATTTCCGGGACAACGAGGTGCAACCGGTACAAAACACGGCGACGAAGTACCGCGAGGACGGCGACGGGGGCCACATCCGCTCGCTGGCCGCTCTCATCGACGGAAAGACCACCCCGGACAACCTCGGGCAGGACACACAGCTCCTGCGTCTCGGTCGTATGGGCTCCGAACCACTCGTCTCCGGGCCGACGCTGCTGGAGAGTGTACGGGCCTCGGCCACTGCCGTCGACAAGCTGCTCGGCGATCAGATAACCCTGTTCAAGGACCTGCAGGCGGCCCTGACCGAAACCATCGACCAGGCGATCAAGACCAAGGACGAGAACCTGAGCAAGATCGACGCGCAGACGCTGCTCATGAACTTCCAAGACATCGACGCCCTCACCTCCGGTGGCACCGGTGGCACCGGAGGCACCGGTGCCACCACATAAACGAACGGAAAGGTGACTCGACCGGCTGACGCCGAGTCATCGTAACGACGGACGCCGGGCAGACTCCGCCCGCTCGACATAAAAAAGTTCGGCTGCATCCCGCGGGGAGCATCGATGCACCGGAACTGACGACGACAGACCAGAAAGGCGCCCAGGTGGCCGATCGATTCGATCCCAATTCCGTCGCCAATGTCAACAAGTTCGGCAGTGGCGGTGCTGCGTCGGACGACACCTGGGCCGGTCTGGTCACTCACCTAACCGGCTACCCGGTACCGGACCGCGCCACCGTTTTCGACAAGCTCCGCTCCGAGCACGGCGGCAAGCTCTTCCGGATGGATATCAAGAAGCACTCCATCAAATCGCTGGTCGAGGACGGCACAGGCTTTCTGAGGAACGCCGGCGAGGACTACGACATCTGGTTTTTCGACATGAAGGGCGACGCCACGCTACGCCAAGCTCGCATCGTTTTCGAGGGGCGCGCGAGAAATGGCGACGAGATCTACTTCGAGGACGCCAAGTCCAATAGTGCGGGCAATGAGTTCAAAGATTGGCACAAGGACGAGTTCAGTACGATTCCACTTTACCAGTACATGAACGGCCCCCGGACGGCGCTGCGAGCTCTTTTGGGCGGTGACACTGATGGCGTTCAGTTCAGCGGTTTGTCCGTCGGGAGTGCCGATGTGGTGGACCTGAAGACTTTTGCCGCCACAGGTGAGTCCTTCGATTTCGCGGCCAAGTTCTTCAAGGACCAGGACGTTGTGCTGAAAGACTGGGAGGACCGCTTCAGTCGGGATGACGCGAGCTGGAAGGGGGAGGCGGCGGAGGTCTTCCAGAGTCTGCTGAAGAAGATTCGGGAGAATTACGACAGCTACGTGGAGACGTTCAATTCCACGCCTCCGGGGACGGAAGGTGGCACTGGCAGCACAATATATTCGCGCGCTCTGTCACAGGCCCGAATGTACCTGCAGGATTCCACTGCGACGCTGTTGGAAGCGTGGTACGCCTGGGCCACCTCTCCATACTTCGACCCGCTTCGGGTACTGCGTTACGTCCTGGACGACCTTGCTCAATGGGTGGACGCGAACAACGTCACCAAGGTGGACATCGAAAGTTCAACGTCTAATGCGGCTGGCGCGGCTTCTGGGGGTCAAGCGACCATTACATGGGATTATAACGGACATGCGAGGCCAGGATTCACTCAAGTACATCCGGAGTACGGTGACCTCTCCGACATCGCGAACTGGGCAAAGGTCGGCGACAAGGCGGTCAGCATCTGGAACCAGGGCGTCGATGAATACCTGGGCAAGCCGGCCACCCAGGTGCAATCGGCCCTGAATAACCACTTCCTGGATCTGGCCAGGGTGTTCACGGAGAACCAACCCCAACCGAAGTCGACCGGAACGGCTGCCGACGAGTACGCGAAGAATAAGAATGACGAAGAGATGGAGGATGCCGATAAGCAAAATAAAGATGCGGAAGATTTTTTGAAAAAGCAACAACAAGACTACGAGGACGACAGGAAAAAGCAAGAAGAGGAGAATGCAAAGCGACAGGCAGACTACGAGAACGACAGGAGGAAACAAGAAGAGGAAGAAGCAAAGCAGAAGGCGGAATACGAGAACGACAGGAAAAAGCAAGAAGAGGAAGAAGCAAAGCAGAAGGCGGAGGTGGAGAAGGAGCGTCAGGAGCAGAAGGCCTACGAGGAGAAGCTGCGCAAGGAACAGGAGGAAGCGCAGGCGGAGGCGGAGCAGAGGGCCAAGGAGCAAGCCGACCGACTCGAAAGTAATCTGGGTGACTTGAACAACCCCGCTGGAGGCGGCGGCCAGGACTTGAACAGCCTCCTCGGTGGGGGCGGACCGGACGGAAAAAAAATCACCACCGAAAGTCTGGGCGACCTTGGAGACCTGAACGACAGTACGAACGATGTCACCGATGATGTGACTAACAAGAATACCGACGCTCTGGGCGGATTGAATGGTGACAGCCGGGGCGGGACGAACGACTTCAACGATGCCCTGACCCAGAACCTGGGGGCTTTCGCTGGTCTGAACAATAATCCAGGCGACACGCGCGACTCCGACACCCCCCCGACCACTCAGGATTTGGGTGCCCTAACCGGACTCAACGGCGGAGGCTCCCTGCTGAATCCCACCGGCGGCGGTACCAGGACAGACAATCGAAAGATCACCAGCACTTTCCCGGACGGGAGTCGTTCGGTCTTTGATCCTGACACTGACACGGTGACGACGACTGGTCCTGACGGACATGTCACGACGAATGATCTGGGCGGCGGGGCGTCGGTGACGAATCCGGATGGTTCGGTGACGTCGCTGGGTGATGACGGGAAGTTGACGACGACGTTCCCGGATGGTTCGACGCAGACGGTCGATCCGGCGACGGGGCAGGCGGTGACGACTGGTCCGGACGGTAAGTCGGTGACGTCGAACTTGGGGAATCTCGGCAACCTCAATGGTGGTCTGGGTGGGGGCGGGCTCGATACACCGACGGGTGGTGGTACGGGGCTGACCGATGACGGTGGGGTGATCAATAAGTTCCCGGACGGGAGTAGTTCGGTCTTC
>NZ_KB911631.1 GCF_000383615.1 Streptomyces canus 299MFChir4.1 | reverse complement strand
AGATCGCCGCCGTGGTCGGCACCCGCCACGAGCCTGACCAGCGCTTCGCCCAGGTCAGGCCCTGCGTGAGCAGCCGCGCAACCTCCTCATACCCCTGCCCGGAGAACAAGCACATCGCCAGCACGAAGTAGACCACCACCCGCGGCGGCAGCAGCCGAGTGCGCTGACCCGAACGACCGGACTCAGCGACCACCCGGTCCACCAGCTCCGGCGGAAATGTACGCGTTAGCAGCCCGACCGCGATCCGGTCCGACAACCGCTCATCCGTCTCCGGCTTGACCTGCCCAGGGCGTGGCATCCAGGCACCTCCTGGATGCCACGCTACCAGTCGAGACCCTTAAGTCACTGGTATTGAGACTAACCTCGAACTTTCGTGACGGTCCGTCGGTTCTTTCGGCAGGCCGGTTCGGCTGTTCGGGCTGGTGGCAGCCAGGCTGATGGCCCGGCTGTCGCGTCGGGTGGGCGCCGGGTTCCATGGCTCCGGTCGGGTTGATGCTGCTCGCAGGGGCGGGAATGTGCTGCTCAGCCGGGGTTCGGGAGAGCTTCGAGCCGTGCCAGGGCGTCGGTGATCACGCCCGTCCAGGGCCAGTGGCGGGCGAACCGCAGATATCGGCGGCGGGCGGTCGTGACGAAATCTGGGCGGCGGCGGAGAGAAGGCGGAACCGGCGACGGCGGGGCTCCCGCCTGCGCATTTCGCCGCTCAGAGCGAGCATCGGCATCCAGGCCAGCAGGTCCAGGGCGAGCTGGACGATCTCCAGCCAGATCCGGTTCTGCGCGGTGTCGTGCAGGGGCAGGTTGCGCAGGCCGGGGGTCCGCGCGGCCCGGATGCGGTCCTCGGCCCGCGCCCGCTGGCGGTGTCGTAGCTCCAGTGCCGCGATCGGCATGACGGTGGTGTTGGTGGCGAACCAGGTCAGCCGCAGTCCATCGGCGTCGGTGATCCGCGACTGGGCGCCGGGGGTGGGGCCGTTCCTTGCGGACGATCAGCCGCATTCCCTTCGGCCAGCCCTTCAGGCAGTCGCCGGACAGTCCGGCGACCCAGGCGCCGTCGCGGATCTCGCCGCTGGGCTCGATCGCTGCCGTCCAGGCCGTGGCGGGAGCCTTGAGGACGGCCTGGTGGATCTGCTCGGTGATGGTCATGCCGACCGAGTACGACAGCCACGGGCCCCGCTGGGGGAGCCAACCGGAAGAGCTGGCCGCGGCCGTACGGGGCATCGGATCGATCTGGGTGCTTTCTCGCGGCGGCGCCGGCCGAACCATGCGTCCTCCGGCACCGTCATGGGCTGAAGCGGCGCCGCCTGCTTGCGCACATGACCTCATATTGCACGCCAGTACGGGACTGGCCTCCCCGCCGCACCTCCTCCTCGGTACCGGGCCGTACGCAACCTCCTGCGTCTGTCATGACCGGGGGGAAGTAGGTGATTGCTGAGCAGGGCCAACAGCACCGGCGCGAGGGCGGGAGACGAACGCGCCGACGGGCTGCATCCACGCCGCGAAGGGCAGGCAGATGCGTTCCGTCTCGGCCTTGCTCATACCGGACAGCTCCGCGACGACGAAAGCGAGGAACGCGGCTGTCACGAAGGACGCCAGGCGGGCTTACGCGGCCGCTGGGGCGAAGTGGCCGACATGAGCGTGCGTACAACCGGTGGGATGCTGACCTGGACAGGCGCCGAGCCCAGGCCGACTGAAGGAGCGTGCTGCTGACAGCAGGCGATGCGTGCCTTCTGGCCGGGCCCGTGCGACGGCGCGGAAGGGATCGAGGACGCCCGCACTGGAGTTCACCGGCCTCCGCTTCCGGGCCACGGACGGGCGCCTGCCTGGGGCCGGCGTCATCGTGGTGCGGCCGCCGTGGTCGCGCGAGATGCGGCAGGTGCCGTCGTCGATGCGCGTGTACCGGGATGCCATGAGGCCCTGGTCATCCTCGTCCTCGTCCTCGTCGTCGTCGTCGTCGTCCAGGATGCCGCACCAGGCCACTCTCTTGCGCCGGACGTACACGATGCCCGCCGACGCAATGCGGTGCGGCAGCGGCAGCCGTCCGGGATGCCGGTGACGTCGGGGCGGCCGCTCTGGCAGCAAAGGAACCGATACGCCGATCTCACCTGAAGTGCTCGTCGGCCTTCCGCCAGCGCCGACGACCGGTCGGTGAGGCGCGCCTGGTCGGCGTCGTCACCGGCACGAGCCTCGCTGCGGTGGCCCCGTGCCAGGTAGTCCTGGACGATCAACTCGCCAGCGTTCCATTCTGTAACGAGCTCAAGAACCTGGCCCTCTACGGCAGGCAGCGGCAAGAGGTCTCTCGAGTGGGGCAGGCTTGTCGCGCGGGGACATGGTGTTTTCGGTACTGGTTGAATTGGGCCGCTGTCTGCATTCCTGTGTGTGCCGAACGGCAGAACGGTCTATCTCAGTCTCGGGCAGGCACTCCGCCCGCGTGATACTGACTCACCCGGGTTATGTGAGCCGGAAATCCCTCCTCGCCGAAAAGCGGAACTCGGCCCCCGGCCCACTGACGGATCCAGTCGCCGCACGACCGCAGGCCGGGGTAGCCCCTACCAGTTGTATCTCCGGCATGCAGCACACAACATGGCATGTATCTTCCTTGGTATCACTGCAAGGCACTGTGCGGTCGTCGCCGTCGCACACCGTGAAGTACAAGTCGAGAAACATCGTCGGCATCGCCCACGCCACGGGCATCCGCTCGCTGACCGGGACGCCCGAGAAGGATATGAGGACCATGTCTGAAACCACCGCCGAAGCCACCGAGTTGGCTTCGCAGTACAGCGCTCGCGTGGCCAGCGATCTCGAGCACAACGTCAAGGAGCAGGAACGCCTCAGCAATGAGATCGAAGCGCTCCAAGCACAGTTGACCGCTCTGCGGCACGACCAGACGGTTCTGGTGAACATCCAGCAGGCGATCGGTGCCACGACGGTCCCCGCCTCGGAAATCGTCGCGACCGTACCTGCATCTCGAAAGAAGCCGTCCACCCCGTCCGGCAAGGGCAGGAAGCCCGCCGCGGAAAGCCGCAAGCAGGCCACCAAGAAGAGCACTGCGAAGAGCTCGTCTTCCCGAGCGGGCGTGCCCAAGCTCGTCGACCTGGTGCGTGAACACCTTGTAGGCCTGAGCGAGCCGCGTTCCGCGGCCGAAGTCACCACGTCGTTGGTGAAGCAGCATCCGGAGCGCAACATCAAGGCGACTGTGGTGCGCACTACCCTTGAAGGTCTCGTAGCCAAGAACCAGGCCGAACGGACCAAGCAGGGAAGGGCCGTCTTCTACACGGCCACCGAAGCGGCGAATCGGATCACATCGGTGGAGCAGACGAAGCAATCTGCTTGACTGTCGGGCGGTGGTCGCGCGAATCATGTCCTGATTCGCGCGACCGCCCGATCTCGCCCCGCCGTAATGACATCAACTGCCGAAGTACCGGCAAACGAAACGGTGCGCCACCTTTCTGCCGCTTCCCCCTCGGGAGCTGGGCGCCTTCTTGCCGTGGCAGCCTGTCGCCGGATCCTGGATGCGCCCAACTTCAGGCGACGCCGTTGAAAAACATACCGGAGGATGAGAAACGGGCACCTGGGAGCAACGGGCCCGTACGGGAACGGCGTTGAACAGGCGGCTGACCCGCCGCACCGCCCGGCCCGCCGAACGCCGCGACGTCAGCCCGTACTACCTGGCACAGGCGGCATGACTGGATCGAAACGTCCGGGTCGTGCCACCACGGGCGAGGACGGGAAGACGGCTTCCGCGTCGGTGACCGTGTCATAGCCCCGCAGCAGCTGATCCGCCCCGGTCATCTGAAGGATCCGCCGCAACGACCGGGGCACACACGCCGGCACCAGCACAGCCCCGCCCGCATCCGCCCGCATCCGCCCGCCGCCACGAGCCGATCAGCACGTTCAGCCCGGCCGAGTCACAGAACGACACCCCGGCCAGATCCAGCACGATGAAGCGGCCACCACGCGCGATCAGCTCCTTGAACTGCGCACGGAACCACTGATCGTTCACGTGGTCCATGTCACCGCTGACCCTCGCAACCAGGCAGCGGCCGGATGCGACCGTCACGACCGAAAGATCAGCCACAGCGCTCTCCCCCGCCGTCTCGTCCGGAAACCGCGGCGGTATCTCGGCCCGAGCCTGGGGCCCCTGCCCCACCCTGGACGTCCTACGCAGTTCTTCACTCTCCGGGTGTCAAAAAACGCGAACGTTCCTGACCTCTTGCACAATTCACTCATGAAGCCGCTGCCGGTTCCCTGCCCCGCCCACCTCATCCCCAACGCCAGTGGCACCGAGGCGTTCCACACGGCATACCGGCAGGCCATGGCGCACGGCGTCGTGTTCGTCGCCATCGAATCCGACGGCCCACGCTGGACCGTGAAGGCGGACACCCTCACCGCGGGCCCCGGACACTCCGTCGACGACACCGTCAACGACGCCATCCGAGCCGCGATCCTCCGCATGGTCCACGATCGCCAGATCGGTGCGGACGCCTACACAGGACCGATCTACTTCATGATGCACAACGTCTCAAGCGAGGAACGGGCCCGTGACCTCGCAGCCGCACTCCACGCCGCCCTGTACGGCGACCTGGAACCGCTCAACCGCGCCGTCCCTGAGTCCTCCTGACCTCAACGCCCGGCAGCCCTGACGAGCCGACATCACACCTCTCATGTCATGACCTGATCAGGAACAGACACACCGGCGGCAGCCGAGTCATCGGCGCAGGGCCCGCGACACACCCGGTCTCACCGATGTCGTCGTCAACTCGGCCGGCGCCGGAGGGGGCGACCGTCCCCTCAACGACAGCGGCCCCGGGCATGGGACCGCGTCATGGGTGTCCACCTGCGCGGCACCTACCTCGTGGCGCGGTGCGTACTACACAGCGATGAAGGACAAACGCCGGGGCGCAGCGGCCGGCGGCCACCACCATCTGGTCGCCCACTCGCCACGAGAGCGGCATCGTCGGCCTCACGCGCGCTCTGGCACTCGATGCCGCATCGCACTGCGTGCCCGTCGACGCCATTCGCTCCGGGGCCCCTCGCCACCGTGCTCCTGCCCAGGCGCAGCGACGGCCGGCTCGCCGACAAGCGGACCTCGCTCCTCCGGCAGAGTCGGTGAAGTCGAGGAGATCGCCCCCACGGCGCTGCTCCTCGCCTCGGCCGCGGACGCCCTCTCCGTCGGGCAGACGCTTTGCCCACCTCGGGGGGCCTGCTGTAGACGTGCTTCACGTGTCTTCGCTGCGCTGCCGACCGCGATCGACGAGACAGGACCGAACGTTCTCTCTTAAGGTGGCATCGTGATGGCTGGGAGAAACCGCCTCGACGGCGGTGTGCTGGCTCTGTCCGACAGCACGGCACCTGCGACCGCCGCACTGCGGCGCGCGTCGGAGGAGCGGACAACGGTGGATGAGGGACTGATCCGGCCGCTGCCGGAACTGCTGAAGGAACACGCGAAGAGGTCTCCTTCGCGGGTCGCCTTCGCCGACGACGCCCGTGCCGTCACGTACAAGGATCTCGAGCAGCGCACAGCGCGCCTGGCCGCGTCTCTGGCCCGCATGGGACTACGACGCGGGGACCGGATTGCCATCTGTCTGGGCAACTGCGTGGAGCTGGCAGAGATCCTGCTGGCCGCCGTCAGGGCAGGAGCGGTCGGTGTGCCGCTCAATCCCCGGTCCTCCGACGTCGAACTCGCCCACTTCCTCAAGGACAGTGGCGCGTCCCTCCTCGTGACCGACCCCTCACAACTGGCCCGGCGGCACCGCTTCGCCCCCGAATCCGGCAGTCCGCGCATACTGCTCACGGGCGCCGGTCCCGTTCCCCAGGACGCCCCCGAGGGGACGGCCCTTTTCCGGATTGCCGTCACCGACGCCGGCGACGCACCGCGGGACGATCTGGGACTCGACGAGCCGGCCTGGATGCTTTATACGTCCGGCACCACGCACCGCCCCAAGGCCGTGGTGTCCACGCAGCGCGCCGCGCTGTGGTCGACGGCCGCGTGCTACGGCCCCCTCTTCGGTCTCTCGTCCCAGGACCGGGTTCTGTGGCCGCTGCCGCTGTCCCACAGCTTCGGGCATTCCTTCGCCGTCCTGGGCGTCACCGCCACCGGTGCAAGCGCGAGACTCATGCCCGAACACCTCCCGCCCGATGGGCTGTTACGTGAACTCGACAAACCTCACCCGGCCCTGGACGGCCCCTACACGCTCCTCGCCGGAGTACCCGCCACCTACCACCAAGTCGTGGCATCGGCGCACACACCTCTGACGTCCGGCTTGCGCGTCTGCATCGTGGCCGGGGCACCGAGCGCCCCCTCCCTGCGCACCTCCGTGGAGACGCTGCTGGGAGCACCGCTCCTCAACGCCTACGGCAGCACCGAGACCTGCGGAATGATCGCGGTGATGCGTCTGAACGAACCGCGGCTCGACGGCTCGTGCGGACCGCCCGTTCCCGGAATGGACGTACGCATCGTGGACCCCGGTCTCGCCACCGACGTCGCGGACGGCGACGAAGGCGAGATATGGGTACGCGGTCCGAGCCTGATGAGCGGCTACCACAACCAGACCGAGGAGACGGAAGCCGCGCTGTACGACGGCTGGTACCGCACCGGAGACCTGGGCCGGCGCGCCGAGCACGGTCATCTCGTCGTCACCGGCCGGGTCAGCGAGTTGATCATTCGCGGAGGCGAGAACATCCACCCCGCGGAGATCGAGCAGGTGCTTCTGCGCTGTCCCGGGGTGCGGGACGCGGTGGTGGTGGGCCTGCCGCACGAGATCCTCGGTGAAGTACCCGTCGCCTACCTGGTACCGGGACCGGAAGGATTCGACCCCAGCGACGTCCTGGATGCCTGCCGCGCGCACCTGGCCGAGTTCAAAGTACCCGTGGAGATCCGTGAAATCGCGGCTGTCCCCCGCACGGCATCCGGAAAGATCGCCCGCCATGCGGTCGTCACCAGCACGGCCCGGACCACGACAAGTGCCCGTCGGGCCCCTTCCGGCCCCGCGAGCACCGATGCCGCTCTGCGCCGGCACCTGCTGTCCCTTCCCCCGCACGCGCGCGAGCGCACACTGCGTGAAGCGGTGCTCGCCGAGACGGCCGCCGTCTGCGGTGACACAGCGCACGAGGCACTCGACAGCGACAGCACCTTCGCCGATCTCGGGCTGACGTCCGTGGGAGCCGTGACGCTGACCGACCGCCTGGGCGAGGCGACCGGACTGCGGCTTGCGTCGACGCTGGTCTTCGATCACCCCACACCGGCCGCACTGACCCGGCAGATCCACAACACCCTCTTCCCCTCGCACACCAACGCCGAACCACACCCCGCCGCAGACTCCGATACGTCCGACCCCGTGGTCATCGTCGCCATGGCCTGCCGCTATCCCGGTGAGGTGAACTCTCCCGAGGACCTGTGGGAACTGGTGTCGGCGGGCCGCGACGCGATCACCGAGTTCCCCACGGACCGCGGCTGGGACCTGGCCGCCCTCTACGACCCGGACCCGGACCGCACAGGCACCTCGTACACCCGCAACGGCGGCTTTCTGCACCAGGCCGCGGAGTTCGACCCAGGACTGTTCGGCATATCCCCCCGTGAAGCACTGGCCATGGACCCGCAGCAACGGCTGCTGCTGGAGACGTCGTGGGAACTGTGGGAACGGGCCGGCATCGCACCGAGCGCCTTGCGCGACAGCGACACGGGCGTCTTCGTGGGCGTGATGCACGGAGACTATGCCTCCCGCCCCATCGACCCGCACGACGCGGAAGCCCACCTGGCCCTCGGTGCGACCGGAAGCGTGGCCTCCGGCCGCGTCTCCTACGTCTATGGCCTGCGCGGACCCGCCATCACGCTCGACACCGCCTGCTCGTCCTCGCTGGTGGCGCTGCACTGGGCGGCCAAGGCGCTTCGCTCCGGCGAGTGCTCCCTCGCCGTGGCCGGCGGAGTCACCGTGATGGCGACTCCCAGGGCGTTCACGGCTTTCAGCCGACAACGCACGCTCGCACCCGATGGCCGCTGCAAGTCCTTCTCGTCCGCCGCCGACGGCACCGCCTGGGCCGAGGGCGTCGGTCTGGTCCTGCTGGAGCGTTTGTCCGACGCCCGCCGCCACGGCCATCCCGTGCTGGCCGTACTGCGCGGGTCCGCCGTCAACTCCGACGGCGCATCCAACGGCCTCACGGCCCCGAACGGCCAGGCCCAACAACGCCTGATCGAGCGAGCGTTGGCCGACGCGGGCCTCCGACCGGGCGACGTGGACGTGGTCGAGGCACACGGCACGGGCACCATGCTCGGCGACCCCATCGAGGCAACGGCCCTGCTGGCCACGTACGGGCAGGGCCGGCCTGCGGACGGGCCGCCTTTGTGGCTCGGTTCCGTCAAGTCCAACCTCGGGCACACGCAGGCGGCTGCCGGTGTCGCCGGGGTCATCAAGATGGTGCAGGCCATGCGTCATGAGGAATTGCCCCGGACGCTTCACGCGCAGAACCCCACGCCGAAGGTCGACTGGTCCACGGGCCACGTGGAACTGCTGGCCGAGCCCCGCCCCTGGCCCACGAAGGGCTCCACACCGCGCCGGGCCGGTGTTTCGGCCTTCGGTATCGGCGGGACGAACGCCCACGTGATCCTGGAGGAGGCGGCCCCAGTCCCGCCTGTTGACGGTCCTGGCGCCGCGGTGACAGCGCCCTGGATTCTTTCCGGCGCCGACGAACAGGCCCTGCGGTCCCAAGCCCGGCGTCTGACGCACCACTTGGCGGGCCGTCCTGATCTCTCGGCGTCCGACGTCGGTTTCTCACTGGCGGCATCGAGGTCGGCGCTCACCCACCGTGCGATGGTTGCGGCAGCGGACCGTTCCCGCATGACGGCCGCATTGCATGGGCTGGCCGAGGGCCGCGAGGTCCTGGACTCGGTACGAGCTGTCGCCGACACGAGCCTGCGCACCTCGTTCCTGTTCACCGGCCAGGGCGCCCAACGTGCCCGCATGGGCGCACAGCTGCGTACGGCGTTTCCGGTGTTCGCTGCCGCCTTCGACGAGGTCTGTGAGGAGCTGGACGGTCACCTCGGTCTGCCGCTGACCGCGGTGCTCTCCGCCGAGCCGGGTTCGCCCGAGGCTGCCCTGCTCAACCGCACGGACTTCACCCAGGCCGGCCTGTTCGCCTTCGAGGTCGCCGCGTTCCGGCTGCTGGCGTCGTGGGGGGTGTCCGCCGACTTCTTGGTGGGCCACTCCGTGGGGGAGCTGGCCGCCGCCCATGCCGCCGGGGTTCTCGATCTCTCGGACGCGGCTCAACTCGTCGCCGCGCGAGGCAGGTTGATGCAGGCTCTTCCGGACAACGGAGCGATGGTGGCTCTGCACGCCCCGGAGGCGGAGGTGCTCAAGGCGCTGGCGGACGCCGACGGGCCGGTGGCGATCGCCTCCGTCAATGGCCCGCGCTCGGTGGTGATATCCGGCCTGCGGGACGTGGTGCTGGCCATCGAGGCGGAGTTCAGGCAACGCGGCCGCAGAACCGCCCGCCTGCGCGTCAGCCATGCCTTCCACTCCCCCTTGGTGGAACCGATGCTCGACGACTTCCGCCGAGTCGCGCAAGGGCTGACGTTCCGTCCCGCGCGCATACCGGTGATCTCCACCCTGACGGGCCGTCCGACCGAGGCAGATGAGCTGTGCTCGCCGGAGTACTGGGTCAGGCACGCACGCCAACCGGTCCGCTTCGCCGACGCTGTGCTCTCCCTCGCGGACAAGGGCGTCTCGGCGTGCCTGGAGATCGGCCCCGGCACCGGCCTCACCGCCGCCGCCGACGACTGCCTGAGGGGTGACGGCATCTTCGTCGCCTCGTTCCCCGCCGACAAGCCCGAGCCCGAGGCCATCCTCTCCGCGGTGGCGCGGCTCCATGTGCACGGAGCGCGTGTCGACTGGCCCGCCGTGTTCGCTCACACCGGTGCACGGCGGGTGGACCTGCCGACGTATGCCTTCCACCGGCAGCGGTACTGGCTGCAGACATTGCCCACGCCACGTCCCGCTGCGGCCGTTGCCGGTCATCCGCTGCTGGAGCCGGGGTTCGCCGTACCGGACACTGACCGGACGGTGTTCGCCGGTCGACTCTCCGCTGCGGCTCAGCCGTGGCTCGCCGATCACACGGTCTCCGGGTCGGCCGTCATTCCTTCAGCGGTGTTCGTGGAGCTGGCCGTGCAGGCGGGCCGCGAGATGGGGTGCGGTGCACTGGACGAGCTCCTCGTCCTCACTCCGCTGCCCCTCCCACCTGCCGGTGAACTGCGCCTCCAGGTCGTCGTGAGCGCAGCGGACGACGCGGGCCGGCGGCCCATCGACATCCACGCACGGAGTGACGAGCCGGACAGCGCGGACGGCTCCTGGACCAGGCATGCCACCGGCTTCCTCGGACCGGCCTCTCCGCCCGTGGCGACCAAGGAATCGGCGTGGCCTCCGGAGGGTGCTACCGGGATCGACCTCGCCGACGCCTACGACACCCTCGCGGACACGGGCCTCGCCTACGGTCCCGCCTTCCGGTGCGTACGGGCGATGTGGCGGCGGGCCGACGAGCTGTTCGTCGAGGCCCGCCTGCCGGAAGCGGAAAGGGCCGCAGCCGGCGGCTACGGGATCCATCCGGCCCTGCTGGACGCGGCCCTGCACGCTCCTCTGCTCACCGGGGCGGCACCCGATGCAGCCATCCGCGTTCCCTTCTCGTGGAACGGCTTCCAGCCCGGCACGACAGGTCCCACGGAGGTCCGGGTACGGATCTCACTCGGTGCGGCCGCGGACACGGTCACAGCGACTCTCGAAACCCCTGATGGCAGTCCGGTGGCCCACATCGACTCCATGACGACCCGCGAACTGCCCACCGTCGGTCAGGACTTGGCCCAGCCGGCCATGTTGCGCCCCGAGTGGACGGTCATAGCAGGGGAGCACTCCGCCGACACCTCACGCTGGGCCCTCCTGGACGACACCTCGGACGACGGGCTGGACCTGACAGGAGCGATCCCTGAGCTGGCGTTCTCCCCTGCGCCCGATCCGCACACCGTCGTCGTCACGGCGGCCGGACCCACAGGGAACGCCGACCCGCTCACCGCCCTGCACCGGCTGACCGACAAAGTGCACCGCGCTCTCCAGAGCTGGCAGCACGATCCGCGGGCGGCGGGCTCCCAGTTGGTGGTCGTCACACGCAACGCCACCTCCACGACAGCTGCACCGGACACCGCGGGAGCCGCGGTGTGGGGACTGGTGCGCGCGGCCCAGTCGGAGCTGCCCGGGCAGATCGTGCTCGTCGATGTGGACGAGCGACCGGCATCACTGCGGCGGCTACCCGCGGCCGTTGCCACGGGAGAACCGCAACTCGCCATCCGCGAAGGGCGTTTGACGGTACCGCGCCTGGCGCCGTCCGCCGCCGAAGGCACACCCGTGGCATTCCGCCCGGAGGGCACGCTGTTGATCACCGGCGGCACCGGTGCCCTCGGTGCAGAACTCGCCAGACATCTCGTGAGGTCATATGGCGTGCGCCGCCTGGTGCTGGCCGGGCGCCGCGGCCCCGAAGCGCCGGGCGCCGCCGAACTGCACTCCGAGTTGGTGGAGTTGGGCGCCGAGGTTCGCATCATCGCCTGTGACGTCACCGACCGGGCCGCGCTGGCCGATGTGATCAGCGGGTGTGGACCGGCGCTGACCGGCGTGGTGCATGCCGCTGGGGTACTGGACGACGGTGTTCTGGCGTCCCTGACGCCGCAACGCATGGCGGCGGTGCTGCGTCCGAAGGCGGACGCGGCGTGGTATCTGCACGAACTGACCAAGGATCTGGACCTGTCGGCTTTCCTCTTGTTCTCCTCCGTGTCCGGCCTGCTGGGCCGTGCGGGCCAGGGGAACTACGCCGCAGCGAATTCCTTCCTCGACGCCCTGGCCGGCCACCGCACCCGGCTGGGATTGCCTGCCCTCTCGCTCGCGTGGGGGCCTTGGAGCACAGAAAGCGGGATGACCGGCACGCACCGGCTGACGCCAGACGCACTGCGGCCGCTCACCGTGGATCAGGGGCTCGCCCTGTTCGACGCGGCGCTTCGCACGAGCGGGCCCGTGGTGGTTCCGGCTCTGCTGGACCGGGCCGCCCTCCGTTCCGCCCGGACACATCTGCCACCGCTCCTGCGGGATCTGGTGCGCCCTGCCACATCTCCGCCCGGAGGCGGCCACCCGAACTCGGGCGAACGAGAACAGCCAGGCAGCTGGCTCGGGCTGCTGGCTGAAGCGTCACCCGCACAGCGTCTGAACACTCTGGTGGAGTTGCTCAATACTGATGTGGCGCACGTACTCGGTTACCCGGACGCCGCCCCGCTCCCACAGGGCAGGTCATACATCGAGCTGGGTTTCGACTCTCTGACGGCGGTACAGCTCCGTAATCGGCTGAGCGTGGCGCTGCGGCTCAGGCTCCCCGCCACCGTGGTCTTCGAACATCCGACACCGCAGGAGCTGGCCCGTCACCTACTCGGTCTGCTTGAGGACGACCTGCCCACGAGCACGTCACGCGTCGGGCAGCCGACAGGGCGACGGCCCGCGCAGACCCTGTCCTCCCTTTACCGGCAAGTCTGCGAAGCAGGCCGGGTGATCGACGCGATGCACATGCTCGTCACGGCGTCCTGGGCCGTCCCGACTTACCAGGCGGCCGACAGCCGGCGACATGCACTGCCGCCCGTGCGGCGTGCGACCGGACCCGGCGAACGCCCGGTGCTCGTCTTCTTCCCGGGCATCCAGCCGGCCCTCGCCGCCCCCGGCGGCGAATTCGCCAGCTTCCATGCCTGTTTCGAGGGCGAGTGGGACGTCTTCGAGTTTCCGCACCCCGGAGTCAGTGCGGGCGACGAACTGCCGGCCGACGTGGAGACGCTTGCCCTCACGCACGCCGACTCGGTGCTGCGGCACCTGGGCGAACGGCGCTTCGTGATCGTCGGCGCCAGCACCGGCGGCGCGGTGGCGCAGGCCGTCACCCAGCGCCTTGAGGCCATGGGTGCGGCTCCCGCCGGGCAGGTACTGCTGGACACATACCTCATCGACGACGGCAACAGTGACAAGGAGTGGCTGCTGTCGTTGCCGGCAGTCATCGCACCGCACCTGGGCGGGCACGAGTTCACGGGCGACGAGGACGCCGGTGTCGCGGCATTGGGGGCGTATACGCGCATGTTCCTCAACTGGAAGCCGCAGCCGGTGGGCGCACCCACCCTGCTGGTGCGCGCCACCGCGCCGACGATCGACATGGCTGGGCGCGTTCAAGGCGACGAATGGCGAACCTCATGGCCCCTTCCCCACACCCAAGTCGACGTCCCCGGCGACCACTTCTCGTTGTGGCAGCAGCACTCTCAGACGACGGCCGCCGCCGTCAGCGCGTGGATCAAGTCCCTTGTACGTGACGGGGGCGACGAGTGACCGTACTTCATCCAGCGGGGCGCACCCGCCGTGATGCGGACGGTGACGCCGTCAGACTGCGCCGGTCTCCTCCTCCGCCACCAGGCCCATCTCCGCGTCCCGCGCGACCTCGACCTCGCGGCGCAGCAGCCGGAACCACATGAAGAGCACGAAGCCGGCGAAGACGAACCACTCGCCGGTGTAGCCGAGGTTCTGGAACGCCTTCAGGTCGAGGCCGGAGCCGGTGGGAGCCTTGGCCGACACGGCCGTCATCCCGCTGTCGGCCTTGTCGAGCGTGACCCACGCGTCGTATACGTCGTAGGGCACGAGGTTGACCAGCGACGCGGAGCTGATCGCCCCGGTCTGCCCGGCCGGCAGACCGCCCTTGGCGCTCACCCCGTCGTCCCCGGGCGTCTCGGACGCCTGCAGCGCGCCGGTGACGGTGACCTCGCCGGTGGGTGCGACGGGCGCCTTCGCGGCATCGGCGGAACCCGGCAGCCAGCCCCGTACCACGGGCAGCGCCTTGCCGCCGTCGGTGCGCAGCAGCGTCAGGACGTAGAAACCCTGCCTGTCGTCCAGGTCGCGGTCGGGTACCAGCAGCTGCTTGCCGTACCGCCCGGTCGCGGTGGCCTGCCGGCCGGACGTGGCCTTGTTCACGGGCAGCAGCGCACGCAGCGGGCCGGCCGGCTCGTGCCGATCATTGCTGACCCGTTCGCCAGCCTCGCGGTGGTCCTGCATTCTGTCCTCGAACCGGCTCAGCTGCCACGATCCGAGAGAAACGCAGAAGGGTACGGCGAGCAGCACGAAGATGTTGATCGCCCACCAGCGGGACGTCAGCAGAAACCGGTACACGCTTCAAAGGTACGGCGCGGCAAGACGGAGACCCGCCGCGGGGTCAGTACCGATCGGGTTGAGAGGTCACGCGGTCGGGGTCCACCGCTGCGCGGCCGCACCGTTGCAGTCGTAGATCTGCAGTTGAGTCCCGTCAGCCGTGGAGCTGCCCGGGTCGTCGAGACAACGCCCCGACTGCGGGTTGACCAGAGAGGAGTCGGGGCCCGTCACCCAACGCTGCGCGCCAGAGCCGTTGCACTCCCACAACTGCACCTTGGTCCTGTTCTCGGTCCCGCTGTTGCTGACGTCGAGGCAGCCGCCCAGCGCTCGAAGGGCGCCACCCGCGTCCGGTGTGTACGTCCACCGCTGCGCACCTGTGCCGTTGCACCCGTACAACTGCACATGTGTGCCGTTGGCGGTGCCGGAGCCCTGCACGTCGAGACACTTGCCCGCGATCCCTGAACGGAACGCGACGGTGCGGAGTTGGCCGGCGGAGTTGAGGGCGGATTCCACGAGTGACGCCGCCGCCCGCATCCCTGCTTCATTGGGGTGGTACGTGGCACGTCCCGCGGCCGGACGGTACGTCTCGACCCACGGGTTCGCGGCGCACGCGTCATGTCCGTGACTGGCGGCGGCCAGATCGATCAGGGTCGCCCCTGTGGCGGCGGCCGCGGTGGCGGTGGCATCTGCCAGGCGCGAGGCGATGCTGCGCTCGAAGGCCGCCTGGTCACCGGTGAGAGGGACGCCGGCACACACTCCGGCGTCCGGCAGGAGTGTGAAGTAGTTGACCAGGTAGACATGGGCCTGGGGCGCTCTGCCGTGCACCGCGTTGACGATGTTTTCGATGCGACCCGCCAGCGACGGAAACGTCTGGTTGATCGCGTTCTGGTCCACACTGCCGCAGCTGGTGCCGCCACTGGTCTGACAGGAGTAAGTATTGATGCTGCCGGCGTAGTTGACGTCGTTGCCGCCGATCGTGACCGTGACCACGCGGGTCGCCGAGGTCACCGCCTGCACCTGCGGCGGCTGTCCGGCATGACTGGTGGTCAGTACATTGGCGGTGGTCGCGCCGCTGCACGAGACATCCGTCAGGTTCGCTCCGGTCTCCCGAGCCACGACGCTGGCGTAGTTGTTCGCCGATCGGGCGCACGCCGCGGCGCCAGTGCTCGTCTGCACCGGTGGAATCCCCGGACCAGCCGCGAAGGAACTGCCCATCGCCACCTGGTCGAGTCCCGAGCGGGCAACGACCGCGCCGCGGGGCTCGAACGGGGCCTGTGCCCAGGCAGCCGAAATGGGCACTACGGCGGCCCACGCCACCGCGGCGGCGCACGCGCCACGTGCCCATGCCCGGACGGGGACGCCGTTCTTCATGTGCGGACCCGGCATTCGGTTCCTCCCAGAAGTGGGACACAGCATGAGCGAGACAGAGCCCGACTGGGCAACGTTGTCATAGGGACCTTAACGGGTGTCATGTACTGGGCCAAGAGTGCGAACGTGTCCACGAACCGATTGGGTCGCGGTGCCGGTTGCCGTATGCGGCCTGTGCCGTTCCCGCTGCCTGAGACCAGTCCGGGCGGGCACGTCACCCTGGATGCGGTTCTGACTGGGGGCTGTCCACGGCAAGCATGGCGGCTCCCAAAGTGATCACATGCTCGACCAATTGCTGTCTGCTCGTCAGATGGTCGTGCCCGGTGGAAAGTTGGGCCTCCCAGTCGGCCAAAGCGTGAGTGAAGAAACCGACCAGCAGCAGGAAGCGCTGACGACGCAGGTGCTCAGGCAGTCGGCGCAGATGGCGCAGGATGCGCTGCTCCGCTTTGACCGCTCCGCTGGTCCACGGGGAGTCGGGACGGTACCCGACCGCGTTGGCCAGTACGGGATCGGCGGCTGTCTGGGCGAGGAAGCGTGCGTACCAGCTCGGCCGACCCGGCTCGCCGAGGAGCTCGGCCAACGGCAGTACCAGCGCCTCCACCAGCGTCCGCGGGTCCATTCCGCGTCCCTCCGCGTCGGCTTCTGCCAGCATCCGCTCACGAAGTGTGTTGGCCGGGCTCATCCGATGCTCGAAGACCGCCGACAGCAGACCTGCCTTGGAACCGAAGTGGTACCGCACGGCGCCGGTGTTGCGTTGCCCTGCGGCAGCGCCGATCTCCCTCAGAGAGACGCCGTTCACCCCACGCTCGGCGTACAGCCGCTCGGCACACTCGATGATCGCCAACCGGGTTCCGTCGGCGCGGGGCGCCGGGGCCGGCCGGGAACGCTGTTCCGGAGTGGACGAGGTCATGGGCGGATTATCACCGCCGTCGTCGGCTGCCGGAAATCCGCGTCGGGTGCGCGGTCACGTGAGGACACGAACTTGCAATATTGCGTACATGGATCACTTTTGACCCACGTGAGTTAATCGCTCGTGGGGCAGCCGCCATCCCCGTCCCTCCACGAAAGCAGGCATCCCTCGATGACCCCTCCCACCGACTCTCGGGTCCGGCAACTGGGCATCCTTGCCGTGCTCGTCCTGCTCACAGAGACCGCCCCGCTGGAAGTCAGCCTGGTCTACCCGGCGGCCAGGTCCCTCGCGCAGTCCTTCGGCAGCGCGGGAGCCGACGCGGTCACCGGCATGGTGAGCCTGGCCGCCGTGGTGTGCATCCCCCTGTTGGGGCGCATCGCCGACGTGGTGGGCAAGAAGCGGGTACTGCTGTATTCGGGGGCGCTCTTCGCGGCCGGGTCGCTGCTGTGCGCGGTGGCCACAACGCTGCCGCTGCTGCTGCTCGGCCGACTCCTGCAGGGTGCCGTGGGCGGTGCGCTGGCGGTTGCCTACGCGATGGTCCGAGACGCCCTCCCCCGCCATCGAGTGCCGGTCGCCCTGGGCATCGTTTCCAGTGGCATCGGGATCAGCGGGATCACCGCGCCCTTCCTCGGCGGCGCACTGGTGGACCGCTACGGCTACCACGGCGTGTTCTGGTTCCTGTTCCTGCTGAGCGCGCTGGTGCTGCCACTCGGCGCAGTGGCACTGCCCGACGATCGGCGCTCGAACGACACGACGAAGTCCGAACACCGGCGACTCGATGTCCTTGGAGCGCTACTGCTCGGCCTGGCAGCCGCGGCACTGGTAGGGGGCGTGGGCGCCGCCGTCCGCTCGGGCTGGGCGTCGCCCGGCACCATGGCGGCGCTTCCCTCCGCGTTGCTGTTGGCCATCGGCTTCTGGCGACGCGAAAGGAACAGAGCCCACCCGGCCATCGACCTCGGTCTGCTCACCGCTCCGGCCATGCGGGGCACACTGCTCTCGGCCGTATTCACCACGGCAGGCACGTCCGCCGTCGCCTATCTGTTGGCCCAGCTGTTGCAGACCCCGCGCCAGGCCGGGCTCGGCTACGCCTTCGGTCTGACCGCGCTGGCCGCGGCCGGCTGGACCTTCACTCTGGGACTCGGCTCGTTCGCCGGTGGCCCCCTGGGTGGGTATCTGGCCCGGCGCAGCGGCCCGCGAAGCACGGCACTGGTGGCGCAAGCGCTGGTCGCGATCGGGGCGTTCGGCTTCGCGGCGCTGCCCGGGCAACGCGGTGCCGTCCTGTTGATCAGCCTGGTGTTCGGTCTGGGCACCGGACTCGCCTACGTATCCTTCGCCAACCTCATCACCGAGGCCGTGCCCGACGAACAAGCCGCCACCGGTACGGCGTTGATCGCGGTCGCCAACCAGCTGGGAGCGGCAGCCGGGGCATCGGCCCTGGCCTCGGTACGCACCCTCTATCCGGTCGGCCCGACCGGTTCGGTCTTCGCGGGCAGCGGCTACCGGCTGGCCTTCACCTGCGCCGCGGCCGCCGCACTGCTGGCCCTGCTGACCACCTTGCGCATGCGACACGGCCGCACCCCGGCAACCGGCGGTGCCGCCACCCGTCGCATCGACACGCCCGCCACCGTACCCGCGGGCGGCGGATCCACCACCAAGGAGATGATCTGACATGACCTCTGGGACCGAACAGCGCGAGCAGACCGCATTCGCCCGCTCGGCGCGAGCACTGCGCCCGTCCATGATCGGACGGGAGTTCCGCCCGGAGAACGCCGGCGAACCGTACCGGCACCTTTCCCTGATTCCGCGATCCCTCCTCATCGGGGCCGAGATCCGCGGCGTCGACCTCGCCGAGGACCTGGCTCCCGAGGTGCTCGCCGAGCTCAAGCGCGCGCTGCTGGAATGGAAGGTGCTGTTCTTCCGCGGGCAGAAACTCACCGCCCGAAAGCACGCCGACGTGGCCCGGCACTGGGGCGAACTCGAAGATCACCCCTTCCTGCCCAAGGCCGAGATCCCCGAGGTGGTGCGGCTCGAACATGACGCAACACGTCCTGGAACCGAGAACATCTGGCACAGTGACGTCAGCTTCAGCCCTACGCCGCCGCTGGGCTCCATGCTGCGCGCCGTCACGGTCCCCGCACTCGGCGGAGACACCTTGTGGGCGGACATGCACGCGGCCTACCAGGGACTGCCCGAGGACGTCCGCGAACTCATCGACGGTCTGACCGCGCTCCATGAGATTCCCACGGTCACCGCGGAAGCCGCGGGCGAGGTGGCGAAGAACATGCGCGAAGCACGCGCCCGATTCCAGCCGGTGGAGCACCCCGTGGTGCGCACGCACCCCGAGACCGGCCGCAAACTCCTCTACGTCAATCCGGTGTTCACCACCGCCATCGTGGGATTGGCACCGAGGGAGAGCGAGGAATTGCTCGACCTGCTGTTCCGCCAGGCGACGCTCCCGGAGTACCAGGTGCGCTTCCGCTGGGAGCCGGGCTCTGTGGCCTTCTGGGACAACCGGGCAACCCAGCATTACGCGGTCAGCGACTACTTCCCCGACTTCCGGCTGATGGAACGAGTCACGATCATCGGCGACCGCCCGTACTGATGCCCCAGGCGGGCCGCGGCCCGCCGGACAGGACAGGATGTGGACGATTTTTCCATTTTTGTAGCTCTAAGGGCACTGGCGCGCAGCTTCTCCCAGTCGTATAGTGAACGCTACATACATCACTTGATCGGCTGAATACCGGATCGAAACTGGCGCCCACACCTCGGCGGCCCGAGGAACGAGAGGATCTGCAATGTCCCCCACCATGATCCTTACGCCACCCCGGCGAGCCTTCGAGATCACGATCGCTCCGGATCTCGTCCAAGTTCCTCAGGCCCGAAACGCCGCATTCGCGATCATGCAGCTGTGGGACATGGACCAGTCACTCGCCGATGACATGCGGCTGGTCGTGTCCGAACTGGTGTCGAACGCGATCGAGCATGGTTTGGGCTGGGTCGGGCTGCGCATCACGGAGAGGGCCGACGAGGTGAGGATCGAAGTCTCTGACTTCAATCCGGCACCTGCCCGGGTGTCGTGCGCTCAGGAGGAGGACCTGCGAGGGCGGGGCCTCATGATCGTCGCAAGTCTTGCGGACAGCTGGGGCGTGAGTGAAGACGGCTACCGCACCTGGGCCGCCTTCCTGACGGGAAAGCGATAGCGGGCACCAGGGGATGCGCACGGGGAGTGCGTCCCTTGGTGCCCGCTTGCCATCCGGGCATTCGCTGCGCTGGTCAACGCATCGTTTTCGACCCCGGGCGCCACAACGGATGCTTGTGCTTCGCCCATTGGCGGTCGACCGTGCCGGTGCGAAGGCCGGCGCGTGCCTCCGGGTCTCCCATGGCCATGCCGATGTGTCCGGCAAGGACGATCCCGATGGTAAGAGCGAGCCAGTCGTGGACGAAGGTCGCGCTGGTGCGCCACCTGATCGGGGTGAGATGGGTGAACCACATGATCAGGCCCGTGCCGAGCATCACCAGCGTCGCAGCGGCGATCCAGTTCGCGTAGATCTTCTGCCCGGCGTTGAACTTGGCCGCGGGCCGGGACGAGTAGCGCTTGTCACGGCGCAGCGCCGCGCGCAGCCAGACCTTGTCGTGCGGCCCGAAGCGGTTGAGGTGCCCGAGGTCCGCGCGGAAGTACCGGGAGAACAGGCCCGCCAGTACGGGGATGGGGAGGGCAAGCCCCGACCACTCATGGACGCGGACCACCAGATTGCGGCGTCCGACCATCTCCGCGAGCACCGGAATGTAGAGGAAGGACGCCGTCACCACGCACACGCCCATCAGCAGGGCTGTTGCGCGGTGCACCCAGCGCTGTGCGGGCCCGAATCGGCGGATCTCGGCGGTCGGCGGAGTGTGCGCCTCAGCTTGTAGGGTCATCATCCCGCCCGTTCGATTTGCCGACCCAGGCGTCGACGTCGTAGCCGAGGTTCTCCCAGTAGCCGGGCTTGACGTCTTCGGTGACGGTGATGCCTGACAGCCACTTGGCGGACTTGTAGAAGTACATCGGCGCCACGTACAGGCGGACCGGGCCGCCGTGGGCGTGGCCGATGTTTTTGTCCTGCATGCGCAGCGCCACCAGGACATCGGATCGGCGCGCCTGCTCGAGGGTGAGGCTCTCGGAGTAGGCGCCGTCGAAGCAGGTGAAGCGGACGGCGCCCGCCGAGCCGTGCACGCCGGCGGCGTCCAGCAGGTGGGACAGCCGCACCCCCTCGAAGGGGGTATGGGGGACCCGCCAGCCGGTGACGCACTGGATGTCCTTGACCATCCGGGTCTGCGGCAGGGCACGCAGGTCGTCGAGCGTGTAGGTCTTGGGTCGGTCCACCAGGCCGTCGACGGTCAGCCGGTAGTTCGTGGCGTCCTTGTGCGGGACGGAGGTGGTCACGGAGTAGTAGCGGAAGCCACCGCCGTTGGGCAGCAGACCGGTCAGGCCGGACGGGTCCAGCTGTGAGGCACCTGCCAGAAATGCTTCGGTGCCACGTTGCAGGGTTGGTGCGGCGTAGACGCCCAGCGCTCCGAGACCAAGTGTGCCGAGAAAGACGCGCCTGCCCACGGGGGCGCCTCGTTTCTCGGGTCGTTCAGAGTTCACGCACCCACTCCTATGAGTTCGCTGGACTAAGGCCGTCGGGTCGTCGCCGTGTAACGCCGGCGTCTCCCCCGCAGGCGCTTCGCGCTCAGCCCCGGCCACCAGTGGTCGGCATCGCCTGATTTCCGGGAGGCCGACGCTGGAACGGAAGAGGCCCCGGACCCCACCAGGAGAAAGAACATTCTGTCATGCAAGAATGCCGACGACCTCGAAGATTGTCAATACAGAACGTTCTACCTTTACGATGGCCGGCGTCGTCGGCAATGTGACGATCTCCCGTCAGTGGCAAAACGGACACAAGATCGCAAGCGCTCCTCGGTCCGGGACGGAAGGACCCCGCCCGGTGCCTCGAAAGGAATCACAGGCATGACATCAACTGCCGACGCCGCGTCGGCTCCCGCAGAAGCGGGCATCCCAGGACAGGCCGCGCCGAGGGGCTACTCCCACCGCGAGATCATGGTGATCCTTTCGGGCCTGCTCCTGGGTATGTTCCTGGCCGCGCTGGACCAGACCGTGGTCGCCACTGCCATCTACAAGATCGGCGAGAGCCTGCACGGCCTCACCGCACAGGCGTGGGTCACCACGGCGTTCCTGATCACGTCCACCATCGCGACACCGCTCTACGGGAAGCTGTCCGACCAGTACGGCCGCAAGCCGTTCTTCATGTTCGCGATATCCGTGTTCGTGGTCGGCTCGGTACTGTGCACGCTCTCCACGTCCATGTACATGCTCGCCGCGTTCCGAGCCGTCCAGGGCATCGGCGCCGGTGGCTTGTTCTCGCTGGCACTCGCCATCATCGGTGACATCATCCCGCCGCGTGAACGTGCCAAGTATCAGGGCTACTTCATGGCCGTTTTCGGCACGTCCAGCGTGCTCGGCCCGGTCATCGGCGGCGCACTCGCCGGTGCGGGCACGGTCGCCGGCATCGACGGCTGGCGCTGGATCTTCCTGATCAACGTGCCGATCGGCATCGCAGCCCTGATCGTCGTGGCCAAGGTGCTCCACCTCGACCACCAGCGCCGCGATCAAAAGATCGACTACCTGGGCGCGCTTGCTCTGATCACCGCTTTGGTCCCGCTGCTCGTGGTCGCCGAGCAGGGGCGTGAGTGGGGCTGGGGTTCAGGCCGCTCGCTGGCCTCGTACATCACCGGCGCCGTCGGCGTGGTGCTGTTCCTGCTGGCCGAGCGCCGCGCGGGCGACGATGCGCTGCTGCCACTGCGGCTCTTCCGTAACCGGATGTTCGCGATCGGCACCGCTCAGTCGTTCATCATCGGTATCGGCATGTTCGGCGGCATCACCTTGCTGCCGCTCTACCTTCAGCTGGTCAAGGGCAACTCCCCCACCAAGGCGGGCCTCCTGACGCTGCCGCTGGTGCTCGGCATCATGCTGATGTCGCTCGTCTCCGGTCAGATCACCTCGCGCACCGGGCGCTACAAGTTCTTTCCGGTCATCGGCTGCGCGCTGCTGGTGGCAGGTCTGCTGATGCTGTGGAGGTTGTCAGCCGACAGCAGTCTGGTGTACATCGACATCTCGATGTTCGTCGTCGGCGCCGGGCTCGGCCTGAACCTGCAGACGATCGTGCTGGCCATGCAGAACGCGGTCCCCGCACGGGACATCGGCGTTGCGACGTCCTCCGGCACCTTCTTCCGGCAGATGGGCGGCACGATCGGCGTCGCCATCTTCCTGTCGATCGTCTACTCGCTGGTGGCCGACAAGATCGCCGGCGCCTTCGAGGCCGCGCAACACACCCCGGCCTTCGAGAAAGCAGCGGCCGCCCATCCGGACCAGTTGAAGATGCTGAGCGCCACCAACACCGACGCGCTCAACGACACCTCCTTCCTGTCGAAGCTCGACTCGGCCCTCGCCCACCCCTTCAAGGTCGGCTTCACCGACTCGATCTCGGTGGCCTTCCTGGTCGGGGCAGTGGTCCTCGTCGTCGCGCTCCTTCTCTCTTTGCTGATCAAGGAGGTGCCGCTGCGCGCACACGCGGCGGCATTCGACAAAACCGAGTAGCAGAAGGTCCCGCGAACAGCGATGACGCTCCACCCGGCCGGTCCACCACCGGCCGGGTGGAGCGTGCGAGACGGATCAGGCGGTTTCCGCCGACCGCGCGGTGCGGAACCCGGAGAAGATCTGCCGCCGGATCGGATAGTCCCAGTTGCGGAACGTGCCCCGACAGGCCACCGCGTCCACGGCGAAAGAACCACCGCGCAGCACCTTGTGGTCAGACCCGAAGAAGACTTCCGAGTACTCCGGGTAGGGAAACGCACGGAAACCCGGGTACGGTGCGAAGTCGCTCGATGTCCACTCCCAGACGTCGCCGATCATCTGCCGAACCCCCAGCGGTGACTCTCCGGCCGGGTAGCTGCCCGCGGGCGCCGGTCGCAGATGCCGCTGGCCGAGGTTGGCATGTTCCGGACCGGGGTCTGCGTCGCCCCACGGATAGCGGGTCGAGCGGTCGTCGACCGGATCATGCCGAGCGGCCTTTTCCCATTCCGCCTCCGTGGGCAGCCGCCGCCCGGCCCATCGGGCCCAGGCGTCCGCCTCGTACCAACTGACGTGCAGCACTGGCTCGTTGTCCGGAACCACCTCGGTGACTCCGAAGCGACGCCGCAGCCACTGACCACCGTCACGGCGCCAGAACAGCGGGGCGTTGATGGAGTGCCGCCGGATGTGCTCCCATCCGTCCGGGGCCCACCAGCGCGGCTCGTCGTAACCGCCGTCGTCGATGAAGGCCTTGAACTCAGCGTTCGTGACTGGGGTGGTGTCGATGAAGAACGCTGCCACCTCACGTCGGTGTGCGGGTCGTTCGTTGTCCAGGGCCCACGGCTCAGACGAGGTGCCCATGGTGAACGGCCCACCGGGAATCAGCACCTCCGCCGGGCCGGCGAACAGGGGTGCGGGGTGGGGATCGGGGGCGGTCAGGGCTTGCGGCCCGGTGCGCAGCTGATGAGTGACCAGCATGGTCTCGTCGTGCTGCTGTTCGTGCTGGGCGATCATGCCGAAGGCGAAGCCCGCCTCCGTCAGCCGCGTCCCGTGGAACGCGGCTTCCTGCAGCACGTCCAGGGCTCGTGCACGTATGTCGGCCGCGTACCGGCGGGCCTCGTCGGGCGCGAGCAGCGGCAGGCTGGGCCGTTCGGAACGCGGGTGTTCGAACGCGTCGTACAGGCTGTCGATCTCGGGCCGTATCGCCTCCTGCCCGGCGACGGCGCGCAGCAGCCACTGCTCCTCCTGGTTGGCGATGTGCGCCAGGTCCCACACCAGGGGGGACATCAGGGGAGACACCTGGGCGGTCAGCTCGGGGCCTTCCACGCAACTGGTCAGCAAGGTGGTGCGTTCGCGAGCGGTGATGAGCGTGGAGAGGGCCCGCTCACGCAGAGTTTCGGTGTCCGGGGTCGCTTCGCCGGCGTCTGCGGCTGTGGCGAAGGTGTCGTCGGCAGGGTGCTTCATGAGCCGTTCTCCTTGCTGGGTCGGCCATAGCCGGTGGTGCCCTCCATGACCAGCATGTCGTCGGCGGGGCAGCGGCCCCGCAACACGTAGCGCTCCACAAACCCGGATACGGCGTCCATGACCGCAGTCGTGGCGCCGAGCCGGGGCAGGGCGTCGAGTGCGGCGGTGAAGCACGTGACGGCAGCCTCACGCAGCCCCGGATCGGTGAGCCCCTCGCGGGCCGCGACCTCGTACAGGGGATTGTGCGGGGCCGGCCGGCCGAGTGTGCGTGCGGCGAGCGGCTCGACAGCGCGATAGGCGATGTCGGTCGCCTCTCGGTCGTCGAACAGCGCCGCTGTCACTGCGAGGGGCACGATCCAGCCGTCGTCGCCGGGCTGCGCGTCGATCATGCGCAATTCCAGGTGGCCGCGCGGCCGGACGGGCGGGAAGAGGGTGGTCATGTGGTAATCGAGATCGCCGGGCAGTGGCGGTCTCGGCATCAGGTGGCGTGTCCAGTCCCGCAGGGTCAGATCGTCCGGCACGTCCCACGGTCCGCTGTCGCGGCGTACGCACATCACCGGCGCGTCCAGGACGTGCCGAGCCCAGCTGGTACGCGGGTGAGTGTCCAGCGGAGCGCCGCCCGCGCGGCCCGCGCCGATCTGCATCCACCGCAGCTGCCGGGTGGATCGCCAGCCGGTGGGCCTGTTGTCGGCCATCGGCGAGTTCGCGAACGATGCGAGCAGGACGGCCCCCAGGTGATGGGCCAGCCACCAACGGCGTACGTGGCCGAGGGGGCCCGGCTCTTCACACCCGGCGTCGACGCACACCTGCACGGACGCGGTACTGCACATCATGTAGCGGCCGGCGGGGCCGAGGCGCTCGAAGTGGGCCTCCATGGCGTCGTATCGAGGCTGCCGCAGAAAGCGGCGTGGCGTGTGCCAGGGATCGTGGCCCAGGCCGACGAGGCACAGACCGGCGTCGCGCAGCACCGCACGGACGGAGTCAAGGTCGGTTGAGACGGTGCGGATGCACTCCATGAGCGAGGTGGCAGGGAGCGAACTCAGTTCCAGCTGACCACCGGGTTCGACGGTCAAGGAGGACGTGAGGGGCAGAGCCCGAAGTGCGGTGTATGCCGCGGAGAGTCGTTCGGGCGACACGGGCATCTGCGGAGCGTCCAGTTGGTGGACAAGCCATTCCACCTCGACGCCGAGGCGCTCGGGGGGACCGGTCTTGAAGCAGATGCCGTGAACCAGCGCCTCGACCTCGGCCTCGCCGAGAGCGTCAGGCGGTCGGATGCGGCCGACAACCGAATCGGACATGTGGAGATCCTTCAGAAAGACGCGGAGGACACCACAGAGTATAGACCGAACGTTCTACCTTGTGCACGGCGGGGACGCCGGAGAGACGTCATCGACGTCGCCGTCAGGACGCACTCCAACCGCCGTCGAGGGTCAATTCGGAACCTGTGATGGATACCGCCTGCGACGAACACAGGAACGCCACCGCACCCGCGACCTCGTCGGGCTCGATCAGACGCTTGACCGCCGAGCGCGTCAGCAGCACATCCGCCAGGACTTGATCCGCAGGGAGATCATGGAGGACCGCCTGGTCTGCCAACTGTTTCTCGACCAGGGGTGTCCGCACATAGCCAGGACACACGCAGTTGCTGGTGACACCCTTGGCGGCACCCTCCAGCGCGATGACCTTCGAAAGCCCCAGCAGACCGTGCTTGGCGCTGACGTACGCAGACTTGTAGGCGCTGGCTCGCAGGCCGTGGATGCTGGAGATGTGGACGATCCGTCCCCAGCCCCGCTCATACATGCCGGGGAGCACGGCGCGGCTGAGGACGAACGGCGCCTCCAGCATCAGCCGCAGCATGAAGGAGAATCGTTCGTGCTCGAACTTGTCGACGGGCGCGACGTGCTGGATGCCTGCGTTGTTCACCAGGATGTCCGCATCCAGCGTCCGCTCGGCCAGATCAGCTGTCCGGCTCAGGTCGATCACCAGAGCCTCGCCGCCGATCTGATCGGCCGTCCGTGCCGCAGCCTCGGCATCGATGTCACACACGACGACCTGGGCGCCGAGCGTTGCGAGCCGGGTCGCGACCGCCTGGCCGATACCGCTCGCCGCACCGGTGACGATCGCGCGGCGACCAGAGAGGTCAGGACCTTCGATGACGTCCGTCATGACGTCGGTGAAGCGAACGGGTTGGCGTTGGTGTGTTGGTGTCCCCAAACGTCCGAGACCCCGAAGTCGTGCGGCACCCAGTCGTCGCCCACTTCGATTCCACCGCAGCCGATCTCGAGGTGGAAGCCACTGGGGTTCTGCACGTAGAACGAGATCGCCTTGTCGTTCATGTGCCGGCCCAGGCTGATCGAGATGGGCGCGCCGTTGGCCTTGGCCCGGTCGTACGACCGCCCGACGTCATCGATCGAATCGTGTTCGAACTCGAGGTGATGAATCGACGGCGTGTCCGCGTTGGCGAGGGCGATGTTGTGGTGGGTGGAGTTGCACCGGAAGAAGTACAGGCCGGGAGCGCGGTAGTCGGTCAGCTTGAACTCCAGCACAGATTCATAGAGTTCGCGGAGCTCGGCGAGCTTGGGGCTGGCCAGCACGAAGTGGCCGAGGCCGGTGGTGCCGGGATTGGCGCCATCGGGGCGGGCGACACTGGTGCGCGCCTTGGCTTCACCGATGGCCAGCTCCACCCGGTAGCCGACCGGGTCGGTGAACCAGCGAAGATGCGTGGCGCCGCGGAGCTCCATCTCTTCCGGCGAGCCGTCCTCGACGGTGAAACCCGCATCGGTGAGTCTCGCGGTGAGTCTGTCCAGCTCGCGCGGTGTGTCAACGATCCAGCCGACGTGCCGTGGGGTGTCCTCCGCGGACGGGTACAGGGCCACGCGGTACTTGAACTCGTCCAGTTCGGCGAGACCGATTTCCTCCGTGCCTGACTTGGCTGTGGTGACACCGATACCCAGCGTGCGTCCGAGCAGGTCGGTCCAGGCCTCGACATCGGTGACGTTCAGCCCGACATAGCCCAGCTTGCGGATACCCACGGTTTCATCCCTTCGCTGCGGCGACCGCGCCGCCCTGCAGATACTCGCGAACGATGTGGTTGAACTCGGGCGCACGCTCGTACTGCACCCAGTGCCGGCAGTGCGGCAGAACGCGAAGCTCGGCGTTGGGGATGCCCTCAAGGATCTTGGACGCCCAGGTCAGCGGGACGGTTTGGTCCTCCCGCCCCCAGACGAGCAGCGTCGGGGCGCCGATGAGCGGCAGGTCGGGCGTCAGGTCGCCGAAGTTCGGCGGAATCGGCAGTTCGGGGTGGGCGCGCAGACTCGACTCGTATCGTTCGTCGATGAGCGACTCGGTCGCCAGCTTCTCGTCGAACACCATCATCCGCACGAATTCGGCCATCGACTCACGTGACGGCTTCTGGGCCGCCATGTAGGCGAAG
Source organism: Streptomyces canus 299MFChir4.1 (assembly GCF_000383615.1). Lineage (GTDB taxonomy): Bacteria > Actinomycetota > Actinomycetes > Streptomycetales > Streptomycetaceae > Streptomyces > Streptomyces canus_C. Next base: position 18,192 of record NZ_KB911631.1, on the reverse strand, counting down.
AGCCGCTCCAGTCCGGCGGGCCACGGCGGCGCATCTGCCGGAAGGACTCCGCCTGGAGCCATGAGGACCACTCGGTCCACCCGCTCGGGGTAGCGCATCGCGATGCGCATCGCGACGGCGCCGCCGTAGGAGTTGCCCACCAGATGGGCGCGCTCGATGCCGAGTGCCGTCATCGCACGGCTGACGCGGTCCGCCGCGTGGAAGATCAGCGGTTCGTCCGTAGCGGGCCGCGGGGAGCTTCCCCAGCCGGGAAGGTCCACCACGATGTTGCGGTAGTCCTGGAAAGCCGCGAGGTTGCCGCCGAAGTTGCTCATGCCCGTCGCGCCCGGTCCCGAGCCATGCAGCCACACGACCGGAGTGCCGGAACCGACTTCGGTATAGGCCAGCTGCGCGTCTCCGACGTCCACCATGTTCGTCATGCCGACCCCTTCCCTGTATGTAGCGCTCACTATACAAGAATGCGTGGAGGTAACAAGGTTTTCGACCACACCGCGCGTATGGGATTCACCCCGATACGGCGACACGACGCCCTGTCCGGCGACCGGTTGAGAAGTGCACATGCGAAAACCCCCTGCGGGGAGACAGGGGGTTCGCTGGTGTCTCGTCCCGTCGCTGTCCGACGGGACGAGACACCAAGTTTGGGCGTCAGCGGCCGTAGGCTTCCAGCAGCCGCAGCCACACCTCGCTGACCGTGGGGAACGCCGGAACCGCGTGCCACAGTCGGTCGAGCGGCACTTCCCCGACCACGGCAATCGTCGCCGCGTGCAGCATTTCCGCGACGTCCGGGCCGACGAGCGTGAAGCCGACGATCACCTTTCGGTCCTCGTCGACGACCATCCTGGCCTGACCGCGGAATCCCTCGGCCTGGAGGGAGGAGCCGGCGGTGGCGGCCAGGTCGTAGTCGACGACCCGGATCCGCAGCCCGGCAGCCTCGGCAGCGGCGGCGGTCAGACCGACCGACGCGAGCTCCGGTTCGGTGAAGACCACCTGCGGGACCGCGCGCTCGTCCGATGTGGCCACGTGCCGGCCCCATCGGCCCTGCTCGACTGTCTCGTTCTTCGCCCGGGCCACGATGACATCGCCCACGGCGCGGGCCTGGTACTTGCCCTGATGAGTCAGCAGCACGCGCCGGTTGACGTCGCCGGCCGCGTACAGCCATCCGTCGTCGAACAGTGCGCCGTCCTCGGCGACAACCCGCATGGTGTCATCGACGGTGAGCCAGGCACCGGGCTTCAGACCGACAGTGTCCAGGCCGATGTCCCGCGTATTGGGCGTACGGCCGATCGCGACGAGCAGTTCATCGGCCTCCACCTGCTCACCAGTGGTGAGCGTGATGGACACGGTTCCGTCGTCGGCTCGCTTCACGGACGCGGCCTCGGCTCCGAGGCGGACCGAGACACCGCTCTCGCGCAGCGACTCGACGACGTGCTCACCGGCGAACGGTTCGGCCAGCGGCAGCACTCCGTCACGCGCCAGCATCGTCACCGAGGCGCCCAGACCGGCGAACGCGGTCGCCATCTCCGAGGCCACCACGCCGCCGCCGATGATGGCGAGGCGACGCGGGACTTCACGCGTCACAACCGCTTCCCGGCTCGTCCAGGGCTGTGCCTGGCGCAGCCCTTCCACATCCGGAACCAGCGCGCCGCTTCCGGTCGCGACGACGACCGCGTGCCGTGCGGTCAGCGTGGTCGTGGAGCCATCCTTGCCGGTCACCTCGACGACCCGGGCGGAGCTGATCCGACCGTGTCCGCGGTACAGCGGCACACCCACCGACTCGAGCCAGGACGCCTGTCCGTCGTCCTTCCAGTTCGCAGCGAAGGAATCGCGGCGTTCCAGCACGGCGGCGACATCCAGGTCACCCGTCACCGCCTCACGCGCACCCGGCACCTGTCGCGCCGCGCGGAGCGCCGCCCCACTGCGCAGCAGTGCCTTGGTCGGCATGCAGGCCCAGTACGAGCACTCGCCCCCGACCAGTTCCCGCTCGACGATGGCCGCGGTCAGGCCGCCCTGCACCACCCGGTCAGCGACGTTCTCCCCGACAGGGCCCGCGCCGATGATGACGACGTCATACGTGTTGGTGGTCATGTCAGACCTCCTTGCTGGCGCGGCCGAGACGCAGCGCGGAGACGAGGAAGAAGATGCCGCCGAGAACGGCGTAGCCGGCCACGCCGCTGAGCTTCGGGTCCGTCCCCGAGGCGCTCGCGACGAAGTTCCCGCCGGCCAGCACGGAGATGCCGCCACTGAGGATCATCGGCCACTGGCCGCCCATCGTGCGGCGCCGGACGGCTACGATCAGCTGGACGATTCCGGAAACGATCGCCCAGGCGCCCCACACACGCAGGACCGCCGGGACTCCGGAGGCACTGGCGATGGCGAGGCCCACAGCGGCGATGAGACTGATGGCCATGTTGACCTGCAGGCTGCGAACCTGTCCGTTGTCGCCGGACGTGCGAGCGTCCCAGACCGCCGCGGCGACATCAAAGAGCGGGTAGATGACGACCAGGGCGATGCCGAGCGCTCCGAGGTCGGAACCGGTGGCGAACACCAGGACCGCCCAGACGATGGCGAATGCGAACCGCACCAAGTACAGCTGGCGCAGAGCAGGCGCGATGCCTACGGCAGCGGGAGTGTCAACGGTGGTCACGATGATCCTTTCGAGGTTGCGGCGAAGTCGAAGGTGCGATTCAGCGGGCACGTCCGGCTTGCTCCAGACAACGGCCCTGTAAGGGGCCGCTAGAACCTCCGGAGGTAAGACCGAACGTTCTATCTGCAATCAGCATGACGACTTTGCCGCAACCTGTCAAGACCGAACGTTCTACCTATCTTCTGTTCGCTCTGAGGAGGGCCGAACCAAGCCCCATGACCTGGCCCTCGCCCGCCGCAGAACGACTGCGGCAGACGAGGGCCCGGGCCCTGGAACAACGGCACACCACGGGAGGAGCCGCGGCCGACCTACCGTCATCACCGGTAAATCGACTTCACCTGCTGGTAGTTGAGCAGCGCCTCCGGCCCGAACTCCCGGCCCAGTCCGCTCGCCTTGACCCCGCCGAACGGCGCCGCCGGGTCGACCGTGTAGTGATTCAGCCCGACCGTCCCGGTGTGCATACGACGTGCGACGCGCATGGCGCGCTCGTCGTCGTTCGTCCATACCGTGCCGCCGAGGCCGTACTCCGAGTCGTTCGCGATGCGCACGGCGTCGTCCTCGTCGGTGTAGGGGATGACGGTCAGCACCGGACCGAAGATCTCCTCACGGGCGATGACCTGCGAGTTGTCGACGTCCGCGAACACGGTCGGCGTGACGTAGTAGCCCTTTTCGAGGGTCGGACGCGAGCCGCCCACGACGAGCCGGGCGCCTTCCGTCCTGCCCTTCTCGATGTATCCCTCCACCCGGTCACGCTGGCGCGCGCTCGCCATCGGACCGACCTGCGTCGTGGGGTCCAGGGGATCGCCGACCGTCAACCCGCCCACCAGGGAGGCAACCGCGTCGACGATCTCGTCGTACCGGCTTCGCGGCGCCAGGATGCGAGTGCTGGCGAAGCACGCCTGGCCGTTCGCCAGCAGCGTCGCCTGGACGAACGGTTCGGACATCGCCGCGCCGAGGTCGACGTCGTCGAGGATGACGGCCGCCGACTTGCCCCCGAGCTCCAGCGTGACCGGACGCAGGAGGGTGCCGCAGGTCGCGGCGATCTGCCGGCCCGCAGCAGTGGAGCCGGTGAAGGCCACCTTGTCGATGTCGGGATGAGAGACGAGGTAGGCGCCGACTTCGCGGCCGGCCGGAACCACGTTGACGACACCCGGCGGCAGGCCCGCTTCCTCCACGGCCTCCGCGAAGAGAACCGCGTCCAGCACGGTCTCCGGAGACGGCTTGAGCACAAACGTGCATCCGGCGGCCAGGCCGGGCGCGTACTTCGTCGCCGACAGCAGCTGGGGAGCGTTCCAGGGCACTATCGCCGCCACCACGCCGAGCGGTTCCCGGCGGACATGGACCGGCGCACCGAGCATTCCGTCGCGCACGGTCTCGCCCTGGTCGTCCCGGACGAGGTCGGCGTAGTAGCGCAGCAGGATGGCCGGAAGGGCGCCCTCGACCTGCTGGGAGAGCCCGATCGTCATCCCGTTCTGGGCGCTGACGACGCGCGTGACGTCCTCGGCGCGCCGCTCAAGCGCGTCGGCGAGACGGTAAAGGGCGTCAGCCCGCCGCGCCGGCTCCCACCTGGACCATCCGTCGGGATCGTCGAAAGCGGCCCGGGCGGCGGCTACGGCCGCGTCCATGTCCTTCTCCGTGCCCTCCGGAACGCTGCCGAGGATGTCCTCGGTGCTCGCTCCGAGGACCGTGATCCGCGCATCGGATGCTGGTGCCACCCACTGGCCCCCGATGAACAGCGCATCGTGGTGCGGATTCATGGTGTCTCCTTCATCGGGTGGGGCTACGCCCAGCCCTTGTAGTGGTCGGCCGGCAGGGGGTGGTCGACGGGCACGACGCGGGAGTTGACCGCGGTCAGGCAACCGGGGCAGAACAACTGGCGGAAGACGACCTCCGCGTCGACGTACTCCGACGGGTCGTGCCAGATGTGCGGGCCGGCTTCCGTCGGTGCCGAGTCGCGACGGGGCAGGGACGCGATGTACGCGCCCTCGGCCAGCGGGCCGATCTCGGTGGTGCAATGGACGCACACCACCGTCTCCCCGTCGGACGAATCCACGACGGCGAGGTTGTCGTCGAGCCGGCGTGCCTGGCTCAGGTCGTGGATGCCGATCGGCGCGAGCTGGGCGTCGGACACTCCGATGCCCGCGGCCCGGCGGTGCCGCAGCTTCCTGCGGGTTTCGTCCGTCGCCGTCGTGTCCACTTCACCGTCCTCGCGCAGCACGACGCCGTAGACGTCCCGCGCCGCGTCGGCCGACACCCGCACCTGCAGGACGTCCTCACGGACACTGTCGACCGGACGCAACAGCGGGTCGCCGTATCCGCCGCCGGCCTGCCAGTGCAGATAGAGCGCGTCGCCCGCGCCGAGGGTGGACTCCCCTTCGCAGGGAAGCACCTCCATCTCTCCGCCGAGGTTGTCCAGATCGGCGGGGATCACCGTCGCCCCGGCAAGCTGGGGTACGTCGATGCCACGCACCACGAGGTCGAGCTGCGAGTTGCCCGGGTACCCGCCGGCCAGTCCGACGTTCTGGTTCGCGACCTTGCCGGTTCCCGAGACGACCAACGACATCGATCCGGTCTGGTCCGGGTGCTGCACGTAGCAGACCGAGCCGCTCATCCCGCCCCGCTGCCGGCCCGGACCGCCCGAGTCGGTCTGCTCCCGCCGCCACAGGGCGACGAGAGGGTAGAGGTACTCGGTCATCTCCACGTCAGGTGCCCGAGCCGAGGGAATGATGAGCCGGCCGCCGGTGTCGACGCCGTCGTGGTGCACCTGGGCCCCGTAGCCGCCGGCCATGACGTCGAAGACGGGGGACACGAAGCCCTTGCTGCCACCGCCGCGGACGTCGACGCCCGAGACCACGCAGAGGTCGGTGGTGCCGTTGCAGATGGACTGCACGTCGCTGCGGTGGTCGGGTTCGGCGTCCAGCATCTTGGCCAGCACCTCGGCGACGAGGTTGCCCGCCCCCCAGGCCGGTCCGAAGGGCCCCTTGCCCACGGCCGCCGGGAACGACGCATTGGTGATGGTGTTCTCGTCGGTGATGATCTCGAAGCAGCGCATCAACCCGCCCGCTGCCCAGGGGATGTCGCCCGCCAGGAGAGGCAGCATCGTGAAAACGATCCCGGCTCGCAGCCCCGGATAGGGGCAGTTGATGATGCCGGTCTGTTCAGCTGTTCCTCGGAAGTCGAAGACGAGCCGATCGGCTTCCTTGGTCATGGTGACCTTGATGGCGTGCAGGCCCCGATCACCGGTCTGCGACTGCTCCTGGTAACCGACGGCGCTCCACGTCCCGTCGGGCAGGTTGTCGAGCTTGGCACGCAGCCGGCGTTCGGCGTCGTCCATCATCCGGCGCATCACGGCCTTGACGGTGTCGGCACCGTACTTGGTGATGAGACGCAGGATCTGCTCGGCGGCGTTCTTGTTCGCGGCGATCTTGGCGCGCAGGTCGAGACCCACCAGATGAGGAAGGCGTGACCTGCGCACCCAGGCTTCGGAGACGTCGCGTTGCAGCACTCCGCCGCGCACGACCTTGATCGGCGGCGTGGGGACGGCTTCGCCGAACACGTCCTGGGCCGACGGGCTGAACGAGCCTGGCCGCGGCCCGCCGAGGTCGACCTGGTGGGCGATGGCTGTCGTCCAGCCGAACAGCTTGCCGTCGTGGAAGATCGGCGCCAGGATCGCGGCGTCGTTCTGGTGCAGTCCACCGCCGATCCACGGGTCGTTGCAGAGGAACATGTCGCCCTCTTCGATGCCCGGGTTGTCGCTGCGGTTGCGCAGTGTCCAGACGATGGCCAGGTCCATCGAGCCGATGAGACCTACGTTGTAGGCCCCGACCTGGACCTGCTCGCCGAGCTCGTCACAGATGGAGAAGTTGAAGTCGTTGGACTCGGTGACGACGTGTGAGCCCGACATGCGGCGCAGTGTCTCACCCATCTCCTGGGTGATGGCCCACAGCCGGTGCCGCACCACCTCGTAGGTCAGGGCGTCGACCTGGTCGGCCGTATCGGCGTCGATCTGATGCAGTGGCAGGGTGGGCGAGATCTGCCGGAGCAGTTCCTCGCGGGGCAGGGGGCGGCTGGTGAACTCGTCGGCCCCGGGGATCTTCGATGTCATGGAAGCTGTCCTCACTGGTAACGCAGTACGAGGTTGCCGAGGCGGTCGACTCGGCCGGTGACCCCGGCGGGGACCACGACCACCGTGGTCGGGACGTCGACGATGGCCGGCCCGACAAGCTCGTGGCCTGCCCGCAGCCGGGCATAGTCGTAGACGGGGGTGGGCACGTAGCCGATCTGCGAGTCGAGGCAGACGTGGCGTTCCGCGATGAGGGCCTCGGCCGGGTCGGGGCTGTCGGCCTCGGACGCGGTCGGCAACGTGACGGGAAAGCCGAGACTGGCCTTGGCCCGCACGCGGTAGGTGATCGCCTGTACTCCGGCCTCGCGGTAGCCGGCGCCACTGCCGTTGATGCGCTCGTACTGCTCCTCGAAGCGCTCAAGGATCTCGGCACCGGTGTGCTCGTTGAACTCGGTGTCCGGTACGGCCGTGGACAGCTCGGTGACCTGCATCGAGTACCGCAGGTCGATCTCGCGCTGCAGCGTGACGTCCTGGAACTTGACCTTCTGCCGGTCGAGCGCGCGCTGCAGATCGGCTTCCAGGCGGGCGTAGTGGGATTCGAGCACCGTGTGGTCGACCGGGAAGGCGGACGGGTCGGACAGCTCGGCGCTCATGATGATGTCCGAGGCCGCGAGTCCGTAGGCCGAGAAGGCGGAGGCGACGGGCCCGAGCGGCACGACGACCTCGCTGACACCCAGGTCCTGGCAGTAACCGGCGCAGTGCGCGGGGCCGGCACCGCCGAAGGCGTAGGCGACGAAGTCGCGGGGGTCGTAGCCGGCTTGGACGACGGCCCTGCGCAGGAGATCGCCCGCCTGAGCGTTCTGCACCTCGTGAATGGCGATGGCGGCTTCTTCGACGGTGAGGCCGAGCGGCACGGCCACGTGCTCGCGGATCGCTTCCCGCGCCAGGTCCATCCGCAGCGGCTTCCGGCCGCCGAGCAGGCCGTGCGGGCTGAGAATGCCGAGGACCAGGTTCGCGTCGGTGTTCGTGGGGCGGGTGCCTCCGTTGCCGTAGCAAGCGGGGCCGGGGACGGCCTCGGCGCTCTGCGGGCCCAGACGCAGGTTTCCGCCGGCGTCCACCGAGGCGAGTGCCCCACCGCCCGAGCCGATGGTGTGCACGCGGATGGTCGCCGCGTTGATCGGGAACTGGTTCACGATGGAGCCCGGTGCCATGACCGGTTCTCCGTCGACGATGAGTCCGGCGAGGAAGGTGGTGCCGCCGACGTCGGTTGTGATGACGTTGCGGTGCCCCAGTTGTTCGGCCAGGCGCATGCCGCCGATGACGCCGCCGGACAGCACGGAACCGATCGTGGTGATGGCGTGTTCCGGCGCGCGGTCGGCGGTGATGGTGCCGCCCTCGCTCTGCATGACCAGCAGGGGGCCCTTGAGGCCGCCCTCCTCCAACTGCTTTTGCAGAGGGAGGAGATAAGTGCGCAGGCGGGGACCGACCTGGGCGTTCATGATGGTCGTGGAGGTCCTCGCGAATTCGCGGATGCGCGGGCTGACCTCGGACGAAAGGGTGACATACATGTCCGGGGCGATCTCGTGGATCAGCTCGCGGACGCGTTTTTCGTGCGCGTCGTTCTTGAACGACCACAGCAGGCAGACCGCGATCGCCTCGACGCCCTGGTCCACGAGGGATTGCGCGACACTGCGCACCTCGTCCTCGTCGAGGGGGACCAGGACCTTGCCCGCATGGTCGATCCGCTCGGTGACTTCGAGCGCCCGGTACTTCGGGATCAGCGGCGCGGGCTTCCGCTGACGGAGTGTGTCCTGGATTTCATGGGCCGACCGGCCGAGCGTGCGGCCTTCGGCGTTCATGATGTAGATCGCGTCACGGTGCCCCTTCGTGGCGATGAGCCCCACGTCGGCGACCTGGCCCTGGACCAGCGCGTTGATCGAAGCGGTCGTGCCGTGGGCGATGTAGTCGGTCTGCGAGAGCAGCTCGGCGACATCGATACCCAACTCGCCCGCGATGTCCTCGATCGCGCGCATGACACCGACCTCGCGGTGCGGCGGTGTCGTCGGCGTCTTGGCGGACACGATCCGGCCGGCACCGTCGGAGGCGACCGCGTCGGTGAACGTTCCGCCGACGTCGATGCCCAGTGCGTATGACATGTACTTTCTCCTGTTGATCTCTACCGCTGGTAGGCGGCGATCCGCCCGGTGACTGTCTGCAGGACCTCGTCGGGACGAGCGTCCGACCCACCCATCCAGGCCACGTGTTGGTCAGGGCGCACGAGCAACAGCTCGGTGGGATAGCGGTCAGGCCACCGTGCGGGCAGGTCGACGACGACCAGGGGGATGCCGAGGTCGGCGGCCGCCGAGGTCCAGGACGTCACACTGACGCCGGGGTCCGTCCGTAGGAGGGTGAAGCCGGGGCCGAGCACGTCGAGCACGGATCGGCCGTCGTCGAGCCAGACGTGTGGCAGCCGGAATCCGGGCTGTGCTCGTTCCATGTAGCCGCCCATGGAGATCGCCTCCTGGTCCTGGCCGCCGATCACCAGCGGGGAGCCCGCGTAGTGGTAGCCGAAGCTGAAGCCGTCGGGCGAGTACCGATGGGGCTCTGAGACGGCGAGCCGGTCGGCGAACTCGGAACGAGCCTGCTCACCCTTGGGACCGGACAGGTGGATGTCGGGCGAGAACTCCGCGAACGCCCGGCTGGCCGCCGACCCCACCGCGCCGGCGAACTGCTCACCCACCGGCTTGCGCTCCTGCTCATAGGCGTCCAGCACCTCCGGTGAGGCCCACCCGTGATGGACCGCCGCCAGCATCCAGCCCAGTGTCGCCGCGTCCTGGATCCCCGCGTTCATGCCGAATCCCCCGACGGGGATCCAGATGTGGGCGGCGTCTCCGGCCAGGAACACCCTGCCGGTCCGATACCGCTGGGCGACAAGTCGGCGCCCGGTCCAGCGGACCACGCCCAGCACCTCGTGCTCGACCTGACCCCCCACCGCCTCTCGCAGCAGTTCTTCCGGGTCCTCGCTCTCGGTGTCGTGGTCCGGCGCGAAGGCGACGTGGTTGAGCCACAGCGCGTCGCCGTCGATGGCGATCAGCGAAGCGATCTGGCGCCCATAGGTCCAGTACGTCCAAGCCGGGTCCTGTGCGGCCAGCCGCCCGAATTCGGGCGATCGGAAGAACGTCGACACAAACTTCTGGATCGCGTCGACACCCTCGTAGCGGATACCCAGCTGACGCCGCACGGTGCTGTGGGCACCGTCGCAACCGACCACGTACGCGCAGCGCAGGCTGCGACGCTCCCCGGAGGTCTCCACCACCGCCTCGACGTGATCGTCGTACTGCTCGAACTCGACCAGGCGAGTGCCCCGCTCAAGGGTGAGCCCGGGAAGCTTGCGCGCGTGCTCCTCCAGGATCGGCTCGAGGTAAAGCTGCGAGATCCGGTGCTGCGGCTCCGGCGTGGGCCAGGCCTCCTTGCCCACGCCGTCCAGTACGTCACGGGACGAGGGCAGGTCGATGCGGAAGATCTCCTCACCGCTCAGGGTCGTCCGGTACTGAATCGAAGTGGGGTAGTCCTCGGGCAGCCCGGCCCGCCGGATGTCGTCGGCGAGCCCGAGCCGGCGGAAGATCTCCATCGACCGCGCGGACGTGGTGTTGCATCGGGGATTGACGGCCCGTTCCTCGGTCGCCTCCACGACGTGGCACCGCACGCCGCGACGGGCCAAGTCGATGGCCAGTGTCAGTCCGGCGGGACCGGCGCCGACGACCAGGACCTCAACTCGGTCCTCTTCGTTGCTGGTTGACTTCGTCATGCGCTAAGAAACTCTCCTACCAGGCTGCAGAACTCATCCGGTCGGTCGACGTGGATCCAGTGCCCTGCCCCCGCTACCACCTTCAGGCGGGCGTTGGGAAGGGCATCGACGAGGCGCTCGGAGACCTCGACCGGTGAGACCCGGTCGCGAGCGCCGTGCAGAGCGAGGACCGGACTGACGATCTTCGTAAGGTCGACGGGAGGAAGCCCGTCCTCGACGTCGGCGAACATCGACCGGAACGCCGACTCCGCCCCAGGGCGCAGAGCCTGCCGCAACCGGATGTCAGCGAGCTCGTCCAGGAGCTCGGCGTGCACGCTCTCGTCGGCGACCAGCCGAGCCAGGGTGGCCCGCATGGAACTCTTGGTCGGGTCTTCGTAGAAGGGAACGACCCGGGGCAGCGGTCCCGTTCCCGCTCCCCCCATGACGACGGCGCGGTCGATGCGGTCAGGCGCCATGGACAGCAGCGCCAGGGCCGCGGCTCCGCCTGCGGCCGAGTTGCCCAGGAGATGCACACGCTCCAGGCCCAGGCGATCGAGGATGTCCAAGACCCGCTGCGCTCGGGCCCGCGCCCAGGCGCGCGGTCCCTCGATCCCGGCGGAGCCGGCGATCTGCGTGCCAAATCCCAGGAGATCCGGGGCCAGGCAGGAGAACTCACCCGAGAGCCGGGAGCGCACGCCGACCCAGTTGCTCTCGGCGTCGACGCCCGGCCCTCCCCCGTGAAGCAGGACCAGAACCGGATGGACGCCTGTACGGACGGCATCCTCTGATGTGGCCGACACGTGCAGCCTCCTAACTGGATCGTACGTCGGGTCTTTTGTCACGGCAGTGGAGCAAGGCACTCGTGCGTATCGACTAACCGCGACGAGGTCAGGGACATCACCCGCAATGCGGCCATGTGTATCTCCTCGGCAGAATCGGGGCCTGTTCCGAGGTCTGGACAGTCACAGGACGCGCGGCCGTCCAAGATCACCATGGAACGGAATCCGCGTTCCAGGCCGCCGCGAGCTGCTCCGAGCACGCAGCACTCGGTCGTCATACCGGTGAGGATCACGGTTTCGACGCCCGGGCCCCGCAGGATGATCTCCAGGTCGGTAGCGTGGAAGGAGTCGCAGCGATGCTTCTTGATCACGGGCTCACCCGGACGCGGCGCGAGACTGGGATGGGGATGGATCTCCACCCCGCGCTCACCGTCGGCGCGGGCTGCCTCACGCACCTGCTGGACGGCCGGGATCACGCGCCGTCCCTCCGGAAACTCCAGCGGCGCACCCTCCACGAAATCGTTCTGCATGTCGATGTCGAGCAGCGCCGTACGGCCCACGTCGAAGGGCGAACTGCTCATGTGGACCTCCTGGGGCTCGAACGACTGGGATTCGTGGAAGGGCAACGTCATGCTTCGGCCGCTACGCCGTCGACAGTTTTGAGGTCAGTCGGGAAGCTCCGTGGCGGTTCGCGTACGCGGAGGCCAGGACCGGCAGGCCAACGGCCATCGCTCCGACGGCCGCACCGGTAACCAGTCGGCCGGCGAGGAGCTGACCGAAGTTCTGAGAGAGGGACGCGGCGAGCATGCCCAGCGACGCCAAGGCCAGGCCGCCGAGGCTGAGCCGCCGGCGCCCGATGCGGTCGACGAAGGGCGCCAGGAAGAGCGCGCCTACGGCCATGCCGGCCAGTCCGCCGCTCAGCAGTAAACCGACACCCGAAGGGGACAAGCTCCATTCACGGGTGATCGTCGGCCCGACGAAGGATGCGACCAGGAGGTCGAACCCGTCGATCAAGCTGATCACGAGACACAACGCGACCGCCCCGACCTGGACGCGACTCATCGGCGCGTTTTTGACCTGCTCCAGGACGTTCAAAGGGAAACCTCGCTTCTTTGCGACGTTCGATTGGCCCTCGTGAGAGCTGAACCAGCGCTGGGCCCGCGCAGGACGCGAAACGCCCCGTGGTCTGTATGTAGCGTTCACTCTACGGTGTCGGATACGCGTTGGCTATATGCGTGACACGACTGTGGTCGCACTTGTCCGGTTACCGGGGGAATTCGCTGCCGTAGTCACCGGTGCGGGCGCATGCGATCACCGAAGGGTGGTCAACGGAACCCTTTGGGCCGTTGGAAGACCGTCGACGAAACGGCACCACCGCTGGTCGGCGGATGGCACGTGGACCGGATCCGGCATGTCGGCCAGGCCAACGCCGAATCGGCCGGCCGGCTCGCGGCGAAACCGCCTCTAACTGCGAAGACACCAGATCAGGTACACCACTCCCCGAGCCGAAGGACCGGCGGGCCAACCGCAAACACAAGGCAGCAACGGCGGCCGAGCCACCCGCTTCGACTCAGAGATCTACAAGCGCGGCGCTCAGCGCCACTCGTTATGACAAACGCCCCCACGTCTTCCACGGCACCACCGCCGCGATCCTGCTCTGGCTTCGGGCCTGACCAGCTGCCGCAGTCGCGCTTCGGTTCCAAGGCCGCGATGAGCCGGCAGGCCGGTCGCGGCCTTGGAACCAGGGCTCAGTCCACGATCCTCGACTGATCTGCCGTATCGGCCGTGCGGGAGACGGGCTTCCAGCGCCGGCGGCGATCACGTGCGGTCACATCCCCCACCGGGGCGTTATCTCGGCAACAGTCAGGGACGCGGGATGCAAGGCCGCGTTGCGGCGATGCCGCTTGGATGTGGGCATGTCCGCCTTGGCCAGCGCACGGCCGCGGGCTAGGTCGGGGCGGTCGGCGGTGACGATGAAGACATGAACGCCGGAAGTTCCTTCAGCGGTGAGCGTCGGAATGGTGACAGCCCAATAAGTCATAGCGTGTCTCCTGCGGGACATGCGGCAAAGGGGCGGACTGGGCGGGGCGTTCCTCGGTCTGCGTCGGCCTACGACCCGATACTGCGTGGATTGCAGTCTGTGTCGTCGGGTGTCATCGCAGCGCAGCCGAGTGTTTCCGTTCGCGGCAGGTCGACAGCCTGCCAGGCAGCTTCCCAGCCGCTCGAAGTCTGGTGGCTTGAGCGGGGGCAAAGGAGGCCTGGGCCGAGCACAGAGCAGCATAGGGTCTCCACGCTTCCCTTGTAGAGCGCTCGGTACAGAGCGTACCGCGAACCTGCCATCTGGCAAGACAGAACGTTCTACATTTCCGAAAAAAGCATGGAACCCGCGCCCCGTCCACGCTTGAACGCCTTCTGGGTGGAGGGATCAAGGGCAGTGGAGCCGACACGGCGATCGGCAACGCCGCACATCCGCACAGCCTGCGCGGCGGCGTGATTGCCCTGGGCGGAGCCGCCTCAGCCGGCATCCGATGCGTGAGCGCTCGATGCTCCGGCGCCACGTGCGGGCCGATTCCTGCGGGCGTCCGCAGGTCCCGCAAACAGAACCCCGCCAGGGATTCGTTGGACCGCTACGCCAGGCCGCGTTGTGCTGCCAGCCCGCGGATCAACGAAACGAATGGGCCAACTTGGGCGCTGTAGGTCGATTTGTCGAAGCTGTTCATCACCGAGAAGCCGTCTGTCATGGCTCGTCCGAGAACCGCCAACTCGTCGACGAGAACCTTGGCGTCCTCATCACCGTCCGAGGCGAAAATCGGAGTGAGGGCTTCCACCCAGGACTTGTGGGCATAGTCGCGGATGCGACGCACGATCTGCTGAACCGCTTCGACATCCTTGTGCGGGCCAACGCTGATGGCGACCAGGAGACGCAGATAGTCCGGCCGCCGGTCGAGAGATCTGCAAGCCGCTGAGAACCACGCCTCCAGACGCTCCAGCGGCGCCAACTCGTCGAACGAGGACGGGTTGGGAAACAAGGCGTGCAGTTCCTCGAAGGTGCGTTCCAGGAGTGCCGCCAGGACCCCGAATTTGTTGCCGAAGTGATAGTAGATCGAACTGGGTGGAAGTCCCGATTGCGACGACAGGTCCGAGATGGCCATGCCGTCGTAGCCCTTCTCGCCGATGAGCGAGCGAGCCGCGTTCAAGATGACCTCGCGGCTGCTCAAGCCGGCACCAGCCGACGCCGTACCTGATTCCCTCGCCATGTGGGCCATCATAGATCCCAACGCCTGTCGCCCAGTGGGGGACCCGGCACTGGACACGTTCACCTCTCGACCACGGCCTTCGCCGGCGACTGCGACACCCCGGTCAAAGAGCGCGTCTGCCGGACTCGAGAACCGCCCGGTACAGCTGGAGCGCTCGCACCAGCCCCGTGCTTCCGTCCGCGCCGTGGAGCCACCCAACGACTGGACTCCTCGCACGGGCTCGGGATGCAGTGCCCATCCTGTAGTGCTCCGCCAGGGGGCAGGGTGCCTGCGAGCGGGCCACGCATGTTGCCGGTTACCAGGACGAAGCCTTCGCTGGAGCCACTGGCTGGACGATGCCGACGTACACGCGAAATGCAGGTTGCCCAGGGCCCGGGAGCCATCGTTCCGCCCCTGATGCCCCCCTGCTCCGTTGGCCGTCAGCCTCCGCGGGCAGAGAGCAGTCAGCCCATCCTCGCCGCGAGTTGGTCGAGCTTTTCTCCCAGACTTCCAACGGCGATCGATATGTGCCCGCCCTTGTTCTCTATGTGAGCGCGAACGGTCGGCAGATGGGCGGCAAGCCATGCCCCATGGGCGACCGGCACCATGCGGTCCATCGCGCCGTGCCACAGCTCTATGGGGGCGGTGATGCCAGCCGGATCGAACCCCCATGGTGCCGTCAGCGCATGCAGGTCCTCAAACCATCCGGCGTACCCGTCAGCCAGTCCATGGTGCATGTTCACGGCGCTTTCCACGCCATAGGTGCCATTGAGCATCATGGCGTCCACTGTCGGCAGCAGACTCGCCATCGCAGATGCGACCTCGGCAGGGTTCTCCTCCCGGATGGCAGCGGCCATCTGAGAGATGACCGCGCGCTGCGCCTCCTCGCCTCGCGCCAGGGCCCTGAACTGAATGATGTTCATCAACCCCATGTCGCCGACGAAATTGAGTCCGTCGGCGTCGTACGGAGCGAACGAGCCCAGCAGGAGCACGCCCGACGCACGCTGTGGATCTGCCGCACCGGTGGCCATCGCGTGCGGTCCGCCGGAGGACCACCCCGCAACGACGTAGCGGTCAACGCCCAGATGATCCATCAGGGCACGGCTCGCCTCGGCTGTATCGGCGAGCGTGCGCCCCGGCGTCGAGGTTGACGCACCGTAGCCTGGACGTGAGTAGGTGACGATGCGGTATCCCCGTTCTGTGGCCGAGTGGAAGAAGGAGCCGACTGGAACCGCAGAGCCTGGCATGCCATGGTGAAAGAGCACGACCGGGCCGTCATCTTCTCCTCGTACCGCATACTCGAGAACACGGCCGTCCCCCAGGTCCAGGGACTTGAGGGTCCCGTTTGCGGAGCTGTGGCCCCGCCCCATGACGGCTCGGCGCCCGGCTCCGCTTTTGCTCAAGCCGCCCTTCTTGCCGTGGCTCGCAGCATCGAACTGCACTGGTTCTCCCCGGTTGATCGATCGTCCGTCAGCCCTCCACAGCACGTCGTCCGCACTCCGCGCACTTGACGCACACCCGAACATCCTTTCTTCTAGATAGAACGTTCTGCATCGCTAGCATGGCAGCCGTAACTTTGCCCGTCAAGACCGAACGTTCTATCTGGTAGGACTGAGACATGGTGCGTAGTAATCCCACTGGCCGACCCTCTGACGCTCGGTCCCGACTGCTCAGCACGGCTTGTCGGATCTTCTACGAGGAAGGAATCCACTCCGTCGGGGTTGACCGCATCGTCACCGAAGCACAGGTGACCCGGGCGACTTTCTACCGGCACTTCCCCAGCAAGGAAGACCTCGTGCTCGCTTACCTTGACGAGGCGCATCAAACCGAACGCCAGCAGGCGGAGGCGGCTGCCGCTGCCGATCTGCCGGCAGCGGACACCCTGCGAAAGCTCAGCAAGTCCATCGCCCAGAAAATCCAAGTACCCGGCTTTCGAGGCTGCGCGTTCCTCAACGCTGTCGCTGAGTACCCCGACCCTGGCCATCCAGTACACCTGGCCGTACTCGCTCACCGCCAGTGGTTCCTCGAGACGGTTGGGCAGTTGCTGGCCAAGGTGCGGGAAGCTCCTGCCGAAGTCGCCGCTCACCATTTCGTGATGATGCGTGATGGGGCTACGGCCGCCGGCTGCCTGTTCGACCCTTCAATAGTGTGCGAGACGTTTTTGCGCGGGGTCGACGTCCTCCTGCGGGCTCACGCCGCAGCCCCCTACGCGGAGCCGAACATTATGTCCGCTACCGGAACGTGATGGCCGAGTCCGTTGACCCTCACCTCCACTGGCTCCCGTCACACGAGTACCGGAACGGACATCGACCTGCACGAGCAGGGCGGGCGACCGGCGGCCGGCAGGCCAAGCTGCCGGCATCCCGGTGATCGTGGCGGACCACGACCCGGCCCTGTAGGGCGAGGCGGGGCACACCGCCGCGACAAGCGCTCCACACCGACAATCGAAACGCACATTCAGGACAGAACGTTCTGTCTTGACAGCAGTCCACTCAGAGGTCACACTGGCACGAGACAGAACGTTCTACCTTGGTTCTGTCATCAGCCGGGAATCGCCACGGCGATGACTGCGGACGCGACTGCGGCACAGCAGCTCAACCAGGCCACTTACTGAAACAGGAGAGCAAAGTGAGCGACACTATTTACAGGGGTATTGCCACGTCCACTGGTGACGGCAGGGCCGGAGGCCGGGCGCAGACCAACGACGGCCTGCTCGACGTCACGTTGGCAATCCCGAAGGAGATGGGCGGCCCCGGCGGCGCGACCAATCCCGAGCAGCTGTTCGCGGCGGGCTGGGCTTCTTGCTTTCATTCGGCGCTCAAGGCTGTAGCGGCCCAGCAGAAGACGCAGATCTCCGACTCTGCGGTCGTTGTCGAGGTGGGGGTCGAGAAGACGCCGGAGGGGGGATTCGGTCTGAACGCCGCCCTGCATGTCGAACTGTCCGACGTGGAGCAGGAGACAGCGGAAAAGCTGGTCGAGGCCGCCCACGCGATGTGCCCGTACTCCAACGCGACCCGCGGCAACGTTCCAGTGACTATCGATGTCACGGTAGGTTGACGCCGCCGGACCGGGGGAACTGGGCTCCATCTCCCCCGGTCCAAATGGGACACCACACTTCCTCCGGACATCCGGTACTATGGTTTAATATCGAACGTTCTATCTTGTCGAAATCCAAGTGAGCGTATGAGTCGGAGTACGGAAGGTGGGCGTTGTGTCTGAGGCGCGGACGCGGTTGCTGAACACGGCAACCCGGATTTTCTACGCCGAGGGGATCCATTCCGTCGGTATCGACCGGATCGTGGCAGAGGCGCAGGTGACCCGGGCCACGTTGTACCGGCACTTCGCGAGCAAGGAAGACCTCATCCTGGCCTACCTCGCGCAGGCCGACCAGGGCATCCGGGGGCGGGTGGCGGCCGCGCAGGCCAGCAGCCCGTCATCGTACGATCAGGTCCGGGCCGTGGCCAGGACCATCACCGACGGCATCCAGTCACCCGGCTTTCGCGGCTGTGCCTTCCTCAACGCGGCGGCCGAGTACTCCGATCCCGCCCACCCGATCCACCAGGCCGTCCTGGCCCACCGGCAATGGTTCCTGACCACCGTCACCGACCTGCTGGCACAGAGCAGCGAGACAACGGCCGAGGCTGCCGGGCGTCACTTCGTCATGCTCCGCGACGGCGCCATGG
>NZ_KB911630.1:14687-46582 GCF_000383615.1 Streptomyces canus 299MFChir4.1 | reverse complement strand
CATTCACAGCGTCCTCGCTGTGTTTATTTCAAAGGAACCTCGTCCCAGCAGATGCTGGAGACGGGGTATCAACATATCTGGCGTTGATTTTTGGCACGCTGTTGAGTTCTCAAGGAACGGACGCTTCCTTTGTACTCACCCTCTCGGGCTTTCCTCCGGGCAGTTTCCCTTCGGCCTTGCGTTTCCGACTCTATCAGACCGTTTCCGGTTCCGATTTCCTCGGCGCTTTCCAGGTTCCCGCTCTCGCGTTTCCCTTTCCGGCGGTTCCGACTCTATCAGATCCTTTCGGGCCTGATTCCCAGTCAGGGGGCTTGTCTTCCCGGCCGTTGGGCCGTTCCGACGTCTCAAACCTTAGCGGACTCTCGCTGCGGTCCCAAATCGAGGAGCCGCATCCAAATCGAATTGAATTCGGGCACACCGAATTCATCCCGGCTGGGAGATCGTTCTGATGGTTTGAGTGGCCGCTCTCGCGGCGGAGGTGCTACCGAAGAACCGTTACGGCCCCGTGGCAACCCGAAGAACTCTACGGATCCGGCAGGTGGCTGTCAAGCACTCTCTGTCAAGATCTTTTCAGTCGAGGTCGCTCAGTCGCCCGCCGGCGTCCGGCTGTGCGTGTTCCACCCTACGCAGGAGCCGGGTGAGGACGTCCCCGAGGGTGTTGCGCTCCTCCGCGGACAGGTCCTGGAGCAGGTCCTCCTCGAAGACCGTGGCAAGGCGCATCGCCTCCAGCCACTTCTCGCGGCCTTCGGCGGTGAGCTCCACGATCACGCGGACCCGATTGGACTCGTCCCGCTCCCGGGTCACCAGTCCTTCCGCGAGCATGCGGTCGATCCGGTGGGTCATCGCGGCCGGCGTGAGGCCGAGGCGCTTGGCGAGGTCACTGGGACCCATCCGATAAGGGGCCCCGGAGAGCACGAGCGCCTTGAGGACCTCCCACTCGGCGTTGCTGATGCCTAGGTCGGCGGTCTGGCGGCCGTAGGCGACGTTCATGCGGCGGTTCAGCCGGGACAGCGCCGAGACGATCTGCTCGACCTGGGGGTCGAGGTCCTGGAACTCGCGCTGGTAGGCGGCGATCTGTTCCTCGAGCGTCGGCTCGGGGACGCCGGGAGTCTCGGCCATGGCCGCAGTATGGCACGCACCTCCTTTGCATCGAAGTCCTTCGGTATGTACTATTTAGCTTCGAACTTTAGCTTCGAAGTCTTCACTCCTAACTAGTGAGAGAGGTGAACGTGACCAGGGCGAGGGGCGCAGAGATGCGTCGGATCCACGTGGGCAACGCACTCAGCGCGTTCGGGCTCGGTTTCACCGTCCCCTACCTGTACGTCTACGTGGCGCAGGTGCGGGGCCTAGGGGCCATGACGGCGGGGCTGGTGCTCGCCGTCTTCGCCGTGGCGGCGCTGGTCGTGCTGCCGTTCGCCGGGCGGGCCATCGTCCGGCGTGGCCCGTTGCCGGTGCTGCTCACCGCTCTGGTCATGGCCGCCCTCGGATCGCTGAGCCTCGGGCTGGCGGGCCACGCGGCCACCGTGCTGCTGTCGGCGGCCGCGCTCGGGGCCGGTCAGGCCGTGATGCAGCCCGCGCTCGCGACGATGATCGTGGACTGCTCCACGTCGGAGACGCGGTCCCGGGCCTTCGCGACGCAGTTCTTCCTGCAGAACCTCGGCCTCGGTGTCGGCGGTCTCATCGGCGGCCATCTGGTCGACACGTCGAGCACCGCGTCCTTCACTCTGCTGTTCGCGATCGAGGCGGCGATGTTCCTGCTGCTGGTCGTCGTGATGGCGACTCTCCGGCTGCCGCACGCCCCGAGCATCGAGGGCGCGCCGACCCGGTCCGCCAAGGGCAGCTGGAAGCAGTTGCTCGGCAACCGGGCCATGGTGCAGCTGTGCGTGCTGGGCTTCGTGCTGTTCTTCGCCTGCTACGGACAGTTCGAGTCCGGCCTGAGCGCGTACGGCGTCGAGGCCGCCGGCATCTCCACCTCCGCGCTGGGCACGGCCCTGGCCGCCAACACCGCGATGATCGTGGTCGCGCAGTTCGCCGTGCTGAGGTTCGTCGAGCGGCGGCGACGGACCCGGGTGATCGCCCTGGTCGGACTCATCTGGGCCGTGGCGTGGGTCACCGCGGGCTACGCCGGGCTCGGCCATGGCAGCCGGGAGATGGCCACGGCCGCGTTCGTGTCGACGTACGCGCTCTTCGGACTGGGTGAGGCGATGCTGTCGCCGACGGTCGCACCGCTGGTGGCCGATCTGGCGCCGGAGGGGATGGCGGGCCAGTACAACTCCGCCTTCGCCCTGGTGAAGCAGCTCGCCCTGGCGGTCGGCCCGGCGGTGGGCGGCCCGATGGGAGCCTCGCTGCACGCGCCGTACGTCGTGACGTTCCTGTTGTTCTCGCTGGGCATCACGTTCCTGGCGATACGACTGGGCAGGCAGCTGACCCCGGTACAGAACCAGCCCTCCCTGCGGAAGAGTCGAGTGGTGGCCCAGGGTGGAGCGACGGCGAAGTCTCTGGCCGCATAGCTACGACTCCGCAGGGGCGCAGGCCGCTACCCCTGGGGCAGTACGAACTCGCACCAGACCGCCTTGCCACCCCCCGGCGTCCTCCGGGACCCCCAGTTCGACGCGATGGTCGCCACGATGGCGATCCCGCGACCGGACTCGTCGCCGGCTTCGGCCCTGCGGCGCCGGGGGAGATGGTCGTCCCCGTCCGTCACCTCGACGATCAGCCGCCGGTCGGTGCGACGCAGTCGCAGCCGCATGGGTGGCATCCCGTGCTGAAGCGAATTGGCGACGAGTTCACTCACCGCCAGCACGCCCAGGTCATGCAGTTCGACCGGGAACCGCCAGCTCGTCAGCACGCCGGAGGCGAACGCACGCGCGCGTGGAGCCGCCTCGACGCCGCCCAGCAGTTCCAGCGCGGCGTTGCGGAAGAGTTCGCTGTCGGGGCCCGTGTGGGCCGGGTGCTGGAGGACCATGACGGCCACGTCGTCGTCGTGCTCCGCGGTGACGCCGGCCGAGCGGACCAGGCGGTCGCAGATCACCTGGGGGGTGCCGGTGGCGCCGGCCAGGGCGCGTTCGAGGGCCGCGATGCCTTCGTCCAGGTCTTCGTTGCGGCGCTCGACCAGGCCGTCAGTGTAGAGGACGGCCGTGGATCCGGGGCCGAGCGGGATGGAGCCCGAGGCGTGAATCCAGCCGCCGGTGCCCAGGGGCGGGCCGGTGGGCTCGTCGGCGCGCAGGACGACGCCGCTCTCGTCGCGGACCAGGATGGGCAGGTGGCCGGCCGAGGCGTAGACCAGCTTGCCCTCGTTCGGGTCGTGGATGGCGTACACGCAGGTGGCAATCTGGTTGGCGTCGATCTCCATGGCGAGGCCGTCCAGGAGCTGGAGGATCTCGTGCGGCGGGAGGTCCAGGCGGGCGTAGGCCCGGACCGCTGTGCGGAGTTGGCCCATGACCGCTGCCGCGCGGACCCCGCGGCCCATGACGTCACCGATGACCAGGGCCGTGCGGCCGCCGCCGAGGGTGATGACGTCGTACCAGTCTCCGCCGACCGCGGCTTCCGTGCCGCCGGGGTGGTAGGTGGCGGCGATGCGCAGGTCGTCGGGTTCTTCGAGTTCCTGGGGGAGCAGGCTGCGCTGGAGGGTGACAGCGGTCTCGCGCTGGCGGCGCTCGCTGGCTCTGAGGCGTTCGGCGGCCTCGGCGTGGTCGGTGACGTCGGTCGCGAACACGAGGACACCGCCACCACCCCCGTCTCCTTGGGTCACCGGGGTGCAGGTGAAGGTGTAGGAGCGGCCGTCGGGGGCCTTGCGGGACTTGACCGTGCGCGGCCTGCCGCTGCGCAGGACCTGGTCGAGGAGCGGGAGCAGGCCGATCTCCTCCAGCTCCGGGAGGGCTTGGCGGGCCGGTTCGCCCGTGGGGCGCAGGCCGAAGGCGACCACATAGGCGTCGTTGACGTAGGCGAGGCGGTGGTCGGGGCCGTGGAGGAGGGCGACGAGGGCGGGGACACGGTCGAGGACTTCGCGGACGGGGAGCTCGTCGACGGCGGGGGTCGGCACGGTCAGTTGTTCGGCGCGGGCCGCGGGGACGGCGCCCTCGCTCAGGCGGTCCTCGGTGACCAGGTCGTCGGTCCGCGCTGCCGCGCGGCGCTGCGTTCCGGGGAGGCGGGCGCTCCAGCGCGTGAAGTTCACGAATCCTTGCCTCGCGTCGTCGTCTTCGGCGTCTTCGGGCCGGCTCCGGGCCCGGCCGGGGGGCTGGGGACGGCAGCCCGGGGGTGCAGCACGGTGGGAAAACCTCTTGGTTCGAGGGGCGGGCGGCTGCCCGTCCGAAGTCAGGCACCAGTCTGGCAGGGTGACCGACCGGGTCGACATTCGTCAGACGCCGGGGCGGTCCGTGGAGTTCCTCGGTCCGGTCAGGACGACCCCTTCGGGTCCTTCGTCGGGTCGTGAGGATGCTTTCCACCGGCCGCGAGTTCGAACTCCGCTCGGGGATGTTCGAGTGAACCGAGCGAGACGATCTCCCTCTTGAAGAGCCCCGACAGGATCCATTCGGCCAGGACACGGGCCTTGCGGTTGAAGGTGGGGACCCTGCTGAGGTGGTAGACGCGGTGCATGAACCAGGCAGGGTAGCCCTTCAGTTTGCGCCCGTAGACGTACGCGACACCTTTGTGGAGACCCAGGGAGGCCACCGAGCCGACGTACTTGTGGGAGTACGTCTCCAGGGGCTCGCCGCGCAGCGCGTGCGCGATGTTGTCGCCGAGGACCCTGGCCTGGCGGACGGCGTGCTGGGCGTTGGGGGCCGTCTCCTTGCCGGGCTCCTCGGCGGTGACGTCGGGCACGGCGGCCGCGTCTCCGGCCCCCCACGCGTGCGTGGTGCCCTCGACGGTGAGCTGGGGGGTGCATTTCAGCCGACCTCGCTCATTGAGCGGGAGGTCGGTGGCGGCGAGGAGCGGGCTGGGTCTCACGCCTGCGGTCCACACGACCGTACGCGTGGGAAAGCGGTTGCCGTCGCTGAGGACGGCGACGCGGTCCACGCAGGACTCCAGTCGGGTGTTCAGCCGTACGTCGATGTTGCGGCGGCGCAGTTCACTGACCGTGTAGCGGCCCATCTCCTCGCCGACCTCGGGAAGGATGCGGTCGGAGGCCTCGACGAGGATCCACTTCATGTCCTCGGGAAGGACGTTGTGGTAGTAGCGCGCGGTGTAGCGGGCCATGTCCTCCAGCTCGCCGAGCGCCTCCACGCCCGCGTAGCCGCCGCCGACGAAGACGAAGGTGAGGGCCGCGTCGCGGATCGCGGGGTCGCGGGTGGAGGAGGCGATGTCCATCTGCTCGATGACGTGGTTGCGCAGGCCGATGGCCTCCTCGACCGTCTTGAACCCGATGCCGTGGTCGGCGAGTCCGGGAATCGGCAGCGTGCGCGCGATCGACCCCGGGGCGAGGACGAGCTCGTCGTAGGACAGCTGTTCGCCGCCCGTGCGCTCCTCCTCGGTGGCGAGCGTGGTGACGGAGGCCGTGCGCTTGGCGTGGTCGATCGCGGTGACCTCGCCGACGATGATGCGGCAGCGGTCGAGGACGCGGCGCAGCGGTACGACGACGTGGCGCGGGGAGATGGATCCCGCGGCCGCCTCGGGCAGGAACGGCTGATAGGTCATGTACGGGTCGGGCGTGACGATGGTGATCTCGACTCCGCCCCCGTCGAGTTCCCGTTTCAGCTTCCGCTGCAGACGCAGAGCCGTGTACATCCCGACGTAGCCACCGCCGACAACCAGAATGCGCGCACGTTCCTTCACCATCCCATGACGCACCCGCCGCTTGAGTTTGTCCACAGCCTCGACAAATTGTGTGACTGGAAGTCGTCGGCGCGCCGGGGCGGTGGAATCACCGGAGGGCGCGGAAGTCTCGCAGGTCAACGGGTGTGCGCCGGGCGGGCGGAGGGGGTGCAATCGGGGCGTATGCCGCCCGTACTCCGATCGGGGGGCGCTCCGTGCGGAACCTGCCCCTTCTGAATTGACCCCCACTCAACTATGTTCTTGTGTCGACGGGGTGTAGGGGGATGCGCTCCGGGTCCGCGACGGGCGGACTCGCGAAACGGGCTTGTTCCGCACGCTCCGGCTTTCGATGGCGGGGAGAGTCTCCGGGGGGAGACGTCATTACCGGGGGATCATTTATGCACATTCAGGACTCTCATTGGTCTACCGCGTCCGCCATCGCACCCGGTGGCGGGGCGATGGGCGGCGCGATGGGTACGACGATGAGCGCGGCAGGCAACGGACGGGACGGATCCCGTTCGGCCCCGCTGCGCGTGGACGCACAGCGCAACCTGGAACACGTACTGCGCGCGGCGCGCGAGGTCTTCGGCGAGCTGGGGTACGGCGCGCCGATGGAGGACGTGGCGCGGCGCGCCCGGGTCGGTGTCGGCACGGTGTACCGGCGCTTCCCGAGCAAGGACGTCCTGGTCCGGCGGATAGCCGAGGAGGAGACCTCCCGGCTGACCGACCAGGCGCGGGCGGCGCTCGGTCAGGAGGACGAGCCGTGGTCGGCGCTGTCGCGCTTCCTGCGCACGTCGGTCGCCTCCGGTGCCGGGCGGCTGCTGCCGCCGCAGGTGCTGCGGGTAGGAGTCGCCGACGAGATCTCCGACGGCTACGACGGGACGCGGGTGCCGCAGCAGCGGACCACCCCGGGCGCCGGTGAGCTGCGGCTGGTGCCGGAGGAGGCCCCACTGGTCTCCGCCGACGACGCCGGGGCCGCGGCGCTGCTGGAGGTCGTGGGACAGCTCGTGGACCGGGCTCGGGCGGCCGGTGAGCTGCGGACCGACGTGTCGGTGTCGGACGTCCTGCTGGTGATCGCGACCGCGGCGCCCTCGCTGCCGGACGCGGCGCAGCAGGCGGCGGCCTCGGCCCGGCTGCTGGACATCCTGCTGGAGGGACTTCGGTCCCGGCCGATATGACTCGAAAGGGTGACAACGGGGTGCGGTCGGTTACCGGCCGCACCTCGGCGCATTCCGGTGTTTTCCGGGTGCGCGAATCAACTCCTGCACCAGCCGTGACAGTTGAGTCTTCCCCATGCGGGTGGTGCTCAGTACTGCCGTGCGGGAAGTCCCCACGGACGAGTGGATGCCTCGTACCGCAGGGCACTGACCAAAAGCCAATATGGCACTCTGACCCGGTGTTGGGGACTGGTTGGGCCGGCGGCGGGGGCATTCCGCGATGAGCGTTGACGGGCGGAACGAACCCCTCGGTGAGGGCGACGGCGAAGCCGGGGGCACCCCACAGGTGCCGGGCCAGGGGAGCCGCGCGGGCATCCCGCAGGGCGGCGTCCCGGCCCGGGGCGGCATCCCGGCCCAGGGCGGCGAACCCGTCGAGGGCAGCGTCCCGGCGCAGCGCGACCGGCGCGAGGACGGCGGCGTCCTGCCGCCGCTCAGGGAGACGCCCCCGTCCGACGCCGACCTGATCGAGCGCATGCGCTCCGGCGACGACACGGCCTACGAGGCGCTCTACCGCCGCCACGCGGACGCGGTGCGCCGCTACGCCCGCACCTGCTGCCGCGACGCCCACACCGCCGACGACCTCACCGCCGAGGTCTTCGCCCGCATGCTTCAGGCCGTCCGCGGCGGCCACGGCCCCGAGCACGCCGTACGCGCCTATCTGCTCACCAGCGTTCGCCGCGTCGCGGCCGGCTGGACGAAGTCGGCGAAGCGGGAGCAGCTCGTCGACGACTTCGCGGTGTTCGCCGCCCAGGCCGCGCGCACCTCCGAGGTCTCCGACCCCGACACAGTGGACCTCGGCGCGGACGTGCGCGCGATGCACGTGGCCGAGCAGTCCATGGCGATGCAGGCCTTCCGGTCGCTGCCCGAGCGCTGGCAGGCCGTGCTGTGGCACACCGAGGTCGAGGACGAGTCGCCGAGCGAGGTCGCCACCCTCTTCGGGCTCGACGCCAACGGCACCCGCGTGCTGGCCAGCCGCGCCCGCGAGGGCCTCAAGCAGGCCTACCTCCAGGCCCACGTCAGCACGGCCCTGGCCACCGACGAGGAGTGCGCCCGCTACGCCGACCGGCTCGGCGCCTACGCCCGCGGCAGTTTGCGCACCCGTGCCGAACGGGGCCTGCGCAAGCACCTGGAGGAGTGCGCCAAGTGCCGGCTGGCCGCGGGCCAGATCAAGGAAGTCGCCGGCGGTATCCCCGCCGTCGTACCGCTCGCGGTCATCGGCTGGTTCGGGGCCGCCGGGTACGCCAAGGCCGTCGGGCTCATCGCGGGCGGCGCCGGGGCGGGAGCGGCCGGTGCCGCGGGCGCGGCCGCCGCGGCGAGCGGGAGCTCCTCGGGCGGGGCAGGCGCGGGCGGCGCCGCGGCCTCGGAGGGGCTGGGCGCACCGGTGAAGGCGGGGATCGCGGCCGGTGTGGTCGCCGTGGCCGCCGCCGCGGTGGCGCTCGCGCTGATCGGCGACGACAGCCCGGCCAGGAAGCCGGACGCCAAGCCGCCCGCTTCCGCACCCGTGGTCGAGCCCGCCGACCCCGCCGACCCCACGCCCTCCCCGAAGCAGCCCGATCCGGCGCCTCCGATGATCCCCGTCGCGGCCGCCCCGACCCCGACGCCGACACCCCCCACACCCACACCACATCCGAAGCCCACCCCGACGCCTACGCCGACCCCCACCCCGAAACCGACACCGCCCCCGAAGCCCAGGCCCACGCCCACGCCCCCTCCGACGCCGGCTCCCCCGCCGCCGCCCCCGCCGGCCGTGTACCAGTGGAGCGAGCTGGCCTACGACGTCTCCGGCGACGGCAGCGAGCCCGAGATGCGGATCGGCGAGAGCAGTTGGGTGTGGCAGCGCTACGGCGTCTCGGTCGCCGACCACCAGTACGCCCACGGCGTGACCGTGCACGGCCGCTCCTCCGTCACGATCGACCTCAACCGGACCTGCTCCGCCTACGACGCGATGGTCGGCGTCGACGACATGACGCTGGGCCTCGGCAAGGTCTCCTTCGCCGTGTACGCCGACGGGGTCCGGCTGTGGAGGTCCGGGCTCGTGAAGGGCGGCGACCCGGCCGTACCCGTCCATGTGAACCTCGCCGGGCACCGGACCGTACGGCTGGTGGTCGAGCCGCACAGTCCCTTCGACGACCTGATGCTCGCGGACTGGGCGGAGTCGAAGTTCAGGTGTTCATGACGCGCCGGGCCCGCGCCACCTCGTCGAGCTCGGCGAGGATCTCGTCCGGGGTGAGGGCCGTGCCCCGGGTGTGTTCCGCCGTGTAGCGCACGGCTCCCAGGCCGGTACGGGCGCCGGCCTGGACGCGCTCCACCTCCACGCGCTCGGGGTGGGGACGCGGGTCGCCGCCGCGCCAGCGCTCGGCGGCGGCGAGCAGCCGGACCGCCCGCGGGAGGTCGCCGAGGTCGCCGAGCAGGACCGCCGCGCTGTCCACGAGCGTCGCCACGACCATGTCGGAACACCGCTTCTCGATCGCTTCTCGGACGGTGTCCACCAGCAGGGGCAGTCCGTGCTCGGGGCCCGACTCGGCGGCCGTCACCATCGCGGCGATCGAGTTCAGCATCACCGCGAACTGGGGTGGTGTGGGTGTCTGACCGATCTCCTCGCGAACCGTGTCGAGCAACTCGCTCGCGCGGGCGACGTCCTTGTCCTCCAGGGCGATGTGCGCCCGCATCAGCCTGACGAACGCCCGGGTCTCCGGAACGCCGTACTGGTCCCCGATGGCGCCCGCCTCGTCCAGGGTGGTCAGCGCGGTGGAGCGGTCGCCGGTGCGGTAGGCGACCTCGGCGAGCCGGGCGACGAGGAACGGCATCTCGGCGTACGCCCCCACCTCGTGGGCGAGGCGCAGCGCCTCCTCGTACTCCTCCTTGGCGTCGGCGTGACGGCCGCGGGCCATGGCCGCTTCGCCGGCCGCGCTGCTGACCTGGGCGCGGATCCAGCGGTCGCCCGCGCGGCGGCTGAGGACGCGGAGTTCTTCCAGGTCCTCGTCGACACCGGTCATGCCACCCGCGGAGTCGACCGCCATGTGGGTGCGGAGCATCAGGGCGACGGCCACGGCCCAGTCGTCGCCGTGGGCCCGGCAGTGGGCGACGGAGGCGTCCATCAGAGGGCGGATGTCCACCGGGTCCTTCAGCGTGAGGCCGATCACGGGCCAGACGATGCCGGGGACGCGGGCGGCGTCGGGGCCGCCCTGCGCGAAGTGGTTCCGGACCAGTCGCACATAGCGGCGGAGACGGGGGTCCAGGTCGCCGTCCATGGGCTCTGTCTCGGCCTTGAGGAAGAGATGGAGCATCCGGAGGTTCATGCGCCGGCGGTGGGCGGGGTGGTGCGTCTCGGCGTGCGCGCCGGCGAGGTACATGTCGATCGGGTCATCGGCCTCGCCGTCACTCGGTGTCCGGTACCGTTCCGTCCCGGCCGCCTTGTCCAGGGCCACCCCGAGGCGCAGCACCCTTTGCACCCAGGTCATGCCCTCGCGGCGGTAGTTGCGCAGCCACCAGAACCAGCCCATGGCGAGGACCACGGCACCGGCCTGCGTCTCGTCGCCCGCGGTGAGCGTGCGGTCCATGGCGGCGCGGATGTTGTCCAGCTCGGTCTCCAGGCGGGAGATCCACGGCAGTTGACCGGCCGACCGCAGCTGCGGTTCGGCCTCCTCGACCAGCGCGCGCACCCACGCGCGGTGCCGGAGCTCGGCGGCGGCCCGCAGTTCGGGGCACTCGGCGGCGCGCTCGACGGCGTACTCGTGGATGGTCTCCAGCATGCGGTAGCGCATGCCGTCGGAGCCGTCCCGCCCGCCCGGGGTGGCCACGATCAGGGACTTGTCCACGAGCGCGCCGAGGAGTTCCGCGGCCGGCCCGGTGCACACCGCCTCCGCCGCCTCCAGCTCCCAGCCGCCCGCGAACACCGACACCTCGCGCAGCAGGGTCCGCTCCCGCTCGTCGAGCAGCTCCCAGGACCAGTCGACGACGGCCCGCAGGGTCTGCTGGCGGGGCAGGACGGTACGGCTACCGGAGGTCAGGAGGCGGAAGCGGTCGTCGAGGCGGTCGGCGATCTGCCGAGGGGTGAGCAGGCGCAGACGGGCCGCCGCGAGCTCGATGGCGAGCGGCAGCCCGTCGAGTCGTCGGCAGATCTCGCCGACGGCCTCCTTGTCGGCGAGCACGGCATCCGCGTCGGGGCGGACGGCGGCGGCGCGCTCGGCGAAGAGTCGGTGGGCGTGCTCGGGGAGGAGGGGCTCGACCGGGCGCACGGACTCGCCCGGCACACCCAGGGGTTCACGGCTGGTGGCGAGGACGGTGAGCCCCGGGCAGCGGGTGAGGAGGGTCTCCGCGAGGTGGGCCGCCGCCTCGATGACATGTTCGCAGTTGTCAAGGATCAGGAGTTGGCTGCGCGGTGCGCAGTACTCGACGAGCAGGGCGAGCGGGTCGTCCTGCGGGGCCGTCAGCTCGGTGGTCATGAGCACGGTCTCGCGCAGACCGAGCGCGCTGACCACCGCGCCGGGCACCGCCTCCGGCCGGTCGAGCGGGGCGAGCTCGACGAGCCACGCCTGCGGGAGCCCGGCGGCGGCTTCCTCGGCGAGACGGGTCTTTCCGGTTCCGCCCGGTCCGGTGAGGGTGACGAGGCGGGCCCTGTGCACTTCGGAACGGATGGCGTCGAGTTCGGGTTCCCGGCCCACGAAAGAGGTAAGGCGCGGACGGATGTTGCCGGTGCGTTCGGCACGGGGGCGGCTGAGGGGGGCCGCCAGCAGCTCACCGTGCAGCTCCCGCAGCTCCGGGCCCGGATCGGTGCCGAGCCCGTCGGCGAGAGCGCGGCGGACGTTCTCGTAGGCGGCGAGGGCATCGGCACCCCGCCCACCGTCACGCAGGGCGCGGATGAGCAGAACGTGCAGCGGCTCGTCGTACGGATGCGCCGCCGTCAGCTCCTTCAACTCCGGTACGACGTCCTGGTCCCGGCCGAGCAGCAGATCCGCCTCGATCCGGGCCCGGGTGGCCTCCATGCGCAGTGCCTCGGGACGGGTCGCGGCGGTGCGGTCGGGAAGGTCGGCGAGGGCGTCACCGCGCCACAGGGCCAGTGCCGCGGTGAGGTCCTGGGCGGCTGTCCGTGCGTCCCCGCGTGCCAATGCAGAGGTCCCCTGCCGTACAAGGCGCTCGAAGACATACAGATCCACCTGGTCCTCACCACCGACCAGCCGGTAGCCGCCCGGCCCGGACCCGATCGCATCCTTCCCGACGGCACGGCGCAGACGCCCGACGAGGGCCTGGAGAGCAGCCGGGGCATCCTGCGGCGGCTCCTCCCCCCACACCTCGTCGATCAGGACCTCGCAACCCACGGTACGGCCGGGACGCAGAGCGAGAGCGGCGAGCAGGGTGCGGACGCGGGGGCCGCCGAGGGGTATGCCGGCGCCGCGATCGTCCACCACCTCGGTCACACCCAGGATTCTGTACCGCACGGCTTCATTGTCACCGGGTTCCGGGTCTCGGCTGGGTCATTTTGCGGGGCGGGGCGCCTATGGGGGTGCCGGGTTCGGTTGTCGGGCGGGTGCGGGTGCGTGGGGGCTGGTCGCGCAGTTCCCCGCGCCCCTGGGTAAGTGCAGTCACGCCGACCAGGACGGGACCGTACGCCACCTCACGCGCCACGACGGGCCGTTCGACACCTTCCCCCGCCACGACCGCGCACCACGACGGGGCCGGTAGCCGCGTACGGCGGCAAGGGGACGGGGTGGGGGGTGTCCGCCCGCAGCGGCCGGCGTCCGTCACCAAGCACAGCTAAAGCAGCAGAACCGCCGGACCGAGGACGGATACCCCCCACCCCGGCCCCGACCCACCCACCACACCGCACGCGCTACACAAGCCCCCACCGAGGCCGCAGCTGCGCCGCAGGCATCCAGGGGCGCGGGGAACTGCGCAAAAACGCCCGCCCCCACCGAACCCGCACAAGCCCCCGCTCAACCGCCGGAGGCCCCCGCTCCCAACGCCCCCCGCCGCACCCGAATCCCCGCCGGCACAGCCCGCGCCCGCGCCGGCGTCCCCGTCCAGCACGTCCCCCGGCGGGCCAGCAGCCGTCCCAGCCACAGTTCCAGCGAGACCAGGTCCGCAAGACCGTCCAACGGCAGCGGCTCGCCCTCCGCCGCCGCGCGGAGCGCCTTGCGGACCACCCGGGCCTCCACGAGCCCCGCCTGCGCCAGCAACGGCGTGCCGAACAGGGACATCAGGGAGTCCGCCGCCACCCGCAGTCCCGTACGGGTCGCTGCGGCCGAGGAGGCGTGGGACGGGGCGCCCCAACCCGGCGGAAGCTCGGAGACACCGGCGCCCTCCAGAACCGTACGGAGGATCTCCGCACGGGCCCCGGGCCGGACCCGCAGCGCCTCGGGGAGGGCACGGCAGGCTCGCACCACCTGGTTGTCCAGGAACGGCGCGTGCAGCCGCTGGGAGCGGATCTCCACGGCCTGCTCCAGGACGCGCAGATCCGACGCGTGACGCGCGAGCGCCGCACGCGCGCGGAAGTCGCCGGGATGCTGGCCGGGACCGACCCCGGAACGGTGCGTGGCCCCCTGGAGGCGAACCGATACTTCAGCCAGCGCCTCCCCCGTCAGCCACCGTGCCGCAGGCCCCGGTCTGGCCCAGGTGAGCGCGGCGAGAGACGCCCCCACCGCACCCCCGGGCTCGTCGAAACGCTGGTGCATGAGCCGGTCGGCCAGCATCTCCAGACCGACCCGGTACGGCGTACGGGCCAGCTTCCGCGCGGCGCCGTACACGCGCGCGGGGACGAGCACGGAACCGTCCGCCTTGGTCAGGGCGGCCACGGGCCGGACCAGATGCCGCCGCTTGCGGTCCATCAGCAGATCGGCGAGGCGCGCCGGATGCGCGTCGAGCACCTGCCGGGCCCCGTACCCGGTGAAGTGGTCGGCGCTGCCCGCGGCGAGCCGCGCCCGGTGCCGCGCCGCCGTCACCAGACAGGGCCCGGGTTCGTCCGTCAGAGGCCCGTCCAGCTCGGCGTACGGGAGCGTTTCCTCGCCGCCGGTCACGACGACGTGGTGCAGCCGGGGATTGGCCGCGAGCGTCCCCGCCCGTTCCACCTCGGCCTCTCGACCGCGCACGGCGAGGTCGTTGAAGGTGACCGCGAGGAGCCGCTCACCGGCCCCGGTGCCGTGTCCGAGGACGGTCCCCGGCATCCCCGGCAGCCCGGCGGCGAGCAGGGCGAGCGTCCCGGACGCGGGTCCCCCGGACAGGTCGGCCCCGATCCCGGGCACCGGCATCCCGCGCGCGGCACGCCGTTCGGCGGGTCCCATGCCGGGCACCGGGCCGGGGTCGATGTCGGGTACGTGCCGGGGCGCGGACAGCCGGGCGCGCACCGCGTCGACGAGCGCGTCGCGCACCCCGTCGACCGCGCTGTCCGCGTCGGCGGTGGGCGCGGCGACCGCGAGGGAGGCGACGGGCTCGTAGCCGGCGATCTCGCGGGCGCCGTTGCGCAGGATCAGCGCGTGCCCCGGCGGAATGCGCCGTACGCCCTCGTAGGGCGTGGAGTCGTGGAGCGCGGCCGGTACGTCGGGGGCGGCGAGCAACGCGGCGAGGTGCCCGAAGTCGAGGTTGGCCTCGATGAGGTCGGCGAGGGGCAGGGCCGCGGTCGCGTAGGCCGTGCCGCCGGCCCAGGGCGTGTAGAACACCGGCCGGGCGCCCGCCAGATCGCCGCCCACCGTGATCCGGCGGCCCACCTGGACCACCGCCGTGTACGCCCCCGACCAGGCCGTCAGATGCCGAAGTGCCCCTCCGCGCGCGGCGAGCAGTCCGACCCGCAGCTGTTCGTCGGAGGCCCCGCAGGTGCCGAGGACCGCGATCCGGGTCTGCGCGTCGACCGTGACCACGCGCACCTCGTCGGGCCGCCAGTCGCCGACCGCCCACAGCGGATCAGGGTCGCCCCACAGGAGGTGGGAACCCACCGGGTGCACGGTCTCGCCGTCGCTTCCGGTCGCCCCCGCCGCGCCGATCTGGGACACGCCCGCGGCGGTGCTGCTCCATCCCACCAACCACCGCATCGACGCCTCCACAGGCTGTGGACAACCAGTGCACCGTTCGAACCGGTCACCATGCTGCCATGAAGGAAGCATGCCGGAGGGCCGGTGGAGCCTGTCGAGATGCGGGGAACGCGCCCCTGGGAACACCCGCGTACGCCTGCGAACACCCGTGGCAGGCAAGGGATGTGCGACGCGAATGCGCCCCCGATACGCTCCCCAAAAACGCCCAACGCGCCCTCAACTGCCATGGTAGGAGGGCTGATCACCCACGAAGGCGAGGGTCGGTTTTCGGCCAAATCGGCGTCATGGGTACAGGCTCGCGCACGCTCCGTGCACAGTCCGCGCGCCGCACGACAGGCGCGCAGCCCGGGAGACGCCACTTCGCCCCCCGGGCCGGTCCGCCGCCCGCGGGGATGTAGGCGGCGGTGTCCCCCAGCCCACTGGATCCAGTACAGCGGGCCGACCCACGCATCATCCATGGAAGCGCTCCCCCAGTGGCCGGAGAAGAGCGCACGCACGGGCGCACGGCCACACAACAGGAGCACGACGCAACTGCGCGTATCGGACCCGCACTTCAGTACGGACCACAATCCCGCCATCCGGAACAATGCCCCTTAACGCTTGGGATGCGGCGAACTACGCTGGGTTTACGAATGCCGGGTGGTTATGCCAGCGCGGCAGCCGTCTGTGTCGAGGGGTGGCGCATGTCCAGGGAGCAACGCGGGCCGAACGAAAAACTCGGCGCCGTTCTCGCCCTCGCGGGAATCAGCAACGCAGGACTCGCGCGTCGCGTCAACGATCTTGGCGCTCAACGCGGGTTGACTCTTCGCTACGACAAGACGTCGGTGGCGCGCTGGGTGTCGAAGGGGATGGTTCCGCAGGGTGCGGCGCCGCACCTCATCGCGGCCGCCATAGGCCAGAAGCTCGGCCGACCGGTGCCGCTCCACGAGATCGGCCTGGCCGACGCGGATCCCGCGCCGGAGGTGGGCCTCGCCTTCCCCAGGGACGTCGGACAGGCCGTCAGGTCGGCCACCGAGCTCTACCGCCTGGACCTCGCAGGGCGCCGGTCCGGCGCGGGCGGCATCTGGCAGTCCCTCGCCGGTTCCTTCGCAGTGAGCGCATACGCAACGCCCGCCTCACGGTGGCTGATAACCCCGGCCGACAGCTCGGTGGCGCGCGAGGTGAACCACTCCGAGGGCTCCGGCGCACCGCTCAAAGTCGGCCACAGCGATGTGCAGAAGCTGCGGGAGGCCGCCGAGGACGCCAGGCGCTGGGACTCCAAGTACGGAGGCGGCGACTGGCGTTCGTCCATGGTGCCGGAATGCTTACGAGTGGAGGCGGCACCGCTGCTGCTGGGCGCGTACTCCGACGAGGTGGGCCGCGCCCTGTTCGGCGCCTCCGCCGAACTGACCCGGCTCGCGGGCTGGATGGCCTTCGACACGGGCCAGCAGGAGGCGGCGCAGCGGTACTACATCCAGGCGCTGCGGCTGGCACGCGCGGCCGCCGACGTCCCTCTCGGCGGCTATGTGCTGGCGTCGATGTCGTTGCAGGCGACCTACCGGGGCTTCGGCGACGAGGGCGTCGATCTCGCGCAGGCCGCGCTGGAGCGCAACCGGGGGCTGGCGACCGCCCGCACCATGAGTTTCTTCCGGCTCGTCGAGGCGCGGGCACACGCGCGTGCGGGGGACGCCGTCGCGGCCGGAGCGGCGCTCAAGGCGGCCGAGGGGTGGCTGGAGCGGTCCCGGGAGGGGGACAACGACCCGTCCTGGCTCGGCTTCTACTCGTACGACCGCTTCGCCGCCGACGCGGCCGAGTGCTACCGCGACCTGAAGGCACCGCGCCAGGTCCGCCGCTTCACGGAGCAGGCGCTGTCGCAGCCGACGGAGGAGTTCGTACGCTCGCACGGGCTGCGGCTCGTCGTCTCCGCGGTCGCCGAGCTCGAGTCGGGCAACCTCGACGCGGCGTGCGAGCAGGGCGTGCGGGCGGTGGAGGTCGCGGGGCGCATCTCCTCGGCCCGTACCACCGAGTACGTGAAGGACCTTCTGCACCGGCTGGAGCCCTACGGGGACGAGCCACGGGTGGTGGAGCTCCGGGAGCGGGCGCGGCCGCTGCTGATGGCTCCGGCTTGAGCCCCGGACGGCGGCACCGCCCCCCGCGTTTGAAGTGACTGTCAGTGGTGCAGTGCACTATCGGGGGTGGGAGGTGGTGCAGGTGCTGTCCGGGATCGCTTACGACTGTGACGTGCTCGTGGTCGGTGGGGGCATTGTCGGGTTGTCCACGGCGTACGCGATCACACGCGGTTCGCCGGGCACTCGGGTCGTCGTGCTGGAGAAGGAGGCGGGGCCCGCCCGGCATCAGACCGGGCGGAACAGCGGGGTGATCCACAGCGGGATCTACTACAAGCCGGGATCGCTCAAAGCGCGGTACGCGGTGCGGGGTGCCGCCGAGATGGTCAAGTTCTGCGCGGAGTACGGCATCGCTCACGCCGTCACCGGCAAGCTGATCGTCGCGACCGAGCGCGACGAGCTGCCGCGGCTGCACGGCCTGGTGCAGCGCGGCCGGGAGAACGGCATTCCGGTGCGGGAACTGGGCACCGCCCAGATCGCGGAGTACGAGCCCGAGGTGGAGGGGCTCGCCGCCATACACGTCGGGACGACCGGGGTGTGCGACTTCGTCGGGGTCGCGCGGCAGCTGGCCGAGGCGTCGGGCGCGGAGATCCGGTACGGCGCCGAGGTGCGCAGGATCGACCGGCGCCCGGAGCGCGGGGTCGCCGTGCTGACGAGCGCCGGAGACGTCGTACGGGCGCGGGTGCTGGTGAACTGCGCCGGGCTGCACTGCGACGAGGTGGCGCGGCTGACCGGCGACGAGCCCGGGATGCGGATCGTGCCGTTCCGGGGCGAGTACTACACGCTGGCGCGGCCCGAGCTGGTGCGGGGGCTGGTGTACCCGGTGCCGGATCCGGCGTTTCCGTTCCTCGGGGTGCATCTCACGCGCGGGATCGACGGAGGGGTGCACATCGGCCCCAACGCGGTCCCGGCGCTGGCCCGGGAGGGGTACGACTGGAGAACCGTGCGGCCCCGGGAGCTGGGGGCCACGCTGGCCTGGCCGGGGTCCTGGCAGATAGCCCGGCGGCACTGGCGGTACGGCACGGGTGAGCTGCGGCGGTCGGTGTCGCGAAGAGCGTTCACCACGGCGGTGCGGAGGCTGCTGCCCGCTGTCACCCCGGATGACCTGGTGCCCTCGGCCGCCGGCGTGCGGGCCCAGGCCGTACTCCGGGACGGCACGCTGGTGGACGACTTCCTGATCCGTGAGGGGCCGCGCGCGGTACACGTACTGAACGCACCCTCACCCGCGGCGACGGCTTCCCTCCCGATCGGCCGAGAGGTGGCCCGCCGGGCCCTGGAGGCACTGCGCTCGACATGAGGCGTACAGGTGCCGTCGCTCATCGGTGACAGCCCGGACGCGACAACCCGGACGCGGCTCTTCCGGTCATGACGCGCCAGAGGAAGCCACTGCGCGCGGTGTCTCGGACGTGACGCCCCGGACCCGGCCCCCTCGGACACGACGGACGCGGCACCGCACGCGGCCACCCGCACGCGCCGGCCGCGACAGGACCCCCGGATGCCGCAGCCCGAACGCGACGGCCCCGGACAGGCCCCCAGACGTAGCCACCACCCACGGCCTCCCGCACGTGACGACCCAGATGCCAGCACCCCGGACACCACGAGACAAGCCCCCCGACAGGCCCGCCCCGCACACCACCGACCCGGCCGCCCCAGCCTGACGCCCCAAACGCCCCACCCCGCGCTCAACAGCCCAGACGCCGCCACCCCGCGCCCCGCAGCCCAGGAGCCGACGCCCCGCACGCACCGCCCCCGACGCACTCACCCCCACCCAAGCCCCAAAACATCCCTCAGCGGCGCTCCTCCCCGAGGTCACCGTAAAATCGACCCCACTGTGTCTGACTTCCTCAACGCCCCCGAAGCCCCCCGGTCCCGGCCCGCCGCCCCCGGTGAGGCCGCTCGGCATGTGCCGGGTGTTCCTGTCCGGCACACCCGGGCCAAAGGGGAGCCGCGGTTCCCCGACGGGCCCAGTGCTGATCCCGCGGGGTCTCACTTCGAGCGGCGGATCCGGAGTTTCCAGCCCCGGCGGAGCCGGGTGACGGCGGGGCAGGCGGACGCGTTGCAGCGCCTGTGGCCCACATGGGGCCTCGACATCGACGGGCAGCGCACGATCGACCTCGGCGAACTGTTCGGGAACGACAACCACGTCGTGCTGGAGATCGGGTTCGGCATGGGTGAGGCCACCGCGCAGATGGCCGCCGCCGCCCCCGACACCAACATCCTCGCCGTCGACGTGCACACTCCGGGCCAGGGCAACCTGCTCAACCTCGCCGAGCAGCAGAAGCTGTCCAACATCCGGGTCGGCAACGGCGACGCCATCATCCTGCTGCGCGAGATGCTCACCAGGGACGCGCTCGACGGGCTGCGCGTGTACTTCCCCGACCCCTGGCCCAAGAAGCGGCACCACAAGCGGCGGCTGATCCAGCCGGAGTTCCTGGACCTGGCCGCGACCCGCCTGAGGCCCGGCGCGCTGGTGCACTGCGCCACCGACTGGGAGCCGTACGCCGAACAGATGCTCGACGTACTCACCGCGCATCCGGACTTCGAGAACACACAGGCAGGTGGCGGTTTCGCGGCGCGTCCCGACTTCCGGCCGCTGACCCGTTTCGAGGGGCAGGGACTGGAGAAGGGACATGTCGTGAACGACCTGCTGTTCCGCCGCGTACAGCACGGCGTCCGACCCGACCGCTCCGACCAGTCCCCCACCGGCACCTGAGCACCCGCTCCAGCTGCGGGCGGCGCCTCTGTCTCGTTAAGGTCGATGCTGTGGCCACCTGTCCCCCGTATCCGACGTACCCCGGTGACCCCACCGGTGGCACCGCGCTGCGGCATGCGCACTGGTGGCAGCGGAAGTGGGTGCGCTACGGCGCGCTGATCACGCTCCTCACACTGTCCGGGCTCGTCATCCTCGCCCTGGTCCGCCAACAGACCGGTACCGAGGGGTTCCTGGTCGGGCTGGGGCTCGCCGTCCTGCCCGTACCGCTGCTCATAGCCGCGTTCCGCTGGCTCGACCGGGTCGAACCGGGGCCCTGGCGCAATCTGCTGTTCGCCTTCGCCTGGGGCGCCTGCGCGGCCGCCCTGATAGCGATCATCGCCAACAGCTTCGCGACGAAGTGGATAGCGACGGCGACCGCCGACCCCTCCAGCGCGGACACCCTCGGCGCGACCGTCATAGCTCCGATCGTCGAGGAGTCGGCCAAGGCCGCCGCCGTACTGCTCGTCTTCCTGTTCCGCAGACGGGACTTCACCGGGATCGTCGACGGCGTGGTGATAGCGGGGGTCACCGCCACCGGTTTCGCCTTCACCGAGAACATCCTCTACCTCGGCACCGCCTTCGGCACGGACCAGCTCAACGGCGACGGCGGCATCGCCTCCGTCACCGCCGCGACCTTCTTCGTGCGCGTGGTGATGTCACCCTTCGCGCACCCCCTGTTCACGGTCCTCACCGGCATCGGCTTCGGCATCTCCGCGCTGTCGGCGGAACGCCAGCACGTACGGCGGGTTCTGCTCCCGCTGTCCGGGCTGCTGCTCGCGATGGGCATGCACGCGACGTGGAACGGCTCGTCGACCTTCGGGCAGTACGGGTTCTTCGCGGTGTACGCGATGTTCATGGTGCCGGCGTTCGCGCTGCTGACCTGGCTGGTCATCTGGACACGGCAGCGGGAGCTCAGGACCGTGCGCGAGGAGCTGCCCGCCTACGCCGTCGCCGGGTGGCTGACGCCGACCGAGCCGTACGCGCTGGGCTCGATGCGGGCGCGGCGGGTGGCGAGGGACTACGCGCGGCGTCAGTTCGGCGGGCGGGCCGCGGCACGGGCGGTCTCGCAGTACGAGGCGTACGCGACATCCCTGGCGTTCCTACGGCGCCGGGGGCGGCTCGGGCGGGCGAACGCGGACTTCGTCGTACGGGAGCGGGAGCTGCTGCACGAGCTGTGGCGGCGACGGGAGGTGGCCCGGCCGGCGCTGGACCACGCGGCGCGGATGACGGCACCGCCGGTACCGGTGGCCGCACCGCCCTGGCCGGTGTACGGCGTCTACGGATACCCGGCCAACCCGGCTCACCCGGCTCACCCGGCCCAGCCGACGCCCCCCGTCCACCCCGTCCACGGCGTCCACCCGGCGGTGCCGTACCCCGCCTACAACCCGTACCGGACGTAGGGCCGGAGAGTCAGGCCGACGCCTGCGTCAGGCGAGCCACTTCTTCCTCCGTCAGCGTCAGCTCCCCGACCCCCAGCAGCGCCGCCAGCTGTTCCACCGTGCGGGCGGAGGCGATCGGGGCCGCCACCGTCGGCTGGGCCGCGAGGACCTTCCGGCCGCGTTCGGTGTCCAGGTGCTTTCCGGCGCCCGCGGACCGCGGACCGGCGGCCACCGACTCCAGCTCGTATCTCCTCGACCGGCACCTCAGGAGGTCGATGCGGTCGGTGCGCAGGCGCTGCAGCGAGGTGTCGGCCGCCGCCTTGATGTCGGTGGCGGTCAGGCCGGGGAAGTCGGGGCGCTGGCTGACCTTCGTGGCGATGACGACGTCGTCGCGGTTGCCGCGGACCGCCATCCAGTTGCCGATGACCGTCTCGGACTCGCCGCCGGAGTTGCCGCCGGCCGCGGTGTACGCGTCGGCGGTCCAGCCGAAGACGTTGCCGCCGAGGGAGAACGGGAAGACCGTGAGGCCGGAGGAGCCGAGCTTGCGAAGAGACGTCGTGTCGTACGTCAACGCCCGTGCCGGACGCCGGTCTTCCGCTGTGGCCGCAAAGCCCTCGCAAACAGGCGGAGTGATCCACTCCGGAACACCGGCAGCCCTGGCGTCGGGGGGACGTCGCCAGGGCTGCCGGAGTGCGGAGGAAACCTCAGGGGGTGAGACCCTTGCCGCGCAGCCACGCCATCGGGTCGATCCCGGTCGCCGCGCCGCCCGGGTGGACCTCCAGGTGCAGGTGCGCGCCGGTCACGTTGCCGGTGGCGCCCACGCGGCCGATGACATCACCGGTGCCGACCTTCTGGCCGACGCTGACGCTGATCGAGGACTGGTGGCAGAACCACAGCTCGGTGCCGTCGTCGAGGGTGAGGATCGTGCGGTAGCCGTAGGAACCGGCCCAGCCGGCCTCGGTGATGGTGCCGCTGTGGATGGCCTTGATGAGCGTGCCCGTGGGGGCGGCGAAGTCGAGGCCCGTGTGATAGCCGGAGGACCACAGCGAACCGGCCTGACCGAAGGTCCCCGTGATGGTGTACGACGAGGTCGGCAGCGTGTACTGCTTGGCGAGCTCGGCCAGGCGCGCGGCCTCGGCCACCTTCGCGGCCGCCTCCTCCGCCTTCTTCTTCGCGGCGGTGGCCTTCTCCTGGGCCTCCTTCTCCGCCTTGGCGGCGGCCTCGTCGGCCTCCTTCTCGGCGGCGGCCGCGACGGCCTGGGCGGCCTTGGTGTCGAGCTGGCCCTGCTGCACCTCGGCCTGGGCCAGGATGCGCGAGCGCAGCGCCTCACCGGCGTCCGAGGTGCCCTTGGCGGTGTCGGCGGTGGTGGCGCCGACGCTGCTGAAGGCGCTCGTGTCGTCCGCGGCGGAGTCGGAGTCGGAGTCGTTCGAGATGAGCGAGCTCACGGGGCCCAGGTCGGGCATGGAGATGGAGACCGGCGGCTTGCCGGTGTTGGCGCTGGCCATCCCGCCCGCGCTGACGGCGGCTATGACACCGACGCCCAGAACCGTGGAGCTACGGGCGAATCCTCCGCCACGCTGCTTGGCGACGCGATGCCGGCCTCGTACGGGGGCGAGGGAGTCCGCGGTCGGGTTCCACTCGCCGAGCGGGGCCTCGTCGTCGGCGCGGTAACCGCCGTACACGAGGGTGTCGCTGGGTACGTACGGCGCCTCGGGGGCAGGCGGGTTGGACGCCACGTGGGCGCGCTCCTTTCCTTCCTTCTCGCCTACCGGGTTAGCTGACGGGTTCGGAGCAGGAAGGTCTCCTACGCGCGTATACCCGCCGTGCTGCCACGGCGGACTACGAGCGATTCACCCCAAGTTGGTGGTTCCCCGGTTCCCTTGCGGAATTCGGCGCGTGAGCACGGAGCCGTCTCTTGTGACGGCTGGGACGACCGCGCTGCGTTATCGAACGTTAATAGACCCGGGGGTCCGATTCCAAGCCGTTCCGCTTGATCATTAACGAAATCCGGGAGGACTTACGGCCCATGAACGGCGAAAAACGGGCGAGTTGACTCCATCTCAGGCGACTCACCGGCATTGACGGTACGTCAGTTGTTACGCGGAGGGCGGTCACCCGCTCACCCCGCGTCACGACGGCCGCCCAGGTGTCGCGGACCGGGGGAAAACACTCAGGGCCGGATTCCAGTGAACTGGAATCCGGCCCTGAGCCTTGAGTAGCGGGGACAGGATTTGAACCTGCGACC
Source organism: Streptomyces canus 299MFChir4.1 (assembly GCF_000383615.1). GTDB lineage: Bacteria > Actinomycetota > Actinomycetes > Streptomycetales > Streptomycetaceae > Streptomyces > Streptomyces canus_C. The sequence goes on along the minus strand of NZ_KB911630.1, from coordinate 23,112 downwards.
TCTGGGTTATGAGCCCAGCGAGCTACCGAGCTGCTCCACCCCGCGTCGTTGTGTGACCAGCATACGTCATCCGCGAGGTGGTTCGCGCCAGGGGTGTCTCGGAGGCCCGGTTTCCCGCGTGGCGGCCCCGAGGGAGTTTCGGTACGGCCCCGTCGTCCGGCGTGAGCCGCAGGAGCCCGGTGACGACCTCGACCCTCGCCGTCACCGGAAGCGCCGTGCTCAGCCGACGCCGAGTTCGGTCAACTCGCCCAGCGGCAGCGTGTGCTGGGTCTGGAGGACCTTCGCGCGCAAGTAGCGGACGTTGTGGGCGGTGGTGAAGACACCGGTGGGGACCCGGTCGCCGACGTCGATGCCGAGGTCGCGCAACTGGCCCGCCTTGTCGGGGTTGTTGGAGAGCAGGTCGAGCTCGGCGATCCCGAGGGCCTGGAGCATCTGCGCCGCCGCCGTGTAGTCGCGGGCGTCCTCGGGCAGGCCCAGGGCGGTGTTCGCGGCGTAGGTGTCGAGGCCCTGGTCCTGGAGGGCGTACGCGTCGAGCTTGTTGTAGAGGCCGATGCCGCGGCCCTCCTGGCGGAGGTAGAGCAGGACTCCGCCGCGCTCGGCTATGCGCTCGACCGCCTCGCGCAGCTGCGGGCCGCAGTCGCAGCGCGCGGAGCCGAAGACGTCACCGGTGAGGCACTCGGAGTGCAGCCGCACCAGCGGGACGGCGCCGGGCGCGGGGTCACCGAGGACGACGGCGAGGTGCTCCTGCCCGTCGACCAGGCCGTGGAAGGTCACGAGCTCGGCGTCTACGCGGTAGCCGTCCCCGAAGCGCAACGGGACGCGGACGCGGGAGCGCTGGGTGGCTGCGGGCAGGTCGGACATGCGGGTACTCCGCTCCGTGGACACACCTGCTTCAGATTTGAAGCAGTTCTACTGATCGAGACCCTACCCCATGCTTTAAATTTGAAGCAACGGCTTTATGGCGCTCGTCACACGTGGGTTTCTCAGGAACAGGGCGGGGCCGACCGCCGGCGCCACGGGAGCCCCTCGAAGGGCCCGTCCTCCCCCTGGAGTCCCGCGGTGACGCTGGTGAAGATCTCCTCCAGCTGCCCCACCTGCTCCGGCGTGAGCCGGTCGAAGAGCGCGGTGCGGACCGTCTCCACGTGCCCGGGCGCCGTCCGTTCCAGTACCGCCATACCCTCGCCCGTGAGGACCGCGATGCTGCCGCGCTTGTCCGACTCGCAGCTCTCGCGCCGCACCAGCCCGTCCTTCTCCAGCCGGGCGACGGCGTACGTCAGCCGGGGCCGGGTGATCTTCAGCCCCTCGGCGAGCTCGGTCATCCGCAGCCGCCGTTCCGGGGTCTCGGAGAGGTTGGCGAGGATGGAGTAGTACAGGTGTGGCATGCCGGCCTCCTGCTGGAGCTGCCGGTCGATGGTGTCCTCCAGGAGGAGCGAGGCGGCGATGTACGCACGCCAGGCTCGCTGCTCGTCGGGGCTGAGCCAGCGGGTCGTCATGCTCCCAGTGTAGGTTTGCTTCAAACTTGAACCAAGCCCGCCGCCTCTGAAGCTCGCTGCCCTGAGACTCTCCGCCTCCGAAGCCCGCCGCCTGAACCTTCCGCACCCGTTTCCGAGAGGGACCGCCCCGATGCCCCACCCCTACGTCCTCCTCTCCGCCGCGGTCTCCCTCGACGGCTACCTCGACGACACCGGCCCCGACCGCCTCCTCCTGTCCGGCCCGGCCGACTTCGACCGCGTGGACGAGGTCCGGGCCTCGGTGGACGCGATCCTCATCGGCGCGGGCACGATCCGCGCCGACAACCCCCGCCTGCTGGTGAACTCCGAGGCGCGCCGCGCGGCCCGGGTCGCCGCCGGGAAGCCGCCGTACCCTCTGAAGGTCACGGTCAGCGGCTCGGGCGAGCTGGACCCGGACGCGAACTTCTGGCACACCGGCGGCGACAAGCTGGTCTTCACGACGGACCAGGGCGCGCAGCGGGCCCGCGCGCTGGGCCTGGCGGCCGACGTGGTCTCCCTCGGCCCCGAACTCGACTGGCGCCGCCTGCTGGAGCACCTGCACGAGGAGCGCGGAGTGGACCGGCTGATGGTGGAGGGCGGCGGGCGGATCCACAGCCAGCTCCTCCAGCAGGGCCTCGCGGACGAGGTGCAGCTCGTTCTGGCCCCCCTCTTCGTCGGCAGCCCCGAGGCCCCGCGCCTCTTCGGGCCGGGCACGTACCAGTCCGGCCGGCTGCGCCTGGTGGAGACCCGCCGTATCGAGGACGTCGTCCTGATGCGCTACGAGCCCACGGCCCCCGGCACCGGCCTGGTTCCCGTCGCCGCGGACCACCACTGGCTCGCGCTGGCCTGCGAGTTGGCGATCCGCTGCCCGCCCTCACGGACGGCGTTCAGCGTGGGCGCGGTGGTGGTGGCGGCCGACGGCACGGAGCTGGCGCGCGGCCACTCCAGGGAGGGCGACGACCCGGTCGTCCACGCGGAGGAGGCGGCGCTCGCGAAGATCGATCCGGCCGACCCCCGCCTGGCCTCGGCCACCGTCTACACCAGCCTGGAACCCTGCACCCACCGCGCCTCCCGCCCGGCCCCCTGCGCCCGCCTGATCCTGGACGCGGGGGTGCGCCGGGTGGTGACGGCGTGGCGGGAGCCGGACACCTTCGTGGCAGCAGCGGACGGGACCGGGCTGCTCACCGCGAAGGGCGTGGACGTGGTGGTGCTGAGCGAGTACGAGGACCGAGCGAAGGCGCCCAACCGCCATCTGGCGTGACGAGGGAGCTCGGCCGACGGCGTAGGCCCGGTAGACCGTCTCCACCGAGCGGTCGCCGGCAGTGGCCGTCGACACCAGCGCGGCCACCCCGGCGAAAGCGAGCGATCTCCGTCGCACCATCTTCAACTCCCCCTACGGACCCACCCCGAAGGCGGCCCAGCCTCGGCAGGACACGGCCATGGCAGATCAAAGCGAGGAGCTGCGTCTGATCAAGCTGTGGCAAAGAAGCGGGCCCTCCAGGTGTTGGCCGAAACCTCAACTCATCACACCTGAAACACAGTTGTCGCACTTTCCCCGCATTGGCAGACTCGCCTCGCCCACCGGGTCCATCTCATCTCACCAGGGGGAACATCCATGAATCTCGGTCTGCCCAGACGCGTCCTGACCCGTGCCACCGCCACCCTCGCGCTGGCACTGGCCATGGCCACCGGCACCACCGGACTGCTCTCCGGCGCCGAAGCGCACGCCCTGCCGGTCACCGAGGGCTCCTTCAGCTTCAGCGGTGACGAGGGCGACTGGATCAGCGGCGGCCAGTCCTACTCCTACTCGACGTCGTCCCAGGACCGCCTGAACGTCTCCGCGAACACCGGCAACGGGGTGGTCACCCTCTCCGTCGACGGGGCGAACGGCGACTGGTGGACCCTGGACCTCGCGGCACCGTCCGGCCAGGCCCTGACGCCCGGGACCTACACGGGAGCCACCCGCTACCCGTTCAACGAAGGAACCGAACCGGGCCTGGACCTCAGCGGCAACGGCCGCGGCTGCAACCAGCTCACCGGCACCTTCACCGTCTCCGCGGTGGAGTTCGGCCCCCAGGGCTATGTGAAGAAGCTCGACGCCGCCTTCGAGCAGCACTGCGAGGGAGGCACGTCGGCCGCGCGCGGCGAGGTCCACATCGAGAACCCGGCCCCGCCGGCCGAACTCGGCCTCGGCCTCGACATCGCCCTCGACGGCACCGCGAGCTCGCTCAACGGCAAGGCCACCTTCCACGGCACGGTGAGCTGCGACAAGCCGGTGCGGGTGACCGTGGCGGGCGACGTCACTCAGGTGAAGAAGCGGGACCTCATCCGAGGTTCCTTCTCCACGACGGTCTCCTGCACCCCGGGCGCCCCGGTCGCCTGGACCGGTACGGCCGTGCCCACCGGCTCGGTCCCCTTCCAGAAGGGGGACGTCGAGGTCGAGGGACGCGCGACGGCGACGGACCCGGACTACGACCGGCTCGTGACGGTCGGCGAGACCGTGGCGGTCCGCCTGACCCGGGTCTGACGCCGTAGGGCTCGCGCCAGTGGACGGTGCAGACGCAACGGCGCCCGGCCCGACCGAAGCCGACCCGGGCGCCGCCTGACACCGGTAGGCCCTGTGGGACTCGAACCCACAACCAATGGATTAAAAGTCCACTGCTCTGCCAATTGAGCTAAGGGCCCAGGCGATGTTGCCTCCCCGAGCATAGCCGGACGTGGCCGTGTCTCCGATCGGGTATCGGGGACACGGCCGCGTCGGGCGGACGGAACGGGCGGGAAGATCAGGGATCGACCGGTTCGGGCGCGTTCGCGCGGGCCGCCTCGCGGGCCTTGGTGCGCTCGTGCCCGGGGTTCAGGAACCAGTGCCGGGCCGAGGCCGCCCACCAGATCCACGCGAAGCCGAGGACGGCCAGGACGGCGATCGGGGCGTAGTTGAAGGTCTCCCAGGTGACCGGGGAGACCTGCGGGAGCATGAAGAGGATCGTGATCACGCCGACCCACGCCACCGACACCAGGCCGATCGCGCGCGACCAGCGGCCCAGATGCCATGGCCCCCGCTCGAACGCCTCGCCCTTGCGCAGCCGCAGCAGCGTCGGGATGACGTAGGCGATGTAGAGGCCGATCACCGCGACGGAGGTCACCGCCGCGTAGGCCGTGTAGTTGATCAGGTACGGCAGGCCCAGCAGGAGCGCCCCGCCCGCGGCCAGCCAGACCGCCGCGACCGGGGTCCGGGTGCGCGGGCTCACCGTGTGCCAGACGTGCGAGAAGGGCAGCGCGCCGTCGCGTGAGAAGGCGTAGATCATGCGGCTGTTGGCGGTCACCGAGGCCATCCCGCAGAACAGCTGGGCGCCGATCACGACCAGCAGCAGGAGCTTGCCGGCGGTGGCTCCGAGCGCGTCGAGGAGGATCTGGGCGGGCGGCGCGCCCGTCGGGGAGTTGAGAGCGCCGTCGTAGGACTGGATCGCGAACGTGAAGCCCAGGAGCAGCACGAAGCCCGCTATCCACGATGTCCAGATCGACTGGACGATGCCCTTCGGGCCCGCAGTGGACGCGTCGTGGGTCTCCTCGGTCATGTGGGCCGAGGCGTCGTAGCCGGTGAAGGTGTACTGGGCCATCAGGAGGCCGATCAGGACGACGTAGACCCCGCTGCCCCAGCCCGTGTTGTTCACGAACTCGCCGAAGACGAAGGACGCCGACTGGTGCTTGTCGGGGACGAAGGTGAGGGCGCCGACGATGACCGCCACGCCGATCACGTGCCACCACACGCTCACGCTGTTCAGCAGCGCGACGATCCGCACGCCGAAGGTGTTGAGCAGCCCGTGCAGGATCAGGATCGCGGCGAAGAGCAGGATCGTGCGGCCGGGCGTCACCTCGAAGTCGAACTGGAGGTTCAGGTAGGCGCCGAGGAAGGACGCGGCGCCGAAGTCGATGCCCGCCGTCACCGCCACCTGGCCCAGCACGTTGAACCAGCCCGTGAACCACGCCCAGGCGGCCGCGCTCCGGGGCGGGGCCAGGCGGTGGGCCCAGAAGTACAGGCCCGCGGAGGTCGGGTACGCCGAGCAGATCTCGGCCATCGACAAGCCCACGAACAGCGTCATCAGGCCTACGGCGACCCAGCCCCAGGTGATCACGGCGGGACCGCCCGTGTTCATGCCGAAGAGGTAGAGGGTCAGGCACCCGGACAGGACCGAGATGATCGTGAAGGAGACCGCGTAGTTGGAGAACGCCGACATGCGGCGGGCGAGGACCTGCGTGTAGCCGAGCTGGGCAAGCCGTTCTTCGTCGGACAGCCCACTCGCTATGTCGTCATCTGTCATGCCCCCAGCGATTCCCACGCCGGGGGCGTGACACACGTCACAACTTGGCTGAGAAGTGCCCTTCTGGAAGAAGTGGCCCTCTAGAAAAGGCCCTTGTAGCCCTGCCAGCCGCTCGCGATCTTCACCCGTGCCCCGAACGAGCCCTTGCCGTCGCCGTCGTTGCGGTACAGGTTGCCGCCGGTGTCCCGGGAGACCAGGTCGTTCTTGCCGTCGCCGGTGATGTCACCGACGCCGACGACCACGTTGTAGGAGGTCCCCCAATTGGAGAAGACCCGCACCCGCTCCTTGACCTGGCCGGTGCCGGTGCCGTCGTAGCGCCACAGCGTCCCGGCCCTGTCCTGCACCAGAACATCCCCGAACCCGTCGCCGTTGAGGTCCCCGGCGCCGACGATCTTCTTGTACGTCGCCCAGCTGCGGATCTTCACGCCCGGCTTGAGCTTGCTCGCACCGTCGTTGGCGAACAGGTAGACGTCTCCGGTCGACGCCTTGCGGGCCAGCAGGTCGGTACGGCCGTCCCCGGTCAGGTCGCCGGGGGCGGTGAAGACGTTGTACGCGTTCCAGCCGATGCCGAGCGAGGTGTGGCTGCTCGACGGGCCGTACGAGCCACCGCCGCACTTGCCCGCGTAGCGGCGCAGCTCGCCGTTCGGCATGCGGACCAGCATCTCGGCGCAGCGGTCCTTGCCCATGTCGCCGAAGGGCACGGCGACCGTGCCGACGGGCCAGCCGGACGCGTTCTGCTTCCAGTCGAACTTGCCCCCGCCGTTGGTGTACTGGAGGCTCAGGGTGCCCGAGGAGTTGAGGGTGACCAGCTCGCCGTAGGCGTAGCCGCCCATGTCGTGGTGGCCCTGGCGGCCGCCGTTGAGCGCGACCTTGCCGCTGGTCGTGTACGTGCCCCCGCCGTCGGCGGCGGTCGCGGTCAGCGTCCAGGACTTCATGCCGTTGTACGCGTAGCCGCCCGAGTCCGTCTTCCCGTCCCAGGCCAGGTCGATCGCCGTACCGCTGCCTCTCAGGGTGCGGTCGACGCGGCCCTGGGCGTTCTTCACGGTGAAGGTCCAGGCGGCCGGCTTGTTCAGCTGCCAGGTGCTCATCCAGGCCATGTTGGCGCTGTTGCGGCCCGCGGCGTCGAAGTAGTCGTTGTCCAGGTCCGACTCGATCTTCCCGAGGGACTGGGTGGGTACCCCGCTCGGCACCGTCCGGATCGTGTGGCCGGCGTCGACGTAGGCGATGCCCCCGCCGAACTTGTCCACCGACCAGGTCAGTCGCCGCTGGTCGGCCGTGCCGCCGGCCGGCAGGTCGGCGATCGCGCGCGCGGCGGCGGCCGTTCCGGAGTGGTAGTCCGTCAGCATCAGCTTGCCGGCCGTCCGGTCGTGCTGGACGAGGTAGCCGTCACCGACGAGAGCGGGGCCCGAGGGCACCTTGATGTTCTTCTTCGCCGTACGGTCGTACACGCCGGCGGCGCCCGTGGGACCGCAGTTCCAGTAGATCCAACGGCCGATGACCTGGAGCTCCTTGACCGTGCAGGGAGCGCCCGTGGAGACGGTCGCGACCGTCTTCTTCCCCTCCAGGTCGTACTGGGTGACCACGCCGTTGCCCGAGCCCGGTGTCCACAGCGCCGAGCCCCATACGGAGGCGGCGGTGACGGAGCGCGTCAGCCGGACGTCCTCGGCCCGGTACTGGTTCACGGCGTCGACGTACTGCTTGCCGGTGGAGGCGGCGTCGTAGACGAAGTAGCGGCCGGTGGTGTCCACGAACCGGCCGCCGGTGACGGCGGGTTCCGTCCCGTGGTAGCTCGTCGGCTGTCCCCAGATCTGGGCGCGCTCCTTGTCGTACTCGTCGACCTGGAAGTAGCCGACGCTCTGCGTGCCGGTGGCGCGCAGTGGCACGCAGCCGCCCGCGTCGCACGGCACCCGCTCCAGATGGGTGCCGTCGGCGTAGGTGCCGGCGAATCCGCGGGTGGCCTGCTCCAGCACGGTGGAGCCGTCGGGCGAGAGCTGCCGGCCGACCACGTACTGCTCGCCGTCGGGCCGGTACTCGACGCTGGTCAGATAGCCGGCCGCGTAGTCGATGCCCCACACGCCGTCCGTGGCGATCGGAGTCGGGGTGGTGTCCGCGGCGGCCGGGCCCGCGGACGTCAGGGTGCCGGCGCTCAGAGCGGCCAGCGAGGCAAGAGTGAGTGCGATCCGGGCATGCCGGGTCAAGGGTCCCTCCCCAGGGAAGTAAGAAAAGGCGCGCCGGCAGGCCTTGTCTTCCCCCTCGGCCACACTCCGCCACGCGATCCAACGGATGTTAACAACCGCCACACAGGCTTCGGTAGTCGATTACGCACGCGAAAAGGGCCCGCACGACCGAAGTCGTACGGGCCCCAGTTCAGCTCACGCTGTGTCAGCCGTTGCGCTTCCAGCGCGGCTTGTCGTCACGGCGGCCGAAGGAGGAGCCGGCCGGACGGTCGTCACGACGGCCGTGCGGGCGGTCGTGGCCACCGGAGCGGAAACCGCCGCCGGTGGGGCGGTCGCCCTGACGGTCGCGGTTGAAGGGACGGTCGCTGCCCCGGTGGGTGGACGGACGCTCGTCACGACGGTCGCGGTTGAAACCGCCACCCGAGGGACGGTCGTCACG
>NZ_KB911630.1:0-14607 GCF_000383615.1 Streptomyces canus 299MFChir4.1 | reverse complement strand
CGGTCGTCACGGCGGAAGCCGCCCGAGGGACGCTCGTCACGACGGTCACGGTTGAAACCGCCGCCCGAGGGACGGTCGTCACGACGGTCGCGGTTGAAACCGCCCGAGGAGCGGTCGTCGCGGCGCTCGAACGAACGGCCACCACGGTCGTCGCGACGGTCGTCACGACGGAACCCGCCGCGCTCGCCGTCCCGGCGGTCGCGGTTGAAGCCGCCACGGTCGTCACGACGCTCGAAGGAACGGCCACCACGGTCGTCCCGACGGTCGTCGCGACGCTCGTAGTTGCCCCGCTCGTCACGGCGCTGACGCGGCTGCTCGTACGCCGGACGCTCGGCGGACTGCTCGGTGACCACGGCCTCGGCCGTGGCCTCCGCCTCCTTCGCCACGACTGCCTCGGCGGCCGCGGCGACCGCCGTCTCCGGGTCCTCGCCGCGCTCGCGGGCGGCACGGGCGACCAGGCGGTCGGCCTCCTCGCGCAGCTCGGTCGCGCGGCGCTGCGCCCGCTCCAGCTCCTTGGTGAGCTGGGCGACCTCGCGCTCGGCCTGCTGAGCCGCGTTGGCCGCGGACTCGGACTGGACCTCGGTCATAGAACGGGCGCCGGTGATCTCGGCGACCTCGGGCTCGAAGGCCGTACCGGAGTTGATGATGTGACGCCCGGCGTCGACGCCCGCGTCCTCCATCAGCCGGAAGATCTGCCGACGCTGGTGCGGCAGCGACAGGGAGACGACCGTGCCGGTGCGGCCGGCGCGAGCGGTACGCCCCGCGCGGTGCAGGTAGTCCTTGTGGTCACCGGCGGGGTCGACGTTCAGGACGAGGTCGATGCCGTCGACGTGGATACCGCGGGCGGCGACGTCGGTCGCGACGAGCGCGTTGACGTAACCGTCCTTGAAGTCGGCCAGGGTGCGGGTACGCGCGCCCTGCGTCATGCCACCGTGCAGCGCGTCGGCCTTCACACCGGACTCGCGCAGCTGCTCGGCGATGCGGTCCGCGCCCAGCTGGGTGCGGACGAAGATGATGGTGCGGCCCTTGCGGGAGGCGATGGCCGCGGTGACCGGCGCCTTGTCCTTGGGCTTCACGATCAGGATGTGGTGCGACATGGTCGTGACGTTGCCCTGGGCGCTGTCGACCTCGTGCGTGACCGGGTTGCTCAGGTAGCGCTTGACCAGCGTGGAGATCTCGTTCTCCATCGTGGCCGAGAACAGCATCCGCTGGCCGCCGGCCGGGACCTGGTCGAGCAGCTCGGTGACCTCGGGCAGGAAGCCCAGGTCGGACATCTGGTCGGCCTCGTCGATGACGGCGACCTCGATGTCCTGCAGGGAGCAGGCGCCGCGGTTGATGAGGTCGCGCAGTCGGCCCGGAGTGGCGACGAGGACGTCGACACCGCGCTCCAGGGCGTAGATCTGGTTGCTCATGGACGTACCGCCGCAGACGACCTTCATCTTCAGGCCGAGCTGGTCGCCGTAGGGCTGCAGCGCGTCCGCGACCTGCATCGCGAGCTCACGGGTCGGGGTGAGGATGACGGCGCGCGGCCGGTGCTTCTCGGTGCGGCCGCCGGACAGACGGGCCAGGGTCGGCAGACCGAAGGAGAGGGTCTTGCCGGAGCCGGTGCGGCCACGGCCGAGGATGTCCTTGCCGGCCAGGGCGTCCGGGATGGTCGCGGCCTGGATCGGGAAGGGGGTGGTCACGCCGTTCTGGGCGAGCTTGCGCACGACGCCCTCGGGGAGACCGAGGTCCGCGAAGGTGACTTCGGCGGTGGCCTCGGTGACGTCCTCGGTGCCCTCGTTCTCGGGCACGACGACGTGATCAGTACTGGAAATGGACATGCGTATGCGAAACCTTCCGGAGTCTCGTCGGCACGCGCCCGTCAACTCCGTGATTCGCAATACGACCGCCTCTATGCGGTCAGCCACGGTAAGGGAGAGAACGCGCCACACGGCGCTCTTCTGCTTTGGCGCCGGGCAAATGATCAAACGATCTATAACCATACGCACCCATCGCCCCCGAAGGCAAACCGATCCCCTCGTATGTATCCGAGGTCACTCGGGGCCTTTCACGGGGTCCGTCACACCGGCGACCCGGCGGTGGGCGCCGGCTCCCGCTGGCTCAGCTGCGTGCCCGTCTCCGGCTGCGCCGACGAGGACGGCTCGGCGGGCGGCGGCGACGGGGTGGGGGACGCGGGCGGCTCGCTCGGCGCCGGCGGCTCCGGGTCGGGCGTGCGGGTGGGGGCCGGGTCGGTCCGTGTCGCCGAGGGCGCCGGTTGCGCCGTATGCCCCGGCTTCACCCCCGCCGAGGCCGACGCGCCGGCCGCCGCCGAGGCGGACGCCGACGGCGAGGCCGACTCCTTGCCGTCCTTGCCCTTGCCGTGCTTCCCGTGCTTGCCGTCCGCGCCCGTCCCGCCGAGCCCCACGGAACCGCCCGAGGCCGCGGACCCCCCGTCCGGTGCCTCGCCGCCCCGCTCCCCGGCGGAGTGCGACGGCTTCGCGCTGCCGCCTCCGTCGTCCCCGCCCACGCTCATGCAGCCCGCGGTGGCGGCGACGGCCATGACCGTGGCGGCCAGACGGACGGGTACGTACAAGCGGCGCACGAGCAGCCACCTCCGAGGGCGGTCGTCTAAGAGTCAACCTGCCCAACTCCCGCCGCCCACAAGAGGACACGCGCCCCGTTCGAAAACGGGCTCACCCGTACCCGAGCGCATGCAGCCGCGCGTCGTCGATCCCGAAGTGATGGGCGATCTCGTGCACGACCGTCACCTCCGTCTCCGCGACGACGTCCTCGCGCGTCTCGCACATCCGCAGCGTCGGCCCCCGGTAGATCGTGATGCGGTCCGGCAGCACCCCCGCGTACCACTCGCCCCGGTCGGTCAGCGGAGTGCCCTCGTACAGCCCGAGCAGCTCGGGATCGTCCTTCGGCGGTTCGTCCTCGACGAACACCGCGACGTTGTCCATCAGCCGCGTCAGCTCCGGAGGAATCCGGTCCAGCGCCTCGGACACCAGTTCCTCGAACTCCTCGCGCGTCATCTCCAGCACAAGCCCATTCTCCGGTACGACCCGGTCGGACGAGAGGGATGAGCGCGCCCGCATATCCGCGGGCGGACTTGGGCATACGGGACCAATGGCCCGCGTCCCCGCCGCAGTCCTGACCATCCGGAGCATCCTGAACGCCGTACGAAAGCCCTCGCGAGCCCTCGCCCGCCAGTACGGCAGGCGCCGCTCCCACCCGTCCGTCGAGCTCGTCGACCCGCCGCACCCCTGGGTCCGCGCCCTCGGCCTGGTCGCCGTCGTCCTCATGGGCGCCTGGCTCGGTCTGCTGATCGTCGGCAACGTGCGGGTCCCGGTCGGCCCCATGAACACCACGATGACCCTGCGCCCGTCCCTGTCCGGCGGCACGAAGATCAACGTCTCCCCGCTCGGCGCGCTCCAACTGGACAGCCACCAGGCCCCGGTCCGCCTCGACGTCAACGTCGACCAGCTCGACCCGGAACGCTCCCAGGCCCTCGTCGACCACCCCGAACGCCTGTCCGGCCTCCAGGACGAGGTGGCCACGGACGTCGAACACGGCACCCTCGACCTCGCCCTGCGCTCCTGCGCGGCCGTGGTGCTGGGCGCCACCACACTCGGCCTCGCGGTCTACCGCCGCCCCCGCCGGGCCCTCGCGGCCGGCGGACTGGCCCTGACCCTCCTGGCGGCCTGCGGCGGCACGGCGTACGCCACCTGGAACCCGGAGTCGGTCCTGGAGCCCAGGTTCTCGGGGCTGCTCTCCTCCGCCCCCTCCCTGGTCGGCAACGCGCGCAGCATCGTCACCGAGTTCGACGTCTACCAGAAGGAGTTGGCCCGCCTGGTGACGAACGTGACGAAGCTCTACGACGTCACGTCCACGCTCCCCGCCTATCAGCCGGACCCCACCACCATCCGGGTGCTGCACGTCTCCGACATCCATCTCAACCCGGCGAGCTGGAAGATCATCGCCTCGCTGGTGGAGCAGTACAAGGTCGACGTGATCGTCGACTCCGGCGACACCATGGACCACGGCACGGCGGCGGAGAACGGCTTCCTCGACCCGATCCCCGACCTCGGGGCGCCGTACGTCTGGGTCCGCGGCAACCACGACTCCCTCACCACCCAGCGCTACCTGGAGGGCCTCGAGGGCGTCCACGTCCTCGACAACGGCAAGGCGGAGACGATCGCCGGGCTGCGCTTCGCCGGCATGGGCGACCCCCAGTTCACCCCGGACCGCTCCACCGACCCCGGCGCCGACGAGTCCCAGGAGGCGGCGGGCGACCGCCTGGCCGCGGCCCTGCGCGAGCAGCGGGCCGCGGGCACCCCGGTCGACCTCGCGATCGCCCACGAACCCTCGGCGGCCCGGGAGGTCGACGGCGAGGTCCCGATGATCCTGTCGGGCCACCTGCACCACCAAGAGATGGAGGTGATGGAGAAGGGCACGCGGCTGCGTGTCGAGGGCTCCACGGGCGGCAGCGGGCTGCGGGCCGTCGAGGGCAAGTACCCCGACCCCATCGAGGCCTCGATCCTCTACATGGACCGCGACACCCGCCGCCTCCAGGCCTGGGACGAGATCAGACTCGGCGGCCTCGGTCTCACGACGGCGGAGGTCAGCCGCCACCTCCCCGAGGACAACCAGCCGGGAGCGACCCCCTCCCCCACGGGTTCCCGCACGGGCTCGTCCACGGCCTCGCCCACGGGCAGCCCCTAAACCGTTTTGGCGATACCTCCCGGCATCCCATATGCTTCTCACGTCCCCGACGCGCTGAGAAGCGCCCAGGCGGGCCGATAGCCCTCATCGTCTAGCGGCCTAGGACGCCGCCCTTTCAAGGCGGTAGCACGGGTTCGAATCCCGTTGGGGGCACGTAACACCGTGTGCGACACTGTTCGTGCACAAAGCTTGGTCCTGTGGAGCAGTTTGGAGTGCTCGCCACCCTGTCAAGGTGGAGGCCGCGGGTTCAAATCCCGTCAGGACCGCTGAGGTTTCCCCGGAAGCCTCGCGGCTGGGTAGCTCAGTTGGTACGAGCGACCGCCTGAAAAGCGGTAGGTCGCCGGTTCGACCCCGGCCCCAGCCACAGCACAGACCCCGATCCCCGGATCGGGGTCTTGTTGTATGTGTCGTGGCTGAGGGCGCGGAGGTCGGGGACGATGAGGCAGGACGACGGTCTGGAGCTGGCCCGGGCGAGATACGGGCTGTTCGCCGTACTGGCCAGCAATCTGGCGATCGCCGGAGTGGCGGTGGTCGGGGTCTGGCGGCTCGACGGCGACAAGGCGGTGATCGTCGGTGTCCTCACCGCCGCCTTCACCGCGGTCAGCAGCATGACCACCGCCTATCTGGGCATCAAGGCCGTATCCAACACCGCGCGGGCCATCGCCCTCGGCACGAACCGCGGACAGGCACCGGCCGAGACGCCGGCCCCGCCGACGCCCTGATCGCACGGCCCGCGCCGCCGGGACAAAACCGTTCGCCAGTAATTTCCCGGGGATGAGATCCTGGATCGCGTATGTCTACGCACCCTGCCCCCGCCCCCGGCACCCCCGTCTTCGGGGAACTCGCCGCCCGCCTGACCGAGCTGTCCCTGCGTGACGCGCACCGGCTCGGGCGCAGGCTCGAAGGCGCGCGCAAGATCCGCAAGCCGGAGGCGCGCGCCGCCGTGCTGGCCGAGATCGAGGCCGAGGTCGGCAAGGGCGAGGAGCGAGTAGGTGCGCGCCGTGCCCGCGTGCCCGCCGTGTCGTACCCCGAGCAGCTTCCGGTCAGCCAGAAGAAGGACGACATCGCGGCCGCCATCCGCGATCACCAGGTCGTGATCGTGGCCGGTGAGACCGGGTCCGGCAAGACCACCCAGATCCCGAAGATCTGCCTGGAGCTCGGCCGGGGCGTCAAGGGCATGATCGGGCACACCCAGCCCCGCCGGATCGCCGCCCGCACCGTCGCCGAGCGGGTCGCCGAGGAGCTGGACACCCCGCTCGGCGAGGCCGTCGGCTGGAAGGTGCGGTTCACCGACCAGGTGAACCAGGACGCGACCTTCGTGAAGCTGATGACGGACGGCATCCTGCTCGCCGAGATCCAGACCGACCGCGAGCTGCGCGCCTACGACACGATCATCATCGACGAGGCCCACGAGCGGTCCCTCAACATCGACTTCCTGCTCGGGTACCTGGCGCAGCTGCTGCCGAAGCGCCCCGACCTCAAGGTCGTCATCACCTCGGCGACCATCGACCCCGAGCGGTTCTCCCGGCACTTCGGTGACGCCCCGATCGTCGAGGTCAGCGGCCGTACGTATCCCGTGGAGGTCCGCTACCGGCCGCTCCTCGAAGAGGACTCGGACGACTCCGACCGCGACCAGATCACCGCGATCTGCGACGCGGTCGAGGAGCTCCAGGGCGAGGGCAAGGGCGACATCCTCGTCTTCCTCTCGGGTGAGCGGGAGATCCGGGACACGGCCGACGCCCTGGTGAAGAAGAACTACCGCTTCACAGAGGTACTGCCGTTGTACGCCCGGCTCTCGCACGCCGAGCAGCACCGCGTGTTCCAGCCGCACACCGGGCGCAGGATCGTTCTGGCGACCAACGTGGCCGAGACGTCCCTGACCGTCCCGGGCATCAAGTACGTCATCGACCCCGGCTTCGCCCGCATCTCCCGCTACAGCCACCGCACCAAGGTCCAGCGGCTGCCCATCGAGCCGGTCTCGCAGGCCAGCGCGAACCAGCGCAAGGGCCGCTGCGGCCGTACCTCCGACGGCATCTGCATCAGGCTGTACACCGAGGAGGACTTCGAGGCCCGCCCCGAGTTCACGGACGCGGAGATCCTCCGCACCAACCTCGCCTCCGTCATCCTCCAGATGACCGCGGCCGGCCTCGGCGACATCGAGAAGTTTCCCTTCATCGACCCGCCGGACCACCGCAACATCCGCGACGGCGTCCAACTCCTCCAGGAACTGGGCGCGTTGGACCCGGCGCAGAAGGACGTACGCAAGCGGCTCACCGACACCGGCCGCAAGCTCGCCCAGCTGCCCGTCGACCCGCGCCTGGCGCGCATGGTCCTGGAGGCCGACAAGAACGGCTGTGTCCGCGAGGTCATGGTCATAGCCGCCGCGCTGTCCATCCAGGACCCGCGCGAGCGCCCGGCCGACAAGCAGACCCAGGCCGACCAGCAGCACGCCCGCTTCAAGGACGAGACCAGCGACTTCCTCGCCTACCTGAACCTGTGGCGGTACGTCCGCGAGCAGCAGAAGGAGCGCGGCTCGTCGTCCTTCCGCCGGATGTGCAAGCAGGAGTACCTGAACTTCCTGCGCATCCGCGAATGGCAGGACATCTACACGCAGTTGAGGACCGTCGCCAAGCAGATGGGCATCCAGCTCAACGAGGACGACGCGCCCGACCAGTCCGTACACGTCTCCCTCCTCGCCGGTCTGCTCTCGCACATCGGCATGAAGGACGTGAAGGACGGCAACAAGAACGAGTACCTGGGCGCCCGCAGCGCCAAGTTCGCGATCTTCCCGGGCTCGGCGCTCTTCAAGAAGCAGCCCCGGTTCGTGATGTCGGCGGAACTGGTGGAGACCTCGCGCCTGTGGGCCCGGGTCAACGCGAAGATCGAGCCGGAGTGGGTCGAACCCCTGGCCGAACACCTGCTGAAGCGGACGTACTCCGAACCGCACTGGGAGAAGGACCAGGCCGCGGTGATGGCGTACGAGAAGGTCACGCTGTACGGCGTGCCGATCGTCGCCCAGCGGAAGGTGAACTACGGCCGGATCGACCCGGAGTCCTCCCGCGAGCTTTTCATCCGCAACGCCCTGGTCGAGGGCGACTGGCGCACCCACCACAAGTTCTTTGCCGACAACCGCAGACTCCTCAGCGAGGTCGAGGAGTTGGAGCACCGGGCGCGGCGCCGGGACATCGTGGTCGACGACGACACGCTCTTCGACTTCTACGACCAGCGGGTGCCCGAACACGTCGTGTCCGGGGCGCACTTCGACTCGTGGTGGAAGCGGAAGCGGCAGGAGGAGCCGGAGTTCCTGGACTTCGAGCGGGAGATGCTCATCCGGGAGTCGGCGGAGGCGGTCACCAAGGCCGACTATCCCGACTCCTGGCGGCAGGGGCCCTTGAAGTTCCGGGTGACGTACCAGTTCGAGCCGGGAGCGGACGCGGACGGTGTGACGGTCCACATCCCGCTCCAGGTCCTTAACCAGGTGAAGGACGAGGGCTTCGACTGGCAGATCCCGGGCCTGCGGGAGGAGTTGGTGACGGAGCTGATCCGTTCCCTCCCCAAGCCGATCCGCCGCAACTACGTACCGGCACCGAACTTCGCTAAGCGCTTCCTGGATACGGCCGTCCCTCTGCAGGAACCTCTGACGGTCACGATGGCGCGCGAACTGAAGCGCATGGTCGGCGTGCCCTTCGAGGCGGAGGACTTCGACCGGTCGAGGATCCCCGACCACCTCCGCATCACCTTCCGGATCGTCGACGAGCGGCGCCGGAAGCTGGCTGAGGACAAGGACCTGGAGGCGCTGCGGCTCCAGCTGAGGCCGAAGGCGCGCCAGGCCCTCTCCCAGGCGGCGGCCGCGACCGCGTCCCGCGAGGGCGGCGAGTCCCTGGAGCGCAAGGGCCTGACCGACTGGACGATCGGCACGCTCACCCGGGTCTTCGAGACCCGTCGGGCCGGCCAGCCGGTGAAGGCCTACCCGGCCCTGGTCGACGACGGCGACACGGTCTCCGTGCGCCTCTTCGACACCGAGGCCGAGCAGGGCGAGGCGATGTGGAAGGGCACGCGCCGGCTGATCGTGCGCAACATCCCGGTGAGCGCGGCGAAGTTCGCCTCCGAGAAGCTGACGAACCCCCAGAAGCTGGCCCTGTCGGCGAACCCGCACGGCTCGATCCAGGCGCTGTTCGACGACTGCGCGACGGCGGCCGCGGACAAGCTGATCGGGGACTTCGGGGGTCCGGCGTGGGACGAGGAGTCGTACCGGAAGCTGTACGACAAGGTGCGCGCCGAGATCGTCGACACGACGGTCCGTACGGTCGCACAGGTGCAGCAGGTGCTCGCGGCCTGGCAGGCGTGCGAACGGCGCCTGAAGGCCGTACGGAGCCCGGCGCTGCTGGCGAACCTGGCGGACGTGCGCAAGCAGTTGGACGCGCTCGTGAAGCCGGGGTTCGTGACGGAGACGGGCTTGCGCCGCCTGCCCGACCTGATGCGGTACCTGGTCGCGGCGGACCGGCGTCTGCAGCAGATGCCGACGAACGTCCAGCGGGACACGACCCGTATGGAGAAGGTCCACGAGATGCAGGACGAGTACGCCTGGCTCCTGGAACAACTCCCCCAGGGGCGGCCCGTGCCCCAGCAGGTCCTGGACATCCGCTGGATGATCGAGGAGCTCAGGGTCAGCTATTTCGCCCACGCCCTCGGCACGGCGTACCCCGTCTCCGACAAGCGGATCGTGAAGGCGATCGACACGCTGGCTCCGTGACGACACCTGCACAGAGGGTGAGTTCGACCAGGACCCGCCAGCTCCTGTACAGTCCTTCTCGCAGCGCAACGCACCAGTAAGCGCCGCGAAACCTGGTCCTGTGGAGCAGTTTGGAGTGCTCGCCACCCTGTCAAGGTGGAGGCCGCGGGTTCAAATCCCGTCAGGACCGCAGCAAAAAAGAAGGCCCGCATCCCGGCAACGGGGCGCGGGCCTTCTTGGTACGCGGACGCCGGTCCAGCTCCACCCCCATGCCCCAGGCCGCACCCGCGGCGGAGCCGCCATCAGACACAGCAACTCCCATCAGGACCACAGCAACAACCAAGGCCCACACCCCCGCAACGGGGCGCGGGCCTTCCTCGCACGCGGACGCCGGTCCAGCACACCCCCATGCCCCAGGCCGCACCCGCGGCGAAGCCGCCATCAGACACAGCAACTCCCGTCAGGACCACAGAGAGAAGCCAGGCCCGCATCCCCGCAACAGGACGCGGGCCTTCTTCATGTGCGGACGCCGGTCCAGGTATCCCAGCCCGTCCGGCGTTTGAGGACGAGGCCCCTTCAGGGCCGAAGCGGGGGGCTGGGGGCGGCCGCCCCCAGGACGGCCACAGCGGCTCCGGGTGAGGCGCGGCAGGCGTTCAACGACCCCGCGGAGCACCACGCCATCTTGACGGCGCCTCAAAGCACCGGTACCCAGAAACCAGGCCCCCGTCCCAGCGGAGCCCGGAGGTGGCGTATGGCGGCATCGGTCAGGCACGAGACGCGGGCACTGCTCCGCGCACATCTGTCGGCCGCGTCGTCGTATCGGCATCTGACCCGCCACTGCCCGATCTGCCACCGCCTGTTGCGGCTGGCGATGGACTCCGCCCCGGCAGCCGACCCGCTCCCGGAGGAGTCGATGGAGGACGAGAGCCCCACCCCGGCGTAACCCCCTCTAGCGCACCGGGCCAGACGGCAACAAGGACTCTGGCATGTGACGGGAGTCACCGCATGAGTTTTTGAAACCGTGGAACTTACCCCTGTCCTACAACAGGTCAATTTAATATGTGCAATTGCACTCCTGATCGCACGTCGACCCGGGGCTGCCGCACAGGAGATCCGACACCCCTCCCCAGACTCCGACAGGCCCGCTCACAAGGCTGTCAGCCGTCCACAGTCCGCGCACAAAAAAGATCGCGCTGGACTCGGCGGAGTCCAGCGCGATCGACGACGAGGTTGAGAATGGGCCCTGTTGGGGCAGGACCCGCGTCGCTTGGAGCCAGTGTCCGGACGTCGCGGCCAGTGGGGGACCAGCCGGTTTGTCCGGTTATTCAGTTGTTCAGGCCTCGCTGCGCTGCTGCGGGATACCCGCGAGCAGAGCGCGAACCTCGGCCTCGCGGTAACGGCGGTGCCCGCCGAGCGTGCGGATCGACGTGAGCTTGCCGGCCTTCGCCCACCGCGTGACCGTCTTCGGGTCCACGCGGAACATCGTGGCGACCTCAGCCGGGGTCAGCAGCGGCTCGGCATCAGGGGTGCGAGCGGTCATGAGCGGCCTCCTCGGGAGAACCGAACCTTCTCGGTTCTTTCCTCTAAATTCTGCACCTTGACCCGCGTTGCCCGAAATGGCGGATGCGGGTCGAGTCGGTTATAGGACGAACGGCTTGTCCTCGGCACTACAACTACACCATCCGTCCAGCCTCGTCGGCCAAACCGATGGAATTGCCCCCCAGGTGTTCATCGGCGACGGAAGCCGATGGACCATGCCATAGCGGACAGTCACGCCTCTGTGACGATCAGTCACAGAGGCGATCAGGAGTCACCAGACCCCCCAAAGCGGAACCTCCCCCGGGCCCCTTGTCCTATTTTGGCATGAGGAGGGGCAAGAGACGCAAGAGCCGGGTACGTGCGGTCCGTCACGCTTGACACTTCGTGAGGCGTACGCCCGGATCGGGACCTACGTCCCTTGTCGGTGAGACTTCAGGGGAAGTTGAACACCTTGAGCGAGGACGAAACCCCAAAACGGGCGTCAGGTCAAACGCCTGTTCGTGACGTGGGGCACATTCAGCTCGCCGAGCGACGGTCCCTGACGGCCCGCCAGCGCTCCACGAGCCGCCCGTATGCCTCGCCCGCCGCGGCCCCGTCACCGTGCCGGAGCGCCTCGATGCCCTCGGCCACGTCGGCCGCCGAGTGGTCGTCCTCCAGCTCGCCCGGCGGGAGCACATGCACCAGACCGCCGTAGTCGAGCTCGACCAGCGAGCGTGGGTGGAACTCCTCCAGCCAGCGCCCCACATCGATCAGGCCGTCGATGAGCGGCCCCTCGTCGATGGCGTCCTTGAGGGCCCGCAGAGCCCGCGCCACGCGCCGCCGGGCCTGCACCATGGGGGTGCGGTAGCGCAGCATCGGCGGGATCTCGCCGGAGCCTTTGCCGAAGCGCCGCTCCTCGTCGGAGACGAGCACGAACCAGTTCAGCGGCACCTGCCAGGTCGCCGTGCGGATCCAGGGCCGGGCGTCCGGGTTGCGGGCCAGCCAGCGCTCGTAGTCCTGGGCGGTCTGGCGGCGTACGACCTCGGGCAGCACCGCGTCCAGGACCGGCCCCGGCAGCTCCTCCCCGAGCTCCTCCAGGGCCAGCCAGCCGCGCAGCCGGGTGCGCCACGGGCACACGCACACCACGCCGTCCACGTCGAGCACGAAGGCGTCGCTGCTCTCGTGCACCGGCACCGGCACGGGCGGGGTGGGCAGCAGGTCGGCCAGGGAGCGGCGCAGCTCGTCCTGGTACGAGGGGCGGTCCGGGCGGCGGGCGTAGCGCGCCCAGTGGCCGCGCTCCGGCTCCGGGAAGGCGGCCAGCGGTTCGTACACGCGCAGATAGGTCGCGTACGGGACGATCACCGAGGACACCTTGGGCACGCCTGCTCTCTCCCCCGCCGCCTGCCGGGAAAACCTGCGAAACCCGCACACAAACGCGCGGGAAAACTATGCAAATCGTCGCACGCCCGTACTCCCGGAGAAGGTGATCCTGAGCACTGCACGGTCACGGGCCGCCACAGGCCCTAATCTCGTGCTCACAGGTCCCGCCACCCGTACGGGCCGCCTGTGCCCCATCGCCGCAATGTACCCAGGAGTCACCACAGTGACCGACGTAACCGGCGCCGCTGCCGATGTGCTGCACACCCTGTTCCACTCGGACCAGGGAGGTCATGAGCAGGTCGTGCTCTGCCAGGACCGCAAGAGCGGCCTCAAGGCCGTCATCGCCCTCCACTCCACCGCGCTCGGCCCCGCCCTCGGCGGGACGCGCTTCTACCCCTACGCGAGCGAGCAGGAGGCCGTCGCCGACGCGCTGAACCTCGCGCGCGGGATGTCGTACAAGAACGCCATGGCCGGGCTCGGCCACGGCGGTGGCAAGGCCGTGATCATCGGCGACCCCGAGCGCGACAAGAGCGAGGAACTGCTTCTCGCCTACGGCCGTTTCGTGGCCTCACTCGGCGGCCGCTACGTCACCGCGTGCGACGTCGGCACCTACGTCGCCGACATGGACGTCGTCGCCCGTGAGTGCCGCTGGACGACCGGCCGCTCCCCCGAGAACGGCGGCGCCGGCGACTCCTCCGTCCTCACCGCCTTCGGCGTCTACCAGGGCATGCGGGCCAGCGCCGCGCACCTGTGGGGCGACCCCTCGCTGCGCGGCCGCAAGGTCGGCGTCGCGGGCGTCGGCAAGGTCGGGCACCACCTGGTGGAGCACCTCCTGAAGGAGGGCGCCGAGGTCCTGATCACCGACGTACGGCAGGAGGCCGTCGAGCGGATCGCCGCCCGGCACCCCGCCGTCTCCCACGTCGCCGACACCGAGGCGCTGATCCGGACCGCGGGCCTCGACATCTACGCCCCCTGCGCGCTCGGCGGAGCCCTGGACGACGACTCGGTGCCGGTGCTGACCGCGCGGATCGTCTGCGGCGCCGCCAACAACCAGCTCGCCCACCCGGGCGTCGAGAAGGACCTCGCCGACCGCGGGATCCTCTACGCGCCGGACTACGTGGTGAACGCCGGCGGAGTCATCCAGGTCGCCGACGAACTGCACGGCTTCGACTTCGAGCGGTGCCGGGCGAAGGCCGCGAAGATCTACGACACCACGCTCGCCATATTCGCACGTGCGAAGGAAGACGGGATTCCGCCGGCCGCCGCGGCCGACCGGATCGCCGAGCAGCGGATGCACGAGGCCGCCCTGGAACGGGCGCACTGACGTTTGACCGGTACCCGTCGGCGCACACTTGGAGAGAACTCTCACGTTCGTCGGCGGGTCGGCCGCGCAGAAGTGGTTAAAATCGCGGTTGACCAGCGAGGACGGCGCTTTCCACGGGCCCTGGTGTCGGGCACGTGCTGCGGGCGACGTACCGTATGGGCGTGGGCTCAGGTACCGTGGAAGCCCTACGGACCGGTCTCTCTGCGGAGAGCCCGTTCCAGATCATGAACGCGTGTCAAGACTCTGGGGCCACCGAGCCCCGTATCCGAGGGGGTCGAGCCATGGGGCGCGGCCGGGCAAAGGCCAAGCAGACGAAGGTCGCCCGCCAGCTGAAGTACAGCAGCGGCGGGACAGATCTGTCGCGTCTGGCCAATGAGCTGGGCGCTTCGACTTCGAGCCAGCCGCCGAATGGCGAGCCGTTCGAGGACGACGACGAGGAAGACGACCCGTACGCCCAGTACGCGGATCTCTATAACGATGACGAGGACGAGGACGACGAGTCCGGTCCTGCGTCTCAACGCCGCGGAGCTTGACGACCTAGCTGTGCGTAACCCGGTCCGGGGTGGTCCACACCACCGGACCGGGTTTTGCGCTGCCTGTCGGTCTGACGAGACGTGGTCTAGGCGCAATACCAGTGACTTAAGGAATCGGGTCCCAGCTTCTTGGGACTTTGGTCGGTGGGTTGATTGGGGCTGTGCGCCAGTGCGGGGCGATGGCCACGGCCTCGGCAGGGCTCCGGTCGGGCTGGGGAGGGCGCCGGTGTTCGTCGCGTTTGACGCCGAAATTGGACATCTTGCGTTTGATGACACGGGGGTTGAAGCGCCTACGGCGCAGGGGCAGCAGGTGGCGGGCTATCTCCCGCAGGCCCTCGACGAGGGAGGCGGCCAGGTGGTCAGGGGGAAAAGGCCGCCTGCGCGGTGACCTGTCGGCGTGCGAGGCGGATGCT
>NZ_KB911629.1 GCF_000383615.1 Streptomyces canus 299MFChir4.1 | reverse complement strand
CTTCGGCCGATACACCAGCGCTCGCATCGCCCACCATCGACAACGGATCGCTGGTCGGCATGCGGGGCTCCTGCAATCCAGGCACCTGGCCCCCTGCGGGCAACGGAGTGCATCTGGCTTCCTCAGCTCGGACGCTCCACCCCACTGCCACCGGTGGTGACCGCAGCTCACGGAGGTGCCAAGTCACCGCTCCTCATAGGATGAGGACGTGTAGCTAAGGATACTGAGATTGAAAGGCATCACCATGACTGCCGTGACATTGCAGGATGTCGGACTGGCGGTAAAACGACTGCAGTGGCACCACCATCGCGCGGCGAACACCGGCTTGGGCGAGCTCGGCCTGTCCCTGCCGCAGCGGGATGTGCTGAGGCATCTGCACGCCCAACCGGACGCGTCCCTGCATGCGCTGGCGGTGCTGACGTTCCAGACGGACCAGTCGATAGGCACCCTGGCGGGCCGGATGATCGGCCGAGGGCTCATCGAGCGGGTCTCCGGGCCGGGTCGCGCCGTCCGACACCGCCTCACCGCGGAAGGAGAACGGCTACGACTCGAAGGGGCCAAGGTCGTCGAAGGCGTCATGCGGCACTCTCTCGGGACATTGACGCCAGACGAGCTGGCAACCTTGCACAGGCTGCTGCTCAAGGCGGACCCCGGGGACCCGGCATAGGCGGTTCGGCTGGATCAGAAGGTAGGTGCTGGCGGCGTTCCTGGTGACAGTCCGGAGCGGTCGCTGACGATGTGCAGGACGCATACGACTGCATGCTTGCCCTCTCCTCCAGCAGCTCGGTTCCGGCGCCAGCCGGACCGAGACCGGTAGTTTTCTGCGTCACGAGCTGGAAGATCACTTCAGCGTCGGTCCTGTGCGCTTGCGGCCAGAAGCAATGGCAAGGCGAGTGATGGCCTGGGGGACGTCAGCCGAACCTGCATCTACCGGACCGGGGAGCGGGTATTCACCGCTCTGTTAGAGATCTTTAAGTGTGCGGGTTACGTGGGGTCGTGACGGTTGTCGTGGTTCGCGCTATGCCGGAGGGGTGAGGTATCCCGATGGCGGTGGGCTGACGGCTGAGGAGCGCGATCGGCGTGAGCAAGTCCGGCTCACGGCAGCTGACTTGATCGAGGCGGGGGCCAGTGACCGGGAGGTGGCCCGGCGGTTCCGGGTGACCCGGATGTCGGCGAACCGCTGGCGTCGGGCCCTGGCCGCGGGCGGCCGCCAGGCGCTGGTGTCCAAAGGTCCCGGCGGTGCCCGCTGCAAACTCAGTGGCGCACAACTACGTGTGCTGGAGGCGGTGTTGGAGGCCGGGCCTGCCGCCTCCGGCTGGAGCGACCAGTGCTGGACGCTGGCCCGCATCGGTGAGATCGTGCGCCGCCGTTTCGGGGTCGAGTACACCCTGGCCGGGCTCGACCTGCTCCTGCACCGCATCGGCTGGAGCGTGCAGGTCCCGAGCCGCAAGGCCACCGAGCGGGACGAGCCGAGGATCGCCGCCTGGAAGGACGAGCAGTGGCCCGTCATAAAAAGAGGGCGGCGGACCTGGGCGCCTGGCTCTGCTTCGAGGACGAGGCAGGTCAGAGCCTGAGGCCGCCCAAGGGCCGAACCTGGGGCCGCCGGGGCCACACCCCGGTGGTGAAGGTCACTTCCGCGGGCACCAAGCGGGTCTCGATGGCGGCGCCGATCTGCACGAAAGCCGGCCGCAGCCCACGGCTGATCTACCGCATCCACCTGGACCGCGGCCCCGCCAAAGGCCGGCGCAAGGGCTTCACCGAGACCGACTACGCCCGCCTGCTCGATGCCGTACACCAGCAGCTCGGCGGT
Source organism: Streptomyces canus 299MFChir4.1 (assembly GCF_000383615.1). Taxonomy (GTDB): domain Bacteria; phylum Actinomycetota; class Actinomycetes; order Streptomycetales; family Streptomycetaceae; genus Streptomyces; species Streptomyces canus_C. The sequence continues at coordinate 44,892 of NZ_KB911629.1, read as the reverse complement.
CCCATCGTCCTGGTCTGGGACAATTTGAACACCCACGTCAGCCGCACAATGCGACGGCTGATCGCGGCGCGATTATGGCTGACCGTCTACCAGCTGCCGCCATACGCTCCGGAGTTCAACCCGGTCGAGGGCGTATGGTCGCACCTGAAGAGATCCCTGGCCAACCTCACCAAACACAGCCTCGACCAGCTCACCGCACTGGTGAAGACCCGGCTCAAACAGATGCAGTACCGGCCCCACCTCATCGAAGGCCTCATCGCCAAGACCGGGCTCGACTTCCAACCGCCGTAACCTCAGCCGTTGAAGATCTCTAGTGCTCTGACCGCAGACCTTCGCCGGGTTGGGCGGGTGTGGGGCCATTAATGCCAGCTACCTGGCCCAGGCATCCGCCTATGCTCGGCTCGTGCAGCCGCTTTCCGACCGCAGCAATCCGTTGATCACGGCGTTCCCAGCCGAGCTTGCAAGCGATGCCCAGGCAGTCCTGGCAGTGATGCCTGATTCGCGGCTCCAGCCGCATGCCTCGTTCGCGGTCGCGGTCGAGGGCCAGCAAGTTTTGATCCCCGGGCGCCTCTACAACGACGAGCCGCCAACTGACAGGGTGGCGTTGCTTTCGTCGCGCCAACAACAGCTTCTGCACTGCTTGTACTCAAGGCACTGCGACGGCGTGGTCAGGCAGCGCCACCTGGAGAAGGTCGTTGGCTCCACGGACCCATGGGTCGTCCCCTTCGTCGTGCAGCTGGTTGGCGAGTACGTCTTGGAGATCCTGGTCGTCATCTGCGATGAGCTCCGTGATCTCGCCACGCCCGGCACCTGCGGCCACCTCGCTTACGGGCAGTTCCTCGTGGACAACCCTGCTTTCTTCGCGCGCACTCAACGGCGGGTAGTGAGCTACTGGAGCTGCTACTACCGCGGCACCTACGCAAGTTTTCGGGGCTACCCGGGGTGCACGATTCTTGACCTCCTACGGTCCGCTGCCTCCGACAGAGCAGGACATCCCTGGCCCAACCTCGCTCCAGCCGGCGTCAGGGTGGACGGCTACTGCTAGGACCCGGCCGGGCAAGGTCGCCGGAGTGGTCAAGCGGCATCGGCGAGGTCCGTCCGCCCCAACGGATGCCCTTCTTACTGCGGATGCGAGCGCGCTCGCGGCGCTGGGCTGCCAGACGTCGGGGTGACGGGCATTCGCGTTGCGCCAGCGCAGGTAGGCGTGCAGGGCCCGCTCCTGCAGACAGTCGATCAATACGTGAGTGTCACGGACGGCTTTGGGATCGCTGCCATCACGTACTGCCGGGCGGGCCATCACATCCCCCAAACGCCTGCCACTGTGGCAAGCCTTTCAAGATCCATGGCCGCTGCACGCCAGGCAATGTGGCGGGACTCGCGCACAACCATTTCCGGACATGAAGACGGTCCGGTGTACCTCTCTCCAGGTCCTGCCGGGCTGTGGACGGAGCAGCGGCCGCAGCACGGCGCATCACGAGACGGCACAGGCCGCGCTCAGACAGGGAGACACCCTGGCCACAGCCGTCTGTGGCAGGTTGTAGCGCAAGCGGATGTCGTGGACCGACCAGCCGCGGGCCGTCATCGCCTCGACGTACGGTTCGGCTCGTGTGCGGTGCGCGGCGAAGGCGAGCAGGTGGGAGTATCAGGAGCGGTTCACCGTGTGGCTGGTCCGTTCGTGGTGCCCAAGTGGCTGAATTGTGCTCGGTAGGCGCTTGGTGTCAGACCGGTGCGGCGGACCATATGGGCTCGTAGAGAGTCAGCAGAGCCCAGGCCGCAGGCATCGGCCACGCGGTCCATGGAAAGGGTTGTGGTCTCCAGGAGTTCCTTGGCGCGCTCCATGCGTTGGTGGAGCAGCCACTGCAGCGGGCTGACGCCGCTCTCGGCGTGGAAACGGCGGGTGAGCGTGCGTACGGAGATGCCCGCGTGACGAGCCAGGTCGGTGAGGGTGAGGGGCTTGTCAAGATTGCGCATGGCCCAACCGCGGGTGTCGGTGCAGGCGGTGCCGTGCACCGGCGGCAGAGGGGTCTGAGTGAACTGGGTCTGGCCGCCGGGGCGGACGGGTGCGACGAGGGCAAGACGGGCGACCTCGTTGGCGACTGCAGCACCGTAGTCGGTGCGAATGATGTGCAGGCAGAGGTCGATGCCGGCGGCGTAACCGGAGGACGTGAGCACCTGTCCGTCCTGGATGTAAAGCACGTCGCCCTTAAGGGTGAGGCTCGGGTATCGGTCGAGCAGTTCGTCGGCGAGGCTCCAGTACGTGGTGGCGCTGCGGCTGTCGAGGAGGCCTGCTTCGGCGAGCACGAAGGCACCGCTGCATATGGAAGCGATGCGTTTGCCCGCAGCGGCCGCCTCCTTCACAGCCTGGACGGTGGCGGGGTCAGGCGTTTCATGCCGACCGGAGCCGGCGAGGAGGACCGTATCGGCGTCCATCACGGCGTCAAGTCCTGTATGCACGTTGAGGTCCAGACCGCTGGTGGTGGCCACCGGGCCTGGTGCACTGGTGCAGATGGTCACCTCGTAGCCCGGGGTGCCGTCGATGTCGACCTTCGTGAGCAGCATGTCCGGGATGGCGAGGTTGAACATCGAGACCGGGGAAGGGGTGATGACGGCAACACGGTGGGGCGTCCTTGCAGGGATGGCCAGAACCTCCGGATCCTTGGCATTCAGGCCACTGCTGTGTGGCATCATTTTTGCACAACATTGATCCATGCTAAAGAATCGGCCGCCCCGGGGTGAGGAATCTGCCCACACTCACGGGGAATTGACCTCCAGCAAAACGTCTTCCGGATTCACGCTCGTGGCGGCGCTTTTTGGTTTCTCCCTGATCACGCTCGACACCTCCGTGGTCAATGTGGCCCTGCCGTTCATAAGCTCCAGTCTTGGCGGCGGAGTGTCCGGCCTGCAATGGGTGGTGGACGCGTACACACTAGCCTTCGCAGCGCTGCTTTTGTCCAGCGGCGCTCTCACGGACCGGGTCGGTGCCAGTCGAGCCTTCGCCATGGGCATCGTGATGTTTACCATTTCCTCCGTCGTCTGCGGATTGTCACCAAACCTTCTGGCGCTCATTGTCGCCCGCACGGTACAGGGGAGTGCAGCGGCTCTCGTCCTCCCGGCTTCGCTGGCACTGGTGCGACAGGCGTACACAGACCCTGTCAAGCGGGCCCGCGCGGTCACTGCGTGGGCAGCCGGCGGGTCGGTGTCGATGGCCCTTGGCCCGATTGCGGGTGGCGCGCTGACCACGCTGTGGGACTGGCGAGCCGTCTTCTTCATCAACCTGCCGGCGGGGGCAGTCGCTCTGTTACTGCTCGTGCGAGCTCCGCGCTCCAAACGCAACCCGGCGCCTTTGGACCTGCCCGGGCAGGGCTTGGCCATAGTGGCTCTTACCTCCCTGGCTGTCGCAGCGATCGAGGAGGGAAAGATACGGCTGATAGCGATCCCTATTGCTATGGCGGCAATAGCCGCATTCTTCCTCACTGAAGCGCGCCAGGCACACCCTATCGTCCCGTTCGACCTGTTCCGCAATCCGGCTGTACGCATTGCCATTGCAGCCGGGGCGGCGTGCAGCGTGGCCTTCTACGGCGTGGTGTTCCTGTTCTCCCTATCCCTGGCAATGCACGAGGACCGTTCAGCGCTGGACGTCGGACTGGTGTTCCTGCCGATGACCGGCCTGATCGCGGTCACCAATGTGCTCTCGGGCAGGCTGGCCGAACGCTACGGCCCGTGGCTGCCGATGGCGGTCGGCCAGAGCCTGGCAGCGATCGGAGCGTTGATTCTCCTCCTCGTCGGCGCGGGCACGCCTGCGGGCCTGGTGTCCGTGCTCCTGGTGCCGATGGGTCTCGGCTGCGCGCTGGCGTTGCCGCCTCTGACCGCCCTGATGATGGACGCGGTCCCGGCGGAGCGGGCGGGTCTCGCGGCCGGCGTGCTCAACGCGGCCCGCCAGATGGCCGGCGGCCTCGCGATTGCTGGATTCGGGTCACTGGTTGCCCATGACTTCGCCGAGGGTATGCGGTTGAGCCTGATGATCAGTGCCGGGCTCCTTGGGGTGACGGCCGTAGCGACGTCCAAACTGCGGTAAGTGCTGCAATGAATCGGTAGACTGCCACCGCTTCTTGTTCGTCCTGCACACGGCAATCGTCTCAGCTTGACTCTGTCGGGGATCTTGGAGTTTCCCGGTGCGGCAGCAAGATCGACGGGCATGCTCGGGTAGTTCCGCCGACCGATCCAGCTGTCGAGGTGCTCGTTGTCCCTTCGTCCCCGTTCCGGTGAGCAGGTCCCGTCTCTGACTGCGCAGGTTGCGCGGGCGAGCAATCCGGACGGCACGACGGCGATATGGGTACGTGACCGCCTCGATGGGCTGTGGTGCGACGAGGACTTCGCTGACTGGTACCCGCGAGATGGCCGTCCGGGTCTCTCACCCGCTCAACTGGCCAACGTCTGTGTGATGCAGTTCCTGCTCGGCCTGTCCGACCGGCAGGCGCCGAGTCGGTCCGCTGCCGCATTGACGTCAAGTACGCCATGGTGCGCCACGAAACGCCATCGAGGCCGTACGGCGGAGGGCCCGCTGTCGGTGCACAGCGGGCCCTCTGAGGATCGCAGGAGTCCGCGGGGGAACGGTCATCAGCTGCGTGCCCTGTACAACGCCAGCAGGCCGTAGGGAGTTACGCCCACCAGCACATGACGCTCCCTCGCCTGGCCGGGCTAGATGCTCCATGGCACCCTCCTGCCGGGGGCGTGGACGGGGCTCCATACGGATGCGGACGGGCCGTGTTGGAGCAGGTCGGTCAGTGGGGCTGTGAGGACGGGGACGTCCCGCAGGAAGGCCGTGAGCGGCCTGGCGGCCGCGCGCAGGGCGGTGACCCGGTTCTCGATGTCGGCGGGTCCGGTGCCGTCCAGGACGAACAGCAGCGGCGGGAGGAGCGGGTGGCGCCGCCGCCGCTCTTCCACCCCTGGTTGTTGGATGGTCGGCCGGCGCCCCCGGGACCGTGGGCACGTAGGAGTGGAGGCGGGCGTAGGCGGACAGTTTGGTACCGAGGCGCTCGGGCCCCATGGTGGCGCGGTCGACCTCGACGAAGGCCCGCAGCATCGACCCGCCCTCGCCGCCGACCGGGTCGCGCCGGTAGTACAGGAGGGCGTCGGAGCGGGTGGCTGCTCTGCATCTGACGACGCCGCTTGCCGGGCCCCTGCCCGAGGACGCGGCCACGGCCGACGAGCTGAGCAGCGCATGAACGCCAAACGCGCCGCATTTTCACGGCATCCGGTGCGCCTTTGCCGGCATTCCACAGCCAAGGGTCGCATGGGCCGACCCTGGTCGGCGACCATCAGCGCCCCGGCATGGGAAGTCACCGGTCAAGCGCCGGAACCCGCCGCCCGTGACCCAAGGGACCGCGTCTCGGTGTACCGCGACGCCCTAGTGTCACTTCAGCTCTTCGAGGGCGGCGACGACCTCATCTGTGGTTGAGATCCGGTGGGCGTAGCGGGGCCAGTTCAGGTCGATGCTCGCGCGGTGCATGTCCATGGTGAATGTGGCTACTGCGTCGGAGACGAAGGTGACGTGGTAGCCCTTCTCGACGGCGTCGCGGCCGGTCGAATCAACGCAGGTGTTGGTGGTGAGGCCGCAGAGGATCAGGTGGTCGATGTCGCGCTGGCGAAGCTGCGTGTCCATGTCCGTGCCATGAAAGGCGTCGAACGTCTTGTGCGCGGTGACGACCACCTCGCCGTCGGCGGGTGTGAAATCGGGGTGTATCTCGGCGCCCCAAGTACCGGCCTGGAACAGTTGGGCGTGGAACATGTCGCCGTGGCTGGGTGTGCGGTGCTTCCAGGGGCCGTAGTCCCACGGCTGGGTCTCCATCGGCGCGTGCAGCACCTGTATGCCGACCGTGCGCGCCGCCTCGAGAACGCGCTTCATGTTCGGCACGGTGCCGACTTCCTCGCAGACCTCCCGCAGCCCCGGCCAGGCTTTACCGCCGTCGGCGATGAAGTCGTTGGTGGCGTCGATGAGAACAAGGGCAGTTCGCTCCACCGGGTACATGGGTGCCTCCGTCGATGACCAGAAATTAGCTCGTACGAGCATACTAGCATCGGAGCTTTGTACGTACGTACGTCCTGGTACGGTCGTGGCAAGTCAGGGAGGGCACGATGGGACAGCGCACAGACACCCGGGACCGCATCATCCAGGCGTCGCTGCGACGCATGCGAGAGCGCGGGTACGGCGCCACCGCGATCAGCGACATCGTGAACGACTCCGGGGCTCCGCGGGGATCCGTGACCTTCCACTTCAAAGGCGGGAAGGACGAGATCGCTCGCGAGGTGGTCACCCTGCGGACCGCCCAGCTGCTTGAACGGCTTGACGCGACCGCGGCCGAGGGCGACACGGCTGCCGACTTCATGACGGCGTGCGTGGACGCGATCGCGGCGGAGTTCGCCGACTCCCAGTTCACGGCCGGATGCCCGGTCGCGCCCATCTGCCTCGAACGGTCCACACAATCCGATCAACTCCGGCTCGCGGGCATGGAGTTCTTCAAGGCGTGGCGGGGTTCGGTCGCTCGACATCTCACCACGTTCGGCGTCGAGGGCCCTCGGGCGGATCGGATCGCAACGCTCGCCGTCAGCGCCATCGAGGGTGCTCTCGTCATCAGCCGCACCGAGCGGACCGTCGACGCCCTTCTCACCGTACGCGACGAGTTGCGACTGCTCCTCGCCTAGCACTCGCGGGCCGCATGGCGTGCGCTGAGGCCGGCACCTGCTGTCGTCGCCAGTTTTTCTGAGCTGTAGTTGTGGCTACGAGCTGGGGGTTCTCAGTTTTTCTGGGTGGTTCGTGGTGGTTGGGGTGTTCAGAGCGTGGGGCTGAGCACAGGGTAGTGGCTATCTGACCTGCGTGTATGTGGTGTACGCAGGTTGATCGAGTGCAGTGCGGTTCCTCTGGGCCGCTACTTGAGGCGCGGTGTGGTGGGGCGTCAGGTGTCAGTCGATCGGGCGGTGGATGCAACCGATGGCCGCAATCCCGTGGGTGTCGGCGGAGGCTGCTGTGGTGTTGGGCTAGAACCCGGGGCCCGGGTCGCCGCCACTTTGTCGGCATTCGGTCGCGGCGTCGAGTCAATCACCTGCTGGTTCGATGGCCTGCTCGCTCGCGCTCAATGGCAGAGTCCACCTTTCCATCAGCGGGGCGGGTGTCGTCGGCGATGTCGCGGGCCCGTTGGCACGGATCTGATGATGGGCCGGACAGCTCAGCGAGACCGCCAATGACGCTGAACGAGAGCGCGATAACCGCCGCCGCGGCCATGATCAGGCCCGCGCTACGATCCTGTATGAGGCGCGGCAGATGGCGCTGCCAGCGGAAGTACGGGACGCGGTCCCGGCTGTTCACAGTGCTCCCTGTCGGATGGCTGAGACATGGATTCTGCCGAAAGTACCTGCTGAATCGGATATCAGGCGGCGTCTGGGTTGGTGAGGTCCTCTTTGGTGAGGGAGACGCGGGTGGCTTTGCCGGCTTTGCTGGCGGTGGTGGGTGTCAGGACGCGGATGCGGATGAAGTAGACGCGGACGCCGGAGAGTTCGGTGTACGGGGCCAGGCGCCGGGGGTGCCATCGGTGGGGAGTTCGAGGGGCTTCTCGGTGATGTTGTACGGCCGGTGCTGATTTTGGGGTCGTCCACAGCGAACGCCGGCAGAGCGTGCGTCAGCACCTCCTGCTTTACCCGACACAGCTCGGCGAGCGCCGCCCGCCCGGCCTCGTCAAGGACGATCTCTGCATCCGCCCGGATGCCACCGCCGTCGTGGCGAGCGGGGGAGTTGCGGCACGTCCACAGCCGCAGCACGCTGCTGGCCGGGAGGCGGTAGCAGGCCGCCACCCTGTTGATCAACGATGAGGTCAGCGCACCGTCCAGCGGCACGGTCCGCAACGCCCCGACTGCCAACACCTCACGTCGATGCCCTCTTCGGCTACGCAACGTCTTCAGGTTCTAATCGCAAACGGATCGAACGTTCTATCTTCCTGTATTCTACAGCGTATGATCGCCTGGTCTTGAGCCGGGAAGGCCCGAGGAAGTCAATGACCAGCACAAACATGTGTTCGGGGATGTCGCATGCCTGATTTCGGCGGTGGTACCGGTGATCGCAGGAAACGGCGAACGGACCGAACGGCACGGGGCGCGATCGTAGGCCCGCCGCTTCACAGCGGGCGAAGGATGCTGGCGTAGTGAGCGGCCTTGAGGTTGATGGATGTTGCTGCGCCCACAGAGCGGAACCGCCCACCCACTACGAACGAGGACTTCAGGGGTATGAAGAAACTGGACGGCAAGGTAGCGGTGCTGACCGGAGCGACATCGGGAATGGCTTTGGCTTCAGCCAAGCTGTTCCGCGATGAAGGTGCGCACGTGTACATCACCGGGCGGCGTCGCGAGCAACTCGACATCGCACTCGAAACGCTGGGTGACGGAGTCACGGGGGTGCAAGCCGACTCCCACGGCAGCTGTAGATAGGTCTGCCGGTGCTCGTTGCTGCTGTTCAGGGGCTTGAGGGGGGCGGGCGTGAGCATGAGGACGGCCGCCTTGATCATGACGTGGTGTGACGCAACATCAGAACGAGACGGCCGCTTCGGCCACGGTAGACCACGAAGGCCACGAGATCGCGTTCAGGGGCCTGTTGGCTTCGGTGGCCGGGTGCTTCGCCCGCTGTGAGACCCGGGAGACGTTCGCGCGGATGACGCGGGGCATGCTGATGGAGCTCGAGGACGTCAACTGCTGGAGCCTGGCTGAAGCGATCGGTGAGCGGGGCCCGCACCGCCTGCATCATCTGCTGTCCCGTGCAGTGTGGGACGAGGAGGCGGTACTGGAGCGGACGGCGGCCTGGGCCGTGGGCCTGCTCGACGACGGCGACGGGATCCTGATCGCGGACGAGACGGGGGACGCGAAGTCCTCGACCGACGCGGTGGCCGCGGCCCGCCAGTACTCCGGCTCGGTCGGCGGCGTGGATCTGTGCCAGGTCGCCGTGCACCTGACCTTCGCCTCGTCCGCTGGGCACTGCCTGATCGGCCGGCGCCTGTACTTCACCCAGGAGTGGGCCGCCGATGAGGAACGCCGTGAGCTGACCGGTGTCCCCGACGAGCTGTGCTTCGCCACCAAGCCACAGCTCGCGGCGGACATGCTCCGTGCCGCCCGCCGGCAGGGCATATCCGCCTCGTTCTTCCTGGGGGACGAGGTCTACGGAGGGCGGGAGTTGCGTACCGTCTGCCGTGAGCTGGGCCTGGGCTACGTCGTGGCAGTGCGCTCCAATCACCAGGTCACCACAGGCCCCGTGAAGCTGAGCGTGGCCAAGGCCGCTGCCCGGCTGCCGAAGCATGCCTGGCAGCGGATGCGGACCGGCGCGGGACAGAAGGGCGTACGCGACTACGACTGGGCAATGATCGAGGTCACCGCCGACGATCCCCCCGACGGACACGACCGCGACGCGGGGACGTCTGTGCTACTGGTCCGCCGGCACCGCTACACCCGCACCGTGTCCTACTACCACTGCTTCGCTCCGGGGCCGGTGACTCTGGCGCGGCTGGTGTCACTGGTGTGTCTCAGGTGGCGGGTGGAGGACGACTTCCAGGACGCGAAGGAGATCTGCCACCTCGACAAAGGCCAGGTCACCTGCTGGAACTCCTGGCACCGCTGGAGCGTGATCACCCTGGTCGCCTACGCCTTCCTCGCCGTCACCGCCGCCCTCGAACGCGCCGCACAGGCCACCCGCGACGATCCCCGTGAGGCCGACCTCGTCCCCCTCAGCAGCCACGAAGTCCTCCGCCTGCTGCGGGTCTTGATCATTCCGCCGCCCAGACGAGACCGCGACCACCTGCTGTGGTGGTCCACATGGCGCCGCCGCCACCAACACCGCGCCCGCCTCTGCCACCGCCACTGGCACGCGTACGCCGACGCCACACCACGATCAGAAAGGTTCAGCAACGGCTATCTACAGCTGCCGTAACTCCGCGAACCTGGACGATCTCGATCGGCTCTTCAATACCGTGCGCGCCAGCCATGGCCGCATCGATGTGCTCTACGTTAACGCGGGCATCGGCCGCAACGGTGAACCGGTCACCGCTGTCACCCCTGAGACCTTTGACGACGTCTTCGCGGTCAACGCGCGCGGAACGTTGTTCACAGCGCAGAAAGCCCTCGAACTCATGCCGGACGGGTCGAGCATCATTCTTACCGGCAGCATCTCTCAGTACAAGGGTATCCCCGGTCAGACCGTCTACGCTGCCAGCAAAGCCGCGACGCGATCGTATGCGCGCACCTGGTCGGCCGACCTGGCGCCGCGGAACATCCGGGTCAATGTGCTCGATCCCGGGCCGATCGAGACACCGGGCGTGGCTGAACTCACCCCCGAACTGCGCGCACACGTCATCGCATCGACCCCGGCGGGCCGATTCGCCGCCCCCGAGGAAATCGCCACCGTCGCGTTGTTTCTGGCAAGTGACGACTCGAGCTTCGTCACCGGTATCGCCCTCGCTGTCGACGGCGGCATGGCACAGGTCTGATAACCACATTTCGGCAGGGTTTCACGAGCTGGTGCGCTTCCGTCGGCTGCCGGATGTGGAGTATCGGGAGGAGTGGGAGGGTGCGCGGGAGGTACGGGCCGCCGCGGACGACTTCCGCCGCAGCCGCCTGGGACTCGGACCCCTGCGACTGCCGCAAGACGGATCAGGCTCCGAGGGGACGGCTGGTAGCGGTGTGCAGTTGACGGGCAGGTGACAGTTACACCGCTGTACCGCAGAGATGTCCTGCCACACGCAGGTTGCTGCTCGGCGAGTTACCAGCGATAAGTCAAGGGGCGTCGCCTTGTGGCACTTCGCGGCCTTCGGGGACTTCAGCGCACAGTCCGAGAGCTGCACGAGTCGTAGCCGACCCGCCCAGTCGCCGCCGTAGGCAGAGGCGAACTTCGAGTAGTCGACGGCGAGTTCGGCCGAACCGCCTGCTTTCGGTCCGGTCACGGTCAGGGCCACGCCCTTGACGCCGAGCCGCTTGGTTGCCTGCTGGTCGAGGACATTGACCTTGACCGAGCCGGCCGCCTTGACGGCTTTGCCGCCCTTGGCGGCCTTCGGTGCGGCCAGCGTTACCGGCAGCCCGCCGGGCGCCGCCGTCTTGTGGCCCGACCGCACCCTGGCGGAGCCGCCCCGGGGTCCAGGTGACGGTCTGCTTCAGGTCGTCCTGGGCGCGCCGTGCCGCACGGCGGTCGCCCGCCGCGGCCTTGTCCATGACGGCCTTCGTCTTCGCGTCGGTTTTAGCCTTGAAAGGTGAGACCTTGTCCGCGTGGGCGGGCTTCAGGTCCGGCCTGCCCAGCGGGTCTGTGCGGGCTGCGAAGGCAACTGGCAACCAGTGCATCGACATCTCGGACTGGTTGAACCAGCCGGCATCATTTCCAGGTAAGGCGTGTCCGGCGGATCATGCTGCGATCGGCACGGTGGAGCGGGCCATCTCACTACGATCACGGGATGTTTGAGTACCACGGTTGGATCACGGTCAGGGAGACAGCAACTGATGACGACGATGAGTCCCGTCTGCGGCAGATCGTCGATGAGCTTCGGCTTCGCATCGCCCAGATGGACAGCCCGTACTTGCTTGACCTCAGGTGGATGAACGGCGAGCCGTTCATCCACCTCGGCGGCTACTCCAATGCGATCGAAGCGGTCGACGCCTTCGTGGCGACGCTCGCCGGCGAGCTCGGTCTGATGGAAGCCGCGGCGTATCAGGCGGAGACTGCACGCCAGCGGCGGGGATGCCCCGGCAGGAGTGCCCGTTTCTGAACCCCGTCGTTGGACGGTCATGGAGTTCAGCGAGTTCGCGATGTACGAGGCCGCTCTGATCCGGGCCGACACGACAGACGAGGAGTGGGCAGAGCTGGTACGGAAGCGGCCCAGCCTGGAGGGCGCTCTGGCTGCCCGCCAGAGCACGGCAGAGTCGCCGAATTCGCGGTAGCGGTTCCCGAATCAGCGCAGGCGGACCACGGTGACCACGGCGTGCCGGGTGGTGCCCGCCACGACCTCCACGACGACATCGAGGTCGACGGGCATGTAGACGGGCATCTAGGTGTCGCCGACCGTCGTGAACGCCCGTCCAGCCTGGGGGAGCAGGTGCGGGGCGATGCGGGTGGCGAGGGCCGTGGTGAGTCGCTGCGTCAGGGCGGTGCGCCCGTCGGGTAGTCGGACGGCGAGAGCCGTCGGATGCCGGGCCGTGCCGGTGAAGCCGACCACGGTGGCGTCGACGGTGTCCGCGTGCCCGATCTTCGACCAGACCCTCTTGCCCGACGCGTACACCGACCTCATCGGCTTGGCGACGATCCCCTCCACACCCGTTCCCTCGAGGGCCTCGAACCAGACCAGGGCTTCGGATCGGATCGGTCGTCGACCAGACCGGCTCGATTGGGGGCCGGACCTCGGCGAGCAGGTCGGGCAGGACCTGGCGGCGTTCGGTGTAGGGGTGCGCGCGGAGATCGGGCAAGCCCGCGGCGGGGGCGAGGACGTCGAACGCCACGAGCGTGGCGGGCTGCCGGGCGGCGAGCTCGCGGGCGCGGCGGGGGTTGGACAGTGCGCGGGACTGTGCCGCGCTGAGGCTGATGCGGGCGCGATCGCCGTCGGTTACGTACACGACGGCCTCGCCGTCCAGGATCACCCCGGGCGGCAGGCGCAGGCCGGCCACGGCGAGATCCATCCACAACGCGGTGACGTCCCGGCCGGAGCGTGACTGCAACCGGACGCTGTCGTTGGTGCGCCACAGCACGGTTCTGTGGCCGTCCAGTTTCTGTTATGCGCTGTTGAGCTGTCCACAGACTATGGTCCAGCGTCATGTCGATCATGGGTTGGCGGGTGCACTTCACCCGTCGGACCCGGCGTGGCCACGCGAAGCCACGCCGTTCATACGGGAGTTCAACGCCCTGTTCTCCGGACTCGATCAAGGGCTGGACGATCTGGGCGTGCCCGAGGGCAGCCGGTCCTCATAGATCCGGTGGGGCACTACGACGTGGCGTTGATGATGTGGAATCAAGTTTGTCAAGGTTCGACGGCGGGGCAGCGGCGGCCCCAACGGCCTTGTTCAGGTCCCCTTTGAGCTCACTTGACCTGGTCGTAGCGTCCCAGGAAGCGGAAGGTAGCCCCCTTCGCCTGGAACAGGAAGTACAACGGGCCCCGGCGCGGATCGAGGCTGTTGGTGCCGTCGGTGGTGAAGTGGAGAGTTTTGGCGAGTCCCTGGTAGCTGATGTCGAACAGGCGCTGGGCTACGGCCCCCGGTTCGATGTCGGCCTTTCCGCCCAGTCTCTCCAGGGTGCGCGTGACCAGTCCCACGGCGTCGTACGCCTCCGGGGACCAGCGGCCGGGTGCCGAGTCGTATCTGGCGCGGTAGGCGGTCCTGAAGGTGCGGGACACGCTGCCGGGGTCAGTGAAGGGGGTGCCGAAGAGCCAGTCCCGGCCCGCCGCTCCGGCCTGCTGGAGGAAGGCCGGGTCCATTATGTGCCAGGTGCCCAGGCGCGGGCCTGTGAAGCCCGCGTCGGCGAGTGCGCGGGCGCAGCGTGCGGCGCGCTCGGGCGATGTGCCGCTGAAGACGACCGCCTGCGCCTTGGCGGCGACGGCGGCGCGGACGGCGGGAGCGAAGTCGTCACTGTCGGCTGCGACGGGGTAGGCGTTGGCCGTGCCGCCATGAGGCGGCGCTTCGGAGAACCGGTTGAGGAGAGCCGATCCCGTCTGGCCCGCCGCCTGATCGTCGATGACGGCGGTGCGTTCGACAACCGGTCGTACCGAGGTCAGATACGACTGCAGCGGCAACGCCAGATAGGACTCGGGCGCCCGGGTGACGCGCAGGGTGCCTATGTTCGACGACCTGAGTCTGTCGTCGTCGACCGAGATCAGCACCATGGCCGTGCGGGCGTCCTGGTAAAGAGGGCCGGCGGAAAGCGCCGTGGTGGCCGTGCCGGGGCCGAGGACCGCGCTCACCTTGGCTTTGGTGAAGCGCCGGGCGGCCTGTTTGGCGCGCGCCGCGTCGCCCCGGTCGTCGAAGGTGTCGAGGGCGAGGCGGAACGTGATGCCGGCGCGCGCGTTGTGCTGCTCTACGGCGAGACGCGCCCCGCGCTCCTGCGCCAAGCCGTCCGCCTTGTTCTTGCCGCTGAGGTCGGCCTGGAAGCCGAGGGTGTAAACGGGCAGAGCGCCGCTGGAGCCGCCTTTGTCCCCTCGCCCGGCGGTGAGATAGGCGGTGGCCCCGCCGCCGACCGCGACCACGGAGGCCGCCGCGCTTCCGATCAGCAGCACGCGCCGTCGGGTCGGAGGGCGGGCGTCCTGCGGGTGCGACGGCGCCGGGTCGGAGGCCGGATCGTCGTCCGTCGGCTGCCGTGGGGGGCGGCGCTCGGGGGTGGGAACGTCCAGTGCTCGGGCGGAGCGCTCGGCGACCATGCGCAGGAGAGCGGGTGGCGGCCAGTGCTCGTTGTGGGCTTCGGGAATTGGCCGCGCGAGTGAGAACCGCGGGTCGCGGAGCGTCGCCGCGACCTCGGCGGCCGTGGGCCGCTTGGTCGGGTCCTTGGCCAGGCAGGCCCCGATCAGAGCTCGTAGCTCGCCGGGGACGTCCGACAGGTCCGGCGCCTCGTGCACCGTGCGGAAGAGGACGCCGGCCGCGTATCCGGTGCCGAACGGGCGCCGGCCCGAGGCGGCGTAGGCAAGGACGCAGCCCAGCGAGAAGACGTCGCTGGGCGGGCCGACCTCCCCGGCGCGGGCCTGTGCCTGTTCCGGCGCGAGGAAGCCGGGCGTGCCGACGACGGCGTCGGGTGCGGTGAGCGCGGTGGCGCCCGCGGAGTGGGCGATGCCGAAGTCGATGAGACGGGGGCCGTCCAGGGCGAGCAGGACGTTGCCCGGTTTCACATCGCGGTGCACGACTCCCGCCGTGTGTACGGCGGTGAGCGCGTCGGCGAGCCGGGATCCCAGGGTCCGTACGGAGGCGACGGGCAGCGCGCCGAAGCCGTCGACCGCCTCGACCAGCGACGGTCCGGGGACGAACTCCGAGGCCAGCCAGGGCTCCTGGGCCTCCGTGTCGGCGGCCACGACCGGCACCAGCCAGTGCCCGGTCGCACCGCGGACCGCCGTCACCTCGCGCCGGAACCGGATCCGAAAGGCCGGGTCCGCCGCGTGTTCGGCCCGGATCGTCTTGAGCGCGACGAGCGCCCCGCCGGTCGTACGGGCGAGGTAGACGACGCCCATGCCGCCCGCGCCGAGCCTGGCCAGCAGCCGGTGCCCGCCGATTTCCTCGGGGTCGTCGGCCGTCAGGGGCTGCATCAGAGGTCGACCTTGCCTGCGTAGGAGTACCGGCCGCCCTTCACCTCGTAACGGAAGATCTCATACCCCTTGAGCCACCACCCGTACTCCTCGTCGAACGCGTATGTCCGCACGAGTCCCTTGTAGGCATGCTTCGCCAGCAGGTCGTACAGCCTGTTCCGGGAGGGCCGGCCGTCCGCCTCGGAGAGACGAGTGATGACCATGCGGGCCACGTCGTACGCTTCGGCCGCCCAGTACGGGGGTGCGGAGCCGTAGCGCTTTCGGTATGCGGAGGCGAAGGCGCGGACGGGGGCGGCCGACGGGTCGATGTACGGGGCGAAGATCTGCCACCCTTCGGCGGCGGGGCCCGCTGCGGTCAGAAACTCCGGTCCGGCGGCCGGGTAGCCGAGCACGCGCAGTCCGTTGAAGTCCGTCTGAGTGAGGGCGCGTGCGACGGCTGCGGCGCGGGCGGGGGTGCCCGTGTAGACGAAGGCGTCCGGCCGCTGCGCGGCCATCTCGGCGACCACTGCGGTGAAGTCCTCGGCAAGCCGCGGTACGACACGCGGCTCTCCGGCGATCTTGAGGACGCCGAGGTTCTGGAACATCGTGTGACCGAGCTGCCAGGCCGGGATGCCGCCGTCGCGGTCGATCAGCACGCCCACCCGCCGGGCGCCCTGAGCCTGGAGGGAGAAGGCCGCCGTCGCGGGCAGGTTCGTGTAGCCGGGGACGGCCTGCAGGAAGTGACGTGGCTCCGAAGTGCCGTACACGGACTGCGCGGAGGAGGCCGTGAGCTGGGGGACAAGCTGCGCGTCGTAGCTGTCGAGGCTCGCCCCGGTGCTCTCGTCGCCGGTCGAGCCGATGACGGCGAGTAGGTCGCGGTCGGCGGCGAGGGTGCGGGCCACCTTCGCGGCGCGGGTCGCATCGCCCCGGTCGTCGACCGTCTTGAGGGTGAGGGTGAAGGGTTTGTCCTCGCGGGAGTTGAACTGCTCGACGGCCAGCCGTATCCCACGTTCTTGGGCTTGTCCCATGGCTTTCTGCGGGCCTGTCAGGTCGGCTTGGACGCCGAGGATCCAGCGACGGGCGTTGGACGAGGCGGTCGGCGCGCGGTCGGTGCCGCGCTGTGCGGCCCAGAGCGCGGCACCGCCGGCGACGGCAAGCAGGCCAGCGCCGCCGCCGAGCAGGAGGAAACGGCGCCGACTGGAGGGACGAGGCACGTCCGTCGGAACTTCCCCCTGCTGCCCTTCCGTTGGCGCGTCCAGGGCCGTCGCCTCGATGTCCGGGAGGGCAAGCATCGCGGCGGAGCGGTCCGCGATGAGTCGTACGACGGCGTCGGGCAGCCAGTCGATGGTGTCCTGGGGCGTGTCCTCGACCAGCGTCTCGTCCACCTCGCGGGCGGTGGGCCGCACGGCTGGATCCTTGGCGAGGCAGCGCTCCAGGAGCGAGCGCGTGTCGTCAGGGACACCGTCGAGGTCGGGCTCGTCATGCACCGTGCGGTAAAGGAGGGCGTCCACGGCACCGGTACCGAAGGGCGGGCGGCCGGTGGCGGCGTAGGAGAGGAGACAGCCGAGGGCGAAGACATCGCTGGCGGGCGAGGCGGGCTGCGCCTGGGCTTGTTCGGGGGCGAGGAACCCGGGGGTGCCGACGACCATGTCGGCCGACGTGAGCGCCGTCTCCTCGGTGGCACGGGCGATACCGAAGTCGATGAGGCGCGGGCCGTCGACGGCGAGGAGCACATTGCCGGGCTTGACGTCGCGGTGGACGAGTCCCGCATCGTGCACGGCGGTCAGGGCGCGGGCCAGCATCCGGCCGAGGATGCGCACCCCGTGCGGCGGCAGCGGACCGCAGGCGGCGACGGCCTCGGCGAGCGAAGGGCCGGGCACGAACGCGGTAGCGAGCCAGGGCGCCGCCGCGTCCGGGCCGGCGCCGGTGACCGGCGCGGCCCAGGGGCTCTCCACGCGCCGGGCGGCGGCGACCTCACGGCGGAAGCGCGCGCGGAACTCGGGCTGGTCAGCGTACTCGGGCAGGATCACCTTGACGGCGGCCAGCTCCCCGGACTCGGCACGCCCGAGATAGACGATGCCCATGCCTCCTGCGCCGAGCCGGGTGAGCAGACGGTGACCGCCGATGTGGGCCGGGTCGGAGGGAATGAGCTTCTCGGTCATCGGCCATCGCCGTTCGTGCTGCCGCTGGGCTCCGGCGTGTTCCGTTCGATCTCGGCTCTGAGGCGGGCGCGCATGCCGACGTGCGGATCGCGCAGCCGGTCGAACAGGTCTGCCCGGGACCAGCCCTTGGCTCCCTTGGCGGAGACGGCGAGGGTGAACTGGCCGATGCGGGTCTGCTCCCAGAGGTAGGGGTGGGGGCCGCCGACTGCGGTGCTCGTGTAGGAGCCGAGCTCGTTGAGCGCGTCATCGGCGTATTCGTTCCCGGCGTCACCCAAGGAGTTTGGGACGTCGTTCAGCGACGTGACCATCTCGTCCGAGCGCAGCTGCTGTGTGGGGCAGCGCATCATCTCCTCCAAGACCTCGGCGTTCTCCCAGTCGGCCTGCTCGGGGGTGCGGTGCACCGTGACGACGGCGCTCAGCCGCAGTGGGCCCTTGGTGCCGCTCGCCGGTATCTCGTAAGAGCGGGTCAAGGTAGCGAGGACGTCCTTCGGGAGCGCCTGCTGATGCCAGACACAGTCATCCCCGAGAGCCGGCCAGCGCCGCGGGTCGCTCTCGTACGGAGCCCGGCGGACAGTGTCCGGGCCAAACGCGGAGGGGTCCGCGAGGACTTCCCGGACCAGGGCAGCGGCCTGTGCCGCGGAAGTCGGGAGTTTGCCCGGGTCGATGTCGACGACGGCGGTCGGCGACGGGGCGGCGGTTCCCGTGGCATCGGCGTTCTGCGTAGCAGTCGATCCGGACGCTTCAGCTCCACCTGAGGTACAGCCGACCAGCAGCAATCCGCACACCGCGACCGCACAACCAAGACGCACCGGTCCCCCGTTCCCCACCACAAGCCTCCTGAGATCGCCTGTTCACCAGGTGTCGGCCATGATGCTACGCAGCAACTCGCATGCGCTGTCCGGCGGTTGACGATCACGTGGCTGAGCTGTGCCACACCTGTCACACGCCCCCGGCACGGATGGAGGCCGCACCGCGCGGATTCGCACGGTCGGCGCGGTCCTAGCCGTGCAGAACGACGAATGGGCGGCGAGAAGAAGATGGTGGTGGCTGCGCTGGTGGTGGCCGCGGTGTTCGCAGTGGTCAGCTACCTCGCGTTCATCAATCCGCCGCTGGGGATCGCGATCGGTGCTGGCGTCGCGGTGGCGACCCTGGTCTGGAGGATGATGCGGGACACGTAGCACCGCCTCACGATGGTCTCCCGGACATCTTGATGTCCGGGAGACCATCGGCATTTCGGCGCCGCGGCCGCGGGCTTCGCCCGACTCGCCGGACCCGCCCGCGACTTCGCCCTCGGCTGTCGGCAGGCCCCGGGTGCGCCGAGGGTGAGGGGGAGTTGCCGTTCTTCGCGTTCGCTGAGGAGGCCGTGACCGCGATTGAGGCGGGGGTGTTGCTCCCGAGGAGATCGAGACCGCGGCCAAGGAGAGCGAGCCGACCGCCGGGCGAGCATCGACGTCGTCACCCACCTCGGTTGACCGGCTTCCATGATTTTTTTCCGGTTCCTCCCCGCATCTGTCCGTGGGCTGCGACTCCTCCCCTTGCAGGGCTCGGCGACGCACGAGAAGGACTCGAAGAACATGGCAGCAGGATCTGTCGAGCGTGGCATGGGTGATTCGTCACCGCCACGCGCCCCCGCCTCGACCGAGGCGGACGAAGGAAGTACCCCGGTTGCGCAGGAGAGTATCCAGGCAGTCCTCACGCGCCAGGCGACGGCCGCGGGGGAGGTGACACCGGACGAAGCGGCCGCTGCTGCCGCCCTGCTGCACACGGAGATCAGCCAGGAGCTGCTGGAGAACCGAAGCCGACTCAGGGGCTTCATCTACGGCCAGGGCTACCGGGAGCCGGATCTGTCGGTACTCGACAACGAGACGCAGGCCCGTTGTTGCCAGGCCCGGATCAAGCCCGACTTCGCTCTGCGGTACGGCGAGCCGTGGCCCTGCTCGTCACCTGTTACCGCCGGGCGCGCGCCGACTTCCACCGATGGGAGAAGAAGTACCCCAAGCCGATCGGGGAACTGCCGCCCCCGACGACGATGGCCCGTCTGCGGTGGAACGGGTGACGCAGCGCGAGGCCATCAACGCGTTCCTCGAGCGGCACCTGCCCCCACCCCGGCCACCGCAAGGGCTGGCTGATGGCCTTCCGCGACAACAAGGGCCCCACGGAGATCGCCGAGAAGCTCGGCATTGACCGGGGCACCGCAGCCGAGTGGCGGGACAAGGCGATGGAGCACCTGCGGTCCCTGCCGCCAGACGAGCTGGATCACCTCAGGTACCCCCCTTTTAGAGGTCACGGAGCCCGCCCTGCCCGGTGGCCCGCGTGGGGGCCTAACTCAAGCCTCCGCCCGCGAGAGGAAAGCTCGCGGGTCCCCGTTTCGAGAGATAGACAAGGAAGGACACTGTGGCGAACAACGCTCACGATGTCCTCGTGGAGCTCCTGCGCAAGGACACTCGCGCCGAAGAGCCCGGGGGACAGACACCCACTCCTGCGGAGTGGGCCGTCCACATGGACAGCATCGCGGCACGCGCCATCGCCTTCGACGACACCAATGTCAGCATCGACGACGACATCTGCGCCACCACCGCCAACGACACCAACGACTGCACCGCACCGAACGACCTTCCCCGCACCACCGAAGGAACCGACGACGCCATGACTGCTCCTCTCCCGCCGTACCAGGGCCACCAGAGCCGTGTCATCGGGCTCTGTCTGCTCGCGGCCGTGGCCGCCGGCGTGACGGCCTGGCTCTTCGCGACGGTAGCGGCACCGATCGGCGCCGTCACCGGGAGTCTCACGGCACTGGGCGCCATCATCGTGGTACTGGGCAGGTCCGGTTGGTTTCCCGGACTCGCCCGGCGAGACCAGTCGGCCAGGGAAGGACTGGTGCCACGGTCTCAGTAGGCCCCCTGCTGGCTGCGGCCTGATCACCCGCTAGCTGGTCGGGCCGGGGCACTTTGCTGCCCGCGCCGTTGGCAACAGGGCTCAGCGACGCCACCGGCGGGCGCACCGCCCAAGCGCTGGGGACGCGGAAAGGAACGCTGCTCCCTGGGCGCGTTGCCGAAGGCAGGGTGAGCACGGCGGGCCCGGACCGGCCTGGAAACCGGGGGAGCGGTGAGGGCTGAGATCCGCAGACCGGTGCGGCCCCGTCCAGGTGGTCGTCGGTCACACCGTCAGGCTCGGGGAGCGGCCCGTACCGCTGTGGTGATGGCGAGTGCGGGCAGCACGAGCGTGACTCCCGAGAGCGTGTAGGCCAGCCACGGCTCCATCGTCGTCCAGTGCTCCCAGGCGATGCCGACAACCGACCCGCCGGCGACGGCAAGGAGACCGCCCACGGCCACGGCAGTCCTGGCGGCAACCTGGACGCGGCCGTTCAGCAAGATCTCGTCGCGCCAGTACGCGGGCCACCTGTCAAAGGTGAGGCCGGGCGGCAGTGGGCCAGGTACGGGTGGTGCCGGGGGGAGGGGTATCCACCAGACGATGAGGACGACGGCCATGAAGGTGACGCCTACCCCGACCTCGAGCTTGGTGGCCCATCCGTCAACCTGCCGCTGGAGCACGGAGTTGTTGAACCCGTCGGCGGACACGATGACCATGAGCATCGAGAACTGCGCCGCGAACTGGATCAGGCCGCGGAAGAAGCGGACCTCGCCGTGCTTGTTGCGGTCGTAGGCCGGCAGCAGCCAGGCCAGCGCGACGATCACGATCAGCGCGTCCGCGGCCAGGATGGCCCCGGAGAACAGTTGCTCCGTGATGGCGCGGGTGCACACCAACTCGCCGGAGGTGAGGGCGTACAGGTACGACGCGGTCGCAAGGCCGATGAAGCAGGGCAGGAAGAGCTTCAGCCCGCGTGACGCATGACCATCCCCTCCGGGCGGGTTCTTCTGACCGATGACGGTGACGAGACCGGCGAGGACGAAGCCCGCCATGATGCCGCAGAAGGCGCTCATCGCCCCCGCCGAGGCGATGGAGTTCCAGTCGATGCCGTCGGTGCCCAACACGCAGGTGTCGGGTATGAACTGGTCCGGCTCCCCGAAGTAGGTCATAGCGGCCGATGGTGCCAGCCCGGCGTCGCCTCTACAGCGAGGTACGCGCAATTGTGATGGATCGTCAGAGGCGCGGGAACGCGCACAGCAGACGCACAGGGCGTCTCCCTACGAATCGAGGGCGGGCGAGGTCGGATGCATGGGGAAGACCGGGCCCCAGGTGCTCGGGCATGGCCCGGATGGCGCGGCGGACCGGCTCGGTGATGGCGTATCCGACCGAGAAGAAGGTCCGGATCCCTCGTTTCCTCATGTCACGGACGTGAGCGAGGAAGGCTTTCGCGGATCCGGCACTGTCGGTGCGGACCAGGATGTCATTGCCGTGCCGGTGCGCGTCGGGGATCTGCGCGAGTGCCTGGTCGAACACTGCGATGTGGTCGGTGGCGGTGTTGGCGCCGGCGTTGCCAGGCCGCAGCCGCCCGGACAGTGCCTCGCCGGTGTTGGCCCTTGTAGGTGGGCGCGGCCGCGTCCTTTGCGCTGCGTCGGGCACGAACCGAGGCGGTCAGAGCCCTGTTCCCCGGACGTTGTCGTCCGAGCGGCCACGGGACCCTTCGTGGCGCATGCGTCAGCGTGTAGCTGTCGCCGTCGGCGGTACGAGTGCGCGGATGACCGCGGTGACGAAGTCCGGGCGTTCCTCCGTCGCCCAGTGCCCGCACCGCTCGATGACACCGCCGGTCGCTCGTGGGGCGACCTGCTGGACGGAGTCGAGACTGAGGCCGCCGAGGCTCGCCTCGCCGCCCCATGCGACGACCGGGATGTCAAGCGGCGTCTTCGACCGCTCGGCCACCTGCTCGGCCGTGGTGAAGAACTCCCGATAGACCCCGAGTCCGGCCCGCAGCGCCCCGACCTGGGTGATGGCCGCCACGTACTCATCGAGATCACCGGCGGTGATCGCTCCGGGGTCGAAGGCGAAGTGCTCGAAGAACCAGCGCAGGTACTGCCGTTCCTTGCCGGAGATGAGGAACTCGGGCACCTCGGGTACGGAGTGGAAGCCCATGTGCCAGAGGTAGTTGCCGCCGGGTGCGGGCTGCATGGCCGCCTCCATCCTGCCGACTCCGGGCAGCGCCATCTCGATGACGCCGAGCGCGCTCACCTGGTCGCGGTGCTCGGCGGCGAGGAGGTAGGCGAACACCGCCCCCCAGTCGTGGCCGACGACGGTCACGTCCCCGAGACCGAGGTGCCGTACGAGTTCGGAGAGGTCACTGGCGATGGTGACGCCGTCGTAGCCGGATTCCGGCTTGCCCGAATAGCCGAAGCCGCGCAGGTCGGGTACGACGACGGTGTACTCGGACAGCCCCGCCGCGACATGGCGCCACTCGTGCCAGGTCTGCGGCCATCCGTGCAGCAGCAGGACGGCCGGGCCGGAGCCGCCGATGACGTAGTGAAGGCGGACTCCGTTGACGATCGCGGTCCGATGCTGGAAACCAGCGGGTGTATTCATGTCAGATCCCGAAGACGGTGGCGGCTGCGGCCTGCCACTCTGGATTGGATGTATCGATCAGAGTTGGATTGCCGTCGCACCACCGGAAGGTGTGCTTCAGCCGGGAGATCTTCCAGCCGTCGGCGGTGCGCCGGAAGCTGTTCTCGTACCAGCCGTACTGCGTGTAGTGGTCGTCCCCGCGGCGGTTGGGCATCCGATGCCGGGATATGTGGTAGATGATGCCCTGCGCCTCATCGCCGCGGACGTCGATGGAGAAGTTCGAGAACTGGTGCATCACGGCCAGTTGCTCCAGGCAGGCACTGGCGAACTTGGCGAAGAGGGCCGGCGTCGTCGTCACCGCGGGGTGACCCGTCAGGTCGAAGAAGTCCGCCTCGAACGGATCGGCCAGTGTGCTGGCGTACATCTCCCAGTCGTGCAGGTCGAGCCCGCGGCCGAAGCGCAGCATGACGTCGATGATCTGCTGCCTGTCCCAGAGTTCGCGCACCATGACATCGGTGTCCGGTGACCTTGGCAAGTCCATGTTTACTTCCTTTGACGGAGTGTTTGTGCGAGGCGCCCGCGCCGTCCTCTCGCGATAGGGCCCGCAATATGTATGCACTCAAGGGTTCACTTGTGTGCTCGGTGTGCTCGGTGTGCTCGGTGTGCGCGTCGAGTGACGATGTGTCCCCGTTGTCTCGGGTGATCGCGCTATGACTCGTCGCGGCTCGCCCCCGGGTGGATTGCCTCCGGGTCGGAAGAGTGAAGGGCGCCCGGCAGCTCGCCGACCGGGCCCTCTTCACGGGGTGCCGCCTCGACGACCGCCCCGTCTGATGGGCCGGCCGCTCCTCGAAGGCGATCGCCCTCCGGTCTGTGGGTCGGCAGGTGATGGTAATGGTGCGCGCCGTCCGAGTCCGGGCCCGCCGTGGGGGCTGGCCCGCTTATCCCCGACGGCTGCTCCTCGGGCCGGATCTGCATCACGACGGCCTTGGGCTCGGTGAAGAACTCCCGGCTGAAGTTCCCGCCCTCACGTCCGATTCCGGAGTCCCCGACTCCGCCGAAGGGTGCCCGCAGGTCGCGTATGAAGAAGCAGTTCACCCACACGGTCCCGGCGCGCACGGATGCCGAGACCCGGTGTGCGCGGTGCAGGTTCTCGGTGAAGAGCATCGCGTTGAGTCCGTACCGGCTGTCGTTGACGAGCCCGACCGCCTCCTCTTCGGTGCCGAACGGGATGACCACCACCAGCGGCCCGAAAATCTCCTCCCGGGCGTGCCGCGAGTCGTGGCCGAGGCCGGTGACGACGGTCGGCCTGACCGTCCAACCGTCGCCCGGGCCACCGGTGACGATGGTGCCGCCCTCGGCTTCTACGCTGTCGAGGTATCCGCGCACCTTCTGGTGGTGCTCCTGTGAAGCCAGCGGACCGATCACGGTGGACGCCTGCTTCGGGTCCCCGATCAGCAGCGCTTCGGCCGCCGCGGTGAACCGGCGCAGGAAGGCGTCATGGACGGCTCGCTGCACATAGATCCGCGAGCCGGCGAGGCAGATCTGACCGGTATTGGTGAAGATGGCCTTGATGGACCATTCGACGGCGGTGTCGAGGTCGGCGTCGTCGAAGACCACGTTGGCGCCCTTGCCGCCCAGCTCCAGACTGACGGGAGTGAGACTGCGTGCTCCGGCCGCCGCGATGATCCGGCCGGTCCCCGACTCGCCCGTGAACGTGATCCGGTCCACAGCCGGGTTTTCCGTCAGTGCCTGCCCCGCTGAGTCGGGGCCGTATCCGTGGACGACGTTGAGCACACCCGGCGGCATCCCCGCCTCCAGGGCCAGCCTTGCCAGAATCGTCGCTGAGGCCGGCGTGTCCTCGGCGGGTTTGAGTACCACCGTGTTGCCCCACGCCAGGGCCGGCGCGATCTTCCAGGTCTCCAGCATCAGGGGGAAGTTCCACGGAGCGATGGCCGCCACCACGCCCGCGGGCTCGAAGCGGGTGTAGGTGTGGTGGCCGCTGTCCATCGGCAGGGTCTCCGCCGTGGACAGACGTGCGTGGTCGGCGAAGAACCGGAAGTTCGACGCCGAGCGTGGCACGTCGTTGCCCTGCGACTGAGTGATCGGCTTGCCCATGTCCAGGGTGTCGGCCATGCCCAGTTCGTGGCCGTTGTGCTCGATCAGGTCCGCCAGCTGGTGCAGGATCCGCCCGCGCTCGCCATATCCCATCCGGGGCCAGGGTCCCGAGTCGAACGCCCTGCGCGCCGCCTGCACCGCGCGGTCGGCGTCGGTCCTGTCGCCCACCGCCGTCTCCGCCCAGGGCGTGCGCGTGTAGGGATCGACGGAGCGTGAGGTCATGCCGGAGTACGATTCGGTCTCTTTGCCGTCGATGATGTGTCCGAAGGATTGCACGGTTTCAGCTCCCGGTGTTCGTGGTCGGGGCCTGTTCGGCGAGCGTGCGGCCGCCCGCGGACCAGTGCGCGGGCGGCACCTCGCGAACCACCACGCGAATAGACGCCTCCGGCACGTCGATGGCCGTGTGGACGGCCTGGTGCACCTGGGCCAGCAGGGCCCGTATCTGCTCCGGAGTCCGGCCCCCGGCCATCGTGATCTCCACCAAGGGCATGTCACTCACATCCGATCGTCACAGAACCGAGGTTGGTGAAATGAACGGCGATTGTGCCGCCGGGGCGGGTGAACGCCGCGTCCGTCATGCCGCCGGTCAGAACCAGCCACCCGGCCTCCAGAGCCAGCCCGCGCCGGGCGAGCGAGTTGGCCGCCAGTGCCAGGGCCTCGGCCGGGTGTCCCTGTACGGCCGCGCCCGTGGCGGAGTCCACGACCTCGCCGTCCACTTCCAACAGGCACGCTTCCAGCGCCAGATCCAGCTCCGAGGGCTTGCGTCCCACCGAACCGACGACGTACCGGGAAGCCGACGCGTTGTCGGCCACCACATCGGGCAGTGAGAACCGGAAGTCTGTGTAACGGCTGTCGATCACTTCGAGACCCGCGTACACATGGGACACGGCCTCCATCGCCCGGGCCGCAGTCACAGCCGGGCCGCTCAGCCGCTCACCGAGGACGAACACGATCTCCGGCTCGACCCGCGGGTGGATCAGCTCGCGGGTGACCAGCGGGGCGCCGGCCGGCAGAACCATCACGTCGGTCAGCCACCCCGTCAGCGGCGAGTCGATTCCCATCCGCTGCTGTTTGGCTCGCGAGGTCAGGCCCAGCTTCACACCGACGATGTGCTCACCCGCCTCGACCTTGCGACGCAGGATCTCGTCCTGTATCCGGTACCCCGTCGCCAGGTCCAGGCCCGGCCACTCGTCGGTGAGGGGCCCGCGGTCGGTTCGCCCGGCTTCTGCGTCCGCGAGTACCGTCGCCGCCCGCTCCACGTTCCACTCGGTCATGGGGCCTCCTGCTTCGTCACGAGGTGGATCGCTATGTCGATGTCCTTTGATTTCCAGCCATCGGCGTGGAGACCCTGAGTCGCGGACCGACGGCGTCGCCGGGCGGCATACGGCCGGTGTGTCGTATGCCGGGAGTTTCCTGCGGGCATAAGGCCGGCCATCACCCGTCGGACACCGGGCACTGAGCCGGCTGACGCGCTGCCCTTACGCCGTGAACCGGGTTGCACACCGCCGACTCGCCGACGCACCGCCACGCGACGTGCCGTGCTCATCCGAACGTGTCCGTGTCATCGGCGAACCGGGCGGTCACTGAGCCGAGGCTGGCGAAGGTCGCCGTCACCACGTCGCCCGCCGCCACCGGCACGTCTGCGGTGACCGGACCCGGCAGCACCACCTGGCCTGCCCGCAGCGCGACCCCTTGCGCGCCAAGGGTGTTGGCCAGCCACACGAGGGAGTTCAGCGGGGAGCCCAACACCATCCCCAGGGCTCCAGTACCGGCGATCCCGCCGTTGTGGTAGAGCACTCCTCCCGTCCGGCGCATGTCCAGCCCGGAGGGGGGCACCAGCGTGCTGCCCAGGACCACGCCGCCGGAGGAGGCGTTGTCGGCGATTGTGTCGACGAGTGTGACCTTCCAGTCCCGGATGCGGGAGTCGACGATCTCCAGCGCCGGCATCACCCAGGCGACGGCTGCCGCGGCCTCGGGCACGGTGATCCCGGGACCCTTCAGCGGTTTGCCCAGCGCGAACGCGATCTGCGGCTCCACGCGGGGTGCCACGAACGCCGACGGATCGATCAGCTGGGACTCCGGATGGAACATCGTGTCCGTCAACTGACCGAAGTTGGGCTGGTCCACGTCGAGTCGGCGGCGCAGGGCCGGTGAGGTCAGTCCCACCTTGTAGCCATGGATCACCGCGCCGTCGCGCACCCGCTGCTCCACCGACGCAGCCTGGATCGCATACGCGTCGGCCACGTCCAGGCCCGGAAAGCGCTCGGTCAGGGGGTCGATGGGCTTGCCCGTGCGATGGGCACGCAGTAAGGCCCGTACCGCCTCCGACCGTGTTTCCGTATCCATCCATCACCTCATTGCCCGTTGCCGCCTCACAGGGGCGGCGCTGATGTGCCTTCGAGGACATCGGCAGGACGTCCGTGGTCTGCGGGTCTGAGTACACCTCAAAGGTTCGATTAAAGTGTGTACACTTTGGCCACGGTCCCCGTCAAGTGTGGCCCAGACGTTGACAGGGGGGCCAAAGTGTATGCACCCTTCACTTTGGGAGCCGAAAGCGACCAGGACGCCGGCCGGCGTGTTACCACCACTGAGGCGCTACATGTGGAGCGCTATGACCCTGCGGAGTCGAATCACTCGCGTCACGCCGGCCGCACCGGGCCGCCCGCGTCCACCGCCCGGGTGGCGGGCTCCCATGCCGGGCGCTCACGGCGCGGCGAAGCCCGGAGAAGCACCACGGGTGCC
This sequence comes from Streptomyces canus 299MFChir4.1, assembly GCF_000383615.1. GTDB lineage: Bacteria > Actinomycetota > Actinomycetes > Streptomycetales > Streptomycetaceae > Streptomyces > Streptomyces canus_C. The sequence continues at coordinate 17,153 of NZ_KB911629.1, read as the reverse complement.
GGTCCCGCCCCTGACGCACCGTCTCGTACTGCCCGGTCGCCGACGGGACCCGAGGATCTCCCACCGCTACACGCGCCACCTGGAGGAGTCGACATGACGCTTGTGCCGGACCTGCCGCAGGGCAACGACACGGCCTTCACCGCACTGTTCACACCGCTGAAGCTGGGCCACCGCACCGCACGCAACCGCATCGTCCACGCGCCGATGTCGGTCTGCTACGGCGACGCCGACGGCAACGTCACACGGCCCCAGATCGAGCACTACGCCCGACGGGCGCAGGGCGGGGCAGGCACCGTGATCACCGAAAACTTCGCCGTCAACGCCTCCGGCAGGCAGATGAGGCTGCAGAACCTGGTCGACGGCGAACAGCGGCTGCCGGGGCTGCGCCGACTGGCCGACGAGGTACACCGGCACGGCGCGCTCGCCATGGTCCAACTCGTACACGCCGGGCGCTACGCCGGTCCCTGGGACGTGTACGACAGCCGGCGCCGACTGGCTCCGTCGGCGGTGCCCTTCCCGCTCACCTCCGATCGCACCGTCACTCCGCAGGAGATCACCCCGGAGGAAATCGAGGAGACGATCACGGCCTTCGGGCAGGCGGCTCACCTGTGTGAACGCGCTGGCTTCGACGGCGTCGACCTGCACGCGGGGCAGGGATTCCTCATATCCGGCTTCCTCTCGCCCCGCACCAACCGGCGCACCGACGAGTGGGGCGGCGGCTTCGACGGACGCGTGCGTTTCCTGCTGGAGGTTCTGCGGGAGGTGCGACGCCGCACCGGGCCGGACTTCGTCGTCGGTGTCCATCTGATGACCGACGAGCGTGTCGAGGGTGGCTGGACGCTCGACAACGCCCTCCGGCTCGCCCCCCTGCTGGAGGCCGCGGGCGCGGACTTCCTGTTCGGCGTCCCCACCTCCTTCGAGACGATGCGCCTGCCGGCCAACAGCGGACTCATGGACCGGCACGGCTACGCGCTCACCGACAACTCGGCGCTGGCCCGGGCCACCTCCCTGCCCGTCATGGTGGGCGGACGGCTCGGCGACCCGCACGCCGCCGCCCGCGCCCTGGAAGACCACCACGTCTCCGCGATAGCCCTGGCGCGCCCCCTGTTCACCGACCCGGACTGGCCGCGCAAGGTGTCGGACGGCGCGCTCGACGCCATCCGCGGCTGCTCGTGCGCGACTGCCCGCTGCCTGCGCACCCAGCTCACCGGAGCGGTGTGCGAAGGCTGGCCCGCCGAGACGATCGAACGCGGCTACCTGGGATACGACGACCACGACGACGAGAGGGTCCGTTCATGATCACGCTCACCGACATCGCGTACGTTCGGTCCGGAGCCGCGGACCTTGAGAAGGCGACGCGCTTCGCGACCGAGATCGTCGGCCTGCAGCAGGTCGGCACCGAGGAGCCCGGCGTCGCGCACCTGCGGGCCGATCAGCGGCATCACTGCCTGGCCCTGGTCGAGGGGCGTTCGGGGGTGATCGCCTCCGCCTTCACCCTGGTCGGCGAGGACGAACTCACTTCTGCGGAAACCGAGTTGGAGCAGCGCGGCATCCGGGTGACCCGCGGCGGCCGCGAGGCGGCCCGCTCACGGCACGTCACCGAGTTCATCGCGTTCGACGACCCCTTCGGCAACCGGGTCGAACTGGTGACGGGCCAGGAGACGATGGCTGAGCCGGTCCGGCTGGCCCGCCCGTCGTCCGGGATCAGCGAGTTCGGACACATCTGCTTCGACGCGCCCGACGTCCGCGAGGCCCACCGCTTCTGGTCCACCACGTTCAACGCGCGCGTCTCGGACTGGATCGGCGAAAGCGCCTGCCTCATGCGCATCGACCGGGTCCACCACAAGCTGGCGGTGTTCCGCGGTGACGGCCCGGGACTGTGCCACATCAACTTCCAGACCGCCACGCTCGACGACCTCTTCCGCAACTGGAACTTCCTGCGCGCCAACGCGGTCGATATCGTGATGGGGCCTGGCAAACACCCCACGTCCGGTTCGGTGTTCCTCTACTTCCGCGGCCCCGAAGGCATCACGTACGAGTACGCCACCGGCGGCCTGCCGATCGACGAGGCCACCTGGGTGACCCGGACCTTCGACGCAGCCCTGCCCGCCTCCCTCGACATGTGGCAGGGCCCGGTGTCCCGGCCTTCCACCCAGCCGCAGCTCCCCTCGTCATGACGGCGCGGGAACGGGGAGCCACGTCGACCTGCGACGTCCCGGTGGCCGGCGCACTGGTCGAGGCCGCTCATGTGCTGGCCGGCCTCGGCCTGGTCACGGCGTTCGGACACGTGTCGATGCGCCGGGGCGGGCGGGTGGTCATCACACCGCCGAAGGAACTGGAGCTGGTCCGCGCCGACGAGCTCGTCGAGATGTCCCTGGCGGCGGACGCGCTGCCCGCCGGGGCGCCCGCGGAGGCGTGGGCGCACCTGGTGGTGTATCGGGCCCGGCCCGACGTCTCGGCGATCGTCCGGGCACAGCCCCCAGCGGCGCTCGCCGCCGGTGCCGTCACCGACCGGATCGCTCCGCTGCACGGCCAGGCCGCCTGGCTGGGAGCCTCGGTCCCGGTACACGGCGACGCCCGGCTGCTGCGCTCCGCCGAGCGTGCGGAGCGGGCCGCCCGCACGCTCGGCGGGTCCGACGCGCTGGTGCTGCGCGGCAACGGGGCGCTCGCCACCGGATCCACTCCGGGGCTCGCCGTGACCCGCATGTGGCTCCTGGAGGCCGTGTGCCGGACGCATCTCGCGGTACACGGGGCCGGTGACGTGACGCCGCTGAGCCTTGAGGAGACCGAGGCTTGGCGTCAGGACGCCCCGCCGCTGCTGGAGCGGCTGTGGGAACACCTCCGGCGCGTTGGCGGCATCGAGAAGTGAACACAGAACCGCAGTCGGCCTACAGCGCGGGGTACATGCCGCCCCGCCGACCGACCCGTACAGGCTCCGGGTTTCTTCACGTCCGTATTGAATACACTTGACGGGTACAATTCCACCGTGAGCAGGGACACCGACGCATCGTCGACAGAGCCGGAACCGGGCGGGCCCGTGAGTGTGGTTGACGGCACCCTCCCACCCGGTGCGAACCACGGGGCGGCCGCGACCGGACGCCGGATGGCTCTCGACGTACACGGCCGGCTGCGGGCGATGATCCTCCGGGGCGAACTGGCGCCGGGCTCGGTGCTGCTCCAGGCGGAGATGGCCCGCAGGCTGGGGGTCAGCCGCACTCCGATGCGTGAGGCGTTCCGGCTCCTGCAGGAGGAGGGTCTCATCGATGCCCGTCCCGACCAGCGGGCCCGGGTACGCGCGGTAGACCCTGAGGACCTGGACAGTGTCTACGGGGCCCGCATCATGTTGGAGACCCTGGCCGTGACGACGACGGCGAAGAGGCTCACGGGCGCCGACCTCGACCGCATGAGCGAACTGCTGGAGCGCATGAAAGCCGTCGCCGACGACGAGGAGAAGCCGGACGAGTGGTACGCCGCGCACCATGAGTTCCACCGCGTGACCACCCAGGCCGTGGGAGCGCAGTTGCAGCGCTCGCTCTCCTCGCTCGCCGAGCACAGTGACCGCTATGTCCGGCTGGCCCAGCTGGGCGTCCCGGGATCCCGCGCCCGGGCTCAGCAGGAGCACGAAGCGCTGCTGGCCGCTCTGAAGACGAACGACGAGGCCCAGGCCGCCCGAGTGGTCGCCCTTCACCTGGCGCGTACGGCGCTGAGTGTCATGGCCGATGTCGCACCGGAGTACGAACCCGCCACCACACGCTCAGCGCTCAGGATCGCCGGCGGCGGACCGGCCTGACGACGGCGGACGGAGCCGGGCATCGCTGCTGCGGCTCACGTCCCTGACGGCGGCTCAGGGAGGACGGACCGAGGCCCACAGACGGCCGCCGCTGGCACCTCGGCTCGGCGGACGCCGGTCGGGGCGGGCGGGCCGCGGGTGTGTGCCCGCCGGGGCGCTGGGTCCAAGACCGCCCACGTCCCCGGTGGCTCTGGGGAGCGCGAGCGACCGCAGGCCCCGGGGACGTCCGGGGAGCCACGGTGTGTCACATCAGGCCGCTGCCGCGGTCACCACCGTGTTGTGCAGGCGGCCGATCCGCTCGATCTCCACGACGATCTCGTCCCCGGCGCTGAGGTACTCACCGCGCGGCGTACCGCACCCCGCCGGCGTGCCGGTGAGGATGACGTCGCCGGGCTCCAGCCGGGAGACGCGGCTCGCGGCTGCGATGACCTCCGGGATGGGCACCATCATCTGCGCGGTGGAGGAGTCCTGCTTCACCACCCCGTTGACGCTGAGCCGGATCAGAAGGTTCTGCGGGTCGGGCACCTGCCAGCTGGGCACGAGCCCGGGGCCGAGCGGGCAGAAACCGTCCTGCCCCTTGTGGCCCAGCCAGTCGAAGGCGAACGGTTCCGCGACGGGCAGCGCCGACTTCAACCGGTCCCGGGCGGAGATGTCGTTGGCCGCGAGATACCCGGCCACATGGTCGAGCGCCCGCTCGGGGGAGATGTCGCGGCCCGGCCTGCCGATGACGACCGCCAGCTCCGCCTCCCAGTCCACCCGCGCGCCGGCGTACGTGGGCAGCGGCACCTGATCGCCGGGGCCAGTGACCGTCGTGGTCGGCGGCTTGAGGAAGAAGAACGGTTCGCCCAGCACACCAGGGCGCTCGATGCCCATTTCAGCGATGTGGTCCCAGTAGTTGGCGCCGGCGCACATCACCTTGCCCGGGTAGGTCAGGGGAGGTACGAGCCGGGCGTCAGCAATGGTGGAGGCCGATGGCGTCCAGGCTCGCAACCCGGACGCCACGTCGTCCCAGCGGCGCAGCGCCTCCAGCAGCGTCACACCGGCGGTCTCGGGAGGGCCCTCGACGATGTTCCCGCCGATCAGGGCGCCAACGGCGATCTTGTCGGAGTCTCCGGTTCGGTACTGCACCAACGACCAGTCAGGTGACTGCATGGCTTCTCTCCAGCGACGGTTTATGTGAGATGGCATGACCAACATCCAAACCATAGTGCATACACATTGCGACGGGAAGGGTGAACCTCGCGCAGAGGTGAGTGTGATGGCGTAGGTCCATAGCGTGATCTCCGGCGAGGATCCTGAGAAGACCCTCACGAAACGGCTGGACCCTACCCGAAGAGGTGCATACACTTAAGGCTTGGTGAGTGTCAGATCATGACTCACCGGAACTATGAGGAGATAGCCATGCTGCGTGTCATCGGTCTGTTGCACTACGGACTCCAGGTTCCCTCCCTGGACACGGGACAGGGTTTCTACGACACATTCGGACTACGGACCACTGAGCGGGACAACACCGTGGTGGTCCGCTGCGACGGCCGGGAACAGGACCAGGCGGTCCTGCTGGAGGGCCCGGTCAAGCAACTGCACCACGTGGCGTTCGCCGTGGAGCCGGGTTCACTGCCCGACTGGCAGCGTCATCTTGAGGGTCTCGGCGTACGACTGCTCGACGCTCCGGCTCAGCTCCCCGGGGGCCTGTGGTTCCGCGACCACGAGGGCAACCTGCTGAATCTGCGCGACGAACCACTCGGCGCCTGGCGGGACTTCGCGACCGCGGAGGCCCACGAGACCAACTTCGGCGGCCAGATCCGCCGCGTCGACCATGCACGCTGGCTCACCGCGGCTGAGGAGCCCCGTCCCCGGCGGCTCGGCCACATGCTGATCTTCAGTACGGACCTGGACGCGTCCGAGGCGTACTACACCCGCACGCTGGGGCTCCGAGCCTCCGATCGCATCAGGGGCATGGCGACGTTCATGAACTCCGGGCCGGGTGACCACCACGTCTTCGGTTTCGTGCCCGCGACCCACCCCGGCCTGCACCACTCCAGCTGGGAGGTCGCCGACATCGACCAGATCGCGATGGGCGCGCAGACGATGGCCGCCGCCGGTCACAGCCACGGCTGGGGACTGGGTCGACACACCCTCGGCTCCAATTTCTTCCACTACATCCAGGATCCGTGGGGCAGTTGGATCGAGTACTCCAGCGACATGGACTGCATCACGGATGCCTGGAAGGCAGGCGACTGGGACTGCCCGCCCGCCGTCTGGAGCCCCGAGATGCCGGCCGACTTCATCATCAACCAGGAGCCGAAGGATTCCTGAAGGCTCCCTTGCCCGCTCAGCCCGCTCCCGCGTGATTGACGGTCCCGGCCTGCTCTTCGATCCCGGAGACGCGCCGTGCCCCAAAGCCGCCAAGGGCTCATCAGAGAAGCCGGAATCCCACTGAGTGGGACATCCGCTTGGCTTCGGATGTTCAGGCAGCAACGCTTGTCGCAGCGGGACAGGACAGCCGCGCCGACAGGGGAAGCCGCATCGGCCATGCGGCCACCCTCGGCGACGTCAGGGCCGCGCCTCACCCCGAGCGTGACGTGGCGGCCCCGGTCGTCATACGGACAGCGGTAGGCGCACACCGCGAAGCCCCTGTCCGGCGAGTTCGCCGAAGCAGGGGGCGCAGAGCCTGCCGGAGCGTCGGCGCAAGCGGCGGCTTCATGTACATGGCCACCGCACAGCCAGAGCCAATAAAATGGAGGAGCTTACATGCCTGAGACTCCAACGGACGACGAAATCCTGCGTGTTCGGGCCGGATCTGACGTCGTCACAGCCATCGAGCAGTTCAGTATCCCTGGAACCCAGCAGGCTGCCGCGTCCGCGAAAGACGGCACCGGTGCGGAACAGCCACTGGGCAAGCCTTCAACAGCGCGCACCGATGAGCGCGTGTCCGAGGCCCAGATCGAGAGCGCTGTCGCCTATCTGCGGAATGAGCTGAGCGCGACCACCGGATTTGTCGCCGGGCTGCTCCTGGTAGGCCAGAGTGGTGAGTTGGTGCTGTACAGCCAGTGGACCCCGCAGGCGGACGCCCCCGTCGAGGTGCCGGCGGAATGGTCCCTCGCTCCGGCGGTGCAGGGACTGGACCGTATCGACTCCCGTACCTTCGGCGTGGACTTCACCGCGCCTGACGACCTGAGCGAGGCATCGCTCAAGGCCACTCCGCATGCCCACTTCGGGGTATTCACCGTGGAGCCCGACAAGCAGGAGCACCTGCTCGAACTGGCCCGTGAACATGCCCCGACCTCCATGGGAGTCCCGGGACTGACCACGATCAATTTCCACCGCAGTCTCGACGGGCGGCGCGTGATCAACCTTGGACTCTGGTCAGGCTTCGGGGAGTTCGAAAATCTCCTCGCCCGTCCGAGTTTCGCCCAGGGCGACGAGTACTGGATCGGCGTAGCGACGTTCCGGCCGCGCTTCTTCGAGGTCGCGGCGGTCGTCACCGCTTCCCGTTGACTTCCGGTGGCACCGCAAGCACCAGTCGAAGCCCTCACCTTGACGCCGGGGATCGCGGTCAGGACCGCCGCCACCTCGCTGGTCACCGTCGGCGACGGCACCGGCTTCCCCCACCGCCGCCCACCTGGCCTCTTACGCCGGCCTTTCCCCGACCACGAAGTCCTCGGGAACCTCGATCCGCGGCGAACACGCACCCAGGGGCGGCACCCGGCAGCTCGAACGCGCACTGTTCCCGTCCACGTTCGCCGCGCTGCACGATCCCGCCCCCCGCACCTCCTACGACCGACGCCGGGCCCGAGGAAAGACCCACCCCCCGGGGCCCTCCTCCGCCCGGCCTGCCAACGCGCTGTTCGCGATGGTCCGCGACGGCACCTTCTAAGCCCCCCGACCCCCACGCCTCGCTTGACGAAAGACATAGAGGCACCCCCTACGCAGGACCCCTCCGCACAGTAATGCATTCGACGAAACAGGAGATGAAATGCCGGAACTTGCCATTTGGGCGACCCTCAAGGTACTGCCCGGTCAGCAGGAAGCCGCCGAGAAGTTCTTCGCCTTCTCGCGAGAAGTCCTTGATTCGGAGCCAGGGACAACCAGCTTCTTCGCCGTCAAGATAGACGATGAAACCTACGGAATCTTCGACACGTTCACCGACGAGGAAGCCCTGAAGGCCCACATCGACGGACCGTCGGGGAAGGAAGCGGTGGCCGGCCGCGTAGGGACCATCTTCGTCGGTCCGCCGGTCATCACAAACAGCGTGGTCATCGAGCGTGGCAGCGAGGGTCTTCGGTCCTGAGCTCGTCGTCGCCTGCCGAGTCCCCGGCCACAGGGGGCTCGGCAGGCCGTCTCACAGCCGACCGCCACAGGTCACCGGAGCCGAACGGTCACGGCAGCGGCCAGGTAACGACGTTTCACCCGCGATCAGTTGGTGATGAGTGGGACTAACGTGTCCCAAGTGAAGGAGTGGAAGAGCCAATGAGTCCCAGCAGTCGGGACTGGGACAGCGGTCCGGGCGCCGACGCGGAGCCGGGCTCCGATGACCGGCCGCCGCGGTCGGGCGCGCTGGAACGAGCGGACGCGATCCTGGGGGCGTTCGACGGGAAGCATCGTGAGCTCTCCCTCACCGCTCTGGTGCGCCGGTCCGGGCTGCCTCGATCGACCACCCACCGCACGGCCGAGACCTTGATGAGACTGGGCTGGCTGGACAAGCCCGGGAGCAACTACCGCATCGGGAACCGGCTCTTCCAGATCTCGGGTCTTGCCCCCGTGCGGCATCAACTGCGAGAGACCGTGCTGCCCTTCCTGCAAGATCTCTACGCCGCCACCCGGCTGACAGTGCAACTGGGCGTCCTGGACGGCACTCAGGTGCTGGTGGTGGAACAGATCTCGGGGCATCGCCCGATGCCGATGCTCTCCCAGGTCGGCGGATTCGTCCCGGCGCACTGTTCCGCGCTGGGACGGGCGATGCTCGCCTACTCGGCTCCCGAAGTGATCGACGCGGTTGCCGAGGCGGGTATGGAAGCGCGCACGGCCCGTACGATCACCACGGCGACGGGCCTAAAGCGAGAGCTGGCGGTGATCCCGCACCGCGGCTGGGCGCTGGACCATGAGGAGGGGAAGGTCGGCGTCAGCTGCATCGCGGGCCCGATATTCGGTCCGGAGGGCGAGGTCGCAGCCGCGTTGTCCATCACGGGCCCGACCAGTCTGGTACGGGCCGAGAGGGTGGGACCCGCCGTACGACTTGCGGCCGCCGCGGCGACGCGGGCGTACTACACGCGCCGCTGACCACTCGGGCCCCCGGCGACGGCTGTCCCGTTCCGCGGGACATGTACCGTCCCGGCCTGCCGCCGAAACACACATTGCCGCGACGGGCACCGAGCCCGGGGTCGCAACCGTCAGGTCGGGTCGCGTCGCCGTCGCGGAAAGGGCTGTCATGGATCCTCAACACCAGCAGGTCGGCGAACAGTTGCGCCATCAGCGCGAAGTCGTCACGTCAAGCAGCGGCGACTTCGTCGGAAGTGGCGCCCTGGGTATCTATGTGCCACTCGCCGGCCGGGACACGTAAGGCGCGTACTCCCTGATCGAGTACATGATCCCCGCCGGCCAGAACGGGCCGCCCGCTCACATCCAGAGTCGTGAGGACGGGTTGTTCACTTGTACCACCGGCCGGATCACCGTCGAGCTCGACGGCCTGATTCACCGACTTTGCGTCAGCCCTTGTCCTTATCGGACTTCATGAGGACACGCCATGCTTCGCCATGATCTCCGCCTTCTTCACCCTGTCCCGTGGACCGGGCGGCAGCGCGCTGAGGTCACGGTAGTAGTCCTCAAGGCCGGGAGGGGAGACCACTGCCAGGCGCGGGAGACGAACGTGTCAATCGACGACGCCCCCCCATGGCTCCCGCGAGCCGGCCGTCTCACCTCTCCCTTGACTGGCCGCGGTCGTCAGCCGCGGCCGTCCTGGAGTCCTGTGAGCTGATGGATGTCGTGACGTTCCCGGATCCGCTGTACCTCGTCGGCGCCCGGCGTGCCGGCGGTCTCCTTCAGCAGCGCCACCAGTTCCTCGAAGTAGTCCTCATGCCCCGAGGGTGCCGACTGGAAGAGCATCCTTGCGGGCTCGCCGGTGAGGTTTGCGAAGGCGTGCGGGACGCCTGCGGGGACGAACAGCAGCGAGCCGGGACCACCACGCAGGAACCGCTGCCCGGTGGCGGAGACCCAGTCGTGCCAGTCGCCCTCCGTGCGCTTGACGGGCTCGAAGGCCAGGAGGTCGAGTGTGCCCTCCAGCACGTAGAAGAGCTCTTCCCCGCGGGTGTGGACATGCGCCCCCACGTCGAAGCCGGGCGCGATGTCGATTTCGAAGGTGGAGGTCAGGGCCGACTCGCCGCCAGCGACCTTGAGGGTGGCGTGCAGACCGCCTCCGGCTATGACGCGTCCTGCTCCAGGAGGGAGCATCGCACCTGTGGACATGGGTTCTCCGTAAGGTGTTGGGCGGCCCCGGAGGGCCGGGTGTGGATGATGGGTTCTTGCCTTCAGTGGCTTCGAAAGAGTGGCCGCGCGGTTCTCCCGGGGCGCCCTGGCTGCTGATCCGAAGATCCCCCGTCTGCGCTGGGCAGGAGCGTTCATGTGGCCTGCACGGGTTGGAGGTTGACCTGGTAGCCGAGCCGGTTGAGCTGGCTGACCAGACGGCCGGTGGCGCGGGTCTTGTGCGTGCCCTTGAGGACGTGGGCGTCGCCAGCCGGCGTTCTCGAGATCGTGGGTGAACATGGGGTCCCTCAGTGGTCAGGACGACTCGGCCAAGGTTGCCGTCGTCCTCCAGGTACGCGTGTGCCTCGGCCGCCCGGGTGAGCGGGAACGAGCGGTCGACGACGGGACGGAAGCCGTCGGCCCCGGCCCCCCACAGCGCCGAGATGCTTGCCGCGGTGCCGGTACGCACGCCGAGGCCGCGCTGGCCGCGCAGATAGAGCGACGTCAGATCGAGCCGCACCTTGCCGCCGAGAAAGGCTCCCGAACTGACCGCCGTGCCCAACGTCCCCACGGAGGCCATGGTGTTGTCCCAGATTGCGGGATCGCCGAGGCCGTCGATCGCCGTCCGGACGCCCTGCCGGCCGGTGAGGGCCATCACCTCATCGACGAATCCGGAAGCCGTGGGATCAAGGGTGGCCACCGTGCCCAGCTCCGCGAGCGCGGCGCGCTTGTGTGCGGAACGTGATGTGGCGATGACCCGGGCGCCCAGGTGGTGGGCCAACGCGACGGTCAGTGAGCCGAGAGCGGACGCCGCGCCCTGCACCAGCAGCCTGTCGCCCGGCGCCATCCCGGCCTGGGTGAGTTGGTTCATGGCCACCGGACCGGACAGGGCCAGGGCGGCCGCCTCCGTCGCGCCGACACCATCAGGGGCGAGGCGAACGTTCGCGGCCGGAACCACACTGTAGTGAGCGTATGCGCCGGGCCGATGCACCCCGATGATCTCCATGGCCGGGCAGCCGTCGGAGCGCCCGCCGGCGCAGAAGCGGCACTTTCCGCAGGTGACCACCGGGAAGACGGCCACCCGGTCACCGACGGACAGCGAGGAGAGTCCGTCTCCCACACCGGCAACGGTCCCGGCGTGTTCGGCGCCGAGGATGTGCGGGAGGCGGAAGCCGGTGTGGGGATGCGTGCCAGCGCGCGAGCCCACATCGAGCAGACGGCCGACGCTGAACGCTCCCACCCGTATGAGTACCTCGTCCCTGCCGGGTCGTGGTGTGGGCACCTCCCGAGCAACGGGTACTTCCGGCGACCCGAATCGGTCGAATGCCACCGCCCGCATGGTCGGTGCCACTTCAAGACTCGGCTCAGGCCACCCGGCCGGGATGGGGCTGACGTCAGGGTGAGCCGGTGTGCCCAACTCGGTGGTATGCCGCGGCATCGCGACCTCCTACTGTGTCGAACCTGATACTGCACACACTTACCGAGTGTCAGTCAAGTCGAGTGTGTGTACAGACTAGCCCAGTCGGAGGTTGGTGAGGCAGAGGTTTCTCTAGAAATGAGCCCGACAATACGTCGCAAACCATGCTAAAAGGTGAGCTAAGCCTAGCGAGAAAGGCTGGTGCCGGGATTCAACCCACAATGAAAAGTGCATCCACTTTAGGCAGCTGAGGGGTGCTGGCGTGTACTCGTCAGGCCAGACGGCCCAGTTCGCGTGAGGCGACGGTCACCGTCTCGTGCAGCACATCCGTCACCTGGCTGAGATGCTCCGGCGTACCAGCGCTCTCCGGCAGTACTTTCCGAAGGGCGCGGACCTGTCGCGCTGGGGCATCGACGAGCTCCAGGCCGTCGCCTTCACCCTCAACAACCGCCCCCGCAAGACCCTCGCCTGGAAGACCCCCGCCGAAGCCCTCAACGAGCACCTGCTATCCCTCCAGGAAGCTGGTGTTACGACGACCGGTTGAGTCCAAGCTGACTGCCCCTGTCCGCGTGGAAGATCACCCCGTCCACGCGGCCGCTGCGGGTCGCGAGGCCATCTTCAGGGCGTCGATGACCAGGTCGGCCCGCATGTGGGTGGCCATCGAGTAGCCGAGCACCCGGCGTGAACAGATATCGATGACGCAGGCGAGATACAGCCACGAGCCGCCGACCTGGTCATGTGTGATGTTGCCGCACCATTTCTCGTTCAACTGCCGGGCGGTGAACTCACGTTGGACGAGGTCCGGAGCGGGCGGGGCGAGCCGGTCGGGGACGTGGTGCGTTTGCGGCGCCGCAGGTGACGGCCCTCGATGCCGTGCCGCCGCATGAGCCGCTCGACGCGCTTGCGGTTGACGTGTGCCCGAAGCCCCGCAGCTCGGCATGGACGCGCCGCACGCCGTAGGTTCCCTTGTGCTCGGCGTGGACCTCTCGGATCTCCGCGACCAGAGAGTCCTCGGCGGCCTGGCGGATCTCGCGAGCCTTCGCGCCGGCGAGCCACCGGCAAAAGCCCGAGCGCGAAACCGGCAGGACCTGGCATATCCGCTTCACGCCGAACTCGGCGCGGTGGATGGAGATGAAGTCCCAGCGGCGGGTCATGCCTTCATCTCCGTGGCGAAATAGGCCGCTGCCCGGCGCAGGATCTCGCGTTCAAGCTGCCATTCCTTCTCAGCCTTGCGGAGCCTGCCGACCTCAACCTGCAGCCGGGCCAGTTCTTCGTCCCGGCTCACCCCGGAGTGCGCCCATCAGCCGCTGGCGGGTGCCGAGCATCCCGTACCGGCCGCCCCCACCGCCCGTGAAGGCACGCAGCCCGCCGCCGTAACCGCCCATCGCAGCGGGAGAATTCATGGCGAGTGCGGCGCCGAGCTCGGAGGTGTCGCCCGGTATGTGGGTGCCGCCGACCTTGGCGTAGCGCATCCGCGTCGCCGTGCGACGGCGAAGGTCGTGATCCCGGTCAGCAGACGGCGGTGCCCGGCCGCACCCGCAATGGCGAGGACATCGATCAGCAGGATGCGCTCGACCATCAGGTCCGGACCGTTGGTGATGGTGGCGTCGATGGCGATCCCAAAGCCCGGCGGGCACGTTCGCGGTCGGCAGTGCGGGCGAGCGCGCGGTAGGCCAGGGTTCCGGGCTTTCAATGTGCCTCGCTGGGAGCCCATCGTGGCTGCCTGGGCCGCCGGTGACGATCAGGGGTTCGACGACGCCTGGGTCGACCAGATCGTTGATTTGGGCTCGCAGCGGGGTCAGTACGAGTATGTCACCAACGTCGGCTTCGCCGCATGACCGCGCTCACGGAACCTCTCGGCCGCCGTCGGCACGCTGATGTCTTCACCTGAGCTGTCAGCCGGCCGCCTGGTTCCCCCCTGTCGCCGGACTGGCCAACGCGGTTTGCGCCAGATCGCGCAGCCAGACGTGTGCGGGATCGGTGTCGTAGCGCTGATGCCATGACAGGTAGACCGGAGCGGGCGGCAGTTCGATCGGCAGCGGGAGCAGGGCCAGACCGAGATCCGCGGCTGCTGCGCGCGCTGTGGACTCCGGGACCGTGATGAGGAGTTCGGAGCCCCGCACGAACTCCAACGCGGCCGCTTCGGTGGGTGCCGTCGCCCCCACGCGCCGGGTGTGGCCGAGCTGTGCGAGGGCGTCGTCGAGCATGCTGCTCAGTTTGCCGCGCCGCGAGATGGTCAGGTGCTCGGCTGCGGCGTATTGCGCGGCGGTGACCGTCTTGAGCCGGGTGAGCGGGTGGCCGCGACGCACGACGACGACGTGATGGGTCTGGGTCACCCGCTCGGCATGGATCTCGGGGGCGGTGGGGCGGTGGGGCGGTCGGCGTTCGCGGCGAGGTCGACCTCGCCGCGGCGCAGCTCGGGGGTGTCCATGCTCGATTCGGCGATGAAGCGCAGACGCACGCCCGGCGCCTCGCGGAGTACGGCCGTCAGCAGCGCGGGACCGCTGAGGGCGACGAGTGCGTCGTGCCAGCGGAGTGTGAAGGTGCGCTCGAGCGTCGCGAGGGCGAGGTCGCGGCTCGGTGCCAGCACACCCCGAACCTGTTGCAGCAGTTCGTGCACCTGCTCCCGGACGGCGATGGCGTACGGCGTCGGTGTCATCGTGCGCCCGGTACGGACCAGGATAAGAGCTTGCAAGCGGGGCGTTGCCGCCTGGCGAATGGTGGGTCGTGGACCCGACCGAGGGCAACATCAACCGCCTGCACGGCCTGCCGGAATGGGCGGTGACCGCCACCCTCGTGCGCGACAACCAGCCGGTCCTCACCGCCGTCCACCTCCCGCTGACCGGGGAGACCTACACTGCGCTCACCGGCGCGGGCGCGCACGTCGACGGCCGACCGTTGCGCGTGTCACCCACCGAGGACCTCGGTCTGAGCCTCGTGGCCACGAGTCAGGCCAGCCCACTGGAGCACCGGCCCCCTCGACCGCACCCGCCGCAGCAGCAGACTCGAACGGCTCAGCTACCGACTCTCCGCCTGAACGAATTGCGCAGCAGAGTCGTCGGCTGATGCCGGGGCCGACTCACACCTACGTTGATGGTGATAACCAGTCAGTGCTTGAATAGGTGATCACGTTGACGGCATGTCAAGTCCGGTGAAGGTCGTGTGCTGCGACGCATCATGACTTCGCTCGGGCGAGTGACAGAGACGGACACCACGAACCGGTAGCCACTCCTCTTGCGGGTGGGCGGGTTCGTGTGGGAAATGGGAAAGCATGGGTTGCTTGCACGCGGCGGAATGTCCTCTTTTCCCGCACCTGAGATCAAGCCTGCAGGGCTGGCGCGACCACTACTGCGACAGCGAACAGGGGTGGCGTGACTGTGCGCGCTACAAGATGTCGCTCACCGGCGAGCGCGTGCCGGTCGCCCTGCTGCCGAACGGGCGGACCGCGCGCTACATCGACCACACCCACGCATCCGCAGCCGACCCGTCCGCTCCCGCTGGCTCCGTTTTGCAGCCGACGGACCACCTGGTCCCAGCCGGCCGACGACTGACCGGATCCGAGCGCAGTCGGCTGAGGCGGCTCATCGACTGGATGAAAGGCTCCGCATGAGTGCCTACTGGCCATGGTGGGCGGGTGCTGCCGGACTGGCCGCACTGACCATCAGCTACACCCTCGCCACCGATCGGTCCTTCGGAGTTTCGGGTGCGTGGGACCGGGTGCTGCACTGGCATCGCGAACGCGACCTCGAGCGGGCGGACGAGGAGTTCGCCGACGAGCGCGCTCTTGGCGCCGCGCTCGTCGCGGCCACCGACGACCACTTCGGCGCCACCTCCGCCGCGCCGGTTCCATCACAGGCATCGAACAGGGAACCGTCACCGGCCCCGTTCGCCGGACCGTTGGCGGGTGAGGATGTGACGGTCACGCGTCAGCGCCCGGCCCCGTTGGTCACCCAGGCCGCCCTGCTGATATCGATCTTCGTCGGCGGGCTGATCGCTTCCCTCGCCTCCGGGCGGTTCCACCTTCGCCTCGACATGGGCCCGGGGTTCCGGAACCTGGTCACCGCCGATCCGATCGGCATGGTCGCCCTGCTGTTCGTGGGAGGCGTGCTGGTCGGCTTCGGTACTCGGCTGGCCGGTGGCTGCAGCTCCGGCCACGGCCTCAACGGGTGCGGTCGGCTCGATCCCGTCAGCATCGTGGCAACCGCCACATTCTTCGGTACCGCCGTCGCTGTGTCGTTCCTTTTGTGGAAGGTGGTCTGATGCGTACCCGGGGTGGAATCCTTCTGGCCAACATCATCACCGGGTTGGCACTCGGCTTCACCGTCACCAGCATCGGCTTCGGGGACTACACGGAGCTGAACCGCATGTTCACCTTCCAGGACCCGCGCATGCTCCTGTCGTTCGCCGGCGCCGTCGCGATCATCGCGTGCGTATTCGCTCTCCTCCGGATCCGCCGCACCCGGGGACGCATCCACGCCGGGGTGATCCCTGGGGCGGTGCTGTTCGGTACCGGCTGGGCGATCTCCGGTGGTTGTCCGGCAATCCCGATCACTCAGGTCGCGAGCGGTTACCTACCTGCCCTGGTCACGATCACCGGAATCGTCGTCGGCATCCGGCTGTGTCGCTGGGTCAGGTCCCGGTACCTTCACTTCGACAACAATTCGTGCGGACTTT
Source organism: Streptomyces canus 299MFChir4.1 (assembly GCF_000383615.1). Classification (GTDB taxonomy): domain Bacteria; phylum Actinomycetota; class Actinomycetes; order Streptomycetales; family Streptomycetaceae; genus Streptomyces; species Streptomyces canus_C. The sequence continues at coordinate 813 of NZ_KB911629.1, read as the reverse complement.
GAGACTGATTGCGGCTCTGCTGCGCAATTCGTTTAGGCGGAGAGTCGGTAGCTGAGCCGTTCGAGTCTGCTGCTGCGGCGAATGCGGTCGAGGGGCCGGTGCTCCAGTGGGCGTCGAGTCTCAGGATGTTGAGTGCGGTGGCGGAGAAGGCGTGCTGGAGGCGGACTTTCGGCAGGCCGCGGTAGCGGGCCTGGCGGATACCGGTGATGTCGAGGGCCTGGTTGATGGTGCCCTCGACGCCGGCGCGGAGGGCGTACTTGTTCTTCCAGGCGTCGGTTTTCTGTCCGGCGCGGGCCCGGGCGAGGTTCTCGTGGAGTTCCCCGGGCCGCAGGGTGAGCATGCGGCGTCCGGGTTTCGAGGCGGTGCACTGCTGCTGGAAGGGGCACTCGCGGTAGGTCAGGACGCTGAAGGTGATCACGATGGCGTCCTTGCCGTGTTGCTTGACGGGGTTCCAGTGGGAACTGGTCGGGCCTTGACCCGGATTTATGGACACGGGCTATGCGGCTTGGGCCAGGGTAGTTGCTGTCGTGGCGAGTGCCGTCTCGTAGGCGATGGGGCTGCGTTGTCCGAGGTGGGAGTGACGGCGTCGGGTGTTGTAGCGGTTGAGCCAGCCGAACGCGTCGAGTAGGGTCTCGCGTTTGCTGGGCCAGGTCTTGCGGCCCTGGAGCGTCTCGCGTTTGAAGGTCGCGTTGGAGGACTCGGCGAGTGCGTTGTCCGCGCTGGAGCCGATCGCGCTCATGGACTGGCGGACGCCGGCTTGACGGCAGGCGTCGGCGAAGGCCCGGCTGGTGTACTGGGCTCCGTGGTTGGTGT
>NZ_KB911628.1 GCF_000383615.1 Streptomyces canus 299MFChir4.1 | reverse complement strand
GGTGACCAGGGCGGTGGTGGCCGGGTCGTCGTGCAGGATCTGTTCCAGGCAGGCCTGGCCCGCGGCGGCGTCGTCCCCGCAGCAGTACGTGCGGACCGTCAGCCCGCGTTCGGCCGCGGCCTTGGTGAAGCCGTCCAGGCCGCGGTGGGCGGACTCGTAGCCGGTCCTCAGGAGTTGTTCGGGCCGGTTGACGAAGGCGATTCGGCGATGGCCGAGGTCGGCGAGGTGATGGACGCAGGCCGCCGCCAGCGCGGTGTGGTCCAGGGCGACGTACCAGCCGTCCTCCGGGTGGGCGGTGCGGCCGATGGCCACGGAGGGGAAGCCGAGCGCGGCCAGGTGTTCGGCCCGGTCGTCCTCCAGCCGGATCTCCATCAGGATCGCCCCGTCGACCCTCCGCTCCCCCAGCAGCCGCTGGAAGGAACGGTCGCTGTCGACACCGCTGGGTGACAGCAGCACGTCGTAGTCGTGGGCCGCGGCGGCCTCCACCACGCTGCCGATGAAGTCCAGCTGCATGCCCGTGTAGTGGTTCCCGGCGGGCGGGAAGACCAGACCGATGGTGCTGGTCCGGCCGTTGGCCAGGGCGCGGGCACTGGCGCTGGGCCGGTAGCCCAGTTCGTCGACGATGCGCTGGATCTTCCGGCGCGTGTCCTCCGACACAGGGCGCTTGCCGCTCAGCGCGTAGGACACGGTGCTGCGCGAGACACCGGCCCGCCGGGCGATCTCACCGATGTTCACGGAAACTCCTTGCCCGAACCGTTCGAAGCCGTGTGAAACGGAACGTCCGGTCGCGTAGGTAGGTGGAGTGGGCACTGCGGTGAAAAGTCAAACGATCATCGGTTGTCGAACCGGTTCGGTGAAGCGAAGATAGGAACGACCCTGAGGGCTGTCAACGCCTGCGACGAGACTCCTCCAAACAGACCTGTAACTCGCATTTTCTGCGGGCTCCGCTTGCCTCAGGGTATTGCTGAGAGCTTTTCTCGCTGCTAGCTTCCTGCGAACCGGTTCGCAGGAAGCGATCCATTTGGTGACCGGGCACCCGTTCCGCACAGTCCTCGACGTGCGGGGCGCCGTCACTGCAGGAACCCTTCCGCGCCCCGTACTGGTCGCCGAGAAATCAGCGTCGTGGCGGCAACCTTCTCGTCCTCTGCGGCAACTGGGAGTCGGAAGACCGACTCGAACCAACCGGATGGACGGGCATGAGGGCAACGAAGCACGCCGCGCCGCAACCGTGGCGCAGGCGCGGACTGTTCACGGGCATTCCCTCGGGGCCGCTGGTCGTCGGTGTGCCGGCGCGCCTGGCCTTGACCGTCCTCCCAGGGAGCGCAACCGGTGCCGGGCGGGCGGCCGCCCCGTCCGATGCCGGGTCTGAGGCGGGCGGCGACGCTGCGCGTGCGACGGTGCAGCCGACGGCCTCGGCCAGTCCGACGATCCTGGCCTCCGCCACGCCGTGCCCTTCGGATTCGGCCACTCCGGTTGCCTCGGCCACCAGCACCGCGCCCGCGAACTCCAAGGCGACGGCCCCGGCCGTACGGATCACATCGGCCGTCAGCCACCAGGGGGTCGCCACCCGCTGCGGCGAGTCGCTCAGGATCACCGACATCCACGGAGAGCACCTGACCGTCGACGGCACCGCCGTGCAGCCGGACGTCGCGCAAGCGGCCCGCGTCCAGTTCACCCGCCATTGACCAGCCCGCCGGTCGGCCTTCACCGGGCCACAACCGAGCACGAGCGCCGGGCCGGTCCCGGGCTGGGCGCTGTTAGGCTGCGGCCCCCGATGTTGTTTAACGCGCAACCAACGCGCACATCATGGCTAGGAGAGGGCGACCGGGGGATGCTCCTCGACGACGCGTCCGCGGAGTTCCACGAATTCTTCGAACGCCACTATGCCGAACTCGCCCGTCTGGCCCACCTCCTGACCGGCGAGACCGACGCGGCGGACGACCTCGCGGCGGATGCCCTGGTCGCCCTGTGGCAGCGCTGGGACCGGTTGCGGCAGGCCGACCACCCGCTCGCCTACGCCCGCGGTGTGGTGGCGAACCTGGCGCGCGGACGGGTCCGCAGCGCGGTGCGCGAGCGACGCCGGATCGCGCTGTTCTGGTCACGCGGCCCCGAGAGGGTGGAGGGGCCGGACATGGCGGCCGTGCTGGACGTCCGCGCGGCGCTCGCCCGGCTGCCGTTCCGCAAGCGCGCCTGTGTGGTGCTACGGCACGCCTTCGACCTGTCGGAGAAGGACACAGCGGTGGCGCTGGGCATCTCGGTCGGAACGGTGAAGAGCCAGACCTCGAAGGGAATGGCCGAGCTGGTAAAGATACTGGGCGCAGGAGCGGCCGGGGACCTGGTGGCAGGGAGGAGGAACCGGTGAACGAGGAGATCGCCCGTCGGCTGCGCGAGGCCGCCGAGGCCCACCGGCCCGACCGTGCGCGGATGCTGGCCCGGGTGCAACGCGGCATGGCCGGCCCGGCCGTCCGTCACCGCGCGCGGCCGTTCGCGAGGTCCGGGACCAGGGTCGCGCTCGCCGGGCTCGCCGCCGGCGGCATCCTGACGACCGGCGGCCTCGCCGTCGCCGGCATCGTCACCACCCCGTCGCCGTCGCCGTCGCCGTCGGCCACCGTGACCACGCCTGCCACCCCGTCCCCGACCGTCAGCTCCCCGCAACCGACGTCGGCCCGCCCCACCCCTGTCGCGCCGGGTCCGGACACCACCCCGGGCAGCTCGCGCACGACTCCGCCGGCCACCAGTCCATCGCCGACCGCCGGCGAGAGCCAGGACGGACCGTTGTGGTCAGCCGGCTCGGTGAACCCGCGCAGCACGGTCTACTGGACGCAGAACAACCTCGCCCTCAAGACGACCCAGCCGCTCACCACGCTCACGATCGAGATCCGCATCGTGCAGACCGGCGGGGTGAAGAACACCGGAACCTGGCAGACCCTGCCGAGTGATGACTTCACCGTCACCGTCCAGGAAACCGGCGGCGCGCTGGTCTACCGCTGGGTCCTCAAGCCGGGCCTCACCGTGCCGGCCGCGAGCCATGAGTTCGCCGCCCAGTTCAACAACGGCACCGGCGTGCGCAGTGCCGCGGGCGACAGGTACCGCGTCGACGCGCAGGGTTTGGGCGGCTCCGCGTCGGTCCGGGGAGGGTTCGCCCCGACCCGGTGAACACCGCTGTGCGGCAAGGGGAAGAGTCCCCTTGCCGCACGGCGCGATGGTCGGAACTGGGTGGGGAAGCTGGCAGCGGCTGAAGATACTCCCCTCGATCGCGGCCACCTTTGTGTGCGTGTCGGCAACTGCCGGGTAACCGGGCCCGGGCCAAGGCCCGTTGTGCCGGACGGACATGCCGTTGTCAGATCAGTGACCGCCCTCATCGCCACCGTCAGGCAACGAATGCGGCCCCCATCGAAGGGATGGGGGCCGCATTCGCGCCTAGCGCCTAGCACCTAGCACCTACTTGAGCGGTGTACCGCCCGAGTTGTGATAGGCGATCGTCTTGCGGATCAGGTTTCCGCCGTCGGACTCGACCGTCGTCTGCTCCGACCACCCCGCACCGAACATCAGACCGGCGACATGGGCGTTCGCCACCTGGTCCATGTGCGCGAAGAACCAGTCCACCTTGTCGTCCTTGAAATGGCCGGGAGTGTTGTTCCCCGCCATGTTGCCCACGGGGATCTGCCACAGGACGATCGGCTTGCCAACGGACTCGGCCATCGTCTTGTAGAAGTTCAGCGCGGCGGCGGCCTTCTGGTCGGTCCAGAAGTGGTCACTGCCACCGTGGGCCGGCTGTGCGTACCAGCCCGCGTCGCGGTCCGACACATCGGTGACCAGGAAGTCGGCGTTCTTCGCCCCGAGGTCCGCGTAGTCCTTGCCGCACTTCTGGAGGTTGCTCTCCCAGTCGAAGCAGGACAGGTGCAGTCCGGGCACACCGACGTAACGCCTACGAAAAGCCGTCCGCCGCGTGTGATGCCGGCGCCCTGGTTCCGACCACTCGGTGCGGAAGGAGCTCCGGGCTCGATCGCCCTCACGTGGATCCCGAACTGGGCGACTTCCCTTGCCCAGCGCCTCCAGGATGATCTCCAGGGCGAACTCGCTGCCGCAGTAGGCGGACATGCCGGGCCCGGCCATGAGCCCGCCCATGGAGGTGACGGCCATCGGGACGGCCGTGGTCGCCTCGCGGGCCGGTGCCAGCACCTCGGCCATACGTTGCGCGCCAAGATCGCGCTTGGCCAGCGCCAGGAGCAGACGGTACCGCTCCCCCACCGGCCACATCGAGAACACGAGGTGAGCAAGCACCCGCTCGGCCGGCTCCGCCTCCGAACGTTCGGCACCGGCCGCCACCGCCGTCCCAAGCGTCTCGGAGGCTTCCTCCGCGAGAGCGTCCAGCAGTGCCGCGCGCCCGGGGAAGTGACCGAACAGGGTGCGCCGTACGACACCCGAAGCCCGCGCCGGCTCCTCCAGTTGGACGTCCGGATTCCGCGCCAGCTCCCGACGGGCCGTGGCCAGGATGCGCGCCCGGTTCGCCCGCGAGTTGCGACGCAACGGCTCACGGCTGAACGATCAGTCGACGAGGACCACGTCGTAGTCGACTGATCATTCAGCCTCGGCCTTTGTCATCCCGCCCGCACGCCGGCCGCCCTCCCTCTCTGAGCGCACGCAGGGCTTCACCCCAACCGTCGACTGCCACGCCAACCTGGTCGTTCGTTCTCCTCGCTCGCGCCACCACAAAGACGCTGGAGCGCACGCCCGGCTTCGCCGCACAGGGACGAGACCGCAGCCATTGATCGAAAAGTTCAACTCTGCGGCCTGCTGGGTGCCACCGCAGGCAATCCGTCGACCGTCGCCGACAACAGAGGCAGGAGCTGGGCGAGTTCTCCCCGGTCACCGATGGCATCGAGAAGCCGGGTCTGGTCGGAGTGGACGCGGTGGGCGGCGCGCTGGTGGAGGATGCGGCCGCGGGCGGTGAGGTGGAGCAGGACGCGTCGGCGGTCGTCGGGGTCGGGCCGACGGTAAACCAGGTTGCCGGCCACCATACGGTCGACGAGCTTGGTCAGAGTGGGCGCCGGCATGAGGGCATGCTCGGCGATTTCGGACATCGGGTGGCCCTGCCCGTCGGCGACGGCCGACAGGACGCGCCACTCCTCCACCGAGCAGCCCTCCTCGGCCAACACCGCGCTCAAGCGCCGGCCGAGGCGCCGCTCGGCGTGACTGAGGAGGTGGCCAAGGTCCGGGGAGGAGGGTTCGGACGGCATTGCCGGTGTCCTTCCGATAGGTCTAGTGTTCGGACAGATTACGAGCCTCCGCAAGGGCGCCGGGGCCCGGACCGGGATCCACGCCCAGTGCCCTCACGGAGGTGGTCTGTGCATCCGGTGCCGCCCGGCGGGATCGGCGATTCGAGCACGACGCTGGTCGTGGCCCTGGTCGTGCCGCTGCAGGGGCCCGCGGGGGTCTTCGGCCCGTCGTGCGAGCTGGCCGCACAACTGGCCGCGGAGGAACTGAACGCCGCGGGCGGCGTGCTGGACCGCGAGGTCCGCCTGGTCACGGTGGAAGGCGGAGCATCGCCGGAGCAGGTGGCGGCCGAGGTCGAGGCCCTGGTGTCGCTGCAGGCCGTCGACGGGGTGGTGGGCTGGCACACATCGGCCGTGCGCCAGGCACTGCTGCCGCGGATCGCGGGCCGCGTGCCCTACGTCTACACAGCCCAGTACGAGGGCGGCGAGCGTACGCCCGGCGTCTTCCTGACGGGCGAGACCGATGCCGCGCAACTGCTGCCGGCGATGCGGCTGCTGGCCGAGGCGACCGGCGCGCGACGCTGGTGCACGGTGGGCAACGACTATGTGTGGCCGCGCGTCAGCGCCCGCGCCGCACGGCGATACGCCCGGGCGTGCGGCGGCCTGGTGCGCGACGAGGTCTTCGTGCCGCTGGGGACGCACGAGTTCGGGCGGGTCCTGCGCCGGATCGAGCGGTGCGAGGCGGACGCGGTGCTGATGCTGCTGGTCGGCGACGACGCGGCACGCTTCAACCGGGCGTTCGCCGCGTACGGCCTTCACCAGCGGTGTCTGCGGCTGAGCACTCATATGGACGAGAACATCCTGTTGGCCACCGGTGCCGAGGCCACCGACGGGCTGTGGGCGACGGCCGGTTTCTTCGAGACGCTCGCGACCGCTGAGAGCCTGGACTTCAGCGCCCGGTACGCGGCGCGGTTCGGTGTGGAGGCACCCGTCGTGGGCAGTCTGGGCGAGTCGTGTTTCGAAGGGGTGCGCCTGCTGGCGGCGTTGGCCGAGCGGGCGCGGACGCTGGACGTGCGGACGATGTGCGCGGTGGGCGAAACGGTCTCCTATGAGGGCCCGCGCGGCGTACTGCGGCTGCGCGGCAACCATCTCACCCAACGGCTGTACCTGGCACGGGCGGATGCTTTCGACTTCCACATCGTCACCCAACTCTGACCCCACTCCCTGCCGTTGACATTACCCTGCCACAGAAATACTTTCTACGGGAAGCATCTGGCGGAGGCGAGACATCCGTACTCAATCAGGCCGTTCGCTCGCCGCATTCGCCCATGGACGGGCGCTCCAGCCCACGCGGCTCCGCTCCTGTTCGCGCGCTATCTACGCGCATTGAATAAAGGCCCGTTAAAGACCTTCCCCTTAAAGGAAGCGAAACCTTCGAGAAACAGTGCGGCGTGACTCTTCCGTGCAATCGCCCGGGGTCACTCGGGTCGTCCCCAGTGCTGGAAGAGGGAATGTCGTGACGGAGATCGTCGACAAGGAAGCACCGCCGACGAGTTCGGGCGGACGGACGTACAACAACTGGGCGCAGAACGACACGTTGGAGGACTACTCGCTGCGCTACGCGCCGAAGTCCTTCCGACGCTGGAGCCCCTACGTGGTCGCCACGACCGCGCTGGGCGGCATCGCGTATCTCGCGGACTTCGCCATCGGCGGCTCGATCGCCATCTCCAACGGCTTCTCCAGCGCCATGGTGGCCATCCTGGCGGCGGCGGTGGTCATCTTCCTGACCGGCATCCCGATCTCGTACTACTCGGCGAAGTACTCCATCGACATGGACCTGTTGACCCGCGGCGCGGGCTTCGGATACCTCGGGTCCACGCTCACCTCGGTCATCTACGCCAGCTTCACCTTCATCTTCTTCGCCCTCGAGGGCTCGATCATGGCGCAGGCCCTGGAGCTGGGCCTGCACATCCCGCTCGCCGTCGGCTACTTGATCTGCTCCCTCATCATCCTGCCGCTGGTGATCTACGGCATGACGGCGCTGTCCAAGATGCAGGTGTGGACGCAGCCGGTCTGGCTGGTGCTGATGGTCGCGCCGTTCGTGTCCATCGCCATTCAGGAGCCGGGCAAGTTCTCGCAGTTCACCCACTTCGCCGGTAACTCCCCGACCGGCTCCAGCATCAGCATGCTCGGCATCGGCGCGGGTGCGGGCGTGGCGCTGTCGCTGATCGCGCAGATCGGTGAGCAGGTCGACTACCTGCGCTTCATGCCCGACAAGACGCCGGAGAACAGCAGGAAGTGGTGGGGTGCCGTGCTCAGCGCGGGCCCGGGCTGGGTGGTGCTCGGCGCGGCCAAGCAGATCGGCGGGGCCTTCCTCGCCTTCTTCATCGCCGGCAGCGTCGGACTGAGCAAGGCCAACGAGCCCATCCAGCAGTACGTCCACGGCTTCAAGACCTTCGCGGCGCCCGTCGCCCTGGGCCTGGCCACGTTCTTCGTGATCCTCTCCCAGATAAAGATCAACTCGACGAACGCGTACTCGGGTTCCCTGTCCTGGTCGAACTTCTTCTCCCGGTTGACCCACCGCCACCCCGGCCGCGTGGTCTACATCTTCCTCAACGTCGGGATCGCGCTGGCCCTGATGGAGGGCGGTGTCTTCGGCTTCCTCAACACGGTCCTCGGCTTCTACTCCAATGTGGCCATCGCCTGGATCGGCGCCGTGGTCGCCGACCTCGTCATCAACAAGCCGCTGAAGCTCAGCCCCTCGTACATCGAGTTCAAGCGGGCCCACCTCTACAACTTCAACCCGGTGGGCTTCGGCTCGATGCTCATCGCCTCGGCGGTCTCCATCGCCGCCTACTTCAACGCCTTCGGGGACTACGGCAAGGCGTACTCCCCCTTCATCGCCCTGTTCCTGGCCATGGTGCTCTCGCCGCTCTTCGCGGTGCTGACCAAGGGCAAGTACTACATCGCCCGCGTCGACGACCTGGCGGAACCGCTGCTCGGCACCGACGGCCTGCCGTCGGCGGTCACGCTCACCTGCACCGTGTGCACCACCGACTTCGAGCGGCCCGACGTGGCCAACTGCGCTTTCCACTCCGGGGCGATCTGCTCCCTGTGCTGCAGCCTGGAGAAGGACTGCCACGACTCCTGCAAGAGCGGCGCCGGCACGGTGCCGGTCACACTCGCCATGCCCACCGTCCGATCCGCGGACTGACCATCGCCTTCGCGTCCTGCGCGGTACGGCTCCGGCCCGTGTCCTTTCGGCACAGGCCGGAGCCGGACCGGCGAGCAGCCCCCACCCTGCAACCAGGCAAGGGATACGGCTCGTCGGCCGCACTGGACGCCTCCTGGCCGCGTCACCGTTCCCGGTGCCCCGGGTCCAAGCCCAACAGGCCCACGGCACCTCGGGGGAGGGTTCCGAAGCCGATCGGGAAGCACCCGCGGCAGGGACCAAACATGGCGAACCGAGAGGTGAACCACTTCGCCGTCGGCTTCATGCCCGGCATCGTCGTCACCCCCATCGTGCGGGAGTTCGCCGCGATGGCACCGCAACTCGACATCGAGGTCGTGCACACCTCGATCAGTGACCAGGCCGACTTCCTGATCGACGGCCGGGTCGACGTCTGCTTCGTCCGACTGCCCCTGCCGCAGGGCATGTTCGAGGTGGTCCCGCTCTTCCCGGAGCCCCGGGTGGTGGCGCTGCCGAGCGGGCATCCGTGCGCGGAGCGCAAAGCGGTGCACGTCGAGGACCTGCGGGACATGGTCCTGCTGCAGGACCCGCAAGATGTCCCGGAGTGGCGCGGGCGCCTGCCACGCGCCCCCCTTGCGCCACAGGCGGACACCGGCCGTTTTCCCGTCACGATCGAGGAGTGTCTGGAAGGTGTCGCGTCCGGTACCGGCTGTTACGTCATGCCGGCCGGCATGGCCGGCTTCTACCGCCGCGACGACGTCACCTACCTGACCCTGGAAGGCGTCGCACCACGCATGGTCGCCCTGGCCTACAGCAAGCACCGGACCATGCCCGAGCTGAACCAGTTCGCCGAACTCTCCCGCCGCATGCTCGGCCCCGGCCCGGACTGACAGGTGCCTCCCGTCTGACGGCGGAGTGACGCCCTGGCCGAAGCTCCCGGGGGGGGGACCCCCGCGAACGGGCGTCTGGGTGGATAGCGGACGGGCATGGCGGTGTTCGGGTCTGTTCAGGTGAACCTGTGGTGCGACGACGTGGCGGGCTGCGCAGCGTTCTTCCGTAGCCGTGGGATGCCGGACAAGTTCCGCTTCCCGTCCGAGGGCGAGCCCCACCAGGTCGAGGTGGAGGCGGCAGGCGTCCGGATCGGCGCCGACCAGGCTCCGCCTGCAGCCCGTGATATCGAGTCTGTCGGCGATCAAGTGGCGTGCCCTCTCCCTCGACCGTTCCGCTGGCGATCGGCCAGCCGGCCGTCAGCGCCTGGTCGTCGTGGACGTGGTCGGCCCGGTAACCGGGCCGGCGGTCACCGACCCGGCACACGGCTGTCGTGTGGTGACCGGTCGTGTCTGCAGGAAACTTCCCGGGGATCACGGTGCGCACCTAAGCAAGCACTCTTGAGTGGTACAAGCAACTGCTCGGAGCGGAACCGGCCTTCTACCCCAGCGACGTCGAGGCGGTGTGGCAGCCGGCCGAGGACCTGTACGTGTAGCTCGTCAAAAACGTGGACCGGGCGGGCGGCGCTGTGAGCCTGATCTGGCTGGACGACCCCGCTACCGAGGTCGCACGGATCGCTGAGCGGGGCCTGCGGCCGGTGAGCGTGAAGCAGTACGGCAACGTGCGCAAGTGGGTGTTTCACGACGCCGACGGGAATGTCGAGCACTCGCGCGGCTCCGAACGAGTGGACTCACCGGTACGTGGTCTGGCGGGGCCCTTTACGACACGTTGCCAATGGTGAGGTTGCTGCCGTCCGAGCCCGCCCGCGACTGAAAGAAGCCCCGCAGATGCGACGTACCCCCCACCTCCGGATGCTCGCCGCAACGCTGTTCGTGGCGTGCGCCGCTCTGGTCCCGACGACCGTGGCTCCCGCCGCAACCGCCCAGACCACAGGGGTCGACCGGCGCTACGGGGACGACTACCCGCCGGACGGCCTCGGCCCCGAGCTGACCGCCCGCCTGGACAGGACGATCGAGGACGTCCGCCGGCAGGCAGGCATCCCCGGTGCCGTAGTCGGCGTCTGGCTGCCCGGCAAGGGAAGCTACGTCCGCGCGACCGGCGTCGCCGACACAGCCACCCGCCGCCCGATGACCTCCGATGTCTTCCTACGGATCGGCAGCGAGACCAAGACGTTCACGGTCACCGCGCTGCTCAAACTCGTAGACGACGGTCGGATCCGCCTGGACGACCCGATCTCCCGCTACGTCGACGGCGTACCGAACGGACACCGAATCACCCTGCGCCACCTGGCCGGGATGCGCAGCGGTCTGTTCCCGTACAGCGCCGACCCGGACTTCGCCCGCGCCCTGCTGAGCGACCCGCAGCGCTGCTTCACCCCGCAGGAGGTACTCGCGTACGGCTACCGCCACGACAACACCTTCGCGCCGGGCACGCAGTTCCAGTACTCCAACTCCAACCTGGTCCTCCTGGGCCTGGTGATCGAGAAGGTCAGCGGCCAGAGCCTCGCCGACTTCATCGAGAGCCGGGTGCTGCGGCCGGCCCGCCTGCACCACACGCTGCTCCCCCAGGGCCCGGAATTCCCCGAGCCACACCCACACGGCTACACGAACCAGACCCTGACCGGCGAGGTGGCCGACGCCACCAACTGGAACCCCAGCTGGGCCTGGGCGGCCGGCGCGATGATCTCCAATCTGCACGACTTGCGCCGCTGGGCGCCGATCGTCGCAACCGGGTCGCTCCTCAGCCCCGAGACCCAGGCGCAGAGGCTGAAGACGCTGCCGACGGGGCTTCCGGGCCTGAGTTACGGCCTCGGCATCTTCGAGACGGGAGGGTGGATCGGCCACAACGGTTCGATCCCGGGGTACCAGACGGTGACGGTGTATCTGCCCTCGAAGAAGGCGACCCTGGTCATCATGATCAACACGGACATCAGCAGCGGCGGCCAGGAGCCGTCGACGCTGCTGGCCCGGGCGGTGACGGGGATTGTCACGCCGGGGAACGTCTATGACGGGGCGATTGCTCCGCGGTAGGGGTGGGGCCGGGTCAGGTGAATCGGGGCCGGTGGGACCGGGGTGCAGTCGTTCCCACCCCGACCGTTTTCACGGTGGTGTGACGCTTGCCGACCGTCCCACCTCGTACGCGGCGAAGCTCCGGTTGGAGGGGGTGACCTACCAAGTCGCCCTGCCGAACCGGAGCTCGGTGTGTGGTCAGTCTGCCAGCGTCTGTCTGATCAAGTCGCCCTCGCGTCAGCACCGCGCCCTTGCGAGACTGCCGCAGCGGCTGGCCACACTGCCTGACCCGCTGCATCGGCGGGGGAAGCAACCAGCTTGGACTGTTGCGGTAGTTGAGGTCGCTGCCCTGGACGCAGGCCACCGCGCGGCGCTACGACCGCGAAACGGGGGGCATGGCCGCAAGGAGACGCGGACGACCAGGGCGCTGACCGTCACCGATGTCGGGCTGGGTTTCCCCCACGCGGTGCAGGCCTCGAAGACCGTTCGTCACCGCACCGACGTGCGCTCGGGAAAGGTGACACGGCAGACCGTCTACGCACTCAGGGACCTCAACGCCCGCCAGGCATCCACCGGCCACGGCCCCAACAACAAGGCCACCCTCCGCAGCTTCGCGATCGATCAGCTACGAGTGGCGGGTCACACGCGTATCGCTGCCGGGCTCCGCGAGATGTCCTACCAGCCCTACCACCGCCCGCTGGACCTCTCCGACCTGGCCTGACCAACGCCAACGACGATCCAAGATCGTCAGACTGTGCAACAGCCCTGGCCACAGAGGGCCTCCTTCATCGCCCATAACCCCCGGCAACGCGTGCCGTCCCGGCGAGCAATGCCGGCCAGGACAAGAAGTCACGCCCGGGATGCGCCGGCAGGCCGGGCGCGCCGCACTGAGCGGGCGCAGGCGACTGCCGGCACATGCTCTCCCGTCGCCCCGGCCAGCGGCTGCTCAGGAGACTTCGAGGCTGAAGATGACGGGGCAGTGGTCGGATGCCTTGGGCTTGTCCTGCCCCACCCCTGGGAAGCGAGGGCCCTTGTACCGGGTGGCACGCAGCGGGGTCCCCTTACGGAAGATCTCCGGGAGCGCCTGCGGCACGGCCCGGGCGAGCGATACCGACGGCAGGAGGTAGTCCAGTTGCCGGTATTCGTCGGCGTCGTCCCAGTAGTGCGTCCACTGGTCTTCCTCGGGCAGACGGGCCACGACGTTCTCGAGCTGGCCCCAGGTGACGAGTTGATCGATGCCCGAACTCCCGTCGCCGTCCGGTTCCAGATAGTCGTTCAAGTCGCCCAGAACCACGAACGGATGGTCGCCCGGAGCCTCGTGCCCGAAGCGGTCGGTGACTACGTCCATCACCTTCTTGGCCTGGCGTTCCCGCTTCCCGCGGGTCTGCGCACGCCCGCCGAGCATCGACTTGAAGTGGTTGACGAACAGGGTGACCGATCTTGTCTGCCCCGGGTTCACCTCGACCTCTATGTCGACCTCGAGGCAGTCACGGGAGAACAGTGCTGCCGTCGGGCTCGCCGGGTCCATGAGGTGCTGGTACGAGCGAATACGCGTGATCGGCAGCTTCGACAGCACGGCGACGTCAATCAGCCGAGGATCGTTGCCGTCAACCCCAGCGACGTAAGGGTATTCCGAACGCCCCCCGAGGGCCTGAGCCCTGAAATGCTTGAGCGTGTCGACGTTCTCCACCTCTTGCAGGCACAGCACGTCGGCCCGCAGCTCCCGAACCGCTGCCCCGGTGATTGCCTTGTCGTCCACGCCCAGTTCCTCGAAATGGGTCTGGTCGACAATCCACCCCCGTGTATTGGCAGTTGCGGGATCGACATCGGCTTTGAACCGCCAGCGGGCAAACAGGTTCTCGACGTTGAACGTGGCCAGTCGCAGCGTTGTCATGGGTGCTCCCGAGAAGACGGGACTGGAGTAAGGCCGCTGCGAAGCAGCGGGCACAGGTGCCGACGCGGCAGGAGCGAGAGATGCTCTGGCACAGTCGGCATTCGCTGGTAACAGCACGCCCGCACCGATACGTCCAGTTTCCCGCCGGGCACGACCGCTGGCAAACGCAGGGCTGTTGCACAGTCTGACGATCTTGGATCGTCGTTGGCGTTGGTCAGGCCAGGCCGAAGAGGTCCAGCGGGCGGTGGAAGGGCTGGTAGGACATCTCGCGGAGCCCGGCAGCGATACGCGTGTGACCCGCCACTCGTAGCTGATCGATCGCGAAGCTGCGGAGGGTGGCCTTGTTGTCGGGGCCGTGGCCGGTGCGGATCTTGGAGGCGACCTCGGTGAACGTGGTGTCACGGACGAAGTACAGCCGGTTCTCGATCACCCTACTTTTCAACCTCAGCAGGGCCGCTGGTTGAGCCAGGCGGAGGCTCTGTGGGGAAGGGGAGAATGGCATCGTGCCGACCATGGTTGTTGAGATCCACGTGCCGTTGCTGCCGACGCCCGGCCTGCCGGACGGCCAAGGTGACGTGGAAGTCTTCGACGAGGGAGAGGAGGACGGGGACGTGTACGTCTTCTTCATCACCGGAGCCGGTGAGGGGGATCTTCTGGCGGTGGGGTCCCGCGTGGCCACCCTTCCTGGCGTCCCCGCGGGAACCGTCGCGGTCGTCAGTAACGACGAGGCCGAGGAGTTCGGTCTGGGACGACAGGTGGCGCTTCCACTGCCTTGCGCGGCAGCTGGGGCACTGCCCGCGTGAAGAAGTGAAGCTCCTGGTAGACGAGTTGTCGACCAAGATCAACCTGTCCGCCCGGAGCTTCGCACGCTCGTCTGCCCATCGGGACTACGCCCCAAGCAGGCTGGGTCTCCTCACACAAGGACATCGATCCCGCACCCAGACTGAAACAACGCCCCAACCCGCTTGACCAAAGAGAAAGGGGCACCCCCCCACCCGCCTGTCAGTGACGGTGCCGGGCTGCCATCCACTGCCAGATGTGAGTTCCGCTGATGCTGGGGTCGTTGCGGGCGACGTAGATCCATGACCAGTGGCCGTTGAACTGGTGGCCGTCGCGGACGACGTGGTCGTAGAGCGTCATCAGTGAACCGGGAATCAGGTCGTGCGCGTGCACGGTGTTGGCCTGCGGGTCCACGGTGGGGTCGTCGCGGGAGGTGACGAGCCAGGTAGGGGTGCTGATCCGGGCTAGGTCGCTGTCAGGGATCAGGGGTGCACCGCCGGGCGGGAGCGACGCGACGACGCCGCAGATCGGAACCGATGCGGCGAACAGCGTGGAATAGACGGTGGTCATCTTCAGACTCATGTAGCCGCCGTTGCTGCAGCCCGCGACGTAGATCCGGTTGCGGTCGATGTGGTGGCGGCGCGTGACGTCGCTGATGATCTCGTGGATGAGGGGGGCGAAGCGGGGGCCGTCCTCCATCCAGTACGAGGTGCTCTGCGGGGCGAGGACGTAGGCGCCGTCGAAGATGCGCTGCGCCTGGGGGGTGGCGAAGCCCAGGGCGCCGCGGTTGGCGCGCAGCGTCGTCTCGTTGTCGTAGTAGTCGTTGGGCAGTGAGGCGCCCTCGCCTCCGCCGTGCAGCCACACGATCAGCGGACGCTTCTTGTGCCGTAAAGCGTGGGAGGCGGTGCGCGAGTGCAGGCGGTACTTCATTCCCGAGCCGGAGATGTGCGAGCTGAAGGCGTCCACCTCGGGGTCCGACAGTCGCGGGTCCTGCACGAAGTTGTCGATGGTGATCGTCCGGTCGTTGCGTAAGGGGATCGGGGCGTGCTGGGTGAGGGTGTAGACGAGGTCGAGCATCACGTTGCGGCCCGCGCCCGCGAGGTAGCCGAGCGTGCCGCCCCCGGATTGTCCCTCGCCATGGCTCAGTTCGAGCACGATGTCTCCGCGGTGGTCGAGCCGGACCGCGGTCACCGTACGGTCGAGGTCGTACTCGCCGAAGATGATGTCGTCCGGGGCGACGGGAAACGGGCTGACGGCCTTGGCGTGCACGCTGAAGGTGTCGGTGGTCAGGCCGGCCGGGTCGATCGGGCCGAGCCGGGAGGTCCTGAGAGTGATCGACGTGACCTGTTCTCCGCCGTCGAGCACCCGGGCGTTCAGGGTGAATCTCACGCTGGTGGTCGCACGGTCGTCCGCGTACGCGGCAACGCCGGGCAGGGACAGGCCGGCAGCGCTCGCTCCGGCGGTCAGTATGGTGCGACGGCTGATACGCGGTGCCATGCGGACTCCTTGTCGGGGGTTCGGAGGCTTCACCACGACCAGTTCGCGCCGAACTCGGCGGCGCGCTACCGAGAAGCGCAAACGGTCGGCCCCGTCTGCCGAGGCTCACACGACCAGACCTCTCTTGATGGCAATAGTCAAGAGTCAGACGCGGCTGACGCAGCCACAACTGTCACAGGATCAGACGGTCAGGACACGGCGTACGGCCGACGCATCGGTGTCGGGCCTTCAGCTGAGCGACCGGCAGCACACTGTGCCGGCGGTCAGGGAGTGGGCGCCCAGACCGGCGACCCGGCGAAGACCCCATCCAGCACTCGCCGGACTGTAGTCGACCAGCAGGCCACGGATCTGAACTCGACACAACAGTTGTGAACACGGCCAGACCCAAGTACGCGGCGATTTCGTTCAACCGTGCACCAGTTCGTCGACACTGCGCTTGCCCCATACCTGACCTTGCAATATCTTAGAAATGCCGATCTTTCATGCTTCGCAGAGCTGTTCGCCCCCGCAGAGGCGCAGCGATAAGGATCCCGGTCTCATGCGTTGAGCGCCCATCAGGGATGGCTTGCAGCGGCAGAGAGGGGCGTCGGAAATGAAAATGAGCCTGGCCCAGCTGCGCGCACTCGCCACACAGGCAGGGTTCACCGGCAGCGACATCAAGATCGCCGCGGCCGTCGCCATGGCAGAGTCAAAGGGCGACCCGGTCATCATCGGGGACCAGCATCTGATCGACCACAAGTGGGGGCCGTCCATAGGCCTGTTCCAGATACGCTCACTCAAGCACCCGGGGCAGTTCTCCCCACCGGACACACTCAGGGTTGAGGCAAAACTCAAAGATCCGCTCTACAACGCCAAGACGGCAAAGGCCATCAAAGACGCACACGACTGGAACCAATGGTCCACGTTCACAAACGGGGCCTACAAGCAGCACATGGATGGCAACCCCGCCAAGTTCGAGCCGTTCCCCGGTACGTCGTTCTTCCACACCGGACGGAAATCGCCGATCATCGCCGCAATGCACCACCGACTCGTCGCCAAAGGCTGCGACCGGTACCAGTCCCACGCCAACACCGGCGTATGGGGCCCGGGCGATGTGAAGTCCTACGCCGCCTGGCAAAAGAAACTCGGCTTCGACGGCGCCGCCGCCAACGGCATACCCGGCAGAACCAGTTGGGACAAACTGCAAGTCCCCAACGTATGAACAAACCCCGGTGTTCTTCCCTACGGCGACGAGAGAATTCTCCCCCGGCCGCAGGTCGAACCGCCAATGGCACAAAAAGTGGTGAGTGGAAGGACTGCGTCATGCACGAGAAGAACTTCGACCACGAGGACGTGAAGGCGGCCCTCGAGAAGACCGACACCGCCGACGGACCCGGCACCGACAACCTCGATGGCCTTCCGGCAAGCGACTTCGTCGCCTTCGCCGAGGGCGGGGTCGAGAACGACGCGGAGACCCCGAAGTGACCGCCACCATCGCTTACGACCGCCCCGTCTCGAACTTCATCGACAAACTCAGCGCCACGGGCCACGTCACCCACAACTCCTACAGGAAGACGTCGGTCACGCTGCACCACAACGGCGGCCGGCTTTCGCACCAGGGTGTGCTCAACGTCTGGAAGACGCGTCCCGCTTCGGCGCACTTCGACGTGGACGCAGCCGGTGCCGTCGCTCAGTACGTCAAAGTGAACGAGTACGCCTGGGCCGTAGGAGACACGGTCGGCAACCAGAGATCGATCAGCATCGAAATGGCGAACGAAACGCTCGCACCCGCCTGGACGGTCTCCGAGATCACGTGGAAGAACTCCGCACGGCTCGCCGGCTGGCTCTTCGCCAAGGTGATCGGCGAACGCCCCAGCACAAGAAACCTCTTCTACCACCACCACTGGTCCTCAACCGCCTGCGCCGGCCCGCACATGGACACGCACTACAACAAGGTCCTCGCGGCGGCTCAGGAGGCGTACGACCACTTCAAGGCTTCACACCCAGTCCGTGTGTCGAACACCGAGCCGTTCCCCGGTGCGTCGTTCTTCCACACCGGACGGAAATCGCCGATCATCGCCGCAATGCACCACCGACTCGTCGCCAAAGGCTGCGACCGGTACCAGTCCCACGCCAACACCGACGTATGGGGCCCGGGCGATGTGAAGTCCTACGCCGCCTGGCAAAAGAAACTCGGCTTCGACGGCGCCGCCGCCAACGGCATACCCGGCGAGACCAGTTGGGACAAACTACAGGTCCCCAACGTCTGAGCGTCGAGGAATTGTCAAGAACTGTGGACGTGCCCTCATCCTGGCCGTCTCTAGCATCATCGCGAGCTTGGTCGCGAGCGTGTCACGCGCTTGACCCACGGCTGCACACCGGGCTGCGCCTGAAGTCGTAGCCCCCCGGTCGGCGAGTGCGTCGACGAGCAGGAGTCCCCGCCCCTGGAGCGCGTCCTCCGCAGGCGTGCGTTCCCGGCCGCCGGCCCGGACAGCCCGGTGGACCCGGTCAGCCTTCAAGTCCCTCTGCGTGAGATCGGCGTCCCGCCGCAGCGCGGCAGGACCTCCGCAACCCGACAGGTGGGTGGTGGTCTTGTTGGTCACCGAGTCCGACGGAACCTGGAGCCGATTCGCCCTCGGCGACCACTGAGGACTGTGTCGCTGAGGCCGCCTGTCTGTCAGCCCTGCCGATAGGGTCCGCATGGCAGCCAGCCCCGGAAGGACTCTCACATGACGACGTTTGCCGAGCTCACCGCCTGGGCCGGCACCGGGAACGTTACAAGGGCAGACCCGGCAGTCGTGTCGGCGGGCTGGCAGATCCCCGAGGATCAGAAGGCACTACTGGTCAGTGTCGGGATCCCCATCGTTGATCAGTTGATCGAGTACATATCGCTCCAGGTGGAAGCGGCTCCAGTACTTCAGACGTCAGACGTCAGGTCGCTCTACCGCCTCACCCGGAACCGCCATGGTGACCTCGTGCCCGGCCTGGAATGGTCGTTCGGCGTCGAACTCGGGACAGGCAGGGTCCACTACGTCCTTCCGCAACGCGAGGCATGGTTCGCGAACTCCTCCATCGGCCTGTGGCTGCGAACCCTGCACCACTACGGCCTGCACGTCAGCGAATCCGAGATCCTCAGCGACCCGGATGACCGCGAGGACGAAGCCCTGGCCGAGCTCAGCACGCTCGCTGACGAACTCAAGAAGATCGATCCACCTGCCTTCGACGGCTACCACGGGTTCATCTGGGCCGAGTTCCTCGACCGCTGGCTCTGGTAGTCGCACGCGGCCGCCACAACCCCAAGCGATCACTCCACGTGCTCAGTGCATCGAGATGCTCGCGAATACGCGACACCGCACCATGCGAGTTCACCCGCCTCAACCCCCGACAAAGATCGCTGACCTTGAACGGCCATGCCAACCGGTTTCAGTGAACGCGCCGACCGGGATCCGGTTCCCGATCGGCGCGTCGCGGACTGCAGGCGGCGGTATCAGCCCAGGTGCCGGGCGAAGAACCTCAGCGTGCTCTCCAGCTCGAATGCCGGGAGCTCCCCGTGCCTGCCGGGGTTGGCGTGCAACGTCTTCTCGGCCGAGCCCAAGGCGTCGAACAGCGCCAAGCTCTGGACCCGTGGCACTCGCTCATCGTCCCACTGCACCAAGAACTCCACGGGGATGGTGATCCGCGCGGCGGCCTCGGCCGACGCCAGCACCCCGCCCAAACCCAGTACCGCTGCGCGGACCCGGGGTTCGGCAGCGATGAACGGAACACCGAGTCCGCATCCCAGCGAGACCCCCCAGTAGCCCACCGGGCCGGCGCCTACGTGCTCGAGTTGCTGAACCGCGTCCAGGACCGCCCGCCATTCCGGCACGGTCTGGCGGGCTACGAGCGCCTGGAAGCCGGCGATCAGCGGAGCCAACTCTTCCCCGGCCTCAACACGAGACCGGTTCTCGGTCGCGATCCGGTCGTACTCCTCCACCTTCGGCCGGTCGCCATGGGCGGGCACGTCGACCGCCACGACCGCGAAACCGCATTCGGTCACGAAGCCGCGTGCATGAGCCAGGACGTCAGGGGCCTTCTTGTGCTGACCGCCACCGTGTCCCATCAAGACGAGCGGACGAGTGGCGCCGGCACCTTCCGGCGTCCACAACACGCCAGGAATGTCGCCGAGGGTGAATTGCTGTTCGCGGACGCCGTCGGACGACGTCTCAGAGATGAAGCGCATAGCGGTTCATGCCTTTCGGGATGCCTCTGCGGGCACTCCCTAGGCCATGCGAGGGAGGAAGGCCCGACCTGTCAAAGCGTTGATCGGTCTCACCTCCTCAATTCGCAGCAGTGCACGGCGGCAGGAACGTATCACGAAGGAACGTTGTCTGACGCGGCATTAGCTGCGCCGAGTTAGCAGTGCCGAGCGAGGGCCGGCGCACGCCCGGCTGCCCGCAGTACACCACCGCTGGGCCGCCGCGCCCGCGGGCACTGGGGCGGCGCCCGGCTCAGTCCCGCTCCACAATCCTGGACGGACGGAAGGCGGGTGCCAGGTGGCCACCTCCACCGAGCGTGGAACCCCGTCGATCCCGGAAGGCATCGAGGCGCCGTCCAGCCGGTTGACGCATCCGCCCTGCTCGGCGCCGAATCAGCGGGGGTGGGCAGAGCCGTGGCGGGTACACGCCACGAAACTTTGTCGATGTCCGCGTCCAGCTCGCGGCGCAGCACCGGGAGACCACACATGCAGGTGCGCCGATCAGGCTCCCCCACGGCGCTGGGCACGCCCGCCGAAGTCGTGGCCGACCGATACCG
The DNA here is from genome assembly GCF_000383615.1 of Streptomyces canus 299MFChir4.1. Taxonomy (GTDB): domain Bacteria; phylum Actinomycetota; class Actinomycetes; order Streptomycetales; family Streptomycetaceae; genus Streptomyces; species Streptomyces canus_C. The sequence continues at coordinate 27,598 of NZ_KB911628.1, read as the reverse complement.
GTTGGAGGCCAGGCTCGGCTCCGGTGGCGCCGCCGACGTGTACCAGGGGATCGATCTCCGCCTCAAGCGTCCGGTGGCCGTCAAGGTCTTCCGGCCCGACGGCGAGCCGGCGCTGGCGCAGCGCTTCGCGGACGAGGCCGTGCTGCTGGCGAGGTTGCAGCACCCGGGGCTCGTCACTCTCTACGACGCGGGACGGCACCAGGACCGCCCCTTCCTCGTGATGGAGCTGGTGAAAGGCCCCACCCTGGCCCAGCGCATCTCGGCTGGGGTCATGGAGCCTGCGCGTGTGGCCCGGCTCGGCACCGCCCTCGCAGGAGCTCTCGCCCATGTGCACGCGGCGGGCATCGTGCACCGCGACGTCAAACCTTCGAACGTTCTGCTGGACACCGCGGGCGTCCCGCACCTCGCCGACTTCGGCATCTCACGAATGATGGGCGCCACCCGGCACACGGCTTCCGGGGCGCTTCTCGGCACCGCCGCCTACCTGGCACCGGAGCAGGTGCTGGGCAAGGTCGTGGGACCGTCCGCCGACATCTACGCGCTCGGCCTGGTCCTGCTGGAATGTGTGAAGGGCGAACTCGAATACGGCGGCACGCCCCTTGAAGCCGCTGTGGCTCGCCTGCACCGCCCGCCTGTAGTTCCGCCCTCAGTGCCTCCGCGGCTGGCCGAGCTGATCCATGCCATGACAGCACTTGAGGACAAGGCACGACCTGACGCCGAACAGTGCACCGAGACGCTCTCGGCCCTGTCCGCTGAGGCCCTCATGCCAACCGCGGCCAACGCTGTCCGTCCCAACGGTCCCGGCAGCGGCAGCGGCAGGGACACGCACGCCAGGGCAGGGGCACGACCTGAGGAAGGCCCCGCACCGACTGCCGCCGGGCCGAGCCTCCGGCACCAGGTATCGAAGCCGTCCCGTACCCGCCGTCCACTGCTGGCCACCGGTGCGGCCGTGCTCACAGCACTCCTCGGCGCCACCCTGGTCGCCTCACTGGACGGTGCGGGAGACGGCGCCGAACGGTCCGCCCCAGGCTCACACGGATCCACTCCCCTACAGCAGACCTCCCCCACCACCTCCGCAGAAAGCCCACGGGATGCGGCCGGGCGGCCGGCCGCATCCACGTCCACACCCCCATCGAAAGCTCATCGTCCCGCGACATCGGCGGCTTCCGGACCGCGGGCCCGTACGGCAAGCACTCCCGGACCTGGAACATCAGCGGACCGCAAGAACGCACGGAGCAGCCGCACCCGCCCGGGCGCTGCTCGGTCCAATGACAAGAACCCATCCGAGAAGTCAGCGAAACCGAAAGGCCAACCCGCGGAAAAGGCACACCACTGACTTCCCGCGCTCGACATGACAGGGGCACAGACGGTCGCGATCGAGGTGGAGCAGGGCGACACCCTCGGTCGACCGGCCAGCGTGCTCGCTTCGGCCCGACGCGGGCCTGCGGGCATCACGACCCGGGTCGGCGGAGTAGCGGTCATCCGCGACGGACACTGAAGCGACGACTGGACCGTCCTCCTCTGCGATCCGCGCATGGGGCTGGGGCTGTTCGCCGCGGTCAAGCGTTGGCACCGGGTGGCGGCCGCAGCCCCGACCGACGCACCCAGCCAGGGCCGCGTCCGTCGCGTGGGCAGCTCGACTTCCGTGGTCGCACCGAAGTAGGTCATTAAATGCCCAAAATAGTGCAAGGTGGGATAATTGAGTTAAGCGGGGACGCGTCACCGGTCCCCCTCCCCCACTGACCGTGAAGAGGCGGATCCGACCATGTCGAAGAAACCACGTTCGTCCGAGCCACCGCACGGTAAGGGTCCCAGCCGTCACCAGGGCACCGGACAGCACGGCTGGTCGCCCGATGTGGACGAGACGCGCCAGCAGGACAACCCGAGCGCCCACCGCTCCTTCCGGCCAGAGCAGGCCGGCGAAAAGGGTCGGGGCCGGTCGGGCTCCCCGGAGGAGACGAAGTCCGTTCCGGGCGACACGGCCAAGAGCAGCAGTGCGAGAGGCGAGGAGTACGGCGACGCGGACGAGAAGGGCAGGCGCGACACCGGGCCCAAGGGCCGCTCCCAGCGCCCCAGCGGCACCAGGGACGCTTCCGCCGCGACCGGCGTGGATCCACAGGACCCGCCGTCCGGGCGCCGACAGGGTTGACGGTCCCCTGGCGCCTGGACGGCCTGATTCGCGGCGGCCTGACTCGCGGCTGGACGAGCGACGCCCCTGTCAGCGGATCCGTTCGGATGCCGTCAGCAGATCCGCGGCAGTTGCTCCCCGATCGGTAGATCGACCACCCGCGTCCCTCCCAGGCCGGTCCGTGCCACCACCATGCCGGGATGCCCCTCCACGGCCTCACCGATGATCACGGAGTCCGCGCCCAGAGGATGGGCTCGCATCGCGGCGAGGACCGCGTCGGCGTGCTCGCGCGGGACGAAGGCCACCAGCTTGCCCTCGTTGGCGATGTACATGGGGTCCAGTCCGAGAATGGCGCAGGCGTTGGCGACGGCCGGCGGGACCGGGACGTCGCGTTCCTGGATGACCACTCCGGTGCCGGAGGCCTGCGCGATCTCATTGAGCGAGGCGGCCAGGCCGCCTCGGGTGGGGTCGCGCAGGACGTGCAGATCCGGGGTGACGGTGAGCATGGCGTCGACCAGGCCGCCGAGCGCCGCGCAGTCGCTCTTGATCTCGACTCCGAACTCCAGGCCCTCCCGCACGCTCATGACCGCCACCCCGTGGACGCCGATGGCGCCGCTGACGATCACGACATCGCCGGGGACGACTCGCTGAGGGCGCAGATCGACGCCCGCAGGGACCAGACCGATGCCCGCGGTGTTGATGTAGATCCCATCGCCGTGTCCGGCCTCCACCACCTTGGTGTCGCCGGTGGCCACCTCCACACCGGCGGTGCGCGCGGCCGCGCCCAGCGCCTCGGACACGCGGGTGACCACGTCGAGCTCGACACCCTCCTCCAGGATGAATCCGCAGGAGAGGTAGGCCGCGCGGGCTCCGCTCATGGCGAGGTCGTTGACGGTGCCGTTGACCGCCAGATCGCCGATGCTGCCGCCGGGGAAGAACAGCGGCCGCACCACGTAGGAGTCGGTGGAGAAGGCCAGCCGGGCACCGCCCAGGGAGAGGACGGCGGCGTCACCCATCTGGGCGAGCACCGTGCCCCCGAAAGCGGGCGCGAAGATCTGCTGGACCAGTTCGGCGGAGAGGACTCCCCCACCGCCGTGGCCCATGACGACGCGGGGCCGGTCCCGCAGGGGCGCCGGACACGTCCACGCCTCGACGTCCAGGGCGGGGACGGGGAGATCGGTGGTGTCAGACAACGGGGGTCGCCTCCTGAGCCTTGGTGGCGGGCATGTCCAGCCGCCGGTAGAGGTAGTACGCGGCGCAGGCTCCCTCGCTGGAGACCATGGTGGCCCCCAGCGGGGTGCGAGGGGTGCACAGGGTGCCGAAGGCCTCGCACTCGTGTGGCTTGAGCAGCCCCTGCAGGACCTCTCCGCTGCGGCACTCGGCCGGCTCCTGGGTCCGGATGCCCTCGACGGAGAAGCGGTGCTCGGCGTCGTAGGCGCGGTACTTCGGTGCCAGCCGCCAGCCGCTCTGCGGGATCACCCCGATGCCGCGCCAGGCACGGTCGGTGACCTCGAAGACGTCCTCCAGCATGGCCCGGGCGGCCGGGTTGCCCTCCGCGCGCACGGCACGGGCGTAGGCGTTGTCGACGGTGTGCTCGCCGCGTTCCAGCTGCTGGACGGTACGGCGTACGCCTTCGAGGATGTCCAGGGGCTCGAAGCCCGTCACGACGATCGGTACCCGGAAGCGCTCCGCCAGTTCCGGGTACTCCCCCATGCCCATCACGCTGCAGACATGGCCGGCCGCGAGGAAGCCCTGCACCCGGCAGCTCGGCGACGACATGATGGCCTCGATGGCGGGCGGTACGCGGACATGGGACACCAGCATGCTGAAGTTCCCGATGCCCAGCTTCCGGGCCTGGTGGACCGTCATGGCGTTGGGGGGTGCAGTCGTCTCGAAGCCGATGCCGAAGAACACCACCTCGCGCTCCGGGTTCTGCCGGGCGATCCGCAGCGCGTCGAGCGGTGAGTAGACGACGCGCACGTCACCGCCCTCGCCGCGGACCTGGAACAGGTCCCGTCCGGTGCCCGGCACGCGCAGCATGTCGCCGAAGGAGCAGAAGATCACCTCCGGTCGGGAGGCGATCTCCAGGGCCTTGTCGATGACCTCCAGTGGAGTCACGCACACCGGGCAGCCGGGTCCATGGATCAACTCGACCTTCTCCGGCAGGAGTTGGTCGATGCCGTGACGGATGATGCTGTGCGTCTGCCCTCCGCACACCTCCATCAGGGCCCACGGCCTGGTCACCGTGGCGTGGATGTCGTCGAGCAGGCGGCGGGCCAGCTCCGGGTCCTGGAACTCGTCGATGTACTTCACTACTTGCGCACCTCTTCCACCGGGTCGACGCCCGCCTCGGTCGCCGCCATCTCCCAGGCGTCGCCGAACTCCTCCTGCAACAAGCCGAGTTCGGCGAAGAGTTCGAGTGTCTGCCGCGCCGACTCCTCGTCCAGCCGCTGCAGGGCGAACCCGACGTGGACGATGGCGTACTCGCCGACCTGGAGGTCGGGCAGATACTCCAGGCACACCTCCTTGACCACGCCGCCGAAGTCGACGGTGGCCATCCGGGTGCCGTCCCGTTCCTCGATGTCCAGCACTCTGCCGGGTACCGCCAGGCACATGAGTGATCTCCTCGCTGTCGGTCGCGCGTCTGCTCAGTCGGTGGGGATGGGACGGGGAGTGGGAGTGGCGCGGGCGGCCACCATCAGTTGGCCCAGCGCCAGGCCACCGTCGTTGGGCGGCACCAGGTGGTGCCGCAGGACCGTGAAGCCGTCCTCGCGCAGGGTGGCGGAACAGGCCGCGGAGAGCAGCGTGTTGGCGAACACGCCTCCCGTCAGTGCGACCGTGTCCAGCCCGTGCCGCTCTCGCGCCCGCACGCACATCCGGTGCACCAGGCCGGCCACGCCCCGGTGGAAGCGCGCGGCGACCAGTGCCGGCTCGACTCCCCCGCGCAGGTCGCCGACGATCGCCGCGAGTACAGGTGCCGGGTCGGCCCGTACCGGTTCCGGATCGGCCTGTACGGCGCCGTCCCGGTTCTCCTCCGGTGCGTGCAGGGCGAAGGCGTACGCGGTGGTGTCGTCGGCCGGTGCACGCACCGCCGCCCCCTCCAGTTCGACGGCGGCCTGTGCCTCGTATCCGGCTCGGTGGCACACCCCGGCGAGGGAGGACACGGCGTCGAAGAGCCGGCCCATGCTGGATGTGGGGACACAGTTCAGGCCGCGCTCCAACTGCCTTTCCAGCAGGTGGAGTTCGTCGGGCGGGCAGGCGGTCGTACAGGCGAGGTCGTCGGACCGGTCGATCCCGGCCGCCCTCAGATGGGACAGCGCCATGCGGTACGGCCGGCGCACCGCGGCGTCACCACCGGGCAGGGAAACATACGCGAGATGTCCGAACCGGGTGAAGCGGTCGTAGTCCGCGACCAGGAACTCCCCGCCCCACACGGCGCCGTCGTCACCGTGGCCGGTGCCGTCGAAGGCGACGCCGATCACCGGCCGGGTGCCGTCCAGTCCGTGTTCGGCCATGGCGGCGGCAATGTGCGCGTGATGGTGCTGGACGCGTACGACGGGCCGGTGCGCCGCGTTCCGGTCGGCCCATCCGGCGGAGCGGTAGCCAGGATGCCGGTCGGCGACCAGGACCTCGGGCCGCACTCCCGTGATGGACTCCAACTGCGCCACCGCGCCCGCGAAGACCCGCTGTGTGCCGACGTCGTCCATGTCGCCGATGTGCGCCGACAGCCAGGCCTGACGGCCCGCCCCGAGACAGAAGGCGTTCTTCAGGTCTCCGCCGACGGCCAGGACCGGACGCACGGGCAGCGGGAGGGAAAGCGGCAACGGGGCGTAGCCACGCGAGCGGCGGATCACCAGTGGCTCCCCGTCGCAGACGCGGACCACGGAGTCGTCGCAGGGGACGTGGATCGGCCGGTCGTGCGTGAGCCAGGCGTCCGCCAGGTGCGCGAGTCGCTCCAACGCCTCGTTGTCTTCGGTGACGATGGGCTCACCGGACAGGTTGCCGCTGGTCATGACGAGCAGCCCGGGGCCGTCCGGGTCGCCGGGCAGACCGAGCAGCAGATGGTGCACGGGCGTGTAGGGCAGCATCACGCCGAGGTCTGGACTGCCGGGTGCCACGGCCTCGGCGGGCCGGAGGCCCCCGGGGATGTGCGACGGGCGCGGACGCCGCCTCAGCAGCACGACCGGCCTGGCACGGCCTTCGAGCAGGCTCCGTTCCGCCGGGCTCAGCCGCACGAGGTGACGGACGTCGTCCGCGGTCCTGGCCATGACGGCGAACGGCTTGTCCCCGCGCGCCTTTCGCCGGCGCAGGAGGGCGACCGCGTCCTGGTTCGAGGCATCGCAGGCCAGGTGGTAGCCGCCCAGGCCCTTCACGGCGAGGATCGCGCCCCGCGTCAGCAGCGCGCGGGCCTCGGTGACCGGGTCCGCCCCCTCGATCTTCCCGATCCGTGCTTCCTGGGCGAGGACCAACCGCAGACGGGGCCCGCAGGCCGGGCAGGCGACCGGCTGCGCGTGGAACCGGCGGTCGGCCGGATCCTCGTACTCCCGGGCGCAGTCGGGGCACATCGGGAAGCCCGCCATGGTGGTGTTCGCCCGGTCGTACGGCACGCCGGTGACGATCGTGAAGCGCGGGCCGCAGTGGGTGCAGTTGACGAACGGGTGCCGGTAGCGCCGGTCCGCCGGGGTGGCCAGCTCGCCGAGGCAGTCGGCACAGGTGGCGGAGTCCGGGGAGACCAGGGTGCGGGCCGGTCCGCCGGTGCGCGAGGTGAGGATGGTGAACGCGGTGCCGCCGACGGGAGCCATCTCCCGGTGGTGGACGGACTCCACGCGGGCCAGCGGCGGTGCCTGGGCGGCGATCAGGTCGCAGAACCGGGCCACGGCCGAGGCGCTGCCCTCGACCTCCGCGACGACGCCCTCCGGGGTGTTGGTCACATGTCCGGCCAGGGCCAGTTCGGTGGCGAGGCCGTAGAGGTAGGGCCTGAAGCCCACGCCCTGTACGACTCCCCGGACGGTGACCCGGCGGCGTCGTGGGGTGTTCCCGGCGACGGCGGTCGGAGCCTGCGGACCGCTCACGAGTGGGTGTGGGCCATGGTGCCGGTGGCCTCCGGGTGCGTGTGGGTGTGGGTGTGGAGATGAGGCTGCCGGGCCATGACCGGTGAGTGGACGGGTGTGCCGTCCGCCGCGCCCAGCGCCCGGTCGAGCAGCGCGCCGACTCCCTGCCCCCGGCGTGCCGACGTCAGGATCACCTCGACCCCCGGGTTGACCTGCTGCACATTCGCGCGGAACGCCGCCTCGTCGAACTCGACGGCCTCCGCGATGTCGGTCTTGGTGACCACCACGAGGTGGGCGAGACCGAAGGCGGTGGGGTACTTGAGGGGCTTGTCCTCGCCCTCCGTCACGGAGGCGAGCGTGACTCTCAGCGTCTCCCCCAGGTCGTAGGAGGCCGGGCAGACGAGGTTGCCGACGTTCTCCACGAACAGCAGCCGGGTGTCCTCGGGCAGCCAGCCGTCCAGGTGCCCGGCGAGCATCCCCGCCTCCAGATGACACAGTCCGTCCGTGAGCACCTGCTTGACCGGGACCCCCGAACGCGCCAGCCGGGCCGCGTCGTTCTCGGTGGCCAGATCGGCGCTCAGCGCCGCGACGGGAACCGCCCGCTCCCGTGCTCGCAGCAGTTCGCGCTCCAGCAGCGCGGTCTTGCCGCTGCCCGGACTGGACAGCAGGTTGACGACCGCGATGCCTCGAGCCGTAAGGTGCGCGCGCAGTTCGTGGGCGCTCGCGTCGTTCTTCGCGAGTACGGCCTGCCGCAGGTCGACGACACGGCACATGGTTCAGCGCTCCTCGGGGATCGGTTCGCGGGTGAGTACTTGCGGGGGGCCGCCGTCCTCCCAGTGCACGTCGAGGATCTGCAGTTCCCGACCCGCGAGCAGGTCGGTCTGCGTACCGCCGCACGCGGGGCAGGTCAGCCGGGGCGGCATGCCGACGGCCCATTCGTGTGTGCAGGGGGTGCAGCGAGCCCGCCCCGGCACCGCTTCCGTGATCAGTTCGGCGCCTTCCAGCAGAGTTCCGGCGCAGGCGAGTTCGAAGGAGAAGGCGAGTGCGTCGGGTACGACGCCGGCCAGTTCGCCCACCTGGAGCCGTACCGATCGCACCGCCGTGACGTCTTTGGCCCGCATGGCGGCCTCTTCCACCTGGTCGACGACGGCCAGCGCGACGGACATCTCGTGCATGGGGCTTCGTCCTTCCGCAGGCTGCCTTCCGCGGGCTTCATTAGAGGCGGGCGCCCCCTGGAGGGGCGGCCCGGCACGCCGTCGCCGGCCGGCGGATACACCGTTCGACGCAACCTCACGGCGCACCGCCGGCTCCCGCGTTTCACATCCGTCGGATCCGCAGGTAGCGCCGGACGTCGGGAAGCACCTCGGCGGCGACAGCGACCAGGGCGGCGAGGGCCGCTCCACCGATGACGATCTTCTTCATCCCGTCTCTCCTCATGTCGAGATCCCACCGGCCGTGGCCCGCGGCGCGGACTCTCCCGGCTCCTCGTGCCGCAGCAGCTTTTCGATCAGCCGGACGGCCTCCGGTACGGCGTCGGACACCGGCGGGCTGAGACCGATGCCCTCGTCCACCGAGGCCGGTTCGCATCCCACGACCAGGACGCGGCGTGGTGGCTCGCCGCCGGTCCCGGCGCACAGGGTGTCCAGCAGTGCCAGGACGGCGTCCGGGGTCATCCGGTGGCCGTCCAGCGTGGCGGCGGGCGGCGAAGGGCTTCCGCCGATGTCGTGTTCGATCACGTACAGCGTGCCGGGGGCTTCGCCACGTGCCGTGGCGTCCACGAGGACCAGGGTGTCGTAGCCGTCCAGCAGCTGATAAGCGAGGTGCACCCCGCGCACCCCGATGTCCACGACCTCGATGTGTGCGGGCAGGTCGTGCTCGGCGAGCCGGCGGGCGGTCTCCACGCCGAAGCCGTCGTCCCCGAGGAAGACGTTGCCGATGCCGGCGACGAGAGTCCGGGGTCCTGACTGCGAAGCGGGGTTCATACGTCGTCCTCCAGCGGGGTGATCTCGTCCGGCTGGAAGTACAGGTACCGTCCCTGCTCGCGGCGGATGTCGGCGCCCGGGTCGCCCTCGACGGTGACCGCCAGGTGCACCCCGCCGTCGACGTCGTGCAGCACCGCCTCGACCGTCGCGGTGCGGCCCCGCAGGAAGATGTCCTGCGCGTCCGTGCGCCGCAGGCCCGGATGCAGTTCGACGCGGCTGCCCTGGCCCACCGACCGGCCGTCCACGACCACCCGGTCCCGCTCGGGGTCGAAGCCCGCGTCGCTCGCCGGGTCCCACCAGGGTGTGTCGGGCCGCTGCACCCCGTACTCGTCGGGGAAGCCGCCGTCCGGGGCGGACGGGCCCGGACCGGTCACTTCGCGCAGGCTTCGCACCGCGCCGTGCAGCCGCTCAAGGACCTCGGCCGGCATCGAGTCCGCCAGCTCGATCACGGCGGCCGCCCGCTCGTCGGTGCCCCGGGCCTCGCGTTTCTCCTCGTCGGTGAGGGCCGCTGTGCGCAGCGCGAGGATCTCGTCGATCTCGGTGGCGTCGTAGAGCGCGCCGGGACTCTCCGGCGCGATGGCCGGATGGTCCTGCAGGATGATCGGCGAGGACAGCACGAGGTCGGCACGGCCCGGTTCGCCGGCGAGTACGGGCCAGGTGTGCAGGTTGCGGCAGGCGGCGACCGCGCCCTTCGCCCACTCGGGGGGATCCGTCATCGACAGGAACGAGCCGGCGCTGAGGCCCATGAGGAGGTGGGTGGCCACCAGGGAGTGCGGCAGAGCCGCCTCCCGGTCCGCGCCGCGGCCCGCGGGCGGTGTCCAGTCGCTGGTGTTCTCGATGACGGCGGTCAGCCGCACGGTCCGGTAGGGGCCGTCGAGTTCGCGGGCCGAGAGCCGTACCGCCCCGCTGATCTCCTCGCAACGCCGCACCAGCCGGCCGACAGTGCGGCCGGCCTCGTCCACGACCGGCTCGGACTCCTCGCGGGCGGGCAGCCGGAAGGGATGTGTGACGCCGTCGCCGAGGAGCTCGTCCACCGACGCGACCACCTCGACGCGCTCCTCGTTTCCCTCGTCCCAGGGCACCAGCACCCGGTCGTCGAGGCGGAGTTCGGGCACCGTCTCGAAGCCGCCGTCCGGACAGGACTGCTGCACCGTGCGCCTTCGGGCGTGCAGGAAGCGCACCTCGACCGAGAGGGTCGCCCCCGCCTTCGGTTCCATCAGGCATTCGGTGTGCTGGAAGTCGTGCTCCTCGCACTCGGTGCCCCAGCCGGGCGGCACGAGCACACCGAACTGCCAGCGCAGCCGGTTCTTGGCCGCCGAGGCGCGGTACGGGTAGAGCACATAGCCCTCGAAGAGGACGGCGTCGGCCACCTGCCGGGCCAGAGCGAAGCGCTCCTCGGTCTCCGGGGCGAACGCGGTCACGGTCACGGATCGGTCCTTCCGGTGGTGGCGGTGAGGGCGCGCAGCGGGTCGTGCGCCGGCGGGTCGGCACCCTCAAGCAGCGCCGAGACGGTCGCCTCCCAGGAGGGCAGGGCATGCCGGGAGCGGTAGGCGAGGAGGGCGTCCATGGTGTCGCGGGGCAGCCGGATCCAGCCGCAGCCGGGGAAGTGCTGCTCGACCATGTCCCGCCAGGCGGTGACGGGCATTCTGAAGGCTGCCTCGCGGTCCCACGGGACGGGCTCCACCCGGAAGCCACCGGTTCCGGTGAACGCCGTACCGGAGAAGAGCATCAGCAAGGGGACCTCGCCGTCGGTGAGGGCGTCGAGATAGCGGGTCGCGGCGATGTCCATGTCGTAGGTGCAGGGAACGACGAGGTCGGTCTCGATCTCTCCGGTGAAGCTCGGGACCATGACCGAGACCTGGGCGAACTGCACCGGCTGGAGCGTGCTGCCCCAGCGTGAGCGCTCGCCGAAGAGGTCCGCGAGGCCGTCGGCCTCGGCGGGCTCGTAGCCACGGCGGGCGGGTTCGATCCGGATCTGGCAGCGCAACGCGAGGGCGTGCACGTGCGCGTTGTCGCCGGCGGTGACGCGCAGCCGGAAGACGAGGGTCGGACCGGCGGCGTAGCGGTCGGCTCGCACGCCGGTGCAGGCGAAGGAGAACTCGGTCACGGATGACCCACCTCGCCCAGGGGCCGGACCCGTCGCGCGACATCCGCGAAGAACGCGTCCAGCGCGGCGCGGGCCTCGGCTCCGCCGTCGAAGCCCTGCCACAACAGGCGCATACGGCCGACGAGTTCGTAGCAGATGTCGATGGGTACGAGGTGGCACTCGCAGCCGGCCTTCGTGCGGCGCAGCAGCAGCGCCTCCACGTCGGGTTCGAGCAGTCCGGCGAGGCGGCTGCCGCCGAGGACGTCCGTCCACGTGGCCGGTTCGAGTTCGCTCTCGGTGGCTCCGGCCGGGCTCGGGTAGAGGGCGACCAACCGGTCGAGCGCCGCGTTGCGGAAGAGGAAGGCGACGCCGACCGGGATCTGCAGCGCCTCCCACGCGCTCTCGTCGAGGCGGTGCCCGGGGTCGGTGAGGTAGCGGGCCGGGACCGTGCGGAAGCGGCCCGCGGCGGCGCCCGGCTGCTCCATCAGCAGCGCGCACGGGGCACAGGCGCACACCAGGGCGCGCTTCTCGGTGTCGACGAGATGGCGGTGGCCCGCCTCGACCGCCACGGCGCACAGCTCACAGCGTTCGGGCTGCGGAGGCTTCTCGGTGAGGAACCTCCGCAGGCCGGGCGTGCGCGTCGCCGGGGACGCCGTCATCGGGCCCCCGTCGGTGCCGTGCCGATCTGGAGGAGCCTCGGCCCCGCGGGGGCGGTCTGTACGTCGACCGCCCTGACCTCCGGTGCGAAGCAGGCGAGCGCTGCCTCAGCGGCCTCCTGGGCACCCGTGCCGCTGCCGCAACCGCAACCGCCGCCGGCCTCCCGGGCTCGCAGGGTCAGGGTGCCGCTCTCCTCGTCGAAGCCCACCACCTCCAGGGTGTGTTCCCGGACCCCGTCGAGGGCGCGGGCGATGCGGGTGTCGCGGTCCTCGGGGTGCAGGTCGTGCAGGACGAGCAGGCTCGCGACCAGTCCGTCACCGAGCAGCTCCGCGGGGAGTTCGCCTGGAGTGGAGGACAGCAGGTGGAGGACGCGGGCCAGGCCGGCGCCGTAGAAGTCCATGAGGGAGCGCACGAGTTCCTCCGCGGCCGCGGCGGCGGCCGGGTCGCCGCTCGCGGTGAGCCGCTCCAGCACCTCCTCGACACGGCGTCCGGTCTGCTCCGCGTTCACCGGCGTCGCCGCCGTCGCCGCGCTCATCCGCCCAGTCCGCTCAGGCCCGTGGGGACGTGCATCGACTTCACGGTCTTGCCGCCGCCGACGTACATGTGGACTCCGCAGGGCAGACAGGGGTCGAAGCTGCGGACGGCGCGCATGATGTCGATGCCCTTGAAGTTCTCCGGGGTGTTCTCCTCGAAGATGGGCGTGTTCTGCACGGCGTCCTCGTACGGGCCGGGCGTGCCGTAGGTGTCCCGGACGCTGGCGTTCCAGGGGGTCGGCGGGTACGGGTGGTAATTGGCGATCTTGCCGTCCCGGATCACCATGTGGTGGGACAGGACACCGCGGACGGCCTCGGTGAAACCGACGCCGATGCTCTCGTCCGGAACCTCGAACTTCTCCCAGGTCTGGGTGCGTCCGGCGCGGACCTCCGCCAGGCCCATCTCCGCGCAGTGCAGGGCGACCGCGGCGGCGTACGCCTGGAAGTAGGTGCGGGCGCGGTTGCGCTCCAGGGCGTTGGACCACTTCGGGATCTTCCACTCGAAGGTGGTCTCCGGCTTGGTCATGGTGCGGGGCAGGTTGATGACCACGCTCTGCCCGGTGGCCTTGACGTACCCGATGTCGACGAGACCGGACAGGGCCGTCGACCACAGGCGGGCGATGGGGCCGCCACCGGTGTCCAGGGCGAGGTGGTCCTTGCCGTCGAACCAGCGCGGGGACATGACCCAGCTGTACTTGTCGTCGAAGTTCCGCTTCTGCGGGGTGGGGATGGTGTGCTGGTTCCACGGGTGGCGCGGGTCCACCGGGTTGCCGAGCGGGTCGTGGGTGACGAACTGCTCCTGGCCCTGCCAGTCCTCGTAGTAGGAGCTGCCCAGCAGGATGCGGATGCCGAGGTTGATCTCCGTGAGGTCGTTGGTGACGAGCTTGCCGTCGACGACGATGCCGGGCGTGACGAACATCCGCCTGCCCCAGTCCGTCATGTTGGCGTAGGTGAAGTCGCAGTACTCGGGGTCGTTGAGCGCGCCCCAGCAGCCGAGCAGGACACGCCGGCGGCCTACTTCCTCGTACCCGGGCAGCGCCTCGTAGAAGAAGTCGAACAGGTCGTCGTGCAGCGGCACGACGCGCTTCATGAACTCCACGTAGCGCATCAGCCGGCTGAGGTAGTCCGTGAAGAGCTGCACGGAGGCGATGGTTCCGACGCCGCCCGGGTAGAGCGTGGAGGGGTGCACATGGCGGCCCTCCATCAGGCAGAACATCTCGCGCGTGTAGCGGCTGACCTGGAGGGCCTCGCGGTAGAACTCGCCCTCCAGCGGGTTGAGCGAGCGCATGATGTCGGCGATCGTGCGGTAGCCGTGCTCCGCGGCGTGCGGGGCCTCGGTGCGCTCGGCGAGTTCGAGGACGCCGGGGTTGGTCTCCTTGACCATCTTCTCGCAGTAGTCGACCCCGACCAGGTTCTCCTGGAAGATGTTGTGGTCGAACATGTACTCCGCGGACTCACCGAGGTTGATGATCCACTCGCCGAGGTGCGGGGGCTTCACGCCGTACGCCATGTTCTGCGCGTACACCGAACAGGTGGCGTGGTTGTCACCGCAGATGCCGCAGATGCGACTGGTGATGAAGTGGGCGTCGCGGGGGTCCTTGCCGCGCATGAAGACGCTGTAGCCACGGAAGACCGACGAGGTGCTGTAGCACTCGGCGACCCGCTTCTGCTTGAAGTCGATCTTCGTGTGGATGCCCAGGCTGCCCACGATCCGGGTGATCGGGTCCCAGGCCATCTCCACCAGGCCGCTGCCGTCGCCGGCCGCCTTCGTCTTCGGTGCCATCTGTGTGCCGTGCCCTTCGTTGCGCGGGAGGTTCGGGTGGGGGGTGCATGCACGAGAACGGGGAGCGGGTCAGCTGCGGCGAGCGCTCACCACGGGGGTCGGTATCCGGTGGTGAGCGTGTCTCCGGTACGACGCCACTTGGGCTCCTTGTCCACGGTTCTGGCCGTGATCGACCGCAGCTTGCGGACCACGGCTCCGTACGCCCCGCTGGTACCGCTCGACACCTTGGCGCCGGGGGGTTCGTCCATGAACGGCATGAACTTGTCGGGGAAGCCGGGCATGGTGCAGGCGATGCAGATGCCGCCGACGTTGGGACAGCCGCCGATCCCGTTCATCCAGCCGCGCTTGGGCACGTTGCACTTGACGACCGGGCCCCAGCAACCGAGCTTGACCAGACACGTCGGCGAGTCGTACGACAGGGCGAACTGGCCCTGCTCGTAGTAGCCCGCACGGTCGCAGCCCTCGTGCACGGTGGCCCCGAACAGCCAGGTCGGGCGCAGCTTGTCGTCCAGCGGGATCATCGGGGCCGCGCCGGTCGCCTGGTAGAGCAGGTAGGTGAGCGTCTCGGAGAAGTTGTCGGGCTGGATCGGACAGCCGGGGACGCACACGATGGGGATGCCCGCGTGCGACTTCCAGTCCCAGCCGAGGTAGTCCGGCACGCCCATCGCGCCGGTCGGGTTGCCCGCCATGGCGTGGATGCCGCCGTAGGTGGCGCAGGTGCCGATGGCGACGACCGCCAGTGCCTTCGGGGCGAGCCGGTCGATCCACTCGCTGGTGGTGATCGGCTGACCGGTCTCCGGGTTGTCGCCGAAGCCGCACCAGTAGCCCTCGGGCTTGATCGCCTCGTTGGGGATGGAGCCCTCTACGACCAGGACGAACGGGTCGATCTCGCCCCGCTCCCCCTTGAAGAACCACTCGATGAACGTGTCCGAACCGCCGACCGGACCGCACTCGAAGTCGATGAGCGGCCAGTGGACGGCGATCTTCGGAAGGCCCGGCAGCACACCGAGCACGATCTCCTCGATGCTGGGCTGCATGGCCGCCGTCAGCGCGACCGAGTCGCCGTCGCAGCTCAGGCCCGCGTTGATCCAGAGAATGTGGATCGTGGGTGTCTCGTCGGCGGGCGCGCCACTCGCGTCCGCAGCATCGACCGTGTCCGGCGTCGCCTCAGTCATGGGACCGCCTCCTGGGGAGGTAAGGGATGAAGGCCCAGATTTCGACCATCGCTTCTCTTCGTATCAGCCGTTCGGCCGTGATGAGACGCCAATGAGGGCCGTTCCGGTGACATCCGCGACGGAGGGGGTCGGGCCGGTCTGCGCAACCCGGGCGGGGCCGAGGTGCGGCGGGGTGCACGCGGGCCGCTCCTTGTGGACGAAGGCACGACGCAGCGAGTGGTACGGGGCGTCCGGGTCGTCGAAGGTGCGCCGCATCCGGGCCAGCTCCTGCTCACGGAAGCCGGCCAGCGGGGTCGTGCTCTCCAACCGGTCCAGCTCCGCCTTCTTCGCGGCGATCCGTGACGCCGTCGCCGGCAGTGACGCCAGACGCGCCGCCAGAGCGCCGACCTCCCCCGCGAACTCCTCAGGTCCGCGGTCGACCACCCGGTCGACGAGACCGAGGCTCAGCGCGCCCGCCGAGCTCACCGGCAGAGCCTCACGCAGGAGCCGTTCGGCCGTCGCGGAACCCACCCTGCGGGGCAGCGTGTGCGTCCAGTACTCCGAGCCGTACAGGCCCATCAGGCGGTAGTGCGGGTTGAGCACGGCGCCCGAGCGGCACCACACCTCGTCGGCCGCCAGGGCGAGCATCACCCCGCCCGCCGCGGCGTTGCCCGCGACCGCCGCGACCACCAGTCGGTCCGTCGTCGTCAGGACGGTCTCGACCAGATCGTCGATGGCGTTGATGTTCGCCCAGGACTCTGCGGCGGGATCGTCCGCGGCCTCGATGACATTGAGATGGATCCCGTTGGAGAAGAAGTCCCGTTCGCCGCCCAGCACCAGGACGGACGTGGGCCGCCGGCACGCTTGCCGGTATGCGTCCAGCAGACGTCGGCACTGCTCCGTGCTCATGGCGCCGCCCGGAAAGGCGAACGAGAGGAACCCGACGTTGCCCTGCTCCCGGTAGCGGATGTCCGTCCAGGTACCGTGCCCCGCCTCGGGCAGCAGGGGCAGGGCATGTTCGGGCAGGGCTGGCAGCAGGTCGCCCAGTGCCCGCACGGCAGGCAGTTTGTAGGTGGGCGGCTGCCCGGGCATGCGCCGGGGCCGCAGCTCGGGGATCCACACGGCGCCGTCCTTGGTGGCCCGGCAGACCGCTCCGGCCCTGGTGGCCAGCAGCTCGCCCGGGCGGCCGCGCAACACGCTCTCGGGATGACCGCCGTGCAGGTACCACTCACGGCCGAGCAGGATGTCCAGCACACCGGGCTGCGAGTCCGCCGCTCTCAGCTTGCGCAGGACATCCTGGGTGGAGTCCTCGGCCCAGTCGATTCGCCGGACGCTCTGGTCGAGGTAGGGACGGGGGCGCAGAAGAGCGTCGGCCGTGGGTGCCACGTCCTGCTTGCGTGGTACGTGGGTTCCCTCGGCGAACCGCTCGACCGAGAGCATGACGGCCTCGACAGCGGCGTCGGCGATCTCGCCCCGGTACAGCTCGCTCTTGGGAACCGGAGGAACCCGGCACGATACGCAGGCCCACACGTCACCGGCGTCCATCTCCCCGTCGGCCTGCAGGACGGTGACGCCCCACTGGTCGACAGCCTCATGGATCGCCCAGTCCAGGGAGGAGGGACCGCGGTCGCCCACGGGCCCCGGATGGACGATGAGGCAGGTGTGCGCTGTCCATACCTCCTCGGGAATCGCCGTCTTCAGCATCGGCGCCACGATGAGCTGCGGTGCGTGCCGCCGCACGAGGTCGGGCAACGGGCTGCCGGGGAGGGCGAGTTCCACCGCCACGGTGTGGCCACGGTCGCGCAGCTCGGCGTGGACACGCTGGGTGAGGCTGTTGAACGCACTGGCCAGGAGCAGGATGTGCACGGCTGCCTCCGAGACGGACGAACGGCAGGCAGCAATGGCCGCCGCACGCGATCCTCGGGCAGGGCGACCTGCCGTCCCCGACGACAGGCGGTGAGGTCATCCGAAAGCGGACGCCGATCCGCCGTCCGGCCTCACTGGCCGCGGCAGACGGCGCCACCGATGATCACATTCGTCGCAGGCCGCTGGTGATGCGCTCCCACCGGGAGCGGGTGGCGCCGAAGTGGGTCTCGTGTGCCCAGATGTGGGTGCACGACCGGCACTGCAGGTGGAGCAGGCTGCCGACGTGGGACAGCAGGTAGCGCCAGTGCTCCGAACAGGTGCGCCCCTGCTCGCAGGTGGCGCACCCGCGACGGTCGTCGCAGTTCGGGCAGGCCACCCAGGCGCGACGCCCGATGTCCGCCTGTGGGTCAAGCGGCAGCATCGCCGCCGCCTCGCCGCGGCAGGACACCGGCCGAGACCAGTTCGTCGTACATGCGCTGCTGCTCCGCGCTGAGGCCGGAATACAGCAGCTCATACGCCGCTTCCTCGCCGCGCAGCGCGGCGACGGGGTCCCAGTCGGGACCGAGAGCGTCCAGGACATGAGCGCGCCGGAGCAGTTCATGCGAGCTCAGGTCGATGTCCAGGTCGACCGTCGAAGACGGGTCGGGTCGGTCCGCCGCGGACCTGCTTTCCGTGGCGGGTTCGTCCGGTTCGCCTGGAAGGGCGCGGCCATGAGAGGACATGGGACCGAACGTAGGCAAGCGCTTCTCGCCCCGGCAAGAGCAGGTGGGAGAAGTCACAGCAGGCCCGCGCCCTCAGGGGACGTCCCGTGGTGACCCGTACATGCCCGTCGGCCGACGACTTGTCGGTCGGCTCATCCGGCTCCGTGGCGATGCGGGTTTGCGGCTTGAGTACCGCCAGTGCCTCGTCGAGCGAAACGCCGACGGTGTCAGTCATGTCGGGGACGATCGCACAGGCGGTGCCCAGGCGGCGCTCGGTCAGCCCGAGTCCGTAGTGCGGGTCCGTGTCGAAGCTGCGGATGCCCGCGCCCCAGGCGGCGTCGAACGACAGCTCGGTCACCCGGACACCGGTGTCACCCAGCGTCGACGTCCTCATGACCCGCCCCTCGGACGGAGCCGGAGCCCCTGCGTGCCGCCGTCGACGGCGAGGGCGATACCGGTCATGGAGGGGGCGGCCGGGGAGGCCAGGTAGGCCACGGCCGCCGCGATCTCCTCCGCGCCGACCAGGCGTCCCATGGGCTGGCGCGCGTTGAGGGCGGCGCGTTCCGCCTCCGGGTCGCGGGGGCGGTGAGGAGCCGGGTTACCCAGGGGGTGTCGGCGGTGCCCGGGTTGACGCAGTTGACGCGAATGCCCTCATGGACGTGGTCGGCGGCCAGGTCCAGGGTCAGCGCCAGGACGGCACCCTTGCTCGCTGAGTACAGGGCACGCTGCGGGAGGCCGGCCGTGGCAGCGATCGAGCCGATGTTGACGATCGCCGCAGTGCCCGGACGGGCAGTGGCAGCGCGCCGTAGATGCGGCAGGGCGGCACGGGTCGCGCACCATGCCGAGGACGTTGACGTCCAGGCGTCCCTGATGCCTTTCCCCTCGGCCACGGCGGCCGTTGAGGCCTGTGGGCCTCCGTCTCCCGGACGCGGCTGTCCCTCCCTTCCGTCCCCATCGGGCGCGGTCCCGCACTGCCTTGTGCCGGGCCACCCTCTGCCCGGTCTGCGGACTCGCCCATCCCGCTTCGGCTGGCGAGTCCGCACCCCTCTGCCCCCGCCGCCGCCCGACACCCCCTCCTGCGCCAGTCGGGCGGCGGCGGGTCACTCAGGTGTTGGCTGCCGCAGCGAATCGGGTGGCAACGTCCTCCCAGTTGACCAGGTCCCACAGCTTGGTGACGTAGTCGGGGCGGACGTTCTTGTATTGCAGGTAGTAGGCGTGCTCCCAGGCGTCGAAGACCAGCAGCGGGGTGCTGCCCTGGCCGACGTTGCCGTGGTGGTCGTAGATCTGCTCGACGATCAGGCGCTTGCCGAGGGGCTCCCAGGCCAGCACGCCCCAGCCGGAGCCCTGCACAGAGGCAGTGGCGACGGTCAGCTGCTTCCTGAACGCCTCGAAGCCGCCGAAGTGTTCGTCGATGGCGCCGGCCAGCGCGCCGTCGGGGCGGTCACCGCCGTCCGGGGAGAGGTTCTGCCAGAAGATCGAGTGCAGGACGTGGCCGGAGAGGTTGAAGGCGAAGGTCTTCTCCAGCCCGACCAGACCGGTGGGCGTGATCTGGTCCTTGTCTCGGACCTCGGCGAGCTGCTCGATGGTGTCGTTGGCGCCCTTGACGTAGGCGGCGTGGTGTTTGGCGTGGTGCAGTTCCAGGATCTGCCCGGTGATGGCCGGCTCGAGTGCTGCGTAGTCGTAGGGCAGGTCGGGAAGCGCGTAGGTGCCCATCAGGCACGTCCCCTTTCCGGGTGGGTGATCGTCCGGGGACAGCCTATGCCTCTATTGCGAACTACTTGCAACAACGATTGAAATGCATCAGCATGGTTTGTGGCGGGGTCGGCCCGTCACCTTCGGTGTCTGAGCGCCTTCCGTCCGTCGGCGTCTCCTTCCCGCAGAGTGATCGTCTTCTCACCCGGCGCCCGCCGGTCCCGGCCGACCCCGCTACCGCATGCACGGCTTGCCGCCGTCGGCGTCGGCGTCGGCGTCGGCGTCGGCGTCGGCGTGCAAGGCGGTAGGCAGAGACGCGGTGCCGCGCAGCCTGGTCGGCGGGAACCCGTTCTGAAGGTCGCCTGTCTGTTGATCTGCGGCGCTGTTCCTAGGCATGTTCGCGGGCACTGAGCAGGGCGTCGAGCACGGAACAGTCGCAGAACAAAGACTCCACCCCGGCCGGCGCGAACAGTCGCTCCAGAACCAGCACCTCAGGATCTGAGACGATGCGGCAGCTCCAGTGGCTTCTCCCGTGTCACTTGTTCGGCTGACGGCGGCGTCTTCGGAGGCTGCCGCCGGTGCAGGATGAGGACGTGACAGCCCACCTGCGCTGTATGGATGCCTGGCTCTTCCTTGGTGATCAGCAGATCGCGGTGGAGGTCGACCTGGGGCTGCTCCTGCCGGACACGGGGGTGTGGGGCGGTGTCCTGCGCCGTGTTCCGGGGTGGCTGGCAGAGGTGTCGAGAGACGCTGAGGCTCGTTTGCGTCTGCCGACTGGCGATGAGCGTCGAATCCGGCCTCTTGCCACCCCTGACGGTGAAACGTCCGTGCCCTTTATCGGTGAAGGGCCGGCACCGTTCTGAGCGACGGTGACGGTCGTTCCGATTCCTCACGGGCCCAGGCGGTGATCAAAAGTGACAGGAGTTCACGGACGGCCAGTCCGGTCTCGTCGGGCACTGCAACGGTGCGTCGAGGTATTTGTGGATCACCATCGCCTGTCAGGCGGAGGCGGCGACCTGGGCAGGGTCCGGCGGTGGGTTTCCGGGTGAGACGGCGGGTCATCAGCGTGATCACCGCACAGGTGATGAGAGACTCCGTGCTCCACGAGCCGCTCGTAGTCCCGGGCGTGCCGGCGGGCGTGCATGATCCATGCCGGCGTTCGACGACCCAACGGCGGGGCAGCAGGACGAACCCGTAGGTGCCCTTCGGACGGCCGGCCGTCTTGATCGTGAGGTTCTGATGGCGTTTGGCCCAGGTCACGAGCGTGCCCGCGTACACACGGTCGGCCCGGACGGTGGTGATCCCGGGGTGGGTCGGCCGCAGCCGGAAGAGGACTTCTTTCGCCGCCTGGGAGTCGTGCAGGTCGGCCAGGGGGACCATGGCCATCAGCGGGAGGCCACGGGTGTCGACCACGAGATGCCGCTTGTGGTCATTGATTTTCTTGCCTGGGTCGTAACCGCGGGAGTCCTTCCCCACGGTCGAGGCCGCTCTGACCGCGGGTCCAGGCACGGCACTTCGGGCCGTGGCGGGACAGGGCCTGTGTAGGCCCTCGTTGATGTCCCGTTCCGCAGCAGTGACCTGGGCCGTTTCCGGGCGTCTCATTCATGGGCCACGCCATTCCGTCTCACGATCTTGTCCCCAGGCGACGCGATGTCCGACAAATCTGCGACGCACCCGGGTAGGTGGCAGCGGGGTCGACCTGGTAGTTGCGCACATAGCCGTTTTCGGTACCGACGAGGAGGTCTACGACCTCGAAGTAGCGGTCCCAGAACGGGGTTTCGCGCAGTGCGTCGATGAGGAGCTGATAGCTGTGGTGGTCGTCGGCTTCCCAGACCCACACGTCGGTAACACGAGCGGAGTAGAACTCGGTGTCGTAGAAGCGTGACCGGACGCCGGTGGTCCTGGCCTCGATCGTCGGGACGACCTGAGTGGTGAAGGCTTCGATCCGCTCCGGGACAGTCAGTGCGAGCCACTCGGGCGTGGTCTTGACGAGCATGAACGCGGTGACCGGCGGTTCGGCTTCCTCAACAGGCATGGTGGATGTCTCCTGAGTGGCGGGGGTCTGACGCCATGGGCGCCACACGCGATGGCGAAGGGGCTGGAGGCTTTCAGGAGAGGACGGCAGGCTTGAGGGTCTGGGCGCACCAGTGCTCGAAGGTGGTCGGGCCGACGGTGTCCCGGGTGCGGGGGACTCCGGCATCGAGGCCCTCGTCCTTGGCCCGCTTCATGTCGACCACGCCCTGGACGAATGCCTCGTTGAGGCCGTAGCCGACGAGGGTGGTGTACAGCGCGTCGAGCGGCTGGCGTTCATACCGGACGGGGCGGCCGAGCTGCTCGGTCATGATGCGGGCCAGGTCATTGGGTGACAGGTCCTGCGGCCCCACGACCGGGACACTGTCGGTGCCGGTCCACGAACGGTCCAGCAGCAGGCCGGCGGCGACGGCCGCGATGTCGGCGACGGCGACGAGGGGCACCTTGCGGTCGGCGTCTGCGTCGTCGGTGAAGACGCCCTTCTCGCGGATCGGGGCGGCCTCCTCCAGGAGGTTCTCGAAGAAGGACGGGTTGGCCAGGGCGCGGTAGGCCACGCCGGTGTCGGCCAGAAGGTCGTCCATGGCCAAAGAGGCGGTGACGAGTCCGGCGCGGCCAGCGAGCGGGGTGCCGCGGCCGAGGGCGGAGACGCCGACGACGTGCCCGACTCCGTGGGCGGTGAGTGCCCTCGCGGCGGGGCGGGTGAAGCCGGTCCAGGCGTCCTCCGGTGCCAGGGCGGCGTCCGGGGGGACGAGCCAGAAGACGGCGTCCGCGCCCTGGAAGGCCCTGTCGACCACCTCGGCGTCCCCGTGCGAGCCGGTGATCACCTCGACGCGTCCGCGTGCCGCGTCCGGCAGCCGTGCCGGGTCACGCACGATCACACGCAGTTCCTCACCGGCGGCAGGGGCGGACTCCAGGAGCCGGGCGAGCAGGTGGCGGCCGATGTTCCCGGTGGGAGCAGTGATGACGATCATGAAAACCTCACGGGTCCGTGTCGGGTCGGTACGCCCCCATCCTGGGTAACGCTGCAGTGATGCCACAATGGGAACTTCAGCAAGGAGATGTTGCCTGAAATGGAATTACGCTGGTGAACAGCCCACATTCGGCCCTTGACGCCAACCTCGCCGTCGCGCTGGACGCCCTGCTGACCGAGCAGAGCGTCACCCGGGCCGCCGCCCGCCTGCGCACCTCCCCCGCCGCCATGAGCCGCACCCTCGGCCGCCTGCGCCGTACCCTCCAGGACCCGCTCCTGGTGCGGGCCGGACAGACCATGGTCCCCACCCCCCGCGCCCTGGCTCTGCGCGACGAAGCCGCCGCGGTGGTGCGCCGCCTCGGAACGCTGCTCAGCCCCGGCGAAGGCGCCGACCCCGCCACCCTGCGCAGCGCCTTCACCCTCCAGGCCGCCGACCTGGTCGGTGCGGCGCTGACCCCCGGACTGCTGCACCTCGCCCGCCAGGAAGCGCCCGGCGTCTCGTTCCGGCTCCGGGACGAGGAGTTGGAGGCCGGTTCGGCCCTCCGCGACGGCCGGATCGATCTGGAGGTCGGATCCATCGACCACATGGCCCCGGAGACCCAGGTCGAAGAACTGGTCACGCTCCGGATGATGGCGGCCGTCCGCCCGGGCCACCCCCTCGCCGGGAAGGCCCTGGACCCGGCGCGGCTGGCTGCCGCCGAACATGTCTCGGTCAGCCGACGAGGCCGGTTCACCGGCCCTCTCGACACCGCCCTCGCCGGGCAGAACCTCCACCGGCGCGTCACCGCCGTCCTCCCCAGCCACCTGGCGGCGATGACCCTCGCGGCCCGCAGCGACGTCGTCTGCCTCGTCCCCGCCGCGCTTCCCGGCGACCCCGAATCGCCTCTCACCCACACAGCCGCCGCCCTCGGCCTGTGTCTCCTCGACATTCCCCTGCCGCTGCCGCCCCTGACCATCGGCATGGCCTGGCACCCCCGCCACGCAGCCGACGGAGCCCACCAATGGCTCCGCAGCGCTGTTCGCCGCACACTCCGCGCGCCTGGGAGCACTTGACGTGATCGGGGGCCGAGGAACATCCGCGTCAGATCGTGCGCCAAATGTTCGTCGGCCCCGGTGAGTGGCCGGCGGGGGTGTCGGGCGGCCCCGTTGTCTGTGGCAAGAGGGGAAGCGGTACCCGCTCTCGCCCAGCTCCCGGCAGGGGCCGTACGACAGTCGGGCCGGCCGCCGACCTCTTCCTCGGCTCGCTCACCAACCCCAACACGATCCGGAACTACGGGATCAGGGAAGACCGCCGAGCGGATCGGCGAGGCCTGGAACTGCGGTGGGGCACGGCGGCGGTCAACACCTTGAACGCCTGCCAGGCGGCGGGGAGCCAGCCCCGTACCTGGTGTGGTTTGAGGTCCAGGTCCGCCGGGGTTCGACCAACCCGAGACGGTGAGACCGCGGCGCGAGCAGCGAGGGCGGTGTTTGCTACTTGCGCGGCGACCCTTGGGTACGACCAGGTCGCCTCCGGGTGCGGGGGCTCGCTGGTGGCGGCGGCTACCACAGCCACGTGCACCCACGGCCCCTGGATATGAGGCCGACCGGAACGTTTCGCGTGGCTCATGTCTTTAGGCCACCGAACGCGAACCGGCGGCCCCGCCACTTGCGCAGCATGTTGACGCTGCCGTTCAGCTCGCGTGCGATCGCGGCGTTGGCCAGCCCCTCGGCCGCGGCAAGAACGAGCTTTGCCCGCACAGCTTGCCGGCCCTCCGCGGTCAGGGATGGAGCCAGGCGCCGCAGGCGCGCACGCACCGACTCGGGCAGTTCCACCACAACTGCCGTGGGAACCAGCTCGATTGCGCGGGGCGCGGCACGCTCCTGGCGGCGTGGACGGGGCTCTGTACGGGCCTTGCACGGACTTTGGCGAGTGCGGAGTTGTGTGGTGCGGCCTGGCAGCAGGCACGGCCCGGCACCGGTGCGGGTCATCAATCCTGCCGACATGGTGGCGGCCGACAGGGCACAGCAGTGGATCAGGAAGTTGCTGCCGGCGCTGGCGTATTTGGAAGCCGAGCAACACCTGTGCGAGCCTGCTGCCATTCCTCCGAAAGGACTGACCTGATGCTCGGCATGGTTGTCTGGGACGTCCGCTCTCGCACTTCGACGCGAGAGCGGTAACAGCCACCTGCCTC
The DNA here is from genome assembly GCF_000383615.1 of Streptomyces canus 299MFChir4.1. Lineage (GTDB taxonomy): Bacteria > Actinomycetota > Actinomycetes > Streptomycetales > Streptomycetaceae > Streptomyces > Streptomyces canus_C. Next base: position 2,793 of record NZ_KB911628.1, on the reverse strand, counting down.
AACGCACACGCCTGCCCGATGGACAGACGTGGGTTCAGCCTGCTCCTCGTCGAAGTGCTCTTCGTGCCCCTGCACGTTCGATCACGAGGAGTACGTGGTGTCCACCATCCACTGGACCACAGCCGACACTCAACAGTCCGCCCGCTGGCATTCCGAGAACGCCGCCCCCCTTCCACGGCGGACCGTCGTCGCCGACGACCGGATGAAGGCCAACGACGCCTACCGTCAGGCATGCGAAGGGACGGCCCTGCTCTGGCAAGGCGACTTCCACAACGCCCAGCAATTGCTTCAGGCGATGGGCCGCCGCATCGACCGCACAACGCCCAGGTCCAGCACTTCCCCGAGCGAGTCCTTCCACCTGCACCGACGCAACAACAGTCACCGTGCCCGTGTGCTCGGAAAACTCCTGGTACTGCTGGACGACGACCACACCTTGACGTTGCGACGGGCTCCCGACGTCCGTCAGGCGTGCCTTGAGGCCTACGGTCCCCCGAAGGGGCCCACGGTGGTCTCCCTCCGGGAACTACTGGGAGTGATCGGCGCTCACCAATGGCGCCTGAAAGGGGTCGATGTGCCGGCGCTCGGCACTCGCATCCACCCCCACTACGGCGTGTTCGCGCCGGTCAGAGGCGAGTACGTCGACCTGGTCGCCCACACACCGCTGCCACCGGCGACCCTGCGCAGTCCCGACACCAGTACGGCATTCGATCTCGGCACGGGAACCGGCGTCCTGGCTGCGGTCCTGGCCTACCGCGGAATCAACCGCGTCGTGGCCACCGACATCAGCCCACGCGCCCTGGCCTGTGCCAGGGAGAACGCCCACCGGCTCGCACTGACCGGCCGTATCGAAGTGTCGGGCCCCGGCCTGTTCCCCGAAGGCCGCGCCAACCTCATCGTGTGCAACCCGCCCTGGCTCCCCGCCCATCCGACCAGCCTCATCGAACAAGGCGTCTACGACCCGGACAGCGCCATGCTCCGCAGCTTCCTCGCTGGCCTGTCCGCCCATCTTCGGCCGGGCGGCGAGGGCTGGCTCATCCTGTCCGACCTGGCAGAGCACCTCGGGCTCCGGACACGTCAGCAACTGCTCAACGCCATCCAGGCAGCACACCTCCGCGTCGTCGACAAGATCGACGCCAAGCCCCGTCACCCACGTTCCAAGGACGCCACCGACCCACTCCACGCAGCGCGAAGCGCAGAGACCACGTCCCTCTGGCGTCTGACAGCGTGACCGGCATCCCGATCACGCATCGGCACCCCGTCTCCCGGTTCACCGGGTGAGTACATCCCGTGGGTGACCTCGGCGCCCACGGGATGACCGGATTCCTCGCCAGGCTTGAGGTTCAACAGCACCTACCCAGCGCGCGCCGGCTCACCAGGAGGTCCTGCCCCGCGCTCACCGACATCGGGATGACATCGCTGGTCACTTGCGCCCCGGCTACGACGGTCGGGTTGCCGACTCCGCCGAAGGTCACGGTGCGATGGGTGCCGGGCACCGCGGCGGCGCCACTGGACCGGACGGCCACGTCGACGGCGCCGACGGACAGCGCGGTGGTGCCGCGCAGGTTGGACACCCGGATCCGCACCCCGGAACCTGCGGCGCTGATGTGGACGACCATCCGCAGCGTCTGCTCTGAGAAGGTGTCACCGCCGGAGGTCACAGCGGGGACGAAGGCGCCTACCCTGGGCGTTCGGTGAGGCTCCACTGCTGGTTCTTGTCGCTGCTGCACGACCACTGGATGAGCGGCGTTCTGCACCACCTCCGCGGCCTCGGCCGACGAGGCCGACTTGACCTGTGCGTGGCGCGTGAAGCTGTCGGGCGGAGGGCGGTCAGGACGACTCCCGGACGACCAGCTCTGTGCGGAGGATGACGTGGCGCCAGGCCACGGACTCCTCCTCCATCTCCTCCAGCAGCAGCCTGATCATGGCCCGCCCCATCTGCTCCAGCGGCTGTCGCACAGTGGTCAGGCGCGGCTCGGTGCGCTCTGCCAGTGGAAAGTCGTCGAAACCGATGACGGCGACGTCTCCGGGGACCCGCCGTCCGGCCGCGCGCAGTGCGCGCAACGCCCCGGCCGCGGTGGTGTCCGAGGCAGCGAGGACGGCGTCGATCTCGGGGTGCCGTTCGAGGAGTTCCGTCATGGCACTACGGCCGCTCTCCTCCGAGAAATCACTCTCCGCGACCCAGGACCGTGACGTCTTCAGGCCGGCCAGCGCCAGCGCGTCCTGATAACCGCGCAGCCGGCACTGGGCAACGTACATGTCCAATGGCCCCGTAATGGTGGCGATCGCCGTGCGGCCCTGTTTCAGAAGGTGGGACACGGCGTTTCGGGCGCCGCCCACATTGTCGGCGTCGACGTAGCTCACATACTCGTCGCCCGAGCGGCGCCCCAGCAGAACGGTCGGCAACCGCGCCTCGGCGAGCATGTCCGGCAGCCTGTCGTCCGCGTGTACGGACATCAGCAGGACTCCGTCGACCCGGCCGCCTCGCGCGTACTCCAGGAAGCGCTGCCGCTCGGTCTCCGAGCGGACCAGGGTCAGCATCAGCTGCATCCCGGTGTCCGCCAGCGCATCGCCGAGTGAGCGGACGATCTCCGAGAAGAACGGCTCCGCGAACTGCCGCCAGTCCGGCTCAGTCAGGACGAGGGCCACGGCGTCCGCACGCTGCCCGGCCAGGGAGCGGGCCGCGAGATTGGGCACGTAGCCCCAATACCAGTGACTTAAGGAATCGGGTCCCAGCTTCTTGGGACTTTGGTCGGTGGGTTGATTGGGGCTGTGCGCCAGTGCGGGGCGATGGCC
>NZ_KB911627.1 GCF_000383615.1 Streptomyces canus 299MFChir4.1 | reverse complement strand
GGGCCTTGACCCCGAATCCTGAACACGGGTTATGCGACTCGTGCCAGCGTAGTTGGTGTGCGGTAGAAGGCGTTCTCGAAGGCGATCGGTGATCGTTGCCCGAGGCGGGAGTGTCGGCGTCGGGTGTTGTAGCGGTTGAGCCATCGGAACGCGTCGAGGCGGGCCTCACGCTCGCCTGGCCAGCTCTTTCGTCCTTGCAGGGTCTCGCGTTTGAAGGTCGCGTTGAAGGACTCGGCGAGTGCGTTGTCCGCGCTGGATCCGACCGCGCTCATGCTCCTCCGCACCCCTGCTGACCTGCAGGCTTCGGCGAAGGCCCTGCTCGTGTACTGAGCTCCGTGGTCGGTGTGCATGATCGATCCGGCCAGGCTGCCTCGGGTGCGGACCGCTGCGGCCAGGGCGTCGGTCACAAGGTCGGTTCGCATGTGGTCGGCGATCGCCCAGCCGGCGAGACGGCGGGAGGCGAGGTCGATGACGGTCGCCAGGTAGCAGAACTTCCCGCCCTCGATGGGCAGGTAGGTGATGTCGCCGACGTACTTCGTGTTCGGAGCCGTGGCGGTGAAGTCGCGGCCGATCAGGTCCGGCGCCTTGGCCGCCACTGGGTCTGCGACGGTGGTGCGGTGCCGGCGGCGCAACCGGACCCCTTCGATGCCGAACGCCCGCATGATCCTGGCGACGCGCTTGTGGTTGAGTGCCTCTCCGCTCGTCTCGCGGAGTTCGGCGGTGATTCTCGGGGCTCCGTACGTGCCGTCCGAGTCCTGGTGCACGGCCCGTATCCGGGCGGCCAGCCTTGCGTCGGCCGCCTGCCGGGCGGCCCGGTCCGCAGCTGTCCGGCGCCAGTAGTAGAAGCTCGAGCGGCTGATGCCGAGGATGCCGCACAGCCGCTTCACGCCGTAGCGGCGGTGGAGATCGGCGACACACTGGAAGCGGTTCACCAGCGCGTCTCCCCGGCGAAATACTTTGCCGCTTTGCGGAGGATCTCGCGTTCCTCCTCCAGCTCACGGACCTTCTTCCGCAAGGCCGCGTTCTCAGCCTCCAGCGGGGTCGGCGGCTGGACCGGTTCCTGCGTCCGGCGTCCCCGCGGACGGCTTACTCCTGCGGCCCTCACCCAGTTCCGCAGCGTCTCCGGATTGATCCCCAGATCAGCGGCGACCGACCTGATCGTCGCTTCGGGCCGCGACTCGTACAGCGCGACCGCGTCCGCCTTGAACTCCGGCGGGTAGTTCTTCATGACCACGAGATGTCCGTTCTCAGATCCTCAGGATCCAGTGTCTCGTGTGTCCAACATCAGGGGTCAAGGCCCTGAAAACGTTGCGTGATGAATCTGTGACCGAAGGGGAGGCGGTGCACTGCGGTTGTACTTGGGCGGTGCTTCCACGAAAGCTACTCCCGCTCCCTGCAAAGGGTGAGCAGGCTGTTGATCTGTAACTCCTCGCGCCAGGCCCGGCCGGGCAGGCGCCCGGCCGGCCGACGGCAATGAAGACGTGATCGCCGGACAAAGGGAGAAGCCCCGGCAGCCGGCAGAAGCCGCGCGGCGGAGTTCGGTGCGCGACTCGCCTCAAGGGGTGAGCCCCTTGAGGACGGCGGCGCTGATCACGGCCGGAGGGACAACCGAGGGGCGAGCAGTTCCAGCACTTCCTCCCAGCGGTAACGGTCGGCTCCGCCGCCGGTCTTCGGCCGGTGCGGCTCGTATGAGCCGATCAGGACGCCCATCTCGCGCAGCCGGTCCAGACTCTGCCGGTATGCGGGGTGGGCGGCCTGGGCCGAGTTCAGGTACGGCAGCACAGCGACCGGGATGTCCATGGCGGGCGCTTCGCACAGGACGCCCAGCGCGAGATTGTCGGAGATCCCTGCCGCCCACTTGTTGACCGTGTTGAAGGTGGCCGGGGCGACCGCGACCGCGTCCGCGGGCCGAGCCGGGCGCGGCTCCCCCGGTGACCGCCAGGCCGAGCGGATGGGGCGGCCGGTCTGGGCCTCGACCGCCTCCGCATCGAGGAAGCCGAGTCCCTGCGGGGTGGCGGTGACGCCGACGTCCCAGTGCCGCCCCTGTGCTGCGGTGATCACCGGCCGACGTCGGCGGCGACCCCGGCCGCGCAGACGACGATCTGGAGGAGCGGCTTGTCGTGCTGATCACTCACGCGGGCACTCCCAGTTGGCGGCTGAAGTGGTGTGGTTCCGGCAGCGCACGGCGACGGCCGCGGGCTGCCAGGCGGCGCCCGCTCACGTGGCCGCTCTACGGCAGTCTGGGTTCTCCGAGGACCCACCGCCGTCCTAGGTGTTCTGTCCACGGAGGTTGGTGACGGACGCCACGGTTGAGTGATCTTGAAATGGGTGAGGGCCTTCTGGCCTGGTGTGGATTGCGACATCTGCACCGGCGACCAGAAGGACCCTCGTGCCCCACCGTAATGCACCCGTGACGGAGACCGGCCGCCTGCGGCTGGCCCGCTGCATCGTGGACGACAACTGGCCTTTGCGGCGGGCCGCGGAACGCTTCCAGGTCTCCGCGAGCACGGCCAAGCGATGGGCCGACCGCTACCGGCAGCACGGCGAGGCGGGCATGGCCGACCGCTCCAGCCGCCCGCATGCCAGCCCATGACGGACCCCGACGCGTACCGAGCGGCGGATCATCAAGGTGCGCGTGCTGCGCCGCTGGGGACCGGCACGGATCGCGGTCCTGCTCCGTCTGGTGCCCTCCACCGTGCACCGGGTGCTGACCCGCTATGGCCTGGCCCGCCTCTCGCACCTGGACCGGGCCACCGGCCGTGTCATACGCCGCTACGAACGCGATCGTCCCGGCGAGCTGGTGCACGTGGACATCAAGAAGCTCGGCAACATCCCCGACGGCGGCGGCCACAAGGTCCTTGGACGCCAGAAGGGCCGCAAGAAGCGGTCCGGCGCCGGCTACAGCTATGTGCACACCGCCGTCGATGACCACTCCCGCCTCACCTACAGCGAGATCCTCACCGACGAGAAACAGGAGACCGCCGTCGCCTTCTGGGGACGGGCGCAGGCGTTCTTCGCCTCCTGCGGGATCAGCGTCGAGCGCGTGCTGACCGACAACGGCTCCTGCTACAAGTCCCGTCTGTGGCGCGATGCCCTGGCCGCGGCCGGGATCACGCACAAGCGCACCCGGCCCTACCGGCCGCAGACCAACGGCAAGGTCGAGCGGTTCAACCGCACCCTGCTCGACGAGTGGGCCTACACCCGCCCCTATCGGTCGGAACAGCAACGACGCGATGCCTTCCCCCAGTGGCTGCACACCTACAATCACCACCGCGGACACACCGCGCTGAAGGGCCAGCCACCCGCCAGCCGCGTTCCGAACCGCTCAGGGCAATACACCTAGGTCACGGCGAGGGCAACCGGTACGGGACAGCTGGGGGCATCGAGCCAGATGCGTTGCCCCTCGGCGGTGAAGGTCACGCCGAAGCGCTCCCGGTCCGGCTTGTCGTTCTCGACGTACAACTCGTGTGCCTCCTCTACCGCGTCCCACAGCAGGCGCGGCCCGGCCTGTCGTACCGCGCCGTCCTCGGCGCGCGCCCACGCGCCGTCAGCACTCCACAACTCCACCGCCGTCACCCGGCCGTCGCCATCGCGCTCGGAAGCGAAAGCCGTGTCCGGCGTGACCAGCGAGAGCACGAAGCGGAACGCATCGTCCCCGGCGACCACGGCCAGGTCCAGGCCAGTGAGTCGGCCGCTCGTCGCGCTCGGCCTACCTGGGTGTGCCGGAGCGCCGGTGGCACCGGCGTCGCGTACGGCCATGAAGCAAGAACCGCCGGGCAGAAAACGGCCCTCGGCGCGGCCATCGTCGGCGACGACCAGGCGCGCGGTCCCCCAGCCGACAGGGCACACAATGAGGCCGGCGGGCCGCACCTGCTCCAGCCAGGCCGTCGGGATCGTGGTGAAGCCACAGGTGGCGATCAGCCGGTCGTACGGGGCCTTGGCCGGGTAGCCGTCACGACCGTCCCCGGCCTGCACCAGCGGGGTATATCCGCAGCGCCGCAGCCGCGATCCCGCCAGCCGCGCCAGCACCGGGTCGACCTCAGCCGTAACCACCTGGTGGCTCCCAAGCCGTTCGGACAGGAGTGCCGCGTTGTAGCCGGTGCCGGTCGCGATCTCCAGCACGCGGTGACCATCGGCGACGTCGAGGGCCTGGAGCATGACGAGCATGAGGCCGGGTGCTGTTGATGAGGATGTGGCCACGCCGTCGGTGAGCTGCGTGGCCAGCGCGTCATCCGAGTACACCAAGTCCAGCCAGTCGGAATCGGCGGAGGTCACGTGCCGCTGCTCGCCGCCGACCAGGGTCCAGAACTCCGGCACGAACGGATGGCGGGGAACGGCCTCGAACACCTTCCGCCATGTCGGGTCGGACAGTTGCCCGTTGGCCTCCAGGACGTCGGCCAACGTCGTGCGCAACTGGGTGGCGCGTTCTTCGGTGTGTGTCGTCATGGTCGTCCCTCGGCGAGTAGATCAGCAATGTGCGTGGCGATGGGCAGGCCCGTCCTGTTCTGGATCCAGGACCACTCTCCGGACGGGTTGCACTCGAACATCACCCAGTCCCCGGCGGGGGGTGACGGCGAAGTCGAACGCCCCGAAGTTGAGACGGAAGTGCTCCAGCCAGCTCAGCACGCCCGCCCGGACGTCGTCCGGGACTTGGCACACGTCGTAAGTGAGTGCGTCGTAGTCGCTGCGCCAGTGCCGAGCAGTCCGGCCAGCGCCTGCTCCTTGGCCCACATGCGGTGGGGCTCCTCCATGCGCTCGGAGACGGCGGGAAGGCGGGGCTGCCTGTAGTAGACGGCCCTCACCTCCTCCAGCCGCACGGAGCGGTACTCGTCAGCCAAGACCCCCGTCCAGGGTGCTGCAGCGTGCTCGGCGGACAGGGACATGGACAGGGGAAGTCCCCCATGTCGAACCGCATCACCGGCACACGCCGGATCGTCAGTTCGTCGACGACCCGGCCCGCCGCGGGGTCCCGTTCCTTGGTGACGACCAGCACCGGGCCGCCGGACAGGTGCTGTTTCACCGCATCAGGTACGGGTCGGACGTGTCGTCGTTCTTGCTGTCCCAGTTGGTGTTCGTGCAGCTCCCGGCCAGCGAGGTGGAGCGGCTCCGCAGGGCTCCAGAGCCGTCGGTCAGGACGTTGGCCTGCCGGGCCGGGTCGTACACGAACGATCCCGCTTCCAGGGTCACGGTGTACGGGGCACGCTCGGCGCGGGCGCCGAACGGGACGAGCGTTGCCGTGGGCATGGATGCCTCCTTGTGGTTGCTGGTGCTCGGACTGTTCTCTGACTCACCCGTGCGCGAGGGCACGGCCGAGGGTCTCGCGGGGCCGCTCCGCTCCGGCCGGGAAGCCGGTCATGCAGACGCAGAGCGGGTTGTGCAGCGCCCGGCACTGGGCATCGGGCTCCGGCGCCGGGCGGCGGCTCATGCAACGCCACCGGCAAGGGACGGTGGGCATTCGGGCGCGCAGATCCAGAGCCGGAACAGCAGGCCCCGGTGGCGCACTTCGCCCCACACCTGGCCGGCCATCCCCAACCGGCGGGCGCAGTGCGCACAGTCCACGGCCATCTGCTGCCGCGGAGTGAGCCGTTCGACGCGCGGCAAGGTGGCCGTGGGAGGAGCGGTCACCACGTGCCGCCCGCGCGCAGCTCTGCCCAGACGCGTTTCCCGCCGTGCACCGGCTCGCTGCCCCAGTCGTGGGCCAGAGCTTCGACGAGGAGTAGTCCGCGGCCGTGCTCATCGTCCAGGGACGGCGCGCCAGGGGTGGGTCTGGTGCGGGACGTGTCGGTCACAACGATCCGCGCGGACTCCTTGCCTGTCCGTGTGATCGAGGCACCGACCGTGGCGGCGTCGGTGTGCTCCACCGCGTTGGCCACCAGCTCCGTGACGACCTGCTCCGCGACGTCCACTAGCTGAGGCAGGCCCCAGGTCTCCAGCACCAGCGCTATGTCCCGACGCGCCTGAGCAGCGGCTTCCAGCCTCGCCGCGTACCGCTCCTGGTAGCGCTGTGGTCCCACCGTTGCAGCCGTCATGGTCATCGTCGCGTCCCTCGGGGGTGCTCGCATTCCGTGTGTAGCCCAACCACCGACCGTCAGGGCTGTGTGCGAAGGACGCACGCCCGCCGTTGCTCGGTCCGGCCCCGTGGCCTGGGTGAGCAGCAACCCTTCGGCGTTGTCGCCTACGGAGGCTGACTCGGGAGCCTCGGTAACGAAGCCCACCGTGACAGCCGCCCTACTAGGCTCGTTCGGTGATGCATACGACGGTAGAGAACCGTGATCACTGCCTGAAGTGACCGCGAGTACAAGTGGTTTGCTGCGAATACCGGGGAAAGGGTCTGTTCATGCGGTCGAGTTCGCGACAAACCCTGACCGGCAGTCAGGGATTTTCCGGGCGCCCACGCGTGGGCGTCATCGCCGGCTACGTCTTCCGGCTCATCCGAGAGCAGCAGGGACGCACCCAGGAGGAAGCGGCTGAGCAGCTGCGGGTGTCCGCGGACACGATCGCGGGGTGGGAGTCCGGCCGCCGCCCCCTGACCGCCGTGCCGGTCGGGCAGATGCTCGTGCACCGTCACCGGCTGATGCAGATGGGCACTGCCCCCGCACTCCTGCAAGCCCTGGACCGCGCCCTGGAGGCGGACGTCCTCCTCGCCGAGGCTCTCGACAACGAGACCGACATCGAGGAAAGCCCGCTCGGGGCCTGGGTGATGCAGCGCGACCTCGTCGAGGTCCTCGCGTGGCCCCTCAACCACGTACCACCACAGCCCGTCCGCGACCTGCCCGATCCGCCCCGCAAGCGCCGAGGACCCGCGCCGACCGGGCCGGAGCTGTCGGCTGCCGACCGGGCACGGTTCTTCACGCAGATGCGGCGGACCGCGGAGCAGGCCCGGGGGGAGGACCAGTTCCTGCTCCGCCGCCAGGCCCTCTACCTCTCCGGGTACGACGACCAAGCCGACACGTCGGAGTGGCTCGCCCACCAGCAGGCCACCGAACGCCCCGGCGACTGGCTCACGCGTTGGCTCAACTCCAGGTCCGTTGCCGCCGTCTCGGCCCGGCAAGGAGACCGGGACCGGATGAGCCACTTCATCGACACCGCCCTCATCGACGACGATGCCGGCGAGGCCGCGAACCTGAACTACTGGGCGTACTGGATCGGCGAGACCGCGCATCTGGAGCTGAGTGACGACTTCATTGCCGCCCGCGCCCCGGGGCCGTGGCCGGGTGACAGACTCCTCGCCCACCTCGCTCACGGTCTCGCGCCGCATCACGGCTATGTCGACCTCAACATCCACTCGGTGTGGTCCCTGCTCCGGGTACGGCCCAACCTGCTGCGATCCGGCGCAGCGGACCGTGTCCTGCGCGACAGGCTGCCCGTGATGTTGGATAGCCGGGAGCTTTCGGCGCGCGGGCGCCGGGAACTGGAGAGCATCCGGTACGCGATCCGCCTCGCCGAGGCGTGAGAGGAGTCCGACGGTGGCTGAAGACCTGTCCGCGGTAGCGCGTTTTCTGTACGAGGCGGGGACGCTGAAGCAGACCAAGCGCACCGGCTGGTGGATGGCCGGCGTACGCGATCCGGAGTCAGTCGCGGAGCACTCCTGGCGCACCGCTCTCCTCGCGACGATCATCGCGAAGCTCGAAGGCGCCGACCCCGCGCGGGCCGCTTACCTGGCGGTGTGGCACGACTCGCAGGAGACCCGCACCGGGGACGTGAACCACCTGGGCAAGAAGTACGCGCCTCAGGCGGACCCGCGCGCGGTCACCGACGACCAGGTCGCGGGCATGCCCGAGGTCCTGGCCTCCGCCGTGCGCGAGCTCGTCGCCGAGTACGAGGCCAAGGAGTCCCAGGAGGCCATCTGCGCCCGGGACGCCGACAAGCTGGAGTGCATGATCCAGGGCATCGAGTACAAGGCCCAGGGCTACGAGCACGCCCAGCGTTGGATCGACAACAGCCGCGGCCGACTCACCACGAAATCGGCCAACGAACTCGCCGACGCGGTCCTGGCGACCGGTTCTCTGGACTGGCTGCGAGCAGCCCTCGGGGAGAAGCAACGCTGACCCCCGCCCGCTACCGGCGAGCCCCCTGCCTCACGAGACGCTGCCAGCCCGCACCGGGCTGGCGTCCCCTCCGCTGCGTGCAACGTTTCTACCAGCGGAGGGCTACGGCATGCCGCCGGACGCACGACACATCACTGCCCGCTCCGCCACCCCCGCGTCAGTACGCTGCCCGGCGGAACACCCCCGGCGGACGGGGAGAGCTGCGGCCCTGCTAACCGCCGGCAACCGTAGCGACTTCGTTCAGCTACTCCCTGTGCTCGACGCGATCCCACCGGTCCGCGGCCGGGTCGGACGGCCCACCGCAGACCGGACTCTCTCATCACCGATCGCGACTGCGACCCGCTGCAAGGACCGCAATGGAAGCATCTTTGGCGTTTGGTTCCACTGTCAGACCCATGATCTAGCGTGGTCCACCGGAGCCTCATGAGGAGGCAGACGCTTCAGTGGTTTCCGGAGGACCAATGGTCAAGAGGATCAGCGCGAGCTCCATGCGCCAGCAGCTCAGAAGCACCCAGCGCAAAGCAGAGCAGGACGCCAAGAGGGCCCAGCGCAAGTTCGAGAGTCAGGTCAAGAAGGCTGTGACGGACTACAACCGCACGGCTGAACGACACAACCGTCAGCAGCTCGCCAAGCTCAGGCAGAGCAGCGGCACGTCGGTCTCGTTCACGGTGGAAGAGCAGCACCTTGTCGACCGGGTGCAGAGCGCCGTCGCCGAGCAGGACGAGCGCGAGTACGACGTCTTCCTCAGTTACGCACGTTCCGACGGAGCCGATGTAGCCGAACAGCTGCGTAGCGAGCTTGAATCCCTCGGCATCACAGTCTGGTTCGACGAGGTGGCCATCCGCCCCGGGAAGAGTCTTTCCCGTCAGATGGATGACGGACTTACCCGAGCGCGAGCCGGTGTGGCGCTGCTTACCGAGGCGTACCTGGGGCGACGCTTCTGGACCGAGCGCGAGCTGGGCGCTCTGCTGCACAAGGACACGGTTATCCCCGTACTCCACGGCGTGAGCTTCGGGGATGTCGGGAAGTTCAGTAGCTTCCTCCGCGACCAGGCGGGCTTCAGCACCGAATACGACTCTGTGGAGGACATCGCGCAGAAGATCGCTGAGGCTGTACTGCTCGAGGAGGAGTAGGTGAGGCGACCCTGCGTTGGCTGCTCGACCGCGCAACCAGCCTGCTCGCGCTTCACCTGCACGCCTGAGAGCGCGACCGCCTGTCTCACGAAGCGGCCTGGCTGACTCGCCCGGGTCACACGCCATCCCGCCGAGACGGGCCACCGCATACACAAACGCGCCCCCAGGGACACCCTGCAGATCGATCGGTACCCCCGGCGCTTCTGGGAGCCATCTGGGAGCCGACCCACTCCCGAAACCCCCTCCACACCACCCGAGACCAACCGGGACCACCCACCTGACCTGCGCAAACACAATCCGGGCAGGAAAGATCATTAACCGATCCTCATTCGGGACGAAGAGGTCGTGGGTTCAAATCCCGCCACCCCGACACAGGTCAGAGGGCATCTACTACTTGAGTAGGTGCCCTCTTCCGTGCCCGGAGGGCCAAACAGGGGGCCAACCGAATTCCGTCAGGCCACCGCGTCGCCCTCCTCCTGGTCTTCCGTGTCCCCCTCTTCCTGATCTTCGGCATCCCGCACGTCGCGGTGTGGTGCTCCCGCCGCGCTTCGTGGGGCGCGCCGTCGCCCTCGCGACGTGGCGCAGTTCAACGGCTGGTCCCTCTACGGCTTCACGGACCTCGACGGCAGCCGCCCCGACTCCTTGCGCTACCTCGTCGAGGTGCAGGACGCGGGCAAACCGGCGGGCACGACCGGATATCGGTGACCCGCATGCCGCCGGTGCGTGCTTGGTCGGGGACTTACTCGTGTGGCCCGGAGAAGCGGTCGAGCAGTGCGTCCAATCCGGCTGCCAGACCTTCCGGGCCGCCGCGTTCGGCGAGGGCGGGGGTGCTCTCGCGCAGCCTGGGCAGGTCCTTGGCGGGAAGGCGATGCAGGCCGAACCGGAACGCAGGGTCCGGTTCCTCTGGATTGTCCACCATGGCGCGCAGGTCCACCGACGTATACCCGAGCACCCAGGCGGTGAAGGCGCGGAGGACTGTGGCGCTTTGGGCCTCGTCCAGTCCGGCGTCGCGGAGCAGGGTGAGCACCCGTTCGTGATCCCTGAGGACGGGCAGCGGCCTGCGGGCCAGCGGGACCGCCATCATGCGGGTGGACAGCAGCGGCACCACCTGGGGGTGGTCGATGCAGACCTGGTACATGGTCAGAGCGATGCGTTGCAGGTCGGCTCGCTGCTCGAAGTCACCGGCGGTCGGTGCCGCGGCCGAGACGGGCGCCTGGTCGAGGCGGTCCTCCAATTCCAGGTAGAGGGCCTCGACCAGCCCGTCCACCAGGGCTTCCTTGCCGGGCACGTAGCGGTACAGGCTCATGGCCTCCACCCCGAGATCGGCTCCCAGGAGACGCATGCTCAGTGCGGAGAGGCCTTCGCGATCAACCAGTTCCAAAGCGCTGGCCAGGACACGCTCACGGCTGAGCCTCGCAGGACGCCCGCGGTCGCCGGATCGATCCGCGCCGGCGGCTGATTCGTTCGCCATTCGCCTGCCTCCTCAAGGCTCGACGCGGCGCCGGGGTCGATGCCACCTAGTGATCATTTCTCCAGCTCGCCCCATACGACGAGCCGGTGGATATATGTTCCGTTCCAACCGCGGTCCGTACAGGTGGTGAGCGTGATCCGAGCCTTGTCCGGCCTGGCACCCGGCCTGTTGGGAACGGGAAGCACGACGCCGACGTCGGAGGGCTTGACGACCTCGGTCCGGGTGACCCGGTAGGTGTATGCCTTACGGTGCCAATAGACCTTGATTTCGTCGCCCTTTGTCAGGTCCGGCAGCCGATGAAACGGCTGCCCCCACCCCGTGCGGTGACCGGCAATCGCAAAGTTGCCGATTTCGCCCGGCATGGCCGTCCCCGGAAAGTGCCCGGGGCCCTTCGCAAGAGCACTCTGAGACACGCCCTCAACGATCACGGGGTCATAGCCCGAGCCGAATCGAGGAATCCTCAGCGTCGCGAGCGCGCCGCCTTCGTGAGGGGCCTCGGCCGACGTCTTGATCTCTTTGTGCAGTGTCTGCTGGATGGCTCTGTACTGATTGTCCGAGTGCCAGGTCTTGAGAAGCGTGAAGCCTCCCAGGAGCAAACCGACGAGTATCAGGCCGATACCCAGAAGTTGACTTGCCTTTTTCATGTGCGACCCCGGTCAGGAGTCGTCCTTGACCTTTCGGGGAAACAGCCGCAGCACAGCGAATCCCGACGAGATCAGAACGAACACGACGATCCAGAACCAGATGCTTCCCGGGCCGCCCGTGAGGGGCAGAACCCCTGCCCCGCTGGTTCCGCCCATTGTGGCCCCTGCGCCTGCATAGTTTGCCATGATCGTCTCCTCTGTCTGTTCGGTCCCTTTCCGGGGACTGCTTGGAACTACCAGTTTCGGTCTCGTTGAAGAGCTGTATCGACGAGCGCACGGAGGTGCACTCCCTGCAGAAACAGGTCGTAGAACCATTCCGGTATGACCAGCATCGAGGCAATCGACACACGCCAACCCCTGGATTTTGCGGTGATCGCCCGCTCAATCGAGTAGAAGGCGGTGAAGGCAATCCAGAACGGAGCAATTCTCAGGCCCGATCCAGTAGCGAGAAACCACAGGACCGAACCTACATATACGGTCGACACGGATACCCCGAGGAACGCCACGACCTGCCTGCCCCAACCTTCTGCGGTGTAACGAGTCACGCCGTAGCCGATCAGATTCTCGAGCGCTCCGCGCTTCCAGCGAAGCCGCTGCTTCGCAAGGGCTCGCCATGTTTCCATGACTTCAGTACTCATGGTCGCGCGGGCCGGAGCGACGATGCGGAATCCGAGATGCTTCAGAGCGAGCGTGAGCTCGTTGTCCTCGGTCAGTGCCTTCGTGTCGTACACTCCGTCGGCCGGTGGCAGAAGACCAGATTCTCGGGCGGCGAGCACACCTTTCAGAGCGGCGGCCTTGAATAGGCAGGCGGTGCCTGTCAGGCAAAGTACCTTGCCGTTCTTTCGAGCCGTGTCCCGGGCATACCGGGCGAACTCATTGCGTTGGAAGACGCCACAGAGCCTGCCGCCCGCACGACCCCGGAAGTTCCCGCCCACGGCGCCGTAGCCCTGCCCCAACTTCCGGGTGGTCACCTCGATGAAGTGAGGATCCAGATAGGTGTCGGCGTCCTGGATGAGGATTGCGTCGCCGTCTGCCATGTTCGGCAGCAATCTGTCCAGCGCTCCGTTGAGATTGCCGGCCTTCTTATGCCTGTTGCCGACCGAATGCCAGACTTCGGCGCCCGCCTCTCGGGCAATTCGCTCCAGTTCTTCGGTTCGACCGCTGTCCTGGTGCGGATCCAGAGTCACGATGATGCGGTCCGCGGGACGTGTCTGCGTCTGCAGCGCATCGAGGACTTGGGGGAGCGAGTCCGTCTCCCTGTAGGCGGGTACGAGCGCCGTCACCCTCGGGGCTCCCGGCTCGGGTTGCCGGCGAAGGGGGCTCGGGAAGGGCCGGTCGCAACTCGTCGTCATGTCGATCACCACGCACTCCGTGCGGCTGGAGGGCTGCCTTCTCACCGTCCCATCCGCACTGCGCTCGTAAGTTTACGATGTATCCATACATACGACACTTAGTACGTAATGTCAAGGTTCGACTGCATCGCCGCTCGGGCCGCCCATGCCTGCCGGGGTGTCGGCCCGGCTGATCGTTCCGGCAGCCGGTTCGGCTCATGAGCGATACGAAGCGCTTCGAGAAATACGGAGTTCACCGACGCGACGGGCGCCCGGGTCCTGGTGACCGACGCCGACGCGGCCGTGGCCGAACGGACGGCGGCGGCGGCGGCCCTGAGGGAACAGGGGCTCTCGGCTTGGTCGGACTCCGTCAGGTCGGGGGGATCTCGCTGATTGGTGTGTGGTCCAGGGTCGGGCCAAAGGCTGGTGGCACATGGTGCACAGGCCGGTCCAGCAGTTCAGCAGGTCAGCAGGTCAGCAGGTCTTGGAGGCCATCGAGGATCGCAACGATCGACGTCCGGGCGACACAAAGACTGAACAACGCCGCCCCCTCGGGTCGGCCACGCCCTGCGCGGCGAGGCCCAGCCAGTCCGGACGCCTGAGCCATCTGGGAACCAACCCGCTCCCCGCGCCCCTTCGAAACCCGCGCTGTTCGGGGGGCCTATCCGCCTGGTGGATCGGATCCCTGAGTGGTTTTCGGTCAGGCAGGGTCAGCCGCACAGGGTTGCCACCACCAGACTGTCGAAGGCAAGGCGGTTCGACTGCCAGGCCGTGCCTCGGGTTCGGCCTATGGCACGCAAAAGACTGACCAGGACGAAATGCTGCTCCGCAGCTGGCGACGGACCGGGCCCGACACCTTCACGGTGACGGCCGCCGGGCCGCCGCGCACCGGTTCTTCGTCAGCCGCCTGGGCCTGTACGAGCCGCTCCTGCTCAGTGAGACCGTGCGCGAGACGCTGCCCCTGCTGTCCCACGGCGCCTACCACGTGCTGTTCGGACATCAGCCGCTGTGGAAGGACTTCAGCTGGACGCTCGACCTCGCGGCCGCGCAGGCCGACGGCGACCGGGCCGAGCTGGAGCCGCACATCAGCTGCCACGACGTGACGTACCGGCGCGACCGCGCCTCCGCCGTCGAGGTCGAGCGGGACGGACGGCACCTGGCCACCGCCCACTCGCGCTTCACCATCCAGGACCGCACGGTCTACAACCGGCTGCGCGGAGCGCGCGCCGTACCGCTGCCGCCGTCGGCAGGTCTGTCGCCCTTCGGCCGTGACCGCTTCGAGGACGTGGTGCTCGCCGCGACCGACCGGCCCGCCCACTGGCAGCTGAGAGTCGACACCACCCACCCGGTGCTCTTCGACCCCCTCGTGGACCACGACCCCGGTTTGCTGCCCCCGTAGGCCGCCCGCCAGGCCGCCGCGCTGGCCACCGTGCATCCACACCCGATGGCCGTCACGGGGCATGGACTCGGACGTCGTCCCGTACGCCGAGAGGGACGCCTCCTGCCTTCTGCCTTCTGCCTTCTGCCTTCTGCCTTCTGCCTTCTGCCTTCTGCCTTCTGGTGACCGAACGCCTCACGGACCCCGGCCGCGTGCGGGGCAGCGCCCGCCGGCAGGATCGCGAGACCTTCACCAGCCTCGTAACCCTGGCCGGCGCTCCCACCACCACGACCACCCCCCGCGACCTCGCGCCTGACCCACGCGGCTCCACGGAGCCGGGCCGGGTGCGGATGGGCACCCGGCCGGGGTCAGTGCGCCGCAGGACCTGTGGGTGGGTCGGTGGCTGCCGCGTCCCGGAGTGCTGACAGGAGGTCGCGGAGGGCGGGCTGGTCGAGGGCGGTTTCGCGGGCCACCGCCGAGATCACGCGGACCGGTTCGGGGTTGCGGACCGGACGTACGACAACGCCGGGGTGGCGGCCGCGCAGCCCCAGCCTCGGCATCAGACCGACGCCGAGGCCGGCCGCGACGAAGCCCTGCGCAGTGGCGTAGTCCTCGCTGCGGATGACGAAGTCGGGGCTGAACCCGGCCGCCGCGCAGGAGTCGATCACCGGTTCCAGGCAGGGGCCGGGTGGCTCGCTGCCGACCCACTGCTCCCCGGCCAGCTCGTGCAGGTCGATGACCTCCCGGCCCGCGAGCGAATGCCCCAGGGGCAGGACGGCCGCGTACGGGTCGTCCAGGAGGTGGACGAGACGGAACCCGTCGCCCACCCGGCCCCGCGGCCGGACCACCACGGCCAGGTCGGCCCGGCCGCCGGCCACCTCCTGGAACGGGTCCTCCGGGTCGGCGAGTTCGAGGTCGACCCGGACCCCGGGGTGTTCCGCGCGGAGCCGGGCCAGGGCCGGGGCCATCAGCGTGGAACCCGCCGTGGCGAAGTACCGGACGGACAGGGTGCCGATACGCCCGGCGCGGAGGTCGGCGAGGGCGCTCTCCGCCTGGGCGACCGCCGCGCTGATCAGGGCCGCGTGCTCGGTGAGCAGCAGACCGGCGGGGGTGGGCCGCACCCCGCGCCCGACCCGTTCGAGCAGTTCGGTGCCGGCCTGCTTCTCCAGCGCCGCCACCTGCTGGCTCACGGCGGACGGTGTGTAGCCGAGGTGGGCCGCGGCCGCAGTGACCGTCCCGCTGGTGACCACCGCACGCAGAACCTGGAGGCGCCTCACATCAAGCATGTAGCACAGCTTAACAGACTAGGTAGAACCATTCGCTTGTCCTCACAGTTCACCTGGGGCATGGTCGAAGAACGGGACGGAACGGCCCACCTACAGGGCCAGGGCCGCACGTCGGCCGGACGGAGGAAGCATCGTGAGCAGTGGGACACGGAGTCTGCAGGGCGGGGTGCGGGTGGCCGTGCTCGCCCTGCTGTGGGGCTCGACCTTTCTCTGGATCGAACTGGCGCTGCGCGGTCTCTCCCCGCTCCAGGTCACGTTCGTCCGCTGCCTCCTCGGCGCGCTCGTCCTCACCGTCGCCTGCTACGCGTCGGGTCGGCGCCTGCCGCGTGGCCGTACCGTCTGGCGTCACATCGTCGTCGCGGCCTTTTTCTGCAACGCGCTGCCCTTCGCCCTGTTCAGCCTGGGCCAGCAGACCGTCGACTCCGGCCTCGCGGGGGTCCTGAACGCCACGACCCCGCTGTGGTCGATCGCCCTCGGCCTGGCCCTCGGCTCGGAACGCGGACTGCGCCCGGTCCGTCTCACGGGCCTGCTGCTCGGCTTCACCGGCACGATCCTCATCCTCGCCCCGTGGCAGTCGGCCGGGGCCACCGGCTGGGGAGCCCTCGCCATTCTCGGCGCGGCCGCCAGCTACGCCGTCGCCTTCACCTACATGGGCCGCACCCTGGTGCGCAGGGGCACCCCCACCATCTCGCTCTCGGCCGCCCAACTGGTCGCCGCGAGCGGGCTGACCGCCGTCGCGCTGCCGGTCGGCGGCCTGGAGTCGATCGACCCGGGCCCGGTGGTCGTGGTCGCGGCCCTGGTCCTCAGCGTCTTCTGCACGGCGATCACCTTCCACCTCACCTACCGGATCATCAACGACGAGGGCGCCACCAACGCCGCCGTGGTCGGCTACCTGCTGCCCGTGGTCTCCGTGCTCCTCGGCGCGATCGTCCTGGGCGAGGGCCTCAGCGTCCGGGTCGTACTGGGCATGGCCGTGGTCCTCGTGGGAGTCGGGATGACCCGCCGCAAGGGCCCGACGGCCACTGCTCCGGCCCGGACCGGCGAGCAAGAGGCAGATGCAGATGCAGACGAACAGGGACAGGGACAGGGACAGGGACAGGGCTTGGAAGGGGTCTCGGACTCGTCGGCGCACCCGGAGGGCACACCCGTGAAGGCCACCCGTCGCCCGGCGCTGGAGAACGCCGGATGACCTCCGGCGAACCCCGGCTGTGGTCGGCGTACCGCGAGCTGACGGAGGGCACGGTCCGCACCGACCTCACCTATGCCTTCCGCCCGGGGCGTTCGCCGCCCTGCGCACCGGGTGGAGCCGTCGCTGGCCGCACCCGGTGGCGATGGCCAACCGGGACCAGGCGGGGACCGGTCGCGCACCGGGCTGGTCGGCCGATGTGCCGAGGTTCTGACGTACCTCTTCGAGGACGCGGGCGTCACCGCCATCGGCCACGAGCAGGCCGACACGGTCCCCGGAGCCGCCGCCTCCGCGGGGCGACCACGGCCTGGAGGCGTACGTCCTGGAGGCGTACGTCCTTCCCGCGACCGCCGACAGATCGAACTGCTGACCAACCTCGGCCCGCTCCCCGAGTCGGGAGCCCTCGTCGTCGCCACCTGGCCCAAGCCGTACGCCGGTTCCGGCTTCCCGGCCCGGCTGTTCGCGGTGCATCCGGCAGTGGGAGAGCCCACACCCGGCAGTGGGAGAGCCCGCATCCGGCATGTGAGAGCCGCACCCGTCCCGGCATCAGCCCTCCACGACGATTGCGCAACCTCTAAACTGTCGGCGTGGACGCAGCGGAGACAGTGGAGACGGCCGACGTGACCGGGTGGGAAGTCGCCGTCCTCGACGGCGGACCGGCCGACGGGATGCGGGTCAAGGTCGCGGACCGGCCCCGGGTCGTGCAGGTGTCGTACCCCTGCCGGGCGGAGGGCGCGCCGTCCGGGGTGCGGGTGGACGGCGTCTACGTCTACCGGCTCGATCACGGCGTGACGGACGAACCCCTGCGCTACGGCTTCGACATCGCCTGCCCCTGAGAGGCGTCAGTCTCCGGGAGCGCAACCGTGCGCCGGCGCTCGTAGCGCGTCCGCGCCGCCAGCAGGCCCACGGCGTACAGGGCCAGGACGGCCGCGAGCAGTCCGTAGTACACGCCGGGCAGCGCGCTCAGGCCCAGGGCCGCGCCCGGCGGGGACGCGGGCAGGAGCAGGCCGATCGCGGCCAGTGCGGCGGCGGACCAGGTCACCGGGCCCGGCCGCCGGCCGGCGCGGCCCGGTGAGCCCAGGGACAGCAGCACCATCACCACGGCCTGCGTCAGCAGGTTCTCCGTGAACCAGCCCGAGTGGAACAGCGACTCGTCGTCGCCCGGGCCCCGCAGGGCGAAGGCCAGGACACCAAAGGTCGCCAGGTCCGCCACGGCGTTCAGGGCACCGAATCCGACGATGAACCGAAGCAGCTCGCGGGGGTCCAGGACGCTCGGCCGGCGCAGGGCGGCCCGGGTGGGACGGTCGTGGGCGAAGGCCAGTTGGGCCGCGTCGAAGCACAGGTTCTGGACGAGGACCTGGGCCGGGAGCATCGGCAGGAACGGCAGGAGGAGGCCCGCGGAGAGCATCGCGATCACGTTGCCGAGGTTCGAGGAGAGCGTGATGCGCAGATACGTGGCGATGTTGCCGCCCGCGTGACGGCCCGCGGCCACCGCGTGGCCGATCGCGGTGAGATCCTTCCCGGCGAGGACCAGGTCCGCGCTCTCCCTGGTCACCCCGGCCGCGTCGCGGGGGGCGATGCCCACGTCGGCGGTGCGCAGGACGGGCAGGTCGTTGACGCCGTCGCCGAGGAAGCCGACCGTGTGGCCGCCGGCCTGGAGGGCCCGGGTGACACGGGTCTTGTGCTCGGGGGTGCAGCGGGCGAAGACGGTCGTACGGCGGGCCAGTTCGGTGAGCTCGGGGTCGGTGAGGGTGTCGAGGCGGTCGGCGGTCAGGACACCGGCCACCGGGACCCCCAGATCACGGCAGGCCCGGACCGCGGTGCCCGGATGGTCGCCGGTGAGGATCTTGACGGTGACGCCCCGCCCGGCCAGTCCGGCGAGGGCCTCGGCGGCGGCGGGGGCGAGGTCGTCCCGGAAGGTGAGCAGTCCGCGGAAGGTGAGGCCGCGTTCGCGGGGGCGGTCCCCGGCGGGGCGTTCGGTGGTGGCGACGGCGAGGACGCGCAGCCCGTCCGCGGCCTGTGCGTCGGCCAGGTCGCGCACCCGGGCGCGCTCGTCGTCGGACAGCGCACACCGTCCCAGTACGGCCTCCACGGCGCCCTTGGTGATCAGGGTGTGGGTGCCGAACCGGCCGGGGGTGCGGACGACCACGGTGGCCAGGCGGCGGACCGGGTCGAAGGGAAGGGTCGTGACACCGTCGTACGACGTGAGGGAGTCCTCGTCCTCGTCCTCGTCGTCGTCGTCGGCGGCGGCGGCGGCGAGCAGGGCCTCGTCCAGGGCGTCGGGGGCCGGGAGGTCGGCGAGCTGGAGGGACCACCAGGCGGCGGCCGCCGCCCAGCGCAGTACCTCGGGGTCGTCGTGGCCGTCCGCGTCCAGCGCGCGGTGGACGACCGGGCGGTCCTGGGTGAGGGTGCCGGTCTTGTCCACGCACAGGACGTCCATGGCGCCGATGTCGTGCAGGGCGGGAAGCCGTCGCACGATGACGCCGTGGGTACGGGCCAGGAGGGCGGCACCGCGGGCCAGGCAGGTGGTGACGACGACCGGCAGCATCTCCGGGGTCAGCCCGACCGCCACCGCGACGGCGAAGGGGAGGGTCTCCAGACCGCGGCCGCGCAGGGCGGCGTTGGCCATGAGGACCAGGGGCGGGGTCAGCAGCGCGAACCGGATCAGGATCCAGGAGACGCCCTGGACGGAGCGTTCGAAGCTGGTCGCCGGGGGTTTTCCGGTGCGCCGGCGGTCGGCGGCGAAACGGGTGTCGCCGGCGGTCGCGGTGACCACGGCGGTGGCGCTGCCGGAGGCGACGCTGCTGCCCTGGAAGCAGTACCGGAGGTCTTGGAGGACACCGCCGTCCCCGGGGTCGTCCCCCGCGTCCTTCTCCACCGGTGCGGACTCGCCGGTGAGCGCGGCCTGGTGGACGGTGAGTCCGGTCGACCGCAGCAGCCGTACGTCCGCGGGGACCAGGTCGCCGGGGCCGAGCCGTACGACGTCGCCGGGGACGAGTTCCTCGACCGGGATCTCGCGGGTGACCGGGGCCGTGTCCTCGTCGGTCCGGCGCTGGACCGTGGCGGTGGTCGCCACCAGGCGGCGCAGTCCGGCCGTGGAGCGGTCGGCCCGGTGTTCGCCGGACGCCCGCAGGACGCAGCTCACGACGACCAGCAGGAGGATCACCGAGGCGGTGCCCCAGGCGAGGACGGCTGCCGACACCAGTCCCAGACAGAGCAGCACCGCGGTGAAGGGGTCCCGCAGACTCCGTGCGAACAGGCGGGGCCAGGAGGGGTCCCGGGCATCCGGAACCACATTCCCACCGACCCGCGCCAACCGCTCCGCCGCCTGCCCCTCGGTCAGCCCGCGCGGCCCACTGTCCAGCCGACGGAGAACTTCGAGGAGGCCCGCGACGGGGGTGCCGCCTGGGCCGACCGCACCGGCCGCGGGAGGAAGAGCACGCAGGACAGGAGGACCGGGCGAGGAGGAAGCGGGCGCGGTGTCCTGGGCGACCGGATGCGCGGGGACGGGGGTGGGGGCAGCGCGACTCGGTGGGCCGGGAGCGGCCGGATCGCCTGTCAGCCCGGCCCCAGGAGCAGACGCGGGCGGAACCACGACGAAGGGCCCGGACACCGACCCAACCAGACCCGCGGGCACAGCGCCGGAAGCGGCCGAATCGCCCGTCGGACCATCCTCAGCAGCAGACGCAGACGGAACCACGACGAAGGATCCGGACACCGACCCAACCGGACCCATGGGCACAGGGCCGGAAGCGGCCGAATCGCCCGGCAGCCCGGCCTCAAGAGCAGACGCGGGCGACAGCGCCCCGCCCCCGGCACCCAGCTCAGCCAACGCCCCAGCCGGTTCAGCGGGCGGTCCGTCCGGCACGGCACTCCTGGACCCGACCCGATCCCCCACGGCACCGCCGGACCCCGCCCCGTCCGAAGCAGCAGGCCCAGCCGGCGCAGCAGACGGGGCGCCGTCCTCCCCTCGCGCCCCCGACCGCTCAGACACCGGCCTCGCGCAGTCGGTCCGAGCTTGCGGAGGGGGTTTCCCGGGCCGTCAGCTGGCCGACCATGACGCGGACCACGGTCACGATGTCGGGGTCGTCGACGTAGTAGATCTGCCGGCGCCCCTCGCGGCGCGAACGCACGAGCCCGGCGAGTTTCAGTTTCGCCAGGTGCTGGCTGACCGCGGGCAGCGCGCCGCCGACCCGGTCGGCGAGGTGGGTGACGTCGCTCTCGCCCTGAGACAGCGCCCACACGATGTGCAGCCGGGCCGAGGACGCGAGGAGCCCGAACACGGCGGCCGCCTCGGCGAGCACCTCCGCCGGCGGGTCCTGGAAACCGCCGACGATCTTCGCCACAGCCCTCTCCCGTCATCGAAACGTCGGACCAAGTGTAGGGGCGGCACAGTGATCGTCCCGCTTCGTCCGGTACCGGTCCCTCCCCTCGTGGGGACCGGTACCGGAGGAAGCGGGTGACCGTGGGCGGAATGTGGCCGAGAACGTACGGCGCGCTGGTTGGCGTGCGGGGCGCCGGGCTGGTGGCCTGTCATGGCGTCGCCCGCTGGCCGCGCCGCAGGTCATGATCCTGCCAGCCAGGGGGTCCACAGAGGAGGTTCCGGTGCCGGAGCCAGTGCGTTACCGCAGGTCAGGCATATAAAGTGAGTTTTCCGGTCCGGATTCAACCGCGAGGGAAGTAAGGGGTGGAAGACCTTGAGCTCCGACTCAGGAGCACGTACGGCCTTCGCGGAGCGTCTCGCACTGTTGTACAGGGAGGCAGGCAATCCGCCTCTCAAGCGCGTGTCCGAGGGAGTCGGCCGACTCCAGCGGGTGGACGAGCGGGGGCGCCCTGTCCGGGTCTCCGCACAGCGGATCAGCGACTGGCGGCGGGCCCGGAACGTGCCCGCTCAGTTCACCGCCCTCGCGGCCGTGCTGCACATCCTCATTCCCGAAGCCCGGCGGATCAGTCCCACCCCCGTCTCGGCCGGTCTGTACGACCTCGGCCAGTGGCAGCGGCTGTGGGAGCGGGCCGTGGCGCCGGACGAGGACGAAGGCTCCCAGCCCGAGCCCCCGGCCGGAGTCTGCCCCTACCGCGGTCTCGCCTCCTACCGGCAGGAGGACGCCCGCTGGTTCTTCGGCCGGGAACGGAGCACGGAGGCTCTCGTCAAGCTGCTCCGCTCGGCGGCCGAGACCGGCACCGGCGGTCTGGTGATGCTCGTGGGCGCCTCGGGTGCGGGCAAGTCCTCGCTGCTCAACGCCGGTCTGGTGACCGCCCTGGAGGAGGGCGCGCTCGGCGGTGCCGGTGCGGACGGCGGCCGGACGGTCCAGCTGGTGCCGGGCGCCGACCCGCTCACGGAGCTGACCTGCCGAATACCCGAGCTGAAGCCCGTCGTCTCCGCCATGGAGACGATCGGGCCGGACATCGACCATCCCCCCGAATCCGCGCACGCCGTCCGGGAAGCGGTCGCCTCGTGGGCTCAGCGCGAGGCCGCCACCGCCCGGCCGGTGGTGATCGTCGACCAGTTCGAGGAGGCGTTCACGCTCTGCTCGGACGAGACGGCCAGGCGTACGTTCGTCCGGCTGCTGCACGCCGCGTGCACGCCCGCCGGCCCGGACTCGCCCGCGCCCGCCCTGGTCCTGCTCGGCATCCGCGCCGACTTCTACGAGCGCTGCCTCGACCATCCCGAGCTGGCCGACGCGCTCCAGCACCGGCACATGGTGCTCGGACCGCTCACCGACGGGGAACTGCGCGAGGCCGTGACGGGTCCGGCCCGGGCCGTGGGCCTGGAGCTGGAGCCGGGTCTCGCCGAGCTGATCGTGCGCGAGGTGGGCGCCGACGGTCCGCGCGGCGCGCATGACGCGGGCGTCCTGCCATTGCTCTCGCACGCCCTGCTCGCGACCTGGCAGCGCCGCAAGGCCGGCCGGCTGACCCTGGCCGGCTATCGCGCGGCCGGCGGAATCCAGGGCGCGGTGGCGGCGACCGCCGAGCGGGCCTGGACCGGTCTGGACCCGGCGGCGCGTACGGCGGCCCGGCTGCTGCTGCTGCGCCTGGTGCGGCTCGGCGAGGACACCCAGGCCACCCGCAGGCGCGGCACCCGGCGCCAACTGGCCGCCGAGTCGACGGACCCGGCCAAGACGGAGGAGTCGCTCGAAGCGCTGGTGCGGGCCCGTCTGGTGACGCTGGACGCGGAGACCGTGGAGATCACCCACGAGGCGCTGCTGACGGCGTGGCCGCGGCTGCGCGAGTGGATCGACGAGGACCGCAGCGACCATCTGCTGCGCCAGCGCATCGAGGAGGACGGCCGTTCCTGGGAGGGCTCGAACCGCGACTCCTCGCTCCTGTACCGGGGATCACGGCTCGAACAGGCCCGCACCTGGGCGAAGTCCGCCGGGGACACCTATCTGACCCGCAGCGCGGTGGAGTTCCTGGCCGCCTCGGTCCGGCTGCGCCGCCGTACGGTCCTGATCGCCCGGGGCGCGGTGTCGGCGCTGGTCGTCCTCGCGATGGTGGCCGTCGGTTCGGCGGTGGTGGCCTGGCAGCAGCGCAACGACGCCGTGTTCGAGCAGGTCGTCGCGGAGGCGGACCGCGTCCAGTACGCGGATCCCTCGCTGTCCGCCCGGATCGACCTGGTCGCGCACCGTCTGCGGCCCGACGACGAGGGCACCAACACCCGGCTGATCTCCATCGTCAACGCGCCCCTGGCCACCCCGCTCACCGGCCACACCGGTGCGGTGTACCTGACCTCGTTCAGCCCGGACGGGAAGCTCCTCGCGACCGCCGGCTACGACCGGACCGTCCGGCTGTGGGACGTCAGCGACCGCCGGCACCCCAAGGCGCTGGGCAAACCCCTCGCCGGCGGCACGAGCTGGGTGAGCAGCGCGGTCTTCAGCCCGGACGGCAGGACGCTGGCCAGTGCAGGGGACGACGGGAGGATCCGGCGGTGGGACCTCGCCGACCCCCGGCACCCGAAGTCCCTCGGCGCTCCTCTGACCGGCCATGGCGGGACCATCTACCTGATCGCGTTCAGCCCGGACGGGCGCACGCTGGCCTCCGCCGGTGAGGACCGCACCGTACGGCTGTGGAACACGCGCGACGCGCAGCGGCCGCCGACCGTCCTGACCGGTGCAGGTGCCGCCGTGCGGTCCGTGGCGTGGAGCCCCGACGGGCGCACGCTGGCGGCCGGTGGCGACGACGACTCGGTCCGCCTGTGGAACACCACCGATGTGCGGCGGCCCCGGGCGTACGACAGGGTGCTGAAGGGGCACACGGGTCTGGTGCACTCGGTCGCCTTCAGTCCGGACGGGACCGAGCTGGCCAGCGGCAGCGCGGACGACAGCGTCCGGCTGTGGGACGTGCGGGACCCGGCCGACCCGCGTCAGGTCGGCTCGCCGCTCACCGGCCACACCGGTCCGATCTGGTCCGTGGCCTTCAGCCCGGACGGCAGGATGCTCGCCGCCGCCAGCGCGGACAGCACGGCGAGCCTGTGGAACGTGAGCGACCCGGCATACCCCTCGCAGGTCGGCGAGCCCCTGGCCGGAAGCAGCGGTGAGATGTACGCGCTGGGCTTCAGCCCCGACGGCCGTACGCTCGCGACCGGCAGCGGTGACAGCAAGGTGCGCCTGTGGTCGATCCCGGCGGGAGACCTGGTGGGCAGCAGCGGGGCGTTCCGGCGGGACGGCAAGGTACTCGCGACGGCCGGGCGGGACGGCCGGATCCGGCTGTGGAACGTGACGGACCCGGCCCGGCCCGTGGCCCTGGGCAAGCCGTTCACACCCGTGGTGCGCGACCCGTTCTCCCAGGTGCTGTTCTCCCCCGACGCCCGCACTCTCGCGGTGCTCACCACCGGCAGGGTGCAGCTGTGGAACGTCACCGACCCGGCCCACCCCGTCCCCCGCGCTCCGGCGCTCGTCCTGCACTCCCGGTTCATGGGCCCGGACGCGCTGGCGTTCAGCCCGGACGGACGCACCCTGGCCACCGCCTACGACAGCCGCAGCCTCCAGCTGTGGGACGTCACGGACCCGGCCCACCCGGTCTCCCACGGCCCGATCGCCGGCCACCGGGGATACATCGACGGCCTCACCTTCAGCCCGGACGGACGCACTCTGGCCAGCAGCAGCGCGGACGGCACGATCCGGCTGTGGAAGGTGACGGACCCGGCCCGTCCGACCCTGCTCGGCAAGCCGCTCACCGGGCACACCGGGCCCGTCAACGTGCTCGTCTTCAGCCCGGACGGGCACACTCTGGCCAGCGGGGGCGACGACGACACGGTCCGGCTCTGGGACGTGGCCGACCCCGCGCACGCCGAGCAGACGGGTGCCCCCCTCACCGGGCACACCGAGGCGGTCGTGTCGCTGACGTACACCCGCGACGGATCGAGGCTGGCCAGCGGCGGCAACGACAACACGGTCCGGCTCTGGGACGTGGCGGACCCGTCCGCGGCCGCCCCCATCGGGCAGTCGATGAGCCCCAGCGCCAAGACCGGCAGCTTCCTTGCCTTCAGCCCCGACAGCCGGATGCTCGGGATCTCCAGCGGCACGGACACCATCCGGCTGTGGGACCTCGACGTCGACGAGGCGATCGACCACATCTGCGCCACGACCGGCAACGTCCTGACCCGCCAGGAATGGGCGGAGTACCTGCCTCGGCTCTCGTACGATCCTCCCTGCGACTGAAAGCACATTACGTGATCCCGATCACAACTTCTCACCCCGGCTGAGCAGTCCGCTCCCGCTGTTCCATTTGCCTTGTTAGTCTTGGCCACAGCCCGACCGCTGGTGCATCCCCCGTCGCCAGCGGTCGGGTCTTTTCGTTCCTGAGCAGGTCCTGGGCTGGGGCGGTGCACACACGAACGGCGGTGAGGCGTAGGACTTCCCATGCGCGAGGGCGCGTGTCGACACGGTGGGGCTTGAGGCCCGATCAGCGGTGACGGAGGCGCGGGCACGAGCGCCGGCCGCCCTCGACGGGCGCCAGGGACCGGACCGCTACCGGTCGAAGTCGAGGTCCAGCATCCGGATCGCGTTGCCCCGCATCAGTTTGTAGATCACGTCCTCCGGGAGCCCGGCCACATGCTCCTCGGCGACCTTCTTGGTGTGCGGCCAGGTCGAGTCGACGTGCGGATAGTCGGTCTCGAAGGTCGCGTTGTCCACGCCGACGGTCTCGATGGCCTCGATGCCGTGCCGGTCGCGGAAGAAGCAGCAGAAGATCTGCCGGTAGTAGTACGTCGACGGCGGCTCCGGGATCAGGTCCTTGACGCCGCCCCAGGCCCGGTGCTCCTCCCAGACGTCGTCGGCGCGTTCCAGGGCGTACGGGATCCAGCCCATCTGGCCCTCGCTGTACGCCAGCTTGAGCCGCGGGAACTTCACCAGGACCCCCGAGAAGAGGAAGTCCATCATCGAGGCCATGGCGTTGTTGAAGGACAGCGAGGCCTGCACGGCGGGCGGGGCGTCGGGGGACGCGGCCGGCATCTGTGAACTGCTGCCGATGTGCATGTTGACGACCGTCCCGGTCTCCTGGCACGCGGCGAAGAACGGGTCCCAGTAACCGGAGTGGATCGACGGCAGCCCCAGATGGGTGGGGATCTCGCTGAAGGTGACGGCCCGTACGCCCCGTTCGGCGTTGCGGCG
Organism: Streptomyces canus 299MFChir4.1; assembly: GCF_000383615.1. Classification (GTDB taxonomy): domain Bacteria; phylum Actinomycetota; class Actinomycetes; order Streptomycetales; family Streptomycetaceae; genus Streptomyces; species Streptomyces canus_C. Next base: position 24,480 of record NZ_KB911627.1, on the reverse strand, counting down.
GATCTCCGCGACCGCGAGCTCGATGTCCCACAGCGGGATCAGGCACAGCGGGATCAGCCGGCCCCCGCTGTCCCCGCACCACTCCTCGACCATCCAGTCGTTGTAGGCGCGCACACAGGCGAGCCCGACCTCCTTGTCCTTGGCCTCGGCGAAGGTCTGCCCGCAGAACCGCGGGAAGGTGGGGAAGCACAGGGAGGCCTCGACGTGGTTCATCTCCATGTCCCCGATGCGGGCCTTGGGATCCCAGCAGCCCCGCCGCATCTGCTCGCGGGTGATCCCGTCGAGGGTCATCTCGTCCCGCGAGAAGCCGACGGCCGCGATGATCCGCTTGTACGGGAAGAGCTCGCCCTCGTACTCCCACCAGTCCGTGAGCTGGCCCTCCGGATCGGTGGTGAACCGGTACTTCCCGCCGACGTACGCGAGGTCCCCGATGCCGGCGGTGAGCGGCTTGGGCCCCCTGTCCCGGTACTTCGCCGGAAGCCAGGTCTCGAAGAGGTGCGCGGGCTCGATCACGTGATCGTCCACGCTGATGACTTTGGGGATGTCCCCGGTGCCCGGTCCCGTTCCGGTTCCGCTCTCGGTGGTGACGGCCATTGCCTGCCCCCTAGCCGGTATCTGATGGGTCGTCAGATTGCAGGCTAGGGCGAGGCACCCGCATCGGCAAGGGCCGGACGGGTCGGCGCGACGCGACCGAGGGGCTGGGCGTCAGTTGTTCCAGGTCTCGTCGTACGGGTCGTGCGGCGTCGGGACCGGCTCGGCCCGCGTGACCTGGAGGTACGGGATCGGGCCGCCGTTCACCGAGTCCTTGGTCCGCTTGGCCGTGTAGGTGCCGGTGACCTGGAGCCAGCCGTCCGGCTTGAGGACCGGCGGGACCTGCCCGGTCAGACCGACCTTGACCGGCTGGGCGTCCGCCGCGCAACAGTTGAGGGCCATGCGGACCAGGTAGGGAGCGCCGGAGCGGTCCAGGGCGGCGAACCCGGTGATGGTGATCTGCCGTCCGGCCAGGCCCCGGCCGTGCTCGTAGACGGCCCGGCCCGCGTAGTCGGCGAGACCGAGCCGCAGGGGTCCGTCGGCGGGGAGCTTCTGATAGCCGTACGCCTGCTGCAGGGCCGTACCCGTCCGCATCGCGCTGTAGGAGCCGAGGGCGGGCGGGGCGACGAGGATCAGGGCGAAGAGGGGGAGGACGAGGAGCCAGGAGACGCGGGGTTCCCGGTGGACGTGACCTTCTCCATGCCCTTCTCCCGGGCCTTCTCCGTGGTCCTTGTGCCGCCACTCGTACCAGGCGGTCGCCAGCGCCGTCGCGATGAGGACGACCCCGGCCGCCAGGACCAGCGGGCGCAGCCCTGCCTTGACGTAACGGAGGTAGAGGTCGGTGAGGCCCGCGTGCAGCAGGGCCGCACCCAGGACGAACAGGACCGCCGACTGGGCCTGCCGGTTCACAGCATCACCCACCCGGTCAGGACCGACACCACGATCGCCAGGGCGAGGGTGGCCGGCGCGAAGCGCAGGGCGAAGGCACGGCCGAAGGTGCCCGTCTGCATGGCGAACAGCTTGAGGTCGATCATCGGGCCGACGACCAGGAAGGTCAGCCGCGCGGTCAGCGAGAACTGGGTGAGCGAGGCGGCCACGAACGCGTCCGCCTCCGAGCAGATCGACAGCACCACGGCGAGGGCGGCGAGCGCGAGCACGGCGATCACCGGGTTCTCCGCCGCCGTACGCAACCACGCCTGCGGGACGACGGACTTCAGGGTCGCCGCCGCCATGGCGCCCACGACCAGGAAGCCGCCCGCGTGCATCACGTCGTGCCGGACCGAGCCCCAGAACGCGGCGCCCCTGCCCTGACCCTCGTACGCGTGACGGGCCGGCGGTTTCAGCAGGTCGGTGCGGCCGAGGCGCAGCCACAGCCAGCCCATCGCGCACGCCACCAGCAGGCTCGCGACCAGCCGGGCCACCACCATCTCGGGATCGCGCGGGAAGGCCACCGCGGTCGCCGTCAGCACGATCGGGTTGATCGCCGGGGCGGAGAGCAGGAAGGCGAGAGCCGCGGCCGGGGTGACGCCCCTGCGGACCAGCGCTCCGGCCACCGGCACGGACGCGCACTCGCAGCCCGGCAGCACCGCGCCCGCCACGCCGGCCACCGGCACCGCGAGGGCCGGGTTCTTCGGCAGGGCGCGGGCGAAGAACGACGGCGGCACGAACACCGCGATCGCCGCCGACAGCAGCACCCCGAGCACCAGGAAGGGCAGCGCCTGGACGAGTACGGCGACGAACACCGTCATCCAGCTCTGCATGACCGGCGCGCCGAGCGCCCCGCGGATCGGCCCCTGGCACAGCACCACCAGGAGCATGAGCAGGGTCAGCACGAGAGGGGAGTTCAGCCGCCGGCCGGCCTCGGCCCGCGGCGCCGGGCGCGGGTCCTCGCCGGTGTCCCGCGTGGGCGGAGGTGCTTTGGTGACGGACACGGCCGGGGTCCCTCCGGAGGTGGGTGCTGGTTTCCCTGTCCGTGCGTACGGCAGGGAAGGTCCGATTGCTCAGTGTGCGCGACGGTTTGGGGATTTCTTGGCCGAGGGGGGTCATCAACTGCCCCACGTGGCGACATCCGTCCCGGTGAGGCAGTCTTCTCCCTCGTGGGGAGCCTTCCGAACCAGAGTCCCGGGCCGCCGGGCGACGCGGCCGCGCACATGGTGGTGTGCGGGGACGACGGCCTCGCGCACCGGCTGGCGGCCGAACTCAGAGGTGTCTACGGCGAGCAGGTCACCCTCGTCGTCCCGGCCTCCGAACGGACCGTGCGGCCGCCGGTGGTGGTGCGGGCCCGGTCCGCGTCCGCGCTGCTCGACCGGGTGGTGACCGCGGCCGCCGGCCTGACCGGCAACGGCGGCGGCGCTGTCACCGCAGCCGGTGAACCCCCGAACGGCATACGGCTGATGGAGGCCGCCGAGCCCAACGAGGCGGCCCTCGCCGGGGCGGGCGTGGAACGCGCGGACGCCCTCGCGCTCGTGTACGACGACGACGAGACCAACATCCGCGCCGCCCTCACCGCCCGCCGCCTCAACCCCCGGCTGCGGCTCGTCCTGCGGCTCTACAACCGGCGCCTGGGCCAGCACATCGAGGAACTCCTCGACCAGGCCGCCACGTTGGCCACCGGCGGCCCGGCCGACGGAACCGGCTTCGACGCCTCCACGACCGTGCTCTCCGACGCCGACACCGCCGCGCCCGCACTGGCCGCCACCGCCCTCACCGGCACCAGCAAGGTCCTCCAGACCGGCGGCCTGCTGCTGCGAGCGGTCGAACGGCCGCCCGCCGGGGCCGGGGGGAGCGCCGCTCCGGGTCTTGCCACGCTCGCCCTGCTCTCGCCGACCGACAGCGCCGGGCTCGGCGGCGACCAGGGCCCGACCCTGCTGCCGGACGCGGCGGCGGTACGGGACGGCGGCGAACGTACGACCGTCGTCCTGGAGCAGGTGTCGTACGCCGGGCCCGCGCTGCCCGACGGGCGGGGGGTGATGCCCTGGTTCGCCTCGCTGTTCTCGCGGCGGCTGCGGTGGTCGCTGGCCGGGATGGTCGGGTGCGTGGTCGCACTCGCCGTCGCACTGTGGCTGGTGACCGGGATCCATCCGCTGCGCGCCTTCTATCTGACCCTGCTCGACCTGTTCGCGATCGACGACCCCGCGATCGGCCAGTCCGTCGGACGGCAGATCCTCCAACTCCTTTCCGGACTCGCCGGACTGCTGCTCCTGCCGGTGCTCCTCGCGGCGGTCCTGGAGGCCCTCGGCACCTTCCGCACCACGTCCTCCCTGCGCAAACCGCCCCGGGGCCTCGGCGGCCACGTCGTGCTGCTCGGGCTCGGCAAGATCGGCACCCGGGTGCTGACCCGGCTGCGGGAGCTGAACATCCCCGTGGTGTGCGTCGAGTCCGACCCCGAGGCCCGCGGACTCGCCACGGCACGGCGGCTGCGGGTGCCGGTGGTGCTCGGGGACGTCACCCAGGAGGGGGTCCTGGAGGCCGCCAAGATCCACCGCGCGCACGCACTGCTCGCGGTGACCAGCGCGGACACGACGAACCTGGAGGCCGTGCTGTACGCCCGGGCCGTCCGCCCCGACCTGCGGGTGGTGCTGCGGCTGTACGACGACGACTTCGCGACGGCGGTGTACCGGACCCTGAGGGCCGCCCACCCCCGGGCCTCCACCCGCAGCCGAAGCGTCTCCCACCTGGCCGCCCCCGCCTTCGCCGGGGCGATGATGGGCCGCCAGATCCTGGGGGCTTTCCCGGTCGAGCGGCGGGTGCTGCTGTTCGCGGCGGTGGACGTGGGCGGCCATCCCCAACTGGAGGGAAGAACAGTCGGGGAGGCGTTCCGGGCAGGGTTCTGGCGGGTGCTGGCTCTGGACACGGCGACCGGCGGGGACTCCGCCCTGGTGTGGGACCTGCCGGACACATACGTCCTGCGCGACACGGACCGCGTGCTGCTGGCGGCGACCAGGCGGGGACTGGCGGAACTGCTCGGACGCAGGACCGGGTCACGCGGTTAGGGGTGCGGGGCGCGAGGCGCGGGGCTGCATCACTGTGCGGCCCCGCCGCACAGGCGCGACCGGCCCCCGCGACCCCGCACCCGCACCCGCACCCGCACCCGCACCAACCCACGCTCGTGCCTATCCCAAGTGCCTCTCCGCGAAGTCCAGTTCCAGCTGCACCTGCTTGATCCGCTCGTCCACCACCAGTGAGCCGTGACCCGCGTCGTACCGGTACACCTCGTGCACCGCACCCCTCGACTCCAGCCGCTTCACGTAGTTGTCGACCTGGCGGATGGGGCACCGCGGGTCGTTGACGCCCGCCGAGATGTACACCGGGGCCTTCACCTGGTCCACGTACGTCAAGGGCGACGACGCCTCGAAGCGCTCCGGCACCTCCTCCGGCGTGCCGCCCAGCAGTGTCCGGTCCATCGCCTTGAGCGCTTCCATCTCGTCGTGGTACGCCGTGACGTAGTCGGCGACCGGCACCGCCGCGATCCCGAGGGCCCACGCGTCCGGCTGGGTGCCCAGGCCGAGGAGTGTGAGATAGCCGCCCCAGGAACCGCCCGTGAGGATCAGACGGCCGGGGTCGGCGAGGCCGGACGTGACCGCCCATTCCCGCACCGCCGCGATGTCCTCCAGCTCGATCAGGCCGACCCGGTGCTTCAGCGCGTCGGTCCACTCGCGCCCGTAGCCCGTGGAGCCGCGGTAGTTGACCCGGACGACCGCGTACCCGTGGTCCACCCACGCCGCCGGACCCGCGGCGAACGAGTCGCTGTCGTGCCAGGTCGGGCCGCCGTGGATGTCGAAGACCGTCGGCAGCGGTCCCGTGGTCCCCGCCGGCTTCTGGACCAGGGCGTGGATCCGGCCGCCCGGGCCCTCCACCCACACGTCCTGGACCGGCACCGAACCGGGGGACTTCAGACCCGGCGGGTCCAGGACCACCTCGCCCGTCGTCGAGCGCACCGCCGACGGCTCGGCGGCCGAGGACCACAGGTACTCCACGCTGCCGTCGGGGCGGGCCGTCGCCCCGGAGACCGATCCGGGCGGGGTCGGGACCTTCTCCAGCTTGCCGCTCTCCAGGTCGTACCGGAAGAGCTCGCTGCGGGCCTCGAAGCTGTGCGCGATGAGCAGGCCCGTGCCGTCCGGGTACCACTCGGCGCCCACGTCACCGGGCAGGTCCAGGGCGAGGTCGGTCTCCTCGCCCGTGGCCACATCCCACACCAGCGGCTCCCAACGGCCCCGCCGCTGATGCCCGATGAGCAGCCGGGTGTCGCCGTCGACCGGGGCGAAGCCCAGGACCTCCAGGCCCAGCTCCTCGGTGCCGCCCCGGGTGTCGTCGAGCTCGGCGACCGCCCTGCCGTCGGGACGCACCACGCGCAGCGCCGAGTGCATCGCGTCGCCGTGCTCGGTGTGCTCGATCGCGATCAGCGAGCCGTCGTGGGAGAGGTCGCCGACGCCGGCCGACTCACGGTGCCGGTAGATCTCCACCGGCTCCTCGCCGGTGCGCACCAGGTGGATGGAGGTGCCCTCGTCGTCGGTGGAGCGGCCCACGACCGCCGTACGGCCGTCCCGGCCCAGGGCCACGCCCGCCGGGTAGGAGGCGTCCAGGCCCGGCGCGGCGAGCTCGTCCGCGCCGCCCTCGAAGGGCTGGCGGCGCCAGACGCCGAACTCGTCGCCGTCCTTGTCGTCGAACCACCAGATCCACGCGCCGTCCGGGGAGAGCACGCCGTCCGTGGTGCCGTTGGGCCGGTCCGTGACCTGCCGCTGGACGCCGGTGGCCCGGTCCCAGGCGTACAGCTCGTACGTCCCCGTGGCGTTGGAGACGAACAGGGAGCGGTCGGGGGCGTCCTCCGCCCAGTCGGGCAGCGACACCCGGGGCGCCCGGAAGCGCTTCTCCCAGTCCGGCATCTCGTCGTTCCGCTCGGCCGCGGCGGACCCGTTGCTCTCAGTCATGACCCCATACTGCCTGCCCTCACAGACAATCCGCAGACGAGGTCCCCAGCCTGTGGAAAACTTCTACCAGCCGCTTACCCGAACCCGGTGCGACCAGGTCGGAAGGGCCGTCCCGGGCCCGTTGTCAGTGGCGGGGTGCAGACTCGTCCCCATGACCGATCTGCGCGAGACCGTGGAGCGTTTCTGGGCCCTCGCCGAGGCCCGCGACTGGACCGCGTTCGCGGACACCCTGGCCGAGGACGTCGTCTACACCCTGCCGCAGACCCGCGAGCGCGTCAGCGGACGAAAGCGGTACGTCGAGTTCAACCGCGAGTACCCGGGCGACTGGCATCTGCGGACGGAGCGGATCGTCGCCGAGCCGGGCCAGGTCGTCACCTGGGTGCACGTCACGGTGGGTCTGGAGGAGATGTACGGCATCTCGTTCTTCACCGGGGACGGCAGCGGCCGTATAGCCACCGTCACCGACTTCTGGCCGGAGCCGTACGAGCCCCCGGCGGGGCGCGACCACCTCAGCGAGCGCTACTGACCCCGCGCCCCGGCGCCCAGGAGCGGCCCCGTACCGTGGGAGTGTGTACCGGTTTCTGCTGACACCTCGCTGGTTTGGCATCAACGTCTTCGTGCTGCTCGCCATCCCGTTCTGCATCTTCCTGGGGTCGTGGCAGCTGAGCCGGTTCGAGGACCGGATGTCGGAGAGCCGGGACGCGAAGCAGTCGGTCGTCACCGACGAGCGGGAGGCCGCGCGGCCGCTGGCCGAGCTGCTGCCGGTGGACAAGGCGACCTCCGGCAAGCAGGTCACCGCGAGCGGCCGGTACGACAAGCAGCTGCTCGTCCCCGACCGGCAGGTGGACGACCACGAGGGGTACTACGTCCTGACGCTGCTGCGCACCGACGGCGGCAAGGCCCTGCCGGTGGTCCGGGGCTGGCTGCCGGGCACCCCCGACCCGGCGAAGGTCCCGGCCGCGCCGAAGGGCGAGGTCACCGTGACCGGCGCGCTCCAGGGGTCGGAGACCCCGGGGGACAACGGCGTCAGTGCGCGGGGCGGGCTTCCGGCCGGGCAGACCTCGGCGATCAGCGCGGCCTCCCTGATCAACCTGGTGCCGTACGGCGTGTACGACGCGTGGGTCACCCTCAACACCGGTGACTCCGGGATGAAGGCGGTGCCCGCGACGGCGCCCGCGGACAGCGGGCTGGACCTCAAGGCCTTCCAGAACCTCGGCTACACCGGCGAGTGGTTCGTCTTCGCCGGGTTCGTGGTCTTCATGTGGTTCCGTCTGGTGCGCCGCGAGGTGGAGTCCATCCGGGACGCGGAGCTGGGGATCGTCCCGGACGACTACGGGCAGCGGTCCGAGGAGCAGTCCCAGGAGACGGCGACCGCCTGAACCCGGGCGTCACCCGACGCTCTTCGCCCGTCGAGGCCCGTTCACGCCAGGCCCGTTCACGCCGGGGCCGCGCCGCCCCTCACGACGACGGGAGCACGCCCGTCCAGTACACGACTCCCGCGCACGCGTTGGACACGGTCGTGGACACCGACGGTCCGCCGCCCTCCGCCGTGTTCGTCACCAGGACGCTGCCGTCGAGGGTGCCGCCCTCCGTGAGGAGCTGGGTGGAGGTGCCGGTGTCGCCGCCGGTGGAGGAGCCCTCGCTGGTGGAGGTGTCCGGGGAGGTCGAGGGATCGGGGCTGGGGTCGGTCGAGGGTTCCGAGGTGGGACAGGTCTCGGACGGCACCCAGGCGAACTTCACGTCGTAGGAGGAGCCCGGCTGGAGCACCAGCTGGGAGACCTCCTGGGACGGGTCGGGCAGCCCGGCCGAGGCCGCGTCACCGGACACGTGCCGGAGCGCGCCGATCTTGCTGCTGTCGGCCGCGCCCTGCGCGCTCGTCGTCACGATGCCGGGCCCCGTGACCGTACAGGCGGCGGTGGAGCCGTTGGTGACGTGGAACGTGCCGTAGACCGTCCCGGAGGCGTCGGGCACGGCGGTGCTCGCCGTGGGGGTGCCGAGCTGGGCGGCCGTACAGACCGCTGCGCTCGTGGAGGTCGTGGCCGACGGGTCGGTGCCGCTGCTCGCGCCGGTGCTCGCGCCCGCGGTCTTGCCCTTGTCCTGGTCCTTCGAGCCGCCCTTGCCCTTGTCCTCGGTCTTGCCCGCGGAGCCGCCGGAGGTGGACTCGCCGCCGTTCTCCTGCTTGCCCTGGCCCGCGCCGCCCTGCATCTGGGAGGTGTGCCCCGCGTTGGAGGTGTTGGCACTGGTGCCGGTGGAGGAGACGTGCACGACGGCGGGGATCGCGGTCCCGAAGAAGAGGGCCGCGGCCGCCATGCCGACGACGGCCTGCCGCTTGCGTGCCCGTCGTGCGGGCACCGCCTTGCGCAGATGGTCCAGGGTGCCGTCGCGCGGCTCCATCTCCTGGACCGCCTGGTGCAGCAGTCGTCGCAGTGCCAGCTCGTCCGAGTCGAACTCCCCCGTGGAGCTCAGATCGTCGGGGCCCTGATTCACAGTTCCGTTCCCAGCGTGCGATTGCTTGTGCTCTTGCCGCGCCGCCCAGGTCGGCTCGTGCTTGCCTTCCCCGGTCGGCTCATGCCACGCGTAAGGCTCGTGGCGCCGTCCCTCGGAATCACCCTCGCCGCTCACACCGGCTCCTCCATCGCGACCCGCAGGGCGGCGATCCCGCGGGAGCCGTACGCCTTCACCGAGCCCAGCGAGATGCCGAGCGTATCGGCGACCTGGGCCTCGGTCATGTCCGCGAAGTAGCGCAGGACCAGGACCTCGCGCTGGCGGCGCTGCAGGCCCTTCATGGCCTTGATGAGCGAGTCGCGCTCCAGCTGGTCGTAGGCCCCCTCCTCGGCGCTCGCCATGTCGGGCATCGGCTTGGACAGCAGCTTGAGTCCGAGGATGCGCCGGCGCAGGGCCGAGCGGGAGAGGTTGACGACCGTCTGGCGCAGGTACGCGAGCGTCTTCTCCGGGTCGCGGACGCGTTTGCGCGCCGAGTGGACGCGGATGAACGCCTCCTGGACGACGTCCTCGCAGGAGGCGGTGTCGTCGAGCAGGAGGGCCGCGAGTCCCAGCAGGGAGCGGTAGTGCGCCCGGTAGGTCTCGGTGAGGTGGTCGACGGTGGTTCCGGCTGCCGCGGTGTCCTCGGCGAACTCGGCTCCGTCACGCTGACTGGGTATGCGGGCGGGCCGCGCTGCGGGCATGGGCGCGATCACCGGCATGCCACCGGGCGCCCCGGGCCTGCGGGGCCGGAGGACAGCCGCGCCGCTCGGCGCGGCAGGGAAGTCGAGTACCTGAGCCACGACAGTTGGACACGCTCACCCCGGTGAGGGTTGTACGCGGCCGTCCATCTTCTCTCAGGCAGCACAACTGACCGTGCGTCAAACGCGCTCATGCCTACCCGCTCTTCCCCTGTGTCCTGAATGGCCGAGGCGTCCCCACGCCTCGCAAGCATCCCCGCGCCCCTGAAAGGGCGTTCGCAAAGACGCTCCCCGCCCTTCGCACGGTTGCGGAGAGCGGGGAGGAAAATCTTCGGACGTCCAGGCGCCGGGATCAAGTGGTACGGACCATTAGTCGCACCACATGTCGCACACAGATCCTACAAAGGGTTCCGGCCATGGCCAGGACTTTTCCGGTACGCACAACTGCGTACGACAGATCCGGCGGCGGACGGACGTCACCCGAACTCGGCGGCGACGAGCTCCGCGATCTGCGCGGTGTTGAGCGCGGCACCCTTGCGCAGGTTGTCCCCGCACACGAAGAGTTCGAGCGCGGTGGGGTCGTCGAGGGCCCGCCGGACCCGCCCCACCCAGGTGGGATCGGTGCCGACGACGTCGGCGGGGGTGGGGAACTCCCCGGCCGCCGGATCGTCGAAGAGGACGACCCCGGGGGCGGTCGCGATGATCTCGCGCGCCTTGCGGACGGTGACCTCGCCCTCGAAGCGGGCGTGGACGGTGAGGGAGTGCACGGTGACCACCGGGACCCGCACACAGGTCACGGCGACCGGCAGCGTGGGCAGGCCCAGGATCTTGCGGGACTCGTCCCGCACCTTCATCTCCTCCGAGGACCACCCGTCCTCGCGCAGGGAACCGGCCCACGGTACGACGTTGAGGGCGACGGGCTCCGGGAACGGCCCGGTGTGGTCGCCGACGGCCCGCCGTACGTCACCTGGGTGCGTGCCGAGCTCGGTGCCCGCGACCATGGACAGCTGCCGCCTCAGGGTCTCGACGCCGGCCCGGCCCGCGCCGCTCACCGCCTGGTACGAGGACACCACCAGCTCCCGCAGCCCGAACTCGGCGTGCAGCGCGCCCAGGGCCACGATCATGGAGAGGGTCGTGCAGTTGGGGTTGGCGATGATCCCGCGCGGCCGCATCCGGGCCGCGTGCGGATTGACCTCGGGCACCACCAGGGGCACGTCCGGGTCCATCCGGAAGGCGCCGGAGTTGTCCACGACGACGGCACCGCGCGCGGCGGCGACCGGCGCCCACTGCGCGGCCACCTCGTCCGGTACGTCGAACATGGCGACGTCGACCCCGTCGAAGGCCTCCTCCGACAGGGCCACCACCTCGACCTGCTCCCCGCGCACGGCCAGCTTGCGGCCGGCCGAACGCGGGGAGGCGATCAGTCGGATCTCGCCCCAGATGTCCGCGTGCTGGGACAGGATCTGGAGCATGACCGTGCCGACGGCCCCGGTCGCGCCTACGACCGCGAGCGTCGGACGTACGGTCATCGGCCGGTGCCTCCGTAGACCACGGCCTCGTCGCTGTCGGAGTCGAGCCCGAACGCGCTGTGCACGGCGCGCACGGCCTCGGCCACGTCGTCGGCGCGGGTGACGACCGAGATACGGATCTCGGAGGTCGAGATCAGCTCGATGTTCACACCGGCGTCGGACAAGGCGGTGAAGAAGTCGGCCGTGACGCCCGGGTTGGTCTTCATGCCGGCGCCCACGAGCGAGATCTTGCCGATCTGGTCGTCGTAGCGCAGCGAGTCGAAGCCGATGCCGGACTTGTTCTTCTCCAGGGCGTCGATGGCCTTGCGGCCCTCGGCCTTGGGGAGCGTGAAGGAGATGTCCGTCAGCCCGGTGGAGGCGGCGGAGACGTTCTGCACGATCATGTCGATGTTGATCTCGGCGTCCGCGATGGTGCGGAAGATCACCGCGGCCTCACCCGGCTTGTCCGGCACGCCGACGACCGTGACCTTGGCCTCGGAGGTGTCGTGCGCGACACCGGAGATGATGGCCTGCTCCACCTGCTTGTCCCCTTGCTCGATCGGCTCACTGCTCACCCACGTGCCCTGCAGCCCGCTGAAGGACGACCGGACGTGGATCGGGATGTTGTAGCGACGGGCGTACTCCACACAGCGGTGGAGCAGCACCTTCGAGCCGGAGGCGGCGAGCTCCAGCATGTCCTCGAAGGAGATCCAGTCGATCTTCTTCGCCTTCTTCACCACCCGCGGGTCGGCGGTGAACACGCCGTCGACGTCGGTGTAGATCTCGCACACCTCGGCGTCGAGGGCGGCGGCGAGCGCGACGGCCGTGGTGTCGGAGCCACCGCGCCCGAGCGTGGTGATGTCCTTCTTGTCCTGGCTGACGCCCTGGAAGCCGGCGACGATGGCGATGTTGCCCTCGTCGAGGGCCGTACGGATACGGCCCGGCGTGACGTCGATGATCCGGGCTTTGTTGTGGACCGAGTCGGTGATGACGCCGGCCTGGCTGCCGGTGAAGGACTGGGCCTCGTGGCCCAGGTTTTTGATCGCCATGGCCAGCAGCGCCATGGAGATACGCTCCCCGGCGGTCAGCAGCATGTCGAACTCACGCCCGGCAGGCATGGGAGATACCTGCTCGGCGAGATCGATCAGCTCGTCCGTCGTGTCGCCCATCGCGGAAACGACGACGACCACCTGGTGGCCGTTCTTCTTCGCTTCGACGATTCGCTTGGCGACGCGCTTGATGCCTTCGGCATCGGCTACGGAGGAGCCTCCGTACTTCTGCACGACAAGGCCCACGTGCGCTCCTCGCTCAGTCCGTGTGTGTCGGCTCAGTTTAACGAGCGCCCGAAATCCACCTCCGCGGTATCGCATCGTGAGATTCGGACGCCCAGGTCAGCGCATGCCCATTCGCGGACCTCGGGAAAAGTGCACCGCGTCACATGGCCGTGTGGGAGCCCTGTGACAACAGTGAATCAAGTTTCCACGTGTGCGAGGTGCTGCGCGAGCGCGGTGACGTGCCGATCATCGTGATCAGCGCGCGCGGGTCCGTCTCGACGGCGAGAAGGTGCCGCTGGCGCCCAAGGAGTACGACCGCGTTCACCCGTCGTGTCCGTCCGCGCGGTGAGGTACACCATGACCGTGACGGCGGATGTGCTTCTGACGGTGATCGTGCTGCTGGGCTCCTGCGTGCAGTGGCTGACGGGGATGGGCTTCGCCCTGGTCGCCGTACCCGCGCTGATCCTGCTGCTCGGCCCGGCACAAGGTGTCGTCCTGGCCAACTGCGCGGCCGGGGCGATCTGTCTGGTGGGGCTGGCCGGCGGCCGGCGCCTGGTGCGGCCGCGCGCGATGGTGCCGCTGTGCGCGGCCGCGGCCTGCACGGTCCCGGCGGGCACCTGGGTGACCCACCGACTCCCCCAGCCCTGGCTCCTGTTGGTGATGGGTGCCCTGGTGACGACGGCGGTCCTGCTCGTCATGCGGGGCGCCCGAGTGGCTGCCCTGCGCGACACCCGGGGTGCCGTGTTCGCGGGCGCGGCGGGCGGATTCATGAACTCCGCGGCGGGGGTCGGCGGCCCGCCTTTCTCCCTCTACGCCGTCAACGCGGGCTGGACGGTACGGGAGTTCGTCCCGAACGCGATGTTCTACGGCGTGATCGTGAACGCGTTCTCGGTGGCGTCGAACGGGGTGCCGGGACTGCGGGGGTCCCAGTGGGTGCTGGTGATCGCGGCGATGGGAGCGGGCGGACTGATCGGCAGGGGGCTGGCATCCCGGATACCGGAGAAGCGGGCCCGTCTGCTCGTCCTGCTGCTGGCCCTGACGGGCGGGATCACGGCCGTCGGAAAGGGACTGTGGGCACTGTGAGCGGTCCCCGCACCCGGAGCGCCTCCCGACCCGCGGCTCACACCCGCCCCCCGTACAGCGCCACCAGCCCGTGGTCCAGTTCCGCTCCCACGGTCTCCTCGCCCGCGGCGACGACCGTGTACGTGCGGGCCAGGAAGCGGGTCAGGTCCGCGGTGACGAATCTGAGGACGGCGACGCCCTGCGCGGCGTGGAACTCCACATAGGTGTGGGCCGAACCGGCCGGGCGGACACGGACGTTGCCGATGCCGGCCGGCGCCCGCAGTCCCTCGCCCAGCAGGACCCGGTCGAACGTCCACGTCGTGACCTCGCCGTCGACCGTGACATGCGGCGGGAAGTCGATGTGCACGGCCGGCGGGTCGGCGGAGGTGAAGCGCAGGGTCGCCGGGATCGCGAGCTCCTGGCCCGTGGCCGTGATCAGGCGGGCGCCTGTCGGCTGCTGGAGGGTGACGTGCATGAGGGGCTCCAAGTCGGCGGGGACACGGGCCGGGTGTGGCCGTTGTGCAGTGAGACCACCCCAGGTGCCCGCGCATTACGCCGCTTTGGAAGCCACCTCGTATGACACCCGTCACATGGGCGCTACTTGGGCTGGTGCAGCCCCAGCGGACCGGCGATCTCCTCCACCATCACCCTGCCCGCCTCGATCTCCAGCGTCTCGTCACCCATCGCCTGGTCGGTGTCGAGCCCGTCCAGCTCCTCCAGGGGCTGGTTCAGGCGGACATGGGCCACGATCGACTGGAGCGCGCGCAGGGTCGCGGACGCCGTGGAGCCCCAGTTGGAGAAGTAGGAGAACTGCCACCACCACAGGGCCTCCGAGGTGCGGCCCGCGCGGTAGTGGGCCATGCCGTGGCGCAGGTCGGTGATGACGTCGGTCAGGTCGTCGGAGATACGGGCCGGGACCGGCGCCTTACGGGGCTCGTAGGGGTCGAAGACCTCGGAGTAGACGTCGATCGGTTCCAGCAGCCGGGCCAGGTTCTCGCGGAGTTCGTCCACGTCGGCGTCCGGGCCCGTGTCGGGCTCGTAGCGCTCGTCGGGGACGATGTCCTCGTGGGCGCCCAGGCGGCCGCCGGCCAGCAGGAGCTGGGAGACCTCCAGGAGCAGGAAGGGGACGGCGGAGTCGGGTTCGTCGCCCTTCGCCACCTCCATGACGGCCACCAGGAAGCTCTCGACCTGGTCGGCGATCTGGACCGCGAAGTCGTCGGGGTCCTGGGCGGTCTCGTGCAGTGCGGCGTCAGACATCTAGAAGTCGTCTCCCCTCGAAGGCGCGGCCGAGGGTCACCTCGTCCGCGTATTCCAGGTCGCCACCCACCGGGAGGCCGCTGGCCAGGCGGGTGACCTTGAGGCCCATGGGCTTGATCATGCGGGCGAGGTACGTCGCTGTGGCCTCGCCCTCCAGGTTCGGGTCGGTGGCCAGGATCAGCTCCGTGACCGTCCCGTCGGCCAACCGCGCGAGAAGTTCTCGTATCCGCAGGTCGTCCGGACCGACGCCCTCGATCGGGCTGATCGCGCCGCCGAGCACGTGGTACTTGCCACGGAACTCCCGGGTGCGCTCGATCGCGACCACGTCCTTCGGCTCCTCCACCACGCAGATGACGGAGAGGTCGCGGCGGGTGTCGCGGCAGATGTTGCACAGCTCTTCCTGCGCCACGTTGCCGCAGGTCGCGCAGAAGCGGACCTTCGCCTTGACCTCCATCAGGCACTGCGCGAGACGCCGTACGTCCGTCGGCTCCGCCTGGAGGATGTGGAAGGCGATCCGCTGGGCGCTCTTGGGACCGACGCCGGGCAGCCGCCCCAGTTCGTCGATCAGGTCCTG
Source organism: Streptomyces canus 299MFChir4.1 (assembly GCF_000383615.1). Classification (GTDB taxonomy): domain Bacteria; phylum Actinomycetota; class Actinomycetes; order Streptomycetales; family Streptomycetaceae; genus Streptomyces; species Streptomyces canus_C. Next base: position 9,165 of record NZ_KB911627.1, on the reverse strand, counting down.
GACCACGCCTTCGTACAACGGACTGCCGTCCTTCCTGGGTTCCTTGCGGTACGTACGCTAGTTGGCCGACACCCGCCTTAGATAGACGGGGCCCCTCCTAGAAGGGCAGCCCGGGGATGCCGCCGCCGCCGAGGCCCTGGGCGAGCGGGCCGAGCTTCTGCTGCTGGAGCGTCTGCGCGTTCTCGTTCGCCGCCTGTACGGCCGCCACGATCAGGTCGGCGAGGGTCTCCGTGTCCTCCGGGTCCACCGCCTTCGGGTCGATCTTCAGCGCACGCAGTTCGCCGGCACCGGTGACGGTGGCCCTCACCAGACCGCCGCCCGCCTGGCCGTCGACCTCGGTCCTGGCGAGTTCCTCCTGCGCGTTCGCCAGGTCCTGCTGCATCTTCTGGGCCTGCTGGAGCAGCTGCTGCATGTTGGGCTGGCCACCACCGGGGATCACGATCAGCTCCTGTGTCGGTACGGCTGTGCGGGCGAGGTTTTTCCTCCCTGGCACGAGCCTACGTGGTCGGGACGGGCGTCGCCCCAGCACTCTTTCGAGTGAGTCGGCCTGGAGTCCTATACCTGATCAAGGCCCTCTTCCGAGCGGAAAAGCAACCAAAGCACCCCCTTCGCCACCCATTGGGCGGTAGGAAGGATCCCCGCACATCAGCATCAGGCGTCACGCAGGGTGACCGATCAGTAGGGAGCGCCGGGTGGGTCAGCCGGAGATGCAGCCCGAGGGCCCGCCTCAGGACGGACGGGCCGATCTGGCCGGGCGGACGTTTCCGCTCGGTGACTGGGGCGAGCCCGCCGTACGGCTGGACGAGCTGTACCGGTGGGTGGAGCACGGAGCGCTGGAGACGGCGTCCTGGTATCTCGCGGACCGGGTGGGCAAACGGCGCTGTGCGCGGGCCCTGCGGGGCGGGGCCGCGGTGGGGGCGGTGACCGGGGCCGTGCTGCCCTTGCTGGGGCTGACGGGAGTGGTGGGGGCCGGGGCCACACCCTGGGGCTATCTCGCCCTGCTCCTCGCGGTGGCCTGCGTGGCCGTGGACCGCTTCTTCGGTGTGACCTCCGGCTGGATAAGGGACGTGGCCACCGCGCAGGCCGTGCAGCGGCGCCTCCAGGCCCTCCAGTTCGACTGGGCCTCGGAGAGCGTCCGCGAGGTGCTCGGCCCCACGGAGGGCACGGCCGCCGAGGCCACCGAACGCTGCCTGGGCGTCCTGCGCCGCTTCTCGGAGGACGTCACGGAGCTGATCCGGGTGGAGACGGCCGACTGGATCGTGGAGTTCCGCAACGGGTCCGCGCCGATGGGCATCCAGGGCGCGGTGACGTCCGGGGGACGCCAGGACTCCGGGGGCGCTCAGGGACGCTTCCCGCTCCCCCCGGGCCCGCCGGCCCGCCCGAACATGCCCCGGCAGCGGCCGCCGGAGCCCCGGTGAGCCGGCTCGGGGCGACCCTCGGGGCGGTCGTCGGGACAACCCGTCAGTCGCACAGCGTCGCCGCCCGCAGGCACGGCAGATGCCCCTGCTCCCGGATCACGTCCTGGCTCGTGCCCTCGTCGAGGTAGGCGAGGAAGCCGGCGGCGAGGGAACCGGGGGCCGGGGAACGGTAGGTGTAGGCGTACTCGACACCGCGGTAGGGGTACCGGCCCAGGTGGTCGACCGAGGCCGCCGCACCGTCCAGCGGCACCCGGCGCACTCCCTTGTGACCGGTGGCCAGGGTGAGTTCGACTGTAGCCGAGGGCGCCGGGCTGGGCGGCGACCTTGTCCAGCACGTCCTCGGTGGAGGCGAGTTCGCAGCGGGTGACGGCGGAACGCGCGGCCGCGGCCACCGCCTTGTCCTTCACCGGGTCGCAGTCCAGGGACGTCGTGGGGGTCATCTCCCAGGCACCCGCGAGCACCCGTTCCTGGAAGATCTGCCGGGTGCCCGAGTACGCGTCCCGGCTCACCAGCACGACCGGCAGGCCGGGCAGGTGCGGGAGGCCGGCGGGGCGGGAGGCGTTCAGGTCGCTCCAGCGGCCGACCTCGCCCCGGTACAGGCGCTCCACCTCGGCCCGGGTCAGCCCGCGCGCGCCGAGATCGATGCCGTCGTTGACGACGAGGGTGAAGACCGACAGGGCGATCTTCTCGCCGTGCAGGCCCAGCCGGTCGCCCATCGGACCGTCCGAGAAGGCGATCACGGACCGCGCCTCCTTCGCCGAGCGGGCACCGCTGGCGCCGAGCCCGGCCACCCCGGCCTCGCTGCCGCGCGCCTCGACCGTGATGTCCGCGCCCTCGCAGTCCTTCTCGTACTCCTTCGCGAGCGTCTCGATCACCGGGGCGAAGGCGGTGGAGCCGGTCACCGTGAGGCTTCCCGTCTCGCAGCCGAGCGGGGGCGGGGTGTCGTCGCGGGCGACCACGATCGTGGCGAGGACCAGGACGGATGGGTGAGCAGCCCGGTGAAGATCCGTGCCGCCGGGCTGAGGACGGGCGGGATCTCGTCCGGGGTGGCGCGGTTGGGGTGCACCTCGCCCTCCCGGATGCCGCCAGTCATCCGGATCGGACGGCCCACGTCACCGCCGGACAGCAGCACGAGGAGTTTGTAGTGCTCGCCGCGGTTGAGGGGGACACGGGGAACACGCAGCCGGTTGCCCTCGTAGCCGAAGCCCCGTTCCGGGGTGAAGTGGTCCATGAGGTGGTCGGTGTCGATCGGCTGGGTGACCGAGACCCCGCGCACGGTCCGGTCGCTGAACACCGCGGTCAGGCCGTGCCGTTCGGGGCCCGTGTAGTCGTCGCGGTCGATGCCCTGCGAGCCGTCGTTCTCGATGCGCAGGAGGACCAGGGTGGCGTCCGACATGTCGGGAGCCTCGTCGAAGAGCCCGAGTCTGACGTTGGCCCGGCCCCGCCGGACGTCGTCGCCGATCGGGTTGTCCATCTGCACGCGGTAGCCGATCCTCCCCCACCGCGGTTGTCCATCTGCACGCGGTAGCCGATCCTCCCCCACCGCCTTAAGGGCGTGGGCGGTGCCCCCAGCGGCGCGGCACCCTGCGCTCGTACCAGACCATGACCCCGGACGCGACGACACCGAGGACGGCGGTCCCCACCGCCACGACGTTCTCCGCGCTCCACCACTGCACTGTGGGTGCCCCCGCAACTCCCGCAGTTCGCTCGTCCGACCACCGTACGGCTGTGCGAGCGGACCCGGCGGGACGGTGAGGCGAAGTTCGCGTGACGTTCAACCGACGTACGCGGACGGGGACTTCAGGGCGAGGCAGGAGGGGCCGTCGGCGCCGCGCCGGGACTCTCGTCGTCCAGGACGGCGTAGACCGAGCCGCCGGCACCCAACGCCACCACGAGCGCGACCGCGAGGAGCGCCAGCGTGACGGCACGGCTGCGGTCCCCCGGCAAGGGGCCCGGCTCCGACGGGTACGGCGTCAGATAGGTGCCGGGCGAGGGGCGCTCCCGGGCATGACCCCGTCCCTCGCCGTCCGCCGGGTCGGCGGAGCCGTGTTCCTCCATGGCAGGCCCTCCCCCGAGACCGCGCGCCCGCACACCTGCGCGACAGAAGACCAGTGTCTACGTCCGTCCGCCGTCCGTCGAGATCTGGTCGAGCACCTTGGACAGCCGCTCCAGCACCCCTACGGCTTCGGCGAGTTCGGCCTCCCCGAAGGCCTCCGCGAGCCGGTCGGCGAAGGCCGCGTGCCCCGGACCGATCCGCCGTACGGCGGCCCGTCCCTCCTCGGTCGGCGCGAGGAGCTTGGCGCGCCGGTGGGCGGGGTTGGGCCGGTAAGCGGCCAGTCCCCGCTCCACCAGGAGATCGGCGATCCGCTGCACGCTCTGCCGGGTGATGCCCATCTCCCGGGCGATCCCGGCGACCGGGAGCGGCTCCGGGAGCACCGCGCCGAGCACCTGCCACCAGGCGGCGGTGAGATGGGCGGGGCGCGCCAGCTCCTCGGCGACGGCGAGGAACCGGCCGTTGAGCCGGAACACCCCGAGCGCGCTGCGGCTGAGCAGCTCCTGCCGCTCCCGGCTCACCGCGCGGTCGCCTTCTCCAGCACGGCGTAGGCCTGCGGGTCGGAGTCGTGGAAGAGCCGGTACCAGGCGTCCAGCACCTCGCCCTCGTAGATCCCGAGCAGCCGGAAGATCTCCCGGGCGAACGCGACGGGTTCGGTGGGTCCGGCGGTGATCAGCCCGCCGTCGGTCACGGCGTCCGCGTCGACGTACCGCCCGCCGCCGCCGTACCCGGTGGCCGCCAGATAGAAGGACACGGCGCCGGTGTGCTCCCGGTCGTCGAGCAGCCCCTCACGCGCGAGCCCGGCGGTGGCCCCGCAGATCGCGGCGACGGGAACCCCGGCGTCGAGGAACTCCCGCGCCTTGCGGGCGAAGGGGGCGAGGTCGTCGCCGGCGTCCCAGAGGTCGGCGCCCGGCAGGATCAGCAGGGAACTCTCGGAGGGCCGTACGTCGTCCAGGGCGCATGCCGGCTGCACCCGCAGGCCCCCGATGGAGGTCACCGGCTCGCGCGACGGGCCGACCGTGCGGATCTCGTACCCGGCGCGGGCGAGGTAGGCCGTGGCGTGTCCCGTCTCCCAGTCGGCATAGGTGTCGTACACGGCGTGGTGCACGGGGTTGGCATTCATGACAACATGCTGTCATTTCGACAGTAGGCTGTCAATCGTTCGGCCCTGGACACCCTGTCGCGTAATGCCCCCGTCCACAGACAGGACGCCGATACCGCTTCCGCATCGCGGACATTTACGCTCACTCGTATGACCCCTCAGCCACACCCAGAGGTCGGCGCCGCCGTGAAGGCCGCGGACCGTGCTCATGTGTTCCACTCCTGGTCCGCGCAGGAGCTCATCGACCCGCTGGCCGTCGCCGGTGCGGAGGGCTCGTACTTCTGGGACTACGACGGGAACCGCTATCTCGACTTCACCAGCGGGCTCGTCTACACCAACATCGGCTACCAGCACCCGAAGGTCGTCGCCGCGATCCAGGAGCAGGCGGCGAAGATGACGACCTTCGCGCCCGCCTTCGCGATCGAGGCCCGCTCCGAGGCGGCCCGGCTGATCGCCGAGCGGACGCCCGGGGACCTGGACAAGATCTTCTTCACCAATGCCGGCGCGGACGCCGTCGAGCACGCCGTGCGCATGGCCCGGCTGCACACCGGGCGGCCCAAGGTGCTCTCCGCCTACCGCTCGTACCACGGCGGCACGCAGCAGGCCGTCAACCTCACCGGTGACCCGCGGCGCTGGGCCTCCGACAGCGCCTCCGCCGGGGTCGTGCACTTCTGGGCGCCCTTCCTGTACCGGTCCCGCTTCTACGCCGAGACCGAGGAGCAGGAGACCGCGCGGGCGCTGGAGCACCTGGAGACGACCATCGCCTTCGAGGGCCCGGCCACCGTCGCCGCGATCGTCCTGGAGACCATCCCCGGCACCGCCGGAATCATGGTCCCGCCGCCCGGCTACCTCGCCGGGGTCCGCGAGATCTGCGACAAGTACGGCATCGTCTTCGTCCTGGACGAGGTCATGGCCGGGTTCGGACGCACCGGCGAGTGGTTCGCCGCCGACCTCTTCGACGTCACGCCCGACCTCATGACCTTCGCCAAGGGCGTCAACAGCGGATACGTGCCGCTCGGCGGTGTCGCCATCTCGCAGAAGATCGCCGACACCTTCGGCAAGCGGCCGTACCCCGGCGGGCTGACCTACTCCGGGCACCCGCTCGCCTGCGCCGCCGCCGTCGCGACCATCAACGTGATGGCGGAGGAAGGGGTCGTCGACAACGCCAAGCACCTCGGTACGGCCGTCCTGGAGCCGGCGCTGCGGGAGCTCGCCGAGCGGCATCCGAGCGTCGGCGAGGTGCGCGGTGTGGGCATGTTCTGGGCCCTTGAACTCGTGAAGGACAAGGAGACCCGCGAGCCTCTCGTGCCCTACAACGCGGCGGGTGAGGCGAACGCCCCGATGGCCGCGTTCGCGGCCGCCGCGAAGAAGCAGGGCATCTGGCCGTTCGTCAACATGAACCGGACCCATGTCGTGCCGCCGTGCAACGTCAGCGAGGCGGAGCTGAAGGAGGGGCTCGCCGCCCTGGACACCGCGCTCTGCGTGGCGGACGAACACACGGAGTAAATCCTCCCGGCCTCCGAACGCGTAAGGTGGCGTGCTCGTAGACATATGTACGAGCACGCCATTTGCACCTGCGCGAGAGAGGCGCCCCGACCATGCCCGGCAGCAGCGGCAACGGTGCCGTCACCCGCAGCACGCTGCGGCAGCAGATCGCGGACGCGCTGCGCGACGAGGTACTGGCCGGGCGGCTCCAGCCGGGGCAGGAGTTCACCGTCAAGGAGATCGCCGAGCAGTACGGCGTCTCCGCGACCCCGGTCCGCGAGGCCCTCGTGGACCTGTCCGCGCAGGGGCTCCTGGAGGCCGACCAGCACCGCGGCTTCCATGTGCACGAGTACTCCCTCGACGACTTCCGCGGCATGATCGAGGCCCGCAGCCTGGTCACGGACGGCATGTTCCAGGCGCTCGACGCCGGCCACCGCATCCTCCAGGAGCTCGACGAACCCCGTACCGCGGCGGCCGTGGCGGGCGTACGGCGGCGCGGCGAGGAGGCCCAGCGGGCCGCCGCCGCAGGCGACCTGACCGTGCTGATCGGCTACGACCTGCGCTTCTGGCGCGAACTGAGCGTCCTGTTCGGCAATCCCTACCTCGCCGACTTCCTGCACCGGCTACGCGTGCAGACCTGGGTGTGCACGGTCCAGCACCTGCGCCGGCTCACCGATCTGCGCGGCAGCCTGTGGTCCGCGCACCCCGAGGTCGCCGACGCCCTGTACCGGCAGGACACCGCGGCCGCCCGCGAACTCCTCACCGCCTACAACGGCCACTATCTGACCCTCATCGAGGGCCTCACCGCCGACTGACGGCCCCCGGCAGGGGTAAGGGACCACCACGACCCGCACAAGGGGCCCCGACCCGGGGCCGCAGCGACTACCCTTCCCTGACCACCGTGTGACGATATCCGCGCACCGCGAGTATCCGAGGAGCTGTCTTTTGGCCTGTGACCTGTGGCTGGTGCCGCTTGTCGACGTGTTGTGCCACACCCCGGACAACCCGTTCGCCGAGGAACTCGCGCAATACAACAAGGTGCTCACCGAGGCCGGGTTGCCGCCGGTGCCGGTGTACCAGTACATGCCGGGACTGTCCGGCGAGGTCGCCCCGGTGGCCGGTTTCGACTACGACGCGCTGCACTTCCTGCGCCGCGCCTATCTGCTCCAGGTGTGCGGGCTCCCGGTCACCCCCGTGGACGAACTGGGCGGGGACTACGAGCAGTTGCTGGAGATGTTCGAGGCGACGGCCCAGCAGTCCCATCTGGTCTGGCACTACGACCACGCGGGCGCGTACGTCCCCGTCGACTTCCCGCATCCCCTGGCCAACGACGAACTCCTCGCGGGCGGTGGCCCGTTGGGATCCTCTCAGGCCCTGCTGCGGGAGCTGGAGTTCGTGGCCCCGGTGATCGGCATCGACCCGGCCAACCCGCCGGCGCCCCCCGAGCCGCCACGCGCCCCCACGGAGCTGGAGGAGCCGGCCGTTCCCGCGCCGTACGACCCCAGTCCCTTCGCCCGCGAACGCCATGTCTGGCTGGGGCTGCACGCGGCGGCGACCCGGAGTCTCGCCCAGGGCTCGATGATCATCTTCAGCTGACGCGATCGACGGTCAACGCCCGAGCTGGGCGAGGCCCTTCTGGACGTCGTCGTAGTTCATCACCGGGGTGTACGTGATCTTCGCGCCCAGGTTCATGAAGAACGGCTCACTGATCACCGGCATCAGTGAGCTGTCCTGCATGTCGAAGACCAGGTAGGCGGTGCGCTGGCCGTCCTCGGCGGTGAAGTAGGCCGCTTCGGGCTTGATCTGCTCCATCGACTGCTCGATCAGCTTCGGCAGGGTGCCGTGGCTGATGGCATCGTTCGCCTTCTCCGTGTCCATGCACACCTTGAGCAGTACGCGCATCGCACTCACCTTCTCCAGATCGACAGGCAGAGATGCACGGTCTCAGAATATGCCTGAATGCCACATTTCTCCCCGGCTACTCCCGCGGGAGCAGCCGCACCGCCTCCCCCGGTGCGACGCCGGCCGCCGCCGTCGCGCGCAGGCTGGGGTCGTCCACGAGTCGCCCATGAGGCATCCGTGAGGCATCCATGAGGGGAGACGGCGATGATCCTGGTGACCGGAGCGACAGGCCATGTGGGAAGCGAGCTGGTACGGCGGCTCGCGGCGGCCGGGGAGCCGGTGCGCGCGATGACCCGGCGGCCGGCCGAGGCCCGGCTTCCCGCGGGCGCCGAGGCGGTGTAGACGCGGCGGACCCGGCGAGCCTGGAGGCGGCCTTCGCGGGCGTGGACGGCGTCTTCCTGATGTCGGCGCAGGCGGTGGGCACGGCTCCCGAACCCACCCACGACCTCGCGCTCGCCGCGGCGGCGCATCGGGCGGGGGTGAGCCGAGTCGTGAAGCTGTCCTGGACGGCGGGACGGGCGACGACCCGATCGCCCGCTGGCAGCGGACGGCGGAGGCGGCGGTGACCGACCCGGCCCGCGGCTTCGCCTGGACCCTGCTGCGCCCCGGCCGCTTCATGTCCAACGCCCTGCAGTGGGCGGGGCAGTTGCGGGCCGGCGACGAGGTGGCGATCCCCTTCGCGGACCGCCCGGCGGCGAGCATCGACCCGGCGGACCTGGCGGAGATCGCGGCTCCGGCACTGACCTCGACGGCCGAACACGCGGGGGCCACCTACGAGTTGAGCGGCCCGCAGTCCCTCACCGTTCCTAGAGACTGGGCAGGAGTGAGTCCTGTTGCCAGGATTCATGCTCAGCCGAACGCCCCGAACGGTGTTGGGCGTTCTGGTCGCCCGCGTTCGCTCCGCGGTCCGGCGGCACGCATCCGGTGCGTGGTCCGGGAACGGGAGGGCGGGTTTCCTCACGCCCAGCGGCACGCCGGTCGGCCTGGACGGTCCGATGCCCCACACGATCACTCCGGTCGTGTGGGGGCGGTGTCGTCCGTCGCCGGATCGGGTGTCCCTGGGCGCGTCGTCCGATCGCCACGGCGGCAGCGTCGTGGCGGGTCGTCTTGCGCGTGGTGCCGGTGAGGGGCTTCTGCCAGTGCTGGGCGCCCCAGCGGCTGGTGTAGGCCGGGTCCACGGCGATGATCGCGATGTCGGTCTGGTC
>NZ_KB911626.1 GCF_000383615.1 Streptomyces canus 299MFChir4.1 | reverse complement strand
CGCCCTGGGCGCCGAGTTCGTCCAGGACCGCCCGGTGCAATCGGCGCCATAACCCGGCCTCGGTCCACGCTGTGAACCGGCGGTGTGCTGTTGCGGGCGACACCCCGAACGTCTCCGGCAGATACCGCCAGGCGCACCCGCTGGTCAGCACGTATACCACCGCCGTGAACACGGCACGCTCGTCCAACGGCGCGGTCCCGCCGCCCTGCGGACGGGAATTGAACGACGGCAGCAGCGGGGCGACCAGTTCCCACAGACCGTCAGGAACCAGCCGCTGCGACAGATCGGCACTCACGAAGAGACATCATGCCGCAGCACACACCATCACCACATGAGACAAGGTCTAAGTCCTGTCGCGAAACTGCTGGTCCCAGTGAGCCGGTGCCGTCGGCCGACGTCAGCCGATGAGGAGGTCGACGTCCTTCTCGATGCAGAGCTGCAGGACGACCGCGAACTGGCGGGCGTCGTCGAGGTGCCGTTGGAGGAGCGGGTCGATGCTTCCCTCTTGCGGCTGGTCGGCGATCTCTTGCAGGCGGGGCAGGATCGCGGCGCACTGGATCGGTGTCAGGTCGGGGCCGTCGTCGTCGGGATGATTGAGGAGTGGTGCCAGGGTGGTGGAGACGTCGTTCCAGGGGCGCTGTCCACCGAAGCCGTCCATCTCGTCTAGTTCGAACCCCTCGGCCTGCGCCAGCCACCGCCGGAACACTCCGAAGCCGGTGTAGGACCAGGACACATCCGGGCTGCTGGTGTCGTCGTCTCCCGGGAACAGAACGAGCCCCACGTGTCCTCCTCGTTGACCGAGCCCACAGGATCGGCCTGAGGAACGGGCGACGGCAACTGAAATGATCTCGCCGTGGCTGGTGTGATCACGGCGTCGGAGCCGTCCTGGATAAGCCCGTTCACCGGGTTGAGCCCGCGTCAGTTCAGCAAGCTGATAGCCGCGTTGCGACGTGAGGGTGCGGATCCGGTGCACAGGGGCAGGCCGTGAAGCCTGACACTGGAGGACCGGGTTCTGCTGGTCGCCGCGTGCTGGCGCACCAACCTCAGTTCGGTCTGGTCCTTCTCGCGGCGGTGCGGCATGACCAGGCCGGTGCCCCGGTTGCCGCCGTCCGCGATGACCGTGGTCTCGCCGACGGCCTTCTTTGCGCCGGACAACTCCCATGCCTCAGCTTCGGCGGCCGACCGGTCGCCGGACGCAGCCGCAGTGCCGGAGCACCGCCCAGTTCCCATCAGCGTTTCCACCGGCGCACGCTCTCGGGATGCAGCCCCACCATCCTGCAACCTCGGATGTGGAACGTCCCTGCTCGAACAACTCCACCGCCCGCATGCGACGGGCCTCGGCCAACTGGGGTCGTGTCAGGGGCGGAACGGACACATCGGAAAGCACGGGTCCCGACGAGGAACTGACACACCAACAGCCTCACACCGCTGAAGCTCCTGCACCCACAGAACTAACAAATCACAAAGAACGGCAAGTTTTCTTACTGCTTGACCTGCAGACTCAGAGTCATCGGTACGCTGCTTACACAGCGCGACCCCCGAGTCTCGGAGTAAACTCATGAGTATTACGCCTCTCGACATTCAGGTACTTCCGCCCGAAGCGAACTCAGACGAAACCTTGATGACCGAGATCACCGACTTGATCAACCGGGTGTACGCCAGCGCAGAGGCCGACATATGGCTACCCGGTACCCCGCGCACGACCGTGGAGGAGATCACCAAGTACACCGGGAAGGGACAGGTTGTCGTAGCGCGGTGTGATGGGCGAGTGGTCGGGTCCATACATGTCGCCGTCCTGGACGCGGACACGGCTGAGACTGGCATGCTGGTGTCCCACCCGGAGATGCGCAATCAAGGCATCGGCCGACAGATTCGGCAGTTTGTTTTTGAACTCCTCAAATCGCGCGGAATTTCTGCACTTCAGATCGAGTTGCTGACTCCCAGGGATTTGAGGGTCGAATCCAAGGACTTCATGGCATCATGGAACGAGCGGGACGGATACGAAATTGTCGGTCGGGGTTCCCTCGAAGACAAGTACCCGCATCTCGCTCCGCTCCTTGCAGTACCCTGCGATTTTATTCTTTACAAGAAGGAATTGCGCCGGTGAGGCGGGAATTGTAATGGTCCAGGTTGAGTCCACTACTCCCGTCTCCCGAAAACGGTGTCGAACCCACCTGCGCGGCCACGTCCTTGTTCGACGAGCCGGTCGCGCAGGCCAGAATGATTCGACACCGCAGAACCCACGCCTGCGGGGTGGAACGGCGCCGCACCCACCCCTCCAGCGCAGCCCGTTCCTCGTCCGACGGAACTCCTGACTCAGAAGACTAGCGTCGTCGCACAAGAGCGTCGGCGTCGTTGACGACATTGGCCACCGGCCGGCCCTCCATAGCGGCCTTGATGTTGTCGACCACCGCCGTCAACATGTTGCGTTGCGCCCTGCGAGTCGCGCCTGCTGTGTGCGGCGACAGAACGACGGCTTCGTGACGCCGCAGCGGATGATCGGCTGGGAGGGGCTCCTGCTCAAACACATCGAGAGCCGCCCCGGCCATCCTCCCGCTCTCCAGTGCCTCCAAGATCGCCTCGTCCGGCGCGATACCACCGCGTGCGACGTTCACCAGCAAGGCGCCCTGCGGCAGGAGCGCAAGTCGCTGCGAGTGCAGCATCCCGCGCGTGTCCGGGGTGAGCGGAAGACAGACGACAAGGACATCCGAGGTCGCCAGCAGTTCGTCGATCTCTTTGTAGACCCCTGTCGTGCGACGACGACGGGACCAGTACGACACCGAGCAGCCGACCGCCTCAAACAGACGCGCGGCTTCTGTTCCGATCGCGCCCATGCCGAGGATTCCCACGCGACGTTCGCTCAGCATGTTCGCACCACGTGCCGCGGCCTCCAGCTGCGGCCAAGCGCCCGAACGTACCTGGCGGTCCGCCCACGTGATGCCGCGCGACAGATCGAAGGCAGCCGCCAGCGCCCACTCCGCAACTGATTGCGTGTTCGCTCCAGCGGTGTTGGCCAGGGGGACGCCCGCGGCAGTCAGCGCTTGCAGGTCGAAGGATTCGGTGCCTACACCCGGCATCTGCACGAACGCCAGATTCGGAGCCGCGGCCACGGCATCGGCGTCGATGGCGAGTGTGAAAGTGAAGTCGGCGACCACCAGCTCCGCCTCGGCCAGCGCTGTGTGCAACCCCTCTCGATCCCGGCTGGCCGGCAGCACGATCTCGGCATCCAGTGCCCCAAAGGTCTCATGAACTCGCTCGGCACCGAGCGGCGCCAGTACGAGCAGTTGCCACGGCTTACTACTCATCAGGTACTCCGATCACAGAATCACAGCCCAACCTGCTGCAGGATCCTATGAGTCCAGCACATCGCTCGCGGACTCGCGTTGAAGCAGCGTCGCCGAGTGACTGCCCGGTCACCGGCTTCCCGACCGGGACATGGGGGGGGTGGTCTCCCGGTCGCCCAGGAGAGCCACCGGTCGGTCAGGAGCGGGACTGGGTCTTGTAACAGGCCCAGTCGTGCTCGCTGGCGAACTTGGCGGTACTGGTCACATCGGCGCGGCCATCGCCCAGCGAGACAGAAGCGGGAGCCGGGGCCCAAGTGGTCGTTGCCGCACGGTCCCGCCCCGGCGGGCGGCAACCGCATCGAGCGCATCCGCGCGCTGCGGGCGAACTGGTGTGAGCACGGCATCGACGCACGCCTCGACACAGTCCCCGACCCGGCTCACGACCACTTCGCCGTTCTGCCCGCGGTGCTGCGATTCCTCACCGCATGCCCGGCCGCCGTATGGAACACCGGTTCCCCGCGTGTCAGTGGGGGCGCCATGGCGGCCTGCGGCCCCGAGGCCTCGCCGTCGCGCCGCCCACGGTGCCCTTCGGCGCCGGACGGGACACGCCGCGTCATGACACCGCGATGTCCGGTTGGAGCGGCAGGGGGCGTCGGCGTCCACGCGCCGGCCGCCTCCCGCGGGTGCTACGACCACTCCGGCGACCGGCGCCTTGACCACGGGCGGGCCCTCTCGGGGCAGGGGCCCGCCTCCCCTAGGGACGTGGGTGACGCAAGCGGCGGTCAGTCCGTCTCCTCGATCGCCGCCGGGCGCAGCTGTGCGGTCCGGACACGGTCGACGTCGAGCTTGGTGCTGCGGTCGAAGCGGTAGATGCCGTTGCGTTCCTGGAAGACGTCGGTCAGCTGGGTGTAGCAGTAGCCGAACATGTTGCGGTCGTCGAGGAGTACGCCGGTCAGGCCCGCGAAGCGGGCGTGGAACTCCTCCTCGGTGCGGATCCGCTCACCGTAGCCCCAGGACTCCTTGCGGTCCTCGCCGGAGTCCGCGGCGGCTGCCTCGGGGTCCCACCAGATGCCGCCGAACTCGCTGACGAAGTACGGCTGCCCGCGGTAGGGGACCGAGTAGGCGGCGCCGCTCTCGTGGGTGTTGGCGAACGGGACGTCCTTCGCCAGACCCGACATCAGCTCGCGGAAGGTCTCGGGGTCCTGTTCGTAGTGGTGGGAGTCGTAGATGTCAGTTTCGTCGACGCGGTGGGCGTAGCCGGAGGCGTCGATCACCGGGCGGCTGGTGTCCATCGCCTTCGTGGCCAGGAACATCGCGCGGGTCACCGCGTCAAGCTGGGTGATGCGGTCGTGGAGTTTCTGGTACGTCTCGTTCAGCGGGCACCAGCCGATGATCGAGGGGTGGGAGTAGTCGCGTTCGACGGCTTCGAGCCACTGGGCGACGTACGAGGCGTCGGGCTGCTGGTTGTCGCCCGAGGAGCCGCCGACCTCGCAGCCCCAGTCGCCGAACTCGCCCCAGACCAGGTAGCCCAGCCGGTCGGCGTGGTAGAGGAAGCGCTCCTCGAAGACCTTCTGGTGGAGCCGGGCGCCGTTGAAGCCGGCCGCCATGCCCAGTTCGATGTCCCCCACCAGGGCCTCGTCGGTGGGTGCGGTCATCAACCCGTCCGGGTACCAGCCCTGGTCCAGGACCAGGCGCTGGAAGACCGGGCGGCCGTTGAGGAGGACCGCCTTGCCGCGCAGGCCCACGGCGCGCAGACCGGCGTAGCTGTCCGCGCTGTCGACCACCTCGCCGGACGCGTCGAGGAGTTCCACCCGTAGGTCGTACAGGTGCGGGTCCTGCGGGCTCCACTCACGGCGCCGGTCATGGGCAACGGGCAGGTGCAGGCGCGGGGCCAGGTCCAGGTCGGCGCGTGCCTCGGCACGGCTCACCTCGCCGCCGGCGTCGCTGAGGACCGCGCGTACCCGGTGGCCGGGGCGGTTGCCGGACAGCGGGAGTTCCAGGTGGAAGGCGGAGCCGGCGAGGTCGGGGGTGATGCGCGGGCGCCGCAGGTGGGTCTCGGGGACGGGCTCCAGCCAGACGGTCTGCCAGATGCCGGTGACGCGTGTGTAGTTCGCGGCGTGGTTGGCGTACTGGATGGCCTGCTTGCCACGGGCGTGGGGGCCGGACTTGGGGTCGCGGGCCCGGACGGTGATGACGACGTCCTCGCCGCTGCCCGCGATGTCACCGAGGTCGGCGGTGAAGGGGGTGAAGCCGCCGCGGTGCCGGGCGACCTCCTTCCCGTCGGCCCATACGGTGGTGTCGTAGTCGACGGCTCCGAAGTGCAGCAGCACTCGGCGGCCGGCCCATTCGGCGGGCAGGGTGACGGCACGCCGGTACCAGACGGCCTCCAGGAAGTCGGTGTCGCCGATGCCGGAGAGCTCGGACTCGGGCGGGAAGGGTACGAGGATCTCGTCGCGCAGTTCACGGCCGAGCAGGCCGCGTTCCAGCCCGCTGTCCCCTCGGTCGGTCTCGAACTGCCAGGCGCCGTTCAGGTTGAGCCAGTCGCGGCGCACGAACTGCGGTCGCGGGTACTCCGGGCGCGGTACGGAGTGAGTGGGCACACATGCTCCAGTCGATCAGAGGCCGGCGGAGATACCGCCAGCCTGTGGGTGCGGCGAGGGGATGCGGTCAGGAGCCGCCGAGGCCGGTGGTGGCCACGGAGTTGACGATGCGACGCTGGAAAAAGAGGTAGACCACGATCAGGGGGAGGGCCGCGAGCAGCGCCGACGCCATGGACTGGGCGTACTCGATGCCGTAGACGTCCTTGACGGTGGCCAGGCCGACGGGAAGGGTCATCAGGTCCGCGTCGTTGGTGACGATGAACGGCCACAGGAAGTTGTTCCAGGCCCCGATGAAGACGAAGATCGCCACGGCGGAGACGATCGGGCGCGACAGCGGCAGCACGATGGACAGGAAGACCCGGAACTCGGAGGCCCCGTCAATCCGGGCCGCGTCCTCCAGTTCCCGTGGGATGGCGTCGAAGAAGCGCTTGAGGATGAAGACCATCATGGGCGCGACGACCTGCGGCAGGACGACCGCCGCGTAGGTGTCCACGAGGTGGAAGAGCAGCATCTGCTTGAAGAGCGGGACGATGAGCAGCTGCGGCGGGACGAGGATCGAGGCGACGGTCACCGCGAGCAGGACCCGGCGGCCGCGGAACGTGCCGCGTGAGAAGCCGTATGCGGCGAGGGTGGAGACCGCGACGGTGATCAGCGTGACAAGCCCGGCTATCAGGAAGCTGTTGAGGGCCCAGCGGGTGATGTTCCCGCGTTCGAGGATCTGCTCGTACGCCCCCGTCGTGAGGGCGCCTTTGATCGGGGACAGACCGGGCGAGGCCGCGTCCTGCGCGCTCTGCAGCGAGGTGGCGATGGCCCAGACGAACGGCAGCAGCCAGACGATCGTCAGGACGACCAGGGCGATGCCGACCAGGACGCGCGGCAGTCGGCCGTGTCCGAGGAAGAGGGAGGATTCGGCGGCTGCCCGGGGCGGACGGCGCAGCGGGCGAAGGGGCGTAGCGGTGGCGGACACGGTCAGCCCTCCTGGCGGAAGAGACGCAGTTGCAGGAGCGAGACGACGACGATGAAGGCGAAGAACAGGTAGGAGACGGCGGAGGCGTAACCGAGCCGGTAGCCGGTGAACCCGACGTCGTAGACGTATTCCAGGACCGGGCGGGTCGTGCCGTTGGGGCCGCCCTTGGTGAGGATGTAGATCTGGTCGAACACCTTCAGCGAGGCGAGGACCTGGAGCATCGCGACCAGGGCGGTGGTGCGGCGCAGCTGCGGCAGGGTGATGGACCACAGGCGACGCCAGGCACCGGCGCCGTCGAGGGCGGCGGCCTCGTAGTAGGTCTGCGGCAGGGACTGGAGCGCGGCCAGGTACAGCAGGAAGTTGAAACCGACCGTCCACCAGACGGTGAGAGCGGCGATCGCCCACTTCGCGACGGATTCGTCGGAGAGCCAGCCGACGGGCCCGATGCCGAGGGTGTCGAGGAACTGGTTGGCCAATCCGAGGTCGGGCTGGTAGAGCCACATCCAGATCGAGGTCACGACGGTCACGGGCAGCAGGTAGGGGGCGAAGAAGGCCAGCCGCCACACCCACTGTCCGGCGAGGCCGCTGTGCACCAGCAGGGCCATCGCCAGGGCGATCAGCACCAGCGGGATGCTGGAGATGGCGGTGAAGACGACCGTGTTGCCGAGGCTGGTCCAGACGTCCGCGTCGCCGAACGCCTCGGCGTAGTTGTCGAAGCCGACGAAGGTCGTGGCGCGCAGGGCCAGTGAGCTGTCGGTGAAGCTCAACCAGAGCCCGTGCACGATGGGCCACACCAGGAACAGGGCGAAGACGAGCATGAACGGCAGGACGAAGACGAGGCCGGGGCCCTTGGCGGCCCGGATGCCGCTCAGTCCCTTGCGGCCGAGGCCGTGGGGGCGGCCGGCGGCCGGGCCGGTCACAGCCTCGGCGCCGGGGGGTGCTGTAGTGGTCACGTGGCTCACTCCTTCTGCTCGTCAGGCCACCGGGTTGGGCTGCCGGAGCAGCGTGTCCGCCTCGCGGACCATCTGGCGCACCGCCTTCTCGGCGGACGTGTTGCGCAGCAGCGCCGACTGGAGCGGCTGGCACATCCGGCTCTGGAAGTTGGAACCGGCCCCGGCGAACCAGTTCGGCGGGTCGAGGACCGCCACCTCTGCCGCCTTGGCGTAGGAGGACTGCGGGTCGAGGGCGGCGTACGCCGGCTCCGCGATGACGGGCTGGTAGGCGGGGATATGACCGGCGCTCGCCCAGGTGAGACTCTGCTTGATGATCTCCGCGATGTACCGGTGGGCCTCGCGGCGCCTCGCCGGGTCCGGGTTGTCCTGATGCGGCAGGACGAAGCTGTGGCTGTCGGTGTAGACGGCCGGCTTGTCGAAGACCTGCGGGAACGGCGCGGCGCCGAGCGGGATGCCGGACTTCTTCAGCGCCGGCAGTTCCCACTCCCCGAGCATGACCATGCCGGCGCGGCCGCCGATGAAGTTGGCTACGGCGCCGTAGTAGTCCAGGTTGTTGGGGTTGGTGCGGCCGTCGAACAGCTGCTGCATGAAGGTGACCACGCGGACGGCGGCGTCGATGTCGATCTGCGGCGGGCCGCCGTCCGGCAGAGTGAAGGAGGCGCCGGTCTGCGCATAGAGCGCGGCGAACAGCCGCCAGCTCTGCGATGGGTCGGTGACGTGGCCGAACAGGATGCCCTTCTGACCGGTCGCCTTGGCGAGCGCCTTGCCGGCGTCGATCAGAGCCTCCGGGGAACCCATCGGGGCAAGCTCACCCGAGGAGTCCAGGAGGCCCGCCTTGTCGGCGGCCTCCTTGTCGTAGAACACGATGAAGGGATGGACATCGAGCGGAACGGCGTAGACCGTCTTGTCGTGCTGCGTCCGCGCCCACACGGCCCGTGTGAAGTCCTTCTCGGAGACCCCGAATCCGGCGAGCACGTCCAGGTCGATGGGATCCACGAGGCCGGCGGGCGCATATCCGGCCAGCCGGGACAGGTGCATGATCGCCACGTCGGAGGCTCGGCCGCCGGCGGCCGACATGGCCAGCTTGGTGTAGTACGACGGTCCCCAGTCGAGGATCGTGCGCTTGACATCGAAGCCCTGCGGGCCCTTGGAGACGGCCTTGATCATGTCGTCCATGAGCGTGCCGTCGCCGCCCTGGAACAGGTCCCAGACGCTCAGCGCGGAGGGGTCGGCGGCGGCCGGTGAGGCGCAGCCGGACAGCGGACCGGCCGCGAGCAGCGCACCTGCGGCGGCCGTGCCGTGGCGCAGCAGCCGACGACGGGTGAGAGCGGATGCCGCACCGGGTGCGGGTGCTGGTGATGAGGCGGGGAAGCGGGTGTACATCGCGGACCTTCCGACGGCCGGAGACGCATGCCGAACCGACGGAGGAACACTCACGGAAGAGTGATCCACCGCCCGGCTCAGGCGAGGGCGCATCGGCCGAGCCGATGCGTCGCTTGTTTTTACATCGATGTACATTGGCTGTAAAGGGCCAGGCGAAACGGCCGGATATCAAGGGCCGATCGGATGGGGCACACGCGCCGCCGATGCTCGACCTGCCGGGACATAAGCTCAGCAGCGCCGAGAGGCAGGGAGGTTCCGGTGACACGGCCAAGGATCAAGGACGTCGCACGGCTCGCGGGCGTGTCGGAGAAGACGGTCTCCAACGTCATCAACGACTACACGCACGTCTCCGAGCGGACCAGGCGCGCCGTGCGCGATGCCATCGAGCAACTCGGCTACAAGGTCAATCTGGCCGGTCGCCATCTGCGCCAGGGCCGCACCGGCATCATCGCCCTCGTCGTCCCCGAACTGGACGTGCCGTACTTCGCCGAGCTCGCCCGGCACGTCATCCGCGAGGCGGAGAAACGCTCCCTGACCGTGCTGATCCACGACACCGGCGCCGACCGCGACCACGAACTCGCCGCGCTGACCGGATTCGGTTCCAGCTTCGTCGACGGAGTCATCCTCAGCCCGCTCGCCCTCACCCCGGACGACCTGCGCGACCGTGCGGACGCCCCACCCACCGTGCTGATCGGCGAACTGCTGGAGGAAGGCGCCGATCACGTCGCCATCGACAACGAGAAGGCGGCACGGGAGGCGACCGAGCACCTGCTCAGCCTCGGCCGCCGCTCCATCCTGGTCATCGGTGGACGCGACGAGGCCGGCCTGGGCACCGCCGAGGCCCGCACCCGGGGCTACCTCGCCGCGCTTCGGGAAGCCGGCGTCGACCACGACCCGGCCGCCCTGCTGCCCGTCCGGTCCTTCGGGATGCCCGACGGCGCCGAGGCGGTCAACCGGGTGCTCGGCGAGGGCGGCCGCCCCGACGCGCTGCTGTGCCTCAACGACCAGTTGGCGCTGGGGGCGCTGCGCGCCCTGTACGAGCACGGCATCCGGGTCCCCGAAGAGGTCGCCGTGATCGGCTTCGACGACGTCGAGGCCGGACGCTTCAGCGTCCCCACGCTGAGCACCGTCGCCCCCGACAAGGCCGCGATCGCCCGGGTCGCCGTCGAACTGCTGCAACGCAGGATGGACGAGGTCGCGGGACCCACCCCGGCGGACGCCTCCGCACCCGGCCCGCGGTCACCCCAGGACCTCGTGGTCGCGCACCGACTGGTACTGCGCGAGAGCACGGAAGGCGCCGGCGCACGCTCGGCGGCGTGCCGGCCGACGACTGCCTGAGCCCCGGCACGGTCTCTGTGGCTCCTTGTGCGCGGGTCCGAGCCAGGAGAGTTGCACTGCGAGCGAGGCCGAAGACCCGTCGGCCTCGGCCGCGTCAACGGCCCGGCCACACAGGAGCAGGCGCTCCGCTGCCCGCGGGACGCAAGTCAGCGAGGCGTAGTGCCCGAGAGGATGCTCAGTGTCCTGGCGGAGGCCTCAGTCGCTCTGGGCGACCGGCTCGGGATCGGCGTCGAGCGCATCGAGCACCGCTTCGCCGTTCGCCCTCGCCCACTCGGTCAGCATGTGGATCGGATCGATCAGCGTCGCCCCGAGCGGGGTGAGCTCGTACTCGACGCGGGGCGGCACCTCGGCGTAGGCGTGGCGGCGGATGAGTCCGTGCGCCTCGAGCCGGCGGAGCGTCTGGGTGAGCATCTTGCGGGAGATGCCGCCGATCAGCTCGATCAACTCGCCATGGCGCACCGGTCCCTTGCTGAGGCCGTAGAGCACGACCACCGTCCACTTGTCGGCGATCAGCTCGACCGCCAGACGCGCCGGACAGTCGGCGAGAAAGAAATCACCGGGACGGAAACCGCTCATGGCGCCAAAGGTACCTGCCGGCTCCTTTAGGCACCCGCTGGTTCCTATCGGAAACTTAGCTTGGGTGCTCTCCCCCTTTCAAAGCACAGGAGAGAGTCATGCGAGTCATCAACCAGCAGTCGCTCGGCGGTCCCGAGGTGCTCACCATCGTGGACGCGCCCGAGCCCCGGCCCGTCCCGGGCGAGGTGCTCGTCCGCGTCAAGGCGATCGGGCTGAACCCGCTGGAGGCGCGCCTGCGCGCCGGCGAGTTCCCGCTGCTCGGCCAGCCGCCGTTCATCCTCGGCTGGGACATCAGCGGCGTGGTCCAGGAGGCCCCGCAGACGTGGCGGTTCAGGCCCGGCGACGAGGTGTTCGGGATGCCGCTGTTCCCGCGGGCGGCGAGCGCGTACGCCGAGGTCGTGTCGGCGCCGGCGGTGCACCTGGTACGCAAGCCGGCCTCGCTCTCGCACGTTGAAGCCTCCGCGCTTCCGGTCGTCGGGCTGACGGCGTGGCAGGGGCTCGTCGACCTCGCCGGCGTCGGCAAGGGCGATCGCGTCCTGGTCCACGGCGGTGGCGGCGGGGTCGGGCACGTTGCGATCCAGATAGCGAAAGCCCTTGGCGCGCATGTGATCACGACCGCCAGCGGGAGCAAGCGGGAATTCGTCGAGGGGCTCGGCGCCGATGAAGTGATCGACTACACGGCGGTCGACTTCACCGACGCGGTCCGTGACATCGACGTCGTGCTCGACACGATCGGCGGCGACACCGTCGAGCGGTCCCTTGGAGTGCTCCGCCCTGGCGGTCACCTGGTGACGGCAACCTCCGAGGACGACCCGGAGCTCATCGCCAAGTACGAGGCGGCGGGCATGCGGTTCAGCGGTATCGCGGTCGACCCCGACCGGGGCGCCCTGCGCGGTCTCGTCGACCTCGTCGAACAGGGAAAGCTCCGGGTCCATGTGCAGGAGACGTTCCCGTTCGAGCGCGTCGCCGACGCGCACCGGCTGCTCGATCGCGGTCACCTCCAGGGCAAGCTCGTCCTCACCGTCTGATGCCGTCGTGGGGCCTCGCGTGAGCCGGGCCCCACTGACCTTGGGTATTCAGCGGCACTTGGGCCGGTGGCGGGCGGATGACTTCGGCGAGGATCGTCGGTCGCCGGGAGACTTCCCGGTTCGTCAGCACCAGCAGGGGCCGGACCAGCGCGGTCGCCCACCTCGGGTTCGTGCGGACCTTGCCGAGGGGGCGCAACTTCTTGAGATGGGCCGTGTTCGACCGGGGCCCGCACCTGGTTGGACAGCTTCTGCCCATGAGTCAGGGGCCGGTTCCGGGCCGCCTTGTAGCCGGTGATCACTGACGGGTCGGGGTTGCCGATCACCCGCTCCCGGCTCTCCCGGGGTTGCGAGATGACGTGGTGTGCGCTGGCCGGCGTGCAGCTGGGCCTACGCGAACCAAGCGCTGCCCGTTGATGGTGGACAGGGTGCCGCCGATGGCCCAGTTGCCGTCGGGCAGGGCCAGTTGGGTCTCGGCCGTGTACCCGCCGTGCGGGGCGGCAGAGCTGATGCCGTACATCTGGTGGGCCGGTCCGCGCCCCGCCGTGAAGTAAAGGAAATAACGGCCTCCTACCCGCATGGCGGCCATGGCACCGGACAGCAGCACGCCCACGGCGCCGGTGTTCCACCGAGGCAGGTTCACGCTGAACTCGAAGGCCCTCTTCCCATGGGTGGAGCAGCTCTCCAGCGGCGGCGCCTATGGCCCGGGCCTCGTGAAGGCGGGGTAAGCGAGTGGTGCGCGAGGTCTGGACAGCGGTCGGGGGGCGTGCTGTCATTTCGGCTGGCACGAGATTTCCAACGTTGGAAGAGCCGCCCCTACTCCGCGTCCGCACCGGTCTTCCGTCGCCCTGTGGCCTGGTCCTGCCAGCCGGCCCCCGCGCGTGCAAGGAAAGGTTCGATGACAAGACAACGCATCCGCCCCCGGGCCAGATGGTGGGCGCTGCTGGCCGCAGCCGCTCTTGTTGTGCCCCCGAGCGGTCTGGCCGCCACCGCGTCGGCAGCAGAGCCGACCGGCAGCGCCTCTGTGCGCTCCACCGAAGCAGCCGATGTCGAGGTACACGGCCTGAAGGGCGAGTACTTCAGCATGTCGGCCCCCGGCGCACGGGACTTCGCCGAACTCGGTGGCACGCTGCTCGAACCGCAGATCAACTTCTCCGGCCTGACCAGCACCTTCCAGGATTTGACCGGCAAGACGGAGCACACGACCGCCCGTTGGACGGGACAGATCGAGGCACCGGCCACCGGCGACTACACCTTCTACGCCATCGGCGACAACGGCTTCCGCCTCTTCATCGACGGTGAGCCGGTCATCGACCACTGGGAGCCGGACTGGGACCGCGAGCAGACCAGCGCCGCGATCCGGCTGAACGCCGGTGAGAGGCACGACTTCCGTCTGGAGCTGTTCCAGGACGTCGGCGGATCCAACATGTACCTGCGCTGGTCCGGCCCGGGTCTGGCCAAACAACTCGTGCCGATGTCGGCGTTCACCCCGCCCGAAGGCTTCGAGGTCTACCCGGTGGAGCTGAGCCTGACGGCCGACGGACGCCACCTGCGGGCCCGGTTCGAGGGCGCGGTCGGTGGCATCGCGGCGGTCAAGGACCACTTGAAGGTCGAGGCCGACACCACGGCCATGCCCCTGAAGTCGGTCGCCGCAGCTCCCGAGGACCGCAACTCTCTGCTCGTCACACTCGCCGAGCCCATCCAGAAGAACCAGGGAGTGCGGGTCACCTACGACGGCACTGGCGGCCTGACGTCCGGCGGCGAGACCGTACCGAAGATCGTCCGCTACGCCGAGAACGCCTCCACCCACCGGCTCACCACCGAGTGGGGCGACAAGCTCGACAAGAACAACCCTCTGCCGGAGTACCCGCGTCCGCAGCAGGTGCGCTCCAAGTGGAAGAACCTCAACGGCCCTTGGCAGTTCAGCGGCGCCAAGGCGGGCGAGCAGCCGGTGTTCGGCAAGAACCTCGACGAGAAGATCGTCGTGCCGTTCCCGGTGGAGTCGCTTCTCTCCGGGGTGGAGCGGCACGAGGACCACATGTTCTACCGCAAGCTGGTGAACGTCCCCAAGGACTGGAAGGTCCGCAAGGACGGCAAGGGCAACCGGCTGAAGCTGAACTTCGGCGCCGTGGACTACCAGGCGCAGGTCTTCGTCAACGGCACCAAGGTCGCCGAGCACACCGGCGGCTACGACGCCTTCAGCGCCGACATCACCGACGCCCTCAAGGGCGCCGGCCCGCAGGAGGTCGTGGTCGCGGTCACCGACACCGGGGGCGAGAACCAGCCGAGGGGCAAGCAGTCCCCCAGCCCGAGCGGCATCGTCTACACCCAGTCGTCCGGGATCTGGCAGACCGTCTGGATGGAGCCGGTCGCCGACGCCGCCATCGATGACGTCGTCACCACTCCGGACATCGGCACAAGCAGCCTCGCCATGACCGTGAAGTCGGACAAGGCGTCCACCGGGGCGCACGTCGAGGCGGTCGCGCGCGACAAGCGCGGCAAGGTCGTGGGCAAGGTGAGCGGGCCGGCCAACAAGCAGCTGCGGCTGCGGGTGGCGAACCAGCACCTGTGGAGCCCGGACGACCCCTACCTCTACGACCTGGACGTCAAGTTGACCGACGGCGGGTCGACCGACAAGGTCGCCAGCTACTTCGGTATGCGCTCCGTCGGCATCGCCAAGGTAGGCGGATTCCAGAAGCTGGTGCTCAACGGCAAGCCCATCTTCTCCCTCGCCACCCTCGACCAGGGCTTCTGGCCCGACGGCCTGTACACCGCGCCGAGCGACGAGGCCCTCGCGTTCGATCTCAAGGCGCACAAGGAGCTCGGTTTCAACGCCGTGCGCAAGCACATCAAGGTGGAGCCCGCGCGCTGGTTCTACCACGCGGACCGGCTGGGCCTGTTGGTCTGGCAGGACTTCGTTTCCGGCGCCTTGACCACCGACACCGCCCGGCGCGACTTCGTCGACCAGGGCCGGGAGATGGCGCGTGAGCATCACGACTCGCCGTCCGTGGTGGGCTGGACCGTCTTCAACGAGGGCTGGGGCGAGTGGGACCGCACCGAGACCGGCAAGGTCGCCGAGGCGCTGAAGGAAGCCGACCCCTCTCGCGTCGTCAACGCCCACAGCGGAGTCAACTGCTGCGACTCCAAGGGTGATTCAGGCAAGGGCGACATCATCGACCACCACGACTACAACAACGTGGACCCGCCGTTCCCCGACGACAAGCGGGCGGCGATCGACGGTGAGCACGGCGGCTTCACCCTGCGCGTCCCCGGACACATGTGGCCGGGCGCCCCGGCGGCGATCTACAGCGGTGTCGACGACAAGGACGCGCTGACCCGCAAGTACGTTGAGAACACCGCGAAGTTCTACCTCGACCAGGCCGCCGCCGAGCTGTCCGGCTCGGTGTACACCCAGATCTCCGACCTGGAGAACGAGCTCAACGGCCTCTACACCTACGACCGTCGCCAGATCAAGGTCGACCCGGTCCGGGTCCGTGAGATCAACCGCGAGGTCATCGCGGCCGGCGCCGCCGCGGGCGAGCGGCTTCCGCTCAAGGGCGGCGGGCACTGGGCCCTCGACGAGGGCACCGGGACCACCGCGAAGGACGACGGCCCGAACGCCAAGGCCCTGACCCTCAGCGACGGCACCACCTGGACGCCCGGCGTCAGGGGCGGTGCGCTGAAGTTCAACGGGCAGGGCCAGTACGCCGAGACCGACGGTCCGGTGATCGACACCACCGGCAGCTACACCGTCTCCGCGTGGGTGCGGCTGGACGAGCTGCCCGGCAACTACGCCACCGCCGTCAGCCAGGACACCCGGCGCCAGGCCAGCCCCTTCTACCTCCAGTACGGACAGGGCGCGTTCGCCTTCAGCACTCCGGGTGAAGCCCGGGCCCGTCTGGTCACCACCCCCGAGAAGGGCCGCTGGTACCACCTGGTCGGCGTCCGCGACAGCGCTGACAACACGATCAAGCTGTACGTCGACGGAAAACCGGCGGCGAGTGCCACCGGCGGTCCCGCCTATCCCAGCACCGGTTCCCTGGCCGTCGGCCGCGCCCAGTGGGGCGGCAACGACACCGACTTCTGGAACGGCGCGGTCGACGAGGTCCACGCCTACGACAAGGCGCTCACCGCCGAGGAGGTGAGCGCGCTCTACGCGGACGAGAAGCCGTAGCGATCACGACGGCTCGGGCCCCGGCGGGATGTCCCTCCCGCCGGGGCCCTGCTCGTGCGCGCCGGTGTCACGCCGAACTCCTGGACGGAGGCGGCTGACGGCGTGGTGCTGGGTGACCCCGCGGGCGTCCCTGCCTGCGGGCGCAGTGCCTGTCCGGACACGGCCGGGGACGTCCGTTCAGAACACGCGGTCGCGCCGGATGTGGTGTGGGATCAGGTCGAGGAAGGCATGCAGCGCCCGCGTCGGCGGACGCGTCGCGGAGGCGACCACGCTGAGCGTCCAGGCCAGTCGGACGTCCGCGAGAGGGACGGTGCGAACGGCGTCCCCGGCCGCCGCGGCGAAGTCCGGGGGCAACAGCGCTACGCCCAGGCCGTGCGCCACGTAGTCCGCGATCGTGGTGATGTCCGAGACCTCGATGAGGACCCGCCGGGACAGCCCCTCCTTCGTAAACGCGTCGTCCGCGATCTGGCGTTGCCCGAAACCGGCGGGCATGTCGACGAAGGATTCCCCGGCGATGTCTCTGAGTCGCACACTCTTCCGGCGGGCCAGTGGGTGATCGGCGGGGACCAGCAGCTGGACCTCGTACCTGTTGATGGCCCTCGATCTGAGGTGTTCGTCCTTGATGTCGGCTCCTACGAAGGCCACGTCGACGTGGCTCTCCTTGATCCGCTCGATCAGCCCGGAGGTTCCCCGCTGGGAGGTCTCGGTACGCAACCGGACCTCGGGATGACGGCGGTGGAATTCACCGGCCAGCGCGGGTACGTCGATCACCGTCAGCCCGCTGAGGACGCCGACGGTGAGGCTGCCGCGCAGCCCCGTGGAGAGCGGCTCCACTGCCGCCCGGGCCCGGTCGAGTACCTCGATCGCGGTCCGCGCCTCGGGGAGGAATGCCGAGCCGGCCTCCGTCAGTCTGACCGACCGCGTGGAGCGGAGGAGCAGTTCGGCCCGGAGTTCGTGCTCCAGGGCCTTGATGCCGGCCGAGAGCGTGGACTGAGTGACGTGCAGGCGCTGGGCCGCCCGCGTGAAGTTCAGCTCCTCGGCGACGGTGATGAAGTACTCCAGCCGCTTCTGGTCCACGCTCACCTCATTCATCGGTATATCCGATCGAGTATTCGAAAACATTCGTTGGACACGATAGCCGGGCAGGGCGACTGTTGTCGTGCGGGCCAACGCCCGGACCAGGAAATGTCAGCGAAAGAGGATGACCATGCGCGTACTGCTCACCGGCGCCACCGGCTACATCGGAGCCGCGGTGCTCGACCGGCTCATCTCCGGCGGCCACCAGGTCACTGCCCTGGTCCGCTCAGCCGAGAAGGCCGAGCTGGTGCGGGCCAAGGGCGCCGAGCCTGCGGTTGCCGACCTGGCAGACGGCCACGTCCTTGAGGAACTCGCGACTGCGAGCGACGGCGTGATCCACCTGGCGTCGCCGGGCGACGAGACCAGCGCGACCGTCGACGAGGTCGCCGTCACCAGCTTCCTGCACGCGCTGCGGAACACGGACCGGCCGTTCGTGCACACCACCGGCGTCTGGCTGCACGGCAGCGGTTCGGCCATAACCGAGTCGTCCGGAATGAACGCCCCGCGGCTGACCGCCTGGCGGGTGCCGCTCGACAAGCTCGTGCGCGATGCGCGGAGCGTCCGGACCTCGGTCATCGCACCGGCAGTGGTGTACGGCCACGGCGGCGGGCTGCTGAACCTCGTCGCCGCCGGTCCTCGAACCACCGGAAACACCCCGGCGCTCACCATGATCGGTCCCGGTGACCAGCACTGGAGCACCGTGCACGTGGACGACCTGGCGCAGCTTTACGTGCTCGCGCTGGAGAAGGCCCCGGCCGGTTCGTACTTCATCGGCGCCGGCGGCGCGAACCCGACCGTACGGGAGATCACCGAAGCGGTGAGCCGCTCTGTCGGCCTGGCCGGACGCGTCGAGCCCGAACCCGTCGTGCAGACGCTCGACCGGCTCGGCCTGCTCGGCGAGGCCCTTCTCCTCGACCAGCAGGCTTCGGGCGACACGGCCCGGCGTGTCCTGGGTTGGACCCCCACGGGACCGTCGATCCTCGACGACATCGCGCGTACTGACTTCTGAGAAAGGCCCGCGCCCCGGGCCCCGCCGCAGGCGGGACCCGACCGGCCATCGGCGGCCGGGCCGACCGGGGCCCTGCCCGGCCGCAACCCTTCTTGAGGAACTTCGACATGAGTACTCCCACCGCTCCAACCGGGTCTGGTCGT
Organism: Streptomyces canus 299MFChir4.1; assembly: GCF_000383615.1. Lineage (GTDB taxonomy): Bacteria > Actinomycetota > Actinomycetes > Streptomycetales > Streptomycetaceae > Streptomyces > Streptomyces canus_C. The sequence continues at coordinate 33,727 of NZ_KB911626.1, read as the reverse complement.
CGCCGTCCTGCTGGGCCCGGTCCCCAGTCGGCGGAACAGTCCCGCCCATCCGCGCCTCGCGGCGGCTCGCCGGCCGTCTCGGCGGCCATCGCAGCCGGCATGGTGGTGCCGGTACAGGCCCGTCTGAACGGCGAGCTGAGTCATCGCCTCGACGACGGCATCGCCGCGGCGGCGATCAGTTTCTCGGGCGGATTCGTCCTGTTGTCCCTCCTCGCACTCTTCTCCCCCGGGCTGCGCGGCGCGCTGCGCCGCCTGGCCGGCGCTTCACGGGATGGCCGGCTCCCCCGCCGGTACCTGCTGGCCGGTGTGCTCGGCGGCACGTTCGCCCTGGCCCAGTCCACCGCCGCGCTGGTCACCGGCGTCGCCGTGTTCACCGTGTCGGCCATCGCCGGTCAGACCTTCGGCGGTCTGATAGTGGACAGCCGGGGTATCGGCGGCGGCCTGCGGCAGCGCCCGGGCGCTGCCCGGCTCACAGGAGCGGCCGTCATCCTGGTGGCCGCAATCGTGTCCGCCCTGCCCCGTTTCGCCGACACCCTCGCGCCGGCCACGATCATCCTGCCGGCCCTCGCCGCCATCGCCGCCGGCTTCCTCCTCGGTGTGCAGCAGGCCCTCAACGGAGCGACGACGGCCGCATCGGGCTCGCCGATCGCAGCGACCTGGCTCAACTTCCTTGTCGGTACGGTGTTCCTCGCCGCGGCCTGGGGGGTGAAGACACTCGTGCAGGGGACCGCGGGGGACCCGCTGCCCACCAGCTTGTGGGTCTACCTCGGTGGTCTGTGCGGCGTGGTGTTCATCGGCGCCTCGGCGTTCCTGGTGCGCCGGATCGGTGTCCTGCTGCTGAGCATGGCCTCTATCGCGGGGCAGCTCGCCAGTTCGATCGCCCTGGACTTCCTGGTCCCTACGGGCGGTCGCTCCCCCTCCGTCCTCACCGTCCTCGGTGCGTTGCTCACGTTTGGCGCCGTCTGGATTGCCTCCCGACGCCCTCGTGACACCACCGCGAAGTGATCCACGTCCGCGCCCGGACCGGACGCGGACCCGACCCACCACCCCCCTCTCGATGGAGAAGCAACACAGTGCCGCCCACGGCACGAAAGGAACCACAGGTGTCCCAGAACCAGCCGCAGAACTACGAACGCATCCTGATCAAGGGCGCATACCTGATGACACAGGATGCCAAGCTCGGCAACTTCGTGGGCGACATCCTCATCGCCCACGGCAGGATCCTCAAGGTCGGCCGGGACCTGTCCGACGACCGGGCCAGGGTCATCGACGGCACAGGGAACGCCGTGCTGCCCGGTTTCATTGATACCCACCGCCACAACTGGCAGGGAGCGCTGCGCAATCTCGGCCCCGCCTGGACCTACCAGGAGTACCGCAGCCAGGTACAAATCGGCCTCGGACAGTACTTCGACCCCCAGGACGTACACATCGGCAACCTGGCGGCGGACCTGATGTCCCTCGACTCCGGGGTGACGACCGTTCGGGACGAATCGCACATCAGCAACAGCCCCGAGCACTCGGACGCGGCGATCGCCGCGCACTGGGAGTCGGGCATCCGTGCCGTCTTCGACCACGGCTGGCCGTCGACGGAGGCCGAACAGTGGCAGTTCGGCAGCGACCGCACCCACCCCGACGACATTCGGCGCATCCGCAACGAGGTGCTCTCCGACGACTCGGCGCGGGTGACGCTCAACGCAATGCTCCGCGGACCGGAGCTGTCCACCCCCGAGGTGTCCGAGCGTGACATCCGGCTCGCCCGTGAACTGGGCCTGCGCATCAGCATGCACGTGGGCCTCGGCGAGTGGGGGGCGGAGCAGCAGGCCGTACGGCAACTGGAGGAGGCCGGGCTGCTCGCCTCCGACATGACGTTCATCCACCTGTGCACGTCGACCGACGAGGAGCTGAGAATGCTGGCCGCACGCGGCGCCACCGCGTCCGTGGCCGGCGCCCTCGAGGTCTTCATGCCGGGCCTGGGCCAGCCTGCCACCAACCGCCTGCTGGCCGCCGGTGTCCGCCCGAGCCTCAGCGTGGACACCGAGACGATCGTAAGCGGTGACATGTTCGGCGTCATGCGGGCGACCCTCGCCTACCAGCAGCTGATCCTCGCCGGTGCGGCCGGGCCCATGGACCGTGTTCCCGGCCTGCCCACGTTCGACGCCGCCGACCTGCTGTCCTTCGCGACCATCGAGGGCGCACGGGCTGCGGGGATCGACGGCCGCACCGGCAGCCTGACCCCGGGCAAGGAGGCAGACCTGATCATGATCCGCCTCGATCACGCCAACATGCTGCCCGCCACGGACGCCGCGGCCACGATCGTCGCGGGCGGCCACGCCGGCAACGTCGACCTGGTCGTGGTGGCCGGTGCCATCCTCAAGGAGCACGGTGTACTGAAGGGAGGCGACGCCGTCTTCGACGAGGCCGCGGCCTCCCGTGACCGGCTCTTCCATGCCGCCGGTCTGCCGCTCCCGGTCTGAGCCGACCACCAGGCAGGCACGGGGCCGACGCGAACGACGACCCGCTGACAGATGCACGTCACCGTGGCGCACCGGAAAGCGCTCCGACACGCAACGGCGTCCCCGTAGCAGCAGAACTGCGCACCCGTGCCACCGCCCTGGGCCGCCGTCGCGGTAAATGCCGGATTTACTGCGGCAGGACCGGAGGGGGGCGGGACGGACGTGGCGATCGAACCGGCGACCGAACTCGGGACCGAGGGCGTGGTGCCCCTGCCGGCCCCGCCCGCGTCGTACACCGCGGCGGTCGAGCGGTACCTCACCGGCGTGGGCATCACGAAGTCCTCCGCGCGGATATACCGGAATTCGCTGACGACGTGGGGATGGATGCTCACCGGGGAACCGGCGCCGACCGACCCGCCCGCCGGGGCGCGAAGCCGCCCGTCTTCCCCGTCGCCGCGATCGGATGGTGGCAGCGCCAGGGCTGGATCATCGGCGACCCGACGATCGGCATCGAGCGGCGGCCGGCGCCGCCCGACCGCACCACGGCCCTGGCCGAGAACCAGATCGCCGCCCTGTGGCGCCTGGACGTCTCACTGCGGAGAAGACGCAGTGGAAGATGCTCTACGAGTCCGCCGCACGGGCCGACGAGGTGCTGTGCCTGAACGTCGAAGACCCGTGCCCGCAGGACAAGCGAGGGAAAATCACTGCCAAGGGCGGGGCGACGGAGTGGATTCACTGGCAGTCCGGCACCGCCCAGCTCCTGCCCCGTCTCATCCCCGCTGACGCGCTGGCCGACAACCCGCTTCGCGCCGTCCGGCGTCCACTGCCTCGCCCCCGTGCGCGGGTTGAACGGCGCCTCCTCGATCGCCGCCCACCGCTCGTCCTCGTCCACGACCGAGGCCAGGATGCGGTGAACAGTGAACGACACGCCCTCCTTGCGGCGCCCCGACCCCGGCTGAAGCGATTACCGCCCGGCCGATCGCACCGCCGTGGTCACGACCGCGAGTGGACGACGGTCACCCTCCCCGCCCCGTAGGGCGGGAAGGAGCGATGCCACTTCCCGCTCACCGGCCCACCGTCGACGGGCGGGCAGGAGCGGCGGCGGGTCCCGCGACCGGCCGCCGCCCCCGTCGGGACAAGGTCACCGCGTCCCGGTCACGGTGCCCACGGGGCCTCGACGGCCCAGGTGGTGTCCTCCGCGAACAGTGCCGGGTTGTCCCAGGTGTGCGTGCCGCCCGGGGTGGCGAGCCACAGTTCGGCGTTGTAGTGGCGCAGGTACTGCTCCGGGAAGTTGTACGCCGACAGCCGTACGCCGCCGTTGGCGCCCCGAACGGGACAGAAGGTGGCGTCGGCCCGGTACACGTCACCCGATCCGGCCTCCTTGTACACGCGGAAGTCGCGGTGGCGCAGGTACTGCCCGGGGTAGTTGCGCGACTCGAAGCTGTAGCAGGAGCTGTTGGCGAGCCCGGGGACGACCTTCCAGGTGGCGTCGTTCTTCAGCAGGGCGTCGCTGCCGCCGTTCACGATCTCGGTGAAGACCGCTCCGTCCTTGTGGCGCACGAACCGGTCTGTGTAGCCCGGGGTCGTCACCCGCAGCGACCGGTACTCGTTGACGGGCAGGGTGGGAGGGGCCGTCGACCCGCGGGAGGCGTTGATCAGGGCCTGATTGGCGGCTCTCACCCGGGCCTCGTCGACCTTGACGACCTGACGGTCGTAGGTGAGCAGGCCGTTGACCTCGTTCTCGACGTCCGTGATCTCGGTGTAGACCGAGGCGGACAGGCCACGGGGCATGCGCACTTCGCGGATCGCGTCGATGAGACCCACGAACCGGTTGTTCAGGTGGGCCAGGTCGGACTGGTCCTCGTAGCTGAAGCCGCCGCCGGGGTACCACTCGTGGCCGGCGACCTTGAAGCCGAGTCCGCCGAACTCTCCGAGCACGGCGGCCCGGGTGGAAGTGGGCACGGTGGTGCCGGGGCCGACGTAGACGTGGTGGTCGACGACGTCGCCGTTGCCGCCGTCCACGGCGCCGCAGCAGTTCACGCCGCTCATGTTGTCGACGAGGCGCGACGGGTCGTACGCCTTGACCTTGTCGGCGATGCGGGCCTGGTCGTACTGGCCCCAGCCCTCGTTCTGGTTGACCCACATGACCAGTGACGGGGCGCTGCGGTGCTGGTCGATGATGCGGTCGTACTCCGCCTCCCACTGGGTGCGGGCGGCGGCGTCCGGGGTGTGCTCCATGGACGGCATGTCCTGCCAGACCAGCAGGCCGAGCCGGTCGGCCCAGTAGAACCAGCGCTGCGGCTCGACCTTGATGTGCTTGCGGACCATGTTGAAGCCGAGGTCCTTGTGCTTTTGCAGGTCGTGACGGAGCGCGGCGTCGGTGGGCGCCGTGTAGATGCCGTCCGGCCAGTAGCCCTGGTCCAGGGTGCCGGTCTGGAAGACGAACCGGCCGTTGAGGACCGGCCGCAGGAGACCGTCGACCCGGGCGATGCCGATGGAGCGCATGCCGGTGTAGCTGCCGACCGAGTCGACCGTCGTGCCGCCCGAGAGCAGGTCGGTCCTCACGTCGTAGAGGAAGGGGTCCTCCGGCGTCCACAGATGCGGGTTCGGGACGGGCACGGTGAACTCGGTGCCGACCGGGCCGGTGGCGGTGCCGATGGTGGTACCGCCCGTGGAGACGGTGACGCGGGCCTGGTGACCACTCGTACCGGCGCCCCGGACGGTGACCTTGAGGCGGCTGTTCGCCAGGTCCGGCACCATGTCCAGGCGCGCGATGTACGCGGGGGCGGTCGGTTCGAGCCATACGGTCTGCCATATACCCGAGGCGGCGGTGTAGAAGATGCCGCCGCCGGGGTGCGTGGCCACATCGCGGATCCGCTGCTTGCCCACGGCTTGGCCACCCGTCTCGGTGGGGTCCCAGACGGAGACGACGATCGTGTTGGTACCGCCGTTGAGGAGGTCGGTGACGTCGTAGGAGAAGCCGTCGAATCCGCCGCTGTGGGTGGCACCCGCCTGGCGGCCGTTGACCCAGACGGTCGTACGCCAGTCACTGGCGCCGAAGTTGAGCTGGACGCGGCGGCCATTCCAGTCGGGCGAGACGGTGAACGTGCGCTTGTACCACAGCTTGTCGTTCTGCGTGATCTTGCGCCGGATGCCGGAGAGCGCGGATTCCGCGACGAACGGGACCCGGATCTGCTCGGTGAAGGCGGCCGGCTGTCCGGCGTCGGCCGAGGTGACGGCGAAGTCCCAGATGCCGTTGAGATTGGCCCAGTCCGGGCGGGTCAGTTGGGGGCGGGGGTACTCCGGCAGCGGTGTGTCGGTGGGGACCTGGTTCGTCCACGGGGTGGTCATGGGGGACGGCTTGGGTGTCCACGCCTGGGGCGCCGCGGTCGCGGGGCCGGTGGCGGTCAGGGCCGTGCCGCCGGCCAGGGTGAGAGCGAGGAGCGCGGTGGTGGCCCACCGCGCTCCTCGTTTCAGCCGGCCCAACGGCCCTCTGTCTGCGGGTACTTGACGCATCGTGCCTCCTTGGATCGTGGGGTGGGGAGACGTGCGCATGCAGGGTGGCGGCCGGAGGGGAGTCCGGCCGCCCTGGCCGGTCCCGGTGGCCGGGCCGTGAGGGCTCGGCCACCGGGACCGGCCCGTCACATGAGTTGCCGTCTGCGGCCGAGCCAGGTCTGGGCGATGACGACGACGGCGAGGAAGGCACCGCTGACGACCTGCTGGTAGGAGGAGTCGAGGGAGCCGATCTGGTTGATGACGTTCTGGATGACCTTCAGCAGCAGGACACCGACCAGGGAACCGCTGACGTAGCCGAGACCACCGGTCAGCAGGGTCCCGCCGATGACCACGGCGGAGATGGCTTCCAGTTCCATGCCGTTGCCGAGGATCGTCACGCCGGAGGCGAGCCAGGCGGCGTTGAGTGCACCGGCCAGGCCGGCGAGTAGGCCCGACAGGGTGTAGACGAGGATCTTCGTGCGGGCGACCGGGGCACCCATCAGGGCCGCCGCGTCCTCGTTCCCGCCGACCGCGTACACGTGCTGCCCGAAGCGGGTGCGGCGCAACACGACGGCGCCCGCCACGAACAGGGCCAGGGTGATCCACACCGGATTGCCCAGGCCGAGTGTCGTGCCCTGGCCCAGCTCGGCGAGGAGGGAGCCCTTGCCGATGAGGAACGTGTCCGCGCCCTCGTCGGTGATGGCCAGCAGCAGGCCACGCGCGCCCAGCATGGCGGCGAGCGTGACGATGAAGGGCGCGAGACGGGATCGGGCCACGAGCAGGCCGTTGACGACTCCGATCAGTCCGCACACGGCCAAGGGGAGCAACAGGGCGACGAGGGTGCCATGCCGTGAACCCCAGGCCGCGAGCACCCCGCCCAGGGCGAACAGCGAACCGACCGACAGGTCGATGCCGCCGGTGATGATGACGAAGGTCATGCCGAGGGCGACGATCGCCAGGAAGGCCGAACTGGTCGCCATGTTGCTGACGTTGTCGCCGGTGGCGAAGGAGTCGAAGGAGAGCGACGCCACCAGGGAGACGATCACCAGCACGGCCAGCGCGCCGTGCTGCTGGACGAGGGCGCTCAGCCGTTCGGACCGGGCCGAGCCGACCGGCTCGCCCGTTCCCGCCGGGTCGTTGCTCGCAGTGGTCACGGGTGCGTCCGCTTTCGTGACGGTCATCGCTTCCCCCGTCCCCGTGCCGCGTACACCGCGGCGACGATCACTATGGCCTGGGCGATCTGGGTCCAGGAGGGCGGCAGATCGTGCTTGATGAGGGTGGCGGTGAGCAGCTGGATGAGGACGGCTCCCGCCACGGTGCCGGCGATGTTGACCCGGCCACCGGTCAGCGGTGTGCCGCCGACGACGACTGCCGTGATCGCCGAGAGCTCCATCAGGTTGCCGAGCGAGGTCGGGTCGCTGGCCTGGAGACGGGCGGTGGCCAGCACACCGGCCACGGACGCGAGCAGCGCGCACACGGTATACACGATGATCAGTACGCGGCGCACCGGCAGACCGGCGAGCTGGGCCGCGGGCCGGCTGTCGCCGATGGCGAGGAGCTGACGGCCGAAGGTGGTGCGGCGCACCACGAAGGCCACCAGCAGGGCCAGGACCGTGGCGATCAGGATGAGGTAGGGGATGCCGAGGATGTCGCCTGAACCCAGGGAGGCCAGGGCGGGGTTGCGCAGGTCCTCCAACTGGGGCAGCAGCACCAGGGCGATGCCGCGGCCGCCGACCATGAGTGCCAGGGTGGCCACGATGGGCTGCACGCCGACGAGCGCGACGAGCGCGCCGTTGGCCAGTCCGACGGCGGCGGCGAACAGCGCGACCACGAGCAGCGCGGGCAGCAGCCCGTAGCCGAGGTAGAGCGCCGTGACGGACGCCGCCAGCGCCATGACGGCGCCGACGGACAGGTCGACGCCTTCGGTGCCGATGACCAGGGCCATGCCGAGGGCGACGATGATGACGGGGGCGACCTGCACCGCCTGGGTGCGGAAGTTCTCCGCGGAGAGGAAGTGCGGGGTGATGACGATGTTGACGACGAGCAGGACGGCGACGCCTGCGTAGACGCCGTACGTCTGGAGCCACTGGAGCACACGGGTCTTGTCCAGCGGGGCGGTGCGCAAGGTGGCCTCAGCCATCGCTCGTCACCTCCTTGACGGGTTCCGCCAGGGTGTCACCGGCGATGGTGCGCATGAGCCTCTCCTCGGTGACGTCGTCCCCGGTGAGTTCGCCGACGACGGCGCCGTCCTTCAGCACGACCACCCGGTCGGACCCTTCGATCAGTTCCTCCAGGTCGGAGGAGATGAGCAGGACGCCCAGCCCGTCCGCGGCCAGTTCGTCCACGAGTTTCTGCACCTCCGCCTTGGCGCCGACGTCGATGCCGCGGGTGGGCTCGTCGAGCAGCAGCACTTTGGGGTTCATGGCGAGCCAGCGGGCGAGCAGCACCTTCTGCTGGTTGCCGCCCGACAGTTCGCCCACCTTCTGGTGCGGTGAGGACGCCTTGATGCGCAGCCGCTTCATGAACGTGTCGACGACGCTGTCGACGCGGGCCTCGGAGACGAGGCCGAAGCGGGACAGGCGGGGCAGAACAGCGAGCGCGATGTTCTCCCGGACCGACAGCCCGGGGACGATGCCCTCGCTCTTACGGTCCTCCGGCAGCAGGCTGATGCCCGCACGGATGGCGGCCGGCGCGGAACCGCCGCGCAGCGGCACTCCGGCGACCGTGACGCGGCCCGAACGGACCGGCAGGGCGCCGGAGATGGCCTTCGCCGTCTCGGTGCGTCCGGAGCCGAGCAGCCCGCCCAGCCCGACGACCTCGCCGGGCCGGATGCTCAGGGACACCCCGTGCAGCTTGTGCGGCACGGTCAAATCCGCCGCGTCCAGCACAGGTTCGGAGCCGGCGCTCTGGTGATCACCGGTGAACTTGGTGAGGCCCTCCTCGCGGACCTCCCCCAGGTCCCGGCCGAGCATCGTGGACACCAGGGCGAGACGGTCCAGGTCGGCCAGGCTGCCGTGGTGGACGCGCCGGCCGTCGCGGAGCACGGTGACCGTGCTGCACACGGCGTACAGCTCGTCGAGGCGGTGGCTGACGTAGACGACGGCGATCCCCGCGTCGCGCAGGCGACGGATCACCGAGAACAGGGTTTCGACCTCGCGTGGTTCGAGCGAGGATGTCGGCTCGTCCATGATGACGACGCGCGCGTCGGTGGCCACGGCGCGGGCCAGGCCCACCATCTGCTGGGCACCGACACCCAGGGTGCGCAACGGCCGGCGCACGTCCACCTGGACGCCGTAGCCGCGCAGGGTGTCCTCGGCCTCCCGGTTCATCCGGGCGAGGTCCAGCACGCCGAAGCGGTTACGTGGTTCGCGGCCCAGGAAGAGGTTGCGGGCCACGCTGAGCAACGGGATCAGGTTGACCTCTTGGTAGATGGTCGAGATGCCCGCCTTCTGCGCCTCCAGTGGTGTGCCGAAGGAGACCGCGTGACCCTGGAAGGTGATCTCGCCCGCGTCGGGGCGGTACACGCCGGTGAGGAGCTTGATGAGGGTCGACTTGCCGGCGCCGTTCTCGCCGATCAGCGCGTGGACCTCGCCGGCGTGCAGGGTGAGGTCCACATCGTCCAGTGCCCGGACGCCGGGAAAGCTCTTGCTCAGTCCGCGGACGGCGAGGACTTCGGCGGGGGGTGCCACCTGTGCCTCCAGGGAGAGAAGGGTGCGGAACGTGGTGCCGGGAAGGCGGTGGGGGCACGGGTGCCCGGGCCCCCACCGGAAGATCAGTAGGCCTTGCCGATCTCCGCCTTCGCGTTGTCCGCGGCGTAGGCGCTGTCCTGGATGATGACGTCCTGCGGCACTGCCTCACCCTTGGTGAAGGTGTCCAGCGTCTGGAACGCCAGCGGGCCGAACCGGGGGTTGGACTCGATGACGCCGCTGATCCAGCCGTCCACGATGCCCTGGACGGCGTTGCGGGTACCGTCGACCGTCACGATCTTGACGTCGCCGGCCTTCTTGCCTGCGCCCTTGAGCGCGGCCACCGCGCCGAGGCCCATCTCGTCGTTCTCGGCGTAGATGCCCTTGATGCCGGGCTTCGACTGGATGAGCTGCTCGGTGACCTGCTGGCCCTTCTCGCGGGCGAAGTCACCGGTCTGCTCGAACACCACCTTCAGGTCTGGCGCCTTCTCGGCGATCCGCTCCTTGAAGCCCTTGGTGCGCTCGGTGGTGACGTTGTTTCCGGCCGCGCCGAGGAGGATGGCGACCTCGCCCTTGCCGCCCGTGGCCTCGATCATCTGGTCGGCGGCCCGCTTGCCCTGTTCGACGAAGTCGGAGGCGATGAAGGACACGTAGTCCTTGCAGGCGGTGGCGTTGATCTTGCGGTCGATCGTGACGATGGGCACCTTCTTGGCGGCGGCGGCCTGCAGTACCGGGTCCCAGCCGTCGGAGTTGAGCGGGGCGATCACCAGGAGGTCGGCGCCCTTGGCGAGCAGGTCCTGCACGTCGCTGATCTGCTTGGAGAACTGCGACTGGGCGTTGGCCGTCAGCAGCTTGACGCCCCGCTTTTTCGCCTCGTCCTTGATGGACTGGGTCTCGGCGATGCGGAATGGGTTCGCCTCCTTCTCCGATTGGGAGAAGCCCACGGTCGCCTTCGTCAGGTCCAACTTCTCGGCGCCGTAGGCGTCGATGGTGCACGACTTGCTGCCCGGCTTCGGTGCGACGGCCTTTTGTTCCGCGCCCGCGGCGGCCGAGGGCTTGGTGTCCTTCGAGGCGTCGTCCTCCGACTTGGCGCAGGCGCCGGCGGTCAAGACAACCGCGGCGGCCAGGGCCACGACCCCGGGCCGGGTGAGGAGACGAGGACGGTGAGTGGTGCGCTGCATGGGGACCCCGATCCGGGTGACGCCGAAAAGGAACTGGGGAGTTGAACCAGGAACGGAAACGGTGCTTCTCCCCTGGCGGGCAACGTTGTCGGGCCCGCGCAAGAGGTTTTTACATCGTTGGAAGGATGCTGTAAACCCCCTGTGCACACACCTGCGTGCATCGTGAGAAACCGGAGGTACCGGGGAAGCGCTTACCGGCGCTCTGCCGTTCGCACAGCCGCTGTCCACCCGCGAACGCCGAGACGGCCTGGCAGGTTTGCCGCCGACGGCTGTGCCCGGGGAGCGAGCCCAAGAGCTTCCCGGCCCCGCCCCGTCGGCACTGTCGGGAGGTCAGGGGCGGGGCACACCGGTGGCGGGGGCCGGCGGTGCCGCGAGCCCTCGGGCCTGGGTCCCCACAGGCCATGTCGAGCCCGCGCGCGAAGGGCCGGACGCAGGCCGGAGCGCGCCGATCGGGGGCGAAGGGCACGGAGAGCGTGGACAGGTTCCGACGGAGGGTCTCAGGGTGCCGGCCGACCCGCAGGCCGCGGCCCGACCGATCGGTCCTGGGCCCCGTGCTCCGGCGCCTCGCGTCCGAGGGTGCTCTCCCGCTCGACGAGGCGGTAGCCCGCCCAGACGCGGCGGGGTTCGGGTGCCGCGCCGCCCAGCCGGGCGAGCACCGACTCCACGGCGAGCCGGCCGATGGCCTCTTTGTCGGGCGACACGGAGGTGAGCGACACCGCGCCGAAGTGGCCTTCGACCACGTCGTCGAAGCCGACGACCGCGATGTCCTCGGGAACACGCAGTCCGCGCTGGTGCAGGACGCGCATCGCGCCGATGGCCATCGGGTCGTTGTACGCGAAGATCGCGTCGGGGCGCCGGCCGGCATCAAGGATGCGCGTCATGGCCGCCGCGCCGTCGGCATGCCCCCACCCGTCGGTGGCGGCCACCAGCCCGTCGTCTGCCGGGAGTCCGGCGGCGCTGAGTTCCTCCCGCCAGCCGCGTACCCGCAGCTGGGCGGGCTCACTGCGGCCGCGACGGGCACCGATGAAGGCCACTTCCCGGCGCCCGAGAGCAATCAGGTGCCGGACGGCGGCGCGGGCCGCGGCGACATTGTCGATGGCGATGTGGTCGTACGGCAGGTCATAGTCCCGCTCTCCCAGCAGCACCAGTGGAACGCTCTCCGCCCGGTCGCGCAGATCCTCGGTCTCCAACTCGATAGGACTCAGGATCAGTCCGTCGATCACGCGTGCGCGGAACCCCTGGCTGACCAGCAGCTCCTGCTCACGGCGTCCGCCGGTGTGGTCGAGCAGCACGATGTAGTCATGGGCGGCGGCGGCGTTGATGACCGCGGCCGCGAGTTCGGCGAAGTAGGGGTTGCCGAGTTCGGGCAGGGCCAGTGCGATCATGCCCGTACGGCCCTTGCGCAGGTGCCGGGCGGCCAGATTGGGGCGGTAGCCGAGTACGTCGATCGACCGCTGGACGCGTTCGCGCATCGCGGGAGTGACGTGCTGGTAGTTGTTGACCACGTTCGAGACGGTCTTGATCGAGACCCCCGCGTGGGCGGCGACGTCCTTGAGGCTGACCCGCACGGCATTCCCCTTCAAAGCGGCTCGGCTCGGGCGGTCGGGGCCGGGCACGGTGTCCGTACGATGCGCTTGGCGTCGAGTGCCAGCTCTGGCTCTTGCCACGGCGGCTTTTACAACGTTATACATCCGCCCGCTTCGCACTGACAAGGCGGCGGGTGAGCGTCCCGCACGAGCATCGCATCGCCATGTCCGGCAGGCCAGACATATAGCCTGGAACCTTCCGCGGCGTGAGGGGAGGAGCCGGGGCGCGCCGCCCACGGCACCGGGCAGTCATGGGCCGCAGAGGCCCCATGCTCTCGGCAGGCTCACGGCGAGACGGTACGTTCATCTTCCCGGTTGTCCGGCTGAGCAAAGAGACTCGGGGCCCGGGGGCAGCTTTCGCCGATCCGGGGGCGGCTTTCGCCACACGGATACAGGTCGCCCTACGGGTTCTCGCGGGTCGGTGACTCGCTGGCATACCCGCTCCAACACGCCGATGACCTGCTGATGTGTGAGTCCCTCAAGTTCATTGACGAAGTCTGCGGCGAGGTCGCTGTCGCGGGCCGGTGCTCCACGTTCCCACACATGGCTCCTGACACGAGGATCCGCGGGCCGTCCACTGTGGCGTCTTCTCCAGGCGTTCGCTGTCGACCTGATCGAAGCCGACGCCGTCGACCGGCCGCACATGCTCCGTCTCCGCCACCTCGTCTTCACCCACGCCGCCTGAACGATTTGCTCACTGCAACGTAACCCGCCCTCCTCACGCCAGCATGAGCCAACTCCAGCACTGGCAAGTGCGACTTGATCGCTCGTTGCTCTACCGTGACGCACATGATTGCGAAGGTCATCGAGCTGGACGACGCCCATGACGCTGGGCTGCGTGCCCTGCTCGTCGCTGAGGAATGCACGCACGATGCGCTGAGCCTGATCGACCACAGGTATCGCCCCTACGAGAAGCTCTACGTCGCCCTGACAGACACCGACGTTGTGGGCTTCCTCGAGGGGACCTTCGTGGACATGAGCGAGCCCGGCGGAGGATACCCAGCCCCGAGAGCACGCATCATGAAGCTGGTCGTCTCCTCACGCTTCCGGCGCCGGGGTGTCGCCACCGCGCTCGTGCGAAAATTCGTCGTCGACGCCCGGGCGGCGCACGTGGACAGCCTGGTGCTCTACCCGGATCCGCAAGAATCCGGGTACGAAGGGCGCATGGCCTTCTTCGCATCCTGCGGCATGCGGAAGACGGACTCCCCTGGACTGGTCGGCGCCCGGTTGGCCTGCCTATCGTCCGACTGATGCGTCCGCCGCACATCGCGGGAGGAGAGATAGGCAGGCATCACAACCCGAAAGCACGAGGAGCGCCCGACGAAACGTCGCCGAGCAGCGCTGGGCAGTGATCGTCCTGGCCATGCTCCGCCACGACCAGCGCCTGGCCGACATGGCCGGCGGAAACAACGTCGCCGAATCCACCGTCCGCCGCTGGCGCGACGAGATGATCCACCTGCTCGCCGCCAGCGCCCCGCGTCTGGACCGCAGCAGGCTCGCACCACCAACGTCAACGAGCAAGCACGGCTTGGGGTGGCGGCGGTCACACAGGCGCGAGCGCTTCGCTCTTCGCTCTTCGCTCTTCGCTCAAGGCTCCTCACGCCAGGCTTCGTGTAGGAATCCGTCCGACGCCCACGAGACCACCACCACGAGCACGGGAACTGCACGCCGCTCTATGCGGAGGTCTCAATGAACCCGGTTCGCCGGAGGCATCGCAGCCCCGTACTCGAACAGCCCGCTGGAGCGACAACCGCTCTGTGTGGGCCGTTGAGAACGAATTAGGTTCGCCGGTTGACCGTGCACTGCTCAACTCCTCGCCGATCCGGTGCTGATGATGCTTGGAGATCGGCGCAGGGTGACACCTTCCTGATCCATACTCTGTGGCGGCAGTTTCGGGGAGGGCATGTCCTTGCAGCACAGCAGTGGGATTACACGAGCAGTCGGGCGAGCAGCGGTCGTTGTCGTCGCCGCTGTCCTGATGAGCAGTTGTTCGTCGGACGACCCAGCGCAGGCCAAGGAGCGACAACGGGATTACTGCACCAAGCTGGGGTCCTGGCAGGACACGGCGCACGCCACGACAACCGGCGAGCCAGACGACGATGCCGGTGACGGACAGAGTGTCCAGTCGCCCGAGTTCGACAACACCGAATCGGCAGGGCATGCGGTCATCGAGGCCTCGAAAAGGCTTGACCGGGCAGGCCTGGAACACGGTGGCACCGACATCCTCGATGACACTGTCAACGCGGTCGGAGGCGACATCGGGGCTGAGGGTCGTGCAGTGTCTTACTGCGACAGCTCAGGCTTCGAGACCTTGGTCGGTTCGGCTGGCTAGTGCTGTGAGCGCATGGGGTTCGCCGGGTCGTTCAGGCCGCGGCGGCGAGGGAGCGTCCGCCCCAGCGGATGCCCTTCTCGCTGCGGATGCGGGCGCGTTCCTTGCGTTCGGCGACCAGGACGCCCGGGTGGCGGGCGTTGGCGTTGCGCCAGCGCAGGTAGGCGTGCAGGGCCCGGGTCTGCACGCCGTGGTTGCGTGGTGGGAGGTGGCGATCGTGAACTGCCTCAGAGGCCCGGTGACCTCCGGGGGTGCGGGATCAGCAGCATCACTTTCCCACCCACCTGTGCGGCAGCCGGCGCCGCCGCGGCCCGTGCCGCGGCGATCTGCTCGCTCATCCGGGTCAGCACCCGCTCGGCCGCGGCGAGGTCATCGCGCTCGGCCCGTACCTCCGCTAACTGCTTGACCAGCTGTTCTTCCAAATCGTCCAACTCCACGCGGCGTACTGCGATCCGCTCGGTCACCTCGGGATCCACCATGTGCCGGATCGTAGGGAAGAGGGCGGGGCAGCGGACTGGAACAGGCGAACTGCCCTGCCAGATGATCTACATGCTGGACACTTCCCCACCACCAGCCCGAACACCACCCACCATCACGCCAGGGCCCGCGACCAGCCGAAACCAAGATGGCGGAGGCTCTCTGCAGCTGCAGTGGGCCGTGCGCGTACGAGGCCGTACGACTGGAGAGACGTCATCCGTCGCTCTCGCTGCTCACCTTCGTAGCCGCAATCGAGGGCGTCGGCATGAGGTCCGTCCCTGACTCCATGTGCGACTGCCATCCCGAGTGCAAGCACCACAAGGGAGTTGCCGAGAAGCGCTTCCGGAAAGCACTCAAGACCGTGCTGACGCAGAAACAGGTGAAGGAGCTCACAGGCCCGCTGTACAACCAGCGTGCGCATACGGGGTACCGAGGGACGCTGTTCGGATCGGAGCAGGTCCTCGGCTACGGCGGCCACGCGGGGCCGTTCCAGGTCAACCCGTACTTCCAGTTCGAGGCGCTGCAGCTGAGCCGACTGGCGCAGGTCGCCAATGCCGTTCTGGTCAAGGTGTTGAGTGAGCCGGCAGTGGACCTGGGCGAGCCACCGACCTGATCGAGCTGCATGGCCGGATGCCGTGGCCCATGGCCACCCCGCACCCGCTCCCCCATAGGCCGTCACCGCCCGAGCGGGGAGTGACGGCGAACAGCCCCGCGGGGCCGTGCATGACGGCCGCGGCTCCGGCGTCGCCGGTCTCCGGATCGGCCTCGGTGCTTGGCGACCAGGATTGCTTGTGCAGTAGGAACGGTCGCCGACCGCAATCGCCTTTCTGCAGGCGGATTCCAGACGCGCGTCGCCGTACGTCGACACCGCACCCTCGTTGGGCCTCTGAGACCCGGACGGCCTATGTCATCCACCTCGTTATCTGGTCGCCGCTAGAGCCCGCCCGGTGAGGGCGATTCCTCGCCTGTGACGGCACGCTGGTGAGCCCGATGGCCACGCCCCGTGGTTACTGACATTTGCGGCGTGATGTCGTTGAGGGCTGGCCATGTGTGATCGTCGCGGTATGCCTGTTCTGTGCGAGATGTCCGCGGCGCGGTGGGCTGACGCCTCGGCTGGACGTATTGCCTGCCGTCCACGGTGCTCTGCCGCCGATGGGGCGCGCGGCGTCGGCCCGTGGAACGGGCGACGGGGAACACCTGCGCCACATCCCACGGCGGCCGAGGACCTGGGTGGGCGCAGAGCGGGGACGATGAGTGCGGTCCCGCGCAACGTGCGAAGCAGGTGCGGGACCGCAGGCCGCGGCCGTCCTGTTGAGCCGGGCAAAGGGACAGTACGCCACCCGGCGCCGGTGCCTCGCGCGGCACTCCCATCTGCGGCGTCTTCCGGCTGCGGCGGGTTCAGAGATAGATCGACTGGAATCGTTGGTAATGGGCCATGCTCTCGGGGCCCATCTCCGAACCGAGGCCACTGTCCTTTGTTCCCCCCAGGGGAGAAGCGGGATCCGGGCGGAATCCGTTGAGTCCCACACCGCCCGTTACGATCTGCTTCGCGACATCGAGACCGCGCTCGGGGTCGGATGTCCAGACCGTGCCCGCCAGACCGTAGCGCGAGTCATTAGCGATCCTGACAGCCTCCTCCACGCCGTCATAGGGGATCAGACTCAGAACCGGGCCGAAAATCTCTTCCCGCGCGATCGTGGAGGCATTGGATACATCGGCGAACACCGTGGGTCGCACAAACCAGCCCCGCCGATCCGGCCGGGCTCCACCAGCCACGAGGCGGGCTCCTTCCGCATGACCCATCGCAATGTAGCTCTCCACCCTGTCGCGATGGCGGCTGGTCACCATCGGACCGACCTGCGTCGCCGGATCGAGTGAGTCACCCACGACCAAGGAACCGGCCAACTCGGCGAAGACGTCGACCATCTCGTCGTAGCGCGAGCGTGGGAGTAGCACACGCGTGGACAAGTGGCAGGTCTGGCCATTGTTTCCCATGGTCGCCTTGGCCAGCCTGCCGTCACCCGCAGCTTCGGCGAGGTCCGCGTCGTCAAGGACGATGGCGGCAGATTTGCCGCCCAGTTCCAGCGTCACCGGGCGCATCAGCCTGCCGCATGCCTCGCCGATGCTCCGCCCGGCCTCGGTCGAGCCGGTGAAGGCAATCTTGTCCACGTCGGGGTGGCTTACAAGATGCTTCCCGGTCTCCGGGCCGCCGGGCACGATGTTGAACACGCCTGCGGGCAAGTCCGCTTCCTCAGCCGCCTCGGCCAGCAGGGCGGCGTCGAGGACGGTCTCCGGCGACGGCTTGAGCACGACAGTGCAGCCCACCGCCAGCGCAGGCGCGTACTTGAACACGGCAAGCGTCTGCGGAAAGTTCCACGGCACGATGGCCCCGACCACGCCCAGGGGCAACCGGCGCACCACGGTCCTGCCACCGGTAAAAGATCTCCTCTCCTCATCGTCCACGAGCTGGTCGGCGAAATCCGCAAACAGGCGCAGAACGTCGACAGGCGTACGGCCGTCAGTGGCAAGGGCGGTGGTCAGGGGCATGCCGTTCTGACTACTGATACGGCGAGCGAACTCCGGCACCCTCCTCTCGATGGAGTCGGCGAAACGGCGCATCGCGCGCGCCCGCCGTGCGGGGGCCCACTTAGTCCAGCCCTCCGGGTCATCGAACGCGGCACGCGCAGCACCGACAGCCGCATCGACATCTTCGACACCTGAATGCGGTACAGAACCGATCACTGCGCTTGTGTTCGGAGAGGTCACCGTGATGCGCTCGGCCGAGCGAGGGCTCACACGGGCACCCCCTATGAACAGCCAGTCAATGTTCAGATCAGTCGAAGATGATGTGGCTTTCACTATGGAACGCTCCTTACAGCATGAACCGTCGATCCATGATGCCACCTTGGCCAACTCGGGCTAAGGAAATGTGCCCTACTGGGCTTTTCGCAAGTTCTGTGGTGGTTAGGGATGGATTATGGATGCCGCGTTCGGCCGCGTCGGCGACGTCGGCGAGGTGGTCGCCGACGAGGTTGGCCAGCTCGCGGGTCTTAACGGCCAACCACAGCGGTTCGACCGGATTGAGTTCGGGTGCGCAGGCCGACAGCCGCTCCAGTGTCAGCCAGTCCTGCTCGGCAGCCCAGGCCCGCATGGCCCGACTCCAGTGGGCGGACAGTCCGTCCCGGACCGCAGACCCGGTCCCGCTACGAACGTTATCCCCGCAAGTACGTGGCATTTCTCGGCCGCTGCCCTCTGCTGCTAGAAGCACCTCGTCCGCCTCACCACGTAGGACACAGTCCTCCTGGGGTTCAGAGAAGGGTGGGCGGGCGAAGGACAGCCCCGCTCACCCTCACCCTCACCCTGCAGTAACAACCGTGCAGTACGGTGTTCAACCATCGAAGTCGGCCGGTCGCGGGGAGGATGCCATGACGCTGGGGCCTGCAGGGGTGTCGGGCGCCGAGGAGTCCGTCTACCGGCATCTCATGACGGTCAGCCAGGCCTCAGCCGAGGATGTTGCCTCGCATACCGGTCTGAGCCTGGTCGAGGCTGCGGCGGTCCTCGATGCGCTGGCCGCCAAGGGAATGGCGAGCCACACCGACACGCTGCCGCGGCACTTCCGCGCCACTCCCCCCGATGTGGCGCTGCTGCCCCGGCTCAGACAGAACGCCGACGCACTCGACGTCGCCCGGGCCGAAGTCACCAATCTGCTGCAGACCTACCGCGACACGATGCGTCGGCGGGACGCCAGCGAGCTGATCGAGGTCATCACGGGCGCCGAAGCGCTGCGCCAGCACCTGCGACAGATCCAGGCGAGTGCCCAGCACGAGATGCTCTGGTTCTGCAAGGCCCAGTACGTCGCCATGCCCTCGGGCAGCAATGACTCGGAATTTGAGGCCCTGGGTCGCGGCGTGCACTACCGGGTGCTGTACGAGAAGGCCTTCTTCGATGACGAAGAGGCTGTTGACAACGTTGTTGCAGGGATGCGCGCCGGGGAGGTCGCCCGCGCGGTCCCGCACCTGCCGCTGCGCCTGGCGATCGCGGACCGCGCCATCGCGGTCTGCCCACTCGTGCCCGGCGGCCCGCAGGGCAATCCCGACGAACCGACCGCGGCCCTCTTGCGCGACAGCAGTCTGGTCGCCGCCCTCATCGCCCTTTTCGAACGCTACTGGGAGGACGCCGTCCCCCTGGCCATCGACGAATCCAGCACGGTCACCGGTACGGACGGGGCCGGCGGGCCGGACCCGCTGTCCGCTTTCGACCGGCGCCTGCTCGCCCTCCTGGTGGTGGGGGTCACCGACAAGGCAATGGCCACCCAACTGGGCCTGAGCCGCCGTACGGTACAACGGCACATCCAGCGCATGATGGCACTCGCCGGAGCGGGGACCCGCATGCAGTTGGCTTGGCAGGCCGCCCGCCGAGGTTGGCTGTAACGGGCACCGGACGCCACTGACGACGCCGCGGACGCGGTCCAGCCCGCGGCGCCTGGGTTGGTCCCAGGGGGTTGAGACTGGTGGGACCTTGGCCCTTGATCCTGGACACACGAGGCACTGGATCCTGAGGATTTGAGAACGCCCCTGCCGAGAGGCGTCAGGCGGGTTACCCGGATCGAGCCGAGAATTGTCGCCCCTCCCAATGCGCGGAATTCCTCCAGGACATGCGGATCAGGTGCTGCCCACAAAGGCATCACGGCGGCGACCGCACGGATATCCCCCTGCCCGCGGCGCCCTTGCGGTCTCGACGAGCAGCACGTTCTGTGCCCTTGCGTACCCCGGTCGGCTGCCAGGGCGTGCGCGGCGAGCTGCTGACCCTGAGGCGACGCACCACGCGAGCGGTGAGACGGAAACCCTTGAGTTTTCATCAAGGGCCCGTGCCCGCGTCGTATTGGGCCGGCCTCCTCATTTCGGCGCAGGAGGCGCTTTCGCGTCGCCGACCAAGATCCGGACGGCGCGGCGAATGAAATGGGAGGTCAGAGCTCGATGACGGCGCGGTAGCGGATTCGGTTACTGCGGACCTGTTCCAGGGCTTCGTCCATTCGATTGACCGGGAAGACCTCGATCTGCGGGCGGATCTCGTGCCGAGCGGCGAAGTCAAGCATCTGCCGTGTGACATGAACCGAACTGGCGATGGCGCCGACGACGCTCAACTCGCGAGACACGAGGTCGACCGAGTTCAGCGACATGTCGCTCGGAGGTACACCGACTGAACAGAAAATACCGCGAGGGCGCAACGCGGCGAGGTAGCTTTCCCAGGGGAGGTCAGCGGAGACGGTCGACAAAATGAAGTCGAATTCACCTTTTGCCTGCTCCAACTCATCGCTGTCAGAGTTGATGAAGTGGTGCGCGCCGAGGCGGCGCGTGTCGGCTTCTTTCGAGTTCGTGGCAGAAATCGCCGTGACGTGGCAGCCCCAGGCCGCCAGGAACTGGATCGCCAGGTGGCCAAGGCCGCCGATGCCGACGACGGCGACTCGGTCAATCGGCTTGACCCCGTAGCGCAGCAGCGGAGCGAAGACGGTGGCCCCGCCACACAACAACGGGCCTGCGTGCTCGGAGCTGATCGCCTCTGGGATTGCCGGAACGTGTCGCCAGTCGCCGGCCCGAATCTGCTGGGCGAACCCGCCGCCGAGACCGCGCGTGACTGGGTCATCCCTGTCCGGGCACATGCCGTGCTGCCCGGTGAGACACCACTCACAGGCAAAACACGACCCGGCGATGGCGCCCACGCCGACCCGTTGCCCGACGCTGAGGCGGCCCTCCGGCACGGCCTCGCCGATCGCGGTTACCACGCCAACTGCCTCGTGCCCGGCGACCAGCGGAAAGGCGGCATACCCGTACTCGTCGTCGATCAGGGTGATGTCCGAGCGGCAGACCCCGCAGTGGGTCACCGCCACATCGACCTCGAGCGGGCCCAGCGGCCGAGTCTCCACCTCGCGCGGCACCACCGGTCCGCCCGCCCTTTCGACCGAATACGCCTGAACCATCTACGTTCCCTCCAGCACATCAAACGTTCGAGTCGGCCCACGCTACGCCCGCCCTGAGGGTCCTCCCCATCCGGGTCACGAGCTCCGCAGTCACCCGGGTCCGCGATCTGCCGCACGCGGGATCGGTCTGAGTTTCCTTCGGTACAGGTGCCGTTGGCGGTTCCTGCTGCCCACTGCCCGAGCCGGTCGTACCTGCGGCCAGGTCGGAAAGTCGCCTGGCATCGCCCGCCACTTGATGCCGTTGTCGACGAGGTGGCGCACCGCGTCGATCACCTGCGCCAGTGATGATGTCCCGCCGAGTGGTGCAGCAGCGATCTCCGCGTAGCCCTGGTCATGAGGCGGCCAGTGGGCTTGATCCGCTTTGACGGACATCCGAGATCAGGGGTTCCGCCCCGGAAGGATGTCCGTCAAAGCGGATCAAGCCCACTGCACCAACTCATCCACCAGGGCTGCCGCTGCGGCGTAACGGACGCCGTGGCCGGACTCGGCCGAGGCGTGGGCGGTCCGAGTGTCTTCGCGTGCGGCCGCGAAGAGGCGATTGTTGTCACCTGACCGCGCGTTGTCAGCGGTCAGCACGAGTCCAACCTCGGGAGTTTCAGACTTGCGCTCGGAGCATGTGCCCTGCAGTGCCCGACGCTAAAGTTTTCCCATGAACAGGCAGGCCCCGACGCTGGAGGATGTCGCACGGGAGGCCGGGGTCTCCCGCGCCACCGTGTCGCGGGTCGTGAACGGCGTGCGCAACGTCGATCCCGACATCCAGGACCTGGTCCGCAGTGCGATCGAACGGACGGGCTACACGCCGAACCGCGCGGCGAGGGCACTGGTCACCCGGCGCATCGGAGCCGTGGCCCTGATCATCTCCGGTGCGGGCGACGCCTTCGCCGGCCGCGTGTTCGCCGACCCTTTCTTCGGTCGCGTCGTCAACGGCGTCGTCGGGTATCTCCGGGCGCGCATGATCCAACCGGTGCTGTTGTTCGCTGAGTCGGAGGCGGCCAGGAAGCAGGTGGTCGACTATGTGCGGCAAGGCAGCGCGGACGGCGCGCTGGTGGTCTCCGTGCAATCGGACGACCCCTTGCCGCGCATGCTCCTTGCCGCCCACGTCCCCACGGTGCTGTTCGCCCGCCCCGCCCGGACGTCACCGGTCAGTTACGTCGATCTGGATCATTATGCGGGGGGACGTCTGGCCGGAGAGCGTCTCCTGGCTCGCGGCTGCCGACGTATCGCGGCGATCGGCGGACCCGCGGATCTGAGGGCCGGCCGGCAACGCCTCGCCGGATTCCGTGATGCCCTGGCTCACGCCGGGCATGGCAGCCCTGCGACGGCCGAGGGTGTCTTCACTCTGGACAGTGGGGCGGCTGCCATGGTCGCGCTGTTGCGGGACCAGTCCTCGGTGGACGGCGTGTTCGCCGCCAACGACCTGATGGCACAGGGCGCCTGCCAGGTTCTTCGAGAACTGGGCAGGCGCATACCGGAGGATGTCGCCGTCGTCGGGTTCGACGACTCCAGCATCGCCGTGACGTGCCGCCCGCCTCTGACCACCGTTCGCCAGCCGGTGGAGGAGATGGCGGCGGCCATGGCCAGGATGCTGGACGAGCAGGTCCAGAGTCCCCGCACCGAACCCCGCGCCCTCCTCTTCGAGCCGGTGCTGGTCGTACGCGAATCCGGCTGACCGGCACCCTCGTGGCGGTTGGGCGCCCAGCCGGTTCGGCCGACGTGGCCGGCAGGGGCAGGGCATCGCGTGTCCACCCGCGGTGGCACACCGCTGGGGTCCTTCCTGGTCCCGGCCGGCAGCGGAAGGAGCACGACGGCACCCGCGCCACGCGAATGCCGTCGCGCTCGTGAGCGCTCGCCGGGTCAGGGCAGTCGGTAGTCCTCGTTCAGCACCGCGCCGCGCTCCGGGTGGTTCTGGTCGTAGCCGCGCGCGTCGCACTGGAGGCCGCCCACGATGCAGTGGTCGACCAACGCGCTGAGGGTCCGCTCCTCCCACGCGTTGAAGAAGTCGTAGTGGAAGGAGTACCCGCGTCCGCTGGCCAGGCGGACCTGGCTCATGTCGCCGTTGACCGGGAAGGCCATTTTGAACTCGATCATCGGCAGGGCGACGGGGTGAGAGGCCGGGCACATGTTGTCGTTGGTGCCGGGCTTGACGATCGGGTAGGCCATGTGGCTCCTGTGGTCGGGGGTGTCGAGGTACCGGCCGTCCCAGCAACTGGGCGCCTGGAAGCGGATGTTGAGCTGGACCTCGGGACGACTCGGGCAGCTCGCCGGGAAGTCGACGTTGAAGAAGCTGTCACCGCACTCCCAGCCCTCGACGAAACCCTTGTGGCTGCGGAACTCCTGGGCGCTCTGCATGGGGTCGCCGACCACGAACCGCAGTCCCCTGGGGAAGGGCCGCACGCTGGTGTAGTCGGTGACGCCTGCCTTGTAGTAGATGACCTGCGGCCCGACCGGAAGGATCTTCTTGTCCCCGTTGTACAGGGACGGCATCCAGTACGCGGAGGCGTCGGCCGGGGCCAGGCAGGTGGTGTTGCCTCCGTAGAGGCTCGCCGTCGTGCTGCCTGCGTGCGTCGTCGTGTTCCCCATGAAGGTGTGGTCGTGGGACTTTCCGGGTTGCCCCGGATACACGATCGGGTCGTCCGGCGCGGTGTGCGTGACAGCGCAGTTGGCCTGGAACTCCTTGTGGTAGCGCGCCGGCGGGGTGGCATCGGACGGGGTCACGCCGGTGACCGGGGGTACGGCTGGGATGTACCCGTCGCCGTCGGGGTCGTCGCCGGACGCCTGGGTCGACACTGCCATCGTGTGCCCGGTGTGACCGCCGGCCGAGGCGGCCGGGGCGTCGCCGGGGCCGGCCGCCGTGGCGACGGTACCGATTCCGAGGACGCTTGCGAGGAGTGCGGTGCCGAGCAGCAGCGCGGGGAGTTTCGAACGTGGTCTCATGGGGCCTCCTTGCCCGCCGAGGTGCCGAGTGGGGGTGGTGCGAGAGGGCGCCGCCGGGCGCCCTTCGCCGTCGTCAGCTGTAGATGCCGAACTCGTGCAGCGAGTAGCCCCAGCCGGTGCCACGCGCCGTCAGGTTGAGTCGTACGTATCGTGCGGTCGCCCCGACGTCGACGGTGTCGACGTCACCGTTGCCGGTGGTCGTGGAGTGGACGGTGCGCCAGGTGGTGCCGTCGTCCGAGAGTTGGACCTCGTAGGACTTGGCGTAGGCGGGATCCCAGACCAGTTGGAGCGTGCGGATGGGGGTGGCGGCGCCGAGGTCGACCCTGATCCACTGCGGGTCGCTCCAGTCGCTGGCCCATCGGGTGTCGGCCCGGCCGTCCGTCGCCTTGGCGGGTTCGCACGGGCAGTCGCCGTACGAGGGCTGGAAGGAGGAGGCTGTGGTGGGCTTGTTCAGCGCCATGTTCGTGCCGGTGACCGGCGGGGCGACGACCTTGACCGACTTCGTCTCGATGCCGGCGTTGCCGCGGCCGTCCTCGGCCTGGATGTACACCTTCCAGACACCGAGCTTCTCGGGCGCCGTCACGGCGAAGGTCCCGGTCCCGGTGGATCGCCACTTGGCCTCGACCAGGCGCTTGTCACCGCTCGCGTAGTTGCCGCTGAGGAAGATCTTGTACGTGACCGGGTCGCCGTCGGGGTCACGCACGTCCGCCCGGACGGTGAACTCACCGCCCGCCGGGGCGGATGAGGCGGGGTTGACGTTCATGTTCGAGATGACGGGCGGGGTGTTGTCGTTGCCGGCCGTTCCGGTGTACGCCCTCTTGATGGCGTAGTAGGAGAGCCTCTTCAGCCCGTCGGGGACAAGGTTGAACCAGATCCCGCCGAAGTCGTGCTCGATGCCGTAGTGGAAGAGGGTGGCACCGAGCGCGACGCCCCGGTGTCCGGCGACGCAGTTCCACGCCTTCGTGTACCCCTCGGCCTTCTGCACGTCGGTCGGCTCGTCGGGAACCCCGTTGGCGTCGTCGGGCACCTCCCACTCGCCTGCCGGTCCGCCTTCGGTGATGATGTACGGCTTGGTGTAGCCGCCCTGCTCCCAATCGCCCCGGACGCCGCAGACGTTGCCATAGGAGTTCATCGAGTACAGGTCCAGGTCGGGCGCGTTGCGCTTGTAGTACGGCCATGCTCCCGTCCAGGCGTCGGTGGAGGTGACAGGGTGGTCGGGATCGATGCCGTGGATCCTTTTGGCGACGTCGTTGACGAAGCTGGTGTAGGCATTGCGCTGGGTCTCCAGCTCCGCCCCGCTGAAGCAGTTCTGCAGGCCGAGAACCGACTCGTTGCCGACGTTCCACATGAGCGTCGCCGGATGGCTCTTGTACGCCTCCACCCACCTGGCGAACTCGGTGAGCATGTTGTTCTTGTACGTGGTGTCGGTGACGTAGTTGACGCAGCCGCCGGAGCCGGGGCCGCCACCGGGCTGCAGCCAGAAGCCGTTCACGACGCGGATACCGTGCTGCGCCGCGGTGTCGAGGAGTGGCTTGGTGGAGGCGTCGGTGCCCCAGGTGCGGATCGTGTTGACGCCCATGGACTTGACGTCGGGCATGTACTTCGGGGCGTCGGCGATGGCGGGTCCCCAGGTCAGCCCCTTGACGGTGTACGGCTGGCCGCCGACGGTCAGTTGCCAGTTGCCCTGCGAGCCGGTGACGGCGACCGCGCCTGAGGCGGGTGGTGTGCCGTCCGTGCTCCCGTACACCTGGAACTCCCATAGGGAGTAGCCGTAGGCGCCGGAACGCTCCGTGCCCAGCATGCGGACGTAGCGGCCGGAGCCGGAGACGGCGACGTCGTCCGTGCCGCCGTCGCCGCCGGTCACGGTCTTCAAGGTCCGCCAGTCGGTGCCGTTGTCGGATGCCTGGACCTGGTAACTCTTGCCGTACGCGCCTTCCCAGGTCAGCACTACCCGGCTGAGGTCGGACCGCTGTCCGAGGTCGACCTGCAACCACTGCGGATCGCTCCAGTTACTGGCCCAGCGGGTGCCGGTGAGGTTGCCGTCGACGGCCGCCGAGGGGCTGTATCCGTCGCCTTCCTGGGACGAGGCGGTGGCGGGCCGGCCCTGGGAGAGCAGGGTCTCGGCCGCCTGGGCCGGTGGAGCGACGAAGACGAGTGATGACGCGATCAGTGCACCGAGGGCGAGCGCGGGGACGGCGCGGCGGCCTGCTGGTCTGCGGTACGGGGCGGCTGTGGACACATCTGCTCCTACTGGGTGGGGGGGAGAGCCGACGGGGCGACGCTGCCGGACCACCGCGGGATGGCCCCGCCGGGTCGGTGCGCGGTCGTCCTGCAGGGGGAGTTGTCGTCGACGTTTTTCGCTCAGAGGAACCCGGCACGAGCGGCCTCGCGGGGCGGCTCGATCCGGCTGGGTGAGGCGGGGTACCGAGATCGTCGTAGATCCACTGCGGGCTGGTGGCGGGGCTCGGCCAACGGGCGCCGTAGACCGCCTCGGTGACCGCCGTGTCCTCACGGCGCGGCCAAGAGGGACATGACCTGTTCGGGGACCAACACGCCCATGACGCTGCGCCGGCCGGGTTTGCGGAGGACTGACGCTGCTGGGTGTGCCGACAGCAGACATGGCGAGACTCCTTCACACAGAATGAGTGGGAGAGCGCTCTCCGGAACCATGCCCGCCGCGTCAGGGGCGGTCAAGGTGGTGCGCAGACTTTTCTTTCAGCTTGCATTAAGACTGGATTTTTGCTCCGTGTGGTGGCACACCAGAGATGCCGATGCATCCGTGATGCGGACCGCAGACCTGTGGAACGCGGCGGTACTGGGCCCATTGCGGCGCGCGTGGAGCACGAGGGAGCGTCCGGTGAACCGCCCCGCGCCACACGGCAAGAAGCGTCCGGGTGTTGAGACCGACGTTCGGCCGGGATGCTGCTCAGGGCTGGGCAACTCGCCCTCAGCAGCGCCGTCGTGGGTAGGGGCTGGTCGAAGGACTCGTGCCCCACCATGTCCGCTGAAGGCCGCGCTGCGCGATACCGACCGAAGCGTGCACACGGTCCGGACGTGTGCACGCATGCTCGGCTGCGGTCATACGTGGTCACTTCGGTATGCAGAGACTGCGTACCTGCGCGAACTCCATGTCCAAGACACCTTGTCCGCCCACTGAAAGCGATGCGCATGGCCCGCTATATCCTCACGGCACGCTTCCACCAGGCTGCATCCCGGGAGTGATGATGAGTGAGCGTCTGCGCGTCGGTGTGCTCGGCCCGCTTCTCCTCAGGCGTGGGGAGACAGAGGTATCCGCAGGGCCGCCCCAGCGGCGTGCCTTGCTGAGCGCACTCGTCCTGCGCCGCGGTACTCCGGCCTCGGTGCGGGAGCTCGCCGATGAGCTGTGGGGCGAGGAGGCCCCGCCAAGCGCGGTGGCCGTTATCCGGTCGTACGTGCACCAGCTGCGCCGGACACTGGGATCCGACCCGGCGGCCGGAGTCGCGATCCAGTCGTCCTCCGGCGGGTACTTCGCGGAGATCGCCGCTGGTGTACTCGACTTGCAGGTCTTCGAGCGACTCGTGGCGGACGCGGACCGGGCGCGGGCAGCGGGCGACCGGGTGGCCGCCGCTGATCGGCTGCGTGAGGCGCTGGGACTGTGGCGCGGACCGGCGCTCGCCGACGTCGCCGGGCCCGGCGCGGACCGCATCGTAGCGCGCTGGCCCAGCGGCAGTTGTCGGCGCTCACCACACGTCTCGCACTCGATCTGGAGCTGGACCGCCACCACTCAGTGGTGGCGGAACTGCACTCCCTGGTCCTCGCCCATCCGCTGAATGAGCATCTGCGGCAACTGCTCATGACCGCCCTGTACCGCTGTGGGCGCCAGGCCGACGCGATCGCCACATACCAGCAGTGCCGCCGGCTGCTCGCCGACGAATTGGGGGTGGACCCCGGTCCTGAGCTGCAGCAGTGCTACCTGCGGCTCGTCCGAGGCGATCCAGACCTGGTGGGCGCCGCCTCCTCACCTGTCGGCCGTCCGGCCCTGCTGCCCGCGTCACCAGCCGTGTTCGTCGGCCGCGACGAGGCGTTACGGCGCGCCGACGCTCTGCTGGCCGCCGACGGTCCGGGGCCGGTGATCGCGGTGATCTCGGGCATGGGCGGCGTGGGCAAGACCACGCTGGCGCTGCGCTGGGCCCACCGCGTCGCACCGGCCTACGCCGACGGGCAGCTACGCCGATCTCCGCGGATACGGGCCAGGCCGCGATCCTGCCGCACCCGCCGACGTCCTCGGCGGATTTCTGCAGGCCCTCGGTGTGGCCGCCGCCGACGTGCCGGACCATCCCGGGGTCCGTGCCGGTCTATTCCGCAGTCTCGTCGCCGACCGCCGGATGATCATCCTGCTGGACAATGCCGCCACCACGGACCAGGTCAGGGAACTCCTGCCCGGCACCGGACACTGCCTGGCGATCGTGACCAGCAGGGGCACGCTCAGCGGCCTGCTGGTGCGCGACGGCGCGCGGCTGCTGACCTTGCTGCCACCCGGACACGACGAGGCGGTAGCGCTGTTCGCCGCCAGGGTCGGCCCAGACCGCGTCCGGGCCGAGCCCCGTGCCACCCGTGACATCGTCGAGCGCAGCGGACGGCTCCCGCTGGCCCTGGCAGTGGTGGCCGCCCGCGCGGTGGTGGCCGAGCACATTCCCCTCGGCGTGATGGCAGACGAGCTGAACACCGCGCACGGCACCTTGGCCGCGTTCCGGACCCCCGACGCGTCGGTCGACGTCAGCGTCGTGCTCTCCTGGTCCTACCGCGCACTCGGCGCACGCCCTGCTGAGGCGTTCCGGCGGCTTTGCCTGCATCCGGGCCCCCGCCTGAGCGTCGACGCCGCCGCGAGCATGCTGGCCCTGACAAGGACCGAGACACGTATCCTCCTCGACGAGCTCGCCGCGGCGGCCCTGCTCATCGAGGAGCGGCCGGGCCGGTACGCGATGCACGACCTCGTCCGGGCGTTCGGGCAGGACCGGAGCCGGGACCAGGACGACGAGCAAGAGCGACGAGCGGTCGTCCACCGCCTGCTCGACCACTACGTCCACACGACGCGCTTGGCGGCGCATCAACTCTTCGCGATCCGGCACCAGATCCTGCCCGAGCGTCCCATGGACGGCGTGATCTGCGAAGCCCCCGAGCCCGCGGACTGGTACCAGAGCGAGTACACCGCCCTGCTGGCCGCCCTCGACCTGACCGACCGGGAACAGTTCGACCGGCACGCCTGGCAGCTCGCCGCGCTGCTCCGCGACCACCTCAACCGGCAAGGGATGTGGCACCACTTGCAGGTCTCCCAGCAGACCGGTGTGGCCACCGCCATCCGCAGCGGTGACCCAGCGGCCGAAGGCCGCGCACTGTGGGGGCTCGCCCTGGCCGACGCGAACATGGGACGTCATC
Organism: Streptomyces canus 299MFChir4.1; assembly: GCF_000383615.1. Lineage (GTDB taxonomy): Bacteria > Actinomycetota > Actinomycetes > Streptomycetales > Streptomycetaceae > Streptomyces > Streptomyces canus_C. The sequence continues at coordinate 4,194 of NZ_KB911626.1, read as the reverse complement.
AGGCGGCCCGCGCCCACCTGCGTCGCGCACTCGCGATCTTCACGGAGACCGGTGCCCGGGAGGATGCCGCCGTCACCCGTTCCCGGATCGGCTACCTGCTGACCGAGCAGGGTGACCACGTCGCAGCCCTGGAACACGCACACGAGACTCTGGCCCTCTACCCACCGGGAACCGACCCCGCTCGGCGGGCCGGCGCACTCAACTCGGTGAGCTGGCTGTGCGCCCAGCTCGGCCGACTGGAGGAAGCAGCCGACCACGTTCGCCAAGCCCTCGCCCTGGACGCGCACCTGAGCCCCTATGCCCTGGCGGACACGTGGGACACGCTCGGCTTCATCCAGGCACGGCAGGAACGTATTGACGACGCGGCCGACAGCTACCGGCGAGCGGCCGCGATCTACCGCCGGCACGGGGCGCATTTCCGGGAGGCCGGAACATTGCGCGCCCTCGGTGACGCGTATCAACGCGCCGGCCGCGCACGGCAAGCGGAGGACGTGTACCGGCAGGCACTGGAAGGGGTGGCGACGAGTGACGATCCCGGAGCCTCGCAACTCGGCGCCGAACTGGCCCGGCTTCTCGCCCGGCAGTGAGCATGCGTATACGCCGCATCTACGTCACATGAACGTCTTGCGCAGATGCTTGCAGGGCAAGCGATGATCTGTGAAAGGCGAACAGCATGTCCGAGACAGCACCTGGCCCCGCGCCCGCCCCCTCCCTCGTCATGACACAGTTGCTGGGCGGATTCCAGGTGTCCCAGGCCCTGTACGTGGTCACGAAGCTCGACATCTGCACGATGCTCGAGGACGGTCCGCTCAGCGTGGGTGAACTGGCCGAACGCAGTGGTGCCAGGCCGCAGCAGCTGAGCCGGCTCGTCCGTACGCTCGCCATGCTCGGCCTGTTCCGCACGGACGGGGAGTTCGTGGAGACCACCCCACTGGGTGCCCTGCTTTCCCGGAGGCACCCGGCGACGCTCGCCAATGTCGCCGAGATGTGGATGGAGACGCATTACGGCCCGTTCGGCGAACTCCTTCACACCGTGCGCACGGGTGAGCCCGGTGCGAACCGGTACTTCGGCATGCCCGCTTTCGAGTGGCTGGGCGAGAAGCCCGAACGAACCGAGCAGATGGCACGTGCGATGACAGACCTCACGGGCTCGATGCGCCGGGGAATGTTCGACGGTTACGACCTTCCCCCGGGCCAGACCGTGGCGGATATCGGCGGCTCGGACGGCAGCCTGCTCGCCGAGCTGATCGCCGCGCGTCCGGACCGGCACGGCATCGTCTTCGACCTGCCCGAGGTCGTCCCGCACGCGACGGCGGCGATGGCGGAGCGCGGGCTGGCCGACCGTGTCGATGCTGTCGGGGGCGACTTCTTCGAGGCGGTGCCGACGGCCGACATCTATCTGATGAGTCAGATCCTGCACGACTGGGACGACGAGTCCGCGGCCAAGATCCTGCGGACGGTCTGCCGCGCCGCTGGCCCCGCCGCCCGGCTGCTCGTCGTGGAGGGCGTCATCCCGCCGGGTGACGCGCCCCATCACATGAAGATGGTCGACCTGACCATGCTGGGCATGCTGCCCGGCCGGGAACGTACCGCGGAAGAGTACGCGCAACTGCTCGGCGCGAACGGTTTCACCCTGGACCGGATTGTCGCCACACCCTCCCCCTACTCCATCATCGAGGCGACAGCTTCCTGACGACGCGTCAGAGTACTGTGCCAGGTCAGGTGCCCCCCGACCTGTCGTGTGCCAGGCCGGGGGACTCGCTGGGCAGGGTGCGGCGAGGAGCCGCAGTTCCTCATCGTTGTCGACGTCTTTGTCGGGCGCGGCGCGCGGCGGCGCCCGTGCTCGCCGATGTTCCAGTCGGGCGGACAGGGCGGCACTTCGACGGACGCCGCTCAATATGATCGGGCGATGGACGACAGCGAACTCGTCGGCAGAGCTCTGCGAGGCGAGGTCGGTGCACTCGGTGCACTGCTGGCCCGGCATGAGGCCGGCATGCGGGCAGTGGCGCTGAGCGTGCTCGGTGCCGGGCCGGATGCCGAAGACGCTGTGCAGGACGCGATGGTGACCGCTCTCGTGTCGATCGGTGACGTACGCGATCCGACCGCGATCGGTGGGTGGCTGCGTGCCATCGTGCGCAACAACTGCCGTATGCAGGTGCGTTCGCGGCGGGTCGTGCCAGTCGCCGAACCCGAGTGGTTCCTGCCTGCTGATGAGGCCTTCGGCGCTGAAGCTCTGCTGGAGCGGACGGTGTTGCGGGACTGGGTGTGGCATGCCATGGCAACGCTGTCGGAGAAGGACCGTCTGATCGCCCTGCTCCGTCACTTCAGCAGCATTCGCTCATACGCGGACATCGCCACCGTGTGCGGTGTTCCCGTCGGGACCGTACGCAGCCGACTGCACCACGCCCACCGCAAGCTGGCGACCGCGCTGCGCGCCACAGCCGACATGGCGTACGCCGATGCGTCGACGACGACCGCGGCCCGCACACGCGAGGCCGCTGACGCCATGCGAGCCACCGCGCGCGGCGACTTCCACCAGGTAGTCCGTGAACTGTGGTGGCCCGACACCCAGTTGATCGTGCCGGCTGCGGCCGTGCGCGGCGACACCGCGCTGGCCGAACAGACAATGGAGAGCGACCTGGCCGCAGGGGTCCGGCCCGGCCCGATTGAGGTCGTAGCCTGCGACGATGTACTGATCTGGGAATTCGATCTCCTCAGCCTCGGCTCGGACCCCGACCACTGCCCACCGCACGCGGTGTGGCTGCAGACCCTGGACAAAGGACGCGTCCGCTCCGTCACGCTCTTCCACGCGACTCCGTCCGACGCAGAAAAATCCTGAGCCCGAGCGAACTTTTCCAGTGGCACGTGCATCAGGTCGGGTCAGCACCATCGGAAGAGGAGAACGAGTTGAATACCGACCCCACTCTGCGTACCCACGAGATCTCGGTGGGTGGCGTCCGGCAGGTCTACCACGTCGCGGGCCAAGGCCCCGTCTGCGTGGCCCACTCAGGCGGTCCCGGCACCGCCTGGTGGTACCTGCGGATGCCTGCGCTGGAGCGGCACTACACCATGGTCTACCTGGAGCCGGTCGGCACCGGTGATTCGGGGCGCCTGGAGAACTACGACCTCAAGACCTACGTGACCTTCCTCGCCGCCATCGTCGACGACCTCGCCGAACCCAAGGTGCACCTCCTCGGGCACTCGCACGGCGGCTTCGTGATGCAGCGCTACGCCCTGGAGTATCCGGATCGGGTGGCGGGCCTGATCCTGTACGACACGACCGCGGTGACCGACCAGGAGTTCTTTGCGCAGGCCATGGCGGGTGTGGCCGCATACGCGGCCATCGACCCCGGTATGCCGGCTGCCTTCGAGCGGCTCACGTCCGCGACCGACGACGAGACGATGACCTCCGCACTGCGCGATGCGCTTCCGTGCTACTTCGCTGACTTCCCCGGCCGAAAGACGGAGTTCGTCGACCTGATCGCCGGGATCCGTGCGTGGCTGGTGCCTCAGACCCCGGAAGCGTTCGACCTGCGTGATCAGCTCGGCGAGATCAAGGCACCGACAGTCGTCATCGTCGGCACCCACGACTTCATTTGCGGACCCCGGTGGGCAGAGGTGCTGCAATCCTCCATCCCCCGTGCACAGTTGGTCGAACTCAAGGACAGTGGCCACTTCGGTCACCTTGAGCAGCCGACGGAATTCGCTGCCGCCGTCGGGATCGTGATCGGGTAAGTCACAGGCCATTGGCTTCCTTCCCCTTCCCGCGTTCGTTTCTTTCCGAACGCGGGAATCGGGAGCCCCGACAACCCGAATTCCTCGCCAGCAGTCGGTCATTTGACTGTCAGTTAAGAGGGTGTCTCATGTGGTGAGCCTCATGTGGTGAGCTTCGCAAGTTTCTTGTAGCAGATCAGGGCGGCCGCCAGACCGAGGAAGGCGAGGAAGTGGGAGCCCTTTCGCTCGTATCGGACGGTGAGACGTCGGTAGCCGAACAGCCAGGCGATCGACCTCTCGATCTTCCAGCGGTGCCGGCCGAGTCGTTCGCCGGACTCGATTCCCGGCCGGGCGATGCGCGGGACCAGTCCCCGTTCTCGCAGCCAGGAGAGGTGGTGGGCGGAGAAGTACGCCTTATCGGCACGGAGTTTGACCGGGCGGCGCCGACGAGGCCCGCGCCGGGAGCGGGTGGCGGGTATG
>NZ_KB911625.1 GCF_000383615.1 Streptomyces canus 299MFChir4.1 | reverse complement strand
ACTCACCAGCACCAGATCATCAGCAGGCGCAAACCATCAGATAACACCGCGCTATAGAGGAAAACGACCTCTGAGAGGTCGTTTTCAGCTAATTTGTGTCGCTTCACGTGCCACAGGTTGATACTCGCGCCTCTCACGTGTCGGGTTCCTGCACAGGGTGGCGGGAGAAATCACTGATATCAGCTCCCCTTGGAATGAGACAGGCTTCCTAGGGCGAGGCGGGCAATATGGGCTTCCCTCATACCCCGTCAATCGCGCCAACCCCTACAGTCTCCCAAGGGCCGCTCCGTCACGGGGACTTGTTGGGATGAAACAGGATCTGCAGATGAAAACGACCTCTGAATAGGTGTTTTTGATTCCCGGCCGTGAGCTGTGCATACCTGGATGATCTGGGGTGTGAGGGCTGGCGGGGTGGCCAGGCGATACCGTAGAAGTGGTGATCCGCTGCCGCAAACGATGGCGGCCGAGGCGGTGTTCTGCTCCGGTTGGGCAGGTCACGGCAGTGGCGGAGGCTTCAGCGGGTCTGGCAGCGGGAGAGCAGGCGGAGTGCCCGGTGCTGTTTTCTCACGGGATCAAGGCACGGAACCCGGTCAGCAGAGCGTTAAGTCCGACTTCGAACTCGTCGTCGCTGGTCACCTCTGCGAGGGTGTCGGCGTGTAGGGCGATCAGCGGAAGGGCGGCGGCGTCCCGGGAGCTGTACAGCAGACGTCGGTGCTGGATTTCTTCGGGATCCGTATGGTCCAGGCTGAGGTTGAGCTGTACCGAGCCGATGATGAAGGCGGCCAGCGAGGACGCGGCGGCGGACGCGAGTCGGGGGCTGAGGCCGGCGCCGATGAACAGGCCGAGGGAGTACTCCACGCCGGCCAGTGAGTTGGGTCCCAGCCGTTCGGTCCCGTGGAGGAGCGCGGCCACGCCGGGATGCCGACGCAGATGTTCGCGGAAATGGCGGGAGGACCACGCCGCCTTCTCGGCCCAGTCCGCGTCGTCCGGTAGAGGTGAGTGCGCCACATTGATGGCACGGTCGACGAGCAGGGTCACCAGTTCTTCGCGATTGCGTAGGTGCCGGTAGAGAGAGGCCTGCGTGCAGCCGAGTGCCACGGCGACGTTGCGCATCGTCAACGCGGCCGCCCCTTGATCGTCGATGAGTGCGATGGCCGCGTCGAGGATGGCGTCGAGAGTCAGAGACCGTCGCCGGCGCTGCCGCATGGGCGCGCTCTCCCGGGCGCGCCACCAAGCCGCTGTCCCCGGCCTCGGTTCGGCCGCCGGAACGCTTGTCGGGGGTTCGCCTTCCTCGGCTGTCATCAGCGGTTCATCCACCCGGCAAGCCTAATTGCTGGCTGACCGGGGGGCACCCAGCTTAAGATAACGATGTTCGCTTAAGGATTTGAGGAGAACATCATGCGCGCTGTACGCAACACCGACCAGGGCATTGCCGTAACCGAAGCCGACGAGCGGGGTGGGCCCGGGGTACGCCTCAGCATCGCTTCGGCCGGTATCTGCGGCACCGACGTGAACTTCGCGGCCGGCGGGGTGCAGGGCTACATCTATGGTCATGAATTCGCCGGCACGACCGCCGAGGGCCATGCCTACGTGGTCGAGCCCACGATCTACTGCGGAGCCTGTGACCAATGCCGCGCCGGCCACGTCCAGCTGTGCGACGCTCCCGGGCATGGGACGCTCGGAATATTTCGGGACGGAGGAATGTGCGATGCCGTAACCGTCCCCGAGGACATGCTTGTTCCGCTTCCGTCGGGCCTGGATGTACGTGATGCCTGCCTGGTGGAGCCGGCGTCAGTGGCCTGGCACAGTGTCCGCCGCGCGGCGATCGAGCCGGGGGAGCGGGTGGCTGTCGTGGGCGGCGGCAGCATCGGGCTGCTTGCCGCCGCCGCGGCCAGGAGCCATGGAATCGACGTCGATGTCGAGGTACGCCACAAGCACCAGAGGATTGCGGCGGAGCGCCTCGGAGCCGGCTCCGCGGAAGGTGTTTACGACGTGGTGATCGATGCCGCGGGCAGTGAGGCCGGTCTTGCCCGGTGCGCTGAGCTGACCCGTCCCGGCGGCCGCGTCGTGCTGCTGGGTGTCTACCAGGGTTCCGTTCCCATCCCGGCCGACGTCAGTCTGATCAAGGAACTCACCTACGTTTACTCCACCGCTTACGGTCGGCACCACGGCATTCGTGACATGGAAGAGGCTGCAGCGCTGCTCGCCGGCGATCCCGTGATCGCGCAGACGGTGATCACCCATCGCTTCCCGCTCGACGAGGCCGCAGAAGCCTTCCGCGTCGCAGGTGACCGGGCCTCCGGCGCCATCAAGGTCGTCCTCCACCCCTGAGCTACAGCGGAGCGTCCCTGTGACGACGCTGATGGCCGCTGGCAGCCGCCGCCGAGGTCCCGGGTGCAGGAGGGTGGCTGGTTCAAACGGGGTCATGCCTGTATCCGGCTTGGCGTCACCATCGCATCCCCAACCGATCGTGTCCGCCTCGTCGTTGGGCGGTCGGCCCATCAGCGAGTGTTCGCCGTCCGCACACCCAGCTCAACAGGCGGCGCCAACGCGGGGCGGACGACGTGCCGGAGGCCGGCGCAGAGTAGGACCACCGTCATCCACCGGCCGGCGTCTACCGCGTCCACTGGCTCGTTCGCGGGCTCTTGCGGGTCAGGCGCCGGGTCATCATGGCGATGAGTGCCCAGTTCAGGTGTGCTTCGGAGTGCTGGGGCAGGCGTTCGTAGTCGCGTGCGTTGCGGCGGGCGTTCATGCACCAGCCGATCGTGTGGGGATCAGCACCGACGCGTGGCCCGGACGGTGTCCCTTGAGCGTGTGCGAGAGGGTGGACACCGCGTCCCCATGCAAGTGACCCGCGGCGAAGTGCACGCGGGCTCTTGCGACGGAATCTCACGCCGCGGGGGCGGGCATCGGTGACCTGAGGACGATGCGGGCCAGGATGTGCCATCCCTCGGCTGCCCTGTCGATGGACAGGTTGTGCGTGAGGGCCGCGACGATGGCAAGGCCGCGGCCATGTTCGTCGGGATCGTTGACCGTGGCGGATTTCGTGGCGGATTTCGTGGCATGGCCGTGGTCGATGACCGTGATCTCGAGACCGGATTCAGCACGGGTTACAGCGAGAGTCATGTCGGCACGCCCGTGCTCCACCGCGTTGGTGAGGAGCTCGCTGATGACCAGTTCGGCCGACTGTGCCTCATCCGTGCTGAGCATCCAGCCGGCAAAGATCATCGATGCACGCTTCCTGAGGTACCCGACGGACTCGGGGCGCGCCGACGCCTGGAAGGTGACGCGTAGTGCACCGCGCCTCAGGTGCGGGACGGGAACGCCTCCGCGATCCGTACCGGCCGCCGGTATGGGGACGGCGGCGGTGCTTGTCAGGGTGGACATGGGCAGCCACCTCCATTCGTCTCTCGCCGGCCTCGGCAACCGGGTCATAAAGGACGCTAGGAGCGGCAAACACTTACGTCAAACGTTTGATATAAAAAGTTCGTCAAGGGTATACGGATCATCCAGGTCTTGTTCGATCTTGCAGACTACGGCGACCGGAACGTCAACCGGGCCACCTGGAAGTGCGACTGCGCCCTCAACCATCGCGCGGGGTATATGACTTCGGCGCCCCGGCGCCCGCTGTCGAGCGGACGCCGGGCGCATCCCTCAGGCGAACACCGACAGCAGGAGCGCAGGGGACGGGCACCGCGTCCGGGCAGTCTCGGACGGGCGTGCCACTACCCGGCTTGGACAGGCAGCACGGCGAGCGGTACGTGGTGCTGACCGGCATGCATGTCCCGGTCCCGCAAGGAGCCTTGGCTGACGGGGCGGGGGAAGGAGATTTTGACCACGTTCAGCGAGGGGATCCGATAGAGGGAGACTGTCGTTTCGTCCACGTCGTACAGCCGGGCGATGGTGCCCTCATTGAGGAAACCGGGGTCGGCGGCAATGCGGTAGCCGTCGGTGTCGCGCATGAACAGTTCCATGGTGACCCAGAACGGGCCGGCGTTCTTCGACCGGATTTCGTGGGCGAGGTCGGCAAGTGTGGTCTCAGGCATGGTGCGCGGCCTCCTGGAGGACGAGGCGGAACATGTCGGTGGGGGTGTCGGTGTCGACGACGTGGTTGAGGACGAACTCGTAGGCGGGGCCGCGTTCGGTCTCCGCCGGTGAGGTGGCGAACGCGAGGCTGGGCAGATAATCCATGTCGGCCGTGGGCAGATGCAGCATCAGCGGGTTGGCGATCTTGGCGATGGCGGTAGCGGTGCCCTGGTCGGCGGCGCTGACCAGGAGCATGACGCCTACCTCCCGCGGTGGTCCCGAGGCCGGGTCGAGTTCCTCCAGTACGGCGTTGTAGCCGTAGAGGCGGACGTCGAAGGCGTAGGCGTCTTCTCGCAGCCCGAGGGTCTGCTCCACCCGTTGCCGAAGGATGGTGTGCAGGAGTTCTGCCCAGGCTTCGATGTCGGCGAGGATGTGCGGGTCGCGGATCGCGGAGAACGACATGGTTTCGTAGCCGGTGATCCGGGCGCCTTCGAGCTTGACCGTGTGCTGGTCGGCGGTGTGGAAGCGTGAACCCTCGACCCGTACGGTGCGTTCGTCGAGGGAGGTGTAGGTGGCGTCGCGGACGTCCAGGGTGCCGGCGGGCTCACGCATCTGGAAGGGATTGGCTGTCTCGTAGAGCATGTGGGCGGCGACCGAGTGCGGTGTGCAGGCCGCCGTCGGATCGAGCGGTTCGATGGTGAACCCGTCGGCGTCGATTGTGGCGAACACGCCGCCCGCGCGCGGGTTGGTGGTGCACTGGCCACCGCATTCCACGATTTTGGACGCGTGCCAGGTCGGACCGGGAGGCATCCCTTTCATGAGGGGATACGCCGCGGCGACGGCGGTGTCCGTAGCCCGGCCGGCGAGCACGACGTGGGCGCCTGCTTCGAGCGCGGCGACGATGGGCTCGTGGCCCATCATGCCGACGATGTGCGTGCAGCTCTCCAGCGTTTCGGCCTGCAGCTCGCCCAGCGGCGGCAAGGCGTGGATACGGCCGGCCTCCAGGTGCTGTTTGAGGGTGGTGGCGTCCTGCTCGCTGTAGATGCGGGCGACGTTCAGTCGCAGACGCTCCTCGGACTGGATGGCGGCCACGATGCCGGCGACCCAGTCGACTCCGCTGTCGGTTCCGCTGGTGCCGCATGAGCCGACGATCAGCGGAATGTCCGCGCGCGCCGCTGCCTTGAGCAGGATGCGAAGGTCACGGGCGACCGCGGCCGTCGTGGTCTTGGGCACGGAAGCGCCGAGGTAGTGGGGGCCGGAGTCGGTGCTGCCACCGTCGATGGCTATGACGTCGGCGCCGAGCGCCAGGCCCCGCTCGATGGTCGCCTCGCTGAAGCCTGCGCCGAGCATGCCCGCAGGCACCAGAATGCCCACCTTCTCGGCCGGTCTGTCCTTCGTGCTCATCGGTTCCTTCTCTGGCGTCTGGTCGTGTCAGGGTGGGTGGTCGGTTCAGCCGGTCCGCTTGGCGGGCGGGTCGGCCAGGTGAGGGGTGTTCACCGCGAAGCGCGGGCGCCCGGCGAGCGCCGCGAGAAGCTCGTCCGCTCCTTCCGAAGCGGCTGCCGCACGGGCCTGGTCCGTCTGACCGGCCATGTGCGAATAGACGACGATGCCGTCCACACCGCGCAGCGGGCTGTCGGAGGGGAGTGGTTCCTGGACGGTCACGTCCAATGCCGCACCGGCGATCTGCCCGGTGCGCACGGCCTCGGCCAGGGCCTGTTCGTCGACGATGGCTCCACGAGCGGTGTTGATCAATACGGCGGTCGGTTTCATCGCGCGGAATGCCGCAGGGCCTAGCAGGCCGCGGGACCGCTCGGTGAGCGCCGTGTGCACCGACACGTAGTCGGCCTCGGCCAGCAGTTCGGGTAGCCCCACGAAATGCACGGTGGCATCGGCCTGTTCGGCGTGCGGGACACCGGTCGTGCAGAGCACGCGCATGCCGAATGCCTGGGCCAGCGGTACGACGGCTCGCGCCGTCGCGCCGTAGCCGAGCAGGCCGAGTGTGGCTCCGCGCAGTTCACTGCCGTGCCGGCGAGGCCAGGCACCCTGGGCGACCGCTGTCGCGCTGTGCACCAGTCGTCGTGCCGAGGCCAGCAGCAGGCCCAGGGTGTATTCGGCGACGGCGTTGGCGTTGATCCCGGGCAGGTTGCTCACCGTGATGCCCAGTTTTCCAGCGGCTGCCACGTCGATGGCGTCGTATCCCACGCCGGTGCGCACGATGACACGCAACTGCTGCGCCCGGCGCAGGACATCGGCAGTCAGAGGTTCGTGGCCGACGAGGGCCGCGTCGGCGTCGGCGTAGGCTTCGGCGATCCGTTCATGGTCCCGCACACCGGCGAGGGAGGTGTGCACGGTGGTGTGGCCACGCGTACGCAGGTAGCGGTCGACCTCGTCGCCAGGGCGCAGGTAGTCGGTGGTGATCAGGATGTGCGGCACGGGCTCCTCATTCTGTCACTGCCTCTTCGTCTGCGCGGCTGGTCCGGCCGTCCTGAGTACGGGTCCGGGCCATGAGCCGCCGCCCTACGTCGATCCGTATGACGAGAGCGATGGCGACAGCGGCGATCAAGGCGATGTCGATGAGCATCAGAGCCCAGCCTGTGCCATCGACCATGGCGCCGACCAGTGTGGGGCCCACGAAGCCGCCGCTGGCCCAGCTGATGCTGTACATGCCCGCGTAGGTTCCGAAGACCTGAGCGGAAGGGGCGAGGTTCCACAGGACCACGGCCGCGTTCACGAGGAAGCAGGCCGCTCCGGCCGCGCCTATGCACAGCGCCACGGTGACGCCGGTCGCGGTCCGCAGGAAAGTGCCCAGCACCAGCGCCGCGGCGAAGACTGTCATGCCTCCCGCGATGACGCGCAGTCGTCCGTAGCGCTCGGCGAGAAGCGCTGCCGGATAGGCCGCTGCGATGAAGGCGATACCGCTGGGCAGTGTCAGCCCACCGGCATCGCCGCGCGACAGGCCGAGCGTCTCCATCCCGAAGGGAGTGATCAGCGAGCGGGAGGCAGACCATGCGCTGCCGAACAGGAGGATCGCGGCCAGGAGGAGCAGGCGGCTGCGATCGCTGTCCCGCACGATCTCCTTGAGCGTGTCGCGAACCCGCCGCCGCTTGAGAGCGTCTTCCGATCGGGACTCGCTTTCCGCCACCGCGGCCTGGTAGGCGGGTGAGTGGCTGTCGCGCACGGTGGCGGCGAGCACGGCCACGGAGATCAGCATGATGACCGCGGGGATGGCGAAGGCGATCTTGGGGTGGTCGTCCACCAAGAGGAGGCTGATGACCGCTGCGGCGATGGTAGTGAAGCTTGTCGCGATCTTCACCGTCGCGTTGGCACGGCTCCGGCGTTCAGGCGCGATGAAGTCGGGCACCAGCGCTTCGGCGATCGGTTTGAAGGCGTTGGCGACCACCGCGTAGGAGAACATCACCAGGATCAGGAGGGGCAGGGAGGCCGCCGCGTGCGGAAGAAGGACGAACAGCCCTGCCGCGACAGGCATGCCGACCACGAGGTAGGGCATCCGCCGGCCCCAAGCGGTCCTGGTGTGGTCGGACCTGTTGCCCATCCAGGGCTGGATGAAAATGCCCAGCAGGTTGTCCATGCCCATCAGCAGGCCGACCACCGCTGCGCTGGAGATGTGCTCCCTGAGCATGGGAGGGACTTGGGACTCGTAGAAGTTCCAGGTCGATTCCTGCGCGAACACCGCGAGGGCGGCCAGGAGCGTGATGCGCCAGGTCCCCTGGTGCTTCCCTGGTGACACTGTCCTCATGAACTTCCCCCCTTCGTGCCTCCACTCAGGGAGGAGGCTGGTGGATGAGATGCGTTCCGCACCGATACGTGATTACAGGACGTCCGGCGGCTCAGGCCGTTGTACGCGTCTCGTTGCCGAGGCCTTGGTTCGCGTTCGCCGGCGGGTGCGTGGCGATGCGGTCCGCGATCGCTGCCCCCAGGCCCGCCGTGGTGCCGGGCCCGCCCAGGTCGGGGGTCAGGACCTCGGGCTGCTTGTCCAGGACCTCTTCGATCGCGGTCACCATCCGTGCGGCGGCGGCGTGTTCGCCCAGGTGGTCGAGCATCATCGCGCCGCTCCAGATCTGTCCGACGGGGTTGGCCACGCCAAGCCCGGCGATGTCCGGTGCCGAACCATGGACCGGTTCGAAGAGGCTGGGGAACGTGCCCTCTGGGTTGATGTTGGCACTGGGGGCGATACCGATGGTGCCCGTAACCGCCGGGCCGAGGTCGGAGAGTATGTCTCCGAACAGGTTGCTGGCCACCACGACGTCGTAACGCTGGGGCCGCAGGACGAAGTTGGCCGACAGGATGTCGATGTGCTCCTTGTCGGCGGTCACGTGCGGATACTGTGCGGCCATCTCGGCCGCCCGCTCGTCCCAGTACGGCATGGAGATCGCTATGCCGTTGCTCTTGGTCGCCCAGGTCAGGTGCGGGGTTGGGCGAGAGGCAGCCAGCTCGAAGGCGTAGCGCAGCACGCGGTCGACGCCGGTTCGGGTCATCACGGTCTCCTGCAGAACGGTTTCCCGCTCAGTGCCTTCGAAGATCCGCCCGCCGATGCTGGAGTACTCGCCCTCGGTGTTCTCCCGGACGACCAGGAAGTCGATGTCGCCGGGCAGATGATCACGCAGTGGACTGCGCACCCCGCGCAGCAGCCTGACCGGCCGCAGATTGACGTACTGGTCGAATCCGCGGCGCATCTGCAGCAGGCTTCCCCACAGCGACACGTGATCGGGGACCACTTCGGGCCAGCCGACCGCGCCGAAGTAGATCGCGTCGAACGAGCCCAGCACGCTCTTCCAGTCGGAGGGGAGCATCACGCCGTGTCGCTGCCAGTAATCCGCGCTTGCGAAGTCGAACTCGACGACCTCCAGGCCGAATCCGTACACGTCGGCGACCGCTCGCAGGCAGCGCAGGCCCTGCGGGACGACCTCGGATCCGATCCCGTCACCGGGGATGGCGGCAATGCGGTAAATGCGCGGCACGAATCCGCTCCTCAGTCCGGGCCAACGGGAAGTCCAGTGCTCCAGCAGTGGGCGGAGCAACGGGGTGGACCCACTTTGGTCAGCACCAACAGCCGGAACAAGACTGCGTACGGCAAGGTAGCCTTTCGCTCATGGCAAGCCTCCGCTGGGCTGGGCAGCCGGCCGACGTGCGACACTCCTCGATGGATGACCTGTGGTTCTTCCAGGTCGTCGCCTCGAACGAGACGCTGACCGCCGCATCGCGCGAGCTGGGATGTTCCCTGTCGGCTGTCAGCAAACGCCTCAGCGCGCTGGAACGCCGTCTGGACGCCCGACTCGTCCAGCGCGGCGCCCGTCGGCTCGCACTGACCTCAGAAGGTGAGCGATACGCAGCACGCAGCCAGGCGATTCTTGACCAGGTCCGGGACCTGGAGGACTCACTGGCCGATCAATCCGCAGACCTGCGCGGGTTGCTGGTCGTCGAGGCCACCCTGGGCCTGGGACGAGCTCATGTGGCCCCGCTGCTGAGCGAGTTCGGCGCGGCCCACCCTCACCTGCGTGTACGACTACAGACCTCTGAGCTTCCGCTGCGTCCCCACCGACGCACCTTCGACGTGGCCGTCCATGTGGGCATGCCCCCCGACTCCTCGCTGCGCATGCGGCGTCTGGCCGCAAACCGCCGTGTGCCCTGTGCGGCACCGTCCTACCTCGCGGAACGCGGCGTCCCCGAGAGCATCGATGATCTGGCCCGGCACAACTGCATCGTGTTGCGTGAGAAGGAGAGCGACTACGCGCTCTGGCGCTTCGGCGACACAGCTGATACCCGGCAGATGCGCGTACACGGCAGCCTGGCGAGCAACGACGGTTATGTGGTGACGGACTGGGCGCTTGAGGGACGAGGGGTGATCATGCGTTCGGAATGGCACGTCAGGCCGTACCTCGAACGCGGCGACCTCGTCCGGGTACTGCCGCACATTCCGACACCCGCCGCTGACATCTACGCGTTGCACGGAGGCGACGAACACCTTCCGCACCGGGCCGCCCAGTTCATCGACCATCTCTCCGCGGGCCTGTCAAAGCGTCTGAGCTCTGTTGACCCGCCTCACTAGCGCCCACGGCGCCGCCCGACGGGAGATCGCCGTAGTTCCTCGACAGCGGTCGGCCGCGCCCGCGCCAGCACGTTCGCGGGCACGCCGCTGATCCGGGCCGGACAGGGTGTTGGTTCAAGCTCGGTGCGCTGGAGTCATTCCGAGGCGGTCTGTGGCCACCGGCGTCGTACCGTGTCCACGGTGGTGTCCGGTCCTGTGTGTGCGGAACTTCTCCTCTCCCCCCGTGCCTCGTCCGAGGAGACAGGTCTTGAAGCCAAGACCGATGCGCGCGAGCCCGGCCGCGGCCTGGTCGAGCCCGGCTTGGACCTGAGCGGCATCGACGATTGACCGACCTATCAGAGACAACGACCTCTTGAGGCGTCGTCGAGCGCGCCCCTCCGCAGGCAGCAGACGTGCGGGTGGAGGCCTGTGGGGCCACACACCGACCACCGTGCGGACAGCCTTGATCCGACGCAGCGCATGCGGACGCATCATGCGCCGGACGCCCGACGCATTGTCGAGCTGTCGAGGTATGAGGGCACAGATCGTGACATCTGTCGAAAGACCTCCCTCGTTCTGTCCCATACGTTGACGCACCAACACCGTCGACATCGCGCCACAGGACGAGCACCCACTCGTGGCCCGATCAACAATCTGGCACCCAGGCCCCCGCACGTTCGATCTTCCACGTTGTGCCCAGAGGAACCCTCAGACCCCCCGGCGACACGAGCCGGCCCTCACTCCGGAGCGCTCATGCGAACAACCACCATCACTCGCGGATCTCGGCTCGCAGTCCTTGCGACTGCCGGTCTCCTCGCCCTGGCTGGGTGCGGCGACAAGGAGGCGCCCTCCGTCGCCAGTGGCTCGGACGGGGGCAAGCCTGTGACCGGCGCTCCCATCCTCGTCGGGTTCATCAACACCGGCCAGGGCGGCCTGTCATTTCCCGAGGTCAGGGTCGCGGCAGACGCTGCGAGCAGCTACGTCAACACCCACGACGGCGTGAACGGCAGACCGATCGAGCTCATCAGCTGCTCGACCACCGGAGCCCCGGAGAGCGCCGGCAAGTGTGCCAACGACCTCATCGCCAAAAAGGTTTCCGTAGCCGTGCTCGGCGTCGAACTCGGCGCCGACGCAGTCCTGAAGCCGCTCAAGGAGGCCGGCATCCCGATCTTCGGGGTCTCTTCGTCCGGAACAACGCTGGCCAGCGACCCCTCTGTGACCTTCACGACCCCGCCGGCGTCCCTGACGTGGAACGGCTTCTGGAAGGTCATGAGGCAAGCAGGGGCCCGAAAGCCGATCATGATCGGTGTCGACGCGGGCCCGGCGTACAAGAAGATCCTGGACACCACCGTGGTACCGAGCGCGAAGGCCGCCGGGCTCGACCTCAGCTACACGCTCAACAACCCCGCCTCCCCCGACTTCGCGGCCGCCGTCACCGCCGCGAAGGAGAAGGGCGCCGACGCGATCTACTTCTCCGGTGCCGAGGGCGACTGCACGAACGGCATCAAGACCGCCCGGCAACTCGGGTGGAACAAGCCCATCTTCGCGGGCAGTTGCACGCAGTTCATCAAGACCCTCGGTTCGCAGGCGGAGGGTGTCTACACGCAGCAGTACCTTCTGCCCGCCAACTCCAGGGACACCGCGCCCAAGGGCAAGCAGGCGCAGATCGACCTCTACGTCAAGCACATGACCGCGGCCGGCGCCACGGACAAGATCGACTCGTTCGCGACCTACGGGTTCGCCGACATCATGACCCTGACCGATGTCCTCAAGGGCGTCAACGGCAAGATCACCGCTGCCACGGTGAAGAGCGCACTGGCGACCTACAAGGGCGACGTGTTCCTCGGCGCCCCCGTGGACTGCTCCGCGCGTCCGCTGCCGAAGGAGAGCTGCGGTAGCTCGATCGTCTCGCTGAAGGTCCTGCCGGGCGGCAAGCAGAAGGTCCTCACCGGCGGCTTCCTCGACATCACCAAGGGCTGACCGCGATGGATCAGTATCTGCTCTTCGCCCTGCTCGGGATGGGCGCCGGTGCGGTGTTCGCCGGCCTCGGGATGGGCCTTGTCACGGTCTACAAGGGCTCCGGCGTGGTGAACTTCGCGCAGGCGAGCCTGGGCCTGTGGGGTGCTTTCGTCTTCGACGAACTCCGCAAGACCGGAGATCTGGTACTGCCTGTGCTGGTGATCCCGGGGCGCGTCCACCTGGGCACCAGCACACCCCTTCCCGTGGCGGTCGCCGTGGGTCTGCTGTCCAGCGCGGCGCTCGGCGCGCTCGTCCACGTCCTCGTCTTCAGGCCGCTGCGGAACGCTCCGGCACTGTCGAAGATCATGGCCTCGGTCGGGATCCTGACCTTGCTGCAGAGCTTGCTCGTGCGGCGGTTCGGTTCCGGCTCCCGGGTCGTCGACTCGGTGCTGGGGTCGGACAGTATCCGGTTCGCCGGTGTGGAACTGCCGCTGGACCGCCTGTGGTTGCTGGCGATCACGGTGGTTGTCGCCTGCGCGCTCGTCGCCTACTACCGCTGGTCGATGGCCGGACTCGCGACCCGGGCAGGCGTGGAGGACGAAGTCGCGCTCCTGCTCGCGCGCTGGTCCCCGAACCGCCTCGCGAGTCTGAACTGGGCGCTGGGGACCGGGGTGACGTCACTCTTCCTCCTGCTCGCGAGCCCGATCACCGGACTCAATCCCGCGAGCATCGGAACGCTGGTCGTACCCGGCCTTGCGGCACTGCTGGTCGCGCGGCTCTCCTCGGTCGCGGTCGCCGCGGTGGCGGGGCTCGGCCTGGGCGTGCTGCAGAGCGAGCTCTCGTTCATGCAACTGCAGTCGTGGTGGCCCCGCAGCCTCCCCAGCGGTACGACCGACGCGATCCCGTTCGTCGTGATCGTCATCGCGCTCGTCCTGCTCGGCAAGAAGCTCCCTCGCCGCGGCGAGCTGGTGCTCACTCGTCTGCCCGCGGTCGTGCGGCGGCCGTTGCGGCTGAAGTGGGTGCTGCTCGGTACGGCGGCCGTGGCGCTGCTGGCGCCGCTGCTCGGGCAGGCGCAGCGCAACGGGCTGATAGCCAGCATGGTGTTCGCGGTCATCGCCCTCAGCTACGTCGTCCTGGTCGGCCTCGTGGGGCAGGTCTCCCTGGGACAGGCCGCCATCGCCGGCGTCTCCGCGTTCACCCTGGCCCGGGCCACGGACGGGCTGCCCTTCCCCGTCAGCGTGCTGTTGTCGGCGCTCACCGCCACTCTCGTGGGCGTGGTGATGGGCGCACCGGCGCTGCGCATCCGTGGCGCCCAGCTCGCGGTCGTGACCCTCGCCGGCGCTGTGGCCGTGGAAGCGCTGTTCCTCCGGCAGATCTCCGCGGGCGGTTCCGAGCTGGCGGACCCGAAGCTGTTCGGCCTGGACCTGGCCGCGCAGCGGGCCAGCGAACTGGCCCGGCTCCCCTTCACCTATGCCGTGCTCGCCGCACTGGTGCTGTGCTGCCTGCTTGTCTCCCGTGTTCTGAACGGCACCACCGGACGTCGTTTCCTCGCCGTGCGTTCCAACGAGCGGGCCGCCGCCGCGGTCGGAGTAGACGTCGCCCGGACGAAGCTCATCGCATTCGCTCTGTCGAGCTTCATCGCCGGTGTCGGTGGAGCGCTGCTCGCGTACTCGCGCGGCAGCGTCTCCATTGAGAGCTTCAATTACCTCGCCGGCATCAGCTTCCTCATCTTCGCCTTCATCGGTGGCATCACCAGCGTGGGCGGGGCTCTGCTCGCGGGTCTGATCGGGCCCTTCGGCCTGTGGTACGTCGTGCTGGACGGCTTGGTGCCGCTGGGGTCCGCGTACGACATACTCGGCGGCCTCACCATGATCAGCACGGCGATCGTGGCCCCCGAAGGTGCCGCCAGCTTCTACGGCAAGGCCCTGCGCAAGCTGCTCGCCCGCCGTACCAAAACGGCAGGCCATGCCGGAAAGGTGCCGGCGCCGGCGGACACTTCTGCGGCAGCCGTTCCTTCCGTGGACGCGCTCGCGCCCACGCCGCCGGCCGCCGCGGAGCGCATGTCAGGCCCGGCCCTTGAAGTCGAGCGCGTCAATGTGCGGTACGGCGGGGTGCGCGCCGTGCAGGACGTGTCGCTGATCGTCCGAGCGGGCGAACTGCACGGCCTCATCGGCCCCAACGGCGCCGGCAAGACCAGCACGCTGGACGCGATCGCGGGTTTCTGCGTGAGCGAGGGCGCCATCCGGGTGCGCGGAACCGACGTCAGCCGCCTTCCTCCCCACCGTCGCTTCGGCGCGGGGCTGGCCCGAACCTGGCAGGCGACGGAGCTGTTCCTCGATCTGACGGTCCGGGACAACCTGCTCGTGGCAGCGCAGCCGGGAAGCCTCGGAGATCTCGTCAACGACGTGGTGGGTCGCGCGAGGATTTCCAAGGACGACGCGATGTCCGCCCTCCGGCTGCTCGGCATCGAGCACCTCGCCGACAGCCACCCCGCCGAGCTGAGCACCGGGCAGCAGAAGCTCGTCGGAGTCGCCAGGGCGCTGGCCGCGCGGCCAGCGGTGCTCCTGTGCGACGAGCCCGCCGCCGGCTTGGACAGCGCGGAGAGCCGCGAGCTGGGCCGGCACCTGCGCGCCGTCGCGGACACGGGCGTCGCCGTTGTGCTGATCGAGCACGACCTGTCGCTGGTTCTGCAGATGTGCGACCAGGTCACGGTGCTCGATTTCGGTCAGGTCATCGCGCAGGGCCCACCCGAGGCCATTCGTCGCGACCCCGCCGTGATGACCGCGTACGTCGGTGACACGCGCCCCGTCAGTTCCGTCTCGAAGGAGGTGCAGCCATGAGCGTGCTGCTGTTGCAAGAACTCACCGCCGGACGCAACGGCGTGCCCGTGGTACGTGACCTCGACCTCGATGTGCAGGCCGGTGAGATCGTCGCTCTGCTCGGCCCCAACGGAGCCGGAAAGACCACCGTGCTGGAGACCGTCGGGGGAGTGCTGCAGCCGCTGGGCGGTTCGGTGCGAGTCGGCGGAGAACAGGTGCGAGGGGTCCAGCGTGCGGCGGAACTCGGGGTGAGCTACGTGCGGGAGGGCAGAGGTCTGTTCACCCAGCTCACGGTCCGGGAGAACCTGCAACTGCGCACCCACAGCCGCCGTGCCGCACGGGACCTTCTGCCCCGCTACCCCGTTCTCGAAGCCATCGCGGACCGGCGCGTGGGGCTGCTCTCCGGCGGTGAGCAGCAGCTGCTCGCGGTCGCCTGCGCCCTCTCCGTAGAGCCCCGGCTCCTGCTCATCGACGAGATGACGATGGGTCTGTCCCCGGTCGCCGTGAAGCAGCTCCTCGTGCTGGTCCGTGACGCGGCCGACCGCGGTGTCGCCGTCCTGTTCGTCGAGCAGCATGTGCAGGACGCGCTGCAGTTCGCCGATCGCGCCTGTGTCCTCAGGCACGGTGAGCTGGTCGCACAGGGCACCTCCGAGCAGCTCGCCGAGCAGCTGGAAGCCCTGCACGACAGCTACTTCGACATGAGTCTGCCGCACTGAATGTGCTTCCCGCGGTGGCAGCGTGTGTCCTTGCCGTTTGTCCCTGATCCTGTTCCCTATCGCAGTTGCGGAGTGCAACTCCCCACCGCCTGACGGCGTTTGCTTGCCCTGATGTGTGCTGAGCCGCCCGGGCGGGACCCTTGTCTAAGGAGATCTCTTGCTGAGCAGTGATGTTGTGGTTGTCGGTGCCGGGATGGCCGGTGCGTCGATAGCCGCGGAGTTGTCCGAGCGGTTGTCGGTCGTGGTGGTGGAATCGGCCGCCTCGGGGGAGGAGCACAGCACGGGCCGGTCCGCTGCCGCGTATCTGCCCTCCTACGGCAGCGCTTGGGTGCGCGCGCTCACGGAAGCGAGCCGCCCGCTGTACGAGGCGATCGCCGCCGAGAACGGCGTACCGCTGTTGCAGCTGCGGCCCCTGCTCTGGCTCGCGACCGACGAGCTGAGCGAGAACGCCGTAACCGAGCTGACGCGAACCTCACCGCACATGGACACGCTCACCCCGGGACAGGCGCACGTGCTCTATCCGCCGCTGCGGGCCGAGCGGGTCCGATCCGCCGCCGTCGACCGTTCGGCTGCGGATCTGGATGTCGCCGGCCTGCACCAGAGCTACTTCAGGACACTGCGACAGCGTGGCGCCACCGTGCTGTTCAACGCGGAGGTGCGCGACATCAAGCGGGACGGCCAGGGCTGGCACGTCACGGCCGGTGAGCACGTCATCCGGTGCGCGAAGGTGGTCAACGCCGCGGGCGCGTGGGTGGATCAGGTCGCCGACCGCGCCGGAATTCCCCCGGTCGGTATCCGGCCCAGGCGGCGCACGGCGTTCGTCAGCCCGACACGCTACGGTGGTGACGTCTCCGAACTGCCGCTGGCCGTGGACGCGTGCGAGCGGTGGTACGTCAAGCCGGAGGCGGGGCTGATGCTGGGCTCGCCCGCGGACGCCACGGATGTGTCCCCCGGCCGGCCGCGCCCGGACGAACTGGAGATCGCCCGAGCACTCGAAGCGATCGAGGAGACGACCACGCTCGGATTGCGCAGTGTGCAGCGCGCGTGGGCGGGTCTGCGCAACTTCGTCGACGATCACGAGCCTGTGGTGGGCGCGTGGTCCGCGCACGAGGACTTCTACTTCCTTGCCGGGCAGGGCGGTTACGGCATCCAGATGGCGCCGGCGCTGGCCCGGCTGGCGGCTGACATCGTTGCCGAGGGAGCGCTGTCCCCGGAGACAGCCGCGTACGGGGTCCCCGCGGCCGGTCTCGCTCCCGACCGTCTGAAGCGTGACCCCATGTCGTGAGACTTGCCCGCATCGGCGTGTGGCCGCCGCTCGCACCACGCGGCGGTGTCTGCCTGACGGGGCGCGAGGTGGACGACGCGTCGGCGGGGCTCATGGCGCGCCGGCCCAGGTGAGACAGCCGCCGGTACCGTCCCCGCCGGAACCGTCAGCGAGCGTGCTGCGGCCGAAGTGCGTGAAGGACGCGATCCGCACCCCCCGGCCTTCCGGCGCGTGGCGGCGGTCGCCGCCCGCGAAAGCCCGGGGATCCTCCTCGGCGTTCCCCGCGCGGGCCCACCACCGCGACCTGACCGACGACCGCCTGCGCGGCTGTGAACAGGAGCCGGTCACCGCGCCGCCAGACGTCAGCCCCCCGAGGCCCCCAGGCGGAGCAGACGCAGCTGCAACATCAGCGCGAAGCGGCTCTCAGGGTCGTCGAGATCGGTCTCGGCGACCTCGGTCACGCGGCGCAGCCGGTAGCGGAAGGTGTTCTGGTGCACGTACATGGCCTTCGCGGCGGCGGGCACATCGCCGAAACTGTTGAGCCAACTCCGCAGCGTCTCGACCAGGTTGGCGTTGTGCTGCTGGTCGTAGGCGAGCAGGCGGGCCAGCGGTCCCGTCAGCAGGTCGCCGCGTTCGGCGGCCAGGTCGGCCAGATCGAGGAGGAGCGCCTCGACGTGCACGTCCGCGATGTGAGCGAGTCGCCGTGGACCACCGCCTGCGCGCAGTACGCGCAGGGCCCGGTCGGCGCCGCTTCGGGACCGGGCCAGCTCACCGCGGTTCCGGGCCACCGTGCCCACGCCGATCAGGGGCGACATCCGGTCGCCGACCCGGGTGAGGAAGTCCGACGCGACTCGGGCCGCCGACTGCTCCGCGTCGGTCTGATGCTGCGAGACGGGAAGGATCCCGTATGCCACCTCACCGATCAACGCCGTGGCGGCGCGCGGGTGCATCGCGGAGAGGTGCATCGCGAAGGCGTCGGTGAGGCGCTCGCGCTCGGCCGCGTGCCGGGCGTGCAGGCTGGTCGAGCCGGCCGCTGCGGGCGGATCCGATACGGCGAGCGCAAGGACTACGCCCGCGTAATCGGTGAGGCCGAGGCGGCTCAGCGCCTCCGACGTCCCGGGGCCGCCCTCCAGCGCCGTGGAGAGCAGGTCGGCGCGCAGGCGCCGCTCCACGTCGGCGCCGGCACGCAGCCGCAGCATGTGCAGCGCGACCAGCTTGGCCGCGTCGTGCAGTGCCCGCATGCGCTGTGGGCTGAGTTCGGAGTCCACAGCGGCCCAGATGGAGCCGAGGACCTCGTCTCCCGCGCGTACCGCGATCGCGACGCGGGGGATGTGAAACCCGCCCGTCTGCAGGGGTGCGACCAGGACGGGCTGATCGCTGCGGTACAGGTCGCGGAAGACACCGCGTTCCTCCAACAGGCGGGTGAAACGTTCGGGCACCTGCCGTCCCAGTACGGTTTCCACCCGGGAGTCGTCGGCCTCGTCCTGACGGCCGGAGAACGCCAGGACACGCGAGCTGCGGTCCTCGATCGTGACGGGGGCATCCAGGAGCGCGGCCACCGCGTTGGCCAGGGCGAACATGTCCCCGGACGGGGTGCCGCCCAGGGTCTGCGGTCCTGCCTCCCCGACGTCACCTTCCGCGAGCAGAGAGCGCAGCAGGACGGCGAGCTGTGCCCAGGAGGCTCCTCGGGTGAGAGCTAGCAGGGCGACGCCGGAGCGTTCGGCGGCTTCGAGGACCATGGGATCTTCGGGGGCGGGCGAGCGGACGATCAGCGCCGCCGCACCGGCCTCGCCCAGCGACGTGAGCAGCCGGGCGGTCTCGGCCGTCCCGTGCACGCTGACACCGAGGACCAGCGCCTGCCGGGGCAGTAGGGGCTCGTCCAGCGGGTCATGGATCACCACGCCGCCGATCGCGTCCGCGCGCCTGGGATCACCGCAGACCAGATCGAGCAGCGTGGTGCCAAGATCCTCCAGGACGCGCGACAGCCCAGCGCGGGGTCGCACGGCCATCACCCCCTCCGTGGCGGGAGAACGGGTGAG
Organism: Streptomyces canus 299MFChir4.1; assembly: GCF_000383615.1. Taxonomy (GTDB): domain Bacteria; phylum Actinomycetota; class Actinomycetes; order Streptomycetales; family Streptomycetaceae; genus Streptomyces; species Streptomyces canus_C. The sequence goes on along the minus strand of NZ_KB911625.1, from coordinate 36,762 downwards.
ACCACGTCGTTCGTCGTCATTACCCAGAATTGTGCCTTCTGCTCGTTGTATGCGACAAGCGCGGCCTACAAAGGCACCCAGTGAGTCGCGACCGTGACCTCATCCAGGATGTCCGGATCGGGGGTGACACCGAGCCCGGGACCGCCGGGGACCGGCAGATGCCCGTCGTCGAGAATGAACGGTGCGGTGATGTCGGTTCGGTAATACCGGTCGGAACCCGAGGTGTCTCCCGGCAGCGTAAAACCGGGAAGGGCCGCGAGCGCCACATTGGCCGCCCGGCCGAGGCCTGTTTCCAGCATGCCGCCGCACCACACGGGCACTCCGTGTGCCGCGCACACGTCATGGATGCGCCGTGCCTCCAGATAACCGCCCACCCGGCCGGGCTTGATGTTGACGACACTGCACGCGCCGAGGGTGATGGCGGCCGCTGCGGAGCGGGCGGAGGTGATCGACTCGTCCAGGCACACCGGCGTGGTGATGGCCTTGGCGAGCTGGGCGTGCCCCAGAAGGTCTTCCTCCTCCAAGGGCTGTTCGATCAGGAGCAGGTCGAACGGATCGAGGCGGGCAAGATGCCGCGTATCGGCAAGCGTGTACGCGGTGTTGGCGTCGACCTGGAGCAGCAGGGCGTCCCCGAAGTTCTCCCGCACGGCCCGGACCGGCTCGATGTCCCACCCGGGTTCGATCTTGAGCTTGATGCGTACATAGCCCTCGTCGAGGTAGCCGGCGACCGTTTCCAGGAGCTGCGGCAGCGACTCCATGATGCCGACCGACACCCCGCACGGAACCCGGTCGTGCACAGCGCCCAGCTCACGCGCCAACGGCACGCCCCGCGCCCGCAGTTCGGCATCGAGGACCGCCATCTCCAAGCCGGCCTTCGCCATCCGATGGCCACGGAACGGTGCCAACGCGGTGCTGACCGCCGCGCCGTCCAGGCGCTCCCGACGACCGAGGGCCGGGATGAGGAAACGGCGCAGGACATCGGAGCAGGCGGCGACGTACTCGGAGGAGTACAACGGATCGGCCATCGCCACACACTCGCCCCACCCCTCGCTGTCGGCGGTCACCGCACGCAGCAGCAGCGCCGAGCGGTCGGTCAGGGTGGCGAAGGAGGTGCGGAACGGTGCCACCAGAGGCAGCCTGATCTCCCGGATCTCGATGCCGGTGAGTTTCATTGTGTGTCCTGTCTTTCGAGGAGATACCAGCCGGCACGGTCGAACCCAGCGACCTGCCAGCCGTCCGTGAGCAGGCCGCTGAGTACGTCCCGAAGCGCGGATCGCCACGCGGCGGCGCAGGCCGGGTCGCTCCGGCGGAGCTGTTCGATGTCCGCCGGTACGGCGACCCGGGTACGCGCGCCGCTGACGCGGCCGGTGACAGGGCGGCCGTCGGCCGTGATGTCCAGCGCGGCTTCGATGGTGCGCCACGCCCCGGCATCGGCGTCCCGTGGCCGGCCGTGGCAGGCCGCGGCGACGTCGGGCGCTGCCAGGTGCCACTCCGCCAGGAGCCGGTCGGTGGCATCCTCGCCGTTGATGCCGTCGTTCATACGGCCGTAGAAGTCCTGCAGGTACCGCACGGGCCGCGCGGCCAGCTTGCCGATGTTGAAGTAGGCGTTGCGCCGCACCAGCGGATCGAACGTCCACGAAACCTGTGCCGCACCGTGCCGCAGCGTCCATGAGCGTTGGTGCGCCTTGAGAGCGAAGCCGACGCTGCGTCCGCGCATTCGGGCCGACACACCGGCGATGTGACTGTGCAGGGAGCCGGCGGCCGGCGGCCCGAAGAAACCGATGCAGGCGGCGACCAGTTCGCCGTCCCGGGTTGTGTCGAAGGCCGCCGCGACATAGCTGCCCGCCTTGTCCATCGCACGGAGCAACTCGGGTGTCGCCAGGGCGCTTTCGCCGTCGGGTTTCCAGATGGTCTCGAAGAGTGCGCAGGCTCCCTCCAGGTCCGGTGAGGCGCTGATCGGACGTATCCGGCACCCTGAGACGCGTGCGGCCGCTTCCGCGGCTGCCTCCGCGTCAGCGACTATGCGCTCGTCGGCCGCCGCCGATCCGCCCCCCAGGGAGGCGGGGGTGTCGCTCATCGCGTGTTGCCTTCGGCCGTCGCCGAACCCTCGTGCAGTGTGCGCAAGCCCGTCCCGCACACCTCATGTATGAGGGCGGCGAGCAGGGCGGTCCGGGAGGGCAGCTCGCCGACCAGGACATGCTCGTGGTCGGCGTGCGCGCCGCCGCCGACGGCTCCGAGGCCGTCGAGGGTGGGGGTACCGACACCGGCGGTGAAGTTTCCGTCCGACGCCCCGCCTACCGCGGCCGCGGTCAGGGGAGCGAGTCCGAGGCGGCCGGCCAGCTTCTCGGCGGTGCGGTAGAGCCTCTCGGAGGCCTCCTGCTGCAGCGGGGGCCGGTTGGGGCCGCCGGCCACCTCCACCGTCGCGCCGTCGAGGACGGGACGCAGCGCCTTCAGCGCGGCATCCACCCGGGACTGTTCCGTCACGTCCCGTACGCGTACGTCGACGGCGAACCGGCCCGCCGCGGGCACCGTGTTGGCGGTCGTACCCGCACCGAGCACGGTCGGGGTGACGGTGGTTCCGCGGCGGTGGTCGCTGAGAGCGGCGACCGCGACGAGCTGGTGCGCGGCCTCGACGGCGGCGTTCACCCCCTTGTCCGGTTCCAGGCCGGCGTGCGCGGCCTTGCCTCCCATCCGTACTTCGTACAGCGAGACGCCCTTGCGCGCGGTCTTGAGCGCCCCGCCCTCGGCGGCTGCTTCGAGGACCAGGGCGGCGTCGCACAACGAGGCTTCTTGCTCGATCAACTCGCGTGACGAGGGGGAACCGAGTTCCTCGTCGCCGGTGACGAGCAGGGTCACCCCCTCGACCGTGCCGAGCGCACCGAGCGCGTGGAACGCCATCACCAGTCCGGTCTTCATGTCGAAGCATCCAGGCCCGCGCAGCACCCCCTCCCGCACCGAGAAGGGGTGGGTGTTGAGTGAGCCGAGCGGCCAGACGGTGTCATGGTGCCCGAGCAGCAGCACCCGCCGCGGCCCGGACCCCAGCCGCCAGCGCAGGTGGGTGCGACCGTCGAGTTCGATCACCTCCGGCGGTGCTCCGAGATGGCGGGCGCCTAGAGCGGCGACGACCTTGGCGCTGCGGGCCACCGCGGCGAGGTCCGCCGACGGCGACTCGGTGCGCACCAACCGCCCGATGTCGTCGATCATGTCGGCCAGCAACGCCTGGAACCGGGCCACCGGCACAGGAGCGCCGGGCCCGTCAAGGTCGTATGGCTGCTTCATTGTCAGGACACCTTCGGGGTCGCGCGCATGCCGTGGTGCACATACCTGTCGCCGTTGGGCAACGCGTAGAACGTCACCGGGATCCAGGACGGACTGCCGGCGTACTGCACGAGGAACTCGCTGTCGGAGACGGGCACCAGCGCGGTCTCCTGGACCGGTTCCGGCACCAGGTGGGCGAGCGGCCCGGTCGTCGTGTACCGCAGCCGCAGTCCGTCCGTGCCGTCGAAGATGTCGACGCGCGTTCCGGCCCGCTCGTACCGCCCGACGTATCGACCGGCGTCCACCGACACCGGTTCGGCCGGTGGCCGCGGAGGCTCCGGCAGGGCCACCCCGGCCAGGTCGGCGAAGATCTCCCCGAACAGGTCCCGGTACAGGTCCTTCGCCGCGCCACCGTTGGTGAGGAGCGTGACGGCCAGGTCCTGCTCGGGCAGCACCCGCAGGAACGCCGACTGCCCGAGCGTGGCCCCGTCGTGCCCGATCAGACGGTGGCCGTCCCAGCCGAAGCGGATCCAGCCGAGACCCCAGGAGTCCCCGAGCGTGAGCGTGTCCGGCAGATCGACCTGCTGCTCGGTCATGGCCCGCGCCGCGTGTTCCGAGAGCAGACGCGTTCCGTCCGGCGCGGTGCCGCCTGCCAGGTGCAGACGGGCGAAGGCGAGGACGTCCTCGGCCGTGGCGGTGATCAGGCCGGCGGGTCCTGCGGAGCGGGGCAGACTCCAGGCGGGGACCGGACGCGGCGGTTCGTCGCCTTCGGAGTCATGCCCCATGGCGGTGCGGAAGCGCAGCGCCTCCTCCGGCAGCGTGACGGTGTGCTCCAGGCCGAGCGGGGTGCACAGCAGCTCGCGCAGGGCATGGTCCCAGCTCATGCCGGTGAGCTTCTCGATGACCCGTCCGGCGAGCACGAACCCGGAGTTGCAGTACGAGAAGGTCGCCCCCAGCGGATGGTTCTGCGCGGCCTCGTCCAACTGGCCGACGAAGCGTTCCAGGCAGTCGTCGCCGCGTCCGGTGTCGGTGAACACGTCCCCGTCGATGCCGCTGGTGTGGGTCAGCAGATGCCGCATCGTCACCTGCTGTGCCACCTGCGGGTCGGCGAGGCGCAGTTCCGGCAGGACGTCGGCGACCGGGGCGTCCAGGTCGAGGGTGCCCGCGTCGACGAGTTGCATGGCCAGGGTCGCGGTCCACACCTTCGTGATGGACCCGATCTGGAAGAGGGAGTCCCGCGTGGTGGTCACCCCGGTGGCCTTGTTGAGCACGCCGTACGCGGCCACGTCGCTGTGCGCACCGCGGGCGATGCCCAGGACTGCGCCGGGTACCTGATGCCGTTCGGCCAGTTCGGTGAGACGCCGCTGCCAGTGCGCAACATCCACGGGGCGCGCGGCTGAGGGCGCGGAGGAGGCCGGTGCGGACCCGTTGGCGTGGTGGTCGACCCAGTCCACGATGCGCCGCGCCAGGTCGGTGCGGTGCGAGGGAGGGCCATCGAGGAGGAACAGGTGTGAGCCACCGGGGTAGAGCACCAGGCGGGTGGGCACACCTTGGATCTTCAGCGCGTTGAACCACTGCTCGGCCTGGCCGACGGGACATCGTTCGTCGGCCGTGCCGTGCAAAACGAGCGTCGGCGTGCGTACGTTCTCCACCCGGGAGTACGGGGAGAGCTCGGCGTACCTGTCGCGGTCGAGCCAGGGGGCGACGCCCAGTTCGGTGGTGGCCAGCCGGTGTCCCGCATCGCTGGTGCCACACATGCTGGTGAGATCGCTGATCATTGCGCCGGCCACTGCTGCGGCGAAACGATCGTCGCGGCTGGTGAGATAGCCGGTCATGTAGCCGCCGTAGCTGTATCCGGCCACCGCGAGCCGTTCGGGATCGGCGATGCCTTCGGCGACCAGGATGTCGACCGGTTCCAGGAAGTCCCGTGCGTCGCCGGTGCCCCAGGCGCCGAGGTTGGCCGTGAAGAAGGACTCGCCGTAGCCGTCGCTGCCGCGCGGGTTGAGCAGGAGTACGGCCCAGCCGCGGGCGATCAGCTCCTGGTGGTAGAGGTGCACAGGGTCCGCCGCTCCGTTCCAGGCGTTGTGCGGGCCGCCGTGGATGTCGAGCAGCAGCGGCGCGGGGCCGGTCCGCTCGGGATCGCGCAGCAGCCAGCCGTGGACCGTGCCTCCGTCGGAGATCTTGAAGTCCCGTTCCTGCGCGGGGAAGGGTTTCGCGTCCTTGAGCAGCGCGCCGTGCCGGGTGAGGAAGCGTTCTTGGCCGGTGGCGCGTTCGACGGCCACGATCTCGCCGTACCTGTCGGGTGTCGCCAGGACCACGACGGCGGTGTCCTTGGCGACGGACAGTGCGGAGACCACCCGGTCCGCGCCGCTGATGAGCGGCCGCGGCGCACCGCCGGCTGTGTCGACCGTGTACACGTGGCTGCAGCCGCGGTCACGCACGCAGAAGAGGATGGTGCGGCCGTCGTCCGTTGCCCGGGGCAGGGCGCCGGGGTAGGCCGGGCCGCCCGGTGTCACGTTGCGGTCGAGGCCATGCGTCAGGTCGACCGTGGGGCCGCCGTCCAGGGGCACGCGCAGCAGGCCGGCGTGTCCCAGTTCGGTGTCGGTGCGGCCGACGACCAGCAGGGCGTCACCTTCGGCGGTCCAGGTGACGGCTTGGGCGTTGCCCGTACTGACACCCACGAGTCGTGGCTGCGCGGCTTCCCCGGGGTGGGACAGGTCCACGATGTACGTCTCGGAGCGCAGCGTCAGAGCGGCGGCAGGTCCGCGGGCCGCGCAGAAGGCCAGGCTGCGACCGTCGGGTGACCAGGCCGGAGCCCCGGCGTGCCAGTCCCCGTCGGTGACCTGCCGAAGCCTTTGGCCGGCGAGGTCGAGGACATGCAGATGGGTGCGGACGGTGCCCGCGAGGCCGTCACCGTCGACTTTGTGATCAAGGCGGTCCACTACGACCGGTGGTGGCGATGTCGCCTCGGCCCGAGGTGACGGCCGTCGGTCCACCGGAGCGGTGAACGCGATCGCGGTCCCGTCGGGGCTCCATACCGGCGCGCCGGCTCCCAGCGGCAGCTCGGTGACCGGTTCCGGTTCGCCGCCGGCGGTCGGCAGCAGCCACAGCTGCGCGGGGCCGTCGCCGCCGCGCAGAAAGGCGATCCGGTCGCCGGCGGGTGACCACGCCGGCGCTGTGTCCGCGGGGCCGCTGGTGAGTCGGCGAGCCGGGCCGGAGTCGGTCGGCACCGTCCACAGCACCCGTACGTCCCGGTCGTGTTCGCGGTCGGCGGTACGCAGTACGTACACCACATGAGCGCCGTCAGGTGACAGGGACGGCTGCTCCGGCAGCGCGAGGGAGTAGAGATCGTCGATGCCCAGTGGTCGAGTCAAGGCGGGCTGTCTCCTCGTGGACGATACGGATGCGGCGGTGTGCGCGGTCTCTACTTCCGGGAGGGTGCACCGGTTAACCGGAAATTAGGCCAAGGATGCGGGTGTCGCTTCGTTGGCAGCGCCAAGACGCTTACGGATTGTTCGTCGTGGCCGATGAACATCGCCCTTCGCTGTCAGGTTCTCGCCTGCCCACGTGCACCGGAACGCAACGGCACCGTGCCCGTGTGACAGACGTCGAAATGGAGACCGTCAACGCAGGACAACTGGCGGACGACTTCAGGTCGTGAAGGGCCGATAGTGGGCCGGAGCGGGCCCCGACCGACTGTCCTTCTCAAGTGAGGCGAATCGATGGACTCTTTTCCGCTCTTCCGCTCGACCGTGGACGCCGGCGACCTTGTAGCGATCTCCGGGCAGATCGGTCTGGTCGATGGGCGCCTGGTGGACGGTGGTGCCGCCGAGCAAACGGACCAGGCCCTGGCCAATCTGCTGACGGTGCTGGACGGAGCCGGGCTGACGATCTCCGATGTGGTCAAGGTGAACATCTACCTGACCACGATGGACGACTACACGGCCTTCAACGAGCGGTACAACGCGGTGTTCAGTTCTGAGCCCCCGGCCCGTACGTGCGTGGCGGTGCACGAGCTGCCGTTCGGCGCGCTGGTCGAGCTCGAGGCTTGGGCCCGCCGCCGCTGACTGCCCGCCGAGAGGCTTCCGCTGCTTCAGGCCCCGCTCGCACCGAACTCACCGGGCGGGGCCCACGGCTCGGTTGCATGATCCTTCGATTCATGTGGTTGACGGCTTCCGCGCGATCCAGTTCATGCGGTAGCCGGCGCGCAGGCATGTCCGCGTCATCGACGTGGCCGTGACAGCGCTGACGTTTTGCGGCACACTGCACGAACTCCTGGGAGAGCGCAGGTGGCCTCCCGCCACTGCTCGCATCGGATGTCGCATCTGCGCGCCCTGCCACGTGACTGATGTCGCACGAGGTGGTACGACTGGAGGAGCGCTGACGGAGTCGTGGGCGGAATGGCACAAGCCTGCGGCAGGATGGTGAGTCGTGTGCTCGAAGAGCTTCAGCGCGTGGTGGAGACACTCGCGCATCGCCTCGGACGAGCGGTCGCCGTAGACGACCTGGACTTCAGGTTGCTGGCCTACAGCGCACACTTCGGCGAGGGCGACGAATGGCGCGCACGTGTCATCCTCAGCCGCGAGGCTCCGCCCGAGGCCCTGGCGTGGTTGCGCCGTCAGCGCCTTGGGCGCATGACTGGACCGGTGCGCCTTCCGGCCGACAAGGAGCTCGGCATCCTGCCGCGAGTGGTGGTGCCCGTCGTGTACCAGAACATGCGCTTCGGCTACCTGTGGCTGATCGACGCAGAAGGGTCCCTGTCCGACGAGCAGCTGGCTCTGGCGTCCGCAGCGGCTGTTGACGCGGGTGCCATCTGCTTTCGTGAGCGCGTCGTCTCGCAACTGCGTACCGCTCAGGAGGGCGAGCTGGTGCGCGACCTCTTCTCGGACGACGAACAGGCGAGGGGCATTGCCTCGGCCAGGCTGGTGGAGAGCGGTTTGTTCGCGCCGAGGGGCGACGTCACCGTCGTTGTGGCGCGTCCGATTGCCGGCGGCGCCGACGGTGTCGATGAGGACGATCGGATAGCTCTCCAAGCTGCCCTGGACACGGTCTCCACCCGACTCGGCGATCGAGGCAGCCTGCGCCTGGTCAGGCCGGATCACGCCGTCCTGGTCATCGCGAGCGCGACCTTGCGACGCTCGCCGGAGACGCCGGACGCCCTGCGGACGACTTCCCTGGACCGGCTGGGTGGTCGGAGTGCGAAATGGCGTGATGTGCACGTCGCCACGGGCAGCGCAGCTCGTCGGCTCGACGATGCTGTGACTTCGTACACGCAGGCGCTCGACGCTTTGCGTGTGGCGGAGGTCGTTCCCTCGTTCGCCCCGCTGGTCGCACACGAGACGTTGGGCATCTATGCGTTGCTCGCCGCCCAGCCCTTCGACCAGCTCGGCACCTATGGAGTGCACCCTTCGGCGCGGCAACTGCTCGAGGCGGACCGTGATCTTTTCACCACTGCCGAGGTGTATCTGGACAGAGCGGGTGACGCCCGGTCGACCGCCGCCGAGCTCGGACTGCACCGTGCGAGCGTGTACCACCGCGTCCGCCGCATCGAGGACGTCACCGGCCTCGACCTCTCAGACGGGCAGCACCGCCTCCTCCTCCACCTGGGCATCAAGGTCTCCCGGCTCCTGGGGCTCGTCTGAACCCAGAACCAGACGTCGCCACGGGCACCTTCGCCGCACTGGATGCACTTGAACCGGCTCGGCGTGGGGCCCGGCCCGGCTGGAAGGTGAAGGGCCAGAAACTCTCGCCGGACACCTCGCGTACTTGTCCGGCGGGACGGGCGAGATGGCGTCCCGCCGAGTGACCGCCGAGTGGTGCAGCCGATCAAGCTGGCGGAATTCCCGGGTCGCGGCGCGAATTGTCCTCGCCAGAGGCCCTGTTGAGCCTCGCCGGGCCGGGACCAGCGGTGATCGCACGGCGGCCGACTGCGGCACGTACCGGACGGCTCCGAAGCGGAAGCGACGGACCATGATCGGCTACACCACGACCGGCACACGACCACGGACGACGACGTACGGGTTCCTTGAGCTGGCCTTGCCCTGCGCGGGCAGCCCACCGGCCGGTCCGGTCCGCCAAGCGCACGCTGGACGGTGATCACTGAGCGCCACACCGGGCGCGGCGCCGCGTCAAAGCTGTTGCGATCCCCCTCGGCTTCGCTGTCTCAAGATGTCCGCTCGTAGAGCGTCCCCACACGGATCAGGGTGGGGCGTCCGTCGGCGCCAGGGTTGTAGAACTGCACGGCCCTGAACGCCCCTGGGCTGCCGAGGCCCAGGGAAAACCGGTGCCGCTCGCTGTCGATGCAGACGAGCGGCAGGGGCTCACCGCCCCCTGATGTGCCGCCCATGAGCTCTTCCCAAGCGGCCAATTGGGGTGAAGGTGTTGTCCGGAGGTGCAGTTGCCCGTCGTGCAATTCGACGGAAACCTCACCGTTGGGTGACTGATATACCCCAGTGAACTGCTCGGAGTCGACGTTGACGCTGGGCTCCGGCGGGTACGAGGGAGCGGGACTGCTGATGTTGAAACACTCCTTGAGCAGACTTTCGCAGAGCGCGGTGTACAGCTGAAAGCCGGTCGTACTGTTCGTGAGCACCGCGAGGACGGCCTTCTGCTTCGGGAGGACATACAGGGTGGAGTGCATGCCGAGGTTGGCGCCGCCGTGCGCCAGGACCGGGTCGTCACCCTCGCGGACAATGGCCCAGCCGAGTCCGTAGTTCACATACATGGGGAAGCAGCCCCAGTAGTCGTCGAACTGGGGCTCACGCATCTGCTGAAGTGCCTCGGGGGACAGGATGCGGCGTCCGTCGGGAGCCGTACCGTCGATGTGCATCCGCCCGAGCTCGATCAGGGCTTCGACGTCGAGCCACAAGCGGGACCCGGCCGGGCCGTTCTCGGGCCAGGCCCGCAGACGACGGACCCGTGACGCGGTCCCGGTGGCGGGGTCGACGGTGTGTCCCACGGCGGTTGATCGCAAAAGGAGCTCTTCGGCGTCGGCGGTCGCGTTGAGGCCGAGGGGCTGGAGGATGCGCGAGCTGAGTGCGGTGTGGTAGCTCTCGCCGGTGATGACTTCGATGATCCGTCCGAGAGTGCTCATGCCCATGTTGCTGTAGGACCACCGCTCGCCGGGGTTTCCTGTGACCCGCAAGGTGGTGAGTTCTCGCATCAACCGTTCGAGCACGTCATCGCCTGGAGTCAGGTCTGGCATGTAGTCGCCGGGCAGACCCGACGAGTGGTTCAGCAGCATGCGTACGGTGATCGCCGCTGACCGCTCGGGATTCGCAAGCGTGAAGTCGGGCAGGTAGGCCCGCACGGGTGCTTCGAGGTCGAGCAGACCCTCGTCCACGAGAGTCATCGCCAGAGAAGCGGTGAACACCTTGGTGACGGACCCGGCGGCGAACAGCGAGTCGGGCAGCACGGGTGCGCCGGTTGCCACGTTCACTGTCCCGGCCTCGGCCCTGACAAGCGTGCCGTCGTGCCACAGGGCTGCTGACGCGCCCACCACGCTGAATTTTTCGACCAGCTCCGAGAGCCGACGGGTGAGCTCCTTCGATGTCATCATTCCCACCAAGATAGGTGCGCCGGCTATCGGGCACACGCGACACCAGTCACCCTTGCCCGGCGCCTGCGTCGACAGATGTCGTGCGGGCTTTTGAGGGATGGCGACTGTTTCCCGCGGCTTTTCTCGTCTGCGATCGCGGGCGCAGACCCAGCAGCCGAGGAAGGACTCCAAGGCTACGGCGCCCCGTAAGAACCGCTGTCGAAAGAGGAGGAAATGCAGGCGTCCGCTCCTGACCATGAGCGGGAACGCCGCTCATGCTCAGCTGCCGGCGGTCGGCATCGTCGAGGCGCGGCGGCACGCCCCGACAGTCTGCTTCACTTCGTAACCTGCATGGCCGCAGCGTTGCTGCACTGGACCCTCCGGTCACCACCCACCTGGCCGACGGTGGGTCGCGGCGTTCTGTGCAGCCTCGCTTCCGGCCGTCAGTGTGTTCCGCTCACGCAGGTGGGGCAACCCGGCAGGCGCTCACCGTGGTGAAGAGACCTCTTGTAGCGGGCCTGCTCCTCGACGGGAGCAGGAAGTTCCGCGGTCAGTATCGGCCGCTCCGGAAGCGCGTCGCGGTTTACCAGTTCCCCATCCTTGATGACGGTGTGGATGCTCTGGTAGTTCTTGGCGCCCTGCAATGGATCCTCGTCGAGGACGACCATGTCGGCGATCTTGCCGACTTCGAGTGTTCCAAGATCGTCGTCGACCTTGTAGGCCTTGGCGATGTTGCGGGTCGCCGCACGCAGCAGGTCGATGGGCGACATCCCCTTTTCTTCCATGGCTCGCAGCCAGACGAAGTGACCTGTCGCCAGCCGGCCCAGGGCTTCTTCCTCGGGCAGTCCGTTCCAGGTGCCCTTGATCAGCGGCTCCTGCATGACTTCCGGAGCGAAGATTCCTCCGTCATTGGCGAGGAGTATCATCGCGCCGGCGTCGATGAGATTGCGGGCGTTGGCGTCCGATGCCTTCCACATCGTCCATTCATGGTCCGAGATGGATTCTTTGAGGTGGGACAGACCGTGATCGGTCAGGGGGAAGACGACGGCGCCGCAATCTCCCTGCGCCAGCATTTCGAGGGTTTCGCGCGGGATCTCGACAGGTCCCGTCATGTTGCAATGCTGTACGAGGTCGCAACCCGCCTCGATCGACATTCGCAGGCCCTCGACCGAAGAAGTGTGCGATTGTACGGTCAGCCCAGCGCGATGGGCTTCCTCGACGATGGCGCGCTGCGTTCGCTCCGAAAACTGAATGAAGGCGCCGGCGGAGATACCGCCATGTTCGTTCGACGCGTACTTGACGAAGTCGATTCCCAGCTCGATGTACTTGCGGACCTCCTCTCCAACGGCTTCCGGTGTAAGCCACATCAAGTGCCGGCCGGTGTTTTCGACCCACGTCGCGTTGATGCGGTCGACGAAGTGAGAGGTGCCGATCCCTGGGATCCTTGAGTCGAAGTCTCCGGAGAACGGTCCGTCGAATCCGATGATGTTTCCGGCGCAGCGAATACGGCTGCCCACAAGCTCGCCCTGGTCGATCCTGTCGCGGACCGACATCAGAGCACGCCGGGGGCCCCATGTGTCGAACACCGTCGTCATTCCGACCTTGAGCGCGACTTGAGCGGCTTCGGCGATCAGATCCTCGAAGCGCCCCTCGTACCTGACGAGTGTCTCGAAGAGAGCGTTGATGAGAAGATGCACATTGGCATTCATCAATCCAGGGATGATGAACTTTCCGCTGAAATCGACCGTTTCGGTGTCCGGCGGGACCGAAAGCTCATCCGGTCGGCCGATGGCCACGATGCGGCCGTTCTCTATCAGAATCGACCGACCAGCAATACCCGTGTCGGAGACGCCGTCGATGACAGTCGCGCCGGTCAACAGAAGTGACATGGTATCCCTTTCATGATCACGCGCCGTTCCGGTGGGACGCAGCACGTCGTTGAAGTTCACCGATCAGACGTCCGTGCAATGGATCGGCGTGTCACTGCATTGTGCGGGGATGGAGACTTTCGGCCACGCGTGTATTCGCTGGCCGATCACGGCGCACGTCAAGGGTCGGATCGGCAACCGGTTCGCCATTTCGGGAGGCCGACGGTACTGAATGGTCTTGTCCCACGTCCGCCTCTCGGCCGCATCGCGTCGAGAATCGGCGGGCTGCGGTGACCCGGTGCCCGGTACGCAGAGAGGGCAACGATGCCCTCACGCGTTGCCCGGCATGAGCGAGTGCCAGAGCGCCGCCAGCCTGAGCGGCATCCGGGCCGAGTAGGTCGACGAGCCGCACGGCGCACCCCATACCGGCTTGCTCTCCCCGCAGGCAGGATGTCCAAGACCGATGCCACCCGCGGTGCTCCGCCGGCAAGTCGCTCACCGAGCCCATCACGGAACCCACCTTCTCTACGCGTCGGACGCGATCAGCGCCACACGTTCTGTGCTACGCGGAGGAAATTCTCTCCGAGGATTCCCCGGATGGCCTCGGCTGGATAGGAACGACTTGCCAATGCCGCCGCGATCGCGGGCAACCGTTCCGGCTCGATGAAGTCAATGCGATCCCACGCCCCGTAACTCGGCGGGAAGAGGTCGGGGTTCTGGGCCAGCTCAGCGTTGAGATCTTCGGCCTCGAAACAGAAGTCGAGGCCGAGCCCGACATGCTCCCAACCCACCAGATCGACGGCGTGGTCAATGTGGCGGACGAGCGCTTCGGTGCTGGTGTCGTTGTCGCCCAGGAAGATTCCGACGCCGTTGATGCCGATAACGCCCCCGGTCTCAGCGCACGCCTGAATCTGGTCGTCCCACACGTTGCGCTGATGGTCATGGATCGCGCGCGTCGCCGAGTGGGACAGCACCACCGGCTCCGTGGATGCGGCGAAGATGTCCATCGATGTGCGGTAGGAACAGTGGGTCGCGTCGACCACCATGCCCACGCGGTTCATCTCCGCCACCACGTCTCTGCCGAAGTCGGTCAGGCCGCCGTCAGAGTCGTCGTGACAGCCCGAACCAGCCGCGTTCTGCTGGTTGTAGGTCAGCAGCATGGTCCGGACACCGAGGTCGTAGTAGGTCTGTACGGTGTCGATGCGCCCCCCCAGCGGACGCGTGTCCTCAAGATCGAACGCAACCGCGAGACGGCCGGTGGCTTTGGCCTGACGTACGTCATCGGCCGAGTTCGCCATGACGTAACGGTCAGGGTTCGTGAGCACGTGACGGCGGAACGCGGACAGCACCTTGATCGTGTCGGCGATCTCGTGGGGCGCGTAGCCCACGTTCACCGAGACGAATGAGGCGCCGGCTTCGGCGTAACGCCACAGCTCGTCGACGCGGGTGTCAGGGTCGAGCGGAAGGCAGCAATGCTGCTCCCACACCAGCGCCTGGGCGTACTCGGCCGCGAAGGCGAGCTGCGTCGTCGTGTGCTCCTGTTTCATGGATCTCCCAGAACCGATAGGCGGGTCTCGGCCGAATGCTAGGACTACGCGGGACGGCGGGCGAGCGTCAGCTGTCGTACAGCTGAGGACAGCCGATCGACAAGTGTCGTGATGGGCCACGAGGCGCGAGGCCCTGCCGGCTGCGTGGAACACAGCCCCCTCGGAGGCGGCGGGCAAGTCTCGCAACGAGTTGAAGCCGAACACCGCGGGCGTCCCCGCTCTTCCCTGTCGCTGCGGCCGTCCGAGCACCGGGGCTCGGACGATCGAGGCGCTCTGTTCCACTGGCCGCGTCAGTCATCTTGTTCAGCCTCGGCTTCCCGACGGGCGCGCGTCGTGGGGGCGCTGTCCGCACACTGCCCTGGGCTCGGATCTGCCGCGGGTCCTGATGCGGTCCGCCGAATGTACTTCCTGGCTCCGAGCCGTCGGATCAGTTCTTTGGGGCCATGTGTCGCATAGTGGTCACCACGAGACCAGGAGACGATTGAGGCCGCGGGTCGCATGACCGGTCTTCCAGCCCAGGGCGTGTATGTCTTCGGCCAGAGAAACAGCCGGCAAACGGGTGAGCACCCCTCGAACCGCTTCGGTCAGTTGGATCTTTGCGAGGTGCGATCCCAAGCAGCGATGCACCCCGTGCCCGAAGGTGAGATGCATGGGCCGGAATGACTTTTGTGTTTCGACCTCGGGAAGACCATAATTTGCGCCCAAGACGTCCACGATGACTGCTTCTCCCGGCTCGATGGTCATTCCGGCCATTTCAACGGATTCTGTCGCCATTCGCGCGAAAGTCGTGGTGACCGCGGGATTGGTGCGCAACGCGTCTTCGACGAAGTCCGGAATGAGCGACGGCTTGTTCCGTAGCGCGTCAGTCTTCTCAGGTTGGCTCAGTAGATCAAGGATGGTCAGTGAAATCTGGTCCACGGTGGTTTCATAGCCTGCCATGAGGATGGCGAGACAGAGTGTCACCATGGCCCGGTTGGTCAGTTTTCCATCGTTGTCGCATGCCTCAATCAGTACGCTGATCAGATCTGTGCCGCGCTTCTTTTCTCGCCTCTTCCGGGCGATCAGGCCCATCATGTAGCGGATCAGGCTCAAGGTCCGGTCTTCGCCGTCACCCGGCGCGCCGGTCAGGTCGAACAAGACCGCGACATGTCCCGCGAAATAATCTCTGTCTTCTAATGGTATTCCCATGACATGGCATATGACGTGTATGGGGAGGGGTACGGCCAGTCCGGATACGAGGTCGCCCTGCGGACCTCGACTCGCCACGTCGTCCAACAGCTCTGTGACGAGGGTTTCGACGAAAGGCTGCAGTTCTGCGATCCGTGCGTGTGTGAACGTTCCGGCGACGAGTCTGCGAAGTTCCGCATGTTCCTGGCCGTCCATACTGATGATGGATTCCGGGGAGGGATCGGTGATGCCCATTTTGGCACCGTTTGGACCAGCTGCCAGGGATCTACTGAAACGCTTGTCGGAGAGTATCTGGCGCGCGAGGTGATAATCGCTGACCACCCACATGCCCACGCCGCTGGGGGCCTTTGCCCATTGCATTTTGACATCGTCGGGCAGGGGTGGCGGATTCAGAAAGTCTGGTAGCGGTCCCCAAGAAGGACAGAAGCCACTGCGTTCGACGGTCTTGTCCACCGTGCCCCTTGGTAATTTTTCGCTTCCATACCGGACGTAAGGCTTGCAGAGCACCTTTGCGGTTTGTCCCCTGTTCCCAGGCAGCAGGAACTTTCGTCATGCGACGATTGAATTCAGGCCCGCCTGTGCACAAATCATTCACGGCGCATGGTTAGCCTAATCCGGTAACTTCACCGCGTCAAGACCGAACGTTCTGCCTCGTAGGTTCGACGGCTTTGGCGATTGACGTCATGCGGTTTGGGCCCGTGCCGCGGCCAGGGCCCGGTTGACGGTCTTCTCGGTGAGGTTGCGTTACTGCAGGGGGCTGCGTTTGATGCCCGTGGTCACCCTGGGGCCGCCGCCCTGGTTGGCGACATCGGCCAGGACGGGGACACCTTGGCGCTCGCAGATGCGGATGATCCGGTGGGCGCGGGCAGCGGTCAGGTCGTGAGTTCGGTCCGGCAGCGCGGGTGAGAGCCACAGCAGCCGGCCCGTCCGTCGCCGACGTGGTCGCACTCGGTGAGCGTGCCGTCCAGCGGGACGAAGTACGCATCGCCTCGCGCAGGACCTTCAGCAAACCCGGTGCATGTACGGCGAGCAGTTGGATGACCGCGCTGGTATAGGCGTAGGCGGTGGACTCACTGATCCCGAACCCGGCAGCGATCTACGCCAGGGTGGTGTGCTCGCGCAGGTACACCAGTGCCACCATCGCGCGTTGCGACGGGCGGAGCTTGCAGCGCCGGGTCGCCCTCAAGGGTGATGATGAGCATGGTCACCCACTTCACGAGCGCATGGGGCAGGTCGAGGCCGGCAGGATGGATTGCCAACGAGGCCCCCACGCATGGTGGTTGAGACGTCAGACATCTCGATCAACAGCTCGGGGGCCTCGCTCGTCGCGTTCGTAGGCCGTCACCTGATCGGGGGCCAGCTCGAAGAAGGTCTGTGAACATCGGTGCGCTCTTGCCGGCCCAAGCAGAAGCGGGTTGATCGCCCGACGGTGGGCAAGGGGAAGCGTCCATCGTCGGGCGTGGCGCTGAGCTGGGCACGAGTCCCGGCTTTCTTGTGCCGTGTCTCGACGGGGTCGATGTGCGGGCGGCTCTTCACCAGTGCCGACCGGCGCGCCCCAAGATCCCGATCTGCATCGGGAGCCTCAGACGGAGCCCGACCGGTCCTTTGTGATGAAACTGGTGACGTCAGGATGTGTGCGGTTCAGTAGTACAAGCGAATCCACGTAGTTCTCCAGCTTGATGGCGATCTTCATCTCACTGAGATGCATCGGAGCGCCGCGGCGGTGCACATCTTCCGTGTGTGCCATGAGGAGGAAGGGCGGACAGCCCAGCGAATCCGAAGCAGCCATCTCCTTCAACTTCGTGCAGACATCGCCCACTTGCTCATGGCTGCTCAACGTGCCGACATCTTCGCTCGTGCTCAGGAGTTGCAGGCGGTCGATGACGACCAGGTGATGCCGGGCACCGTCGCCCATTCCGCCGTGCAGCCGCTCCTTGATCGACTCGGGAGTAAGCCGCGAGTCGCGGTACACGGTCAAGCCGGGCACGGGGTTACGAGGAGGGAGGTCAGGTGCGAACATCACAACGCGCAGGCCCTGTGCGGCATTGTGTACGGCGATGTCGTATCCCATCTGCCTCTCGGGGCTTTGGGTGCGAACGCCGAGGCAGAGAAGTTGACTCGGGGCAAGTGGCATCACTGCGTCCAGGCCCGGCCAGGGCGTGTGCGCTCGAACATCCTCCGGCTCTGAAGGGCGGTCGGCGGGCCAGTACCTGAGTTGAGTGCCGCCCAGTGTTCTTGAGGCAGACATGGGGGCCGACGGGTCTTTCCAGTGCCTCAGTAGTGCATTGACGGCCGGATCACTGGGATCGCATCGGACACTGGTTTGCGTATGTTCCGGAGAAGTGAGCAGATCGCCGGCGGCGGGATGTGCAAGCTGTTCTCTGCACGGGACGTCGTGAACAGGATACGGACCCCACACCCAGTGATCAGAGCCGTCCTTGATCACTCCGGCGATCTTGATCATGCCGGCGCTGTCGGGCGACAAGGGATTCAGGCAGACGGCACAGTCGTAGCGCACAGCGGTCCTCGTGTGGAGGTTGTCAACATGGCATCCCAAGTCGACGCCGCCTGCAGTGACGCCGGAATCGTGTCAGATCTACGCAGGCGTATGTCCGGCATTCCTTGAGTGTTGCGAGTTCACAACCGACCACAGCCCTTGCCACCCGCCCCGCGCTTCGTCGTGCCGTACTACTGCTTGGAGTTGGCCTCTGTCATGACACACGGACGCCGTCGGCCAAGTACCCATCAGATGCGAGAAGTCACGTTTCGGCCCGGACCACGGGCCTGGTCGGCGGCGGGGGAGCACGCCGATCCAGACCCGTGGAGTATGGGCCGCAATCCCGCTTCGGCCAGCCCGCAGAGGAGTGCGTCAGAGGTACAGAACGTTCACCCTCACAAGAATTCTGCCTCACGCACCGCTCATCGTCAATACCGAACGTTCTGCTCCAGCGGCAGGTGGTGGCCGCTGAGGCGCGGGCCGAGGCCGCGGAAGCCCAGGCGGCCGAACTCGCGGTGGCCAACGAGCGGTTGACCGCCCGGGTGGCGGACCAACGCACGCTGGTGCGGCGGGGAGCTTGCAGTGGCGGTCACTCTCGCGGGTGACGATCAGCATGGTGACCACCCGGCCGGCGCATGAGGCAGGTCAATGCGGCAGGATAGTGAACCAACCAGGCTTCTGTGCCGATGAGTTGAAACGTCGAACACCTCCCTCAACGGCACGGGAGCCTCGTGTGTTGCGGACGCCTACGCCGTACCCCGATCGGTGATCACGCTGAAAAGGCTCAGTGCCTACGGCACGAAGCATGGCCTTCGCGGAGGCGGGAGTTAAGGCCGAAGTCCTGCGGGCGCGCAGTGGAGCATCAATGACATGCGCTCGTGGAGAAGCCTGCGGCCTGGGCGGGTGTGTACCGTCCAGGCCGCAGGTGATCTGCGATGAGCCGTTCACTACACCGTTTGTTCTTGGGCGGCCGGCGCCACGGGCTCGTAGTCGGGTACGGCGTCTTCCCGCTGGGTGTTCTGCTCGGCGTCTTTCCCGGCGTCCCTCTTGGCCTCCGAACGGTCCACGACGGCGGACGCCAGCGCGTTCCCTACGACGTTCACCGCGGTACGCGCCATGTCGACGATGAAGTCGACGCCGACCAGGAGTGCGATCCCCTCGGCCGGGATGCCGATCGTCTTGCCCGCGGCGAGGAGCACCACGATGGAGGCCGATGTGACGCCCGCCATCCCCTTGGACAGCACTACCAGGACACCGACCATGAGCAGCAGGGACGGGATCGAGGTGTCCATGCCGTAGGCGTGGGCGAGATACACCAGGGCGGTGGCCTGGTAGAGCACGGACCCGTCGGTGTTGAACGAGTAGCCGAGGGGGACGACGAAAGAAGCCGTCGAGCGGCTGATGCCGAAGGCTTCGAGCTTGCCCATCAGCGGTGCCAGCACCGCTTCGGAGCTGCGCGTGACGAAGGCGATACCGACGAGTCCGCCGATCGCCTTGAGCAGGTCCACGTACCGGATGTGGTAGATCAGCGCGATGACCGGGAAGATCACGCCGAGGACGACGGCCAGACCTGCGTAGACCACGGCAATGAAGCCGACCAGGCTCTTGAGGTTGCCGAATCCGTAGTGCGCCACGTCGTAGCTGATGAAGCCGAGAACGCCCAGGGGAGCGACGCGGAGGACATAGCCGACAACCTTGAACATGGCTGCCGAGACGGACTCCAGGACCGATGCGAAGGGTGCGGACTTCCCGCCGATGGCCGCCATCCCGACACCGAGGAAGAGCGCGAAGACGATCGCGGCGAGCAGGTTGCCCTCGGTGAACGCGGCGAAGACGTTCTTCGGGACGGCGTGGAGGATGAGCTCGTGGAAGTCGATGCCCTTGTCCAGGGTTTCCAGGCTCTTCGTGTCACCGTCGGCGACCGGGGCGCCCCTGCCGATGCCGGTGATCTCGGCCAGCGTCACCGCGACCAGAAGGACCACCGTGGTGACGACCTCGAAGTAGAGGATGGCCTTACCCGCGATCCGGCCCACCTTCTTCACCGATTCCATGCGGGCGATGCCCAGCACAATCAGCGGGAAGACCAGGGGCAGTACGACCATTTGCACCAGGTTCAGGAAGACGTCCCCGAGGAGCTTCAGTTGCTCGCCGACGGACGGCGCGAGCGCTCCGATCAGCGCGCCGAGTCCGACAGCGAGTGCCGACTGCAGTCCGAGTGGCAGTCGCCACCAGCGCTTTGCGCGCGCTGGCGGGGCCTTCACGCTGTGATCGACCTCGAGGGGGTTGTCGTGAGCAGGATTCTTCATGAGTGGAACTCCAATGGGGTGTGCGCTTCACGTACAGACAGGTGGTCCTGAGGCCGGCCACGGAAAGATGTCCATAACCAGCCACAAGGGAGTTGGGGTATGGCCCGCAGCGTGTGCTTCGCGCGCTGCGTCCCTGCCGCCTGGCACCCGGCTCGGTGCCCCGCTGCCCGGTGGTGGGCTTCCGACGCTGTCCCGCAGTGCGACTGACCAGCGTCGCCGCGGCGGAGCTCAGCTGATATGCGCTGCCTGGGCAGCGTTGTGGACCGCGTCCTGGACGGCTCCGGCGACCGCGCGGGCGACCTTGTCGTTGAAGACGCTGGGGATGATGTAGTTCGCGTTCAGCTCGTCGTCCAGGACGACGTCCGCGAGCGCACCGGCGGCGGCCAGCATCATCTCGGTGTCGACGGTGCGGGACTGTGCGTCCAGCAGGCCGCGGAAGACGCCGGGGAAGACCAGCACGTTGTTGATCTGGTTCGGGAAGTCCGAACGCCCGGTGGCCACGACTGCGGCGGTCTGGCGGGCGATCGCCGGGTCGATCTCGGGGTCGGGGTTGGCGAGTGCGAAAACGATCGCGTCCTCGGCCATCCGCGCCACGTCCGTGCCGTGCAGCACGTTCGGGGCCGAGACACCGATGAAGACATCCGCGCCGGTCACGGCCTCCTTGAGGGTGCCGGTGACGCCCTCGGGGTTGGTGTTGTCGGCGATCCAGCGCAGCGGCGAGTCGGGGTCGGCGGAGACCAGGTCCTCGCGGCCCGCGTGCACGACCCCGTGGATGTCGGCGACCACGACGTGCTTGACGCCGGCGGCGTTCAGCAGCTTGAGGATGGCGGTGCCGGCCGCGCCCGCGCCGGACATCACCACGCGCACGCTGTAGATGGACTTGCCGACCACGCGCAGGGCGTTGGTGAGGGCGGCCAGGACGACGATGGCGGTGCCGTGCTGGTCGTCGTGGAAGACCGGGATGTCCAGGGCCTCGCGCAGCCGTGCCTCGATCTCGAAGCAGCGGGGGGCGGAGATGTCCTCGAGGTTGATGCCCGCGAAGCCGGGGGCGATCGCCTTGACGGTCTCGACGATGGCGTCGCTGTCCTGGGTGTCCAGGCAGATCGGCCAGGCGTCGATGCCGGCGAAGCGCTTGAACAGGGCCGCCTTGCCCTCCATCACGGGCAGCGCGGCTTTGGGGCCGATGTTGCCCAGGCCCAGGACGGCGGAGCCGTCGGTGACCACCACGACGCTGTTGCGCTTGATGGTCAGGCGGCGGGCGTCGTCGGGGTTCTCGGCGATGGCCTGGCAGACGCGGGCAACGCCGGGGGTGTAGACCATGGAGAGGTCGTCACGGTTGCGGATGGGGTGCTTCGACGCCATCTCGATCTTGCCCCCCAGGTGCATCAGGAAGGTCCGGTCGGAGACGTTGCCCATCGACACACCCTCGATGCCGCGCAGCTTCTCGACGATCTCGTCGGCGTGTGCGGTGGAGGTCGCGGCGATGGTGACATCGATCCGGAGTTTTTCGTGACCGGACGCGGTCACGTCGAGGCCTGTGACGGACCCTCCGGAGGACTCCACGGTCGTGGTGAGCTGGCTGACGGCGGTGCCGCTCGCGGGAACTTCCAGCCGCACCGTCATCGAATACGAGACACTTGGCGCCGTTGCCATGTCTACATTCCTCCACTGGGCTTATCGGGTCCGTCAGTTCGGGCTCGGCTCGTAACCGGCATCAAGTGGTTGTCCCGGCGAGACTTGTTCCCGTACCGGCGACCTGGGCCGGGCGGAGCAGAGCAGCGAGCCGGTCGGCCGGGAGCAGGCCTTTCTCCAGGACGAGTTCGGCGACGCCGCGGCCGGTGGCGAGGGCTTCCTTGGCGATGTCGGTGGCGGCCGTGTAGCCGATGTGCGGGTTGAGGGCGGTGACCAGGCCGATGGAGTTCTCGACGGTCGCGCGCAGCGTCTCGGTGTTGGCGGTGATGCCGGCCACGCAGCGCTCGGCCAGAGTGCGGCAGGCGGCACTCAGGTGGGTGATGCTCTCCGACAGGGAGTGCAGGATGATCGGTTCGAAGGCGTTGAGCTGGAGCTGTCCGGCCTCGGCGGCCATGGTGATGGTGACGTCGTTGCCGATCACCTCGAAGGCGACCTGGTTGACGACCTCCGGGATCACCGGGTTGACCTTGCCGGGCATGATCGACGAACCGGCCTGCACGGGCGGCAGGTTGATCTCCGCGAGCCCGGCGCGCGGGCCGGAGGAGAGCAGCCGCAGGTCGTTGCAGCTCTTGGAGAGCTTGACGGCGATGCGCTTGAGCACACCGGAGAGGTGGACGAACGCGCCGCAGTCCTGGGTGGCCTCGACGAGGTTGGCCGCGGTCACCAGCGGCAGGCCGGTGATGGCGGAGAGGTGGCCGCGGGCGGCCTCGGCGTAGCCGACGGGGGCGTTGAGGCCGGTGCCGATCGCGGTCGCACCGAGATTGATCTCGTGCACGAGCAGCACGGCTTCGGCGAGCCGGCTGCGGTCCTCCTCCAACATGACCGCGTACGTGGAGAACTCCTGACCCAGCGTCATGGGAACCGCGTCCTGGAGCTGGGTGCGGCCCATCTTCAGAACGTCGCGGAACTCCTCCGCCTTGGCGGCGAAGGCGTCGTGCAGCACGGCCATCGCGTCGTGCAGCCCGTGCACGGCGCTGATCGTGGCGACCTTGACGGCGGTCGGGTAGACGTCATTGGTCGACTGCCCCAGGTTGACGTCCTCGTTGGGGTGCAGGAAGGAGTACTGCCCCTTCTCGTGGCCCAGCAGCTCCAACGCCCGGTTGGCGATCACCTCGTTGGCGTTCATGTTGGTGGAGGTGCCGGCACCGCCCTGGATCACATCGACGACGAACTGGTCGTGCAGGCCGCCCTTCCGGATCTCCCCACAAGCAGCGGCGATGGCGTCGGCCTTCTCCGGAGCCAGAAGCCCGAGGTCCTCATTGGCGCGGGCCGCCGCTTCTTTGACCGCCGCGAGGGCGTTGATCAGCTGTGGGTACGCTGAGATCGCCGTACCGGTGATGGGGAAGTTCTCCCGGGCACGCAGGGTGTGGATGCCCCAGTACGCGTCGACGGGCACGTCCCGGTCGCCGAGCAGGTCGTGCTCGCGGCGATGGTCGGCAGACATGGGCACAGCAGTTTCCTTAAGGGGTGGGGAAAGCGCGGGGATTCGGGCGGCGGGGCGCGTGGCGTGAGCGTGTCGGTGGCGTGGGAGGCGGACAGGCTTCAACTCATGCGGTCGACAGCGGTCGTTGCCGGTGGCTTCACGGGGACCACTGTGGAGCGTCGCTACCGTGAAGTCCATCGCTGTTTTCTCGGATCGCCTGTGAAGCTCTGCTTCACAGGCTCTCTCTTCTGGTGTACTGCCTGACGTGATCGATCCCCGTAGGCTCCGAGTGCTGCGAGCTCTGGCCGAGCACGGCACCGTCACCGCCGCTGCCCACGCTCTCTATCTGTCCCCGTCGGCGGCCTCACAGCAGCTCGCCGCGCTCGAAGCGGAAGTCGGGCATCTACTGCTGGAACGGCGTGGGCGCTCCGTCCGGCTGACTCCCGCGGGTGCCGTGCTGGCCACTCACGCGACGAAGATCGCCGCGCAGTTGGAGGAGGCGGAGGCCGATATGGCCTCCTGCTCGGCGGGCCTGGCCGGCGAGGTGGCGATAGCCGCGTTCGCGAGTGCGATCACCGAAGTGGTGGCCCCGGCTGTGGCGGCACTGCGGGACCGCGCGCCGCAGGTGCGCATCCGAGTGAAGGACGCGGAGGGGCGAGCGAGTCAGCGACTTCTCATCGATGGCGCAGTCGACATCGCCGTATCGGTGGAGCAATGGGACACCCCTGGGCAGAGCAGAGAACAGCTGCTGCGTGAGCCGTTGTACGGGGAACCGTTCGATGTCGTACTGCCGTCCGATCACCCGCTGGCGGACGCTCCAGAGGTCGGGCTGGCCGACTTGCGCAACGATCCGTGGATCACGCCGTGGCCCGGCAACCCGGTACATGACGTCGTCATGCGCGCCTGCGAAGAGGTCGGTTTCCAACCTCGGGTCGAGTGCCTGGCCGACGACTCCCGGGCGGTGTGTGCCCTCGTATCCGCCGGCGCGGGTGTGGCGCTGGTGCCTCGTTCGGCGCTCCACGGCATCGCTATCGGGGGTGCCGCCACACGCCCGGTCGGCGGCTTTCGTCCCCAGCGGCGGGTATACACCGCCGTCCGGAGCGGCAGCGAGCAGCACCCACTGCTGCGGCTGGTGCTGCGCGAACTACAGGACCGGGCCGCCGCTCTCGGCTCCTGAGTGGGCGGTGTCGATCTCGAAGTTGGGTAATGGGCCTGGTGTGCTTGGGGTTCGGTGCTCGTGCTGGTGGTCGCTGACGCGGGCCCACGATGCCGTGCGCGGCGAGGTGGCGGGCCATAGACCCGCGCCACGCGCGAAGAAGTCCTCGCCCGCGTCGCGAAGCACGATAGACCGGGCCGAACGCTTGAGGAGGGATGGGCACGACCGGGCAGTCGGCCGTGAAACGGGGTCGGCGAACTCCGCGGCGACCGCGGTTCACGCATGCCGTCGGGAAGCCGGCGGCCGAGTCGCTGTCCGCGGCGACCGCGTCGAGTCGTTCGAGTACCTGGGCGGTCCGCAGGGTGATCACCTCGTGTGCTGACTCGTCCTTGCCGCCCCGGTAGTGGAAGGTGAAGGATCCCCCCGGGGGGTCCCGGTCGCGTTCACGATGTCGCTGATCGCGGCGGCGCCGTAGCCCTGTTCCCGTTGCGGTCCCGGGGGTCTGTGCGCTGCCCCCTGTGCACCCTCCTCGACCTGATCAAGACGGTACCGGGACGTACGTGTGAACCATGTATTCGCTGGAGCGAACGGCCCTCGTCCTCATCGACGCCACCAACGACTTCATCTCCGAGAACGGCAAGGGGGGCCCGGGCCTGCGCGTGGTCTGCGAGGCGGTCGGCACCGTGCCGAACATGAAACGCGTCCTCGACGTGGCACGAGAGGCCGGCATCGCAGTGCTGCACGCCACGATGGAGACCGACC
Organism: Streptomyces canus 299MFChir4.1; assembly: GCF_000383615.1. GTDB lineage: Bacteria > Actinomycetota > Actinomycetes > Streptomycetales > Streptomycetaceae > Streptomyces > Streptomyces canus_C. Next base: position 11,528 of record NZ_KB911625.1, on the reverse strand, counting down.
CGTGGGCACCTGGGGCGTCCGATTGCACACGGATTTCCCGCCGATCGACGGGGAGGTGGTCGTCACGGTGCACAAGACGTTCGACGCCTTCCACGGCACGGACATGGACATCCAGCCGCGACGCCGTGGAGAAGGGGTACGAGGTCACCTTCGTCTCGGACGCGGTGGCCACGTTCACCATGGAAATGCAGCATGCCACCGTCGCACTCGACTGGCCGTGACTGTTCCCAGGGCCTTCTGAGGGCGATCGCGGCTTCCCGCGATCCGCGGGGAGACCCTGACGTGGTCGTGGGCGGCCGGTCCCGGCGCCGACAACCCGCTCCTCGGCCCCGTGTGCGGGCGGAATCGGGCCCCGGGAGGACAGCCGGGCACGGGACATCCCGTGCCCGGCTCTGTGGCCGGTGGCACCTGCTGCCGGCGGTGGATGAGAGAGCGCGGCAGTCACCAGCCGGGCGTCCCCTCCGTTAAGAAGGGGGCAACCGGCTTCGCTTGTCGATCAGGCCATGTCGGCGGGCCGGTGGTCCGCTCAGAGGGTGGGGTCGCCGGCGGGAATGCCGATGACGGTGCGGCCGGCCACCTCGTACTGGGGCGCCGACAGGACGGCGTGCTGCGCCGCGACGAGACCGTCGCGGAACAGCTTGCCCAACCGGCTCGACTCGAACACGGCGCTCGAACTGCCCAGCTCGTACATGGAGGTGAGCGCGCCGCGCGCGGTCTCACCCGCGTGGGACAACGCGCCCCGCACGGCACCGCGCTGTGCCTCCGTAGCGACACGTCCTTCCGCGGCGGCGGCGTCCAGTTCGCCGAGCGTGGTCAGCAGCAACGCCCGTGCGGCGTCGACGCGGGCGCTGGCTCGGCCGACGGCGGCCTGGATGCGTGGTTGCTGCGCGAGCGGCAGGCCGTCCGGCCCGGTCTTCGTGCGCGACAGGGCCGCCATCTCGTCGATCGCGGCCCGGGCGATGCCCAGCACCACCGCCGCGCCTCCCGAGGTGATCTGGTTGGTCACCGGCAGGCGGTAGAGCGGGCGGTCGATGCGGGCCTCCGCATCGGGCCCGACCATCCTGTCGCGGGTCACCGGCACATCCTGGGCGGCCACGGTGTTGCTGTTGGTGCCCCGCATACCGGTCGCGTGCCAGGTGTCCCGCACCGTCACCGAGTCACGGGGTACCAGGCAGAAGCGCCACTCCGGGCCGGTCTCGGTCATACGCGGCTGCCCGTCTTCCAGGATGATCGCCAGCAGCCCCAGCCACTGCGCCGCGTCAACCCCGCTGACGAGTTTCCACTCGCCGGAGAGCCGGTATCCGCCGTCGTCCGGCACCAGGAAGCCGGGCTGACTCGAATGCGCGATCATCGGGTCCGGCCCGTCGGCCCAGATCTCTTCGACGATGGTCTCGCCGAGGAACGCCGCGGCGAAGCCGGCGTTCAGGTTCCACACGATCCAGGCCGTCGGGCCGTCGATCCGGGCCAGCCTCTCGATCACGGCCACGGACCGGGCCAGCGGCAGCTCGAACCCACCGAGCTCACGCGGAGCATTGAGACGAAACGCTCCGTGAGTGCGCAGGTGGTCGAGGAGTTCGTCAGGAAGCCTGCGGAGTTCGTCGGCCTCGTCGCGGTACTTCTCTATCACCGGGCGGAGCACCTCGGGCAGGTCCTCAGGCTCTTCGGCCGGCCGGGAGTAGGTAGGCATTTCTTCGATCTCCGAACAGGGGATGGACCGGATCAGCCGGGGCGCCGTCCCTGTGGACGGCACGGCTGCCGGATGCGTGATCCCCCCTCAGATGCGGGGGGGCACAGGAAAGTTCGGAGATCCGTCTGTGTCGTGGGTCACGCCGCACGGGCGTGTTCCGGTAGCTCCCGACGCGTGTGGAAGAGCCGGGCCCGCTCCACCCAGCCCGACCGCAGATGCAGGACCCACGCACCCCCGGGTGGACAGTGGAATGGATCCTCGGGCGGACTCTGCAGCGTGAACTCCCAGACAGCGAGATCGCGGCCGGCGACGACGTTGGTCAAGTGGTGCCGCACTCCGTCGGCCACGTCCTGCTCAAGCCCACGGGCCAGCACGTCGTACCCTTCGGCCCGCAGGCCACCGGCTCCGGACAGCGCGACGGTCGGCAGCCAGCTGGCGGACAGCGCGGACAGGGACTCGCCGCGCCGCGCAGCTCCCAGTAACTCCTCGGCCTGGCGGCTGCGTTCCACGGTGACGGCCCGAACATCGCCGTGCGCGGTGTCGGCCGTTGCGAGGAGGGCCCGTGTCAGCTTGGCGCGTGCCTCGCTCAACCGGCTCCGCACGGTCCCGACCGGCACTCCGCACGCCGCGGCGATGTCCTGGTACGCCGTCACGCCGCTGAAGTAGCGAAGCATCAGCACCAGGCGCAGCGGGGGTGACAACGTTTCCAGGGCGTCCCAGACCCAGTCCCGCGTGCCCTGTCCCTCCAGCAACTCCTGAGGATCCGATTCGGCGGAACGGAGCGACGCCGCGAGCCCGTCGTCCACCGTCAGGTGGACCGGCGCCCTGCACTGCATGCGGCATGCGTTGCGGACCACCGCGCGCAGCCAGGGACCCACTGACTCGGGATCACGCAGACTGCCGATCCGGCGCAGAGCGATCATGCAGGTTTCCTGCACGGCGTCCTCGGCGTCTGGACCATGGCCGAGCAATCCGATGGCGACCGAGAGGAGCATCGGGCGGTGCCGGGCCAGGAGGGTTCCGAGGGCGCTCACATCCCCTGTCTGTGCGGTGTGCACCAGGTCTGCATCGGGCGGGCCGACGGCACGGGACAATGCCATGCCCGCCATGCTAACAACGACGTGTCAGTGTCCCGGGGCCAGTGCACCGGCCCCGGCGGGAGGCGCCGTACACGGTCCGCCCCCTCGGCCTGGACGGCCGCCGCAGATGACAGGTTCGTGCGCATGGCCCCTTGCTCTCTCGGATCATCGCGGGCCAACTGCCCGGTCGCTTCGTCCGGCAGGATCCGGAGATCACCGAGTTCCTCACCACCGCACTGATTGCGGCCCGGTCACACACACTGGTCGTGCCCCGGCGTGAGGTCGACCGGTGGACCGATGCCGACGGGGTCCTGCTCGGGCATTGCGTCGAGGTCGCCCAGGCCATCGGACAGGTGTGCAGCGGGTTTGGGGCGCCCTGCGACCGGGCTGGTCATTGCGGGCCCCGAGGTATCGCATCTGCCCATCCACGTGTCTTGGGCGGGGGTGGACGCCGTCGGTTGGGGGTTCATGACCGGCCGGAAAGCGCGTCAGGCGGAGCCCGCCTTACCGGCAGTTGGTAGATCGTTCAAGTACTTACTTTTCCGCACCCGGAGTGGTCGGATGCAGTCGATCACTGACTGCTGGAGGAAATGTGTTGTTCCCCTATGCCCGAAGAGCGGCAACGACCATGGCTGTGGCCTTAGTTGTCGCCTCGGTCGCTCCCGCGACAGCTCGCGAGGCCGGCCCCTCGCTCCACGCGTACGGCGCCCCCGTCGAGCGAAATGCCGTACAGCGCGCGCCGGTCACGGTGACGTTGATCACAGGTGACAAAGTGACGGCCCGTCAGGCGCCGGGCGGAGCGGTGTCCGTGGACGACATCGTGCGGGTGCCGGGGGCACGCGGGTCGGTACGGATCGCCGTGGAGCGCGGTGACACCTTCGTCTACCCCGACGCCGCCATGCCCTATGTCGCGACCGGCCTCCTCGACAAACAGCTGTTCAACGTCAGCCAGTTGATAGCGCAGGGCTACGACGACGCTCGTGCGGACGCCCTGCCCCTGATCATCACCCGCTCCCCGGAGACGTCCGCCGCCCGGAGCGGTGACCCTGGAGAAGGGCCGCGGTCCGCTGCCCCACTGCCGGGAGCGAGGACGACCCTCCGCCTTCCGTCCGTCCACAGTGAGGCCGTCGAAGCCAGGCGCTCGAAGACCTCCGCCTTCTGGTCCGCTCTGACGGGCGCGGACGGCGAGGACACGTCACGGCGGGACAGGAGCGGCACGAGTTCGTACGCCGGGACGAGGCCGTCCTTCGTCGCGGGCATTGACAAGGTGTGGCTCGACGGCAAGGTCCAGGCGGACCTCGCCGACACGACGGCGCAGATCGGCGTCCCTAAGGCGCGCGAGGCGGGGGGCACCGGAGCGGGCGTCCGCGTCGCGGTACTGGACTCCGGGGCGGACACCACGCACCCGGATCTGGCCGACCGCATCGTCGCCTCACGCAGTTTCGTGGCGGGTGAGGACGTCACGGACCGCAACGGACACGGAACCCACACCGCCTCCACCGTGGCCGGAACAGGAGCCGCCTCCGACGGGCAGGAAGCGGGTGTCGCCCCGGGCGCCGACCTGATCGTGGGCAAGGTCCTCGGCGACAGCGGATCCGGTCCGATCTCGGGGATCATCGCCGGCATGGAGTGGGCGGCGCGGACCGAGCACGCCAAGGTGATCAACATGAGCCTGGGCACAGCGGTGTGGCACACCCAGGACGACCCCATGAGCCGGGCCGTCAACCAGCTCAGTGCCGAGACCGGCGCACTGTTCGTCATCGCCGCGGGCAACGGCGGCAACAGCCCCTACGGCGTCAGCGCCCCGGGAACCGCGGACGCCGCTCTCACCGTCGGCGCGGTCGACGCCTCCGACCACCTCGCGAACTTCTCCAGCGCCGGGCCGCGAATGGGCGACGACGCCCTCAAGCCCGACCTCACCGCCCCCGGTGTGGACGTACTGGCCGCGCGTTCGCAGCAGATGAGCTCGGGGGAGGGCTATTACCGCTGGGACAGCGGTACCTCGATGGCGGCGCCGCACGTCGCCGGCGCGGCGGCGCTCCTGGCCCAGAAGCATCCGACGTGGACGGGACAGCGCATCAAGGACGCCCTGATGAGCACCAGCGTCCGCACCCCCGCCCACAGCCCCTACCAGGCCGGTACCGGCCGGCTGGACGTGGGGGCCGCGTACCTGGAGGACCAGGTGGTCGCGAGCGGCTCCGTGGACGCTGGGCTCGTCCCCTGGTCACGGGACGGGAAGCCGAGGACGGTCGAGCGGCCGATCACCTACACCAACACCACCGACCGACCCGTCACCCTGGACCTCACGCTGGACCGTGGAGAGACCCCCGCGGGAGTGTTCACCCTGGCGGCTGACCGCGTCACGGTACCGGCGCGCGGAACCTCGACCGTGGCGCTCTTCGTCGACCCGCGGCACCGGGCGCCCGGTCAGTACGCCGCCCAGGTCACCGCCCGCTTCGCAACCGGCGCCGTGCACACCGCGGTGGGCGTGTCCGTCGAGTCCGAGAAGCACACGCTGACCGTCCATCTGAAGGACCGGTCGGGCAAACCCGTCAGCGGCGAGGTCGAGATCACCGGAGCCGACGGGCGGACCACCGTCATGTGGGTCCAGGACGGCACCCTCATCAGCCGCTGGACGCCCGGCTCGTACACCGTCGTCTCCGCCCTGGATGTGGAAGGCCGCAACGGCCCGGACTCGCTCGGCTACGCAGTGCTCACCGTGCCCGAGCTCGACCTCACGTCGGACAGGAGCGTCGAGCTGGACGGCTCACGGATGCGCCAGGTCAAGGTGGAGACACCCCGGCCCACGTCCGTCGCCCACAGCAGGATCGACGTCTTCCGCTCCTTCACCTCCGACCGGCCCACACCGGCGGACGAGCACGCACTGCACCAGACCTTCATGCCCTCGACCGCGTACGACAGCATCTGGGCCCTTCCGAGCAAGGGCAAGGCGACCAAGGGCAGCTTCGTCTTCACCACCCGGATCCGCGCCAAGCAGACCCCGCTGAAGATCACCTACGGCCGCCACGACCTCGACGACACACTGCTGGTGCAGCCCGGATCCGCTCCGTTCCGCGACGGCAGCACCCGCTGGGACGCGGTCTACGCCGGTGACGGCGCACCCGCCGACTACGCCGGCCTGTCCGTCCGGGGCCGGGCCGTGATCGTCCGCAGAAGCGACAGCGTGACCCCGGCGGAACAGGCTGCGGCCGCCGCAGCGGCGTCGGCGGCCGCGCTCCTGGTGGTCGGCGACGGGTACGGCCGCGCGAGCGACTGGTACGGCGGCCCCGACGGGACGACGAACGGCCCCGTACCGGTCGCCTCGGTCACCCGGGACGACGGCGAGGAGCTGATCAGGACGATCAGGACCGCCGGGAAGAAGCGGACCAAGCTGACGGTCGAAGCCCATCCCGCCCCGGAGTACCTGTACGACCTGGCCGACTACCACCAGGGAGGAGTCCCCGCAGACCCGTCCGCCGCGACGGACCCGGGCAGCCTGGCCCGTATCGACAACACCTTCGCCCCACCGGCCGGCAAGCAGATCTACGAAAGCCGTGAGGACAGCCCCGCGTACGAGCACTGGCCGGCTGCCTTCCCCTACGCCGTGTTCGGAGTAACGCGCGTCGCCCCGTTCCCGAGTGAGCCGGTCCCCGCGGGGCACCGCACCGACTGGGTGTCCGCCGGAAACGGTGTCACATGGCAGCAGTACGGGTCGATCGACGGCTGGGACACCTTCACCGACATCACGGGTTACCGGCCGCGCAGCACGCAGAGCGAACACTGGTTCGGCCCCATCACACGGCCCCGCATGGTCAGCTTCGAGGTTCCGCACCGCGTCGGCAACGCCATGGGCGGGCAGGTCGCGGGGTTCGGCGACGGAGGTTCCGCCCACAGCGGCGACACCCGGTGGATGTCCCGGAGCTTCGCGCTCTACCAGGGGGACAAGCTGCTGACACAGAACGGGCCGCGGCCCGACTTCGGGGTGGGCGACCTGGCCCCGCAGCGGCTCCCGTATCGACTCGTCGCCACCACGAAGGGGAACACCGAGCTCACCCCGTACTCCACCTCCACGCGCACCGAATGGAGCTTCCTGTCCGGAGAAGCCGACAACCAGGCCATTCCGCTGGCCCAGCTCGACTACGAAACGGAGCTGAACCTGGCCGGGCGGGCCGGACACTCGTCGGTTCTCGGGGTGAAGCCCGTCGTCGTGGGCAGTGACGCCGCCGCGGACGCCGTCGCCTCGCTCACGTTGGAGGTGTCCTACGACGACGGCGTGTCCTGGCGGCCGCAGGCTCTGACGAAGACCGACGGCACCTGGCGGACGCGGCTCCACGCGCCCGCCCGCGCCGAGTACGTGTCCATCCGCGTCGTCGCCGAGCAGCGCAACGGCGGCGGGGTCAGCCAGACCGTCACCCGGGCCTTCGGGCTCGTATAGCCGCGCGAGCGGCCGGAGTCCTTCGAAGCACCGGGCTCCGGCCGCTCCCGGCCGACGCCCACCCCTGCACCGCGCTGCGGTCTAGCATCTCTTGCAACGAGCAAGGAGGCTCGCATGGGTAGGCACGACATCCACGCTGACGCGAAGCGCGTGTTCGAGACGATCACGGCCGGCGGCGCGGCGATCCTTCCCGGTGACATCGGATACGGGGCCTGCGCGAGCTCGTCGGAGGCCCTGCGGCGGCTGTTCGTAGCGAAGCGCCGCGCGCCGCACAAGCGTCACGCGATGGTCGGTACCTACGAGCTGCACCGTGAGGTGCACGAACTCGGCAGCCGGGAGCAGGAGATCGTCGATGCGATCACCATCGACGCGGGTCTGCCGCTCGCTGTCATCGCGCCCTTCCACGCGGATCATCCGGTCGTGGCCGCGGTCGAGTCCGAGACACTGGCCGCCAGCACCGTCGGTGACACGCTCGCGATGCTGGTGAACGGCGGCCGCTTCCAGGAGGTGGTGGTCGGCCTCACCCACCGGGCGGGGATTCCGCTGCTCGGTTCGTCGGCCAACCTCACCGGTACCGGCACCAAGTTCCGGGTGGCGGACATCCAGCAGCCGATTCTCGACGCGGTGGACCTCGTCATCGACCACGGGCTGTGCAAGTACCACCACTATCGGCGTTCCTCGACCATGATCGACTTCAGTGCGATGGAGGTCATTCGTATCGGTACGTGTTACGAACTCATCAGCGACATCATGGCCACCCAGTTCGGCGTCCGGCTGCCCGCCGACCCGGGACGCGACGTCCTGCCGTCCGGCCACCTCCGCGAGCAGGCAACCGTGAACTGAGCGGAGCCCGCGGCCCCTTGGGGCCGCGGATCGTGACCTCGACCACCGGACGCCCGTCAGCCCTCAGCAGCCTGACGGAAGTCCGGTCTGTGGGCGGTGCCTTCGCGTGTCCTGGACATCGCTCGGCCCGTCAGGCCTGCTTTGGGTGTGCGGTGCGGTGCGGTGCGGTGCCCGCGCGGTCGTTCGCCCGGCTGCAACTCTGCCCGACGGGTCGCTGCGCGGAGGCGGAAGGCACGGTCCAGCTGCCCTCGCACGCAGTCTCCGCCTCTTCGTTACGGGCGGTGGTCTCGAGGGCGGGCGGGACGCGGGACGGCCGTTCTCGCGGACGCGAGCAGTCTGTGCGTGGGGCAGCGCACACCTGCTGCAACACCCCGTCGGCGCATGATGGCGAAGCCTGTCAGCGCTGGAAGTCCGGGAGTCCGGAGAGCCGTCTGGAGAACCCTCCCGGCCATCTCCGCCACACCGATGGTCTGAAGGTGCCCGGTCGATAGAGTGCCTGGACCTTCCCGCGGAACGAGAGACGGCCCAACTATGCGGAACGAGAGACGGCCCAACTATGCTGTCGGCCAGACGATTTGCATTCTGGTTTGGACCACCGGCGAGTGCGTGTAGCGTACGCTACTTACACTTGCCGGTGCGCGATCTAGCAGTCCGACGCGGATCCGGCTCGCCTCGCCGGACCGTCCAGCCGTGCGCGAAGGGCGGAGGCCGGGGGAGGCGCCCGGTGTACGAGGGGACAGGCTGACGGAGGAAGGGCAGGGGACGTGACAGAACCGCTGGAAAAGCGCGTGGAGAAGGCGATGGCCGAACTCCAGGCTGCCCAGGCAGCGATGGAGCGTACCGAGCGTGAGCTGAGACAGGTGTCGTTCGCCGTTGTGTCCTCCGACCGGGCCGTGCGGGCCACGGTGGGTCCCCAGGGTGAGGTGACCTCACTCGACTTCCTGGACACCAAGTACCGGGACATGTCGCCCCAGGAGCTGGCAGCCAGTGTCCTCGAAGCGATCAACGCGGCCCGTGTGAAGGTGAACCGGCACGTCATGAAGGCATTGACACCGTTCACTCAACCCAGCGACAGCATGCCCGAGTTGGAGGGCTTTGATGTGGACTGGGGAAACATCTTCGGCCCCGAAGTGCTGGAGGACGACGGCGACGACGCGAACGAGGCCGAGAACAAGCCTGGTTGGCGGGATGCCCTGGAGGAGGACTGACGGTGAGTGATACATACCGTTTCGACCCCCAACTCGTTCAGGCCATGACGGATCAGCTCAAAGGCGCGCAAAAGCAGCTTCGGGCCACGAGTGAGCAGTACCGTGCCGGCGTCGCCGAAACGTTCGACTGGCCTGGCACCGTAGGTGACATCGCACAGCAGGGCAGGAAGAACGAGCAGCAGGAGCGCCAGTACACCATCAACACCACGCTGGCGATCGAACAGATGGTGAACGCCCTCATCGACGCGACCCTCGGCATGATCGCCATGGTGAAGGACACGCGCGATCACAACCTTGAAGAAATCGCTAAGACCGGCAACCGCTTCGATACTGACGGTTTCCGCGGCGATAGCGGTACCTCGGGATCTGGGCGGCGCGGCGGTTGATCGGGAATACGGGACGTCATCGGCTGCTTCCGCGTTGCGGCGGAGGCGGCTGTGTCGTCATGTCCGTATGTGTCAGGGGGTGATGGTCGATGGCTTTTATGTCGGGTAACCCTCTGGATAATCTCCCGCAGTGGGTGCGTAATCTTTTCTTTGCCTTGATAGGCGAGTTGTTTCCTGATGCTAATTCAGAGAAAGCGTTTTACGATCGTCTGAATTATGTGACGGCGCGGCTGGATCAGGATGCGTTGCGTAGTGTGCTGGCCAAGGTGAGCGATGATATAGTCAAGGCTTTGCCGGATGAGGTGGCCAGGGCTTATCGGCGGGCGGTGGGTCCGCTCATCGGTGAGGGCGGCCAGAATATTCTGCGTGATTTTGCTCGTGCTCTGGATGGTATTGCGGAGAATCGCCGTAAGGCATCCATGAATATTGTGAAGATGCAGTGGGATCTCGTTGCGGAGCTTGTCCGGCTCGCGGCTGAGATTGCTTTTCTGACGGTGCTCTCATATTTCACGGGTGGTCTGTCGGCGAGTCAGATTTTTCTGGCGAAGCTGCGTTCGCGTCTTGTGCTCCTTCTGACGCTGAATCGTCTGCTGAAGACTCTGCATATCTCGCCGTCGCTGACCGAGGCGATCGATGAGATTCTTCAGGAAATTGCGGTGCAGTTGGCGTTGATGCAGTTCGGTCCGTCCGGGCGCCGGCCGAAGGGGCTTGACGGCAAGGATATTTATCTCTCTGGCTTGACCGGTTTCCTGGCGGGTGGGCTCACCAGTCTTGTGGGGGCCTTTGGCAAGAATGTTGTTGATGGTTACAAGCTGAATTTTTTGAAGGATGGTCTTGATTTCAAGCCCGGTCCGGGTGGTGGGCCGGGTGGCGTGGGTCATCTGACCGGGGGGCCGCATCACAGGCCGGGTCCTGATGGCAGTCCGGGGCCGGATGTGAATCGGCTTCCTGGTGGGAAGTCGGGTGGTGGTCATGGGCTGGGCGGGGGCCCGCATCCGCATTCTGGCGGTCCGGGGCGTTTTCCGGATTCTTATCATTTCCGGATCAGCCCGAATGCGTGGCGTCATGGCGGGGTGGGGCAGTCCAACACGGGCCGGCCGTGGGCGTTGGGGGGTTATTACGGGCTGAAGGGTACGGACGAGTTCCTTGCGGCGGGTGTGGGTGAGACGGCTGCGGAGGTACTCATCAATGGCGCTTTCTATGGGGACTGGTCGTGGAACTGGACGACGTTCCTGGGTGCGGGTCTGAGTGCTGCTCCTGAGGCGGTGTTCAGCGGTGCCGGTGTGAATGGTGGTGCGGGGCTGCGTCGTGTGGTCGACAGGCTCACCGGCGGGTTCCGGGGCCCCTCGGGCGGTGGGCCGGTCACCGAGGCGGGGAAGGGCAGCGACGCCGGCCAGGGCACCGACGCGGACACGGTCAAGGGCGTGGGCAAGGGCTCGGACGCGGGCGTGGATGTCGACATGCTTGCTGATCCTCCGCCGCCGTATGTTCCGGGTGGGCTGCTGCCCGTGACGGAAAGTGGGCTGTCCTCGTCGCTGGTGTCGCCGCCTCCGCTGGTGTCGCCGTTGCCGTTGTCGTCGGTGCCGGACGGGTGGGCGGTGGCCGGTGGTGAGGGTGAGTTGTGGGGGCGTTTGCTGGGTGGGTCTGCGGAGGTGCGGGAGCGGCTTCTGGTTGATCTTGCGGCGTTGCGGGGTTCGGCGGGTCCGGGGCCGGTTGAGGTGGGGGTGCGTGAGCATCTGCATGAGCGCTTGACGGGCGGGCCTGATGGCGGGCTTGTGGGGTCTGGGGTGCGGGTGGTGCCGGTGGGTGAGGGCCCGTCGGTGCTGGGTGATGCCGAGCAGGTCCGCCGGGCGCTGGACGGGCTGGGTGTCCCGGTCGTGGTGGACACGC
>NZ_KB911624.1 GCF_000383615.1 Streptomyces canus 299MFChir4.1 | reverse complement strand
CCTTAGATCAAGTTACTTATATAAGCAACCTGATCTGGCCCGGGTTCTGCGACTGGCGTGCAGCCCGTCAGGGCGCCGAGTGTCTAGTTGGGCCGGTACGGAAGCTTTTGGGCATCGTCAGAGGGCGAGAAGCAGTGCCGCAGATCGCGATCCGGCCGCCCTGGGCGCGGGCCCGGACTCGTGCCGTGGACGGAGCCCTGAGAACTCCGAGGTGAAAACCGCGTATCAGCCACGCATCCGCGTGATGCTGGGCAGTAACGCCTCCCAGGACAACTTCGACAGCACCTGGACGTGGCCCGCCGTGATCGGCCTGGGCACGCTCTTGATCACCATCTAGGTCACCAGCCAGGTGCGCAAGCACAAGAAGGCGACGGAGACGAAGAAGAAGGCCACGGAGGGTCGGGCTGAACGAACTGCGCAGTCGGGTCAAACAGGCCGAACGCCGCTCTCCCGACCTGCCGTTCGGTGACGTCGTCGCCCGCATCGACGTCTACCAGAAGACCATGCTGCCGGACTGCTACGGAAAGAAGCTGGCGGGCAAGCGGGGCGACCTGGATGAACTCTTGGAACCGTCCAGGCAACAGGGCACAGCCTTGACGGAGATCAGGGTCGCGTGCGATGCAGTGCAGCGAGAGATTGACAGCCGTACAACCTGAGGTGCTCAGGCACCAGTCCGAAGTCAAGTCGGCTACGCCTGAGGCAAGTTGCTCGCGAACGCTTGCCGTGGGCCCGTTCAGTCTTTGCGGCATGGGCACACGGCAAGCCGATCTGAGCCCCGTCGACGCTGGCCATGCGGCTTCGTATCGATACGCTTCGCTCCGTGAGTTAGCGGTTCCCGCTGACGCTGCCGACCTTGTCGGCGGACTCGATCTCTTCGGGCATGGCATTCACCACCCACCGCGGACCAGTGCACGGCCAAGCAGCCGTGGCGAGACCCGGCTCGCTTCCCGACCGAGAGTCAGACCGGAAATGCGACGATCACAACGGACGACCGTAATTGACCGCCCTCTGACCGGAGTTGGGATTCGGTCGCGTTCGCGATGCGGTCACTGTGACCGTTCGCCGAACGTCTCCTTCCGGGCCCTCCAGGCCCTCGTGGCGCACCGCCGCGAGCAGTAGACCGCGTTCGAACGGCGGTCCACCCCGGCCACCCAAGTCGCCCCGTACTCGGGGCACTTGGCCCGGCCGCCGGCACCACGCAACTCCCCGGCCACCCGCTTGCGCAACCGGCGGTCCCGGCGCCACTGCCTGGAACCGGAGAACGACAACGGCCACGAGCGGTAGCCGGGTCAACCATCTGTCGACGACGGCTGATTCAGCCGTCGTCGACACGTATGCGTTCGGGGGGCTGGTCACTGTGACCAGCCCCCCGAACGCATACGCAAAGCTCCTATCTCAGGCAGGCTGACAGCCTTTGGTCTGCCGATTTGAGGTTCAGAAACAGGTCTGGCGCAGGACCCTGCAAGACCACAACAGATAGGACCGCGTCCCGGGGCGCGAGATCAGAGGCGCACGGGTCATAGGACGTCAGCCCAGATCGAGGAGTCCCGCGGCGCGGGGGTCGGGGAGCGGCTCGGGCGGCCGTCGAGTGGCCGGGACGAAGACCGGTGCGTCCTGCTGATAGAAAATGTCGATGTCCGCCTCCTCGCCGCCAACGATCAGCGTGTCCCACGCACCGCTCTCCTGAAGTGTCCGCAGAGTTGCCGGCGCCAGGGAGGAGAGGTGGGTCCGGAGCACCTCGTCGTCGGGAAGGCCCGGCAGGCGAGGTGCGAGTCGTTCGCGGATGGCCCGCATGCGGTCGAGGAGGATCTCCAGGTGGGCTTCCGCCGAGTTTGAGGCCGCGGCCGGAGCAGAGGGCTTCTGGTTTGTGGCATCCGTCCGTGCCGATGTCGCCGTGGCCTCCATGCTGCCTTCGATGATGTCCTTGATCGCTCGGGTCACGCCCCGCTCGTCCGTCGTGACCATGGCGTTCCATGCGCGGCTCTTGTGCCGGTACTGGAGCATGGACATCGCCGCCTCGTGCCGGATGAAGTCCGCGTCGCGCAGCGGCCGTCCGCGCCAGACCCGGCTGAGGGAGCGGGCCAGCGAGACGGCCGAGGCGAGACCGCTGTTGAGACCGCGCCCGGGCCAGAAGTGGATGGCGTTGGCCGCGTCTCCCAACAGGAACCCGTACGTTCCCGGACGGTCCGCGGCCGGGCGGGTGAGCTGGGCTGTGAACCGCGGGCGCTGGACCATGTCGAGGCGGAATGACGTGATGGCGCTGAGGTCCTCTTCGGGAACGTCGAACAGCTGCAGCCCCTCCAGGATGCGCTTCCACAGCGGTGAGCTGCGCAGCAGCGCCGGGAGGAAAAGCGTGCCGTGGGTCGGGCAGGCGAACTCGTTGTCCTCGTGGCGGCTCATCAGGCACGGCCGGGCCGCGATGCACTCCTCGAAGACCTGGCGCACCGGGTCGATGCCGATGACGTTGCGTGCCTCCTCCCGGGTGAGGCGCATGTTCAAAAAGCCCTCGCCGCGCAGCGAGTTGAGCAGGAACCGGTTCTGCGCCACGGTCAGCAGCACGCCCATCGGGTCCGACAGGCGGGACTTGACCTTGAGCCCGAGCACCACGTCCTGGATGTGCTCGCCGTCGAGGGAGTAGATGGAGGCGTCGGCCATGCCGAAGCGGTCGGCGAAGTGCTCACGGGTGCGGGAGCGGCCGCCCTCGCTGATGACCAGCACGTGGTCGCGGGCTATGAGGTGTTCCTGCTCGGCCACGTCGAACCGCTTGGGCACCAGCCGGATGGCGGACTTGCGGTTGGCCAGCTCGAGCAGCCGGTCCTCGATGTAGGCGATACGTATGTTGCGGGGCGGCTGTCCGTCCACGGAGTCGGGGCCCAGCGGCCACATCTCGGAGAACTGGCCGCTGTCGCCGAACATTGCCGTCTGCATCTCGTCCGTCAGCGCCAGGTACTGCCGGCTCTGGACGGTCACGACCTGCTGGCGGCGGACGTTGCCCTGGGCGGCGTCCTTCCAGACGACGGAGGTGCCGCTGCGGACCCACCGGCCGTCGTAGACGGTGACAGCGACCCGCCCGGACAGGGCCTCCTCCAGCAGCAGCGCGAAAGCGAGGCCGACGGGACCGCCGCCGCTCACCGTGACCCGCAGGACTCCCGGGTCCACGACCGCGCCGGCGCGCGGCAGGTCCATCTGGGAGAGGTCCATGACCGTCTCCACGGCTTCCTGGGTCTCGAACAGGAACGTCTCGTCGCCGATGCGTATGGTGTCGCCGGGCGCCAACTGACGCCGATCGACCCGCTGTTCGTTGACGAAGGTGCCGTTCCTGCTGCCGCGGTCGCGAAGGACGTACGCGCCGTTCTCTGCGACGATCTCGGCGTGGAAGCGGGAAGCACTGACACTCACGATGATGACATCGTTCTCACTGTTGCGCCCGAACGTCAGGGGAGCGTCTCCCAGGACCACGCTTTGACCGGTGAAGGGACCGGTGCGTCCCACGATGACCGACAGCACTGAGACTCCTTAGGGAAAAATGAGTGGTCCAAGTATGAGCGAAACGTTGCCTTGTCACTCGCCGTTCGCTCGGCACGTGATCACAAACGAAACAGAGTTGGACTTCGTGCCGAACGGCGACTTGATCTCCACGGACATTGCGCTCTTCAGCGTCCCCTCCTGCGCCCACGTCGACAAGCGCACCATCTCGGTCTTGGTCGTCGGGTCGCCTTCGCGGAACGACAGCGTCCGCCACTCCCGGTCAACCACCGCTCCGTTGTCGGAGACCCACCGGTAGGAGAACTGGACGGGGGCCCGGTCCGTCTTGAACGTCGCGGTGAACCGGGGGGCCTGGCTGTCTTCGGACGGGCAGCTCCCGTCGTACGTGGTGGCACCGCCGGTGACGGCAACTGACACCGGCCGGGAGGCGCTGCCCGCGGTCTCGACTCCGGCATGGTTGGTGCCGTTGTCATTGTCCTGGTTCATGAGGGTGTAAGCGACTCCTCCGCCCGACAGGACCAATACGATCGCCGCCGCGCCGATCAGATATGCGGGACGGCGTCTGCGTGGTGCGGGGGCCGGCTCGGAACCGGCGTGTTCCCCGAGGCCGGCCGCCAAGGCCGGTGTCGCCGTGTTGGGCCCAAATCCCGTGCTATTTAGGGGAGGCCCGAACGTTCCCAGCGGTGTGGCCTGGGTCTCGGGCGCCTCCGTCGTGGCGGTCGCCGCGGTTGCGGTGTTGTCCGTGGTCGTGATCGCCGCGGTGACCGCGGCCGTGATGCCCTCTGTCGCCGAATCCGTGGTCACCGTGCCGGCGGTCTCCTCCTCGGAGGGCGTCGCCAACGCGGCTAGAGCCAGATCGATTTCGCGCGCTGCCTCGTCGGGGCCCATACGTTCCTCGGGATTCTTGCGCATCAGGCCCTCGATGACCGTTGTCAACGGTCCAGCCCGGTGCGGCGTCGGCAGCTCGTCGTCCACGATGGCGCGCAGTGTCGACAGGGCGCTCGTTCGACGGAACGGCGAACGTCCCTGGACGGCCGTATAAAGGAGCGCCCCCAGTGACCAGAGGTCGGAAGCGGTGCCGGGCGTCCGGCCCAGGGCACGCTCGGGCGCCAGGTACTCAGGCGATCCGACAATTTCGCCGGTCATCGTGAGCGCAGTGTCGCCCTCCACCGTCGCTATGCCGAAATCGGTCAGGACGACGCGGCCTTCGTCGGCCAGCAGCACGTTGGCGGGTTTGACGTCGCGGTGCAGTACGCCGGCGCCATGCGCTGCCCGCAGAGCCGCCAGCACCTCGGTACCGATCCGCGCGACCTCCTGCGGCGCCAGGGCACCCTCGGCACTGATCACATCAGCCAGGGAGCGGCCGCGCACGAGTTCCATGACAATCCATGGCCGGTCGTCGAAGTTCACCACGTCGTGGACTGTTACGACACCACGGGCGTTGACCCGCGCAGCCGCCCACGCCTCCCGTTCCAGCCGGACGTGCATTTGCTTGCTGCGCTCGGCGGGCAGATCGATGGAAGCTCGGACTTCCTTGACTGCTACGTCGCGGTGCAGTACTTCGTCGCTGGCCCGCCACACGGTGCCCATACCGCCCGCCCCGAGGATGGACAGCAGTCGGTATCGGCCGGCGACCAGCCGTTCACCGCTGTCTGGTGACACCTCGTCGTGGTTATTCATGGGGCAACTCCCTTACTCCGCCAACTGCCGCGGACAGTATGATGAATACGGTGACGATCACTGAAATGTGCAGGCCTGAGGATCGGTCAGATACTCCTCTGGAGCACGCTGCCACGCGAGAGCCGGCGAACCGTGTGGAGGAGTGGCCTGCTTACTGGCACGACGAGATCTTCCTGAACGGCCGCGTCCAGGTCGCCGCCAGAACCGCCGTGGCCGTGGGCGGCCTCCTTGCCGTCGCCAGCGGCTGCGCCGTCGGGGTCGCCTGGGAGCACTGAAGGTCCATGGATGCGTGGCTGGCCTCCACCCTCGCGCGTGTCACGCTCGTGCTGGCCGCCCCCGCCATCACCGCAGCGGTACGGGCCTCTCTCTGCCGCTGTGGGCCGGGGACGGCGTCACCACGCTCTCCGACCACCTGCTGAACGCCCTCGGCTTCCCGCGGGAACAGATCGCCGCACGGCGAGAGGGCTCCGCGCGGTCGCAGAACCTCACCTTCAGCGACCCGTACGCCTACGTCTACCTCCAGGCCCGCGAGATCGACCGCCAGGTCGTCGGCCACCTGGACAGCTGATTCGAGCCCAAGCGCAAAGAACTCTTCCGCCTGATGTTCGCGCTCACCGACAGCACACTCATGGAGCTCAAGCGCATCAAGAACGGGCTCACGGACCGGCTGAACGCCAGAAATACCGAGCACGACAACGTCAGCTCCTTCCTGGCGGCCTCCGACCCCCGCGGCGAAGACGAACTGCGGGCCGAACTCACCCAGCTGCGCGACACGCTGACGCGGGCCGAGTCCGCCCTGGCGAGCCTCCGCGGTGAACTCGAGGAACGGACCGCCGCCGACACCGCCTTGCGGGAGGAACTGCAGAGCGCCATCCGAGCCGCCCGGCAGGCCGAGGAAGAGGTAGCCGCAGCTGGCGACCTCGTCGAGGCGCGGCAAGCCGTCGTCGCCCAGGTGCAGCTCGACCTGTCCCGCCTTGACCGGTCAGCCACGGCCATCGACCAGCTCTCCCCCTTCGAGTTCGTCGTCTGCCCACGGTGTACGCAGTCTCTGGCCGCCCGGCCTGTCGAGGAGGGCCACTGCCGCGTCTGCCTCCAACCCGACCCCGTCGAGGCTGACATCGACGCGGCCGCCATCCAAGCCACACGCACGGCTCTGCAGCAACAGCTCGAAGACGCACAGCACATCCAGCAGTCCGACGAGGCGCACCTGCAGAGCGCCCAGGCACGTGTTCAGCAACTCAGCTTCGCCATCACCAGCTTGCGCCGGCAGTTCGACGCCCAGACCCGCGATGTTGTCGCACCGCGCTTCGACGCCATCGCCGATACACGCCACCCGCGTCAATACCCAATCCGAGAGCTGAGAGTGACAGCCGCCGACGCAGGCTCGAGGCCTCCTGCCCCGCCTCGAGCCCAGGCAGCACGCCGTCACAGACCCTCGGGGAGCAAGCGCAACTGGAACGAGCTCCGCTGTCGAAGCCCGCATCCGGCCGCCGCTACGGCCGCCGACCGGGCAAGGATCCCCGGTTGCGGTTGGCAAAGGGGAGCGCTCCATGAAGCGCGGTGAACTCCGCGATCAGCTCCGCCTCAGCTCGGCCGGCAGGCAGATCGGTCACGGTGCGCCAGGCGACCAAAAGCGTGTCGGAGTCGGACAGCTGCCAGATGTACGCGCCGCCACTGTGCCCGGCGTTGCGCCCCTGGCCTTGACGGCGGTAGGCGTTCAGCCGATTCCTCAACCCTCGGCGGCCGGCAGCCTTGCCGACGTACACCACGGTGGCTCCCGGCACCCAGGCGCTGTTCAGGATGGCGGTCGTCACGGTGGGGTCGTGACCCTTGGGGTGACCGGCAGGGCTTCGCGTGAGGAAGAGCGGGGGCGCGGTCAAGGGGCGCAGCACGACATAGATGCCCTTCCCCTCGGGGACGGCGTTGCGCGGGAGGTCGGCGAACGGCACGAAGCCGACGAAGCCGCGCTCGGCCAGCATCGCACGCGTCAAGGGCGCGGGGCGGCCCGCTGGGGTCGCGGGCAGGCCGTCTCCGGCATGTTGAAGGTCGGGCGTCATCGGGCTTCTGCTCCCGGGGGTGAAGGGCTGGTTCCCGTCCCTTGCGGTGTCGGCTGTGGCTGCGGAGCGGGCCATGGCCGTCCGGCGGGCCTGCTCGGCGGTGAGCCGTTTGACCTTGCGCCGTCCCCGTTCACCGAAGGAGTCCGGATCGACGGCATTGGCTGCGGCCGCCGCCTCGGTCCAGGTTGTGCCCTCGCCCTCACCCTACGCGAACACCGTCGCCCGCTCGGCCGGCGTGAACCGCGCAGGACACAGTTGAGGCGGTCGTCTTCGTACACCCCGCCCGCGGCATGTTCCCACTCGACGTCGGCGGCGACCAGGTCGTACAGCGACAACCCATCGCCGAGATCGGAGTCCAGCGACCACACCCGACCGTGCCGGGTCCGCCGCCAGGTCGGATCCCCACTGGCGATGCGGGGTGCCCGCTTCCGTATTCAGCGCACTGATTGCCGTGTTAGGAGATGTCCGGTCCGCCCGGCACCAGAGCTTGTGCTGGTTCATTCCAGGTCGTCCCACGTCCACGAAGGGGCGGCCATCCCGTTGGGCTCACGTCCGAATCGAAACCCTCGGCATCCCGGCCGTCGTCGCCATCTGCGGGTCCACCCGCTTCATGGCGGAGATGACGGAGGCCGACCTGCGGGAGACCGCCGCCGGGCGCATCGTCGTCAAACCGGGCTGCAACATGAAGGAACCGCACCCGCTGTTAGCCGACCCGGCCGAGGCGGAAGCCTTGAAGGCACGGCTTGACGACCTGCACCAGGCGAAGATCCGTCTCGCCATGGCCGGAGCAAGGTCGCTCCATTTCCCGTGGGCGACGTCTCCCTCCGGGAATCCCTTCACAGGCCGCTACTTGGGCCAGCCATGGTCCATCGCAGGGATCGAGACCTGCGAAGAGCGGTCCGCAGATGGGCACGCCCTGTCAGAAAGGGGTGGCAATGGTTGGGGGAGCCCGATGACGAGGATCGATGAGTACCAGCTGCGCTGCGAGCAGCTGTTCGTGGCTGGAGGAAACGGGGCTGTGAGGCGGGCCGCCCAGGCAGGCCTGGACGAGCTCGGCCCCAGCCCCGATCTGTACTGCTGGTTGGCCCTCGGGCACGCCGCCGAGGACGACGACGAGCACGACGACTCTGCGGAGGAAGCCTTCCGGGCCGGCCTCGCTCTCGACGGTGACCACCTGGGGCTTCTGGCCGGCTATGCCGAACTGTGCCTTCGCGCCGACTCCTTCGAGTACCCGGGCCGGGCCGCGCGAGCCGTCGCTTTGTCCACGCGCCTCAAGCAGCTCGCTCCGCAGTCCGCCGAGGCCGACCGGCTTGCGGCAGCGGAACGCTGGGCGCGGCGCGGCTACTGGGACGACTTGCGGATGAGAGCGGCGGCCGCCGCGGTCGCGGGCCGCGACACCGAAGCACAGGCACGTGCCCTAACCGTGGATCTCCGACACGGCGACGAAGCGGCGACCAGAGACATGAACCTCGAGGACCGCGACGCCGTCGTACGCGCCGCTACCCTCAAGGCGCTGTCCGGGCCGTGGAACGCCCCCGTACGCTTCCTGGGCCGACATCGCACGACCGTCTGGGCCCTCAGCGGCATCCTGTGTTTCCTGACCAACACGGTGTTGCGCCAGACCGGCGTCGTCGACTCCTTCAGCGCCTGGGGCTTCCTCTGGGCCCTCCCCGTACTTGTTGTCGACCGCCGTTTCGCCGCCATCCGCAGGCAAGCCCAGGCACAGCACATCGCCACCCTCGAAACGGCGCTCGGCGAACGGAGCTGAACGCACGGACGCGTCCGCTTCACCGCCCCGGTCCCGAGGTACCGGCGTCGGGGCGCCGGTGGTCGACCGTGACCACACTGATGACCGCCCGAACCGCTGCCCATGAGCGCGCACCTGTCTGCGCAGCCTCCTTGCGCTGCTGCCAAGCACGCTTAGGCCCGAGGAGGACCGCCACTGTGGGAGTACCCCCTTTTTGGGGGTGTGCGAGTCAGTGCCGTCGCCTGGGATCTCAGCGCCGCTCACCAGGGCACGGGCGGTCCGTCCCAGGAGAAGAAGCCACCGGTGGGGCCGTCGTCTGGCAGCAGGGCCAGGCGGGCGGCTCCCTGGGCGGCCTCGGCCGGGTCGTCGCCAGCAGCGGCGGCCAGGGGGTTGAGGTCGGTGGCCCGCTTGCCGGGGGCGAGCGCGTTGACCTTGAAGCCGTCCTCGGCCAGCGTCTGGGCGTAAAGGACGGTGAGGGCGTTGAGGGCGGCCTTCGAGGACCGATAGGCGGCGGCGCCACCGCTTCCCGGGGTGAACTGGGGGTTGGGGTTCGTGCTCCAGGTCAGCGATGCGGTGCCGCTGGAGATGTTGACGATGCGCGGATGCGGGGACCGGCGCAGGGCGGGCAGGAAGGCATTGGTCACCGCCACCACCCCGAAGACGTTGGTCTCGTATGTGCGCCGGAACTCCTCGACGCTCGTGTCGGCCGGCGGGGCGAGCGACGGTGAGATTCCGGCGTTGTTGACCAGCACGTCCAGACGGTCCACCTGGGTAGCGGCCCGTGCGATGCCGTCAGGATCTGTCACGTCGAGGACCAGCAGGCGGGCGCCTGCGCCGATCTCCTGGACGGCTCGCTGTCCGAGCTCGCGGTCGCGAGAGCCCACGTACACGGTGAGGCCCTCGGCGGCGAGGAGCCGGGCGATGTGCTTGCCGATGCCCTTGTTGGCACCGGTGACCAGAGCTGTGCGATCGTTCATGGCAACTAGCGTTCCCTGGCTGTGGGCGCCCTGCCAGGGACTACCTGTACCAGGCAGTAGGAGGAAGCGACATGGCACGGCAGGAGCTGGCCCGCTTCCTGCGGGGCCGCCGGGCGGGCCTGCGTCCACACGAGATCGGCCTGACGGTGACGGGCACCGATCGCCGGACGCCGGGCCTGCGCCGCGAAGAGGTGGCGGAACTCGCCCACATGTCGGTCGACTACTACACGCGGCTGGAGCAGGCCCGGGGCCCGCGGCCGTCCACTCGGATCCTCGACGCGTTGTCCCAGGCACTACGGCTCACGCCGGCCGAGCGCAGCCACCTGTTCCGCCTGGCGGGATCGAGCGCGCCGCCCGGCACCAGCGCCGTGCGGCGGGTACGCCCGCATGTGGCCCGGATGCTGGAGCGGCTGCCGCAGACCGGCGCCATCGTCACTGACGCGGCGTACGGCGTCGTCGCCTGGAACCCCCTGGCCCAGGCACTGCTCGGCGGCGATCTCGAAGCCGGGAGGACTAACCTGGCCCGGCGCCGCTTCCTTGGCCAGGGGCGGATGTACGAGAGCTCCAGCGTTGAGGAGTTCGGGCACATTGTGGTGGCGCGGCTGCGACGGGCCGCCGACCGCTACCCTCACGACCCGCAGCTGACCGCTCTGCTGGCCGAACTGCACACCGGCAGCGAGGAGTTCCGACAGATATGGCAAACGCGTCCGGTCCACGCCCCCGGGCACCGCACCAAGATCCTCGATCACCCGGAGACCGGCCCGCTGCGGTTGAACTGTGACGTCCTGCTCGTGCCCGAGGATGACCAGGAAGTCGTCCTGATCACGGCCGACCCCGCATCACCTGCCGCGCGGACCCTGCACAGGCTGGCCGGGCAGGCGACCTGAAACATCAGACTGGCACAGGTCCCACCAGTGGTCACAGAACGTCACAGCTACATGATCACTGGGGCCTGTGCCCCTCGCCTGCTCGGTGCTCCGAACGATCCACGGCAGGCAGCTCGTTGGAGGTGATGACGACCGGCGCGTTTGCCTCCGCGCGTGCGCGTTCGGACGGCGCCGCGATCTCCTCGTAGGTCCATTCCCTGTACAGGCGCTCCCCGTGGGCATCGGTGATGTCGATGACCACGCCCGTCCATTCCTGGGCGGGCTCTTCGGGGACGAGTCCCAACTCGTAGGCAGCGTCCTGGAGGAGGGAATCAGTGACGCGTATGCCGGTGAGTCTCTCGGCCAGAGCAAGGACCGCCGCTTTCCGGTCGACGTCCGGGGCGCTGTCGTCATGCTCTCCCTCGACGGTCAGAGGGAAGCCGACGTCTCGCAGCAGGGGGATCAGTTCATCGGGGGTGCTGCCGTGGCGCGCCGCGGGGTCCTCGAACGTCGTGCAGAGCTCGCCGTCCTCGAACCAGTGGAAGAGGTGGATGGGCTTGCCGCCGTTGGTCGAGTGCGCCACGACCCGGCCGCCGTTCGACAGCCTCTCGAGGCTCGGCGTGGCGATCCCCAGGCCGCCGTCGAAGCCGAGGACGAGGGTCCAGTCGCCGCTCTCGCCCGGCACGCTGAAAGCGCCCGCGATGTAGGACTCGTCCCAGTAGTCATCCCCTGCGCCGGCGCGGTGAGCCTCGTCCGCCTCGATCAGCCCGGCCGTTCCCTCCCCTGTGCCGCACGGTTCGGCCGTCATCGCCTGCAGCACTTCGCGTGGGGGCCGCCCGCGTACCAGAGTCAGGGTGTAGCCGCTCTCCATCATGTGGTGGAAGAGCGGCGAGGTGCGGATCCAGGCGTAGTCGTGCGCGGTCACCAAGGTCATGCGGCGCAGTGTGCCTGATACCTCTGACAACAACGCCCGGTGCAGGCCACTCCCCCATGGCCGCCGGTGACCTACTCTGACGATTCGCCGCTCCAAGTCCGCATGACGGCGCCGACGTTCGCCGCTCCCGGGTGAGCACGTTCATGCTGATCATGCCAAACCATGATCGTGAAGAGCAGTGCAACAGCTGCCAAGATCAGTTGGACAGCGCCTGCGAACGGATGCGCCGAGACCAGGAAGATCACGGCTATCACGAGCACACCAACCGTGAACCCGCCGCACCAGAGGATCGGAACCCAGTCCACTGCCGGTGCCACGATGCGCTCGTCCCTACTGCCCCACCCACGGATGACCGAGGTCAAACCCAGCAGCATGACAACCGGAATCTCCAAGAGCAGCACGATCAGGCTCATGCAGCCTCCCGCGATCCCGTCGCCTCGAAGACTCAAGGGCTTCCCAGTGCCGTCATCGCCCCTGGGCAGGCGGGAAAAACGCGTAGTGGAGTCGAAGCGCATGGTCACACGCTGGAGCGTGACGCCATGCCACGCATCACGATTCACCAGGCCGAGACCGACTCGTGGCCAAGCCGATCACCAGGCGCACAGCGCGTCGCCCCTGTTCATTCAGAAAATCTCCCCGGCCCAAAACCCAGATCGTTTTCTGCGAGGAGCCGGGCTCGTGAGCCCTACCGGTGGTGGTGCTCCCGCCAGGCGCGGCACAGTGCGGTGAACTCCTGCTGGCGTTCGGCAAGAAGGTCCTGGCGCCGCTGCAGGTGGCAGTCCAGGATGTGCACGCCGTCCTGGAAGGGTTCCAAGCCGATCCGCTCCCATACGCGGCTCAGTGGGAGAATCCGGCACACAATCCCGGAGAAGAACGACAGCCACGCCGCCCGCCTGCGCAAGGGCGCACGCGGTGGACGGCCGCCCGGCTTCAATGAGGATCGCGACAAGAAGCGCAACACCGTCGAGCGGGCGATCACCGCCTGAAGCAGTCCCGGGCGGTCGCCACTCGCTACGGCAAGCGCGGCTACGTCT
The DNA here is from genome assembly GCF_000383615.1 of Streptomyces canus 299MFChir4.1. GTDB lineage: Bacteria > Actinomycetota > Actinomycetes > Streptomycetales > Streptomycetaceae > Streptomyces > Streptomyces canus_C. The sequence goes on along the minus strand of NZ_KB911624.1, from coordinate 43,454 downwards.
TCCTCGGCACCGCCACCGCCGCGGCCGTCGCGATCTGGCTCCGAACCTGAGCTCCTACGCGACCCAGCAGTAGATGCTCTGGTTCTGGCGCCGAGCGCTCCTGACAAGAGCAGCTAGATCGCCCACGATCCCGTCGGCGATCTCGGAGTCGATGACCTCGCCGTCCTCCGCACACAGCCGAGTCCACCAGGCGGCGACGTCACGCAACTTGGAGGGCCCTGCGTCCGCGAGTGCAGTGGTCAGGCGGCCTCGACGCAGCCGGTGGCCACGCTGATCTGCCGGGACCGGGATAACCGCCCGGATGCCGCGCTTGCGCAGGTGGCTGCGGATCGTGCGGGAGGAATAGGCCTTCTCCGCCAGGACCACGTCCGGCCTGGTGCGAGGGCGTCCGCGCTGCCGGGGAACGCGTAAGCGGGCCATGACGTCGGTGAAGGCCGGTGCATCGCCTGCTTGTCCGGCGGTGAGAACGAACGCGAGAGGTCGGCAGCGGGCATCGGCGGCCAGGTGGATCTTGGTGGTCAGCCCACCGCGGGACCGGCCGATGGCGTGGTCGCCTGGTTCGCCGACCGGGGCCCCTTTTTGCGGGCTCCGGCCGCGTGCTGGTGAGCTCGCACGATCGTGGAGTCGACGGACACGGCCCAGTCGAGGTCCTCATCGGCGTCGGCCTGTGCCATGAGCGTGTCGCTCCTCGTTGTGGGGGTGGCAGGTTGCGGGCGAGGAAAGGCGCAGGCAGACGAGCCGAACATCCCATTCTTGCCGAGTCTGTTGAAGACTTCGATGATATGTTGAAGAATCTCGGACGTACCCTCGGGTCGGCAAGCACAGGAATGTGTCACAGTGAGGACTCCCATGGACCGCAGTGATCTCTTCATCGGCGGCGACTTCGTCACCGCTTACAGCGAGGGCCGCGCGCTGGAGAACCCGGATGGCCTGAATTGCCATCGCGCGCGGTGACTGGCCGGATGCGAGCTCTTCCCTCGCTGACTGAGATCCAGGCTGTGGGTCGGCTCATCGCAGGCCACGTGCCCGAGTCGCCGCTCGTCGAGTGGCCTTCCTCTGCGGGGCGAGTCCGGCTGAAGCTCGAAAACCTGTTGCCCACTGGCTCGTTCAAGATCCGTGGCGCAACCGCAGTGCTGCTGTCGCTCACCGCCGAAGAGCGCGCCGCCGGACTCGTCACCCCCAGCGCCGGGAACATGGCTCGCGCCGTCGCACGGCTTGCCCACGAACACGGCATCCCGTGCACTGCGGTCGTCCCCGACCATGTCCCTGCGGCCAAGGTCGCAGCACTGGCGACCTGGGGCGCGAAGGTCGTCCGCCTTCCCGTCGCCGAGTGGTGGACGATCATGGAGAACGGAACGACAGAGGCGTTTCCCGGTACGCTGGTGCATCCGTTCGCCGACCCCCGGGTGGTGGCCGGCAACGGCACGATCGGACTGGAGTTGGCCAGAGATTTCCCCGACGTCGAGACGGTCCTCGTCCCGTTCGGCGGGGGCGGTCTCAGCCTCGGTATCGCGGCATCGGTCAAGGCGCTTATGCCAGGAGTCAGAGTGCTCGCCGTGGAGGTCTCCACCGCAGCACCACTCTCTGCCGCGTGGTCGGCAGGACATCCGGTCAATGCGCCCTACGCGGCAACCTGGATCGACGGCATCGGCAGCCCACGCATTGCGAACGACATGTGGGACCTCGTACACATTCATCTGGACGGCGTGGTCACCGTCGAACCGGAAGAGGCAGCCGAGGCGGTACGCGAACTCGCCCTCACTGCCAAAGTCGTTGCGGAAGGTGCGGGCGCTGCCACCGTAGCCGCCCTCCGCACCGGCAAGGCTGGCGATGGCAAAGTGGCGTGCGTGGTCTCGGGTGGGAACCTCGATGCCTCGTTGCTCGCTTCCACCCTCAGCGATGACGACAGTTAACCTCAACCTTCGCCCGAAGCCCATCGCCGCCATCCATAACGCCGCTGGAATCCCGCAAATCAGGATCACCGATCATGAAGGGAAAGCCACAATTCGTGGCAGCCGCACAGAAGTCAATGGTCTCCTTCACCGATGAGGAGACGGAATATGCACGGCTCGTCACCCGGGTCGTCTCCCAAATCGTCCCGGGCCTGGCCAGGGCACTCGCCCCGCGTACGGAGGTGCTGCTGCACGATCTGACGAAGTTCCCCAACTCCATTGTCGCGATCGAGAACACGATCACGGGCCGTTCTCTCGGCGGACCACCAACCGATCTCGGCATGAAAACACTCAACTGTGAACCTCCGGACGACTTGATCGGCTACCGCACAGAACTGCCCTCCGGCCAGGTACTGAAGTCGTCGAGCCTGTTCTTCCGCGCTCCGATCACGGGGCGCACCGTCGCGGCGCTGTGCATCAACGCCGACATCGACCACATCATGCGTGCCCAGGAAGTCCTTGCGACACTCGGGTTCCCGCTGCACCAGCAGGGCACTGGAGAACCAGAAGATGCGCCGCGGGAGACTTTTCCCGAGTCCGTCGACGTTCTGGCGCAAAGCATCCTGCGGGACGCCATCGCAGCGAGCGGCGTCAGCATCGATCTTATGAAGAAGTCCCACAAGATGAATGTTGTGCGCGAACTTGACGAGCGCGGCTTCTTCACTCTGCGGGAGTCGATCGATCTTGCCGCCAAGGGGCTCCGAGTGAGCCGCCACAGCATCTACAACTATCTCCGAGAGTTTCAGGAGTCCAAGTCCGGATCCTGACCGCGTCCGGCCCAGCCAGGGACACTGCCCGGGAGGCTGTGCGGGCGGGCCTGGTGCCATCGCACGGCTGCAACGCCCAGCAGGGCCTGGTTCGCGAGTAGTTGTTTCGGGCCAGGCAACGTGGCTTGTCTTCAATCGCCGAGCAGGTCGACCAGCTCCTGGAAGCCCGGTCCGGTGCGCCCAGGGCGGGCCGCACCGTTTGGGAGCGGTTTCGAGGCGGTCTTCCTCGACCCTCTCGGGCAGATCGTCCAGCAGCGACGGGCGGACGCGGCCCTGGCCGTGGCCTTCGAGGACCTGCCGCCCGTGGACACGTTCCCGGCGATCCCGGGGCGGCGGTGGGGGGGGCCGGGCCTGTGGTGGTCGGCCACGACCGGAGGGCACGTGTCGGCCGGGTCGAACGCGATGCGCCTGCAGCTGATGGTCCCGGACCGCGCCGCCGACTCTCCACCCCGATCGCCCGCCGATACTCACTCGACGACGGCGTCGAAGCGGCAATCGACTACGCCCGCAGGCACCCGCTCGGCAAGAGGTCGTCACCGTCTGAGCAGCGAAGCCGGCCGCCACTGAGCACGGCGCAAGGCAGCCGCGACTTCCCTGGGAGAGGGACCGATTCGTCACGCCCTGACCGGCGTGACTTGTCCAGACACACAACACTGAGAGGCGTACGCACGATGCGAAGTGATGAATACTCAGCCGCGAACAGAGCCGTCGCAAGTCATTGTGTTGACCGTTCTCGACCAAAGAGTGCCAAATGCGATCGCCCTGCCTCGGAGGAGACCTGGTGACGAGAGCGGTTGGGGACTAACTTCACGCGCGCCCCTTTGGCAGAGAAGGGACGTGGCGGCGCAAGAACTCGATCTGGTCCGCGATGACGGTGCCGAACAGGGGCTCGACATAGGGATCGAAGTGGCCACCCTCGTAGACGCGGACGGTGGAGTGCCGCATCTTGCCTGCTGCCCGTTCGGCGACGCGCTTGGGAGTGATCGCGTCCTGCGCGACGATCTGGACCAGGACCGGGCACTTGATGTTCCCGGCCCAACGCTGGGGCGAGTAGAGGCCGATCTTCAACGCGATGCGGGCTGCCACGGTGTGGGGGTAGGCGTCCTCCTTCAGCCCTGATTCACGGAGGAGCGTGTGCATGCCCGGATAGGCGTCCGGCGAGGTCATCATCGCGGTGCGGCCGGGAAGACCGACGCTCTGGACATACACAGGTTCACGACCGAGGCGGGAGGCGATCGCGTCACGAATCCCCGGCACGGTGACCCTGAGAGCGGCCCGCAGGCCGGTCGACCTCACCGCTGCCGGGCCGCTGACGTGCGGGACCTGAGCGATGACGGCGGCGAGAGACTCTCCTTGGCCGGCGATGGTGATGACGTGACCTCCGGCGAACGAGGTACCCCACGCCACGACTCGGGTGTGGTCGATCCCCTCAAGTGACCTGGCGTAGCGGAGGGCGGCGCGCCAGTCCTCGTGCTGCATCGCGATGTCCAGGACCTGGCGCGGCTCCCCCTCGCTCTCTCCGAAATTCCGGTAGTCGAAGACCACGACGGCGTATCCGGCGGCGGCGAAGCTCTCGGCGTAGGCGTAGAGCCGTAGCGCACGCACCGCGCCGAAGCCGTGTGCCATCACAATGACGGGCAACGGCTGATCTGCAACGGTGGGCCGGTAGACGCGCGCGGCGCAGCAGGTGCCGCTGGAGTCGAACCACTCCTCCGACGTCGTGAACGTGCCGTCGAACGGCTCGGCCATGGTGCACTCCTCGTCTCGCTATGTCGTCCTGAATGATGTTCAAGGCGATGGATGGGGCTCAAACGGTGGGTGCCGTCCATGCCGCGAATGCGCGTCACATCGGCAGTCGCCGCGCCACCGCGGCGTCATGGACGGTGCGACGATCGTCCCGGAAGAACCGGGAGCCCCGCGAAGCACGCCCGTGTGCTGGTGATTCTCGCGGTGCTGACAGCGTGACCTCCACCGTGGCGAGGCGCCCAGACTCGCTCGTGCAGACGAAGAAGTCGTCGGTCGGACAGAACAAAATGAGCGGCTCGCGCCGTGGTCGTGGACCAACTCGTCCTCAGCTGTACGGGGATCTGGTCGAGGTCACGGAGATCGGGTGAGCACGGCAGGTCCGAGCCAGCGGCATGCGGCCAGCGCGAGCTCGAGGTCGAGCCGGTCCTCCTCGATCGGCCGCCCCCGCAGCTGCACTGCTTTGTCCACCCGGTACTTGACCGTGTTCTTGTGCAGGTGCACCTTCGCAGCGGTCGCGACAAAGCTCTGGTTCTGCTGAAGGAAGACGGTGAGAGTCTCCCGCAGCCGTGCGACACCTTCGTCGTCCTGCGCCAGCCCCCCGAGCATCGATGTGACGAGGTCGCGGGCGAGGGCGAGGTCGCCTGCGAGGGCCGCGGCCGCCCTGACTCCGGGAGCGGTGAACGACGTGATCTGGTGGGCCCGCTCGGCCCCGATGACGGCGACCTGGTGAGCTCGCAGGGCCTGGCGGTGTGTCGCACGGAAGCCCGCGATTCCTGTCCCGACCGCGCCGATCGCGGCCTTCACTTCACTTCCTGCCTCACCGAGGACTCGGGTCAGGCGGTCGACGTCGATGCTTGTGTCCGCTTGCAGCGGCACCCAGCCCCAGCCGAGCGAGCGGTCCTGCGGGACGAACAGCGGCGAGGACTGCGAACCAACCTCCTGGGCTATCGAGCTGGTCAGCTGCCCGAGACGCTCCAGCGAGCCTGTTGATGTCATCCGTTCGTCCGCCCAGAGGACGAGTCCAAGGTGGTCCTGGCGGAGTCGGTAGCCAAGTACGTGCTCCGCCGCGGCCACATCCATCTCGTCTCCGGCGAGGAGCGCGCTCAGCGTGGCCGTGCGGATCGTATTGCGATTCGCCAGCCACCGCTCCCGCTCGGCCTCGTACGCCTTGACGACCTGCTCGGAAACCCGGTCGATGTAGGCGAAGGCGGCGTCCTGGAGCATCTGCAACGCCGCGAAGGAGATCCTGCCGTCCGGCTCGACGCCGGCCAGCTCCCCGGCCACCCACTCAAGGGCGCGCCGGTGACCGAGGCGGTATGCGCGCAGCAGGGCGTTCGAGGAGATCTCGCGCTGCGCAAGACGTCGCGCGTACTCGACGGCCGGCCACGGCGCCTCCACCGCATCGACCGAGACCCCGTACTGCGCGACGTGGAAGAACGTCTTCACATTGCTCTCCACACTCGCGTAGAGGAGGTCGAGCATCAGCTGATCTCCGCGAAGCTCCGAGATCGACTCGGCGAGCTCGACCTGCAGCACGCGCGCCACCTCGTCGAGCTGCGCGCTCGAGGCCGCGGCGATGTCGGCGACGCGGGCGGCCGCACGGCGGGCGATCTCCTCGCGGTCCGCCCAGGGTTCCATGGTTGGCCTTTCATCCCGTGTTGGTCTCCGGGCACAGGTGTGTGGTGGGCCCTCGGGCTGTCGCTACCGGAACGGTAGTCGGAAGCGGGAGGTACGGAGACCAATCCCTACCCGCTCTTTTGGTTCGCGCGCACAGTGTCCCAGGTCTTCCCGTCTACCTGGTCATGGAGCTGGTCGACGGCTGGAGTTTGGCCCAGGAACGCTCCCTGCGCGGCGCTTTGGCCCCGCAGGAGGCCGCGGCCGTCGCAGCACAGATGGCCACCGGGCTCGCCGCCGCGCACCGGCACGGAGTGATCCACTGGGATATCAAGCCCGCCGGGCGTCCAGGGCCCGCGTGGCCTCGGCGGCGGCCCTCCGAGCCCCGCGGCCGGACGGTATTCCTCCAGGCCGGAATCGCCGACGCCGGCGGCCGGGCCCTGCCACTGGAGCCCCGAGTGCACGGGGATCACGCTGTAGAGGGTGACGTCCCCGAGGCTGAGTCCCAGCAGGGCGTAGTACCAGCCCCGGCGTTCCTCCCAGTCCAGCCGGATGCCGCCGTGGCCGCCGGTGCGGGAGACATCCCAGGCGAGCATCATGCAGGTGGTCAGGCCGCGCTCGAGGCCGTGGCGGCTGGCCCGGACCATGCCCGGCGGGATACCCCGAGCGGTGAGGGCGTCGTCGACGGCCCGGACGTAGGGCCAGTGCGGCATCCCCTGGGGTGCACCGCGCAATCCTGGCGGGTCCAGCACGGATCTACCCCGGCAGGAGCACGTCGGGGTGTGGGGGTTATGAGGCGCGGCGGAAGACGGCCGCCGGGCCGATCACGCGTGGGCCGAACTTGTCGCGGACCCGGTCGACGGCCGTTTCGGCAGCGAGGCGGTTCTCTCGGGCCTCATCAAGGGACAGCTGCCGCGGCGCCTGATCGGCATCCACGAGGTCCTCGCCCTTCAGGACCAGCCCGGTCAGGCGACCGCGCTGCAGGCCGGCGGCATCCATCAGCGAAGCCGACGAGTTCGCAGAATCCCGAAGGAGGTGTTGCGGGAACCCGAGGGACGCTCGGGTAATTATCCTCCCAGGCAGGCGGGTTCGCGGCTTATCACGGGGTCGCGACGGTAGAAGTCGCGACTTGCGGAGCCCGCCCGCGCTACCACCCTGGCCGGCTGCGTACGGGTGGGACGACCTGGAGGCGGGGGTGGGCAACGAGCGTTCCGACGACCGGGCTCGGTCCTGCTTGGGTCGCCTTTGAGTGCCTTGACGCGTGAGCCGTCGATCACCGCTCTCGACCAGTCAAGCGCGTCGGTGGTGTTCAGTTCAGCCGGGAGTGCCTCGTGCAGACGCTGCCAGGCACCCGCGTTGTTCCAGTCAGACAGGCGCCACCAGTAGGTCATGCTGGTACCGGAGCTCAACGCCTGCGGTTGCAACTCCCGTCGGAATGCCGGTGTTCAGCACAAACAGGACACCCGACCGCACCTTCGGTCATTCAGATCCGCGCCCGCAGGTCATCGGGCACGATGCACGGCGGCTGCTCACCGCTTGCCATGCGCAGGTTGACGCGCCATCAGAGTCCCACAGGCGCAGGCCGACAAGTCATTTGCGCGCTTCCGCCCACTGCAGGCACGCGGCCGTACTCGTCTCGGACAACAGTCGGCGAAGTGCTGATCCCTGCTTGAAATCAAGCCAATGAGCCTGCTGTGCGTGGCAGGTTGATCACGGTCGAACATACGATCATGCCGCTTCCCCTGGAAGTTGAAGGGGACATGAACCAAACCTCCCATGAAGGGATCTTCATGCAGGTCCGCAGAAGCCGCATGTTCGCAGCCCTCATATCCCTGGCTACCGCAGCCACCCTAGCCCTCATCAGCGCGCCAGGGGCCCAGGCAGACACCCCTGCTCCCGCTCACGGCAAGCTATTAGGTTCGTTTACCCCACAGGACTTCGCCTCGCAGCCAGCTCCGCACCTGGCAAGCCCCATGAAAGCTTCGGCCAAACGCTGCTCACCGCTACCGGCGGGTTCAATCGCACGTAGGGCCGGAGCCACCACCGCGTGTATCCAGGTGACCGCCCCATCCGGCAGCAGCCCGGTGCGTACTAGTGGTCTTAATAATGCTCAGGACGCTGCGGCGACGTGCAGCGTCACGAACCCGGGCTCGTACTCCTATCACCGCCACGACTACTGCCTGAATGGCCTTGAGGCCACGTACACCGAATATAACGAGCAGAATCCCGGGGAGATCCTCGGCACAGGCGTTCTTACCGTCAGCAGCAGCGCCACCCTGTCGGCATCAAGTGGCCGGTGGCAGGAGTCCCAGACGGTCACCCTCGCCGAGGCCACGGGCCTGGTCGAGGATCTGAGCGTGGGACTCACCGCCAGCTGCACTGCCAGCTGCACTGCCACCGTACCCAATCCCTGGGCGGGCAACCGGCTTCTGACGGTGGGCACGTCGGCCTCCGGGAACGTCACATTCCTGGCAACGCCGAGTGCGGGCCTGGTCAGTAACATCACGACCAGCTACGTACTGAACGTGACGCAGCCAGGGGCCATCCCGATCAACGAGAACGCCCCCTGGAGCAATCCCCGCCAAGTCCGCTGCGACACCACGTTCGCCGACAACACCAGCACCGGCTGCGTCATCCCCAGCATCCGCCCCGAACTCGACCTCTCGCTAGCCACATACGGCGCAGCGGCAGCCACGTACGGCTGGGCCGAGAACAACCTCATCGACCACTGGGGAGCCGACGACAACCCCCTCCAGCGGCTCGCCAGCGAGACCGCGCAGACGGCGAACCGCACAAGCACCTGCGGCTCTGGCGCCTCGCGGCCCTTCGTGTATCTGGACGCCACCGTCCCGGACGACTCCTGCGACGAGTATCCTTTCGCCGCGACCTACCAGGGAGGCACCAACGGCGGCCTGTGCGCGGACGTCATCCCCCTGCTGCAGAACGGCGTCTGGAACTTCTACCAGGACCCCAACGCCCCTGCCGTCACCTTCAACGAACCCTGCATCCGCGGCCATGTGCCGAACAGTGAAAACGGCGCCGCGGGGCTCGCCCTGGGCCGCAACTCCCAGAGCGAGCGTGTCATCGACCTGGAGAAATTCGACCTCGTCGTGACAGCCTGATTCACACTGCACGTTCGCTGCGCCCCGGGAGCACTTCGCGGGGCGCAGCGGCTTCGACCGGAGTACGAAATGAACGATGCGGACCCTTCAGCGTGGGAGTGGATGTTCCACGGCCGCTACTTGGGCTTCACCATCACCTTCACTCACGCAGTAACGCCCGAGGAATGCCTGCGCCGCTACGGCGTAGATCCCTCCGCGGCCCGTCACCTGCCGTTTGCGGGCATCGATGACGCTCTACGGCCTGGGCCGGACGATGCCATTCTGAGAGTGGGCATGCTCCGGGATTGGGCGTTCGCCATCGAGATCCTCGGTGGCATGGGGAACGCCCCTGCGATGCTCGCCGAAATTTCCCGCGGCACGGAGACGATCGCCGTTCATGTGGGGGCCAGTGCCCTGCGCACCTTGGCCTATTGGGTGAACGGTAAGCCCCTGGAGAAGTTTGAGCCAGGCGAGGCACCCACGCTCAGAGCAGCAGGGACACATCCCTTCTGGGACGCCACCGAACGGTACCGGACCGCCCAGCCTGGAGCTAGAGCCGTCCTCGCCGCTATGCAGGCAGTAGAAGAACGCATCGGAGGACATCTCACTCTCGATCTCGACGAGGGCCCCCTGCTGTCCCTGGTCCTGCCGCAAATCCTCCCGCCCCCGTCTCCCCCAGTGCCCGCACTACCACGGGTCAACCCCTCTCCGCCCGGGCGACTGGGCCGCCACCTCGGTAGCTTCCGCCCACCCGAGAGATGAGGATCGCCTCACGGCAAGGGGCCGTCTGTCGGCCCTTTGGTAGCGTTTATCTCTTCTAGACTAATCGGCGGCAGCGACTGTTGAGGGGACGATCGCGGGCCGCCGCAGGGGTCTTGAGTGGGACCTTCCCTGCGGCGGCAGCCCGCTCGGGCTCAGCCCTGGTCGGCGGCGAACATCTGCAGCCGGTGCTTCTTGGCGTCGCCGCTCGTCTCGCTCATCGCGGCGGAGGACTCCTGCGCCTGCGTGATGTCCTCGTTCGTGATCGTCGCGGCGATCTACTGGAGGAGGTCGTCCACTGATTCACTTCCCTTCGGGGCTGGCTGGTCGTTGCAGTGCGGCACCTGGTGTCCGGACACTTGTTGCCGCTTCAGCACTCTCCCCTGCAACGAGGGGGCTGCCAAAGTGCGCTTACAGGACGAATCCCGGACGGGAGGCCGAGTGCATATGCACTGGTCACACGCAGGGGCAGAGGTGAAGGCGATACCTCCGCTTGACCTCAGGGCTGCCGGGCCCCTCCGAGAGGGCGCAGGTGAGCATGTTCTTAACAGGCTCAGTGCGTGAGGTCGGGAGTGTCCTCGTGAGCGATCTCCGGTTCGACGTGCTTTCGCGCCTTCCCCATGCGTGTTACACCGATCGCCCAGATGGCGGCGTAGACAATGGCGAGCCCAGCCAGAAGCCGGGTGGTGTCGGGCATGCCGATGGACGCGGCCAGAGGTGCCACCGCGAGAGACGCCGCCCACAGGCCGCCAGCCCCGAACGCTGATCGAGCCCAAACCGGCCACGCGCCTTCGCTCATCGGAGTTCCCCTCCGGGCACCGCTCCCCCGACGACGGCTCCCAGCCGGTTGATGTCGGGGCTGGACAGCACAGCGGGAGGGCTGCCTTGGAGGTGGACGACGGCGATCATCGCGCGGCCCAGGTGCTCGGTCGTGGTCGTGTGCGACGGTGCCAGTCGGTGCAGCAGGAGGTACAGCCACGACGTGAGTCGGTACGTCGGATGGTAGGCCGGGGTTCGAGAGACGGCGCCCTGGAGGGGCGGGATGTAAGCGGGCTGGAAGGCACACGCGTGGAACGGAATCCCCGCGGTTCGTTCTCGGTACGCCTCAGGCCCCGGGCCCCCGCCGAGCGGCTCAACTCGGAGGCGCCCTCCCCCGATACGAAGGTGAAGGTCAGAGACGGGGCAGCGGCGCTCACCGCGTCCGCGGCTGCCAGCGTGTGATCATGGATGATCCCGGAGTATTCCTCCTCACTGCGGCCGGCCGAGGAGAGACCCGCGCAGTAGAAGCAGGCGTCCAGATGCGCGAGTTCGCCTTGAGCGGCCCTGAATTCCGTGAAATCGTGCCGCCCTGCCGGACCTTCGGATGGTCCGCGTCCAGAAGCCTGCGGACCACTAGCAGGACGGGGTCGACCTGGCGCTCCCGGTGCTGAATCAGGACGGCGGCGAGGCGGCGCCACTGCGTATAGGTCGCTCACCAACAGCCCATCAGGGACTCATGACGAGTCGCGTACGACGAGCTCAGTGGGGAGCGTGACGCGCCGACGCGGCCTTTCGGGGTCGCCGATCTCCTCCAGAAGGATCTGGGCGATCATGGCGCCGATCTCCTCGACGGGCTGACGCACTGTGCTGAGGGGCGGATTGGTGTGCCGGGCGATGATGGAGTCGTCGAATCCGACCACGGCCACGTCGTCGGGGACCCCCCTCCCCTGCCTGCGCAGCTCTGCCAGAGCCCCTGCCGCCATGACGTCCGAGGCGACGAACAAGGCGTCGAGCTCTGGGACCCGTTCAAGGAGTGAACGCATCGCCGCCGCGCCGCCCTCCTCGGTGAAGTCGGCCGAGGTCACGAGCCGGTCCGTGGCCTCGTGGCCCGCCTTTTCGAGCGCCTCGCGCCAGCCCTGGAGCCTGCTGCGCGCTACGTCCATGTCAAGCGGTCCACTGATGGTGGCGACGGTGCGCCGCCCTCGCGCGAGGAGATGGTTGACGGCCTTCGCGGCGCCGCCCGCGTTGTCGGAGTGCACATGGCTGAGCGACTCGTCGGAGGAACGACGCCCGGCGAGCACCGTGGGCAGCCCCATGTCCTCCAGCAACCCCGGCAGCGGGTCGTGCTCGTGCACCGAGACCAGGAGCACGCCGTCGACACGCCGTTCCGCGACCGACTCGGTGAGCTGGTCGCGCTCGGCCTGGTCGCGTACGAGCACCAGTTGGAGTTGGGTGCGGGTCTCCGCGAGGGCGGTGCTGACCCCGCGGATGACCGCCGAGAAGTAGGGCTCCGAGCCCAGTCTGCTCTCCGACTCGGGGATCACCAGGGCCACGGAGTTCGTCCGGCTCGTCTTCAGCCCGCGGGCAACCGAGTTCGGGACGTAGTTCAGCTCGGCGATGGCGGCGAGCACGGCAGCCCTCGCCTTCTCACTGACGAGCTCCGAACCGTTGATGACTCGTGAAACCGTGGTGCGTCCGACACCGGCGCGCGCGGCCACGGTGATGATGGTCGGACGTTGCCTGCCCCCCATGACGCCTCCCTCGCTCGTCGATGCCCAGGCGGCTTCCACCTGCGCATTGTGCCAGACCTACGGGACGGGCCCGCGGGGTCCGGGCGCGGGCTCCCGACATCTTTCCGCAACGAAGTGGATTCAACTTCTTGACAGACGCCTTAAGCGGCGGCCAGGCTGCGAGCTCCTGGGTGGGCACGTTCCCACCCTTAATTGGGAACGTGCCCAACAGACAAATAACGCCTTCAGGGCGAGCCGTGGGCTCGAACTCCGGTGCGTCAGCGCCGCCGCTAGGAGGACGAAATGGACAAGTTCCGAAGGAAGCCGCGTACAAGGGTCGTGGCCGTCGTGTCGGCCGCGTCGGCCCTGGGTCTGCTCGTGGGCTGCGGAGGCAGCGACGGGGGAACCGGTGGGGGCAAGAAGGACGGCAAGGTCACCATCACCATGGGGCTCTTCGGTGTCATGGGCTTCAAGGAGACCGGTCTGCTCGACAAGTACATGAAGGAACACCCGAACGTCGTCATCAAGGCTGACGTCGCGGGCGACGAGCAGACCTACTACACCGCCCTGCAGACCCACTTGGCCGCAGGCAGCGGCCTCAAGGACATCCAGGGCATAGAGATTGGTAGGGCCAAGGAACTGTCCGACACCCAGAAGGACAAGTTCGTCGATCTGGCCGGCGTGGCCGGGACGGACCACTTCCTTCCGTGGAAGCAGAGCCAGGTCACCGCGGCCGACAAGAAGGTCATCGGCCTCGGCACCGACATCGGCCCGATGGCGGTCTGCTACCGCAAGGACCTCTTCGAACAGGCCGGCCTGCCCACCGACCGCGACGAGGTCGCCAAACTGTGGGAGGGCGACTGGTCGAAGTACGTCGACGCGGGCAAGCGGTTCAAGCAGAACTCGAAGGACGACAAGGTCGCCTTCATGGACAGCTCCAGCGGCCTGTTCAACGCCATGATCTACGGCAACTCCCAGCAGTTCTACGACAAGCAGGGCAAGCTGATCTACGCCACCAACCCCGTCGTGAAGGACGCGTGGAAGCTGGCCTCCGAAGCGGCCACCTCCGATCTGACCGCCAAACTCCGCCAGTTCCAGCCCGGTTGGGACCCCGGACTGGCCAACAGCACCTTCGCCAGCACCGTCTGCCCGGCGTGGATGCTCGCCCACATCAGCGAGAAGGCGGGACCCAAGAACAAGGGCAAGTGGGACGTCGCCAAGGCACCCAAGGGCGCCAACTGGGGCGGTTCCTTCCTCGGCGTGATGGAGCAGAGCCCCGTCAAGAAGGAGGCGCAGGACCTCATCGCCTGGCTCACCGCTCCCGAGCAGCAGGCCTACCTCTTCGAGAAGATCGGCAACTTCCCCTCGTCGCAGACCGCGTTGGAGATGCCTGAAGTCGTCAATGCCAAGTCGGACTACTTCAGTGGCGCCCCCATCGGGAAGATCTTCGGCGCCGCGGCCCAGGAGATCCCCGACGAGCAGGTGCTCGGCCGCAAGGACGGCACCATCAAGGACATCTTCTCGCAGGGCCTGACCTTGATCGAGGCGCAGAACAAGAGCCCGAACGAGGCGTGGAAGACCACTGACGAGCGTATCGAGAAGGCCGCCGGCTGACCCAGGGCCATCGCCCGCCTCCTCCGCCCGGCGCCCCACGCACGGCCCGTGTGGGCCGCTGGGCCCCTGCCCGCCTCACCCCCCGTCCAGGAAGGACGCCTTCCGGTGGCCATCTCCACCTCGACACCCCCAGACGGTGCTTCCGGCATCGGCGCGGAGCGCCAGCGGCGCCGCACGCTGTTGCACCGCCTCGACGTCCGGGGTGCGCCGTACGCCTTCGTCGCCCCGTTCTTCGTCGTCTTCGCCGCCTTCAGCTTCTACCCCCTCATCTACACCTCGTGGATCTCGCTGCACCGCGTCGAACTGTCGACCCTGAACCTCATGGAGTGGGTCGGCTTCGACAACTACACGGCGCTGTGGGAGGACGACCGGTTCTGGAACGCGCTGGCCAACACCTTCACCATCGGCGTCCTGTCGACCGTGCCACAACTGCTGATGGCGCTCGGACTGGCGCACCTGCTCAACTACCAGCTGCGCGGCTCGACGTTCTTCCGCGTCGCCGCCCTGACGCCCTATGCCACCTCGGTCGGTGCCGCGGCCCTGGTGTTCACGATGCTCTTCGAGCGCGACTTCGGCATGATCAACTGGGCGCTGAGCCTGATCGGTGTCGACAACATCGACTGGGAGAACAACAAGTGGGCCGCGCAGACGGCCATTTCGTCCATCGTCATCTGGCGATGGACCGGTTACAACGCCCTGCTCTACCTCGCAGCGATGCAGGCGATCCCCCGCGACCGCTACGAGGCCGCGGCCATCGACGGCGCCTCGCGGTGGCAACAGTTCCTCAAGGTCACCGTCCCCGGCATCCGCTCCACCATCGTCTTCACCATCGTCCTGTCCACGATCGGCGCCACCCAGCTCTTCGGTGAACCCCTGATCTTCGGTCAGGGCCCGAACGGCATCACCGGAGGAGCGGACAACCAGTACCAGACGCTGGGTCTGCTGCTGTACGAGGAGGGCTGGAAGAACTACCAGATGGGCCGGGCCGCCACGGTCGCCTGGGCGATGTTCCTGCTGCTCATTCTCGTGTTCGTCGTCCAACGGATCGTCCAGCGCGTCCTCACGCGCAGGACCTGACCGGGAGATCTCCATGACCACAGACAGCATCCCGGTCCCGGCGACGGAGGCACGCCCCGCGACCGCGCGGAAGACCCGCAAGGCCACCCCGTCCAGTGGACGGCGCCGCCTGTTCCGGCACCCGGGTGCCGGACGTCAGCACCACGCGGGTCCCGTCGCCTACATTCTGCTGGGATTCGCCGCCCTGCTCTCCCTGTTCCCCCTCTACTGGACGATGGTGGCGGCGTCGACCGACAACACGCGCGTCACCCAGACGCCGCCGCCCTTCCTGCCCGGGCCCCACCTCCTGGACAACCTCGGCAAGGCCTGGCAGGACGCCGCACTGGGCAAGGCCATGCTCAACAGCCTGATCGTGGCCGGCGCGATCGCCCTGTCCACGGTGCTCTTCGCCACCCTCGCCGGCTTCGCCTTCGCCAAACTCCGCTTCAAGGGCCGCAACATCCTGCTGATGCTCGTGATCGGCACGATGATGGTGCCGCCTCAACTGGGCGTCGTACCGCTGTTCATGATGATGACGGAACTGGGATGGGGGCAGAAGCTGCCCGCCGTCATCTTCCCCACCCTCGTCAGCGCCGTCGGCGTCTTCTTCATGCGGCAGTACCTGTCCGAAGCGCTGCCCGACGAACTCGTCGAGGCCGGACGGGTGGACGGTGCGCACTCCCTGCGCATCTTCTGGAGCATCGTGCTGCCGATCGCCCGGCCCCCCATGGCCGTGCTGTTCATGATCACGTTCGTGCACGCCTGGAACGACTTCTTCTGGCCCTTCATCGTGCTCGACATGACCAATCCGACGGTGCCCGTCGCCCTCACCCAGCTCAGCGCGGGATACGTGCGCGACCAGTCGCTGATCATGGCGGGTGCGCTGCTCGGCACGCTGCCTCTGCTCGCCCTTTTCGTCGTCTTCGGCCGTCAGATCGTCGGCGGCATCATGCAGGGAGCCGTCAAGGGATGAATGCCGTGCCCTCCCCCGCCGCCGCGGCCCCTCAACGCCCGCACGCAGCTCCGCCCCTCCCACCCCGCCCCGCACTTGGAAGGACCCACATGGCCACCGCAATCCGACGCGTCGCGCCCGCCCTGGAGAACACCGCCACCCGCAGGTTCCCGCCGGGATTCACCTGGGGCACCGCCACCGCCGCCTACCAGATCGAGGGTGCCGCTTCCGCGGACGGACGCACTCCTTCGATCTGGGACACCTACTCGCACACGCCCGGCAGGGTGCGCAACGGTGACACCGGTGACATCGCCACCGATCACTACCACCGCTGGCACGAGGACGTCGACATCATGGCCGACCTCGGGGTGAGCGCTTACCGGTTCTCCCTGTCGTGGCCGCGCGTGCAGCCGACCGGCCGCGGCCCGGCCGTCGAAAAGGGGCTCGACTTCTATCGCGCCCTGACCGACGCACTGCTGGAGAAGGGCATCGAACCGGTCGTCACGCTGTACCACTGGGACCTGCCGCAGGAGTTGGAGGACGCCGGCGGCTGGCCGGAGCGCACCACCTCCGACCGGTTCGCCGACTACGCCGCCTTGGCGGCACATGCGCTGGGAGACCGGGTGAAGACCTGGATCACCCTCAACGAGCCCTGGTGCAGTGCCTTTCTCGGATACGGCTCAGGAGTCCACGCGCCGGGACGCACCGACCCGGTCGCCGCCCTGCGGGCGGCGCATCATCTCAACCTCGCCCACGGCAAGGCCGTTCAGGCGCTGCGCGCCGAACTGCCCGCCCGCGCCCACACGTCCATCACCCTCAACATCCACCACGTCCGCGCGCTGACCGAGACAACCGAGGACCTGAACGCGGCTCGGCGGATCGACGCTCTGGCCAACCGCGTCTTCACGGGCCCGCTGCTGGAAGGCGAATACCCCCAGGACCTTCTCCAGGACACGGCGAGCCTGACCGACTGGTCCTTCGTACAGGACGGCGACACCGACACCATCCACCAGCCGCTGGACTTCCTGGGCGTCAACTACTACACGCCGACGGTCGTCTCCGCCACCACCGGTGAGGCCGGCCATGGTTCCGACGGCCATGGTGCGAGCAAGCACAGCCCTTGGCCGGGCGCCGACGACGTCACCTTTCACCGACCGCCGGGCGACACCACCGCGATGGGCTGGGCAGTCGACCCCAGCGGTCTGTACGACCTGCTGACGCGTCTCACAGCAGACTTCCCCGCGATGCCGCTGGTGATCACCGAGAACGGTGCCGCGTTCGACGACTACGTGAACCCGGAGGGCGAGGTGTCCGACCCCGAACGCATCGCCTACCTACATGGCCACCTGTCAGCCGTACTCCGCGCCATCGGGGCCGGCGTGGATGTCCGGGGCTACTTCCTGTGGTCGCTGCTGGACAACTTCGAGTGGGGTTACGGCTACAGCAAGCGCTTCGGTGCCGTCTACGTCGACTACCCCACCGGCAAGCGCATCCCCAAGGCCAGTGCGCGGTGGTACGCCGACGTGGTCCGCACCGGCGTCCTGCCGGAGGGGAGCGGCGCAAACCGGTGAGCCGGAGGAGACCCGCCTGGCCGCCCGATCCGCGCAAGGCCCCGTCCGCGGTCCATGGCAACGTCTTCACGGTCGGACCCTGCACCCGAGTCAGGGCGAAGCGCCCCCGCTCCCGCAATCCGGAGCAGGCCCAGTTTCTTGCGGCCGCGCCAGGCGGATGTGGCGATCAACACCTTCGAGGACCGGACCAACGCCTGACCAGGCCGTCCAGCCCGGCAGACGGTCGAGATGAAGGTCTGGAGCGCGTGGCCGGACACCACGCAGCCCGTCCCGAGAATGCGTGGTGTCCGGCCACGCGCTCCAGACGTTCCACGGCGAATTCGCCCGGCTCGTCGACGTGCTTCCAGCGGCCGAATGCGCCGGGAGGCGCGGGGCGCGGGGCGCGGTCGAGCTGAACACCGGTCTGGCCGAGGGTGCCCACGAACCTGTCAATGGGACAGCGGTACCGGCCTCCGGCTGCGGCCGGAGGCCACACCCTGCAGGAGGACGCCGCACGGGGGCAGTCGTGGCGGCTGATCTTGTCGCCCGTCGGATACAGACGTGGTGCGTCTCGGTACAGCGGCCGTACACCTCTCGATCCCTCCCTCGATGGCGGCCACGCCAGGGGCGCCGGTCGGCCGGTGCGGACGGGCAGCCGATCAACGCGAACGCCGCGGTGTGCCGCCCGCGGTGACCGCGCTCGCGGCGGGGCGCCGTGACCGGGACGGGGAGACGTCGATGACGTGTTCACCGCACTCGGATGGCTAGGGCGGCGCAACGCGTCCACAGCTCCTACCTGCGGTTTCCCGCAGACCTACCCGCGGCTGGGCGAAACGCACAACTCGTCTTACGGGTCCGGCGGTTCTTCTGCACGGCCACGGTATGCGGCCGACGCACGTTCGTGGAGCAGGTGCCCGGACTGACCCGCCGCCACGGCCGGGTCACTGAGCGGCTGCGGCAGACGATGGGCGCGATCGGTCTGGATCTGGCTGGCCGGGCTGGCGCCCGTCTCGCCCAGCTCATGGGCATCGCCACCAGCCGCACCACGCCGCCGCGCCGGGTGATGGACCTGCCCGACCCGACCGTGACGCGCCCCCGCGTCGTCGGCGTGGACGACTTCGCGTTGCGGCGTGGGCACGTCTACGGAACGGTCGTGATCGACGCTGAGACCCACCAAGTCCTCGACCTGCTGTTACCTGCCCGGCATCAGCAGCTTTGCCGTCGGCCTGCACAGCGACTTCGATGCAGTGACAGCCGGCCTGACCGCGGACTGGAACTCCGGCCCGGTCGAAGGAGCAGTCAACCGGATCAAGATGCTCAAGCGGCAGATGTTCGGCCGCGCCGGCTTCGCCCTGCTACGGAAGCGAGTTCTCCTCACCTGATGGGCACCCTGCCTCAGGCAGTAGTTCTCAGATCATCTGCGGTCAGGAGTGACAGAAGGCGGATTTGTTCGGCCGCAAGCGTCTCGGTCCCGCCCTGTTGACGGTCGATGACGCAGAGCGCCTCGCGAACGTCCGCACCCAGGGCACGCAACTCGGCGGTGGACAAGACGATCTGACCACCGCTAGTGACGACGTCCTCTACGACCAGCACTCGGCGCCCAGCGATGTCCGCGCCTTCAGCCAGGCGGCGCGTTCCATACGACTTGGCCTGTTTACGGACAATGGCGCAGGGAAGGCCGGTGTGTCGGCCGAGCGCGGTGACGACCGGGATACCACCCATCTCAAGGCCCGCCAGCACCTCCGTACCGTTCGGCACGAGCGATGCCATTGCCTGGGCGATGGCATCGAGGAGAACAGGGTCACCTTCGAAGCGGTACTTGTCGAAGTACTCCGAGGCCCTACGTCCCGAGCGGAGTACGAAATCACCGGTCAGATGGGATGCGGCATGGATCTGGCGAGCAAGCTCTGAAGTCGTCACAGGACCGAAGTGTCTCAGCCGACCGAACCTCTGGCCGGTCGGTGAGTCTCCCAACAAACGGTGAGATTGGCGATCACCGAACCTAGTCGGCTCACGGAACTTGTGGCAGACCCCGAATCAGACCATTAAAGCCACCCTACCGCCGTCGCTGGAAAACCGAATCGTGACCGTGGTCGTCTTAGGAGCCGAACAGGATCCGGGCAGGCCGGATCCGCTCCTGGAAGCCGGGAGGATCGGTGGAGACAGAGCAGCGTGTCGTGCACCGCAGTTGGTTGTTCTCCCGGTTGTTGTGGATCCTGACCGCGATCGCGGTCAGCCTTCTGGTCTTCTGCCTGGTCAAGGAGAATCTGCCCGGTCATGTCGCACGGTCGTGGCCGTGGAAACTCCATCTACTGGACACCGGCAGCGCTGTGACCGCGGTGCTGGGAACGGGAGGAGTCGCGCTCGCCCGAGCCCAGTACGCGCAGACGGTCAAGCCGTCGCTCAGTTCGGTCGGTGCCGTGTACGACCGCTCCCCCACCGGCGGACTGGTGTGGGCGTTCCAGCTCGCCAACGGATCGCAGGACGTGGCCGTGATCAGAAACGTGGCTTACTGGATCGTGTTCAGCCCTGCCGCGATCGCTGCCTGGGCGGCCAACCCCGGCCACTGGATGCCCCAAGAGGAAGTGGTGGCGGCCATCAAGAACCGGCAGTTGGCGAAAGGCGAGCACTTCGACTTCAAGCACCTGGGACGCGGAGCCTTCATCAGTGCCGGCCACCCGACCGGTATCGGCTGGCTCTCAGAACGAGCCATGCAGGAGGTCCAAGACCTCCACGTGAAAGTCACGGTGCTCGACCGTGCGGGAGACACTCATGAGCGGGTGATGCCACTGATGAAGAACGTCGACCGACCGCTTCGGAACCCCACTCCTGCCTTCCTGGTCTGAAGCCCGCCCGATGGACTCCCGGGTGAGGCCGCCGCGGCGGCCTCACCCCTTTACCTCTCCTGCTGCCGCCACCGGTGGAAGAACGTCAGACCCGGGCCTGCTCCGAGGTACAGCGGGCCGCCCGTGAGCAGGGAGCCGACGTCGATCGCCTGCCGCGGTCCCAGCACGCTGACGCCCTGCCGTGTGTAGTACGAGCCCAGGTTTCGTTCAGTGTCGAACGAACTCACCGAACAGCAGCGTGTAGTCCAGCTGCCAGTACACCTGCACGCACCCAAGTCTCGGATAGCCGAGACCAGCCGAGACCACTTGGGACGGCGACGACACCTGCGCGAACTCGGCCCTGCCGGTGCACCGGGTTGCGGTGCGTACGCCTCCAGTGACGTGAGTCTGCGCAGCGAGTCACATGCCAGCGGTCCAATAGCTCCCTGGCCTGCCGTGGTCGGCCCCGTGGACGGGGTGTCCACCGCCGTGGATTCCCGTGCCGACTCTCGTTCCCGGACGGGTGAAAGCCGCGCGATCGCCAAAGCCTTCACAGGCGCGGGCAGGTCATGCTGGGCATGAGACCGATCCACGACGCGCACGTCGAGCAGCCGGGGCTGGCCGTCGTCGAGGTCGCGGCCGCCGACGACGTGACGGTCTTCGCCGTCCAAGACCTGCTCGCCGCCAACTACACGGTCGCACCGGGCGAACGTGCGGTCCGCGAGCCTGGCGAGTCCTGTGTACGTGAGACTCGGGATCCAAACCCGAGTCAGGGACTGCTCGACTGTCGGACCGAAATGGATAAAACGCTCACAAAATGACTGTTTTGCACGGTCCGCTCTGGCAGAGTCGCTGCGTGTTCAGGGGCGTGTGAAACGAGGAGCCCCAAGCGCCCTCAGTGCACACAGGCAGGGAAAAGCCATGAGCGACGCAGGAGGTTACTCCGGCCGGAACGCAGACCGCAGCGCCGGGGACAGTGCCGCGTCGCCTGTGCCCACGGCCCCCGGCGCGAAGAGCCCGGCGCAGCTGGCCCCCGGCGGGTCGGGAGGAGGACGTACCGAGTCAAGGGGACCTGATGAGGGACCGAGGCCGCCGTCCTGGCGGGCGTTGATCAGCGGCCTGCTGATCGCCCTGGTGATGGCCTCCATCATGGTCACGACCTACGTGTCGGCGCAGCACGCCGTGGTCGCCCACAACCTTCCGTGGGGCGTGACCGGCAGTTCACCGCTGACCACAGCCGTCCAGGAACACATCTCGCTGAAGATCCACCACTACAAGGACCAGGCCGCCCTGGAGGACGCCGCCAACCGCACGGAGATCTACGGCGGCTTCGTGGCACAGAGCACACCGTGGTGATCGCCGAGGCCGCGAGCCTGGTCGCCCCCGGCCAGATGCCCGCTCTCTACGAGAAGGCCGCCAAGGGCGAGGGCCAACATCTCGCCTTCAAGGTGACCAACAGACTTCCCAAGCAGGGTCCGCTCGGCGTCGTCCCAGGTATCGCGGTGTTCGCGCTGCTCGTGGCCGGCTACCTGGGCTCCACTCTCGCCGTGCAGCGCACCGGCACGGCGTCAGCCCGCCGCCGCGTTCTCAGCCTCATCGGCTACGCGGTCATCGCCGGCCTGGTCTTCGACGTGATCATTGGTCCGATCCTCGGCGCACACCCGGACGTCGACACCAACTTCTGGCCCCTATGGGGAGAGTTCACCCTCATGTGCCTGGCCGTCGCGCTGCTCGCCGCAACGCTTCAGAGCCTGATCGGCCCGATCGGCACCCTGCTCACTGTCGTCATCGTCGTCCTCTTCGGCAACCCCTCCACCGGCGGAGTCAACGGAACCGCCTACCTGCCGGCCTTCTGGCAGTACCTCGGCCCCGTTCTGACTCCGTGGAACGGGGCACCCCTGGTCCGCAACACCCTGTACTTCGACGGCAACGCCATCACCCAGCAGTTCGTCGTCCTGAGCATCTACGTCGTCGTCGGAGCCGCGTTGGTCACCATCTCCACCTACGGGCCTGCTGTGGTGGCGCGGCACCAAACGACGCCCACCCATCAGCCCCGAAGAAGAGGGCGGCATCGCCGCCATCCCACCCGCATGAACCGGCCGCGCCCCGCATCCCGCCGCCCAGACCGAGCAGGCCAGGCACCAGGCCACACCACCCCCGCAGGCTGCAGCGACGGCTCGGACCGACGGCGTCTCCCCCGTCTTTCCCTCCCGCTCGAATATGGAGGCTCGGCCCGTGGTACAGCCTGAGCAGCGCGCCGAGGGCGCGGGACCGTTCACCACCCGGCTCACCTGGCACCCTCCCGGCGGCGGCACCGCCGTGTGGGAGTCCCGGCTCGCGCGCCGACGCGGCGTTCTCGCCGTCCGCCCCCACGGCATGACGGCAACCCAGCACATCCGTGCAGACGCCGTCGCCATCGCCCGCCTGCACAGACTCAACACCATCGCGGCGATCGCCTTCGTCATCGGCGGGGCCCTCTTCGCCGCCGGCGCGGCCGTCGCCCAGTTCGGCTCCGGCAACGCCACCGCATGCGCCTCGATCTACTTCGCGGGCGGCCTGTTCTTCACCACCGGCGGGTACGTCTCACTGCTCCAGGTGATCAACGCGCCCCGCCACGAAGGCGGCGGCGAAGGCCGACTGGTCACCGGCCGCTGGCGGTGGTGGAGTTACGAACCGATGCGGGTGGACTGGCTGAGCACGTTCGTCCTGTTTGCAGGCACCCTCGTCTTCGCCGTCGACCTGCTGGACTCCTTCCTGCAGGGCCTGAACGTCCACCAGGTCAACCGGCTGATCTGGGTGCCCAACGTGATCGGCTGTGCCCTCTTCCTGGTCTCCGGCCACCTGGGCTTCGTCGAGCTCTGCCACGGCCGGCCCTGCCTCCGCCCGCACAGCCTCGGCTGGCGGATCGTGGCCGTGAACCAACTCGGTTCCGCCCTCTTCATGGTCTCTGCGCTCGCTGCCTACACCCGCCCTGCCACCGACAGCCTCGTCAACGCCGACATCGCCAACTGGGGCACTCTCACCGGCGCCTTGTGTTTCTCTCTCGCCGGCCTCCTCCAACTCAGCGAACACCCATAGAGGTCGCAGGCGAGGCGATGCCGACCAACCTCCACACCGTCGCTGCCGCAGGGTGCTCCGCGAAGCTGGCCAGCAGCCGTAGTTCAGAGAAGGCCTTCTCTGAACTAACTGATCGTTTCAAAATGGTTGGCGTTCACATAGCGGCCTGCGGCGTCCAAGGTGGTGGTGGCAGAATGCCGGGGTGGAGTCGATCTTGCGCGCCGCCGGCGAACTGTTGGATCTCGAGTTGTCCGGCCCGGTCGACCTGGGTGGCAGCTCGCGTAGCACCGTGTTGCGTTGTGAAACGGCCGGTGGCGGCAGTGTGATCGTCAAGGCGTTCGGCGACGAGCCGGAGTCCCTGCGCGGCTTCACGGCTGAGGCCGCGGGGCTGTCTCTCGGGATCGCCGGTCCCGAGGTGCTGGGTGTGGACCCCGAGGTTCCCCTGCTGGTCATGGCGGATCTCGGGAACGCGCCTACCCTGGCGGACGTTCTGCTCGGGAGTGATCCGACGGCCGCGGAGAGCGGGTTGCGGGCCTGGGCCCGCGGGCTCGGGCAACTGGCCGCCGCGTCGGTGCACCGGCGTGCCGATCTCGCGCTGCTGTGGTCCCGGTACGACAAGGGCATGCGGTCCTGGGGGGACGAGCCGTGGATCGCGCAGAGGGCCACCGATCTGCTCGCGCTGCTCGACGGCGCCGGACTCGCAGTTCCTCCGGGCCTTGCCGGGGAGTTGGCCCGGATCGGGACAGCGGGTGGGGAGGAGTATCCGGCCTTCACTCCGGGTGATACCTGTCCTGACAACAACCTGCTCACCTCCCAGGGGCTGCGGCTGATCGACTTCGAGGCGGCCTGCTACCAGTCGGTGTTCCTGACGGCCGCGTACTGCCGGATGCCCTTCTCCAGCTGCTGGTGCGTCTTCACCCTGCCGACCGGGATCGCCACGGAGATCGAGCAGACGTATCGCGCGGAGCTCGTCGGTGTGTACCCGGCGCTGGCCGAGGACGAGGTGTGGCAGGCCGGCATGCGACAGGCCATAGCGGTCTGGACGATGGACGCGACGGTGAGGATGCTTCCTCACACCGTGGAGGACGAGCCGCTGCACCGCACTCGGCGTCCGGTCCCGACGAGGCGTCAGGTGCTGAGGCATCGCTGGGAAGTGGCGAGCACGCTGGAGGAGTTCCCGGCGTTCGCGCAGACGATGCGGTTGTTGTTGCGTGAGATCGCCGGAGGCTGGGATGTGGCCCCGCTGCCGGGGTATCCGGCTTTCGGAAACCGAGGGGCGGGTCGGTCGTTTCAGGCACCGGCCGATGTAACGACTCCCGGCTGAAGGTATGTCGGGGCAGGATCTGTCGAAAGTCTGCCGATCTTGTTCCTGATGACCTGTGGGAGCGGATAGTTCCGTTGCTCCCGCCGCGGCGTTCTCGGCGGTACCGCAATCCTGGGCGGTTGCCGGTACCGGACCGAGTTGCTCTGGCCGGCATCGTCTACGTGCTGCGGAAGGGCGTCGCGTGGCGGGATGTTCCTGCTCAGGTCGTCGGCTGCTCAGGGGTGACAAGTTGGCGTCGGCTTCGGGACTGGACCGAGGCCGGCGTCTGGCCCCGCCTCCACAACGCTCTCCTCGGTGAATTGAGAGCATGGGGACTGCTCGCGATGGACGACACCGCGATTGACGGCTCTCACGTCCGTGCGCTGAAGGGGGGAGCCCATGTCGGTCCTTCACCTGTCGATCGTGCGCGTCCTGGCTCCAAGCACCATGTGATCGTCGACCAGCACGGCACTCCGCTGGCCATCTCCGTGACCGGGGGAAATCGACACGACGTCACGCAGCTGATCCCGTTACTGGAAGCGATCCCACGTATCCGGGGACTGCGCGGGCGCCCCCGCAATCGGCCCAAACGGCTGTACGCCGACCGCGGCTACGACTTCGACAAGTACCGCCGCCTGTTGTGGGCGCGCGGGATCAAGCCCGTCATCGCCAGACGCGGGGTCGCACACGGCTCGGGCCTTGGGCGCACCAGGTGGGTAGTCGAGCCTACATTCGCCTGGCTCCATCAGTTCAAACGGCTGCGGATCCGCTACGAACGCCGTGCCGATCTCCACCAAGGGCTGCTAGAGCTGGCCTGCGGAATCATCTGCCTTCGCCGACTCCGGAAGGCATTCTGAAACGATCAGTAAGTGGGGTCGCAGCCCGAAGGGGCAGCAGCGCAGGGGACAGACGAATCACTCGCGCATACGGGCTGACGCGGGCGAGTCGAGCATCGCTTTGAGGATGCGTTGCAGCTCAACGCGGTCCTGGGGGGTGACCCTCGCCAACCTGCGGTCGTACTCCGCCGCGAGGGCTGCAAGGGCTCGATCGCGTGCTTTCGTGCCCTCGTCGGTCAGCACGAGCCGATGACGCCGCAGGTCCGCCTCGTCGATCTCGCGGCGGATGAAGCCCTTGGTGACGAGGTTGCGGACGTAGACCGTCACGCTCGCCTTGGGCAGCAGTAGCGCGGTCGCGATCTCGGCCGGGTACGGCGATGCCTCCACCTCTGCCAGGACGAAAAACTCCTTCGTCTCCAACCCGAGCTCGGCCAGCTCCTCCGTGCAGGCATCCATCACGACTGCCAGCAGCCGCTGGTTCAGCGTCCACAGCTGCGCCCCGTCGACCGACACGCGATCCTCCGCTCCAGGTGGTACGGTTTCGTATTAGTTTCAGATCGTACAAGATATGGTCTTGTACTGGACTCCTATGGAACAACAATCTCACGAAGGAAGCCAGCCATGCTTCAGCACCTCACGATCCCGCGCGGTCCCATCGACCTCGCCGCGGACCTCCACCTGCCGAACAACGCCGACAGCAGCGCACCGCTGCCCGCCGTGGTGCTCTCCACCCCCGGCAGCAGCGTCAAGGAGCAGATCGGCGCCAACTACGCCTCCCGTCTCGCCACCCACGGCATCGTCGCGCTCGTCCTCGACCCCGCCCACCAGGGCCAGAGCCAGGGCGAGCCCCGCGACCTCGAAGACCCCTACCGCCGCGGTGAGGACATCTCCTACGCCATCGACGCGCTCACCACGACGCCCGGCATCGACCCACAGCGCATCGGCGTCCTCGGCATCTGCGCCGGTGGCGGCTACGCCGTCCACACCGCCCGCACGGACCACCGCATCAAAGCGGTCGCCACAGTCGTCCCCGTCAACATCGGCAACGCGTTCCGCACCTTCTCCCCCGACGGTCCGGCCGCAGCACTCGACGCCCTCGCGGACGCACGGACCGAAGAGGCCCGCTCCGCCGAGACGACCCGCGTGAACTGGCTGCCCGACACCCTCGAGGACGCCGCGGCAGCGGGCCTGACCGACATCGACACCACTCAGGCCGTCACCTACTACCGCACCGAGCGCGGCGGCAACGAACACTCCACGAACCGGCGCCTCCTGCGCAGCGACTCCCTCCTGCTGGGCTACGACGCCTTCCACTTGGCCGATCGGCTCATGACTCAGCCCTTGCAGGTGATCCTCGCCGGACGCATCGGCAACACCGGCTCCTACGACATGGGCATGCAGCTGTGGAAGCTGGCCCCCAACCCCGTCGACCTCATGGTGATCGACGGCGCCGGCCACTACGAGATGTACGACGAACCCGCACACGTCGACGCCGCCGTCGAACGACTCACCAGCTTCTACGCGAACAACCTGTGACTGCGAGCATGGACAACGCCTCACTGGACCGGCTCGGTACGGGCAAGTATCTGCTGATCACCAGCTACCGCAGGAACGGCACCCCGGTCGCCACCCCCGTCTGGGTGGTGCGTGACGGCGACGCGCTCGGCGTCTGGACGGCCGTGGACTCCTGGAAAGTCAAGCGGATCCGGGCCCGCGCCGATGTCCTCGTCGGCCCCTGCGATCTACGCGGCAATTCGACGGGCGACCAGGTTCCCGCCACCGCCGAGATCTGCGACGACGCCACCACGGCCCGCTATCGGCAGCTCATCGCCCGCAAGTACGGCATCATCGGCCGCCTCAGCCTCCTCGGCAGCCGACTGCGCCGAGGTGAGGCCGGAACGCTCGGCATCCGGGTGACGCCGACGCCGTGACGCGCATGCGGAGCGCGGCGAGTGCATGCTGGTCGCTCAACGCGCCTAGCCCGGCACGGTCACGGGCGCCGTCAACCTCCGGCGGGCCGGAGCCGCCTCCCGCAGGGGGAGCCGCTGCAGCCCGGCCCTCGTCCCCGCAGCCGGTTCGCGATGAGGCTCACCTCCGCTTGCCTCACGGCCGCAAGGACCGACCCGCAGAAGGCCCGCACCGGGGGACAACGCGCGGGCCTCCCGCACGTACGCCCCTGCAGACGAGGGCGGAAGTCACCCCTGTCTGTCGTCCTGCTGGTGGGGAACGAGCAGATCCCGCTCGATGCCGAACTGGGTGAGCTGACCCGGCCGAGGTTCCGCAGTGAGGCGGGCTTTTGCGGGGTGTGCCGGAAGGGCTCGCTGCCGCGGTGCAACCGGGTCAGGAGGCCCGGCTGCGGTGGCCCGATAGGCAGCAACGCAGGGGCTGGGCGGAGAGTCGTTGGTGGACGACCAGGGACGCCTGATCGTGGCCTTCCTGGGCGCGGGACCGCCCCCGGCCGGGTGATGGACCGAGTCCCTTTGAAGTCCTTAGGTAGGCCGTGACTGCCTCGCTCGTCAGGTGTTGCTGGTGGGGAGGCTCCGGACGGGGCTGCGCTGGTTGCTGGTGTCGGTGCGCCGGTCCAGCTCGGTGCGCAGTTCGTGGATGACCTGGGCATAGACGGCGACGCGTTCGCGGAGCCGGTCGTTGTCCTCCCGCAAGGCTTGAGCGGCGGCTTCGGCGTCGACGGCGCGGGCGTGTAGATGCTGGAACGCGGGTGGGATGCCGTTCGCTTCGGACTTTCGGCGGACGAATTCCCTTTGAGGTCAACGTGCTTGTGTGTGAGGACCCAGCGCTTGACGCCCGCCTCAGCGGCGAGTTGCTGCGTGGTGAGCGCCCCGGTGGACCGGGTTGGACGGCCATCGAGGAGCCGTTGGATCGCTGCGGTGATGGCGTCGCGTTCGTCGTCGTGGTCGGTGACCATCGTGGAGTTCTCCAGTCGGGTCGTGGGCGGCGACGATGCGTTCCAGGCAGTCGAGTTCGTGCTGTTCGCGGGTGTGTCGGAAGGCGGGAGCCAGCGGGTCGTCGACGAGCGGTCGTAGCTGCTCGATCTGGACGAGGACGTGTTCGATGTCGCGATCGGCCCGCGCGATGTTGACCAGTTCGGGCGGCAGTCGTCGAGGTCTGGGGTGCGGCGGGTGCTGTCTTCCTCGCTGCGCAGGCGGCAGGCTGCCCGCTTGGGGTCCAGGACGCAGGTCATGCCCTACAGCCTCGCTCACGTACCGGTAGACGGTGCTGAGGCTGATGCCGAACCCGGTGGCCAGCTGGGCGTAGGTGTGTCCGCATCGCAGGTGGGCCGGGACCAGCAGGGCCTGTCGGTCCGTTCCGAGCCGACGCCACCGTGTTCCGCGTTCACGGCGCAAAGCCGTCAGCTTCCCGGCCAAAAACCGTAGGGCTGAACTGGACAGGTCGAGTCCCGATGGGTAGACAAGCATGCGAAGCTCCGGGCGGACAGGTTGATCTTGGTCGGCAACTCCTCTACCAGGAGCTTCACTTCGTCACGCACACGGTGCCCCGCTGCCGCACGACCTACGCCGACCTGGGCAAAGGACGGAGGCGCCGCACCGGCCTTCAGAGCGCAGGCAGTGGAAGCGCCACCCGTGGCCCGGGGCCGAACTCCTCGGCCTCGTCGGTACTGACGACCGCAATGGTTCCCGCAGGGACCCCGGGCAGCGTGGCCACGCGGGACGCCACCGTGAGAAGACCTCCCTGACTGGCTCATGGTCAACCGACGGACGGACCGCGTCCGGCCATGGTGGGCAGGAAGACAGCTCCGGTCATGCCTGACGGGAGGCGCTCCAGCTGGCCAGCATCGGCAGGACGTGGGCGGTGGGCGAGTCGGGGTCCACCGTGTAGATGACGAGGTGCTGCTCCAGCTCGTCAAGCGTGCTGACGTGCTCGATGTCGAAGAGCATGGGACCGGCCACCGGGTGCTCGATGCGCTTACTCGCCGATCTGAAGTCGACGACGGCGTGTTCGTCCCACCAGCGGGCGACGTCACGGTCTGTGGTGCGCAACTCGTCCACGAAGTCTGCCAATTGGTCGTCGTACGGCCGGCGCGCCATCTCGCGACGCAGTGCGGCGACGGTCGCGGCGGCGAAGTGCGACCAGTTGGTGATGCGCTCACGGGCGACAGGATCCTGGAACATGTAGCGGACGAATGACGATCCCGGCTCCAGGGGCCGCCCGAGGACCTCCGCGAGCAGGGCATTGCGGGCCAGGACCCGGCCTGCGCGCCCCAGCAGGAGTACAGGCGTGTGGTCCAGGGTGCGCATCACTCGTATCAACCCGGGAGCCGGACTCTGCACAGCGTGCGGGTCGTCGCCGCTGTGCAGCGCGGCAGGGTCGGCCAGATCGCGAAGATGCGCGCGCTCGACCTCGTCGAGGCGCAGCGCTCGGGCCAGCGCGTCGAGGACACCCGCCGAGACGTTGGCCTGACGTCCCTGTTCGAGCCGGCTGTAGTAGTCGGCACTCAAGCCGGCCAGTACGGCCAGCTCCTCACGCCGCAGTCCGGGCACACGCCGAGCTCCGGGAAGCACCTTGAGGCCGACTTGCGAGGGGGACAGCCGATCCCGGCGGGACCGCAGGAACGCCCCGAGCTCGGCTCGATCTTGTGGCATCCGTCCACGATATACACGGTGTGCGCACCTGTGGGTGGTCCTGTTGTGACCAGGTTCGTCGCGACCTGGTCCGGCCCGGGAAGGCCGCGGTAGGAAGGAGTCGCGACTCCTTCCTACGGCTCAGCGCGCCGTCGGCCACGACGGACGCGGAGCACCCGCTGCGGCTGTGCCTGCCGTGCCATGCGTCCTCGCGATGCCGGTGCCGGCGGTGTCGGCCTCCGGCCACCGCACGTCCCAGACCCGGACCGCACCCTCCAGAACCCGTCTCAGAGGACTGACTGATGCCCCCCAGGAAAATTCGTATCGGAATCGTCGGCGCGGACACGAAGGCCAGCTGGGCCCAGGTCTCGCACGTCCCGGCGCTGCAAGGCCATCCTCATGCGGAGCTGGTCGCGGTCGCCACGCGGCACGAGGACAGCGCACGCGCAGCGGCAGCGGCGTTCGGTGTGGAGCAGTGGTTCGCCGACCCCTTGGACATGATGAGCGAGGAGGCGATCGACGTGGTCACTGTCTCCGTCAAGGTGCCCACTCACCGGGAGCTGGTCCTGGCCGCGCTGAGTGCAGGCAAGGCGGTCTACAGTGAGGCGCCTCTCGGGGTCTCGGTGGAGGAGACAGAGGAACTCGCCTCGAAGGCCGCCTCGCACACGACCGCCATCGGTTTGCAGGGCAGGCTGAATCCCTCGGTGCGCCGGGCCGCGGAGATCGTCGCGGACGGCCGGATCGGCGAGCCTCTGAGAGCTCGGGTCGTCTCCACCTCCATGGGCTTCGGTGGCATCACCCTGGACCCCTATCTCTATTTCGAGAAAGCCGACTCCGGCGCCAACCTTTTGACGATCACCGCCGGTCACACCCTCGACATCGTGGAGGGCGTGCTCGGTGACATCACCGATGTCGACGCCCGCACCGAAACCCTCTGGCCGACCGTCACCGTCATGGACACCGGCGCGACCACCGCACGCGAGGTACCCGACCACGCCGACATCCTCGGCAGGACGACGTCCGGCGCTACCTTCAACGTCAGTGTCGTCGGCGGTGTCCCCGCCGACGACGCGGACTTCGTGTTCGAGATACTCGGCAGCGAGGGCTGGCTCAAGCTGACGGGGGGAACGATGTACGGGGTCCAGGGCGGAAACCTGACCCTGACCTCGAGCGTCCCGTTCGACGCGCCGGAAGCCCCGGTGGCAGGCGGTGGCCCCGCCGACCCGGCGGTGAACGTGGCGCAGATGTACGCCAGCCTGGCCCACGACCTGGAGACGGGCAGCCACGACACACCCGGCTTCGACCACGCTCTGCACAACGCGCGCCTGATTGCCGCCGTCGCTCGCGCCGCCCACTCAGGGACCCGCCAGACACTCCCCGACGCGTAAACACGCGCGCCCCGTGACGAGGTCCCACGCGTGATGTCCCGAACAGCCCGCGTGGGAACCACGACCGTCGGCCCGTTCGCGCAACTCGGTCCGCCGGCGACCGGGAGACCTCAACACGACGCCGGCTGACGTGCTGATGATCGGGTCTTGAAAGACGGTACGGGAGACGCGCCCGTCACCTGCCGCTCGCGTCTGAGGCTGCTCACACAGACGGTAGAAGTAAGCATGGGTGGCTTTATCGGTGAGTCCTGACACCGGTTGTCGATCGGCGGCGACACCGCCCGGTGTTGGCGGAGAGTGATATCGCCGAGTTTTGACACCACTTGGGGGCTTGCGGTGGGACGCCGGGGATGCTCTGCGAGGTAAGGGGGCGCCGGTGCCACCGAAGTCCAAGGTCGATCTGTACGCGGCGATACGCCGCGATGCCCGGGCGGGGATGTCGAACCGGGCCTTGCAGCACAAGTACGGGGTGGGCTTCCGGACGGTGAGGGCGGCCATGGAGTCCGTCTGGCCGGAGCCTCGCAAGCAGCTGCCGCCCCGCAAGACGCGGCTCGACGCCTTCAAGCCGGCCATTGACCAGATGCCCCGGGCGGATCTGGACGCGCCGCGCAAGCAGCGGCATACCGTCAAGCGGATCTTCGACCGGCTGCTGGACGAGCACGGTGCGGTGGAGGTGACCTATCCGATGGTGCGGGCCTATGTCGCTGTTCGCCGGCCGCAGATAAGGATCGAGGCGGGACGTGGGCCGCTGAACGCGTTCATCCCGCAGACCCACATGCCGGGGGCGGAAGCCGAGGTCGACTTCGGCGACGTGACGATCCGTCTGGCCGGCGAGCAGGTCAAGGTCTACTTTTTCTCGATGCGCCTGTCGTACTCCGGCAAGGCGGTGCACCGCATCTTCGCCTCGTGCGGGCAGGAGGCGTTCTTCGAAGGCCACGTCCACGCTCTCAGCGTGCTGGGCGGCGTCCCTTGCGGCAAGGTGCGCTATGACAACCTGCGGGCCGCGGTCGCCCGGGTGCTGGGCCTGTCGAGAGCGCGGGGGGAGAACGAGCGGTGGACCGCGTTCCGTTCGCACTACGGAATCGAAAGCATGTACTGCCGCCCGGGCCTCGCAGGAGCCCATGAGAAGGGCGGGGTAGAAGGCCAGATCGGCTGGTTCCGCCGGAACCACCTCGTCCCCGTCCCGGAAGTCGACTCCCTAGCCGAACTCAACTCGATGGTGGATCGGTGGGACGCCGAGGACGATGACCGCCGCATTCGGT
This sequence comes from Streptomyces canus 299MFChir4.1, assembly GCF_000383615.1. Taxonomy (GTDB): domain Bacteria; phylum Actinomycetota; class Actinomycetes; order Streptomycetales; family Streptomycetaceae; genus Streptomyces; species Streptomyces canus_C. The sequence continues at coordinate 10,585 of NZ_KB911624.1, read as the reverse complement.
CGCGGCCGCGGACTATCGGCGAGTACTTCGCCGTGGAACGCCCGCTGCTGCAGCCGCTTCCGGACGAGCCGTTCGAGACCGGGCGGCTGTTCAGTCTCCGGGTGGACAGATACGCGCAGGTCAGTGTTCGCACGAACCGCTACTCGGTGCCGGTGGGGCTGATCGGCCGGACCGTCCGGGTGATGCTCCATGCCTCCGAGGTCGTCGTCTACGACGGCCGCAAGCAGGTCGCCCGGCACGAGCGGCTCATCGCCAAGGGCCAGACCCGCCTGGAACTGGACCACTACCTGGAGGCCCTGATCCGCAAGCCCGGTGCCTTCCCCGGCGCGACCGCGCTGGAACAGGCCCGCTCCGCAGGCAAGTTCACCCCCGTCCACGACGCCTGGTGGGCGGCCGCCTGCAAGGCCCACGGTGACCGGGACGGCACCCGCGCTCTGATCGAGGTCCTGCTGCTGGGACGGCATCTTCATCACGAGTACCTGGTGACCGGGCTCGCCGCCGCCCTGCGGGCAGGCGCCCTGACCGCGGACGCGGTCGCACTGGAAGCCCGCAAGGCCGCCGAGGCTGACGACGCGCCGGCCACGACGGCAGATCCGGAGCCGGACCGGGCGAGTGTGACGTTCCTGACCGAACGGCGCCTGGCCCACCTGCCGCCCGACAACCGGCCGCTGCCCTCGGTCGCGGCCTACGACCAACTGCTGCGACCGCAGCAGCCGGACCGTTCTGCCGTCGAGGGAGACAGGCCATGACGACGTTCAAACGCCACCGCGGGCTGACCGAACAGGCCTCCGACGCTGCTGTCGACCAGGCATGCCGGATACTGCGGCTGCCGACCATCCGCGCCCAGTTCCCCGAGCTGGCCGAAGCCGCCGCCCGTGACCAGATGTCGTATCGCGGTTTCCTCGCCGAACTGCCGATGGCCGAATGCGACGACAGGGCCCGCCGCCGTTCGGAGCGGCGGATCAAGGCCGCCCAGTTCCCACGCGAGAAATCGCTGCGGGCCTTCGACTTCGAGGCGAACCCCAGCGACCGGCGTGTGCCACGAGGCGGCCGTCGTGCCAGATACCGAAGTGCTCTTCTGCCTCGGCGTCGCCGATCGCAGCAGGCAGTCGCAGCGTGGACCCGGCGGTCATCCACACCCTGGCGACCTGCGAGTGGGTCAAGAAGGGCCTGCCGCTCTGCCTGATCGGCGGCCCAGCGCGATCAGCAGGTGCGACTTGCCGGTGCCGGAGTCAGGACGTACTCGTCGAACAACCTGAAGGCCGCCTGGTGACCATGCCGCTGCGGACCATGGTGACGCCCCTGCGCGACGATGCCCGGTGGCCCTCAGGGCCAGTACGGCTGTTCTCACTCCCTATGTGACGGGCCCCTTTTAGCGGCTGGGTCAGGCCACGTGCTGATAGGTCGGGTAGGTGATGTAGCCGGCGTCACCGCCCTGGTAGAAGGTGGCCTGTTCGACGCGTGCGACGGGCAGCCCGGTGCGCAGGCGTTCGACCAGATCGGGGTTGGCGAGAAAGCCGCGGCCGAAGCTGATCAGGTCGGCGCCCTGGTTCAGCCAGTGGTCGGCCTCGGTCAGTCCGGTCTGTGTGGGGCCGTTGGGCACGGTGGGGTTGACGATCAAGGCCCCTGGCCACGTTCTGCGCAGCCGGAGGAGTACATCCTCATCCGTGGTGGCCTCCAGGTGCACGTAGGCCAGGTCGAGGCGGGCCAGCTCCTCCAGCAGAGCGATGTTCAGCTCGGCGGCGTCCTTCTCCACCACGCCCCAGAAGCCTCCGCCGGGCGACAGGCGGATGCCCGTACGGGCGGCGCCCACGGCCTCGACGGTGGCGGCGGCCGCCTCGACCGCGAACCGGATCCGGCCGGTGACCGAGCCACCGTAGCGGTCGTCGCGAAGATTGGCGTTGGACGACAGGAACTGGGAGATCAGGTAGCCGTTGGCGCCGTGCAGCTCGACCCCGTCGAAGCCCGCGTCGACGGCGCGGCGGCCCGCGTCCGCGTAGGCGCGGGCGTGCTGGGGTACCTCGTCGGTCTCAAGCGCCCGGGGAACGGGCATGGGCTGCGGACCGCTCAGCGTGAAGACACTGCCTTCGCCGGGAACCGCCGAAGGGCCGACCGGCTGGAATCCTGTGGTGTCCTGATGTGAGACCCGGCCGCCGTGCATGATCTGGGCGAAGATGCGACCTCCGTTGACATGCACGGCGTCGGTCACCTGCCGCCAGGAGGCCACCTGCTCGTCGGTGTGCAGTCCGGGCGTGCCCGGATTGGACTGTCCCACGAGGCTGGGCTGGACGCCCTCCGAAACGATCAGTCCGGCCGTGGCGCGCTGCGCGTAGTAGGTGGCCATCGCAGGCGTCGCCAGACCACCGGCGGCAGCCCTGACCCGGCTCATCGGGGCCATCACAGCCCGGTTGGGCAGAGTCAGCCCGCCCAGGGGGTAGGCGCTGAACAGGGACGGCATTCGCTTCTCCTTCGTGCTCTGTGCCCCAACGTTTCGAAGCACAGGACAACGCTAAAATCTGACACAGACGTCAGATGCAAGTCGAAAGCGTCTCGGCAAAGTGTGACAACGCTTACACGCTCCAGGTGCGGAGACCGTCAAAGGAGGTAGCCGTGCGCATCGGAGAGCTTGCCGCACGTACGGGAGTCAGCGTGCGATCACTGCGCTACTACGAAGAGCAAGGACTGCTCACCAGTACCCGCAGCACCGGCGGGCACCGGCACTACACGGAGAACGACGCCGACCGCGTCGCTTTCATCCAAGGCCTGTATGCGGCCAACCTGTCCAGCCGGACCATCGCCGACCTCATGCCGTGCGCCGACTCCCCCAGCACACACAACTCCGACGCGGCCCTGGAGCGGATGGCCCGCGAACACAGCAGAATCACGGCACAGATCGACGAGCTTCGTCTGGCTCGAGACACGCTTGAACGCATGATGGACGTGGCCCGCGCTCACCGTGAGTCGCTGCTCAACGCAACCACTCCTTCCGCGCCGGAATGCTCACGCCCCGAGTCACCCCGGGACGACGCTCGTGCACGAGGAGCCTGGCCGTCACGCAGGGTGGGCGCCCGGAGCTGAGCCCGGGAACAGGTACCCGGCAGTGTGCGCCGCGCCGAAGTCCTGCGCGTAACAACCGTCACATCTGCGAGGTCTCACCTTGCATCTGACATAAGCGTGAGGTTTTAGCGTCCTCGGCATGAAGCGATTGCTCCTTCCCCTCTGTGCCGCGCTGCTCGCCACGACCGCAGCGCCGGCTGCCATCGCCGCCACCCCGACCACCTCGAACGCGGGCTCCGGCGCTTCCACCACGCGGTACTCCCCGATCAACCGTCCCGGGCCCCGTCTGTCGGTACCCACCGACGACCTGGAGTCGGCTGTGAAGTGCACCCCGACCGTGAAGAACGCCCACCAGGAAGTCGCCCTGTTCGTTCCGCCGACCGGCATCGGCCCGGAGGCGTACGCCTGGAACTGGCTGCCCGCCATGGACAAGGCCGGCTACCCGTACTGCACCGTCACCCTGCCGAACAACTCAGTCGGCGACATCCAGGTGTCCGCCGAATACATCGTCAACGCCATCCGCCACACACACGAGCTCAGCGGCCGGAAGATCGCCCTGATCGGGCACAGCCAGGGAGGCGTCAGCGCCCGCTTCGCCCTGCGCTTCTGGCCCGACACCCGAGCCATGGTCGCCGACTACGTGGGTCTTGCCGGCCTGAACCACGGCTCGAGCCAGAATGACGACCTGTACCCCCATGGCAACGGTCCGGCGTTCAACCTGCAGCTCAAGACGACTGCCAAGTTCATCGAGGCCACCAACTCCGGCCAGGAGACCTTCCCCGGCATCTCCTACACCTCGCTGTCCACCACGCACGACCAGTTCGTCACTCCTCAGGGCACGACCGACCTTCGCGGCCCCGCCCACCGCGTCTCCAACATCTCACTCCAGGACATCTGCCCGGCGGACACGAGCGACCACATCGCCATCGGAACCAGCGATCCCGTCGCCTACGCCCTCGCCATGGACGCCATCACCAAGCCTGGTCCCGCCAAGGCGGCCGACATCCCGTCTTCCGTCTGCAAGCAGACCCTGATGCCGGGCGTCAACCCGTCCACCTACGAAACCGACCTGGCCGGCTTCAACGAGACTTCGACCACCAACATCGCGAACGCTCCGGCGTATGCGGACGAGCCCGCGCTGAAGCCCTACGTGTACGCCCACCACTGATCTTCCGCTTGGAGCCTCTGACGGAGTGGGGCGCCCGCGAGCGGCGCCCCACCTCACCCTCACTCGTGAAGAGCCCGTCAGGCACACCGGTACTGACGGGCGGTACACGCCCTCGAAGGCAGCCCCGACGGGGACTCCTCCAGCGTGGCCAGCCGGCCGAGCGGTGTGATCGCTGCCTGCCGCGCGATCATGTCGGTGCCGGCTGCCACCTCCTCGAAACCGGGAGTGCGGGTCGGGCCGGGGCACACGGCGTTGACCCGGATGTTGTCCGGTGCGTAGTCGACCGCTGCGACCTTGGTGAGCCCGACGATGCCGTGCTTGGCGGCCACGTAGGCGGGGGCGGTCTGAATCGCGTACAGGCCTCCGTTGGAGGCGATGTTGACGATCGCACCGCCTCCCCGGCCCGCAGCGCGGACAGTTCGTACATCATGCACAGGAAGGTCCCGGTCAGGTTGACGCGGACCACGCACTTAGCAAGAGCCGCGCAGCGCGGCGACACAGGGTTCACCCATCCCGCACCGGTGTCAGTTCGCACCAACATTTTCGGGCTCTGCGATCGACAAGCGCTGCCCAAACTCGGTGACAAACGGTGTCGGCTCTCGGTTACGAAGCCACATGGGCACTTTGGCTGACGATGACGCTCACATTCCGAGAGGGCAGAACGCTGTGAATACGGAGTCGGAACTCGGTCGCGTTCAGGCAGCCATGAACGCTCGCACGCGTCTGCGGCAATGGGCGGCGGTCAGATGGTCGACCTGATGCGCGCGGCGGCGACTGCGGCGTGGCTGGATGCGCTGGCTTCACCCCACGACCGTCGAGGCTCTCGCGGGCATCGGCGGGATTCCCGCCGAGCGGGTACGCCGCGTCCTGGACGTGCTCACGACCGGGGGGGCGTCCGTGAAGCCGAAGATGCGCCATCCGCCTTCACCCTCAGCCCGGTTGTCGCAGCACTGCACGACGGCCCCTCCGGGGTCCGCCTGGACCACTCGACCGATATCGCCTACGCGGACGTCCGGCAGGCGCGGACGGGGTCGGCCCACGAGGAGACCATAAAGGTCGGATTCGCCTCCAGCGGATAGTGCTGCGTGCGAGTTGGAGCAGTGCGGCGTAGAGGTCAGCGCGTATCTCGTAGCGGATTCGGAGTCGCTTGAACTGGCGCAGCCAGGCGAAGGTCCACTCGACGAGACATCGGATCCGGGCTCCTGAGGGGCAGCTTCCAGCACGGCCGTCCACGATGCGCAGCCCGTACCAATGCGGCCATGATCGAGTACGGCCAGCCGGGCGTCATCAGAAGTCTGCCCTCTCCGTGACAGCCGGTTCCGCCCGGTCACTTGTCAGCGTCCCCCGGAGCCGCAGCGTGACGCCCGCGGCCAGAACCCGAAGCAGGGAGGTGTTCCGCAGGCGGGGATCAGGCCGACCGGAATCTGCCCCGGCCTGTCTGCCCATGCTCGCAAGCGCGTCGCCCCGGTCAGTCAGACACGCGGGCAACTCTGTTCGTCGGCGTGACACTTCCGCGAAAGCATGCCGTGAGCGAGGCGGCAGCGGCATCCCGGCTCGTGCCCGTGTGTGTCAGAGGTGCTCCACCAAGGTGGTGCCGTAGGACTCGACGGCAAGGTACGGATTGAGGTGGGGATGACGGCTGGCAACGGACAGATCCCGCCAGTGCCGCTGGAGGACGTTGGACGTTCGGAATCCGCTCGCGCCGTGCAGGTCGAGCATGCGTTCAACGGCTGCCCTGCAGTCACGTCCTGCGTCGGCGAGGTCCATCTGCAGACGCGGCCTTTCCGTCGCGGGCAGGTCGGGCGTGCCGATAGTCCGCGCGATCGACAGCAGGGTTTGTTCGGCACGGTTCACCAGATGGGTCGCCTCCGCCAACCACTGCCGGGCTCCGGAGGACTCCCCCATACGCGTGTACTGGGTCATGAACGGCTTCCTGTCCGACGCGAACATCGCCTCGGTGGCGTCGAGTGCGCCCTTGGCGGCCCCTACCACCGGGCCCAGCGCGGTGAGGGCATACAGCAGCATGTCTCCCACGGTGAACGCCGCTGCCTGCACGATGTACTCAGTCGGGACCAGTAGGTCGTCGGCGACCAGGGTGTGACTGCCCGTGGCGCGCATGCCTGCCATCTGCCATGTTCGCTCGACCGTCAAATCGGCCACGGGAACGACAGCGAAGGAAAACGTGCCTTCCACCATGACGGCGAGGTTGGCCCAAGCCGCGTCTTCACACCCCGAGACGTTCGGCCACCGGCCGCTGACACGCACGCCGTCGGGCACCCTCCTGCCCGCGCCCGCGGGGACGCCCGAACCACAGAAAAGCGCATCGGGATCCGCGAAGAAGGAGTCGCGCACCGATGCATCCGCGAAACTCCTGACAACGAGGTCCTTCGCCGTCACGCAGGTACCAGCGATCCAGGCCATGGACGGGCAAGCCCGGCCCAGTTGTATGAGGCACTGGGCCATGGTCTCCGCATCCACCCAGCTTCCGCCGTGGTCCTGGGGCGTGCGCAAGGCGAAGATCCCGTCGCTGCGCAGAGCTTCCAGGCTCGCCACGGCGGGCCGGTCGGCGGCCTCGGCCTTCTCCGCGTGATTACGCAGGGTTTCGCACGTCGGGTGTTCGAGAGAGTAGGTGATCATGCCTAGATCCAACCTACTGTCGCCAGCTTCGGACCATACGCGAGCGGCTCGGCTTTATACGAACCTGACCGGCGACGTCGCTAACATCGGCTGAGTGGACCTAGTGAGCGAGGTAGTTCAGGCCGTTCGCATCGGAAGCCCCGGGAGCCGCGTGGTTCGGCAGTACGACTGCCAAGGCGTTCGGTTTCCCCTGTTCGACGGCACCGGTTTTCATGTCGTGCTGCGCGGCACCTGCTGGCTCATCTCGGAGGCCCAGGAGCCGGTCGCCCTGGAACCGGGCGACATCGTGCTCGTGACGTCCGGAGCCGACCACGGCCTGAGTCCCACCCCGTGTGCCCTGCGCGACCTGCCACCGATGGTGATGCGCCCGGCGCCGCCGAGAGCTGAGTCATGCGATTTCGAGTTCCTGTGTGGTGTCTACCAGCTGGAGCCGGGCCGCACCCCGCAGTACCTCCGTACCCTGCCCGATCTGATTGTCTTGACACCGGACGACGACCGTCATCCGCAGACGCGTGCCCTGATCGACCTGCTCACCTCGGACTCGTCCGAAGCCGACATGGGCGCTGCGGTCGCCCTTCCTGCGCTGCTCGACCTCATCCTGGTCCACGCCTTGCGTCAGTGGCACGAGCAGCACGGTTCGGCGGAATGGCCGCGCACCGATGACCCCGAGATCGCCGCCGTCCTGTGGGCGATACACAAGAATCCGCAGCACAAGTGGTCGGTGAGCCGCTTGAGTGAGGTGGCCGGGTTGCCTCGCGCCGTTTTCACGCGACGCTTCACCGAGGGGGTGGGCCAGCCGCCGATGTCCTACCTCATCAGCTGGCGGCTGAGTCGCGGTGCCCGGCTGCTCAGGGAGACTGACGCCACGCTGGCGATGATCGCCCGCGAGGTCGGGTACTCGACGGAATTCGCCTTCTCCGGGGCGTTCGCTCGCGAGTACGGCGTCTCGCCTGGCCGTTTCCGCCGCAACCCGCCTGCTTTGGTCCTGCCCGTCGTTGCCGACGACTGACTCCGGCTCGTCGAGGTGCTGCTGAAAGGGCGAGGAGCAGGCACGTCATTTCCGACGTCACCCCCGGGCTGGCGCAGCACCGTTCGGGAGGTGCGGCCTAGTTCGTCCGACATGCAGGAGCGGCTGAACAAGATCAAGGGCCGGGAGGAATAACGGCCCATCGCCCCGGTCTGCCGGGCGGAGGATGTCGACAGGTGCTTCCACTGGTCGGGCACCAGCCGCTGCATGTGCCACTTCCAGCAAGTACGCGACCACCAGCAACTCCCGGCAGTGACGCACGTCGATGGCACGGCACGTACCCGGACGGTCACCGCACACAACACGTCGCTGAACTTCAACGGGGCCGCCGTCATCAACCGTACGTCGGACCTGGTGGATTACGTGCTGACTCGCGGCCTGGACGGCGTTGTTCTGGACTGCCGGTTCTACCACACGCGAAAGCCCGCCGCCTGAGAGCACCTCCACCGATGTGACCGCCCGTCGCCACCTGTCACAGCTGCTGACGGGCATGGTGGGCCTCGGCGACAATGTGTCGACCGAGTTCCCTGCAGGACGGCACGGCCCTCGGCCGCCTGGCCTCCGATCCGCCAGAGGAAGGAACCTTATGTACCCTCTTCTGTCCGAAGACCGCGCTCGACTCGCCCAACTCCTGCGAGACGTCCTCGATATCGCCACCGATCATCTGGACGTGCTGGACCATCGGCCCGCCTGGCAGCCACCCGTCACTCCGGACCTCCAATTTCTGCCGGGGAAGGGCGGAGGAACGCCAGAGGCACTGAGCCGCTTCATCACCGACTGGGCTCCGGCGTTCTCCGGCAGCGCCGGCCCCCGCTACCTGGGCTTCGTGACCGGTGGCACCACCCCCGCATCGCTCGCAGCGGATTGGCTCACCAGCGTCTACGACCAAAACGCCGGTGGCAGCACCGGATCGTCTGCCGCCGCTCTCGAGCGTCAGACCATCGCATGGCTGCGCGAACTCTTCGGCCTCAGCGATGTGCACACCGGAGTCTTCGTCACCGGCTCAACCATGTCCAACGTCACCGGACTCGCCGTGGCACGCGAATGGCTCGGCCAACAGCACGACGTGTCCGTCTCCGAAGAAGGCGTCGCCGCCCTCGGCTCGGTCACCCTCCTGTCCGGGGCGCCCCATTCGAGCATCGCCAAGGCCGCGTCCATCCTCGGACTCGGCCGCGCGAGTCTGCGCCGACTGCCGCTCCTACCCGGCAATCGCGAAGCCGTGGACGTCACCGCTCTCACGGTCGAGCTTGAGTCACTGCGCGGAAGGCCTGCCATCGTCGTCGCCAACGCAGGCACCGTCGACACAGTCGACTTCGACGACCTCGAGGCGATCGCTGCCCTCAAAGAGCGCTACAACTTCTGGCTCCACATCGACGCGGCCTTCGGCGCCTTCGCCGCGCTCCTTCCCTCGCACGCCCACCTCCGCGCGGGCCTCGATCAAGGTGACTCTCTCAGCATCGACCTGCACAAATGGCTCAACGTCCCCTACGACAGCGCCGTCTTGTTCACCCGCCGCCAAGACCTGCAACTGAAGGTCTTCCACAACGCCTCCCCCTACCTCGGCATGCCCGCCCTGCCCGACCCCGACTTCATGCACCTCACCCCAGAGACTTCGCGCCGCCTGCGCGCCCTGACCGCATGGTTCTCCCTGGCCGCCTACGGACGTGAGGGCCACGCAGAGGTTGTCGCCCGTAACACAGCACTGGCCGAACAGCTCGGCGACAAGATCATGGGCACGCCTCACCTGCGGCTCCTGGCGCCCGTGCGCCTCAACGTCGTCTGCTTCACTCTCGCCGACAACCCCACGACGGAGAAGATCCAGGCCACCGCACAAGCCGTCGCCGCCACTGGGGAAGCCTTCATCACCCCCACGCACTACCAAGGCACACCGGCCCTGCGCGCAGCGTTCAGCAACTGGCGCACGTCACAGGCCGACATGGAGCGGGCCTTCACCGCCATCTCAAGCGCGACAGCGCCCCGGGACGGGTCGGCCCCAGAGCCGGGAGTGTAAATGTAACGGCGGATCCGACGATCATTGGAGAGACGTCAAGTGACTGACACCGCCGTGGAGTTGGAGACCGTGGAACCTGTCGAGAGTGCCCCGTCCGGGCAGCCTGCACCCGTGTCCGATGAGCAACTGGTCGCGATGCTGGTGGAACGGGCCCGGTCGGAGGGCTTGCAGTTGACCGGGCAGGGCGGCTGCTGCAGCAGCTGACCAAGCGAGTCCTGAAATCTGCCCTGGAAGGCGAGATCGCCGATCACCTCGGCTATGAACGCCACGATGCCGTCGGTCGGGGCAGCGGCAACTCCCACAACGGGAGCCGGGCCAAGACCGTGCTGACCGATGTTGGGCCGGTGGAGGTGAGGGTGCCGCGCGATACGGCCGGCAGCTTCGAGCCGCAGATCGTCAAGAAGCGGCAGCGGCGTCTGACCGGCGTCGACGAGATGGTGCTCTCCTTGTCCGCGACGGGCCTCACGCACGGAGAGATATCGGCTCAGCTCGCCGAGGTCTACGGCGCCGAGGTGTCCAAGCGGACCATCATCATCACCGACCAAGTGATGGAGGGCATGGCCGAGTGGCAGAACCGTCCCCTCGACCGCGGGCGGTTTCCACTGATCGTTGCGAATCAGCGGTAAGCGAGCTTTCTCGACCAGCGTCTCATGGCCTCGGCCGGGGTGCGGTCTCCGAGGACGCG
>NZ_KB911623.1:34809-57681 GCF_000383615.1 Streptomyces canus 299MFChir4.1 | reverse complement strand
TTCCGTTTCGTGTCCAACGTGGACGGCGCCGACCTGCACGAGGCGGTACGGGACCTGGACCCGGCGGAGACCCTGTTCATCGTCGCGTCCAAGACGTTCACCACGATCGAGACGATCACGAACGCCACGTCGGCCCGCACCTGGCTGCTCGACGGACCCGCCGGACTCCACGACGACAAGGCCGTCGCCAAGCACTTCGTCGCCCTGTCGACGAACGCCGAGAAGGTCACGGACTTCGGCATCGACCCGGACAACATGTTCGAGTTCTGGGACTGGGTCGGCGGCCGCTACTCCTTCGACTCGGCGATCGGCCTCTCCCTGATGATCGCCATCGGCCCGGACCAGTTCCGGGAGATGCTCGACGGCTTCCACCTCGTCGACGAACACTTCCGCACCGCCCCGGCCGAGTCCAACGTGCCGTTGCTGCTCGGCCTGTTGGGCATCTGGTACATCAACTTCCACGACGCCCAGTCGCACGCGGTGCTGCCGTACTCCCACTACCTGTCCAAGTTCACCGCCTACCTTCAGCAGCTGGACATGGAGTCCAACGGCAAGTCGGTGCAGCGTGACGGCCGGCCGGTGGAGTGGCAGACCGGACCGGTGGTGTGGGGCACGCCCGGCACCAACGGGCAGCACGCCTACTACCAGTTGATCCACCAGGGCACCAAGCTCATCCCGGCGGACCTGATCGGCTTCGCCCGTCCGGTCGACGAGCTGAGTGACGAACTCAAGGCGCAGCACGACCTGTTGATGGCCAACCTGTTCGCGCAGGGGCAGGCGCTCGCGTTCGGCAAGACCGCCGAGGAGGTGCGCGCGGAGGGCGTGGCCGAGGAGCAGGTGGCCCACCGCACCTTCCAGGGCAACCACCCGACCACGACCATCCTGGCGCGCGCGCTGACCCCCTCGGTCCTCGGTCAGCTCATCGCCCTCTACGAGCACAAGGTGTTCGTCCAGGGCGCGATCTGGAACATCGACTCCTTCGACCAGTGGGGCGTCGAGCTCGGCAAGGTCCTCGCCAAGCGCGTCGAGCCCGCCCTGACCGAGGGCGCCGACGTCCCCGGCCTCGACCCCTCCACCACCGCCCTCGTGGCCGCCTACCGTGAACTGAAGGAAGTGCACTGATATGCAGTTGGGACTCATCGGCCTGGGAAAGATGGGCGGCAACATGCGCGAGCGCATCCGCCGCGCCGGCCACACCGTCGTCGGCTACGACCGCAACCCCGAAGTCTCCGACGTGGCGAGCCTGGCCGAGCTGGTCGACAAGCTGGAGGCGCCGCGCACGGTGTGGGTGATGGTCCCCGCCGGCGCCGCCACCCAGTCCGTCGTGGACGAGCTCGGCGGTCTCCTGTCGGCCGGTGACACCGTGGTCGACGGGGGCAACTCCCGCTATACGGACGACGAGAAGCACGCCGAGGAGCTGGGCGCCAAGGGCATCGGCTTCGTCGACGCCGGTGTCTCCGGCGGCGTCTGGGGCCTCCAGAACGGCTATGCCCTGATGGTCGGCGGCGACAAGGAGCACGTGGACCGGCTCCAGCCGATCTTCGAGGCGCTCAAGCCCGAGGGGCCGTACGGCTATGTCCACGCGGGCAAGGTCGGCGCCGGGCACTTCTCCAAGATGGTCCACAACGGCATCGAGTACGCCATGATGCAGGCGTACGCCGAGGGCTGGGAGCTGCTGGAGAAGGTCGAGTCGGTGGACAGCGTGCGGGAGGTGTTCCGCTCCTGGCAGGAGGGGACCGTCATCCGCTCCTGGCTGCTTGACCTCGCGGTCAACGCCCTCGACGAGGACGAGCACCTGGACAAGCTCAAGGGTTACGCGGAGGACTCCGGCGAGGGTCGCTGGACCGTGGAGGCGGCGATCGACAACGCGGTGCCGCTGCCCACGATCACGGCGTCGCTGTTCGCCCGGTTCGCGTCCCGCCAGGACGACTCCCCGCAGATGAAGATGATCGCGGCGCTGCGCAACCAGTTCGGCGGGCACGCCGTCGAAGCGAAGAAGTAGGCGCGCCGTGGGGGATCTCCTTCTGGTCCGCCACGGTGAGACGGAGTGGAGCGTGTCGGGACAGCACACCAGCTGGACCGACCTGCCCCTCACCCAGCACGGCGAGGAACAGGCCAAGTCACTCGCTCCGCTCCTCTCGGCCCGGACCTTCTCGCTCACGCTGACCAGCACGCTGGACCGCGCGATACGCACCGCCGAACTGGCGGGCATCACCGGGGCCCTGACCGACCCCGACCTCCACGAGTGGGACTACGGCGCCTACGAGGGCGTCACCACCGTCGACATCCACCGCACCCGGCCCGACTGGAACCTGTGGACCGACGGTGTCCCGCCCGGCCCCGACGGACACCCCGGCGAATCCCCCGAGGAGGTCGGCCGCCGCGCCGACCGGGTCCTCGCCCGTGTCGACGCCGCCCTCCCCGACGGCGACGTGGTCCTCGTGGCCCACGCCCACTTCCTGCGGGTCCTGACGGCCCGCCGGCTGGGGCTGACCCCGGCGGACGGCCGGCTGTTCCAGCTGGCGACCGGGACGGTGAGCCGTCTTTCGACGGAACACGACCGCCCGGTGATCGCGGAGTGGAACACCAGGGCCTAGAACCGCTCTCGCACGCGGCCCGGACCACGACACGTCGTGGTCCGGGCCGTGGTCGTCGGGCGGCGACGGTCAACCATGTTGTCCTGAAAGGAAGTTACGGGTTGTTTTGTCGTGGGTATGGGGGAAAGACCACAGCGGATCGAGCAGGGTGGATGCCATGGCGGCGACTCCGGAAAGCGCACGGACCACGAAATCTCCCATGGCACCCCGCAGCGAAGTGACCCTGGCCGCCCAACGTCTCCGGCGGGCGGCGCTGTCGGCCCTGGCCTGTCTTCGCGACGGCGCCGACGGCTTCGAGCGCTTGGCGGCAGAGGCGGACGAGCGCCTCGTCGACCTCATGGCGGTGATCACCGGCGAGAAGCGGGAGCACCAGCGGCGTCGTACGTTCACGGAGCCGGGGCAGGCCCGCGGGACGCTCCGGTGCATGCTGGGGCTGGCGACCGAACTCACCGCCCGCGACCTCGACATGGAGGACGTCCGGGGGACGTTCCGGGGTCGGTGTGTTCCCGTCGAACCCCGTCACCTCGGGGAACGGCTGGCCGCCGCCGGCTTCGACCTGAACACCGCTGCGCGCTTCCCCTCCTCCGACAGCATCCATCAGGCGTTCACGGTGGCGGACCAGGCAACGCGGAACTGCGGCTCACTGCTGAAGGCAGGGCTGAAGGCGGCCAAGTACGCCTTCGCGCCGAGCGCGTTCGGGGTGATGAACGACGTGACGGCCATGCTGGGCAGGGCCGGGTACCAGCGGCACCTCACGGATCTCGCGAGGGCCGTCGCCCAACTGGGGCTGACCACCAGGACTCCCACGGCCGACGTCGATCCGCCCGAGATCGCTCACGAACCGGCGCCCCGTCCGCTCGTCCCCGACGACACCCCACCGGCATTCCTGCCCACATTCGCCTCGGCGCGCCGGGAGCCGCCGCCCAGCGATCCGGACCCCGCACCCGTCATCGGGCTCGTGGTCACCCCGCCTGACTGGCAGCCCTGGCACGACAGGGTGGCCTCGCCGGAGGTCCCGGACATCGCGGAGGAAGCGGCCTTCGAGATATCCGGTTTCTACCTCTGAGCTCTGAGGTTTCCGAGCGACAGGGCCGCACTCTCCAGAGGTCCGGGCATGTTGACAGTCGCTCATGGTCCCGTCAGAGTCACGGCTGATGGAGATCGACAACCTGACCCCGGCCGAACTGCGGGTGTGGCGTGCCTTCCCCCGGGGGGAGGCCGTGGACTTCCGGGCGGCGCAGGACGAGGACGTGGCGGGCGGCGCCGAGTGGGGTGCCGAACGGACCGTGCGCGCCTCCGTGTTGCGGGCGCTGATGCTCAACGGGCCGCAGGAGGACGCGGAGATACCCGCCCTCAAGCTGGCAGGCGCCCGGATCACCGGTGTGCTCGCGCTCCAGTACGGGACGGTCGACCACGCCGTACGGCTCAGCCACTGCCACTTCGACGACGTACCGGTGCTGTACGGCTGCCGGATGCGTCAGTTGAACCTCAGCCACTCCGTGCTGCCCGGACTGACCGCCGCCACGCTGCGCGTGGAGGCCGTGCTGCGGCTGACGGCCTGCCTGGTGAACGGCCCGGTGCGGCTCGGCGGGGCGCGGATCGCCGGGGCCCTGTTCATGGACCGGGCCGAGATCGTCGCGGACGAGGCCGGGGAACCCGCGCTCCAGCTCAACCACATGAGCCTCGGCGACGATCTGTGGGCGCCGGGGCTCCGCGTCCACGGCGAGATCCGCCTCAACGGCGCCACCGTCGCCGGTTCCGTCAACCTCAACGACGCCCGGCTCAGCCACCCCGGCGACATCGTCCTCGACGCGCAGACCCTCGTCGTGGAGGGCGACGTCCATCTGCGCCGGGCGCACACCTTCGGCTGGATCGGCCTGCGGGGCGCCCGGATCGCGGGCCGGCTCGACTTCTCGTACGCGCATCTGTCGAACCCGGGCGACGCGGCGCTCAGGGCGAACAGTTGCACCATCGGGGAGCTCTGGCTGCGCAAGGGGCCGCCCATTCAGGGCACCCTCAGCCTGCGCCGCGCCCAGATCGACGACCTGTTCCTGGAACCCGAAGTGGTGCCGGAGGAGGTCCAGTTCAACAAGCTCGTCTACACCTCGCTCACCCCGCAGGAGCCCGCCGAGCGCCGCCTGCCCATGCTGGAGCGCGACCGCGAAGGCTATGTCCCGCACGCCTACGAGCAGTTGACCGCCGCCTACCGCCGCATCGGCGACGACCGCGCCGCCCGGCTGGTCCAGCTCGCCAAGCAGCGCCGCCACCGCGCCACGCTCGCCTGGTACGGACGCCTGTGGGGCCATGTCCAGGACGCCACCGTCGGCTACGGCTTCCATCCGCTGCGGGCCTGCGTCTGGCTGCTCTCCCTGCTCGCCGTCGGCACGCTCGCCTACGGCCTGCACCACCCGCCACCGCTCAAGGCGGACGAGGCCCCGCACTTCAACGCGCTGTTCTACACCCTCGACCTGCTGCTGCCGGTGATCTCCTTCGGCCAGGAGGGCGCCTTCGCCCCGCGGGGCTGGTACCAGTCGCTGTCGTACGCCCTGGTCATCGCGGGCTGGATCCTGGCGACGACGGTCTTCGCCGGTGTGACCCGGACCGTCAACCGTCAGTGATCCACGGTTACTTGGGGGTGCCGACCGCGCCCGCCAGTTCCCCGATGTCCGCCAGCATCCGGGCCGCGTCCGGTTCCCGCCCCGTGAACAGCCGGAACGCGTCCGCGGCCTGGAGGGCGGCCATCCCTCCGCCGTCCAAGGTGGCGCAGCCCAGCGCGCGGGCGGTGCGCAGCAGTTCCGTCTCCAGCGGGCGGTAGACGACCTCGGCGACCCACAGCTCGGGGCGGAGCAGACCGGCCGGAAGGGGCAGGCCGGGGTGGGCGGCCATGCCGGTGGGGGTGGCGTGCACCAGGCCGTCGGCGTCGGCCAGCAGCGGGGCCAGCCGGTCCGGGGTGGCCGCGGCCGCGCGCCCCTCGCCGAAGTGCCGGTTCAGGGCGGCGGCGAGGTCGGCGGCCCGGCCTGCGAGCGCGTCGACGACGGTGACCCGTGCGGCGCCCAGGGTGAGCATGGCGTGCGCCACGGCCGCCCCCGCGCCGCCCGCACCCAGCTGCACGACCCGCTCCAGGGGCACGTCGGGCAGCCCGCGCGCGAAGGACGCGGCGAAGCCGGTGACGTCGGTGTTGTGCCCGGTCGCGCGGCCGCCCTCGAAGACGACGGTGTTGACCGCGCCGAGCGCCCGTGCCTGCGGGGCGAGCGCGTCCAGGTGCCCGATGACCAGCTGCTTGCACGGGTGGGTGATGTTCAGCCCGTCGAAGCCCAGGTCCCGGGCGGCCCGCACCAGCTCGCCGACCGCCTCGGGGCGCACGCCGAGCACGTCGATGTCGATGAGCCGGTACAGACAGCGCAGGCCCTGCCGGTCCGCCTCCCGCTCGTGCAGCGCCGGGCTCAGCGAGGGGCCGATACCGGCGCCGATCAGTCCGACGAGAAACGAGTCCTTGGCCACGCGGACCTCCCAGCCGAAAGCTAATGTACGAACCAGTACGTTAGCTATATCAGCCGGACAGCCGCCGGGGAAGAGCCGGGCGGTGCCTTCTAGAATCTGCGGCACCGGCCGCCCACCCGAAGGAACCCGATGACCAGCGTCGACGAACCGGCACGACCAGGCGGGCGGATCCGCGACGCCGCCCGCACCCAGGCCGAGATCCTCGACGTGGCGACCCAGGAGTTCGCGCGGGCCGGCTACGACGGGGCCCGCGTCGACGAGATCGCCGCCCGCACCCGCACCACCAAGCGGATGATCTACTACTACTTCGGCGGCAAGGAACAGCTGTTCACAGCCGTCCTGGAGCGGGCGTACACCGTGATCCGCGAGGCCGAGCAGGAGCTGGACGTCGAGCACCTGGACCCGGTCGCGGCGATCCGGCGCCTCGCGGAGCTGACCTTCGACCACCACGAGCAGCACCCGGACTTCATCCGCCTGGTCAGCATCGAGAACATCCACGGGGCCGAGCACATCGCCGCCTCCGAGAAGCTCGGCAGGATCGGCTCCCCCGCGCTCGACGTGATCGGCCGCATCCTGGCCTCGGGGCAGGAGTCCGGCCTGTTCACGGCCGACGTGGACGCTGTGGACCTGCACGCGATGATCAGTTCGTTCTGCTTCTTCCGGGTCGCCAACCGGCACACCTTCGGCGCGCTGTTCGGGCGTGACCTGGTGGCCGCCGAGCAACGGGAGCACTACCGGACCATGTTGGGGGACATGGTGATCGCCTACCTGACGGCGGACCGCGCGGCGGACTGACCCGGCCCGTCCGGACCCCTTGACACCCGGGAGGCGCGGGCGCACCATCCTCGGCAACCGCTACTAACTATCCAGTGGGTTAATTAACTGGATAGCTCCCGGAGTCCCCGAAGGAGCACCCGTGTCCGTCCCCGCCAAAGCCGTCGGGCAACCGAAAAAGGCCGCCACCGCCGCCTGGATCGGCAGCGCCCTGGAGTACTACGACTTCTTCATCTACGGCAGCGCCGCGGCCCTCATCTTCCCGAAGGTGTTCTTCGACGAGTCCGACCCGGCCACCGCGACCCTGCTGTCGCTGGCCACGTTCGGTGTCGCCTACGCGGCCCGGCCGGTCGGCGCTCTCTTCCTAGGGCATTTCGGCGACCGGGCAGGGCGTAAGAAGATCATGGTCTTCACGCTGATCCTGATGGGCCTGTCGACGTTCCTCATCGGCTGTCTGCCCACCCGCCACCAGGTCGGCACCCTCGCTCCGGTCCTGCTGGTGCTGTGCCGGGTCCTGCAGGGCATCTCGGCGGCCGGCGAGCAGGCCAGCGCCAACTCCATGAGCCTGGAACACGCGCCGGCGCACCGGAGGGGCTTCTTCACGAGCTTCACCCTCAGCGGCACCCAGGGCGGGCAGCTGCTCGCCACCCTGGTCTTCCTGCCGGTCGCCGCGCTGCCCGAGGACCAGCTGCTGTCCTGGGGCTGGCGCGTGCCGTTCTGGCTGAGTGTGGTGGTCGCCGTGGTCGGCATCGTGATCCGCCGCAAGCTGGACGAGACACCGGCGTTCGCGCAGCAGGCCGCCTCCGAGGGCGTCCCGAAGCTGCCCCTGGTGGTACTGCTGCGGGAGCACTGGGCGGACGTGCTGCGGGTGATCGGGGGTGCGCTGATCGCCTCGGTCTCCACGATCTTCACGGTGTGGGCGCTGGCGTACGCGACGAGCGACGCGGTCGGGATGAGCCGTTCCTCGATGCTGTGGGTGGGCGCGCTCGCCAACCTCGTCGCGCTCGCCGCGATCCCGGCGTGGGCCACGCTGTCGGACCGCATCGGCCGGCGCCCGGTCTTCCTGATCGGCGCGGCGGGCAGCGCGGTGATGATGTTCCTCTACCTCTGGGGCATCTCCACGGGCAACTACCCGCTGACGCTGCTGCTCGGCATCATCACCTTCGGTGTCGTCTACAGCGCCGCGAACGGCGTCTGGCCGTCCTTCTACGGCGAGATGTTCTCCACTCGGGTCCGGCTGTCGGGCATGGCCATCGGCACCCAGATCGGCTTCGCCGTGGCGGGTTTCGCGGTCACCTTCGCCGCGCAGATCGCGGGCCCCGACGGCACCGACTGGTCCTCGGTGGCCCTGTTCACCGCGGCCCTGTGCGTCCCGCCGGTGATCGCCGCCCTGACGGCCCGCGAGACCCACAAGGTCCCCGCGGAGGAGCTCGGCGCACGGGCACCCCGTCAGGCGTCCCGCCCGGAGAAGGTGACGGCCTGACCCCGCCCTTTCCGCTCCCCCCACGTCGAGCCCCCGGACGCCCGCAGGCACCCGGGGGCTCGGGCCTGCCCGCCCGCTGCGGCTACCCGTTCGACCAGCCCCGCGTGCACAGCACCAGCCGGTACCCGTCCGGGTCCTCCACCGTGACGCCCCACTCGTTCCAGTAGGGGTTCGGCGACCGCACCTGTCTGCCGCCGTGGGCCTCCAGGCGGGCGACCAGGTCCTCCGGCACCGGCCCGTCGACGTAGATCACCAACAGGTCCTCCTCGGTGGGACGGGGTTCGACGGGACGGCCCTGCTCGTGGACCAGCTCCAGGTGCCAGCCGGCGTCCGGCCACCCCAGCATCAGGAGGTCGTGCTCCCCGGGCTCGGGACCGCCCTCGGCACGCCACACGACACCCAGCCCGAGCCCCTGGACCCAGAATCGTTCGGCGGCGGCCAGGTCCCGGGAGGGACAGGCGACACGAATGTGGCTGCGGCCGTTGACGGGCATGCTGACCTCTTCTCTCGGTGTGCCGGTCAGCGTAGGCAGCCGCAGCTCCCCGCCACATCGGCCGTCGGCCCTGCGCCGCTGGTCGTAGGACCGACGGGCCGGAGGTGCCCCTAGGGGCGCGGGGAACTGCGCGACCAGCCACATCGCACCCGCACCCGCCCCGACAACCGAACCCGGCACCCCCCTGGGCGCCCCGCCCAAGCCGGTCAGCCGCCGATCGCCCCGGCGGGAATCCCGTACGCCCGCTCCACCCGCAGCCGCAGCACCAGCCGCCGGTCCCGGACCATCGCCGCCCGGTAGTCGTCCCAGTCGGGATGTTCGCCCTGGACGTCCCGGTACAGGCGGACGAGTTCGTCGACCGTGTCGTCGTGGGGGTCCTGTGCCACGGGGGTGAGGTCGGCCGTGCCCTCGGCGACCGTGTAGGCCCACCGGTCCGACGTCGTCACGTGGTACGAGGCACGGGGGTCCCGGCGCAGATTGCGGGTCTTGGCGCGGTCGTCGGTGAGGGAGACCCGGATGATCCGCTCGTCGGGGTAGTAGGCGTGGCTGACGTTCGACAGCTGGGGGCGGCCGTCGCGCTTGAGGGTGACCAGCACCCCGCCGTGGCTCTCGGAGAGCAGCCGGAACAGTGCGTCCTGCGTCGCGTCATCGGTCATGACACGATCAACCGGCCCGGCCGCACCCCGCATTCCCCCACTGCCGAATCCCGGCCGACCCGCGGCTCGTCGTGGTTTTCTGAGCGACGATGATGTCTGAGGTGGTCCGGACCGGGTATGTCGGTCCCCACCTCGACGGATGCGCGACGGAGGAAAGCAATGGCACAGCTTCGGCAAGAGGTCGATCCCGGTGAGGTGGGGCTGGACGCGAAGGCGCTCGACCGCCTCGACCAGCACTTCGCCCACTACGTCGACGAGGGCCGGCTGCCCGGCTTCCTGGTGTCCGTCGCCCGCGGCGGCCGCATCGCCCACCTCACCGCGCACGGCCACCGTGACCTCGCCACCGGCCGGCCGGTCGAGGCCGACACTCTGTGGCGGATCTACTCGATGACGAAGCCGGTCACCGCCGTGGCCGCCCTGATCCTCGTGGAGGAGGGCCGGCTGTCGCTGGACGACCCGGTCGCCGAGTATCTGCCGGCGTTCGCGGAGCCCCGGGTCTATGTGGACGGTTCCGGCGACAGCCTCACGACCCGCCCGGCGGACGGTCCGATCCTGGTCCGGCATCTGATGACCCACACCGCGGGCCTGACCTTCGCCTTCTACCACTCCCACCCGGTCGACGCCCTCTACCGCGAGGCCGGACTGGAGTCGTCCGTGCTGCCGGGCTCCGACCTCGCCAAGACCGTCGACGTGTACGCGAGCCTGCCCCTCCAGTTCGAGCCGGGCACCCAGTGGAACTACTCGGTCGCCTCCAACGTCCTCGGCCGGGTCATCGAGATCGCGTCCGGCCAGAGCCTCGACACGTTCTTCGCCGAGCGCGTCCTCGGCCCGCTCGGGATGACCGACGCGGGGTTCTGGGTGACGGACGAACAGGCGGACAGGCTCGCGGAGTTGTACGGCGAGAAGGACGACGGGACCATCGAGCCGGTCCCCGGACTGCCCTTGCGGGGCCGCCGCCCCCGTCTGCTGTCCGGCAGCGGTGGCCTGGCGGCGTCGGCGTACGACGTCCACCGCTTCGCGGAACTGCTGCGCCGCCGCGGCGAACTGGACGGCACCCGCCTGCTGTCCGCCGAGACGGTGGACCTGATGACCTCCAACCACCTGCCTGGCGGCGCCGACCTGCGCGCCTTCGGCACCAAACCGGCCCACGACGAGCCCGGCAACGACGGCGTCGGCTTCGGCCTCGGCGTCTCCGTGGTGATCGACCCCGCCCGCACCCTGGCGCCCTCGGCTCTCGGTTCGTACGGCTGGAGCGGGGCCGCGTCCACGACCTTCTGGGTCGACCCGGGCCGCGATCTGACCGTGCAGTTCTTCACCCAGGTGCGCCCGAAGTCGCTGAAGCTCTTCCCCGACCTGAAGCGGCTGGTCCACGAGGCGGTCACTGCGTAGGCGCCTACTGATCGACCCGCAGGGTGAAGTGCACACCGCTGCGGGCGAGTTCGCCCAGCCACTGTTCCGAGCGGTCGGCGGTCTCCGCGGCACGGTTCAGCCCTGCCGGGAGGGAATCGTCCAGGATGTGGCCGACGCCCAGGGCGAGGGTCCGGGAGACGCAGCGGGCCATGGCGCTGTCCTCCTCGTCCCCCACCAGGTCGAGCAGATAGCCGCCGGACCAGGTGCGGCCGTCCTCCGCGCGCACGTCGAGTGAGACGGCGAGGACGACCCGGTCGCGGTCGGCGTCCGTCGTGGGGTACCTGGCCGCCAACTCCCGGGCCAGGGCGGCGATCCGGGTGTCGTCGCCGGTCCTCAGCTCCTCGAAGACCGGCTCCCAGGCGCGCAGCCAGCCGTCCAGTCGCAGGGTCCCGCGCACGAAGGTCCGCGGGGTCCAGGCGGCCGGCAGTCCGTACTGCTCGACGAACGGGACGCTGTCACGGTTGGGGTAGACCTCGAAGGTCTCGCCGTCCACGACATGGCGCCGAGTCGCCTCCCAGGGGCGCTCGGCGGTGGTCGGGACGCCGTGGTCGATGTAACGGGCGGGCGAGCGCAGGGCGTTCAGGACTCCGGCGGGGGCCCAGCTGAAGCGGTACCTGAAGTCGTTCGGGACGGCGGGCACGCCGCCGCAGTAGGAGGTGAGGCCGTACGACGCCGGTGTCGCGTCGCCGATCGCCTCGCGGGCCCGGGCGACGAGACTGTGGGCGAAGAGGTGGTCGATGCCCGGGTCGAGGCCGGCCTCGGTGAGGACGACGAGTCCGGCCTCGTACGCCCTGGGCACCTCTTCGAGGACGGCGTCGGACACATAGCTGGAGCAGGCGAAGTGGGCGTTCTCGCGCACACAGGCGGCGAGGATCCCGGCGTGCTCGGGGGCGGGCAGCATCGACACGACGACGTCCCCCGGGGCCAGTTCGGCCGCGAGCGCGGCGAGCGCATACGCGCGGGGCGCGGCCCGCCCGTTGATGCGAAGCCCTTCGAGGGCCTCTTCCGCCCGCTCCTCGGTGCGGTGCCACAGCAGCACGCGGTCGGCCGTGTCGCACAGTGCGGCCAGACCGCTGCCGGTGGAGAGTCCGGCGCCGATCCAGTGAACGGTGCCGCTCGCGGGGACCAGGTCAGTCACGGCGCGTCTCCCCCTCGTCGATGCCGAGTTCACGGCAGGCCCGGTGGAACCGGTCCAGGCAGCGCCCCCAGGGTCCGCCGACCCCGAACTCCAGCAGCAGGGGCAGCAGCGACCCCGAGAACCCGACGCTGGACTCCTCGGGGAGCAGGGACGGCAGGTTGTCGATGGCGATCAGGTCGAGCGGGGGTTCCTTGTGCAGCCGGCGGACGGGCTCGGCCCACTCGGTGGTGCGGTCGTAGACCGGCAGGACGTTCAGGGGCGAGCCGACATCACAGGTCACGTCGGAGAGGGTGCGCAGCCGGCGGGCCGGGTCGTCCAGGTCCGCCTCGCGGACGAAGGGCGGGATCGGGCCGGTGGCGAGGACGCAGTTCACCAGCACGTCGTGGGCGAGCAGGGCGGGGCGGTCCAGGTCGCGGGTCTCGTCGAGGTCCCAGCAGGTCGGCTCGATTCCGGCGGCCCGGAGCGCGACGCGGGCGCCCCGGCCGCTGCGGCCCAGGGCCCCGATCACCAGGGCCGTGAACTCCTCGTCCCCGGCGACGGGCCGCAGCGCCTCCTCCAGTTCCTCCTGCGAGGTGGGCGTGAGAGGCGCGGACAGCCTCCCGCGGTGCTGGAGCACGGCCAGAGCCGCGCCGAGGTAACCGGCCCAGTAGCCGAAGGCGGCGAGCCTGCGGCCGTGGTCGTCGACCAGGTACTCCAGGTCGAGGAGGGCTCCTCCCCCGGCGGCGAACCGGCGCAGCAGTTCCAGGGCGCCCGGCTGCTCCTTGTAGGCGTGCCCGAAGAAGACGTGCCGGTGCGTCAGGGCGGCCGGCTCGTCGGGGAGTTCCTTGAGGCCGAGGACCACGGCGTCCTCGGGCGCCCGGGAGGCCCAGGAACCCGCGGGGGCGACACCGCAGCCGACCGCCGCGTACTGCTCGATCGGGAAGATCCGCTGCGGGGACTCCTCGACGGTCAGTGTCACGCCGCTGTCGACGAGCCGCCGGGCGTCGGACGGCACGAGGGGCGTGCGACGCTCGGTGGAACGGACCTCGTGGCGCAGCCACAGATGGAGCTCGGTCATACGCGGTTGGCCTCCGGGCGCGGGGCGTCGGCCGCGAACCGGCCGGCGCTGAGCGGGCTGATGTCCACGAAGGGTACGCGGCCGAGGTACAGGTCGCGGACGACCTCGCCGACGGCCGGTCCCTGGAGGAAACCGTGGCCGGAGAAGCCGGTCGCGTACAGGAAGCGGGAGACCGAAGTCGCCTCGCCGATCAGGGCGTTGTGGTCCGGGGTGATCTCGTACAGGCCGGCCCAGCCGCCGGTGCGGCGCAGGTCGAGGAGGGCGGGGGCGCGGTGCTGCATGGCCTCGGCCAGGCGGGGGATCCAGCGGTCGTGGGTGGCGGTGTCGAAGCCGGGTCTCTCGTCGGGGTCGGACATGCCGAGGAGGAGGCCGGGGCCCTCGCGGTGGAAGTAGAGGCTGCTGGTGAAGTCGATGGTCATGGGAAGGTCGGGCGGCAGCGCGTGGACCGGTTCGGTGACCGCGATCTGGCGGCGCAGCGGCTCGACCGGCAGGTCCACGCCGGCCATCGCGCCGACGGCCCGCGACCAGGCGCCCGCCGCGCAGACCACCGTGCCGGTGGCGATACGGCCCCTGGTGGTCGTGACGGCGGTGATGTCGTCGCCGCGCCGTTCGATGCCGGTGACCTCGGTGTGCCGCAGGACGGTCGCGCCGTGGCGGCGGGCGTCGGCCGCGTAGCCCTGGACGACGGACTCGGGGGTGCAGTGGCCGTCCTCGGGTGAGAACGCGGCGGCGAGCAGTCCGTCGGTGGTGATGAGCGGGGACAGCCGGCGCGCCTCGGCCGGGTCGATCATGCGGCTCGGGACGCCGAGGCCGTTCTGGAGCCGAACGCTCTCCTCGAAGGAGGCGACCTCCTCTGGCGTCGACAGCAGGAACAGGTATCCGACCCGGTGCAGACCGATGTCCTGCCCGGTCTCCTCCTCGAACCGGCCGAACGCCTCCAGGCTGCGCGCCCCGAGCCGGATGTTGAGCTCGTCGGAGAACTGCGCCCGTACCCCGCCCGCCGCCTTCGACGTGGAGCCGGAGGCGAGCTCGTCCCGCTCGACGAGCACCACGTCCCGTACGCCCGCGCGCACCAGGTGGCGGGCGATGCTCGTCCCCATGACACCACCGCCGATGACTACGACCTCGGCCGACCGCGTGCTCACCGGCGCTCCCCCTCGGCCGCGTGCTGGTGGACGGTGTCACCGGGGGCGGCCCGGGCCACGGCTCGTCCGGTCGGTACGTCACCCAGGCCGACGAGACCGGTCGGCAGCCCCGTCCGGAGCGCGCCCCCGACCGGCCCGGCGTGCTCCGCCGCGGTCGCCGGGTCGTCCACGACCACTCTCGCCGACCGCCGTAGGACTCCGGTGTCCGCCTCCCGGCGGCCGGCCTCGAACGCGCCCCCGCCGACCACCGCGCACCCGGGCACGGGCCGCGTCCCGCGCACCACCGGTGTCGGGCCCGGCGTGCGGGCCGCCACCGGGCAGGCGTCCGCCACCGCCTCTTCGGTGCCTGCGGGCACCTCTCGCCCACGGGCCAGGGCCCAGGTGCCCGTGCCCAGGACGGCGCTGTCGGGCACGGCGGCACGGTGGCCGGTCGCCGCGTCGCGCAGGGGCGTGGCCCGCTGGCCGGGGAGGAGGAAGAGGACGTCGTCGGTCATTCCCTCTTCCTGTCCGGATCCGGCCTCCCGGAATCCGCCCGACGGTCAGGACAGGTGGGCCACCGCGTCCAGGTGGGGCAGGACGTGGTCCAGTCGCTCCCGCTTGGTGCGCAGGTAGGTGATGTTGCTCTCGCACGGCGTGATCAGCAGCGGCACCGTCTCGGAGACCTCGATGCCGTGCCGCACCAGCGCCTCGCGCTTGCGCGGGTTGTTGGACATCAGTCGGACCGAGTTCACGCCCAGGTCGTGGAAGATCCCGGCGGCGACGCCGTAGTCGCGGGAATCCACCGGCAGACCGAGCGCGAGGTTCGCCTCCACGGTGTCCAGGCCCTCCGCCTGGAGCGCCATCGCGCGCAGCTTGGCGAGCAGGCCTATGCCCCGGCCCTCGTGGCCCCGCAGATAGACGACGATGCCGCTGCCCTCCTTGACCACGGCCCGCAGCGCGGCGTCCAGCTGGTCACCGCACTCGCAGTGCTGGGAGCCGAAAGCGTCACCGGTCAGGCACTCGGAATGCAGCCGCACGAGGACGTCCTCCGTGCCGATGTCACCGTAGACCAGGGCGACCTGTTCGTCACCGCGGTCGTGATCGAGGTAGCCGACCGCCTGGAATTTCCCGTACACGGTGGGCAGCGGGGCATTCACCACGCGTTCCACCCCGGTGCGCTGCGGTGCCTTCTTGCCGAGTACGCCAACGTAATCTGTCATGATCTGTTTCCTAAGCAGAGACGAAAGGCCGTGAAAAGATGAGCGGTTCGGGAATACGGTCGGCGGCGTACGGTCTGTTGCCGACGGACACTACGGAAGACGTACGGACGCGGGGCGCGGGCGTCTCAACTCAGGTCGCCGTCCTTCCGGTCGGGAGCTTCGAACAACACGGCGCGTACCTTCCCCTGGCGACCGACACCCTCGTCGCGTGTGCCGTCGCGCGGGAGATCGCCGCGGCGTACCCGGTGCACCTCCTCCCCCCGGTGACGATCTCCTGCTCGCACGAGCACGCGGCCTGGCCGGGGACCGTCAGCATCTCCGCCGTCACCCTTCACTCGGTGGTACAGGACATCGCCGCCTCGCTGCGCCGTTCGGGCGTCGAGGCCCTGGTCGTGGTCAACGGCCACGGGGGGAACTACGTGCTGGGCAACGTCGTCCAGGAGGCCTCCGCCCGCGGGGAGCGGATGGCGCTGTTCCCGGCCGCGGAGGACTGGGAGGCCGCCCGTACGGAGGCGGGAGTGGTCACCTCGCTGCTCACCGACATGCACGCGGGAGAAATCGAGACCTCCATTCTTCTGCATACGCACCCGGAAAGTCTCCGCCCCGGTTACGAGACCTCCGATTTCGTCGCGGACGACCGTCGTCATCTCCTCACCCTCGGTATGTCCGGTTACACCGATTCCGGTGTCATAGGGCGCCCTTCGCTGGGCTCGGCGGAAAAAGGGAAAGCCTTGCTGGAGAGCCTCGCGGCATCCTTCGGAACGTATTTCTCGATGCTGACCGCATCCGGCGACGGCGCCGAGTAGGGCTTGGCCGGGCGCCGCAGACCCTGGTACCAGCGGGCGACCAGGACGACCGCGCCCGGCAGGCTCGCCACGAAGCTGAGGACGCCGTACACGATGGCGGTCGCGAGGCCGGCGCCGGCGCCGAGGCCCATGGCGGCGAACGCCCAGGCGGTGACGCCCTCCCGGGGGCCGAACCCGCCGATGTTCAGGGGCAGTCCCATGGCGAGCAGGGCGAGCACGGCCAGCGGCAGCAGGGCGGCGACGGAGGCGTCGGAGCCCGCGATGCGCGCGGCGAGCACGAACATCCCGAGGTGGCCGGCGAGGACGACGGCCGAGGACAGCGTGACGCCGGGCCAGTTGCGGCGGGACAGCAGTGCCTCGCGCGCCTCGCCGAGGGTCGCGCGCAGCCTCCGGCCGCGGCGGGTGGAGGGGGCCCGGTTCATCCGCAGGGCCACGACCACGGCGAGCGCGCCGAGGCCGGCCAGGCCGGCGACGGGGGCGAGGTGGCGGGCCTCGGCCAGCACCGGGGAGTCCATGGTGAGCAGCACGGCACCGCCGACGACCGCCAACGCGATCTGACCGGCGACCCGTTCGAGGACGACCGCCCGCACTCCGCGGCCCATGTCGCCGGCACTCTGCCCGTGCCGGACCGCGCGGTGCACGTCACCGAGGACACCACCGGGCAGGGCCGCGTTCAGGAACAGGGCACGGTAGTAGTCGGCCACGGCCTCGCCGAGGGGCAGCCGGATGCGCAGACCGCGGGCCACCAACTGCCAGCGCCAGGCGCTGAACACGGTGGTCAGTACGCCGATCGCGAGCGCCGCCAGCAGGGCGGGGCCGTCGATCCGGCGCAGCCCGTCCAGGAAGACGCCGGTGCCGAGGCGCCACAGCAGCAGAGCGAGGATGGTGACCCCGGCGACGGTGCCGAAGTGGGTACGCAGGGCGCGGGAGTTGAGGACCGAGCGCAGGGCGGTGCGCCACCGGGGGGCTGCCGGGTGAGCGGGCCCGGGCCGGGCCTCGGTCACGATCACGCCGATCCGGTCGTGGGAGACGGCGGCTTCGGCCAGGTCCGCGGCGGGCACGCCGGCGGCTTCGAGGATCTCGGCCCGGGCCACGAGGGCGTCGGTCCGTGCCGTGAGCACCTGGTCCCGGGTCTGGACCACCTCGGCCCGCAGGGTGCGGGCCCGGTGGGAGAGCGTGCCCGGCCCTGCCGGGTCCGCGGGTCGCCGTACGGGCAACGGCGCCTTGGTGCGACCGGTGCCGCGGGCCGCCGGGAGGTCCGTGTCCGGCCGCACCGTCTCCACGCTCATGACGCTCCGCCCGTCGGGCGGGACAGCGCCAGCAGGTCGCTGTGGTGGACGACGACCTTCAACTCGCCCGCGCGGCAGGCCTCCAGACGGTCCTGGAGGTAGCGCTCGGCACGTTCCTTCAGCTCGGGGCGCTCCTCGACGGCCGCGCCGACCCAGCCGCGCAGCCACTGCGCGGTGAGCGCGGACTCGGCGGGGCCCAGGCGCCAGGCGCTCGGGTTCAGCCGGACCGTCGCGCCCCGTTCGGAGAACGCCTCGCAGGCGACGGTGAGGGCGTCCGGGCCGAGCAGTCCGCCGCGCCGCTGGTGGGCGTTGAACGCGCTGGCGATCTCCTCGTCCAGCGGGTCGGACGGGGTGAGTTCGACGCGGCCCGCCACGGACAGGGTGAGCAGGGCCGGGCAGCCGGCGCCCGTGCAGGCCGCGGCGAGGGTGTCGATCTCCTCGCGGGTGAGGACGTCCAGAAGCGCGGAGGCCGTCACCAGGGAGGCGCCGGCGAGGGCGTCCGGGGTGAGCAGGCCGACGTCGCCGCGGCGCGTCTCGACGGTGACCCGGCTGCCGTCGGCCGCGGAGCGCGGGGAGGCGACGGCCGCGAAGTGCAGGAGGTAGGGGTCCCGGTCGTGCAGGATCCAGTGCTGGGGGCCGTCCAGGCGGGGCGCCAGCCAGCGGCCCATCGAGCCGGTGCCGCAGCCCAGGTCGTGGATGACCAGTCCGGCCTTGCCCGGCAGGTTGGCCAGCCGGATCCGCAGCGGGTCGAGCAGATCGGCCGCCCGCGCGGCCGCGTCGGGTCCCTCCCGCAGTTCCAGCCACTCGGGGGCGTAGCGGGGAGCGTCGTCGGGTCCGGCGTCCCTGAGGCGTACGGTCGGACGCTCGCCGGGGCGGGTGCTGGGACCGGCACCGGGGATGACCGATTCTGCTGCGGACGGGACACCAGGCTGCACCGACGCCACCTCTCGAGGCCCCGGCTGTGCCGGGATCTTGCCGCTCTGCTTGGTCGCCGTCTTCCTCATGCCGCCCTCCTGGGCTCGCTCGGGAGTCGGCCGAGTACTCCGGCCAGGCTGCGGGCCGTGGTCGCCCAGCCGTCCAGGGCGGCCCGCCGGCCCCGGGCAGCCGCCTTGAGCCTGCGTCGTACGTCCGCCTCGCCGAACCAGCCGCGCAGTTCGGCGGCGAGGGCGGCGGGGTCCTCCGGCGGGACGAGGATGCCGGGCACTCCCCCGTCGGGGGCGCGGCCGACCGCCTCGGCCACTCCGCCGACGTCGGTGGCCAGCACCGGGATGCCGCGCGCGAGGGCCTCGGTGACCGCCATGCCGTAGGTCTCGGCGTAGGAGGTGAGGACCATCAGGTCGGCGGCGGCGTAGCTGGCGTCGAGCTCGGCCCCGGCCTTCGGTCCCGCGAGGTGCAGGCGGTCCTGGAGGCCGTACCGCTTGATGAGCATCCGCAGATGGGCGACGTACTCGGGATCCTGGGTGATCCCGCCGACGCACACGCAGCTCCACGGCAGGTCCTGGGCGCCGGCCAGGGCCTCGATCAGCCGGTGCTGTCCCTTGCGGGGCGTCACCGCGGCCACGCACAGCAACCGGGAGAGACCGTCGGTGCCGGAGGCGAGGGGGGCGATGTCGGCGCCCGGGGTGGCGACATGGACCCGCTCGGGGGCGAGTCCGTGGTGGGAGACGAGCCGGCGTACGGCCCAGTCGCTGGTGGCGATCACGGCGGGCACGGCCCGCAGCACCTCGCGCTCCTTGGCGTCCAGTGCGAGGGCGAGCCCGGGTTCGAGTCCCGTCTCGTCGCCGAGCGGCAGGTGGACGAGGACGGCGATGCTCAGCCGCTCCGCCTCGGGCACGACGATCTCCGGTACGCCGCAGGCGACCAGGCCGTCGATGAGGACGACGGTGTCGTCGGGCAGGTCCCGCAGGGTGCGGGCGAGTTCGGTACGGGCGGGCGCTCCCGGCCGGGGCCAGCTGCCGGCCACCGCGTGCCGCTCGACCTGCCAGCCGAAGCCGGGCAGGTCCAGGCAGACCCGCCGGTCGTAGGCGTTGCCGCCGCTCGGCGCGGTCGGGTCGTCCACGCCGCCCGGCATCACGAAGTGCACGGTCCGCAGGGACATCGGGATGATCTCGGCCTTCTTGAGAGCCGTGTGCTGTACGGGCACGTAGTCGAGCGTGGCCGCCCGCCCGGTCGTCATGTCGGTCACAGGGCACGCTCGTAACTCGCCCACGCGACATGCGACTCGTGCAGGGTGACGGTCAGCCCCGCGAGACCCTTGGCGCCCTCGCCGAGAGCGCCCTTCTCGATGCGCTCGGCGAGCCGGTCCGCGATGACCTTCGCGAGGAACTCCGTGGAGGTGTTGACTCCGGCGAAGTCGGGTTCGTTGTCGAGGTTTCTGTAGTTCAGCTCGCTGACTACGGCACCCAGTTCCTGTGTGGCGAGTCCGATGTCGACGACGATGTTGTCGTCGTCCAGCTGTTCGCGCCGGAACGTGGCGTCCACCAGGAACGTCGCGCCGTGCAGACGCTGCGCGGGGCCGAAGACCTCGCCGCGGAAGCTGTGGGCGATCATGATGTGATCGCGGACGGTGATGCTGAACAACGGACGACCCTCCAGGTGCGGCGCGTCTGGTCCCCCGGCTGATCCCTGCCGGGGGATGCCGTGTAGTACGGCTCTCCGCTTCCCCGTGTTCAGCCGGATCTCACTCTTTTCTCAGGTCAGGCGCTCTTGCCGTACCTCACGAGGTGACAGAGGGCCGCAATCTCCCCACTGGCCAGCAGGGGCATCACCTCCGGCAGTTCTTCGAACGCGCTTTCCCCCGTGATGAGGGCGTCAAGCCTCGGATCGGCGAGCAGTTCCAGCGCGAGGGCGAGCCGGTCGCCGTAGCTGCGGTTGCCGCGGGCCGGGGACACGGTGCCGACCTGGCTGCTGCGGATGACGAGCCGCCGCGAGTGGAAGGCCTCGCCGAGCGGCAGGCTGACCTTCTTGTCGCCGTACCAGCTCAGTTCGAGGACCGTGCCCTCGGCGCTGAGGAGTTCCAGCGAGCGGGCGAGGCCCTGTTCGGTGGCGCTGGCGTGGACGACGAGGTCGCAGTCGCCGAGGGCGTCCGCGGGGGACGCGAAGCCGACGCCGAGGGCCTCGGCGGTCTCGGCGCGGGCGGGGTCGGCGTCCACCAATTGGACCCGCACGCCGGGAAAGCGGGCGAGGAGTGCCGCCACGGAGCTGCCGACCATGCCACCGCCGACGACCGCGATCCGGTCGCCCACCAGGGGCGCCGCGTCCCAGAGGGCGTTCACGGCGGTCTCGACCGTGCCGGCGAGCACGGCCCGGCGGGCGGGCACGTCGTCCGGTACGACCGTCACGGCGCTCGCGGGCACTACGTACCGCGTCTGATGCGGGTACAGACAGAAGACGGTCCTGCCCTTCAGCGCGGCGGGCCCCTCCTCCACCAGCCCCACGCTGAGGTAGCCGTACTTCACGGGTCCCGGGAAGTCGCCCTCCTGGAACGGTGCCCGCATGGCCGCGTGCTGGCTCTCGGGCACCTGGCCGCGGAACACGAGTGTCTCCGTGCCCCTGCTGACCCCCGAGTACAGCGAGCGGACCAGCACTTCGTCCTCGCGGGGGGCCGGAAGGGTCACCTCCCGTACCTCGCCCTCCCCCGGAGAACGGAGCCAGAACGCGCGTGCCGCGGCCTTCATCGAGAACCTCCTGAACGATCGGCAACCCGTGCACGTACCTCGTCACGTAACCCGAGGTGTGCACAGGCCGCGCACAGTACGCGGCCTTGATCGACTCTGTCATCTGGCCGGAGGAATGTGCGGTGGCCCTGAACAACACTTACGAAGCAAGGCTGGTCCAGCAGGAGACCGCTGTGGGAGCGGGCGTTCAGATCCTGTTGCTGGCTCTGCTCGGCACGGCGATAGGCATGGGGCCGGCGGGCTGGCTGACCGGCCTCGCCTTCGCCGTCGCCACCTGGGCCGTGCTCTCCAGGGCGCTGCACCGCACCCGGCCGCGGTCCTTCGGACCGGCCAACCGGGTGACCCTCGGCCGGGCCACGCTGGTCGGCGGAGTGACCGCCCTGGTCGCGGACTCCTACCAGGACTCCCCGCCGGTCACCCTCTTCGTCGGCCTGACGGCGGTGGCCCTGATCCTCGACGGCGTCGACGGCAAGGTGGCCCGCGCGACGGGTACCTCGACTCCGCTGGGCGCGCGGTTCGACATGGAGGTCGACGCGTTCCTGATCCTGGTGCTCAGCGTGTACGTGTCGATGTCCCAAGGCCCGTGGGTGCTGCTCATCGGCGCCATGCGCTACGGCTTCGTCGCCGCGGCCCGCGTCTGGAACTGGCTCAACGCCCCGCTGCCGCCGAGCATGGCCCGCAAGACGGTGGCCGCGCTCCAGGGGATCCTGCTGCTGGTGGCCGCGTCCGGGTACCTGCCGCACACGGCGACCTTCGGGGTCGTGGCCCTCGCCCTGTCCACCCTGGTCTGGTCGTTCGGCCGGGACATCCTGTGGCTGTGGCGCACGCACCGGGCGGACCAGGCGGCGGTGGGCGAGCTGCTGGAGCTGGAGTTCGTGGCGGTGGAGCGCGAGCCGGAGGCGGTGGCCTCCTGAAACCCTGTCGGCGCGAAGGTCAGCCTTTGAGCGGCACCCGGTACACGGTCGACTCCCGCTGCCGGAAGCCCTGCCGCTCGTAGAGCCGGTTGGCCGCTGCCCGGTCCGGGCGGGAGGTCAGGTCGACGGTACGGGCCCCGGCCTCCCGGGCGAGCCGGATGGCCTCCCTGATCAGCAGTCCCGCGATGCCCTGGCCGCGGGCCGCGTGATCGACGATCACGTCCTCGATACGGGCCCGCAGCCCCGCGGGCGCCGGGAACATGACGAGGGTGAGGGTGCCCACGACCGCCCCGGCCGCCGACCTGGCGATCAGCATGGTGTTGGCGTCACAGGCCAGGATGCGGTCGAGCGCGGCGAGGTCGAGGGCCTCGGCCGCCGAGGACAACTGCGGCAGCATCCGCGCGAACGCGCCGACGAGCTCCTGGTCCGCCTCCCGGACGATCTCCACCCGGATGTCCTGAGTCTCCATGGAGTGGACCCTATCGCCGCGACCACGGGCCCTACGGCAGATCCGATGCGCCGGAGCACGAGAGCGGTCCGGCGAGTGCGCGGCGCGGGGGCTGGGGACCTCTGACGGGTTCCGGGGCCGACCGCCTGGCTGTCTGGCGGGTGCCACTGACTCGACCCCGTGAATGGTCCGGCGGGTGCGCGGCCTGCGTCTGAGCCTCCCCAGCGAGACCTGACCGGGGCACATGCACCGTCCGGTGAGTCGCGGGGGCTGGGGGCTTCTGGC
>NZ_KB911623.1:0-34417 GCF_000383615.1 Streptomyces canus 299MFChir4.1 | reverse complement strand
TGGCCCGGCCACTTGGCGGGCTCCCCTGACGCGGCCACCTGAACCGTCCGGCGGGTGCGCGGCCTACGTCTGAACCTCCACCACGAGACCTGACCCGGACATATGAACCGCCCGGCGAGTGCGTGGCGGGCGTCGAGCTTCCCACCGCAACCCTGACCGGGGCACGGAACTCGCCGACGCCACCCCGCCCTGCCCTGCCAACTTGGCCCTCCCGCGAGCGATCCCGGCCCTGCCCCATCTGAACCCGCCCGGCGAGTTCATGGCCGGCATCCGGCCTCCCGCCGCGACCTGACCGGGGCGCCTGAACCCGCCGACACCACCCCGCTCCCCGACACCTGAGTTCTCCGACACCTGAGTTCTCCGACCAGCCGCCTCGCCGGGACCGGCGCGTCTGAGGCGCGTGCTCCGCGTTCAGGGCGGGCGGTCTCACGGTCCGGAGAGGTTCGGCACAGCCCCGCAGGGCGGGCAGCGGCGCCCGTAGGCGTTCCGGGGTTGGCCAGGAGGTGGGACCACCCCGGCTCGACCCGTTCGTTCCTACCTCCGCGGCAACATCCCCACCGCCGCGACCGGCACCGCCGCCAGCACCAGCCACGGGACCGCGGGCGGTAGTCCGCTGTCCAGCAGGGAACCGGTGACGGAGCTGCCGATCAGCACGAACAGACCGGAGACGGAGGAGAGTGCGCCGGTGTAGAGGCCGAGTCGGCCCTCCTCCGCGAGGTCGGGGACCCAGGCCCGGGCCACGGGTGCGACGAGCATCTGCCCGAAGGTGAGCAGGACGACGAACCCGGCCGACGGCAACAGTCCCGCCGTACCGGTCAAGGCGGCGGGACGGGACACGGCGACCACCGCGAACCCGGCGCCGATCAGCAGCAGTCCGGCCACCATGGACCGGCGCAGCGAGAGTCTGGAGCCGGCCCAGCGGGTGACGGGGAGTTGCGCGGTCACCACCAGCAGCGAGGACAGCGCGAACAGCCAGGCCAGCGCCGACTGCGAACCGGTCGCGCGCTCCACCTCCTCGGGGAGGGCGAGGTAGAGCTGGTTGTAGGCGAGCAGGTAGGCACCGTACGCACAACACAGCCCGAGGAAACGGCGATTGCGGGCCAGCGCCCCCAATCCGCCCTTAAGCCGCACCCGTTGCCGACCCGGAATCCGCTGCGGCAACATCCACGCGTGCCCGGCGAGGACGAGCACGAAGATCCCGGCGCCCGCCAGACACACCGTACGGAAGTCCACCGCGAGGAGCAGCGCGCCGAGCAACGGTCCGACGAAGGCACCGGCCTGCCCGGCGACCGTGAACAGCGCGAGGACGCGGGTGCGTTGACCGCCCGCCTCCTCGTGGACGACGGCCTGCCGGGCGACCTCGGACTCGACCGCCGGTGAGAACAGCGCGGCGGCGAACCCGACGAGCAGGACGGCCCCGATGACCGCCGCCGTCCGTTCGGCGTACCCGAGCCAGGCGAACCCGGCGATCCGCAGCACGCATCCGGCGAGGACGACCGGCCTGATCCCGTACCGGTCGGCCAGCGCCCCACCCACCACGAACAATCCCTGCTGGCTGAACGTCCTGAGCCCCAGCACGAATCCGACCAGCCAGCCCGCCATGCCGACGGCCTGCCCCAGGTGTTCGGCCAGGAAGGGCAGGACCGCGAAGAAGCCGATGTTGAAGGCGAGTTGGGTGAGGATCAGCAGCCGCAGCCGCGGGGAGAGCAGGACTGTCTTCGGCAGTTCGACCGGCGTGGATGTCATCCGGTCTCCACCAGCTCGCGCGTCCGGGGACGCGCGCACCGTCGCGGCCACCGCACCCCGCCCGCCGCGCTCACCGCCAGCGCGCCCAGCAGGGCGAGTGCGGCGGCGGGGGCGAGGACGGCCCAGGGGGCGCGTTCGGCGTAGGGCTGGTTCTCGGCCAGGAGCAGGCCCCACTCCGGGGCGGGCGGCTGGGCGCCGAGGCCGAGGAATCCGAGTGAGGCGAGGGCCAGCGCGACGCCGGGCAGGCGCAGCAGGGCGTGCCGGGTGACGGACGGCAGGATCGCGGGCAGCAGTTCGTGCCGCAGGAGGTACCAGCGGTTCGCGCCCAGGGCCCGGGTGGCCGCCAGATGCGGGGTCGCGCGTTCCTGCCGGAGGAGTGAGGAGGTGTGCGCGGCGAGCGCCGCCCAGGAGACGGTGGCCACGGCGATCGCGGGCGTGGCGGCGCCGCTCCCGGCGACGGCGGTCACGAGCAGCGCGGCGAGCACCGGCGGTACGGCGTTGACGGTGTCGACGAGCGGCCCGGACAGCCGGGGCAGCAGCCCGAGCAGGACGCCGACCACCAGGGCGGTGACGCTGATGGCGAGGGCGGTCAGAAGGGTGTCCAGGGCCCCGTGTCCGACCCGGGCGAGCAGGTCCCGGCCGAGTGCGTCGGTGCCGAACGGGTGGGACCGGGAAGGGGGTTGGAGCCGGGCCCCGGTCTCCAGGGCGAGTGGGTCGCGGAGCAGGCCGAGCGCGATGACGGCGGTCAGGAGGCCGCCCAGGACGAGAGGCGGGGTGCTGCGGGTGGGGCGTCGCGGCCGGTGCAGCGAGTCCAGGGCGCCGTCGCGCAGGGCCGGGCCGGTCAGGAGGCGGACGGCGGGGGCCGCGAGGCCGGTGGCGGTGGCGGCGAGGAGCAGCAGGGCGAGAGTGCCCGCCTGGAGCACGGGCAGGTCCTGCGCGAGGGCGGCCTGGAGGGCGGTGCGGCCGAGGCCCGGGATGTCGTAGACCTGCTCCACGGCGACGGAACCGCCGGTGAGGCCCACGGCGAACAGGCCCAGGTTGGGCAGCAGCGCGGGGACGCACCGGCGGACCGCCTTGGCGGCGACGGTACGGCCGGGCAGGCCGCGGGCCTCTGCTGCCCGCGCCCAGGGTTCGGCGAAGGCGCCGGGCAGCAGGTCGTCGAGGAGGCGCCCGAGCACGGCCCCGGCGGGCAGGCCGAGGGCGAGGGCGGGCAGGACCGTCCAGCGGGGTCCGTACCAGCCGAGGGCGGGCAGCCAGCCGAGTTGTACGCCGACCACGGTGGCGAGGACGGAGGCGGTGAGGAACTCGGGCAGCGCGGAGAGCATCGCCGAGGCACCGCCCCCGGCCCGGCGTCCGTCGAGGCGTCGGTGCGCGCCGAGCCACAGCGTGCGGGCGCACACCAGGGCGGCGGTGGCGGCGGCGATCACGAGGGCCACCGTCACGAGCAGCAGGGACACCCCGAGTGCCTGGACGACGGTCGGGGTGACCTGTGTGCCGTTCAGCCATGACCGGCCGGCGTCGCCCCGGGGCAGGCCGCCGAGCCATTGGCCGAGCAGGTGCAAGGGGCCCTTGTCCAGGTCGAGTTGGGCCCGGATGTCGGCCAGTACCGGTGGTGTGGGCTCGCGGTCCGCGGAACGCGTCTTGAGCACGGTGAGCGCGGGGTCGGTGCGGGACAGCCACGGCAGCAGGCCGATCCCGCACACCAGGGCCGCCGCGAGCAGGACACGCCACAGCAGGGTGGCCACTCGGTGCCGCATGGATCAGCGTCGCGTTCCGGGTCCGACCAGGGTCCGCTCGTACGGGTCGAGCAGCAGGCCGTGGACATCGGTGGCGACGCCGGTGATGATCTTCTGGTGGGCCAGCGGGATGACGGCGTCGGTGCCGAGGACCGCTGCTTCGGCGCGCAGGGCCGCGTCCTGCCGTTCGCCGGTGTCGGCCACCGCGTCGGCCTCGGCCACCGCCCGGTCGACCTCGCTGTCGCACAGCCGGGAGAGGTTGTAGCCGCCGTCGCAGGTGTAGTCGCTCGCGAGGACGGCGACGGGGTCGCCGGTGTCGACGAGGCTGTTGCGGGCGCCGATGAACGCGTCGAACTTCCCTGCGAGCACGTCGCTTTCGAGCCGCGAGTACTCACGCACCACCAGAGTGACCCTGAACCCGGCCTTCTGGAGCTGCTGTTGGAGGACCTGGGCGGCTTCGGGGAGTTCGGGCCGGTTGTCGTAGGTGGCGAGGGTGACGGAGGCGCCGTGCGGCTCGGCCGCGCTCGCGCGTCCGGCGGGCCGCACGCGCTTGCCCTCGGCCCAGGTCACGGCCGGCCCGTAGATCCCGGTGCCGGGATCGGCGTACCCCTCGAAGACACCTTTGACGACGGCCGAGTTGTCGACGGCCTCGCGGGCGGCGGCGCGCAGCCTCGGGTCCCGGAAGGGGCCGGACGCGGTGTTGAGGTGCAGGCTCGTGGTGCGGGTGGTGGCGGTCTCCTTGAGGGTGGTCTTGTCGAGGCTCGCGGCCTGGGCGACGGGGATCGCCTCGGCGATGTCGACCTGGCCGGTGCGCACGGCGTTGGCGCGGGCGGTGCCGTCCGCGATGAAGCGGGCGTCGACGCCGGAGGCATGGGCGCGGCCGCCCCAGTAGTCGTCGAAGCGGTCGAGGGCGGCGGACGTGGAGCCGTTGACCTTGGTGAGCTCGAAGGGGCCGGTCGCGGTGCCGACCGGGTCGGCGCCGTCCTCGTAGGCCTTCGGGGAGAGCACGGCGAGGCTGGGACTGGACAGGCGCAGGGGCAGTACGGGGTCGGGGTTCGTGGTGGTGATCCGTACGGCGGTGCTCTGTGCCTCGACCGTGAGGGTGACGCCGGAGAGGGCGGCCGGGGCGGGCTTGGCCTCGTCGGCGTGGGTGAGGGCGGCGGCCACCGCGGCCGGGGTGACCGCGGAACCGTCCTGGAAGGTGGCCTCGCGCAGGGTGAACAGCCAGGTGCGGTCGTTCTCGCGGCGCCAGGTCTCGGCGAGCGCGGGAGCCGCGGCGCCGTTGGCGTCGAGGGCGGTCAGGCCCTCGGTGACGCCGAGGCGACTGAGGAGGGTGGCGTCGCCGCCGTACGGAGAGAGGTTCTCGGCGGGCGGGAAGGCGAGGGCGACGCGGAGGCGGGAGCCGTCGCTCGCGTCACCCGTGGAGCCGCCGCCCTGGGCGGCGAAGCAGGCGGCGAGCAGCGGGGCGAGCAGGAGGGAGCCGAGTGTGTGACGGCGGCGCATCGTGGTCACCGTCCCATCGGTATCTCGAAGTGGACGACGCTGCTCGCGCCGCCCGTGGTCTCGCGTTCGTCGTGCACAACCTTGCCTAGCGAGCGCCAGAAGGCTTCGGCGCCCGGGACGGTCGGGTCGGTGTGCAGATACACGGAGCGGTAGCCGCCGTCGGCGGCCGCGAAGGCGAGCAGCTCGTCGACCAGGCGGCGGGCGAGGCCGCGCCTGCGGTGCTCGGGACGGACGTAGATCCGGCGCAGTTGGGCGGTCTCGCCGGACGGGTAGCGCTCGGCCAGCTCGCGCGGGTTCGGCGGGTGGGCGGGGCCGCGGGAGTCGAGGGCTCCGGTGGCCACGACGGTCCCGTCCGCCGGGTCGAGGGCGACGAGGAGGGTGTGGCGGGCCGGGACGAGATAGGCGGCGGCCGGGTCGATGATGTCGCCGTGCCAGCGGGCCACGTACCCGGTTCTGAAGTCTTGGTAGACGGTGTCGAGCATCACGGCTCGCGCACCTTCGAGGTCGTCCGGGCTCGCAGTCCTGATGCCGTAGTTACGCACTTGCACATCATATGCATTAAGCCTTCCGGCTTGATCGCGGGGCGATTTGACAGTGATCGAATGAACGCCATAGAACCTACCAACATGACATCCATTTTCAAAAAGATGGAGCGGTAGTGCGCATCGCGTTCGTCGGCAAGGGTGGCAGCGGCAAGACCACCCTGTCGGCGCTCTTCTCCCGCCATCTGGCCCGTTCCGGCGCATCGGTGCTGGCCGTGGACGGCGACATCAACCAGCACCTGGCCGAGGCGTTGGGCCATGACGGCGGGGACCTGGGCGCCCCTCCACTGGGCGCACACGTGGCCGACATCAAGGACTACCTGCGCGGCACCAACCCGCTGATCGCTTCCCGCGAGGCGATGATCAAGACCACGCCGCCGGGCCGGGGTTCACGTCTGCTGCGCCTGCTGGGCGAGGACGAACTGCACGCCAGACACGTCCGGCGGGTGGGTGACGTCCCGCTGATGGTGACGGGCGAGTTCGACGAGAGCGACCTCGGCGTGGCCTGCTACCACTCCAAGCTCGGCGGGGTGGAGCTGTACCTCAACCACCTGGTCGACGGTCCCGGCGAGTACGTCGTCGTCGACATGACGGCCGGCGCGGACGCCTTCGCCTCGGGCCTGTTCACCCGCTTCGACGTGACCTTCCTGGTGGCCGAACCCACCCGCAAGGGCGTCTCGGTCTACCGCCAGTACCGGGACCACGCATGGGAGTTCGGCATCCGGATCGCCGTGATCGGCAACAAGGTGACCGGCGAGGACGACCTGCTCTTCCTCAAGGAGCACGTGGGTGACGACCTGTTGACCCACCTGGTCCAGTCACCCTGGGTGCGCGCGGCCGAACAGGGGCGCTCCGACGGCGACTTGGAGTCGCTGGAGCCCCACAACCGGCACGCCCTGTCCATCCTGCGCGAGACGGTCGACGCCCACCCCCGCGACTGGCCCACCTTCCACCGCCACGCGGTCGAGTTCCACCTCCGCAACGCCCGCTCCTGGGCGAACGAGGCGACCGGCCTCGATCTGACCTCCCAGGTGGACCCGGACTTCGTACCCGGCGCTGCCTCCCTCGCCTGACCGCCACCCCCGCCTCCACTCCCACTGACAGACAGGAACCACCGCACATGTCTCTCGACGTCTCCCCGAAGCTCCTCGCCGAAGCCGAGCAGGGCACCATCCGCGAGGAGGACTTCGTGGACACGGTCCGCACGTCCCTCCCCTACGCCTACGACCTGGTCGCCTCGCTGGCCGGTGAACTCAAGGGCGGCACCGCCGAGTTCACCGACAACCAGACCCCTCCCCCGTCGGAGACGGAGCGCGGCCAGCTCCTGCGCGCCCTCGCCAGCGACGCCATCCGCGGCAGCCTGGAACGCCACTTCGGCGTGGCCCTGGCCTTCCAGAACTGCCACCGGGTGGCGGCGTTCCGCCCGGAGTCGGTGGACGGCGACACGTACGCCCGCTTCACTTCGGTGCGCTCGCAGGTGCTGAACCAGTCGCCGGAGTTCAGGGACTGCTGAGCCGGCCCCGATGTGAGAAGTGGCCCTCCCCGGTACGGGAGGGCCACCCGCTCGCTACCGCCGAACCGCCGCCTCGGCCGGTGCCGGCGCATACCCCGTCGGACGGGCCGTGAAGGTGCCGCGGCCCTGCGTCCGGCTGCGCAACCTCGTCGCGTAGCCGAAGAGTTCGGCCAGCGGCACGGTCGCCGTCACGACCGCCGAACCGCCGCGGGCGGCCGAGCCCGAGACCCGGCCGCGGCGGGCGGCGAGGTCGCCGAGCACCGCGCCGACGGTGTCCCCGGGCACGGTGACCGTGACCTCGACGACCGGTTCCAGGAGGACCATCGCGCAGGCACGCAGGGCCTCCCGGAGGCCGAACCGGCCCGCGGTACGGAAGGCCGTGTCCGAGGAGTCCTTCACATGGGTCGAGCCGTCGGTGAGGGTGACACGCAGCCCCGTCACCGGGTGCCCGCCGAGCGGCCCTTCGGCCAGGGCGTCCCGGCAGCCGGCCTCGACCGCGCGGACGTACTCCTGCGGAATGCGGCCGCCCACGACCGTGGAGCGGAACTCGAAGCCCGCCTCCAAGGGTTCGACGTCGAGCACGACATGCGCGAACTGACCCGCTCCGCCGTCCTGTTTGACGTGCCGGTGGACCAGCCCGGACACCCCGCGTCCGACCGTCTCGCGGTAACTCACCCTCGGACGGCCGACGTTGAGCACCAGCCCGTGCTCGCGCCGCACCTTCTCCACCGCGACCTCCAGATGCAGTTCACCCATGCCGGACAGCAGCGTCTGGCCGGTCTCGGCGTCCGTGCGGACGACCAGCGAGGGGTCCTCCTCGGCCAGTCGGGCCAGCGCCGAGGCCAACCGGCCGGCGTCCACGGACCGCCCCGCCTCGACGGCCACGGACACGACCGGCTCGGCCGCGCTGGGCGGTTCGAGCACGAGCGGGGCGTCCGGCGCGCACAGGGTCGAGCCGGCGCGGGCCGACTTCAGCCCGACGACGGCGACGATGTCACCGGCGCCCGCCCGTTCCAACGGCGCGTGCCGGTCGGCCTGCACCCGCAGGATCCGTCCGACGCGCTCGGTACGGCGTGCGCCCGCGTCCCACACGGTGGCTCCCTTCTCGATCGTTCCAGAGTACACGCGTACGTACGTCAGCCGTCCCGTGGCCGTGGCGTTCACCTTGAACGCCAGCGCCGCGAGGGGCGCCGCCGGATCGCTGGGCCGCTCCTCGCCGTTCGCACCGCGTACGGCGGGCACGTCGAGCGGCGACGGCAGATACGCCACGACCGCGTCCAGCAGCGGCTCGATGCCGCGGTTGCGGTAGGCCGAGCCGCACAGGACGACCACGCCGTCGCCGCTGTGGGTGAGGTCCCGCAGGGCGGCGGTGAGGGTGCCTTCGGAGAGGGTCTCCCGGTCGCAGAACTCCTCCAGGGCGGCGGGGTGGCGCTCGGCTACGACCTCCTCAAGGAGCCGGCGTCGCTTGAGCGCCTCCTCGCGCAGCGCGGCGGGCACCGGTCCGTCCTGCGCCGCCGCACCGGAGGCGGACCAGGTCAGCGCCCGCATCCGCACCAGGTCGACGACGCCGGTGAAGCCGTCCTCGCTGCCGATGGGCAACTGCACAACCAGCGGGGCCGGATGCAACCGCCGCCGGATCGACTCGACGGCCGCGTCCAGGTCGGCGCCCGCGCGGTCCAGCTTGTTGACGAAGGCGATCCTCGGCACACCGTGCCGGTCCGCCTGCCGCCACACCGACTCGCTCTGCGGCTCCACGCCCGCGACCGCGTCGAACACCGCGACCGCCCCGTCGAGCACCCGGAGCGAACGCTCCACCTCGTCGGCGAAGTCGACGTGCCCCGGGGTGTCGATCAGGTTGAGGCGATGTCCGTCCCACGCGCAGCTCACGGCCGCCGCGAAGATGGTGATCCCGCGGTCCCGCTCCTGCGGGTCGAAGTCGGTGACGGTCGTGCCGTCGTGGACCTCGCCGCGCTTGTGCGTGGTTCCGGTGGCGAACAGGATCCGCTCGGTGACGGTGGTCTTGCCGGCGTCGACGTGGGCGAGGATGCCGAGGTTGCGGACGACGGCGAGCGGGTCGGATGTGTGGGTGCGCACGGCCCATGGCCTTTCAGGTGCTGTGATGACAGGGCTGCGCGATGGCCCGTACGACGACATGACGGCACGTCACATAGGCGTGCTGCGGCGGTACTCGACCGTTCAGACAGTCGTCGCGGGCATCCGGTGCCGGCCGCGCAGCGGGCACCGGCGGGTCCAGGACACGAGGATCACGTCGTACGACGTCCGGGGAACGGCGACAGCTGCGCGCACGCACATGGCCGTACTCCCCTCACTCGTCGTCCCTGGTCATGGCGAGTGTAGGGAGCCGGCCCGGCTCGGCGCACGGGGTTTTCCGCGGTCAGCGGCGCAGGCCCTGGAGGCCGTCGTAGGCGGACATGACGAGGTCCATGCCACGGGTGTCCTCGGCGGGTTCACGCATCTGGTCGGTGGCGTAGGCGACCACCATGCGGGCCTCGGGGTCGATCACCACCAGGGAGCCGCCCCAGCCGCCCCAGCCGAAGGAGGTCCCGAAGAGGCCGAAGCCGAGGCCGTACCGCTGTGTCATGCCGATCACGCGGTCCTCGCCGCTGAATTGCTCCTCGCGGGCGCGTTCGGCTCCCGCCGCCGACAGCAGCCGGACTCCCCCGACCGTCCCTGCGCAGGCGAGCGCGGACTGCACGAGCGCGACCGAGCGGGCGTTGCCGAACCCGCTCGCGGCGGGGATCTGGGAGCGCCGCCACGCGACGCTGTTGGCGTCGCTGACGCGCATCGCGGTCCCCGCGGAGGGTGTCGCGTCGGGCCCGGGGGCGCCCGCGGTGTAGTTCTCGTCCCGGCCGGGCGGCGGGAGGGTACGGGCGACCCGGTGGTCGTGTTCGGCGGCGAGTCCGATGTGGAAGTCGGCGCCGAGGGGGCCGGTGACGTCCTCGGCGAGGAACGCGCCGATCGTGCGGCCGGTGATCCTGCGCACGACCTCGCCGACCAGGAAGCCCTGGGTGAGCGAGTGGTAGCCGGCCGCGGTGCCGGGCTCCCAGAGGAGCGGCTGGGCGGCGAGGCGGGCGGTGGCGGCCGACCAGTCGTAGAGCTCCTCGACCGGGCCCTCCCAGTGCGGCAGGCCGGCGGTGTGCGACAGCAGGTGCCGTACCAGCACCTTGTCCTTGCCCCCGGCGGCGAACTCCGGCCAGTACCGGGCGACGGGGGCGTCCAGGTCGAGATCGCCGCGGTCGGCGAGGATCAGCGCGCACAGCGCCGTCATCGTCTTGGTCGTGGAGAACACGTTGGTGATCGTGTCCCGCTCCCACGGGGCCGTCCGGCCGGCGTCGGCGAAGCCGCCCCAGACGTCCACCACCGGTTCGCCGTCCACGAAGACGGCCACGCAGCCGCCGGCATCCCCCTCGTCCAGCAGCGCCGCCAGCTTGGTGGGGACGGCGGAGAACAGGTCGTCGTACGTGCCCTGGATGTCGGCCATGCCGGGTATTCAGCCCCTGCCGGGCGGTCCGCGTCAACCGAATTAGGGGCGCCCGGTGGGCCGCAACGCGAAAGACCCCACATGAAGTGGGGTCTCACTGGTAGGACGTTCACGAGTTCCCTTGAACTGGAGAGCCCCATGCCCGATTGCATCTTGGACCAAGCTATCCGGTCGCATGACCAGCGTCACCCTCAATTACGTCGACCGCGTGGCCGTAGGCCAACATCGCGTTCGAGGTTTCGGGCAACCCCGCACCACGTGAGTGCGAGTTCGCCTACACCTACGCGGACAGCGCAGGGAACACGACCACCGAGCCGTCCTTGTTGCGGGCA
The DNA here is from genome assembly GCF_000383615.1 of Streptomyces canus 299MFChir4.1. Classification (GTDB taxonomy): domain Bacteria; phylum Actinomycetota; class Actinomycetes; order Streptomycetales; family Streptomycetaceae; genus Streptomyces; species Streptomyces canus_C. Next base: position 23,543 of record NZ_KB911623.1, on the reverse strand, counting down.
ATCTCAATCGCCACGTCTGTCGTGCGGCTGTCGACCATGACGTCGTCGCCCAGCTTGCGAATCCGGTTTGCCGCGCGCATCAGGCGATCGACTTCACCGGTCGTGAAGACGGGCCGCAGACCTTGCGGACCTGCCAGCTCCAGCGCCGACAAGCGCGCCAGGACACCCGCAATGCTCGACTCCAGTTCGTCGAGGCGCTGCTGGTCGCGCTTGAGCTCGCGGGTGAAGTTCTCGAACAAGTTGTCAGGGTTGTCCTGGGCATGCTCGACAGCCTGAAGGACGACGACCCGCCGCTTCAGCGCAATGGCCAGGGCAGCGAGTTCGAGGTGGGCGCGGAACATGCCGCCAGGCTCGTCGACGCCGGGGAACGACTTGGCCAGCGTGCTGATCTCGACGGACTTGCCCTCGGGCAGCCTGTCGAGTGCGCTCTGCCACCGGGCAAGGCGGCGGTCAGCGGCGCCCAGCGCCGTGTTGATGGCGTGCACTGCCGAGTCCAGTCCCAGGGAGACTCCGAGCTTGCCCTGGTCGAGCAGAATGGCGGTGGCTTTGTCGATGGCGTCGCGGCAGCCGTCGAGTTCGCTGTGCTCCTGTTCGAGCTTCTGTTCGTGCAGCTGCTCCAGCAGTTCTGTGATGTGTTCGATAGCCTGCTGGCGCTTGTAGTCGGCATGCGCGCTCACGCCCACCGCTACGGCCATGAGCACGAGCGGCGCGGCCACGGTGAGCGCCGCGCTGCCGGCGGCCGCGACGCCGGCTGTCGCACCGGCTCCGCCGACCGCGCCTGCTGCCGCCGCTTTACCGACGGGCACGAACGTCGCATTGGCGGCGATGCCCGTCGAGTTCATAAGTGCGCTGTGGATGCCACCGGCCGCCGCCTTCGACGCCATCGGGCGAACGACGCCCTGACCGAACTGGGCGGCGACCTTCGCCGGAACCACCATGCGATACAGGTTTTCGCCAGCAGCGGTCGCCCTGGCCGCCGTAAGGGAACTTCGCGTCGACTGCGTGATGAACTGTGACAGGTGCTGCGCCAGGGGACTCGCGGCATCGAGCGGGATACCTCGGCTGCGGTCGAGCTTGTCGGGCAGCGGATGCACCTCGAGTGTGGCGATCGGCGCGTCGGCCAGGGCGGCCAGCACGCCGCGCAGTTCAGCCAGGCGCGCAGCCGTCATCGGCTCGTCTCCGGCCAATGCCGGCACCCGGACATCACCGGTCGCCAGCGTCCACACCGGAACGAGTGCCTTGCGATCGCCAGTCATCGTCTCCCCCTTGTTCTCCCACAACAGCCTACGGCTGACGTCCGACAAGAACGGCAGGAACCTCGTGTATGCAGCTACGGGCTCTGTCTCCCGGTGAACTGACGATCTCCCAACGGAGGGACGGCGCCCCTCACCTGCAATGCCGGCCGGGACCGGTGGCGCGTGGTGCGGGCCGACGAGACCCATTGGGCACGCGGGAATCGCACGCTGCGATAGATCGCGGACCTCCGGCGGCCGCGTAGCAACCTCAAAGTCGCCCTCACCACAGCGCTCCCACAGGACATCTGGGATCCGGGAATTGCAACCGCCCTGGATGTAGACGGCATAGCGGAGCCCGGTGATGCACTGTCTGTCGTCACGGCCCCATGGGGTTCGTGAATCGACCTCCTGCGTCAGCACCGAACTCGACTCGGACGTTGCCGACAGCCAAGTCGCGGACGGCCTTGAGGCGAGATCGGGCGCGTCCCGGCACCTTCCCGAATCCAGTCGCCGGTGCCGGCCTCTCGTCCGAAACCAGCATCTATTCTGAGGCAGGGTCAGGTAGCTCCTGCCGATGCAACGCTCCGGCAGCCAACAAGGGGTGGCAAGTGACAGCGGATGTCCGTGGACCGGCATGGGCACTCGAGGGATTGGGCGTGCGGTCCGGGCGCTATCCCCTGGCGGTGGAGGGCCCGGTGATGCGGGCGGTGGACCGGTTGGTACCCGGAGTGTCCACAGTGACCCGCTACATCCGCTATCACTCCCTGTACGCGGCGATCGCGGCGCACGCGGAGCGGAACGCGTGGGACATCACCGCGTGCCGCCGGGCGGTCCGCCGCAGCGAGGTCCTCCTGGCGGCGCTCCAGCACCACACGGAGACAGATCCGGCATGGCTTGCCCACGGGGTCGATCGAGTGCGGCGTTTCTGCGCAGAGGAACTGGAACTGGCACGAGCCGCCGACGAGGAGCAGCTGAGCCAGTCGTACTCACCCCGCCGCTGGGGCTTTTGGGACCAGTACGGCGGACCCGCCACGGTGCTCGGCACCTTGGACGTCCGGGACGGAGTGCTCAGACCCGGCCGGCACCCGTGCCCTCCCGCGGTCAAGGAGCTCTTCGCACCTCTGCTGTCACTCGCGGCGCGGGACGTCGTGTCCTTCGCCGACCTGGAGACAGCGGGGCAGGCGGCTCTTGGCGTCCCGTGTCCGGCCGAGCGGGAATGGCTGACGGACGTGCTGACCGCAACTCGCGGTGGAGGATCCCATGCGCAGGGGGACTGGGAGGCGTCCGACCGCACTCGGCGTGCGACCCTCCGTATCCTCGGCCGGGCGATCGATCTCCACGGTCATGAGGGCGACGGGTATCAGGAGACGCTGCGCTCCGCGGTGGCCTTCGGTGGCGAGGCGACAACGGATCCCGTTCTGGCGGCGATTCCCGAGACGGCCGGTTGGCGGGGAGTGCTGCTGCGTCATTACTCCGTCGGCGCCTGGCGTCGGCTGTGGGCGGCACTGGTTGCCGGTGTCGGCTCCAAGGACGGCGAGGCCGACCGGTCGGCCGAGGAACTACGGGACTGGCTGGCGCAACAGGCCCCGGATGCGAATGTACGGCGGGTCCTGGACGAACTGCCTCCGCTCAAGAACGCGGCAGGTCAGTTGTTGCCGGTCGAACGGCACCTCCTGACGCAGGGTGCCGAGGCCCCGATGACCAATGTGCTGCTCCTGATGGTGGGTGCGCTGCGCTCCCGGGAGGGTCATCTTCCAGACGACGTACGGGCCGTCTTCCTGGGTCGTCAGCGGCGCTGGGCCGAGTTCCTCGACCCGACGTGGGTCGACGGCCTCATCGACGACTACGCCGACCGGCCGGTCCGCGACCTGGCCGCCCGGCTGGTGGACGACATGCTCGCCCAGTCCCGCAGAGTCGCCCTGGCGAAGCTGCGCACCGACCCCGCGACCGGCGGGCTGAAGATCTTCTCCCGTCTGCACCTTCGCAACGAGCGTTATTTCAAGACCGGTGACGAAGGGGACTCCGACATCGGCACCCGCGTCCCCCAACTGGGCTCCCTAGCAGCGCAGCTGGGGCTTTTCGCGATCCGCGACAACTGCCACACCGTCACCGCGGAGGGACGGCGAATCCTGGAGACAAACCCATGAGCGCGGCACAGCACACCCGGTTCGCATCCCCCGTCACGCTGCTGAGAGAGTGGAGCGAACGCAGCGATCAGCAAGCGCTGCACGAAGCACTCTTCCTCGGTTTCACAGTCGATCTCCCCTTCCTGGAGAAGGTCGCCGTACCCGTCGCCCGTGGCTTGGGTGCCCGCACCGCGGTGATCGGTGATGCGGCCCAAGGGCTGTACGACCCGGTCGATGTGCGCATGGCCGGCCGCAGTTACCTGCACGGCCTGGCCGCCTGCCAGCGTGCGTTCCACCCCAAGGTCGTCCTTCTGATCGGAGAACATGCCTGCCGGGTCGCAGTGGGTTCGGGAAACCCGACGCTGTCCGGCTGGGGCGCCAACGACGAGCTGTGGACGGTGGTGGAAACCGAGGACGACGACTCCCACGCACTCCTGGCCGACCTCGCCGACTGGCTGGAGGCACTGCCCTCCGCCGTGGAACTGGCCCCCTGGTCGGCGAGTCATCTGGCGGAACTGGCTGCCCTTTTGACCGAGCGGCATGTCAACGCCCCGGCCGGACCGGAAACCGGTGCCCGGCTTCTGCACAACCTCCAGGAGAGTCTGCTGGACCAACTGCCGCTCGGTCCTGTCGACGAACTGCACGCATACGCCCCGTTCGTCGACGAGGCCGGTCATGCCCTCAGCGGGCTGCTCGGCCGTCTGACACCCCGCCGCACCGTCCTCGGGCTCCAGCCTCGCTGGTCGAGCTACGACGCCGGAGCGATCAAGAGGGCACTCGGCGGCTTCGACGCGCAGATCCGTTTCCTCGAGGAGACTCGGATGCGGCACGGCAAATTCGTCGAGTGGCAGGCCGGCGGTCGCCGATTCGCTCTCACCGGGAGCCCGAATCTGACCCGCGCCGCGCTGTGCACCAGCACCCGGGACGGCGGCAACTGCGAGCTCGCCGTACTTGCCGCCGACACCGCGCCGCTGCTTCCCGAACAGGGGCGCATCACCTCACTCGCGAGCCTGACGGGCCGCACCATCCGGCCCTTCGAGTCCACCGGTCACACGCTCGTCCTGCTGGGCGCGAAGACGGACAGCGAAGGTCTGCACGTCTCTCTGGCGCACCCCCAACTCCTGCCCGTGGTGATCAGCACGTCTCCGGACGGTTCACCGGGTTCCTGGACACGGACCGGAACCATTCCGGCCGGGGCGGCGGCCTGCTCCTTCCCGCTGCCCGAGGTTCCTGGTGCGGCGGTTCGCGCCACGTGCGCCCGTCCTGACGGCACCACCGCCGAATCCGCCGTCGTCTTTGTGTACAGCCCCGTGCACTGCGCACGGCGCCACAGCGCCGACAGCGGTCCCCGCCTGAGATACGACTACACAGCGCAGACCCTGTTCGCCGACGAGCGTGCCGCACGCCGTTTCGAAACCGATGTGCTGCGCCTGCGCGAACTCACCGCCGGAACGTCCGCTCCCCGGGTGAGTCCGGCGGGAGACACGACAACGGGCTCGGTGACATCGAGTGGCGTCGACCGCTGGGACGCCTACCTCGCCGACTGCCGCCGGATGATCGGGGCGCCGTTGACGGATCTGGCGTTCGGCACCTCGCCGCTCGACCTGCCGCAGGCACCCTCGTCCCGGTGGATCGTGTCAGCGGTCACCCTTGGCCTGCGGGAGGAGGACGACGAGGAGCACGAGGACGAGACGGAGGAGGTGGACCTCCCCACAACGAGCGAGCCGCTCGCCCCGTACGTCGCGCCAGAGCAGCGTGCCCGTTGTCGCGCCTGGGCCCAGCGCTGGGTCGCGGCGCTCACGGGCCCTGACGGTTCGGCCGCAGCACCGGTTCCGGTCCGGCTGCTCGTGGCCAACCTGTACGTCCAGCTTCTGGCCGCCGGAGTCTGGGACGAGCAAGACCAGAGCTGGCGCGACGGACTCAGCCGCCTCCTCGAAGCACTCCGTTCCGAAGACCTGGCGGGCGAGGCGGACCACGATGCTCCGCCCGAGACCCGGCGACGGCTGGACGCGGTGGCGGCCGTGGTGATGACACTGCTCGTTCAGGACGCCACCTTCACCGGCGGCGGCGAGCACGACGTACTCGCGGCCCGCGCCTGGCACGGCGGCAAGGCGATGATCGCGCGTGCCGAGCCCGCCGAGGCGGAGGACCTGATGATCCCGCCGGAGCGGGCGCTCGCCCGCGTCGCGCCCTGGAGCGAGGTGGACAGACTCATCGCTCTGGCGCAGGAAGACGACCCCTACGCGGAGGCGATAGAGGGGCTGACCGCAGCCGGCTGGTCGGTCGCGTGCGAGGACGGGCTCTGGGAGATCACGGGCTCCTTCGGCAATCCGCTTCCGGTCGTGGCCAAGGCGGCCGAACGACTCGGGCGGCACCACGCCGACGGCGTGCTCGTGCGAGCCCGCAGCAAGAACCGCTGGGCCTTCATGGCATGGGCGGACCCCTACCTGGTCCTGCTGAATCCCCCGGCACGCGTCTGGTTCACCTACCAGGTACGCCCCCCTGCCACACCGGAATCACGGTTCAGCGGCGGCGACCTTTCCGCGGTACCCGGCCGCGTCGGTTCCCCGGCCCCGCTGCAGAAGGGCCCGCCGGAAGCTCTCAGGAAGATTCTCGCCGAAGCAGGTCTCGCCTACCCGGAGTTGGTCAGTCGCCTATTCACACTCGACACCTGACGGGGAAGGAAAGCGATCTGCGCCGTGACGCCACCGGCGACGGCCCGTGGAGCGCCTGAGTTCCCTCGAATCACCTCGTCCCACGGTCGCGCCGCTGCTCAGGACGGGCAGGCGCGATGATGGTCGGAGCCTGTCCCGGGAGCGCCACGGCTACCGGCCGTCGCGCAGGCATGTCCTGTTTCCGCAAGTGAGGGGCGCAGTACCTGGACCGCCACCGCCCCGCCCCCTCGCCGAGCCGATCACGAGGCCCGAAGGCCCGAAGGCCCGAAGGCCCCAGGAACGACGAAAAACCGGTGAGTCACGGGACTCGACCGGTAATTCGCGAACGCTTCGAGACGATCTCGCGAACGTCCCTGCTGGGTCTCACTGGTGTCCGAGGGGGGACTTGAACCCCCACGCCCGATAAAGGGCACTAGCACCTCAAGCTAGCGCGTCTGCCATTCCGCCACCCGGACGAGGTGTCTGCCGCCTTGACGGGGGTGTTCCCCGGGGCGACACGCACAACAATACCAAGCTTTCGGGGTGCCCTTCACCTGCATATCCGTCCAGAGAGAGGCCATGGCGACAGTATTCTGTATACTGTCGCCACCCCAATGGCCCCGGCTCGGAGGCGACATGGAAGATCTGGATTCCGCGGTGGTGCTGGGCATGGCAGACCAGGCACCCGACGGCATAGTGATCACCGACAGGGAAGGGCTGATCCGCTACTGGAACCGGGGTGCGGAGCGCATCTTCGGGTTCGCGGCGGCCGACGTGACGGGGCGGAGCCTGGACGTCATCATTCCCGAGCGGCACCGCAAGCGGCATCAGGAGGGCTTCGACGCGGCCATGGAGCGGGGGTCCAGCAAGTACGGCGACGCGGATCTGCTGAACGTGCCCGCACTGGCGGCGGACGGCCGCAAGCTGTCCATCGAGTTCAGTGTGGTGCTGCTCTCGGGCCCCGACGGCAGCCCCTACTGCGGCGCGGTCGTCCGGGACGTCACCGCGCGGCGCGAGCGGGAGCGGGAGCTGATGCGGCGCCGGGCCGAGGCTTCGGTCTGAACCCAGGACCACGTCGAAGGGGCCGTGACCCGCGAGGTCACGGCCCCTTCGGCACAGCCCTCAGACGATGACTCCGCTCTCCTTCAGCCGGCCGATGGTCTCCTCGTCGTAACCCAGCTCCACCAGGACCTCGGAGCTGTGCTCGCCCAGCAGCGGGGCGCCGACGACGTCCGGCTTGAAGGAGGAGAACTTCACCGGGCTGCCGACCGTCAGGTAGGTGCCGCGGCCCTTCTGCTCGACCTCGACGACCGTGCCGCTCCTGCGCAGGTCCTCGTCGTAGGCGATCTCCTTCATGCTCATCACCGGGGCGCAGGGCACCTCCCACTCCCGCAGGATGTTCACCGCCTCGTACTTGGTCTTGTCCGCGAGCCACTTCTCGATCTCCTCGAAGATCTCGAAGATGTGCGACTGGCGGGCGCGCGCGGTGGCGTACTCCGGGTCCTCGGCCCACTCGGGGCGGCCGATGACCTCGGCGGTGCGCTTCCAGTTCTGCTCCTGGACGGTGAAGTAGATGTACGCGTTCGGGTCGTCCTCCCAGCCCTTGCACTTGAGGACCCAGCCGGGCTGGCCGCCGCCGCCCGCGTTGCCGCCGCGCGGCACCACGTCGGTGAACTCGCCGTTCGGGTACTGCGGGTACTCCTCCAGGTAGCCGACCCGCTCCAGGCGCTGCTGGTCGCGCAGCTTGACGCGGCACAGGTTGAGCACGGCGTCCTGCATGGAGACGGACACCTTCTGGCCCCGGCCGGTCTTCCCGCGGTCGATGATCGCGGTGAGGATGCCGATCGCCAGGTGCATCCCGGTGTTGGTGTCGCCGATGGCGGCCCCGGAGATGGTGGGCGGGCCGTCCCAGAAGCCGGTGGTGGAGGCGGCGCCGCCCGCGCACTGGGCGACGTTCTCGTAGACCTTGAGGTCGTTCCAGGACGACTGGTCGTTGAAGCCCTTCACCGAGCCGAAGATGAGGCGCGGGTTGAGCTCCTGGATGCGCTCCCAGGTGAAGCCCATACGGTCCAGGGCGCCCGGCGCGAAGTTCTCCACCAGGACGTCGGCGTCCTTGATGAGCTTCTCCAGGACCTCCTTGCCCTCGGCGGTCTTGGTGTTGATGGCGAGGGAGCGCTTGTTGCTGTTGAGCATCGTGAAGTAGAGCGCGTCCAGCTCCTCGATGTCCCGGAGCTGACGGCGCGTGACGTCGCCGCCGTTGGGGCGCTCCACCTTCAGGACGTCGGCGCCGAACCAGGCGAGCATCTGCGTGCAGGCGGGACCGGCCTGGACCCCGGTGAAGTCGATCACCTTGATTCCGGCGAGCGGCTTTTCACTCATGTGTGCTTCCTTTTCGTGAAGTTGCGCGGTCGAGGTGGGCCTGGGGGCCTAGGAGGTCTAGGCGGTCACTTCTTGGCGGGCGTGATGTTGCCGACGGTGATGCCCTTGGGGTTGAGGTGCGAGATGTGGCCGCTCTCGGTGCCGGCCGAGGGGTCGATCACGCAGTCGATGAGCGCCGGGCCGCCGGAGGCGAGGGCCTCGGTGAGCGCCGCGGTGACCTCGGCGGGCGTGGTGGCCCGGTAGCCCTTGCCGCCGAACGCCTCGATCAGCAGGTCGTGGCGGGCCGCCGACATGAGGGTCGTGGGCGAGGGCGCGTCGTCGTACGGGTTGGTGTCGTCGCCGCGGTAGACCCCGCCGTTGTTCATGATCACGGTGACGACGGGCAGCTTGTAGCGGCAGATCGTCTCGATCTCGATGCCGCTGAACCCGAAGGCGCTGTCGCCCTCGATGGCCACGACCGGGGCGCCGCTCTCGACGGCAGCCGCGATCGCGTAGCCCATGCCGATGCCCATGATGCCCCAGGTGCCACTGTCGAGGCGGTGCCGAGGCACGTGCATGTCGATGACATTGCGCGCGATGTCCAGGGCGTTGGCGCCCTCGTTGACGATGTACGTCTCCGGGTGCGCGCGCACGACGTCGCGTACGGCCTTCAGGGCGCCCATGAACTGCATGGGGTGCGGGTCGGCCTCCAGGCGCCCCGCCATCTTGGCGACGTTCTGCGCCGAGCGCGCCCCGAGTTCCTCGCGCCAGGCCGAAGGGGCCGTGATCTGGCCGGGCTTGGTGCGTTCGGCGAGCGCGTCGAGCACCGACTCGATGTCACCCACGAGGGGTGCGGAGATGGGCTGGTTGCTGTCCATCTCCTTGGGGTCGATGTCGATCTGGACGAACTCGGCGTCCGGGTTCCACCCCGTCTGGCCATGCCCCAGAAGCCAGTTGAGGCGCGCGCCGATCAGCATCACGACGTCGGCCTTCTTCAGCGCGAGCGAACGGGCGGTCGCGGCCGACTGCGGATGGTCGTCCGGCAGCAGGCCCTTCGCCATCGACATCGGTACGTAGGGGATGCCGGTCGACTCGATGAACTGCCGTACTTTCGCGTCCGCTTGGGCGTACGCGGCTCCCTTGCCCAGCACCACCAGCGGGCGTTCGGCGGAAGCGAGGAGCTCGATCGCCCGGTCCACCGCCTCCGGTGCCGGGAGCTGGCGCGGGGCGGGGTCGACGAGACGGCTCAGCGTCCGGTCACCCTCCGCCTTGGGCATGATGGCGCCGAGCACCGCGGCGGGGATGTCGAGATAGACACCGCCGGGGCGCCCTGAGATCGCGGTGCGCAGGGCGCGGGCGATGCCGCGGCCGATGTCCTCCACGCGGCCGACCCGGTAGGCGGCCTTCACGAAGGGCTGTGCGGCGGCGAGTTGGTCCATCTCCTCGTAGTCGCCCTGCTTGAGGTCGACGAGGTGGCGCTCGCTGGAGCCGGAGATCTGGACCATGGGGAAGCAGTTGGTGGTCGCGTTCGCCAGCGCGACCAGGCCGTTGAGGAAGCCCGGGGCCGAGACCGTGAGGGCCACGCCGGGCTTCTTGTTGAGGTAGCCGGCGATGGCGGCCGCGTGCCCGGCGTTGCTCTCGTGGCGGAACCCGATGTAGCGGATGCCCTGCGCCTGGGCGAGCCGGGCCAGGTCGGTGATCGGGATGCCGACCACGCCGTAGATGGTGTCGACGTCGTTCATCCTGAGCGCGTCGACGACCAGGTGGTACCCGTCGGTGAGCTCGGTCGGAACGTCGGCTGCTGCCGCGGTCTCCAGGGTCGAGGGAGCGGTCATGGTCCGAGGTCCTCCTTGGGCAGGTCCTGCCGGAGCGGCTACTTCTCTCACCATCCGCAGCGCGCTCGCCCGCGTCCAAGACCCATCGGCGACCAGCCGATAAACGGTGTCTATCGAGGGCTGGTCAGGGGCCTGGCAGCTGTCTTGATAGACAGCCGCTATCGACCGTTCGCCAGCGGGTATTGGACGTCCACGGGGTGCCACCGCACGCTCGCAGAGGATGTTTCATCGGACCTGTGCGAGGGGGTGGGGTCATGGCCGTTCCGGCCGCGGCATCCGTGCGTGACGCGGACCGGTACCGGCCTCCGCGGATCACGGGCCTCGTCGATCTCCTCGACCGGCAGGTACGTGAACGCCCGTACGCCCGGGCCCTGGTGGTGACCGGCGAGCGTGTGCAGCTGTCGTACCGGGCGCTGGCGTCCCTTGCCGACGAGGTGGCGGCCCGGCTCGGTGGGGCGGGGCTGGGCCGTGGTGACGCGGTCGGTCTCATCTGCGCCAACACGGCGGAGTTCGTCGTCGCGTTGCTCGGCGCGGCGCGGGCCGGACTGGTCACGGCTCCACTGGATCCCGCTCTCCCGGAGTCACAACTCTCCTCGCGGCTGACGGCGTTGGGGGCCCGGGCGGTCCTTCTCGACGCGTCGGCGTCCGGTCGTGGCGCCAAGCTTCCGGTGCCCGCGTGGTCGCTGCGCATGGACGTCTCGGGGGCGGGGGCGGGGGCGGGGGCGCTGGAACTCGAACCGGGTGTCTGCGATTCGGCTCAAGCCCAAGGTGGCGCAGGCGAGTTGTCGGAGCGGGACGCTCTCGTGCTGTTCACCGCCGGCACCACCGACCGGGCGAAGATGGTCCCGCTGACCCACGCCAATGTGGCCGCCTCCCTTCGCACCATCTGCGCCACCTACGAGTTGGGCCCGGAGGACGCGACGGTCGCCGTGATGCCGTTCTTCCACGGCCACGGGCTGTTCGCGGCGCTGTTGTCCTCCCTGGCGAGCGGGGGGTGTGTGCTGCTGCCCGAGCGGGGGCGGTTCTCGGCGGGCACGTTCTGGGCCGACATGCGGGCCGTGGACGCCACGTGGTTCACGGCCGTGCCGGCCATCCACGAAATCCTTCTGGACCGGTCGGAACGGGAGTATCCGGGCCCGCAGGCGCCGCCGTTGAAGTTCGTCCGCAGTTGCAGCGCGCCCCTCAACACGGCGACCCAGCGGGCGCTGGAGCGGACGTTCGGCGCGCCGCTGCTGTCCGCGTACGGGATGACCGAGTCCTCGCACCAGGCCACCAGCGAACCCCTGCCGCAGCGGGGAGCGCTCCGGCAGGGGTCGGTGGGCCGGCCGACCGGGGTCGCGGTGCGGGTCGTGGACCGCGGCGGACGGTCCTGCCCGGCGGGGGTGGAGGGCGAGGTGTGGGTGCAGGGGCCCACGGTCGCCCGGGGCTATCTCGCCGACGGGGACGAGTCGGCGCGGACCTTCGTCGACGGGTGGCTGCGCACCGGTGATCTGGGCGCACTGGACGAGGACGGGTACCTGTCGCTGACCGGCCGGATCAAGAACCTCATCAATCGGGGCGGGGAGAAGATCTCACCCGAGCATGTGGAGGACATCCTCGCCGGGTGCCCGGGGGTCGCGGAGGCGGCCGTGTTCGCGGTGCCCGACGCGGTGTACGGGCAGCGGGTCGGTGCCGCCGTGGTGGTACGTGAGCCTGACGGCGCCGGGCGCGAGGAGATCCTGCGGTACTGCCGTGACCACTTGGCCGCGTTCGAGGTACCGGACCGACTCGACCTGGTCGCTGCCCTGCCGTACACCGCGAAGGGGGGACTGGACCGGAAGGCGGTACAGGCGCGGTACGCGTCCTGACGGGCGGCGCGGTACTTGGGGCGGCGCCGGGTGGCGGGACACGGAGGCAGCCCGACGACAGACCGGCCGTCGCGCGGCGGTGGACCACCAGGAACGGCCGGACCGGAAGGCGGCCCAAGCACGGCACGTCCCCCGACGGGAGGGGCGGGTGACACGGTGTCTGTGGGCGGGGCCTGGTGGCGGGGTGCGGAGGCTGCCCGACGTCAGGCCCCACGACGCGCTGCGGTGGACCACCAGGAACGGCCGGACCGGAAGGCGGCCCAAGCACAGGGCACGCCCCCTGACGGGAGGGGCGGGAGACACGGTGCCGGATCGGGGTGGCGGGGCGTGGAGGGAGTCCGGCGACAGCCAGGCCGTCGCGTTGCGGTGGACCAGCGAGAACGGCCGGATCAGAAGGGGTATGGGCTCGGCACTCGCCGCGACCAGGCCCGTGCCCGGTTCGGCGCGTTCGGTGCTCGGGCGAGTGGAGCCCGGCCGGGGACTCGCCCCGCGGCAACCGGGAGACGGTACGGGACTTCCAGGCGTGCTGCGCGCAGGGCGGCCGTGGGAGTACTGGACCCGCCGAGTCCACCGACAGGCCGGACACCGCCTTGGGGGGACCGCCAGGAGCAGCGAGACCAAGAAGGGGTACGGCATCGGCACGCGCCCCGACGAGACCTGGCCGCAGGCTCAGCGCGCTCCGTGCTTGGTGCTGGTGCTCGGGCGGGTGAGGCGCGGCTGGAACAGGGTCAGCGGACTCGGTGGTCGGGTGGCAGGGGGCGGGCGAAGAAGTCGTCCAGGGACAGGCTCGTCGCCGCGTTGACGAAGGCGCGGGCGGCGACCGAGCCGGGGGTCGCCGCGTGAATGGCCACCGACACCTGGGCGCCGGCCTCGGGGTCGACCAGGGGCAGCGCTCTGGTCCGGCCGACCACCGGCATCGCGCGCAGCCAGGTGTGCGGCACGATGCTCGCCCAGCCGCCGCCGCCCACGTGTGCGTAGAGGGAGGCGATGGAGTCCGTCTCGACCTGCGGAGTCACCACGTACCCCTTCTCCGCGAACACGGTGTCGACGATCTGCCGGATCCGCATGTCCGGCGTGAGCAGGGCGAGGGGCAGCTGGGCCGCGTCCGCCCAGGACACGGTGGCGGACTGGGCCACCAGCTGGTCGTCGGAGACCAGCAGCATGTATCTCTCCTGGTAGAGGGGGACGACCTGGAGGCCTTCCTGGTCGTCGGGGTCGAAGTGGGCGATGGCCACGTCGAGTTCGTAGTCGCGCAGCTGGCGGTGGAGTTCCTTCGTCGACAGACGGGAGCGGACCTGGACCTTGGCCAACGGGTGCGCCGCGCAGAAGGCGGCCACCGGGAGGGCGAGGGTCGTGGAGGCGGTGGGATCCGTGCCCAGGCGGAGGGTGCCGGTGATGCCGGACTGCACGGCGGCCACCTCGGCCTTGAACGCGTCCTGTTCGGCGAGAATCCGCTTGGCCCATACGACGAGCCGCTCCCCCTCGGGGGTGAGGCCCTGGTAGTTGTGGCCGCGGTTGATCAGCGTGACGTTCAGCTCGCGCTCCAGTTTGGCGATCGCCGCCGAGAGCGCGGGCTGGGACACGTAGCAGGATTCCGCCGCCCGGGCGAAGTGCCGTTCCCTCGCCACCGCCACGAAGTACTCGAGCTGCCGGAACAGCATGAGCGGCTCCTCCCTGCCCATGGGATCACTGGCTCCATACTGTATGCAGTGTGGAACGATGTACAGGGAGGAGACCGCACGGATCAGCGCAGATGCTTCACCGCGGCCACCACCAGGGGGTCGAGACCGTCCACCCCGGCATCGACGAACTCGTGGAGCCGGGTGCGCATACGCGGGTCCCAGAACCTGCCGATGTGCCCCGCGATCGCCTCCGCGGCCTCCTCCCCCGGCAGATGTCCGAGGTTCCTGGCGATGTCGTTGGCCATCCTGCACTCCGCCGGCACGGTCGCTGTCATCTCAGTCCACCACCGTCACGAGGTCGTTCCCGGTGGCCTCGGCCTCACGCGACCGGTCCGGACGGGCGAGCGCCACCTGTACGGCGGTCACCTTGTACTCGGGGCAGTTGGTCGCCCAGTCGGAGTTCTCGGTGGTCACCACGTTGGCGCCGGTGACGGGGTGGTGGAACGTGGTGTACACGACCCCGGTCGGCATGCGGTCGGAGATCTCCGCACGCAGGGTCGTCTGTCCGACGCGGCTGGCCAGGGTGACCATGTCGCCGTGGTCGATGCCGCGGACCTCGGCGTCGTGCGGGTGCAGCTCCAGTACGTCCTCGGGGTGCCAGGCGACATTGCCGGTACGGCGGGTCTGGGCGCCGACGTTGTACTGGCTGAGGATGCGCCCCGTGGTGAGGACCAGCGGGAAGCGCCGGGTGCTGCGTTCGTTGGTCGGCACGTAGGAGGTGACGACGAACATGCCCTTGCCGCGCACGAATTCGTCCACGTGCATGATGGGCGTGCCCTCGGGCGCCTCCTCGTTGCACGGCCACTGGACGCTGCCGAGCTTGTCGAGGAGGTCGAAGGACACCCCGGTGAACGTCGGCGTGACCGAGGCGATCTCGTCCATGATCTGGCCGGGATGGTCGTAGGACATCGCGTAGCCCATGGCGGTGGCGATCTCGCTGACGATCTGCCACTCGTGCTTGCCGGTCTTCGGTTTCATCACCGACCGCACCCGATTGATGCGGCGCTCGGCGTTGGTGAAGGTGCCGTCCTTCTCCAGGAAGGACGCGCCGGGCAGGAAGACGTGGGCGAACTTGGCCGTCTCGTTGAGGAACAGGTCCTGGACGACGACCAGTTCCATGGCTTCGAGGGCGGCGGTGACGTGCCCCAGGTTGGGGTCGGACTGGGCGATGTCCTCACCGTGTACGAACAGGCCGCGGAAGGTGCCGTCGATGGCCGCGTCGAACATGTTGGGGATGCGAAGTCCCGGCTCGGCGAGGAGAGTTCCGCCCCACAGGTTCTCGAAGACGGTACGAACCGCGTCGTCGGAGACGTGCCGGTAGCCGGGGAGTTCGTGCGGGAAGGAACCCATGTCGCAGGAGCCCTGCACGTTGTTCTGGCCGCGCAGCGGGTTCACGCCGACGCCGTCGCGGCCGATGTTCCCGCACGCCATCGCGAGGTTGGCCATTCCCATGACCATGGTCGAGCCCTGGCTGTGCTCGGTGACGCCGAGGCCGTAGTAGATGGCTCCGTTGGGGGCTTCGGCGTACAGCCGTGCGGCGGCCCGGAGTTCGGCGGCCGGTACGCCGGTGATCTCCTCGACGGCCTCCGGGCTGTTCTCCGGGCGGGCGATGAACTCGGCCCACTCGTCGAAGCCTTCGCACCGTGCGTCCACGAAGGACCGGTCCACCAGGCCCTCGGTGACGACCACATGGGCCATCGCGTTGACCACGGCCACGTTGGTGCTGGGCCTCAGCTGGAGGTGGTGCTGTGCCTCGATGTGCGGGGAGCGCACGAGGTCGATGCGGCGGGGGTCCACGACGATCAGCTTCGCGCCCTCGCGCAGCCGGCGCTTCATCCGGGAGGCGAACACCGGGTGCCCGTCGGTGGGGTTGGCACCGATCACCACGATGACGTCGGCCTCGGCGACCGAGCGGAAGTCCTGGGTGCCGGCGGACTCGCCGAAGGTCTGCTTGAGGCCGTATCCCGTCGGGGAGTGGCAGACGCGGGCGCAGGTGTCGACGTTGTTGTTGCCGAAGGCCGCGCGGACCATCTTCTGTACGACGTAGACCTCTTCGTTGGTGCACCGCGAGGAGGTGATGGCGCCGATCGCGCCGGAGCCGTGCCGGTCCTGGATCTCACGCATCCGCCGGGCGACCGTGCCGATGGCCTCGTCCCAGTCGACCTCGCGCCAGGGGTCGGTGATCCGGTCGCGGACCATGGGCTTGAGTTGGCGGTCGGGGTGGGTGGCGTAGCCGAAGGCGAAGCGGCCCTTCACACAGGAGTGGCCTTCGTTGGCCCCGCCGTCCTTGTACGGCACCATGCGCACGAGTTCGTCGCCGCGCAGTTCGGCCTTGAAGGAACAGCCGACCCCGCAGTACGCGCAGGTGGTCACCACCGACCTGGTGGGCATGCCGAGTTCGACGACCGAGCGCTCCTGGAGCGTGGAGGTCGGGCAGGCCTGGACGCAGGCTCCGCAGGAGACGCACTCGGAGTCCATGAAGGACTCCCCCGCCCCCGCCGAGACCTTGGAGTCGAAGCCGCGCCCCTCGATGGTGAGGGCGAAGGTGCCCTGGACCTCGCCGCAGGCGCGCACGCAGCGGGAGCAGGCGATGCACTTGGAAGGGTCGAAGTCGAAGTAGGGGTTGGAGGTGTCCTTCTCGGCGTCGAGGTGGTTCTCGCCCTCGTAGCCGTAGCGGACCTGGCGAAGGCCCACCACGCCTGCCATGTCCTGGAGTTCGCAGTCGCCGTTGGCGGGGCAGGTGAGGCAGTCCAGGGGGTGGTCGGAGATGTAGAGCTCCATGACACCCTGGCGGAGTTTCTCCACCTTCGGGGTCTGGGTGCTGACCTTCATGCCGTCGGCGCAGGGGGTGGTGCAGGACGCGGGGGTGCCGCGCCGGCCGTCGATCTCCACCACGCACAACCGGCAGGAGCCGAACGCCTCCAGGCTGTCGGTGGCGCAGAGTTTGGGTATGTCGACGCCGGCCTGCGCGGCCGCGCGCATCACCGAGGTGCCCTCGGGGACGGTCACTGGCAGACCGTCCACCTCCACCGACACCGTGGCCGGTCCCGGCCGTTCAGGGGTTCCGAAGTCGGGTTCCTTGAGCAGGCTCATGCCGTGCCCTCCGTCGTTTGTACGGGGTGGATCTCCAGCAGCCGACGGCCGCCGAGGAAGTCGTCGGGGAAGTGGGTCAGGGCGCTGCGCACGGGCAGCGGGGTCAGCCCGCCCATCGCGCACAGCGAGCCCTCGGTCATCAGGTCGCAGAGGTCTTCGAGCAGGGCGAGGTTCTCTTCCCGGTGGGTGCCGGCGACGATCTTGTCGATCACCTCGACGCCGCGCACCGCGCCGACCCGGCACGGTGTGCACTTGCCGCAGGACTCCTCGGCGCAGAACTCCATCGCGAAACGGGCCTGTGCGGCCATGTCGACGCTGTCGTCGAACACGACCACGCCACCATGGCCGACCATCGCCCCGGCGGCCGCGAACGCCTCGTAGTCCATGGGCAGATCGAACATCGACTCCGGCAGGTAGGCCCCGAGCGGGCCGCCGACCTGCGCGGTGCGCACCGGGCGTCCGGAGTGGGTTCCGCCGCCGTACTCCTCGATGAGTTCGCGCAGGGTGATGCCGAAGGCGGTCTCGACGATGCCGCCCTGGGCGATGTTGCCGCCGAGCTGGAACACCTGGGTGCCCCGGGAGCGCTCGACGCCGAGTCGCTCATACGCCTGCGCGCCCTCGGCCAGGACGACGGGCACGGTGGCGAGGGTGAGGACGTTGTTCACCACGGTCGGTCTGCCGAACAGGCCCTCGATCGCCGGGATGGGCGGTTTCGCGCGGACCATGCCGCGCTTGCCCTCCAGGCTCTCCAGCATGGAGGTCTCCTCGCCGCAGATGTACGCGCCGGCGCCGACGCGGACGTGCAGGTCGAAGTCGAGTGCGGAGCCGAGGATGCCCTTGCCGAGCCAGCCGTGCTCGCGCGCGATGCCGATCGCCCGGCGCATCGTGGCGATGGCGTCGGGGTATTCGGAGCGGATGTACAGGTAGCCCTCGCTCGCGCCGACCGCGTGTGCGGCGATCGTCATGCCCTCGATGAGCATGAACGGATCGCCCTCCATGACCATGCGGTCGGCGAAGGTCCCGCTGTCGCCCTCGTCGGCGTTGCAGCAGACGAACTTCAGCTCGTCGGCGCAGTCGAGCACGGTCTTCCACTTGATGCCGGCCGGGAATCCGGCGCCGCCGCGGCCGCGCAGTCCGGACGCGGTGACCTCGGCGATCACGTCCGCGGGGGCCAGTTCCAGTGCGGCGCGCAGTCCGGTGAGGCCGCCGTGCGCCTCGTAGTCCTCCGCGGACAGGGGGTCGGTCACGCCGACCCGGGCGAAGGTGACGCGGTTCTGGCGTGCCAGCCAGGGCAGTTCGTCGACGATCCCGAGCCGCAACGGGTGGTCCGCGCCGTCGAGCATCCCGGCGGCGAGGAGTCCGTCGACGTCCTCGGGGGCCACCGGGCCGTAGCCGACGCGCCCTTGGGGGGTCACCACCTCGACCAGGGGCTCCAGCCACAGCATGCCGCGCGATCCGTTGCGTACGACGTCGAGGGCGAAGTCGCCACGGCTGCAAGCGTGTTGGAGGGCTTGTGCGACCTCGTCCGCGCCGACGGACCTGGCCGCGGAGTCGCGGGGGACGTAGACGGTGGCCGTGGAGTGAGCGGGGTTGTTCATGGGGTTGTTCATGAGGAGACCGTCCCGTTGAGGATCGAGCCCAGCCGGGCCGGGCCGACGCGTCCGTACAGCCGCCCGTTCGCCTCCACGGAGGGTCCGAGCGCGCAGTTGCCGAGGCAGAAGACCTGCTCGACGGTGACCGAGCCGTCCGCCGTCGTCTCCCCCAGGGTCAGTCCGGACTCACGGGCGTAGCCGACCAGTTGGTCGGCGCCCAGCGCCTGGCAGGCCTCGGCGCGGCAGATGCGCACGGTGGTGCGGCCCGCGGGCTCGCGGCGGAAGTCGTGGTAGAAGGTCACGACTCCGTGGACGTCGGCCCGGGAGAGGTTGAGCTCCTCGGCGAGCACCGGCACGGCCTCCTGCGGCACATGGCCCAACTCGGCCTGCACGGCGTGCAGTACGGGCAGCAGCGCACCGCGCTCGCCGCGGTGTCGGGCCACCGCCCTCCGGACCACGCTCTCGACCGTCACGTCATTCCCGCTGGTCGTCATGATCGCTTCGCCTTCCGTCACGCGGGTCCCCGGCGAGGGATGCAGGAGACTCAGACCCATACTCCATACAGACTTCTGTATACACAACCCTGCCCGCACGGGAGGGCTGAGTCCTGCCGCACGGGATGGCCGGCTCAGGGAACCCCGGTACCTCGTGCGTCGACCAGCGCTGACCCGCCGCCGACCCCACCATGTTGCATACCAAAACCTGTATGCTGACGCGGCCGTCGGCAACCTCCGGACGGCCCCCACTCGGCACAGCCGCCGCCCCGCGACACCGGCGGCAGAACGGGACCACCATGCGCGAGGCACTCACGGCCGCAGCGTCCCGGCGCGTCACCCGCCCGGCACCGCTGCGTCAGGCCGTGTACGACGCCCTGACCGAGCTGATCGTCAACGGCTCCCTCAAGCCCGGCCAGCATCTGGTCGAGGCCGAGCTCGCCGAACACCTCGGCGTCAGCCGCCAGCCGGTGCGCGAGGCCCTCCAGCGGCTCCAGACCGCCGGCTGGGTGGATCTGCGGCCCGCCCAGGGGGCCTTCGTCCACTCCCCCACCGCGGAGGAGGCCGCCCAACTCCTCGGCGTCCGGGCGGTCCTGGAGACCTATTCGGCCCAGCTCGCCGCCCAGAACGCGAAGCCCGAGGACATCGCTCGTCTCGACGAGCTCCAGCTGGAAGGCATCGCCGCCCTCGCCGACGGCGACGTCGAACGGCTGGTCTCCGCCAACACCGCGCTGCACGACTTCATCACCGCCGTCGCCGACAACGCCGTGCTGGCCGAACTGATCGCCCAGGTGGGCCAGAAGGTCCGCTGGTACTACACGCCCATCGCCAAGCCCCGCGGCAAGGAGGCCTGGAACGAGCACACCCAGCTCATCAGGGCCATCGCCAAGGGTGACGCGCACCAGGCGGGCGAGGTCATGCGCAAGCACACCGAGCGCACGACCGAGTTCTACCGCAAGCAGATCGCGGCCAGGGCGAACCAGAACTGACGTCTGACCGGGCATGGTTCAGGACGCGGCGAGGAAGCCGGCGGGGCGGAGGGCGCTCCCGGGATCACTGGTCGTGTTCAGGGCCGGGTCGAGGACTGGGTCCACGGCCGGTTCCAAGGCCGGGTCGAGGACGGGTGGGCGGCGGGCCTCCGCGGCGGCCCGCAGTTCGAGCAGCCACGGCAGGACCGTGCGCAGCACGACGTCGAGTCCGGCGCCGTCCGCGCCGAGCATCGCCTCGGCGGGCACCAGCACCGGGTCGGCGAACACCGTGGACGTCGCGCTGCCGCGGGGTCCGGCGGCGCCGGGCCGTGCGGGGACGAACAGGTCCGGGGCGTGCGCCGGGACCGCCCAGAGCGTCAGCCCGTCGGGGGCGGTGAGAGGCCGGGAGGACCAGACGTAGAGGTCGGCCTCCCCCGCCGCGACCACCCGCTGCTTGCGGGCCCGCAGGGCCACCACCTCACCGGAACGGGTGGCCACGGAACGCGGCACGAGGAGCTGGGAATCCGTCGCCTGCCCGTCCCCCTCCCTCTCCCCCGCCCCCTCTTCCTCCGACTCCGCGAGGGCGAGACTGGCGAGATGGCGTCCGGCGGCGATCTCGGCGCGCAGCCAGGGGCCGCCGTGGGCCTCGATGACGGCGACGGCCGTGTAGTGCGACTGGAGCACGGCCGCAGTCGCCGGACAGACGCGCGCCGTCCGCGCGACCACGTCGACGGCTTCGGGCAACCCCCGCCCCCCACCGCCGAATTCGGTGGAGACGGTGAGCCCCAGAAGCCCCGCGCGACCGAAGGCCGTCACGGCGCCGCGAGGGAACCGGCCCCGGACGGCCGCCGCTTCGGCGACGGGTCCGGCGAGGCCGGTCAGGACTTCGGAGAGAGCGGTGCGGTACGACACGGGGCATCCCCCTTGGGCGTGGCTGCTGGTCCACTGTCGAACGATGATTGCATACAGTATTCTGCATGGGAAGGTGACCGCGCCAGGGGTCAAGCCGGGCGATTTCCGGGACTCGGCACTGTGCAGACACGGCAATCGACTCGGCACTGTGCGAGACACGGCAATTGACGGACGGCTCGACCCACCAGCCGAACGAGGGAGACAGGGCCGATGCCCGACACACCCACCGTGACAGCCCGTGGCCCGATCAACAGGCCCACCCCACTGCGCCAGGCGGTCTACGAGGCCTTGACCGAACTGATCATCAACGGCTCGCTCAAACCCGGTCAGCACCTTGTCGAGGCGGAACTCGCCGAGAGTCTCGGGGTCAGCCGGCAGCCGATCCGTGAGGCGCTGCAGCGGCTCCAGACCGCCGGGTGGGTCGACCTGCGCCCTTCCCAGGGGGCGTTCGTCCACTCCCCCACCACCGCGGAATGCGCGCAACTCCTCAGCGTCCGGGGCCTCCTGGAGACCCATTCCGCGCGCGGCGCCGCCCAGCACGCCACTCCCCGCGACATCGCCCGCCTGTGGGAGCTCCAGCAGACCGGCCTGACCGCCCTCGAGGCCGCGGACGCCCGGGCCATCGTGGAAGCGAACGCCGCCCTCCACGGTCACATCACCCTGCTGTCGCGCAACGCGGTCCTCGCCGAACTCATCCCCCAGGTCGACCGGCGGGTGCGCTGGTACTACATGCCCATCGCCAGGCCCCGCGGCAAGGACGCCTGGAACGAGCACGCGAGGATCATCGAGGCCATCGGCGAGGGCTCCCCCGGCCGCGCGGAGGAGTTGATGCGCCGGCACACCCGCAACACCACCGAGTTCTACTGCCGGCAGATCGCCGCGGTGGTGGGCCGGGGTGACTGACCCCGGCCCACCACCCGCCCCCCTTCACGGCCTCAACAGGCCAGGTCGGCTCAGGAGTTCGGAGCGATCTCCCGCAGCAGCCCTGTCGTGACGTCGAAGACGAAGCCGCGCACGTCGTCGGTGTGCGGCAGGAACGGCGAGGTGCGCACCCGCTGCATGGACTGCCGTACGTCCTGGTCGACGTCCCGGAACGCCTCCACCGCCCAGGCGGGGCGCTGACCGACCTCCAGCTCCAGTTCGTGCCGGAAGTCCTCGGTCAGGGTCTGCAGACCGCAGCCGGTGTGGTGGATGAGCGCCACACTGCGGGTGCCGAGGGCCCGCTGACTGATCGTCAGGGAGCGGATCGTGTCGTCGGTTACCACACCGCCCGCGTTGCGGATGGTGTGGCAGTCGCCGAGCTCCAGACCGAGCGCGGCGTGCAGGTCGAGGCGGGCGTCCATGCACGCCACGACGGCCACGTGCAGGACGGGGCGGGCACCCATGCCGGGGTCGGCGAACCGGGCGGCGTAGGCGCGGTTGGCTTCCACGAGCCGGTCGGTGACCGTCACGGTTCGGGGTACGGAAGTCGTCATGTGGGGCTACCTCACTCCGGTCGGGTCGGGTCGGGTCGGGTCGATCAGATGACGCCTTGCTCCTTGAGCTGCGGCAACTCGGCCCGGGAAAGCCCGAGTTCGCCGATGTAGATGTCCTCGTTGTGCTGGCCGAGGAGGGGTGGGGTGGTGATGGTGGTGGGGGAGTCGGAGAGTTTGAGGGGGTTGCCGACCGTGGTGAACGTGCCGCGCTGGGGATGTGCGACTTCGACGATCATGTCGTTGTCGGCGAGGGAGCGGTCCTCGATGATCTCTTTCGGGGACAGGATCGGCCCGCACGGGATGTTGTGGGCGTTGAGTTGTTCCAGGACCTGCCATTTGGGCAGGGCCGCGGTCCATTCCTCGATCAGCTGGAACATCTTCGCCAGCTTCGGCAGCCGGGCCTCGGGGGTGGCCCACTCCGGATCGGCGCCGAGTTCGGGCCGGCCGATCAACGCGGACAGAGGCTGCCAGCCGGCGGGCTGAACGATGACGTACACGTAGTCGTTCGGGCCGCCCGGCGCGCACCTGACGGCCCAGCCGGGCTGCCCGCCCCCCGAGGCGTTCCCGGAACGCGGGACCTCGTCGGTGAAGTCGTCGTTGGGGTACTCCGCGAGCGGTCCGTGTGTCAGGCGTTGCTGGTCGCGGAGTTTGACCCGGCACAGGTTCAGGACCGCGTGCTGCATCGCGACGTTCACGCGCTGGCCGCGGCCGGTCCTCTCGCGCTGGAAGAGCGCGGCCAGGATGCCGGCGACCGCGTGGATACCGGTGCCCGAGTCGCCGATCTGCGCACCGGTGGCCAGCGGCGGCCCGTCCTGGAACCCGGTCGTGGCCATCGACCCGCCCATCGCCTGCGCGACCACCTCATACGCCTTGAAGTTCGTGTACGGGCCCTGGCCGAAGCCCTTGATCGAGGCGTACACGATCCTCGGGTTGATCTCCCGGATCCGGTCCCACGTGAACCCCATCCGGTCCACCGCACCCGGCGCGAAGTTCTCCACCAGCACATCCGCACCCCGCACCAGCGCCGTCAGGATCTCCCTGCCCCGCCCCGTCTTGAGGTTCAGCGTGATGCTGCGCTTGTTGCAGTTGAGCATCGTGAAATACAGCGAGTCCGCGTCCGGGACATCCCGCAACTGCCCGCGCGTGACGTCCCCGCCCGGCGCCTCCACCTTCACCACATCCGCCCCCAGCCACGCCAGCAACTGCGTCGCCGACGGACCCGACTGCACATGCGTCATGTCCAGCACCCGCACACCATCAAGCGCCAACGTC
>NZ_KB911622.1 GCF_000383615.1 Streptomyces canus 299MFChir4.1 | reverse complement strand
AAGGCGCCGACATCCGCCGCTGGGCGAAGAAGCACAAGGTCGAGCTGTGCTTCACGCCGACCTACGCCTCGTGGGCGAACCCGATCGAGGCCCACTTCGGGCCGCTGCGGCAGTTCACCATCGCCAACTCGAACTACCCCAACCACACGGTTCAGACCCGGGCCCTGCACGCCTACCTGCGGTGGCGCAACACCAACGCCCGCCATCGCGACGTCCTGGCCGCCGAACGCAAGGAACGCGCCCGCATCCGCAGCGAAAAGGGCATCCGCTGGGGTGGACGCTCCCTCGCCACCGCAGCCTGAACGACCCGGCGAACCTATGCGGTCAGAGCACTAGCCGCCGTGGTCGGGCTCATGGTCGGGGCGACCACGGGTCTTCGGCTGGGGCCTGTGCGGGTGCGCCGCCCGATTGCGCAGCGCCGGGCGGGCAGTTGCGCAACGAGGCTGCGCAACCGGTCGAGGGTCGTGCGCAGTCGGGTGGTGCTGAGTGGTTGCGCAGTCCGCCCCGGGGCTTCCTGATCTTTTCGTGCGCAGGTTCGGGTGCCGCACTGCGCAGGTTCTGCCGCGGCTCTTGGCGGCGGCCGTCTGCGCACTGGTGTGCGGGTCCGGCGGCCGTGCGGCAGGAAGGCTTCACCGCGGTCGTCGGCCACGGGCTTGTGGCGGCCAGGATGCGCCGGTTCTAACTCGCGGCTGACCCATGGTCGGGCCTGTGGTCGGCCCGACCACAGGCCCGACCATGGACTTCGTGTCCCCATCGTGACCGTGGTCGGGGGTTCGTGGTCGGTGGTCGGGTCGGGGCCCGCGGGTTTTCTCAAGGTCAGAAACATTCGTTCTGACCTGGGAGTTTGACCATGTCCACTGGCAAGCAGGCCTCGGAACGCGAGGCCGCTGCTCCGATGGCGGCAGGCGCCCGGCTGGAGGCGATGCGGCGCCGCGTGCGTCTGTCCCGCCTTGCGGTCTGGTCCGTCATCGCGGCCGGCCCGATCGCTCTGGCCGTCGCCGTCACCTCCACCCCGACCACGGTCGAGGCGGCCACCCCGTCCAAGCCCACCGCCGTGCGCACCACGGCGGTAGCCGCCGATCCGGCCGGCTATGCGCAGCTGTTCGTCCACGCGTGGCTGCGCAGCAGCGCGGATGACGCCTCGAGTGCGCAGGCTCGACTTGCGCAGTCGATGGCGCCGGACGTCGATCTGCCGGCCCCGGCTGCGGATGCGCAGTTGACGCCTCAGTCCGTGACGGCGGTGCGCAGTGCGCAGCGCGCGGACGGCGCGTGGTCGGTGACGGTGGCTGCGCAATACAGCGACGGAGCGGTGCGGTACTACGCGGTGCCGGTGGCCGCCGATCGCGCGGGCGCTTCGTTCACCGTGACCGGTGCGCCCGGTGTGGTGGCGGGCCCCGTCCGGGCCGCGGTGGCGACGTCGTCGTACGGCGTGAGTGTCCCGGAGGGTGATCTGTCGGCGGCTGTCGGGGAGTTCCTCGCCGCCTATCTGACCGGTGCCGGAGAGGTGGACCGCTACCTCGCCCCCGGCGTGAGCCTGTCACCGGTCTCCCCCGCCCCGTACACGGCGGTCAGGGTGCAGCAGGTGTCCGCCGTCGAGGAGGCCGCGGCCGCGGAGCAGGTGCCGGCCGACGGCACGAAGGTCCGTGTCCTCGCGCAGGTGGAAGCCCGCGACCCCGGCGGGCGGTGGCCGCTGGGTTACGAGCTTGCGCTCACGGCTCGCTCGGGCCGCTGGGAAGTCTCGGCGCTTGAGTCCGGGACGGCCCTGGACGGGGGTGCCCGGTGAACACGGTGAACAGCGTGATCCTCGCTGGGCAGTTGGACGATCTTGGTGACAGCTGGATCAACATGCTGAAGGACTGGGCGACCCGGGGTCTGCAGGCCGGTCTGCTCGTGCTCGTGGTCGTCGTCATGATCCAGAAGTTCAGCCTGAAGGCGGGGATCGGCGCCTTGCTGCTGATGATCATTGCGTTGGGGTTGTACAACTCCCGCGAGGACCTCTCGGAGATGTTCGAGGACGAGGTCAAGAACCCTGCCAAGGGCGCGCCCGCTGTCCCCGGCATCGTGGACGGCTCTGACCCCGCCGTTCGGGAGCACTCCACCGGTGCCGGAGGCTGGCTGTGAGCGCCGCGGCGGCCGCGGGCCGGGTGGGGCGTTTCTACACCGCCGCCCGTCGCCATCCCTGGGTGCTGGGAAAGGTCGCGGACTGGAAGATCCCGCTCGGCCCGTACACGCCCGCGCAGATCGCGGTGGCCGTCGGAGGCGGCTTCGTTCTCATCAAGACGATCAGCTGGTGGTCGTGGACGGGGCCGGTCCCGATCGCGGCCTGGCTGCTGTCGATCTGGGCGGTCCGCCGTCCGAAGATCCGGGGCCGTGCGCCGCTGCAGGCGGCGCTGGGCTGGGTGCTGCTCCTGTGGCAGCCCCGGGGAGGGCGGATCGGGGGGCGCGCCGCCCGCGACCGCGCTCCCCGCCCGCTGCTCGGCGGCTTCACGATCGAGGGTGCGCCCGTCCCCGCTGTGGCTGCGGCACCGTCCTCTGCGGTGCAGCCGCGTATCGACCGGGCGCCGCACCCGAACCCGGCCGCCAGCCGCTCGGCCACGCGCCACCGCAAGGAGCCGACTGCTCCCGCGGTGCCGGTGGGGCCGGTGTCGGGTGTTCAGCAGTTGCTCGCGCTCGCCGAGCAGGGCGGGGGTGTGCGGTGAGAGTTCCGATCCGTCACATCGCCGGGCACCTTCTCTGGTCGACGCACGGCAGCGTGTGGGCCGTCTACCGCCTGCACCCGGGCCCGGACGCGCAAGGGCAGCAGGAGGAGACCGTTCAGGGCACCTATGTGCCCGCCGAGGTCCGTGACGAACAGCTCGCCAAGATCACACATTTGGTGCGGTCGCTGTCCGGGGCGCCGCGGCTGTTCGGGCTGTGCGCGCAGGTCGACCCGGGCGAGATCGCCCTCAAGATGATCGAGGGCATCGAGCCGGCCGACACGGCACTGGCTGACGGCCCGCACCCGTGGGTGGAGAACGTCGAGGCCACCCTGGATCTGCTGGACGACCAGGAGATGCACCACCGCACCCTGTGGCTGGCGGTGCCGCTCCAGGCCGAGACGGGCGGCCTTCAGGTATCGGCCTCCCTCGGGGCGGCGTGGGCGGAGATGTCTCCGATGCTCGGCATGCGGCCGGCGCCGGTGGCGCAACGGGAGGTGAGTGCCTACCGCGAGCAGTCCGCCCGGGTGGAGGCTGCGCTCGCCGGCGGCACAGCTTTCCGCCCGGCCCGCCCGGCGGAAGTCGTGTGGATGATCCAGCACGCCCTCCACCGCGGCCTGGCAGAGCCGCTGCTGACGGAAGCCGCATCCAGCGACTTGTACGGCGGGCAGCTGCGTGACGGTGTGCTGCGCTCCCCCAGTTACGCCGACCTGGGCCAAGTACGCCTGCAGGAAGGCGGCATCGACCCCGACCTGGACGACGCCCGTGACCTCAAGAGCTCCGGCCGGATCACGCGGTCCGGGCGGAAGGCCTGGTGGCGGGTGAGCAGCGGCTCGCCGCTCGGGCGGCGCTGGCTGCAGGTCGAGTCCGACGCCGGGGTGGGCTACCAGGCGCAGCTTGCTTTGGCCGAGTGCCCGCCCGCGGTCACTCAGGACGCCGCTGACCTGTTCGCCCAGCTGGAAACGCTCGACTTCCCCGTCGATTACACGGTCGACCTCACCCTCGTCCCGGCAGAGAAGGCCCGCGACCAGGTGCGGCGCAAGAAGAACGAACTCATCGACCAGGCCGACCAGTACGACGCCCGCCCCACCGGCATGCCGGCCTCGCTGACCGAGGCCGCCCGTGATCTGGGCGAGCTGGACGCCCGCCTGTCGCGGACCAGTGTGGAGGTCGAGGTGCAGTCCGTGACCGTGCTGACGGTGTGGGGGCCGACCGCCGCCGTGTGCGACGCGAGGGCGCGTGCCCTGGCGGCGCTGCTGGGTGGCGCCGACTACCGGGCCGTGCGCCCGGCCGGCCTGCAAGAGGTCCTGTTCACGCTCGGCCTGCCCGGCACCGTACGGCCGGGTGTGGTACGGGAGTTCACCCAGCACCAGGTCTCCGAGGACTGGGCGCTCGGCGGAGCCTTCACCGCCTCCGAGGTCGGCGACCCGAACGGCATGTTCCTCGGTTTCGACCTGGACAGCGGCACCACCCGCCCGGTCATGATCAACGTGGCGGATGCGCCCAAGGTGGACGCGTCCGCGTCCATGGGCATCGTCGGGGACCTCGGGGCGGGCAAGAGCGTCCTGCAGAAGCTGATCGCGGAGGCGGTGTGGGCGCGCGGCGGCTGCGCCATCTGCATCGACCGCACCCCCGTACGCGAGTGGGCCAACTTTGCCCGCACCGCGGCCAAGGGGCGCGTCCAGATCATCGACGCCGCCCAAGCCGAGGTGTCCATCGACCCGCTGCGCATGTTCGACGGGCCTGAGGGGCGTCACTACGCCCTGTCCTACCTCACTCTGCAGCTCGGGATCGGCCCGATGAGCACCAATGGGGAGGTCCTGCACCACGCCGTCGAGCAGGCCGCCGCCGGCGACGCCCCGTCCATGCACCGCGTGCTGGAAGTCCTCGAGGAGATGGCCAGAAGCGAGGTGGGCAAGCGGCAGGACGCGGCCGCCACTCTCGCCGGTCTCGTCCGCGTGGTCGCCACCAACTCTTTGGCACGGATGGTCTTCGACCCCACGCTGCCGCCGGTTCACCTGGACGCGTCCAGCACCTCCGACATGATCGTGATCACGACGGCGGGGCTGAAGTTGCCGCCGAAGGCCGCGTTCGACAACCCGGAGGTGCTGCACCAGCAGCCGCTGGAGGCCCTGATCGGCCGCGCGGTGCTCTACCTGATCGCCGCTCTCGCCCGGCAGACAGCGTTCGAGGACCCCGAACGGTTCACTGCCGTAGTGGCCGACGAGCTGTACTGGCTGACGTCGTCGGCCGAGGGCACGGCGCTGGTCCACGAAATCCTCCACGACGGCCGCAAGCATGGTGCCGGTCTGCTTGCCGCTTCCCACGACGCCGAGGAACTCGGCCCCGACCGCGGCCTGATGGCCTACCGCGCGCTCGCCCGCACCGCGGATCGCGAACGTGCCCGCCGCGGCCTGGAGTTCGTGGGCCTCGACCCGAACGACGGCGAGCTGCTGCGGCTGGTGACCACCGGCTTGTCCCCCGTCGGCCGCAAGGGCCGGGAGGGCGAGTTCCTGCTGACCTGCCCGCGACAGAACACCGGCCGGGTCAAGGTCTCCATCCCCCGTATTCCGCGCATCGCCACGTCCATCACGACCACACCGGGACGCAGAGCGAGCGCTGCTTCGCCGTCCGCGCCTGAGCCGCCCGCTGGTGAGGCAGCAGGGTCCCGTCCAAAGGAACTCGTCTGATGACCTCTTCTCCCTCCCGTCGCCATACCGCGGCCGCGAGTGTCCTCACCCTGATCGCTGTCGTGGTCGGCGTGCTCGTCCTGGCCGTCGGAGTGCGTGTGCCTCAGGCGTGGTGGCCGCACACGAGGCAGGCCTTCGCCTCAGACACCCATCCAACGGACCAAGACCCGTGCGCCCTGATCGTGGGTCCGGCCAAGGACTACTGCGAGCGCGGCACCACAACCGCCGCCCCCGCCGAGCAGCCGGGTGTTGCCTGTGCGGCGTGGCGGCTCGTGCCGGCCGGTGCCGGTGTGGCCGCCCTCGTGATGTGGCGGCTCCGGAGCCCTGTTGGGCAAAGGCGGCGCTGAAATGTTCCGTCCAGACCGCGCGACCCTCCGCTCGGCCGGCTTCGTCGTGCTGCTCACCGGCGTGTTCGTTCTGGTGAACAGCCAGGTCGTGTACGCGGCGAGCAGCAGCAGTGAGACCGGTGACCTCCTCGCGCCGCTGAACATCGACTCCTCCGAGGGTGTGCCGATCAACGGCTACGAGTTGGGCGCGGACGGGGGCTCGATCGTGAGCTTCAAGACGCAGTCCCTCGCCTTCGCGCTGTCCGGCCTGTTCACGCTGATCCGGCTCCTGGTCGGACTGGCTGGCTGGTCCATCGAGGTCGCTCTGCGGTTTCCGCTGCTGAAGATCCTCACCGGCCCCGCGCAGAAGGTCGCCGACGCCTACAACAACGTGGTCGTCGACGCCCTCGGTATCAAGGGGTTGTTGCTGGCCTGGGCTTTCGTTTTTGCCGGGTTCATGATTGTGCGCGGCCGAGTCGGCCGCGGTCTGGGCGAGATCTTCCTGACCCTGCTGATCGCGGCTTTCGCCGCCTCCACCTTCGTCCGCCCCGACTACCTGCTCGCCGAGAACGGGCCGCTGGGGCAGACCCAGCAGGTGGCCGCCGAGGTCGCCCAGGAGAGCGTCAACTCCTACGACTGGGGCGGCAAGATCACCAGCACTGACCCGTGCGCGGGCATGGCCGGCAACGCTGAACTCAAGTGCCTGGAGCGTGAGGAGGAAGGCCCTGTTTCGGCGGCGGACGTGGCCCGCCCGCTCCAGGACTCGATCACCAACGCGCTGATCGTCAAGCCGTTCATGCTGCTCGAATACGGGCGCATCCTCGACCCGGCGAAGAAGTCCGACCGCGAGGCGTACGCCGTCCATCTGAAATGGGTCGCTGGCGGATACAAGGCCTACACCAGCGACGACGGGGACGGTGGTGCGGACTGTTCTCTGATCGCCCCGCCGGCTCGCAAGTACTGCGAGGAGCAGAACGCGAAGCAGAAGAAGGCGAAAGACGCCTGCTCGCTGGTCAAAGGTCCGGCCAAGGAGTTCTGCGAGCGTGACAAGGAGGAGGCGGGCAACAACTGCGATCTCCTTGACGGCCAGGCCAGAAAGGTCTGCGAGAGCGACGGGCTACCTGGGCTGACGCCGGGCGGTGATCTGCTGGACTCCGCCAGCGCGATTGTGTCCGAAGAGGACCAAGAGTTCGCCGCGTTCATGGCGGACATGAAGAAGGCCGGGGACGTCGGGAAGTCGTGCGCTGCCTACGCCGAGCAGCCCACTTGGTGGCGGGTCGGCGGGGCGTTCCTGCTGCTGATCGCCGCCCTGTTCATCTGCGGCATGCTCCTGTCGTCCGCGATCGTCCTGCTCGGTACCCAGGGCGTGTGTGCGGGGGCGGCCGCCGTCGGTGGCGTCACCTTCGTCGCGGGCATGCTGCCTGGACCCGCCCGCCAGTCGGTGTGGAAGTGGCTGTCCCTTTGGGGCATCGCATGCCTCGCTGTCGTCGGAATCTGCGCCTTCATCCCCTTTTTCGGGATCGCCATCGACGCCACCATCACCAACGGTCCCGACCTGATGGTCGAGCGCATCTTGCTGATCGATGTCCTCGCCATTGCTGGTGCGGCCGGGCACCGCCGTCTGCTGACCGGGATCACGTCCTTCGGCCGTCGCATGGCGATGCGGATGCGCTACGCCAAGGTCGGCGGCACCCATATGCCGGGCGACACCTCCGAGCTCGGCGCCGCACTCGCGATGAATTCCCCCGCTGCGATGGGCGGTTTCGGCGGCGGGCTGCGTGCCTTCACGGGCGGTGGGGGCGGCCGGTACGGGATGCTCGGCACCCGCCAGCGGCTGATGGGCGCACTCGCCTCCCTCGTCGACGGTGCGGGCATGCCCTTGGACACCGGCGGCGTCCTCGCCGACGCCACAGCTGAAGCGGGGCGGGGGCTCGCCCCGCTCACCGCGGCCGCCGCCGTGGGCGGGCTGGGCACGCGGCTCGGCGCGAAGGGCGCGCACTGGCTGCTGATCGGCAAGCGACCGGACAAAGAGCAGTTGGCCAAGTGGCGCAAGCCCACCGCCGACGGCGACCCGAACACGGGCGGTAACCCGTCGGACGGCGGCGACGGTTCGGGCGGCACGGGCCCGCGTCGGCCTGGAGGCCCGACCGACCGCTACCGCAACGAACAGGGCCAGGTCGTCGACCGCAACACCGGCCAGGTGCTGCACGACCAGAACACCGACCGCACCCTGCTGTCCACCCGAGCCCACAACCGTCTGGTCCGCTTCCGCGGGTACCGCATCCTCAGCCGCGGGGGCCGGACCGCGTACGGGGCGACGGTCGGTCTTCCCGCGAACGTCCGCCGGGCCCGGTCGGGAGGATCGCGCTACTCCCAGGACGCCCGCCAGCAGGTGCGGGTCTGGGGCAACACGGTCCGCGAGGACGGCCGGGCGTGGGCCGACACGGGCCGTCATGTGTCCCATGTCCTGCGGGAGCACACGGACGACAGCGGCGGACCCGGCCCCTTCCTCAGCCGTCGTCTGCCCACCCGCCCGGCACCGGCTCCCCGTCCGACCGGTTCCTCCGGTTCCCCGGCCCGCACGCGGCCGGCCTCCCCGCGGGCCAGCGCGCCCGCAGCTGCGACCACAGCTGCAGCCGGTCCCCGGCCGAGCGCCCCGCCGACGTCCCCGACGCGGATTGGAGGCGGTGGGCCCCGGCGTCCGGCCGGCCCAGCACCCGCGCGGTCCGGGCCGGTCTTCCCCGGAGGGGGCGGCGCTCGTAGCGGCGCTCGTGACGAGGCCCGGGCCCGGTTCCAGGAGCTGATGCGCAGGACCGCGCCCGACGCAGAGCGCCTTCGTCAGGAGCGGGCCCGGCAGTCGGAGGACGGTGAGGACGAGTGAGGCCGGCCCGGCGCCGGATGGCGCGGTGGGGGTGTGTGGTGGCGCTGTTGCTGTTCGCCGCCGTGTGCTGTGCCGCACCGGTAGGCAACGCGATCAGCGCGTACGTCGCGCTGAAGTCGGGTGCCCAGGACGACGGCGGGATCGCCGAGGGCGGCAGCGCCGCGGACATTCCGCCGCGGATACTGACCGCGTACAAGAAGGCCGTCCAGCAGGTCGGCAAGCATGTGCCGAATTGCCGGGGCGTGCGCTGGCCGATCCTCGCCGGGATCGCCAAGGTCGAGTCCAACCACGCCGTGGGCCGGAACATCGCCGACAACGGTGACATCCGCCCGAGGATCTACGGGGTGCTCCTCAACGGCTCCGGCCAGGGCGGCAACACCACCGTCATTCCCGACACCGACAACGGCCGCTGGGACGGCACCGCGAGCGCGGAGCGTGCTGTCGGCCCCTTCCAGTTCCTGCCCTCCACCTGGGAAGGCGTCGGCAAGGACGCCAATGGCGACAAGGTGTCCGACCCGCACAACGCCGACGACGCCGCGCTCGGCGCCGCGATCTACCTGTGCGGTAACGGCCGTGACCTTGCGAAGCGGTCGCAGCTGAAGGCCGCGATCTTCCAGTACAACCGGTCGCAGGAGTACGTCGCCAACGTGCTGGGCTGGGTCGACCAGTACACGGCGGCCGCCAAGGACCCGGACCTGAAGAACGTCACGGGAAAGGTCCGCACCGTCATCGAGGCTGCACTCTCCCAGCGCGGTGTCCCCTACTCGTGGGGTGGCGGCAACGCGGGCGGCAAGTCGACCGGCATCTGCTGCTCCCCCAGCGGGAAGAGCGGCGTGGGCATCAAGGGCTTCGACTGCTCCGGGCTGACCCAGTACGCGTACGCGAAGGCCGGCATCAGCCTGCCGCGCGTCGCGGCCGCCCAGGCCGGTGTCGGCCAGCGGATCCCGGCCAGCCTCGGCACCAGCGCGCTCAAGGCTGGAGACCTCGTCTTCTACGCCACCGCTCCCGGACGCGATTCCACCATCTATCACGTCGGGATCTACGTCGGCGGCGGAAAGATGGTCAACGCTCCCCGCCCGGGGACCGTGGTGCGCCTGGACTCCGTCAACGCGATGTCGGGCTTTGCCGGGGGAGCGCGGCTGCTGTGACCACCACCCCGCGCTCACCGCGCCTGCTGTTGCTGAGCACCGTCGTGCTCGCCGTCACGGGTATCGCCCTGCTGGACGTGCCGCACGGTCAGGAGCAACCCTCCCCGGAGTCGACGGCGCACGCGACCACGGACCCATCATCGGCGGCCACACTGCCTTCCGCCAGGGAGCTGACCGCTGGCACGGCGCCCTCTACGACATCCGCCGCATCGACCCCGTCGGCCGTCGAGTCCGCTCTGCCGCCGCATGGCGAGGGTGTGGCCGGCGACCCGGCGGTCCAGCGGAACCTGGAGGTGGCATGGCCCGCTGACCTTCCCTCCAACGCCGAACGGGAGCTGCTTGCCGCCGGTCGCTCTCTGCTTCGCGCGGACGCCACGGGAGTCGGCCGCGCGAAGTGGCCAGAGGTTTTCCACGACTCCGGCCAGGCGGTAGCCCCGGCGTTCGCCACCGCACGCTTCCGTATCCAGGCCGCGATCGCCCGCCGCGACGGCAGCCCGGACAAGGCGGTGGTCCATCTGGTGTGGGCCGGCATGGACCGCGGCGGCACCTTCACCGACCTCCGCATCACCGACTGGTTCTTCACCCGCACTATCAAGAAGGGAGCAGCGACGTGGACTCCGCAGCCCCGTACCTGACGGACCGGGCCGATGACACGGCCGCTGGTCAGGTACTCGACCTGGTCATCGACCTGGTCGACGCCGCCGACTGGCTCTACGACCACTGGTACCTGCTCGCCCTGGCGATCGCCTTGTGCTGGGGCGTGGGTGAACTGGTGGTGCGTCGGCTCGCGGCCAAGGCGTCGGCCGAGCGGATGGCCCTGGAGCTCGTTTCCAACCGGCATTTCGACCCGAGCCTGGAGGAAATCTTCCGGCGAGGTGTTCAGCTCGCCCGCGCATCGACGGCCATGCCCTGGTGGGCGCCGCGCAGAGCCAAGGCCGTACAGATCCGGCTGCGCGCGGACGGCAGCACACCGTTGCGCTACCGCATCGAGGGCCCGGCGGGCGGTGAACGCCTGTTGTCCATCACCCCGTTCGGGCCGGACGTCACTGTCAACCGGGCGAGGCCGATCGTGGATGAGCCGCGGACGCACACGGTGCGAGCCGAGTTCATCCTGCGGGGCAAGCTCACCTCTCCGCTGCGTGAGGTGCCGCTCACTCCGGACCCACTTCAGCCGCTCGTCGACGCCGTGGCCGACTTGCGCGCCGAGCTCGGCGACCTCGCCGAGATCCGGCTCGACATCCAGCGCGCCCCGAAGTGGGCGCTCCGGGCTCGCCGGCTGCAGTTGATGGGCGCCGCGCGCCGGTCCGAACGCCGGGAAGCCCAGCGGGCTGCGCGATGGCTGCGGCAGGACGCCAGCGGCATCGAGGACTCCTGGGGCGGACAGCTGCAGCAACTCCTCAGTGACAAACCCGCCTCGGGGACAGGGCGGCGGCTGGTGATGCCGCCGGTGCCCCGCCGGGTGGAGCCGGCCGAGGCTCTGGGCAAGCTCGCCGAGGACGACCACTTGGTCCGCGTCCAGCTGCTGGTGATGTGCGCCTCGAACACCGAGGGCCGCGCCCAGGCCCGCTTGGCCCAGCTCCAGGCCGCGTTCGATGTGTTCGGCGGCCGCTCCCGGTGGGCCATGCGCGGCTGGCGGCTGGGACCGTGGCGGATCGGCGCCGACCACTGGCCCACCCGGCATGGCTTCGAGCGCCGTTGGAATCTGGGGCACTGCCAGCCACCGCGCGCGAACTGGGTGCGGCTGGAGGAGCTGTGCGGGCTGCTCAAGCCCCCGACCGTGAACTGCCGTCTGCCCGTGCTCGCCGGGGACCTGCCGACCTTCGAGTTCGGCAACCCGGAGTTGCTGCTGCAGGGCATCTACCGGGGACCGGACGGCCGGGAGCGGCTGGTCGCCACGTACGCCGAGGAGACCTTGTTCGAGGTCGGGACGGGCAAGGCTGGCGGCGGCAAGACGGAAAGGGCCCTCGCACAGGCGATCGGCTGGGCGCACGCCGGCGGAGGGCTGGTCTTCGTCGACCCGCACCGCGACTCCTGGCCGCGCGCCCTGCCGTTCCTCGCCCACGAGAAGCTGCTGCCGCGGATCGCGCTGGTCGACCTCAACGGTCTCGGTGCCAACCCGCGCGTGAGTTCGTGGAATCCGATCGGCATGCACCACGGCCAGGCGGCGCACGAGATCGTCGAAGCGATCGCCGACGCCTACGCCTCCGCCCTGGCCTGGGACGACGCGACCGCCCCGCGCGCACTCACCATCCTCACCGCCGCACTCACGGTCCTGGTCGCGGTGAACGAGGCGGCCTGCCAGGCCGGCCGGCCCGAGGACCAGGCCACGATCTTCCACGTGCGGGCCCTGCTCACCGACGCGCCGTTCCGCAAGGCCGCGCTGACCGCGGTGGCGGGCCGGCTGGATGAGGAGACCCGTTCGTGGTGGAAGGCGGTGTTCCCGACCCTGCCGCCCGACGCGTTCGCGGTGGTCCTCAACCCGATCGCCCGCCTGGCCGGCAACCCGGTCACCCGTGCCTTCCTCGGCCAGCCGGTCGGCGTCTACAACATCCGCTCGGCGATGGACTCCAAGATGATCGTGTGGGTGTGCCCGGGCGGCAACGGGCCCACCGACCGCCTGCTGACGGCGCTGCTCGCCCGTGATCTGCTGCGGGCCGCGCGCTCCCGGCGTGACACCCCGGAGAACCAGCGGGTGCCGTTCCGCCCGTACTTCGACGAGCTGATCACCCTGACCGGCGCGGCCCCGGAGACCATCGCCGCGATGTTCGAGGATCTCCGCAAGTACCGGTGCCACGTCCACGGCATGACCCAGCTGCTGTCCCGCCTGCCCACCCCGGTACGCCTGTCGTTGGTGCAGAACGCGTCCACGCTGGCCACCACGGCCGGGTCGAAGTCAGCGATCGCGCCGGTCACGGCCGAGTGGGGCGACAACCCGAGCCCGGACCGGGTCGCCACCATGGAGCGTTTCGAGCACTACGTTTCCCTGAACGTACTCGGCCGCCGTGTCGGCCCCATCCGGTTGCGCGGCCCCCATCTCGACGCCGTCTTCGCCGCCCAGGCCCGCCCGAAGCACGTCGGAGCGCTGGAGCGGGCCGCGCAGGCAAACGCCGAAGCGCTCCCCCTGGACCAGCTCACCGACCGCGCCGCACAGCAGCTCGGCCGGGTCTCCGCCTTCCTCGCCGCGCACGCACCAGCCGGCGCCGCTGTCCCCCTGTCTAAAGAGGAGAACGAATGGACCTGACCACCGCCCGGGCCACGGAGCAGGCGTCGGCGGGCTTCACACCCAGTCCCACCGAGCCCCTCAAGCATCAGCTCCTGGCCACGCTCGCCCAGCACCGCATGGCCTCCACCCGCCAGTTGCACGTCCTGTTGCGGCCGGACCGTTCCCGTCAGTCGGTCTCGGAGCGGCTGAACGATCTGCTCGGCGAGCGCCTGGTCGACTTTGTCGTGCTGCCGCAGTCCCATCGCACCCGGGTCTGGTACCTGACGCAGAAGGGTGCCCGCCTCACCCGGGACTGGCCCGCGCTGCGGGGCCGTCCGCCGTATCCGATCACCTCGGCCACCGCCGCCTCCCTCAAGACTCCGCACACCTTGACGGTCCTGCGGACGCACCTGGCGTTCGTCGCGGATGCCCGGCGTCGCGGCGACGAGCACGGTCACCTGGACTGGACCCCGGAGGTCTTCCACGCGATCGGCGACGGAGAGAAGGTCGTGGCCGACGCGGTCATGCACTACACGCTCATCGAGGCCCAACAGCGCCGCAAACTACGGGCGTTCGTCGAAGTCGACCGCGCCACCATGAGCAGCGAGCGCCTGGCGGCGAAACTGATCGAATACGCGCGGTTGTGGACGTACGAGCCGCAGCCGATCGGCCGGCGCCGACAGGCGGTTGGCCCGGGCTGGCTGCGCTGGTACCCGGTTTTCCCCCGGGTCATGTTCGTGCTGACCGGCGCCGGGCGCCAGGCCATGGACAACCGGATCAGCGACCTCAAGGCCATGGTCGCTCACCATCCGCTCGTGGCCGAGTTCGCTCGCGAGGTGCCGCTGGGGGCCGTCGTCCTGGAGGACCTGGACGCATACGGCCCGACCGCTGACGTGTGGGTCCCTCTGGCTGGCGGCAAAGCCCGCCCGTGGACCGAGCTGTGACACCGCGACGGCATGTCCACTGGTCGAATGTCGCCGCCTTGCAACTACTATCGAAACCCCTTGAGGTTTGCGTTCGTGAACTACTAGTTTACTTCTGCACAACGAGGTCCCTGGTCGAAACGGCCTTGGCGTGCAACGACGCTAGGGGATGCCGGATGCCGCAAGCTATTGGTGAAGTTCGCATCTACGGAACAGCCACTGCTGGCGGGTGGCCAGTCCGAACGCAGACCGTCTCACACGTCGGGAACGCCTGCGTGATCCAGGGGAGTGGCGACTTCGACTTCGCCGAACTCCGTACGGTGCGCCGCCGGTTCCCGGGCCGGCACGTCACCCTCGACGGCGACGTGATCACCGTGTGGCCGCCGCCGCGTCAGGGGAGTGAGACGAATCCGCCCCCCTGGTCGCCTCCAACTCCACGGAGGACGGCCACAAGATGAATCGGCATGGGAGATCTCGTTCGCGCAAACAGGCGGCTAACACAGGCAGTGCGAAGCCGCCCCGTTCGGGGAGCCCGAATCGAGCAAGTACACACAACTACAAATCGACATCCAGTTCCGAAAGTGACCGGATACATCCTGAGATGTACGAGTGAACTCAATTATCAAGCTGGGAAGTTGACTGGCATATGCGTAATCTTGCCGCTACGCAAACGGATCACCGCAGCTGGACCAGGCCGCGGAGCTGGACTGCCGTCCGTCGGCGGCTCAGGGCAGCGGTCGTGTCACACCGCGCCGTACGGGGAGGCATCGTGAAACGTCGCGCACATCAGGTTCATTACACCGCTGTTCACTTCCGACAGACCGCCGTCGCCTGTATCACGCTGTGCGCTGCGCTCGCCCTCACCGCGTGCAGCTCGTCGGACGGGAAGGATGAGGCGGCAGACGAGTCCCCGAGCGTCGTGCAGTCACCGACGTCCTCTGCCTCCGTCGACCCGAAGGAGACGGCGAAGAAGGAAGCGATCACTGCATACGGGGCCTACTGGCAGGAGATGGAGAAGCTCTACGCCGACCGTACAGGCAAGAGCGCGCATCTTGATCAGTACGCCGCATCCGCGGCGCTGAAGAACGCCGAGGCAGATGCCAAGCGCGCTCATGACCGCGGCCGCATCTACACCGGCAGCGTCGCCCTCAGCGCCCAGACAGTCACCAAGGTCGATGCCTCGGGCAAGATCCCCAGCGCGACCGTCTCCAGCTGCCTGGACATCTCCAAGTGGCGGAGGGTCGATGCCGAGACCAAGAAGCCGGTGTCCCAACCGGCGAACCGGCTGACGAAGTACCGGATTCTCAGCACCGTCGAGAAGTACCCGGAAGGGTGGCGCGTCACCCGCGATGAGCCCCAGGGGAAGTCATGCTGACGCGCCGCATTGCCGTCACCGCATTAACCGTCCTGGCCACACTCTCTGTCCCTGTCACCAGCTACGCGGACGATGACCCCGGCGGTATCGAGTGCGGCATGTACGACTGCGAGGTCGAGGTCGGCGTCCCCGGGCAGGGCGGCGGCCAAGCAGGCGGCAGCGGCAGCACGGACGGAACAGGTGGAAGCGGTTCGTCCGAAGGTCGCGACCCCACCGACAAGACGGTCTGCGTCTACAAGCTCGCAGACCCACAGCCACCCGCCGGCAGCTTGGACTGGGAAGGCCACGAACCCGGCGACGGGGCCGTGTACGAACAGACATGCGGTTGGGGTGGCGTCGACGGAAACACCATCGTTCGGATGGTCTGGTTGGCCGATCCGCCTCCGCAAGAGACTGTCGACCCGGCTGTCCTGGCGCAGCGGGCCGTCGACTCGATGACTCTGCTTGGTCCGGACATCGCCAGTCCGCGTGCGGCCGGCAGGTACACCGTCGGTGTCCCGATGTGGATGTGGGTCAACCAGAGCGCCACGACGTACGGTCCGAACACCGCGTCGGCCTCGGCGGGCGGGATCACCGTCACCGCGACCGCGAAGGTGTCGAAGATCGTGTGGAAGATGGGCGACGGCGCCAGCGTGACGTGCAACGGACCGGGCACGCCCTACACGTCGTCTGAGGGCATGGCCCAGTCCCCGACCTGCGGACACGTGTACTCCAAGGCTTCGGCCGGTGCCCAGAGCGCCAATTTCCCGGTGACCGCGACCTCGACGTGGACGATCAACTGGCAGGGCGGCGGACAAGCCGGCCAGCTCACCGAGGTCCGGCAGACCAACGTGCAGGTGGCGGTCGGCGAAGTCCAGGTCGTCAGGTAGCCGCCGGAAGGACAGAACGGTGAGCAAGACTCAAGTAGACACAGACCCTAACGGCCTCCCCCAACAAGGGCGGGTGGCCAGACCGGTCACGCCGCCCCGGGTGTCAGCGCGCAGGCGACGACCAGGCGTCATCGCCCTGTCTCTGGCGCTGATCGCCGCCGGCGGCGCCGGAGTTGCCGTACTCCTGCTCCAAGTCGGCAACCGCACGGACGTCGTGACGGTGGTCCGCGACGTCCAGGTCGGCCAGGTTCTCACCGAGGACGACCTGGGCAAGGCCTCGCTCGCCCTGGACCCGGCCGTCAAGGCGGTGCGCGCCGACAACTTGAAGTCGGTGGTGGGCAAGTGGGCCGCCGTCGAGCTCAAGCCCGGCTCCCTGCTCTCCCCCTCGCAGGTGACGAAGGACAACCTGGTGAAGGCGGGCGAGCAGTTGGTGCCGATCGGCCTGGAACCCAAGCAGATCCCGGCCACCGCTTTGGTGCCGGGCCAGAAGGTTCAGCTGGTCCACGTCCCGGCCCAGGGCACCACGGACACGGACAAGACGTCCGGTGCCACGCCGCAGACCATCGACGGCCGCGTCGTGAAGGCGTCCGGAGCCGCACCCGGGACGGGAATCGTTGTCGTCGACGTCGCCACCGCCGCGACCGACGGCCCCACAGCCGCCGCATGGGAGGCGGCCGGCACTCTGCGCCTGGTCCTCGCTGCTCCGGACGGTGACTGATGGCCGTCATCGCGCTCGCCGGGTGCAGCGGAGCGCCCGGCGTGACCACGAGCGCCCTCGCTCTGCTGCTGTCGTGGCCTCTGGACCCGGGCCGCCGGATGATCCTCGCTGAGTGCGACCCGGACGGCGGAGCCGTGCTGCACGGTCTGCTGCAGGGCTCGCTCGGCGACCGGTACGGGCTGCGCAATCTCTCGGTCGCCGCCCGCAAGAACGAGTTCAGCGACGCCTTCTGGCGCCAGTTGATCGACCTCAGCAGTGAGGACGGCAAGCAGGAGTCCCCGCGTGACCGGCTGCTACTGCCCGGTCTCACCGATCCTGCCCAGGCGGCAAGTCTGGGTTCGGTCTGGAAGATCCTGGCGCAGATGTTCCGCGGCATCGACGCCCAGACCCAGCACGACGTGCTGATCGATCTCGGCCGTCGCGGAGGTTCCGGACCCTCGGGCATCCTGGCGGAACAGGCGGATGCCGTGTTCGTCGTGGTCCGCAATACGCTGCGCTGCCTGCAAGCGGCCGAGGGCCGAGTGCGCACGCTCGAAGAGCGCGTGGGCGATGTCGGCGTCGTGATGATTGATGAAGGGCCGTATCCGGCGGGTGAGGTGCAGCGGGTCCTCCAGGTGCCGGTGGTGGCCACGCTGCCGTACGCGCCGAAGGACGCCCGGGTGCTGTCCGACGGCGCCGAGCAGCCGCGCCACTTCACGAAGTCGTCACTCATGAAGGCCGCCCGCACCGCCAGCACGGTGCTGGTTCAGCGGGTCGCGTTGCGCCGGGCCCGCCTCGATCCCCGCAACCTGCGTACCCCGGGCGGGGAGGTGACCCGTGCACGGTAGGCCCCTGCACCCCGACCCGAGCGTGGCACCACCGCCCCCCACGCGGGTGCCCCACAGCAATGGCACACCTTCGTCTGCCGGTGCTGCCTCGAATACGCACGCGCTCGGCGTGGCAGTCCCTCAGGTCACCGTCGACTACAAGGTGGCCCGGGACATCGCGTCCCAGGTCGCCAAGCAGCGCGAGGAACTGCTGAAGACCAAGCCCGATATGGACCTGGCCAGCGAGGAGCAGCGCTGCCTGAACTGGATCGCCGAGGCCGTCGCCTTGTGGTCGGACGCCCAGGCCATGACGCCGCAGGAGGACGAGGCGCTGCGGCGCGCGGTATATGACCTGCTCTTCCGGGCCGGCAGGCTGCAGCCGTACCTGGACGATGACCGGGTCGAAGACATCATCATCCAGGGCCCGCACGAGGTGTGGCTCGACTACGGCGACGGCGAACGCCGCAAGGTGGGGCCGATCGCCGAGTCGGAAGAGGAACTGCTGGAACTACTGAGGGAGTTGGCGAGGGGGTCCGGGCACAACGAGCGCACCATCTCCACGGCAAACCCCACCCTCGCTCTGTCTCTGCAGGACGGCTCACGTCTGCAGGCCATCACCGGGCTGGGTCCGATGACCTATGCGGTCATCCGCCGACACCGGGTCTCCCACGCCGATCTTGACGACCTCGTACGGCTGGGCACGATCGACCCGATCCTGCGCGAGTTCCTCGGGGCGTGCGTGCGCGCGGAGAAGAACATCATGATCGCGGGGAAGCAGAAGGCCGGGAAGACCACCCTGCTGCGGGCGATGCTCAAGGAGTTCGACCCCGAGA
Source organism: Streptomyces canus 299MFChir4.1 (assembly GCF_000383615.1). Classification (GTDB taxonomy): domain Bacteria; phylum Actinomycetota; class Actinomycetes; order Streptomycetales; family Streptomycetaceae; genus Streptomyces; species Streptomyces canus_C. The sequence goes on along the minus strand of NZ_KB911622.1, from coordinate 41,199 downwards.
CGCGGTTTGCGACCATCCAGACCGAGGATGAGCTGTTCGCCCACGCCAATGGCTACCACCGGCAGGTCGTCTCTCTCATCGGCCGCGAGTCCAACGGTGAGAAGGACGTCACCGGGCGCGGCGCCGGCGAGGTCACACTCCTGGACCTGATGCACCCGGCGCTGCGGATGTCGCTGGAGCGGATCGTGGTCGGCGAGGTCCGCGGGCCCGAAGTCGTCGCAATGATGCAGGCATTGACGAACGGATCCGGCGGCAACCTCTGCACGATCCACGCCCGCCGTCCGGACATCATCTTCGACCGGATCGCCGAGTTGTACGCGCTGGCCCAGGAGAACCTGTCCGAGCAGCTCGCCTACCGGCAGACCGCCAACGGCCTGGACTTCATCGTCTACGTCGACATGACGGACGAGACGCAGATCGGCGGCCGCCGCCACCGCTACGTCTCCCACGTCCTGGAACTGACCGGGATCGGCGAGAACGGACGTCCCGCCACCAACTCGATCTTCTCCCCCGGCAGCGAGTGGGGAGAGCTTCGGGCGGTGCCCCGGATGGACCCGGGCTGCATCGATGACTTGCGCCGTGTTGGGTTCGACTCCTCGCTCCTGCAACAGCCCTACGGGGCCTGGTCGGCGCCGCTCCCGCTACAAGTGGGGGCGGGCCGATGACGCTGTTGTTCGGGCTGTCGTGCGGCATGGCCGTCACCGGAGGCCTGGTCGGTCTTGTCGCGGGTGTCGTGGGCACCACGGCTCCGCGCCGGGCCCCGCTGCACCGGCGCTGGCAGGCAGCGCTGCGCGGTGGGCAGATTCAAAGCGAAGACACCCGGATGCGCCGGCGGACCCTCATGGTCGCGGGCGTCGTGGTCTTCGCGGGTGTGTGGCTGGTATCCGGGAACTTCGTCGGCGGCGTGCTGCTCGGGGCCGGCGTCATCGGCGTTCCGTGGCTGGTCACCCCCGCGCAGATGGCGCAGGACCGCATCGGCCAGCTGGAGGCGCTGAGCGAGTGGACACAGCGGCTCGCCGGCCTGCTGCGCCTCGGCATGGGTCTCGAACAGGCGATGGTCACCAGCCGTCAGGGGGCGCCAGAGGAGCTCGCCCCGCAGATCATCAACCTGTCGGACCGGCTGCGCCTGGGATGGCGGCCGGAGGGAGCGCTGCGCGCGTTCGCCGAAGAGCTGGACGATGTCACCGCCGACAAGGTGGTCGCCGCGCTCATCCTGTCCGTCAACGACCGTGGCCCAGGCCTTGCCCAGGCGCTGGAGGACCTGTCGGGCACGGTCCGTGAGGAGGTCGCCAAGAAGCGCGCCATCGAGGCGGATCGGGCCAAGCCCCGGACGACCGTGCGGTGGATGACCATCATCACCGTAGGGGTCGTGGTGGCCGGGTTCTTCGTGCCGTCCTACACCAAGCCCTACTCCACGCTCCTGGGCCAGCTCGTGCTCGCGTTCCTGACGGCCGGATTCGTCGGCGTGCTCGCCCTGATGCGGCAGCTGGGCAACTTCCGCCGCATCCCGCGGTTCCTGGTCACCGACCCCAGCAGCACCGTCCGTCTGCCCGCCCCCGCACCGGAACCGGAGTCCCATGGGCCGGCCGCTGCCCGCGAGCCGGAAGGAGCCACCCCGTGAACCTGATCCCCGTGGTCCTGACCGGCGGCACGATCGGCGCCGGCGTCGCCCTGCTGATCCGTGAACTCCTGCAGCCGCAGCCCGCGCTGGGACCGGCGCTCAGGCGCACGGCCCCGGCGACCCTGACATTGCCCGAGCCGGAGCTGGACCGCGACGAGATCTGGGGACGGTGGCTGCTGACCCGCCTCGAGCGGCTTCCGGGAGTCCGCGTCCCCACCACAAACCTCGCCCTGCTCGGTCAGGGACCGGGCCAGTTCATGCTGAAGAAGACCGCGCTCGCCGCGCTGGGCCTGCTCTGCCCAGTCATCGCGACGATTCCGTGGATCATCGCGGGCGTGGGCCTGCCGTTCTACGTGCCCGCCGGCGTCGGACTCATCGTCGCCGGGCTTTTGTTCATCACCCCCGATCTCGCCGTGCGGGACCAGGCCAAGCGTGCACGGGAGGAATTCGCGCACGCCCTGTCCGCCTACCTCGACCTGGTCGCGCTCAAGCGGGCCGCCGACGCCGGCCCCGCCGAGGCGTTGGAGAAAGCCGCCGAGGTCGGCGAGGGCTGGCCTTTCCTGTATCTGCAGGCCGCGCTGCGCCGCGCCCGGCTGGAGAAGATCCCGCCGTACCAGGCACTCACAGAGCTGTCCGCCCAGTACGAACTGCCCGTCCTCGACGATGTCGCCGACATCATGCGCGGTAGCGCCACCGACGGCGCCGCCGTCTACAAGGCGCTGCGAGCCCGCACCGCCGCCCTCAACGCTGAACTCCTCGCAGATCAGGCCGCCGAGGCGAACACGGCCAGCGAGAAAATGACCGCGCCGGGCGCCTTGCTCGCCGTCTTGGTGATGCTGCTGATGGCGTTCCCCGCGGTGATCCGCATGCTGACCGTCTGACACCACCACGTTCAACACCCAGAGAGGTACGGAACATGAAGCACACCGCAGCCCGCACCCGTCGTGCTGTGCTCCGCGCGACCACGCACTCGCACACCGGCCCGCACACCGCGTTCCGCGGACCGGGACGTAGCCGCCGTGCAGCGCGCGCCTGGGCACGCGCGAACGGTGCGGTCGTCCGCCTGACCACGCGCGTACAGGAAGGCCTTGAGGAGGCCGCCCGGCGACCGGACCGTGGCGACATCTCCACCACGACCGTCATCATCTGGGTGGCCGCCGTCACCGGTGCCGTCCTCATCGCCGGGACCATCGCCGTCGTGATCGCCAAGTACAACGGCCAGCTCAACGGCCTGTGATGCCAGCCCCGGACAAGCTGAAGAGCTGGTGGCAGGGGCGAAGATGGCGCGACGACCGTGGGGACACCAGCATCCAGATGGCGATCATCTTCCCGTTCGTGCTGCTCGCCACGGTCGCCGTGATCCAGGCTTCCATGTGGTACTACGCCCGGCAGATCGCTCTGACCGCCGCCCGCGAAGGCCTCACCGCCGCCCGCGCCTACCAGTCGAGCCCGGCCGCAGGCACCGCCCAGGCCCAGGACGTGCTGAGGCGCACCGCTGGCGACAGCCTGCGCGGCTACAGCGTCGTGGCCAGCAGCGACGGGCAGCGGGTGCGGGTGAGGGTGTCGGGCACGGCCCTGTCGATGATCCCGGGGGTGGCGGGCCTGCAGATCACGCAGTCAGCGTCCGGCCCCCTGGAGCGCTGGACCGTCCCCGGGGAGTGAATCAATTGCGATCCATGGCCCGTTGGGCTCGCAGCATCCGCAGTGACGAGGGGAGTGCCGCTATCGAGGCCGCGATCCTCCTGCCTGCGTTGATCATGTTCCTGTGCATGGCGATCGCCGGCGGTCGGATCGTGACCTCCGGCGCGAAGATCGATTCTGCGGCGGAGGACGCGGCGCGAGAAGCGTCCATCCACCGCACAGCAGCAGCCGCCCAGGGCGCCGCGCAGTCGGCGGCCGCGGAGTCCCTTGCAGACCAGGGCATCGAGTGCGCGTCGACGTCCGTCAGCATCAACACGGGCGGCCTCAGCGTGCCCGTGGGTCAGGTGGGGACGGTCTCCGCGACCGTGACCTGCACGGTCAATCTGTCCGATCTTCTGCTACCGGGCGTGCCGGGAGCCAAAACCCTCACGTCGACGGCGACGTCGGTAGTGGACCAGTACCGGCAGCGGGGTGACTGATGCTCTTCCCTCACTCAGGCCTCTGGAGAACCCGGCTGGACGACGCCGGAGGCATCACCGTGTTCGTCGCCGTGTGCGTCATCGCGCTGATCGGGATCATCGGTGTCGCCGTCGACGGCGGGAGCAAGATGCGCGCCACGGAACGCGCCGACTACGTCGCCGGCGAAGCGGCCCGGGCGGGCGGGCAGGCCATCGATCCCGCCGAGGCCATCAATGGCACCGCAACCGTCGTGGATCCGCAGGACGCGGCTGCCGCCGCTCAGGCCTACTTGCGCTCCGCCGGCGCCACCGGCACGGTCAGCGTGTCCGGCGACGGCAAGACCCTCACCGTCAACGTCACCGGCTCCTACGACACGAAGTTTCTGTCGGTGGTTGGGATCGGCTCTCTGTCGGTGACCGGCCATGGCCAGGCCACCCTCCTGCATGGCGTCACCGCTCCTGAAGGAAACTGATGCGCACCGCCCCCTCCCCCGCCGCGACTGCCGGCCGCACCCTGGCCCGCATCCTCAAGGCCGTGCTGAGCTTGATCGTCTTGGCCCTCGTGGTCGCCGGGCTGCCGCTGCTGCTGGCCTGGGCCACCCCGGCCATCTGGGATGCCACTCACGACGACCTCACGCACCTGCTGGACCGGCAGGACACCGGAGTGGTGTTTCTGCTGCTACTCGTTGCGGTGGGCTGGATCGGGTGGGCGCAGTTCGCGTTCTGCGCCGTCCGCGAGCTGATCGCACAGCTGCGTGGCCGCACCTGGCGCGCCCCGCGCGGTCTTGGCTCCTCACAGCGGGCCGCCGCTCTTCTGATCGGCAGCATCTTGGTCCTGCTGCCCACGAGTTCGGCTCTGGCCTCCGACGCGCAGGCCGCGCCTGCCACGACCGGAGCCCTCGTCCACGGCCAGACGACGCAGGCCCCGCAAGCCATCGAAGCCGATCAGCCCCCCGCCTCCGCCGCGAGCACCTCGACATCCCCCACGTCGTACACAGTGCGCGAGATGCGGCCCGCCGAGAGCCTGTGGGGCATCGCCGAACGGGAGTTGGGAGACGGCGAACGGTGGCGAGAGATCGCCGACCTGAACGAGGGCCGGACCATGGTCGATGGCCAAGTCTTCCGCGCGAACAGCTTCCTGCAGCCCGGCTGGCAGCTGGAGATGCCCGATGACGCAGCAGGCATCCATACGCAGCTGCAGGACGGCGCCACGGCTGCCGACGAACAAGGCGAGCACGTCGTCACGGTCCACTCCGGCGACTACCTGTCGAAGATCGCGGAGGGCGAGCTTGGCGACGGTGACCAGTGGCCTCGCCTGTTCAAGGCCAGCCGGAACAAGCCGCAGCCGAACGGGCTGCCCGCCATCTCCGACCCGGACGTCATCTACGCGGGACAGCAGGTCACCGTGCCCGGCGCCCAGCCCGACCAGCCGCCCCAAGACCACGACCACGGCGATGAGTCGGAGAGCCGAGAGACCACTCCCCCGGCCACGCAGAAGCCCGACGGCGAGAAGACGCCGGGCGGGAGCACAGGCGATGAACAGGCGCCCGCGCCCAGCCACACCGCTGCACCCACGCCAGAAGCGTCGGCTCCTGGCCCTCAGGCGAGCCGCCCCGCCGAAGACGAGCGGTCCCAAGATCAGGCTGCTCCGTCCGCATCGGCCTCCCCGACGCCCCGGCCGAGCACCAGCGTCTCGCCCTCTGCCGCCTCGCCGTCTGAGTCGTCCGGCTCCGCTGCCTCGTCACCCGCCGCCACGTCATCCGAGTCCCCGATGACGGCCCCGGCCAGCGGCCCCCTGAACCTGCGCACCGTTCTCGGCGCCGGCGCGCTCCTGGCCGCCGCCATCACTGGAGCTCTCGCCCTACGCAGGACGCTGCAGCGCCGCCGCCGCAAGCCCGGCGAGAAGATCGCTATCGCGCCGGAGACATCCACCGCAGAAGCCCAGTTGGCGGCCGCCGCAGAGCCAGACGGCGCGACCCGCCTGGACGTGGCACTGCGGACCCTGGCCCACCGGGCAGCCCAGGAGGAGGACCCCGCGCTCGTGCCGCCGCTGCGAGCCGCACGGATCGGCGCCCGCACGGTGGAGGTGCTGCCCGAGGATCTCTCCCAGGAGGCGCAGACGCCCTTCGTCTCCGGACACGCCGGTTGGTGGATCCTGCCCCCCGATGCGGTCCTCCTGGACGAGGAAGCCGCCCGCGAGGTGCCGGCACCGTATCCAGGGCTGGTCACGGTCGGCAGCACCGAGGCCGGTGAGCTTCTGCTACTCAACCTCGCGCAGTTGCCGGCGCTGCTACTGGACGGCAACCCGGTCCACATCTCCGAGGTGTGCACCTCGCTCGCCCTTGAGCTCGGGATGAGCCCGTGGGCGAGTGACGTCGAGGTCGTGACGATCGGGTTCGGCGAGGACCTGCCACAGCTGCTGCCCACCGCGCGAATCGCCCACATGCGGCACGCCGCCCACGCTCTGCGCGATCTGTCCGAGCGGCTGCTGGAAGCACACCAGATGCCCGAAACCCAGCATCAGCCGTATCTGCTGCTGTGCGCGTCATCTCTGGACGCGGACACGGCCTGGCAGTTCGCCGACGTCATCGACAAGTCCGGCACGGTGCCCGTCACTCTGATCGCCCCGGCCAGTTCGGCGGCCGCACACTTCCCCGAGGCGGAAATCCTCAACGCCTCACTCAGCGGGCCGCAGACCCTCGACTACGCCGGCGTCGACATCACGGTGCAGCGTCTGGAGCACGCCGCCTACGTGCAGATCACCACCGCGCTGAAGGTATCCGGGCAACCGTCCCACCCTGCCGAGGGTCCCTGGCAGGACGTCCCGGACGAGCCTGAGACGGTGCAGCAGCCGGATCCTCCCGCATCGGAGGAATCCATCGCGCCCACGCCCGCTACCGCGAGTCCTTCGTTGGCAGTGGCGGCGGACCTGGGCGGCGAAGTGTTCCCTGCTCTGCTCGCCGCCACCTCCGATCCCGCTGGCCTTCGGCTCCTGCCCATGACGTCAGCTCAGGCCGACGCCCGGCCAGGCCCAGGGACCGCAACAGCGCCCCAGGCCCCTGAGCCCGTGGCGGCCGCGGACACCACGGGAGAAGAGGCAGCGGAAGCTGACGACCGCGAGGACTCCGCCGAGGAGTGCGAGGCGCACGACCTGCTCGCGCCGGAGATCCGGGTTCTGGGCCCGGTCGAGGTGACCGGCGTGGACAGCACCGGCCACGGCCCGAGGATGGCGCAACTCGCCGCGTTGTTGTTCTTCCGGCCCGGGCGGAGCGCCGACGCCTTGAGTTCCGACATGGATCCCGTCAGCCCTTGGTCGCTCAGCACCCTCAACGCCCGGATGCAGGGCCTGCGCCGCTCTCTGGGGAACGACCCGACCGGCGACCCCTATGTGCCGCGCCGCAAGACCGGCGAGAGCCCCTACCGGCTCTCCCCCGGCGTGCGCTGCGACTGGACCCGCTTCCTTCAACTCGTCGAGCGCGCCCTGCCGCTGGGACCGGCCGGCCTGACCGAACTGGAGAGGGCCCTCACGTTGGTGCGGGGCCGGCCGTTCGGCGGCAAGCCCCTGCCCTGGGCCGAGCCGTACCAGCAGGAGATGATCACGCGCATTATCGACGTCGCGCACACCGTGGCCACTTACCGCACGCCAGCGGGCCCGCACCACGACCTCAGCGCGGCCCGCCAGGCCGTCGCGACCGGCCTCGACGTCGACGATACTGCGGAACTGCTGTATCGCGACTGGTGCAGGATTGAGGCCGCGGCAGGCAACCGTCAGGGACTGCACACCGCCATCACCCGCGTCCAACAGGTCAATCGGGCGCTCGACTGCTCGCTGGAGACGGAGACCGAACAGCTGATCAGCGAGCTACTCAACCGCCCAAGCCCGGTGGCACGCAAGGCCCTCTAGCCGATGTGAGCGCAGGTGCTTGGCGCGTCACTGCTGGCGGGGGCGACGTCCCAGGCTGCGAAGGCGAGCAGTTCACCGATGGCCGCTTCGTCGGAGTGAAAGGCTGGCCGCTCCACTAGAAAGTGTGTCGCGGACGATAACGCCACGGCATGGACCTGCTGCACCGACCCCCACCGTGGCCGGCCTTACTGCTGGGCGTCGGCGTGATGCCCCAGGAGAGCCTGCCGACGGCGCTCAAAGTCCACGGCATTCGCAGTGACGTAGCCGGTGGTGACGGGCTTGTTGTACTGGGCGGTGATGCCTCTCGCTGCGCAGTCGTGCGAAACAGCGTCCGCCTCCGGCTGCTCCTTGCGCAGCCGGTGCTCGGCCCACACGCTGTAGACGCGGAACGGCAGGAAGTACCGGCGCAGAGTGGCCGGGCTGACCGGCTTACCGCCCCGGCCGAGCATGTCCTTCTGCGCAAGATAGGCAGAAAGCTGTTCGGCCGCCGGTTCCTCACCGTGCTCGGCCTGGTACTCCATCCACGCCTGGTAGTAGCGATCGACCGTGGTGAGGACCGCCCGCTGCCCCGCCGAGTCTTCCGGCCCGGGCGGCGGGGTATCGATGGGAGCGCTCACCCGCGAGGGCCGCTTCTCCTTGGCCGGCTGGGCACTAACGCCGACCGGGTTCTGGTCGGATTCGTCATCGGTGACATGAGGCTCAACCGCGTCGGCGATCTCCTGGTGGCCGGACGCCGGTGACGCCTCATCGAACTCGCGCTGTCGGAAGGCGGAGACGAAGCCCTCCAGGTCTTCGGCCGTGATGGGCTGACCGTTTCCACCAGTGATCTGGTCTCGTCCATAGAGGTACGTGGCCAGGGCGGCGGCATCGGGGTAGCCCCCGTGGTCCTGCGCGTACGCCAGCCAGGCGTTGTAAAAGTAGTCGTCCGCGCCGTCCAGACCGTCCTGAGGACGTGTCTCCGGATCGGCGGGGGGCGCATGACGCTCCTTGAAGAGCGTCAGCAGGGGTTCAAGTTGTTCATCGGACAACGGCCCGCCGGCTGCGGTCGCAATGCTGTACTTGTCTTGGAGCCAGAGAGCGAACTGCGCGCTCGTGGGCTCAGATTCGAAGGCAACCACCCAGTCCTGGTAGGCGGTGGCGAAGTGCGGGCCGTTCCCAGAATCTCCAAGGTCGTGTGCTTGCTCGGGGTGCGCGGCTCCCGTCTGTCCCATCATCTGGGGCTTCCCGCCGGCCACATTCATGGGTTCGTGCTCCTGGCCGACGCCGGCCTCGATTTCGGGGCTCTGCCGCTGTGTCGGGATCGGCGCCCGCTCGACGGTGAACTGGATCGGCTCGTCGATGCCGGCGGCGGCCAGCCCGGCCGGGGCCGTCTCGGCGAGGGGAACGCCGTAGCGGGCAAGGCGGAGTGGCGTGAGTGCCTCCACCGGGGCCTTGCGTCGCCAGGAGCGGCCGAAGCGGGAGTGGAGGCTTGCCTGGTAGACCAGACGTTCCTGCTCGAGCTTGATGACCTGCTCGTAGGAGCGCAGCTCCCAGAGCTTCATGCGGCGCCACAGTAGGAAGGTCGAAATCGGGGAGAGGAGCCAGCGGGTGAGGCGGACGCCCTCCATGTGCCTGTCGGCCGTAATGTCGGAGATCTGACCGATCGCGTGGCGGGCCGCTTCGACGGCGACCACGAAGAGGATCGGGATCACCGCATGCATGCCTACGCCCAGCGGGTCAGGCCAGGCCGCGGCGCCGTTAAAGGCGATCGTGGCCGCAGTCAGGAGCCAGGCCGTCTGGCGGAGCAGCGGGAAGGGGATGCGGATCCAGGTCAAGAGGAGGTCCAGGGCCAGCAGAACACAGATGCCGGCGTCGATGCCGATCGGGAACACATAACTGAAGCTTCCGAAGCCCTTCTCCAGGGCCAGCTCACGCACAGCGTCGTAAGACCCCGCGAAGCCGATGCCAGCGATGATCACGGCACCGAACACGACGACGCCGATGAGAACCCGATGCGCCCGGGTCAGCTCGGCTAACCCGCCCCTCCCCGCGGCCACCGTCCCGCTCCCCTCGTTCCTTCTCTCAACTGAGCAGCTCTCACACTGCCACGTGAGAGCCCGTTTGTGGGATAGGGGAACAAGACGGAAGGCGTGTTCCTCATCTACCGCGCCACCAGCAGCCTCGATCTCAGAAACCCGAACCCCCCGCGGCGGCCAATCAGTGCACACCTGGGCCCTTCCATGGAGCATCCCGCTGAGTCCGCCTCATCGACGACCGACTCCCCCGGCCCCCGCCATGCGCGCGGCGTGCCACCCCAGCTCCTCCACGTCGCCGCCCAGCCCGCGATCCGTCCGACTCGCACGCTCACACCGTGCAGGAACCCAAGAGAATCCCGACAAGGGCGCCAGCCAGGAGAAACGGGCCGAACGGGATCGCCGTATTACGACCGGCGCGCCGCACGAGAATGCGACCGACGCCGAACAACGCGCCGAACAGATACCCGGCGAATGTGCCAATCAACAAGACCCCCCAGCCGTACCAGCCCAGGACAGCCCCCAGAGCAGGAGCGAGTTTCACATCACCGAACCCGAAACCCTCCGGGTTAATCAGGAATAACACCAGGTAACAAGCGCCGAGCGTGAGAGAGCCCAGCAACGCGGCCCGCCAACTGCCACCGGCACCGGGCATCAGCGCGGCACTTCCCAGGCCGACGAGCGCGCATGCCACAAATGGCAACATGACGATGTCGGGCAGCCGGTGCACCGCGACATCGACGATGGCGAGCACCACGGCAATTGGCACGAGCAACAGCCACACGACCAACTCGGGACGGGCACCAGTGGCCACGGCCAGCACCCCGCAGACCATTGCCACCACCACGGAGATGACGAATGTATTGGGCCCGAACCTGTCCCCGTCAGTGCAACGAGCCAGCCCCAGCCAGCCCGACCCGATCCCTTCCAAAGGGTGCCCTGCCGGACACGCAGTCCGCGACGCTTCTCCCCACGGCACGGAGAGCCGGTACGCAACACGCGGTATCAGCAATCCCGCGACGCCACCCCAAACGAATGCCATCGCGGTGATCCAGAACATCCCCATCGTAAAGAGCTTAATCTTACTCCCGTCCTGATCCCCTCTGCACCCGCCCCTGATTCTGGCGACGTCATCACTTGACCGGTGCACCAGTCCACATCCTGGCCGCCCGGCTGGTGTTCGAAAGCGACAGCAAAGACGTAGCCGACCACCTAGTGTCTCGTGATCCTGATTGCGTTGCTTCGCGTTGTTATTGACGAGTTTCTTCACGTTGGTCTGGACGAGTCGGACCTTGGCGAGGATCTCGTCGGCGGTTGCGGTCCAGGTGAAGGGTTTCGCGTTCTCGTTCCAGGAGTTGATGTAGTTGCGGATCTGTTTGACCAGGACGTTGACGCTGGCGAACGTGCCGCGGCGGATGGACTGGCGGGTGATGATCCCGAACCAGATCTCGATCTGGTTCAACCATGAGGACCCGACGGGGGTGAAATGGAAGTGGACGTGCGGGTTCTTCGCCAGCCACGTCTTCACGTCCGGGGTGGTATGCGTGGAGAGGTTGTCCAGGACGACATAAATTTCCTTCCCCGTATGCGGCTTGACGGCCTTCTTCAGGAACGCCAGGAAGGTCGCGCCGTTCCGGTTCGGCTTGCACTCGCCCAGCACTTCACCCGTCGTGACGTTCAGCGCGGCGAACAGGTTCGTGGTGCCGTGCCGCACGTAGTCGTGAGTGCGCTTCTCGGTGGCCGCGAACGTCACCGGCAGCACTGGCTGGGTCCGGTCCAGGGCCTGCACCTGCGTCTTCTCGTCGATCGACAGCACCACGGCGCCACCGGGCGGGGCCAGGTATAAACCGACGACATCGACGACCTTCTCCGCGAACGCCGGGTCTTTCGAGATCTTGAAGGTGCCCGAGCGGTACGGCTTCAGATTCTCCTCACGCCAGACGCGGGCGACGTAATGCCACGACACCGAGATGCCCTCCCGCCGCTTCAGATGGTCGGCGAGTGTCCGCGTCGACCAGTGCGACAGACCGGATTCCGCCGGCGGGGACATCCTCGTCAAAGCGATCACCCGGGCCCGCACCTGCGGCGGCACCTGGGTACGCGGCCCGCCGCGGCGCTTCTCCTCCAGACCGGCAAGGCCCCGCTCGGCATAACGGGCCTTGCAGCGGTCCACCGTCAGAGGCGCCACACCGGCGAGCTCGGCAATGTCCTTGCCGCCGCCCCTCGCCGGACGATCCGTGCGCGAAGCGCCACATCGGCCGGAACATCCCGCGACCCGGCCAACTCCCGCAGTTCTGCCATCTGTTCAGAGGTGACATCCATACCAGACTCAACGATCACAGAAGCCTCAGGTTCCATGAACAACATCACGAGACACTAGTGGATTTCCATGGCTCGCCGCGGCGCGGATTGCCTGCGTACGCCCGCGCCTACAGATGCAGTACGGCGTCGAGGCGGCTTGCTCAGCTAGGGTCGACCGCTGGGACTAACGCAACGGCAGCTCCGCGAGCATGACAGCGAACACTGGCGAGTCCGGAGCAGACCTCTGCTCGCCGACCTTTTTGAAGCCCCAGCCCTCATACAGACTCTGAACCCTGGGGTGCGTGACGTCCACCAGGAGGACTGCAAGGTCCTCGCCTCGGTTCTCCAGCAGAGCGCGGGTAAGCCGATGCGCCAATCCCTGCTTCCGGTACGCCTGACGAACAGCCAACTCGGAGAACGCGAAGGTCAGAGTCTTCTCCGGCACCGGGTCGACGTATTCGCGCCACCACTCCCGGCCGTTCACCGCAGGAGCCCCGTACGCGAAGCCCACGACTTCGTCCCGGTCGTAGGCCATCACGCACGAGTAGCCATCTCGAGAACCCCAGTGATCGACGTACCAGGGGAACTTGCTCCTGAATTCGTCAAGTGTGCCGCCCTGGGCGTCCCTGTGGATATCGATGATCGATTGCCGGATCTTTGGCAGATCCTCGCGGACGAAGTAGCGGAGGTCCAGCTCGGCCATCAGGGTCGGCTCCATTCGGATCGGTGGCGGTCTCCCCACTCTTGTGCGACCGAGGCGTCCGGCGCAAGAGAGATCAAGTCGCGGTAGAAGTCTCCGAGCAGAGATCGCATCCTTCCGGGGATCTGATGCCCCGACATCAGCTCGAAAACCTCGGAGGCCGTGGTGGTGGCCAGTTCGGCGTCCCGTTGGTGGACCTGGCACAGGGCAAGCCGGGCCGTGGCCAAGGCCCGGTTCCGCTGAAACTGCTCAGGGATGCTGCCGAGCGCCTGGTGTGAGGCAGCCTCGGCCTCGGCGAAGTCTCCGATCCGGTCACGGGCGATGGCTGTCATCGCCATTAGCTCGGCCTCCCCGTAAAAGCTGATCCAGCTCGGGCGCGTCTCGTCCTTTCTCGCCTTGCTCAGGGCCTCTTCGGCGTACCCGAGGGACCTGATGGCCGCTTGGCGGTCCCCGATAGTGGCCTGACCAACTGCCGTGCGGGCGTGAGCGAGAGAGCCGTAGAAGGGATCGCGCCTCGCGATGCCCGTCGCCTGGGCGGCGTAACCGGCGTCCACGGCGTCGGTGAAGTCTTCCCTCTGGTGGGCAAGCATCGCGTAGGAGTTCCAGACCCGCAGCTCGGCGATCGGATCCTTGGCCATCCCCGCGAGGTACAGGGCACGGTTTAGGCGGGCTCGGGCGCGGTCAAGCTGACGACCGTCGATGGCGGCCCACGCTGCCGTCGCTGTGTAGTTCGCGGCCACGGAATACAACCGCTGCCGGATGCGCTGGGACGCGGCCTGCCTGACTTTGTCAAGGGTCTCGTCCGCTCCTGCGAGTGCTGACCGCTCCAACGCCTCGTGGCCTCCTCGTGATGCGTCCAGAGCCATCAGGGCGTCCAGGCCGGAGCGGAGTCTGATCACGTCGGACGTGCCGACGGTGGGCCGTAAATCGACGGGCACTGCGATGGTGGCGGCGGTTCCAGTAGCGGTGGAGAGGAAACCTCTGCGCTCCACAGGTGGCTCCGGTTCGGTGGTGGTGGTGCTGCTTGCCGACGGCGCGCGTAAGCCCAGCTCCTCGGCCGTACACCCGAATACGGCCTCCAAGGCTTCCCGCTGGCGGAGGTGGGGCCACTTGGTTTTTCCGGTCACCCAGTTCCGGACAGTTCGGTCGCTGACCGTTCCGTCGCATCCGCGAGAACGCAGCAAGCCGTTGACCTTCTCGGCCAACTCGGCCTGAGTAAGGCCCAGCTCGGCCATGGCAGCGGTGAGGCTCACGTTCCCTTCCACGCATCCACGGTAGCCACTGAGGCACCGTCAGTAGGCCTGAGTGCCCGGAAATTTCCGGTAGTACGCGATGCATACGAGGCCAGCTTTTCCTCCTCTCACGGTGTCCAGGGCCGTTGACTGGCGGTAGGCCGTCGTACACCGACCCCCCTGAGGTTCAGATGATCGTGCCAGCGCAGCCCTACCCCGCCCGGAGTCCGGAGTTCTCTGCGATCCTCCCCGGTCTGGAGGCCAGCGCAGAGACCGCCCGTCAGCTCGTACGCACGACGCTCAATGTATGGGAGATGGAGCACCTGACGGACTCGGGAGTTCTCCTCGTGACCGAGCTGGTGGCCAACGCGGTTCAGCACACCAACTCCCGCTATATCAAGGTCGTCGTCTCCCGCTCCAGTACACGGTTCGTACGGATCGGAGTAGTCGACAACGCCCGCATGCTGCCGGAAATGACCAAGCCGGGAGCCGATCTCCTCACCAGCGGCCGGGGCCTGCTCCTGGTCGACGCTCTCTGCGAGCGCTGGGGAACGGACATGTATCGCTCGGGCAAGAAGGTCTGGGGCGAGTTGCTGGTCAGCCCGCGGCATGAACAGGGCGGGAGCGAGGGGCTGCGCGGGGACACGGCCGACGACCCTCCACGCCGACCCGCGCAGCATCATCACGCACGTCAACCAGCCGTCTTGTGAACACGCGGCCAGCGACGCACGCACTGATCCAGCCTGTACCTCAGCCAGTCCTACCTGTTCCCGTGAACATTGAGGCTGCGGCCGCGATGGCCCACGCTCTCCTGGCCAGTGTTGTCGCCCGATCGGGCGCCCCGATACCGCATGTTTTCCCAGCATTGGGCCTTCGTCCTCCTGGCGTAAGCCACCGCCCGCCCGACGCACCGCAGCGCACTCCTGGGCGTCTGCCGGGCCGCCTTGCCCTCGTCCAGCCCTCCCCCCATAGCGGGGATCAACTCTCCCCCATACCTCTGAGGCCCTGATGACCCCAATCCAGGCACTGAACACCGGCCCCGAACCGCCGTCTTTGCTCACCTTGAGGCGGCGACCGATTGAGGCGGAGGGGGCTGCGGCACACGCACATCGGCATGGAGTGTGTCCATGAGTGGCCCCTTTCAGCCGCAATTCCACCCGGCTGGCTTCGACAGTGCGCTGCGCGTCGTGCTCGACGACGTACGGGCGGGGCGATGGCGGTCGATGAAAGCCCTGTTGGAGTCCTGCGCCACGTGGGGATTACGGACTTCACGAAGTCAGGTCCTGGCGGCGGCAGCGGCCAGTGGAGACGCCGTCGAGGCGTGGTTACAAGAGGATCCACACGTCAACGCGGTGATGATGCGGGCGCGTGTGTTGGTCGAGCGAGCACTGAACGCACAGCGGGCCGGACAGCAGGGTGTGGGGCCGCTGGCTGATCGTGCGCGGAGGGCGTGCTGGGAGGCGGCGCGAAGCTGGCCTGCTGACCCCGTGCCGTGGGTGGGCTTACTGGCGTTAGCGCAGGTGGACTCCCCGGACGTGTTCCAGCGTCGGCCGGAACACCGAATGGATGCCTGGGAGTACATGCTGCCGTATGGCCCGTGGGGGCTGCTTCGCGAGGTCCAGGAACGTGATCCGGGCAACCGCGAGGCGTGGCACCGCATGCTCCAGGCGATGCAGGCCTACGAGACGAACGCTTACGACTTCGTGCGCTGGGTGTCGACCTGGGCGCCGGCAGGGTCACCGCTGGTGCTGCTGCCGCTGTATCTCCACGCGGAGCACTACGGAATCCAGCGGGCCAACGGCTCGCTCACACCCCTGTACTGGACAAGGGATCCGGTCTCCCATTACACGCTGCGCGCGCTGGCCTGGTGGTTCCCGCAGGCCGACGCCAGGTCGTGGTCGCCGCTGGACTTGAACCATCTGGCGCAGGCGCTGCACTCGGGCGGGTTCGGCGAAGGGGCTGATGCGGTCTTTGAGGCGATCGGGCCCTTCGTCACGCCCGTGCCGTGGAAGTACGTCGCTGACGCGCCGGAGCGGTGGCTGGAGGAGTTCGAGCGGGCTCGCAGCCGTTACGTGCGGGATCCGGAAACCGGGCCGCTGCACGTGGGGAGACGCCGATGACCGATCTTCGCTGCGCCTGCCGAGCCCCGTCTACTGCCCGATGTCGTGCCTTGCACGCCGCAGTGTCTCGACCCCTTCCCCGTTCCGTCGCTTCCGGAGGTAACTGCGTTGTCTTCCCCAAGAACCGCCCGTCAAGACTTGAACGACGAGGCGACTCTGCGGCGCCTGGGCTACCCGCCCGAACTGGCCCGCCGCATGGGCCCGTTCGGTAACTTCGCCTTGAGCTTTTCCATCATCAGTGTCCTGTCCGGGTGCATGACCCTGTTCGGGTTCGGGCTCACCACGGGTGGACCGGCCGTCATGCTGTGGGGCTGGGCATT
Source organism: Streptomyces canus 299MFChir4.1 (assembly GCF_000383615.1). Lineage (GTDB taxonomy): Bacteria > Actinomycetota > Actinomycetes > Streptomycetales > Streptomycetaceae > Streptomyces > Streptomyces canus_C. Next base: position 24,890 of record NZ_KB911622.1, on the reverse strand, counting down.
CGTGGGCCTGATGGTGCTGGCCGTCGGCGCCGCACTGGCCGAGGTCACCTCGGCCTACCCGGTCTCCGGAGCCCTGTACTTCATGGCCAGCAAGCTGGGCGGACCGCGCTGGGGCTACGTCACCGGCTGGTTCAACCTGCTTGGCCTGCTCGGCGGGATGGCTGGCGGCTGCTACGGCACCGCCCTGTTCACCGGAGCCTGGCTCAACCTCCAGTGGGGTGTCACCCCCACCCCGGAACGCACGTTAGGGATCTTCGCCGCCATCCTCCTGGTGCTGGCCACCCTCAACCTGTTCGGCGTGCGCCTGGTGTCCATACTCAACTCGATCAGCGTGTGGTGGCACCTCGCCGGCGTTGCAGTGATCGTGGGGGCACTGGTCCTGGTGCCCTCCCACCACCAGTCGCCCCATTTCGTGTTCGGGGAGTTCTCCAACAGCACCGGGTGGAGTAACCCTCTCTACGTCGGTCTGCTCGGTCTGTTGCTGGCGCAGTACACCTTCAGCGGCTACGACGCCTCAGCGCACCTGAGCGAGGAGACCAAGCACGCCCAGATCAGCGCCGCTCGAGGGATCGTCCGCTCGATCTTCTGGTCATGGGTGGTGGGCTTCGTCCTGCTGGCCGGGCTCCTATTCGCGATCCAGGATTACGCCGGCACCGTGGGCAGCGCGACCGGGGTTCCTCCCGCCCAGATCTTCATCGACGCGCTCGGCCCGAGCACCGCCAAGGCGCTGCTTCTGATCGTCATCATGGCGCAACTGTTCTGCGCGAATGCCGGTTTGGCGTCGGCCAGCCGCATGGTGTTCGCGTTCTCTCGCGACGGTGCTCTTCCGTTCCACCGCACCTGGCGGCGGCTGAGCGCCCGGACCAAAACCCCCGTCGCGGCCGTGTGGCTGTCGGTCGCCGTGCCCTTCGTCATCGCCCTGCCGTCGCTGTACTCCGTCACTGCCTACACCGCGATTACCTCGATCAACGTGATCGGCATCACCCCCGCCTACGCCATCCCGGTCTACCTGCGCCTGCGTGCCGGAAAGCACTTCGAGCGTGGCCCCTGGCACCTCGGCGGCTGGAGCAGACCGATCGGCTGGGTCGCCGTGATCTGGGTGGCCTTCGTGACCGTCCTGTTCTGCCTCCCCGCCGTCAGCCCGGTCACCGCTGGCACCTTCAACTACGCCCCCCTCGCCCTGCTGGCGGTACTGGCCCTCGCCGCCGTTTTGTGGTCGTCCCGTGGCCGACGCAGCTACGGCATCCCCGCCTACGGCACCGCAGCGGAGCGCGACGACATGGCGGAGAACGTCGTATGAACAAGCCACCCAACACCCCAGCAACCACCGGGCTGCGGCACGCGATGCACGGATTCGAGGACCTGCGGCAGCTGGTGGAGCGCGGCACCGTGACCACGGTCCTCTTGGCCGTGCCCGACATGCAGGGCCGGCTGAAGGGAAAACGCATCGGCGCCATGCATTTCCTCGACCGCGTGGCGGCCGACGGCTCCGCAATGTGCGCCTACGTCTTGGCCACCGACGTCGACATGCGCCCGCTGGACGGATTCGCCCTGGCCTCCTTCGACACCGGCTACGGCGACATGGGCCTGCTCCCCGCCCCGGACGCTGTCTACCAACTGTCCTGGATACCGCGCACCGCCTTGGTCTTCGCCGACGCGATCGGCCACGACGGACAGCCGGTCGGTGTGGCTCCCCGGCAAATCCTGGGTCAGCAGCTCACCCGCCTCGCAAGCCGGGGAATCAGCGCCCAGGTCGGGCTGGAGAGCGAGTTCGTGCTGTGCCACGACGGCAACACCGACGCCAAGGAGACCGGCCATCGTGGGATACAGCCGGTGACCAGGGACAACCTGGACTACGCCCTCGATCATCCCCGGGTGATGCGCCGGTACATCGAGGAACTGGAGGAGTGCCTCGCTGGAATGGGAAGGCCGATCGAAGCAATCAAGACCGAGAGTGCCCCCGGGCAGATCGAGGTCACGTTCCCCTACGGCGATCCCATGGCCGCGGCCGACACCCACCTGCTCTTCAAGCACGCGGCTCGGACAATCGGTGAGGGCTCCGGCATGGCGCCGACGTTCATGGCCGCGCCCATGACCGGCGTCGGCAGCGGCTGCCACATCCACCTCTCCCTGATGGGCGATGGCATCCCCCTGTTCGCCGAGACCGACGGGAAAATGCCGGAGTTGGCCCGCTACGCCATCGCCGGGCTGCTCGATGTCCTGCCCCACCTGGCGCTGCTGTACGCGCCCACGGCCAACTCCTACAAGCGGCTGGTCCCTGGAACCTTCGCCCCGGTGAACTTCACCTGGGGCCGCGACAACCGCACCTGCGCCATCCGGGTTGTCGGCCGCGGCGACAGCCTCCACCTCGAGATTCGCCTGCCCGGCGCCAACGCCAACCCCTACCTCGCTCTCGCGGCGGTGCTTGCTGCTGTCCAGCACGGCCTCGACCACAAACTCGAACCGCCCAGACCATGTATCGGCAACGCCTTCAAGGAGGCCGTTGCTCCGCCGACACCCCGTTCGTTGGAGGAGGCGCTCGCTGCGCTGCAAAGCAGCCCCCTGGCCGCCTCCGACCTGCTCACCCCTGCCGGCGTTGTGCATTACACCAACGCTGCCCGTCACGAGATCGCCGCTCACCGGATGGCCGTGACCGACGTCGACCTGCGTCGGGAGTTCGCCACAGCCTGAGCACCCCAGACCCCCGCGCATGGCAGCCCGTCGTAGCCACTGCCGTGCGCGGGCTCCCGGCCCCGTCGCCGAGCAGACCTCCCCGGCCCGGCGACGGGGCACGCCCAACGCCCTCGTTCCGAGACAGAAGTAGGTAATTGGATGACCGCTGTTGATGATGCGACTGTTCGCCGTCCCGACAGGCTGCGCGCAGAGATGGTCCGGGCGCTGCGTGATCAGGAAGCGATCACCTCCGACTCGGTTGCCGCGGCCTTCGCCGCCGTGCCTCGGCACCAGTTCGCGCCGGAAGCGTCGCTGGAACTCGTCTACGATCTCCACCGCATCGTGCCAGTCAAGAAAGACGAGAGCGGCCTGAACGTCAGCGTCATGTCCGCTGCCCACCTCCAGGGTGTGATGCTGGAGCAGGCCGACGTCGCGCCCGGCATGAAGGTCTTGGAGATCGGCTCAGGCGGGGTCAATGCCGCCTATCTCCAGGAACTCGTGGGCCGCGATGGTGAGGTCACCACGGTCGACATCGACCGCGACATCGTCGACCGTGCCCGCCTGTGCCTGGACGAGGCCGGATACCGGCAGGTGAAGACGGTCCTCGCCGATGGCGAGAGCGGTGTCCCCGACGGAGCACCGTACGACCGGATCATCGTCACCGCGGCTGCCTGGGACATCCCCCCGTCGTGGCTCGACGGGCTCACGGAGAAGGGCAGGCTCGTCGTTCCCCTCACGGTATGCGGCACAACCCGTTCGATCGCCTTCGACCGTGACGGTGCGGGGCTGCTCAGCCGCTCCTACCGTCTGGCGCACTTCGTACCGATGCAGGGCGAGGGCGCCGCCGAGGAACGCACGGTGCTGCTGCGTGAGGGCGTCGTCGTGCAGACCGATGACGTGCGGGTGCCCCTCAACGCGCAGGCGCTGAACCATGCGCTGGACACCCCCCAGGTGGTGCGCTGGTCGGGTGCGGCATGGGACCTGCCCGACGAGCTGGATCTGTACCTCACGTTCAACCTGCCGCGTGCAGTGCGGCTGCACGCGGCCAAGGAACTGGTCGAACGAGGACTGATGGCGCCGGCGGCCCAGTTCGGGGTGCCCGCCTTGGTCAGTGAGGACAGCATCGCCTACCGCACCCGCCGCGACAACGAGGCCACCGGCGGCTTCGAGAGCGGCGTCATTGCCCACGGTCCGCAAGCCGAAGCCCTCGCCGACCAGTATGCGGAGCTGCTGCGCCACTGGGCCGAACACCACCGTCGCCGGGGAGCTGCAACGTTCCGGTACCTGCCGGGCCCCGCTCCGTCGCCTCTGCCGCAGGACGCCGTACTGCGGCGGCACGGGATCGTCATCGCGACCTGGACCTGAGACTCCGGGGCCCAGCGAGGGCTCCGGGACCTTGCACCATCCCCCATTACCTCAAGGAGGCACACGTGACCGTTCAGGTGGAGCGACCGGCCATAGCCGAGCAACCGGCCGCCGAAGCGGAGGAGTTCGCTGACTTTGCCCTGGACATCTCCATCGTCGAGGGCGGTCCCTCCGCGGACCAGCTCATCAGGATGACGGACGACGGCTGCAACTCCACGTGCGCGACAGCGTGCACGAGCTGCCCGTAACACCACCGACCGCGTCCGCCGCGGTACCCGGCCGCCACGAGCGCGGCCGGGCATCGCAAGTCCCAGGAGGGGCGTATGTATCGCCACGTTGATGCGGCACTGGTCCGTGCATCTGCATGGCATCCCGACAGCGAGACCGTATGGCCGGACCTCACCGGCGCGTTCGCGAACCCGACGTCCTGGCAGGCATGGCTCCAACAGACCTGGAGCGAAACTGACTTCGCGACAGCCGTCAGGGCAGCCAGTCCCCACCTCGCGACCCAGGTAGAGCAGATCTGCGCCAGCCGGCCACTCCCGGTCCCCGCCATGCGGCGCACGGTGGTCGCCGTCATGCGCTACCTGCTGCGTGCTCGCACCCGGTCAACTCCGTTCGGCCTGTTCGCCGGCGTCGCGCCCGCACAGATAGGCACGGTGCCCGCGCTCCGCGTCGGCACCGGTCACCGCGCCATCGCCAGAGCGGACGCGGCACACAGTACCGGGCTCATCGATTACTTCGAGCAGCACCCGGCGCTACGGCCCCACCTGATGCTGCTCGCCTCCAGCCTCCTCGTCGAACGCGACGGGTACGCAGTGATCGAGTACCGCCCGAGCGGAACGCTCGATCGACCGCCCGCCCACGTGCAGGTCCGCTTGACCGCACCCGTCCGCGAGGCGCTGGAAGGGGCCCGGACACAGATCGGGTGGAGAGACCTCGCTGTGAAGCTGTCGACCAGCTTCCCGAGCGCGCCGCCCTCCGTGATCGACCGCCTTATTGCCGACCTGGTCAGGCAACGGGTCCTGCTCACGAGTCTCCGCCCGGCGATGACAGTCGACGACCCGCTCAGCGCCCTCGTCGACCAGTCAGCTCACCTCCCGCCCACGGAGGCGGCAGAGATCCGGTCCACCCCCAGGTCCGCGCGCGACCTGCGGGTCGACTGGGATCTGACCCTACCTACGGCCGTCGTGCAGGAGGCGGCAGCCGCAGCAAAGGCGCTCGTCCGCCTCGCGCCACAGGCATCCTTGACCGGCTGGGCCGAGTGGCATCGCCGATTCCTGGAGCGGTACGGGCCGCGGGCGGCCGTCCCCGTCCTGGACGCGATCGACATGCTCGGCTATCCGCCCGGATTCCTCGGTGCCGCCACCGCGCCGACGGCTTCCCCGCAGCCCGACCGTGTCGGCCGCCTCATCAAACTCGCGCACACCGCCGGCATGCAGGGCCGCCTTGAAATCCAGCTCGACGACGCGGCGATCGAGGACCTGTCCACCGTCGATCTTGGCCGTCCCGTCCAGCCGAGCACGGAGCTGACCGTGCGCATCGACGCCGAGAGCGTCGCCGCCCTCCACCAAGGGGAGTTCACCCTGCACGTGGTCGGGGTGTCGCGCTCGGCCGGAGCGACCACCGGACGCTTTCTGTATCTGCTCGACGACGAAGACCGCCGCCGCATGACCGACACCTACGGCGCTTTACCCCCAGTCCATCAAGGCGCGCTCCGCGCGCAGATCAGCTCCACGCCTCTGTCGGCGCCAACGGAGAACGTCGCCCGCGCCCCGCAGGCGACCGAGTGGGTGATCTCGCTCGGCGACTACCACAGCCCGGACACCCGCCCGCTTCCCGTCACAGACCTCGCGGTCACCGTCGACGCCGAACAGTTGCACCTTGTCTCGCTGTCTCACCGCCGCCCCGTCCACACGCTGCTGCTCAACGCCGTGGACCTGGGCCACCACTCCCACCCGTTGTGCCGGTTCCTGACGGAGGCACCTGTTGCGTTGGCCATCCCGTGCACCGGATTCAGATGGGGGACGGCCGCGTCCAGCCTGCCGTTCCTGCCCGCATTGTGCTACGGCCGGACGATCCTGTCCCCGGCCCGCTGGCTCCTGACGCGAGAGGACCTGCCTCCCGCATCCGCGCCATGGGCGCAGTGGGACGAGGCCCTGACCCGATGGCGCCGCAAGGTTCACCTGCCTGAGCGGGTGTACCTGAGCGAGGACGACCAGCGCATGGCCCTGGACCTGGCGGAGCCGTCCCACCGGGCCCTGCTGCGCGTCCACCTGGACCGCGACGGTACCGTGACGCTGTCCCCGGCGCCACGCGCCAAGGACCTGGGCTGGACCGGCGGCCGTGCCCACGAAGTCGTCATCCCCCTGAGCACCGAGCAGAACATCATCCCCGTCCGCGTGGCGGACCGCGCGGTCAATCGGGAGCACGGTCACCTGCCCGGATGCGAGAACCGCATCTCCCTTCACCTCCACGGCCATCGCGACCGGCAGGCCCCCATCCTGACCCGGCACCTGGCAGCCCTGCTGGACGAACTGGGCGATCCTTCATGGTGGTTCATCCGCTATCGCGACCCTGACGACCACCTTCGCCTCCGCCTGACCTGCAAGCCCGGGACCCTCGGCGCCGTCTTCGAGTCGATTGGCGAGTGGACGCGCCGCCTCCGGCAAAACGGTCTGATCACAGACGCCAGTGTGGAGACCTACCAACCGGAGATCGCCCGATTCGGTGGCCTCACCGCCATAGAGGCGGCCGAACGGTACTTCGCCGCCGACTCCGCCGCCGCCGTAGCCCAGCTCATTGCCCCGACCGGAACCGAGGTTCCCGACCCTCGCGCGGTGACCGCCGCGAGCATGGTGGACATCGCCATAGGCGTGCTCGGCGACTGTACCGCGGCGATGCACTGGCTGATCGAGCACACGCGCACTGGCCCGGACGCCCCGCCCCGCACCGTCTACCGCCAAGCCGTCGACCTGGTGAACATGCTCCCAGCCGGCCTGAGCGAGCCCGTCACCACTGCCTGGGCCGCACGGCGTGAGGCACTGGCCGACTACCGGCGCGCACTCACAAACACGGCCATTCATCCGGACGAACTGTTGCCAGACCTGCTGCACCTCCACCACGTCCGGATGCGCGGGCCGGGACTGCCCGAGGAACGCACCCACCTTCACCTGGCCAGAGCCGCTGCCCTCAGCTGGACGGCCCGCGCAAGGAGTACACCGTGATCACCACCGCTCCCGTCCTCACCGCACTGGAAACCGTCGACCGTCTGGCCGCCGCGCTGGCCGACCCGAACATCGCGTGGCCCGGCGGACGCCCCGACGGAGGCCGGTCCTGGCCCCAGTCGCTGGCCGGAGGAGCCTCGGGCATCGCCCTACTGCACATCGAGCGCGCCCGCACCGGGCACGGAGACTGGTCCACCGCACACACCTGGCTGAACGCGGCCGTGCACGGTGAAGTCAGCGCCGCAGCCAACGCAAACCTGTACTTCGGCGCTCCCGCCCTCGCCTACGTGGTGCACCGGGCAGCCAGCGCATCCAACCGCTACCTGCCACCCCTTGCACGTCTGGACACCGCCACCCTCACCCTCACCCTCACCCGGCTGGCCGCCGCCCACCAGCGCATCACCCGTGGCGAGCGCCCCCTCATGGAAGAGTTCGACCTGATCCGCGGCCTGTCCGGCCTGGGCGCCTACCACCTCAGCCGCCACCCGCACCACGAAATCACCTCGGACGTCATCGCCTACCTGGTACGCCTGACCGAGCCCCTCCCCCACCCATCCGGGCTGCCGCCGTGGTGGACAGACGTCGCCCCCAGCGGCGTCCTTCACCCCGACTACCCCGGCGGGCACGGCAACATCGGGCTCGCCCACGGCATCGGCTCCACCCTCGCCATCCTCTCGCAGGCCCTGCTCGGCGGACTGACCGTGCCGGGCACGGCCGACGCGATCGCGAGAATCTGCGCCTGGACGGACCAGTGGCGGCAAGGCGACGAGACCGCGCCTTGGTGGCCGGGACACCTCTCGATCCAACAGGTGACCGACGACCAGGTCCATTCCTCACTTCGGCCCCGTCCGTCCTGGTGCTACGGAATCAGCGGCACCGCCCGAGCCCAGCAACTGGCCGGACTCGCCCTCGGAGACCCGGCACGCGTCGCGATGGCCGAGAACGCCCTTCTTGCCGCCCTGCAAGACCCCCTCCAACTGGACACGCTCCCCAAGACCGGGCTGTGCCACGGCATGGCGGGACTCCTGCACGCGGCATGGCGGATGGCCACCGAGACCGACAACCCCGAGATCAGCGCCGAACTGCCGCAGCTGACCGACCGCCTCATCACCGCGCTCCAACAGAGCGACCCCAACCCGGAACTCCTCGATGGAACAGCCGGAGCAGCACTCGCTCTGCACACCGTGGCAACTGGGCGTGCGCCCGCCCCGCACTGGGACACCTTCCTCACTCTGGCGTGATACCGCGCCGATCCGTACCGATACCGAAAGGTCTGACGTGACCGACCTCCTGACCGCTGCCGTGTGGAACCTCGACGGTGACGGTGGCCGCAACGGCGAACGCCGGCATCTTGCACTCGACGTCCTCACCGAGTATGAGCCGGACATCTTCCTCCAACAGGAGGCCACGTTCAGCCGCGAGCGGGGAAGTGAACTCCTGCACGCCGCGGAGAAGCGGCTGCGCCTGCGAGGTTTCCTCTCCGTGCCCAACCCGTACGCGGACGCCGACATCGCGACCGCCGTCTACCTCCGCCCCACGATGTTCGACGTCGTCGAAGTGCGCCCCAGAGCGAAACCGTGGTGGCTGCACCCCTGCCACGTGGTCGCGCGGCTGGGCACCTGTCCAGTGCCACTCAATTTCATCTCCCTCCACATGTGTTGTTTCGACGCCAACCAGCGGTTAACGGAGGCGGGTTGGATGGCCATGCACGCAGGAGCAGTCACTCTCGCCGCCGGGGACACCAACAGCTACCCGCGCAATCCCGAACGCCTCGCCCTGCCCGACTGGGCCACGGTGACCGATCGAGCACACATGGTCCACCGGACCTACCTCGACACCGACGGACACCGCCGCAGCGACACCCGCCCCGACGCCGCCCTGACCGACGCCGGCTACCTCGACCTCGCCCGCTACGCCGCCGACCATCTCGGCCAGCCCGAGGCCCTCAACACCACCGCTGGACAGTGCAAGCCCGACCAAGGCGGTCCCCAGCGCATCGACCGCGCCTACGGGACAGGCGGCCTCGCCTCCGCTCTGCACAGCGTCGACGTCGTCGACAACGACGACACCCGAGAAGCCTCCGACCACTCCCTGCTGCTCCTGCGTTTCTACCGGGTGCGCCTCGAACGCGTGCTGAACCCGCCTCTGGCCGCTGCACACACCGCGGAGGCCCTGCGATGACCCTGCCAACCTGGCGCCAGGCCAATCTTCTGTTCCCGGTATGGCAGAACGCCGAGACCATCGCCGTGTCCCGACTCGCCCCCATACTGCGCGCCGCCGAGGAGGAAAACGTCCTGGCACGGTGGTTCATCATCCGCAAGCACCCCTGCTGGCGGGTGCGCTACCTGCCCACCGCCGAAGGCGCACGGCACATAGCCCAGGGCCTCAACACGCTGATTACCGAGGGGGCCATCACCGCGTGGACAGAGATCGTCTACGAACCCGAAGAGCATGCCTTCGGTGGCACCGAAGCCATGGCCAGCGCGCACCGCCTCTTCCACCACGACAGCCGCAGTCTGCTCGAACACCTCCAGCGCAAGGGCGGCCCGCACCGGAGCGAGACGTCCCTGATGCTGTGCAGCATCCTGATGCGCTCCGCCGCGCTGGACTGGTACGAACAAGGCGACGTCTGGGCCCGCGTCAGCGCCCACCGCAAGACGCCCCCAGGTGCCACACCAAAGAGCCGCGAGCAACTCCAAGCTGCCGTACAACGGTTGATCTCCGTCAACGGTGACGAATTGATGCGTACCGGCGGGCCGCTGGCCCACCTTGCGGACAGGGCCCGCGCCTATCGCGACGCCGGGCAGAATCTGGCCCACCTCATGGAGCTGGGGTTGCTTCACCGCGGGCTGCGCGACGTGCTCGCCCATCACGCGCTGTTTGCCTTCAACCGCATCGGCCTGCCCTACGCCACCCAGGCCGCCCTCGCCGCCGCCGCGAAAACCGTTGTCTTCGGCCCGAACCCCACCACGCAAAGGAGTGTCGCGGACCGTGTGGATAATCCCTGACGCCCTGGCCCGGCGCTTCCCCCTCATCGCTCGCCCCCGCCCGGCCTGCCTCCCCCTGCCCCAACGTGTTCGTGCGCTCGCCGAACTCGCCGACAGCGCGGCAAAGACGGGCGACCAGAGCATCGCCTCCACGGTCTACAACCAGGCCGCGCTGATCGCCTCCGACACCGGTGTGCCGGACATGGCCCACACGCTGTGCCGCCAGCACGCAGCCGCCTACCTGGACGCCGCTCCCTTGCCCGGCAAGGCCGCGATCCGAGCCCTCGAACCCATCATCAACCTCGCCCGCCTCGCCATCCGCGCCGGACAACACGACGACGGCCGCAGCACTCTCCTCCAGCTGTTCGATGCGGTCAGCACCAACACCCCCACCAGCTTGTTCGAGAACGTGGCCGTACCATCCGGTCTCACCTCAACAGCCACAGACCGCCAAGAGGTTCGCGCCTGGCTATGGCGCGTTCTCCTCGCCGACGGAACGCGCGCCCTGACCACAGCCGGCCGCTGGACTGAAGCACTCGCCCACGTCGACGCACACCACGGAGTCGGACAGCGCATGCTCGACGGCCGCCAGGTCGCCGTCCTCGCCGCTCTCACCGTCGGAGACACCGCCCGCGCCCACAGCCTCCTGGCCGACACGACACCTGGTGAACCATGGGAAGTCGCCGTGACCGACTGCCTGAGCATCATGTGCCACCGAACCGCAGGACTGCCTTGGCAACACACCCTGCAGAACCTGGTAATCCAGCACCTCCGGGCTCTGCAGGGGGACGACCTGACCGTGTTCAACACGCGGCTCGGGCTCGCCACGCTGGACCTGTTCACCTCGCCCGAAGGGCCTGAAGCACACCTCGTGGTCGAGGAGTTGCACCAAAGGGCGATCAAGACCTCCGACGGCTATGCCGCCCGAGAGATCCTGGCACACCCCCGGTGCGCCGCCCTCGCCACCGATCGAGAGACACAGGAATGCCGAACTCTCCTCACCGCCTGCGCACTGGATGTAGGACGCATCCCCGATAAGTTGCGTGACCAACTGGACCAGGCGGTGCGTACCAGCGATCACACCATCCGGGAAAGCGTTGCCCTCCAAGATCATTCTTGCCGAGTTGCGTAAGAATGATCTTGGTCTGGCAAGTTCTCTGGGCCACCCCAGCACGGCGGTGACAGGTTCACCCCCTGCGGTTCAAGGGCCCCTGCACGCCCGAAGCGAGTGTGTTCGAATCCCGCCGCTCGTCGTTATCCGGTGCATACCGAGCCATCCAGGTACGGCACAGCGCCACGGAGGGATACAGGTGACAGTGACTGACGCCTCGACTTCAAACGAGGAGACACCGCCCCCTCCACCACCGGCCGGCATCAACCCTCAAGGACAAATACGGGAAGAACCCGCTGGCAGATAGCTGTTTCGGAGCAATGTGCCGACGCCTTCCCTCCACGCTGGGGCACACTGCGCGGACGGCGTGGGCCGTCGACAGAGCCGACGTCGTGCTGCTCCTGGTCTGCCACTTGCTCACCAGCGTCGCGGCCGCTGTCGCCCTCGCCTTCACCGCCCAGGCAATGACCCACCTCTCCTCGCCACCGGCACCGCTTCCGAACGCCACGCCGCACCGCCAGTCCTGGTCGTGGGCATGCTGCTCTCCTTTTCATGCAGCGGCGATCGCGGACCGGCGGGTGCGGCAGGCCGGTGTGTGCGCCGGCAGAGGGCGTCCGGAGGGCGCACGCGGGAGGGGCGGGTCACCGCCGTAGTGGCTGTGCCTGGATGAGAATGTGGCTGGCTTGGACTGCCACTGGTACTCGTGTGTCAATGCGCGTGAGGATGAGATGGCCACGCTCGACGAGAGCGGATTCATGTTTGGTGAGGCCCGAGTTCAAATAGGAGACCCCGAGCCGCGTGGTCAGCAGGCGCAGCACCCACTCTTCGGTGTCCGACAGCGGGCGGCCGTAGCCGGAGAAGTAGGCGGCCTTGAGGTCGGGGCGCACGACCCAGACCGCGCCGCACAGCCACACGAACTCCTCGACGGCGAGGCCGGGCGCGGACATCGCGAAGTCGATCACGCCGTGGCCGTGCGTCGGGTGCCACATCCAGTTACGGGTGGAGTAGTCACCGTGCCGGAACACGGTCGGCAGGCCGGACGTCAGCTGCGGCAGTTCCTCGGCGACGCACTGCACCAACTTCCGCTGTGCGGTGTCGAGGTGCTCGGCGGTGCTCGCCAGACAAGCGGTGGCCTCCTGCGCCTGGTCGGACATGGAGGCCCGGGTGTCCGCGAGGTTTTGGTCCGAGGCCGGGGCGGAGTGATCGTGCCAGCGCCGCAGGAGAGCGCCGGCGAGTTCGTACACGCGCCGCTCTGCTGCCGCTTGGAGAGGCAGGCCCCGCACGACGTCGCCCGGCTGGAGCGACGTCATGATGACCTGAAGGTCGGTGTCCGCGGCAAGGAGGCGGGGCGCTTCGTGGGGGGCCAGTGCACGCGACGCGTAGGCATAGCCCTGGATTTCGCGCTCGTAGTCCGTCGTGCTCGGGCTGCGCTTCACGAAGACCGCGTCAGGGCCTGAGCCCACGCGCCAGACCATGGAACTGCCCCGGGGCCAGGACACGTCCGTGACGTTGTCCGCTCCGGGCAGGTGGCTGGTGGCTGGTGGCTGGTGGCTGGTGGCTGGTGGCTGGTGGCCCATCGCCGCAGGTCAGATGGCATAGATGTGTTCTGGGCCATGAAGGGTTCTTCTCCGAATCGCGTGGGTGCAGCGACAGACCCATGGGGCTGTGTCAGCTGCGCGGTGACCGCGGCGACGCCTCGACTGTACGCATCGTGGAAGGGCGGGCTTGTCCGGCGAGGCATCACCGGACGAACGGAGACGTCTGGATCGCAGCTCGGTTCTGGATCCTGCACGTCTTCGAGCAGGTGGAGGCGCAGGCAGGGGTACCCGAGTTCCGGGGCTGCCCGTACCTGGCTGTACAAATCGGGCTCATAGACCGAGCCGCCTGTCGGCCGGGACAACGCGGTCCTTACGGCGCTCCAATAGACGCGAGGGACGTGACCTGTGCAACGCGGTTCATGGCGCCTCACACACCCTGGCCGGCCTGGGTGTCTGGACCTCCTTCTCGAGTCCGCCGCCTGGAAACGCAGGAAGCACGCCACCGATGGGAGGAGATGGACCGATGTATTGAAGGTGCGTCCTCCACACGCACCGGCTGCCCTTTCCGTCGCTGCAAACCTCGATCGCGCCCGGTTGGTGGTTGAAACCTTCGGACGCCACCCGAGCTGTGCAGTGTCCCGTCTCCGGCTAGTCCTTGCCATCGGAACGGGCGAGCGAGCGATGCCCGTGCTGTGCTGGGCGATAACCTAGCGCCCAGATCGCCGACAGGTACGGAAGGTGACTAACTGTGACCGCTGTTGTGGCCTCCACCGAGGTCTCGGACTTTTACTGTCACCAGGCCATTCCTGGCCTGGTGGAGATCGAGCGCGTGTTGGAGACGGACCGGGTGCTGGCGTTTCACCACACCAAGCCATCACACCCGGTACACATCGTCGTGGTACCCAAGGATCACATTCCGTCACTTGTGGATCTGGGCGACGGTGGCCAGGAGTTACTCGCGGAAGTCATGGGCGTGGTCGCCAAGGTGGCGGCGGAGGTGGCTGAGCAGCATGGAGCAGCCTCGGTGACCACAAACGTGGGTCTGTACCAGGAGTCCAAGCACTTGCACTGGCACGTCTATCACCGAGGCGAGACGGACGAACAGATCCTCGAGATGTACGGCCACGCCGACGACTGACGCCTGCGGTCGGCGGGCAAAGGCCCGGCGGCAAACCTCCTTCGTCTGGTCGGCGATGCTGCTGTCTCTGGTGGATGACTATGGTGTCCAACCCAGTCCTCGACCTGGCGAAGATCCAGATCCATCGCCCCGACAACGGGCCCCGTGCACTCTGAGGGCACATGCTGCGGCCGGAGTGTATGCGAGAGGCCAGGGGCTCTAGCGTGCCGAAACTGTTCAGTGCTCGCCGCCTCCTGCTGTTGGCCTACGCCCCTGCCCAGCGGCCCAGATGCGTCAGTCACTACGCGACGTCCGGTTCTCCAGCGGATGGGCTGGCCCCCGTCTGGGTGCCTGAACGCCTCCGCTGGATGGGGATGCGGTGCTCTTGCAGAGGCAGGCGAGGGGTGTGTGCTTACCCGGAGCTTGGCGTAGATCTCGCGCAGGCCTGCGCCCACCCACATCGTGGCCACGGCCACGACTTTCCTTTGAGCCCGGCGAGGACGGCGCGCGGTCGCCTGACGCGGGCGGAACTGCCGTCGGTGCCGGGCAGCCGCACCGCCACGGGCGAGCAGGCCCAGCGAGGTCGGAGGCCGCTGCCGCTGCCGGCGTCGCTGACCCGGCCGCCTTCAGCGAACGTGTGCGCCGGAAGGTCAAGCGGCTCGCCGCCGAGCACAAACGTCGGGCCCAGCAGCGTCGGCTTCCTCCGCGCCGATGACGTCCTGACACTCCGGGCCCCGGAATCTGGTTCAGGCGACGGGCAGATGACCGAGCGGCCGGCCTTCGTCCGCCTTTGCGGTGAGCAGGTCGGCCACGGCGGTGTCGCTCGCGAAGGACGGTCCTGTCCACCCGGTTGGGACCGGCGCGGGCTCGAGGCGGATTTCGCTTCCGAAGGTCTGGGCCGCGTCGAAGAGGGTCTGCAGCTTGGCCACGGTCGTCAGGTCGAGCACGCCGATCCGGGTGCTCCAGGTCTGGGTGACAGAGTCATACGAGGACACGGAGCGCAAGACGGCGCACTGCTGGTTCCATCGGGTGTCGTCGGCGCGCGCCGCCCAGATTGTGATCTTGAGGAGCCAGCGTCCGTTCAAGTGGGGGGTCGGTAAATAGGTCATGCTCCGACGGTACTGCGTCCCTCTGACAGCACCCCGTTGTCGACGGTCGAGGTTCCCTCGCGCGCCCGGGCGCTGTGTGAAGGTGCCCCTCTCCCCCACCCGCCTCCATCACCCACAGCGGGGCGAACGCTAGGAGCGCGGAGGGACGTTCGCGCCCGACAGTCCCGCCTTGTCCGGGCGCAGGGAGTCGTTGTTCAGCACTCGGGCGGAACCGCATCGTAATTTGCCCAGCTCACACGGCATTTGATCCGCTCGGCAAAGTAATTTCGCGCGAACCAAGTGTTTTTCGTTGCTGCCCTGCATACAGCGGAGCTCAAGGATTAATAACCAGCATCCGTACAGTAAAGGTGCGGCGGGACACAAAGAAGAGTATGCGCTCCAACAGAACGGGGGGCCAGGGACCAAGTCCCGGACCAGCACGGACGGCGCCAGTGAGGAGCTGAGCCGAGGAGATCCAGCGCGACGTCGACCGCGTGAGCGAACTCGTCGACGCCGGCTACACCGGTCGCCTGCGGCAGCAGACGGCGGACGAGCTCTTCGGCTACGCCTTCAAGCCCTTGGTTGTCGCCATGAGGCACACCTACAAGCTCGCCGGGCTGACGTCGAAGTCGAAGACACCGCTGAGGATGAGCGACGAGGAGCGTTCCACTCTGAACCGCAACTCCGCGGACCAGGAGGACCCGGCAGTCATCGAGCACGGTGCTGCCCGGCACCTGCCCTAGCCTGCTCAGCGGCCTCCAGGACCACGTCCACGAGCCGGTCAGCCGCATCCGGACGCCCGTGCGCCCGGGCCCGCTCCGCCATCGCCTGCCGCAGGTGGGCATCAGCCAGGAGCGGGCCCAACGCGTCCCGCATCCGCTCGCCACTCACCTCGCCCTCCAGCGCGACCGCCGCCCCCGCCTCCTGCAAATGGCGCGCGTTGTGGGCCTGTTCGTTGCCCGCCGAGGTGGCCAGCGGAATGAACACAGCTGCCTTGCCCAGCGCGGTCAGCTCGGCGAGCGTGCCCGCGCCGCTGCGCGAGACCACCACGTCCGCGAGCGCCAGGACGTCCGGCAGCTCCGCACCGACGAACCCGCTCACGTAGTAGCGGCCCGCACTCTCCGCCGGAAGCGCCGCAGCCCGCTGCCGCAGCGTCTTGACGTGGTCGGGACCGCACTGGTGGACCACATTCGCCCGCTCCAGAAGCCACGGCAGGACCTCCGCCACGACCGTATTGATCTGCTGGGAGCCCTGTGCACCCCCGGTGACGTACACCGTAGGCCGACCACTGTCGAAGCCCCGTAGCCCCAGCGCCTCGATCGCCTTGAGCCCCTGGCCAGCCAGCACCTGCGGCCGTACCGGGTTGCCGGTGACCACAGCGACGGAGCGCGCCTCCTGGGGCAGCAGCGCCAGTGTCGACTCCGAGGAGACCGCGATCCGCGTCGCCGACCCGGCAAGCTGCCGGTTGGCCAGGCCGAGGCGCACCGTCTGCTCGTGCAGCACCAGCGGCCGCCGGCACAGGCGAGCCGCGAGCCCGGCCGGGACAGCAACGTAGCCCCCGGTCGCCAGGACCACGTCGGGCCGGAACTCCGCGATCACCTTGCGGGCCTGCGCGACCCCCAGCGGCACCCGCGCCATGTCCTTCATGTTGGCGGCCGACAGCGTCTTCAGCGGATTCGCCGACCGCCGGATTTTGCCCGTGACGACCGTGGTGAACGCGATTCCCTCGGCGGGTGCAACCCGGGCCTCCAGCCCGTCCTGCGTCCCGATCCACAAGACTTCCAGCCGCCGGCCGGATCCAGCCAGCCGGTCCTGGAGCGTGCGGACTGCGGTCAAGGCCGGGTAGGTGTGGCCCCCGGTCCCGCCGCCCGTCACGACCAACCGGAAGACATCAGGCGCGGCGGCGTGAGCACTGTTCACCAAGAGATCCCATCTGGCCCGGACTGCGGAGACTGGCTCGTGCCGTAGCGGACCCGAAAGACGACCCGAACCACAAGTGGGACCGGGACATGACGCGCTGGAAGAGCACCGAGGCCAAGACGGCGGTCGGCGTCAAGTACGAGTACGCGTCATGGGCCATGAACCGGTCGTTCCCGAACGGGTGTCGGCTGTGTGTGTCGTTCGCTGGCCACGCTGACCGGCTGGCCTGTTGGAAGATCCACGGATGAGATGGCCAGCGATGTGATGATCAAGCTGTGTCGCTGCTGGGCGCATAGTGATGCTTCACCGCGCGCCAGCTCGGGGACGTTCGGGAACAGGCACTTGTACTGTTCCAGAACCTCCCCGCAGCCAGGGCCCTGGTCACTGGGCGCCGGAGCCCAGAAGTAGGCCGGCGAATGCCCCGGCGAGGAGGAACGGGCCGAACGGGATCCTGGTCGCCCGGCTGACCCGGCCCGCGAGGATGAGGGCGATGCCGTACAAAGCGCCGAGCAGGTACCCGGCGAAGGTCCCGATCAGGACGATGGGCCAGCCGTACCAGCCCAGAACGGCCCTCAGGGCGAGGGCGAGTTTCACATCGCCGAATCCGAAGCCCTTGCCGAGGAGGAAGAGCACGAAGTAGCAGGCACCCACGATCAAGGAACCGAGCACTGCGGATGTCCAGCTACCGCCGGCGTCCGGTAGCAATGCGGCACCGCCGAGCAGTACGAGCGCGGCCGCGGCGAGTGGCAGGGTGAGCACGTCGGGCAGCCGGTGCGCCGCGAAGTCGACGGCAGCGAGTAGCACGCTGACAGGGGTGAGCAGTAGCCGGACCACCAGCTCGGGGAGGGCTCCGGTGGCGGCCGCCAACACGGCGCAGATCAGGGCCACGACGACCGCGATGGCAGATGTGCTCGGACCGTACCTGTCCCCGTCCGAGCAGCGGGCCCGCCCGAGCCACCCGTTCCCGGCGCCGATGAGGGGGTGTCCGGCAGGACACGCTGTTCGCCACGGCTCATCGTGTGGCACGGACAGCCGGTACGCGGCGCGCGGTATGAGCAGGCCCGTGCCAGCACCCCCACAGGACCGCCGCCGCGGTGATCCAGAACGTCTCGACCGAACGGAGCCTAAGCTCAGCCCCGTTCGGATGTCGCGGACAGTCCGTACCGTGAGGAGCACGTACATGTTGTTGAAGCCCGGAACCACTTGTGAGCAGGCAATCAAGCTGCTGGAAAGCATGACCAATCAAGGGCTCAACGACGTCCAGAACAGTGTCCCGTTCATCTTCGGGAACGCCGTGCCGAGCACACCTCAGCAGGACTGGGAGCAGACCGCCCTTCGCACGGTGCGCGAGTACGACCAGTGGACGCTGCGGGGCACAGCCGAGCTCCTGGAGATGTTCACCGACCGGTCCGTAGCGGCCCGGCTGCGGGGCGAGCGGTACAACGCGATCGTGCACGGTCAGTTCACCCCCCAGCGGTGGACCCTCCTGATCAACACGGAACTGAGCGAGCTGCGCACCTACTTCATGGACCTGGCCAACGAACTCCGTCTCACCCGCGACCGGTTCGCAGGCCACAGGGGGCGAACTGTCGTGCTGGACACCAACGACCTCCTGCATTACATGCGATTCGACAAGATTCCCTGGCAGCGGATCTTCGGCTCCGGCACCTCTGTGATGATCCCGCATGTCGTGATCGACGAGATCGACAAGAAGTCGTACGACACCCATGACACCGGCGTCCGGAAACGGGCGCGCGCCGTCTTCGCACTCCTGGAACAGGTGCTCACCCAGATCGAGAGCGATGGCCGGGCAGTCCTCAACAACGGGGAGACCGTCGTCGACGTCCTGCGGGACGAGCCCGGGCACGTGCGGCTGCCGAACAACGACGACGAGATCGTCGCGCGCGCCTGCTATCTGCAGCAGGCCATCGCTCCGGCCCCGGTCACGGTGGTCACCGGGGACAACGGGATGCGGGCCCGCGCGCTGTCCTGGGGACTCAAGGCCCGCGTCTTGGATGAGAAGTACAAGATCGAGCGGCTGAGTGCCGCGGAGAAGGCGGCCAACGAGCAAGCCATCACCTTTGAGGCGTCGGCCGAAGGGGACGGATAGCCCCTGGATGGAGCCGGCGCGTCAGCCGGTGGACCAGGCGCGCAGCTGTGCGGCGACCTCCTGGACACGGGCGCCCTTGTGCTTGGTACGCATGACGAGCGCGAGGGCTTCCTCCGGCTCGTAGTTCAGCGTGACGCCGTTGGGGTTGAGGAACGTCTCGGCGACCAGCCAGGCGAAGAACTCGTTCCCCGCCTCCAGGGGTTCGTGCAGCGCGATCGTCTCCAGCATGGCCGCGCCCTTGAGCCAGTCGCCGGCGTACACGTCGCGGCCCATGTCGTGCGCCTGGGCCCGGGCACAGACGGCGTCCAGCACACCCAGGTCGAGGCAGGCCGGGTCGCCGGGGAGGGTCTGCGCGATCTGTAGAAGCCCTTGTGGGCGACCTCGGCAAGCTGTGGAACACGATCGCGGGTCTTACCGAGGGCCTTGAGGAACGGGTCGTCGGCAGCCTTGAGCGCCGCGTCGCGGACGAAGTCCTCGGGTGACTTGCCGACGAGGTCGGCCGCCGCCTCGACGCGCGCGTACTCCTCCGGCGCGAAGGGCGGAACCTGGCGTCCGTTCTGGTCCATACGAGCGACGGCACCAGCGGGCACGGCACAGGCCGAAGGCGTTCAGGAAAGAAGGAAGCGGAAGCGGCTTCGTCTGCAGTGACGCGCTCGGAGCGGTCCCCTTCGGGTGAGCGCCCCGCAGAACGGCGTCCCGTGATGCCCGGGCGGTTCTACGATGCCGCCGATGGCTTCCTCTGCGAAAAACCCGCGCTGCATCGCCATGGCCGAGGCCCTGGTCCCGTTGCTGGGGTCCTGTCCCAAGGACGCCGGCGGCTTCGGCGACTCCTTCCAGGTGAACTTGGACGACGAGGAAGCCGTAGAGCTCGGCGGAGTCGAACTGATCAGAGCCGCGATGCGCAAAGCAGCCCGGCAGCTCGACTGGAAGGTCGACACGATCGGGTGGATCGGCACTCGATTCGGCACGATGGTCGCCGTTCGGGACACCAGGGAAGCCCCCGAAGCGCATCGCGCCGCCGTCGACGCCGCAATGTACGAGCTCATGAGTGCCACGGCGGCCAGGGTGTCGGGCGAACCCCGCGAGGTTCCGACTCCACGCGGCTCCGTCGCCCTGATGACCCAGGAATTCCGCGCGGCTGTCGCTGAAGCGAATGCCTGACCTCTCGCAACATGCGGCCGCGGCAGAGGCACAGCACCACATCGCTGACACGCAGGAAAACGCCGGATGAGCACTGTCACCGTCACCACCGCCGACGGCAAGACCTCCGTAAGTTCCCCCTACCACCCGGACTGGCCATCCGAGGCCCGCGCCCTCGGCGGCCGCTGGAACGGGGGCGTCTGGGTCTTCGACGGCCGAGACGAGGAACGCGTACGAGCCCTTGCCCGGCAGATCTACGGCACCGACGGATCGCCCGACCCGGGCGGCACCGTGTCCGTGCGTATCGGCGTGGACAACGTTCAAGGTGAACGCGGCGGCCGGCCCGCCCGCCTCTACGAGGGATGCGCGCCTCGCGCTCGTAACGCCCAATCTCCTTACCGGTCTTGGCGGCCCGCCCCTCCAGGGCGTTGTATTCGTCGGCCACCCGCTGCTGGGTCCAACCACGCCCAGTGCGCAGCCGGATGAGCAACGCGCCGATCCCCGTGTCGCCCATCCCATCTCCCAGGAGCATGCGAACTCTGGCCCCCATAGTGGGCCCCCGCCTGGCTCCCGACCCAAACGAGCGACGGCGGTTGGCTGTTGGCCATGCCCAGCAGACTGCCCGACGAGCCGGAGACCCTCGCACCGGACCAAGCGCTCGACGGCGCCGTCGAGCACGAAACGATGCTCTTCGACCGGCGCCGGACCACTCCAGGCGCCGCCCGCTCCTTCGTCGCCGAAACCCTTACCCAATGGGGCCGGACTGAACGCCTCGACGACATCCGCCTGTGCACCTCCGAACTGGCCACCAACGCCGTCCTGCACGGAGCCCCGGTGGGAGGTCAGGTCCTCGTACGCGTCGAATTACATGCCACCGTGCTGCGCACCGAGGTGCACGACGGCGGCGACGGCACACCCACAAGGCAAGAGCCACGGAGCACCACCGACGACGGCCGCGGCCTCCTGCTGGTCTCTGCCGTCGCCGACCACTGGGGCATTGAGAAGCGCCAGGGCCCCGGCAAGTGCGTTTGGGCCGCCTTCCACCACAGCGCGGTGCCCACATGCTGACGCCTGCCCGCACCGAGTCCTTCGCGCCTTCCGCCGGTCTGATCGCCTCCCTGGCCACCACCACATGGTTGGACACCACTCCTACCGGCGCCACTCTGTGCTGCCTCCTTCTGGTGCCCCAACCGCCCCGCAGCTGCTACGAGACGCCGGCCGTCATCGAGCAACGCATGCGCACCGTTGGCGAAGCTCTGCACCTCGGCCCCGCCACCACACCCCCGCCGGACATCGGGCCACGCCTACGTCTGATCGCCCTGACTGAAGTGGCTCTGCGCTTCGACGGCACCCCCTACCGCAAACGCATCCCCACCAGCCGCCCCTGGACTCTGCTGCTCGGCCAAGGAACTCCGGTGGCCCTCGTCCTCGGCCTCGGCCTCGACCCACTCTCCCGCAGCTCCGCGCCCAAGGAGATCGACTCCTACCTGGACCGCGCCACGCTCCGCCAGCGCCTCCTCTTCGGTCACACCCGAATCGAATGGGCCCAACCTTTGATCGACTCCTTGCCGCTGGACGCAGCCATCGACTCTGCATCTAGGGCGCAACTACCACCATGAGGGCATGGGTTTCAGCCACCGATCACATAGGAAGCTAACCCAACTCCTACCCAAACTTCACAATCCGCCCCTCCAGTCGGTAAAGCTTCACCCAAGACGCAAGCCCTGCAGGCCGCCGCCGATTAGAAATATCCCGATTTAGACAGTAATCATCGAAAGTGAAGGTCGCATCAATTGGACATTTACTAAACAGGGCCACTTCGAGAGGGCTCAAGGTCACCTCCTTGCTTAGAGTGATCTATGAAGCACGGTGAGGTGAGTGTGAACATCCTCACTGGTGTGAAAAAAGAACCCACACCAGTGAGGAATTTTGCATGCCATCTCTCTTCCACAGAGCCACGCGGCACAGACCCGTCGGCTCCGAACAGCCCTACCTGCCACTGCCATCCATGCGTCGTCTGCGCCCGGTAGCTGCGGCCCTGACGTTGCTGTTGGCCGTCGAAGCTGCCGTGGTCATCGAGTCCACGGGGCAGGCTGTCGCACTCTCAGACAAAGCGCAGAGCGCCAAAACGGCCAGCAAAAAGCCCAAGGATCTTGGCCCTGCCACCGCCGCATCAGAGGCGGCGGCGCGACTCAAGGCCAGGATTCAGAAGCGTCGGATCGAAGTCACCGACGCTCGCACAGAGACATCGACCACGTACGTCAACCCCAATGGGACGGTCACGGCGGAGGCGTACGCCGGCCCGATCCGTTTCAAGGATCAAGACGGCAAGTGGCACGGCGTCGATCCGTCGCTGGAGCAGGCGAGCGACGGATCGATCACGGCCAAGGGTCACCCCCACGGACTCACCCTGGCGGGCAAACATGCTGCCCCGAAGGGCCTCAAGGAGGCCGGCGAGAAGGGCGCATCGGCCGCCGTGCCGCTGGTCACGGTGGAGGACCGGAAGGGTCGGCAGCTGCAGCTCGGCTGGTACGGAGCCCTGCCGACGCCCACGATCGAGGGGGCCGATGACACGGTCGCCCGGTACAAGGACGCGCTGCCCACCACCGATCTGCTCATCGAGTCCACGCGGACCGGCTACGAACAGTTCCTGGAGCTGAGGAATCGTTCCGCCGTGGACTCCAACGGCCAGGTGACCTACAGTCTGAAGGCCAAGGGACTGACGGCGAAGGCGCACGCGGACGGGTCGGTCACGTTCACCGATGCCAAGGGCAAGGCCGCGGGGGTCCTGCCCTCTCCGGTGATGTGGGACGCTCAGACCGACAAGAACTCGGGCGAGCACACCCACACAGGGAAGGTCGGGGTGAAGGTCGCGCAGGACGGCGACACGGTCACGATCACCCTGACTCCGGACGCTGAGTTCCTGGCCGACGACAAGACCCAGTTCCCGGTCACCATCGACCCGTCGATCAATGTCGGCAGCAGCTTCGACACATTCGTCCAACAGGGCTACACCACCGACCAGTCAGCCTCCACTGAGCTGAAGATCGGCAACAACGGCTCCAGCCAGGTGGCACGTTCGTTCCTGTCGTTCCCGATGAAAAACATCACCGGGAAGCAGATCACCGCGGCGAAGCTGAACCTGTATGAGTTCCACTCCTGGTCGTGCACGGCCAAGGGCTGGGAGGTGTACGGCACGGGGGCTGCCTCGACGAGCACCCGCTGGACGGCCCAGCCGAGTTGGGGCACGACGGTATGGGCTACAAGCACCCAGACCAAGGGCTTCTCCAGCTCGTGCAACGACGGTTGGGTCAGCGCGGACATCAAGTCGCTGGCGCAGGCGTGGGCCGACAACGGCAACGCCACCAACAACCTGGGCCTGCGTGCCGCGGACGAGACCGACCCGTACGGCTGGAAGCGGTTCAACTCCGGCAACGCCGCCTCCAACACGCCGTACGTGTCGGTGACCTACAACTCCATCCCTGGTGTGCCGACGCTGATATCCCCGGCCGACAAGGGCGCGACCAACGACACCACTCCGACGCTGTCGGCCAAGTCGCTCGACGGCGACGGCTCCCAAGTCACGCTCGACTACGAGGTCTGGGCCTCCAACGGCACCGCCGCGCTGCGCTCCGGCTCCAGCGCCGCCGTCGCCTCGGGGGCGACGGCCACATGGACGCCCACCGCGCTGCCCGCCGGCAGCTACAAGTGGCGTGCGCGTTCAGGGGACGGCAGCGCGAACAGCGCCTGGTCCTCCTTCCGGACGCTGACCGTCGACACGACCGCACCGGCCACGACAGCGGTGTCCTCCACCGGTTTCCCGGCCGGTCAGTGGTCCGGCACGCCGGACGACAACGGTGACTTCACGGGTACGTTCACCTTCACGCCGCCGACCAACGATGTGAAGGAGGTCCAGTGGAACCTCGATGGCGCCGCCTGGCAGTCGGTCGCCACCACCGGTACCGCGGTCACGGCGAAGCCGGTGTTCCGCGCGGGCAAGCATGTCCTGACCGCGCGTACCAAGGATGCGGCGGGCAACGTGTCCGCAGGGGCGGCCTACACCTTCTACGCGGGTAGCGGTGCCGCCCTGCTCACCCCTGGCAGCGGAGATCGTCCGGCCCGCCGCACGGAGTTGACGGGTCAGGGCAAGTCGGCCGACACCGGGGTGCGCTACCAGTACCGGCGCGGCGAGACGGCAACCTGGACGGATATCCCGGTCGCTGATGTGCGCCGCAAGTCCGACGGCTCGACGCCGACCGCCTGGCCGGTGACGGTCACTAGTGCTCTGACCGCATAGGTTCGCCGGGTCGTTCAGGCTGCGGTGGCGAGGGAGCGTCCACCCCAGCGGATGCCCTTTTCGCTGCGGATGCGGGCGCGTTCCTTGCGTTCGGCGGCCAGGACGTCGCGATGGCGGGCGTTGGTGTTGCGCCACCGCAGGTAGGCGTGCAGGGCCCGGGTCTGAACCGTGTGGTTGGGGTAGTTCGAGTTGGCGATGGTGAACTGCCGCAGCGGCCCGAAGTGGGCCTCGATCGGGTTCGCCCACGAGGCGTAGGTCGGCGTGAAGCACAGCTCGACCTTGTGCTTCTTCGCCCAGCGGCGGATGTCGGCGCCTTT
>NZ_KB911621.1 GCF_000383615.1 Streptomyces canus 299MFChir4.1 | reverse complement strand
TCGACGAAGTGGGCTATCAGCCCCTCGAACGTGCCGAGGCGAACCTGGTCTTCCAGGTCATCTCCAAGCGTTACGAGAAGGGCTCCATCATCCTGACCTCGAACAAGACCTTCAGCGAATGGGGCCAAGTCTTCGGCGACGAGGTCCTCGCCACCGCGATCCTCGACCGGCTCCTCCACCATTGCGAAGTGATCGCGATCAACGGCCCGAGCTACCGGCTCAAGAACCGCCTCCAGGCCATCGAGCGAGAGACCGAAGTGGCCTGACAACTGGGGACGTTCACCCGTACGCGACCGGGGAGAGAAGTCCGTACGCCGACATGCGGCGGTGACCCCGCCACGCGGTCGAATCAGCGCCGGACGCGATGACGATCAGTTCCTGTCCGTTATCACGAATTCATCGCGGAATGACGGCGCTGCACGTCGATCAATGAGCGTTTTCAGCGTTGCCTCTCCAGGGTGAGGACGGCTTTGGTGATGACGCGCTCATGCGGTCCTACCTTGCTCGTGGGTTGGACGGGCCGTCGTAAGGTTCAGAGACCCAGAGACACCGGGTATGGCTTTCATGCGGTTGCCCTCGATGGTTCCCCTAACCTGGCCGCCCGGTGTCTTACCTTGACTCTGTCGGGGATCTTGGAGCCGTCGAGGTCAACTCCCGAGGGTTCGCCAGGACTTCAGGCGAGGAGTCGCCCGTTGGTCGAGGTACCTCTGGAAGGAAGTCGGTTGGCGGGGTGTGGGGGCTTCCACAGCGGGTGGTAGTCCGCTGAGGCGCTCGATGTTGACGGCGATGGCTGTCAGGACGTGCTGGACGTGAGCCTTTCTCTGTCCTCGGTAGCGGCAGCGCCGCATGCCGTGTCCGTGGGCGAACTCGTTGACCGTGCCCTCCACTCCGGAGCGGACCGCGTAGCGGGCCTTCCACTCGGGCGTCTGCTGCTGGGTGCGGACATGGAGTTGCAGGTCGCGGAGCTCTCGTGGAGGAAAGCCCACGGTGCGGTGGCTTTCGCGGGAGGTGGTGCACTGAGCGCGAGCCGGGCAGGGCTGGCACTGGCTCTTGGTGAACCGTGCCACGATCAGCGGGGCCGCGGTGGGCGAGGAGGTCGGGTAGGGGCCGTGCCAGCCCGCGCTGACCTGTCCCTGCGGGCAGGTGACTTGCTGATGGTCGTAGTCGATGTGGAAGTCGTCCCGGGCGAAGCCCTCGCCTCGGCGGTGCTGGCGGGTGGGGTTGCTCTTCAGCGGCCCGGAGACGGTGACCTGGTGTTCGCGGGTGGCCTGTTCCAGATGGGGCAGGGAGGTGTAGCCGGCGTCGACCAGGTGCTCGGCGGGCAGCAGGCCGCGTCGGGAGAGGCGGGTGTGGATGCCGGGCAGGACCTGGCTGTCGTGGGTGGTGGCCGCGGTGGTGGCGACATCCGTGATCACGTTGGGGCCGTCGGGAGCGCAGGTCTCGGTCAGATGCGCGGAGAACCCCTTCCAGCTGATGATGTGTCCGTGCCGTGCGTAGCGGGCCGAGGTGTCGTAGGGAGAGACGATCGCCCTCGACGATTGGGGCAGACCCACCCCGCCTTCCTTCTCGGCGGTGCGCCAGCGCAGCTGTCCCGCGGCATCACGGTGATAGTTCTGCACCATGATCTGCCGCAGAGCCTGGATGCGAGGACCGGACATGCGGTCCGCTCCGTACCGGTAGAGGTGTTCCAGGAGCCGGACGGCGTCGTTTCCGGTGGCAAGGATCCTGGTCATGGGTTTGGTGGGGTTCTTCCCCAGGCGGACCGGCCGGCCGTAGCGCAGCCCCCAGCCCTCATCGACCAGCTCGTCCAGCAGATGGGGAGAGATGCCTGCGACCTCTTCGAGTGCGGCGCGAACCGCCTCGGTGACCAGCTCCAGGCGGGTCAGGTCACGCACCGCGGCCAGGACATGGGTGGAGTCAGTGCGCTGCGTGGTGCGCTCGCGCACAAGTCCGGCCCCCTTCAGGCGCGCGAGTGCGAGGTCGAGGAGGCGGTCGGCGCGGTCGTCCTCGGTGAGGCGGTCTCGGAAGTCGGCCAGCACGCTGTGGTGGAAGCCGGGATCGTCCAGCTCCATGGCCATGGCGTACTTGAAGTCGATGCGGCAGCGGACCGACTCGGCGGCCCGCCGGTCCGACAGGCCGAGCAGGAACTGCACACAGACGGTGGCCAGCTGAGCGGGCGAAAGCCCCGGACGCCCGTCCCCGGGGTACCAGTCCGCGAAGTCCTCGTCACACCACAGCCCGTCCAGCCGGTCCCGCACCCATATCGCTGTCGTGCCGACCGGGTTGCTCGCCCGCGCGACCCGCGCGGTCAGAGGCGGAACGTGCTCACCGGAACGGGGGCGCAGGGACAACGAGCACCGCTCGACAGCTGTATCGGTCGGTGGAACTACTCGAGCATGCCCGTCGATCTTGCTGCCGCACCGGGAAACTCCAAGATCCCCGACAGAGTCAAGACGCACCTTCGTGCGCCGTTCGCCGCACGCGCCGGATGCATGCGCCTGGGCCGGACCGGCGGCTGCCCAGTACTTCAAAACCATGACCGAACGCCGTCGTTATCCGAGCGATCTGTCTGACGCCCGTTGGGAGTTGGTCGAGCCGATCCTGATCGCCTGGCGGGCGGAACGCCGCGGTCGCGGGCTGGACATCGGCCGCCCACCGGACCACGACCTGCGCAGTCTCCTGGACGCGATCCTTTACGTGAACCGCACCGGGATCCCGTGACGCTACCTTCCACACGACTACCCGCACTGGAACACCGTCTACGCCTACTTCGCCCGCTGGCAGGAGGAAGGCGTTTTCGACCAGCTCAACAGTCTCCTGCGCCGCCAAGTACGCAGACAGGAAGGCCGGGAGGCCGAGCCCAGCGCATGCGTCATCGACTCACAGACCATCAAGACCTCTACCAACGTCCCCACAGCCGGCCAGGGCGTCGACGCCGGGAAGAAGGTGGTGGGCAGGAAGCGGAACATCGTCACCGACACCCTCGGTCTCCTGCTGGCCGTGCTGGTCACCGCGGCGAGCGTGCAGGACTCCGCCCGCCGGCACCCGACTCCTGGACCAGGTCGCCGCCAACCACCCCGGCATCCGCAAGGTGTGGGTCGACGGCGGCTACCGCCAGCACCTCGTCGAGCACGCGGCCACCCTCGGCATCGACATGGAAATCACCGCCCGCACCCCTGGGACCAGGGGATTCACCCCGATCCCGAAACGGTGGGCGGTCGAGCGGACCTACGGCTGGCTGATGCTCCACCGCCGTCTCGCCCGGGACTACGAGACCCTGTCCGCCCGATCCGAAGCCATGATCCACATCGCCATGACCGACCTCGTGGCCCGCCCTCTCACCGGCGAGAACACCATCTCCTGGCGCGACCCGAGATCGTGCACCAAACACCAGATTCCGGGATAAAACACCGGGATGAAACGCCCTCTCAGACATCCACGCGCACCACGCCGGCATGGACGAGGCATCGAGAAGACGTTCGGCTGTCGTGAGGGCGCGCAAGGTAGCTCGCCGCTCGCCTTGTGCCGCCAGAGCACGCGCGAGCCGGAGTTGGAGCAAGGACCGGGCAGCCGGGTGCCCGAAAGGGCCCGTTCGAGAATGTCGGCGGCCGTGCGCCGATCGTTGCGCCAAGAGGCCTGTTAGGCAAGGTCGCCGAGCATAGCCGCGCCCATGTCGCGGTCGCCTCCGGTGTGGGCGCTGTGCAGTCCGGCGATCCAGTACTGGCTCGCCTCGGCGTGCAACCCGTAGTCGAATCGGTGCCAGCCCACGGTCTGGCTCAGGCTCGCGGCGAGTGCATGGAGGCGCAGTTTGACCGGCTGGTTGTACCGGCTGCCTTGAATGATGTCCGTAACGTGGTCAGGAGCGCATCAACCAAAGGTGCAGCAGACAACCTGGGCGAAGCCCCGGAGTGCGTCTACCGGCATCACGACTGCATACGTCTCACAGCAGATGGTCTTTCACCGTCGTTCCCCGGTCACTCTGCTGTCGGCTCGTTTGTTGCTGACGACCTCGTAGGTGCTTCCGCTGAGGTCGCCTGCGGCTCTGACAATGGTGCGCTTGCTGCCATGGCCACTTCGGTGGCTGGCAGTTCGGGGAGTGTCGCCGGTTCCTGGGACCGGTCCTGATGTGCAAGCCGTTCCTGATAGCGCAAGGCGGCGAGCTCTTCTTTGAACTCGTCGTAGTTCGGCACCGGCTGCAACGGCTCACTGCCGAGGTCGTACCGGCGCCGCATGTCAACGAGCCGCGTCCGGCGAGTGCGCGCCCGGGAGCCGTCGGTGGCGATCGCCAGACAACGCGGACGCCCCGGTCAACTCCGCCGGCCTGACGGCCCGGAGGACACTGCCCGGCGGCAGCCCCATCCGGCGGGCCATCGAGCGCGAGGAGGATGACACCGAGGGGAGGTGGCGAGAGGGACGGCCGATCCGGGTGAAAGCACCACGGCGGATGAAAGCAGGAGCTTCCGCCATGTCCGGTCCGACGCCGTAGGCCGGTTCTCGGGTCCTCCAGGAAAGTTTACGAGTCAGCCATCTTGTCGAACGTCAGATTGATCGACAAGCTGCGTTCGTGACACCTCTGAAGCTCCTATAACGCACGCCGAGCTTGTGTACTCCAACGCCATGCGCCCTGCCGCATACGCCACAGGGCCGCGTAGCGAACCTCCCACAATCACGTCTTTGCCCCGGAGGTCGGACAGAAGATGCGCTTGAATTTCACAAAGGCACGGCGCGGCGGATGGAAGAGGGCGCTCTTCCTGGTTCCAGTCGTCGCGGTCGCGGTGGCGACCAGCCTCGCCGTGACGCTGAACGCCGAGGCGGCGGTGCCCCCCACCCCGCCGGGTTTCACGCTCACCTGGAGCGACGACTTCAACGGCGCGGCCGGCACCGGCATCGACCAGAACCTGTGGAAGTACGACACCGGGCCGGGCAGCAGCTTCGGTACAGGTGAGATCGAGACCATGACCAACAGCACGTCGAACGTCTACTACGACGGCCAGGGTCACCTGGTGCTCCAGGCCCTGCACTCCGGTTCCGACCCGCGGGCAGGATGGACGTCGGGGCGCGTGGAGACCCAGTCTGCAGCCTTCGGCGCCCCAGCCGGCGGGGTCGTCCGCATCGAGTCCGTCCTCCAGCAGCCCAACGTCACCACCGCCAACGGCGCGGGCTACTGGCCGGCGTTCTGGATGCTCGGCGCACCGCTACGCAGCGGTGTGACCTGGCCGAAGTCCGGCGAGATCGACGTCATGGAGGACATAAACGGCCGCAGCTCCGACTTCAGCACCATCCACTGTGGCGTGAACCCGGGCGGACCGTGCAACGAGTCGACCGGCATAGGCTCGGGTGAGCGCGCCTGTTCGGGCTGCCAGACCAGCTTCCACGACTACGCGACGGAGATCGACCGCTCCGTGTCGCCGGAGCAGATCCGGTTCTACCTCGACGGGAACAACTTCTTCACCGTCAACGCCAACCAGGTGGACCCGACAACCTGGTCCGACGCGATCGATCACCCGTTCTTCATCATCTACGACCTGGCGATGGGCGGCGGCTTCCCGGACGCGTTCGGCGGCGGCCCGAACGCCGCCACGGTCTCCGGCGGCAAGCTGGTCATCGACTCGGTGGCCGTGTACAACAAGGCGCCCGGTTCCGGGGGCGGCGGCAGTTCGGTGACCGGCCAGACGATCACGGGTCCGGGCGGCAAGTGCGTGGACGTGGCGGGCGACGACATCGGCGGCGACGGCGCCGCGGTCCAGCTGTGGGACTGCCAGTCGGGGGCCAAGGACCAGCACTGGACCTGGAGCGGCCAGACGCTGCAGACCCTTGGCAAGTGCCTGGACATCGCCGGCGGCAACAGCGCCGCGGGCACGCAACTCCAACTCGCCACCTGCAACAGTGGCGCGTACCAGAACTGGTTGCGGCAGACGGACGGTTCGCTGCGGAACCCGGCCAGCAGCCGGTGCATCGACTCGCCGTCGGGCGCCACCGCGAACGGCACCCGGCTGCACATCTGGGACTGCAACGGCGCGGGCGCCCAGAAGTTCGCCATCGGCACCCCGATCTACGCTCCGGGCAGCAAGTGCGTGGACGTGGCGGGCGACGACATCGGCGGCGACGGCGCCGCGGTCCAGCTGTGGGACTGCCAGCAGTCGACCTCGCTCGACCAGAAGTGGACCTGGAGCGGCCAGACCCTGCAGACCCTGGGCAAGTGCCTGGACATCGCCGGCGGCGTCAACGCGAACGGCACGAAACTCCAGTTGGCCACCTGCAACGGCGGCGGTTACCAGAACTGGGTCCCCAACTCCAATGGCTCGATGTCCAACCCCACCACGGGCCGGTGCATCGACTCAACAGGGGGTGCCACCGCGAACGGAACCCGGCTGCAGATCTGGGACTGCAACGGCTCCAGCGCGCAACAGTTCGGCCTGGCATGAGAGTGAGGGGAACCTCGACCACCGGCCGACACCGGCTTCCGCTCGGCCCGGACCGTCCGTCGGTTCTCAGCGAGTTCGCCGGCCGGCTACCGTCAGCGTGAGCCGCTGTGCGGATGTCACCGTGAACCGCCCCCCCCCGGACCGATCGGGCCTGGAGGGCGTCATCCGACCCGCAGCGACCATGTCGTGCTCGGCATAGCCGAGGTCGCCCGGTCGTCCCCTGACCAGCGCGGTCTCCCCCACCGCCTTGTCCAGCTGCTTGAGCGACCCCGGCCGGCCAAGGGAGCAACCAGACCTGCTCCCTTGGCCGGCCACGCTCGCCGGTCAGAGATCGACCTCCTCCCGGCCGTCGAGGACGACGGCTCTGTGCCCGTCGCGCCAGCACATCGTCATCGCACCCGCGCGTCGTCCCAGACCGTGGTCGTCGGGCTCTGTGTGGACTCCGCCGGGCGGTTCCTTCTGGGCCGGGCTGTCGCGGCGGGCGCCTGCAGCATGCTGATGAGCCCGGCAGATCGTGGAGTCGACGTTGACTTCCCACGTGATCAGCCCTGCCGCATCTGCCTGAGCCTGCAGTCCGGTCAGCAGCACAGGCCAGGTGCCGTTGCGTTGCCAGCGCCGGAAGAGCCCGTAGACCGTCTGCCACGGCCCGTACGCTGACGGCAGATCCCTCCACGGTGCACCAGTGCGCACCCGCCACCGGATCCCGTCGATCAGCTTCCGCCGTCCCAGCGACGGCCGGCCCAACGCCGCGACCGGCAACAACGGCTCCAGCACTGCCCACTGTTCGTCAGAAAGATCGCCTCGCCCCACACCGAGATCATTACGGCACGGGACGAGGAACGAGCCGACTTTCAAAAACACGACCTAGAGGAGGCCGGCGGCGAACGGGTGCAGGGCCGGGACTTGGTCGGCGTGGACTGCGGCGGTCCACTCCTTGAGCTGTCGGCCATGTCGGGAGGTCGCGGCCAGGACCGGGACACGGGCCAGGAGCTCCTTCAGACGCTGGGCATCGTCGGCGTCGAGCCGGTCGGGGTGGCGGGTGAGCCAGCCCGTGACGTCGCGGACCGAGCGCCTGCGCCGGGGCGGGGCCTGGTGCGGGAAAGCCAGGCGGAGCCGGTGGACGTACTTGCGGACGATCTGCTCCTTGCCCGGGTAGCCGCGCTGCGCGATTTCCTCGAACAAGCGCCGGGCGTTGGTGCAGCCCTGGGCGAACCGCTGGTCGATGTGCGGTTTGAAGGGGTCGAGGATGCTGGGCCGTCCGGTCCAGCGTCCCACCAGCAGTTCATCGGGGTCGGTCGCCTGCGCATAGCGGCGGACGGTGTTGCGGGCCACGCCCAGCTGGCGGGCGATGGTCTTCAGGCCGGCGCCGGTGGCCAGGAGCCTGTGGACCGCGGCGTGCTGTTCGCGGACCCGGTCAGCAAGGCGTCCCGTTCTCCTGGGCGGCGCCGACAGCGGTGGCAGCGACACGGGCGCTGCTCCGGCGGGATCGGGCTCCGGTACGGGTTCGGGCAGCAGAGCCCGGTGTTGAACCACGGTCTTCTCGACGGCCTCGGCGAGGTTGTGCCACAGGTGGTAGCGGTCTGCGACGTGGATCGCTTCAGGGGCTCCGAGGCGTCCGGCCTCGGCGAATGAGGCGGAGCGGTCGCGGCAGATCACTTCGACGCCAGGGTGGGCGGCCAGGCAGCGGGACAGTTTTGATGGTGCGGTCGGGCAGCAGGTCGACCACGCGCCGAGTCTCGATATCGACCAGGACGGTGGCGTAGACATGGCCCTTGCGCAGGGCGAACTCGAACTCGTCGATGCCCAGCACGCGCGGTGTGGCTGGCGCGCTCTCAAGGACGGCCCGTATCAGCCGCAGCAGCGTCGAGCGGCTCACCGGAGAGGCCACCGCGTCCGCGAGTCTGGCTCCGGCCCGGCCGGCCAGCATCAGCGCCACCCGCTGCAGAGCCGCCTGCAGTCCCTGGCTTCGCCGTCTGTGACGGAAGGTCAGCCCGGGTACCTGCTCGACGAACGTGGTCTTGGGGCAGGCGGGTCCGTGGCAGCGGAACCGTCGGACCTGTAACTCCACCACCACCTGCGCCCCGCAGCGGCGGCTTCATCGAGTCGGCGCAGGTACCGGCTGTGAACGCTGGCCGACACGGCTCTGCACGACGGGCAAGCAGCTGACCTGCTGGTTGTGGTGCGTGGAGGGTCACGCGTCGGGGTTGGATGGTGATGGCGTCCAGCGCGACGTCGTCGGCGTGGTGGAACCAGAGGTCCTGCAGGAGAGTGTCAGCCACGACCGTTCATGATTGTGGATTCGGTGACGCTCCGTGGCTCTGCACCAAAAGTGATCCAGAACCAGATTTCAGGGAGCGTTGACACCGGCGCCCATGTATGCCCTGTCGGCGAGGATCGGGACGCCTTGGCATTCACAGATTCGGATGATGCGGTGGTGCGGGCCGCCGTCAGGTCGTGAGCGCGGTCGGGTAGTGCGGGCGGGATCCACAGCAGTCGCCCTGCCGGGTCGGTCACCACCTGCACGTTCACTCCGTGCCGACGGTGCTTGTGGGAGTAGTCGGCGCGGCTGTCGCCGACTCGGTCGCACTCGGCAAGGGTGCCGTCCAACAGGACGAAGTCGGGATCGGCTTCGCGCAACGTACGCAGCAGGCCAGGAGCGCGATCGGCGAGCAGGCCGATCACCGCGGCTGTGTAGGCATGGGCGGTGCCGATCGAGATACCGAAGCCGGCTGCAAGCTGCGCGAGCGTGATGTGCTGGCGCAGGTACACCAGACCGACCAGCGCACGCTGGTGCGGCGGGAGCTTGCAGCGGCGGTCACCCTCGCGGGTGACGATGAGCATGGTGACCCACTCGACCAGGGTATGAGGCAGGTCGAGTGCGGCAGGATGGCGAACCAACAAGGCTCCTGCGCGAGCGAGTTGAGACGTCGAACACCTCCCTCATCGGCACCGGAGCCTTGTGCGTTGCGGACGCCTACGCCGTCCCCCGATCGGTGACCACGCTGAAAAGCCTCACTGTCAGCGACCTTGGCGTTCGCCCAGCAAGGAGTTGGCGATGTCCCGCGGGGCAGGCTGCATTCGGTGACGATCATGTCGGCGAGATCGAAGATGTTGACGATGATGGCTCGGGTTTCGTCTCGACTGAATGGGTGGTGACTTGCCCCCTGTGTCCCCGTTGAGCAGATCGCGAATTTTGTGGCAGCCACAGTCTCAGCCGGCGTCAGGCGCGATAGATGCGGCGCCACGCACCGGGCGCAGCCCCGCCGCTACTCGGTCCGATTACGCCCCGCGACCTCAACACTGTCATCAACTGGGTCCTGGCACTGACTCCGTGCAGGCGTGATCTCGGCAACCGCGTCACGTGCGATCGGCCGGCGATCGCAGGTCCCCTGCGGGCGCTGGAATGGGGCGGGCATGTCGATGTCCGGGCAGTTCCACGCCTGGCGGAAGGTGACCAGCGTCATCTCGCCATTCGTCGGTGCCCGCTATCCTCGACGACACAAGGTGCTGAACATGCAACCACCGGAGAAAGGCCCTGATCATGCCCGAGGATGGGCACATTCGCGCCCTCTGGATCCTCGAGACGCTCGCCGGCCTACAGCAGCCAGCCGCCCTGAAGACGATCGCCGAGCGCGCAGGCCTGCCCCAGACCAAGGCTTACCGGGTGCTGCGAAACTTGCAGGAGCACGGTTACGTCGACCACATCGGGCGCCGCGGCTACCGGGTCGGCGGTCGCGCGCTCGCCCTCGCCTCACTTGTGGGGCCACGTCCCGCACTCCTGCACCGCGTGCGCCCGGTACTCACGCGACTCTCCGCCGACGTGGGCGCGACAATAAGCCTGCTACTCCGCAGCGGAGCCCACCGTGTCATCGTGCTCCGTGCCGACCCCCCTGGCACAGCCGTCCATCCGATCGCGCACATCGGCGAACGCTCGCCATTGACCTCAGGGTGCGCGGGAGCAGTAATCCTCGCGTTCCTCCCCGCCCAACAGGTCGACGAAGTCCTCCTCGCACCGGAGAGCCACCCCGTGCGTACCGATCTACCCGAGCAGCTCGCCGAGATTCGCCGCCAGCGCTACGCCATCTCGCAGTCCGCCAACCACCCGGCGCTCAACGGCATCGCGGCACCGGTACTCGACCCCGATTCAGGCCATGCCCTAGGGTCGCTTGCCATCGCCGGTCATCCCTCCCGGGTGGCCGAGCCGGTCCTGCACCGCTTCGCGACGCCGCTGCTCGCCGCCTGCGCCGAACTCGGCCCCCGCCTCGCCACCGTGCTCGGACCGAGCTCCTCAGTAAGGCTCGAATCGCTCGATGTGACCATCCAGGACGTTCTTGACACCCACAGCGTCGAATAGCGGCCCGAGATCATCCGTACGCGGCGAACCGGCACTCACGAATCCGCGTTCCGGCGCAGACGATGTAGCGGAAGCGCAGGCAGGTCATCGCCTCGAAGGCTCAGATATTCCCGTCTTCGGCCGTGTTTGAGGCCATAGTCCGTTAGTTGCATATTCTGCGTCCTGCGTGGCGTCAGGGTCGGCCACCACCCCACGATTGGCCTCACGGCGTCAACGTAAGAAGTTGCCCTCCGTGACTCCACTCACGGCGGGTGCGCCGGTCCGTACGATGAATGTCCAATTTCGACGAATCGTCAGATTGCGCCGATCGCCTTCCTCGCTGCGACTGCAACGAGCTGAACGATTAAGTAGTAGGAAGAATCCAGATGATGAAGAAGATTTTCCCCGCGGTTACTCTGGGGCTGGCCAGCATCGCGGCGACGGCTATTCTGGCGTCACCGGCAACGGCCGAAGTTACGGCCAACGGCCATGCCTCGCCTGTACAGGTCGAGAGCAAGACGCCCGAGGTCCGCAATGTTATCTTGGTGCACGGTGCGCTTGCCGATGGATCGGGCTGGCAGGGTGTTTATGACCGCTTGGTGGCGAAGGGCTACAACGTCAGTATTGTCCAGGAACCCGAGACCAGCCTGGCAGACGACGTCGCGGCAACGCGCCGCGCTATCGCAATGCAGGACGGGCCCGTCGTGCTGGTCGGCCACAGCTACGGCGGAGAGGTCATCACCCAGGCCGGCGACGACCCCAAGGTGAAGGCGCTGGTCTATGTAGCAGCTGCCGTACCCGACATTGGCGAGAGCCTCAATAATCTGTTTGAGCGCATCCCCTCTCCCACCCATGACATCAAGCCCACCGATGACGGGTATCTCATGCTCGATCCGCAGAAATTCCATGCCGATTTCGCAGCCGATCTCCCCGCGCGTCAGGCCGATTTCATGGCCAAATCGCAAGTTCTGGTCGCTGCAGAGGTTTTTGACACACCGGTGACGACGGCCGCATGGAAGACCAAGCCTAGCTACGGAATTGTCGCCGGAAAGGACCTAATCGCCAGCCCGGATCTTGAGCGCTGGATGTACACACGGGCGCATGCGAAGATCACCGAGGTCCCCGAGTCCAGCCACGCTGTCTACATCTCGCATCCGGACAAGGTTGCCTCTGTCATCGAAGAGGCAGCTGGCCGCTAGAATTTACCCGGATGTGTGGCCTTCCCCCGCGAGCGAGGCGTTCACAATGAAGGCCGAGGCTGGGCGGTCATCCTGCCGCGCGGTATGCCGTGCCGTGAGCTGAACCGGCAGCAAGCGGCGTTCGTTTCACGCCGAGCCGTCAAGTCCCGGCCGAAATCCGGTTCACCCAGCAATTACGCCAGGCTACGGGGTGGCGGGTGCGCGACGCCGGGTCCACCATCGTGCAGGCCGCCCGCGACTGGGCTTGCCCTGCAGGGATGTTGCAAGGTCGCATTTCAGGCGTGAGTGTGCAGGCCACAGGGGATACCGAAGATGTCGAGCGGGACGGTGTGCGGCGCGAGGGCGAGCTGGCGGCGCGCGTCGGCGATCGAACTACCGGCCTGGCGCAGGAAGTACATGACGGTCGGCCTCAACATGGCCATGTTCTGGGCTCCGTGGCCGGTGCGGACGTGGGAGGCGTCCTCGCCGAAGGTCACATCCGCACACAATGGATCTTGCTCTCGATGCCCCATTCGCTCTGCACGAGTTCCCCGATCCGCTGTGGACCCGCCGCCCTGAAGGGCAGATTGGTGATCGCGTACACCGTCTCCCGACTGCGCTTCCCGCTCGCCTTGATCGTACGGTACCGGGTGATGCGCGCGACCTGCCGCGTATACGGGAAGTCCAGGCCGGCGAAGGTGACCACCTCCACCACCCGGGTGTCGATGCGGCCATGGGCACGCACCGTGGAGCGGAAGGAAGCCCTCACCTTGTGCCAGGGCAACCTTCCGGAACGCCTTCCACAACTGCAACTGGTTGCGTTTCACGGGAAAGGCATAGTGCGCGCCGAACTCCTCCACCAGCATCCGTGCGTGCTGGTGGAGGGGTTCGGCGCGCACTGAAGTCTTCTCGGCAACGTAGCGGTTTCTGACCTTCAAAGGGTGGTGTCGTAGAGGCTGACGCCTCTTGATCCCTGCGGTATGCCGAACGCATGAGGTATGCGCAAGGGGCGGACTGACCGACGAACGGCGTGCCTTCCGCGAGAAGTTGAGGATGGAGGCCGCCGAGCGGTTCAGGCAGGGCGACGAGAACCCGGTCATCGCTCACGACCTTCGGGTCAGCGTCCGGTCGGTTCAGCGGTGGCGCAGAGCCTGGTCGCAGATCGGGCCCCGGGCCCTGGCTGTACCTCGTCCGGCGAGGCGAGCATCAAGTCGATCAACAAGAAGTCCGGCACCGTGACGCTGAAGTTCTATGCGTACAACACCTCCGACTGGCGGTCCGCCACACATGCGGTGCCGCGCTCCTGGAACCCGCTATTCGAGAGCTACCACGGGGCGGCAGTGCGCGAGGAGTTCCACTGAGAGGAGAAGTGGCCCGTCAACCAGTGCATCGACACCTCGGACTGGCTGAACTAGCCGGGATTATCAGCAGATAGCACACAAAGGGGCGGTAAGGAGCTGAGTCAGGCTCCGTACCGCCCCCTTGTTAGAGTGGCCGCGTGCACCGTACCGCCCTGAGAACACTCGCCGCCCTGGCGCCGTTTCTGCTGCTCACCGCCTGTGCGGGCAGCCAGCCGACGACCAAGGTCGCGGCAGACCGCATCACCGGGAACTGGGCGGGACCGCACGGCGAGAAGTTCGCCTTTGCCGCCGCCCGGACGTTTACCGCCAGCGGTCTCGATTCGAAGAACCTCGCCGATAAAATGTGCACCGGAAAATCCTCCAAAGGTGGCTGGGCTTTCTACGTCGCGACCAGCAAGCACACTCAGATCTCCGACGAGACCGCCAAGTCCGGCTCCTGGATTGCTCTTTCATTCGATGGCGCGGCCGAGAACTGCCATATCGACCTGGCGGTGGTGGATGGCGGCAAGGCACTGTGCGCGACGGACGACCCGGATGCGCCGTGCGGGTTGGACGTGAAGTTCACCAAGGATTCGTAGCGGTACAGCTCACGTTTTGAACGCCACCATGCCCCGAGTGTGAGAGGCAGGCCAGCGCTGCCGTCGAGAGCCCGCGTGCACGGCGAGTCTGGTGGGCGGCCGGAGGCGGAGGTACGCGCATCGCCGCGGCTTGGGCGCTTCGGACGAGCGCCGCCTCGGCCCGTGGGCCGGCTTGGCCGTGTTCGCGCGGGTCACCGAGACCAGTGGGCGGTATGGCGACATCCACGCTGCCCGCATCCGGCATCAGACGCTCCGACAGCCCAAAGGAGCGGGCCGGGACGGTAAGGCGGTGTTCGGGATGGGACAGGGCGGCGATCAGCCCGAGTACTGCCGTTTTGCCCGAGCCCGGCCCGGCGGTGACCATCCGGCAGCGCCACTGCCGTTCACGCCCCGCTCGCGCAGCCATGCCGTCAGCTCCGCAGGCGGGGATCGATCGAGCCCATGGCCCGCATCAGCAGATGCTTGGTGAGCTCGGTGCCACGCCGCCCGGCCTGGGCATCGAGCTCCGCCGCGTGCTGCATCGCCAGATCCATTCCGGTCAGACCGCTGGTGTGACGCGGGCTGACCAAAAAGGCGGGCGGCCCACTGCTCAGACCGGCCAATGTGAGGTTGATGCGCTGGTGACCAGGCCGCTGAGGGCTGTTGTTCGGGCATGACACACGTCGCGACGTGGCCGAGAAGTGCCCTCCTAGAAGAGGCCCTTGTAGCCCTGCCAGCCGGTGGCGATGCGCGTGCGCGCCCCGAACGACCCCTTGCCGTCGCATGCCTGGCCACCCGTGATGGGTGACCGCTGATAGCTCGACGTAGGATGGCCCGCCAGTTTACTGGCGGGCCTGTTGTCCTTTCGTTCGGAACGGCGGAGGTGGTGGCCGTTGTCAGAGAGCTCCATCAGGCATCTCAACGCACCGGGTGCAACGCCGGGTGCGGGAGGTCGGGGGGCGAGCCCTGGAGCTGACCGCGATGGCAGACAAGCTCAGCGGTTGCGAAATGGTTCCCAGGGGTCGGGGAGTGGGGCGGTGGGGTCCTCGCCTTCGGTAGACAG
This sequence comes from Streptomyces canus 299MFChir4.1, assembly GCF_000383615.1. GTDB lineage: Bacteria > Actinomycetota > Actinomycetes > Streptomycetales > Streptomycetaceae > Streptomyces > Streptomyces canus_C. Next base: position 45,022 of record NZ_KB911621.1, on the reverse strand, counting down.
GCCACGGCTACGCCGACACCAACAGCGCATGCCGCTTGTCAGCGGTATGCGCTGAATGGACCGCTTGATGACCGCCCGTCAGTTGAAGGGGTCCAGTGTCAGGTACGCCTGTTGCGGGTTGCCGTCGTGGACGAGGGACTCGTGGTTGCCGACGTCGTCGAAAGCGAAGGCGTAGGCCTTGCCGTCCGCCATCTGCGCGTGGATTTTCTTCGCGTACTGGTTGGTCACCGCGTCCTGGTAGAAGTTAGCGGTTCCGGTGTCCGGCTGGTTCGGGTTGACCAGGAGGGTGGAACGGTTGAAGCCCGCGCACAGAGTGCGTGAAATGGGGCCGCGCACAGCGTCGTTGGGCGCGTCGAGGTTCTTGTAGCAGCCGAAGATGCTGGCCGCGTCGGGCTTCTGGAAGCTGGTGACGACGGCGCCCGAACTGTTCGTGAAGTTCATGACGGTGCCCGACACCCGGCCGAAGTACTTGGTGTTCGGCTGGTCGGTGAACGGGGTGACCGTCAGGTTCGTCGTCGCGTACTTCTGCCATACCCGGTTGATGTAGTCGTCCAGCACCGACGCGGGCAGGGCTCCCGTCTCCAACCCGTAGGTGGGAGAGAGGGCACGGAGCACGGTGCCGTCGGACCGGGTCTGGATCAGGTTCGCCCACCCACCCGCCTGGCCGCGCAGTGAGTTGTAGAACCCGTTGTAGCCGCCCGACTTGAGGTGGCCGGTGTTGAGCGTGCTCCCGTCCGCGCGCTGCACACCGACCGCGTAGGGAGCGGAGAACATGTCCACCTGGGTGCTGTTGATCCACAGGCCGGAGTCGTTGAGCGTGTACTCGGACCAGTTGAAGAGGATGTTGCGATTCGGGTCGGACGGGTTCTGGACCGCGGGCTGCACCAGTCCGCCCGTGGCCAGCTTGAAGACGAGCTTCTGGCCGTAGGAGAAGTAGATCCGGCCGGAGAACTTCGGGATCCGAATGGTCTTCGTCTGCCCGTTCGCCGGGCCCGCGATGGACGCGTCGGGCGCCGGTGTCGGAGGATTGCCACCGGCCGGCCAGGCGTGGAAGGTGCCGTTCGCGTCCGCCCAGCCCTGCTGCCCCGTACTCAGCAGGGTGCCCAGGGTGTAGACGTAGACCGCGTCCCCGCGGCCGGAGTTGTTGGTGATCTTCAGGGGGATCGTGGCGGGCACCGCCGCGTCCGCGGAGGACGGTGTGAGGACCGTGAGGGCGGCGCCGAGCAGCGCGGCCGCCACCGTCGGCGCCATGATCCGGCGAGTGAGCATCTTGAGCACGCTCCACCTCCGTGTGGGTGGAAGGGGGGAGATTGGTCCGTACCTGTTGTGAGAGCGCTCTCAAAGTGACATCGCCATTGCGTACATGTCAACGGATGGAACATCTCAATGCGCGTCAGCGCCCGGGGATCGCGCTCCGCGGGTGTCGTCGTGGGGTTTGCAGATCGGCCGGAAGGTGCGGCGTTGGGGATCGGGCAGCACTGCCCAGTACCGTCCGGCACCCTTCTTCTTGTACGAGGGGGTACCCCGGCGTGTAGCCGTGCTACGCACCGGGACAGACCTCTCAGCGGCAGCCGCACCCACCTCGGCGGCGCCGAGGGCGCGGGGTCCGCCGGCAGCGTGGCGACACCATGGTCGGCGGGCGCGTCGCGGTGCGGGATGGGGTTGGTCGCGGTGGCGTCGGTGACGAAGGTGAGCCGGTAGCCGAGGTCGCTCGCGACGCGGGTGGTGGGCTTCACCACGGTCTCCCACGGCGGGCGGGCGCGGAAGGATTCCCGGACGTCGATGACGGTCAGTGCCCGGGCCATGTCGCCCAGCCCGACCGGCGCGGCCGAGGGGCAACCGGGCCATCGACTCCCGCGCCGGACCGATCCGGTCACGGCGAGAGCGACCGGGACGAGTCGAGCGACGTAGACCACCGCCACCGGGCGCAGAATCGGCTCACCCCCGGACGCCGGCGTCCTCCTCGCCTCCCAGGACGTACAGGTTCGGGAGGTTCACCACAATGGCCTCCTGCGTGCTGCGGGCGATGACCACCACGGCCTCTTCGGCCGGGTCCGGGTTCTCCTCGCGGTGGGGCACGTATGGGGGGACGAAGATGTAGTCGCCGGGAGAGGTGCGCAGGCGGATCTCCTCCGGCGTTCCGCCGGAGTCGTCGAGGAAGACGAACTCGGGGTGTCCGCTCAGCACGTGGATGGCGGTCTCGGACTCGCCGTGGTGGTGGTCCGAGGACGCGGTCGAGGGGGCCACGTGGGTCTGGCCCATCCACAGCTTCTCGGAGCCCACGGTCTTGCCGCTGACGGCGGCGAACCTGCGCATGCCTCCGGACTGGGCGGTGTCGCCGTCGAGTTCGTCGGCGCGGATGTGGTGCAGCCGGGCGCGCAGGGACGTTTCGGGGTGGCTCCCGGTGTCGTGGAGATGAGGGTGGAAACCTTCGCCAGGAGTGGTCAGCGGCTCGCTCATGGGTCGGACGCTAGGAGCGCGCCGGAAAGGATGTCAAGAGGTGTCCATTCCACTTCACCTGCGGCAATGTTCCCGCAATATGCGATGAGGGCCTGAGCGTCGGCCATTCGTCGGGCATCATGTGCCCATGCATATCTCCGCGAAGGCGGACTACGCCACGCGGGCCCTGTTGGAGCTCGCCCGCGAACCCGACCGCCCGTTGACGTGCGAGGCCATCGCCGCCTCGCAGCAGATCCCGTTCCGCTTCCTGAAGTCCGTGGTGAGTGAGCTGCGCAGAGCCGGGCTGGTGCGCAGTCAGCGCGGCTGCGAGGGCGGCTACTGGCTCGGCCGGCCCGCCGAAGAGATCACCCTGCTCGATGTCACGCGTGCCGTGGACGGTGAGTTGATCACTCTGCGGGGCGAGCCGCTGGCCGGGCTCGACTATCCCGGCCCCGCCTCCGGCCTGCCCGGGGTGTGGCGCCGTATCGAGGCGGATGCCGCCGCCGTCCTCGGCCGTACCACGCTCACCGCGCTGCTGCCCGGGGAAGCCGGCGGGCAGTTGGACCGCAAGGGTGCCGCGTGACGAGTGAGCCGGAGACGGATCGCGCGACCGTCGAGGTGGTGGAGTACACCGACCCGCTGTGCCCCTGGTCGTGGGGGGCGGAGCCGGTCCTGCGCGGACTGCGGGAGGCCTTCGCAGGCCGGGTGCGCTGGCGTCGTGTGTTCTGCATCCTCTTCGACCACGACGACGACCCGGCGCCCGACGCGGCCGCCGAGACCACCTGGTACGCCCGCTACATCGAGGACATCGCCCGCCACACGCAAGCGCCCAGGGCGGTCAAGCTCGGCCGGGTGGCGGCGAGTTCGTGGCCCGCATCGCTCGTCGCCAAGGCCGCCGAGCCGCAGGGCGCCGAGGTGGCCGAGCAGGTGCTGCGCCGGTTGCGGGAGAGCGTGTTCGTGCTCGGCGAGCCCGCTGACACACGCGCCCTCGCGCTGTCGGCGGTGCACGGGGTGCCGGGGCTGGACCTGGAGCGCCTTGCGGCCGACGCGAACTCGGCGGCCGTACTCGACCGGGTACGTGCCGACCACGCCGAGGCCCGCCGCCCCGTCCGCGAGGTGCTGTCCGTGCGGAACGACGGGTCCTCGCCGCATCCCGGCGCCGCGAAGGAGACCCCTGACGGCGGGCGCCGGTACGCGCTGCCGACGCTGCTCGTCCGTTCGGCCGCCGGTGTCCGCGCGGTGCCCGGCTGGCGGTCGTACGACACCTACGCCTCGGCGATCGGCTCGCAGGCGGGACTGCCGGCCACCGCCCCGGTGCGGCTCGATCCGGCGGACGCGCTCGCCCGCTACCGGAGCCTCACCGAGCCGGAGCGCAGGCTGCTCACACGCGGGGCGTGGCCTCCGGCGGACGCGGTCCGGGTGGACACGGCGGGCGGCCCGCTGTGGCTGCATCCCGAGGAGGCGCGCACGCACCCGGCCGTCGGGCGCGGCGCTCCCGCCGCCCCCTGACAGGGCTCTGATCTGCACTCAGAGGCCGTCCCGCCGAATGAGACACCTTTTGGTGTCCATTGACAGCCGCTGACGGACGGCCCCAGGATGTTCACCATGCTCACGACGCACCCCGGTGTGGTGTGCCGCTACGTGGACCTGCGGCGCACCTGTAGCGCTCTCTGTCGCTGACCACCGGCCGCACCCGGCCCACAGGCGCCCGACCGCTCGCGACGGCACCCGCCTTATGCCGGTCCTCCACCGAGCGCCCGTCCTCTCCGGCCGCCTCCTCGGCGCTCGCCTCCCTCTCACCTCCCGGCTCTTCCCCGCGGCTTCGCCGACGCCTCACACCCTGAGTCCGGCATGCCTGTGCGCACACCTGGCGCGCGCCGGCATGTCCCTATCCGGTGTGCGCCGACGTCCGACGCCGCGGCACACCTCACTCGTCCCCGAGCCCGTAGCCCTGACACGGCGCCGGAGCCCTCGCAGAAGGAATCGACATGTTCGGACGCCTCGCACCACCCCGCCCCGCACCCAAGCCCCGCTCCCCGCGCCGGCTGCGCTCCACCGCCCTGGGAACCGCCCTCGCCACCGTGTTCATCCCGGCACTCAGCGCCTGCGGCGGCGAGGCCGCGTCCGCGAGCGGCAACGCCACCTTGAAGTGGACCTCCTCCTACTTCCCCACCCACTGGGACCCGGTAGTGAGCGGCAGCGGCGCACAGTTCCGTGAACTCACTCTGGTGTACGCCTCGTTGACTCGCACCGACGAGAAGGGCAAGGCCGTCCCCGACCTGGCCAAGAGCTGGGAGTACAACGCGAAGGGCGACCAGATAACCTTCCATCTGCGCTCCGGACTCACGTTCAGCGATGGGGAGCCGGTCGACGCCACCGCGGTGAAGGCGGCCATCGAACGAGCCAAGAACCAGAAGAACTCCGCGCTCTTCGGCGACCTGACCTCCATCAAGTCGGTGGACGCCAAGGGGCTCGACGCGGTCGTCCATCTCAGCCAGGTCGACTACCAGATCCCGCAGCTGCTCGGCGAGCGCGTCTTGCAGATCGCGAGCCCCAAGGCGGCGAAATCCCCCACGAAGCTGGACCTGAACCCGGTCGGCGCCGGCCCGTTCATCGTGACGCAGATCGTGCCGGGCACCAAGGCGGTCCTGAAGAAGAACCCCGCCTACTGGGACGCCAAGAACATCCACATCGACAACGTCGAGCTGACCTCGGCTCCCGACGCGTCCACGGTCGTCTCCGGCCTCCAGACCGGTGTCTACAACTTCGCCGACATCGAGCCCAGTCAGGCGGAAGCCGCCAAGAAGGCCGGACTCGACGTCTTCGTCCAGCCCGGCTTCAACGCCTCCAACATCAGCCTCAACATCAACAAGGCGCCCTTCGACAACGACAAGGTCGTCGCCGCGGTCCGCCACGCCATTGACCGTCAGGAGTTCGTCGACAAGCTGACCTTCGGCTACGGCGAGGTGACCGACCAGCCCTTCCCCAAGGGATACGTGGCCTACGACCCCGAGTCGGCGGACACCTACCCCTACGACCCGGCCAAGTCGAAGCGGTTGCTCGCCGAGGCGGGCTACAAGTCCGGTGACCTCAAGCTGAACCTGGTCATCCCGGCCGAGGACCCGCAGGCCGAGATCGTCCAGTCTCAGCTGTCGAAGGTCGGCATCAAGGTCACCATCAAGATCGACAAGAACTGGGCGACGCCGTTCTTCGCCAAGAACCTCACCTTCTCGCTGTACGGCACCACGGGCCGCGACTCCGCGCTGCAGACCCTCACCGCGCACTTCGGCCCGAACGGTCCGCTCAATCTCAGCTCGCCGTACGAGCCGTCCGGCTTCGAGGCCGCCGTCGCCAAGGTCCGCCAGACCCCGCTGGACTCCCCCGACTACACCCAGGTCCTCCAGGCGGCGACCCGGGCCGGCCTGGAGAGCAAGGCGCTGGTGTTCACGTACTCCCAGCCCAACCTCATCGCCAAGAGCAAGTCCATCTCCGCGCTGCCCAAGAACCCGGCCCACATCGACTGGACCGGCGTGACCATCGGCGGCAACTGACACCCCGTCACACCACTGAGAGGGGGCATCCCATGACAACGGACATTAAGCGGGCGGGGACGACGCGACACGCACTGGGTCGTGTCCTGGCCACCCTCGCCCGGTCGGTGGCCATCTTCGTACCGGTCTTCCTGCTCGCCACGTTCGTGACGTTCGCGCTGCGCTCGCTCAGCGGGCTCAGCCCGGCGCGCATCCAGCTGGGCGAGGACGCGACACCGGAGGCGATCGCCAGGGTCGAGGCGCAGTGGGGCCTGAACCGGCCCTTCCTGGTGCAGTACGCCGACTGGTTCGACGGCGTCCTGCACGGACAGCTCGGCACCAGCTGGGCCAACGGCGCCGACATCTCCACCCTGATCGGTCTCGGCCTCGGAGTGAGCCTGTCGGTGGCGACGTTCGCGCTGCTGATCGGCGTGGTCGTGGGCTTCGCCCTCGGCACGGTGGCGGCCCTGCGCCGCACGACCTGGGTCGACCGGGCCATCACCGGCTTCGTCACGGCGATCTCGGTGATGCCGGCCTTCGTCGTCGGGATCGTGCTGGTCGCGGTCCTCGCGGTCGGCTTGAAGCTGTTCCCCTCCGCCGGGTACGTCCCGGCGGAGCAGGGGATCGGACCGTGGCTGGCCCATATCACCCTGCCCGCCGTGGCGTTGAGCTTCGACGTCGTCGCCGACGTGGCCCGTCAGCTGCGCTCCAGTCTCGTCGCGGCCTACCGCGAGAACTACGTGACGGGCGCGGTGGTACGGGGACTTTCTCCGCGCCGGATCTTCTTCGGCCATGTGCTGCGCAACGGCCTCGGGCCGGCGCTCGCGACACTCGGCCTGAAGTTCCCCTCCCTCGTGGGTGCTTCGGTCGTCACGGAGTGGATCTTCGGACTTCAGGGGTTTGGCCGGTTCGCCAACGACTCCGCGCAGGCCGGTGACGTACCGGCCGTACAGGGGGTGCTGGTGGTGTCGATCGTGCTGGTCGTGGTGTTCAACCTGTTCGTCAACCTGGTGCTGGCGCGTGTGACGCCCGCATCGCAGCGGGGGGTGTGACCCATGGTGCGTCGTGTACTCGCCCTGCCGACCGGACGGACCGCCGTCGCCATTCTCGCCGTGATCGCCTTGCTCGCCGTGCTCGGCCCGTGGCTGGCTCCCCAGGATCCGCTGGCCACCAGCGGCAACACCCTCGGCGCCGCCTGCGGATCGCACTGGCTGGGGACCGACTACCTGGGCCGGGACGTCCTGAGCCGGCTGCTCGACGGTTCCCGGGTGAGCGTGCTCGGCTCGCTGGAGGTCGCGCTCACCGCGCTGGTGGTCGGGGTGGTGCCCGGCATCCTGTCGGTCTATCTGGGCCGGGCCTTCGAATGGATCACGCTCAGGCTGACCGACACCCTGGTCGCCCTGCCGTTCCTGCTGTTCGCCGTCGCCGTCGTCGCACTGCTCGGCAACGGCATCACCCAGGCGATGCTGGTCACCGGGGTACTCGTCTCCCCGCTGTTCTACCGGGTCTCCCGGGCGGCGACCCTCGCGGTGGCCCGCTCCCCGTACGTGGAAGCCGCGCTCATCTCGGGCGCCTCGCTCGGCTGGGTCGTACGACGCCATGTCTGGGTGAAGGTGCTGCCGCCCATCGCGGTCGCCCTCGCCCAGACCGTCGGCGTCGGCTTCGTGATCGTGTCAAGCCTGACCTTCCTCGGGATCGGGGTGCAGCCGCCCGCTCCCACCTGGGGCGGCCTGCTCGCCTCGGACCTCGGCTACCTCAGCCAGCGCCCGTGGGCACCGCTCGCGCCGGCCCTGCTGATCGTGGTCACGGTCTGGGCCTGCAACCTCCTCGCCGACGCCATTCGGGACGTCTCAGGCGAGGCGGGCCGCGCGCTGCTCAACAGCCGCAAGGCCCGCGCCAACCGGCGCGACCAAGCCGACCCCGCTCCCGCCGGAGGTGCGTGATGAGCCCACTGTCAGAGAAGCTGCGCACACCTGCCGACAGCACCCTCGCCCAGTCCGTTCTGTCGGTACGCGACGTACGGATCAGCGACCAGGCACACGGCCGGGAGATCGTCCACGGAGTGAGCTTCGACCTCACACCGGGCCGGACGGTCGGCATCGTCGGCGAGTCCGGCAGCGGCAAGACGCTCACCTGCCGGGCCGCCCTGGGCATCCTGCCCGCCCACTTCGAGGTGACCGGCGGTGCGATCGAACTCGACGGCCGGGACATCACCGGGCTCTCCGCGGCCGAGTGGACCGGCCTACGAGGTTCGACGATCAGCGCCGTGTTCCAGGACCCGGCCTCCTACCTCAACCCCTCGATCCGGGTGGGCGCACAGGTCGCCGAGGTGATCCGGGTCAAGAAGAAGGTCGGGCGGCGCGAGGCGCGCGGGCAGACGATCGAGCTGCTGCACGCGGTGCATCTGCGGGATCCGGAGCTGGTGTACGGGCAGTACACCTACGAACTGTCCGGCGGCATGCTCCAGCGGGTGCTCATCGCCGCCGCGATCGCGGCCGGTCCGCGCGTCCTGATCGCCGACGAGGCCACGACCGCGCTCGACGTCACCGTCCAGGCGGAGATCCTCGACCTGCTGGCCGACCTGCGGGACCGGACCGGTCTGGCGCTGGTGGTGGTCTCCCACGACCTGGCCGTCGTCGCCCAGTTGTGCGACGAGGTGCTCGTGCTGCGGCAGGGAGAGGTGGTCGAGCAGGGCCCCACCCACGAGGTCCTCCACCGTCCTCGCCACGAATACACCCGGCTCCTGATCGCCGAGCACGAGCAGTACGGGCTCGACCGGTTCCTGACACCCGAGGAGGACCTATGAGCACCGACGCGGTTCTGACGGTCGAGGGCCTGACGGTGCACTACGGCGCGCGCCGCCGACGCCGCCGTGTCCTGCACGACGTCTCCCTGAGCATCACGCCGGGCGAGACCGTCGGCGTCATCGGCGAGACCGGCTCGGGCAAGTCCACGCTCGCGCGGGCCGTGCTCGGCCTGGTGCGCGCCTCGGGCGGCTCGATCGTCGTGGACGGTGAGGAGGCCGTCGGGTACGGTCCCCGCCAGTGGCGCGCGCTGCGCCGCCGGGGGGTCATCCAGTACGTCTTCCAGGACCCTCTGCGCAGTCTCGACCCGGATCTCACCGTCGCGGACTCGCTGGCCGAGCCGCTGCTCGTCCAAGGGGTGCCCCGAGCCGAGGCGGCCGGCCGGGTGCGGGCCTTCCTCGACCGGGTCCGGCTCACCGAGGACCTCCTGGACCGCCTGCCCGGCGAGCTCTCGGGCGGGCAGCGCCAACGTGTCGCCGTCGCACGGGCGTTGGTCACCGATCCGCGCCTGGTGATTCTGGACGAACCGGTCAGCGCACTGGACTCCGCCAACCGCGTCCAGGTGCTCCAGATCCTCAAGGAACTCCGCGACGACGGGGTGGCCCTCGTCTTCATCTCCCACGACCTCGGCTCGGTGGCCGGCGTCGCCGACCGGATCGCGGTGCTCTACCGAGGCGAGCTGGCCGAGACCGGCGCCGCCCGCGACGTCATCGCCGCACCGCAACACCCCTACACCCGCCTGCTCGTCAGGTCCGCGCCCACCCTGCACAGCGCACCGGCCGACCGGGCCGAACGCGACGCGCTGCGCGCCCTGCTGCACACCTGAGCCGACAGCCCACGACCGAAAAGGACAGGACAGCCATGTCCCGCACGCTCCATCTCGCCCTCCACCCCTACGGCGTCGGCGGCCCCGGCCAGCACGGCCTGTGGAAGGACCCGCGGATCGCGAAGAACGCCAGCATCGACATCAACTACTACATCCGGCTGGCGCAGGCGGCCGAACACGCCCTGTTCGACGCCCTGTTCATCGTCGACAGCCAGTTCATCAACACCACCTACCCGGCGCACTACCTCAACCGCCTCGAACCGCTGACCCTGCTGTCCGCCGTCGCCACCCACACCAAGCACCTCGGACTGGTGGGCACGGCGAGCTCGACCTACAACTCGCCCTTCAACCTGGCCCGCCGCTTCGCCTCACTCGACCACATCAGCGGCGGCCGGGCCGGCTGGAACGTCGTCACCAGCTTCGACACCGGCACCGCCAAGAACTTCGGGCTCGACGAGCACCTCGACTACGCCACCCGCTACGGCCGCGCCCTGGAGTTCGTGCAAGTCGCCCGGGGGCTGTGGGACTCCTACGAGGACGACGCGTTCCCGGCCGACGTCGAGCGCGGCGTCTTCCTCGACCCGACCAAGCTGCACGAACTCGACCACAACGGCGAACACTTCAGGGTCGCCGGCCCGCTGAACCTCTCCCGCTCCCCGCAGGGCCAGCCGGTCATCTTCCAGGCCGGAGTCTCCGAGGAGGGCCGTGATCTCGCCGCGCAGGTGGCCGAGGGCATCTTCGCGCCCGGCGGCGGCCTGGAGCAGGCGCGGGACTACTACGCCGACGTCAAGAAGCGCACCGCCGCCTACGGCCGGGACCCCGACCACGTCAAGATCCTCATCCACGGCGGTCCGGTCGTCGCCGCGACCGACGAGGCGGCCCTCCGTCGCGAGCGCGAGATCTTCGAGGAGGACGACGACTTCGACCGCAACCTCGCGCTGCTGGGCCGCTCCTTCGGCGCGTACGACTTCAGCGTCCACGACCTGGACGCCCCCTTCCCGGACGTCGCCCACCTGGCCGAAAAGGGCGGGCGCACCGGAGCCGCGCAACTCATCGAGCGGGCCCGGAGCGAGAAACTGACGCTGCGGCAAGTAGCCCAGTCTGTCAACCAGTTCCGCCAGTCGCCGTTCGTCGGAGATCCGCGAACCGTGGCCGACACCATCCAGCACTGGTTCGAGGCCCGCGCCTTCGACGGCATCAACCTCGCCTTCCGCACCGAGGAGGAGCTGGACCTCTTCGTCGACGGCGTGGTCCCCATCCTCCAGAAGCGGGGCCTGTTCCGCACCGAGTACACGGCGGACACGCTGCGCGGCAACCTCGGGCTACCCATTCCGGTCAACCGGCACGCGCTGGTGCGGCCGTGAGTGAACTGCCGGAAAGCGACCTGTCGGTGACGGGCGGACGTGACGTCCACACCGTCCGCTTCCCCTCGGCCACTCCCCCGCCGGCGGTCGACGTACTGATCGTCGGCGCGGGACCGGTGGGCCTGGCGGCGGCCGTCGAACTGACCTCACACGGAGTGCGGGTAGCCGTCGTCGAACGCGCCCGTGCCGCGACCCTGGTACGGGCCGGCGCGATGGGACACACCCCGCGGGTGGTGGAGCACCTGCGCCGCTGGCGGCTGCTCCAGCGGGTCCGGGACGCCTGGACCTATCCGCCCGAGTGGCACCGGGGCACCCGGCTGGTCACCTCCCTCGTCGGGCATCAACTCGTGGCCGCACCCCGCCCGTCCTTCGCAGACCGGGGCGGCCCTTTCACCGAGGAGGCCCTGCGCCGTCCCCAGACCGTCTTCCAGCAGGTGTTCCTGGAGCACCTGTCCGAGCAGGGGGTCGCCGTCGCCGGTGGCTGGAAGCTGGCCGGCCTGCGCCAGGACACCGACACGGCCCTGGCCGAGGTCGTGGACACCCGGTCGGGCGAGCACCATGCCGTACGGGCGTCCTACGTCCTGGGCACCGACGGCGGCGGCAGCACCACCCGCCGGCTGGCCGGCATCGCCCGGGAAGGGGACCACGCCACCCAGAAACGGCTGCGGCTCGTCGTGCGCACCGGTGACGTCTCCGACCGGCTCGGGCCGGCCCCGAGCGCCACCAACATCGTCGTCAACGCGGAGGCCTCGGGGTTCCTCGCCGCGATCAGCTCCCGTGAGTGGCGGGTGTACGCCGGTCCGTACCCCCTCGACCACGAACCCGGCGAGGACGAGCTGCTGGCGGTGGGCAGGGCCGCGTTCGGATTCGACGCCGACCTCGAACTGGTATCGGCGACCACCTTCTACCAGGCCACCCGAATCGCCGAGACCTTCCGCCGGGGCCGGGTACTGCTGGCCGGAGACGCCGCCCACGTCCGCACACCCGGCGGCAACCTGGGCGAGGGCATCGGTGACGTCGTCAACCTCGGCTGGAAGCTCGCGGCCGTGCTCGCCGGGCAGGCCCCGCAGTCCCTGCTGGACTCCTACGACCAGGAGCGACGGCCGCACAACTGGCGGGTCGCCGACCACTCGTTGGCCCAGGCACGCCGTACCGAGGCCACCCTCGGGGAGATCCGCCGCGGCGGCATTCCCGACGACGCGGATCTCGGCGCCCAGGCCGTACGGCGACGGGCCGAGATCGGTGAACGCCTGCGCCGGGACCGCATCGGCTCCGAGGGGGTCACCTTCGACGAGCGCTACGACGCCTCGGCGGTCGTCTGGTACGAGCCGGGCCAGCCGGCCGCGGAGGCGCCGTGGCGAGCCGACGTGTACGAGGACGACCCGCGCCCAGGCCATCGCGCGCCCAACGGTCCCGTCGATCCGGGAGGCGGAACGCTCTACGACCGCCTCGGCACCTCCTTCGGACTGCTGGTCCTCACCGAGGACCGGACCGTCGAGCGTGCCTTCGCCGCGGAGGCCGCCGCCCGTTCGCTGCCCTTCACCGTCGTCCACCTCACCGACGCCCCGGCGCGCGCCGTCTACGGCACCGGCAACGTGCTCGTCCGTCCGGACCAGCACGTCGTGTGGCGCGGTGCCCGGCTGCCGGAAGGCGGTGCGGGCGCGGTTCTGGACCGGCTGCTGGGCCTGGATTCCGTCCCGAGATCCGACGGGGCCGACCGGCTCGCTCCGAGCGCCGTGGCCTGACCATGCAAAGCATCCCCCGTGACAAACGAGCGGCCCGGGGCGCACGACTCGGCCTCCAGCACCGGTCCCCGGCGGCCCGCGAGGTCACTTCCCGCCCCCGGCCGAACCGACCCGCATCCACAGGAGCGTGACATGACCCAGTACAGCGACTACTACGGCCCCGAAGGCCTGCGCGTCCGCGGCACCGTCGTCGTGGTGCCCGGCCGGGGCGAGACCCGGGCGACCTACGCCCGGTTCGGCAGGCGGCTCGCCGCGGACGCCTACCGCGTGCGGGTGATCGACGGTCCCCACCTCGACGGTTTCGACGACCTGGAGGCCGCGACGTCCGACTTCGCCGCGCAGGTCGCCGAGGCGGTCGAGGGCACCGCGTCCGAAGGTGACGTGGTCCGGCCCATCGTGCTCGTCGGAGCCGACTCCGGTGCCGCGGCCATCGCCGCGCTCGCCGGCCGGACCGGGGAAAGCTCCGCCCCGCTGGCCGACGCCGTGGTCCTCGCCGGCCTGCCCGGACGGGCCCCGGACACCGTCGAGACCTGGGACGACGAACTCGCCGTCCGCACCTCCTGCCCCGCGCACCGGGGCGTGCTCACCGAGGACCCCGAAGTGCGGCGAGGCGCGCTCGACGACGCCGTACCGGACGCCCTGCTGACCGCCCTCAACGACGGCGACGTGAACGTTCCGGTCCTGCTCCTCGTCGGAGACGCCGATCCGCTGGCCGACCACGAAGTGCTGGCGCGAACGGCGAAGTCACTGCCCCGCGCTCGCCTCTCGGTCGTGCACGGCGCTCACCACGACGTCCTCAACGACCTCCAGCACCGCTCCGCAGCGGGTGAGGTCGTCACGTTCCTCGAAACGCTCCGCAACGACCTGAGCCCCATCGTCACGGTGCGGTCGAGCACGTGGTGAGCAACCGGTGAGCAACCGCCCTACGAATCCGCCCCGTTCGCACGTCTGAACCCCGTCCCCGGAAGGTCCCTCATGGCTGCCATCCTGTCCGTCTCCGGAAGCCCCTCCCCCACCTCCCGTACCACCCGGCTGTTGCGTCACGTGGACGACCGGCTGCGGCGGCAAGGGCACGAAGTAACCCCGCTGGAGGTGCGCTCCCTGCCACCCGAAGCGCTGCTCGGCGCCGACTTCGCGCATCCGGCGATCACCGCTGCAACGGAGCTGTTCGCACAGGCGGACGGGGTCGTGATCGGCACGCCCGTGTACAAGGCCGCCTACTCGGGGCTGCTCAAGTCACTGCTCGACCTGCTCCCGCAGTACGCGCTGACCGGCAAGACCGTGCTGCCGCTGGCCACCGGCGGCAGCACGGCCCACGTCCTGGCCATCGACTACGCCCTGCGCCCCGTGCTCAGCTCCATGGGCGCGGCGCACATAGTGCAGGGCTGGTTCACCCTCGACAAGGACATCGCCGCGGAGGGTGGCGCGTCGCCCGTCACACCGGCCGCCGCGCTAGCGTTGGAGCAGGTCACTGACCAGTTCTCCGACGCGCTTGGCGGCCGTACGGGCAGGCTCGCCGCCGCGGGATGAATCCGTCGGATCCTCCGACGGAGTTTCTATTCCGGCCGCTGAGGGACGAATGCCACCCCCATCGCCTGGTCCAGGATCTCCGACAGCGATCGTGGCCGATCGCTTGCGGTCCACGCGGCCAGCGTGGCCTCGACGCAGCCCAGAGCCGCGGCGATCACGGCGTCGGCGCGCGGGTCGGCGGCGTCGGCCGGGTCGGCCCCCAAGCGGCGGGCGATCTCGGGGCGCAGGAGTTCGTGCCAGCGGGCGTTCTTCTCGCGGTGCCGGGCCGCCAGCGCCGGCGTGTTCACCATCAGGCGGGTCAGGCGCCGTGTGCGCTCGTCGTGGCCCTCGTACTGGTCGATCAATGGATTGAGCGCGTGCCGGATCGCGACCCAGGGTGCTTCGTCGGCCGGGCGGGCGGCGAGCGCGTCCCGCAGGTATTCGGGGGCGCCGGCCGTGGGGCCGAAGAGGGCTTCCTCCTTGGAGTGGAAGCACCGGAAGAACGTGCTGCGCGAGATCTCGGCGGCCGCGCAGATGTCGTCGATCGTCGTCTCTTCATAGCCGTGCTCCAGGACCAGGTCCTGGACGGTCACCGCCACCGCGGCACGCATGGCCTGGCGTGCCCGCGCTCGTGCGCCGCCTGCGGTTCGGTCCGGGTTCATCACTTCACGGTACTACAGGCCATTATTGGTACCGTGTCTCACTTATGAGACTCAGTATCTCTCCAGGAAGAGTGACAAGCGATGAGTGACACCAAGGTGGTCGTCGTCACAGGCGCGAGCGACGGCATCGGGGCAGCAGCGGCGCGGAAGCTGCACGCGGACGGGCAGACCGTCGTCGTCGTGGGCCGCTCCGCCGAGAAGACCCGCACCGTCGCCGCGGAAATCGGGGCCGACAGTTTCGTCGCCGACTTCGACTCGACGACGTCGAGCGTCTCGCTGCCGAACTGCGCGCCGCATACCCCCGGATCGACGTGCTCGCCAACAACGCCGGAGGTGTGTTCGGCACCCGGACCAAGACCGTGGACGGCTTCGAGAAGACCTTCCAGGTCAACCACCTCGCGCCGTACCTGCTGACACGGCTGCTCCTGGACGTCCTCACCGCCTCGCGGGCGTCGGTGCTCCAGACCTCAAGCACGGTACGGTTCGCCAAGGAGATCCACCTGGACGACCTGGACCACGACCGCGCCTACGACCCGGTCCGGGCGTACGGCGCGTCGAAGCTGGAGAACATCCTCTTCACGACCGAACTCCACCGGCGCCACCACGCCGACGGCCTCTCGGCGGCCTGCTTCTACCCGGGCAACGTGCGGACGAACTTCGCCTCCGACACCACCAGTGCGATCATGCGTACGGTCCGCTTCCTCGGCACCAAACCGGTCATACGGAACATCCTGCTGTCCACGCCCGAACAGGGCGCGGACCAGATCGTCTGGCTCGCCGAGGGCACACCCGGCAGGGACTGGCGTTCAGGGGCCTACTACTACAAGCGCAAGGATGTGCCGCCCGAGAACCCGCAGGCCCTGGACGCCGACCTCGCCCGCAGACTGTGGGAACGCTCCGAGGAACTCCTCGCCGGGCGACTGCCCGCACCGGCCTGACAGCCACCGCGAAGTGGCCGTCACCCGGCACTGCCACGACCACCGCCGAGCCTGCACACCTTTTGGACCCGCCGAATCGTCCCCTAACGGAGCATCAGGCGCCTACCCTCAGAATCAGGCTCCTGACCAGCAGGAATAGCGAAACGCTGCTGGAGTATGAGGTGGCAGAAGTACAGCACCCAGATCGCATTCGTCGAGCAGATGACGTTGGGGATCTCCACGTCGCAGGCGAGGAAGGGGAGGAACGAGGCCCACGCATCCGACCAGAGCTTCACGACGCCGGATACGTCCTGCCCCACGCGGCAGCGAACTCCAGGAACCGCGTCCCGGCCGCCTCCGCGGTCGGGGCGTTGTAAACGGGCCTGAGGGCCTTGGCGAGTTGTCCCAGTCCTGGGGGCCCCGTAACCGAACGAGTTGCGCAGAAGATGGACGATGCTGGTCTGGACGATCGTCCGTGGCCAGACGGTTTCCACCCCGCGGGGCAGGCCGTTCAGCCCGTCGCAGACCAGCATTAACACGTCCTCGAGGCCGCGGTTGTTCAGCTCGGTGAACACCTGCAGCCAGTACTTCGCTCCCTGCCCGCGCTCGCCGCACAGACCTGCCTCACGCCGGAAGGCTTCCGACGGCGGCTACGCGAGATGAAGAAGCACGTACGGGTGGATGTCCTCGATCGCAGCGACAGCGGTTGAGAGCACGCTTCAGCGCGTCCCGCGAGCGGCGTCTTCGATTATCTTGACGACCGCGTCGGGGTGGCTGACGTAGACGGCGTGCGAGGAGTTGACCTCCTCAATGTGGGAGTTGGCCCGCTTCGCAAAGAACTCCTGCATCTCCGGCGCGTTGGCCTGGTCATTCTCGGTGATCAGGTTCCAGGACGGGATGGTCCGCCACGCCGCCGCAGTGGTCTTGAAGCCCACCGCGGCCTTCGCGACTGGCCGCTGCGTGGCGGCCATCGCCGCGGCGGTCGCCGGATCGACATCAGCGGCGAACGTCGCCCGGAACCCATCCTGCGCCAGGTACAGGTCGTCGCCGGCAGTCCCGTCCGCGGCCACCGTCGGAACCTCAACCAGGGACTGCGGCGGCGCCGGGTGCTCGATGGGGACATCGGACGGCCCGAAGGGGGTCTCCCCCACGTCCGGAACCAGTGCCGCGAGGTACACGAGCGCCTTGACGTCGGGATCGCCGGCCGCCGCGTTGGTGATGACTGCGCCGCCGTACGAGTGGCCCACGAGCACGATGGGACCCTGGATGCTGCGCAGTACGTCCTTGGCTGCGGCGGTGTCGGTGGGCAGGCCCCGCAGCGGGTTCGACACCGTTCGCACCGGGTAACCGTCCTGGGTCAGCCGAGCAATCACTGTCTTGAAGCCGGAGGAGTCGGCGAAAGCGCCGTGCACCAGCACCACTGTCGGCTTGGCCTCGTGCGCGGCCGGGGCCGGGGACGCGGTGGCTGGCGCCGCCATCGCGGCACCGACCGCAACGAGGGCGGCCGCGCTGGTGGCCACCAGCGTCCTACGAACGGGGATTCGACGTGCCATGGGAAAATTTCACCTCGATAAAAAGAACGTTCTGTCTCGTACAGCATGACAATTGCACGCAGTGTCTGCAAGACAGAACGTTCTACTTCGACGTGAGGATCGTCTCACCCTCCTGGCCAGGTCTCGGACCTGAATGACGCCGTGAGCCGGACACCGAGAGGGCGCCGATCCGGCCACCAGCCCGAGCATGCCGAGGCCACGAACGCCGCGGACGAAAAACGGACCCCGGAAGCCCGGCTATCGCGGCTCAGTGGAACTGGACGTCGCTCCCACCCTTCCAACCGGACATGCCGAGCTCGTGGAGCTGGCCCGGGCGGAACTCCGCGCCCGCACCCTGCCGGACTGTCCCCAGTCGCCCCTGCCCTACCTCATGACCTGGTCCAAGGGCGCATCCAGAAGCAGTTGGCCGGCTACATCCAAGCCGATCGGCCACGAGCTGCCCAGAGTTGGAAGCAACCGAGTCTGCGCCAACGGGCGTTGCGTGCGCGCCGGTGTTCGTAGAGCAGCCAGGCAACATGCTCGACGAGCTCGTGCGGGACGTCGAGCATGGCAGGATACGGAACCACCAGGGCCCCCTGGTCGCCGTTCTCGTCAAGGACGGCGCTGACGGTCAGGCCGATCCGGCCGCCGGGGCTCCCGCGAGGGGGATCTGCAACCACCTTCAGAACGTGGTCGCCACCTCCGCCCTCTTCCGCGCAGTCCTGGACTCCCTCGACGCATGGGTGAGCGAGGGCGTGGAGCCGCCGCCCAGCGCGGTGCCGATCGTCGCGGACGGCACTCTGGTGACGATGAACGCATGGTCGCGTCAGTTCCCCGCCGTGCCGTCCGTCCTGCGGCCCCAGGGTCCCAACGAGCTTTACACCGTGGACCGTTCGGCCGTTCCGCCGGTCGCCGACCGCTCACGCGGGTACACGGTGTTGGTTCCCGCCGTCGACGCCGACGGCAACGAAACCGCGGGCGTACGCGCTCCGATGGTGGCCGTGCCGCTCGGCACGTACACCGGATGGAACACGCGAGCTCCCGGTCAAGGGCACGGTGCGCTGCACGAGTTCAGCGGCTCCACGTTCCCGTTCGCCGCCACGGAGGACGAACGGCTGATCACCGGCGACCTCCGTCCCAGCATCCAGAAACGCTACCGGGACTCGACCGACTACGTCGCCATGATCAAGGCCGCCGCCGAGGAACTCGTGGCACGGCGACTGTTGCTCGAGGAGGACCTCGAACGCGCGCCGGCGGCGGCAGCGGACTGGTCGGCTCCACGTCACCGCTTCGAGCAGCCGTGATGTTCAGGCGATCCCCGCGTGCTGAACGAGGCAGGAGACGGCCAGGCACACCGGATGGCCTGGCGGCCGAAGCGGGCGTCCGCGTCACGGGCTCGTCGGGGCAACTGGGCGGCGGTTCGCGCCAGGGCCGCAGAACCTCACCAGGGAGGGGTACACAGCTGCCGGTACACGTCGTCGGTCATGCCGATCCTCCTGCCAGGGCGCTCAGGGTGCCCCGGACCTCGTCCGAACCCATGATGCCGCGGTCCACCGCCTCCACATCCGCCCCGCAGGCCCGGTCGTCGTCCAGGCGGGACACGACCCTCCGGATCGCGCCGTGCAGGAACTCCGGTCCTCGCCCCAGCACGGGCGGCGCCGCCAGATCCACCGCCTGCGCGGCGACCACGGACTCCACGGCGAGCAACTGTCGTAGCCGGACGAGGATCGTGGCCAGCCGGCGTGCGCCGAGCGCCGCGTTGGTCGAGTCGTCCTCGACGGCGTGCGCGCCATGGCGGGGGTCGGTGCTCACCGGTGCGGACAGCATGCGGATCTCGGCGACCAGCGCCTGCGCCGTCTTGGCCAGTGGGGCGAAGCCCGAGCGCTCCGGACCGTACGGCGAGAGGTTCGCGGGCAGTCCGCTGACGGCCGGGTCGAGCAGCCGTCGCATGCGCTCGGCGGAGATCGCCGCGGTCTGCGCCAGGGCCAGCGCGAGGGTGTCGAAGGCGAGGGCGAGGGCCGGGGTGTGGAAATTCCCGGACGAGAGGATCTCGCCGGTGCCGGCCAGGACCACCGGGTTGTCGCCGCAGCCGTTGAGCTCCGGCCGCAGCGCGGCGTCGGCGAAGTCCAGCGCGGAGTGCAGCGCCCCGTGCACCTGGGCCGAGCAGCGCAGACTGACCGGGTCCTGGATGCGCCGGGCGTTGCGGGGATCGCCCAGCTCACCGCCTTCCAGGAGAGAGAGCAGTTCGCCCGCTGCCCGGGACTGCCCGGGGGCGGGCCGCAGTCCCATGACCCGCGCGTCGAGCGGGCTCGTATTGGCCCTAAAGCCCTCGTAGGTCAAAGCCGTGACTGCCTGGGCCAAGGTGAGAACGGTCGCCGCCTCGTGCAGGGCGAGCGCGCCCTGACCGGCCGCCAGCGGGCTCGCGCTGCAGAGCACAAGCCCGTCCTTCGGGCCCAGTGCAGCCGGGGCCAGACCGACCCGCCGCAGCGCCGAGGCTCCGTCGAGCACCTCGCCGGCGAGCTCGGCGACGCCCTCACCGATGACGACCAGACCGACATGGGCCATCTGCACCAGATCGGCGGCGCCGATCGATCCCACCTCGGGTATCACGGGGTGCACCCGCGCGTTGAGCAGGGCCACGAGCAGCGTCAGGATCTCCGGTCGGACTCCGCTGCCGCCGCCCGCGAGGCCGTTCACGCGGGCGAGGACGGCGGCGCGTACGACGGGGACCGGCAGCGGATCGCCGACCGCGCCTGCCCGCCCCCGGACCGTGCGGACGCTGAACGCCTCGAGCTCGTCGCGCGGCAGTGCGTACGAGGAGCGGGTGCCCAGCCCTGTCGTCAGGCCGTAGGTCGGCACCTGGCGGTCGACGACGTCGTCCACGGCTGCCCGCTCGCGCGCCAGCCGCGGGAGCACCTCTTCCGCCAGTTCGACCCGGGCTCCGTGGTGGGCGACGGCGACGACATCGTCGTAGGACAGCGTCCTGCCGTCGATGACGACCCCGGTCATGCGAACCGCAGTTTCTGGCCGAGGTCGCGCTCTTCGGCTTTCCTCAGCATGGCGGCGCCCAGGGCGATGTCGGAGAGGGACAGACCGCGGTGCCAGAACAGGTTCGTCTCCTCGGCGCTCTGCCGACCGGGCTTGGCACCGGCCACAATCTCCCCCAACTCACCATGCAGATTGGTCCTGTTGAGCCTGCCGGAGTCGACGTGTGCGCGCAGGGCGCCGAACGGCCCGGCATGCGCCTGGCCCCAGTCGTCGACGACGATCTTGTCCATGATGTCCGTGAGGGTGAGCTCGACGGCGCTGTTCGTCCCGTAGGGCACGACCAGCGCCCCCGGGGAGATCCACTCGGTCCTCAGCAGCGGCTCGGGGCGTTCCAACCGGGACGCCTCCACCACGATGTCCGCTCCTTCCACGCAGCTCTTCCAGTCCTCGGTCACGACGACGGGCTTGCCGAGTTCCTCCTCCAGCCGCCCGGCGAAGGCCTCGCGGCTCTCCGGGCGTCGCGAGTGGATGCGGATCTCGGACAGGTCGAAGATCCGGTCGAGCAGCCGGACGTTCCAGTACGACGTGGCCCGGGCGCCGATGTGCCCGAGCACCTTGGCGTCCGGGCGGGCCAGGTGACGCGCACCGAGGGCGGTCAGGGCGCCCGTGCGCATCTCGGTGAGGGCGGTGGCGTCGAGCACGGCCACCGGCATGCCGCTGCGCGGGTCGAAGAGGTTGAGCAGGGCCATCTCGGAGGGCAGCTGGGCCTTGTAGTTGTCGACGTAGTCGCCCACGATCTTGACTCCGGCCAGGGCCAGCGGGGCGATGTAGCCGCGCAGGACGTTGAAGTGGCCGTTGAACGCGGGATCGGGCACGAGGTGGACGCGGGGTTCGATCACCGTCTCGCCGCGGCCCTGGGCACGCAGTCCGTCCTCGACGGCGTCGAGTATCTCCGTGTCGGTCAGTTCCAGCTGCTCTATGTCCGCGCCGTTGAGGAAGGTGAACCAGACAGAGTCCATGGGCTGAATCCCTCGTTCGAGCTGGGCAGTTGCTGATTTCGTACGAACGTAATACGTCGTTAACAGATAGCCATTGACTGCCATTCATCCAGGCATGACTCTGCATGACCATATGCAGTCCGGGTGAGGGGCAGTCTTGATCAGATTCAACGCGGTGAGCAAAAGCTATCCGAACGGCACCACAGCCGTGGACGACCTGTCCCTGGAGCTCGCCGAGGGCGGCATCACGGTTCTCGTCGGTCCCTCCGGCTGCGGCAAGACCACGACCCTTCGCATGATCAACCGCATGGTCGAGCCGACGTCCGGGACGGTGAGCCTGCGCGGCCGGGACATCCGGGAGGTCCACGCGCCCGAGCTGCGCCGAGGCATCGGGTACGTGATCCAGCACGCGGGGCTGTTCCCGCACCGCACCATCCTTGACAACATCGCGACCGTTCCGCTGCTGCTCGGCTGGAGCCGGAAGAAGGCGCGGGCACGGGCGGCGGAGCTGCTGGAACTGGTCGGGCTGCCGGAGGAGATGGCCAAGCGCTACCCGAACCAGCTCTCCGGCGGACAGCAGCAACGCGTCGGGGTGGCCAGGGCGTTGGGCGCCGACCCGCCAGTGCTGCTGATGGACGAGCCGTTCAGCGCGGTCGACCCGATCGTCCGGGCGGAGCTGCAGGCGGAGTTCATCCGGCTGCAGAAGGAGCTGCACAAGACGATCGTGTTCGTCACCCATGACATCGACGAGGCGATCAAACTCGGCGACAACATCGCGGTGTTCCGGACCGGCGGCAAGCTCGCCCAGTTCGACACGCCCGAGCAGCTGCTCGCCCATCCCGCCGACGACTTCGTGGCGGGCTTCGTCGGGCAGGACCGGGGCATCCGCAGGCTGTCCTTCGTCAAGGCGGGCGAGGTGCCGCTGCGCGACGGTCCGGTCCTGACAGCCACCACTCCCGTGGCGCAGGCCCGGGCGGCCGCCGAGGCATGGCTGCTGGTCGTCGACGACGGCCGGCGACCGCTCGGGTGGGCCCCGGCCGCCGAGCTGCCCGCGAGCGGCACCCTGGCCGACGCGTCTCTGGTCCCCCTCGGCCACACCTTCAGCCTCGTCGGCGACTCGGCACGGGCTGCCCTCGACTCCGCCCTCCTGTCGCCCGCCCGGCTCGCGGTGGGGGTCGACGCGGACGGCGCGGTCGTCGGCGTGGCGGACGCTCAGGAGCTGTCCGCCGTGGCGGCCGCCGAAGTCGGCGAGCCGGCGGCGAACGCTGAGAAGGCCGACGGAGATGACCGATGAGCGACGGTGAGCCGCTGGTCCGGTGGCAGTGGATCGGCGATCATGCCGGCGAGCTGGCCGACTACACCGGCGTGCACCTGAGACTGGGCCTGCTGCCGGTGCTGTTCGGGCTGATCGTCTCGGTGCCGCTGGGGATCGCGTGTCATCGCTGGCGCTGGCTGTACGCGCCCGTGCTGACCGTGACCAACATCCTGTACTCCATCCCGTCACTGGCCCTGTTCATGATCTTCGTCCGTTACACCGGGCTGACGGAACGCACCGTGATGATCCCGCTGACGCTGTACACGCTGTCGGTTCTGGTGCCCAACGTCGTGGACGGCCTCGCCTCCGTCCCCGAGCCGGTCCGGCAGGCGGCCACCGCGCTGGGATTCGGCCCGGTGCGCCGGGTTGTCCAGGTCGAGCTGCCGATAGCCGTACCCGTCGTCATCGCCGGGGTACGCGTCGCCGCCGTCTCGTCCATCAGTCTCGTCGCCGTGGGCCAGCTGATCGGACAGGGCGGTCTCGGCTACTACATCACCCGGGGCCTCCAACTCGACTTCCCGACCCCGATCGTGACCGCGATCGTGCTGATCATGCTGCTGGCGCTCACCACCGACGCGCTGCTGGTCCTCGCACAGCGCCTGCTCACCCCGTGGTCCCGGAACAAGGTGACGTCGTCATGAACGATTTCCTGAACCAGGTCCGGCTCGTAGGAGACTGGCTGACGTCCTCGCAGCAGTGGCACGGCGACGACGGCATCCCCCACCGGCTCGCGGAACACCTCACCTACAGCGGTGTGTCGCTCCTGTTCGCCGCCCTGATCGGGCTGGCGTTCGGGCTGCTCGTGGGGCACACCGGCCGCGGCGCGTTCGCCGTGGCCAGCGTCGCCAACCTCGCGCGGGCCATCCCCACCTTCGGGCTGGTGGTCCTCGTCGTCACCCTCGCCGGGCTCAGCACCACACCGGTGCTGGTGGCCCTGGTCGCGCTGGCGATCCCGCCGATCCTGATCAACACGTTCGAGGGCGTGCGAGGTGTGGACCCCGTCACCAGGGACGCGGCGCGCGGCGTCGGCATGACCGAGTGGGAGGTCCTGATACGGGTGGAGGTGCCGATGTCGCTGCCGCTGATCCTCCTCGGCCTCAGGATCGCCGCGATCCAGGTCGTGGCCACCGCGACCGTCGCTGCCTACCCCGGCCTCGGTGGCCTGGGCCGATTCATTGTCGACGGACTCTCCCGCAATGACTACCAGCTCGTCATCGGCGGCTCCGCCGTCGTCGTCCTCCTGGCGCTCGTCGTCCAGATCGTCTTCACCGCGCTGCGGCGCGTCGTCGTCTCGCCGGGCCTCAGGGTCTCGGCGTCCAGATCCTGAGTTCTTCCGAGCTTCCAGGCCCTGAGGGCCCCAAGAAAGGAAACACCCATGAGCCCCAAGAGAGTTGTGCACCGCGCCGCCGCGTTCGGCCTGATCGCCGCCTTCTCGCTGACCGCCTGCGGCAGCAGCGACTCCAGCGACAGCAACCCGCTGACGGGCAGCAGCAGCGCCGCCGGCGACGGAAAGACCCTCGTCGTCGGCTCGGCGAACTTCCCCGAGAACCAGCTGCTCGCCGAGATCTACGCCGAGGCACTCGAGGCCAAGGGTCTGAAGGTGACCCGCAAGTTCGACATCGGAGCCCGTGAGGTCTACTACGACCAGATCGTCAAGGGCGGCATCAGTGTCTTCCCCGAGTACAACGGCGCCCTGCTGGCAGTGGCGGTCGACAAGACGAGCACCGCGACCGGCACCGAGGAGATCAACGCCGAGCTGAAGAAGAAGCTCCCGTCGTCGGTGGAGATCCTCGACTCCGCCGAGGCCCAGGACAAGGACTCGGTCACGGTCACCGCGGAGACCGCAGCCAAGTACCACCTCAAGACCCTCGCCGACCTCAAGCCCGTCGCGAGCAAGCTGACTCTCGGCGCCGGCTCGGAGTTCAAGACCCGCCAGCAGGGCTGGATCGGTCTGGAGAAGATCTACGGCGTCGAGTTCGGGAAGTTCCAGCCGCTCGACGCGGGCGCCCAGAGCACCCTGCTGAAGCTGCTGAAGGACGGCAAAGCGCAGGCCGCCAACATCTACACCACCGACCCCGCCATCGTCGAGGACAAGCTGGTGGTCCTGGACGACCCGAAGAACCTCTTCTCCTCGCAGAACGTCACACCCCTCGTCTACAAGTCCGCGGTCAACGACACGGCCAAGACGGCGCTCAACGCCGTCTCCGCCAAGCTCACCACCGCCGACCTGCAGGACATGATGAAGAAGCTCGTCAACGACAAGGAGGACGCCAGCACGGTCGCGAAGGAGTGGCTGACGAAGGCCGGTCTCGCGAGCTGACCGGTGGGCATGTCCTGACCGGTCCGGCAACAGAAGAGGCGGGAGAAGCGGATGAGTGAGGGCGCAGGGACCGACGTGCCTGCCGGTGTCGGCGCCTCCACACAACTGCACCGGCTCTTCGAAGGCCGCCGGCTCACCCCGACGCAGCGTCGCATCGCGCACTGCCTGGTGCGGCGAGCGACGGACGTGCCCTTTCTGTCGAGTGTGGAACTGGCTCAACTGGCCGGCGTGAGCCAGCCTTCGGTGACCCGTTTCGCCCTCGTCCTCGGCTTTGACGGGTATCCGGGGCTGCGCCGTCATGTGCGGGAACTCGCAATCCCCGGAACCGGCTCGGACCAGGAGCCGAGCAACCCGTACCAGCAAGCGGTGCGGGCCGAGATCGACAACCTGCGACACCTGGCGTCGCTGCTCGCGGATCCGGGGCCCGTGGAGCGCGCAGGCCGCCTGCTCGCCGCCTCCCGGCCACTGCCGGTGCTCGGGCTGCGCGCCTCCGCCGCTCCGGCAGGGGGCTTCTGCTACTTCGCCGCGAAGGTCCACCCCGACGTGCGTCTGCTCGACGAGGGCGGTTCCCTGCTCGCCGACCGTGTCGACGCGGCCCGGCACGCCGGCGCGAGCGCGCTCCTGTGCTTCGCCCTGCCCCGCCACCCGCGGGAGACCCTCGCCGCGCTCAGCCACGCCCGGGACACGGGGCTGACCGTGGTGACGATCGCCGACGGCACGTTCTCCCTGGTGGCCGCCCACAGCGATCTGCTCCTGCCGGCGGCCGTGGGGACGGGCCTGGTGTTCGACACCGTGAGCGCCCCCATGCTGCTGGGGCAGGTCCTTCTGGAAGCGATGTGCGACGCCCTGCCGGACGCCCAGGCCCGCCTGGAGGACTTCGACGCGCGGGCCGCGACGCGAGGCCTGTTCGTCGACTGAGCCGAGGGCACGTAACCCTGCCGGCCGTAGCCAGGCCCGTACGGCCTGGCACCGACGAGGAGGCCGTCCACCGCGCGCCGCTCGATCCGGCTCGACGGCCGCGAACTGCGGGCGGTACGGGGGACGTCCATCACCTACGTCCCCAGGAACCCCTGTCCCACCTGACCCCGTCCGCCACGGTGGGCACACAGCTCGTCGAGAGCGTGCGCGCGGTGACGCCCATGTCGTGCAGCGAGGTCGGCGAGCGGCTCCTGGCGCTCCCTGCCCGGGACGGCAGACCCGACCCCGAACGCACCTTCCGCTCGTGCCCGCACCAGCTCTCGGGCGGCATGGCCCAACGCGTCCTCATCTCGGGCGCGGTCGCCGGTCGGCCCCTGCTCCTCATCGCCGACGAACCGACCACCGCCCTCGACATCACCCGCGAGGGCGACCGGCACTGCAAGCGGTCTCGGCTGATCACTTCGGCTCCAGGGTGATCGGCGAGCCACCGTCGATGTCGTTCGTTCCGGCAGCAGGTCGATCGACTGACGGGTCTCGATGCCGATCAGGGTCGTGCCGTAGCGGTGTCCCTCGCGCAGGGCGAACTCGTCCACCTCCCAGCCCGCGACGTGGTCCTGAAACAAGATCCGGACCACACACGGACCGGTTGGCACAGGCCACTCCGCACACATCGCATTTTCCGCGGTCAGCGCCACGCGCACGATGTACCACCAGCAGACGAAGAACCTGCAGGCCGCCCGATGCCTTCCACGGGATGACCTGGAACGGCACCGGGCTTCCTGCGCGACACCGTTGACGTAGAGCTGGACGGTGTTCGCCGCCGTGTCGTAGATGCCGGCCAGGTGAGTCCAGGCGTTCAGGACCGGCGGCCGGGCGCCGATCGAGCGCGTGATCACGGGACTGGCGACATCGGTCTGGTGCCGGTTGAGATCCAGGCGTCGTAGGCGGTGGAGTAGTACAGCTGGAACCCGGCGGCGTTCGCGCCCGCCTGGGACAGAGCGGTGTAGTTGACGTCCTTCTTCGTCAGCCGCACCCAGGCGGACACACTGAAGGACTTGATGGTGTCCAGCACCGGGCCGGAGGTAGCGAGATGGGCGCTCGTTCCGTTGAGCTTCGCCCCGCCGGCGCCGTTGCGGGCGAGCGTGTCCCAGGTGGCGCCCGAGGAAATCAGCGGGTGCTGGGTGGCGGTGGTGGAGTCGGTGAGAGTGCTGTCCAGGTGCCAGATCCCCGAGGGCTGTTCAGCGCCCTTCACCTTGAAGCCGTAGTAGCCGGTCAGGCAACTGTTCTGGGCCGCGTCAAAACCCCACACCTGGAAGGTGTTCTCACCGGCCTGGTTCGGCGGGATGCTCTGGATCGTGGACGCGCCCTTGGTGTCCACTGCGTACCTTTCGTGAAGACGTCCGCCCGGGCCGGTGAACACGAGACCGTGGTGGGTTCATCGGCTTGACCGTTGCCGCCGTCGCTGAGTACGTCCACTGCCGACCGCGTCTTTCGTCCCCGACGACGCTGACGCCGTCCATGCGGAAGCGCAGCCGTGAGTGGAGTTATGCGGATCTGGTCTGCGAGGCGTTGTGCACGGGAGCGGGCACTCGCTGTACAGCGACGGCGGCAACTCGCGGTCATCCCAGCGGGATGTGCAGCGCTTTGTGGGCCGCGACCGGGTTGGCGTACTCGGTGATGCGCCTCACTTGCCCGTCTGCGCACTCGAACTTGAACACGTACACGTTCCGGTAGAGGGTTTCTGTGCTGGCGAGGACGGCTTCTCCCACGGCCTCAATGAAGACAACTTCCCCGTCTGCGACCGCGTTGGCGCGCCGGTCGGACAGATCACGCCGACTGGTTTGCTGCAAAACGTCGGAGAAGAACCCGAGCACTTGGTCCTTGCCGGTGAGGACGAGATGGGGCTCGGTACCGCCGTCGAAGGACATCGCGAGGGTGTGGACGACGTCGTCAGTGAGAACCTTCGCCATTTCTGTCACGTCTCCGGCCTCGAACGCGTCTAGGTAGGTTGCGGCGGCGGCAAGGGAGCTAGCGTGAATTCCTTCGGGTGACACGGGACCTCCTCAGGCCAGGCCCAGCTGGGACAGGCCTTCGGACGCGCTGATGCCGCCGCGTGAGGATCCGTGCGGGACCATCTCGTCGATACGGGCGAGATCGTCCGCAGTGAGCCGTAGGTCGATCGCGGAGAGCGCTTCTGTGAGTCGGTCGCGAGTACGGGCACCTACCAGCGGCACGATGCTGACGTCCTGGGCTGCCACCCAGGCGATGGCGAGTTGGGCGACGGTGCATCCCTTCGCTTTGGCGAACTGCCCTAGGGCTTCTACAAGGGCGAGGTTGTGCTCCACGTTCCCGTTGGCGAACATTGGGTCGAAGGCGCGCCAGTCTCCGGGGCTGATGGAGGTACCGGCTTCCCAGCGTCCGGACAGCAGTCCGCGGCTGAGAACGCCGTAGGCGGTCATGCCGATCCCCAGTTCACGCAGCGTGGGCAGGACGTCGGTTTCCGCGCGGCGTGTCAGCAGTGAGTACTCGATCTGCAGGTCGCTGATCGGGTGCACAGAGTGGGCTCGGCGCACGGCATCGGCATCGACTTCTGAGAGTCCAATGTGCCGTACGTACCCGGCGTCGACCATTTCCTTCATCGCCCCCACCGTCTCCTCGATCGGCACGAGCGGGTCCAGTCGTGCGAGGCGGTACACGTCGACGTAGTCGGTACCCAGACGCGTCAAAGAATGGACGAGGAAGTTCTTCATCGACTTGGGACGGCCGTCAATCCCGATGAACATGCCTCCCGGAGCGGTGAGCATTCCGAACTTCACACTCAGTTGATAGCTGCCACGTTCCCTGCCACGCAGCGCTTCACCCAACAGCAACTCGTTGTGCCCAGCAGCGTAGAAGTCGGCAGTGTCGATCAACGTAAGGCCTGCATCCAGCGCTGCGCGCACAGTGGCGATGCTCTCGGTACGGTCGGCAGGGCCGTAGCTGCCCGACATTCCCATCGTACCGAGACCCAGTGCGGAGACGGTTAGACCAGCGGTACCGAAGGTGCGTGTACGCATCAAGTTTCCTTTCATCGGGCTCAACGAGGCCCGCTCGTGCATCTGTGGATCTGCCGCCCACATTGCTACGGCTGCGATTCAGGCGGCAGAGCACGCTTTATCCTCGGAGAGCCGCTCCCTGGTTGAGCCACCGTCCGCGTGCGAACATGAGTTCATGGAGCGCGATCAACTGGCCGACTTCCTGCGTCGTCGCCGTGAGGCGATTCACCCAGGCGATGTCGGGCTGGCCGCAGGACCACGTCGCCGCAGTCCCGGCCTGCGGCGCGAAGACGTGGCAATGCTCGCCGGTATGTCGGTCGACTACGTCGCCCGCCTGGAGCAAGGTCGCAGCAGCCAACCGTCGGCCCAACTGATCGAGGCGCTGGCCCGCGCGCTACGCCTGTCGGGCGACGAACGCGACCACTTGTTCCACCTCGCCGGCCACCGGCCGCCGCCCACCGACGGGCTGGCTCAGCTTGCCCGCGCCGGCCTGGTGCGCATGCTGGACCTTCTCACTAACACGCCGGCGGTGGTGTTCACCGACATGGGCGAAGCTCTCGCCCAGAACCAGGCATCCCAGTTACTGATGGGCGACCAGACCGTGTTCACCGGTGACCGGCGCTACCTCGTGCATCGCTGGTTCACCGAACCTGCCATCCGAGCCACACACCCACCCGAACAGCACGAACGCCACGCTCGCGACCTCGTGGCCGACCTGCGCTCGGCTGTGGGCCGACGCTCCGGCGATCCTGACGTTGCCGCCTTTGTCGCACGACTCCGGGCGAAGAGCTACGACTTCCGCAGGATGTGGACCGAGCACGAGGTGGCCGTCAAACGGACCGACCGCAAAACCTTGATCCACCCGCGGGTGGGCCCACTGCTCCTTGACGTCGAAACTCTCGTCGCACTTGACCAGCAGCAGCGGCTGATGGTGCTCACCCCAGCCGACCGCGACAGCCGCGAACGCCTAGAACTGCTCCAGGTGATCGGCCTCCAGGAATTCTCTTCAGACGTACGCCACGACGTCCCCGGATCGTGACATCGGGGAGCCCGTCGGACACCTCCGATCTCTTTCAGTCTGCAAGACCGCCGGGCTCGAGGCGCTTACTACCTGCCCGGACTGACGATGCGGCGGATCGCCGACCTCTACCCGGGCGAGGCCAAGACCGATGCCCGCGACGCGTTCATCATCGCGGACGCCGCCCGGGCGATGCCACACACACTGCGGTCCATCGAGCTCACCGACGAGACCATCGCCGAGCTGAAGATGATCGTGGGCTTCGACGACGACCTCGCAGGTGAGGCCACTCGGGTCGCCAACCGGCTCCGTGGGCTGCTGATGACCCAGATCCACCCCCACCTGGAGCGAGTTGTCGGCCCGCGCATCCAGCACCCGGCCGTCCTGACACTGCTGGAACGCTTCGGTTCCCCGGCTCAGATCCGCAAGGCCGGACGCCGACGGCTTGTCACTCGTTTCGTAAGCGGGAGCGGGCAACGTTTGTCGATGGTTCTTGGCAGCACTTAGCGATCAAACGGCTCGGAAATGTCGATGAGAACTGACAACGCTGAAGCAGCCGAGCTTCCGTGGCAGCGGATGTGTCGTTGCGGGAGTGGGGCCTCCGGACGTCTTGGGTCAGAAGCCGATCGGGGCGAGCCTCGATCGGTAGTTGCGTCAGCCCCAGTTGTGATCTCCGGTGAAGCCGTCGATGGACTCGCGCAGGATGTCGGCATGACCCGCGTGCCGGGCGACTTCTTCGATCATGTGGATCAGTGTCCAGCGCAGTGAAACGGTGGCGCCGTCGAAGAACGCGAAGGCAGTGCCGGTGGCGTCGATGTCGAGGCTTTCGATCGCCTCGTTGGCGGCAACCCGGGCGCGGGCATAGAAGTCCAGGATGTCTTTGACCGGCTCGTCAGCAGCCACGTGCCAGTCGGACGCCTCGTCGCCTTCGACTTCGAAGGGAAGAGGGTCGCACTCACGGCCGAACGTCAGGCAGAACCAGCCGAGTTCGGCGCCGACGAGGTGCTTAAGCATCCCGATCAGGCTCGTGCCCGACGGAGTCACCGAGCGGCGCAGCTGGTCCTCGTCAAGGCCCTCAAGCTTCCATAGGACCGCGTCGCGGTGTCGGTCCAGGGCAGTGTGCAGGCTTTCCTTCTCGCCGCCGGTGAACGGCACGTGCTTGACCATGCCCAGACCCTAGTGGCTGGGAGCTGCTTTGATCTCGGCTCTGTCTCTGCAGGGGTGGGTTTCTGCCATCGTGGTGACGACGATGAAATTGATGTTGGTCAGCCTGCGGCAGCGTCCTGCGCCCGGGCCGCCCTGGTGCTGGCGAATCGGTAGGACTCCGTGCCCGTTTCGATGATGTTCCCGCCAAAGGTGAGGCGGTCGACGATGGCCGCGCAGAGCCGTGGATCCGTGAACGTTCTCGTCCACGCTCCAGACGACTCGTTGGAAGCGATGGCGACGCTGTTCTTCTCCTCGCGCTCCGTCAGCACCTGGAACAGCAGCTCAGCGCCCCTGCGGTCCAGCCCCATGTAGCCCAGCTCGTCTATGCAGAGAAGGTCGACGCGTCCGTAGCGGGCGATGGTCTTGGTCAGGATCTTCTCATCCGCAGCTTCGACGAGCTCATTGACCAGCTTGGTGGTGTAGCGGACCCGGAAGCCAGCCATGGCGGCCTCGGTGCCGAGCGCGATCAGCAGGTGGGACTTGCCGGTGCCCGAGTCGCCGATCAGACAGAGTGGCAGTCCTTTCTTGACCCATTCGCAAGTCGCCAGGGTGTGGATGACCGCTGCGTCGACGGTCGGCGACGGCAGCACCTTCCCGACCGCCGGCCACCTCGCCGCCTATCCGGGCCTCGCCCCGGCGACCCGGAGCTCAGGCTCCTCGATCCGCGGCGAACAGCCCTCCCGGCGGGGAAACAAACAGCTCAAACGGGCCTTCTTCCTCCCCGCGTTCGCTGCCCTGGGCGACCCCGAATCACGGACCCACTACGACAAGAAGATCAGCCAGGGCAAGCACCACACCCAGGCCCTGCTCTGCCTCGCCCGACGACAAGCCGACGTCCTCTTCGCGATGCTCCACGACGGTACCTTCTACGAACCCCAACCCGCCGCAGCCAGCTGAGGAGTTCAGGCCGCTCGATCAGTCCTCCGGCCGAAGCCTCCGACGAGCCGCCTCAAGCCGCTCGTCATATCCCGAGGCGGCAGGCGAACGAGTCCGCCGCAAGCTCAAGCGGCTCGGTAACGAGGACACCCGGCGGCGGCCTGGGGCAGTGCTCTGGGAGACGGGAGCGGACCGGTGAGCACCACGATCCCGACCGCCAGCCGCGCGCCGAAGGCGGTGCCCCGGCCGCCTGCCCCGTATTGGCCGGACCGGCAGCTCTGCAGCGTCGCCCTCACCGGCTCAGTGTGCGGCGTCGGTGGGACTCGCGTCGTCGGAATTCACACCATAGAGCAGGAGGAGGATCGCGTCGGTGAGTGTGTCGAGCAGCTCGTCCTCGTTATAGGAGCCGGGGTTCGCGTAGACGTCGGCGAACATCGCGCTGCGCAAGTGGACAGCCATTTTGGCGAGCAGGTCCGGCGGGCCGCCGGCCACCGCTGCGGTGCGCGCGTCGCGCTCCAAGCGCTTGGCGAAAAGTGAACAGCCCTGGTCGACGAACCGGTCGCGGATCTGCTGCACGTCGGGGCCGGGGTCGGGCGTGATGAACGCCTCGCGCAGCCAGAGCCCGTCGACCTTCCAGCGAGCCAACCCGGCAGCCAGGCCTCGGCGCAGTGCGCTCCGGTCGAGACCGTCGGAGGCAAGCCACTCGGCCATCTCCAGGTCGGCCTCGGCGATGCCCTGGTCGATGACGGCGGCCAGCAGCGCTTGCTTGGAATCGAAGTAGAAGTAAAAACCGGAGCGCGTGATGCCGACGGCTTTGGCGAGTTCGTCGATTGTCACCTGGCTGGTCGGCCGCTCCCGGAAGGCGGCTCGCGCGGCCTCGATCAAGGCTTGCTCCCGCTGGTCGCCCTTGGTGGGGGTGCGGCGGCTCGTGATAGCTGACACAGCCTGAGCGTACCAGACGTCAGAGAAAATTGACGCATGCCTTTTATTTTTGACACCGCGTTGACGATCACAGATCGTGCGTCTACTTTGACGTACATGTCTTTAGGAACACGCTCTGTTCTGCCCGTCGCCTGCTACGCGGTACTGCTTGTCTCCGCCTTGCAGACGCTGTTTGTCCCGGTCATCGCCGCCATCCAGGCCGACCTGGGCGTCTCCACCAGCTCGGCCAACTGGGCGGTAACCGCCAACTTGCTCGCGGCCGCAGTCCTTACGCCGGTAGTCGGCCGGCTAGGAGACCTGTACGGCCGACGTCCGGTCATGGTCGGGGTGCTGAGCGTGGTACTGCTCGGCTCGGTGCTCGCCGCCACAACTTCCAGCCTCGCGCTGCTGCTCGTCGCCCGGGTCGCCCAGGCCGCCAGCTACGGGCTCTTCCCGCTGTCCATCGGTGTGCTGAGGGAGGAACTGCCACCGAAACGCCTGACTGGTGCCATGGCCGTGACCAGCGGCATGCTCTCCGTGGGCGCCGGGGCCGGGCTCGTGGTCACCGGGCTGCTCATGCGGGGCGGCGGCGACTACCACAACCTGTTCTGGCTTTCCACCGCACTGGCAGCAATCGGTCTGGCGGGAGTGCTGCTCCTGCCTCGCCGACCGGGTGCGGCTTCCGGCAGCCTTGACTGGGCGGGCGCGGCTCTGCTCGGTCTCGGGCTGGTGCTGCTGATCCTGCCGCTGGAAGAGGGCAATGGCTGGGGCTGGGGCTCGGCCCGGGTGCTCGGCTCGCTGGGCGCCGCGGTCGTCGCACTGTTCGCGTTCGTCCTGGTCGAGCAGCGTGTCACGTATCCACTGGTCAGCGTCCAGATACTCAGCAGGCGCCCGATCGTGGTGGCCAACGCGGTCGGGTTGTTCCTGGGTTTCTCCCTGTTCGCTGTGTTCCTCTCCATCACCATGCTGGTGCAGACGTCGCCCGCGGTCGCTGACTACGGCTTTGACGCCTCGGTGTTCTCCGCCAGCCTGGTGTACTTGCTACCGGCCTCGGCCAGCGGTGTGGTCTCCGCGCCAATGGGCGGTCGGCTCGTCGCCCGCTTCGGTGCCAGGGCAACGCTGGTGATCGCGGCAGCGTTGGCCGGCATCGGATTCGCGATGCTCGCGGTTCTGCACTCGGCCACCTGGCAGGTCATCGTCGGAGTATTGCTCGTCGGCACGGCGGTCACCTTCGGGTACGCCACCCTGCCCGCCCTGATCAACGCCCAGGTTGAGCCCGCCGACACCACCGTCGCCAACAGTGTGAACTCCATTGCCCGCTCGGTCGGTATGTCGCTGGGGACCGCGTTCGTGGTGACCCTGACGACTCGTAACCCGATCCCTGGACCGGTGCCGATACCGCGTGAGGAACAGTTCGTGGCCGTCTTCGTGTTCGGCGCCGTTCTGGCTGTGATCTGCGCCGCCACTGTTCGCTGGTTCCTGCCTCCGGGGCGACAGGCAACGCCAGCAGCGACCCTCAGGGCGGGCGCAGAAGGAAAGCCCGCACCGTACCCGGCACGGCCGAGCTGACTTACCGGGCTATCGCTGGGACGGCTCGTCGCGAGATACCTCCTCCCTGTTCCTGTTCAGGCGCGAATGCAGTCTGAACAGGGCGTTTCTGACCGTCGTCAAGATCAAGAGAAATCTGTTAAGGAATTTGTTATGTCGTCAGCACTGGAGAACAAGGTGGCACTGGTCACCGGCGGCAGCCACGGCATCGGACGTGCGATCGCTGAACGATTCGCGCGTGACGGTGCGGCTGTCGGAATCGGCTTCGCCCACGACGAGACGGCTGCCCACGACGCTGTCGAACGTATCCGTGCGAACGGCGGGCGCGCCTTCGCCGTGCACACGGAACTGGGCACCGACGGTGACGCGGCCCGTCTGTGGGAAGCCTTTGACGAGGCGGGCCACGAGCACGCGGAGGACGGAAAGCTCGACATCCTCGTCAACAATGCAGCCAAAGGCAGCTTCGCCAGGCTGGCCGAGCTCGCCGAGGAGGACTTCGACAAGGTGTACGCGGCGAGCGTGAAGGCGCCCTTCTTCATCACGAAGCTCGCGCTGCCTCGGCTGCGCGACGGGGGCCGAATCATCAACATTTCCAGCCTCGCAGCCACTCTCGCGTCCCCGCAGATGATCGCCTACGGCGCGGCCAAGGCAGCTCTGGACGCATTCACCCTCGCCCTGGCCAAGGACCTCGGACCCCGCGGGATCACCGTCAACTCCGTGGCTCCCGGCGTCATCCTCACCAGGAACAACGCCAGTTTGCGCGACAACGAGCAGGCAGCGGCACAGGTGGTGGCGCGCGTGGCGCTCGGCCGGCTCGGACAGCCGGAAGACGTCGCCGGCATTGCCGCCTTCCTCGCCTCCGACGACGGGGGATGGGTCACCGGCCAGGTCATCGACGCCTCGGGGGGCACCGCCCTCTGAGCCACCAGCCCGGATCGCACGGCCCTCCGTGCGATCCGGCATACACCGACAGTGGCGCGGCTTCGGCCACGCCGCC
This sequence comes from Streptomyces canus 299MFChir4.1, assembly GCF_000383615.1. GTDB lineage: Bacteria > Actinomycetota > Actinomycetes > Streptomycetales > Streptomycetaceae > Streptomyces > Streptomyces canus_C. The sequence goes on along the minus strand of NZ_KB911621.1, from coordinate 9,554 downwards.
GACAAGATCTGCGCCATGTACGAACGCCACGGTGAGAACGCTCAGTTCGGCTCCGTCCGCCACCGAGACCTGGCCGACGTGCTGCTGATTGGCCAGCAGGACTCCGTCCGCGGACAGGCCGTCACCCAATTCCCCTTCGTGCAAGGCCACACGCGGGATCACCCTTGCGGCACGGGACGCGCGGGAGTCGCCCCGGCTCGAGTTACCGCGAGGCCGAGGGCCGGGGCCTGCGGACAGTGCACGGCGAAAGCGGGCGCCGGCCCGGCGTGCTCTGGCTGCCCCAGCCAACGCCCAGGGGGCGCTGCCGGCAGCCGGCCCCCGCACTCTGCCGGACGGGAAGCCGGTTTCCGTCCGCATCGTAGAGCGGGGCAACCACCTCGCACCAGGGCGCCCCTTCGGCCCGAGCTCGTGCAGCGTGAGCACCCGCCCGCTGGTGACGATGCCGTGACCGTTCCGGGTGTGGCCCGTTGGCTGGGTGCGCTGCGCCATGCCGTCGGCTGCTCCGGTCGTGGAAGGGCGATGCTCGCGTTGCCGTGCCGGACGCTGTATTTCATCTAGCTGGAGGACACAGGACATGAGGGCTGACCTGCGTTGTGATGACGCTCTGCTGTTCGTCGGTGATCAGCAGATCGCGGTCGAGGTCGACCTGGGCCTGTTCCTCCCGGACACGGGCGTGTGGGGCGGTGTCCTCAACCGCATCCCGCCATCCATGGTGGACCAGGTACGCAGTGCCCACGAGGCCCACGTGCGCCTGTCCTCCGGCCAGAAACGCCGGATCCGTCCTCTGGCAGCCCCGATCGATGGCACCTCGGTGCCCTTCATGGGGGAAGGCACAGCGCCCTTCCACGCCTGCTGAGGATCCGGCCGCAAGACGTCGCACCGTCCCCACCGAGACGTTCGTCCGCGACAATCAGCACATGACAGGTGGACTCGATGAAGAATCGGGCGGGCCGGCGCAGTTCGCCCGGACGAGGGCGCACCCGAAGCCACGGTGAGCTGGTATGCGCAGGGCCAGGCCGCAGTGGTCGTGGCCCGCAGCGCGTCCGACATGGACACCATGGAGCTGCTCGGTAACGCGGTGGAGAGTGCTGCACGGGACCAGTCCCCGGTGGTGCTGGACGCCTCAGGCGTCACCTTCGCCGGCTCGATGTTCCTGACCCGGCTGCTGCGGGCGAAGCATCAGGTGTCCTTGCGTGTGGTGCCCTCGCAGGAGTTGCTGCAGATACTGGAACTGACCGGGGCCGTCACCCTGCTCGACGTCCGGGCGACGGTCACCGACGCCTTTCTGTGGCACGGAACAGGCCACTGACTGGCGCTTGCGTGTGCCGGTGGGAGTGAAGGGCAGGCGTAGGCCATGCGACCTCCCCCACGGCACAACGCCACCTTTGAGCAGGCCAAAGAAGGCGGCACCGAAGACCGGCATCTGTTCGATCCCGCCGCCGAACTGCTCAAGGAGCGCGATCAGCTCAAGAAGGCGATGCAGAGCCGCCCCGTGATCGACATGGCGCGCGGCGTGCTGATGGTCGGCTACGGCTGCCAGCCGCAACAAGCGTGGGAGATCCTGCTGGCCGTCTCCCAGCACACCAACACAAAACCGCGGGAGATCGCCCAGGCCATCACGGACGCCGCGACCGGAAAGCCGATGCCGGCGCCCCTCCAGGAGCACCTCGCGACAGCCGTACACACCTGGCAGACCGAAGGACATGAGAACGGATCATCCGCGTAGACGCACCGAGCTGCGATGCGTGGGAAGGACCGTGACACCTGGGGAGGTCCGCACGACCCCTCCCACGCATCACTGCCTCGGCCGCCGCAGACCCGATCTCACTGGGAAGCGGCATCGTCTTGCGCTGCTGCACGGCTATGGGGTGCCGGAGTCGTCTATGGCCCCGCGGATCATAGCGCGGCGTCTCTGCGGTAGGACTTGGCAGCCGCGAGCCAGGCACGGTGGTCGTAGCCTGCACTCTTTCCGTAGTGCTGAGCGTGGCTTGGAGAGCCAGCCCCGACGTAATATAGGTAGAACGTTCGGTCTTGACAAGATCTACTTCGAAAAGTGACGATGGGCGAGACGGAACGCCGGGTCTAACTGAGGGGTACAGATGGCATGTTGGGGTCTGCAATATGCGGGACAGGCAGGTCGCGAGCCCTCACGCTCAGCCCTCGGTTTACACACGAACGGCCCGCTGCACCGGAGCCCGTCCAATGACCACTGGCCGAACCAGTTACGCGCAGTGCTCGAGTTCGTGATCGGCTACAGTCCTCCGTCCGACTGTTAGGGCGACGAGAAAAGGCGAACGCCTGACATCGACTCCCTGCGGGACCACTGCGACCTGTGCGCATCCCGTCCGAGCATGGCCTCATCAGCTGAGCTCGCGCAAGTCAGAGGTGCTCGGTCCCGGGGCTGGCTGCCATCGCGTCCAGCGGTGTGGCGGAGAGATGGAAAGAGCGTGATTCCACAACTCGATGGGGTGGCGTTGGCATTTTCGTGGTGGATCACCATTGTTACCCGTGAGTTGTGCAGGTTACCGGTGGGCGGGGCGGCCAGCGTGCAGGCCTTGGACAAAGCCGTACGGTAAGCGCGACGTGGCTTCCTGAGTTCGCGCTGCCCTCCGGCAGACAGCTCGGCGATTGATACAGATGTCTCGGCAACTTCGAGTGGGTCCCAAGGCCTGGGGTGCCGCACATCCTCAAACTGGCCCCCATGTAAAAACACCCCGATTCCGAGAAGACGTAAGGACTCATGATGAAGGCCGCCTCAGTCGTCTCTTTCGGTTCGCCCCCCGAGTTCGTGGAACAGCCCGCCCCGTCGATCGTTGGCGCCGACAACGTGCTGCTCGACGTCCTCGCCGTCGGTCTGCACCCCATCGTGCGTGCTCAGGCTGACGGAACGCACTACATGAGTCCGCAGGCAGTGCCTTTCACGCCGGGAATCGACGGTGTCGGTCAAGACGGCGACGGAGTGCTGTACTACTTCATCTTGTTCGAATCGAAATACCGCGGAGCCATGGCGGAGCAGGTCGTGGTGAACACCCGGCATATCGTGCCGCTGCCGCCTGATGCCGACCCGGTCGCTGTGGCCGCCACTATGAACCCCGCCATGTCGGCGTGGCTGGCACTGCGCGGACGCACTCAATTCCGGGCCGGCCAGGATGTGCTCGTACTCGGCGCCACAGGCAACTCCGGCCGGATGGCCGTGCGCATCGCGGCGCTGCTGGGCGCCCGGAAGGTGATCGCCGCAGGCCGCGATTCCGGGAGGCTCGCGGAACTTCCCGCACTGGGCGCGACCGATGTCGTAGCGATCGGTGATCCCGAGTTGCTCGGCGCCACCGCGGCTGATGTCGATGTCGTGCTCGACTACGTGTGGGGAACTCCGACCGCAGCCATCATGGCGGCCATCGCCGCCCACCGTCGCGATCCAGGCCACAAGCTCACCTGGGTGGAGATCGGTTCGGCTGCAGGCCCCCATGCATCGCTGCCGTCGGCCGCGTTGCGTTCATGCCATATCGACATCGTCGGCAGCGGCCGAGGGGCGCTCAGCACGGACACAATCGTCGCCGGCCTGGCCGATCTGGCCGCTCCGGTCGCGGTGGGCGACCTCATCGTTGAAGCCGAGGCTCGTCCCCTGGCCGACGTCGCACAGTCGTGGCAGGACGCGTCCCGGCTCACGGCTCGCATCGTGCTTCTTCCCGGACGGACCACCCCCAACAAGGCGGGAGCACGAACGTGAACGTGGAATGTACACCCTCTTCCGCGCATGACGAGCAGTGCATGCCCATGACCGCGTCGGAACTGTTGTGGCGCGCCGCGCGCGAGCACCCCGACAACGGCATCGGCTTCCTCGGCGATGACCCTGAGGCAGCCCCGCGAACGATGCGCTACCCGGATCTGCTGGCCGAGGCAACCAGGCTGCTCTACGCCCTGCGGGCCCGTGGGGCACGCCCAGGCCGGGCAGTTGCGCTGGTGCTCGAGGAGCCGCAAGACTTTCTGCCTGCCCTGTGGGCATGCCTGCTCGGCAGGCTCACCGCCTGTCCACTGACACCACTGCGCGACGATCCTCAGCGCTGGGTGACCCAACTCCGCCACATTGCCGTTCTGCTGGACGATCCGCTCGTACTCACCACGCGCGAGCTGCGCGCGCGCATGCCTGCGGTGGCCGGGCTCGATGTCGCCGACCTGACCGAACTCGCCACCGGGGATACACAGCTGCCCTCCGTAGACGTCACGGCACGACCAGAGGACCTGGCGCTGCTGGTCCTGACATCCGGATCGACCGGCGCGGCGAAGGCCGTGCAACTCACCCACGCCAACTTGGTCGCGTCAATGCGGGCGAAAGCCGAAGCTCACCGTGCACGGCCCGACGATGTCACATTCAATTGGGTGTCCTACGACCATGTCGCGGCGGTGCTGGAAGGACATCTCCTACCGCTCGCCACTGGTGCAATGCAGCTGCACATACCACCGCAACGGGTACTCTCCGACCCGGTGGTGTTCCTGCGCACGTTGTCCGCCCATCGGGTAACAGCAACGTTCACCCCCAACTTCCTGCTGGGTCTGATCAATGCCCGGCTCGGTGTCAGCCCGCTCGGCGACGGAATCGATCTCTCCCACGTTGACCGCATCGTCTCCGGCGGCGAGGCCAATCCGGTCGCCACCGGGAAGCGTTTCCTCGACCTGCTCGCACCGCACGGGCTCCCGCGAACGGCGTTGTGGCCCGCGTTCGGCATGACCGAGACCTGCGCGGGGTCCCTCTATAACCGTGAGTTCCCTGACGCCGACACGGACGGCGAGTTCGCGGCGGTCGGCCGCCCGGTGACAGGGCTGGACGTCCGCATCACCGACCCGGCGACTGGTACCAAGATGCCCGCAGGCACACCCGGCGAGGTGTGGCTGCGTGGCCCCATGGTGACGCCTGGCTACTATCGCGATGCCGCCGCCACGGCTGCCGCGCTCACGCCGGAGGGTTGGCTCCGCACCGGTGACATCGGCAGGCTCAAGGATGGTCGTCTTACGCTGGCGGGGCGCAGCAAGGACAGCATCATCGTCAATGGTGTCAACTACTACAGCCACGACCTCGAATCCGTCCTGGAAGGCGTCCAAGGTGTCGCCCGATCCTTCGTGGCTGTGTTCCCCGTCCGGCCGCCCGGCAGCGATACCGAGGAGTTGGCTGTTCTGTTCGCCGCCACGGTCCCGGAGGAAGAGCTGCCTCGTGTGGTCGCCAGGGTCCGCGATCGGGTAGTCCTGCACTGGGGTTTCCGGCCCGCGGTGCTCCTTCCTCTGCCCCGCTCGGAGTTCCCGAAGACCAGTCTGGGAAAGGTGCAGCGTGGCGTGCTGCGAGCTCGTTGGGAAGCCGAGACCTACACCGAACGAGAACACGAGGTCTCTGCGTTGGTCGCCAATGCGGTCGGTGAGTACAGCGCTCCTCAGGGACCGACCGAGGCGGTACTGGCCGAGATCTACGCCGAGCTGTTCGGTCGCACCGCGATCAGTGCCACGATCGGCTTCTTCGACCTGGGCGGGACCTCGCTCGACGTGCTGCGCCTTGCGCGAACGGTACGGGCCAGACTGGGTGTCGAACTAGCAGTGCTCGATGTATTGCGCGCTCCGAGCGTACGTGAGCTGGCCCGGCTCATCGGGGCGCCTTCCATGGCCGGCAGCAACTACGACCCCGTGGTGACGCTGCAGGCAAGTGGCCAGGGGATTCCCTTGTTCTGCGTGCACCCCGGCGTCGGCGAGGTTCTGGTGTTCGTCAACCTGGCCAAGCACTTCGCGCGCGAGCGGCCGTTCCACGCGTTGCGAGCCCGTGGCTTCAACCCCGGAGAGAAGCCCTTCGGTAGCTTCACCGAGATGACCCAGTCGTACGTCGCGGCGATCCGCCGTGTCCAACCACACGGCCCGTACGCGCTTGCCGGATACTCCTTCGGCGCGGCCGTCGCGTTCGAGATCGCCAAGGTGCTGGAGGCCGATAGCGAACACGTGGCCTTCCTCGGCAGCTTCAACCTCCCGCCACACATCAAGTACCGTATGGACGAGCTCGACTTCATCGAGACCGCAGTCAATCTGGCGATGTTCCTGGGCCTGGTGGGCGCCGACGACGCGGGCCGACTGCCCAGCAGATTGCGACCGCTGCCGAAGACCGATCAGATCGCCACACTGCTGGACCTCGCCCCGCCGGGCAGACTCGCCCAGTTGGACCTGGATCTGCCCCAGCTCAGCGCATGGGCCGATCTCGCACACGGTCTGACCTCGCTCGGCCGCACCTACCACCCCACAGGGCAGGTGCGGGCGATGACCGTGTTCTGCGCCGACCCTCTCCGCGGCACCCGTCATGACTGGGTCGAGAAGGAACTGCGGCGCTGGGACGAACACACCCGCGAACCTGTCGAGTACGTCGACGTGCCGGGCGAGCATTACACCATGATCGGCCCCCGGCATGTTCACGTGTTCGCCGCACTCCTGCGTGCGGAGCTGGCACGCGTCCTCTCAGAGACCGCACCTGACCCCGGAGCCACCCGATGAACGACGTGACCATCGACCGCACAGGCCTGTTCGACATTGCCTTGAACCTGCTCACCGCCCGGGCGATACATGTGGCCGCGGAATTGCGGATCGCCGACCACCTCGCTACCGGTCCCGCCAGCAGCGCCCGACTCGCGGAGGCCACCGGCACGCACGAACCATCGCTGTATCGATTGCTGCGGTTGCTGGCGAGCGTCGGTCTGTTCAGCGAGACCGCTCCGCGCACGTTCATCACAACGCCGAGGGCGAACGCGCTGCGCTCGGACATTCCCGGTTCACTGAGACCGTTCGTACTGCACACCCTCGGCTTGCTGTATCCCGCGTGGGGCGAGATGGCGCATTCGATCCGTACCGGCGAGGAGGCGTTCACCAAAGCGTTCGGTGAACCGGTGTGGCAGTATCACGCCGATCGGTCCGAGGCGAACGACCTGATGAACCAGGTGATGTCCCGCGAATCCGAGGTGATGATCGACGACATGGTGGCGGCCTACGACTTCAGCTCGTTCGGCACTGTGGTCGACGTGGGCGGTGGCGAAGGCGCGCTCATCGCGGGCGTACTCGCCGCCACTCCCGGCGTCCGCGGCATCGTGTTCGACCAGCCACACGTGGTCAGTAACGCGCTGCTGAGGTCGGCAGGGCTGGCCGACCGCGCAAAGGTCGTCGGCGGCGACTTCTTCGACTCCGTTCCTGGGGGCGGCGACGCCTACATACTCAAGTGGGTGCTGCACGACTGGAATGACGAGAACTGCATCGAGATTCTAACGAGTGTGCGCGCGGCGATACCCACGGGCGGCACACTGCTCGTCGCGGAGTCAGTCATCGAACCAGGAAACGATCCAGCAGCCAGCAAGATCCTGGACATGGTGATGCTCGTCCTCAACGGCGGACAAGAGCGCACGCGCGAGCAGTTCGAGACGCTACTGGGCAGGGCAGGATTCCACGTCAAACGCGTGCTGCCTATGGTTTCGTCGAGCACCAGCCTCATCGAGGCCATCGCCGTTGAACCGAACCAGGAGTAAATGAGAAAGCATGTACTGGCGTAGCCATCGGACCGTACGGTTTGCTGCAGTGCCATGACATAGACGTGTGGGCCATCCCTTCACTGCGGGTGTGATTGCTTTCCGTGAACTACTTCGGCATGCAGGTGCCTTGGGCCTGCGCGACCGCGACATGCTGATCGTGATGGACGCCGGGTACGACAAGCGCCTACCTCTCCCCCTACCCTGGCCAGCCTGCCCGTGGTCCTCATCGAGCGCCTGCGCTCGGATCGTGTCATGCTCCGCAACGCGGGCCCCGCCCACTCTGGCCCCTGGGGCGGGCGGCCGCAGACACGGCAGCGTGCTGGCCTTCGCCAGGCTGGAGTCCTGGCACGCACCGGAGGTCACCACGGTGACGGACACCACCCGCACCGACGCCACCGAGTTGGCGGGCACCTCATTCGAATTCGTGGTCATCACGCTCGACGGGGCGGCCCTTCGAGCGGAAGCCGGCGAAAAACTGGTAGACGAGGTCGGACGTGCGTTCCGCAACACACCGACGCGAGTGATCCTCTTTTCCGTGGGGATCGGGCTCAGGTCCTGGTTCCTAAAACGCTCCGCGCTCGCGGACACACAGGTTACCGCAGGCGGAACCGGCCTCCATGTCCACGAGGCGCAGTGCGTGACCTTGCCGCCGCACGCCGGCGTCAACGCGGGCTTGCTCGCCGAGGCCGATTACGCCTACCGCAGGCGTCCGTTGCCGCACGACTTCATCGTCACCGACAGCGCGCCACAGGAGGCGCACGATTTCGCCGCACTGTGGGACGGCAACAGTCTCTCGAAGTGTGCGATCACCCCGACGGAAGCGTACGAATTGAGCCTCCACCACTGTTCGCGAATGGCATGCGAGCTGTTGGACTGGCCGTCGGTCGCGGACGTGGACCCGGACGACGAGACGTGGCTCGGTATCGAGGCCCGGCGTGAAGTTCTGCGTCTGTCCGTGTATGGGCCGACGGGGCGCACAGCCGGCGCGCAGATCACCGCCGAGGGAATCCCGAGGTGTTTCGGTCAGTGGGAGCATGACATGCTGCCGCTCAATCTTCCCGAGTTCAACAGGTATCACCACGGCGGCAAGATGAACCGCCAGGACCGTCGGCTGATCCAAGACGTGCTGGGGTACGGAGAAGCCGAAGGCGCCGAGATGCCCGCACTTCACGCCCTGATCGCACGATTGCACGGCGACGCACCGCAAGGTGGGGTCCTCACCCCGAGCGCTCGACCTGCGGTGCCGCCGACCGGGACCGGCCTCCAACCACCCCTCGGCGGGCCCCAGCGCTCGGGTCCCGCGCCGCGCCAGTAGATCCACGGCACCCCGCTCACGTCCGTCGGCCCATCTCCAGCCGGGCGCGGCGCGGGAACGCCGCGGCCTCGGCCACGTTGTTGACCGGCCCGAGGATCTCACCGTCTATACCCACGCGGGCAAGATCCGATCGTCCCCGATCTCGGCCAACACCCGGGTCGCGAGTTGGACGCCCAGGCCGGGGAAGCTGAGGAAGCTCTCAACGTCCGAGTGCCACGCCTGCTCCACCACCCCGGCGAAGTCGTCGGCCGCGGTGCAGGCGGCTTCCAACTGGACGACGAGGAGGGCGAGCATCTGCTGGGCCTTAACCCGGATTTATGGACACGGGCTATGCGGCTTGGGCCAGGGTAGTTGCTGTCGTGGCGAGCGCTGTCTCGTAGGCGATGGGGCTGCGTTGTCCGAGGTGGGAGTGACGGCGTCGGGTGTTGTAGCGGTTGAGCCAGCCGAACGCGTCGAGTAGGGTCTCGCGTTTGCTGGGCCAGGTCTTGCGGCCCTGGAGCGTCTCGCGTTTGAAGGTCGCGTTGGAGGACTCGGCGAGTGCGTTGTCCGCGCTGGAGCCGATCGCGCTCATGGACTGGCGGACGCCGGCTTGACGGCAGGCGTCGGCGAAGGCCCGGCTGGTGTACTGGGCTCCGTGGTTGGTGTGTATGAGCGCTCCAGCGAGGTTGCCTCGGGTGTGTTCGGCGGCGGCCAGGGCATCG
>NZ_KB911620.1 GCF_000383615.1 Streptomyces canus 299MFChir4.1 | reverse complement strand
CGTGGGTGATGTCGATCTGCTCGGCGGCCTTGGTGTCGCGGTTCCTGGCGGGGTCGGCGGGCCGGATCTCGACGGTGGTGTCGGCGCGGTCGGCGGCGATGACCTGGACGCGGCCGGCGGGGAGGTCGATGACGGTGGTGACGGGGGCGGGGGTGTCGAACTTCTGCATCAGGTGCTCCTGCGTTCGTCGCTGTTTCCGATGAACGAAAAGCTACGTTGCATTCACGATTCCAGCAACATACTCGTTGCGTGATACTCCCGTCATTGCAGCTAGAGCCTGCAATTTCATTGCAACGAACCAGAAAGCAACGCAACGTCAGTTGCTCGTTCGTTGCAATAGATGAGAAGTGAACGCTAACGGTTGTCCGCGAACTTCCCCGGAATTGTTCTTGATCGGTAACGGACGCATCCCACGGCCGCCGTCGCTCGTCTTGTCGAGTGGTCACTGAGTGGCCAGGGAAACGACGAGCAACTGCGTGAAAGCGGGGCGGACATGGCACGGCACGGCGGACGGGGCTGGAACAGCAAGGTGCTCGGGGCGGCGCTCGGGGTGACGTTGCTCGCCGCCGGTGCCTCCGTGTGGACCGCGCAGGCCGACGCCGTGGGTGGCACGTCGTCCAAGGCCAACACGTCGGCCAAGCCGGGCAGTGCGGTGAAGCCGGTCGCGGTGACCATCGTGCACGCTTCCGACCAGGGGGCCCACGGCGTCAACATCACGATCGACGACGGACCCGACCCCGTATGGACGCCCCAAGTGCTGGACGTACTGCGGGAGTACGGAGTCAAGGCCACGTTCTGCATGGTGGGGACGCAGGCGCAGGCCCACCCGGACCTGGTGAAGCAGGTGGTCGCCACCGGGCACCGGCTGTGCGACCACTCGGTGTCCCACGACACCACCATGGACAAGAAGTCCGAGACCTACCAGTCGCAGCAGATCCTCGACGCCGAACGCATGATCACCCAGGCGTCCGGCGGCGTACGGCCGATGTACTACCGGGCCCCCGGCGGCGCGTTCACCCCCTACAGCCGAAAGCTCGCCGCTTCCCGGGGCATGCGTCCGCTGGGCTGGAACGTGGACTCCAAGGACTTCGAGCGACCGGGTACGGACGCCATCGTCGCCACGGTCGAACGGGAACTGCCGGGCGGCCCGACCGTTCTCTTCCACGACGCGGGCGGCGACCGTTCCCAGACCGTCGAGGCCCTGCGTCGGATCCTGCCCTGGCTCAAGGAGCAGGGCTACTCCTTCGGCTTCCCGGTGCGCTGACCCCGGGCGGCTGGGGGCGTTCCATGGAAGCCGTGGTCTGCACGCTGCGAGCCGCGGTCCGCGAGCTAGTCGGCAGGGCACTCGGTACGCGCCCGCGCCCTACTCGACGAAGTCCGGTTCCCAGGGCAGGACCCGGAAGTCGCCGGTGCCGTTCTTCACACGCTCGAACGGCGCTGAACTCACGCACTTGGGCAGGTCCTTGGTCTCCACGGGGTTGCCCACGGACGCCCAGCTGTAGCCCAACCGGTCGTGCCGGCCCACGTCGTGCACGGTGAAGCCCACCCGCTTGCCCTTCGCTCCCGGCAGGTCGCTGCCGGTGATGACACCGGTGGCGACCGCGACCTTCCCGCCGGTCACCAGGCAGTCGATCCTCCCCTTGGCCCAGGCGCCCTCGCCGTCGAGGTAGTGGCTGAAGCGGAACGTCCCGGTGGCCTTGGCCGGGTCCATCCGGTGCTCGGCGGCGAGATGCGCGTCGAAGGTGAAGGTGATGTCGTCTCCGAGTGTCCGGGAGAGCTTGGCGGACCCCGTCAGGGCCGCGGCTTCCCGCGGTTTGGCGGGGGAGCCGGCTCCGGGCGAGCGGTCGATGGCGGTGGCGGAGGCGGTGCACGCGACGGTGATCAGGGCGGCGACGCCTGCGGCGACACGGATGCGGGTGGAGGCTGACGCATTGCGGCTCATCGCTGTTCCTTCCTCGTGGATGACGCCCCTACTCCGCGGGCGCCGTCCCAGAGTCCCGCGGGCTGACGGTGCCTCACATCGCCCGCCGAGCTGACGTATCGCTCCCTCACTCGGCGCACACCGATGATCGCCGTGCGCCCGGAGAGGTACGTCCGCCTGCGCCCCCGGTCTCACCCGGCAGCGGTGACCGCAGTGCCCCGTAGAGGGTGAGCTGTCATCTCTGTCATGTCCGGCACGCCGTTGCTCGGACGGGGGTGCCCAGCCAGTCGTCGATGCGTGTGACCGCGTCCTCCACCATTGCGCGCGGGGCGCCGGAGGCTTCGATCGAGACGTGGGCCATCTCGGCGAGTTGGGCGTCGGTGAGCGCCAGGGTTGTGCGGGCGGTTTCGTACTCGTCCAGCAGGCCGGCGCCGAACAGCAGCGGGTCGTCGGCGTTCAGCGTGCATCGCACACCGGCTCGCAGGAGTACCGGGAGGGGGTGGACAGACAGGGATTCCACGACGCCGAGGGCGATGTTGGAGGTGGGACACACGTCCAGGACAACGCCTTCCGCCGCCAGGCGGGCGAGGAGGGCCGGGTCCTCAACGGCTCGTACGCCGTGGGCGATCCGTCGCGCCCCGAGCACATCCAGTGCGGAGCGCACACTGGCCGGTCCGGCGAGTTCACCGGCGTGCGGAGCGGAAATCAGCCCGGCTGCACGGGCGATGGCGAATGCCTCGGCGAACGGCCCAGGGGGATAGTGGGCCTCGTCGCCGGCCAGACCGAAGGAGACCACGCCGTCGTCCGCGCGAAGGGCCGCGAGGCGGGCCGTCTCGACAGCCTGCGCGGGATCCCCGTTGCGCCGGGCGAACATCAGGACGCCGAACCCGATCCCCAGCCGGGTGGCGGCTCTGCGCCCCTCGTCGATCACCACGTCCAGCAGGTCGAGCGCGGCGACCGGATCGTCCACGTAGGTCAAAGGGTTGACGTGCGGCTCGACCCAGACCGCCCCGTCCGCGGCGGCGTCCTCGACCACCTCGCGCACCAGCCGCAGCAGGTTCTGGCGCGGGCCCTCGCGCACCAGTCGCGCGGCGGCGCGATACAGCGACGTGAAGTCCTCGAAGGACGTGAACCCACCTGGCGGGGACTGCTGTTGGCCTTCCTCGTCCCGGAGTTCCCTGAACGTGGCGGGACGCATCGCACCTTCGAGGTGGACGTGAAGATGGGCCTTCGGCAGGTGGGCCAGATTACGCATGATGCGTCACCCTACGGCTGCCCGGGGCGTCGATCTGAGGATGGACCGCTGCTCGGCGCGGCTGTGGAGGCAGAAGATGCCGAAGTCCGAGGTCGTCGGGTCCCGGACGCCGCAAGCTCCTCCGCCGGGTTCGCCGTACTGCCGGGATGGGACGGCGCTGCGGATGATCGGCGATCGACGCCCGCGCGGTCCGTGTGCCGCGTCACGCGCCGGTGCCGACAGGCGTTTCCCGTCCGCTGTCGGACACGTCGTCGTCCGCGGTGTTCTCGGCCTCCCAGCGCAGCAGGTCGCCCGGCTGGCACTCGAGTACCTCGCAGAGTGCGGCGAGTGTCGCGAAACGTACCGCCTTGGCGCGGCCGTTCTTGAGGACCGCCAGGTTGGCGGGCGTGATCCCGACGTGGTCCGCGAGTTCGCCCACGGACATCTTCCGCTTGGCCAGCATCACGTCGATGTCGACGGCGATCGGCATCAGATCACCTCGGCCAGTTCGGCCTGAAGCTGCGACGCCTCGGCATCGCGCGCGACGGCCTGGGCGAGCAGCATCCGCAGCACGTACACCACGAGCGCCACCCCCAGGATGGCCACGCCGACGCCGCCCATGATGACGGTGACGCCGGGATCCTCCCGCTGGCCCGGCGCGTTGACGACGGTGACCGCGAACCACACGAGGGCGGCTGCCACGATCGCGCCGATCACGCCGTCCACGTACCGGAAGGCGGCGTGCGAGAAGACGGTTCCGCGTCGCACCATCGTCACCAGGCGACCGACGCACACCACCGCGACCTGGACCGACACCATGCCCAGGATCGTGATCACCCGCAGGGCGGTGAGCGGGAGCGACCCGTCCTCCGGGTCCCTCCCGCTGACCAGCGTCCACACCATCAACGCCTGTACGAGCACGGTGCCGACGAGCACCACCAGGAGTACGGCACGCAGCGCACCGGCAGCCAGCTTTCCCATAACTCACCCTTCCATCGATTTGCGATGGAAATCTATCGAATATCGATAGGTTGAGCAAGGGGTGGAGTCGGGGGCCTGGATGAGCGGGCCGCGAGGTCGCCGACCAGACCGACGGACTGACCTCTCAGTGGGCCTCCTGGAGCGTGTTGAGGCGTCGAAGCAGATCGAGCAGAGTGGCGCGGTCCGTGTCGGGCAGGGCGGAGAAGCAGTCGGCGAGCACTCTGTCGGCCACCTTGCGGCCGGCCGCAAGGACCTGCTCGCCGGCGGGTGTGAGGTGGTGTTCGATGCGCCGGCCGTGTCCTGGTCGGCGTTCCACCAGGTCCTGGGCGGTGAGGCGGCCGGCGAGCGTTCCGAAGGCCTGCTCGGTCTGGAAGGTCGCCGCGGCCAACTCGCGGGCGGATGCTCCGGGGGAGCGGCTGATCGCGCGCAGGGCATCCCACTGGGCCAGTGTCGTGCCGACGGCCTGGAGGGCGCTGTCGAGCGCCCTGTGCTGTCGGTACTGGGCCTGCTTGACCGCCCTGCCGAGTTCTTGCAGCTCACCGTGCATACGAGGAGTCTACGCCACGACCAAGCTAGCTTATATAAAGATGTTTAGTTATGCTGGCGTATGTCCACCAACGCGTCAGCCATGTACCCCGACCTGTCCCTCACCCTGTCCGAGGCCGGAGCGGGCAGGCCCGTCCTGATCCTGCACGGCGGCGGAGGCCCCGTCACAGTCGCCGGCCTCGCCCAGCACCTCTCCCGCACCGCACACACGATCACGCCGGTGCACCCCGGCTGGGACGGCACCCACCGCCCGGCAGGGCTCACCGGTGTCGACGACCTCGCGCTCGTCTACCTGAATCTTCTGCGCGAACGCCGACTCAGTGACGTTCTCGTCGTCGGCTCCTCCCTCGGGGGCTGGGTGGCCGCGGAAATGGCCCTGCGCGACAGTGCGGGAAGCATCACCGGCCTTGTCCTGATCGACGCCGTAGGCATACAGGTCGAGACCGAACCGATCACCGACTTCTTCGCCCTGGACGCCCGCGGTGTCGCGGAGCACTCCTGGCACGACCCGGAGCGCTACTTCCTCGATCCGGCCGACATTCCTGCCGAGGAACTGGCGCGCAGACAGGCCAACATGGCCACCATGCGCGTCCTCGCCGGCGACCCCTACATGCACAACCCCACGCTGCTGTCCCGGCTAGGACGGATTCAGGTGCCCACGCTCCTGCTCTGGGGTGAGAGCGACCGTGTCGTCACTCCCGCGTACGGCGCCGCGTACGCCGAGGCGTTCGGCGACGGCCGGTTCGAGGTCATCCCCAAGGCCGGTCACCTTCCGCAGATCGAGCAGCCGGACGCCACCTTCGCACTCATCGACGCGCACCTGTGAGGGCCGAGCGGCACGTCGCGTCAGCGGTGAGCAATCGAGTCCGGGCCCGCACCTCTGTCACCGAAGCGTGAGTCAGTGGGTCGCTGCTGTTCGAGGGACCTGCCGGGCCAGGAACTCCTCGAACGCCGCCTTCTGCTTCGGATCCATGAAGCCTTGACGGACATTGCGGGCCTGCTCCTGGAGCCAGTGTGCCTCGCCGGGGTCCAAGAGCTCGGCGACCACCACACCGCCGCGAGCGACGGCAGTGCGCCCACCCACGCGACGGCGAAAGAGCGTGAACGGGCCGAATTCCTCCGGGTGGGCCAGATGCGGCTCCGCTGTTTCCACCCGGTTCCCCTGTCCAGCGTCACTTGTCCGGTAGGCGGCTGGAGCCCAATGTTCCCAGAGCGCGAGTGTGGCCGCAGGCACCAGCACGGCGCGCTCCGCCTCGTCACGCCCCTCCCATATGAACGTGACAGTGACGGGTTCGTCGACCGCCTCGGCCAGCCCGAGCACCCTCTCCATCTCGTCGTCGACCGGGTAATCCGCCACGACCTCTACCTGAATTCCCATGCCGCCCGAGGCTACTTGCCGCCACTGACATGCCATGCCGACTGTGTTCATGGCCAAGTGCCTTGTTCGCTACGGCCGTCGGGCGGGCGGCGAGGCCCAACGCTGTGCTGCGGGCTCTTGCCCAGCCGGCTCACCGGTCGGCGCTCGGCGGCCGGCGTACCTGCATGACGAACCGCGGCTTCTCCTTCGCCGCCCCGCAGGAAGCCGGGCAGTTGGGAACCGGCACGCGCAGGGGCGGCCGGGCGGCGGGATCCGCGTGGCCACGGCCGACACCGATTGGGGACGCGATCATCGGCTGCTGCCCGCTACCGGGGCGGCTCTGGAGCAGGACCGGTTCGCGGCCACGCATCCCGAACTCACCAGCTGGAGACCAGAGTTCCGGTCCCGCAGGCTTGCCGCACTGGCCAAGGCGGGGGAGCTGATCCGAGCCGAGTCCCGGAATCACGGACAAGGGGATGACTCTGGGCCCGCCCACGCTCGCGGCGTCCACCGACACGACCCCACTGGGCACAGATCAGCCCGTCGGGCCCGTGCGCATGAAGAGACAGAACGGGTGGCCCGCCGGATCGCACAACACGCGTACATCGGCCTGAGGCTGGAAATCCGCCGCGGTCGCTCCCTGCGCAAGGGCGTGATCGACAGCCGATGACAGGTCGTTCACCTCGAAGTCCAGATGCATCATCATCCGCTGCCCGGACCCGCGGGAGGGCCACTGAGGGCGTTCGAAGAGCGGTTCCGTCTGGAAGGACAGCCCGGCCGTGCCGTCGGGCGACGCGATCTCGACCCAGTCCGATTCCTCCTTCCGCGTCCGCCACCCGAGCAGGCGCAGGTAGAACCGCGCGAGCTCACGGGCGTCCGGCGCGTCAAGGGTTGTCGCGGCCAACGTGAAACGCGGTGGGGGTTTCATACGGTAAGTACTGCCCGGAAGGGCCGCCGGTACGGCCGAGATCCACGTTCCCGCGGCAGGCGACCGTGCCGACGCCCCGAAGGAGGCGAAACCGACGCACACGGCACCTGACATCCCGCCTCTCAGGGGTGGGACCGCGTGCCCTGGGTAACCGCGTCTGTACGAAGACCATGCCGTACGGAGTTGTCGTAGACGTTCTGGGGAGGACCCTCATGCCTGGCATGCTGGAGAAGATCAAGCAGTTCAGCAGGAGCCCGCAGGGACGACGGGCCGCCGAGCAGGTGCGCCGCGCCTCGGCCGACCCGCGGCGCCGGGAGCAGGCGCGCCAGCTGCTCGGCAAGCTCCGGGGACGGAGCCGCTGAATCGGGCAGAGGTGACGCCTCCAGGTTTCCGAGCGGTCCGATCGGTCCACGCGGTCCCCGCGAGCGCTGCGCGGGCCGCTCGGCGGCGGCCGTAGGGAACGTGCGGACGGTTCCTTGCATCCGTCCGCACGGCCGCCGACGAAGAAGGGTGACCAGACGTGCGCACCCGGGCCTCGGGGAAGGAGGCGCGTCGCAGATGACCGACCTTCGTGATCGGCTGGGCAGGGCCGTGTTCCGGCGAGTCGCCGGTCCGGACGGGCCGGCCAAGCGTGCCCGTATCCACGACACGCCCGGCCCCCGGTGGTTCGGTCCCGAGCGTCCCATCCGCACCGTCCACGGTGACGCGTCGATGTTCATCGGCGGGCTGAGCGCTCTCCTCCTGCAGTCCCTGCATCCGCTCGCCATGGCCGCGGTGTCCGCGCACTCCGGGTTTCGCGGTGATCCCTGGGGCCGGTTGCAGCGCACCAGCACCTTCCTGGCCGTCACGACCTACGGCACCGCTTCCGACGCCGAGGACGCCGTCGCGCGAGTGCGGAGTATTCACGAGCGGGTGCGGGGGACGACGGCCGACGGACTCGCGTACCACGCCGCGGACCCGCACCTGCTGGGCTGGGTCCACGCGTCGGAGACCGACAGCTTCCTCCGCGCGCACGAACGCTACGGGGCCCGGCCCCTCGACTCGGCGGGGTACGACGCCTACGTGGCCGACACCGCGCGCGTGGCCGAGGCACTGGGAGTGGTCGATCCGCCCCGCGATCGCCAGGCCCTGGCCAGGTGTCTGGACTCGTACCGGCCGGAACTGCGGGCCACCCCGGAGGCATGGGCCGCCGCCCGGTTCCTGCTGCTGCACCCACCCGTGCCGCTTGCCGTGCGGCCCTTCTACGGCGTCCTGGCGGCAAACGCGGTCGCCCTGCTTCCGTCGTGGGCGCGGAGCGTGCTGCGACTGCCCCGGATCCCTGTCGTGGAGGGTCTCGCCGTCCAGCCCTCGGGTCTCCTGCTGACGCACACCATCCGCTGGGCCATGACGTCGGGGGCGCGTTCCCGCACGGAGTGATGCCCGGAGGCGGCCGACGGGTGTCCTGAGCGCCGACCATCCGGCGCCGATCAGCCAGCGCCGACCATCCCGCGCCGATCAGCCGGCGCCGACCGCGCTCTGTGCGAGAAAAGGGTTTCTCAAGCCCGTCAGGACGACTCGCGCACCACAAGACGGCAGGGAACTGTGTGCCGCCCCGGCTCCGGCCGGGAACCGATGGCGTCGAGCAGTCGCAGGGCGGCCTGGCGGCCGACCTCGGAGAGGTCCGTGTCGATCGTGGTGAGCGGAGGCCGGCAGGCCAGGGCCATGATGTCCCAGTTGTCGTAGCCCACGATCGCGACCTTGCCCGGCACGTCCAGCCCGTTCTCGCGCAAGGTGTCGGCGACGCCCCTGGCGATCTGGTCGTTGCCGCAGAAGAAGGCGTCCGTGTCCGGGGCGATGTGCAGCACCGCCTCCGCCGCGCGGCGCCCCCACGCCTCGCTCCACTCGCCGAAGTGGACGCGCCCGGTGGCGAGTTCGAGCGAGGAGTGCTTCAGCAGCTCGACGGTGTGGCGGGCCCGGTCCTGGGCGGCCGCGTGGTGTGCCGGGCCGGTGACGTGTGCGATCCGGGTGCGTCCGGTCGCCAGCAGATGCTCGACGGCAAGCTGTGCACCGCTGCGGTCGTCCGAGACCACGGAGATGTCGTCCGGGTCCGTGGACGGCGAGAGCGCGTAGACCGTCGGGATCGGCTCGATGCCCTTCAGTGGCGGCCTCGGGTCGGTGCGGCGGCCGGTGACGATGATGCCGTCCACCCGCCGGTCCATGAGGTTGCGCAGATGATGCTGCTCGCGGATGGCGTCCCCGCGGGTGTCGCACAGCAGCACCGAGATCTTCCCGGCGCCGAGCGCGTCCTCGGCACCGAGGAGGACGGGGGTGCTGAAGCGGCCGATGCCGTCGGTCGTCATCAGCCCGACGGTCCAGCTGCGGCCCGTGTGCAGGCTCTGCGCGTGCTGGTTGGGGCGGAAGTCGAGCTCCTCCACGGCGGCCAGGACCCGTTGCCGCGTCTCGGGCCGCATCCTGCCGTTGCCGGTGAGTGCCTTCGAGGCCGTTCCGACGCTGACGCCGGCCAGCCTGGCCACATCGGCGAGCTTTGCCCGGCCGGCAGAGGGGGAACCCGGAACAGCGGTCACGCGCAATCCTTTTCCTGGAAGGGGTCGGCGCTGTACATCCTGGCACCCTTCCCGCGCACGGGCCAGTCCTGCCAGGGGACAAGAAGATACTCGGTCGTACCTCTTGACTCGTGCGCACCAGCTCTCTACTTTTCCGGCAGAAAAACGTTTTCCCAAGCGGGTTCGAGAGGCGCCATCGCCTGCCCGACGCAGCGGACACCGTGGCACCGAAAGCGCACCGCGATCCCCGGCCCGCTCCCATCCAACTGTTCGGAGAGTCATGCCCGACCCTCGTTCCGCCGTGCCCTCCTCCGAGTCCCCGGCCCCGTCCGGACAACCCGGCGCTCCCGTCGGCCCGGTCCGTCCCGGCCCGGACGCCAAGGCCGCGCTCGCCCCCGCCGTCGTCGAGGTGCGGGGCGGTTTCTGGAGCGCCCGGCGCCGGGTGAACGGGCGGACGTCCATTCCCCAGGGCCCCGAACTGCTGGAGTCCGCGGGAAACCTGAACAACCTGCGGGTGGTGGCAGGCCTCGCGCAGGGCGAGTTCCAGGGCGGCTACCCGTTCGTGGACTCCGACGTCTACAAGTGGCTGGAGGCCGCGTCCTGGCAGTTGGCCCGGCGGGATCCCGAGGAGGACGGCCCGCTCGCGGCCGAGGTCGAACGCATCGTCTCCCTCGTCGCCGTCGCCCAGCAGCCCGACGGCTACCTGAACACCTGGTTCCAGCTCCTCAAGGGCGGCGAGCGCTACCAGAACCTGCGCTGGAGCCACGAGCTGTACTGCGCGGGCCACCTCATCCAGGCCGCCGTCGCCCACCACCGGGCCACCGGACGCCGTGAACTGCTCGATGTGGCAGTGAAGTTCGCCGACCACATCGACTCGGTCTTCGGCCCGCCCGAGAGCGGCAAGGCGATCGACGGCGTCGACGGCCACCCCGAGGTCGAGACCGCCCTGGTCGAGCTGTACCGGGAGACGGGGGAGCGCCGCTACCTGGATCTCGCCGGTTACTTCGTCGACCGTTTCGGCCACGGCCTGCTGGGCGGTGAGACGTACTGCCAGGACCGTGTCCCGCTGCGCGAGGCGACCGACGTCGAGGGGCACGCCGTACGCCAGTTGTACCTGCTGGCGGCCGCGACCGATCTGGCGACGGAGAACGGGGACGCGGAACTGCGCGCCGCCACGGAGCGGCTGTGGGCCGCGATGACCGCCGCCAAGACCCACCTCACGGGGGGCCTCGGCGCCCACCACGACGAGGAGGACTTCGGCGACCCGTACGAGCTGCCCAACGAGCGTGCCTACTGCGAGACCTGTGCCGCCATCGCCTCGATCCAGTGGAGCTGGCGCATGGCCCTGCTCACCGGCGAGACCCGCTACTCCGACCTGATCGAGCGCACCCTGTTCAACGGCTTCCTGGCCGGGGTGTCGCTGGACGGCGAGCGCTGGCTGTACGTCAACCCGCTCCAGGTCCGCGACGGCCACACCGACCCCGGCGGCGACCAGTCGGCCCGCCGCACCCGCTGGTTCCGCTGCGCCTGCTGCCCTCCGAACGCGATGCGGCTGCTGGCCTCCCTGGAGCACTACCTCGCCTCCAGCGACGGCGGCGGTTTGCAGATCCACCAGTACGTCACCGGCCGCTACGCCGGCGACCTCGACGGAACCCCGGTCGCGGTGAGCGCCGAGACCGACTACCCCTGGCAGGGCACGATCGCCCTCACGGTCGAGGAGACGCCGGCCGACCGGCCCTGGACCCTCTCGCTGCGCATCCCGCAGTGGAGCGGCACCTACCGGGTCCGGTGCGCGGACACGGCGTACGACGAGACGGACGCGCCCGTCACCGACGGCTGGCTGCGCCTTGAGCGGACCTGGGCACCGGGCGACCGGGTCGTCCTCGAACTCTCGCTGGCCCCCCGGCTCACCGCCGCCGACCCCCGGGTGGACGCCGTACGCGGTTGCGTCGCCATCGAGCGCGGGCCGCTCGTGTACTGCCTGGAGGGGGTCGACCACCCCGGTGGCGGCCTCGACGACATCGTCCTGGACCCCGGCGGCCCGCTCGCCGACACGCACCGTGCCGACCTGCTGGGCGGCGTGACCACCGTGACGGCCGCCGGACACCGCCGCCCCCGTGCCGAGACCGGCTGGTGGCCGTATGCCCCCGCCGACGCCCAGGCACCAGCGACGGAGCCCGCTCCGGTCGAACTCACCGCCGTCCCCTACTACGCGTGGGCCAATCGCCAGGACGGCAGCATGCGGGTCTGGCTGCCCACCCACTGAGCCCGACCGACACCCGAAGGCCCTCCAGGGCCCTCCGCACGCCTCACATCCCCCCGCGCCCCGCCCCTCCCGATGAGCCGAACCAAGACAACGAGGTCGCCGTGAGAAACACCCGTCGCATCCTGATATGCGCCGTCGCCACCGTCGGCGCGCTCACCTCCGTCGCCGCCTGCGGAGGCGGTTCCGACTCCTCCGCCTCCGGGACCGGCGGCGCCGGCGGGACGTACACCTTCTGGGACCCGTACCCGCAGTTCGACGGCTCGTCGGCGTGGGGCAGGCTCGTCAGCAAGTGCGGCACCGACGCCGGGGTCAAGGTCAAGCGCACCGCCATGGACACCACCGACCTCGGCAACAAGGCCCTGCTCGCCGCCCAGCAGGGGAACGCCCCCGACGTGATGCTGGTGGACAACCCGGTCGTCTCCACGCTGGTGGAGGCGGGCATCCTCAACAAGACCAGCGATCTCGGCCTTGACACCAAGGCGATCCAGAAGAACATCCTCGGCGCGGGCGAGATCGACGGCGCCTCCTACGGTGTCCCGATCGGCGCCAACACCCTCGCGCTCTACTACAACAAGAAGGTCCTCACCGCCGCGGGCGTCGACCCGGCCTCGGTCAAGGACTGGAACTCCCTCACGGCCGCCCTGAAGAAGGTCAAGGCAGCCGGTAAGAAGGGCATCACCTTCTCCGCGATCAACACGGAAGAGGGCAGCTTCCAGTTCCTGCCGTGGTTCTGGGGCGCCGGCGGTGACCTGACCGAGCTCGACTCGGCGAAGGGCGTGGCCGCGCTGTCCCTGTGGAAGGGCTGGGTGGACGAGGGACTGGCTCCCAAGGACGTCCTGCAGAACACCCAGACCACCAGCTGGCAGGAGTTCGCCACCGGCGCCTACGCGTTCGGCGAGAACGGCACCTGGCAGCTCGGCAACGCCGACAAGGCCGGCTTCGAGTACGGCGTCCTCAGCATTCCCGGACAGAGCGGCGGGGCGGCTCCGGTGCCGACCGGCGGCGAGTTCGTCACCGTTCCGGTCCAGAAGGACAGCGGACGGTACGACGTCACCAAGAAGATCGTCACCTGCCTGACCAGCTCCGCCAACCTGCTGGCCACGGACACCACCCTGGCCTACGTCGCCCCCACCTCGGCGGTGCAGACCGAGCAGGTCAAGGCGAACCCCGAACTGAAGCCGTGGGTCGACGCGGTGGCCGCGGCACGGGGGCGCACCAGCGGCGGTCTGGGCACCAAGTACCCCACGATCTCGCAGCCGATGTGGACCGCCGTGCAGAGCGCCCTGTCCGGAGGCCGGAGCCCGCAGGCCGCTCTCGACACCGCGCAGAAGGCCGCGGACAAGGGCGGGAGCTGACCGGTCGACGCCCTCGCGGCACCTTCCGGGGCCCCGTCCCCGCCCGCCGCTCGGCACTCGCAACCGCCCGGACACCGCCGCCGGTCCCGGGCGGGCCACCCCCTCTGGAGTCCGCATGACCATCGCCCGCATCGACCGCCGCGCCCCGCGGTCCCCGGCCAGGCCCCGGGAAGCCGCCACCGCCGCCCCGGCGGACGGCCTGGCCCTACGGCGCCACCGCCGCCGCCGGAGTCGGCTGACCGCACTGGCGTTCCTCGCACCGCTGGCCCTCTACTTGGCCGCGTTCTACGTCTATCCCCTGTACCGCAACCTCGACCTGAGCCTGCGCGACTACACCGTCCGGTCGTTCGTCGCGGGCGACGCGCCGTTCTCCGGCCTGGACAACTTCAGGACCGTCCTGGACGATCCCACCTTCGGCCCGGCGATGCGCCACACCATGATCTTCACCTTCGTGTCGATCGCCTTCCAGTACGCCGCCGGGCTCGCCCTCGCGGTCTTCTTCAACCGGCACTTCCGGCTGGCCGCCACCCTCAGGGCGCTGTTCCTGATCCCCTGGCTGCTGCCGCTGATCGTGTCGGCGTCGACCTGGTCGTGGATGCTCAACAGCGAGTCCGGCGTCCTCAACTACGCCCTCCACACGGTGGGCGTGGCCCCGGTCGACTGGCTCAACTCCCCGCACTGGGCCCTGACCTCGGTCATCATCGCCAACGTCTGGATCGGCATCCCCTTCAACCTGGTCATCCTCTACAGCGGGTTGCAGAACATCCCCGGCGAGCTCTACGAGGCGGCCTCCCTGGACGGGGCGGGCGCCTGGCAGCAGTTCCGGCGGATCACCTTCCCACTGCTGCGGCCGGTGTCCGCGATCACGCTGTTGCTGGGTCTCGTCTACACCCTCAAGGTCTTCGACCTGATCTGGATCATGACCAAGGGCGGTCCCAGCGACTCCTCCTCGACCCTGGCGACCTGGTCGTACCAGCTCGGCTTCGGCTCCCTGCTCCCGAAGTTCGGCCCCGGGGCCGCGGTCGGCAACATCCTCATCCTCATCGCCCTCGTGTTCGGACTGCTCTACATCCGGGTCCAGAGGAGGCAGGAAGCATGAAGTCCGCTACGGGAAAACGCCGTTACACCGTCATCGGCCTCCTGCTGACCGCCGTGATGCTGTTCCCGGTCTACTGGATGCTGAACGTGTCCCTGACCCCGCAGCAGGACATGCGCAAGAGCCCGCCCGACCTGCTGCCCCTGCACCCCACCTTCGAGGGATACCGGGCCGTCCTGAACGACCAGATGCCCTATCTCGGCACCAGCCTTCTCATCGGTGTCGGCACGGTCGTCCTCACCCTGGTGCTCGCCGCGCCGGCCGGCTTCGCGCTGGCCAAGCTCCGTCCCCCGGGCGGGGGTTTCCTCGGACTCGCCCTGCTGGTCGCCCAGATGATCCCCGGCATCGTCATGGCGATGGGTTTCTACGGCATCTTCCTCGACCTCGGGCTGCTGAACTCCTGGTGGGGCCTGATCATCGCCGACTCCACCATCGCGGTGCCGTTCGGCGTCATGATCTTCACGGCGTTCATGTCGGGCATCCCCGGTGAGCTGATCGCCGCGGCCCGCATCGACGGGGCCGGAACCTTCCGCACCTTCCGCTCCGTCGTGCTCCCGGTCAGCCGCAACGCGCTCGTCACGGTCTCGCTGTTCAGCTTCCTGTGGGCCTGGTCCGACTTCGTCTTCGCCAACACCCTGGACGGCGGCGGGGACCTGCGCCCCATCACCCTCGGCATCTACCACTACATCGGCAACAACAACCAGGAATGGAACGCGATCATGGCCACCGCCGTCGTCGCGTCGCTGCCGGCCGCGGTACTGCTCGTCCTCGCTCAGCGCTATGTGGCCGCCGGTGTGACCGCGGGCGCGGTCAAGGACTGAACCACAGTGCCCGCCGCTCCCGGCCCACCGGCAGGGCGGAGCCGAGCCCCGCCCTGCCCCGCCCCGCCACCGTCACGGGGGTTGCCTTCCCCGCGCACCTCGTCCGACGGTCCCCGGACCGCCCCCTCCGGCGCTCCGCGCCACCGGTATGTCCCCCCTCCAGTCCGTCCTCAGGAGAGCCGCTGATGTCGTACCTGAGCTCCCGTCGCCGTCACAGAGTCCCGCTCGGCCGCACCGCCGCCGCCGCGACGGCCACCGCCCTCGCCACCACCGCCGTTGTCCTGTCGGGCGGATCCGCCCACGCCGTCCCCACTTCCTCCACCACCCTCGTCGTCAACGCCGCGCAGACCCTGCGGTCCGTCACCCACGTCGGCACCGGCAGCCTCTACGGCCTCGCCGACAACAGCACACCGGCCGACAGCCTGGTCACCGCGCTGAAGCCGAACACCTTCATCCAGATGGCACCCGGCGGCACCCAGCTGCCCAACGGGGAGCCCGCTCCCGCGGGCGACTCCCTCGTGGTGGCGGCGAAGGCGGCCCGCGCGGGCGCCAAGGTCGTCGTACGGATGCCGGACTGGTACCCGAACTTCCCCTACAAGTGGGTGAGCTGGAGTGACTGGCTGTCCGCCGTCGACAAGCAGGTGGCCTCGGTGAAGGCATCCGGCGCCACCAACATCAGCGCCTACGCGCTGTGGAACGAACCCGACTGGACCTGGGACACCACCAACGCGGGCGCCTTCGACGCCGGGTGGGCGCGCACGTTCAAGGAGGTCCGCTCCAAGGACGCCACGACGCCGATCCAGGGCCCGAGCCACTCGGCGTGGAACCAGTCCTGGATGAGCTCCTTCCTCACCGACGCGAAGGCCTCCGGCACGGTGCCGGACGTCATCGCCTGGCACGAGCTCCAGGGCAGCCAGGACATCGCCGCGCACGTCTCCGCGTACCGCGCGCTGGAGTCGAGCCTCGGCATCAGCCCGCGGCCGATCGACATCGAGGAGTACGGCACACCCTCCGAGATGGGCAACTCCGGTGCGCTCATCGGCTACGCCGCCAAGTTCGAGCGGACCGGCGTCCGGGACGCGGAGCTCGCCTTCTGGAACCACTACGGCACCCTCGGCGACACGCTGACCGACACCGGCGGATCGCCCAACGGCTCGTACTGGACGTACAAGTGGTACGGCGACATGTCCGGCACCATGCTGACCACCACGCCCCCCGCCCAGACCGGAATCGACGGCCTTGCCTCGCGCAACGGCTCGGGCAACCAGATCAGCGTCCTCGCCGGCGGCTGCGCCGGCTCCTGTGCCGTGACGGTGAACGGCCTGAACTCCCTGTCCGCCTTCGGCAGCACGGTCCACGTGAAGCTGGAGTACAGCCCCGGCACCGGCCGCACCACCGCCTCCTCCGGCCCGGTCACCATCTCCGACGCCGACTACAGCGTCAGCAACGGCTCCGTCACCGTGCCGGTCACGATGAACGCCACCGACGGCTACCACCTGGTGATCACCCCGAGCGCAACCAACACCTCGCTGGCCGGGCGCTACCAGATCACCAACAAGAACAGCGGACTCGCGCTGGACACCCTGAACGCGGGCACCGCCCAGGGCACTTCGGTCGTCCAGGCCACGTCCACCACGGGCACCGACCAGAACTGGACCCTCGTGTCCGCCGGTTCGGGCCTCTACAAGATCGTCAACCAGAAGAGCGGGCTGCTGCTCGGCATCACCAACGCGGGCACCGCGGACGGCGGCACCGCCCTGATCTGGGGCGACAACGGCACCGCCGACCACCTCTGGCAGGTCGTCCCGGCCCGAGACGGCTACTGCAAGATCGCCAACTACAACAGCGGACGCCTGCTCGGCGTGGACCAGATGAGCGCGTCCTCCGGCGCGCAGGTCCTGCAGTGGACCGACAACGGCACCGCCGACCACCTGTGGAGGCTGACCGCTCGCTGACACACGCGGGCCCCGCGCCGGCCGAGATCCGGCGGGCGCGGGGCCGTAGCGGTCACGGGACGGGTGCCCGCGTTCACGTGCCCGCCGGCTCCGCTTGTGTCGTCTCCTGTGTCGGGTAGTCCTCCGTGATCTCCTTCGGGCCGAACGGCCACACCTTCTCGAAGCGTGCCCACAGGACGTACGCCACGCAGCCGAGGGCCAGCCACGCCAGCGACCACTCGATGGGGTGGCGGCCCGGCGAGTTCTTGTCCGCGTAGCCGTAGATCACGCACCAGCCGACGAAGGCGATGACGCTCGGCACCGGGTAGAGCCACATCCGGTACGGCCGCCTCAGCGTCGGCCGGCGCCTGCGCAGCACGCTCAGCGCCACGATCTGGGCCAGTGCCTGGACGATGACCATCACGGTCGTGAGGAGCTGGATCAGGGTCGCCAGGTCGGTGTGGCGGCCGATCAGGAACCCGATCGCGGTGATCACGCCCATCGTCGCGAGACCGAGGGTCGGGAAGCGGTGCTTGGGGTGCAGTCGGGCGTAAGGGCGGAAGAAGACCCGGTCGCGGGCCGCGTCGTAGGGCACGCGCGAGCCGCCGAGCAGGCCGGTGAAGACCGACGCGAAGGCCGTGATCAGGATGAGGACGGTGACGGTGTCGGCGGCGCCCTTGCCCCAGGTCTCCTCCAGCACCGCCGAGGCCACCGAGGTGGACGCGATGTCCTTCGCGTCCGTCATCCGGTGCCAGTCGATCACGCCCAGCGTCCCGATCTGCAACAGCAGGTAGATCGTCATGATGCCGACGATGGAGAAGATGATCGAGCGGGGCAGAGTGCGGCCCGGGTCCTTGATCTCGGCGCCCATGTACGCCGTGGTGTTGTAACCGAGGTAGTCGTAGATGCCGATGGTCAGGCCGCCCGCGAAGCCGATCCAGAACGTGTTGCTGCCCAGGTCGAAGGCGTGCGCCGGGTAGGTGAAGGCGAGATGGGCGCTGAAGTCGGTCGCCGCGGCCAGGATGACCAGCAGCACCGAGACGATCATGACCGCCCACATCACGGCGGTGATGCGCGCGATGTGCTCGATGCCCCGCCACAGCAGGACCACGACCAGGACGATGACGCCCAGGCCCACCAGGTCGCCCGAGGTCTGCCCCAGGTCGGGGGCGAGATAGCCCAGGTACTGGACGAAGCCGACCACGCCGGTCGACATGATCAGCGGGATGAAGAGCATCGCCGTCCAGACGAACAGGAACGGCATCAGGCGGCCGGTGCGGTACTGGAAGGCCTGGCGCAGATAGACGTAACTGCCGCCGGAGCCGGGCATCGCCGCGCCCAGTTCGGCCCACACCAGCCCGTCGGCCAGCGCGAGGACCGCGCCCGCGACGAATCCGAGCACGGCCTGCGGTCCGCCGAACGCGGCGACCATCAGCGGGATGGTGACGAACGGGCCGATGCCGCACATCTGGCTCATGTTGATGGCCGTGGCCTGGAACAGGCCGACGCGGCGGACGAAACCACCGCTGGGCGGCGGGCTACCGGACATGAGGGCTCCTGGAGTGGTGAGGCGCGAGGGAGTGAGACGCGGCGTGCGGGCCGGTATCCGGTGTCTGTTGGCCGATAAAGTTAAGGAGACTTACTAGATGCGTCAAGAGGGGGCCCGCCGTGCGTGAGAATGGTGCGATGGCCGCCGGTGACGTCGTGGAGCAACAGGAACAGCCCTGGAACCGGCAGCGGCTGCGCAGCACCAACGAGCGCCTGCTGCTGGAGCGGCTGCGCGCGGACGGCCCCGCGTCCCGGGCCCAGCTCGCCCGGGGGACGGGCCTGTCGAAGCCGACCGTCTCCAGCGCCCTCGCCGCCCTGGAGTCGGCCGGACTGGTCCGCGAGGTGGGCACCCATGTACCCGAGCGCGGTCGTACGGCGGTGCTGTACGCGCCCGACCCGGCGGCGGGTCACGTCCTCGGCGTCGACGTCGGCCGCAGCTGGCTGCGGGTCGCCGTGGCCGACCTGGACGGCACCGTCGTCGCCCGCTCCGACGTACGCAACCAGGCCCGCAGCTCGGCGGCGATGGCCGACCTGGTGGTCTCGACGGCCCGGCGGGTGGTCGCCGACTCGGGCGTGGCGCCGGCGGAGGTGGTGCACGCGGTGGTGGGCACGCCCGGTGTGTACGACGAGGAGCACCGCCGGGTGCGCTACGCGATGCACTTGCCGGGCTGGGGGCGTGCCGGGCTCTTCGACCGGATGCGCGAGGAACTGGGCGTCCCGCTGGAGGTGCACAACGACGCCAATCTCGCCGCGCTCGGTGAGTACACGTACGGCGTAGGGGCGGGCAGCCGGCTGTTCGCGTACATCCTCATCGGCACCGGTCTGGGCATGGGCGTGGTGAGCGAGGGGCGGTTGTTCACGGGTGCGCACGGTCTCGCCGGGGAGATCGGGTTCCTGCCGTGGCCGGGGCAGCAGAAGCCGGAGCGGCTGGAGGACGCGGTGTCGGGCGTGGCGGTGGTGGAGGCGGCGCGCCGGTTCGGCATGCGGGGACAGCTCACCGCGAAGGCCGTCTTCGACGCGGCCCGGCAGGGGGACGACGCCGCGGTCCGGGCGGTCCGGCTGGAGGGCGAGCGCATCGCCCACACGGTGGCCGTGGCGGCGGCCGTGCTCGACCCGGACCTCGTGGTCCTCGGCGGCGGAGTCGGGCACAGTGTCGACCTTCTGCTGAAGCCGGTGCGCGACAACCTCAGGGCCCTGACCCCGCTGCGTCCGAAGCTCGCCCCCAGTCGGCTGGGCGAGGACGCGGTCCTCCTCGGCGCGGTGGCGACGGCGCTCGGGACCGCCCGGGAAGTGGTGTTCGAGCGACGGTCGGCCGTGTCCTGAGCGGACCGGGCGCGGGCCATGGTGATCGAGGCGACGTATCGCGGCTTGCGGATATCTGTGCGGGTCGTGAGGCGAGGGGTGAACGGCCGAGGCGGTAACGGATGTCCGGGCGTGGTGAGTTCGCTCCGGCGAGTCATCGTTAGGCTGGTTGTGGAGAGTTGTGGGGGTGGGGGCTGTCGGTCGCACGACTCGGGTAGGCGCGGCAGACGGCCGCCGAGGCCTGCCAGGTCGTCGCCGTGCTCGTCAACGCCCTTACCGGGGTGGCGGTTTGCCTGGTGCGACCTGTCGGCCGGGGCGACGGTCGAACCCTCGGCCATCGCCGACACGCATCCGTCGGACAGCCCCGGTGCTCAGCCGCCCCCGCCGCCTCATCCGGGTTCTGCCGACCCATTGTGCTGAGCCAACGGCCCCCCTACTGTTCGACTTTGCCTGAGTCTGTTGGATGCTGATCGCTCAGGCGAGAGGAGGCCGCAGTGCGAGGCAATCGGACCGACGCAGAGACCGCGAGACCCGGTCGCCGTGGATGGTGGAGGGCGGCCCTCGCGACGGCCGCGACCATCGCCCTGGCCGTGGGGATGACCGCGCCCGCCGCGGCGCGCGAGGCGAGCGGGTCGGCGCCCGCCGCCGCTCCGGCCGCCGCCGCACAGGCGCACACGGTGACTCTCGACGGCTATTCGTTCCTCGTCGACGGCAAGCGCACCTACCTCTGGTCCGGCGAGTTCCACTACTTCCGGCTCCCGAGCCCGGACCTGTGGCGGGACATCTTCCAGAAGATGAAGGCCGCCGGCTTCAACTCCACCTCCCTGTACTTCGACTGGGGATACCACTCGCCCAAGCCAGGCGTATACGACTTCAGCGGGGTGCGGGACGTCGACAAGGTCCTCGACATGGCCGAGGAAGCCGGGCTCTACGTCATCGCGCGCCCCGCGCCGTACATCAACGCGGAGGTCGACAGCGGTGGTCTGCCCGGCTGGCTGACCACCAAGGCCGAGAACAACCGCAGTGACGACCCGAGGTTCCTCAAGTACGCCGACGAGTGGCTGACCCGGATCGACCGGATCATCGCCCGGCACCAACTCACCAACGGCACCGGGTCGGTCATCGCCTACCAGGTCGAGAACGAGTACTACAACGGCTCCGCGGCCGCCCGCTCCTACATGCAGCACCTGGAGGACAAGGCCCGCGCCGA
Source organism: Streptomyces canus 299MFChir4.1 (assembly GCF_000383615.1). Lineage (GTDB taxonomy): Bacteria > Actinomycetota > Actinomycetes > Streptomycetales > Streptomycetaceae > Streptomyces > Streptomyces canus_C. Next base: position 46,027 of record NZ_KB911620.1, on the reverse strand, counting down.
CGGCATCACCGTGCCGCTGACCGGCAACAACAACGGCACCTTCAACTCCGGTGCCGGCGCCCTGGACGTGGACGGCCCGGACTCCTATCCGCAGGGCTTCGACTGCTCGAACCCCTCGAAGTGGAACGGCGTCCCCGACATCAGCTACGACCACCCGGCAGGCAAGCCGCTGTACTCACCGGAGTTCCAGGGCGGCGCCTTCGACCCCTGGGGCGGCCCGGGCTACGCCAAGTGCGCCGAGCTGATCAACGACCAGTTCGCCAACGTGTTCTACAAGCAGAACATCGCGGTCGGCGCGACGGCGCAGAGCTTCTACATGACGTACGGCGGAACCAACTGGGGCTGGCTGAGCATGCCGCAGAACTACACGTCGTACGACTACGGAGCCGCGATCCGGGAGACCAGGCAGCTCGATCCGAAGTACGACGAGGACAAGCTGATCGGGTACTTCACCCAGTCGGTGGCCCCGCTGACCAAGACCGACGCGATCAGGACCACACCGCCGGACGACTCGGCGGTCGTCGACACGGCCCGGATGAACCCCGACACCAAGACGCAGTTCCACGTGCTGCGGCACGGGAACTCCACGTCCACGGCGGTCGACAAGGCCCACATCTCCCTGGACTTCAGCGCCCAGCCGGCCGGAGACACCAGCTACACCTGGGACGACCCCGACTCCGCGCTCCAGTACGCCGGTTCGTGGTCGCACGTGGCCGACACGAGCTACACCGGCGGCGACTACAAGCACACCGAGTCGTTCTCCAACAAGGCCGGTGACTCGCTCACCGTCCCCTTCGACGGCACCGCGATCCGCTGGATCGGCTCGAAGACGAACAACCACGGCAACGCCGACGTCTACCTCGACGGCACCAAGGCGGCGACCGTCGACGACTCCGGCGGCGAGAGCCAGGCGGTGGTCTTCCAGAAGACCGGTCTGGCTCCCGGGGCGCACACGCTGAAGATCGTCGTCGCCGGCAACCACAGCTCGGGCTCCACCGACAACTACGTGGCCGTCGACGCCATCGACGTGCCCACCGGTACCGCCGCCACGGAGCCGACCTACCCGGTCGTGCCCCAGCAGCCGGGCAGCGCGATCACGCTCGACGGCCGCGACTCCCATGTGATCGTGGCGAACTACCGCCTCGGGGACGCGCAGTTGCAGTACTCGACCTCCGAGATCATGACCGGCGCGACCATCGGAGACCGGGACGTCGCCGTGCTCTACGGCGACCAGGACAGCGACGGTGAGACCGTCCTGCGCTACTCCTCGAAGCCCACGGTGACCACCAGCGGCGGCACCGCCACGACCACCTGGGACCCCGCCACCGGTGACCTGCGGCTGAACTACACCCACAAGGGCCTCATCCGGATCAGCGTCAGCGGCGGCGGGCAGCGCCCCCTGCTGCTGCTCGTGGGCGACAAGGCCACGGCGAAGACCTTCTGGCGTCAGGACACCGCGACCGGCCCGGTGCTGGTGCGCGGCACACACCTGCTGCGCACGGCGACCAGCCGGGACGGCGGCCGTACCGTGGCGCTCACCGGCGACAACGCCGACGACAAGAACATCGAGGTGTTCGCCACCGCCGACCACGTCACCTGGAACGGCAATCCGGTGAAGACCCGGGCCACCGACACGGCAAGCCGCACCGGCACGATCCCGGTGGCCGCCGCGGTACACCTTCCGGCCCTGACGAACTGGAAGCAGGCCGAGGAATCCCCCGAAGCGGCTCCCGGCTTCGACGACACGGGCTGGCAGGTGGCCGACAGGACGACCACCAACAGCGTCTCAGGAATCAACAAGCTGCCGGTGCTCTACGCGGACGACTACGGCTTCCACACCGGCAACACCTGGTACCGCGGCCGTTTCCACGCCACCGGCAAGGAGACCGGCATCCACCTGGTCTCCGACTCCGGCGGCGGCGCACAGGCCTTCTCCGCCTGGCTCAACGGCACTTTCCTCGGCAGCTCCACGACCGGCAGCGCCGACTTCACCTTCCCGGCCGGATCGGTGAAGTCCCAGGGTGACAACGTCCTCTCCGTGCTCACCGTGAACATGGGACACGAGGAGGACTACAACTCCACCAACGGCAACAAGACCGCCCGCGGTCTGACCAGCGCCTCCCTCGTCGGAGCCCCACTGACCTCCGTCACCTGGCGCCTCCAGGGCGTACGCGGGGGCGAGGACCTCCAGGACACGGTGCGCGGCCCGCTCTCGACCGGCGGCCTGTACGGCGAGCGGGCGGGCTGGTCCCTGCCGAGCTACCCCGACGCCAAGTGGAACCGGGTGTCCCTGCCGACGACCGACACCCGCCCCGGGGTCTCCTGGTACCGGACCGATGCCAGGCTGGATTTGCCGAAGGGCCAGGACACCTCGCTCGGCCTGACGTTCACCGACGACCCGGCACGCAAGTACCGGGCCACGATCTTCGTGAACGGCTGGCAGGTCGGCAACTACGTCAACTACCTCGGCCCGCAGCACACGTTCCCCGTCCCGAACGGAATCCTGAACCCGAACGGCCGCAACAGCATCGCCATCGCCGTGTGGAACCTGGACGGCAGCACCGGCGGCCTCGGCAAGGTCTCCCTCACCGACTACGGCAGCTACGTCTCCTCCCTGCGCGTCGCGCAGAACGACAGCCCCCGCTACGATTCCCGGAAGTACGCGATGCCCAGGCGTCCGGGAGCGGAGGTCGCCCTGGAGGTGCCGGACACGGCTCAGCCTGGGGAGGCCTTCACGGCTCGGACGACCGTGCGGGTGCCGAAGGGCGAGACGTCCGCGTCCCGGCTGACGGCCTCGCTCGCCGCCCCCGACGGCTGGAGCGTGAGCGCCACGAGCCCGCTGTCCCTCAAGAGCCTGAAGCCCGGGGGTACGGCCGCCTTCACCTGGCAGGTCCAGCCACCGGCGGGGGACCTGCCGTCCGCCTCGGCGCTCACCACCACGGTGCTCTACCTGCGGCACGGACGGCAGGCCACCGGCACCGACGAGCGCATCGTCGGAGGGATACCGGCGGCTCCACCGGCCGGGGAGAGTGCGGTGAGCGACCTGCCGTTCCTGTCCTCCACCAACGGGTGGGGCCCGGTGGAGCGCGACAGCAGCGTCGGCGAGCAGGCGGCCGGGGACGGCCGGGCGATCACCATCAGCGGTGTGAACCACGCCAAGGGGCTTGGCACCAACGCGCTCAGTGACGTCCAGCTCTACCTCGGAGGAAAGTGCTCGCGCCTGACGGCGCAGGTAGGGGTGGACGACGAGACAGGGGGCGCGGGCACGGTGACGTTCTCCGTGATCGCCGACGGCAGGACCCTGGTGACCACGCCGACGATGCGCGGCAGACAGGCCGCCGTGTCCGTCGACGTCGACGTCAGCGGCGCCCAGGTGGTCGACCTCAAGGTCGGCGACGCCGGTGACGGCAACGGCAACGACCACGGCGACTGGGCGGTGCCGACACTGACGTGCGGCTGACGGCCGTAGCGGCGAAGCGGGTACGTGATCGCTCGCCGCTCAGGCCCGTTTCCGTTCCTCCCGCTGCCGGGCCAGTTCCTCGACCGCGCTCGGCAGCGTCGTCTCGAAGTCGATCAACTTCGCCCAGGTCGGGGTCACGACGATCCGGACCATGCCGTCGTGATAGAGCGAACGCACCTCCGCCTCCCACTCGACCCGTTGCTCGGGGGTCATCTCGTAGCTGCTGGTCGGCTGGAGGTACTCGTCCGGGATGCCGTCGACGTAGTCCAGCTCGGCCCGGCCCCGGATGAGCAGGATCCTGGGCGGGTGCACCTCGGTGTCGATCGTCAGGGCGACCGCCGGGTTCTCGTGCAGGGACGCTAGCTTCGGGGCGTTCTTCGAGGTGCACATGACGATCTCCGAGCCGTTCCAGGCGAACGCGATCGGGACGTTGCGGGGTGTGCCGTCCTTGGCGGCGTAGGCCAGGCGGGTCAGGTCGCGCGCCAGCAGCTCCTGGCTGAGAGGCCGGTTCAGAACCTCGGTGATCTCGTTCGGTTGCACGGTCGTTCCTCCCGCAGTGGTGACTGATGCACCTGGGACGGAGTCAGTGCCACGTTCTCGACACCCGGCACACGACGAGTTCTCGAAGGTTCCCGCTACGGTCCGTCCGGGCTCCAGCTCGGACGGCGTCGCGGGGGTCCGGCGAGGATCAGTTGCTCGATGCCGGCGTACCGTTCGCGTGCGCGGCGGGCGCTGCGGCGTCCGCTGAGGACCGTGCCCAGCCAGCCGCAGGCGAAGCCCACCGGCACGGACACCAGGGCGGTCGTGGTGAAGGGGAACCAGTTCAGATCGGCCTCCGGGAAGGCCGACGTCGGTGACCCGGAGACGAGCCGGGTGCCGGACATCAGGACCAGGACGGCGACCGAGCCGCCGATGAGCGTGCCGAGCAGTCCGGCCTTGCTGAAGCGTCGCCAGAACAGCGAGTAGACGAGCGCGGGCGCGATGGCGGAGGCGCCCATGCAGAAGGAGAGCGTGGCCAGGGGCTGGAGGCTGCGGTGCTGGGCGAGGGCGGCCAGCAGCACCACGGGGATGCCGACGACCAGCGCGCAGGTCCGGGCGAGGGTCATCTCCCGCAGCGCGGGCATGCCCTTGTTCCGGGAGGCGGAGACGTCGTGCGCCAGCGAGTTGGCGCAGGCGAGCGTCATTCCGGCGACGGACGCCAGGAGGGTCAGGAAGATCGCCGTCGTGACGGTGCTGAACACCAGGCCCTCGGTGCGGGAGACATCGGAGCCGAACACGGCGCGCGCACCCAGCAGATAGGCGGTGCTGCCGTGCGGGTCGGCGGCCGTGATCCGTTCGCGGCCGACCAGTGCCGTGGCGCCGAGGCTGACGACGGTGATCACCAGCATGAAAAGGGCCACCGAGGACACGGCCCAGGACATCGTGCGCCGCACCTGGCGGGCGTTGCCCGCGGTGTACATCCGCATGGTGACGTGCGGCAGACAGGCACCGCCGAGCACGATGGCGACCTGAGTGCTGATCATGTCCGGTGCGGGGTGCGGTCCGTCCGAGAACTGGAGGCCGTACTGGAGGAACGCCCGGCCGGTGCCGCTGCGCTGCGCCGCGGCGTCGAGCATCGCTCCCGGGTGCCAGCCGAAGGAGGCGAGGACGAGTACGGAGACCACGAGACCGGACCCGAGGAGCATCACCGTCTTGATGATCTGGATCAGCGCGGTCCCCCTCATCCCGCCGAGGGCGGCGTAGCTGATCATCAGGATTCCCGCGCCGACGATGCAGCCGGTCTGCATGGCACCGTCGGAGAAACCCAGGATGAAGGCCAGCAGCTGTCCCACGCCCGCCAGTTGCACGATCATCATCGGGATCAGCGACAGCAGGGTCACCACGCACGCGGTGATGCGCACGGCCCGCCCGGGGACACGTCGGCTCAGCGCGTCGCCCATGGTGAACCGGCCGGTGTTGTGCAGGGGTTCGGCGAGCAGGAACATCAGCAGGAGCAGGGACAGCAGCGTGCTCAGGGCCAGGACGACGCCGTCGTAGCCGCACAGCGCGATGACCCCGCCGATGGTGAGCACGGTCGCGGCGGAGATGTAGTCACCGGCGACCGCGAGGCCGTTGCGCAGCGGGGAGAGGGTTCGGTAGCCGGTGTAGAACTCCTCCAGGTCGTCGCGGTCGGGGCCGGTCAGTACGCACAGCAGGAGCGTGAGGGTGACGACGCTGCAGAAGGCGACCAGGGACCAGGACTGCGCGGAGCCGCCGAGGTCGGTCATGCCTGTGCCCGCCCGTCGCCGCCGGCCGGGCGTGCGTACTGGCTGACCCGGCGGGCCAGGGGATCGACGAACCGCCGTGCCGAGTACTCGAACAGCAGGACGGCCAGCCAGGTGACGGGGATCTGTACGACGGCGAGCAGCAGGCCGGTGGGGAGTCCGCCGAGGACCGGGCGGGCCATGAAGGCGGGGGCCCGGACGGTGAGGGTGAGGAAGACGGCGAAGTAGCCGAGGGCGACGAAGGTGGCCACGCGTCGCTGCCAGCGGCAGGCGCGGCGCAGGACACGCAGGGCCCGGTGGTAGCTGGACCACGAACGCGGACGGGCCCCGCTGCCCGGGCGCACTCCGGCCGGCGCGAGGGGCGGCGGCCGGTGTGCGGTGGGGGAGGGGACCCGTCCGTTGTGCCGGTGCGGCAGGGATAATTCCGAGCGGTCGTAGGACATCCCAAAGCTCCTAGCGCGGTGGGCCCGGCGTCACGGACCGCAGGAAGTGGGGGAGGCGGAGGCGGTTCGGGTCACCGCACGTTATGCGGGTGTCCGGGCGGTGGATGGGTGTTCTGTTGAACTTTCCTGCGGACGGCCCGAACGCGGGGCGGCCTCGACGGGTGCCCATGGTGAGGGTGTGACGGAAGGGATGACAGGCGTCTCCTGTGACCCCTTCCTTCCTGAACCGGCCGTCCGTACGTCGTACACCAGTGCCAGTCGGCCTGGCCCGCTCCGACGGAAGCGGACCGGGCGTCGGGATGACGAGCGGTACGACGAATGCGGGAGTGGTGTGCCGTCCATCGAGGGGGTGGTACTGCTGTCATATGCCTGGCGGATATCGCGCCGCCCGAATGTGCCCCGGTGCACGATCAGGCGCTCTCCAGGTCAACGCGCCGCGCGTCGGCTGCGGTTGCTCTGGGCGACGACGGAGACGAGGAACCAGAAGGCACCGAAGGCCGGGTACCCGGCGAGGGTGGACAGGCCGCTCGTCTCCGAGGCCGAGCCGGCGGCGATGGTGGCACCGCGAGGACGGACTGGGCACCGCTGATGATCATGGGCCACTGGGCGCCGACGGTGCGCCTGCGTCGGATCGCCGTCACGAGCTGAACCGCTCCGGAAAGGAGGGCCCAGACACCGAAGACGAGGAGGGCCGTCCTGGATGACGGAGAAGACCCCGATGATCATCCCCGCTGCGGTCGCGAGGCCGAGAGCCATGTTGCCGGCACTGACGCGGTGCGTGGAGCCGGTTTCGGCCAGGCGACGCTCTAGGAGTGTGGCGATGACGTCCCACGGGGGTAGATGACGAGGAGCAGGCCCGCGATCGCTGTGGGCCTGTCCGTCGACACCAGGGAGGCGGAGGTCGTGAGGATCAGCGCCACCCAGATCAGGGAGAAGACGACTCGGATCAGGTGGAGCGATCGGAGCCCGGAGGACGTCGTCGGGGTCGTGGCCGAAACCGGCGAAGTGACGGTGGTGTGTGTCATCGAGTGGCGGTCTCGGCAACGACGAGATCGCGGCCCGGATGTCGGTGTCGGCGTTCACCGTGAAGACGCACGGGGTGCGGGCCATGACGAAGGTCGGCGCACGCGATCGAGCCCAACTCGTCTCGTTCACGTTCCGAGCGGTGCTGTACCCCTGAGCCTGCCGAGCGGTCGGTCCCTGGTGCCCGGCGGCCTTCGCGAGTGCGGCGTGCAGCTCACGCAGGAGCAGCCCGGCGTGGCCGCACCGCCTCCGCGATGGGTCAGCGCGCTCCTCGGATGCTGTCGACGATGCGGGTCCAGTGGTCGCTGCCGTGCCCGTTGTCGACGGCGTGCCGGTAGTGGGCCTGTACGGCCCGTGGGAGCGCGAGGTCGAGACCGAGGGACGCGCTGGTCTCGACGATGTGGTCGGAGGTCCCGCCCATCATGGTGACGGTGCTGAGGGTGCCGGGATGCTCCCCGGCATCGAGCGCGGCGCCGGGAGTCTCCTCCCCGGCCCTCAGCATGTCGCCGATCGAGTCGGCGGTGAGGAGCAACTCGGGCAGCGCCTCCGATGCCTTCAGTCCTGCGGTGCCCAGCATCGCGGTGGCGTGCATCAGCGCCGACAAGGTGGTGAGGAACACCGTGAGTTGGGCCTGGTACATCAGCTGGTCGAGGCCGGGGTCATCGCCCAGGTACTTGGGTGTGCCGAGTGGTGCCAGCACCGCGCGGTGTCTCTCCATCACCTGGTCGCGGCCGCTGTAGTAGACGTAGGCCGCCTCGGTGCCGACCATCGGCGCGGGAACCATGACACCTCCGGTGAGGAAGGCGGCGCCGTGGCCGGCTGCCCAGGTCGCCGCCTCGCGTGTGCGGTCGGGGGTGTCGGAGCTCAGGTTGACCAGGGTGCGGCCGGCGAGCGATGCGGTGGCGCCGTCGAGGATGTCGTACATCGCCCGGTAGTCGGTGAGGCTGAGGATCACGAGGTCACTCGCCTCGACCGCCTCGCCGGGTGTCGACGCGAGGATGGCTCCGTCGGAGACGACGCCGTCGGCACGGGCCGGGGTGCGGTTCCAGACGGTGACCGGGTGGCCGGCGGCGAGGAGGGCGCGGGTCATCGCCTGGCCCATCGGACCCAGCCCGATCACGGTGACGGCGCTGCTCCGGCCGGTGGGGGAGTTCTGTTGTTCGTTCACCCCTCCATGCTCGGAGAGCGTCACTACTGTCGGAAGTACCCACCATTTTCTGCGGTACTTACCTTTTAGTAAGGGGTTCAGTGATGGCCAAGGCGCCGAGACGCGGGCCGTACATCTGTGGCATCGACGCCGCGCTCGACGTGGTGAGCGGCAAGTGGAAGGGACTGATCCTGTGGGAACTCCACGCCCACGGCATACGTCGCTTCGCCGAGCTTCGTCGCGGGTTACCGGGGGTGAGCGAGAAGATGCTGACGCAGCACCTGCGGGAGATGGAGGAGGACGGTCTCGTGCACCGGAAGGTGTATGCCGAGGTGCCGCCGCGCGTGGAGTACTCCCTCACGGAGCACGGGCACACGCTCAACCAGGCGCTCGGGCCGCTGGGCGCCTGGGGGGCTGAACGGCTACGTCGCGAAGACTCCGAGATGGCCGGCGTGGGCGAGGCCCCACACGGCTAGAGGACGATCCTTGGCAGAGGCGGTGACACCGCCCTCGCGAACGGAACGTTCGAGCGTCCACACTGGGTCCATGGAATACGTCGGCCGGGTGCCCGCTCCGCCGCTCGACCGGTTCATCGACGACGTGTACTGCCTGACCGGGGCCCCGCGCCACCGGCTGATGAACGTGCCGCCGATGCCGTCGGCACACCTGTTCCTTCACCTGGGCGGGCCTGTCCGGCTGTGGGACTCCGACCCTTCGGTGCCACCGGCGTTGTTCGCCGACGGGTGGTTCATGGGTGTGTGGACCAGGCGCTTCCTCTTCGAGTACCCGGCGCGTGTGCGGCTCGTGGGGGTGCACTTCAAACCATGGGGGATGTCGCCGTTCGTCGACATACCGGCGGCCGAACTGCGTAACCGGTGGGCGCCGGTCGATGCCGTCTGGCAACGCTCCGTGGACCGGATCCGAAACCGGGTCGGCGACGTCGCATCGGCCGCGGAGACGTTGCGCGTGGTGGAGGAGGAGCTACGGTCGCGCCTTGCCGAAGCCCCGGCGCGCGGTCGGCAACAAGGAGGAGCTGTTCCGCAAGGCTCTGAAGCGGTACACCGACGGCCCGAGCGCCTACCTGGCCCGCGCCCTTGAGGAGCCGACCGCCCTGGAAGTCGCCACGCGATCCTGGCGGGCGCCGTCCGGACCACCACCCGCCGGGCCCGCCCCCAGGGGTGTCTGGGAGTCCAGGGCGCCCTGTCCACCAGCGACTGACGTCCTCGTCGCCTGGCGCACCGACGGCCACGCCTGCGTTCGGGATCGGTTCCGGTGAGCCGTCGAGGACGGCGATCTGCCTGCGGGGACCGATCCGGGACTGCCGGCCCGCTATGTCACCACCTTCGCCCACGGCATCGCCGTACAGGCCCCGAGCGGTGTCGGCCGCGATGAACTCCAGCATCTTGCCGACGCGGCGCTGCGCAACTGGCCCCTCGTCTGCGACCGGAAGACGCGCCTGTCGGGGGGTGCGGCGGGGCCGGTTCGTGAGCGGTACGGGGTGCGCGGGCCGCTCACGGCTCGCCGTCGGCCGCCCCGGATTCCGACCCGGACCGGTGCGGCTGGCGCAGTCCTGCGACGAGGAGCGTGACCAGGGCGCGAGGGTCGTAGCTGGGATCGTTCTCCGCGCCGACGCAGAGATTGCCCACGCCACGCATCAGCTGGAGCCCTCCGATGCCGGAGCGGATCTCACCGGCGGCCGTGGCGGCGTCGAGGAGCTGCGTGCACACGGGTACGAGGTGGTCGATGAAGTGGGCGTGCAGGGTCTCGAAGCCGGCGTTGTCGTGCTGGAGGGCTGCGGCGAGGCCGTGTTTGGTCACCAGGAAGTCGACGAACAGGTCGATCCACCGTTCCAGTGCGTCGTACGCCGTCGGGCAGCTCGCCAGCAGGGCGGGGCCGGCCTCGACGCAGGTCTCGACCTGGTGGCGGAAGACCGCGACGATCAGGTCCGCCCGGGTGGGGAAGTGGCGGTAGATCGTGCCGATCCCCACGCCCGCCCTGGCGGCGATGTCGCGCACCGGCGCTTCTACGCCCGAGGTGACGAAGACGGCGGCGGCCGCGTCCAGCAGGATCTGCTTGTTGCGCCGGACGTCCTTGCGCTGGGGCGCGGCGGCCTTCTCCGTGCCCTGGCGGCTGTCGCTCACCCTGAGGCTCCTCTCCCTGCGACGGCACAGCGGGTCCGGGTTCCGTACGACTTATGGAACCGGGTTCCGTTTCGCCCATGATGCCAGATCGGATGCCTGCGGCTCATGCGGGCGTGCTGCTGCTGTCCGGAGGCCGGCGGAGCAGGTGCAGACAGATGACCGAGGTGACGACGGTCCGCCGTTCCGACGTGTCCAGGCGGGGGTCTGTCACGACGGCGTACTGCTGCAACCCGAGCCACCCGTCGACAGTGCTCACCGTGACCCGGCCGAGAACCTCCGGTGCCGGGCTCCGATGCGGATCGCTCTCCGTGAGCTGCCACTCGGTGGACAGCAGACCCCGACGCGTGAGGAGCAGCGCGCGTCCGTGCGCCGTCCGCAGGCTCAGTTGCCCGGTCTTGACGGGTCCACGGGCATCGACGGTGCCGGCCTCGTGGTCCGTGGCGTCGATGAAACGGAACCGCACCGGTCCGAACTGCCCGAACCTGGAGCTCTTCTCGATACGTACGACGTACTCGCCGGACACACTCGTGAGAAGAGAGCGCGTGTCGTCGGTGTGCGTGACCTGGGCGAGCAGAGTGCCCTCCACGGTCGACACGGCCAGCGCGGGACCGGTGTACCTGCGCCACCGTGAACGCTTCGGCTGCGCCACGACGAGGGCTTCCCGTGCGAACAGGTCGGATTCCGGCAACGGTCTTCCTTCCCCCGCCACGATTGCCTCTTGACCGAGCGCCTCCAGTGTGACCGAAGAGGCGCCCGGTGGTTGGACTTCCCAGGGACCATGTGAATGGGGCTTGGCGGCCCGGCCGTCGCCTGAACGGCCCCCGGAGCAGCACCTCTCCGGGGGCCGGACTGACGCTCGGCACGGCCTGAACGGCCGCGGGACCGGCACCCGACTCCTCGTCCGTCAGTCGGCGGGCCTGCCGAACCAACGGGCGAGGTGGCTGTCCAGGTCCCGCTGATCGTCGCCGATCCACGCGACGTGGCCGTCGGGGCGCAGCAGGACGCAGGGAACGTCCAAGGCCGCGGTGGGATCGGTGAGGTGATCGACCCGGTCCGACCAGGCGCCGACGGTGAGGCGTTCGGTGCGGTCCAGCAGCAGGCCACGGCCGCGTTGCAGCAGATCGTAGAGGCGTCCCTGCTTCAGGTCGATGTCGCGCAGGCGGCGGCCGAGCAGGTCGGGCCCCTCACCGAAGTCGTAGCGGACGCTGATCGCGGTGATCTTCTCGATCAGATGACGGTTCACCTCGTCGAAGTCCATCAGCTCGGTGAGCAGCCTGCGCACGGCCCGCGGACCCGGTTCGGTGGACAGGAGTTCCATCTGGGCGCGGGTGTTGTCCAGCACGTCCTCGGCCACCGGACGACGTTCGGCCGGGTAGGTGTCCAGCAGTGATTCGGGCGCCCAGCCCCGGATCTGAGCGGCCAGTTTCCAGCCGAGGTTGAAGGCGTCCTGAACGCCGAGGTTGAGGCCCTGCCCGCCGACGGGCGGATGGATGTGTGCCGCGTCGCCGGCCAGCAGCACCCGCCCGACCCGATAGCGCTCGGCCAGCCTCGTGGCATCCCCGAAGCGGGACAACCAGCGCGGGGAGTGCACGCCGAAATCGGTTCCGGCGACGGCGTGCAGCTGTTGTCTGAAATCCTCGAGGGTGGGCGGCTTCGCGCGATCGCTGACTCCCGCGGCGGGGACGACGACGCTGTAGACCCCGCCGCCGAAGGGCCGGAGCCAGAACCGGTGGTGGGTCTCTCGGAGTTCGGCCGTCTTGGCGATGACCTCCTCCTGCGGCGCACCCACTTCCATCTCGCCCATCAGCGTCTCGGTCCGTGAGGGCTCGCCGGGGAAGCCGACACCGAGCACTTTGCGCACCGTACTGCGCCCGCCGTCACAGCCGACGAGGTAGCGCGAACGCAGCTGCTCGCCGTCGGCCAGTTCGACGGTCACCCCCTCGTCGTCCTGCTCGAATCCGGTGACCGCGCGCCCGCGGCGGACCTGCGCACCCTGTTGGATCGCATGGTCTTCGAGCAGGTCGACGAGGACAGGCTGCGGGATGCCCAGCAGATAGGGGTGCGTCGAATCCAGGCCCTGGGGCACGGGTTTGTTGATGGCGGCGAAGAACCCGCCGGCCGGACGCTGCCTTCCGTGTGCGCGCACGCGATCCAGCAGACCGCGCATTGCCAGCAGTTCGAGACTGCGCATGTGCAGACCGACGATACGGACGAATGAGACGGGCTCGGTTTCCTTCTCCAGGACGAGTACCCGCACGTCGTGCAGCCGGAGTTCGGCGGCCAGCATCGCACCGGTCGGTCCGCACCCGGCAATGATCACGTCGAAGTCGAGCCCAAGGGGCGCGCGCTCGGCGCGGGAATCCGACGACGGCCGGGCGGTGAACTGCGGAGAGTCCATAGGTGTTGCCTTTCAGGAGTGCCTGTTGTCGAGGCGCTCCCGGCGACACCTACGTCAATCGCCGGCCGTGACGGCAAGGGGGAGCACCCACATCGCTACTGCGTTCATGGGTCTCACCTCCTCGGGCGGTGTCACGGGCAATCGCAAGCTACAAGGCTGGTCACCACCCCGTCCACTGCTTTTCCGCTGCTTCTCCGCCGCGCGCTGGACGACTCCGAATGCACCCGGCCGTCGACGCGGCGGTGCATGGGCTGCCCGATTCGAGGCCCATGTCGACTCATCGATAGCCTCGTCCTCATGATGCGCGCCTGGATCCTGCCGATGCTGCTGGTTCTCTGCGGCTCAGCCCTCGCGGCTGGGCGGATCGTCAGCGGGGCCCCCGGCGCAGCCACAGCGATCGTGCTGGCCTTCGCGCTGCTCGCAGGCGTGAACTCGCCTCTGGTCTTCCCGAAGTCGATCGGCGTACTGGAGGCACAGCGTCGCAGTGCCGTCGATGGCAGACCGGTCGTCTTCTGGCGACCTGGGTGCCAGTACTGCCTTCGACTGCGCATCCGGCTGGGTCGCAAGGCCCGGCAGGCACACTGGGTCGACATATGGCGCGACCCGGCCGCGGCCGCGGTGGTGAGGGCGGCCAACGACGGCGACGAGACCGTGCCGACCGTCGTCGTCGCGGGCGAAGCGCACACCAACCCCGATCCTGCGTGGGTGCGCGAGCAACTGGGTCGTTCCGCGTGACGCCACCGCACCACTCGAAGTGGATCGAAGCCGGAAGCGGCCGTACCCGATTGTGTCAGTCCTGGTCAGCTCGGTGAGATACGTCCATGGACCGTGCGACAGACGATGTAGAGGATGCAGAACGGTCAGTCAAAGACGTGTTGCTACCCGGATCAGGTCGGCGGCTGCGCGAAGTCGGCTCTGCGACGGCCAAGCGATCACGGTAGTCACGGGCGGGGCATCGGATACGGGCACGGCGGCGAGGTCCGGGCGCAGGTCCGTGCCGGCGGACTCGGGGATGATCACGGTGGTGAGGCCGAGCGCGATCAACTGGAAGAGCTGTGTCAGGTTCCGTACCTCTGGGCCTGGTCCCTCCGGGTAGTTGCCGCCGCGGTCCGGCCAGCGCGCCATCGGGAGTTCCGGCACCGCCGCGACCTCGGCCACGCGGATCCGGGAGCGGCGGGCGAGGCGGTGAGAGGCGGGCAGGATCGCCACCTGTCCCTCGGTGTACAGAGCTTCGGTGTCGAGTCCGGCCACCGAATCGAAGGGCAGGTGCAGCAGGGCCACATCGGCTTGCCCGTTCTGGAGCAGTTCCTGTTGCTGGTGCGCTTCGCAGAGCAGCAGATCAACGGTGGCCGCGCCGGGCTCCGCGCGGTACGCATCGAGCAGTTTGGCCAGCAACTCGCCCACGGTGCCGGATTTGACGGCGAGGACGAGGCGGGGGCGGCTTCGCGCGGCCTGCTGGGTACGACGCTCGGCCGCGGCCACCGCGCTGAGGATCGAGCGTGCCTCGGACAGCAGGACCGCCCCGGCCGCGGTGAGCGTGACCCTCCGGCTGGTGCGCTCCAGCAGCGTGACCGCGAGCTGTCGTTCGAGCCGGGCGATGGCGCGGGACAGGGGCGGCTGCGCTATCTCCAGACGCTCGGCGGCCTTGCCGAAGTGCAGTTCCTCGGCGACGGCGACGAAGTACCGCAGCTCGCGTATCTCCATGCATGCACGGTAACCGTGACGCGGGCCGATCGATACCGCCCGGGTATCGCTGTACTACCGAGATGGTGTTGGTGCCTGGCCGAGGCGCAGCCATGCTCGATGTCATGACTGAGAAGACGATTGCGCTGGTCACGGGCGCGAACAAAGGCATCGGGTACGAGATCGCGGTCGGCCTGGGCGCATTGGGCTGGAGCGTCGGTGTCGGCGCCCGGGACGAGCAGCGCAGGACGGACGCCGTGGCGAAGCTGCGCGCGGCAGGCGCCGACGCGTTCGGTGTGCCCTTGGACGTGACCGACGAAGAGAGCGTGACCGGCGCCGCGCGGTTGATCGAGGAGCGGTCGGGACGCCTTGACGTACTGGTCAACAACGCCGGCGTCGCGGGTGGCTGGCCGGAGGAGCCTTCAACCATCGACGTGGAGACCGTGCGGCGGCTGGTGGAGACCAACGTCATCGGTGTCATCCGGGTCACCAACGCGATGCTGCCGCTGCTGCGCCGCTCGGCGCACCCGCGGATCGTCAACCAGTCCAGCCATGTCGGCTCGCTGGCACTGCAGACCACGCCCGGCGTCGACCTCGGAGGGATCAGCGGGGCCTACGCGCCGACGAAGACCTTCCTCAACGCCGTCACCATCCAGTACGCCAAGGAGCTGAGCGGTACCAACATTTTGATCAACAACGCCTGCCCCGGCTACGTGGCCACCGACCTCAACGGGTTCAGCGGTACTGAGACCCCTGAGCAGGGCGCGGCAATCGCCCTGCGACTCGCGACCCTGCCGGACGACGGCCCCAACGGTCAGCTGTTCGACTACACGGGAGTTGTGTCCTGGTGATGTTCTGATGTGTTCCCGCGACGAGAGGGTTGCCGCGCTGCGGCCCGCCCGCTCACGCGTAAGCCGGGCGAACGCCATCACCGGTTCCTCGGGCTCAGTCCGCTGATTCGGCCTGTCAGTGTGAGGCCGTCCACCGAGGGGCGACGCGGGCCCACGCGGAGTCCCACTGGGCGAGGTTGTGGCGCTCCAGCCTCCGGCGGGCGTAGGCGTATGCGGCTGTGCCGAGGAGCGGAACGGTCATGGCGGCAAGGACGGCGCAGCCGATGGCGCCGTCACGGACCTGTCGGCTGGTCAGGGGCGCGTCGGTGATCTTTCCTTCGGCGTCGACCCAGACGCGGATGATGCTGCCGGCGGCCAGACCGGGGACGACGTCCGTCTTTGCCGTGCGACTGCGGCCATGCGGATCGGTGAAGCGGACGGTCACCGCGTACAGCGCCTTCTTCGCCTCGTCCGATCCCGGTTCCGGATGACGAGGAGCGTCGCGCACCAGAACGGCGGAGGTGTCGTGCCGGGTGGCGCTCTGGTGCCGGGCGGTTTCCTTGTAGTGGCGGTACGCGGTGTCGCCCAGCAGGAACGCGGCGGATGGAGTGGCGGCCAGAACGGCGAGGAAGAGACCGACGGCGATCCACGCCTGTGCGAGATCCGTTGGGCGGCGCAGGGGGTTGCGCCGCCATCGCCACAACAGGACGCGGGGGAGCTCGTCGGGAGGGTCTGCCGGGGGTACTGCGCGGGCCACCGTGTCTCTCCTTCCGTGTGAACGTGGGCACTTGCCGGGCGTGGGCGGGACCGGGCGGCGGCTAGCGGTGGTGCGCGGCGTCGGTGACGGCGAGGGCCGAGGGGTGGGCGTGGGCAGCCTGCAGGAGTCTCGCGGCGCCGCGGACGGCTGCGGTGTGCGGGGCGACGACGGGGTGGAGGGGAGCCTGCAGCCGGTCGGTGAGGCGGCCGGTGATGTCGGGCCGTAGAGCACCGCCGCCGGCGAGCAGTGGGCCCCGCCGGAGGGCGTCGAGCGTCTGGGAGGTGTGGTCCTGGTCCAGCATGCCGGTCACCATGGCGACGACCGCGTCGGTGATCCGCGCGGGTGGGGCGAGGCTGTCCAGGTCGCTGGTGCCCAGAGCGGCGCAGCGGGCGTCGGTCACCGCGCCGTCGGCCAGGAGTGTGACCTCGGTGAGGTGGGCGCCGATGTCCACGACGAGCAGGGGGCGGCCCAGGTCGGCGCCTGCGGCCACGGCCACGGCACGCGCGGTGGGGACGGTCAGTACGCTGCGCGGGCGCAGGACCTCGACCGCCGTGCGGGCTTCGGCCCGAAAGGCGATGCCGCCCAGTACGGGAGTGGTCAGGATGACCAGAGGACGGCCGGCACGGGGCGGGCGGTGACCGAGCAGCCGGTCGAGCATCCGGGCGGTTCCGGGGGTGTCGACGATCGCTCCGCGCTGAATGGGGCAGGTGGCGCTGTCGCCCGGCAGGGTGACCGTGGGCACGTCGAGGATCGTTCGCCGCCCGGACGTCCAGGCACGGGTGCGGGCGCTGCCCAGGTCGAGGGCGATGCCGGAGCATCGTCGGCACCAGGGCCACGAACGGTGCCGGGCGGCCGCCACGGGACGGTGGGACGGGGTGGTCATCGGCCGGCCTCCCTGACCAGTCGGCATCGCGTGCAGTAGCGGGCTTGCGGCACGATCATGAGCAGTTCGCGGGCGATGGGTCCGCGGCACAGGTGGCACGTGCCGTACCGGCCCTGGTCCATGCGTCGGAGGGCGGCTTCCACGTCGGTCAGGACCAGGCGGGCGGAGGCGGCGAGCTTGTCGCGCACCTCGAGTTGGGAGGCCGCCGGTCGGGCGCTCGGGGTGCCGACGCGGGATGTGACGGCGGCCGAGAGCTGGTGAAGTTGTTCCCGGCGGAACAGGCGTTGCTCGTGCAGGTTCTCGCGCAGTACGGCGAAGTCCTCGATCGACAGGGTCGTGTTGTGGTCGTCGATGGTCCGATGGTTCACCAAGTCACCCCCTGGGCAGGGCGGTTGAGAGAGGTCGAAGGGGCGCTTGTCAGGCGGCGTCGCGCTGGCAGGGAACGCAGTACGGCGTGTAGGGCAGGATTTCCAGGCGCTCGACGGGGATCGGCCTGGAGCAGGTGCGGCAGATGCCGTAGCTGCCGTCATGGACGCGCGCGAAGGCGGCCTCGACCTCGGTGAGGACGCGCCGGATGGTGTCTTTCTGCGTGGACATCACCTGTTCCTCCGCGTTCGGCCGGGCTTCGTCGATGGCCCGTAGCTGAGTGAGACGGGAGGCACGTTCCTCTTCGAGGCGCTGGAGGGCCTCGTGCGCCGTCAGCCGCTCACGACGGGCTTCGGCCTGGGGCGTATCGAGCGACATGGCGGTTCCTTCTTCCGGTGAGAGGTGGGGCGGGCGGGAGGCCGTCGAGGACGGGGGCGGGGTCGGTCTCGGCGGCCGGTCCATGTCTCCACCGTGGCCGCAACGGTCCGTAAAACCCATCGGGCGCGATACCCATCTACGGCGTGGCCCAGGGCCCATCGCGGCGTGGGCGGGGCAGGTCCGGGAAATGGGCATTGGAGCCCATCGACGACGGAACAGGCAGGGGGCAGGCTGGACAGCAGGCCGGTCTGAACCGGAGAACGCAGCTCACGCTCGGGGTGCGCGGTGACCGACAGCAGACGCACAGCCGCGTCCCACATGGAAAGGCGTCAACCCGGTGTCCCTGTTCTGGCGGATCTTCGCGCTCAACGCGGTCGTGCTGGGAAGCGCCACCGCGCTGCTGCTGTGGGCCCCGGTCACCGTCTCCGTGCCGGTGGTGCTGACCGAGGCGGTCATCCTGCTGGCGGGTCTGGTCGTCATGCTGGTCGCCAACGCGGCCCTGCTGCGGATCGGCCTGGCCCCGCTCGACCGGCTCACCCGGCTGATGACCACCGTCGATCTGCTGCGCCCCGGGCACCGGCTGCCGGAAGGGGGCCGCGGTGAGACCGCCGAACTGATCCGCACCTTCAACGCCATGCTGGAGCGCCTCGAGCACGAGCGGGCCTCCAGCAGCGCCCGCGCCCTGTTCGCGCAGGAAGCGGAAAGACGCCGTATCGCCCAGGAACTGCACGACGAGGTGGGCCAGAGCATGACCGCGATCCTGCTGTCACTGGAGCGAGCTGCCGACGAGGCGGACGAGCCGTTGCGCGGCGAGCTGAGGCAGGTGCAGGAGATCACCCGGGGGAGTCTGGACGAGGTGCGCCGTCTGGTACGTCGGCTGCGGCCGGGCGTGCTGGAGGACCTCGGACTGGTCAGCGCCCTGACCTCGCTGACCAGCGAGTTCGCCACCCATGTGGGACTGCGGGTGGTACGCCGCTTCGACAGCGGCCTGCCCGCGCTGGACCAGCAGACCGAACTGGTGCTGTACCGCGTCGCCCAGGAAGCCCTGACCAACGCGGCCCGCCATGCCGAGGCCGGCCAGGTCGAGGTGAGCCTGCACCACACCGGCGAGGCGGTGGTACTGGCCGTCTCCGACGACGGCCGCGGCACCGAAGCCGTCCGCGAGGGGGCGGGGATTCGCGGAATGCGCGAGCGGGCCCTGCTGATCGGAGCCACGCTGGACGTCACCTCCCGCCCCCAGGCCGGTACGGCGGTCCGGCTTGTCGTGCCCCTCAGGAAGCAGCCATGACCACGCCCTACACATCCGTGATCCGTGTCCTCCTCGCCGACGACCACGCGCTGGTACGGCGTGGCGTGCGGCTCATCCTCGACCGGGAACCGGACCTCGACGTCGTCGCCGAGGCGGGGGACGGGGCGGAGGCCATCGAACTGGCCCGCACCCACGAGGTCGACCTGGCGGTGATGGACATCGCCATGCCTCGGATGACGGGACTGCAGGCCACCCGCGAGCTCGTCGCGCTGAAGCCGGGGGTGCGCGTACTGATGCTGACGATGCACGACAACGAGCAGTACTTCTTCCAGGCGCTGAAGGCCGGAGCCAGCGGGTACGTGCTGAAGTCCGTGGCCGACCGCGACCTCGTGGCGGCCTGCAGGGCCGCGATGCGCGACGAACCCTTCCTGTACCCGGGCGCCGTCAGCGCGCTGATACGCAGCTACCTCGACCGGGTCCGCAACGGCGAGGAGCCGCCCGAGCAGGTGCTGACCGCGCGCGAGGAGGAGGTCCTCAAACTCGTGGCCGAGGGCCACCCCTCCAAGGAGATCGCCGAGTTGCTCTTCATCAGCATCAAGACCGTCCACCGGCATCGGGAGAACCTGCTGCGCAAGCTCGGTCTGCGGGACCGGCTGGAGCTCACTCGCTATGCGATCCGCGCCGGCCTGGTCGAACCCTGAGCGCGCCGTCGCCGACAGGCTGCCACCGACAGGAAAGAGGGAGGGGATGGTCGCCGTGTCCCGCATGAGCGGCCGGGGTTCGGCTGCGCTGGCCGTCCTGCTCGCCGTCGTCGTCACGCTGCTCGGCCCGGCCGCCCTGGGCGATGAGCAAGCCCGTGCGGTCGGCGGCGCGGTGCTCGCGGCAGAGGCCCGGGCAGCGCACGGAGAGTCCCACGCGGAGGGCGTGGACTCCGCTGTTTCCACTGTCGCGGTGCGGGGCCAGCGAAGCCATGCGGATGTCACCGGCGAGCGCCATGCACCACCGGTCTCCGCCCAGGGCGCGTCGCCTCGCCCGGAGATCGGTTCGCTCGGGCCCGCGCCGCTCCCGGTCGCGGTGGAGGCCACCCCCGTATCCGACCATCCAGCACACCGGCATGGGGTACGTGCACCCCCCGCCTTCCGGCATCTGAGCCCTGTCCCTTTCCCTCTCGTTCCTTTCTCGACCGCAGCCCCTGTGCCGGCCGCGGTGTGCCTGCCGGAGGCCCGTTGTGACCCGATCCACGGTGACCCGATCCACGCGCATGAGAGGCGTGATCGCCCTGATCGCCGTTGCCCTGTCCCTGTACGTCGCCCTCACGGTGCCCGTGCACCTCGGACTCGATCTGCGGGGCGGCACCCAGATCGTGCTGGAAACCCGCCCGACCGCCACTGCCGACACCGACGGTGAGGCCACGGACCGCACCGTGGAGGTACTGCGCGGCCGCATCGACGCGCTCGGTGTCACCGAACCCACCATCGCCCGCTCCGGCAGCGACCGGATCATCGTCGAGCTGCCCGGCGTGCAGGACCCCAGGAAGGCGGCCGACGTGCTCGGCCGCACCGCCCAGCTCACCTTCCACCAGGTACTCGGTACGGCAGCCACCGCCGACGACAAGCCGAACCCACTGCCCAAGCGGCCCCGCGAGCAGGTCATGGCGGACGAGTCCGGGCACCTTCTGCGTCTTCGGGCGGCCGCGCTGACCGGCAAGGACGTCGAGAAGGCAGCCGCCCGCTTCGACCAGCAGGGCGGCGCGGGATGGCACGTCACCGTCGACTTCAGGGGATCAGGCGAAACGGGGTGGGCTCGTCTGACGGGCGAGGCCGCCTGCCACGCGGTCGGAGACCCGGGCCGCCGCGTCGCCATCGTCCTGGACGACAAGGTCATCTCCTCGCCGCAGGTCGCCCCGTCTGTCGCCTGCCGATCCGGCATCAGCGGGGGCTCCACCCAGATCACCGGGACCTTCGCCGACCGCGAAGCCAAAGAACTGGCCCTGCTCATCAACGGCGGTGCCCTTCCGGTTCCGGTCGAGACCGTCGAGCAGCGCACGGTCGGCCCGACGTTGGGAGCCGAAGCCATCAAGGCCAGCGCCTGGGCCGCAGCCATCGGCACGGCGGTGACCGCGCTGTTCATCATCGCCGTCTACCGACTTCTGGGCGCCCTGGCCACCGTGGCTCTGGCCTGCTACGGCCTCATCTCCTACGCGGCCCTCGCGGCCCTCGGCGCCACCCTCACCCTGCCCGGCCTCGCCGGCTTCGTGCTGGCCATCGGCATGGCGGTCGACGCCAACGTGCTCGTCTTCGAACGCGCCCGCGAGGAGTACGCCTCCGGTCACCGCCCCACCCCGCGATCATCCCTGACCTCCGGATTCCGCGGGGCCTTCAGCGCCATCGCCGACTCCAACATCACCACCCTCATCGCCGCCGGCCTGCTGTTCTTCCTCGCCTCCGGCCCGGTCCGCGGCTTCGGCGTCACGCTGGGGATCGGCGTCCTCGCCTCCATGCTGAGCGCCCTGGTCATCACCCGGGTCCTCGCCGAACACGCCGTCGGCCGCCCCGGTCTGCGGCGCCGCCCCCGCCTGACCGGCATCGCCCACTCCGGCGCCGTCCGCGAGCGCCTCGGCCGCACCAGCCCGAACCTGATGCGCCACCCGCGCCGGTGGCTGGCCGCCTCGGCCGCCGCTCTCGTCCTGGCCGCCTCCGGTATCGCCGTGCGCGGCCTGGACCTCGGCGTCGAGTTCACCGGTGGCCGCCTCATCGCCTATGCCACGGCCACCCCCGTCGACGCCGACCGGGCCCGCAGCGCGCTCGCCGACGCCGGATTCCCCCGGGCCGTCGTCCAGACTTCCGGCGCACACCAGCTCACCGTCCGTACCCCTCACCTGAGCAACGACCAAGCGGCGGTCATCACCGCCGCTGTCACCGACCTGGCGCCCGGGACTGAAAAGATCCGCGACGAGGCGATCGGCCCCAGCCTCGGCAAGGAGCTGCGCCACGGCGCCCTCATCGCCCTCGTCGTCGCCCTCGCCGCCCAGCTCGTCTATCTCACGGCACGTTTCCGCCGGCTGCTGGGAACCTCGGCGGTCGCCGCCCTCGCTCACGACGTCGTGATCCTCATCGGCGTCTTCGCCTGGCTGGGCAAACCCGTCGACGGCGTGTTCCTGGCTGCGCTGCTGACCGTCATCGGCTACTCCGTCAACGACTCCGTGGTCGTCTTCGACCGGATCAGGGAACTGGGCCGCCGCGCGAACAGGGGCGCCTTCGCCCGCGTCGCCAACCAGGCCCTCCTGCAGACCCTGCCCCGTACGGTCAACACCGGTATGGGCGCCGCGTTCATCCTCACCGCACTGGCCGTCCTCGGCGGCGACTCCCTGGCCGACTTCGCCCTCGCCCTCCTCATCGGCTGCGCGGTGGGCACGTACTCCTCGATGTTCACGGCCACCCCACTGGCCATCGAGCTGCACAAGCGTCGTACGTAGGTGCCGGTGCCGGTGCTGTGACGTAAGGCGATCAGGCGACGGGCTCCAGCCGGACGCAGCATCGGCCAGGGGAGGGTGACAGACAGGCCGTGTACGCGCGCTCGCCCAACCCGTGCAGGACACCACGGAGGAGGTGCAGATTCATGCCGCACACCGTCTCGGTGTGCTCACGCGCCAGGACGTGAAAGGGGCAGTTGCCCAGCACGATGGTGCCTGTCTCCTCGTGCCGCGGCTCGAACCCGTACCGCTCCAGCAGTTCGAAAAGGCTTACGCTCTCCGGCTCTTCCAGCCGCGCGCCGAGTTCTTCGGCCCTGCGGTGCAGCACCTCCCGCACCGGCGCGCCGGTTGCCGCGGATTCCTCCACCGCCTGGGCCAGGAGCCGCCCGGCGAGTTCGTAGCGCCGGTCCGGCAGGCTCACCGCGATCTGCTTACCCGAACGCCGGTACAGCTTGGCCGGTCTGCCCGCCCCCGGCCCCGTCCGCCCGCTGCGCCGTTCGTAGACCACGTCGAGCAGGGACTCGTCGGCGAGCCGGTCGAGATGGAACGCCACGGTCTGCCGGGCCAGGCCGAGTGCGGCGGCCGCGTCGTCGCGGCTGACGGGGCCGGGCTGGCGCACCACATGGTCGTACAGCCTCCTGCGGGTCGGCTCGTCCAAGGCGGCGATGGCGGAGACATCGGGGTCGCGTACTTCCTTCGGGGCGTCCACGAACACCAGTGTAAAACCCACGGCCATTGACTAAAGAAGGGATCGGGGCTTCTATAAGTGATGAAAGTTGTCACTAGAAGGAGAGGTCGTCATGTCCTCCGCAACCGCAAGCACCCCGCCCACCGCCGCCCCGCGGCGTGCGCAGCTCGCCGACCCCGGGTACCAGGCGTTCGTGATCCTGCGTACGGCGTTCACCGTGGCGCCGATCCTGTTCGGGCTGGACAAGTTCACCAACCTGCTCGTGGACTGGCCCGCGTACCTCGCGCCGTGGATCAACGACCTCGTTCCCGGCAGCGCTCAGGCGGCCATGTACGCCGTGGGCCTGATCGAAGTCGTCGCCGGAATCGCCGTGGCTTTCGCGCCCCGCTTCGGAGCCTGGCTGGTGGCCGGCTGGCTGGCCGGCATCATCGTCAACCTGCTGACCATCCCCGACTACTACGACATCGCGTTGCGCGACTTCGGCCTCCTGCTCGCCGCCGTCGCACTCGCCCGCCTCGCCGAGCGCTACCACGGCAGGCGGCAGCACTGAACGGGCGCGGCCCATGGTGAAGGACTCGGCGGGCGGGCTCTCACGGGGCTGCCCGCCGCCCCCGGTTTCGCGGTGGCGACCACGGAGGCGTCGACCATGCCCCAGGGGTCCTGGGTGAGGGGTGCGGCCGGGCACGACGTAGTCCGCTTCCGTCAGGGCGGAGCGCAGGGTCGTCGTACCGTGCGGGCCACAACTGCGTGAGCTGACACAGCTTCGCCGCCCGCACGCGCAGGGAGGACCGGCGCCCACCGGACTGACTCGGTGACCGCCCGCCTCGACGAGGGCGACGGGGGCGGAAGGCCGGCCGGTGTGTCAGAGCATGGCGAGCCGGTCCACCAGCAGCCTCACCCTCGGCTCGGTTTCCTGCGGCGGCAGCCGTCCCGCCCGGGTCAGGGTGGTCAACCCGTGGAGGCACGCCCAGAACGTCTCGGTGAACAGACCCGGGTCGACACCGTCCCCGGCGACCTCGCCGAGGCACTCCAGCAGCGCGGCGAAGGCGTCCTTGAGAGGTGCCGGGGTGTCCTCCTGGGCGTACGCCAGCCCGCCGTCGAGCTGGAAGATGGCGTCGTAGACCGCCGGGTTGCGTTGGGCGAAGTCGAGATAGGCGTGCGCGAGGGCGGCGACCCGCTCGCGTGGGCTATCCACGGCGGCGGTCGCGGCCCGCACCGCGACGGCCAACTCTGTGGCGCCCTGGAGGGCGACGGCGCCGATGATCTCGCGCTTGCCGCGGAAATGGCTGTAGAGAACGGGCTGGCTGTACTCGATGCGTTCGGCGAGCCGCCGTGTGGTGACGGCGTCCCAACCCTGCTGCTCAGCGAGTTCACGGGCCGTCGCCACGATGAGGCGTTCGCGCTCCGCCCGTTCCCGCTGCTTGCGTTCCTGTACCGACATGATTCGATCCTAGCACTGCTAGACAAAGGAGCGGCAGTAGTACTAGCGTTGCCTCATCGGCTAGCAACACTAGATTCCGAGAGGGTCGTCATGCTCAACGCACTCGAGGTCATCACCACCGTGGTCGTCGGCGTGATGGTGGGGGTGGAGTTCTCCGTCGCCTTCGTCATGAACCGGATACTCGACGCGCTCCCGGAGGACAGTGGCCAACTCGGCCACGCTCATGGGGGCCGGATGCTCGGCGCCGTGATGCCGGTCTGGTACATCGGCTCGCTCGTCCTTGTCGGCATCTGGGCTGTCGCCGGGTGGCACCACAACGGCACCGGCCTCGTCGTCACGGCCGGCGCGCTGCTGATCCTCAGCGTGGTCATGTCGGTTCTGCTGCTCGTTCCGATCAACAACCGGAACAGGACGTGGACCCCTGACAATCGGCCCGCCGACTGGAAGCAGCAGCTGAACCGCTGGGAGCGCTTCCACTACGTCCGCGTCGCCGTCATCATCGCCGCCTTCGCCCTGCTGGTCGCCGCCCTCGCCTGAGCCCAGGGGCTCAGCCGCCCCGGGGGTCCCGAACGGCCAAAGAGTTCCGGTCGCCGCTTATCCCCTGAGTGGGGGTCAGCGCGGCTCACCAAGCCCTATCAAGCTCACGAAGACTCGCAGGGAGACGAACCATGGCGCTGAAGAAGATCAACACCGTCCTGACCGCCGCCTTCATCCTCTTCATCCTCTGGTTCGGAGCGGAGTTCATCCTGAGCCCGGAGACTACGGCGCCGACCTTCGGCCTGCCGAGCTGGCCGTCCGGCGACGGTGGCGGCTTCCTTATCATCAAGGGAATCCGCGACGTCGTCCTGGCCCTGGTCCTGGGCATCCTGCTGGTGACGGGCCACCGCCGGGCGCTGGGCTGGGTGTTGCTGGTGGAGGCTCTCGCCGCCTACGGCGACATGACCACGGTGCTGGCCCACCACGGCTCAGTGGCCACCGCGTTCGGCGTCCACGGCCTGACCGCGACGCTGATGGTGGTCAGCGGCCTGCTGATGATGCGCGAGACCCGCGAGGGCGCGTCCGCTCCGGCGACGCCCGCCCCGCAGCCCGCCTGATCCCATCGGCCGGAGGTGGCCGGGCCCCGGCCGGGCCACCTCGGCGCGTGCCGGCGGTCGCGGGTCACCTGGTGGCGGCCCGGCGGGGCCAGGCCTCGCTTGGTCCGGGGCATCCGCGAGGCATCGACGAGAGACCGTCATCCTTCGTGTGATCGTGATGCGAACCGTCCTGGAGAAATGCGTGGCCGACGACTTTGCGCTCCGGCCGATCGGCGAGCACGAGTCGTGCGGCCACCTCGTTCTGGACGGGGAGTCGACTCCGGAGTCGGTCTCGACGGGCCACGGCTGGGTCGAGCTGTGCCGGGGTGCGCGTGGGCGGCAGTGCCCTGTCCCTGCGGACAGCTGCACCGACTCGCGCCGGCGATCCCGTACGGCTGGAGGGGGATCTGCCAGCGGGCGCACATGAGCGATGACGGCATGCCGAACCCGCGCCGGCCGCCGGGCTAGCCGATCGCCTGCGGCTCGGCGAGCGTTCGGGACACCAGATCCCGTCAACCAGAGCGAACCCGCGCGCTTCCGCCGACACCTAGCTCCTGCGTGAGGTCAGGCGCCTCACCTCCCGCTCAGCTTCGCGCGCTTCCTGTCGGGCCCGTGCGTGTGCGTCAGCGGCCGTATGGCTGCGTTCCTCAGCCTCCCGCTGTTCGCGATCGGCTCGCTGGAGTTCCCGCTGTGCCTGGTGCAGTTGCTGCTCGGCGGCGGACACCAGCTTCCGGGCCTGGTCGTGCCCGTCGCGCGCGTGCTGCCGTGCCGCTTCAGCCTCGGCCGCTTCCCTCCGGGCGTCCCGCAATCGCTGCGCGGCCTCTTCGGCCGCTGTCCGGGCGTGATCGAGCCGCTCCTCCCTTTGACGCCGCCGCTCGGCGAGTTCGTTCTTCGCCCGCGTTCGCGCCGACGGCTGCGGAGTCGTCTCCCGGCGTGGCTTGTGCGCGGGGCCGGTGGGCGGGGCGGTGCCGGGAAAGTCCGACGGCGGGGTGAGAGCGCCCTCCAGGCGGCCGCCTGCCCACTGGTCGGCCGCATCCTGATCAGTGAGCACGGCGCGCAAGGTGGATTCGACGTCCTGCCGGACCTGGTCCGACAGTCGGTGCCCGGCCTCCTGAGCAAGCTGCGCCGCCTGCCCGGACAAGGCAGCCACGATGCGCCGCCGTTGCTCGGACAGCTCGTTGATCCCTACGGCGTCCAGGGTGCGGTATGCCTCGCGCAAAGCCTGCCCCAGCTCCAGGAACTGCCGGCTCTCCTGCTGCTGGGATCGCAGCAGGAGGTTCGCGGCCCAGCCCGCCAGGGTGGGGCGGCGGGCCGCGTGGATCCGTCGGGCATCGTCGACCTGGTCGGCCGCTTTGGCCGCGGCGGCCAACTCCTCACGGCGGGCGACGAAGTCGGCGGGGGGCGTGGTGTAGAGCTCGTCGAGAACCGCTTCCACGTCGCGTTCCGCGCCGCTCTTCCCGCCCTTGCGCCTGCTCACGGCGGCCATCACTCCGGCCCGCCTTCGTGCCGTTCGCCCAGGTCCGAACCGGCGTTCCGCACAAGCAGCGTCCGGTCGTAGGGGGTGTGCGCGGTGCCGTAGCTCCGGTCCGCGATGCGCACCAGACGGCCGCCGGTCTCAGACGGCGGGTGGACGATCGCTCGACGCTCGGACACGGCACCAGCGTCGCCCGCGACGCGGGATCCCGCATCCCGGTCAGCACTCGGGCCAGCACCCGGGTCAAGCACCTGCGGAGGTGCGTCGGAGAAGCCCTCCCGCTCGACGATGTGTCGGCCAGGCGCTATCAGCCCCCCCACGCCCGCCGCGGGCACTCCCCGAAGGGGCGTTCTGGCTCGCCGCGTGCCACTGCATGAGGGTGACGTAGAGCCCGTCAGGACGCAGGACGTTCACCGTCTCGTGCCCGGGTTGGGTGCCGGTCGAGACATCAGCGCCTGTCGCCGCCCGAGGAGTGGTTCATGCCCGGACTCCCGCACCTGGCCGGTATCGCCGCGACCGTCGTCGCCCACTTCGACCTCGCCGCCGGGGAGGCACCCGAGAACATCGCGGTCGAGCCCGACGGCTCCGCCGACCTGACCTTCGCTTCGCCCGCCAGGTCGCCAACGTCACCCGGCGCGGAGACATCCGCAGACGCGTCACCCTGCCCGCCGTCGCGGACCCGAACACCCCCATCGTCCACGACGCGATCGTTCTCGGCATCGCCCGCGCCCACGACGGCACTCTCTGCGTCAACGACGCCACCGGTACCAGCGAGACCGGCATCCGGCGCATCGCCCCCGACGGCGGCAAGCCCCAGCAGATCGCAGAGCTGCCCGCGAACGGGCTGCCCAACGGCCTGGCCCTCGACGAGCACCGAGACGTGCTGTACGCGGCCGACTCGGTGCGGGGAATCGTCTGGCGCGTGCCCATGGCAGGAGGCGAGTGCACCGCGTGGCCACGGGGACGGCTCTCACCCCGCTGCCGTCCGGAACCGGCTTCGGCGCCGACGGCATCAAGGTCCACGACGACGCCGTATGGGTGTCCAACACCGACCGCGGGATGGTGCTGCGCATCCCCGTACGCCGAAACGGCTCCGCCGGCCCGATCGAGACCCGGGCGACAGGGCTCGGCGGTATCGACGACTTCGCGTTCACCTCACGCCACGGTGACACGGTCCTTGCCGCAGTCAACGCCGGACGGTCTACGTCCCCAACGCCTCGCACTTCGCCACCGAGCCGGACCGGAACCTGCTCCGGGCCTACCTGAACCATGGTTAGGGCCTGACCAGGTGCGACGGAAAGGGTAGGCCCGCGGCCCCACCAAGGCCACGGCCTGGATCAGCCGCCGACTTCCCGCGCCACGCGCTCCAGCCGGCTCCGATAGCCCGCCCACCAGGCCTGATCACCTGGCGGCAAGTCGCCCTTGCCCTGCGAACACCCGACGGATCCGTCGATGAGTTCCCGCACGATGTCCGCGTGGCCCGCGTGCCGCTGCGTATCGGAGATCACGCGTACCAGGATGTGGTGCAGTGTCGCCTCGCGACGTTCCTCCGGCCACCACGGCACGCGGCCGACCGCGTCCAGCGGCAGCATCGCGATCCTGCTGTCGGAGTGCTGCCACGCCAGGCGGTACAGCCCGACGATGTCTTCGCGTGACTCGTCTGCCGTGGCCCACATGTCCGCGTTGGGTTCCGCGTCTTGCGTGTACCACCAGGTCGGCGGTTGCTCGTCGAAGAACGGCCGCCCGAACGTGTCGCCGAAGTACCCCAGCTCCACGCTGGCGACATGTTTGACCAGCCCCAGCAGATTCGTTCCCGTGGGGGTGAGTGGGCGCCGGATGTCGTATTCGGAGAGTCCGTCGAGCTTCCAGACCAGGGCGTCTCGCGCTTCTTGCAGGTATCGAAGTAGGTCCGCTTTCGGGTTCGGTTCGATCATGCGGGCAGTCTTCCAGCCGGCACTGACACCGGGGAGTGGCCTCGGTCATGTGAGACTGAGCATCGCCTCGGTGACCTCGCCGACCGCCGCATCGGGAATTGCCGTGGCGGCCTCCTCAAGGACGAGCAGCCGTGCTCCGGGGATGTCGCGCGCGAGCGCTTCGCCGTTGCCGACGGGGAAGAACCGGTTGCGGCGGCCGTGGACGACGAGCGTGGGGACCGCGATCTCGGCAGGAGCTCGCGCCAGCGGGGTTTGCAGTCGAGGCCGGCGAACACCACGCCCAGCTGGTTGGCCATCTGGACCGGGGGCGCGGTGCCGGGCGTGCGGTCCCAGATGCGCGCAGCGGTGGCGGGCGCGGCGACGGGGTCGTCGCCGAGGATCTCCGCACCGGCGGCGACGAAGGCCGCGACCGCCTCACGATCGGTCCAATCCGGCATCGCACGCGCGAACAGCCGACCCATCGTCGCCTGGTCATGGTCGGGGAGGTCCTCGTCGACCGGGCCGGGCGCAACCGCGCGGGTGCCGACCAGGGTGAGCGCCGAGAACGCGTGCGGATGGTCGAGTACGGCCACCTGGACGACCATCCCGCCGACCCCGATCCCCGCAAGGTGCGCCGGCTCCCCGCCGAGCGCGTCAGCAAGGGTCGCCGCGTCGGTGGCCAGGTCGCGCAGGGTGCAGGCGGGCGCCATGGGATCCGTGGTCGTCGACTCCCCGCTGTCGCGCAGGTCGTAACGCACCACCCGATGCCCTCCGGCGGCGAGGCGCTCGCACAGTGCGTCGGGCCAGGAGAGCATCGCCGTCCCTCCCGCGAGCAGGACGAGGGGGGCGTCCTGGTCACCGAACGACTCGATGCCCAAGTCGATCCCATTGGCGTTGACAGTGGTCACCGGATCACCGCAAGAGGTCGTGGGCCGGATGCGTCGCGGTCGATGCCGAGAGCACGCTCCGCTGCATGAGCGTGTACGGCGCTCCACCGGTGACCAGTAGCGTTCCGGCGTCCATGACGCTGCGCGCGACGTGCGGCGTCGGAGCGTCGGCCGGTCAGGCTTACGTCGCCGAACCGACCGTGGCACACGCGGCCCGCGAGGATGAGGTCGAATTCCTTGCCGCTCTCCGACGCCGTCGCTTCGGCCCGCTTGTGCGCGGCTGTGACGAACGCTGGGTCGACGGGGGGCGTCCGCACTGAACCGGGCGCCGACCCCGTCACGACGGACGCGGTGTTGCCGACCGCGTGGGCGCCGCGGCCAGGCGGACCGTACCAGCCACTCGGCTCTTCGACCACGTCGACGAGGTGCCCGAGGGCGACGGCGCCGGGCGATCGTTGTCCCGGCTGGGGTCGGGTCCGGCGAGGCAGCCGTCGGGAGAGGCCGAGACGGCGGCGATGAGTCGAGTCATGCCAGGGCAGACCTGATCCACCGCCCGAACTCATCGCTCACGCAGAAGCGCGGCACCGCTCGTTCGGTCGCGGCTCGAGGCCTGTTTCCTGGACCATGCGGTGGCGTCAGCTCCGTATCGGGCCAAGAGGCGTGCGAACTGGATCCGCTCCTCCGGCGACCAGGCAGCGGTGATCTCCTGAAACGCCTTGCGCTGTTCAGCGGCGAAGCGGCTGCGTTCGGCCTCGCCGTGCTCGGTGAGTTCGAGCACGGTGCGGCGACCGTCGATCTGGGACGCCGTCCGGCGCAGCAGCCCGTCCTCGATGCAGGCGGCGACGGTCCGGCTGGCCACCGGCTGGGCGACACCCATCTCGGCAGCGAGGCGGCCGACAGTCGTCTCGCCCGGCGCATCGGCGATCACATTGAGTACGAGGTTGCGGGAGAGGTCCTTGCTCGATGCCGGTGCGCGTCGTCGCAGACGTGACAGCGCGGGGCCGATCTGGTCCAACGCCGCGTCGTCGGAAGGCTGCTCGGGGAAGGACGGGCTGCTCATGCGTCTGAGTCTAGGCCCAGCCCACCCATTTGCATACCTCTAGATATGTATATAGCTTAGGGTATGTAAATCTGGGACGAGCGACGAAACGAGGCGGACTGCTATGGCGCTCACCGCGATCACCAATGCGCAGATCTTCGACGGAGAGAAGTCGGTAGGCGTGCGGACCGTGGTCATCGACGGCGGGAGGATCGCTCGCGTCGGTGGCGAGGCTCCTCGTGACAGCGAGATCGTGGACGGCAGCGGCGCCACCCTGCTGCCGGGGCTCATCGACGCCCACGTTCACTCCGCTCCGGGTTCCCTGGCACTCGCCCTGCGGTTCGGGGTGACGACCGAACTGGAGATGCAGGGGATGAACACCCGGGAGAACCGGGGGGCCATCACCGAGGACGACACCCTGGCTGACGTGCGCTCTTCCGGCTTCGCCATCACACCGCCCGGTGGTCACCCGAGCGAGCTGATGCCCGAAGGCTTCCGGCCGAAGTGGGATCTCCCGCCGGTGATGCCCTTGATGCCGTTCTCCAGCACTCCCGAGGAAGCGGCCGCCTTTGTGCCCCAACTCCTCGCCCGGGGCTCCGACTTCATCAAGTTCATGATCGACGACGGCAGTGTGGAGGGACACCCCGGGCTGCCGTCACTCGACCGGGCCACCGTGGCCGCCGGTGTGGCCGAAGCCAAGAAGTACGGTGCCCTGACCGTGGCCCACGCGCTGACAGCGGAGGCCACCAGGACGGCAGCCGAAGCCGGCATCGACGGCCTCACCCACGTGTTCATGGACCAGCCGCACACCGCCGAGATCATCGCCCTCATCAGGGACGCGGGCATGTTCGTCATTCCCTGTATCAGCCTCAATGCCTCGATGATGGGAATCACCGGAAGCGATCTCGCCGACGACCCCCGGGTTTCCGCACGCCTCGACAGTGCATGGGAACGAACCCTGCGGTCCAGCTACGACCGTTACCCGCAGGGCAAGCTCGACGACGTGTACGACACCGTGCGCGCTCTGGACGCCGCCGGCGTCGACTTGCTGGCCGGCACCGACGCCTCCATGCCCGAGACGTTCTTCGGGGGCCTGGCACACGGAGCGAGCCTGCACCACGAGCTGCAATACCTCGTGGCGGCCGGTCTCACGCCCGCACGGGCCCTGCGCGCGGCCACGGCGACGACGGCCCGCCGCTTCCGCCTCAGTGACCGGGGCCGCATCGCCGAGGGGCTCCGTGCCGACCTTCTGCTGGTCGAGGGTGACCCGACCAGCAACATCAGCGACACCCTCAACACCCGCGCCGTCTGGCGCCGCGGCACCCGCCTGGCGGCATGACCGCACGTACTTCCCCGTGGGTGTCACGACGGGTCAGGGGCGGTCTCGCGGTCGAGCCGGCGGGGCCGGTCTCCCGTTCGTGGCGTTCCGCTGGGGGAGTGCAGGGGTTGGGACTCGCCAATTCCAGCCCCTCCTGGGGGAGTCCGGCCATCAGGCGGAGCGAGCGGACTGCTCCGCCGGAGTCGGCGAGAGCGGCGAGAGCGGCGAGAGCGGCGAGACCCGCGAGACCGCCGAGACCTGCCAGCGGATGGTCGCGGTCGGACGTCCCGGGAAGTGCCGTAGGCGCCGGCGGACTGTCAGCGGCCGGCTGGGCCGGCCACCGTGACAGCCTCCGCTGCCGTCAGCCGCAGCGCACGACTGGTGATCCAGCGGTTCTTTCCGCCGATCAGGTGTGCCACGGCATCGCCCAGCCAGCGCAGTTGGTGGTCCTCGTACGGGTGACGCGGCGTCATGTGCATCCAGCCACCGCTGCGCCCGGCGATCATGCCCTTGAGGGTGTACCTGCCCCTGCTCAACGAGTTCCAGGAGTACTTGCCCCAGGTGATCCGGATGTCGGTCATGATCCTGGACCAGGGGAACAGTTGGCCCTCGGAAGCCGGCTCGTGCTGGTAGAGCCCGTCCGGGCGCAAGTCCACCCAGTGAGTGCCCATTCGCGTGGCGTCCCCGACGACCCAACGTCCGTCGTGCGGCTCCAGCGGACTGCGCTATTTCTGGCTGCTGGATCGAAGAGTGATCAAATAGTCTGGCCGGTCAAGGCAGTTGCAAGGGGGGAAATTCATGTCGGCCGTCTCGCAGCGCATTCCGGCAACCATCGCCACTGAACGATTGCTCCTCCGGACATTCACACCGGATGATGCCGAGGACCGGTACGCGTACCAGTCCTTGCCGGAGGTCGCGCGGTACCTCTATCGCCCACCGCTCACCCGTGAGGCCTGCGCCGAGTCCGTCGCCGTACGTGCGGGCGGGACCAGTTGGAAGGCGGACGGCGATGTACTCCTGCTGGCCGTCTGCCGGGCGGACGAGCCAGCTGTCGTAGGCGAAGTGGTCCTCACCCTCAGCAGTGCCGCCGCCCGGCAGGCCGAGATCGGCTGGATCTTCAACCCGCGGTACGCCGGACAGGGCTACGCCACCGAAGCCGCGCGCGCTCTGCTCTCGTTGGCCTTCGGCCGGTTGCGCGCCCATCGCGTCTTTGCCCGGCTGGATGTCCTCAACACCGGATCCGTGCGGGTGTGCGAGCGCCTGGGCATGCGCCGTGAGGCTCATCTGATCGACAACGATCTCGACGGGGAGCGTTGGGGCAGTGAGTACATCTACGCGATGCTCGCTCACGAGTGGAAGGACGGGACTCCGGCGGGCGACAGGGAGAACTGAGTCCAGGGGCGCTCGGCGTCGAGCGGGCGGCTGCCGGCTTCCTCCGCCAGGACCTCGACGCCGTCACCACCGGACTCGCCCCCCTCGGAGTGCCGGGGTGGTCGAAGGACACGCGAACCGGGTGCGAGAGGCATCCCGGTCAGCGTTGATAGAGCTCCCACATGGCGAGTTCGTCGTCGTGCGCGCGCAGGCGTTCGACGGCCGCCATGGGAGTGCGCTGTTCTGTGAGCTCGTAGAAGAAGAACAGCGGGGCGAACATGCTCGCATAGCCGAACGGGGCGCCCCGAGGGGCGACATAGATGCCCGCACCGGCGTCGAGGAAGGCGTCGGCGAGCGCGGGATCCCCCGTGTCGCATCCGGTGACGAGAGTGACGCTGCCTGGCAGATGGAAGTGTTCGCGTACACGGTCCGGCCCGACGTCACCGTTGAACGGCTGGAATCTGGCCAGCTCCTCGGCGACGTCTTCCATCAGGATGCGGCCCTCGTCGCCGTGGCAGGACAAGATCACATAGGGGGCGATCGGTCTGGTGCCGTCCAGCGCGGCCACCAGATGGCGAGGCTGACCGACGCGCAGATAGTTGACCTGGACACCGAAGACTTCCAACCCGTCACGCAACGGACGCGCGAACCCGCCCCCGAGGTCGATCAGGTCGATCTCGGTCCAGGCCAGGCGACCGGCCTGGACTTCGCGCACCCGTGACGGACGCTGAGTCGCCAGCCACTCCTCTTCTTCTCCGCGCACCACTCGGCCACGATGTCACGGCCACAGCCGCCGACACCGCCGATTGCGACATCGCGGAGGGCGGCGTCGGCCCGCCCGGAGGTCGGCCAATGATCTCCATGCGCGCTCGCATGGGCTCCTCCAGGCAACTGACGCTTAAGCGCCCCGTGTTGGGCGTGTCGTCGATGACGGTGAGCCAGAGTCCGTTGGAGTCTGAAAGCATGACCGACCCGACTCAGGATCCCCGTTTCCTGCAGGACCCCTATCCCGCCCTTGCGGCCATGCGGTCCAGATGCCCTGTGCAGTCCATGCCCACGGCGTCGGGCGGGCGCCCCAGCTATCTGGTCACCGGCTACACGGAAGCCAGGGAAGCCCTTTGCGACCCTCGGCTCTCCAAGGACACGGCCGCCTTCTTCGCCGGCAAGGAGTCACGGCGTCGCCTGCACCCCGCGGTGGCGCACACCATGCTGGCCACCGACCCGCCCCGGCACACCCGGCTGCGCAAACTGGTGACCAAGGCGTTCACGGCCGGGGCCGTTGCGCGGCTGCGTCCGTTCATCGGGCGGGTCACCGAGGAACTGCTGGACCGATGGCCGGTCGGCGAGCGGTTCGACTTCGTGTCAGGCCTGGCGGTGCCGCTGCCGGTCATCGTGATCTGTCAGCTGCTCGGAGTCCCGCAGGAAGACCGGCCCGACGTCCAGCGCTGGTCGGGCGAACTGTTCGCGGCAGGCAGGCCCGATGTCATCGACGCGGCCTCGCATTCCATGGCCGGCTACATGACGGGCCTCGTCGCCGCCAAGCGCCTGGACCCCGGTGACGGTCTCCTCGACCGGCTCATCTCGGCTCGCGACGGAGCAGAGCGTCTGAGCGAGGAGGAACTGGTCTCCCTGGCGGTGCTGCTGCTCGTGGCCGGGCACGAGACCACGACCAACTTCCTCGGCAACGCGGCCCTGGCACTGCTGCAGCGACCTGCCGCGTTGGACCACCTTCGGAGGAATCCGGACGACGTCCCGGCCGCGCTGGACGAGTTGCTGCGGTTCGATTCCCCCGTCAGTACAGCCACTTTCCGTTTCACGACGGAGGCTGTCGCGCTAGGCGGTGTCGACATTCCGCCCGGGGCCCCGGTGCTGGTCGCTCTTGGCGCAGCCAACCGCGATCCCGTGCGGTTCCCGTCGCCGGACCTGCTCGATCTGGACCGAGACGCCGCGGGGCATCTCAGCTTCGGCCACGGCATCCACCGCTGTGTCGGCGCGCCCCTGGCCAAGGCCGAGGCGGAGATCGCGCTGCGAGCGGTACTGACCCGGTTCCCCGGCATCCGTCTGGCCGTACCGTCTGATCGACTGGAATGGCGACGCACTCGTCTCGTTCGCGGGTTGGCGGAGCTTCCCGTCACGGTGTAGTTGGGCGGTGGATATTTGCCGGTCCGGCAACTTTTCGTGCGGATCGGCGCAGGCCCGGGGACCATCGACAACGTGCCCAGAGGGGGCGGCGCGGTAGCGCATCACGAGCAACGGGAGGCATCCGGTGTCAGGACACCACGAGCACGGCCGAAGCGGCGAGCACGACGGGCCGGCGGCCGCCGAGATGTTCGAGCCGGCGGCCTGGGACGAGCGGTACGCGGGTCAGGAGCGGTTCTGGAGCGGCGAACCCAATCCGCAGCTCGTCGCCGCCGCCGGTGAGCTGACCCCTGGCGCTGCGCTGGACGTCGGTTGCGGCGAGGGTGGCGACGTCGTCTGGCTGGCCGGGCAGGGCTGGCACGTGACCGGCGCCGACTTCTCGGCCGAGGGCCTGGCCCGTGCCGCCCGCCATGCCGAGCAGGCCGGTGTGGCCGACCGCGTTGACTGGTGGCAGGTGGACGCCAGGGCTTTCGATGCCGGCGACCGCTCGTACGACCTGGTCACCAGCCACTATCTGCACGCGCCGGACGGCGGCATGGTCGAAGTGACCCGTCGCCTCGCCGCGGCCGTCGCCCCCGGTGGGTTGCTCCTGGTGGTCGGACATGCGCCGTCCCACGAGTTCACCCACCTCTCCGAGAGCCACCGCAAGGCCATGTTCCTGGCCGCGGAACTCCTCCCCGGCCTGCCGGACGACTTCGAGCCCGTCGTCGTGGAGCAGCGCACTCGCACGCTGAAGCGGGACACCGGGCCGGTCGAGGCCGAGGACTCGGTCCTGCTGGCCCGCCGCGCGGAGCGCTGAACACCCACTGGGGGCCTGCGGCGCGGTCACTGATCGAGTGACGCCGGTGGTGGGCGCGGTATGTCCTCGTGTGCTGCCGGGGGAGGAGCCAGAACCCTCAACCAACGGGACGGCACGCATGTCGTTCGACGCGGCGGACCGCGAACGGCTCATGGCAGTGAGGGAAACGGCCGACGCGGCACACCGCGCCGGTGTCCCCGGAGGGGCAGAGCGTCGGCCCGCTTCCCGCTCTCGTCGCTGGTCGGCGCCCTCAAGGAGTGGAGGTGCCCGGTACCGGGCGGCGACCCGGTCTTCGAGGTCACCCTCGCCGTGGCCCCCTTCCCCTTGGTGCTCGCCGCCGACGTGCCCGCGGACGCCACCAAGGTCCTCGCGGCGGCCCAGCGTCCGCGGGCGGCCGCAGCGTTCGAGGAGACCGCCGCCGCGGCCGCCTGGAAGACCAAGCCGTCCTGGGCGCTGATCGCCGGAGCGGACCAGGCCATCAACCCGGAGGTCGATCGTTTCGGCGCCAGGCGCGCCGGGGCGACCGTCGTCGCGACGGAAGGTGCCTCGCACGCCGTGGCCGTCTCCCAGCCCAAGGCGGTCCCGGACCTGATCCGCGAAGCGGTGCGCGCGGCGAGCTGACGTACCCCCTGCGGAGAGCCGCGCGGACGCACTCCCTCGTATGCGTCCGTGCGGCCCTGCCCCGCCGTGATGGTCCTGGGGCGGCGGGTCCGGCTCAGCGGACCCGGATGAAGAGCACGTCGTAACCGCTGTTCGTGGAGCGGGACTTGACGTAGACGCCGTCGCCGCCGCCGTTCGGGTTGCTCGTGTTGCCCTCGACGGTGGTGAAGGACGATCCCCC
Source organism: Streptomyces canus 299MFChir4.1 (assembly GCF_000383615.1). Classification (GTDB taxonomy): domain Bacteria; phylum Actinomycetota; class Actinomycetes; order Streptomycetales; family Streptomycetaceae; genus Streptomyces; species Streptomyces canus_C. The sequence goes on along the minus strand of NZ_KB911620.1, from coordinate 8,550 downwards.
GGACACCGTCCGCACGATGCCTATGTGCTCGTGGCCGCCGGTGAAGTCGCTTCCGCCGTCCCAGTCGAAGGCCACGATGTCACCCGGCTGCGGGTTGGTCGTCACGGAGAGGTGGTAGTTGCCGGCCCGCGCCTGCTTGACCCAGCCCGAGACATAGGTGTTGCGGTAGGAGCTGGCTCCGGTCTGCTTGGCCACCCAGCTCACGAAGGTCGCGCACCAGGCGTAGTTGCTGGTGGAGAGCGAGAGGCCCACGGCCGAACCGTAGCTGTTAGCGCGGGCGCTGCCCTCGACCGTGCCGGCCTCGGCCGCCGCCACGTCGAGGATCTTGGCGTAACCGCCGCCGGGCGCGGGCGAGGACGGCGGGGTGACCGCGCCGTACAGGGCGGCCTTCGTGTTCGGCCCCACATGGCCGTCGACCGCGAGACCCTTTTCGGACTGGAAGTCCCTGACGGCACTGTCGGTGAGCGGACCGAAGTCGCCGTCGACGGCGAGATCGGCGCCATGGTGGTTGAGCAGGCTCTGCAACTCGGTGACGCAGCCGCTGCGTTGGCCCTGCACGATCTCGTTCGGGCAGGAGGCGGAGGTCAGGTTGACCGGGGCGGGCGCGCCGTTGCCGCCGCCACCGCCGATGTTCGAGTAGAGGGCGGCCTTGGTGTTCGGACCGACCTCACCGTCGGCGGAGAGGCCGCTCGCGGACTGGAACGCCTTCACGGCCGCCAGGGTCTGCGGGCCGAAGCTGCCGTCGACGTCGAGGCTGTGCCCCTTGCCGTTCAGCAGGGACTGCAGCGTGGCGACGCAACCGCCGCTCTGGCCCTCCACGATGTTCGCCGGGCAGGACGCCGACCTCAGGTCGAGGCCCGTCGACGGCGACTCGTCGGTGTCGTACAGCGCCCGCTTGGTGTTCGTGCCGACCTGCCCGTCGACGGTGAGGCCGTGGGCGGACTGGAAGCCGCGGACGGCACTCGCGGTCCCGCCGCCGAAGTCGCCGTCCACGTCGACCACGTAGCCGTGGTGGATGAGCAGCCGCTGGAGCTCGGTGACGCATCCGCCCTTGGCGCCCTGGACGAGGTTCGCGGGGCACGAGGAGGAGTTGAGATTGACGGGGGAGGGCGCCGAGCCACCGGTCGCGTACAGCTTGCTCTTGGTCGCGGGGCCCACCCGGCCGTCCACGGCGATCGCGGTGGCGGCCTGGTACTCACGGACGGCGTAGAGCGTGGCCGACCCGAACTGACCGTCCACCGCCAGACCGGCGCCGTGCGTGTTGAGCAGCCTCTGCAACTCCGTGACGCAGCCGCTCGACTGGCCCTGCACGATCTCGTTGGGGCAGGAGGCGGACGTCAGCTTGATCGGGGCCGGCGCCGCCGACGCCGGGCCGGCGCCGAGCACGATGCCGGCCGAGACCATCGCCGCGGTTGCGGCGAACGTCCCGACGCGGATCCGCCAGCCCGGTCCGGTCCGGCCCGCGGCCCGCTGCGGTGGATGTTGGTCTTCGGTGCGAACGAGGAACGCGAGTCTTCCCATGGCTGCGAGGTTCTCCTTCTAGAGACGAGCGTGGGGCGTGGCAGGGAGGTGACACACATCCGCGGCCCGTCCTTGCCGGGCAAGGACGGGCCGCGGTAGGTCACTCGACGATCGGTCCGAACGGCACGTCGTACCGGTCGAGCGATGTCGTACCGGTCAGGCGGCGAAGCGCTTGAACGCCGCCCGGGTGCCCGCACCGGCGATGCCGTCGATGGCGCCCGTGTAGCCGTAGTCGTCCTTCAGCAGACGCTGCAGCGCCTTGATCGTGTTGGGGCCCGGGTCCCCGTCGATGTCGCCCGTGTAGCCCCAGTACGTCGCGAGGCAGCGCTGGAAGGCCTTCCAGCTGTTGGTGCCCAGCTGACCGTCGATGGCGCCGGTGTAGCCCCAGTAGTCCGCGAGGAAATTCTGGACGTTCTTGGCCTCGGCCGCGGTCAGACCGAAGTTCTGCGTCGCGGCCACGGCGGCGGGCTGGGCGACCGCAGCCGTCTGCGCGGTGCTCGCGGTCGCCGCGAAGCTGGTGCCCGCGGTCGCCACACTGCCGGCGGCGAGGCCGACAACGGTGATGACACCGGCGATGGTCCTGCCCAGAGCGTTCGGTCGCATGCGTTCCTCTTTCGTCTGTGGGGTCTGCACCTGTCTCGCCGAGCGGGCCAGGTGGCGAGACCAAGGTGCAGGGCGCCCGGGCACGGCGGCCACGGCTGCGGCCCAAGTGGCGGCGTTATGGGACGACCACCCTGCTGACCTGCGGAGACAGCAAGCGGTGGGACGGTGATGCGGGACACCTGTGACAGATGTGGCGTGCTCATGCAGAATGCGGAGAAGCGGAGGGGACCGCTGTTCACGCACACGACCATGCTGATGACCGCTTTGGGGGAAACATGCCGCGCTCCAAGACGCTGCCCGCGGAACTCGACCCCAGCGCACGACAGTTGGTGACCCGCTTACGCAGACTGAAGGACCACAGCGAGCTGACGATGCGACAGCTCGCGGCCAAGACCGGCTACAGCGCCAAGTCGTGGGAGCGCTACCTGGGCGGCACCTCGCTGCCACCGCGGGAGGCCGTGGAGGCACTGGCCCGGATCACCGGCACCGACCCGGTCCCCCTGCTCGCGCTGCACGAGATCGCCGCCGACTCCCGGGACGGCCGCCGCGCAAGTCCCGCCGTACAGCAGCAGGACGAGCAGCGCGGAAGGGAACAGGAGCCACCGGCCCATCCGACGACCCGGCCGCTCGCCGTACCAGCCGCACCCACGCCACCCCGGGCCCCCGAACCGGCCCCCGGCCGCTTCCCGCACATCGCTCTCACCGCGGGCATCGCCGCCCTGGCCGTAGCCCTCTCGGCGGCGCTGCTGCTCGTGCTGCGCCTCGACGACGACGCCGGTCAGGCAGCCGTCACCGTTTCGCCCCGCACCACCGCGGCCTCCCCGCCGCCCTCCTACACCTGCCACATCGCACGGGTCGACGGGCTCTGGTCGGCGGGCATCAACAAGGGCCGCACCACCGAGATCGGCTACGGTGCCACCGGCGCCGACGTCGCTGAGGCACAGTGTCTGCTGCGCCGGGCAGGCATCTCACCCGGCGGGATCGACGGCATGTTCGGCCCGCTGACGCTGCGGGCGGTCAAGACGTTCCAGGATCGCGCGGGCCTTACCGCCGACGGCATCGTGGGGCCGCGCTCGTGGAAGGCGCTGCGGGGATGACATCCGGCGCACCCTCACCGCCGGGCGCGCGACTCGCCGCCGTACTCCAGCAGTTGCGGCAGCGCACCGGACTGAGCCTCGCGCAGCTCGCGAACGCGACCACCTACAGCAAGTCGTCCTGGGAGCGCTACCTCAACGGCAAGAGCCTGCCCCCGCGCAGCGCGGTCAAGGAGCTGTGCCGTCTCGCCGACGAACCCGCCGACCATGCGCTGGCACTCCTGGACATCGCCCGCACGGACCGGACGGAGGGCAGCGGGCCGGTACGACAGGGCACGGCCACCGGGACGGACACACCGGCCGCAGTGTCCGCCCCTGTCCGACTCGACGCCGCCACCGGCCAGACGGCTCAGACGCGCACACTCCCGCCTGCCACCGGCCCGAGCGAGACGATCCCGGGCGGCGCCGACCACCCGCGCACCCTCCCGACCGGCCACCGGCGCGCGACGAACATCGTCACCGCCTTTCTGTCGACCTGTGCCGTCGCCCTGGGGGCGCTCGTACTCACTCACCTTCCCTCGACGCACCGCGAGGAGGCGGCACCCACCCCCACCACGCCCTCCGTGGCCACCGGGACGCTCTGCCGACACGCGACCTGTCAGAACAAGGACCCGATCGCGATGCGATGCGGTGCCCAACCGCTGACCCTCGCCGAACACGAGACCGCCACCGGTGCCTGGATCCAGATCCGCTACAGCCAGGAATGCGGGACGAGTTGGGCCCGGATGTGGGGCGCCGTCATGAAGGACCGCGTCGAGATGCGGGTGGGAGACCGGCACGCTTTCCTCCACAGCGCCCAGGTCACCACCCGCCACGAGGCCGACACCTACGTCCACACCCTCATGAGCGTGGTCAGCCCCGGAACCCCCTTGCAAGCCTGCTTCAGCCCCGCGGTCGGCGGCGTGAAGGAATGCTTCAAAGCCCGCTCCACGGACGAGGCCGTCTCCGGTCCCGTCCTGCCCCGCCGACAGAGGTAGAGCGCGCTCTCCCGGAACCCGTCAGAGCGTGAGGAGGACCTTGGTGGCGCGGCGCTCGTCCATCGCCTTGTAGCCCTCGGCGGCCTGGTCGAGGGGCAGGGTGAGGTCGAAGACCTTGCCGGGGTCGATCTCGCGGTCCCAGATGAGCTGGATCAGGTCGGGCAGGAAGCGGCGTACGGGGGCCGGGCCGCCGAGGGTGTGGATTCCGGCGAAGAACAGCTCGATCCCGGGGATGCTGACGTCGTGGTTCACGCCCACATAGCCAAGGTGCCCGCCGCCACGGGTGGCGCCGACGGCCTGCATGAACGACTCCTGGGTGCCGACCGCCTCGATGACCGAGTGCGCGCCGAGCCCGTTCGTCAGGCCCTTGATCCTCGCGACGCCCTCGTCGCCGCGCTCCTCGACGATGTCGGTGGCGCCGTAGTGGCGGGCCAGCTTCTGCCGCTCCGGGTGGCGCGACATGGCGATGATCCGCTCGGCACCGAGCTGCCTGGCGGCGAGCACGGCCATGAGTCCGACCGCGCTGTCGCCGACGACCGCGACGGTCTTGCCGGGCCCGGCCTCGGCGGCGACGGCGGCGTACCAGCCGGTGCCGAGCACGTCGGAGGCGGCCAGCAGAGCGGGGATCAGCTCGGGGTCCGGCTGTCCCGGTGTGGCGACCAGGGTGCCGTCGGCCAGCGGGATACGGGCCTTCTCGGCCTGGGTGCCGATCCCCGCGTGGACGAACTCGGCGTGCACGCACTTGGACTGGAAGCCCGCCTGGCAGATCTCACAGGTGTTGTCGGAGACGACGAACGACCCGACCACGAAGTCCCCCGGCCTGACGGTCCGCACCGCGGAGCCGACCTCCTCGACCACGCCCACGTACTCGTGCCCCATGAGCGTGTGGTCCGCGGGCTCGATCCCGCGGTACGGCCACAGGTCGGAGCCGCAGATGCAGGTCGCGGTCAGCTTCACGACGGCGTCGGTCGGCTCGATGATCTTCGGGTCGTCGCGCTCCTCCACGCGTACGTCACCGGCGGTGTGCATCACTACTCCACGCATGGTGGTTGCTCCTTGCTTGCTTGTTCCGGCGCCATGGGGCGCCGGTCACTGGTTCAGGAAGACACGGGATCGCCGCGGCTTCCTCGGTTTGTGGGTCTGGCGCCGCCGAGCCCGCCGGAAGGGCGTAACCGGCCCGGGGCGCGCCGCCTACCGGTGGCCCGGGCGGACGACGGCCGTACGACGCCGGGTGAGCGCGATGGCGATGGTGGGGATCAGGGTCAGCCCGGCGATGACGGTGCCGACCGCGGCCGGCCCCGTGGCACCCAGCGACGATTCGAGGGCGTGTCCCGCCGCCCAGGAACCGGCGGCGATGCCGAGGTTGAACGCCGACACAGTCAGCGCGGAGCCCAGAGTGGGGGAGCGGCCGGCGAAGCGGACGGCCAGGGCGATGAGCACGGGGTTCGCGCCGAGCCCGAACAGGCCCAGCAGGGCGATCAGCGCGATCGTCGGCCCGGCATGGCCGGCCGGCAGATCGTCAGCAGCAGGACCGTCGTGACCGCTGGGGCCGTGATCGTCGTCGCGTACGGGCGGCGGTCGCCGAGACGGCCGCCGACCAGGAAGCCGGCCAGGGCGCCGGCCCCGAGGCCGACCAGGACCAGTGGTACCAGGGCCGAGGCCAGGCCCGCCCGGTCGGTGAGCAGCGGCGAGACGTAGGAGTACGTCGACAGCACGCCGCCTGTCGTGGTCGCGCAGGCCGCCAGGGCCAGCCACAGGCGCTCGGACCGCAGCGCGGACAGTTCGGACCGGACGGAGACCGCCTCCTGGGCGGGCCCGTCGTGCGGGACGTGCCGGGCGATCAGTGCCATGGCGGCCACGGCCAGGGCGGCGAGCGCCCAGAACGGTCCGCGCCAGCCCATGAGCTGTCCGGCGAAGGCGCCCAGCGGCACGCCGACGACGTTGGCGAGCATCGCGCCGGAGCCCACGACGCCCAGCGCGCGGGAGCTCGCGGCGGGACCGACCGCGCGCGGCCACCACGGTGGCCACCGCCCAGAACGCGCCGGTCGCCAGCGCCGTCAGGAAACGCGCCGCCAGCAGCACGGTGAAGCTGGAAGCGACGGCCACGACGGCGTGGCCGACAGCGAACACGGCCAGGGCGAGGACCAGCGTCCATCGCCGGGGCAGCCGCAGGGTCAGCATCGCGGACAGGGGCAGACCGGTCCGCTCGGTGATCAGGTGGACCTTCGAGCCGTACTTGCCCCGGTCGACAGGATTCGGGCCTGTCAGCTCCCCCTTTTCAGGGCCCGCATGTTCACCGAGTCGATCGCGCAGCGGGACCAGTCCAGCTCGCCGCGGGCGCCGGGCTCGTCGAGGACCAGGCGGTGGAGCCTGGCCCCCACCCGAGCCTTCGACCACCCGGCAAAGCGCCAGTGAGCCCTCGCTCCCGACGGCCCGAACGGCAGCTGCTGCCACGTGCAGCCCGACGTGGCCACGAACACGATTGCGGCCAGCACCTCCCGGTCACCATGAGCTCCCACAACTCATCCGGCACCAGCCGCTCAACGATCGAACGGTCGAACCCCCGAGCGCCCACCCACCGTGCTCGGCGGGCCGCCGCACGCGACGAACTCGAAGCCTTCAGCGTCCGTGCTCAAGGACAACGGCCTCACGCATCTTCATCTCTCATGCTGACAACAACAGGCTGCCGCCTGCTCACAACCACCCGGCGCCAAAGAAGTTCCGCAACTCCTGAACGTAAAGGTCGGGTTCCTCGAACGGGACGAAGTGCCCCCCTCGCTCGGGTTCGCTGTAATGGACGAGGTTCGTCATCCGCTCGAGCCAGGCCCGCGGTGCGTTCTTGAAGTCTCGAGGGAACATCGTGAAGCCGGAGGGAACCTCGACTCGTCGTGGGAGCTGTTCCGCCGGTATCTCCACCATCGCCCGGTAGGAGCGGATCGACGATCCGATCGTGCCTGTCACCCAGTACTCGGTGAGCAGATCAAGGATCTCGTCCCGTGTGTAGACGGACTCCAGATCACCACCGCAGTCGCTCCAGGACTGCAGCTTCTCCACCACCCAGGCGGCCAGGCCGGCCGGCGAGTCCATGAGGCCAACGGCGATCGTCTGCGGCTTCGTGACGTGCATCGCCGAGTACGCGCCCTCGCGTGCCTGCCAGTTCTGGCTGTCCCGGATCCAGTCACGCTCCTCCTGGGTCAACGTCGCAGGGTCCCCGGTCGGAAGATCGCCGTCCATCCGGTGCACGCCGATGACCCGGTCAGGGAAATCAAGCGCGAGATAGCGCACGACATGGGCGCCGAAGTCCCCGCCCGCGACGGCGAACCGCTCGTACCCGAGAGCCGTCATCAGCTCGGCCCACATACCGGCAACAGCACGTACGTCAGGTGCTTTGCCGATGAGCCGGTCGGAGAAGCCGAAACCGGGCATGTCGGGGACGACGACATCGAAGACCTGAGCGTCCGCGCCCATCTGCGCCGCAGGCCGGGTCAGCAGCGGCACGGCCTTGCGGTAGCGCCACGACGAGTCCGGCCAGCCGTGCGCGAGGAGCAGCGGGATCGGCGCAGCGCTCCCCGATCCCGCCTCGGCGCGGGCATGCATGAAGTGAATGCCAATGCCGTCGATTTCGACCCGGCGGCCCGGCAGCGCGGCGAGCCTGGCGCGATGGGCTTCGAAGTCGAATCCGTCCGCCCAGTACTCGACCAGTTCGCGCAGGTAGTCGAGTTCGACACCGAGGGACCACCCGGCGTCCTCGTGAGCGTCGGGCCAGCGAGTCGCGCGGGCCCGAGCGCGTAGGTCCTCCACCACTGCTGGATCGATCTTCGGAATGAAGTCGATCGCAGAAGTCGTACGTTTTTTCATGACAGATACCTTAAGCACTGACAGGTCATTTGAAATGCTCATTTCAAATAAGTCTTGGCCGCCGAGGAGAGTGCCCTGATCTCGGGCATCACACTCGCCAGGTAGTACGGTCCGGTCGGGGGCGCCCGAGGGATTTCGGAATGGTCGACCTCGTCGAGCGGACCCGGCCGGCCCTGCACGGCGGCTGAGCGTCTACGACAGCCTCAGGACTCCATGAACTTGTCCGCCAGACCCTTTTCCAGGTAGTCGTCCGGCAGGTCCTCGATGACCAGCTCGGCTTCGGTTCGCTCGATGTGCAGCCGCCAGTAAGCGTCTGCCATCGTCTCTGGCTGGGAGTCCTGGCCGCCTTGGCCGATGAAGGCGGCAATCGCCACGTGCGCGGCGTAGACGCCGGTACCGGAAAGCGCGGTATGCAGGTTGAGGATCCAGTTGCGCATCCCGCCGGTGGCGATCTGAACGTTCGCCACGTGTGGGGCGATCATCGGCCCGGAACCTGC
>NZ_KB911619.1 GCF_000383615.1 Streptomyces canus 299MFChir4.1 | reverse complement strand
CCCACTGGACGCCTCCAGCGGGAAGAACACCCGCCACCGACTCAACACCGGAGGAAACCGAGCCCTCAACTCGGTGCTGCATATTGTCGCTGTCTGCCAGATTCGCGACGGCGGCCGCGGACAGGAGTACTACCTGCGCAAGATCGCCGAGGGCAAGACACCGGCGGAGGCACGCAGGGCCCTCAAACGGCGTCTCTCGAACGTGGTCTATCGCACCCTGAAACGCGACCGCCACAAGGCTCTCACTGCGGCCGCTTGACACACAGAGGCACTCATCAGCGTCTCCGACGGCACCTCCCGGGCCCGGTGACACCACCCCCCAGGTCATCCGTTCGACAGGGGGACACAGTCATGCCAGGCCCGGAGGCCAGCGGCCCTCTTGCAGGACCGCGGAAAACATAACGGGGGCCGAGCCACCCCCTGCTCCCGGCTGCGTCGTCGCGGGAGGCATTGTGGCGCCGCAGCCAGTCCTGCGCCGCCTGCTCATCGATGCCACGGGCCCTCGATATCCGTCCCCGTCCCCGTCCCCGTCTTCACCACGTTCCCCGGCTCGGTGTCTTCTGGCTCCGCGTCCGCCATCTCGCCCAGCACCATCGCGACGGTCTCCCGCGTGATCACCAGCCGCGACAGAGTCTCCCGGGCCCTCCAGCCGCCCAGCCAGCTCATCGGCCTCGGCCTACAGCTCCTCCACCCGCTGCCGAGCCGCTTTCCCGAGCCCGGAGCTCCGCCGGCAACGAAACCTTTGCCCCCACCTCCACCCCGCCACGGTAGGAGCAGGACGCCGACCCACACACGCCAATCAGCCTCTTCCCAGGTCAGCGGTCCCCCCAGAGGAACCACACCCAAAGCAGAAAGGGGTCAGCAGGTGACCGGATCAAGAGGGGATCAGTAGGTGACCTTCGTCAGTCGCTCGGACGCCTCCCACAGGCGCAGTTGCAGATCGGTGTCGTGGGACGCTCCGACGGAGTCGGCCCGCACCGGGTAACCGGTGTTCCCGCGCGGTCCGTAGTACTCACCGCCCCGTGCATCCGGATCGGTGGCCGCTCGCAACGGTCCCAACGCGCCCATCGCCGCGCTCTGCGAGATCATGCGCATGATCGGATTGACCCTCGGGTTGATCACGGTCCGGACGATCCAGTTCATGTCGCGGGCGCCGTCGGTCCGGGCCAGTCCCGCGTGTCCGGCCAGGGCGATGGTCTGCGCCCCGTCGGCTTCGAGACGCCGGTTCAGTTCGTAGGTGAAGAGCAGGTTGGCCAGCTTGGCCCGGTTGTAGGCCGCGATGTACCGGTACTTCTTGTCGCGCTCGGGGTTGAGGTCCGCGGGGTCGATCGTGCCGTTGCGGTGTCCGTTGCTGCCGACGATCACCACGCGTGACCCGGGTGTGCCGGTCATCATGTCGAGCACGAGCCCGGTGAAGGCGAACGGCCCCAGGTGGTTGACGGCGATGGTGGCCTCGAAACCGTCCTCGGTGACCGCGTACTTCGGACGGAAACCGCCCGCGTTGTTCACGAGCAGATCTATGTGGTCGTACTCGTCGTGCAGTCGCTGGGCGGCAACCCGGACCGAGGCCTGTGAAGCGAGGTCCAGCAGCACCGTTCGCACGTCACTGTCCGGCGCGGACACCCGGATCCGTTCCGCTGCGGCGGCCGCCCTCTCCTCGCTGCGGCAGGCCAGAACGACAGCGGCACCGTGTCGTGCCAGTGCCGTCGCGATCGCGAAACCCAAGCCGGTGTTCGCGCCCGTCACCACGGCTGTGCGCCCGTGCAATTCGGGAATGTCGTGGTCGGTCCAGTGCTGTGCTGCCATCGGGATCCTTGTGTGCGTCGGGCGGTCGATATATCGGACAGCCGCTACGGGGAGATCGGGGCTTTCTTCGGGGTGCGTCGCGCCGAGCCGCTCTTCCCGTGCGGTCGGACGCGATGCCGCAGTCAACTGTATGTAACGATCATTCCATTCATTCGTTTCCGCCGCCCAGAACCCCTCCGGTTGTTTACGTGGGTGACGAGATGTCTGAACGGAACGCATTGCGGAGGCAGTTGAGCGCACTGGCGCGGCGGGGACCCGGACCGGCGGACGGTCCGGCCCCGCGCCGTCGGTACTGGCCCGTGACAACGGCGGGTGGTCGACCGCCGCCGACTCGGCCGGCGCTGGTCCGGTAGGCGGCGCCTTTCTGACCCACCTGATGCGCGACATGGCCGGTGGGGCGGGGTTATGTGTCAGGCCGGTCTTTCGCGGCGGTAGCGGCGCCTCGCGCGGGAGCGCCGGTACTGGTCGACGACCAGGGCGGCGACCAGGGGAAGTGGTCGTCCCGAACGGCCGCGGCTGATGTCACGCAGTCGTGAGGTGACGCTCGCCTGTACGGCCGCGACGCGCAGGGACCTGGAGCGGAGCGCCGAGCGAACCGCCGTGACCTCGCCGTCCTCCCCCGCGAGCCAGCTGAGCGGGGCGTCCGGCCGCTGCGCGAGCGCGGTGGCGACGCCGACGAGCGAGAACCCGCGCGCCATCACCTCTTCCGCGACCCGTGCCCGGCGGATGCCGCCGGTGAGCATGAGCGGGACCGAGGCGGACTCGACGAGTTCACCGGCGAGTTCGAGGAAGTAGGCCTCGCGCTCCAAGGTGCGGTTGTCCGCCGGCGAACCGGCCGTGGCGAGTGACTCGATGCTCCCTCCCGACAGTTCGACGAAGTCGACGCCGTCGCTGAGCCACTCGATGACATGGTGGGCGTCTTCGAGGTCGAAGCCGCCCCGCTGGAAGTCCGCGGAGTTGAGCTTGACGGCGATACCGAAACCCGGTGACACGCGCGCGCGGACAGCGGCGACGACATCGAGCAGCATCCTGGCGCGGTTGCGGAGGGAGCCACCCCACCGGTCGGTCCGCTTGTTGACCAGCGGCGAGAGGAACTGGGCGAGCAGATACCCGTGCGCGGCGTGGATCTGGACACCGGCGAACCCGGCCCGCTCCGCGAGCGCCGCCGTGACCGCGAACCGTTCCACGGTGTCGTGGATCTCCTCCTCCGTCATCGGCGTCGGCACCGGAAAGAGCCTCGAGAGCGAGCCGACGTTCACGGGAACCGCGGAGGGCGCCAGCGCGCGCGAGCCGGTGTCTCGCTGGACGACTCGCCCGGGGTGGTTGATCTGCATCCAGAACGAGCTCGCCTCCGCTGCCGCCGCCCAGGCCCGGAAGGGTTCGAGGTCGCTGGTGGCGTCCAGGATCACGTCGGCCGGCTGCGCGACGGCCGAACGGTCGACCATGACGTGTCCCGTCAGCATCGTTCCCGCACCGCCTCTGTCCCAGGTGCGGTACAGCGTCACGAGCCTGTCGTCGGGATGGCCGCCGCTGCCCGCGAGCTGCTCCTCCATCGCCGCTTTCACCAGGCGGTTGGGAAGAGTGATACCGCAGGGCAGTCGCAGCGGGGAGGCGAGGGGCGGGGCTGTGGCCCGCTGTTCGGAACGGGACCCTGATGTCATCGCTGGAGCACCAGCTTCCCGGTGGTCCGTCCCGCGTGGCTCTCCTCGATCGCCGCCAGCACGCCTTCCAGCGTCAGCGGGAAGGAACCGGATACGTGTACGTGGACCTGGCCGGCCTCGACCCTCTCGTTCACCCGCCGCAGAAGGGCACCGGAGGCCTTGAGGAAGACGGGGTGGTACTTCCTGCCCCGCGCACCCGCGCCTCGTAGCCTGCGAGCGGTGATCGTCGACAGGAGCCGGGCGGCGGAGGCGGGGGTGACCACACCGTCCTCGTCCCGCGCGATGGTCACGAACCGCCCTCCCGGACGCAGTATCTGCCGTGCCCCGATCCACTGCTCGCGACCACCGACGCAGTCGATCACCACGTCGAACGAGTCCGCGCCAAAGCTCGACGGCAGATCGGTCCGGTGCCGGTCGATGACCTCGTCCGCCCCCATCTCGTGGACGAACTCCTGGTTCCGCGCGCTGGCGACGCCGACCACGAAGGCTCCGGCCGCGTGTGCCATCTGGACCGCGAAGTGACCGACGCCTCCGGACGCCCCGATCACCGCGACACGGGTTCCGGGCCCGACCCGGCCACGGTCCAGACAGGCCAGCGCGGTCTGCGCGGCCAGCGGGATCGCGGCGGCCTCGGCGAAGGCCAGCCCAGCCGGTACGGGGGCGAGCAGTTCCTCGCGCACATTGACGTACTCCGAGGCACCGCCTGCGTCGATCTCGTTGTCGGCGTGCACCCGGTCGCCTACCCGGAACGAGGTGACCTCGTCGCCGACGGCGGTGACGACGCCGGCGAGGTCGAACAGGGGCGTGAACGGGAAGCGCCGGCGGGCGATGAGGCGTCGATTCCCCTCGATCATCTGCCAGTCGATGGGATTGACCGCCGCCGCCCGGACCTGCACCTGCACCTCCCGGGCTCCAGGAGCGTGGACGGGAAACGCTTCGGACAGGGCGAGCACATCATGGGCCGCGCCGTAGCGGCTCTGCACGATCGCCCGCTGTGTACGCGGAACCGCTTGGGGAGTCATCGGGCCGCTCCGACTGCTGGATGAAGTACTGGACTCATAGAAAAGTACTGTACTAGTAGTTCAGTAGTGGGCGGTCGGGCCGGGTGGGGTTAGTCTTGAGGAATGGCGAAGTCGTCGAGTGATCCCGTCGATCCGCGCGTGACGCGGACGCGGCGCGACGTGATCGCGGCGAGCGCCGCGTCACTGCTGGAAGAAGGCTGGGGAGCGACGACACACGCCGAGGTCGCCCGGAGGGCGGGTTACTCGAAGGCGACCGTGTATGCGCACTGGCCCACCACTGTCGATCTCATGCGGGACGCGATCGCCCGGATCTGCGAGGACGCGACCCTTCCACCGGCGGGCGGCAACCTCCGCGAGGACCTGCACGCCGCCCTGAGCGCGCTTGCGCAGACCCTGTCGGAAGGCCGGTACGACCGGCTGATGGCAGGCGTCATCGAGCGCGCCGCCCAGGACCAAGGGGCGCGCGACCTCCGCGACCGTCTGTACGAGACCGCCACGACCGGGGTCCGCGGCGTCCTCACCGCCGGCCTCCGGCCCGACGACGTCGAGCCCTGCCTCACCATGCTCGTCGGCGCGGTTCTCGTCCGGGCGACCTACGAGGGCGAAGCGGTGACCTCCGAATTCATCACGGACATCATCGACCGAGCCCTCGCCCGCGTGGAGCCGACGGCCGGTCACTGAACCGCCGTCGGTTCTCAGGCGGTGGCGATGACCAGGACGGCGAGCCCCAGCCCCAGGGCCGTGCCGAAGGCGCCGCAGATGATGCCGGCCAGGGCCTGGCCGGCGTTGGTGGCCTCGCCCCGGCGGGCCCTCGCACGGCCGGCCACGCCGAAGATGACGCCGAGGACACCGACCACGATGGCGAGCGGCCCCATGCAGAAGCCGACGACCGCGATGATGCCGAGGACGAGACCGGCCGTGCCCACTGCTTCTAGAGCTTCCATGCTCGCAACTGGTCGGCGATCTCGGGGACCCGCAGGCGTGTGTCGCGGATCTTCCGTACGAGCTCGGACAGGGCGCCATAGGGCGGGTCGACGCCTTCGCCGGACTGATCCATGTACTGGGCGGCGACGAACGCGGCGTAGAGACTGTTGCGGTGCGGGAGGGGCTCCAGGCGCACGATGGTGTGCATGAGCGCGGCCGCGCGCCAGGCGGCGTCAGGGTCGGCCGCCTGAAGGGTGGGCAGTTTGGTCTTGTGCCGGGCTACGGCGGCCACCAGGGCGGAGTAGTCCGCGACGGACATGTCCTCGGAACCGAGGGCGGCCTCCTGGACATCGAGGAGCCAGGAGACGTCGATGCGCAAGTGCATCAGGCGGCCGCGGCCCCGCCGGGACGTACGGAGGGAGGCACTTCGCCGGGGAAGGCCTCGTCGAACTCGTCGCGCAGCCGGTCGGCCCAGGCACTCGCGCCCGTAATGAACTGCTTGCGCTGCATCTCGCGGACACCGAGGTCGTGCAGGTACTGCTTGAGGCTCTTGCCCTCGGCGGCGGCCGCCGCACGGACACCTTCGAGTTCTTCCTCGGTGAACGACACGTTCAGGGATGGCATACCCGGATGGTACCTAGTTGGTGCCGGGCGTGGGAACCGTCCACAGAACCCCTGCAAGCCCTCGATGAAGATGTTGACGTGCTTCACGCGCGCGGTACCTATCCACGCCGCAGGCAGCGGCGTAGCCGCGATGGGCGCCCTCCGCTGACGCGCTCGGAGCGGGCCCCCTTCGAGTGAGCACCCCACGAAACCGCGTCCCATGACGCCCGCCCGGAGCGGGAGAGGCAGGCTCCCTGTAGACCTTGGGTGTGGAGCGGGACCGTGGTCCACGGTGGTCATTCGGTGCCGACGGTGCCCGTAGTGGTCGACGCGACACCCGACGCGCACCTCAAGGTCGACTGGGAGCAGGTGTGTTCCAAGGGGCCACCACGCCGTGAACACTGTGTCCGTACAGTGCAGCTGACGCGACGTGAGTGAACATAGCCCGCAGATTGTGTGAGCAAATGCGCGCGCCGCCGAGACCGCGGCGTGCCCGTGCAGCCGGGCGTCGGCCGTGGTCGCAGGGGGTCGGGCGGCCCCGAACCCGCTGAAGCACCGGATTGGGGCTCGATTGCCTGTGCGAAGCTGCTTGCTCGCACCGGTCTATGCTGACGCTCGGCTGCGCAGGGTGTCGGCCAATTACCTTTCCGTCCAGCACTTTTGACAGGAGCGGGGCGCGCCACCGCTCGTAGAAACGTTCGTACAGGGACACGCGAAAATTGATCAGGCACTTGTTGGGCAGACGAAAATTCGCGAACCAGACGAAGGGCGCGCTCGCCGGCCTGTCGGTGCCGCAGAGTGCGGGCCTCCTCAGCTTCCGCGTCATCGACTCGGTCGGTGAGCCCCTGGTGCAGGCGCAGTACAGGCTGAACGACAGCCAGGGGCGCAAGGTCGTCGCAGGAGAAACGGACCCGTACGGCTGGGGCGTCGTCGTGGTCCCCGTCGGCGACTACCGCATGTCGGTCTCGGCGGACGGCTTCGCCGCGCACCTGGGACACGCGTCCGTGCGAGAGGGGGGTGCGCCCGTTGCGCTCGGCGACCTCACCCTGAATGTCGCCCCCACGCTGCCTCTACCCGAACCCGGCGAGTGGGAGATCGAGGCCGCGCACACCCGAATAGGCTTCACCGCCCGCCACATCGGTCTCGGCCGCGTTTACGGCGGCTTCGGCAACTTCGCCGGGGCCATCAGGGTCGGCAGCACCGTGGAGCACACCGCGATGCATGTCGTCATCGACGCGGCATCGATCGACACCAACGTCAAGATGCGTGACAACCACCTGCGGTCCGGGGACTTCCTCGACGTGGAGAAATTCCCGACCCTGGAGTTCTACAGCGACCGATTCGTGCACCGCGGCGGCCAGAACTGGGTGATCACGGGCGGTCTCACCCTCCACGGGGTGACCCGCACGGTGACCCTCGACGCGCAGTACAACGGCGTGCGGGTGGGCATGGAGGGCGAGACCCGCGCCGCCATCCACGCCACGACCGAACTGCACCGCGAGGACTACGACATCAACTGGCAGACCATGCTGGCGCGCAACATCGCCGTGGTCGGCTCGAACATCAAGGTCGACCTGGACATCCAGATCGTCCCCAAGGGCACCGAACTGGAATTCAAGTAACGCAGAGGCGAACTCCGCAGAGCCGCGTACGGACCCGACCGGTCCCGTACGCGGCTCTCCTCCGTTCCGGGCCGGGCGCTGACAGCAGGTGCGAAGCAGGAGACGGCCAGCCGGGGCTTTCGGTGACGTCGTCGTCAGACGGAGTGCTGGTGAAATGGACAGCCTCGGACGGGTTCACCTCACTGGCGAAAGACCAGCCCGGATCCTCCGGCGACGGCATACAGGCAATCGTTCAGGCCGCAGTGCCGGGCCTGCTTCTGCAACTCGGGCACACGGTCACAGAACCCTCCAACGGCCATGACCTGCTCGTTCTCTCCTGAACGCTGAACTTCCACCTCATTGTGCCCTCACACGGCGCGCGGTGGGCAGTTCCGGTGCGAAGGATGAAGAACCTCGCCGCGGTCGAGCGGGCCCTCCGCACCGGGTGCGTCTGGTCCAGTTCGGTGTCTCTTCGGTTCGCCTCCCGCAGAAACGCGCGGGATACACGAATGCGCGGTACGCCGTAACCGCCCCTTGGCACGCTTCCCTCGTCGTTCAAGATCGGAAGGGGAGCCCCTCATGGCAGAGTTACAGGCCGGAACGGGAACGAGCCGACGCGCGTTCCTTCGCAGAGTGGGTGTGACCGGTGGCGCCGGCGCCATGTTCGCCACGATGGGGGCGCTCGGCCTCGCCCCCACCGCCGCCTACGCAGCAGAGAAGGACGCACCGTTCCGCGCCCCTAGGCACAGCGATTTCACACTCCAGGGTCGCAAGGGCAGACCAGCCAAGGTCGTCGTCATCGGCGCGGGCATCGCCGGCCTCACCTCTGCCTACGAACTCGGCAAGGCCGGCTATGACTGTACGGTCCTCGAAGCGCGCGATCGCGTAGGAGGCCGCAACCTCACCGTCCGCGGCGGCGACCGGCTGACCGACATCAACGGTGTCAGCCAGACCGCGGGATTCGGCAAGGGCCAGTATATGAACGCCGGCCCCGCACGCATCGCCCAATGGATGGTCACGCTCGACTACTGCCGCGAACTAGGCGTGCCCGTGGAGGTCTTCACGAACACCAATGCCGGCGCGCTCATCTACAACGAGACCACCGGCATGAAGGCTCCGGTGCAGTACCGCACCGCCAAGGCCGACGTCTACGGCTACGTCTCGGAGTTGCTGTCCAAGGCCACGAACTCCGGGGCGCTGGACGCCGAATTGACGGGGGACGACAAAGAGCGGCTGCTGAATTTCCTCAAGAGCTACGGCTCGCTCGGTTCCGACTACACGTACACGGGTACCGAACACCGCGGCTTCAGCGTCGACCCGGGTGCCGCCGGTGCGCCGGGCAAGGAACTCGGCGACGTACCCTCCCTCTCCGAGGTGTTCGCCTCCAACGTAGGCCGCACCTTCTCCTTCGAGTTCGGCCACGACCAGGCGATGCTGATGTTCCAGCCCGTCGGCGGCATGGACCGGATACCGATGGCGTTCGCCCGCGCCATAGGCGAGGAGAGGATCCGCACCGGCGCGGCCGTCACCGACATCAAGAACACCCCTGACGGCGTGCAGATCACCTACACCCAGAAGGGCCGCACCCGCACCATCACGGCCGACTACTGCATTGCCACCCTTGCCCCGCACATCCTGGCCAAGACCTCGCACAACCTCGGCACCGCGGTGCAGACCGCCCTGCGGGCGGTGAAGCCTTCCTACGCCTCCAAGATCGGCCTTGAGTACAAGAGCCGCTGGTGGGAGAGGGATTTCAGGATCTTCGGCGGCATCACCGAGACCGACCTGGACCTCGATCACATCTGGTACCCGTCCTACGGACACCTGGGCGAACGCGGCCTGATCATCGGCTACTACAACACGGGCGCCCACTCCGAGGTCTACTCGGCGCTCACCCCGGCCCAGCGCCTGGAACGCGCCCTCGACCAGGGCGTCAAGATCCACGGCGGCAAGTACCGCAGCGAACTCGCCGCGTCATACTCCCACCAGTGGAAGCTCGTTCCCTACCTCGAAGGCGCTTGGCACTCCATGCCCGGTGGCCCCGACGCACCGGCGTACGCGCCGCTCAACACGGCCCAGGGGCACGTGTACTTCGCCGGTGACTACCTCAGCTATCTGGATGCCTGGCAGCATGGCGCGATCTCCTCTGCCCGCAAGGTCGTCACCGAGTTGCACCAGCGCGTACTCGCCTCCTGGTGACCCTCGCGGCTGAACACAGCCCTGCTCAGCCAATCCCCAGCTCAGCCCCTCCCCTTCACTGAGCGCTTGGTCCGGTGCTGTGTTTGGTCCCGGGTCAGGTTCCGCGCCAGTTGGGGGTGACTTCGCCAGTGAGTCTGCGGGCGGGCCATGATGTCGGTCACCGCGAGGTCAATGGGCTTCGGCGCGGTGCGGGTGTGTCTCGTCGTCGCGGGCGAGGCGTCGGTGGTGCATGAGCCAGCCGATGCCGCGTTCGATGGTCCACCGTCTCGGGATGATCGTGAACCCGCGGGCGCCGGGCGGGCGTTGGACGGGGTGGACGTGGATGCCGAGGCGAGCTCTCCGTGGTCGATGGCGGTGGTGCGGTAGCCCGCGTCCACCCAGGCCTTCGTGATGTGCGGGTGGGCGGCGGCGATGCGGGACAGCGGTATCACGCCGGCCGCGGTGTCCAAGACGCTGGCGGCGGTGATCAGCACGGTCAGCAGCAGGCCGAGGGTGTCGCAGCCGAGGTGACGCCGGCGCCCGTTGATCCGTTTGCCGGCGTCGGTGCCCTGGTCCGCGAGGTGCACGCTGGCGAGGTCTTGATGGTCTGGGAGTCCAGCACGCTGGCCGACGGCTCGGCGTCACGGCCCTCGGCTTCGCGGACCAGGCGCCGCAGCAGGCCGGTGAGCTGCTCGAACACGCCGTCCTGCTGCCATTTGGCGAAGTACCCGTACACCGTGGCCCACGGCGCGAAGTCGTGCGGGAGGTAGCGCCAGGGGATCCCCGTGCGGTCCATGTAGAGGATCGCGTCCAGGAGCTGCGCAGGTCATGCTCCGGTGAGCGGCCGATGTCCAGTGCGCAGCCGCGTCGATCGGCCCGCCAGGCAGTCAGGACCGGCTCGACCAACTTCCAGCGGACATAGGACAGATCGCTCGGGTAACGGCGGCGTTCAGGCACGATCCGGGCCTACCCTCCAGACCCGGGCGCTCGTGCCAGCGCTCGAAGCACACGGCGCATAATCCGGCGCCTTGGGATGAAACAGGAGAGCGAGACCAAGACGCCCGCTCGATCACCTCTGCTGCAACTTAGGCCACATAAACCTCATCGACCCCACCCGGTCCGGCCGTCGGGCGGGCAGCCCCTCGTACCGCCGACAGTGGGCGCCTTCTGCCGCGAGGTGATGCGCCGTGTGGAGTTGCTGACCGCCTGACGGCGCCGGCCGGTGTCCCGCATCGCGGCGCGAGCAGCCCGCTGACGAACAACGGCACCGGGCCGCCTCTGGGACGCCGATGGGCGGCGGCACCGGCGTGACGGCCCCGCTCACCCTTCCGCATCCCCCAACAAGCCGCGTTCCTGGGCCAGTAGGGCTATCTGGAACCGGGTCCGTGCGCCCAGTTGTCTGCCCAGATCGCTGATATGGGTCTGCACGGTCCGGCGGCTGAGTCGCAAGGCGCGTGCGATGGCGTCGTCCTTCATGCCAACGGACATGAGGCGAAGGATGTCCCGCGTCCGACTGTGCAGAGCGCCCTCTTGCCTTTCGGGGCTTGCGGTATGCGAAGCGGGGCTGCTTTCCAGCGAGAGGGGCACCGCACGCTCCCATACGCTTTCGAAGAGGGCGGTCAGTACTTCGAGCAGCGTTGAGGAGTGCACCACGAGTGAGCCTGCGGCGGGATCGTCTTTGCGTAGCGGCATGATCGCCGCTACGCGGTCGAAGATGACTAGTTTCATGGGAATTCCGGGCAGCAGCCGTAGCTCCCCTTCCGCGGGTGTGCCCCCGAGGGCTGTTTGCAGGCATCCGTCGTCGGCGATTCCGTCGCTGTCGTACACAGACCGCAGCCGCACACCCGGACGGACCATGCCGCCCGCAGCCGTGGACGTGTCGGTAGGAGTGATCCGCCGGGTCACATACGGCGGTCTCGCGAAATGCAGCACCTCCTGCCGACTGCTCCTCAGAAGGTGAGCGTAGCGGGCGCCGACCTGTTCATCGCTCTCGACGACCTCGAAGAGATCCGAGGCGATCTGCCGTCCGGGGGCCGTGCGATAGACCTCGTCGAGCTGTTCCGCGTACAGCTCCGCTCTGGCCAACTCCTGCCGCTTACGGGCCAGAAGGGCCCCCAGCGAGGAGCGGGGCGGGCCGGCGCTCCAGCGTGTGGGCTGTCCCCCGATGCGTACAGCCAGGAGTTCGGCCTCCAGGGACCGTAACGCGGTCCCGGCCGCCGCGGCTGAGACGCCGGTCCCTGCCGCAACCGCGTCCTCGTCAGCGCCCGGATGGCTGACCACGTACTCCAGTGCCTGCCGGGCCAGGGGGCCCAGACCGGTGCCTGCCCACAACGCGTCTGAGGAGGACACGTCCATCAGCGACTCCTCGGGAGATCGGAACGAGATGCACGCCGATGCTACGCAAGTGCGCAACTGCGCGCGCCCGCAGGCGATGGATCTTGTCGGGCCGGGCTGCCGAGGCCAGGATGATCAGAGGTCACTGGCGCGGTGACCTCTGTTTCGACGACATGTCCGACACGACAACCACAGCGACCGCCCCAGGGTTTGCACCCCGATACCCGGCAGCCTGCAGCCTGCAGCCTGCAGCCTGCAGCCGACGGAAAGACAATTCCCGTAACGAATAGGCCCTCGCGCTTCTTGAGCGATGGGCCCCCTTGGCATGAGAATTCATTTCCGAACCCGACTACTTCACAAAGAATCCTTACGACATGCACATGTAACACAAGGCCTATTGTCAAATCCGCTTCGCGGTACGCCAATTGATTGCGGCGAATGTGAACACCGTCATTCGCCGTCGACCGGGGTCGTGTACGAGTCGGCCCCTGCAAAGCGAACCGAGGAGTAACATTTTGCGCACCTCCCCGAGAACCGGTTCGGCTTTACGCCGAAGAGCCGCCGCCTGCCTGACCGTGCTCAGCGCCGCCGCAATGACGCTCCTGGGCATACAGATCCCGGCGCACGCGGTGGCGCCACCCGCTTCATCGGCCTCGTCGGCCAAGAAGAAGGCCGCCCTCGAACCCTCCTGCTCCACCCCCAAGAAGGGCGAGGCCGCATGCTTCGCCCTGCGTCGCACCGACACCACGGCCCTCAAGGGCCTGTTGCCCGCCTCAGTCACCCCCAGCGGCTACGGTGCAGCCGACCTGCAGAGCGCCTACAGCCTTCCCGCCGACGGTGGCGCGGGGCAGACGATCGCCATCGTCGACGCCTATGACGACCCCAGCGCCGAAGCCGACATGGCCGTCTACCGCGAGCAGTACGGGCTGCCCGCCTGCACCACGGCGAACGGCTGCTTCACCAAGGTCGACCAACGCGGCGGCACCAACTACCCCGCGCCCGACGCCGGCTGGGCCGGCGAGATCTCCCTCGATCTGGACATGGTCTCCGCGGCCGCGCCGAACGCACACATCCTGCTCGTCGAGGCAGACCAGCCGAGCTTCGAGGACCTCGGGGCGGCCGTCGACCAGGCCGTCGCACTCGGCGCCAAATACGTTTCCAACTCCTACGGCACCAACTACAACAGCACCCCGGGCAGCGGCGAGCTCCCGGACGAGACGACGTACGACGCCCACTACAACCACCCCGGCGTCGCCGTGGTCGCCTCCTCGGGCGACAGCGACTACGGGGTCGCCTACCCCGCCGTCTCCCCCTACGTGACCTCCGTCGGCGGCACCTCACTGGTCCGGGACTCCGGCACCGCACGCGGCTGGTCCGAGTCGGTCTGGAACCGCAACGGCTTCGGCCCGGGCTCCGGCTGCTCCCTCTACGAGCCCAAGCCCGCCTTCCAGACGGACACCGGATGCGACAAGCGCACCGTCGCCGACGTCTCCGCCGTGGCCGACCCGGCCACCGGGGTCGCGGTCTACCAGACCTACGGCGGTGGCGGCTGGCAGGTGTACGGCGGCACCAGCGCCTCCTCACCCATCATCGCCGGCGTGTACGCGGCCGCCGGAACCCCTGTCGCGGGCACGTACCCCAACTCCTACCCGTATGCCTCCGGGACCGGTCTCAATGACGTAACCACCGGCGACAACGGCACCTGCACCCCCGCGTATCTGTGCACCGCCGGTACCGGCTACGACGGCCCGACCGGCCTGGGCACACCCGACGGGCTGGCCGCGTTCCGAAGCGGCCCGCACGGGAGGCTCTCCGGCACCGTCACCGACGACAGCACCGGCAAGCCGGTGGCCGGAGCCACCGTCACCACCCAGGGCGGCGGCACCGCGCACACCGCTGCCGACGGGACCTACTCGCTCGTCCTGCCGGTAGGCAGCTACGACATCAGCGTCGAAGCGTACGGCTACACCACCGGCACCGCCTCCGGCGTGTCCCTCGGTGACGGCGACGCCCTCACCAAGAACTTCGCCCTCACCCCGGTCCCGACGCGGACGGTCTCCGGCAAGGTCACCGACGGCTCCGGTCACGGCTGGCCGCTCTACGCCAAGATCACCGCGGACGGCGTTCCCGGCGGCCCGGTGTGGACCGACCCGCTCACCGGTGCCTTCGACCTGAAGCTGCCCCAGGGCCACGACTACACCCTGCACGTGGTCAGCGCCTATCCCGGCTACACCTCGCCCACCAAGAAGATCACCGTCGCGGCCTCCGACCAGAGTCTGAACATCGCGGTTCCGGTCGACCCGTGGGCGGCCACCGTGCCTGCCGGCTACTCGGTACGGGACGAAGGCACCACCGAGCCGTTCGACTCGACCGACTCCGCCCCGAAGGGCTGGAAGGTGGTCAACGCCGACGGGACGACCGGCGGCTGGACCTTCGACGACCCGGGCTCGCGCTCCAACACCACCGGCGGCGACGGCGGGTTCGCCATCGTCGACAGCGACCACTACGGCGGCGGGGTGCACCAGGACTCACAACTGCTCAGCCCCGTATACGACTTCACCGACGACTCCGCACCCGAGATCGCCTTCGCCAACGACTACTGGGCCATCGGGGGCCAGAGCGCGGACGTCGACGCGACCACCGACGGCGGCGCGACCTGGACCACGCTCTGGTCCGCAAGCGGCACCACCTTCGGTGCGCAGAAGGTCGAACTCCCGCTGACCGACTACGTCGGCAAGGCATCGGTGCAACTCCGCTTCCACTTCACCGGCTCCTTCGGCTGGTGGTGGAAAGTCGACAACGTTTTCATCGGTGATCGCCACGTCGCGTCCGTCCCCGGCGGTCTGCTCACCGGCACCGTGACGGATGCCAACACCTCCACGGGTCTGGTCGGCGCCACCGTGACGAACAAGGACGACAGCAAGCAGAGCGCCGTCACCTTCGCGACCCCCGACGACCCCGATCTGGGCGACGGCATCTACACCCTGTTCTCCTCCCTCGGCAGCCACGGCTTCACCGCGGCGAAGCCGCACTACACCGGGCTCGACAAGACGGTGAAGGTGCGGGCCGACAGCGCGGTCGGCGCTGACTTCGCACTCGGCGCCGGGCAGCTGACGCTGGACAAGACCTCCATCACCGCGTCGGTCGGATGGGGCGAGCAGGCCACCAAGACCCTCACGGTCAAGAACACCGGCACGGCGGCCGCCACCGTCAAACTGGGGGAACAGTCCGGCGGGTTCAGCATCGAGTCCGCGGGCGGCGCCCCGCTGAAACTGGTCAAGGGCACCTACACCCCGCTGTCGAGCAAGGCCGCAGAGGCCGCCGCGGGCACCACCGCCAAGGTGGCTCCGGGAGCCGCCGGTGACGCCTGGCAGGCGGCCCCCGACCTGCCGGTCGAGGTGATGGACAACGCTGTCGCCACCAACGATGGGAAGATCTACTCCGCCTTCGGCTTCGACGGCAGCGCCGACACCAAGGACATGTACGCCCTCGATCCGGTCGCCGGTACCTGGACCAAGCTGGCCAGCGCGGCGGACACCCGGGAGGATCCCGCCCACGGCTTCATCGGCGGCAAGTTCTACGCCGTCGGCGGCTGGGGACCCGGCGGCGACCCCGACTCCAAGCTGGAGATCTACGACCCGGGCAGTGACACCTGGACCACCGGCGCCGCCTCGCCCAAGCCGTACGCGGGCTCCGGCAGCGCCGTGCTCGACGGCAAGCTCTACGTGGTCGGCGGCTGCGGGACGACCTCCTGCGGCTCCACGGATGTCACCGTCTACGACCCGGCCGCCGACAGCTGGTCCACGCTGGCCGCCTACCCGGAGCAGATCTCCTGGAGTTCCTGCGCCGGCATCGGCGGCGAGCTGTACTGCGCCGGCGGATACAACGGCAACAGCGAGATCAAGCACTCCTACGTCTACGACCCCGCCGCCAACGCCTGGTCACAGGTCGCCGACCTGCCGGTCGCCCTCTGGGGCGCCGCGTACACCTCCGCCAACGGTCTGCTCGTCACCGCGGGTGGTGTGACCGGGAACAGCATCACCAACCAGGGCTTCTCCTTCGACCCGAAGGCGGGCACCTGGACCGCCCTGCCCAACGCCGACCGCGCCACCTACCGCGGTGGAGGCGGGCTGGGCTTCTTCAAGGTCGGTGGCGGCGTCGCGCAGGCGACCCCCGCAGCAACCGTGGAGGTGCTGCCGGGTTACGACCAGGGAGAGTCGAGCGAGGTCAGCTGGTTGAACGAGAGCGCGCAGCAGCTGACTCTTCAGCCCGGCAAGAGCTCGAAGGTGACGATCACCCTGGACGCCTCCGTGGCCGAGGTGACCCAACCGGGAGCCTTCACCGCCCAGCTGACCTTCAGCACCGACACTCCGTACTCCGTGCCCAGGCTCCCCGTCGAGATGCACGTCGCCCCGCCCAGCACCTGGGGCAAGATCACCGGGACGGTGCTGGGAGTCACCGCCGGCGGCGGCACCGCGCCGATCGCGGGGGCCACGATCCAGATCGACACCTGGGCCACGAGCTACACGCTGACGACGGACGCCACCGGCGGGTACGCCCTGTGGCTCGATGTCCGCAACAACCCGCTCACCGTCATCGCCGCCAAGGACGGCTTCCAGCCGACCGTCGCGACGGTGACGATCAAGAAGAAGTCCACCGTCACCAAGAACTTCACCCTCAAGAGAAAGTAGGCGGGACCATCCGGAAGCCGGGGTGACACGCTCCCGAACGGGGCAGGCTCACCCCGGCCTTCCGGCCCCCGATGTTCAGGTCTCAGCGCTCCAGAAGCCACTTGGACTACTGTCCGATGCCACCGGCGGCGGCCTCGTCTGACGTACCCCGCAGCAACAAAGGCCACACCCACGGGTGTTGGTTCACCGGGCGGTGGCGGCCAGGTCGCCATAGTGCGGTCCGCGGCTCCGGGCGAGTCCGTACGCGCCGCCATGGAACTCGAAGTCGGTCGGCTGTGGACCTGACGGCTTGCCGTCATCGCCATTACGGGGCCGTGCCAACGAAGCCGGGACTATGTCCGTGGTTCCACTCCGCTGATGGCTATCCGCAGGAGGCGGGAGGCCAACTCCGGGTCGTTCTCGGCTCGGATGGCAATGCCGTTGGCCAGGGCGAGCAGGTCGTCGACCGTGATCTCGGGACGCAGTCGGCCGGCCCTCACCGCGGTTGCCGCCAGCTCGGCGGCGACGTCTGCCAACATGCCGTGGCAGCCGCTGTCGTCCACGGTGGGCCGCAGGGAGACGGCCAGCCCGCGAGTAGTGGCGGTGTAGCGGGTCAGCTCCTCCAGCCAGACCGCCAGGCCGCCGCCCGCTGTCTCGTTGAGCTCCCGGCCGCGTGCCGCCAGACGCTCCACACCCTCATGGAAGACCGCGGTCAGCAAGGCCTCGCGGGAGCGGAAGTGCCGGTGCAAGGTCGCCGAACCGAGCCCGGCCCGCCGGGCGATCTCCTCCAGTGAGGCGGAGGCACCATCCCGCGCCACGACCTCGGCGGCAGCGGCGAGCAGGCGCTCGCGATTGCGCCGCCAGTCGGCGCGCTGTGGGATCTGCTGGCTTGTCATCGCGCCGATCCTAACCTCCTCTCGACAAACGGGGGGCCACCCCATATATTTCCGAGCACAAACGGGGGGCCACCCCGTTTGGCTGGCGAGAGGGAAGTACCCATGACAATCCATCCGGTGTTGGTGACCGGGGCGACCGGCAACCAGGGGGGCGCGGTCGCCCGCGCGCTGCTCGACGCGGGGCGGCCGGTCCGGGCGCTGGTCCGGGACCCGTCGTCCGAGGCCGCTGTCCGGCTGGCCGCGGCGGGAGCGACTCTGGTGCGCGGCGACCTCGACGATCCCGCATCCCTCAAGGAAGCGGCGGCCGGGGCGACCGCGGTGTTCTCGATGGAGACCGCGAACTTCGCGAACCTGATGGCCGGCTTCGAGGTGCAACGTGCCCGCAACCTGGTGACGGTGAGCCGGGAGACCGGGATCGAGCAGATCGTGCACTCCTCGGTGTCGGGTGCCGGCATCGACGATCCTGAGGCCTTCGACGCGGAACGCTGGGGAGCCTTCCCGGCCCACTACTGGCGCAGCAAGATCGAGGCCGAGCGGGTGGTGCGCGAGGCGGGCTTCGCCACCTGGACCATCCTGCGGCCCTCCAGCTTCATGGAGAACCTGAGACAGCCGTCGATCTGGTTCGAGGGTTTCACCTCGAACCGACTGACGGTCGTCAACGACCTTGACGTCGCACGCCCATGGGTCGCTGTCCAGGACATCGGTACGGCCACGCTCGCGGCGGTTGCGCATCCGCAGCGCTTCCACGAGGTCGTGCTGGAACTCGCGGGAGACGTACTGTCCATGCGCCGCGCGGTCGACATACTCAACTCCGTACGGGCGACGCCCATCGAGCTGCCTAGCAGCCCGGAGCAGGCTGTCGAATGGGGGGTCATGCCGGAACTGGCGAAGTCGCAGCGGCGGATGGACACCTACCCGGCACCGGCCCGTCCGGAAATGGCCCACGCGCTGGGCATCGAGACGACGACCTTTGAGCAGTGGGCCCCGGGAGCAGTGCAGGCGGAGTGAGCGCGCCCGCCGCGCAGTAGCGGTCCGCCGAGCCTCGAACCACCAGCCTGCGCGTTGGGGTGTCCGGATCTTGATCAGGAAAGGGAAAGTTCCTTCTGAGCTGGGAAGACGGGGCCCGTCCAAGGTCTCTGTCATCGCCAGCAAGAAGGCACTTTCTGCGCGGCCGCTCGGACAGCCACGTCGCCACAAGCTATGGAAACCGATCGGTTTTATTTTGTTCCGCCCCGGGTTAACCTCGCTGTATGACCACCGAAGTGAAACTGACCCCCAGGGAGCGACTGCTGGAGGCGGCGGCCACCCTCACCTACCGGGACGGCGTCAACATCGGCGTCGAGGCGCTGTGCAGGGCGGCGGGGGTCTCGAAGCGCTCCATGTACCAGCTCTTCGAGAGCAAGGACGAACTGCTGGCGGCGAGCCTGGAGGAACGCGCCTCCGCCTACGCGGCCACTTTGCTGCCCGTGGCGGACGAAGGCCGGTCCCCCCGCGAGCGGATCCTGCACGTCTTCGAGCAGGTCGCGGCCCAGGCAGGAGTGCCCGAGTTCCGGGGCTGCCGGTACCTGGCCGTGCAGATCGAGCTCAAGGACCAAAGCCACCCCGCGAGCCTGGTCGCCCATCAGGTCAAGGCGGACCTGACCGCCTTCTTCCGCGCCGAGGCCGAACAGGGCGGCGCGAGCGACCCGGACCTGCTGGCCCGTCAGCTCATCCTGGTCTTCGACGGCGCCAGCGCCCGCGCGGGCATCCACGCCGACAACCTCACCGGGCTCATCGCGCCCACGCTGGCCACCCTGCTCGACACCGCAGGCGTGCACTGACCCCTCGCCCGGCCGGAAACCCCGAGGGCCACGGTCACCAGTGCCCGCTCCTGGTGGTTCTCGATCCAGGTGCGCAGCCTGCCCAGGCGCACCCTGGCCGAGTCCGGGGCGAACGTCGTGTAGACCTCCATCGCCAGCAGACTGCTCGTGGCGAGAAGGCAGTAGGCGAACAGGACCAGGTAAGAGGACGCGTGGGACAGGTCGGCGTCGACCGCCTCATCCAGCGCGTCTCCGTCGACTCTCTGCAGGACGCGCCGGATGGTGGCCTCCGCGGGGGCAGCCGGTCCGGTGTCCGGTTCCCGGCACGGCCCGCCGAGGCGAACCAGCAGGTCGGGCGGGGCGTCGGCGGCCCACCTTGCGATCGCGGCCAGAGAGCGGGATCTGGCCAGGACCGCACAGGCGGCCAGCGCCTGGACGAAGGCCAGCGCCTGGACGAAGGCCAGCGCCTGGACGAAGGCCAGCGCCTGGACGAAGGCCAGCGGATGACGCCGGCCCCGGGCGCGGTGCGGATCGGGTACAGCCGCCAGGCGGGCCAGGAGCCCGGCGTGGTCGGCGGGTAAGAGCGAGGCGGCGTCGCCGAGTTGGCCCAGACCGGCGGGAATGGGCGATGATGAACGCGTAGGCACGGTCTTCCGTTGTGGTGATCAGGGATTCGACACCTCATGATCGCCGGAAGCCGTGCCCGCCTCCGTCCGCCCCAGCGCAGCCCATCACCAAGCCCACAGGGCACCCGCCCCTCACCAACCGGGGGCAACCGCGAGAACGACGCCGCCCTGCCTCGTGGCCCCACGTCTGTCTGCACGATATGCGCTGCTCCACGGGCCCCGGGCCGAGGCGGGACATCCCGCTGCGGGGAACATTTCGATGGAGCTCGAATTGTTGGCGTCTGCCTTCTGACAGAACTACGTTGCCGAAGAGGTTGGTCAGCGATCGATCGAGGGGGACGGCTGCATGAAACTCGACAAACGGCTCGTCGGTGTGACGGCTGCGGGACTGTTCGCCGTCGGCTCGAGCCTCAGTTTCGCCACCGCTGCGGAGGCGAAGCCGGACGCGATCCCGTGTGCGTACGGACATTTCTGCGGCGAGGACGGCCGCGGGAACAGCTTCGATTATTGGAAGTGCGGAATCACGTCGGGCATCAACCTGTACGGCCCCGGCGCCTACAACAACAACCAGACCCCGGGGACCGTGGCGTTTCTGTACGACCGTAGCGGCAAGATCTGGGGCGTCATCAACTCGCCTGACGCTAACTACATCGACTGGACGGACGTCTATTTCGTGAAGCCCTGCTGACGCTTCCACCAGTCGGCCGTATCCATGACCGGTCCATCGCTCACCCACACCACCGGATGCGGAGCAAGACACGGCCCCAGCAGCCGGCCAGGCGGCAAGTCGTTCAACAACTGTCTGAGATCTTCAGTCAAAGGCTCGGGCATGACCGGAATCTACGCGGCACCTCTGACAGAGCCATCAGAACGGGGTCCTAGGCAGATCACGGGCTCGTCTCGATCGGCAATGCGTTGTCTAGATCAGCGACTTCATGCGGATTCTCCTTGCAGGTCAACCCTCCGAGCGCCGGTCAGGGCCGCAGTATGAGTAATCGTCAAGACCTGTGGATGGGGTGCCCGCCCGCACTGACCCACCGCGCCCGGTGGGCTACGACCGCGTCCGGCAGGCCTTGCTCACACGGCTGTGACCAGCCGGTTATGGAAGAAGGTCGGGCCAGTCGTGACGATCGAGGCGATGCTCCCGGTCTCCGTGCGCCCCAGCCATACAACGCTCCCTCCTCCGGTCGGGAACGTCACGAGGTCGGCTCCGAGAGTTTCGTCGCTCACCCGCTCGAACGACTCGCCCAGAGACTCGGTGGCCCGGGATGCATCCTGCTTGCCCGCATCGAGGTCGAGCCAGAACTGGCGGAATGGCTCGGTCAGCGATGGCCAGGCGGTGGCGTCGGCGAAACTCCCCATATTTTCCTCGGAGTCGAAACCCGGCCGCTCACCGTGGACGATTTGCTCGATGCTCTCACCGACACCGAGGGCCGCCTCCCAGCTGGCCACTGGGGCATCGCTGACAAGCAAGCGGATGGCGACCTCCTCGCGGCCGTCGAACTGCTCGCCGTTGTACTCGAACGGCGCTTCCGTCCAGGAGGCCTGCACCCGGTGAACGCCAGGCGGGATCGGGTCCTTCAGTTCCCGGCCGGCCGGGGTGGGCAACTCCCAGTCGGAATCATCCGGCCAGGGTGAGGCGACGACGAGCCGGCCGCTCGGCACCCGGATCGGGCTTACCTCCATCACCTCAACGACGTACACGGGTCTCGCCGGATCCTCGGCATGCGTGCCCACCTGCGCCCCCAGTGTGAACACCGCCTCCAAGTACCGGCTCTCTTCCGGACCTGCCGCCAAACGTTCATCTGCCGTATATCCCGTGGCCGAACCGTAGAGGGCCCCACTGACAGAGCCCGACGTCCCGGCACCTCCTATCCCGCTCTCGGTACACGAGTGGCCAGCGGGACCATGCGGTGACGGTGCCCCGTGTGATGGGTGGGGGCTGGCCTCGGTATGGGCGGGGCCGGCTGTCATACGGCGATGAACAGTTGCGGCAGGGCGACCACAGCCTCCCAGGCGGACTTCCGGGCGGCGTCCAGGACCCGTTCCTGTGCGATCTCCTCGGAGAGATCCACGCGTGCCCTCTCCAGCATTGCGGCTGTTGCGCACTCATGGCCCACCTCCCACCCGGCCTTCGGGGCGGCGCCAGTACACCTCACACCGTCCTGCTGGAAGGTTGCAGAGCAACTGGTCCGGTTGCGGGGGCGGGTTCTGCCCAGCAGCGGCGTGCGGGCTGGGTGGCCTGTTCGACGGCAGCGTCACGGTGCTGCTCGTGGCCGTGGCCGCAGCCCAGGCACTGCCACGGATGCAGAGGGGTGTGGCCTCGGGAGGAGATCTCCAGGACGACGGTGAGGGCGCCACCGCGGGTGCAGATGCGCACCACGGTGTCCTCGGGCACCGCCTCTGCGGGCGGGGGGGGGTCACGGTGTGCGCGAGGTCGATCCACAACCGCGCCTCTTCGAGCAGTTGCTGGCGCCGCTCACCTCGTTGGGTGCGGGCGGCGAGCAGGAGCCCGGCGGCCTTGTCGTGCATGTCGCCTAAGAGCTCCTGTGACCGGCCTGACCAGGGGCGGTCCCGGCCTCGGGCGGGTTCAGAAGCCGGGCGGAGAACTGGTGAACAGGAACCTGGCCGGGGCGTCGCTGTCGTTGAACCACTGGTGGGACTCCGTGGCGGCGTAATAGGCGGTGTCACCCGCATGCAGCAGGTGCGAGGTGCCGCTGATGACCAGGCGTACCGTCCCGTCGATGACGTAGACGAACTCCTCTCCCGTGTGAGTGGTGGCGGACTCTGCAGCGCTGCCAGGACCCGCCGTGACCTCGTTGCAGTCCATGAGGCGGTTGCCGCCGACGCAGAAGCGGACCGTGGCACCGCGCCCGAGAGGATACGAGCGCCCTTCGCCGGCGCGCACGACTCTCGCGGGAGCGCGGGCTCCCTCTTCGAGCAACTGGTGGGCCGTGGTACCCAGAACCTGCGCGATCCGGTGCAGGTTGATGATGCTGGGCATCACGTTGCCGTTCTCGGCCTGGCTGAGGAAGGGCTGGGACACCCCGGCCTGCCCGGCCAGTTGCGTCAGCGTGAGCCCGGCCGCTTTCCGGGCCACGCGGATGGATGCTCCGAGCGATCTCGCAAGGTCCTGCTGCTCATCGTCCATGGCCGGACGCTACCAAGGCGGCCGGCCAGCCGAGTAACCCAGTAACCGCACGGACACAACATAATTCAGAAGAAGAAATAATTACTCTCAAGAATATTTTGCGATAGCGTGGATGCTCCCCGCCCCTGCCCCGACCACCTCCTGTCCCTTCCCTGCTCGTATCCGAACAGTTGGAGACACTCATGCCAGAGCACACCGCCGAGACCCGCGCATTCTCAGTCCCGATCGTCGACATCAGCGCCTACACCGCCGACGGCACCCGGGAGGAGAGGGCCGAGGTCGCCCGGCAGCTGGACGATGCCTGCACCACCGTCGGTTTCGTACAGATCCTCGGCCACCGGATCCCGCACGAGATCCTCGACGGCCTGACCGACGCCGTCGACTCCTTCTTCGCCCTGCCACTGGAAACGAAGAAGGCGTACCAGGTGAAGGGGGCCAACCGGGGCTACAGCCCGCCCAAGAGCGAGTCGCTCAGCCTGAGCCTGGGCGTCGAGCCGGCCACGCGCATGAACGACTTCTTCGAGGCGTTCAACATCGGCACAGAGGCCCGCTCCTTCCCGCACCTCGACCTCTCGGAGGAAGACTACGGCCTCAACCTCTGGCCCGACGTCGAAGCCTTCCGCCCCAAGGTCGAGGCGTACTACACCGAGGCCGCCCGCGTCGCCCGCACCCTCACCACGGCCTTCGCCGACGCACTCGGCGTGCCCGGCGACTTCTTCGCCCGCCTCACCGACCACTCCGTGGACGTGCTGCGGCTGAACAACTACGCCCTGCCGGAAGGCCCCGTATCCCTCGCCGGCGACCTGATCGGCATGGGCGAGCACACCGACTTCGGCATCGTGACCGTCCTGTGGGCGGACCAGGTCGCCGGCCTGCAGGTCCTCGACAGCGACGGCCTGTGGCACGACGTCTCCCCCGCCGACGGGGCCCTCTTGGTCAACCTCGGCGACCTGACCGCCCGGCTGACCAACGACCGCTGGATGTCCACCCTGCACCGCGTCAAGCCCCCGGTCATCGACGGCACCGTCCAGCGCCGCCGCTCCGTCGCGTTCTTCCACGACGGCAACATCGACGCCGTCATCTCCACCCTGCCCAGCCACCTCGACGCGGCCGAAGGACTCGCCTACGAGCCCATCGTCGTCCGCGACCACATCAAGGCCAAACTCGCCGGCTCCCGCCAAGGCAAGATCAACACCAGCGCCGTACGCGAAGCCGCGCGTGTACTGACCGCCGCAAAGAGCATCCAGCCGTAAGCCGCGTCCAGACGGTGCCCGATCGAGCATTCGGGCTGACCGTCAAAGCTTGAGAAATCCGGCCTCGGCCAGGACGTGCCGGTCCTCGCCGAACGGCACCGGTGCGACGAACGCCTTGCCCGCCTCGGTGTTGGGAGCGCCTTCAGCAGAACGACCGTGTCACCTGCGCTTTCACGCCCGGTCCAGTACACGACGGAGGCCTCAGCCTCCATCAACACCACGTTGTTCAGCTGGTGGGCGCCGGCCGACAGGTCACCTTTCCGGTCCGCCCGGGGCGAGCAGGTCGAAAGGTTCGACGCCGGCTGTCTCACCGCGGACGAGCTGAACTCGCCCTACGACCTCATCCTGCTGCGCGTGAAGCCCGACACGCTGCCCGCCGTTCTGGACGACCTCGCACCCGCCGTCGGGCGACGAACAGTCGCGGCACCCCTCCTCAACGGCATGAGGCACCTGAACCTGCTCACCGAGCGATACCCGGAAGCCACCCCCTTGGAGGCGTGGTGAAGATCGTCACGCGCCTCAAGGCGAACGGCGACGTCCGCCAGCTGCTGCCCGGAGGGCAGATCCGCATCGGCGAACTCAACGGCGTCACCTGCGCGATGCCATCTGCACTTCACACCTACCGGCTCGCCCTGGCTCAACCTCGTGGAGCGGTGGTTTGCGGAACTGACGGACATACGGATACGACGAGGGACCCACCAGAGCGTCCAGGTCCTCGAGCAGGACATCCGCACCTGGATCGCCGCATGGAACACCGACCCCGAGCCCTACATCTGGACCAAGACAGCAGACGAGATCCTCGAACGCCTCGCCAGTTATTCACATAGGCCTTCTGACTCAGAAGACCAGTTGGTCAGCCATGGGCTGCAGCTGTCCCAGAGTTGCAGGGCCCGGTGCGCGGCGCCGTGGAGAGCGGGGCGGCATGGCCGGCTCGCTCCCCGCGACCGAAGGACGCCACGCCGTCTACGAAGGGTCGACCCCGTCCGGGTCCGTGCCGCCCACGCCTGGGAAATCGATCGCCGTCGTCGGTGACTCGTACTGCAGGAACGGCACATGGCGGCGTTCGGCGATGCGCCAGCCGGAGGGGTCCCGGACGAGCGTGTCCGTCACCTCGACCCACCGGATGAGGACCGACGGTTCGTTCTTGAGGGCCATCGTCGCGCAGAGGTGCATGTTCACCGCCGCGACGTCACCGTCCACCGTGATCCGCAGGCTGCTGATGCTGTGGTCGATGAATCCGAACGGCTCGAGTGAGGACACGAACGTGTCCGCGAACTCGTTCCCGGTGAAGTGGCGCAGGCCCCCGAAGTAGGACAGGTCGGCGTCGGGGGTGAAGCAACTGCGCATGAGTGCCTCGTCGCGGCGATCCATCGCGTAGGTGTACCGCTCGAGGACGTCCCGGACGGCGATCCGGTCCGCGGCATCACCGTCCTGCGCCGGATTCGTCGATGTCGACGGAGTCGCGTCTGTCATCGATGGGTCCTCCCTTCCCTTGCGGTCGCGGGGCAACCGTCCCAGGACTGTATATCAGCTACCGAATGAATTGTAAGCATGCTTGTATTCTGGTTTCGGCTCGGTTAACGTCTCGGCACCGTGCAGCTGCGCACACCGACTGCTTCATCGCCTCGAAGGAGAGGTCGCTATGACGGCACTGTCCGAAGCAGAACCCTCAAGTGCAAGCACTCTGCGACGCGCCACTCTGGCCGCCGCGATCGGCAACACCGTCGAGAACTACGACTACGCGGTATACGGCTTCGTGGCCGCAGTGCTGGCGAGAAACTTCTTCCCCGACGCGACTCCCGGCGTGGCGTTGCTGTCGACGTTCGCTGTGTTCGGTGCCGCCTTCGTCGTCCGGCCGCTCGGAGGGCTGCTCCTCGGCCCGGTGGCCGACCGCCTCGGCCGCAGGCCCACGCTGGTACTGACGCTTATCGGCATGGCGGTGGTGAGCACGCTGATCGGACTGCTGCCCACCACGGAGACGATCGGGATTGCCGCCCCGATCCTGCTGGTCGTCCTGCGCATGCTGCAGGGGCTCGCGGCGGGCGGGGAGTACGGGACCGCGATCATCTACGCTGCCGAGTTCGCGCCCGCGGGCCGCAAGGGCGAGATGGCCAGCCGTGTCCAGATGGGCAGCCTCGCCGGCCTGCTCATCGGCGCTTTCGTCGTGGTGGGCCTGAACCTGTCCCTGAGCGCCACAGCCATGCAGGCCTGGGGCTGGCGGGTGCCGTTCCTGCTGGCGCTCCCACTGGGGGCGATCGGGCTCTACCTGCGCAGCCGGCTGGGCGAGACCCCCGAGTTCGTCGCGGTCCGCGGCCGCATGCAGGAGCAGCCGCCGGTCGACCGCAGAGTGCGGCGTGCCCTCCTGCTGATCGGGGTGGCGGCCACTCACGCCGTCGGCTTCTACCTGGCGTTCACCTACGTGCAGAACCTGATCATCCAGCTCCACTTCTCCGCAGTGACGGCGACGGCCGTGGTCGGGTGCGCCCTGGCCGTAGGCATCGGGCTCGTCCTCGCGGGCGGGCGACTGTCGGACCGGATCGGGCGCCGCCGGGCGCTGCTCATCGCGACCGCGGTGATCCTGGTCGTCTCGTATCCGCTGATGGCGGCGCTGACGGCCACGTCGAACCCCTGGCTGCTCGCCCTCTGCGCGGTGCTCTTGGCCGCCGGGCCGTCGTTCTACTCGGGCATCGCCCCCATCACCTACATAGAACTGTTCCCGGTGCACTCGCGCGGCACGGGCGTGGCGCTGGGGTTCAACGTGGCCGTCGCGATCTTCGGTGGATCCGTCATCTACGCGACCCAGTGGCTCGTCCAGGCCACGGGGGACAATCGCGCCGGCGCGTTCGTCCTC
Organism: Streptomyces canus 299MFChir4.1; assembly: GCF_000383615.1. Taxonomy (GTDB): domain Bacteria; phylum Actinomycetota; class Actinomycetes; order Streptomycetales; family Streptomycetaceae; genus Streptomyces; species Streptomyces canus_C. Next base: position 45,434 of record NZ_KB911619.1, on the reverse strand, counting down.
ATCGGCTCGGCAGTGCTGAGCGGACTGACCGCCCTCGGCCTGAACGGTGTGCTGGTGCCCAGCGCACCGCAGCGTTCCACGGCGGTCACACCCGAGCCGGTCTGAGTGGTCAGCTCCGGCGTGCCGCCTGGCGCGCATCCTTGATCTCGGCCTCGACCGCGACGGCGCATCGCCGGAGGGTGGCGACGAGTTCGGGGAACTGGCCGGGCTCCAGCTCCGCCCCCAGCGTAGATTCGATCTTGTCGACCTCGGCAGCCATCTCAGCGAGGCTGGCACGGCCCGCGGGGGTCAGGGCCAGCGAGATGGCCCGCTCACTCTCCGGGTGTGGGCTGCGCTCCACCCACTCCCTGCGTTCGAGCTCGGCGACGATCCTGGTCATCGTCTGCGACTTCACGAAGCAGCGCCGGGAAAGCTGAGCCAGCGACACATGGGGTTGCCGCTCGAGGATCTTGAGGGCTGCGTAGCCGGACAGCGTCATCCTCCACGGCTTGAGCCTCAAGGCCCCGATGTTCGCCACGGCACGCTCAAGGCGGGTGACCGCGTCGGTGAGGTAGTCCGTCTGGTCCGTAGTCGTGTCCACGCTGCAAGTTTAGACAGCATCCTTACATGGAGGTTCTGCCATGCCCGACCCGACCACCGCTTCCGTACCGACGGCCAGTCTGCCGCTGGACGAGGCCCGCCGCATCGTGACCGAGGCGATGGTCGCCGTGGGTTACACGCCGGAGGATGCCGCGGTCATCGCGGACCACCTGATGGACTGCGAGCTGCGAGGGCTGTCCTACGCCGGACTGGCCCGCGCGGTCTCGATCGTCGAGCGGATCCGCGCGACCGAGCCGCCGCAGCCGATCCAGGTCGTCCAGGAGTCCCCGGTGTCGGCGGCCCTGGACGGCGGGGACCAGGTCGGATACCTCGTCGCCGCCCGCGCGACGGAGATCGGAGTTGAGAAGGCCCGCGCCCACGGCATGGCCATGGTCGGAGCCCGTCAGACCTGGTACACGGGGATGTTCTCGTACTACCTGGAGCGCATCGTCGACGCCGGGTTCGTCGGCATGATCGCGGGCAGCGCACCTGCACTCGTCGCTCCGTACGGGGGCACCGAGTCCCGGTTCGGGACCAATCCCATCGCGTTCGGCTTCCCCACTGCCGACGGCCCGCTGATCTGGGACATCGGCACCTCGTCCATCACCCACGCGGAGGTGACTCTCGCGGCCCGGCTCGATGAGGCCCTGCCCGCGGGCAAGGCCTTCGATCCCGCGGGCCGACCGACCACCGACGCCGCGGTGGCCCTGCAGGGTGCATTCACCGTCTGGGGTGGGCACAAGGGTTCCGGGCTCGCCCTCGTCGTCCACCTCCTCGGCATGCTCGCCGGCGCCTCGGCGGCTCCCGTCGGCGTCTCCGACTGCGGCTTCCTGGCCGTCGTTCTCGACCCGTCGAAGCTTGGTGACGCCGCCGACTTCCGTGCCCGCGCGGCCGAATTCGCCGAGTCCGTCCGCAACACCCGCCCCGTCGACGGCGGTTCGGCGGTCCGGGTCCCCTTCGATCGCTCGGCGGCCCGGAGGGCGGAGACCCTGCGTCGCGGAACGATCGAGGTCACGGTTCCCGTGCTGGAGGCCCTCAGGCAGATCACGATAGGGAAATAGCCAGCATGCTTATATAGTGTGAGCATCCTAATATGAGGAGAGTGAGTCGTGGTCGACTTCTTCACGGGACTCCAACCGCTCGCGCCGGGCGAGACCGACCCCGCCCGGCTCGCCGAGCGGGTGCGTGAGCTCGACGCGTCGGAGGCGATCGATCGAGTGCTCGTGGGCTACTCGTCGATCTGGCCCCACAACCATGCGATGGCGCCGTACATGCTGGCGATGACCGAGAAGTTCTCGCCGATCGTGGCTCACCGCCCCGGCGTCATGGCCCCGACGGCGGCGGCCCGGTACTTCGCCACCCTGGACGTCCTGGCACAGGGGCGACTGGCGATCAACGTGGTGGTGGGAGGAGCGGACAAGGATCTGCACCGCGAGGGCGATCACACCCCGAAGTCGGAACGGTACGAGCGGGCGATCGAATACCTCGACCTGGTTCGCCGCACCTGGACCGAGCCGACGTCGTTCGACCATCAGGGCCGCTTCTACGCCGCGGAGAACGTCAAGCTCCTCACCCGCCCGGCCCAGGGGCAGGTCCCGATCTTCATGGGCGGGGAGAGCGACGCCGCGGTGGACTTCGGCGCCCGGCACGCCGACCTCTACATGCTGTGGGGAGAGCCGTTCTCAGGAACACGGGAGCGCGTCGCCCGGGTTCGCGCCGCCGCCGAAGGCTACGCGCGCCAGATCGAGTTCTCGCTGAGCCTGCGGCTGTTTCTCGGCAGGACCGAGGACGAAGCGTGGGCCAAGGCACGCTCGGTCGAGCGGCAGATCGCCGAGGCCCAGGGCAGCCACGCCTTCCTGCGCTCGTCGGCGACCGACAACTCCATCGGTCGGCAGCGGGCACTGGCACTGACCGACGAAGAACTCCACGACACCTGTTTCTGGACCGGCCTGACCAAATTGCTGGGCGGGTTCGCCAACTCGCAGGCACTCGTCGGAACCGAGGAGCAGATCCTGGACACCCTCGGCACCTACCACGACCTGGGCATCGGGACCTTCCTGGTCACCACCGGCGCCGAGGCCGGCTGGGACCCCGCCCTGGAAGCCTTCCTGCTGCGCGCCAAGAAGGAGCTCTGACCATGCTCGACCTGCCATCACTGGGAGGCGGCACGGTCGGCGGGCTGCTCGCCGACCGCGCCCGCCGCACCCCCGACAAGCCGGCTCTGCTCTTTGAGGACGAGCAACTCAGCTATGCGGAAATGGACGCCGCGGCCTCGGCCGTGGCGCGGGGGCTGCTCGGCCTCGGAGCCGCTCCCGGCTCATCGGTCGGAGTATTCCTGCCCAATCGGACCGAAACCCTCGTCGCCTTCTTCGGCATCGCCCGTGCCGGCCTCGTCGAGGTACCCGTGAACACCGCCTACAAGGGCACCTTCCTCGAACACGCCCTTGGATTCACGGACGTGCAGGTCCTCCTCACCGAGCCCGGGCTGCTCGACCTCGTCGCCACCCTGCCGGAACGCCCCCACGCACTGCGCACGATCGTGCTGCTGACCGACGCCGCCCCGGCCAATGTGTCGCTGCCCGGTGTCGAGATCCTCACCTGGCACGACATGATCCGCCGGGGCGACGCGTCCACGGCGTTTCCCGAGGTCGCCTTGGACGACCCGATGGCGATCATGCTGACCTCCGGGACCACCGGACGCAGCAAGGGCGCGGTCTATCCGGCGCTGATGCCGGTGGTCGCCGCGCACGAGTTCGCCGTGGCCATGGGAACCACCTCCGACGAACGGCTCTACACATGCCTGCCGTTGTTCCACGGGGCCGCGAAGTTCAACCTCTCCCTGCACGCCGTCGCCGCCGGCGCCACCATCGTGCTCGGCCGACGGTTCAGCGCGAGCCGGTTCTGGGACGACATTCGCCGCCACGAGGTCACACAGTTCAACGCCCTCGGATCCGTCCTGCCCATGCTGCTCGCCCAGCCCCCGTCGGACCGCGACCGCGACCATCCCGCCCGTAAGGTCTTCGCCGCGCCGGCTCCACCACCGGTCCTGGCCGCGGTCGAGGAACGCTTCGGAGTGCATGTCGTCGAGGGCTACGGCCTCACCGAGATCAAGACGATCACCTGGAATCCCCTACGGCAACGCAAAATCGGCTCCATCGGCGTCCCGTCGGCCACGACCCTCCTTGAGGTCCACGACGACCTCGGCTTCCCACTGCCGCCCCGGCAGGTCGGGGAGATCGTGTACCGGCCCCGCGTTCCGCACATCATGTTCTCCGGCTACCACCACCAGCCCGACGCCACCCTGGAGACCTCCCGCGATCTGTGGTGGCACACCGGAGACCTCGGCTACACCGACGAGGACGGCTACTTCTACTTCGTCGACCGCAAGAAGGATGCTCTGCGGCGCCGCGGCGAGAACGTGTCCTCCCAGGAGGTCGAGGCCGTCCTGCTCACTCATCCCGCCGTGTCCGCGGCCGCCGCGATCGGGGTGGCCTCCGACCTCGGCGAGCAGGAGGTCATGGCCGTCGTCCAGGTCGCCGACAACGCCGAACTCGACCTGAAGGACCTCTTCACGCACTGCGACCGGTCCATGCCGCACTTCATGGTGCCCCGCTACTACCGCCTCGTCGACGCCATGCCCGCCACCCCCACCGGCAAGATCCGCAAGGCGGCGCTGAGGAAGACCGGGCTCACCGACGACGACTGGGACGCCGAAGCCGCCGGCCTGACCCCCACCCGCCACCGCTGACCCCAGCCGAAGGAGACACGTCGATGACACCACCTCCTCCCCCATCACCCGGCACCACGCCCCGGCCCATCGTCCGGCTGCGCGAGATCACACCCAGGCTCACCTTCCAGGCGCACCAGGCACCGACAAGCCTGAAGATCGAACTCGTGCAACGCCTCGTCAGCGCCGGGATCCAGGACTTCGAACTGTCCTCGTTCGTGCGCCCCGACCTCGTTCCCGGGCTCGCCGACGCCGCCGACGTGTTCGCCGCCATGCGCGCGATACCCGACCTGACACTCGGTTGCTGCATCGGCAACGAACGAGGTCTGCGCGCCGCCGCCGCCGCGGGCGCCGACTCCGCCGCCTTCCTGCTCTCGGCGGACGAGGACTTCGCCCGCGCCAACATCGGGCGCAGCACCGCCGACTCCCTCGTCGAACTCGAACGCCTCGCCTCCGTGGCCGCGGACCTCGACATCACCTTGAGCACCTACGTCATCTTCGCGTGGGGCGGCCCCGCCGGCCCCGCCCGCGGCCCGGCCGAACTGGAGCCACTGGCCCGCCGGCTCGTCGACATCGGCGTGGTCAAGTGGATCCTGGCCGACTCCTTCGGCTACGCCGCCCCGCCCCAGATCCGCGAGTTGCTCGAAACCGCGTCTCAGTACGTGCCCCTCCGGTCGGTGACCGTCCAGGTCCACGACAGCCGAGGCCTCGGCATCGCGAACGTCCTGGAACTCGCCGCTCTCGGTGTGGGCACGATCGACGTCTCCCTCGCCGGCAGCGGCGGCCATCCCGCGATGCCGGGCCAGCGCGGTGGCGGGGTCTGCACCGAGGACGCCGTCCAGGCCCTCGAACTGGCCGGCTACGACACCGACACCGACCTCGCCGCCCTCGTCGACACGGCCAACTGGCTTGAGAACGCCGGAGTTCCCGGCCTGGGCTTCGTCCGACACGTCGGCCCCGTGCCCACCACGGCACACAAGCCGGCGGCACTGACCTTCTCCTGGTGAGCATCCATGACGCCCCACACCTGGAACGCACAACACGAAAGCGAGCCGACAAAGTGACGACAGGTACGTCTGCCATCGCAGGACTGCGAACAAGCGACCAGCGCTACACAATCGCCGTGATCGACGGCCCGAACGTCTCCAATCTCGCACGGCGAAACAAGCGGATGTACGGCCCCAACGCATCCGCCGAGGGCCTCAAGGAGTTCGTCCTGGACTGGGGTGCCCGGCTCGGCGTCGTAGTGGAACGGTTCCTGTCGAACCATGAGGGCGACATCCTCGAGTACATCCACGAATCGAGCGACCGGGTGGACGGATACATCGTCAATCCAGCCGGGCTGACCACCACCAGCCACTCGGTCCCCTTCGCTCTCTACGACACCGGCAAACCGGTGGTCGAGGTGCACTTCGCCAACATCAAGGCATCGGCGACGACCGCACGGGGCCCGGTCATCGGCCCCGGCGAGTCCACCTTCACGCCGCTGGTCTCCGGCCAGTTCATGGGAATGCGGGAGTACAGCTACGCGGGCGCACTACTGTCCCTGGTCCTCGCGTTGGACGACACGACCTTCTTCGGCGCCAAGCCCGAGTAGGCGGACCGGCACAACGTCCCGGCACAATGCGCGCATCGGCCTGACCGCGTCCTCGCCGCACACAAACCACGGACCGCGCACCCGGCTGCGTTCGGGTGCAGACGGAGATATCGCGTCGGTGCAGCAGATCTTCTGATGCATCGAAAACCTGCAGACCGAACGCGGCTGGGCCGACACCGAGTGGCGGTCGAGAGGATAGGCGATGCCCCGGCGGAGGCCTCAGTCCCCATGGGTGGCCGGCTCGGGGCCGGCGTCGAGCGCATCGAGCGCTGCTTCGCCATTCGTCCTCGCCCACTCCGTCAGCATGTGGATCGGATCGATCAACGCCGCCCCGAGCAAGGAGAGTTTTTACTCGACGCGGGGCGGCACTTCGGCGTAGGCGTGGCGTTTGATGAGGTCCGTGCGCCTCAGCGTTTGAGCGTCTGGGTGAGCATCTTGCGGGAGATGCCGCCGATCAACTCGATCAGCTTGCCATGGCACACCGGGCCCTGCGGCGGCGAAACCGTCGAGCGGTCGCTCGACGTGCTCTGCCCAGGCGGTCATCTCGTGACCGTGGCAGCCGAGGAGAGTTCGGAACTCGCCGCCAAGTACGACGCGGCCGGCATGCGTTTCAACGGCATTGCTGTCGACCCCGATCCGGTCGCCCTGCGAGGTCTCGTCGAACTCGGTATACAGGGCAGACTCCGGATCCACGTGCACCAGACGTTCCCGCTCGAGCGTGTCGCCGACGCGCACCGACTGCTCGACAGCGGCCACCTCCAGGGCAAGCTCGTCCTGACCGTCTGATCGCGTCATGGGCCTCGCATGAGCGCGGCCCCAAAGAGACCCATGCGTCGCGAAAATGGCACGCCGACCTGTCTGGTGTGCGTAGGCGTCAGGAGGGCCATCGTTGTGGCCGATGAATCCCAGGTCGGCGATGACGCCGAGCGACGGCGAGGGCGTATGAGGGAGCCGTCCAGCAGGACCACCGCCCTCTTACGGTCAACGTCCGCTGCCGACTACGGTTTTCGTCCTCATTCCAGGCCAAGACCGGTGATGCACCGGCGTCCGTCCAGGATGCGTCCCGAAAGAAGGCCGGCGGGCAGGCCGGCAAGGCGTACTCGCCTCGCGCGGTCCATGGGCAGCGGAACTCCGTCGAACGCTGCATCCACCAGGTCAAACAATGACGCGGCCCGGCCACCTGTCGGGGCAAGACCGGAGTCTAGGGATGGCCCCACAACGGGTCGTCGGGTGATGCTCAGGCAGCCGCGAGTTGGTGGTATTGACTTCGGAAGAACAGCAGCGGGTCCGCCGTGGCGTCGGCCGCCAGATCATCGACGCGGCCGATGACGATGTGGTGATCGCCCGCGTCGTGTACCGCCTCGATCGTGCAGTCGATCCAGGCCACGACCCCTTCGAGAACCGGATTGCCGTGGGGCCCGGGTTGCCAGCTCAGATTGGCGAACTTATCTCCGCCGGACACCGCCAGGGCTCGGCAGACATCTTCCTGACCAGCGGCTAGAACGTTGGCACAGAAGGTGCCGCGCCTGGCTATGGCGGGGAACGTGGCGGACGCCTTGCCAGGCAGAAACGCGACCAGCGGTGGGTCGAGCGAGACCGACGTAAACGACGAAACCGCCATGCCCACCGCTCTCCCCTCCGCATCGAGCGAGGTGATCGCCGCAATCCCGCTGGGGAAATTCCCTAGGACGGACCGGAACTGGCGTGATGTAAGCATGCTGACATAATATAAGCAACGCACGCATTGATGCAAGCATGCTGAACATCGACTGACGAGGACCACGAAGGCGGTGATCTGGGCGGTGAGGGCGGTGATGACGAAGTCGGCGGCGTCCATGGCGGTGGCGCTTTCGCAGTCGGCGCGTAGTTCGTTGATGCGCTGCTCGAAGGCGGGGAGGCAGGAGGGGCCGGGCCGGTAGAAGCCGCAGCCGACGCATTGGAAACGGATGGGGTAGGAGTTGCCTCCGGCTTTGACGTTGCTGGGTTCGGTGCATCCGTCGTAGGGGACGGCGACCGGCCGCGGCTCGTAGGTGGTGTCGGAGCAGGGGCTGGGCCGGCCGTGGTGGTCGACCACGTGGGCGGCGAGCTTGGTGACGGCTTGGCGTTTCCGCTAGAGGGAGACCGCTACTGATCTCGGCTCGTTACGGTGATATGGGGGTGTCCAGGGGCAGACCGGTCCCGGCTATGAGCCCGTCGAGGGAGTCAGGTCGGTACCGCAGGCGTTTGAGCCGGTTGCGCACGAGCCGCTCCAGACGGTCGAGGGCGACGACGGCGAGGTTGACCAGGCTGCGTTTGACGTGTGCCCACACACCTTCGACCGGGTTCAGATCGGGTGAGTACGCGGGAAGCAGGAACACCGTCAGCCACTCACGTTCGGCAACCAGTTCCTGCATCGTCTTGGAGACCCTTTGCCCGCGGGATGGGTGAGCAAACGGTGGCACAGCCGGGTGCGGGAAGCCCGGCGCCAGGCGATCAGCCCGGCCACCGACAGGCGTCCCGAGCGTCGTCCGCTTACGGTGACGACCGGGGTGTGGCCACGCCGGCCCCAGGTGCGACCTTTGGGCGGCCTGCGGGTGAAGCCCGCCTCGTCCTCGAAGCAGATTAACCCCCGCAGGCCGCCCGGGCCCTTTTACCTCCACTCAACCTCGTTGCGCCCGAGACGCTGTAGGAGACGTGGAACTTCCTGCCGATCAGCGTGGCCACCCGTGCCCTCTCCGCGGCGAACCGCTGGCGACGGCAAGCCCAATGCCGCTGTTGGCTGGAATCTCAGGGGCCCGCGCTTGCAGCGGGCGGGGTCATGGCGAGTCGCCGCATGAGGAAGGACAGCCAGTAGGCCGTGTGCAAGACCGCCTCGGAGCGGCGGGTCGACAGGCCGTGGCCGACGCCGTCCCAGATGCGGGTGAGGACCGGGGTGTCGGGGTCGGCGGCCGCCTGGATGCGTGCGACGCCCTTGCGGATCTGACCCGGCCGGCACGCGGTGTCGGCGGCGCCGGCGTGGACGTAGAGCCAGGGGTAGCGGACGCCCTCCTCGACTCTCTGATACGCCGACATCCGTGCCAGGTGGTGGACCTCCTCAGAGGTGTCGAAGCCGCCGAACTCAGCGGGGACGGCGAACTTTCCGTACGGGTCACGGTGCGCCATGACCAGGTCGAGGATGGGGCACTGGGCCACCACGGCCGCCCACAGCTCGGGGCGCTGGACGTAGGCCGCGCACGCCATGATGCCGCCGTTGCTCCACCCCGTGACCGCCAGCCGGCCGGTGGTGGTGACGCCGGTGGACAGCAGGTGCTCGGCGACGGCGTAGAGATCGTCGAAGCTGTTCTGCTTGCGGTCGAGGCGTCCGGCGTCGGCCCAGTCGCTGCCCAGGTCGCTGCCGCCGCGCTGGTGCGAGAGGACCAGGGCGCCGCCGGAAGCGACGAAGGCGGCCAGCGGACCCGGGTACTGCGGCGGCCAGGCCACCCGCCCGCCGCCGTAGGCGGTGATGAGGGTTGGCAGCGGCTCGGTGCCGTCGGCGCCCGCGGGCAGGATCAGGTGGTACGGCACCTGCGTGCCGTCGGCGGAGGAAGCCCAGCGCAGCGACACGGTGGCACCGGGCAGTTCAGTCCGCGGCGGCCGCAGCGTCTCGATGTGCCCGGTGCCCGGCCGGTAGCGGTACAGGCCCGGGGAGGTCAGCGGGGTGGAGTGGAGAAAGACGAACTCGTCGGGGTGACCGTCGGGGGTGAGCGCGTTGTGCGACAGGGCGTCGTTGGGGAAGGCGCCCGGGCCGGACAGCGGCACCTCCTCCAGCTCTGTGCCGTCGCGGTCGAAGATCCAGGCTCTGGCCTCGGTGTCCACCGAGCCGGAGACGGCCAACTGCTCGCCGACGACCCGAACATGGCTGAGCACCCGCTGCGACTCCGGCACGATCTCCTGCCAGGTGGCGGGGTCGCCGGGGGTGGTGCTGTCGAAGGGGATGGACACCAGCCGGCCGCGGGGTGCGCCGTGGTTGGTGACGGCGAGGTAGCGGTCGCCGTCGATCACGCCGACGACGATGGCGTCGACGTCCTGCACGAAGGGGCGCCAGGCGCGCTCCGGGAGTTCGCAGACGTAGCGCGGCAAGGCGAACACGCTGGTGGCGACCGCGTACCTGCCGGCCGGGTCCACCTGCACGAGGGGGATGTCGGGGGCATCCACCGCCTCCGGGGCGGGAGGGGCCCCGGCGCCGACGCGGTGGTAGTAGACGGGGAAGGAGTAGGCGTCGCCTGCCGGGTCGGCGGCGGTGTAGAAGAAGCCGGCGCTGTCGGGCGTCCACTGCGGAACTACCAGAAGGCCGTGGCAGCGGTGCGGGATGGCGTCCGGCAGGAGTTCGCCGGTGTCGGTGGCGTACAGGCGGAATTCGCCCTGCTCTCCGCCGTCCGTGCAAACCCCGGTGAGGACCATCGTGCCGTCCGGGGAGGGGGCGATCCAGAAGACCGCGTGTGCGCCGTCGCTGCGGGGGTCGTACACGACCTTGCCCGCTTCCTCCAGGGTGTCGCAGACCCTGACCACGGCGGCGTCCGGGTAGTCGGGGCCGCCGTCCCCGGCCGAGCGGTCGAGGCGGAACCAGCGCCCGCCGGCGAACACCGGGGTGGGATCGGTCATCCAGTGGGGGGAGCCGTTGCCGTCGGCGGCGCAGTGGTCGACCAGCTGCCGCAGGCGCTCGAAGTGCGGCCAGTCCCGCACGTTCTCGTCGGTGAGCCGGTTCTGCGCCTGCTGCCATGCCTGGGTCTCGTCGGTGTCCTCCTCCAGCCAGCGGTAGGGGTCGGGGAAGCTGACGCCGGATACGGTCTCCTGCGCGTGTCCGGTGCGGGTGGGCGGGTAATCGAGCGGTCGCTTCATGGCGGTGCGTCTCCTGCCAGTTGCTCGGGGGCTTCAGGGGCGGGCGGGCATGTGCCGTTCGAACCAGTCGAGGGCGCGGGTGAGGAAGTCGGCGACCGCCGGATGGCTGCGCACCCCGTGCCCCTCCTGGGGGTAGATCAGCAGCGTCGATTCGATGCCCTGGGCGCGGAGCGCCTGGTGGAACTCGCGTGCCTGCCCGGGAGGCGTGCAGCGGTCCTTTGCCCCGGCGACGACGAGGCAGGGGGTGCGCGCCTTGTGGGCGTGGAAGACGGGGCTGCGGGTGTGGGCGGCCGAGCCGGGCTCGGCGAGGTCGGCCTTCAGGAAGGAATTGCCCCACCCACCGATGTTGCTGGTCAGCGACTGGCTGTACCAGTCGGTGACGGGTGAGACGGGGACCGCCGCCGCGATCCGGGTGTCCTGGGTGACCAGCCAGGACGACATGTAGCCGCCGTAGCTGCCGCCGGTGAGCCCGATGCGTTCAGGCTGGACGGTCCCTTCGTCGACGAGGTGGTCGATGCCCGCCAGGATGTCGTGGGCGTCGGCGCCCCCCATGTCGCCGACGACCTGCCGGGCGAACTCCTGGCCGCGCCCGGAGCTGCCCCGGGGGTTGGGGCTGAGCACGGCGTAGCCACGCGAGACGAGCAGCGGCACCCACGGGTGGTTCATCGACCATGTGTTGCGGTAGCCCCAGACCGGGCCGCCGTGGATGTTGACGACGAGCGGGAAGGGCCCCGGCCCCTCGGGAGTGCACAGCACCCCCTCGATCTCCAGGCCGTCCGGGGCCACCCAGGACAGCGGGCGGGCGGTGCCCGCCACAGAGCGCAGGTAGTCGGTGCCGGGGTGCGCGGTGGAGGCAAGCACGTGCTCGCCGCGGGCGTCGGCCAGGACGAGCCGCTGGGGCAGGTCGTAGGACTCCCGCACGGTCAGGAGGCTGCCGTCGGTGGTGAAGCGGCCCGCGGGCAGGGGCGAGGCGCCGCCGCAGGCGAGCGCGGTGGAGAGGACCTCCGTCATGCTGCCGTCGCGCGGTTCGATGATGCCTGCGACGGAGTCGAGGTGTCGCAGGCCGAGGAATCCCAGGCGGTCGGCATCGATCCACTGCAGGGCGGTGACGTCCGTGCCGCCGACCTCGGCCGTCCGCGACCGGCCCGTGGCGATGTCGATGAGGACGAGGTCTCCGGCGACGATCCATCGGTCGCTGCACACGGCCCGTACGACGGCCGCGGTGGCGCCGTCCGGGGACCCGGCGGGCACGCCGAGCTGGACGTCGCTGTGGTACAGCTCCCGGCAGGAGCCGTCGGCGAGGTCGATCAGGCGCAGCGTGGCCCCGTACCAGGAGTCCTCGTCCGCCCCCTCGGAAGCGACGGCCAGGACGTGTCCGGGGCCGCACCAGTTCGCCTCCCAGCAGTTCACGCCCTCGGGTGAGATCCGCCGCACCTCGCCGGTGTCGAGGCTGTACTGCCACAGGCTGCGGAACCCGCCGCCGACGCCGGTCTCGACCAGCGGCTGCCAGGACCGGTCCGGCTCCGGGGAGGCCGTGCCCACGGTCGCCGAGCCCTGGCTGCCCGCCAGATCCGCGTCGAGGGGTGCGATGCCGAGCAGGATGGCGCGCCCGTCGGGGGACCAGTGCGCGTACTCGACGCTGCCGGGTACGGCGGGGGCGGCGACGGCCTCGCCGAGGCGGTCCGGAGTGAGCAGGTGCAGCTGGAAGCGGTGCGGGGTGCCCCGGTCGGAAAGGAAGGCGAGGGTGCTGCCGTCCGGGGAGTGGGAGGCGCCGTGCGCCGAGCCGTGCGCGGCGGAGACGGGTACCAGGCGCCCGTCCTCGGCGGTGTAGACGGCGGTGCGCGGAAGACCTTCGAGGGCGTCGAGGACGACTCCGGTGACGGTGACATGCCGGCCGTCGGCGGTGATGTGCGCTTCGCGCAGCGCGTGCGGTGTGCCGAAGGCCGGCTGGTGCAGGCGGCGCAGATGCTCCTCGACGGCGCTGCGTGACGTCGTCTTCGCGGACCCGGTTTCCATGGCTCTCCCTTGGTGAATGTGGGGCGAGGGGACTGCTCCGCCGGAGGTCAGCCGAGGACGGTGCCGGTCGAACCCGACGGCTGCCGGCGGCGCGAGAAGGCGCCGAGCCCGATGCGCTGGCCGGTGTGCTCGGCGGTGTGAACGAGAGGCTCTCGGTCGTGGTCGTGCCCGGCCTCGACGCCGTGGATCAGCGTGGCCATGAGGCGTCCGACCAGCGGAGCGTTCTTGAACTGGTTTCCGCTGGTGCCGATCGCCACGTAGAAGCCGTCCAGGCCGGTGCGGTCGTAGACGGGCGTCCAGTCGTCGCTGACGTCGTACGCTCCCGCCACTCCGCTGGGCCGGTTGGGCACGCCCAGGCCGGGCAGTCTGCGGGCCGCCCGCATCACCTGCGTGCGGAACCGCGGAGCGGAGACGTGGGGGCGGCCGTCCTCGGGACGCTCCAGCCACTCCAGCGGATCGCACTCCGGCTCCACCCCGCCGACCAGCAGGAACTCCCTGCCCTCGGGCCGCAGATACGTGCCGAGGTCCATGTCGGCGATGACCGGACCGCTCGCGCCGCCGGGGTGGTAGCCGGGCGGGGCCGCTACGAGGTGCACCTCCTGGCGCAGCGGCCGCACGCCCACCGTGAAGTCGTCGCCGACCCCCGCCAGCCGGTTCACGTGCCCCGACCAGGGGCCGGCCGCGTTGACGACGACGCGGGAGTGAAGTTCCGTGCCGTCGTGGAGCCGGACGCCGCAGACCCTGCCGCGCGCCCGCAGGACCGCGGCCACCTGGGCCCTCCACTGGAAGGCGGCGCCGTGGCGGCGTGCGGCGGCGGCAAGGTTCGCCGCGGCCAGCTGCGGGTCGTTGACGTAGCCGCCCTCTGGGGTGAACAGCGCGCCGAGGCGGCCGTGCGGCCCTTCGAAGAAGGCGTCGTCGTCCACCGGCCGGGGCGGCCAGTAGCGGCCGGTGTCCACCGCGGGCAGCCGCGCGGCCAGCGTGTCGGCGTCCCACTCCTCGTAGCCGACGCCGACCTCGTCGAAGTGCCGGGTGAACAGGGCGCGCGGCGCCATCTCCACATCGAGCAGAGCGACCCCGCAGCCGTGGAACACGGCCAGCTGCTCGTCCGCGGGCGCCTCGAGGTGATCGCGCCACGCCTCCCATGAGTGCCGGGACTCCCAGGCCGCGGCCACCCCTTCCCGCGTCGGATAGGTGAACCGCACCACCGCGCTGGAGGCGCTGGTGGAGCCGTGGCCCGGACCGGCGAGCTTGTCGACGACGTTGACGTGCAGTCCACCGCGCGCCAGCTCCAGGGCGATCGACGAACCGATCACGCCGGCGCCGACGACCACCGCGTCCGCGGACGTCCACACAAGGATCACCTCCGTACCGGGCCGCTCCCGGGGCAGCCCTTCCTCCTGCCCCGGGAACGTTACGCACGCCCAGGATTTCTGACCCGCAACATCCGTTGCTCGTTTGCCGGTGATCGTGCGACATCGGTGGTGCTGGTCTGCGGGCCGGACCGGTAGCCTGCGGCCATGGCGAGCGACATGCAGCAGTTGGTGGACGCGCTCGGCGCCCGGCTGGGGCGCTCCGTGGCCGTGGACGACCGCTGGGTCCGGCTCGTGGCGCACAGCGCCCATCACGGCGAGGCCGACGCCGCACGCATCGAGTCCCTCATGCACCGAGAGGTGTCGAGTGAGCTCGTCAATCACGTGGCGGCCGCGGGCGCCGCGCGGGCCACGGATCTGTTCACCGTCCCGCCGCGCCCGGAGATCGGCATCGCCGTCGCCCGCTACGGCATGCCGATCCGGCACCACGACGCCCTGCTCGGCTACCTCTGGCTCACCGCCAACGAAGGGCCGGCCGGCCCCCGGGAGGCCGATGCCCTGCGGGCGGCCGCCCGTCAGGCCGCGCTGATCCTCCACGGGGAACACCTGCGCGACGAGATCGCCCGGGGCCGCGAGCGGGAACTCGTGCGCGACCTCGTCGCCGAGAACCCCGTCCTGCGCGCCGAGGCCGCCCAGGCGGTCATCGAGGAGGAACTCGCCACGGCCGGCCGCACCGTGGCCGTCGTCGCCGTCCCCGCCGACGGGCCGGGCGAACCGCTGCCGCAGGAGCGGCGGCTCGTCCTGCACCTGGCCGTCGAGCACATCCGCCGCCAGGCCGCCCCCGGGAGTGTCCTGTCCCTGGTCCGCCCCGACCACGCCCTGGTCCTCAGCATCCACCCCAGGGCCGGCGACGAGCGCGCGGCAGCGGGCGCCGAAGAACTGGCGGGGGCGCTCAGCGGGCGCCTGCGGGAGGAGTCGTCACCCCACTGGGCAGCGGCCTTCCGCGTCGGAGTCGGCCAAGTCGCCCGCGGCCTCACCGACGCCGCCACCACGTACCTCGAGGCAATGCACGCCGCAGAGGTCGCCCGCAGGACGGGCAGCGGCGAAGCAGTGACGCTCTACAGCCGCCTGGGCATCTACGGGCTCCTCGCCAGGCTTCCGCCCTCCGAGCTCGCCGAGAGCATGCCCGCGAGCCTCCGCACCCTGCTGCACCCGCGCTCCGGTGACCCCGAGCTGACAGAAACCCTCACCACCTATCTCGACGCCGCGGGCGACACCGGGCGCTCCGCGGCACTGCTGCACATCCACCGCTCCACGCTCTACCACCGCCTGCGCCGCATCGAGGATCTCACCGGCCTGTCCCTCTCCCACGGCAACGACCGTCTGACCGCCCACCTCGCCGTCAAGATCGCTCAACTTCGGCTGCTGGACTGACGGATCCGTCGCCGTCGCGGATGACGCGGCCGCGACCACACCAGCCGACCAGGCCCTGCTGTCCAGTCTGATCGCCACAGACGACCCGCAACCCACTCGTCAAACGAGTCAGCGGCTCGGATGGCGGCGGTGCCAACGACGTGCTTCACTCGGCGGCCCGGCACGCCATGGGGCAGCCGAGCGACATCAGCTCAGCACATTGAAGCGGCTGAAACGGCGACAGGATTTAGCCCGCCTCCCCCTGTCGGCCACACCGCGTGCCGATCTATGGTCACTGCTGCCGGTGCCGGGCTGGATCGGCTTCCTCCCGCACCCCGTCGTCCCGACGACGAGCAGCGAGTTCCTGCTCTTCCGGCGGTCCGACGACCGATGGGTGCATGACCGCTGCTCAAGTCGATGGTGATCGGCACAAATCGACACAAGGAGACTCGGCGTTGCCCTTCCCTGCGCGGAGGTTGGCCCGGTGCGGGGAGGCGAGGCCATGCCTTCAACGCGTGGTCCACGGCAAGTTGCAGGGCTGACGCGTCCTCGGCTTCCTCGTCCGCTTTGGCCGCCGGGTATCTGGCGCAGGACATGAGCCATGCCCGTGGCGTGCAACGCGCCGTAGCGCCCTGCTGTCGCGGTTGCGACATGTCCCACCTGTGCCAGCGAAAACAAGTGACATCAGGATCGGTAGCACCAGATTCTGTCGACCGCGTGAACTTCTCCGCGCGTACGACGGAAGGCATGACAAGGATGAGACGGATCCGCCCAGTGGCGGCGATATCGACGGGACTTGCCCTGGCCGCCGGAGCCGTTTCGCCGGTGGCAGCCGACAGCGGTGCACCACACACGGCGCAGGCGGTGGTCGGCGCGGCAGCACCGAAGAGCGCCGGCAGCGTTCGTCTGATCACGGGTGACCGAGTGGCCGTGAGCACGGACACGACAGGCCGGAGGACCGCCTCGGTCACACCCGGGCCCGGACGACGGCACATCGTCTTCCGCACGTACGAGGAGGACGGGCGCTTGACAGTCCTGCCCTCTGACGCCGGGGACCTGGTCTCGGCGGGGCTGTTGGACCGGGATCTGTTCGACGTCAGCGGGCTCCTCGCCCAACGGTACGACGAGGCGCACAGCGACGCGCTCCCACTGATCGTGGCGGGAGCCGATGGGGCGGCGGCGCCCGCAGTACGGCGGTTGAGCAGCCTGGCCGAGAGTGGCTCCCCGGTCCGCCGGCTGGACAGCATCGGCGCGCGGTCCGTGCGGGTGGCCGAGGAGGACCTCGGCAGGTTCTGGAAGCAGTTGGCGAGGGAGGACGTTCAGCCACGCACTGCCAAGACGTCCGGCTCCCCGCGGGTCTGGCTGGACGGCCGGGTTCGCTCCACCCTGGACCGCAGCGTTCCCCAGATCGGTGCTCCGACCGTGTGGAACGCCGGATTGCACGGCGAGTCGGTCAAGGTCGCCGTGCTGGACACCGGCGCGGACCAGTCGCATCCAGACCTGGCCGGTCGGATCTCCGAGGCCAAGGACTTCTCCGGCAGTTCCGGTACCGGGGACGCCTTCGGGCACGGTACGCATGTGGCGTCCATCGTCGGGGGCAGTGGAGCCGCGTCCAGTGGTGGCAAGGGGGGCAAGGGTGTGGCGCCCGCCGCCGACCTGCTCGTCGGGAAGGTGCTCGGGGACGACGGCTTCGGCAGCGAGTCCCAGGTGATCGCCGGAATGGAATGGGCGGCACACACGGGCGCCAGGGTTGTCAACATGAGTCTGGGTTCGGACAGTCCGAGCGATGGCACGGACCCGATGAGCCTCGCGCTGAACGAACTCTCGGAGCGCACAGGCACGTTGTTCGTCGTCGCGGCGGGCAACAGCGGTGAGCAGGGGCCGGGCACGATCGGCTCCCCCGGCGCCGCGGACGCGGCGCTCACCGTCGGGGCAGTCGATCGCGCCGGCAGGCTCGCGTCGTTCTCCAGCCGTGGTCCCCGTACGGAAGACGACGCCGTCAAGCCCGATCTGACAGCACCCGGTGTCGGCATCGTTGCGGCTCGCGCGGCAGGAACGACGATGGGTGAGCCGGTCGATGCACTGCATGTAGCGGCTTCCGGTACGTCGATGGCGACACCGCATGTGGCGGGCGCGGCCGCGCTGCTCGCTCAGCGCCACCCGGACTGGAACGCGGCCCAGTTGAAGGACGCGCTCATCAGTACGGCTCACACGGCATCGGACCAGGCGGTGACCGAGCAGGGCGGCGGGCTCCTCGACGTGGCGGCGGCCGCTCTGGGTCCCGTGACCGCGACCGGCACCGTCGCCCTGGGGCCGTTCGATACCGGCGGTGGCACGGTCCGTACGACGCAAGTGCGGTACACGAACGCCTCGGACGCCGACATCACACTGGCACTCACGTCCCGGTTGGCCACAGCCGGAGGCCGCACGCCCGGGCAAGGGGCGGTAACGCTCGGATCCGGCTCAGTGCGGGTACCCGCGGGCGCCACCGCCGAGGTGCCGCTGACGGTCGATCCTGCCCGAGTCCAGCGGGGCGACTACTACGGATACGTGACCGCGGTCTCCGAGGACGGCAAGGTCACCGTGCACACCACGGTCAGCCTGGCCGTGCAGGGACCCACGCACCGGCTGACCGTCAAAACGGTGGACCTCACGGGCAAGCAGGTGGAGGCGCTGCCGACGCTCTGGGGTACCGACGGCTTCGTCGGCTACACCAGCACCGACCCTGCCGTCGCCGAGGTCGAGGAGGGCACCTACCAGTTGGACTACTCCTCCCTGGACCCGGCCGCCGACGGACAGGAACTGCGCCACGTGGTCCTGCCGGAGGTCAAGGTCACCAAGGACATGTCCGTCACGCTCGACCTGCGCAAGACGACGCTGGTCGACATCCGCACGCCCCGGCCGGCCGAGCAGCGCGGCATCCTCAGCTACCAGACGTACCGGAAGATCGACGGGCACAGCCTGCTCCAGGGCACGATGTACTTCGACATCGGCAAGCGCCTGTACGTCAGTCCCACGGCCGCCGTCACCGACGGCACCTTCGAGTTCGCCTCGCGCTGGCAACTCGTCGCACCACTCCTTGAGATGACCGTAACGGGAGGCCACGGCGGCAAGGAGACACCGGACGCCTACTACATGCCGTCCTCACCGCTCTTCGACGAAAAGGGAACGCGCCTGACCGCCGTGAACGCGGGGGACGCCTCCTCTCCGACCTTCCGCCGGGCGCGAGGCAGACTCGCAGTGCTCACCAACGAACAGAACGTCGACGAAGGAGAGTTGGCCAGGCAGGCCGCGGCCGCCGGCGCACGCGGCGTCGTGCTCGTCCATTTCAGCGACATCCCCTGGACCCGCTGGCGCCCGGCCGGTGACCGCTGGGCAGTGCCGACCGTCAGGATCGGCGCCGAGGCCGGAGCCGCCCTGGTGAAGCGGATCGGCAAGGGGGACACCACAGTCGAGTTCACCGGCACCGCTCGCAGCCCGTACCTGTACGACGTCATGCAGGTGTCGTCTCAGCGCATCCCCCAGACGGTGGTGTACACGGTGTCCGAGCGCAACAGCGCCGTGGTGAAGGCCAGATACGCGGACAACGGCGGCGCACGCTGGGAGAGCGAGCAGCGCTTCGCCCGAAGGCCGTATCAGGACATCGCCTGGCTGCAGTACACCCGCTACGTACCGACCGGTTTCGACCGAACGGAATACGTCAGTTCCGGTGACACCGTGTGGCAACACTTGGTGCATCACCAGACTACGTTCGGTGAGGACACGCCGTTGAGCGTCGGAATGGTCGACGCCCCGCGCACCTACCGTGCGGGTGAGCAGACGCGTGACACCTGGCAGGCAGCCGTCGTACGCCCGTCGATCCCGCGCTTCACCGCAACACCGTCCGTGCGCTCGGGCGACGTGCTGAGCCTGCGCATACCGGAATTCACCGACTCGCAGGCCGGCCACCAGTCACGGCTGATCGCCGAGGACGGCGGCTGGGGCACCGCCGGTACGGCACAGGCGGCGCAGGGCGACTCGGCCGCCGCCGCTCTGTACCGCGACGGCCGGAAAGTCGCGGAGGCAGACAGCGGGTTCGCGGACTTCGAGGTGCCCTCCGGTGCGGCCGATTACCGACTCGATCTCACCACCTCGCGGATCTCCGATGAATGGGCGTACGGCACCGACACCGACACGTCCTGGTCGTTCCGCTCGGCAAACGCGGGCGAGACGACGCCACTGCCGCTGCTCCAGCTCGACTACAACGTACCGGTCGACGCATACAACGCCGTCGATTCCGGCCGTACCCACTGGATCGGGCTGTCGGTCCGTTCGCAGGACGGCCTGGCCGCGCCCCACGGTGTGAGCCTCCAGGTCAAGGTCTCCTACGACGACGGCAAAACATGGGACCAGGCCAAATTGAAAGCCCACGGGCGCAACATGTTCGAGACCGCCATCAAGAAGCCGTACCGGATACGTGGCGACGCGTACGTGACACTGCAGGTGACGGCACGGGATGCGGCGGGCAACTCCGTGCGGCAGACCGTGCAACGGGCCTTCCTGCACCGCGGATAGCCGTTCGGAGCCCATAGGGGGTGAGCGGGGCCAGGAGAGCCCCGCTCACCCTCCCCCTCTGTGACAACCGCGCAGTACGGTGTTCGACCATTGAAGCCGGCCGGTCGCGCGGAGGTGCCATGACGCTGAGGGCTGCAGGGGTGTCGGACGCCGAAGAGTCCGTCTACCGGTATCTCATGACTGTCAGTCGGGCCTCGGCCGCAGAGGTGGCCTCGCACACTGGCCTGAGCCCCGATGTGGCTCTGCTGCCCATTCCGCGGTCGGGTCGCCCCACGAGTCGACCCGACCGCACGGGGCCTATCGGGGCAACTCCGCCCAGAACTTCTGCAGAGTCTCCGCCGCTCGCTCGGGCTCCTGAAGCATCCAATAGTGGCCCAGCCCATCAAGCCGCGCCAGCTGAGCGCCGAACCTTCGCGCCAACTCCACGTTTTGGGCGACTACCAACTCCGCGTCCTGGGTGACGCCCTCCAAGTCGTCGCCCGTTGGCATCAAGACAAGTCCCGGCGTGTCGATCGGTCCGGTCACCGCCGTGCCCCAGTCAATGTGAAAATTCGGCCAAGCCGAGCGGTACAGGGCGAGGATGGCGGCGCCCATCGTCTCATCGTGTGCGGCGTCGACTTCGGCAGCGAAATCCGCCGTCATACCGCGCGTGCGCAGCACATCGCCGAAAGTGCCACCGCTACCCGGCACCGCCGCGCGGATCGCCGATAGAAATTCCTCACCTTCCGGGCTCTTGTTCCACAATGCCGCAACCTCGTGCCACTGATAGTCGGGATGCCAGCCATAGACGACATCAGACACCCAACTGCGGACCGGCACGTCGGCGTAGGCCGACACGACACGCATGGCCAGGTGGCCTCCCCAGTCGTGGCCGACAAGATCAACCGGCTCTCCGATCGCCAGCAATTCGCCGGCCAACCAGTCGGCGTAGCCGTCCTTGTCAGTCAGATGCGGCGGCCGGGCAGAGCCAAACCCCGGCAGGCGCAGTGCCACGCTCTCCTGCGGAATAAGGCGGCGGACACTGTCCCAGAGGGCCGGCGTCTCCGGGACGCCATGAACGAATACCACAGTCATGGCAGGTAATCCTGCACGGGCCGTGTCGGTCGAGGTATCCAACTCCGGGCATGGGCCGCGATGCCGGATCGGCATGGCACACTGACGACATGGCAGAGGTCGATATACGCCAGCTGCACTATCTTGTGGCCGTCGCCGACGAAGGCGGCATCACTCGCGCCGCCGAACGCCTCACGATGACGCAGCCTGCACTGTCGCGCGCCATCGCCGCGCTGGAACGAGCCGTCGGGGTTGCCTTGATCGAACGGCTGCCCCGTGGGAGCTCCCTGACCCCGGCGGGCGCAGTGCTGGCCGACCACGCTCGCGCCATCACCAGACACGTGTCGGACGCGGTAAGGCTGGCCCGCGAGGTCGGCGGTGACACACCCCCGCTGCGTATCAGCGCTCGCGGCTGCGACCTGGATGCCCTGGACCAAATGATCCGTGGCTACCTCGCCGCAGACCCTCGGCTGCGTACGGAAGTGGTGATGGCGGACTGGCGGACCCAGCTGGAGAACCTGCGCTCCGGGGTGACCGACCTCGCCCTCGTCAGCGGCGACTTCGACGACCGCGGCCTGGACAGCGAGGTGCTTGCCGTCGACGAACGCGTCGCCCTTCTCCCCGCTGCGCACCGGCTCGCCAGCCGCGAGGTCATCGACCGTGCCGAACTGCTACCGGACGCCGTGATCACCTTCTCCAGCAGCAGCGACACCGAACGCGCCTACTGGCTGGACGGCGCACCGATCGCCGCGCCCGAGGTCACAGATGTCCTGCAACTCCTCATTCAGGTACGCCTGGGCAACGGCATCGCCTTCCTGCCTCGGGAAATGCTGCGCTTCGGCCCGTTGCCGCCCGGGATCAGAGTGGTCCAGGTCAATGGGGTCACCCCGGCCCGTCTCCGGCTGGTTTGGGCCGAACAGCAAACCTCACCAGGGGTCGCTCGCTTCGTTCGGCACGCCACGGCAACATACACAAACAGGGCCTTGGCGCGTCTCCCGCTTGCGGACAGTGGAGCCACTGCGGTTGGACTCGGGTCGTCGTAGGTGCTGACTGAAGTTCCCCCGCTGAACTGGACAGCCTGATACTGGGACGGTTGAGTCCCGGAGGAAGCAGTCCAGATAGTGAGCGGCAAGAGCAACATGATTGACGTACTCCCTGACCTAAAGTCCAGGGATTCCGGCCTGGGTCGTCTGACCCTTCCGGGGGCTTCCTGCTTCACCGCGCTGTGCGGGCACGGGCGCCCGTCTTATTGGCGCTCCACAGGCGTTTACTGGCGTCGGCGCTTCAGGGTGATGCTGGTGGGAGGTCGAGAGAGAGGCTGGTTCCCGCGAGGAATCACTTGAGGAGGTCACGGCCCACGCGGGCTTCGGTGGGGCCGTCTCCCTGCGCCAGCATCTCTCGGCGGCGATCGGCGCCTCCGCGACCGCCGACCGGTGGGCCTGACGGGCGCCCTGCCGCTGGTCTGACGGTCGCGGCTCTCAGGCCTCGATGCGTACCCAGGTACGGCCGGCTCGAAGCCATAGGGTTCCGTCGCGGCCCTGGCCGCACTTCATGACCACCCGCCCGGGCACCCGCACTCGCTCCTGGCAGACGGCGACGCACCCGTCGCCGACCAGCTCCGCGCGGGTCACAGTGGTGCTGCGCTTGTAGTGGTCGCGGCCGGTCAGAACCACCCGCGTGCCGCGCACCGCGAATCCGTCCGGGTTCTTCACCGAGCTGCAATAGCTCGCGACCTCGCCGGTGGAGGGTGTGATCCGGGTAAGGAAGGTTCCTTTGGCGCTATACCAGACCAGCCACACCACCTCGCCTTCCGTGGCGGCCGTGCAACCCTCCAGCGGCCCGTCGGGAAGTCTCCCCTCCGGTGCCCACGTCACGACACCCCGGGTGTTCCAGCCCGCCAAGCCGGCCCCGGACTCCGGGTGGTTGCCGTAGATGACCTCGTCACCGTAGGCGCTCCAGATGCCCCCGCTGGGGTCGGTGACCAGAGCCGGGATGTCGTCACCGAGGCAGAAGGCACCCTCCGGCCGGCCCTCGGCGGAGTACACGACAGCGTTCTTCCACCAGGATCCCTCCGCGTCCCGACAGGTACGGCCCGACGCCAGCAGGAACCGGGAGCCTGGCAGCAGAGCCAGATGGCTGGGCCACATGTCGATCCCTTCGACCCGGATACGCCGCTGCTCCTGCCCGGAGGCGATGACCAACTCTGCGTCGAACGGCGTCTCGGCACGCCATCCGATCCACCCGCGGGGATACTTGCCACGGCTCAGGCACCGCCGCTGGACCAACATCACAGCAAGTTCGCCGACCGGTCCCACGCTCCACCACAGCGCACGCCACCCCGCCTGGACGTCCTTGGGGGACAGCCTCCATGCGACGGGCAGCTCGTCAATCATCATGGGGATTCACCTTCGGGACTCCGGGGCCTACGCCATCCGAAGATCGCCACGTTACAGGTCGGGGCGATCCCCACTCCCGTCGGAGAAGCCAAGACCGGCCCTTCACGCAGCCCCCTGCGATGACTGGCGTCAGCTCGTCAGGGCGATAGTGGGCCATGGAGGGCCGACCCGTGCCGGCTATGAAACCGTCGAGGTTATGGGACCGGTAGGCAAACCTCGACCTGAGCGGCCCAGCCGCTGGGCCAGGGGCTGTTGCGTGATCCCGTTTCGTCCGGAGTGCCGTGCTGGCCCCTCCTTGGAGGGGCCAGCACGGTTCGGGCAGGTGGCGAACGCAGTGCAGGCACGGTCTCAGTGATCATGTGAGTGTCGAAGTCCCATGACCACCTGGCGAGTCCGCGCCTGCTCCCGCATCTTCTCCCATGCCCACCGCGCTGGCCCGACTGGGCCTGACTGCCGAGCCGGTCCCGCTGACGGACGCGGTCGCACTGTCCGGCTTCCTGGACCTGGTCCCCGACCCGTGTCCGTGGCCGCCGCTACCGGCAGTCCGCCCTGGTAGCCGCGGCCTCGGCGAGTGTCCAGCCTGACGTTGGGCTCGCGCTGCGTGATCGAGCGCTTCGGCGCGGACGCGGTGCCGGGATCGGCGGCGGCCATGTGGATCTCGGAGATGCCCGACGACCCGGTTGCCTGGCTGGCCGGGCACGGCTGGGAGGCCGACAGCCACACCCTGCGCGAGCGCGCTGCCGCCTACGGCCGCCCCATCAGCACCCCGCCGCAGCGCGAGGAGCGACCCGGCGGACTCATCTCGGCGGTAGGCCGGTAGAGCGCTTCCTCCCGGTTCCCCACCGAGGACGTAAGCACCTGACCGGTGTCAGTTCTCATCGACATTTTCCAGCCCTGTGATCATCTGATCCATTACTGTCAACAGCTCAGCGAACGGGCGGAAATCAGGCACGGATCCAGGCGGTCGCCTCGCCGAGGAGCTTGCCGTCCTCGACGTCGGCGCTCACGAGGAGCACCTCGCCTGCCGGCAGGGCGACCGGGGCCGATCCGAAGTTGGCCACGACGTGCCAGCCGCCGGGGCGCACGAAGTGCAGCACGCTGTCGTCGGACGCCTGCTCCCACACGAGAGTCTCCGCGCCCTGGAGTTCATGGCGCAGGGCAAGCGCGCGCCGGTAGAACGCCAGGGTCGAGGCCGGGTCCTTCTCCTCGACGCTCGCGGCGTAGTGGGCGAACCACTCTGGCTGGGGCAGGTGCGCGCCGGCCGGGCCGAAGCCGAACGAGGTGCCATCCGGCTCCCAAGGGAGCGGCACACGGCAGCCGTCGCGGCCGATCTGCTCGCCCTGGGTGCGGAAGAAAGTCGGGTCCTGGCGCTGCTCGGACGGGATCTGGCCCGCCTCCTGGAGGCCGAGTTCCTCGCCCTGGTACAGGTAGGCCGAGCCCGGGAGCGCGAGCATGAGCAGTGTCGCTGCCTTCGCCCGGCGCAGACCGCGCGGGATGTCCAGCGCCGCAGGGTCCCCGCCGTCGAGCAGCCACTGCGCTCCTGCTTTGGCAGCGTTGCCGGGCAGGGCATAACGGGTGGCGTGGCGGATGACGTCGTGGTTGGAGAACACCCACGTGGATGAGGTGCCGGACTCGGCGGCGAAGGCGAGGTTGTCCGCGATGATCTTGCGGAACTGGGCGGCGTCGAAGTCGGCCTGGAGGAGGTCGAAGTTGAACGCCTGCCCCAGACCCTCCGGGGAGGCGTAGCGGGCGCGGCGGTGCGCGGGCACCCAGGCCTCGGCGACGGCGGTGCGGGGCGGATTGTACTCGTTGAAGACCTTGCGCCAGTCCGCGAAGATCTCGTGGACCTCGTCGCGGTCGAAGAGGGGGTGCTGGCCGTCGTGGAATACCGAGGCCTCGCCGAACATGAGGGTACGGAGCGCGTCGTAGGCCGGGTCGAGGTTCTTCTTGAGCATGTGGGCCACGTCGACGCGGAACCCGGATACGCCGCGGTCGGCCCAGAAGCGCAAGGTCTTGAGGAAGTCCTCGTGGACCTCAGGGTTGTCCCAGTTCAGGTCCGGCTGCTCCTTGGCGAAGAAGTGGAAGTACCACTGCCCCGGCGCCCCGTCGGGTTCGGTGATTTGCTCCCACGCGCCGCCGCCGAAGATCGAGCCCCACGAGTTCGGCGGGAGCTCGCCGTTCTCGCCCTTCCCGTCGCGGAAGATGTATCGTTCGCGGGCCGCGGAGCCCTTGGGGGACGCGAGGGCCTCCTGGAACCACTCGTGGCGGTCGGAGGTGTGATTCGGGACGATGTCCACGATGATCTTGATGCCGGCCGCGTGGAGGGCCGCGGACATCTCATCGAAGTCCTCGAGGGTGCCGATGCGCGGATCGACGTTGCGGTAGTCGTCGACGTCGTAGCCGCCGTCCGCGAGCGCCGAGGGGTAGAACGGGCTCAGCCACACGGCATCGATCCCGAGCTCGACGAGGTACGGGATCTTGGCAGTGATGCCCTTGAGGTCCCCGATCCCGTCGCCGTTCGAATCGGCGAAGGACCGCGGGTAGATCTGGTAGACGGCGGCCTGGCGCCACCACGTGGCGTCGGAGGCGATGGTAGGCAAGACAGTGTCTCCTGAACGCGACGGGTTTCTGTACCGGTAAAGATATTTACGGCGGCAGGATTGTGCAAGATGGCTTCATGCTTGCCAGGGCGCCCGCGCGCGGCGGCTGGACAAGCTGCTTGAGCAAGCATGGTTGAGAGAGTCGAGCGGTCGGGAGGTGAGGGCCATCGCCAGAGTCACGCTGCAGTCCATCGCCGACCGGCTGGGGGTCAGCCGGATGACGGTGTCGAATGCGTTCTCCCGACCCGATCAACTCTCCGACGCCCTCCGCGGGCGCATCCTGGCCGAGGCGGAGTCACTGGGCTACCTCGGCCCCGACCCATCGGCGCGGTCGTTGGCCACTGGCGCCACCGGCGCGGTAGGGGTGCTGTGGGCCACGGAGCTGCGCCAAGCCCTCTCTGACGAGGTCTCGGCTCGGTTCCTCGGAGCGGTCGCCGATGAGCTCGCACCCAGCGGACTGGCCCTCACCCTCCTGCCAACGCGCGCCGAGGGCACGGTCGTGCTGGCTCGTGATGTCGCCATGGACGGCGCGATTGCATTCTCCTGTGACCCACGGCTGCCGGCGTTGGACTGGCTGCAACGGCGCAATCTGCCACTGGTGTACGTCGACATGACCGCCCCTCGCGGTCAGGTGTCGATCACCATCGACGACCGTGGCGGTGCCCGAGCGGCCGCCCAGCACCTTGTCGACCTGGGCCATCGGAAGGTAGCGCTGGTCACCCCGGGATTCGGGCCTGATGCCGGGCCGACGCCCGGCCCTCTGCCGGAGGCTGCCAGGCAGCTACGGGTGATCGCCGAACGTCACGCCGGGTGGATGGAAGCGTTGATGGCTGCCGGTGTCGAACCGACACTGGTCAACCAGCCCAAACACGTCGCGGACGCCGGCGAAGGCGCCCGCCTGTTGTTTGCTTCGTCCGATCGACCCACTGCCGCGCTCTGTCTGACCGACGTTATCGCGCAGGCGGTACTTGCTGCCGCAGCGGACGCTGGGCTGCGTGTGCCGGAGGATCTTGCCGTCGTCGGTTTCGACGACCATCCACTCGCTCTACGAACGCGACCCACGCTCACCACGGTCCGCCAAGACGTGGACGCGAAGGGCCGAGCCGCGGCCAGAGCGTTGCTGCGCCTGATCGCCGGCCGTGCAGATGCCTCCCTGTCACGTCCGCGCAACCGCTGCCTGCCCGTTCAACTGCAGGTGCGAGGAAGCACCCAGGCAGGCTTCAGCCGGACCGAGTGATAGGTGGTACATCCTGGGGAATTCCGCTGTCAACGGCCAATGGGTTCTCCCCGTAGGCGGCCAGGAGTTTGCCTCGCCGACGGCCATCGAGTGTCCCCGGTGCGCCAGATAATTCCCCGCTCGGGCCGGTCGAGTCAGTTGAAGGGCTTCAAAGGTTGAACCTGGCTGGCAGGGCACCAGGCCCAGTTCGCGCATGAGGCGGCGGAACAGCTCCACGCCTGCGGCGACGCCCCAGCGGCGCAGCTGGGCCTGGATGCGCCGGTGCCCATAGGGGCCGTCGGACATATCGAAGGCTTTCTCGATGAGCGATTTCAGTTCTTCGCGCCGCTGAGCTGTCGCGGATTCCGGGCGGAATCGCCAGTAGTCGTAGCCGGATCTGGAGACGCCAAGCCGGCCGCACATGAAACTCGACGCTGTATGCAGCGCACCTTCGGTGTGCGCCAGTGGCGTGGCAAATGCCTTGGCGCGCGCCGGACGTGCTTCTGTCTGCCCTGACGTGGGCTGTTGCGGGTTCGGGCTCATGGTGGGGTTCGATCCGGCCGAGACCGGCCGACCACGGGAACCGTGGAGTGTTGCCGCGAAGCACCTGCGTCAGAATTCCTGTTCACCCTGGTCCTCCCGGAACGGCATATGACGGGTCCGTCCGCCAGGGAGGGAGCAAGACCGTGGGCGTGCTGCACGAACACTGCGTGGGCCTCGGCATCAGCAAGAGGCATGCGTCCGCACCCCGAGTACGAAGCGGCGGGCGCCATCCACGACCGAGACCACAACGTGGGGACCGACAACGAATGCGGTCCTCGCCCCGCGGGATCACCTGCTCGCCACGAGGGCCACGCTGGTGGTGGTCGAGGCAACCTCGGACTACGGCATAGCGCAGGTCTGACCGCGCTCCTCGAAGGCGTCGGGGAATGTGATGGTGCGCGATCACTGGGCCGAGGCGGATGCAGGGTGCAGCCGCACGTTCAGATGGGTGGGGAGCACAGCCAGGGTCACTCGCTCGCCGACCGGTCCGGCGGATGTGTCGGGCTCCACGGTGAAACGGTGACATGTCATCGCGACGACCAGCGTGCTCTCCATGAGGGCCAGGTTACGGCCGGGGCAGAAGCGCGGACCGCCGCCGAACGGCATGAACGGTTGTTCCTGCGGAGACGTCCGAGCCCCCGAGGACAGCCAGCGCTCGGGCTCGAATCGCCCGGGGTCCGGGTACCTGAGCGGGTCACGGTCCGAGCCGTGGGTCAGCAGGACCACGATGACCGTGCCGCGCCCGATGTGCAGATCGGTCGTGCCGTCGCTGACCGTGGTGTCGGTGACGGCCTCCAGCAGTATGAACGGCGAGACCGGGTTCAGCCGGATCGTCTCGTTGACCACCGCCCCGGCGTAGGGCAGCCGGGCCAGGTCCGCCGGTTCGGCGGGGTAGCCATCGGAGCCCAGGACTGCCTCGGCCTCGGTCCGCACCCGCTGCTGCACCTCCGGGTGACCGGCGAGGTGGTGGATCGCCCAGGCGGTGGTCGCGGCGGCGGTGTCCTCACCGGCGATCATCATGTTGAGGATCGTGCCGATCACGTCCCCTTCCGTGATGTGCTCGTCGTTGTCGAGGCTCGCCATGGCCAGTGAGTCCAGATACGTGCGCGGCTTCTCCCCGGCGCCCATCCGGTGCCGGGAGTCGGCGTAAAGCTCCCGGATCAGCGCGCCGGCCTCGGCGACGACGGCGTCCACGCGGCGGTCGCCCGGCAGCCTCATCCAACGCCAGTAGGGAAAGGGACTGTTCATCCGCTTGGTCAGAGTGTCGAACACCAGGGGCAGTCGCTGGTGCAGCCCGTCCTCGTCGGCCCGCCTTACCGCATCCAGGTCGTGTCCCATCGTCAGGGCGACCGTCACGTCGAGGGTGTAGCGCATCAGATCCTCCAGCACGGGCACGCGTGCACCCGCCATGGCCTCCCACCGCTCCCTCAGCCGCCCGGTCGACCGGGCGATCGCGGAGTAGGAATCGCGCAGCTGACCCGAGTTCAGCCCGCGCGTCGCCATGCGGCGCAACCGCTGCCAGTCCGCGCCCTCGGAGTCGAAGAGTCCGGACGCCCCGAGCTCCGCGATCAGATCGGAGAGCGAGCGGGCGCGGCGGAACGTGTCCGGCCGCTCGCGCAGCACCGTATCGAGGATGGCCGGCGCCGAGGTGACGACCGCGTCCTTACGGCCCAGCCGTACCCGGAAGGTCGGCCCGTAGCGGTCTCGCCAGTCGCTCAGCGTCCGGTGCATGGTTCCGCCACGGGCCAGTGCCGGCAAGTGGCCCAGCAGGGGCAGACCCGGCGGCTCGGGGAGATCGGACACGGTCAGCCGTGAACGGATCCGACCGTCCTCGCCGTCCTCATCGTGCTGACGAGGGGTGGCAGAGGGGACATGCATCATGCCTCCAGCAAGGTTGACACCTGTTAACTCCCCTGGAGTAAACACTTCTTCGCCGCCTTTTGTCGAGTTCTGCCGAGTTCGTACAGCGACCCGCGACCGCCGCACCGTGGCGCTCCACCCGACGGTGCTCCGGGCCGGGGTCGGACGTCGCCCCCAAGTGCGATCACCGCTACGGCGTGTGTCGGAAGTAGGAGGGGCGCCCCTGACCGACCCTGCATTTCGCGAGGTAGTGGCATCCTTGGTCGGTGTTCTCATCCGATCACGCGGGCGCCGTGTTCTTCGATGTCGATGGCACGCTCGTCCCAGGTACGAGTTCGTCGGTCTTTCTGGCTGGCTTCCTTGGCCATCGGGACGAGTTGGCCAAGGCCGAGGATGCCTACGCCTCCGGCGCCGTGGACAATCGGCAGGTCTCCGAGCTGGACGCCGCCGGCTGGGCGGGAGTTCCCGAAGACCAGGTCTCTGGCTGGCTCGACGGGCTTCCCTTGGTCTCGGGCATCACGGAGACGGTGGCCTGGTGTTGGCAGAACGGGTTGGTGCCCGTACTGGCAACCCTCGCCTGGTCGCCAGTCGGCAGCTACCTGACTGACCGCTTCGGCTTCCACGCGTTCAGCGGACCACGGCTGGAGACCACCGACGGCCGGTTCACAGGCCGGGTCGCCCGTCACTTCGACGAGTACGACAAACGAGATTTCGCCCTCACGCAGGCGCGGGAGTTGGGGCTGGCTCCCCGCTCGTGCGGGGCAGTTGGAGACAGCCGCTCCGACCTGCCACTGTTCGCATCCATCGGGTTGAGCGTGGCGTTCAACGCATCGGCAGGAGCGCGCGAAACGGCGACCGTCACGGTGGACGACGACGACCTGCGGGGCGTGCTTCCCGTCTTGAGTCGCCTGGTCACAGCCACTCGTTGATGGCCGCGACCAGTACGGTCGCCTCGTAGCGAACCGCGAGCTTGTCGCACCTCGTGGCCACGGCCCGGTGCCTTTTGAGGCGGTTGATACCGCACTCGACCGCGTGCCGCTCACGGTAGTCGACCGCGTCGAACTTCGGCGGCCGGCCGCCACGGGAGCCGAGTTTCTTGCGGTTACGGGCCTGGTCAACCTTGTCCGGGATGGTGCAGAGGATGCCGCGTCGTCGCAGGTAGGCACGGTTCTTGCGAGAGGCGTACGCCTTGTCCGCGCGGACCCGCCGCGGCCGGGTGCGGGGCCTGCCCTGCCCCAGGCGAGGAACCCGGATGCGACCCAGGACGACCTCGAACTGCGGGGAGTCACCCCGCTGCCCCAAAATGGGCAAATCGTGTACACGGGAGGGTTTGACTGGGCCGAAGTTGCTACCGGCGGATATGGTTACATTGACGCCCCCCACAATACGCGGGTGACCAGCGCAAGCCTTTTCCACATAGCCAGCCTCTCTAAGCCGATCACTGCGATGACCATTGGAAAGCTATTCGCAGAGAACCGCATGACAGCGCAAGATGCGGTCTTCGGGAATGGTGGCCACCTTAAAGAGCTAGGCATTCCAGCAGATCTTCGTGCTGAAAAAATCACCGTCGGCATGGGCCGCGGGCCCGGCTCATCAGCCCAGGTAGAAGCCCTCGTCATCCTCGTTCGGCTGCAGCGGTGCAAACTGCCGCAGTTCACTGTCCCGGATCATCCACATGCGGAAGAACCCCTCCTCCTGATCCATGATCAGGAGCTGTACCAGGTTCGGCTCGCGCCACGGCATCTCGAACACGCGCTGCTTGAGGGCGTCGAGGTCGGCATGGTTCAAAGCACCCGCCCAGACCTGGCACTCGGGGTGCTTCCAGCCACCCCATTGGTTGGTCTCAGGACTGGTGAGCAGCTTCAAGAAGCCGACGCCGTGGACCTCCAGTTGAGCACGACGTGGGGCGTCCGTCCGCAACCACTCGCTCAACGCCTCCACATTTGCAGTGTCTGCCGCGTCGACCGAAATCATCATGTTCGCCACCCAGCTAATAGTGACCGTTTGTACAGCAGCACCAGTGCCCTGCCTGACTTTCCCCGTACGTCAACGTGCCTACCGGCTCTCCCAACGTCTGTACGTCTCATTCTGAAACGATCAGTAAGGTCCGGGACTGGTCGTGCCGTGACGCTGGTCGATGCCGGTGGGCACGGTGTCGTCCAGCCGTGATCCGAGGCGCAGCTCTGGACGCCCGCACAGCCATGGAGAAGACCTTCGTATCCGAGCGACTGCTGGCCGCCCGGACCAAACTGCGCGCTGATCCCGACCGTGCGGCGGATCGAGATGAGCGTGCGCGGACGCTCCGGTTGCGGTTCACGCTCACACGGACGGTCGACGGTGGTCAGACCGCGCCCCTTCGGCAGCGAGATTCGCGTAGTGCACGAAAGCGGCCGCTGGGGAAGCGACGCGCAAGTCGAAGTCCGCAACCGTAGTGTCGACGGCGCCGCGTACGAGCCAGGGTCGAACGCGTTGTTGACCAGGACGTCGACCCTGTCGCGCAGGGCGATGGGGTGATGTTCACGGTGTGGGCAGTCATGGCCCCCTCGGTGCGGATCAGCGGGAGCTCGAGATCGCGAAGGGGGCGCATCCGCTGGATCGGATCACGTGTCCCGCCGGTCAACGCGGGCTGACCGCGGTGAGCACCGGCTGGTTATCGCGCACGAGATTGACGGTCACCGCCCACTCCGGCAGGGCGTGCGGGTGGTTGGCGTTGCCTTCGGCCGGATCCACGACCCACCATTCGCCGGGTGGCCGGGCCCCATCCCTGGCCTGGTCGCGCGGGGCCCACCGTTCGGGCGGAGGGGATATCGTGCAGGAAACTCAGAGGAAAAGGATGGCGCGTGCAAGCTGGAGGACTGTACTCCGAACTCCTGGCCGCCGCCGTCGAACTCGCGTCGCCGCGCTTGGCCACGGCTGTTCCGTCGCTGCGTGCGGTGGCCCGGGCGTGTGGAGTGTCGGCCACCGCGGTGTACCGGTACTTCTCCTCGCAGAGTGAACTGAACCGGGCCCTGCTCATGCGTATCGACTCCGTCTTCATCGACGCGATGACTGCGTCCGACGATCCGGGACTACCGCCGCTGGAGCGGCTGCGCCGTTACGCCCATGCCTACGTCGACTGGGGAACGCGGCACCCCGGCCTGTACCAGCTGCGTTTCGAAAGTGCCGACCAGCTGGGCGCAGATTACGTCCGGACCGGGGCCGCCGACGAGTTGCTGGCGGGGATCGACGCGCTGCTGCGTGCCTGCGGGTCGGGTCCGGATGTCACCGCGGAGGACCTGTGGTGTGGCCTTCACGGCCTCGTCTCGCTCCGTGTCCACAAGCCCGGGCGCGTGTGGTCGGTTGGCCTGGAGGCGCAGATCGACAGGTTCTTCACGCTCTGGGGTCTGGACCGCTGAGCCCGGATCCGCCGGATCGATGCCTGTGGATAGTTCTTCCGGAAACGGAGAAGTGCCTTGTGGCCTACGGTGATGCGGTTTCTCTAGGACCACATCATGCACGATCGGCAAGGCACTGGTGTCCTGGGATTATCTCGGCGATGCCGCGTCCGAGCCCGGCCCTACGGGGGGTTACTCCCCGACGATCCCGCGCAGCCACCGCAGGCGGGCTGCGCGGGCCGCCTGGGAGAGGGCTGCCTGTGGGGCGAGACCGTCGAAGCCGTGGAAGCCGCCCGGCCAGACATGCAGTTCGGCCACCCCGCCGGCCTGCCAGATCCGGGAGGCGTAGGTGACTACCTCGTCGCGGAAGCTCTCCGCGGAGCCGACGTCGAGGAAGGCCGGGGGCAACCCGGACAGGTCCTCGGCACGGGCCGGTGCGGCGTACGCGGGCACGTCCGGGCCGCCGCGCTGCTCGCCGAGCAGTGCGGTCCAGCCGGTCTCGTTGGCCGTGCGGTCCCAATTGCCGATGCCAACCATCTGGCGCACGGACGGGGTGTTGTTGCGGTCGTCCAGCATCGGGCATATGAGGACCTGCGCGATCGGCTGCGGCCCCTTGCGGTCCCGAGTGAGCAGCGCCAGCGCGGCGGTCAGACCGCCGCCCGCGCTGGCTCCCGCGATGATGATCCGCCCCGGGTCGCCGCCGATCTCCTTGGCGTGTTCCGCGGTCCACACCAGACCGGCGTAGACGTCCTCGACCGGGGCCGGGTGCGGGTTCTCCGGTGCCAGCCGGTACTCCACCGACACCACGACCGCGTCCAGTTCCTTGGCCCACTCCAGGACCATGTCGACGCCGAACCGGTTGTTGCCGAGGACCATGCCGCCACCGTGGATGTGGTAGATGACGGGCCGCGGTGCGGCGGAGGCGACCGGGCGGCAGATCAGCAGCGAGATGTCGGGCGCGCCCACCGGCCCAGGCACGGACCGGTCCTCGATCTCGAAGGCCCCGCCTCCCGTCAGCACCTCGTCGGGCGGGAGCAGGGGTCCGAGGCCCGCACGTGCGTCGGCGAGGCCGTCGAGGGTGAGGCTCGGGCCGATCATCTCTTTCATCACTTCGAGGACGGCGGCGAGTTCGGGGTCGAACGGCGGCGGAACCGGGGACAATGGTTTCTCCTCACGCAGGGGGCGCGGCGATCCTTTCGATCATGGTCGCAGTACCGGCCCCCGACCCCGTAGCCGCCGTACGGCGGAAGTTGCCCGCCGTACGGCGGGTGGCTCCGTGCATTCCGCCCGTACCGCACGCGAGCTGCACTCTATGCCGAGTCATGACCGTCGGTTCACCCCCATGTTTCAGGAGCACCAGGGAACGTCTCGCTCACCGTCTGGCTGGTGACCGTGGCCGCGCTGTGCGCGCTCGTCGCCGTGGACTTCTTGCGGCAGCGCGTGCAAAGCGGTCCAACGCGCTGGGGCAAGGGCGCTGGGGTTCCCTGCATCAGCTGCACTCCGCGCGAAGCGGTCTGCTTGCCGCCTGTCTCCCGCCAGTTCACGCATCACGGCGACGCGTGCCATGGCGTGCCGGGCGCGCCGCGATGGAGGCGGCCCGGAATAAGGGCGGCGGCCAAAGGGCCAAGCAGAAGCCGCGGCCGGTCCGTCTACCTCCGGTACGGCAGGCACCCGCCTGAGCGCCGTGAGGCCCCGTCAGGAGGCGGCAGCTCAGCATGAGGTCCACGAGAACCTCGCCGGTGATGAGCGCGGCCCGGCCGAAGCCGCTGCGTATCCGCGTCCCGCGCACCGGCGTTGGACGGCCACGCTGCAGGCCCGACGAACGCGTGGCGGAGAAGACTTACAGCTCCCGCGGCTTCCGCGCCTACCTGCGCAAGCGCGGGACCACACGTGTCTCGCTGTGAACCGACGCGCGAACGCTTCCTGCCGTGCCGGGGAAGCCGCGTTCGGCCGCGGACGGGAACGTCGTGTCCGGCCAGGGTCCCATCTCGACACGGAACTCGGTTCTGCATGACGTCATCCATGACCGAGAGAGCGGGCAGTGGTCACGCTCTGCATCAGTCGCTCGACGCGCTCGCGCTCATGCACCACGCCGTGCATGTCGAACGCCTCCATCGCGTTCTCCAGCAGGGCACGTGCTCTCCGTGTCTCGCCGGCTCGCAGAGACAGCTCGGCGAGGCTGACTCGGACGGAGGCCGCGCCGACCTTGTCGAGTATGCTTTCACGGACTGCAAGAGCCCTTTCGAAGAGGGCCGTGGCCTCAGCCGGCCGCCCCAGTTCCACATGCACGCGCCCGAGATTGTGCAACAGATGCCCCTCACCAATCACGTCACCCTCGTCCACGACCATGCCTAGGACTTCGGCCAGAACCTCCCGTGCGTCATCGAGTTGCCCGCGATGCATGTGGAGTTGGCCGATTCGCTGCATCGCGCGGGCTTGACCGCCCACATATCCGAGGTCGCGCCAGGTCTGCAGTGCCTCGCGTAGTTCCGCTTCCACACGTCGGCCGTCGCCCTGCCGGAGCAGGACGACCGCCCGTGCTGTGAGAACAGCGGCGCGCGCCCAGGCGTCATCGATCGCTTCGAAGTCACGTTCGGCCTGTTGAAAGAGTCTCATCGCGGCTGTGTCGCGGCCGGTGAGTTGCTCCAAAGTGCCGAGATCCCTTCGACACAGGCCCAATCCTTTGCGGTGACCCAGCGTTTCGAAGATCTCCTGCGCAGACGTCAATGCCTTCCGCGCCTCGGGTAGTTGCCGACGATCGATGTACAGGGATCCGAGGGAGGCGAGCAGGGCTGCCTGACCCACATGGTTGTCTGCCCGGCGAACCGCGGTAAGAGCCTTGCAGTGCGTACGGGCCCAGTGGTCCAGATATCCACGTGCCTCGTAGAACGGAGCCAGATTGACGGCAAGTTCCCATGCGTATTCGTCTTCGTCCTCGGTGGCGAGGCTGTCCACGGCCAGGCCCAGGTTCTCCCGTTCGCTGTCCAACCACTCCATCGGTTGGGAGAGAATGACTTGGGTGTGGCTCTTCGGCGGGTCCCAGTGCGGAGCCGACCCGCTGAAGTAGTCATACCCGAAGGCGTGTCTCTGTGCTTGGGCGACCAGAGAGAGCCAGGCTCCGCCCACGCGCCGGATCGCAACACCCCGCTCCGCCTCGTCGGACTCCGCAACCATGCGTTCGCGGGCGAACAACCGAACGATGTCATGGAACCGGTAGCGGAGCTCTCCGGCTGCCCCGTGTCCGGCGACATCGATCATCTGAACGTCGGCCAGGGGTTCGATGATGTCGGATGGGAAGGGAGAGGAGTCATTCAGCAAAGCGCCGCCGACCCAGCTGGGAAAGGTGGACCCGTTGGTCAGGCTGAGGAGGCGCAGCAGCTTCCTGCTGTTGTCCGGCAGTCCGTTGTATGTGAGGGAGAGGCTGGCCCGCACGGTCATTTCACCATGGGCCAGTTCGTCGAGTCGGCGACGCTCGTCGGCGAGGCGCTGCACCATCGACGCCAGTGACCAGTGTGGACGGGCCGCCATGCGCGCTGCCACGATGCGCAGAGCAAGCGGAAGACCGTCGACTGCACGGGCCAGTGCATTGGCCGCTTCCGGTTCACCGTTCACACGGCCTGAGCCGATGACGTTGTTGAGGAGTTCCAGTGAATCCTGTTGGTTCAAGGTCTCCAGGGGCACACTGTAAGCGCCCGGCAGCGCGGTCAGCCGAGCCCGACTCGTGATGAGCGCACCGCACGACCGGCTCCCGGGGAGCAAGGGGAGAATCTGCTCCTCACTTGCGGCGTCATCCAGAACCACGAGGATGCGTCTAGCCGCCAACAGGCTGCGGTAGATCTCCGCCCGCTCCTCAAGCGAATCCGGGATGGCCGGTCCGGGCAGGCCTAGCGCGCGCAGAAAACGCCCCAAGACTTCCCGTGCGTTGACCGGATCTGCGCGGCCACCGCGAAGTTGACAGAAGAGTTGGCCGTCTGGGAAGTGGGCGTCGGCCAGTCGGTGCGCGACCCTGGTGGCGAAGGTGCTCTTTCCGATGCCGGGACGGCCGGTGATGACAACGACGCCAGTGGCTCGATCGGGCTGGGCGCTGGTCAAGACCTCTTCCGCCTCGGTCACCAGCCCTGCGTGACCGACGAAGTCTGCGGTGTCGATGGGGAGTTGCCGAGGGATGACGACGCTGCGCGGATGCTCGACACCATCTTCGGACGGTGGTGTGCCATCTGGTTCCGTGACAGGTCTGGCCTCACGTATAGGCACGGCCATGGTGATGGCGTCCGGCTCATGTCGCAGATCCGGGTCGTCTGTAATGATCGCCTGTTCGAGGCGGCGTAGATCCTGGCTAGGTTCGAGACCCAACTCCTCCTGGAACAACGCGCGGCCCCGTCGATACACATCCAGGGCCTCCGCCTGCCGTCCGGAACGGTACAGAGCAAGCATCAGCTGGCTGCGGAAACGTTCCCGCAGCGGGTTTTCCTCTACGAGGCGGCCCACTTCCGCGGTCAGCTGATGGTGCCGGCCGAGACTCAGTTCCAACTCGACGATCGTCTCGGTGGCCGCGAGCCGCTCCTCGTCTATCTGTTGGGCGACCCGGGCGAGTAGCTCGCTGGAGATGCCGTTCAGGCAGGGGCCGTTCCACAGAGCGACGGCCTTGCGCAGTTTCTCGGCCGCGTCGGCCGTCCTGCCACCACCGACGAAGGTCCGGGCTTCGGCGACGTCATCGCGGAAGACGTTCAGATCCAGGGCGGTGTTCCCGATCTGTAGCAAGTATCCCGCCGACCGGGTCACGATGGTGGCTTCAACATTGCCGGCGGCCAGTGCCTTTCGGACGCGTGACACACATATCTGCACCTGGGTACGGGCCGTCTCGGGTGGGTCCTCGGCCCATAACAGCCGAATCAGGTGATCGCTGCTCAGCAGCCTGCCGCTCTCCAGGAGCAGGGCCGCGAGAACAGCTTCCTGCCTGCCGGGGGTTATGGGCACGGAGTAATCACTGCTGAACACCTTCAGCTCGCCCAAAACCTGAAAGGTGAAACTCACCGCAGGCTTCCATGATTCGAGGTGCACCGGTTCATGATCCCTCCGACCCCACACATAGTGTGCCCCTTTGTCACCCTGATGAGTGTAGGTGCCAAGATCCACCCCCTGATCGCCGTGAGCAGTAGGTGAGCACCCGGCACCCTTGGCCGCGATCCGTGCTCACCCATCCGCCTCGGCGTGCAACTCGGCGTTTGCGCTCTGACCTCCGCATCTGTGCGGCCCGCACGTGGGCACCTGTGATCACGAACAGACCACAAGTTGGGCATCAGCTCGGCCGGAATGGCCTGGAGATAGGAGCGAGTTAGCGGGCCGGATGACGATGGTGCGCGGAGCCGATGGTGCGGCTTGCGCCGCCACGAATGGGCAGGGAGTCAGTCAGGCAATGAGGAAAATCGACAGAATCGGGAACCCTCCGGCAGGTTCAGCGGTAACTGCAGAAGGCGTCAAACATGTGATGCTTTACTATCATTATCTAGACATTGGGGATATCGATGGGTATGCGTCACTCTTAACGAAAGATGTGACCATCAACCGTCCCGGCGTAGCGTCGCACAGCGGGCGCAATGCCGCAGCGCAGGCTCAGGCTGCTCAGGCAGACCTTCTTTCACGGCACGAACTGGCCACCGTGGTGGCTGAGGACCGTACCGTGGTGGTAATCGGGCGGTTGGTACGGGCAGTGGCCGACGCACTGGAAGTGGCACCGCGTGACCTGGACTTCGCGGATGTGTTCACCCTCTCCGAGCATGGTCTGGTCCGCAGCTATCGCCGGTATTGCTACGTTCCGCCTGTGGGCAAGATGGCGGTCACAGGGGGGCAAGAGAGCTAAGAGCTCGTAACGCGATCTTGCTGGCGGGAAGCGGCTGGTCGCGGGTGCTGAGGGGGTTGGTGCTGCCGGTGCCAAGGTGGTTCACAGCCATGCCGGTGTCATGCCGGGATGAAGCTCGGCCACCAGGGTGGGACGTTGCCCGGGCAGAGCGGGGCGGGGTAGGAGTTGGGCATCCCGAGCCATGTGGCAAGGAACCAGATGAACCACAGGGTGAAGATGAGCCCTGCCATCAGGCCTGTCCTGCGATGGCGTCTTCCGAGGGTGCTGTGCAGAACCACCCCACGGAACGGCAGCGGCGACCCATATGAGAGGCGCAAGCAACAGCAAAGTCACGCCGTTGGATCCTGCGCTGCTGCCGACGTCACAAGCAGCCCATGCCCTCCCGATCGCAGCAATGGTCACCACTGCGGTCAGCCCACCGAAGAGGAAACCAACCCCAATTCCGCTGAACCACCGGCTCGGAGGACTCTACGGCTCCGCTCCCACGGTCATCTCCCCCGCCTAGCCCTGGATGCGGAGAGTACCAACGCTCTGAAGCAGCCCGCTGGTGGGCCCTCCTGCCCCGACACCGGTCAGCCGTTCATGGGTTTCCGAAGCCGCCTCCAGCAGATGAGACCGCAGGCCAATGGGACGAAGGCGTCGTGGAGTTGGGTTCGGTGTTCCGAGCGGACGGCGAGACGTTTGAGCTGGTGGAGTAGGGCGAAGGTCTGCTCGACGACGTAGCGGAGTTTGCCCGGGCCCTTGATATTCGGGGCGCCCTTGCGGGAGATCACCTGCAGGATCCGGCGCTTGCGCAACTCTTCACGGTGGCGTTTGGAGTCGTAACCCTTGTCCCCGAGCAGCGAGTTGGGGCGGCGGCGCCGGCCGGGACGCGTTGGCCGCAGTGGTGATGACTCTGAGCGGGGTGCCGCGTCCGTCGCAGGTCAAGTGGTGCTTGCTGCCCCGTCTTCCGCCTGTCGACCGGCGACGGACCAGTCTTCGGCTCCCCCTTTTTCGCACAAATGTGGCGAAGGCCCGGAAGATCGCCGAGGCAGTGATGCGGAACGAGGCGATGTCGAAGAACCGGCCGGCGGACCTGATCAACATCGCGTTGGAGAAGGTCGTCGAGGCCGGGCTGGAGCTGCCGGGCTCCACCACACTGGACGCGCTCGCGGCGAAGGTCCGCACCGAGGTGAACGCCTCGATCTGCGTGGGCACCTACGACCAGCTCAGCAAGGCGCACCGGGAGCGGCTGCTGGCCCTGCTCTCGGACAAGGACGCCTCCGTCACCACGAAGTACAACAAACTGAAGCAGTCGGCGAAGGCCCCGACGTGGTCGCACTTCCGCTCCCAGGCCGAGCACCTTGGGTGGGTGGACGAGCTGGGCGAGACCGGGGTGTGGCTGGACGGTGTCGCATCGGGGAAGATCACGGACTTCGCCCGTGAGGCGGACGCTGCGGACGCGCCGGGACTGCGGGACTACAAACTGATGAAGCGGCTCGCCCTGCTGGTGTGTCTCGTGCACAAGGCGCGGATGCGGGCCCGCGACGAGCTGACCACGATGTTCTACAAGCGGATCGCGTTGCAGGTCAAGCGGGCCAAGGCGGAGCTGGAGAGCATCCGGGAGCAGCAGCAGGCCATCGTAGAGGCGTTGATCGCGAATTACCGCACCGTGCTCCAGCACATCGACGCCGACGGCCCAGTCCAGGCCGCACGGGAGAAGGCGGCAGCGCTGACGGCCGAGATCCTGGCGGCGGTCGGGGAACTCGACCAGGACGCGGAGGCCGGCGCTGTGGCCGCGCGGCTCGGCAGCGGGCTCGCGCTCGCCCTGCACACGATGGCGAAGGCCCTTCGGGTGCAGGCCGGCGCCCTGGGAGTGCATGCGGCAGCGGTAGATGGTTTCGGCGTGTTCGAGGGGAGGTACGAGAGAGTCGAGAAGGTCGCCGCCCACCATGGCAACTACTGGGAGGTGCTGCTGTACGGGCACCTGCTCAAGGACCGCGCCACGATGTACGACCTGACCAGCCGCCTGGAACTGACGACCACCTCGGAGGACAGCCGGGTCCTGGACGCGCTCGCGCACGCCCGCCGGTACAAGACCTCCCGCGACTACATCCCGGAACGGCACGAGGACGGCCACCCGGTCGACATCTCGTTCGCCACGCTGAACTGGCAGAAAGCCGTCCGAGACAAGAACCGGCCCGGCGCGTTTGTCCGCAAGCACTTCGAGGCGATGGTCTTCGCCGCGCTCGCCGAGGAACTGCGCACAGGTGACGTCGCGATGACCGGGTCCGAGGAGTACGCCGACTTGGAAGTGAGCAGGTGCTTCCCTGGGAGGATGTCGTGGCGAAGCTGGACGATTACCTGG
The DNA here is from genome assembly GCF_000383615.1 of Streptomyces canus 299MFChir4.1. GTDB lineage: Bacteria > Actinomycetota > Actinomycetes > Streptomycetales > Streptomycetaceae > Streptomyces > Streptomyces canus_C. The sequence continues at coordinate 4,132 of NZ_KB911619.1, read as the reverse complement.
TGGAGGTCGGCCTCGCCGAGTCCGGCGACGATGCGCCGTACGACGCGGTGGCGTTCCGTCGGCAGCTGGAGGACAACTCACTGCGGCCGCCGCGAGTGCGGATGCCGGGTACCCGGACAACGAGGGCCTGGTCATCGACCCTGAGACAGGTATCCCCTCTCTCAAGGCCCACCGCGCCGAGGGGCAGCGCGCCTCGGCGAAGGTGTTGGAGCAGGAGATCAGGGCGAGGATGCCGGAGCGCTCCCTGCTCGGGATCATCTCCCGCACGGCGTACTGGGTGGAGTGGTGGCGCCGCTTCGGCCCCGCCTCCGGCAACGAGCCGAAGCTGAAGGACCCCCTTCGGCCGGTACGTGATCACCACGTTCGTCAAGGGCACCAACATGGGCCCCTACGAGGCCGCCCGCCACAGCCCCGGTGTCAGCGGGCACGAGCTGTCGCTGTCCGCGAACCGGCACTTGTCCATCCCGACGCTCGACGAGGCGATCGCCGACCTGGTCAATGTGTACGCCCGCCTGGATATCTCCAGGCGTGGGGCGACGGCTCCGCGGTCGCCGCGGACGGCACCCAGATGGACACCTACCTCAACAACCTGCTGTCCGAGACGTCCGTGCGGTACGGCTAGCCGGGCGGCATCGCCTACCACCACATCTCCGACACCTACATCGCTGTTCACGCACTTCATCCCGTGCGGGGTGTGGGAGGCCGTCTACATCATCGAGGGCCTGCTCAAGAACACCTTCGAGCTGAAACCGACCACCGTGCACGCGGATACGCAGGGCCAGAGCTTCCCTGTCTTCGCGCTCGCGCACCTGCTGGGCTTCGACCTGATGCCCAGGATCAGGAACCGGAAGGACCTGACCTTCTACCGGCCCACGAAGAGAGCCGAGTACGTGCACATCGACGCCTTGTTCGGGGAGCCGGGCCGCAACGTCATCGACTTCGACCTGATCGAGTCCCAGTTCCGGCACCTGATGCGGGTGGCCGTCTCCGTGCGCGAGGGCGCCATCTCCTCCACGCTGCTGCTGCGGCGCTTACGGGCGGGCTCACGCAAGAACGCGACATACACGGCCTTTCGCGAGGTCGGCCGCGTCGTCCGCACCGTCCAGCTGCTGCGCTACCTCTCGGACGCCCCGCTGCGCCGGCGGGTGACCGCCGCCACGAACAAGGCGTCCAGCTGCTGCGCTACCTCTCGGACGCCCCGCTGCGCCGGCGGGTGACCGCCGCCACGAACAAGGTCGAGGCGTTCAACGGCTTCTCCCAGTGGATCGGCTTCGGCAACGGCGGCGTCATCACCGACAACGACCCCGTCGAGCAGGAGAAGACCGTGAAGTTCAACGTTCTGCTCACGAACGCGGTGATCTTCCACAACGCCCTGGACATCGCCGAGATCGTGCGCAAGCTCCAGGAGGAGGGCTACGTCATCGGCCCCGAGGACCTCGCCCACATCCCGCCGTACTTGACCGAGCACATCCGCCGCTTCGGCGAGTACTCCACCCACGAACTCTGCATCCAGCCCAAGGCGTACGACCGCACCTGGACGTCGACTTCAGCCCGCTCCGAGGCAACGACCCAACCGCCCCGGACGGCTACGGCCAGGCGGCATGACCAGGAGAGTCGGACCTGGAGTCCTACTGGCTCAGAGACCAGGGGGCACCTGATCCGCCGGTAGGTTGGCGGGGCCCTAGCGCCGTTCGGCTTCTGTTTGGTGCTGGCCCTGGGTGCGTTCCAGGAGTCGATGGACGGTGGCCCGGCTGAGGAGAAGAACTCGGCGATGGTGTGCCCGCGGGTGGCGTGCTCCTTGACCAGGCCGGTCCAGCCAGCCCCGCAGGACTTGCCGCATAGGGTTGTAACAACTACAGTTACGACTAGAGCCGAGGGGTGAGGGAGGTGGAGTCCGACGTGAGCGCCAACAGCAGACTGACCATCGCGGCGCACGCCCTGACATGGATCGGGCTGCATCAGCGGCGTGGCCACGAGGTCGCCACCTCCGAGCAGATCGCGACGAGCGTCAACACCAACCCTGTGGTGATCCGCCGCCTGCTGGGCGAGCTACGCAAGGCCGGCCTGGCCGATTCACGGCGAGGTGCGGGGGCGGGCTGGATGCTCGCGCGGGACCTGGCGGCGATCACTCTGCTCGACGTCTACCAGGCGATCGAACCGGGACCGGCCTTCGCCCTACATCGCGCGACACCGGACCCCGAGTGCGTCGTGGGCCACGGCATCGGGCCGGCAATGACCGCCGTGTACGACGACGTGGAGGCCGCCCTGCGCAGGGAGCTGGCCAAGACCACGCTGGAGGACGTGCTGCGGGACGTCTTGAAAGCCGCCTGACCTCGGGCCGTCGACTTCCCCTGATCGAGGGGAGTCGCATCCCACACCCGCCGATGTAACAAGAATGGTTACACTAAGGAACAGCAGAGTCTCATGGGCCAACTGGACGACAAGACCGTCTTCGTCACCGGCCCCTCCAGCGGCAAAGGCATGGCGATCGCCCGCCGTTTCGCCGCCGAGGGCGCCACCGTCTACCGGACCGGGCGCCGCAAGGCCGCGCTGGACGCCGCCGTCGCGCAGGTCGGCGCCCGAGGCATCGCCATCCAGGGCGATGCCTCGGGCCTCGGCGACCTCGACCGGCTCTTCGCCGAGATCGCGAACCGCAGCGGCTGCCTGGACATCGTGGTGGCCAACGCCGGCGTCGGGGATTACGGCCCGCTCGGCGCGATCACCGAGGAAGAGTACGACCGCACTGCCTCGATCAATCTCAAGGGCACGGTCTTCACTGTCCAAAAGGCGCTGCCGTTGCTGACGGCCGGCGCCTCGGTGATGCCGCCGCCCATCCCGACGAGGTCGCCGCCACCGCCCTCTACCTGGCTGGCGACCAAAGCAGTTTCACCACCGGCGCGGAACAGCTCGTCGACGGCGGCGCCACACAGTTCTAGACGCCAAATCGGCGACGCGGGACGCATTCGACGCTCCAGGGCGTCTGAGCCGCGTACTTGCGACCGTCGTCAGGGCAATGGCTTCGACACAACAAGGAGTGAGTCATGAAGAGCGTGGTCCACTACCGGGCGGGCGATGCGGCAGCCGTCGCGCAGATCGAGGACCGGCCGGAGGCGCCGGCCCCTCGAGCCGGCGAAATCCAAGTGCGTGTCAGCATCTCCCCGGTCCACCGCGGCGATCTGGTCGCGACGGAGACCGGCCTGCCGGACGGATCCGCGGGGCGCAGGCTGGGCACCGAGGCGGCGGGCGTGGTGACTGCGGTGGGTCCATCGGTGCCGGCGCTCCGTGTCGGCGATCGGGTAGCGGTCTTTCCGGCCCCGGGCGCATGGTCCGAGCACATCACCGTGCCGGCCGAGGCCGCCGTAGCCGTCCCGGACTCCTTCAGCGACGAAACGGCGAGCGTCCTGCTCGTCAACACCATCACCTCTCGTGACGTGCTCCGTGCGGTCGATGAGCTGAGGGCCGCCGCGGCAGCGCCGAGCGATTCTCCACTCCTCGTGTCGGGGGCCGCGTCCGCGGTCGGCAAGCTCATCGTTCAGCAGGCCCGCGACCGTGGCTGGCCCGTTGTCGCCGTCGTCCGCAGTGACCGCTCTGCGTCAACGGTCCGCACAAACTGGCCGGACGTGCCCGTCGTGGTCTCCGGAGGCGGCGGCTGGCAGCGCGAGCTGGAGGGGGCGGTCCGCGGGAGGCCGGTGCCGGTCATCGCCGATGCGCACGGCGGTCCCTTCGTGCGGGAGATCCTGCCCTTTCTCGACGATGGCGGGACGCTGGTCGTCTGGGGCGATCTAGTGCTCTGACCGCATAGGTTCGCCGGGTTGGCGGTCATGACGGTTGGATGTGCGGTGACGTCCCAACCGACCGCTGGAGGCGCGGTGGCCGAGCCTGTCCGTGTGCGCAGACTGACCGACCAGGAGGGGCAGAAGCTGCAGCAGATCGTGCGCCGCGGTAGCACCAGCTCGGTGCGCTACCGGCGCGCGATGATGCTGCTGGCCTCGGCCGGCGGGAACCGGGTGCCGGTGATCGCACAGCTGGTGCAGGCCGACGAGGACACCGTGCGCGATGTGATCCACCGGTTCAACGCGATCGGCCTGGCCTGCCTGGACCCTCGGTGGGCGGGAGGCCGTCCCCGCCTGCT
>NZ_KB911618.1:38773-74822 GCF_000383615.1 Streptomyces canus 299MFChir4.1 | reverse complement strand
CCGAACTGGTCCGCCTGGCGAAGATCCGCTGGCGCATCGAGCACGACTACCGGGAACTCAAACACGGCCTCGGCCTGGACCACTTCGAGGGCCGCTCCTGGAACGGCTGGCACCACCACGTCACCCTGGTCACCGCAGCCCACGCCTTCCTCACCGAACAGCGCCTGGCCCCAAAAGCCGATACACCGGACTCACCCTCTACCAGATCCTCGACACCATCCAAGACCTGCTGAACTGCTGGACCGGCACCTGCACCACCTGCCACCGCCCCCTGCCCCCAACGTCCACCACCAGCCAGAACCCAAGAGCCAGAGCAACCTAACGGAGTCCTACTAGGCCCCAACGTTTACCTCGGTTATCGCATGGGCTCTGTTGAGACACATGGCGACTGGAACGACTTGTACCGAAACCACCTGACTTTCGAAGATGGCGAATTTTTGCCGAACTTGAGTAGCTACGAGGTTCGACCCCAGGCGCCCCTTGGCCTCGTTCAGCTCACAATGATGGTGATGCTGAAAAATCTCGATTCCCTCGTTCTCGACAGGGAGGCATCTCAATATTTCAGGCCGCTCCTTGAGAGCCTCGTACGCCGCGCCAGTGAGGTGGACGGCCTCCATGAGCACTTCCTTGCCTCGTAGCTGGTGGCCTCGTGCTGTCCAGGCGAGAAGGTCAGGGTCGAAAGATCTGTCGCTATCTGTGGCGGTGAGCGGACCGACCGGAGGAACCGTCGGAAGACTGGCTGCTGCACTGATATTCCGTTGGCATCTAAGGCTGACATCAACGAGACCGCGCGGCGAAATACAACAACAGGCTTGGACGACCGTCTGACCAGCCGGCGAAGACACCAGGGGCGAGCCTAGATCGAACTCCTAAAGCGGGTGTTCGGCCAGCAGTATCGGGGGATTAGCGTGGGTCAGATGACTACGCTGTCCGGCCACCGTCGCCACCGGCGGTCTGGATAAGGAAAAGGTGAGCTGCGCGGCGTAGAAGATGCTCGAAATCGCCGACCAGGGCGTGGAGATTACTGGTCGTGGTGCCATCGAGGAGGCGAGAGGTTCCAGTCTGCGCTACGTCACCGTGCATCTCGACGTTGCGGCGTCTATAAGCACCTTCGATCAGCTGCTCAACATACTGATCCTCTGCAGCCAGATGAGGGTCACCACTCAGGAGAGCCTTCGCGCCAGCCACGAGGTGCTCACGCTTCTCCCGACTCCGCGAAAGGCCGCGGTGTTGGATGAACAAGGACTCCGCGGTGATGCACAAGTCGATAAGCCTGTCCTCAGGCACGGCTCGGCCACCCGCCATGATCAGGCGGCGCAGGGCATTGAGTAGAAACTTCTTGCTCTGGACGCCCGGCTTACCCAGCAGGTCATACACCTCACCCAGGCTTCCCAAGGCCACAGCGTCGACAAGGAGAGTTGGTCGGTCCTCAACCGGATGGTGGACCTCGGTGAGGCGGGATGAAGCATGCGGCTGAGCATCAAAATCTTCGCGACTCTGCATGCACATCGGGCGACCGTAGGTGACTGAGCCGCCGCACACGATGCGCAGGGCGATGAGCATGCGGTCGACCGCAGCCCCGAATGGCGAAGATGCCCCTGCCTCCGGGTGCTGGTTGTGACCGCTGTGTACCGGTAGATCGCGTTCAAGTACGAGGGCATTCTGATGAAATCGGGAAAGGTTCAGTGAGTTAGTGCTGCTGAGCTGGGCGATGGGAATACCCATCACCCGCAGCGCTTCGGACACTTCCCCGTCGGTCATCGGCCGTATGGTAAGGCCATCAGGCAACGGGGCACCCGACACAGCCTGGGACATGTCGAACCCGAGAAGGGGGACGTACTCGACCAGGCGCACAGTCTTTGCGAACAGCCCGGCTTCCATAGTTGCATACGCAGCCTCGAAGGCGGCGCTGTCGAAGCGATAGGCACGGGCCGCCTCCACCGCAGGAGTGAGCAGATACCGAACCACGACATCGTCTAGCCGTCGGAGCACGAGGCTGGACGGGTAACCGACCAAGGTGTCTACCCGGCTCCGAAGCACCTCGTGATCCCGAATGACCTCACGCAGGACGTCGTAGGCCGGGAAGCGATGCCACCACTCCCGTGAGGAGAACTCGTTCGGCCACCACCACTGTTCGCGTTCTTCCGCCAAGAAGATTTCCTGCTGGCAGCGCCGCCAGTTGCGGTAGTCCCGTTGCAGCCCGAACTGCGGCGCGGATGCCGTCTCGGCCAGCTCGGCAAGCACCGCCATGACCAAGTCTTCGGCAGCACGGTGCAACGGCTCGTGGGTAGTGGGCATCAGCGGCCTCTCAAGGCGAGGACCGGCCTGGTCCAGCAGGGCCCGCCAGCAGGCGAACAAATGAGTATGCCCGAACTCGTTGGCCTGAGGATGGCCATTTTCGCAAACGTGGGTCCACGCTTGAGGCAGCCACCAGAAGTCCCTGACGGTTGTTCGTCACTGGTCTCCAGTCCCCGAGGGGTCACATCATGGCCTATTCGTTTCGCGTCCCTCACAATGTCTGATCATGGAGTGGCTCTCACTTACGATCACCCTCGTCACGGCGTCGGTCGCCTCGGGGCTCGCGATCTGGCAGGTGCGGACGCAGCGCGTGCGCCAGGTCGAGGACTTCTACGTTGCTCGCTACTGGTCGTTGCTAGACAAGCTGTCGCCCCGCACACTTCGCGGCATAGGCACACCCGCACTGAACGAGCAGGAGGAAATGGCGATCCGTCTGTACTTCCGTCTCAGTGAGGACGAAGCTGACTTGCGGGCTCAGGGGTGGGTTTCCGACGACACATGGCGGGACTGGAGCGGCGCCATCTCTGCACAGATGCGCCGGCCGCCGTTCGACCGCATTTGGGCCGAAACTTGTGAGGACTCAGCGGCTGGGCGCGACTACGAGTTCAGGCACCTGCGCCAGCTGTGGGACGACGCCAGTTATGACCCCGCGCCAACTGGGTCCCTTCGAAGGCGCTTGCGTCGGACTCCGTGGCGACGGCCGCGGCCGACAGAGCCGCAACGGTAGTCGCTGTAGCTGTGCCCTCCCCGCACCACAACGGCACCAGATCGAGCGGGGAACAACGGGCAACCACGGTGAAAGCAGCCGAGGCTGGCACAGCAGCGCTTGGGCTGTTCGCGCCCAGGTCAGCACTCTAACCAGCCCCAAAAGTTCGCAGCTTTCCAAGCTGAGATCACGAGTTCGATTCCCGTTACCTACTCCACGGCAAACCCTCTGGTCATCAACCTGGGGGTTGTTTGGCTCTACCCTAATTGGCAGGCGGAGCGCTCTTCTAGCGCGCTCGCTTTGGCCTTGGTGTGCCTTTCGTGATGCGTGGAGGACGCTTAGCGTTCGGATGGATTGTGCGCTGGAGGGCTGTCGCAGGCCGCAGGGAGTGTAGGACGGCTGTCAGAGCTTTGTCGATCGGCCCGATGTGTCCGTCATATAGGACATCGAGGAGACCTTGGGTCGCCTCGTCGTACAAGAAGACGACGCCGCGTGGTAGGCCCAGCTGGTGTTTTTTCGCGCGCAGGTAGTCACGAGCTCTCTTTTTGACACTGGCAGGGGCCTCAGCGGTCGTGCGAGTGATCCAGACGAAGAGCCATCCTTCGGCGGGATCGACAGAGGCCGTGATCGGGATGGTGAGACTTCGACCCTGCTCTCGCGAAATGGGATTGCTGAGAAATTGCTCGCCGTAGTGTGCGAACCGGTGCTGGACGTCTGAGTCCGCGGAAAGCAGGGTCGCACCGATGCTGAGCCAACCGGTGACATTACGTTTCTGTAGTTCGTCAATGAGGGGTGCGACCGGAGAAGTAGTCATCGTTGGTTTGGGTGCGGGCGGAACATTAGCGTCGGAATGCCGAATGGTGTGAAACCACTGGTCGAGTGCGTCGGTGCGACTGGTCAGAATGACTGGCCTCTGTGCGCGGTAGCGGCGCTGTTCAGACGTGGATGGTTCGGGCAGGAACGGGAATGCGACACGTACTTGTGCCGGATCTGGTTCGACCCACAAGCCCGCCTCGAAGAAGTACAAAAACAAGTCCAGTTCGTCTGCCGCACTGAACATGACGGTGACATCGGGAGTACGGCGTCGCCGAAGGTAGAGAAGGAACTCGGCCGGTCGTGCGACGAGCTCGGTGATCAACTCAAGGTCGTGCAGTGACACCGTCCATGGGATGTTGTCCACGCTGAGTATGCCAGCTCGCACCAACTCCGCGGTGGCCGTCAGGACGGTCGAAAGGTCGTCGAGGCTGACCGCGACGGTGTGAATTTCCCGAATATGGCTGAGGTCAACCCATCCTTCGCCTTCGATGCGGAGACCTCCGTCGCGCTCGATCACGTCCCGCATCCGCCCTGCCTGCTCTGCGGCCTTCGTGATGATGCCGGTCAGGTCGGTGCGGATCCGCGTCTTTTTGCCGCCGCGAGACAGAACACTCAGTGCGACGGCCTTGTCCTCGACGATGATCGCGACGTCGTCGAGGAGCACGAGGTGATCGCCCTCGACGCGTTTGGTGTACCTCGATGGGTCAGCTTCCGTCGCCTCGGTCTCGTTAGCGGGAACGTAGTACTCGAATGCGTCCCGGTAATGGGCGTCCGGGAGCACGCGACCCAGTGCAGTCCGGGTACGCATCTCAAGGAGATCGCCGCGGTGTTTCGCGTACTTACTCCATGTTTTCGACGCCTTAAGGTGCTCCTCAAGGTTTTCCCGGACTGCGGACACGTGCAACGCAGGGTGGGGCAGGACAACGCGGTCGTTGGCGCAAACGATGAGCGGCCGGGCACGCAGTGGGTTCTTGCCGGTGCTGAACGCATCGACGACCTGGACGGGTGTGGCTTCCGCGAGGTCCAGACGGAACCGTTCGATGACAGCTCTGACCCGGCCCTCCGGGATACCGGTGTGCGAGGCGATGTCTGCGACCGAGACTGTGACATCGCTGGCTTCGGGTTCGAACATCGTCATGAGGCTGGACCGTGCGCGTTCCATCAGGGCGTTGTCAGTCCGTCCAGCTTCCGTGGCCGCCATCGCCTGCAGCATCGTGCTCCGCATTGCATCTATGCGGTGATTCATGGCGATTTCCTGAAGACCGTGACACGCGTTGAGAACCGCAAGGGCATCGGTTGCGTCGAAGCCGAGCTCAGCAAGGAGAGCATTTCGGACGTTCGGGTCTCCGTCGAGAAGCGCGCCGTTAGTTGCTTCGACCATCTCCGGGTAGGACGAGTTTCGCATCCATACCTCGCCACCCTGAATGAGCAAGGACACGAGGGAGAGCTTGTCGGTCGGATCCGCAGACGCGAAGGAGCGCAACTGCGCCAAGTGAAGAAGCCTGTCGAGCTCGCTCAGCGCTTCCGATACGAACTGACTCATCTCTTGATCTCCGACCGTTGCCCGCTCAGAGGCGACGCCGGTTGCTACTTCCTGTTGAGCTGCGAGAGCCAACAAGGCAAGCAGCTCAAGCCTTGATGCGGATGCGTCCGGGGTAATCGGAGCCACCGATCCGGTAGGAGCCATCGGCAGGGACGCCAGACGAGCAACTTCGATGAGACGGATTGGGTCGAACCGTTGCACCTTCGTGACGAACTCGGCGACCGCGCTATTGAGTGCAGCGTCGGCCGCCGCCTCAGGATCGTCGGTCGCCCCCATCCGCACCATCAGCTTCACCAGCGAGGCCCAGGTGTCGACCATCACCTCAGCATGCGGGTCGAACGCCGGCGTCCCTGGAACTGCCCGGCGCTGTCTCTTCTTTCGCGCTTCATGACGCTTGGTCTTCGATGCCACAGAGTGACCTCACCACATCCTGGGACAGTCGGCCATTGAATTGACACACGACGACTGCCGCACCTGTCCTGTGGTCTGGGGATGCTCCAACTGGCATGTCTGGTGGAAGTGGGGCTGACAGTCCGACGGCCAAGCTGGAACCGTGTCCTCACCCGGATCTGATGGACGGCTGACATCTACAGCTGACATCAACGTTGCTGGACGGGGACGTACACCAGCGTCCCTGTGCGGCCGATATGCCAGTCATCGGCCATCCGGAACGGGCTCGGACCGAACTCATAAAGCGGTGCTCTGGCATTAGGGAGCCGTCGGCCATCTGTGCGTTGAGCACCCTCCGGGCCCTCTCATCGTCACGCCCGCCGCAGGCAACGCGCCACTCAGGCCCTGCTCGTTCGAGAAGCCAGGCCGCCCCGGACTAGTGCCGGCGTCTCACCCAGCCGCAGACCCGCCCGGACTCTACTTTCAGCCAACTCGGCGCTGTTGAGCGTACAGAAATCCATTACCGGGTATTGATGTCGATCTGCGGAAGATCGGTCGGCGAACCTGGGGGGCGTCAATGCGTGTTTCCGAATACTACAAGCTGGGCCGAACACAGCCGACTCTCGACTTCGTTGATGTCGATGTCGAAAAAGACACCCCCGTTTATATCGATCCGAGCACGCTAAAAAATCTTCCAGATGAGTGGTCAAGTCAGTGTCACACTATGCTTTCAACCTTCTTTCATAGTGTGGTAGACGCAATCAACGCTGGCGACCAGGACCGGCTCCGTGAGCTCCTTGTTCGATTGCAGGAGCCGAACGAGACACACTTCGGCCTGTCAAAAGGGAAGTCACGCGGTCGAGGCCTGGGTCCCTATCTCGTGCAACGCATTACCAACAACCTAGTGGTAAGCCGGGCTGCGGAGACTGGCTTGCTTGAGGACCTGGAGGATACTGCACTCTTCATAGAAGGAATCGGTAAAGACATCATCTCCGATGTGACCACGAACATCATTCGCGGGATGCTCATCTCTTACACGCAGTCAATGGCCTCGATTTATGGCATGAAACTGCAAGACGGCGTGTACAGCGGACTTGTCTGGAATCACTCCACTTGCGAGTGGGAGGAGGGAAATACTCGCATGCTGCTACCAGGAAGCCCTTTGCTGTTGGTGCCCAAGGTAATCGTCCGCCACGACCTGCATTTGACCAAGGAGGAGTACTTTAGGAACCATTTGGCGCCAACCCTGCAAGACGAGGAGCTCGATAAGCCAGGCAGCAAGCTCGTACAAACCGCTAAGACAGGGAGAAAATATGTAACCAAGATGGATGTCGAAAAGGAGTACGGTGGCGACAAAGAAAAGATGGTGGACCTGACGTTAACGCGCGCTCAAGTTCTCCGCGACTACAAGGAGGAGAAGCGCAAGAAGCCATCCCGTCCTCTCGATCACGATGAGCTGAGCGCGGCCACTGGGACCAAACCTGTCAGTTATCAGAACCTTCTGAGCGACGTGCTTGACACGCCACCCGGTGCCGAGAATGCAACTAATTACCATCACAGGGTGCACGCACTCCTTAGTGCGATCTTCTATCCTTGGCTGACCTACCCGGTCGTCGAACACCCCTTGGATCAATCCCGAAAGCGGGTTGATATCACATACACGAATAACGCAACTGAAGGGTTTTTCGGATGGATAACACGACAAGGCCATCCGAGCTCGCACATTTTCGTTGAATGCAAGAATTATTACTCCGAGCTCGGGAATCCCGAGTTGGATCAGCTTTGCGGCAGGTTCTCGCCACTACGCGGAAAGGTAGGACTGCTGCTATGCCGGTCCCTCACCGATAAGGACCACTTCCTTCAGCGCTGCAGGGACACAGCGCTTAGTCGCCATGAGTTCGTGCTCCTTCTAGACGACAGCGATCTTTCAGACCTAGTCGATGAGGTCACCACAGCACATACCCCTGCCGACTCGAATGAGATCGATGACGAAGACCAGGAGCAACCCTACCCAGGGGAGTTCCGGCTGCTATTTGAACGCTTCCGTAAACTCGTTAGCTGATCCTTGCTTGCTGGGCTGGCGTTTTTCTGGAGCGCGGCGGCCTTCAGCGGCGCACAGCAGGGGACAAGCCCAAGCGTCTGGGCCGTTCCATGGTGTTCCTGAGCCAGCTGGCTAGCGCCGCCGTTCCGTGGACCATCCGTGGACCGGAGCAGAACGGTCAGCCATCGCCTGGGCTCCTGACCAGCTGAAACACGTGGGATAAAAGCGGCCTCCGGAGCCGTGTGCGCAGGTTCGAATCCTGCCGGGGGCACCGGAAATCAAGGCCCTGACCAGCGGAAACGCCGGTCAGGGCCTTTCTTGTGCATGCCGAAACAGCAACGGCCAAGTAAGCCAGCGCACTCGCCAACCCACGCATTCCTACCTGGGATTTTGGCGCACCGGTCGACCGAAATCCCAATTGTCCGATCCCGTGACATCGCTCCCTGCGGGATATGCGCGGGACGGAGGCGTCTAAATCGGGGTTCCTGGAGCCACGACCCGCTTGTGAGCTGCATGCTTGCGGCCAGGGAAGCGAACAAGGCAGACGTCTGAGCAGGCCGTTCCACTTTCCTGAGCCGAGGGGTCAGAGCCTGAAACCGGGGTACCTCACGGGCTTCAGATCTAGTGGAGCGCCACGATCCTCGGCACCAGCGGAAAGCTCCTGCCGGCCAGGGGCTTCCCTCCTCATGCTGGAGACGACCGCGGAACGGCCACGGCCCTGCTTTCACGTCTCCTGCCGGGGACGCCGCGCGCGTGAGATTTCGCGTTCCTCATGACGTCCACCACCCTTCTGTTCAGGTGAACGTCCTGGATGCCCATAAAGCCCCGGCAGCAACGACGCCGCTGCGCTCCCCTCTGCGCACCCCAAGACAAGGATGGAGCCATCCGCAGCGAGCGACTCGACAGTTCGCTGCGCCACTCCCGCATGCAGGTAGGATCTAAGGTAGGATGGGGAGCATGAGTGACCCTACCGGCAAGTACTCAATCACCATGCCCCGCGACATCGCCGAAGCCGCCAAGGCCCGCAGCGGCCCGTCGGGCCTGTCTGCCTATGTCGCCGCCGCCGTCGCGCGACAGATCGAGCGGGACAATCTCAACGAGCTCATCCAGGTCGCCGAGGCCGAGCACGGGCCCGTCACCGACGAAGAGATCCAGGCTCTGCGCGACCAACTCCAGCAGGCCCGCCAGCAGCAGACGCGAGGCGGGGCGAACGCCGCGTGACCCGCCCCTCCTCCGCTACCCCCGGCGGCACTCTGGTCCTCGACAGCGAAGGGCTGGCCAAGGCCATCCTTCGCGACCGCACCGTCACCGGCTGGCTCGCCCTCGCTCGCGCCGACGACCTGCGGGTGATCACTTCCGCGGCCACCCTCGTGGAAGTGGTCCACCCCCGCATCAACCGCCCGGCCCTGGAGTGGACACTCTCCCGCCTCGTCATCGAACCGGTCACCGAACCTATCGCCCGCCACGCCGCCGCCCTCCTCGCCGACGCCGGCCTGCACGGCCACAAATACGCCATCGACGCCATGCTCGGCGCCACCGCCCTCGCCGCCCCCGGTCCGACGACGATTCTCAGTTCAGACCCCGAGGATCTAACCGCCCTGTGCGGCTCTCGCATCACCGTCATCAAGGTCTAATAGGGCACCAACCAAGGAACGAAGGCTCGGCGGCACGTCCCGAAGGCCGCATTGGCGGGACATTGAGAGCTTTGGGGCATTTCATTTTCGCGGGACATACACGGGACCGAGAGGCTGACTAACTGTCAGCGATGCGCGTGACCTGCATGAACGTCTGGGACTGCCGCGTCCTCCGGAGCCATGTGCGCAGGTTCGAATCCTGCCGGGGGCACCCTGCATGAGGTGCCCAAAGACCCCGTCACCAGTGGAAACGCTGAGGTCGGGGTCTTCGCGTATGTGCGGGCGGATGCAGCCTGGAGCGGCCGTATGGCGGGGTCTGTGGACGAGGCGGGGACGGGATCTTGGGGTATCGCCGCGGGTGAGTCACGCTCTCGGCGGTCGGTCTGGTCAAGCGGCCGTTTGCCAGACACGAAGCCGCAGTGTCAGAGGCGTGCGCTTGGATGGGCGGGTGACCGTTCAAGACGTTGCTCGGCGGTTGCCCGAGATAGCCGTCCTCCGTGAGCATTGCCGTGCCATGGCCACTGTGGAGGCAGTCCTGAGCCCTGAGTGGGCCTACCGGTACCACTCCTTCAACGACCACTGGTCCGAGAAGGAATCGATGGCCTCGATGCGTAACGGGGCGGGTGACGAGTACTCCATCGTTTTCTCGGCCGCCGGCACCTACATCCGTGGATTCGATCATGAATCGCCCATGAGCCCCTTTGCAGCGGACGGCCCATGGCCCGGAGTGCTCGACGAGGTACCGGCTGTCTTCCGGCCGTGCGTCGAGGAGCCCGCGTTCTCGGACGAGGACGGAATGCCCATCGTCACTGCGTGCATATGGCGAGAGACGGGAGACGATGGCTGGAAGGCAGGGACGATCGACTTTCCCGACCGAGCAACGGACGATCCGGACGGCGCCGGGTACCTCTTCCAACTTCTGATCGATCGCTCACCGGAGGCGTTCCAGCGGTGGGCCGAGGACTACTACGAGGTTCCCGTCGACCTGGAGGCCGTTCGTCACGTCTTCTCCTCGCGTCCTCTGACCGAAGAGGTGGTCAGCGCGTTGAACTCGGAGATCGCTCCGGCGGATCTCGCGGAGGAGATGGCGGAGATCGGCTATCCGATGAGCTGAGGCAGCGTGCCCGGCGGTGAGAGATCGGGACCCGGTGGGGGCGACGGCTGCCTGTCCGGCCGTCAGGCCGTGCTCGTCCTCGCCCACCTGCGGCGCGGGGACACCTGCGCGCGCCTCGCCGCCGCCCGCGCGATCGCCCTGGCCGCGACCTGCGCGCTGCACCGCTGGCGGCACAACGCCGGTGGCGAGCGCTCGGCGGGGTACCGGCGTCCACCTGGCCCTCGCCGGCACCCCCGCCCCGAGAGCTGGGGTACAACCAGCACGGATGTACGGAGTTTGGGGTGCTCCCGGAGTGGTGAGGCGCCCGGGATGCACGAGCGACTTGTCACCGTGGCCCCTCCGGAGAGACCCGCAGCGCAGCGTCCCCCGGGCCGCGACGCCTTCTTCGACAACGCCAAGTACCTGGCGATCGTGCTGGTCTCCGTGGGGCATGCGTGGGAGCCGTTGCGGGACGGGAGCCGGGCGGTGTCCGCGCTGTACCTGGTCGTGTACGCCTTTCACATGCCGGCGTTCATCATCGTCTCCGGCTACTTCTCGCGGAACTTCGACGCGAGTCCGGGGCGGTTGCGGCGGCTGGTGTCCGGGCTCGTCGTGCCGTACGTCGTGTTCGAGACGGCGTACACCTTCTTCACGCGGTGGACGGACCAGGTGCCGGACCGGCCGGTGAGTCTGCTGGACCCGCTGTACCTGACGTGGTTCCTGGTGGCGTTGTTCGTGTGGCGGCTGAGCACCCCGTTGTGGAAGCGGGTACGTCATCCGGTGTCGGTCGCCCTCGCCGTGGCGATGCTCGCGACGCTCACGCCCTCCATCGGTGACGACCTCGACCTGCAGCGGGTCCTGCAGTTCCTGCCGTACTTCGTGCTGGGTCTGTCGCTCAGGCCCGAGCACTTCCGGCTGGTGCGTCGGCGGGCGGTACGGCTGCTCGCCGGGCCGGTGTTCGCCGTCGCGCTCTTGGCGGCCTACTGGGTGGTGCCGCGGATGAGCGGCGCATGGCTCTACCACCGGGACAGCGCCCAGGAGTTGGACGCGCCCGCCTGGTCGGGGCCGGTGATGACCCTGGTCGCCTTCGGGTGCTCGCTCGTCCTGGTCGGGTGCTTCCTCGCACTCGTCCCCGGGCGGCGGACCCGGTTCACCGTGCTGGGCGCGGGCACGCTCTACGGCTACCTGCTGCACGGCTTTCTCGTCCAGGGCGCCCGGTTCTGGGGCTGGTACGGGCCCGCCTGGGTCCACGGGCCGCTCGGTGTGGGCGCGGTCGCCCTCCTCGCCGCCGGCGTTGTGACCGCCCTGTGCACCCCACCGGTCCGGCGCGCCCTGCGGTGCGTGGTGGAACCGGAGATGCGGTGGGCCTTCCGGCGGGAGGCGGCCCAACGGGAGACGGCCCAACCGGTGCGTGCCTGAGGGAAGTTGGCCGTACGACGGGACGGTGGCCCGGACGCCGTCCCGTGCGGGGCGCATCCGGCCGCGTTACTTCGACGGCCTCGCGATGCCCGCGGGGAGCGACCGCCCTGGGCCCGCCAAGGAAGTCGGCTCCCCAGGACGGCCAACGGCACGCCCCACAGGGGAACGGCCATGCGCGCGCCCACCCCTCCCGGGCTGAGCGTCTCCGCCCCGGCCTACTTCGACGACCGCTCGGCGACCGACGGGACCGGGCTCGGTGCGGTGGTGGGCTTCGCCGGAGCGGGGCTCGGGGCCGTCGAGGGCCGTTCGCTCGGCACCGCCGTCGGCGCCGGACTCGGCGCGGTCCCCGGAGCGGAAGGCACCGGAGTCGGCCGGGTCGCCGGGCCGGAGGGCACCGGGCGCGGCTCGGTCGGGCCCTCCGACGGCGCGGGGGACGGGACCGCGGAGGGTTCCGCGGACGGCACCGTCGAGGGTGCAGTGGACGGGACGGGCGAAGGGGCGGTGGAAGGCGCCGAAGTCGCCGCCGGCGTGGCGGAGCCGGTCGCGGCGCCCGCGACCGCGGCCCAGCCCGCCACGGCCACGGCGCTTCCCGCGAGGACGCCGATCAGCAGACGGCGGGTGGGTCGGATGCCATGGCGGTTCGTCAAGGGTGCTCCTCGGTGGTCGGGACGGTTGCGTGAGAGGAGTACGGGGCGACGGCCGGGGCGGGTTGCACGGACCGGCCGCGGAAACTTTTCTTGCCGGGGCGTGCAACCTCGCGGCGCGTCCCGCCGTACCTCTGAAGGACAGGTGTGACGGGTTCGGCGGAGGGTCGGGGCGGGTGCGGGAAGCAGTCCGGGAGCGGGAGTTCCGGGAGTTCGCCGAGGCCCGGCAGGGGCAGCTCAGACGCAGCGCGTATCTGCTGTGCGGGGACTGGCACCAGGCCCAGGACCTCACCCAGACGACGCTGATGAAGCTGTACGCCTCCTGGGGCCGGATCCGCCGCGACGGCAACGTCGAGGCCTACGCCCGTACGATCCTCACCCGCGCCTTCATCGACCAGTACCGCAAACGGAGTCGGCGGGAGGAGCCGACGGAGGAGATGCCGGAGCCGGTGTCGGCCGAGCCGCCGGACACGCCCGAGCTGCGGCTGGTGATGCAGGCCGCGCTGATGGAACTGCCGCCCCGCTACCGGGCGGTCCTGGTACTGCGGTTCTGGGAGGACTGGAGTGTGGAGCAGACCGCCGAGGTGCTGCGCGTGACCCCGGGCACGGTCAAGAGCCAGAGTGCCCGGGGGCTGGTCCGGCTGCGCGGGCTCGTCGAGGGCCTGGCGGGCGAGACGAGCGGGAGGTGAGGCGGGAGATGTACGACTACACGGACGAGTACGGGGAGGGTGCCCGCGTGCGGAGCGCCTTCGAGGCCGTCCTCGACGGCTCGCGCGAGCCGGCCCTGCCCAGCGTCACCGACGCGGCCGTCGCCGGTGGCCGGCGGATCCGGCGCCGTCGTACGGCGGTCTCGGGCGCCGTGGGAGTGCTGGTGGCCGCCGTCCTCACGGCCGGGGCCGCGGCCGCGCTGCCCGGTACGGACCCCGGCCGCTCCTCGGTGCCGCTGGCCCCGGCGGGCAGTCCCCCGCCTACCGGCACCGGCCCGGTGTCGCCGCCGGCCGCCCCCTCCGAACCGTCGGTCGTGCCCACACCGGGGCCCGTCACCTCCGGGATCTCCACGGGCGACGCCCCCCTGTCCTCCCCCGCGCCGTGACGGCCGGCGGGGCCGTGAGACGGGGAACGCCCCCGGTACCCGCACAGCCGTGTGACAAGATGCTTCGGTCATGCCCCACCAGAAAGGGACGATTCCCATGTCCAGGGTCGAGCTGACCACTAATTTCGGCCGTATCGTCCTCGAGCTCGCCGACGCCGAGGCGCCCAAGACCGTCGAGAACTTCCTGAAGTACGTCGGCAACGGGCACTACGACGGCACGATCTTCCACCGGGTGATCGACGGCTTCATGGTCCAGGGCGGTGGCTTCACCCCGGACATGGTGCAGAAGCCCACGCTCGCGCCGGTCCCGAACGAGGCCGACAACGGTCTGAAGAACACCGCGTACACCGTGGCGATGGCGCGCACCAGCGACCCGCACTCGGCGACCGCGCAGTTCTTCGTCAACGTCTCGGACAACGAGTTCCTCAACTTCACGGCCAAGAGCCCGAACGGCTGGGGTTACACCGTGTTCGGCAGGGTCGCCGAGGGCCAGGACGTCGTCGACCAGATCAAGGGCGTGCGGACCGGCAGCAGCCGCGGTCACGGTGACGTGCCGACGCAGCCGGTGATCATCGAGTCCGCGAAGGTCGTCGACTGACCTCGCCGTAGGCCGGAAGACCGAGCGACCTGCGCGGTGCCCTCGGCAGTGCGCAGGTCACGCGGTCCGTTTGCGGGCGGTCGTCTTCTTGGCCGCCGTCTTCTTCGCGGTCGTGGCCTTCTTGGCCGCCGCGGTCTTCTTCGTCCCCTGTGACGACTGTGACGACTTCGCCGTCGTCTTCTTGGCGGCCGCGGTCTTCTTCGTGGCCGCCGTGGACTTCTTGCCGCCCGTCTGCTTCGGCGCCGCCCGTGCCGACTTGCGCTGCGGCAGCCGCCTGACCTCCCCGGGCTCCTCGCCCCGCGACTCCTTCGCCTCCCGCACGCTCTTCTCCAGCGCGGCCATGAGGTCGAGGACCTTGCCGCTGCGGGCCGGTTCGGGGGCCTCCGGCGGGGCCTCGCCCGCGGCCTTCGCGGCGACGACCTCCTCCAGGGCCTCGCGGTACTCGTCGTGGAGTTCGTCGAGGTCGATCTCGCCGAGGGTGTCCATGAGGGCGTCGGCGAGGTCGAGCTCCTTGTCGCTGACGGTGACCTTGGTGTCGGGGGCGAGTCCCTCGGGCGCGCGGACCTCGTCCGGCCACAGCAGCCCGTGCAGCGCGATGGCGTCCTCGACCACCCGCAGCATGCCGAGGCGTTCGCGGCCGCGCAGCGCGTACTTGGCGATGGCCACCTTGTTGCTGCGCTTCAGCGCCTCCCTGAGCAGGGTGTACGGCTTGGCGGCGGGGGCGCCGCCCGCCTGGAGGTAGTACGCGGCATCCATCTGGAGCGGGTCGATCCGGTCGCCCGGCACGAAGGCCACGATCTCGATCGTCCTCGCCGTCGGGAGCGGCAGATGGGACAGGTCCTCGTCGGTGATCGGGATGATCGTGCCGTCCGCGTCCTCGTAACCCTTGCCGATCTCCGACTGGGTGACTTCGCGGTCCTCCAGTTCGCAGACCTTGCGGTAGCGGATCCGGCCGCCGTCCTCGGTGTGGATCTGACGGAAGGAGATCGAGTGGCTCTCGGTGGCGTTCACCAGCTTGATCGGAATGCTGACCAAGCCGAACGAGATGGCGCCGTTCCATATGGATCTCACCAGCGGAACCCTTTCTGCGGTATTGCACCGTTTCATTCTGTTTTGTCAGATATGCGTGAGATTCTCATCGTATGACGCCGATCACAGAGGTGGAGGGGCGACGGCTGGCGCTCAGCAATCTGGAGAAGGTGCTGTATCCGGCCACCGGCTTCACCAAGGGCGAGGTGCTGCACTACTACGCCACCGCAGCCGATGTCCTCCTCCCCCATCTGCGGGACCGTGCCGTCTCCTTCCTGCGCTACCCGGACGGCCCCGACGGCCAGGTCTTCTTCACCAAGAACGTCCCCCCGGGTACGCCCGACTGGGTCACCAGGGCCGAGGTCCCCCGTTCGGAAGGCCCGGCCCGGATGGTCCTGGTCCAGGACCTGGCGAGCCTGATGTGGGCCGCCAACCTGGTGACCGAGTTCCACACCCACCAGTGGCTGGTCGACGCCCCCGAGGAGGCCGACCGCCTGGTCCTCGACCTCGACCCGGGCGCCCCCGCGACGATCGTCGAGTGCTGCGAGGTCGCCCTGTGGCTCAGGGAGCGGCTGGCCGCGGACGGGATCGAGGCGTACCCGAAGACCGCCGGGTCGAAGGGACTGCATCTGCTGGCGGCGGTGCGGGGGGCGTCGTCCGATCAGGTGTCGGAGTACGCCAAGCAGCTCGCCGTGGAGGCGGAGCGGGCGATGCCGCGGCTGGCGCTGCACCGGATGACCCGCAGTCTGCGCCCCGGGAAGGTCTTCGTGGACTGGAGTCAGAACGCCGCCCGCAAGACGACGGCCACGCCGTACACGCTGCGGGCCCGGGCCCGTCCCCTGGTGTCGGCGCCGGTCACCTGGACGGAGGTCGAGGAGTGCACTGTCCCCGGTCGACTGTCCTTCCAGGCCGGGGACATGGGGCCTCGGCTGCAGGACTACGGTGATCTGCTGGCCCCGTTGCTGGACGGTGAGCGGGCGTCACGGTTGCCGTAGGGCGCGAGGGGGTGCCGGGGCGAGTTGTCGGGCGGCTGCGGGACGGTGGGGGCTTGTCGCGCAGTTCCCCGCGCCCCTGGGTGGGCTGGGCTGGGCGGTGTTCAGGACCATCCGCACCCGCGCCCCTGGGTCGGCTGCGCCGGGCGGTGTTCAGGACGTTCTGGACTCGCGCCCCTGAGTGGGCTGCACGGGACAGTGTTCAGGACCATCCGCACCCGCGCCCACCGATGAGCCGTAGTGGACGGTGTTCAGACCTTGTCCCAGGTGTGCCGGTCCCTGGCCATCGCGTGCAGGGCCTCCACGTCCGCCGGTTTGAGGACGCCACCGAGGCGGGTGAGGGCTTCCAGGTCCGTGTCGCTTAGGACGCGGACCTCGCGGGGCGGGAGGGTGACGGAGATGCCGGAGGGGCCGACGAGGGCGAGGACCGGGTGGACCTCGGCCGTCAGGGCGTAGGAGGCGCGGTCGGCGTCGGCGCGGACGCGGCGCAGCAGCGGCTGGGGGTCGCGGCGGCCGAGAGCGACCATCGGGTCGGCGATCGTGACCCGCTGCTTGCGGGCGTACAGCGTGTGCACGGCGAACAGTCCGGCGGGTCCGATCGCCAGATGGTGGACTCGGTCGCCGCCGGGGAGCGGAACGGAGTGCAGGGTGTGCCAGCCCGCGCCGTCGAGGCGGTCCAGCGCCTCGCCCACGATCTGCTCGGCCTCCAGCGCGCGCCGACGCGGATCGCGGCGGATCCGGTGCGCGGGTCCGGGGTCCCGGTCCAGGGCGACCTGGAGGGCCTCTCCGGGCCGGTTGGGCGCGAGGTCGTCGTCCGGGTGGAGGGAGAGCCGGGCCAGTTCGGCGGGCGTCGGCACCGGGGGCGGGCCCACGGCCACCCGGCCGGTCAGGAAGGGCCCGAGGACATCGAGCACGTCCTCTCTGCGGTCCTCGCTCAGCAGATTGACCCGAGCCGCCTCACGGTCGTACCAGGCGATGTTCCTGCCGTCCGAGAGGCAGACGTACAGCCGCTCCTGACCTTGGCGCCAGGTCGGCACCACGCGCAGTCCGCTCATGCACCATCACCCCATGGACCATGGGAACAGGCGGGGTGCTGCGCAGGCAAGAAGCCGGATACCTTTGGGGTGAGTTGCAAGGAGTTGCAGGGCTTGGCGCAGGGGCTTGGGGAGGCGCTGTTGCGGACCCGCAGGAAGCAACCCGAGGTACCGGCTCCGGACCGGGCGTGGGACGAGATCGTGCCCGGTCTGTGGATGGGCGGACACGAGTTCCGGGGCCTTTCCGGGCAACGGGAGTTCGCCGTCGTACGGGACGAGTTCGAGGTCGTGCAGACGCTGCTCAGGCTGCCGGGCCACGGTCCCGATCCCGGCGTCGAGCATCATGTGTGGCCGATTCCGGACGGCCCGCTGGACGGGACCCAGCTCGCGGGCGTGATGCGCCTGGCAGAGGCCGCGAGCGACGCACTGGACGAGGGCCGCAAGGTCCTCGTCCGCTGTTACCACGGCTACAACCGCTCGGGCCTGGTCGTCGCGCACGCCCTGGTCCGCAGGGGGTACACGGCCGACGCGGCGATCCGGCTGATCCGGGGCCGGCGCTCGCCGTGGGCGCTGCACAACGAGCTGTTCGTCGAGTACCTGCGGGCCGGCCTGTCCACGGCCCGGCTGCTGGAGGAGCTGACCGAGTAGGACCGCCCGGACCCACCGGACGGCAAAAAGGACTTCCGTACGAATAATGTGTACGGGGCCGACACCCCGAACGGCCCCGACCCCAGGAGCACAGTGCCACCCGCCCGCCGCGCCCCCCGTACGGCCCGCGCCGTAGTCGCCGTCGCCCTGCTGCTCTCGGCGGCGGGCTGTGGCGACGCGGGCGGCCTGGTGGGCGCGGGCTCGACGCCGTCCGCGATCAGCCCCGACCGGCTGTGGCCGCGGCTGACGCCCGCCTCCAGTCCGGCCTTCGAGATCGGCGAGGTGGACTCGGAGGTCGTGGCGGGTGTCTCCGTGCCCGGTGACGACATCCGCGCGGTGGATCCGGTCGCCCTCGTGCGCGCCGAGATCAAGGAGGATCCCGGCACTTACGCCAAAGGGGGGTACGCCGAGACGGCCCGCCGGATGGCCGACTGCGGGAAGTCCGGGGCGGCCGGCGAGAAGTGCCCGGTCCTGCGGCCGTACTACCGCGACCTGACCGGTGACGGGCACGAGGACCTGACCCTGGGTTTCCGGCAGCTGCCCGGCCATGTCACCGCGGTACGCGTCTACACCGTGCAGAAGCACCGGCTCGTGCGGGTCATGCACTGGGAGGACGCGGTCAGCGGGGTCGAGCTGGCCGGGCGGTCGGTGATCATCCGTTCGCCGTCCGAGGTGGCCGGATACGAGTACCGGCTCCAGTGGACCTGGGACCCGCAGCAGAAGTCGATGCTCCTCACGCACGACGAGATGCTGCGCACCGGCAGCCGTGCCCTCGGGGACGCGCCGGGCCCGGCGCCCAGCCCGTCCAGCCCGCCGAGCCCGTCCAGCCCGTCCGCGAGCGCGCGATGAGACTCGCGCTGCCCCGCTGGTCCGGCACGCTCGCCGTGAAGGCCGCCGTGTTCATCGCCGTGATGTGCTGCGCGCTGGCCGCGCTGCTCGGTGTCCTCGTGCATGTCTCGGTGACGAACCAGACCGTCGGCGAGGCCCGTGACCTGGCGCTGAGCCGGCTGCGGGACGCGACCGAGGCGTACGAGGCCGGGGAGATGCTGGAGTGGGACGCGGGCGTGGATCCGCCGGATCTGCCGGCGTCGCTGCGGGCCCTGGCGGTGGCCGGGCACCGCGGCACGATGGTCGGCGAGCACCGCGGCCGCCCCACCATGTGGGCGGCGGGGCCGGTGGACGGGAGCCGGGCGCTGGCCGTGGAGGTCGACTACTCGCAGGGCGCGCGGACGATCGCGGGCCTTGACCGGGCGATCCTGTGGTCCTCGGCGCTGGCGATCACGGCGACCCTGCTGGTGGGGGCGTTCGCGGTCACCCGGGTGACGACACGGCTGCACACGACCGCCCGGGTGGCCCGGCGGATCAGCGCGGGCGACCTCGACGCACGGGTCGACGATCCCCGTACGAAGGATGCGACGCGGCCGCAGGACGAGGTGGCCGCGGTGGCCGCCGCGCTGGACACCATGGCGGGGTCCTTGCAGGGGAAGCTGCTGAGCGAGCAGCGGTTCACCGCGGATGTGGCGCACGAATTGCGGACGCCGTTGACGGGGCTGCACGCGGCGGCCGAGTTGTTGCCGCCGGGGCGGCCGACCGAACTGGTGCGGGACCGGGTGGCCGCGTTGCGGACGCTGACGGAGGACCTGCTGGAGATCTCCCGGCTGGACACGGGCCGGGAGACGGTGGAGCTGGACACCGAACGCCTGGCCGCGGTGGCCGAGCGGGTGGTGCGGGCGTCCGGGACCGACGCCGAGGTCGTCGTCGTACGGGATCTGGCCGTGGAGACGGATCGGCGGCGGCTGGAGCGGGTGCTGGGCAACCTGGTGGCCAACGCGCACCGGCACGGCCGGGGGCCGGTGTCGGTGACGGTCGACGGGGCGGTGGTGACCGTTCGGGACCACGGGGACGGGTTTCCGGAGTACCTCGTCTCGCACGGGCCGCAGCGGTTCCGTACGGAGGGCGGGGCCCGGGGGCACGGGCTGGGGCTGACCATCGCCGTGGGGCAGGCGGAGGTGCTGGGGGCGCGGCTCTCCTTCTCCAACGCGGAGGACGGCGGGGCGGTCGCGACTCTGACGTTGCGGTAGGTGCTTCTCCTATGGCCCATCTGAAAGGGCGACCCGTGTGCACGCCTCCTAACGTGGCGAACAGTCAGGTTCGCACCCCCCTCACGGAGGTCCCCCCATGTCCCTGCGCTCCCGTCTCCCCATAGCCGTCGCCGCCTGCGCCCTCGCCGTCACCGCCCTCGCCACGCCCGCCGTCGCCGACGACGGCTGGGGCGACGACCCCCAAAGCGCCTCGGGGAACCACCAGAACCAGACTCAGAACCAGAACCAGAACCAGAACCAGAGCCAGAATCAGAACTCACGCTTGTCCCGCGGTGTGGTGACGGCCAGTTCGCTGGCGCTGCGCAGTGCGCCGAACCGGGGCGGGCAGATCATCCGGTGGGCCGAACGGGGTGAGGTCGTCTCCATCTTCTGCCGGACCAACGGCCAGAGCGTCCAGGGGAACCGCCAGTGGTACCTCCTCACGGACGGCACCTGGGCCTGGGGATCGGCCCGGTACATCAGGACCATCGGGTCGGCGCCACGCTGGTGCTGACATCCCGGTCAATCTAGGCAGACATCACGCCCTATTTGGGTAAGTTCCGGACATGACCAAGGCCGGAACCACCGTGGCCCCCGCGGACACCTCCGCTCGCGCGGTACGCCTGCCCCACCGCCGTGGCATCGAACTGGCCCTCATCGTCCTCGCCGTCCTGCTGTCGGTGTACGGCTACTGCGCGGTCGGCCTCGCCAGGCACGGCACCGTCCCGCCCGGCGCCGCCGGTTACGGCGCCGGGCTCGGCGTGCTCGCGCTCCTCGCCCATCTGGCGGTGCGACTGAGGGCGCCGTACGCCGATCCGCTGCTGCTGCCCATCGGCGTGCTGCTCAACGGCCTGGGCCTGGTGCTGATCTACCGGCTCGACCTGGAGACACCCGGCGACCGCGCGGCCCCCACCCAGCTCGTGTGGTCCACGGTCGGGGTGGCCCTGTTCGTCGCGGTCGTCCTGATGCTGCGCGACCACCGCGTGCTCCAGCGCTACGCCTACGTCTGTGTCGCCGCCGCGCTCGCCCTGCTGATCCTCCCGATCCTGTTCCCCGCCGTGAACGGCGCCCGGATCTGGATCAGGATCGCCGGGTTCTCCATCCAGCCGGGCGAGTTCGCGAAGGTGCTGCTCGCGGTGTTCTTCGCCGCGTATCTCGCGACCAACCGCAACGCGCTGGCGTCCTCCGGGCGGCGGGTCTGGGGACTTCAGCTGCCCACCGGCCGGGTGCTGGGCCCCCTCCTCGCCATCTGGCTGATCAGCGTCGGGGTCCTGGTCCTGGAGCGGGACCTCGGCACCTCGCTGCTGTTCTTCGGGCTGTTCGTCGTCCTGCTGTACGTCGCCACCGGGCTCACCGGCTGGATCGCGCTGGGCCTGCTGCTGGCCTCCGTCGGCGCCTTCGCCGTGGGCTGGCTGGAACCGCATGTGCACAGCAGGGTGGAGGACTGGCTGCATCCGTTCGCGTCGATCGAGGCGGGCCAGGGTCCGAACCAGCTCGCGCAGTCCCTGTTCGCCTTCGCGGCCGGCGGGGTCCTCGGCACGGGGCTCGGGCTCGGCCACTCCGTCCTGATCGGCTTCGCCGCGAAGTCCGACTTCATCCTGGCGACGGCCGGCGAGGAACTGGGCCTGGCCGGCCTGTCCGCGATCTTCCTGCTGTACGCCCTGCTCGTGGAGCGCGGCTACCGGGCGGGCCTCGCCCTGCGCGACCCCTTCGGACGACTCCTGGCGACCGGCCTCGCCTCGATCGTCGCGCTCCAGGTGTTCGTGATCGCGGGCGGCGTCGGCGGACTGATCCCGCTCACCGGCATGGCGATGCCGTTCCTCGCACAGGGCGGCTCGTCGGTCGTCACCAACTGGGCGATCGTCGCCCTGCTGATCAGGGTGAGCGACTCGGCCCACGGCCAGTACGACGACAAGGAGACCCCGTGACCACGCGAGGCCCCGGCATGACCCGCTACATCCGGCACGCCGCCTGCTTCTGCGCCCTGCTGCTCATGGCGCTCCTGGTCAACGCCATCCGCGTCCAGGTCTTCCAGGCCCGCGCCCACGACACGAACCCGGCCAACCGCCGCGAGAACATCGCCCGTTACGGCCGCGAGCGCGGTGACATCCTGGTCGACGGGCGGCCGGTCACCGGGTCCCGGGACACCGGGGAGCAGCTGCGCTACGAACGGACGTACCGGGACGGTCCGTTGTACGCGCCGGTCACCGGCTTCGCCTCGCAGGAGTACGGCACGACCCTCCTGGAGCACACCGAGGACCCGGTCCTGTCCGGCTCGGACCCGATGCTGACGCCGTTCCCGCTGTGGAACGACTTCACGAGGAGACGCAACCCGGGCGGGGACGTCGTCACGACACTCGACGGGGCCGCGCAGCGGGCGGCCTTCCGCGGGCTCGCGGGGCGCAAGGGCGCGGTGGCGGCCCTGGAACCGGCGACGGGACGCATCCTCGCGCTGGTGTCCTCTCCGTCGTACGACCCGGGGGTGCTGTCGGGTAACAGCTCCAGGGTGGGCCGCTCCTGGACGTGGCTCAACGCCAACCCGGACAAGCCGATGCTCAACCGGGCGGTACGGCAGACCTATCCGCCGGGTTCGACGTTCAAGGTGGTCACCGCGGCGGCCGCGCTGGACGCGGGGGTGATCAGGGACGTGGACGCGCCGACCGACTCGCCGGCGCCGTACACCCTGCCCGGCACCACCACCTCGCTCAGCAACGAGTCCGACGGCTGCGAGGACTTGTCCCTGCGGGAGGCCTTCCGGTGGTCGTGCAACACGGTGTTCGCGAAGCTCGGGGTGGACGTGGGGGTGCGGGACATGACGGCCACCGCGCGCGCCTTCGGCTTCAACGACGACGCGCTGCGGGTCCCCTTCTCGGTGGCCCGCAGCACCTTCGATCCAGCCGTCGACCGGGCGCAGCTGGCCCTGTCGTCGATCGGCCAGTACAACACCCGCGCGACCCCGCTCCAGATGGCGATGGTCTCGGCGGCCGTCGCCGACGGCGGGCAGATCCGCACGCCCTATCTCGTGGAGCGGACCACCACGGCCGGCGGCAGCATCGTGGACACGGCGGGCCCGCGTCCGGTGCGGCAGGCGATGGCCCCGGAGACGGCCGCCGTGCTGAAGGAGCTCATGACCCAGGTGGTGACCGAGGGCACCGGCACCAACGCGGCGATCCCGGGGGCGATCGTCGGCGGCAAGACCGGCACCGCCCAGCACGGCATCGGCAACGCCGGGATGCCGTACGCCTGGTTCGTGGCGTGGGCGCAGGCCGAGCGGGACGTGCAGCCGAAGGTCGCGGTGGCCGTGGTGGTGGAGGACGCGTCGGCGGTCCGGGGGGACATCACCGGGGGCGGGGTGGCGGCGCCGATCGCCCGGGCGGTGATGGAGGCGGTGCTCAACTCCAAGGAGTGAGACAGGGGTTGAGACCCGCCGACCGACCGACCTACCGTTCGGTCCATGAGTGAAGCAGCCGCGTACCAACTCGCCCAGGTGAACATCGGCCGTCTCAAGGCCCCGCTGGACTCCGCACAGTTGAAGGACTTCGTCGACAACCTCGATCCCGTGAACGCCGACGCGGACGCCGCCGACGGTTTCGTCTGGCGGCTGGAGGACGACTCCGGCGACGCGACGGACATCGCCGTCTTCGGCGACGAGTGGCTGATCATCAACATGTCGGTGTGGCGGGACGCCGACGCCCTCACGGCGTACATGTACCAAGGCCGGCACCGCGAGATGCTCGCCCGCCGAAGGGAGTTCTTCGAGCGGGTCCAGGAGGCGATGGTGGCCCTGTGGTGGGTTCCGGCCGGCCACCGCCCCACCGTCGCCGAGGCGGAGTCCCGCCTGCTGCACCTGCGCACGAACGGCCCGACGCCGTACGCGTTCACCTTGCGGACGCTGTTCCCCGCGCAGGGCGCGGAGCCGGCCGCGGCCCTGGAGATCCCGGACGATCTGGGGTGCCCGGCCTAGTCCCCGATCGGCTTCCGCATCTCCGAGCGGATCTGGAGGGTGGTCACCGCCAGCTTGTCCAGGTCCACGTCCGCGGGGTCCTGGGTCATCGTGGAGGCCCTGAGCTCGCCCACCGACGCGCCCGTGTTCCCGTCCGTCCACGCACAGACGGGAACGGTCATGTCCGTGCCGGCCCGGGTCCTGGTGAGGACCTCGCAGGTGACGGTGACACCGTGGGAGCCGTCCGGACGGAAGTCCTGCGGCGCCAGGGCGACCTTGGCGCCCTCACCCCTGCCCGCACCCTTCATCATGTTGTTCCGCGTCGCATCGGGGTCCTTGAACCGCCCGTACATGCCCGACACCACGAGCGAGCCCTCCGTGGTGTTACCGGCCAGGCTGTACTGCCCGACCGCGACCCCGTCGACCTTGGCCTTCGCGTAGCCGTCCGCCGCGTCCATGATCTTCTGGCCCTCGGAGTCCGAGTAGTCCTGGGCGAGTTCGTAGCGGCCGATCAGCACGACCAGGCCGACGACTCCGACAACACCCCCGAACACCAGGCCGCGCCGCCGCTTCGGCGGGGGCGGCGGGGCCATCGGGGGCGCGCCCCAGCCGTAGTCGGCGGGCTGCTGCTGGGGGGGTACGGGTGCCGTACGGCGGCTGCGGCTGCGGCTGGCCGTAGGGGCCGGTGGCGTAAGGGTTCTGGGAACCGTAGGGATTCGGCGCGCCGTAGGGATTCGGCGCGCCGTAGGGATTCGGCGCGCCGTAGGGACTCCGGGACGGCGGAGGCGTGGACACGTCAGAACACTACTGAGGGCCTGCACCCCCCGCCTCGATGGCCCCCCGCACCTCCGCCACGCGTTCCCGCTCCTCCACCGCGAAGCGCTCCGCGTCCAGTTTCTCGGCGATCTCCTCGTCCTGCGCCATGAGGAGGTCGAGGCTGGAGTTGCCCATCTCGAAGACGCCCATGTCGACGTAGGCCTGCTGGAGGCGTTTGCCCCACAGGCCGATGTCCTTGACGCAGGGGACGATCCGGGAGAAGAGCAACTGGCGGAAGAGGGCGAGGAACTCGGACCGCTCGGCGTACTCCTCGGCCTCCGCCTTCGGGATGCCGAAGTTCTCCAGGACCTCGACCCCGCGCAGACGGTCACGCATCAGGTAGCAGCCCTCGATGACGAACTCCTCGCGTTCGCGCAGTTCGGCGTCGGAGAGCTGCTTGTAGTAGTCCCGCAGGGCCATGCGCCCGAAGGCCACATGGCGGGCCTCGTCCTGCATGACGTAGGCGAGGATCTGCTTCGGGAGGGGCTTGTCGGTGGTGTCGCGGATCATGCCGAAGGCGGCCAGCGCGAGCCCTTCGATAAGGACCTGCATGCCGAGGTAGGGCATGTCCCAGCGGGAGTCGCTCAACGTGTCGCCCAGCAGGGACTTCAGGTTGTCGTTGATCGGGTACAGCATCCCGATCTTCTCGTGGAGGAAGCGGCCGTAGATCTCCGCGTGCCGCGCCTCGTCCATCACCTGGGTCGCCGAGTAGAGCTTGGCGTCGAGGTCGGGCACGGACTCCACGATCCGCGCGGCGCACACCATCGCGCCCTGCTCGCCGTGCAAGAACTGGCTGAACTGCCAGGAGGCGAGGTGCTTGCGGAGTTCGCCCTTGTCCTTGTCGGTGAACTTCGCCCAGTACTTGGTGCCGTAGACGGAGATGGACTCGTCGGGGGTGCCCAGGGGGTCGTGGGGATCGACTTCGAGGTCCCAGTCGATGCGCTTCTGCCCGTCCCACTGCTTGTCCTTGCCCTTCTGGTAGAGGGCCAGCAGGCGGTCGCGGCCGTCGTCGTACTCCCAGGCGAAGCGGGCCGCACCCGTCGCCGGTACCTGCCAGTGGGGGTCGCCGGGATCCGTGGTGTACAGGTCGAAAGTCGGCATGTTCCGCAGGCTGCCCCTTTGTAGACGCCGGGTCAACAAGTCGCGCGCAGGGGATTGACGCTCTTGCTGACAAGCAGTCTCATAAGAGCCATGACGAGTCTGACAGATGTCGACGCGCTCGAAGGGCTGCGTGACGCCCTCGGCCTGCTCAAGGACCGGGAGCAGGTCGCCGAGCGGCTGCTCGACTCCTCCGCGAAGCACTCCTTCGATCCGGACGAGGAACTGGACTGGGACGCGCCCTTCGAGGAGGGCCTGTGGTTCTGGCCGCCGGAACTGGTCTCGCTGTACGACACCCCGATGTGGCGGCGGATGAGCGAGGAGCAGCGGATCCTGCTCTCCCGGCACGAGGCCGCGGCGCTGGCCTCGCTGGGGATCTGGTTCGAGATCATCCTCATGCAGCTGTTGTGCCGTCACATCTACGACAAGGCGGCCACGAGCGCGCATGTGCGGTACGCGCTCACCGAGATCGAGGACGAGTGCCGGCACTCGAAGATGTTCGCGCGGCTGATCACCCGGGGCGACACGCCCTGGTATCCGGTGAGCCGGGCCCACCAGCGGCTCGGGCGGCTGTTCAAGACGATCTCCACGACCCCGGGGTCCTTCACGGCGACGCTGCTCGGCGAGGAGATCCTCGACTGGATGCAGCGGCTGACCTTCCCGGACGAGCGGGTGCAGCCGCTGATCCGGGGGGTGACGCGGATCCATGTGGTGGAGGAGGCACGGCATGTCCGCTACGCCCGCGAGGAGCTGCGGCGGCAGATGGTCTCCGCTCCGCGGTGGTCGCAGGAGTTCACGCGGGTCACGTCCGGGGAGTTCGCGCGGGTGTTCTCCGTGGCGTTCGTGAACCCGGAGGTGTACACGAACGTGGGTCTGGACCAGCGGGCCGCTCTCGCGCAGGTGCAGGCCAGTGGGCACCGGAAGGAGGTCATGCAGACCGGTGCGAAGAAGCTGACCGACTTCCTGGACGACATCGGCGTGCTTCGAGGTGTCGGACGGAGGTTGTGGAAGTCCTCGGGGCTGCTGGCTTGAGTTTCGGCTGACGGCCGGTGGGGGCTGGTGGCGCAGTTCCCCGCGCCCCTTAAAGGCACGACCAGTGCACGTCTTTAGGGGCGCGGGGAACTGCGCGACCAGCCACGACGCACTCGCAGACGGCCGACTACGCTGCAACCCATGACCCCATCCGCGCCCGCCTACCGCAGACTCGGCGTCGAGGAGCGACGCAGTCAGCTTCTCGAAGCCGCCCTCGGCCTCTTCGCGCACCGCGCCCCCGAGGACGTGTCCCTCGACGACGTGGCGGAAGCGGCCGGTGTCTCCCGTCCCCTCGTCTACCGGTACTTCCCCGGCGGCAAGCAGCAGCTGTACGAGGCCGCGCTCCGCTCCGCCGCCGACGAACTGGAGCAGTGCTTCGACGAGCCCCGGGACGGCCCCCTCCTGAGCCGCCTCTCCCGTGCCCTCGACCGCTACCTCGCCTTCGTCGACGAGCACGACGCCGGCTTCAGCGCCCTGCTCCAGGGCGGCAGTGTCGTCGAGACGTCCCGGACCACCGCCATCGTCGACGGCGTACGCCGGGCCGCCGCCGAGCACATCCTCCGCCACCTCGGGGTCACCGAGCCCGGCCTGCGGCTGCGCATGACCGTACGGATGTGGATCACCGCGGTCGAGGCGGCCTCCCTGATCTGGCTCGACGAGAGCAAGCAGCCCCCGGTCGAGGAGCTGCGCGACTGGCTGGTCGAGCAGTTCGCCGCCGTCCTCTCCGTGACCGCGAACCGCGATCCGCAGACCGCCGCGCTGGTCACGGCCCTCGCGGCGGATGGCTGACACTGGTGCCGTGAAGAGCGAAGACACCCCCTTCGAGGGCGGTCCCATGGACGGCCGGGTGCTGCCCGTGCTGCTGGGACCGACCGGGCATCCGCCGAAGACGTACCGCATCCCCGTCCCCGACACGGCGGGCGGCCCGGCCACCGTGCTGGTCTATCGCCGGGAGCCCAGGGGTCGCACCAGGCTGGGGATCCAGAAGGGGTGGAAGTACACGTACGGCCCCGAGGGCAAGCCGAGCGACCGGCTGAAGTGGCCGTGGTCCAAGCCCGACAGGCCGGCTGACACCGACGGGTGACGAGGTTGCTCCGAACCGCCCACACTCGGCGCGCGGAGAGTCCCACGCCGCCTGATGCTCACCGTGCGGAACAGAGGGGCTGCTCCGCACCGGAGGTGATGACGTGTCAGGAAGGCTTCTGCGTCTGGTGTGTACGGCGGCGGTGGCGGCCGGTGCCGTCCTCGCACCGCTGCCCGCGGCGGCCGCGCCCGAGCCCGAGCCGCGTGAGGAGCGGTCCGTCGCCGAACTGCTGACGGACCTTCAGCGGCTGTACCGGCAGGCCGAGCAGGCCACCGAGACCTACAACGCCACCGCGGAGAAGCTGAAGGAGAAGCGCGCCGAGGTGAGCCGCCTGGACGCCGCCCTCTCCAAGGCGCGGCTCTCGCTGCACGACAGCCGGGGTGCCGCGGGGCGGCTGGCCCGCCAGCAGTACCAGAGCAGCACCGAGATCTCGCCGTACGTCCGCCTCCTGCTCGCCCGCGATCCCCAGCACGCTCTCGAACAGGGCCATGTGATCAGCCGGTTGGCGCAGGGACGGGCCGAGACCGTGGGCCGTCTGACCGGCACCGAGCACCGCGCCGACGAACTGGCCCGCAAGGCGCGCAAGGCGCTCGACGACCGGCTCACGCTCGCCGCCCGGCAGAAGAAGGACCGGGACGCCGTACGGCAGAAGCTCGCCGGCGTGGAGGAACTCCTCGCCTCCCTCACCGCCGAACAACTCACCGGGCTGGCCGAGTTCGAGGAGAAGGGAGTCGAGAAGGCGCAGCGGGAGCTGACGACGTCCGGCGCCCTGGGCGAGGGCGAGCGCAAGCCGTCGAAGGAGGGCGAGGCGGCCCTGCGGTACGCCCGACGGCAGCTGGGGAAGCCGTACGAGTGGGGCGCGGAGGGCCCGAGGACGTACGACTGCTCAGGTCTGACGTCCCAGGCCTGGACCCGGGCCGGCACCCCGATCCCGAGGACCAGTCAGGAACAGTGGGCCCGGCTGCCGAAGGTCCCGCTGACGGACCTGCGCCCGGGTGACCTGGTGATCTACTTCCCGGAGGCCACCCACGTGGCGATGTACGTCGGGAACGGCCAGGTCATCGAGGCCCCGAGAACGGGCGAGAAGGTCAAGGTGTCCCCGATCGCGTCCCACCCGCTCCTCGGAGCCGTACGTCCGGACGACGACGGTCAGGCCCCGGCCACCGAGGCCACGTACGCTCCCGCCTTGTCCGGGTCGTAGAAGTAGTTCTCGAAGTCGGACGGGTCGTCGAAGCCGTTGGCGAACCGGTCCGCCACCGGCTGCAACTGTCCGGCCGCACCGATCAGGTTCAGGATGTGCTCCGGCGGCGGGGCGAGCATCGCGTTGGTCCACTTGGTGACGTGCTGGGCGGTGGCCCAGTACCGCTCGAACGTGGCCCGCATCCACTCCTCGTCGAACTCCTTCTCGCCCTGGTCGAGGATCGAGGCGAGATAGGAGGCCGCGCACTTGGACGCGGAGTTGGAGCCCTGCCCGGTGATCGGGTCGTTGGCGACGACGACGTCGGCCACGCCCAGGACCAGTCCCCCGCCGGGCAGGCGGCCTATCGGGTTGCGCACGGTGGGCGCGTAGCGGCCGGACAGCGTGCCGCCGGCGTCCGTGAGTTCGACGTTCGTGGCGCGCGCGTACTCCCAGGGCAGGAACCTCTCCATGAGTTCCAGGGTCAGGGAGAGATGCTGCGCCGGGTCCTTCACGCCGTTGAAGACGTCGAGCGGGCCGCCGGGTATGCCCTCCCAGAACAGGATGTCGGCGCGCCCGGAGGTGGTGAGCGTCGGCATGACGAACAGTTCACCGACCCCGGGGACGAGGTTGCAGCGGACGGCCTCGGTGTCCGGGTGCTCGGGGCGCGGGCCCAGGCCGTGGACGTAGGAGACGGCGAGCGCGCGCTGCGGCTCGCTGTACGGGGAGCGCTCCGGGTCGCGGGCGAACATCGACACCAGCTCGCCCTTGCCCGCCGAGACCAGGACGAGGTCGTACGTGCGGGAGAAGTAGTCGAGGTCGCCGACCGCCGCGCCGTGGATGACGAGCTGGCCCCCGCGCTGCGCGAACGTCTCCATCCAGCCGGCCATCTTCACGCGCTGGTCGACCGACTGCGCGTACCCGTCGAGTGTGCCCCGCCAGTCGATCGCGCGCTGCGAGGGCCCCGGGTCGAACGAGCCGGGGGCCGCCACCGAGACGCCGAGCCCTTCGATCTTCGGGGCCTGGGACTCCCAGAAGTTCAGCTGGAGATCGCGCTCGTGCTGGAGTGCCGTGTGGAACATGCACTGCGTCGACATGACCCGGCCGGAGCGGATCTCGTCCGCCGTCCGGTTGGACATCAGGGTGACCTCGTACCCGTGCGACTGGAGGCCGAGGGCGAGCTGGAGGCCGGACTGGCCGGCTCCGACGACGAGTATCTTCCGCATGCGGGTGCTGGCTCCTAAAGGTGGACTACTCGGGGGTCTCGTCCAGCGCGTGGCCGACGAGGGACAGCAGGGTCTCGACGACCGAGATCTTCCGCCGCGCGTCCATGATCATGACAGGTATGCGCCGGGGGATGCTGAGCGCCTCCCGCACGTCCTCCGGCTCGAACAGCTCGCTGCCGTCGAAGTGGTTGACCGCGACGACGTACGGCAGTCCGCAGCTCTCGAAGTAGTCGAGGGCGGGAAAGGAGTCCTTGAGGCGGCGGGTGTCGGCCAGCACGACGGCGCCGATCGCGCCCCGCACCAGGTCGTCCCACATGAACCAGAACCGCTCCTGGCCCGGCGTGCCGAAGAGGTACAGGACCAGGTCGTCGTCGAGCGTGATGCGGCCGTAGTCCATGGCCACGGTGGTGGTGACCTTCTCCGGCGTGCCGGAGAGGTCGTCGACCTGCTCGCTGGCCTCGGTCATCAGCGCCTCCGTCTGGAGGGGCTCGATCTCCGAGACGGTGCCGACGAGGGTGGTCTTGCCGACGCCGAAGCCGCCGGCCACGACTATCTTCGTGGCGATGGGGGCCCGCGTGCGGTCCGTCTGCCAGGACTTCAGGTTGTCGTCGGTGTCCTCGGAGGCGAGGTCTCTAAAGGCGACGGAGTCCACTCAGCACCCTTTCCAGCAGAGCGCGGTCGGGACGGCCCGTACCGTGACCGGTCCCGGTGCCGTACACACGGATCTTTCCCTGGTCCGCGAGGTCACTGAGGAGCACCCGGACCACGCCGAGCGGCATCTTCAGCAGCGCGGCGATCTCGGCCACCGTACGCATCCGGCGGCACAGTTCGACGATGGCCCGCAGTTCCGGCATGACCGACCTCAGCGAGCCGTTGGTCAACTCCCTTCGCTCCTCCGGGGCTTCGAGAGCCGCGGTGCTTGCCACGAAGGTCTCCACGAGGAGGACGTGACCGAAGCGGGTCCGGCCGCCGGTGAGCGAGTACGGCCGTACCCGGGCGGCCTTGCGGTCGCCGCCGCGGACCGGGAGCTCGGGCCTGTTCGTCATCGGGCGCTCCCTGTCACGTCGTCGCTCTCCAGCGACTGGCGCAGCTCGCTGCGGAGTTCGGGGGTCAGGACGTGTCCGGCGCGGCCCACGAACAGTGCCATGTGGTACGCGACGACGCTCATGTCGCAGTCCGCGGAGCCGTGCACACCGAGCAGCGAACCGTCGCTGATCGACATCACGAACAGGCTGCCCTCGTCCATCGCGATCATGGTGTGCTTGGTCGTGCCGAAGTCCATGAGCTTCGCGGCGCCGAGGGTGAGGCTGCCGATGCCGGAGACGATGGTCGCGAGGTCGGCGGAGGAGCCTCGTGGGCCCGAGGGTTTGCCGTCGCGGGCCTCGCGTGCCTCCGCGTTCCGCCCGGCGTCGGAGGAGAGCAGGAGCAGGCCGTCGGAGGAGACGACGGCGACGGACTGGACGCCGGGCACCTCCTCGACGAGGTTGGTCAGCAGGAAGTGGAGATTGCGGGCTTCACGACTCAGTCCGAAGGTACTGGGCGCGGTCAACTGCTTGCCTCCTCGGCTGTGCCCCCCGTGGCTTCTTCGGATGCGGTGCGGTGTTCTGCGGTAGGCAGCTTGGTCTCGCCGGTCTGTTCCCTGATCTCCGCCGCCACGTCGCGGTGGCCGGCCTCCGCCCCCCGGTGGAAGCCGCCGAGCCTGCGGCGGAGTGCGTCGGCGTCCACGGACGCGTTGCGCCGGCGTGGGGCCGGGGCGGTGGGCTCGGTGATCTTGGGTGTGCGCTTGGGGAGGCCCTTGTCGGTGAGGGGCTCCTCGTCGGCGCGGGTGTGTTCGGCCTCGGCTTCGCCGGCGGCCGCGGGTTCGGGTGCCGACGGCTCGTCCGGTACGGGGTCCGGCTCTTCCTCTGCCGGGACCGGGGCCAGGAGTTCCATCGTCGTCTCTGCGGGGGACTCCGCCTCCGCGTGGCGTACGGCCTTCTCGGCCATGGCCACCAGCGGGTCGTCACCCTGCGAACGGCCGTGCAGGACGTTGGAGTTGACCTCAGCGGCGGCGCCGGGGAGGGAGAAGGAGTGGGTCGCGCCGTTGACCGGGCCGGTGTCGGCGGCCGGTACGGCGGAGGCGGGCGCGGTGGTGAGCAGCGGCTTGGGGAGGACCACCACGGCGGCCACGCCCCCCTGCTTCTGCTCGCGCAGCTGCACCCGGACGCCGTGCCGGTGGGCGAGGCGGGCCACGACGTACAGGCCGAGGCCCAGACCCTCGTCGCCCTCGTCGTACGACTCGTAGGCGGCCTCGGGATCGAACTCGGCGAGGCGGGAGTTGAGGGCGGTCATCCGCTCGGCGGTCATGCCGATGCCCTCGTCCTGGACGGAGAGCATGACCTCACCGCTCTCCAGGAGCCAGCCGGAGACCTCGACGGGCAGATCGGGCGGGGAGAACGCGGTGGCGTTCTCCATCAGTTCGGCCAGCAGGTGCGAGAGGTCGTCCGCGGCGAAGCCGACCACGTGGGCGTGCGGCGGCAGGGCGGCGATACGGACGCGCTCGTAGCGCTCGATCTCACTGACCGCGGCCCGTACGACGTCGACCAGCGGGACCGGGTTCGCGCTCTGCTGCACGTGTTCGGTGCCGGCCAGGACGAGGAGATTCTCGCTGTGGCGGCGCATGACCGTGGCGAAGTGGTCGAGCTTGAACAGGGTCGCGAGGCGCTCCGGGTCCTGCTCGCGTTCCTCCAGGCCCTCGATGACGGCGAGTTGCCGCTCGACGAGGCCGAGGGTGCGCAGCGCCAGGTTGACGAAGGTGGCGCCGATGGTGGTGCGCAGCCGCGTCAACTGAGCGGCGGAGTCCGCGAGTTCACTCTTGAGCTGCTCGCGGGCGTCGGCCATCTTCTGCCGCTGGCCGACCAGGTGCTTGCGGTCGGACTCCAGGGTGGTGATCCGCTCTGCGAGCGTGACGGCGTGCGCGTGCAGGGCGTTGACGGAGCGGACGACCTGGGCGAACTCGTCGTTGCGGCCGGTGAAGGAGACCGCTTCCTCGGTGGCGGGGTCCTCGGCCCCGGCCAGCCGGGCGGAACCCCGGCGCAGCACGGAGAGGGGCCGGGTGAGGGTGCGGGCCATGGCGGTGGCGATGCCGACGGCCAGCAGCATCAGGGCGCCGAGGATCGCGACCCGCAGCTCCAGCGCGGTGACGTCGTCGTCCCGGAGCTGTTCCAGCGCCTTGACCCGGCGGTCGAAGAGCGCGGACTCGGCGCCGCGCATGAGGTCGACGCGGGCGGAGAGGGCAGCGTCGAGCTTGCCGGCGCTGGTGCCCAGTTCGCCGCCGGTGAGGGCGGGCTGGTCGGTGAGGGCGGCGAGGTACTTGTCGGCGGAGTTGACCTCGGGGCCGGTGACCGTGGAGTCGTAGCGCGCCTTGGCGTCGGCGGGCGCGGAGTCCCGGAAGTCGGCGAGAGCCGCGTCGGAGCGCAGCCGGGCCTGCTGGGCGGCGGCGCTGAGCGCGTCGCGCTGAGCGGCGTCGGCCTTCGAGGAGACCTTCTCGGTGTTCGTCAGGCCGGTGATCGGGTCGTAGACACTGCGGGTCGTCGTCGGCACGCTGAGCGCCGCGAGCAGCAGTCCGCGGGTGGCGGCGGCCTGCTGTACGGCGGAGTCCAGCTCGGCGAGGGAGTAGGCACCGGAGCCCGCGCGGGCCGGCATCCGCTCGGCCAGTTCCTCGGCGAGATTGTGCAGCTCGGTGATGGCGGCGGAGTAGGCGTTGTGCGTCTCCAGCGCGGTGGTCTTGCCGGTGAGCGCGGAGCGCCGTACGGCGGCGATGTCGTCCAGGTCGCCGCGCAGGGTGGCGGACAGGTCGCTGTCGGCGCGCAGTTCCTCGGCCTGGCGGTCGACGCGGGCGCTCGACTGCTCGCCGGGCGCCTTCGACCTGGGCCGTCCGGCCGCGATGTAGGAGGTGACCTCGTCGCGTTCGTCGGCGAGCGCGTGGGCGAGGTCGAGGGCGTCCTGGGTCTGCTCGGCGAGCGTCACCAGGTCCTGGGAGTCGTGGAGTTCGCCCGAGGCGGTGACGAGGGAGGGGGCGCCGGCCCCGGCGATCGCGGCGGCCACGACGGCGACGGCGAGAATCAGCCGGGTGCGGACGTGGGTGGGGCGGCCCTTGCCGACAGGAGTCCCGGGGTCGCCGGGCGTGGCGGGTGTGCGCTCCGCGCCCGTTCCGGAGGCCGTCTGCTTGCCTGTGCGACGAGGCCGCGTCTTCTGCACCGCTGCTCGCATTCCTGAACTCGTGATACCCATGGGCTGCCCGGGGTGACGCTCCGTCAACTGGTGTACACACCGGGGTACGGTTCCCGACCCTCCCAGCGCCGGTGGGCGGCGGGCGCGCATCGCCTGAGCCGCCACCCGAAGGAGTGAACCCCGGAGGGGAGTTGGCGGGCAAGTTCCTGCGGCACCCGCACGGGCCTTGTTCGGCAGGCCGGTTGGACGTCGGCGAAGACCGATGGCAGTATTCGCCACCACGCGCGACCAGAGTCAGCCATTCCCTCCCAAACCTGGCGTCTGACCTGCGCGACTACGTCAATTCCGCGATCGTTGCCACCCTTTGGCGAAGCTTGTGAAGGGCTCGTGCAGACTGGCCGAATGCGTACGGAACTTGTCTCGGAACCCGGCGATGTCCAGCGGCTCAACGAGGACTTCGCGAGTGTCGCGCTCCCCGCTTCCGGACGGGGCGGCGCACTGGTCGCCCTCGACGGGGTCACTCCGCCGACCGGTCCGACGGGCTGTCTGCATTCCGTTCCCTGGTTCACGGCCCGCCTCGGCGGTGCGCTGACCGAACTGGCCGTTTCGCTCAGGGATGTTCCGCCGGCCGAGGTGCTGTCCCGGGCGATCGTGCGCACAGCTGAGACACATGGTGAAGGTTGTGACCTTTCTCACCCGCGTACACCGCAGGCGACGGTGGTGATGGCGCGGTGGTCCCCGGAGTGGGTCGAGTACCTGGTCCTGTCGGACTCGGCCCTCCTGGTGGAGAAGTCCGACGGCACGGTCTCGGCCGTCCTGGACGACCGCCTCTCCCGGCTGCCCCGCGCCTCCCTGGCCACGGACGCGCTGATCGACGCCCACCTCCGCAACAAGGAGGGCGGCTTCTTCACGGCGGCGGCGGATCCGTCGGTGGCGGGGCGCGCGGTGACGGGCGTGCTGCCGCGGTCGTCGGTCCGCGGGCTGCTGGCCCTGACGGACGGGGCGGCCCGATGGGTGGAGAAGTTCCACGAGGGCGGCTGGCGGGACTGCTTCACCTTCGTGCGCGAGGAGGGGGCGCAGGCGTTGGTGGACCGCGTCCGGGAGCTGGAGCGGGCGGACGCGGAGACCCGGACCCATTTGGGCCGCAGCAAGACCCACGACGACGCGACGGTGGTGTACGTGGAGCTGTGAGGGCCGGCGACAGGGGCGGCGCCGCGGAAACCTTGACCGCGCCTGGTGCGCGCGACCGCTCGGGGGCCGAGCCGTGGGCGGGGCGGCCGGAGTCGGGGAGGGCCGCCGGAGCGGACGGCCGTGCGGTGGGGTCGACGGCGTCGCCCTGACCGCGCCGGCCGGCACGACGGCCCGCACGCCGACCCGACGACGCCGGAGCCGCGAGCGGCGG
>NZ_KB911618.1:0-38608 GCF_000383615.1 Streptomyces canus 299MFChir4.1 | reverse complement strand
GGGCCGACCCGTGACCAGCCGCCGGAGCGGAGGCCGTGCGGTGGGGTCGACGGCGTCGCCCTGACCGCACCGGCCGGCACGACGGCCCGCACGCCGACCGACGACGCCGGAGCCGCGAGCGGCGGCGACCGGGCGAGCAGCGGGAACCGTGACGACACCGATCCGCACGACGGCCCGGGTGCCTACCCGGGGCAGGGGCGGGCCGACCCGTGACCAGCCGCCGGAGCGGAGGCCGTGCGGTGGGGTCGACGGGGTCGCCCCGACATCGGCGCGACGGGGAGGTCGGTCGGAGCGACGCACGCCTGGCGCACTCAACGATTCCCCCCGGCCCACCACGACCGACGCCCGGCCGGCCCGGCGCACTGGCTGACACCGACCGGTCACTGGCACGGCGGGCGCCGCCCTGAGCGGACTGTCATCCGGCGCGCCGACAACGCCGCCCCGGCACGGCCCAAAGGGCAGCCGGCCGGAGCAGACACCCGCTCGGCCGACTCGACGACACCGATCCGGCACGACCACAACAGGCACCCGGCGGCAGCGGGCACCCGCCCCGACCTGCTCGACCACGGCCGCCACCCGGCGCGCCGACAACGCCGACCCGGCACCACCACGGCAGGCGCCCGCCCGGAGCGGACTGTCATCCGGCGCACTCGACGACACCGATCCGCCACGGTCACTTGGGGCCCCCGGCCGGAGCAACCCCCACCCGGCACACTCGACCACCCCACCCACCCGGCCCAAGCAAACGCCTGCCCGACCCGCTCGACGACATCGCACCGGCGCCGGTACAAGGGAGGCGTCCGCCCACCTCGCCCGGCGGTACGCCGGACCCTGCGGTGCTCGGGGGCGGCCTACTTCTCCATACCCCTGTTCAGCTGGTGCAACAGCCGTGCCAGTTGGGTGACCTCGTCCGGGTCCCAGTGGGCCAGTCGGCCCGCGTACCGGGCCCGGCGTGCGTCGCGGACCCTCTGTACCCGGGAGCGGCCCTCCTTCGTGAGGTCCACCAGCCAGGCACGGCCGTCCGCCGGGTCGGGTTCGCGGGCGACCAGGCCCAGGTCCTCCAGGGCACGCAGCTGCCGGGACATCGTGGCCTTGCCGACGCCGATGTAGGCGGCCAGTTCGGTGGCACGCTGGCGGCCGCATTCATCCAGACGGACGAGCAGTCCGTAAGCCGCCGACTCCAGGTCGGGGTGGACCTCCCGGGCCATCTCCCCCTGGTTGGCCCGGGCGCGGCGCAGCAGGACGGTCAACTCGCGCTCCAGCGCCAGGAATCCGGGCTGATCCACACCGCTCGGCGCCACGTCGGCCCCGCCCCGGCCACCGTCGCCGTTTCCGTCTTCGTGCACGTCAGCCCCTGCCTTGAATTTCCCGGTCGTGAAGGTTTCCGCCAAATTGCGACACCACCGCAGCTCCGTAAGTATTTCGCAGGGCTGGACCAATGGCAGCCTCCGGTCCCTCTCCACCCCGTCGTCGCCGTACGCAGCGTCTTCACCGAGCGGTGGCTGGCATGCTCACGTCAGCCCGGCCGGCCCCGGCCCGTTCCTCGTCCCCCACCCCACCGAGCCATCGGAGGCACTCGATGCCCGTACACAAACAAGGACCCATACGTCCCCGACGCCTCTTCCTCGTCGGACTCCTCCTCACCGCGTTCTCCCTGCTCCCCACGTCCCCCACCACCCCCGCCTCGGCCGCAGAAGCCCCCGAGACCGGCGCCACCGCCATCTCCACCGCCACCCCGGCCCGCGGCTCCGCCCACATGGGAATGGGCGTCGTAGCGCATGACGGCCAGGACGGTCTGCCCACGGCCACCCGCGCCACCCGGGCGGAGGGCGTCGACGTCGCCAGCTATCAGGGCAACGTCGCCTGGCCGACCCTGTGGAACAGCGGTGTCCGGTGGGCGTACAGCAAGGCGAGCGAGGGGACGTACTACACGAATCCCTACTTCTCCCAGCAGTACTCCGGCTCCTACGACGTCGGCATGATCCGCGGGGCCTACCACTTCGCCACCCCGGACACCACGAGCGGCGCCACGCAGGCCGACTACTTCGTCGACCACGGCGGTGCCTGGTCCAAGGACGGCAGGACACTGCCCGGGGTGCTCGACATCGAGTGGAACCCGTACGGCGACGCCTGCTTCGACAAGACGCAGAGCGCGATGGTCACCTGGATCCGCGACTTCCTGAACCAGTACAAGGCCCGCACCGGCCGCCACGCGGTCAT
This sequence comes from Streptomyces canus 299MFChir4.1, assembly GCF_000383615.1. Taxonomy (GTDB): domain Bacteria; phylum Actinomycetota; class Actinomycetes; order Streptomycetales; family Streptomycetaceae; genus Streptomyces; species Streptomyces canus_C. The sequence continues at coordinate 36,388 of NZ_KB911618.1, read as the reverse complement.
CTACACCGCCACCAGCTGGTGGGCCCAGTGCACCGGCGACTACGGCGGCTTCGCCTCCGCCAACCCGCTGTGGATCGCCCGGTACGCCTCGACGGCCGGCACCCTCCCGGCCGGCTGGAGCGGGTACACCATGTGGCAGTACACCTCCTCCGGCCCGACCGTCGGCGACCACGACCGCTTCGACGGGGCCCTCGACCGGGTGCAGGCGCTCGCTAACGGCTGACCCGCCCCGGCGTACGGCGAAGGCCCGGGCCTCCCTCACGAAGAACCCGGGCCTTCACCTCATCCGGTGCCCGCGGACGCAGCCCGCTGACGGACTACGGCGTCACGCCGCCACCGGAACCTCCGGCGTCGCCCCGTTGACGGCCGGGGACAGCGCCAGCTCCAGGACCTGACGGACGTCGGTGACGGCGTGGACGTCGAGCTTGTCCAGCACCTCCGCCGGGACGTCGTCCAGGTCGGCCTCGTTGCGCTTCGGGATGATGACGGTGCTCACCCCGGCGCGGTGCGCGGCGAGCAGCTTCTGCTTCACGCCGCCGATCGGGAGCACCCGGCCGGTCAGCGAGACCTCGCCCGTCATCGCCACGTCCGTGCGGACCAGGCGGCCGGAGAGCAGCGAGGCCAGCGCCGTCGTCATGGTGACGCCCGCGCTCGGGCCGTCCTTCGGGACCGCGCCCGCCGGGAAGTGGATGTGCACGCCCCGGTCCTTCAGATCGCCGACCGGCAGTTCGAGCTCCGCGCCGTGCGAGCGGAGGAAGCTGAGCGCGATCTGCGCGCTCTCCTTCATCACGTCACCCAGCTGGCCGGTCAGCGTCAGACCCGCCGCGCCCGTCTCCGGGTCGGCCAGCGACGCCTCGACGAACAGCACGTCCCCGCCCGCTCCGGTGACCGCGAGCCCGGTGGCGACACCCGGGACCGCCGTACGGCGCTCCGCGGGATCCTGCGCCGACTCGGGCACGTGGTGCGGCCGGCCGATCAGACCGCGCAGTTCCTCGTCCGTGACCGTGAACGGCAGTTCGCGCTCGCCGAGTTCGTGCTGGGCCGCCACCTTGCGCAGCAGCCTCGCGACGGACCGCTCCAGGGTGCGGACGCCCGCCTCGCGCGTGTACTCGCCGGCGAGCTTGCGCAGCGCGCTCTCGTCGATGACGACCTCGTCCTTCGCGAGCCCCGCCCGCTCCAGCTGGCGCGGGAGCAGGTGGTCACGGGCGATGACGATCTTCTCGTCCTCGGTGTAGCCGTCGAGGCGGACCAGCTCCATACGGTCGAGCAGGGCCTCCGGGATGGCCTCCAGGACGTTCGCCGTCGCGAGGAACACCACGTCGGACAGGTCGAGTTCGACCTCCAGGTAGTGGTCTCGGAAGGTGTGGTTCTGCGCCGGGTCCAGGACCTCCAGGAGGGCGGCCGCGGGGTCGCCGCGGAAGTCGGAGCCCACCTTGTCGATCTCGTCGAGCAGGACGACCGGGTTCATCGAACCGGCCTCCTTGATCGCCCGCACGATCCGGCCGGGCAGCGCGCCGACGTACGTCCGCCGGTGACCGCGGATCTCCGCCTCGTCCCGTACGCCGCCGAGGGCGACGCGGACGAACTTGCGGCCCATGGCGTGCGCGACGGACTCGCCCAGCGAGGTCTTGCCGACGCCGGGCGGGCCGACGAGGGCGAGCACGGCACCGCCGCGGCGGCCGCCGACGACCCCGAGTCCCCGGTCGTTGCGGCGCTTGCGCACCGCCAGGTACTCGGTGATCCGCTCCTTCACGTCCTCCAGGCCCGCGTGCTCGGCGTCGAGGATCGCCTTGGCGCCCTGGATGTCGTACGCGTCCTCGGTCCGTTCGTTCCACGGCAGTTCGAGGACGGTGTCCAGCCAGGTGCGGATCCAGGAGCCCTCCGGGGACTGGTCGGAGGACCGCTCCAGCTTGTCGACCTCCTTGAGGGCGGCTTCCCGCACCTTCTCGGGCAGGTCGGCGGCCTCCACGCGGGCGCGGTAGTCGTCGGACTCCTCGCCCTCCTGCTCGCCGTTGAGCTCGCGCAGTTCCTTGCGTACGGCTTCCAGCTGGCGGCGGAGCAGGAACTCGCGCTGCTGCTTGTCGACGCCCTCCTGGACGTCCTTCGCGATGGTCTCGGCGACGTCCTGCTCGGCGAGGTGGTCGCGGAGCTGCTGGGTGGCGAGCTTGAGGCGGGCGATCGGGTCGGCCGTCTCCAGCAGTTCGACCTTCTGCTCGGTGGTCAGGAAGGGCGAGTAACCGGAGTTGTCGGCGAGGGCGGACACGTCGTCGATGGCCTGCACCCGGTCCACGACCTGCCAGGCGCCGCGCTTGCGCAGCCAGGCGGTGGCGAGTGCCTTGTACTCCTTGACGAGTTCGGTCGCGTGGCCGGGCAGCGGGTCGGGGACGGTCTGGTCGACCGTGGTCCCCTCGACCCACAGGGCGGCGCCCGGGCCGGTGGTCCCCGCACCGATCTTGACCCTGCTCCGGCCGCGGATGAGCGCGCCCGGGTCGCCGTCGGCCAATCGGCCGACCTGTTCGATGGTGCCGAGCACACCGGTGCCGGCGTATTCGCCGTCGATGCGTGGCACCAGAAGGACCTTCGGCTTTCCGGGTTCCGAGCGGGCGGCGGCCTGGGCGGCCTCCACCGCGGCGCGGACGTCGGCGTCGTTCAGGTCCAGCGGGACCACCATTCCGGGCAGCACGACCTCGTCGTCGAGCGGCAGCACAGGCAGAGTGAGCGGTGTGGACGTCGAAGCCATGATCTCCCCTTCGGCATTCAAGTTGAGCTATGCCGACTCAATGCGCATGCGCCGTCGAATGTTCCCCACCCGCCTGCCTGTTCGCTGACGGCGATCACGACTGCCGGAATCGGCGCTTCCGGACCTATCGTCATCGCGTAATAGGTGCATGGGGTCAGCGGTCATTACATAGGCCTTTACAGGGGGTTGCCATGGACGGAGTCGTACAGGCGTGGGTGACGGGTTGGGTGGTGTCCCGCGGGGCCGCCCCGCCGGAGCGTGAGCCGTGGGGGTTCACCGTCGACGTGGGGCAGCTCGCGCAGGTCTCGCGGCATGTCTTCGAGGCGCTGGGCGACGACGTGGACGAGGAGCTCGTGCGCAAGGTCGCGGGCGGGGTGACGGGCGCCGGGGTGTGGCTCAAGGTGTTCCAGGACCCGGCGGTGATGGGAGGCCGGCTCGGCGGGGGCTGGTGGGTGGATCCCGAGCCGGGGTATCTGATGACGGTCCCGCCGGCCGGAGCGGAGGGCGGACGTACGCAGGTCCCCGAGGGCTACCGGAAGCGCGTCTGGTCCGCAGGCGGGGTCACGGGCGTGCTCGTCGCCGCGCCCGACGGCTCCCTCGCGGCCCGCGGCCAGACCGCCCCGACCGGCGCGACCGCCGTCTTCGACCAGATCGAGACCGCGCCCGCCCAGCGGCGCCTGGGCCTGGGCAGCGTCGTCATGCGCACGCTGCAGGCCGCGGCGGCCGCCGCGGGGGCGGACACCGGCGTCCTCGGAACCCCGGCGGGACGGGCGCTGTACGAGTCTGTGGGCTGGCATGTGGAGGCTCCGCTCACCAGTGCGAAGTTCGTGGGGCCGGACTCTGGGTGACCGTCCGTCACCGTCCGCGGAAAACCCCGAGGCGGCCGCGGACGGCCTCTGTCATGCTGCGCCGGTGATCACGCCGATACCTCCGGTGGTTCCCGCCGGCCGCACGGCGGACAACGCCCAGCCGGTCCTCCCTCTTCCCGGCGGCCTGAAACCCGGTGACCGCGAGCCGGCCTCGCCGCCGGCCCCCGGGACGAGCACGCCAAGAACCCGTCGCCGGTGCTGCACGACCTCGGTCTGCATCGCCTCACCCTCTGCCACGCCGTCGCCCACGAACATGCGCCACGCCCTCCTGAACGAGGACCCTCGACACGACCAGCACCTCCACGCGCGCGTGCCTGGTGACGACCAGAACGACCTAGACGACCTAGACGACCGGGGGAACGAACGACCATGACCACCACCCACATACAGCACCTCCTCTCCGCCTACGACGACCAGATGCGCGGCGCTCCCCCGGCCCCGCCCACGGGGGTGACGTACGAGCAGGACGGACCCCTGCTGCGGATCGTCGGCCAGTTCCGCGGGTTCGTGAGCGGGCCGCGTGACCTCGGCGTGGCGGGTGACGCGCTCGACGCACTCATCGCGCGGCAACGGGACTTCTTCGCGGCGCGCGGCGAGGCCGTCGAGTGGAAGACCCGCTCCCACGACACCCCGGCCGACCTCACCGACCGACTGACCGCGGCCGGTTTCGTGCCCGAGGAGCGGGAGACGGTACTGGTCGGCCGGGCCGCCGAGATGGCCGTAGGAGAGCCCGTGCTGCCGGACGGCGTCACCGTGCGCCGGGTCACGGCGGACGCCGACATGTGGCGGATCGCCGCGATGGAGTCGGCGGTGTGGGGCCAGGACTGGGGCTGGCTCGCCGAGGAGCTGATCGGCCGGGTCGCCACCGCGCCGGACGACACCGCGGTGTACGTCGCCGAGGCGGACGGCGAAGTGGTGTGCGCCGCCTGGCTGGTGTTCCGCCCGGGCACGGAGTTCGCGAGCCTGTGGGGCGGTTCCACCCTGGCCGACTGGCGGGGCAGGGGCATCTACCGTGCCCTGGTCGCCGTACGCGCCGCTCTCGCCGTCTCCCGCGGGGTCACCTGGCTGCACGTGGACGCGTCGGACGACAGCGCGCCCATCCTGCGCCGGCTCGGCCTGCACGCGGTGACGACGACCACGCCCTACGTCTGGACGCCACCGGCCGGCTGACACGGGGCCACCGGGACGGCGGCGGCGTCGGGCCTAACCGGCGGCGACGGGTTGCCGGTCCCGGTACCGGCGCCGCACCAGCGGCCAAGTCGCGACTCCGATCGTCAGGGCGATCGGATGGCCCCAGTCGGTCAGCGGGTCGGTGAACGCGATCAGGTCGGACACCAGCACCCAGCCGAAGAGGGCGAGCAACGGCCAGCGCAGCCACGGCCCGAGCAGCCCCGCCAGCGCGCCGAGGCTCGCGGCCACGCCGAAGCTGACGCCGTAGTCGAGGCGGTGCAGCGAACTGGCCGGCAACTGCCCGGCCACGACCGCGAGGCCTATGGGGACCTCCGTCGCGAGGGTCGCCCCGATGTGCCCGAACAGGAAGACACCGGCCGTGCGCACACCACCGATCCGGCGCTCCAGCGCGGTGAGGACGAACAGCAGCGCGAGGGCGTACGGCGAGAGGATCCCGCCCGCGATCCACGACGCGCTGGCCACCAGCACCAGTACGGGCGTGCGCACGAGGTGCGCGACATCGGTGCTGGAGCCCTGGTGCAGGGTGTGCACCACGGCGGGGTCCAACTGCGCGGCGACCAGGGAGATGACGGCCAGGACGGCGCCGTAGACGAAGGTGAACGGTGTCCCGGTGGGGGTGGGGAGCAGTCGCAGGAGCCGGGGGAAGCGAACCCGGGTGTCCGGAGCAGCCGTTGCCGTGCGGGTCCACGGTGTCCCGGCGGCATCCGTCTCGCCCCGTTCCCGCTGCCGGGGCATCCCGTCGAGCAGTCCGGCCACATCCGGAAAGCACGCGTCCGAGACAGGTGCTTCCGGGGCAGGTGGTTCCGGGGCGGGCGCGTCGGAGGCAGCCGGGGGCGGCGCGGTCCGTTCCAAGGTGAGCTGCTCCTTCCGTCCCACCCCACCCTTCGCGTCCCACCCGCCCACTGTCTGTGACCTGCGCCACCCCTGCCCCGATTCACAGGGACTTCTCAAGGAACCCCGGCCCGGGCCCCGCACCTGCCAGAATGGGCCGATGCCCACCTCGTACGACATTCCCGAAGTCCTGGACCGTCGTGAGGGTCCGCACGGAGAGGTCGTCCTGCGGCGCCACGGCGAGTTGCTCCAGATCATCGCCAACGGCTGCTTCCTGATGGACACCTCCGACGGGCGTTCGGAGCGGATGCTCGTCGACGCCGCGCTCGCCGCGCTCGACGAGCGGCCGGATCCGCACGTCCTCATCGGCGGCCTCGGTGTCGGCTTCTCGCTCGCACACGCGGCCGCGAACCCGAGGTGGGGCCGGATCACGGTCGTCGAGCGGGAACCGGCGATCATCGACTGGCACCGCGGCACTGGCCCGCTCTCGGCCCTCTCGGGGCGGGCGCTCGCCGATCCCCGGACGAACATTGTGGAAACGGATCTAGTCGGATTCGTCAATGAGACATGCGCCACTTTTGACGCGCTGTGCCTCGACATCGACAACGGGCCCGACTGGACGGTCACGGACGGCAACCACGGCCTCTACGCGCGTACCGGACTCACAAGCTGCGCAAGGGCGTTGAAGCCGGGCGGCGTACTGGCCGTGTGGTCGGCGAAACCCTCTGCGGAATTTGAGCAATCCCTAGCAAATGCCGGGTTCCATCAGGTACGTACCGAGGAGATCCCCGTTGCCCGGGGCGTACCGGACGTCGTCCATCTCGCCGTCCGACCTGGATAGCAAAGGGGTGATGACTCCCCGTACTCTGCTTCCCTACGCCGATCATTCAAGCGTCAATCGCAGTCATGCGCAGACAAGGAATCACCCCACATGGTTCCGGAAAGCACTCCCCAGGGGCGGGCGATGGAGCAGACACACACCTCCCACAACGGTTCGACGGCCACCCAGGGCGCTCAGCGCCGGGTCCTGGTCGTCGAGGACGATCCGACGATCGTCGACGCCATCGCGACCCGCCTGCGCGCCGAGGGATTCCTCGTGCAAACGGCGGTCGACGGTCCGTCGGCGGTGGACACGGCCGAGGCCTGGCAGCCGGACCTGCTGATCCTCGACATCATGCTGCCCGGCTTCGACGGTCTGGAGGTCTGCCGCCGCGTGCAGGCCGCCCGTCCGGTGCCGGTGCTCATGCTGACGGCCCGTGACGACGAGACCGACATGCTGGTCGGGCTCGGCGTCGGCGCCGACGACTACATGACCAAGCCGTTCTCGATGCGGGAGCTGGCCGCGCGCGTGCACGTGCTGCTGCGGCGCGTCGAGCGGGCCGCGCTGGCCGCCGCCACGCCCAGAAGCGGCATCCTGCGGCTCGGCGAGCTGGAGATCGACCACGCGCAGCGCCGGGTGCGGGTGCGCTCGGAGGACGTGCACCTGACGCCCACCGAGTTCGACCTCCTGGTGTGCCTGGCGAACACCCCGCGCGCGGTGCTCTCCCGTGAGCAGCTGCTGGCCGAGGTGTGGGACTGGGCTGACGCGTCCGGCACCCGCACCGTCGACAGCCACATCAAGGCACTGCGCCGGAAGATCGGCGCCGAGCGGATCCGCACGGTGCACGGCGTCGGCTACGCCCTGGAGACGCCGACGCCATGAGCGAGGGTCCGGCCGGCCGGAGAAGCCCCAGGGAGCCCTGGGGCGGCGTGAGCCCGTTCTCGATCAAGACCAAGCTGGGCGCCCTGGTCGTCATCGCGGTCCTCATCACCACCGGGCTGATGATGATCGCGATGCGCACGGCGACCGAGCTGCGCTTCATCACGGTCTTCTCGATGATCGCCACACTGCTCATTACGCAGTTCGTGGCGCATTCGCTCACCGCACCCCTGGACGACATGAACGCGGTCGCCCGGTCCATCTCGCACGGCGACTACACCCGCCGGGTCCGCGAGAACCGCCGGGACGAGCTGGGCGACCTGGCCCAGACGATCAACCGCATGGCGGACGACCTGGAGGCCCAGGAACGCCAGCGCAAGGAACTTGTGGCAAATGTCTCCCACGAGCTGCGCACGCCCATCGCGGGCCTGCGTGCGGTGCTGGAGAACATCGTCGACGGCGTCACCCAGGCGGACCCCGAGACCATGCGCACGGCCCTGAAGCAGACCGAGCGGCTCGGCCGGCTGGTGGAGACACTGCTGGACCTGTCCCGCCTCGACAACGGCGTCGTACCGCTGAAGAAGCGGCGGTTCGAGGTGTGGCCGTACCTGTCGGGCGTGCTGAAGGAGGCCAACATGGTCGCCACGGCACGCGCGGGCATCGCGTCCGGGTCCGGCAGTCACACGCGCAACGACGTCCATCTGCACCTCGACGTGTCCCCGCCGGAGCTCACCGCGCACGCCGACCCGGAGCGCATCCACCAGGTCGTGGCCAACCTGATCGACAACGCGGTCAAGCACAGCCCCGCGCACGGACGGGTGACGGTCAAGGCGCGGCGCGGGCCGCTGCCCGAGTCGCTGGAGCTGGAGGTCCTCGACGAGGGTCCCGGTATTCCGCGCAAGGAGTGGCACCGCGTCTTCGAGCGGTTCAACCGCGGTCAGGTCATGCGGCCGCACGGTCCGGGCAGCGACGGCGGCACCGGGCTCGGGCTCGCGATCGCCCGCTGGGCGGTGGATCTGCACGGCGGCCGGATCGGAGTGGCCGAATCCGAGCGGGGCTGCAGGATTCTTGTCACCCTTCCGGGACTTCCCTCTCTGCCAAGTTGACGTAAAGTTCGAAGTGGAGCCACAAGATCCATCTGTGTTCGGCGCTGACGGACACGTGTGATCAGGCAGAGGGCCGCGCCGCAGTCGCGCAGGGCCCCGCTCGGCGCTTCCCTGAGGCGGATTCACGCACCAGAACCACGCTTGTTTCCCGCCATTTCCGCCCCCGAAACCCGCTCTTTGATGTGACTTACACGACGATGGACCGGCCCGGCCTGACCTTCCCGGTCTTGGGGGCGTAGCCTTTATTTCCGCTGTCCATCACCTTGTGAGAAGCGGAAGAGGGCGGTTGCCGCCGTGTCGCCACAGTCCCCCAGTAACTCGAGCATCTCGACCGACGCAGACCAAGCGGGCAAGAACCCCGCTGCCGCGTTCGGGCCGAACGAGTGGCTCGTCGACGAGATCTATCAGCAGTACCTCCAGGACCCGAATTCGGTAGACCGTGCCTGGTGGGACTTCTTCGCCGACTACAAGTCGGGGGCTGCCGCTCCGGCTGCGGCGGGTACCGCGGCCGCGGGGGCCGCGGAGACCACCACCGCCGCGTCCGCCGCCCCGGCGCCCAGCGCCCCGGCGCAGGCTCCGGCTCCGGCCCCGGCCGCTGCTCCGGCCGCAAAGCCCGCCGCCGCGGCTCCGGCTCCGGCCAAGGCCGCTCCGGCCGCCGCTCCGGCTCAGGCCGCTCCGGCCGCCAAGCCCGCCGCTGCGAAGCCCGCCGCGAAGCCGGCCGCCGAGGGTGCCTCCGCGGACGGTCCCGAGCTGGTGACCCTGCGCGGTCCCGCCGCCGCGGTCGCGAAGAACATGAACGCCTCCCTGGAGCTGCCCACGGCCACGTCCGTGCGCGCGGTGCCGGTGAAGCTGCTCTTCGACAACCGCATCGTCATCAACAACCACCTCAAGCGCGCCCGGGGCGGGAAGATCTCCTTCACGCACCTGATCGGGTACGCGATGGTGCAGGCCATCAAGGCCATGCCCTCGATGAACTGGCACTACGCGGAGAAGGACGGGAAGCCCACCCTCGTCAAGCCCGCGCACGTCAACTTCGGCCTCGCCATCGACCTGGTGAAGCCCAACGGCGACCGCCAGCTGGTCGTCGCGGGCATCAAGAAGGCCGAGACGCTGAACTTCTTCGAGTTCTGGCAGGCCTACGAGGACATCGTCCGCCGCGCCCGTGACGGCAAGCTGACGATGGACGACTTCTCGGGCGTCACCGTCTCCCTGACGAACCCCGGTGGCCTCGGTACGGTCCACTCCGTGCCCCGCCTCATGCCCGGACAGTCGGTCATCATGGGCGTCGGCTCGATGGACTACCCGGCGGAGTTCCAGGGCACCTCCCAGGACACCCTGAACAAGCTCGGCATCTCGAAGGTCATGACGCTCACGTCGACCTACGACCACCGGGTCATCCAGGGCGCCGCGTCCGGCGAGTTCCTGCGCGTCGTCGCGAACTACCTCCTCGGCGAGAACGGCTTCTACGACGAGATCTTCGAGGCGCTGCGCATCCCCTACGAGCCGGTCCGCTGGCTCAAGGACATCGACGCCTCGCACGACGACGACGTCACCAAGGCCGCCCGCGTCTTCGAGCTGATCCACTCCTACCGGGTCCGCGGCCACGTCATGGCCGACACCGACCCGCTGGAGTACCGCCAGCGCAAGCACCCCGACCTGGACATCACCGAGCACGGCCTCACCCTGTGGGACCTGGAGCGGGAGTTCGCGGTCGGCGGCTTCGCCGGCAAGTCCCTGATGAAGCTGCGCGACATCCTCGGCGTGCTGCGCGACTCGTACTGCCGCACCACAGGCGTCGAGTTCATGCACATCCAGGACCCGAAGCAGCGCAGGTGGATCCAGGACCGCATCGAGCGCTCGCACACCAAGCCGGAGCGCGAGGAGCAGCTGCGCATTCTGCGCCGCCTGAACGCCGCCGAGGCCTTCGAGACCTTCCTGCAGACGAAGTACGTCGGCCAGAAGCGCTTCTCCCTGGAGGGCGGCGAGTCCGTCATCCCGCTGCTCGACGCGGTCCTCGACTCGGCCGCCGAGTCCCGCCTGGACGAGGTCGTCATCGGCATGGCCCACCGCGGCCGCCTGAACGTCCTGGCGAACATCGTCGGCAAGTCGTACGCGCAGATCTTCCGCGAGTTCGAGGGCAACCTCGACCCGAAGTCGATGCACGGCTCCGGCGACGTGAAGTACCACCTGGGCGCCCAGGGCACCTTCACCGGCCTGGACGGCGAGCAGATCAAGGTCTCGCTGGCCGCGAACCCCTCCCACCTGGAGACGGTCGACCCGGTCATCGAGGGCATCGTCCGCGCCAAGCAGGACATCATCAACAAGGGCGGCACGGACTTCACGGTCCTGCCGGTCGCCCTGCACGGTGACGCGGCCTTCGCGGGCCAGGGCGTGGTGGCCGAGACCCTGAACATGTCGCAGCTGCGGGGCTACCGCACCGGCGGCACGGTCCACATCGTCATCAACAACCAGGTCGGCTTCACGGCCGCCCCGGAGTCCTCCCGCTCGTCGATGTACGCGACGGACGTGGCGAGGATGATCGAGGCCCCGATCTTCCACGTGAACGGCGACGACCCGGAGGCCGTGGTCCGGGTGGCCCGTCTGGCCTTCGAGTTCCGCCAGGCGTTCAACAAGGACGTGGTGATCGACCTCATCTGCTACCGCCGCCGCGGTCACAACGAGTCGGACAACCCGGCCTTCACCCAGCCGCTGATGTACGACCTGATCGACAAGAAGCGCTCGGTGCGCAAGCTGTACACCGAGTCCCTCATCGGTCGCGGCGACATCACCCTGGAAGAGGCCGAGCAGGCGCTGCAGGACTACCAGGGCCAGCTGGAGAAGGTCTTCACCGAGGTCCGCGAGGCCGTGACGGCCCAGCCGGCCGCCGGTCCCGTCTCCGACCCGCAGGCCGAGTTCCCGGTCGCCGTGAACACCGCGATCTCCGCGGAGGTCGTCAAGCGGATCGCCGAGTCCCAGGTCAACATCCCCGACACCTTCCACGTCCACCCCCGTCTGCTGCCGCAGCTGCAGCGCCGGGCGTCGATGGTCGAGGACGGCACGATCGACTGGGGCATGGGCGAGACGCTGGCCGTGGGCTCCCTCCTCCTGGAGGGCACCCCGGTCCGCCTGTCCGGCCAGGACTCCCAGCGCGGCACCTTCGGCCAGCGGCACGCGGTCCTCATCGACCGCGAGACGGGCGAGGAGCACACCCCGCTCCAGTACCTCAACGAGGACCAGGCCCGCTACAACGTCTACAACTCCCTGCTGTCCGAGTACGCGGTCATGGGCTTCGAGTACGGCTACTCGCTGGCCCGCCCCGACGCGCTCGTGCTGTGGGAGGCGCAGTTCGGCGACTTCGTCAACGGCGCGCAGACGATCGTCGACGAGTACATCTCGGCGGCCGAGCAGAAGTGGGGCCAGACGAGCGGTGTGACGCTGCTCCTCCCCCACGGCTACGAGGGCCAGGGCCCGGACCACTCGTCCGCGCGCGTGGAGCGCTTCCTGCAGCTCTGCGCCCAGAACAACATGACGGTCGCGATGCCGACCCTGCCGTCGAACTACTTCCACCTCCTGCGGTGGCAGGTGCACAACCCGCACCACAAGCCGCTGGTGGTCTTCACCCCGAAGTCGATGCTGCGCCTGAAGGCCGCCGCGTCGAAGGCGGAGGAGTTCACGACGGGCCAGTTCCGCCCGGTCATCGGCGACACGTCCGTGGACGCCGCCGCGGTCCGCAAGGTCGTCTTCGTGGCGGGCAAGCTGTACTACGACCTTGAGGCCGAGCGTCAGAAGCGCGGCATCACGGACACGGCGATCATCCGCATCGAGCGCCTGTACCCGCTCCCGGGCACCGAGCTCCAGGCGGAGATCGCCAAGTACCCGAACGCCGAGAAGTACCTGTGGGCCCAGGAGGAGCCGGCGAACCAGGGCGCGTGGCCCTTCATCGCCCTCAACCTGATCGACCACCTGGACCTTGCGGTCGGCGCGGACATCCCGCACGGTGAGCGACTGCGGCGGATCTCCCGCCCGCACAGCTCCTCCCCGGCCGTCGGTTCCGCCAAGCGGCACCAGGCGGAGCAGGAACAGCTGGTGCGTGAGGTGTTCGAGGCGTAACCCGTCTCGCGGGCAGTACGTGACCGGGCCGCATCCCTCTCCCGAGGGGTGCGGCCCGGCCGTTTCTGCGCACTTATCCTTGACGGCATGTACTTCACGGACCGTGGCATCGAGGAATTGGAGAAGCGGCGCGGCGAGGAGGAAGTCACCTTCGAGTGGCTCGCCGAGCAGCTGCGGACGTTCGTGGACCTCAATCCCGACTTCGAGGTGCCGGTGGAGCGGCTGGCCACGTGGCTCGCCCGGCTGGACGACGAGGACGACGAATAGGCCGGACGGCTTTCCAGTCGCGGGGCGCCCCTGAGGTGCCCCGCTACTTTCGTGGCGGCGATCGGGTGTGGGGGGTCAGTCGCGCGGGTGCGTCAGGTCGTACGACAGCCCGAGCGTGCCGTGTGCCAGCAGCAGCGCCCCCGCCGTGAGCCAGCCGCCGCTGCGGTGCCGTAGGCCCCAGACGGCCAGGGGGAGGCCTGCCGCCATCTGGGCCAGGGCAAGGGTGCGGGCCCTCGGGTCGCCGGACCAGGGGAGCCAGGGCGTGAGGCGGTGGCCCACGACCGCTTCGAGTTCGCCGCGGACCGTGTCCTGCCGGTTCTCCCACTCGACGGGGCGGGCGTCGGGCCGGGTCCTGGCCGCCGCCCGGAGGCGGTCGGTCGGTTCGCCGGGGGCGAGGCCGGCGGGGAGGTCCAGGCCCACGCGCGTGAGGACCGCGAGCAGGCCGCGCAGGCGGGTGCGGACGTCGGAGGCGGGGTCCGGTTTCGTGAGGTGGTCGAGGGACTGGACGTCCAGGACCGGGTCGAGCGCCAGACGGGCCGCGAAGGTGCGCATGGCCTCGTCCTCGCCGGCCGGGGTGCCGTTGGTGAGCCAGATGTAGCCGACGGGGCGGCGGAAGCCGGACGCGAGGGTGTAGCCGCCCTGGTCCGCGTCCCACCACAGGGCGAGGACGGGCCAGGGAGCCCCGACGGCCAGGGCGGTGGCCCAGCCGGTCATGACACGGTCGACGGGCTCTCCACCGCGCAGCCACGGCCCGCCTTCCGGTACGAGGACGCTCCACCCCTCCCCCGCGCGCGTGAGCAGCATCCGCTCGCGCAGCAGCGGGGCGGCGGAGGCGACGGCATCCGGCTCGGCCCGGCAGATCAGCAGGGCGCCGGGGGCGGGACCGGTGCGACCGGTACGGGAGGTGGCTTCCGTCGACATGCTCACACGCTAGGGCGATTCGCGGAGATTGGTCATATTTGCGACCCCCGTCTCCCCAGAACGAGTGTCTTGACTTTCGACGTCCACGATATATCGTGACTTGCAGAAGACGCGATATGGCGCGTTGCTACGGGGAGGTCTGCACCATGTCCGAGTGGTCCGTCACGGAGCCCAGGAAGCTCACCTTCGACGAGCCCGTACGCGAACTCCACGTACGCATCGTCAACGGAACGGTGAACGTGGTGGGCACGGACGAAGGTTCCGCCCGCCTGGAGGTCTCCGAGATCGAGGGACCCCCTCTGGTCGTCACCCAGGAGGGCGGGACCCTCACGGTGGCCTACGAGGACCTGCCCTGGAAGGGTTTCCTCAAGTGGCTCGACCGCAAGGGCTGGCGGCGCAGCGCTGTCGTCTCGCTGGCCGTGCCGGCCGACACCCGTGTCGAGGTGGGTGTGGTCAGCGCCGCCGCCGTCGTGTCGGGGGTGCGCGGCCCGTCCGTGGTGAAGGGGGTCAACGGCGACACGACCCTCGTCGGCCTCTCCGGCCCGGTCCGCGCCGACACCGTCTCCGGGAACCTGGAGGCCCAGGCGGTCACCGGCGACCTGCGCTTCAACTCCGTCTCCGGGGATCTCACGGTCGTGGAGGGCTCCGGTCCCTCCGTGCGGGCCGACTCGGTCAGCGGCTCGATGATCGTCGACCTCGACCCGGAGGGCCCCACCGACGTCCGGCTGACCAGCGTCTCGGGTGAGATCGCCATCCGGCTCCCCCAGCCCGCCGATGCGGAGGTGGAGGCCAACACCGCGAGCGGCACGATCTCCAACGCCTTCGAGGGCCTGCGCGTGCGCGGCCAGTGGGGCGCCCACAAGGTCACGGGCCGCCTCGGCGCGGGCACCGGCAAGCTCCGCGCGACCACCGTCTCCGGCTCCATCGCCCTGCTGGGCCGCCCACCCCGGGAGGACGAGGAGGAGTCAGGGGAGACCGATCCCTTCGTGAAGGACGCTGACACGGGCGCGGGGCCGGCCGACAGCACCGACCCGGTGGACGGCGGGCACGGCACCTCGGGGGACAATTCCCTCTCCGGCCGGGCCGACGAGGCCCCCGCCCCGGCGGACGACCCCACGGACGCCCGCGCGAACGACCCGACCCGCGGCCCGGCCGACGGCACGACCGACAAGAAGGTGCTCTGACATGCCCCCCGTCTTCGCCCACGGCCGTCTCCGTCTCTACCTGCTGAAGCTGCTGGACGAGGCCCCGCGTCACGGCTACGAGGTGATCCGTCTCCTGGAGGAGCGTTTCCAGGGCCTGTACGCCCCCTCGGCGGGCACCGTCTACCCCCGGCTCGCGAAGCTGGAGGCGGAGGGCCTGGTCACCCACACCACCGAGGGCGGCCGCAAGGTGTACGCCATCACGGACGCGGGCCGCGCCGAGCTGGCCGACCGCGGCGGTGAACTGGCCGACCTGGAGCTGGAGATCCGCGAGTCGGTCGCCGAGCTCGCCGCCGAGATCCGGGCCGATGTGCGGGGCGCCGCGGGCGATCTGCGGCGCGAGATGCGGGCGGCCGCCACCGAGGCCCGCCGGGGATCCGGCAGCTCCGCCAAGGGCGCCGGCACGGAATCCGAGGGCCCTTTCGGGGACTTCACGGAGTACGCCGACAAGGAGTCGTGGCGTGCCGCCAAGGAGGAGATGCGCCGCGTCAAGCAGGAGTGGAAGGAGCAGGCCCGGCGCGCCAAGGACGAGAGCCGCCGCGCCCGCGAGGAGGCCCAGCGGGCCCGCCGCCAGGCCAAGGAGGCCCAGGACCGGGCCCGGGAGCAGGCGCAGGAGGAGGTGCAGCGGATCGCCCGGCGGGTGCAGGAGCAGGTCCAGGACCACTTCGCGCGCGGCGACTGGCCGACCGGGGTGCGCGAGGGACTGACCGAACTGGCCAAGGAGTTCGGCGAGTTCGGGAAGGACTACGGCAAGGAGTTCGGGAAGGACTTCGGCTTCGGCCGGAGCGGCGCGAGGTCTGAGAAGGCGGACGGAACCCCGCCCGGCCCCCAGTACTCCCGCACACCGGAGGACTTCCCCGCCGAGTACGAGCCCTCCTGGGCCCACGAGGGCCCCACCGGCGACCCGGCCCGCGACCTGGACCGTCTGCTCGACCGCTTCCGGGACGACATCCGTGACGCGGCCCGCGACCACGGCATCACGGCCGACCAGTTCCACGACGCCCGACGCCACCTGTCGACGGCGGCGGCCCGCATAGGAGCACTGCTGCGAGCACCGAAGGCGTGAACCGCCCGACCTCCGGTGGTGCGACGGCTTCACCCCCGCACAGCCGCCGTACCACCGGAGCGCTCGCCCCCCGTAGCCCCCTCAGCCGGCCTTCGCCTCTCCCCCGCCGTAGAGGACGCGCACGACCGACTCATAGGTCACCCCGTGATCGGCGAGAACCTCCCCGGGCACCCCCGGCCTGACGGTCAGGGCCAGCAGGATGTGCTCGTCGCCGATATGGCGGTCCCGCCGGGCCACGGCGATACGCAGCGCCTTCTCCAGGATCTCCTTGGCATCCCGCCCGAAGGAACGCCGCCCGGACCACCCCCGCCCGCTCTTCCGGTCGCCGGACATCGCTCCGACCCCGTGCACCTCCTCCACCCGCGCGACGATCTCCGAGACATCGATACCGAGCCCGGCCAGCGCCTCGGCGTCCGCCTGGGACAGCCCGGCCCGCCGCCGCGCCTCACCGAGCGCCTCCCGCACGGCGTCCGCGCTCCCGGCCGGCCCGAGAGCTGCCAGCGCGAAGGAGGCCCGACCGGCCTCCCGGTCCAACAGGGCGAGCAACAGGTGCCCGGCGTCCACGGCCCCCGCGCCCACCCCCTCGGCTTGTTCGACCGCGCCCACGACCACGGCCCGGGCGTCCTTCGTGAACCGCTCGAACATCAATGCCTCCCGTACTTCTTGTGCACGGCCTGCCTGCTCACTCCGAGTTCCGCGGCGATCTCCTGCCACGACCAGCCCTGATTGCGCGCACTGCGCACCTGCACCGACTCCAGCTGCTCCAGCAGCCTGCGCAGCGCGGCGACGGCACGTAGGCCGACCCGGGGATCGCGATCACCGGCACGCTCGGCGAGATCCGTTGCTTCGGTCATGACGTCAACCTACGTTGACATGCCCCACCTGTCAACCAAAATTGACAAACGTCGGCGGCCGATCCGCACCCGGACCGGCCGCCGACAAGAAGGAGGAAAGAAAGCGAACGGGATATCAGCCGTTCGTGAGCACGACCTTCCCGAACTGCTCACCGGACGCGACCCGTTCGAAGCCCTCACGGGCACGGTCCATGGGCAGCACCTCGTCGATGACGGGCCGCACACCCGTGGCCGCACAGAACGCGAGCAGGTCCTCCAGCTCGTCCTTGGTGCCCATGGTCGAGCCCACGACCTTGAGCTCCAGGAAGAAGATCCGGGTCAGTTCGGCGTGCGAGGGGCGGTCACCGCTCGTGGCACCGGAGATGACCAGTGTGCCGCCGGGCTTGAGCGACTTCACGGAGTGCGACCAGGTGGCCGCACCCACCGTCTCGATGACGGCGTCCACCCGCTGCGGCAGCCGCGCGCCCGACTCCAGCGCCTCCACGGCTCCGAGCTCCAGCGCCCGCTTCCGCTTGGCCTCGTCCCGGCTCGTGGCGAAGACCCGCAGACCCGCGGCCTTCCCGAGCACGATCGCGGCCGTGGCGACACCGCCGCCCGCCCCCTGCACCAGCACGGAGTCACCGGGTCGGACGCCTGCGTTCGTGAACAGCATCCGGTACGCGGTCAGCCAGGCCGTGGGCAGACAGGCGGCCTCCGCGAAGGACAGCTCCTTCGGCTTGGGCAGCACGTTCCAGGTGGGCACGGCCACCTGCTCGGCGAACGTCCCCTGGTAGCGCTCGGTGAGGATGGAGCGCGGCTCCTTGGGGCCGACGCCGTGCCCGCTCTGCCCGATGACGGAGTGCAGGACGACCTCGTTGCCGTCCTCGTCGACACCGGCGGCGTCACAGCCGAGGATCATCGGAAGCTTGTCCTCTGCGAGGCCTACGCCGCGCAGGGACCAGAGGTCATGGTGATTCAGGGAAGCGGCCCTGACATCGACGACGCTCCAACCCGGACGGGCTTCGGGGGCCGGGCGCTCCCCCGACTCCAGTCCCGAGAGGGGGTTGTCGCGGTCGATTCGGGCGGCGTAGACAGCGAACATGACCTTGACGATAGGTCCGCCGACGGTGCGGGGGAACCGGGGCGCGTTGTGACACATGCCCTGTTGCGTTTGGGGACTTGGGCGGGGTGCCTATGGGGGTGCCGGGTCAGGTTGTCCGGCGGGTGCGGGTCCGTCGTGGCTGGTCGCGCAGTTCCCCGCGCCCCTAGGGAGTTGCAGTCACCGGCGCCACGACGGGCCGTTGGCCGCGTACGGCAGGCAGGGGCCGGGGTGGGGGGTGTCCGCCCGCAGCGGCCGGCGTCCGTCACCGAGCCCTACTCAAAGGAACCGAGCCGCCGGACCGAGGACGGATACCCCCCACCCCGGCCCCGACCCACCCACCACACCGCACGCGCTACACAAGCCCCCACCGGGCCCGCAGCTGCGCCGCAGGCATCAGGGGCGCGGGGAACTGCGCAAAAACGCCCGCCCCCACCGAACCCGCACCCAAACCCGCACCCGCACCCGCACCCGCCACCCAATCGGCCCCACCCAAAGGCAAAAAACGGCCCCGCCCGGAAACCCACCCGGACGGGACCCTCGCGCCAACCACGAGCACCACGGCTCAGCGACGAGCAACACCCTCCGCCCGAGCCGCCGCAGCAACCGCCGCCGTGACCGCAGGAGCCACCCGCTCGTCGAACGGGGACGGAATGACGTAGTCGGCCGCGAGATCGTCACCGACCACCGCCGCCAACGCCTCGGCCGCCGCGATCTTCATGCCCTCCGTGATCCGCGAGGCACGCACCTGCAGCGCCCCCGCGAAGATCCCCGGAAACGCCAGCACGTTGTTGATCTGGTTCGGGAAGTCGGACCGCCCGGTGGCCACCACGGCCGCGTACTTGTGCGCGACCTCGGGGTGCACCTCGGGGTCCGGGTTGGCCATCGCGAACACGAAGGCCCCCTTCGCCATGGAAGCGACCGCGGACTCCGCGACCGTACCGCCGGACACGCCGATGAAGACGTCCGCACCCGCGAGCGCATCCTCCAGCGACCCGGACAGGCCCGCCTTGTTGGTGAACCCGGCCACCTCCCGCTTCACGGGAGTGAGGTCGTCCCGGTCACTCGACACGACACCCTTGCGGTCGGCCACCAGAACATCCCCGATGCCCGCCTCGACCAGCATCTTGGCGATGGCCACACCCGCGGCACCCGCACCAGAGATGACGGCACGCAGGTCTCCGATCGACCGCCCGCTCAGCCGCGCGGCGTTCCGCAGGGCGGCCAGCGTCACGACCGCGGTCCCGTGCTGGTCGTCGTGGAACACGGGAATGTCGAGCCGCTCCTGGAGCCGCCGCTCGATCTCGAAGCACCGGGGAGCCGAGATGTCCTCAAGGTTCACGCCGCCGAAGGACGGCGCGAGCCGGACCACGGTCTCGATGATCTCGTCGACGTCGGTGCAGGCCAGCGCGAGCGGAACCGCGTCCACTCCGCCGAACTGCTTGAACAGGATCGCCTTGCCCTCCATCACCGGGAGGGAGGCCTCGGGCCCGATGTCACCGAGCCCCAGCACGGCCGTACCGTCCGTCACGACGGCGACGACCGACGACTTCCACGTGTAGTCGTGCACGAGGTCCGGCTGCTCGGCGATGGCGCTGCACACCTTCGCCACGCCGGGCGTGTACGCGAGGGACAGGTCGTCCTTGTCATGGACCGGCACGGTGGCCTGCACAGCCATTTTGCCGCCGCGGTGCAGCGCGAACGCGGGGTCGAAGGAATCGAGGGGCTCCGCCCCTCCGTCCTGTCCCGTATCGCTGTCGCTGCGAGGATTGACGATCTCCGCTGCCACTTTGTCTTACCCCTTAGGTCTTCATGGTTTGAGGGTGGCCACTCCTGGTTGAGAAGTGGGCGGGCACCGCGTACGGCCCTGGTCACTGATGCGTACGGGCCGGTACGCGACGGGCGCGCCGCACACGCGCCCTGAGCCCCGGATGAGGGGTGTAAAGAACCTTCTTACCGGACGACCGGCGTCGAGGACGAGTCCAATACGTCCAAGGTCACATGCCGGAACGTAAATCGATCATCGATCATCGGAGGCCGGCGACATGAATCATGGAGGGCCATCCGGACAAACCCTCGGGCGGCCTCGACGATCACCGGACAGTCGCTCAACCGGCCGCGGCCCGCCCCTTCCCGGCCACCCGCGGCGCGATTCGCGCCGAAGATCTTCCGGCCGGAATGCCAGATTCCCGCAGATGGTCCGGTCGTGATGTACAGACATGGTGCGGTTCGGGAGTCACCCGTTATCCGATTTTGACATGACCGGCCCCCAGAATGGTCCAGTCCGAATGGCAAGATGCCGTCATCACACGAGGTCGCGACACTCGAAGGCGTGTGCTCTCGTCGACCTGAGGAATGAAGGCAGCGCTGCCGACCGATCGGCAGCCGCCCCGCCCATCGGCAACTCCACCCATCCGCCGGAGGAACCCACCATGACCGCAAGCTCCACCCGTCGTACGACCGTCGCGCGCACCAGGACAGCCGCGGTAGGTGCGATCGCGGTCGCAGGCGCCCTGATTCTCACCGGTTGCGGTGACCAGACGGACAGCGGCGGCAGCAGCACCAATGAGTCGGCGTCGTCCAGCAAGGCCCCGCTGTTCGACAAGCTGCCCGCGAAGATCCAGAAGGCGGGTGTCATCAAGGTCGGCACCAACGCCGAGTACGCCCCCATGGAGTACCAGGAGGGCGGCAAGATCGTCGGTGTCGACCCCGACATCGCGGCCGCCCTGGGCAAGCAGCTCGGTGTGGAGTTCCAGTTCACCTCGGGCTCCTTCGACGGCCTGATCAGCTCCCTGAACTCCGGGCGCTACGACGTCGCCATCTCCTCCATCACGGACACCAAGGCGCGCCAGGAGGGTCTGGACGACAAGGGCAAGAAGCTGGGCCCGGGTGTCGACTTCGTCGACTACTTCACGGCCGGCACCGCCATCTACGTCCAGAAGGGCAACCCGAAGAAGATCGGCTCGATCGAGGACCTCTGCGGCCAGAAGGTCGCCGTGCAGCACGGCACGACCTATGAGCAGGCCCTGCAGAAGCAGTCCAAGGCGTGCACGACGGCCGGCAAGAAGAAGCTCGACATCGAGGCGTTCGACAACGACACCGAGGCCCAGACCCGCGTGAAGTCGGGCGGCGCCGTCGCGGGCGTCAACGACTACCCGGTCGCCGTCGACATCGCCCGCAAGGCCGATGGCGGCAACGCCTTCGAGGTCGTCGGCGAGCAGGTCGACGCCGGTCCCTTCGGCATCGCCGTGAACAAGGACAACAAGGAGCTCACGAGCGCCCTGGAGGCGGCCGTGAACGCCATCATCCAGGACGGCACGTACAAGAAGGTCCTGGACAAGTGGGGCGCCCAGACCGGCGCCGTCGACAAGTCCGCGATCAACGGCGGCAAGTGACGGACCCCGTACCACTGAAGGGCAGTCACGGTGACTGACAAGATCGACAAGGAGCCGGCGGACACGCCACCGCGGGCCTCCCTCGCGCCGGAGACCATCAAGGCCATCCCGGTCCGCCACTACGGCCGCTACGTCAGCGCGGTCATCGTGCTGGCGCTGGTGGCCCTGCTGGTCAACGCGTTCGCCACCGCCGAGAAGATCCAGTGGAGCGCGGTCGGCGACAAGCTGTTCGACTCCACGGTTCTCGCGGGTGCCGGCCGCACCCTGCTGATCAGCGTTCTCGCGATGATCGTGGGCGTGGTCCTCGGCGTCCTGCTGGCCGTGATGCGGCTCTCCAAGAACCCGGTGACGAGCTGGGTGGCGTGGGCCTACATCTGGTTCTTCCGCGGAACCCCGGTCTACGTCCAGCTCCTCCTCTGGTTCAACCTGGCGCTGATCTTCCCGATGCTGAATCTCGGTCCGATCTACAAGGACGAGATGACGGACGTGATGACCCCGTTCATGTGCGCCCTGCTGGGCCTCGGCCTCAACGAGGCCGCGTACATGGCGGAGATCTGCCGCGCCGGTCTGATGGCCGTCGACGAGGGCCAGACGGAGGCCGCGCACGCGCTCGGCATGAGCCACGGCAAGACGCTGCGCCGGATCGTGATCCCGCAGGCGATGCGCGTGATCGTGCCGCCGACCGGCAACGAGTTCATCAACATGCTGAAGACCTCGTCGCTGGTGTACGCGGTGACGTACAACGAACTGCTGCGCGCCACCTCGACGATCGGCTCGACCTCGTACGCCGTGATGGAGATGCTGTTCGTGGCGTCCATCTGGTACCTGGTCATGACCAGCGTGTTCAGCGTCTTCCAGTACTACCTGGAGCGCCGTTTCGCCCGCGGTTCGTCCCGTAACCTGCCGCCGACGCCGTTCCAGAAGATCAGGGCGAACCTGCTGTCGCTCCGGAGTCCCCAGGGGGGTGCGGCATGACGGCCATGGTCAGGGCCGAGAGCGTCCACAAGTCGTACGGCCTGGTCGAGGTCCTCAAGGGCATCGACCTGGAAGTGAAGCAGGGCGAGGTCTTCTGCCTCATCGGCCCCTCGGGCTCCGGCAAGTCGACCTTCCTGCGGTGCATCAACCACCTGGAGAAGATCAACGCCGGCCGGCTCTACGTCGACGGCGAGCTGGTCGGCTACCGCCAGAAGGCGGACAAGCTGTACGAGCTCAAGGACAGCGAGGTCGCGCGCCAGCGCCGGGACATCGGCATGGTGTTCCAGCGGTTCAACCTGTTCCCGCACATGACGGCCGCCGAGAACGTCATGGAGGCGCCGGTCCAGGTCAAGGGCACCAGCCGGGCCCAGGCCCGGGAGCGCGCGCGGGAGCTGCTCGAGAAGGTCGGCCTGGCCGACAAGGCGGGCAGCTACCCCGCCCAGCTCTCCGGCGGCCAGCAGCAGCGGGTGGCGATCGCCCGGGCGCTCGCGATGGACCCGAAGCTGATGCTCTTCGACGAGCCGACCTCGGCCCTGGACCCGGAGCTGGTCGGTGACGTCCTCGACGTCATGCGCGATCTCGCCGAGTCCGGCATGACGATGGTCGTGGTCACCCATGAGATGGGCTTCGCCCGTGAGGTCGGCGACAGCCTGGTCTTCATGGACGGCGGCGTGGTCGTCGAGTCCGGCGACCCCCGCGAGGTCCTGACGAACCCTCAGCACGAGCGCACCCAGGCGTTCCTGTCGAAGGTCCTCTAGCAGTACGACGCCGAAGGGGCGGTACGGGATTCCCGTACCGCCCCTTTCGCATGGGCGCCTACTTGAGCGCGAGCAGCAGCGTGTCCGAGGGCGAGCACCACACCGGCCGGGCCTCCCCGAACCCCTTCTCGCGCAGCACGCGTGCGTGCCACGCGGCGGACGGCATGTCGCCGTCGGCGTGCTCGCCGTAGATCTCGAAGCGGCGCGCCGTCGGTCCGGCGAGGACGGGGTCCTCGGCGGCGACCTGCCACCATGCGGCCCAGTCGAGGGCGCCGTCCCGCTTGGCCTGATCCATCTGCGCGTGGCGCTGCGCGCGTTCGGCCGCGTTGATCCGGGGCGTGGCCTCGTCGATCATGTGATCGGCGTTCATGAAGACACCGCCGTCGCGGACGAGTTCCGCGACCTGGCCGTAGAGGGCCGCGAGGGGTTCGCTGTGCAGCCAGTGCAGGGCCGTGGCGGTCAGGACGGCGTCGTAGGAGTCGTACGGCAGCTTCGAGGGCCACTCCGGGTCCTTGAGGTCGGCCGTGACGAGGGTGACCCGCTCGTCGTCCGCGAAGGTGCCCTCGGCGATGGCGAGAAGCGCCGGGTCGAGGTCCACCCCGGTGCTGGTGGCCTCGGGGAACCGGGCGAGCAGCCTGGCCGTGATACTCCCTGTGCCGCACGCGAGGTCGAGCACGCGCGGCCGGGGCCCGACGAGGGCCTCGACCATGTCCAGCATGACCCGGAACCGCTCCTCGCGGTCCGGCATGTACCACTCCTGCTGCCGGTCCCAGCTCTCCTGCCAGGCCTGCCAGTCGGTTCCGACACCAGTTGTCATGGGAGCCCCCTGTCCACTCACTGTCGTAATACCCTGGAAGCACGATCAGCTGTTACCCGACCGCACCACGACGATAGAACGCCTCCGTAAGGACTACAAGTGGAACTGGCCTATTACTCGGACTACGCCGTACGTCTGGTCAACAGCGAGGACCCGGCCCGGGGCAAGGACACCCTGACCTCGGTGGAGGCCGTCCGCGACCTGTTCGGCGGCAACGGCACGGGCGCCCGCCGCGCCACCGACGCCGACGTCACCCGGTTCCGTTCGGTCCGGGCCCGGCTGCGGTCGGTCTTCGAGGCGGCGGACGGCGGCGACGAGACGCTCGCGGTGGACCTGCTGAACTCGCTCCTGCTGGAGTTCCCGGTGAGCCCGCAGATCTCCGGGCACGACTTCCGCGACGACGACGGCCGCCCGCTGTGGCACATGCACCTGGCGGACCACCCGTCCAACGCCACCGCCGGGTACGCGGCGATCGCGGCGATGGGCCTGGCCTTCCATCTCACCGAGTACGGCGTGGACCGGCTCGGCCTGTGCGAGGCCGCACCCTGCCGCAACGCCTACCTCGACACCTCGACCAACCGCTCCCGGCGCTACTGCTCCGACCGCTGCGCCACCCGCGCCAACGTGGCCGCCTACCGCGCCCGCAAACGCCTGGAGGCCGACCGGTCCGGCAGGACGGGCCTTACGGCGGACAGCGCCCAGCGCACGGCGGCCAGCGGCGAGCGCTGAGCGGGCCCGAACGGCCGGTACCTGAGCCGGGCCTTGCCCAGCACGAGTTCCTCCGGTACGACGCCGTAGTCCGTGCTGTCGCCGCCCGCGAACGCGTTGTCCCCGAGCACCCACCAGCCGCCCTCACGCCGCTCCACGGCCCGCTTGACGACGAGCAGGTCCTGCTGGAAGGGATGCCGCAGGACCACGATGTCGCCGGGGACCACCCTGGCCCCCCAGTGCACGACCAGTTGGTCCCCGTGCCGGAGCGTGGGCACCATCGAGGGCCCGGTCACCTCGGCCACCCCCACGAAAGGCAGCAACGACCTCTCCCGCTCGGTCTCCTGCGACAGCTCCGGCATCCCCGGCACCTCCCCGGTACGTTCATCCACCAGTCTCAGTCTGACCCCGGACTTTTGTCCTAAGCCCATGGGGGCACCCGCGAATTCGGCTCTCTCAGGGAGTAATGTCGCACCTGAGAAGACGATCACGAGGAAGGAATGCTCCATGCTTTCCCGCCTGTTTGCCCCCAAGGTCAAGGTCAGCGCACACTGCGACCTGCCCTGCGGTGTGTACGACCCGGCCCAGGCCCGCATCGAGGCGGAGTCGGTGAAGGCCGTGCAGGAGAAGATGGCCGCCAACGACGACCCGCACTTCCAGGCGCGTGCCACGGTCATCAAGGAGCAGCGCGCCGAGCTCGCGAAGCACCACGTTTCCGTGCTCTGGAGCGACTACTTCAAGCCCCCGCACTTCGAGAAGTACCCGGAGCTGCACCAGCTGGTCAACGACGCCCTCAAGGCCCTCTCGGCCGCCAAGGCGTCGACCGACCCGGCCACCGGTCAGAAGGCTCTGGACTACATCGCCCAGATCGACAAGATCTTCTGGGAGACCAAGAAGGCCTAGGTCGACGAGCGTACGGAAAGGGGCTCGGCCGGCTCGATACCGGCGAGCCCCTTCTTCGTGCCGGGTTACGGCACGTCAGCTCAGCACGAGCAGCACCGCCAGTGCCACGAGCAGGGAGTCGATCCGGTCCAGCAGGCCGCCGGAGCCCGGCAGCCAGTGGCCGGCGTCCTTGACCCGCGCCCCTCTCTTGATCATGGATTCCAGCAGGTCACCGGCGGGTCCGCCGACCGCCACGGCGATGGCCGTCGGCCAGCTCAGCACGGACAGTACGGCGAGCACACCGAGCCCGGCCGCGGCCCCCGCCAGGGTCCCGCTCCACCGCTTGGCCGGGGACAGCGGCGACAACCGCGGCCCGCCCAGCCGGCGCCCGGCGAAGTACGCCGTGATGTCGGCGACCGAGACCGCCACGAACAGCGCCAGCCCGGTCGCCCCGAGCGGCACCAGCGCGGCCGGCACGCTCAGCCAGGCCAGCCCGAGCAGCCCGGCGCCGAGCCGGCGCAGTCCCTGGTCGGCGTCGCCGCCCAGCAACGGCACCGCGGCCACCGCCAGCGCCCCGACCGCCAGCGCCCGCAGCACCTCTCCGGGCGCCAGCCAGACGGTCAGCACCACCCCCGCCACCGCCGCGGCCAGCACCGCACGGTCCACCCGGCCCAGCAGCATCAGCCCGCCGAACTCCAGCACCGCGATCACCCCGACCACCACGGCGACGGCCGCGATGCCCGGCTCGCCCCACCAGAAGGCCGCGGTGACCAGCGGCACCCCGACCGCCCAGGCGCACCACCGGACCATCAGCTGGCGGCGCCCGGAGGCCGCCACCGCGACACCGCCCAGGGCCAGCGCCCCGCCGAGCCAGGGCGTCATCGAGGCCATGGTGGTCATCGGGCGGTTCCACCGGCCCCCGTGGGCTGCGCCACGAGCGCGGCGGGCGCCGGCCGCAGCGCGTCCAGGGCGGCCCGGCAGGCCGCCACGATGCGGGCGTTCTCGGCGGTGTCCCGGACCGCGATGCGCACGGTGCGCCCCTCGTACTGCGGCGACAGCGGCGACAGGTCGCGCAGGTACACCCCCTGGCGGCGGCACTCGGTCACCAGCCGCGCGGCGCTCGGTCCGCCCGGCGGCAGGGTGATCGCGAGGAAGTTCGCCACCGACTCCTCGACCGTCACCTCCGGCGCCGCCGCGGCGAGGTCCGCGGCCAGCCGGCGGCGCAGGGTGTGCGTGGCGAGCCAGCGGTCGCGGTAGTACTCAGGGTCGCGCAGCGCCGCTACGGCGGCCAGCTGGGCCGGGAGACTCACCGGCCAGGGCGGGGTCCACCGGCGCAGTTCCGCCGCGGTGGCGGGTTCGGCCACCGCGTACGC
Source organism: Streptomyces canus 299MFChir4.1 (assembly GCF_000383615.1). Taxonomy (GTDB): domain Bacteria; phylum Actinomycetota; class Actinomycetes; order Streptomycetales; family Streptomycetaceae; genus Streptomyces; species Streptomyces canus_C. Next base: position 9,546 of record NZ_KB911618.1, on the reverse strand, counting down.
GGCCCGCAGTCCGGACAGCGCGTACATCTTCGACAGCGAGGTGCAGACGGTCACCCGCGGGTCCGTCGCGGCGAGGCCGGCCAGTGACTCCTCCAGGCCCACATAGCCCAGGTACGCCTCGTCGATCCACCAGTGCGTACGGTCCGGCGCGGCCTCGATGAGCGCGCGCAACCCGGACGCCGGCGCGTGCCGCCCCGTCGGGTTGTTCGGGTTGACCACCACCACGAGGTCGTAGCGGCCGGAGTCGACGGCGGCGGCCAGCCGCTCCGGGTCGATCCGCCAGCCGTCCTCGCGGCGCAGCGGGAACCGGTCCACCCGGCATCCGATCACCCGCTCCGTGACATGGGCGTACTCGCCGTAGCACGGGTCGGTCAGCAGCACCCGGCTCCGCGGGGTCAGCCGGCGGCCGAACGCCCGGAAGATCAGGTCGGAGGAACCGGCGCCCACCGCCAGCGTCTCCGCGGGCAGCCGCCTAAGAGCGGCGATCTCCGCCGACAGGCCCTCGGCACCGGACGGCGGCGAGGTACGGGCGGTCCAGGCCGGGTCCTCCGCGAGGGCCGCCCGGGCTCCGGGGGCCGGCGGGAACCAGGCGTCGAGCACATCGGCCATGACGATGTCGTGCCGCCGGTGCAGGGTGCGGAAGTCCGTGCCGACGGCGGTGAACGAGGCACCGCCGTGCTCGCAGCCGTCCGGCCGGGGCGCGAACGGCATGTCCAGCCGCCAGTCCACCACGGACCGCAACCGCTCCAGCGCGCTGCCGTACCGCTCCCTCGCCCGCCTCGCTAGCTCGGGCACCTCGCCGGTCAGCACTTCGAACGTCACCGCGCCGCCGCGGACGGTACGGCCGACCGGGCGCAGGCCGACGGCCCGGTACAGGTCGAGCACCTCGGTACGTCCCATCGCCACCACCCGGCGCCCACCGCGGGAGGCGATCCAGCGCAGCGCCGCGTACATCAGCAGGGGGGCCGCCGAGGTGCTGCGCCAGCGCGGCTCCACGGTGAGGATGCGCACCTCGAACACGTCGTGGCCGCCCAGCGCGGGCAGTTCGTCGCGGGTCAGGTACTTGTCCAGTCCGAACCGCCCCAGCCAGGGCGGGGTCAGGCTGACGAAGCCGATGCGGGTCGTGCCGCGCGCCGCGACGAGGTAGACGTTGCCACCGTCGAGACCGTCGCGCAGCCGCCCCGCCGGATCCGGCGGGTGCTGGCCCAACTCCTGTGCGTACACCCGGTGGCGCAGTTCGTGGATCCAGTCGAGATCCTCCGGAGTGGCTGAGCGCAGCTGCAGGTCACGAACCATGGGCTCCTCCTTCGACGCGGTGAATCGCATCATCGAGAAGCCGCGGCGCGCGTGCCAGAGCCGGACAGCACCCCGGCCTGAGTACGGGTACTCAGGCGCGGTCGCTCCCCTTGTGCTCCGACACCCGGCCGCGTGGACCCTTAGGCCTCGCCCGCCTCCAGGAGTCCCGCCGCCGCGCCCACGACCCGCGGATCGGGCGTGCCGACGACCTCGTCGTCCTTGTCGGTGTAGTCGAAGCGGGCCAGCACACTGCGCATGGCCTCGACGCGGGCCCGCTTCTTGTCGTTGCTCTTGACCACCGTCCAGGGCGCGAACTGGGTGTCCGTCTCACGGAACATGGCGACCTTCGCGGCGGTGTAGTCGTCCCAGCGGTCCAGGGAGGCAAGGTCCATCGGGCTGAGCTTCCACTGCCGTACGGGATCGATCTGACGGATGGTGAAGCGGGTGCGCTGCTCGCCCTGGGAGACCGAGAACCAGAACTTCAGCAGGTCCACGCCGTCGTCGACGAGCATCCGCTCGAACAGCGGGGCCTGCCGCATGAAGCGCCGGTACTCGTCGTCGGAGCAGAAGCCCATGACCCGCTCCACACCGGCCCGGTTGTACCAGGACCGGTCGAACAGCACGATCTCGCCCGCGGTCGGCAGATGTTCGACGTACCGCTGGAAGTACCACTGTCCGCGTTCACGCTCGTTCGGCTTCTCCAGTGCGACCACGCGTGCGCCCCGGGGGTTCAGGTGCTCCGTGAAGCGCTTGATGGTGCCGCCCTTGCCGGCCGCGTCCCGTCCCTCGAAGACGATGACGAGCCGGCGCCCGGTCTCCTTGATCCAGCTCTGGAGCTTCAGCAGTTCGATCTGCTGGAGCCGCTTGTGCCAGTCGTACTCCTTGCGCTCCATGCGGTGCGCGTAGGGGTAGTTCTCCCGCCAGGTGTCGATCGGGCTGCCGTCCGGACGGATCAGCACGGGGTCGTCGGGGTCGGTGTAGTCGACTTTCAGGTCGGTCAGCAGCGGGGTCACCCTGCTCCCCTCTCCTCTCGGTGGATCAGTGGAACTGCGGCACGATCAGATAGATGCCGTACGCCACCACCGCCGCGCAGGCGAGGAAGCACAGGCCGGCCTGGGCGATGCCGATCGTGGACGTTCCACCGCCCCCGTCCTCCCGCGCCCCCTCGAAGCGGGCGAGACCGAGTACCCCGAGGGCGAAGACCACGACCACGGCGATGGTGACGCCGACGCTCACCGCGGTGACCTGGCCGAGTGCGGTCCAGTCGATGCTCATGGCAGGAACTCCCAAGGGGCTCAGGCGGCCGTGCCGACGCTGGTCGGCGCCGCGGTGCGGACGGGGACCTCGTGGTGGTCGTTGACGTTGTGCGCGCTCACCGGGTTGCGGCGCGAGAGCAGCACGATGCCCGCGGCGACGGCGGCTCCGACCAGCGCGACCACGACCGTGCCGAAGTTGCCGCCGTGCTTGACGGCACTCGCGGAGATGCCGCCGACCAGCGCGGCGGCCGGCAGGGTGATCAGCCAGGCCGCGACCATGCGCCCGGCGATGCCCCAGCGGACCTCCGCGAGCTTCCGGCCGAGGCCCGCACCGAGGATGCTGCCCGAGGCGACCTGGGTGGTCGACAGGGCGAAACCGAGGTGGGCGGAGGTCAGGATGACCGTGGTGGACGCGGTCTCGGCGGCGAAGCCCTGCGGGGACTGGATCTCCGTGAGGCCCTTGCCCATCGTGCGGATGATCCGCCAGCCGCCGATGTAGGTGCCGAGACCGATCGCGAGCCCCGCGGAGGCGATGACCCAGACCGGCGGTCCGGCGTCATGGCCGAGCGCGCCCGCCGAGATCAGGGTCAGCGTGATGACGCCCATGGTCTTCTGGGCGTCATTGGTGCCGTGCGCGAGGGAGACAAGGGAGGCGGAGGCGATCTGGCCGAGCCGGAAGCCCTTGGTCACCGAGTCCTTGCGGGCGCGGGCGGTGAGCTTGTAGGCGAGGTAGGTGGCGATCAGCGCCGCCACGCCCGCCACCACCGGCGAGGCCACCGCGGGGATCAGGATCTTCTCGACCACCTTGTCGGCGTGCACGCCGTGGGAGCCGGCGCCGACCCACACCGCGCCGATCAGTCCGCCGAACAGGGCGTGCGACGAGCTCGACGGCAGGCCGACCAGCCAGGTCAGCAGGTTCCAGAGAATCGCTCCGACCAGCCCCGCGAAGATCATCCCGGGCGAGACCAGGGTGTCGTCCACGATGCCTCCGGAGATCGTCTTGGCGACCTCGGTGGACAGGAAGGCGCCGACGACGTTCAGCACGCCGCTGATCAGGACCGCGGTCCGGGGTTTCAGTGCGCCGGTCGCGATGGACGTCGCCATCGCGTTCGCGGTGTCGTGGAATCCGTTGGTGAAGTCGAAGGCCAGAGCCGTGACGATGACGACCGCCACGAGGAACGTGATGTGGTCCATGCCTTCATGGGAGCAAGCGCTTCCGTACGGAAGACGAACGCGAGGCAAAGCCCGTTCCAGGTCCCTGCGCCCAGCTGGTGACCATCGTGCGATGCTGGCGTGATGGTGAGCGTCGAGGACCTGGTGCGGCTGCGGCAGGCGCGGGACCGGATGGACCGCGAGTACACCGAGCCGCTCGACGTGCCCGCCCTCGCCCGCACCGCGCTGATGTCCCCGGGCCACTTCCAGCGCAGTTTCCGCGCGGAGTTCGGGGAGACGCCGTACGGCTATCTGATGACCCGGCGCATCGAGCGCGCGAAGGCGCTGCTGCGGCGGGGCGACCTGTCCGTCACCGAGGTCTGCATGGCCGTGGGGTGCACCTCGCTCGGCTCCTTCAGCTCGCGCTTCACCGAACTGGTGGGTGAGACGCCGAGCGCCTACCGCGCCCGCACCCACGAGGAGATCGCGGGGATCCCGCCGTGCGTGGTCCGCAGGCACACCAGGCCCCGACGGGCCTAACGTGAAGCCATGGACATCAAACTCAAGAACTGCTTCATCGCCGTGGACGACCACGACAAGGCGATCGCGTTCTACCGGGACGTCCTGGGCATGGAGGTGCGGGGCGACGTCGGGTACGAGGGCATGCGCTGGGTGACGGTCGGCTCGCCGCTCCAGCCGGACGTGGACATCGTGCTGGAGCCGCCCGCCGCGGACCCGGACGCGTCCCCCGCGGACAAGGAGGCGATGGCACGGCTGCTGGCCAAGGGCTTGCTGCGCGGGGTCAACTTCACCACCACCGACTGTGACGCGCTGTTCGCCCGGGTCCGGGAGTCGGGGGCCGACGTCATCCAGGAGCCCACGGACATGCCGTACGGGGTGCGGGACTGTGCGTTCCGGGATCCGGCGGGGAACATGCTGCGGTTCATGGAGGTGCCGAAGTAGGGGGCCTACGATCACCGCATGACTACCCGCTGGACGTACGCCTTCGTTGACCGGCCCGTGGCCCGCTTCGCGCAGGCCTGCGACTTCTGGGCCGGCGCCACGGGCACACGGTTGTCCGAACCCCGGGGCGAGCGGCGGGAGTTCGTGACCCTCGTGCCGCCCGGCGGCGCCGACGCCTGCGTCAAGGCCCAGGCCGTCGCCTCCGGGCCCGGCGGCGCCCATCTCGACTTCTGCGTGGACGACGTACGGAAGTTCGCGAAGGCGGCGCAGGCGCTCGGCGCGCACGTGGTCGCCGATCAGGGCACGCTGGTGGTGCTCCGCTCCCCCGCCGGCCAGTTGTTCTGCGCCGATCCCTGGCGCGGGCAGTCGACCCGCCCGCCGGTGATCCGCGGCAGCCGTCTCGACCAGGTCTGCCTGGACATCCCGCCCTCCCTCCACGAGGCGGAAGTCGCTTTCTGGGCCGCCCTGTTGCCCGACTGGGAGTCGCTGCCCGGCGCACTGCCCGAATTCCATGTCCTCAAGCCGCCGGCCGGCCTACCGGTCCGCATCCTCCTCCAGCGCCTCGACGAGGAACGCCCGGCCGCCGCCCATCTGGACCTCGCCTGCGCGGACATCGAGGCGACCCGGGCCGAACACGAGCGCCTGGGCGCCGAGTTCGTCGCCGAGGGCAGGAGATGGACGGTGATGAGGGACCCGGCGGGCGGCCTGTACTGCCTGACGGGGCGGGACCCTGAGACGGGGGGGCTGCCTAGCGGGTCCTGAGGAAGCAGAGGGTCCGGCCCTGCGCGTCGGGCGTGGAGCGGGAGCACGCCGTCTCCCACCCTTCCGGGAGCGAGGGCGTCGGACTCGCCCTCTCCCATACGTACGGCCCCGGCGGCTCCGCCGAGTCCTGAAGCCAGAGCGTGAGCCCACCCACGACGACCACGAGAGCCCCCCAGACCGCCACGGCCCACGCCCGTACCCGACGGCGACCACTCACCCCCACGGCTCCACGTCGACGACCGCGTCCACCGGGATCGGCCCGTAGACGTGCGGGAACTCCTCGGCGCCGGGCGCGGGGGCCTCGTACTTCAGCGGTACGTCGAGCCGGGCGGGGTCGATGACGAGGACCACCAGGTCCGGCACACCGGCGAAGAAGCGCGCGGCCGTGCCGGGCAGCTGCTCGCGCGTCGAGCAGTGGATGAACCCCTCCTCCTGGAGGGTCCGGCCGCGCGTCGAGATCTCGTACGTGCCCCGGGCGCGGGCCTCCTCCCACAGGGAGCGTTCGGTCAGGTGCACGATGAGGTTCGCTGTGGACATGCCGACACGTTAAGGCCTCAGCCGGGCCGCCCGCCGCCGCAGATACCGCTGCTCGGGCAGGCTGAGGGTCTTCCCGGCCGCCGACTCGTACGCGGCCCGCGCCTCCTCGTACGCACCGGCCCGCTCCAGCAGATGCCCGCGTACGGCGTCCAGGCGGTGCCCCAACTCGCCGGTGAGCGAGTCCAGTTCCGCGAGCCCGGCCCGCGGCCCGTGCACCATCGCGACCGCGACCGCCCGGTTCAGCCGCTCCACGGGTCCCGGCACGAGCCGTACGAGAACGTCGTAGAGCCCGAGGATCTCTTGCCAGTCGGTCGCCTCCGGCGAGGGCGCCTCGTCGTGCACGGCGGCGGTGGCCGCGCGGATCTGATAGGGCCCGGCCCGGCGGCGGGCCAGCGCCCGGGTGACCAGGGCGACGCCCTCCTCGATCGCCGCCCTGTCCCACCGGGCGCGGTCCTGTTCGTCGAGGGGGACCAGGTCGCCGTCCGGGCCGGTGCGGGCGTCGCGGCGGGCGTCCGTGAGCAGCATCAGGGCAAGCAGGCCCGCGATCTCGCAGTCGTCGGGGAGGAGGCGGTGGACGGCGCGGGTCAGCCGGATCGCCTCGCCGGCGAGGTCGCGCCGCTGGAGGGCCGGTCCTGAGGTCGCCGTATGGCCCTCGTTGAAGATCAGGTAGAGGGTGTGCAGGACGGCGGGCAGCCGTTCCTCCCAGTTGTCGGGCCGCCCGAAGCCGACGCCCCGGACCTTCTGCTTGGCCCGGCTGACGCGCTGCGCCATGGTCGCCTCGGGGACCAGATACGCCCGGGCGATCTCCGCCGTGGTCAGACCGCCGACCGCGCGCAGGGTGAGCGCGATCTGCGCGGACGGGGACAGCTGCGGATGGCAGCACAGGAACAGCAGGGACAGAGTGTCGTCCTCGCGCGGGGCCCGGTCGGCGACCGCCGTGTCGCGCACGCTCAGCGCCGCCACCCGCTCCTCCCGCGCCCGCCGGGCCTCCTCCGCGCGCAGCATGTCGGTCAGCCGCCGCGAGGCCACCTTGATGAGCCACCCGCGCGGATTGTCCGGCACCCCCGCCGACGGCCACTGCCCGGCCGCGGCCAGCAGTGCCTCCTGTACGGCGTCCTCGGCGGCGTCGAAACGGCCGTACCGCCTGACCAGCGCGCCGAGGACCTGCGGCGCGTGCAGGCGCAGCAGGTCCTCGGTCGGGCTCGTCGGTCGCACGGTCCTCAGATGTCCCCGGCGCCGTCCAGGATGGGCCGGATCACCACGGGGTACTCGGGGGCGCCGGCGGGCTGGGGGCACTGGGCGATGCGCTCGGCGATCTCCGTGACGCGCTCCAGACTCTCGCACTCCAGCACCCAGTAGCCGCAGAGCAGCTCCTTGGTCTCGCTGTACGGCCCGTCGGTGATCACGGCCTTGCCGTCCGCGCCCCGGCTGACGTGCCGGATCCTGTCGGGCTCGGCGAGGCCCTGGCCGTCGACCATCTCGCCGGTCTCGGACAGGTCGTCGTTGACGGCGCTCATGAAGGCGTACATCGTCTGGATCTCCTGCTCGCTCCAGGCCGGGGAGTGCTCGGAGCCCTTGCCGCGCATGGCGTCGTAGTCGGCCTGTGTTCCCTGCACCATGACCAGGTACTTCATGATTCCGCTCCTTCGGCTTCGGTTGACTCTCACCGGGGACGTCGGAGCCGGGGACGGATTCTCGACATAGGTTCAGGAACTTTTCGCGGCGGGAGCGCCACCGTGGTCCTCGCCGGACCCGGCACCCTGACCGGCGTACGCCTCGCACTCCGGGTTGCGGCACGGGCCGCCCGTCCACACGGGGACCCACGCACCGAGCGTCTTGTGACGCCGTACGACTGTCTCGACCGGCTGTCCGCAGACGGGACAGACGCGTTCGTCGCTGTCCATGTCCTCAGGGTAGGACGAAGGGGCCGCGGGCGCTTCCCTCAGCGTTTCCTGCCGTACGTCCGCACCACGACGCCGTTGCCGAAGACGCGCACCTCGTCGAGCGTGAACTCGGTGATGGGGAAACCGGAACCGAACATCGGCATGCCGGTGCCGAGCACGACGGGGTACGTCTTGATGACGAGTTCGTCGATCTCGTCGTGGAGTTCGCCCGCGAGCCGGGAGCCGCCGCACAGGTAGATGCCGAACCGGCTGTCCTCCGCCTTCAGTTCGCGCACCTTGGCGACCAGGTCCTTGCCGATGATCTCGACATGCGGGTCGGGCGACTCGGTGAGGGCGCGCGAGGCGACGTATTCGCGCAGGTGGTCGTACGGGCAGGTGATGCCCTGCTTCAGGGCCACCTCGTAGCTGCCGCGGCCCTGGACGACCGTGTCGAACCTCTTGTGCTCCAGGTCGTGGATGCCGAGCGCCCTGCGGCCCTGGGCCGAGATCGTCTCCGGGTACGCGGTCCTGAGGTAGGAGAGGAGCTCCTCGTCCACGAACCGGTACATGAACGACGCGTCGCCGCTCTCGTCCCCGATGAAGCCGTCGATGGTGCAGGCGATGAAGTACGTGAGCTTTCGCAAGCGGGTCTCTTTTCGTGGGCTGCGCTCTGGCGGTGAACCACGTCAGTTGTAGTGCTTCACTTGTAGTGGTTGCAAGGGTATTTTTGGCCTTCCGAGTCGGACGCAACTGGGAGGGGAGATTCCGCGATGGTCAGCAATCCGGAGCGCCGGGCCGCGCTCGTGGACGCGGGGGTCGAGGTGCTCGCCCGCGAGGGAGCACGCGGGCTGACGTTCCGCGCGGTCGACACCGAGGCGGGGGTCCCCGTGGGGACGGCCTCGAACTACTTCACGGACCGTGTCGACCTGCTGAAGCAGATCGACACCCGCCTCCACGCACGGCTGGCCCCGGACCCGGACAAGCTCGCCGAACTGCTGACCCGGCCGAAGGACCGTTCCCTGGTCGCGGCGTTCATGCACGACCTGATGGCCCGCGCGACCCATGACCGCACGGGCTATCTGGCCCTTCTGGAAATGCGCCTGGAGGCCACCCGCCACCCCGAACTCCGCGCCTCCTACACCAGGTCGGTCCGGGCGGACCTGGACGAGGGCATCCGGTTCCACCGCGAGGCGGGCCTACCGGGTGGCGACGAGACGGTCACGGTGCTCTACCTGGCGATGCTGGGGCTGCTGCTGGAGCACCTGACGCTGCCCGGTGCGCTGGAGGGAGTCCTGCCGGAGGTGAAGGTCCCGGAGGGCCTGGTGGAACGGATCGTGGAGACGGTCGTCCCGGCGACCTAGTGCCGCATCAAGCAACGTTTGCCCTGTTCACGATCTCGCGTAGGCGTTCGTCGGCCGCGTGCTGGTTCCGCCAGATGATGTATCGGCGGATCATGCTGCCCTGCTCCTTGTGGCTGGCGTGGTCGGTGCCGTCGAGTGCGAAGTAGCGCAGGGCGGTGAACTGGGCTTCGATGCGGTTCAGCCAGGAACTGTTGGTCGGCGTGTAGGCGAACTCGACGTTGCTGGCTGCGGCCCAGTCGCCGACCCGGGTGTCCTTCTTCGTGGTCAGGTGCGGGGAGAAGTTATCGAGCACGATCGCGATACGGATCTCGGGCGGGTAGAGACTGCGCAGGTAGC
>NZ_KB911617.1:11496-79167 GCF_000383615.1 Streptomyces canus 299MFChir4.1 | reverse complement strand
ATCCGCCTCGCACGCCGACAGGTCACCGCGCAGGCGGCCTTTTCCCCCTGACCACCTGGCCGCCTCCCTCGTCGAGGGCCTGCGGGAGATAGCCCGCCACCTGCTGCCCCTGCGCCGTAGGCGCTTCAACCCCCGTGTCATCAAACGCAAGATGTCCAATTTCGGCGTCAAACGCGACGAACACCGGCGCCCTCCCCAGCCCGACCGGAGCCCTGCCGAGGCCGTGGCCATCGCCCCGCACTGGCGCACAGCCCCAATCAACCCACCGACCAAAGTCCCAAGAAGCTGGGACCCGATTCCTTAAGTCACTGGTATTGCCGGTAGCCCGGGTCTTTGGCGAGACACGCCGTGACCAGACTGAGCAAGTCATCGGGGACGCCGGCGAGGTCCGGCTCGGCGCTGAGGACGTGGAACGCGACGGCCTCGGCGTTGCCGTTGCCGAAAGGGTGGCGGCCGGTGGCCGCGAAAGCGAGCAGAGCACCCCAGGCGAAAGCGTCCCCGGGCGGCCCGGTAGTGCCGTCCCGGTAGTACTCGGGGCTCAGCCAGCCCGGAGTCCCGGTCAGCATGCCGGTGCGGGTGACCGCGGTACCGTCGACGACGTGGGCGATGCCGAAGTCCAGCACCCGCGGCCCGTCCGGGGCCAGAATCACGTTCGCGGGCTTGAGGTCGCGGTGGACCACCCCGGCGGCATGCACGGCCGCGAGCGCCCCGGCCGTACCTGCGGCGAACAGGTGCAGCTGAATTCCAGTCAGCGGCCCGTGCACCGCCGTGTGATCGCCGAGCGTCGAGCCGGGTACGTAGGCAGTCGCCAGCCACGGGATGTCCGCTTCGGGATCGGCCTCCAGCAGCGGCACCAGGCACGGCCCTGAAACCCGCCGCAGCACCGTGACCTCGCGCCGGAACCGGGCCCGGAACTGGTCATCCACCGCCTGCCCGGCGTGCACAGCCTTCACCGCCACCCGCTCGCCCCGCTCCCCCACCGCGGCGTACACCGTGCTCATCCCACCCGCGCCCAGCACCCCGACCACCCGGAAACGCCCGATCCGGGCCGGGTCCGAAGCACGACGAGCACCAATCCGCGACACGAACAAGACCCCCGCCGAGAGCGATTATGGACGAGATGTGAACCCTAGCGGGGATCGCCGACGCCGCACGCTTGTCGGCATCAGATGAGATCCACCCGTGCCATGCTCGCCCAGCCGGTCCCGAGCCCTCCGCGATGAGCCTCGATTGATAACAGGCCGTCGTGCGGCCGACCGGCGCCCAACTCACCTTCGCCGGGCCACGCGACGGCCTACTTTGGTCCCCGGAGTGCAAGGTGACGTAACACCCCGCCGAACACGCCCACTTCGGACTCGACTGGCCTCGTGGTTCTCCTGTTGTCGCTTATGCTCTGTTGTCTGACTTGCAGTCCAGGGCCTAAGCGGCTGCAGGGCGTGAGCCACCTGTGGCGGCATGCTGAGCTGGCTGGCATCTGACCGCAGTGTGACAGCGGAATGTGATCCTCCCCGAGAGGGGAGCCATCAGCACGGCAAGGGTGGGGCGTAAGTGGCTGAGAGTATCCTTCTGCGTTTCCTGAGAGGCGGGCTCATCGATGTCAATGGAGATGACGCCAAGCTCGACAAGATCGGCGCTGCTGCCGGTGAGCTGGCCAGTGAGCTGAGGAAGTCTCCTTCCAAAGCAGTGGCATACGTCCTCGCGGCTGTCGACCCCGAGGTGGACGCCGGCGACCCCGTGATCGTCGAAGCGCTCGATGCCCTCAGCAAGCACTGGGTGACGTATGTGAACACGTTCTCCGGCACACCGGTGGCTGTGGCTCGCGCCATTATTCTTGAGGGTTTGGTCCAGGCAGCTACGGACACCCCCTCCGTCGGAGCGGCTTTTGTTGCCCTGGCTCGCAATGCTTTCTCGGTTTCGGTGCCGAGTGCCGACACGGCGGTGTGGGCCGACGTGATCATGGAGATCGAGAAGGACGTCGATGCACGGGCCGAAGCGGAGTGGGCGGTACCCTCCTCCATCTCAGCCCCGGTCGCAGACCTTAAGGTTCCGAACCCCGCTCCGCTGACGGTGACCGCAGATCCCGCGGACGTCGACCACCTCAAGGCCGGGTTCCATGCGGCAGCAGGCCCTCAGTACGTTGACCCGCAGCAGGGCCAGACGTTGGCCTCGAACGGGAATCCACATTGGGCACACCAAAGCCCTCCTCACTGGGCAGGCGAGTTCGGCGCCCGTATGGCTGTCGCTGTTGCCGAGGCCCTTGATGCGGGCCTAAACGGACTGACCGTTGAGAACGCCGACTTGTCGGAGCCGATCCGGTCGCTGGCAACAGGCGTGTCCGAGTACGTTGCCGAGGCACTGACCGCCGTGGCAGCCGCCACCACAGGCCTTCAGCGCAGGGTGGCCCTGGTGTGGTGGAAAGAGTCGCTGTACTCTCCGACCCGCTGGGTCAGCTACCGGGACTTGCCACCGGCCGCGGCGGCAACACTGATGGCCTTCGACCTGCACCAGCTGGTGCCGGTGTCCTCCCCTGCCAGCGTGGTGGCCTTCCTGGCTGAGACGGTGATGTCCCTTCCCCTGGTTGAGACGGAACAGACGTACGCGGTCAATGACCTCGTCGAGCTTGCACAGACCCACGAAGCGCTGGATACGGCTCGCAGTGCAGGCGCGCTACTCACGGCGGTACCCCAAGGCCGCGGTCCGGTAATCACACTGATCGCCCACCGCGATGCGCCCGCCTCACGCGACCGGAGCGCATTCCGCCGCTTGACCGGAGTGCCGGACGCTGCACGCCTGACGTTGGCGCAGTGGGCGTGCTGGGTGTTCCGCGAGCTCCAGGCCACCAGCGCCACAGCCGCCAGCAAGGCCAGCCGCAGCAGCAAGCGGCGAAGCCGAGGGTGAACGGTATGGACGACTGCCCACAGCAGAGCTGCTTCGTTCCCGACACCGGCTGCGCTCTCGGCCACGTCGATCTCTCTGCATGCCCCGTGTATCACGGCTCGGGCAAGGACACTTCCGTGCCCGAGCCGACCGGTGATGTACTGCTGCCCTGGTCCGGCAGTGCACTGGGACTTGCCGACCTCGCCTTCGTCGCCGGCCGAGCCCGTCCTCGGATCATCGCGACTATCGGCCCACAGAACGCAGGGAAGACGACAATGTTGGGCGCCTGGTACCTGCTGTTGGGCCGAGGCGCCGCCGAACTGCGCGCAGGCCAGTTTGCTGGCTCCTTCTCCCTGGCCGGCTGGGAGGCAGTGGCGGAATCCCTGCGCTGGGCCCCCGGGCAGGCGCCCGGGTTTCCCCCGCACACCGCGAGTCGCAGCGGGCGGGCTCCTGGGCTGCTGCATCTGAGCTTTCGTGCCGGGCAGAAGCAGCCTGTGGACTACCTGTTCACCGACGCACCTGGCGAGTGGTTCCAGAAGTGGGCCATCAACAAGGACGGATCCGAGGCTGCAGGAGCCCGCTGGATCGCCGAGCACGCGGACGTTTTTCTTCTCGTAGCAGACCGCGAAGCTCTGTCGGGCGCAAGCATGGGGGCCGCCCGTAGTGCCCTACAGTTACTCGCCGCCCGTGTGGCCGATGAGCGAAAATCACGCCCCGTTGCGTTGGTGTGGACCAAATCAGATGTCTCTATCGCTCCCGCAATGGAGGAGTCCGTCCGCCAATCGGTATTCGGCCCGATTCCCGAGGCCGAGGAATTCTCGGTCAGTGTCACCCCGGGCGATACCGGCGAACGACAGGCAGCTGGCGTTCTGAGCAGACTCCTCGACTGGGCGCTCACCTCGCGACGGCCGCACGCCGTCCTACCGTCTGTCCCGTCAGGCAGCGGCGACCCGCTCTTCATGTACGGGGTGAAATCGGCATGAGCGCTTCCGGCGATTCCATCCTTCTGCTCGGCGAGAGTGGCGTAGGTAAAACGCATTATGGGGCGCAACTGCTCAGGCGGCTCATGAAGAGGGACTGCCGACTGCGTATGAACGGCCAGGCGACAAACCTTGAGCCGTTCGAAGCGGCACTCGAAAGCCTCAGTGAAGGAAAAGCAGCCGATCACACGGCTACCTCCATCTACGTGGACAGCGTGTGGCCTGTATCGCAGGAAGATGGCACATCCGGACAACTCATCTGGCCCGAGTACGGCGGCGAGCAGATCAAATCCATGATCGAGACTCGCCGCGTGACGGACGCCTGGTGCAGGCGTGTCCAGCAGGCGGACCGCTGGATGCTGATGATCCGCCTCCAACAGACGCAGTTGGGCGACGACGTGCTCTCACGCCCCCTTTCCGACCTGCGTAAAGCAGCCCCCGAGAATCCGGCTCACCAGGTCTCGGACCAGGCGCGCCTCATTGAGCTTCTGCAAATGCTCATTTACGTCAGGGACATGTCGTCCCCAAGAGCTCGACCGGAAAGCCCACAGCTGGCCGTACTCCTCACTTGCTGGGATGAACTCGGATTCGAAGGTACTCCGTCCGAGGCGCTCCAGGTACGTCTGCCGATGTTCTGGGCGTTCCTCAGTGCCACGTGGCCCGCACCCACTGTCATGGGGCTGTCAGCCCTGGGCCGCCCCCTCAACCCGCACACATCTGACAGCGACTACTCCAGCCGGGGCCCGGAGCAGTTCGGGTTCGTCGTGACACCAGAAGGGGAGCGCTCACCCGACCTCACCTGGCCAATCCATCTCCTCCTTGACCAACAGAGCCAACAAGAGGCGGACTAGGCCTTGCGTATACATGCAGAACAGGCACTGTTCGGGGAGGTCCGGGGAGGGCACGGACTGAGGGAAGCCAGTGGCCGCCGGAGCCTTGCAGCGGAGCTGGCACCCCGACTTGACCTGCCTGACACCGCACCGCCCGGCGTGGAGTGGTCGCCTTTCCTGTCAGGGTTTCCCCACCATGACTACTACGTGCTCGCTCGCACCTTTCTCGACGCGCAGGCAACGCGGGCTGGAATGGTGCTCTCCCACGCGCTCATCGTGCCGCTCAATGATCTCGTCTCTGCCTCCGACCTGCGGCCCCTTCTCGCCTGGTTGATGACCCGACCCCACGCCCCTGTGGCCATCACGCCGCTGGAAGTCGAACTCGGGAACGACATCCCGCCTGCCGCAACCGATCTGCCAGCGGCCGCGGCAACACTCGCGCAGCGCTCGGCCGGCCCCGCGGTCCGCCTGGGCCACCAAGACTTCGACGCCCTCGTCGTGTCCTTGTGGGCTCGGCTGTGGCCGGCCCTGCGTCGCAAGTTCGCGTTCCGCCTGAGCTTCGGCCCCACCGACCTTGTCGAGACTCCAACGCCAGCACTCGTGTGCACCCCTCGCGCCCTCGTCGGGCGGTGGCGCGGGCACCAGCGGCTGGACACCGTGTCACTGGCGCCAGGTTCCCTGGCGGCTGCCGCCCTCACCGGCCACGAACAAGGCACGCTACTACGCTCCTTCGCTGACGAAATCGGAGCCGAAGCCACCGCCTTCAGCGAACTCCTGCTGCTGGAACAGGCATACCGGCTCACTACCGATGCACCGGACACCATCAATGACACCATCACCGCCGTGCGGCTTGTGCAGCGGCTATCACCCGATCCCACCCGCGGCACGAGGGGTAAGGCCAAGCTCCTGCGGCGGCTGCTGCATCAGCTTGAGACCGCGACCACGGGCGATGTCCTGACACTTCGCAACCTCGACATGCAAGGGTTCGAGCACGCGCAGGCTGTATGGACACAACTGGAGACCTGGACCGGGGACAACACCTTCCCGCCGGCCCAGGACACCTCGTTCACGACGATGATCCAGGACGCCACACACACGTCCAAAAGCACCCGCCAGTGGAGGGAGGCCGTACTTGGAGGCCTACGGAAGGCAGCAGGCACACCAGGTCCGGCGTTCGCCCGCGCCGTGTGGCGCTGGGTAGCCGCTGATCCAGAACTCACGCGACCCCTGTGGACAGCGGCTAGGCCGGACCACGCACTGGTAGGTCGGTTGGTTGAAACCGCTCCACGCGCGCTTCCCCTCCGCGCGGCGCAGCACGTGATCGACATCGCTCGCGAAGAGCGCTTTCCCCGGCTGCACGGCGCCGCGGTGTCGACCGCCTTCCCCCCGTGCGAGGCCGCCCGCCTCCAGCTCACCGCCGAACCCCACTCCGTGGCAGATGGCCTGGAACTGGCGTTGAGGAACGCGACGCCAGAACAGATTGTGCGCTGCTCCGTTGAGATCGACGACCCACGGATGATTGACCTGGCGGGCAACTACGCCGCCCGGACGCCAGCCCTCCTCGCGGACCTCGACTTCTCCACTCAGACAGTTCAGGGTCTGTGGACGGCTTCGCTGAAATGCGACCTGAACGCCTGGCAAGGTCCCGCCAATCCACAAGCCGCATTCCACGCCGCGCTCACCGACCTCATCGACGGTCGACCGGTTCAGGACGGCCTCATCCGGCGCCTGTCCCGCACCCCCCTGGCCGACCTCGGTTCCTTCCCACGCCGTTCCGAAGTATGGGCCAAACTCAGCGGCCCAGATCTCGATTCTCTCACTCGGGCGACCGTACACGGATGGCTAGAGAAGGCCCGTGTGGGCCTGCCCCCCTTCCACCTGGAACCGCACCTCCAAACCGCTGTTCTCGGAAGCCCCGAACTCGACAGCCACCTCAGCCGCATGGAAGCCGGTGAGGTAGTCGGGATTGTGGCGGCGTTGCCGACATTCGACGAATACCGATTCCGTAGATGGCTTCGCGCAGCGCTCTCGAATGGGCAGCGCATTCCTCCCTCTACATGGGAGGCCATCGGCGGTCTCGCACTCGACCGGCATTGGAGACACACGGCTGACGAGCTCACAGGCATGCTGCGACAAGGGCGCGACGACGTCCGGCCCGCGCTGCGCGCGTGCCTGCCCATGATCGGTCTGTGGGACCGATGGCGACTCAACTTGTCTGCCATCAGCACCGCCGAAAGGTGGAAAGCACTGGAAGACCTGGCGGCCGAACTCTACCCGGCAGGGCCCAACGACCAGGAGCTGTGGGAACGAGCCGGAGGCCGCACTGCCGATCTCGACCAACGAGGCAGTGGCCGCACACGGTGGCACCAAGCACTCCAGCGCATCGAGCACGGCATCGGAAATCCTCACCTGAAGCTACTGCTGAATGAAATGCGTAACGACTACCCAGCGAATCAGCCACTCCGCTTCTTCGCCGATAACCAAGAATTCACGAACGAGCGATGACCGCCGAGCGGTACGCAAAGAAAATGAGGCTACGAAAAAGTGACCCTCGGAACAAGACGAGCACTAGTAATCGGCGTCGCCAACTACGAGAATATAAGTAGCCTCCCTGAAGCCGTGCTGAACGATGCCCGGGATACCGCATCCGTCCTCCGGGCAGCAGAGTACTGCGGCTTCCCGCCGGACCAAGTCCAGGTCCTCCTGGACGACCAGGCAACCTTGCAGGGCATTCGATCCGGCCTGGCCGACCTGGCATCAACGTCCACGGCAGAGGACACCGTCGTCATCTTCTTTTCGGGACATGGCGGCCGATTCTCCACAGGCGTTGGCGATACAAGCGCCCTCCTCCCTGTGGACTTCCAGGCCAATGATCTTCCGGGAACGACCCTCCCCGAAGTTGAGCTCACTGCAGCACTCGCCGCAATCAAGGCACAACGGCTCCTGGTACTGATCGACGCCTGCCACGCCGGCGGAGTGGCCGTGCTGAAGACACACACCGACGAAGACCCTATCCACCCCGGGTTCAGCGAAAAATCTCTCCAACAACTCGCCCAGGGAACCGGCCGCGTCGTCATTGCCTCATCGCGCGCGCAGGAATACTCCCTGGTACTGAACGGCGCGCGTAACAGCGTTTTCACTCAGTATCTCCTCGAATCGCTTGAAGGAAAAGCGCGTACAACGGGAGACGGTCTCATTCGGGTCTTCGATGTCTTCAACCACGTCGCCGAAAATGTCCGCATAGCCTTTCCCGGGCGACAGCACCCCATCTTCAAGGCCTCCGACCTGGAAGACAACTTCCCCGTCGCACTCGACCGCGGCGGCCTGAAAGCTTCGACCCCCGCACAACCAGTTCAGCCCGACCACTGGCGCACGATCGAAACCATCATGGCCGACCTGTACCCCGCCGGTCCGACCGATCAGGAGATCTGGGCCCGCGCAGGCGGAGACATCTCACGCCTGAAACTCCAGGGAACCGGCCGCGCGAACTGGTTCGCCGCACTACGCAACCTCAAACTCGGCGGAGGTGGTCAGCAGATCAGTCTCCGCACACTGCTCGACACTGCAACCGACGACTTCCCGCACCATCCCGAACTCACAGCCCTGAAGGCTCGAGAATAGGTGCACCATAACGCTCGTTCTGAATTTCCACTGGGAGATATTGGGCTCTGCGGACGGGGCTATGAAGATGCGGAAACCGCCAGCTGTCGGCTGCGAGTTTATGCAGGCAGTCTTCTCGGGTCTGTCTCCGCTGGTCATCAAGGATATGACCGACAAAGGTGAGCGGATCTTGGTGCGGGCATGACCTTCGCTGGACACCGCGCTCTGGCCCGGTGTGCGCGGCCTCGTCGCGGCGCATGCACGGCTCTCACTGGCGGACCGTCGCGGACGCACCGGTCGATGCACGGCGGGTTGTGGCCCGTGTGCCTCACTTCGACCTCCCATTGTACACATTATTTGTGTACCTTTAATGCATGGAGACCATCCCGCTTGGAGAACTGAACCACCATCCGTCTAAAGTCACAGCGAGGGTTCGTGCAGGTGAGACGCTCGTCGTCACTGAGCACGGCAAGCCTGTCATTCGCATGTCCCCCGCCGAAGAACCCACGTCAGCCCTGGACCAACTGATGGCGACCGGCCACGTGCGTCGCGCAGTGAATCCAGGCGCGCTGCCCGAGCTGATCAGCGATCTGGCCGAGCTGCCATCGCTGTCGGATGCGCTGATCGCCGAGCGCGACCGGGAGCGCACGCGTTGAGCCTCTACTACATGGACACCTGCGCTCTGCTGAAGTTCGTACAGCAGGAGGCAGAGACGCAGGCGCTTCGCAGCTGGCGGGCAGGGCTGGGCGTCGACGGTCGTCTCGTAACCTCCCAGCTGGCCGGGGTCGAGATCGCGCGCACCTTCCGGCGGGCCGGTGTCGACCGGCAACGCGTGCCGTTCCTGGTCGGCAACACGCTCGCCGGGATAGACCAGATCATCCTCAGCGACGACGTCCTGGCCCGCGCCGCGGGCTTCGAAGTGCAAAAACTCGGCACTCTCGACGCCATCCACCTGGCCACCGCCGCCCCTCTGCACCGAGAGCTGGATGGCTTCGTCACCTACGACAAGGAACTGGCGGACGCTGTCTCGGCCCTCGGCCTGCCGCATCTCGCACCTTCATGACGGAGCCGGAACAACTCGCCCGCCCGACAGGTCCGGCGTGCCCTTCCGCAGGGGGCTTCACCAACGCGAGGCACGACCGGCCGCAGTAGCCGACCAGAAGTCATTACAGACTGCCGGGGCGCACCCTGACCGAGCGGACCGGACCCGTCTGTTCGGTAGCACTCTGGCGTCCTGCACTGGGCATCCGGAGGAGCGGACGTGCTAGTCCTCGTCCTGCTCGCCGGGCTCGCCGGGCTCGCGGGGCTCGCGGGGCTGGTCGTACTCCCCCAACAGCCCCTCGATGCACTGGTTGTTGATGGCCTGGCGGTAGTCCAGCCACTTCGCGTACCGGGACAAGGGGACCTCGACGCTGTTGCCGGCCCACTGGGCGACCTCGGCCGGGTCCGCGCCCGCACACAGCGCCGAGTGCCGAGTGCCGCAGATCGCACGGCCGCTTCGCGAGCGGCGTGATGGACAGCGCCGGAAACAGGGCAACGTCGCGGCTCTCGCACCAGACGGTGGTAGGTGGAGTAGCTGACGACCCGGCCCTGCTCGGTGCGAACAGCCGCCCGTCGTCGGCCGTACCGAACGTGGCGACATGCTCCCTCCACATCGCCACCAGATGCGGGGGCAACCGCACCACCCGCGTCTCCCCCGGCGGGCGGTTCTTCAGCCCCCGCTCATCATGGAACTCGCCGGTGTCGGTCCACCGTTTGCCCGCCTGCGGCCGAGTACGGTGCAGGATCAACCGCCCCCACCCGGTGCGGGGCAGCCGGCAGTCCGGCAGCGCCACCGCGACCGCCTCCTCCGAACGCAGACCCGCGTAGTACATGCCCCCACTCGCGCGGGCGGTAGCCGTTGCGTTGGTTGACGCATTCCTCGCTGACCTGCCCTATTCGGCGTTGCAGAGAGCGTCATCCTCGGCGGACATGAGGGCGTCGGCGAACGTCTTGGCCATTGCGCGCAGTAGATCGGGACTCGCCGCGGCGCCGTCATCGTGCTAATCCCCTTCGAGGCTTCGACACTTCAAAGATCAGCCGGTGGCCGTTCATCTATGCGGCCCCCCAGCCATGCTCAGCCAGCCCGAGCACCACCTCCTTCGCCAGCTCGGCGAACCGCTACGCCAACGTGTCTGTCCCGCCGGCGCACGACATCCGGATAAGGCGGAGCCTGGCGATTACGGAGCGATGCGTCGCGAAGTCCGATCCAGCAGCCCGCTGGGCCCGGTGCACATCGTTTTGCAACTCTCTGAACGCCGTCTGAGGCAGGACGAAGACCCCGGAGATGTTGAACCCGGTATCGATCTTGTTAAGCAGGATCCTGCGAAGGTCTCTCCAAGCACTCTCCACCGCGATCTGCTGCTCGGAATGCCTCTCCTCCGGAAGGACGCGCAGTCGCTCCAACTCGATGACCAACTTGTCCACATGAATCTCAAGGCTCGTGGAGAGCCGACGGACCCGAGTGAACACCTTCAGCGACGCAGCCACGCCTGCCAGGCTCAACGTGACCATGGTCCCGAACACGACAGTCTTGTACTCGCTGCGCTCCCTCAATCCCTGGAGCAGAAAGAACAGCCCCGCCATCCCGCACCAGATGACAGCGACCCGCACCGGCGCGGCTCGGCGCAGCCTTCCGCGAAGACGCTCGTATGCGAAGCCCGACGGCTCGAAAGCGGACCCGTACAAGGAGTGGTACGTCCACACGAGGAACAGAAGCATCGATGCCAGGCCGCGATCCTGGGGACCCAACAGCAGGCAACAGAGGACAAACAAGGCGACCAGGCTCAGGTAACCGATCAAAGGCACGGTCGTGATCCGCCGCTGCTCCTTCCGCGGCAGCGCCTCAAACCAAGGGCGCATCAACCATCCGGCAGCGACACAAGCGACGCTCGCCAGCGCCAAGCAGATCACAGCGCCTCGTCCTGAGCCGATCATCACCATGATCAACTGAAGTGCCACGAAAGGGAATGCGAGCGCATGCCCCACGGCGAACTGCCACGTCTCTGAATGCCCTCGCAGCCAGGACTTGAGAAGGTCCTTCCACGAGCTCAGATTTGCACCCAGGCGCGAGTGCTGAACTGCTGCCATACCGTCCCCCTGTAAAACGTCAAGCACCGGCGCCAGCCAACTCTACGAACTCCTCATGGTGGTCATGCCGGCAGTGGCGCAGATTGACTTCAGGTCGGGGTAGCCAGGGCTGGTGGTGCGCGGAGGCGGACGGATCGACCGCCGAGCAACAACAGGTTCGTGCGGCAATGGCAGCACTGTGCCGCTCACGGTTCTCGGTCATTCCTCTTGGTTCGTCTCCGTGCCGGCACGATGGTGCCGCGGCATGACACGGCGCAGCCACCGAGAGGCAGCACCGGCGCGCAGGAGGTCTTCATAGGTATCGCGCGACTCGCACCACGTTCCCATGGCCCTGAAGCGAAGCTGGAGTGTGCCCGAGCTTCCTGCAGGGCTACTGAGTTCGAGACGGCATTCACGGTCGTATCGCGGATCGGCCCAGGTGGCGTCGCATTGGCAGTGCCGCATGTCCACGCTCAGCGGCATGCCCCACCACGAGTGGACGAGAAGATCAACGAGGAGATCGTGGGGTGGCTGCACACCCGGGTCGTGGCGCAGCTCGAACTTCCAGTCGTCCCAGGTGACCCAGTACCGAGTGCAATAGGCGGCGCCCGCTTCGTGGAGGAGTCCTACCCGACGGAGCAGGCCGCTGGAAAGCCAGGAAGAGCTTTCCGTCGCCAGGCACCACTCGGCATGCGCGGCGCGGAAGTCTCGTTCCTGCTCGGCGAACATGGGATCGCCCCAGCAGGGCCGGTAGCCGGAATCCGTCAGCTCTCTGTGCCGTGTGTCGAGGAGCGCCTTCCAGTCGGTATCGCCAGCGCTGGTGAGGATCACGCTGGCGGAGGTGCCCACAAGAGTGAGATGGAGAGCAGTCCGGGTTGCCCGAACTACCCGGATGCCCTGCACGCCGATGATCTCCGGGTCGTCTTCGGATCGCTCCGACGCTGGGAGTTCGACGGGAAGCAGGCCCTCCAGCGCATGGGCGGCGAGCGTATGGCCATGCCGCGTCGAGGAGGCGTCGAGCGTGAGGGTGAGGCTGCCTGTGGCGGGCAGAACCGATGTGATTCCCACGGGGTGCGCGAAGTAGTCGACGTCTCCCTTGAGGTGCTGGAAGACGAGGCCTTCAAGGAGTTGCTGGGCGCCTTCGGCCGTTGGGATCGGCCGGTTTCCGGGTGCACGGTCCTTGAGCTGCCGGAGAGCCGCTTGGTGGCCAATTCCTGTGTACTGCTGGTAACGCCTGGCGTTGCGGTCGGCGTGTCCTCGGGGCATAGCTCTCTCCCTGGCGCATGGCTGCCAGCCGCCGACCCAGCGCGGCCAAGTACAGGACGAGAGTGCGTGATCGGGATCTGTTGATGCATCTCGGATGGAGCAAAGAACGGCTCCTTCGTCCCGAGACACCGCGGTCGGTCAGTGTCGGGAGGGGCCTTCCGAAAGGCCGAGCTCACCATGCACCAGGCGGTATGGCGATGTCACGCTCTGATGGCACCCTGTCACCTGTTTGGTCTGTCAGCGGGCCAGGCGGGTGCCAGGCGCTCACGGTCTGCCAGCAGTTGTCCGCTGTATTCGCCGAGGAACTCGGCATAAGAACCGTCCCGGCGCCTCGCCAGTTGCACCAAGCCATTCTGCTGGGGCCCCGCTCTCGACCCGCCCCGCCCTCCTTCGGACCGCGGGCGGGCTGCGACAGATTCTCGACCTAGTCGGCAGCCTCCCGCCGCCTGACGGCGACTGCCAGCCGTCGGTGCCGGACGCCCGCCCGAGCAGGCCGTACGCGTGCGCCGCCGAGACCAGCGTGACGTGATGGTGCCAGCCCCGGAACGACGCGCCGCCTTGATGTCCGGTGACTGGTCGCATTCAGGCCAGCGTCACTGGCTCCGGGAGCAGGGCAAAACGGCATGCGGGTTGAAGCAGGGCCGCATATCGGATCATCCTTGCCACTATGAGTCTTGTCTCCGCCTCCTTCGACCTGCCCGTCACGGGCGACTACGCCGGTGATTGGGCCCTGGTGGACGTGGAGACCTCCGGGCTCATCGCGCGGCGGGACCGGGTGCTGGCCGTCGCAGTGATCACGATCGGACCTGACGGTGAGCAGACCGGCGAGTTCTCCACACTCCTCGACCCTGGATGCGACCCGGGGCCAGTGGAGGTGCACGGGCTGACCGTCGAGCAGCTGCGGGGTGCGCCGACCTTCGACCAGGTTGCCGGTCGGATCGGGGCGATGCTCCAGGACCGGGTCCTGGTCGCCCACAACGCCCAGTTCGACTACGACTTCCTGGCCTACGAGTTCGCCCGCGCGCGGATGTGGCTGCCGGTGTCCCAGCGGCTGTGCACATTGGCTCTGAACCGGCAGGTGGACCCGCCGACGGACGACATGAAGCTGGGCACACTGGCCGCCCACTACGGCGTCCCGCAGCAGCGCGCGCACGATGCGCTGGACGACACCCGGGTGCTTGCCGGGATCTTGCGGGCTTCGCTGCGCGAGGCAGCGCGGCTCGATCTGCCGTTGCCACTGGTGAGTTGCCCGCCACGGGCGGAATCGCGGTTCACGCCGAAGCCACCCAAGACACCGTGCGCCTACCGCAATCCAGGGCGGATGACCCCCGGCGGGCCGCTGCTACAGGGGATGAAGATCGCGATAACCGGTGAGACCGCACATGCGCGGGCGGAGCTCGTCGGGCGGGCTGTCGCGGCCGGGCTCAACATGATGACCTCCGTGAGCCGGCACACCAGCGTGCTCGTCACCAACGAGCCGGCGACGCAGTCCGCGAAGGCCCGACGTGCAGCCGCCGAGGGCGTGCCGGTCATCGACGAGCACACGTTCCTGCGGCTGTTGGCCGACGTGCAGAACGGGACAGTGCATGAGGCAACGGTTGCTGCATCTCTGACCGCTCCGTCAACGACAGAAGTTCAGGCCACCGTGCCAGAATCCGATGCTGCGTCCGTCCCGGAAGTGTCCGTCCTGACGCCATCCGCCCCAGGCATAACTGTCCCCGTTCCGCACCAACCCGGCGAAGCGGACAGCAGCTTGGTCGGGCCGTTGATGAGCCGCCGCGTGCTGGTGCTTGGCGGTGCCCACGCCGATGCCGCCGCAGCCCGTAGCCGCGTGGTCGAGTTGGGCGGGTCCGCAGCGGTCAACCTGTCCACGAGTGTCACCGACGTCGTCGTCCTCGCCGACGGCGACAAGGACCGTCGCATGAGCCGCATCACCGCTCTCGGACTTGCCGTGCACGACGCGGAATGGCTCATGTTCCCGATTTCCACCGACCTGGACACTGCGGTCAGCAGACTGAAGGAACCGCACGTGCTGCCGCGGGGCGGAGTCATCGATTTGCCCATGCCTGCCGGCCAACCGGCGCCCGAGTGGTACATCACAGCCACCTGGGCTCCGCAGAGCGACTGCGAGATCGACGTTGTCGCCTTCATGCTCGACGAGGACGAACAGGTCCTCTTCGACGAGGACTTCATCTTCTACGGCGCCCCGGAAAACCCCGCCGGGACTGTGCGGCTGCTGACCGGCGGACCCGCCGAACAAACCATCGCACTTCATCTAGCATCCCTGCCGCCCGCGACGCGGAAGGTCGTCGTCGCCGCGGCCATCGACGGCCTGGCCACCTTCGGGGCAGTTGGCCCGATCCAGATCGGTGCGGCTCCCGGCACCAGCGGCTCTCCCCTCACCCGCGCCACCCTCGATGCCGCGACAACCGAACGCACCCTGCTCCTGGCAGAGATCTACCGCAGAGGCCCCATCTGGCGCCTACGAGCCATCGGCCAGGGCTACGATCACGCACTCGCCTCTCTCGCCCGGGGATACGGAGTCGACATCGCCAACTAGGGGCAATGCCGTTGTACTAGAGCTCGTCTTCAAACGGATCTTGCTCAGAGCAGGACTGACGCGAGTGTGACCGCCGCTTCGTAGGAGGTGGCGGTCTTTTCGTATCGGGTTGCGATGCCGCAGAAGCCCTTGAGCCGGTTGAAGCAGCGCTCAACGATGTTGCGTTGGCGGTAGATCTGCCGGTCGAACACTGGTGGTCGCCCGCCACGGCGGCCGCGGTTGTGCCTGTGTCACTGCTGGTCGGTCTTCTCCGGGATGGTCTGCGCGATGCCGCGTCGGCGCAGTTAGGCGCGGAGGCCGCGGGAGCTGTAGGCCTAACGCGCAGGGTTGCAGCAGGCTGGTCGTGACTGTTTGTACTGGTCAGAGCATGATCATGCCCTCGACCGGATTCCGTGTTCTCCGTGGCGCTTCGGCTGCCTCGTAAGCGATGGATGAGGCGGAAGGGACCTGCATGTCGCCCGCGCCAGCCCGAACATCCAGAACCCCACGCACACCAGACCCCTGACCTGGGACTTCACGGCACAGGTGATTCGGATCCGGTCACCGACCGCGGAAGTCCAGCTCGGGGCGCGGACTGTCCGGCGCCGTCAACCGCGTCGTCCCTAACGACGACCTGGGTCTGGAAGCGACTGGCCTCGCGCGCAAGCTGGCCAACGACCCCACACGCGCTCACACCGTACTCAAGTGCAAACCAGGCGGCTGCGCTTCGTAGCCAGCGAGGCCCACTGGAAAGTGCTGGAAAGAGGTGCCATCTCCCACTGCCCTACCATTCGATCTTGAAAAATGGTGGAAAACCGCAGGTCAAGTCCACTCCGTCAAAGTCGTCATCGCATGGTTCATGAAGTTCATCTCGACCAAGAGCTTCATGCCCTTCGTCTGGTACCGCATCGCCCTCGGCATCGTCATCATCGCCCTGGTCACGATGGGCGTCCTGAGCCCCCACGCGGCGGAGTCGGCGGGCTGAGTCACCGGCGGCCCGCACCAGACCGCCCCGCAACCGGGCGCCCGCCCCGAAGTCCGTGACCCATCGCATACGTTGTGCGTAGCCGTCCGGTAGCGGACTGTCAGTGCTTGCGCCTAGGCTTGTGCGCATGTCCCCCGATTCCGTGACCCGTGGTTCCGTGCGGTCTGCTGCCGAGGTGAACGAGCAGATCCGGGCGCTCTGGATGCGTGCCGGCGGCACGCTGTCGTCACAGGAGCGCGCGGAGTACGAGCTGTTGGTGGTCGAATGGGCGGCCGCGATCCGCGGTGACGTCATCAAGGCGGCCTGAGCTCCCAGGAAAACGGCGCACCCCTCGAAGTGAGGTCATGCCTTGAGAGCGATCGTCGTGGGCGCAGGCATCGGCGGCCTGACCGCGACACTGAGCCTGCTCAGGGCAGGCCATGACGTGACCCTGGTCGAGCAGTCGCGGCAGCTCACCGAGATCGGCGCCGGCATCCAGCTCGCCCCCAACGCCACCCGCGTACTGCGCCGGCTGGGGCTGCTCGACACCGTCGCCGAACACTCCACGCGCCCGGCCCACATCAGCTTCCGCACCTGGTCCGACGGCTCCGAGATCTGCCGTTACGTCATCGGCCGCGAGGCGGAGGAGGAGTTCGGGGCGCCGTACCTCCAGATCCACCGGGCCGATCTCCAACGCGCCCTGGTGGGCGCCTTACCGCCCGGTGCCCTGCGTCTGGCCACCGCCGTCGTGGGGATCGGCCAGGACGACAGGGCGGCCCATGTGACCACGGCGAGCGGCGAACGCCTGGACGCCGACCTCGTCGTGGCCGCCGACGGCATCCGCTCCGCCGCCCGCCAGTGGCTCTTCGGCGCGGACGAGGCGGTGTTCTCGCACACCGCCGCCTACCGGGCCCTCCTCCCCGCCGCGGAGGTCGCCGACCTGGATCTCCCCGAGTACGCGGGCTGGCTCGGCCCGGACCGCCACGTCGTCCACTACTGGCTGCGCGGCGGCGAACTCCTCAACATGGTGGCCGTGTTCGTGACGGACCGGCCCGCCCAGGAGTCGTGGACCGCGCGGGCCGAACCGGGTGAGCAGCTGCGCACCTTCGCCGGCTGGGACCCCCGGCTGCTGACCGTGCTCGACCGCGCCGGCCAGGTGTTCCGCTACGGCATCCACACGCGCGCCCCGCTCCCGCGCTGGAACCTCGGCCGGGTCACGCTCCTCGGGGACAGCGCCCACGCCATGGTGCCCTTCCAGGCCCAGGGCGCCGCCCAGGCCGTCATGGACGCGGCCGTCCTCGGCGACTGCCTCACCGACACGGCACCGGCCGAGGTGCCCGAGGCGCTGGACCGGTACGTCCGCAGACGGGCCCCGGCGGCCACGATCGTGCAGGCGAGCTCCGCCCGCGCGGGCGACGACTACCACCTGCCGGACGGCCCCGAGGCCGAGGCCCGCAACACCCGCATGATCGCCCTCACGGCCGAGAACAGATTCGGCCCGCACTCCGCCGCCTGGCCCCTCGACATCCTGACCGACAGCTGACCGCCCGCCCCCACCCACCAGCCACCCCGATCCCCCCCACCATGCAGGCGAACTCCGCCGCCGCCGACGCCGACGACCCCAGGCGACGGCCCCGCGACATTCGCCCGCAGCACCCGCATGATCGCCCTTACGGCCGAGAACAGATTCGGCCCGCACTCCGCCGCCCGGCCCCTCGACATCCTGACCGACAGCTGACCGCCCGCCCCCACCCACCAGCCACCCCGATCCCCCCACCATGCAGGCGAACTCCGCCCCCGCCACCGACGACGACCCCAGACCCGACGGCCCCGCGACAGACGCCCGCAACTTATTGCCCGCCCCACACTCACCGGCCGTCCCGATCGTCCCCCGCCCCGCCCTCCGAATGTCCCCGCACGCCCCTTGGCTCGGCTCGCCCCATGCCCAACACTGAGCCGATGACGCAGCGTGTGGAGCTCGCGACCGTGATGGACCGGCTGACCGTGGACGCACTCGTCACCGAGTACGCCGTGGCCGTGGACGACGGCGACTGGGAGGCTTACCGAGGGCTGTTCACCTCGGACGGGCGGGCCGACTACCGCTCGGCCGGCGGGATCGAGGGGGACGCGCACCACGTCGCCGCCTGGCTCGCGGAGAGCCTGCGGCTGTTCTCGATGCGCCAGCATCTGATCGTCAACCGCCGCGTCCGGTTCGACACCCTGGACCAGGACACCGGCGACACGGCCGTCGTCCAGGCCGACTACATCAACCCCATGCGCCTCGCCGACGATGCTCCCTCCACCGCACCCGACTTCGTCTGCGGCGGCCGCTACGTCTTCGCGCTGCTGCGCACGGACGACGGCTGGCGGCTGCGCGAGGTCGTCGTGCGGGAGAAGTGGCGTCGTCTGCCGGACCCCCGGCCCGCACCTGTGATCAACTGAGCCGACACCCTCGGGTGGTCAATCACACGCACACTGGTCACCCGCACGGGGTAGGAGGCGCCGTATGAACCTGTTCGGCCACTGGCTTGCCTCCCCGTGGCGGCGCTCGACCGTCGCGGTGCTGGCAGGCGCCCTCCCCGTCCTCGCGTTCCCGGCACCGTCCCTGTGGTGGCTCGCCTACGTCGCCCTCGTCCCCTGGATCGCGCTGATCCGCTCGGCTCCGACGGCGAAACGGGCGGCCTACGACGGCTGGGCCGGCGGTTTCGGGTTCATGGTGGGGATGCACCACTGGCTGCTGCCGAGCCTGAGCGTGTTCATCTTCGTCATCGGCGCCCTGCTCGGCGCGCTGTGGGCCCCGTGGGGCGCGCTCGTCCGGCACTTCCTGGCCGGAACTCCTTCGCGCGGCCGGATCGCCGCCGCCCTGGCCGTACTGCCGTCGGGCTGGCTCGGCATCGAACTCGTCCGCTCCTGGCAGGGGCTCGGCGGCCCCTGGGGCGTGCTCGGCGCCAGCCAGTGGGAGGTCGCGCCGGCCCTGCGGCTGGCCTCGGTGGGCGGGGTGTGGCTGATCAGCTTCCTGATCGTGGCCGTCAATGTGGCGCTCGCCGTGCTGGTGACGGTCCGCGAGTCCCGGGTCCCCGCGGTGGCGGGCCTGGTCGCCACCGCCGCCGTGACCTCGGCGGCCTGGATGTGGTCGCCGCGTCCCGACACGGGCGGCAGCACACGGATCGCCGTCGTCCAGCCCGGTGTCGTCGACGGCCCCGACCGGCGCCTCGCCCGCGAGGAGCAGCTGACCCGCGAGCTCGCGGGGCAGGACCTCGACCTGATCGTCTGGGGCGAGAGCAGCGTCGGTTTCGACCTGGGGGACCGGCCCGACCTGTCGAAGCGGATCGCGGCGCTCTCCGAGGAGACCGGCGCCGACATCCTCGTCAACGTGGACGCCCGCCGCTCCGACAAGCCCGGCATCTACAAGAGCTCGGTCCTGGTCGGCCCCGGCGGGCTCACCGGCGACCGCTACGACAAGATGCGCCTGGTCCCCTTCGGCGAGTACATCCCGGCCCGCTCGCTGCTCGGCTGGGTCACCTCGGTCGGCAAGGCGGCGGCCGAGAACCGCAGGCACGGCTCCGAGCAGGTCGTGATGAACGTCGGCCACGGCCTGAAGGTCGGTCCGATGGTGTGCTTCGAGTCGGCCTTCCCCGACATGAGCCGTCATCTCGCCGAGGACGGCGCCCAGTTGCTGATCGCCCAGTCGTCGACCTCCTCCTTCCAGGACAGCTGGGCCCCCGAGCAGCACGCCTCGCTGGCCGCCCTGCGCGCAGCCGAGACGGGCCGGCCGATGGTGCACTCGACCCTGACCGGGGTCTCCGCGGTCTACGACGCGAGCGGCCGGCGCGTCGGACAGTGGGTCGCCACCGATGCCAGCACCGCGCGTGTGTACGACGTACCGCTGGCCACCGGGACGACACCGTACGTCCGCCTCGGCGACTGGCCGGTGTACGCGGCGCTGCTGGTCCTCGCGGTGTGGTGCGCCGTGCAGCTGGTGCGGCGGTTCAGGCGGCCTGCTCCCGCACCGCGCGTACCACCCGCTCGCACAGCTCATGGGTCGCCAGCGCGTCCCGGGCGCTGAGCACCTTTCCCGCGCGCACGGCGTCGAGGAAGGCGAGCACCGCCTGCTCGATGCCGCGCTGCCGGGCCACCGGCACCCAGTCGCCGCGCCGCCGCACGGTGGGCTGGCCCTTGTGGTCGACGACCTCGGCGAGATTGAGGACCTGCCGCTTGGTGTCCTGCCCGGACACCTCCAGGATCTCCTCGGCCGAGCCGCTGAGCCGGTTCATGACCCCGAGCGCGGTGAAGCCGTCCCCCGCCAGCTGGAGCACGACGTGGTGCAGCAGGCCGTCCTCCACGCGCGCGCGTACCGTCACGTCGTCGACCGGCCCCGGCACCAGGAACCGCAGGGTGTCGACGACGTGGATGAAGTCGTCGAGGATCATCGCGCGCGGCTCCTCCGGGAGCCCGATGCGGTTCTTCTGCATGAGGATCAGCTCGCGCGGGTGCTCGGCGCACTGCGCGTACCCGGGGGCGAACCGCCGGTTGAAGCCGACGGCCAGGCTCACGTTCCGCCGCTCGGCGAGCGCCACCAGCCGTTCGGAGTCGGCGAGTTCGTAGGCGAGCGGCTTGTCGACGTACGTCGGTACGCCCGCCTCCAGCAACCGCGTGACGATCTCGGGGTGCACGCTCGTCGGCGCGTGCACGAACGCGGCGTCGAGGTCCTGGGCGAGCAGCGAGTCCAGGTCCTGGTGCCGTTGCCCCTCGGGCAGGTGGAGCCCGTCGGCGACCCTCGTCAGCGTCGCCGGGGTCCGCGTCTGCACATGCAGTTCGACGCCGGGCCGACCGCCGAGCACCGGCAGATACGCCTTCTGCGCGATGTCGCCGAGTCCGATGCAGCCGACCTTCACGTGGACTCCTCCAGTTGTCTGGCCAGGGCCTTGCCGGAAGCATACGGCGGCGCCGATGGGCCCCGGCCGGCGACCGGGAATTCGCTGGTTGTCGGGGATGAGCTGGGTAAGGATGCGGACATGACGACTCAGCGCGCCGAACCCCCGACCACCGCCGACGAACGCACCATGCTGGAGGGCTGGCTGGACTACCACCGGCAGACGCT
Source organism: Streptomyces canus 299MFChir4.1 (assembly GCF_000383615.1). Classification (GTDB taxonomy): domain Bacteria; phylum Actinomycetota; class Actinomycetes; order Streptomycetales; family Streptomycetaceae; genus Streptomyces; species Streptomyces canus_C. Next base: position 57,902 of record NZ_KB911617.1, on the reverse strand, counting down.
GGCCTGGAAGTGCGAGGGTCTGACCGACGCCCAGCTCAGGACCGCCTCGGTGGAGCCGTCCACGCTCTCCCTGATGGGCCTGGTGCGGCACATGGCGGAGGTGGAGCGCAGCTGGTTCCGCCGGGTCCTGGCCGACGAGGACGCGGGACCGATCTACTACAGCGAGGCCGCCCCGGACGGCGAGTTCCATCTCACCGAGGCCGACACCTGGCAGGAGGCGTACGGCACCTGGCAGGCCGAGATCGACAAGAGCCGGGAGAACGCGGCCCGCTTCGGTCTGGACGACATCACCGTGGGCAAGCACCGCAGGACCGGCGAGCGGTTCAACCTGCGCTGGCTCTACACCCACATGATCGAGGAGTACGCCCGCCACAACGGCCACGCCGACCTGATCCGCGAGCGTATCGACGGCAGCACCGGCGACTGACGTCAGCACCGGGCGGCCCGGGCACACCGTACGGGGGCGGAGATCACCCGTGCGGGGCAACCTCCGCTCGTCCGCTGTCGCCGAGGCGCCCGAACCAGCAGAGTGACGCGGGTGCATCGAACCACGACTACCGCAACGCTCCTGGTCACCGTGGCTGTCTCGGCTCTCACCGGCTGTGTGACGGTCCAGCGTCCACCCGTGTCCGGGCCGCCGGCGACGGCACCGTCGCAGCTGCCGCTGCCGGGGCCGGGGCACGCCCGTCCGGACGGTCAGGCGGAGCCGCAGATCGTGCAGGCCCCGGCCCAGGAGGCGCTGTCCATGATCGACCCGTCCCCGTCCTCGCAGCCGGGGGGAACCACGTCCCGCGACCGGGCCCCGGGGACCGCCGGGGCCCCCGCGCGGCCGCAGCCCCCACAGCCGGCCCACGCGCATCCGGGACACCCGGAGCGCCCCGCGCGCCCGGCCCGTCCCGAGCCGTGGCACCCGGACGCCCCGCACCACCGCAAGCCGCGCGTCGAGATCCCGGACGTGGCCAGGTCGGCCCCCAAGTCGGTTCCCAGGGGCCCGAAGGACGTCTGTGCGCTGGGCAGGAAGTACGGCCGCTGGCAGGAGGGCAGTCCCGAGTCGGTCATCTGCGACCAGACCTACGGACGTTGAGGGACCCGGGGCTCAGGGCCGCTGCCGCGGCGGCCCCCACCTTCCGTCGCCGGCGGTTCCGCCGTCACCGAGCCGCAGCTCCAGTCTGCTGATCGCCGCCCGCACCCCGTCGCTGTAGTTGTCCTCCCCCAGGGCGTCCGCCGCACTGCGGGCCCGGCGCAGATGGGTGCGGGCGGCGTCCGCGCGGGCGAGCCGCACATAGTCGGCGGCTAGGTTGAGGTGCAGTGAGGGATACAGAGCACGCACGGCGATCGCGCTCTCGTGCCTGGCCGGCCGGTCGTCGGTGAGCTCCTCGGCGGCCGTCAACGCCCTGAGGTCCCAGGCGAGTTCGTCGCAGGGGTCGTCCTGGGCGTCGGCCATGAAGTGGGCCAGGGTGCAGCGGTGCAGCGGGTCGCCGTCCTCGCCGATCTCCGCCCACAGCTCCAGGAAGCGGTGCCGGGCCTCCTCGCGGTCCCCCGCGTGGCACAGCATGACGACCTGCCCGATCCGTGTCATCACGGCATCCGGCGCCGTCTGCTCCTGTCGCTCCGTCACGCGTCCTCCAGGCCCTGGTCGGGTGTCGTCGCTGTCCCTCCCGACGCTAGCCGTCCGCACCGACAATCCCGGTCAGGCGGCACCGGGCCCGGTCGGTGCGGCACCGGGCCGGTGGCGGGGTCAGCCGAGGTTCGGGATCGTCCAGTCGATGGGCTCGTGGCCCTGCCGGGCGACCGCCTCGTTGATCTGCGTGAACGGGCGGGAGCCGAAGAACTTCTTCGCCGACAGCGGGGAGGGGTGCGCGCCCTTGACCACCACGTGGCGGCTCTCGTCGATCAGCGGGAGCTTCTTCTGCGCGTAGTTGCCCCACAGGACGAAGACCGCCGGGTCGGGCCGCTCGGCCACCGCGCGGATCACCGCGTCGGTGAACTTCTCCCAGCCCTTGCCCTTGTGCGAGTTGGCCTCGCCGGAGCGGACCGTGAGCACCGCGTTGAGCAGCAGGACGCCCTGCTGGGCCCAGGGCATCAGGTAGCCGTTGTCCGGGATCTCCAGGCCCAGCTCCTCCTTCATCTCCTTGTAGATGTTGCGGAGGGAGGGCGGGGTCTTGACACCGGGGCGGACCGAGAAGCACAGGCCGTGGCCCTGGCCTTCGCCGTGGTACGGGTCCTGGCCGAGGATCAGGACCTTCACCCGGTCGTAGGGCGTCGCGTCGAGGGCGGCGAAGACCTCCTCGCGCGGCGGGTAGACGGGACCCCTCGCCCGTTCGTCCTCGACGAACTCCGTCAGCTCCTTGAAGTACGGCTGCTGCAGCTCGTCGCCCAGAACCCCGCGCCAGGACTCGGGCAGCATGGCGGTGTCGGTCACGTCAATTCCTCACGATGTGCGGTCACTTGCAGGCTTCAGAACCTACAGGCGCCCACTGACAATCGCCGCCGTGAGGGGCCTACCAGCTGGTCTTCCAGTACAGCTCCCACATCGTCATCATGGTCGCCGGGTCGATGACCTTCTCGAGACCGGCGATCTCCTCGTTCGCGGCCACGTACTGCTTGCCCTGCCACAGCGGGACCAGCCGGGCGTCCTTCACGAAGATCTGCTGGGCTTCCTCGATCTGCGGTGCCACGGCCCCGCGGTCGCTCTCCGCGCGCGACTCGGGGAGCAGTTTGCCGGTGATCTCGGGGGCGTCGTACGGGGTGCCGAGCGCGTTCTGCTTGCCCACGAAGGGTGCGATGAAGTTGTCGGCGTCGTGGAAGTCGGGGAACCAGCCGCGCCCGAACACCGGGTACTCGCCCTTCTGGTAGCCCTCGACGTAGGTCTTCCACGGGCGGCTCTTGAGGGTGATCGTGAACAGGCCGGAGGCCTCCAGCTGCTTCTTCAGCTCCTGGAAGGCGGGCTTCGTCGTCGAGCCGTAGCGGTCACTGGTGTACCAGAGGGTCAGCGGGACGCGCTCGGTGATCCCCGCCTCCTTGAGGAGCTTCCTGGCCTTGGCCACGCTGGGGTCGCCGAAGTCGTCGAAGAAGCTCGTGGTGTGGCCGGTGAGCCCGGCCGGGACCATGGAGTACAGCGGCTCGACAGTGTCCTTGTAGACGTAGTGCACGAGGGCCGGGCGGTCGACGATCTGGGCGACGGCCTTGCGGACCGCGGGCTTCGCGGACCACGGGTCGCGGGGGTTGAACACGAGGTAACTGATCTCGGTGGTGGGGTTCTCGATGAGCTGGAGCCCCTCCTTCTGCTGGTTGACCTCGATGTCCACGGTGTCGGAGGCGCCGAGTCCGCGGTAGACGACCGAGATCTGCTTGTCCTTGAGGGCTTTGACCATCTCGTCCGACTGCTTGAAGTAGCGGATGGTGACGGCCTTGTTCTTGAGGTCCGCGATGCCCTTGTAGTTGTCGTTGCGGACGAGCTCGGCCTTCTCGCCCTCCTGGAAGGAGTCGAGGCCGTAGGGCCCCGAGCCGCTGATCTTCCCGTCCTTGCGGATCGAGGTCGCGGAGTACTCCTCGGGGTCCACGATCGACATGGCCGGCGTGGTCAGCACCAGGGGGAAGGTGGCGTCGGGCTGGCTGAGGTGGAAGACCACCTCGCGGTCCCCCTTCACCTGCACCCGGGACAGCGTGCCCAGCAGGCCCGCGGGGCCGCCGTTGACGTTGATCTTCTTGATGCGGTCGATCGAGTACTTGACGGCCTTGGCGTCCAGGGTGTGCCCGTTGGAGAACTTCAGGCCCTCGCGCAGCGTGCAGCTGTACACGGTGCTCGACGCGTCCGTGAACTCACAGCGCTCGGCGGCGTCGGGCTCGGGGTCGGACCCGCCCGGGGAGTAGTTCAGGAGCGTCTGGTAGACGTTGCGGAACAGCTCCCAGGAGTTGTCCCAGGAGGCCGCCGGGTCCAGCGTGGCGGGGGCACTGGTGGTCCCCACGACGATCGCCTTCCCGCTGTCGGAGGAGTCCGAGGAGAACACACCGCATCCGGCCACCGTGGATATGGACACGAGTGCCGCGAGAGGCGGCAGGTATCGGTTCCGCTTGAACACGCGCTTGCTCCTCGAATGCCGTGCCGAGAGTCGGCAAAACATACCGCAGCGGTGCGCACACTCAACCGGTTCGCTCATAGGCGACTTGATCATCTCGTCGGTGATGACCCGGTAGTGCACCTGTGAGGCTTTTGTGCGTCGACACGGGCGCCGTCACTGTCAACGGACGCCCGTGCCGAGGCGACGAGGGTCAGCCCACGCCGGCGTTGAGGAAGATGCCGCCGTCCACGACGAGCGTCTGGCCGGTGACCCAGTCGGACTGCGCGGAGGTCAGGAAGGCCGCGGCGCCGCCGATGTCGGAGGGCACCCCGAGCCGGGCCAGCGGGTAGGACGCGGCGGCCTCCGCCTCCCGGCCCTCGTACAGGGCCTGGGCGAACTTGGTCTTCACGACGGCCGGGGCGATCGCGTTGACCCGCACTCCCGGGGCGAACTCGTGCGCGAGCTGCTGGGTGAGGTTGATCAGCGCGGCCTTGCTGACGCCGTAGGCGGCGATGAAGGGCGAGGGCGCGATGCCCGCGACGGAGGCGATGTTGACGATCGCGCCGCCGTTGTCCTTCTGCCAGGCGTGCCAGGTCTTCTGCGCGAAGCCGAGCGCGGAGATCACGTTGGTCTCGAAGACCTTGCGGGCCACGTTCAGGTCGAGGTCGGCGATGGGCCCGAACACCGGGTTGGTACCGGCGTTGTTGACCAGGTAGTCGATACGGCCGAAGGCGTCCATGGCCCGCTCGACGGCGGCGGTCTGGTGCTCCTCGTCGTGCGCCTTGCCCGCGATGTAGACGGCACGCTCGGCGCCGAGCTGCTCGACGGCCTCCTTGAGCGAGTCCTCGGTGCGGCCGGTGATGACCACCCGGTCACCGCGCGCGACGAGCGCCTCGGCGACGCCGTAACCGATACCGCGGCTGGCGCCCGTGATGAGCGCGACCTTGCCCGAAAGCTCGGGGAGTTGCGAAGTCATGGTCCCGTTTCCCTAGTCGAGCGGTCCGCCGGCGACGTACAGCACCTGGCCGGAGACGAATCCGGCCGCCTCACCCGTGAAGAAGGCGATGGCGTTGGCGATGTCGTCGGGCTCGCCCACGCGCGCGACCGGGATCTGGGTGGCGGCCGCGGCCTTGAACTCCTCGAAGCCCATGCCGACGCGCTCGGCGGTCGCGGCGGTCATGTCGGTGGCGATGAAGCCGGGGGCGACGGCGTTGGCGGTGATGCCGAACTTGCCGAGCTCGATGGCGAGGGTCTTGGTGAAGCCCTGGAGACCGGCCTTGGCGGCGGAGTAGTTGGCCTGGCCGCGGTTGCCGAGCGCCGAGGACGACGACAGGTTGACGATCCGGCCGAAGCCCGCGTCCACCATGTGCTTCTGGATGGCCTTGGTCACCAGGAAGGAGCCCTTGAGGTGCACGTTCAGGACGGTGTCCCAGTCGGAGACGCTCATCTTGAACAGCAGGTTGTCGCGGAGCACGCCCGCGTTGTTCACGAGGATCGTCGGCGCGCCGAGCTCCTCGACCACGCGCGCGATGGCGGCCTGCGCCTGGGTCTCGTCCGAGACGTCCGCGCCGACCGCGATCGCCCGGCCGCCGGCCGCGGTGATCTGCTCCACGGTGTCCTTGCAGGCGGCCTCGTCGAGATCGATCACGGCGACCGCGCGGCCCTCGGCCGCCAGTCGTACGGCGGTGGCGGCGCCGATGCCGCGCGCGGCACCGGTGACGACGGCTACCCGCTGCTCAGTGGTGGACATTGCTGATTCTCCTCGCCCTTGAGAACGTTCGGCCCGACCAGGTCGGTGAGCGACCGCTTAGTACCTTCGGCACGTGACGCTAGAAGCCCTGGCACGCGGTGTCAACGTCCCGCGGGACCGGTGTGATCCATTACCTCACCAGCAGGTCGAGCAGACGCTCAGGTTCGGCCGCCGGATCCAGGGTGAGTCCGGTGTGCACGGGGCCCGGCTGCACGACCGTGGAGCGGGGTGCGACGAGCCACCGGAAGCGGCGCCCGGCGTCGTCGCGCGCGGCCTGCCCGGCCGCCTCGCCGCCCGCGCAGACCGCTTCGACGCCACCGAGGGCGGCCCGGACACCCGCCACGTCCGCGGCGGGATCGAGCGCGCGCAGCCGGTCCTCGTCGAGGTGGGTACGCACACCGACGTACGCCTTCGCCCGGCAGTAGACGATTACGCCGGCGTTGATGGACTCGCCGCGCTCGACTCGGGGAACCACCCTCAGCAGGGCGTACTCGAAGACGTCCCGTTCGCTGGCCCGCCCGCCCTTGATGACGTGGCGCTCCACCACGCTGCCGGCCATGTGGATGTGGCGCTCGCTCACTTGTCCCCCTCGATGCCGGTGATGCGTTCGTGGACTGCGGCGGCCCGCAGGAGCAGGGGCCGGGCGTACGCCCTTCTGAGCTCGTCCGGGGTGTCGAAGCCGGGCTCGTCCGCCAGCCAGGCGTCCGGGATCTCGGCGGTGACCTCGGCGAGCAGGTCCTCGGTGACGCGGGGGGCCAGTTCGGCGGCGGCAGTGGCGAGATCCGGTGCGAAGGGCTTCAGGACGTGGTCCGAGGCGTCGTAGGGACGGGCGGCGGACTTCTCGGCGCCGGGCCAGTTGTGCTGCCAGATCATGGTCGCGCCGTGGTCGATGAGCCACACCTCGCGCTGCCACCACAGCAGGTTGGGGTTGCGCCAGGAGCGGTCGACGTTGTTGACCAGCGCGTCGAACCAGACGATCCGGCCGGCCTCCTCGGGGCTCACCGGGAAGGCGAGCGGGTCGAAGCCGAGCGCTCCGGAGAGGAAGTCCATGCCGAGATTGGTGCCGCCGCTGGACCTGAGAAGCCCCTGCACCCGCTCGTCGGGCTCGCCGAGCCCCAGGTCCGGGTCGAGGTCGAGGGTCAGGAGCCGCGGCACCCGGAAACCGAGCCGGCGGGCGAGTTCCCCGGCCACCACCTCGGCGACCAGCGTCTTGCGGCCCTGTCCGGCGCCGGTGAACTTGATGACGTACGTCCCGCGGTCGTCGGCCTCGACGAGCCCCGGCAGCGAGCCGCCCTCACGCAGGGGCGTGATGTAGCGGGTCGCGATGGCTTCCTTGAGCATCGCCCCAGGTTACTGGGGGGTGTCTGAACAACAGGCACTCCGGGGCCGTACCTCAGGGCAGTTCGGAGAATCCGTGGAAGGGGACGTCAACATGGCCAGCGAATCGATTCATCCCGCATCGGCACCCAGTCGCCGGGTCGTCGTGGCGGCGGTCGGCGCTGCGGGACTCGCCCTCACCCTGAACGCGTGCGGGTCGGGGGACGACTCCTCCTCGTCGTCGGACGCGCCCGCCGCCGGCAGCGCCCTCGGGAAGACCTCGGACATCCCCGAGGGCGGCGGCAAGATCTTCAAGGACTCGGGCGTGGTGGTCACCCAGCCGACGGCGGGCCAGTTCAAGGCGTTCTCGTCGAAGTGCACCCACCAGGGTTGTGCGGTGACGGGGATCGCCGACGGGGTCATTACCTGCCCGTGCCACAAGAGCGAGTTCTCGGTGGCCGACGGCAGCGTGAAGAAGGGTCCTGCGACCCAGCCCCTGCCCGAGGAGAAGATCACCGTCAGCGGCGACTCGATCACGCTGGCATGAGGTGTCAGGCGCGGCGCGGCCGTTGGAGACAGGCCAGTACCTCGTCCGTGGTCGCGAGGGTGGCGACGAGGGCCAGCGTGTGACGGATCATCGCCGGGGTGTAGTCGGAGGGCACCCCCGCGATGGCGTCCGTCACCACCAGGGCGCGGTAGCCGCGGTTGACCGCGTCGAACACGGCGTTGGGCACCGCCACGTTGGCGGAGACGCCGGTCACGACCAGCGTGCGGCAGCCGAGGTTGCGCAGCAGCGCGTCGACCTCGGTGCCCTGGATCGGCGACAGGCCGTGCAGCCGTCGTACGACGAAGTCCTCCTCGCTCACCTCGATCGGGGGCGCCACCCGTACCGCGGTGGTCCCGGACAGCTGCTGGACGGGCAGGCGTTCGGCGGCCCGGAAGAGGCGGGCGTTGCGGTTGGCGCCACGCCCGTCCGGACGGCGTTCGGCGATCGCGTGGATCACCTGGACCCCGCTCTCGTGTGCGGCGGCGACCAGGCGGGCGACGTTGGCGAGTGCGCCCGAGGTCCGTGCGGCACGGGCGAGTTCGGGCAGGGCGCTCTCGGGTCCGACCACGCCCTGCTGGCACTCGACGGTGAGCAGGACGGTGCTCTCGGGATCGATCAGCTCGCTGAGTTGTTCGTGCGACGGCACGGTTCCCCCTTGTCGCCGACGGCCCGGAGCCGGTGACAGTAGCGACCATTGCGTGTGGGCGGAAGACGACCCATCCTTTTCTGACGTGATGTCAGAGGATCTCTCCTCTGACACGACGTGAGAGAAAGAGGGGGACGCATGACCGTCACTCAGCGCCGGGGCCGGAAGATCATGATGACGCCGGGCGAACTGGACGACTTCCTCACCAGCCAGCGCACCTGCCGGGTCGCCACGGTCTCCGCCGACGGCGCTCCGCATGTGAGCACGCTCTGGTTCGCCTGGGACGGCACCTCGATGTGGCTGTACTCCGTGGTGCGCAGCAAGCGCTGGACGGATCTGCGCCGCGATCCACGGGTCGCGATCGTCGTCGACACGGGCGAGGAGTACGACGAACTGCAGGGCGTGGAGCTGTCCGGGACCGTGGACTTCGTGGGCGAGGCCCCGCGCACCGGCGAGCTCCGCGCCGAACTCGACGTGCCCGAGACGCTGTTCGCCCGCAAGAACTTCCGGCTGGAGGAGATGCCGCACGACGGACGGCACGCGTGGATACGGCTGACGCCGGAGAAGATCGTCTCCTGGGACTTCCGCAAGCTGGGCTCCGCCTGACTCACACGGCCTGCTCCGCCGCCGACTTCAGCGCCTCGACCGCCGCCCGGATCGACGGGCGGCGGTCGGCGTCCGCGCGCCACACGGCGTAGATGTGCCGGCTGACCGACTGCCGTACGGGCACGGTCCGCACGCCCTGCGGGACCGGCCCGCGTCCGAGCCGGGGCGCCACGCACACGCCGAATCCGGCGCCGACCAGGGCGAGTTGGGTCGGATGCTCCTCCGCGCGGTGCGCGACGCGCGGTTCGATCCCCTTGGAGCGCAGGGTGTGCACCAGCCACTCGTGGCAGAACTCGCCCTCGCCCCAGGTGACCCAGTCGTCGTCGGCGAAGTCCTCCAGGTCGACCTCGTCGCGGTGCGCGTGCCGGTGGGTCGCGGGCATCGCCACGTCGGCCGTGTCGTCGACGATCGAGAACTTCACCAGCCCGTCAGGCATCGGCAGCGGCTTGTTGTACCAGTCCAGGACGACCGCGAGGTCGTAGTCGCCGCGGATCACGGCGTGGACCGCGGCTTCCGGCTCCATCTCGCGCGAGCTGATCCGCAGCGCGGGATGCGCCGAGCGCAGTTGGGCGAGCGCCGCCGGGAACAGTCCGCGCACGGCCGTCGGGAACGCGGCGAGCCGCAACTCCCCCACCACCTGGCCGCGTTGGGCCTCCAGATCGGACTGGGCGAGTTCCACCTGGGACAGGATGCGCGCCGCGTGGTCGGCGAGGAGCCGCCCTGCGTCGGTGAGCCGCACTCCCCTGCCGTTCTTGGCGAGGAGCTGCTGGCCGACCTCGCGCTCCAGCTTGGACATCTGCTGCGAGACGGCCGAGGTCGTGATGTGCAGGCCCTCGGCGGCGCCGCTGACCGAACCGTGCCGGGCGAGGGCGTCGAGGGTGCGCAGGCGCTCCAGGTTCAACATGTAAGCGATCCTACGAGATATCTCGCGGAAATACTCGCTTGTGCTACGAGATCGCTTGCCGGATCGTGGTCGGCATGACCACCACGACCGTCGCCGAAGCCCCTGTCCGGGCCGCCCGCCGCCCCGCCCTCGACTGGCGTCTGCGCTTCGGCGTGCTCTCGCTGATCTGGGGGTTCAGCTTCCTGCTCATCAAGGTGGGCACCGAGGGGTACGCCCCCTTCCAGGTGACGCTCGGGCGGCTGGTGTTCGGGACGCTGGTGCTGGCCGCGGTGATGGCGGTGAAGCGGGAGCGGCTTCCACGCGGGGTGCGGACGTGGGGGCATCTGGCGGTCGCCGGGTTCCTGCTGAACGCGCTGCCGTTCTCGCTCTTCGCCTACGCGGAGCTGACGATCCCCTCCACGCTGGCGGGGATCTGCAACGCGACCTCGCCGTTGTGGGGGATGGCGCTTTCCCTCGTCGCCCTGTCCGAGGACCGGCCCACGCGCGTGCGTGTCGCGGGGCTCGGGCTCGGGTTTCTGGGAGTGCTGACGGTTCTCGGCGCATGGCAGGGGTTCAGCGGACTCGACGGCAGGGGGACGGCGATGGCTCTGCTGGCCTCGCTCAGCTATCCGGTCGGGTGGATCTACGTACGGCGGACCCTGGCCGGAGTGGGGTACTCCCACATATCCCTGACGGGGGCGCAGTTGCTGCTGGCGACACTGCAACTGGCGGTCGTCACTCCGCTGTTCACCGGTGTCCCGACCCACATCGAGCTGCTGCCCCTGCTCGCGGTCGCTGCCCTGGGGGCGCTCGGTACGGGACTGGCCGTGCTCCTGCAGTACGGGCTGGTCGCCGAAGTGGGGCCGACCACCGCGCAGATGGTCACGTACTTCATTCCGGTCATCGCCACGGGCGCCGGGGTCGCGGTGCTCGGGGAGTCGTTGAGCTGGTCGACGCCGGTGGGGGCGGTGGTCGTTCTTGCGGGGGCCGCGCTGACTCAGGCTCGGCGAGGCGCCTGATGCGGCGGGGCCCAACGATCGTCTGCGGCTGAGGGTTCATCGTGGCTGGTCGCGCTCACGCGGCGGAGCCGCATATCGACACAGCCCCGCGCCCCTGGGTAGGTCGACCGTCCCCCGCTACACATGGTTCCGGGTCGGCACAGGGCTCACCGCCTTCGCGATCGCGTTCGCCAGCGAGGGGACTTCGCCACTCCGCAATGCCGCCACCGTCACCCTGATCCCCTGCGGTGCGCCCATCCTGAAGCGGGCGCCCGGGGCCACCGCCCACCCGGCGTGCAGAAGGCGGGACACCGCGCCCGTCTCGTCCGGGACCGGGATCCACACATTGAGGCCGCTGCGGCCGTGGGCCTGGACCCCGCGTTCCGCCAGTGCGTCGATCAGCCGGTCGCGGCGCTCACGGTAGGCGGCCGCCACCTCCGCGGTGTCCAGTACGCCGTCCGTCCACAGGTGCACCACCGCCCGTTGGGTGATGCGGCTGACCCAGCCGGGACCCAGGCGGTGGCGGCCGTGGACGCGGTCGACGGTGACCTCGTCACCGGTGAGGACGGCCAGCCGCAGATCGGGACCGTACGCCTTGGCCACCGAGCGGACGAAGGCCCAGTGGCGGGTGACTCCGGCCAGGGGGTGCAGGGGGAGGTCGACGATGCCGTGACCGTGGTCGTCCTCGACGAGAAGGATGTCCGGGTGGTCCCCGAGGACCGCGCGGAGGGCACGCGCGCGCGGGGCGCTCACCGAGGCGCCGGTCGGATTCTGGGCCCGGTCGGTGACGATCAGGGCTCGGGCGCCCGCCTCCAGGGCCCGGCGGACGTCCTCGGGGCGCGGCCCCTCGTCGTCCACGCCCACCGGGGCGATCCGCAGGCCCAGCGCCGGGACCAGGTCGAGGAGGCTGCCCCAGCCGGGGTCCTCCACGGCGACCGTGTCGCCCGGCTTGAGGTGGGCGGCCAGCACCCGCTCGATCACATCGAGGGATCCGGAGGCGACGGCGAGAGGCCCGTCCGGGACGCCGTCCGCGTCGAGCGCCCTGCGCGCAAGGCGTGCGAGCTCGGGGTCCACGGTCGCCTCTCCGTACAGGACCGGCTCCCGGTCGCCCTGTGCGGCGGCCGCCGCGAAGGCGGGCGCCAGCGGGGGCAGCAAGGCGGGGTCCGGGTTGCCGTTCGCCACGTTCCGCACGCCCTCCGGCACCTCCACCCGGATGTCCTCGCGGCCCGTGGTCGCCGGCTTCGGCCGGACGCGGCTGCCTCTGCGGCCGGCGGTCTCGATGACCCCGCGCTCGCGCAGGGTGCGGTACGCCGCCGCGACCGTATTGGGATTCACGCCCAGCTCGTTGGCCAACTCCCGCATGGGTGGCAACAGTTGGCCGGGCTCCAACTCCCCGGTGCCCACCGCGCGCTCGACGCTCGCCGCAATCTCCGCTGCGCGTCGCCCTTCGATCCGATATTCTCCTAGCACAAAGCAGATTATGCACTAGTGCAATGGAGACCGCAATGCAGGGGGCCACCGCGACCACGCCGGAGCCGACCGCCTACGCGCCGACCGACCGCACCGTCCCGACGCGCTCCCCCGACCGGGCCTCGTACGACCGGGAACTGGTGCACTCGATACTCGACGAGGGCTACGTCTGCCATCTCGGTTTCGTCCGGGACGGCGCCCCGGTGGTGCTGCCCACGCTGTACGGCCGGGTGGGCGAGCGGCTCTACGTCCACGGCTCGACCGGCTCGCGCCCGCTGCGGATGACCGGCCAGGCGGACCCCGGGCTGCCGGTGTGCCTGACGGTCACGCATGTCGACGCGTTGATCCTGGCCCGCTCGGCCTTCCACCACTCGATCAACTACCGCTCCGTGGTGGTGCACGGACTCGCGTACGACGTCACGGACCCCGAGGAGAAGCGCCTCGCCCTCGACGCGCTGGTCGACCACGTGGTCCCGGGGCGGGCACTCGACTCCCGCCCCGCCAACAAGAAGGAACTGGCCGCCACCGCCGTCATCCGCCTCGACCTCGACGAGGTCTCCGCCAAGCTCCGCACCGGCGGTGCCAACGACGAGCCCGAGGACCTCGCCCTCCCCCACTGGGCCGGCGTGGTGCCGCTGCGCAAGGGCTACGGCACCCCGGTCGCCGACGGGCACCTGGACCCCGGCACCGAGGTCCCGGACTACCTCGCGGTGCTGTGATGCTGATCCACCCCTGGGACGCGGCCCGTGACGACACCGAGTGGCAGCGGTGGCTCGCCGTCCACGACTTCGGGCAGCTCGCCGTCAACGGCTCCGCGGGCGAGCCGCCGTTCGTGCAGCCGCTGCACTTCGTCTACGACCCCGCCCGGGGCGAGGCGCTCACCCACCTCGCGCGGCCCAACCCGCTGTGGTCTGCGCTGGAGGCGAGTCCGGACTGCCTGCTGAGCGTGGTCGACGACTACGCGTACGTCCCGGGCCCGTGGCAGGCCGACCCGGACGGCCCGTCCGAGCACGGCACGCCCACGAGTTTCTACGCGGCGGTGCAACTGCGTTGCCGGGCCCACGTGGTGGACGACCCGGCCGAGAAGGCGGTGCTCCTGAACCACCAGGTCGGCCACTTCCAGCCGGAGGGCGGCTCCGCGCGGGTGGCGGTGGGCGAGGTGCCGTACGGGCGGATGCTGTCGGGGATCCGCGGACTGCGGCTCGAAGTGACCGGTGTGCGGGCGAAGTTCAAGTACGCCGGCAAGAGAACCGCCGAGGTGCGGGACCGCATCGCCGACGCACTGGCGGAGCGGGACGGTCCCGGGGACGCGGCGGCGCGCGAGCACCTGCTGCGGCGGCAACGCACCTGAGACTGAGGAAGGGGCCCTTCACGGAGAAGGGCCCCTCCGCCCGTCAGGCGGGCACGCGCGTCTCCGTCACCGCGAGCCCCGCGACCGCGCCCAGCATCAGCAGGGTGCCGAGGAGGACGGCCGGGGTGAGGCGCTCGCCGAACAGCAGAACGGCGAGCGCCGCAGCGCTCACCGGTTCGAGCAGCATGATCACGGAGACGGTGGTGGAGCGGACGACCGCGGCGGCCGCGAAGTAGAGGCCGTAGGCGAGAGCCGTCGGGACGGTCGCCAGGTAGGCCAACAGGCCCAGGAGCAGGGCGGGTCGGTCCGTGTGCGGGAGCAGGCCCTCGGCCAGTGCGAGGGGCAGCAGACACAGGCTGGTGACCGCGAACACCGCCACCGAGGTTCCGGAGGACTCCGCCCGGGCGGCACGCGTGATCAGGGTCATCACACAGCAGCCCGCCGCCGAGAGCAGCCCGAGCAGCACGCCCAGGGGGCGCACCGACGCGTCCGCACCGCCGAGCGTCAGCACACCGAGTCCGGCGAGCGCTCCGGTGACGGCGACGGCTCCGCCGCGCCCGAGCCGCTCCCCGAGGGCGAGGCGGGCCCCGAGCGCGATGAGCACGGGGCCTGCGCCCAGGGTGACGACGGTGGCCACGGCCAGCCCGGTGGACCGTACGGCGGCGAAGTAGGCGGTCTGGAACACCGCGAGCCCGACGCCCGACGCGCCGACCCGCAGGGCCCTGCGCCCGAGCGGTTCCGGGGCGGCCGTACGCGCGCGTGGCCGGACGAGACGGACCGCGAGCAGCACGACCAGTCCGGCCGCGCAGCGCCAGAAGGACAGGGATACCGGGCCCAGGTCACTGGTCCGGTAGACCAGGGAGGCGACCGCTCCCGCGGTGCCCCAGGTGATGCCGGCGACGATCAGATAGAGGAGGCCCCGCCCGACGGGCAGGCCTGAGGAAGCGTGCGACACGTGTTCTCTCCGCAGTCGCGCCGAGGCGCGGAAGTTCGGAAGAGGACGCCCGCTCGTGGGCGGGGTCCGCGGACTTCGTCTGCGGGCAGCACCGTTCGGCCCGGCGACAGACCGGGCGTGGTCTCCGGAGGGCCCGCCTCAGGCGGCCGGCGGAGAGACGATCAGGGTGCGCGTATGCATGATCCGGGAGCCTAGGCGGCGTTCTCCCGGGCGGACAACCGACTTTCGGCGCCACCGGCCGCTACCGGCTCCGCGGACCCCTTGGCCGGGGTCGAGGACTGCGCGATGAAGGCGCCCAGCAGGACGACCGCGCCGCCCACGATCTGCGGTGCCGAAAGGTGCTCGCCGAGCAGCACCCAGGCGAGGACGGTCGCGACGACCGCTTCGAGGCAGGCCACGACCCCGGCTATCGCCGGTGAGAGCCTGCGCACCGACACCACCCCGGTGACATAGGCGAGGACGGTCGCGATCAGCACGATCCAGCCGAGCAGCAGTCCGGCCGCGACCGGGGTGCCGTTCATGTCGGCGCGCTGTGCGAGGACGGAGAAGTCCATGGTCCACGGGTGGGCCACGGCCGTCAGGACGGCGGTGCCGACGAGCAGTCCGTAGGCGATCACACCGAGCGGGTCGGGAGCCTGGTCCCCGGAGTCGCTGCCCTGGTCGGACAGGACGAAGTAGCCGACCTGGCAGCAGGCGGCGCCGAGGGCGAGGAGCAGTCCGAGGGCGTCGAAGCTCAGGCCCGACCAGACCTCCACGACACAGGCGAGCCCGCCGACCGCGAGGACCACGCCCAGCGCGGCGGCGCGGGTGACCGGCCGCCGCTGCACGAACCGCACCCAGCCGAGCACCAGGGCCGGGGCGAGGTACTCGACGAGCAGGGCGACGCCGACCGGGATGCGGGAGATCGAGGCGAAGTAGAAGGCCTGGACGCCCGCCACACCGAGCAGCCCGAAACCGGCGAGCAGGGCGGGACGGCTGCGCAGCAGCGCGCGGTGGCGGACGGCGAGCGGCAGCATCACCAGGGCGGCGCCCGCCACCCGCAGCCACACCACGTGCAGCGGATCGAGGCCCGCCTCGATCAACGGCTTGGCCGCGACCCCGGATCCGCCGAAGGCGAGCGCGGACACCAGCGCGAGACCGAGTCCGACACCCTTGCCGTCACCGAGACCGACTCCCTTGCCGTCACCGGCGGCCCTGCTGCTCTCAGACGTGTGCACCGGCCCATGATGACAGGGCACGACATGAGCGTCACCCCCGTTGACTCCTGTCTCATCGACTGGACCGCGGCGGCCCGCCCCACAGCCCCCCGGGCAGACGGTCGTCGATCCGCGCCGACACGGCCCGGGCGTCGATTCCGGCACGGGTCAGTACCTCGACGGCCCGCGACTCGGGGTCCATCAGGATCGCCGCGAACAGGTCGATCCCGCGGGCGGGCCCGTCGGCGCGGTGCTCGGCCCGGGCGCAGGCGTACTCCATCGCGCTCGCGGCGAGCGGTGAGAAACCGTCGGCCACCGGCGCCACGGGGACCGCGCCGGAGTCCTCGACGCTGCCCTGCCACCGCAGGCCGTAGCCGATGCTGCGCTGCACGAGATATCCGAGGAGCCGCGGCAGCTGGGGATCCGCGTCGAGGACGGCGTACGCCTCGGCGTCGGCGTCCAGCAGGGAGTGCAGCAGATGGGCGGTGTCGATCTGCCGGTCCCCGTCCCTCAGCGCCCGCCTGCGGGCACCGGACACCACCGCTGCCAGTTCCGCGCTGAGCCTGACATCGCCGTCCGGGCGGATCGGCGGCGGGCCGCTCTGCTCGCGGGCCGACTGCCGGGGGATACGGGGGTGCACATCCCCTACCCCATCAGTCCCTCAGAATCCGGGCATCCTCGAGGGGAAGCATCTTCGCGTCCCACGGAGAGCGGACGTCGGCGCCAGGATCTCCTCCTTACGGATGAGATCACGCCGTTCCGCCCTGGTGGGCGCGCGCCGCCTTGGCGTGCGCCCCTCGCGCAACCGTCGCACGACGTCGTTCGTCCCCCACAGGAGTGGAGAGCAGGAGCTGGCTGGTGGCATTGCCGGCCGTGGACGGCAGGCAGTACGTGTACCGGGTGTACGCCCCGGAGGGCGCACTGCTCGCCGACCTGTTCTGGGAGGCGTGGCACTGTCACGACGAGAGCGCGTACCCGCGCGCATGGGACCTGTTCGACGCGGCGGTGATACGGCAGGTGGGGTGAACACCCCTTCCCGTTTCCCTACTTTCTGACGTTTCATCAGTATTGAATGTTGCGCCCCCTGCGGCTACTTTCCGCGACACCACAGCCCGACACGAAGAGGTGGCCGCATGGCGGAAATCAGCGCGGAGGCACGCATCCCGGCACCCGCGGAGAAGGTCTGGGCCCAGCTCACCGACTGGTCCGCGTACGGGGAGTGGAACGCGACCCACACCAGCTTCCCCAACGGCGGCCCTACGGTCCTGGAACCGGGCGGGACCTTCCAGGAGAACATGAAGCTGATGGGTTTCCCGGCCGAGGTCGAGTGGACCATCGACCAGGTGGAGCCGGCCCGGCTGTTCGCCATCCGGGGCAAGGGCCCGATGGCGGTGAGTGTGGCCACGCGCTACACCCTGACTCCCGACGGGGACGCCACGACGGTCCGCATCGACGGCGAGTTCACGGGCGCGGCCGTCTCCCTGATGGCGGGCAAGCTGAAGGACTCGGGGACCGCCGCACTGAACGAGTCGCTGCGGAAGCTGGCCGGACTGGTGTCCTGAGGCGCACATCTGACGGCATCACACAGGAAGGCGCCCCGGGAGTCTCCTCCCGGGGCGCCTTTCGCCGCCGTACGCCTGTGATCAGTCCTCGTCGGCGAGGATCAGGTACAGCTTCTTGCGGGCCTCGTTGATGACGGCCACCGCCTTCTCGCGCTGTTCCTTGCTGCCGGTCTTCCAGACCTGGCCGAAGGCCTCCATCAGACCGAAGCCGGCCTGCCGGATCTCGCCGAGCGCCTCGAAGTCGATGCCGCGGGAGGCTTCCTCCCAGGGCGCGTCGGGGCCCTCGTCGGCCGCGGTACGGCCGGCCTCGGTGAGCGAGAACAGCTTCTTGCCGCCCTCGGTCGCACTGGCGATCAGCCCCTCGTCCTCCAGCAACTGGAGGGTGGGGTACACCGAACCGGGGCTGGGCTTCCACGCCCCGCCGCTGCGCTCGGCGATCTCCTGGATCATCTCGTAACCGTGCATGGGCCGGTCCTTGAGCAGGGCCAGGATCGAGGCGCGCACGTCACCGCGCCGCGCCCTCCCCCTGGGGCCGCCCCGCCCCCTCGGCCCCCAGGGCCCGGGGCCGAAGCCCGGCCCTCCGAAGCCGGGGCCACCGGGGCCGCCCGGACCGAAGGGCCCGAAGGCACCCCGCAGGCTCTCGGGACCACCACGGCCCCGACGACCGGCTCCACCATGTCCACGCTCGAATCCGTGGGAACGCATCGCAATCACTCCATTCCATCGTTGATCTGTCGCGATGCTTCAACGATATATCGGAACCGATCGCATGGCAAGGCCCGGGCTTCTGTCTCAGCGCCCTCAGTCGCGCGACTGAGGGCGCTCCGGTTCGAGGATGTCGATCCTCTACGTACGTTCCGGTGGTCGCGCGGTGAGCGTCACTTCCCGGGGTGGCACTGGGCGGCGACGACCGGGCGGGACCTCGGCTTCGAGTCGCGGCCGAAGCAGGACCGACCGCTGCCGATGGACTTCGATCCGAATCTGGCGGGGATCGGCTCGCAGCCGTTCCGGCTGCACTGACATGACGGTGAGCGGGAGCGTCGGCACTCCCCGGATCACTTCGTGCGCGCGTGGATGGAGCCTGTTCTCCCTTGAGCGATCTCGATGCTGAGCTGGGAGCCCAGTTCCTCGAAACCCAGTGCGGCCGCAACACGCCGGGAGGCGGGAGGGCGCGCGCGCCACTGCGGCAGCAGGCCGGCGGCAAGGGCATGAGCGACCGCAGCTGAGCCCGTCACTCGCGCCAGTCCTCGCCCTCGCACTTCTGGCGCCGTCAGCACGCTGATATGGGCCGTCCGCCCCGGCCAGACCTGATATCCCGCGGCAGCAACCACCTGGCTGTGCTCGCGAACCACGAACGCGGGCGACGTGATCTCGTCCAGAGCAGCCTCACCAGCGTCCTCATGACCAGCCACTTGCTCCAGGATCCGCAAATCCGGGTGAGCAGCTGACAGTTGCTCCACCGTCAACGCGACGGCTTCCACCGGCCGGAAACCGGCTGGGGACACATAGGACAGCGCCGCCGGCCCAAGCACCCGAGCCACCGGAAGGGCCTCCCGGACCAAAGCGCTGTCCACGACGGCCTCAACCGGCAGTCTTCCGAGTGCGCCACGAACGATCACGGCGGCACGTTCACTCGGCGCGGTCACGATCGCAGATCCGCCCAGAGCTACCACTCCGACCCAGCCCACTGGGCACAGCCCGGACCGGGGGGAGACCACGACGTTCACACCGCCCGACGGGGCGAACGACACGGGCACTAGGGCCAGGCCTTCCCAGAGCTCACGGGCTCGGACCACTAACCCATCCATCGACATGGCGCCGATCCTGCCAGCCGAAGCAAGCTGCCGACCTGGGAATCAACCAGCGGCGTCGGCGGATACGGCACGCCGACACCCATCGACGCGGTCTCAGGCGAACCCGAGTGTCCTGTCTCAAATGAAGAGCCGTCACCCATGGACAGAGGCGTGGGCCCGTGTCGGACCTGCCATCGCCTTCTTCACGCGTGGGTCTGCTGCGAGCCGGGCCGGCAGCCGGGTGGCCGCGTCGATTTTCGCGGACAGTAGCTGCTGCACGGTGACTTTGGTCGTCCTGTCCGGAATATCACTGGTGCGCCCTCCCATCGAGGACCGGGTCAGATCAGCACCTCGCAGATCGGCCTCGGTGATATCGGCTCCGCTGAGGTCGGCGGAGCCCAGCGTCGCATCGCGCAGGTCCACTTTGTTCATGAACGCTTTGCGCAGGTCCGCACCTCCCAGGTAGGCGCCCCGCAGATCCGCGAAGACCTCGGCTTGCCGCAGGTCCGCCACGGGCAGGAACGCACCACGCAGATCCGTTCCCAGCAGGTTGGCGCGACGCAGGTCCGCAGCATCCAGGTAGGCGTCCCGCAGGTCCGCGGCCATGAGCGACGCGTCGCTCAAGTCCACCTGGCTCACACTGACATTCCGCAGGACCGCATGGAACAGATTCGCTCGGCGCATGACCAAATGCTGGGCCTCCATATCGCTCAGCCGGGCTTGACTCAGATCGGCGCCGCTCAGGTCCGCACCGTTGACGGACGCGTCGCGCACGTCGGTGTGGCTCAGATTCGCACCGCGCAGGTCGGCACCGTTGAGGTTGACGTGAGGGAGATACGTTCCCTCAAGGTCTACGACGGCCGTACCGTCCTGCCGGCCGTCCCTGACACACAGCACCGAGAGGGCTGCCGCCGCGTCCCTGGTCATACGGTCCAGGACGGCAGCGCCCTTCTTCGGTTTCGGCGCGTGCGCGCGAATGTAGGCGGAGAGGACCTCGACCACGGTGTGCTGATCGCGTGGGGAGTCCTGCATGATGCGCTGCAGGGCGTAGATGCCACCCAGGCGCACGTCCTCGGAGTCATCGCCGAGGTTGCCGACGGCCGCGTTGTAGCGGTCGGTTATCTGCCCCTCCCGGGCGATGGCCTGCTCATGACCGACCTGTTTGATCGACACCCATGCGAAGGCGGCAACGGCGAGGGACGCCATCGTGGCGAGCAGGCCGAGGGAGCGTTCCAGACGGACCCACCAGTTGATGCGCTCGGGTCCGGCACCGCTGTGCGCCGCGCCTGGACGCGGATCACCGGCGGCGACCGACCCGGTGAGCGTACGGGGCCGCCCCGTCGCCCCTGCGCGCTGACCGCGCTGCCGGGCACCGAGTGGGGAGCCGACCGGCGTCCTCCGCGGTTGCCTCCTCCGCCCGGCGATGCGCTGGATCTGCGCACGCCGCGCCCCCGGCCGTGGTGTGCCCCCCGTTGTCATGAACCCACTGTGCGCCCACCAGCCGGCAGCCCGCTCACCGTTTGCACAACTGACGCACGTTGGGTGACTCCCTGGTGCGGATCTCGGCGAGTCCGTCGGACAGATGCGGTCTGTCTCAACGAACCGAGTCCGCGCGTCTCACCCAATCCGGACCACATAGGTCAGCACCGTGCCGACGACTAACTTCCATAGGCCCTGCGTTCGGCGCCGGACGCAACGGCTCGGTCGACCAGGCGGCCGACGAGTTGCCGTCCGTGCAGCCATGCCTCGTCGGGACCCACCGCGGCCGGCCGCTGGGATGCCGCCATGAGTCCGGCCCGATGGTCTCCGCAAGCTCCCGATACGCCGCCTTGCCCGCGACGTTCAGGTCGAAGTAGGACCTGCGCCCGGTCTTGTTGCTGGCGTTGACCCACGAGAAAGACCAGTTGGTGACACCTTCGCCTGGTTGGCCGGCGTCGATGAGGACCACCTTGGCCCCGTGGCGAGACAGGTTCCAGCCCACACTGGCTCCGAGAACGCCCGCTCCGATGACAGCAACGCGTTCAGACCGCTGCGCGCACCCGACGCTCACCAACGGCCCCCTCCCGGGGTCGCGGCCCAAATCCCACCGCCCAGCATGCCCTCGCCCCCCGTTCCTCAGGCGATCCGGTCCGCGGCGGCCTCGTCGTCGCTCATGGCCGAGTAGACGGTGACGATCGACGCGACGACATCCACCTCGACGGGACCGACGATCCTCAGCCACGCGAGCTCGGGCAATCCGCCGAACCGGCCGACCATGTCGGCGGTTTCGGCGGGCCAGGGGTACGGCGTCCGCGGCAGGTGGACCAGGGAGATCTCGTCGACGAACCCCTCGAGGCCGGAGTCCTTGGCGACCGAGACGTAACGCACGCCGGCGAGCGAGATCACGACGTCGGGCTTGTGCGGCCCCGCACGGAGAGTGATCTCCAGTGAGTCGGCCTCGGGGAAGGCGTCGAACGCGATGCGGTGGATGACATGGCCGACGCCCGGCGCGAGACTGCGCGCAGCGTGCGCACACCGGTTCTGGAAAGCGCCGTCGGCCTCGGTCGTGTCGATCACAGCGAGAGGCTACGAGCCAGGGGTGACCGCGTCGACCACGTTGTCGCAACAGGTCGAGAGGTCGGGCATGACCAGGTCCGGTGACTTGGGCCTGTCCGGCGGATCATGTGACCGTCGCGGCTGCCGAAGTCCGAGCAGCGCGGCGGCCGATGGGCCGGCCGCGGCACGATCATCGACGAGACCCTGTACCGACTCCGCACTGGGGGGCCATGGCGGGATGCACCTGCGCGTTTCGGTCCACGGAAGACGGTGTGCGAACGGCCCGGACGTTGGTCGGCGGACGGAACCCGGGATGGGATCTTCGCGGCCGTCCTGGCCCCTGCCGACCGGTCCAACCGGCCAACGCACATGCCTATTAGGCGTAATCCTCCCGCCGCAACCGCCACTGCCTGCGACGACGCCAGACCAAGCACACCCTCCCCGAGCCGGAGAACCAGCGGGCCAACCGCCAACGAAGGAGCAGCAAGGCCGGCCGACCCGCAGGCTTCGAGAAGACGATCCCTTCCACGGCACCGTCGCCGCGATCCGACTCCGGCTCCGGCTCCGGCTCCGGCTCCGCCCATGCTCTCCGCCGGATCTAGTCGCCGGTCGTGCCGTCGAGCATCTCGCGCAGGATGTCCAGGTGGCCGTTGTGGCGGGCTGTCTCCTCGGTGAGGTGGAGGAGGATCCAGCGCAGATCGACGTGGAGGCCGTTGCGGCCCGCTCGCTGGGCCTGCTTGTCCAGGTCGGTCCCGGCGACCAGTTCGCGATAGCGGGCGCTCTGTTCGGCGTATTCGTCGAGCAACTGCGGGAGCGGGAAGTCGACGGCGATACGCATCTCGCGGTCGGGGTCCTCCTCGGTCCAGGGGCCCCGGTCCTCCTCGCCGATGAAGACCACTTGGAACCAGTAGTACTCGACCCAGCGGAGGTGGTTGATCACTCCGCTCATGGTCATCAGCGGTGAGCCCGGCAGGAGCGACTTGCGGGCGTTCTCCGCAGAGACGCCATCGCACTTGGCGCGGGCGGTGTCACGTGTGTAGTCGAGAAACGTGGTGAGCTGGGTGCGCTCGTCCCACGCGGGCGGCGTGTCGTCGATTCTGGTCATCGAGCGAAGCGTCCCCGATCACCACGACCTGCGTCGAGGTATTTAACGACAGCCCCGACTTGCTCCACTCCGGCTCCTTGCCCGGCTGGCCGCTACAGCGATTCGGCGCCGGCGGGCGCCCGGCATGATCCGCCGGACAGGCCCTGGTTTCCGGCCTGCGGGCAGGACGGAGCACCCCGGCTTCGGCGCGATGCCGGCGCGGCTGCTGGACCACAGAGGCCTCGGACGGCATGACCTGGCCGACCGAGCCGGGCTGGGCGGAGGCGAGGTCCGTGCGGTGCTCGCGGGAGACGACCCCGGTGCGGAGCTGCTCCGGTGGCCGGCGCCCGCGCCGGGCTTCCCCACCGTCGACACCGACGTCGCGCCGGAGACCTACGCAAGGAAGGGGGGCCGCCATGCTCGACCTGTTCGTCCACGCTCGACGGGCGGTCCCGGACGACATGGCGCCGCTGGACGCCACGGCTGCAACCCCGGGTGAAGAGCACGGTGACAGCCTCGGTGGCCGGGTCCGGTCCGGCTGCCGGGCGCGCCTCTCGCCCGTGCCGCCCGCGTCTCCCGGCGGCGGAACGCCGTGACCTCCTGCGGCCGGTCCGCTCGCTGCCCCAGGAAGGGGGTGATCGGCTCCGGTCGCAAGGAGCTGGCCCCGCGCCCGGTGACGGACCTCGCCGCCCTGCTGGGGATCGACGCCCGCGCCCAGGCACGGCCCGTCTGCGAGCTCGCGCGCTCTCTGCGGGGCCTTCCCGAGACGCGCACCTCTCCACAGGTCAGCGGCACGATCAGGGCTGACGTCGTCGGGACGGGACGGTCACTTAAGGGCCTCGCGCAGCGCGCCGGCCATCAGGTCGATGGCTTCCTTTCCGGCCGCCACCGGGCCGGTGTGGGTGAAGTAGTGGTCGACCCCCTGGAAGACGCGGTGGGTGACCGGGACACCGGCGGCCTCCAGGGCCTTGGCGTAGGCATCCCCCTCCTCGCGCAGGCGGTCGTTCTCCGCGGTGACGACCAGGGCGGGCGGAAGTCCGGCGAGATCGTCGGCGAGGGCGGGCGAGACGAGGGGGTGCGTGAGGTCGGCGGGGTCGGGGACGTAGGCGGCGGTGAAGATCCGCATGAGCTGCGGGGTGAGCAGCGGCTTGGCCACGAGGGACCGCTTGGTGGCCGGGTCGGCGAGCTGGTCCAGCGGTGCCGAGTCGAGGATCTGGAGCAGGGGCGAGAAGGTGCCGCGCTCCCTGGCCAGGCGGCACACCGCGGCGGTCAGATTGGCCCCGGCGCTGTGTCCGCCCACGGCGAGCCGCGAACCGTCCCAGCCGCCGGCGGCGCCGTTCTCGGCGACCCAGGCCGTGACGTCGTAGGCCTGGGTGACGGGCGCGGGGTACGGCCGCTGCGGCGCAACTGCGTAGTCGACGTTGATGACGACGCAGCCGGCCGTGGCGGCGATGTAGCGGCAGATGTGGTCGTCCTGCTCGGGGCGGGCGACCACGAACCCGCCGCCGTGGAAGTTGACGTACACGGGGGCGGGGGTGGCGGTGGTGGCCGGCGGACGGTAGACGGTGCACGTCACCGGCCCGGCACCGGTCTCCACCCGAAGGGTCTCGGTGCGCGCCGGGATGTCGGTGAAGCGCAGGTCCTTGTGTACACGGGACATCATGGGGCCAAACAGGAGCTGGATCCCCCTGGCCTTGGTTCCGGAGCTGAACGACATGGCTGAGCACCCATCGCTACAAGATTAAAATAACAGGAATCCTGATAATGGATGCTCGCCGTCGGGAGCGCAATGGGCGGACTCTCACTCCGCCGTCGGCACCGACCGGAGCGTCAGCGGAGTCCTCGACGCGACCCGGGTCAGCTTCTGCGGATTGCGGACGTAGTACAGGCCGGTGATACGGCCGTCCTCGACGCGGACCGCGAGAACGCCGTCGATCTCGCCGTTCACCCGCAGGACGAGCGCCGGGCTGCCGTTGACCTCGGTGGCCTCGCCGGTGAGGGTGACGGTGAACTTGGCGATACCGCCCGCGATGAAGCGGGCCACCTTGTCGGCGCTGACGATCGGACGCAGCGCGGCCTGCTTGACGCCGCCGCCGTCGCTGACCAGGACGACGTCGGGGGCGAGCACGTCGAGCAGCCCCTGGAGGTCCCCGGTCTCCAGCGCGCGCCGGAACGACTCCACCGCCGCCCGTGCCTCACCGGCCGACGCCGTCCTGCGGGGCCGCCGGGCGTCGACGTGGCGGCGGGCCCGGTGGGCGATCTGGCGCACCGCGTCGGGGCTTTTCTCCACGGCGGCCGCGATCTCGTCGTAGTCGACGTCGAAGACCTCCCGCAGCACGAACACGGCACGCTCGGTCGGCGACAGGGTCTCCAGGACGCACATCAGCGCCATCGACAGACTCTCGGACAGCTCGACGTCCTCGGCCACGTCCGGTGCGGTGAGCAGCGGCTCGGGCAGCCAGGGCCCTACGTACGCCTCCTTGCGGCGGGTCAGGGTGCGCAGCCGGTTGAGGGCCTGCCGGGTCGTGATGCGGACCAGATAGGCGCGCCGGTCCTGGACCTGCCCGAGGTCGACCTTGATCCACCGCAGCCAGGTCTCCTGGAGGACGTCCTCCGCGTCGGCCGCCGACCCGAGCATCTCGTAGGCGACCGTGAAGAGCAGGTTGCGGTGGGCGACGAACGTCTCGGTCGCCGGGTCGGTGGGGTGCTCGCTCATGTGTGGGTCCCTCCCCCGTCGCAGCGCGCGGCTCAGGCCGCCTGTCCGGCGGTGACCGGCACCTCGGTCAGCTTCTGCCGGCGCCTGGCGTCCTTGGCCCACCAGGTGCGGACACCGGGCCTGCGCGCCTCGTAGCCGAGCTGCCAGACGGTGCTCCGGCAGATGATCTCCTTGATCCTGGCACCCAGGAAACCGCCGAGGTAGAGGCTGATCGCGGTGTCGTCCTTGCGCGCGAGCTGGAAGATGCCGACGCGTCGGCCCAGGCTGATGCACTGGCCGGCGAACCCCACGTCGACGGTGGCGGGCCGCTCGCCCGCGATCCGGCTGAGCACGGTCTGCGCGGCCTGCGGGCCCAGCTGTACCGCGGACTGGCAGCCCATCCGGTACGGCAGGTCCGACGGCGCGGCCGAGTCGCCGGCCGCGACGATGCGCTCGTCGTCCACGCTGGTCAGGGTCTCGTCGGTGCGCAGGCGCCCCAGGGCATCGGTGCTCAGCCCGCTGCGCGCGGCAAGGTCAGGCACGCCGAATCCCGCGGTCCAGATGGTCACCTCGCTCCGCAGCTCGCGATCGTCGTCGAGCCGTACGGCGTCGCGAGCCACGGCCGTCACCCGGGTGCCGGGGCCTTCGAGGACGGTCACCCCGAGCCGGGCCAGGCGCCGCGTGACCGAGAGCCGGCCCCGCGGGTGCAGGTACGGGCCGAGCACGCCACCGCAGACCAGGGTCACCGCGCGCCCCTCCTCCGCCAGTTCGGCTGCGGTCTCGATACCGGCCGGGCCGGCTCCCACCACCGTCACCGGTGCCGTCGAGGGCGCGGCGTCGACGACGGGCCGCAGTCGCCTCGCGTCCTCCAGGGTGGCGATCGGGTGGGCGAACTCGGCCGCTCCCGGCACGTCGGGGTCGGCGCTGCCGCTGCCCACCGCGTAGACCAGGTAGTCGTAGCCGAGCGTGTCGCCGGTCGCCAGCGTCACGCCGCGCCCGGCCGCGTCGATCTCGGTCACGGTGCCGACGACCAGGCGCACCCGCTCGGCGAGGACCTTGCGGTACGGGACCACCGCGTCGTGGGAGCCGCCGACCAGCTGGTGCAGCCGGATCCGCTCGACGAAGTCCGGGCGCGGGTTGATCAGGGTCACCGTCACGTCGTCGCGCTGTGTCAGGCGGTTGGCCGCCATGACGCCCGCGTATCCGCCGCCGATCACGAGGACTTCGGTGCTCATGGTGTCTCCTCCGTCGCAAGGGGTTCGCCCGTCTCAAGGGGTTCGGCCTCAAGACACCGGGTGGGCGGACGCTGTGACAGTCTGTGACGCAGATCACTTTCAGGTGGTGGGAAATCGGTCCAGCGACCTCCGATTGGCCTTGTCCCGGCCGCGAGATCACGCCGTACCGTCGGCGCATGCGCATCCGAATCGTCGACGCCTTCACCGACCGCCCCTTCGCCGGCAACCCGGCCGGGGTCCTGCTCCTGGACGACGCTTTCCCGGACGACGACCGGCTCCAGAGCATCGCCCTGGAGGTCAACCACGCCGAGACGGCCTTCGCCCACCGGCTTCCCGCGGGCGGCGAGGCCGACTGGGCGCTGCGGTGGTTCACGCCCGCCACCGAGGTGAACATGTGCGGGCACGCCACGCTCGCCACGGCCCACGTCCTGCACGGCACCGGCGCCCACCGGGGCCCGGTGCGGTTCGCGACCCGCAGCGGTGTCCTCGTCGCCACGCCCGGCGGGGACGGTTCGATCACCCTGGACTTCCCGACCGCCCCGCTGACGCCGGTCGCGCTTCCCGAGGGGGTCGCCGAGGCGCTGGGCGCCGAGCCGCTGACGGCCTTCGACACCGGTCCGAACATCGGTGACCTGCTGCTCGAACTGGTCGACGAGAAGACCGTCCACGCCCTGCGCCCCGACCTCAAGGCCCTGGCCGCCTACTCCGAGCGCGGGATCATCGCCACCGCCCGCGCCGAGAACCCGGACCTGGGCTACGACTTCGTCTCCCGCTGCTTCTTCCCGAACGTCGGCATCGACGAGGACCCGGTCACCGGCAGCGCCCACACCGCCCTGGCGCCCTACTGGGCGGAGCGGCTCGGCCGTACGGATCTCACCGGACTGCAGGCCTCGCCCCGCTCCGGCCGGGTCCGCACCGGGCTGCGCGGCGAGCGGACCCTGTTGACCGGACGTGCGGTCACGGTGATCGAGGGCGAGCTGCTCGCCTGATCACGCGGTCGGCAGCCAGCCCACCTTCCCCGCGAGCAGCGCGTAGCCCACGAACGCCCCGATGTCGAGCAGGGAATGCGCCACCACCAGGGGGCCCACCCTGCCCCACCGCCGGTACAGGTAGACGAACACCGCGCCCATGACCATGTTGCCGAGGAAGCCGCCGATGCCCTGGTAGAGGTGGTAGCTACCGCGCAGTACGGAACTGGCCACCAGGGCGGTGCCCGGGGTCCAGCCCAACTGGTTCAGCCGGCGCAGCAGATAGCCGACGACGATCACCTCTTCGAGGATCGCGTTCTGCATCGCCGACAGGATCAGCACGGGGTACTTCCACCACACGTCGGGCAGTGCCTCGGGCACCACGGTGAGGTTGAAGCCCAGGCCGCGTGCGGCGAGGTAGAAGGCGATTCCGGTGCTGCCGATCACCGCCGCGATCCCGGCCCCGCGGGCGAGGTCGGGGCCGGGCCGGGTGCGGTCGAAGCCGAGCGTCCGCAGGCTCTGCCCCTCCCGCAGGAGGAAGTGCGCGACCAGGGCCACGGGCACCAGGGCCGACGCGATCCCGAAGAGCTGCCAGGCGAGATCCAGCCAGGGACGGCCGGGCGCGGCCGAGGCGTTGAGGGTCGCCGCCTGGTCCTTGAGACCCCCTGGCTTGGTGACCGATCCGACAAAACTGATCAGCGCGGACACACCGCTCGCACCGAGCGAAAGCCCCAGAACGAGCAGCGTCTCGTCACGGAAGAACTTCCGTGAGAGCGCCATCTGCGGAAAAGAATCGGCCACTGCCCCTTCCTCCGCCTGCACACCTGCCTCCAGTTGAGTAATCCAGCCTCATCCGTATCCCCGCCCCGCTAGGGTCCTTCGAAAGAAGTTACGAAGATCGTGCGCAAGGCCGTCGGGGGGACGGACGCCGTACGGGGGCGTGCCTCCCTCCCTCCTGCCGCCAAGGCTGTGCGGGCACGAGGATCAGGGGAGGGCACCACCGTCATGGGACGTCACAGCTTGCCCGATCAGTATGGGGCGGGCGGCAGCGACCCCCGTCCACGCACCCGCCGCCGCACCGTGGCCCTCGCGACCGTGCTCGTCCTGGCCGTCGCCGGCGGTACGGCCGCCGCCGTCCAGGGCGGTCTGCTCTCCTTCGGCTCCTCCTGCCGGGACGAGGCGGTACGGCTCGAGGTCGCCGCCTCCCCCGACGTGGCCCCCGCCCTGCGCGCCGCGGCCGGGCGGGCCCACGACGAGAACCTCACCTCCGACGGGCGCTGCCTCGACATCTCGGTGACCGCGCGTGAGTCGTACAAGGTCAGGGACACACTCGGGGCCGGCAAGGACCCCGGGGCGCAGGTGTGGGTGCCGGACTCGGACGTGTGGCTGGAGCAGCTCTCCGCGGACGCGGGCGCGACGAAGGTGGCCCGCGTGGGCAACGTGGCCTCCAGTCCGGTCGGGATGGCGATGGTGCCGACCGCCGCGAAGTCGCTGGGCTGGCCGCAGAAGACGTACGGCTGGCTCGAACTGGCGGGCGCCACCCTGCGGGACGACTCCCTGAAGTTGGGCGCCGCCGACCCCGCGCGCAGCGCGTCCGGGCTGCTCGCCCTGACCCAGCTCAGCAGTGCGGCGGGCCAGGTCAAGGGCGGGGCGACGCAGGCCGCGGCGATGATGAAGTCGCTCTCGCAGCGCATCTCCGACAGCGACGACCAGCTCGTCGAGACGCTGCCGCGGGACTCCTCGGGCACCGAGCAGGGCAATCCGAAGCGCAACCAGGCGCTGGTCGTGTCCGAGCAGGCGGCCTTCGCGCACAACTCCTCGGCGGAGTCCGGGGACGATCTGGACTTCTTCTACCCCAAGGACGGCTCGCCGCGGCTGGACTACCCGTACGCGCTGGTCGACGAGACACGGCTGAGCACGGACGAGAGCCGGGCGGCGATCCGCTTCATGACGTATCTGCGCAAGCCCGAGCAGGAACAGCTGCTGACGGACCGGGGGTTCAGGACCTCCGACGACCGGGTGTCCTCCGCACTGGTCGCGAAGGCCGGCGGCCGGGCGCCCCAGCCGTACGCGGCGGCGGCCGGTGAGCCCGCCTCCGCGACCGCGCTCCAGGAGGCCCTCGGCACCTGGACGATCACCGTCCAGAGCGCGCGGATCACCACGGTCGTGGACGCCTCCGCCTCCATGTCGGAGCCCGTGCCGGGCACCGGCCGCTCCCGCATGGACGTCACCAAGGCGTCCCTCCTCCAGGCCCTCGCCACCTTCACCCAGGAGGACGAGATCGGCCTGTGGGAGTTCTCCACCGAGCTGGACGGCGACAAGGACTACAAGATCCTCGTGCCGACGGACCGGCTGGGCGACAGCACGGCCGCGGGCACCACCCAGCGGGAGCGGCTGTCGGCGGCGTTCGGCGGCCTGGAGCCGGTGCCTGGCGGCGCGACGGGGCTGTACGACACCACGCTCGCCGCGTACAAGGCGGCGACCTCCTCCTACGCCGAGGGGAAGTTCAACGCGCTGGTGGTGCTGACCGACGGGGTCAACCAGGACCCCGGCAGCATTTCGCGCGGGGCGTTGCTCTCCCAACTGGAGAAGCTCTCCAGCCCCACCCGCCCGGTCCCCCTGATCGTGATCGCGGTGGGCCCCGATGCCGACCGCGCGGAGGCCGAACAGCTCGCCGAGGCCACCGGCGGCTCCGGCCAGCAGGTCAACGACCCGGCCCAGATCCACACGGTGATCCTGAAGGCGATCGTGGCCGCGGGCGCCCAGGGCGGCAGCGGCGGCTGACCCGGCGCCCGCCGACGCCCCTCATCCCAGCGGCGCCGGCTCCGGCAGCCCCACCGGCCAGGTGTGCACCGGCTCTCCCGTGCGCATCAGCTCGCCGTATCGCCGTGTCGTGGCCGCCAGCGCCGCGTCCCGCGACAGTCCCGCCTCCAGTGCCCGGTGGAACGTCGCCGCCTGCCAGGAGGCACCGTTGGCCCGGCGCCGGCACCGCTCCTCGATCACCCCGAGGTACAGGTCCCGGTCGGCGGGCTCGACGCCCCACGCCGCGAGCCCGGCCTCGGCCAGCGGCAGCAGTTCGTCCCGTACGAGGCTCACCGCGTCGACCTCGACCGTGCCGCCGTACCGGCCGCGCCGGGGCCAGGTCATGCGCGCGTCGATGCCGTGCCGGCAGGCCGCGTCGAAGTTGGCCGCTGCCGCCTCGAAGGGCATCCGGGTCCACACCGGGCGCGACTCCTCGGCGAGGGCGCGGACGAGGCCGTAGTAGAAGGCCGCGTTGGCGATGACGTCGGTGATGGTGGGTCCCGCGGGCAGCACACGGTTCTCGACGCGCAGGTGCGGGACGCCGTCGGCGATGTCGTAGACGGGCCGGTTCCAGCGGTACACCGTGCCGTTGTGCAGGACGAGTTCGGCGAGCGAGGGCACCCCGCCCTCGTCGAGCACCTTCAGCGGGTCCTCGTCGTCGCAGATCGGCAGCAGGGCCGGGAAGTAGCGCAGGTTCTCCTCGAAGAGGTCGTACGCCGAGGAGATCCACCGCTCCCCGAACCAGGTGCGCGGCCGCACTCCCTGGGTCTGGAGTTCCGGCGGGCGGGTGTCCGTGGACTGCTGGAAGAGCGGCGGCCGGGACTCGCGCCACAGCTCGCGGCCGAAGAGGAAGGGCGAGTTGGCGCCGACGGCGATCTGTACGCCGGCCACCGCTTGCGCGGCGTTCCACACGTCGGCGAAGCGCCCCGGGGTGACCTGGAGGTGCAGTTGCACCGAGGTGCAGGCGGCCTCCGGGGCGATGGACTTCGAGGTGCAGGTGAGGCGTTCCACGCCGTCGATGTCCAGGACGAAGTCCTCGCCGCGGGCGGCCACGATCTGGTCGTTGAGCAGGGTGTAGCGGTCGACGTCGGACAGGTTGGAGGAGACCAGGTCGTCCCGGTCCAGGGTCGGCAGGATGCCGATCATGACGATTCCCGCGTCGAGCTCGCCCGCTTTACGGTCGGCATATGCCAGCGAGGTACGGAGTTCCTCCGCGAGCCGGTCGAATACCCGCCCGCCCAGCCGGTGTGGGGCTATGTTGACTTCCAGGTTGAACATGGCGAGTTCTGTTTGGAAATCTCGGCTTGCGATGCGTTCCAGTACCTCTCCATTCAGCATTTTCGGCATACCGTCGGTGCCGACCAGATTCAATTCGATCTCCAGACCCATCAGGTTCTTGGGGCGATCGAACCGCTGCTCCGCCAGAAGCCGCTCCAGCCCCGTCAGGCACCTGCGGAGCTTGTCGCGGTAGCGCTGGCGATCGGACAGGTCGAACTGGCCTGCCACGACCTTCTCCCCCATGAAGGGTCCCTCCTCGCTGCGTCATGAGTCAGGTGGGATGATGCCCAGTCGGACCGATCGATAACGTCCCGCCGCGGCCCCGAGCCCGCTACGCTGTCGGATGTGACCGGTGGCACATTCCTTCGGCATGGGGCTGTCAGCAGTTTCGAGTGCCCCGAAGAACTCGTGAAAAACGCCGACGAGAATTGGCCGACCGCTTCCCGAACATTCCCCGAGGTCACCGGCGCGAAGCAGCCGCGGTATCGGGATGATTCTCGCGTATCGCCGACCGAATGCGCCCTTGCCCGATACAGCGGAAACGGCTAGACGAAACATCGACTGAACACATGTCGTATAAACTCCGCGAACAAGGCAGAGGGTTGGCACCCGCGGTCCTGGATCCTGCCGTCAGGTGACGTACGGCAGTCCCACCCGCACCTGCGTCACCGGACCCCGGCCCACGCCTCTCTGACCCCCTGAGCTGACAGCGTCGTCCGCCCCCGCCCTCGTGCCACCGTGCCTGTCGAATGAGAGGCGACCCACCATGCCGCTGCATGTCCCTCCGGCTCCCGCACCCGCACTTCGCTCCGTCCTCACCGCACTCGCCTCGCCCACCGCGGTCCGCGAGGCCCGGACCCCTTCCCTGCTGCGCGCCCAGGGACCCGTCACACCCGAGCTCCCGCTGCCCGTACACGTCCTGGACGGAACCGCCACCAGGCTGGCCGGATGGCGGTTCCTGATCCGCTGCGGCGAACGCTCGGTGGCCGCGGCCGAGACCATGCTGACCCCGGACGGCTGGGCGTTCTCGCATTTCTTCGAGGGGCCCTACATCGCGTCCACCGAGCGCGCGCTGCGTCAGGCGGAGGTGATGCAGCAGCCCTACCAGCCGCGCCTGCTGTCGATCCCGGGCCTGTACATGCTCGCGCTGTGGCTGCACGGCGACTGCGCGGCGGACGCCGCCACGGGCCGCCTCGCCGCCACCGACCTGCTCGTCCCACTGGCACCGGCCCCGCCCGGTATCGCCGCGCACCGCCCGCACCGGGCCGCCGAACTGCTTCCGGTGCTGACCCATCGGGTGACTCCGGCCCCGCTGCTCGGCTCGCCCGCCTGACACCCCGCCCGGCGTCCTCGTACCCCGCCCCGGATTCCGGGTAGCGGGGTACGACTCCGTTTCGGGTGGCATTAAGGTCGTACGCAATCCCCAGGGATCACCCGGTAACCATTTGCTCGTACGAGCAGGGAATTGCTCGGACGAGCCGATTGCGAGACCCGCTCCAGGTGGACTAGCCCTTTCAGGCCCCCTTGAACCACCCGAAGGGACAGTGCAGTTGGACTGAACCGTCCGACCGGGTGACGCGTCTCCAACCTGTGAAGAAGTGGTGATGCGAAATCCCTGCGGATTGACGCCCGTAGGGCAACACTGGGTTCCGACTGAGTTATCGCAACGGGGGACGTCATGACCACAACACAGCGAAAGATCCCACCAATGTGCCAGCACCAGCCACCGTGTCCCACCGCCGACTCCGCCGACCGGGAATCCGCCCGCCTCGTGGCGCACCACCCGGAACAGGGCTGGAGCCTGCTGTGCAAC
Source organism: Streptomyces canus 299MFChir4.1 (assembly GCF_000383615.1). Classification (GTDB taxonomy): domain Bacteria; phylum Actinomycetota; class Actinomycetes; order Streptomycetales; family Streptomycetaceae; genus Streptomyces; species Streptomyces canus_C. Next base: position 24,357 of record NZ_KB911617.1, on the reverse strand, counting down.
GGCGTTCTGCTCTTCGAGGACACCGGTGAGCTCCTGCCCGACGGTCGAGTCATCGCCCCGCACCGCCCACTCGCGGCAGCCACCGCCGCCTGAGCACGACCGGGCGGCGGCCCGCCGTTCCGCCCGGGGACCTTGAGGGGCCGGCTCGCAGCGACTGTCTGCGCACCGGCCCCGACGCATGTCCGTCGGCGATCACTCCCTGTGACGCCTTGTGTATGGGCCCACTTTTCCGGAAGACTCCTGGAAGTTTCGAGCCCGGCGTTTTCGAGGCTCCGACGCGGAGGTGGGCAAGTGACAGCAGGCGAGGCCGACGCCGGACCCCGGAGCAGGGTCACCATCACGGAGATCGCCCGGCAGGCCGGGGTCTCGGTGCCGACGGTGTCCCGAGTGGTCAACGGCCGCTCGGACGTGTCCCCGCACACCCGCGCGCGGGTCGAGGAACTGCTCCAGCGGTACGGCTACCGCAAGCGCCCCGCGGCACCCGGCACCCGCGCCGCCCTGCTCGACCTGGTCTTCAACGACCTCGACAGCCCCTGGGCCGTGGAGATCATCCGTGGTGTCGAGGAGGTCGCCCACACGGAGGGCGTCGGCACCGTGGTCTCCGCGATCCACGGCCGCTCCGGCGACGCGCGCGAGTGGATGCGCAACCTGCGCGCCCGCGCCTCCGACGGGGTCATCCTGGTCACCTCGGCGCTTGACATGGTCCTCCACGACGAACTGCGCGTGCTCGGCGTCCCGCTGGTGGTCGTCGACCCGGCCGGCTCCCCCGCACTGAACGCCCCCACCATCGGCGCGGCCAACTGGTCGGGAGGGCTCGCCGCCACCGAACACCTGCTGTCCCTCGGGCATCGCAGGATCGGCCTGATCGCCGGGCCGCCCCGGCTGCTCTGCTCGCGGGCCCGCCTCGACGGCTACCGCGCCGCCCTCGAAGGCGCCGGGCTCACCTTCGACGAGGCCCTGGTCGTGCCCGGCGACTTCCACCCGGAGTCCGGCTTCGCGGGCTGCGAGAAGCTCCTCGACCTGCCCGAGCCGCCCACCGCGGTGTTCGCGGCCAGCGACCAGATGGCCCTCGGCGCGATCGAGGCGCTGCGGAGGCGTGGGCTGCGGGTGCCGGAGGACATGAGCCTGGTGGGTTTCGACGATCTTCCGGAAGTCCGCTGGTCGGCCCCGCCGCTGACGACCGTGCGCCAGCCCCTCGCCGACATGGGCAAACTGGCCGTCCGCACCGTCCTCGAACTGGCCCGCAACCAACGCCCGGACTCCCCGCGCGTGGAACTGGGAACGGAATTGGTGGTGCGCTCCAGCACCGCACCACCGACCACTACCTGAGGATCCAGAACGCTCGTCCGCCGCCCGGGCGGCACGGGCGAATGGCGCGCCCGGCAGCCGGACCGGACCCGGCCATCAGGATTCCCGCCGCTCCTCGACCGTCGGTCAAGCCAGCCGGCGGCCCCGGCAGGACAACGTGAATCCGCCGCGGCCGCCCCGGCCCGCCCCTCTCCCTCGCGCCCTACTTCAGCGCGGCCCGAATCGCGTAGTACGCCGGCTTCGGCTGGAGTTGCTCGTCCCAGGGCAGCGCGGCTCCCTGGCCCTCGAAGAACGCCGGGATCCAGGAGTACTTGTCGGTGTAGTCCCAGACGGTGATGCCGACACACCGTCGCACCGCGAGGCACGCGTCGGTCAAGTCGGCGTACCACTGGGCCTGTTGGGCCAGCTTCTCCTCGGTCGCGGGCAGGATCATGCGGATGTCGACCTCGGTGAGCGCGGTGTCCAGGCCGAGCTTGGAGAAGCGGCGGAGGTTGTCCTCCAGGGTGGTCGGATAGCCGTACTGGAGCGCCAGATGGGTCTGGAGTCCGATCCCGTCGAGCGGAACGCCCTTCGCCTTCAGCTCCTTGGCCAGGTCGTAGTAGGCGTCGCTCTTCGCCCCGATCCCCTCGATGTTGTAGTCGTTGAGGTAGAGCTTGACCTTGGGGTCGGCCTGGCGGGCCCAGCGCAGGGCGTCGGCGATGTACCCGGGGCCGAGGGTCTTGTAGAAGACGGACTCGCGGTAGGTGCCGTCCTCGTTGAAGGCCTCGTTGACGACATCCCAGGCGAAGACCTTGCCCCGGTAGTGCCGTACCTCCGTCTGGATGTGCTTCTTCAGTACGGGCCTCAGCTCGTCCGCCGTCCACTCGCGCGAGGTGATCCAGTCGGGCAACTGGCTGTGCCACACGAGGGTGTGACCGCGCACCTTCTGGTGGTTCGCGCGGGCGAGGTTCACGATCTCGTCGCCGTTGGTCCAGTCGAAGACGCCCGGCTCGGGTTCGGTGGCGTACCACTTCATGCCGTTGCCCGGCGTGATCTGGTCGAACTCGCTGCCGAGGAGCTTCTTGTACGGCTCGTCGACGAGCTCGGGGTTGTCGGTGGCGCTGCCGAAGTAGCGGCCGTGGCGCTGGGCGAGGTCGGCCAGTGTGGCCGGCTTCCCGTGGGCCTGGGCGGGTGCGCCGATGCCGGTGACGACCAGGGCCGCGGCCAGGACTCCGACGAGTCTCAGACGGTTTTTGCGCATGGGGCGACTCCTCACGTGCGGGTGCGGGGTGGGTGAGCCGTACTTTTCGAGACGCCGCCGTCAGCCCTTCGTGGCACCGGCGGTGAGGCCGCCGACGAGCTGGCGCTCGGCGACCGAGTAGAAGGCCAGGGCGGGCACCATCGCCAGGACGAGATAGGCGAAGACACGGGCGTACTCCGCGGAGTACTGGCCCTGGAACTGCTGCACCCCGATGGGCAGCGTCCACCACGTGTTGTCGGTGAACACCAGCAGCGGCAGCATGAAGTTGTTCCAGCTGGTGACGACGGCGAGCACCGAGACCGTGCCGAGCGCGGGCCGTGCCATGGGCAGCAGCACCCGCCAGAAGAACCCGAAGGAGGTGCACCCGTCGAGGGTGGCCGCCTCCTCCAGCTCGCCGGGGATCTCCCGGAAGAAGGCCCGCAGGATGATGATCGTCATCGGCAGTCCGAAGGCGGCCTGCGGCAGGATCACGCCCAGCGGGTTGTCCAGCAGCCCCAGATAGCGCAGCAGCAGGAACAGCGGGAGGACCGCCACCGCGAAGGGGAACATCAGCCCCATCGTGAAGAGCGTGAACAGCGCCTCCCGGCCGCGGAAGGCGAACCGGGCGAAGGAGAACGCGGCGAGCGCGGACAGAGCGACCACCAGCACCGTCGTACCGACCGCGATCAGGGTGCTGCTGCCGAGCAGCCGCCAGAAGTCGCCGCCGCCGAGGATGTCGGTGTAGTTGCTGGTCAGCCAGTGCTCGGGCAGACCGAAGGGATTGCTGGAAAGTTCGTCGGTGGACTTGAACCCGGACAGGACGGCATACACGAGCGGCACGATCATCACCGCGCCGACGACGACGAGGATCACGTGCAGCGGCAGGGTGCGCACACCCTCTGTACGGCGCGTCACTTGCCGTCCCCCCTCATCGTCGTGGTGGCCCCTTCGAGATCGCGGCGGAGCACGAACCGCTGGTAGGCGAGGGCGAAGACGAGGCAGATGCCGAACATGACCACGCTGATCGCGCTGGCGTAGCCGACCTGGTAGCGCTTGAAGCCGTACTGGAACATGGTCACGGCCATCGTCTCGGAGTGGTGGTCGGGCCCGCCCTGGGTGATCACCCAGACCAGGTCGAAGAGCTGGATCGCCCCGATGACGGACAGGAAGACGCTGATGCGCAGGGTGGGCGCGAGCAACGGCAGGGTGACGTTGCGGAACCGCTGCCAGGCGCCGGCGCCGTCGATGAGCGCCGCCTCGGTCAACTCCCGTGGGATGGACTGGAGTCCGGCCAGGTAGAGCATCATGTGGAAGCCGAAGTACTTCCAGGTCATGACGAGGAAGAGCGTCGCCATGACATACGACGGGTCGGCGAACCACAGCCCGCCCAGGCCGTCGAGTCCGACCGCGCCCAGGACATGGTCGGCGAGTCCGTCGTCCGGGGCGAAGACCATGCTGAACAGCACGCCCGTGATCGCCTCGGACAGGACGTAGGGCGCGAAGAACAGCATCCGGTAGACGGCCCGGCCGCGGAGCTTCTGGTTGAGCAGGACCGCCATGGCGAGCGCGAACGGCAGCTGGAGCGCGAGGGAGAGCAGCACCAGGACCAGGCAGCGCCACAGGTCGCCGAGGAAGATCGGGTTGTCGAAGAGGTCGGTGAAGTTGTCGGTGCCGACGTAGTCGGAGGGCATGCCGAAGCCGCCCCAGCGGAAGAAGGCGGCGTACAGCGCGAACAGCATCGGCAGCAGGACCATGCCGATGAACAGCACCAGGGCGGGCAGTTGGAAGCCCACCGCGGTCAGCCAGTGCAGTACGCGCCGGCGGCCCCGCCCCCGGGCCCTGACCGATTCCGGGGGCGGGAGATCGGTGCCCGGACCGCTCCGCTTGTCTGCGAGGAACGTGGAGGTCATCGCGGGCTACTGCTCTTCCTTCGCGGTCTGCGTGATCGACTGGGCGACCTGCTCGGGGGACTTGGAGCCGGCGATCAGCGCGGCCACGCTGTCGTTGACCTCCTGGCCGACGGCGGGGGCGTACGCCTGGTCGAGATAGAGCTGGAAGCCGGTGGCGGCCTTCAACTGGGCCTGGACGAGCTTGAGGTTGGGGTCGGTCATGGCCTTCTCGGCGTTCGGCAGCACGGGAAGGATGCTGGTCTTCTTGACCAGTTCCAGTTCGGTGGCCTCGGAGGCGAAGAACTTCAGGAACTCGACGGCCGCCTGTGGGGCGCCCCGGCGCAGGGCGTGTCCGCCGCCGCCGCCGAACACCTCGGTGATGGCGCCCTTGCCTCCCTCGACCGCGGGGAACGGGAAGAACCCGAGGTCGTTGCCGAGGCCCTTCCCGGCGTCGGCCTCCACGGACGGGGCCCACTGACCCATGAGTTCCATGGCCGCCTTGCCGTTGCCCACGGCGGCCGCCTGGCCGGTCGGGGTGGAGTAGGCCGCGTTGAGGAACCCCTTCTGGAAGGGCTGGAGGTCCACGAGCTGCTTGAGGTGCCGGCCGGCCTCGACGAATCCGGCACCGGTGAAGTCCTTGTCCTCACTGGCCTTCTGGAGCGCGTCGATGCCCGCGGTGCGCATCGCGAGGTAGGCCCAGTAGTACATGCCGGGCCACTTCTCCTTGCCGGCGAGCGCGATGGGCGTGATGTTCTTCGCCTTCAGCTTGCTCACGGCCTCGAGGAATCCGCCCCAGGTGGTGGGCGGTTCGCTGACACCGGCCTGCTGGAAGAGCTTCTTGTTGTACCAGAAGCCGATCATGCCCATGTCGAACGGAATGCCGTAGACCTTGTCGTCGTAGATGTACGGCTCCTTGGTGACCTTCAGCAGGCCGTCGGCCCACGGCTTGGTCCGGTCGGTCAGATCCTCGACGAGGCCCGCGTCGACCTGCTGCTTGAGAACGCCGCCGCCCCAGGTGTGGAAGATGTCGGGGAGCTTCCCGGAAGCGGTCAGCGCCGTCATCTTCGACTTGTAGGCGTCGTTCTCCAGCTGGACGATCTTTATCTTGATCTTGGGGTTCGCGGCCTCGAACTTCTTGGCGAGGGCCGCCCAGACACTCTTCGACGGCTCGGTGGTGGAGATGTTCCACCACTCCACCGTGGTCGTCCCGTCGGACGAACCTCCGTCCGAGTCGCCGCCACAACCGGTCAGTGCCGTCATGCCCAGACCGGCCGCGGCGGACGCCGCCAGAAAACCACGGCGGGACAGTGCCGGGTCGCCCATGATGCGCTCCTTGGGTACGGGACGGAGCCGTCCTTGTCCGTCCTGAGGTCCGAAAGTTTCGGAGTAGATCCAGAAAGCTTCGCTGCTGCCGCACCCTAGAGACAGCTACTAAACGGTGGCAACCCCCTGTGCACGGGGAATGTTCGGGGATTGACCCGCCAACTCGTCCCGGAGGGCCTCGCGTCGGGGAACGGGGAGCCCTTGCCGTGCGAGCACCCGCCCTGCGACCGCGATGCGGGACGCCCCGCCCGGCTCCCTCCGGCGACAGGGCGCCGAGGCGCCGAGACCACGTGACGGTCACACACCGGGCGGGGGCACGGCGGCCGGACCGGGCGTCCGGGCCCGGGACTCGGAAGCCCGGACAATGCTCCCGCGCGATACAGGGCGATCGACTCGCCCGCCGGACACTCACTCCGTACAGGGCGGTCCGCAGTGCACGAGGACGGCGGTAGCCTCCTACGGCTATGCCGTCGCGCCCCGTGACGCCTGACCCTCTGAATCGCCGAAACATTCGTCAGCACTGGCGAACATTACGAAGCAGATCGGTGTCGTCGCCCGGCACGCCCAGTCAGAGCACCACGTCGGGTGCCCATCGGCGAGACGGCGAGTTCACGGCCCCGGCCCCGACATGACGCTGCGTGTCCACCTCGGCCGACCCACCCCAGCAGTTCGAACCGGGACGAGACAGCCCCCTCAACTGGACCGTCCCTCGCGTCCGGCATGCCCCACGCCGAGTCTTAACGGAAGTTTGATGCCCCCGCAGCCTTGCACCACGGGCCCGAGCGTCACTCTCCGCTTACGCTGGTCCCGCCGTCGGACGGGCGGCCGGACCCCCGAACTGAGCCGTACCTAGGAGCGCCCCCGATGGCCACCACCGAGCACCCGCCCCCGAGTCGTCTGCGCTCCTGGATGCTGGAAGGTCTCTCGGACATGGGCAAGGGCGGCGGCCACGTGGGCCCGCACGCCCAACCCGAGCCCCCGCACCGGGGTCAGCCCTGGTACCGGGTGATGTGCCTGACCGGCGTCGACTACTTCTCCACCCTCGGCTACCAGCCCGGCATCGCCGCACTGGCGGCCGGTCTGCTCTCCCCCGTCGCCACCATCGTCCTCGTCCTCGTCACCCTGGCCGGCGCCCTGCCCGTCTACCGCCGCGTGGCCGAGGAAAGCCCCCACGGCGAGGGCTCCATCGCCATGCTGGAACGCCTCCTGTCCTTCTGGCAGGGCAAACTCTTCGTCCTGACCCTGCTCGGCTTCGCCGCCACCGACTTCCTGATCACCATCACCCTCTCCGCCGCCGACGCCTCCACCCACCTGGTCGAGAACCCCCACCTCACCAGCACCCTGCACAACCAGCAGATGCCGATCACCCTCGTCCTGGTCGCCCTGCTCGGCGCCGTCTTCCTCAAGGGCTTCCTGGAGGCCGTGGGCGTCGCGGTCGCCCTCGTCGGCGTCTACCTCGCCCTCAACGTGGTCGTGGTGGTCGTCGGTCTGTGGCACGTCATCACCGCAGGTCATGTCGTCGCCGACTGGTCCAGCGCGCTGACCGCCGAGCACGGCAACGTCTTCGCCATGGTCGGCGTGGCCCTGCTGGTCTTCCCCAAACTCGCACTCGGCCTGTCCGGCTTCGAGACCGGTGTCGCCGTCATGCCGCACGTCAAGGGCGACCCCGGTGACACCGAGGAGCGTCCCGCCGGCCGGATCCGCGACACCAAGAAGCTGCTCACCACCGCCGCCCTGATCATGAGCGTCTTCCTGATCGCCACCAGCTTCATCACCACCCTCCTGATCCCGGAGAAGGACTTCGAGTCCGGCGGCCCCGCCAACGGACGCGCCCTCGCCTACCTCGCCCACGAATACCTCGGCGGCGCCTTCGGGACGGTCTACGACGTCTCCACGATCGCCATCCTGTGGTTCGCCGGCGCCTCCGCGATGGCCGGTCTGCTCAACCTGATGCCCCGCTACCTGCCCCGCTACGGCATGGCCCCGCACTGGGCCCGCGCCGTGCGCCCCATGGTCATCGTCTTCACCCTGATCGGCTTCCTGGTCACCTGGATCTTCGACGCCGACGTCGACGCCCAGGGCGGCGCCTACGCCACCGGCGTCCTGGTCCTCATCAGCTCAGCGGCGATCGCGGTGACCATCGCGGCCCGCAAGGCCGGCCAGCGGGGCTGGACGATCGGCTTCGCGGTCATCTCGGCGGTGTTTCTCTACGTCACCGTCGCGAACGTCATCGAACGCCCCGACGGCGTCAAGATCGGCGCCTGCTTCATCGCCGGCATCATCCTCGTCTCCCTGCTCTCCCGGCTGGCCCGCGCCTTCGAGCTCCGCGTGACCAGCGTGACGCTGGACCCGATGGCGGAACGTTTCATCCGGGACATCGCCAGCCGCAAGATCCGCTTCATCGCCAACGAACCCGACCAGCGCGACCAGGCCGAGTACCGCGAGAAGATCGAACAGATCCGTGCCGACCACGACCTCCCCGGCGAGGACTTCGTCTTCGTCGAGGTCACCGTCCTGGACCCCTCCGAGTTCGAGGCGAGCCTCACCGTACGCGGCGAGGTCCTGCACGGCCGCTACCGCGTCCTGACCCTGGAGTCCTCCTCCATCCCGAACGCCCTGGCCGCCCTGCTCCTGCATGTCCGCGACCTCACCGGCTGCATCCCCCACATGTACTTCGAATGGACCGAGGGCAACCCCTTCCACAACTTCCTGCGGTTCTTCCTCTTCGGTCAGGGCGAAGTCGCCCCCGTCACCCGAGAGGTCCTCCGCGAGGCGGAACCCGACCGCGCCCGCCGTCCCCGGGTCCACACCGCCTGATCCGCGCAGCCGGCACATTCCCCCGAGCGAACAGTCCCCGGCACAAAGAAGAAGGGCCCCGTCCGAGACGGGGCCCTCTTCACGTCAGGTCAGTCGTCGTACGCGTCCAGCGGCGGGCACGAACACACCAGGTTCCGGTCACCGAACGCCTGGTCGATCCGCCGCACCGGCGGCCAGTACTTGTCCGCCACCGACACCCCGGCCGGGAACACGGCCTCCTCGCGCGTGTACGCGTGCTCCCAGGCGCCGCCCAGCGCACCGGCGGTGTGCGGAGCGTTCCGCAGCGGGTTGTCGTCCGCGTCCCACTCCCCGGCCCCGACCTTCTCGATCTCCCCGCGAATGGCGATCATCGCCTCGCAGAACCGGTCGAGCTCGGTCAGGTCCTCGGACTCCGTCGGCTCGATCATCAGCGTCCCGGCCACCGGGAACGACATGGTCGGCGCGTGGAAGCCGTAGTCGATGAGCCGCTTGGCCACGTCGTCGACGCTCACCCCGGTCGCCTTGGTCAGCGGCCGCAGATCGATGATGCACTCGTGCGCCACCAGTCCGCCGGGGCCGGTGTAGAGCACGGGGTAGTGCGGCTCAAGGCGCTTGGCGATGTAGTTGGCGGAGAGCACCGCCACCTGCGTGGCCCGCTTGAGCCCCTCACCGCCCATGAGCCGGACGTACGCCCACGAGATCGGCAGGATCCCCGCGGAGCCCCAGGGAGCGGCCGAGATCGGCCCCACGCCGGTCTCCGGGCCGGCCGCGGGCTGCATCGGGTGGTTCGGCAGATACGGCGCCAGGTGCGCCCGTACGCCGACCGGACCGACGCCCGGGCCACCGCCGCCGTGCGGGATGCAGAAGGTCTTGTGCAGGTTCAGGTGCGAGACGTCACCGCCGAAGTGCCCCGGCTTGGCCAGCCCCACCAGGGCGTTGAGGTTGGCCCCGTCGACGTACACCTGACCGCCGGCCTCGTGCACCTGGGCGCAGATGTCGGCGACGTGCTCCTCGAACACACCGTGCGTCGAGGGGTAGGTGATCATCAGCACGGACAGCTCGTCCCGGTGCTGCTCGATCTTGGCCCGCAGGTCCTCGACGTCGATCTCGCCGTCCCCGGCGGTCTTCACGACGACGACCTTCATGCCCGCCATCACGGCGCTGGCGGCATTGGTCCCGTGCGCGGACGACGGGATCAGACACACGGTCCGCTGGTCGTCCCCGTTGGCCCGGTGATACCCGCGTACGGCGAGCAGCCCGGCCAGCTCGCCCTGCGAGCCCGCGTTCGGCTGCAGGGACACCTTGTCGTACCCGGTGACCTCCGCGAGCCTCTCCTCCAGCTCGCGGATCAGCGTCAGATACCCCTGCGCCTGCTCGGCGGGCGCGAAGGGGTGCAGCTGCCCGAACTCGGGCCAGGTGACCGGCTCCATCTCCGTGGTCGCGTTGAGCTTCATGGTGCAGGAGCCCAGCGGGATCATGCCGCGGTCGAGCGCGTAGTCGCGGTCGGCGAGCCGGCGCAGGTAGCGCAGCATCGCGGTCTCGGAGCGGTACTGGTGGAAGACGGGGTGGGTGAGGAAGTCGTCGTCCCGCAGCAGAGCGTCCGGCAGTGCCTCCTCGGTGGCCGCGTCCAGCGCCTCGATGTCGGCCTCGACCCCGAACGCGCTCCACACGGCAGCCAACTGGGCCCGCGCGGTGGTCTCGTCGCACGCGAGGGACACGTGGTCGGCGTCGACGAGGTGCAGGTTGACGCCGTTCCGGCGCGCCGCGGAGACGATCTCGGCGGCCCTGGCCGGCACCCGCACGGTCAGCGTGTCGAAGTAGGACCCGTGCACGACCTCGACCCCACCGGCCGTCAGCCCCGCGGCGAGGACGTTGGCGTACCGGTGCGTCCGCCGCGCGATGCCCCTCAACCCGTCGGGCCCGTGGTAGACGGCGTACATCCCGGCCATGACCGCGAGCAGCACCTGCGCGGTGCAGATGTTGCTGGTCGCCTTCTCCCGGCGGATGTGCTGCTCACGCGTCTGCAGCGCCAGCCGGTAGGCCTTGTTGCCGTCGGCGTCCACGGACACGCCCACGAGCCGCCCGGGCAGGCTCCTGGCGAACTTCTCCTGTACGGCCATGTATCCGGCGTGCGGCCCGCCGAAGCCCATCGGCACACCGAACCGCTGCGTGGTACCGACCGCGATGTCCGCCCCGAGCGCACCCGGCGACTTCAGCAGGGTCAGCGCGAGCAGATCGGCGGCGACGGTCACGAGAGCGCCGAGCTCGTGAGCCTGGTCGATGAGCGGCTTGATGTCCCGTACGACCCCGGAGGCGCCGGGGTACTGGACCAGCACGCCGTTGATCTCGCGCCCGGCGATCTCGGCCGGGATCCCGTCGCTGAGGTCGGCGACCACGATCTCGAGGCCCGTCGGTTCGGCCCGGGTCTCGATCACGGCGATGGTCTGCGGCAGCACGTCGGCGTCGACGAGGAAGAGCCCCTTCTTGTTCTTCCCCATGCGGCGGGACAGTGCCATGGCCTCGGCCGCCGCGGTTCCCTCGTCGAGCAGCGAGGCACCGGAGGTCGGCAGCCCGGTGAGCTCGGCGACCATGGTCTGGAAGTTGAGCAGAGCCTCGAGCCGTCCCTGCGAGATCTCCGGCTGATACGGCGTGTAGGCCGTGTACCAGGCCGGGTTCTCCATGACGTTGCGCAGGATGACGGGCGGAGTGAAGGTGCCGTAGTACCCGAGACCGATCATGGAGTCGAGCACCTGGTTGCGGTCGGCCAGCGACCGCAGCTCGGCCAGTACCTCGGCCTCGGTGCGCGCACCGGGCAGTTCCAGCGCATCGGCGTTCTTGATCACGTCGGGCACCGCGGCGGCGGTCAGCTCGTCGAGCGAGCCGTAGCCGACCTGGGCGAGCATCTTGGCCCGGGCTTCATGATCCGGACCGATGTGACGCTGCTCGAACGGGATCCCCTGCTCGAGCTCTGCGAGCGGAATACGGTGGGCGGTCATTGCGGAGGCCTCCTGGTCTGACGCGACCTTCGAGGGGTACCCCGGCGCGGGTACCCCGACGGCCTCCCCCTCTGTCATCTCGACCTGAGAGCTTCACCGGCCGCCCGAAGGCCGCCGGCTTTCACCGTCGGTGAGAGCGGAAGCCGTCGACACCCGCCCTGCTTTCCAGAGTGACCTCGTCCGTGCGGTACGTGAGCCTGAGAGATTCCGGGGAGGATTTGCTCCTTCGGCGCCTCCGATGGTGTCCGGAGGACTCTCCCGCGCGGGGTCAGCAGCCGTTCGCAAGCCTACCAGCGAGGACACCGCACGGGTCTTCGAGTGGCCGCACACCCCGATGTGCTCTTTCGTAGTGCTTACGACCGCTTCGGATGAGTTGCGACCAAGTGGAGGGCACGTGCAGACCGACATCGATCCGCGCAACCTGATCGGCCGCAAGGCGTTCGACCGCAACGGCACCAAGATCGGCACCGTCGACGAGGTCTACCTCGACGACGCGACGGGCGTGCCGGAGTGGGCCGCCATACGCACCGGCCTCTTCACCCGGGACGCCTTCGTCCCCCTGGAGCCGAGCGAACTGGTCGACGGCTCCCTGCACGTCCCCTACGACCGCACCCTCATCAAGGACGCCCCCGACTTCGGCGTGGGCCGCCACCTCTCCCCCGACCAGGAACTCCAGCTCTACCACCACTACGGCCTCGACCTGGCCACACCACCGCCGCTCCCGGACCGGGACTTCGGCAGACTGGCGGGCACGGAGGACGTAGAGGCCTGACCATACCCCTGCGCTCTCCACCCCCGGACCGCCTGCCGCCTTTGCCGGACGCCCCCAGCCCCGCGAGTCAGGCGCTGAGCCCCGCCCCGAGCCGCCGCAGCCGAGCGGTGCTGCCAGCGCACCCGACCGAGGACCTGCCCGACCGACACGAGGCCGCCCGTGTGCCTCCGCCCCGAACCCACCACCCCCGAGCCACCACGCGGTCCAGCAGCACCGACCGAGGACCTGCCCGACCGGCACCAGGCCGCCTGCCCACACCTCACGGACGCCCCAGCCCCGCGAGTCAGATGGTGAGCCCCAACCCGAGCCCCCCCCCAGCCGAGCGGTGCCACCCGCGCACCCCACCGAACACCTGCCGACCGACGCCAGGCCGGCCGTAAGCCCCGCGCCGAACCCACCACCCCCGAGCCACCACGGTCCAGCAGCACCGACCGCGCACCCTACCGAGGACCTGCCCGACCGGCACCAGCTCCGCACCACGGGCCATGAGCTCCGACCAGAAACCGACCACCGCGAGCCGCCGCAGTCCAGCAGTGCCGACCCCACACGCGGCCGAGG
>NZ_KB911617.1:0-11116 GCF_000383615.1 Streptomyces canus 299MFChir4.1 | reverse complement strand
ACGCCAGGCCGCGCGGTACAGGCCGTGAACCCGACCCGAACCCACCATCCGAGCTGCCGCAAGTCCAGCAGCACCGACCGCGCACCCGACCGAGGACCTGCCCGACCGCCACCAGCTCCGCGAGGCAGGCCGCAAGCCCGACCCCGAAACCGGCCTCCCCTGAACCCCCGCAATCCAACAGCACCAGCCCCACACCCAACCGACATCCCGTCCGACCCACACCAGCTCCCGAGCAGGACCCAAGCCCCGACCCGAAACCGGCCACCCCCGAACCCCCGCGATCCAACAGCGCCGGCCCCACACCCAACGAGATCCCGCCTGATCGGCGCCAAGCCAACTCCCGCCCCGACCCCGCCTGCCGTTCCACCCGCCCGCGTAACCCACTCCGGCCCGGCAGGCCCCCCAATCCCCGCGACCCGCCTCGGCAGCCGAGCCGAAGCGACCGCACAGCCAACACCCCGCGGCCCCGCCGCACGCCCGCCGAGCCCACCTCCACCCCCCGACGCCCCCCGCCCTACACCCCACCTCAGGGCCGAACGGTCGGCACAGACCCCAGCCGGCCCCGACAAGCACCCTGCACGCCCCGAACCCACCCCAGCCCGGCGGAGCCCCCGCCCCCGCCGAAGAACCCGTCACGGATGACACGGACGGGCACCCATCACCTCAACCAACGGCAACGGCTCGGCCGACTCCAGCGCAGGGTCATCGACAAGAAACGTCCGCACCCGCCCCGGCTCCGAATGCGGCGTCTCGAACCGCACGGTCACCCGCCCCAGCCCGCTCCCCTGCACCCACCCGTGCCCGTACTCGGCGTGCCGCACGTCATGCCCGGCAACCCACCGCCGCTCGACCACCACATCCCGCTCCTCGGCAGGGACGTCGTCAGCCACCTCCTCGACGGCATGGTCCAACCTCTCCCCCGCGGCCTGGGCGAACAGGTCCTCCTGTGTGAAGTCGGCAAGCCCGGACACCCCCACCCCCAGCAACCGCACGCCCCCCGTCGAGTCGACGCCCTCCAGCAACCGCAGGGCGGCCTCCCGCACCACCGCGGGATCGTCCGTGGGCCCCCGCAAGGTCTCGGACCGCGTCAACGTCGAGAAGTCGTACCGCCGCACCTTCAACACGATGGTCCGCCCCGACAACCCGGCCGACCGCAACCTGCGCACACACCGGTCCGCCAACCGCTGCACCTCGAGCCCCACCCGAACCCGGTCATGGATGTCCACGTCGTACGTGTCCTCCACCGACACCGACTTAGCCTCCCGCTCCGCCACCACGGCCCGCTCGTCCCGCGCCAGCGCCATGGCGTACAGCCCGTGCCCGTGCGCCTTCCCGAGCAGCCGTACGAGCTCGTCCTCCCCCGCCTCGACGATCTCGTCGACGGTATGGATCCCGGCCCGCCGCAAATGGTCCCCCGTCGCCGGCCCCACCCCCGGCAGGGTCCGCACCGACAGCGGCCCGAGCAGCGCCCGCTCGGTGCCCGGCTCGATCACCACCAGCCCGTCCGGCTTGGCCTGCTCGGAGGCGATCTTCGCGAGCATCTTGGACGCGGCCAGCCCCACCGACCCCGTGAGCCCCGTGAAGGCCCGTATGTCGGCCCGCAGCTTCGTCCCGACCAACCGCGCCGACGCCTCGTCCCAGGCCGCGCCCCCGGCCTCCAGGTCCACGAACGCCTCGTCCAGGCTCAGCGGCTCCACGAGCGGCGACAGCTCTCGCAGCAGCCCCATCACCTGCTCGCTGATCGCCTTGTAGAACCCGAAGCGCGGCACGAGATACGCGGCGTTCGGCGCGAGCCGTCTCGCCTGGGCCATGGGCATCGCCGAGTGCACCCCGAACACCCGGGCCTCGTAGGACGCGGTGGCCACCACTCCCCGCGGCCCCAGCCCGCCCACGACGACGGCCTTCCCGCGCAGACTCGGCTTGGACGCCTGCTCCGCCGAGGCGTAGAAGGCATCCATGTCGAGATGCAGGATCGTGGGCGCTTTTCTCACATGTCCGATGCTGCCCTACGCCACTGACAATGCCCCGCCCCAGAAAGCGGGGCAGGCCTCAGACCGCCCGGTTGCGGCGCCTGGCCAGCTCGTCCGCGGGGTTGTGCCCGATGAGCGTCTCCCCCGTGTCGACGCGCTCCCCGTGCAGCTGGGACAGGGCGCTCTCGACATCGCGCCAGACGACCCCCACGGCGATCCCGAAGACGCCCTGGCCGCCCTGCAGCAGCGCGTGGACCTCGTCGGGCGAGGTGCACTCGTAGACCGTGGCCCCGTCGCTCATGAGGGTCATGCGCTCCAGGTCCTGGAACCCTCGCTCCCGCAGGTGCTGGACGGTGGTGCGGATGTTCTGAAGGGACACGCCGGTGTCCAGGAACCGCTTGACGATCTTGAGGACGACGACGTCCCGGAAGCTGTAGAGCCGCTGCGTCCCCGACCCGTGGGCCGGCCGCACGCTCGGCTCCACGAGCCCGGTGCGTGCCCAGTAGTCGAGTTGCCGGTAGGTGATACCGGCAGCCGCGCAGGCCGTAGGGCCGCGATAGCCGATCTGCTCGGACGCCATGGACGTCGCCCCTCCGCTGCTCGGCACTGCCGTCGGTCGCTGCGGAGCGTGATCGGCCGCGCTGCCCTGAAAAGGGCTGCCGGGATGGGGGTTCCCCCAACTCGAACGCAGTTGAGAGCTTGGGGGAGGGTACGGACCGCTCGCCCCGAGACTCCGTCCGGGGGCACCCCCAGCCGTACCGTCGCCGCTGCTTCTCACGCCGACCTCCGTCCTTGACCTGCCTTCTCGACGGTAGGCAGTCACCAGGGGTGCGTCAACGATCGCCACACTCGGCACGCCGAGTGATAATCACCCTAGGAGTGGTTTGCCGTACCCCAATGCGGGGAAAGGCTAGCCGAATGCGCTCCGAACGGGTCGCAGGACGCTCTCACGCGCCGGTGGCAAATGCCAGCATTTTGGTGACGACCGGACACGGCCGACCCCTCACGGACCACTGATCCGCCAGGCCGGCCGCATCCGCCTCACTGACTGCTGGTGCCGAAGTCCTCGGGGGAGATCTGGTCGAGGAACTCGCGGAACTTCTCCACTTCGTCCTCCTGCTCGTCCGGGATCGCGATACCGGCGTCGTCGAGCACTCCGTCGCTGCCGTAGATGGGCGTCCCGGTGCGCAGGGCCAGCGCTATGGCGTCGGACGGCCGCGCGCTCACCTCGACCCCGCTGGCGAAGACCAGCTCCGCGTAGAAGACGCCCTCACGCAGATCCGTGATGCGCACTTCGGTGAGCTCCTGGCCGACCGCCTCCAGCACGTCCTTGAACAGGTCGTGCGTCAGCGGTCGTGCGGGGGCCATGCCCTGCTGCGCGAAGGCGATCGCCGTCGCCTCTCCCGGCCCGATCCAGATGGGAAGGTAGCGGTCGCCTCCCACTTCACGCAGGAGCACGATCGGTTGGTTGGAGGGCATTTCGACCCGGACACCTACGACATCGAGCTCGTTCACACAGCAACCCTAGGCCGTGCCCGGGACGTTTGGGTAGTCGGGCAGGAAACGGGGGCGATCCCGTGCCCGGCGCCGTCAGGGCAGGCGTACGCCGAGGGCGGTCTGCACAAGTGCCGCGTGCAGCCTCACAGTGAGCCCCGCGAGTTCCTTGGCACGAGCTTCCGCGTGGGCGCGGGTCTGCGGGTTGCGGTGGCGCTTCAGCGGGGCCACCACCTGGTCCACCAGCCCCGCCTCACGGTCGGCAGCCGCCTTCATCGCCCGCAGATGCCGGGGCTCGATCCCGAACCGCCCCAGCTCCACGACGAGCGCGGCCACGGTCACCGCCTCGGCGTCGTAGCCGCCCTCCGGCAGCGGCGTGAGGAGCCCATACGACTCCCACTCCGCCAGCTCCGGCTCGCCGATCTCGGCAGCGGCGAGCAGCTCGGCCCTGCCGATCCGGGCCGCGGTCGGGCCCTCGGCGACCTCCAGGACCGTTTCTCCGTCCCGCTGGCGGCCCACCGTGGGCAGCGCGACGGCCTCGCCGCGCTCCATGGCGTCCAGGTGCTCCCGGATCACCTTGAGCGGCAGATAGTGGTCCCGCTGCATCCTCAGGACGTGGCCGAGGCGCTCGACGTCCCGGTTGCTGAACTTTCGGTACCCGGAGGGGGTCCGCTGCGGCTCGATGAGGCCCTCGGACTCCAGGAAACGGATCTTGGAGATCGTGACCTCGGGGAACTCGTCGCGCAGCACGTTCAGCACTGTGCCGATGCTCATCAGCCCACTGTCCGTGGCGGCGGTACCGTGTCCGGCACCGCCGCTCGGTGTTTGAAGCATGGACCTTCCCTGGGAGGGTCAGTAGCCCTGCTGGCTCGCGTAGAACACCAGCCGGTACTTGCCGATCTGCACCTCGTCGCCGTTGTTCAGAGCGACCGCGTCGATCCGCTCGCGGTTGACATAGGTGCCGTTGAGACTGCCCACGTCGGACACCGTGAACGAACCGTCCTGACCGCGGCGGAACTCCACGTGCCGGCGCGAGACCGTGACGTCGTCGAGGAAGATGTCGCTCTGCGGGTGACGGCCGGCCGTGGTCAGCTCGCCGTCCAGCAGGAAGCGGCTGCCCGAGTTCGGTCCGCGGCGCACCACCAGGAGCGCGGAGCCCAGCGGGAGGGCGTCGACGGCCGCCTGCGCCTCCGGGGAGAGCGCCGGCATCTGGGTCTGACCGGTGACCTCGGAGTCGTAGGCCTCGAGTCCCGAGATGGAGATGGTGGAGGTCGTCTCCGAGGGGCGCTCGGGCACGGCACCGGGCCGCAGCGGGGCGCCGCAGTTGGAGCAGAAGCGGCTGTTCTCCGC
Source organism: Streptomyces canus 299MFChir4.1 (assembly GCF_000383615.1). Classification (GTDB taxonomy): domain Bacteria; phylum Actinomycetota; class Actinomycetes; order Streptomycetales; family Streptomycetaceae; genus Streptomyces; species Streptomyces canus_C. The sequence continues at coordinate 6,302 of NZ_KB911617.1, read as the reverse complement.
GTTGCGGTTACCGCACCTCGTACACACCTGGGCCGACATAGGGGAAAACCCTCCACCCGTACTTGAGGCTGACGGCTGCCCGAAACCTATGCCGCCGGACTGGGCAGGGTCAACAGACGGCACGCCCTGACCTCCGGAAACGTCACCACCCTGACCGGCGACCTGGTCCCGGAACAGCGGGCGCTGACCCTCGGCGTCGGGCTGTGCGCGATGACGAGCGGTCGCGTTGTTGTCGCTGCCTTCTCGCGCGCTCTTGCCGAACAACTTCGCAAACAACTTCACGGGCGATTCCCCTTGACCGAAACAGACCCGCCCGTGGGGCAGGACGAACCCTGATTGAACACACCGGTCGACCCGGACATCCTCACAACGTCCGTTTCCACCAGACAGTTTCCACCACGCACCACCCATTCGGTGCGCCGACCCCCCGCAACCTCATGCCCTGGCCGGATGCCCCCCATGCACCGCCGGTTCACTGGGAGGACGACCGAGCGTAGTCAGGCCGCTTCGCAGCTCGCAAGGCGTCCACGACGATCTTGCCCGACCGATCGACGGTAATGGTGGCCTGCTCCTTCTCGAGCGTCTGCACCACGCCTCCAGGGATGTTCAGCGCCGGTTCGAGGTCCTGCGGATTGCCGATGACCTTGAAACGAAACGGCGCGGTGATCTTGTTCCCGTCGACGCTCACGCTCTTGCCCGAGTCCGACAGATAGGTGCCCGCGACGACCCGTACGCCGTTCACCTGGATCGCCTCCGCGCCGGCCGCTCGCAGCTCCTGGATCGCGTCGAGCAGCATGTCCGCCTCGACCCTCCCCTTGTTGTCCTCGATCGTCATCGTGATGCCCGGCCCCTGAGCGGCCACCGTGCCCGCGAGGATGCCGAGTTGCCGCTCCTTCTCGACCGTCTGCTTGCGGGCCTCCTCAGCCTGGTCGGAGCTGTTCTCCAGCTCGTCCCGCTGCTTCTCGAGGCCCTGCTTCTCGTCTTCAAGACGTTGAGTACGGTCGTCCAGTTCATCGAGGATGCGGACAAGATCCTCCTGCCTGGCCCCTCGCAGCGCGCTGTCACTGTCACTGTTGGACGCCACCTGGACGGCAAGGCCGAATCCGAGGCCGAACAACAGGACGGCGACGATGAGTTGGGCCCGCGTCACACGCGGCGGCCACAGCCCCTGCACAAGCCGCTGACGGCCGGTCAGCGCGGGTTCCGCGGCCGGCGCACCGGTCCCCTCGGTCTCCTCTGCCGGCGTGGCCGGGAGTTCCTCGGGCAGTTCCTTGCGCAGCCTGCCGCCGGGCGTCTCTTCCTGTTCGCTCATCGGCGTCACGCCCTGAAGACGTGCCGACGGATCGCCGCGGCGTTGGAGAAGATCCGGATGCCGAGCACGACGACGACACCGGTCGACAGCTGGGCGCCCACGCCCAACTTGTCGCCCAGGAAAACGATCAGCGCGGCCACGACCACGTTCGACAGGAACGACACGACGAAGACCTTGTCGTCGAAGATGCCGTCGAGCATGGCCCGCAGCCCTCCGAACACTGCGTCGAGCGCCGCCACCACGGCGATCGGCAGATAAGGCTCGACGACCGCCGGAACCTCAGGCCGGACCAACAGGCCGGCCACGACTCCCACGACGAGGCCCAGTACGGCGATCACGATGTGCCCTTCTCAGTTCTCGGCTCTGCTGTACGTACGATCACACTCGGTGCGGCCGGCAGCCGGAGGTCGTCCTCCGCGGAGATGGCGGTCCGGATGCCGTAGTTCTCTTGCAGGGCGTGCAGATACAGCCCGTCGGCGCTGTCCTGGAACCTGGTGCTCAGCCGCTGCCCGTCCCCCACCGCAAGCACCGTATACGGCGGAACCAGCGGCTTGTTGTCGACCAGTATCGCGTCACCCGCGGCCCTGATCGCCGACAGCGCGGTCAGCCGCTGTCCGTTGATCGAGATGGCCTCGGCTCCCGACTGCCACAGCCCGTTCACGACCCGCTGCATGTCACGGTCGCGCACCCGCCCGGTGTCGGAGAAGCCCGACGTCTCTCGCGGGTTGCCGTCGCCGCCCGTAGTGGCTTCCTTGGCGTCGTTCACGACCAGTTTGACGCCCGGGCCGTGCACCTCCACGGCGCCCGAGAGGATGCCCACGAGGTCGGCCTGACCGCTGTCGCCCGTGTGCTTGAGCGCCTCTCGCTGCCGCGTGGTCACGTCGTCGCGCAGCCGGTCGACGCTCTCCTCGAGCTTGTCCGCCGTCCCGCTCTCGCGGTCGATACGGTCGATGAGCTCCTCGCGCTCCTTGGCCACGACCGGAGCTGCCACCCGCGCCTGCGCCGCCCCCACGGTCACCACGAGAGCGGCGAGCACCAGCCCGAGGGCCAGACCCAGCCGGGCCCGCAACGTCTTGGGCAGCCCACCGTCACCGGCCGCCTTCTTGCGGGCCGCGGCCTCCGCGTACCCGTCGTCGAGGCTGTGGTCCATGACGTTGGTGAGCAGCGACATGGAGGCGTCCGGGCGCGACGGGCGCGTGGGGGTGCTCCGAATGGGGGGCTGCTGCGGCATGCCGCACATCGTCGCACGTCGCGGCCCCTACCTCCGAATGGCCCCATCGGCGTGCCGGACAGGCCCCTTTGGGGACACATGTCCGGCACGCGCGTGTGCGTGGCTCAGCGGCCGGCGCTGTCCACCACGGCAGACCACTCGTCGAGCAGGGCCTGCGCGGACGCGTCGTCGGGCCCCTCGGCCCACAGATGGGTCACCGCCTCCGCCGGGTCCGGCAGCACCATCACCCAGCGTCCGTCGGTCTCGACAACCCGGACACCGTCCGTCGTGTCGACAAAGCGATCGCCCGCCGCCTCCACGACCCTGCGCATCACCAGCCCCTTGACGGCCCACGGGGTCGCCAGGTCCCGCTTGAGGACATGCGCCCGCGGAATCCGCGCGTCGATCTGGCTGAGCGTGAGCTGCGTCCGCGCCACCAGCCCGATCAGCCGTACGAAGGCCGCCGTACCGTCGAAGACGCTGCTGAACTCCGGAACGATGAAGGCGCCCTTGCCGTCACCGCCGAAGATCGTCGAGTCGTCGCGTCCGACCCGGGTCAGATCGTCGGGCGAGGTGGTCGTCCACTCGACCTGCGTCCCGTGATACGCCGCCACCTGCTCGGCGATCCGGGTGGTGGTCACCGGCAGCGCCACACGGCCGCTGCGCCGCTCGGCGGCCACCAGGTCGAGCATCACGAGCAGAGCGCGGTCGTCCTCGATGATCCGGCCCTTCTCGTCCACGAGGGACAGCCGCTCACCCACCGGGTCGAACCGCACACCGAACGCGGCCCGCGCGGACGCCACGATCTCGCCCAGCCGCACGAGCCCGGACCGCCGGGCATCCGCCGTCTCCGTCGGCCTCGACTCGTCGAGCCCCGGGTTGATGGTCAGCGAGTCCACCCCGAGCTTCCCGAGCAGACTCGGCAGCACCAACCCCGCACTGCCGTTCGAGGCGTCCACGACGACCTTCAGCCCGGAGTCGGAGATCCCGGTGATGTCGACGTTCCGCAACAGTGATCCGGTGTACGAGTCGAAGACGCTCGCCGGGAAGTGCAGGTCCCCGATCTCGCCTGGGAACGCGCGCCGGTACTCCTGCCGCGCGAACACCCGGTCCAGCTTTCGCTGGCTGCCCTGGGAGAGGTCGGCGCCCCGCCCATCGAAGAACATGATGTCCACGGAATCCGGCACCCCTGGCGTGGTCCGGATCATGATCCCGCCGGCACTCCCCCGCGCGGTCTGCTGCCGCGCGACGGGCAGCGGTACGTTCTCCAGGTCGCGTACGTCGATGGCGCTGGCCTGCAGAGCGGAGATGACGGCCCGCTTCAGTGCCCGCGCGCCACGGGAGTGGTCGCGGGCGGTGGTGACGGTCGAACCCTTCTTGAGGGTCGTCGCGTAGGCGCCGGCCAGCCGGACCGCGAGTTCCGGGGTGATCTCGACGTTAAGGATGCCGGAGACGCCACGGGCGCCGAAGAGATGCGCCTGGCCCCTGGACTCCCAGATGACCGAGGTGTTGACGAAGGCGCCGGCTTCGATGGTCTTGAAGGGGTAGACCCGCACATTCCCCTGAATAATCGATTCCTCGCCGACGAGGCACTCGTCGCCGATGACCGCGCCGTCCTCGATACGCGCCGCCCGCATGATGTCGGTGTTCTTCCCGACGACACAGCCACGGAGATTGCTCTGCTGCCCGACATACACGTTGTCGTGCACGACGGCCTTGTGCAGAAACGCCCCGCTCTTCACGACCACGTTCGAGCCCACGACGGTGTGCTCGCGGATCTCGGCGCCGGCCTCGACCTTGGCGTAGTCACCGATGTACAGCGGACCACGGAGAACGGCATCGGGATGCACCTCGGCTCCCTCGGCCACCCACACGCCAGGAGAGATCTCGAAGCCGTCGATCTCGACGTCGACCTTGCCTTCGAGAACGTCGGCCTGCGCCTTCACATAGCTCTCGTGCGTGCCGACGTCCTCCCAGTAGCCCTCCGCGATATAGCCGTAGATCGGCTTGCCTTCCTTCATCAGCTGAGGAAAGACATCGCCGGACCAGTCCACGGGTACATCGGGGTCGACGTAGTCGAAGACCTCGGGCTCCATGACGTAGATTCCCGTGTTCACGGTGTCCGAGAAGACCTGGCCCCAGGTCGGCTTCTCCAGGAAGCGCTCGACCTTGCCTTCCTCGTCGACGATGGTGATGCCGAACTCGAGCGGATTGGGCACACGCGTCAGACAGACGGTGACCAGCGCGCCCTTTTCCTTGTGGAAGTTGATGAGCTCGGTGAGGTCGAAGTCGGTCAGGGCATCACCGGAGATGACGAGGAAAGCATCGTCCTTCAACGCCTCTTCGGCGTTCTTGACGCTTCCGGCGGTACCGAGTGGCTTCTCCTCATTGGCATAGGAGAGCTCCATTCCGAGCTCTTCACCGTCACCGAAGTAGTTCTTGACCAGTGAGGCCAGGAACTGCACGGTGACGACGGTCTCGTTGAGCCCATGCCTTTTGAGCAGCCGCAGAACGTGCTCCATGATCGGCCGGTTTACCACCGGCAGGAGCGGCTTGGGCATGCTTGAGGTCATGGGACGAAGGCGTGTGCCTTCGCCTCCGGCCATCACGACGGCCTTCATGTCGGAAGCGTCCTCCTTAAAGATGACGGTCCAGCCGACTTCACCCGTCCAGATTCTCCCGCACTTCTCTGCCGGGGGCCATCGAGCCACTACGGCCGTGCCAATGGGCGAGTTCAGTCGGCCTGGGCGTCCGCACGGACCAGTCGGCGGACTTGGACCACATAGAGCACTCCTGCCCACCAGTACAGGGTTGTACCCCATCCGGCGAACGCCCATCCGAAAATAGCAGCGAGTGACGAGATCCATCCAGTTCCGTCACTGAGCAAGAGCAGCGGGAAGGCGTACATCAGGTTGAAGGTGGCGGCCTTGCCAAGGAAGTTCACCTGCGGCGGCGGATAACCGTGACGCCTGAGGATGCCCACCATCACCAGGAGAACCAGCTCCCGCAAGAGCAGTACAGCCGTCAACCAAAGTGGCAGAATCTCGCGCCAGGTGAGGCCGACCAGGGTCGAGAGAATGTAGAGACGGTCGGCCGCGGGATCGAGCAGTCGGCCGAGGCTGCTGATCTGGTTCCACCGCCGGGCCAGCTTGCCGTCCAGGTAGTCGCTGATACCGCTCAGAGCCAGTACCAGCAGCGCCCAGGTGTCACTCTTGGGCCCTCCGAACTCGGGCCTGAGGATCAACCACAGGAAGAGCGGCACCCCAACGAGCCGCGCCATGCTGAGGATGTTGGGGATGGTGAGGACCCGGTCCGTCTGGACCCGGGTCTCCTGGACCTCCACCCGGGGGCCTCCTGTGGGAAACGTGCGAACGATGCTCCCTGACCTTACCTCAACGCAAAAAAGCTCTGGCCCTTGGGCTGTATGCCCAAGAGCCAGAGCTCTAAAAGGAGTTCGGCGGTGTCCTACTCTCCCACAGGGTCCCCCCTGCAGTACCATCGGCGCTGTAAGGCTTAGCTTCCGGGTTCGGAATGTAACCGGGCGTTTCCCTCACGCTATGACCACCGAAACACTATGAAGTTCGACCGGAAAAAGACACAGTCGTTGCCTCAGAACTAACACAGTGGACGCGAGCAACTGAGGACAAGCCCTCGGCCTATTAGTACCGGTCACCTCCACCCATTACTGGGCTTCCAGATCCGGCCTATCAACCCAGTCGTCTACTGGGAGCCTTAACCCCTCAAGGGGGTGGGAGTCCTCATCTCGAAGCAGGCTTCCCG
>NZ_KB911616.1 GCF_000383615.1 Streptomyces canus 299MFChir4.1 | reverse complement strand
GGGCCTTGACCCCGAATCCTGAACACGGGTTATGCGACTCGTGCCAGCGTAGTTGGTGTGCGGTAGAAGGCGTTCTCGAAGGCGATCGGTGATCGTTGCCCGAGGCGGGAGTGTCGGCGTCGGGTGTTGTAGCGGTTGAGCCATCGGAACGCGTCGAGGCGGGCCTCACGCTCGCCTGGCCAGCTCTTTCGTCCTTGCAGGGTCTCGCGTTTGAAGGTCGCGTTGAAGGACTCGGCGAGTGCGTTGTCCGCGCTGGATCCGACCGCGCTCATGCTCCTCCGCACCCCTGCTGACCTGCAGGCTTCGGCGAAGGCCCTGCTCGTGTACTGAGCTCCGTGGTCGGTGTGCATGATCGATCCGGCCAGGCTGCCTCGGGTGCGGACCGCTGCGGCCAGGGCGTCGGTCACAAGGTCGGTTCGCATGTGGTCGGCGATCGCCCAGCCGGCGAGACGGCGGGAGGCGAGGTCGATGACGGTCGCCAGGTAGCAGAACTTCCCGCCCTCGATGGGCAGGTAGGTGATGTCGCCGACGTACTTCGTGTTCGGAGCCGTGGCGGTGAAGTCGCGGCCGATCAGGTCCGGCGCCTTGGCCGCCACTGGGTCTGCGACGGTGGTGCGGTGCCGGCGGCGCAACCGGACCCCTTCGATGCCGAACGCCCGCATGATCCTGGCGACGCGCTTGTGGTTGAGTGCCTCTCCGCTCGTCTCGCGGAGTTCGGCGGTGATTCTCGGGGCTCCGTACGTGCCGTCCGAGTCCTGGTGCACGGCCCGTATCCGGGCGGCCAGCCTTGCGTCGGCCGCCTGCCGGGCGGCCCGGTCCGCAGCTGTCCGGCGCCAGTAGTAGAAGCTCGAGCGGCTGATGCCGAGGATGCCGCACAGCCGCTTCACGCCGTAGCGGCGGTGGAGATCGGCGACACACTGGAAGCGGTTCACCAGCGCGTCTCCCCGGCGAAATACTTTGCCGCTTTGCGGAGGATCTCGCGTTCCTCCTCCAGCTCACGGACCTTCTTCCGCAAGGCCGCGTTCTCAGCCTCCAGCGGGGTCGGCGGCTGGACCGGTTCCTGCGTCCGGCGTCCCCGCGGACGGCTTACTCCTGCGGCCCTCACCCAGTTCCGCAGCGTCTCCGGATTGATCCCCAGATCAGCGGCGACCGACCTGATCGTCGCTTCGGGCCGCGACTCGTACAGCGCGACCGCGTCCGCCTTGAACTCCGGCGGGTAGTTCTTCATGACCACGAGATGTCCGTTCTCAGATCCTCAGGATCCAGTGTCTCGTGTGTCCAACATCAGGGGTCAAGGCCCCGCGTCCGTGCCCGTCGCGGGCAGCCTCATCCGACGTGGGGTGACTCCGGCAGCGGCCTTCGCCTTTCTTCTCTCGGCACCCGCGATCAATCCCGTGGTGCTGACCGCGACGGCGGTGGCCTTTCCGGGCAACCCGGCCATGGTCGTGGCCCGGCTGCTCGCTTCTCTCGCCACCGCCGCGGTGATGGGGTGGCTCTGGCTCTGGCTGGGCAAGGAGGAATGGCTGCGAGCCGCGGTATGGCACACCGGGCATCAGCCCGGCGGCAGCCGGTGGAGGGAGTTCCGTCTCGGCTTCCAGCACGACTTCCTGCACGCCGGTGGCTTTCTCGTACTCGGCGCGATGGCAGCAGCGACCTTCAACGTGGCAGTACCGCGCTCCGTCCTCGACACCTTCGCCGGTTCGGTCTGGTTGTCGGTCCTCTTCCTGGCCATCCTCGCTGTCGTACTCGCCGTGTGCTCAGAGGCCGACGCCTTCGTCGCCGCCTCCCTCACCGGCTTCTCGCCGACCGCCCGACTGGCGTTCATGGTGGTCGGCCCCATGGTCGACCTGAAACTGATCGCCCTGCAGGCGGGCACCTTCGGCCGGGCCTTCGCCTGGCGCTTCTCCTCGGCCACCACCCTCGTGGCGGTTGCCGCCAGCGCCCTGATCGGAGGTGCACTGCTGTGAAACGCCACGCACAGGTCGGGCTGTTGGCCCTGATGGGCCTCGGCCTGCTGCACTCCACCCTGTTCACCGACCTCTGCCTGCGCTATGTCAAAGAGGGACTGCGCCCCTTGCTGATCGTCTCCGGGGTGGTGCTGTTGCTCCTTGCCCTGGCGGGCGCGGCCATGGACAAGGATCACAACGAACATCACAGCCATGCTCACGGCCACCACCACAACACGGCGCCCCGTGTCGCATGGCTGCTGTTCCTGCCCGCCCTCAGTCTCGCCTTCTACGCCCCGCCGGCCCTCGGCGCGTACACCGCGGGACGTTCCAGTGGCTCAGTGGTCAAGGAGCAGAAGAAGTTCGATCCGCTGCCCGCCACCTCGCCGCTACCCATGACCCTCACGGACTTCACCACCCGCGTCCAGCAGGACCGCGAAACGGCAATCCAGGGCCGCACCATCCAGTTGACCGGCTTCGTCACACCGGTCGGACAGAGCGGCGCGTGGGATCTGACCCGGATCATCTTCACGTGCTGCGCAGCCGATGCCCGCCCCGTCAAGGTCCGCGTGTACGGAGCCAAGGCTCTGCCGGCCAACACCTGGCTGGCGGTGACCGGTACCTGGCACCCCGGTGGCATGCTCGGCACGAAGTCCGCGGCCGGCGCCCTCGATGTCCGAACCATCCGCCGCATCTCGCCGCCGGTCAACGCCTATACCGACGACCTTCCCCTCGTGCCCTCGTAGTCTCGCAACGGGTCTGCCTGCCGACGCGCACGACATTCGCGTTCATCCGGTGGAGGACGCTACGCGCTGGCCGAACTGGGTTTCGGAGGAGAGGTGGTGTCCCTCCAGGAGGCGGGCTGTTTCGTGGGTGCGGACACGCCCGCTGCGTCCGGGCGGTAGGCGCGTGCAGAGGGCCCACCGATATTCACCGGCGCGACCCCAATTCCGGACCGGTGCCAACCGGTCGACGTGCAAGGCCCCACTTCGGCCGCGGATTTCTGAGTGTGGCCGGGTGCTCGTCACCAACTGGCCTCGACTTTTCTCCGCCGGTTGCCTGGATGCGACCAGGCTGCGCGGGTCGGCTCAACGCTTTTCGTACGGATCCGACGGCTCTGCGACTCTCACGATTGTCTTCGCGTCCAGCAGGGGCCAGGCTGCCGTCGAGCCCAGCTTGCCCTTGGGATGCCAGCCCGTGACCGTCACCCAGTTGTCCGTGACCGGGGCGTCCGCGCCGCGGATCTGCACTTTGCTCGTGATCGCGTCGGCCGCGCAGCATGAGACCAGCAGCCGCGTGACGTACCAAGCGCCGCCGTCCCCGCACTCCACCGGGTCACGGACGGGCAGCGCCGGGAACGTGCCGACACCCTGCGCCGCGCGTTGCTCGTCCTCCCGGGCCGCGCTGTAGGAGCCGAGCGTGGGCGGCGGGAAGAGCAGCAGGGCCGTGGCGGGGAGCGTGAGCAGCCAGGCGAAGCGCGGGCCGGTCGTGTGGGTGTGATCGTGCCCGTGGTCGTGCGGGCCCTCGGCTTTCTCCGGCACGGCCCGCGCGGCCCTCACTGCCGTCGTCACCCCCAGCAGCACCAGCAGCGTCCCCGAGACGACCAGGTACGGCCGGAGCCCGGACTGCACGTACCGCAGATACAGGGCACTGAACAGCGAGATCCGCAGCACAGCAGCGCCTACCAGCAGCAACAGCGCGGTCGGCCCGTACCGCCTCACGGCAGCCACCACCCCACGAGCACACTGCTCACCAGCGCGACCACCCAGGTCACGGAGGAGAACCGGACGGTGAAGGCCCGGTTGAAGGTGCCCGCTTGCAGGGCGATCGGCTCCATGTCGACCATGGGGCCGACCACCATGAACGCCAGCCGCGCGGTCGGCGAGAACCCGCTCAGCGAGGCGGCCACGAACGCGTCGGCCTTGCTGCACACGCACAGGACCACGGCGAGCAGCGCCAGCAGCGGGACGGACAGCCAGGTTGATCCGGTGAAGTTGATCCGGTGAAGACGTCGAGGACCGAGCGCGGTACCGCGATGTTGAAGGTCGCCGCTGCCGCCGATCCGAGCACGAGGAAGCCACCGGCGTGCAGGAAGTCGTGCTGCAGCCCGGCCGTCAAGGCAGCCGCGCGCGAGGTTCCGGACGCGGTCTCACGCGGCGTCGGCAGCCGCAGCCACTCCTGGCGCCCGAAGCGCACCCACAGTCAGCCCATCACGACGGCCGTGGCGAGGGAGGCGGCGAGGCGGGCCGCCACCATCCGCGGCTGCCCGGGGAACGCGATGGACGTGGCGACCAGGACCACGGGGTTGATCGCCGGTGCGGAAAGCAGGAAGGCGAGGGCGGCGGGTCGGGGCGACCCCGCGCCGCATCAGACTGCCGGCCACCGGCACGGACGCGCACCCAGGCAGCACGGCACCGGCCACGCCCGCGACCGGCACGGCGAGCGCGGGGCCGCGCGGCAGCATCCGGCTGAATACGCGCTCGGGGACGAAGGCGCCGATGGCGGCGAAGACGACCGTGCCCAGCAGCAGGAAGGGGACGCCCTGGACGACGACGGCGGTGAAGACCGTCCACAAGGCAGCCACGGCCGGGGTGTAGAGGTCAAGCGCGAGCCTCGGCCCGAGGAAGCCGGCGATCGCGGCGAGCGCGAGGCCGCCGAGGACGACGTACACGAGCGTCCGCACCACGAGGCGCACGGAGTCGAAGAGCCCGTAGCGGCTCTCGGTGTGTTCCTGATCGCTCACGCCACTCGCTTCCCCGACGGCACCTCGGACGCGCCGCACGCTAGCGACGGAGGCTGTGTGCCGGCTTGGCCCCGCTCCAGAGGAAGCTGTCGGAGTGACGGCCGCGCCAGCGCCAGACTAGGGCGACCTCGGTGGCAGGTCGTGGAACTTGGTTGACTGGCTGAGCATCTGGGGGGCGCAGCGACGTGAAGTGGGGCGTGGACTGCGCCGCCGCGCGCCGCGCGCCGCGCGCCGCGCGCCGCGGGGCGGAAGCGGCGAGGCTTGGCGGTAATGCAAGGGCGGGTGGCGCGGAACGCGTTGCTGGAGAGGCATCACAGCAGCTGGCCGCGCTCCTTCTTCGACGGCAGGTCTGGCTGGCGGCGGAGACGCGCCGGTGTTCGGGGCGCCAGGCCAACCGGGCCTCCCTCATGACGGACTGACGGATAGGTGTCCGTGCCGGGCCGGGCGGCGCCGTGGCTGCGTTCGCCGCCCGGCCCGGGGTCCTCAGACGCCCGTCGTGAGTTCGGGATGCTCGTGCTCGCAGGTGTCGTCGATGCCGTACGTGTCCCAGGCGGGGAACGGGTCGACGGACGGCAGGCTCTCACCGTCGGCCACGAGGCAGTCCGTCAGCGCCGCGTGCAGTGCCTCCACGTCAAGCTGCGTGCCGATGAAGACCAGTTCCTGGCCGTCGGGCCCGTAGGGGCTGTCGGTGTCGCGGGCGGCGGAGGGCTCGAAGCGGGCGACGGAGCCGGCCTGTGACCACAGGCCCGTCACCCGCGGGCGGCTGGTGAGGGTGAAGAAGCCCTTCGAGCGGAGGATCTGCCCGTACGACCCGTTGTCGAGCTCCTTGGTCACGAAGGTCCAGAGCCGGCCTGGGTGGAAAGGCAGTTCGGCGCGGAAGACGGTCGAGGAGATCCCGCACTCCTCCGTCTCGGGGACGTGGTCGCCGTTGAGTTCCCTCACCCAGCCGGGGGCCTGTTGGGCACGTTCCAGGTCGAACAGTCCGGTGCCCAGCACGTCGCCGAGTTTCACGCGGCCGTGGACGGCCGGGACGATGCGCGCGGCCGGGTTGAGGCGGGCGAGTGTCGCCCGCAGTCGGTCGGATGCCTCCTCGTCTACGAGGTCGAGCTTGTTGAGGATGATCACGTCGGCGAACTCGATCTGGTCCATCAGCAGGTCGCTGACGGTACGTTCGTCGTCCTCGTACTGGCCCAGGCCTCGTTCGGTGAGTTCGTCGCCGCTTTCCAGCTCGGGCAGGAAGTTGGTCGCGTCGACAACCGTGACCATGGTGTCCAGGCGGGCGATCTCGTCGAGGGTGGCGCCGTCGTCGCGGGCGAAGGCGAAGGTCGCGGCCACCGGCATCGGTTCGGAGATGCCGGACGACTCGATGAGCAGGTAGTCGAAGCGGCCCTCCCGGGCCAGCCGGTCGACCTCCTCGAGCAGGTCATCGCGCAGGGTGCAGCAGATACAGCCGTTGGTCATCTCAACCAGGCGCTCCTCGGTACGCGACAGGGCCGCCTCGCCGCCCCGCACCAGGGCGGCGTCGATGTTGACCTCGCTCATGTCATTCACGATGACCGCGACGCGCAGTCCCTCGCGGTTGCCGAGGACGTGGTTGAGAAGGGTGGTCTTGCCCGCGCCGAGGAATCCGGACAGGACGGTGACGGGCAGTCGGTCGGAAGCCATCAACACTCATCAGTCCTCGGGGCGCAGCAGCCCGCGCTCGTACGCCTTCGCCAGCCGCTGAGGCACCAGGTAGGAGAGGCCGTCGACGGTGATCGGCACGAGGGTCGGCGTGGCCGCCTTCCACTGAGCGCGGCGGTGGCGGGTGTTGCTGCGGGACATCTTCCGCTTGGGAACAGCCATGGGGTCCTCCTGGATGAGTGAGCTCCAAGAAGGCTATATGGAAATGAATCTCAGTAGCAATTGCCGTCCTGGCGTTCAGGCCGGTTGCTGGGCGGCCCTCCTGGCCCCCACCGTCGAGTGCGGTAACTGCCCGCCAGTCGGCAGACGGCGTAGATGGTGAAGGAGATCGTGGTGACGTAGGGGCTGATGGGGATGCTGCTGCCCACGGCGAGCAGGATGCCGCCCTCGATGGAGGCGTCGGCGAAGACCATGCTGATCAGCGGAAGCAGTACTGGGAGACGCGGTGAGGCGGGCGGCGGCCGCGGCGGGGGTGGCGAGGAGACTGAGGACCAGGAGTGCACAGACGACCTGGATCGAGTGGGCCACGGCGAGGCCGAGCGCCAGCATGAACGCGAACGACAACGCGAACGACAACGCGAACGACGGGGCGCGCACCGGCACACCGCGGGCCTCGGTGACGTCCGGGTCGGCGCAGGTGAAGGTGAGCGGCCGTCACATCGCCATCGGAGCGATGAGTGCGACCGCGGAGGTGCCGGGCAGCCAGGCGTCTGGGGGTGTCGACGGCGACGATCTGGCCGGTGAGCAGGCCGAACTTGTTGGCGGTACGTCCCTTGTAGAGGGCGAGGCAAAGGGCGCCGAAGCCGAGGCCGAAGGGCGTGAGGATGCCGATCACCGAGTCGCGGTCCCGAGGCGCGCACCCCGACCTCGCCGATGGTGCCGACCGCGAGGAGCGAGCCGACGATGGAGCCCGCCACGACGTTCGTCTCCAGCAGCAGCGCCACCGAGGCGCCCGCGAAGGACAGTTTGCTGATGCCGTGCACCGCGAAGGGCAGGTCGCGCGTGATGACGAAGACGCCCCGGCTCGTCGGGAGCGCCGGCGACCACAACGCGGCCGCGGCCGCGGCCGCGGACGGCGCTCGCGGGTTTCGGCCAGGGCGATCAGCGCCTGGAAGGTGGCGGCGTCGGAGCGGATGCGTGCGGGCTTTGCGTGAGGTCGTTGATCAAGCGCTTGGCGGCGTGGACGCCCTTGGGTGGGAAGCCGGCGATGCGTTCGGCCACGCGTTCGACGAAACCGTCCAGTTCGCCCGGAACATATTGGTCCAGCGTGCGCGATGGGTTCCGAGCTGGTCTGCTGGACGTAGGGGTGCCCATACGCGCCTACCACGGAGAGATCCAGATGAGTGCCCATCGAGTGGCGCAGGCCGCAATGGCCGGTGGCCCGTTGGAAATCGTCGAGCGTGAGGTTCCACAGCCCGGCCCTGGACACGTGAGGATCGCTGTGGAGGCGTGCGGTATCTGCCACAGCGACGCCGCATTCGTGAATGCCCTCCTGCCTGGCATCCGGTTCCCCCTGGTCCCCGGGCACGAGATTGCCGGGCGTATCGAAGAGGTCGGCGAGGGAACTTACAGCGGCTGGCGGGTGGGCGACCGTGTGGCCGTGGGCTGGTTCGGCGGCAGCTGCCGGCACTGCACACCGTGCAGACAAGGCGACTTCATCGTGTGCGAGAACCTGAAGGTACCCGGATGGGCATACGACGGGGGGTTCGCCGACACGGTGATCACACCGGCCGACGCCCTGGCACGGATCCCCGACGCCCTGGCGGCGACCGACGCGGCACCCCTGGCCTGTGCAGGGGTGACCGTGTACAACGGACTGCGCCGCAGCTCCGCACGGCCTGGCGATCTGGTCGCCGTACTCGGCATAGGCGGCCTTGGCCACCTGGGAACGATGTATGCGGCCGCGATGGGATTCGAGACCGTTGCCATCGCCCGCGGGCCGGGCAAGGCCGACTTCGCCAGGCAGCTCGGCGCCCACCATTACGTCGACAGTACGGCGGACACCACGGTCGCGGACGCGCTGCAGTCACTCGGTGGCGCCAGAGTGGTTCTAGCCACTGCAGCCAACTCCGCGGCTATCACGGCGACTGTGCAAGGGCTCCGCCCCCGCGGCGAGCTTGTGGTCATCGGCGCCGACGCCGAGCCGCTGGGAATCAGCCCGAACCAGCTCATATTGAGCGGCAAAGTCATCCGCGGCCACCCGTCCGGCACCGCCCAGGACGTGCAGGACACCATGGCGTTCAGCGCCCTGCACGGAATCCGCCCGATGATTGAGGCCGTGCCGCTGGACCAAGCAGACGAGGCGTACAAGAGGATGCTGTCCGGCGCCGCCCGCTTCCGGATGGTGCTCACCACCGGCTGAAGCCGCGGCGACGCGGACCCGTACGGCAGCGGCGAGGTTCTGGGAAAACAGGCCTGACGTCCATTGCTCGGCCGTGTGTGAGATCTGGTAGTCGCAGGTGGCCGACGCGGCTTCCTGTTCGACGGCTGTACGGTGTGCGGACTCTCGGGCGGCTCGGGGCCGATCACGGTGCCTCGCCGGGGTTTGCGGAAGGCCGTGCGGTCAGGCGGTCCAGTCCTTTGCGGTCGTAGTAGAGGGTCATGGCGAACCCGAACAGCAGGGCGAGGGCAACGCCGATGGCGATCATGGACCAGCCGCGGGTCAGGCCGGCGTCGGCCCGGGCGTCGAAGTAGAGGATGGATCGCACGCCGTCGCTGAGTTGCCGCATCGGTTCGAACAGCGCCAGGAAGCGGTAGAAGCCCGGAACGGCATGGAGGGGAATCGTCGCACCCGAGGACGGCAGGGCCAGGGCGATGAACACGAACATGGACACCACCTGGCCGATCCCGCCGAAGGCCGCGTTGATGGCTTGCACCCCCAGGCCCACGGCCAGGCTCGCGCAGTAGGAGAAGATCCACAGCAGCGGCAGGTGCGATGCGTCCATGCCCAGAATCGCGATCGCGGCGATCATCAGCAGGCTGGTGGTCAGCACGGTGATTCCCGCGGTGATGAGCATTTTCAGCAGCAGCGTCTGTGTGCGGCTGATCGGCACCGTGGGCCGTCGGGTGTGCCAGGGGCCGATCTCGTTGTCGGTGTATCCCAGGCCCGCGTCGACCCCGCTGTTGATGATGTTTCCGCCCACGAACCCGGTGAGCACCAGGAGCAGGGTGAAGTAGAAGGCGGTCAGGCCGAGGCCGCTGTGGTTGCCGATGCGGTGGCCCACCCGGGTGGTGACATCGATCGGGTCGCCCAGGAGCGCACGGGTTGTGGCGTCGGCGCCCTGGCTGGAAGCCCGGGTCGTCAGCTGTCGGCCGATGGTCAGGGATGCCTGGTGAGCCGCACGCTGGGTGATCTGACTGGCCAGGGAGGAGCCGAGGCTGCCCAGCCCGGGGTTGGTCAGGACCGTGAGTGAGGGCCGTGCCGAGGCCTTGGGCGTCGTCAGCGCCGCCACCGACGTGGTGAAGTCGGCTGGGATGACCAGAGCGCCGTAGACCTTGCCCGACGCCAGCTGGTCCTGCATCTGCGCCTGGCTGAGCCGACGCCACTGCACGGTGCCCGCTGGGGTTGATCCGACGATCGACCGGCTCACCTGCGCGCCCAGGGCCTGGTGCTGTCCGGGCAGCGGCGGGCCCTGGTCCGTGTCGACCAGGGCGATCGGCAATCGGCGCAGGTTTCCGCTCGGGTCGAGGATGCCGCCCATGTAGAGCAGCGTCAGAAACAGCGCCACCAGCGCGCACAGGACGGTCGGCACCAGCCACAACCGTCCATGACGAGCCACAGCAAAAGCACGCGCGAGCGCTTGCGGCTGCCCGGAACCCGCCGAGGTCATGGAACTCCAATCGGGACACGGCCCTGCGCTGTCGGGATTCGCCTGCGCGGTCAGCTGTTGGCAGGAGCCACACACCCGTGCAACGGCTGCCCGCGCCCTGGGAAGTAGGCGGCTACGCGGACCCCGTCGGGACGATAGCCGTCTGCGAGCAGGTCATCACTCAACGACACGGTCGGTGCCCGTGTCGAGTGTGGTCGACGGCGTCACGAAACGAATCTGCACGTCGCCCCGCATGCACCCACCGTTCCTCGCCGCCCGTGCTCGCGGGCGTTCGCCGACCGCCGGATACTCGATTGCGGGCCGTATGCCTCCGCAGTGCGGCCCGGGTGAGGAAGGGGAGGTCGTCATCCTTCGCGCCGGTCGAAAGCTGGGAGAAGGCCCCCGATCCGGGGCGGGTGGCGAAGCGGGTCATCGAGGGTTTCACCCAGCGCCGGCTTCCTGATGGTTCCGCCTGGCTCACGAGCACCATCGCTCACTGGGCCTACGGCTCAGCGGCGGGGGCCGCCTATGGCATCGTGGCCGGATCACCATCCAGGCCTTCTCCTGTCCATGGCGTGCCATTGACGGCCGCCCTGGACGGCGACCACATCGTGCCAGGTGGACCGCCGCCGTTCGACATGGGCTTCCAGGCGAGGCTGCGGCAGGTGGCTGTGACCGGGCCCACAGCCACACCGTGCCGTCGTCGCCGCCCGTCGCCCGCCGCCAGCACCAAACCGTCAGTCACTCCGCCCCACGCAGCCCTGATGTGGATCGGTGAAAGTTCGGGGTTCGGGACGGATCTGCTCACCCGATCTTGCCATGGTTGCTGACCTGGGACGGAGCGTCACGGCATCCGTCAGCCAGCTGCGCTTCGGGCGTCTAGGGGGCACGTGCGGTACGCGCAACGGCGCCATATCGTGATCTTTTCTGAGCCCGGGCCCCGGCCGCGGATTCCTGGCGGTTCACCCACGGCAGCGGGGCGCCGAGACGGCCAGGCCCCGCGCCTGAGACACCAACGGCAGGTGCGGGCCGACTGCGGCCTGCCCGGTGCTCCTGGATGTGCGGTGGCCGTTTCAGATGTTGGCTCCGGCGTGGGCTTGGCGTCCCCTGGGGGTGGGGCCGTGCCAGTCCAGGCACATCACGGTGGCGTCGTCCTGGAGCTTGCCGTCACAGGCGTCGGTGACGGCTGCGACCAGGGCGCGTACCACCTCGCGCGGATGCTCGGTAGTGGTGGCGGCCATGAGGGCGGGCAAGTCGACGGATTGCGCGCGGCGTTCCTGCATCCCGTCGGTGTAGAGCACCAGCCGGTCACCGGGGCGCAGGTCGATGTCCTGCACCCGGTAGGGACCCTGCCCTTCGACCCCGAAGGGCAGATCGGCGCGCAGGAGCACTTCTTCGACGGTGCCCTCGCGCAGCCTCAACGGGCGCGGGTGGCCGGCATTCACGGCTGCGCTCCGCTTCCATCCAGGGCGATCCGTAGAAGCTGGCCCGTGGCCAGGACCCTGGGTCTGCGCTCGAGGAGGGAGTGGTGGGCGCATCCGGCCTGCTCGGCCAAGGGGGCTGCAACGCGGCGGGCGCCTCGGGAGGCGTTGACGAGAATGGTGGCGATGAGCGCGGCGTTGAGGTCATGACCCATGGCGTCGGTCAGGGACAGGTGCAGGGTCTCGCGGTCCAGGGCGTAGTCGTAGGTGTCGCCGGCGACGCTCTCGGCGGGCACCAGGGCGCAGGCCAAGGTGAACTGGGCAGCCTCGCAGGAGGGGGCGGTGGGCAGGAGCTGTCGTTGGATCTCGGCGGGCAGGCTGACGGGGGCGGTGCGCTGGGCCCAGTGGTAGAGGTCGGTGAAGCGGCGGTCGGTGACCACGATGTAGGCGAGGGCGTGAGCCGCCTGTTCCACCTCCTCCAGCATGTCGTCACTGGCATCACGGGTTTCGGGCAGTGAGAGTTCCAGAAAGCCGATGGCGTCGCCGCGGTTGGTGACGGGGGCGATCACGCGGTGCCCGTGCCCGTCGGCGTCGTCCGGGGCGCGGACCAGCTTCTGGGTGCGCAGGACCTGGTCGTGGAGGCTGCCGGTGAGCTGGATCCGCTCGGTGCTGCGCCCGTGCAGGGTGGTGGCGTCCTCCGCCACCCGCACCACGCGCTGGCCGATCAGGTCGAGGAACAGGAAGGACACGTACCGCGCGCCGAACCGCTCGCGCAGATCGCGGGCCACCACGTCCAGGGATTCCACCGGCGCCGCGGCCTCGGCCGCCGCCAGCACTTCCCCCAGTACCACCCGGTCCCGCGCCACGTCAGCCTCCTCGAAAGATCCAGAACCCTCACCCTCCCGCGATGACAGCAGGGATTCCAGCCTTTCGCACATTGACCATGTCGATGCCGAGCCGAGTATCGGCCGTAGCCCCCCGATTGCCAGCTCGGACCAAGATCACGGCACGACTTCTTCTGTTCACGCATGACGGATGATTCAGACTTCGATGCAAATACAACCAAATGGGAATCTTGAATGGACTTGGCCGTTTTCGCGGCTCTGGCCGCAGTTCCGTGAATCCCCAGGTCAGCGGTAGGGATATGGGATCGTTTCGGCAGCGTGTACTTCCTGCCGTGGTGGCAAGGCGGTTGAGGATGTGCTGTTTCCCGGGATCGATGTGCGGGTGGAGGGGGTGAGCGACTCCTCCGGCAGCCTGGTGGTGTGGGGGCGGTGTCGACGGCCCGTCCAGGCGGGTGCCCGAGCTGCCGCAAGCAGGCCCACCGCGTGCACAGCACGTATCAACACTCCCTGGAGGAGCGGCCGTTGGGCTCACGCCGGGCCATCGTCCGGCTGCGGGTGCGCCGATATTTGTGCGACCGGAAGAGCTGTTTCCGCAACAGGATGGCTACGGTCGATCGCGATCGAGCTCAGCGGCCGTCCTCCGCACGGCTGTGCCGCCGGCTGCTGCTGACCGCGGGCCGAACCCGGCTGCTCGGGCTGCTGACGGCGCCGACGGTGCGGACCGTGCCCCGCAGCTGCTGGGCGTGGACGAGTTGGCCTTGCGTAAGGGCTGCACCTACAGCACCGTGCTGGTCGACGTCGAGGCCGACCAGGTCGTGGGCGTGCTGCCCGACCGCACCTTCCGTGGCGTTCCGAGGTGGTCGAAGGGCACGTGAACCGGGTGAAAACACTTAAACGAGCCATGTATGGACGAGCCTCATTCGAACTCCTCCGAACCCGCATTCTCACGCAGTCGTAACTTGCACCAATCAACCCAAGACACCGCACTTATTGCCAGAGGTCAGTTCCGTCGCGCCCGCTGGGATCCATCGTCAGGAGATCTTCATGCAGGCCCGACAGGGCCCGCCCAGTCTGAGAGCCACCTTCGCCCGACTCCATGACCACCCAGCCGGCCTCCACACCCGGCGCATGGACATCGCCGCCGGCGTCCAGCTCGTCGAGCGTCGCGAACACCGCCTCATAGGCAACGGCTCGGACCAGGCGAACAAGGTCCTCCCGGTCCGCACCGGCGGCAAGAAGGCGTTGCGCAGCCGGCAGTTGATCGAGCGAGCCCGGCTCGGTCCAGCCGTTGATCGCACCATGCCACAGGCTCCGCAGCAGCACGAATCGCGCGAGCTGCGGAAGGTCTTCCATGACCTCCGACTTGATCAAGTCGACAGGATCGGTCACGCCGAGGGTACTGAACTGGGCACGCAGCGATTCCGCGGCAGCCTTTCGTGGCACGTCCAGGCTGTTCAGCCATTCCTGCCATGCTGATTGAGGATCACTCACCGCAACAGCATGCATTACGGTCGGAGACGGGGATCGGCACGTCCGTCTCTGTTGGTTCACCAGGCGCTGTAGTTCACGGAACTGCGGACAGAGCCGTTTTTTCGCGGATCCTCATCACCCCACCGCACAGGGCCGGTATGGCCGCTCAGTGGCCCGCCGAGCGGCACCCCGCGCAGTAGGGAATTCGGTGTACGAATGATCGAAATATAGGGTCCTGACGTCACCATTCACGGTCCAGCGCCCGCCGCGGAACTCGCGCCGCGCTGGCGGGCCCGCGCCCGAGTGATCGGTTTCGCCCTCGGCGCTGAGATGCTCGCACCGGGAAGACGACGCTCGCTCATGGCGCCACCCTGACCGGAGGGGAGAGCCCCTCGGGGTTATGGCCCAGGCCGGCCGCCCTACGTCTCACCGGTGGCTTATGCGGTCGGGAGGCAGCCACCGGGCGAACTGACGGCGGACCTTGGCCACGCGGACCGTAGCGCTCAAGGGGGCGGCGTCCTTGATCGACACTGCGGCGAATGCAGGAGAACGTCGTCTCGGGATCGCGGCGTCCGGCGGCTCCTGGGTTCTGTCAGAGCCCCTCGCCAGGGTGGAGTGGATTCCTTGGTGAGGCGACGGGCCATCAGGGTGATGTAGATCATGGCAGTGGATCGAGAGGGAGGGCTTCGTAGTCGCGTGCCAGGCGCCGGTGGAGCATCAGCCAGCCGAGCGTTCTCTCCACTGCCCACTTGCGTGGCTGCACGGTGAAGCCGCGGGTGCCCGGGGTTCGCCGGACGATTTCAAGGTCGATGCCGAGCCGGGCAGCGTGGCGTGGCCGACGAGGTATTCGCGATAGCCGTGGTCCGCCAGGCCGGCGCCGTCCGGGGCAGATGGGGGATGCGTTTTTAGAACTCGGCTGCTCTGGGGACACGTAGCTGCGTGGTTTCGATGACGTGAGGCGGTGACGTGCAGGTGAGCGACGCCCTGCGTCGGTCGCGCCGGCGTCCGGGCGCGGGCCCCGGCGGCGGTCGTGGCGCCAGTCGTGGTCCGCGGCGGATGCGGTACGTCGTGCTGGGCAGCCGACCCGCGCGCGGAGTCGGGACGGTGGCGGTCGCGCGCAGGGCGGCGACGGCGGTGCGCCCGGCCGTGGACGGCGTGACCGTCAGCCACGGGCTGAGGGTGGGTGCCGCCTACGCGTGGCGGCTGCTGGTGCTCGGGGCGGCCGTGTACGCGGGTTTCGTGCTGCTGGGACGTCTGCAGCTGGTCGCTGTCGCGTTGTTCCTCGCCCTGGTCGTCACCTCCGTACTGCGTCCCCTCGCCGATCTGCTGGCGCGGTGGCTGCCGCGGACCCTGGCGGTGGTGGTGAGTGTCGTGGGAAGCCTGCTGGTGCTCCTCGGGCTGCTGGCGCTGGTCGGCGAACTGGTGGCGAGCGAGTGGGGCCGGCTGGGGGAGGAGTTCAGCGGGGGCGTCGGGCGCATCGAACGGTGGCTGCAGGGACCTCCCTTCCATGTGAGTCCCGCGGTGACGTCGAACCTTCAGGACAAGGTGAACTCCTTCGTCTCCCAGCACCGCTCCGTGCTGATCAGCAGCGCCGTGAGCGGTGCCGGACGGCTCGTGGAGGTGCTGACCGCGGGGGTGCTCGCGCTGTTCTGCTCCCTGTTCTTCGTCCATTCCGGCGACCGGTTCTGGAGCTGGTTCCAGGAGTTGCTGCCGCAGCGGGCGCGGGACCCGTTCAACCGCGCGGGCCGTGCGGCGTGGCGGACCTTCGCCGGGTACACGCGGGGCATCGTCATCGTGGCGGCCAGCAACGCGGTGCTGGTCGGCGTGGCGCTGTTCGTGCTGCGGGTGCCGTTGGCCCTGCCGCTGACGTTGCTGGAGTTCTTCGCCGCGTTCGTCCCGCTGGTGGGATCGCCCATCGCGTTGGGGGTGGCCACGGTGGTCGCCCTGGCGTCGCGCGGGCCGGTCATCGCGATCGTGGTTCTCGCGCTGATCGTCATCGTCGGCCAGATCGAGGGCCACGTCCTGCATCCGCTGGTGATGAGCTGGGCGGTCCGGCTGCACCCGGTCGTCGTGGCCGTCTCCGTCATCGCCGGCGCCATCCTGGCCGGCGTGGTCGGCGCGGTCGTGGCGGTGCCCATGGTGTCGGTGGCCTGGGCGGTGCACGGCGAACTGCGCGCCCCGCCGACCGTGCAGAAGCATCCGCGAGCACTGCCGTAACGTGCACCCCTCGCTCCGTCGTGGGGTGGTGGATTTCTTCGGGAAGGGTTCAGCTCACTTGGCCGAGTGACAGGAGGGCCCGCGGTGCAAGCCCCGCCGACCGGACCGTTCGGCCCCGGCCAGCCGGGCGAACGCCTGGTGCGCCCGCGCCGGCGTCTGTGCGCCGGCGTCACCCAGACGACCGGACTGCTGGCCGGCTTGGCGCTGGGCTTGACGCTGCCGCGTATCGAGGGCGGCCCGCGAGTCTCCGCGTCCCGCATGGCCGAGGTGCTCGGCGTGCTCGGCGTTTCCGTGCTCGGCGTCACCAGTCTGGTCTTCTCACTGCTGTTGCTGGTCGTGGAGTGGGTCGCGGGCACCTTCAGTCCGCGCCTGGCGTTGTTCCGCACCGATCCCGCGGTGTTGCGGGCCTTCGCCCTCGTCGGCGGGCTGCTCTCCTTCTCGGTCAGTGCCACGCTCACCATCGGCTCCCGCACCACGGTCTCCCTGGCCATCCCCGTCATTGCGGGCGCCGCCGTGATGTCGCTGTCGTTGGTGCGGCTTCTTCAGCTGCGCGCCCTGGACGCGATCCAGCTGGCCCGGGTACTGGCGGACACCGCCGCCCGAGGCCACGCGGTCCTCGACGCCTTCTACCCGCCCGCCCCGGCCACCGGCCGGACCGGCGCCGCGACGGCGCCGGTCATTCTCGCGCCGGTGCGCCACCGCGGTGTGGCGCGGGCCGACGGTCACGGTCCGGCAGGTCGACTTGCGGGCCCTGGCGGAGTCCGCGACGCGCGCGGACGCGGTGGTCGTACTGCGGTTCCCGATCAGCGCCACCGGCCACCCCGGTCAGAGGGTGGCCGAGGTCCGCGGCGGCGACATGCCAGCCGACCAGGTGACCTCGGCGCTTCTCGCGGAACCGGAGCGCGCCTTCCACCAGGACCCGCTCTTCGCCTTCCGGCTGCTCGCCGACATCGGCCTGCGCGCGCTGTCGCCGGCGGTGAACGATCCCGCGACCGCGGTCCAAACCCTCGACAGCATCGAGGGCCTGTTGCGGCGCCTGGTGGATAGCAGGCTGGACGCCTCCTCGGTGCCCGACGCCAAGGGGCGCGTCCGTGTCATCTTGTGCCTGCCGGGCTGGGAGGACTTCCTGAGGGTGGCCGTGGACGACATGTGCCGGGCCGCAACCGGTAGCCCCATGACCCTGGCCCGGACCCTGCGACTCCTGCAATCCCTGCTCGCCCAGGCGCCACCCGACCGCCGGAACGCCGTGGCCGAGCGGCTGGACTGGGCTGGACTGGGTCACCCGCCAGCTGCGCGAACAACACCCCGGCTTTCATGGGCGGGGACCCCGCCGGAGGCCGGCGGCAGCTCAGGCCAGGCCCGGGTTCCCTCGGACGATGTGATCACCCGTCCGGCCGTCGTCGGCCGCGTCCTGAACGGCCCCCGGCCCGCTTCCCGCCTAGATTCGAAGGCCTCCATACCGGTCCGCACACGGAGCGGCCTCGTACCGGCCGACCCCAGCCGTCGGCGTGTGGCGAGCGAAGGGCAGGGCATGACCGAGCGCCCCAACATCCTGCTGATCGTCACCGACGAGGAGCGCCTCGCTCTACCCCGCGCTGTCGAGCAAGGCGTCGGTGGCCTGGCCTGACAGGACGGCGTCGAGCTTCCAGGCGAGGTTGTGCGCGTCCTGGACCGCCGTGTTCAGGCCCAGTCCGCCGGTCGGCGGATGCCGGTGGGCCGCGTTGCCGGCCAGGAAGACGCAGCCGTGCCGCTGGTGCCGGGCCACCACGCCTCGAACTCCCAGTGGCTGACCGCGTGCACCTCGATGTCCAGGTCGGGGACGCCGAGCATGCGGTGGACACGGCTGAGGACCGCGGTCAGGTCATTGCGGTCGGCGTCGGTGGTGCGATAGCCGACGTGCGAGGCCCACTCGGTCGTCTCACGCCCCCAGCGATCGGGGCCCATCGAGCACAGGGCGCCGGCGAACGAACCCCGGCCGTCAGGATGGATGAAGTAGTACAGCAGCGTCTCGTCGTCGGGGAGCCACTCCGACAGGTCCTTGGTGGCGTGCACGGTGACCATGTCGAGCAGCCCCGTGGGGCCGTCCATCTCGATGCCGAGCGGGTCGGCGCAGGTCCGGCCGCCGTCCGCCGCGACGACGTAACGCGGATGGACTTCGTACGACGCCTCGCTCTCGCGGTCCCGGACGGTCGCTACGGCACCCTCGCTCGCACCGTCCGCGGCGAGGGAAAGGCTGCTGAGCTCATGGTGGAAGCGGATGCTGTCCCCTCCGCACACCGTCTCAGCCCGGCTCCGCAAGAGCGGGTCGAGGCGCAGCTGCGGCAGGTTGGCATAGCGAACCGGGCTGGCCCGGGCGTAACGCTCGGTTTCCGGGCCGCCGCCCCAGGCGGGAAGGACTCCGATCCGCTGCCCGAAGGGTGCGGCCGGGCCGGCGGGCGTGGTGTGCCACGCCACTTGATGCCAGCGGTCTTCGGGCGGGGAGAGCGCGTAGACGTCGGCGGCCATGCCCATCTCGGTGAAGATCTCCATCGTGCGCTGATTGAGCAGATGCGCCCGAGGCAGCCTCGAGGCTGCCGGATGCCGCTCGACCAGGAGGACGTCGGCACCTCGCATGCCGAGCAGGATGGCCGATGAGAGTCCGGCCGGGCCGCCTCCGACTGTCAAGACGTCCGGCTCACGGCGGAGTTGACTGTTCATCGTATGGGCTCCCGGGTCGTGGGCCGGCGGTGTTGACGGTGGGGTCCGTGCCGGGCACCACAACTCGTGCCGACCGGACCGGGCATGGCGATGGACCGCGTCTTCGGCGCTCCTGGTAGTGAGCGTGGGAGGAAGGCGGGCGTGGGTAGTCGCCGCCGGCACCCGAGGCGATGACCGACTGGAGGTGATGGCCCATGTGTCCTTTTCGTACGCTCACCGTGCAAGGACGCGTGAGCGCTACGACTTGGCTCTGACCAGCCCCGTGTCGTACGCCGTGATCACGGCTTGGATGCGGTCACGAGCCCCGATCTTGGCGAGGACGCGGCCGACGTGCTTCTTGACGGTGGATTCGGTCAGGACGAGACGCTCGGCGATCTCGGTGTTGGTCCAGCCCTGGCCGACGGCGACGAGGACTTCGCGTTCGCGGTCGGTGAGCGTCTTCAGGCGCGGGTCCTCGGCGGGTGCGGTGTCCGCGGGGGCCAGGACTTGGTGGGTGTAGGCGTCCAGGAGGCGGCGGGTGAGGCGGGGGGAGACGACCGCGTCCCCGGTGGCGACCGCGTGGATGCCGGCGATGAGTTCTTCGGGGCGGGCGTCCTTGAGGAGGAAGCCTCCGGCTCCCGCGCGCAGGCCGTCGTAGGCGTACTCGTCGAGGTCGAAGGTGGTGACGATGAGGACGCGGGTGCGGCCGCCGGCGGCGATGATGCGACGGGTGGCCTCGATGCCGTCCATGCCGGGCATGCGGATGTCCATGAGAACGACGTCGGGGCGCAGTTCGGCGGTCATCCGGACGGCCTCGGCGCCGTGCGCGGCCTCACCGACGGGGGTCAGGCCGGGCGTGCCTTCCAGCAGCATGCGCACGCCCATGCGTTGCAGGGGCTGGTCGTCTGCGATGAGGATGGTGGTCATGGCTGATGATCTCCTACGGGGACATCGAGCATGACGTCGACGAGCCAGCCCAGGCCGGTGGCAGGCGGGCCGAGGGTAACGGTGCCGCCGTACATGGCGGCCCGCTGGCGGATGCCGACGAGACCGTGCCCCGCCTCGCCGGACGCCGCGTTGGCGCCGGACACGCCGGTGTCGACGACCCTGACCTGCACGGTGCCGGCGTCTCTGGCAACGGTGACATCGGCCGTGGCGCCTGCGCCGGCATGTCTCAGAGTGTTGGTGAGGGCTTCCTGGACGATGCGGTACACGGTGAGTTGAACACCGCTGGCGAGGGCGTCGAGGTCACCCGTGGTCCGGTAGGTCACGGGCAGCCCTGCGGCACGTACGCGGATCAGCAACGGGTCCAGGTCGCGCACGCCGGGCTGCGGGCTGAGCAGGTGTTCCTCGTCCTGATCCTCGCGCAGCACGCCGAGGACCCGCCGCAGTTCGCTCATCGCCTGGCGGCCGGTGTCGGCGAGGACGCGCAGGGCATCGGCGGACGTCTCGCCGCGATTGACCGCGAGGACGGCGGCGCCGTCGGCCACGCTGACCATGACGGAGAGATTGTGGCCGACTATGTCGTGCATCTCGCGGGCGATGCGCGTGCGTTCGGCGGCGCTGGTGAGCTTGACGTGCTGTGCATGCTCGGTCTCCAGGCGTTTGGCCCGGTCCTCCAACGCAGCCAGGTAGAGACGGCGGATCCGCAGCGTCAGGCCGGTGGCGATGGCCGCCGTCGCCGTGCCCAGCAGGAAGAAGAGGCCGAGAAACGGGTGCTCGACGGGGGCCAGGAGACCGACCCCCAGGCCGAGTTGGGTCGCAGTAAGAGCAGCGGCCCAGCCCAGCACCCGCAGTGATCCGTGCAGGGCCAGGCTGTACAGGGCGACGAGCCCTGCCATGCCGGTCTGCTGCCACACTCCCAGCGACCACTGGACCAAGGACACCGCGGAGATGATCCCGAACGTGACGGCCGGGTTCCTGCGGCGCCACCACAGAGGGACGACGAGTGCGACGGCACATGCGACCAGTACCGCGGTCGGAAACTGACCGCGGTCCGTCGAGTCCCCGAACGGGCCATGGCGACTGTGGGAGAGCAGGTCAGGGAGGTTGAGCAGGGCGACCACGAGGACGACCGTGGTGTCGAGCAGCCACGGATGCCGCTGATCCAGCCGGCGCCGAGCGCTCTGGCCGCGCAGCATGCGGCCCAGAAGCGGGTGCGCCCATACGTCGGCGAGCCCGGGGGACGACGCAGGAGCCGTCCTCCGGGCGCCGGTCACCGAGTCCTGCCTCATGATCCCCACGGTCCCATTTCCTCGCACCGCTGCTCAGGCGTCGCTCTTGAGGAGCCGCCATGCTGCCCCGGAGAGGGTGAGGGCCACCCACCCGGCAAAGACGGCGAGTCCTGCCCCGGGGGAGAGGGCGTCGGAGGACTGGTGCAGGGCATACATCGCCGAGCCCGCGTTGCTGGGGAAGTAGGGGTTGATGTTGTCGTACAGGGAATCGGGGAGCAGGGAGGCCAGGCCCGGAAGGATGAGCAGGACGCCGACCAGGACCGCGATCGCCCCGGCGCTGGAGCGCAGCAGCACCCCCAGGGCCACACCCGCGACGGCCACCAGAGCGAGGTACAGGCCGGCACCGGCCAGACTGCGCAGCACACCGGAATCGCCCACGGACAGGGCGATCTTCTCGCCGTCCAGGCCCAGGGTGCCCAACTGGAACGCGGCCAGGGCGCCGAGCGTGGCCAGGACCAGGACTACAGGGCCGATCACCGCGGCCTTGGACCACAGAACCGGCAGACGACGGGGGACAGCGGTCAGGGTGGAGCGGATCATGCCGGTGGTGTACTCGCCGGCCGACAACAGGACGCCGAGCACGCCGACGGCCAGCGACGCGAAGGTCACCCCGAGCAGGGCGAGACTGACCGCGTCCTGGTCACCGGAGCCGGGCCCCGGCGGTCCGTCCTGCGTGGCCATGTCGGGGCTGTAGGTGGCGGAGGCGATCGCGCCGAGGGCGATCAGCAGGACCACAGCGACAGCGAGGGTGATCCAACTGGAGCGCAGCGACCAGAACTTGGCCCACTCCGCGCGCAGCACCCGTGGACCGGTGACCTTGTAGGCCCTGGGTGGGGAGAGTTCGGTGACGGTCATCTGGACTCCTTCGTGGAAACCCCCACCTTGAGGTGGGGGAGGGAACGAAGCACCTGCGGAGCAGGGCAGCGGGCGAGAAATCGTGCTCCGACCCGCAGGTTTAACCACTACCTGTGGGTCGGTTAGTTCGTGAGCCATGGCCACGACTCATGTGAAGCGGGCCTTCAAGTACCGCTTCTGTCCGTCCGATGCGCAGGCGGCCGAGCTGTCGCGCACGTTCGGCCGCGTGCAGAAGGTGTACAACATGGCCCTCGAAGCCCGTAACGCCGCGTGGAATCAGCGCCGCGAGCGGGTCAACTGCAACGCCACCTCGGCGATGCTCACCGCGTGGAAGAAGACCGAGGAACTCGCCTGCCTCACCGAGGTCTCCCCGGTGCCGTTGCAGCAGTGCCTGAGGCACCTGCAGGGCGCGCTCACGAACTTCTTCGACGGCGGTGCGAAGTACCCCCGGTTCACGTCGCGGAAGAAGTCGCGCCGCTGCGCCGGGTACACCAGCTCGGCGTTTGGCTGCCGCGACGGTGCCCCGACGCTCGCCAAGATGCGCGAGCCGCTGGACATCGTGTGGTCCCGGCCCCTGCCCGAAGGCGCGGCCCGGTCCACGGTCACGGTGTCGCAGGACGCGGCGGGGCGCTGGTTCGTGTCCATGCCGGGCGACGACGCGATCGCCCCCGCCCAGGCCACCACGGCCGCCGTCGGGATCGACACCGGGATCACCTCCCTGGTGACCGTGTCCACTGGCGAGAAGGCCACCAACCCCCGGCACGAGCGCCGCGACCGGGGCCGCCTGGCGAAAGCGCAGCGGGAACTGTCCCGCAAGGAGAAGGACTCCGACAACCGGGCCAAGGCCCGGGTGAAAGTCACCCGCGTCCACGCCCGGATCACCGACCGCCGCCGTGACTTCCCGCACCAGCTGACCACCCGTCTCGTCCGTGAAGACCAAACGGTCGTGATCGAGGATCTGAGCCTCCGCACCATGGTCACGAACCACACCCTGGCCCGGGCCAAGCTGCCGCTGAACATCCGTTGGTGGACGTGTGACTGCGGCACCGTGCATGACCGGGACGTGAACGCGGCACACAACATTCTGGCAGCCGGGCTGGCCGTGTCTGCCTGTGGAGACGGTGTGAGACCTCAACGGATCACTCCGGGCGGGCAGTCGTCGATGAGGCAGGAACCCCCCACGGGCGACCGTGGGACCCCCCGCCTTTAGCGGGAGAGGATGTCAACAGGCTGCCTTTCGCTCGGTCGCTTCTCGGCCGGATGGCTCTGGTACTCGACGACGTCCCTGGTCAGGTCCATGAACGCTGCCTCCAACGAGACGGCCTGCGGGGTGAGTTCGTACAGCGCCACCCCGTGCTCGGCCGCGATCCGTCCGATCTGCCGGGCGTCGCGTCCGGAGACCAGGAGTTCCTCGGCGGACGAGGAGGAGATCGTGACGTCCGGGCCCGCCAGCAGTGTGCGCAGCCTGCCGGCGTCGTCGCTCGCGACCCTCACGCCGCCGCCGCTCGCCTGTTGGGTGAAGTCGTCGACGGTGGTGTCCGCGAGGAGCCGGCCGCGTCCGATGATCACCAGGTGGTCGGCGATCAGCGCGGTCTCGCTCATCAGGTGCGAGGAGAGCATCACCGCCCGGCCCTCGTCGGCCAGCGAGCGCAGCAGGTTGCGCACCCACAGCACGCCCTCGGGGTCGAGGCCGTTGACCGGCTCGTCGAGCATGACGATCGCCGGGTCGCCGAGCAGGGCGGCCGCGATGCCGAGCCGCTGCCCCATGCCGAGCGAGAAGGCCCCGACACGTTTGCCGGCCACGCTGGTCAGACCGGCCAGTTCGATGACCTCGTCGACCCGGCGGCGCGGTATGCCGTGGGTGTACGCGAGGGCCATCAGGTGGTTGAACGCGCTGCGGCCGGGGTGGACGGACTTGGCCTCCAGCAGGGTGCCGATCTCGTGCAGCGGTGCCGTGTGCTTCGCGTAGGACTTGCCGTTGACGGTGACCGCGCCCTTGGTGGGGGCGTCCAGGCCGACGACCATGCGCATGGTGGTGGACTTGCCGGCGCCGTTGGGGCCGAGGAAGCCGGTGACCTCGCCGGGCTTGACGGTGAAACTCAACTCGTCGACGACGGTCTTGTCGCCGTACCGCTTGGTCAGCTCGCGCGCTTCGATCACGAGTGTGGGCCTTTCGCCTCGGACGCGGTCGGGCGAGCGCCGCGACCTGTGCAACCGAGGTTAGGAGCGCGGCCGGGCCGAACCCTGGGACCCTGGGAGACACTTCGCCGCCTGAGTGGTACCGCGGTACCACTCAGGCGGCGACCGATGGTACGCCTCAGGTATGACGGGGGCGTCCCCGCCCGGTAGGAAAGGGCAGAGCGGGTTGTCGGACGGAAACGGGCACGGCGACATGTCAGCGTTCGACATGCGGTCGTAAGACGTTGAACCCCGGGTCCGTTGCCCCTCTCGGAGCACATCTCGGCCGGCCGAGGACGTCCGGTTACCTTGCAGCTTCCGACGTAAGGGTCCGCGTGACAGGGGACCTGACTGCGGCCCGTCTCGACGGAGATCTGGAGCGCGAGCTTGCGGCCCACGGTGAACGCGCCGGTCGCGTCCGGCTGCGCCTGGACGTCGAAAGGGTCACCGACGGCGCCACGGAGGCCGCCGGACACCGCGTCCTGCTCCTCGGAGTTGACGACACCGTCGACCCACTGCCCTCTCTGTAGCCGACGCGGCATGCTCACTTCCCGCGAGACGCCGGCCAGGAAGCCGGCGTGGTTCTGTCGGTAGTTGGTGACGTCAGTTGTTCGTGAAAGCTGACGGCACCAGGTGCTGGGCCCAGAAAGATGTTCGCGAATTCTGACGTCACCATCGGGGTTGCGGTGTCAAGCTGGATGTGCCCTGACCTCGGCTTGGCCGCAGCCAGGTACGACAACCGCTTCGGCGCGGCCGGCGAAGCTGGATCCGTAGCACTCCTCGTCCGAGGCGTCGCGTTGACCTCTTGAACCCGCACCGATGAGAGGGCGCAAGCGTCCTGCGAGCAACCGCGCGGTGCGGCCAGGGACTGAGAGTCCGGTGTTTATACCTTGCTCGCGACCACCATGTAGTTCTCGGCCTCAAGATCGAACGTGCTCAGTTCCGTCTGGAGTCCGACCCGCTGCAGCTCGACTTCGAGTTCCTCGTACCGGTAGGGCCAGCAGGACAGCAGTTCCGAGCGGACAAGGACCAACCCGGTCGCATCGACTTGCGCGATC
Source organism: Streptomyces canus 299MFChir4.1 (assembly GCF_000383615.1). Lineage (GTDB taxonomy): Bacteria > Actinomycetota > Actinomycetes > Streptomycetales > Streptomycetaceae > Streptomyces > Streptomyces canus_C. The sequence continues at coordinate 54,449 of NZ_KB911616.1, read as the reverse complement.
GCAATCTCGATGTGGTGCTCCTCCTCCCAATGCGGCGCAATCTCCCAGCGGTAGACCACGACGGCATCGCGACCGTTCCGGCGGACGAGTCGGTCTCTGATCTCCAGCCGGGAACCTCTGGCCCTCACGAGTTCCCAAGTGCGGGATGTGAGTACCAAGCGCCCGCCGGGGCGCAGAAGCCGTGACATCGACTCCAGAGCGGCACCCCTGCCTGTCGCGCCCGTGGCATGGTGAAGCGAGTTTCCGACGCAGAACACCATGTCGAACGTGTTGTCCTGGAAATGGTCAGGCAATTCTTCCCAGTTCGCCCGTACGGCCCGGACGGATGCACCGAACTCCTCAGACAACTCTGCAGTCCGGCGAACCATCGCCTCGCTGGCGTCAGTTGCGACAACCTGCATGCCACGACCGGCGAGGCCAACCGCCAACTGTCCGGTTCCGCAGGAACAGTCGAGGATGTGAGCGTTCGACGGCAGGAGATTGAGGACGTCGTCGAACGACGCAGCGAACTCGGCTGGAGACAACTTCGCATCCGAGATGAGCCATTCGTACACCTCGGCAAGCACGTCATAACCTGTCACAGCCACTACCTCCGTCACGCGGCAGACTCGCGGTATGACGTCAGTCCATCAGCGGAGCAAGGCGGGCACCAATGGTTTTCGCAAGGATGGATCTGACGGTGTTTGTCGGTTGTCAGTTGTCCGACTGAGTGGATGTCACCGGCTGGTTAGCTGGGAAGTTGCTCGTGAGAAGTAGTGTCACTCGCGGGGTTGAGGTGGCAAGGTGAATGTGCTCAGTGAAGGAGCACCGCCGATGCCGCCTGGTCAGTCGAAGGTCGAGTTGTGTGCCGCGCTGCGGCGTGACGCTCGCGAGGGTATGTCGAACCGGGCGCTGGAGCGCAAGTCCCGGGTGGGCTGGCGGACTGTTCAGAAGGCGCTGAGTTCGGCGTGGCCGCAACCTCGGGAACCGTACGCGCCTCGCCGTTCCAAGCTGGATCCGTTCAAGCAGGTGATCGACCGGATGCTGATGGCTGATCTGGATGCGCCGAGGAAGCAGCGTCACACGGTGGTCCGGATCTGTCGCCGGTTGATCAACGAGCACGCGATGGACGACGTGTCCTAACAGGTCGTGCGCGCCTACGTCGCCAAGCGGAAGCCGGAGATTCGGGTCGAGGCCGGCCGTGGCCCGGCGCAGGTGTTTCACCCCCGATCCACGAAGCCTGGTGCACAGCCGCCTGCATCGCCCACGGCGACACCGCCGGCGCCCGCGCTCTGATCGAGGTTCTGCTGCTGCACCGGCACATGCAGCACGACCACGTCGTCGCCGGCCTGGCCGCCGCGCTCCAGGTCGGAGCGCTCACCCCGGACGCGGCCGCGCTGGAAGCCCGCCGCATCGCCGACAACGACGACCCGACCTCGGCCAAGCCACGACGCCGAGCCACTACCGCGGCAGACCGGGCCGTCGCAGCGACCGTCACCTCGCTGACCCAGCGACGCCTGGCGCAACTGCCCAAAGACACCCGCCCCATGCCTGACGTGTCGATCTACGACCAGCTGCTTCCCAGCCGGCGAGCCGCCGTGGCCGCCGCTGGGCGCGCGCCGGCCCCGAGACCTACCCAGAAGCCGAGCAGGAAGAAGCCGCCGCCATGAGCCCTCGCCGCCGGATGAGTGAACAAGCCGCCGAATCCGCCGTCGACCAGGCATGCCGGGTCCTGCGACTGCCCACGATCAGCAACCAGTTTCCCGACCTGGCGGCCAAGGCCGGCAACGACCAGATGTCGTACCTGGTGTTCCTGGCCGAACCGCTGCTGGCCGAGTGCGACGACCGCGCCAGGTGCCGCTCCGAACGCCGGATCGAGGCCGCCCAGTTCCCCCGGGAGAAATCGCTGCGCGAGTTCGACTTCGATGCCCCTCCGAACATCGACGCCGCCGTCGTGGCTCGCCGGCCACCTGTGAGCGGGTGAAGAAGGGCCTGCCGCTCTGCCTGATCGGTGACTCCGGCACCGGCAAGTCTCACCTGCTCATCGCGCTCGGCACCGAAGCCGCGATGGCAGGTTTCCGGGCGAAATGTACCCTGGCATCGAAGCTGGCCAACGAGCCGGTCGATGCCGCCGACGAGAAGATCCTGGCCAAGACCATCGCCCGCTACGGCCGCGTCGACCTGCTCTGCATCGACGAACTCGGCTGCATGCAACTCGACCGCCGCGGCGCCGAACTCCTCTTCCAGGTCCTCCCCGAACGCGAGGAGAAGAACTCCGTCGCCAACGCCTCCAACGACTCCTTCGCCGGCTGGGGCAAGACCTTCACCGACCCCAGACTCTGTGCCGCCATCGTCGACCGGCTCACCTTCGGCGGCAACATTCTCAAGACCGGTACCGAGTCCTACCGCCTCGCTCACAGCCGCGAACTCGCCCGCTAAGCCATCCCCACACCATCCGGACTGCCGTCAGAATTCACCAACATCCAGCCGGCCCGAGGCCACGAACCGCCGTCAACTTTCACGGCCAAACGACGTCGGCATTCACGGTCAAAGCCACGTACGACCGGAGCTCGTCGACTTCACCTATGCGGCGGGGTTCGTGCGCAGGAGCCGGGCGAGCCAGTCGGTGCGGGTTCGGCGGGCTGTGGCCGAGATGTGTGCCTGCGGGTACAGGGCGTCGAATCCGTGGAAGCCGCCTGCCCAGACGTGGAGTTCGGCCTGGCCGCCGGCCGCCCAGATGCGGGTGGCGTAGTCGGTGTCCTCGTCGCGGAAGACTTCGGCGGAGCCGGTGTCGATGTAGGTGGTCGGCAGACCCGCGAGGTCGTCGGCCAGGGCGGGTGAGACGTATGCGGGTACCTCGTCGTCGGTGAGGTCGCCGAGGAGGCAGTGCCATCCGAATCCGTTCATCTCGCGGGTCCAGACGCCGGGCCCGTTCGAGTACTGGAGGCTGGAGGTGGTGGTGTTGCGGTGGTCGAGCATGGGGCCGATCAGGACTTGGGCGGCGATCGCCGGGGTGCCGAGGTCGCGGGCCAGCAGGGTGACGCCGGCGGCGAGGCCGCCGCCCGCGCTGGCGCCCGCGACGATGATCCGGGCGGGGTCGATGCCCAGTTCGGCGGCGTGGTCGGCGATCCAGAGCAGTCCCTGGTAGCAGTCCTCGACCGGGATGGTGCCGGTGGACTCGGGCGCGAGCCGGTAGTCGACGGAGACCACGACGGCGCCGAACTCGTCGAGCCACTCCAGCGGGATGTCGATCTGTGAGAAGCGGTCGCCCATGACCATCCCGCCGCCGTGCATCCAGTAGACGCAGGGTGCGGCAGCGGTGCGATCGCTGTTCGCGGGGCTGAAGACGGACAAGGGGATCGGGGTGCCGTCCGGACTCGCAACGGTGACCTCGCGCCGGTCGACGGCGCGACCTTCGAGGAGGGGTTCGACCGGCATCGAGGAGAAGGGGCGTACCTGCGCCAGCACTTCCGGGTTGAGCTGGGACATCAGCGCCATGTCGGCCAGGAGTTCGTGCAGTTCGGGTTCGACGGAGGGGCGTGCTGTGGTCATGGTCGTTGCCTCTCATGGGTGGTGGCGGGACGGTCGGGCGAGGACGGGGGCCACCTCGGTGGGCACCGAGGCGGCAGCGCCTGGGGTGTGGGGTGTTCGGCGGTTCAGAGGGCGGATTTGCCGCCGACCGGAACGTAGTCGGTGTACTCGGAGTCCTTGGCGAGCAGTGGGTCGATCTGCGCCACGATGGCCTGGGCGGTCTTGCCGGCGAAGACGCGGTGGTGGTCCTCCTCGCTGGTCCAGCCTTCGGCGACGTGGACGACGTCGGGGTCGGACGCGGAGCGGGAGACGAGGTAGACGAGGCAGTGTTCGCTCGCGCCGGGGCTGCCCTCGTTCAGTCCGGTCAGCAGCAGGTCGACGAGCTGGTCGCCCAAACCGGGCCTGGCGGTCAGTGTGGCGCTGAAGCCGTAGTCGGCAATCATGGATTCCTGCTCTTCCTCTTCGGTGGTGGAGTGCGGTGATTCCATATAAGGCGCTTGAACTGCGAAAACGTTAGACCGATACTCGTTCGTACTTGCACGATCCTCGCGACTTTGGGAACTGCGGCGCGGAATGGTGCTGCAATGGACGCATGCACCTCGAAGAACTCCGCACCCTGCTGGCCCGCCATGCGCGGCCCGACTGGACCACCGCCGTCGACGGCGTCCTCATCTCGAAGGTCGACCGCGCTGATCCGCCGGCGCCTTCTATGTCCGGCACGCTCCTGGCGGTCATCGCGCAGGGCGCCAAACGCCTCGCCCTGGGTGAGAGGGTGTTCGAGTACGGGCCCGGGCAGTACCTGGTCGCATCCGTCGATCTGCCTGTCACAGGGCAGTTCACCCAGGCCGACCCCGAGCAGCCGGCGCTGGGGTTCGGTCTCGTCCTGGAACCGTCCGCCGTTGCCGAGCTGTTGCTTGAGGCCGGGCCCGGAGGCGCCCCCCGGAGCAGTGGGGGCGCGCCGTCGGGGATCGCCGTCAGTGACGCTCCGGCCGCGCTGCTGGACGCGGTGGTCCGGTTGTTGCGCCTGCTCGACGAGCCCCGCGACCGGGCCGTACTGGCCCCGCTGGTCAAGCGCGAGATCCTGTGGCGTCTGATCACCGGCGAGCAGGGTGCGACGGTTCGCCAGCTCGGCCTGGCCGACAGCAGCCTCAGTCACATCTCGCGGGCCGTGCGCTGGATCCGCGAGCACTACGCGCAGCCCTTCCGGGTCGAGGACGTGGCGCGGCAGTCCGGCATGGGCGTTTCCGCCTTCTACCGCAACTTCCAAGCGGTGACCGCGATGAGCCCCATCCAGTTCCAGAAGCAGATCCGGCTCCAGGAGGCCCGGCTGCTGCTTGCCACCCACCCCGGAGACGTCACCGGAGTCGGCCACCGCGTCGGCTATGACAACCCGTCGCAGTTCAGCCGGGAGTACCGCCGCCAGTTCGGCGCGCCCCCCAGCCTGGACGCCGCCCGCCTGCGTCAGGCCGTGCGTGCGCCAGCAGGTCTCCTGCCCTGAGCTGGGTGGGCTTACTGGAGGATCGTGCAAGGAGTAGCGAGGATAGTTCTACTATCTCCGCTGGTCAGAGCGATTCAATGGGATCACCGGGTTCTTCCATGGAGCAGGAAAATGCCTGCCCACCCGTATGGATCCCACCACATCGCAAAGGGGCACACCATGAAGACAGTTCTGATCACTGGTACCTCGTCCGGGTACGGGCGGGTGACCGCCCTCTACTTCCACTCGCAGGGGTGGAACGTCATCGCCACGATGCGGACGCCGCGTCCAGGCGTCCTTCCTGAGTCGGACCGGCTCCGCGTCATCGAGCTCGACGTGACCAGGCCCGAGAGCATCACCGCCGCGTTCGAGGCCGCGGGCCCCATCGATGTCCTGGTCAACAACGCGGGCGTGCCCTCGATCAGCGTGTTCGAGGGCACCCCCATGGCCCGAGTGCGAGAGGTCTTCGAGACCAACACGTTCGGCGTGATGGCGATGACGCAGGCGGTGCTGCCCCAATTCCGCGAGCGTGGCTCCGGCGTGGTGGTCAACGTGACCTCGAGCGTGGTGCTGGGCCACATGCCGCTCTCGGCCGTCTACAAGGCGAGCAAGATGGCCGTCGAGGGGTTCACCGCATCCCTCGCGCTCGAGCTCGCGCCCTTCGGTGTACAGGCGAAGACGGTCCAGCCGGGCGCCTGCCTGACAACGAACTTCGCGGCCAACGCGACGAAGGGCGCCTCGCTGGACGAGCTGGTCCCGGCGCCCTACGCACCATGGGCGAAGAAGGCCATGGGCGACTTCACGGGCCAGGACCTGTTCACCGAGGAGAGCGACGTCGCCGAGACAGTTTGGCGAGCCGTGCACGACACGACCGGCCAGCTGCGATTCCCCGCCGGCCCCGACGCGGTCTCGCTCTCCCAGGCGAAGTGATCAGCCAGCAGGCAAGGTCACGCCCCACTGATATCAGGAGCCGGCCCCGCGCCCACGCCCCGGGTCGGGCGCATGCCGGTCACACGGCCCACGCTGGAGGTACGGGTACTCGCGGTGCCCCGGAGCGAAGGAGGAACGGTCATGAAGGGCTTCGTTTTCCACGGCCCCGGACAGTCTGCCTGGGAAAAGGTGCCGGACCCGGGCGTCCAGGACCCCACCGACGCCGTCGTACGGGTCAAGGCCGTCACCATCTGTGGTACGGATCTGCACATCCTCAAGGGCGACGTGCCCGAGGTGGAGTCCGGCACGATTCTGGGGCACGAGGCGGTCGGTGAGATCGTCGAGGCAGGAAACGACGTGCGCACCGTCCGGCCGGGCGACGAGGTGCTGGTCTCCTGCATCACCGCCTGCGGCCGCTGCCGCTTCTGCAAGCAGGGCATGTACGGCCAGTGCCTGGGCGGCGGGGGCTGGATCCTGGGGCACCGGATCCACGGCACGCAGGCCGAGTATGTGCGCGTGCCGTACGCCGATCTGTCCGTGCATCCGCTGCCCGGCGGGCTGGGCGCCCAGGACGCTGTCCTCTTCGCCGACATCTTCCCGACCGCCTACGAGGTGGGCGTGCTCAACGGTGCCGTACGGCCCGGGGACACCGTCGCCGTCGTCGGGGCCGGCCCCATCGGACTGGCCGCGATCCGCACCGCGCAGCTGTACACCCCCGAGCGGATCATCGCCGTGGACCTCGCCGACTCCCGGCTGGACGCCGCCAAGCGGTTCGGCGCCGATGCCGTCGTGGCCGTTCGTGACGACCCCGGGCAACTGGTCGCCGACCTCACCGACGGCCTGGGCGCCGATGTCGTCATCGAGGCCGTGGGCGTCCCGGAGAGCTTCGAGCTGTGCACGCGCATGGTGCGGCCCGGAGGGCACGTGGCGAACGTCGGTGTGCACGGCAAGCCCGCCACCCTGCACCTGGAAGACCTGTGGATCAAGAACGTGACCATGACGACCGGGCTGGTCGACACCTCGTCCACGCCCACGCTGCTGCGGATGGCGGCGGCCGGCCGACTGTCCACCTCGTCGATGGTGACCCACACCTTCCCGCTGGACGACATGGAGGAGGCATATGACGTCTTCGGCGGCGCTGCGGAGACCGGTGCGCTCAAGGTCGTGCTGGGCGAGCCGCGCCACGACACCCTCGCCGTTCCGGCGGCTTGATCAAGTGGAGGAGGCGAGAGCCGTGACCGAACGGACACCAGCTCCCATGAAGCAGGCACTGACCGGTTCCGGACCGGGTGACCTCGGACGCCGTCTCGTCGGCCGACGGGTGGAACTCGGTCTGACCCGGCGGCAGGTGGCCGACCGGGCGGGCATGGCCTCCGGCTACCTCAGGTACCTGGAGGAGACACCGGCCGTGGCGCCGGCCATCGGTACTCTCGCACGGCTCGCAGACGCGCTGCACACCAGCGTGGCGGCCCTCACCGGGGGCGACGTCGATCTGCCGCCCGGCCGGAGCCGGGCCTCCAGGACCGCGGAGCTCGTGGAGCTGGACGTCGAGGAGTGCTGGCGGCGGCTGTCGACACACGGTGTGGGCAGGCTCGGGGTGATCACCGCCGAGGGCGTGACGATCCTGCCTGTCAACTACACCGTCGTCGACGGAGCCATCGCCTTCAGAACGGACCCCGGTTCCGTCCCCTCCCAGGTCCTCGGCAGGCGCGTCGCCTTCGAGGCCGACCGCATCGACGACGTGTTCCGTCAGGGCTGGAGCGTGCTGGTACGCGGCCGGGCCCGCGAGGTGACGCAACCCGACGCGGTCCGCCGACTGACCGAGGAGTCGTACAGCGAGCCGTGGGCCGGCGGGCGCCGCGACCTGTGGGTGCGCGTCGACCCGGTCGAGATCACAGGCAGGCTGATCAGGGAGCGTCAGGCGGGCGGGTGATCCGTCGTCGGCCGTCGTGGGTGAGGGGCGGTACCGACGGCTTTCCGGGCCGGCCTCAGACGGGATCGGAACGACGGTGCCCGTGCACCGGACCGGCTGGAGTGCCTGCGTCCGACGGCCTTGGAGACCGACGAGATCGACGCGGCCGCCCGGTCCGGATGGAGCGTCGTCGTCACCGGCCGGCCGGCGTGGTGACCGCACCCCGTCGAGCACGCGCGCCGGTGCCGGGTCCGGCCGATCACGGGTCGGCAGCCCGTCGGCGGACGCACCCTGTACGGCGCGCAGCCGGCTCTGTCAGCGCCGGCCCCGGCCGCCTCACGCGAGGGCCCGACCGGCAGGGGGCACAAGGGCCGCACGGCGCGTGCGTAGACCCGTCCGGTCCCTACCCCGCGCCTCGCACGGCGACGAGCATCGTTGAGAGGCCGGTGAAGGAACTGCCGGGAGGTGACGTGCATGGAAAGGGGACAGGGACATGACTGCACAGCGCGTGGTCGTCGGAGTGGACGGCACACTGATCGCCGTACGAGCACTGGACTGGGCGGCCGAGGAAGCCGAGCGGCGTGGCGCCACCCTGCACATCCTGTACGCCGTGACCGATCACGACGAGGCGGGACCGGTGCTGTCGGCGGCCGCCGCCCGGATACGCGATCACCATCCGCAGCTGTCCGTCGTGACCGGTGCAGCCGAGGACACCGCGGTGAAGGCACTCGTACGGGAGAGCGAGGGCGCCGACCTCACCGTCGTCGGCACCCGGGGCCTCGGACGGGCCACCGGCACGCTGTTCGGATCCGTGAGTCTGCGGCTCGTCGGGCACACCCACGGTCCGGTCCTGGTGGTCCGAGGCGATCACCGGTGCGACGGCGAGCGTGAGGTGCTGCTCGGCCTGGAGAGCGACGCCGACGTGGACGCGGCGGCCTACGCCTTCCAGGAGGCGGAGCGGCGCGGTGTGCGCCTCAGGGTGCTGCACGCCTGGACCCACTGGCACGAGGCGCCCGAGCTGCCGTCGCTGATCCCGGGGACGAGCCCGGGACAGCGGGAGGCGGCCCGGCGCGAGGCGGGCGAGGATGCGGTCGGCCCCTTCGACGTGGCCGCGCTGCGCCAGCGGTACACCGGGGTCGGCGTCGAGACCGTGACGGTCCGCACCGACCCAGCGCATGCCCTGCTGGAGGCGACACGCGAGGCGGGGCTCGTGGTGATCGGGGCCCGCCGCCACGGGCGCGGGGCCGAGCCGAGGCTGGGTGCGGTCGGGCACACGCTGCTGCACCGCTCCCACTGCCCCGTGGTCGTCGTGCCGAGCCGGTGAGGAGTGCACGGACGAGCGGTCGCTGGACGCCCGCCTGCACCACCTGGTGACATCGGGCCGTCCGACGGCACAGCGGGACCTGTGGCCCACGACTGACCTGCGCCCCGAGCGCGTCGTCGGCAGCCGGCGACGGATCAGCTGCCGGCCAGGGTCAGGCGGATAGCGCGGCCGTGGAGGACGGCCTCGCCGCCCGCCGAGCCGCCGTGCACGCCCTATCGGCGACACGCGCAGAGAACGCGAGAACGCGGACGGAAACCCCGTGCTGACGGGGGACGGCACCGGTGGCACGGTGCGGGCGGAGGTGCGCTGGACGGGCCCCGACGGCTCCACCCGCACGGGAGCGGCCCGGGTCGGGCCGGACGGCGCGACGGGTACAGCGGTCACCGTGTGGATCGATCGCCGGGACGATCTGGTGCGGACCCCGGTCGCCCCGGCCGAGGCCGAACAGCTGTCCGGCCGCACACGTACTCATATGCGGTGACTTCGCACGTACTCACATGCGGTGACATTCGCCTGACGCCCGCGAGCCACTGAGCAACCCGTCGGCCCCCGGTCCCCGAAGGCGCGACGACCGACGGGCCCGGGCCTTCGGCGTGACTCGATTCGCTGGTCGGCTACGCGAGCAACTCCCGTGCCCCGACGGCCCGCAGAAGTGTCGCGGACCGGTCGGAGGCGGGCACCGCCACGACGGGAATCGGGAGTGCCGAAGACGCTCGCGGCCCACGGGGCTGACCGCGGGCAGCAGTCGTTCCTGGTCGGGACGGCTGAGACTGAGGGTCGGCAGCATGGCACCGCGCGCCTTCACTGCCTTTGCTTTCCGCGTCGGGCCGGGTCCCGTACCTGCCCCGGGGCTGAGCGGGCCGGTCGCCGGGCCGCTCAGCGCTCGTGAGCAGGGGTTCGCTCCCCGGTGTCCCACGCGGGGGCCGAACGGCCCCTGGCAGCGGGTGGGCACCGGTGCGACGGTGAGGGTGGAGCCCCGCGCCGCATGCCCCGTGCGGCCCGACGAAAGGTGGTGGGGACGGTGGAGCTGCCCCTGGTCGTGGGAGTCGACGGATCGGAATCGAGCCTGGTCGCGCTCGACTGGGCGGTGGACGCAGCGGCCCGGCAAGGCATGCCGCTGCAGCTGGTGTACGCCTCGCTGTGGGAGCGCTACGAGGACGCCGCACTCTCCGCAGACCCCGGCCGTCCGTCCGAGCAGGTGATGGCGGAGAACATCGTGGGCACCGCGGCGGAGCGCGCCCAGCGGCGCAACCCCGAGGTCAAGGTGTCCGCGGAGGTGGTTCCCGAGGAGGCGGTGGACGCGCTACTGCGTGCGGGGCACAACGCTTCCGCGCTGGTGACGGGTTCGCGGGGACGCGGCGAGCTGAAGGGCCTGCTGCTCGGTTCCGTCGGTCTTGCCGTGGCGGCCCGGGCGCACTGCCCGGTGATTGTGGTTCGGGGTGACAGGGCCGGCGTGGAGGGAACGCACGAACGGATCGTGCTCGGCGCGGGCGAGCCCGCGTCCGCCGGTGAGGCCGTGCGGTTCGCCTTCCGCGAGGCCGAGGCGCGCGGTGGCGTCCTCGACGTCGTACGTTCCTGGCGCTGCCCCGCGCACGAGGGCGCCGACGAGCCCCGGCTGGCGGAGGATCCGGTGCACCTCCACGAAGAGCGCGCGTCCGCACAGCTAGACGCTCTGCTGTACGACGCGGTGGCCGATCACCCGGGGGTCCGGGTGCGCCGCAGCACCGTGGAGGGTCCGGCGCGCAAGGTGCTGCTGAACCGTTCCGCCGCCGCGGACCTGGTGGTCGTCGGAGCGCGCCGCCGGACCGGCCACTCCGGCCTCCAGCTGGGCCGGGTGGCCCACACGCTGCTGCACCACGCGCAGTGCCCGGTGGCGATCGTGCCCCAGCCGGTGTGAGCGTGCGGTCCCCGAGGAACTGCCGTGACACGCCGGACCCGCTGCCGACGGCGGGGCAGGCAGGTCAGGGCGGCTCGCCTCCACCGCCGCGAGGGCGGCCTCGAAGGCGGGGACGTGTGGACCCGGGCGTCCGGGGGTGACCCGGGGTTGCGGCACGGCGCCGACGTCGTCGTGCCGGATCTCGGGGAACTGCTGGTGCGAGGAGTGCGATGTGACGGACTGGACCTGGGAGTACGAGGGTTACGTTCCCACGGACGAACGACTGCGGGAGTCGTTGTGCACGCTGGGCAACGGCCGTCTCGCCACCCGGGGTGCGCTTCCCGAGTGCGTGGCGGACGAGGTGCACTACCCGGGGACGTACGTCGCGGGCTGCTACAACCGGCTCACCTCCGAGGTGTCCGGCCGGCTGGTCGAGAACGAGGACATGGTCAACGTGCCGAACTGGCTGCCCCTGCGCTTCCGTCTGCCCCAGGGCGCGTGGCTGACGCCCGACACCACCACCGTCCTCGAACACCGCATGGACCTGCACCTGGCCTCCGGACTCCTGGAGCGGCGAACACGGTACGGGCTCGGCACGGGGCGTGAGCTGCTGGTGCGTCAGCAACGTCTGGTGCACATGGCGGAACCACATCTGGCCGCTCTGCGTACCGAGTTCACCGCCTCGGGCTTCTCCGGCGTGCTCGAGGTCGAGTCGGCACTCGATGGCGGTGTCACCAACGGTGGGGTGGCGCGCTACCGCGACCTCGACGGCCGGCACCTGACCCATGTGCACGCCGGTACGGCCACCCCGGACACCGTGTGGCTGCGCTGCCGCACCCGTACCTCGGACATCCGGATCGGGATGGCGGCCAGACTGACCGCCCGGGCCGAGGTGACGCCCGAGCACGACGACCTGCGTGCCGCCCAGCGGGTACGTCTGGAGTTGTCGGAGGGCCGTACCGTCACCGTCGACAAGACGGTGGCCCTGCACACCTCGCGCGATCCGGCCATCAGCGACCCGCTGTACGCAGCAGTCGACCGCGTCGGACAGGCACCTGGCTTCGAGGAACTGTTCGAATCGCATCTGACGGCGTGGGACCAGCTGTGGCGCCGCGCGGACCTCGATGTCCCCGGGGAGTCGGGCCGCATCCTGCGCCTGCACCTGTTCCACGTGCTCCAGACACTGTCCCCGCACACCGCCGACCTCGATGTCGGAGTCCCCGCGCGAGGACTGCACGGCGAGGCCTACCGCGGTCATGTCTTCTGGGACGAGCTGTTCGTCCTGCCCTATCTGAACCTGCATTTCCCGGAGGTCTCCCGGGCCCTGCTGCGCTACCGTCACCGCCGCCTGGAACAGGCCTGCACCGCCGCCCGGGCAGCCGGTCGCCGCGGTGCCATGTACCCGTGGCAGAGCGGCAGCGACGGGCGCGAGGAGACCCAGCAACTGCACCTCAACCCCCGCTCGGGCCGCTGGTTGCCGGATCACTCCCACCTCCAGCACCATGTCGGCTCGGCGATCGCCTACAACGTGTGGCAGTACTGCGAGGCCAGCGGCGACACGGAGTTCCTGCACACCAAAGGCGCCGAGATGCTGCTGCAGATCGCGCGCTTCTGGGCCGACTCCGCCGTGTACGACGCGGACCTCGGTCGGCATCGGATCAGGGGCGTGGTGGGACCCGACGAGTACCACGAGGCCTACCCCGGCGCTCCGCGGCCCGGCCTCGACGACAACACGTACACCAACGTCACCGCCGCCTGGGTGCTCGCCCGAACGCTGGAGCTGCTGGAGAGCCTGCCCGAGCCCCGCCGCCGTGAACTCGTGGAACGCGCCGGCCTGGACGGAGGCGAACTGGAACTCTGGGAGGACGTCTCCCGTACCCTCCACGTGCCCTTCCACGGTGGTGTCCTCAGCCAGTTCGACGGGTACGGCGACCTCGACGAACTCGACTGGGACGGCTATCGGGGGAAGTACGGGGACATCCGGCGTCTGGACCGGATCCTGGAGGCGGAGGGCGACACCGTCAATCGGTACCAGGCCTCCAAACAGGCTGACGTCCTGATGCTGGGGTACCTCTTCGCGCCGGCCGAACTCCAGTCCCTCTTCCGCCGGTTGGGGTACCGGCTCGATGAGGAAACATGGCGCCGCACCGTCGACCACTATCTGCGTCGCACCAGCCACGGCTCCACCCTCAGCGGCCTGGTCCATGGCTGGATCCTGGCCCGGGCCCGGCGTGCCGAGGCCTGGAAGTTCTGCCAGGAGGCGCTCCAGGGCGACATCGCCGACGTACAGGGCGGCACCACCGGCGAGGGCATCCACCTCGGTGCCATGGCCGGCACGCTCGACCTCGTCCAGCGTGGACTGACGGGTCTCGAGACCCGGGAGCGTGCCCTCTGGCTCGACCCGGTACCGCTGCCCGAGCTGTCGTCGTACGGCTTCGCGCTGCGCTACCGGGGCCACTGGGGCGTCCGGCTGCACCTGGAACGCGGGCGGTTGGACATCGCCGTACCCTCGTCCGACCGCTCGCCCATCGACGTGCGGCTGCCGGGGCGCGCGGTCTGTGTGCAGCCGGGGGAGACGGGGCGGCTGGTGCTCACGGATCGACTCTAGGGCCGTACGGCCCCATGAACAGCCCGCGCAGCCCATACCCGCGGGCGGGGCGGGGCGCGAAGCTGGGCGTGAGAGGCAGTCGGAGTGAGGGTGAGGTGTACGTCATGCTCGCACCGGTGATCGCAGGGGTGGACGGATCCGCCGAGAGCCTGGCCGCGGCCGTATGGGCCGCCCGTGAGGCGGAGCGCCGGGGCCGGAGGCTGTGACTGGTCCACGCCACCCTGGAGGACTGACCCATGCGCATCGTCGTCGCCCTCGGCGGCAACGCCCTGCTCCGCCGCGGCGAACTCCCCGACGCGGACGTCCAGACCGCCAACATCGACCGGGTGGCCACGGCGATCGCCGCCCTCGCCATCGACCATGAGGTCGTCCTCACTCACGGCAACGGCCCCCAGATCGGACTGCTCGCCGGGGAGAGCGCCACCGACCCGGCCCTCAGCGCCCCCTATCCGCTGGACCTGCTGGGCGCGCAGACTCAGGGCATGATCGGCTCGTTGCTGCTGCGTGTCCTGTACGACACGCTGCCCGGGCACCGGATCGCCGCGCTCGTCACCCACACCCTGGTCCGGGTCGGCGACCCCGCCTTCCTGCGGCCCACGAAGTTCGTGGGGCGGACGTACTCGCGGGAGGCGGCCGGCCGGCTGGCCCGCAAGCACGGCTGGCGGGTCGCCGAGGACACCACCGGCTGGCGCCGTGTCGTTGCGTCCCCGGCTCCGGACAGGGTCGTGGAGACGGACACGATCCACGAACTGCTGTCCGGCGGCACGCTCGTCATCTGCGCCGGCGGCGGAGGCGTTCCCGTGGTAGCCGACCCCGACACCGGTGCCCTCACCGGCGTGGAGGCCGTCGTCGACAAGGACCTCACGGCCGCCCTCCTCGCCGAGGACCTCAAGGCGGACTTCCTCCTCGTGCTCACCGACGTCCCCCACGTCTATGCCGAATACGGCACGCCGCGCCAGCACCCACTGCACGACGCCACCCCCACCACCCTGCGCCACGGCCGCTTCGCCGCCGGCTCGATGGGCCCCAAGACCGAAGCCGCAGCCCGCTTCGTCGAACGCACCGGTGGCCTCGCCGCGATCGGTTCCCTGGACGCCGCGTACGAGATGCTGCACGGCCGGGCGGGCACCCTGGTCCGCCCGGATCTGCCCGTCGTCGGCTGAGCGGAACCGTGCTGTGAGCCCTCGCACGGCGGACAGTCCGGTCCACGAGTCGACGGTCAGACGGTGTCGCAGTGCGTAGACCCTCATGGCGCGAGTGAGAAGTAGCTCTCTTCTTCCTGAGTGAGGTGCAGGCGTAGCTCGGTGTGCAGCCCGTACAGACAGGCGCGCAGGTCGTCGAGCTGTTCCGGGGCGAGTGTGCCGCGCTCATCGTGGCGGTCGCCTCGGGACCGCCGAGGGTCGGGGCCGGTGCGGGATACAGCTGGTGGTCCTCGGCGTACTCGTGCGGCAGCAGCCGTCCGGTGAGCAGCCGGTGCACCTCGGCAACCGCGGCGGGGGTCTTCGGTCCGGCGCCGTCGAAGAGCCGGTCGGCAGCGTCCCGTACGGCATCGAGGACGACCCGCAGGTCGTCGCCTGTGGCGAGCATCAGCGCGATGAGCGCTCCCGCCAGATGTTCGCGCACGGCGAGGCTGCCGCCCAGCGCCAGTACCGCGATCAGGTCGACTCCCGCTTGTCGCGCCGCAGGGCGTTCAGCACCCAGCCGACGGCCGGGACGACGGCGACGGCCGTGCCGATACCCCAGCACAGATCGGCCAGTTCGGCGGCGCCGACGAGTCGGTAGACGCCACCCGCGGCAAGCGCGACCGCAGTGACGGCGAGCAGGCTCGGTTCGAGCCCCGGTGATGAGGACAGCCGACGCAGCGCATTCCTCGGAGCGGTTCGGGCCATGACGGTCCCCCCCCGTCCGGGCTCAGTCGTGCGGGACGACGGCGACGGGACACGCCACGTGGTGCAGGGCCGCGTGCGCGACCGGGCCGAGCTTCCACGAGAGGGGAGACGGATGCCGCCGCCGGCCCACCACGGTGAGCGCGCTGTGCGCAGAGGCCCTCAGCAGGACCTGTGCCGCGGTTCCCCTGCTCACCTGGTAGGTGACGGCGACAGCGGGGAACTTCTCCCGCCACTGCGCCACGGCGGCGGCGAGACGGGCCTGTTCGTCCACCTCGTAACCCTCGTCGTGGTACGCGCCGCGGGGGGAGGCCACCAGGGACGACAGCGGCAGTGCCCGCACCGCGCGCACCCGCGCTCCGTGCGCCTCGGCCGTGCTGAAGGCGAACTCCAGCAGCGGATCCGAGGTCGCTCCCGCCTCCTGCACTCCTACGACGATCTCGTACCGGTCGGTTCCGTCATCGGAGCCGTCCGCACGCACCGTCACCGCGGGACACCGGGCGACGCCCAGGACGTGCAGGCTGACGGAGCCGAGCAGGAAGCTCGCGACCGAGCCGTGGTCGCGAGAGCCGAGCACCAGCATGGCGGCGCTGTCGCCGAGGTCCACGAGGGCCTCCGAGGCGGGGGCCGACACCAGTTCCGCGGTCAGCCTCAGGTCGCCGTAACGGTGCCGCAGTTCTGCCTCCATGCGCTGGAGCACCCGACCGCCGTAGCGCTGTCTGCCGAGGGCTTCCTGAGGGATGGGCACACTGAGCGGCTGAGTGGTCCAGGAGTGCAGCAGCAGTACCGGGAGCCGCCGTTCCCTGGCCGCCCGGGCCGCCCACCAGGTGGCCGTGACACTTGAGGGGGAGCCGTCGAGGCCGACGACGACGGGTCCGGTCATGGCGCACCTCCGGTGCTCGGCGCGACAGCGGGCTGGCGCGCATCTGCCTCCCAGCTCCAGGTTCGTGGTCCCCCGGCCGTCGGGGGAGGGCCGGACGGTGCGCTCCTCGGGACCATCCGGCCCTTTGCGGTGCCGCACCGGCGAGCGGAGGGTGCGGGCCCGGTGCCGCCGGCCGAGCGGACCGCCCCGGTGTTCATGAACACTCGCGGAGACGGTGGAGGCCGCCGAAGATGCCCTGACCGGCGAGTCCCAGCCGGTCGCCGAGACCACTGAGGTGACCGGGCCGTGGACGTCGGACGGGGCCGTCGGCCTGGAGGCGGGCGACCCCGTGCCCGCCCACGGGCGGCTGATCCTCATGATCGGCGTCCCGGCCTTGAACGGGTCACGGGTGCGCCCCCGGCCCGACAGGTCCCGTGGAAGGGGCCGTTCAGCCCACCGGGTCCCGACCTTCGGCCTGCGGCGAGGTCGCCCCGTGGCGAGCAGATTGAGCGGTGCAAGGAGTGAGTCAACGGCACCGACTCCCGAGAGGATCACGATCATGGCTGTCCACGATCACCCGCACCGACACGCAGGGTTCCGGTTCCCGTCGCTGCGGCGGGCGGGAACGGCCGAGGCGGCCGCCGGGACGGCGACGGCGACCAGCGCGTACGTGTTCGCCGGACTGCGGCTGCTGACCGGGTTCGTCTTCCTGTGGGCGTTCCTGGACAAGACGTTCGGCTTCGGCTACGCGACCCAGTCCGGCAAGGGCTGGATCGACGGCGGTTCGCCTACCAAGGGCTTCCTGAGCGGTGTGGCCGCCGGCCCGATGGAGTCCACCTTCCACGCGTGGGCAGGGGACGCCTGGGCGGACTGGCTGTTCATGCTCGGTCTGCTGGGCGTCGGTCTGGCACTGATGGCGGGGATCGGTCTGCGGCTCGCCGCCGTTGCCGGTACCGCGATGATGGCGCTGATGTGGATCGCGGAGTGGCCGCCGGCCAAGCATCTCTCGGACGGCACGCCGAGCATGTCGACGAATCCGTTCGTCGACTACCACCTCATCTACGCCGTTGTCCTCATCGCCCTGGCGGCCGTGGGCGCCGGCGCGGTCTGGGGATTCGGCAGGGCGTGGGCACGCCTGCCCTTCGTCAGCCGCAGCCGCTGGCTCCAGTGACCCCCGCAACGGCACGGCGGGCTCCCGACGGGGCCCGCCGCGTCACGCTCGGTGGGGCCGGTCGGACCCGGTGCGGGACCAGCGGCCCCTGCACCATCGGGCCTGCCCGCACCACGCTGGAGACAGACATCCAGATCAGGAGGCAGAACCATGGTCCGCACTGTTGTCGCAGGTCTCGACGGCTCCGCCGAAAGCCGGGCGGCAGCCGAATGGGCGGCTCGCGAAGCCGTCTCGCGTGGCCTGCCGTTGAAGCTGCTCCATGTCTGGGAGCCCGTGCCCGAGCCGATGGCTCACGCCCCCCTTCTCGGCGGTGAAACCCTGCAGTACTGGAGCGAGAAGTTCCCGCAGGACGCGGCGGACGGCGTTCGGCAGCGGCACCCCGGTCTCGAGGTCGAGGTGGAGCATGCCCCGGGCCGGCCCGCCGACGTCCTGGCGGAGGCGACCAAGGACGCCGAACTGATGGTCCTCGGCTCGGGCAGGCTGAGCGGGATCGGCGGATTCCTGCTCGGTTCCGTGGGACTGGGGGTCGTGGCGCATGCCGAACGACCGGTCGTCCTGGTCCGTGCCGGGGAACAGGCCGTCGACGAGCACCGGCCGGACCCGGCCGGTGTCCCCTCGGCGGGCACCCCGTTCCGCCCCGTCGTGCTGGGCCTCGACCCGAGCGAGCCCGACGACTCGCTGATCGGGTTCGCCTTCGAGGTGGCCACCCGCCGCGAGAGCGCCCTACGGGCCGTGTCCGGCTGGAACCTGCCGCCCTACTACGTCTACGGCCTCTCCCTCGACCCGCTGCTGCACGACGAGCTCGCCCGTCGGAAGGCCGCCGAGCTGACCGAGATCCTGCGTCCCTGGCGGCAGAAGTACCCGACGGTGGAGGTCGACGAGGTCTCCCGCTCCGACAGTCCCGGCCGCCAGCTGGTCGACGCGTCCCACGACGCCTCGCTGGTCGTCGTGGGCCGCCGGGTCCGGCGCAGGCCGTACGGTGCCCACATCGGACCCGTCACCCACGCCGTCCTGCACCACTCCGCCGTCCCGGTCGCCGTGCTCCCGCACCGCTGACCCCGGTCGGGGAGAGCCTCGCCCGGCCGTCCCGCAGAGGCCGAGCGGCGCCCTGCGAGCAGCCATGGCCACCGGCGTGCCACGGACCCGCGCGACCACGACCCGGAGCAGGCCACGCCCCGCCCGTCCGTGCGGCGCGGCCACCGAGGGCCGAACGGCCCTCACCCCGCCCCCGGTCAGCCCATGGGCCCCGGTGCCGTCCCGCTGGACGCTCGAAGTGCACCAAGACCTGGAGGAGAACCGCGATGAAGGACGAAACGCTCAGCGGTCCCCGGACGCACGCCCTGCTCGCGGACGGCACCACCGTGCGCATCCGCCCCGTGGCGGCGAGCGACCACGAGCAACTGCAGGGCCTGTACGAGGAGATGTCCCCGGAGAACCTGCGACTGAGGTTCTTCGCCGCGAGCCGGCGCTCCGCCCAGATGGCCGCCGACCGCGCCTGTGCCCCGCCGCACCCCGGCTACCGGGCCCTGCTGGCCGAGCGGACCGGACAGGTGATCGGCCTCGCCGAGTACGAGACCGGCGACAGCAACACCGAGGCCGAGATCTCCATCGCAGTCGCAGACGGACTCCACCACCGGGGGGTGGGCACACTCCTGGTCGAGCACCTCGTCTCCGCGGCCCGCGCGGACGGCGTCACCTCCTTCACCGCCGACGCCCTGAGCGAGAACCAGGAGATCCTGCGCCTCTTCGCCGACCTCGGCCTGCGCACGGCCCGTCGCTTCGAGGGACCCGAAGTGCGCTGCACCATCGCGCTCGACGAGGACGACGCCTATCTGACAGCGGTGGAGGAGCGCGGCCGGGCCGCCGACGTCGAGAGCCTGCGGCCCCTGCTGCGGCCGACCGCGGTCGCCGTGGTCGGCGCCGGCCGCAAGCCGGGTTCCGTGGGCCGGGCGATCCTGCACCAACTGAAGGCCGGTGGCTACACCGGGCGTCTGTGGGCGGTGAACCCCGCGGCGACGTCGGTCCTCGGCGTGCCGTCGCATGCGAGCGTCAGCGCCCTGCCCAGGACTCCCGACCTCGTGGTGGTCGCCGTACCCGCCGCCGCCGTTCCCGCCACCGCCGAGGAATGCGGCAAGGCAGGCGTGCGCGCTCTGCTCGTCGTCACCGCCGGGCTGGACGCCGAGCAGGCGCAGGCCCTCCGGACGGCATGCCGCACCTACGGCATGCGGATGGTGGGACCCAACTGCCTGGGTGTCTCTAACACCGACCCCCAGCTGTGCCTCGACGCGACCTTCGCTGCGAACCACCCGCGCCCCGGCACCGCGGGAGTGGCCGTACAGTCCGGCGGAGTCGGCATCGCTGTCCTCGACGGTCTGTCCCGGCAGGGCATCGGCGTGTCCTCGTTCGTCTCGCTCGGCGACAAGTACGACGTCAGCGGCAACGACATGCTCCAGTGGTGGGAGAGCGACACACGCACCGATCTCGCCCTGCTGCACCTCGAGTCGTTCGGCAACCCGCGCGCCTTCTCCCGCACCGCCCGCCGGGTGACCCGGCGCATGCCGGTGCTCACCGTCGACGCCGGGCGCACCGACGCGGGGCGCCGCGCCGCCGCCTCGCACACCGCGGCGGCCGCCACCCGCACCATGACCCGCCAGGCCCTGTTCACCCAAGCCGGCATCACCGCCGCCCACTCGGTCGGTGAACTCCTCGCAACAGCCGCCCTGCTGCACTCCCAGCCGCTTCCGGCGGGATCCCGGGTGGCGATCGTCACCAACGCGGGCGGTGCCGGAGTGCTCAGTGCCGACGCATGCGCGGAGGCCGGGCTCGCCCTGCCGGCACCCACTCCGGCACTCGTCGACGACATGCTGGCGGTGCTGCCCGCGGGCGCCGCGATCGGCAACCCCGTGGACGCCACGGCCGCCGTGTCGGAGGAACAACTCGGTGACTGCGTGGACCGGATCATGCGGCATCCGGGGGTCGACGCCGTCCTGGTGGCCCTCGTTCCCACCGCGGTCGCATCCGCCACGGGCGACGACCTCGTCAAAGCCGTCACCGGCAGGTCGGGCCACCGGCCGAAGCCGGTCGTCGTCGTACGTCTGGAACAGGCCCTGCCCGTGGAGCTGCTGCCCCGCGCCGGCGGAGGCACCGTGCCCGCGTACGCCGAACCGCAGGCAGCGGCCCGGGCGTTGGCGCACGCGGCGGGCCGAGCCGCCTGGCTCGCCCGGCCCGCCGGTACGTTCCCCGATCTCGACGGCATCGACACGGCTCGCGCCCACGCCCGCGTCGAGACCTACCTGGAGATTCACCCCGACGGGGGCTGGCTCGACCCGCGCACCTGCGCCGAACTGCTCGACTGCTACGGCATTCCGCAGCTGCCGTGGGCCTGGGCCACGACCGAGGACGAGGCCGTCCTGGCCGCCGACCGGATGCGCGGCGCCGACGGCCGGGTGGTCATGAAGGCCCACTGGCCCGGTCTGCTCCACAAGAGCGCACAGCACGCGGTCCACCTCGACCTGCGCGGCGACAGCCAGGTGCGCGCAGCCTTCCGCGACCTGGGGACGCGGTTCGCCGGCCTGCTGACCGGCGTGGTGGTCCAGCCGCTCGCGGCCCGCGGCACCGAGCTGTTCGCCGGAGTCGTCCAGGACGAGGTCTTCGGACCGCTCGTCCTGTTCGGCCTCGGCGGCACGGCCACCGAGATCCTCGCCGACCACGCCGCACGCCTGGCCCCGCTCACCGACCACGACGTGCACGACCTGATCACGTCCCCGCGCTGCGCCCCCCTGCTCTTCGGCGCCGGCGGTGGCGGACCGGTCGACCTGCCGGGTCTCGAACAGGTGCTGCACAGGCTCTCCCGGATGGCGAGCGACCTGGCGCAACTCGCCGAGGCGGACTTCAACCCCGTACTCGCCGCGCCGGGCGGAGTGACCGTCCTCGACGCGCGCCTTCGGCTGTTGCCGCGCCGACAGCAGGACCCCTACCTTCGCCGGCTTCGTTGAGGAGGAGACAGCCATGATGCACAGCAAAGTGGGCTCCGTGATGACCATGGAGGTCGTCCGCGCCACGTACGGCACCACGTTCAAGGAAGTGGCACGTCTGCTCCGTGAGAACCGCATCAGCGGACTGCCGGTGGTCGACGAGGACGACAAGGTCATCGGGGTCATTTCCGAAACGGACCTGATGACCCATCAGGCTCAGCTGCCCGAACCGTATGAACCGAAGCGGCGCTTCCGGCTCGCCGACCTGACACGCACCGGGCGCAGGCAGGCGGCGAAGGCCCGCGCGCGCACCGCCGGACGGCTGATGAGTGAGCCGCCCATCACGGTCCAGGCCGACAACACGATCGTCCAGGCGGCCCGCACGATGGCCGAGAACCGTGTCGAGAGACTGCCCGTACTGGACGAGGAGGGCCGACTGGTCGGCATCGTCACCCGGCGCGACCTGCTGAAGGTGTTCCTGCGGCCGGACGCGGAGATCCGCAGGGAAGTGATCGACGAGGTGCTGGTGCGGGCGCTGTGGCTGGCGCCGCGCAGTGTGGATGTCTCCGTGACCGACGGGGTGGTCACCCTGACCGGCCAGATGGAACGCAAGAGCGAGACCGGGATCGCGGCCGCCATGACCGTCCGGGTCGACGGAGTGGTCGCGGTCGTCGACAAGCTCACCTACCGGCTGGACGATGCCCGGATCCAGCCCGACGAACAGGCCTTGCACGGTGTGGCCGACGACTGGCTGCGCCGCACCTGAGAGGAGGCGGGCCATGACCACCGACGTGCTGGTCGCCTACGGCACCACGAACGGATCCACCGCACAGATCGCCGAGACCGTGGCCGAGGTACTGAACAAGGAGGGGCTCACGGCCTGGGCGCGCCCGGCCGCTTCCGTTGACGATCTCGGCCCCTACGACGCCGTCGTGGTCGGCGGCGCCTTGTACGCCGGTCGTTGGCACAAGGACGCCCGCCGCTTCTTGCGCCGGCACCGCCACGCTCTCATCGGACGCCCCGTGTGGCTCTTCAGCAGCGGCCCGCTCGACGCCTCGGCCTCCGAGCGGGACATCCCACCCGTCGCGGCGGTCCGGCGGGCCATGACCCGGCTTGACGTCCGGGGGCATGTCACCTTCGGCGGCTGCCTGGAGGAGGGCGCGAAGGGATTCATCGCGGGCATGATCCTGCGCAGCGGAAAGGGCGGCGACTTCCGCGACTTCACCCTGATCGAGCAGTGGGCGGCACAGGTCGCCCAGGATCTGGCCGGGGTGCGGGAGGACTGACCGTCCGATGACGCCGATGCGTGGACGATCCCCGGCGCACGGGGCCTGCGCCGGGGTATCTCCGCGTCGCGAGCCGGCGTCGATGCTCGACGGCCGGCGGCACGGTTCTTCTGCGACACCTCCGGCAAAGCGCTTGCCGCGCACCGCCTCCGGAGTCATGAGGTCCCGGCCCGCGGCCCCGACGGCAGGGAGTGCGAGGGCCGAAGGGCGCGTCCCGGCGCGGGCCACGGCACACGAGGCCGAGAGCGCATGCCTCACGAAGGGCGGTAACCACGATGACCTTCACAGGCGGGACACCCGGTCGCGCGGCGCTCCATCTCGCGCGCGCCGCATCCTTCGCTCCCTCGGCGCACAACAGCCAGCCCTGGTTCTTCGTCGAGGAAGGCCATGACGGGGGTTTCGAAGTGCAGGCGGACCCCGGGCGCCGGATGGCCCTGACCGACCCGGACGCCCGGGAAATGGTTGCCGCGGCCACCCAAGAGGAGGAGTCGCCGGCGCAGGCCATGCCCCTGCGGCACACTCACCGGGGGCCGTTCGGGCCCGAGCCGGTGACGGAGGAACTGCTCTCGGACCTCCGCGACCAGGCCCGGTCCGAGGGCGTGATCCTCCAGATGCTCGACGTCCCGGAGATGGTGGGGATGCTCGCCCGGCTGGTGCACACCGCGGAGCGGGCGGTCCGTGCGGACCTCTGGCGTGCCGTCGAGCCGGCACACGGGGTGGGACCGACCGGGGTGCCGGTCGCGGCCTGCCGTGCCCACCCCGACCTCACCCTGCTCGCGGGCCGCGACTACCTTGGCCTGTCCCGCCGGTACACCGTTCCGGAACGCCGCCGCGGCGCCGGAACGGGAATCGTCGCCGTCCTGTGCACGCCCTACGACCACTGCGCCGACTGGCTCCTCGCGGGACAGGCGCTCCAGCGCGTCCTGCTCTGTACGGCCGGGCACGCAGTCATGGCCGGCTTCCACACCCAGTCCCTCGAACGACCCGACCTGCGTGAGGAGATGCGCCGGTGGGTCACGGCGGGCCGCCATCCGCAGATGGCGCTGCGCCTGGGCCGCCCTCCGCATGTCCGCCCCACGCTGCGGCGCCCGCTCAGGCAGGTGCTCACACGCGCTCCGGTCCCGCTCGTCCGATGACCGGGATCATCGGACACGTCAGCAGATACGGGGGAGTTGCTCACCCAACGGCATGTCCACGATGCGCCGGGCACCGACCAGGGTGCGCAGGGTCACCCGCCCGGACGGGCCCTCGGACAGCACCTCGCCGAACCGTACGGCCCCGGCGCCCTCGGGCAGTGACCGCAGCGTGGCCAGCGCCTCCTCGGCGGCGCCCGCGTCGACGAAGGCGACCAGACAGCCCTCGTTGGCGACGACCAGCGGATCCAGGCCGAGCAGGTCGCAGGCGGCGGCGACCGGCCCGGGTACGGGCACGGCGCTCTCCTCGATCTCGACGGCCACGGACGAGTCGTGTGCGATCTCGTTGAGGGCGGCGGCGAGGCCGCCCCGGGTCGGATCGCGCAGCACGTGCACCGCGGCACCCAGCGGTGCCAGGGTGCGGACCAGCCGGTGCAGCGGCCGGCTGTCGGAGGCGATGTCGCCCTCGAAACCCAGCCCCTCGCGGGTGCTGAGCACGGTCGTGCCGTGCAGTCCGACCGGACCGGACAGCAGGACCGCGTCCCCGGGCCGGGCCAGCGCGGCGGACGGGTGCAGCGAGCCGTGCCGCTGGCCGACGCCGGTGGTGTTGACGAACAGTTTGTCCGCCGCGCCCCGGCCCACGACCTTGGTGTCCCCGGTGACCACCGGCACGCCGGCCTCCTGGGCGGCCTTGCCCAAGGAGTCCATGACGGAACGGAGTTCGGCCAGCGGCAGCCCCTCCTCGATGATGAGGGAGACCGACAGGGCGATGGGCCACGCCCCGCGCATGGCGAGGTCGTTGACCGTGCCGTGCACGGCGAGTGAGCCGATGTCGCCGCCGGGGAAGAACAGCGGACTGACGACGAAACTGTCGGTACTGATCACCAGCTCCCGGTGGCCGGGCAACAGCGCAGCGTCCTCCAGAGGGCCCCGAGCATCCCGCAGGGACGGCAGGACGATCTCGTCGAGCAGCTCCGACGTCAGCCGGCCGCCGGCTCCGTGGCCCAGCAGCACGACCTCGTCCTCGTGGTTCGCGGTGGGGCATTCGACGGTCATGGCGCACTCCTGGTACGTCCGGCCGCGAAGAACGCGGCACAGGTGCCCTCGGACGACACCATCGGCGCGCCGAGCGGATGACGGGGCGTGCAGCGGGTGCCGTACGCGGAGCAGTCGGTGGGCAGCTTCGCCCCGGTGAGGATGGTCCCGGCGATGCACTCGGCGTCCTCGACGGGACACAGGCCGCCCACGTCGAAGCGGCCGGCGGCGTCGAACCGGGCATAGGCGTCGGCGAGTTCGAGGCCACTGGCGGGCAGTGCCCCGATGCCGCGCCAGGACCGGTCGGTGACGCGGAACACCTCACGGACCGCGTCCTGGGCGGCGGCGTTGCCGGACCGCCGCACGGCCCGCACGTACTGGTTCTCCACCTCGTGCCGGCCCGCCTCCAGCTGCCGTACGGCCATCAGGATGCCCTCCAGCAGGTCCAGCGGCTCGAAGCCGGTGACCACGATGGGCACCCGGTGGCGGTCGGCGATCGGCTCGTACTCGCGCCAGCCCATCACCGCGCACACATGCCCGGCCGCCAGGAACGCCTGGACCTCGCAGTCCGGGTCGTCGAGCAGCGCGGTCATCGCGGGCGGCACCAGGACATGGCTGACCAGCATCGAGAAGTTGGTCAGGCCCAGGCGGGCCGCGTGCAGCACGGCCATGGCGTTGGCGGGGGCCGTCGTCTCGAACCCGACGGCGAGGAAGACCACCTCGCGGTCGGGATGATCTGCGGCCAGGCGTACGGCGTCCATCGGGGCGTACACCACGCGCACGTCCGCGCCCCGGGCCCGCAGGGACAGCAGGTCGGTATCGGTGCCGGGGACGCGCAGCATGTCGCCGAAGCTGGTGAAGATCACGCCGGGGCGGGCGGCGACGGCCATGGCCCGGTCCAGGGTCTCCAGCGGGGTGACGCAGACCGGGCAGCCGGGGCCGTGGATCATGCGCATGCCGGCGGGCAGCAGTTCGTCGATGCCCTGGCGGACCAGGGTGTGGGTCTGCCCGCCGCACACCTCCATGATCCGCCACGGGCGCGTGGCGGTCTCCCGCAGCTCCGCCAGCAGGCGCCGGGCGAGCACGGGGTCCCGGTACTCGTCGAGGTACTTCATCGGTGCGTCAGGTCCAGCTGGACGTCGACGACCCCCTCGACCGCCCGCACCGCGCGGGCCACCACGGGCGCCAGCGTCCTTTCGGGCAGCGAGCCGCTCAGCGTGACGACTCCGTCGGCCACGGTCACGGTCAGGGAGTCGGTGGTGACCGGGAGCCGGGACAGCACGGCGTGGCGTATCTCCTCGGCGATCTCCTCGTCCCCGCGCAGGAAGACCTTCAGCAGGTCACCGCGGCCGACCACCCCCTGGAGCATGCCCACGTCGTCCACGACGGGCAGTCGCTTGACGTGCCGCCGGGCCATGATCCGGGCGGCCTCGGCGAGCGAGGCGTTTGCGTGCACGGTCACGGCCGGGGTGCTCATCAGCTCGTCCGCGATCAGCCCGCCGGCCTTGGCCCGCTCCGCCAGGTCTCCCTCGTCGGTGTCGCGGAACTCCTCCTTGGGCAGCAGATCGGCCTCCGAGACGACCCCGATCACGCGCCCTTCGCCCTCCAGGACGGGCAGGGCGCTGACCTTCCACTGGTCGATGAGCTCGACGATCTCCTTGAACGGGGCGCCGCGTCCGACGGCGATGACGGTGTGGGTCATCACGTCGCTCACGGTGTACGGCGATTCAGGCATGAGAGCCTCCCGGGGTGCGGACGACCGTCAGGTCGAGGAAGTGGGTGGAGCAGGAGATGCACGGGTCGTGGTTGCGGATGGCCCGCTCGCACAGGGCCGTCAACTCCTCGTCTCCCGGGTCGTGTTCGGTGAGGGCCCGTTGGGTCAGCCGGAGCAGGTCGTGCTCGATCGCCCCCTGGTTCTGAGCGGTGGGCGGTACCAGCAGGGCGTCCGTCACTGTCCCGTCCGGGGCCAGCTCGTAGCGGTGGTAGAGGATTCCGCGGGGCGCCTCGGTGGCGCCGTGGCCGGTGCCCGCGAGCGGCGGCACCTCGACGAAGGAGCGCTCGGGAGGCTCGTACGCCTCGACGATCCGCAGCGCCTCGCCGACGGCGTACACGATCTCCACCGCCCGCACCAGGATGGACCGGTACGGATTGCGGCACACGGCCCCTTCGCGTGGATCGCCCAGTCCGGCCTCGACCGCCGCCTGGATCGCGACCGGCGACAGCCGGCGGCCGCCGACGGCGAAGCGGGCGAGGGAACCGGTCAGGTGCAGGTGTCCGTCGAGCCGGGAGTGCAGTGCGGTGGAGTGCGGGACATGGCTCTCGCGGACCCGCTCGGTGAAGTCCCGCACCGGGAAGGAGTCGCCGGTGCCGTCCGCACGCAGGAGGGTCGGGGTGCCGCTCTCGATGGCGTAGGTGTCCGGGGAGGCGAGTGCGAGCAGCACGGCGTCCGTGTGCGCGTCCGGGAACTCGAAACCGGCCACCCAGCGCACGGTGGCCCAGGCATCGTCGAGCGCCCGCTTCAACTCCTCTGACAGGGTACGGAGTTCGGCGCGGGCAGGCGCCCGGTGGAAGCCGCCGAGGCGCACGTTGACGGGATGGATGGCCCGCCCGCCGAGCACCTCCATCAGGGAGTTGCCGGCCTTCTTCAGCCGCAGCCCCCGCTCGACCTCGGCCCGGTGCGTCCGCGCCAGTTCGATCGCGCTCGCCCGGCCCAGGAAGTCCGGGGCGTGCAGCAGATAGAGGTGCAGGGCCTGGCTCTCGATCCACTCCCCGCAGTACAACAGCCGCCGCAGATCGCGGATCACCGGATCGACGCTCACCCCGCAGGCGTCCTCGATCGCCGCGCAGGCGCTCATCTGGTACGCCACCGGGCAGATCCCGCACACCCGGGCGGTGATGTCCGGAGGCTCCGTGTAGGAACGGCCGCGCAGGAACGCCTCGAAGAACCGCGGCGGTTCGTAGATCTCCAGATGCGCCTCGGTGACCGTGCGGCCCTCGACCCGCAGGCGCAGCGCGCCCTCGCCCTCGACCCGGGAGAGCGAGCCGACATGCAGGACACGGGATCCACGGTGCGTCACGACGACCTCAACTCCTTGTCGAAAGCTGCCGCGTTGAAGGTGTGCAGGAAGCGCTCCACGGCGTCCTCGTCGAGACCGTCGCGGCGCAGCAGCGGGATCAGCGCGGGCAGGTTGACCGACCCGGAGGGTCCGAAGCAGCCGAAGCAGCCGCGCCGGTAGGCCGGGCACAGGGCTCCGCAGCCGGCATGGGTGACCGGCCCGAAGCAGGGTGTGCCGTGCGCGACGGTGACGCACACCGTGTCGCGCCGCTTGCACTCGAAGCACACGCTGTGGTTCGGGATGTCCGGTGCACGTCCGGCGAGGAACGCGGTGATCACTTCGAGCAGCTGGCGCCGGTCTATGGGGCAGCCGCGCAGTTCGAAGTCGACGTCCACATGGTCGGAGACGGGGGTTGAGGTGGCGAGCGTGGAGATGTACTCGGGGTGGGCGTAGACCACCCGCCGGAACTCGTCCACGTCCGCGAAGTTCCGGAGGGCCTGGATGCCGCCCGCCGTCGCGCACGCGCCGATCGTCACCAGATGACGTGAGGCCGCGCGGATCGCGCGGATCCGTTCCGCGTCCTCGGGTGTGGTGATCGAGCCCTCGACGAGCGTCAGGTCGTACGGTCCGGGCTCCACCGCGCTGGAGGCCTCCAGGAAGTGGGCGATGCGCACCCCGCCCGCCAGCGCCAGGAGTTGGTCCTCGCAGTCCAGCAGGGTGAGCTGGCAGCCGTCGCAGGAGGCCAGTTTGAACACGGCGAGGGTCGGGGCGCCCATGTCACAACTCCCTTACCGAGAGAAGGGGTTCGGCCTTGTCCCAGCCGACGACCGGGCCGTCCCGGCACACCAGCAGCGGACCGAGCTGGCAGTGCCCGCAGTGTCCGGTCGCGCAGCGCATGTTCCGCTCCAGCGAGACCCGGACGTGCTCCCGGGGGACACCGAGCCGGGCCAGGTCGCGGGCGGTGGCACGGATCATCGGCTCGGGGCCGCACACGAACGCGGTGGTGTCCGCCGGTTCGAAGGGCGCCCGGTCCAGGAGCTGGGTGACCACGCCGACGTCGCCCCGCCAGTCGGCGTCGGGCCAGTCGACGGTCACCCCGGTGTAGGCGGTGCGCCAGAGCTTCGGTTCCTCGCGGGCGATCAGGTCGGCCGGAGTGCGGGCCCCGATCAGCACGCTGATCCGGCCGTACGCCCCGGGCTCGGCCAGCGCGCTCAGGATCAGCGGCCGCAGCGGGGCGAGCCCGATGCCGCCGGCGACGACCAACAGGTCCCGGCCGCGGGCCTGTTCGAGGTCCCAGCTGGTGCCGTACGGTCCGCGCAGCCCGAGTACGTCCCCAGTGCGGGCCTCGCACAGTCCCGCGGAGACCGCGCCGACGCTGCGGACCGTGTGGGCGAGCCCGCCCGTGGCCTGGACGGAGCTCACGGACAGCGGAATCTCCCCGCGTCCGAAGCAGTGCACCATCGCGAACTGGCCCGGCGCGAAGTCGTCCAGCGTCTCGTCGAGCGGTTCGACCCACAGGGTGACCGACTTCGAGGTCTCCCGTCGGCGTTCGACCACGAGGTACGGGACGGGTACGGCCGTCATCGCCCCTCACCGCCCGCCGGGGCGCCGTACAGGTCGACCAGCCGGACCCGGGCCGCGCTCAGCCGCTGGGACAGCACCCGGCCGAGCCACACGGCCACGGCCCGGCCGAACTCGGCGTCGTCCTCGCACAGCAGCCGCACGGCCACGGCGTCGAACTTGTAGGCCGTCACCCGCGTGACCGTGTACGCGCCCAGCTGCCACACGTACGGCGCGAACAGCCACGACCAGCCCACGAGGTCGCCGGTGCCGACGGTCTCGATGACGGGGGTGCGGTGGCCGGGCACATGCAGGTCGAGGGCGACGGTGCCGTCGCGGACGATCCAGAAGCGGTCGGCGCGTCCGCCCTCGTCGAACAGCCGGGTGCCCGGCGGGAGGTCCACTTCACGGGCCATGCGCAGGAGTTGCTCACGGTGGGCGGGGGACAGGGCGTGGGTCAGGCGCAGGGCGATCGAGGGGGCCATGGTTCATGCCTCCGTCTCGGACTCGGCGTGCAGGGCGGCGACTTCCTCCGTGATGTCGATGCCGACCGGGCACCAGGCGATGCAGCGGCCGCAGCCGACGCATCCGGAGCTGCCGAACTGGTCGTACCAGGTGGAGAGTTTGTGGGTGAGCCACTGCCGGTAGCGGGCCCGCCCGGAGGGGCGCACCGGGCCCTCGTGCAGGAACGAGAAGTCCAGGTCGAAGCAGGAGTCCCAGCGCTGCCGGCGCTCGGTGTGGTCCCCGGTGAGGTCGGTGACCTCCTCGGTCGTGGTGCAGAAGCAGGTGGGGCACACCATGGTGCAGTTGCCGCAGGTCAGACAGCGCGCGGCGACGTCGTCCCAGCGTTCGGCCTCCAGGCTCGCGCCCAGCAGCGTGCGCAGGTCGACCGGCGGCACCGCCCGCCCCATGCGGTCACGGGCGGCATCGACCGAGCCGCGTGCGACGGCCTCGGTGACCATGTCGGCGCCGTGGTGGGGCACCTGCTCCAGCAGCCGTGCGCCTTCCTCGCTGCCGACCCGCACGAAGAACCGGTGGCCGTCGTCGTCGACGACCTCGGTGAGGGCGAGGTCGTATCCGGGACCGGCCGCGGGGCCGCCGCCCATGGAGACGCAGAAGCAGGTCGCGCCGGGCTCGGTGCACTCGGCGGCTATGAGCAGCGCGCCCCGCCTGCGGGCTCCGTAACCGTCGTCCGCGTACCGGCCACCCGTCAGGACACGGTCCTGGATCGCGATGGCCCGAAGGTCGCAGGGCCGCACCCCGAGGAACGCGTAGGCCGGCGCTTCGGGCTCGTGCCGCTCGAAGGACACGTCGCCCCCCGGTCTTCGGTCGGCACTCCACAGCCGCTCCCGCGCCGGATGCAGATACGACTTCCAGGACTGCGGCCCCGCACTGTGCGCGAAGACGGCCCCGTCGTCACGGGGGACCAGCCGATACCGCCCGGCGTCCAGCTCGACGCCCCACCCGTACGGCAGTTCTTCGGCGGAAGCCAGCTCGGCGAGCACGACGGCCCCGTCCCGGACGGTCGGCCCGACGACGGTCCGGCCGTCGCCGACGAGAGCGTCGACCAGAGAACCGAGCCCGTCGCGGTCCAGTACGGCGGTGTCGACGGCGGCGGTCATGACGGTCCTCCTCGCCTCGGACAACTCCACTACCAGCGTGCGACCCGGACCGGGGTGCGGGGCATGGGCCGACCGTCCCCTCATGGGGCCGTCAGGCCCCCGGGCCCGCTTGTGCCGTTCAGCCGACCGGATCGCTCACGGACGGCACCTCCACGGCCGGCAACGGCTCGCCCAGTTCCCCCTCCACCGCCCCCGCCATCGCCCGCAACACCTCCAGCGTGCGCCGGGCCTCCACCTCGTCGACCCGGGTGATGGCGAACCCCACATGCACGATCACGTACGACCCGACATCCGCCTCCGGCGTGCAGCTCAGGCACACCTCGCGCCGTATCCCCCCGAAATCCACGGTCGCCATCCGCAGCCCCGCGTCGTCGTGCACCTCCAGCACCCGCCCCGGGATCCCCAGACACATACGCCCTCACTCCCTCCCGGCCAGCCGTCCGGCCGCGACCGCCGCCTGGCCGTAACTGATGCCGCCGTCCCCGACGGGCACCTGTCCGCCGACCAGCACCCGCAGCCCCTGCGCGCGCAGCCGGCGCCGGACCTCGGTCAGCAGCCGCCGGTTGACGAAGCAGCCCCCGCCCAGGCACACCGTGTGCGGGGCGCCCTCGGCGACCACGTGGGCGGCCAGGTCCGCGGTGACGATCGCCAGCGTCAGGTGGAAGGCCGCGGCCAGCTGGGCCACCGGCTCCCCGTCGAGCTGTCGCGCCAGCAGGTCGGTGAGGGTCGGGGCCGGGTCGTACACCCACAGCCCGTCGGCCCGCACCAGCCGGTGGTCGAGCGGTACGGCGTGTGTGTCTCCCGCCGCCGCTTCGAGCAGGACGGCCGCTTCGCCCTCGTAGCCGACGCGGTCGGCGAGGCCGAGCAGGGAGGCGACCGTGTCGAAGAGCCGTCCGGCGCTGGAGGCGCGGGGGCAGTTGACGTTCCTGGCGACCATGGCGGTGACGACGCTGACCTCGCGCGGGTCGAGCCGGTCGGTGAAGGGGCGGGTCAGCCACGGGTACGGCCGCGGCGAGCCCAGCGTCTCCCCGCCGAGCAGCTGGCCGAGGGCGGTGCGGGAGGGGTGGTGTACCGCCGCGTCGCCGCCGGGCAGGGGCGCGGTGGCGAACCTGCCCACGCGGCGGTAGCCGGTCAGGTCGGCGACGAGGATCTCGCCGCCCCACAGGGTGCCGTCGTCCCCGAGCCCGAGACCGTCGTAGGCGATGCCGAGGAACGGACCGCGCACCTGGTGCTCGGCCGCGCAGGCGGCCACGTGCGCGTGGTGGTGCTGCACCGCGACGCGGCGCAGGGGCTGTGCCTGGGCCCACCGCGTGGACAGGTAGCCGGGGTGGAGGTCGTGCGCCAGGACGCGCGGCTCGATGCCGGTGAGGTGCCGCAGATGGCCGTACGACGCCTGGAACGCCTCGTGGGACGCCAGGTCGGACAGGTCACCGGTGTGCGGACCGAGCACGGCACGGCCGTCCGCGGCGAGCGTGAAGGTGTGCTTGAGCTGGGCCCCGGCCCCGGCGACCGGCTCACGCACGCGCAGGGGCAGTGGCGCGGGGGCGAGGCCGCGGGCGCGGCGGACGGTGATGCGGGTCCGGCCGGTGAACTGCACCACCGAGTCGTCGTAGCGGGCCCGGATCGGGCGGTCGTGGGTGAGGAACCCGTCCGCCACCCCTGACAGGGCATGGCGGGCCTCGGCGTCGTCCACGGCGATGGGCTCGTCGCTCAGGTTGCCGCTGGTGACCACGAGGGGCCGGGCCAAGTCGTCGAGGAGGAGGTGGTGCAGGCCCGTGGTCGGCAGGAACAGGCCGACGCGCGCGAGACCGGGATGCACCTCGGGGGCGAGCGGTGGCGTCCCGCGCCACCGGCGGCGGGCCAGCAGGACCACGGGACGCTCCGGCGACGTCAGGGCGCGCTCCTCCGTCGCGCCGATCATGGCCAGGCGCGACGCCGTGCGCAGCCCGTCGACCATCACCGCGAAGGGCTTCGCCGGACGGTGCTTGCGGCGCCTCAGCTCCGCCACGGCGCGCGGATCGGCGGCGTCGCACACCAGCTGGTAGCCGCCCAGGCCCTTCAGGGCGACGATCCCGCCGTCGGCGATCGTCGCGACCGCCGCCTCCAGCGCCTGCTCGCCACGCAGGTCCTGCCACGCGAGCCGGGGGCCGCAGACGGGGCAGGCGACAGGTTCGGCGTGGAAGCGCCGGTCGGCCGGGTCGGCGTACTCGGCGGTGCAGTCGGGGCACAGCGCGAACTTCCGCATCGTGGTGCGGATCCGGTCGTAGGGCAGGTCCTCGATGATCGTGGCGCGGGGGCCGCAGTCCGTGCAGTTGACGAACGGATAGCGGTGTCTGCGGTCGCAGGGGTCGTGCAGTTCGCCCAGACAGGCATCGCAGATCGCGGCATCGGGCGGGACCTCGCGCGCGGCCGGGTCCGGGTCGGCGGGCGCGCTGTGGCGCACGTGGAAGCCTTCGCCGTACGACGGCCGGGCGCCCTCGGCCAGCCGGACCCGGCGCACCTGGGCCAGGGCCGGCGCGGCGGACCGCAGCCGGGCCGCGAACGCCTCGATGCGCCCGGCGGGTCCGGCGACCTCGCCCTCCACGTGACCGTTGACGTTGGCCACCCAGCCGGTCAGGCCGAGTTCGGCCGCGGTGCGGTACACGAAGGGACGGAACCCGACGCCCTGGACGGTGCCGTACACCTCGAAGCGTCGCGCGTTCACGGCCGGCTCCCGAACGCCGGGTGCGGGTGACGGGCGAGGTCGTTCTCGACGGCTTCGGCGAGCGGGTCCACGGCGGCGGCCACGGCGGGGGAGAGGCCGGTGCCGAAGTCGCTGTCGGCGACCTCCACGGCGTAGACGACGAGTTCCCGCGGCAGGAGTCCGAGCACGCGCGCGAGTTCCACGGCTTCACCGAGTCCCAGTCCGTGCGAACTGGTGGACGTCGGTGCGGACAGGCGGGCGTCCTGGAGTGCCAGGCGGTGCACGCGGCCGGGCGTGCCCGGATGGGCGTGGGCCGCGTCCACCACGACGGCCAGATCCACGTCCTCCCACAGGGCGATCAGCCGTGCGGGATCCCCGTCGCAGGTGGCGAGCACGATGTCCGGCGGACACTGCTGCCGCGCGGCCCGCTCCCGCAGCCGGGCCACGACGGCCCAGCCCACGCCGTCGTCGCGCCGGAACTCATTGCCGACGCCGACGACGGTGATCCGTGTGCACACCCTCATGCGCTCACCGTGCGTCGTCGCGAACCGTTCCGACAGGGGCCGAACGGCCCGTGCCGGAGGGCTGGGTCTCCTCCGGCCTGGTGACCGATCACGGCGACCGGCCGGGAAGAGGGCCGAACGGACCCGGCCCCAGCCCTGGCGGCCCATACCCGCGCACGGGCGCCGGAGCGACGCTGGAAGCGAGGAGCGGACCGAGCGCTGGAGGTGCGCGCCATGCCCCTGCCCGTCATCGCCGCGGTGGACGGTTCGGCCGAGAGCCTCGCGGCGGCCGAGTGGGCCGCCCGTGAGACCGTACGGCGGAAGCGGTCGCTGCTGCTGGTGCACGCCTGGAGCCGGCATCCCCGCCAGGACGGTGAGCCCGCCACCCCGGCTCAGCGCCTGGTGGCACTCCGGGCCCTGCGGCAGGCCGGGGAGCGCATCGGCCGTGCCTGCCCGGAGATCCGTTTCGAGGAGGAGCAGGTCGAGGGTCCCGCCACCGCGGCCCTGTTGCGGGCGGCCGAACAGGCCGACGTGCTGGTGCTGGGTTCGCGAGGCCTGAGCGGTTTCACGGGTTTTCTGGTGGGCTCGGTCGCCCTGGGCGTCGTCGCGCGGGCCGGCCGGCCCGTCGTCCTCGTGCGGGCGGACGGGGAGACCGCGGGCGCGTACATGCCCGCCCTGCCCGAGCCGGGCGGCGGACGGGACGTGGTGCTGGGGCTGGACCTGGCGGACCCGTGCGACGAGGTCATCGAGTTCGCCTTGGAGGCCGCACCGTGCGGCGAGGGCCGGCTGCGGGCGGTCCACGCCTGGCAGTCGCCCGCCCCGTTCCCGCTCGGGCCCGGGGAGATCGCTCTGATCGAGAGGCCGCGGCGCGCCGACGAGTGGCGGGGCTTCATGGCCCGCCGTCCTGGAACCCTGGCGCGCGAAGTACCCCGGCGTCGAGGTCGTCGAGACCCTCACCGAGGGCCGGGCCGCCGCTCCCCTGATCCGCGCGGCCTCCGGGGCGGACCTGCTCGTCGTGGGCCGCCGGATCACTCAGGGCCCGGTGCTCGCTCGCACCGGCCGCGTCGTACACGCAGTCATCCACCACGCCGGCTGCCCCGTGGCCGTCGTGCCGCATGAGTGAGATCCCATGAGTGGGAGGTCTGGAGCCGTGATGAGCACGCCGACCAAGTACGTGTACACGTTCGCCGAGGGCAGCCGGGAGATGGCCGGCCTGCTGGGCGGCAAGGGCGCCGGACTGGCCGAGATGACCCGGCTGGGACTCCCCGTGCCCCCCGGATTCACCGTCACGACCGAGGCCTGCAAGGTCTACCTGGCCACAGGTGAGGAGCCGCCCGAGCTGGGTGTGGAGGCGGCCCGTGCCCTGGCCGGCCTGGAACGCGCCATGGGCCGCACCCTCGGAGCCGCCGCCGACCCGCTGCTGGTGTCCGTCCGTTCGGGTGCCCGCTTCTCGATGCCCGGCATGATGGAGACGATCCTCGACATCGGACTGAACGACGAGTCCGTCGCCGGGTTCGCCAAGGCGACGGGCGACGAACGCTCCGCCTGGGACTCCTACCGTCGCCTCGTGCAGATGTTCGGTCACACGGTGATGGGCGTGGACGGCGACCTCTTCCAGGAGGCCATCGCCGCGCACCGGGCGGCACTCGGCGTGGCGACCGACCACGAACTCGGCACCGCCGAACTGGTCACCCTGGTAGGGGAGTTCAAGGAACTGATCCGCAAGGAGACCGGTGCGGAGTTCCCCCAGGACCCGGCTGAGCAGCTCGCCCGCGCCCTGCGCGCCGTCTTCGACTCCTGGAACGGAGAGCGCGCCCGCGTCTACCGCCACCGCGAGTACATCCCCGAGGACCTGGGCACGGCCGTCAACGTGCAGGCCATGGTCTTCGGCAACCTCGGCCCGGACTCCGGCACCGGTGTCGCCTTCACCCGCGACCCTGCCACCGGCGAGCGCGGCCTGTACGGCGACTACCTGCCGGACGCCCAGGGCGAGGACGTCGTCGCGGGTGTCCGTGACGCACTGCCGCTGGGCGAACTGAAGAAGCTCGACCCGCGCGCCTACCTCGAACTGGGCGACCACCTGCGGACGTTGGAGGGCCACTACCGGGACCTGTGCGACGTGGAGTTCACCGTCGAACGCGGCCGGCTGTGGATCCTGCAGACCCGCGTCGGCAAGCGCACCGCCGAAGCCGCCTTCCGTATCGCCCACGATCTGCGCGAGGAGGGCACCGTCACGGCCGACGAGGCCCTGATCCGCGTCGACGGCGCGGAACTCACCCGCCTGATGTTCCCCCGCTTCGACACCAAGGCCACCGACGAGCCCCTCGGCCACGGTGTGCCCGCCTCGCCGG
Source organism: Streptomyces canus 299MFChir4.1 (assembly GCF_000383615.1). Classification (GTDB taxonomy): domain Bacteria; phylum Actinomycetota; class Actinomycetes; order Streptomycetales; family Streptomycetaceae; genus Streptomyces; species Streptomyces canus_C. Next base: position 17,690 of record NZ_KB911616.1, on the reverse strand, counting down.
GGGCCGCCGTCGGTGTCGTCGTCTTCGACTCCGCCGAGGCCGTGCGCCGTGCGGCAGCCGGCGAGCAGGTGGTCCTGGTCCGCCGTGAGACCACCCCCGACGACCTGCCCGGCATGATCGCCGCCCAGGCGGTCCTCACCAGCCGGGGCGGCAAGACCAGCCACGCGGCCGTCGTCGCACGCGGCATGGGCAAGGTGTGCGTGTGCGGCGCCGAGGCACTCGCCGTCGACCCCGTCGCCCGCCGGTTCACGACCCCTTCGGGCACGGTGGTCCATGAGGGTGACACGGTCTCCGTGGACGGCACCGCGGGCACCGTCCACCTCGGCGCCCTGCCGCTGACGGCGTCCGACGTCGGCCGCGCACTGGAGTCGGGCACGGGCACGGGAGCGCTCACCGAGGCGGTGCTCGGCGCACTCGCGCACGCGGACTCGGTACGCCGACTTGAGGTGCGCGCCAACGCCGACACACCCGAGGACGCCGTACGGGCGAGGGCGTTGGGCGCCCAGGGCATCGGACTGTGCCGCACCGAGCACATGTTCCTCGGCGAGCGCAGGGCGTTGGTCGAGGCGATGATCCTGGCCCGCGACGACACCGCGCGCGCAGCGGCCCTGGACGCGCTCCTGCCGCTCCAGCGCGCGGACTTCACCGCCATCCTGGAGGCGATGGACGGCCTGCCCGTGACGATCCGGCTCATCGACCCGCCGCTGCACGAGTTCCTGCCCGACCGCACCGAACTCGCCGTTCGCCTGGCCGGTGCGGTCCACCCGGACGTCCACGACCGCGAACTCCTGGACGCCGTCGAGCGGATGCACGAGCAGAACCCCATGCTGGGCCTGCGCGGAGTGCGCCTGGGCCTGGCCGTGCCCGGACTCATGGCCATGCAGGTGCGCGCCATCGCGGAAGCAGTCGTACGGCGGTTGCGTGACGGTGGCCGGCCCCGTGCCGAGATCATGATTCCGCTGGTCGGCACGGTCGAGGAGCTCCGCCTGGCCCGCGCTGAGACGGAACGCGTCCTCACGCAGGTCGCCGCCGAGACCGGCACGCCGCTGGACTGCCCGATCGGCACGATGATCGAGCTGCCACGAGCCGCGCTCACCGCGGGACGCATCGCCGAGCTCGCCGACTTCTTCTCCTTCGGCACCAACGACCTCACCCAGACGACCTGGGGCCTGTCCCGGGACGACGCCGAGGCGTCCTTCTTCCCGCTCTATCTGGAGAAGGGCATCTTCGCGGTGTCGCCGTTCGAGACGATCGACCAGGAGGGAGTGGGCAGCCTGGTGGAGCTGGCGGTCGCGGCGGCGCACGAGGTCGATCCGGGTCTGGAGACGGGCGTGTGCGGCGAGCACGGCGGCGACCCGCAGTCCATCCACTTCTTCCACCGGGCCGGCCTGGACTACGTCTCCTGCTCGCCGTTCCGTATCCCGGCGGCGCGTCTGGAGGCCGGCCGGGCGGCTCTCGTCGACACCACGGCTACCAGCGAGACGAGGTGATCCCTCGACGGGGAACGCCTGGCCCATACCGTCAGCAAGGGCGCCGACGCACCCTGGGGGAGTCAGGGCAGCGGTCGCCCTCACCCGGAAGGCGGGCAGAGGTATGAACGCCCAGACCAGGGGTGTTGCCGAGGAGACCCGGGTGCTGGTCGTGGAGGACGACCGCGGCATCGCGGAATCCTTGGTGCGCGGCCTGCGGCAGGCCGGATACGGAGCCGAAGGCGTCCGGACCGGGCGGGCGGCCCTGTCGGCGCCCACCCCCGACGTCGTCCTGCTGGATCTGGGTCTGCCGGACATCGACAGTGTCGAGGTGTGCCGGAGGCTGCGTGCCCGGTCGGACGCCGCGATCATCGCGGTGACCGCGCGGGGCGAGGAGGCCGACCGGGTGGTCGCCCTGGACGAGGGTGCCGACGACTACCTCGTCAAGCCTTTCGGGCTCGCCGAGCTGCTTGCGCGGATACGGGCCGTGCTGCGCCGTCGCCGCCCGGCCGGGCCGGAGATCCTGCGGCACGGGCCGCTGGCGCTGGACCTGCGCACCCGGCAGGTCCTCCTCGACGGCCGTGAGGTCGCCTTGACGCCGAAGGAGTTCGGCATCCTGGAGTGCCTGGCCGCGGACCCGGGCCGGGCGGTGACCCGGCAGCAGATCCTGGAGCGGGCGTGGGACGCCCACTGGTACGGGCCCACGAAGGTGCTGGATGTGCATGTGGCGGCGCTGCGCCGCAAGCTCGGCGTGCCCGGGCTGATCGAGACGGTCTACGGGCAGGGGTTCCGGCTCGGGGCGGTCCAGGACTCGCGGGAGCGGTCGTGAAGCGTCGGATCACGTGGACGCTCCTGGTCCTGACGTCCGTGCTGCTGGTCCTGGCGGTCGTGCCGCTGGCGGTGTCGCTGACGGCGCGTGAGCGGGTCGCCCACCGCGACAGCCAACGGGCGGCCACACGGGTGATCGCGGCGGCGGCCGAGGAACACCTCTCGGACGACAAACCGCCGACCGTCATGCGCCAGGAGCTGGATGCCGCTGCGCGGGCGGGGGACTGCGCCGCGGTGTACGACCGCTCCGGGCGCCTGGTGACCAGTACGCCCTGTGCGGCCGCTCAGGGCGAGGAGGCGGCGGAACTGGTGAAGGGCGTGCTGGCCGGACAGGAGCCGGAGCCACCGGAGAACGAGGGACGGCTGCTGGCCGCGGAACCGGCCGGGGAGGTGCACCGACCCGCCGGAGCCGTGGTCCTGGCCCGCTCCGCCGGCCCGCTGGACGCCCGTATCGCGGCGATCTGGGGCTGGTCCGCTGCCATCGGTGCCGCGGGGCTGGCCGCGTCCGCGCTGCTGTCCGTGCGCCTGGCCGGCTGGGTCGGCCGTCCGTTGTCGACGCTGGACGTCAGCGCCCGGCGACTGGGCAAGGGTGCGCTCGACGAGCGGGCCGACGTCGGGGCCGGTCCGCCGGAAGTACGGCGGCTGGCGGCCACCTTCAACACCATGGCTGCTCGTATGGAAGCGCTCGTCCACGGCCACCGGGCCGTGATCGCCGATGTGTCCCATCAGCTGCGCACCCCGTTGACCGCGCTGCGGCTGCGGCTCGACGTCCTGGCCGCCGGTGCCGAGGCCGAGACCGCCGCGGAGCTGGGCGCCGCGCAGGAGGAGATCGCGCGGTTGTCCCGGCTGGTCGACGGGCTGCTGGCGGTAGCGCGCGCCGAGCAGACGACGCCACGTCGCACCGCGGTGCGGGTCGAGGAGGTGGTGGCCGAGCGGGTGGCCGCCTGGTCGCCCGTCGGCGAGGAACGCGGCGTCCGGCTGAGGGCCGCTTCCGAAGGGCCGGGGCCGACCGTCGCGCTGGGCGCGGGGCATCTGGAGCAGATCCTCGACAACCTGATCGCCAACGCCGTGGATGCCGTGCCCGAAGGCGGAAGCATCACTCTTGACCTTGGCACGGTGAGGGACGCGGGCCGGCTGTGCGTACGCGACGACGGTCCCGGGATGACGGACGAGGCGAAGGCGGTCGCCTTCCGCCGGTTCGGCAACCCGGAGGCCCGTGGTGCGGGCCTGGGGCTGGCCATCGTGCACCGGCTGGTCACCGTCAACGGCGGTACGGCGCGGCTGGAGGACACCCTCGGCGGTGGGCTGACCGTCGTACTGGATCTGCCGCTGTGGGCGAAGAGCGGGCCCGAGCGGGGCGGGGCGGCGAGATCTTTACCCGTTCCGAAGGAGACGTGAGGAGGTTCCAGGGTGCCGTGAGCACAGCCTGGAGTTGCACGCAGCCGATCCGGGCCGCCGATTCTCCAGGAGCGCTGCCATGTCCCCCTCGCCCGACGAGTTCCGGCCGACGCCCGGTCCCGCCTTCTCCGCGCACGCACGCGACCGCGGTCTGCGGCGCAGCCGCCGCACCACCGTGTGGATCGCGGCCACGGCCGCGGCCGGTGCGGCGGCTCTCGGCGGCGTCTACACGCATCTGATTCCGGGCGGTCCGGCCGCCCCCGCGCCAGCACCGGTGCACCAGCCCGCCACGTCGCATGCCGCCACCCCCGCGGGCAAGGACGACGGCGGGAGGGAGAAGCCGAACGGTCACGAGGCCGACGAGGAGGACGGCGAGCAGGGCGCGGCTCCCGCGGCGCAACCGGCTCCGCAGCCCCCGGCGCAGCCGCCTGCCGCGACCCAGCAGCAGCCGCAGACCACGACGGGGGCGTCATGACCACGCGCACCCCGGACCGCTTCCGTTGCCAGGTCGTCTTCCCGGCCCTGGGCACGACGGCCGCCATGCTGGTCACGGACCCGGTCGCGCTGCCCGCCGCGGAAGCCGTGTTGCGCGCCGAGCTGGCCGCCGTCGACCGCGGCTGCAGCCGCTTCCGGCCCGACTCCGAGCTCACGCGCGTGAACGTCGGCGCGGGTGTCACGACGACAGTCAGCGCCTACTTCGCCGAGGCCCTGCAGGCCGCCCTGCGCGCCGCCCGCCTCACCGGCGGCGTCGTGGACCCGACGGTGGGCAGTGCGGTGATCGCGCTCGGCTACGACCGCACTTTCGCCTCGCTCGCGCCCGAGGACGCCCGCCCCGTGCCCGTGTCCCGGCCGGCGTCCGGCTGGCGGCGGATCGCCTACGACCCGCGTACCCGCCGGCTGCGCCTGCCCCCGGGCACCCGCCTCGACCTGGGCGCCACCGCCAAGGCCCTGGCCGCCGACCGCGCCGCCCGGCAGGCCGCCGCGGTGACCGGCTGCGGGGTCCTGGTGAACCTGGGCGGTGACCTGGCGACCGCCGGACCGGCGCCCCAGGGCGGCTGGCGGATAGCCCTCGCCGACGACCACGCCCAACCCGCCCCCCAGGGCGGTCCCGCCGTGACGGTGACCGGCGGGGCGCTGGCGACCTCCGGTATCCGGGTGCGTACCTGGCGGCGCGGCGGACGGGTCCTGCACCACATCGTCGATCCGGCCACCGGAGAGCCCGCCGCACCCGTGTGGCGCACGGTCACGGTCGCGGCCGCCACCTGCGTGGACGCCAATGCCGCCGGCACCGCGGCGATCGTGCTCGGCGCCCGGGCCCCGGACTGGCTACGGGCCAACGCCCTCCCGGCCCGCCTGACCGGCCTCGACGGCACCGTCCTGCGCCTGGGCGGCTGGCCGGCCGACTCCCACGCTCCCGCGCCCGCGGACCTCCGCGGCACGGCCCCCGGAGGCCCGCGATGACGACACTCGCCCTGACCGGCAGCCCCCTGTGGTACGCCAGCCGCGTGGGCGGCACCCTCGCCCTGATCCTGCTCACCGCCACGGTGGTGCTCGGCATCGCCTCCGGCGGACGCACCGCGGCGCGGCGGATCGGCCGTTTCGAGGTTGGGCTGCTGCACCGCAACCTGTCCCTGCTCACCTTGGTGTTCCTCGTCGTCCACGTGGTGACGGCGGTGCTCGATCCGTACGTGCACCTGAGCTGGGCGGTGTCCGTCATGCCGTTCGTGGCCTCCTACCGGCCGCTCTGGCTGGGACTGGGGACGGTCGCGCTCGATCTGCTGCTCGCGGTGCTGGTCACCAGCGCGCTGCGGCGCCGCAGCGGGGTGCGGCGCTGGAAGGCAGTGCACTGGCTGGCGTACGCGGCCTGGCCGTTCGCCCTCTTCCACAGCGCCGGAACCGGCACCGATACCCGGCTCCCGCTCCAGCTGTGGCTGTACGCGTCCTGCCTGGTGTCGGTGGTCGGCGCGGTGTGTTGGCGGCTGGCGAAGGCGGGTCCGGGGCGGGTCGTCGGACGCCTGGTGGCCGCCGTGGCCGCCGTCGCCGTACCCGTCGTGCTGGCCGAGTTCCTGGCTGTGGGACCACTGCAGCCGGGCTGGGCGCAGCGTGCCGCCATGACGACGGTACTGCTCGGAGGCGGACGATGAACTCCTCCGCCGCGGCGCCCCTCGCGCCCCAGTACCGCGTGCCCCAGCCGGACGACCCCACTGCGGCCCGGCTGCTGGCCCCTTGGTATGCCACCGGGGCGCCGGCCACCCTCGCCGATCACCTCCTGCGCCATGGACCGGTGGTGCCCGCCGCGCCGGTCCCCGACGGCCGTACGTCGATGCCGCTGGTGGAGGCCGTAGAGCGGGCCGGGCTGACCGGGCGCGGCGGTGCCGGATTCCACACCGCCCGCAAGCTGCGCGCCGTGGCGGAAAGGGGTGGCCGGACCGTGATGGTCGTCAATGCCATGGAGAGCGAACCGGCCAGCCGCAAGGACCAGTTCCTGCTTGCCGTCGCACCCCACCTGGTCCTCGACGGCGCCGTCCTGGCCGCGACCGTGATCGGCGCCGACACCGTCCACGTGTGCCTGCCCCGCACCCGCGCCGTCCAGTACGCGCAGCTCAGCGCCGCCTTGAACGACCGCAGGCACGCCCGCCTCGACCCGGTGCGGTTGCGTCTGCACGCGCTTCCGCACGCGTACGTCTCCAGCGAGTCGACCTCGCTGGTGAGCTGGCTCAACGGGGGCCCGGCCCGCCCTCAGGGAAACCCGCCGCGCACCCATGAACGCGGTGTCGCCCGCCGCCCCACCCTCGTGCACAACGCCGAGACCCTCGCCCATCTCGCCCTCATAGCCCGCCGGGGACCCGAGTGGTTCCGTCGTGCGGGAACCCCGGACGAGCCCGGCACCACACTCATCACCGTCTCTGGCGCCGTCACCGACCCGGGCGTCCAGGAGGTCGCCATCGGTACGCCGCTCGCCACGATCATCGACGCTGCCGGCAGGCCCACCGAAGCTCTGCCCGCGGTCCTGCTCGGTGGCTTCGCCGGCACCTGGCTCCCGGCGCAGGACGTGCGCACCCCTCTCACCCGGCGTGACCTGGCCCCCTTGGGGGCCACACCCGGCGCGGGCGTTCTCGTCGTACTCCCGCCCTCGGCCTGCGGGCTCAGCGAGACGGCCCGGATGCTCACCTACCTGGCGGCCCAAAGCGCCCACCAGTGCGGCCCCTGCCACTTCGGGCTGCCCGCCGTGGCCGAGGACTTCACCGCGCTGGCCGCCGGACGCGGCGACCGGGACCTGTTGTCCCGGCTGCACCGCCGGACCGCTCTGCTGCCGGGCCGCGGTGCCTGCCGTCATCCCGACGGCGCTGCTCGCCTGGCTGCCTCCGCGCTGCGTGCCTTCGCCGACGACGTCGATCAGCACCTCACCCACGGCGCCTGCGCCGCCGCCCACCGGCCGGCCCGGATCCCCGTGCCGCCCGCCGAACCCCCGGAGACCTGGCGATTACCCCCACCAAGACCCTGCGCATCGACCGCATCGCCTGCACGGGCCGGGGACTGTGCGGCGAACTGCTCCCCGAGCTGATCGGCCTCGACGAATGGGGCTACCCCGTCATCAAGGACCGAGCCGTCCCCGACCATCTGCGCACCCACACCCGCCGCGCCGTCGGCGCCTGCCCCCGTCTGGCCCTCCACGCCGACGACGCTCCCGTGTGACAGGCACTCGAGCCGGGGCTAGCGGATGCGGGTCAGTGATCGTCCCCGTCACCGCCCGAGGCCGCCTTGGAGTAGCCGTCGTGCCACGCGGCCTTCGCCCCCGAATCACCGATGCGGTAGACGTCCACGGCGGCTCCCACGGCCACGACGAGCGACAGAACGGCAACCGCGATACGCACCGGCGCCGCGGACCGGCGTATGCCGGGCGACGTCTCGGAGCCGGACGCGGTGGTGCGGCGGCCCGCCCACCAGACGGAGACCGCCAGAAGGAACAGGCCCCCGGCCCAGGGCAGCAGGCCGTCGCCGAGGGCGGCGTGCCGGCGCACCAGGGCATCGCTGTCGACGTGTTCCTCCAGCCACTCCCCGGCCTGCGTGGCCAGCGGAACACTCACGAGGGTGACCAGGGCCAGCAGCGGCAGCACGACGCCCATGCGCTGCGCCGCGCTCGGCCGGAGCGCGCAGACCGTGAGGGCCAGCGCGGTCAGGGGAACGAGCACGATGACGAAATGCACGAGCAGGACGTGTGCGGGCAGGCCGTTGATCAGGCTCATAGGTGTTCCTCCAGTAGGTTGGTCACACAGGATGGGTCGAAGGCGCGCCAGCCTCGCACAGGAAGTTCTCAACTTCCTCTGAGCTCCCGAGCCGACCCAACCCGCCCGCCTGCCGTGCTGTGCCTCCACGTGGGGTCGGTCGTCCAGGGCGGGGCTGTGGAGCTGCTCGTCGAGGGGCTCAAAGCCGTGGAAGGGCAGGCGGCCTGGGGCGACTTGGTGGCGAACTGGACCTCCAGCACGCCGTCGCGGTGTCGCCCTTGGACGAGGCCGGAAAGATCCTCGCCCTGGAGCAGGACCTGTTCGGCGCCGGGTGCGAGAGGCGGGTGGTTCGTCGAAGCGCCCTGCCAGTTGGTCTGTTGAGGAGAAACGGCCACGGATCCGTTCACTCCGTGTACGGGTTCCGTAACCGGTGCCGGTGGCCTACAACGCTGGTCGGGTGACGACGGTCAATCCCTTCGAGGTCGACAAGCTGTTGGGGCTGTCGACGAAACGGGGGATTGCCATGAACATCATTCAGCGTGCCGCAGCGGTCGGAGCGGTCACAGCCGCCGTGGTCGGCGCCATGGGGGCCGTCGCATCGCAGGCAGGGGCGGCGACGCCCCTGGCGAAGTACAACGGTGTCTGCGGGGCGGGTTATACGGTGGTCGACTCGGCGCCGGTCGGTACGGCGGGCACGGTCTACCTGACGTACAACCCCTCCACGGGACAGGACTGCGTGGTCACGGTGCGCGCCCGTCCCGGCACCGCCGTGTCCATGCTGGCAGCGGTCACGGACGCCCAGGACGTCGACCCCGAGTTCGATGACGGCCAGTACACGACCTACGCCGGTCCGGTGTACATAGGCCACCCCGGCCACTGCGTGAGCTACTGGGGACGGATCTCCGGCCAGGGCGGCGGAGCGGACAACGTGCACTGCACCCCACTGACCGGCTGAGCGGTCTCACTCGGTCTTCCGCGCAGGACATCCGAGGTGGTCCAGCGTGATCCGCAGGTGGGTGGTCGGACCGGACACCGCCCGCGAAGGCCGACCGAGTCTGGGAGGCGCCGGTCGGTAGTGCCTCGTGTTCGAGGTTCACGAGATCGGGCCCTGGCAGGGATTTCGTGTTCGGTTACGGTGCGTGTGGGCCACTGGTAGTCGGCAGTGGTGCGCTGATGGCGAGATCTTCGTCGAGTCTGGCTGCCAGGTCCTCGGCGAGAGTCGGAACATGGCGAGTGGCCCACTGCTTGGTCAGAGAGAGAAAGCCTTGCAGTCCCTCCTGCACGGTATGCAGGATGCCCGGTAGGTCTCCCGCCACGATCTCGATGGGCTGCCCGGAAGGAGTTTCTTGACCGTCTGCGCTGTCCGGCCACAGCTGCACGACCTCGCCGGCGTGCTCAAGCCTTGGTGAAGGGTCGTGGCCGAGCCACAGGGTCTCTCCGTCTGCGACGTCGAGCCACTCGCGCCAGTCCTCCAGCCCACTACAACATCCTGGCTGGACGGTGACGTTAGTACGGGTGTCGTGGACGTGCAGCCCTCCTGGCGCGATGACTTTGTCTGTCTCCAGCAGGCGGCGAATCGCCTCGCTGGCGTCCGTCAAGGGGCGATCGCCTTCCCCTGTCCGCGAGTTGTAGTCAGCCAGCATGGCCAGCGCGCTGCCGACGTCGAGCGGGGACATACTGCTCGACAGAGCCATGAACTGGGACGGAGGCAGACCAGCCACCGGCCAGAAAGAGAAGTCAACGGTGTCTGGGGTTTCCAGGACGGCATTCACGATCAACACCGCGTCATTGTCACCTGGGGCGGTTCAGCCCGCTTCGCAATTTCTCCCGGGGCTCATCACGCCAAGAGAACGCGCTTTCAGAGGAGGTTGAAGCCGGCGCGGCCGAACATCTGGCGCTTGAGCATCTTGATGAGGTTGACGTGCCTTTCTACGACTCCGGAGCTCCAGGCAGGGTGAGGCCGGCGACGACGGCGCCACGGTCGCGGTTGATGCCCGCGGCGTGGGTGGAGACCGGGCAGGTCGTCCTGGCGGACGGCATCGAGCCACTCGGGCGGCCGTTGGCCGTGTCGCTCGGTGAGGATCTGAGCGAACGAACGGGCGTGTCTGGTGAGGGCTTCCAGTTCGGGGCAGTGGGCCAAGACGGCCTTCATCCGGCGCTGTTCGCCCTCGGAGAGGGACTCGGGGTGCCGGAGGATCCAGCCGGCGACCGCGCGGGGCGAGGGCGAGCACGGGGGTGCGGTGACCGGGTCGGCTGAGAGGTGCTTGGTGCGGAAGCAGGCGCGAACTCGCTGGTGGCTGCCGGTGTAGCGAGTGGCACGATCTCCTCCCACGCCTTCCAGGCGCTGGTGCGGCCCTGGTTCCAGCGGTCGTCCGGGCAGGGCCCGTACTCGTCGGGAACGGAGGGGCGGCCCCGCCACTGGCCGTGAAAGAGGTCCTCCGGGGTAGTGGCGTCGGCCAGGAGTTTGACCGTGCGGTAGGTCATGCCGAGCTGGCGTTGGATCGCGCGGCGGTGTGGCCGGCGGCCAGCAAAGCGTGGACAGCGGCGTCGCTACGAGCGCTTCGGCGGCCGGTCGAGCTCGGCCGCAAAGAAAGCCGACGCCGCCTTGAGGATCTCGTTTGCCCGCCGCAACTCGGCGTTCTCGACCTTCAGACGCTTGATCTCAGCAGTCTCGTCAGAGGTCACGGCCGGGCGCTGGCCGGCATCGACCTCTGCCGTGCGGAGCCAGGGCCGCACCGTTTCCGTCGCACCAATTCGCAGCATCGCGGCGACCGCCTTCATAGCGGACCACTCGGTCGGGTAGTTCGGGCGGATCCCCGCGAGCATGCGCACCGCACGCTCACGAAGCTCAGCAGGGTAGGGAGACGGACGTGCCATGACTCGATCCTCTGAGGGAATCGAGCCTCCATTAGACCCGGAGCGGTTCATTTTGCACTGACAGGGTCTCGTTAGGATCTCCTGATCATGGACGTGATGATGGGGAACAAGATGGTCGACATCCCGCCGGGGCGGGTGACGCTGTCGGACCGGCGGACACAGCGCAGTTGGTCGGTCGAGCTTGCGCCCTACCAGCTCGCGACATTCCCGGTCACCCAGGCGTTGTACGCACAGATCACAGGCCAGCGGCCGAGTACCACCCTGGGGGACCAGTTGCCCGTCGAGTGCGTCTCCTGGTGGGACGCGGCGCGGTTCTGCAACGCCCTGTCCCAGTGCGAAGGCCTCACGCCCGCGTACCACATCCGTGCCGAGGATGAAGTCATCGAGTGGGACGCGTCCGCCGACGGATATCGACTGCCGACCGAAGCCGAGTGGGAGCACGCCTGCCGTGCCGGGACGACCGGGCCGCGCTACGGGGAGCTCGACGAGATCGGCTGGTACCGCGGAAACTCGCACGAGCGCATCCACGACGTGGGCGGCAAACGCCCCAACCCGTGGGGGCTTCACGACATGCTCGGCAACGTCTGGGACTGGTGCTGGGACGTCTACGACGCCGAGGTCTATGGCGTCTACAGGGTGCTCCGTGGCGGTGGTTGGTTCGATGAGCACTGGAGCTGCCGGGCCTCCGCGCGGCGCCGCAGCCACCCGACTTTCCAGGTCGACCACGTGGGATTCCGCGTCGCGCGTTCCGTCGTGCGTTGATCCACATCGTGCGCCGGCCGCTCCGCACGAGGGTGGATCGGGCGATAGCGTGATCCTCATGACGGCTGAAGACGAGGCGCTGGTCGGCGGGATGGTGAACGCGGGGGCGGTCTTCCGCCGGGGGAAGGTGGTGGAGCGACCGGCACCGCGCAACGCGCGCGCCCTGCATGCCTATCTCCTCGCGCTGAAGGAGCACGGCTTCGACGCGGCACCGACCCCTGTCGGTCTCACCGGGGATGGCCGTGAGCAGCTGACCTTCATCCCTGGCGACGTGGCTCTGCCGCCGTTCCCGGACTGGGCGATGACAAGTTCTGCCCTCGAATCGGTGGGGAGCCTGCTGCGGCGTCTGCACGAGACCAGCGCGGTCGTCGCGGTGGACACCAGTGCCGAGTGGCCCTCGGACCTCGCCGATCCGGAGGGGGGAAGAATGTTGTGTCACAACGATGTGTGCCCGGAAAACGTCGTCTTCCGCGACGGTCGTGCCATGGCCCTGATCGATTTCGACTTGGCGGCCCCGGGCCGTGCCCTCTGGGACATCGCCATGACCGCCCGTTATTGGGTGCCCATGCTTGATCCCGAGTCAGCGGCTGCTCTCCATCCCCACGGGCTGGATGCGGCCGCACGGCTGCGGATCCTTGCCGACGGCTACGGCCTCTCGGCAGGGGGCCGCGCAGAGTTACCCGGTGTGATCGAGCAGGCCACGGAGGTCTGCCGGGCCTTCGTCGCCTGCCGCGTAGCCAGCGGAGACCCCCTCTATCTCCAGGCGCTGGCCGAGCGTGGTGGATGGGAACGCTGGGACCGGGTGCAGACCTGGCTGGTGGACCACCGCAAGACGTTCACGGCTGCCCTGCTGAACTGACCGGCCCGGACGTCCGAGGAAAAACTCACCGGGTGTTTCTTCGGGCCGCGTTCGTCCTCAGTGAGCTGCAACCGGTAGAAGTCGGTTCCGGTCTGGATCAGCCTGCGGCCACGCTGGGAGCACGTCCGGCCCTGTGACCCCGCCGCCCAACTGCGGGCCGAGATCGAGGGCACCGCGTAACCGTCGAGCAGCACCCTCGCGCTCACTCCTCGCCCTCTTCGTCCTGGGCCGATTTCGGAAGGCTGTCCAGCGCACTCGCGGCTTTGCGCATCCAGCATCCCTGATGCCGAGTTGAGGGGAACACCTCGTTGACCGCGTTCCAGAAGCAGAGAGCGCCGTCGCCCACCGCGAGGACGGGGGCGCGTATCCCGCGCTGGGCGGCATCGCGCAGCAGGTTGGCCCGGACTCGGATGATTCGCGGTAACCGTCGGTTATGGCGATGAGTTCCTTGGTGCCGTCCGCGCGCATGCCCACCAGCACCAGGACCGGCCTGGGCCTGCTCCAGGCCGATCTTCAGATGGATGCCGTCGGCCCAGACGTAGACGTAATCACTGGTGGACAGGTCGCGCTCGTTGAAGGCGGCGTGGTCGGCCTGCCACTGCGCGGTCAGGCGGGTGACCGTGGCCTGGGAGAGGCCCGCCGAGGAGCCGAGGGGCTGCTCGAGTGGCGGGCACGAAGTCGCCGGAGGGCAGGCCGTGGTGGTAGTGGCTTTGTTAGCGGGAGCGGGAGTCGTTTCGAGGTGAGTGCGGGAGTCGCCTTCTGGCCGAGTACCCGGTTGCGTCGAGGGAAGTGGTGTACGGGTTCGGCCTGATCCGGGGGTTTGCTTCGGCATCGGGATGGTGCCCGCGTAGATGAACGGCGACCGGCTGGTCTTCGAAGTGGTGAAGCCTCGAAGGAGATCAGCACGATGACCGCACCAGACAGTCTGCCCCTGCACGCCCTCGTGGAAGACAACCTTGCCGCGGTGAGTCCGGATCTGCTGCGCGCGATGGTCAAGACGTTCGCCGACGCACTCATGTCCGCGGAGGCGGATACTCTCTGCAACGCCGAATACGGGCAGGTCAGCGACGAACCCGTCAACCATCGCAACGGATACCGGCCGCGCGAGTGGGACACCCGCGCCGGGACCGTGGAGCTGTCCATCCCCAAGCTGAGGCAGGGCAGTTACTTCCCGCAGTGGCTCCTGGAGCGGCGCCGCCGGGCCGAACAGGCCCTCATCTCGGTGGTCGCCACCGCCTACCTGCTCGGTGTCAGTACGCGCCGGGTGGAGAAGCTCGCCGAGTCCCTGGGCGTCACCCAGCTGTCGAAGCCCCAGGTGAGCGCGATGGCCAAGCACCTGGACGAGCAGGTCGCCGCGTTCCGCAACCGGCCCTTGGACCAAGGCCCTTACGCATTGGTCTGGGTGGATGCCCTGACCCAGAAGGTCCCTGAGGGCGGCCGCATCATCAACGCCCATGTGCTGATCGCGGTCGGCGTGAATGCCGACGGCAACCGCGAGATCCTCGGCCTCGACGTCGCGACCGCCGAGGACGGCGCCGGCTGGCTCGCCTTCCTGCGCTCGCTCCTCGCCCGCGGCCTGTCCGGCGTCCAGCTCGTCATGAGGTAGTTGAGTAGCCGTTGTCTACCCGACTTCTTCGGCGAAGACGTGCCGGGATTTGAACCATGACCAATCGTGAGGATCCCCTCAACGGCAGCCCACACCCGGGTCCGGTGATCGTCGACATCCTCGCTCCGCCGCCCGTGGATGTCCAGGAGCAGGCCGTCGAGTGCGGTGTAGGTCCTGTGCGGGAGCGGCCCGGGGGTTGGGGCGTTGTGGTCCGCGCCGTAGACGCGTCCCTTCAGCCGCTGCTCATCGCCGTTCATCTGATCAGCGTTGCAGCTGCCACCGATAACGCGGGCGTACCCAGGACCGCCTTGGCCGGCCCGCAACTTCAGCCGCGGCATGGCCGGGTCAGGCCCGGAAGCGGGGGAGCCAGCCGCCAGCCTTCTCTCCGATGATGGCGCATGGCCCGCCCCGTCCTTGGGCGACCTGTGAGTTTCGACGAGGATCGAAACGATTGCCCCGATGCCGACAGCGCGGCGAAGCTGGATCGCGTCATGCCGGGGTGCAGCCCACGCGATACGGATTCCGCGCGGTGAAGCGGCACCCCTCCGCACCACTCGATCCGCCGCCCTGTGGGCCTCAACCCCTTTGCGGTGGAATTGAACCAATCTCAGAGGGGACTCCATGGCTAAAACCATCACAATCGCGATTGGCAGCCGCATTCTCGGCCGGTCAGCCCTCGGGCTGTCTGCCGCGGCCGCGTTGCTTCTCGGCGCCCCGGGCACCAGCTCGGCGACCGACACGGGCATTCTCACTCTCAGCGGGCCTGCCAACGTGGCCAACACCGGACGATGCTGGGACCTAGGGTCCAACCAGCCGGGCGCGGAAGTCGTGCTCCACTACCCGTGCCATTACGAGGACACCTACTCGAGCCAGAAGTGGTATCGCACGCTCGATGCCAGCTGGGTGTACAACATCCAGAACGCCAACGGCCTGTGTATGGACCTGCGCAGTAACGCGGTGGGCGCACACGTGATCATGGCGCCCTGCCACTACGAGGATAGCTATCTCAGCCAGAAATGGTACCCGGTTGACAATCAGCCGCGTCACTTCCGCAATTCCAACAACCTGTGCATGGACAGCTCCAACGTCAATGGCGGCCCGATCACCATGGAGCCTTGCAACTACAACACCAGCTACCAGGATCAGCGATGGTGGATGACCGGTAGCTGGTAACTCACACGAGCACGAGGTCCTGAGCGGCGGCATCGACTTTTAACGCCGCTGCTCTCCTGGAGGGACAATTTGGTGGCGCGGCGAGACTGGTTAAAAAGCGGTGCGGTCACGGCCGTTGCACTGGCACTCTGCACGCTCGCGACCACGACGGGAGCAGCCACCGCCGTGAACAGGGCGGCCAGGACCGACTTCGCTGTACAGGCAGAGACTAGGGCTGACCAGCGCGCAGGCGCAAGGACTGCAGAGACGCGTGGACTCCTACCTGTCACAGACGGGTGGCACACATGTGCCCGTGAACAAGATCCGTCTCGGGGGTCGCGGGGAGATTTTGCTCGATCTGCCGGGCGAGAGCACTGTCCGGAGCGAACGCGCCCAGAAGGCCCACATCCGAGCTCTGTCCCGGCAACACCATGTGCGCGCGGAAGAACACCTGGTACACGGGCGACAAGACCACCATGTGGGCACCTCCTGCAACCTTCGCATTCCATGACTGGAAAACGGTTTCCCTGGATCAATAAACAGTCAACGGGTACGGCCGCAAATTTCCTGCACGACTTTGGCGTCTCGAAGTGGCACGACAAAGGCGCCTTCTCGCAGGACCCGGACGCTCCCTGGTATGGGGTGCACTGGGTCAAGAACTGCTGACAAGACCAGCCGGAAACTCATCACATCTACGAGAGGCAGCAGCCATCATGAAGACTCGGGCACGTTTTGTGGCGACCCTTTGCACCGCGGCCGTTGCGGCCACGATTGGTCTGGCGGCTCCGGCCACCGCCCAGCCGAACCAGGCCAACGCCACCTGCAGCACCTACCGAAGCGACGACGGCAAGTACGTCGGGGTTAGTTGCAACACCGGGCGCTACTACGTCGTCGGCACGGCCTGCAGCGCTGGCGGCTGCACCACAGTCGGCGGAAACATCGTCAGCGCCCCGAACACCTCGTGGGCATGGGCTGGCAGCGGGTACTTCGGCGGCGACATCGGCACTGTCTTCGTCTAAGAGGTCGCGCGGGCGCCGACTCGTCCAGAAGGATGCGGTGGAGCCTGGCCCACACCCGGTCCCGGCTCCACCGGGCGAAACGCCTGTAGACCGTCGGCCAGGCCTGGCCGAACACTGGGGTGTTGCGACCAGCAGGTTAGGTGGTCTGATGTCGCCTCCCAGTCCTTCTGAGCTGTCGCTGTTGCTGCGAGCTGGGGCTTCTCAGATTTTCTGGGTGTGCGCGATGCCTGGGGGCGCGACGGACTGATCAACCCCACCGACCTCGCCATCGACACGCATGCCCCCGCCGACAGAGCCGCCGCACACTACGTCCCCGGCACGCCGACCGCCAGCGTCCTCCCCCTCAACGCCCTCGCCGCCGCCGAAGCCGTCAGCCACTCCATGCACGCCGTGAGCTGCCTTCACGACGACGACCTCGACCACGCCAGCGTCCTGCACCGCCCCCGCCCCCGCACACCAGACCTCATCAACTCCCGCACCCACACCGACTGCCGATGGTGCGCCCCGCAAAAGCAGTTCGCACTCGGAGACCGACCAACCGCCAACGTGGCATCCAGCTGACAGGTTCCACGAACCGAAGCGATCCACCAAGCGCTGCCCCTCCGTAACAGCCCTACCAGCGCATGCCCAACTCATCGAGTTCCGCACGACGCTCCGCTGCAAACTTGTCTGCCCGTCGTCGAGTGTTGTCGAGCCATCCCCCAAGCCGGACGGCCGTACTCCTTTCCCCGTCCTCACCGGCCAACTCCTCGACATGCTTTCTCGGGACGCGGAGGTGCCCCTCGCGGGTGTGGAACTGCCGTGCTGCGGCCATGTTCCGCTCCCACAGCTCGTCTTGGGACCGCCGCACCGGACGCACAGCCTCGCTTTCGGCTGCGGGTTCGATGCCGATGGTCTGCAGCAGGTACTGCTGCGCCGGCATCAGCCGATCCCATCCGGCTCGCTGCGCGGCCACCCACACCGCCAGGTCCTCGCCCTGCACGATCACCTCGCCCGCCCGGACCGGGAGCGCGCCGCCGGCCTTCACGTGGGCGCGGGCGAGCCGACAGCAACGCTGCCAGCTGATCTCCCATTCCGGGCACCACCCCGGATCTACATCACTCAGCGCCTCCACACGCTCTTCTGACAGCTCCCCGGCATACGACAGGCCCGTTTCCCCGTTCGCGCGGCTGTCGTCACTCGGTCTTTCTGAGTGTTGCTGTGGCTGTGAGCTGGGGCTTCTCAGTTCCTCTGGGTGGTGTTCGCGATGCCTGGGGGTGTCCGGAGTGTGGGGTTGGGCGGGTAGTGGCCGTCTGGCCTGCGCGTGCGTGGGTGTGTGCAGGTTGATCGAGCAGGGTGCGGTTTCAGTGGGCTGCTACTTGGCAGGGCCGGTCAGACGGTCTGGGGGTTGGTGAGGTTGTCGGGGGCGGATCTGTCGGCTGTGCTTGTGTGCTTACTCTTCGCTGGTGGTGCCGGCCTGCGGATCAAGATCGGTTTCGTGTAGGGCCAGGATGA
>NZ_KB911615.1 GCF_000383615.1 Streptomyces canus 299MFChir4.1 | reverse complement strand
TCAACGAGCGCACTCGGATCATCAACCGGCTCCACGCCGTCCTGCGGGACCTGCTGCCGGGCGGGGCTCCCACCCGCCTGTCTGCCGAGAAAGCCGCAGTCCTCATGAAGGGCGTCCGTCCCGCCACGGCCACCGACTCCTGCCGTCGCGATCTCGCCCGGGATCTTCTCGCGGATCTTCGACGCGTCGACCGTCAGGTCCGTGACAACGAGGCCCAGATGCGTGACGCTCTGGCGGCCGCCCGCACCGCACTGACCGCACTGCCCGGACTGGGCACTGTGATCGCTGCCAAGCTGCTCGGGCACGTGGGCGACGTCGCACGCTTCCCTACCGAGCACCATTTCGCCAGCTATACCGGTACGGCCCCACTGGACGCCTCCAGCGGGAAGAACACCCGCCACCGACTCAACACCGGAGGAAACCGAGCCCTCAACTCGGTGCTGCATATTGTCGCTGTCTGCCAGATTCGCGACGGCGGCCGCGGACAGGAGTACTACCTGCGCAAGATCGCCGAGGGCAAGACACCGGCGGAGGCACGCAGGGCCCTCAAACGGCGTCTCTCGAACGTGGTCTATCGCACCCTGAAACGCGACCGCCACAAGGCTCTCACTGCGGCCGCTTGACACACAGAGGCACTCATCAGCGTCTCCGACGGCACCTCCCGGGCCCGGTGACACCACCCCCCAGGTCATGCCTTCGACAGGGGGACACAGTCATGCCGGGCCCGGAGGCCAGCGGCCCTCTTGCAGGACCGCGGAAAACATAACGGGGGCCGCCGTACCGGTGACCTGCCAGGATTCAGTGCGACCGGACAGCTCTTCGTCTCACCCCGTCTCACACATTTCTCACAGACGAGAGCGCATGGGAGCACGGAAGAGCCCCTGACCTGGAACTTTGATGTCGTCACAGACCACGGTGAACCAGATGGACGCCCCGTAAGCTAGGGGTATGGCCTACGAGATTCCGGTGACGCAAGCCAGGGCTGAGCTCGCCGACCTGATCAACCGGGTGGTGTACGGCGGCGAGCGCGTCGTCGTCACACGGCACGGAAAGCCGCTGGTCGCCCTGGTCTCGGCCGCCGACCTCGAACGGCTGGAGGAGTCCCACGACCCCGTCGAGGAACCGGTGATCAGCGCGGTCTCCACCGTCCGAGAGGTCGCTTCCGCTCCTCGCGAACAGCAGCGGTTCGGGATCGCGGCGCATCATCGGGGGAGCGGGGCTTCTTAGCCGGGGGCGCGGGAGAGGGACGGTCGCGATTGTGCGGTCCCCCGGGTCTACGGCCCCCGGCCCCACGCGGACAGAGCCGCCGCGCTCGTGCCCGGCGCCGTCCACGGGTCGATGGGCCACCGGCTCGGACAGCGGGTTCGGTCAGCTGATGGGGGTCGGTCGCTATCGCACTACTACTACGCCGCCCAGCCCGGCGGGCAGGATCGCGCTCGCGCACCCCGTGTCGACCACGGGTCGATGGTGTTCACGGGCTCGGGCGGCGACTGCGGGGTCGTGGTGTGGGGGAGTGGTACGGGGGGGCGTGCAAGCCTGGCGGCGGGTGTGGCGTCCCTCGCCCCGACTTCAGTGCGTACGCAGGGCTACGGCTCCCTGCCCCCGGGCCGGGTCGCGCTCGTGCCCAGCGGCAGTCAACGGCCGACGGTGCTCACTGGCTCGGACGGCCACTGGGGGGCGGGGCGCGGAGAGTGGGTTCGGTCAGCTGAGGGGGGCGCGGTCGCCATTAGGCTCCCCGGTACTACGGGCCCCAGGGTCGGCGGGCAGGATCGCGTTCGCGCGTACGCAGGGCTAACGGCTCCCAGCCCCCGGGCCGGGTCGCACTCGTGCCCAGCGGCAGTCAGTGGCCGACGGTGCTCACTGGCTCGGACGGCCACTGGGGGGCGGGGCGCGGAGAGTGGGTTCGGTCAGCTGAGGGGGGTGCGTGCGCCATTAGGCTCCCCGGTACTGCGGCCCCCAGGGTCGGCGGGCAGGATCGCGTTCGCGCGTACGCAAGGCTACGGCTCCCAGCCCCCGGTGGGCCGGGTCGCCGTGCCCGGTCAGCCGACCGGCGTGAGTGCGCGCTCGTCGGCGGCCGGTGTGGCGTGCTTCGTCCGGGACTTCAGGGCGTTCCCCAGCACTACGGCACCCAGACCCAGCGCGGCCCACCACGTCAGGGTCAGGGCGGGGCCCGTCGCTGCCGCGCCGTCGAAGAAGGACACCGAGCGCAGCAGGGTCGCGCTCGCGCCCGGCGGCAGCCACTGGCCGATGGTGCCCACCGGCTCGGGCAGCAGCTGTGGCGCCGAGGCGGCGCCGGCGAACGGGTTGCCGAGGAACATCACCAGGAACGCGACGGCGCCGACGCCCGCGGGCCCGACCAGGGCGGCGAGTCCCGCGGCGGCCGCGCTCACCGCCAGCATCGCCAGAGCGAGCGTCCCCGCCTCCGCCCACCAGTTGCCGGTGAGGGTGCCGAGCCAGCTGTGGGCCAGCGCGGCCGCGATGAGGCCCACCAGTGCGGCGGCGACGATCAGCGCGGTCACGGCACGCGCGCCGCGCAGTCCGAGCAGGGTCACGAGCGCGGCCGCGATGATGCCGCTCAGTGCCAGCGGCAGCACGGACGAGCTCAGGGCCGCGCCCCTGGGGTCTGACGCAGGGGCCGGGACGACGTCCACGGTCCTCACCTCGGCGCCGCTCGCCGCGACCTGCCGGGTCACGGCCTGCTGGAGGAGCTGGGCCACGACCGGGCTCGCCGCCGACGCGGTGAGCAGTTCCGGGCCCTGCGGGGTGACGACGACCGCGCCGTATACGGTCCGGTCCTCGATCGCCGCCCGCGCGGCCCCCTCGTCGGTGTAGCGGTGGAGCTCGAAGGCGCCCTTGTGCTGCCGGAGCCCCTGCTCCACCTGTGCGGTCGCGGCGGGCGGCCCGGCCACGCCGAGCGGCAGGTCGCGCGGGGCGGTGCGGGCGGCGGGCCAGGCGAAGGCCCACAGGGCCAGCGCGGCGAGCAGCGGCACCAGGACGACGACCGCGATCATGCGACGGGTGGACATGGTGGTCCTCTCCGGGGCCCGGTCGAGCCCCGCTAAAAAGAAGGATCGTTCGTTTTGGTCTCGCGAACACCGTCTCGCCGTCCGCGCCCCTTGTCAAGAAGGAATGTTCGTTTTACGTTGGGCGCCATGGCTCGCGTATCCCAGGCACACCTCGACGCCAGACGTCGGCAGATCCTCGACGGCGCGGCGGTCTGCTTCGCCCGCAACGGCTTCCACGCCACGTCCATGCAGGACGTCCTGAAGGAGGTCGACCTCTCGGCCGGGGCCGTGTACCGCTACTTCAGCGGCAAGGAGGAGCTCATCGCCGCGATCGTCGGGGAGGTGCTCGGCCAGGTCCACGAGAGTTTCGAGGAGGCGGCCCGCAGCAGCCCGCCCCCGCCTCCGGACCTCCTGGTGACGTCGATGCTCAGCCGCGTCCTCGCCACCAATGAGTCCGTGACCGTCGACGGGCGTCCGGCGTTCCCGCGGCTGGTCGTCCAGGTGTGGACCGAGACGCTCCGCAACGAGGAGCTCGCGGCCCTCCTGCGCGAGGGCTACGGCGC
Source organism: Streptomyces canus 299MFChir4.1 (assembly GCF_000383615.1). Lineage (GTDB taxonomy): Bacteria > Actinomycetota > Actinomycetes > Streptomycetales > Streptomycetaceae > Streptomyces > Streptomyces canus_C. The sequence continues at coordinate 77,037 of NZ_KB911615.1, read as the reverse complement.
CGTGCGCGAGACATGGTCGCGGATCGTCGGGGCGTACCAGGACGCCGGGACGATGCGGTCGGACGTATCCCCGGAGCACGTGGCCCGCACGATGATGGCGGCCTCGATGGGCTTCCTCGCCCAGCAGGCGCTGTTCGGGCCGACGCCCGCCGAGGTCCTCGGTGACGGTCTGCGGGCGCTGATGAGCGTGCGGGACGAAGTCGGCACGCGTTAATGGATCACGGCTCGGTTAACACCCCTGAAACCGGATCCAACTAGCCTGCGGATCCACGCCACCAGGGACTTTGCCCCGGGGCTGAGGCAACCGGGCCCCGCACGGTCCGGAGCGAGGACTGTGAGGTGGGACGTGCAACTGACCCCGCACGAGCAAGAGAGGCTGCTCATCCACGTGGCGGCCGACGTGGCCGAGAAGCGCCGGGCCCGCGGGCTCAGGCTCAACCACCCCGAGGCGGTCGCCCTCATCACGTCCCACATCCTCGAAGGCGCGCGTGACGGCCGTACCGTCGCCGAACTCATGTCCTCCGGGCGGAAGCTGCTGACCCGTGACGACGTCATGGAGGGCATCCCCGAGATGATCCACGACGTCCAGGTCGAGGCGACCTTCCCGGACGGCACCAAGCTCGTCACCGTCCACGACCCGATCGTCTGAGGGGCCTTGATGATTCCCGGAGAGATCCTCTTCGCCGACGGGCCGATTGCCTACAACGAGGGCCGTGAGGTCACCCGGCTGACCGTCCTCAACGCCGCCGACCGGCCCGTCCAGGTCGGCTCCCACTACCACTTCGCCGAGACCAACCCCGGCCTGGAGTTCGACCGGGCGGCGGCCCGCGGCAAGCGGCTGAACGTCGCCGCCGGCACCGCCGTGCGCTTCGAGCCCGGGATCCCCGTCGACGTGGAACTCGTCCCGCTCGCCGGCGCCCGCGTGGTGCCGGGGCTGCGCGGGGAGACCGGAGGTGCCCTCGATGCCTGAGATCTCTCGTGCCGCCTACGCCGACCTGTTCGGCCCCACCACCGGCGACCGCATCCGGCTCGCCGACACCGATCTGCTGATCGAGATCGAGGAGGATCGTTCCGGCGGCCCCGGGCTCGCCGGTGACGAGGCCGTGTTCGGCGGCGGCAAGGTCATCCGCGAGTCGATGGGCCAGTCGCGCGCTACGCGCGCGGAAGGCACGCCCGACACCGTCGTCACGGGCGCGGTCGTCGTCGACCACTGGGGTGTCGTCAAGGCCGACGTCGGCATCCGCGACGGCCGGATCACCGGGATCGGCAAGGCGGGCAACCCCGACACCATGGACGGGGTGCACCCGGACCTGGTGATCGGCCCCGAGACCGAGATCATCGCGGGCAACGGCCGGATCCTCACCGCCGGCGCCATCGACGCGCACGTCCACTTCATCTGCCCGCAGATCGCCGACGAGGCGCTGGCGTCCGGCGTGACCACCCTCGTGGGCGGCGGCACCGGCCCCGCCGAGGGGTCGAAGGCCACCACCGTCACCCCCGGCCCCTGGCATCTCGCCCGGATGCTGGAGGCGATGGAGCAGTACCCGCTCAACATCGGCTTCCTCGGCAAGGGCAACACCGTCTCCCACGAGGCGATGCTGTCGCAGATCCGCGGGGGCGCGCTCGGCCTCAAGCTGCACGAGGACTGGGGCTCGACCCCGGCCGTCATCGACGCCTCGCTGACCGTCGCCGAGCGGACCGGCATCCAGGTCGCCATCCACACGGACACCCTCAACGAGGCCGGTTTCGTCGGCGACACGCTCGCCGCGATCGCCGGCCGGGGCATTCACGCTTACCACACCGAGGGTGCGGGCGGCGGGCACGCGCCGGACATCATGACCGTGGTCTCCCAGCCGCACGTGCTGCCGAGCTCGACCAACCCGACCCGGCCCTTCACCGTCAACACCGCCGAGGAACACCTCGACATGCTGATGGTGTGCCACCACCTCAACGCGGCGGTGCCGGAGGACCTGGCCTTCGCCGAGTCCCGCATACGGCCCACGACCATCGGCGCCGAGGACATCCTGCACGACCTGGGCGCCATCTCGATCATCTCCTCCGACGCCCAGGCCATGGGACGCGTCGGCGAGGTCATCATGCGGACCTGGCAGACCGCGCACGTCATGAAGCGGCGCCGGGGCGCGCTGCCGGGCGACGGGCAGGCGGACAACCACCGGGTGCGGCGCTATGTCGCCAAGTACACGATCAACCCCGCCGTCGCCCAAGGGCTCGCGCACGAGGTGGGGTCGGTGGAGACGGGCAAACTGGCCGACCTGGTGCTGTGGGAGCCCGCGTTCTTCGGGGTCAAGCCGCACCTCGTGATCAAGGGCGGCCAGATCGCCTACGCGCAGATGGGCGACGCGAACGCGTCCATCCCGACCCCGCAGCCGATCCTTCCCCGGCCGATGTACGGGGCGATCGGGCGGGCCCCCGCCTCGAACTCCTTCAACTTCGTGGCGCCCCTTGCCATCGAGGACGGACTGCCGGAGCGGCTCCAGCTCGGGAAGCGGTTCGTGGCCACCGAGTCGACGCGCGCGGTCACCAAGGCCGACATGCGGGAGAACGACGCGCGGCCCGACGTACGCGTGGACCCCGACAGCTTCGCCGTGCACATCGACGGGGAGCTGGTGGAGGCCACACCGGCGGCCGAACTGCCCATGGCCCAGCGTTACTTCCTCTTCTGATGTCCAGGGCCGCACTTCTGGTCCTGGCCGACGGCCGGTTCCCCGCCGGAGGGCACGCGCACTCCGGCGGGGCCGAGGCGGCCGTCAAGGCGGGGCGGATCACCGGGGCAGAGGGTCTGGAGTCCTTCTGCCGGGGACGGTTGCACACGACCGGGCTGGTCTCGGCGGCGCTCGCCGCGGCGGCCGTACTCGGTGTCGACCCACGGCAGTTGAACGAGGCAGCGGACGCCCGCACACCCTCCCCCGCGCTTCGGGCGGCCGCACGCAAGCTGGGCCGACAGCTGATGCGGGCGGCCCGGGCGACCTGGCCGTCCGCTGAACTCGATGCAGTGGCAACGGAGTTCCCCAAGGGAGCCCACCAGCCGGTCGTGCTGGGCCTGGCGGCCCGGGCGGCGGGCCTGGAGCCCCTGGACGCGGCCTACTGCGCGGCGTACGAGAGCGTCAGCGGCCCGGCGTCGGCGACGGTGCGGTTGCTGAGCCTGGACCCCTTCGACGCGACGGGTGCACTGGCGCGGCTGGCACCGGAGTTGGACCGCGTCGCGGACCAGGCGGTGGAGGCGGCGCGGCGGGCTGTCGACGAGGGGCCCGACTCGCTGCCCGCCGCCTCGGCGCCCTTGCTGGAAATCGCCGCGGAGGCACATGCGGCATGGCCAGTACGCCTGTTCGCGTCATAGGGGCGCTCAGGTAACCCGGTTGGGGGCGCGGGGCTGCATCGATATGCGGCTTCGCCGCGGGGCGCGACCAGCCCCCACCCACCCGCACCCGATCACGAAACCAGAGGAGCCGTACATGCACCTGGACCACCACCACGACGGCCCCGCCGCAGTAAGCGCCGACGCCCACCGACCGGACGGCTCTCACCGAGCCCTGCGCATCGGCCTCGGCGGCCCCGTCGGATCCGGCAAGACCGCCACCGTCGCCGCCCTCTGCCGGGCCCTGCGCGACGAGCTGTCCCTCGCCGTCGTCACCAACGACATCTACACCCGCGAGGACGCCGAGTTCCTGCTCAGGGAAGCCGTGCTGCCGCCCGAGCGGATCACCGCGGTGGAGACCGGCGCCTGCCCGCACACCGCGATCCGGGACGACATCTCCGCCAACCTGGAAGCCGTCGAGGACCTGGAGGACGAGGTCGGCCCCCTGGACCTCATCCTGGTGGAGAGCGGCGGCGACAACCTCACCGCCACCTTCTCCAAGGGCCTGGTCGACGCCCAGATCTTCGTCATCGACGTGGCCGGCGGCGACGACATCCCGAGGAAGGGCGGCCCCGGCGTCACCACCGCCGACCTGCTCATCGTCAACAAGACCGACCTGGCCCCGTACGTCGGCTCCGACCTCGCGCGGATGGCCGCCGACGCCAAGGTCCAGCGCGCCGAACTGCCCGTCGTCTTCCAGTCCCTGCGCGGCGAGGCAGGGGTCGCGGCGGTGGCCGACTGGGTGCGGGAGCGGCTCGCCGCATGGACGGCGTGACCGCGGCCGTGGCCGGGGTGCGGGCCACCGCCCGGATGGTCGCGCGCGACGACGGGCGCGGCGGCACGGCCCTGCCCGTGCTGGAGAGCGACGGGCCGCTGGCGCTGCGACGGACCCGGGGGAGCGGCGCGGAGCCGCGGGTCATGCTCGTCGGCGCGATGAGCGGACCTCTAGGCGGCGACCACTTCACCGTGGCCGCCGACGTCCGGGAGGGCGCCCGGCTGCGCGTCGGATCGGCCGCCGCCACCATCGCCCTGCCGGGGCAGACCAAGGGCGAGGCCCGCTACGACGTACGGCTCACCGTCGCCGACGGGGGCGAACTGCACTGGCTGCCCGAGCAGTTGATCTGCGCGGGCGGCAGCGACCTGTATGTCGGCACGCGGATCGACCTCGGCGCGACGGCCCGGCTCGTGCTGCGGGAGGAGCAGGTCCTCGGGCGGGTGGGGGAGGAGCCCGGGCGGCTCACCAGCCGGCTCGTGCTGCGGGTCGCGGGACGGACCGTGCTCGACCAGGAGCTGGCCTGCGGACCCGGGGCGCCGGGCGGCTGGGACGGCCCGGCCGTGCTCGCGGGTCACCGGGCGGTCGGCCAGCTCCTCGTCGTACGGCCGGAGTTCGCCGACGAGCCGGTGCCGGCACGGGTGCTCGGCGAGGGCGCCGCCGTCATGCCCCTCGCCGGACCCGCCGCGCTCGTCACCGCCGTGGCCCCGGACGCCCTGCTGCTGCGCCGGCTGCTGGACGCGGCGCTGGCGGCACTCGTCCCGTAGTCCGCCGAGCGAACAGGTTCTTCCGTTTATCGGATTGGCAAAGAAGCCCAACAAACCCTGTTCACAGCGACTTCACAACCACGAGGATCCCCGTACGAATCGAATCGACGTACGGGGAGGGATCCCTCTTGAGGGAGACGAGACCGAAGTGGCGCACCACGGCACTCGGTTCGGCCGGCGTGCTCATCACGGCCACACTCATATCGGGTGCCGTCGCGGCACCCGCGTCCGGCGCCAACACGTCCGACAGGACGGCCCGGCACGGACAGGAACGTGAGGCGGTCGGTGCCGCGCTCGCCGCGGCCCGCGCCGCGAAGGCCGGCATCGACTGGGCGGACTGCCCCGCCGACTGGGGGATCGCGAAGCCGGTCCAGTGCGGCTGGGTCAGTGTGCCGCTGGACTACGCGAAGCCGAACGGCAAGCAGATCAAGCTCGCCGTCGACCACATCGGCAACACCGGCACCACGGCGGAGCGCCAGGGCGCCCTCGTCTACAACCCGGGCGGACCGGGCGGCTCGGGCATGCGGTTCCCGCTCCGCGTCGTCAACAAGAACGCGATCTGGGCGAACGCGGCCAAGGCCTACGACTTCGTGGGCTTCGACCCGCGCGGTGTCGGCCACTCCGCGCCCATCTCCTGCATGGACCCGCAGGAGTTCGTGAAGGCGCCCAAGATGGACCCGGTGCCGGACAGCGAGGCCGACAAGCGCGCCCAGCGCAAGCTGGCCAGTGAGTACGCCGAGGGCTGCGCCGAGCGCACCGGCAAGGCGATGCTCCAGCAGATGACCACGCCCAACACCGTCCGCGACCTGGACGTCATCCGTGCCGCGCTCGGCGAGAAGAAGCTCAACTACCTGGGCGTCTCCTACGGCACCTACATCGGCGCCGTCTACGGCACGATGTACCCCGGCCACGTGCGCCGCATGGTCGTCGACAGCGTGGTCAACCCGTCCAAGGAGAAGATCTGGTACGAGGCCAACCTCGACCAGGACATCGCCTTCGAGGGCCGCTGGAAGGACTGGGAGGACTGGGTCGCCGCCAACGACGCCGCCTTCCACCTCGGCACCACCCGGGCCGCGGTCGAGGCCAAGTGGCTCGAACTGCGGGCCACCGCCAAGAAGAACCCCATCGGCGGGGTCGTCGGCCCGGCCGAGCTGATCGGCTTCTTCCAGAGCGCCCCGTACTACGACTCCTCGTGGGTGCCGGTCGCGACGGTGTTCGGCAAGTACTTCGCCGGTGACACCCAGGCGCTGGTCGACGCGGCAGCCCCGGACCTCACGGACACCGCGGGCAACATCTCCTCGGAGAACGGCAACGCCGTCTACACGGCCGTCGAGTGCACCGACGCCAAGTGGCCCACCAGCTGGAAGAAGTGGGACCGCGACAACACCGCGCTCCACACGAAGTACCCGTTCATGACCTGGGCCAACGCCTGGCTGAACCTGCCCTGCGCCACCTGGCCGGTCAAGCAGCAGACCCCGGTGACCGTCAGGACCGGCAAGGGTCTGCCCGGCGTGCTGATCGTGCAGTCCGAGCGTGACGCGGCCACCCCGTACGACGGCGGCGTCGAACTGCACAAGCGCTTCAAGGGCTCCCGCCTCATCACCGAGAAGGACGCGGGCTCCCACGGTGTGACCGGTCTGGTCAACCCGTGCATCAACCCCCGGGTGGACGCCTACCTGCTCACCGGCAAGCTGGACAAGGCCGACGTGACCTGCGCCCCGCACGCCACGCCGAAGCCGTAGCACGTACGACGGTATGAGGCGGCCGGAGCCACCGGCCGCCTCTTCTCATGCCCCGAGCGACTCCAGATACGCGTCCTCCGCCGCGTAGTCGAAGAGGTCGCCGTAGGTCTGGAACATCCTCGGGTACGCCTCCCGCCAGTCCCGTCCGGCCAGGTGGCCCTCGATCCAGGCGACCGTCTCCGGCAGCCGGTCCGCGTAGCGCACCACCGCCCGGTAGCCCAACTCCCGTTCGGCGGCGGACATGTCGCAGACGACCGGCACGGGCACCGACCACGGGGTGTCGCCCACGGTCGGCGACGGCGGCGGCCCGTCCAGCAGGACCGTCTCCGTCTCCACGCCCATCACGGCGTCGATCGCGCCGGCGATCTCCGCCACCGTCGGGGCCTGCGGATCCACGGCGTTCAGGGCCCGGGTGCCCGGTTGCGCGGCCGCGAGCCGGATCAGCTCGGTGATGTTGTGGACGCTCGCGGAATGGAAACGGCTCTGCCCGCCGAAGGGGAGAATCCGCCGGGTCCGGCCGTCCAGGTTGCGCTTGACGAAGTAGAGCTCGCGCGGCGTCCGGCAGTGCGGTCCGTGGATCGCACCGGCCCGCAGCAGCGTGGCGGGCAACCGCTCCCCGGCCGCGAGGAGGTCACGCTCAAGCCCCGCCTTGCGGGTGCTGTACGAGGTCTCGCCCGGAGTGACGGTCCGCTGCTCCTCGGTCAGGGGCACCGGGTACTCCGGGAAGCCGTCCGGCTCGCCCTGAGTGTCGAAATTGCGGCCCTTGTCGTCCTCGTACACCGAGATGCTGGAGACCACCACGGCTGAGCCCACGCGGTCGGCCAGAGCCACCAACTGCCGTGCGTGCGCGGGCCCGTAGGCGACCAGGTCCACCACGACCTCGCAGCCGTCGCCCACCGCGGCGGCCAGGGCGGCGTCGTCCTCCCGGTCGGCCCGCGCGGTGCGCACCTGCGCGGGCCAGCTCTCGTCCCGTCCGCCGCCCCGGGAGAGGGCCGTCACCTCCCAGCCGTCCCCGGCGAGCGCCGTCACGGCCGCCCGCCCGATCTGTCCCGTCGCCCCGATCACCACAGCACGTCGTGTCATGCGGCGACGGTACGGCGCTCACCGCCGGTCCCTCCAGGGCGTTCTGCCGACAGCAGACCTCAACTCAGCGGCAGCCGCGGGAACTTGCGCTCCTTCGCCGCGGCGGCCTCCTCCGCTTTCACCACGGCCGCGTACTGGTCGACGTACTCCTGGTCGGACAGCTTCAGGATGGCGTACATGATCTCGTCGGTGATGGCCCGCAGGATCGCCTTCTCGTTCTCCATCCCGGCGTAGCGGGAGAAGTCCAGCGGCTTGCCGAAGCGGATCACCACGGGATGGATGTTGGGGATGACCTTGCCGGGCGGCTGTGCCTCGAAGGTGCCGATCATCGCGCAGGGGATGACCGGAACCTGCGCCCTGAGCGCCATCACGGCGACGCCGACCTTGCCCTTGTAGAGGCGGCCGTCGTGGGAGCGGGTGCCCTCCGGGTAGATGCCGAGCAGTTCGTCCTTGCGCAGCACGCCCAGGCCCTCGCGAATGGCGGCCTGGCCCGCCTCCTTGCCGGAGCGGTCGACCGGGATCTGCCCGGCGCTGCGGAAGAAGAAGGCGGTCAGCCGGCCCTTGATACCGGGGCCGGTGAAGTACTCGGCCTTCGCCAGGAAGGTGATCCGCCGCGTGAGCACCGCGGGCATCAGGAAATGGTCGGAGAACGACAGGTGGTTGCCGGCGACGATGGCCGCACCCGACTCCGGGATGTGCTCCAGGCCCTCTATTCGAGGCCGGAAGACCAGTCTCAGCAACGGCCCCAACAGCACGTATTTGAGCAGGTAGTAGAACAAGAGGGGGCGCTCCTCGGTCGGGCGGACGGCTCAACTCCGCGTTCTGGCTGGTCAACCGGCGTGAGATGGGGCTGCCAGTGTAGGGGCAGGTGGCGGGCCCCGGAACAGGGCCGAGGACAGCTCTCACCGGACCTTGGCCTGTTCACAGCCGTACGATCACCAGCGCCGTGTCGTCCGTGGCGCCGCCGGGCGGGAGGAGCTCCTGCAGGACCGCGTCGGCGAGGGTCTCGGGGTCGTCCTCGCGGTGCCGGGCAAGGGACTCGGCGAGCCGGGTGAGCCCTGTGTCGATGTCCTCGCGGCGCCGCTCCACCAGGCCGTCGGTGTACAGGGCGAGGGTGGCGCCGCTGGTGAAGGTGGTCGCTGCCTGCGGTCGGGGCATCGGGTCGGGGCGGGCGTCGAGCGGCGGATCGGTCGCCTTGTCCAGGCACTCCACCCGGCCGTCCGGGTGCACCAGCATCGGCGGCGGGTGCCCGGCGCTGCTGTAGGTGAGGGTGCCGTGGTCGAAGTCGATGAAGGTGGTGACCGCGGTGGCGGACTCGGCGCCGTCGACCACATGGGCGTACCGGCCCAGCACGTCCAGGGCCTGCGCCGGGCCCTCGGCCACCCGGGAGGCGGCGCTCAGGGCGCTGCGCAGCTGGCCCATCACCCCGGCGGCCGCCAGACCGTGGCCCACCACGTCACCGACCGAGACGCCGACGCGGTGGCCGCCCACCAGGTCGACCAGGTCGTACCAGTCGCCGCACACGTGCAGCGCGCCGACCGCCGGACGGTAGCGCACGGCGGCCGTGTGGTGCAGCGTCTGCCTGCCGGTGGGCAGCATGGCCTCCTGGAGGGCCAGGGCGACCTTGCGGTCACGGTCGTGGGCCTGCCGCAAGCGCTCGTTGACCTCCTGGAGTTCACGGGCGCGGGTGTACAGCTCGGCCTCCAGGACGCGGTCCCGGTCCCCGTCGGGGCCGCGGGCCCGGATCAGCTCGGTGACCTCCTCGACCCGGTGCACGAGCAGCTGGACCTTGCCGTCCGCGCCGAGCACCGGGGCGTTGCAGGGGCTCCAGTAGCGCTCCTCCCACACCCCCGGCCGGCCCGGCACCTCGACGTCGTACCGCTGCAGGGCCATGGCGTCGCGCTCCCCGGTCTCCACCACCCGGCGCAGGGAGGCGGCCAGGTTGCGCATGCCGGTCGACGCGGGTTCGTTCGGGTTGTCCGGGAAGACGTCGAAGAGATAGCGGCCCACGACCTCCTCGCGTCCACGCCCGGCCATGCGCAGGAACTCCTCGTTGACGTCCGCGTACACCAGCTCGGGCGTCAGCAGCGCCACCATGCCGGGCAGGGCCTGGAACACGGCCGCGTAGTCGGGGTCGGTGAAACTTTCGCTCATGACTGCCGCCTCCCTGCCGGGATTGCCCCATTTTCCCACGCTGTGCGAGGGGTGGAGGTCAGTCCGGCGGATCCGCGAGGGACTGCTCGGCCCAGATGATCTTTCCCTCGGGTACGAACCGGGTGCCCCAGCGCCGGGCGAACTGGGAGACCAGCAGCAACCCCCGGCCGCCCTCGTCGGTGGTGCGCGGGTGGCGCAGATGGGGCGCGGTGTCCCCGCTGTCGAGCACCTCGCAGATCAGGGACCGTTCCCGGATCAGCCGGAGCCGGATCGGGCCGACGGCGTGCCGGATGGCGTTGGTGACCAGCTCGCTGACGACCAGCTCCGTGGTGAAGGCGAACTCCTCCAGACCCCACTCCGTCAGCTGCCGGGACGCCGTCTTGCGGGCCTCGGCGACCCGGGCCGGGTCGACGGGCACGTCCCAGTCCGCGACCTGCTCGGGGCCCAGCAGCCGGGTGCGGGCCATGAGCAGGGCCACGTCGTCGTGCGGCCGGGCCGGGGCCAGGGCGTCGACCACGGCACGGCAGCGCAGGTCGAGCGAGGCCGCGGACCTCTCCAGGGCCTCGCGCAGCCGGTCGCGCCCCGCGTCCACGGCCCACTCCTTGCCGCGGGCGAGCAGCCCGTCGGTGTGCAGCGCCAGGGTGCTGCCCTCGGCCAGGGCCAGCTCGACCGACTCGAAGGGCGGACCCCCGACGCCGAGCGAGGGTCCCTGCGGAAGGTCCACGAAGGCGACCGTGCCGTCGGGCATGATCACGGCGGGCGCGGGATGACCGGCGGCGGCCATCGCGCACTGCCCGTCGACCGGGTCGTAGACGACGTACACGCATCCGGAGCCCCGGGCGCTGTCCGTGTCCTCCGGCTCCGGCCCCACGCCCTCCTCGCGCGCCGTCCGGGCGACCAGGTCGTCCAGATGACCCAGCACCTCCTCGGGCGGCAGGTCCAGCGCCGCCAGCGTCCGGACGGCGGTCCGCAGCCGGCCCATCGCCGCGGCGGCCCTGATCCCGTGGCCTGGCACCTCGCCGACCACGAGGGCGACCCGTGCGCCGGAGAGCGGGATGAGGTCGTACCAGTCCCCGCCGAGGCCCGTCAGTTCGTCGGCGGGCCGGTAGCAGGCGGTCACCTCCACGGCGTCCTGCTCCGACAGCCGGTGCGGGAGCAGACTGCGCTGGAGCACGAGCGCGGCCTCGCGTTCGCGGGTGTAGCGCCAGGCGTTGTCCACACACACGGCGGCCCTGGAGACGAGGTCCTCGGCGAGGTTCAGGTCGCCCTCGTCGAAGGGTTCCTGGCGGCGCCGGCGGAAGAAGGCGGCCACGCCCAGGGTCGCGCCCCGCGCCCGGATCGGCACGACCAGCACGCTGTGCAGGCCCAGTTCCAGGAACGTGGCCTGCCGTCCGCCGGGTATGTCGGTCGCCCACTCAGCGGCCAGCGGGTCGAGTCGCTCCTCCCGCAGGGGCGCGCCCTCGGCCAGACACCGCAGCGGGGGCGAGCCGGGCCGGTAGGCGGCCACCTCGCCGACCTCGACGACGGCCTCGGGTACGCCCTCGTTCACCGACTGCTGCCCGGCCCGCAGCAGCGTTACCCGCGTGGTGGGCTCCGCTCCCCGCAGCACCGACTCCAGCAGGTCCACGGTGATGTAGTCGGCCAGCGCCGGTACCGCCACGTCGGCCAGCTCCTGCGCGGTGCGCCGGATGTCCAGGCTGCGCCCGATGTACTCGCCGGCCCGGTCGAGCAGGGCGAGGCGCTGCCGGGCCCGGTGCCGATCGGTGATGTCGACGACCGTGTAGTAGATGCCCATCGGGTGGCCCCGGTCGTCGTCGATCCGGGTGAACGACAGGGTGTGCGCGGTCTCGCGGTGCGGGGCGGAGCGGAGCCGACCGACGTGCTCGTACCCCACGACCGCCTCACCGGTCTCCAGCACGTGCCGCATCTGCGCCTCGATCGCCTCGGAGTCCAGACCCGGCTGGATCTCCGCGAACCGCAGGCCCAGCCGGCGCTGGGCCGGGGCGCTGCCGAACTGTTCCAGCGCCGGGTTGGACCACACGCAGCGCAGGTCCGTGTCCACGATCGCTATACCGATGGGGGAGCGGGTGACCATCTGTTCCAGCACCCGGCGGCTCATGTCCCAGCCGGGCGCCTCCGCCATCTCGGACAGCAGGACCAGCCAGCGGGCGGAGCCGTCGGAGTCGTCCGCCGCGGTGATCCGCGCCATCACCCGGACCGGCCGACCGCCCCTGCGCCGGGCGGTCAGCAGGCCCGCCCAGCCGCCGTCGGCACGGCAGCGCTGCGCGAGTTCGGGCAGGCGGTCGGCGTCCTCGGCGGTGAGCAGGGCGGCGGCGGCCATCCCCACGGCCTCCCGGGCGCCGTAGTCCAGCAGGCGCTCGGCGTCCCTGGTCCAGCCCCTGACGATCCCGTGGGCGTCCAGCAGCAGAGGCGCGGCATCGGCCACGTCGAACCGGTGCCGCGCGGTGTCGTGCTCCTGCTGAGCGCCCACGGACGACCTCTCTGTCGCTGAGAGTGGTCTATCACCTCTTCGTCACATCTTCACCCGGTGTGCGGGAGTGCGCGGCCGGAGACGGCGGGGCGGGTCAGCGCCGCAGTACCCCTTCCAGTACTCCCAGTGCCGATGCCAGTTCCTCCGCCGTGATCGTCAACGGCGGTGCCAGGCGGATCGTGGAGCCGTGGGTGTCCTTGACCAGGATGCCCTCGTGCATCAGCAGCTTGCTGATCTCGCGGCCCGTGCCGATCGCCGGGTCGATGTCCACGCCCGCCCACAGGCCCCGCGAGCGGAAGCCGACCACGCCCTTGCCGACCAGGCCCGTCAGGCCGTCCCGCAGGACCGTGCCCAGCTCGGCCGCCCGGCGCTGGAACTCGCCCGTCTCCAGGAGTTCGACCACCGCCGTGCCCACCGCCGCCGCCAGCGGGTTGCCGCCGAAGGTCGAGCCGTGTTCGCCCGGGCGCAGCACACCGAGGACGTCCCGGCGGGCGACCACCGCGGAGACCGGGACGATGCCGCCGCCCAGGGCCTTGCCCAGCAGCAGGACGTCCGGGACGACCCCCTCGTGCTCGACGGCGAGGGTACGTCCCGTGCGGCCGAGGCCCGACTGGATCTCGTCCGCGACGAACAGGCAGCCCTTGCGGCGGGTGAGCTCGCGGACGCCGGAGAGGTAGCCGTCGTCGGGGATGACCACGCCCGCCTCGCCCTGGATGGGCTCCAGGAGCACCGCGGCCGTCGTCTCGTCGACCGCCGTTTCCAGCGCCGCCAGGTCGTTGTACGGCACGATCCGGAAGCCCGGGGTGAAGGGGCCGAAGCCCGCCCTGGCCGTCTCGTCCGTGGAGAACGACACGATCGTCGTCGTACGGCCGTGGAAGTTCTCCGCCGCCACCACGATCGTGGCCCGGTCGGCCGGGACGCCCTTGACGTCGTACGCCCACTTGCGGGCCACCTTGATGCCGCTCTCCACCGCCTCCGCGCCGGTGTTCATCGGCAGCACCATGTCCAGGCCGGTCAGCTCGGCCAGGCGCTCCGCGAACTCGGCGAGCCGGTCGTTGTGGAAGGCGCGGGAGGTCAGCGTCAGCCGGTCCAGCTGCCGGTGGGCCGCCTCGATCAGCGCCGGATGGCGGTGACCGAAGTTGAGGGCCGAGTACCCGGCCAGCATGTCCAGGTAGCGGCGGCCCTCCACGTCCTCCACCCAAGTGCCCTCGGCACGGGCGACGACCACGGGCAGCGGATGGTAGTTGTGCGCGAGGACCGGTTCCTCGGCGCTGATGAGATCGGCGGAGGAACGCGTACCTACGGGTGCGGTCATGAGCGGATCTCCTGGGTGCAGCACTTGATGCCGCCGCCGGCCTTGTGGAACTCGGAGAGGTCGACGGGGACGGGGACGTAGCCGTGGTCGTCGAGGCGCAGGGCGAGGGCCTCGGCCTGCGGGGCGATGAAGACGTGCCGGCCGTCGGACACGGAGTTCAGACCGAACGCCATCGCGTCGTCGCGGGTCGCGAGCACCGCGTCCGGGTACAGCTGTGCGAGTACCGCGCGGCTGCCCGGTGAAAAGGCCTCCGGGTAATAGGCGATGTTGTCGTCGTCCAGGACGAAGAGCGCGGTGTCCAGGTGGTAGAAGTGCGGGTCCACCAGCGTCAGGCTGACCACCGGGTGGCCGAAGAACTCCTGCACCTCGCGGTGCGCCTCCCGGGCGGTGCGGAACCCGGTGCCGGCGAGCACGTACCGGCCCGTCCAGACGAGGTCGCCCTCGCCCTCGCACACCGCCTGGGGCCGGCGGACCTCGTAGCCCGCGGTCTTGAACCACAGGTCGTAGTGCGTGGACTCGGGGCGCCGCTCGGGCGCGTGGAACAGGGAGCCGAAGACGCGGCCGCCGACGACGACCGCCGAGTTCGCGGCGAAGACCATGTCCGGGAGACCGGGGACCGGCTCCACGGCGTCGACGCTGTGACCGTGGGCCTCGTAGGCGTGGATCAGTGTCCGCCACTGCTCCTGCGCCAGGTCCACGTCGACGTGGGTGTCGGGATGCATCCAGGGATTGATCGCGTACTGCACGGCGAAGTGTCTGGGTTCGCAGACGAGGAAGCGCCGTCGGCGCGGCACACGGGAGTCGGACACAGAGGGGTTCCTCCGCTTCCTGCGGTGTCTACTGAGGGTTGACACCACGGTAGAAAACGGGCGGCAGGCCCGACAAGCAACAAGAATTGCGTGTCTGTGCAGGAATGCTGCGTGTTCCTCCGGTGAAACGCACGGTTGGTGCGTTTAACGGCTACGCCTCCGGTGCGGGCTGGCTCGCCCCCGCCTCGGGGCTTTCCGGGATGAGGTGGGACAGCACCATCACGCTGATCGTCTTCCGGATGAACGGCTCCACGCGGATGCGCTCCAGCACCTCCTCGAAGTGCTCCACGTCCCGCGCGCGCACGTGCAGCAGCGCGTCCGCGCCGCCGGTCACCGTCATCGCCGCGGTGATCTCCGGATGGTTGCGGACCACCTCCGCGAGTCGCCGCGGCGGGGCCGCGCCCTCGCAGTACACCTCTACGTACGCCTCCGTGCGCCAGCCCAGCGCCGACGGCTGCACCGTGGCCGTGAACCCGGTGATCACCCCGGTGTCCCGCAGCCGGTCCACCCGCCGCTTCACGGCGGTGGAGGACAGCCCGATCGCCGAACCGATCTCCGCGAAGGAGGTCCTGGCGTTCGCCATCAGAGCGGTGATGATCTTCCGGTCGAGCTCGTCGAACGCGGCGGTCCTGCTGTTCATGCCGGCACTGTATCCAGCGAGGGCGCCGCATCTCGGCACGTGTCCAGTCGTACGAATTACTCCTAGACTCCGGGGTCATGCTGCGCGCCCTGGCTGTCGACGACGAACGCCCCTCGCTGGAGGAACTGCTCTACCTTCTCCACGCCGACCCCCGGATCGGCAGCGTGGAGGGAGCCGGTGACGCCACCGAGGCGCTGCGCCGCATCAACCGCGCGCTGGAGTCCGGGCCGAACGGCCCCGAGGCGATCGACGTCGTCTTCCTGGACATCAACATGCCGGGGCTCGACGGCCTCGACCTCGCCCGGCTGCTGACCGGCTTCGCCAAGCCGCCGCTGGTCGTGTTCGTCACCGCCCACGAGGACTTCGCCGTCCAGGCCTTCGACCTCAAAGCCGTCGACTACGTCCTCAAACCGGTCCGCAAGGAGCGCCTCGCGGAAGCCGTCCGACGGGCCGCCGAACGCCTCGACGCCGCGCCCCGCATCCCCGTGCACGAACCCGACCCCGACCACATACCCGTCGAACTCGGCGGGGTGACCCGGTTCGTCGCCGTCGACGACATCACCCACGTCGAGGCCCAGGGCGACTACGCCCGGCTGCACACCGACCGGGGCAGCCACCTCGTCCGGATCCCGCTGTCCACGCTGGAGGAGCGCTGGCGCTCGCGCGGCTTCGTCCGCATCCACCGCCGCCATCTCGTCGCCCTGCGCCACGTCGGCGAACTCCGCCTGGACGCGGGCACGGTGAGCGTCCTGGTCGGCGGCGAGGAACTCCAGGTCAGCCGCCGCCACACCCGCGAGCTGCGGGACCTGCTGATGAGGAGGCCCTGACCGTGCCCGGCCAGGACCCCGGGGAGCGCCGGGTCGTCGTCACCGGCCCGCCCCGCCGCGGCCGGCCCGCCTCCGGCTACTACCGGCCGCGCACCGAGATCGACGAACAGACCACCCTCGGCCACACCTACGTCCGCTCCCTGATGCGCACCCAACTGCGCGCCGCCCTCGCGGTGTTCGCCTTCCTCGGGCTGCTCATCGGCCCCCTCCCGCTGCTCTTCGCGGCCATGCCGGACGCCCACCGCCTCGAATGGGGCGTCCTCGGCTTCGGCCTCTACGTCCCGATGGTCCTGCTGGCCCGCTGGTACGTGCGCCGCGCCGAGCGCAACGAACGGGACTTCGTGCGGCTGGTCGAGGACCGATGAACTCCAGCTATTCCGTCCCCGCCGTCGCGCTGGTCGTGGTCGCCACCGTCCTCGTCGGCGCCTTCGGCCTGCGCATCTCCCGCACCACCTCCGACTTCTACGTCGCCTCCCGCACCGTCGGCCCCCGCCTCAACGCGGCCGCCATCAGCGGCGAGTACCTCTCCGCCGCGTCCTTCCTGGGCATCGCCGGGCTGGTCCTCGTCCAGGGCCCCGACATGCTCTGGTACCCGGTCGGCTACACGGCCGGCTACCTCGTCCTGCTTCTGTTCGTCGCCGCCCCGCTGCGGCGCTCCGGCGCCTACACCCTCCCCGACTTCGCCGAGGCCCGGCTCGCCTCTCAGGCCGTACGACGGCTCGCGGGCGCGTTCGTCGTCGGCGTCGGCTGGCTTTACCTGCTGCCCCAACTCCAGGGCGCCGGGCTGACGTTGACCGTGCTCACCGGGGCGCCCCAGTGGCTCGGCGGAGTCATCGTCGCAGCCGTCGTGGTCGCCACGGTCGCCGCGGGCGGCATGCGCAGCATCACCTTCGTACAGGCCTTCCAGTACTGGCTCAAGCTCACCGCGCTGCTCGTCCCCGCCCTCTTCCTCATCCTCGCCTGGCAGGGCGACGGCGCCCCCAGCCACGCCTTCGAGGAACCGGCGGCCTTCCGCGAACAGCGGGTGGTCCGCCTCGACTCCACCCTCGACCTCAAGCTGGAGCGCCCCCTGACGGTCACCGTCAGCGGCACGGTCGACGGCCGCCCGCACGACGGCCAGAGGCTCCGACTCGCCACCGGCACGCACCACATCGAACGCGGCACCCGCCTCACCTTCGCCAAGGGCACCACGGTCCCCACCGCCGACCGCGGCACCAGCGACGGCATGTCGACCTCGCTGGCCGCGGGCCGCGAGGACCGGCCCCTGTACGCCACGTACGGACTGATCCTCGCCACCTTCCTCGGCACCATGGGCCTGCCGCACGTCGTCGTCCGCTTCTACACCAGCCCGCACGGCGTCGCCGCCCGCCGCACCACGGTCGCCGTCCTCGGCCTGATCGGCTGCTTCTACCTCCTGCCCCCGGTCTACGGCGCCCTCGGCCGCCTCTACGCCCCCGAACTCACCCTCACCGGCGACGCCGACGCCGCCGTCCTGCTGCTCCCCGAGCGCATGATCGGGGGCCTCGGCGGCGACCTGCTGGGCGCGCTGGTGGCGGGCGGGGCCTTCGCCGCGTTCCTGTCCACGGCCTCCGGGCTCACCATGGCCGTGGCGGGCGTGCTCACCCAGGACGTCCTGCCCGCGCGCGGTGTACGGCACTTCCGACTCGGCACGGTCCTCGCGATGTGCGCCCCGCTCGCCGCGAGCGTCCTGGTCGGCGGACTGCCCGTCGCCGACGCGGTCGGGCTCGCCTTCGCCGTCTCCGCCTCCTCGTTCTGTCCGCTGCTGGTGCTCGGCATCTGGTGGCGGCGGCTGACCCCGCCCGGCGCGGCGGCGGGCATGCTGGTCGGCGGCGGCTCCGCCTTCCTCGCCGTGGCCGCGACCATGGTCGGTTTCCCGGCCGGCGGCCCGCTGCACGCCCTGCTCGCCTGGCCCGCGCTCTGGTCGGTGCCGCTCGGCTTCCTCACGATGGTGCTGGTGTCCCTGGCCACCGCGAGCCGGGTACCGGCGGGCACGGCGGCGATCCTGGCCCGCTTCCACCTGCCGGAGGAACTGCGGGCGGAGGCCAAGGCATGAGGCGGGTGAGGGCATGAGCGGATTCCTGGCCGGGCTGTGCGTGGCGATCCTCCCGCTGCTCGCCGCGGGCTTCTGGCTGGGCCGGCGCACGGCCCACCCGCAGACCCTGGGCGGCCTCGGCACCCCCGTCGAGCACGCCACCTTCGAGACCCTGCACACCGCCTCCCTGGCCGCGCCCCCGCTGCGGGCCGGGCTGACGGAGGAGACCGCCCGCAAGTCGGCACGCAGACTGCGCTCCCTGCTCGGCACGGACGCGCTGTGCCTCACCGACCAGAAGCAGGTCCTGGTCTGGGACGGCGTGGGCAGCCACCACCGCACCGAGATCATGGAGCGCCTCGCGGGCCCGCTGGAGACCGGCCGCGGCGAGGCCTTCCCGCTGACCTGCGACGCCCCGGACTGCCCGGTGCGCTGGGCGGTCCTCACCCCGCTCACCGTCGACGACCGCGTCCACGGCGCCCTGGTCGCCTGCGCGCCACGCGAGTCGGCCGTCCTGGTCCGCGCGGCCGGAGAGGTCGCCCGCTGGGTCAGCGTCCAACTGGAGTTGGCGGACCTGGACCAGTCCCGCACCCGGCTGATCGAGGCCGAGATCAAGGCACTTCGGGCCCAGATCTCCCCGCACTTCATCTTCAACTCGCTCGCGGTGATCGCCTCGTTCGTCCGCACCGACCCCGAGCGGGCCCGCGAACTGCTCCTCGAATTCGCCGACTTCACCCGCTACTCGTTCCGCAGGCACGGCGACTTCACCACCCTCGCCGACGAACTCCACGCCATCGACCACTACTTGGCGCTCGTCCGGGCACGCTTCGGCGACCGCCTCGCCGTCACCCTCCAGATCGCCCCGGAGGTACTGCCGGTCACCCTGCCGTTCCTGTGCCTTCAGCCCCTGGTCGAGAACGCCATCAAGCACGGTCTGGAGGGCAAGACCGAGAAGTGCCACCTCCAGATCACCGCCCAGGACGCCGGCGCCGAGGCCCTGGTCGTCATCGAGGACGACGGCGCGGGCATGGACCCGGTCCTGCTCCGCCGCATCCTCGCGGGCGAGGTCAGTCCCTCGGGCGGCATCGGCCTGTCCAACGTCGACGACCGGCTCCGCCAGGTGTACGGCGACTCCTACGGCCTCGTCATCGAGACCGCCGTCGGCGCGGGCATGAAGATCACCGCCCGGCTGCCCAAGTACCAGCCGGGCGTGCACTCGGCGGGCCGTCTCACGGACGGCTGAAGGTCAGGTGCTGCGGGTGGCCACCATGCCGAGAGTGATCAGACCCAGCACGACCCAGCCGAACCACAGCCAGCCGTTGCTGCCGAGCGCCACCGTGTAGGCGGTCACCGCGACGAGAGCGCCGACGGTGAGCACCCCCATCGTCCGGGTCGAGCCATCCGTGGAACCGCTACCGGGCATCGCGACACCCTCCTCAGGATTCGTCCCCCTCCATGGTGCCCCCGTTCTGCCTGCGCACGGTGCACACGACGAAATGTGTGCCGTTCTTCCAGGGCCCCTCACTGGTCCAGGAACCCGCCGTGTACACGGACGGATCGAAGCCGTAGTCGCCCGGCGGCACATCCCGCGCGCACGCCGTGTCCGACTCGGTCCGCGCCTCGGACAGCGTGACGTCGGGGGCCAGTCGGGTGAACCCGAGCACCTGCTCGTCGTAGGAGCCCGCGCAGGAGACCAGCCGGGCGTCCCGGTTGGTGCGCACGTCCAGGCAGTCCCGCCGCTGCATGGTCGCCGTGTCCGCGAATGCCGAGCCCATCCTGCGACGGCTGCCGATCGGCCCGTACAGCGGCCCGTCCCCGCCCAGCACCAGACACGCGGTACGCCGTCCCGCGGCCTCGAACCCCCCGTCGGTCGGCACGACGGCCTGGCTGCGGACGTCCGCCAGCCGGCCCCGGATCTCCCGCGTCCGCTCCTCGCACTCCGCCGCCCCCGTCCGCCGCGCCTCGTCCGCGGAGGCGGCCGGGGCGAACGCCGTCACCTGGCCGTCCGGAACCGTGGCGCAGGTGGGATCCGGCCGCAGCCGGGGCGTCCCCCGGAACCGCTCCGACCCCGGCCAGTCGGCGATCACGCAGTCGCCGTCCCGCAGCGGGCGGGTGAGCCCGACCGTCTCGCCGTACGGCTGCCGCGCCCCCCGGGGCCCGCCCCCGCCGTCCGACGACCGGTCGGCCATGGCGTACCACACACCGCCCAGGGCCAGCAGCAGCCCGAGACCGCAGGCGAGAGCGGCCCGCAGGGCGTGCGAGCGCTCCCTCCGGTGGCCGCTCTGCGGGGGCAGTACCTCGGTGTGCGGCCGGTGCCCGTCCAGAGGCGGCGGCCCGGGCGGCGGCGCCTGCACGGCCGCCCAGGGCGGCTGGGAACCGAGGTCGGTCTGCGTCCGGACGTACGGCTCGGGCTGCGGGGTCACGATCCGCGACAGCGCGGCCTCCGCCTCCGCCGCCGACAACCGCTGCCCGGGGTCCTTGGCGAGCAGCGCCCCGAGTACGGGACCCAGCGCACCGGCGCGCACGGCGGGCCGCGGCTCCTCCATGACCACCGCGGTCACCTCGGCGAGATGGGACTCCCGCTCGAAGGGGCCTACGCCCTCCACCGCGTGGTACAGCGTGCAGCCCAGCGAGAACAGGTCGGCGGCCGGGGTGGGCGTGCCGCCCGTGGCCCGCTCCGGCGCCAGATAGCCCGCCGTGCCCACGAGCACCGACGCCAGTGTGTACCGGGTCTCGCCGGCGTCCGGCCGCACGGAGATGCCGTAGTCGGTGAGCAGGACACGGCCGTACGGCGATCCCGCGCGGTCCGGCGCCAGCAGGATGTTCGCCGGCTTCACGTCCCGGTGCAGCACACCCCGCTGGTGCCCGGCGGTCAGCGCGTCGAGAACGGCCAGGCCGACGCGGGCGCACTCCGCCGGGGCGAGCGGTCCGCGCGAGGCGACCAGGTCGCGCAGGTCCACGGCGTCCGCGACGTACTCCATGACGATCCACGGCAGCCCCTCGTGCTCCAGCACGTCGTGCACCGTCACCACGTGCGGGTGGCCGCGCAGCCCCGCCGCGTGCCGGGCCTCCGCGCGGGCCCGGGCCACCCGCGCCTCCCGCTCGTGGTCCGCCTCCACCGGGTCACGGAACACGATCTCCTTGAGCGCTACCTCACAGACGAGTCTCTGGTCGTGGGCGAGCCACACATGGCCCATGCCGCCGCTGCCGAGCGGGTTCAGCAGCAGATACCGGCCGGCGATGAGTCGGCCCACTCCCGACGTCGGTGATCCTGAAGGCATCCGGTGACTCCCCGGTTCTGCGGGACGCTAGGTGGCGACGGTGGTGCTCGGCCCGTCCGTGGCGGGCTCGCTGGTCGCGGGCTCGCCGGTCGCCGGCCGGCTCGTGAGGGGCGCACTGGTCGTCGACGGAGGCGGCGTGGGCGGAGGCGGAGGAGGCTGAGCGGGCGCGCTGCTGGTGACCGGGGCGCTGGTCGGCGACGAAGCGGACGAGGGCGGTGGGCTCGGCCGCATGCTCGACCTCTCGGGCGACGGCGAGCCCGGAGCCGTACTCGACGACGGCGGTGACGGAGATCCCCCGGGCTTGGCGCTCGACGACGACGGCGGCTTCGAGGAAGACGTCCCGGACCGCCCGCTGGACGAACCCGACGAACCCGGTGCTCCCGAAGGCGGCGTTACCCCCGAGGACGGCGGCGGGGGAGTGGTAGTCGGCCCGGTCCCCCCTCCGGAGGTACTCGTGCCGCCCCCGGCCACCGTCAGCATCACGTACCGCCCGAACGGCAGCTCGGTTCCCGCGGGCGGATCGGTCGCCGTGACCTTCGCGTCCCCGGACGGCGCCTTCTGTCCGGCGTATCCGGCCGCCAGACCGGCCGCGACCAGTTCCCGGCCGGCCTGCGCGAAGCTCCGCCCGGCAAGGTCCGGCACCGTGCGCCGCCTCTGCGCGTCGAAGGGGGTGTCCTTCTCGCCGGTGGTGCCGACCGGGCGGTCGATACCTCGGGCAGGTTCCTGAACGTCGACGAGAACGACCCGTTCCAGTTTCCGCGGCGCCGGTTTCACGGCCACCACGGACTCACGTTCGTATCCCGCCCACTTCTTGTTGCCGTCCTCGAACTGGACGGAAATCCGGCCGGTGTCACCATCGAAGGGCCGCAGTGGATTTCCGCACGAGCACTTCACAGCCGGAAGCCCTTGTTCATCGACCAGAATCGCGATTCCCGCCTGGAGCAAGGAGTTGTACGGGACGGCCTTTTCCTTTTTGTAGTCGTGGTTCTTGACGAGAGTGTCGTGACGCAGCAGGACCGGTGTGAGCCGATCGAGATATTCCGGTATCTCGTCCGTGCCGATGTGCAGCACCCCGGCCCACGCCTGTGCCTTCGCGTGATTTCTGGGGTCGGTGAGAAATCGTTCGAGTCGGGTGACGTCACAGACGGTCGGCTTCTTGCTGCCGCCGTACAGGCCGGGTGTGTCCCCCTGCTGGAGACTTCCTCGCACGGGCTGCGCCCGCACGGCGGCGGCGTCCTCGCCCAGTCCGCTGTTCTCCTCGAAGAACGGCGCGAGCGAGGGCACGCCGACGGCGGCCGCCTTGACCACCGTCAGTGGATTTCCCTTCTCACAGCCGCTCAGCAGCAGTGAGAAAACCGCCAGAACGGCGATCCTGTGCATAAATGCGCGAAGTGTCATGACCGCTCCCCCCGGCGGCGGTTCCCCCAACGCGCTTCATGCTACTGAATGCTCCGGAAAGGCGAAGCCTTTAACGTTCGTGGGTGCTCAATGAGGCCAAATATGCGTTGTACGCCTCGAGTTCCTTGTCGCCGTCCCGGTCCGCTGCCCGGTCGGTGCGTTTGGCCTGCCGCTGCTCGGAGCCGTACCACTGGAACAGCAGTGCGATCAGTACCAGGACGGACGGGACCTCGCTGAACGCCCAGGCGATACCGCCGGCGTAGTTCTGGTCGGAGAGCGCCTCGATGCCGAGCGAGGCGGGCGGGTTCTTGAACGTCTCCACCATGGGCTCGGACGCCATCATCAGCGCGATGCCGAAGAACGCGTGGAACGGCATCCCGGCGAACAGCTCCAGCATCCGCATCAGATACCCGGGCCGCTGCGGACCCGGGTCGACGCCGATGATCGGCCAGAAGAAGACGACACCGACCGCGAGGAAGTGGACCATCATCGCGACGTGCCCGGTCTTCGACCCCATCAGGGAGTCGAAGATCGGCGTGAAATATAGGCCGTACAGGCTCGCGATGAACAGCGGAATGGTGAACGCGGGATGTGTGACGATCCGCATGTACCGGCTGTGCAGCAGCGCCAGCAGCAGCTCACGGGGCCCCTTGCGCCCCTTGCCCGCGACGGGCAGCGCCCGAAGGGCCAGGGTGACCGGGGCGCCGAGCAGGATGAGGATCGGCGACAGCATGCTGATCACCATGTGCTGCACCATGTGCACGCTGAACATGACCATGCCGTAGTCGTTCAGCTTCGTGCACATCATCAGCCCGATGGACAGCACACCGAGCACATAGGACACGGTCCGCCCCACGGACCACGAGTCCCCCCGCCGCCGCAGCCGCACCACTCCCCAGGCGTACAGGCCGAGCGCGAGGAGGCAGGCGACGAGGAAGAAGGGGTCGGCCGACCACTGAAGCCCTCGTCCCAGCGTGAACGGCGGCAGATCGTGCGTCATGCCGTGCCCGCTGTGGTCCATCGCGGCGGCTCCTGATTCGTGGGGGTTGTACGAGTCTGTCCGCCACACAGACTAGAACCGCCCCCGGCTGACCTTGCAGCCGGGGGCGACTGTCGCGCGGTTCAGGGGCGCGGGGCACTGCGCGACCGGCCACGGGCGGCCTGCACGCGCCGTACGGCCTAAAGCACGCACTCCGCCTCGGCGTACCGGTCCTCCGGCACCGTCTTCAGCGTCTCCACGGCCTCCGCCAGCGGCACCATCACGATGTCGGTCCCCCGCAGCGCGGTCATGTGACCGAACTCCCCCCGGTGCACGGCCTCCACCGCGTGCCAGCCGAACCGGGTGGCGAGCACCCGGTCGTACGCGGTCGGCGTACCGCCGCGCTGCACATGCCCGAGGATGACCGGCCGGGCTTCCTTCCCCAGCCGCTCCTCCAGTTCGATCGACAGCTGGCGGGCGATCCCGGCGAAGCGCTCGTGCCCGTAGATGTCCTTGCCGCCCTCGTCGAAGGCCATGGAACCGGGCGCCGGCTTGGCGCCTTCCGCCGCCACGACGATCGCGAACCGCTTCCCGGCCTCGAACCGCTCGCCGACCCGCCGGGCCAGCTCCTCGATGTCGAAGGGACGCTCCGGTACGACGATGGCGTGCGCGCCGGCCGCCATCCCGGAGTGCAGCGCTATCCACCCGGTGTGCCGTCCCATGACCTCGACGACGAGCACCCGCTGATGGGACTCGGCGGTGGTCTTGAGCCGGTCGAGCGCCTCGGTGGCGACCCCGACGGCCGTGTCGAACCCGAAGGTGACGTCCGTGACCGCGATGTCGTTGTCGATCGTCTTCGGCACGCCCACGATCGGCAGACCGGCGTCCGACATCAGCCGGGCCGCCTTCAGGGTGCCCTCACCGCCGATGGGGATGATCGCGTCGAGCCCGAGCTCCTCGACATGTCCCCTGGCCCGCTCCACGCCGTCCCGCAGATGCGAGGGCTGGACCCGGGAGGAGCCGAGGATCGTGCCGCCGCGGGCCAGGATGCCGCCCACCGCGTCGAGGTCGAGCTTGAGGTAGTCGCACTCCAGGAGGCCCTTCCAGCCGTCCCGGAAACCGATGACCTCGTCGCCGTGGTCGACGACGGCACGGTGCACGACGGACCGGATGACGGCGTTCAGGCCGGGACAGTCGCCGCCGGACGTGAGGACACCAATGCGCATAGCCGCAAGAACCTTCTCAGCGAGTGAACGGGGCACGGGTCCGGACCACGCTGTCCGGCTCGAACCCCGCCACCCTAGCGGCAGGAGGGGGCGGGGCCGAAGCATGCGTCCGCCAGCTGGACGACCCCGCTCACCTGTGCGGAGACCTCGTCAGACGGGCTGGTGACACCCGCCTGGAACCGAGGTGAACTCCCTGCTCAGGCGGGCTGCTGAGCGGCCGTGATGCGCTCGTTGCGCAGGGCCTCGTACCAGCGGTCGTCGGTCGGCGGCAGCGCGTTCACGTCGAGCGCCAGCTTCAGCAGCAGGTCGGCGATCAGCGGGTTGCGCGCGAGCACGGGCCCGTGCATGTACGTGCCGAAGACCGTGTCGTTGTACGCCCCCTCCGTACCGTCACCGGTGCCGTTGCCCTTGCCCAGCTTGACGTTGGCGAACGGGCGGGCGGTGGGCCCGAGGTGGGTGACGCCCTGGTGGTTCTCGAAGCCGGTCAGCGGGGGCAGGCCGAGGCGCGGGTCGATGTCGGCGAGCACGTCACCGACGCACCGCTCGCCCTCGCCGCGCACGGAGACCACGTCGAGCAGACCGAGGCCGGGCTCGCGCTGGCCGAGGTCGTTGATGAACTCGTGGCCGAGGATCTGGTAGCCGGCGCACACCGAGAAGACGATCGCGCCGTTGCCGACGGCCCGGTGCAGACCGCCGTCCCGGCGCAGCCGCTCGGCGGCCAGCCGCTGCGGCCGGTCCTCGCCGCCGCCGATCAGGTAGATGTCGCCGGAGGTCGGGATCGGCTGGTCGCTGCGCACGTCCAGGCGGGCCACGTCGAGGCCGCGCTGGCGGGCCCGGCGCTCGATGACGAGGGCGTTGCCCTGGTCGCCGTAGGTGCTGAGCAGGTCGGGGTAGATCCAGACGACCCGCAGTTGGTTGTCGCTCACAAAAGTCCCCTGAGTCAGTTGCCGACGCGGCGGCGCAGGTCCTGGAAGGCGGTGTAGTTGGCGATGACCTCGATACGGCCCGGCGGGCTCATCTGCACCGCCTGGTCGAGGTTGTCGCAGACCTGGAAGTTCTGGTTCGCGACCTCCAGACGGACCGCGAGGTCCAGCTTGCGGTCGCCGATCACGCAGATCGGGTGGCCGGTGAGGCGCGTGTAGTCGACGTCCCAGAGCCAGGAGGTGTCGGTGCCGTCGGCGCCGCGGGCGTTGACGGAGAGGATCACCGGGGTCGGCGGCGGGTCGATCAGGCTGAACGTCTCCAGCCAGCCGGCCGGGTTCTTCGCGAGCAGCAGTCGCAGGTCGCGCTGCTGGAACTGGACCACGTCGTAGCGGCCGGCCACCGCCTGCACCTGGTACATGCGCTCCAGGGCGACCTGCGGCGGCACCCCGAACACGGCGGCCACGGCGGCGGAGGAGGCGGCGTTGGCCTTGTTGGCGCGGCCGGGCAGCTGGAGGTGGATCGGCCAGGCGGAGCCGTGCGGGTCGAGCACATGGTCGCCGGAGAGCGCCCAACTCGGCGTGGGCCGCCGGAACCCGCACTCGCCGCAGAACCAGTCGTCGCCCGGCCGCTGCATCACGCCACCGCAGGACGGGCAGGACCACGCGTCGTCCTTCCACATCTGTCCGGCGGCGACCCAGATGACGTTGGGGGAGGAGGAGGCGGCCCACACGACGAGCGGGTCGTCGGCGTTGGCGACGACCACCGCCTTCGAACCGGCCAGCCCCTCGCGCCAGTTCTCCGCGAGCATGCGGGTCTCGGCGGCGCGGTCCAGCTGGTCGCGGGAGAGGTTCAGCAGGGCGATGCACTTGGGGTCGGTGTCCCGGGCCACGCCCGCGAGGTACTTCTCGTCGACCTCGATGACGCCGTACCGGGCCTCCGAGCCGCCGGCGAGCGCCGAGGTGATGCCGGCGGGCATGTTGGCGCCGAGGGCGTTGGAGACGACGGGTCCGGCGGCGCCCAGCGCCTCCGCGATCAGCCGGGTCGTGGTGGTCTTGCCGTTGGTCGCCGAGACGAGGACGACGTCCAGGTTCTGGGCGAGCCTGGCAAGGAGGTCGGGGTCGAGTTTGAGGGCCACTCGGCCGCCGATGACCGAACCGCTGCCGCGACCCGCGGCTCGGGATGCCGCCGCGACGGCCTTGCCCGCCGTCACGGCCAGCTTGGCCCGCGGCGAGAGCGGGTCCGAGTTGCCTGTCATCAGATCTCGATCCTCCTTGCGTACGCGCCGCGCCTCAGCCTCCGGCCACGTGGTGTGGACCTCAGCCTATCGAGATCCGTAGGCACTCCCGAATCGCCGTACCCTTGCGGCCATGCGAAACGGCTCCATTCCGGGCACGCGAGGGCGCGTCCGCGCGCTCGCCCTGCTCGGCGCCCCGGTGTTGCACACGCCCTGCGAGGACGTCACGGACTTCGGTCCCGAACTGGCGACCCTGGTGGAGGACTTGTTCGCGACGATGTACGCGCACGAGGGCGTGGGCCTCGCGGCCAACCAGATCGGCGTGCCGCTGCGCGTATTCGTCTACGACTGCCCGGACGACGAGGAGGTCCGCCACCTGGGACATGTGGTGAACCCACGCCTGGTGGAGACGGACGGTGTGGTGCTTCGGGGCCCCGAGGGCTGCCTGTCCCTGCCGGGCCTGGAGGCGGGGGTGGAACGCCACGATCACGCGGTGGTGGAAGGTTTCACGGCGACGGGCGAGCCGATCACCGTGCACGGGACGGGGTTCTTCGCACGGTGCCTTCAACACGAGTGCGATCACTTGGCAGGCAAGGTCTACGCGGACCACGTGAAGGGATGGCGGCACCGCAAGCTGATGCGAAAGGTGCGGCGGGCCTCTTGGCGCCGGGCAGGTCAACCCACCTAGGGGCGCGGGGAACTGCGCGACCAGCCCCCACGGCCCGGCACCCGGGATTCAACGGTCAGAACCCCGGACCCCCCACTTTGTCCCCCGCCGCAGCGAGCCGCCCCCACAGCAGGTCGGCCATGTTCCGCACCAACTCGGCCCGGGAACACGGCCGTTCCCCGAGCCACCAGTCACCCGCCGCGTACATCATCCCGACGATCCCGTGCCCCCACACCCGGGAGAGCAGCTGACTGCCGGGCCCGAGATCCAGCCGGTCCTCGATGACCTGCCCCAACTCTTCACCCATCCTGCGCAGAAGGGGCGCGGAATGCTGGCCGACATCGAACCCCTGGTCCCCGGCCTGGCCCCCGTCGGCGGGGTGCATCAGGAACCGGTAGACCTGAGGCCGCGCCTCGATCGCGGCCAGGTAGGTGTCCAGGGTCGCCTCGACCCGCTCGCGCCGGTCCGCGGGAGCGTCCAGCGCCGCCCGCAGCGAGTCCAGCAGGGCGTCGGTGTGCCGCTTGGCGAGCGCGGCGTAAAGTCCCCCCTTGTCGCCGAAGTGCCGATACAGAATCGGCTTGGTGATGCCGGCCTCCGCGGCGATGGCGTTCATGGAGGCCTGCGGGCCGTCGCGCAGCACCACTCTGTCCGCGGCTTCCAGCAGTTCGCGCCGACGGCGGTCGGCGGACCGCTGCTGATCGGTCCGCTGTGTGGTGTCCATGAGCTCTCCCCACCCGTGCTGAATCGGTAACGCCTGCGCAAACTAACACCCGACCGATGGTGGACATCGAACAGGCTGCTGACTGGTCCGTGGGAGTTGACTTTTCCTACCCGTGGGTAACACACTCGGGTTACCGTAAGTAACATGTACGTGCGTCGCCGCTGGAGGGGACATGGCCGAGTTCACCATGGAGCTCAACGACGAACAGAAGGAGGTCCGGGACTGGCTGCACGGCTTCGCCGCCGACGTCATCCGCCCCGCGGCCGCCGAATGGGACGAGCGTGAGGAGACTCCCTGGCCGGTCATCCAGGAGGCCGCGAAGGTAGGCATCTACTCCCTCGACTTCTACGCCCAGCAGTACTTCGACCCCACCGGGCTCGGTATCCCGATGGCGATGGAGGAGCTGTTCTGGGGCGACGCGGGCATCGCCCTGTCGATCGTAGGCACCGGTCTCGCCGCTGTCGGCGTTCTCGCCAACGGAACCGAGGAGCAGATCGGCACCTGGATCCCCCAGATGTACGGCGACGCCAACGACGTCAAGGTCGCCGCGTTCTGCTCCTCCGAGCCGGACGCCGGTTCCGACGTGGCCTCCATGCGCACGCGTGCCGTGTACGACGAGGCCAAGGACGAGTGGGTGCTGAACGGCACGAAGACCTGGGCGACCAACGGCGGCATCGCCAACGTCCATGTCGTCGTCGCGGTCGTCGACGCGGAGCTCGGCTCCAAGGGCCACGCCTCCTTCATCGTGCCGCCGAACACGCCGGGGCTGTCCCAGGGCCAGAAGTTCAAGAAGCACGGCATCCGCGCCTCGCACACGGCCGAGGTCGTGCTGGACAACGTACGGGTGCCCGGTTCCTGCCTCCTCGGCGGCAAGGAGAAGCTGGACCAGCGCCTCGCCCGGGCCCGTGAGCGGGCGAAGGCGGGCGGGGAGCGGGTGAAGAACGCGGCGATGGCCACGTTCGAGGCCTCGCGGCCCGCCGTGGGCGCCATGGCCGTGGGCACCGCCCGCGCCGCGTACGAGGTCGCCCTCGACTACGCCAAGACGCGCGAGCAGTTCGGGCGCCCGATCATCGACAACCAGGGCGTGGCCTTCCAGCTCGCCGACATGCGCACCTCCATCGACGCGGCCCGTCTCCTGGTCTGGCGTGCCTCCTGGATGGCGATCAACGGCAAGCAGTTCACCGCCGCCGAGGGCTCGATGTCGAAGCTCTTCGCCAGCGAGACGGCGAAGAAGGTCACCGCGCAGGCCGTACAGATCCTGGGCGGCAACGGCTACACGCGGGAGTACCCGGTGGAGCGCATGCACCGCGACGCCGCGATTTACACCATCTTCGAGGGCACGAGCGAGATCCAGCGCCTGGTCATCGCCCGGACCCTGTCCGGCATGTCCATCCGCTGACGGCCGTCACCACGTCACCGGGAGCGCCTCGGGGCCGCGGATCGAGGTGCCCTTTTTGAAGGGCACCTGCTCCGGCGGCACCGATGGCCTCAGGCCCGGCACCCGGTCGAGCAGCGCATCCACCAGCAGCCCGGTCACCAGCCGGGCCAGTGTTCCGCCCGGGCAGTGGTGCGGGCCGGAGCCGAACGCCATGTGCGGGTTGGGGCTGCGGGAGAAGTCGATCGTCTCCGGGTAGGGGAAGACGTCCGGATCCCGGTTCGCGGACAGGTACGACACGTAGATCGCGTCGCCGGCCCGGATCCGCACTCCTCTGATCCCCACGTCCTCCAGGGCGATCCGCGCCAGTCCGACCGTGTTGCGGTGCGGGATGAAGCGCAGTAGCTCCTCGACGGCCCGCGGGCGGATCTCCGGCTCGGCGCGCAGGCGTTCGGCCAGGTCGGGGCGGGTCAGCAGCAGGTGGAACAGCTGGCCGGTGTTGTCCGTCACCGCCGCGCCGCCGATCTGGAGCAGCACCGCGAGCTCCGCGGCCTCCTCAAGCGTCGCCTCACCGCGGCCCACGGCGGCCCCGAGCAGGGAGGCCACGTCCTCGCCGGTGCCGCCCTCCCGGAGACCGATGAGGTCGGCGAAGTAGGCGCCCATCTCCTCCCTGGCCCGCTCGCCGCTCCGGGCGCCGCGCGAGGGGGACAGGATCAGCCGGGTCCAGGCGTGCATGCCGTGCCGGTCGGCGGCCGGGACGCCCATCAGCTCGCAGAGCACCGCGGCGGGGAAGGGGCTGAGCACCGCCGCGGTGAGGTCGGCGGGCGGGCCGTCCTGGAGCAGCTCGTCGACCAGGTCGTCGAGCATCCGGCGGGACCTCTCCCTGATCCGCTCCACACCCTCGGCACTGAAGGCCGCGGCCACCGAGCGGCGCAGCCGGGTGTGGTGGGGCGGGTCGAGGAAGGTGACCGCTCCGCGTCTTGGGGTGCCGTGCGGGTCGAGCCGGGTGACCGGCTGGTCCATGACGGCCTCGCGGCTGAAGCGCGGGTCCTCGGTCACCGTCCGTACGTCGTCGTACCGGGTGACCAGCCAGGCCCAGCCCTCGCCGTGCGGCAGCCGGATGCGGGTGAGCGGCCCCTCGCGCATCAGCTCGGTCAGCACCGGGTCGAAGTCGACGCCGTTCAGGTCGAGCGCCGGCCAGTGCCGGATCGGGGGCAGGATCTCGGTGATCGTCTCTTCGCTCATCTCACGCCGTCCCGTCCCGGAACCGAAGACTGGTCCCGTCCACGATCCCCTGAGGGGCGGACGACTTCGCGCCGGGTTGCGCCGAACGCGGGACGCGGGACGCCGAGCAGAACGTCCTACGGCGCCCCGCCGCTACTGTGCGCGATGCACGCGACGTCGATTCGGTCGGCGAGCTTCGCGAGCTCGATCGTCAGGGCGGCGACCGTATCCTCGTCCAGCCCGTCGGCGCCGGCCTCGACCAGGTGCAGCCACCGCCCGCCGAGACTGCGGAGCAGCTTGCTCACATCGGCCGCAGCCACCTGCAGGGTCCCGCGGTCGTCGACGATCAGAGGCAGAGTCACTTCGCGGTTCACACCCGGGATGTTAGCCGCGCAAGTGTCACGCTCCGTGCCAAACCGTCGTGATGTTGCAGAACTCCCTGATTCCGTGCCCGGACAGCTCACGCCCGTATCCGGACCGCTTCACCCCGCCGAAGGGGAACGCCGGATGCGAGGCGGTCATCCCGTTCACGTACACCCCGCCGGCCTCCAGATCCCGTACGAACCGGTCGACCTCGGCCTCGTCCCGGGTCCACACGTTGGAACTCAGCCCGAACGCCGAGTCGTTGGCGATCAGCACCGCCTCGTCGAGGTCGGCCGCCCGGTACAGCGTGGCCACCGGCCCGAAGGTCTCCTCGCGGTGGATGCGCATCTCGCGGTCCACGTCGGCGATGACGGTGGGCGGGTAGTACCAGCCGGGCCCGTCGGGTCGCTGCCCGCCGCACAGCACACTCGCCCCGCTGCGCTTGGCGTCGTCGACCAGTTCCTCCAGGTCGCTGCGTCCCTGCTCGCTCGACAGCGGTCCGACCTCGGTGTCCTCCTCCAGCGGGTCGCCGACCTTGAGGGCCTTCATGCCCTCGACGAACCGCTCGGCGAAACGGTCGTAGACGTCCGTGTGCACGATGAACCGCTTGGCGGCGATGCAGGACTGCCCGTTGTTCTGCACCCGCGCGGTCACCGCGATCTCGGCGGCCCGGTCGACGTCCGCGGATGGCATGACGATGTACGGGTCGCTGCCGCCGAGCTCCAGCACGGTCTTCTTCACCATGTCCCCGGCGGTGGAGGCGACCGCCCGCCCGGCGGGCTCACTGCCCGTGAGCGTAGCCGCCTTGACGCGGTCGTCGCGCAGGATCTCGTCGATCGCGCCGGACCCGACGAGCAGGGTCTGGAAGCAGCCCTGAGGGAACCCCGCCTGATGGAAGAGGTCCTCCAGGAACAGGGCGGTCTGCGGCACGTTCGAGGCGTGCTTGAGCAGACCGACGTTGCCCGCCATCAGCGCGGGCGCGGCGAAGCGGATCACCTGCCACAGCGGGAAGTTCCACGGCATCACCGCGAGGACGGGCCCCAGCGGCCGGTAGCGGACCAGGGCGCGGGAGGCGCCGGAGTCCTTGACGTCGGCCGCGGCGGGCTCCTCGTCGGCCAGCAGCGACTCCGCGTGCTCGGCGTACCAGCGCATCGCCTTGGCGCACTTGGCGGCCTCCGCGCGGGCCTGCTTGACCGGCTTGCCCATCTCGGTGGTCATCACCCGGGCGATGTCCTGCTGGGCGTCGTCGAGGAGCTCGGCGGCCCGGTTCAGGAGACGGGCGCGATCCGCGAAGGACGTCGTGCGGTAGGTGCGGAACGTCGCCTCCGCGAGCTGGAGCCTGCGTTCGATCTCCTCCTCGCCCATGGCCTCGTACGTCTTGAGCGTCTCGCCGTTCGCCGGGTTCACCGTCGCGATGGGCATGAACGACCTCCTGAAGAGCTGACTGTGCTTCGACCTTCCCGCGCGGCGGGAGCGACCGCAACGCGTGGACGTCAGGCCGAGTGCTCAGCCAGCCGGTCGAGAAACGCTGACTGCGCCTTGACGATCACGGCCCGGGCCCGGTCGAGCCCGAACCACTCGACGCGGTCCAGCTCGGGGAACTCCTGGATGCGCCCGGACTTCGGCGGCCACTCCATGCTGAACACCCCCGGCACCACGGTCGCCGGATCGAGGTCGGCCTCGATCGCCCACGCCGTGACGACCTTGCCGTTCGTCTGCCGGACCTCCCCGAGGGGTACGGCCTCCCCGTCCGGCGGCGGCAGCCCCAGCTCCTCCTGGAACTCCCGGCGGGCCGCATCCCAGGCCGACTCCGACTCGGGCTCGTACTCGCCCTTCGGCACGCTCCACGCCCCGGCGTCCCGGCGCGCGAAGAACGGGCCGCCCATATGGCCCAGCAACACCTCAAGACCGTCGGACGTGTGCCGGAACAACAGCAGCCCGGCACTGGTCTTCACGGCTTCACCTCCGGGTGTGCGGCCAGCAACGTCTCCACCGTGTCCGCCTCCTCCGGCCTCTTGTCCTCCCGGTAGCGGACCACACGGGCGAACCGGAGGGTGACCCCGGCCGGGTAGCGGGTCGACCTCTGGAGGCCGTCGTAGGCGATCTCGACGACGAGTTCGGGCCGTACGCTCACCACGTGACCGCTGCTGTCCACGGCCAGCTCCTGGAGACGCCCGGTCTGCCAGGTGAGCATCGCGTCGGTCATGCCCTTGAAGGTCTTGCCGAGCATGGCGAAACCGCCGTCGGCCGTGCGGGCGCCGAGGTGCAGGTTGGAGAGCTTGCCGGTGCGGCGGCCGTGGCCCCACTCGGCGGCCAGCACGACCAGGTCGAGGGTGTGCACGGGCTTGACCTTGAGCCAGGACGCACCGCGCCGGCCCGCGCTGTACGGAGCGTCGAGGGACTTCACGACGACGCCCTCATGGCCGCGCTCCAGGGTCTCGGCGAGGAACTCCTCGGCCGCCCCCAGATCCTGCGGCCCGGACACCAGGGTGCGCCGGACCCGCATCGGCTCGGGCACCAACCGGGCCAGCTCCGCGTGCCGTTCGGCGAAGGGCAGGTCGAGCAGGTCGCGGTCGTCGACGGACAGCGCGTCGAAGAAGACGGGGGAGACGGGCACCGCCTCGGCGGCCGTCGTCACGTCCACGCGGGAGCCGACCCGGCCCGCGGTCTCCTGGAAGGACCGCGGGCGCCCGTCCTCGCCGAAGGCGATCACCTCGCCGTCCAGGATGAACCGCTCACCCCTCAACTCCAGTGCCGCGGAGGTCAGTTCGGGCAGCCGGTCGGTGATGTCGTCGAGGGTGCGCGTGTACAGCCGTACGACATCGCCGGCCCGGTGGATCTGTACACGGATGCCGTCCAGCTTCTCCTCGACCGCGCAGGTGCCGAGCTTGTCGACCGCCTCGGCCACCGAGGAGGCGCTGTGCGCCAGCATCGGCAGGACCGGGCGGCCGACGGTGAGGCGGAACCGGTCCAGGGCGGGCGGGCCGTCGGTGAGCAGGGCCCCGGCCACCGTCTGGAGGGAGCCCGCGAGCATCACGGCCCGGCGTACGTCGGCCGGGGGCGCCCCGGTCGCCTGGGCGAGCCCCTCGACCGCCACCGCGTCCAGCGCCCCCTGCCGCACCTCGCCGGTGATCAGCCCGAACAGGAACCGTTGCTCGTCCTCGGTGGCCGCGCCCATCAACTCACCCACCAGCCGGGCGCGTTCGGCCTGCGAGCCCGCGCCCGCGACCTTGGCAAGATCGCCCAGCAGGGCGTCCACCGCGTGCACGGTCAGGGTCGGCTCGGCGGCCGGGGCGACCGGGCGGCTCAGCACCTTCCAGCCGACACCGAGCCGGCCCTGCGGGAGCCGGCCCGCCAGATAGGGGATGACGATCGGGACGTCGTCCGCCTCGGCCTCCCGGAACAGCTCGGCGAGGAGCGCGATCTTCCGGGACCGGGCCGAGGTGGCGGCGACCTCCTGGGACACGTGTGCCAGCCGGGCAAGCAGCATGCATCAAGGGTGCACCGGAGGGGCCGGGTCTACACCCCGGCGGCCGCGTCGAGGTCGCTCATCAGCAGCTCCCCGTTGATCGTGGCGGCCGCCCGGTACCCGGCGCTCGCCGCGTTGATCACCTGTTCCCCGAAGCCGGCCGCGTTGCCCACGGCGTACACGCCGGGCACGGTTGTCTGCCCGGTCCCGTCGACCACGGGGTAGCTGCCGAAGGGCGTCTCCTGGAAGGCTGCTCCGAGCCGCTCCAGCAAGCCGGTCCGCGGGACGGCCCGAGGGGCGGTGAAGACGACCTCTCGCGCGTGCTTCGTGCCGTCCTCCAGGCGTACGGCGGTGAGCCGGTCGTCCGTCACGACCAGCTCGGCGACCTCGCCCGGCACCACCCGGACACCGGCCGCGGCCAGCCTGCGCAGGTCGTCGTCCGAGAGCGCGGACTCGGCGACCGTGTGCAGGAACAGGGTCACGTCCTTCGACCACTGGGAGACCATCAGCGCCTGGTGCACGCTGAGCGGGCTAGTGGCGAGCACGCCGAAGGCCTGGTCGCGGACCTCCCAGCCGTGGCAGTACGGGCAGTGCAGGACGTCCTTGCCGAAGCGCTCGGCGACCCCCGGCACGTCGGGGAGCTCGTCCTTGAGGCCGGTCGCGACGACGAGGCGACGGGCCCTGAGCACCCGCCCGCTCGCCAGGGTCACGGCGAAGCCCGGCGCGACCTCCACCACCCGGTCCCGGACCAGCTCGACGCCGTATCCCTTGATCTCCTCGCGGCCGATCGCCAGGAACTCGGCGGGCGGCACGCCGTCCCGGGTGAGGAAGCCCTGCATATGGGCGGCGGGCGCGTTGCGTGGTTCGCCCGCGTCGACGACCAGGGTGCGGCGCCGGGCCCGGCCCAGGACCAGGGCGGCGGACAGACCTGCCGCGCCGCCACCGACAACGATCACTTCGTATGTCTCGCCGTATGTCTCGCCGTGTGTCTCGGTCATGCCGACACGGTCGCTCCGCGGACGCGGGATTGACAAACAACTTTGCCGATTCTGCAATACGGGTATGAGCACCGACGACGTTCTCGCCGAAGTGGGACCCAGGCTCAGGCGGCTGCGCAAGGACCGGGAGGTGACCCTCGCGGCCCTCTCCGAGACCACCGGAATCTCCGTGAGCACGCTCTCCCGGCTGGAGTCCGGTCTGCGCAAGCCCAGCCTGGAGCTGCTGCTGCCGATCGCCCAGGCCCACCAGGTGCCGCTGGACGAACTGGTCGGCGCCCCGCCGGTCGGCGACCCCCGGGTGCGGTCCGCCCCGCTCGAACGGCACGGGCGCACCTTCTGGCCGCTCACCAGGCAGCCCGGCGGCCTCCAGGCCTTCAAGGTGCTGGTGCCGCGCCGCGACGAGGAGCCGGAGCTGCGCACCCACGAGGGCTACGAGTGGCTGTACGTGCTGGCGGGGCGGCTGCGGGTGGTGCTGGGGGACCATGACGTGGTGATGTCGGCGGGCGAGGCGGCGGAGTTCGACACCCGGGTGCCGCACTGGTTCGGGTCGACGGGGGAGGGGCCCGCGGAGTTCCTCAGTCTCTTCGGGCCGCAGGGCGAGCGGATGCACGTACGGGCCCGCCCCCGCAAGGCATGAAGAACTGAGACAACTCGACGACGGCCCAGGTAAGTTCACCGGGTGGACGAAATATCGCCCCGGGCGCTCCCCGCTGCACGGCAGGCTGTTCGGTGACCAGCAGTGACGTGACCTGTTCCCCCGTCGTAGACACCCCCGCGGAGACAGCGCCCCGGGACTGGCAGGCGCGGCTTCGCCGGTTCGGGTACGCGGCCCACCCGGCGACCGACCCGCGCGAGCGTCTCGTTCCGCGATTTCCGAAGGCGTCGGTGTGGGACTGGCTGGGCCCGTTGCTCGTCGCCGCCCTGGCCGGGGTGATCCGCTTCTGGCACCTCGGCCGGCCGCGGGCCGTGATCTTCGACGAGACCTACTACGCCAAGGACGCCTGGTCCCTGCTGCGGCTCGGCTACGAGGGCACCTGGCCGGACCGCAAGATCGCCGACCCGCAGATCCTCGCCGACCCGCAGGTCGTGTCGCTCTCCGACACGGGGACGTTCGTCGCGCACCCGCCGACGGGCAAGTGGGTGATCGCCCTCGGGGAGTGGATGTTCGGCCTCACCCCCTTCGGCTGGCGCTTCATGACGGCGGCCCTCGGCACCCTGTCGGTGCTCATGCTGTGCCGCATCGGACGCCGGCTGTTCCGTTCGACCGTGCTGGGTTGCCTGGCCGGCGCGCTCCTCGCGATCGACGGCCTGCACGTGGTGATGAGCCGTACCGCCCTGCTGGACCTCGTCGTCATGTTCTTCGTCCTGGCGGCCTTCGGCTCCCTGCTGGTCGACCGGGACCGCGCACGGGCCCGGCTCGCGGCCGCCCTGCCGGTCGGTGAGGACGGCCGCGCGCGCCCGGACGAGCATGCCGGCGACCACACCGGAACCGGGTGGCGTCCCTGGCGGCTCGCCGCCGGCGTCTTCCTGGGCCTGGCGGCCGCCACCAAGTGGAACGGCCTGTACGTACTGGTCTTCTTCGTGGTCCTGACGGTGCTGTGGGACGTCGGCTCCCGTCGCGTGGCCGGGTCCCCCCGCCCCTACCTGGCGGTGCTGAACAAGGATCTCGGCGGGTCCCTCCTGTCCCTGGTCCCGGTCGCGGTGGGGACCTACCTGGCGAGCTGGACCGGCTGGTTCCTGTCCGACGACGGCTACGACCGCCACTGGGCCGACGGCCGCGGCGGCACCTGGTCATGGATCCCCGCCCCGCTGCGCAGCCTGTGGCACTACGAGTCCAACGTGTACGACTTCAACGTGGGCCTGCACAACCCGCACAAGTACGAGTCCAATCCCTGGAGCTGGCTGGTCCAGGGGCGCCCCGTGCTGTTCGACTACCAGTCACCCGAGCCCGGCCAGGACGGCTGCCGTACGGCGGTCCACTGCTCCCAGACGGTCCTCGCCCTCGGCACCCCGCTCCTGTGGTGGTCGGCGTGCGGAGCCCTGCTCTATCTGCTCTTCCGCTGGGCGCTGCGCCGTGACTGGCGGGCCGGGGCCGTCTTGTGCGCGGTGGGCGCCGGTTACCTGCCCTGGTTCCTGTACCAGGACCGTACGGTCTTCTCCTTCTACGCGGTCGTCTTCGTGCCGTACCTGTGCCTGGCCGTGGCGATGACGGTGGGCGCGGTCCTGGGGCCACCGGGGGCGGACCGCAGAAGGCGCACCCAGGGGGCGGTGGCCGCGGGCACCCTCGTCCTGCTCATCGCCTGGAACTTCATCTACTTCTTCCCGCTCTACACCGGCGAGACGATCCCGTACGCCGAGTGGCACTCCAGGATGTGGCTGGACACCTGGATCTGAGGGCGGGGGTTCCCTGATACGTTACGGAGCTTCTGCCGCCCGACGACAAGAGACCGAGCCCAGTGACCACCGTCGCTTACCAAGGTGAACCCGGATCCAACTCGGCGACCGCCGCGCACACCCTCTACCCCGGGTGCGCCGAGCAGCCCTGCACGGGTTTCGAGCAGGCGCTGGACGCGGTGACGCTCGGCACGGCCGACCTGGCCGTGATCCCGGTGGACAACTCCGCGGCCGGACGGGTGGCGGACGTGCACCACCTGCTGCCCGAGTCGGGGCTGTTCATCATCGCCGAGCACTTCCTCGCCATCCGCTTCGACCTGATGGGCGTGCCCGGGGCGACACCGGACCAGGTGGAGTGCGTACGCAGCCATGTGCACGCCCTCGGGCAGTGCCGCAAGGTGCTGCGGGAGGGCGGCTGGCGCACCCTGGTCACCGACGACACGGCCGGAGCGGCGCGCGAGGTGGCGGAGCTGGCGGATCCCCGGCACGCGGCGCTCGCCCCGCCCGCCGCGGCCGGGCTGTACGGCCTCGACGTGCTGCGATCCGGGGTCGAGGACGACCCCGACAACACCACGCGGTTCGTCGTCCTGTCCCGGGAGGCCGTCGTCGCCCCGGACACCGGGGAGCCGACGATGACGAGCCTGTTCTTCTCCGTGCGCAACATCCCCAGCGCCCTGTTCAAGGCGCTCGGCGGGTTCGCCACCAGCGGGGTCAACCTCACGAAGATCGAGAGCTACCAGATCGGCGCGGGGCTGAACGCCAGCCGCTTCTACGTCGAGATCGAGGGCCACCCCGACGAGTCGCATGTCGCCCTCGCCCTGCACGAACTGCGGTTCTTCTCCACCGAGGTACGCGTCCTGGGCGTGTACCCGGCCCATCCGCACCGGCTGGAACACTGAGCGCCGGCGCGGGGCCGGGGCGGGGCCGCGGTCGTTCGGCGGGCTCAGCCCCCGTGCTCGGCCTGGAACATCCAGCTCTGCTTCTCCAGATCGGCGGTGAGGCCGATCAGCAGGTCCTGGGTCACGGCGTCCGCCGGGCCGGTCTGCTCGATGCGTCCCCGCACCCGTTCGACGACCGCGGAGAAGGCCTTCACCAGGGCGCCGACGGCGTCCGTGTCCTTCGTCCAACCGGGTGAGAACTCCGGCACCCCGCTGGTGGCGGCGACGGTGGCGGCCCGGCCGTCCGGGCTCACCCCCAGCGCCGCGGCGCGTTCGGCCACCGTGTCGGCGTAGTCGCGGGCGGTGGTGACCACCTCGTCGAGCTGGAGGTGGATGGAACGGAAGCGCGGCCCGTACAGGTTCCAGTGCGCCTGCTTCGCGACCAGGGACAGGTCGAGCAGATCGACCAGGGTCGCCTGGAGGGCGGTCCCCGCGATGTCGCGTTCCTTGTCCGGCAGCGGGCTGTTGATGACCGTCATGTGCGCGGGTCCTTTCCGGGGATCGTCGGGGACCACCTGGTGAGGGACGGGTGCCCGACTCGTCCCTGTCACCCTGTTCAGGCCTCACCGGGTCGTGCAACCGCTGCGCGGCCCCTCGGTGTGCATGCCCACACTTTCCCCGCGGACTGTTCCCTGATTAGCAAGCGACCGCTTAGTATGCATGGGACCCCGGTCAGACCCCGGCATGACGACGCAGTCCCGTGGAGGCCCCCCATGCAGGCTTGGCAAGTGCACGAGAACGGCGAGCCGAGCGAGGTGATGCGCCTCGCGGACGTGGCGCAGCCCGTGCCCGGCGACGGCCAGGTCCTGCTGAAGGTGCGCGCCGCGAACATCAACTTCCCGGACGTGCTGATGTGCCGCGGCCACTACCAGGTGCGTCCGCCGCTGCCCTTCACCCCGGGCGTGGAGATCTGCGGCGAGACCGAGGACGGGCGGCGCGTGATCGCCAACCCCGCGCTGCCGTATGGCGGTTTCGCCGAGTACGCCGTCGCGGACGCCGCCGCTGTGCTGTCCGCGCCGGACTCGCTGGACGACGCCGAGGCCGCCGCACTGCACATCGGCTACCAGACGGGCTGGTTCGGTCTGCACCGGCGGGCCCACCTGGAAGCCGGTGAGACGCTGCTCGTCCACGCCGCCGCCGGAGGGGTCGGCAGCGCGGCCGTGCAGCTCGGCAAGGCCGCCGGGGCCACCGTCATCGGTGTCGTCGGCGGTGCCGAAAAGGCCGTCGTGGCCCGGGAGCTGGGCTGTGACGTGGTGGTCGACCGGCGGAGCGAGGACGTCGTCGCCGCCGTGAAGGAGGCCACCGGGGGCCGGGGCGCGGACGTGATCTACGACCCCGTGGGCGGCGAGGCCTACACGCAGTCGACCAAGGTCGTCGCCTTCGAGGGGCGGATCGTGGTCGTCGGCTTCGCCGGCGGGACGATCCCGAGCCCGGCCCTCAACCACGCCCTGGTGAAGAACTACGCGATCCTGGGCCTGCACTGGGGTCTGTACAACACCAAGAACCCGAAGCTGGTCCAGCACTGCCACGAGCAGCTCACCGAACTGGCCGCGCGGGGCGCGATCAAGCCGCTGATCAGCGAGCGGGTGCCGCTGGCGGGGGCCGCGGACGCCGTGCAGCGCCTCGGCGACGGGGTGACCACGGGCCGGATCGCCGTCGTACCCACGGGAGCACAGGCATGACCGACGCAGCCGAACTCCAGCGCCGCACCGCCGAGTTGCTGGCCGCACACCAGCCCGCGAGCACGGACCGGCTCGACTTCCTCAAGGCCCGCTTCGACGCGGGGCTCGCCTGGGTGCACTACCCGGAAGGCCTCGGCGGACTGAACGCGCCCCGTTCCCTCCAGGCCGTCGTGGACGCCGAGCTGGAGGCCGCGGGCGCTCCCGACAACGACCCGCGGCGCAACGGCATCGGCCTCGGCATGGCCGCGCCGACGATCCTCAAGTACGGCACCGAGGAGCAGAAGCAGCGCTATCTGCGGCCCCTGTGGGTGGGGGAGGAGGTCTGGTGCCAGCTCTTCAGTGAACCCGGCGCCGGATCCGACCTCGCGGCCCTCGGCACCCGGGCCGTCCGCGAGGGCGACGAGTGGGTGGTCAACGGGCAGAAGGTGTGGACGTCCGGCGCCCACAACTCGCGCTGGGCCATCCTCATCGCCCGCACCGACCCGGACGTGCCCAAGCACGCGGGCATCACCTACTTCATCTGCGACATGACCGACCCCGGCGTCGACGTCCGCCCGCTGCGGCAGATCACCGGCGAGGCCGAGTTCAACGAGGTCTTCCTCACCGACGTCCGCATCCCCGACTCCCGCCGCCTCGGCGAGGTCGGCGACGGCTGGCGGGTCGCGCAGACCACGCTGAACAACGAGCGCGTCGCCATCGGCGGCATGCGGCTGCCCCGCGAGGGCGGCATGATCGGCCCGGTCTCCAAGACCTGGCGCGAGCGCCCCGAACTGCGCACCCAGGAGCTGCACCAGCGCCTGCTGAAGCTCTGGGTGGACTCCGAGGTCGCCCGCCTCACCGCCGAACGCCTGCGCCAGCAGCTCGTCGCCGGACAGCCCGGGCCGGAGGGCGCCGGCATGAAGCTGGCCTTCGCCCGCCTCAACCAGGAGATCAGCGGCCTGGAGGTCGAACTGCGCGGTGAGGAAGGCCTGTTGTACGACGACTGGACCATGCGCCGCCCCGAGCTGGTGGACTTCACCGGCCGCGACGCCGGCTACCGCTACCTCCGCTCCAAGGGCAACAGCATCGAGGGCGGGACCACCGAGGTCCTGCTGAACATCGTCGCCGAGCGCGTCCTGGGCCTGCCGGCCGAGCCGCGCACCGACAAGGACGTCGCCTGGAAGGACCTGTCCCGATGAGCGCACAGCCCGACCTGCTGTACTCGGAGGAGGAAGAGGCGCTGCGGGCCGCCGTACGGGACCTGCTCGCCGACCACTGCGACGCGCCGGGCGTGATCGCCCGCACCGAGTCGGACACCCCGCACGACTTCGCGGCTTGGAAGGCCCTCGCGGACGGCATGGGCCTCGCGGGACTCCTGGTCCCTGAGGACAAGGGCGGCCAGGGCGCCACGCACCGCGAAGTCGCCGTCGTCCTGGAGGAGTTGGGGCGCGCGGTCGCTCCCGTTCCCTATCTCGCCAGTGCGGTCGTCGCCACCGAGGCGCTGCTCGCCTGCGAGGCCGACGACCTGCTCGCCGAGCTCGCGTCAGGGCGGAGGATCGGTGCCCTCGCCGTCGCGCTGAACGTCGCCCCGGGCGGTGCCTACAAGGTCGTACGCCATGAAGGCGGAGCCCTGCACGGGGAGTTGACCGCCATCGCGGACGCCCAGGCGGCCGATGTGCTGCTGGTGCCCGCGGACGACGGCGGGCTGTACGCGGTGGAGTCCTCCGCCGCTGCCGTCACCCCGCAGATCTCCTTCGACCTGACCCGGCCGCTCGCGACCGTCAGCCTCGACGGGGCTCAGGGCCGTCTGCTGGGCGACGCCGAAGTCGCCGTGCACCGCGCCCTGCGGGCCGGGGCCGGACTGCTCGCCTCCGAGCAACTCGGGCTCGCCGAGTGGACGTTGACCGAGACGGTGCGCTACCTCAAGGAGCGCAAGCAGTTCAACCGGCCCGTCGGCGGCTTCCAGGCGCTCAAGCACCGGCTCGCCCAGCTGTGGCTGGAGGTCGTCAACCTCCGCGCCGCCGCCCGCAATGCCGCCGACGCGCTCGCGACGGGTGAGGACACCGACGTGGCGGTCGCCGTCGCGCAGGCCTACGCGGCCTCCGTCGCCGTGCACGCCGCCGAGGAGGCGCTCCAACTGCACGCCGGGATCGGCATGACGTGGGAGCACCCGATCCACCTGTATCTCAAGCGGGCCAAGGCCGACTCGATCGCCTACGGCACGGCGGGCGCCCACCGCGTCCGGTTGGCCGAACTCGTCGACCTCCAGGCGCCCTGAGCGTCACCCGGCGAACGACGGTGAAGCCCGCCCCACCTGGGGCGGGCTTTTCCGTGCGCCTGCGCGGAAGGAGTGAACGGGCGGCGGCGGTCCGGCCAACTCCTGTCACGTACAGGTCCATTGAGGGCCGAAGGGCCCCATACTCCCTGTGGTTCCGACCCGCCCCACAGGGAGGCAGAACATGGCCCTCATCACCCGTCGCAGAGCCCTCACCGCCCTCGGCGCCGCGGCCGCGGCGACCCTGGCCCCGCCCGCCGCCAGCGCGTGGGCCGACAGCACCGAGCACCGCCCCCGTCCGCTGTGGCGCGCCCACGCCCACAACGACTACGAACACCCGCGCCCCCTCCTGGACGCCCTCGACCACCGTTTCGGCAGCGTCGAGGCGGACATCTTCCTCGTCGGCGACCAGCTCCTCGTCGGCCACACCGTGGACGACCTCGACCCGACGCGCACCCTGGAGTCCCTCTACCTCGACCCGCTGGCCAGGATCGTCAAGGCCAACCGAGGTTCCGTGTACCGGGGTCGCCATCACCCCCTCCAACTGCTCGTCGACATCAAGACCGAGGGCTCCTCGACCTACCTCGAACTCGACCGCCATCTGCGGCGCTACCGGCATCTGTTCACCACGTACGTGCACGGCAAGACCGTCCCCGGCCCCGTCATCGCCGTGATCTCCGGCGACCGCGCCGCCCGCATCCCGCTGGAGGCCCAGAGAGTGCGCCGGGCCTTCTACGACGGCCGGCTCGCCGACCTCGGCACCGCCGCGCCCGCCTCCCTCATCCCGCTGATCAGCGACAACTGGACCCTCAACTTCACCTGGCTCGGCGAGGGCGCCTTCCCCGACGCCGAGCGGCAGAAGCTGCGGAGCATCGTCCAGCAGGCCCACGCGCGCGGGCAGAAGGTGCGGTTCTGGGCCACTCCGGACCTGGCCGGGCCTGCCCGGGACGCGCTGTGGACCGAGCTCCTCGCCGCCGACGTCGACCACTTCAACACCGACGACCTGGCGGGCCTGGAGGCCTTCCTGGACGCCCACCGGTAGGCGCTTGCGAGCGGGCGCGAACACTACTCGTTCGGAGGACACTTCAGCCGCCCGGACGAACCCTCCGCTACGCCACACTTACGGCCGAACGCCGCGAAACGGACCCGGCGGCGTGGCGGAGGAGGCTGTCCATGGCGATTTCC
Source organism: Streptomyces canus 299MFChir4.1 (assembly GCF_000383615.1). GTDB lineage: Bacteria > Actinomycetota > Actinomycetes > Streptomycetales > Streptomycetaceae > Streptomyces > Streptomyces canus_C. Next base: position 32,699 of record NZ_KB911615.1, on the reverse strand, counting down.
ATCTCGGTACTGGTGCTGCTGCTGATCCTGGCGGTGATCTTCCTGCGCAGCGGCGGACTCAAGTTCTCCCACGCGCTGGTGTGCGCGCTGCTCGGCTTCTATCTGGCCGGTACGAGCCTCGCGCCCACCATTCACAGCGGCGTCACGGCGACCGCCGACATCGTCAGCGGTCTGCGCCCCTGACCGGGGCCGCCTCAGGTCGTCGAGAACACCCCGATGCCGTTCGGCACGGGCCGTTCGGCGCCGCCCGAGGGGTGGTTGAGCGCGGTGACGGTGCCGGCGCCCGGCTTGCGTGCGGCTATGGTCGTGGAGCCGCCGCCGTCCAGGCTGAAGGCGTCGACCGAGCCCAACGTGCGCATGGTGTCCGCGACTTCGGCGATCGTCAGCCCACTGCGATAGCCGGCCGCCCCGTCCAGCGCGAGGAGATACAGCCGCCGGCCGCTGTCCGCGATCCCCACGGCCGTGCGCACGGCCGACGTCGTGTCGTCGAGCCCGGACAGCGGGCGGCCGCCCTCCAGCACCGGATAACCGCCGAGCGCGAAGCGGTACGCGATTCCGGCCGAGGCCGCGACCAGGCGGTGCTGCACGGTCACCGCCGAGCCGACCGAGAGCTTCCGCAGCTGCTGCGCGCCCGCCTCCCGGCCCACGAGCACGGTGGTGCCGGCGGCGATCGGCCCGCTGCCCGGGGAGTCGGCCGCGGCGACCACCTGCCCGCCCCGGACCGTCACCTCGTAGGTGTCGGCGCTGCACGGGGCGGCCCGGTCCCGGTCCGTCCCGCAGGTCGCCCGCACCCGGGCCGCGCTGCCCCAGTCCGAGGTGAACGCCCCGACCGAACCGACGGGCAGCGCGTACTGGTTCAGCCCGCCGAGTGGCAGTTGCCCCTCGGGGGTGCGCACCGACCCGTCGAGCGCCAGGTCGTCGAGGCGGGCCCGACGGTCGGTGCCCACGCCGAACACGTCCCTGGTGCTCGTGCCGGGCGGCAGCGCGGGCCCGAAGCGCTGCCCCTTGGGCACCGCGGCCTTGAGGGCACGGCCCTGCGCGATCGCCGGGCCCACGCTCGCGCCGGTGGGCTCGACGCCGGGATGCTGGGTCTCCGAGATGTTGAAGAAGTCGCCGTTCACCCCCGCGAGGGCGCCCTGTGCGGTGGCCAGCCGGGACACCGTGGCCCGCGCGGCCACCGCCCCCGGATACAGCAGCTCCACCCGCACGCCGGGCTCGCTCAGGTCCACACGGATCACATGGGCATGTGCCGGTCCCGCGGCCGCGGAGATGTCGAACTGCTCGTACTGCACGCCCGTCGCGAGCCGTGTCCACCCCGGCGCGGCGCCGGCCGGGGCCGCCCCCACCAGGGCGGCACCGGCCAGTGTGCCGAGTGCCGCGAGAAACGTGAGTACCGATCTGCCTGCGCCGGAACGTCTTTGACGGTGCGTCACAGCTCTCCCCTGAGGTCGTGTCAACTGTCCCAGAACTCAGGGGAAGTGCACCAGACGACGGCGACCCGAGGGGCTACTCAGCGCCGACCACACGCGAACGGATGAGGAAACGCACCCCCTCGGGTGCCTCCAGAGAGAATCCGCTGCCCCGGCCCGCGACGACATCGACGATCAGCCGGGTGTGGGCCCACACCTCGTACTGGCTCCTCGACATCCAGAAGGTCACCGGTTCCCCGACCCCCGGCACGTCCAGCTCGGCGAGCAGCACGTCCGAGCCGCCGGTGCGGAACTCGCCCTCCGGGAAGCACATCGGCGCGCTGCCGTCGCAGCAACCGCCGGACTGGTGGAACATCAGCGGCCCGTGTGCCTCGCGCAACCGGCGCAGCAGCTCGGCGGCCGCGGGCGTGAGCTCGACGCGCGGCACCTCGTGGTACCCGGCAGGTGCGGAATCCTCGTCCATGGTCGCCGAGTGCAGCACGGGGAAGGTTGCGAGGGGGTTGCACGGCTCCTAGCCGGCGAACGGCGTGAAGTGGGCCGGAGTGTGATCGATCGGCAGGTCCGGGCGCCAGGCGGTCAGACCCTGGGCGCTGCACACGAACAGGTTCTCCGGGAGCCGGTCCAGGGCGAACCAGCGCCAGTCGCCGACCCGTTCGTCCGGCTGGTCGCAGGGCTCGCCCCGCCACGCGGTGACCTGTGCGGCCACGGTCATCCGCACCACGCCGTCGACATCGTCGAGGAGCGTGCCCAGCAGCCGGACGTCGGCCGGGCGGGCCTCGATCCCGGTCTCCTCGCGGAGTTCGCGCACGACCGTCTCCCGCAGGGACTCCCCGGGTTCCACCGTGCCGCCGGGCAGCTCCCAGGTGCCGCGCCGGTGCCGGCCGAGAAGCAGCCCCTGGGGGCCGTACAGGATGGCGCCGACCCCGATCGCCGCGTGCGGCACCGGACCCCGGTTCGTGCGCGGGCGGGAGGAGACCCGGACGGGCCGGGTCACCCGGAAGATTCGGTACGAGGCGTGGTTGCCGTCCTCCGGCGCGTCGAGGACGTCGACGCCCTCGACGCGCAGGCCGTGCTCGCCGAGCAGGTCCGTCCAGAGCTCCGGAGTCAGCACCCACATCCGCACGGTCGTCTCCCCGCCGCCGGCGAGCCGCAGCAGCTCGGGCCGGGACTCGACGACGCAGGAGGGGCCGTCGCCGCGCGAGTTGGTGTGCAGCACGGTGAAGCACAGCGTCCCGCCGGGCCGGAGCGCGGTGGCGAGGGCGGGCAGCAGGCGGCGGGGATCGATGTACGGCACCGCGTTGACGGAGTAGACGACGTCGTACGGTTCCGCCGTGCCGAGGTGTGCGACGGCGTCGGCCCTGATCAGGCGCAGGCCGGACAGGGAGCCGTAACGGGCGCGGGCGCGTTCGTACTGGGTGGGGGAGGAGTCGACCGCCTCAACCGAGGCGCCGTGCACGCGGACCAGATGTGCCGCGTGCCGGGCCGTGCCGCAGCCGAGGTCCAGCACCCGCCGCCCGGCGAGCTCACCGAGGATCCCCGCGCCCGGGCCGGTGCCTCCCGGGCCCCACTCGAACCGCACCAGCTCCGGCAGGACGGTGCCGCGCCGGAGATGGTGGTCGCCGTAGACGTGCCAGGCCTCGGCGTTGACGGCGTCGGGGTCGACGGGTCGTGTGGTCAACGTGCCTCCCGGGTGCGGTGGTCGAGGCTCGGAACACTATGCGCGGTCAGCGCCCTTTGCCGTCGCGCGTCTTGACGTGTACTCGACGAAGTGGCTGGATGGGAGCGCTCCCATGCCTCTTCCGACCGCCTCACCCACCCCTGGAGCCGCAGTGAGAAGAACAAGAAAGAGCCCCTTAGGCACCCTCCTGGCACGGCTGGCGGCCCTCGTCGGGCTGGTGGTGCTCGGCGCGCTCGCTCCCGGCACGGCCCAGGCCGCCCAGCAGCCCGGCGTCCAGGCCGCCGGTCTGCACATCAGCAACGGCCGCCTGGTCGAGGGCAACGGCAACGACTTCGTGATGCGCGGCGTCAACCACGCCCACACCTGGTACCCGAACGAGCTGGGGTCGCTGGCCGACATCAAGGCGCGGGGCGCCAACACTGTCCGCGTGGTCCTCGCCGACGGCCATCGCTGGACCGCCAACACCGCCGCGGACGTGGCCAACGTCGTGGCCCAGTGCAAGGCCAACCGGCTCATCTGCGTCCTGGAGGTGCACGACACCACCGGTTACGGCGAGGACAGCGCCGCCGGCACCCTCGACCAGGCCGCCGACTACTGGATCGGCCTGAAGAGCGTGCTGGCCGGCCAGGAGGACTACATCGTCATCAACATCGGCAACGAGCCCTGGGGCAACACCGACCCGGCCGGCTGGACCGCCCCGACGATCGCCGCGATCCAGAAGCTGCGGAGCGCCGGCTTCGCGCACACGATCATGGTGGACGCGCCCAACTGGGGCCAGGACTGGCAGCAGGTCATGCGCACCAACGCCCAGTCCGTGTACGCGGCCGACACCACCGGCAACCTGATCTTCTCGATCCACATGTACAGCGTCTTCGACACCGCTGCGGAGATCACCGACTACCTGAACGCCTTCGTGAGCGCCAAACTGCCGATCGTGATCGGGGAGTTCGGCGGCCCCGCCGACCAGTGGGGCGACCCGGACGAGGACACCATGATGGCCACCGCCGAGCAGCTCCACCTCGGCTATCTGGCCTGGTCGTGGAGCGGCAACACCGATACGATCCTCGACCTCGTGCTCGACTTCGACCCGGCGCGGATGACGTCATGGGGTCAGCGCATCTTCAACGGAGCCAACGGCATCGCGCAGACCGCCAAGGAAGCCACCGTCTTCGGCGGTGGCTCCACCGACACCCAGGCCCCGACCGCCCCCGGCACCCCCACCGCTTCCGCGGTCACGGCGACCTCGGCCCGGCTGACCTGGACGGCGTCCACCGACAACGTTGGCGTGGCCGGGTACGACGTCGTCCGTGTCAGCGGGGGCACCGAGACCAGGCTCGCGGCCTCGGCCGCGAACTCGGTGACCGTGACCGGCCTGACCGCCGGCACGGCCTACTCCTTCGCCGTCTACGCCCGGGACGCCGCCGGCAACCGGTCGGCCCGCTCGGCGACGGTCGGCGTCACCACCGCGAACACGCCCGCCGGGAGCTGTTCGGTGGGCTACCGCGTGGTCGGTGAGTGGCAAGGCGGCTTCCAGGGCGAGATCGTCATCCGCAACACCGGCAGCTCCGCGGTCACCGGCTGGAAGTTCGGCTTCACCTTCGCCGACGGCCAGACCGTCTCCACCATGTGGGGCGGGACCGCCGCGCAGAGCGGTGGCTCGGTGACCGTCACCCCGGCCTCCTACACCAACACCATCGCCGCCGGAGCTTCGGTCACCGTCGGGTTCATCGGCGGCAAGGGTGCCACGAACACCGCGCCCGCCGCTTTCACTCTCAACGGGGCGGCCTGCGTGAACGGTTGATGACCCCCAGGTATCAGGTCAACTGTCCCGGACCCTTGACTCGGAACGCGCTCGGTCGCGATCCTCGACGCATCTATTGCGCCGGTCATGACAACTCCAGGGGCAGTCAAAACGCCCTCGGTCGACGGCGCCCCCGCCGACCGAGGGACGTGGGCCATGGCTGGACGCTTCTGCCGCAGCCGCAAGAACATCACCGCCGTCTCCGTGCTCTTCCTGGTGCTGGCCGCCCTCCTCGGCCCCACGCCGAGTGCGGCGGCCACCGACTGGTGGACACCGACGTCCAGGCCCACCCCCGACGCCGGGATCAACGTCACCGGAGCGCCCTTCACCGGTACCGACTCCGCCGGTGAGGTGAAAGGGTTCATCGACGCCCACAACCACCTCTTCTCCAACGAGGCCTTCGGTGGGCGGCTGATCTGCGGCAAGGTGTACTCCGAGGCCGGAGTCGCCGACGCGCTCAAGGACTGCCCCGAGCACTATCCCGACGGCAGCCTCGCCCTCTTCGACTACATCACCCACGGCGGCGACGGCAAGCACGACCCGGTCGGCTGGCCGACCTTCAAGGACTGGCCGGCGTACGACTCGATGACCCATCAGGCCAACTACTACGCCTGGGTGGAGCGGGCCTGGCGCGGTGGCCAGCGGGTGCTCGTCAACGACCTCGTGACCAACGGCATGATCTGCTCGGTCTACCCGTTCAAGGACCGCAGCTGTGACGAGATGACCTCGATCCGCCTCCAGGCCAGGATGACGTACGACCTCCAGGCCTTCGTCGACCGGATGTACGGCGGCACCGGCAAGGGCTGGTTCCGGATCGTCACCGACAGCGCGCAGGCCCGACAGGTCATCGAACAGGGCAAGTTGGCGGTCGTCCTCGGCGTCGAGACCTCCGAGCCGTTCGGCTGCAAGCAGATCCTCGACATCGGGCAGTGCAGCAAGGCGGACATCGACAAGGGACTCGACGAGCTGTACGGCCTTGGCGTGCGCTCGATGTTCCTGTGCCACAAGTTCGACAACGCCCTGTGCGGGGTCCGCTTCGACGAGGGCGGCCTCGGCACCGCCATCAACGTCGGCCAGTTCCTGTCCACCGGCACCTTCTGGAAGACCGAGACCTGCAAGGGCCCGCAGCACGACAACCCCATCGGTACGGCCGCCTCGGCGGCGGAGGCCGACCTGCCGGCCGGCACCGAGGTCCCGGAGTACGACAAGGCCGCGCAGTGCAACGTCCGCGGGCTCACCGATCTCGGCGAATACGCCGTGCGCGGCATGATGAAACGCAAGATGATGCTCGAGATCGACCACATGAGCGTCAAGGCCACCGGGCAGGTCCTCGACATCTTCGAGGCCGCGAACTACCCGGGCGTGCTCTCCTCGCACAGCTGGATGGACCTCAACTGGACCGAGCGGGTCTACTCCCTCGGCGGTTTCGTCGCCCAGTACATGCACGGCTCCGAGGGGTTCGCCGCGGAGGCGAAGCGCACCGACGCGCTGCGCGACAAGTACGGCGTGGGCTACGGCTACGGCACCGACTTCAACGGTATCGGCGACCACCCCGCACCGCGCGGAGCCGACGCCGCGAACAAGGTGACGTACCCCTTCAAGAGCGTCGACGGCGGCTCGGTCATCGACAAGGAGACGTCCGGGCAGCGCACCTTCGACTTCAACACGGACGGCGCCGCCCATGTCGGCATGATCCCGGACTGGATCGAGGACATCCGGCTCGTCGGCGGCCAGGGTGTGGTCGACGACCTGTTCCGTGGCGCCGAGTCCTACCTGGACACGTGGGGCGCCTCCGAGCGGCACCAGGCGTCCGTGAACCTCGCCGACAGAAGGCCGGCGACGGCCAGTTCGTCGGAGTCCAACCCGTTCACCAGCTATCAGCCGGGGCGGGCGGTCGACGGCGACGACTCCTCCCGCTGGGCCGGCGACTGGAGCGACGACCAGTGGTGGCAGGTCGACCTGGGCTCCACCCACCTGGTCTCCAGGGTCACGCTCGACTGGGAGCGGGCGTACGGGAAGTCGTACCGGATCGAGCTGTCGACGGACGGGACGAACTGGCAGAGCGTCTGGTCCACGACCTCCGGTGACGGTGGCCTGGACACCGCCAAGTTCGTCGGGACGCCGGCCCGCTACGTCCGGGTCCACGGTCTCGGCCGGGGTACCGACTGGGGATACTCGCTCTACGAGGTGGGCGTCCACAGCGGCTGAACCACAGGACAGCGGGAGACACGCATGGCACGCATGCCGTCGGCCGAGCGCCGTAGACAGCTGACGGAAGCGGCGATCAGGGCGATGGCCCGGGACGGCGTCGCCAAGACGACGACCCGGTCCATCGTCGCCGAGGCCGGCCTGTCCCTCAGCGTCTTCCACTACTGCTTCGACTCCAAGCAGGCCCTGGTCGAGGCCGTGATCACCACGCTCACCGATCAGTCGGTGAGCGTGGTCCAGGAGGCGCTGCGCCCCAGGGACACCCTGGAGGAGACCGTCGCCGCCGGTTTCCGGGCGTACTGGGACCACGTCCGCGCCCACCCCGAGACGCACATGCTCACCTACGAGCTCACCCAGTACGCCCTGCGCGAGCCCGGCTTCGAGCACCTGGCCAGGCGGCAGTACGAGCTGTACGGCGAGGCGTACGCCGAGCTGATCGAGCAGCTGCGGGGCGCCATGGACCTGGAGCTGCGGGTGCCCGTCTCCGTGCTGGCCCGCTATCTCGCGGCCATGACCGACGGGCTCACCCTGAACTACCTCGTCCTCGGCGACGCGGCCGCCTGGGAGGACATCCTCGACACCGTCACGACACACATCGCGGGCCTGGTGCGCTGAGCCCGGGGGACCGGTCAGGATTCGAGAAGCGCCGGCCGGAGGCGGTGGCTAGCGTGACGGACATGGACATCACGATCGGGGCGAGCTTCCTCCCGCACGACGACGCGGAGGCCTCTCTGGCCTTCTACCGGGACGTGCTGGGCTTCGAGGTGCGCGGTGACGTGGGCCAGGGCCCGGCGCGCCGGATCACCGTCGGCCCCGCGGGCCCGGCCGCCACCTCGGTCGTGCTGCGCCCGGCGGGCGAGGACCCCGAGCTCCTGCTCGCCACCCCGGACCTCGACGCCGTCTTCGAGCGGCTCCAGGTCTGCGCCGAGGTGATCCAGGAGCCGATCGAGCAGCCGTACGGCATGCGGGACTGCGCCTTCCTCGACCCCGCGGGCAACGTGATCCGTGTCCAGGAGCTGCGCTGAGGCGCGCGTGCCGACGTAGTGTTCGAAGCTGTCGAAAACGGGAGGACACATCACCATGGGCAAGGCCACTCCGGGCGACCGGCACGCCGCTGACAGCCACGACCTGATCCGCGTGCACGGGGCGCGCGAGAACAACCTCAAGGACGTCAGCATCGAGATCCCGAAGCGCCGGCTCACGGTCTTCACCGGAGTCTCCGGCTCCGGCAAGAGTTCGCTGGTCTTCGACACCATCGCCGCCGAGTCGCAGCGGCTGATCAACGAGACCTACAGCGCCTTCGTGCAGGGCTTCATGCCGACCCTGGGCCGGCCCGAGGTCGACGTCCTCGACGGGCTGACCACCGCCATCACCGTCGACCAGCAGCGCCTCGGCGGCGACCCGCGCTCCACCGTCGGCACCGTCACCGACACCAACGCGATGCTGCGCATCCTCTTCAGCAGACTCGGGACCCCGCACATCGGCTCGCCCAAGGCGTTCTCCTTCAACGTCGCCTCGATCAGCGGGGCGGGCGCGGTGACCATGGAGCGCGGCGGGCAGACCGTGAAGGAGCGCCGCAGCTTCAGCATCGTCGGCGGCATGTGCCCGCGCTGCGAGGGCCGGGGCACGGTCAACGACATCGACCTCACCCAGCTCTACGACGACTCCAAGTCGCTCGCCGAGGGCGCGATGACCATCCCCGGCTACAAGGCCGGCGGCTGGAACTACCGGCTCTACAGCGAGTCCGGCTTCTTCGACGCGGAAAAGCCGATCCGGAAGTTCACCAAGCGCGAGCTCCAGGACTTCCTGTACCGCGAGCCGGTCAGGATGAAGATCGCGGGCATCAACATGACCTACGAAGGTCTCGTCCCGCGCATCCAGAAGTCGATGCTCGCCAAGGACCGCGAGTCGATGCAGCCGCACATCCGGGAGTTCGTGGACCGTGCGATCACCTTCATGGTCTGCCCCGAGTGCGAGGGCACCCGGCTGAGCGAGGGCGCCCGGTCCTCGAAGATCAAGGGGATCAGCATCGCCGACGCCTGCGCGATGCAGATCAGCGACCTCGCCGAATGGGTGCGCGCCCTGGACGAGCCGTCCGTCGGACCGCTGCTGACCGCGCTGGGCGAGACCCTCGACTCCTTCGTGGAGATCGGACTCGGCTATCTCTCCCTCGACCGCTCCTCGGGCACACTGTCCGGCGGCGAGGCGCAGCGCACCAAGATGATCCGCCATCTCGGCTCCTCGCTCACCGACGTCACCTACGTCTTCGACGAGCCGACGATCGGGCTGCACCCCCATGACATCCAGCGCATGAACAACCTGCTGCTGCGCCTGCGCGACAAGGGCAACACGGTGCTCGTCGTGGAGCACAAGCCGGAGACGATCGTGATCGCCGACCACGTCGTCGACCTCGGCCCCGGCGCCGGCACGACGGGCGGCTCGGTCTGCTTCGAGGGCAGCGTGGAGGGGCTGCGGACCAGCGGCACCGTCACCGGCCGCCACTTCGACGACCGGGCCGGGCTCAAGGACACGGTCCGCAAGGCCACCGGTGCGCTGGAGATCCGCGGCGCGAGCACGCACAACCTCCAAGGCGTGGACGTCGACATCCCGCTCGGGGTGCTGACCGTGATCACCGGGGTCGCGGGGTCCGGAAAGAGCTCGTTGGTGCACGGGTCGATCCCGGCCGCGGAGGGGATCGTGTCCGTCGACCAGGGCGCCATCCGCGGCTCGCGGCGCAGCAATCCGGCGACGTACACCGGACTGCTGGAACCGATCCGCAAGGCGTTCGCGAAGGCCAACGGGGTGAAGCCGGCGCTGTTCAGCGCCAACTCCGAGGGCGCCTGCCCCACCTGCAACGGCGCGGGAGTCGTCTACACCGACCTGGCGATGATGGCCGGGGTCGCCACGACCTGCGAGGAGTGCGAGGGGAAGCGGTTCCAGGCCTCCGTGCTGGAGTACCACCTCGGCGGGCGGGACATCAGCGAGGTGCTCGCGATGCCGGTGACGGAGGCGGAGGAGTTCTTCGGCGCCGGTGAGGCGCGCACGCCGACCGCGCACAAGATCCTGGAACGCCTCTCGGACGTCGGGCTCGGCTATCTCACCCTCGGCCAGCCGCTCACCACGCTGTCCGGCGGTGAGCGGCAGCGGCTGAAGCTGGCGACCCACATGGGGGAGAAGGGTGGCGTGTTCATCCTCGACGAGCCGACCACCGGCCTCCACCTCGCCGACGTCGAACAACTCCTCGGCCTGCTCGACCGGCTCGTCGACTCCGGCAAGTCCGTCATCGTCGTCGAGCACCACCAGGCGGTCATGGCCCACGCCGACTGGATCATCGACCTCGGCCCGGGCGCGGGGCACGACGGCGGACGGATCGTGTTCGAGGGGACGCCCGCGGAGCTCATCGCCACGGGGGGCACGCTCACGGCGGAGCATCTGAAGGCCTACGTGGGGGAGTGACAGGGAGCCGCGGGGTGCCAGGCCCCGCGGTGGACGGTCGAGGCCGTACGGCGTGCTGCCGTACGGCCTCTCCGTGCGCCCGGCCGGATCCGACCTCTTGACCCATGGCTCCCCCTCCTCGATGCTCAGTTGCGCATAGTGCTTCGTGTATCGAATGAAGCAACCCGCGCGGCTGTCGGAGGAGTGACCCATGGCTCATGAGGTTCGTGCTGTCGTCGCCCGGTCGAAGGGCGCCCCGGTCTCCGTCGAGACGATCGTGGTCCCCGACCCGGGACCCGGCGAGGCGCTGGTGAAGGTGGAGGCGTGCGGGGTCTGCCACACCGACCTCCACTACCGGGAGGGCGGGATCAACGACGACTTCCCCTTCCTGCTCGGACACGAGGCGGCCGGGCGCGTCGAAGCCGTGGGGGAGGGTGTCACCGGCGTCGAACCGGGCGACTTCGTCATCCTCAACTGGCGTGCGGTGTGCGGTAAGTGCCGGGCGTGCAGCAAGGGCAAACCCTGGTACTGCTTCGCCACCCACAACGCGACCCAGCCGATGACCCTGCTCGACGGCACCCCGCTCGCGCCCGCCCTCGGCATCGGCGCGTTCGCGGAGAAGACCCTGGTCGCCGCCGGGCAGTGCACCAAGGTGGACCCGGCGGCCCCGGCGACGGCCGCGGGACTGCTCGGCTGCGGTGTCATGGCGGGCTTCGGCGCGGCCGTGAACACCGGCGCCGTCGGCCGCGGGGACTCCGTCGCCGTCATCGGCTGCGGCGGGGTCGGCATGGCCGCCGTCGCGGGGGCGCGGCTCGCCGGCGCGACCAAGGTCATCGCCGTCGACGTCGATCCGCGCAAGCTGGAGCGGGCCACGGGGATGGGCGCCACCCACACCGTCGACGGTTCGGTCACCGACGTCGTGGCGGCGGTGCGCGAACTGACCGGCGGCTTCGGCGCCGACGTGGTCGTCGAGGCGGTCGGCCGCCCCGAGACGTACCGGCAGGCCTTCTATGCCCGCGACCTCGCCGGCACCGTCGTCCTGGTCGGTGTGCCGACCCCCGAGATGAAGCTGGAGCTGCCGCTGCTCGACGTCTTCGGGCGCGGTGGCGCCCTGAAGTCCAGCTGGTACGGCGACTGCCTGCCCTCGCGGGACTTCCCGGCGCTCATCGACCTCTACCTGGACGGGCGCTTCGACCTCGACGCGTTCGTCTCGGAGACCATCGGCCTCGGGGACGTGGAGAAGGCGTTCGAGAAGATGCACCGCGGCGAGGTGCTGCGCTCCGTGGTGGTCCTGTGAGAGGGGCCTCTTTGTTGTTCATCGTGCACGATATTGCGCAAGAAGCAACGCCGATGTTCGTGCGGGTCGGGCCTCTGGACGCCTTGACAAGGGTTTGCGGCCGCCCTCAAACTGACGTTGCGTTCAACGCAATCCGTTTCGCTATACGCACCGAGGTGTCATGATGATTCCCGCGTGCCGTCTCGTGGACCTTCCCCGAGGCGAGGCCCACCGGCTCGACATCGATCCGCCGGTCTCGGTGTTCCACACCGACGACGGCGAGCTCTTCGCCATCGACGACACCTGCACCCATCAGGACGCCTCGCTCGCCGACGGCTGGCTGGAGGGCTGCGAGGTGGAATGCCCGCTGCACGCCTCGAAGTTCGACCTGCGGACGGGCGCCGTGGACGCCCCGCCGGCCAAGCGCCCGGTCCGCACCCACGAGGTCCTTGTCGAGGACGGCATGATCTACGTCCGGTTGTCCCTGGACGCCCCCAACCTGCCGCCCTGCGTCGCGGCCCGGCTCGCCGGCGGACCCGCGTGAGGACGGTCGCCGTGGTCGGCGCCTCGCTCGCCGGTCTGTCGGCGGCGCGTTCACTGCGGAAGCAGGGCTTCGACGGGCGGCTCGTCGTCATAGGCGACGAACTCCACCGCCCGTACGACAGGCCCCCGTTGTCCAAGGAGTTCCTGGCCGGCTCCCTGGCCGAGGCGGATCTCGCGCTGGAGCCTGACGACGAGGACCTGCGGGCCGAGTGGCTGCTCGGCGTCCGCGCCGTCGGCCTCGACGGCCCGCAGCGCGCCGTACGGCTCGCCGACGGCAGCGAGGTGCGGGCGGACGGCGTCGTCATCGCGACCGGCGCCGCCGCCCGTACCCTGCCCGGCACGGACGGTCTGGCCGGGGTGCACACCCTGCGCACCCTGGACGACGCCCGCGCCCTGCGCGACGAACTGGCCCTCGGGGGACGGCTGGTGGTGATCGGCGGCGGGTTCATCGGCGCCGAGGTCGCCTCCACCGCGTACGCCCTCGGGCTCGACGTGACCGTCGTGGAAGCGGCCCCGACCCCGCTCGCCGGGCCGCTCGGCGAGACCATGGGCGGCATCGTCTCCGCCCTCCACGCGGACCACGGCGTACGGCTGCTGTGCGGGGTGGGCGTCAAGGGGCTGCGCGGCGAGAGCCGGGTCGAGGCCGTCCTGCTGGAGGACGGCCGCAGCTTTCCCGCCGACATCGTGGTCGTGGGGGTCGGCGCGCGTCCGTGCGTCGAGTGGCTCGCGGGCTCGGGGCTCGCCCTCGACGACGGCGTCACCTGCGGCGCCGACGGCCGCACCCGGCTGGCCGGCGTGGTCGCGGTCGGGGACTGCGCCTCCTGGTACGACCCGCGCGCGGGCCTGCACCGCCGCGTGGAGCACTGGACGGGCGCCCGGGAGCGGCCCGACGCGGCCGTGACCGCGCTGCTGGCGGGCGGCGCGGTGGAACCGAGCGCGCCCAGGCCGCCGTACTTCTGGTCGGACCAGTACGGCGTGAAGATCCAGTTCGCCGGTCACGCGGCCGCCGCCGACAGCGTGACGATCGAGGAGGGCGCCCGGGACGACCACAACGTCCTGGCCGTCTACCGGCGTTCCGGGCATCCGGTCGCCGTGCTCGGGATGAACCAGCCGCGGCTGTTCACGCGCTGGCGCAAGCAGCTCGCCGCCGCGGCCTGACAGCACCGCCGCTGCCGCTCCGCACCGAACGCCGTCCGCTCGTCCCGGCGTGCATCACCGGCCCACGACGTCCCTGAGGAGTGCACTGTGACCTCGACCAGCCTGCCGGACAGCCTGATCGCCACCCTCCCCGGCGCCTCCTACACGGATCCCGGAATCTTCGCCCAGGAGCAGGAGCACATCTTCGAAGCGATGTGGTTCTGCGCCGTGCGGGCTTCCGACCTGCCCAAACCCGGCGCCTTCCGGACCGTGCAGGTGGGCCGGGAGAGCATCCTGATCACGCGGGCACGGGACAACTCGGTGCGCGCGTACTTCAACGTCTGCCGGCACCGGGGTGCCAGGCTGTGCACGGAGGAGTCGGGGGAGGTCAAGCGGGCGTTCCAATGCCCGTACCACGCCTGGACGTACGACCTGACCGGCAAGCTCGTGGCCGCGCCGAACCTGACCAAGATGCCGGACGTGGGCCGGACCGAGTACGGCCTGGCGAGCGTGGCGGTGCGCGAGTGGCTCGGCTATGTGTGGGTGTGCCTCGCCGAGAACCCGCCGCCCTTCGACGAGGTCGTCCAGGAGGTGGTCACGCGCCTCGGCGACACCGAGTCGATCGAGCACTACGACATCGACAACCTCCAGATCGGCCGGCGGATCACGTACGACGTGAAGGCCAACTGGAAGCTGATCATCGAGAACTTCATGGAGTGCTACCACTGCGCGACCATCCACCCCGAACTCACCGAGGTGCTCCCGGAGTTCGCCGACGGATACGCCGCCCAGTACTACGTGGGGCACGGCGCGGAGTTCGGTGAGGGCATCCAGGGCTTCACCGTCGACGGCTCGGAGGGGCTGGACCGCATCCCGGGGGTCTCCGAGGACCAGGACCGCCGGTACTACGCGATCACCGTGCGCCCGCAGGTGTTCGTCAACCTCGTGCCCGACCACGTGATCTTCCACCGGATGTACCCGGTCGCCGCCGACCGCACGGTCGTGGAGTGCGACTGGCTGTATCTGCCGGATGTCGTCCGGAGCGGCAAGGACGTCAGCCGGTCGGTGGAGCTGTTCGACCGGGTCAACCGGCAGGACTTCGACGCGTGCGAGCGCACCCAGCCGGCCATGAGCTCACGGCTGTACGCCAAGGGCGGCGTCCTGGTCCCCAGCGAGCACCACATCGGCGCGTTCCACGACTGGGTCCAGGCCCGGCTGGGGGCTCAGCCCAGGTAACCCATCCGGTGGCTGATCTCCTCGGCGCCCTTGACCAGGACCGGGGCGAGCTCGTGCAGGCGCTCCTCGGAGAGCCGGTACGCGGGCCCCGAGGCGCTGAGGGCGGCGATGACCTCCCCGTCCCGGTCGCGGACCGGCGCGGCCATGGCGTGCAGGCCGAGCTCCAGCTCCTCCAGGGCCCAGGCGTAACCCCGCTCCCGGGCCTCGGCGAGGTTCTTCTCCAGCTTCGTCTTCGCGGTGATGGTGCGCGGGGTGACCTTCTTCAGCCCTGTCTCGGTCAGCAGCGCGGTGCGCTCCTTGGCGGGCAGGTGGGCCAGCAGGATCTTCCCGCTCGACGTGGCGTGCAGCGGCGTCAGCTGGCCGACCCAGTTCTGCGCGGTGACGGCACCAGGTCCGCGCACCTGGTAGAGGTTGACCGCGTAGCGCTCCTGCATCACGGCGAGGTTCACGGTCTCGCCCAGTTCCTCGGCGAGGTCCTCGCAGACCGGGCGGCTCTGCTGGGTGATGTCGATGCGTCCGGTGACCGCGCCGGCCAGGCGCACGATGCCGAAGCCGAGCCGGTACTTGCCGCGCTCACCCGCCTGTTCCACCAGGCCGCGCGCTTCCAAGGCGCCGAGCAGCCGGAACGCCGTGGACTTGTGCACGTCGATCTCGGCGGCCACCTCGCTGACCCCGGCCTCGCCGCGCTGGGCCAGGATCTCCATGACGTGAATGGCCCGGTCGACGGACTGCACCCCGCCGCTCGACGACCCTGTCGTTTCGTTATCCGGGTTGTAGTTGCTCACAACGCAACTATACGGGGGGTAAACAACAAGGATGTGAGTCTGTTTCGAGGACCTGGTGCATGTGTCGTGCAAGTTGCGCGCTTCGCAACCTGGTGCGTATCGCGCTACCCGTACTAGCATGCCGCGCATATCGACGGCGCGAGCGAGACGAGGCACCATGGCTCCCCAGCAGTACGACTTCGTCATCGTCGGCGGTGGATCGGCCGGCAGCGCACTGGCCAACCGGCTCTCCGCCGACCCGGGCAACCGGGTGCTGGTCCTGGAGGCCGGCCGCCCCGACTACCCGTGGGATGTCTTCATCCACATGCCCGCGGCGCTGACCTACCCGATCGGCAGCCGCTTCTACGACTGGAAGTACGAGTCCGAACCCGAGCCGCACATGGGCGGCCGGCGCGTCTACCACGCCCGCGGCAAGGTGCTGGGCGGCTCCAGCAGCATCAACGGCATGATCTTCCAGCGCGGCAACCCCATGGACTACGAGCGCTGGGCCGCCGATCCCGGCATGGAAGCCTGGGACTACGCGCACTGTCTGCCCTACTTCAAGCGCATGGAGAACTGTCTCGCGGCCGACCCCGACGACGAGTTCCGCGGCCACGACGGCCCGCTCGTCCTGGAGCGCGGCCCGGCCACGAACCCGCTCTTCACGGCCTTCCAGAAGGCCACCGAGGAGGCGGGCTACGCGCCCACGGACGACGTCAACGGCTATCGCCAGGAAGGCTTCGCCAAGTTCGACCGCAACGTCCACCGCGGACGCCGGCTGTCGGCCTCCAAGGCCTATCTGAAGCCCGTCAGGAAGCGTCCCAACCTCACGGTCAGGACGCGCGCCCTGGTCACCCGCGTCCTGTTCGAGGGCAAGAAGGCCGTCGGCGTCGAGTACCGGCGCGGCCGCGGGGCGCTCCAGCAGGTGCGCGCCAAGGAGGTCATCCTCTGCGGCGGTGCCATCAACTCCCCGCAACTGCTCCAGCTCTCCGGCGTCGGCAACGCGGAGGAACTGCGCGCTCTCGGCATCGACGTCGTCCACCATCTGCCGGGCGTCGGCGAGAACATGCAGGACCACCTGGAGGTCTACATCCAGTACGCCTGCAAGCAGCCCGTCTCCATGCAGCCGTACCTCGCGAAATGGCGTGCCCCCTTCATCGGCTTGCAATGGCTCTTCCGCAAGGGGCCCGCCGCGACCAACCACTTCGAGGCCGGCGGCTTCGCCCGCAGCAACGACGACGTGGACTACCCCAACCTGATGTTCCACTTCCTGCCCATCGCGGTCCGCTACGACGGCTCCGTGCCGGCCGGCGGACACGGCTACCAGGTGCACGTGGGGCCCATGTACTCCGACGCCCTCGGCTCCGTGAAGATCAAGAGCACGGATCCGACCGAGCACCCGGCGCTGCGCTTCAACTACCTGTCCACCGAACAGGACCGCCGCGAGTGGGTCGAGGCGATCGGCGTCGCGCGCAGACTGCTCAACCAGCCCGCCCTCGCTCCCTACAACGCCGGGGAGTTCTCGCCCGGCCCGTCCGTCGAGACCGACGAGGAGATCCTCGCCTGGGTCGCCAAGGACGGCGAGACCGCCCTGCACCCCTCCTGCACCTGCAAGATGGGCACCGACGAGATGGCCGTCGTCGACCCCGCCGACTTGCGTGTGCACGGCGTCGAAGGGCTGCGGGTCGTCGACGCCTCGGTGATGCCCCACGTCACCAACGGCAACATCTACGCGCCGGTGATGATGATCGCGGAGAAGGCGGCCGACCTGATCCTCGGCAAGGAGCCGCTCGCGCCCTCCGAGGCCGCGTACTACCGGCACCGGGACGCCCGGACGCAGGCGGGGTAACGCGGATTTTTCCGGGGACCGCTTGTACCGGAAACCCGCCGGGTTCGAGCGGCGCGCAACGCGCCCGCGTGCCCAAACCGTCATCCCCCAACCCCTTGACGTGGGTTGCCGCAGTCTCCAGAGTGTTCCACCACAAGCAATGCGATGCGTCATGCGCAACGAAATCGCTCGAAGGGCTCCCGACGTGGCAGACCTGTACGTGGACGGTGAATGGCGGGATCCGGTGGCCGGAGGCCATCGGGAGATCCGTTGCCCCGCTGACGGCACGCTCTCCGCGACCGTGTCCGAGGGGACCCGCCCCGACAGCGAGGCGGCCGTCGCCGCCGCCCGCCGGGCCTTCGACGAAGGGCCCTGGCCGCACACCCCCGAGCGCGAGCGGGGTGCCCTGCTGCTGCGCACCGCCGACCTGATCGAGCGCGACGCCAAGGAGTTCGCCCGCGCCGAGTCGCTGGACACCGGCAAGCGGCTGGTGGAGAGCGAGTACGACATCGCCGACGTCGTCTCCTGCTTCCGCTACTACGGCGGGCTCGGCGGCACCGACGCCGGCCGCGTGATCGACACCGGACGGGACGACGCCGTAAGCCGCGTGGTCCACGAACCGGTCGGCGTCTGCGGACTGATCACCCCGTGGAACTACCCGCTCCTGCAGGCGAGTTGGAAGGTCGCCCCGGCCCTGCTCGCCGGCAACACGATCGTCCTCAAGCCCAGCGAACTCACCCCCTCCACCTCGATCCTGCTCATGAGGGCGCTGGAGGAGGCCGGACTCCCCGCCGGTGCCGCCAACCTCGTCCTCGGTACCGGCCCCGAGGTGGGCGCACCGCTGTCCGAGGACCCCCGGGTCGACATGGTCTCCTTCACCGGGGGCGTGGAGACCGGCAAACGGATCATGGCCACCGGCGCCGCGACCGTGAAGAAGGTCGCGCTGGAACTCGGCGGCAAGAACCCCAACGTCGTCTTCGCCGACGCCGACTTCGAGACGGCCGTGGACTTCGCGCTCACGGCCGTCTTCCTGCACTCCGGGCAGGTCTGCTCGGCCGGTGCCCGGCTGATCGTCGAGGACTGTCTGCACGACCGCTTCGTCGACGAGGTGGTCCGCCGGGCCCGGCAGATCCGCCTCGGCGGCCCCTTCGACCCCGAGGCCGAGACCGGGGCGCTGATCTCCGCGCGCCATCTGGAGAAGGTCGAGGCGTACGTGGCGGCCGGTGTGGAAGAGGGCGCCGTCCTGCGCTGCGGCGGCGAACGGCCCGCCGACCCGGCCCTCGCGAACGGCCACTACTACCCGCCCACCGTGCTCGACGAGTGCCGCCAGGACATGCGGGTGGTGCACGAGGAGTCCTTCGGGCCGGTGCTGACCGTGGAGCGCTTCACCGGTGAGGACGACGCCGTACGCATCGCGAACGACACCGAGTACGGCCTCGCCGGGGCGGTCTGGACGCAGGACGCCGGGAAGGCCCAGCGGGTCGCCCGCCGGCTGCGGCACGGCACCGTGTGGATCAACGACTACCACCCCTATGTGCCGCAGGCCGAGTGGGGTGGCTTCGGGCACTCCGGTGTGGGCCGGGAACTGGGACCGACCGGCCTGGACGAGTACCGCGAGCCCAAGCACATCTGGCAGAACATCCAACCCCGGCCGCAGCACTGGTTCCGCGGCTGAACGCCGAGAAGAGGTCGACCATGACCCCAACCCAGACCGAGGTGCCGCCGCGCCGCGGCACCCCCGAGGACGCGGCCCCCACGCCCGTCATATCCGTACGCGGGCTGTGGAAGGTGTTCGGGCCGAAGGCCGACCAGGTACCGGACTCCGAGGAGCTGAGCGGGCTCACCCGCCGCGAGCTCATGGACCGCACCGGCTGCACCGCCGCCGTGCGGGACGTGGACTTCGATGTCGCGCCCGGCGAGGTCTTCGTCGTCATGGGGTTGTCCGGCTCCGGCAAGTCCACCCTGGTGCGCTGTCTGACCCGGCTGATCGAGCCCACCGCCGGTGAGATCGTCTTCGAGGGCGAGAACATCCGGGACGCCGACGAACGGCGGCTGCGCGAACTGCGGCGCAGCAAGTTCTCCATGGTCTTCCAGCACTTCGGTCTGCTGCCCCACCGCCGCGTCGTCGACAACGTGGCGTTCGGCCTTGAGATCCGCGGCATGGGCCGGGCCGAGCGCACCAGGCGGGCGCTGGAGGTCGTCGAACTCGTGGGCCTGTCGGGGTACGAGAACTCCTACCCCGACCAGCTCTCCGGCGGAATGCAGCAACGCGTGGGCCTGGCAAGGGCGTTGGCCGGAGATCCGGACGTCCTCCTCTTCGACGAGCCCTTCTCGGCGCTCGACCCGCTGATCCGCCGGGACATGCAGAACGAGGTCATCCGGCTGCACCACGAGGTCGGCAAGACGATGGTGTTCATCACGCACGACCTCTCCGAGGCCCTGAAGCTCGGCGACCGCATCCTCATCATGCGCGACGGCAAGACGGTCCAGTGCGGCACCGGCGACGAACTCGTCGGCGCCCCCGCCGACGACTACGTGCGCGACTTCGTCAAGGACGTGCCGCGCGGCGATGTGCTGACCCTGCGCTGGATCATGCGCCCGGCAACGCCCGAAGACCCCCTGGACGGACCCGAGTTGGGCCCGGACGTGGTGGTGAAGGAGGCCACCCGGGCGGTGCTCGCGGCCGAGAAGCCCGTCAAGGTCGTCGAGAACGGCGAACTGCTCGGCATCGTCGGCGACGAGGAGATCCTCGCGGTGGTCGCCGGACAGGAAGGCGACGCGTGATGACCGTCGCCATGGAGAAACCCGAGACCTCGGGGGAGGCGCAGCAGCCCGTCCCGCCGCCACCCGCCGCCCCCGTACGCCGGATCAGCCGGTCCATGGTGGTCGGCGCGATCCTGGTCGTCTGGCTCCTCGCCTTCGCCCTGTTGCGTGGACGGCAGACCCTGTCGCTGGCCGCGGCCGACCTCACCGATCTGCACCGCTGGCTCAACGACGTCAACGACTCCATCGGCGCCAACCGCAACTCCAACCCGCTGTTCCTGTACTTCTTCAACGAGATCCGGCTGGTCATCGACAACCTGGTGACCTTCGTCCAGGACCTGATCTCCCAGCCGTCCGGCGACCGCCCGGTCCCGCAGATCGGCTGGCTCGGCGTGGTGGGCCTCGCCGGCTATGTCTCCTGGGCGGTCGCCAACTGGCGGGTCGCGCTGCTGGCCGTGGCCGGCTTCACCTTCCTCGGGCTCCAGGGCCTGTGGCAGGAGAGCATGGACACCCTCGCCCTGACCCTCTCCGCGGTCCTGGTGGCGCTGCTGTTCGCCCTCCCGCTCGGTGTGTGGGCGGGTCTGTCGGAGCGGGCGAACCGGATCGCCACCCCGATCCTGGACTTCATGCAGACGATGCCCACCTTCGTCTACCTGGCGCCACTGACCCTGTTCTTCCTGATCGGCGGGGCCTCCGCCACCATCGCCACCGTCATCTACGCGGCGCCGCCGGCCCTGCGCATCACCGCGCACGCCATCCGCTCGGTGCCCGCGACGACGGTCGAGGCAGCCGACTCCCTGGGCGCCACCCGCAGGCAGTCACTGCTCAAGGTGCTGCTGCCGATGTCCAAGCGGACCGTGGTGATGGGCGTCAACCAGACCATCATGGCCGCCCTGGCCATGGTGACCATCGCGGCCCTGATCGACGCGCCCGGCCTCGGCAAGACCGTCGTCCAGGCCCTGCAGTCCCTCGACGTCGGCACGGCCTTCAACGCGGGTCTCGCCATCGTCGTCATGGCCATCGTCCTGGACCGGGTCACCACCGCGGCCAGCGGACGCGCGGAGGCGGCCAGGCGGTCCGGCAACCCGCTGCTCAAGTGGCGGCGGCACCTTCTCGTGGCCGGGGGAGCGGTGGCGGCCGTACTCGTGTACCTCTCCCACACCTACCTGTGGGCGGCGGAGTTCCCCGGCGACGGCGGCACCGGCAGCACCATCGCCAAGGCGGCCGACAACGTGACCACCTGGGCGCAGGACAACCTGTCCGGGCTGACCAACGGCTTCCGGGACGTCATCACCAACGGCCTGCTCAACCCGTTCCAGACGCTGCTCACCGACTCCCCGTGGTGGCTCGTCGGCGCCGCCCTGATCGGGATCGCCGTGGTCCTCGGCGGGTGGCGCGCCGGTATCACCACCGCGGTGTGCGTGGGCCTGCTCGTCGCCACCGGCGTGTGGTCGGACGGCATGACGACCCTCGCCTCGACCGTCGTGGCGACCGTGCTCGTCATGCTGCTCGGCATGGTCTTCGGGGTGTGGATGGGGCGCAGCGCCCTGGTGGACCGGCTCGTGCGGCCCACCCTCGACGCCGCCCAGGTCATGCCGCCGTTCGTCTACCTCGTGCCGTTCCTGGCCCTGTTCGGTGCGACCCGGTTCACGGCCATCGTGGCCGCGATCGTCTACGCGGCACCGGTCGCCATCAAGATCATCGCCGACGGGGTGCGGACCGTGCCCGCGACCACCGTCGAGGCGGCCACCTCCACCGGGTGCAACACCTGGCAGATCATCACCAAGGTCCAGCTCCCGATGGCCCGCAGCGCCCTGACGCTCGCGACCAACCAGGGCCTGATCTACGTGCTGTCGATGGTCGTCGTCGGCGGCCTCGTGGGCGCGGGCGCCCTCGGCTACGACGTGGTGGCCGGCTTCTCCCAGGGTCAGCTGTACGGCAAGGGCCTGGCGGCCGGTCTCGCCATCGTCCTGCTCGGCGTCATGTTCGACCGGATCACTCAGGCAGCGGCTCGCCGCACCACCAATTGAGGAGCACCACACGATGGCAAGACACTGGCGAGCCGGCGCGGCCGGCCTGGCCGTCCTCGGCCTCACCCTCACGGCCTGCGGCGGCGCGAAGGTCGGTGACTCCTCGGAGGCCGGCGGTTCGGGCAGCTCGGGCAAGTGCGGCACCTTCAACCTCGCGGTCAACCCGTGGGTGGGCTACGAGGCGGACGCGGCGGTCGTCGCGTACGTCGCCGAGCACGACCTGAAGTGCAAGGTCACCAAGAAGGACCTCAAGGAGGAGATCGCCTGGCAGGGCTTCGGCACCGGGGAGGTCGACACCGTCCTGGAGAACTGGGGCCACGACGATCTGAAGAAGAAGTACATCACCCAGCAGAAGACCGCCGTGGAGGCCGGCTCGACCGGCAACAAGGGCATCATCGGCTGGTACGTGCCGCCGTGGCTGGCCAAGGCCCACCCGGACATCAAGGACTGGAAGAACCTCGACAAGTACGCCGCGAAGTTCAAGACCTCGGAGTCCGGCGGCAAGGGCCAGCTCCTGGACGGCGACCCGTCGTACGTCACCAACGACGAGGCGCTGGTGAAGAACCTCAAGCTGGACTTCAAGGTGGTGTACGCGGGCAGCGAGACCGCGCTGATCCAGGCGTACCGCAACGCCGAGAAGAACAAGCAGTGGGTGATCGGCTACTTCTACGAGCCGCAGTGGTTCCTGTCCGAGGTGCCCCTGGTCAAGGTCGACCTGCCCGCCTACAAGACGGGCTGCGACGCCGATCCGGCCAAGGTCGCCTGCGACTACCCCGTCTACGACCTCGACAAGATCGTCAGCGCCAAGTTCGCCAGGTCGGGCAGCCCGGCCTACGACCTGGTGAAGAAGTTCAACTGGACCAACGACGACCAGAACACCGTGGCCAAGTACATCGCGGTGGACAAGATGACGCCGGACGCGGCGGCCAAGAAGTGGGTCGAGGCCAACCGCGGCAAGGTCGACGCCTGGATCAAGTAAGCCTGACAGGGATCAAGCGAGCCTTTCAGGAAGCCCGGTGGGCGGCGCGCCCGGATGTGCGCCGCCCACCGGGCATCGCCGTTTCCGGAGCCGTTTCCCCGCCCGTTCCGCCACGTCACCGGGCCTCTTGACACCCACCCGCACGGCGGGCACATTGAGTTGCGCAGCCTGAATCGTGTTGCGCACAAAGCAACTTAACCGGAGGTGCGGCGATGGCGGGACCCCGAGTGGTCATCATCGGAGCGGGCGTCGTCGGCGCGGCACTCGCCGACGAGATCTCCGCGCGCGGCTGGACCGAGGTGACCGTGGTCGACCAGGGCCCGCTCCCGGCCACCGGGGGGTCGTCGTCGCACGCCCCGGGCCTGGTCTTCCAGGCCAACTCCTCCAAGACCATGACCGAGCTGGCCCGCTACACCGTCGAGAAGTTCTGCTCCCTCGACGTCGACGGACAGCCCTGCTTCCTCCAGGTCGGCGGCCTGGAGGTGGCGACCACCCCGGAGCGCGTCACCGAGCTCCACCGCCGGCACGGCTGGCTCACCGCCTGGGGCGTCGAGTCGCGGATCCTGACCGCCGACGAGTGCGTCGAGAAGCACCCCCTGGTCAACCGCGACCGGGTCCTCGCCGGCCTGCACATCCCGACCGACGGCCTCGCCAAAGCCGTCCTCGCCGTCGAGGCGCAGATCCGCCGGGCCACCGAGCGCGGAGTGACCTTCCTGGCCCGCCACGAGGTCCTGGACGTGCTCCGGGCCGACGGCGAGGTCACGGGCGTCCGCACCGACCAGGGAGACCTGGCAGCCGACATCGTCGTGTGCTGCGCCGGCATCTGGGGCCCGCGGATCGCCCGCATGGTCGGCATGAACCTCCCGCTCACCCCGCTCGGCCACCAGCTCGCCTGGACCGGCCCGGTCCCCGCGCTCGCGGGCCAGACGCAGGAGGCGGTGCGCCCCATCCTGCGCCACCAGGACGCCGACCTCTACTACCGCGACCGCCACGACACCCTCGGCATCGGCTACTACGGCCACCGCCCCATGCCCATCACCGCCGACGAGATCCTCTCCGTCGACGAGGCGGACACCATGCCCTCGGTCCTGAAGTTCACCGAGGACGACTTCGCGGACGCCTGGACCGAGACGCAGTCACTGCTCCCGGCCACGAAGGACGCCAAGGTCGAGGAGGGCATCAACGGCCTGTTCTCCTTCACCACCGACGGCCTGCCCCTGCTCGGCGAGTCCCCGGACGTCAAGGGCTTCTGGGTCGCCGAGGCCGTCTGGGTCACCCACTCCGCCGGTGTCGGCCGGGCCGTCGCCGAATGGCTGGTCGACGGGCACTGCTCCTCCTTCGACCTCCACGAGTGCGACGTCAACCGCTTCGAGCCGCACCAGCTCTCCCCGGCGTACGTCCTGGCCCGCGACTGCCAGAACTTCGTCGAGGTCTACGACATCCTGCACCCGCTCCAGCCCTCCGGCGACCCGCGCCCGATCCGCACCACCCCCTTCCACGCCCGCCAGCAGGAACTCGGCGCCTTCTTCCTGGAGGCGAACGGCTGGGAGCGGCCGCAGTGGTACGAGGCCAACGCGGGCCTGGTGGAAGGCCGTTCGATCGGCACCCCCAACGACTGGGCCGCCCGGTACTGGTCGCCGATCGTCGGCGCCGAGGCCCAGGTCACCCGCGAGACGGTCGCCATGTACGACATGACGGCCCTCAAGCGCCTGGAGGTGAGCGGGCGGGGCGCGGCCGACTTCCTGGAGCGGCTGTGCACCGGCAAGGTCGCCAAGTCCGTCGGCTCGGTGACGTACACGCTGCTCCTGGACCACGACGGCGGCATCCGCAGCGACATCACCGTCGCCCGGCTGGCCCCCGACGTCTTCCAGGTCGGCGCCAACGGCAACCTGGACCTCGACTGGTTCACCCGCCACCTGCCCGCCGACGGCACCGTTCAGGTCCGCGACATCACCCCCGGCACCTGCTGCGTCGGCCTGTGGGGACCGCTCGCCCGGGACGTCCTTCAGCCGCTCACGGACGAGGACTTCTCGGCGACGGGCCTGAAGTACTTCCGCGCCAAGCGCGCCCACATCGGGTCCGTCCCGGTGACGGCCATGCGCCTGTCGTACGTCGGCGAACTCGGCTGGGAGCTGTACACCACGGCCGACCTCGGCCAGAAGCTGTGGGACACCCTGTGGCGGGCGGTCCGCCCGCAGGGCGGCATCGCGGCCGGCCGGGGCGCCTTCAACAGCCTTCGCCTGGAGAAGGGTTACCGCTCCTTCGGCACCGACATGACCTACGAGCACGACCCCTACGAGGCCGGGGTCGGCTTCGCCGTCAAGGCCGACAAGGAGGACTTCGTCGGCAAGGCCGCGCTGGAGCGGCGCAGGGCCGACGTACGGCGGAAGCTGACCTGCCTGACCATCGAGGACCCCCGGGCCGTCGTGATGGGCAAGGAGCCGGTGTACGACGGGCAGCGCGCGGTCGGCCACGTCACCAGCGCCGCCTTCGGCCACACCATCGGCAAGGGCATCGCCTACGCCTGGCTGCCGGCGGAGCTGACCGCCCCCGGGACCCCAGTGCACATCGGCTACTTCGACCAGCGCGTGGAGGCCGTCGTGGCCGAGGAGCCGCTCTTCGACCCGGCGATGTCCCGTCTTCGGGGGTGAGCGGGCCGTGGCGAAGGCAGGGCGTCAGCCCAAGTAGCCCAGTCGGCGGCTGAGTTCGTCGGCGCTCTCCATCAGCAGCGGTGCCAGCTCGTGCATCCGCTCCTCGGTGAGCCGGAAGGCGGGGCCCGAGGCGGTGAGGGCGGCGACGACCTTGCCCTCGCCCGAACGCACGGGCGCCGCCATGGCGTTGAGGCCCTCCTCATACTCCTCCACCGTCATGGCGTAGCCCTGCTCACGGACCCGGACCAGCTCCGCCTCCAGCTCTTTCCGGGAGGTGAGGGTGTGTGCCGTCATCCGCTCCAGCCCGGCCGCGGCGACGAGTTCGTCCCGGCGCCTGTCCGTGACATGGGCGAGCAGGACCTTGCCGCTCGACGTGCAGTGCATCGGCGTCAGCCGCCCGACCCAGTTCTGCGCGGTGATGGCGGACCGGCCGCGCACCTGGTCGAGGTTGATCACATGATGGGACTCCAGGACCGCGATGTTCATCGTCTCGCCCAGTTTGTCGGCGAGGCGCTCGCAGATCCCGCGGCCGTGCTTGGTGACGTCGATGCGCCCGGTGACCGCGCCGGCCAGCCGCACGATGCCGAAGCCCAGGCGGTACTTCCCGCGCTCGCCCTCCTGCTCGACCATCCCGTGCGCCTCCAGCGCGCCCAGCAGACGGAACGCGGTGGACTTGTGGACGTCGATCGCCTCGGCCACTTCACTGACGCCTGCCTCGCCGCGCTGCGCGAGGATCTCCAGCACGGTGACGGCCCGGTCGACGGACTGCACCCCGCCGCCGGACGTGCCCCCGGACTCGGTGCCGTTGTTGCTCATGGCGGAACCTTATGCGAACAGGTCGACGCTGGTCAGCGGAAGACCACCGTGCGATGACCGTTGATCATGACGCGGCTCTGGCAGTGCCACTCCACGGCCCGGGCGAGGACCTGCGCCTCCACGTCCCGCCCCAGGGTGACCAGACTCTCGGCGCTCTGGGCGTGGTTCACGCGGATGACGTCCTGCTCGATGATGGGCCCCTCGTCGAGGTCCGGGGTGACGTAGTGGGCCGTGGCCCCGACGAGCTTCACGCCTCGCTCGTGCGCCTGGACGTAGGGCCTCGCGCCCTTGAAGCTCGGCAGGAACGAGTGGTGGATGTTGATCGCCCGGCCTTCGAGCTGCTTGCACAGGTCGTTCGACAGGATCTGCATGTACCGGGCGAGGACCACGAGGTCGATGTCCAGCCGGTCGACCAGTTCGAGCAGCCGCGCCTCCGCGTCCGCCTTCGTCTCCGGGGTCACCGGCACATGGTGGAAGGGGATGCCGTAGCTCTCGGCGAGCGGGGCGAAGTCCCGGTGGTTGGAGACGATCGCCGGCACCTCGATGCCGAGCGCGCCGGTGCGCTGCCGGAAGAGCAGGTCGTTCAGGCAGTGGCCGAACTTCGACACCATGATCAGGGTGCGGGTGGGGGTGGCCGCGTTCCGCAGCTGCCAGGTGATCCGGTACGCCTCGGCGACCGGCGCGAAGCCGGACCGCAGATCCTCCAGGGTGGTGCCCGGGTCCGAGACGTCGAAGTGGACGCGCATGAAGAAGCGGTCCTGGAGCCGGTCGTCGAACTGCTGGCTCTCCTGGATGTTCCCGGAGTGCCGGACCAGGAAGCCGGTGACGGCATGGACGAGGCCGGACCGGTCCGGGCAGGACAGCGTGAGGACGAACTCGCGGTCGGGTAGCGGTCGAAGAGACACGGAGTCCTCCCGATGGCTGCGCATTACGCAACAGTGCGACTGATACGCAACATGGTCCCGGCTGGGACGGCCCTTGGTCAAGGGCTGGCTTCCGGTGCGGTGGTCACGCCGTGGGGCGCAGGACTCACCGTCCGCTTGCCACGCGACGGCCGCGTCGGTCGGCGGCCTCGCCGCCCGGGCCCTGGCCTCGGGACGCACCCGTTCGATCGGCGTGGTCACCCTCGGCACCGCCCTGTACGGTCCCGCCTCCCTGCTCATCTGTATCGAGCGGGCCGCCCGGGACGCGGGATACGCGCTCCGCGTCGTCAACACCCTGGAGGGCGACCCGGCGGGTGTGGCCGGGGCCGTGGAGTCGCTCCTCGGACAGGGCGTGGACGGCATCGTCGTCTCCGAACCGATCGACGAGGGCTCGGTGTCGCTCAGCGTCGACATCCCGGTCCTGGTCCTCGGGGCACCCGCCGCCTTCGGCGGTCCACGCGCCGTGGCCGCGGGCGTCGGCGCCGAGTCGCCGGCCCGGGCGGCCACCGAACACCTGCTGGACCTCGGACATATGACGGTCCATCACCTCGCCGGTCCGCAGAGGTGGTTCGCCGCCCGGGACCGGCTCCAGGGCTGGCGGGCGGCGCTCGCGGCCCGCGAGAGGGAGCAGCCGCCCGTCATCGAGGGCGACTGGTCGGCCTCGTCCGGCTACACGGCGGGCCGCGAACTCGCCGCCGCCGGTGACGTCACCGCGGTGTTCGCCGCCAACGACGACATGGCCGTCGGCCTGATCCGCGCCCTCCTGGAGGCGGGCCTGGGCGTGCCGCGGGACGTGAGCGTCATCGGCTTCGACGGCATCCCCGTCTCCGCCTATGTCACCCCACCGCTGACCACGTGCGCCAGCCATTCGACGCCGTCGCCCGCGAAGGCCTGCGGTTCCTGGTGCAGGCCATCGAGAAACCGGACGCCGAGCCGGCACCGGCGAGCGACCCACCGGTCGAGCTCGTCGTACGCGCCTCGACGGCACCCCCGCCGAGGGGTGGGAGGCGTCCGGCCTCCGGCTCGCGCGACTCGGCGCACGAGGCAGCCTCCGGGTGACGAGCCCGGGCTGAGACCGGCGGCGCCTCGCGGCGCCGCCGGTGACGATCACCTCTCCCGTGAGTACGGCGCGACGGCGATCCGGTCGATCAGCGGCGCGTACCGGGAGCGGAGCAGCACACCCGGGAAGGTGTCCGAGGCGTAGGTCGTGCCGTCGAAGTTCGGCAGCTCCTCGGAGCGGAAGGCGATTGTGTTCTGTCCCTTCTTCAGGGTGACCGGGACGGTCAGCTCCCAGAAGTTGTTCTGGTGGAAGCTGTGCGGGAAGCCGACCCGCCTCGTCTCGCCGCCGTTGACGGTGATGTCGGCGTGGCGGGCCAGCGGGTCCGGGTTGTAGTGGGTGGCCTCCGACTGCTCCGGGTTGGAGTAGCGGATCCGCAGCGCGTACAGACCGGCCCGGTCCGCGGCGACGGTGAAGGTGGCCGTGTTGCCGTTGCCCGGGTCGCCGCCGACGCCGGTGATCGCCGTGCCGTCGGTGGCCAGGGAGAGCGGGGTGAGCGTGGCCGAGCCCGCGAGTACCGCGTCCTGGGCCTCGTAGGTACGCGCCTTGAGCGCGCCCTCGCTCGGCGTGACCGTGAGACGGTCGACCAGGGTGGTGGACGAACCACCTGTCACTGTGACCTTGTTGACGCCACCGGAGAGCGAGACCGCGACACGGTTGCGGTCCTTGGCGAGGCGCAGGACGTCGTGTCCGTTGACGGAGAGCCGGGCGCCGGTGCCGCCGAGGGTGTCGACCTTGAGCGTGGCCTCGCGGTCGGCGGGGGAGTACACCCAGAACGTGGCCGTCTGGCCTTTCGCGATCCGGGCCGCGCCCGAGCCGGAGCCGGAGCCCGCCACATCGTAGACGGGCTGCGCTCCGCCGCCCAGCCAGGCCAACTCGCCCTCGTGGACCTGCGTGTTGCCCGAGGCGGCCGGCAGGGACAGGGTGAGGCGGTCGACGATCGCGTCACCCTTCGTCCCGCGCTTGCCGTCCAGGCTCTTCGCGGCGAGCGTCAGGGTGTGCCGGCCCTTGGTGAGCTGCACCTTGGTGTCGGTGTGGTCCCACACCACCCACTTGTAGCCGAGCGGCAGATACAGCTGCTGCTCGCTGCCCGCCTGGCCGTCCACGCGCAGGAAGACATCGGTGGGGCCCTGCTCCTTCACCTTGTCGAAGGTGTTGAGGGAGTTGGCGAAGACGCTCAGGTCGTAGGTGCCGTCCTCGGGCACGTCCACCGGGAAGTCGAGCGTGACGTCCGAGCCGGTGCGCAGCCCGCCCACGTCGTAGCCGCCGGAGGTGTAGAACTTCGACACGTCGGAGGTGGAGCCCTCCGGGCCGTTCCTCGAGTAGCCGGACCCGGTGTGGGCGGCGTCCTCCGCCTCGTAGGAGCCCTGCCAACGCACCGGCGGTGACTGGGTCTTCGCGGCCTTCCCAGCGGGGCTGAGCACGATCTCGTACGCCGAGGACTCCTTCAGCCTCGGCAGCGTGCCGTCACCGAAGTCGACGGTGACCGTGCCGTCGTCCGCGACCTTCAGATTCGTCTCCGTGAGCAGCTTCGGGCCGGAGTTGTCGCCGACCTGTCCGCTCCACTCGATCTCCCGCACCCACGCGTGCACGTTCTTGCCGAAGAGTTTCTTCGGGACGCCCGCGAAGGTGATGTGCCCCTTGCCGGTGGAGCCGCCGAAGATCAGCCGGGCCTGCTTCTTCTTCTCGTCGAGGGTGGCCACACCCTGCATGGTGTAGTTCTCGCCCGGGAACGGCGGGGTCACCGACACCGTGTGCCCGCTCATCGAGGCGTACGAGTTCAGCAGCCACCACTGGCCGTTGCCGCGGTTGGACTGCACCGCGGAGTCGGAGAGGTTGCCGTCGATGTTCCAGTAGGCGATGTCGGCGTCCACCTTGGACTCCTCGATCGCGGAGACCCACTGGATCATCTGGCCGGGAACCGAGGTGTGGTAGTTGAAGGCGTACTCGTTGATGTTGACGGGGAGTTCGGTGCCCTCGCGGTCGGTGCCCTTGAACAGCTCCTTCTCCCACACCCGGTACTTGGCGACGCTCTCGCGCACCGCCTCCGGGTGGCTCAGCTCGTGCCAGGTGATGACGTCCGGGAGGGTGCCGGCGGCCAGGGTGTGGGTGAGGAAGCCCTTCACCTGGTCGTACAGGACGCTGGTGTTGGGGCCGGCGATGCGGGCGCCGGGCATCCTGCCCTTGATGAGCCGGTAGGCGGAGTCCCAGGCGGCGAAGTAGTCCTTGGGGTCGCTGAGCCAGCTGACCTTGTCATAGCTCCACTGACCGGTGCCGAACATGTTGCCCTCGGGCTCGTTGAACGGCACGAAGACGATGTTGTCCTGGTACTGCTTCGGCAGCTTCAGTACCTGGTCGACCTGCCCCGCGATCTTCTCCTCGTAGAGCCTGAGCTTCTCCGCCGGGGTGTCACCCGGCCACTCGTAGGGGAAGCCGCGGTGGATGTCGGTCATGTAGATGTACACATCGCCGTCGGTGGAGTCGGCGAGCGGCTTCACCACGTCCAGCGCGTCGGCACCGGGGTGCTGCGGGCCGTCCTGGGCCTTGGTGGAGACCGTGCGCAGTCCCATGCCCTCGATGAGGTTGTTGGTGGGGACGTCCGGTCCGTACACGCCGTAGAGGGT
Source organism: Streptomyces canus 299MFChir4.1 (assembly GCF_000383615.1). Lineage (GTDB taxonomy): Bacteria > Actinomycetota > Actinomycetes > Streptomycetales > Streptomycetaceae > Streptomyces > Streptomyces canus_C. The sequence goes on along the minus strand of NZ_KB911615.1, from coordinate 1,520 downwards.
GCCGGAGGCGCCGCCGTGGAATGCGCCGGTGTCCGAGCCGAGGTCGACGGTGAGCTGCCCCTCGCGGACCACGGTGACGGTCGCCCGCACCGCCCGTCCGGCCGCGGTTCCGGCCACCGTGAAGGTCCCGGGGCGGGCGTACTTCTCGGGCGGTACGGCGTCCCAGGTGACCGGTGCGTCGCGGTCGTAGCCGTCGGAGAAGGTGGCGCGGACGGCCGCCGGAAGGGTCGGAGCGGTCCCGTCGGTCGTCCGGACGTCGAAGGAGGTCTTCGAGAGGTCCTGGAGGGTCGGCACGGCCCCGACCAGGCCGGCCACCTGCTCGGCGGTGAGTGCCGAGTGCCACACGGCGAAGTCGTCGACGGCTCCCTTGAGGAGCGGGTCCGGGTAGAGGGACTTGCCGATGAAGCCGGCGGCGGTCGCCGAACCGCTCAGCAGGTCCTTGGCCTTGACGGCGGTCGCGGTGGAGGAGACCGCCACCCCGTCGAGGTAGGTGGTGAGCCGGCCCGCGGTGGTGTCGAGGGTGACGGTGACCGTCCGCCAGGAGTCAGCGGGCAGCGGCGCGTAGCCGCGGACCTGGTTCTCGGCGCCGCCTCCGCCGGTGGTCACGGAGGTCTGGAACAGCCCGTTGCCGTTGTACGGCGTGCTGAAGAGGTACCGGGTGGTGTCGGTGCCCAGGTCGAAGATGCGCTGCCAGGACGATGTGTCGCCGCTCCACTTCACCCGGGCGGAGACGGTCAGGTCGCTGGCGTCGCCGACCACTTCGCGGGGCAGCCGGACGTAGGCGCCGTCGGAGGTGGGCGCCCCGCCGGGCAGGGCCAGTGCCCTGCCCCCGTCCGCGCCCGCCACGGACTGGGCCGTCGCGCCGTTCACCAGGCTGGCCGTCAGGCCGTTGCCGGAGCTGTCGGTGATCTTTCCGGAGGCGAGGTCGTCCTGGTCGAAGGTGTAGCGGGCGGCGGGCCCGGGCGTCTCGGCCGCGTGCGCGGGCACGGCGGGCGCGGCCAGCAGGCCCGCGCCGAGGGCCAGCGCCATGGCGGCCGGCGCCCGGCGGCGCGTGGATCTGTCAGCGGATGACATGGAGAACGTCCTCAATCGTGGAGTAACGGGTTCAGGTCGGCCCGCCTCGGGCGCCGTCGAACCGATTCGATCCAGGCGGGTGCAGGGGGAAGAGGCGCGTGCGGGGGGAGGGGGTGGGGCGGCTCTACGACGGCGCGCGGCGAGGGAGCCGCGATGGGCGACCGCGCCGAACCGGTTCGGCGAAGCTAGCACCGGGACATCCGGCCAGCAATCCCCTCGACACAGGGATCTCGCCGTCCCACGGGCCCCGTCGGCGATTACGGCGAGAGTATTGACAGGCGCCGGGACAGTTCCTACGTTCACTTCCACGCGAACCGGTTCGACAAGCCGGTCGCCCGTCCCGAGGAGTCGCCGTGAACATCGGTGAGATCGCCCGGCGGGCCGGTGTCTCGCGCAGCACCGTGTCCTACGCGCTGAGCGGCAAGCGCCCTGTGTCGGAGGACACG
>NZ_KB911614.1 GCF_000383615.1 Streptomyces canus 299MFChir4.1 | reverse complement strand
GGCGACGTGTCCGAATCGCGACAGGCCCCCCGGTTTCACGGGAGGCCTGTCCTTGTCTGTGCGCCGCCAGGGACTCGAACCCCGGACCCGCTGATTAAGAGTCAGCTGCTCTAACCAACTGAGCTAGCGGCGCCTGCTGACCTGGGCAACTCTACCCGATCCGGGATGGTGCTCCGGATCGGCGTACATCATTCGGACCGTCAGCATGCGCGTCCGGGCGACAGTTGAGAAACTGACGAATGTGTACAGTTGCGGACATTTCAATCTGGAGTGTGAGGGGCGTCGCATGGAGACTCCGGTATTCGAGGAAATCGATCCCGCGAGCGACTGCGACTGCCCAGGATGCGTCCACTGGCGGCGCGTTCTCCCCCGGTCGACCGGCGGTCACCCCGCCACCACCCGGGCCGTGATCCTCGCCGCCGCGGCCTCCACCGCCTTCGGCGCGGTCCACACGGCCCCGGCCTTCGCCGCCTCCCACGTCCGGGCCCGGCCAGGCGTCCCCGCGGTCGACGAGCCCGACACCCCCCAGGGCCACAAGGCCCCGCTGCACGGCCCCGGCGGCAGGCCGGGCGCCGTCAAGACGCCGACCACCACCCGCGCCGACATCATCCGGCGGGCCAAGCAGTGGGTCGCCGCGAAGGTGCCGTACAGCATGTCCGCCTACTGGGACGACGGCTACCGGCAGGACTGCTCGGGCTTCGTGTCCATGGCCTGGAACCTGCCCGGCAACGAGTGGACCGGCAGCCTGGGCCAGTACGGGATCAAGATCGCCAAGGATGACCTCCAGCCCGGCGACATCCTGCTCTTCCACAACCCGGCCAACCCCGAGCAGGGCTCGCACGTCGTCATCTTCGGCGGCTGGACCGACTACACGCGCACCTATTACCTCGCCTACGAGGAGACCCGCCCGCACGCCCGCGGGCAGGCCACCCCGTACGCCTACTGGAGCAACTCGGACCGGTACGTGGCCTACCGGTACAAGGGGCTCGCGGGCGCCACGACGGGCGGGGTACCGGCCACGTCCGAGCCGGACACCGCCAAGCCGCAGTCGCCGGACGTGACGCCCTACCCGGGGGCCGCCTACTTCGGTCCCGGGGCCAACAACAAGTACGTCACCCAACTCGGCCGCATGCTCGTGGAGCGCGGCGCCGGGCGCTACTACACCTCCGGTCCCGGCCCCCGCTGGACGGACACGGACCGCAGGGCCACCCAGGCGTTCCAGCAGGCGCAGGGCTGGCGGGGCGAGGACGCGGACGGGCTGCCCGGGGCGCAGACCTGGACGCTGCTGGTGACCGGCAAGGGCAAGGACATCGGGGCGACGGGCGGTCAGACCGGGGCGGCGGGCCCGTCGGCGCCCTCCTCGCACGGCGTCCCCGGCTACCCCGGGCGCGCGATGTTCCGGCCGGGCGCGAGCAACCAGTACGTCACCCAGCTCGGCAGACAGTTGGTGAAGAAAGGGTTCGGCAAGTACTACACGACCGGGCCGGGTCCGCGCTGGGGCGAGCCGGACCGGCGGGGCGTCGAGGCGTTCCAGCGCTCCCAGGGCTGGCGGGGCGGCGCGGCGGACGGCTACCCGGGGCCGGAGACCTGGCGGCGGCTCTTCTCGTAACCACCTGTGGTGACATCTGGCGCGGAGGCTGGAGACACGCATGACTACGACCACTTCACCCACACCGGAGTCCGAGGGGCACGCCCGCCCGGCCCGGCTCATCCAGAACGAGGCGACCACCGAGATCCCGGTCCATCTGCTCTTCCGTGACGACCCGGACCCGGTGTCGGTACCGCTGAAGCCCGCGGTGGTGGCCCGCCGGCAGGGCACCGGAGAACAGCCCCGGCTGCGCAGGCCCGACCAGGTCGTCCCGCGCCCCGCCCCCGACGTCGACCCCGAGCTGGCCGAGCGTCCCGCGCGGGTGCTGCCGGGCGCGGTGGGTGTCCTCGCCGGCACCTGCGGGGTGGCCGGGTGCGCGGTCACCTCGTGGTGGGCCGGCCTGTTGCCGCGGCTCGCACTGGAGGCGCTCAGGGTCCCGGCGTTCGCGGGCGCGGGCCTCGGTCCGGCGCAGTGGGCGGCGTACGCCGGAGCCGGTGCCCTCGGCCTGTTCGGCTTCGGCGGACTGGCCCGGGGCCGGACCGGGCGGGCCTGGGTGCTCGGTCTGTTCGGCCGCTACCGGGGGACCGTCCGGCGCACCGGCCTGATGTGGGTCAACCCGCTGCTGCTGCGCCGCCGGGTCGACGTGCGGCTGCGGCACTGGCGCGGCGAGCCGATGCCGGCCGCCGACGCGAGCGGGGTCGCGCTCCGGGTCGTCGTCCTCGTGGTGTGGCGGGTACGGGACACCGCGCGGGCCACGCTCGGCGTCGACGACCACGAGACGTACCTGCGCGAGTGCGTCGAGGCCGCGCTCGCCCGGGTCCCGGTGGAGGCGCCGGGCTCGGGGCACGGTTCGGCCGACGCGGCGGGGGAGGCACTGACCCGGCTGGTGGCCGCGGAGACCGCGCCCGTCGGTGTCGAGGTCTTCTCGGTCCAGCCGCTGCGCGTCGAGTACGCCCCCGAGGTCGCCGCCGCGATGCACCGCCGCCGGATCGCCGCGCTGGACGCCCAGCACCGGTCCACCGTGCTGACCTCGGTCGTGGACTCGGTGGAGGACACGGTGACGCGGCTGACCATGCGGGGCCTGGTGGAACTGGACGACTACGAACGCAAGGCGCTGGTGAAGGACTTGACGGTGGCGTTCTGCGCGGGCCGCGGAGAACAAGGGGCGTAGTTGGTATGGACATGGTCAACGCTCAGTAATAATCTGAGACTTGGTCTAGACCTGCAAGCTCACTGAACCTCCCCACGTTCTCCAGGAGCGGCAGTATGCGCAAAAAGACCAAGTGGTACGCCGCCGTGGTGGGTCTCGCCACCACCGGAGCCGTCGTGCTCTCCTCCGGCGGCGCCAGCAGCCATGGCTACACCGACCTCCCCATCAGCAGGCAGAAGCTCTGCCAGAACGGCACCGTGGCGAACTGCGGCGACATCCAGTGGGAGCCGCAGAGCGTCGAGGGCCCCAAGGGCTTCCCGGCCGGCGGACCCGCCGACGGCCAGATATGCAACGGCGGCGTGAGCCGCTTCAGCCAGCTCAGCGCGCCCAGGGCCCCCTCGGGCACGGCCTGGCCGGCGACCAAGGTGACGGGCGGCCAGAGCTACACCTTCCGCTGGCAGTTCACCGCCATGCACGCCACGACCGACTTCAAGTACTACGTCACCAAGGCGGGCTGGAACCAGAACCACAACCTGACCCGCTCCGACCTCAACCTCACCCCGTTCCTGACCGTCCCCTACAACGGCCAGCGACCCCCCTCGACCCTCTCGCACAGCGGCACCCTGCCGTCCGGGCTCAGCGGACGGCATGTGATCGTCGCGGTGTGGACGATCGCCGACACCACGAACGCGTTCTACGCCTGCTCGGACGTCACGTTCTGAGCATTGCTTGAGACAGTCCAGGCGTCCCCCGGGGTAGGTTCCCCCACACGATCACGCGATCGGTGCCTGACCTCGGGGGATCTGTCATGAACGCCTTCTTCTACGCCATTCCCGTCCTGATCATGGCCGTGGCCCTCTTCGGCGCGTACCTCATGGTGCGGCGCTGGCTGCGGATGCGCAGAGCCTGGACGAGCGGGCTCACCGCCGAGGCTCGGTGCCTGCGGGTGTACACCGTGGCGCACGGCGGCGGCGACAGCCGGGTGCGCACGAGCCTGCGTCATGTATACGAGTTCAGGGCCCGCGACGGCCGTGTCGTCCGTTTCGAGGAGGAGGGCGGCCCGGGCACCGTGCTCGAGGGCGATGTCGTCACCGCCCACTACGCCGAGGGCCCCCGCATCGTGGCCACGGCCCGTCCCGCCGGCGGCGGGCACGGCTGCGCCGCCTTCGCGGTGGTGGCCTTCGCCGGGGTGGTCGTCCTGTTCTGCGTCGGCTTCATGGCCTCCTTCGCCGCGATGTCCTAGACCTCCACATCTGACGACCCGTCAACTACCGTACGCCCCCATGGACTCCAGGAGGCGTACGGTCGCGGAGCTCGTAGCCGGCCGGTGGGGCGACCACCGGCCCGGACTGTGGTTCGAGGGGCGGGTGCTCACCCACCACGAGGTGGCGGCGGGCGCCGCCGCCCGGGCCGCACTGCTCACCGACCTGCTGCCGGGCGCCGGGGCCCACATCGGCCTGTTGCTCGACAACACCCCGGAATACCCGCAGTGGCTGGGCGCCGCCGCCCTCGCCCGCATCGCCGTCGCCGGTGTCAACCCCACCCGCCGCGGCGCCGAGCTCGCCCGCGACATCCTGCACACCGAGTGCCGCCTGCTGGTCACCGAGCCGTCCCAACTCCCCTTGCTGCGCGGCCTCGACCTCCCCGGCGTCCGCCTGCTGGTGACCGGCACCGAGGAGTACGACACCCTGCTGGCGCCCTACGCCGACGCCGAACCGGACGCCTCCCGCGCCGCGCCCGACGACCGGCTGCTCCTCTACTTCACCTCCGGCTCGACCGGCGCCCCCAAGGCCGCGCTCTGCTCCCAGGGGCGCCTGGCCGCCGCCGGGCGCTCGCTGGCCGAACAGTTCCGGCTCGGCCCTGACGGGGTGCACTACATCTGCATGCCGATGTTCCACGGCAACGCGGTGATCGCCGACTGGGCGCCCGCGCTGGCGACCGGGGCGGGCATCGCGCTCAGACGGCGGTTCTCGGCCTCGGGGTTCCTGGCGGACGTGCGCGCGTACGGGGCGACGTACTTCACCTATGTCGGCCGGGCGATCCAGTACGTCCTGGCCACCGAGGAGCGCGAGGACGACCGGGACAACCCGCTGCGGCTCGGCTTCGGCACCGAGGCGGGGGCCGTGGACGCGGCGGCCTTCGAGCGGCGGTTCGGGGTGCGGCTGGTCGAGGGGTACGGGTCCTCCGAGGGCGGCGCGGCGATCCAGTGGGCGCCGGGGACTCCGCGGGGCGCGGTCGGGCGGGCGGGGCCCGGACTCGTCGTACTCGATCAGGAGACGGGGGAGGAGTGTCCGCCGGCACGGTTCGACGCGGCCGGGCGGCTGCTGAACGGGGACTCGGCGATAGGGGAACTGGTGAACAGGGCCCCTAACCCCTTCGAGGGGTACTGGCGCAACCCCGGGGCGGAGGCCGAGCGCCGCCGGGGAGGCTGGTACTGGACCGGAGACCTCTTCTACCGGGACGCCGACGGCTACCTCTACTTCGCGGGCCGCACCGACGACCGACTCCGCGTCGACAGCGAGAACCTGGCCGCCGCGATGATCGAGAACATCCTCGCCCGCTACGAGGGGGCGGTGGCCGTCGCCGTGTACGCGGTGCCCGATCCGGTGACCGGGGACCAGGTGATGGCGACCGTCGCGGGGACCTTCGACCCGGAGACCTTCGCGGACTTCCTGGAAGCCCAGCCCGATCTCGGCACGAAGATGGCGCCCCGGTTCGTGCGGGTGGTGGAGCGGATACCGGTCACGGCGACGAACAAGATCAACCGAGCGCTGCTCAGGAAAGAAGGCCTGCGCTGCACGGACCCGGTGTGGTGGCGGCCGCCCGGGACAGGGACGTACCGGCGTCTGGAAAACGCCGAAGGGCCTCTCGCTCCCACGAGAGGCCCTTCACCGGTGCGCCGCCAGGGACTCGAACCCCGGACCCGCTGATTAAGAGTCAGCTGCTCTAACCAACTGAGCTAGCGGCGCGTGACTCTCGCCCTCCGCCTTCGGCGGCTGGCGACAGAGAAAATACTACCCGGTCGGAAGGGGTGCTTCTGACCACTGCCCCGCGGGCAGTCGCCCTAGATCGTTAGTGACAGCAGTACCGGAGCCGCCCCACGGTTCAAGCGGTCCGTCGCCTGGCGCAGGCGGTGGGCCTGGTCGACCGGCAGGGACAGCGCGAGGCATCCCACCAGCGAACCCGCGGTGATCGGCACCGCCGCGCACACCGTGCCCACCGCGTACTCCTGGAGGTCGAGGTGGGGGACCGTCGGCGGCTGGGCGTCCAGGCGGGAGAGCAGCAGCTTGTCGTTGGTGATGGTCCGCGAGGTGAGGCGGGTCATGCGGTGCCGGGAGAGGTGGTCGCGGCGCCCGTTGTGGTCCAGCTGGCTGAGCAGGCTCTTGCCGAGCGCGGTGGCGTGGGCGGAGGAGCGGAAGTCCACCCACTCGTTGACCGCCGGGGTCGCGGGACCGTCGGCGTACTGGGCGATGGTGACCTCTCCGTCGACGTACCGGCTGATGTAGACGGCCGCGCCGATCGAGTCGCGCAGTTCGTCGAGGGTGCGCTGGAGCTGGTCGCGCAGGGCCTCGTCACGGTCGCGCACCGAGGTGAGCCTGGTCAGGGCGTCCCCCGTCACATACGCGCCGTCGGCGACCTGCTCGACGTACCCCTCGCGGCGCAGCATCCTCAGGAGCGTGGTCAGTCGCTCCGGGTCGAGGCCGGTGGTACGGGCGAGTTCGGCGTCGGTGACTCCGGCGGTGTGCCGTGCCACGGTCTCCAGGACGCGCAGCGCGTCCTGAGCCGAGTGGTACGGCGCGGTCGGCTCGTGCTTCAGCGCCACGGTGTTCCCCCTGCGCTCGCTCGGTCGCACTACTACTGGGCCGTAATCCAGACAGCGATCCCCTCCACGATAACCGGCAAAAGGCTTGTAGTGAGCGGCCGTTGACGAGATTCCGTCCCCGGGCCGGGCCTCTCAGCAGGGGCGCTGACACGCTGGCATATGCCAAGGACATGACCCGGGTCCGGGACCTCGAAGGTTGAACGTTGTTCATTTCCGGGAGTCAGAGAACCGCGCTCAGAAATTCCCGTGTGCGGTCCTGCGCGGGGTCGCTGAAGATCTTCTCCGGCGGACCCGACTCGATGATCCGGCCCGAGTCGAACATCAGGACCTGGTCGGAGATGTCCCGGGCGAAGTTCATCTCGTGGGTCACGCAGAGCATCGTGATGTCGGTGGTGCGGGCGATGTCCCGCAGCACGTCGAGGACGCCGGCGACCAGCTCCGGGTCGAGCGCCGAGGTCACCTCGTCGAGCAGCATCACCCGCGGCCGCATGGCCAGTGCCCGGGCGATCGCCACCCGCTGCTGCTGACCGCCGGAGAGCTGGGTCGGCCGGGCGCCGGCCTTGTCGGCGAGGCCCACCAGATCGAGCAGCTCACGCGCGCGTGCCTCCGCCTCGTCCTTGGACATGCCGAGGACGGTGACGGGCGCCTCGGTGATGTTCCTGAGGACCGACATGTTCGGGAAGAGGTTGAACTGCTGGAAGACCATCCCGATCTTCTTGCGGACCTCGCGCAGCTGCTTCTCCGGCGCCGGGAACAGCTTCTCGCCGTCGACGGTGACCGTCCCCTCGTCGGGCTTGGTCAGCGTCATCAGCATCCGCAGGATCGTGGTTTTGCCGGATCCGGAGGGGCCGATCAGCGTCACGTGCTTGCCGGAGTCGACGGAGAAGTTCAGCCGGTCCAGGACCGTGTTCGACCCGAAGCGCTTGGTCACGTCCTCGAAGCGGATCAGCTCACTGCCGTCGACCGGCGGGTTGGTGTTCGCGTCGGGTTCTTTCATGAGGGGAGTGTCAGCGGACAAGACGTCGCTCCAGGGATCGCAGAAGAAGGGAGGCCAGATAGGAGATGACGATGAAGGCCACGCCGATCACGGTCAGCGGCTCGGTGAACTGGAAGTGCTCCTGGGCGAACAGCCGCGCCTCGCCGAGCATCTCCAGGACCGTGATGACCATCAGCATCGGGGTGTCCTTGAGCATCGAGATCACGTAGTTGCCGAGGGCCGGCACGACCCGGCGGATCGCCTGCGGCAGGATCACCACCTGCCAGGTCCGCACCCGCGGCAGGTTCAGCGCGGTCGCCGCCTCCCACTGACCGGGCGGCACCGCCTCGATACCGGCCCGGTAGACCTGCATCGTGTACGTCGAGTAGTGCAGCCCGATCCCGATGACACCGGTGGCCAGCGCCGAGAGGGTCACGCCCCACTCGGGCAGCACGTAGAAGAGGAAGAACAGCTGGACCAGCAGCGGGGTGTTGCGCACGAACTCCGTGACCACCCCGACCGGCCAGCGCACGAACCGCGACGGCGCGCGCATCAGCAGCGCCCACACCAGGCCCAGCGCGAACGAGATCAGCGAGCCGAGCGCGAGGGCCTGCAGGGTGACCAGCAGACCGTCCCAGAACTGCGGCATGAAGTCGCTTACGGCATTCCAGTCCCACGTCATGCGACCTGACCTCCTACGCCCGTCGTCTGAGCACGCTTCAGCTCGGCGTCGGTGTCAAGACCGCGTTGGGGCTCCTTGCCGACCCCCGCCTTCAGCTTCTTCTCCAGGCCCCGCATCAACCGCGTGAGCAGGAAGGCGATCACGAAGTAGATGAGCAGCAGATACGTGTAGATCCCGGCGCTCTCCTGGAGCGCGAGCCGCACCAGGTTGCCGCTGAACGCCAGGTCGCCCATGCCCATCACGGACACCAGCGCGGTGCCCTTGAGCAGCTCGATCAGCAGGTTGGAGAACGGCGGGATCATCTCCGGCACCGCCTGCGGCAGCAGGATCAGCCGCATCCGCTGCCAGGGCGTGAAGCTCAGCGCGATCCCGCCCTCCTGCTGCGCCGGGTCGACCGCCTTGAGCGCCCCGCGCACGATCTCGGAGCCGTACGCCCCGTAGGTGAGGCCGAGCGCGAGGGTGCCCGCCCACATCGGGACGAGCTGCCAGCCGAAGGCCGGGGGCAGCACGAAGAACACCCAGAAGATCATCACCAGCGCGGAGGTGCCGCGGAACACCTCGGTGTAGAAGCCCGCGAGGAAGCGGACGATCCACAGCCGGTGGGTGCGCGCTACGCCGACCACGAAGGACACGGCGGCGGCGAGGATCGCGCTGAAGAACAGCAGCTGGACCGTGGTCCAGATGCCCTTGAACACCAGTTCCCAGAGTCCGGAGGTCATCCGCCGCAGAGCTCCTTCGCGGTCAGGTCCGTCATCTCGGCCCGCGTGAACCCGAAGGGCTTGAGGACCCGGAGCAGTTCCCCGCTCTTCTTCAGCTTCCGCAGCTCGGCGTTGAAGGCGTCCCGCAGGTTCGTCTCGGTGCGGCGGAACGCGAAGGCACCGCCGTCGATGTGCGGCTTGCCGTCCACCGTCGGGGTGAAGGCCTTCGTCGCCTCCGCCTTGGCCGATTTCTTCACCACCTCACGGGTGGTGAGCGCGGTTCCGGCGAACACGTCGACGCGCCCCGCCTCCACCGCGTTCAGCCCCGCGACCTGGTCGGGAACGATCAGGATGTCGCTCTCCTTGTATCCAGCCTCGACGGCGTACCCGATCTCCGCATAGCCGGTACCGGTGGCGAACTTCGCCTTCTTCGCGACGACGTCCTTGTAGTTGTGAAGACCTTTGGGATTTCCCTTGCGCACGATGAAGGAATCGAGCATCTGGTAGTCGGGATCTGCGAAGATCACCTGTTCGCAGCGTTCCGGGGTGACATACATCCCGGCCGCCACGACATCGAACTGCTGCGAATTCAGCCCGGGAATGAGCGAGCCGAACTCGGTGGGCACGGGCTGCACCCGGTCCACCCCGAGCCGCTTGAATACGACCTTCGCGAGTTCGGGTGCCTCGCCGGTCAGGTCGCCGTTCTTGTCGATGTACCCGAAGGGGATCTCACCCGCGATTCCCAGCCGTACGACACCCGCCGCTCTGAGCCGGTCGAGCAGTTCACCGCCCCCTGTGGTGGAGGCGGTGGCCACACGTGAGCAGCCGGCCGCGCCCAGCGCGCCGAGCGCCGCTACCCCCGCGAGCAGCGACCGGCGGGTGGTCCCGGATATGTGTTCGCCGTGTTCCAGTGGTGGAGCCATGGCGGCGCGGCTACCCGACCGGATGCGACTTATGCGGATCGATTTGAGCCCTGTTTTTGCCGAGGCCCTCTTGACCGGCGGGGGACCATGGAATGCATGGCTGACCGCTACATCGAAGTCTCGCTGGTCAAGCGCGGGATCACCGCCAGGGCAAAGCTCCTGGACGACCGGGCGCCGATCACCTGCGCGGCCGTATGGGACGCCCTCCCGCTCGCCGGTGACGTCTATCACGCGAAGTACGCACGCAACGAGATCTACGCCCTTTTCCCGCCGTTCGCGGAAACAGAGCCACCCCTGGAAAATCCGACAGTTACCCCGATTCCCGGAGATCTCTGCTATTTCTCCTTCGCGGGCACGGAACTCGGCACGAAGTCCTACGGCTACGACCGCGAGGTCCGCGCGGGCACGACGGTGGTCGACCTGGCTCTGTTCTACGAGCGCAACAACCTGCTCCTGAACGCCGACGTCGGCTGGGTGCCGGGCATCGTCTGGGGCCAGGTGGTGGAGGGGCTGGACGCCCTGGCCGAGGGCTGCAACGACCTCTGGCGCTCGGGCGCCCTCGGCGAGAGCCTGCGTTTCAGCCGGGCCTAGCCCTCACCTCGCGTGGGCCGCGACGGGCGGCCGGATGCCCGCCGCCTCCGCCTCGTACAGGGCGTGGGCCGCCCGCAGTACCAGGTCGTCCCGGTGCCGGGCCGCCACGATCTGGAGCCCCACCGGCAGCCCGTCGCCGTCCGTGCCGACGGGCACGCTCGCCGCCGGCTGCTGCGTCATGTTGAAGGGGTACGTGAACGGCGTCCACCCCGTCCAGCGGTGGTGCCCCGAGCCCTTCGGGACCTCCGTGCCCGCCTCGAACGCGGTGATCGGCAGGGCCGGGGTGACCAACAGGTCGTAGGAGTCGTGGAAACGGCCCATCCGGCGCCCGAGGTCCATCCGGACGTCCACCGCGGCCAGGTAGTCGAGCGCGCTCATGCGGGCCCCGCGGCCGCAGATCTCCCGGAGCCCCGGGTCCAGCACCTCCCGCTGGTGCGGCCCGAGATGCTGGGTCACCCGGGCCGCCCCGCTGAACCACAGGGTGTGGAAGGCGTCCACGGGATCGGTGAAGTCGGGGTCGGCCTCGGTGACGTACGCGCCGAGTCCGGCCAGCCGCTCCACGGCACGGCGGACCGCGGCCGCGACCCCCGGCTGTACGGCCACCTGGCCGCCGAGGGACGGCGAGTAGGCCACCCGCAGCCCGCGCACGCCGCCCGCGAGGGCCGCCGTGTACGGGCCGGCCGCCGGGCCCAGCGCCGACCAGTCACGGGAGTCCGGCACGCCGATGACGTCGAGCAGCAGCGCCGCGTCGGCCGCGTCCCGGGTCATCGGGCCGACGTGGGCGAGGGTGCCGAAGGCGCTCGCCGGGTAGAGCGGCACCCGCCCGTACGTCGGCTTCAGGGCGAAGATCCCGCAGAACGCGGCCGGGATACGGACACTGCCCCCGCCGTCCGTGCCGAGCGCGAGCGGCCCCGCGCCGAGCGCCACGGCCGCCGCGGCACCCCCGCTGGAGCCGCCCGCGGTGCGCGTCGGGTCGTAGGGATTGCGGGTCACTCCCGACAGCGGTGAGTCCGTGACGCCCTTCCAGCCGAACTCCGGAGTGGTCGTCTTGCCGAGGAACACGGCGCCCTGCTCGCGCAGTCGGGCGACGGAGGGCGCGTCCTCGTCCCACGTGCCGCTCTCCGAGATCGTCCTGGAGCCCTTCAGGGTGGGGGCGCCGCGCGTCAGCAGGATGTCCTTCACCGTGACCGGAACGCCGTCCACCGCGCCGCACGGCTCCCCGCGCCGCCAGCGGTCGGCCGACGCGCGCGCCTGCGCGAGGGCTTCCTCGCCGGTCAGCCGTACGAACGCGGTCACCTCCGGCTGGATCCGCTCGGCCCGCTCCAGGGCCGCCCGGGTGGCCTCGACGGGGCTGAACTCCCCCTTGCGGTAACCCTCGACGAGTTGTACGGCGGTCAGTCCGGTGAGGTCCTGCATCTGCTGCCCCTCGCTCGACGTTCAGTGCCCTGGTACATACCCGCGCTTCTTGTCGACCACGTTCGGCAGCGATCTGCCCGCCTCCCAGCGGTCGTACAACTCCACGAACTGCGTGCCGAGTTCATCGCGCCAGCCGACCGTGTCACCGCTCATGTGCGGGGACACGATCAGCCCCGGGACCCGCCACAACGGGCTCTCGGGCGGCAGCGGTTCGGTGTCGAACACGTCGAGGGCGGCCCCGGCGATCCACCGCTTGGACACCGCCTCCACCAGCGCCTCCTCGACGACCAGCTGACCCCGGCCGATGTTGATGAACCGGGCGGAGGGCTGCATCATCCCGAAGCGGCGGGCGTCGAACATGCCGTGTGTCTCCGCGGTGAGCGGGGCGGCCGCGATCACCCAGTCGGCGCGGGCCATCAGCCGGTCGAGGTCGTCGGGGCCGTGGATGCCGGTGCGGGGGCGGCGGCCGACCAGGGCGGTCGTGATGCCGAGCGCCTTGAGCATGCTCACGATCGCCCGGCCGATGGGCCCGGAGCCGACCACGCACGCGCGCGTGCCTGCCACCCGCTGGGACTCCCGATGCCGCCACACGCCCTCGCGTTGCAGCTCCAGGGTCCGGGGCAGGTCCTTCGCCATCGTCAGGACCAGCGCGGCCACGTACTCGGCGATCGGCTGGTCGAAGACCCCGCGCGCGTTGGTCACCACCGTGTCGGAGACGGCGAGTTCGGGACACATCAGGTGGTCCACGCCCGCGCTCGCTGTGTGCACCCAGCGGGGCCGAGGCCCCTCGCCCGGCCAGGCGTCGCGCACCGCGGTCGAGGCGAAGTCCCAGACCAGCAGCACGTCGGCGGACGGCAGCCGCTCGGCGAGAGTGGTCCCGTCCGCGTGCTCGATCCGGGCCCGGCCGGTGAGCCGGCCGAGGCGCGGCGGGGGGTCGGCGTCAAGGACCAGAAGGGTGGGGACGGACATCGAGCCACCGTTTCTACGGGTTGTCGCGGGGCTGCCGGGCGTCTGACGTGGGCGGGAAACCGGCGGCAACCCCGGTGTTTACATGTGCTTGACATGGGCGGATTGACCACGCTCGCACCCGAACCTACCTTCGTCAACACGGGCGTTGCGTACGTTCCGCTGTCCCTCCGTCTCTCACCGTGAGGCCGGTCTTCGCCATGGACGTTTCGTTTCTAGGTGGTCCGCGCCCTCAGCGCGGTGTCGGTGTCGTCGCCCCCTTCGACTTCGCGCTGGATCGCGAGCTGTGGCGCTGGGTCCCCGACGAGATCTCGCTCCATCTCACCCGCACCCCGTACGTCCCCGTCGAGGTCAGCCTCGACCTGGCCCGCCTGGTCAGCGAGCACGAGACCCTGCACGAGGCCGTGCGCACGCTCAACGCCATCGCCCCCGAGATCGTCGCCTACGCCTGCACCTCCGGCAGCTTCGTTGGCGGGGTCGCAGGGGAACGCGCCATGTGCGCGGCCATGACCAGGGCGGGCGCGGTCCCGTCCCTGACCACGTCCGGCGCCCTCCTGGACGCCCTCGCCGAGCTCGACGTGCGCCGGGTGGCGCTGGTGACGCCGTACACGGTGTCGGTGACCAGGGCGCTGGAGGAGTACGTCGCCGAGGCGGGTGTCTCGGTCACCGGCTGCGCCTACATGGGCCTGACCCGGCACATCTGGAAGGTGCCCTACCGGCAGGTCTCCGAGATGGCCCACAAGGCCGTACGGGCCGACGCCCAGGCGCTGTTCATCAGCTGCACCAACCTGCCGACGTACGACGTCATCCCGCAACTGGAGGCGGAGCTGCGGATACCGGTGATCTCGGCCAACCAGGTGACGATGTGGGCGGCGTTGCGCCGATTGGGTACCCGAGCCGTGGGACCGTACCAGGCGCTGATCGACCCGGCGGCGAGGACCGGTCCCCTGCGCCCGGAGCTACCGGGCCTGCGCCCGGAGATTCCGGGTCTGCCGGAAGTCCGGGGCCTGCCGGACGAAGAACAGCAGCAGGAAGGCTGGACATGACCGCACTCGGATTCCTCTACCCGGGACATTCCGCCGAGGACGACTACCCGCGCATCGAACAGCTCCTGGGCAGCGACATCCGCCTCGACGTGGTCCACACCGACATCGGCACGGACGCCCACCGCGTGGACGCCCTCCAGGAGATGGGCTCGCCCGAGCGGCTCGCCGCCGGCGTCGAGGAACTGCGCATGTCGGGCGCCGAGTCCGTCGTCTGGGCCTGCACCAGCGGCAGCTTCGTGCGCGGCTGGGAAGGCGCCCAGGAACAGGTCCGCACCTTGGCCCGCACGGCCGGCATGCCCGCCTCCTCGACCTCCTTCGCCTTCGTGCACGCGGCCCGGGAGATCGAGGCCGGACGGGTGGCGGTCGCGGCGACCTACCCGGACGACGTGGCGGGCCTGTTCGCCGAGTTCCTGCGGGCGGGCGGGATCCAGGTCGGCCAGGTCCGCGGCGCCGGGATCATCACCGCCGCGGAGGTCGGCACCTGGGGCGAGGAGGAGGTCTTCGCGCTGGCCCGGCAGGCCGACTCGCCGGACGCCGAGGCGGTGCTCCTCCCGGACACCGCCCTCCACACGGCCGGCCACATCCAGGCCCTGGAGAAGGAACTCGGCAAGCCGGTCCTCACCGCGAACCAGGTCACCGTCTGGGAGGCCCTGAGGCTGACCGACCGCCGGGTGAACGCTCCGGCGATGGGGGCGCTGTTCACACGGGAGCCGATCGTCCAGGTGTGAGGCGGACGGCTTCAGGCGCTCACCGCCGACGCTCCTGCGGGGCCTCGGTGGTGAGCACCCCGAGGCGTCCCTCCTCAGAGCCGGGTCCGCCCCCGGCGCCGGATGCCGATGACCCGCAGGGTCAGACCGATCGTGAGCAGGGCGAGGGCCACCACGCTGTACGCCCACGAGCCGGTGCCGCGTACGGCGTCGACGGTGGCCAGGATCGCCCACAGGGCGGCGGCGACACTCAGCGCGGTCCACGCGATGTCGGCGATACGGATGGGCGCCCGGGAATAACCGGGGACACTCTCCTGTTCTTGCGTGGACGACAGCGCACGGCTCATGAGCAGGAGGCACCCCACCGTGGCGGAAGACGAGATCCGAGGTACTGCACAGGGCACCGCCCCCGTACCTCTCTCGGTACTCGACCTGGTCACCGTCGGCGCCGGACGTACGGCCACCGACGCCCTGCGCACCAGCGTCGCCATCGCCAGGCTCACGGAGTCACGCGGCTTCCACCGCTACTGGGTCGCCGAGCACCACTCCATGCCGGGCGTGGCGTCCTCCTCGCCCGCGGTGATCCTCGCCCACCTCGCCGCCCACACCAGCCGCATCCGGCTCGGCTCGGGCGGCGTCATGCTCCCGAATCACGCCCCGCTGGTGATCGCGGAGCAGTTCGGCACGCTGGAGGCGCTGGCCCCCGGCCGGGTCGACCTGGGCCTCGGCCGGGCCCCGGGCACGGACGGCGCCACCGCGGCCGCCCTGCGCCGCAGCGACCGGCTGCGTGAGGGCGCCGACGACTTCCCCGAGCAGCTCATGGAGCTCACCCGCTTCCTGGACGACGACTTCCCGGACGGCCACCCCTACCGCCGGATCCACGCCGTGCCCGGCCCCGTCCAGGCGACCTCGCCCGGAGGGGTCCAGTCCCCGCACCGCCCGCCCGTCTGGCTGCTCGGCTCCTCCGGCTTCAGCGCCCGGCTGGCCGGCTCCCTCGGCCTGCCCTTCGCCTTCGCGCACCACTTCTCGGCGCAGAACACCATCCCGGCCCTGGACCTGTACCGCGAGTCCTTCCGGCCCTCCGCGCTCCTGGCCGAGCCATACGCCCTCATCGGCGTCTCCGCCCTCGCCACCGACGACGAGAGGGAGGCCCGCCGCCAGGTCCGCGCCGCCGCGCTCAGCATGATCCGGCTGCGCACCGGCCGCCCGGGCCTGGTCCCCACGCCCGAGGAGGCGGAGGCCTACGAATTCAGCCCGATGGAGGAGGAGTTCGCCACCTCCTGGAACGCCAACGTCATCCACGGCACCGCCGACGAGGTCCGCGCCGGCCTCGACGACCTCCACAAGCGCACCGGCGCCGACGAGCTGATGCTCACGGGCAACGCCCACAGCGGTGACGTACGCCTGCGTTCGTACGAACTCGTGGCGGACGCCTACGGCCTCCCCGAGGCCTCCTAGGCCTGCGCGCCCATCAGCCCGGAGATACGATCCGGCGACACCGGCCGCGAGTACAGCCACCCCTGGCCGGTGTCGCAGCCGATGCGGCGCAGCCGGCTGGCCTGGGCCGAGGTCTCGACGCACTCCGCCGTGACGGTGAGGCCGAGGCGGTGGGCGAGCTGGATCATCGCCTCGACGACGACCTCGTCGGCCGGGTTCGGGGGGACGCCCTCCCCCTCGTACTGGAAGCCCCGTACGAAGGAGCCGTCCAGCTTCAGGACGGAGACCGGCAGGCGGCTGAGGTAGGCGAGGTTCGAGTAGCCGGTGCCGAAGTCGTCGATCGCGATGCCGACACCCATGTCGCTCAGCGCCTGGAGGGCCTGGAGCGGACGGCCCGCGGAGCCCATCACGGCGGACTCGGTGAGTTCGAGCTGGAGCAGATGCGGGGCGAGGCCCGTCTCCGCGAGGGTCTTCGCCACGTCCGCGACCAGGTCGGAGTCCCAGACCTGACGGACCGCCACGTTGACGCTGACGAAGATCGGCGGCTCGTCGGGGTGGTCCAGCTGCCACTGCCGGGCCTGCCGGCAGGCGGTGGCCAGGATCCAGCGGCCGAGCGGGACGATCGAGCCGTCCTCCTCGGCCAGTTGGATGAACCGATTCGGCGTCAGCATGCCGAACTGCGGGTGGTCCCAGCGGATGAGCGCCTCGACCCCGCGCAGCCGGCCGTCCTCCATCCCGACCAGCGGCTGGTACTCCAGCCTGAACTCGCCGCGCTCGATGGCCGGGCGCAGCGTGGAGGCGAGGGCCTGACGGGTCATGCGGTGGGCGTTGCGCTCGGGGTCGAACAGCGTCCAGCGGTCCCGCCCGTCGGCCTTGGCCCAGTACAGCGTGGTGTCGGCGGCCTGCATCAGCCCCGTCGCCGAGGTGCCCGCCGCCCGGCGTTCGACGACCCCGATCGACGCCGACACCGACATCCGGTGGCCGGAGAGGTCGAAGGGCGCCTGGATCGCCTTCAGCAGGGACTCGGCGAGGTCGGCGAGCTGTTCCGTGCCGGTGGAGTCCTCGACGAGCAGGGCGAACTCGTCGCCGCCCAGCCGCGCCACCAGGGGAGCGGTCGCCCGGTCGTGGCCGGCCTCGTCCGCGCAGCGCGTCAGGCGCTCGGCGACGGCGGCCAGCAGTCGGTCGCCCACCCGGTGCCCGAGGGTGTCGTTGACGGCCTGGAACCCGTCGAGGTCCAGATAGCACAGCCCGATCCGGCCCGTGCCGCCCTGTTCGTACGACTCCGGCTCCAGCGCGGCCGTCAGCCGCTCGAAGAACAGTGTGCGGTTGGGCAGCCGGGTCACCGGGTCGTGCATCTGCAAGTGCCGCAGCCGCGCCTGCAGTTCGCGGCGGGCGGTGATGTCGGCGACGGAGAGCAGGACGCCGGGGGAGCCGTGTGCGTCCCCGGCCAGCGGCGTGACCGTGATCTGCGCCCACATGGAGTGCCCGTCGGGATGCTTGAGCCGGCGCTTGCAGCGCAGCTTCGCCTGCCGGCCGCGCAGCACCTCGCGATAGGCGTGCCAGGTACGCGTGTCCGAGGCCAGGTCCACCAGGTCGGCGGCCAGGGTCCCGGACAACTCCTCCGGTACGGCGCCGAGCAGCTCCCCGAAGGCGGGGTTGGCGTCGACGACCGTGCCCTCGCGGTCCACCACGGCCATGGCCAGCGGTGCCGCCGCGAACGCCGCGCGATGCGACGGCGGCTCGGTACGAAAAGGTGTCGCGATGTCACTCTCTGTTACGGCTGACCCGTCGAGGTCTGCCGCGGGCGCCGGCCCTTCGGACGTTCCGTTCACCGCTAGCTCCCGCAGTGCACTCGATCGCTGTCCGCGCAGGAAAGTGTGCCGATCATAGAGGCTGCCCCCAGGCCCTTCCAGCCATTGCCCAGTCTCGGGGACCGGCAACCCCTTCTGGCAGATCGTTTCTGCCCGCAGCTGGACGGGTTCTTCAGGCAGGAGACCGGTTGTGACGTTCCGTGAGTGATTCGGGGGTGTCGGCCGGTTCGGCAGGTCACGCCAACTCACTCGTCCGGTGCAGATAAACAGGGCGTATTACCGCAAATCATCACAGGCTGGGTGCGGTGTCCCGTGAACCGCTCCCGGAGGTCCCGTTGCCGCGCTCGTTTCCGCGCACTTTCTCGCGTCCGCCCCTGCGCAGCACCGCCGCCGTGTTCACCACCATGGCGGCGCTCGCCGCCACCTCCCTCGTCACCGGGCCGTCGGTCGCCGGACCCTTCTCCTCGGCGCCCTGCGCCCTGGAACGCACCGAGGCCCATCACTCGGAGGGCCTGGACACCTGGAACACTGCGTATCCGCGTCCGGCCCGCGCCCTCGACGCGGTGATGGTCTTCCTGTCCTTCCCGGACGCCCCGCCGATCACCACCCCGGCCCAGCTGACCGCAGATCACTTCCCGGCCACCACCCGCTTCTTCGACCGCGCCTCCTACGGCCGGTTCACCCTGCGCCCGCACCCGCTGCGGCACTGGCTCCGGATGCCGCGCCCGTCTACCGCGTACGCCATACAGCGCGACTGGAGTGCCGCGGACCGGGGCGCCTACCTCCGGGACGCGCTGGCGGCGGCGGACGGGGAGGTCGACTTCTCGCGCTACGACGTCGTCTACTTCGTCGCCGACCCGGACGCGCCCGGCGTCGACTCGGACGCCACGAAGGTCGTCAACCTGGACGTGCCGCTGCACGCCGACCGCACGGACATCCGCCGGGTCGTCACGGTCTTCGAGAAGCACCCGCCGGACCGTCTGGTGCTGGCCCACGAGACCGGGCACGTCTTCGACCTGCCGGATCTGTATCACCGGCCGATGGACGGCAAGGGCGACTGGGACACCTACGTCGGCGACTGGGACCTGATGGGCAGCCAGTTCGGACTGGCCCCTGATCTGTTCGCCTGGCACAAGTGGAAGCTGGGCTGGCTGGAGCGGCGGCAGGTGGCGTGCGTACGGGGGCCGAAGCCGACGCGGCTGACGCTGGAGCCGGTCGAGGCCGGTCCCGACCGTGCCGGGATCTTCGGACTCGGGCGCGGCACGAAGCTCGCGGTCGTACCCACCGGGACCGACAGCGCGCTCGCCTTCGAGGCGCGCGAGGCGGTGGGCAGTGACGAGGCGGTCTGCCGGCAGGGCGTGCTGGTCTACCGCGTCCACAGCGGCGCCGCGTCCGGCGGCGGCCCCATCCAGGTGATCGACGCCCACCCCCGCACCGAGGCCTGCTGGGAGAACTCCGTCTACCCCCCACTCGCGGACGCCCCCGTCGACGTGGGCGAGACCTTCAGTGTGCCGGGGGAGGACGTACGCGTGAAGGTGACGGGACGGACGACCGCGGGGGCGTTTGACGTGGAGATCGCGGTCGGGTGACTTCCTGGCCGGCGGCTCGGTGGGAGAGGGGGTGTGGGTGGCGGAGCCCCCACGACGCGCGGCGCAGCCGCGCAGGAACGACGATGGCGAGACCGGTTCGCGCTTTCCGCGAACAAGCCTCGCCATCGACAACGTGCGCCGCCAGGGACTCGAACCCCGGACCCGCTGATGCTGTGTCTTCCCGGGGGGCAACCCCCGGACCCCCGGCCGCCTCCGCCGGGCCCCGGCTTGTGTCCGGAGTGTCGAGCGACTCGGGCTCAACGCCGAAGGCCCCCCGCTTCCACGGAGGGCCTTCAGTGTCTGTGCGCCGCCAGGGACTCGAACCCCGGACCCGCTGATTAAGAGTCAGCTGCTCTAACCAACTGAGCTAGCGGCGCCTGCTGACGTCGTAGACCTTAGCATCCTGATCGGCCGGGGGAAAAATCGATATCCGCACGGCGGTGCGGGCCGCGCGGACGGCTGCCCAGAGCAGGATTTCGGGGCCCGGCAGCCAGGGGTGACGGGTGTCGGGGGCAACCAGCCAGCGTGAGGTCAGTGCGGATTTCGCGGCGCTGAGCGGGGCCGGAACGGTCACCGCGTCGCCGGTGCCGTGGCACAGCAGCGCCGGGATCGCCCCCGTACGGCCGAACTCCTCCCACCGCAGCAGGGACGGCAGCCGCTGTGCCGTGCCCGGCGCCGCGAAGAGGAGCATCCGGCCCCGGAACGTGGCCACCGGCCCCGAGCCCGGACCCTCGTCCCACAGCCGGTCGACCATCCGGCGCCCGAAGATCGCGGGAGCGCTGACCACGTCGAAGGCGGTACCGCACGGCAGGACGACCGGGGCGGCGGGGTGGTCCTCCCACAGCGACAGGGTGCTGCGCGGATACGTTCCTGCCGAGGCGAGCCAGGCGGCCCCGTCCGCGGTGGCGCCGCAGACGTCGAAGCGGTCGGTGAACGGTTCGTCGCGAGTGCTCATGCCGTCTACATCTACGGGGCGTGAGAGGGCCGTTCCACAGGGTTGCGGGAAATCGGGACAGGAGGGGGCGGGGAGGGGTATCTTGCCCGCCTGGCATATGCCACGCGAGATTCACACAGGGTCCGCGTGTCCCGCTCCGCCCTCCGCGCCGCGCAGCAGGTCCCGGCCGAACTCGACCATCTTCTTCGCGTAGTCCTCGGTCCACTCGGCGCGCTCGGCGATGTCCGCCGTCGTGAGCCGGTCGAAGCGCCGGGGATCGGCCAGCTGGGCCGCCGCCATCGCCTGGAACTCCACGGCACGGTCCGCCGCAGCGCGGAAAGCCTGCGCCAGCTCGGTGGACCGGGTCAGCAGCGCGCGCGGGTCGTCGATCGACTCCAGGTCGAAGAAGTGCTCCGGGTCGTCGGCCACCTGCGTGGGCTCGAACAGCAGGGGCGCGGGGCGCAGCCGCGGTTCGTTCCGACGCGGCGTGGGCTCCGCCATGTCTTCATCCTCCTCGTACGTCGTCCGTACCGACGGCCCGCCTGTGGAAGGGCCACCGTCCATTGTCCCGCGCCCGTGCAAGGGGGCGGGTCGCCTCCGGCACATACCGAGGCCTACGTCACGGCCGCCACGCCACCCGGTGTTCCGCCAGCCGTGCGAGTACCGCGTGGTTGGCCTCCCAGCCGTCCGGGAACTTCACCAGCGTTCCCAGCTGGACCGGTTCCGTGGACGGGTAGTCGTCCAACAGGTCGCTCACGCCCGCCCGGCACACCACGATGCAGGCGTGGCGGTGCCGGGAGGCCAGCACGCACAGGCGGCCCGTCTCCAGGTGGAAGGCGGTGGCGTCGGGGCGGCCGGAGAGCGGGTGGAGGACGACCGTGACGTCGTACTCGCGGCCCTGGAGACGGTTCGCCGTGTCGACGGTGACGTCCGCGACGCCGAGGTCGGCCAGCGCCGCGCGGACCGCCGCCGCCTGGTCCCGGTGCGCCGTGCCCACCGCGATGCGGTCGGCCGTCAGCGGCGAGGGGTCCGGTGAGCGCTCCGACGTGGCCGCCCCGCCCCGGTCGAGAAGACGCCGTACGACGCTCGCGACGGCCCGTACCGCCTCCGGGTCCGTGCGCGGGGTGTGGCGGGCCGGCAGCTCCAGCAGTCCCCAGCCGGACTCCGCCGCCGCGTCGATGACCCGGTCGGGCCCGGAGCCGTCCGAGGGGACCGCGAAGGCGAGCCGGCGGTCGTCGTGGCCGGTCCCGCTGCGGAAGGGCGTGTACGGGTAGAAGGCGTCCGAGACCAGGGGCGCGGCCGAGGCGGGGAGCCGCCAGGACACCGGCAGCCGGTGCTGGGGCAGCTCGGGGTTGTGGGCCAGCAGGGTCGTCACCGCCGAGGCCGAGGGGTCGTACGACAGCCCCGCCCACTGCTCGCTGCCCACGATCGCGAACGGGTCCAGCTGCCCGGGGTCGCCCACGAACAGCGCCCGCTCGAACAGTCCGGCCACCGCCAGCAGCGCGTCCGAGCGCATCTGGTACGCCTCGTCGACGATCGCGTGCGCCCAGGGCTCGTCGGCCTTCACATGCCCCCACTTGGCGGCCGTGGAGATCACCACGGGCAGCCCGGTCAGATCACCCGCCTTCGCCGACTTGCGGACCTGGGGCAGGTCGTCCAGCGCCTTGTCGTACGGGTCGGCGTCACTGCTGTGCAGCCGCCCCACCGGCAGCTCGGGGTTCTTCTCGGCGAGCCGGAGGACCAGGTCGTCCACCTGGGCGTTCGTCTGTGCGACCACCATCAGCGGGCGTCCCGCGTCGGCCAGTTCGAGTGCCGCGCGGACGACGAGGGTGGACTTGCCGGCGCCGGGCGGGGAGTCGACGACGACTCCGCGGTGGGTGCCGTGCAGGGTGTCGCGGAGGATCGCGTCGGTGGCCCGTCCGGCCTCGGCACCGGAGTCGAAGGCCCGGGGGCCCCTGGCCTGGGTGGTCACAGGACGTCCTCCGGGGTCAGGGGGTCGGCGCTCTCCTGCACGGCCTCACCGGGCGGCCCGCCGTGCGTCCACGGGGTGTCCTCCGGGTCGGGCAGCTTCGCGCCGCCGCGCTGCTCGTGCTCGAAGAGCGTGAAGCACACCCGGTCGCCCTTCTCGGGGACCGACCCGGTCTCCGGCTCCTTGCCGCGGCCCATCTTGTCGAGGATCTTGAGGACGACCAGCGCGCCCTCCTCCTCGGACGCCACGAACTCGGCCGACTGCGGCTTGCCGCCCAGCGAGCGGTACACCTTGGCCCGCTCGCCCAGATGCGGCCGGTCGTCGGTCCGTACGGTCACCAGCGGGCGCGGGCTGGGCCGCTTGCCCTCGCTGTACGTCATGACGACGTCCGTGACCTCCCCGGCGAACGCCTCACCGGCCAACCGCCGCCCCGCCATCACCAGCGGGTCGTCGAGTGCCTCCTGCGCCTCAAGGCGGGCCTGTTCGCGCTCACGCGCGGCGAGTTTGTTGGCGGCGGTGACCGCGTCGTCGCGGCGCGACTGCGGGGGCTCGCCCGCCACGACCCGGTCGCGGTGGCCCGTGAACGACCAGCGGTCGCGCGTCCACCGCTCCTCGACATGCGCCCCCTCGGGCAGCACCCGCAGCAGGTCCACGCCCCGCCACACCGCGTCCCAGGTGGGGCGGGTGCGACTCGCGACGAGGGCGCGGATCTCCTGCTCGGCCGCGGTGAGTGCGCCGAGCCGGTCGTCGGCCTCCAGACCGTCCTCGGCGGCGGCGAGGGCGGTACGCGCGCGGTCGTAGCGCTCGAAGGCGGGGGCGAGCAGCTTGTTGTCGAACGCCGGGTCGGTGGCGGGACCGGCGGGCGGGTGCAGCAGCTGGCCGCGGTCGTCCCGGGCCAGCTCGGCCTCCAGGGCGGCCTCGGCGCCCGACCGGGCCTGCGGCGGGTCGATCCAGGCGAGCAGCGCGCCCAAGTGCTGGTCCTCCAGCGTGGACTGGCCGGTGGACCAGTGCCGGCCCAGCACGTCCGTCATCGCAAGGAGCAGCGCGGAGCCCGGCACGCGGGCCCGCTCCCCGAAGTGGGTCAGCCACCGGCCCAGCAACGGCACCCGGGGCGGGGCCGGGTACGGGGTCTCCGGGTCCTGCTCCGCCGTACGCCGAAAGCGCATGGAGCGCCCGAGCAGCCGTACGAAATCGACGCCCGCGCGGCTCGGCAGGATCAGCTGCGGGGCGTCCGCGCACAGCTCGACCTCGACCTTGATCCGCTTGCCGGTCTCCGGATCGGTCTCGTTGCGCTCGGCGGCCTCCACCGACTCGGCGTACCCGTCGAGGTAGGGCAGCACGATGTCCGCCAGTTCGGCGAGGAACGCGAACCTGAGGTCGCGGTCCCGGGGCTGCGGTACGACCAGGAGGTGCGGGGCGTCCCGGTCGGTGCCCACGAGCGCGCCGAGCGGGGCACCGGCCTCGCCCGCGGTGGTGAGCGGGACCAGGACGAGGGGCCGGTCGGAGAGGTGCCGGTGGAGGACGGTTGCGGCGGGCTGGGCGCGGCCGGTGCTGACGGCTTCCAGCCGGGCCAGCGTGGCGATCAGCGACATGCGGTCACCCCCAGCGCCTCCGCGCGCAGCTCCGCCGCTCTGCGCAGTGCCGCCACCGCCGGGTCGTCCGGGTCTCCGGCCTCGCCGCGGGCCGCCGCCAGGACCTCCTCGACCGTCGTCAGACCGCCCAGCTCCGCACGCACCGAGCGGCCCAGGGAGGTCACCGCGCCGTCCGCGCGGGAGCGGTCCCGGCAGTGGAAGGCCAGTTCGCACGCGGACAGGCACTCGGGGGCGTAGGTCGCCGGGACCGACTCGACCGCGGCCGTCAGTTCGCCGGAGGGCAGGTCGGGGGCGAAGCAGGTGCCCTCGGGGAGGGCGTCGGCGATGTCCTCGACGCGGGTGAGGCGGGTCAGCTGGCGGGCGGTGACCGCGCGCTGCTTGCGGATGTCGACGGCCGAGGCGGTGGGCAGGTTGGAGAAGTCCTTGGGGCAGACCAGCAGGACCCGGTGGCGGACCCGCGGAGCCGGCTCCACGCGGGCGGCGACCTCCTCCAGCGCGAGGACGTACACCGCGGCCTGGCGGGCGGCCGCGCCCACCTTCGACGGGTCCGCCGAACCGTCCAGCATCGGGAAGGACTTGATCTCCACGACCGTCCAGCTGCCGTCCGGGTGCACGACCACCGCGTCGGGCTCCAGAAAGGCGGGGGAGCCGGCGACGTCGAGCGCGAGCATGGGGTGGTCGAGCAGCGTCCACCCCTGTGTCCCGGAGGCTTCGCGCAGGGCGAGGGCCGTCCGCGCGGTACGGCCCTCGGGGCCGATCGCGGCGAGGTCGGGGACATGGGCCTCGGTGGGCGGCTCGGCCCTCCGGTCCAGTCGCTCGTGCACCAGCCGCAGCAGCTCCGCGCCGCCGTCCGCCTTGACCTTGGCCTCGAAGGCGTTGCCCCGGGTCAGGGCGAACTGCGACTGCCCGAAGGCGGACGGCGACCCCAGGGCGCTCGCCAGCGCCGTCTTGTTCACCCCGGCGCCGTCGAGGATCGCGCGCCGCTTGCAGCCGGGGTTCGCCGCGAGCGCCGCCAGGGCGCGTGCGTCCAGTGCCTTGGCCGGTACCTCGGGTCCGCGCAGCTCAGCGAGCCGCTGCCGGAGCGCCGTCCCCCGCGTCCGTGGGAGCGGCACTCGGCTCGGCTCCGCCTGGGAAGCGTGACTCGCGCTGCCGTGGAATGTGCTCACCCGCGGAAGTCTTGCATCCGGCACTGACAATTGAGGGCTCTGTGTCCCGAGAGGCGACGGAAACGGTGACCATCCGGGAGCGGAGTCCCGCCGTGGCCCGCTCGGCCACGCGGCTGACGTACGGGGCGAGCAGGAACCCGAGCCCCATCACCACCGCGCCCGCGACCGCGTCGAGGAAGTAGTGGTTCGCGGTGCCCATGACCACGATGGTGGTGATCAGCGGGTAGGCGACCGCTGCGGCCCTCGTCGTACGCGTTCTGCCGTAGCGCCACAGCATCACACCGCACCACAGGGCCCAGCCGACGTGCAGGCTCGGCATGGCCGCGTACTGGTTCGTCATGCCGCCCATGCCCCGCGGGGCACTCGCCTCGCCGCCCCACCAGCCGTACGAGCTGTACTGCGCCATGGTGTCGACGAAGCCGTAGCTCGCCGAGAGGAGGCGGGGCGGGCAGGTCGGCAGCAGGGTGAAGCCGATCAGACCCATGAACGTGGACGTCATCAGCCAGGTGCGGGCCGCCCGGTAGTGCACGGCACGCGAGCGGAAGAGCCAGATCAGGACGGCCGGGGTGACCAGGTAGTGCAGCGAGGCGTACCAGAAGTCGGCCGGTACGCCGATCCAGGTCTGGCTGGTGAAGAGCCGGTTGAGCGGGTGCTCGGCGTTGAGGTACAGGACCTTCTCGACCTTGAGGATCGCCAGGCCGTGGTCCACGGCGCCGGTGACGTCGCCCCTGGCGAGGAGCCGGCCGGCGCTGTAGCAGGCGTACACCAACAGGATCAGGGGCAGCTCCGTCCACCAGCGCAGCCGCGTCTGAGGGGCTGCCTCGGTGCCTGGTGTCTCGGTCAGCGGCATCCGATCCTGTCCCCCTTCGTTTCGCGCGGCGTCCGGCGGTCCTTGTCCGGGGGTGCCACTTTACGGCGTATGCGCGGGCCCCTGTGGAGTGCCCCCACGCAGCGCCTTCGGTCCACGAAGACGCTGAGAACGCCCGTCGGGTTGCCCCCCACAGGGTGCGCGATGATGGAGGCGTTCCGCCTCCGCTTTCCCCCGGAAAGGTTTCTCCATGGCACCGCGCATCCTGCTGGCCCGGCACGGACAGACCGAGTGGTCGCTGTCCGGCAAGCACACCGGCAGGACCGACGTGCCGCTCCTGGAGGAGGGCCGACGGGGCGCCAAGCTGCTCGGCGAGCGGCTGCACCGGGCCCCGTACGACGGCCTTCCCGGGGTGGAGATACGCACGAGCCCGCTGGTACGCGCGCGGGAGACCTGCGAACTCGCCGGGTTCGGGGAGCGGGCTGCCACCTGGGACACGCTCATGGAGTGGGACTACGGCACGTACGAGGGCATGACCCCGGAAGAGATCCAGGCGATGCGGCCGGGCTGGCTGATCTGGCGGGACGGCGTTCCCGAGGGGGAGTCCCTGGCGGAGATCACTTCTCGCGCGGACGAGGTCGTCGCGTGGGCGCGCTCGGCGGACCGGGATGTGCTGGTCTTCGCCCACGGGCACATCCTGCGGTCCATCGGGGCACGGTGGCTGGGCCTGCCGGTTGGCTTCGCGGCCCGGATACGGCTTAATCCGACGTCCCTCTCGGTGCTCGGCTGGGCTTATGGGGAGCCCGCGATCGAGAGCTGGAACGACATGGGGCATCTGGGTTCGTAGCCGGGTGCCGGTCCGTCGTTTCTGGTCGCGCAGTTCCCCGCGCCCCTGAGTGGGTACAGCTGGGCAGGCCGTGACCGCACCGACCTAGGGGCGCGGGGAACCGCGCGACCAGCCCCCACCGGCCCGCAGCCCAAGAACTGACCCGTCACGCAGACCTCGGCGTCGAAGCGTGGCGTTCCAGGAACGCAGACACCCCCGAAGCCCGCCGGTGCGGCAGCAGCACCCTCGCCGTCGCCGCCAGCATCGTCTGGATACGGGACGACTGGACCTCGCCCAGCAGCTCCAGCACCCGCAGCCCCGCCGCCGCCCCCTCGTCCGGGTGGCCGCCGCGGGCCAGGTCGTCGGCGAGCTCGGCTGTGTACAGCGCGATGTTGCGGGTGAAGTGCGGGTCCTGGAGATCCGCCGCGCGGCGCGCGTGCCGGGCGGCCCGGCGCCAGTCGCCCAGCGTGGACCAGCACTGCGCCTCCAGACCCTCCAGCTCGGCCTCGCCGTAGAAGCTCATCCACTCGGGGTCGGCGTCCGAGTGGCCCCGCTCGAAGTAGGCCTGCGCGCGGACAAGCGCCTGCTCGCACCCGGTGCGGTCGGCGAGCCCCGCCCAGCCGCCCGCCTCGCGCAGCGCGAGCAGCGACATGAGCCGGGCCGAACCCAGGGGCCGGGCGACCCGCTGGGCTGCCTGCGCGGCCCGTACCGCCTCCCGCGGCCGTCCCGCGTCGCGCGCGAGGAAGGCGGTGTTG
The DNA here is from genome assembly GCF_000383615.1 of Streptomyces canus 299MFChir4.1. Taxonomy (GTDB): domain Bacteria; phylum Actinomycetota; class Actinomycetes; order Streptomycetales; family Streptomycetaceae; genus Streptomyces; species Streptomyces canus_C. The sequence continues at coordinate 57,039 of NZ_KB911614.1, read as the reverse complement.
CAGAAGGCGTGCGCCTCCAGGGCGTCGTCACCGGTCACCCGGGCCGTCGCGAGGGCCTCCGCGTAGTGCGAGCGGGCGTCGTCGAACCGCCCGGAGTCGTGCGCGAGCCAGCCCACCGAGATGGCGAGTTCACCCGCACCCGAGTGCAGCCGGTCGGCGGTCGTCTGCCGGGTCGCGCCGGCGTCCAGGAGCGCGTAGGCGGCGCGCAGGGGAGCTGCCGCGCGCTGGTACAGGCCGTCGGCGCCGTGCCGGTCGTCGAGCAGCCGGATCCTGCGCACGGCCTCTTCCAGGGCGCCCGCCTCGCCCGTCCCGGCGCGGCGGACGGGCCGTCCGGCGGGCGCGGCGTCGAGCGCGAGCCCGATGGGGCCCAGTGAGGCGGCGGCGACCGTGACGCCCCCGCCGGTCATGAATGCGCGACGCAGCACGTCGCTCTCCTCGTAGTCGTCGTACGTCTCGTCGGGGTCCTGCGTGTCCTGCGTGTCATACGGCTCGTACGTCCCCTGTGTCTCACTCGTGGGGCGCCCCCGGCGTCCGCGTACGGAGGCGCGGGAGGCGAAGCCCAGGTCGGAGAGCGTGCGGCCGGGGAACATGTGCAGGAACACCCGTTCGTACGCGTAGTTGGGGCAACGGATCTCGCCCGCCTCGACGCGGCCCACATAGCGTGCGTCGCAGCTGACGCTCTCGCCGATCTCGCGCGCGGCCCGTCGCACCGCCGCGGCGAACTCGGCCGGCGAGCGCTGTCCGCGCAGGCGCCGGAACGCGAGGTTCGGCCTCGGTGGTGTGGGGGACTGGGACGAGGTCACCATTGACGACGCCATGGCCGGGTCCTCTCGTGCGAACCGTCGAACCATGCCGGGGGTGAGGCGAGTTGACTGGTTTGTCAGTGTGACGCCCTGTTTCCGGCGGGCAAGAACGTACCTGGTGTGTCCGGGTCCCCATGCGGGGTTTGGCTACAAACCGGATATCTCATCCTGGATCCGCCATGAACTGCCATCCTTTGCGGCGGACTTTCGCCGTAGCCGTTGACGTCGGCGCGCGTTGAACTTCCCGGAGTCGGACGAGGGTTCCTTGGTGGAGGCCGCGATGGAGATCAGCCGGAGCGTCAATCCCTGTACGCCGGTGTCGTGCGACGTGGTCACGGTGCCGGCGCGACACGGCCTGGAGGCCGTCGACATCCTGCGGCGGGGGGTGAGTGAGGGCGTCGGGCCCGTGCTGCACGACGACGGTGGCCAGACCTTGGGGTTCCTGGTGCCGCCGGGGACGGCGGCGGGCTGGGACGTGCCGGGGAGCACCTGCACGGAGACCGACGGCCGGGGGCTGCGGCTGACTCCGGAGCCGCCCGTGGAGGGGTCGGACTGGCTGCTGCCGCCGGGAGACGCGGATCTGGCGACGGACCCCGCGGTGCTGCGGGCGGCACTGGGCGAGGCGGCGAGGCTGATCGAGGCCGCGGACAATTGCCGTTGACCGGCAGCCGCCCGATCCCACCGGCCCGCGGACGCGGGAAGGCCTTGCGCCGCGGATAATGGCGTAGTGGGTAAGTCCAAGAGTTCTCGCCGTGGAAGCCCGGCCGCCGAAGCCGTCGTCGAACCCGTCGACGGCGGTCTCGCCCAGCTCATCCCCGACCGGGAGCGCACGCACGCGTGGACGCTGCTCATCGACGGCGCCCCCCAGTCCCACGTCGACCTCGACGACCCGCGCCACCTCTCCTTCGAGTACCAGCGCCGGCTCGGCCACGTCATCGACCTGGTCGCGCCCGCCAACAAGCCCGTGCACGCCGTACACCTCGGCGGAGGCGCGTTCACCCTCGCCCGGTACCTCGCCGCCACCCGCCCCCGCTCCACCCAGCAGGTCGTCGAGCGGGACGCGGCCCTGGTGCAACTGATCCGGCAGAAGCTCCCGTTGGAGCCGACCGCGCGAATACGCGTGCGGTCCGTCGACGCCCGCGAGGGTCTCGCCAAGGTCGCCGACGGATGGGCCGATCTCGTCATCGCCGACGTGTTCAGCGGAGCCAGGACCCCGGCACACCTCACCTCCACTGAGTTCCTCGACGAGGTCCGAAGGGCGCTCAGGCCGGGCGGTCTCTACGCCGCCAACCTCGCCGACGGACCGCCGCTCGCCCATCTCCGCGGCCAGATCGCCACCGCCGCCGCCCGCTTCCCCGAACTCGCCCTCGTCGCCGACCCGACGGTCCTGCGCGGCAAACGCTTCGGCAACGCCGTACTCGTCGCCTCCGACACCCCGCTGCCGATCGCGGAACTGACCCGCCGGGCCGCCTCCGACCCGCACCCCGGCCGTGTCGAACACGGCAAGGCGCTCCGGGACTTCACCGGAGGGGCCGTACCCGTGACAGACGCCGAGGCGGTGGCCTCCCCGGCGCCGCCCGCGTCCGTGTTCAGATGACCCGGTGAGTCAGTAGGTGCCGATCTCCACCCGCGGCGGGCCGTCGTGCCAGGTGCAGAACACCGACACCCGGTCCGCGCCCGAGGCGAACTCCACCCGGATCCACGACTCCGTCTTCCACACCTGCATCGACCAGCCGGTGCCGGGCGTCGCGGACACCAGGGTCGCCGACTTCTCACCGAGGTCGAAGACCGCGCGGCCGCCGTCGGTGTCATAGCTCCTGACCTGACCGGAGGCGGTGGGGGAGGGGCTCTTCGAGGAGGGGGCCGGGCCGGCGGTCGTGGAACTCGGGCTCGGCGCGGGGCTCTTCGGCGGGGTCGCCCGCTCGGTCCGTGTCGGCGTCGGGGACGCCAGCAGCTTCGACTCCTGCGTGGTCGCCTCGGCCGCCGTGATGGGCAGCGCGCGCGGCGGATCGTAGGCCGTGCCCGCCATCACCGTGTGGACACCCCACCAGGACAGCGTGACCGCCGCGCCCGTGGCGAGCAGCCAGGCCAGTACGTGTACGAGTCCTCTGCGCATCGCCCGCCATACTGCCTCACGCGTCCCACCGGCCGCACACGGACTGAGTTGTCCACAGGCCCCGACCGCGCTCGCCCGAATCGCGTACGGTGCGGCGCATGGCAAGTGTGCTCGTGGTCGAGGACGACCAGTTCGTTCGTTCGGCGCTCATCCGGCACCTGACCGACGCGGCACACACCGTGCGCAGCGTCGGGACGGCGCTGGAGGCGCTGCGCGAGGTCGCCCATTTCCGTTTCGACGTGGTGATCCTGGACCTCGGTCTGCCCGATCTCGACGGGTCCGAGGCCCTGAAGATGCTGCGCGGGATCACCGACGTCCCGGTCATCATCGCCACCGCGCGGGACGACGAGACGGAGATCGTCCGCCTGTTGAACGCCGGGGCGGACGACTACCTCACCAAGCCCTTCTCGGTCGAGCACCTCTCCGCCCGGATGGCCGCCGTCCTACGAAGGTCCCGGGCCGCCGGAGGCGACGCGCCGCCCGAGACCGTGCTGCGCGTCGGCGGCCTGAGCGTCGACCCGCTGCGCCGCCAGGCCGAACTGGACGGCGTCCGACTCGACCTCACCCGCCGCGAGTTCGACCTGCTCGCCTTCCTGGCCGCCCGGCCCGGGGTGGTCGTCCCGCGCAAGGAACTCCTCGCGGAGGTCTGGCAGCAGTCCTACGGCGACGACCAGACCATCGACGTCCATCTGTCGTGGCTGCGGCGCAAGTTGGGCGAGACGGCAGCACAGCCCCGCTATCTGCACACCCTGCGGGGCGTCGGAGTGAAGCTGGAACCACCGGGTGGGGGGCTGCCGCTGTGAGATGGGCTCTGGTCAAGGTCTGCCTGGCGGTCACCACCATGGTCGTGGTCGCCTTCGCCGTCCCGCTCGGCCTCGTCATCAAGGAGATGGCCCGGGACCGGGCGTTCTCCAACGCCGAGCGGCAGGCGGCCGCCGTCGCCCCCGCCCTGTCCATCACCACCGACCGCGACCAGCTGGAGCGGGTCGTCGCCTCCGCGGGCTCGGACTCCGGGATGGCCGTCCACATACCGGCCGACGGTGCGGGGCGAAGCGCTCAGAAGGCCGTGGACATCGGACGGCGGCGGGCCGCCGCCGACGACATCGCGACCGTGCGCCGGCTGGGCCGCGCCTCCACCACCGAGGTGTCCGGCGGCTCCACCCTCCTCCAGCCGGTCGCGCTCAGCTCCGGCAAGATCGCCGTCGTCGAGGTGTACGTCCCCGAGTCCGAGGTGAGCAACGGCGTCGCGACCGCGTGGGCGGTGCTCGCCGGCGTCGGCATCGCGCTCGTCGTCGGCTCGGTCGCGGTCGCCGACCGGCTGGGCGTCCGCATGGTGCAGCCCGCGCAGAAACTCGTCGAGGGCGCCCACGAGCTGGGCGAGGGGAAACTGGGGTCGAGGGTGCCGGAAGAAGGGCCGACCGAACTCAGGCTGGCAGCCGTCGCGTTCAACTCCATGGCCGACCAGGTCGTCCAACTGCTCGCGAACGAAAGGGAACTGGCCGCCGACCTGTCCCACCGGCTGCGCACCCCGCTGACCGTGCTGCGGCTCAACGCGGCCTCGCTCGGGGACGGTCCGGCCGCCGAGCAGACCCGGGCCGCGGTCGCGCAGCTGGAGCGCGAGGTCGACACCATCATCCGTACCGCCCGGGAGGCCAAACCGCAGACCGCGGCCGCCGGGCCCGGCGCCGGATGCGACGCGGCGGAGGTGGTCCGCGAGCGGATGGGGTTCTGGTCGGCGCTCGCCGAGGACGAGGGCCGCAAGTGGCGGGTGGCCGGCACCGAGCGGCCGGTGCGGATACCCGTGGCCCGGGCGGACCTCGCGGCCGCCCTCGACGCCCTGCTCGGCAACGTCTTCCGGCACACCCCGGAGGGCACGGCCTTCGCGGTCGACGTGCACAACGGCGAGGACGCGGTGATCGTGCTCGTCTCCGACGCGGGCCCCGGCATCCGCGACCCCGAGGCCGCCATGGCCCGCGGACGGGGGTCCGGCAGCACCGGGTCGACCGGGCTCGGGCTCGACATCGTCCGACGGCTCGCCGAGGCGACGGGCGGGGACGTACGGATCGGGTCGTCGGTGCTGGGCGGCACCGAGGTGCGGGTCTGGATCCAGCTGGACGGGCGGGAGCCGGTGCGCCGGGGACACCGGGTGCGCAGGCGCAGGACCGGCAGACTGGTCTCGACCTTTAACCGACCCCGATCCCTTCCTTAAGCGCGCCCTAAGATCCTCAACGCCCGCCCTGATCAGGTCATTTGCCCGATTCCGGCTCGCTAGCGTGCCACGCCATGAGCATCCATCGGCGCAGAGTGAGCGGCAGGAACAAGGCGATCGGCGGGGTGGTCGCCGCCGCCGTGGTGGGGACCGGCGCGGTCCTGTTGAGCGGGACCGCCCAGGCGGCCGGGATCGGCGCGGCGTACACGAGGACGAGTGCCTGGTCGACGGGGTACACCGCGCAGTACGTCGTCACCAACAACAGCGGTTCGGCGGACCGGCACTGGAAGCTGGAGTTCGATCTGCCGTCGGGCGCGAAACTCGGCTCCCTGTGGAATGCCGAGTCGGCGGTGAGCGGGCAACATGTCACCGTTACCTCGGCGAAGTGGGACACCGACGGGCTGGCGCCCGGCGAGTCAGTCACCGTCGGCTTCGTCGTCAACGGCGCCGCCGACCCCACCGGGTGTCTCGTGGACGGCGCGAGGTGCTCCGCCGACGACACCGCCGACCCCACACCGACCGCCGCCCCCACAGCCACCCCGACCTCCACCGCCTCCCCCTCGAAGAGCGCCGGCTTCGCCCCCTACGTCGACACCTCCCTCTACCCCGCCTTCGACCTCCTCGCCGCCGCCGACGCCACCGGCGTGAAGGACTACCACCTCGCCTTCGTCACCGACGGGGGCGGCTGCACCCCCAAGTGGGGCGGGGTCACCGACCTGGCGAGCGACGCCGTGGCCGCGCAGATCGGCGCGCTGCGGACGAAGGGCGGTGACGTCCGGGTCTCCTTCGGCGGCGCCTCCGGCTCCGAGCTGGCCACGACCTGCTCCTCGGCGGACGCGCTGGCGGCGGCGTACGGCAAGGTCGTGGACGCGTACGGCCTCACCAAGGTCGACTTCGACGTGGAGGGCGGGGCGCTGCCGAACACGACCGCGAACACCCGGCGCGCGCAGGCGATCGCGAAGCTCCAGGACCGGCACCCCGGCCTGGACGTCTCCTACACCCTGCCGGTGATGCCCGAGGGCCTCACCCAGGACGGGGTCGACCTGCTCGCGAACGCCAAGTCCAACGGCGTGGAGATCGGCACCGTCAACATCATGGCGATGGACTACGGGGCCTCGTACAGCGGGGACATGGGCACCTACGCCGAGCAGGCGGCCACCGCCACCCAGGCACAGGTCAAGGGCGTTCTCGGGCTGTCGGACAGCGCCGCCTGGAAGACGGTCGGGGTGACGCCGATGATCGGGGTCAACGACGTGGCCTCGGAGATCTTCAAGGTGGACGACGCCACCCAGCTCGTGGCCTTCGCCAAGGCGAAGGGACTGGGCCTGCTGTCGATGTGGTCCGCCACCCGGGACAAGCAGTGCTCCGGCGGTGCGAAGCCCTCGGCCGACGCGAGTTGCAGCTCGGTGGTCCAGGACCCGTTCGCCTTCTCGAAGGCCTTCGGCGCCTACAACTGAACCCCTCGGCGACGAGGCTCCCGGGTCACCGGTAGGCAGGGATGTCGGTCACGTTTCGACAAATCGAGTCGAAAGCTATTGACGCATGACCTGACATAACGCTGTCATTGCGCCACCGTGTTCGGTCAAGTTGGTTTCTGGTCGATTACGACTGGTCTCCGAATCCCTCCATGATCGAACCCCTGCCTTCAGGAGCCGTCCATGCGTGACCTCTCGTCCTCCCTTCCCTCGCCCAGCCGCCGTGGTCTGCTCAAGGGGGTGGGCGGTGCCGCCCTCCTCGGCGCGGGTATCCCGTTGCTGTCCGCCTGTGGCAGCAGCGGCAGCTCCAGCGACCCGAAGACCGTGAGCCTGGGGTCGAACGCGTCGGACGCCGTGCCGAAGAAGGCGTTCGCCGAGATCTACGCGGCCTTCAAGAAGCAGTCCGGGATCACGGTCGACGTGAACACCAAGGACCACAACACGTTCCAGGAGCAGATCAACTCCTACCTGCAGGGCACGCCGGACGACGTGTTCAACTGGTTCGCCGGGTACCGGATGCAGTTCTTCGCCGCGAAGAACCTCGCCTCCCCGATCGACGACGTGTGGGACAAGATAGGCGGCAACTTCCCGGACGCCATGAAGAAGCTGTCCAAGGGCGCGGACGGCAAGTACTACTTCGTGCCGCTGTACACCTACCCCTGGGCGATCTTCTACCGCAAGAGCGTCTTCCAGCAGCACGGCTACGAGGTCCCGACCACGTGGGACGCGTTCGTGGCCTTGTGCAAGCAGATGAAGAAGGACGGCCTGGTCCCGATCGCGTTCGGCGACAAGGACGCCTGGCCGGCGATGGGCACCTTCGACCAGATCAACTTCCGCCTCAACGGCTACGACTTCCACGTCGAGCTGATGGCGGGCAAGGCCGCGTGGACCGACGCCAAGGTCAAGGCCGTCTTCGACCACTGGGCCGAGCTGCTGCCCTACCACCAGGACGGTTTCATGGGCCGCACCTGGCAGGACGCCGCCCAGACGCTGGTGTCCAAGAAGGCCGGCATGTATGTGCTGGGCTCGTTCGTGGCCCAGCAGTTCAGCAACAAGGCGGACCTGGACGACCTGGACTTCTTCGCCTTCCCGGAGATCAACCCGGCGTACGGGCAGGACACCGTGGAGGCGCCCACCGACGGCTTCATGGTCTCCAAGGCGCCGAAGAACAAGGCCGGTGTCACCAAGCTGCTCGAGTACCTGGGCACCCCGGCGGCGGAGCAGATCTACCTCAAGGCCGACTCCAGCGTGGTGGCCGCCTCCAGCAAGGCCGACACCTCCTCGTACACGCCGCTGCAGAAGAAGGCGTACGAGATGATCTCCGGCGCCAAGAGCCTGACCCAGTTCATGGACCGCGACTCGCGCCCCGACTTCACCTCGACGGTGATGCAGCCCTCGCTGCAGAAGTTCCTCCAGAACCCCAAGGGCGTCGACAGTCTGCTGTCCTCGATCGAACGCCAGAAGAAGACGATCTTCGCGTCCTCCTGAGCTGAGCGGCTGAATGACTACCGACATCAACACGAAGAGCCCGGAGGCGGCCGCTGTGCCGCCTGCGGGCCCTGCCCCTGTCAAGCGGGTCCCGCAGGGCCACAAGCGCCTGCTGACCCGCCGTGACCGCATCACGCTCGCCTTCATGGCGGGCGTGCCCACGGTCCTGCACGTGGCCCTGGTCTGGGTCACCGCGCTGGCGTCCATCGCGCTGGCCTTCACCAGCTGGGACGGCATCGGCTTCGGCTCCATCAAGTGGGTGGGGCTGGACAACTTCAAGCAGTTGTTCACCGACAACCCGCAGTTCTGGCCCGCGGTCGAGCACAACATCATCTGGTTCGTGGTGCTCATCCTGATCCCCACGCCCTTCGGTCTGTTCCTGGCCGTCCAGCTGGACAAGAACATCCGCTTCTCCCGCGTCTACCAGACCGCGTTCTTCCTGCCGGTCGTGGTCTCCCTCGCGGTCACCGGGTTCGTGTGGCAGCTGGTCTACAACCCCGACACCGGCCTGATCAACAGCCTCATCGGGGCCAACAAGCCCGGCCACTACATCGACTGGATCGGCGACCCGCACCTGAACCTGTGGGCCGTGCTGATCGCCGCGTCCTGGCGGCACACCGGCTACATGATGATCCTCTACCTGGCCGGGCTGAAGGGCGTGGACCCCTCCCTGCGGGAGGCCTCCTCGCTGGACGGCGCGAACGAGTGGCAGACGTTCAAGAACGTCATCTTCCCCACCCTGCGCCCCACCAACACCGTCGTCCTGGTCGTCACGATCATCGAGGCGCTGCGCGCCTTCGACCTGGTGTTCGTCTTCAACAAGGGCGCACAGGGCACCGAACTGCTGTCGATCCTGATCACCAACAACATCATCGGCGAGTCCAGCCGGATCGGTTACGGCTCGGCGATCGCCGTGGTCCTGCTGGTCATCTCCCTCGCGGTCATCATCCCGTACCTGATCGCGACCTTCCGCAAGGAGCGCCGCGCATGAGCACCCTGACCGCCGGCGCCCCGGCGAAACAGCGCACCCCGCTGCGCCCGGCCCGGATCCTGCTGCACGTGTTCCTGGCCGGCACCGCGCTGGCCTGGCTCGCGCCGCTGCTGTGGGCCGTCCTGGCCGCCCTGCGCCCCTACAGCGAGACCAGCACCAAGGGCTACGTGTCCTGGCCCGACAAGCTGAGCCTGGACAACTTCAAAAACGCCTTCACCCAGTCCGACATGCTCCACTACTTCGGCAACACCCTGCTCATCGCGGTACCGGCCGTGCTGATCACCCTGGTGCTGTCGTCGATGGTCGCCTTCTACGTCAGCCGTTTCGACTTCCGCCTCAACATCGCGCTGCTGCTCGTCTTCACCGCCGGCAACCTGCTGCCCCAGCAGGTCATCATCACCCCGCTGTACCGCCTGTACCTGCTCGTCGACCTGCCCGGCGTCACCATGAGCGGCAAGCTCTACGACTCCGCGCTCGGCCTGGTCCTCATCCACGTCGCGTTCCAGTCCGGGTTCTGCGCCTTCGTCCTGTCGAACTACATGCGCATGCTCCCGCACGAACTGACCGAGGCCGCCCTCGTCGACGGCGCCTCCGTGTGGCGCCAGTACTGGCAGATCGTCCTGCCCCTGTGCAAGCCCGCGATGGCCGCGCTGGGCACCCTGCTGTCCATCTGGATCTACAACGACTTCTTCTGGGCCATCGTGCTGATCTCCACCGGCGAGAACATGCCGATCACCTCGGCCCTGAACAACCTCTCCGGCCAGTACTTCACCGACCCCAACCTGGTCGCCGCCGGCGCCCTGCTCACCGCGATCCCCACCCTGATCGTCTACTTCGTGCTCCAACGCCAGTTCGTCAGCGGACTGACCCTCGGCGCCAACAAGGGCTGACAGCCCGCACCTGAGAGAGAACCACCGTGCCCCACCCCTTCACCCCGCTCGCCTCCGTGCCCGTGGACCCGCGCAGGGCCCGCGTGCACGAGGAGGGCTGGCAGTCCTGGAGCCCCAGCGGCGCGTACGCCCTCGGCGACAAGCCGTACCGTCCGACGAACGACAACTGGGCGACGGTCTGCTACCGACCCCGTGTCACCGTCCCCGAAGGCACCTTCCAGGGCGAGGGCCTGCTGGCGCTCGACCCGGGCGACGGATCGCCGGTACGGCTGTGGGCGGCTCCGGACCCCACGCATGAGGTGCCGTCGATCCGTCTGGTCGCCGAGGACTCCGTGGCGGAGGTCCTGGCCGACGGCCCGGTGAAGGAGTTCACGGGCACCGGCATCCAGTCGGTGCTGGCCGAGTGGGCCGCCGGACTCGGGGTCGAGACCCCCCGCCCGGCGCCCACCGTCTGGTGCTCCTGGTACGAGTACTTCACCGACGTCACCGAGGACGACATCCACGAGAACCTGCGTGCGATGGACACCCTCGACCTGCCCGTCGACGTCGTCCAGATCGACGACGGCTACCAGAAGGCCCTCGGCGACTGGCTCACCCTCTCCGGCCGCTTCCGCTCCCGCGCGGGCATCGCCGACGCGATCCGGGCGCGGGGCCGTCGGGCCGGCATCTGGACCGCCCCCTTCCTGGTCGACCCGGCCAGTGACCTGGCCGCCGAGCACCCCGACTGGCTGGTCGGGGACCTCGACGGAGGCTTCCTGCACGCCGGCCGCAACTGGGGCCACGACCTGTGCGTCCTGGACACCACCCACCCCGAAGCGGCGCGGTACCTGGCGTCGGTCTTCAGCACCCTGGTGTCCGAGGGCTACGACTACTTCAAGGTCGACTTCCTGTACGCGGGAGCGCTGGAAGGCGTACGGCACTTCTCCGCGGACGCGCTCACGGCCTACCGGGACGGCATCCGGCTGATCCGCGAGGCGATCGGTTCCCAGGCGTACCTGCTCGGCTGCGGTGCGCCGGTCCTGCCCTCCATCGGCCTGTTCGACGCGATGCGGGTCAGCCCCGACACGGCCCCGCACCGGCGTCCCGAGGCCGACGACTACAGCCAGCCGGGCCAGGACCCGGCCGAGTTCACCGGCGCCGCCCGCCAGTGGCAGCACGGACGGCTCTGGGTCAACGACCCCGACTGTCTGATGGCCCGCCCGGCCGTGGAGACCCGCGAGCGCTGGGCGGCTCATGTGGAGGCGACGGGCGGCCTGATGGCGTCGAGCGACCGCCTTTTGTCCCTGGACCTGTGGGGCGTGGCGACGACCCGCCGCCTGCTCGGAGGAGACGTCCGATGATCACGGAGGGCATCGCCTACGGCGGCGACTACAACCCCGAGCAGTGGCCCGAGGAGGTCTGGGCCGAGGACGTACGCCTCATGCGCGAGGCGGGCGTGAACATGGTCAGCGTCAACATCTTCGCGTGGGCTCTCCTCGAACCCCGCGAGGGCGAGTACGACTTCTCACGCCTCGACAGGATCCTCGCCCTGCTCCACGAGCACGGCATCGCCGCCGACCTGGCCACACCGACCGCGGCCCCACCGGCCTGGTTCTTCCGCGCGCACCCTGAAGCGCTGCCGGTCGACAAGGACGGCCGGAGACTGTCGTACGGCAGCCGCCAGACCTTCTGCCCCTCCAGCCCCGCCTACCGGGAGGCCGCCCTGCGGATCGCCCGGGTCCTCGGGGAGCGGTACGCCGACCACCCGGCGGTCGTGATGTGGCACATCCACAACGAGTACGGCTGCCACAACGCGGAGTGCTACTGCGACGTGAGCGCGGCGTCCTTCCGGCGCTGGCTGCGCGAGAGGTACGGCGACCTGGACGCCCTCAACGACGCCTGGGGCACGACCTTCTGGAGCCAGTGGTACTACGACTGGGACGAGATCATCCCGCCCCGCGCCACCGGTGCCGTGCCCAACCCGACCCACCAGCTGGACTGGCGGCGCTTCTGCAGCGACGAACTGCTGGCGCTGTGCAAGGCGGAGCGGGAGGTGCTGCGGGAGGCCGCTCCCTCGGTGCCCGCCACCACCAACTTCATGGTGATGTACAACTTCGACGCGCTGGACTACTGGCGCTGGGCGCCGGAGCTGGACGTCGTCTCCAACGACCACTACCTGCGCTCCACCGACCCCGAGTCGCAGATCGACATCGCGCTCAGCGGCGACCTGGTCCGTTCACTGGCGGGCGGACCGTGGCTGCTGATGGAGCACTCCACGGGCGCGGTGAACTGGCAGCCCGTCAACAGGGCCAAGACAGCGGGGGAGTTGCGCCGCAACGCCCTGGCCCACGTCGCCCGCGGCGCCGACGGCATCGCCTACTTCCAGTGGCGGGCCGCGAAGGCGGGCGCCGAACAATGGCACTCGGCGATGCTCCCGCACGCCGGCACGGACAGCCAGATCTGGCGTGACGTGGTCGCGTTGGGCGCGGACCTGAAGGCGCTGGCGGAGGTGCGGGGCAGCACCAGCCCCGCCTCGGTCGCCGTCGTCTGGGACTGGAACGCCCGCTGGGCCCTGGAACTCCCCTCCCAGCCCAGCGAGTCGGTCCGCTACCTGGACATGGTCCGGGCCTGGTACGAGCCGCTGTGGCGGTCAGGCGTGGCGGTGGACTTCGTACGACCCGACGCCGACCTGTCGTCGTACCGGCTGGTGCTGGCCCCGGCGCTGTACCTGGTCGACGACGCCGGCGCCGCGAACCTCACCACCTTCGCCTCGGGCGGCGGCACGCTGGTCGTCGGCTTCCACAGCGGGGCCGTGGACACCAACTGCCATGTCCGCCTGGGCGGTTATCCGGGCGCCTTCCGGGAGCCCCTCGGCGTCCGCACGGACGAGCTCTTCCCGCTGCTGCCCGGTGAGTCCCTCGGCCTGAGCGACGGCGGCACGGCGTCCCTGTGGTCGGAGCGGGTGCGCCTGGAAGGGGCGGAGGCCGTCAGGTCGTACACCTCGGGCCCCCTGACCGGAGTCCCGGCGGTCACCCGGCACACCTACGGCGAGGGCGCGGCCTGGTATCTGGCCACCCACCCGGACCCGGACACCCTCGCCACCCTGCTGGACCGCATCCGCACCGAGGCGGGGGTGGAGCCGGTGCGCGAGACACCGGAGGGGGTGGAGGCGGTGCTGCGCAGCGGCCGGGACGCGGACTACCTCTTCCTGATCAACCACGGTGAACGGGACGCCGAGGTACAAGTGGCCTCGCGCGCAACCGAGTTGTTGAGCGGGAGGAGTGTCGACGGCGGCCGGTTGACGGTGCCGCCGGGCGATGTGGCGGTCGTACGGGAAGCACACTGAGACGACCGTGCCGACGGGGCGGGCGGGGCGCGGCACCCCCCTCGGCCGCCGCGCCCCTTCCCCGTCCCCCGTCTTCGTGGTGGCTACGGGATGCTGTGGACCTCCGGGAGGGTGCCGGTGCGGGCCGCCCGGCCGTACCAGAGGGCACTGGACTTGGGTGTCCGTTCCAGCGTGGTGTAGTCGACGTAGACCGCGCCGAATCGCTTCTCGTAGCCGTACGCCCACTCGAAGTTGTCCAGCAGGGACCACAGGTAGTAGCCGCGGACGTCCGCGCCGTCGGCGATCGCGCGGCGGACCGCGGCGAGGTGGCCGTGCAGGTAGGAGACCCGCTCGGGGTCGTGGACGCGGCCGTCGGGGTCGGGCTTGTCGTCGTAGGCGGCGCCGTTCTCGGTGATGTAGAGGGGCAGACCGGGGGCCTCGCGGGTGTATCGCATGATCAGGTCGTGCAGGCCCGTCGGGTCGATTGTCCAGCCCATCTCCGTGCGCTCGCCCGGCGTCTGGTGGAACGTGACGTCGTCCGCGCCGGGCCAGGGGGAGTGTTCGCTGCTGCCGTGGCCGTCGGCGCGGGGGCCGGCGGCCTCCGGGTCCGCGGCCGACACCAGCGCGGGCGTGTAATAGTTGAGGCCCAGCGCGTCGAGCGGCTGGTTGATCAGGGCCAGATCGCCGTCCTCGACGAACGACCAGTCGGTGATCAGCTCCGTCGCCGCGAACAGCGTCTGCGGATAGGCGCCGTGCAGGATCGGCCCGTGGAAGACGCCGTTGGCCAGGTCGTCTATCTTCCGCGCCGCCGCCAGGTCGGCCGGGTCCTGGGAGAAGGGCCTGACGACCGAGGAGTTGAGGCTGAGCGCCACCGAGTTGCGGGCCGGCATCGACGCGCGTAGGGCCGAAGTGCCAAGGCCGTGCGCGAGGTTGAGCGTGTGCGCCGCCCTCAGCGAGGCCGCCGGGTCCGTACGGCCCGGCGCGTGCACCCCGGAGGCGTAGCCCAGGAAGGCCGCGCACCACGGCTCGTTGAGGGTGATCCACTGCTCCACCCGGTCGCCGAGCGCCTCTCCGACGATCTGCGCGTACTCCGCGAACCGGTACGCCGTGTCGCGCTCCGGCCAGCCGCCCGCGTCCTCCAGCTCCTGGGGCAGGTCCCAGTGGTAGAGCGTCACGGCCGGCTTGATGCCGTGCGCGAGGAGCTCGTCCACCAGCCGGCGGTAGAAGTCCAGACCCCGCTGAACCGCGGGCCCGCGGCCGGTCGGCTGCACCCGGGACCAGGAGATCGAGAAGCGGTACGCCGTCAGGCCCAGGTCGGCCATGAGCGCCACGTCGTCGCGGTAGCGGTGGTAGTGGTCGACAGCGATGTCACCGTGCTCGCCGCCCGCCGTCTTGCCCGGGGTGTGGCTGAAGGTGTCCCAGATGGAGGGCGTACGGCCGTCCTCCCGCACCGCCCCCTCGATCTGGTAGGCGGAGGTCGCGGCTCCCCACAGGAAGGCGGGGGGAAAGGTCACCGGGGTCACCGGCGATTCGGGTTCAGGCATGGAAGCGCTCCCATTGGAAGTCGTCGGACCGACGGATGGAGGGGGAGAGGGGGAAGAGGGGAGAGGGGGGCAGGGGCCGAAGCGGCGGCGGCTCGGCCCCAGGAGACGTGCGGGGAAACCGTACGACGGGCGTCAGCCCTTGATCGCGCCCTGCATGATGCCGCCCACGATCTGCTTGCCGAACAGGATGAAGGCGATCAGCAGCGGCAGCGTGCCGAGCAGCGCGCCCGCCATGATCACGGCCTGGTCGGGGACATAGCCGGTGCCGAGCGAGTTGAGCGCCACCTGCACGGTCGGGTTCTGCTGGTTCAGGGCGATGATCGGCCACAGGAAGTCGTTCCAGGCGAACACGAAGGTCAGCAGTCCGAGCACGGCCATCGCCGGCCGCGCCGCCGGGAAGACCACGTGCCACACCACCCGGATACTGCTCGCCCCGTCCACCCGGGCCGCCTCGATCAGCTCGGTGGGCAGCGCCTGCACCAGGTACTGCCGCATGAAGAAGGTGCCGAAGGCCGTCACGAGCGTGGGCAGGATGACCGTCTGGAGCTGGTTCGACCAGCCGAGGTCCGCCATCCACAGATACAGCGGTACGACCGCCAGCTGCGGCGGGATCATCATCGTGCCGATCGTCAGCAGCAGCAGGAAGCCCGAGAACTTGAACCGCAGCTTGGCGAACGCGAACCCGGCCAGCGTGGAGAACAGCACCGTGCTGATCGTGATGGCGCCCGCCACGATCACGCTGTTCAGCATCGCCGTACCGAGACCGGCCTCGTCCCACGCGGTCTGCATGTTCTTGAACAGGTTCCCGCCGAACCACAGCGGCGGCGGCGTCTCCGCGAGCCTGCGGTCGGTACGCGAGGCGGCGATCGCCGTCCACACCAGGGGGGCCAGCGAGACCAGCGCGAAGACCGCCAGGACGAGGTAGGTGACCGGTCCCGCGTGCAGCTGCTTGCCCGCGCCCATCACCCGACGGGACCGGCGCCCCTCCTTACGGGCCTGAGGCAACGTCAGTTCACTGGTGGTCATTGGGACTTCCTCAGACGTCGGGTGACCAGCAGATTGATCGCGGCGATGATCAACAGGATCAGGAACATCGACCAGGCGATCGCGGACGCCTTGCCGAGGTTGCCGATGATCCAGCCCTGGTCGTACATGTACAGGCCGAGCGTCTGGTACTGGTGCTCGGAGCCGCCCTTGGAACCGCTCACCCCGCCGAACAGCAGGGGCTCACCGAAGAGCTGGGTCGCGCCGATGGTGGAGACGACCACCGTGAACAGGATGGTCGGCCGGAGCTGCGGAACCGTCACGTGCAGGAACTGCTGCCAGCGGTTGGCCCCGTCGATCGCCGCCGACTCGTACAGGTCGGCCGGGATCGCCTGCATCGCCGCGAGGTAGATCAGCGCGTTGTACCCGGTCCACCGCCAGATCACGATCGAGGAGACCGCGAACTGCGAACCCCAGTCGGACTCACGCCAGTTGATCGGGTCGATCCCGACGAAGTCGAGCAGCCAGTTGACCATGCCGCCGTCCCACGAGTACAGCAGCGTGAAGACGAGGGTCGCCGCCGCCACCGACGTGGCGTACGGAGTCAGCATCACGACCCGCCACACGGTCGAGCCGCGCAGCCGGTAGTTGAGCATGTGGGCGAGCCCGATCGCCGCCATGAGCTGCGGCACGGTCGAGATCAGACCGATGGTGAAGGTGTTCTTGAGGGCGTTCCAGAAGAAGTCCGAGCTGAGCAGGTTCTTGTAGTTGTCCAGGCCCGCCCAGGTCTGGGTGTCCAGCGAGGACAGCTGCACGTCATGCAGCGAGTACCAGGCCGTGTACAGCAGCGGGACGAGCGAGAACGCCCCGAAGATGACGAAGAAGGGGGCGATGAAGACGTACGGAGAAGCCTTCATGTCCCAGCGGTACAGCCGGCTGCGCCAGGGGCCCTTGCCCTCGGGCGGCGTACCGCGACCGTCAGCGCCCCGGGCCGCGCCCGGCTGGGAGCCGGGCGCGGCCTCGACGCTCGACGCGGGATGCGCGAGTGCCTGCTTGGGGCTTGTCACTGGCCGAGCACGTCCTTGATCTCGTTCGTGGCCGCGTCCCAGCCCTGCTCGGGGGACTTGCCCTTCTGCTCGACCTGGAGGATGCCGATGTCGGTCAGCGCGGTGTTGATCGGCTGGTCCTTGACGCCGAAGACCTGCGCCGGGATCGTCTTCGCCGAGTCGGAGAAGATCTGCGTGATCGGCGCGTTGCTGAAGAACTCCGTGGTGGCGGCGGCGGGCTTCAGGGTCGAGTACGCCGACGGGGTCGACGGGAAGCTGGCCTGCTTGGCGAAGACCTTCGCCTGCTGCTCGGGCGCGGTCAGCCACTTCGCGAGCTCGACGGCCTCCTTCTGGTGCTTGCCGGCCGTCGGCACACCGATGAAGGAGCCGCCCCAGTTGCCCGCGGTCGGCGCGGCGGCCACGTCCCACTTGCCCTTGCCGGCCTCACCTGACTTCTCCTGGATGTAGCCGATCATCCAGGCGGGGCAGGCCACCGTGGCGAAGGAGGCGTTCGCGTAGCCCTGGTCCCACGGCTTGTCGAACTGCTTGAGCTTCGCCGACATGTTGCTGGTGGCCACGGACATCGCGACGTCCCAGGCGTTCTTCACACCGTTGGACTTGTCCCAGACGACCTTGCCGCTCTTGTCGTAGTAGCGCTCGCTCTCACCGTTGAGGACCGCGTTGTAGACGGAGGAGGCCGAGTCCACGAACTTGGTGCCGCTCGGCGCCTTCTTCATGTACTGCTTGCCGAGGTCGACGTACTTGTTCCAGTCGCCCTTCCACTGCGCGGCGAGCTTGGTGCGGTCGGTCTCCAGACCGGCCTTCTGGAACAGGTCCTTGCGGTAGCAGATCGCCATCGGGCCGATGTCGGTGCCGAGCCCGATGAGCTTGCCGTCCGCCGTGGTGGCCTGGGCGTTCTTCCAGTCCAGCCACTGCGACTTGTCGACGTCCTTGCCGAGGTCGACGAACTTGGAGCCCTGCGTCTGCACGGCCTCGGTGATGTTGCCGACCTCGATGGCCTGGATGTCGTCGGTGCCGGAGCCGGCCTGGAGCCGGGTGAGGACCTTCGGCCAGTAGACGTCGGTACGGGTAGTGACGTTCTCCTTGATGGTGATGCCGGGGTGTGACTTCATGTACTCGTCGTAGAGTCCGGCCTGCTTGTAGCCGAAGACGCCGAAGGTGCCGATGGTCAGCGTGGTCTTGCCGCCGCCGGAGTTGTTGCCGGATCCGGACGAGTCACTGTCGTCGGAGTCGCTGGAACAGCCGGCCAGCACTCCCGTGGTCAGTGCGGTGACGGCCGCCAGGGCCAACAGCCGGTGGGACCGGCGGGTAGTCGTGCGCATTGCGTCCTCCTGTTGCCTGACGTGCCGACCCCCCGGCCAACTGCGTTGTTGGACCCGTTAGTTCATGCTGCGGCTCGGGCGGGGAACGTGCGGGATATTTATGTGTCAGGTACCGTGGGAGCGCTCCCACATGTGATGTGTTGAAGGTTCGCGGGTCGGAGCGAGGGTGTCAAGGGAGCGTGCAGGGCGATATCGCTTTGAGATATTTCCTTCGCTGGAGCCGGATCTTCGGCCGCTGCGGAGGGTGGCGCGGTCGAAGCGGGCGGGCCAGGACTGTGCGGTGGCGATCACTCATTCGAGGGGAGCTGATCTGTTCTTGTGCGACGTGATCGTGACGCCGACAGCTTCCTTGTCGTGAAGCTGATCGTGCAGGTCAAACTCTTGCCGGCGCCTGTTCAGGCGGCGGCTCTTGAGGCGGCCCTGCGCGCCTGCAACGAAGCCGCCACCTGGGTGTCCGAGGTGGCGTTCGAGAGCTCGGTGTACAAGAACTTCACGCTGCGCAAGCACTGTTACGCCGAGCTGAAGAGGCGGTGGGGGCTGGGCGCGCAGGGTGCCCAGCACGTGATCAAGAAGACGGCTGATGCACACACAGTGCTGCATGCAAACCTGAACGCACGCAGTTCCGGCAAGAGGGACTCGAAGTGGAAGCGGAGGGATGTGAAGCGTCCCCTCGCGTTCCGTCCGGACTCTGCGCAACCGTACGGAGACCGGATGCTCTCGTGGCAAACGGAAGCACGCACCGTCTCCGTGTGGACGACGCGCGGAAGGATTAAGGACGTCTCCTTCGTCTGCGGTCCTGAGCAGTTCGCCACGCTGTCCCGGTACCGCGGGGGCGAGTCGGATCTGGTGCACCGCGACAACGCCTGGTGCCTGTTGGCCACGTGCGAGGTGCCGGAAGCGGCGCTCAAGGACAGCCCTGTGGACTTCCTCGGAGTCGACCTGGGGGTGGTGAACATCGCTACCACCAGTGACGGTGAGATCGCGTCCGGGCGTCACCTCAACCGCTCGCGGGCCCGTGACGGCGCGCTGCGGAGGAAGCGTCGGACTCGGGACATCAATCACAAGATCGCGAAATGTGTCGTGGCCGAGGCTGGGGGCACCGCCCACGCCCTTGGGCCGTGGGGGAGCACCGGTCGTGGGATTGCCCTGGAGGATCTGACGGGCATCCGCGAGCGGGTACGGCTTCGTCAGCCCCAACGGGCCACGCTCCACTCTTGGGCCTTCGCCCAGTCGCGGAGGTTCATCGCGTACAAGGCACGCCGGGCGGGAGTGCCGGTGGTGTACGTCGATCCGGCGTACACCTCGCGCACCTGTGCCGAGTGCGGCCACGTGGACAAGGCGAACCGGGTCTCCCAGGCGTGGTTCGCGTGCCGGTCCCGCGGATTCGTTGATCACGCTGACCGGAACAGCTCCCGCGACATCCGCGCCCGTGCGTGGGAGTTGTGGCGAAGCGGGGCCCGGTCAGTGGCCCCTGCCGGCCCCGGAGGGGGGCGGCTGAACGCGGGCGACGCATCACCGCCAGTGGTGCCCGCGACGCAAGCTTTGCCGCGCGAGCGGCGGGCGGCTGACTTATCAGCCCGTGACCGGCCGCCGAGGTCTGTCAGCGTTGGAGGGGCAGGCCGATCAGGCCTGAGTGGGACACGGTGAAGGTGGCCCCGCGACCGTCGCGCCGACACGCCGACACGCGGGACTGTTAAATTCCAGGCCAGCGTAGAGACACGGTGGGAAGGCGGAGCCCATGGCAAGCCACGGAGCGCGGAGCCGAAGCGGTGGCCGGCCCACCCTTGAGGAGGTGGCCGCGCGCGCCGGCGTGGGCCGGGGCACCGTTTCCCGGGTGATCAACGGCTCGCCCCGGGTCAGCGACGCCACGCGTGCGGCGGTCGAGGCGGCGGTGGCGGAGCTCGGGTACGTCCCGAACACGGCCGCGCGCGCCCTGGCGGCCAACCGTACGAACGCGATCGCGCTGGTCGTGCCCGAGCCGGAGACACGGTTCTTCGCGGAGCCGTACTTCTCGGACATGCTCAAGGGCGTCGGCGCCGAGATCTCGGAAACCGAGATGCAGCTCCTGCTGATCTTCGCGGGCAGCGACCGCGAACGCCGCCGGCTGGCCCAGTACCTGGCCGCGCACCGGGTCGACGGCGTCCTGCTGGTGTCGGTGCACGCCGACGACCCGCTCCCCGACCTGCTGTCCCAGCTGGAGATCCCGGCGGTGATCAGCGGCCCGCGCTCGGCGGCGGAAACGCTCCCGTCCGTGGACTCCGACAACTACGGCGGCGGCCGCTCGGCCGTGGAGCACCTCCTGGCCGGCGGCCGCCGCACGATCGGGCACATCACCGGCCGCCTCGACGTGTACGGCGCCCAGCGGCGCGTCGACGGCTACCGGGACGCGCTGCGCGACGCGGGGCACGAGGTGGACGAGCGGCTGATCGAGCCCGGTGACTTCACCGAGGAGGGCGGCCGCCGGGCGATGACGAACCTGCTGGCCCGCCGCCCCGACCTGGACGCGGTCTTCGCCGGCTCGGACGTCATGGCGGCCGGCGCCCGCCAGGTCCTGCGCGAGGAGGGCCGCGGCATCCCCTCGGACGTGGCTCTGATCGGCTACGACGACTCGGCCATAGCGCGCCACATGGACCCGCCCCTCACCAGCGTCCGCCAGCCCATCGAGGAGATGGGCCGCCACATGATCGACCTCCTCCTCTCGGAGATCGCCGACCGCCGCCCCGCGGTGTCCCGGGGACTGGAGCGCCGCCAGGTGGTGCTGGCCACGGAACTGGTGGCGCGGGCGTCGTCCTGACCTCTTCGGCGACGGCGACCACCAGCCGAACCAGCGGCAAGAGGGTGAACGCGAGGAGCACTGGCATCCGAAGCCGTATGCACGGCCGCGCCCCGGGGCGAATCGGCCGCGACGCCCGATCCCGGTGAAGGTCATGACTGCCCATCCCCTGCTGGACGTTGACGAGATCCCCGGGACCGAGGCGTACCTGCGGAGCGTGGGCGAGGTGTTCCGTTCCTTCCGCGAACAGGACTCCGGCTGCCTCTCCCACGGCGTCCGGCTCCCCGACGGCAGTCGCTGGTTCGTGAAGGAGGCCACCACCGACCGGGCCCAGCGCTCCCTCGACCGCGCCTGGGCCTTCCACGGCAGGGTCCGGCATCCGGCGATCGTCCCCCAGGCGCACCGGATCGCCGTGGGGGACCGCCGTACGGCCGTCGTCATGCCGTGGCACGACGGCGAGATCCTCTACGACCCCACGGCCCGCGCCCGCTTCCGCGCCCTGCCCCTAGCCCGCGTCCACCACGCCCTGGACCGGGTCCTGGACGCCCACCTCGCCGTCGAGGCCGCGGGCCAGGTCGCCGTCGACCTCTACGACGGTGCCTTCCTCTACGACTTCGACGCCCACGAGCTCCGCCTGATCGACCTCGACGACTACCGCCCGGGCCCGTTCGTCCTGACCGAGGACCGCCTCCCCGGCTCCACCCGCTTCATGGCGCCCGAGGAATGGCGGCGCGGTGCCACGATCGACACCCGCACCACCGTCCATGTCCTCGGCCGCACCGCCCGCCTCCTCCTGGACGCCGGCCCGGGCGAGGACGCCTTCCGCGGTACGGCCGCGCAGTTCGCGGTCGTGGAGCGCGCCACGCGTCCCGTGCCTGGCGAACGGTTCGGCGGGGTACGGGAGTTGGTGGAGGCGTGGCGGGCGGTGTCGTAGCGCGGGGGCTCAGGACGTCTTGAAGTAGTGGCCGGCCTCCAGGTCCGGGATCAGCGCGGGGTGCTCCGGCCGCCAGCCGAGCAGCTCCCGGGTGCGCGCGGCCGAGGCCCGCATGTCGATGGCGGCGAAGCGGCCGAGCCAGCCGAAGTGGTCCGTCGCCTTCTCCGCGGCCACGCTCGCGACCGGCACGTCGAGCCCCCGCCCGATCGTCTCGGCGATCTCGTGGAACGGCACCCCCTCGTCGCCGATCGCGTGCAACCGCACACCCGCCGGTGCCGCCTCCAGCGCCAGCCGGAACAGCCGGGCCGCGTCGAGCCGGTGGACGGCCGCCCAGTGGTTGGAGCCGTCGCCCACCATGGCGGAGACGCCCTTGTCGCGCGCGTGGTCGATGAACATGGGCACGAAGCCGATGTCGCCCTCGCCGTGCACGCTCGGGGGGAGCCTGAGCACCGACGCGCTCACCCCGCGCTCGGCGAGCGCGAGCGTCGCGACCTCCGAGGCCAGCCGGTGATGGCTGGGGGAGTCGGGGTCGGCCGGGTCCTCCTCGGTGCCGACACGTCCTGGCGCGGTCAGCAGTCCCGAGGTGACCACGAAGGGCTTGCCGGTGCCTTCGAGCACCTCGCCGACGGCCTCGATCGCTGTGAGGTCGGCCTCGCCCGAGGCGGTCAGGTTGGTGAAGTCGTGGATGAACGCCAGGTGGGCGACCCCGTCCGTCCCCTCCGCTCCCCGGCGCAGACTGTCGAGGTCGGTCAGGTCCCCGCGGTGCACCTCCGCTCCTACGGCCTTCAGCGCCTCCGCGGACCGGTCCGAGCGGGCCAGGCCGACGACCTCGTGCCCGGCGTCGAGCAGCTCACGGGTGACGGCGGAACCGACGAAGCCGGTCGCACCGGTGACGAATACACGCATGGTGATCCTTCGCTGTGATGAGTGAATGCCTCTTCAGCGTGCGAAGGCGGGGCCACAGCAGTCCAAAGCCTGTTTCGCATGGCGCAATACGGATCAGGCATCACCACAGGTGAAATGGGTCGAGTGCGGGATACGGCCGCTGCGGCGGTCGTACGCTTCAGGCATGACCGACCTCGACCTCCGGCTGGTCCGGTACTTCACGGCCGTCGCCGAGCACCGGCACTTCGGCCGGGCCGCCGACGCGCTGCATGTCACGCAGCCCTCGCTGAGCCGGCAGATCCGCCGCCTCGAGCAGCAGCTGGGCGCGCGGCTGCTGGAGCGGACCCCGCAGGGCAGCCGGCTCACCGAGGCGGGGGAGGTCTTCCTGCCCCGGGCGAAGGCACTGCTGCGTTCGGCGGCCCAGGCCGCGAGCCTTGCCCGGGCGGCCGCCGAGCCGAGCCGGATCACCGTGGGGTACACGGCGGGGATCATCGTCACCCCGGCGGTGCGCGCCCTGCGCGAGCGCTTCCCGGACGCCGACGTCAGGACCGCGCACGTCGACTGGACCGAGCGGACCACGGTCCTGTCCGAGCTCAAGGTCGACGTCCTGGTGACCCGGCTGCCCTTTCCGACCGAGGAGGCGCAGGTGACGGTCCTCTACGAGGAGCCCCGGGTGCTGGTGCTCCCGGTCGGCCACCGTCTCGCCGGCAAGGAGTCCGTCACCCTCGACGACATCGCCGACGAGCCGCTGGTCCGGGTGGCCGACCCGGTGTGGAACGCGTACTGGCGCATCGACCCCCGCCCGGACGGCCGCCCGGCACCGGACGGTCCCCTGGCCGACGCCCTGGAGGACAAGTTCGAACTCATCGCCTCCGGGCAGGCCCTGGCCATCACGGCCTTGCCCCGGGCGGGCTCGCTCCGCCCCGATGTCACCGCGGTCCCGCTGCACGGCGTCGAACCGGCCCATGTGGTCCTCGCGACCCGCGCCGAGGAGCGGAGCCGGCTGGTCGTGGCCTTCCGCAAGGCCGCGCGGGCCTTTCTCAGGGCGTCCGACTCCTGAAACGACCTCAGCCGGTGACCTTGTCTCCAAGGTCACCGGCTGAGGTGAATGGGGTGAGTGACGGGACTTGAACCCGCGGCCACCTGGACCACAACCAGGTGCTCTACCAACTGAGCTACACCCACCATGTTCGGCTGTTCGGATCTCTCCGACCGGCCGAGAAAAAGTGTACAGGGTCTGAAGGGGTGCTCGCGCCCGGCTTTTACCGCCCGGGCAGTACGTGCTTCGCGGCGATCGTCTTAGCGGTCTCGGAGTCGGGGCCGGGCTGCGGGACGAAGATCGCCTCGCGGTAGTAGCGCAGCTCCGCGATGGACTCGCGGATGTCGGCGAGGGCGCGGTGGTTGCCGTTCTTGTCCGGGCTGTTGAAGTAGGCCCGCGGGTACCAGCGCCGGGCGAGCTCCTTGACGGAGCTGACGTCCACGATCCGGTAGTGGAGGTAGTCCTCCAGGGTGGGCATGTCCCGGAGCAGGAAACCGCGGTCGGTGCCGACGGAGTTGCCGCACAGTGGGGCCTTGCCGGGTTCCTTGACATGCTCGCGGACGTAGGCGAGGACCTGCTCCTCGGCGTCGGCGAGGGTCGTCCCGCCGGCCAGCTCGTCGAGCAGCCCGGACACGGTGTGCATCTGACGCACCACCTCCGGCATCGTCTCCAGCGCCCGGTCCGGCGGGCGGATGACGATGTCCACACCGTCGCCGAGCACGTTGAGCTCGGAGTCGGTGACGAGGGCGGCAACCTCGATGAGCGCGTCGTCGGACAGCGAGAGGCCGGTCATCTCGCAGTCGATCCACACCATGCGATCGTTCATGCGAACACCCTACGGCTGACGTTCGCTTTTGTGGCGCCCAGGTCGGTGCCGGACATCCGGAACGCCGGGCGGACCTTCGCAGGCCCGCCCGGCGTCAGGACGTCACGCTCCGCTGCGCTGTCCCGGCAGGCTCGCCCGGCCTCCGCCGACGTACAGCTCGCGGCCGTTGTCGGAGGGCGGGCCCACGGGGGCCGGGGTGCGGCGGGTCTGGAGCGGCACCGGACCGCTCTCCGGGTGCAGCGGGACGGGCGCGCTGGGCGCGGGACC
Source organism: Streptomyces canus 299MFChir4.1 (assembly GCF_000383615.1). Classification (GTDB taxonomy): domain Bacteria; phylum Actinomycetota; class Actinomycetes; order Streptomycetales; family Streptomycetaceae; genus Streptomyces; species Streptomyces canus_C. The sequence continues at coordinate 32,122 of NZ_KB911614.1, read as the reverse complement.
CGTCGGACCCCCCACCGGACCGTCGCTGTCCACCGGCCTGTCGCCCTGCGGACGGCGGGCCCGGTACGCGGCCCGGTAGGCGGCCGGGGACGAGCCCAGCTGCCGCCGGAAGTGCCCGCGCAGCGCCACCGGCGAGCGGAAGCCGCAGCGACCCGCGACCTCGTCCACCGAGTAGTCCGACGTCTCCAGGAGACGCTGTGCCTGCAGCACCCGCTGGGTGATCAGCCACTGCAGAGGGGCCGAACCCGTCAGCGAGCGGAACCGGCGGTCGAACGTACGACGGCTCATGTACGCCCGCGCCGCCAGCGTCTCCACGTCGAACTGCTCGTGGAGGTGCTCCAGCGCCCAGGCGACGACCTCGGCGAGCGGGTCGGCGCCGATCTCCTCCGGTAAAGACCTGTCGAGGTAGCGCTCCTGACCGCCCGAGCGGCGCGGCGGGACCACCAGTCGGCGGGCCAGTGCCCCTGCCGCTTCGTTGCCGTGGTCCGTCCGCACGATGTGGAGACAGAGGTCGATTCCGGCCGCGGTACCGGCCGAGGTCAGTACGTCGCCGTCGTCCACGAAGAGTTCTCGTGGATCCACGTGCACCGACGGGTAGCGCTTGGCCAGCGTCGGTGCGTACATCCAGTGTGTCGTCGCGGGGCGGCCGTCCAGCAGGCCCGCCGCCGCCAGCACGAAGGCGCCGGTGCACAGCCCTACTATGCGGGCCCCCTCTTCGTGCGCCCGGCGCAGTGCGTCGAGCGCCTCCTCCGGTGGCGGCGAAGTGATCGAGCGCCAGGCCGGTACGACGACCGTGCCCGCGCGTGAGATCGCTTCCAGGCCATGCGGTGCGGTGAGTTCCAGGCCCCCTGTGGTCCGCAGTGGGCCTTCCTCGCCGCCGCACACCAATAGGCGGTAGCGCGGCACGCCGGCGTCCTGGCGGTCAATCCCGAACACCGACAAAGGTATGGAACTCTCGAAGATGGGGCCGCCGCTGAACAGCAGCACCGCGACGATCTCCTTGCGGCGTCGCCCGGAAAGCTTCCGGGCCGCGGCTTCCGGCGCGGCAGTGGAGTCGTGGCTCATACTGCTAAGCCCCCCTCGGTGGTCGCGGCTCCTCGGTTGTGTCGCTCCTGCACGTTTCCCCTCGGTCCTGCACGAGTCCCCCGCCGTAAGACGTCAAGATCGAATCTACTGTGTCGCGTGCTGTCGGCGTGACCAGTTCGTCATCCGGCAGATTGTCGACTTGGCAACTTGGCGTAAAGCATTCGATCACGAAGCGTTGCACTCGTGGGCCGTGCAGGGAAGTGCGCCTTGTGGCAGTGGCTAATCCACGTAGGGTGCACGGGGCCTCCGGGACCCTATCCCTGCAGGTGGAACGGGGGTTGGGGGGTGCTTGGACCAAGGGACACGCCCAATGTGGAAGTTGGCTGAAAAGAATCGTCGCGGTGCATGGAAACCGGTCAGCCGACCGGTGTATTTCCCCCGGTGTGACGACCGCCTCGACGGGCCCCGGTACCGCCCCTGTGGTGACGGCCGCGACGGGGTGCCCGTTCCTCCCGCGCCAGGCCGGCCGCGACGCGCTCCGACTGGCGCAGGAGGATACGGCAGACGGCCGTCACGGCGGCGAGGCCGAGAGCGGTGCCCGTCGCGCCGGCCAGTGAGGTGCCGTACCAGAGGAGCACCACGGGGACGAGGACGCAGCTGAAGGCCGCCCAGCGGATCACGTCCGTGGTGGTGTCCTCGGCGGGCGGTCGGTGTCCGGTCATCGTGTGCTCCCTGGGGCGTCTCCCTGCGGCGTGGCTCACGGGTTCAACGCGTGTTCGACCCTTCGGTCACTGTGTCGAGGGCCGTCCGGTGGGCCGGGGCGGGGCGGCCACGGGAATCCTGTGCAAACCGCCTGTACAACGCAGCAACCATTGCGTTACGGGCGCCCCCTCGTGCATGCTCCCTGGAACCCCCACGGACCGTGGACGGGCTCTGGGCTAAGGAGGCTTGTCGCCGTACCCTTGGGGGTATGGGGTTGGGAAGATGATTCCCGGACACAGCTCCGCCGCACACTGTCGTCCCTCCCACACAAGGATCACAACGCCGAGACAGCCATGGCCGGTCACGAATTCTTCGAACCAGCGGACCGCAAGCGGCCTGTCGCCGACCCCACGGCGGCCGAGCCCCTGGCGGCGGAAGAGCCACGCCACTCCTGCGACCCCGCCTTCAAGCACGGCGTCGTGGTCGGCTTCGACGGCTCCACGTCCAGCGAGCGCGCCCTCGCCTACGCGATCGGCATGGCCCATCGCTCCGGCTCGGGCCTGATCATCGTGCATGTCGCCAACCGGCTGCCCACCACCGTGTGGGCCGGCTGCGAGCCACCGGTCTTCGTCGACGTGCCCGACCACCGCACCGAGGTGCTCGGCCTGGAGCTCGCCTGTGCGGACTACCTGGCCGAGGTTCCCTGGATCCTCGTCGAGCGCGGCGGGGACATCTGCCACGAACTCGAGGAGGTCGGGCGGGAGTACGAGGCGGACGCGATCGTCGTCGGCTCCACCCACGGCATCGTCGGGCGCATCTTCGGCTCCGTCGCGGGGCGGCTCGCCAAGCGGGCGAAGCGGCCCGTCATCGTCATTCCCTGACGCGCTGTCATCCCAGGTGGGATGCGCCAACCTACTCCCGCGTAGAGGTGTTTGTGCCTTTGTGAAGGGCATATAGCGGTCACGGGCTGCCGGGCGGGGGCGTGACGGCCACCGGGCCAAGTGGCAGCCGGCGTCGGGGTATTGGGCGACCCCGGCGCATCGAACGGACCCCCCGTGAGCGGTGGCATCACGTGGGGGTCCGTCCTGCGAGGACCTTCTACTCGACCGTCACCGACTTGGCGAGGTTCCTCGGCTTGTCGATGTCGCGGCCGAGCGCAAGTGCCGTGTGGTAGGCGAGGAGTTGGAGGGGGATGCCCATCAGGATCGGGTCCAGCTCGTCCTCGTTCTTGGGGACGACGATGGTCTCGTCGGCCTTTTCCTGGTGCTGGTGGGCGACCGCCAGGATGCGGCCGCTGCGGGCCTTGATCTCCTCCAGGGCGGCGCGGTTCTTCTCCAGGAGGTCGTCGTCGGGGACGATCGCGACCGTGGGGAGGGCGGGCTCGATCAGGGCCAGGGGGCCGTGCTTGAGCTCGGAGGCGGGGTAGGCCTCCGCGTGGATGTAGGAGACCTCCTTGAGCTTCAGGGAGGCCTCGCGGGCCACCGGGTAGCCCCGGACGCGGCCGATGAAGAGCATCGAGCGGGCCTCGGCGTACTGCTCGGCCAGCTTCTTGATGTGCTCCTCCTGCTCCAGCATCTCGGTGATCTGCGCGGGCAGCCTGCGCAGGCCCTCGATGATCCGCTTGCCGTCGCGGACCGAGAGGTCGCGGGTGCGGCCCAGGTGGAGCGCGAGGAGGGCGAAGGTCACCGTCGTGTTGGTGAAGCACTTGGTGGAGACCACGCAGACCTCGGGACCCGCGTGCACGTAGATGCCGCCGTCCGCCTCGCGGGCGATCGCCGAGCCGACCACGTTCACCACGCCCAGGACCCGCGCGCCCTTGCGCTTCAGCTCCTGGACGGCCGCGAGGACGTCGTAGGTCTCACCGGACTGGGAGACGGCGATGTAGAGGGTGTCGGGGTCGACGACCGCGTTGCGGTAGCGGAACTCGGAGGCGGGCTCGGCGTCCGCGGGGATGCGGGCCAGCTCCTCGATCATCTGGGCGCCGATCATGCCCGCGTGGTACGAGGTGCCGCAGCCGAGGATCTTCACGCGGCGGATCTGGCGGGCCTCGCGGGCGTCCAGGTTGAGGCCGCCGAGGTGCACGGTGGAGAAGCGGTCGTCGATGCGGCCGCGCAGCACGCGGTCCACGGCGTCGGCCTGCTCGTGGATCTCCTTGTGCATGTAGGTGTCGTGGCCGCCCATGTCGTAGGAGGCGGCCTCCCACTCGACGGTGGTGGGCTCGGCCGTCGTGCGGGTGCCCTCCGTCGTGTAGGTGCGGAAGTCGTCGGCCTTGAGGGTGGCCATCTCGCCGTCGTCCAGCGTCACGATCTGCCGGGTGTGGGCGACCAGCGCGGCGATGTCCGAGGCGACGAACATCTCCTTCTCGCCGATGCCGAGGACGACCGGGGAGCCGTTTCGGGCCACCACGATGCGGTCGCTGAAGTCGGCGTGCATCACGGCGATGCCGTAGGTGCCCTCGATCACCCGCAGGGTGTCGCGGACCTTGTCCTCCAGCTTCTCCGCCTGGGAGCGCGCGATGAGGTGGACGAGGACCTCGGTGTCGGTCTCGGAGAGGAACTCGACACCGTCCGCTTCCAGCTTGCGGCGCAGGTCGGAGGCGTTGTCGATGATGCCGTTGTGGACGACGGCGACCTTGCCCCCGGCGTCCAGGTGCGGGTGGGCGTTCACGTCGGAGGGGGCGCCGTGGGTGGCCCAGCGGGTGTGGGCGATGCCGGTGGTGCCCTTGAAGCGGGCCGGGACCTTGGCCTCCAGGTCGCGCACCCGGCCCTTGGCCTTGACCATCTTCAGCCCGGCCGTCTTCGGCGAGGTGACGACGATGCCGGCCGAGTCGTAGCCGCGGTACTCAAGGCGCTGCAGACCCTCCAGGAGCAGCGGCGCGACATCACGCTTCCCGATGTATCCGACAATTCCGCACATAAAGATGTGTCCCCTAGCCGTAGACCATGCGGCGCAGCTGCCTCAGCGTCAGCTCCGGCGGCGCCACCGCTCGATATTTCAGGTCCGCCTCGATCCGTCCGAAGATCTCCGCGTTCACCAGGCCCTGGGCCTGGAGTTCGCGGTGGCGGCGACGGACGTAGTCCTCGGTCGTCTCGTCGAAGAAGGCGAGCACGTCCTGGATCACGCGCAGTGCCTCGCCCCGGCTGAGGGGCGTGGACCGCGTCAGGTGATCAACAAGTTCGTCGTGCACCCGGTAGATCCTGGGGTACCGGAAGCCGTTTCGCAAGAAACCTGCCCGATATCGGGCAAGGGGCTGTTGATGTTCTTATGAACGTCTGTTCGCAAGCTGTCCATCCTGCGTCTCACACCTCGTCGCCCATGGCGACGAGTTTCAGACGCCATGGACATTCCTCGCATGGGAGTACCCGAGCAGCTCGCCGAGCGCATGAGCATGGCCGAGCAACACGAGTACCTGCGCACCAGATTCTCCCGTCGCAACGTGATCAGGGGCGGTGCCGTCACGCTCGGCGCCGTCGCCGGGGGCGCGTTCGTCCCGGGCGCCGTCGCCCAGGCCGCCACCCCCACCCGCACCTTCGCCTCCGCCACGACCGTCGACGGCGCCCTCGTGGCCCCCTTCGGCCGCCACCTGGCCTACGGCAGCGACCCCCGCACCGAGATGACCGTCTCCTGGCAGGTGCCGGTCGCGGTCAAGAAGCCCTTCATCCGGATCGGCGCCCGCCCCTGGGACCTCTCCCGCAAGATCGAGGCCGAGGTGCGCACCCTGTACACCCCGGCCGGCGTCGGCGCCAGCGCCGACCACACGCAGTACTACGTGCACGCCAAGCTGAGCCGGCTGCGCCCCGGCCAGACCTACTACTACGGCGTCGGCCACCAGGGCTTCGACCCCGCCGAGCCGCACCTGACCGGCACCCTGGGCACCTTCACCACCGCGCCCGCCCACAAGAAGCCGTTCACCTTCACGGCCTTCGGCGACCAGGGCGTCAGCTACCACGGACTGGCCAACGACAGCCTCCTCCTCGGCCAGAACCCGGCCTTCCACCTGCACGCCGGCGACATCGCCTACGCCGACCCGGCCGGCGCCGGCAAGACCGCGGACACCGGCTTCGACTCGCGGGTCTGGGACCAGTTCCTCGCCCAGACCGAGTCGGTCGCCAAGTCCGTGCCGTGGATGGTGAGTTACGGCAACCACGACATGGAGGCCTGGTACTCGCCCAACGGCTACGGCGGCGAGGAGGCCCGCTTCACGCTCCCCGACAACGGACCGGACAAGGCCCACCTGCCGGGCGTGTACTCCTTCGTCTACGGCAACACGGCGATCATCTCGCTCGACCCGAACGACGTCTCCTTCGAGATCCCGGCCAACCTCGGCATCTCCGGCGGCACCCAGACCACGTGGTTCGAGGGGCAGCTGAAGAAGTACCGGGCCGCGAAGGACATCGACTTCATCATCGTGTTCTTCCACCACTGCGCCTACTGCACCTCCACCGCACACGCCTCGGAGGGGGGCGTGCGCCACGAGTGGGTGCCGCTGTTCGAGAAGTACACCGTGGACCTGGTCATCAACGGCCACAACCACCAGTACGAGCGCACCGACGTCATCAAGGGCGACAAGGTCGCCAAGAAGCTCCCGATCGGCGAGACCGCGTACCCCGAGACCGAGGGGGTCGTCTACGTCACGGCGGGCGCCGCGGGCCGCAGCCTGTACGCCTTCTCCGCCCCGGACTCCTACGAGGGCCACCTGAACGAGCGCGACTCCGTCGCCTCCTTCGTCAACACCAAGGACGGCAAGGTCAACGAGACCGTCGCCTGGTCCCGGGTGCGCTACCTCAACTACTCCTTCCTGCGCGTGGACGTGGAGCCCGCCTCCAAGGGCCACTACGCCAAGCTGAAGGTGTCGGGCATCGCCGAGACCGGTGACCGCATCGACCACTTCACGGTGGCGCGCAGGGCGAAGTAACCCGCCTCGGATCACATCCGCCTGAGGATCGCCTGCTTGGCCATCGTGAACTCCTCGTCCGTCAGGACACCCGTGCGGTGCAGCTCACCGAGCTCGCGCAGCCGGCGCAGGAGAGCATCGTGGCCGTCCTCGGCGGAGGCGACCGGAGAAGAAGACGTTTCCGGTCGTATGTCCAGTTTTCTCGGTACGTCGACGGCGGCGGCCCGGGCCGGGTGCGGAAGCCTGGCCTGGACCGCCGCCGCGACCAGCGCCATCAGCGGGTCCTTCTTGAAGCCCCACAGCTCCACCGCGTTGGGGTCGTACTTCGGCGGGGCCTTGGTCGGGGCGTGCCGCACGGTGAAGCGCAGGTGGCCGTTCTCCAGACCGACCGCGGGCTGCCACTCCACGGCGACGACGTCGGTCAGGGCGAGGGTGCGGGGCCCGGCCGAGGCCTTGGCGTCCTCCGTCTTCCAGTTCCACTCCAGACGGATGTGCTCCCCGTCGAAGGCGGCGGTGCCGTCCCCCGCGGAGACGGACAGGGGCACGGCCGGGCCGGGGAGCAGGTACTCGGTGACCGGATCGGTGGGGACCTGGTCCAGAAGCAGGGCGTCCCGGACCTCGTCCACGAAGTACTCGGCGACGCCGTAGCGGTCCGACTCGACGGTCAGCTGGTAAGGGTCGTGCGGCTCGCTCAACCGGCCGCCCGTCGCGTGCAGCAGGGGGTCGGCGCCGTCGCGCAGCCGCAGCCTCAACCGGCCGCTCTTCTTACCCTGTTCGAGAGAGATGCCCGCCAACGCGCCCAGCGGGACGCAGAGTTCACCCAGCGTGCTGCGGAGCAGCCCGACGCTCTTGTCCCTTCCCGGTGTCAGCCGCAGAGCGTCGCCGTCGAAGACCCAGGTGCCGTCCCTCTGGAGGATTTCCGCCATGGGGAGATTCTGGCATCCGGGGCTCGGTCGCCCAGCGAGGACGTCGTGACCGTCCTACAGGCCCGCGATGGGGTTTTTCAGCGTGCCGACCAGCTGGAGCGCGCCCGACGGGTCCGCGAGGTCCACCATCTGCCTGTTGTTGCGCAGCTGGAGGCGGTTGAGGCAGGAGAGGGCGAACTCGGGCGCGAACATGTCGTACTGCGCGAACTTGTCCGCCAGTTCCGGCACCGAGTGCTGGTAGTCGCGGGTGACCTCGGCGACCGTGCGCCAGAAGTCCTCCTCCTCCAGGATGCCCTCGGCGGCGAGGTCCGCGGCGAGGAAGCGGAAGAAGCAGTCGAAGACGTCCGTGAAGAGGGACAGCAGCTTCTTGTCGTCCGGGACCTCCACCCGCACCCGCTCGACCGCGGGCGGCAGGACCGCCTGCGGGTCCATGACGGCGATCTCCTCGGCGATGTCCTTGTAGACGGCCCGCTCGACCACGCCGTCCTTCAGGACCAGGACGACGTTCTCGCCGTGCGGCATGAACACCAGGTCATAGGCGTAGAAGCTGTGCAGCAGCGGGGTGTAGTAGGCCCGCAGGTAGCGGCGCAGCCAGCCGGCCGGGGTGAGTCCGGACCGCTCGATGAGCGCGCCCGCGAGGGACCGGCCCTCGTGGTCGACGTGGACCAGGGACGCCATCGTGGCGAGCGACTCGCCGTCCTGGAGGGACGGGACCGGGCTCTCGCGCCACAGTGCGGCCAGCATCTTGCGGTACGGCGAGTAGCGGTCCGTGGCGGCCTCGTACTCCAGGTGCCGGTAGCCGACGGCGGCCCGCTCGCGGATGATCGTCAGACCCGTCGACTTCAGCACCGGGTCGCCCTCGATCAGCCCGGCGAGCCAGTCGTTGATGGCCGGGGTCGCCTCCATGTACGCGGCCGAAAGTCCGCGCATGAAGCCCATGTTGAGGACGGAGAGGGCCGTCTTCACATAGTGCCTCTCGGGGTGCGACCGGTTGAAGAAGGTCCGGATGGACTGCTGGGCCAGGTACTCGTCGTCACCCTCGCCGAGGCATACCAGCAGCTCGCGGGCGACCTCGGCGGCGAAGGTGACGGTGAGCTTGTTCCACCACTGCCAGGGGTGCACGGGGATGAGGAGGTAGTCGGCCGGGTCGAGGCCCTTGTCGCGCAGGACGCCGTGGAAGCGCTCGACGGTCTCCTCGCCCAGCTCCTGGCGTACGAAGGACTCGTACTCGATGCCGACCCCGGCCGTGAAGGCCGCGCGGGAGCGGTGGGCGGCGAGCCAGACCAGGCGGACCGGGCTCGCGGTCTCGGGGGCGTACGACAGGTACTCGTGGATGCCGAAGCCGAGCCGGCCGTTGTTGGCGACGAAGCAGGGGTGGCCCTCGGTCATGCCGGTCTCGATGTCCTGGAAGGAGCTTCGCGCGAGCTCAGCGACCGGGATCTGCGGCTTGGTGAGTTTGTAGCAGGTGCCCGACAGGGTGGAGGAGATCTCCTCCAGGTAGACCGGCAGGATCTCGTCGCTCAGGCCGAGGGTGTCCTTCAGCTCGACGAAGAAGTCCAGTGCGGCGAGGGGGAGTTCGGTGCCGTCGCGGTGCCGGGTGAGGGAGTCGGCGTCGACCTGCCAGTGGTCGAGGGAGCGGCGTACGGCCGTGAAGTCGTAGCGGGTCTTTCCGTCGTCGCTGCGGACGACGTACTGGTCCTCGTCCGTCTCCTCGGGCTCGATCAGCCGCTCGTGCGCGAACTCGGCGAGGGCCTTGCGGATCAGCAGGCGGTTGGCCGTCTCCCAGCGCTCGGGGGAGAGGTGGGCCACGGCGTCGGCGAGGCTCATACGGCCACCCCCGTGGCGGCCGAGCTGTGTTGAATTTTAAAGAAGCGCTCCCGCGTGCAGAAGCTCAACAGGGCCTTCTTCTCCGGCTTCTGGATCTCGCGCTCGGGCACGAACCCGACCGCCTCGTTCAGGACGTGGACGGCCTTGTTGGAGACGTCGGGCTCCACCACCACCCGCAGGGCGGCCGGGTCCTCGAAGAGGTGGGCCAGCACGGCGGTGATGACGGACCGGGTGAAGCCGTGCACGGGCCGGTCGGTGGCCGGGGTGAGGAAGTGCATGCCGACATCACCGGGCCGGGGCTCGTACAGCCCCACCAACTCGCGGTGCGCGGGGTCGTACTTCTCCATCAGGAAGGCGGGCTCGCCGTCCTTGCCGAGGCCCAGCAGCGCGTGGTGGTGCTCGTCGGCCGCGATGTCCATGTACGCGCGCTCGACGTCCTGCAGCTTCGCGTCCTGCATCATCCAGAACGCGGCCTTGGGATGGGTGACCCACCCGTGCAGCAGCTCGGCGTCCTTCAGGGGGTCGAGGGGGCGGAAGGTGAAGGTGCCCACGGCGGTGGTGCTCATACGGAGAACTCCTGGAACGCGATCGTCTTCTCGACCGGGTAGTACTCGGTGCCGAGCAGCTCCCGGATGATGCAGCTGTTGCGGTAGGCGCCCATGCCCAGGTCGGGGCTGGTGATGCTGTGGGTGTGGACGCCGGCGTTCTGGAGGAAGACGCCTCTGCCCGTCACGTCGATCGCATAGCTGCGGGACACGTCGAAGTTGCCCTGGGAGTCGTACACCAGGCGGTCCTTGACCGGGGCCAGGAACTCCGGCTCGGCGTACTTGTAGCCGGTCGCGAGGACCAGGCCCTGCGACTCGATCTCGAAGTCCTTGCCCTGCTCCTCCTGGCGGAAGGCGAGCGTGTACGTGCCGTTCTCGTGACGCGCGCTGTTCAGCGAGGAGTTGGTGAGCAGCCGGGTGGGGACCGGGCCGGCGAGGTTCTTCTGGTAGAGCAGGTCGAAGATCTCGTTGATGAGGTCGCCGTCGATGCCCTTGAACAGGCCCTTCTGCTCGGCGGTGAGCCGGTAGCGGGTGGCCTCGGGGAGCTCGCGGTAGTAGTCGATGTACTCCGGGGAGGTCATCTCCAGCGTGAGCTTGGTGTATTCGAGGGGGAAGAAACGCGGGGAGCGGGTCACCCAGTTCAGCCGGTAGCCGTGGACGTCGATCTCGCTGAGGAGGTCGTAGTAGATCTCGGCGGCGGACTGGCCGGAGCCGACGATCGTGATCGACTCCTTCCGCTGGAGCTCCGCCTTGTGCTGCGCGTAGCGGGAGTTGTGGAAGAAGTCGCCGCCCAGACCGCGCACGGCCTCCGGGTAGTGCGGGGAGGTGCCGGTGCCGAGGACCAGGTGGCGGGCGCGGAAGACGTCACCGGCCGCCGTCCTCACGACGTACACGTCACTCTCGTACGTCACCTCGGTGACCGTCGTGTTGAAGCGGACGCCGCTCAGCTTGTTCGCGGCCCAGCGGCAGTAGTCGTCGTACTCCACCCGCAGCGGATAGAAGTTCTCGCGGATGTAGAACGAGTACAGTCGGCCCTTCTCCTTCAGGTAGTTGAGGAAGGAGTACGGCGAGGTCGGGTCCGCGAGGGTGACCAGGTCCGACATGAACGGGGTCTGGAGGTGGGCGCCGTCCAGGAACATGCCGGCGTGCCACTCGAAGTCGGGCTTCGACTCCAGGAAGATCCCGTCGAGTTCGTCGATGGGCTCGGTGAGGCAGGCCAGGCCCAGGTTGAACGGGCCCAGTCCGATCCCCACGAAGTCGTGGACGGTGGACGGGTTTTCAGGACGCGCGGTCAAGGGACTCTCCCAGGTACTGCTCGGCGTGGCCGGCGATCAGGTCGAGGACGACGGACATGTCCTCGACCGTCGTCTCGGGGTTGAGCAGGGTGAACTTCAGGTAGTGGCGGCCCTGGACCTTCGTGCCGGCGACCACCGCGTCGCCGGAGGCGAACAGGGCCTTGCGGGCGTACAGGTTGGCGCGGTCGATCTCGGCCGGGTCGGTGACCGAGGCCGGGATGTAGCGGAAGACGAGGGTGGACAGGCTCGGTGCGACGACCCCGTCGAAGCGCGGGTCGGCGGCGAGCAGCTTCCAGCCCTCGACGGCCAGGTCGCAGACCTCGTCGAAGAGCTGGCCGATGCCGTCGGCGCCCATCACCCGCAGGGTCATCCACAGCTTGAGCGCGTCGAAGCGGCGGGTGGTCTGGAGGGACTTGTCCACCTGGTTGGGGATGCGCTCCTCCACCATGCGGCGCGGGTTGAGGTACTCCGCGTGGTAGGTGGCGTGACGCAGGGTGGAGGCGTCACGGACCAGGACGGCGGACGAACTCACCGGCTGGAAGAAGGACTTGTGGTAGTCCACGGTGACCGAGTCGGCGCGCTCGATGCCGTCGATGCGGTCCCGGTACCTGACCGAGGCGAGCAGTCCGCAGCCGTAGGCGGCGTCGACGTGCATCCAGGTGCCGTACTGCTCGCACAGCTCGGCGATCTCGGGCAGCGGGTCGATGGAGCCGAAGTCGGTGGTGCCGGCGGTGGCGACGACGGTCATCGGGACCAGGCCGTCGCGGCGGCAGCGCTCCAGCTCACGGGCGAGGGCCACGGTCTGCATCCGCTTGTCGTGGTCGACGGGGATCGAGACCACGGCGTCCTGGCTGAGGCCGAGCAGTTTGGCCGACTTCTTGACGCTGAAGTGGCTGACCTCGGAGGCGAATACGCGCAGTTTCGCCAGGTCGTCGGTCTTCGCCTCCTCGCGGGCCAGCAGCAGTGCCTGGAGGTTGGACTGCGTCCCGCCCGAGGTGAACACGCCGTCGGCGACCGGGCCCAGACCGATGCGCGCGGTCGTCCAGTCGATCAGTTTGCGCTCGATGAGGGTGCCGCCCGCCGACTGGTCCCAGGTGTCCAGGGACGAGTTGACGGCGGAGAGGATGGCCTCGCCGAGCACGGCCGGGATGACGACCGGGCAGTTGAGGTGGGCGAGGTAGCGGGGGTGGTGGAAGTAGACGGCGTCCCGGAGGTAGACGTCCTCCAGCTCGTCGAGCACCGCCGTGGTGTCCAGCAGGGGCTTGTCGAGGTCGATCGCGTCGATGCGGGGGGAGAGGGCGTCGACGGTGACGCCGGTGAACGGCCTGCTGGTGGTGGCGAGTTTGGCCGCCACCCGCTCTATTCCTTCGGTCACGGAGCGGCGGTAGCTCTCCGCGGTCGTGTCGTTGAGCAGGTGCGAGCGCATGAGGGGGTCCTCCGGTGGGGACAATCCGTGCGGGACGGGGCAGGAGCGGGGCGAGGCCTCGGCTTCAACTTAGGTAAGCCTAACCTAATTAAGTTGCGGGGAAACCCGCCCCCACCGTGACCGGCGTCACGTCGGAAGGAATCACTCCGCCGCCCGCAACTGCTCCTCCGTCATCCCCTGCCGCCAGTACCCCACGAAGGTCACCCGGCGCCGGTCGATCCCCCGCTCCCGCACGAAGTGCCGCCGCAGCTCCTTCACGCACCCGGACTCCCCCGCGATCCAGACGTACGGCCGCTCGGCGGGCGGGAGTTGGGTGTCACGAAGGGCGCCGAGGGTCATGGGGGACCCCTCGGCGCCGGTCTCGTCGGCCACGAGCCAGGTGATCTCGGCGTCCGCCTCGGTCGCGAGGTCCTGGATGTCCCCGGCGTCGCGCACCTCCAGCCAGACCCGGGCGCGCTGCCCGGCGGGGAGGGCTTCGAGGATCGCGGAGACCGCGGGCAGGGCGGTCCCGTCGCCCCAGAGCAGCACCAGGTCGGTGCCCGCGGGCGGCCGGAACCGGATGGCCCGGTTGTCGGCGACGGCGGGCCCCAGCAGTTGGACCTTGTCGCCGACGCAGGCGCGCGAGGCCCAGGCGGAGGCGGGCCCGGCGGGCTCGTGCAGCACGAAGTCGATGTCGATCTCGTCGGGATCGCGGCGCAGGCCCCGGAGGGTGTACGACCGCATCACGGCCCGCACCTCGTCCGGCTGCTCCCGCCATGCCTGCCACCACCCGTCCCCGAGCTCGACGGGAACCCCGGGCTCGGTCCGCCCTCCCGCGGGGAGGAAGAGGGACAGCGACTGGTCGTGCCCGTCGGAGAAGAAGTACTGGAGATCCTCCCCGGTGAAGGTGACCCGGACCAGAGACGGCCCGAGCCGCCGAGTCCGAACAACTTGCAAGGAGAAGAAGCGGAACGGGGCGGCTACGGCCGTAGTCATACAAAGCTCCTGAGGCTCAGGAAGATGTGAGTGGTTAGCTGACCTTCTTCGCGGTCTCGATCGCCTTCGCGAGGTTCTCCACCATCGCCACGCACTTGTCGTACGACAGAATCGGCTCCGGCGACCGCGCGATGACCTGCCCCGCCTTCACCGCGGGCAGCTTCTTCCAGGTCGCCTCGGTGATGTCGGCCGGCTGGATCGTGGCCGTGCGGTCGTCCATCATGATGATGTCGGCCGCGTACTTGTCGACGTTCTCCCAGCTCAGCGACTCGTACCAGCCACCGGACGCCTTCAGTACGGACGCCGGGGGCTCCACGAAGTTCACGCCGAGCGCCTTGAAGTACTCCAGGTCGATGGAGAGGTTGGTCCCGGAGACGTAGAAGACGTCCTGGGCCGCGGACCCGGCGAGCACCTTGATGTCCCGGTGGGCCTTGGCGGCGGCACGCAACCGCTGCGACGCCGACTCGAACCGCTTCTTCGCGTCGGTGACCTTGGTCGCCGTCATGTCGGCGCCGAGGGACTCGGCCAGCTCCCACACCTTCTGGAGAGGCGTGGTGATCTGGCGGTCGTAGACGGAGACCGCCACGCTCGGTGCCAGCTTGGCGATCTTGGACGCGGAGGCCGCGGGGACGTACCAGAGGGTGCCGGCGCTGTCGAAGGTCGTGGTGATGAGGACCTCGGGCGCGAAGGCCGCGTACTGCTCGACGTTGAACTGGTCCCACACGTTGCCGAAGACGGTCAGCTTGCTGATGTCCATGTCGCCGGCCTGGACGTCGGCCTTGCCGTCCTTGGTCTTGGTGGGGCCGAAGACGCCCTTGACCTCGATGCCGTAGTCGTGGAGCGCGGCGGCGACGCCGACGAAGGCGACGATCTTCGTGGGGACCTGGTCGAGCTTCACGGTCGTGCCACGGTCGTCCTTGAAGGTCCACGCCCCGGACTTCGCGGCCGTGGTCCCCTTGCCAGAGCCCTCGCCGCTGGAGTCGTCGTCACCACAGGCCGCGAGCACGGCCCCGAGGCCGAGTGCGCCGCCGGCGGCGAGGATGCCACGGCGGGTGAGATGGGCGGCTCGTGCGTTGGACATGTGTGGCTGCTTTCGAACGGGGCAGGGCGCCCGCCGGACAAGTTCGAAGGTAGGTTAGCCTAACCTCATCAAATGTCCAGAGGGCGGGGCGCCGCCCCGTCGCAGCGGGGTGCCCGGTGAGCTGCGCCTTAACCCGCCAGCCCCAACTCCCGTGCGATCAGCATCCGCTGGACCTCGCTCGTGCCCTCGCCGATCTCCAGGATCTTGGAGTCGCGCCACATCCGGGCGACCGGGTACTCGTTCATGAAGCCGTAGCCGCCGTGGATCTGTGTGGCGTCACGGGCGTTGTCCACGGCGATCGTGGAGGAGTACAGCTTGGCGAGGGCCGCCTCCTTCTTGAAGGGCTCACCGGAGACCAGACGTGAGGCTGCGTCACGCCAGGCGAGGCGGGCCGTGTGGGCCTTCATCTCCATGTCGGCGATCTTGAACTGGATGGCCTGGTTGGCGCCGATGGGCCGCCCGAAGGCCTCCCGCTCCTTCGCGTACTTCACCGACTCGTCCACACAGCCCTGCGCGAGCCCGGTCCCGAGGGCCGCGATGGCGATCCGGCCCTCGTCGAGGATGCGCAGGAACTGGGCGTAGCCGCGGCCCTGTTCGCCCAGCAGGTTCGCCGCCGGGACCCGGACGTCGGAGAAGGACAGCTCACGGGTGTCCGAGGCGTTCCAGCCGACCTTCGAGTACGGCGCCGCGACCGTGAAGCCCGGGGTGCCCGAGGGGACGATGATTGAGGAGATCAGGGGCTTGCCGTCGGGCTTGCGCCCGGTGACCGCGGTGACGGTCACCAGTCCCGTGATGTCGGTGCCGGAGTTGGTGATGAAGCACTTGGTGCCGTTGATGACCCACTCGTCGGTGTCCGGGTCCAGACGGGCCGTCGTACGGGTCGCCCCGGCGTCGCTGCCGCCGTCCGGTTCCGTGAGGCCGAAGGCGCCCAGGATCTCGCCCGAGCACAGCCGGGGCAGCCACTCGCGCTTCTGCTCCTCGGTGCCGAACAGATGGATCGGCATGGCGCCCAGGGAGACGCCGGCCTCCAGGGTGATCGCCACCGAGGAGTCCACGCGCGCGAGTTCCTCAAGCACGAGGCCGAGCGCCAGGTAGTCGCCGCCCATCCCGCCGTACTCCTCGGGGAACGGCAGTCCGAACAGGCCCATGCGGCCCATCTCGCGGACGATCTCGTAGGGGAACTCGTGGTGTTCGTAGTACTCGCCGATCTTCGGCGCTACGACCTCATGGGCGAACTCCTCGACGGTACGGCGGAGTTCTTCCAGCTCGGGGGAGAGGCGGTGGTCCATCGGGGTTCACTCCTGGTGGGAGAGGGCGCGGACGGTGCGGGACGGGCTGGGTCGGCCCAGGTGTTCGGCCATCCAGGCGCTGGTGGCGACGAGACGGCCGAGGTCGACACCGGTGTCGATGCCGAGGCCCTGAAGCATCCACACGAGGTCTTCGGTGGCGAGGTTGCCGGTGGCGGACTTGGCGTACGGGCAGCCGCCGAGGCCGCCCGCGGAGGCGTCCACGGTGGTGACGCCGTGCTGGAGGGCGGCGTGGGTGTTGGCGAGGGCCTGGCCGTACGTGTCGTGGAAGTGCACGCCCACCTTCTCGACGGGGACGTCGAGTTCGGTGAGCAGCGCCCGTACGTGGCCCGGTGTCGCCACCCCGATGGTGTCGCCGAGGCTGAGCTCGTCGCAGCCCATGTCGAGCAGGGCGCGGCAGACCTTGACGACCTGGGGGACCGGGACCGCGCCCTCCCACGGGTCGCCGAAGCACATGGAGAGGTAGCCGCGGACGTGCACGCCCGCGGCCTTGGCCCGCGCGACGACCGGGTCGAACATCGCCAGGGCCTCGTCGACCGTGCGGTTGAGGTTGGCCTTGGCGAAGGACTCGGTGGCGCTCGCGAACACGGCGACGCGGCGGGCTCCGAGGGCCAGCGCGCGGTCCAGGCCCCGTTCGTTCGGGACCAGGACCGGCAGATCCACCGGCAGGTCGGCGATCTGCGGGAACAACTGCTCCGCGTCCGCGAGTTGGGGCACCCACTTCGGGTGGACGAAGCTCGTCGCCTCGATCGTGGTGAGCCCCGCGTCGGCCAGGCGGCGCACGAACTCCGCCTTGACCTCGGTGGGCACGGTCGACTTCTCGTTCTGCAGGCCGTCACGGGCGCCGACCTCGTGGATGCGGACGCGGGCGGGGAGGCCGGGTTCGGGGATGGTCATGGGCAGGGTCACTGCGCCACCTCCTCGTGGGGTGCGATCACGGCCAGCACCTGGTCCATGGCGACGGTCGTGCCCGGCGTGACGTCCAGCTCGGCGACCGTGCCGGCGTGCGGGGCGGAGATGACGTGTTCCATCTTCATCGCCTCGACCACCAACAGGCTCTGTCCCGTGGTGACTTCGTCGCCCACGGCGACCTTCACCACGGTCACCGTCCCCGGCATGGGCGCGGTGAGCGAGTCCCCGCCGACGCGGCCCGCACCGGTGAGCGCGGCGGCCACCGGGTCGTGATCGCGGACCTGCCAGGCATCGCCGTCACGGCCCACCCAGTCACCGGCCCGGTGGAAGGTGTGGCGGACGCCGTCGAGGGTGACGGAGACCCGGTCGTCGCTGACGATGTGGGTGCCGCGCGGGACGTACTCCACGGGCTCCTGCACCCGGAGGTGGAACCCGAGGTCCTTCCCGAGGCCCCCCATCCGCCAGCCGCTCGGCACCGAGAACGGATCGGTCCAGCCGTCCGCGCGGGGACGCAGCGCCTCCAGCCGTACGGCGGCGGCCGCCTCGAACACCTCCTCCGGTACGTCCGTGGCGACCAGGTCGGCCACCACGCGCTCGACCAGCCCGGTGTCCAACTCGCCCGCGACCACCGCCGGATGGGCAAGGAGCCGGCGCAGGAACCCCGCGTTGGTCTGCACGCCCAGCGTGACCGTCTCCGCGAGAGCCGCCCGCAGCTTCCTGAGCGCGGTCGCGCGGTCCGGGCCGTAGGCGATGACCTTGGACAGCATCGGGTCGTACAGGCTGCCGACCTCGGTGCCCTCGCTGAGCCCGGAGTCGGTGCGGACGCCGTCGCCCTGGGGTTCGTTGAGCCGCAGGACCGTGCCGCCGGAGGGCAGGAACCCGCGTGCGGGATCCTCCGCACAGACGCGGGCCTCGATCGCGTGCCCGGTCAGCCGGACGCCCTCCTGCCCGTACGGCAGCCGCTCGCCCGCCGCGACCCGCAGCTGCCATTCCACCAGGTCCAGGCCGGTGACGAGCTCGGTGACCGGGTGCTCCACCTGGAGGCGGGTGTTCATCTCCATGAAGTGGTACGAGGACGGATCGTCGCCGGGCACGATGAACTCGACGGTGCCCGCGCCCCGGTAGCCGCAGGAGCGGGCGGCCTCGACCGCGGCCTCGCCCATCGACGCGCGCGTGTCCTCGTCGAGGAGGACGCTGGGCGCCTCCTCGATGATCTTCTGGTGCCGGCGCTGGAGGGAGCACTCGCGCTCGCCGAGGTGGATCACGTTGCCGTGGCCGTCGGCCAGCACCTGGATCTCGATGTGCCGGGGCCGGTCCACCCACCGCTCCACGAGCAGGGTGTCGTCGCCGAAGGAGGTGCGGGCCTCGCGTCGGGCGGCGGCGATCTCCTCCTCCAGGACCGTCAGGTCCCGGACCAGCCGCATGCCCTTGCCGCCGCCGCCCGCACTGGGCTTCAGCAGCACCGGGGCGCCCAACGCGCGCGCGGCCTCGACCAGTTCGGGGTCCCGGCCGCCGGGCACGACCGGGACGCCGGCCGCCTCGACGGTCTCCTTGGCGCGGATCTTGTCGCCCATGAGGGCGATCGCGTCGGCGGGCGGCCCGATGAAGACCAGCCCGGCGTCGGCGCACGCGCGCGCGAAGGCCGCGTTCTCGGCGAGGAAGCCGTAGCCGGGGTGGACGGCCCGGGCGCCGGTGCGGGCGGCGGCCTCCAGGAGGCGCTCGGCGGACAGATAGCTCTCCGACGCCGGCGCCGGTCCGAGCCGTACGGCGGTGTCGGCCTCCCGGACGTGCCGCGCGTCGGCGTCCGCGTCGGAGAAGACGGCCACCGAGCGCACGCCCAGGGCGCGCAGGGTGCGGATGACGCGGACCGCGATCTCGCCCCGGTTGGCGACAAGCACTGTGTCAAACATGGGTCCTCACATCCGGAAGACGCCGAACTGGGGATCGCCCAGCGGCGCGTTGGCGCATGCGGTCAGGGCAAGTCCGAGCACCTGACGGGTGTCGAGCGGGTCGATGACCCCGTCGTCCCAGAGGCGGGCGGTCGCGTAGTAGGCGTTGCCCTGGCGCTCGTACTGGGCGCGGATCGGGTCCTTGAAGGCGTCCTCGTCCGCCGCGGACCAGCTTTCGCCCCGCTGCTCCAGCTGGTCCCGCTTGACGGTCGCGAGGACGGACGCGGCCTGCTCGCCGCCCATGACGGAGATCTTGGCGTTGGGCCACATCCACAGGAAGCGGGGGGAGTAGGCCCGGCCGCACATCGAGTAGTTGCCGGCGCCGTACGAACCGCCGACGACCACGGTCAGCTTGGGCACGCGCGTGCAGGCGACCGCGGTCACCATCTTGGCGCCGTGCTTGGCGATGCCGCCGGCCTCGTAGTCCTTGCCGACCATGAAGCCCGAGATGTTCTGCAGGAACAGCAGCGGGATGCCGCGCTGGTCGCACAGCTCGATGAAGTGGGCGCCCTTCTGGGCCGACTCGGAGAACAGGATGCCGTTGTTGGCGACGATCCCGACCGGGTGGCCGTGGATCCGGGCGAACCCGGTGACCAGGGTCTGCCCGAACTCGGCTTTGAACTCGGCGAAGCGGGAGCCGTCCGTGAGGCGCGCGATGATCTCGCGGACGTCATAGGGGGTGCGGGAGTCCACCGGCACCGCGCCGTAGAGGCCGTAGGGGTCCACCTTGGGCTCCACCGCGGGCTCGACGGACCACGGCAGCGGCCCGCGCGCGGGAAGGGTCGCGGCGATGTTCCGCACGATCCTGAGCGCGTGGGCGTCGTCCTCGGCGAGGTGGTCGGTGACGCCGGAGATCCGGGAGTGCACCTCGCCGCCGCCGAGCTCCTCCGCGGTGACGACCTCGCCGGTGGCGGCCTTCACCAGCGGGGGCCCGCCGAGGAAGATCGTGCCCTGGTCGCGGACGATGACGGCCTCGTCGCTCATGGCGGGGACGTAGGCGCCCCCGGCCGTGCACGACCCGAGGACGGCGGCGATCTGCGGGATCCCGGCCCCCGACATCCGGGCCTGGTTGTAGAAGATCCGCCCGAAGTGCTCGCGGTCCGGGAAGACCTCGTCCTGCATGGGCAGGAAGGCGCCGCCGGAGTCCACGAGGTAGATGCAGGGCAGACGGTTGTCGAGGGCGACCTCCTGCGCGCGCAGGTGCTTCTTCACCGTCATCGGGTAGTAGGTGCCGCCCTTGACGGTGGCGTCATTGGCGACGACCACGCACTCGCGCCCGCTGACCCGCCCGATCCCGGCGATGACCCCGGCGGCCGGGGCCTGTCCTTCGTACATCCCGTCGGCCGCGAGGGGGGCCAGCTCCAGGAAGGGCGAACCGGGGTCGAGGAGCGTGTCGACCCGGTCCCGGGGCAACAGCTTCCCGCGCGCGGTGTGCCGCTCGCGCGCCCGCTCCCCGCCGCCCAGCCTGGCTGCGGCGAGCTTGTCCCGCAGCTCGTCCACGAGGGCCCGGTGGGCCTCCTCGTTGGCCTTCCAGGCCTCCGACGCGGGGTCCGCCCCGCTCGTCAGCTCGGGTGCCTGATCCATGTCCCGCGGTCCCCTCACCCAGTGCTCGCCTGTTAATGAGCGTTAACCATTTCCTTCAGGTTAACGACCGCTAACCTCCCTGTCTAGAATTGCATCCATGGCCACGAGAACCGACGCTCCCACCCGCCGCGAGCAGATCCTCAAGGAAGCCGCGCTGCTGTTCGCCGAGCGTGGGTTCCACGGCGTGGGCGTGGACGAGATAGGCGCGGCGGTCGGCATCAGCGGGCCCGGGCTCTACCGGCACTTCGCGGGCAAGGACGCGATGCTGGCGGAGCTGCTGGTGGGGATCAGCGGCCGGCTCCTGACCGGCGGCAAGCGCAGGGTCGCCGAGTCGGACGGCGGCGACCCCGAGGTGCTGCTGGACTCGCTGATCGAGGGCCACATCGACTTCGCGCTCGACGACCGCCCCCTGATCACCCTGCACGACCGTGAGCTGGACCGCCTCCGGGACAGCGACCGCAAGCTGGTGCGGCAGCTCCAGCGGCAGTACGTCGAGCTGTGGGTGGAGATCCTGCGCGAGGTCTACCCCTCCCTCGCGGAACCCGCCGCCCGCTCGGCCGTGCACTCCGTCTTCGGGCTCCTGAACTCCACCCCGCACCTGGGCCGCCCCGGCTCGCTCCCGGGCCGCGGCGCCACCGCGGAGCTGCTGCACCGCATGGCCCGGGGGGCGTTCGCGGCCGCGGCGGCGTGACGAGCGTTACGGGATCAGCTCTGGACGCGTCTCGCTACCGGCCGGTACCTTTACTTTCTGAGCAAGCGCTTAGACATGGACTCTCTCAGCAGGTGGAGGTGGCGGCGGTGCGCCGTACGGTGTTCAACGAGGACCACGAGGCGTTCCGGGAGACCCTGCGCGCCTTCATCGAGGCCGAGGTCGTCCCCGTCTACGACGAGTGGTTCGCGGCCGGCCAGGCGCCGCGCGACTTCTACTACAAGCTCGCCGAGCTCGGCATCTTCGGCATCCGCGTGGACGAGGAGTACGGCGGCGCCGGCATCGACTCGTACAAGTTCGAGGCCGTGATGTACGAGGAGACCTCGCGCGCGGGTGTCCAGTTCGGCGGCTCCGGTGTGCACGTCCTGCTCGGACTGCCGTACCTCAAGATGCTCGCGACCGACGAGCAGAAGAAGCGCTTCCTGCCGAAGTTCGTCTCCGCCGAGGAGATGTGGGCCCTCGCGATGACCGAGCCGGGCACCGGCTCCGACCTCGCGGGCATGAAGACCACCGCCAAGCTCTCCGAGGACGGCACGCACTACGTCCTCAACGGCGCCAAGACCTTCATCACCGGTGGCGTCCACGCCGACCGCGTGATCGTGGCCGCCCGCACCTCCCCGTCCTCCGCCGAGGACCGCCGCTTCGGTATCTCCCTGTTCGCCGTGGACACCAAGTCCGAGGGCTACTCCGTCGGCCGCAAGCTCGACAAGCTGGGCCTGAAGACCTCCGACACCGCCGAGCTCGCGTTCGTCGACGTCAAGGTGCCCGTCGAGGACCTCCTCGGCGAGGAGAACAAGGGCTTCTACTACCTCGGCCACAACCTCGCCTCCGAGCGCTGGGGCATCGCCTTCGGCGCCTACGCGCAGGCCAAGGCCGCCGTCCGGTTCGCCAAGCAGTACGTCCAGGAGCGCACCGTCTTCGGCAAGCCGGTGGCCTCCTTCCAGAACACCAAGTTCGAGCTGGCCGCCTGCCAGGCCGAGGTCGACGCGGCCGAGGCCGTCGTGGACCGCGCCCTGGAGGCCCTCGACGCGGGCGAGCTGACCCCCGCCGAGGCCGCCAGCGCCAAGCTGTTCGCCACCGAGGTCGCCCACCGGGTCATCGACCGCTGCCTCCAGCTGCACGGCGGCTACGGCTTCATGAACGAGTACCCGATCGCCCGCCTGTACGCGGACAACCGCGTCAACCGCATCTACGGCGGCACCAACGAGATCATGAAGTCGATCATCGCGAAGGACATGGGCCTGTAAGCCGCGCGGAATCAGCGGCCGGTACAACAGCTCCATGAGCCAGGCACTCCAGGACCTCCTCGATCTGCTCGACCTCGAGCAGATCGAGGAGGACATCTTCCGCGGCCACTCCCGCGCCGCCGTCGTCCCCCGCGTCTTCGGCGGGCAGGTCGCGGCGCAGGCGCTGGTCGCCGCCGGGCGCACGGTCCCCGAGGACCGGCTCGCCCACTCCCTGCACGCGTACTTCCTGCGCCCCGGGGACCCGGGCGCGCCGATCGTCTACACCGTCGACCGCATGAACGACGGCCGGTCCTTCACCGCGCGCCGGGTGCTCGCGATCCAGCACGGCCAGCCGATCTTCGCCCTCTCCGCCTCCTTCCAGCGGCGCGAGGACGGCTTCGACCACCAGGCCGCGATGCCGGCTGCCCCCGACCCGGCCACGCTGCCCACCTCCGCGGACCGGCTGCGCGGCTACGACCACCTGGACCCGGCGGTCGTGGAGCGGTTCCTGGAGGCCCGCGAGGCGATCGACCTGCGGTACGTCGACGAGCCGCCGTACGGAAAGTTCGGCGAGCCCCGTGAGCCGCACTCCCAGGTCTGGTTCCGCACCAACGGCAAGCTCGCGGACGACCCGCTGCTGCACGTCGTCCTCGCCACGTACGTCTCCGACATGACGCTCCTCGACTCGGTCCTGCTCGCGCACGGGCGCGGCGGCTGGGCCGTCGGTGACGTCGTCGGGGCCTCGCTGGACCACGCGATGTGGTTCCACCGCCCCTTCCGCGCCGACGAATGGCTCCTGTACGACCAGGAGTCCCCGTCGGCCTCCGGCGGCCGGGGCCTGGGCCAGGCCCGCATCTACACGCGGGACGGCCGGCTGGCCATCTCGGTGATCCAGGAGGGCGTGGTCCGGGCGCCCAGGTGACCCCCGCCTAGGACAGGCCGGCCTCGCTCAGCAGGTACGCCGTCATCGGGTCGTAGTAGCGCGGGCTCACCACGTGGTCGTCGAGGGGCACGGTCACCTGGACCGTCCCCTCGGCCTCCGCCAGGAACAGCGCCGGGTCGTTGGAGTCGGCGTAGCCGATCGCGTCCACCCCGTGCTGACCGGCGTACCCCGCCCAGCCGTGATCGGCGACGACCAGGTCGGGCAGCGGGCGGCCCTCGCGCTCCAGGGCCGTGAGAATGGCCTTCATCGGGTCGCCGGAGTGGGTGTGCCACAGCGTCGCGCCGTGCTCCAGGACCGCCACGTCCGCGAACTGCATGACGTACCCCTCGTCCGTCTGGAGCCCGTCCGGGATGACGACGATCTCGCAGCCGGCGGTGCGCAGTGCCGCCGCCGTGGCGTGGTGGACGTCGAGCAGGCCGCCGGGGTGGCCGGTCGCGAACAGCACCCGCTGCTGACCGTCGGCCGCCTTGCGCAGCCGGGCCGCCATCCGCTCCAGACCGGCGCCGGTCAGCTCGGGGTCGATGGTGTCCTGGCCGTACCGGTACTCCGGGTCGTCGTTGACCCCCACCCGCTCCGCCATCACCGCGAGCACGTCCTGCTCGTCGGTCCAGCGGTCCCCGAGCTCCAGCCCGAACCAGTAGTGGCGGTTGCCGTTCGCCAGCTGGCGGTAGTGGGAGAGGTTGTTCTCCCGCGGGGTGGCCACCTCGCCCGCGATACGGGTCTTCACAAGGTGGTCGACGAGCTCGGCGCGGCTGGGTGTCCCGGGTATCGGCATGTCTCCCATTCTGAGGCACGTCTTCACGAGACCGCCGCGCATCCCGCACGCTGGGACGCGGGTCACGCGATCATGGTCGCCGCAGCGCGAACCACAGCTCCATCCGTACGTCCGGGTCGTCCAGATCCAGGTCCAGCAGCGCCGCGCACTTCGCGATCCGCTGCCGCACGGTGTTGCGGTGCACGTCCAGGGCGACCGCCGTACGGTCCCAACTGCCGTGCAGGGACAGCCAGGTGCGCAGGGTGTCGGTGAGGGCGGGGGCGTTCTCGAAACGGGCCAGCAGCGCGCGGGCATGCGCCTCGGCGTCCGCCTCCGGCACCAGGTCGGCGAGCGCGGGCCGGGCCCCGTACCGGACGAGCCCGGCGCGGACGGCCCGGGCGCGGGCCAGCGCACGCCCCGCCTGGGCGTCGGCGACGGCCCACTCCGCGGGCCCGGCGACAGCGCTGACCCCGAGCGTCCACCCCGGCTGCGGGCCCGGTTCCCGCTCGGCGGGCAGCAGTACCCGTACGACCTCCCGCGCCACGTCGATCAGCGGCGACCCGAGGGCCGCGCCGAGGGCGGAGGCGGCGACCGGGTCGGGGGCGGTGAGCGTGTCGGGCCGGGCGTGCACGACGACCCACCGTCCGCCACCGAGAAGCGGCGCCACGTCCTCGGCCGATGCCCCCAGCAGCATCCGCACCAGAGCGGACGACCGCGCCGCCTCCGACCCGCTCTGATGCTCACCGGTGAGCAACGACAGCAGTACGGCGGCGACGGAGGCGACGGTGTGGTCACCCGGCTCGCGGTGCGGGGTGGCGACCCCGAGCACGAAGCCGCGCCCGGCACCGAGGGAGTAGGCGGCGAGGTGGACGCCGGCCGTCGCATGGCTGGCGGAGGTCGGTGTTCCCGGACCGGAGGGGCGTACCACCTCCGCGAGTCCGGTCAACGCCTCCCGGTCGGCCGGCCCCACCGCTCGCCCCGCCGCCGCGATCTCCGCCCCGTCCGGCCCGAACAGCACCGCCCGTCCCCCCAGCCGCTGCGCCAGCTGACGCAGTACGGACGGCACCGGATCCGGGCGGGACGCGGCCGCCGCCAGGTTCTGCTGGGCCTCGGTCACGCGGCGCAGTTCCGCGTGGCGGGCCTGGGCCATCAGCTGCCACACCGCGCGGGCCACCCCGGAGAACGTGGTCCGGGGCGGCACCTCCAGGAGGGGCAGCTCCCACGCCTCGCAGGCGGCGACCAGGGCGCGGGGCACCGTGTCGTGGACCGGGGCCAGGCCGAAGCCGAGGGCCGCTCCGCCCGCCGCCACGACCCGGGAGACGTAGTCGTCGAAATAGGTGCCCGAACCCGCCGCCTCCGGAATGTGCACCCCCGCCGTCAGCAGGAGCTCACCGCCCAGCAGATACGGGTACGGGTCCGCCATCTCAGAGGTGTGCGCCCAGTGGATCACCGTGGACGGGTCCGAGGGCCCCGCGATCTGCCGCAGTCCGAGGTCCTCGCGGGCCAGCAGTGCGGCCAGCGGGACCGGCGGGGTGGGTGGGACAGCCGGGTCCGGCATGGTGGACGTTCCCTCCATCCAGTACCGCGCGAATGGATGAAACGTACACTTCGCAGTCGCTTTCCGGCCACCTAGTGTCGACGCAGACCGGCAGGCCGCAGGCCGGCAAGGTGCAGACCGGCAGAAGGAGGGCCCCGACATGGCCGTCGACTACACGGTGATCGTCGTCTATCTGGTCGGCATGCTCGCCATGGGGTGGTGGGGCATGCGCCGCGCCAGGTCCAAGAGCGAGTTCCTGGTCGCCGGGCGCCGCCTCGGCCCCGCCATGTGCTCCGGGACCATGGCCGCGATCGTCCTCGGCGGCGCCTCCACCATCGGCGGCGTCGGCCTCGGCTACCGGTACGGCCTCTCCGGCGCCTGGATGGTCTTCACGATCGGCCTCGGCCTGCTGGCCCTGTCCGTCTTCTTCTCCGCCCGCATCGCCCGCCTCAAGGTCTACACCGTCTCCGAGATGCTGGACCTGCGCTACGGCGGCCGGGCCGGGGTCATCTCGGGCGTGGTCATGTGGGCGTACACCCTGATGCTCGCGGTCACCTCGACCATCGCCTACGCCACGATCTTCGACGTCCTCTTCGACATGAACCGGACCCTCGCGATCGTCCTCGGCGGCTCGATCGTCGTCGCCTACTCCACCCTCGGCGGCATGTGGTCCATCACCCTCACCGACATGGTCCAGTTCGTGGTGAAGACCATCGGCGTGCTGCTCCTGCTCCTGCCCATCGCCGTCGTCAAGGCGGGCGGCTTCGGCGAGATGCGGGCCAAGCTCCCCACCGGATACTTCGACCCGCTGGGCATCGGCGGCGAGACGATCTTCACCTACGTCCTGATCTACACCTTCGGCATGCTCATCGGTCAGGACATCTGGCAGCGCGTCTTCACCGCCCGCAACGACACCACCGCCAGGTGGGGCGGCACGGTCGCCGGCACCTACTGTCTCGCCTATGCCCTCGCAGGCGCCGTCATCGGCACGGCCGCCAAGGTCCTCTACCCGAACCTCGCCAACGCGGACGACGCCTTCGCGACCATCGTGAAGGACGAACTCCCGGTCGGCGTGAGGGGCTTGGTGCTGGCCGCCGCGCTCGCCGCCGTGATGTCGACGTCCTCCGGCGCCCTGATCGCCTGCGCGACCGTCGCCAACAACGACATCTGGTCCCGGCTGCGGGGGAGGGCCCCGTCGGGGGACCACGACGAAGTGCGGGGCAACCGCGTCTTCATCCTCGTCATGGGCGTGGCCGTGATCGGCACGGCGATCGCGCTCAACAACGTCGTCGAGGCCCTCACCGTCGCCTACAACCTCCTCGTCGGCGGTCTCCTCGTCCCGATCCTCGGCGGCCTGCTGTGGAAGCGCGGCACCGCCCAGGGCGCGCTGGCCTCCGTGGTCGTCGGCGGCCTCGCCGTCATCGGCCTGATGGCCGGCTACGGCATCCTCGCCAACGAGCCCGTGTACTACGGCCTCCTGGCCTCCCTGGTCGTCTACGTCGCCGTATCCCTGGCGACCCCGGCGACCGACACCGCCGTACTCGAAGCGTGGCGCGACCGCCTCGCCGGGCGCGGCGAGGTTCTCGAACCGGTCCCGGCACCCCGGTAGACCGGACGGCAGCGAACAGAAGACAGAAGGAAAGGCACACGACCATGAGCTCCCCCGAGACCCCCCGCGGCCCCGTCGACTCCTCCCGCATCCCGCGCTACGCCGGGCCCGCGACCTTCGCCCGGCTGCCGCGCCTCGACGAGGTCGGGCGGGCCGATGTCGCCGTGGTCGGCGTGCCCTTCGACTCGGGTGTCTCGTACCGGCCCGGCGCCCGCTTCGGCGGCAACGCGATCCGTGAGGCGTCCCGGCTGCTCAGGCCCTACAACCCGGCGCAGGACGCGTCCCCCTTCGCGCTGGCGCAGGTCGCGGACGGCGGAGACATCGCCGTGAACCCGTTCAACATCAACGAGGCCGTCGAGACGATCGAGGCGGCCGCGGACGACCTCCTCGGCACCGGCGCCCGCCTGATGACCCTGGGCGGCGACCACACCATCGCCCTCCCGCTGCTCAGGTCCGTCGCGAAGAAGCACGGCCCGGTGGCCCTGCTGCATTTCGACGCCCACCTCGACACCTGGGACACGTACTTCGGCGCCGAGTACACGCACGGGACGCCGTTCCGGCGGGCGGTGGAGGAGGGCATCCTGGACACCTCCGCCCTCTCCCACGTGGGCACCCGCGGGCCGCTGTACGGCAAGCAGGACCTGGACGACGACGCCAAGCTGGGCTTCGGCATCGTCACCTCGGCGGACGTCTTGCGGCGCGGTGTCGACGAGGTCGCCGACCAGCTCCGGCAGCGCATCGGGGACCGTCCGCTCTACATCTCCATCGACATCGACTGCCTGGACCCCGCGCACGCGCCCGGCACGGGCACCCCCGAGGCGGGCGGCATGACCTCCCGCGAGCTGCTGGAGATCCTGCGGGGTCTGGCATCGTGCAACCTGGTGTCGGCGGACGTCGTCGAGGTGGCCCCCGCGTACGACCACGCGGAGATCACGTCGGTGGCGGCCTCCCACACCGCCTACGAACTGACCACGATCATGTCCCGCCAGATTGCAGAGGCCCGCGCGCAGTGACTCACGACCACGACCTGGTGCTCCGTCCGACGGAGGCGCAGACTTCCGCTGCTCTCAACCCTCCTCCCGGCCGCAACGGCGGAGACCTGGTCGTGGAGACGCTGGCCGCGCTCGGCGCGACGACCGTCTTCGGCCTGCCCGGCCAGCACGCGCTCGGCATGTTCGACGCGCTACGGCGTTCCGACCTCAGCTACATCGGCCTGCGGGTGGAGAACAACGCGGGCTTCGCGGCGGACGCGTACGGCAGGCTCACCGGCGAGGCGGCCCCGCTGCTGCTGTCGACGGGACCGGGGGCGCTGACGTCCCTGGCGGCCCTCCAGGAGGCGGCCGCCGCATCCGCCCCCGTGCTGGCGATCAGCAGCCAGATCCCGACCGCCGGTCTCGGCGGTGGCCGGCACGGCTACCTCCACGAACTCCCGGACCAGTCCGCCTCGTTCAGGGGCGTGGTGAAGTCGGTCCACACCGTCCGCACCCAATCCCAGATCCCCTCCGCGATCGAGGCGGCCTGGAAGTCGGCCCTGACCGCCCCGCACGGCCCGGTGTGGGTGGAGATCCCGCAGGACGTGCTGCTCGCCGAGACGTCGATCCCGGTGGTGACGGGCGGCGACGCCTTCCCCGAGGAGCTGCCGCCGCGCCCCGAACTGACGGCGGTGGCAGCCGACTTGCTGTCCCGCGCCGAACGCCCCGCGATCATCGCGGGCGGGGGAGTCGTACGCTCTGACGCCTCGGGCAAGCTGCGACGGCTGGCGGAGACGCTGCGGGCCCCGGTGGTCACCACCCCCGGCGGCAAGGGCGCCTTCCCCTGGACGCACCCCCTGTCCCTCCAGTCCTGGATCGAGGACCGCCACACCACGGACTTCCTGGAGGACGCGGACGTACTCCTGGTGGTGGGCTCAGGGCTGGGGGAGCTGTCGTCCAACTACCACACGTTCAAGCCCCGGGGCCGGGTGATCCAGATCGAGGCGGACCTCGGCAAGCTGGAGTCCAACCACCCCGCGCTCGGCATCCACGCGGACGCGCGACTGGCGTTGCAGGCGCTGCTGGAGACGGTGTCCCCGAGGGAGGACGAGGAGGCGCCGGAGCGGGTGCGGGAGGTGCTGGCGCGCGTCGCGGACCGCATCGCCTCCCAGGAACTCACCCTGGAACAGGAGCTGTTGGCGTCGGTGCGCCGGGCGCTCCCCGCCTCCTCCCCGTCCTTCTGGGACATGACGATCCTGGCGTACTGGGCCTGGTCGGCGTTCGACGCCAAGGGTCCCAACCTGCTGCACTCCGCCCAGGGCGCCGGCGGCCTGGGCTACGGCTTCCCCGCCGCCCTGGGGGCCGCGGTGGCCGACCCCTCGCGACCGGTGCTGGCGGTGTCGGGTGACGGAGGGGCGCTGTACTCGATCGCGGAGTTGGCCACGGCCCGCCAGTACGACCTGAACGTCACCTGGCTGATCGTCGACGACGGCGGCTACGGCATCCTGCGCGAGTACATGACGGACGCCTTCGGCCAGGCCACGGCGACCGAGCTGACCCGCCCGGACTATGTGGCACTGGCCGAGTCGTTCGGTGTCCCCGGGGTCCGTACGACCCCGGAGACCCTCGCGGACGACCTGTCGAAGGCGCTCGGCTCACCGGGGCCCTCGGTGGTCGTTCTCCCGGCGGTGCTGCGGATGTTCGCGCCCACGCACCTGTAGGACCGCACTGGCAGGACGTGTGGCTCCTACCAGATCGCCTCGACCCACTCCGGGTGGTCGATGAACGGGTTGCGGTTGTGCTGGTAGGTGTCGTAGATGACCTGGTTGCGCTTCTCCTCGAAGGCGCTGGGCGGGTCCGCCTCGTTCCACGCCTTGAGGACGGAGAGCTTGCCCATGTAGGGGTTGGAGCCGTTGCCGACCTTCTCGTTGGGCTCCAGGTCGGCGAAGCCGTCGCCGCCGTCGTAGCGCACGGCCATGTAGAGGATCATGCGGGCCACGTCGCCCCGGTCCGCGGCACGCGGCGCGAAGGAGTCGGAGTCGACGGTGCTGCCGCCGCCGTTGGTGACGGCGCTGCCGCCGTTGTCGAAGTCCAGGTTGCCGCGGATGCTGTTGACCTGGACGTCCGCGGGGCGCAGGTGGTGCAGGTCGGTGCCGGGACCGGTCACCTCGCCGAAGTCGCCGTGGGACTTGGCCCACACGTGCTCACGGTTCCAGTCGCCGACGTCACCGCCGTTGAGGGACTTGGCCCGGGAGACACCGCTGTACAGCAGGATCACGTTGCTGCTGTTGTTCGGGTCCTGGTCGGTCACCTTGAGCGCGTCCCAGACCGCGGAGTACGAGATCTTCGAGACGTTGGCGCTGATGATCGTGTGCAGGGAGGACTTCAGGCTCGTGCCCGTCTTGCCGACCGCGTTCTTGTAGTACGTCGTGTCGTACGCGGTCGTCGTGGCGGCGGCCGGGGTCGTGGTCACGACCGGGGCGGCGAGCCCGGCCAGCACGGCGGCGGTGGTGAGCGCCACGGACTTCCAACTGCGGTTGCGTGTCGCCAGCATAAAGGGGGTCCCATCTACGCGGGTTGAATGGAGGCGGCAGTTGGGAGAGTGACATGGACATGCGGCCGTGTAAATGGATGGCGCGTGTCCATTGGGTGACCTGAAACGGCAAATCAGGCCGTGTCTACGCGAGTTGACACGCCGAACGGCCCCCGGCAACGTGACCGGGGGCCGTTCGCGATGGACTCGAGGGAGGGAAGGGAGACGGGCTAGTCGGCGAAGAGGGCGCCGAACTGGGCGGAGCCCGAGGTGGAGACGCCCACCGAGGTCACCGACAGGGCGCGGGCGCCGGTCGTGCCGATCTTCGTGCCGGTGGAGGGCAGGTAGGTCACCGCTCCGTCGCCGCCGTCCTCGTACGACCCGATGACCAGGTCGGCCCTGCCGTCGCCGTTGACGTCGTCGAGCTTGACGTCGGCGCCGAACAGGTCGCTCTTCTCGGAGGTGCCGGGGACGCCGGTCGTGTTCTGCTCGAAGGACTGGAGGCCGGTGGAGGTGTTGATGCCACTCGCCGAGCCGTACAGGACGGTGACCATGCCGGCGTTGGTGACGCTGCCGAGGTCCTCGTTCGGGGTGGAGACGACCAGGTCCTGGTAGCCGTCGCCGTTGATGTCGCCCAGGTCCAGGTCCCAGCCGAAGGCGTCGCCCTTCTCCGAACTGCCGGGTACGTTCCCGGTGTTCTGGGTGATGCCGGTGGTCGAGGCGGGGCCGGACGCGGAGCCGTAGGTGATGCTGACCTTGCCGCCGTTCGCGGAGTCCGGGATGGTCCGGCCGTCGCCGGAGGTGGCGTCCCAGCCGGCGCCGGTGACGATGTCGCCGTAGCCGTCGCCGTTGATGTCGCCGATGCCGGTGACGATGCCGGGCTTGAGGGTCTTGACGCCCGCGACGCTCAGACCGCTCGCGGTGCCCGGCACCCAGTAGTTGGTGTTCCAGCCGTTGTCCGTCTGCGTCTCGAAGCCGTCGACCACCAGGTCGGTGCGGCCGTCGCCGTTCACGTCACCGGCAGTGAGCTGCTCAGGGCCGTAGGGGAAGTCGGACGAGCCGGGCATGATCGGCGGCTTGACGGTGTAGCGGCCGCCGGGCAGGCCGGTGGAACTGCTGAAGCCGCCCTTGTAGACGTAGAGGGTGGCGGAGGAGTTGCCGACGGCCAGGTCGGCCTTGCCGTCGCCGTCGAAGTCGCCGGCGGCCAGGGACAGGCCCCAGTTGTCGTGCGCGGAGACGGCCGGGTCCGGTACGTCGCTCGCCTTGCCGGTGAGGCCGCTCGCCGAACCCCACAGGATCGCGAGGGCGCCGCCGTCGGTGTCGGTGCCGACCTTCTCGTACGGCGAGGCCACGGCGAGGTCGTCGTAGCCGTCGCCGTTGAAGTCGGCGTA
>NZ_KB911613.1 GCF_000383615.1 Streptomyces canus 299MFChir4.1 | reverse complement strand
ATCCTGGACAACCTCTCCGCCCACAAAGGCGCCGACATCCGCCGCTGGGCGAAGAAGCACAAGGTCGAGCTGTGCTTCACGCCGACCTACGCCTCGTGGGCGAACCCGATCGAGGCCCACTTCGGGCCGCTGCGGCAGTTCACCATCGCCAACTCGAACTACCCCAACCACACGGTTCAGACCCGGGCCCTGCACGCCTACCTGCGGTGGCGCAACACCAACGCCCGCCATCGCGACGTCCTGGCCGCCGAACGCAAGGAACGCGCCCGCATCCGCAGCGAAAAGGGCATCCGCTGGGGTGGACGCTCCCTCGCCACCGCAGCCTGAACGACCCGGCGAACCTATGCGGTCAGAGCACTAGCGTGACCATCTGCTGCACGGACTGTCCCTGTGTCCGACCGACTGGTCCGTGCGACGGCTTCCGGCTGAAAGTGATGAGGCTGCAATGAATGAATTGACAAAGCCCGAGGTCGACGTGCCGGAGGGTGACGCTCCCGGCGAGCTGACCATCCGGGAACTGGTCGTCGGGGAAGGGGCTGAGGTGAAGCCGGGCATGGTGGTCAGGGTCCACTATGTCGGGGTGACGTTCGAGTCCGGGAAGGAGTTCGATGCCTCCTGGGACCGCGGTCAGCCGTTCAAGTTCGCCCTGGGCAGTGGCAAGGTCATCAAGGGCTGGGACCGGGGGGTGAGGGGGATGAAGGTCGGCGGTCGGCGCGAGATCATCGTTCCCCCGCGTCTCGGCTACGGCAATCAGTCGCCTTCGCCGTTGATCCCGGCGGGCTCGACCCTGGTCTTCGTGGTGGACCTGCTGGACTCGTATTCCAGCACAACCGGGTGGAGCAACGCCTAGTGCCCCTGGCCGCTCCTCCCCTGCGGCGTGCTGCGTCGTCCGCCGGGGTGGGCACCGCCGCGCTCCTCGCTGTCGCTCCCCGCCCCCGCGCAGCAGCAATCCATTCCGCAAGCCGATACGGACCAAGATCCGGACCATTTCCGGACCAGCACCCCTCCGGCGAGCCGCACCAACTGCTACTTCCCCTGGTCAGCTTGGGTGCCACGATCATCCGGTGAGCCTCCGTTTCCTACGAGGCCAGGCGGGTACCCGGCTGCCCCGCAATCGCGGGGAAGGAGCACCGTGTCGGCAGGAGACATCGGCCCGGTCCTGGTGGCCGCCGCAGGCTCGTCCAGCCTGAGGCTGACCGTGTTCGGCGACGACGGGCAGGTCCTGGCCGAACACCACAGCGCCTCCGCACCCGGCGAAGACGTGTCCGGCCCTTTGCGGCACCTGCTGGCCCACGCGCCATCGCCCGCTGCCGTGGGTCACCGCATCGTCCACGGCGGGCCCGGACTGCGCAGCCACGTCCTGGTCGACGACGAGATCCGGGCCGCCCTCAGGAGTGTGGCCGACCTGGCACCGCTGCACGTCCCGCCGGCCCTCACCGTCCTGGACTCCGCCCGGAAGCTACTACCCGACGTCCCGCACGCAGCCTGCTTCGACACCGTCTTCCACGCCGGCCTGCCCGCCGCCGCCCGCGAGTACGCGGTGCCCGCCACCTGGCGCGAGGAGTACGGGATGCGCCGCTACGGCTTCCACGGGCTGTCCTACTCCTGGGCACTCGGCCGGACGGCCGAGCTGCTCGGTCAGCGCCCCCAGCAGCTCCACCTGGTGATCACCCACCTCGGCGGCGGCTGCTCAGCCTGTGCGGTGCGCAACGGGACCAGCGTCGACACCACCATGGGCTTCACACCGCTGGAGGGGCTGGTGATGTGCCGCCGCAGCGGAAGCGTGGACCCCGGCGCCCTGACCTGGCTGCAGACGCGGCACCGTCTGTCCGCCGACGACATTGAGGACGCGCTGAATCACCGTTCCGGTCTGCTCGGCCTCTCCGGCACCTCCGACGACACCCGCGACCTCGTCCGCAGCCGGGCAGCGGGCGACGAGCGCGCCGCTCTCGCCCTGGACGTCTTCACTCATCACTGTCGCCGCGGCATCGCCGCGATGGCCGCGTCGCTCGACCGGCTCGACGCCCTGGTCTTCACCGGGGAGATCGGCGAAGACCAGCCCGAGGTTCGCGAAGAGGTATGCACCCGGCTCACCGCCCTCGGGCTGACCGGCGGCCTGCGCACGCCCGACGACGCGAGCCGACCCGCGATCGTCAGCGGGCCTGGGGCGGACATACCGATCGTGATGGTACCCACCGGAGAGGCCCGGCAGATCGACCACGAGACCCGGGCCCTTCTTCGCGGCCTGTGAGGCGCGTGCGCGCCTTCCGCCCCGCCTCGTCGCGTTCCTGAGTGAAGTGCGGAAAGGGTCGTGACCCGCCAGGCACCGCACCGCTACCGCTCCTACTGGCCCGGCACTCAGTGGCCCCCGTGCCCGTCCCGTCAGCCCGCGTGCGCGGGGCGATGGCGGCGGAAGGCCCGAAAGGATGGGGAGCAGCGCTCCAAGACACGTGTCGGCGGGCTCCGGCAGCCAGACTGACCCGCTGCGCCGGCCCGGCCGGGTTTCCGCGGTCAGCGCCGCCCGCCCAGGATGATCTTCCAGACGCGCGTTGCCACCTGCAGATTGAGCCGGGTGTCCACATCCGCCAGGTCGCGGTCGCTGATTTCCCGGATGCGCTGCAGCCGGTAGCGCAGAGTGCTGCGGTGGACCGTCAGTGCGACGGCCGCGTCGTCGTAGTTGCCTCCGCAGTCGAAGTAGCGCGAGAGCGTTTCCACCAACTCCGTGTCGTGCTCTGTGTCGTAGTCGATCAGCCGGCCGAGCCACTCCCGCACGAAACCTTCGAGTTCCCGGAGATCGTTGCCCGGCCCCAGGATCCGGTACAGCCCGAGTTCGTCGAAGAACGTCGTCCCGCTGCGCTCGCGGGAGTTCTGCCGCACCTCCAGGGCCCGCAGTGCCTCCTGATAACAGCGGGGAACTCCGTCCGGGGAGTCGCAGCGGGTGCTCACCCCGATCGCTCCGGCGGATGTCCCCAGCTCGTGGGCCAGCGCCGCGTGCACGGCATCGTCGTCGGGCCTTGCTTCGGTCAGCAGGACCACCCGGTCACCGCGACGGGTGATCAGCGTATGGGCCGCCGTGGTGGCTGTCGCTCGCTCGACGGCCCGGGTGAAGGAGTCGTCTGCGGCGTTGCCCGGCCAGTGCACCACGACCACGTAATGGGTACGCCGCAGGTCGTGGCCGAGGGCTTCGGCCCGGGCATAGGCGCTCGTCTCGTCAGTGCCCTCCAGCAGGTCGTCGATCAGCTGGCGGCGCAACCGCAGTTCGACCTCGGTGAGCTCGCGCACATGCAGGAGCTCCTGGGCGAGCAGGCGCTGGGCGTGATCCAAGGCGAACATGGTGTGCTCGTCGGCCGTCGCCTCGGGGTCCTCGAGGGCGAGTACGCCGAGGAGGTGGCCGCGCGGCCTGACGAGGGCGATCAACCGGGCCTTGACCCTGACCGGGCCCGCCTCGCGCGCGACCAGCCGCAGCATCTCTTCCTGGCGGGTCGAGGACCGCACCGGATGAGGGTCGGGCCGGTCGGGACCGGCCCAGGACCTCACGTTGCCGAACCGGTCCTCGATGAGTGCCGACAGCCCGGTGAGCTCGTACAGCGCCTGGGTGATGGCGTCCTCGCCGCCGCCCCGCGCGGTAACACGGGCGAGGGTCTCGTGCACCTTCTTCTGCAGGTGCAGCTCGGAGTACAACGTGTCCAGCTGCCGCAGTGCGGTGTCCCGTTCGGTGCGGAGGCGGATCATTTCGCCGGCGTTGTCGTGCTGCGAGGCGCGTGTTGCCGCCAGTGACAGGGCCGCGGCTGTGAGTTTCACGAGCGTTTCGAGGAGGAAGTGCCCCTGCTCATCGGGCCCGGACGGGGAGGAGACCACGATGTAGCCCAGCAGACCGTCGGCTCCGCGCAGGCCGAACGCCCGGCTCCAGGGCCGCTCCGGAAGGGATACGGAGCCGTCGGCCCCGCCCAGCTCCGTCATTTGTGCGTCGTCGACCGTTGGTGCTCCCACGTCGTGGCCCGGAACACGTGACAGACCGTCGCCCGTCGAGAGGTATCCCGCCTCGGCGCGGTAGGGGCCAAGGGCTCTGACCTGCCACATGGCCAACCGCACGATCTCACTCTGTTCCGCGCACGTGAACAGAGTGTGCGACAGCACCAGCAGCCCGTGTGGGTCCAGCGCCGCGAGCGGACGGGGGTCGCGGCGTTCGCTGCCCGTGGTGTCCCCCGGGTGGCGAGCCACTTCCTGGTCGGGGACATGAGGCGACAGTCTCGGTGACGGACGGCAGGCCATAGACCACTCCGTTTCTCCGGTCATCGGAGGCGATCAGGCGAATCGTGGGATTCACGCCTCGGCGAGCCCTGAGTACCCAGCCTGGACCGGGCCACCCGGCTTGTCTGGATTTTGCCTTGTTCTCACGGACCGACCGACAACGCCGAGTTCTGACCTGCCGGGGGCAGGCGGAGCGTGCTGCCGAGTTGCCACGCTGGGCCTGTCAGGGATCGCTGGCACCTGCAACCGGTGAGGAAGGACTGGCCGATGAACGAGCAGGCCCGCAGGACCATCGCTTCGTACACGACCTACCAGGAGGCGGAACGCGCCGTCGATCACCTGTCCGATCGGGGTTTCCCCGTCGAAAGGGTGGCCATCGTCGGGCAGGACGTGCGCCTGGTCGAGCA
Source organism: Streptomyces canus 299MFChir4.1 (assembly GCF_000383615.1). Taxonomy (GTDB): domain Bacteria; phylum Actinomycetota; class Actinomycetes; order Streptomycetales; family Streptomycetaceae; genus Streptomyces; species Streptomyces canus_C. Next base: position 89,563 of record NZ_KB911613.1, on the reverse strand, counting down.
GGTGACCGGCCGCATGGGACTCGGCGGGGCCGCCCTGCACGGCGCGGCGAGCGGCGCCCTGCCCGGCGCCCTGATCGGATGGATCTTCGGGCTGCTGAACTGGCTGGACCCGGTCGTGTCAGGACTGCTCCTCGCCTTGTACGGGCTGATTTTCGGAGCAGTCGTCGGCGCGCTGTTCGGCCTGCTGGCGCACGCGGCCCAGGGTGGCCGCCGGGACTTCGCCTCGGTGAGCTTCATGCAGCCCAGCCGGTACGACGTCGTCGCCGACGACGCGGTCGCCGACGAGGCGGTGCGGCTGCTGGCCGAGCTGCCCGGCGGGACCAGTACCGGCACAAGCAGCGGGGCGTGGAAGGGCAGCAGCCGGCCGCGGAGCGGTCCCGCCGTCACCTGAGCCATTACGGAGACCGGGCGCGGCTCCGAGGGAGAACGGGGGCGCCCGTAGCGGAAGGAGTTCCTCATGGCCAAGGCAGTAGGAATCGACCTGGGCACCACCAACTCGGTGATCGCCGTCTGGGAGGGCGGCGAGCCGACGGTCGTGCCCAACAGCGAGGGCAACCGCACGACACCCTCCGTGGTGGCCTTCACCGACACCGGGGAACGTCTGGTGGGCCAGCTGGCCCGCCGCCAGGCGATCCTCAACCCCAAGGGCACCATCTACTCCGCCAAGCGGTTCATCGGCCGGCACTTCGACGAGATCTCCGAAGAGGCCAGGGCGGTGACGTACGACGTCGTCGAGGGCGAAGGCGGAGCGGCCCGGTTCAAGGTACGCGACAAGCTCTACGCGCCTGAGGAGATCAGCGCGCAGGTGCTGCGCAAACTCGCCGACGACGCCTCCAAGCAGCTGGGAGAGCGGGTCACGGAGGCGGTCATCACGGTGCCCGCCTACTTCAACGACGCCCAGCGCACCGCCACCAAGGACGCAGGACGGATCGCGGGACTGGAGGTGCTGCGGATCATCAACGAGCCGACCGCGGCGGCCCTGGCCTACGGCATGGACAAGAAGGAGCACGAGACCGTCCTCGTCTTCGACCTGGGCGGCGGCACCTTCGACGTGAGCATCCTCGACGTCGGTGACGGCGTGGTGGAGGTGCGCTCCACCGCCGGCGACAGCCACCTGGGCGGCGACGACTTCGACCGGCGTCTGGTCGACCACCTCGCGGACGACTTCCAGAAGGAGAACGGCATCGACCTGCGCAAGGACCCGCAGGCGCTGCAACGCCTGTTCGAGGCGGCGGAGAAAGCCAAGACCGAGCTCAGTTCGGTGACACAGACGCAGGTCAGCCTGCCGTTCATCACCGCCGACGCCGCGGGCCCCAAGCACCTCACCGACTCGATCATGCGGTCCACGTTCGAGCAGATCACCGGCGACCTGGTGGAGCGGTGCCTGGGACCGGTCGAGCAGGCCATGGGCGACGCCAAGGTCGGCGAGAGCGACATCGACGAGGTCATCCTCGTCGGCGGTTCCACCCGTATCCCCGCCGTCCAGGCCCTGGTGCGTCGGCTGACCGGCGGCAAGGAACCCAACATGAGCGTCAACCCCGACGAGGTCGTGGCGATGGGCGCCGCGATCCAGGCCGGGGTACTCAAGGGTGAGGTCAAGGACGTCCTGCTGCTCGATGTCACGCCCCTGTCGCTGGGTGTCGAGACCCGCGGCGGCGTGATGACGAAGATCATCGAGCGGAACACCACCATCCCGGTGCGCCGCTCCGAGACCTTCTCCACCGCCGAGGACAACCAGCCCGCCGTCGACGTGGTGGTCCTCCAGGGCGAGCGCGAGCGGGCCGCCGACAACCGGGTGCTCGGCCGGTTCCAGCTCACCGACATCCGCCCCGCGCCGCGCGGCGAGCCGCAGATCGAGGTCATCTTCGACATCGACGCCAACGGCATCCTGAACGTCACCGCGCGGGACAAGGACACCGGCAAGGAACAGGGCATCACCATCAGCGAGAGCTCCAACCTCGACCGCACCGAGGTCGAGCGGATGGTCCAGGAGGCCGAGCGCAACCAGGGCCAGGACCAGGCCCTGCGCGAGGCGGTCGACGCCCGCAACGAACTGGACGCCATCGCCTACCAGGTCGAAAAGCGCCTCGCCGAGCTCGGCGACGCCGCGCCCGCGCACGAGAAGGCCCGCGCCGAGATGCTGGTGTCCGAGGCCCGCGAGGCGGTCAGGAACGAGGTCGGGGCGGACAAGGCCCGGCCACTGACGTCCGAACTCCAGCAGATCTTCGCAGGGCTCGCGGCCCACCAGGCGGGAGCCGCCGCGGGCGGTGCGGCGGGCACCGGCTCACCGGACGGATCCGGTCCCGGCGCAGGGAGCCCGGGCGGCGCAGGAGCCGACGACGACGTGATCGACGCCGAGTTCGACAAGGGCTGAGGTGCCCACCATGCCCATCCCACCCCGGGGCCCAGAGCCCGACCCGCCACCGGAAGGCGCCGTACAGCCGCCGCGCGGGGACCTTACGCAGCCCGGACAGCCGACCGAACAGGCCGAGCCGGGGCCCGACGCCGCAACCGGCACCGCCGCAGCCGACGACGATTTCGCGGCCGCGCTGCGCGAGGCCGACGACCGCTGGCGCCGCGCCCTGGCCGACCTCGACAACCTGCGCAAACGCCACGCCAGGGAGCTGAAGGGACAGGCCGCGGCCGAACGCGCCCGTACGGCTGCGGCCTTCCTGCCCGTCATCGACAACCTGGAGCTTGCCTTGAGCCACGCGGCCGCCGACCCCGGTGCGATCGTCGAAGGTGTCCGAGCTGTGCGGGACCAGGCCGTGAACGTCCTGGAGCGGCTGGGCTACCCGCGCCATGCGGAGACCGGCGTGCCGTTCGACCCGGCCCGGCACGAGGTGGTCGGCGTCGTCCAGGAACCCGACGCCGATCCGAACACCGTGGTCCAGGTCCTGCGACCCGGTTACGGGGAGGCCGAGCGGCAGCTGCGGCCTGCCGCCGTGACCGTCGCCAAGCGGGAGTGAGCGGCCATGGCACGCGACTTCTACGAGGTGCTCGGCGTTCCGCGCAGCGCCGACCGTGACGAGATCCAGCGGGCCTATCGCTCCCTGGCCCGCAAGTACCACCCCGACGTCAACAAGGACCCGCAGGCGGAGGAGCGGTTCAAGGAGATCAATGAGGCCTTCAGCGTCCTGTCCGATCCCGAGCAGCGAACCCGCTACGACCGCTTCGGCGAGGACTTCCGGAAGGTCCCGGAGGACTGGGAGGAACGGGTCGGCGCCGGTGCCGGCGCGGGAGCCGGCAGCGGCTTCCGATGGTCCACCGGGGGCGGTCCCCGGGTCCGGTACGCCACCAGCGACTTCGGTGCCGAGGGCGTCGACGTCGACGACCTGTTCGGCTCGCTCTTCGGAGGCGCCGGACGGATGCGTGTCCCCGGAGCCGACCAGGAGGCCGAACTGCCGCTCACCGTCGAGGAGGCCTACCGCGGAGGCCGCCGCACCGTCACCCTCGCCGGGCCCGACGGGCAGCGGCGCTACGAGGTGGACGTACCGGCCGGCGTCACCGACGGCCAACGCATCCGGCTGGCGGGCGAGGGCGGCCGCGGCAGCGGCGACGGTTCCGCGGGAGATCTGTATCTGCGGGTGCGGATCCAGCCGCACCCCCGGTTCCGTCTCGACGGCCGGGACGTGTACGTCCAGCTTCCGGTCACCCCCTGGGAGGCCGCGCTGGGCGCGACCGTGCCGGTGTCCACGCCGAGCGGTGCCACGGCGAAGGTGACCGTGCCCGCCGGGTCCTCCAGCGGACGGCGCCTGCGGCTGCGCGGCGAGGGCATGCCGGGCCCGCGCGGCGCGAACGGAGACCTGTACGCGGAGCTGCGGATCATGGTGCCACCCCGGCTGAGTGACCGGGAGCGCGAGCTGCTGGAGGAACTCGCCGCAGTCTCCTCATTCGACCCCAGGAGGACGTGATGAGCGACCGACCTGCCAAGGCCCGCCCATCCCCCGCACGCACGACCGAGGTGGGCGCGCGGTACGCGATCGTGCCCGTGCCCGGGCTCTCCCTGGCCACCGTGGCCCGTCGTTCGGGTCTCCATCCCGACCTGGTCCGCCGGTTCGTCGCCCTGGGACTGGTCGACGCCGAGCGCGACGCCGCGGGGCACCTGGTGTTCGACCCCACGGCCCCGGCCGCCCTGGCCCGCGTCCAGCGGCTGCGCACCGGGCTGTGCCTGAACTACGCATCCATCGGTCTGGTGCTCGACCTGCTCGACCGCATCAGCCTGCTCGAAGCCGCGCTGCGGCGTGCAGGGATGAGGAGTGATCTTCCACCATGGACATGAACCGCCTGACTCAGAAGTCACAGGAAGCCCTGCAGGAGGCGCAGAGCGCCGCCGGCAGCCTGGGCCACACCGAGGTCGACGGCGAGCATCTGCTGCTCGCCCTCCTCGACCAGGAGGACGGTCTGATCCCTAGGCTGCTGCAACAGGCCGGTACCGAGCCCGAGGAAGTGCGCGCGGCCGTACGCGAGGAACTCTCCCGGCGCCCGAAGGTCACCGGGCCAGGCGCGGCGCCCGGTCAGGTCTTCGTCACCCAGCGCCTGGCCCGGTTGCTGGACGCGGCCGAGCGGGAGGCCAAACGCCTCAAGGACGAGTACGTGTCCGTGGAGCACCTGCTGCTGGCGCTGGCCGAGGAGGGCTCGTCGACCGCCGCCGGGCGACTGCTCAACCGGGCCGGCATCACCCGGGACTCGTTCCTGAGCGCGCTCACCCAGGTCCGCGGCAACCAGCGGGTGACCTCCGCCAACCCCGAAGTGGCCTACGAGGCGTTGGAGAAGTACGGCCGCGACCTGGTCGTCGAGGCCAGGTCCGGGCGGCTGGACCCGGTCATCGGCCGGGACGCCGAGATCCGCCGGGTCACGCAGATCCTCAGCCGCAAGTCCAAGAACAATCCCGTCCTGATCGGCGATCCCGGCGTCGGCAAGACCGCGATCGTCGAGGGTCTCGCCCAGCGCATCGTGCGCGGCGACGTGCCCGAGGGCCTGCGCGACAAGATCGTGTTCGCCCTCGACATGGGCTCGCTGGTCGCCGGCGCCAAGTACCGCGGTGAGTTCGAGGAACGCCTCAAGGCGGTGCTGGCCGAGGTGAAGGCCGCCCAGGGGGGCATCCTGCTCTTCGTCGACGAACTGCACACCGTCGTGGGAGCGGGGGCCGCCGAAGGGGCCATGGACGCGGACAACATGCTCAAGCCGATGCTCGCGCGCGGCGAACTGCACATGATCGGCGCCACCACCCTCGACGAGTACCGCAAGCACATCGAGAAGGACGCCGCCCTCGAACGCCGCTTCCAGCAGGTCCTGGTCGACGAGCCGGACGTGGAGGACACCATCTCCATCCTGCGCGGACTGCGCGAACGCCTGGAGGTCTTCCACGGCGTGAAGATCCAGGACACCGCGCTGGTCTCCGCGGCCACCCTCTCCCACCGCTACATCACCGACCGGTTCCTGCCCGACAAGGCCATCGACCTCGTCGACGAGGCGTGCGCCCGGCTGCGTACCGAGATCGACTCCATGCCCGCCGAACTCGACGAGATCACCCGCCGCGTCACCCGCCTGGAGATCGAGGACGCGGCCCTGTCCAAGGAGAGCGACCCCGCCAGCAAGGCCCGCCTGGAGGAACTGCGCAGGGAACTGGCCGACCTGCGCGGCGAGGCCGACGCCAAACACGCCCAGTGGGAGGCCGAACGGCAGGCGATCCGCCGCGTGCAGGAACTGCGCCAGGAACTGGAGCAGGTCCGCCACGAGGCGGAGGAGGCCGAACGCGCCTACGACCTCAACCGCGCCGCCGAACTGCGCTACGGCCGCCTGCAGGACCTGGAGCGCCGGCTGAAGGCCGAGGAGGAGCAACTGGCCGCCAAACAAGGGCAGAACCGGCTGCTGCGCGAGGTCGTCACCGAGGAGGAGATCGCCGAGATCGTCGCCTCCTGGACCGGCATCCCCGTCGCCCGCCTCCAGGAGGGCGAACGCGAGAAACTGCTGCGCCTGGACGAGATCCTGCGCGAGCGCGTCATCGGCCAGGACGAGGCCGTCCAGCTCGTCACCGACGCCATCATCCGCGCCCGCTCCGGCATCCGCGACCCCCGCCGTCCCATCGGCTCGTTCATCTTCCTCGGCCCCACCGGCGTCGGGAAGACCGAGCTGGCCAAGACCCTCGCCCGGGCCCTGTTCGACTCCGAGGAGAACATGGTCCGCCTCGACATGAGCGAGTACCAGGAGCGGCACACCGTCAGCCGGCTCATGGGCGCACCACCCGGATACGTCGGCTACGAGGAAGGCGGCCAGCTCACCGAGGCCGTGCGCCGCAAGCCGTACTCGGTCGTCCTGTTCGACGAGATCGAGAAGGCGCACACCGATGTCTTCAACACCCTGCTGCAGATGCTCGACGACGGCCGCATCACCGATGCCCAGGGCCGCACCGTCGACTTCCGCAACACCGTGATCATCATGACGTCCAACATCGGCTCCGAGCACCTCCTCGACGGCGCGACCGCCGAGGGTGACATCAAGCCGGACGCCCGCGCCCTGGTGATGGGCGAGCTGCGCGGGCACTTCCGCCCGGAGTTCCTCAACCGCGTCGACGACATCGTGCTGTTCAAGCCGCTCGGTGAGCAGCAGATCGAGCGGATCGTGGAGCTGCAGTTCGACGAGCTGCGAAGGCGCCTCGCCGAACGCCGCATCACCGTCGAACTCACCGAAGCAGCCAGGAAGCTGATCGCCCACCAGGGCTACGACCCGGTGTACGGGGCCCGGCCGCTGCGGCGTTACATCTCCCACGAGGTCGAGACCATGGTCGGGCGCGCCCTGCTGCGCGGTGACGTCCAGGACGGCGCGACGGTCCGCGTCGACGCCGCACACGGAGAACTGGTCGTCACCTACGACAAGCCCGAGGATGTGAAGGAAGCGAGGGCGGCATGAGCACCCTGCAAGCCACCAACGTCGTCTGCCCGCACTGCGGGCGCACCAACCGGGTACCGGTGGCCGCCGAGGGCCGCCCCACCTGCGGCAACTGCAAGCAGCCGCTGCCGTGGATGGCCGATGCGGGCGACGACGACTTCACCGAAGTCGTCGAGCAGGCCACCGTGCCCGTCGTCGTCGACCTCTGGGCCACCTGGTGCGGACCCTGCCGCATGGTCAGCCCCGCGCTGGAGCAGGTCGCCACCGACCTGGCAGGAACGATCAAGCTGGTCAAGGTAGACATCGACAAGAACCCGCGTCTGGCACAGCGGTTCGAGGTCCAGGCGGTACCGACGCTGCTGGTCCTCGACAAAGGACAGATCATCGCCCGGCAGGCGGGTGCCGCACCTGCCCCTGCCCTTCGGCGGTGGGTGGAGCAGTCGATCGCGGCCCGGAAAGAGTGATCCACATGACCCTGCACGCAGATCCCCACCTCGCGCTTGTCCGGCCGGTCCAGCCGCTGACCCCAGAAGGGTGCCAGGAGTGCCTGCTGCTCGGCTCCCCGTGGGTCCACCTCAGGCTCTGCCTGACCTGCGGCCACGTCGGCTGCTGCGACTCCTCACCGAACAAGCACGCGCGTAAGCACGCGGCTGCCGACGCCCATCCGATCGTGCAGTCGTTCCAGCCCGGCGAGGACTGGCGGTGGTGCTACGTCCACGAGGCGTTCGTGTGATGCCCGGCGACGAGACGCGACCCGACGGGCCCTCGGTGCCGGACGAGGCGGAGGAAAGCGTCCCCTTCGAGACTCCTGACATCTACGGCGCCTATCCCCGCCTGAGGGACGACCAGATCGCCCGCCTGGCGGAGCACGGCCGGCGGCGCGCGGTTGACGCCGGTGACGAGCTGATCCGGGAGGGGCAGCGGTGCGAGACGTTCTACGTCGTCCTCAGTGGCTCTGTCGCCATCATCGAGAACTACGGCACGCCCGATGAACACCTGCTGCGTGTGCACGGCCCCGGCCGCTTCATCGGCGAACTCGGCCTCCTCAACGGACAGGTGGCCTTCTACACCGCCGTGGTCAGGGACCCCGGCGAGATCCTCGTCCTGTCCATGGACCAGCTGCGCGACCTGGTGACCCGGGACCCCACCCTCGGTGATGTGGTGCTGCGCGCCTGCCTGGGGCGTCGCGCTCTGCTCGTCGGACAGGGCGCCGGTTTCCGCATCATCGGCTCGCGCTACTCGCCCGACACCCGTCGGCTGCGCGAGTTCGCCGCCCGCAACCGGCTGCCGCACCGCTGGATCGATCTGGAGACGGACAAGGAGGCCGAGGCATTGCTGCGCCGCTTCGGGGTCGGGCCGGAGCAGACGCCGCTGGTGATCTGGCGGGACACGACCCTGCTGCGCAATCCGAGCAACGCCGAACTGGCCCGGTTCATCGGCCTGCCGGCCCTGGAACCGGGCAACGGCCGCGGCGACCTCCTCATCGTCGGCTCCGGTCCGGCCGGTCTCGCCGCCGCGGTGAACGCCGCCTCGGAGGGCCTCGGCACGACCGTGGTCGAGGCGCTGGCCACCGGCGGCCAGGCCGGGACGTCGTCCCGCATCGAGAATCTGCTCGGCTTCCCTTCAGGCATCTCCGGCGCCGAACTCACCGAGCGCGCCGTGCTCCAGGCGGAGAAGTTCGGCGCCCGGATCAGCGTCCCGGCGGAGGCGGCCCGGCTCGAGCGGCGGGACGACCACTACGCCGTCGGGTTCGCCGACGGCAGCGAGGTCACCGCCCGTACCGTCGTCCTGGCCACCGGCGCCCGCTACCGCCGCCTCCGGGTGCCCGGCATCGAGCCTTTGGAGGGCACCAGCGTCCACTACTCGGCGACCGTCTACGAGGCGCAGCAGTGCCGTACCGACCCGGTGGCGGTGGTCGGCGGCGGCAACTCCGCGGGGCAGGCGGTGCTCTTCCTGGCCGGATACGCACCGCAGGTGTATCTGCTCGTCCGTGGTCCGAGCCTCGATGCGCACATGTCCCGCTATCTGATCGATCAGATCGAGCGCCACCCCCGAGTGCGGGTGCTCCTGCACACCGAGGTGACCGAGGCACTGGGCGACAAGACGCTAGAGGCGGTCACCGTGGTCGACCACCGTACGGGCGAGCACCGCCCCCTTGAGGTGCGGGCGCTGTTCGTCTTCACCGGCGCCGACCCGCACACCGATTGGCTGTCCGGCGTGCTCGCTCTCGACGCGCGCGGCTTCGTGCTCACCGGGGCGGAGGCGCAGGCCTCCTCCGTTCCCGAACTGTGGCAGAGCCAGGGCCGCGACTGCCTGACGTTGGAGACCAGCCTGCCCGGCGTCTTCGCCGCCGGCGATCTGCGCAGCGGCTCGGTGAAGCGCGTGGCCTCCGCGGTCGGCGAAGGCGCGATGAGCATCCACTTCGTGCACCGCTACCTGGGCCGCACCGCCGCGCCCGGCAACACCGACACCTCCCCGCACACCCGTCCGAAACAGTCCGCTTGGCTCGCATGACGCCCAGCGGGGACACCACGAGAAGGAGAAGGAGGCGATGGCCATGGCCACGCCCGTCCGGCGCCACCGCGGTGGCGCAATGCAGGACAGGCCCGTCGGCTGGGCACGCAATCCACTGACTGAGTTCGATCAACTGCTCAGCGAGATGAGCGGGCTGATGGAATCCACGGTGGGAACCGCGGCGCCCGCAGTCGCGTGGACGCCCCTGGCGGATGTCACGGAGTCCGACGACGCCTTCCACGTCGAGATCGAACTCCCCGGCGTCAAGAAGAAGGACATCAACGTCGAGGCGAACGGCCAGGAGCTGGTGGTCACCGGAGAGATCAAGGAGAAGGAACGCAAAGGCGTCCTGCGCCGGAGCACCCGCCGCACCGGGTCCTTCGAGTACCGGCTGCGGCTGCCCGGAGAGCTCGACACCGAGAAGATCAATGCGCAGATCTCGGACGGGATGCTCAACATCACCGTCCCCAAGGCCGAGGTCGCAAAGCCCCGGCACATCGAGATCAGCGAGACGAGTGAAAGCACCGAGAGCAAGGGCTGAGACCCGAACGCCGCGGTTCCGGACACATGTCCGGCACCGCGGCCGGGCGGCCGAGGCTCGACACCGAGGGACTCATGAACGACGTCCGCACCCCCTCACGGCGGCGGAGACGCGGCAGGTGGCTCCCCACCGGCTTCCTTTCGGCCCCGCAGGCGCCAGGCGCGCAGCAGCCGAAGGGGAAGCAGGCCCAGCGGTGCTCGTCGGCCGATGTCGGCCTGGTCCTCGCGGTCGAATGCGCGGGCGTAGCGCTCGGCGTCCTGGGCCGTCGGATATCGCTTGCTTCCCTCCGTTCCACACCCACGCGCGCAGTGCCAGCGCATCGTGTCGCCCTCATGGCGAAAGCGAAAACGGTGTCCCAGAAGGCGGCAGCGCAGCACAGCAGACCACTCTATGCAGATCTGCCTGCTTCAGCCCGTTCTGTCCCTCTCCAGGTGACAGCCCATGGCCCTGAACGAGGAGGCATGGCATGACCACCACTGCCGAACTCGGTGTCGTCACGACCAAGGTCCCCGCCCGGCTCGACCGGCTGCCGTGGTCCCGATTCCATTGGCGGATCGTCATCGGCCTGGGAACCGTCTGGATTCTGGACGGGCTCGAAGTGACCATCGTCGGGGCGGTTGCCGCCCGTATGACCGAGCCGGACAGCGGCATCAACCTGACCAGCGCCGACATCGGCACTGCCGCCGCCATCTACGTGGCAGGCGCCTGTGCGGGCGCTCTCCTGTTCGGGAGGCTCACCGACCGCTACGGGCGCAAGAAGCTGTTCATGCTCACGCTCGGCATCTACATCCTCGCCACCGTCGCGACCGCGTTCGCCCACGACGCCTGGTACCTCTACCTCGCCCGCTTCGTCACCGGTATGGGCATCGGCGGAGAGTATGCCGCGATCAACTCGGCCATCGACGAGCTGATTCCTGCCCGCAACCGTGGGCAGGTGGATCTGGCCATCAACGGCAGCTACTGGGTCGGTGCGGCGACCGGCAGCCTGGTCGCCGTCCTGCTTCTCAACGAGAGTCTTCTGCCGGCGGACCTCGGCTGGAGGCTGGCCTTCGGTCTGGGCGGCATTCTGGGCCTGGGCATCATGCTGGTACGCCGCCACGTGCCGGAAAGTCCGCGCTGGCTGTTCATCCACGGGCACCAAGCCGAGGCTGAACGCATCGTCGACCAGATCGAGGCCGAAGTACGCCAAGAGACCGGCCTCGATCTGCCGGAACCGGGCGAGGCGGTCACCGTACGACAGCGCGACGTCATCCCGTTCAGGGAGATCGCCGCCGTGGCTCTGCGGCGGTACCCGCGTCGCGCCCTCCTCGGTCTGGCGCTCTTCGTCGGACAGGCGTTCCTGTACAACGCGATCGTCTTCGACCTGGGCACGATCCTGAACGGCTTCTTCGACATCGGCTCCGGCTCGATCCCCTATTACCTTGCCATCTTCGCGATCGTCAACTTCCTCGGACCACTCCTTCTCGGCCGACTGTTCGACACCGTCGGCAGGAAGCCGATGATCGCGGGCACCTACTTCGGCTCGGCAGTCGTGGCAGCCGTCCTCGCCGTCCTGCTGATCAACGGCTCCCTGACGACATGGTCGTTCTTCCTGCTGGTCTCGCTGACCTTCTTCGTGGCGTCCGCGGGAGCGAGCTCGGCCTACTTGACGGTGAGCGAGGTCTTCCCCATGGAGACCCGAGCCCTGTCCATCTCGCTGTTCTTCGCGATCGGCACGGCCGTGGGCGGAATCACCGGCCCGCTGCTGTTCGGCCACCTGATCCACAGTGGCGATGCCAACCTGGTGGCCATCGGCTTCCTCGTCGGAGCGGCAGCCATGGCGCTGGGCGGGCTGGCCGAGGTGTTCTTCGGTGTCCGGGCCGAACAACAGTCCCTGGAGAACATCGCCCGGCCGCTCACCGCCGAGGAAGCCGAGGCAGCCTCGCGCGACGAGGTCGCGCCACAGGAGGCACGGGACCGCATCCGGCCCGCGCACGTCCGGCGGGCCGCGCACGAGCGGGACCTGCGTATCGCCGACCGCACCGCCCGCCGCCGGGAGCGGGAGCGCGCCGGAGCCCGTCGCTATCGCCCGGGCACCGGACCGGGCAGCACTCTGTACTCGCCGGGGATGGCCGGCACCGCGGGCACGGCAAGCCGTACGTCCGCCATGGCCGAACAAGGCCTCGACGACGAGATCGAACAGATCACCCACACACTCCAGGAAGCCGGCCCGACGAGCCGCGACCGACTCGAACAGGCCGTGGGCGGCCGTTCCTGGGGCCCCGGCCGCTTCCGCCGCGCCCTGCGTGAGGCCGAGCGGGAGTCCCGGGCCAAGAGCCTTGCGAACGGCAGCTACGCGCCGACGGACTGACCCGGCCGGCGCACAGCGCACCAGGCACCATCCTGACCAGCGGTGACCGGGACACAAGGAGGCAGCGATGAAATACGACGGATTCCTCGCCCGTGTACGCGAGCTGGGCGAATACAAGGACCAGGCCGAAGCCGCGCACGTCACCAACGCCGTGCTGGAAGTGCTGGCCCAACGCATCAGCCCCGGAGAGGTCAAAGACCTCGCGTCCCAGCTGCCCGGCCCGCTGGGACAAGTTCTGGACCGAGCCACGCCGCAGCAGGCGCAGAGCTTCGGGATCGAAGAGTTCTACCGCCGGGTCGCCGAACGCACCGATGCCCGGCCGCGTACGGCGGAATGGGACGCCAGCGCGGTCCTGACCACCGTTGCCGAGGCTGTCACCGGCGGAGAACTGAACCAGGTCATCAGCCAACTCCCCTCCAGTTACGCCGTGCTGTTCGGCAAGGCCGACCTCGCGGACTGAGCCCGTGAGACGCCCAGAACGAAAGGCCCACGAAAAATGGTTGAGACAGGTTTCTCCTCGTTCGACACCATGGTGGACAAGGCGAATCGGCTCCTGAAGGACGTCGAGGAGGCCTTCGAGTGGCCCAGAGACCGGCGCAAGCAGTCGTACGCGGCACTTCGGGCCGTGCTGCACCCGCTCCGGGATCGTCTCCCGGTCGAGACGGCCGTACAGTTCGGCGCCCAACTGCCGACCCTCATCAGAGGCATCTACTACGACGGCTGGAAACCGGCCGAGACGCCGGCGTACTGAAGACTCTGGAGCGCCATGTGAGCGCCGGTGAATGGCAGCACCTCAAATCCCGGGTGCCGAACTCGTTTGCCGCGCTCTTGCCGTGATCCGAGCAGAGGAGATCTGCAACGGAGGCGGGTGGCCGCAGTTGCACCACAGCACATGCCCACCGGTGGACATACACCGGTGGGCATGTGCAACCGCTGCGGATCGCTCGGCATCCAGCGGTCCTGGACGTGGACGAGCCCTGCGGCGGGGCGGCGGGATCGTTGCGGCAGCCGGGGAGGCAGAGCGCGTTGACGCTGTATGGCCGCAGCCTGGTCCGGTCGCCACCTCACAGCAGGAGGTCGAAGACGGCTCGGGCCTCGTCCCAGTGCTGGGTCTGGGGGTTCTTCAGGTCGGGGTGGAGGATCTTGAAGCTCTGGGCAAGGGCCAGGCTGAGCCCGCCGATGATGTCCGGATAGGCCTCCTCGGTCTCCTCGTCGGGCGTGCGGTCCAGAGCGGGGTGGGTGGCGAGCTGTTCCAGGATCGGCTTGAGTTCTACTTCCTGGTCGATCTTCCGGAAACGGTGAATACTCTCCTGCAGGCCCTTCGTGATCGGTAGGTCACAGGTCCGGATGACGTCACGCCCATTGGCCTTGGCGGTGGCCTGGGCGACGGTCAGCAGGTCGTAGAGCTTGGCGTCGACGAAGTCGTTGTAGCGCTTGAGATCGTTCTTGTCGACGTCCAGCCCCGCGGCCGCGCGGAAGAACCTTTCGAACCTGGCGATGGACATCACGGTCATGACGGCAACCTCCAGCTGCGGACGCCGGGGTGACTCCCGGTCCTCTGGGCTTGGCAGTCAGCCTGGCCGACGGGGGTGCGCGAACGCATGCGCATGTCGGGCCCAATTGGCTGCCCTGTATTGCCCTGCCAGGCCCAGGCGTCCGAAGGAGGGGCCGTCGCCGCGGTGGACAACAAGCCGGGGAGCCGCTCGGGAGAGGCTGGTGAACAGCCAGGGCTGGTTGCAGCGGACCACCCCGGCTCCTTGCTGGTGGAGCAGGCTCCCTGGCGGGAAGACGAGGAGAACTGGCCGCACAGCCCGCACCTGCCGGCGGTGGCCGGCGCGTGGCTCTCCTGGCGGATCCGGACACGTTGACGCAGATCGCGAAGCGCATGGCCCGTCGTCGTGGCCCTCACCGATCTCCCGCTGCACTCCAACGGGCGCAAGCTCGCTGTGAATCTGAATCACGAACACGGAACAGCCGCTTCCGGGGTCCTTCGTCAATCGTTTCGCGCCTGTTCATCCGGGCCCGATCGGTGAGAAGGGGACTGACGATCTTCGGTACGTGGCTGTTGGTGCCGGGCTTGTCGAAAGCCCTGGCGGCCGGCCACGGTGGGCGGCGCATTGGGATCAGGCCTGGAGAGCGACGAGGCGATCCGGGCAGCCGCCTACTCCGAGCGCGAACAGGAACGTCGCCACACTCGAATTGAACCGACACCGGCACGACCGGTTCCCGGACGCCCGTGCGGCATCGCCGCTCACCGCTGGCCGGCATAACCGGCAAGCACAGAGGCGGCGGCGCAGCCGACGCGACCCGGCAGCGCGTTCCGGTTAGGCTCACACCCGTGAGATGGCTGCGGGCCTTCGCGGAGGTCATGCGATCAGGGCTCACAATCGAGGAGACGCGGCTGGAGCCCCTGCTCGCGCTGCGCACGGCAGCCGGAGTGGCGATCGTCGTCGGGTTGGCGCTGTGGCTGGTCTCCCCTGCGTACGCCGCGTCCGCCGCCCTGGGTGCCTACTCTGCGGGTGGGGCCACCTTCCAGCGCACTTGGCGTCCGCGCAAGGTGATCGCGCTCAGTGCGGGCGCGGGTCTGGCGCTCAGCACGTTCGTGGGCTACCTGGCGGCAGGGCGACTCGTGACGTTCCTCCCACTGCTGGCCGTATGGGCCTTTGCCGCGGGGCTGGCGTGGGCTCTCGGCTCGACCGCTGGGATCGTCGCTGCGACGACGGTCGGCAGCATGCTGGTGACCATCACCCTGCCCACGAGTGTCGGGCGCGCCCTGGAGCACGCCGGGGTCATCGCACTGGGGGGCGTGGCGCAGGCCGTGCTGATTCTGCTGTTCCCGGTCCGCCGTTGGGGGGCGCATCGTGACGCGCTCGCCGACGCCCTGGCCTCCGTGGCGGACTACGCCCGCAGGCTGCGGCACGACCCCACCGCGCCGTTCGAACCGGAGCCGTTGATGACGGCCCGGGACGCGGCTGCCGTGACACCGTCACAGGCTCGCACGCGGCCCCCCGTCCTGCACGGCCCCCGGGGCCTCGCCGAGCGCATTGTTCCGGTCGTCGCCGCGCTCGCCGATCCCGACGTCGGCGCCCCGGCGGAGGGGCCCGGGCGGGACCGCGCACGGGAGTTGCTCGCCGCGGCCGCCGACGTCCTGGACGCGGCCGCCCGTACGGTCCGACGCGGCACTCCCACCGAGGTGCCGAACGGGGCGGTGGAGGCTTTGCACGCCGAGCACGAGGTGCTGGAGGGGCCCGCGCGGCAGGCCGCCGAGCGGCTCGTGGAGCTGCTCAGCGAGGCGTTGGAGATCGCCGGGAGCGGCGAGGCGCGCGACAAGACGCCTGCGCCGCACGGACCCGCGAGCGCCCAGTTCCTGGTGCGCCCGACCATGTTCAGGCTCCTCCCGGTCGTCGTCCGGGCGGTCCGCCCAGAACTCCGCCGGGACTCGCCTGTGTTCCGGCATGCCGTCCGCCTCGCGGCGGTGGCGACGCTCGGCTATCTGATCGCTTCCCGGCTGCCCCTGCACCACGGCTACTGGGCGCCCATCGCCTCGGTGATGGTGATGCGGCCGGACTTCCACCGGACGTACGCGCGAGCGGTGGCCCGTCTCGCCGGAACCCTGGCGGGGGTCGCGCTCGCCACCGGGATGGTGCGGGCCCTGGGACCGGACGCCCATGTGTTCGGGGCGCTGGCGGTGGTATCGGCGGCCCTGTCGTACACGCTGGTCCGTACCGGCTACGCCTACTCCCAGTGCTTCACCGCCGCGTACGTCGTCTTCCTGCTCGGCATGGGCGGCCAGGCGTGGGAGCAGACGGTCCCGGAGCGGGTGGTGCTCACCCTGCTCGGCGGGGTCCTGGCGATGCTGGCGTACGTGGTGTTCCCCGCATGGGAGACCCCCCGGCTGCCGGGCCGGCTTGCGGACTGGCTCGCCGCCAACGGCCGCTACGCGGCAGCGGTGCTCCGCAGCTACGCCGAACCGACCCCGGAACAACGGGCCGACGTGCGCAGGGCCCTGCTGGCGAGCAGGGAGGCACGTGCCGCCTGGAAGGAAGCCTACGACCAGGCACGGCAGGAACCGGTCCGCCCCAGGGGCCTGACATCGCGCGAGGCGGAGGAGGCGGAGGAAGCGCTCAAAGGGTTCGACCGGGCGGCGATGGTCATGGAGAGCCACGTCCCGCAGGTCGACAGCCGTTTCGCCCCCGAGGCCGAGCGGCTCGCCGCGGCTCTGGAGGCGGACACCGCTCGGGCGGCAGTCGATGTGCGCGAGCACCGGAATCCGGACTGGGGGCGCGTGGAGGAGGCGCTCCACGCGTGGGCGGGCGCCGCCGGGGACCGGAGTCCGGTGCTGCGACGCGGCGCGGAACTGCAGAAGCGGGCCTTGGAGGATCTCGCCACAGCTGTAAGCCGCACCCCCTTGGAACGTGACGTCGGCTCCGCTCGCGAGGAGCAACGGGTGCGGGCGGCCATGGCTGCGGAAGACGATGGGTCAGGACCTCGGAACCGGGGCGGCTGACGGCTCGGCGACAAGGAGCCCCGCGCCCCTCGGAGCGGGCGCAAAAGCAGGCTCACTCGCCCGACGAGGGCCGGGTTCTCCTGGAGTTCCGGACGACGGATGTGGGCCACAACGGGGGCGGTTCACGGGCTGCCGGCGCCCAGGTCCGTCAGCAGGGACTCCATCAGGGCGATCTCCGCCCGCTGGCCCCGGACCATGCCCTGGGCCAGGCGGTGGACGGTCTGCGGCGTGCCGTTGGCGGTGACCGCCTCGGCCATGTGCACACCGCCTCGGTGATGGATGATCATCAGGCGCAGGTAGAGCAGGTCCGCCTGCCGGCCGTGTGCCGCGGACAGGCGTGCCATGTCGGTACGGTCGGCCATGCCGGGCATGAGGACTCCCGCGCGGCGGTCCGCGGCGCTCGGTGCCGGCATGTCCATCCACAGCATGGCCGGTCCGCTGGAGGTCGCGGTGCGGCCCCACGTCTGGAGCCAGCCCAGCATCATCCCCCGTTGGGTGGCCTGGGTGTTGGCGATGTCGTAGGCCAGGGTGCGCACCTGTGGCGATGCCCCGTCGCGCAGGACGGCCAGTGACATCTCGACCGCCTGTTGGTGGTGAACGGCCATGTCCCGGCTGAACCCGACCGCGACCGAGTCCTCGGCGGGCACCGGGTCACCGGCGGGGGCCCGGCCGGACAGGGTGGTCAACAGCAGGACCGTGACCAGCAGCAGAAGCGCGCCGGCCGGCAGGAACACCTGGGTGAGGCGGCTCCGTGCGGCGTCCCGAACCGACGCCTCGCCGGTCACGGGGTGGCCTTCCCGCCGGTGACCGGGGCGCCTTCCTCGGGCGCCTGCGGCCCCTGGACATAGGCGTCGAAGAACTCGTCGACCCGCGGGTCGTCGGCCGAGTCGACGGTCAACTGATGTCCCCAGGCGGTGAGTTCGACGCGACCGGGCTGGTCGGGCAGCGGGCTCATCATCCGGTACGGCACGCCCGCCACCTTGGCCCGCAGTTTCTCCACCTCGGCCTTCGGAAGGGCACGGGAGTACGTCACCCACACGGCACCGTGTTCCAGCGCGTGCACGGCGTTCTCCTCGCGCAACGGCCGTGTGTAGACGTCCCCGTTGGCGTTCTGCCATCGGGGGTCGTGCCGGCCGCCGACCGGGGGCCACGGGGTGCGCGGGTAGTCGACCTCGCCCTTGACGTGAAGACGGTCCAGGCTGTCGTAGACCTTCTCCCCCCGGACATTGGCCTTGGTGGGGTCGATCCCGGAGTCGGCGGCGGTGTCCTTCTCGGGCCTGCCCTGGACACTCAGCACCACGGCGACGACCGCGACCGCCGCCGCCAGCGCGGATCCCGTCGTGGCGGCAGTGCGCAGTCGCTTGGTGCGGCGGGCCCGGCGGGCGTCGTGATCGCGCAGTTCGGCGAGCCTGGCCCGGCGTGTCTCGTCGTCACGGCCGGCCGGCGCGGGCGTGTGCTGGCGCTGGTCCTGAGACATGGGCGGCCTCTCGCTGCACGGGCATGGACGGGCCTCAGGATAGGAACGGTGCGGTCCCCAAGTCCCGGGGCCGGGGTCCCGTTCCGCTCCCAGGACGGTGTCGGGTCGCGGGTCCCGGGCTCCCGGGACAAAAGGCGACCTACGCTGTGCGATCGCCACGGCACGGCTGCCGCCTGCGGTGCCGGCACGCACGATCAACGGGTGGGAGAAAGAGTGGAATTCGGCATCCTGGGGCCGCTGCGGGTCCGTACCGACGGCCGGGAGATCGCGATCCCGGGCCGCAAGCAGCGGACCTTGCTGGCCGCGCTGCTGCTGGCCCGCGGAGATGTCCTGTCCGACGAACGCCTCACCGCGCTCCTGTGGGGTCAGCGGCCCCCCGCGACGGTGAGCGCACAGCTCTACACCTACGTCTCACGGCTGCGGCAGCGCCTCGGCACCGCCGTCGAGCTCGTCCGCGAACCGGCCGGTTACCGGCTGGGCATCCGGGACGCGGTGTTCGACGCCGCCGAGTTCCACCGGTTGTCCCGCGCCGGTCACCAGGCCCTGCGCGAGAACCGGCCCGACGCGGCTGCCCGGTTGCTCCGCGCCGCCCTGGACCTGTGGCGAGGGCCTTCCCTGGGCGGGGTCACCGACCAGCTCCAGGCGGCCGAGACGCCGCAACTCGACGAGGCGCGGATGACCGCCCTGGAGAGTCGCCTGGAGGCCGAACTGGCTCTCGGTGAGCACCGGCAGCTGGTCGCCGAACTCACGGGCCTGGTGGCCCGGTTCCCGCTGCGTGAGCGGCTGCGGGCCCAGTGGATGACCGCGCTGTACCGGTGCGAGCGGCAGGCGGAGGCGCTCGCCGTCTACCAGGAGGGCCGGCGGCTGCTCGCCGAGGAGCTGGGCGTCGACCCGGGCCCCGCACTGACCGCCACGCACCATGCCGTCCTCAGCGGTGGGCTGGCGCTGGACGATCCGGTGAGTCGTGCCGCAGCCCTGCCAGGCGCAGCAGCAGCTCCTTGACCTCGGTCGCGGCGATCCGGGGCCGATGGGCCATGGGCGCGTCGCAGAGCAGGACCGGGCCGTCGTCGGCGTGGGCGGGCAGCAGTCCGTGGCTGCCGCGCACCCGGGAGGGGTCGAGGGACACCACGTCCATCAGATAGCGCATCCCCAGACGCTTGCGGGCCAGCGCACCGGCCGCCCGCAGCTTGACCAGGCGATCGGTGTGGTCGAAGAGCAACTCGGCCGGGTCGTAACCGGGTTTGCGGTGAATGTCGACCGTCCGGGCGAAGTCCGGGGCGCGTTCGTCCTCCAGCCAGTAGTAATACGTGAACCAGGCGTCCGGTTCCGCCAGGGCGACCAGCTCCCCGGAGCGCGGATGGTCGAGGCCGTGTTCCTTGCGGGCGGCGCCTCCCAGGAGGGCGGCGAGGCCGGGCAGCGGCTCCAGCACCTTCCGTACGGCGGGCAGGTCCGCGGGATCGGCGACATACACATGGGCGACCTGGTGGTCGGCGACGGCGAACGCCCGGGACGTCCACGGGTCGAGGTACTCCATGCCGGCCTGGCTGTGGACGGCGAGCAGGCCCGCACGCCTGAGGGCGCGGTTGATGTCCACCGGCCGGGAGACCTCGGTGATCCCGTATTCGCTGAGCGCGACCGTGGTCGCTCCGGCACGGCGGGCGTCGTCGAGGAGCGGGGCGAGGGTGCGGTCCAGCAGACGTGCGGCGGAGATCGCCTGTCGGCTGTCCGGGCCGTACCGCTGGAGGTCGTAGTCGAGGTGGGGGACGTAGACCAGGCTGAGGTCGGGGCGGCGGGTGCGCAGGATGTGGCGGGCGGCGTCGGTGATCCAGCGCGAGGACGCGATGTCCGCCGTGGGTCCCCAGAACCGGAAGAGCGGGAACTCCCCGAGCAGATCGGTGAGTTCGTCGTGCAGGGCAGGCGGGTGGGTGTAGCAGTCGGGCTCCTTGCGCCCGTCGGCGTGGTAGACGGGGCGCGGGGTGACGGTCCAGTGGACGTCGGCTCCCATGGCGTACCACCAGCACACGTTGGCGACGGTGTAGCCGGGGGCCAGTCGGCGGGCGGTCTCCCAGATCTTCTCCCCGCCGACGAGCCGGTTGTGCTGGCGCCACAGCAGCACCTCGCCGAGGTCGCGGAAGTACCAGCCGTTGGCCACCGCACCGTGCGCATCCGGGGTCTCCCCGGTGAGCAGGGTGGACTGGACAGTGCAGGTGACCGCGGGCAGCACGGGGTCCAGGCGGGCCCGGAACCCGCGTTCGCCGAGGGCGCGCAGGTGGGGCATGTGGGAGAGGAGCCGCGGGGTGAGCCCCACGACGTCGAGTACCAGCAGTCGGTTCACCGGGGTCACCTCGTGTCTCCGTCCTTGAGCCCGAGCCGGGCCAATGCGTCACGCGCCCAGGCGAGTTCGGCGGCGATGCCGTCGACGAGATCGCTCTGCCGGGCACCGGGGCCGGTACTGCCGGGCAGCACCGACCAGGTGTACGTCTCCACCTCCAGGTGGTCGGTGAGCGCGGCCGGGCCGCCGACCAGGGTTTCCAGCGCGGCGAGCAGTTCGTCCCCGGTGGAGCGCAGCGGGGGGCTGGGGGCGGCGTGCAGCGGGGTGTGGAAGTGGACGCGCCAGGGGCCCGCGCCGGGCAGCGCTCCGCCCAGCGCGTCGGGCAGGTCGTCGACGGCCAGCAGCCTCCCGCGCAGCGACTCGCGGGTCTGGTGGAGGAAGCGGGGCTCGGCGAACTCCCAGAGAGCGGCGCGCGCGGCCGGGTCCCGCGGGTCGTCGACGGCCAGCGCACAGGAGACCTGCGCCTTGACGACGGGCAGCCCGGCGGCACCCAGCCGGGCGCAGGCGGCCGACGCGTCCTCGAAGCCGACGGCGGTGTGACAGGTGTCGAGGCACACGCCGAGCCATCGTGGATCGACGTCGGCGAGCAGGCGTGCGGCCTGGTCAGTGTTCTCGATCACGCAGCCGGGTTCGGGTTCGAAACCGACCCGCACGGTACGGCCGGTGTCGGCGGCCAGCGCTGCCAGGCCCTGGGCCAGCCGGTCGAGGTGACGGCCGATGCGGTCGGCGCGGTCGGTCGTCCACGGTTCCCGCCAGGCGAGCGGAAGGGTGGACACCGAGCCGCGGGCGGCGTCGTCGGGCAGCAGCCCGGCCAGCACCCGGGCGCAGTCGAGGGTGTGCTCCAGCCGGGCGGGCTCGGACCAGTCGGGCCGGTACACGGACTTCTTCACCGCGCGGTCGTGGAAGCCGCGGTAGGGGAAGGCGTTGAGGGTGACGACCTCCAGGCCCCGGGCGTCCAGCTCGCCGCGCAGCCGGGCCACCGCGCCGGGGTCGGTGGTCAGTTCGGTGACGGCTGGGCGGGAGAGCCACAGTCCGAGGCCGAGCCGGTCGTGGCCGAGGCGGCGGCGCACCGGTTCGGCGTAGCGGTTGAGCTGGGCGAGGACACCGTCGAGGGTCTCGGCGGGATGCACGTTGGTGCAGTAGGCGAGGTGGACGGTGGTGCCGTCCGGGTGGGTGAAGCGCATCGGACCTCCGCGGTCACTCGCCGCCGCGGGCGAGGGAGTTGCCCGCGTAGGCGGCCACGGGAGCGGGGGCGGCCACGGGAGCGGGGGCGGCCCCGTCGTCGGCTGCCGGGGCGGCTTCGGTGCCGGCGGCCGGTTCCAGGTCGAGGCGCCCGCTCTGTCCGTAGAAGGCGACCGGGTTGCGCCACAGCACCCGGTCGACGTCGTCCGCGTCGAACCCGGCGGCGAGCATGGCGTCGCCCGTGGCCCGGGTCTTCAGCGGGTCGCTGTGGCCCCAGTCGGCCGCCGAGTTCACGAGCATCCGCTCGGTGCCGTACCGGCCGAGGATGTCCACCATGCGCCGCTCGCTCATCTTCGTGCGCGGATAGACGGAGAAGCCCATCCAGCAGCCGCTGTCCGCGACCATGCCGACCGTCGCCTCCGTGAGGTGGTCCACGACGACGAACTCCGGGTCGATGCCGGATTCCCGGACGACGTCGAGGGTACGACGGGTTCCGGTCGCCTTGTCGCGGTGCGGGGTGTGGACCAGCACCGGGAGGCCGTGCCGCAGGGCGAGTTCGAGCTGCCGGGCGAAGGCATCGTCCTCCGCCGGCGTCATGGAGTCGTAGCCGATCTCCCCGACGGCGACGACGCCGTCCTTGGCGAGGTAGCGCGGAAGCAGGTCCAGGACGCCCGTGAGGCGCGGGTCGCCCGCCTCCTTCGGGTTGAGGGCGAGCGCGCAGTGGTGACGGATGCCGAACTGCGAGGCGCGGTGCGGCTCCCAGCCGAGCAGCGCGTCGAAGTAGTCGGCGAAGGTCCCGACGCCGGTGCGGGGCTGGCCGAGCCAGAACGCGGGCTCCACGAGGGCACGGACGCCGGCCGCGGCCATCGCCTCGTAGTCGTCGGTGGTGCGGGAGGTCATGTGGATGTGGGGATCGAAGATGCGCACGGGCGCGCTCACTCCCTGGGGTCGGTGGGTGGTGCTCGGTGGCGGGGGTGACGTCGATGGTGTGCGGGGCCTCAGTGATGGACCGGGGCCGGGTGGCGGACGTCCTCGGTGCCGAAGGTGGCCAGGAAGTCCTCGACGTCGTGAGCCACGTCGCGGCCCGCGGTGCGGCGTTCGTCCGCGTACGCCCGCATCATGCGCAGCAGTTCGGCGTCGGTGCGGTCGGGAAGGCCGGCGATCCTGGCCAGCGGGATACCGGTGAACACGCACTTGAGGACGGCCTGTCGGAAGGCATGGTCGTCGAGGTGGCGGGCCGCGTATCCCGGGGCACCGGGGGCGGTGTCCAGCGCGGCGGCGATCAGCCTCGGGTCGTTGGTGCGCAGCGCGTCGTGGACCAGGGGCAGCGCCGCGACCCCGAGCCGGCCGGAGCGGTCGAGGAGCGGCAGCGCCCGCAGTACGCCGCGTCGTTCGGCGGCATCCCCGTGCCGGTACACCTCGGTGAGGCGAGCGGGCAGTTCGCCGTCGCGCAGGGCGGGCGCGTCGAGGAGCAGGGTGCGGGCGGCGTCGTCCACGGTCCAGCCGTACGGCTCCGCCGTGCCCGGCAGCGGACCGCGCCCGCACCTGCGGCCCACGGCGGGGAAGAGTTCCGCCAGCGCGTCCGGGGCGACGGCGAGGGTGTGCTGGGCCTCGCGTACCCAGCGGGCGGCGCCGCCGGGCACGCGGTCCCACAGCGCGTCGACGGTGTCGGCGCCCTGTTCCGCGGCGCGCAGGAAGGCCAGCGAACGCCGGGCCGTCGACGGGGCGGCATGGCTGTGCCGGGGCAACTCCACGGAGACCAGGCCCTGATATCCCGTCTCCAGGAGGGCGCCGAGGACGGGCGGGAAGTCGATCTCGCCGTGTCCGAACTCCAGGTGCTCGTGCGTGCCGCGGCACATGTCCTCGATCTGGACGTGGACCAGGTGGGGCGCGGCCCGTCGCACGCAGTCGGGGACCGGCTGGGGTTCGAGGCAGCGACAGTGCCCGATGTCGAGGGTGAGGCCGAGCGCGGGATGGTCGCCGAGCCGGGCACGGAGTTCGTCGAAGCGGTCGAGGGTGTCGACGAACATGCCCGGCTCCGGCTCGAATCCGAGGCGTACGCCATGCCCTGCGGCCTCGTCTGCGAGGGTCTCCAAAGCGGCCACCAGGTGGTTCCAGGCGGTGTCCTCGCCGATTTCGGGCGGTCGGATCCCGCTCCAGAGGGAGACCACGGGCAGTTCCAGCCGGGCGGCGATGCGAACGGCCCGGAGCAGCAGGTCCACGCGGACTTCGCGGCCTTCGTCGAAGAAGGTGGGGTGGTGCTTGTTCCAGGGGTCCAGGAGGTAGCGGCCGCCGGTCTCCACGACCGCGTCGAGACCGAGGACGTCGAGCCGTCGGCGCAGGTGTGCGAGCCGCCCGTCGAGGCCGTCGGCGAACGGGTCGAGGTGGCGGCGGTCCAGGGTGAGGGAGACGCCGCCGTACCCGAGACCGGCCACCACGTCGAGGGTCTCGTCGAGGGTGTGGTCGCCGAATCCGTTGGTTCCGTAGGCGAATGTCAGAGTGCGTCGGCTCATGTCGGGGAGACCTTTCGACTCAGGCGCCGGGCCGGCGGATAGGCGGCGAGCAGGACCAGCCCGGCTCCACTGCGGCCGGCCGCGGCCGCGAGCGCGGACTGGAGAGGCACCATCGCCTGGATCCCCGCGGCGACCGCTCGGCGCACGCGGTACGGGGTGGGCTTGCGTAGGGCGGCGAGCGGCGCTGCCCCCGCGGCGGCCAGGAATCCGAGGGCGAGCCCTCCGGCGACGATCCGGTCCGGCCGCCCGGCGTCCTTCGCCGTCAGGCCGATGCCCAGGGTGACGGCCGCGGTGGCGCCGAGGGATCCGAGGACGGCGTCCCGGGCGGGCCGCCTGGACGCGTCGCCGGGGCCGGGACCGGGTGACGGATCGGGGCTGGTGAAGGCGGCGGGGCCGGCCGGCTGCTCGGCGAGAGCGGGCTCCGGGGCGCCGTCGGGGCTTTCGGCCCTGTCTCCGGCGCCGATGCGACCGCCCGCAGGAACTACGGCTCCGGTGCCTCCCGCACCGGCGAGGCCGTCCCCGCGAGTCCGGGACCCGTGCGGTGTCCTCGGCACACGCGGACTCCGCGCACGGCCCGGTCCCTCCCCCGCGTCGGCCGGGGTGCCTGTCCCGGGCGCAGCCTCATGACGGCTCAGCGTGGTCACCGCGGCCGTGTGGACCGCGCTGAGCAGAGCCGTCGGCAGGGCCGTGGTCAGCCGGCCGGGGCCGGCACCGCGCAAGACGTCGAGGGCACGGGTCGTGGCCATCACGAGAGGGCCGGCGGTGGGGTGCCCCTTGGCGAGAAGGTCGTAGGTCCAGATCGCCACCGTGAGGGGAACGGCCGTGCACAGGCCACGGCGTCCTTCTGCCAGGGCCGTGAGGCCGAGGCCCGCCGCGGTCAGGGCGGTGGCGGTCGTGAGGGCGGCGGTGGGGCTGATCGCACCGGACGGTACCGGGCGGTCCGGCCGTTCGCGGGCGTCCACCTCCCGGTCGACGTAGTCGTTGAGGGCCATGCCGCCCCAGTACAGGCACAGGGACGAGGCGACCGGCCCCAGCAGGCGGGTGCCGATCGGCGTCCCACCCGCGGCGGCACCGGCGAGGAGGTCGCCAGGGACGGTGAGACCGGCGGGCAGGCGCGTCAGCCGTGCGTACGCGCCGAGGCGCTCGCGCGCGGTCACCGGGGCGCCCGGGGCAGACCGTGCGACCAGGCGACCAGCTCGTCGAACTGCCGGTCCAGGGCGTGCTCGTCGCCGTCGACGGGGTCCTTGAAGTAGAAGCCCAGTTCGCGCACGGGCCCGCTCACCCCGGCCCGGTGGGCCAGCGCCATGAAGCGCGCCAGGTCCAGGACCAGGGGGGCGGCGAGCGCGGAGTCGCAGCCCTGCCAGGTGAACTGGAGGGTCATGCGGGCGCCCAGGAAGCCCTCGAAGGTGATGTGGTCCCAGGCCGTCTTCCACTCCCCGAGGTCGGGCAGTTCGTGGATGTGGACGCCGCCTTGCACGGGGCCGCCCAACTGCTCGCGCAGCAGTCGGTCCTTGGACCGGATCTTGGCCGCGGCCCGCCTGGGGTCGGCGAGCGCGGCACCGTCACCGCCGCCCAGCAGATTGGTGCCCGACCAGCTGCGGACGGTCAGCGCGCGCCGGGCGAACATGGGCGCGAGGACCGACTTGACCAGCGTCTCACCGGTCTTGCCGTCACTTCCCGCGTACGGCAGCCCGTGTTCCCGGAAGAGCTGGTCGAGCGCGGGCAGCCGGGCCCCTGTCGAGGGGGTGAAGTCCACGAACGGGCACCCGGCGCGCAGCGCGGCGACGGCGTACCGGGAACTGACCGGCAGCACGTCGGCGTCCTCGGGGCGGCGCAGGGCCGCGGTGAGCAGTTCGGCGGAGGCGTGCGCCGGATGCGGGGTCACCGGTGCTTCCGTGGAGGAGACGTTGACGACGACCACGCTGTCGGCGCCCGTGCGTCCGCGGAAGTCCGTGATGTCGGCGGCAAGGGCGTCGATCGCCTCGTCCGCGGTGGTCGCCGGGTGACCGGTGTCGGTGAGGCCGGGTCGGATCTCGGCGTCGGCGGCCTGCAGGTCGGCGCGGACCAGGTCGGGCAGGTCGGGCGGCACGACGCCGTCTCCGGCGAGCCGTTCGACACGCTTGGCGAGCCCGACGGTGGCCGGGTCGTGCCCACCGAAGACGAGGTCGTCGAACGACGGCAGCGGCAGGTCCCGGAAGGCGGCGAGCTCGCTGACCACCCCCACCGGGGGGAGGACGCCCGCGCGGACGGCCGCCGCGCCGGCCACGGTGCTTGCCGCGACCGAGCCACGGCCGCCGACCAGCCAGATTCCCGTGCGCATGGTTCCTTCTCCCAAGACTCTCAGGGCTGCTGCGGATAAGGGAAGGACTGGAAGTCCCGGTCCAACTGCGTGACACCGCGCGGCAGCCAGTGGGCCGCGAGCCGGCGCACCGTCCTGGCCGGCAGCGGCTCGTTGACGTGCTCCAGGTCAGGCTCGGCCGTCAACTGCACCGCGCACGCGAAGGCGTTGAGGGGCGCGAAGCGCTCCCAGCGACGGCTGTCGATGCCGAGGAACATCATGGCGCGCATGACGACGTGCCAGACGGGATAGCCGCCGGGCGGCTTGCCGGTCATGACGTGCAGGCCCTGGGTGCGCGGGTCGTAGAGCACGCCCTGCGCGAACTGGGCGAAGGCGCGCACCAGTCGGGGATCGCCGGCGCGGTAGACGGTGTCGAACACCTCCAGCTGCACCCGCGACATCACCTCCAGCGGCCCCCGCGCGGGCGTCACGAAGTCGGTGAAGTCGCGCCGGTAGCCGGCGGTGGTGACCATCCTGCGCCAGGTGTTGAGCAGCGTGTTGTCCCAGCCGCCGCCGTAGAGGGCGACGAGCGCGTAGTAGGCGTCCTTGAACTCCGGGGTCGGGTGGTAGAGCGTGGCCTGGTCGAGCAGGTACCACACCTCGTTGGCGCGGCGGTCGCCCAGCATGCCGGGTATCTCCGGCAGTTCGGGGCCGGAGGTGGCCGCGACGGCCGCTCCGGCACCGCCCACCGCGAGGGCGGCACCGGCCGTCAGCGCGGCGGACGCCCTCAGCAGCTCGCGCCGTGCCGGGCGGGCCGCCATCAGCTCAGCCCCTCGGGGTACGGGAAGGACCGGAAGTCCTGGTCGAGTCGGCGGACGTCCTTGACCAGCCAGGTGGCGGCGAGCCGACGCACGGTGCGGCGCGGCATCGGCGGGTTCACCTTGTCCTGTGCGGGCCTGCCGGTGCTCTGCAGCGACCAGGCGAAGGCCAGGGCGGGGGCGAGCCGTTCCCAGCGCCTGCGGTCGATGTCCAGCACCATCATGGCGCGCATGTAGGCGTACCAGGTGTGGTAGCCGGGCGGCGGGACGTCGGGGGTGCCGTTCATGGTGTGCACCAGGAACGGGGCCTGTCCGCGCGGGTCGTACAGGACTCCCTCGCCGAACCAGCCGAAGGCCCGGACGAGTCCGTGGCGGTCGTGGCCGTAGTACCGGTCCATCACGCCGAGCTGGGTGCGCGAGAGCACTTCGAGCGGCTGCCGGATCGGCTCCATGAACTCGGCGTAGGTGTGCGGATAGCCCGGCTGCGCCACCATTTCGAGCCACTTGTCGCGCATGCCGCGCTCGATGTTGCCGACGTACGCCTTGATGGCCGCGTAGGCGTCCTTCGTCTCCTGCGTGGCGTTGTAGAGGGTCGTCTGGTCCAGCTGGTACCAGAACTCGTTCGCTCTGCGGTCCCCGCTCATGCCGGGGACCTCGGGGAAGTCGTCGTGGCGCGCGGCGGC
The DNA here is from genome assembly GCF_000383615.1 of Streptomyces canus 299MFChir4.1. GTDB lineage: Bacteria > Actinomycetota > Actinomycetes > Streptomycetales > Streptomycetaceae > Streptomyces > Streptomyces canus_C. Next base: position 61,477 of record NZ_KB911613.1, on the reverse strand, counting down.
CGCGGCGGGCTGCGCGGCGACCGTTCCGGTGGCTGCGGCTGCGGCCGCTCCGAGCGAGACCTTCAGGACCTGTCGTCGGTCGACGTGGTACGACACGTGGCCGTCCTCCTCCTGGCTGCGGGCTTCGTTGTTCCGGAGGCTAGGAGGAGGGGCTATACGACGGTCTGTCGTTGTACTGTGCGTGTGTCTATACGTCTGCTATGCGTCGGCCCCGGACTCCACGAGGGCCGCCTCGACGTCGTAGTGGTGGACCCAGGACGTGTCCTCCACGACCTGGCGCAGACCTCCGGGAGCTCCGGGCCGCACCTTCTGCGAGCCGCCGCCGCGCGCACCGAGCTGGACGCGGGTGGTGTGCGGCCGGCGGAACTCCTCGTAGCGGCGCAGCCCTTCGGGTGTGCCGTCGAGGAAGTGGGCGAGGGCCACGGCGTCCTCCAGGGCCTGTCCGGCGCCCTGGCCGTGGTGCGGGAGCATGGGGTGGGCGGCGTCGCCGAGGAGGGTGAGGCGGCCGTGGCCCCAGCGCGGCAGCGGTTCGCGGTCGTGGAGCGTCCAGCGGCCCGGTGTCCCGCAGGCGCGGACGAGTGCGGTCACGTCCTCGTGCCAGCCGTCGAAGGCCGCCGCCAGCTGCGCGGGGTCGCCCTGCCCCGTCCAGGTCTCCTCGGCGGGTGCGTCGGTGGCCGGGAGGAGGGCGACGTAGGTGAACTGCCGTCCGGCGTCGACGGGGACGGCCAGGAGCCGCACGTCCCGTCCCACCCACATGTACATGGTGTCGGGAGCCAGCCCCGGCACCCGTGCGGCGGGGACCAGGCCGCGCAGCGCGCTCGCGCCGGACAGGACGACGTCCTCCGCCCCGGCCACGGTCCGGCGCACCGCCGAGTGCGCGCCGTCGGCACCGACCAGCAGGTCGGCGGAGGTCTCGCGCCCGTCGGCGAACCGGAGCCGCACACCGTCGTCGGCGTTGTCGCAGGAGACCAGGTGCGCGCCCAGGTGGACGGCTGCGGCGGGCACCCGGTCAGCGAGCAGGGTGTGCAGGTCGCCGCGGAGCACCGTGAGGTGGGGGGCGCCGTACTCCTTCTCCCAGGTGTCGCCCATGGGGCGGCGGGTGAGGACGCGGCCGTCCGGTGTGCGCACCTCCAGTGCCTCGGGACGGACGGCGACCGTGCGCAGCGCCTCCTCCAGGCCGAGGCGGAACAGGATGCGGGTGGCGTTGGGGCCGAGGTGCATCCCGACGCCGGCTTCACGCAGTCGGGGTTCCCGTTCGTAGACGTCCACCCGCAGGCCGGCGCGCAGGAGGGCGCCGGCGGCGGCGAGGCCGCCGATGCCGGCGCCGACGACGGCGACTCGGGTGGCGGACGGGGTGGGGTTCGGCATGGTGGTCCCTTCGGATGTGCGGGTGAGTGGTCTGCCTCACCCGCCTCCGCAGGCGGGTGAGTTCACCGCTGACCGGCCGACACCAGTCCCGTCTCGTAGGCGACGATGACCAGTTGGGCCCGGTCGCGGCTGTCGAGTTTGGTCAGCAGATGGCTGACGTGCGTCTTGACGGTGGGCACGCTCAGCCGCAGGCGGTCGGCGATCTCGGAGTTGGTCAGGCCCCTGGCGACCAGGGTGAGCACTTCCCGTTCGCGGTCGGTGATGCCGGCCCGCTCCAGGGCGCGGGTCGGCGGGCGCGGTTCGCGCTCGGGGCCGCGGGCGAACTCCTCGATGAGCCGCCGGGTCACGGAGGGCGCCAGGAGCCCCTCGCCGGAGGCGACGAGCCGCACCCCGGTGAGCAGGTCGCCGGGCGGAGTGTCCTTGAGGAGGAAACCGCTGGCACCGGCGCGCAGCGCGGAGTACACGTACGCGTCCAGATCGAACATGGTCAGGATCAGGACCCGCACCCCGGCGGTGGCGGGAGTGCCGCAGATGTGGCGGGTGGCCTCGATGCCGTCCATCTCGGGCATGCGGACGTCCATGAGGACGACGTCGGGGTGCTCACGTCCCGCCGCCTCCACGGCCTCGCGTCCGGTGGCGGCCTCGCCGACCACACTCAGGCCCGGTTCGTTGTCGATGAGGACCCGGAAGCTGCCTCGCAACAGGGCCTGGTCGTCGGCGACGAGCACGCGCACATCGTCGCTCACCGAGCCGCTCCCCGTACGAGCCCGACGGAGTCGAGCGGCAGCCGTGCCAGGACCGCGAAGCCGCCTTCCGGGCGCGGGCCGGCCGTGAACTCCCCGTCGTAGACGGCGATCCGCTCACGCATGCCGATCAGGCCATGGCCGCGACCGGGGCCGTCCTGCGTGGTGCTGCCGCGGCGGGCGGGGCCGCCGTCGTCGGTCACGTCGATCGTCACGTGTCGTTCGTCTCTGGTGATCACGACACGGCAGTCTGCCGGAGCCGCGTGCTTGACCGCATTGGTCAGGGCTTCCTGGACGATACGGAAGACCGTCAGACCGAGTGCCTCCGGCAGGTCGCCCAGGTCGGGTGCCTCCAGGCTTGCGCGCAGCCCGGCGTCGGAGGCGCCGCGGACCAGTTGGGCGAGTCCGGCGGTGCCGGGGACCGGGCTGAGGTCGGCGTCGGTGAGAGCACCGGTGTGCTCCGAGCGCAGGACGTCGAGCAGGTGGCGCATCTCGTGCAGGGCGGCCCGGCTGGTGGCCTCGATGACCCGCAACGCGTCGCCGGCCTCCTCGGGACGCGTGCCGACCACATGGTTGGCCACGCCCGCCTTGACAGCGATGATCCCGATGCTGTGCGCGACGACGTCGTGCAACTCCCGGGCGATCCGCATGCGTTCCTCCGTGACGGCGCGCTCCGCCAGCTCACGGGCCGCGTGCTCCGCGTAGGCCCGGCGTTCGCGGACCGCGGTGCCGAGCGCCCAGGAGCCCGCCATCGACACCCAGCCGAGCACGATCAGACCGGGGCCCTGCAACCACCAGTAGGTGTAGGGACTCCGGGGTTCGGTGGCGATCATGCCGCCGAGGCCGATGAGTGCGGCCGCCGCGAGCGGCAGCCGGCTCGGCGTACGGCCGGCCAGGGCGACCGGATAGAGAGCGAACGCCACGGCGAGGAACGGGTCCGTGACGACACCGAGGGCCACCGCCGCGAGCGAGCTGACCACGGTGACCACAAGTACCGGCAGCGGCCACAGCCGACGGACCGCCACGGGCGCTCCGGTGGCGGCGACCAGTGCGTCGGCACCCCAGCCCGTCGGTCCGTCGTCGGGCATCGCCCGGGTGTGCCGCAGGACCAGCAGGAAGGCCACGTAGGCGAGCGCGGCGAGGAAGTCGAGGGCGATGAGCTGCGCCGGGGTCAGCCGCCGTCCGAGCGGCGGCCGGACCTTGGGGTGATCCATCGTCCGACCCTAACCGCGGGCCCGCGCCCGGGGCTTCGTGCGCGGGGATGACAGCCTGCGGGACGAGTCCGCCCGGCGCCCGGCCCGTCGGGCCGCCCCGGCGCCCGCGGCCCGCGGGGTCACTCCACACGGGAGAACCTCCGGGTCGCGACGGCGAGGGCCAGCACCGCGAGCGCGGCGATCAGCCCCGTCTCCACCAGCACGGGCGGCGTCCAGCCCCACCAATCGGGGCTTGCCGCCCGGTCGCCCATGGCCGCGGAGCCGTCGCCCGGCATGGTGCGCCGCAGCGCGTCCACGGCGTACGTGAGGGGGTTCAGCCGAACCGCCGCCCCGAGCCAGCCGGGCAGTCCGTCGGCCGGGAACATCGCGCCGGACAGGAAGAACAGCGGCATCATGCAGAGGCTGACGGCGACCTGGAAGGTCTCGGGGCGCCGGATGCACACGGCCGCCGCGACGCCGAGCGCCGTGAACGCGAAGGACACCAGCACGACCTGGAGCAGTACCAGGAGGAGTCCGGGGCGGTACGGCACATCGGCGACGGGTCCCAGAAGCAGGACCAGCACACCGTAGGCCGCGCCGGAGGTGGCGCCGCCCAGGCAGGTGCCGACGAGGATGGCGCTGCGGCGCACCGGGGCGACCAGCATCTGCCGCAGGAAGCCGGACCGCCGGTCCCACACGATGGACGCGCCGACGGCGATGGCCGGTGCCTGCACCGACAGGAGGACCACACCGGGGAAGAGGAAGGCCCGGAAGTCCCGCAGGCTGTCCTCGGAGAGGGCGGAGTTCAGCCCGGTGCCGAGGACGAGCAGGAACATCAGCGGCGTCACCATGCCCATGGCGATACGCAGTTTGTTGCGGCCGAAGCGGATGGTCTCCCGGCGCCACAGCACCTTGACGGTGCGCAGGTCGCGGGTGAAGGCCCGGTCAGGTCGCGCGGCCCAGGGGGCAGGTCCGGGCGGACCGGTTTTCGTGGTCGGTGGGCCGTGCACGTCGGTCTGTGCCATGGCTACCTCCTCGGCCCGAAGGCGGGCTGCTGGGGACCGTCGGCCTCGCGGATCGTGCGGCCGGTGTAGTGCAGGAACACGTCGTCGAGAGTCGGCGGAGTCACGGTCACCGCGTGGACGGGCACGGTGAGTTCGGCGCAGAGGCGGGGTACGAAGCCCGCGCCGTCCGGGGTGCGCAGCCGGACACCTTCGGCGCCGGCCTCGGCCTCGATCCCGAACCGTTCACGCACGGCCCGGGCGGCCTCGGCGTCGTCCCCGGTGCGCAGGACCACCAGGTCGGCGCCGACAACCCCCTTCAGCCCGGCGGGCGTACCCTCCACCACCAGCTGCCCCCGGTCCATGATCGCCATTCGGTCGCAGTGCTCGGCCTCCTCCAGGTGGTGCGTGGTGAGGAAGACGGTGATCTCCTGCTCGGCGCGCAGCCGGTGCAGGTGCTCCCAGATGGCCACCCGGGTCTGGGGGTCCAGGCCGGTGGTCGGCTCGTCGAGGAAGAGCACCCTGGGCGTGTGCAGCAGCCCGCGGGCGATCTCCAGCCGGCGCCGCATGCCGCCCGAGTACGTGCGCACGGGCGAGTCCTTGCGCGGCGTCAGCTCGACGAGGTCGAGGAGGTCGGCGATGGTGCGGCGGGCCAAGGGCCGGGGCATGCCGAACAGGTCCGCCTGGAAGCGGAGGTTCTCCTCGGCCGTCAGCTCGCCGTCCAGGGTGGACTCCTGGAAGACGAGCCCGATGCCGCGGCGCACGGCGTCGGGCTCGCGGGAGATGTCGTGCCCGGCGACCTCGGCCCGCCCGGCCGAGGGCCGGATCAGGGTGCAGAGCATGCCGATGGTGGTGCTCTTGCCCGCCCCGTTGGGGCCGAGGAAACCGTAGGTCTGGCCGGCGGCCACCGAGAGGTCCAGGTCGACGACGGCCTCGTGGGTGCCGTAGGTCTTGCGCAGCCCCTCCACGAGGACGGCGGTCCGGCCGCTCATCGGGGCTGCTCCGTGGCGGGGTGGCGGACGCTGATCATGGCGCGAAACAGTCCGGTGTCCTCGGGCTCGCCGACCGGCCGCCCCTCCGCCTCGACCCAGGCGTGGGCGCGGAAGGGCCGGGTGCGCACGCCGGTGCACCAGTCCGGCCACGTACCGTGCAGCCTGCACAGCAGGACAGTGGCGATGGACCGCTCCAGGCAGCCCTGTCCGGCGCACCAGGCGCTCACCGACACCACGGAGGTGCGGGCGTCCAGGGTCTGGGCGGCGGTGGCGGGCCGGGAGCCGCGGGAAACGGTCCGCAGAAGGCGGCGCAGCCGGCTTGGCGGCACCTTGGCGAGCAGGTGGGCCGCGCCGACCGCACAGCGGGCGGTGAGGTGTCGGTGCCAGCTGATCCGGCCGGACCGTTCGGAGACGACGGGCATGCTCATGAGCGCACCACCAGCCGTGCCTTCAGCAGGGATTCCAGCAGGGCACTGACGTCGACGCGGGCGCGACCGACGGCCGCGGGGCGGCCGGCGGCGAGTGTCTCGGCGGCCCGGTCGGGCGAGTTGCCGTCGAGGAGCAGCCGCAGGGTGGTCGCGCCGGAACGGTTGAGCTGGAAATAGCGGCCGGTGCGCTGGTCGAGGAGGACGATGCCGTCCTCGACGTCGGTGGCGATCACTTCGGGTTCCAGGGTGTAGGTCATCGGCGTCCTTGGGTGGGAGTCGCGGCGAGTGGGGCGACGGCACTCGGTGACCGCAGCCAGGTCTCGCACGCGAGGGTGTTCTCGAAGGGGCCGAGCGCGCGGGTGTCGGGGGTGGGCCGGTACAGCGCGGCGCGCAGGGCGGCGGGGTCGACGAGCCCGCGAGCGGCCAGGCACAGGTCGTCGCAGAGTCCGGCGATGCGCTCGCGGTTGCGGAGCAGCCCCTCGTACACCTCCTGGCCGAAGGCGCCCTTGTCGCGGCGGTCGAGCACGGCGTCGGGAACGACCGGGCGCAGGGCGGCGGTGAGGGCCGGCTTGTACCGGCCGGGCACCACCCGGTCGGCGACGCGCAACGAGAGGGCCGCCTCCAGCACGCGGTCGTCCAGGAAGGGTGACTCGAACGTGATGTCCAGGGGGCGCAGGGAGCGGTTGAGCTGGCGGGCGGCGTGCCCGCTGAGCACGGTGACCTCCAGCGTCTGGTGCTGGAGCCGGTCGGGGTGCAGCGGCTCGGGGCGCCGGGCGGCGGTCTCGCGCAACAGGCGGCGGACGGTCGCGACGGCGTCGGGGGTGGCCCAGTCGGGCATCCGCGGGTCACCGCGTCCCCAGCCGGTCGGCGGGGTGAAGCGGGGAGCCGACGGCGCGTCGACGTCGCGGGCGGCGCGGGCCAGGGTGGCCGCGAAGGCGCTGCGGTCTGCGAGCGAACGGACGGTGGCGCCGAGCGGCCAGCGGTTGAGGGAACGGAAGCGGCGCATGGTCCGTATCCCGCGCAGCGGGTCGCTGCGGATCAGGGACCAGCCGAACTGGGGTGATACGCCGAAGAGTTCGTCGCCGCCGACACCGATGAGGTGCCGGGTGACGCCGTCGGCCCGGACGGTGCGGGCGAGGCTCTCGGTGTGGGCCCGGTTGCGGGTCCACACGAGGGGGCCCTCTACGTCGTCGCTCGCGCCCTCGAGGTCGGGCGCGGCCTCGTACCAGAGCGGCCCCTGCTCGGCGTCGACGAAGCGGTGGCGGGCGGTCGGCATGAGCTCGGCTGCCCGTCTGGCCCACTTCCCGTCGGCGTTGGCGCGATCCATCGGTTCCCAGTGGTGGGTGAGCAGACGGGCGTCGGTCGCGTCGGCGAGGAAGCAGAGGCTCGTGGAGTCCAGGCCCCCGGACAGGTCGGCTCCGATGACGTCCTGGCCCGCGGCGCGAGCGGCCACGGAGGAGACGAGAGCTTCGCGGATGGTGTGGGCCGCTCTGGCGATGGGGACCTCGGGGTCGGGCGGTGTCCACCAGGAGACCTCGCGCGCCTCGCCGTCGGGCCGTGTGTCGAGCCAGCAGCCGAAGCCGAGGGAGTGGACGCCGGTCCACATGGTCCGTGCGGCGAGCGGCCAGGGGACGGGGAGGAGCAGCTGGAGGGCGAGGGTGTCCTCGTCCAGGCGCGTCTCCATGAGGGCGGTCAGGCCGCTCGGGCTGTCCGCGGCCACGGTGACGCCGCCGATCCGCGCGTGGAAGACGTGCCGGGCGGTGGAGAGGGAGCCCTGGGTGCGGGTGCGGCCGTCGAACGAGGCGGCCAGGTGGCAGCTGCCGGGCAGGGAGCGGCTCAGTGCGTCGAGGTCGTGGGGCGTGTGTGCGCGCGCCAGCAGACGGCCGACGGCGCCGGGGTCGGCGCGGGTGGGCCCGAGGAGCAGGAGCCGGTTGCGGGCGCCCTCGGCGAGGACGCATTCCGTGTCCTCCCAGCGGCCGATCACCCAGGGCCGGCCCGAGGCGTGGGTGACGGTCCGCACGCCGGGCGCGGCCACCGCGCGGGCGATGGGCTCGGCCTCCGGGCAGTCGGGCAGGATCAGAAACTCCATGTCCCCTTCTTCGGTCGGACTGCGGGCGAGCGGGCGGATCTTCGGCCATGCGCCGCACCCTGAGGGGGCCTCGACCGGGCGGGTCTCCGCGGGAGGAGATCCCAGCCGACGAGTTCTCAACCAGGCGCTTGTGCAGCGGAGCGGGCCCTCGGCGAGGCACGTTCAGCAGGGCACGTCCTCACCCGGACGAGGTCTCGACCGGGGGATCTCGATGGGACGAGGCTCAGCCAGGCGCGCTTTCAGCGCGTTCTCACCGGTAAGCGTCATCAGCGGGGCCCGTCCTCACCGGACGCGTTGTCAGCGGAGCCCGTGCTCAGCCGGACGCACCGCACCCAGACCCGCCCCCAAGAGGACGCGCGGATCACCGCGGGCGTGCGAGCGCGCGGCGGCCTCGGCCACCGCGCGAGAGGCGTCGGCCCCGACACCCGGTGTGGTGGCGGGGCGGCACCGGGCGGTGCCGCCCCGCCTCCTGACGCGCGGCGGTGGTCACCGCCTCACACGCGTGGTCAGCAGATCCAGGCGTCCCCGCCCCACCAGTCGACGCAGTCCGTCGGACCGGCGCCCAGGGTCAGCTCCGCGAAGCCGCCGACCTCGACGAGCTCGGGCGTCTCGTATGTCTCCTCGTTCATGCCCATGTTTCCCATCCTTCTTCTCAGACGGTGAGGTGCTGCTGCGGCGAGCCGGCTCGCCGCAGCAGCACCCCTGGTCACGCACAAGGTAGGCAGCCCGCCGTCCCGGGCTCCTGGGCGCGGCGTCCCGACTGGGTCCTGCCATACCGCCGAAGCGCCGTACCGCCGTACGACGGGCGACGGGCGACGGGCCGGTTCAGGCGTCGCGCCGCTTCAGGGCCAGATATCCGCCCAGCAGTGCCAGCGCCACCCACGCGGCGAGCACCGCCATCCCGCTCCAGGCGGTGAGGATCATGTGGTCCTGGGGTTCCCGGCGCATGATGATCCCGCCGGCGGCGTCGGGCAGGAACTGGGCCGCCTTCTGCACCCCGGGCAGGTTGTTGAGGATCTCGGAGACCATGAAGAACAGCGGCACGAGGATGCCGAGGGTGAGGGCGGAGCCGCGCAGCACGGTCGCCAGCCCCATTGAGAAGGCGCACAGCAGAGTCATGTAGAGGACCGACCCGATGACGGCGCGCAGCACCCCGTCGTCGGTGAGGGCGGCGTTGTGGTCGGAGCCGATCGCGGCCTGCGCCGTGAAGAAGGTGACCAGGACGACCACGACCGAGGCCACGAAGGCGATGCCGGTACCGGTGAGGATTTTGGCGGCGTAGAAGACCCCGCGCCGCGGGACGGCCGCGAGCGAGCTGCGGACGGTGCCGCTGCTGTACTCACCGGTGACCGTGAGCACCCCGAAGCAGACCAGGGCGATCATCCCGAGCCGCAGTCCGTTGAACCCGGAGCCGACGGGGTCGAAGTCGGCCTTGCTCCGGGCGCTCATGTCGTCGTAGGCGCCCCGCAGGACCCAGCCGAAGAGCAGGGCGATGAGGACGCTGGTGAGGAAGCACAGGACGAGGCTCCACAAAGAGGAGCGCACACTGCGGATCTTGGTCCATTCGAACGCGATGGCCGCGCGGGTGTCCGGCATGATCAGCGCACCTCCTCGTCGGCCTCGTCGGCCTGGTCAGCCTTGTCGGCGCGGTACTCGGCGGCGTCCGCGGTGAGTTGCATGAATGCCTCTTCCAGCGAGGCCGAGCGGGGGCTGATCTCGTAGACGGTGACGCCGTGCCGGGAGGCGAGGCGGCCGACCGTCTCCGAGGAGGCGCCGACCGCTTCGAGGGTGCCGTCGGGACCGTCGTCGGTGGGGATGCCGGCCTCGGTGAGCACCTCGCGCATGCGCTCGGGTTCGGGGGTGCGGACGAGGATGTACGCGTTGGAGTTGCGGGCGATGAACTGCTCGACCGAGGTGTCGGCGAGGAGTCTGCCCCGGCCGATGACGATGAGGTGCTCGGCGGTGAGCGCCATCTCGCTCATGAGATGGCTGGAGACGAAGACCGTGCGTCCTTCCGCGGCGAGTTTCTTCATCAGCCCGCGGATCCAGAGAATGCCCTCGGGGTCGAGTCCGTTGACCGGCTCGTCCAGGAGCAGGACGGGCGGGTCGCCGAGGAGCGCGGAGGCCACGCCGAGCCGCTGCGACATGCCGAGGGAGAAGCCCGCGGTGCGCCGGTCGGCGGCGTCGGTGAGGCCGACCGTGTCCAGGACCTCGTCCACGCGCTGCTTGGGGATGCGGTTGCTGCGGGCGAGGCCCAGCAGGTGCGCGCGGGCGCTGCGGCCACCGTGCAGACCCCTGGCTTCGAGCAACGCGCCCACCTCGCACAGCGGATGGCGTAGCTGAGCGTAGGACCGGCCGTCGATCAGGACCTGGCCGGAGGTCGGCCGGTCGAGCCCGATCATGGTCCGCATGGTGGTGGACTTGCCCGCCCCGTTGGGTCCCAGAAAGCCCGTCACACGGCCTGGCTCGACCGTGAACGACAGCCCGTCCACGGCCAGGGTGGCCCCGTACCGTTTGGTGAGTCGCTGTACCTCAATCATGATCCCCACCATGGCGGGCACCCCGGCCGCGCACATCGGGCCGGAGGATGTCATCCCCGGGACCGAACCGGCGGGCGTGAACGCGCCGGTGGCGGCGGAGGGGAGTTCCCCAGGGGGTTCCCCTCCACCGCCACCGGGTGGAACGGCCTGTCAGGGCCGGTGTGTGGTACAGGTGGTGAAGCCGGGTCAGCAGACCCAGGCGCCGCCATTGAACCAGTCGACGCACTGGTTGTCCCAGCCGAGGGTCAGCTCGGAGAACTCGCCGACCTCGACCAGCTCGGGGGTCTCGTACTCGTCGTACGTGGCCATGTGGTCACCGTCCTTACCTAGGGGATTGGCCCGGGGCGGGCCGCCGGTCGCTTCCGCCGGCCCGCCCCGCGTTCGCCTCGCCAACGTAGGACTCCCGTCGTCCCGGGCTCCCGGGGCCACGGGCCCGACCCGGTCCCGCACCGGCGTGGGCGGGGCGGGATCACGAGCCCAGACCCGCGTCCCGGGCCCTGACCACGGCGGCTGCCCGGTCGGTGACCTGGATCTTGGCGAAGACGTGGGACACGTGGTTGCGGACGGTCTTCTCGGCCAGCACCAGCTCGCGGGCGATCCGCCGGTTGGTGTAGCCGCGGGCGATCAGGTCGAGGATCTCCCGTTCGCGTTCGGTCAGTTGCGGAAAGGCCGCCCGGCCGGGCAACTCGTGCACCGCGGAGAAGTAACTGCTCATCCGCGCGGCCACGGCGGGACTGAACACCGCGCCCTTGCGGGCGACGGTGCGCAGCGCCCCGACGAGTTCGGCCCTGGGCGCTCCTTTGACGAGATAGCCGTGAGCGCCCGCGCGCAGGGCCGCGACGACCATGTCGTCGTCGTCCGACATGGACATCATGAGCACCCTGGGTCTCTCGGTACCGAGGTGCTGGGCGGCGGTGATGGCCGCGACCACGGAGATCCCGGAGGCGTCCGGCATCTGTACGTCCATCAGGACCACGTCGGCGCGCACGCGTTCGTGCACGAGGGCGCGTACGGCCTCCTCGGCGCTCTCCGCCTCGCCCACCACCTCGAGGTCCTCGACGTCCTCCGTGGCCAGCCGCACACCGGCGCGGAACAGCGGATGGTCGTCCACCACGAACACACGTATGGTCACGCTTCGCTCCGGGGGAGGGTCACGCGGACGAGGGTTCCGGGTCGGCCGTCGGGCCGGGGCAGTACCTCGCAGCGGCCGCCCACCTCCTCGGCCCGGCGGGCCATGGAGGCGAGACCGACACCGCGCCGGCGGGCCTTGCCGACGGGCGGACCGACACCGTCGTCGGTCACCTCCAGGACGATGCCCTCGTCGTGCTCGGTCAGCCGTACGGTGGCGGTGCGGGCCCGCGCGTGCCGTACGACGTTCGTGAGGGCCTCGCCCGCGATGCGGAAGACGGCGAGCTCGGTGGCGAAGGTGAGCTCCCGCGCGGTTCCGGGTGACGGCAGTTGGGCGTGCACCGCCAGTTCGCCGCCGACGCCGGCCCGGTGCACGAGTTTCAGCAGGGCGCCTTCGAGGCCCTCGCTCTCCAGTTCCGGCGGACGCAGGTCGTCGATGATGCGCCGCATGTCGTCGACGGTGCGCGAGGTCTCGGCCGCCGCGTCCAGGATGAGCTGGCGGGTGGCCGGCTGGGCGACCCGCTCGGCGGCGACGTCGAGACGGAGTCTGATGCTCGCCAGCGCCGGGCCGAGGCTGTCGTGCAGGTCGTCCCGCAGTCGGTTGCGCTCGTCCTCCCGCGCGGCGACCAGCCGTTCGCCGAGGGCGGGCGGGGACTCGGGCGTCCCGGTGGAAGGTTCCCGACGCCACCGCGGGTATCTGCCCCAGGCCTGTCCCATGAGGGCCAGGACACACAGGACGACGGACGCGGTGACGGCGAGGTCGAGTTGGGTGGGCCGCGGAAGCACGCCGAGCAGGCCGAGTGCGCCCGGCAGAGCGGCGAGGACGAGCACTCCTCTCATACGCGCCGGTAACTTCTCTGCGAGGAATTCCCCGCCTTCTTCGGTGCTTAGTACCTGCTTCCACGCCTGGTTCCTTCTCCCCCGTTGCAATCTCATGTCGCCGAAGTTAACTCGTTTCCACCGAACATGGGAGAAGGAATTCAGTCGCGATAGCGAAAAGCTCCTCGAGATCGCGTTACCGCAGGTGGCACGCTCTTGGAGCGAGCTGCGACGCAAGACGCTCCACCACGTGACCTTCACAGGAGGGGTACAAAACATGCACCTCCCGAAGTCATACGACAAGAAAGTCGCGGCCAAACGCCGTGCCACGGCGTCATTTGGCCGCGAAGAAATACACCTGCGCTCTCAGGCCCTCCCGGCCAATGACTCGAGCCGCACCACGAGATCGGCCGGGCTGGGCTGTGCCGCGATCTCCGCCCTCACTTCGCGCGCGACCCGCGCCGGGCCGGTCTCCTGGAGCAGCCGCAGCAGCGCCGCCTCGACGGAAGCCGCGTCCGTCTCCTCGGGAGCGAGGGTCAGCCCGGCTCCCCGGGCCGCGACGACGGCCGCGTTGGCCGGCTGGTCGGCCATGCGCGGCAGCACCAGCTGCGGTACGCCGTGGACGAGTGCCGTCAGCGAGGTGCCGGCCCCTCCGTGGTGGACGATGGCCGAGCAGCTCGGCAGCAGGGCGCTGAGCGGAACCCACCCGGCCACCCGGACGTTGGCGGGCACCGGGCCGAGCGCCGCCGCCTGCTCCTCCCCCATCGCGAGCACCACGTCCAGGTCGAGAGCCCCGCACCGGTCCAGGAACGTGCTCAGCTCACCGAGTTCACCGGACAGCGGCAGCACACTGCCCAGGGTGAGACAGACCCGGGGCCGGGCCGGCGCCGACAGCAGCCACTCGGGCAGCAGACGGCTCTCGTTGTACGGCACACAACGCATCAGCCACTCGGTGGCGCTGTCGCGGCCGCCCATGCTCGGGGGGCGTATGTCGATGACGGCGGTCGCAACGGCCGGTTCGGCGACCCCCAGTGCGGCCCTCGTGGGCTCCAGGTACTCGGCGATGGATTTGCGGTAGCCGACGGCCTGTTCGTCACCGCCCGCCCAGGCCAGCCGCACGCTCTGCTCGACGAGGGGCACGCCCAGGGTGGCCGCGACCAGGGGCCCTGCGCCCTGCTCCAGGGTGGACAGCACGAGATCCGGGCGGAACTCCCGGGCGAGGGCCAGCAGACCCGCGGCCATCTCTTCCCCGAACAGACCCAGACCGCCGCGCCGGGGCCTGGGCTCGCCCGGCGGAGTCAGATGGATCGCCCGGCTCGCCTCCATGAACTCGGCGAACACGTCACGGCCCGGGCACACGTCGACTGCCGGGAGACCGGCGGCGACCAGGGTCCGCGCCGCCTGGGCGTTGTTGGCGACCAAGACCTCGTGCCCGGCGGCCCGCAGGGCCCAGGCGAGAGGCACGGTGGGCAGGTACAGTCCCGAGCCCGGGGCTGCCATGGACAGGACTCTCATCGCGGGATGCCTTCCGTTGCGCGCGGACCGTCGACGAGGAGCCGAGCGGTGCCGGTACGAGTGCCGAGACGTCCGGCGGTGTCGGACGTGGTGATGAGCAGGACGGGTCGCGCGTCGGCGAGCATGAACTCGATGCGTTCGCTCGGATAGGCGGGGTCGATGGGCAGATAGGCCGCGCCCGCCTTGAGGACCGCGAGGAGGGACACGACCATCTCGGTCGACCGCGGCATCGCGAGGGCGACGATGTCCTCGGGGCCGATGCCCCGCCCCGTCAGGTCGGTCGCCAGCCGCTCCGCCCGGTCGTCCAGTTCCCGGTAGGTGGTGGTCAGGCCGCCGTAGCGGACCGCGGTGTTGTCGGGGGTGGCGGCGGCCTGGGCGGCGAACAGTTCGGCGACGGAGCGGCGCGGTACCGGCCGGGCCGTGTCGTTCCACTCCACGAGGAGGCTGTGCTCGTCCTCGCCCAGCAGGTCGATGCCGTCGACGCGGATGTCGGCCGCCGCGTCGGCGAACAGGCGCAGCAGCCGCAGGACGCGGTCCCCGATGCGCCGGGCGGCGGTGCCGGTGATGACGTCCGGCCGGTGGCCGAGGTGGAGCACGAGCCGCTCACCGGGATGGGCGAGCAGGCTCAACGGGTAGTGGACGGTGTTGTGCGCCTCGGTTCCCGCCACCCGGACGCCCCCGACGGTGTCGACCGCCCTGTCGACCGGATAGTTCTCGAACACGACGAGCGTGTCGAAGAGTTCGCCGTCGATGTCCGCGAGGCTCTGGATCTCGGTCAGCCCCAGATGGTGATGAGCGACCAGCCTGGACTGCTCCTCCTGGAGCCGGGTGTACAGCGCGGCGAGGGTCTCCGCGCGGTCCGTGCGGACGCGCACCGGCACCGTGTTGACGAGCATGCCGACCACCGACTCGACATCGGGCAGCTCCGGGGCCCGGCCGGACACCGTCGTCCCGAACACGACGTCGTCGGCGCCGGTGAGCCGGGACAGGAGCAGGCCCCAGGTGCCCTGCACCACGGTGTTGAGGGTGACCCCCAGCCGCCGGGCCCGCTCTGTGACGGCGGCGGTGAGGTCCTCGGGGACGGTGAGGACGATCTGCTCCGTCGCCGTGGCCGTGTGACTGTCGGCGTACGGCGCCACCCTGGTCGCTTCCGCGAGGCCGCTCAGCGCCGCTCGCCACGCCTCTCGGGCGGCGGGTGCCTCCTGCTCGCCGCGCCACGCGAAGAACGTCTGGGGGGAGACCGCCGGCGGCAGGACGGAGGCGTCACCGCCGACGCCGTAGACGGTGAAGAGCTCACGCAGCAGCAGCGAGGTGGACCAGCCGTCCAGCACGATGTGATGGTTGGTCAGCACGATCCGGAAGCGGTCGGCCCGGAGCCGGATCAGGGTGAAGCGCACCAGTGGGGCGGCCGCGAGGTCGAACCGGCCCGCGCGTGCGCGCCGGGTGATCCGCTCGACCTCGGCGGACAGTTCGCCGTCCGGGAGGGCGGTGAGGTCGTGCTCCTCCCAGGGCGTGGCCACCTCGGATTGGATCACCTGCACGGTGTCGCCGGCGGTCCGGCGGCGAAAACTCGCCCGCAGGGTCGGATGGCGGCGTACGACGGCCTCCACCGAGCGGCGCAGCACCGGCACGTCGAGTCGCCCCTCCAGGTCCAGTGCCACCTGCACGTTGTAGAGGGCCGAGCCTGCGTCGTCGTACGCCGCGTGGAAGAGCAGTCCTTCCTGGAGCGGGGTGAGCGGCAGGATGTTCTCGATTTTCGGTGTACGGCGCGTCGCACTCGTCACAGGTCCCCCTCCAGGGCCAGTTCTTCCTGAAGCCGGTCGATCTCGTCCTGGGAGAGCGCGACCAGGGGCAGGTCGGAGGGGCTGTGGCCGCCCGCGTCCGGCCGTCGCACATGATCGACGAGGGTCCGCAGGGCGCGGAACCAGATCTCCCCCAGCTCCTCGACCTCCGCGGCGGTGAACAGCTCCGCCGCCCAGGCCCATTCGGCGACGAGCACCGGCGCGCGCAGCTCGTCCCCCTCGGACGCACGGTCGTCGCGGACGAGGGTGTTGAGCTCGATGGTGTGCGCCAGGGGCAGTCCGGGGTCGGCACCGCCCGAGAAGCCGCCGATCTCGTGGGCCGGGGACCAGTCCTCGCTGTCGGCGGGCGCGCCGAACCGCCCGAGGTGGTTGAAGCCGATCTCGGGCACCGGCAGCCCGGCGAGAACCTGCCGGGTGCGCGGGTTGAGATACCGGAGCAGTCCGTGTCCCAGCCCCCGGTCGGGGATGGCGGCCAGCTGCTCCTTGACGCGCTTGAGCGCCCGGCCCGCCTCGGGACCCGCCGCCCACAGGTCGGCCCGGTCGAGGACACCGGGGTCGAGCCGGACCGGGTGGACACTGGTGAACCAGCCCACCGTGCGGGACAGGTCGACACCGCCCACCGCGTCCTGCACCCGGCCGTGCCCCTCGACGTCCACGCGCACGGGGCCGACGGGACGCCCGCGGCGACGGCACCACTCCTGCACCGCCAGAGCCATGCCGGTCAGCAGGACGTCGTCGGCCGTGGCGTGGAAGGTCTCGGTGACCTCCGTCAGCAGCGCCGCGGTCGTCTCGCCCGGCAGGGTCAGCGACAGGGTCCGACGGGTGGCCACCACATCGCGGCCGGGGTCCGGCGCACGGTTGCCGAGCGGATCGCTCTGTCCCGCCAACTGCTCTTCCCACAGCGCCAGTTCGTCCTCCCGGCACGGGTTGAGCGCCTCCTCCGCCAGTAGCCGCGTCCACCGGCGCAGCGACGTGGGTACGGGAGCCGGCTCGACGGCCTCGCCGGCGCGCAGCGCCGCTACGGCTTCGGCGAGGTCGCCCACCAGGATCCGCCAGGAAACACCGTCCACGGCCAGATGGTGGACGACCAGCAGCAGGTAACCAGGGTCGGCGGGTCCCGAATCGAGCCGGACGGCCTGCCACATCAGCCCGTTCTCCGGGTCCAGCCGGTCCCGGGCGAGCTCGGCCTGGCGTCGGGCGGCCTCGCGCAGCCGGTCTCCGTTCAGCCCGCGGACGTCGTGACGGAGGAGGCGCGGGGCACCCTCGGCATCAACCCCGGCAGCTCCGGAATCACCGCCTCCGCCGGGTGCCATGATCTCCAGCCCCCACCGCGCGTCTTCGTCCGCGCGCCGCAGCCGCAGCCGCAGCGCCTCGTGCCGCTCCCCCACCGACCTCAGCGCCGCAGTGAGGGTCCCGTCGTCCACGCCGGCCGGCAGCCGCAGCACCATCGACTGGCTGAACCGCCGTACGGGGCCCCGCAGTTCGCGCAACCGCTCCATCACCGGCGTCGGACTCAGCGGGCCCGGACCCGCCTCGTCGTCCTCCGCTGCCGTCTCGGGTCGTTCGTCCTCCCGTGCCGCGCCCGCCAGTTCGGCCGGACTGCGGTGGCGGAAGAGGTCGCGGGGGGTGAAGACAAGGCCCTCGCGCCGGGCCCGGCTCACCAGCTGGATGGAAGTGATGCTGTCCCCGCCCAGGGCGAAGAAGCTCTCGTCGGCGCCGACCCGCGGCACGCCCAGGACCTGCGCGAAGAGTTCGCACAGCAGTCGCTCGCGGCTGGTGCGCGGGGCCCGCACGGTGTCCCGCGCGGGTTCGTGCTCCTGCGGCGCGGGCAGCGCCTCGCGGTCCAGTTTGCCGTTGGCGGTGACCGGCAGCCGGTCGAGGACCACATGGGCGGCCGGGACCATGTGGGCGGGCAGCACCTCGGCGGCACGGGCCGTCACATCGTCGACGTCGATGTCCGCGCCGGGCCGCGGGACCAGGTAGGCGATCAGCCGAAGGCCGCCCGCCTTGCCCTCGCGGGCCAGGACGGCCGCGCGCTCCACCGTGGGGTGCCGGGCCAGTACGGCCTCGATCTCGCCGGGCTCGACCCGGTGTCCCCGGATCTTGACCTGGTCGTCGCCGCGGCCCAGGTAGTCGAGGGTGCCGTCGGGCAACCACCGGACCAGGTCGCCGGTGCGGTACATCCGGCCCCCCGGCGCGGCGAACGGGTCGGCCACGAAACGGGTGGCCGACAGGGCGGTCCGGTTCAGATAGCCACGGGCCACCCCGGCGCCGCCGAGATACAGCTCGCCGGGCACCCCGACGGGGACGGGGCGCAGCCACCGGTCCAGGACGTATGCCCGGGTATGCGGCAGCGGCCGGCCGATGGGCGGGGCGAGCACCTCGCGAGGGTCGGTGGACTCCCAGTCGGTGGCGTAGACGGTCCCTTCTGTCGGGCCGTAGAGGTTCACGATCCCCGTGCCGGGCAGTGACTCGCGGATCTGGCGGACGAGTTGCTCGGGCAGGGCCTCGCCCGCGAGCACGAGCAGCGGGGCCGAGAACCGCAGCGGCGGGCTGGCGAGCAGTCCGGCCAGGGCCGAGGGCACGCCGCTGATCAGGGAGCCGGTCCAGGGCCGCTCCGCCAGCTCCAGGAGGTTCCGTACGATCTCCACCTGCCCGCCGGCCACCAGCGGGGCGAAGAGCTCGAAGACCGACACGTCGAAGGTCAGTGAAGTGGCGGCCAGCACCCGCCGCAGTCGGTCGGCGCCGAATCTGTCGGCCGCCCAGCCCAGCAGGGCGTCCATGGCGGAGCGCGGCACGACGACGGCCTTGGGGCGCCCGGTGGAGCCGGAGGTGTGGATGACGTAGGCGGTGCCGGTGCCGGGGCAGGTGTCCGGGAGGTCGTCGTCCGAGAACCCGGCGAGGGCGTCCAGGGAGCCGGGGTCGTCCAGGCACAGGCGCGGCAGCACGGACGGGTCCGGCAGCCCGGGCGGGGCCTCTCCGCCGAGCAGCAGCAGGACAGGCGCGGCGTCCTCGACGATGAAGGCCGTGCGCGCCGCCGGATGCCCGTGGTCCACGGGCAGGTAGCCGGCGCCCGCCTTCAGGACGGCCAGCAGGGCGACCATCATGTCCACCGACCGGGGTACGGCCACGGCCACCAGGTCCTCGGGGCCGACGCCGCGCGTCTTCAGCAGCCGGGCCAGCCGGTTGGCCCGCGCGTTCAGTTCACCGTAGCTCAGGGACTCCGTTCCGCTGACCACCGCCGTGCGGCCGGGGGTGCGGGCCGCCCGGTCCTGGACCGCCGCGGTGACCGGGAGGGGGCGGGCCGCCGGACCGGTGTCGTTCCAGCCGTCGGTGAGCCGGCTCAGCTCGGCCGCGTCCAGGGCCTCGATGGCGCGGGTCGGGGTGTCGAGGCCGGTCTCGGCGATGGTCCGCAGCACCTGGGCGCAGCGGTCGGCGATGCGTTCGGCCTCGTCGGGCGTGAACAGATCCGGCCGGTAGGTGAACTGGAGGGTGAGCAAAGGCCCGGGGGTGACGATCAGTGCCAGCGGATAGTGCACGTCGTTGTGGGTGCGCAGGTCCGTGACGCGTGGTCCGGCGGTGTCCGGGCCGACGGTCATGGCGTCCGCGTCCAGGGGGTAGTTCTCGAAGACCGTCAGCGTGTCGAACAGCTCGCCTTCCAGAGCGGTCAGCCGCTGGATGTCGGCCATCCCGAGGTGGTGGTGGGCCGAGAGCCGTGACTGTTCGTCCTGCAGGCGGGCGAGGAGCGTGCCGAGGGGTTCGTCGGGATCCAGTCGCACCCGCACCGGAACGGTGTTGATGAAACAGCCGATCATCGTCTCGGTGCCCGGCAGCTCCGGCGGCCGTCCCGCGACGGTGGTGCCGAAGACGATGTCGTCGCTGTCGGTCAGTCGGCTGAGCAGCAGGCTCCACGCCGCCTGGACCAGGGTGTTGGCCGTGACGCCGTGCGCCCGCGCCCGCCCGGTCAGTGCGGCCGTGACGGATTCGGGGAGCCGGACGGTGTGGGAGGCGGGGACGACGGAGGTGCGGACATCGCCCTGGGGGGCGAGCCGGGTGGGTGCCGGCAGCTCGGCGAGTGTCTCGCGCCACGCCTCCTCGGCCGCCGCCCGGTCCTGCCGCTCCCGCCACCGCAGGTACTCCCGCCAGGACGTGTCGCGCCGCGGCGGGGCGCCGGTGCCCCGGTTCCGGTAGAGGGCGAAGAGCTCCTGGAGCAACAGGGGCATCGACCAGCCGTCCAGGATGATGTGGTGGTTGGTCACGGCCAGGGTGAAGCGCCGTTCGTCCAGACGCAGCAGAGTGCAGCGCAGCAGGGGCGCCTCGGCGAGGTCGAAGCGCCGGCTCAGGTCCTCGCGGACGAGGCGTTCCGCCTGTGCGGCCCGCTCTGCGGGATCGGTCGCGCTCAGGTCGACGTACCGCCACGGTGTGGGGACTTGAGCCCGGACGACCTGGACGGGTCCGCCGTGTGGACGGTGCCGTACGCAGGCACGCAGGACGGGGTGGCGGCGCAGCAGGGTGGCGACCGCCTCGCGCAGGGCTCCGGCGTCGACGTCGCCCGCCAGGTCGAGGGCGACCTGTACGTGGTAGACGTCGGGCGCCCGGTCGTCGTAGGCGGCGTGGAAGGCCAGGCCCTGCTGGAGCGGTGTCAGCGGCAGGATGTCCTCGGCGTCCGGGCAGGCACCGGTGATCTCGTCGACGTCCTGCTGTGCGAGGCGGACCAGCGGGAAGTCCGACGGGGTGTGCCCGCCGGCGCCCGGGCGGCGGGCGCAGGCCGCGAGGGCGCCGAGGGCCCGGAACCAGGTGTCGGCGAGGTCGCGGACGTCGTCCTCGGCCAGAAGGCCGCCCGGCCAGGACCATTCGGCCGCCAGCCGGGGGCCGGTGGCGTCGTCGTGGACGAGGGCGTTGATCTCCAGTGCGTGGGCGAAGGGTGCTGCGGGGTCGGCGTCGCCGGTCAGTCCGGTGCCGTCCGCGACCGGTGACCATCCGCCGCGGCTGCCCGCGGGGGCGAACCTGCCGAGGTAATTGAAGCCGATGTCCGCGGTGGCCGGTCCGGCGAGGACGGGGCTGGTGCGGGGGTTGAGATGGCGCAGCAACCCGAATCCCAGCCCGTTGCCGGGGACGGCCGCCAGTTGTTCCTTGACGGTCCGCAGGGCGTCACCGGCCGCCGCTCCCGCGGCCCAGACATCCTCCCAGTCGGTGACCTCGGGGTCGACGCCGACCGGGAAGAGGGTGGTGAACCAGCCGACGGTGCGGGACAGATCGGCGCCGTCCACGGCCTCCTCCTCGCGGCCGTGGCCCTCCACGTCGACGAGCACCGGGGCGCGGGCGCCGCCGTGTCGCCGGCGCAGGTCCTGGACGGCAAGCGCCAGCGCGGTGAGCAGCACATCGTTGGCCGTGGCGTGGAAGGCGGCGGTGACCTCGGTGAACAAGGCCGCTGTGGTGGCGCTGTCGAGGCGGGACACCAGGGTGCGCCGGGTGGCGTGGGTGTCGCGCGCGGGATCGAGCGGTCGGCCGCCGAGCGGGGTCCCGGTCCGCGTGAGGACCCGCCGCCAGTACGGGAGTTCCGCCTCCCGTTCCGGTGTCAGCGCCGACTCGGCCAGCGCCCGCGCCCACTGCCGGAACGGCATGGCCACCGGAGCCGGACTCGGTCGGCCGCCCTCGGCCAGCGCCGTGTAGGCGTCGGCGAGGTCGGGCACGAGGACGCGCCAGGAGACTCCGTCGACGGCGAGGTGATGCACCGTCAGGAGCAGGGTGCCCGGACGGTCCTGGCCCGCGTCGCACCAGACGGCTTGCAGCATCGTCCCGGCCTCGGGATCCAGCCGGTCCCGCGCCGCCTCTTCCGCTGCCCGCACGTCGTCGCCCGGACCGACTCCGACCAGGCAGTCCCGCGCGTCCACCGAGCCGGAGGGCCGGGTCTCCAGAGCCCAGGTGTCGCCGTCCCGGGTGAGTTTCAGGCGCAGGGTGTCGTGGTGGTCCAGGACGGTCTGCAGGGCCCCGCACAGCGTCTCCTCGGACAGTCCTGAGGGGACGTCCAGGCGCAGGGACTGGCTGAACCGCCGTACCGGGCCGCCGCGTTGCCGCAGCTCGTGGACGATCGGCGTGAGCGGGACGGGGCCTGTGCCCGAACCGGGTTCGGCGTCCACGACGCGGGTACCGGCGATCTCGGCGAGCCTGGCCACGGTCCGGTGCTCGAAGACGTCCCGCGGCGTGAACACGAGCCCGGTGGCGCGCGCCCGGCTGACCAGCTGGATCGAGCTGATGCTGTCCCCGCCGTGGTCGAAGAAGCTGTCGTCGACGCCGACGGAGGGCAGTCCCAGCACCTCGGCGAAGAGCGCGCACAGCAGTTCCTCGCGCGGGCCGCGCGCGGGCCGGCCGGACCCCGTGGCCCGGAAGTCGGGTGCGGGCAGCGCCTGGCGGTCCAGTTTTCCGTTGGCCGTGGTGGGCAGTTCCTCCAGGACCATGACGGCGGCGGGGACCATGTGGTCGGGCAGCTTCTCCCGCAGGTAGGCGCGCAGTGCCGACGACAGCCGCCCGGCCTCCCGGACGACCGAAGGCCGGTTGGTGTACGGCCGCGGCGGCGCGCCCGCGGCGAGGCACACGTCCGTCAACGCGCCGGTGTGTTCCGGCGGCAGGAAGAGCACGTCCAGTTCGCCGCGGGTGCCGTCGCCGCACCAGGTGACCACCGTGCGGTGGCCGAGTCGCTCCCCCAGTTCGTGGAAGGCCTCGGGGACCGTGTCGGTGGGGGCGTCCGGCTCCGGCGGTGCCTGCGGGGTGAACACCCGCCGGGTCGCCGCCACTTCGGGTGCGAGCCGGGCGTTGGGTACGCCGACGAGACGCAGCCCGCCCGGATCGCGCCGGGCGAGCCTCTCGCGCAGGGCCGCGAGGTCGGGGATCTCGGTGCCCCACGCGGCTCTCGGCACCTCGCGCAGGGACAGCGGCGGCCGGTCGGAACGCTTGTGCAGGACGACGTCGTAGCGGTAACGGCTCAGTTCGTTGTCGTAGCGTCCGCGCTTGACCCTGATGTCGACCCCGGCGGCATCGGCGGTGTCCCGGGCCAGGGTGGTGAAGAAGTGCGGGTCCACGAGGAGTTCGTTCTCCTGGAGGGCCCGTTGCGCGACGGCCCGCCGCACGGCCCGCGGTTCCTCGCCGGCGGGGGTGCGGGCCAGTTGGACGGCGGTGTCGAAGAACCGACGCAGGCGCAGATTGCGGACGTCGCCGACGAAGACCGCGCCGCCTGGCCGGAGCAGGCGCAACGCGCCTCGCAGCACGGCTCGCAGGTAGTCGGCACCGGGGAAGTACTGCGCCACGGAGTTGAGGACCACGGTGTCGAAGAAGCTCTCGGGCAGGCCGTCCAGGTCGTCGGCCGGCCGGGTACGCAGTTCCACCCGGCCGTGCAGCTCTGGCCGGCCCTCGATGTGCCGGCGCAGGGCGGCGATCGCGGCGGCGGAGAAGTCGGTCGCCCAGTAGCGCTCTGTCTCGGGGGCGAGCCGGGACAGCAGCAGGCCGCTGCCGACGCCGATCTCGAGCACCCGGCGGGGCCGGAGCGAGCGGATGGCCTCCACCGTGGTGTCCCGCCACTCGTTCATCTCGTCCAGCGGCATGGGGCGGCCGGTGTAGCTGCTGTCCCAGCCGGCGAAGTCCTCACCGAAGGCCGCCTCGGGCTCGGCGCTGTACATCGACTGGTAGAGCTGTTGCCACTGGTCGACGTGCTCGCCGCGGATCTCGTCGAGACGGGCGGCGAGCCGGTCCCGGTCGGGCACGGCGTAGCCGACCAGACAGCGGCCGGAGGGGCCGTCGTCACGGGCGATCACCGCCACCTCGCCGACATCCGGGTGCTCCCCCAGCACCGAGGCGATCTCGCCGGGTTCGATGCGCACGCCGCGGATCTTGACCTGGTCGTCCGCCCGTCCCAGGTAGACGAGGTTTCCGTCGGCGTCCCAGTGGGCCAGGTCCCCGGTGCGGTACATGCGGTCGCCGGGCTCGCCGAAGGGGCAGGCCACGAAGCGCTCGGCGGTGACCGCCGGTCGCTCGAAGTAGCCGCGGGCGAGGCCGGTGCCTGCGAGGTAGAGCTCGCCGGGCACTCCTTCGGGCACCGGTCGCAGCGCCTTGTTCAGCACGTACACGCGGGTGTTGGCGATCGGACGCCCGATCGGCGGGGCCGTCGTCGCCGCGGGGTCGCACTGCCACGACGTGACGTCGATGGACGCTTCGGTGGGCCCGTACAGGTTGTGCAGCTCGCAGTCGAGCACCGCGAAGAAGCGGGCGGCGAGTTCGGCGGGAAGCGCCTCCCCGCTGCAGATGACCCGGTGCAGACTCGTGCAGTCGCCCGCCCCGGGGTCGGCCAGGAAGGCCTGGAGCATGGACGGCACGAAGTGCACGGTGGTGATGCGCTGTTCACGGATGACGGACGTGAGGTACTCGGGATCGCGGTGCCGGCCCGGTTCGGCCATGACCAGGGTGGCACCGGCTGTCAGGGGCCACAGGAACTCCCATACGGAGACGTCGAATCCGCACGAGGTCTTCTGGAGCACCCGGTCCTGTTCCGTGAGCCGGTAGCGCTCCTGCGTCCAGCGCAGCCGGTTCGCCAGCCCGGCATGGGTGTTGACCGCGCCCTTGGGGCGGCCGGTGGAGCCTGAGGTGTGCAGGATGTAGGCGGGTGAGTCCGGCAGGAGAGGGCGGGGACGGTCCGCCGGGGTGATGTCCTGAGCGAGCGGTTCGCTCAGCGCCTCGTCCAGTGACGGGTCGTCGAGGAGGAGCTGGGGGGTGCCGGCGGTGCCGGGCAGCCGGGCCGTGGTGTCGCGGGTGGTGATCAGCAGGGCCGGGTGCGTGTCGTCGAGCAGTTGGGCGATCCGGTCGGCCGGGTACTCCGGGTCGACCGGCAGGAAGGCGGCGCCCGACTTGAGGACCGCGAGCAGGGCGGTCGTCAGTTCCACAGACCGGGGTACGGCCAGGGCGACGACGTCCTCGGGCCCCAACCCCCGGGCGAGCAGGAGGCGGGCGAGACGGTTGGCCCGCTCGTTCAGCTCCCGGTAGGTGAGGACACCTCGCGCGTCGACGACCGCCTGGGCGTCGGGTGCGGCGGCGGCACGGGCCTGGATCAGGTCGACGACCGTCTCCGGGCCGTACGCGCTCCGGGTGGCGTTGCGCGCGACGAGCAGCCGCTCCAGGTCGTCGGAGCGGAACACGTCGAGGGCGTCGCCGGGGGTGCCGGGTTCCGCGGCGGCCATGTGCTCCAGCAGCCGCAGCAGGCCGTCGCGGTGGACGGTCAGGTCCCGCAGGTCGTAGAGCTCGGAGTTGCCGTCGACATCCATCCGGCATCGGTCGCCGCGGGCATCCGGGTAGAACACGAATGCCAGATCGTCGACCGGACCGTTGGTGAGATTGTGAACGGCGGCCCGGCTGTCGCCGAACCGCACCTCCTGGTCGAAGAACTGGAGGTTGACATGCGGCCCGACCAGCGGACCGCGCTCATCACCCGACCCGAGGTCGTTCCGCAGGTCCTCGTATCGATAGCGCTGGTGGCGTAAGCAGAGCCGCACTTCCGCTGCCACGTTTTCCAATAAGAATTCCAGTGCTTTACCTGGAGTTGCCTGAACCCGCAAGGGGACGACATTGGACATCATCCCGGGAAGGTTTCTGGACAACTTCCCGAATCGGGCAGTCACCGGCAGTCCGAGGACGACGTCGGGCTCCCCGGTGAGCCGTGCTGTGTACAGGACGGATGCCGTGGCGAATACGGTGGGAAGCGTCACCCCGCAGCGGTCCGCAAGCCCTTCGAGGGCGATGATGCTTTCTTTCTCAAGTACCGCCGTCACCCGCACGCGGCCAACAGGACGACTGCGTTCCGCTTTCCCGAATTCGGCGGGTGCGGGGCTGCCGGCCAGCTTCGCCGTCCAGAACTGGCGATCGGCCTCGAATGCAGGGGAGTTCCGGTAGTCACGGTCCATCCTCACCTGTTCACCGAAGGGCGCGAAGCCCGGTCCCTCCAGCGTGCGCCCTTCGGCCAGCGCGGTGTACGCGGCGCCCGCGCGACGCACGAACAGCGCACCGGAGAAGCCGTCCATGGCGACATGGTGGCCGCGCAGGAACCAGAGGTGCCGTTCGTCCTCCACCTGGATCAGCGCCAGGGAGAACATCCGCCCGCACTCCGGCGCCAGGGGCACGTCGAGGGCCTCGGCCATCCACTCCGTCGCCGCCTCGAACGACCGCTCCCGGTCCCGAAAGTCCAGGCAGGGCATGGTGAACTCCGCCGTGCCGTCGACGACTTGGACCGGCTCGCGGCCCGTCTCGTCGATGCGCGCCCACATGCCGGGCCACTCCCCGAGCGTCTCGCGCGCCGCACGCACGAGGAGGTCGGACCGGAGGGGGCCGGTGATGTCGACGTACACCGCGACGCTGTAGTCGAGGCCCTCCCGCGCGAGGCGCTGGGCGAGCCACATTCCGGTCTGCGCGGTGGTGAGAGGGAATTCCTGACGCGCTGGTGCGGACATGCCGAAGTCCTCCGCGAAGCTGATGACGGTCGTAGCCCACTCGAAGACAGGCGTGCTGAAAACAGCCGTCGGCGCACCTCGCGCCGACCCGGTTGCCTTCCCTGACTGTTTTCTCTGAGTTTCCCTGGAAGTTCGAGGGAAGCGTCAGCGCGGTTTCCCTGCGCGGCCCCGTTTCAAACAGAATGCCGGACCCATGTGAAACCCCCGTCCCCGTTTGCCGTACCGCGCTCCCCGGGCCTGACTCACGTCGAACACCTGGGCGGCGACACTCACGCCAGGTTACACAGATGAAATGCCTATGCAAGGGCACGAACGGAATCAAGGAATCCGGTACCGGCGCGGCCGCCCCTCTTAACAGCCGTCATTCCTGCAGGTCAGTAGGTGCTGGACACACCGGTACGACGGGAATGACCTTGACACCGCTTGAGAGGGCTACCTATGCTCGGACCCCGTTGGCATCAATCGGACTGTTGTACGAGGTAGTTCGATTCCAATGGGTCTGACGGCGCGGGGGCTCTCTCGATTGAGCGGCCGTACAAGCAGGGCATCGGTCCGCAATTGACTCCTTTTACTGTCGGCCTTCCTTCATTCACTTGCCTGACGGGGGCTGTCCGAATGACCGATCTCGCAGCGTTAACGGGTCTTTCCTTCGATCTGCGGACGAAGGCGTTCCTGGACTATCTGGACCGCCGGCGCGCGCAGACGTCGGTCGTCAAGAGCGACCAGCCAGGGGTGTGGGAGGTCTTCGGCTACGACGAGGCCGTGCAGGTGCTCGGCGATCACGGGACCTTCTCCAACGACATGAACGACCTGATCCCGGAGGACGAACGGGAACTGGCGAGCGCCGCCCAGGGCAACTTCCTCGGGATCGACCCGCCCCGCCACACGCAGATGCGCGAGCTGGTGCGACGGGCCTTCACTCCCCACGTCGTGGCCGGCCTGGAGCCGGTCATCGAGCGCACAGCCGAGCAACTTCTGGACGAGGTCGAGCTGTCGGCCGACGGCACGGGCACCGTCGATCTCGTGGCCGGCTTCGCCAGCCCGCTGACCGCGCGGGTCATCGCGAAGCTCTTCGGCATCCCGGAACAGGACCATGTCCTGTTCACCATCTGGGCGGACGCCCTGCTCGGTGCCCGGCCCGCCGGTGAGCTGGGCAAGGCCGACGAGTCCGCCGTGCGCGAACTCGGCGACCTCGTGCGCTCGGCCTCGGCCTACCTCCTGGAGCTCATCCACGAGCGCCGTGCCCACCCCCGGGACGATCTGATCAGCAGCCTCGCCCAGGCGGAGGTCGACGGACGCGGCCTCGACGACCACGAGATCGTGGGCGTCATCGGCATGTTCGTCATCGCGGGGCATCTTCCGTCGTCCGTGCTGATCGGCAGCACCGTCATGGCGCTGGACACCCACCCCGACACCTTCGCGGAGGTCCGCGCCGACCACGGCCTGCTGCCCCAGGTCGTGGAGGAGGTGCTGCGCTGGCGCCCGCCACTGGTCCGGGACCAGCGGGTCACGGCGTGCGAGACAGAGCTCGGCGGCGAACGCATCCCGGCCGGCGCGATGGTGTGCCTGTGGCTCGCCTCCGCCCACCGCGACGCCTCCCGCTTCCCACAGGCCGACGCGTTCGACATCCACCGCGAGAACCGGACCCGCCACATCGCCTTCGGCAAGGGCATCCACTTCTGTCTCGGCGCACCACTGGCCCGCATGGAGACCCGAATCGCGCTGACCGCCCTCCTGCGCCGCTACGACCGGATCGAGGTGCTGCGCGACGGCGGCATCCAGTTCCACCCGTCGATCGGTGTCCTGGGACCGGTACGCCTGCCGACCGCGGTGCACGCCCTCGCGCCGACCGTGTGAGGCCAGCGGCCGGCCCCACCGCTCACGGCCCGGGCGACCGCTCAACCACCGTCGCCCACCGACGTTGCCGCCCGGGCCGCCCACCCACCGGCCCGCTGACGCGAGCGCCCCTCCCCTGACCCACGGCCTCGAAGCCCCCGTCCGGACCGGCCACGGTCCGGACGCCGGCGCCGGCCCTCTCCCACACGTCCTGCGACGGTCCGCGCCACCCCGACGACCGGTGTGCGCGCCCGTCCGGAGCCGACCCCTGCTGTCCGCGGCGAGGAAACCCCATGGCGACTGACCGGCCGACCCTCCCCCACCCCCAGGACGGGGAGCCCCCCGTCCCGCCGAGCCCGCACCGGCTCAACCCCGCCTACGTGATCTACACGTCCGGGTCCACGGGGGTGCCCAAGGGCACCGTGATCCCCGGCGAGAACCTCACGAACCTGCTGGCCGACTTCCAGGAGCGGCTCTCCTTCGGGCCCGAGGACCGGCTGCTCGCGGTCACCACCTTCGGCTTCGACATCTCCAACCTGGAACTGCTGCTCCCCCTGATCTCCGGGGGCGAACTCGTGCTCGCGCCGCAGGAGGCGACGCACGATCCGGCGGCCCTGCGGCAGCTCGTCGACGAGACGGGTGCGACGGTCGTCCAGGCGACCCCGACCCTGTGGCAGAGCGTGCTGGACAGCGAGCCGGAGGCGCTGCGGGGACTGAAGGTCCTGGTCGGCGGCGAGGCCCTGACGGAGCGTCTGGCGCAGGGTCTTGGCGCGGCGGCGCGGGAGGTCACGAACGTCTACGGGCCCACCGAGACGACGATCTGGTCGACGAGCGCCCTCGTCGGCCCGGCCACCGCGGGCCGGCCGCCGATCGGGCGCCCGCTGGCGAACACCCGGACCCATGTGCTCGACCGCCGGCTGCGGCCGGTACCCCTCGGCGGCACCGGCGAACTGTTCATCGCGGGCGCCGGTGTGGCCCGCGGTTATCTGGGCCGTCCCGCCCTGACCGCCGACCGGTTCGTGGCGGACCCCTTCGGCCCGCCGGGAACGCGTATGTACCGCACCGGGGACCTGGTGCGCCGACGTGAGGACGGCGACCTGGAGTTCCTCGGCCGGGCCGACGGCCAGGTCAAGATCAGGGGTTTCCGGATCGAGCTCGGCGAGGTCGAACACGCCCTGGCGGGCCACCCCGAGATCGCCCAGGCCGCCGTGGTGGTTCGGGACCTCGGCGCCGGCGGACCCGCCCTCGTCGCGTACGCCGTGCCCCTGCCCGGTGCCGACCCCGACCCTGCCGGGCTGCGTGCCCACCTGGCCGAGCGGCTGCCCGGGCACATGCTGCCCACCGCACTGACCGTGCTGGACGCGCTGCCGCTCACCCCGAACGGCAAGCTGGACCGCCGGGCGCTGCCCGCCCCCGATCTCGGCCCGGCGGCATCGGGACGCGCACCGCGCACCCCGCAGGAGGAGATCCTGTGCGAGCTGTTCGCGCAGGTCCTCGAAGTACCGGCAGTGGGCCTGGACGACCACTTCTTCGGCCTGGGAGGCCACTCCCTGCTCGCGACCCGGCTCGCCAACGCCATCCGGTCGCGGCTGGGCGTGGAACTCCCCGTGCGCACGCTGTTCGAGGCGCCCACCGTGGCCGCGCTCGCCCGGCGGATCGCCGGATCCGGCAGCACGCGCACCGCCCTGACGCCCAGGGAGCGTCCCGAGCGGATCCCGCTGTCCTTCGGGCAGCGCCGGCTGTGGTTCATCAACCGAATGGACGGCGGCGGCACGGCGTACCACATGCAGAGCGTGCTGCGGCTGCGCGGCGAGCTGGACCGTACGGCGCTCGCCGAGGCCCTGGCGGACGTGGTGGCCCGGCACGAGTCGCTGCGCACCGTCTTCCCCGAGGCGGACGGCGAGCCCCACCAACTGGTCCTGGAACCAGGGGACGCGCGCCCCGTTCCGGCCGTGACGGACACCGACGAGAGCGGGCTTGCGGCCGCGCTGCGGGCCGCTGCCGCGCAGCCCTTCGAACTCACGCGGGAACTCCCCTTGCGCGCGCACCTGTTCGCGCTGTCCCCGACCGAGCATGTGCTGATGGTGGTCCAGCACCACATCGCCGCCGACGGCTGGTCGCTCACGGTGCTGGCCCGCGATCTCGGCCGGACGTACCGCGCCAGAAGCCGCGGCGAGGCACCCGACTGGCGCCCGCTGCCGGTGCAGTACGCGGACTACGCCCTCTGGCAGCGCGAGATCCTCGGCGACGAGCGGGACCCCGACAGCCTGCTGACGGCACAGACGGAGTTCTGGAAACGGGCCCTGGACGGCCTGCCCGAGCAGACCCTGCTTCCCACGGACCGGCTCAGGCCGCGCACCGCGGGTTTCCGGGGCGAGACGGTCCCGCTGGACCTGGACGGAGACCTCCACCAGCGGCTGCTCGACCTCGCCCACCGGCACAACGCGAGCCTGTTCATGGTGCTCCACGCGGCGCTCGCCGCGCTGTGCACCCGGCTCGGGGCGGGGACCGACATCCCCATCGGCTCACCGGTGTCGGGCCGGACGGACGATGCGCTGGACGATCTGATCGGCTTCTTCGTCAACACTCTGGTCCTGCGCACCCGCACGGACGGCGACCCACGTTTCACCGACCTCCTGGCGTCCGTGCGCCAGAACGCCCTGGCGGCCTACGACCACCAGGACCTGCCCTTCGAGCGGCTGGTCGAGACGCTCAATCCCGACCGGTCGCTGTCCCAGCACCCGCTGTTCCAGATCTTCCTGGCCCTCCAGAACACCCCGGACGCCGACATCCGCTTCGAGGGCGTCGCCGTGCGGCCGCAGGACGAGGCGCTGCCGTCGGCCAAGTTCGATCTCGCGTTCAATCTGGCCGAACGCTTCGGGGACGAGCGCGCGGCACAGGGCGTCCACGGCACCGTCGAGTACCGCACCGACCTCTTCGACCGCGGCACCGTCGAAACCCTCGTCGCCCGTCTGGTCCGGTTCCTGCGGGCGGTCGCGGCGGACCCGCGCCGGCGGATCGGCGCGGTGGAGATCCTCGGCGAGGAGGAGCGCCTGTGGCTGCTCGGCGGCGCTCCCGTACACGTTCCCTCAGACGACTCCCCAGAGCATCGCCCGCTCGACGGATCACCCGGCCGGCCCGCCGCGGAACCCGGCACCCTGCACACCCGCTTCGCCCGCACGGCCGCCACCCACCCGGACGCCCTCGCCCTGCGCGCCGGGGACCGGGAGATGACCTACCGCGAAGTGGACCGGCGCGCCGACGCGTTGGCGCGGACGCTCAGGGCGCGGGGTGTCGGTACGGAGAGCCGGGTCGCCGTCTTTTTGGAGCGCTCGCCGGAGCTGGTCGTGTCGATGCTCGCCGTGTGGAAGGCGGGCGGTGTGTGCGTCCCGCTGCACGAGGCCTTCCCGGCGGACCGGCTGGAGTGGGTCATGGCGGACACGGCGGCCGTCGTGCTGCTGACGGACCGGGCGATGCTCGGCCGGGCCTTCCGCCATGACGCGCGGGTGGTCGTGGTGGACCAGGAGGCGGAGGTGGAGGCGGCACCGTCGGGCCCGGACGTTCCCGTCCTTCCCGACCAGCTGGCGTACATCATGTACACCTCCGGCTCCACCGGCCTGCCCAAGGGCGTGGCCGTCACCCACCGGGACGTGGTGGCGCTCGCCTGCGACCCGTGCTGGGACACCGGCAACCACGAACGCGTCCTCATGCACGCGCCCTACGCGTTCGACATCTGCGACTACGAGCTGTGGGTGCCGCTCCTCGCCGGCGGTGAGGTGGTGCTGGCCCCGCCCGGACGACTGGACACCTCCGACCTGGCCCGGCTCATCGAGGGCGAGAAGGTCACCGCGGTGCACTTCACCGCCGGTCTGCTGCGCGTGCTCGCCGAGGACGCGCCCGGCTGTCTGTCCCAGGTGCGCGAGGTGCTCACCGGAGGCGACGTCGTGTCGCCGGTCGCCGTCGAGCGCGTCCTGGAGCACGCGCCCGGTGCGCTCGTGCGCCAGCTCTACGGCCCCACCGAGATGACGCTGTGCGCCACCCACCACGAGGTGCGCGCGCCCTACACGGCCGAGGGCCGGGTGCCCCTCGGACGCCCCCTCGCCGGTACCCGCGTCTACGTTCTGGACGAGCGGTTGCGGCCGGTGCCGCCCGGGGTGACGGGCGAGGTGTATCTGGCGGGGTCCGGTCTGGCCCGGGGCTATCTGGGCCGGGCCGGTCTCACCGCGGAGCGGTTCGTGGCCGCCCCCTGGGGGCCGCCGGGCGAACGGATGTACCGCACTGGTGACCTGGGCCGTTGGAACGGCCGGTGGCAGCTGGAGTTCGTCGGCCGCGGCGACGACCAGGTCAAGATCAGAGGTTTCCGAGTCGAGCCGGGGGAGGTCGCCGCGAAGCTCGCGGACCACCCCGAGGTCTCCCAGGCCGAGGTCCTGGTGCGCACCGGCCACTCGGGCGAACGTCAGCTGATCGGCTACGTCGTACCGCACGGGCGGCGGTCCGCCACCCACGTCGAGGAGGGCACGCGGCAGCACGTCGCCGAGTGGCGGCAGATCTACGACGGCATGTACAGCGGTTCCGACGCGTCCGTCGTCGGCTCCGACACCGCCCCGCCCGGCTCCGGCGGCACCGGGTTCGGCTCCGACTTCTCCGGCTGGGAGAGCAGTTACGACGGCCGTCCCATTCCGGTGGCCGAGATGCGCGAGTGGCGTGAGTGCACCGTCGAGCGCATCCGTGCCCTGCGTCCCCGTCATGTCCTGGAGGTCGGCGCGGGCAACGGTCTGATCCTGTCCCGGCTGTACTCCACATGCGCCTCCTACTGGGCCACCGACTTCTCGCCCCGGGCGACCGAGACACTGCGGGCCCACGTGGGTGCGGAGAGTTCGGTCCGGCTGCGGACCCAGCCGGCGGACGACCTGACCGGTCTGCCCGCCGGACACTTCGACAC
Source organism: Streptomyces canus 299MFChir4.1 (assembly GCF_000383615.1). Lineage (GTDB taxonomy): Bacteria > Actinomycetota > Actinomycetes > Streptomycetales > Streptomycetaceae > Streptomyces > Streptomyces canus_C. The sequence continues at coordinate 28,594 of NZ_KB911613.1, read as the reverse complement.
GATCGTCCTCAACTCGGTCGTGCAGTACTTCCCGGACGCGGACTATCTGCGGAGGGTGCTGACCGGGCTGACCGGCCTGCTCGCCCCCGGCGGCGCGCTGTTCATCGGCGACGTCCGCAACCTGGAACTCCTGGACACCTTCCACGCGGCCGTCGAACTGGCCCGCGCGGACGAGGGCGAGGACCCGGCCGCGGTGCGGCGCAGGGCCCGGCGCCGGGTCGAGCGGGAGAAGGAGCTGCTGGTGGCCCCCGGCTTCTTCCACGACTTCGCCCGGATCACCGAGGGCGTCGCGGCGGCCGACGTACGGGTCAAACGAGGCCACGCGCACAACGAGTTGACGCGGTACCGCTACGACGTCGTCCTGCGCGCGGCGACAGACACGTCGGCGCCGGACAGGGAGGCGCCCGGCCCCGGGGCCGCCGCCCCCGTCCTCGACTGGGCCGAGGCCCGCGGCGACCTCGGCGCGCTACGCGCCCGCCTGGCCGGGAGCAGGCCGTCGGCGCTGCGTGTCACCGGCGTCCCGGACGGCCGCACCGCGCACGAACGCGCCGCCGCCGCGGCCCTGTACGCGGGCGAACCCCTCGCCGGGACCGCGGCCGGCGTGGACCCGGCCCTGCTGTACGAACTGGGCGACCGCCTCGGCTACGAGACGACGGTGAGCTGGGCGGGACCCGGCTCGCCGGGCCTGCTCGACGTGCTCTTCACCGACGCCTCCCGGCACACCGGCCCTCTCCCGTCGATCGGCTGGTCCGGCCCCGAACCCGGCCCGGACGCCGTGCCGGCCCGGCACACCAACGCGCCCGCCGCCTTCCAGGAGGCCCGGCGGCTCTCCGCGGCGCTCCGCTCCCACCTCGGGGAGCGGCTGCCGGAGTACATGATCCCGTCGGCTTTCGTGGTGCTGGACCGTTTCCCGGTCACCGCCAACGGCAAGCTCGACCGCGAGGCGCTGCCGGAGCCCGATCCTGGCGACGCGGTGGGCAGCGGTGTGCCGCGGTCCGCACGGGAGGAGCAACTCTGCGCGCTGTTCGCCGAGTTGCTCGGTCTGCCGCGGGTCGGCGTCGAGGACGACTTCTTCCGGTTGGGCGGGCATTCGCTGCTGGCGATCCGGCTGGTCAACGCGATACGTTCGGCGTTCGGCACGGAACTCGGCGTCCGCGCGGTGTTCGAGGCACCGACCGTCGCCGCCCTCGCCGAGCGACTCGACCGGGCCGGGCCCGCGCATGCTCCCCTGGTCCCGGCGGACCGACCCGACCCGCTGCCGGTGTCGTACGCCCAGCGCAGGCTGTGGTTCCTGCACCGTCTGGAGGAGCGCGACGGCGCCTACAACATCCCCATCGCCCTGCGGCTGACCGGTGACCTGGACGAGGGCGCCCTGCGGCGGGCTCTGCACGACGTGGTGGTCCGGCACGAGTCGCTGCGCACGGTGTTCGCCGAGGACGACGGCGAGCCGGTGCAGCGCATCCTGGACGCACAGGACGCCCAGCCGGATCTCGGTGTGGTGGACGTCGGCGAGGACGCCGACGCCCTGGAACGCGCTCTGACCGGGGCGGCCGGCCGGGGCTTCGACCTGGGCACGCAACTGCCGCTGCGGGCGACCCTGTTGAGGCTGGCGCCGACGGAACACGTGCTCCTCGTGGTCCTGCACCACATCGCCGCCGACGGCTGGTCCATGGACCCCTTGGCGCGGGACCTCGGCGCGGCCTACGCGGCCCGCCGCGCCGGACGGGCCCCGCGGTTCACGCCGTTGCCCGTGCAGTACGCCGACTACGCCGTGTGGCAGCGGACCGTGCTCGGCAGCGAGACCGACCCGGGCAGTCGGATCAGCGGCCAGCTCGCCCACTGGCGGGACCGGCTGGCGGATCTCCCGGCCGGCACGGAGCTGCCCACCGACCGTCCGCGGCCGCCCGAGTTCAGCTACCGGGGCGCGGAAGTCCCCCTCCGGTTGCCGGCGCAGCTCCACGCGGACCTCGTCGGCCTCGCCCAGGAGCACGGCGCCACCCTCTTCATGGTGCTGCATGCCGCCCTCGCCGCACTGCTCACCCGGCTCGGCGCGGGTACGGACATCCCGCTCGGAACCCCGGTGGCCGGACGCGCCGACGCACAGCTCGACGACGTCGTCGGCTTCTTCGTCAACACGCTCCTCCTACGCACCGACACCGGCGGCGACCCGGCCTTCGGCGATCTGCTGCGCCGGGTGGCGGAGCAGGACCTGGAGGCGTACGCCCATCAGGACGTGCCGTTCGAGCGGCTGGTGGAGGTGCTGGCGCCGCCGCGGTCGCTGGCCCGGCACCCGCTGTTCCAGGTGATGCTGGCCCTGCAACCGGCCGGCGGCGCCGCGACGGAACTGCCCGGACTGCGCACCGCCGCGCAGCCGATCCCGCAGCGCACGGTCAAGTTCGACCTGGATCTCCAGCTGCGCGAGATCCGATCACCGGACGGCGCGCCGTGCGGTGTCGAGGGCGGCATCATCTACAGCACGGACCTGTTCGACGAGGCCACCGTCGTCGCCCTCGGCGACCGGCTGGTCCGGTTCCTGCGTGCGGTGGCCGACGATCCGGGCCTGGCCATCGGAGACGTCGACATCCTGACCGAGGACGAACGGCCCGCCCGGGCCGGGGAATCCGGCGAAGAGCGTCCCGAACCGGTGATCCGCCGGTTCGAGGCCCAGGTCCGGCGGACCCCGGAGCGGCCCGCGGTGAGCGGCGCGGGCACGACCCTGTCGTACGCGGAACTCGACGCCGAGGCCAACCGGCTGGCCCGGTGTCTGGCGGCCCGGGGAGCGGGGCCGGAGCGGGTCGTCGCCGTGGCGGTGCCGCGTTCGGCGCGGATGCTGGTCGCGGTCCTCGCGGTGCTGAAGTGCGGTGCGGCCTATCTTCCGGTCGACCTCGGCCAGCCGGCCGACCGGGTCGCGTTCACCTTCGGCGACGCCGGTCCCGTCCTGGTGATCACCGAGGGGGACGCGCCGGCGGGTCTGCCCGATCCGTCCGTCGTGCCCCGGGTGGCGCTGGACGATCCCGGGGTCGCGGCCACGCTCGCCGGCACCGGCGACGGCCCCTTCGGGGACGCGGTCGACGAACGCCATCCCGCGTACGTCATCTACACCTCGGGATCCACGGGCACTCCCAAGGGAGTGGTGGTGTCCCGCCGCAGCATGGCCTGTCTGCTGGACTGGGCGGTGGAGCGGTTCGGCGCCGAGGATCTGGAGCGGGTCCTGGCCGCCACCTCGCTCTCCTTCGACGTCTCGGTGTTCGAGCTGTTCGCGCCGCTGCTGACCGGCGGTCATGTGGAGATCGTGCGCGACCTCCTGGAGCTGGCCGATCGTCCTTGGTCGGGGACGCTGGCCGGCGGTGTGCCGTCGGTGTTCTCGGCCCTGCTGGCCGGCGGAGGGGCTCCGTTCGAGGCGCGGACGCTGGCGATGGCCGGGGAGGCGCTGCCCGAGCACGTGGTGCGGCAGGTGCGGGAGCTGCTGCCGGGTGTGCGGATCGCCAACATCTACGGTCCGACGGAGGCCACCGTCTACGCGACGGCCTGGTTCTCGGAGGGCGAGGAGATTCTGGCCCCGCCCATCGGGCGGCCGCTCCCCCATGTCCGGGCCCATGTGCTGGACGAGCGGCTGCGGCCGGTGCCCACCGGAGTGCCCGGGGAACTGTATCTCTCGGGCGAGGGCCTGGCGCGCGGCTATCTCGGCCGGCCCGCGCTGTCCGCCGAGCGGTTCGTGGCCGATCCCTGGGGGCCGCCCGGCGGCCGCATGTACCGCACCGGTGACCTGGTGCGGCGCCGTGCGGACGGTTGCCTGGACTATCTGGGGCGCACCGACGACCAGGTCAAGGTGCGCGGTTTCCGCATCGAGCCCGGGGAGATCGAGAACGTTCTGACCCGGCACCCGGAGGTGGTCAACGCGGCGGTCTCCGCGGTGCCCGACCCGGTCGGGGTACGGCGTCTGGTGGCTCACGTGGCGGTGCGTGCGGGCGGTTCGGCCACCGCCGCGCAGCTCACGGCGCACGTCGGCGCGGCTCTGCCGGAGTACATGGTGCCGACCGCGTTCGTGCTGCTGGACGAGCTCCCGGTCAACGCCAACGGCAAGCTCGACCGTGCGGCGCTCCCGGCCCCGGAGCTGGGCGGCCGTCCGACCGGGGACCGGGTGCGGGACCCGCGCGAGGAGTTGATGGGCGAGCTGTTCGCTCAGGTCCTCGCAGTGCCCACGGTCGGTCCCGACGACAACTTCTTCGAGCTGGGCGGGCACAGTCTGATGGCCACCCGGCTGGCCAACGCGGTCCGCACCGCGTTCGGGGCCGAACTCCCGTTGCGCGCGATCTTCGAGGCACCCACACCGCGGGGCCTGGCGGCACTGCTCGACACGGCGGACAGCGCCCGCCCGGTCCTCGCCCCGGCGGAGCGGCCCGGGACGATCCCGCTGTCGTACGCCCAGCGGCGGCTGTGGTTCCTCAACCGGCTCGACGGCGGCTCGGGGCGGTACAACATCCCGCTCGCCCTGCGCCTGGCGGGCAAGCTGGACCCGGACGCCCTCGGCGCCGCCCTCGGAGACCTGATGGACCGTCACGAGTCCCTGCGTACCGTCTTCCCCGACACCGACGGCGTTCCCCGCCAGCACGTCCTCGCGTCCGGCAACCGCCCGCTCGGCCCGGAACCGGTGCCCGTGTCCCGGGAGGACCTGCCCCATGCCCTGTCGGAGGCAGTGCGGCGGAGCTTCGACCTGGCCGTCGATCCGCCGCTGCACGCGACCTTGTGGCGGACCGCGCCGGACGAGCACGTCCTGCTGCTCGTCCTGCACCACATCGCCGGTGACGGCGCCTCGTACGCCCCGCTCGCCAGGGACCTGGGCACCGCCTACCGGGCACGTGCGGCCGGTCAAGCCCCCGACTGGCAGCCACTGCCCGTCCAGTACGCGGACTACACGCTCTGGCAACGGCGGCTGCTCGGCGCGGAGGACGATCCGCGCAGCCCTGTCTCACGTCAGCTCGCGCACTGGCAGAAGACGCTGGCCGGGCTGCCTCAGGAGCTGACGATGCCCGTCGACCGGCCGCGGCCCGCCGTGATCGGCCACGGGGGCGGTCAGGTACCGCTCAGCGTGGACGCGGACCTGCACCGAAGGCTGACGGCGCTGTCCCGGCGGGAGGGCGTCACCGCCTTCATGCTCTTCCAGGCGGCCCTCGCGGCCCTGCTCACCCGGCTCGGGGCGGGTACGGACATCCCGGTCGGCAGCCCGCTCGCAGGCCGGGGCGACCAGGCGCTCGACGATCTGGTGGGATTCTTCGCCAACACGGTCGTGCTGCGCACCGACACTTCCGGAAACCCCGACTTCGCCGAGCTGCTGCGCCGGGTCCGGGAGACCGCCCTGGCGGCCTACGCCCATCAGGACGTGCCGTTCGAGCGGCTGGTCGAGGTGCTGAGTCCGGCCCGCTCGGTGTCCCGGCACCCGCTGTTCCAGGTCCTTCTGGTGCTCCAGAACACCGAACCGCCCCGGTTCGACCTGGAGGGCCTGACAATCACCGCGGCCGAGGTCGATCCGCAGACGGCCCGGTTCGACCTGGACGTGTCCCTCAGCGAGACGTTCGCGGAGGACGGCGGCCCCTCGGGCGTCCACGGCAGCATCCGGTACAACGCTGACCTGTTCGACGAGGCCACGGTCGCCGCCCTCGCCGAGCGGCTGGTCCTGCTGCTCGAAGCCGTCGCGTCCGACCCGCACCTCCCGGTCGGCTCCCTGAACGTGCTCCTCCCGGCCGAGCGGCGGCGCCTCGACGAGTGGTCCGGCGGGGCTGCGGAGGCCGTGCCCGCGACGCCCCTGCCCGAACTGTTCCAGGCACAGGTGGCACGCACCCCGCGCCGGACGGCACTGCGCTTCGACGACGGCACGCTGTCGTACGACGAGCTCAACCGCCGGGCCAACCGGCTGGCCCACCGGCTCGCCGCGCTGGGCGCGGGCCCGGAGCGCACGGTGGGGCTGCTGCTGCCGCGCTCCCCCGAGCAGGTCGTCGCCGTCCTCGCCGTCCTGAAGGCGGGTGCCGCCTTCCTTCCCGTGGATCCGGACTATCCCGCCGCACGCGTCCGGCACATGCTGGCCGACGCGCGGCCCTTTCTCGTGCTCACCGTGCGGGCACTCGCCGACCGGCTTCCGCACGGGACGCCCACCCTGGTGCTGGACGATCCTGCCGTCGCCGCGAGGACGAAGGCGGCGCCCGCCACGGATCCGGTCGACGCGGAGCGTACGACCGCGCTGCGCACCGCCCATCCGGCCTACGTCATCTACACGTCGGGGTCGACGGGCCGGCCCAACGGGGTGGTGGTGTCCCACGAGGGCATCGCCAACCTGGCGGCCCGGCAGATCGAACGGTTCCGGGTCGCCGCGGGCGACCGGGTGCTCCAGTTCGCTTCCCCCGGCTTCGACGCGGCGTTCTCCGAACTGTGCATGGCGCTGCTGTCCGGGGCGGAGCTGGTGGTGGCCGACAAGGACCACCTCACTCCGGGCCGGCCGCTGGCCGAGCTGATCGCCCGGCAGGGCGTCACCCATGTGACCCTGCCGCCGGTGGCCCTGTCCGCCATGCCGCCGGACCGCCTCGGCCCCGTGCGCACCCTGGTGACCGCCGGGGACGCGCTGCCCGCGGACGCGGTTCGACGCTGGGGTGCCGGGCGGCGTCTGGTCAACGCGTACGGGCCGACCGAGACGACGGTCTGCGCCACCATGAGCGAGCCGCTGTCCGGTACGGACCGCCCGTCGATCGGCCGTCCGCCGGCCGGCGTGGGCATCCGCGTCCTCGACGGCAACCTGCGCCCCGTCCCGCCGGGGGTGGCCGGTGAGCTCTATGTGCACGGTCCGGGTCTGGCCCGCGGATATCTGGGCCGGCCGGGCCTGACCGCGGCACGGTTCGTGGCCGACCCGTACGGCGCGCCGGGGTCGCGCATGTACCGCACCGGTGACCTCGTCCGCCGGGACCGCGACGGCGATCTGCACTTCCTGGGCCGCGCGGACCATCAGGTCTCGGTCCGTGGCTTCCGCGTGGAGCCGGCCGAGATCGAGAACGTGCTGCTGGCCGACCCGGCCGTGGCCCAGGCAGTGGTGGCGGTCCATCAGGAGGGCACCGATGACGGGGTGTTGACCGGGTATGTGGTGCCGGCCGAGGGCGCCGCGCCGGACGCCGCCGTGCTCCGCGGGCGGGCCGGCGAGTCGCTGCCCGCCCACATGGTGCCCGCCGCCGTGGTCGTCCTGGACGCACTGCCGGTCACGCCGAACGGCAAGCTGGACCGGGCGGCCCTGCCCGCGCCGCGGTTCACCGGGGTGTCCGACCGAGCGGCGCGCAGCCCTCGCGAGGCCGCGCTGCGGGAGCTGTTCGCGGAGGTCCTCGGAGTGCCCGCGATCGGTCTCGACGACAGCTTCTTCGACGTAGGTGGCCACTCCATGCTGGCCGCCCGGCTGATCGACCGGGTCCACGGCGCCCTGGGCCTCCGGATCGGGCTGCGTCTCCTCTTCGAGGCCCCCTCGGTGGCACAGCTGGCACGCGCACTGGACGGCACCGCCGAACAGGACCGCCGCGGCGGGGAATTCGACGTCCTGCTGCCGCTGCGGCCGGGCGGCGGGGCGCCGCCCGTGTTCTGCGTCCATCCGGCGGCCGGCCTCGGCTGGTCCTTCACCGGACTCGCCCGGCACCTGGACCTGCGGCACCCGGTGTACGCGCTGCAGTCGCCCGGTGTCGCGGGCGGCCCCGGACGGATCCCGCCGACGGTGGCCGAGACGGCCGAGGTGTACGCCGAGCACATCCGCCGGGTGGCCCCGCACGGGCCGTACCACCTGCTGGGCTGGTCGGCGGGCGGGCTGATCGCCCACGAGATCGCCGTACGGCTGCAGGCCGCGGGTGAACAGGTGGGGCTGCTGGCGGTGTTGGACGGCTATCCGCTGGCCGACCTGCCGGCGGCCATGGCCCCCGCCCCCGACGAGGCCGCCGAGGCGGTGCGCCGGCAGACCTCGGGGCTCCAGTTCGACGACGCCGTACGGGAGAACCTCACCGCGGTGTACCGCGAGGTCACCCGGGCCGCGCGGGACTTCACCCCCGGCGTCTTCCGCGGGGACCTGCTGCACTTCGGCGCCAGGGACACCCTGCTCCCTCCCGCCCTCTGGCAGCCCTACGTCAACGGGCGCCTGCGCCGGACGGACGTCCCCTGCGCGCACGAGGAGTTGACCCGTCCCGCGGCTCTCGCCGTGATCGGTCCGGCGCTCTCGGCCGCGCTGCGCGACACCACCCCCGCTTCCGAACACCACGAGAAAGGAACCGACGCATGACCAACCCCTTCGAGGACGATCAGGCCACCTACCTCGTCCTGCGCAACGAGGAGGGCCAGCACTCGCTGTGGCCGTCCTTCGTGGAGGTGCCGGCCGGCTGGCAGACCGTCCACGGCCAGGCCGACCGCCAGTCGTGCCTCGACTACGTCAACGAGCACTGGACCGACATGAGGCCCAACAGCTTGATCTCCGCCATGGACGGGAGTGATGCGCGGTGAACACCGGACAGCCCCCCTTCGACGACCTGCGCGTCGACCACGTCAGGATCTGCGTCACCGATCTCGAAGCCACGACAGCCGAGTTCGTCGACGGATACGGCCTGGCCGTCGCCGACGTGCTGGAGGACCCCGGCGCACAGCGCACGGCCGTCCTCGTCCGCGAGGACATCCGGCTCTTACTGAGCCAGCCGCTGGCCGAGGACGACCCCAGCGCCGTCTACACGCGGCGGCACGGCGACGGTGTCTGCGACATCGCCCTGGGCACCGCCGACGCCGAGGGTGCCTTCACGGAGGCCGTCCGGCGGGGCGCCCGGCCGCTCGCGGCGCTGCACCGGCACGACGACGGGGTGGTCACCGCGTCCGTGGGCGGTTTCGGCGACGTGGCGCACACCTTCGTCCAGCGGCCGGTCACCACCGGCCGGCCGCACGGAGCGCCGGGGTCCCGGGCAGCCGCACGCGCCACGGGACTTCGGCATGTCGACCACTTCGCCGTGTGCGTGGAGGCGGGCGATCTCGCCGGCACCGTGGAGTTCTACGAGCAGGTCATGGACTTCCGGATGATCTTCGAAGAGAAGATAGTCGTCGGTGCCCAGTCGATGAACTCCCAGGTGGTGCAGAGCCGTTCGGGCCTGGTGACGCTGACCGTCATCGAGCCGGACACCAGCCGGGAACCGGGCCAGATCGACGCGTTCGTCAAGAATCACGGCGGTGCCGGTGTGCAGCACGTCGCGTTCACCAGCGGCGACATCGTGCACTCCGTGACGGCGATGCGGGCCGGCGGCGTGGGTTTCCTGGACACTCCCGACGCGTACTACAGCAGGCTGCCCGAGCGGCTGGCGCTGTCCCGGTACTCGCCCGCCGAACTCGGGAACCTGGACATCCTGGCCGACGAGGACCACGCCGGCCAGCTGTTCCAGATCTTCACCCGTTCCACCCACCCGCGCCGGACCCTCTTCTTCGAGGTCATCGAGCGCGCCGGGGCCACCACGTTCGGCAGCGGCAACATCAAGGCCCTGTACGAGGCCGTAGAGGCGGAGGGGGTGTGACCTCGCCCGGGAGCGGCCCCGCCCTGGAGGCGTCACCCCTGAGCGGTCCGCTCGCCGACGCGCCTCCCGGTCTGGCCGGGATCAGGAGCGCGGCGCGGGCCGTCACGGACCCGGCGGTGTGGGACTTCATCGAGGGCGGCAGCGGTGCGGAGACGGCCTTGGCGGCCAACCGGGCGGCCCTCGACGGCGTGGCGCTCCTGCCCCGGGTGCTGACCGGCCGAACCGGCGCCGACCTGTCCGGACGGCTGCTGGGCACCGACGCCGCGATGCCGGTCGCGGTCGCGCCGATGGCCTATCAGTGCCTGCTGCATCCCGAGGGCGAGCGGGCGGTCGCCCGGGCGGCCCGCGCCGCCGGAGTGCCGTTCGTGCTCAGTACCCTGAGCAGTCGTCCCCTGGAGGAGGTCGTCGCCACCGAGGCGGACGTCTGGTTCCAGCTGTACTGGCTGCGCGAGCGGTCCCTGACGGACGGACTCGTCGCCCGCGCCGAGGACTCGGGCTGCCGGGCGCTCATGGTCACCGTGGACGTCCCGACCATGGGGCGGCGCTGGCGGGACGTGCGCAACGGGTTCTCGCTGCCGCCTCATGTGCGGGCCGCGAACCTGGGCCCCGGGCTCGACGACCTGGCGCACCGGTCCACACCAGGGGTCTCGGCCGTCGCCGATCACACGCGGTCCCTGTTCGGCGTCCCGACTCTGCGGGACCTGGAACGGTTGCGGCGACGCAGCTCTCTTCCCCTGGTGGTGAAGGGAGTTCTCGACGCACGGGATGCCCGGCGCGTGGCGGAGTGCGGCGCCGACGCCGTGGTGGTCTCCAACCACGGGGGCCGCCAGTTCGACGGTGCTCCACCGAGCATCGCCCAACTCCCCTTGGTGTCCGAGGCGGTGGCCGGTCTCTGCGCGGTGCTGCTGGACAGCGGCATACGTACCGGCACGGACGTGCTGCGCGCCCTGGCTCTCGGGGCCTCGGGCGTGCTGGTCGGCCGCCCGGTGCTGTGGGGGCTCGCGGCGCACGGGGAGAAGGGGGTCGCCGAGGTGCTCTCCGTCCTGCGGGACGAGCTCCGGGAGGGGCTGCTGCTGACCGGCTGCGCCGACCTCGCAGCCGCCGCGGATCTCCGCGTCCGGAGGTGGGCCGCCGATGCCTGACCGACCTCTCGCCGGCCCGACCGCCGACCTGGACCTGGCCGGGCTGCACACCTCGCTGGAGGATCCGGCGCTCGCCTCCATGACGTTCCTCAACGAGGTCACCGGGCGCCACCCGAAGGCCCTGTCCTTCGCACCGGGCCGGCCCACGGAGGAGGGCTTCGACGTCGAGGCCGTGCACCGGTATCTGCGCCGGTTCTGCGACCACCTGGCCACGGACCGCGGTCACACGCCCGAGGAGGTCCGCAGGACCCTGTGCCAGTACGGGCGGACGAGCGGCATCGTGCACGAACTCATCGCACGCCAACTGGAGGTGGACGAGGGGCTGCGCACCGAACCGGAGTCGATCGTGGTCACCGTCGGCTGCCAGGAGGCGATGTACCTGGTCCTGCGCGCCCTGCGCCGCGACGAGCACGATGTCGTGCTGGCCGTCTCACCGACCTATGTCGGCCTGACGGGCGCCGCGCGGCTGGTGGACATGCCGGTGCTGCCGGTGGCGAGCGGCAGCACCGGTATCGATCTGGCGGATCTCACCGCCCAGGTCCGCGGTGCGCGCGAGCGCGGTCTGCGCCCCCGCGCCTGCTACCTCGTGCCGGACTTCGCCAACCCGTCCGGGCTGAGCCTCGACCTCGCAACCCGCCGCGAGCTGCTGGCCCTCGCCGAGCGGGAGGGCATCCTGCTGCTGGAGGACAACCCGTACGGCATGTTCCACGACGGCTCGGGACGCGTGCCCACCCTCAAGGCGCTGGACACCGGGCGGCGGGTGATTCACCTCGGGTCCTTCGCGAAGACCGTGCTCCCCGGCGCCCGGGTGGGTTATGTGGTGGCCGACCAGCGGGTCGGGGACGGACAGGGGCGCATCCAGGGGTTGGCCGAGCACCTGTCGAGGATCAAGAGCATGCTGACGGTCAACACCTCCCCCATCAGCCAGGCCGTCGTCGGCGGCGCCCTCCTGGAGAACGACTTCAGCCTGGAGCGCGCGACCTCGCGGTCGCGGCACGTATATCAACGCAATCTCGCGCATGTCCTGCGCGGTCTGGAAACCCGCTTCGGCCGGTGCGACTCCGTGTCCTGGAACACGCCGAGGGGCGGCTTTTTCATCGTGGTCACCGTGCCGTTCACGGTGGACGACGAATTGCTCGAACGATCGGGCCGTTCCTTCGGCGTGCTGTGGACTCCGGTATCCCACTTCTACGACGGGAAAGGCGGCCGAAATCAGATTCGGCTGTCCTGCAGTTCTCTTGACAGCGCACAAGTGGAAGAAGGCCTGAACAGACTTGCGAACCTATTCGTAGACAAAGGTGTGCTCGGAGTTGACACCGGTACCGACTCGATGCCTGGGTGTAGTAGCGTAAGCATGTAGATTACACTGAGGAGTCGACTTGTTACGTTGCGAATCCGTCAGCAAGCGCTACGGCAGGGGGCGTTGGGTCCTCCAGGACGTGGACCTGGAGGTCTCGGGCGGCGATGTCCTCGCGGTCGTGGGCGGCAACGGCTCGGGAAAGTCGACCCTGTTGAGAATCCTCGTGGGCCTGTCGCAGCCCACGTCCGGACAGGTGCTGGGCCGGCCGCAGCACATCGGCTACGTACCGGACCGCTTCACCGCCCACGAACGGGTCTCCGCGCTCTCCTACCTCACCCACATGGGGCGCATCCGGGGTCTGTCCGGCGCGGCGGCGCGGACCCGGGCCGGCCGGCTGCTGGACCGGCTGGCGCTGGTGGGCGGCCGGAACGCCGCACTGCGCACTCTGTCCAAGGGCAACGCCCAGAAGGTCGCGCTCGCCCAGGCGCTGCTCGTGGAGCCCGCCCTGCTGGTCCTCGACGAGCCGTGGTCGGGCCTGGACGCCTCGGCGCACGGCGTATTGGCCGAGTTCATCGGCGAAGTGTCCGCCGCCGGCGGGGCGGTGGTCTTCACCGACCACCGTGAGGCGATCACCGAGACGCACGCGACCGGTGTGTTCGCCATCGGCGACGGGCGGGTGAGCCCGCGCGGCGGACCGCACTCCGGCGGGCGGGTCACGGAGGTCGAACTGGCCCTGACGGTGCCGGTCACCGGCGTGCGCCCCCTCGAAGTGAACTGGTACGCCCTGCCCGGCGTGACGGACGCCGCGCGCCGGGACGACGCGATCGTCCTGCGCGTCGCGCGGGAACACTCGGACACCGTGCTCCTGACGGCGCTGCAACATCACTGGTCCGTGGAGAGTCTCACGCGGCCGGGCGTCGACCACGCCTCCCGCGTGGGCGCGAGGAGGGCTGCCCTGTGATCGCCCTGGTGCGCTACATGTTCACCGTGATGCTGCTCTCGCAGCGCTATCTGGCGCCGCTCCTGCTGTTCGTCGGCCTCCTCGCGGTTCTGACGAGCAGTGACTCGGGCCCCCTGGCCGCCACCTACGGCTCGGCGTCCGGAGGCATGCTGGTCTGCTCGGTCTGGCTCACCATGGCGCTGATCGGGCTGGAGGACCAGACGCACCGCTCGGTCGTCGTCGTCACCGCGGGCAGCCATCTGCGGGTGCTGCTCGGTTCTGTGGGTACGGCCGCCCTGTGGTGCCTGCCGTTGACGGCGGCCGGCCTCGTCCTGCCCCTGCTGTTCGGCTCGCACACCTTCACCCTCGCCGACGCGATCCTGGGCACCGAGGCCCAACTCACCTGCGCCTTCACGGGTATCGCGATCGGCGTCCTCTGTTCGCGGCTGCTCTTCCGCCGGCAGGGCTACGCGCTGCTCCTGGCCCTGATCCTGCTGCTGGCCGTCCTGCTGGCCAAGGGCGTCTCACCGGTCAACGTGCTGCTCGGCGACCTCCAGAACGCGTCCGACTCGGCGGATCTCCTGGGCTCCACCGCCGTCCTGCTCGCGATCTCGGCGGGAGTCCTCGCAGCGGCGGTCGCGGCCACCCAGGCGATCAGCGTCAGAAGGAGCTGAGTCGGCGCGGGGTCGACCCCGCTGCCGCCCGCCCACGCGACCGGCTCACGCCACGGCGCCCGCGTCCCCCTCGCCCACGCCGGGGATGTCACGGACGGATCGCAGCGTCGAGCAGGCCAGGACGGCGACCGCTCCCAGGGCGGTGAGCCCGGCCAGCACGAGGGCCGTGCCGGTACCGGCGGCGGCCCCCATCGCTCCACCGAGCAGGTCGGCGAGCGCCCCGCCCAGAAGGGCACCGAGCGGAATCGCGCAGAAGTTGATCGTCCGCGAGGTGGCATGCACCCGGCCCAGCAACTCGGACCGGGTGACCGACTGCCGCAGCGTGGTGACGGTCGCGTTCCACACCGGCACCCACACCGAGGCCGACGCGCCCACCACGATCAGTGTCGGCAGGGCGGGCAGCCACAGGGCCAGCGGAGCGGCGACCCACAGAACTCCGGAGGCACTGGCGGCGATGAGCGTCCTGCCCAGGCCGAACCGGACGAGCATCCGGTCGGCCACCCACGCACCACCGACCCCGCCGAGCCCGACCAGGGTGAACAGGACACCGACGGTTCCCGGACCGAGCCCCAGTGTGCGATAGGCGAAGAGCAGGGACACCGTGGACGCCGCGGTGTTGCCCAGGTTGCGGATCACGGCGGCCACCGTGGCCGGCCGCAGCAGTGGGTGCCGCCACAGGGCCAGTACGCCCACCTTCATCTCGGCGAACAGCGAAGCCCCCGGTTGCCGTGGTGGCGCCGGGGGCTCCGGGGTACGCAGTCGCAAGAGGGTCATCACCGGTATGAGGAACGCAGCGGCGATCACGGCGAGCGCGCTGGTGCCGGACAGGGCCTGGCTCAACAAGCCCCCCAGAGCGGGGCTCGCCAGCAGGGCCAGCGAAGTGGACACCTCCAGCCGTGCGTTGGCCCTCGCGAGCATCTCCCGGGGCAGCAGGGTCGGCAGATGTGACTGATTCGCGACGTCGTACAGGACTCCGAAGGCGCCGGCGGCAAGCGCCGCCAGGCACAGATCGGCCATGCCCATGGTTCCGACGGCGACGGCGAACGGGATCCAGGACAGCGCCAGCATGGTGCCGACGGTCGCCAGCAGCATGGCCGGCCTGCGCCGCCGACGGTCCATCAGCACTCCGGCGAACAGGCCCAACACGGGATAGGCGGCGGTACCGACGGCGTTCAGTGCGCCTACCCACAGGCCGGAGGCGTGGAACGTGACGATCGCGATGGTGGGAAACAGGAAGATGGCCATTTGGTGACCCACCACACTGACGGTCTGTCCCAGCCAATACCATCGGAAGTCCTGGCGGGCCAAGGCGATTTCCGGTGCGACATCCTCAAGAGCCGTCTTTTGCCCGGACTTACGATCTGCCTTCCGCGCTGTCTTCTGTTCGACTCGCCACCAGGCCATGGCCCTCCCCGTTCGTGGCCGCAGAGCGCAGACATGTCCCGGGAATTGAAACACGTGCAGGCAAGAGACCGCCACAACGCCGGAGTTGGAAATGCCGATCGATTTTCGAACCGCCCGGGAAAGTCATCAGGGCGACAGGGAATTACCCACTCTCCGTAAAGTCAGGCCCGACTGCCCGGTCACCGCTCACCGCGGGCCGGGTCAGCGGCCACGTCGGCGTACAGCACATGATGGTCCGAGACCGGATTCGGATGCACGCGGTGCCTGGCGGGGACGTAGCCGCGCAGGAAGACGTAGTCGAACTTGCTCTGCCAGTCGGTGGTCGGCTCGCAGGTCGTGGCGGCGCCGGGACGGCAGCGGGGGTCCGCGTCCGTGGCCAGTTTCCACATCCTGGTGAGTTCGTAGGCGTCCGGCACGGCGTTGAAGTCGCCGATGACGATCGCGCGGTCGTGCCGGGCGACCTCCTTGGCGAGGACGCCGACCTGGGCCGCCCGGACCGGCTCCTGACGTCGTTCGGCGAGGTGGGTGTTGAAGACCCGGACCGGGTGGCCGCCCACCGTGGTGGTGACCTCCATGTATCCGCGGTCCTCGGAGCCGCCGTCGGGATACTCCTCGGTGACGACGTCGGTCATCGGGGCCGCCGAGAGGATCGCCTCGCCGTAGCCGCCCGGGTTCCAGGGCGCTCCCCCGCACCGGCCCCAGCTCTGGAGAACCGCCCCGTACTCGACGTGATAGACGAGTCCGTGGAGGTTCTCCAGATAGTCCCGGATCTTCTCGACGTCACCCACGCACGCTTCCTGGAGGCCGATGACCTGCGGTGCGAACGTGGCGATCTCCGCTGCCCGGTCGTCGTCACCCGTCTCGCAGGGGTTGCAGAGGTTCCAGGTCATGACGCGGTTCGGTACGACGTCCCTGACGGCTTTGGCGGGCGCGGACCGGGCGTCCAGGGCACCGCTCGGCGCGCTGGGGCCGGAGAGCACCATCCAGGCCACGACCATGGCACCCACGAGCAACCACGTGCCCTTTCCGAGCACCATTGCCTCCTCGACGTGGATCCGCAGGGCGACTGACGTCTACTGAACGATGTTATGGGACCGGGCTAACTCCTCGTCGCGCAGCCGGGCCGCCAGGGAGGTCAGGGGCTCGGTCTCCTCGGTGTGGCCCACGGCGGTCAGGTGGGAGACCGCGGCGTCGAGGCGGGTGAGGGCGGGGGCGGGGCGTTCCAGGTAGAGACCCTCCACGGCGCCCGCGAGGCGGACGCACTCCGCCCACTCGCCGGCCCGGTCATCCTCCGGTCCCGGCTCGCCGAGCAGGGCCAGGGCCTTCTCCAGGGCGGCCAGGGCGTCCTCGTACGCGCCGGCGTAGGCGCTCACCCGCCCGTGTTCGTAGGCCAGGGCGCTGTCCAGGGAGCGGCCGCGGGGCTCGTACCCGGCGGCGCGGGCCTCGTCGGCGATCCGGCCCGCGTCGGCGAGGAAGGCGCGCGCGTCGGCGAGTCCCTCGGCGCCCTCCTGCTGGGCCTGGAGGCGGGCGAGTTCGCGCAGGCAGTTGCTGAGCAGTTCGTAGCGCGGGTCCCGGCCGTGGGCGGCGATCGCCTGGTCCGCGGCCTCACGGGCCGGGCCGAACTCGCCGGACTCACCGAGGAGTACGGCCGTCTCCGCGGCGATCATGGCGTGGCTGCCCGGGTCGTCGTCCCAGCCGGCCGACTCGGCCGCGAGCGCGGCGAACTCGGCCGTGGCGGCCTTGACGTCCTCCCCGGCGCGCAGGGCGCGGGCGCGGGTCAGGCGCAGCTGGGCGGTGAGCCGGTCGTCCAGCTCGCCGGCGGCGACGTCCGGTTCGGCCAGCAGGGAGTCGAGCAGGGCGATGCAGTCCTCGACGCGGTCCAGGTCGAGGCTGAGCTGGGCCGCGTTGCCGTAGGTGCAGAACGCGTCGATCCGGTTGCCGCGGCGCAGGTCCGTCTCCGCCGAGCGCGTCAGGTGCCGCAGGGCCTCGCCGGGGCGGCCCAGGTGCATGCAGGCCTCGGCGAGATCACCGTGGAGGCGGGTGGTGTCGATCGTGTCGGCCGGCCAGTCGGCGGCCTGGCGCAGTGCTTCGGTGAGGTCCGTGTGCGCGGCCCCGGGGTCCCGGAGGGCGAGCTGGAGCCGGCCGCGCAGTCCGAGGGTGCGGGGCACGTGCCAGGCGGGGCCGTGCGCCTTCAGCCGGTCGAGAAGGGCGTCGATCTCGGTGACCGCGCCGGGCAGGTCGCCGGAGATGGCGTGTGTGCTGGCCCGCAGCATCAGGGCGCCGGAGATCTGCCCGGCGAGGTCGTGCCGGGTGGCGAAGGCGTGCAGCAGGTCGGTCTCGGCGAAGACCGGCGCGACGTGTTCCTCGCTTCCGGTCGTCTGCAGGCGCAGGCCGAGCGCGGTCGCCCGCAGCCGCAGCAGGCGGGCCTCCAGGTAGGGAGGGAGGCCGGTCGTCTCCTCGTGCAGGCGGACCAAGGACGCGTGCGCGGCGGTCAGGGCGGCCGCCTTCGCCTCGGCTCCGTCCGTGTCCTGCGCGGGGATCTGGGCGGCGGCGAGCAGGGCGCAGGCACGGTCGACCGCCGCGTGAGCGGGCTCCGAGGCGTCGTCGTAGAGAGCCGCGGCCTCCTCGTGGAGCGCGGCGGCTTCGGCGAAGCCGTCCTTGTTGGCCGCCGAGGTCGCTTCGTCGGCCAGCAGGTCCGCGCGCAGCCGGACCAGCGGGCCCACGGCCGGGTCGTCGGGGTGGGAGTAGTCGCGGGCGGCGACGAGCGTGCGCAGCCGCGCGAAGCAGGTCTGGGCCTCCGGATGCCCCTCTTCCTCCCACTTCCTTGCCTGGACGATGAGTTCGGGCAGGGCGTCGGGGACGGCGGTGGCCGTACGGGAGACGGGCGCGGTGACCGGGGCGGCCGGGGCCACGTCGTCGAGACCGCGGGGGCGCAGGGTCAGTTCCAGCGCGTCGAGGAGGGGAGCCCGGTCGAGGCGGGTCCTGCGGCGGTCGGTGTGGGTCGAGGTGCCGTTGCGGGCGTCGAAGCGGGCGGCGAGGTCGTCGGCGCGGCCCCGCACCTCGGCGCGCAGGCCGGACGCCGTCCAGGTGCGGCCCGCGTATCCGGCGGCCGGCAGTTCGCCGTGGCCGAGGTGCTCCACGCGCTGGAGGAGGACCTCGACGCCGGTGAGGAAGTCGAGCTGGTCCAACGGCGAGTCGACCTCGTCGAACAGGTTCCGGTTCTCGGCGAGCAGCTCCAGGCCGCGCGCCTCGTTGCCGGTCAGCGCGCAGAACTCCAGGTGCCGGCCGACCTCCCCGGACATCGAGGGGTTGCGGCGGCAGCCGCGGTAGCCGACGAGGTGCAGTTCGCGGGCCCGGTCGGCGGCGCCGGTGCGCAGCAGGGGCAGCAGCGCGTACGAGAGGGAGCGGGCCGGCTCCTCCTGGCAAGACTCCTTGCCGTTCAGGACGGGCTCCCAGGTGCGCAGGGCCCGCTGGTCGTCGCCCGCCGCGAGGTGGAACAGGGCGCGCTCGCAGATCTCGCAGGCCTCGCAGTCGCTGAGCCGGGTACGGGTGCGGCCCGCCCACAACTCGTAGGCGAGGGTGGTGTCCTCGCCCACGTGGGCGGCGAGCTGGTACGCCTGTCCGTAGTAGGGCTGAAGGCCGAGGCCGGCCTTCTCGTAGCGGTCGCGCATCTCCGTCAGCCACTGGCGGAGGCTGGCCAGCGGTATCTCGGGCAGCTGACGCAGGGCGTGGCCCACCCACTTGAACCGCCAGAACACCATGTGGCGCAGGCGCTCGTCGAAGACGTCGGGCTGCTCGTCGAAGAGGGTGAGCAGCCGGGCGAAGACGACGGGCGACTTCCGGGGTTCGGAGCCGTAGGTGTACGCCTCCTGCAGTTCGAGGAGCGCGTGGACAAGCGGGACGGGCTCCTCGAACTGCTCGGCGACGTCGACGAGTTCCTCGGCGGTGACGGTGCGGGTCCGGCCGTAGGGACGCTGGTCGTTGTCCTGGAGCGCCTGGTACAGCTCGTCGGTGGTCTGGATCGCGGTGGGCATCGTCAGCTGTCCTTGCGGAGGGCGTGGGCGAGGAGGTCGAGGAAGGAGCGGTTGATGAGGCTCGACTCGGCGGGTCTGAGCGGGCGCCGGGACAGCATCGCGGCCTGCCCGTAGAGGGCTTCGGCGCTGGTGCGGGCCAACTCGGGCTCGTCGATGGTGACGGCGGTGCGCACCAGCGGGTTGAGCTGGTTGAGGATCAACTGGGCGCGCGGGGCCTCCTGGCGCAGGGCGCCGAGGATGTCGCCCCACACACCGCCCTGCTGCTCGCGGGCGAGCTGGGAGCGGGTGCGCTCGTGCCGGGCCTCGCGGTTGTCGAGGAGGAGGGCGGGAGCGGAGGCCGGCTGGAAGGTGCGCAGCGCGACATCGCAGTCGAAGACGGCGAGGGCGTCGCGGGCCTGGGCGAGGTAGGCCGAGGCGGCCAGCTCCGTCTCGCGGTCCACCGGGTCGAGATGGGCGGTGAGGGTCCCGGGGTCGAGGTCCGCGACGGTGACCTCGGGCCTGATCTCCGGCAGTCGGTGGACCAGTTGGCGGTCGTAGGTGTAGCCGCCGTTGACGACGCCGAGGCCGGCGGCCGAGGCGATCGCCGCGACCTGGCGGAACTCCTCCACGCTCGACGTGACGAGCACCGTGCGGTGGGTGCGCGCGAACTCGTCGAGGGTGGCGTGCCCGTCGGTGGTCTCGAACGGCAGCCAGGGCAGCAGCATCCGCATGATCTCGTCGTCGTGCACCGCGAGGGACTTCACGGCCAGGTGGTGGACCTGGAGGAAGCGGCCGAGCAGTTCGGGGTCGCTGGCGGCGGCCCTGGCGATCCACGCGCGCAGGCGTTCGGCGAGCGCGTCGCGTACGGCGGCGAGGGTGTCGTCCTCGTACAGGGACTCGCGGGACGCGGTCGGGCGCAGGCTCTCGGCGTCGACGACACAGCGGACGAAGAACGCCCAGTCGGGCAGGATCTCCTCGGCCTGCTCGGACAGCAGCATGCCTTTGACGTGCACGCGGTGGCCGTGGCGGCGCCCAGCCGGTACCGCCTCGGGCAGCACGCAGGCGATGCCCTTCAGGCCCACGGCCGGCAGGTCGAGTTCGATGGTGTCCAGCGGCGTGAACCCGAAGACCTCCTCGCCGTACGCGGCCAGGGCCCGGGAGCGGGCTCCGGGGGTGGCGTGGCCGCGCGCCCAGGGTGCGGGCTCGGGGTTGACGGGCGCGCCCTGGCCGCCGGGCCCTGCGGTGCCGTCGTCGAAGGTCACCGGGTGGCGCAGCAGGGAGCCGAAGTGGCGGGCCAGCGCGTGCACCTGGGCCGGGCGGGTCCACTCGCCCACGTCGGCGCGGGGCGTCAGGGTGACGGTGGTGCCGGGCCGGGGGCGGGTGGACGCGGGCAGGGTACGGACGGTGTAGCTGCCGTCGCCGCGGCCACGCCATTCCACGGCGGGCGCGTCGGGGGTCCGGGCGGAGCGGCTCAGGACGTGGATCTCGTCCGCGACCAGGAAGCAGGAGAGCAGGCCGATGCCGAACTGGCCGATGAAGTCGGCGCGTTGGTCTGCGATCTGCTCCGCGCGCTTGCTGCTGCGGCCGATCGTGGCGAGGAAGGTGTGCACGTCGGCCTCGGTGAGACCGACGCCGTCGTCCTCGACGCGTACCACGGAGCCGTCGGCGTACAGGCGGATGCCGAACGCGTCGGCGGGGGCGCCCTGTTCGAGGCTGTGCCGGGCGGTCAGCGCGTCCACCGCGTTCTGGAGGAGCTCGCGCAGGTACACGCGGGGGCTGGAGTAGAGGTGGTGGGAGAGGAGGTCGACGAGGCCGCGCAGGTCCACTTGGAAGGTGCGGTCCGCGGTGGGGCTCGCAGGGGTGTCGGGCAGAGTCATCGGGCAGTCCGGGGTGAGGTCGTCGACGAGGGGCGGGCGGGGACGGGCTCAGGCACGGCGCCGGAAGCGGGCGTACGCCTTCTCCGGCTGGGCCATGTACTTCCAGGGCCACGAGGTGAAGGCGCCGCCCAGCTCGTGGAAGACCCGCGGGGCCACGATGCTCTCGGCGGACAGGGCCAGGGCCATGGCGAAGATGTTGAAGTCCTCCTGCCAGCCGAGGGGCCTGTCGTAGGCGGGGTGGAGAATGCTTCGCCGGGCCGCCTCTCTCAGCTCCTCCTGGACCTGGGGGCTGTCGAGATGGTTCTGACTGCCCGACTCCACCCACTCCTCGATGTGGGCCATGGCGACCGCACAGCCGAGACGGTGCCCGTCGGGCGCACCGGCGATGGCCTCGCGGGCGAACGCGAGGGCCTGGCCGGGCTCGCCGCCCCACCTGGGCTGCAACTGGGACACCCACTCGATGTGGGTCTCCAGGTCCAGCGGGTCGCGGCGCAGGGCGGCGTCGCGCCGGGTCTCGTTGACGGCGGGGCCGAGCGACATGCCGCGGCCGGAGGTGAGGAGGCGGCGCCAGGGGGTGACCCAGTCCGGCCGCAGCTCGGCGGCTTCGAGCAGCTGCTCCTCGGCGATCTCCAGGCGCTCGTGGAAGGTCCGCCACTGCTCCTGCGTGACGTTCACGGCACGTGCGGAGGTACGCGCCTCCCAGCCCCAGCTGATGTGGCGCGCCCCGGATATCAGCAGGGCGGTCGCCCGGTGTTCCTTGTCCTCGTCCACCGCCCGGCCGATCCAGTCCTGCACACCATCCAGGTCGGCGAGTTCGCCGAGTACCGCGTGGTCGCTGCCGAGATCGAAGGGGCCCAGGGCCGCCTTGACCGCCTCCCAGTCGCCGGCGTCGGCCGCTTCCACCAGCGCGAGCACCCGGGTGTCCCCGAGGGCGCGCAGCGGATACGTCCCGTTCTTCTGTCTGCGCGGGACGGGCAGGGCGTACGGATTCGCCTCCGGTCTCTCCGCATCCCTGCCGAACAGCCTGCCGAACATGCCGCGTCCTCCCCTGGTCCCGCGTGATCGTCCGTGCAGCATAAACGGCCCCACCGACACCGCTTCCACAGGGTTTTCACCGGCGCTCCACCTCATGAGCTGCCAGGTCACCAGCGGGTTCCCCGGTCACCGAAAAGTGCGTTCTTCCATGTCAGCGATTGCTCTCCTACGGTTTGTCAGTAACCAAAAGAGATCAATGGGCTTGAGTGCCCGAGCATGGAGGCGCGGAAAATGTCCATCACCCTGCTGAACCCCGACGGACTGCCGGAGATCGATGTCTACCGGCAGGTGGCGGTCGCGTCCGGATCGAGGCTGGTGTTCGTCGCCGGTCAGGTCGCCTGGGATGCCGAGGGCCGCACGGTCGGTGCGGGTGACCTCGCCGCGCAGGTCGAGCAGAGCTACCTCAACGTCGGTACGGCCCTGGCCGCGGCCGGCGGTTCCTTCGACGACGTGGCGAAACTGAACGTCCACGTCGTCGACTGGACGCCCGACAAGATGCCCCAACTCCTGAAGGGGATCTCGCGGGCGGCCGCGAAACTGGGGGTCACCCCGGTCCCGCCGGCCACGCTGCTGGGCGTCGCGGCACTGGACGTCCCCGACCACCTGGTCGAGATAGAGGCCACCGCGGTCCTCGACTGAACACGGGCCGAGGGAACGGGGCGCCGGAGCGTCGGCCGGGCCTGGACGATGCCCCGCCGCTCCAGGAGGTCGAGCGACAGCTCCCGGGTGCCGGTCACCGGGACGGCTGCCCTGCCGCCCGGGCGGCCGCTCGGCGCAGAGTTCGGCGAAGCGCTCGTCGGGGGCCACGCGGTAGCCGGCGTACGTCCGCACGGTCTTCGTGCCCGGCCAGGCGGGGAACGCCGGGGCCGCCACGAGATGCGAGCCCGTCCCGGAAGGGACGGATCCCGTGAACCGCTCTCATCCGCCGTCCCGCTGTGCGTGCGCCTGGGCGAGGAGGAGGTAGGCGGCGGCCGTCCAGGTGTAGGCGCGGTCGCGCAGGCCCGTTCCGGTCAGGGCGTCGAAGTTCTCCGCGAAGCCGTGCTTCTCGCACAGGGCGCGGAATCGGGCGCTGACCTCGCCCGCGAGCCGGTGGTGGCCGGCGCGGCGCAGTCCGTCCTCGACGAGGACCGTGGCGGGGGCCCAGATCGGGCCGCGCCAGTAGCCGTCGGGGAGGTAGTGCGGAGAGGTGGGCAGCTCCGTGGCCAGGCCGTACGGCGTCAGATGGGCCTCGATCCGGCCGGCCAGCACCTCGCCGATGTCGGGCGGCAGATGCTCGCCCAGCACGATCGGCATCAGGTCGAGCAGGCTGGACGTGCTCCAGGTGTCGCCGCTGTCGACGCCCCGGGCGACGAACCGGTCGCCCGTCCACAGCTGGTCGAGCATCGCCCGCTGTGTCTCCTCGGCGGCCCGCGTCCACCCGCGGGCGTCGTCAGGTCTTTCCAAGTGCTCCGCCAGGTCGGCGAGTTCGCGCAGCTGGAGGGTGAGGAAGGCGGCCAGGTCCGCGGTGACGACGACCCGTTCGGGGTCGAAGGTGGTGGCGTTGTCCCAGCCGCTGTCGTTGCCGTGCTGGTAGTGCGGCAGGTCGGCGCCGGGAGCGCGCCGGGCGGTGAGCCAGAACTCCGTCCAGCGTGCCAGCCTGTCGTACGTCCCGGTCAGTTCCGCCCGCCCCACGGGGGTGGGCAGCCGACGGCGCAGGTGGCCGAACGTCCAGCCGTGGATGGGCGGTTTGACGAAGTTGTGGAGCACCTCGGAGTGAGTGACGGAGTCGGGCAGCGCCCCGGTCTCGTCCTGGTGGTCGAAGGGCAGCTGGAACTGGTCCCAGGCCAGCTCGGGGCAACCGGGCGCCAGGGCGAGGGCGTTGAAGCAGTGGTCCCAGCTCCAGACCTTGTCCATCCAGTGCTTGGACATCAGGACGCCGGGCCGGGTGACCAGGCCGGCCGGGCGTACGGTCGCCGACCACAGGACGTAGGCGGCGAGTTCGGCCGCCGGGGTGGCGGAGGAGCGCCAGGGGGCCACGGTGTCGACGAAGTCCGCGAAGGAGTTCCGCGCGGCCTCGACGACCTTGCCGAAGGCCGCCGCCGGCGCGTAGGCGGGGCGGGCGGTGTCGAGTTCCTCGACCGCGAGCTCCCACGATCCGTCCGCCTCGGCGCCGACCGTGAGACCGCGCTCACCGGCGCCCAGTGCCTGGGAACCGGACACCTCGGCCACCGTGCCGGACAGCAGGGTGACCCGGTAGCGGCGGCCGGTCTCGTACGAGGTGAACACATAGGCGTCGGCGGCCGGTTCGCGGAAGAAGTACGTTCCGCTGAACGGGGTCAGCGTCCGGGCCGCCGCCGAGATCCGCAGCGACGCACCCGCACCGCGCAGTCGTACGGTGTCCGGCGTCTCGTAGGCGAGGTCGATGCGCCCGTCCGCGCGGGTCCAGCTCAGCAGGCCCGGTGTCGCCTCGACCAGGGTCTCGGCCCGCTCGCCCGTCGCGGGGTCGAGGGGCACGAGGCTCAGGACGGCGTGCATGCCGTTCTGGTGCGAGACGAGGTGGAGGTCCTCGGCGCGGGTCTTCTCCGCGAGCACGGGGGAGATGCCGAACCAGGAGCCGTGGGTGCTGAACGGGATGTCCTGGACGGAGAAGGCCGGGCCGGGGCGGTCGGCGGTCATGAAGGGGCACTCGTTTCTCGAGCAGGGATCGTCGGTGGTCGTCGGGGAAGGGGGCGCCGCGGACGTCAGTCCTTGACGGCGCCGGCGGTCACGCCGGCGGCGACGTAGCGCTGGGCGAGGACGAGGATGACCGTGGCGGGCAGGGAGGCGACGACGGCGGTGGCCATGATGGCGTTCCACTGCTGGTTGTTGTTGCCGATGTAGTGGTAGATGCCGAGGGTGATCGGCTCGTGGGCGCCGCCGTTGACCAGGGTGCTGGCGAAGATGAAGTCGGACCAGGACCACAGGAACGCGAACAGCGACACGGTGACCACGGAGTTGCGGCTCATCGGCAGCACGACCGACCAGAAGGTGCGCAGGGCGTGCGCGCCGTCCATCTGCGCGGCCTGGAGGAGTTCGCCGGGGATGGTGGACATGAACGCGGTGAAGATGAGCACCGCGAAGGGCACGGCGAGGGTGGAGTCGGCGACGATCAGGCCGGGCACGGACTGGAGCAGGCCGAGCTGGAGGTAGATGGCGTAGAAGCCCATCGCCATGATGATGCCCGGGATCATCTGCGCGACCAGCAGGACGAAGCCCAGGATGCCGCCGCCGCGCGGGCGCAGCTTGGCCAGCGCGTAGCCGGCCGGGGCCGCCAGGGCCACGGTCAGGGCGACGGTGCCCAGACCGATGACGAGGCTGGTGCCGAGGTAGGGCAACTGCTGGTCGACGACGGCCCGGTAGCCCTCCAGGGTGGCGTGGGCGGGGAACAGGCCGGGCGGGCTCTTGCGCATGTCCTGGTCGCGGGTGAGGGACACGTTGAGCATCCAGTAGACCGGGAAGAGCATGATCGCGGTCAGCAGCAGGCCGAGGGCGGTCTTCAGAGGCCTTGTTCTCATGACAGTGCCTGCTTCCGCTGGACCCGCACATAGATCAGGCCGAAGACCAGGGCGGCGAGCACCAGCAGGTTGCCGACCGCGGCGCCGGGGCCGAAGGCGGGCAGCAGGTTGCCGAAGCCGAGCTGGTAGGACCAGGTGGCGAAGGTGGTGGACGAGTCGGCCGGACCGCCCTTGGTCATGATCCAGATGATGTCGAAGACCTTGAGCGTGTAGACCAGGCCCAGCAGCAGGGTGATGGCGGAGACCGGACGCAGCAGCGGGAAGGTGATGCGCCAAAAGCGCTGCCAGGCGTTCGCCCCGTCGAGGGCGGCCGCCTCGTACAGGCTGGCGGGGATGGACTGCAGGCCGCTGTGGAGCACGACCAGGTTGAAGGGGACGCCGATCCAGATGTTCGCGATGATCACCGAGGTCAGCGACCAGGACGGCGAGGTCAGCCAGTTCACCGGGCCGATGCCGACGGCGTGCAGGACGGCGTTGACGACGCCGGAGTCGCTGTTGAGCATCCACGACCAGGTCGACGCCGACACGATCAGCGGCAGCAGCCACGGCACCAGGAACAGGGCCCGCAGGGTCGCCGAGAGCCGGAAGTTCTGGTGGAAGAAGACCGCCAGCGCCAGACCGATCGCGTACTGGAAGACCAGGCACACGCCGGTGAACACCACGGTGTGCAGGAGGGCCGGGGCGAAGGTCGGGTCGTCGAAGACCATCCGGTAGTTCGCCAGGCCCGTGAAGGGCGCGTCGCCCCGCACGAACGAGCGCACGGTGTAGTGGCGCAGGCTCAGGTCGATGTTGCGGTACAGGGGATAGGCGTAGAACAGGCCGAGGTAGAGGGTCACCGGGGCCAGGAACGCCCAGGCGGCCCACTGCGGGGAGACGGGACGGCGCGGCGCCTTTAGGGCCGCGCCGTCGGAGTCGGTCCGCGGGGGCGGCACTTGTGTCATCTGGCTCATCAACTGGCCCCCTGATGCACTCACTTGACGGCGGACTGGGCGTCGGTCAGCGCGTCCTTCGGGGACTTCGAACCGCTGAGTGCGGACTGGACGGCCTTCCACATCTGCTCGGAGATCTTCGGGTACTTGGTGCCCAGGTCGTCACTGGTGCGGCCCTTGGCGGTCCTGACCGCGGCGACCCAGGGCTTCAGCTCGGCGTCGGCCGCCACCTGCTTGTCCTGGACCTCGGTGGTGGGGGCCACGTAGGACAGGGTGGTGTCGGTGTCGTACAGGTTCTGGGTGCTGGTCAGGCAGGTCGCCAGCTTCTGGGAGGTGGGGTAGCGGCCGGTGTCGTCCTGGGCGGGGAGGGTGACGAACTCACCGCCGGTGGGGGCGGCCGCGTTGCCGCCGGAGGCGCCGGGTATCGGGAGCACGCCGTAGTCGAGGCCGGCCTTCTTGGCGCCCGCGAGCTGCCAGGTGCCGTTCTCCGCGAAGGCGTACTCGCCGGTGGTGAACTCCTGCCAGCTGGTCGTCTGGGTGTTGTTGAGGACCGAGTTGGGGGCGACGCCGCTCTTGACCCAGCCCTTCCACAGGGAGAGCGCCGACTCGCCCTGCGCTGAGTCGAGTTGGGTCAGTTTCGCGCCCGCGCCCCAGAACCAGGGCAGGAACTGGAAGCTGCCCTCCTCGGTGCCGATCGCGGAGAAGGTGATGCCCTTCTTGCCGGCCTTCTTCACCTTCTCCAGCGCCGCGGTCAGCGACGGCCAGTCCTTCACCGAGGCGATGTCCACACCGGCTTGCTTCAGGACCTTCTTGTTGTAGTAGAGGGCCAGGGTGTTGGCGCCGATCGGGGTGCCGTACGTCTTGCCGCCCGACTGGCCGGCCGCGAGGAGGTTGGGGTCGATCTTCGAGGTGTCCAGCTTGTTGTCGTCGGTCGTGGTGAGGACGCCCGCCTCGGCCAGCGTGGAGACCACCGGGTTGTCGACGATGAGGAGGTCCGGGGAGTTGCCCTGCTGGGCGGCCAGGAGGGCCTTGTTCGTCAGGTCGCTGGTGTCGAACGCCGTCCGCTTGATCTTGACGCCCGCCGTGGTGCCGCACTTGTCCAGCAGCTTCGTCCAGGCCGAGCCCTTGGCGAACTGCGGATACGGGTCCCAGACGGTGTACGTGCCGCTGTCGGCGCCCTCGGATCCGCCGCCCGAGCCGGAGCCGCAGGCCGTGACGCCGGCGGCGACGGCCAGGGAGATGAGGACCGCGGCGGTCGGACGGTGCCGTCTGGAGAAGCTGTTCATGGCGGGTTCCTTCGGTGTGTGGCATGCGGGTGCCGCGGCGGTGGGTCGCGCGGAGAAGAGGGCACCGCGAGCGACGCCGCCGGGTGGTCGGGCGTGCGGCGGTGTGACGTGTGCTCGGGGGGACCGATCAGGTCTGCGGGGCCCCCGCGGGGCCGGTGCTGGCCCGCAGCGAGATCGGCGGGGTCAGGAGGTGCTGCCGGGGCGGCGCGTCGGAGTGGTCCAGCCGCTCCACGAGCAGGTCGACGGCGAGCCGGCCCATCTCGGCCGCCGGTACGTCGGCGGCGGTGAGCTGCGGGGTCACCGTCTCCGCCCAGCGGTTGGCGACGACTCCGGTGACGGAGAAGTCGCGCGGCACATGGCGGCCCGCGTGGGCGAGCCCCCGGTACAGGCCGCCCAGTGCGGCCTCGTTCAGGGTGACCAGGGCGGTGGTGGCCGGGTCGTCGTGCAGGATCTGTTCCAGGCAGGCCTGGCCCGCGGCGGCGTCGTCCCCGCAGCAGTACGTGCGGACCGTCAGCCCGCGTTCGGCCGCGGCCTTGGTGAAGCCGTCCAGGCCGCGGTGGGCGGACTCGTAGCCGGTCCTCAGGAGTTGTTCGGGCCGGTTGACGAAGGCGATTCGGCGATGGCCGAGGTCGGCGAGGTGATGGACGCAGGCCGCCGCCAGCGCGGTGTGGTCCAGGGCGACGTACCAGCCGTCCTCCGGGTGGGCGGTGCGGCCGATGGCCACGGAGGGGAAGCCGAGCGCGGCCAGGTGTTCGGCCCGGTCGTCCTCCAGCCGGATCTCCATCAGGATCGCCCCGTCGACCCTCCGCTCCCCCAGCAGCCGCTGGAAGGAACGGTCGCTGTCGACACCGCTGGGTGACAGCAGCACGTCGTAGTCGTGGGCCGCGGCGGCCTCCACCACGCT
>NZ_KB911612.1 GCF_000383615.1 Streptomyces canus 299MFChir4.1 | reverse complement strand
GCCGAACTGGTCCGCCTGGCGAAGATCCGCTGGCGCATCGAGCACGACTACCGGGAACTCAAACACGGCCTCGGCCTGGACCACTTCGAGGGCCGCTCCTGGAACGGCTGGCACCACCACGTCACCCTGGTCACCGCAGCCCACGCCTTCCTCACCGAACAGCGCCTGGCCCCAAAAGCCGATACACCGGACTCACCCTCTACCAGATCCTCGACACCATCCAAGACCTGCTGAACTGCTGGACCGGCACCTGCACCACCTGCCACCGCCCCCTGCCCCCAACGTCCACCACCAGCCAGAACCCAAGAGCCAGAGCAACCTAACGGAGTCCTACTAGCGCGCGAAGCGGGTTCCGTACGCCGCGAACCAAGTCCCGGGCCATAGACCACGACTTCCAGGGACACCGGTTCGCCCGCTGGTTCGCCCCTCTTGGTCGTGGGCTGAATCACTCTGTAGATGGCGACGACGCCGTGAGGCAGGAGCTCGTAGCAGTACGAGTGTGCCTCTGTCTTGCTGACCTGAGAGTCCACGAAATGCGCTGTAGCGCGGGTCTGGTCGACGAACTCGATCTGTACGGCCATCCCATGCATCGAGCTGTTGTCGCCGTGCGCGGTGGCGTCTTTCGCCCGCCGGGTGCGGGCCGAATCGCACATTGAGAGGCTGTCTCACGTGGCAAGTTCCGCGAGCTTCTTCAGTATGCCGGGGCGGTGGCCATGGCCGGCTTTCAGCACTGCCGGTCGTTGCGGTCCACGTACGGGATCTTGAGGTCACGAGTAGCCCATGGCAGGCTCATGCCGCATGATCGATGAATTCGCGAAGGGCATCCTGCACGGGCGACTGCGGCGGGACCGCAAGGCGCTGCTCTGGAAGCTTGACGGCCTGTCCGAATACGACGCCCGCCGACCTTTGACAGTGACCGGGACCAACCTCCTCGGCCTGGTCAAACACGTGGCCATCGTCGAGGCCAGGTACTTGGGCGAGGTCTTCGACCGGCCGTCCCCAGAACCGCTGCGCCGGTGGCAGGACCACGACGGCAGCGATCTGTGGGCGGCGGAGGACGAGGCGCGCGATCAGATCATCGAGTCCTACCGGCGCACGTGGGACCACTCAGACGCGACGATCGACGCGCTTGCCCTCGATGCCCCGGGCCACGTGCCGTGGTGGCCGGAGCCTTATCTGAACACGAACCTGTTCGCCATCCTGGTCCACGTCCTCGGCGAGACCAACCGGCATGCCGGACACGCCGACATCCTGCGCGAAGGCGTGGACGGCCGAACCGGGATGCGCCCCGAACACGAGATGCAGATCGATGAGGACGCCCGCACCGCCTACTGCGCGAAGATCGAGCAGGTCGCCAGATCGGCCGCATCAGTCGAGGCATAGAAGGCTGTCCCCTGTGACTTGATGCTTGATGTTCGAGCGTCATGATGCCGGCCGTGAGTGCTGATCTGTCGAAGCGTCTGGTTCCTGATGAGCTCTGGAGGCTGGTCGCCCCGTTACTGCCGTCGTTGTCGGCTGCATCGGGCGGTGCTGGACGAACTCGGGGGTCCGGGGCGACGTGGACTTGACCTCGGCGCTCGCCGACGCGGCCTCCGTACGCGCCAAAAAAAGGGGGATCGCCGACAGGGTCGAATACGGTCGATCGCGGCAAGAAGGGCAGCAAGCTGCACGTGCTGTCCGACGCTCAGGGCATCCCGCTCGCCGTCGCCGTGTCAGGTGCGAACATGCACGACAGTCTCGCCCTCAAGCCGCTCATCCTCGGCATCCCCGCAGTCCGGTCCCGCCGGGGGCCATGACGGCGCCGGCCCGTCAAACTCCGCGCGGACAAGGCCTACTTCTCCGTCGAACACCTCATCTGGCTGCGTGCGCGTGGGCTCGTCGCGCGCATCGCGCCGGCCAGGCATCGAGTCCGGCGAACGCCTCGGTCGGCACCGCTGGGAGATCGAGCGGTCGATCGCTTGGCTCTTCGGCTACCCCGCCTGACCATCCGATACGAACGAAAGGGCTCGCACTTCCTCGCTTTCCTCGGCCTGGCCGCTGCCCTGACCTGCGCAAAAAGCTCACGAAACCTGACTGTTGGGGTGGAGACGCTCACGGGGCTGCGGTGTAGCAGTCCGAGGGATTGTTGGAAGTGGTGCGGGAGCGGGGTGGCTCGGCCCCGCCGTGGTGTCTGCCGCTTCAGGATCGGGTGCTGATGGTGGCGGTCTACGACGGACTCAGCGACCAGTGATACTCCCGAGGTTGTGGCTCCCCAGGCCTTCAGCCTCAGTTTGGCTACGACGCTGTTCAGCGGCCCTGGCGTTCAGGGCTCGGTCTTGTTCAATCCGTGATGCGGCCACGATGGCCCCGGGCCTCCCGCGGCGAGGCCGACTTCCGTGGTCCGGGCCGGGACGGTGGCCCGCCGCTCGAGCCGGCGGGCACGGGGCCGCAGCTCGTCAGGGAGCCGCACCGTGAGTTGGACACCGGCTCCAGGCCGTCCGTGGCCTTCCTGGACGCCTCCGGCATATGGGCCCCAACCGCGGTGTGCACCGCCGCCGGGGCCCATATGCCCTCTACTGCCCAGCAGTTCGCAGCCCTGGCCGAGCAGACCGCAGCCCGCCTTGTGCGGGGCCGTGGGCGGAGCTGTCATCGGCGCTGTGCGTGCTGTACGCGGGCGTTGCCGGGCCCTGTGGGCTAGAAGGTCAGGTTCCAGGCGTCGATCGTGCCTGTGTCGGAGGCGGCGTTGTCGTTGACGCGGAGTTTCCAGGTGCCGTTCGCGACCTCCGAGGAGGCGTTGACGGTGTAGGTCTGGGCGATGTTGTCGGCGCTGCCGCCGGTGTGGTTGTGCAGCGTGTAGACGCTGCCGTCCGGCGCCACCAGGTCGACCTTCAGGTCACCGATGTAGGTGTGCTTGATGTCCACACCCACCTTGAGGGTGGCCGGGGCATTGCCGGTCACACCGGTTACGGCGATCGGG
Source organism: Streptomyces canus 299MFChir4.1 (assembly GCF_000383615.1). GTDB lineage: Bacteria > Actinomycetota > Actinomycetes > Streptomycetales > Streptomycetaceae > Streptomyces > Streptomyces canus_C. The sequence continues at coordinate 94,397 of NZ_KB911612.1, read as the reverse complement.
CTCTCCACGGTCGCGTTGTCGCTGATGGCGAAGTCCGCGAGGTTCTCGAAGTACTTGCCGGGCGGGGAAGTGGTCCCTACGGCCTTCAGGGCGTCGACCTGTCCTTCGCCGAAGAACGCGTTGTTGGCCGTCGTGCCCGTGCAGCGGCTGTCCGAGGGGCAGGCGATGTCGTTGGCCTGCTCGGCCAGTTTGGCGCGGAGCTGCGCCGGGGTGATGCCCGGGTTGGCGCTGGCGATGAGCGCCGCCACGCCAACCACGTGCGGGGTGGCCATCGAGGTGCCGCTCTTGCTGCCGTAGCCGCCGCCGGGGACGGTGGAGTACACGCTGCTGCCCGGCGCCGCGACGTCGATGACACCCTGACCGTAGTTGGAGAACGAGGCCTTGGTGACGCCGGTGCCGTTGGCCGCGACCGTGACCACGCCCGGGAGTTCGGTCGGGATGTCGAGGCAGGCGTTGGTGATGGTGCGGGTGACCGGCGTCGAGTCGTTCGGGCTCGCGGAGTCGGTCGTCTTGTGGGCGAGGTCGTAGTTCTCGTTGCCCGCCGCGGCGATCTGGAGGGAACCCTTGCTCTCGGCGTACTCCTGGGCGCGCTTGACGCCCTCGATGATGGCGGCCTGGTCGATGTTGTCCGGGCAGTTGAACTGCCACGGGTCCGTGTAATAGCTGTTGTTGGTGACCTTGAAGCCGTGGTCACCGGCCCAGACGAAGCCGCAGATGGTGTTCTCGGCGAAGAAGAAGGAGTTGCCCGGCTCGGCGACCCGGACCGCGGCGATCTTCACCCCGGGTGCCACGCCGACGACGCCCTTGCCGTTCTTGGCCGCGGCGATGGTGCCCGCTACGTGAGTGCCGTGCGTGTCGACGTCCCGCCACGCGCCGGTACGGGTGTCGGGCTTGCCGTAGGCGCAGGAGACCGAGTCGGCCGCGTCGAAGTTGGGCGCGAGGTCCTGGTGCTGGTCGTCCATACCGGTGTCCAGGATGCCGACCTTGACGGAGGCGGAGCCCGGGTTCACGGCCCAGGCCTGGTCGGCCTTGATCTGGCTCATGTCGGCCCGGACCGGTTCTCCGGCCGGGGTCGAGGCCTGGGCCGGATTGGCCGGGAGCGCCGGGTTGTAGGCGTCGGCCGGGACGTCCGAGGTACGCGTGGCGCCGACCTGTTGCACGCCGGCGACGCCGCGCATGGTGGCGGCGAAGGTGCTGGACGCCGAGTGGGCGACGATCACGCCGATGGCGTCGAAGTTCGAGAAGACGGTGCCGCCGTTGGCCGTGATCGCCGAGCGGACCGCCGAACTGTCACCGGGGGCGGTGATCACGAGGTAGGCACGCGTCCCGGCGACCCAGGTCGCACTCTGAGAAGCCGGCACGGCGGCCGGAGCGTGGGCCTTGGCGGCCGGCGCGGTGGAGGGGGCGACAGGGAGCGTTCCCGCGAGGGCGCCCGGGGCCCCGAACGTGAGGGCGGCGCCGAGCGTGGCCGCCAGCACCAGCGTCCGTCTAGGACGGCTGGATATGTGGGGTATCAATGCATCCTCCAAAGACGGCCCCGCCGTGCCGAGGACGCGGGCCGGGCCGTACGAAACGAGTAGTGGATGCAAGATGTCAGGTGCATGATCCTGTACGGAAGTACCTTTCCGTGCAGGGACGTTACAGAGGCATGGCTGAAAAGAGACGTAGTCCGGCCCTCGGGGGCCGGGATCCACCGGGAGCTCGGCGACGTACTGCGCCGCTGCCCAACGGGCGTCGACCCGTCCGACTCAGGACGTGGGAGGTCCAAGTCTGGAGGAGCGCGACGGTGTTGCTCCTGACGATTCCAGCTGTCGGTCACATGTCGGGGGATGCGTGTGGAACACCAGGAGCTGGCCGGGGCTGTGGTGAACCTGCTTCTGGGGGACGGCGTGGTTACGCCGAAGGCCATCGAGACAACCGCCCTTCAGATGGCCCGCACGGCCTGGTTGAAGGCCGAACACAAAGCAGACGGCACAGTGACCGTACGGCCGATTCCCGGGGAGGTCGGCCCGCCGCCGATGCGGTCCTTTGAAGAACTCCTGGTCGAACGTGTCCGACTCCGCTGCGGAGACCGCGTTGACCACGTCTCGGTAGGCGCTCTCGGGCCAGGGGACGGTGACGAGTTCTGGGTGTGGTGGTGCGGCTTTCAGCAGAGCGCCCGCGAAGAGGCCGTGGCCCTGAAGCAGATACGGCCAGCGCGAAGGACATGGCCGAGGCAGAAGACCTGGACGAGGTCGAGGCTCTCCTGCCTTCCTCCGAATCACCGCTCGACGCCTGGGACATGGCATGCGTGCTGGACGCGGTGGCCGCAACCGCCGACCATGACGTGGCCCTTGCCCTGGCCGACCGGGCCGAGACACTGCTCGGCACCGGCGGCGGCCTTGACCACAGCATTCTGCTGCAGTGCGTGACCCTTCTGCTGGCCCGGCACGGGTACGGGCTCGGGCACGTCGAGCGGACGTTGGCCCTCGCGGACCGGCTCGATCCCGATCTGTGCGTGGGGCGGCAGGCGGAGATTGCCGGAGAAGCTGGCCCGCTACGGCGACACGGACGCGGCCGAGGCTCTCGCCCACGCGCTCAACGACCGTGGGGCACAAGCCAGGGCACTGATCGAAGTAGCCCGAGAGCTGGACAGCCACGGCGATCCGGGCCGGGCCGAAGCCCTCACCCACCGGATCGGCGACCGCTGGGCACAAGGCGAAGATCTGGTCGCGGTCGTCCGGGAGGTGGGTCGGTACGGCGATCCGGGCCGGGCCGAGGCCCCTCGCCCACGCGATCGCCTACCGCGCGACACGAGCCCGAGCACTGGCCGCACTCGCGGAGCTGTCCGAGCCCGCCCACGCCCGCAGGATTGCCGCACAGGTCGTGGTTCTCGACGGCTGGGCCACCGTCCTGCCGGTTCTGGAGCGGGTCGTGCCCGGTTCAGTGGCGGTTGTCGCCCATCATTTGATGAGCTGATCGGCGGGAGAGGTACGACACTGTGCCGCATCGCACGTCACCTCGTTCTGCCGGCCACGGCATCTCCTCGCGCGCAGGGGTGCTTCGCTGGGAGCAGTGGGTTGCCAACCACCCTGTCCCTTGTTTGTCACCGCTGATTGTGAGACTGGCTTCATGATTCCCAAGCTGCCTTTGCACAGCCGTCGTTGGCGTGACCTCGACGGAGTGACAGCCGAGGGGGTGAAAGCGCTCCTGGAACAGATGGCGTCCACGGCTGCCAGCGGCACCGGCGATGAATGGCGGCAGGCATGGACGTACATGACCGAAGGCCTGATGGATGACGGAACCGTGTCCGACGGGGCCTATGCGGCCCTGCCACATCTCGTCGAAGCGGCGGCGGCCCTGGCTCCGGGACGCTCCGTGGACTTCTGGGTGGACATGGGATTCATCGTGACCGCTGAGGACAGACCTCCCGTCCCGGCGGATCTCGAGGCGGGGTTCAGCGCCGCACTGCGTCTGGCCGAGCGGGCGGCTACACGCAGCCTCCTTGCCGCAAAGCCTCCCGCACAGGTCTGCGCCCACCTCGTGCTCTCCTGCGTGGCCTTCGCCGGCCACCACACGGGCGAAGCGATGTGGCGGCTTCTCGATCCCAAGGGAAGCGGCCTCCTGCTGGTGTGTCCCGGGTGTGAGAGCGATACCGAGATCCCTGAGTTCTTCGTGGACCCGGTGCGTCCGACCTTCGAACCTCCGGAGCTTTGTGAGCCCGTCCCTGTCCGTCAGGGGGAACACCCGTGGGGCGAGGTGGCCGCAGCATTGCGGGAGGAGGCGCTGGGGGAGGGGTGGGGGCCTTTCCTGCGGGTGGCACGCCAGGTCGCGGAGACGGGACTACCCTCCGAAACATCCGGGCAGGCCGTGCTGTGCCTGGTCGCCGGCGTGGTCGCGGTCACGGGCAGCCCGCCACAGGTGGGGAGGGAATGGGCCCGCGAACTGATGATGTTGACCGGGAACTTCCACTGCTGGGACTGCGAGCGGACATGGACGATCGCTGACGGCCTGACGGAGAACCCTGACGGTGCGCGTCCCCAGAATCGTCTGACGACAACGCGGGCGGCCTCCGACGGGCCGGCTGCCATGGAGGAGCAGGCGGCGGCCGATCGAACACCTGAAGCGGCGACCCGATTCCGACAGGACGGGAACGCTCTGCTCGCGGGCGACGGAACATCCTGGGGCCACACATCGGCGTTCTCCGATTCCGAGCCCGGAGTGCCAGGAGGTGTCGACGCGCTCACGGTGGTGCCCCGCCCGGGGGAGCCACCTCTCGTGGCCGGCGCCGGGGACAGGGGCGTGGTGTGTCTGTGGAGCGTGGCCGACGGCCGACTCGTCCATGAACCACTGCCAGGACATCATGACCGCATCCGCTCGATGACCGCCCTGCTGCTGCCCGATGGCAGCATCCTTCTGGCGAGCGGAGGCGACAGCGGGACCATCGCCCTGTGGAATCCGCTCACTGGGCAGCCGGTTCGCGAACCGGTCGGCGACTGGCCCGGCGGGGTGACCGGAATGTGTACGGCGACCGTCCCCGACGGTCGGACCCTGCTCGTCACCGCCACCCCACGCGGCGCGGTCCGGTTGTGGGACCCATTCACCGGTGAGCCTGTCGGGCGCCTCAACCCCTATGGCAGTCCGATCCAATCGATCGCCGCCGTCCCGATCTCCGCCGGCCACACCCTGATCGCGGCCTCGGACACCGGGGGCCGCGTTCACATGTGGGATCCGGCCGTCGACGACCCCTGGGAACGAGGCGCGGCCGTCCAGTTGAGCGCACATGCGCTCCAGGAAGCCGACCACCGTGTGACAACTGTGGCAGCCGTGCCCACACCTCACCGAACGGTGCTGGCCACCGGAGACAACCTCGGCGTGGTCATGCTGTGGGACCTCGCCACCGGTGCCCCGATAGGCGACGGTCTGCCGGCCTCGTCAGGCACCGCCGGCCTGCCGGTGATCACCGGCACCACCCTGCCCGGCGGCCCCACCGTCCTGGTCACCGGCAGCAAGGGCGGGAAGAGACTGCGGATATGGGAACCGGAATCCGGCGCGGTGCGGCACATCGCCCTGGACGTCACGCTCACCTGCCTGGCCACCGCAGGCCCAGAGCTGATCGTCGGACATGACCGCGGGGTCCTCAAACTCCCGCTCGCCAGGCACTGAACCGTTCGGCCGTGCAAGGCTGTTCGGCGCCGACTGGACAACAGCTGCCGACACACTTGTCACGGACGGCGGCGTGGGACGTCCTCACCCCGCTCGCGCCGACTACCTGGCCGACGTCTCACCCCATTACGACGAGGTCTTCCACGACGTCGCGCAGCGAACTGAGCACGCCGGCAGCCTCGGCAAGCCAGACATCGCAGCCCTGGTGGTCTGGAAACGCAACCACGAATATTCCCAGTTCAGAGCCCCGCCATCACCCCATTCAGTAACCAGGACGTGCCCTGCCCCTTCTCAGGAAACCTCCAGCACCCGCAGCCCAGGCCTCCCTTGCCACAGAGGTCTACACCCGTAGGTCGACCACCAGGGGCCGGTGGTCCGAGATCGGGGTCCGTGGCGCGTGTTTCGCGTACTCGGCGTCCTGAGGGAGTCCGCTTGCCAACAGGTGGTCGAACTGCAGCACCGGGCGGTGGGAGGGGTAGGTCGGTACGGATGCGAGGTCGCGCCAGCCGTACCGCCGTGTCGGACGGTCTCGGCTGGGGTCGAGCAGTTCGGCGGCATTGAGCACAGCGCGGGGAATCGCGCCGATCAGATTGAAGTCGCCCAGCAGAAGGTGTGGTCGGGGCAGATCGGCGATCAAGGCGCGCAGCGCGAGGAGTTGGCGCGCGTTCCATCCCGGCACGAAGGACAGATGCAACGCCACGGCGGTGAACGGGCCGCGTCGTCCCTGCAGGACGGCGGCCAACGCGGCCCGTGGCCGGTCGCGTACCACCGTGAGGCCGGGGCGCCCCACCACGCGCAGCGGCATGCCGAGCGGAGCCGGGGCCAACCGCACAGCTCGCCACTCGCGTACAGGGAGCCTGGAGAGAAGGGCGATGCCGTGCGAGGGAGGCGCCGCTCCCGGCGCGCCGTCGACCGGGCCGTACACGCGCAGCCCCGGCTCGCTCGGGTCGAGCACCCAACCCTGACCGAGCCCGGAGCGGCCGTGGAGTGCCGACGCGTAGCGCCAGTCCTCGGCACGGGCCGCTTCGGCCGCGACCCGTGCCTGGTCGGTGAGCCCTGAGCGTTCCTGGAAGCGGTCAACTTCCTGCAGGCTCACGACATCGGCGTCCAGCGATGCGACGGCCTCGGCGAGTGGCCGCTCGGCATCGGCGGCAGAGGGGGGAACCGGCCTCCCCTCACGTACCTGACGGCCATGCAGCACGTTGAAGGTCGCCAAACTCACCGAATTCCGGGAACCGGCGGGTCCGCTGCGGACCTGGTCGCGCTCCACGGTCCCCCGTTCGAACGTCTGCTGGACTGGATCACACCCTGTCAGACTACTGCGGCAGGTAGAGAATCCGTCTGTGAGCGTTTCGACGTTGGCGGGGCCGCGAGGCAGGAGGCCTTTCAAGCCTCCTGCCCGTGCGCCTCGGAGAGGGGTTGTTCGAGCCGGTGGTGTTCACCAGCGCCTCCCCACGGCGACCGAAGACCGTACAGACCCGTCGGTGGATTGCGGCGGGGCTCAGTCGCTCCGGGTGGCGGGGGCACGGGAGCCGGGCTGGTGGCGCTCGAAGTAGTCGGCGAGGTGCGGGGCGATGGCGGGGACCTCCACTGGAGTGCCGCCCGAACGCAGCGACGTGGTAGCGGCGATGCCGGTCGCGACGGCTTCGCGGGCGGCGACGGGCGACGTCTCGGTCGCGCCGCCGTACGCGACGAAATGCAGGAACTCGTCGACGAGGGACTGATCCGCGCCTCCGTGTGAGCCGCCGGCCGCTTCGGCGGGGGACAGGGTGAGATCTGCCTCGGGGCGGTAGCCGGACCGCCGCCGGTTCCACACCTTGATCACCGGGGCGTCGCCCTCGAGACCGTCGCCGAGGTTCTCGATCCGGCCCTCGTCGCCGATGACGGTGTAGTTGCGCCAGTAGTCAGGGGTGAAGTGACATTGCTGGTAGCTCGTGAGCACCCCGTTGTCGAGGCGAGCAAGCACCATGCTGATGTCCTCCACGTCGATGACGGGGTTGAGATCGCGTAGTGCGGACGGCGGCCAGACGCCCTCGTCGAACCAGTCCTGTACCCGCGCCGAACCCTGTGACCGGGTACGGCGGTGGGGACTGGCACCGTAGACGGACAGGGCGCCCAGAGCGGTCACCGTGCGGGCGCTACCGCCCGCGAGCCAATGGATCGCGTCGAGGTCGTGTGCGCCTTTCTGGAGCAACAGGCCGGTGGTCCGGGCTCGTTCGGCGTGCCAGTCCTTGAAGTAGTAGTCGCCGCCGTGGCCGACGAAATGTCGGCACCACACGGCCCGCACGGTTCCGATCGCCCCCTCTTCGACGAGTCCGCGCATGGTGCGCAGGACCGGCAGATGGCGGAGATTGTGCCCGACGTACAGCCGTGTGCCGGTGCGGGCAGCGGTGGCCAGGATCCGGTCGCAGTCCTCGAGGTCGATGGCCAGAGGCTTTTCGACGAACACAGCGACTTGCGCTTCGAGGAAGAAGAGGGCCGGAGCGGTGTGGATGTCGTCCGGGGTGAGGACGAAAACGGCGTCCAGATCGTCTGCGAGCATGTCCTCGTAGTGCTCGTGGACTTGGACACCGCTCCCGAAGATCCTCCGGGCGTCGGCGCGGCCACGCTCGGACGTATCGGCGCAGGAGACCACGCGGGCCCGACCGGGCCGCTCTGCCCGGACGGCCAGCGCGCCCCGTTGGCCTGTGCCGACGACACCGACGCGCAGCTCCGGTTCGGCCGGATGACTGGTCATGGAACACCCCTTCATCGGAGACGGGGAGACACGGCTGACGCCTGGGCGCCGGTCGCCGTTGGCCGGTGTGAGGGTCGGCCGCCGTAGCAGGGGCATTGTGACAACGCAGGCGGCCAGGGCACGGCAGACATGCACCATGACGCGCTCCATGCGTCAACGCAGCCTGCGCCCGACGGCGCCAGCAAGACGATAGATGCTTGATGATGCAGTATCAACGCCCAAATCGAGCATCTTCAAGCATTCCGTCTCCGCACGGGATCGCGGGCATCGTCGCTGATGCGTCGACCGTGGTTCGGGCACGGAGACAGGGCGGACGGTCAGGTGTTCGCGAGGCGATCGCCGCGCCTGAGACTCGCCTCGGCCGCGATCCCCCCGGAAGCGATCCGCGAGGTGGCTTCTGCCTCAGCCGACACCCCTGAACGACCCGACGCATGATCCACCGGTCGGGCCGAGCGACTCCGTCTCCCGCGAGCAACGGCATCGCTCCGTGGTTCAGCGGGCCAGCGGGCCAGCGGCAAGGGCGTCAGTGTGGCGCGTCCTCCATGCCTCGGGGTGCCGACGTCCAACTCCTCCCGATCCGGGGCGAGAACCGTTGCACCGTCATCGTCGTGGACGACCGGAACACCACGATCCTCCCGAGGGCCGGTCCGTCGGTGACCAGGCGGCCCCTGACGTCGTCAAGCCGGACGTGGACGCGTCACCGCGGTCACCGGCGGCGGTGAATCCGAGGCTGTGCGGCCTCGTTGAAAGCCGTGGGTGCCCGCGCAGTGGTCGCGTCTTCGGTCCTGACAGGGTCCGCGCCCATAGCCCCGCAGGGAGTGCGGCGGTTCGTCGGCCAACCTCCGCATGTGCCATCCGACGCGGCAAGGGTGGCGGTTCTGACCCGCGTTTCTGCACCGGTCGGCCCTGGCCGGAGCGGCTCGTCGAGGCCGCAGCCCCGTCGGCCGCCACCCTGGCCGCGTCGCTCGCCGGGCACTTCGGCCCCGGGTGTGCCGCGATCTGCTCGACGCGGTGACGTTTGCGCCGGCTGCCGCGCCCTCCCGAGGACCCCGACTGGCCGCGTAACACCGGGACCTCGGCGGTGCGTTGACATCCTCACAGGTGGTCGCTTTACTCCTGGGCAGACGCTGGAGCCACGCTCCGCGTGCAGAGGCACGCCCAGCCGGTATGCAGGCCTTCACGCCGCGAGCCCGGCCCGAGTCGCCAGGACGCCCCCACGTGTCCGAGGCGGGGACGTGCCCGCGTCCTCTGGAGCTCACCGCATGAGCAACCTGAACACCGCCTCCCGGAAACTCACCGGCGCGGCCATCGGCGCTGCGGCCCTGACGGGCTCTCTGCTCGTCCAGGCGCCCTCGACGCAGGCCGCGACCGTAACCCCGCCGCCCACCCACGCGGCCTTCGACTACCAGATCGGAGGCGCCTACACCCCGCCCAGGGGTGTCAAGGTCGTCACTCGTGACCACACCGCCTCCCCGGCGGCGGGCCTGTACAACATCTGCTACGTCAACGCCTTCCAGGCGCAGCCGGGTGCCGAGAAGGACTGGGACGCGGACCTGTTGCTGCGCGACTCCGCGGGCAAGGTCGTCTACGACGAGGACTGGGGCGAGGCCCTCCTCGACGTCGGCACGGACGCCAAGCGGCAGCGGATCGCCGGCACGATCGGAGCCCAGATCGACGACTGCAGGAGCAAGGGCTTCCAGGCTGTCGAGCCCGACAACTACGACAGTTACACCCGCTCGGGCAACCGCCTGACGGCGAACAACGCACAGGCATTCATCAAGCTGCTCTCGGCCCGCGCCCACGCGGACGGCCTGGCCATCGGCCAGAAGAACACCTCCGAGCTGGCCGGCAATCGCAAGGCCAACGGCCTCGACTTCGCCGTGGCCGAGGAGTGCGGCCAGTACAACGAGTGCGGCGACTACACCGGTGCCTTCGGCAACAACGTGATCGTGATCGAGTACACCGACGCCGGCAGGTCCAAGGCGTGCCGAGGGTGGGGCGGCACGCTGAGCATCGTCCAGCGTGACGTGGACGTCTCACCGGCCGGCGCCCGAGGCTACGTCCGCAAGACCTACTGAGCGCTCCGCCGGGCGTGCCGCGACGTGTCGTTGCTCGTCCACGGCGTCGTGGTGGCTGGTCGCGCGGTTCCCCGCACCCCTTCAGGGAGCTGTCGAACCGCCGTTGACGTCGTCCGACAGTTCTAAGAGGGCGGCCTGTGACGGCTCGGACAGGCGTCACAGGCCGACGCTCACGGTCCGACCAGTGCTCAATCATGCATATTTCATCGGCGTTTCACGCAGATTCGAACATGACCGCCTCTTGACAGCCGCCTATCACCGTCGTTTAACTCCTGGCCAACGCCACCGTCGAAGCACTCGGCGGCAGAGGTACGCCCAGCCGGTAGCTGGCCCCGCGCCACAAGCCCGGACTGAGTCGCCAGGACCCCGTCGGAGTCCGAGGCGGGGCCGTGCCCACCAGGATCTGGGGCCCGGACATGATCCTCATCTGCGCGACTTCCCCCAGCCGCCGTGACACGACGGTTGCGTCTGAACGCGCTCCTCGCGCTCACCGACCCACTCGGTCCCGCGAGGCCGGCACCCGACCCGCCTCGCCTCAGCCGAGGCGCGCGGTGCCGGCGACAGCGGCACGGCCACCGTCCGGCTCGCAGCGCCCGCGACGCTGAGCACCGCCCGCCTCGACGCCACGACGGACGCAGGCCGGCCGCACGCCCGACCCGCCGAGACCACCGACCTTCGCCGCGGCCGAAGCGCCGTACACCGAACGCGCATCGGGCGCGGAGACACCCGTCCCACAGCTCCACACCGGAGGTAGCCATGCATGCAGCCAGCCGCAGCGCGCCGCCCGCACGCCGCGACGTGCTGCGCACCGGCGCTGCCTGGGCCGCCGCGGCGGCCACGGGCCTGTCGGCCGTCGGCTGCGCGGCGGGCGACGACAACGGCGTCAGCGCCGACGGCACCGTGACCATCGAGATGTGGCACGGTCAGACCGACACCGGCAAGAAGGCCCTGGAATCCCTGGTCGCCGCCTTCATGCGCAGCCATCACCGCATCCGGGTCGAGCTGGGCGGCGGAGTCCTCGCCGACTCGATGCTCCAGAAGGTGACGGCCGCCCTCGCCGCCGGCTCCTACCCGGACATCGCCTACATCTTCGGTTCCGACCTCGCCAGCGTCGCCCGCAGCCCGCAGGTCGTCGACCTCACCGACATGGTCGGACACGCCCTCACCCCCTGGGGGAGCTACTGGGAACCGGCACGCGCCGCCGTGACCGTCAACGGCCAGGTGCGCGCCGCGCCCGCGCTGCTGGACTCGCTCGCCGTGGTCTGCAACAAGAAGCTCTTCCGGCAGGCCGGCCTGCCGCTGCCGGAAACCGGCTGGCGGTGGGACGACTTCGTCGCCACCGCCAAGGCGCTCACCGACACCGGCGGCGGCCGCTTCGGCACCGGCTGGCCCGGCGTCGGCGACGAGGACACCGTATGGCGCCTGTGGCCCATGATCTGGGATCTCGGCGGGGACGTCGTCGACGACGACGGCAAGCACATCGGCTTCGCCGACGCCGGGACCCGCGCCCTGGAGGTGGTGGCCACCCTGGCACGCGACAAGAGCGTCTACGTCGACCCGAAGCCGGGCAGTGAGCAGATGTACCAGGTCTTCGCGTCCGGCCGTATGGGCATGGTCGTCACCGGTCCCTGGCAGTTGCCCGACATCCGCCAGGCGAGGATCGACTACCACGTCGTGCCGCTGCCCAGTTTCTCCGGCCGGCCGGTGACCATCAGCGGACCCGACACCTGGACCGTGTTCGACAACGGCGGCGCCCGCGAACAGGCCGCCAAAACCCTCGTGACCTGGCTCATGCAGCCCACGCAGGACGTGCACTGGGACATCGACGCAGGCAGCCTGCCCCTCAGCCGCCGCACCCGCGACCTGCCCGCCTGGCGCCACAAGGAAAGCGGCACCGAGGGACTGGGGGTGTTCACCAAAGACCTCGATACGGCAAGGGCACGCCCCGTCCACGCCGCCTACCCGCAGATCTCGCAGGCCCTCGGGCAGGCCATCGTCGCCGTGCTGCTGGGACAGAGCAGCCCCACCAAGGCACTGCGCGCCTGCGCCGCCGACGCCAACGCCGCACTGCTCATCCCGCGCTGAGGAGCCCCGTCATGTCGCGACTGCCCACCCCGATCACCATGTCCGGGCCCCCGGACAACCGGCGTGCACTGCGCCGCAGACGAGCCGGCGAAGCCGCCATGGCCTGGACGTTCGTCTCCCCCGCCGTCCTGATCATCATCGGCCTCAGCGTGGTACCCATCGTCTGGTCGCTGCTGCTGTCTTTCCAGGCCGACGACCTCGTCACCCCCAGCCGTTGGGTCGGACCGGACAACTACCGCGCCCTCGCCCAGGACCCGCACTTCAGCCAGGCGCTGCGCAACACCCTGCTGTACACCGCGCTGTACGTGCCGGCCAGCATGGTGCTCGGCCTGCTCCTCGCGCTCGCCCTCAACCGGCGCATCCGCTTCGTCGGGCTCTACCGCACCCTGTACTTCGTCCCGTTCGTCGTCTCCGCGACCGCTCAGGGCGTGCTGTTCTCGTTCATCCTGGACCCCGAGTTCGGCGCCGCCAACGCCGTCCTGCACCACCTCGGCATCCCGTCCCAGGGCTTCCTCACCGACCCCTCTCAGGCACTTCCCGTACTCGTCGCGATCAGCCTGTGGAGCGGCACGGGCTTCTGTCTGGTGATCTACCTTGCGGCTCTCCAGGACGTGCCGGCCTCATTGACGGAAGCGGCCCGGCTGGACGGCGCCGACCGCCTCCAACTCCTGCGCCACGTCACACTTCCCGCGCTCAGGCCCGTCACGGTGTTCCTGCTGCTGTGGCAGACCATCGAATCACTCCAGGCGTTCGACCTCGTGTACGTCACCACCAAAGGCGGCCCGCTCGGCTCCACCACTGTGATCGTCTACTTCATCTGGCAGCAGGCCTTCCAGAACGCCACCGCCGGATACGGGGCCGCCTCGGCCTACGTCCTGGCCGTATCCCTGGGCCTGATCGGCCTGATCCTCCAGCTCCTCCGCCGCCGCGTGCAGGGGGCCTCCGTATGACCACCGTCTCCGCCCCGCCCGACGCCGCACAGGCGGCTTCGGCCGCCCCCAGCCGCGAGGTACGACGACGCACTCCGCGACTGCCCTTCAGCCCCTGGCACTTGCTGCTCGCGCCCATGGCCTTGCTCTTCGCCGTCCCCTTCATCTGGCTGGCGCTCAGCTCGGTGATGAGCAACGCCGAGATCAACCGTTTCCCGCCCGCGCTGTGGCCCTCTCATCTGGACCTGGGCGGCTATCGCTACGTGCTGGGCAACGCGATGTTCCCCCGCTGGTTCGCCAACTCCTTCCTCGTCAGCCTCGTCACGGTCACCGCGAACCTCGTGCTCGGCACCCTCGGCGGCTACGCGTTCGCCCGGATGCGGTTCGCCGGCTCCCGGCTGCTGCTGGGCCTGATGCTGGCCACGATGGCGATCCCGTTCCAACTCACCATGATCCCCACGTTCCTTGTGATGAAGCAGCTCGGCCTCATCGACACCCTCGGCGCGCTGATCGTGCCCTCCCTGGTCACGCCCTTCTCGGTGTTCCTCCTGCGCCAGTTCTTCCTCTCCCTGCCCCGCGAACTGGAGGAGGCCGCCTGGATCGACGGCTGCTCACGGCTCCACGTGCTGTGGCGGATCGTGCTGCCCCTGTCCCGTCCGGCCCTCAGCACGGTGGCCGTCCTGACGTTTCTCAGCACCTGGAACGACCTGACCTGGCCGCTGATCGCCATCAACCACGACACCCAGTACACGCTCCAGCTCGGCCTCACGACCTTCCAAGGGCAACACCACACCCAGTGGGCCGCCGTGATGGCCGGCAACGTCATCACCGTGGTGCCGGTCCTGCTCGCCTTCCTCGGCGCGCAGAAGGCGTTCATCCAGTCCATCACCTCCACCGGTCTCAAGGGCTGACCCCGTTCGCCCCCGACACACCCCTCAGGCAGGAACACCTCAATGCCGCACTCATTCGACCTGCTGGTCATCGGTGACGCCAACCCCGACGTCGTCTTCGGCCCGCTCGACGGCCCGCTCGCCTTCGGCCAGCGCGAACAGCTGGTGCCCACCGGCACCCTCACCGTCGGAGGATCCGGCGCGATCGTCGCCTGCGGGGCCGCCCGCCTCGGGCTCAACGTCGCCTTCGCCGGCCGGGTGGGCGACGACGACGCGGGCCGCTACATGCGCGACCAGCTCGACGCCCACGGCGTCGACACCGAAGCGCTGCGGCTCGACCCCGGCCGGCCCACCCCCATGACGGTCGTCCTCACCCGCTCAGACGACCGGGCCATCATCACCGCCCCCGGCACCCTGACCGCGACCACGGCCGACGACGTACCCGCGACACTGCTGAAAGCCGCGCGGCACGTGCACGCGGCCTCCTACTTCCTGATGCCACAACTCGCCGTCGCACTCCCGGACCTTCTGCGCACCGCACGACGGCACGGCGCCAGCACCTCCCTGGACACCAACGACGACCCGGCAGGCCGCTGGCAGGCCTCAGGTCTGGACGCGGTCATGGCCCACACCGACTTCCTGCTGCCCAACGCAGCCGAAGCCCGGCGCCTCGCCCGCCTCGACACCGACGATCCCGCCGAGGCCGCCGCACGGCTCGCCCGCCGCGGCCCGGTCACCACGGTCAAGAACGGCGCCCACGGCGCCCTGTGCCACGACGGCCAACGGCTCTTCACCACCCGGGGCATCCGAGTCCAGCCCGTCGACGCGGTCGGCGCCGGAGACAGCTTCGACGCCGGATTCATCGCCGCCCTGCTCGACGAAACACCCCTGCCAGAGGCCCTCCGCTTCGCCGCGGTCTGCGGAGCCCTTTCCACCCGCGCCCACGGCGGCACCACCGCACAGCCCACGCGGGACGAAGTCCTCGCCCGCCTGTCCGAGACCGAGGAAACCCCCGTATGACCACCCCCAAGATCGCCTTCATCGGAGCGGGCAGCGTCGTCTTCACCCAGGGACTGCTCGCCGACCTCCTCGCGTTCCCCGAACTGAAGTCGGCGCACATCGCGTTGCACGACATCGACACCGAGCGCCTGGCCACCGCACACGCCGCCGCCGGCCGGATCGCCGACACCCTCGGCGCCAAACCCACCGTCACCGCGGACACCGATCGCCGCACAGCCCTCGCGGGCGCCGACTTCGTGATCAACATCGTGCAGATCGGAATGGGCGAGGCCACCCGGACCGACTTCGAGATACCGGCCCGCTACGGCGTACGCCAGACCATCGGCGACACTCTCGGCATCGGCGGCATCTTCCGCGCCCTGCGCACCTTCCCGTTCCTGAGGCAACTGGGGCGGGACATCGCCGACGTCTGCCCGCAGGCCTGGCTGCTGAACTACACCAACCCCATGGCCATGAACGTCCAGTACCTGACGCAGGCCACCGGCCTGACCCGGGTGGTGGGACTGTGCCACTCGGTGTACTGGACGATGCGCGACCTCGCCGATCTGGTCAAGGTCCCCTACGAGGAGATCAGTTACCACGCCGCAGGCGTCAACCACCAGGCATGGGTCCTGCGCTTCGAACACCAGGGCAGCAGCCTCTACCCGAAGCTGGACGAACTCATCGCCTCCGAAAGCCAGTTGCGCCGAAGGGTCCGGGTCGACATGTACCGCCGGCTCGGCTACTACCCGACGGAGACCAGCGAGCACTCATCCGAGTACGTTCCCTGGTACCTGCACCACAGCAGCGAGGTCGAACGGCTGCGGCTGCCGATCGGCGAGTACCTGAAGATCGTCGACGAGAACGTCGCCACTTACGAGAAGACCCGCGAAGCGCTGGCCGCAGGAACACCGGTCGCCGTCGAGGGGACGATGGAGTACGCGCCCCAGATCATCCACAGCATGGTCACCGGCACCCCGCGCACGGTCTACGGCAACGTCCCCAACCGCACTCTGATCGACAACCTGCCCGCGCACGGTGTCGTCGAGGTGCCGTGCCTGGTGGACTCCCTGGGCGTCCAGCCGACCCGGGTCGGCTCCCTCCCGCCCCAGCTGGCGGCGCTCAACCGCACCTACCTGTGCGCCAACGACCTGGTGGTGCAGGCGGCGATCGAGGAGGAACCGCGGCACATCAGGCACGCGGCGATGACCGACCCCGCCACGGCCGCGGCCCTGCCGGTCGAGGACATCTGGCGCCTGTGCGACGACATGGTCACCGCCCACGGCGACCTCCTCCAGCCGGGGTTGCGCATTCGCCTCGGCTCGTGAGCGCCGTGGGACTCTGGACAGGGCGACGGTGACCATGACGGCTCGCCTCCTTTCGTGTCGTCAGTCCCAGGGGGTGACGGTGAGCCGGATCCGCGCGTCCTCCCCGAGGATCGGGGCGGCGGTGGCGGGCAGTTCGATGTGGTGGACCCAGACACCGTCAGCGGGGTTCTCGTCGCCGAGGGTGCTGCCGCCGTCGGGCCGGTAGTCGCTGATCGGGCCCTTGATGGTCGAGTTCCAGGTGGCCCGGAGCACGGGCATGGCGGCCGGGTCGTCGCCACCCCCCACGTCGACGACGAGAATGTCGTCGAAGTCGGCGGTCTGCTCGAGGTGGTCGTTGAAGCTCAGCAGCCCGTCATGACGGTGCAACGACAGGATGCGCAGGTGCAGCGCGTACCGCATGGTGCCCGAATCGCCGGTCCGCAGGCCGCTGTTGAGGAAGGTGTCCACCAACGGGACGCGTGCCTCGCCGTCGCCGGTACCCGTCGGCCTCTCGGGCAACTGGATGGGGCACCACTGGGCGCTGGTCCGTTCGTGCGTGACGATCTGCAGGCCGCGCACCGACAGCCGCACCTCTGCCTGCCAGGTCGTGTGGTTGCGTTCCGGCAGGTGGAAGTCGACGAGTTCCGCATCCACCTCGCAGTCCCCGAACAGGAAGCGCCGCAGGTTCTGGTAGCCCTCTTCGGAGTTGACGAGTCCGTAGGAGCCGCTGTGGCTGCGGTGCACATGTGCCTGGTGTGCGCCCGGGACGTAGGCGTTGTCGATCTGCACCAGACCGTCGCTACGGGGCCCGACCGTGGCGGACGACAGGCCGTGCGCCACCTCGTAGTCGGTCGGGTCGGTGCCGATCAGGCAGAAGACCCGGCCGAGAGGGAAGGCGAACGGCCGGTCGGGCGGCATCGCGCGAGCGTCCCAGGACTGCGGCGGTCCGTCGGGATCGGTGAGCGCCTTCGGAGTGAGGTAGTGGTACATCCGTTGCGGGCCGAAGATGTCCGCGCCATTGATGCCGGTGACGTCACGCAGTCGCTCCAGCACGCCGAAGCCGACGTCGAAGGCGATGCCGCCGTGGGGGGTGCCGTAGGTGAACAGCTTGCCCACGTAGTCGGACGGATCACGGCCGAGATCCGGGATGATCTTCTGGATCAGACAGCGGCACACCAGCCCGCCCATGGAGTGGGCGACCAGGTGGACCCCGGGTGCCCCGGACTTCTCCTTGAGGGTCTCGATCAGGGTCAGCAGGTCCTGCGCGGCGGTCTCCAGCCGGAACTCGTGAGGGCCGGCTCCCCAGGTGCTCGCGGATGTGTCGTAGAAGCGGTGAATCCAGATGGAGTCCGGGGGAATCGTCTCGTGGGTGGCCAGGTAGAGCTCCTGGCCGCCGTCCACGAGGATGTGGTAGCCCTCGTCCAGGTGCAGCCGCAACAGGGGGCTCTCGAACTGATAGAAGGACGGTTCGTCGTCCGCTCCGATACGGATGTGGGTGGAGCCCTCGTTGAACCCGTAGAAGGGGTCCGTCACGGCCTTGTCGATTCCGGCGGTGTTGCCGGCGTATCCCCGGACATAGACGATGGGCAGTTTCGCGGCCGGTGCCATGCCGTCCTCCAGATCAGCATTCACCCACACCGGGAAGCCACGCGGCGGGGTGGTCGATGAAGATGTTGGACACGTATCCGCCGAGCAGGGGGACGAAGGACCAGGCATCGTTGACATGGCCCGCGGCGCTGACCGTGTCGCCCCTGGTCTGGCACTGCACCGTCACCTGTGTCGGGCCGGGCAGCACGGTCACGACCGGGGCGTCGAGGCGGGGCTCCGCCCGGACGTTGACTCCGGTGCCCCAGGTGACGAAGTCGGTGGTCGTGACATCGCCCCCGCCGTCCGGGGTCTCCCCGAGAACGGGCAGCTGCCAGTCCTGTGGGTCGTCGCAGAGCGGATCGGCCACGACCGACAGGTGGAAGTGCTTCTCGTGCGGGTTGGCCCCGTCGTACGGTCCCCACTGCCAGTCGTTGCGGGTGGCGATCCGACGGTTGGCTATGACGTACTTGATCCGCGGCTCGCGGCTGTCCAGCAGTTGGTCGGCGACCTCCTGGATGTCGAGGCCGTGGGCCGGGTCGTGGGTGAAGTCGCGCGCGGTGACGATCCCGGGCCCGTACCAGGGATTGTGGTCGCTGTCGCGTGTCTGGTGGGCGGCGTCGCCGATGCCGCCGTCGGAGAGTTTGCTGCGTTCCGGAAAGCGTGCGTCGATCTGACGCAGAAGGGTCTCCAGGCTGGCTGCCACGCGCCACGACATGGTGACCTCCGAGTGGAGTCGGTGTTCAGTCGACGTGGTACTGGACGCAGTAGTACGAGCGTTCCTCCTCGGAGCGGGCGGGCTTCGAGAGGCTGCCGCGCCCCTGCTCGTCCTCACTGATGGTGACGGAGCCCAGCAGGTGGTGGGCCGAGACGTCGTCCTGGTCCCACAGCAACACCTCCTGGGAACCGTCCGCCGTGAGCTGGATCCCGAGGGGGATCTGTGCACCGGCGGCGGCGGAGAACGTCGAGTCACCCGGCCACACCGCGTGGTCCGCTCCGGCATGGGGATCGGTGGTGACGTACAGATCGTCCGGCTGCTCGTCGAGGGCGGCGCCCGGCAGGTTGTAGACCGGCTGCAGCACGCTGTCGATCACTCCCGAGAGGGAGAAGTCGGTCGAGGTCGACGGCCTCGGGCACACGACCTCGTCGATGGTCGCCGTGGCGGTCATGTCGTCCTCCGTTCGCATCGAGGGTCCCGCGAACGAGGCTACGAACGACGCGTCAGCGCGCTGTCAGCCTGTCGTCAGTCTCCCGTCATCCCCCTCGCGTCCTCCCTCACCGGAAGAGGACGATCCCGTGCTGAGCCAGCATCCGCGTGAACTGAGGGGACGGTTCGACGCCCAGTTCCTTGCGCAGCAGTTGTCGGAACGAGCGGTATTGACGGACCGCCTCGATGAGATTGCCCTCCGCGAGGTGCGCCGCCACCGCGGCCCGGTGCGCGCTCTCCCGCAGCGGCTCCGAGCGTACGCTCGCCCACGCCGCCTCCAGAGCCAACGCCCACTTCCCCTCCTGTACGAGGGTCTCGGCCAGGGCGTCGAGCGCATGCAGACGCAACTGCCGCAGACGTTCGCGCTCCAGCAGTACCCACTCCTCGTCCCAGCCGGGCAGCAGTTCCTCCGTGCCGATCAGTCCCGGCGGGAGCCGGGCGTCGAACGGGCGGGCGCAGCCCTGTACGACATCGAATGCCGTCTCGATCAAGGTGTGTACGTCGACATGCAGGGCTGTTCCGGTCGACAGTGAGTCTCCGCTGCACCGGATCAGTGCCTGATCACAGCGGGGCAGCTTCCACAGAGTGGTGCGCAGACTGCCCCTGGCATGGTCTTCCGTGACCTCTGGCCACAGCGTCCCGGCCAGGACGGTGCGGGACACACGCCGGTGCAGTCCGACGAACGCCAGCAAACGCTGGCCGTTGCGGCTCAGTTCGACAGGCTTGGCGTCACACTCAAGCCGGAACTGGCCGAGCAGACGCAACAGGGGAGGGGACGTCACCTTGATCGCCTCGCTCGCCATGGCCCGGGCAGCCTCTTGGGAGCCCTCGTCATCAATTTCAGCCGGTGCGACCAGACCATGCAACTCAAGCACCAGCGCGTCGGTTAGAGCGTAAACCGTTGAACAGTCATCTCCATTGGTTGCCACTGAAACTATGGCCGGCCGAAGAACTCGGAATTGCGGGTTTGCGGACCGAGAGGACCGGGATCAGACTCGATACAAGGGGCCGGTGGCAGGTTTCAGGCTAGGCCGATGTACGGTCCCCTCACCATCGGACGGACGGGCTCGCGTTGTCCGTCGGCGAACTGTTGGCATGTCATCCGGGTGCGAAAGCGGCGTTCCGCGCTACGAGTCCGGGGCTGTCGCGCCGGACTCCCCGTATGAGGCCGCTCACCCGGTGCGGAATCTTAAGAACCTTTTGGAAAACTTGGTGAGCAGTCATGACAGCGTCCCGCGACTACCAGAACCCTGACGGCGTCGGCCGCTACAGCCTCTGCCACCGTACCCGTGCGGAGTCAGTCCTACGGCGACGACAACGTGGGCGATGCCGCGGTGCGGCCGCCGCCCGAACCTCGATGACCGGCCCGGTCGGCGACCGTCGCACTCCGTGCTGAGCGTCCGTGTCAAGCCTCCTCGAACACCAGGTCCTCGGGCGCCTGGGTCATTCGTACGATCTGGCCGTTGGTGACTTCGACCACGTTGTTCAGGCCGGTGCAGCGCTTGCCGGTGGACGCGATGGTGAAGCGGTCCTGCACTCCGGCGAGATAGGCCGGGAAGCAGGTCAGCGAGCCGTTGTCGAGCTGGAGGTAGTCGACGAGCCGCCGGAACAGCTTGGGGAGGATCACGACGTCCTCGGTGAGTGAGGACAGGCCCGTGACCTTGGCCCCGGTCGTGGTGGTGTCGCTCGGCCACAGACCTTGCGCCGGCGCCGTCCGTGCCTGTCGCACGGCGGCGGTCAACTCGGCGCGCAGGCTGGGGAACAGGCTGCGGTAGAACGTGGGGTAGACCAGGCCGGTGGCGATCAGGTGATGGTTCGCCGTCGTCCGGAGCAGGTCCGCGTCGACATTGACATCGGTTCCGCTGGGGCCCTCGGGGGTGCCCCGCCCGATGAGAGCGACACAGCGGCCATGGATGTCGGCGCCGTTGGTCAGAATGAAGCCGGGCACCGTGGCGGGCGTCGCCGCCGTCACGGTCTCGTCCGGCCCCTGTTGGACGTTCGTGAACCCCAGCCACGTTTGGAGTTCGTCACGTGCCGCATGCGCGAAGTGGAGCGGCTGGTGCACACGGCTCGGCCCGTAGTGCGTCTCCAGCGCGTCGACCGCGTCCAGCCGGAGCGTGGCGCGCCCCAGCACATCGTGCTTGACGGCGCGGCCTCCACTGCCCACCAAAGCCCATTCTGTCGGGTCGTTCGGAGTGAAGTGGATGGTGTCGCCGTCCGGCTGTGTTCCGGTGATCTGGAACGATCCGTTGATGAGCAGCATCGTCATAGCGGCTCCCGAAGACTTGAACGGTTCGCGGGGAAGGGCGAGATGCCTGCTGAACCACGCTATTCCCCCAGTCGGGCGCTCTGCAATTGCTGCCGGTACCCCGCCGCTTGTCGCGCTCCTGTGGGCCGTCCGTCCTATGCTGAGAGGGGGAGCCTTTGCTGGAGGTCGGGATGGCCAACGGGAAAGCCTTCAACAGTTCACGAAGCCCGACAAAACTCCGAGGGAATGCAATCGCTTTCGTTTTCCTGTGGGTTACGTCGCTCTTGTTCGGCCGCACGGTGAATCCGGGTGTGCCGAAGCAGCATCAGTCCTACGAGCAGACCAGACGAACGAACGTCGTCCAGCTCTCGAAGATCCCGAAAGGGCTGTCCAGAGTTCACAGGACGGCCTGGCGTGAACGAGCCGCCGCGCGCATTCTCTACTTGGAGCAGCAAGCGGATCGCGAGAGATGCCGGTCGGTTGAGGACCAAGCTGAGCAGCGACAGCGGGAGAAGACGCTGGAGGGGATCGCACGGCACCTGGAAGAGGCGGGCCATGCCATCTGCGCACCGCGCCGCCCCTTCTCCGGAGCCGCAGCCCTCGAAAGGACCTGGGCAAACCTGCGCGCGACCGACGTCATGCTGCTCGGGCTGTGCTCGCAAGAGGATCTGATCAGCCGGAGCACCGATGTGCTGGGCTATGTCGAGCAGCATCTTGCTCCGGGCAACCCGCTTCGGGTGAGGGCGGAGGCGGTAGTGGAGCGCATGGAGGTGAAAGGGCCTCAGCCGGGGGACCGAGGGCTCCTCATCCTGGCTCTGAGCGCCGCGTACGACGCGCTGGACGCCGAGGTGAGGAGGGTCCGCAGCCTCAGCGTCATTCTGCGGATCGCCACCTTCTTCGTGCTCCTCGGTGCGGCTGGGCTCGCGCTCTGGGGCTGGTACTGCCCCAGTTCGCTGAACCTGTGTTTCATTCCGAAGGGAGGGCCCAATGCCGCGTGCCCCTCTGGAGAGGTCCGTCTGAACGGCAATGATGTTCCGAGCCACTACGCCCAGCACACGGACGTGCTCGTCACCGAGGCGGGAGGGCTGGCCGGAGCGGCTCTCACGGTGATCGTGTCCTTGCGCCGGATTCAAGGGACGAGCACTCCCTACATGCTGCCGCTGTCCGCGGCCCTGCTGAAATTTCCCACCGGGGCACTGACCGCCTTCATAGGGGTACTGCTCATCAGGGGGGCGTTCATCCCCGGCCTGAGCGACCTGGATACCAGCGCACAGATCATGGCGTGGGCTGTCATCTTCGGCGCCGCGCAACACGTTGTGACACGCTTCGTCGACGCCCGGGCCCGCGAAACGCTGTCGGACGTGGGGCGCGCGCAGACCGACCCTGTACCGGGCACCCCGGGAACGGAACCGGTTCCCGCGCAGACAGGCAAAGGACGCACAGACGACGCGTGAAGCACGCGAGTGTGCCCTTCGGCCGCATGGTCGGTTTCCTCCAGCAATTCGCGCGCAGCCGCTTCTTGAGAGGTCACGCCGGGGTCGATCACTCCGCCCGGGAGTTCCCAGGCCTGCTGGACGGAACCGGTTGAACACCATCAGGACGCGGTGCCTCTGCCACAGGCCCACCATCGCGAGGGGCAGGGACCCGTCCGTGGGCGGTTCGTCCTCCGCTCCCCCGACGAAGGGGACCATGGGCGAAGGGGACCATGGCGTTGCCGCGGTCGTCGACGGCGAGCGGTGGAGGACCGCTTCGCCGATCCCGTTCTCCTCGAACAGCGTCTGCTGGAGATGTTCGTGCCAGCCGCATTCGCCTGAAGTCCTGGCGGATCTTCCGCAGATCCCGATGCGGCCCACACCGCGTGACGTGAATCGCCGAAGCCACGCTGCCCCTGGAGCGGCAACGCCGAAGAAGCTCGCTGATTCCATATGCCGAATCGGACAAGTCCTTCATGGTCACCCTGTGACTGCCGTAATGGCCTCCGGCGGTCACTCGCCGCAACACGGCCTGTCAGCCCTGGATGTAGTGGCGAAGGTCCACCGCCCACCCGTCACACCACGTGAATTGACTGGTCAACCAGGGGCGCTGTGTCATTCGCCGTCGCCGGCTGCCCGGTTTGACACTGCCGCGAACGCGACGCCTACTGGAATCAAGAGCCTCGACAAGACGGCAAACGAAACACTCCTGAGGTGTCTCGCTGGTGCGTCAAACTGCTTCCAGCAGCCACGTTGTGGGCGAGGACTGCTCATCTGACGGTACGGCAGTCTGCCAAGCCATGAGCCGGCGCCTCACTCAGTTCCTGCACGGTCATGGTGTAACCCGTCTTCCGCGAACTGGGACGGCGTTTCTGACTGCCGAAGCATGAGAACGAAGGAGAGCCCGATGACAGTCGATTCCAGAGGCAACTGGGACGTACATCAGACCAATGGCGCGACGGTGCATATGAACCTGGACCAGGATCAGGCCGGAAACGTATCGGGTGACGCCTTTGTCAACGGCGTTCACGGCGGCTGCCAGGGATTCGTCCGAGGCGACGACTTTCTGGTCACCATCGAGTGGGACAACGGACCGAAGGGGCGGTACACGGGCCATCTCGGCCTCGACTTGCGCCTCTCGGGCGAAACCGTAGACATCAACAACCCGGGAAGCACGGCTACTTGGTTCTCAGACCCTTTGCCACTGATGGTCTGAGAAGCGGGTGCTCCACCGATCTTGGACCCCGCTGCCAGGCAGGGCGAAGACGGGCTCCAAGGAGGCCAGCGGTCGCCGGCCTTCATGGCGCTGCGGGAGCAGGTGTCCCGGACGGTTCTCGCCCGGCACCCTGTGGCCCGAGGTCATCGAGGAGCGCGCCAAGGGCAGCTTGCGTACCACCCCGGTGGGAGCTGCCTTTGGCGGCCGCCCCTCGTGGGGTGCTACGGGACGCCGTGCTGTCACCCCGGCCCTGCGGGTGGACGTGCAAGCCCGCACGCGAACCGCCCTCGGCGTGGTGGAAGGCGGCAGCCCGCCGCTCGACGTCCGTCCGCCGCTGGGCCTGCACTCTCATGATGGTGCGTCATGTGGCGGTCGCCGAGTGCCATCCGAACGCTCAAGAAAGGGGCCCTCATGGCGCAGGTGCGAACGGCGTTCTTCTTCCGCGGCGGCAAGTACGTCCGCTACGAGATCGACCCGGTGACCGGCGCGGAGACGGTCAATCACGACTTCTACCCGCGCGGCGTCGCCGAGGCATGGTCCGCGATGCCCGCCTCCTTCACCCAGGGCATCGACGCGGTGGTGAACTGGCCTGACGGATTTGTGTACTTCTTCAAGGGTTCGGAGTACGTCCGCTGGGACGCCACAAACGACACGGTCGACGCGAGTTTCTACCCTCATGACACGGCCTCGCAGTGGCCCGCGCTGCCGGCGTCCTTCGCCGCGGGGATGAACGCGGCGATCAACTGGGGAGACGGCCGGGTGTTCTTCTTCAAGGGCCCGAAATACGTCCGCTACGACCTCCAGACCGACTCCGTCGACCAGACCATCTACCCCCGCGACATTTCCGAGGGCTGGCCTGACTTCCCGGTCGCTTTCAGGTCCGGCGTGGACGCGGCCGTCAACTGGGGAAACGGGACGGCGTATTTCTTCAAGGGCGGCCAGTACCTGAACTACGACATCCAGAACGAGAAGGTGCGGCCGGGATATCCCCTGCCGATCACCGAGCCGGGAAAGTGGCCGGAGCTGGTCCAAGCGGGATTCACCGGCCCGATCGACGAGGTGATCGAGTGGCCGCAGGCCGATGTGGTGAGTGTGGATATTCCGGGTAGGCTGGTGAGTTGCAGCAAGCGCACGCAGCCTGAGGTTCGCTGCGGCGGCGAATTCGAGATGCACGCGTTGTTCGCCGACGCCGATCCGTCGATCCCCGCATGCGGCGAATACCGGCAGTACATCCGTGGTGAGCTTGAGGTGAACGGCCAGCCCGTACGCTTCATCACGAAGGAGCACGGCGTTCCGGCGCCCCGTCTGATGCGCTCCCGGCCGGGGCAGAGCTCCGACGACGACCACTTCATCGAGGACGGCCAGGCCGCGTCCAGCCCAGCCAACCCCTTCCACGTTGATCTGGACTACGGACACCGCGACGCCGCGGTCGGCAACGGGAACCTCAACGACATGTATCTCGTCAAGCGACGCTCCGGAGAGCAGTACGCCGGCCGGGACACACCCGGGGGCGTTGGAGCGCCCGGCACCTTCTTCAAGATCGATGTCGACTTCCGCGGACATCTGATCGACGTGTGCAACGGCGGAAGGGTCCTGTTCACCCGCGAGTGGACCGTCAACTGCCAGGTGCCGTGAGGAGCCCCATGAACGACGAAACCCCCCGACTGGCCGGTGACTTCTGGGTCTACCCCTCTCTCCACGAGGTGACCGGCACGTCGGTGCGTGTCAACGTGGCGATCGCGGTGGAACAGCCCCTCGACCTCCAGGACTCCGATGTCGCCGTCGAACTCGTCGCCGGCGGCCAGTCCCTGAGCGTCGCCGAAGCGCCTGTCCCCGGCCCGCTGCCCGCCATCCAGATGACCGGCGCCAACGCGTACGCCCTGTACCGCTTCGACAACCCGGACGGCCTCGCCCTTGAGTCGGTCACCGTCACCGTGCGCGGCGGCAGCGCGACGTTCGACGTCTCACTGCCCGTCGGCTAGGGACATTCCGGCATGAGGAGGACCCGGTCATGAGCGAGCCCGGTACTGTCGCGCTTCGCGCCCCACAGGACGGCTCGGTCCAGGCTGTCGCCTTCAGTCCGGACAACGCGCGCTTCGCCACCGGCGGCAGTGACACCCACCTGCGGGTGCGCTCGATCGGCATCGGGGCACCGCCGCTGGAGGTGCCCACCGACGGATCCGTGTCCGGCATCGCCTTCAGCCCGGACGGCACCAGGATCGCCGTGTCCGACTTCGAGCAGGTGTTCCTGCGGGACAGCACCACCGGCACGGCCCTGTGGCAGGGACCGCTCGACCCGGGCAACTCGGTGAACTCCGTGCGGTTCGGCCCGGAGGGGCGGCTGATCGTGGCCACCGACACTCTGGTCGCCGTACTCGACCAGGCTTCCGGGGAGATCAAGCAGCGCATCACCGTCAACCCGCCGTTGATCGCCGATGTGGACCTGAGCCGGGACGGCACCCGGATAGCGCTGGCCGTAGACGAACGCCACGGCGGAAACCACCACCACGCCGGATCCGCTCGGGTGCACGACGTGGCCACCGGCAAGGAGATCTCGCGGCTCACCCCGAGGGATGCCGTCTTCGCCGTCGCGTTCAGCCCGGACGGGCTTAACGTGCTGTGCTGTGCCGCGGATGACACCACCCGGATGTTCGAGGCGCAGAGCGGCAAGCAGGTGTGGCCCACTCCGGAGGATATCGACGACCAGGTCACCGCCCCGAGCTGCCTGGCCTTCGACCCCAAGGGCAAATGGACCGTGGTCGGCGGCTCCGACGGGTTCGCCCGGGTTCTGGACGCGGACACCGGCGTCGAGCGGGGGCGGGCGCCCAAACTGAACCCCGGCGACCCGGAGGACCAGAGCTTCGGAGCGGTCACCCATGTCGCGTTCAGCCCGAACGGCAAGCACGCGGCCAGCGCCTCCATCGACAACGTCGTACGGCTGTTCAACGTCGAGGGCAAGGAGCTGTACACCGTGTCCACCGACGAGGTACTGGCGCTGCGGTTCAGCCCGAACGGCCGCTGGCTGGGCGTCGGCACCATGAACGGCGCCCTGGTGATCGACAACGGCGAAGCCAACCAGGGGTGAGCCGCATGGACCCGCACGCACTCCTTCAGCAGGTCGCCGGCCAACTGCGCGCGCTGGCCAAGGACGCCGTCGACGGCCTGATCCGATCCCTGCCCGAGCTCGGCGAGGACCCCTCGGCCGCCGGGACCGTGCTCGCCGGGCGGCTGTTCGCCGTGCACGACAAACTGCCGCCCGGCAACTCGCTGGTGGAGCTGGTACGGGAGACGCTCGGCGACCTCGACGCAGCCTCGCCCGTACGGCTGCACGGCTGGCGGCGGGCCCCCGGCGCGCCCCTCGGCGTGGCCCTGGTGTTCGATGGCCAGGCCGGAGCCGCGGGCGGACGCGCCGTGCTTGGAGTGACCCCTGACGGACCCGTCTTCGACGTGGTTGTCACCCCAGGGGCGGCCCTGACTCTGCCCCAGACCGTCCACGGGCCGTGGAGCGCGGAGGCGACCGTCACCGCCACCCAGGGCTGGGACGCCGCCTTCGGGCCGGGCCTGCCGCCCGCGCCGCCCGGTGGCAGCGCCGCGATCCGGCTGCGCCGCACCGGCAGGCTCGCCGCCGGAATGACCGACGGTCCCGGCGTGAGCGTCGACGGCGTCGGTCTGGCCGTGACCGCGGAGCCGGGCACCCCCGCCGT
Organism: Streptomyces canus 299MFChir4.1; assembly: GCF_000383615.1. Classification (GTDB taxonomy): domain Bacteria; phylum Actinomycetota; class Actinomycetes; order Streptomycetales; family Streptomycetaceae; genus Streptomyces; species Streptomyces canus_C. The sequence goes on along the minus strand of NZ_KB911612.1, from coordinate 66,796 downwards.
TGTCGAGCTGGAGTTGCAGGGGTTCACCGCCGCCGTGCTGCCGGCCGCGCTCGCCCGCCTCCTCGGCATCGACGGCGCGAGTCCGATGTCGGGTCCGCCCGTGTCCGTCGTCCTGCGCGCCGACCGGGCCGAAGGCCTGCGCTTCGCCGGCACCGGCGGCCTCACGGTCCCTCTCCCGCTCCGGCTGAACGCCCCGGCGGTGTCCAGCCGGGGCGCCGCCCTGGAGCTGACCTCCGACGGGGGCGAGCCACGGCTGGCCGTGTCGGTGTCGGCCGGCGCCGGGCTTCCGGGCCTGCCGCTGAGCGTCCACCTGGACCGCGCCGGGATCGAGCTGCCCGTTACGTTTGCCCCGGCGCACCCCCCGGGCCTCGACCCGAGCCGACTGCGCGAGCTGTTCCCGGACGGCATCAGCACCGAGCTGAAGGTGCCGCCCATCTCCGGCGGCGGCCTGGTCCGGCGCACCCCCGACGAGGGCTACGGGGGGCTGATCTCCGTCGACCTCGGGGTGCTGCGCGTCCAGGCGGTCGCGCTGTTCCGGCCGCCCGACGGCAAGGCCCCCACCAGCTTCCTGGCGCTGCTCGCCGCCCAGTTCCCGACCCCCGGCATCCAACTCGGCCTGGGCTTCGCGCTCGACGCGGTCGGCGGTCTGGTCGGGGTGAACCGGCGCGCCGATGTCACCGCCCTGCAGCAGCTCGTCGGTGACGGCAATGCCGACCATGTGCTGTTCCCCGACCGCGCGGTGGAACGCGCCCCGGAGATCATCGGCTCACTCGGCTCGGCGTTCCCAGTCGCTGCCGGGCGCATCCTGGTCGGGCCGATGATCCGCCTCAACTGGGGTGGCCGGTGGGTGTCCCTGTCCGGGGCGATCATCCTCGAACTGCCCGCGCCGGCACGCGCTCTGCTGCTGGGACGGCTGCTGGTCGGGCTGCCCGACCCGGCCGTGCCGCTGATCCGCCTCCAGGCTTGTGTGCTCGGTCGGATCGAACCGGCCGTCCCGATGGTCGAAGTGCTGGTGTCGCTGACCGGTTCGTGGATCGTCGGGCTCGCCGTGCGCGGCGAGATGTATCTGCTCGTACGCGGCGGCGGGCAGCCGGAGTTCGTCCTGTCCGCCGGCGGCTTCCACCCCCGCTACACCCGCCCGGCCCGGGTGCCCGCGCTGGATCGGCTCCAGGTGGACCTGGCCCCCGGCCAGGGCTGGGGGCTTCGCATGGAGGCCTATTTCGCGGTCACCTCCAACGCGGTGATGTTCGGCGGCCAGGTCCAGCTGGACGCCACGATCGCCGGCTGCGGGGTGACGGGCTGGCTGGGTCTGGACGCGCTGTTCGTCTTCGACCCGGTGTTCGCGTTCTCCGTGCACGTCCGCGCCGGAGTGGCGGTACGCGCCTTCGGGCGCCGACTGGCAGGGATCGCCCTGGACTTCACGCTGGAGGGGCCCGCCCCCTGGCATGCCTTCGGCACCGGCAGCATCGCGGTGCTGTTCTGGGACGTCGAGCTGGACTTCGACATCCGCTGGGGCTCGCCGCCCGCCGTGGGGCAGAAGGCCGGACGTCGGCCTATCGACGCGCTGACCCCCGAACTGGCGCAGTCGAAGGCCTGGGCGGCGGAGCGGCCGACCGCCGAACGCACCGCGTTGGTGTTCACGGGGGAAGCGAACGAGAAGCTGAACCAGGGCACCCTCGTGCACCCCGACGCCACCCTGCGCGTCTCCCAGCACGTGGTCCCGCTGGGCGTGCCGATCTCCCGGTTCGAGCGGCGCCCGGTGCCGGCGCAGACCTGGACGATCAAGGAGATCACCCTCGGTACCACCCAGCCCGCCGCCGGACTCCCCTCGCTGTCCGAGCGGTTCGTGCCCGGAGAGTTCTTCGACCTCACCGAAGACGCCCAACTCAGCGAGCCCGCCTTCGTCAGCCGCGCGTGCGGACTGCGGGCACGCAGTGACGGCATCGTCCTCGGCGCAGGCCACCGCGTGGACGACGGCTATGAGACCGGCTACGAACCCCCGCTGCCCGAGCGGGAGTTCTCCTTGTGGCCCGGGCTGTTCCGCCTCGAGTCCGTCTTCGGTGCCAGCGCCGCCGAACGGCTCGAGCGGTGGCGTACACCGGCGGCGGCCATCAAGGTGCGTCCCGCCAAATTGAGCGTGGCGGCCACCGATTCGCTTCAGCCACTACTGGACGACGTCACCCTGGTCGACGCCACCGCCGACGCCTGGGAGGCGATGAGCGGCCGACTCGACCAGCCGCAGGAGGCGTTGCGGCTCCTCGAGAGCTGGGAGGTCGGACGATGACCGCGCCCCGTTCCCGGCGTCGAGCAGGCGGGAGCGTCGTATGAGCACGCGCTGGTTCTTCTCCTCCGCGCGAGTGGGTGCCGCCGCCTCCGCCGACGGACAGGCGCTGCGCACTGCGGTGCGGTTCTTCCAGGACATCGACGGCCGCCGCGAGGAGCCGGAAGTGGCGGGACCGATCCTGTCGCTCGTGGGACCGGGCGAGGTGCTCGGTTTCGACCGCTCGATGGTGCTGCGCGAGGAACCGCCGCCCGGCACACCAGACGCGGCGGAGAACGTGCTGGCGAGCGTGGAACTGGTCCACGCCGACCTGCCCTGGCTGCTGTCCCCGGGCACGGTGGCCACCGCGGGCGGACCCACCCCGCAACCCTGGATCGCGCTGATCGTGCTGGCCGAGGACGAGGCCGCCCCACCCCGCCCCGGGCACCCACTGCCCGTCCTCACGGCACCGGTCGCCGCGCTGCCTCCCTTGGCCGAACGGTGGGCCTGGACCCATGTGGAGGCACGGCTGCCCGACGACGTCACCGACCTCGACGCCGCCCGGCGGCTCGTCGACCAGGGCGTGCGCCATCACTCGGCGGATGTCGTCGGAAGGCTGCTGTGCCCGCGTCGGCTGGCCCCGGACCGCGGCTGGATCGCCGCCGTCGTGCCCGCCACCGCGGCGGGCCGGGACGCGGGCCTGAACGTTGCACCGCGGGCGGCGGCCACCGCGGACGCCTGGCCCATCCCCGGCCGGGACACCGTCGACCTGCCCGTCTACCACTGGTGGACTTTCCGTACGGGGAGGGCGGGCACCTTCGAGGAACTCGCCCGCCGGCTGCGCTTCCGGCCCGCCGCCGAGTCCGGCCTCGGCACCCGGACCATCGATGTCGGTCGGCCCTGGCCCGCCGAGAAGGCCGTCGCGGCCACCGTTGCCATGGACGGCGCCCTGCGTCCGCCCGGCACGGCGGCACCCGAGACGTGGTCCGACCCCGCGGCCCAGGACCGGTTCCGCGCCCTGATCCGCGAGCGGGTGGACGCCCCGGCCCTGCTCCGCGGCGAGCCCGTGCCGGAGGGGGACGGAGAACCCGCCGGGGACCGGGACGTCGTCGCCGTGGCCCCGCCGCTGTACGGCAGCCATCACACCGGCGAGCAGACCGTGCCGGCCGAGCCCGACGTCTGGATGAGCACGCTCAACGTGGAGGTCCGCCGTCGGGTCGCCGCCGCACTCGGCTGCCGCTATGTGCAGTTGGAGCAGGAGTTCCTCATGGCCCGGGCCTGGGAACAGGTCGGCGAGATCCGGCAGGCCAACCGGCTGCTGGCGGCCGGGGAGCTGGCGGCCGTCGCCGCCGAGCGGGCCCAGCGCAAGCACCTCGGCCCGCTGGACGCGGCCGACCTCGTCACCGTCATGGCACCGGTGAGCGCGCGGGTACCCGTGTCCGCGACGACACCGGACGCGGAGCCGACCACCCTGGCCGCCAAGCTGGCCTCGGCCAGGGAGGACCTGCCGGTCGGTACGGCCAGTACCTCGTTCGTCCGGCTGACCCGCGCCAACGGCGCGCTGGCCCGACGGGCCCAGCTCGGCACGGACGGCGAGCCGGCCGAGTCGTTCCTCGCCGGAAAGATGAAACTGATGGGGATGGTCAGCGACGACGCGCCGGAGGCCGGCCTGCCGGGCGAACTGCGCGCAGCGCTCAGCCCCATGCGGCTGCAACTGCGGCGTCTCGCCGACCGCATCCCCGCGGACTTCTGGGCGCAGCGCACGGAGGCCGACGACCGCCCCCTGCGGCCGATCATGGCCCACCCGAGGTTCACCGTGCCGATTGCCGCGGAACTGCTGGCCCGCTGGCCGGAATGGGCGCTGCCCGGCATCGGCGCGATGCCGCAGGACTCGGTGACCCTGCTGGAGACCAACCCCGAGTTCATCGCCGCGCTGCTGGTCGGGCTGAACCACGAGTTCAACCGTGAGCTGCTGTGGCGGGAGTACCCCACTGACCAGCGCGGCACCCCGTTCGCCCGGTTCTGGCCCGGCGACAGCGCGGACGTCGAGGAGATCGCGCTGTGGCCGCTGGACGCCCCGCTGGGCAGCCAGCTGCGCACCGGCGGCGAGGGCGACCTGGCGCTGCTCGTACGCGGCGATCTGCTGCGGCGCTTCCCCGGCACCGCCCTGCTCGCCGTACGCGCAGTGGACGGCAAGCTGCCGCCCGCCTTCGACGGCGTACCGGCCACGGCGCTGGCGCTGGACGAGTCCACGGTCCTGTACTTGTTCCCCGATCTGGACGCGGAGCGCGCCCGCACCGAGGACTGGTTCTTCGTGTTCCGCGAACCCATGCGGGGCACCCAGTTCGGATTCGACACCGGCGACCAGCCCGCCGAGATGAAGACATGGGCCGACCTCACCTGGCAGGGCATCGGTGCGGTTCCCACCCGATGCGTCCAGCTCGACCAGGCGCCCGCCACGCCGACCCAACTCACCCAGTCCGACCCGCCGAAGTGGGCCCGGGACTCGGCCGACATGGCCCGCATCGCCTTCCAGCCGCCGTTCCAACTGGCCTTCCGGGCCACCACGTTGCTGGGCGGCTGACCACTGTGCCGAGGACAGGAGCAGTGAGGACATGACCGACGCCTTCGCCGCCCGCGCGCGACTGGACCGGGCGCGTACCGAAGCGGACACCGCGCAGGCCCTCGCCGATGAGCAGGAGGCCGTGGTACGGCGTCTACGGGCGCACATCCAGGCCGGACTGCCCGATCCCCCCTTCCCACCCACAGCCGCCGAGGCGCTCGCCGCGGCCGAGGCGGCGCTGCCGGAACTCCAGAACAGGGCCGAGGAGTTGAACCGCCTGGCCGCCGGGGCCCAGGAGGAGCTGACGCGGGCGCTGGCCGTGGGCGAGCCGCTGTTCCCCGAGAACAACACGGAGCCCATCGCGCTGCTGCCGGTGCGGGTCGAGACCATCTGGTGGGAGCCGAGGACCCTGCGGGTGCGGATCTACCCGGACGACATCCTGCTGTCCCGCTTCGAGCCCGCGCTCACTCCCGCCGAGGTCGCCGCCGGTACCGCGTACTGGCAGAACCCCGGCCCCGAGGCATGGCAGGACGTGCTCACCAAGCTGCGCCCGGCCCGCGCCTCCTGGGCGGTCCGCGCCTGCCGTCCCGGCGCCCCGGCGCCCGCCCTGCGGACCGACGACCCCCAGGAGCAGCGTCCGCACGCGGTGGCCATGCCGAGGCGCTGGCGCTTCCTCGGGCTGTTCGAGGGCGAGGTGGTGGTCGACAAGCTGGGCCGACCAGTGCCCGACCCGCTGCCGATCGGCCTGCTGCGCGCCGAGGACGAGGGCTGGGAGACCGACTGGTTCGAAGCGGTCAAGGCCGGCATGGGCATCGAGCTGATCGTCCCGCCCGAGAACACCGAGAACCTGGACCAGTTGCTGGTGGTCGGCGTACGCGACGATGCGCCCGTGGACGGCGCTGCCCGGCTGCGCGACCTGCTGCACGGTCACCGCTACGGCAGCGGCCTCGGCCTGCTGCCCTCCGGCACCGCCACCAACAACACCCCACGCTCCCGCTCGGGTTGGTCCTCGGCCCCTGCCTATCCCGGCCCGGACCCCGACCCGGAGGCGGGGGAGCGGCCGGTCGCCGACACCCTCGCTACCGCGCTGGGCGTGCCGGACGCCGGGTTCCTGCGCGGCTGCCCCGGCGCCGACGACGCCGCGCCGTCGGCTGTCGCCGCCCTGACCCTGCTCACCTGGCCCACGCTCGGCAAGGGCTTCGCCGAGGCCGCGCTGACCACCATCGACCTGGGCACCAGACAGCCGAGCGGTGTCTCTCCCGAGGGACCATGGCGGGCCGTCCGTGAGCACATCGCCGCACACGTGCGCGGCCGCGGACCGCTGCCGATGCTGCGCGTCGGCCGTCAGCCGTACGGTGTCCTGCCCGTGACAGCGCTGGACGACTGGCGCGCCGAACGCGCCGACGACGTCGACGCGGTGATCGCACCCTGGCTGATGCGGCTGCGGGAACGCTGGCGGGCGGTGGTGGACCATCGGGAGGTGCAGGACAACGGCGAGGAGGAGGTGACCATCCCGCGCGTCGAACCGGGCAAGCCCGTGGACCGGGTCGCGGTCGAGGCGTTGCAGCGGCTGCCCGTGGCCACAGGCCTGGCCATGATCAGGATGAGCGGGCCGGCCCGCGCGGTGCCGTTCACCCCGCTCGACGCACCCCCCGCGACACTCGGCCTGCCCGCTCTGCCGCCCGACGGCCTCGCCCGCTGGACGACGACCAGCAACGGCTGGACCTCGCTCGGCTGGAGCCTGGACGAGGCGTCCGGCGTCCCCGAGTTCGTCACCCGGCTGACCCCGGACGCCGAGGCCTTTCCCGCCCGCGCGGCCGCCACAGCGGACTACCTGGGTGCCGTACGGGCGTTCCTGGCGGGGGAGCTGGACGCCACGGCGTACGACGCCGAGTGGCCGGTGGAGCTGTCCACCGGACGCGAGACCCCCGCTCGGCGGAGCACGTTCTTCGATCTTCCGGGCCTGGAGGAGGAGCCGCCGACCGAGGGCGAGGAGCCGGTGGCGGGGGAGGAGCCGGTCGAGGACGAGGACGGATCCGAGGAAGTCCCCGATGACGAACGGGACATGAGCGGGGTGCTCGACGCGCTGCTGTTCCTGCCCAACTGGTCCACCTTCCTGGGCGACTTCGACCCCGCCGGCGACCCCCTGCGGCAGGCCCTGGCCGTCACCGGCGACGTGGACCAACTCGTCGCCGATGTGCTGGACGGCCTGGACGAGAGCGAGCGAGCGGAACGCGTCGCCGCCGCCACCCGGGCCGCGGCCGCGCTGCCCAGGCTGGAGCAGGCCCTGCGCACCCTGGCCGCCGTACCGGTGTCCCGGCTCCCCGAGCTGCTGCTGGAGGTCATCGACGTCCACTCGCACCGCCTGGACGCCTGGATCACCTCACTGGCGTCGAAGCGGCTGACCGAGCTGCGGGCCTCCGGCACCCAGGGCGTGCGGTTCGGCTGCTACGGCTGGGTGGAGAACCTGCGTCCGCCGGTGCCGAGAGAACAGCTGGAGATCCAGCTGGACGACGTGGCCACGACCGTGGAGCTGTCCGCGAAGGACGGCTACATCCACGCGCCGTCGCTGCACCACGCGGCCACGGCGGCCGTCCTGCGGTCCGGATTCCTCGGCAACCCCGACGAGCAGAGCTACGCGGTCAACCTCACCTCCCGCCGCGCCCGCGTCGCCCGCTGGCTGCTCGGCGGGGTACGGCAGGGGCAGAACCTGGGCTCCCTGCTGGGCTATCGGTTCGAACGCGCCCTGCACGACGCCGAGTTGGATCACCTCATCGAGCGGTTCCGCCGCCAGTTCCCGCTGCCCGTCGTTCCTGAGACGGCGCCCGAGGGGACCGACGCGCACCTGTGGGCGCGCAGCGCGGAGGCGGTCTCCGCCCGCAACGTCGTCGACGGCATGGCCCTCGCGCGGGCCGGGGCCGGCGCCCCCGACCTGGCCAGCGTCATCGACCGGGCGCCGGTGGTCGGCTCGGAGAGCGACCGGGCGGCGGTGACTCCGCTACTGGACGACCTCGCCGACGCGCTCGACGCGGTGGGGGACCTCGTACTGGCCGAGAGCGTCCACCAGTTGGTGGGTGGAAACCCGATCCGCGCGGGTCTGACCGCCGACACCCTCGGGCGCGGTGAGGACGTGCCGGACGCCTTCCGCGTCCTGCGCACCCCGCACCGGGCCCGCGCCGTGACGCACCGCATTGCCGCGCTGCTCCCAGCCGAACCGACCGCTCCGACAGGCTGGCCCGCCGACCCGCTCGCCGCGCTGCAACCCGCGCTGGAGGCCTGGGTCGCCCATCTCCTCGGCCCCGCGACGGGCTGGACCCTCGCCGGCCGACTCGACGACGGTCAGGCGGAGCCCCGCCCCTTCGAACTCACCGCCGACCGGCTGGGTCTGGGCGCCCTGAGCGCCGTACTGGACGCGGCCGGCGCGGAACCGGCCGCGCTGCGCAGGGCGGTTCAGGGCGCGATGGGCGTGCCGCCCCAGACCCCCGTCGTGTTCACCGGACCTGGCTGGAGCGGACTGCACGGCAGGGCGACCCGGATCCGGTCCTTGCTGTCGACCGCACAGCCGCTGCTGCCGTCGCACCTGCCCGACGGCGGTGCCGGCCGCTCGGTCGACACGACGAAGCTGCGCACCCGCCTCGCCGCCTTCGCCGCGAGCCCGTCGCTCGCCGGGCACCCCGCCAAGGACAAGATCAGCGCACTGGCCACCGAGGAGGTCACACCCGGATCGACCGACGCCTGGCTCGCGCGGGCCCGCACGGAGCTGTCCCCGGTGCTCGCCGCGGACCTCCCGCTGCTGCCCGCGCTCACCGCGACGACCTCGCCGCCGACGGGTCGCGGCGATCTGCCGGGCGCCCACATGGAGGACTGGCTGCGGCGCAACGCGGCCGTACGCCCCACGGTGCGCAACCTGCACGAGACGCTGCTGCTGGCCGGGAACCGGGCCGGACGCGTGGAACGGCTGTGCGCGGCCCAGCATCCGACGACCGACGGCGACGCCTGGATCGGCGGGCCCTTCCCCGCCGGGCAGCGCCCGCCTGCCACGACCCACCTGGTCTGGCACGCACCGCACGACATCGCGGCGGACGCGGCAGTCACCGGAGTCGTCCTGGACGAGTGGATCGAACTCCTCCCCGGCTCCGAGCAGCCGCCGCCGGGACCCGAGCCTGCGCCGGAGACCGAACTGACGGGCGTCGCCTTCCACTACGACCGCCCGGACGCCAAGGCCCCGCACAGTGTGCTCCTTGCGGTCCCCCCGGACCTGGACCGCGGGTGGACCTCCGACGGGCTGATGCAGGTGCTGCGGGAGACCCTGGAACTGGCCAAGCTGCGCGCTGTCGACCACCAGGACCTGAGCGCGCTGAACTCGCTCCTGCCCGGCATCCGCATCGCCCAGCGGAGCGCGACCGGCCGGGCCCTGGCCCGGATCGAGTCGAAAAGGGACGACACCGACCCCGAGGGCCCCTTCCAGCTGCAGCCCCGGCACCGGGCCACCGACGTCGACGCAGGCCTCGCCGCCCGGGTGCACGACCCGCTGTGGCTGCTCACCCGGCAGTGGCAGTTCGGGGAGTTCGCCGCCCAGGACGCCGGATCCCCGGCCGTGGTGCGGATGAGCGGCAGCAGCGCGCCCGTCGATGCCTGGCGCCCGGGCGGGGCCACCGACTGGGTGCCGTACGACCTCGGCCAGGGCCCGCTGGACACCCAGATCGAGGACGAGCCCGTCCAGGTCGACGAGCGGCTGCGCGCCGAGGGCGGCGCGGCGTTGCTGCGCATGTCCGACGACGCCGGACTGCTCGCCGCCGCCCTGACGGCCCTGGCCCCGCACCGACTTCGCACCGGGGAGGAGCCGGACGTCGCGGACGTCGGCCTGATCGGCCTGCTCGACGGCGGTCTGCCCGACGCGGCATCGGTGGCGGCCGCGCTGGACGTGGGCACCTTCGACGCCGGACCCGACGCGCGCCTCGGCGAGGTGGCCGCCCGCTGGCGGACCTGGTGGGCCGGCCGGCTGGCCGAGCACGGCCCGGACTGCTTCGACCCGCATCGCGGCGAATACGCGGCCGAACTGTCCACCGGCGGCACCGTCCTGCGGGCCGAGGAGTACCAGGGCGACGGCCTGGACTGGTACTCCCTCGACGTCCACCCCGACCCCGACGCCGAGCCGGCACCGCCTGGACAGAGCCGGGCGTTCGCACAGGAGGGCCTGCCCTCCACCGTGCGGTACGGGGGGCTGCCGGCCGACCGGTTCTGGGAGATGGAGGACGCGCGCGTCGACCTCAGCGCGGCGGACGTCTCCGCACTGGACACCGGGCGGCTGCTGCTGATCTCGTTCGCCACGGTCTTCGGCAACGACTGGTTCCTGGTGCCGCTGGAGGTGCCGGCCGCGTCACTGACCGTCCTGGACCGGCTCCTCGTACGGGACGTGTTCGGCCGCCACCACCTGGTCGAGCGGGCCGGCCGCGACGACCCGTCCTGGACGATGTTCACCCTGAGCAGCCCCGACCCGGACCACCCGGCCGCGTCCGGGCTGCTGATCCTGCCCTCCGAACGCGGCCAGCCGGGACAGCCCCTCGAACGGGTTCTCCTCGCCCGCGACGAACTGGCCAACCTCGCCTGGGCGGTTCAGCACCACTACACCGACGGCCGCGGCGAACAGGTCGACCGCCGCGACCGCTGGGCCCGCAACGCGCCGCCCGAAACGGCCGTACCCGGACCCGATGCGGTGCCCGCGTACGCGGTCCAGTCCATCGTCCCCGACTTCTGGTTCCCCCTCGTCCCCGAACCGGTGCGAGCCGGCCAGATCCGGTTCCGCCTGGCCACCCTCACCGGCCCCGGCCTCGACTCCCGCCCCGAGGGCCGTCTCATCACCCCCGGACTGTGGCTGCACGAGGAGGAGGTACCGCGCGAGGGAGTCCTGGTCGCCCGCCGCCCCGTCCTGGCCCGCTGGTCCGACGGCACCTTGCACAGCTGGGTGCGCAGGGAGAAGACCGCCGGCACGGGGGAGACCGCGAGCGGCCTGGCGTTCGACACGGTACGGCCTACCGAGCCGTGGCCGTGACGAACGCCCGATCTTCCCGCAGGGCTGAGCCGTGGCACACATGGTGGACGGCGGCCCTTGCGGATGGGGTGAGGTGGGGGAGGCTCTCGTGCCATGTACCGCGAGGACCGCATTGGGCCGCGGAGGCATCTCTTGTGGCGCGGGACGGCGTCAGGGCGCGGCGGTCATTTTGGTGGATGTTCTTCGGGGCGAGATGCTGATGCGATCCTCAGCCGCCGACCTTTCCGGCGTTGATGCGCCGGCCCCGTGAGGCGTCCACCACGACGGGGATGCCGTCCGGGATCTGTCCGTCGAGCCGGTCGAGCAGGGACTGCACCGGCGGGAGTTCTCGGGGAGTGCGGACGTGGATGTACATGGTCCGGGAATTCGCGTCGACACTTGTGACGGATGCGCCCGGATCGTCGGTGAGCCACTGCTGTGCCGCCTCCTTGGTGCGGCCGGTCCATGCGTTGAGCAGCAAGGTGGCCACGGTGTTGGCTGTCAGCGGAATGAGCACGACGACGAACAGCAGGGCCATGGCGGCAGATGCGCTGCGGGCGGGGCGCCCGGCCGCTTTGTCGGTCTCGGTGCCGTAGCCGAGTGAGGCGAAGACCAGCATGCCCGCGAAGACCAGGGCGAAGAGGTTCGACAAGAACAGTGCGAGTGCGCCCAGGGACAGCCATCCTGACAGCTTCCCCAGGCACACCCCGACCACCACGAGGGGTGGGACGAGGGAGATGGCGATGGCAACTCCGGGCAGTACGGCGGCGACGTCCCGACGGGCCAGCGCGACTGCGCCGGCCAGCCCGGTCGCCAGGGCGGCGATCAAGTCCATGAGGTCAGGCGACGTCCGCGAGGAGATCTGGCTGTTGGACAGCAGGTCGTAGTTGCTGGGAAGAGCCAGCGACATGGCCATCCCGATCGCGATCACCAGCACGCACGCGAGGAGGACGACCATGACCGATCCGGTGCGGCGGCGCTGCACCGAACCCAGGGCAATGCCCATGATCGGCGTGGACAGTGGCGCGATGATCATGGCGCCGATCACGGTTGCCGTCGAGTCCGTGAGCACACCACCTGCCGCGATGACCGACGACAGCGTCAGCATCGTCCAGAACGCGGAGCGCTTGGCCGTGGTGTCCCCACAGGAGAGGATCAGATCCTCGGTCAGTTCGTCCAGCGAGCGGCGTTGCGAGGACGGCAGGACACGGGCGCGAACGTTGCTGATCATCCCTCCAAATAACCACGTTCAGCACCTCTCGGGCGGGCAGGACACGGGCCACCCGAGTACGGCCCCGGGTTCTGTGCAGAGTCCTTTTCTTCCCCCGCTGGAACTCAGCGCCGGTGATGTCGCGACATGCCCCCGCCGATCTCCTCCGACGCCGCCGCGATCGACTCCGTCAACGCGCTCGGCGAGGGCACCCGACGGCAGATGTTCGCGTTCATCCGCCGCGCCCGCCACCCCGTCACGCGCGACGAGGCGGCCGCCACCGTCGGAATATCGCGCGAACTCGCCGCCTTCCACCTCGACAAGCTTGTCGACGTCGGCCTGCTGAGCGCCCGCTACGCCGCCCCCACGGGCGTCCGCGAAGTCGGCCGGCAGCCCAAGGTGTACGAGCCCACCGTCACGCCGAGCCGCGTCAGCATCCCGGACCGCCGCCATGAACTCCTCGCTGACCTGCTCGTCCAGGCCGTCGTGACCGAAGGCGAAACGAGACCGCCACTCAAGCGGCGATGCGCACGGCAGGACAGCGGGGCGAAGAACTCGGCGAGGAAGAACGCACCCAGCTGCGCCCTGCCAGACTCGGCGCCGAGAGAGGCCTGACCCTGTGCGAGCACATGCTCGACCGGTACGGCTTCGAGCCCGCACGAGAAGCCCCCGACCTGGTCTGCGGCATGAACCACGCCTTCCTCACCGGCTCCCTGCAAGGACTCCGCGCCCCGGCGGTCCAGGCCGTCCTGGCACCCAGCCCCGGGGAATGCTGCGTCGAACTACGCTCCACGGCGCCGACCGACGAAACCGAGACCCACTGACCCTGGGAAAGCCTGGTGATCTTTCCAGGTCAGGGGTTGCGGAGAACCACGCAGCCACCGGACGGGACTTCGTGAGCGAGGGCCCCGGTGAGCAGGTCGTGCGCGGGTTCAGGCAGGTGCAGGGTGGCGGCGCGGTGGTTGATCAGGACGTGCCAGCGGCGGCCGTCGGGCGCGTGGCGGGTGACGGCTTCAACACCGGGCGGCAGACCTGGCAGTTCGGGCTCGGTGCCGGACTCCTTCAGCAGCCGGCGGACGAGAGCGCCGTAGTCGGTCTCCTCCAGGCGGGTCGAGAGGTACCAGCCCTGCCCGGTGCCGAAGCGATGCCGGGTGAGCGCGGGACTGTCCGTGAGCATGCCGTGGGTGTAGGTGGCGAGCGTTTCCGCGCCCTCGGCGCGCACGGACTCGCTCCAGACGGTGCCGTACGACCCGTCCGACAGGGCGATCCGCTCACCCCGCCGCAGCGGTCGGTACTCCTCGACGCGGATGCCCAGCGCCTCGCGCAGCGGCCTGGCGGGGTAGCCGCCCAGCCGGGCGTGCAGGCGCTCGTCGACGAATCCGCTCGCGTGCTGGACGAGCAGTGTCCCACCACCCTCGACGTAACGGCGCAGGTTCTCGGCGCCCGCGTCGGACATCAGGAACAGAGCCGGCGCGATGACCAGCAGGTAGCGGCGCAGCTCGTGTTCGGGGTGGGCGAAGTCGACCGTGACACCCGCGTCCCACAGAGCTCGGTGTGCTCGGCCCAGTTCCGCGTGGCAGTCGAGGTCTTGGGAGGGCAGACCGTCCATGCTCAGCGCCCACCAGGCGTCCGAGTCGTGGAGGACGGCCACCGGGGCGGTGACCGTCGATCCCGCCAGCTCCCCGAGCAGGGCGACCGCCTCGCCGACCTGCGTGACCTCGCGGAAGATCCGGCTGTCGGGTCCCGCGTGCGGGACCATCGCCGAGTGCCACATCTCGGCGCCGGCGCGGGACTGCCGCCACTGGAAGAAGAGGGCACCCTCCGAGCCGCGGGCGATGTGGCCGAGGGTGTGGCGCACGATGTCCCCGGGCTCCTTGGCGAGGACCCGGTCGCCGTCGTAGACGGTATTCGTGCCCTGCTCCATCAGCAGCCAGGGGCTGCCGCCGGCCAGGGAGCGGGTGCGGTCGGCGTGGAAGGCGGCGTCGGCGGCGGCGTCCAGACCGGGTGAGCTGGGGTACTGGTCGGAGCTGACCACGTCGAGCTCGCGGGCGAGGGCCCACAGGTCGATGTTCTGGTAGGCGGGGAGCATCAGGTTGGTTGTCACCGGCCGGTCGCTGTGCGCGCGGATCGCGTCGCGCTGCTCGCGGTAGGCGGCGATGATCTCGTCCGACCAGAAGCGGCGGAAGTCCAGTGCCTGGCCGGGATTCTTGTGCCACTGCGTCGCGCGCGGCGGTAGCACCTGCTCCCAGGACGAGTAGCGCTGGCTCCAGAAGGCCGTCCCCCACGCGCCGTTGAGGGCCTCCAGCGAGCCGTGGCGGGCGCGCAGCCACACCCTGAAGGCGGCGCCCGTGTGGTCGCAGTAACAGATCGTGCCGTACTCGTTGTGCACGTGCCACAGCGCGAGGGCGGGGTGGTCGCCGTACCGCTCGGCCAGGGCGGAGGCGATCCGGCGGGCAGCACGGCGGTAGGCGGGCGCGGTGAGGCAGTAGGTGTCGCGGCTGCCGTGGGTGAGGCGGGTGCCGTCCGGGGTGACCGGCAGCGCGTCGGGGTGCGCCAGGGTGAACCAGGGGGGCGGGGAGGCCGTCGGCGTGGCGAGGTCCACGGCCACACCGTTCGCGTGCAGGCGATCGATGTGGGCGTCGAGCCAGGCGAAGTCGTAGCGTCCCTCCTCCGGTTCGAGCAGGGCCCAGGAGAAGACACCCACGGTGGCCAGGTTGACCCTGGCCCGGCGCATGAGCTCGTCGTCCTCCTTCCAGACCGGCTCGTCCCACTGCTCGGGGTTGTAGTCCCCGCCGAAGGCGAGTCCGCCCAGGTGGTCGGTGACACTGCGTGGGGTCATGACGGTGCCTCTCTGCGGAGAGTCGGGCGCTGCTTCCGAGCCGCCCGACCCTCCGTACGGAGAGTCGGGCGGTGTTTCCGGGCAGAGGGCGGCCGGTCACTGGTCCGCCCTTCTGCTCGTGGCGGCGTCAGAAGCCCACGGCGCCCCAGGAGTGAGCCGTGTAATCGCCCGGCCCGAATTCCCAGCCGGCCATGACGCTGTTGAGGTAGTGGTCGCCGGTGTAGAAACCCCTGTTCTGGCCGTAGTTGAAGAACGGGGTGAGGCTTCCGGACCACCAGCCGGACTTGCTCCTGTCCAGGAAGCTGAGGGTGTGGCCGCCGTTGCTCCAGGTGTACTCGTAGATGTCCCAACTGCGGCCGCCCAGGCTGACGTTGGTCGCGGCCGGGACCGCGTTGCCGTTCGCGTCGTAGCGGTCGGCCAGCGGCTTGGTGTTGTACCAGTTGAGCCAGATCATGATCTCGGTCTTGGAGTTGCGGTCGGTCGGCGCGGGGTAGGGGTCGATGAAGATGTCGTACGCGGCGTCGTAGTACGAGCCGGACTTCGGGTATGCCGACTGGCTGAACCACGAGGTGTTGTTGGGACTGACGTCGCGGATCTTCTTGGGGAGTGTGGTCACCGGGGACGACCACCCCCAGTCCTTGCCGTTGACCATGGCGACGAAGCCGGTGCCGGTCGAGGAGTTCACACCCCAGTTGTTGTCGTCGGTGTACCACGTCGAGGCGTTGCCGCCGGTCGCGTAGTACTTGAACCAGTACGTCTGTGAAGCTGCCACCGCCGAGTTCGGCAGGGTGAAGACGAGAGCCAGAGCCGCGAGCAGCGCGGCCCAGCCGATTCGGAATTTCATCAGCCCTCCGGAATGTGTGCTGAGTGGGGGGATCACACGGGAGAGGAGAAGTCGGTCGTCCTGCCCTGGCGGCAGGGCCACGTCGGTCTCCTCTTCGGGACGGCGGGTGCGGAGCGTGGCGACCGGGAGCCGGACCTCACTTGGGGTCGCCGTAGATGACTCCGCGTCCGTTGGTCCCGAAGTAGACGCGACCGTGGACCCGGGGGTCTCCGGTCATGGTGTTGCCGGTCCAGGCGTACTCGTGGCGGTCGTCGTTGATGCGGACCCAGGTCCGGCCCGCGTCGTCGGAACGGAAGATGCCGCGCACGCCGTGGATCTTGGAGCTGGTGTAGACGGCGGGGTACGTGGCGCCGGGCGCGGCCTTGCCGAATCCGACGACGTCGCCCTGGTCCACTGCCTCGACCCTGGTGAAGGACGCTCCGGAGTCGGTCGACCGCCACAGCCCGTACGGTGTGGGGGTGGTGGGCTTGGTGGTGCCGCCGGCCAGCCAGATGTCGCCCTCGTGGCCCGGGACCGGCTTGAACCGGACGTTCCCCGCGGTGGGCAGACCGGTCGCCGCCGTGGCCTTGAAGCTCTCACCGCCGTCCGTGCTGAGGTAGAAGACGCCGGAGTCGTAGGCGTAGAACTTCGCCGGGTTCACCCGGTCGGAGCGCACGGAGGCCCCGGTAGGCAGCCCCTTCGAGGCCGTCCAGGTCGCTCCGTGGTCGTCGGACCAGCTGACCGGCGCGCCGGCCGGTGACCAGACGATCCGCCTGCCGTCGGCGCTGACGGCGACGGCCTGGTCGTCGACTCCGGGGCCGGTGACGCCGGACGGCTCGCTGCCCGACGGCTTCCAGGTGTCGCCGCTGTCGGTGGAGAGGGCGAAGTGCTGGGTCCAGCCGCTGGTGGGGTTGCCGACCCGCACGATGGTGTGGGGCGCCAGCTCCGCGTAGTCCAGGGCGGGGGTGGCGCCGAAGGTCGGGCTGTCGTACATCTTCGGCGCCTTGCGGAAATCCGTGTGCCGGAAGCCGCCGACATCGCCCACACCGGAGAAGAGGTGTGCGCGACCGGCGGGTGGGCTGATCACGCAGCCGACCGAGGTCTCCTCCAGGCCCTGGGCCCGCACGGACAGGTGCACCGTGCCGCCGCTGTCCCAGTCGGTCAGGTTGTCGGCGCCGTAGATCGTCGCGCCGGTTCCGTACATGAAGTGGTCGGAGTCGAAGGGGTCGATCTGGACGGACTCCATCATCCAGCCCAGCTTGGGGGTCATCTCGGGAAGCGGCGGCGAGGCGTTCCAGGTCAGCCAGGGGGCGGCGGAGATGTCCATGTCGTAGCGCAGGGTGCGCTCGGAATTCGTGTCCATGTCCCACGCGCGGGTCCAGCTCGCGCCGCCGTCGGTGGAGCGGAAGAGGAGGCAGTCGGGGTACCACTTGACCTGGGTGGACACCATCAAGGTGTCCGGGTTCTGCCGGTCGATGGTCAGGCCGCTGTAACCGTATTGGTTGTCGTCGCTGGTGGACGGGACCGGACTGACGCGGGTCCAGGTGTCGGTGGTGGTGTCCAGCTTCCACACGTCGCCCTTGGAGCCGTCGTAGGGGCCGGCGGTGTTGCTGGTCGCCAGGTACAGGTAGCCGCCGACGTGGTCGAAGACCGCGTGGTGCGGGATGAAGCCGGTGGGCTGCCCGGGTACGCGTTCCCAGGTCGCTCCCGCGTCGGTGGACCGGTACAGGATGTTGTCCTTGTCGGCGACGGTGACGTAGAGGGTCCGGGTGGCCTTCCCGGCTCTGCCGGTGCGCTTGTCGAAGACGACTTGCAGCACGCCCAGGTTGTCTCCGTTGTAGCCGTCGGGGTCGGTGGGGTCGATGACGAAGTTGCCCGCGTTGGGGAGGCTGGTCACCTTCGCGAACGTCCTGCCGTGGTCGGTGCTGCGCCAGAGCCCGTGGCCCCCGCGCACTCCCAGGTACAGGATCCTGTTCTGGTTGGGGTCGATCACCAGCCGCTCGCCGATGCCCCGGCCGGGCATGTTGCCGCCCAGCCGGAACGGCAGAGGGGTGGTCTTCCAGGTGCGGCCGCGGTCGGTCGAGCGCAGGATCGCTGCCATGCTCGGGTCCCAGTCGGGGAGGGTGTAGGTGCCCGCCGCCAGGTAGACGCGGTCGGGGTCGACCTCGTCGGTGGCGATGCTGATGATGCCGGTGTGTCCGTACTCGTCCCAGCCGATCCAGTCGGTGAGGGGGATCCACCGCTTCGTCGCCGTGTCGAGGCGGTAGGCGCCGCCGATGTCGGTACGGGCGTACACGAGTCCGGGTTCGCTCTGGTTGAAGATGATGCCGGGGACGAAACCGCCGCCGACCATCTCCGCGTTGCGGAAGGTGTACGGCGTGCGTCGGACCTTGCCGGTCGCGCCTGCGGATGCGGCGGAGGCAGCGGACGGGGCGAGCCCGGGGAGTGCGGCCGCGGCCGCACCGGCGACCAGCAGTCCTCGGCGGGAGAGGTGCGGGGCATGAGTCATGACAGGTCCTTGCCTTTCGGATGCGCGGGGGAAGTGGGGTAACCCGCCTCGCTGACTGCTCTGTTGGGGAGTCCGACGGACGCGATGTCCGGCTTGCCGACCGTGCTGCGCACGTGGGCGGGCAGCGCGGCGGCCGGGCCCTTCCTGCTGCCGGTGCGTCCTTGCCGGCGCCGCAGGCGGCCGGCAACTTGAGAGACGTATGAGCCGACTGCATCGGGTGCCGTCGCGGCCGTGCCCGGCACCGATGTGTCTCCCGGGAGCTGAGCCCGGAAAGGGTTCAGATCCCGGGAGCGGGGTCATCCCGCGGTCAGGGTGGTCCACTTCTGGTTGGCGCCGCCGTTGCAGTCCCAAAGGTGGAGCTGCGTGCCGTCGGCCGTGGAGGAGCCCGGAATGTCGAGGCAGCGGCCGGACGCGGGGTTGCGGTAGCCGCCGTTGTAGGGCTGCCAGACCTGGTTGGCGCCGCCGTGGCAGGACCAGAGCTGCACCTTGGTGCCGTCGGCGGTGGCCCCGCCGGCGGCGTCGAGGCACTTGCCCATGGAGCGCAGGGTGCCGTCGGTGTACGCGGACCAGTACTGGTTGGCGCCGTCGCCGTCGCCGCAGCTCCAGGTCTGGACGGCGGTCCCGTCGGTGGTGGCGGCGCCGTTGACGTCCAGGCACTTGCCGGTGATGCCGGACTGTATGCGTGCGGGGGCAGGGGCGGGGTTCCTGAGCCATCCGGCGCTGTCCGCGGCCTGGATGCCGCGGTGGAAGGCGTCTGCCATCTTCTGGTAGCCGGCGTCGTTGGGATGCAGGGGGTCGGCCAGGTCGGCCGTGGTCAGGCTGCTCATGTCGACATGTGCGATGCGCTTGCCAGCGGCCTGTGCGTCGCTGACGATTTGGCGGACGGCCTGGTTGTAAGCGCCCCGGAACTGCTCCTCCGAGCTGCTGGTGGACACGACCAGGGAGGCGACGAGGACGGTTGCGTCGGGGACGTCGGCGGTGATCTGGTTGACCAGCGACCTCAGCCGGGCGATGGCAGTGTTGACCTCGGAAGCCCCTTGGAGGTCGTTGGTGCCGATATGCAGCGTCACCACGTTGGGCCGGTAGCGAGTCAGCGAGGCGTCGGCGAGTGCGGCGATCTGGTCGATGCGGTATCCGGAGTGGCCTTCGTTGTCAGGGTCGGACATCGAACCACCCCGCACAGTGCCGACGAAATCCAGCGGATGGCCGTCTGCCGCGAGCTGGTTCCACAGCGGGCCCCGGTAGCCGTTGCCCGTACTGCTTCCCACGCCCCAGGTTATCGAGTCGCCCAACGGCATGACCCGCAAGGGCGTGTCGGAGGCGGCAGAGGCAGGGGACGGACTTGCCGCTGTCACCCCGAACGCGGCGGTGAGAAGCGTGATCAGGGGTGGAATCCAAGACCTTCTCATGGAGCTTCCTCTCTGTTGCAAGTGATAGCTGAACCAGCTGGGCTGATCGCCGACCGGCCGTACACGGTGTGAAGCGTGACGACGGTTCGCCCTGCGTCCCGTTCCTCGAACACAAGGGCGCCGTGATGACCGTTGCCACTCAGGAAGCCGTCCTCCCTGCGGGCGGCCGAGTGCGACTCCCGGGTGCCGTGGACGGGGCCGGTGATCGCGGTCATGGCCGGAACGCCATGGGCATGACATACCTCTTGTGCAGGAATAAGAGGGGAGTTGACATTCTGAGGGGGCGGGGAGGTCTCTCTGTGCGGCTGCGCCACTTGGGCGCGAGCCGCACGGCGAAGCTGCGGACCCATGGCCGACGGGTCTGCGGCGTGGGCAGGGTCAAGGCCGTCAGCCTTTGATCGCCCCCGTGAGCATGCCCTTCTTGAAGTGGCGCTGGACGAGAGGGGAGGCCACTGCGACGGGGAGTCGGGGCAAGGACCATGACGGCCATCTGCGGCCCCAGGGAGGAGAGTTGACCGGTGCGGACCGCCTGTTGGAGGCTGGTCGGCGCCTCGGTGTACTTCTGGACCGCGTAGTTGAAGAGCAGGAGCAGGACCAGGTCGGGCAGCGTCATCAGGATGAGCGCGCGCTCACGGCGCCAACCGGACCCGGAGGGGATCTTTGGCCGCCTTGGGCGCCCCTGCGCGGCACGCTCTCCGTCACGGTGGCCGCGGTGACCGCGGCCGTCGGTTCCCCTACGGCCGCGGGGGGACGAGTCCCGTCGGGCCTGTTGCCGGCCGTGAGGGACATCAGCTGCCGCTGCCGTTCTCGTCGATGAGCTGCTTGTACCAGTCGCGCAGCTTGTCGCCACCGGAGGACTTCCAGGTGGAGATGGCCTGCTGAATGTCGGACACCTTCTTGTTGCCGCGCACGTAGTCGATCTCCAGCTGCTCGAACTGGCTGGAGAGGGTGGCGTAGCGGGTCGGCTCGACGATGTTCAGGCCGTAGGTGGACGTCTTCTTCATGAAGGCACCCTGCCGCTGCTGCCACTCGACCTGCTTGCGGGCGATCTCGGGGAAGTCGGGGTGGGCGGTGTAGGGAGCAGGGGCCGCCAGCATCGCCCAGGCGTTGTTCACCTCTTGGATACCCAGGTCGTTCTTGACCGGGACGCCGTTCTTGACGGTGTAGTGGGTGCCCTCGATGCCGTAGTCGACGTACATCCGCTCCTTGGTGCCGTAGGGCCCGGCCGCGAAGTTGGCGGCGGCCAGGGCGTTCTCGATCGTCTCCTTCGAGGCGCCCTTGCGGATCATCGACCAGATGCCGGCGGGCTGGCCGGCGTACAGTGTCGGGTTGCCGCCGTCAGCGCCGAAGTAGTCCATGCCCTCGATCCGGAAGTCCGGGTTGGACTGGGCCTGTTCGACGGTCTTGCCCCACCAGTCGGCCCCGTTGCCGTTGTAGACCAGGACCTGCCCGGCGGTGAATCGCTGGCCCGGGTCGCCCGTGATCGCCTTGTCGTCGGGATGGACCACGCCCGCAGCGAACAGCTTGCGGACCCACTCCAGGTGTTCGAGGTACGCGGGGTGCTCGATGCGGTACGTCAGCTTGCCGTCGTCCCCGATGTTCCAGCCGATAGTCCCGGCCGGCAGGACACTGAAGAAGCCTGCCGCCGACCACCTCATGTCACCGCACGCCCACACCTTGGCCTTGGCGCTGGTGGCCTCCTTGGCCCAACTGAGGAACTCATCGGCCGACTTGGGGACGGTGTAGCCCTTCTTGTCGAAGATGTCCTTGCGGTAGAAGGGCGTGATGAAGCTCGCGGGGGCGGCAGGCATCGGGATACCGCGCAGCGCGCCGCCGAAGATGCTCATGCGCCAGGCGTCGGACGGTATCGCGGCCAGGTTCGGGTACTTCTTGACCTTGTCGCCCGCCAAGTAGGGGCCGAGGTCCATGAACTTCGCGGTGACCGCGTTCGAGATCTTGCCGACCAGTTCCCAGCTGGGCACGATCACCATGTCGGGTATGGAGCTGGAGGCGAGGACGGCGCCGAGCTTCTGGCCGTAGGTGTTGCCGTCCTGGTTCTGCCAGGTGACCTTGGTGCCGGCTGCTGCGTCGAGCCCTTTGTAGTAGGCGCAGCCGGCCTTCGGCGGGGAGCCCCAGAACGGGGCCATGATCTTGAGGGAAGCGCCCGTAGCGAGCTTGTTCGGGACCGAGGTGGCGAGGGCCGCGAGGTCGACCTTGCTGGTGTAGCCGGCCGTCGAACCGTTCTTCGTCGGAATGTCCGGCTCGGCAAGCGTGCTGGCCACGTACGTCGGGAGCAGCTTGTCCGCCGCCTTGCCCGATGTGGCCCCTTCGCGCTCGCCGCTGTCCGAGCCGCCGCAGGCGGTGAGCAGCGGCATCCCACCGGCCGCTGCTGCGGCGACGACCGCCGTGGAGGCGAGGAAGCTTCTCCTGCTGGGTCCGGAGGGGGCGGAGGCGGCGTTCGGCGTCATTGCGTCAACCCTTCGTGGCGCACCTGGACACCCGGCAGTAGGCCGTCGGCTGCGGTGTCGTGACTGGAACTGGCCGAGCAGAAACGGGAACATCCCATTACTAGACGTAATTCTCAATCGAAGCGCTTCGACGTTGCAGTGAGGTTAAGTGAAGGCACGGGGGTGCACAAGGGTCGCTTCCAAGATTCCTCCGAAGCGGGGAAGGGACCCCACGCATGCCCTGCTTGATGCGACGATATTGATCCCCTCACACTTCTCTAGTGCCCTGACGTGCATCGATGCATCGAAGCGCTTCGAAAGCACTCTCCACTCGGCCTCAAGGGCATCCCATGTGTCTGTTACGCGCGCCGCACACCCACCGCCGTTCCCCGATCGCTGCCGCCGTTCGCGAAGCGCATCGACAGCCTTCCGTCTCTGCTCGCCCTCGACGAACAGATGGGATCCCTGCATCAGTTCACGCCCGCGGTCGAGCGCCTGGGTATCGCGGCCTTCCGCGCCGGCCAGGAGGCCCTGCACGGCGCCGCCTGGATGGGCCGGGCCACCGTCTTCGCCCAGGCGGTCGGCCTCGGCGCGACGCGCAACACCGATCTCGTACGGTGGGTCGGCGAGGCCGTCTCCACTGAGCTCCGCGCGATGGGCGCCCGCGATGACCGGGTGGGCCTGAACGGTGGGTCCTCGAAAGCGCGGACGGTCGATCTCCTCGTGGGTGACGGTCCGGTACTGGCAGTGTTCACGCTCTCCCCGGGTGCGGCCGGGCTCCACGGCTTCGCCGTGTGAGCGCCCCCCTTGCCGGGGGCGGTGTGCACGATGTCCGCCTCGGACTGTTGGCTCCGTGCGGCTCGCGCGCATGCCCTTCTCCGCCTTGAGTCCGCATCGGCCCCATGCGCGCGGGAGTCACCGCACAGGTGTCCGGCGCCGGAAGGATTCGGTGCCGGACTCAGCTGCCGGGCTGGCGGCCGCCGGCCTCGAGCTGGACCGCGCGCCGGAGGAGATGGGCGGAATGCTCAAGAGCACGGGAAGCTCCGGTGCCTCGCAACCGATGACGGTGAACGAGACGGTCATCGCGCTGATCCGCCCGAAGCCGGACCTGGACCTGGTCGCGGGGGAGCCGCTCGAGACGGCCGCCGCGGGCCACCGTCCATGCACCCGACGGGATCGGCACCCTCGCCTTCTAGGTCACTGAGGCCGCCCTCCCGGTCAAGGGCGCCTGGAAGAACCCCGCGCTCGGCAGCGCCCGAGCCGACGTCGTCCTCACCGCCCCGGAAGCCGGGGTGCCGCTGCTGTTCATCGAGGCCGACAACTGCACCGAGGACGCTGCCCTCATCGCCGCGAAGTTCGACAAGTACGCCCGGTCCTTCAAGCGCATGGAGAAGGACACCGACGGCATCGACAAGCCGCTGTGGCGCACCCGCTGGAGGTAGCGGCCCCGTACTGACGCGGAGCCTGACCCGGGACCGGTTCACGGCGGATTCCCTGCTCGCCAGGCGCCTCTGTAATCAACTCAGTCCGCTTCATTGACATCTCACTCAGAAAACCTCACTTTGGGAGCGCTCCCATAACCGCCTTACTACGGGAAGGAGTCCCCCCACATGCGCAAAAAGAGTCCGTTACCCGGACGTTCCCGGGCGTCCCTCCGCCGGTCTCTCCAGGCGCTCGTCATGCTGTTCGCCGTGGCCGTCGGCGCCCTCGCCTGGTCGACCCCCGCCCAGGCTCACGGAACCGTCGTCGGCCCCGCCACCCGCGCATACCAGTGCTGGAAGACCTGGGGCAACGACCACATGAACCCGGCCATGCAGACCCAGGACCCCATGTGTTGGCAGGCCTTCCAGGCCAATGCCGACACCATGTGGAACTGGATGAGCGCGCTTCGCGACGGCCTCGGAGGCCAGTTCCAGGCACGGACCCCCGACGGGACGCTCTGCAGCAACAACCTCTCGAGGAACGCCAGCCTGGACAAGCCTGGACCGTGGAAGACCACGACCATCGGGAACAACTTCTCGGTCCACCTGTACGACCAGGCGTCCCACGGTGCCGACTACTTCAAGGTCTACGTGAGCAAGCAGGGCTTCAACCCCAAGACCCAGACCCTGGGCTGGAGCAACCTCGACTTCATCACGCAGACAGGCCGCTTCGCCCCGGCACAGGACATCACGTTCCCCGTCCAGACCTCCGGCTACACCGGACACCACATCCTGTTCGTGATCTGGCAGGCCTCGCACCTCGACCAGGCCTACATGTGGTGCAGCGACGTGGACTTCGGCTGATCCGCAAAGCACCGCACACGGCACCGGCCTCGACCGGGCGCCGGTAACCCGCCGCCCGGTCGAGCGCCCCGTCGGGGCAGGGGCCGTAGGAACCGCCGCGAGACACCGTCCCGGCTCCGGCAAGTCCATGTATCAGCGCAACCTGATCAAGGGGCGCGCCGCGCCCAGTCAGCGGTGACCAGCGGCGCCAGCCAGGCCTCACCGCTCTCACTGAGTTCGTCCAGCGCCCTGCGCATCGTCTCGCCGACCAACTCGACACGGTTCAGCGTGCGCACCGCGGCCAGTGCCTGCGTCGAGTCGGTCCGTACCCGGCCACGCGGCCCCACCGGGCTGGCGGGCCGCCGACCGGTCGGGCATCACTGCCAGGAGACGATCCGCCCGATCCTCCTGAGCCATCCGGTTCCGGAACTCGCTGAACACCGAGTGATCGAACCCCGGGTCGTCCAGCTCCATGCTCAGGCAGTACTTCCGGCCCAACCGGCAACGGACTGCCGCTGCCGCCTGCCGGGCCGTCAAGTTCTCCGCATGCTGGAGCACCGAGACCATCGCCAGCCCGGCGACAGCTCCCGCCGACCATCGGCCTGTATCAGTCGGTGAAGTCGTCGTCCGTGAAGAGCTCGTCGAGCCAGAGCCCACAACCAGAGCCCACAACCAGAGCCAGAACCGCATCTCGTGAACAGAGTCGGTCGACGGGATCAGTCAACTTGGCGGTCGCGTCGCCGGGGCGGGGCCAGACAGGCCTCGATCGCGCGCCTACCGTGTTCCAGCCTGCTCATGCAGTGGCCCATTCGGCAAGGCAGCGGACTTCTCCGTCGCGCAGGGCGTGGTCAACCAGGGCGAGCAGCTTGCGGGCCGCGGCGGTCTTGGCCGTGCTGCGGGCCTGGACGCCGCGGTGATCGATGATGTTGCTCAGCCGGCCCATCGGATGTCGGCCCTACGGGCGACGGCCCGCGCCTCCGAAGAGGTGCGGGCAGGCCTCCATGCAGGTGCAGTGACGCGGAGTGAGCCCGGCCCAGGAGCACTGTTTTGCGGGGGAGGCGAAGTGCGTGGTGGAGTCCGCGCGAGCCGCCCGAGCAATGTCAGGTGGCGAGGCCGTGGCGGTAGGCGTATACGACGGCTTGGACGCGGTCTCGGAGGCCGAGTTTGGTGAGGATGCGGGAGACGAAGGTTTTGACGGTTTCTGGGCTGATCGTCAGGGTTGTGGCGATCTCGCTGTTGGAGAGGCCGTCCGCGATGAGGCGGAGGACTTCCAGCTCTCGCGGGGTGAGCGGGGAGCGGTCTGCCGTATTGCCGCTGGTGGGGCGGATCCGGGCGGCGTAGCGGCCCACGAGCTGGCGGGTCACTTCCGGGGCGAGCAGTGCTGCGCCACTGGCCACGGTGCGGATGCCGTGCAGAAGCTGGCTTGGTGGTGCGTCTTTGAGGAGGAAGCCGCTGGCGCCTGCGCGTAGGGCTTCGTAGACGTATTCGTCGAGGTTGAACGTGGTGACGACCAGGACTTTGACGGGATGCCGTACCCCGGTGCCGGCGAGTTGGCGGGTGGCTTCGATGCCGTCGAGTACCGGCATCCGGATGTCCATCACCACGATGTCTGGACGCAGTTGGCCGGCGAGGTCGACGGCTGTCTGTCCGTCCGCGCATTCACCGGCCACCTCCAGGTCGGGCTGGGCGTCGATGATGGTGACCAGGCCGGTACGGATCAGTGCCTGGTCGTCGCAGACCAGGACTCGGATCGGTGTGGTCACGAGGAGTACTCCGCGGGGATCCGGGCCCGTACGACGAAGCCGCCGCCCGTGCGCTCACCCGCGGTGAAGTCACCGCCCAGAATATCGACGCGTTCACGTAGTCCGGCCAGGCCCCGTCCGCTCCCTCCTGGTGAGGCGGTCCGCGAGCCGGTGCCGTCCGTGCTGACCTCCACCGTGATCTCCCGTGTGCCGTGCTGCACCCGTACCGTGGTCGGGCTGCCGTGTGCGTATTTGAGAGCGTTCGTCAACGCCTCCTGCACCACTCGGTAGGTGACGAGGTCGGTGCTGCCGGTCGGCTCCGACGGTGTGCCTGCTTCGGTGAACTCCACAGGCTGTCCCGCCCGGCGGGTGTCCTCGACAAGGGTGAGGAGCCTGCCGACGGCCGGTGTCCTGGTGCTGGTGCCGTGTTCACTGTGGTCGGGGTTGATCAGGACCAGCAGGTGCCGCAGGTCGGCAATGGCTCGCCGGCCGGTGTCAGTGATCGCAGTCAGTGACTGTTCCAGGCGCTCGGGTGCGGCAGAAAGATAGCGTGCCGCCTCGGCCTGTACCACCATCGCTGTCACGTGGTGGGTGACCACGTCGTGCAGTTCCCGGGCGATACGGGTGCGTTCGGCGAGGAGGGTCTCCTCGGCGAGGCGGTGACGGCGTTCGGTCTCCGCGATGCGGGCCGTGCGCAGCCATGACCCGATGCCCCATGGCAGGGCAAGCGCCAGGTAGAACACCACGAACTCGGCCGGTGCACCACCCGTGCCCAGTTGGTGGAGCACGATGGCGAACGGAACGTATGCCGCGGTGAGTGCGAGCACTGCGGCACGCCGATGCTGTTCCATCAGGTATGCGGCGCCCACCAGCGCGAGGGCCATTCCGGTGCCGGCCAGAGAGTGGTAGCCGCGCAACTGGTCGGCGGCGAAGGCGAGTGACACCACGGTCAGGCTGGCGACCGGCCACCGTCGGCAGGTGACGAGCGGAAGGGTCTGACAAACGATGGCCACGACGGCCAGGGCATCGTACGGGCGGTCCGGCACGGTCCCGATCACTGTTCCGTGACCACGGTTCCCGGGCAGGAACGACGCCACCAGCAGTACGGGGCCGAGCAGCGGGAACCAGGATGTCACCTCGAGCCGACGCCGCAACTCCTGGACTCGGTCCAGAAGTTGCCGGGCTCGCTGAAAACCGGTCACCGGGCGATTGTAGCGACGGTGTCGGACTGGTCGGCGCGCCGGCGGCGGCTGACGAGATTGCCGCGGCGATGTGCCATCCAGAGGAAGGCGACACCCGTCAGCGTGCAGAACAGCACCGAGTACACACTTGCCTCGGGGCCGAACTCGCCGCCGGTCAGCAGCCATGGGCCCGACAGTGCGGAGTCCAGCAGACCGTGCTCCGTGCCGTTGCCGGAGACCTCCGTACTGAAGATGCCGGCCGCGGCGAAGTTCCAGCCGAAGTGCAGACCGATGGGCAGCCACAGTGTGCGGGTCGCGACGTAGGCGGCCCCCAGCATGAGGCCTGCTTCCAGGGCGACGGCCAGGGCGCCGAACAGATTCGCGTTCGGGTTGAGCAGATGCCCCAGGCCGAACACGAGACCACTCACGACCAGAGCGAGCCACGTGCCGATGTAACGCTCGAGGATTCTCAGAAGCACGCCGCGGTAGAGGACTTCCTCGGTCACGGCAGCGGCGGCCATGAAGCCCACCAGTCCGGCCGCACCTGTCACCGACTCGAGTCCGTCCACGTGGTAGTAGCCGGAGGCGGCCA
Organism: Streptomyces canus 299MFChir4.1; assembly: GCF_000383615.1. Classification (GTDB taxonomy): domain Bacteria; phylum Actinomycetota; class Actinomycetes; order Streptomycetales; family Streptomycetaceae; genus Streptomyces; species Streptomyces canus_C. The sequence goes on along the minus strand of NZ_KB911612.1, from coordinate 38,926 downwards.
GATTCGTCATCACCATGCCGAACAGCACGGCGCCGATCAGCGCACCGCGGCCGATTGCCGACGCGGCCCCCGTTCGGGCCACCTCGACGACCGGCCGGTGCTCGGTGCGCCCTACGACCCACCGATAGACGAGCACCGTCAGCACGGACGCCAGCAGGCCCACGACCAGCCTGAGCGCCCAGTTCCCCTGCACCGCCATGATCGCCTGACCGCCGATGAAAGAGACGGCCCCGACAGCCAGCAGCTGCCATACAAACCTCATGAAACCCCTCCGCAGAAACCGCGGCAGGATTGCCGCGGCTACCCGGAACGCTACGGACGCTGGAGCCCAAAAGCGTCACCGCCAAGAGCGCACATGTGTGTAGCTCGCAAGGGGGACAACAGCCACCGCCGGGAGCGTGCGGTACGGATGCAGCGCACCACGGAGCCGAAGCCAAAGGGTGTCGGCGTACAGGTGAAACGTGCAGGTTATCGAGGTGATGGAGGAGTCGCGCGGCGCCGCGTAACTGTCGCTGCCCGTGCGCACGTACGCGTCCGAGACATACTCGCCGGAGGCGATGTCGTCCCAGATGATGGTTGTGCCGTGGGGACCGTCACGGTGCTGCCCGGCGTCTGGCCGAAGATCGGGATGCCGGCACCCTCGGGCAGGACGCGAACAATGGGATAGCTGAGCGTCGGACGCGTCGTACTGCCCCTCGCCCTCGCCGACCGGTCGCCTCCTCGTATCCGATGTCCCGCCCGATCTCCTCTCCTGCACGCCGTGGCCGTTCGTGATGGTGTGAGTACTCGGCCGTGGATTGTGTACGACGACTTGTGGGTGCTGATCGAGCCGCTGCTGCCGCCCTGACCAGAGCGGTCGCCATGGCCGCGGCCGGTGGCAGACCGGCTCTGTCTCAGGCGACGCGAAAGACCGGCCAGCCGATCTCGGTGCGCCACGCGGCGGGATCGCTTGTGTCACGGGGGCCGACAACGTAGACCTCCCGCACCGGCCCGGCCACCGACATCGCGTTCTCCACCACCCAGGTCCCGAGCTCGCCGTACGTGACCTCGATGCCGTCGTGCTCGCCGACGTGGGTGGTGACGGCCAGTTCCGCGGCCGGCAGCATCACGGGGTGCACGCGTCCCGTGTGAGGTGGCGCAGCGGTCGGCAGGTAGACGACCGCGTGACCGCGCTCCTGCTCGAAAAGGGCGTTGTCGTAGGTGCCGCCCGGCGGTCCGGTCACGGCGGCGCCGACGGCCGCCTCCAATTCGGCCATCGCGCCTGCGTACCAGGTCGCGATGTCGTGATGCCCGACTACGGCCTCTACCGCCGCGACCGTCCGGGCGGGCTCCGCACGCAGCTCGACGTCGATCGGCGCGGGGTCGGGCCGGAGCAGGCGGCGCAACGACACGACCGCGGCCCGGGTGCGGTCGAGCACGTCTTCGAGGCGTTGCAGGTGGTCCGCGACCAGGGCCGCCCGGACCCCGGGGTCGGGGGTTCGCAGCATCCGCTGCACATCGCTCAGCGGGACGTCGAGCTCGCGGAGCCGGTGGATGACCTGCGCGGTCGGGATTTGGTCGACGCCGTAGTAGCGGTAACCGGTGGTCTCGTCCACCACGGTGGGTTCCAGCAAGGCCGCCTCGTGATACCGACGCAGGGTACGCACGCTCAAGTGGGTCAGCCGCGAGAACTCCCCGATGGTCAGCATCCCCCCATTCTCAACGCTCCCCCTGGGGGAGAGTCCACGGCTTGACCCTCCCGCGCCGTGAGGTCACACGGTGGGCTCATGACACAGCACACCGATCTCCCGTCCGATCTGCTCCCGACCACCGTGCGCGAGTTCTTCGCCGCCCACGTCGTCCGCGACGCCGACACCGCCTCGTCGTTCCTCGCCGAGGACGCGGTGGTCGTCGACCAGGGCGAGACCTTCCGCGGCCGAGAGGAGGCCCACGCGTTCCTGCGGGACGCCGGGTCCGAGTTCGAGTACACGACCGAGCAGATCGGCGCTCGCCGCGTCGATGACGCCCACTGGGTGGTCACCGTGCGGCTCGAGGGCACCTTCCCGGGTGGCGTCGCCGAGCTCGACTACCGATTCGCGCTGCGCGATGACCTCGTCGCCGAACTCGTCATCGCCAACCACCCGGCCTGACCGAACCCGCGCTACCTCGATCTTCAGTGGAGAGAAAATGTCTAGTTCAGATCGCGATCGTCTCGACGGCCGCCGGGCGCTGGTCACGGGCGGTTCGAAGGGCTCGGGCAAGGCCGTCGTGGAGAGGCTGCGAGAGATGGGTGCCGACGTGTACGTGACGGCGCGCACGATGCCCGACGGGTACGAGCACCCTGACCGATTCATCGAAGCGGACCTGTTGACGATCGAAGGCGCCAACGCCGTTGCCGCTCGCATCGCAGAGGCCGGCGGCACACTCGACATCCTGGTGCACGTCGTCGGGGGGGCGTCGACGCCGTCGGGTGGATTCGCGGTCATCACCGATGACCAGTGGCTCACCGAGCTGAACCTCAACCTGCTTGGAGCGGTGCGGCTGGATCGGGCTCTTCTCCCGGCAATGATCGGGTCTGGGGCGGGCGTGGTGCTGCACTTCACCTCGATCCAGCGTGAGCTGCCCCAATACGACGCGTCCTTGGCTTACGCGGCAGCGAAGGCCGCGCTGCGCACATACAGCAAGGGACTTGCCAATGAGCTCGCGCCGCGCGGCGTACGGGTCAACGCGATCAGCCCCGGCGGAATCGAGACCGAAGCCTACGAAAGATTCGTGGACCGGATCGCCGAGGGGAATGGACTCACCCGTGAGGCAGCCAAGCAGAGCATATACGACTCCCTCGGAGGAGTGCCCCTGGGACGGTTCGCGGATACCGAGGAGATCGCGGACCTGGTCGGGTTCCTGGTCTCGGACCGCGCGTCGGCAATCGTTGGAGCCGAGTACGTGATCGACGGCGGCACCGTCCCGACCGTCTGAGCCAGGCACCGGCTCCGAGTGGCCACTCGCGAGCGGTTCGACCCGACGGCGGAGCCCCCTCCTTCGCAAGGAGAACTCTCAGACGCTGCTCGGCAGCACCGAGAAGCGCGTCGACGACGCCGTTGTCGCGCTTCACGGTGCTCGCCTGGTCGTCGAGATCGCGCCGCGCGTCTCCAGGCCGGCTGCGTGTCACCGGTTTGCGTGTGCGCGCGCTCAGGTTGACCCACCAGATGGCGGGCCGCATCGGCCACATGACATGTATCGATGACCCGTGAGCTGGGGCAGGCAGACATCCCGTTCAGACACCCCGTTGACTACCGCAAGGAGAACACATGACCACGCAACTCACGGACCCGTCATCCGCCCAACCGGTCGGACCGCCCCCGCCCTTCGACCCGGAGCTCGCTCCCGTCATTGAGATCCTGACCAGCCTGCGTTCCCCCGACGCGTACCGTTGGGACAACATCTCTGAGATGCGCAAGCCCGTCCCCGGGGTGGACACCCCGACCGACGAGGCCCTCTCGCGGGGTGGCACCTACAGCGTGGAGGAGTGGGCGGTGCCAGGGCCGGACGGGCAACCGGATATCTCGCTGCTGATCTGTCTCCCGAAGCACGCGGCGACCCCGACCCCGGCGATTTACCACATCCACGGCGGCGGCGTGATCGTCGGAGACAACCGGTTCGGCCTGGTCGAGATGTTGAACCTGGCCGAGCCGATGGGCATGGCCGTGGTTTCGGTCGAGTACCGGCTCGCACCCGAGACACCCCACCCGGGGCCCGTCGAGGATTGCTACACGGGCCTGGTGTGGGTGTCGGATCAGGCCCACGAGCTCAACATCGACCCCGAACGCATCGTCATCGGCGGTGCGAGCGCCGGCGGCGGCCTCGCGGCAGGTGTCACCTTGATGGCACGCGACCGCAAAGGCCCGGCAATTCTGGCCCAACTGCTCCTGTCGCCGATGCTTGATGACTGCAACGACTCGCCCTCTACTCGGCAGATGCGCGGCGTCGGCATCTGGGACAGCTCCTCGAACGAGACCGGATGGAACGCGCTCCTCGGCGACGGCGTTCGCGGAGGACCGGATGTGTCCCCGTACGCTGCGCCTTCCCGTGCGGCAGACCTCTCTGGCCTGCCGTCCACGTTCATCGACGTCGGGTCTGCCGAAACGTTCCGGGACGAGGACGTCGCCTACGCAAGCCGCATATGGCAGGCGGGCGGCCGCCTCGAACTGCACGTCTGGCCCGGTGGGTTCCACGGGTTCGACGTCGTGGTCCCTCATGCCGTGATTTCGCAGGACGCCATCGCCGCCCGAGTGGCATGGCTGCGCCGTCAGCTCTTGGTCTGTCACGCAGCCTCGGCCGGGTAATCGGTTTGGATCCGGATCGGTGAGTCGGACGCGAAGTCGGCCTTCGGCTCGGCTCGGGCGTGTGCCGGCGTACGTAGCTGACGATCACGGTGCGGCCGGGTGATCACCACGGTATGGGGCCGAGCCGATCTGTGAAGGTCCCGCTCGGGCCGTCGGGGTCCAGCAGCGCCAGGCGAACGATCGAATCGGTGCCCTCGGTCACGGTCAGCCGGCCCATGTTGTTGTTCATGTCGGTGGCTGCGAAGGTGTGGTTCGCGACTTCCCCGGGGGTGGCGGCGTTGAACTTGATGCCGGGGAACGCCTGCGCGTAGCGGATGGTGAGCATGTTCAGCGCCGCCTTGGAGGAGCTGTAGGCGAGCTCGTGCATCTTCGAAACCGGCTGCTCCGGGTCGGTCACCACGGAGAATGCCCCGCCGGCGCTGGACACCATCACCACCCGCGGGTGGTCGGCGGCCTGCAGCAGCGGCAGGAAGGCGTGGGTGACGCGGATCGGGCCGTATACGTTGGTGTCGTAGACGGCGTGGACCTCGGCGACGGTCGCCTGGGCGGGGTGGATCGCGTGGCCCGGCGCGCCGGCGTTGTTGATCAGGACGTCCAGCCGGTCGGTGTGCGTGCGGACCAGTTCTTCGGCGGCCGCCACGGACTCCTCCGAGGTGACGTCGAGCGGGACCAGGACGACGTCGATGCCGTCGGCGGCCAGCTTCTCGGCGGCCTCGCGGCCCCGATCCTCGTCCCGGGAGCCGAGGAACACCTTCCAGCCCAGCTTTCCGAGGCGGCGGGCGGCCTCGTGGCCCAGGCCCTTGTTGGCGCCGGTGATCAGGACTGCGGACTGCTTCGTGTCGGTCATGCCCCCAAGACACCGCTCCCGTCTTTCCCGTGACGCGACGTGAGCGGCATCACATCGCTGAAGTTCCTTGCGCTTCCCGGGGAAATGGCTGTTGTCGGGGTTGGGTATCAGAGCGGGTTGATGATCAAGCAGGCCTCGGCCCAGGCAGCCGTCGACCAGCTCGGGGCGGCACTGGATCCGTATGAGGGCGAAGCGGACGGCGGACAGCAAACCGTCCAGGTCGGTGACCGCGAGTCTGCTGCAGCCGTCGGGGGAGCGGAAGCCCAGGCCGTGCGTCAAGGGGAGCTCCTCAGCTGTTCTGGGCGCGGGACCGCAAGAGCGTTGTGGTCCACCGGCACCGGACCATCGGGTCCCTGGGGTAGTCAGAATCCAAAGGCCAGGGAGCCGGAAGGCCCTCCGGGAGCAAGGAAGCGGGCGCCCGTGTTGTCCATCGGGCTGAAGTAGACCATCGCCGTGAACCAGGTGCCGGCCTTGCGCGGGTGCTTCAACTGCAACAGGTTCGCGTAGGCGTGCACTAGCTAGGCGGTGAGCGGGCCAGTTGTCGGTGGGGCCTTACGGCAGGACGTCGCGGAAGGGGTAGGGGAGTGACTGCTGCACGACGGAGACGCCGGCGGCGGCCCAGGCCAACGCGGCATCCAGGTCACCACGGACGAAATCGTCTTCGTTCTCTACGTCGTCGGGGTCAAACTCCTCGTCCTGATCAGCAAGGTCGGCGAGCTCGTAGGCGATAGCGGTGTAGGCGTCGAGATGGCGCGGATGCAGTCGATGGCCGCCGATCGTCACACACGCTGTGTCGTGGGCGGCGTCATACGCTTCGCCGGTCTACTCGTCCGGAGACCACACCCGTTTCATCTGCTATTCCGGGCGGGATGGCAGTTCGCGAGCTTCCGCTCCAGCCGGGACAGGTCGCCTGGATCGTGGATCCTGGATCCAGGCCAACAGCGCTCGGTCCAGCTTCTCCAATGCCTCCGACGCAAGGCCTGTCGGCGTCAGCCAGGGCATGCCACCCTCCAGGCCTGCCTTCAGCACCTTCGGCTCCAGGCCCACACTCGTCGCCATGGACGTCAATATCCGGCACCGGCTTTCTCGCAACCGGTTCTTGTCGAACTGCCACCCTGACGCGTGACGTGCTGCTGCACAGGCCCAGACGCCGGCCCGGCCGCAAGTCGCGAACAGCTCAGGGACGCCGCTGGGCCACTTCCGGCCCATACTGCCGCGTCGGACGCCTGCGCCTGACGGTGCTTGGGGACGCGCGACAGTCAGGCCGGTAGCAGACCGCTCCGTCGCCCTTGACGGCTCGGCACTGGGCGGCGTGGTCCTTGCATCGGTCATCGCCGTCGAGGGCGCAGAGCGACAGATCCGCTGTGCGCAGGGGCCAGCCCATGTGCAGCGCCCGAGGCCGCGGCGCGCTCAGGAATGTGCAGTTCGCACGGCAGTCCGGTGGCCTTGACGGTCCTCACGCACCAGGCCTCCGGATATGCGTCGAATGACAGCACGGGACCGACAGGCTCCATGCATAGCGGGTTCGACCACTGTTCGAGCCGACCGTTCAGTTCATGCCTGTGGCGGTCTCGGGTTAGCTGCGCCAGGGCGAGCAGGAGGGCCGGCGTCACCTTGATGTATCAGTCCTCATAGTCGTGACCGTTGACATAGCCGGGACGCGGCCGCAGCCGAGCGACTGCGTCGAGGATGGCCCCGGTGTTTTCGGTGATCTTGTCCTCTGGTGCCGTGGCACTGGGCACCTTCGTGGAGTCGACAGGGTCGCCGTCATAGGCGACGTCCCGACGGCGCATCGGTGTCGGCGTCGGTGAAGGCGTTAATCGCGATGAGGATGGATCGGCCGATCAGCTTCGCGGCGGCGGGCTGGGACACGCGGATGACGATTACACCCGGTGCCGCCCTCGTGTGAGGCGGTCCGCGGCCCCAGGATCCGTTAATGCACCTCAGTGCGAGGAACGGCAGACGTTGTGGTGCGCGATGTCGAGGACGAAGCGCTCGGGGCGGTGTAGCTGCTTCGTCGTGTAGGAGGGCTTGCTGTTGAACGCGGCTCCGAAGGTCACGACGCCTTCGAAGTCGCCGGTCAGTGCGAAGCCCTTGAGTTTCGGCAGATTCAGCTTGATCAGGCGCGGGCCTTTGTAGACGTTCCTGCCCGCGTTGTTGTGGGCTGCGGCGGGGGAGAGCTTGATCTCCAGGAAGTGCTTCCCGGCCAGCGGGACCTTCTTCCCCGAGCTGTCGTAGCGGAGTTCCTTGACACGCGTGACGGTGGTCGGCGGCAGTTTGCCCTTCACATCGATGACGACCCGGTCGAAGGAGCAGTGACCGGCGATCCTGGCGTTGACCACGAGACTCGTGGACGGTGCCGGGGACGTGGCGGCGGCAGAGGCCGACGCCGCGGTGCCGGCCAGGAGGAGTGCGCTCGCGGTGATGGCCATGAGGCGATGGCGGGTGTACATGACGCCCCCTTACGAGACGTCGGGGACTGGTGGTCACAGTATGAGACATATGTGAGGGTCATACGGTTGCACGCTTTGGCGAATGATTCTCATGTACTGAAGTGCGATCGCCGACCCAGATTGTCGCCGGCATAGCCGCGGTCGGCACGGACCCGGGTGATCTGCGGCTAGATATGGCTCAGCCGCCAGAACACGTCGCGGGCGGGGTCGCGGTCCGACCCTTCCAGGACGGCGCGCACATCCTGGGCTTCTGTGGCATCGCCACCAGTACGAGAAAACCGCCACTTCCTACGAAGCGGCGGTCAAACGCGCGTCCTTCCTGTGCTGGTAAAGATCCGTTTTCGAAGACGACCCCCAAGGGGTGTTCCCGTAAATGATCTTCAGGTCGCCTGGACATGGTCGGGCATCCTCGCCGGAAGCCGGACTCGCTGTTCGCCGACCGCGGGTACGACCACGACATCTACCGCGACCAGGTCCGCGCCCGCGGCATCGTGCCCGCGATCGCCCGCCGCGGCACCCTGCACGGCACCGGACTGGGCACCTACCGCTGGGTTGTGGAGAGGAGTTTTGCCTGGCTGCACGGCTTCCGACGCCTGCGCGTCCGCTGGGAACGGCGAGCCGACATCCACGAAGCGTTCCTCAAACTCGCCTGCTGCCTGATCACCCACCGACAACTCAGGTCATTGTGTGAGCCGCCGATAGCCGGTTGAGAACTTCGTCGGGGGTGAAGCTCCAGCCGACCAGGCGCGCCCCGCTCCAGTTGATGCCGATCACGAGTCCATCCCGGGCGGCGTCGGGCAGTACGTGATCGCACCAGGTGTTCAAGGGCATGGACTCAACGCGGAGTCCATGCCCCCAGATCTTTGCTGCCCTCTGGGCGCGGGGTGAGGTCGACCAGAAGGGAAGGCTTCGCGTGCCGTCCGCAGAGAGGTGTGTCGGGCTTCCGTTGTCATACCGTACAAGCCAGACCACGCCGCTCTGGCGGACGTCTCGGAAGAATGCCGCCGCTTGCGAACCGCTCTGACTCATGGCCACCGAGCCTACCGTTCTCCAACACTCATTTCGTTAGGGGTTGTAAGGGCTTGCAGAAGAACAACACGCTGATTTCCGCTACCTGTTGAGCAACTGTGGTAGCGGGTCCGACCTTCTGCGTTGTCCCGTATGCACGGCATGGGGCACGTCGGTCCTGCACGGCGCAGACGCTGTGACCTGCGAGTCCAGTGTCATGTACCACAACAACGGGTTCCAGGAGCGAAACCGGGAAGGATTCAGATCCGACGTCGGGCGAGCGGGACGGGAGTTCCGTCAGCAGGGGGTAACGGTGGCGAAGGCCGGACATGGCTACGACGAGCGCGTCGACCGACAGCACGAGGCCTGTGCGGCAGTGCTGCGCACCATGGGATTCACTGTTCACGGCATGCCGAGCCGTACGGCCCTCGACGCCTTTGTGCAGCCCGAGACCAGGGCCTGGCTGGTCCAGCGAGCCGCAGCCGGGCGCCGGGATGATCTGGTCATGACTCCCAGCATTCGCAGTCTGGGTGGGTGGCAGCGATTTCTCGCCTTGATCGACGCAGTCGGGTGGGCCGAGATCAGCGACGAGGTTCCCCTGAACCCCTACCGGTACCCCTACGATCCACCGGCACCTCAGCCCTCCCCCTGGCAGCGGATCGCCGACTGGGCGTCCAGGACCACGGGCCGGCCCGCTGTCCACTCCGTCGCGCTCGAGGCCGAGCGGGCGCGCCTTGCCGCCAGACACGACGACGGCCAGGACGCCGACTGGCTGATCGGCTTCGTCCTGGACGATATCGAGAGGCCTGAACCGGCGGGGCGAGGACTGAAGTACTGCGGCATAGGCGCGGAATGGCAGATGAAGGACATACAGAAGGAAGACGCCGAGACGCATCGACCGGCCGGACGGCACATCGGCTCCATCACCATCCCCCAGTACCTGCTCTGGCAGGGCATGCGTCGTCGTGCCGGGCGGCTCCCGGCGGACCGGCAGGGCGCCAAGCCGTTCCTCGGTGACCGCAGCACCATGATCCCGGTGTTGTGGGGGACGTGCTTCCCCTACTACCCCGAAGGCAGCTACGAGGTGCCGAGCATGGGCGCCTACAACGAACGGGGCCGGACCGACTATTACCACGTCATCGGCCGTCACCTTCCCGACGGCACCGTCAGCGTGTACCCCGAGGAACACTCGTCCCACTGGTCACAGGGCGTGCGACGGGTACTGAGGGTCTCCCCAATCCACTGAGCCAGGCCCACGGCAGCGGCCACCGCTGACTGCCGGGACTCGCGCCGGCTCCCGAAGGGAGTCGATCGCTCACCGCAAGCAAAGGGCGCCGCACTGCACGGGAGACTGTGCAGGCGATGACGACGGACAGACTCGGGCGCTGGCGTGACGCCCGCGGCTGCCCGCCCCAATAACCGCCCCACACCCCCCTCGTCACGCATGCAACACCACCTGACGCACAGTCATTCCAGCTGGCTCATTCTGTTAGGAGCTCTTACAGCCAAAGCATTCTCCACTTCTGCCGACGCTGGCGCGTCACTTCAATGGAATTTTTATTCCGAACAGTATTTCCGCATTTCGGAACGCAATTTTCTCCTTTGCTTCGCGTGGCAAATCGACTCCCCGGAACCAGTCGGTTTGAGTTTTCATATTCGCAAACGGGTAGTCGGTTGCGAACATCACTCGATCCACACTTATGTGCTGCAGTAGGAGATCAAGCAGTTCAGTCTGGGGGAATGCGCTGGTTGTGAACCAGAAATTGTCATGAAAATACTGCTCGAACGGCTTTTTCAGGCTTTTCTCGGTCACTTCGCCCATCTTCTCCACGATGCGTTTGTAGAAGAACGGAAGACCCTCTCCCATATGGCCGATGATAATCTGAAGCTTGGGGTGCCTGTCGAATACTCCTGAGGTGATCATTCGGAGGCACTGAGTAACGACTTCCTGGTGCCATCCATATGCAGAGATGCTGAGAACCTGGTCCTGGAACTCCTTCTGATATTCCGGCCGCATATTGCTGTAGTAGATTTCGAAAACCTCGTCAGGCGGCAGGCCAGGATGGATGTATATCGGCACATCAAGGGACTCGGCGCGCGCCAGCAAGGGCTCAAAGTCGGGATGGTCGAGGAATTTCTTCCCGATGATTCCATTGGTCAAGCATCCGAGGAAGCCATCTTCCCGAACTGTGCGTTCCAGTTCGTCTGCCGATGCCTCCGGATTCTGCAGAGGCAAGGTTGCAAATGCCTGAAACCGCCCCGGATAGGTGGCCATCGGTCCATCGACGAGCGTCTTGTTGAGACGATACGCAAAATCGATGCCCTTCTGGCCTTTGGCATTCTGCACGCCTGGCGTATGTGCGGAGAGGATTTGAACGTTGAGCCCCGCCTCATCCATTGCACCGATGCGGCGCGGGCCGAGCTCGGCAAGACCAGTATCCTCGAGGAAGAGCCTGTCGTTCAGCACCATCAACTCATGGGTGGAAAAGGTCTCTTCCGTGCCGATGAAGGGCAGGTCCTGGTCCCGCAGTGAAATGTCCGAAGTCTTGTCGGAAGTCTCGTCCTCGTCCGCTGCCGAGACAATGGCATGCGTGGACAAGCCGGCACCAATGCCAAGTGCCGTGGCGGCGGTTAGAAAGCCGCGGCGTCCCATGGACTTCATGTCAGTCTCTCCTCAGGTGTTTGTGTGGTGCGGTATCCGTGCGGCATCCGTCTGCGAGATGCTTCAGATCGACCCTTCGTCGTTACCAGGCGCGTCCAGGTGTCCACCCACGCCGCGTCCCTCTCTTCGACCTCGACGCCGGCCACGCCGGTCCCGCCGAAACACTGCCGGCCTAGACCAGGGGGTCTTCGCGTTCCTGCTCGCGCACCGCAGCAGCGCAGCCCGGCGGCACCGCGTACACGACGGCGTGGTGCGCGATGGCAACGCTCTCCGGTGCGAATGGAGTCCCGGTCAGGAACGCCGTCATGGTCAGGCCCGGATCGATCATCCGGCACCGGTACCCGTCCGGCCCGCCGCCCTCTGGCGGCGCGGGCGTGCAGGCTTCGGCCATCCTCAGGTCGGGGAACCGCTCGCCGGCGCGCAGCGGCTGTGGTGGAGCTGACGACCCGCCCGAACGGTTGTCGGCGTGCGGCTCGCGGGCGGCGACAGGGAACGCCGTCGCCAGTGCCTTGGTGGCCGCCCCGAACCCCTCAACCGCCCGGGCGGCGCTTTCCCTGACGGCGCTGCGTCGACTGCCATCACTAGCCTCCTGCATACGGGTTGCATCGCTTATCTGGATGCCTACTTCCTACCGAGCGAACCTGAGACGAACGTTAGAACCCGTCCTTAAACCGTCGCGGTGCAGAGGCCGGACGGATGCTCGTCGGCCGACGCTGTCGCGTAGGGCTCTCGTCGCCCTGTGGATCCATGTTGTGCACCGATGCGAGAATCCCTGAATGCGCTCGACCGATGACACGATGCCGGTCACTCTGGCCGGCGGACAGCGAACTGCGTCCCGTTATCGAACAGTTGGCACAGTTCTACCGTCATGACATGTCGGAGTGAGCTGCCCCGACTTTCGTAGCCGCCGGTCTTGTGTGTTTCAGGCGACTTTCGGAGTGACCAAAGAACGGTAGTGGGCCGCCTCGAACTCCTCGGGTGGGAAATAGTCGAGTGCGGAGTGCAGGCGCTCGGTGTTGTACGAGCCGACCCACCGCACGACGGGGCGTTCGACCTGATCAGCGTCCCGACAGGGGCCTCTCGATGGCCTGCGCGGTGACTGTGCACTCCTTGACCTCATCCGGTCGGCCCGTACAGCGCAGAGCAGATGTGGGTGAGGTTCCTGGTCGACCAACTGATCCACGAGCCGGGGCCGGGTGTAGGTATCACGTGAGCTTGGCCAATCTCGGCTGGATCTGATGCAACAACACGAAACCGATGGCTGACATGAGACATGCGCCGGCACAGGCAATCCAGAGGGCAGAGCTGCCGTAGTGTCCGTAGGTAAATCCACCTGCTGCTGAGGCAATAGTGCCGCCGACGGTCCAGGCGAAGGCGGCCATACCCTGATAACGCCCTTGTTTCCCCTGTCCGGCGAACCTGGCCGTGACCTCCATGCTGACCGGACCGCTGATGATCTCACCGAGGGTCCAAATGCACACCGTCACAGCGAACCAGAGGGCAGAGGACGCCAGGGCCGTGCAGCCGAACCCGGCGCCGATGAGAACGGCCGCCAGCGCGAGCATGGTGAACGGCGAACGTCGGCACAAGTATTGGCTGGCTGGAACCTGCAGAACGCAGATCAGTACTCCGTTGAGGGCGATGAGGGCCCCGCAGGTCGCCGGGGTGAGACCGGATGCTGACATGGCGACCGGGAGCGTGACCGTCATTTGTTGAAGCACCGTGCTGAGCACAGTGAACAGCACGACGCACAGCAGGAATGGTGCGTTCGTGCGCAGGCTGCCGAATGCGTGGTCGGGTGGGCCGGTGGCCACGGATTTCTTGATTGCCGGTGCGGGGACCTTGTACAGCAGGACCAGTGCGCATGCGAGCGTGGCACAGGCGTCGGCGATGAACAGGAGTTGGTATCCGGCTTCTGCTGCGAAACCGGCGAAGAGTACCGATGCCGCGAATCCCAGGTTCATCGCCCAATAGTTGAGGGAGAACGCCCGTACACGGTCCCGGTGGTCCAAGAGGTCGTGCATCAGCGCGCTGGTGGCGGGGCGGCAGGCTCCGGAGAAGAGACCGACAAGAAATCCTGAGGTCACCAGCAGGGCGTCGCTAGTGCTGAGTCCGAGAAGCACAGTGCTGGCCGCAGCACTGGCGTGGGATGCCAGCAGCACGGTCCGGCCTCCCAGACGGTCCGTCGCGACGCCGCCGGCCAGCGAACCTGTCATTCCCCCCACACCGACCACCGCTGCGGTCAGCCCGGCGAACGTCACAGTTCGGCCCTGAGATGTGGTCAGGTAGAGCGTCAGGAAAGGGGCGACGAAGGTGCCCAGTCGGTTGATGAGCGTGCTGACCCACAACCACCAGAAGACAGGGGGCAGCCCGCCGACCGCACGGGTCGTGGAGGCTCGGATCGAGCTGGCAACAGACATGATGACCTTAGTCGACCTGGTCACCCAGACTGTCCAGGAGATTCCTGGCACGAACAGCTTCCGGGGCCTGCGGGCCCAGGATCTCCGAGACTTCGGGCAACAGGTTCTCAAGGAGCTGACGGGCTTCGGCCGTGTTGCCGGTCCGGGCGGTCCAGTGCGCGTATTCGACGCGGCTGGAGAGGAACACGGGGTGCTCCGCGGTCAGAACGGCAGCAATGTCGACGAGGAGCGTACGCATCTGTTCCAGCGCGGCCTGGGGATCGCTCAGCACCCCGGTCCAGTGGGCGATTCTCTGGCGGGTGGCGTAGGGGTAGGAGTGCGCGACTCCCATCACTTCGTAGAGCTTGGGCAGGAGACGGGTCAATTGGGTGACCACGGTGGACGGATCACCTGCCTCAGCGGTCCAGTGAGCGAGTTCCGAGGCGGTGATCGAGCGCAGCGGGTGGTCTCTGGGAGCAGTGTTCTCGATGTCCTGCACGAGCTGGGCGCACAGTTCCCTCGCTTCCTCGGGACGTCCGTTGCGGCCAGTCCAGGAGACGACGTTGGCGCGTGTGTTGAGGGTGATGAGGTCGTTGTGCGGAAGGAGGCGTTCTTCGCGGCGCAGCAGGTCGAGGTGGAGGTGGAGCGCGGCCTCGGGTTTGCCGATCACTCCCGTCCAGTAGCTCATCCGTCGGCGCGTGCTCAGGCACTCGAGGTCGTCAGGACCCAGCGCCTGTTCCTGGGCTGCGAGGATCGCGGTGAGTTGCTCCGCCGCGTCCCGGGGCTGCCCGGACGTACCGGCCCAGTGGGCGGCTGACACGGCGATCGAAAGTACCCGGAGGTCGTGCGGGCCGAGCAGGTCTGCCAGTTCGGCCCGCAGTTGCCGTAGCAGCCGCAGTGCCGATTGCGGCGCCCCGGCCAGACCGATCCACTCCGCCAGGTCGCGGCGGCCGGCGAACACGGGCAGGCTGCGTTCACCGTGCCGGGCGGTGAGCTGTTCCAGGACAATTTCCGCGCGGGAGACGGCCGCGCGCCAGGCATGCGCGGCAACCAGAGCTTGCAATTCCTCATCGTGAGAGGTCAGGGATTGCAGCGGCCCTTCGCTGATCAGCTGCTGTCCGTTTCCCTCCATGAGATCTCCTTCGCTTCCTGACCCACGCTTGGTGAGCCCAAAGTGTTGCAGCAGCGGCACCGCCGCGAGGGCGAAGGCGGATGCGCCGGGCGGAAGTCGGAGACTGCCGGAGAGGTCGGAGCGGATCGCCGAAAACGTGCGGGGCGCCGGTTGCGAAAGGCGAAGGCCGTCGGTAACGAGCTGAGCTGTTTTCAGGAGATCACCCGAGGGCACGGTTTCCATCAACAGATCGCGCATGCCCGGCCGGTAGTCGTACTGGGTGACGGTTGGTCGGGCCGGATCAGGGCTCTGCCGCATGAGACCGCCGAGCAGGACTTCTGCCAGCGGAGCGGGATCCGACCGGCCGAATACGGAGCGCTGCACCAGGCGCATCAGCCCGAGGGTGAGGGGGCGGACTGCGGCCAGATGGCCAGCAAGTCGGAACGCCTCGGGTGACGCCGCTCGGCGGAAGAACGCGAGGTGTTCGCGCAGGTCGGCAGGCGCACTGACAGACGAGGAGGTGGGGGAGTTCTGCCGGTCGCTGCTCACCGGGATGACGTGCAGGGGGGTTGAGCTGCCGTCGGCCACCAGTTTGGCCCACTGGGCCAGCGCGCTTGGGTGTAGTTCCACCACCGGGACAGGAACTCCGGTGAACTGGCCCAGTTCGGGAGGGAGCCAGGGGTCGTCCACGCGCAGCGCCGTGTTGGCGCTGCCCGCCCGTGGCCCGCTGACCGTCTTGAGTTCGATGTTGAGCCGGGTCCCGGCCCACAGACGTCTGGGGAGGGGCTGGACGATGGCAGTCGGACAGCGTTCGGCACAGAAGCAGAGGAGGGACTGGGTAGCGCTCGTGTGCCATCCCGGCCCGATGACGTCCGACAGGATCAGCACTACCGCGCGCCGGTCCGCAGGGCAAAGTGACTGCGGGGCGATACGGGCGCTCGATGGGCGGAAGGGGGCGTTGCGCAGCACGGGGGCGTGTGGCGTTCTTGTGTCAAGGCCGAACGCTCGGACACGTCGGAAGGCACCCGTCTGTTCCATGAGAGTGCGCAATTCACGGGCAGTCTCCTGCCAGAGTTTCATCGAGAGGCCATCATCCACCACCAGTGAGACGTCCAGCCACTGTTCCTTCATCGGCTGCAGGACCACGTCCAGAATGCCGGTTTCGGCGATCAGATCGACCGTGCTGGTGTCGTCGATTTCCTTGGCACTGTGGTCCGGTGTGCTGCGCTTGAGGGATCTGAGTGCGCGGCCGATCGCCAGGCTGCCGGGCAGGGTTCGCTCGGCGGGGAGTCTCATGAGGTCGCCGGCGGTACCGGGCACGCCGTCGCCGCCGTAACTGAAGAGGTCCGAGTCTGCCGCGAAGCCGTGCTGCTCCTGGGATGGTGGCGTCGGGATGTCCGCGGGGCCGCCGCCTTCTTGCAGCGCGTTCGGAACGGGGTTCTGGGCGGCCGCGAGGCCTTCCGTGGGCAGGCGCAGGGCGAGCCAGAGGACGTCAGCCAGTTCCGCGGGAGTGAGTGCGATACCGGAGCTTGCCAGCACATCGCGCAGCCGCTCGATCATTCGAGGCCCGGACCCGTCTCCTCGAGCGGGCGCAAAACCGCGTTCAACAAGCCCTCCCGTCCCAGGTCTACACCAGTGACGCGCAGATGGACGGCGTTGAGCAGTTGGTCCGTGGCTAGCGCCAACTGATCCTGGTCGCGACGCTCGAGGAAGGTTGCGATCAGGTCTTCCGCAGCTCTCAGACCCTCTTCTCCCAGATGGGCGGACACGATTTCACGCAACTGGTCACCGGTCGGTTCCTGCAGGTCTAACCGCACGCAGCGGCGCAGGAAAGGCGCGGGAAAGTCACGTTCGCCGTTGCTGGTCATCACGACCACCGGAAATTCGGCGCAGGAGACCACGCCCTGGTGCACGCTGTAGCGCTGTCTGCTGCCGGCGAGCATGACCGGGACGTCAGGGCTGTCGTCGGGCAGGCGGACGAGTTCCGGGATCTCGAAGGAACCCTCTTCGAAGACCACCAGGAGATCGTTGGGCAGGTCGATGTCGCCCTTGTCGATCTCGTCCACCAGCAAAACCCGAGGCCGGCCTGGCTCCCCCGTGGCCAAGGCGGTGCCAAGGGGACCGAGCCTGATGTAGCTGCCGACTTCCGGTGCCGTCGTGCCCAGTTCACGGGCCCGGCCTGTGTCCCGCAGACGTCCGACCGCGTCGTAGTGATAGAGGCCGTCAACGAGTGAGGTCTTGCTGTTCACCGGCCAGCTGAGCAGTTCGCCCAATTGCAGCTCACGCGTGATGGAGGCCGCGAGTGAAGACTTTCCGGCCCCTGGCCGACCGGTGACGAGCAGGGGGCGCCGCAGATGCAGCGCGGCGTTCACCACGTCTGCCTCTTGGGATCCGATCCGGTATTCCAACGGAGCACTGTGCCTGCGCGGAGTGAATGTGCGCCACGGGGGTGCGGCCGGCAGCTGTGGAGGCGCTCCGTTGATCTGGCTCGTGCCGCGGTACAACCGCCAGCTGTACATGTCGTCTGACAAGAGTCGGAACTCCTCTCACGTTACAGCGGTGGGTCGCTGAGCTGAAGTGTCTGCGGAACGCCGTCGGGCCGGTCCCACACTAGGGCCAGCCGCGTCCCCACCTCGCCCGACCCGGCCCCAACTCCGGTCCTGAGTCTCGCTTCGTAGACGCGCCGGGGAAGCTCGTGCGGAGCCAGTCCTTGCGTCAGTTCGGCCAGCTCATCCCCCTTCAACCCGTCTGCGGTGGAACGCAGCCACACGACTCCGGGAACCCCGACAGCCAGCGCAATGACGCGTAGCCGAACCAACTCGGACGGAGGACACGCGAGGGCCACCGCGCAGATGGGGCTGGCGGCTCCCCGTTCCAGGATCGCCGGGTCGTGGCGCGACAGCACTGCCGTTCGGCCAGAGAGCAGGGCTTGCCATCGGTAGCGCAATTCGGGCAGGAACGCTGGACGACGCAGTTCCGGGCATCGCAGCACGCAGAGAAAGTCTTGGCCCAGAACTGCTGGAAACAGGTCGTCTGTCTGGTAGACCCATTGGTCGACGGGGAGATCGAGTTCGCTGGGGGGTACGAAGCACTCGATGATCGGCAGCGCCCCCGGCGCGCTGCGCTCCGCGATCGTCTCCAGCACAGCGGCCAGTTCTGTCAGCAGCGTCCGTAACGGCATCGGCCGGTCGTGCGTTTCGTGGTGGATCACCGAGCCGTCAGCGTCGCTGGCGTGCAGGACAGAGGTGAAGGTCTCGGTGCCGACGGCTCGCCAAAGCTGGAGCTGGACCAGGGGCGCCGTGACAGCGCCGTCCACGGACTCCCGGGCCTGGGCGCGGTGTTCGCGCAGACTCTCGGCGAGTCCGAGGCGGCGGGCTACTGCGTCGTTCCAGGCGTACAGGGCCTGCCTGGTGTCCACGGCGGCGGTGTGCGCGGCGGCGAACTCGATGACTCGGAGCAGATGCGGCACCTTCCCGTAGCGTGACTGGTAGCACTCCAGGAGGGCGATGGCCTCGGGCCAGTCCAGAGCAGCCAACGACGGCCCGAACATCAAGGCTTTCGCTGCCGCCCGCTGAGGGCCGGGCACCGGGCCGGAGAGCAGATCGAGTAGTTCCCGGTGCTCGCATGCCGTCAGGAACTGGTCGGCCGTGGTGTGCAGCGCCGTGGTGCGCACCCAACGCCGGTCGTCCTCCGTCGCGGCAAAGGTGTGCAGCACGGCCAGCAGTGTGGGCACGCCCCGGGGCCGGGAGAGCGCCGTGCGGGCGAACCACTCGTGGGACGCGGTGGTCGGAACGCCGGGCAGCTCCAGTTCCCTCCCAAGGTGCTCCGCGCACTCCGATCGGTTCTCCGCAGATGTCAAACAGGCTCGGAGCGGGCCGAGGAGTTGCTGGGTCAATGCCGCACGACGGCTGTCCTTCGCCAGGACTGCAGGCATGATCGCGCTGCGATCCGCACCCTGTGTTCGCAGCAAAGAGGAGACGTCACACACGGGTACCGCGAAAGCCCGCCGGCCGCGTCGGCTCACCAACAGCCCCACGACCTGTTGCTGTTCCCGGTCCCACAACGGGCAACCGCTGTACCCCTCGACGATCGACTGCGCCGATGTCGGACAGTCCAGGACGATCCATCGATCCGTCACACCCTGGGCCACGGCGGCCACGATGGTGCTCGGCGCGCCGCTGCCGAACCACGCGTAGGTGACACTGCCGACCCGGCAACGGCCCATGTCCGGCGGCGCGTCCGGGAGCAGCGGCCCGTCCACAAGGCGTAACAGGGCGAGGTCGCCACACCACTCCGCATCCCCGTCCTGCGCCGGTGCGCCGTCTGGGCGGCGGGCGGGGAACCAACCCTCCAGCGCGGCCTCAAAACGCTGGGTGGACGTGATGCCGGGCAGGGCGAGGGACACCCCCTGCACGAGGTCACCGAGACGGGCGGGCCGGTCCTGGCAAAAGGAGTGCCGACCCAGAACCTGATTTATCACGTGCGCGCAAGTCAATACGTGCTCGCCGGTGAGCAGGACACCTCCGCCGACGGCCCGGGGACCATTGTTGCCGTAGAGCGCCGCGTGCGCGGTCTTCACCGAGCGGTCCAGGTCGTCCATCCCGCTACCCGGCCTGCGGTCCCAGCTTCCAGGTGGCGCGGACGGTGATGACCGCCTCGCCCTGGGCGGAGGTGATACCGAGTTTGAGGTCCTGCGAGAGTCTGACGCCCAGTTCAACCGCCACGTCGTCCGGGGGGCGCAGCGCGGAGGTCATCGCCTGGTGCACGGAGTCCAGCACGGAGCCGAGTGGGCGCAGAACATCGCTCAGCGCCTGGCCTGTGGCTGCCGCCACCCGCTGACCACGGCCCACCGGTACGACGGAGCCCGTACCGTCGGGCAGGTCCAGATCGGCGGCCGGAGCAGATGCCGGCGAGAACACCTCGACGAACACGCCTGTCCCGTCACCGAGCTTCAACTCGACTAATTCTGGCATCTGTTCATGGTGGCATAAGAACCTACCGCCAGGCATCGGGACAAACAGGACTGGTGACCTAGTGCTCGCCCCGCGGCTGCCCGGCGCGTGTCACTCGAGCCTGCGCCCGCTTGCGGACCACCTCTGACATGTCCGTCGACCGGGCCCTGCTGCGGCGGCTGTTCAAGCGGGTCGCGCCGCCCCTGTGAACAGAAGCGCTCTGCAACGGCACAACAGGACGTCCCACCGCGCGAGGGGGAGCTGGCATGGAGGACGAACGCACCGTCCGCGCAGGCGGCGGACTGCCTGCGGCGTCCAGGAGGGCCCTGCGCGGTCCTGCGGTGCGGCGGCTGCTTGCCCTGCGGGCGGGGAAGGGGCTGACAGCCGGTCATGTGCGGGTGGTGGCGGATGCGCTGGGGGTGTCGGAGCGCACGGTGTGGCGGTGGCTGGCCGCAGCCGGCCGCGACGAACGGGCGGCGGACGTGCCCGGGGCCCGGGCCCGGATCAGCACGAGGTTCACGATCACGCCCGAAGTCCGCGGGCTGCTGGCGCTGTGGAGAGGCATCGTGCGGGCGGTCCATCGGGAGCTGGTCCAGCGTGCCGCCCGGCAGTCTCCGCCTGGTGGTGCGCCGTCGCTGACGACGCTGCACCGGGCGATCCGCCGGGACTTGACGTTTGGGGGAGCGGGCGGGGCTTCCGGGTGGGGAGCGGGCGGCGCGCAAGCACGATGTGTTCCTGGCCAGGCCGCGGGGTTGGCGTAACCAGGTGTGGGAGACCGACCACAAGCAGGTCCCGGTGCTGGTCGACGTGGCTGCCACTCATGCCGAGAGGGACCGGATTCGGCATGACCTCCACGATGGCCTGGGGCCTTCCCCCTCCGGTATGGGGCTGGGGCTGCAGGCACTGGCCGATGCGCTGGACTGCGACGGGGCCACACCGGCGGGCAGACTGCTGGCCCGCATCCGCCAGGAGGTCACCACCGCGGTCGGAGAGATCCGGCGGATCATCGACGGTCTGCGTCCCACCGTGCTGGACACACTGGGGCTGGCAGAGGCCATCCGCCAGTACGCCAAGACACTCGCCACCGCCGTGCCGGTGGAGGTGAAGATCAATGGACTGCCGTTCTTGTCACCAGGTCTGGAGGCCACCGCCTACCGCATCGTCACCGAGTCGCTCACCAACACCGCTAGGCACGCTGGTGCATGCCGGGCCTGCGTACGGATCTCCGCCGCCGACGGGTCCCTGCAGGTCACCGTCACGGACACCGGCCGCGGCATCCCCGACCGGGCGGCACCGGGGCTGGGCCTGATGTCCATGCGCCGCCGGGCCCAGGTGCTCGACGGCACCCTCCACATCGCCTCGCGGCCAGGGTGCACCACCGTCGCCGCGGCTCTCCCACTGGGGGCCGCATGACTACCAGAGTCCCCGTCCGGGTGGTCATCACCGACGACCACCCCATGTACCGGTACGGACTGACCGCCGCGCTGGCTGCTTGCGAAGACCTGGAGGTCGTCGGCGAGGCCGCCTCCGGAGAAGAACTGCTGACCGTGGCGGCCGACGTTCAGCCCGACTTCGTCATCACCGATCTCACTATGCCCGGCACCGACGGTGCCACCGCCACCCGGGCTCTGCTCGCCAACCAGCCGGATCTGGGGGTCCTGGTGCTGACCATGCACGAGGACGACGAAGCCCTGTTCGGCGCCCTGCGGGCGGACGCCAGGGGCTACCTCCTCAGGGTGTCGACCGCACCGAGATCCTGCGCGCCGTCCTCGCCGTCCTCGCCGTCGCCGCGGGCGACGCTGTCTATGGCGAGGTCGTCGCTCGCCGCATCGTGGCCTTTTTCACCGGAGCGCACGAGCGTTACGCCGCCCAGGCCTTTCCCGAACTCACAGAACGGGAGCTGGAGGTACTGGACCGGATTGCGGGCGGGCACGGCAATCACGAGATCGCCTGGCAGCTCTGCCTGGCTGAGAAGACCGTCCGCAACCACGTGTCAGCCATCCTCTTCAAGCTGGGGGTACGCGACCGGGCCGCCGCGGTCGCCGCGGCCCGTGACGCGGGGCTGGGCACGACTCAGCCGTCGCATGGTTCGCGGGGCCGGCCCAGCTGACGGGCGACGCCCTGGCTCGAAGCACCTGCCGGAGAACGTCCCGTTCCTGGGCGTGAAGAGCCCGGCTGATCCAGGACCCCTGCCTCATGCCCGGCCCGGGCAGGTCACGGTGAGTGTAAGTTCGCACATCGCCCGACGGCAGAGGAGCAGACCATGGCTTCCGTAACCTTCCAGTCCCTTCCCGTGCCGCTCACGGCACTTGACGGACGGATCAGCGCGATCATCCTGGACCCCGACGGCGCCCCCTCCGAAGTGGTCAAGAACGGCACGGCTGGTCACCGTGCAGGTGGAGTGGCACCTCACCGGCTTCCTGGTGCCGTTGCTCGCCGGCACCTGGTCGGTGCGCGTGGGCGTGGATGAGATCGGCGGTCGGCACGACTTCACCCACCCCTATCCGCCGCAGTCCGTCCCGGTGACCGGGAGCGGATCGTACCGGTGCGATCTCGTGCTCACTGGCCTCCGGCCGGGCCGCAACTTGGCCGCCCGGAACCCCGAGACGACTCGACCGCTAATTGGGATACGCGACTCGATCGCTGTGTAGGACAACGTCGGCGAGGTCGTCTGCGGGATCGATGTGTGACGACGAGCTGGCGGAGGTGACCCGTGCCCCAGATCTGGGCCGGAGTGGACATCGGCAAGGAACACCACCACTGCGTGGTGGTCGACACGCGGGGCGAACGCCTCCTTTCACGCCGAGTCTTCAACGACGAACCTGCCCTGCTGGAGCTGATCGCAGACGTACTCGCGCTCTGCGAGGACGTCCTGTGGGCGGTGGACATCAACCACGGCGGTGCGGCCCTGCTCATTGGCCTTCTGCTCAGCCGCGAGCAGCCGATGGTCTACATCACGGGCCTGGCTGTGCACCAGGCGTCGACGGCCTACCGCGGCCAGGGCAAGACGGACGAGAAGGACGCGTTCGTCATCGCCGACCAGGCACGCATGCGCCAGGACCTCGGTCTCCTGCGGCCCGGAGACGAGATAGCCGTCGACCTGCGCACCCTGACTGCCCGGCGCCTCGACCTGGTCAACGACCGGACCCGTCAGACCATCCGGCTGCGGGCTCAACTGCTGGAATTCTTCCCCGCATTGGAGCGGGTGCTGAACCTGAGCAAGAAGGGTCCGGTCATGCTGCTGACCGGCTACCAGACGCCGGCCGCGATCCGCCGCAGCGGGGCCAGGCGCATCGGAACCTGGCTGAAGAACCGCAAGGTGAGGAAGGCGGCGGCGCTTGCCCAAACAGCCGTCGAGGCGGCCAGGTCCCAGCACACCACCCTGCCGGGCGAGACCCTCGCGGCCGCTATGGTCGACCGCATTGCCAAGGGTGTGCTGGTTCTCGACGAGGAGATCGCCGAACTCGACGCGCTCATCGAGGCACGGTTCAACGAGCACCGGCACGCGACGGTGATCCGGAGCCTGCCCGGCGTGGGCACCCTCCTCGGCGCCGAGTTCATCGCCGCCACCGGTGGCGACCTGGATGCCTTCGGCACGTCCGACCGTCTGGCGTCCTTCGCCGGCCTCTCACCAGTGCCACGGGACTCCGGCCGCGTCAGCGGAAACCTGCGCCGCCCGCGCCGCTACCACCGCGGCCTGCTCCGTGCCTTCTACCTCTCCGCGATGGCCAGCCTGAGAACCTGCGCCGCCTCCCAGGCCTACTACGGACGCAGCGGAACGAGGGCAAGGGACACAAGCAGGCCCTGCTCGCCCTGGCCCGTCGACGAGCCAACGTCTTGTGGGCCATGCTCCGCGACGGAGAGTGCTACGAGACCCTACCAACCGTCACGGCAGCAGCTTGACATCGTCATTGGGAAGTTCTTTTTCTTCCGGTCTCGAACGGTGTCTCGAACTGGGTCGCTCACCTGGGGATTCACCGGACGTGGGGGCGGCCTTCGTCTGATCCTGTGCTCCGACCAAGGTGCACGTGACCAAGACGAAGGCCGTGAGGGTGAGTCTGCTGCCTGATGCTGTCCGGAGGGAAGCGTTCGCGGAGGCATCACGCTTCCGGGGCGAGTTCTACGAGTGTCTGACCGCCCGGCGCGACGAGTTGTTCGAACTCACCGACGCGATGCTGTGTGCGGACGGTGCGGTGAAGTCCCCGGTGGACCTGACGTTGCTGCCCGAGCATCGTCGTGGGCACAGAGCAATGTACAGCGGCCTGAACCACGGCCGCATCGACGTCGGCCGACTGCGGACCGTGCTGGCCGGGCTGTCGCTGCCGCGATTAGACGGCGGGCGCCTGGTCCTTGCCGTCGATGTCTCATCGTGGCTCCGCTCGGACGCGCCGTGCTCGGCTGAGCGGCTGTTCTGCCACGTCTATGGCCGTGCGAAGACGGCGTCGTAGTTCATCCCGGGCCGGCCCTGTTCCTTCGTGGCCGTACTGGAGCCGGGCGCCACGTCCTGGACCGCGATCCTGGACGCAGTCCGGCTCGGCCCGGCGGACGATGCGACCGCGATCACAGCCGCCAACTGAGGGGGGTCGTCGAGCGGCTCATCGCCGCGGGCCAGTGGCAGACCGGGACCCTCATATCGTGATCGTCAGCGACGCCGGCTACGACGTCACCCGCCTGGCCTGGGTCCTGCGTGACCTGCCCGTCGAACTGGTCGGCCGGGTCCGCTCCGACCGCGTCATGCGTCTGCCGAAGCCGCCGAGGACGCACGGTGTCAACGGTCGGCCGCCCAAGCATGGCCCGGAGTTCCGCTTCACCAAGCCGGAGACCTGGCCAAAGCCCGCGATCACCACGGTCACCGACACCACCCACTACGCCAAGGCCGAAACGCAGGCATGAGACCGGGTCCACCCCCGGCTGACCATCGTTCCTCATGGCTGGACCACGAGAGTGAACTGCCCTTGGTGGAGGGGACGTTGATCCGGCTGAAGGTCGAGCATCTGTCGAAGGAACGCGGCGCCCCGCCGGTGTGGTTATGGTCCTCCAAGACGGGCGCCACCCCGGACGACGTGGACCGCTTCTGGCAGGCATTTCTCCGCCGCTTCGATCTGGAGCACACCTTCCGATTCGCGAAGCAGACCCTCGGCTGGACCACTCCGAGACTCCGTACTCCCGAAGCCGCGGACCGCTGGACCTGGCTCCTGATCGTCGCTCACAGCCAGCTCCGGCTCGCCCGGTCCCTCGCCGAAGACCTCCGCCGGCCCTGGGAGAAACCCGCCACCTCCGACCGGCTCACCCCTGCCCGGGTCCGCCGGGGGTTCAGGAACATCCGCGCCCACCTCGCGAGGCTGTCGCACGGCCTCACCCTTGCGCCGGTCAAGAGCGATTCGTTGTTCGGTTCCAGCCGTCGTGCAGGCTTCGGAATCTTGGATTGTGGGGCGGAACTTCCTGGAGTGCGACCGTGACCGCGATCTTGAGATGCCGCGGAACACGGAACAGGCCGAAACATCCCCGCCCCACCTACAGACCCCCGGGCCAACCCTTGTCACCCGGAGTGACCGGGAACTCAAAATGCAAGCAGGCCGGACGAGGTGGTACGACGGAACACGGATTCCTTCCGCTTCGTTCCGCGACGGCCGGGTCAGGGCGCCTTCCAGAGGGTCAGTTCGGTGACGTAGTCGCGTGCCTTGAAGCCAGCGTCGTCCGTCTGGACGATGACGTCCTTGATGCTGAGCATCGCCAGGTTGTCCTCGCCGGTGACGGTGCACAGCACCGTGCCCGGGGTCAGATGGTCGCCCTGGGCGTCGTCGGCGAGCTCGGAGGCCAGTGCGTCGGTCGCCGCGCCCTCGGCGCACTCCTCGGGGGTGGTGCCCGCGCTCTTTCCCGCGGTCGTCAGGAAGCGCAGGGTGTACCGGCCGCCGAACTCCTCGTACTGCAGCTCGGCTCCCGTCGTCGTGCTGGAGGCGTTGGTGTCGATCTTCGGTGCGTCCAGGTCGACGTTGGTGTACGAGCTGCGGCCGTCGGTGAACTGGGCGCGCAGGGTGAGCGGCTTGTCCTTGAAGATTTCCGTGTAGTCGTTCGGCGTCGCGTCCGCGGTGGGAGGGGCGCCGGTGCTCGGTGCGTCGGTGCTCGGCGTGGTGGTGGCGGGGGTCTGGGATCCGGCGGTCGCCGAGGAGGCTGGTTGTCCACCCCTGCCCTGGGCGTCGGTGTCCGTGTCGTCGCCTCGGGTGAAGACCCAGGCGCCTGTCGCGACCACCACCAGGGCCAGCGCGGCCGCGCCGACCGTCAGCGGGGTCCGGCTCCGGGTCGGCGCCAGTGCTGTCGGCGGGCCGGAGGGGCGCGGTGCTCCCTGGGGGGGCCGGGCGGGGGATCCGGTCGGCGGCGCCGGCTGTGCCGGGTCGTGGGGCGGCTGCTCGCCGGGCCGGGAAGCATGGGTGGGTGTGTATCCGCCGGACGCCACGGCATCCGGCGGTGCGGTGTCGGCTGCCGCCGCGGCGCCGGGAGGCACGGTCGCGGCTCCCGCCGCGGGACTCGGAGGCACGGTGTCAGCTCCCGCCACATCTCCGGAGTCCGGTACGGGCTCCGTCTCGGCCTGCTGCCGGGCGAGTTGCTCCCGGCGGGCGATGTCCGCGGCGATGGGCGCGGGCAGCCAGCCGGTGAAGTCCCGTAGCGGCCGCCCGCCCAACTCCTGGCAGAGTTCGGCCAGTTCGGAGGGGGTTGGGCGGGTGGACGGGTCGGCGGCCAGCGTGCGTTCCAGGACGGCACGCAGCGGCTCGGGATACACTGTCAGGTCCGGCGGGCGGAACTCCGTGTTGGCGATCTTGGTGGCCAGGGTGATGGCTCCGGCGTCGCCGTAGGGGTGGCGGCCGGTCGAGGCCACGGCGGCGATCAGGCCGAGCGAGAAGACGTCGGTCGCCGGGGTGAGGTCCTGTCCGCCCGCGTGTTCCGGCGACATGAACTGGGGCGTGCCGATGAGCCCGCCGCTGCGGGTGAGCTGGGTGGCGTCGGCGGCCCGGGCGATGCCGAAGTCGATGATCCAGGGACCTTCGGAGCCGATGAGGATGTTGCTCGGCTTCATGTCGCGGTGGATCACGCCGGCCTTGTGCACGGCGTGCAGCGCCTCCGCCGCGCAGCCGGTCAGCTGCAGCACCGTGGGCAGCGGGAGCGTCCCGTACCCGGTGAGGATCTGGTCCAGGGCGAGGCCGGGGACGTAGGCGGTGGCCAGCCAGGGCTGTGGGCCGGTGGTGTCGTGGTCGACGACGGGGACGATGTGGTAGCCCTGCACCCGGCGGGCGGCGGTCGCCTCCTGCTCGAAGCGGCGGCGGAACTCCTCGTCCTGGGCGTACTCCCGGCGGATCACCTTCAGGGCGACCGGCTGGTTGCCGCGCGTACGGGAGAGGTAGACGGATCCCATGCCGCCCTCGCCGATCCGGGCGAGCAGGTGGTAACCGGCCACTTCTCGCGGGTCGTCGGGGCCCAGCGGGCTCAACTGGCCACCGGTTCCAGCACTGTTCAAGGTTTCAACCTTCCCGTCACTGGCGTGATCGTAGCGGTGCTGCCCCGCTAGTGGTAGGCATCCGTGGAGATCAAGGAAAACTGGCGAAGATCATGGAGAATCGCGGGAGTTGGTGGGATTCGTCCTGATGGCGGAGTGCCGGCGGGCGGCCGTACAGTGACACCCCTGCCGTCGGACAGCAAGGCGTCCATGGAACATCATCTGGCCGCGTCGGCGGAGCGGGCCGACTATCTCGTGGAGCTCTCCAACGTCGTACGCGACATCTCCATCGGCCCACGCGGCCCGCGCTCCCTGCGCCGCCTCGGGCTGGTCCTGCGAGCTCTGATGGAGCTCACCGGGGACCCCGATGTCTCCGTCTATCTGGTCGCCGACACCAGCCTGCTGGGCGGGCACCGGGAGTTCGGCGATCAGGCCGAGGTCCGGCGGCTGCGCGGCTGGGTGGCCGACGGGCTGGTCGAGGAGGTCGACGACGCCGACGAGCGTGTCCTCGAACTGACCCGTATGACCGCGACCCCGGTCATCACCGGTGACCAGTACGTCGACCACCGCGTCGAACACCCGTGGATCCAGGGCAACACCTGGCAGTTCCTCAGACCCGAGCCGCGCCCCGACGGGTCCGTCGCCCTCGTGGCGATGGACATGGGCGTGCGCTCGGCGGCCGAGATCTCCCGCAAGATGGAACTGTCCGCGCTGAAGAAGCAGGGTCTCCTCGGCCCTTCCCGGACCCCGCTGACCGATGTGATCATGCGGGCCTGGCGCTGCCCGGAACTGCGCTGTTCCCTCTACGACATCCGCCGCGGCGGCCGGATCCTGCTGCCCCGCATGCGGCGCGGCGTGCCTACCTGCGAGCTCCACGGCTCGCCCCTGGAGGACGACGGCCCGCGCCTGGGCACCACCCAGCTCAAGGCTGTCATCGACGGTGCCTGCGTAGCCCGGTACACCCTCGACGAGGGTTCCGAAGCGCACGTCGGCCGACTGCCGGGTCCGGCGGGCATCGCCCTGCACAGCCTGCTGGCCCCGCCGGTCGCCCAGCAGGTCAGCCGCAGGCATGTGGCCGTCTCCGCCCGCAACGGAACGGTCCTGATCCGTGACATCAGCACCTACGGCACCCGGATGCGCCACGTCGGCAAGCGCGGCGGCTTCGGCACCTGGGAGAAACTGCCCCCGCAGACCGACCGGCCCTTCCGCCCCGGCGACGAGGTCGAACTCGCACCCGGCGTCGTCCTCACCCGCAGCGGCCGGCGCTTCCCCGCCGAACTCGCCGACGCCTGGCGGACGGAAGCCGCCCAGACCCCCGTGTCCCCCAGCGCGGCAGCGCCCACTCGCCGGGCCTGACCACCCGGGCAGCGGCTCGGCGCCGAACCGTCCGGAGAGTCCTGCGCCGCCCCGAGGGACGCCAGGGAGGGAGGGCCGCGATCGCGACTGCCGTTCCCATCGGTCTGCTTCATTTGCCGAGCCGGCAGTCGTCATGCCATCGCGCCGAGCGGAGGCAAGCGGGTTCGCGCCGCCTCGGGGACGAGCAGGTGGGCCCGCTCCACATCCACCCCGGCAAGCTCCACCCGCACTCCGGGGATGTCCCGGTGGGCGGGCCGCGGTGCGAGGAGTGCGGTGAGGGCCCGGCGCAGGCCGTCCTCGTCGCCCGCGGGGTGAACCCGGTCCAGCTCCAAGGGCCTCGGTATCCCGGCCGAGGACGCGCCGCACGTCCCACACATCGCCGGCGCGGCGGGCCCGTACCACCGCGACCGGGTCGACGACGGTGCAGCGGAAGGTGACCCCATCGGGGAAGTTCAACGTCCTTCCCGATGTCGCCAGGAACCAGCGGAAGGTCACCTCCACACCGGGACGGACGTCGACCACGGTCACGGCCGTCACCTGTCCGGGGTCGGCCGCTGTGTCGGTCCCGTACTCCCCGCCGCTCTCGTGCACGAGGATCCGGCCGGTCCCGGCGACCAGCGGACCGCGCCGCTCGCGCCACGCGCTCCACCTCGGCCGAGATCGCAGCTCACGGTGCCGGACGATCGGGTAACGGCTTCTCATGAGGCCGTGCCTCCCTTCGAGGTGTGGGTCAGTACTGCAGGGCCGTGGCCACGTCCCGCCCGATGCGCTCGACGGCGGCGAGGTCGAGGCCGTAGTGGACGTAGCGGCCGTTGCGTTCCACACGGACCAGCCCCAGGTCGCGCAGGGCGCGCAGATGGCGCGAGACCTGCGGGCGGGTCATCGACAGCCGGTCCGCCAGGTCGGCGGTGGTCATCGCCTGACGGGCGATGAGCCGGCACAGGCGCACCCGGCGCGGGTCGGTGAGCGCCAGCATGCGGCTGCGGGCCAGCGTGACGCCGATCTTTGGGGCGTCGACGGGGAAGTGCACGACCGGCGGCAGCCCCGGCTCGTCCTTCACGAGCAGGTGCGGGGCGCCGTACCGGGTGGGGATCAGCAGGAGCGGCGTACGGGCCGGGTTGATCACCACGTGGTGCACCTTGTCGAGGACGACCCGGGCGGGGTTGTCCAGGCGGACGCTCGACGGGCTGAGCGAGAGCAGCGCCGCCGTGGGCCCCTCGTCCGCAAGTCGTTGGCGCATCAGGTGCGCGGCTCCGGACAGGGCGGGCTCCGTCTCGGCCCACAGCTCGCCGAAGTAGACGCGGCGGCACAGGTCGAGGAAGCCGAGGATGTCGGCGCGCAGGGCCTCGGAGTCGTGCAGCAGGTCCTCGGCGAGGGCCGAGTGCGGCTCCGGCAGCGCGGACGCGGCCTGGCGAAGCATCCGTGCCTGAGCCGGGTCGTGGAGCACCCGGTCGAAGTCGAAGCCGCGGTAGCGGTAGCCGCTGGCACAGGTGTACGCGGTGAACTCGGCGAACCGGTCCGGGGGCAGGACGGCCAAGGGCGCGTCCAGGCCCGGATAGAAGCCCCGCCAGCGCAGTGCCTTCCACAGCGGGGCGAACCTCCGCAGCCCGGCGCGGAATGCGGGCGGCGCGGCAACGGTGGTCTGCTCGGCCCAGTCGGCGTGCTCGGCGTGGTGGGTGTACTCCGTCAGCACGTGCAGGCTCGCGGCCAGCTCCGCGAGCGGGGGCACAGCGACCGTGAAGCGGTCGGGGCCGGCCCCTTCCAGGACGATCACGACCGACATGAGCGGGAGTGTACGGGCTCACATCACTGCCTCCTCGAACTCGGCCTGCGCGGCCGCCAACACGGCTGGTTCCGTGAGCAGTTCGGTGACGACCTCGGCCAGCCCCGTGGCCGCGACCTGGGTGCGGTCGTGTGCGAGGGGCGTCGCCGCGGCCTCGCGCATCGCGTCGGAGTGGGCGGGCGTACCGGCGTCGGTGATCTGGACGTACGGGTGGATGACCGGCATCAGCTGCGAGAGGTTGCCGATGTCGGAGGAGCCGGCGGGGCTGTCGGGGTCATACGGCCCGATGTCCGCGCCGAGCGCGCGCACCGCCTCCCCGAACCGCTCGGCGAGTACGGCGTTGTTGCGCCGCTCCGCGTACAGCGGCCCGGTCTCGGACACCTCCGCCTCCGTCCCGGTGGCAAGCGCGGCCCCCGCCGCCGCGGCACGCACCCGCTCCACCAGCGCTTCGGCCGACGCGGCCGTACGGTCCCGTACGTACAGGTCCACGGCAGCCCGCGCGGGCACCACGTTCGGCGCCTGCCCGCCGTCCGAGACGATCCCGTGCAGCCGTGCGGTCGGCGGCACGAACTGCCGCATAGCGTCAACGGCGTTGAGGAAGAGCTGTGCGGCGGCCAGGGCGCTGCGTCCCTGCCACGGCGACACGGAGGCGTGCGCACTGACCCCGGTGAACGCGACGCGCAGGTGTGCCGCCGCGAGCCCGGGCCGGCCGGTCAGCCAGCGGTCCCCCGGGTGGAACATCACCGCCGCGTCCACCCCGGCGAAGACGCCCGCCTCGGCCAGCTTGACCTTGCCCGCCCCGCCCATCTCCTCGCCGGGCGTGCCGATGACCGCGACGGTTCCCGGGTGCGTGGGCAGGGCGCGTACGACGGCGATGGCGGCCGCCGCGCCCCCGGCCGCGATCAGGTTGTGTCCGCAGCCGTGACCGACGCCGGGCAGCGCGTCGTACTCCGCGAGGACGGCAACGTACGGCCCAGGCTCTGGCCCCTGGTGCAGCGCCACGAACGCGGTGTCGAGCCCACCCGCGCCCGACGTGACCGTGAACCCCGACTCCACGAGCCAGCCGGTCAGCACCTGCTGGGCATGGAACTCGGCGAACTTCAGCTCCGGCCGCGCGTGGATGGACCAGCTGACGGCCTCCATGCGGGGCCGCAGTGTTGCGAGTTCGCCGGAGAGCGTCTCCAAGAATGGCGATGACATGGGAACTCCCGTCGTACGAGGCGCGAAACGGTGCGATGTCGGGGCACGACGAGACTGCGGCCGTGCGGGCCGGGACGGCCACGGATTACCGCGGAACAGGCAATCCTCGCCGGACAGACGGGATTTGTCCGTACGGTCGGTGCATCGGCAGCCCCGTCCGCGCTGCCGGGGAGTCAGGTCAGCGTTGGCATCCACGTCAGCCGCCACAGACACCTGGATGTCCGGACGTGACCAACGGTCGATAAAAAACGTCGAGATAAGAGGACCACTTCGTGTCAGTGCGCGGTCGCCTTCTCACCGGCTTCGCAGCAGCCGTCGTACCCACCCCTCGTAACAGGAGCGCACCCCGTTGCCCCGTCGTCTTGCCATGACGGTCTGCCCCGGACAGCACACGGGCCCCAAAGCGCGGGCAGCCATGACATCCCCTGGGCCTGGCCGGGGTGTGGGGTTCAACGAGACCGCGACGCCCCACGCGCGCCGAACGGTCTCCGGCTGGCCCCTTCAGTTTCCTCGGCCTGGGCTGACTCCACCGGGTGTCCTGTTCGCTGCATGAGGCCGATTACCTCCCCTGCGCATATGCAGAAAACCTGTGTTGGCTGGAGTAGACATTGGGGGGTGGTGTGGCTATGGTTTCTCTCGTAGATCAGAGAGACAGCAGGGCCTGGCAGACACGAACTGCCGGTCAGCAGTGGTGCAGTTGCAGTGCAGGACGGTGCGGTGGTGGAGTTCCGGAGCCAGGGTTGCAGAACGGCTGACGGGGCTGACGACCGGACCGGGTGGCCCGCAGTGAGGGGCGGCCGTGAGCAGTACCGCAGTGGCGGTACCCGCAAGTGAAGTGCGCAGTACCCAGCAGTGAAGTCAGTGAGCGGTACCTCGGTGAAGGCGTCGGCTGCGGACGCGCGTACCGGGAGGTCGCCGGTTTGAGTGATCTGCGGCAGTCGCCCGGGCGGGCTGTC
This sequence comes from Streptomyces canus 299MFChir4.1, assembly GCF_000383615.1. GTDB lineage: Bacteria > Actinomycetota > Actinomycetes > Streptomycetales > Streptomycetaceae > Streptomyces > Streptomyces canus_C. The sequence goes on along the minus strand of NZ_KB911612.1, from coordinate 6,388 downwards.
AGCCTCCGCTTGGCCCGGGCAGGTCGTGCCCGCGGCACAGCGTGGCGAAGAGCTCGTCGAACGGAGTACCCAGGGCGTGGGCAAGGGCGTGCCAGGTCTTCAGCGTGCCGACGGTGCGACCCTGCTCGATCTCGATGACGGTGCGTCTGGCCAGGCCGCTGCGGGCGGCAAGCTCGTCGTAGGTCCACCCGCGCGCGGCCCGCAGACGCGCGAGCTCCAACCGCAGCGCGTCGAGGTCCGGATCGGGCGGCAAGATCGTCACCCGTCCATCCGACGGTGCAGACCCCTGCCCTGTCAGTGCAGACCTCTGCCCTATTTTCCCAGGTGACGGCAGCCACGGGAGGGCAGAGGTCTGCACTACGGTGGCGGCCGCCCCCGCACCCCACAGGTGGGACCAGCGCGGAAACAACCGGAGGAACACGCGCCCATGAGGCTGCGCACAGCATGCCCGGTGACACCACGCGCCTGGACCGTGGAACTGCGCTCGCACGCCGGCGGCCTCGTTCTCGTCTGCCGGCACTGCCCGCACGCCATCACACCGATCACCGCGGTCTCCGCTCGTTCGGCTGCCCTGGCCCACCTCGCACGCCACGTACGCGGAGACCTGCGTCCCCCGCACCTGCGGATCTGCCAGTGCCACGAACGCGGCTGCCGCTGGCACCCCCGTCACCGCGGCTGCGCCGGTCCCATCCACCTCCTCCTCGCATGCGAACGCGGCGGACGGCTGTGGCGGCTCACCGACGCCTGCAGAGCCTGCGCCGCAGCAACAGCACGGGCCGCGTCGTTCCCGACACCGTCCTCGCCCAAGCGCCGCGGCACATGGCGACCGCTCGACGGTGCAGACGTCCCAAGGGGCCGGGGGAGCGGATCAGGGTCCGTGAAATGCTCAGCTACCTCGCCGCTGCCCTCCCGGAGGACACCTCCGCCGCCGCGCGCCTGCTGGCACTGCAGTGCGCACTGCGGATGAACACCCACATGCGAATTAGCCTGTCCAAGGGGGTGATGCGCAGCCTCCGTCTCGACGCAGCACCGGGGCCGTGGGCCGAGCTGGAGCATGCGCGATGGCTGCGCACAGCCCCTGGCCGCACAGCCGACGAGATCGCTGCCGAACTTCTCGACGTCACACTGCTCGGCCAGGCTCCGGCCCGCCCCGACCGAAGACGTGCCGCGGACTGGGCCCTGCGCGCCGGCTCTCCCTCAGCAGCACGGGCTATCGGACCGCTGCCCCGGCTGGCCAGCGTGTACCTTGCGGCGCACACGGATCCGGAATCCGGAATAGGCCAGGACGACTTCGATCAAATGGCGCGTGCCTGCGGTGCCCAGACCGCTGAACTGTCCAGCATGCTCGATCAGTTGGTGGCAAGCAGATCGCTGGCCTCATGGCGGGCATGCCCGGATACCGGAGACCTGCAGTGGACCTTGCAAGCTGCACGAGAATCCGCGTTGACCGTTGCAAGCGGGCAGTAGCCCGAGCGACCCGTGCAGGCGACCTTGGGGGATCTTGAACGGCTATAGCCGGGCGAGCCGGAACCATGAAGTGCCGATTCCCTCTTCCCCGCTAAAGTCTCGGCGCACAGGGCCGCTGGAACAGCGACCGACTCCGCGCACGTCCGCATGGCTGCCGCAGATTAAGCAGGCGACGCACAACAGGGGCGGGGAACCTCGCTTTCCGGGCGCTGCCAGTGCGCCGTGTCTGCTTCTTTCACGCCCCATGTGCGCTCCAACTCCCCCTGGCTGGAGGCCCCTTGGGGTCCGTACGTTGACCTGTTCGCCTCACGCGGGGCGGCTCCGGAGCGCATTGGGCCGGGTTCGGCAGCCGGTTGGTAAGGGGTGACACGTGGAAGCCATCGCGCGGCACGCTCGTCGGGAGAAAGTGGCCGCTGAGGCACAGCAGTGGGCCGATGCTCTGGTCGACTTCGGGCCCTACAACACGTTGTTGCACTTCAAGGACACCAAAACCGCGTCGCTGGATGTGACCGGCGCGAATGGGCAGGCCCTGACCTCGCTCCTGGCCGGACGCAAAACCCGCCTAGCCAGCCTGTTTCCTGGTGCTGCCGACCACGGTCCTGCCTGCACTCGGGCACGGAGCCTGCGGCACAGGATGGTGGAACTGGACGAAGAGCAGGGCATCGAGGCCGGGCGCCTGGCTCTTGGCCTGCTGCGCGTCGACCCGCCGCCCACGCGCGGCAGCACCCCTGTGTCGGCACTGCGCGCCCCGCTGCTGCTGCAGCCTCTGGTCATCCAGCCGCGCACCGCGTCCGAGAACGACTTCGTCCTCGAGACGGCCGGTGAGGCGGAGATCAATCCGGTGCTGCTGTACGCGCTAAGCCGTCAGTATGGCATGGACGGCGACATCGAAGTCCTCGCCGACAAGGTGGCCACCGCGCTGGAGGAATGCGTGGACCCGGCCGATCGCATCCCCGTCGCCTACGAGATTCTTGAGGCCGTTCTTGTCCGCAGCAACCTGACGGCCGAGCTGGAAGAACGCATGGTGGCGGGCGTCTTCAGTTTCGACCGGCTGCCCATGGTCCAGGACCTGCGTGGTGCCACCGACCTGCTGGCCGACCACCCGGTCATCGCCGCCCTGGCCGGCGACCGAGAAGCAAACCGTGCCCTGGCCGAGAACACAGGCGCGCGCACTCCAGCCGGCGCCGACGACATCCCGCCCCGCTCGGAGTACCTCGTTCTCGACGCGGACGCCTCCCAGCAAAAAGCCATCAGCGCCGCGCTGGCCGGCTCCCACCTGGTGATCGAAGGACCGCCGGGCACGGGCAAGAGCCAGACCATCGCCAACCTGATCGCCACCTTCGCGGCCCAGGGCAAACGCGTCCTGTTCGTCGCCGAGAAACGCGCCGCGATCGAAGCCGTCACCGACAGCCTCGCCACCGTGGACCTGGACGGACTGGTCTTCGACCTCCACGGCAACAAACTCAGCCGCCGTCAGATCGCCCAGCAACTCCACGACGCCCTGGAGCGCGCCGGCCAGCAGGCTCCGCCCCGCCCGGCCGACCTGCACACCGGCCTGGCTCATTATCGCGAGGAAACCCTCCGCCACATACAGGAGTTCCATCAACCGCTTACTCCTTGGCAGGTGAGCCCGCACCAGGCGATCACCCACCTGATGGGCTGCCCGTCATCCCACCACACCCGCTTGCGGCTGCGCGGCTCCGCATTGCGCCACCTCCACGGTGAGCACCATCGCCAGATAGAGCAGGATCTGCGGACCTTCGTCGCCAAGAAAGGACTGATCATCCGCCGCGGCGAATCCCCCTGGTCCCACACCCAGGCCCGCACCGAGGATGAACTGCGCGCCGTGGTGGCCGGCCTCGACCAGCTCACCGGCACAGCACTGAGCCACACCCGCCGCACCCTCGCCCACCTGGTCAACACCGCAGGCCTGCGTCCGGCCGACGACCTCCAGGGATGGCAGGTCCTGCTCACCCTGCTGCAGGACGTCACCGCGACACTGGCCCGCTTCGAAGCAGCCGTCTTCGCCCCCGGCCTGGACGATCTCATCGCCGCCACCGCGAGCCACGCATGGCGCAAGGAGTACAACCGGAACATCAGCTGGTGGAACCGCCGGAAACTGATCAAAAAGGCACGTGGCCTGACCAAGGACGGTCTGCGCGAACGCCCCGCGCTGCACGTCGCCCTCCTCCAGGCGGCCGACCAGCACGCCCGCTGGCAGGCGCTGTCCGTGACCGGCAATGCGACCCCCTGGACCGTCCCAGGCCTCAAGGGCGCCCTGGCCGCGTTCACGGATCTGCAGAGCCGTCTGGCCGCGATAGCCCTGTGCGTGCGCTGGGACGGCTGGCAAACCGCTCCCGTCGACGACGTAGACAAAACCATTCAACGCCTCGACGGCGACCGCGACACCCTGCTGCGCATGCCCGAACTCAACCAGCTCACCGACCGCCTCGAAGCGGCCCAACTCGGTGGCCTCCTCGACGAGCTGGCACACACGGACGTCGACCCCCACACGGCAGTGGCCATCTTCGACTACCTGTGGTCGTCGTCGGTGCTGGAGGAAGCGCACATGCGCTCCGCCTACCTGCGCTCCTTCACCCGCCTCGAACACGACCACGTCGTCGAGCAGTTCCGCTGCAACGACCTCATCCACCGCGACAGCAACCCCTCCCGTGTCCGCTACGAGGTCGCCGTCCGGCTCCGCAAGATCCGCGACGCCCACCCCGACCAGAACACCCTGGTGCGCACCCAAGCCCGCCGCAAGTCCCGACACCTCCCGCTGCGCAGGCTCGTCGAGAAGGCCCCTGACGTGCTTCTGGCCGCCAAGCCGTGCTGGGCCATGTCGCCCCTCGTCGTCAGCCGTGTCCTGCCGGCCACCCGCCTGTTCGACGTCGTCATCTTCGACGAGGCCAGCCAAGTCCTGCCGCACGACGCGATGACCTCCATCATGCGCGCACGGCAGGTCATCGTCGCCGGAGACCCCCACCAACTCCCGCCCACCACCTTCTTCCAACGCGTCCTCAGCGGCACACAAGAGGACACCGACGACGACCGCGACGACGCTGCGCCCCCGGCCGCCTACGAGTCACTGCTGGACCTGCTCTGCAGCCGCCTGCCCCACATCCACACCCTGAAATGGCACTACCGCAGCCGCGACGAACGCCTGATCGCCTTCTCCAACCACACCATCTACGACGACCGGCTCGTCACCTTCCCCGGCACCACCCTCACCAGCCCCATCCGCCTCGAGACCGTCGAAGGCCACGCCCAGCCCGGCCAGAGCGGCTCCCTGCCCGAGGAAGTCGAACGAGTCGTCGAACTCGCCCTCGACCACGCCACCCACGCCCCCCATCTCAGCCTCGGCGTCATCACCATGGGCCAGCGCCACGCCGACCGCATCAACCTCGCGCTGCGCCACGCCCTCCAAGACCACCCCGAACTCCAGGAGTTCTTCAGCCCCGACGCCGGAGCCCGGCGCCGCTTCTTCACCAAGAACCTCGAACAGGTCCAGGGCGACGAACGCGACGCCATCATTCTCAGCATCGGCTACGGCAAAGCCGCCAACGGCCGGCTCTCCATGTCCTTCGGCCCGCTCAACAACGACGGCGGAGAGCGCCGCCTGAACGTCGCCATCACCCGCGCCCGCCAGTCGATGACTGTCGTCAGTTCCTTCACCCACCACGACTTCGACCCCGGCAAACTCAAAAGGGTGCGGTTCTTTTGAAGGGATGCTCGGTTCGATCTCGCGGGCTGCCGAGCTCAGTGGCCGTTATGAGGCGTCGGCGTAGGCGAGGTGGGTGCCGCAGACGGTGCAGCGGAAGAGCATCGCGGTGGCAGCTTCGCCAAGGTGGGTGAGGAACTGCTCGAGTTGCGCTGCGTCGTGCCAGCCGCCGATGCGCAGGTCTTGCCTGAGCTGGTCGAGGGCCTCGGGGTGGGCTGCCAGCTCGCTGTAGCCGACCTCGCCGACGAAGGCGGCCGCGTCGTGGCAGTGGACGAGCCAGTGCGGATCCTGCCAGGCGTGGAAGCCGGGGGTGCGACGGGTGACCTCGTGCAGGATCTCCTCGCCGACGCCGTCGAGTCCGTAGGAGTCCATGAACTCGCCGGCGAACCGTTCGGCCGCACTGCCGTCTGCGATGCACCACGGGCAGAAGCGCCCGCTTACCTCTTGGGCGGTGTAGAAGGTCGCGGTGTAGATCCACCCCGTGGCGCGGTTGCAGCATGCGCAGGTCTCGGCGCTTTCGCGGATGGAGCCGCTGGCGAGCGGATCGGGGTGATAGCGGAAGGCGGGAAGTTCTGAGCTCACCGGTGCAGTCTGTTCGTAAGACACTCCCGCGATCAAGCGGTTAGGGCGAATCTCTGCTGGTCGGGCGGAGGGTCTGTAAAGCGAGCGGTGTAACTGGGTTTGGTGTGGCTAGAGTTGGCCTGCGGTGAGGCGGCCGTCGAAGGCCAGGTCGAAGGCGTTCATGGCGCCCTTCCAGCGCATGGTCCAGCGTTTGCGGCCGGCGTCGGTTGGGTCGAGGCTCATGAAGGCCATATAGACGCACTTGAGCGCGGCCTGCTCCGTGGGGAAGTGCCTGCGGGCACGGACGGCCTTGCGGATGCGGGCGTTGACGCTCTCGATGCTGTTGGTCGTGCACACAATGCCGCGTATTTCCGCGTCAAACTGAAGGAAAGGCGTGAACTCCGCCCAGCTGGACTCCCAGAGGCGGATGATCGCCGGGTATTTCTTGCCCCAGGTCTCGGCGAATTCCAGGAACCGTGTCGTGGCCGCGTCCTCGGTCGGCGCGGTGTAGACGGGCTTGAGCGCCTTCGCGATCTTGTCCCAGTCCTGTCGGGCCGCGTAACGGAACGAGGCCCGCAGAAGGTGCACTACACATGTTTGCACCACAGTTCGCGGCCAGACCTCACCGACCGCGTCCGG
>NZ_KB911611.1 GCF_000383615.1 Streptomyces canus 299MFChir4.1 | reverse complement strand
CTAGTGCTCTGACCGGGAAGGTTCGCCGGGTTGATGTTGGGGGCGGTTGGATGTGCGGTGACGTCCGTCTGATCGTTGGGGGTGTGGTGTCTGAGCCTGTCCGTGTACGCAGGTTGACCGATCAGGAGGGGCAGAAGCTTCAGCAGATCGTGCGTCGGGGCACCACCAGTTCGGTGCGGTACCGGCGCGCGATGATGCTGCTGGCTTCGGCCGGCGGGAACCGGGTGCCAGTGATCGCGAAGCTGGTGCAGGCCGACGAGGACACCGTCCGGGATGTGATCCACCGGTTCAACGAGATCGGGCTGGCCTGCTTGGACCCTCGGTGGGCGGGAGGCCGTCCCCGCCTGCTCAGTCCTGACGATGAGGACTTCGTCGTCCAGACGGCCATCGCCCGCCCGACCAAGCTGGGACAGCCCTTCACCCGCTGTTCCATCCGCAAACTCGCCGCCTACCTGCGGAAAGTGCACGGCCGTGTCATACGGATCGGCCGTGAGGCGTTACGGTGCCTGCTCGTGCGCCGCGGCGTCACCTTCCAGCGGACCAAAACATGGAAGGAGTCCCCGGACCCCGAGCGCGACGCCAAGCTCGACCGCATCGAACACGTTCTGGACCGCTTCCCTGACCGGGTCTTCGCGTTCGACGAGTTCGGTCCGCTCGGCATCCGCCCCACCGTCGGCTCGTCCTGGGCGCCTACCGGTCACCCTGAACGGCACCCTGCCACCTACCACCGCACCCACGGCGTTCGCTACTTCCACGGCTGCTACTCCGTCGGCGACGACACCCTGTGGGGCATCAACCGCCGCAAGAAGGGAGCCGGCAACACCCTGGCCGCATTCAGGTCGATTCGCGCGGCCCGCCCCGACGGCGCCCCGATCTACGTCATCCTGGACAACCTGTCCGCCCACAAGGGCGAACAGATCCGACGCTGGGCGAGGAAGAACAGGGTCGAGCTGTGCTTCACGCCGACCTACGCGTCCTGGGCCAACCCGATCGAGGCTCACTTCGGGCCGTTGCGGCAGTTCACCGTCGCCAACTCTCACCACAGCAACCACATCGTCCATACCCGGGCCCTGCACGCATACCTGCGATGGCGCAACAAGAATGCCCGGCATCCCGACGTCCTCGCCGCCCAGCGGAAGGAGCGTGCCCGCATTCGCAGCGAGAAGGGCCTCCACTGGGGCGGACGTCCAACGAAAGTCGCGTGATCCCACTCATGGCACCGGCGACACTGGCGCCATGACCCATGATCGTGAGGCTCTGCAGGGCAGTTGGAATCAGACCCGTGACCACCTCGACGCCGCCCGAGCCCACCTCACACGCCTGCCGGACATCGATCTCTCAGCGACGCTGGAGTTCCTGGAGCACAACGAACTGGGACTCGCCTTCGACTGCTTGGTCGATCTCGGTGACGACCTCGACATGCCCCTCAGTTTCTGGCGACACCTGGACCGAGCGGCTCGTGAGATGCGGCTTTACAGCGCTGCGCTGCGCAGGCCCCATCTCACAGCTGCCGACTTCTGTCGCCGTCACCTCGCCGCTGCCTCCGAGCAGGAATGATCCGCCAACCCGGCGAACCTTCCCGGTCAGCCGCGTAGAAGGCGCCCTGAGTGTCCGGTGCGGCAACAGGACGGCACACCCTCGCGAACAGCTGCCGCAGCGGCGCACCCCCCCCAGCTGGGACCTGGCTTTCCAGATCGCCGCCGTACTCGGCACCACCCACGACGTCCGCCTACGCCGCGCAGCCTGCAGACCTGCGGTCAGCAGCCGCGCGACCTCCTCATAGCTCTGCCCGGAGAACAGGCACATCGCCAACACGAAGTAGACCACCAGCCGGGTCGGCAACAGCCGGTTCCGCTGCTCCACCCGCCCCGTCTCCGCCAGCACCTCATCCACAAGCGACTGAGGAAACGCCGGGGTCAGCACCCCGACCGCGACCCGGTCCGACAACCGCTCACCAGATGACTTCGGATCTTCGTGATGCGGCTGGGGTCGAGGTTGACCCGGCGCAGGCCAAGTGAAGCCAGGGGGTTCGGTGTTGACATCGGAAGAAGACCGGGGCAAGCTCACTGCACGGGAGAACGTTCTATCTTTTGGACCTGCTGGGGGTTTCGCCTTGGAAGCAAGGTGCCGGTGTGCAGCCCTCGGCACCACTGCACCCGGACCAAGGCCGCACGCCGCTCCGAAATCGCCCAGCAGCCCACGGACCGCCGCGCGGCACAGTCCTGGTCAGCCGGTCGGAAAAGGTCGCCATCATTCTGCCGGTGATCGCCGGAAGGAACTCATCGAGCGGGTCAGTCGTGCCCACAGCCGACCAGCGGCTGGTCCCGGCGAAACGCCAGGGAACCACGGCACGCTGCACAGTTCTTGACCAGAGTGGAGGAGAAGGCTGTTGTGGCCAGCACTCATTGGATCGAAAACGCCGCGTGCCGGGACAGTGACCCGGACGAGCTGTTTGCCGAGAGTGCCCGACAGAATCGGGCTAAAGCGGTATGTGGCGGATGTGTCGTGCGTACGGAGTGCCTGGCCGAAGCCCTCGACACCCGTATCGAGTTCGGGGTATGGGGCGGCATGACCGAGCGCGAACGCAGAGCACTGCTAAATCGTCGCCCGAACGTCACCTCATGGCGAACGGTCCTCGAGCAAGCGCACAAGGCATCGTCCCGTGTCGGCTGACCACCGGCAGCCGGCCGCTGCAGAACCGCGGGAATCAGCGCAGCAGATGCACTATCCGCTCTGCCGCTTCCCGGCGCGGCCTGTCACTGGCGAGATGCGACAACTACAGGTAGTAGTGCTTCGCTAGGTTCTGGATCGTCTGCGGTGGGTTCGTGGGCTGGGCAGGGGCCGGCCGCAGCTGGTGGAGGCACCGGTCCAGCACCTCAGCAGGTTCTGAAGAACGTCAAGGCCCTGGTAGAGGGGCAGGCCGGTGTATGGGCTTTTGGGTCGAGCCGCCTGAGGGTGAGGAATGCCTGGGCGGCAGTGACGAGGGTGACGTGGTGGTGCCAGCCGCGCCAGGTGCGGCCCTCGAAGTGGTTCCAGGCCGAGGCCGTGCTTTGAGTCCGCGGTAGTCGTGTTCGATCCGCCGGCAAGGGCACGATGACCTCACGGTCCTCCTGCGCCGCAGCCAGGGACTGCTTGCCCGCGCGGGCCGCGCGGTCAGCACCGCGAACCGTGAGGTCATCGTGCCCTTGCTGCCTTGCTGCCTTGCTGCCTTGCTGCCTTGTTGCCTTGTTGCCTTGTTGCCTTGTTGCCTTGTTGCCTTGTTGCCTTGTTGCCCTGGCGCCAGGTCACCTCGGTGAACCGGTCGGCGCCGGCCTCGACCGCGAGGGCAGAGACGGCTCGCGGTGGCGTCCGGTAGCGGGGCAGCGTCGGCGGACTGGGCCCGCCGTAAGCGGGCTGATGCGGCTCGGCATCCTCTGGGTGGGCGACTTGTTTCCCGTTCAGGGCGCGAACATAGGCCAGCCCTCGCTCCTCAAGACCGACCCGGAAGGGGGTGCTGACGCCGTAGCCGACATCGGCGACCACGACGGGTGCCTTCAACTGCCAGTCGGTGAGCGTGTCGAGCAGGCTGAGCGCGAGACGCCAGTTCTCCGGGTGGGCGACATCATCGGGGGACTCCCGCCCTGCGGCATCGGTCCCGCTGGTCCGTCCACTCGCGCGGCAGATACAACTGCCAGTGCAACGCGCATGAGGCAGTGTCGGTGCCGGCGTGGACGCTGACCGAGACCTGGCAGTTCACCCGTTTGCCGACGGCTCCGCAGTACTGGCGCGCAACGCCGACCGACGCTCTGCCGCACTTGGGGAACGACACGTCGTCGCCCACCCACACCTTGGGCGTGGTCACCTCGGTCAGCCGCTGGAGCGGCATGGACCCCTCCTCGGTGTATACAGCTGGCGCATCCTCGGTGTACGACCGGTGCGGCTGCCCCTCGGTCATGAGGCGTGCCGAGCGGCCGAGGCGCACTGACTTGCCGTTCCGGCAACCTCGTCGCGGGCGCGGTGTTGGCCTTCGCGGGCGCGCGTCGGTTGAAGCCCGACGATGACTCCAGCCTTCACATCGTGGGGTTCTACCCGTCTCTGCACCTGAATCCTGCGGACAACTACCGTGGCTGGGGTCGTTCGACGCCGCCACCGAACACATCGACGCGGCCAGGGAGCACGCCCCGAACCTCCCCTAGGACGCGTACGGAACCTTTCTGCGCACCGCTATCGCACAGGTGGCCGAGGCCATCGCCGCTCGCCGGCGGACCTCTGACCGAACGCGCCGGTGAGCGCCCGCGCCCCCCTCACGGGGAAGAGGGCGGCGGCTGGGGCAGCGGGTGGGCTCCCGCGGGGCGCAGGCCGTCGAAGATGATCGCGAGGTAGCGCTGCCAGAGGTCGGGTGGGGCGTCCGGCAGGGAACTCGCCGCGTGCTTCGGCGCGCACATCAGCGCCACGACATCCGCTCCGGTGATGTCCGCGCGCACCGCGCCGTACGAACGCGCGCGCTCGACCAGCACATGGACGTGCCGGAACAGCCGCTCCTGGGCCCGGGACAGCTCAGGGACAAGCTCGGCCGCGCGCTGGAGGTACACCAGGTCGAAGTGCTGCATCTCGCGCGCCACAACGGACAGGAACTCCAGCAGCGCGGCTCCCGCATCGGGGGCGTTGAGCAGTTCTCCACCCGTCTCGGTGAGCGCGGCGATCCGGTCGAGGACGATCGCGGCGATGAGGTCGTCTTTGGTCGCGAAATGCCGGAAGACCGTGCCTTTGCCGACGCCGGCCCGGCGGGCGATGTCGGCCACCGACACGTCCAGCCCTCGCACGTCGAACTCGTCCGCCGCGGCGGCGAGCAGCAGCTTCCGGTTTCTGGCGGCATCCGCGCGCAGCGGTCGGGGCGAGGTCACACGCAGAGACTAGCAAGTTGACCGCTCAGTCCGTTTAGGGTTACGGTCCTTTCATAACCGGACCGCATGGTCAGGTTACTGTGCATGAGACCCACGTAGGGAGCGCTATCCATGAAGGCCGTCGTCGCGCACGCATACGGACCGCCCGAGGAGTTCACGGTGCAGGAGGTACCGGTACCCCGACCTGGGCCCGGTCAGATCCAGGTCCGGATCGCCGCCGCCTCGCTCAACCCGACCGACATGCGGCTGCCCGGCGGTGAGTACCGCGCGCTCGTGGACCTGCCGTTCCCGCACATACCGGGCAACGACTTCGCCGGGACGGTGAGCGAGGTCGGTCCCGGCGTCACCGCCTTCCAGGTGGGTGACGAGATCTTCGGCGAGGCCGTTCCCCGCGCCCTGCGCGCGGTGGCCGACCCGTCCCGTCCCTCGCTGAGCACGGGCTCGCTCGCCGAGTACGCGGTCTTCGAGGCAGACACTCCGCTGATCGCGCACCGCCCGGCGGGCCTGTCCGCGCCGGACGCCGCCGCCGTGGCGACCGCGGGCCTGACCGCGCTGTCAGTGATCGGATCGGCCGAGGTGAAGGAGGGCGAGAGCGTCCTCGTCGTCGGCGCGACCGGTGGCGTCGGCACCGCCGTGGTCCCGCTGCTCGCCGCCGCCGGGGCGCGCGTGATCGCCACGGGCACCCCTGCGGACGCTGACGTCCTGCGCGAGCTGGGGGCGAGCGAGGTCATCGGCTACGCGGCCAGCGAGTACCCCGCGGACCTCGACGTCGCGTTGAACCTGACGCTGCCCGATGACCGGCTGGCCGGACTCGCCCGGACACTTCGGCCCGGCGGTCGCCTGATCACGATCATCTTCCCGCCGCCCGCGCCGGAGGTCCTCGGCCGCGACGACGTGGAGCTGCGCTTCCTGCTCGACCTGGGCGGGGAGTTCGGCGGCATGCGCGAGGTCGGCGCACTCGCGGTGGACGGCCGGCTGCCCGTGACCATCAGCGGCCGCTACACCCTCGACCAGGGCCCGCAGGCATGTGTCGACCTGGTCCGCACGCACACCCTGGGCAAGCTCGTCGTCACCATGTGAGCGACGGCCGGCCGGCGTCCCGATCCCGTCCTCATCCGCATCGGTACACCCGCAGGCGAGCGGCGGCCTCCCACACCCCTGTCCTGATCCGCCCGACAGAAAGCGAGGTGGTCCGATCATGGCCGCCGACCCGTCCGCCCCACCCGAGCTGTCTGAATACGTCCGGTCCGTCAACGGGATCGAACTGCACGTCACGGAAGCCGGCTCGGGTGCGCCGCTGCTGATGCTCCACGGCGTCGGCGTGGACGCTTCCGCACAGCGCCGCGAGATCGAGGCACTGGCCCGCTCCCACCGGGTCATCGCGCCCGACCTGCGCGGCCACGGGCGCAGCACACGTCCTGCCGCCTTTTCGCTGCGCGACCACGTCGACGACATGATCGGTCTGCTGGACGAGCTGGGCCTTGCCCGGACCGCCGTGCTGGGCGGCTCGATGGGCAGCTACGTGGCACAGGCTCTGGCGCTCGCCGTACCGCAGCGCGTAAGCGAGTTGATCCTGGTGGTGGCCACGTCCCACGGCCGCACGTCCTCCACGGACCGCGTGCTCGCTGAACACGCCGACGAGCTGCGGGGACTCTCCCGTGAACAACAGCAGCAGTGGCTCAGCGCCCGCCTGTTCGCGCCGGAGACCCCGCCGTCCGTCCGCGACCAGGTGCGTGACTGGTACGTCTCGCGGTACAGCCTCGGGCTGGCGCTGAGCCCGGAGCAGATCGAGGCCGCCAACAAAGCCGTCCTCGGGTTCGACTTCCGGGCCGACCTGCCCACCCTTGAGATCCCCACCCTGCTGATCAGCGGACGCCACGACATTCTCAACCCGGCGGCGGAGGCCGAGCAGATGGCCCGGCTGCTGCCCTCGGCCCGCCTGGAGGTGTTCGAGCACTCCGGCCACCTGCCGTCCCTGGAGGAACCGGAGCGCTTCGACTCCACCGTCCTCGCCTTCCTCACTGAGCACACGGCGGTGTCCTGACCGCATTCGCCAACGGCCGGCGACGCGGAGTGAGCGTGCGGTCCTTGATCTCGGCGACAATGCCGTTGAAGGGCACGTTGTCGGTCGCGGCCGCCGCGAACCCCATGCCGGTGAGGGCGACTTGGACGCCGGTCACACCGGAGGCCGGTTCTCTCTTCGAGATGGTGGGGCCGGAGGGGGCCACCGAGAACGAGTCGGTGGCCTCACGCTCTTCCCGGCCACGGTCGCGGCCACCTTCCCGCTCACCGCATCCGCGGGCACGGTCACCACGAGGCGGGTGGCCAAGGCGGAGGTGACGGTGGCGGCCTTGCCGCCGAAGGTCACGGCATTGTCGGGGCCGGCCAGGGTGACCCTGGCACTCGCCTTGGCCCTGCCCGGTACCACGGACTGCACCAACAGCGTGTTGGAGGCATACCGGTCGATGCCCAGCCGGTTGCCGGCCTTGCCGTAGCGGTAGCGGGCGGTCTCGTCATCGGGGTCGCTCACGCCGACCGCGGGCCGGGCATCCCCACCCAGGAGAGAGAAAATCCTCGGTTACCGAGTGACCGGCGGCCCGGGGCGGCACCGGCATTGGGCTCGCCATCGTGTGATGGGTTGCCGAACCGCGCGGCGGAAGCACCGACGCCGCCGCATCAGCCCAGGGGGAGCACTCGTGGAACTCACACTCTTCGAGTACGTCCCTTCTCGACTGTTTCGGCGTCTTGATCGTCTCCTCATCAAGACCGCGGCATCGTAGAGACGTGAACAGACACTTCAGGCCCATGTATGCCGCCGCCTCCCAGCCACCACTGCGCAGCGCGCCGAGCAGACGCTTCGTCAGGACTGCCGCCGCGCTGGTACTGCTCGTGACAGTCACTGCACTCGCCGGCGCGTGTGCCGGCCCAGAACCTGACGCGCGCGCCCCGCTGCAGGCCCCTGCCCCGACGCCAAGTCCATCGACGGCTCAAGAAGCTCCTCTCGTGCCTGCGCACGGAGCGCTTCTCGGTCACTACTACGGTGCGGGTTCGATCGCCCAGACGGACGCCCGCATCGGACGCAAACCGGCGGTGCATCTCACCTACTACAGCTGGCTGGACGACTGGGCAGGTTCCCCGACCACCCGCGCGGACTTCGCCGACGGGCGTATTCCGCTGGTCAACTGGGAGCCGTTCGGCGCCGACTTCGACGACATCGTCAACGGCGACCTGGACGCGACGATCCGGCAGCGCGCGGACGGCGCCAAGGCACTGGGCAAGCCGTTCTTCCTCGACTTCGCGGCCGAGATGAACGAGGAGGAAGGCTGGGGCGGACACGACGCGAAGAAGTACATCGCCGCCTACCGCCACATTCATGACATCTTCGTGCAGCGAGGCGCGACGAACGTGGTCTGGGCATGGTGCCCGAATGTCACCGACAGTCCCGACGCTCCGTCGGCGCTGGCCTATTACCCCGGCGATCACTACGTCGACTGGACCGGCGTCGACGGATACAACTGGGGCACGTCCGATCCGGACTTCCAGTGGCAGAGCTTCGACGATCTTTTCGCCGACATCTACGCCAAGCTGGCCACCAAGGGCAAACCCATCATCATCGCAGAGACGGCCTCCGACGAGACGGGGGGCAGCAAGGCGTCATGGATCAACGACGTCATCCCGACACTGATGACCAAGTTTCCCCTGATCAAAGCCCTCGTGTGGTTCGACGTAGACAAGGAACGTCACTGGCAGATCAACTCCTCACCCCTGTCTCTCACGTCGTACCAACGCATGGCACAGGATCCCTATCTCAATCCCTGACCTGCCCCGCCAGGGAGGCGTGACTCACGCCCGGTGTTCCACACCCTCTCGCCACGGGTGGCGATGGTGTGGGAAGCCTTCAGGTCGGCGTGGGCAACGACCCCGCACCCCCGGCCGATGTAAAGTCCCTGGTCGGCACGGTTTAGTTGAGCGGCTGGTGCCGGACGGGCGGTGGGAGATCTTGCCGCTGTCGCTGTCTGCTCCGCCGGTTTCCCTCGCCTGGTCGAACCGACGCAAATATACGGCATTTGAATGGGGTCACGGTAGGGTCGCCGTAGCCGGGGAACAGCGCGAAGCGCGCCCTGGACCCGCCATGACGTCGGGCCATGGGGCGGCCCGGCCAGCGCAGGTGAACCGCCGGAAGCCCTCTACCGTCCCTGGGGAAACGCCGTCCGACGGCCCCAGCCGACGAGTGCGAGGGCGACGAGCGCCAGCGCTGTCACCCCTGTGGGAAGCATTCGGGCCCCGATCCCGTCGACCACGACGGCGCCGAGAGCGCCGCCGCCGAAGATCGCGAGGTTGAAGGACGTGGTGAGCAGCGAGTTACCCACGTCGGCGTTCTCGCCCGTTGCCTCGCCCATGGCTGTCTGCAGGTGTGTCGCCGCTCCGCCGAATGCGACGCCCCACACGACGAGAGCGACGAGTGCGACGGCGAGTGAGCCCTGGGCGAGCAGGAGCACCGCCCCGGTGACGGCGAAGAGCGCCACGCTCGTCATCGTGAGAATGCGCAGCGCGCGGTCGATGAACTGGCCGGTGATCCAGATGCCGACCAGAGCGGCGACACCGAAGACGATCAGGGCCAGGTCCGGGCGGAGGGCGATCTCTGCCTCGCGCAGATACGGGGCGATGTAGGTGTAGAGGAGATTGTGAGCGAGCATCCAGATGAAGACGACCGCCAGGATGGTCCGTACGCCGGGAAGCCGCGCCACGCCCGTCAACGGTAGCTGTGTCTGCGCCGGTTGCCCCGGGACGTCGGGGACGAGGCCGCGCGCGGCGGTCATGATGAGCGCGGCCAGCAGGGACATCACGGCGAAGGACCACCGCCAGCCGAGCACGCTGCCGAGCCAGGTTCCCAGCGGTGTTCCGACGGACAGCGCCACCGGCGTCCCGGTCATGGCGATGGCCAGCGCCCGCCCGGCATGCCGGGGCGCGGCTATGCGGCGGGCGTAACCGGCGAGCATGCCCCAGAGCAGGCCGGAGAAGGCGCCCGCGATGAACCGGCCGACCAGGGCGACCGCGAGTGAGGGAGCCAGAGCGGTGACGGCGTTCGCCGCCAGGAACCCGAACAGACCCATCAGAAGCAGTGGATGTCGGCGGACCTTGCGGGTCACCGTGATCGCGGGTATGGCCGCGAGCACCGTACCGATCGCGTACGCGCTCACCAACTGTCCCGCACTGCCCTCGGACACGCCCAGCCCCACGGCCAGTTGAGGGAGCAGCCCGGCGGGCAGCGTCTCCGTCGTGATGACGAGGAAACCGGTGCAAGCCATCACGAGGAGCGCGGTCAGGGGAAGCTTGCCCTCCTCCCGCGGAGGGGCTTGAGCGGGGACGGGAAGTCCTGTGGGCACGAGGGGGTGTCTCCTCACATAATTTCGGATTGCCTGATCCGATATTGACCTGGGCGTGCTCGCATGTCAATATCGGAACGTGCGATCCGAAATCGGGCGAGCCGTCGTCGACGCGGCTGAACAGGCGTTTGCGGCAAGGCGCCACCGGCCGGACGGCGTCCGCCCCCTCCCCACTCGTGAGTCGCTGGACCCGTGTGAGCGCTCATGACCTGTCGAAAGGACAACCCGCCTACATGACCACCCCCACCACCCTCGCGGCTCAGCCGACAAGCCCAGTAGAGCCGTTAGGCTTCGGCACCGTCACCGGCGTACCGGACCTGCCCGCAGGCTTCGCGGACGTCTTCTCCAGCAGCTACGTCGACACCGGTTCGGTGCGCCTGCACACCGTTGTCGGAGGCAGGGGACCGGCCCTGCTGCTGATCGGCGGCTGGCCCCAGTTCTGGTACCAGTGGCGCCACGTCATGCTGCCGCTCGCCGAGCAGTACACGGTCGTGGTCGCCGATCCGCGCGGGACCGGCCTGTCCGACAAGCCGGTGACCGGCTACGACTCGGCGACGTGCGCGCAGGATTTCCACCGGCTGATGGAGCGGCTCGGTCACGAGCGCTTCGCCGTCGTCGGACACGACATCGGCATGTGGACCGCCTACGCCATGGCGGTGGACACGCCCGGTCGTGTCCAGCGGATGGCGCTCGTGGACGCGATCATTCCCGGCGTCTCCCCGTCGCCCCCGCTGCTGGGCGACCGGCGCACCAGCGACTTCCTGTGGCACTTCAACTTCAACCGTGCCCACGACGTCAACGAGCAGCTCGTCCAAGGCCGTGAAGACGTCTACTTCGGCTACCAGTTCGCCACCAAGGCAGCCACCCCCACAGCCATTCCCTCCACCGCCGTGGATGTGTACGTCGAGGCGATCCGTCTGCCCGGAGCTCTGCGAGCCAGCTTCGAGTACTACCGGGCCATCGACGAGACCATGACGCAGACCGTGCTGCGCAAGCAGAACAAACTCACCATTCCCGTCCTGGCCGTCGCCGGCGACGCGCTCGGCGGGGAGAACGTGGAGAGGGAAGTCCGCTCTCTGGCCGACGATGTCACCGGTGTCGTCATTGCGAACTGCGGACATTTCGTGGCGGAGGAGGCGCCGGAAGCGTTCCTCAACGCTCTGCGGCCGTTCCTGGAGCCGTACCGCACGGCCGAATGACCTGACCGTACGGCCGCTCGCGATCCTCTGCGCGGCGCACATCGCGTCGCGCAGAGGACGCGACCGCCGAGTCCGTCACGACCTGGCCGTGCTCGATCCGGCCGTGCTGTCGGCCGGAGTCCAGAGGCGGAGGAGGGCGTCCGCCGCGGCGTGCAGTTCCTGTGCTGCCACGCCATCGCGGACCTGGGTGGAGATGCCGAGCAGAAAACCGTGGATCATGGTGGTGACCGCGTTCGTGTCGATGTCCTCGGGAAGTTCACCCCAGCCGACCCCGCGCACCACGGCGGCCCTGATGCGAGTGCGGTCGGTCGCGCGGCGTGCCGCGACGACCTCGCGGACGCCCGTGTCATGTCCGTCCTGGGCTTCCAGGGTTCCGGACAGGGCCACCAGGCAGCCGCGGGGGTGGGTGGGATCGGTCTGCATGTCGATCGACCCGTGCAGCAGGCGTGCGACAGCCTGATGCGGAGTCAGTGACTCGTCCGCGACGACGTCGGTCACACTGCCCGGCCCGCTGACGTAGTGCTCCACGGCCCGGGTGAACAGGCCTTCCTTGGAGCCGAAGGCCCCGTACAGACTCGCGGAGGACAGCCCGGTGGCTTCACGGAGCTGCGCCATCGAGGTTGCCTCGTAACCCTGTCGCCAGAACAGCAGCATGGCTGCGTCGAGAACGAGGCCCTCGTCGAAGGCGCGGGGGCGGCCGACTGATGACATCGCAGCCCTCCAAACTTCTAGATTGATCGATCCGAATTTACGCGTGGGGTCTGCGGCTGTCAAGACGGGCCACGTGCTGAGCATCACGCGGACCCGACGGCCGCCGCGCCGTGGCTGAGTCGAATCAACGGCCATTCCGCCGGCCTCCTGAGCGGCGCTGGCCGGGGCCGAACCGCGCAGTCCGCAGAGCCTCGCCCGGCGATGTCGCTACGGCAGGCCCAAGATGCGGACCGCGGGGAAGAAGGCGGCCGCGCAAGTTCGAACGAGGACCAACCCTTGAGATCGTTGTTCGCGTGTTCTGGCACACTTCGTCAAGCGACTTCTGCGATGTGAGGACATCGTTCAGGTCACCGTCCTGGACGCCCTGACGTACGCGGGGAACGTCGAAAACCTCGGGGAGGCGTTCCTCGATCCCGAGCTGGACTTCGTCGAAGGCGACATCCTCGACGCCGACCTGGTGGACAGCCTCATCAAACGGCACAGCCACGTCGTCCACTTCGCCGCCGAGTCCCACGGCCGGACGTGGTCGCCGGGGGCAAGGCCTACTCGTCCTGCGGCAACCATGCCCACCTGCGCAAACGCCGTATCAAGGCGGTCATCCCGGAGAAGAAGGACCAGGCCGCCAACCGGAAGAAGAAGGGCTCCAGAGGTGGTCGGCCCGTCAGTCACGACGCCGACCTCTACAAGGAGCGGAACACCGTCGAGCGTGCGATCAACAGGATGAAGGCGTGGCGGGGCATCGCCACCCGCTACGACAAGACTCCGGGGAGCTACCTCGCCGGCCTCCACCTCGGCGCCTCGATTATCTGGATCAAGGACCTCACGCAAACCTCTCTTTGATCACGACCGAATACGCTCCCTAACCTAATCGGGGTCGAAGGCTCGGGGAATTCCGGCCGGGCGATCGCGGTGCACCTGATCCTGAGGTCGACGCCCTCGCGGGAGGCCATGGCCGTGGAGGTCCCGGTCCTGATGACCTCCCAAGAGCGTCGCGCTCAGGTCGGCCGGGGCGAGAGGACCCATTCGATGGGCCGGCGACCGCCCGAGTCACCGCTCGGGAGACGTCAGTTGGCGGGCGATTCACGGATGGTGGAACTCGACTCATGGAACGCGACCATGTCATCATTGTCGTTCCTGCTAGCGGAACGGTTGACGGCCCATATAAGCCCATGTACCGTCTGCGGCAGATCAATGATCCGGCAAGCGGAACACTCGTGATCGGCATGTGAATAGGTCGACGTGATCGTATGAGAATTTGGTTTCAAAAACACACCGTCGAGGGCCGCATGCCACTTCTCGACAAGTGGTATGCGGATCATCTTTCAAGCGTGGTGAGTGACGACGTCACGATCGACATCCATACCCTCCCGGCTGAGGCATACCCGAAGAGCATTCCGGAGGGCGTGGTGCGCTTCGGGGCCGTAGAGACTTTCTTCAGTACTTACTTCGCACAGCAAGCCCTCGAGGCGGACCGGCAGGGCTATGACGCCTTCGTCATCGGCACGAGCCAAGATCCCGGTCTGCGCGAGGCCCGCACGCTCGCCAGGATCCCTGTCCTCGGTTACGGCGAGACTGCCTTCCACATTTCAGCAATGAGTGGCAACCGCTTCGGGGTGGTGGGCTTCATCCGGGAGCTGGCTGAGCCGATCCGGGAGAACGTCGCCGCCGCCGGTCTACTGCACCGGCTTTCGGGGTTCCACTATCTGCAAGGCGGACAGTCGAGCGTAGTGGCTGCTCTCGAGGGCGATCCCGAACGGTTCCTGCAGGATTTTCGGGCGTCCGCCCGCGAGGCGATCGCGGCGGGGGCTCAGGTCCTCATCCCGGGGGAAGGGTTGCCGAACGAGATCCTGTGGAGCCTAGGGGTCCACGACATCGACGGCGTGCCCATCATTGACGCGGACGGGCTGGTGGTGAGCACTGCAGAGTTCATGGTGCGCCTGACTCGGCACAACATCATGCGGCGCTCCCAGGTCGGCTACTGGATGGCGCAACCGGACGGCGACTACGTCGATCACCTGAGGTCGGTGTTCTGGAGTCGGCCGAGCCCTCCCCGAGAAGAGAGCTGATCCTGAACATGGACTTCTCCGCATCCTACAGCGACTCGCCGCTGCGCGCCGATCTCATCGAACGAGCCGTTGATGAGGCCGAGTTGCCCGCCCTCCTGGCCTGCCTGGCGGTGGCCACCGGCGACGAAAGCCTGATACCGGACCGACTTCGGCCGGATCCCCGACCGCTGGGGATAGTCCCGGCGCGGCAGGGCGGGCTGGATCAATCCTGCCAGCAAGAGGCACGCAGATTGGCCGTGGCCGCATTGCAGCGCCTGACGCAGCACGGCGCGACGCCCGAGCCAGGCCTGGTCGATCGTGCCATCGCCTTCATCTCGGGGCCGACAGACGCCTCTCAGCGCGATTTCCTGCGCGAGGAACTGGGGCTGGATGGGGACCTGCGTCGTCCGGGCTGGTCCCAGGAGCAGGTGGCACCGGGGCGTCGTCTGAGGGTCGCCGTCATCGGAGCGGGCTTGTCAGGACTGCTCGCGATGTATCGCCTGGCGCAGGTCGGCGTGGACTTCGTGGGGTTCGAACGGCGCAGTGACGTCGGGGGCGTGTGGTTCGACAACGACTATCCGGGCGCGCGTTTGGACGCCAACAACTTCCTTTACAGCTACTCCTTCGCGCAGAAGGCGGGCTGGAAGCACTACTACTCCTCCCGCGACGAGGTCCAGGATTACCTGCGTAGCATGGCCGACGCGTTCGGCGTCCGCCAGAAGATCCGCTTTGGTACCGCGGTGACCGGCATCGTCTTCGACGACGACCAGCGCGTGTGGCGGATCAGCTCCGATGGACCCGACGGTCCCACCGAGACACTCACGGACGTCGTCATCTCGGCGGTGGGGCAGCTCAGTGAGCCGAAGCTACCCGACATCCCTGGGCTCAAATCCTTCGCGGGCGAGTCGTGGCATACGGCTCGCTGGAACCATCGGTACCCGCTCACGGATAAGCGGGTCGCGGTTATCGGCACCGGCGCCAGCGCGTACCAGGTAGTGCCCTCGATCGCCGACGCCGTCGGACATCTCGACGTCTTCCAGCGCTCGGCACCATGGATGGTGCCGACCCCGACCTACCACGACGAGATGCCGCCCGGGCTCCGCTGGCTCTTCACCTGGGTACCGAATTACCACTCCTGGTACCGCTTCTACCAGTTCTGGCACAACGTGGAGGGACGCCGAAGGTTCGCCATCGTCGATCCCTCGTGGGACGTGCCAGGCTCGGTCTCGCCGGCCAGCGCGGAGCTACGCTCCTACCTCACCGACTACATCCGCGGTCAGTACGAGGACCGCCCGGACCTGGCACAGAACGTGGTGCCCGCCTACCCGCCCTACGGCAAGCGCATGCTCCGCGACAACGGGGTGTGGGCGAGCACACTGCACCGGGACAACGTCGCGCTCGTCACCCAGTCGATCTCCGAGATCGTCCCCTCCGGGGTCCGCACGTGCGACGGCCGGGTGCACGAGTGTGACGCGATCGTCTACGCCACCGGTTTTGTCGCCACCGACATGCTCAACACCCTCGGCGTGCGGGGCCGCGGTGGGCGACGCCTCTCCGAGGTGTGGGGGAGCGATCCGGCCGCTTACCTGGGCATCACCGTCCCGGGGTTTCCCAACTTCTTCTGCCTCTACGGACCCAACACCAATCTGGTCGTCAACGGCAGCATCGTGACGTTCTCCGAGTCCTCGGTGAACTACGTCATGTCCGCTCTCCATCTTCTGCTCGAGTCCCAGGCCCGGACGATGGAGGTCCGACAAGCGGTGCTGGACGACTTCGTGGCGATGGTCGACGAGGCGAACCGGCACATGGCCTGGGGCGTCGAGGGAGTCGACAACTGGTACAAGGCCGCTTCGGGCCGGGTCTCCCAGGTGTGGCCGCTCGAGGTCGCCGAGTACTGGCGCCTGACCCGACGTGCGGACGCCGACCACTTCGACCTCACCTGACCGCCGATCGAGAAGAATGGACCACAGTGCCGACCCTGACCCCACCCGGCTACGACGTCCACGTGGGCGTTCCCATGCGCTGCCGCGACGGTGTGCAGCTCCTGGCCGACGTGTACCTTCCCCGAGGGCGCGCTCGCTCCCCTGCACTCCTCCAGCGGACCCCGTACTCCCGCGACCGCTCAATCGTGGTCGACGGGGCCATCGCGCTGCGAGCCGCCGTCGAGGCCGGATTCGCGGTCGTCGTTCAGGACGTGCGCGGGAGGGGGGGCTCGGACGGTCGCTTTGAGCCTCTGGTCCACGAGGCGGACGACGGTTTCGACGCAGTGCAGTGGGTCGCCGCACAGGACTGGTGCGACGGCCAGGTCGAGATGTACGGCCGCTCCTACGCCGGACTCGCTCAGTGGCTGACCGCGGCGGCATGCCCCCCTGCGCTGCGGGCGATCGCGCCGATGATGGCGGGCAGCGACGCCGGCCGCAACTGGTTCGGGGTAGGGCGGGCTTTCGAGCAGGGCTTCGTGACGGCCTGGGTCCTCACATCGCTGGCGGCCGGCGACCTGCGCAGGAGCGGCGACGAGGAGGCCCTCGACCGGTTGTCCACACTCACGGCCGACCCGGACGGGTGGCGACGCCCGCTCTCGGCGGCCGACCGCGAGCTGCTCGGCCGTACCCTGGGTTACGTCGGCGACTGGCTGGGCGGACCTGAACCGCTGGAGCGATGGCTGAGCGATGAGCGCCTGCACGTCGACCTCGCCTCCGTCGAAGTGCCGGTGATGATGACTGGAGGCTGGTACGACTTCGGTATCGGGGGCGTGCTGAGTACCTACGTCGAGTTGCGTTCGGTAGCGGCCCATCCGCCGACGCTCGTGGTAGGTCCGTGGTCCCACGGCTCCTTCACGGGTTCATATGCTGAGCACGACTTCGGACCTGGCGCCGGCGTCGACGGCGTGGGCCACAGTGCGCGGCAGTTGCGGTGGCTGGCAAGTCACCTCCGCCCGGTCCCGGGAGACGCAGCGACGCCGCCCGACCGGGGACGCATCGACCTGTTCGATACGGGCGCGAGGTCATGGGCCGAGATCGAGCCGCACAGCCTGTCGGCGACGGCCGACCTCGTCCTGCACGGGGCCGCCACCTCGGACCGGCTCGGCCCAGACGCGGACGCCACGACCGAGAGCGCCGCTCCCCTCATCCTCGTCGCCGACGTCTCCGACCCCGCACCCACGGTCGGAGGGCCGGTATATCTCCCCGGACGACTCGAGCGGTCCGGGCCCCGTGACCAGCGCGCCCTGCTCGGGCGCCCAGACGTGGTCGAACTCCCGTGCGTCGGAGTGCCGCGCGGCACGCAACTGGCCGGCGCGGTAGTGGTGCGCCTCGCCGTGTCGGCGCCGCACACCGGGACGCGCTTCGTGGCGAAGCTGTGCGTACGGCACGAGGGGACCGCTGGAAAAGGATCGACCATGCTGCTGCGTGAGGCTGCTGTCACCGTCGAGGTCGCCGGTGACAGCGAGGTGGAGATCGCGATGGGCTACGTCCTGCACCGACTCGGCGACGACGAGCGGTTGGTGCTGCTCCTGAGCAACACCAGCGCCCCTCGTTACGGACCCTCACCCGTCGAGGGGCACAGCACGACAGAGCAGGACGGACCGATCCGGTGCGCCGTTCGTCACGTGACCCTCGGACTGGTGACCCAGGCGGCGGACGTCGGTCCCACCGAGGTGTGACTGGTGCCGTGGCAGGCAGTGTCTGCGCGACGGGGCGAACGCTGCCGGCCACGGCCAGGGCGAGCGGCCACCCCGGTCGCGCGCCGGAACAACGAAGAGATGAGAGGACTGACCATGACGGCCACGAAGGTCGACCGAGTGCGGTACACCGCGAGCGCCGAGGCCACCGGCGGACGAGAGGGAAGGGTACGGTCCTCTGACGGCGTGCTGGACCTGGGCCTCGTGAAGCCGCCCGGCATGGGAGGGCCTCGCAACGGAGCCTCGGGCACCAACCCGGAGCAGTTGTTCGCGGCCGGGTACGCCGCATGCTTCCACGGCGCACTGCTGTTTCACGCCAAAGCGAAGGGCTTGGACCTCGCGCACCGCTCCTCGGTCGGCGCCGCGGTCGGGATCGGGCTGTCTCATCAGGCAGAGGGCCTGTGGTTGACGGTCACCCTGACCGTCAACCTTCCCGAGGAGGTCTCCGCGGCCGACGGTCGCGACCTACTTGCGGCGGCTGACATGACGTGCCCCTACTCACGCGCTGTGCGCGGCAACATCGAGGTGCGTATCCAGCGGGCGGACGAACAGATGGAGGACCAGTGAGCCGCGACCTGCTCCAACTGTCCGTGACCAGCACGTCAGCCTCCCTGGGCGCGACCACGACCGACGGGACCGCCGACGAGGGCCGGTTCGTGGACCTGTACCGCTCGTGCCTGGCCGAGCTCGAACGTCGGGTCCGTCCAGCCGGCTATGAGCTACGCGACGTGGTCTCGATGGTCGAGCACGTCGCTCCCTCGGCCCGCGCACATTACCGCGAGGTGCGAGGACTCCGTCGGTCAACGTTCGGTGCGGTACTGCCCTGCTCGGCCGTCGTCGTCCGCTCGGACCATGCCGAAAACGGAACGATGCTCACGCTCGACGTGACGCTCGCGCGGGGGGCGAAGAAGTCAGTCGTGATCGACAGCAAGCACGTCGGTGACGTGAGCTACAGCGCCGGGGTCGTGCGGGGACGGGACGTCTTCCTCTCCGGATTCGCGGCCATCGATCTCGCATCGGGCGAGACAGTGGCGGCCGGCGACCTAGCCGCCCAGCGCAGCCACTCGTACGCCTCGGTGGCCCGTGTCCTCGATGCTGCCGGCTCCTCGTGGTCGCAGATCACTTCGGTCCAGGAATTCGTCACCCCTGCGGGGCTGCGAGCCGCGGGCGCGTCCGGCGTTTCCCCCGACACGTCGCGCCCGCCCGCCGCCCGGGTCGCGATCTGCCCGTGTGACGGCTTGATCCGCGACGAACTGATGTTTGAGGTGGTCGTCACGGCGTTGACCGGGCCCGGCGCAGTCGAGCACGCCAATGACTGAGTCTGCCGCCGGCATGCCGCTGAGGATCGGGCCGCACACGATGCGCAACCGAATCTTCATCTCCGCCCACACCCTCAACTTCGCCGAGCATCACCGCGTGTCCGACCGCCACCTAGAGTACCACCGGCGCAGGGCCGCCGGGGGTGTCGGACTCATCGTCACCGAGGGCCTGCGCATCCATCCCACCAGTCTCAAGCGTCCCGAGACGCTGTCGCTGTGGACCAACGATGCGGTCCCCGGGCTGGCTCGGCTGGCCGAGGTGGTTCATGACGAGGGGGCCCTGCTCTTCGGCCAAATCCTGCATTCGGGCCGTGAGGCCGCAGACGCCTATCCCCGCACCCCGTCGTGGGGCCCCAGCCCCATCCCGTGGGCGCGCGGTGCCGCCCTCCCGCACGTCATGACTGACGAGGACATCGCCGAACTCGTCGACTGTTTCGCACAGGGTGCCAGGCGCGTGGTCGAGGCGGGCCTGGACGGACTGGAGGTGCACCTTGGCCACGGGCACCTGCTCCAGCAGTTCCTCTCGCCCCTGTCCAACGCGCGGCTCGACTCCTACGGGGGCTCGCTTGAAGGTCGTCGTCGCGTCGTCGATGAGGTCCTGGCAGCGGTGCGAGCCATGGTGCCCGGCTCGGTCGCCATGGGAGTGCGCGTCAGTGGGGACGAGTTCATGGACGGCGGTCTGACTGTCGAACACATGGCTCCGATGTGCGCCTCCCTGGTCGAGGACCACGACCTGGACTTCGTCAACGTCAGCCACTCCGCCTACGTCGGCGGTCCCAGCCTGTCCACCCAGATGGCGGACATGGCTCATTCCCCGACGCCGTTCAGGTCCATCCCTCGCGCGGTCAAGCAGGCACTCGGCTCCTCCGTGCCCGTTCTCGCCGCCGGCCGGGTCGACACGCTGGAGGACGCGGACCGTCTGATCGCGGCCGGGGACGCCGATGCAGTCGCGATGACTCGCGCTCATATCGCCGACCCGACGATCGTGGTGGGCCGGCGCGCGGGAGCCACCCAGCGCCGCTGCGTCTCGTGCAACCAGCTGTGCATCGGCCGCTCCTCCGAAGGGCTGGCCCTCAGTTGCGTGGTCAATCCCGAGGTCGGTCTCGAGGAGGCATGGAGCCGGATCTACAGCAGCCTCGAAGCGGCCGTGTCGTCCCGCCCTCGCATCCTGGTGGTGGGAGCCGGTCCGGCCGGGCTGGAAGCCGGTGCCGTCGCCGCGCGGTGGGCGGACGTCACGGTGGTGGACGGACGGACCGAGCCCGGCGGCAACATCGCCCTCGCTTCCCGCGTCGGTACCCGCCGTTCCAAGTGGGCGCAGATGGTCGAGGACCAGGTTGCGGCGTGCGAGGAACGAGAAGTGACGCTGAAGCTGGACACGTACGTCGACCCCAGCGCCCTCAACGGAGACGCTTGGGACAGCATCGTCTACGCAACAGGTGCTCCCTATCACGACCGCCCCGTACCTACCCAGCGCGCCCCGTACCGGTCGATCGTCGCAGACGTGACCGCGGACCTCGGTCCGGCGGGCCGGTTCATCGTCTTCGACGACGTCGGCGGCTGGCCGGCGTGGAGTTGGGTGGAGCACTTGCTCGACCGCGGGCACGAGGTCCACTACGTCACCCCCCTGTCCTCTCTCGCCCCCCAGATCACCGTCTACAGTCGGCTGGGCCTTGTGAGTCGGGTAAGGGCCACAGGCCGTCTCTCGGTCCACCTGATGAAGGAAGTTGAGTCGTGGGACGGCTCACGCGTGCGCCTGTCCGCCGCCTTCGGGGAGTCGGTCGAGGTCCCGGACGTCACTGCGGTGTACGACCTCGGCGTGCCGGTCTCGCCGCACACCGACGGCTGGCCTCGGGGAGTGGTCGTTGGTGACGCCTACGCGCCTCGTGATGCGGGGTGGGCGGTGTTCTCGGGACGCCGCGGCGGCCTCGAGGCGCTGGTGCGGTCGGGGGCCGTGAAGGACCCTGCGACCTGCGCCGACCTCTTGCACAGACTAACGACCCTGCCTCTGCTGGGCCTGTAGCCCTGCTCCGATCTGTTGGCGAGACGTTGAGCAACCGCTCTGGAAGAAGGATGCTGTGGACGAACGATCGACACCCCCGGAGGACGTGCCCGTCGCCGTGGTGTCCGGGTCCTCGGGGGCTCTGGGAGGCGGGATCGCCCGCGCGCTTGTCGACGGCGGTTACCGCGTCGTGGGTCTGGACCGATCGGCACGACAGGCAGGAGATTCGCTGCACGCGTCCTATGCGCTGGACGTCGTCGACGAGGTCGCCTGCCGCCGAGTCTTCGAAGAGATCGCTCGGGCGGTCGGGCCTCCCCGTGTGCTGGTCTGTGCCGCCGGCGTCATTGAGCGCGGGAGCGCGGCCGCCACCTCGCTGGACTCGTGGAACCGGGTGCTGCAGACCAACCTGACCGGCACGTTCGTGGTCGCGCGGGAATTCAACCGGGTCCGGGTCGCGAGTGGCGCATCTGTGGTGAGCATCGGGTCCATGCGCGGCGAGCACTCTTCTCCGGGGGCTGTGGCCTATGCCGTGAGCAAGGCGGGCATCCACCACCTCACCCGTCTTCTGTCCAGGGAATGGGGCCCGACCGGTTGCCGCGTCAACGCAGTAGCACCAGCGGCGGTCGCCGGCAACGGCCAGGCCGCCGAAATCACCTCGTCTCCGGGCTACCTGGACGCGAAGCGGGCCTCCATTCCGGTCGGACGGCTCGGCACCTCGCAAGACGTGGCCAACGCGGTTTTGTACCTATGCTCGGACCGCGCGTCCTTTGTCAATGGCACGGTCCTCGCTGTGGACGGGGGCGAGTACGCATGAGGCCCGCGCTCGACCAGGGGATCGCGAACGTCCTGCTGACCGTCCTTTCTGCGGGCAGAGACGTGACCGTGCGCATCAGCACGCCGCCCAGTGCCATGGCACAGGCGCGCCGGACAGCACAGCTGTGGCCGGAGGACTGCGAGATCGCGCCGATCACGTCCCAGGGGGACCGGAAGCGCGCCGTTGCCGACAAGGCCGACTGGATCTCCGCGCTGGTCACATCCCTGCGCGACGGTGAAGTCGACGTGTCGGTCCACGCGGCAAAGGACGTTCCGAGCCGACTCGCGGACGGCTGCGTTCTGGCCGCCGTGCCGTGCCGCGACGAGCCGTACGACGCCCTGCGTGGTCGGCGGGGCCTCGCCGGTCTGCGCCCAGGCGCACGGATCGGAACCAGTTCGGCGCGACGCCGCGTATGGCTGGAGGCCGCGCGTCCCGATCTCGTCGTGCAGAACCTGCGCGGCAACGTCGAGAGCCGTCCAGGCAGTTGGTGTTTCTCGAGTCGGATCCCAGATAGCGAGACAACGTTCGACTCGAAAGCGGACGGCTTACCCTAATATCGCCCATACTGCTATCTGAGATTTTTCCGCTCAACACCCGCCACCCAGAGTGCCTCCGGTCAGGGGGCGACGCGATCGTCGTCACCCTCGCGGTGCTCGAATGCCCAGGACGTCAGAATGCCTGCGCGGAGGTCTTGACAGACATGCCTCCCGCCCCAGCCCGAGGCGCCCCCATCCTCGAGACTCGGGCAGAGGATGCCGGTTGCCTCCGCACTGCTCAGACACTCACCGACCCCGCAGCGAACGAGCGGTGCTGTGCGAAGCGCGAGCTCGTCCGATGGCTCGGCGCCGACTGACGCAGTGCTCTCGGGGCACACACGATCGTGCACGAGGGCGGCGGCGACCCTGCGCGCGGACGTCTTCGGCAGACGTGAGCGGGTGACGTCCTCGGAATCCGGCGCCGAAGCGTCCATGGTCTCAGGGCGCGGCGCCACCAAGCTCCTGCACTAGCGCGCCGGCCGCCTCCTGGCTGAGTGGAATCTGCAAAGCGTTCCGTTCACAGAAACAGTTCTGCATCACGAATCGATGATGGGGACCCCGCGCAAGATGTTTACCTATGGGCTACATCTACCTCATTGACGTGAAGAGAAGGTTCGGTTCCAATACTTTCAAGCTGACCTCTCGTGCAAATGTTCCGCATAGCGGTACACACAAGGAAGCAGGTCTCTCATGGACAACGTGACAAACCGCCGAGGCGCTCGTCGAGCGTGCCTGATGGCGGTCGTCGTGCTGCCGCTGGCGATCATTACGGGATGTGGAGGGGACTCCGAACCTGCGTCGGACGGATCGACGACGCACTTCAACATCGGGCTTGCGACCACGCCCATCTCGATGACCGAGGTCGTGCCCACGATCGCGGTCCCCAGTCAACTTGGGTTCTTCAAGGACGAGAGGGTCTCGGTCGACGTCCAGCCGATGGCGGGGTCCACGGCAGTCATCCAGGCCGAGACGGCAGGGTCCATCGAGGTCGGCGAAGCCTCCTCGACGAACGTCATCCAGTCGGCCCAGAAGGGCGTGCCCGTCAAGTCCTTCCTGGCCCTTGGCGTCTCCTACCCCTACAAGGCCGTCACCCTTCCCGGCAGCGGCATCGCCAAGATCTCAGACCTCAAGGGAAAGACGCTGGGCGTGACCAGCCTCGCCTCAGCCAGCTTCGACGTCGCGAAGGCAGAGGTGAAGGCGGCCGGCCTGACCGGCAAGGTCAAGATCGCCCCCATCGGCTCCGGTGCGGCCGCCGTCGCCGCCCTGAAGTCAGGTCAGGCTGACGCTCTGGTCAACTACACCGGTGACCTGTTGTTCATCGAACAGAGCGGCGTCAAGCTCGATGACGTCGATCTCCCACGCAGCCTGGACCGTGGCCATTTCGGTGTCACGTGGACCGCGCCCGAGTCGGTCATAAAACGCGACTCCAAGGCCCTCACGGGGCTGTCTCGCGCCATGCTCAAGGGTCTCATCTGGAGCGCCGCCCACCCCGAGGACGCCGTCAAGCTCGGCTACAAGGAGTTTCCGCAGCTCAAGCCGCCGTCCAACTCGTACGACAAGCAGTTCAAGCTGGACGTGGCGAGCATGAAGCAGACGTTGTCTCTCATCGCCCCGCCGTTCGCGGACGGAGTGCCGGGGACCTCACAGGGCGAGGACCCCTCCACGTGGAAGAACTTCGGCTGCGTGGCGGACAAGGCATGGAACAACATGATCAAGTTCGCCGAGGCTGCCGGCAACCTGACGGACGGCAAGCCGGAGATCAGCGACGTGTGGGACGGCTCCATCTGCAACGCAGCTGGTGAGGGCATCAACAACCAAGAAGTCATCGATACTCGCCCCTGAGTGGATGCTCCGGGATGTGCGGCCCGCGCCGCGGCCGCACATCCCGCGCCACCCGCGTGTACAGCGAAGGACAATCCGCATGAACACCGAGCAGACATCCCTCAACACCGACGGTGTCGACCGCTCCGACACCGCCGAGTCGGGCTTCATCGACGTGGCGGAGACGTCGAAGGTCTATCGCCGCAACGGCGAAGTGAAGCAGGCGCTGCGGTCGGCCTCGTTCCAAGTCGGCCGTGGCCAGTTCGTCTCTCTGGTGGGACCGTCGGGGTGCGGCAAGACCACCTTGCTGCGCATGATCGCCGGACTGGTAACCCCCACCACCGGGCAGATCCAGTTGAACGGTACCCGCGTAGACGGGCCCCGTCGTGACACCGGGATGGTGTTCCAGAGTCCGACGCTACTTCCGTGGCGGACGGTGCTCGGCAACATCATGCTCCCCGTTGACATCCTGCGTCGCAATCGCCGCGAGTACCGCGACCGGGCCCACGAGCTGCTCGACATGGTGGGATTGGGCGAATGCGCGCACCAGCACCCCTGGGAGCTCTCGGGTGGAATGCAACAGCGGGTCGGCATCTGCCGCGCCTTGATCCACAATCCGTCCGTGCTCCTGATGGACGAGCCCTTCGCCGCGCTGGACGCCATCTCCCGCGAGTCACTCAACAGAGAGCTGCTGCACATCTGGCGGGCGAGCCAGAAGACGATCGTCTTCGTGACGCACTCGATCTCGGAGGCCATGTATCTCTCGGACCAGGTCGTGGTGATGCAATCTCACCCGGGGCGAGTTCGGCAGATCCTGCAGATCCACACACCCCGGGAGCACCGGGCAAACGATCCGCAGGTGCAGAAGGCCGCACAGGATGTCCGCGTCCTACTCGAGCGCAATGACCCGCCCGCACCCGACCCGGCCACTTCTGGAGCCAGCCGATGACAGCCATGCCGCCAGTCCCTGACAGAGCCACTCCGATGAACGCCGGCTCGGTGACGGTGGTCGACTTCGTCACCGACGAAACGACGACGCCGATCCTCGCGGACGAGACACCTACGAGTCGAGCATACCGAGGTGCCCGGTTCGTGCTCCGCTACCCCGCCGTGTTCATCTCTCCGCTGATCGTCATCGCGCTTGTGGCCCTATGGCAGTGGGCGGTGACGACGTTCGACGTGTCGACCTACGTGCTGCCCGCGCCGTCGGAGATCTGGACGTCGCTGCACGGGATCATCAGCACCGCGACCTTCTGGCAAAACGTGAGCGTGACGGTGCAAGAGGCCGTACTGGGCTTCGCACTGGGCGCCGGCCTCGCCTTCCTCATCAGCCTCGTCATCTCCGAAATCGCTCTTCTCGAACGCGCGGCGATGCCCTACATGGTGGCGTTCCAAGCCGTCCCTACAGTCGCACTCGCGCCCATTATCGTCATCTCTGTCGGCTACGGTCTGACCTCGAAGGTCGTCATCGCGGCCATCATCGTGTTCTTCCCCATGCTTGTGAACTGCGTCGTAGGTCTCAGGGCCACCGGGATGGACCGCATCGAGCTCGTCCGCTCGCTGGGCGGGACACGATGGCAGGTCTTGCTTCGTATCAAGCTCGTCGGAGCGTTGCCGTACATCTTCGCCGGCCTGGACATCGCGATCGTCCTTTCGGTCGTGGGGGCCGTCGTTGGGGAGTTCGTCGGCGCGAAGGCCGGACTGGGCTATGCGCAGCTCCAGGCCAACTACAACTTCGACATCCCGGGCTCGTTCGCCATCTTGGTGGTGATGGCCGTCATCGGCATTGGCATGCACGAGATCGTCCTGGTCGTCCGCCGCCGGGTGGTGTTCTGGGAGCAGCACTGAGCGGGAAGGCCACCACCCGGTCCGAACGCAGTGGCCCCGGACGGCCCCATCCGACCAGCGGCGAAAACGCCGCGGCGTCGCCGCTGGCCCACCTCGGCGTCCAGAGGCATGCGGTCCGGCCGCCCCCTCCATCTGGGTCCTGTCACGCAGCGACCCTGCAACCAAGGAAGTGAGTCATGACGCTGTCGGAGCCTGACGGGGCGCCGTACGCCCGAAGCCGACCGACGATGCCCCTCGAGGGCATCAGGGTCCTCGACGTCTCCACGATCCTGGCGGGCCCCTTGTGCTGTCAACTGCTCGGTGACTTTGGTGCCGACGTCATCAAGGTCGAGCACCCGCGCCACGGCGACAACCTGAGGGGTCACGGCCCGCAGAAGGATGGAGTTCCGCTGTGGTGGAAAGAGGTCAGCCGCAACAAGCGGACCGTCGCGGTCGACCTGTCCCAACCGGACGGAGCGCAGGTGCTTCTTGAGCTTGCTCGAGACGCCGACGCCCTCGTGGAGAACTTCAGGCCGGGGACGCTGGAGCGATGGGGGCTGGGACCTGATGTCCTGTATGAGGTCAACCCCGGGCTGGTGCTGCTCCGACTGACCGGCTTCGGGCAGGTCGGCCCCTATGCGAGCCGACCCGGGTTCGGCACCCTTGCCGAAGCCATGAGCGGCTTTGCGGCCCTGACGGGTGAGGCAGAGGGACCGCCCACACTGCCCGCCTTCGGGCTGGCTGACAGCATCTGCGGCATCGCTGCGTCCTCAGCTTTGCTGATGGCGCTCCGCCACCGTGAGGTGAACGGAGGGCCGGGCCAGGTAGTCGACCTGAGCATCCTGGAGCCGATCATGGCGGCGGTCGGCCCGGGTCCGACTCAGTTCGACCAGCTCGGCACGGTGGAGACCCGGCACGGCAACCGCTCGACCAACAACTCTCCTCGCAACACCTATCGCACCAAGGACGGATCATGGGTCGCGGTCTCGACCAGCGCCCAAGCGATCGCCGAGCGGGTGATGCACCTCGTCGGCCACCCGGAGGTGATCGACGAATCCTGGTTCGCGTCGGGCCGGCAACGCGCTGAGCACGCCGACGAGCTCGACGGCTACGTCGGCAGCTGGATCGGTGGTCGGGACCGGGACGAGGTGCTCGACGCCTTCGCCGCCGCGGGAGCGGCAGTCGCCCCCGTCTACGACGCACGCGACCTGACAGCCGACCCGCACGTCCGTGCCACGCAGATGCTCCTCGACGTCCCTGACGACGACCTGGGCACGATACTGATGCACAACGTGATGTGGCGCATGTCCCGGACACCGGGCGCCATCCGCTTCACCGGTCGAGGCATCGGCGCGGACACCGACGAGGTTCTGGGCGAGGCGGGCATCTCGACGAGCGAACTCGACAAGCTGCGTCAGCGCGGGGTGGTGGCCTGATGAGCGCCCTCCTCGATGCGGTCTCGGACGGAGTCCGCGTCATCGACCTTGCGGTACCGCTGTTCGTGGGGATGCCCCAGTCTCCGAACCATCCCGCCTTCTGGCACACCCTTCCACGACGGCACGGCGACACGGTCCGCGATGACGGCTCCTCGGCGTCGAACGACATGATCGTGATGGGCACCCACGTCGGCACCCACATCGACGCCTTGGCCCACGTCTCCTTCGACGGGTGCCTGCACGGAGGCGTCGACGTCCCCGACGCGATGAGCGGAGGCAAGTTCCTCGAGCACGGTGTCCACACGATCGAGCCGATGGTCACGCGGGGCATGCTGTTGGACATTCCTCGCGTGCTGGGTGTGTCGGCCTGCGAGCCGGGCTACGAGATCACGGTGGACGACCTCGTCCGAGCCGAGGAACTCACGGGGTCGACCCTCAGAACGGGTGACGTGGCCGTCATCCGCAGCGGGTGGGGCCAGAGGTTCGAGGACGCCGTCGCCTTCGTCGGCAAGGACAGCGGTGTGCCGGGCGTCTCCGAGGCCGGGGCCCGTTGGTTGGCGGGCCGTCAGATCCTCGCCGCCGGAGCGGACACCATTGCCTTCGAGCGGCTCCCGCCCGGCGATGGCCATGCCGTGCTGCCAGCGCACAAGGTCCTCCTTGTCGAGTCGGGCGTCTACATCATCGAGACGATGGCGCTCGAAGAGCTGGCGCGATCTGGCGAGTTGGTCTTCACCTTTGTGCTCGTGCCGCTCAACATCATCGGGGCCACGGGTTCCCCGGTCCGTCCGCTCGCGGTGCTGAGCCGGTGACCCGAGAGACCCTGGCCGAGCAGGTCGCCGCGTTCGCCGTCCGGGTGCGTGACGCCGGGCACGACCCTGAAGTCCTCCCTGCCGAGGTGGTGGCCAGCGTGCGCATGAGAGTGCTCGACGTGCTGGGCATAGCCGTTGCCGCCTCGGCGCTCGAAACCAGCGCGTCCGCCCGAGCCTACGTCGCCGAGCAGGGCGGGCGGGGGGTGGCGAGCGCGATCGGGGTGCCGGAGATGTTGTCGGCGCCGCTCGCCGCCTTCGTCAACGGCGTCCTCGCCCATTCCCTCGACTACGACGACACCCATCTGCCATCCGTTCTTCACCCCAGTGCCTCGGTTGTCCCCGGAGCCCTCGCAGTCGCGGAGGCGACCGCGGCGACCGGGCGGCAACTGGTGGCGGCGATCGCCGTCGGTCTGGAGACCACCGTCCGGCTCGGCATGGCCGGCTATGACCGCGAGGCCCAGAACTCCATGTTCTTCGAGCACGGGCAGCACGCGACCTCGATCTGCGGAACGATGGGAAGCGCGGTCGCGGCCGCGCTGCTGCTCGGGCTGGACGAGCGTGGGGTCGCCGACACGCTCGGCGTGGCGGCGTCGATGGGATCAGGCGTGATCGAGGCCAACAGGACGGGTGGCACGGTCAAGCGGATGCACTGCGGGTGGGCCGCGCATTCGGGCGTGGTCGCGGCCCAGCTGGTCCGTCACGGGTTCACCGGCCCGCCCACGGTGCTTGAGGGGCGCTTCGGCTTCCTGCGAGCTTGGTTGCACGGCAGATCCTTCCCCGACGAGGTGTCTGCGGGGCTCGGCCGGACCTGGTCGCTGCCCGAGATCTTCTTCAAGCCCTATCCGGCCAACCATTTCACCCATGCCGGCATCGACGCGGCACTCACCCTGCGCGCACGTGGGCTGGACCCGGCCGAGATCGAGTCCATCGAGCTGCGGGTGCCACGTCAGAACCTCCCCACCATCGGTGAGCCTATCGAGGTGAAGCGGGCGCCACAGACCGGCTACATGGCCCAGTTCAGTGGCCCCTACACTGTCGTGGCCGGTCTGCTGGGCGGTGGGGGACTCGGGGTCGGCCTCGAGGACTTCACCGACGAGTTGGCCCAGGACCCCGCACGCCGTGAACTCATGGCCAAGGTCGACGTCGTAGCCGACCCGACGTGCACCGCCATCTTCCCCGCACAGTTCCCGGCCATCCTGCGTGTCCGCACCCGTGGGGGCAAGGAGTGGGCAGAAGAGGTTCTGGCGAACCGGGGAGGGCCGCAACGACCGCTGTCCTTCGCCGAACTCGCCCTCAAGTTCCGTCAGAACGCCTCACTCGGCCTCGACGACGACGCGCTCGAGTTCGTGGAGCGGACGGTCGCTGCATTGGAAGGGCTCGACGACGTGCGCCCGCTGTTGTCGTCGTTGCGCACCTTGGCGAAGACAACAGAGGAGAAGTCATGACCCAGTACGACCTGATCATCAAGAACGCCCGCCTCGTGCGGGCCGACGAGGCAGATGTCAAGCTGATGGACATCGGCATCCGCGACGGGAAGTTCTCGGCATTCGCCCCCCATCTCCGTGTGGAGGATGCCCGCGAGGTGGTCGATGCCGGCGGGAAGCTCGCCTTTCCCGGCGTGATCGACGTGCACCAGCACTGGGGCATCTACAACGACCTGCGCGAGGACGCCGTCAGCGAAAGCCGCGCGTCGGCCCAGGGCGGTGTGACCACCGGACTGACCTATATGCGCACCGGCCAGTACTACCTCAACCGCTCCGGCCCGT
The DNA here is from genome assembly GCF_000383615.1 of Streptomyces canus 299MFChir4.1. Taxonomy (GTDB): domain Bacteria; phylum Actinomycetota; class Actinomycetes; order Streptomycetales; family Streptomycetaceae; genus Streptomyces; species Streptomyces canus_C. The sequence goes on along the minus strand of NZ_KB911611.1, from coordinate 76,263 downwards.
ACGCCGACCTGATGCCGGAGGTCCTGCAGGCCACCGAGGGGCACTCGCACATCGACTTCGGCTTCCATTTGGCCCCGATCGAGCGCGAGCACATCGACGAGATCCCTTCCATCATCGACGACCTTGGCGTGCCCTCCTTCAAGATCTTCATGTTCTACGGCGGTCACGGGTTGCACGGGCGATCGGCGGGGCAAGACTCGTTCCTGATGCTGAGGGACGGGCAACGCTACGACTACGCGCACTTCGAGTTCGTCATGCGCGGCATCCAGCAGGCCCGTGAGGAGCGACCCGACATCGCGGACGCGATCTCGCTGTCCCTGCATTGCGAGACGGCCGAGATCATGCGCGCGTACAGCGAGATCGTGGAGCTCAGGGGCGGCGCGCGTGACCTCGCCGCCTATAGCGACTCGCGGCCCCCGCACTCCGAGGGGTTGGCCATCACCATCGCGTCATACCTCGCACACGAGACGACGTTGCCCACCATCAACCTGCTCCACCTCTCTTCGCGCAAGGCGATCGAGGCGGCGATGATGATGCAGTCGACCTTCCCGCACATCGACTTCCGGCGCGAGGTGACCATCGGGCACCTCGTCGCCGACATCAGCACGGCGACGGGAACAGCGGGGAAGGTGAACCCGCCCCTGCGCCCCAGGGAGGACGTCGAGGCGTTGTGGGAGCACCTGCTGGCAGGGCACTTCTCATGGGTCACGAGCGACCACGCTTGCTGCCGTGAGGAAATGAAGTTTGGTGACCCGCGCAACGACGTCTTCGCCGCGAAGTCCGGGTTCGGCGGTGCCGAGTACCTGCTGCCGGCGCTCGTCAGCGAGGGCCGCCGCCGTGGTCTGCCGATGCACAAGGTGGCCGAGCTCACGAGCACGACGCCGGCCGCTCGCTTCGGCCTGACGACGAAGGGGCAGTTGCAGGTGGGTCTGGACGCTGACCTCGCACTCGTCGACGACGACGCGAGCTGGACCATCACGGCCGAGGAGTCCGCTTCGACGCAGGAGTACACGCCGTTCGAGGGCTTCGAGCTCACCGCCAAGGTGACCGACACCTTCCTGCGCGGCCGCACCATCCTGCGTGGCGGTGAGATCATGGGGGTGGCGGAGGGTCGCTACCTGCATCGACCGACCTCGCGGTGAAGTCGTTCGCAGGCTTCGTCCTCGTCCCCCGGCAACGCGCAGGTCGGACCGGCCACATCCTAGTCGGGCAGCCCGCCGCGCCATCCCAGCAAGCAGGAAAGCTCATCCGCGCCGGCGCGCAATGCCGACGCCAACCGGGCGCGGACCTCGTAGTTGAAGCGATTGACCGGCCCGCACACCGAGAGTGCCCCGATCGCATGCCCGTCGACATCGAGGACGGGTGCTGCCACGGACGCAGCCCCTGCTTGGCGCTCGCCGCCGGAGAACGCCAGTCCCTCGCGGCGAACCTCCGCGAGGCGTTCTCGCAGGACCTCCTTGTCGACGATCGTGCTGTCGGTCAGGGCAGGGAGGTCGCCGGCGAGTATGCGGTCACGGTGCGCGGGTTCGAGGAAGGCCAGGACGGCGCGACCGGAGCTGCCGGCGTGCAGTGGCCAGCGGCGGCCGATCTCCACCGTCATCTTGATCTCGTCGTCGCTGATGACTTGGTCGAGGTAAACGCGTTCGTCGGCCACGAGTGCGGAGACCGTGGCGGTTTCCCCCGCACGCGACGCGAGGTCGCGCAGGATGGGGAGAGCAGCCCGGCGCAGGTCGCTGTCGCGCAGGGCGCGGGAGCCCAGGGCCGCGACGGCAGGGCCCATCCGATACCGACGGGTGCCGACATCGAACCCCAGGAGGTCTCGGTCGACCAGGGTGCGCAGGATGCGGTGGACCACGGCCTTGCTCAGACCCAGGTCACGCGCGATCTCAGAGACCCCCTGCGTCTCGCTGCCGCCCAAGAAGTGCAGGAGCACGTCGGCAACCCGCGCAGTGGCTTCGGTACGGTCGTCGCCGCCCTGGAGGGGAGAAGATGGTGACACAGATCGTTCCGTTCCGCTGGACGATACAATATCGCTCAATCTACTACATCGACTTATCGGTGCGAGGCCCGGTTCTGGATGACATGGAGCCTGTGGAGGACGGTGAAGGCATTCGACGGGAGGAAGTCAGATGTTCCGACTGGCGAAACCCGAACGAGGACTACGGGGTTTCGTACTGCCCCCGAGGAGGAGGCATCTGATGGGTGAGAATAAGGACGACCTCCGACCAGCCCGGAGCTATCTCTACGTCCCGGGGAACGACGCACGTCTGTTGGCAGGCGCCGACCTCCGGCGTCCCGATGCCATCATCGCCGACCTCGAAGACGCCGTGGCACCGGCCGACAAGGTCCCGGCTCGACGCACGGTAAGTGACTGGCTCGCGCGCAGGACCGGGGCTCAGCAGTGGGTCCGCGTCAACGCCGACAGTGTGAGCGCCGACCTGGACGCAGTGGTGGGACCGAACCTGACCGGCGTCGTCGTGCCGAAGGCGGACTGCCGCCTGATCAAGGAGGTCGCAGCCCATCTCGACAGGCTTGAGGCGCAACGACGGCTGCTGGAGCGGAGTATCGTCCTCGTACCGCTCATCGAGAGCGCGTCCGGCCTGATGGAGGTAGGACAGATCGCGCGGCTGCCGCGACTTCACCGCATTGGCGTGGGGGAGGTCGACCTTGCCGCGGACCTGGGGGTGGAGCTCGACGAGGAGCGCCAGCATCTGACCGCGATCCGGCTGCAGGTCGTGACGGCCTCTGCAGCAGCCGGCGTCGCGAGACCACTGGGATCGACCTCCACCGCGTTCAGGGACCTGAAGCTCTTCGACCGCACGTCCAGGAACCTGCGCAAGCTGGGATTCCGTGGGCGCACCGCCATCCATCCGCAGCAGATCCCAGTAATCCACGAGGTGTTCACGCCGTCGGACGACGACGTCGTCCGGGCCCGCCGGCTGCTGGATCTCAGCTGCCAGGCGGACAGCGGCACGCTCGTCGACGACGAAGGGAGGTTCGTGGACGCGGCCGTCCTGCGAAGCGCCGAGGAGATCCTCGCTGTTCGCGCGCTGGCCGACGCGACAGACAGATCCTCGGGATGAGGCACGCCGATCCATGCCGCCGAGCGCCGCACCGAAGTCTCACGCACGCGGATCTTCCCCCCGAGTGGTGGACACCTCCGATCCCGGCCCCGGGGAAGAGGAGTCGCGTATGGTCATGAGGGTGTATTCGCCCGAGTTCAAGGCCGATGCCGTGGTCTCGTGCCCCTCGGACCCGGACCTCACGATCGCTCCAGGGCCGCGTAGGCGGCCAGGTTACCGGGGAAGTACTCGCGCAGCGTGTTCCTCAGCCGCTGGAAGGTGCGGGTCCGCTCCCAGATCAGGGTCTGGTGGGCGCGGGTGACAACCTTCACGGCCTGGGCCCGCTCGCTGTCGCCCGCGATCAGGCGCAGTTGGGCACGGTCGATGCGGACCAGCCGGGCGGTGGCGAGCCTGCGGCCCGCTCCGTCCCGGACCTCGATATCGTGATGGTCCTCAGCCCAGTCGTCGCCGACGAACTGAACCCGCTTCTCCAGCCTCTCGACGAACTCGTGCGTGCGGCCGGCGGAAGGCAGCTCGCGCCCTAATGGATCCAGTGATCACGCCAGCACAGCTTGGCGGGTACGCCATCCCGTCAGCAGTCATGGCCTCCCGGCCGGACCAGCAGGGGCACGGTCTGGCCACAGAGCTCGAAACACGGCGGCAGAGCCCGCCAGGCACAGCCGCTGACCAGCACGTAGATGATCGCCGCGAACAGCGTCTCATCAGGCGTGTCCTGCGTTCCACCGCCCTGCGGCCGCAGCTTCGACGGTGGAATCAGCGGCCTCGCGATCTCCCACAGCCCATCCGGAACAATCCAACTCCATGTACCCCGCCCCATAAACAGTCCAACGAGCGGCGAGGATGCGCAGTTCGCTACGCATATGGGCGTGAGCCGCGAGCTCGGCAACCGCCGGGAGACGGTGGCCAGTTGGGAGTCCGGCAAGAACGAACCGCGACCGCCACAGCGAACCGCCTACGCTCGCCTGCTCGAAGGCCTCGCCGCGCGCTGCCCCGTACCCGCGGCCGATGCGGACTCCGAGCCGAACGTGCCCGAGACGTTCACCTCCACCCCGGCAACTTCGGCGCCGGCTCCACCGGCGCCGGCCGCCGCGAAGCCGCCCGCCCGACCGGCGGCGACCATCACCAGGCCGACCGCGACGTCGCGTCTCCCGGGCGCGAAACTAATGCGAGGCCATGGCTGGCGCCGCAGCGGGAGACATGGCGCCCCGACATCCGGGCCGCCATGCTGGCGGACCAGCGGGTCGGTATCCGTACCTGGTCAAGCTGCTCAAGGGCGCCAAGTCCGCCGCCCAGGCGCTCGGGGTTTCACAGCACACGGTGGAGCGGTATGTGGCGGGCAAGTTCAAGCAGATCTCCTCGCCGTCGGCGAGCGGATCGTGTGCGTCCCGCTCAAGCCCATGGCTCACTGCCACCCCGCCGCCCGCACCTGCAGCGACCCTATCGATGCCCTGGCCGCAGCCCGAGCGGGAGAGCAGCCCATCCGTGACCCGGCCGGTGACACGACGCGGCCGTGCCGCGCCTCACGCGGTCGGGCCGACGTGCTTGTCAGCGCGGTCACGTAGGCTCGCACGTGACGGGAAAAGAATGCTGACACCGATCCGCAACGAGGGAGGGGCCACGTGCTTACCGACACATACGGCCGAGTGGCCACCGACCTGAGGGTCTCGCTCACCGACCGGTGCAACCTCCGGTGCACGTACTGCATGCCGGAAGAGGGCCTGCAGTGGCTGGGCAAACCCGACCTGCTCACCGACGACGAGATCGTCCGCCTGATCGACATCGCCGTCACCACCCTCGGGATCAAGGAGGTCCGCTTCACCGGCGGCGAGCCCCTCCTCCGCCCGGGCCTGGTCGGCATTGTCGAGCGGGCCGCCGCGCTGGAGTTGCGCCCTCGGATGTCCCTGACGACCAATGGCATCGGCCTCAAGCGCACGGCCGCGGCCCTGAAGGCCGCGGGCCTGGACCGGGTGAACGTCTCCCTGGACACCCTGCGCCCGGACGTCTTCAAGACGCTCACCCGGCGGGACCGCCACAAGGACGTCCTCGAAGGTCTTGAGGCCGCCCGCGCCGCGGAGTTGACCCCGGTCAAGGTCAACAGCGTCCTGATGCCCGGTCTGAACGAGGACGAGGCCCCGGACCTGTTGGCCTGGGCCGTGGAGCACGACTACGAGCTGCGCTTCATCGAGCAGATGCCCCTGGACGCGCAACACGGCTGGAAGCGCGAGGGCATGGTCACCGCGGGGGACATCCTCGCCGCCCTGCGCACCCGCTTCGAGCTGACCCCGGAGGGCACCCAGGAGCGCGGCTCGGCCCCCGCCGAGCGCTGGATCGTGGACGGCGGCCCGCATCGCGTCGGCGTCATCGCCTCGGTGACCCGCCCCTTCTGCGCCGCCTGCGACCGCACCCGCCTCACCGCAGACGGCCAGATACGCACCTGCCTGTTCGCGACAGAAGAGACGGACCTGCGTGCCGCCCTGCGCTCGGGTGTCCCTGACGAGGAGATCGCGCGCATCTGGCGTCTGGCCATGTGGGGCAAGAAGGCCGGCTCGGGCCTGGACACTCCCACTTTCCTGCAGCCGGACCGCCCTATGTCGGCGATCGGCGGCTAGTGTCCTGCGCCAGAGATTCGTCGGCAGAAGCGGGCGAGGGAGTCGGGGATCTCTTCGGCTGTCTTGGTCCAGATGAACGGCTTGGGGTCCTTGTTCCAGTTCTTGACCCAGGCGCGGATGTCGGCTTCGAGGGCTTGGATGTTCTTGTGTGCGCCGCGGCGGATCATCTGGTGGGCGAGGTAGCCGAACCACCGCTCGACCTGGTTGATCCAGGAGGAGCCGGTTGGGGTGAAGTGCAGCTCGAACCTCGGGTGCTTGGCCAGCCATGCCCTGATCGCAGGGGTCTTGTGGGTGCCGTAGTTGTCCACGATCAGATGGATCTGCAGGTGTGCGGGCACCTCCTTGTCGATCCGGATCAGGAACTTTTTGAACTCCACGGCCCGGTGCCGACGGTGCAGGGCGGTGATGACCTCACCGGGGCGATGTCGAAAGCAGCGAAAAGGGTGGTCAGGCCGTTGCGGACATAGTAATGGGTGCGCCGTTCGGGCATTATCGGCAGCACCGGCTGGGACCGGTCCAGGGCCTGGATCTGCGACTTCTCGTCAGATCTCCTCCGGTCGGTGACCTGGTAGATGGTGCTCCCGAAAACCTTCCCGGGGAGGTGCTGTGGTTCACCACAAAGGCCGTGGGCGGTGCAGACCGCAGGGCGTGCTCGGGAACGGTTACCTGACGTAGGCGGGCGGTGCAAGCCCGGCCTGGTGCGACGGCCGAGACGGTGGCGTGTGTGTCCGGTGTACGGAAAGTCAGCAGGCTCGGGGCGGCGTGTGGACCGACTCGCCGGCGCAGACCGGGGGAGTGCTCTGCTGCTGCGCGCGGGCGTCCTCCAGCAGGCGCTGCCATGACGCGACGGTCGGGCGACGGCGCAGCAGTGCCCGCCGCTCACGCTCGGTCATGCCGCCCCAGACTCCGAACTCGATGCGGCCGTCCAACGCGTAGGCCAGGCACTCGGTGTCCACGGGACAGCCGGTGCATCGAGCTTTCGCTCGATGCTGCGCGGCCCCCTCGACGAAAAGGTCGTCCGGATCGCCGGTCCGGCACAATCCGCGCTCACCCCAATGGGAATCCGGTATCACCGTTCTGTTCCTCTTCTCGTATCCGGCCTGCGGTGAGGCCTCGGACAATCATGTAGCAGGCAAGTGACAGTACGCCAGGGCCCCACGGTGCAGGTGTGCACCAGCTGGAGCCTGCACACGTTTGAGTGACGAGGACTTGTCCGCGCGGGAAGACAAGCTGTACGGCACCCCACACGGATGGGCGCGGATGGCGCACTCGAAAGGCCGACTCCCCAGCGCCGCAGAGCCGTTGACTCCATGTGCTGTTGCTCCTCGACGCCATCCCCTTCCACGCTCAGACAGGGCAACCGCCCCGACGACACCGCACGAGGCCGACCCGATTTCAGCACGGTCTGTGACCGAGTGCTCTCCGCCCGCTGCGGACGGGGCCACGATCGCACATGCGGACAGGCCTTCGGGTGGCGCCGCCCGTCTGATCACTGAAGACTTCTCGCCCGATCGGTTGGGCCTGAGCAGTGTCGTCACAGGCCGCCGTCCCCCTGCTGGCATTCGCCGTGATCAGCTTGCTTCGAGCGGGTTGGCCGGGCGGCCCGAACCGGGGTTCCCAGCGTGCGGAACGACGAAACGGCCAGCTGTCAGGGTCGTTTCGCGTTTCCACAGTTGCCAGCAGACCTGTTCGATGCCTTGTTTGAGGTAGCGGCGATATGTGCTGAAGGACAGTGACAGTTTCCGGGCTATGGCCTGTTGCGTGCTGCCGCCCTCCAAGTAGGTCGCCCGGACCACCGCCTTCTGCTGTTTCGTCCTGGCGCCTTCGGCGATGGCTTCGATCGCCTGCACGATCAGGTGCCGCAGATTTTTTTCCGGCTCACCGGGCAGGGAAGCGACGAATGCGGCTCGCAGTAGCGGATTGGCAGCCATACGCTCCGACCGGTGCCAGTTACGCAGGGCGTCGTGCACAGCGAGGTCAAATGCAGCTCTGGACAGGCGGGTTCGGCGCGGGTATCTCACACTGTCGTAGCGTCGGGGTCCGGAGACCACCTGGTCGTCCAGCATGCTGATCCATTCGTCCATCCCCCTTAGGCCCCAGTCGTGTTCCCACAGTGTGATGCCTTGCCCCATCAGCAAGGGGGTCCGGGGCAGGCGATGAAAATCTGCGTACTCCAGCAGGCGTGCCGTCGAGTCGTCCGAACCAGCGACATGAAAGGTCCACTGCAATTGGTCCTGACTCAGGATTTCCCGGGTGATCCGAGCCATCATCCTGGCCAGGACGGCCGGCCGCTCCGCAGGGCGTCGACGGACGAGGGCGAAGCGGATCAGTTGCACCTGCTGACCGGACCGTAGTGCGCGGTTGATTTCGACGTGGTTGCGGATGTGGGCGACCACGGGATCGATAGAGGTCTCCACCGCATCCCAGCGATCAAAGGTCAACAGGCCGATACAGCCAACGATTTCTCCCGATTGGGCTGATCGGTATAGGCGGAAGCTGTTCGGCCGACGGTGGAGCCAAAAGTTGAAGATCTTGACACTAGCGGCGTCGAGTACCTCACCTGCCAGGTCCAGGGCTGCAGAGATGCTTTCGGCGCCGAACGTGCTCTCGTGTGTGTGCTCGTCGCGATCGGTCCAGTCGAAGCCAGGTAGCCATCTCCCCATGATCTGAACGTGGTTGAACAAGGCAGCGGCCTGTAGGGAGGCTGATTCAGGACCGCTGCGAATCAAGTGGGTCACATGAGCCCGCACCTCTTGGTGCATCGACCGATAGTAGCTGGGCGCCCGCCATTTGAGATCCTTGTCCAGGGCCTCGCCCACCACGGCCAACAAACGCAGACCGGAGCGGCGGCTTACGGTGTAGGGCTGCCGTCGCATCCAGTCGAATACCTCGTGCGCTTGGTCGGGTAGGAACAAACGGAGTGCGTCCTCCGTGACCTCGCTCAGGTGTGCACAGATTTCGAGGGCTCGACGATGGGCCAGCGACGGCACAGTGCCCACCACGCCATCGAGAAGCTCTTCGACGACGTGTGGTGAAGGCTGCCAATCACCCATGGTGGTAGAGCCTGGGTCGCGACCAACCACACGCAGAACCAGGGGGTGACCGCCGGCGAATGCGAGCCTGGCCCTACGGTCGGTGATCCGGCCGGGGATCGTGGTGTGGAGGAGATGCGCTGACTCAGCCGGATGCAGAGGGTGCAGAGGAAGGATTTCAAGTGCGTCGTCCCATGTCGGATCAATCTGCCAGATCAGGCTGGGGGGGCGGCGGCTCGCGAGTACCACCAGCGAGTCTCGGGGGAGTCCAGCAAGGAGCCGGTCCCTCAGCCAGCCTTCCGGACGGTCGAGACGGTCCACGGCGTCGACGAGTACGACGATGCGCTCCGCCGTGGCGACGTCCGACGCGACTTCGAAGGTCTCCTCAGTCGGGTTGATTCGTCCCGCGTCGAACTCGACAACGTGCAGACCGCGCTGCCTGGCCTCGACGGCGAAACGTTGCAGGAGCGCTGTCTTGCCGATTCCTCCGGGGCCGTGAAGCGCCAGGACCACGAGTGAGCCAGTGTCACGCTGCAGCGCAGCGCGGAATCGCTCCAGTTCTTCCTGCCGGCCTACGAAAGACCGCAGTAACTTGTTCTGTCGTAGGCGTGTGTCGGCTGCACTCGATGACTCGTTGAATGTGTTGCCGCATGCAGGGCTGCTCAACTCGCTCATCGCTCACTCCAACCGGCCGCTTCGGCGTGGAGGCGGATCCCTTGATAGGCGAGTGCTTCTGCTCTTCGGTCGGTGGGAGGCCAAGCAGGATTGACTTCCTTGTCGATGAAGCCAGGTTCATCCATGCGGTCTTTGAGGAGTGATGGGCTGTTGAAGGCCCCGGTGGATGCCACCCATTCGCCATTGGCCTCCAGCCCTGTGGCGATCTCGAACACGACGGTCGCTGCGAAGGCGCATCCGGCAAGCACGTACCGGCCGTGTGGTTCCACGTGGGGGATGGCTGCGACGTCTGACCGGGTCGTCTGGGTGAAGTTGCCGAAGGGCTTTCCTGCAGGGCTGAGGCCACGGGCTCGTAGGGCGTGAAAGGGGCGTTCGTGCGTGAAAGGCTTCGCCATGGCCTGTGGTGGCGCCACAGGGGCGTCGCTCCTGGCGGTGTTGTACGGCGCAGCGATGAGCCGTGCTGGTTCATGCATGCTGGGGGCTCGCAATACGTTGAGCGCCGGTGGTTCCTGTCCGAGCCCTGTCCGCGCTGTCCGCGCTGTCCGTGCCAGCCGCAGCACGTCGAGTGATATCCCATCCAGGTCGTAGACGCCGGTCGTGGCGTTGAACGTGGCGAGGTCGAACAGTTCGGCGTAGATGTCTGCCAAAGCGGTTTCGGTCGATTCTTCGGGATAGGTGTTCTTGCCGATTGCCTCCCCGACTGCCTCCCTGACTGCCTCGCCGAGTGTCTCGGCGACCAGAGCGACGATCACCCGGTGCATCTCCTGGTCCACGACCGTCGTGGTGGACAGGGCAGCCAACTGCTTGAAGTCGCTGTCTGGCGGCAGGATGGGAGACAGCCACAAAAAACCGGGTGACAACTTCGGACACGGCAAGCACGGTTTCAAGCTGGTGGCTGGAGCAGTCAACACCGTTGACGATGATGCCGGCCTTGCTGTCCCCTGTCGGCGTCAGGCGCCCACACCTGTAGTGCCGTCGGCACGTCGGGAAGGGAACACATGTCCAATGCCTGTGGCCCCCAGTCTGGCCGGCTTCGTGGTTTCTCTGAGTCGAAGTGCGGAGACCAGGAGGAAAATCCAACTGAGCACCGTGCAATGGGTGATGACGCCGAGCTAGGCGTCCAACCGTCCGGCCTGCAGTATGAACGACGCCCCAATGGCGGTGGAGACTGTACTGTTCACGACTCTGGGCCGCCGACCGCCCATTGCGACGACGAGTTGGACGATGGTCCAGATCTGCCCTTTGCGAAGAATGCTGGCGGTTTCGACCGAGGCTACGATGCCGATGTTCAACGCGGCCGGCAGGCTGAGCCCGGCCCTGTGCGGTCACCGGAGCCAGTGCGCCCCCGACGACTGCGAACGCGACACGGTTGAAGTGCGACCGAAGCAAGGGGGGCGCGATGACACCTTCGGGGGGGTTCACGGCTCTCTTCCGGATCCGGTGTGAACAACGTGCCCACGCTCGACGATGGGAGATCGGACTTGATAGGAACGCTCGCCATATGTTGAATCTAGCTCCACCAAAGAGCACCGTCAAGATAGAACGTTCTATCTTTCTCGGACTCGATGGGGGCATATAGGCAGCGGTTCAAGAACATTGTGACCAGCGTCGTCGCCCGGTCCCGGCACAACTCCTATAGCCCGACACCCTGGGCAACCCCGGTCGTTGCCCCAGGTTGGGTAACGCGTTTCGCGTCCCGCCGGGGGGATCCGAGCAACTACTCCGTGTGCAACGGTGGTTGCTGCCAGAGCACCCGGAGTCGTGTGGCGCTGGATGATCCGCCTCAGGCGCCGTGATGTGCCTGCTCGTCCAAGTCATCCAGACGTTGATCATCCGGCGGACAGCGCTGTCCGGGCCGGCGTCTCGGCCGCCGATACCCATGACGGCGAAGCGCTGAAGCCCATCGTCGAGGGTCACCGAACGAGGCAAGCCGCCTGCATTGTGGCCGCCACTTCAAGTTCAAACGTCACGTGTCCGCACATCGGCAAGGCGTTGATGTCCTTACGTTCTCGGACAGGCTCGCGGCGGCGACAGTCACGGCGAGGATGAGTCCGATCGTGTCGGTGAGGATGCCCTGTCTCCTGCCGACGATCTTCTCGGCGGCGTTGGTTCCCTGGCTGGTCAGGGGCATGTTGGTGGGGGTCTTCACGCTTTGGGTGTCGATCACGGAAGCGGCCGGTTCGGGCTTGCCTCCTTCCTTTACGCGGGCGAGGCCGGTCAGGTCGTAGTTGAGCCTGGTGAGGATTCCCTCGTCACGCCAGGCGGCGTAGTAGGCGTAGGCACTGGAGCGCGACGAGCAGGCGGTTGGGCTGTGGAAGAAGGGTGTGTGGCCGCAGGGGGAATGACCGCGGTGGCGCCTGGCCGCGTACATCGTCTTCGAGGACGAGTCCGGGTTCTCGATGACGCCGCCCCGGGCCCGCACTTGGGGCCGGACACACGCCGGTGGTGCGGGTGCGGGGTCGCTCCGGGCGCCGCTGGTCGATCGCGGCGATGTGCTGCCGCAAACCGGGCGAGACGTCCCGGCTGATCTACCGACCGCGCCGCCACCGCAAGCACAGGGGATGCGACACCTTCGCCTGGAGCGACTATCGCGACCTGGTCGTCCGCGCGCATGTCCAACTCCAGGCACCCATCGTCCTGATCCGGGACAACCTCAACACTCACCGGGCCGCCGGGATGCGCGAGTACGCGGCTGCACACGACTGGCTGACCATCATCCAACTACCCACCTGTGCGCCGGACTTGAATCCAGTAGTGGGCGTCGGGTCGCTGTTACGGCGTGGGCCGCTGGCCAATACCGCTTTCACCGACGACGAGCACCTCGAACGCACCCTCCGCCGGGGCTTACGTCAGATCCACATCCGGCCCGACCTCATCGACGGCTGCCTGGCCGGCACCAGACTGGCCCTCACTCAACAGCGACAACAACCCGAGGAAGTCAGCCACGACGAGCAGAGCGCCACTATCCGTAGAAGATAGTGGAGCCAAAGCACCGGGATTGCGGCTACTCCTAGCTTCTTTACCAGAAGCCCAGCAGGGATCTTCACCAGGAAGGAAGCAAGAGATGAACAGCATCGTCGCATTCAGGACCAAGATCACGAAGGTTGCCGTCGTTGGCATCATCACCGTCATCCCTCTCATGGTCGCAGGGGCCGACGATGTCGCGCCCAACCGACTGCACGCTGCGACCGTGCAGGCCGACGGGGCAAGTGGCGGCACGGAGGACGACACCAACCCCTGGACCTGAATCGTGTCCAAGGTGGTGAGTCCGGTGTCGACCCTCTATGAGGGGAGACGTGGAGTCGGACCGTGCCGGACGGCTCGTAGGAGATCACATGGCCGTTGATCTCAGACCAGAGCACGACCGTAGGGCGGCGGTGCACCGAGCGTCGCATCTGATGAGGCACGGTTCGCGGCCATGATCTACGTGTTGGTCAGCAGCTGTGCCTGACCAGTATTGGCGCCCTGCTGCGCCTCGGAGTTACCGGTGCACCTTCGTTTCCTGATCTGGCCCCGTGCCGGGGTGTGGGTCGGCTGCACCAGGCGATCCTGCACCGGCGGGAAGACGTCGGCTTGATTCATGCCACCCCCGTTACGCACGACACAGCTTGTCCGGCGAAGGGGGCATCCCGCAGAGTCGTCCGCCAGGCGCACTAAGCATGAGGTGGGGATGTATTCATATGGAGAGGATTTGTGAATGATGACGGCCGAATCATCCTCAACCTTGCGAGATGCGACTTGCGGCGAGCCGAGTTGCGAAGAGGGCACACGCACGGGGATCAGAAAACCGTCCCCGAGGGATCGCGCGGAAGACCGCCGTCAACCCGCGTATCACCGACGGCTCGGCGCCGATGGAAACCGTGCCGTGGGTTCGGCTGGGGTGCCGGCCCGGCTGGACAGTTTCATCGGACGGTCCGACGAGCTGGTGGAGCTGAGGCAGCTGGCGCGCACCACTCGGCTGCTGACCCTGACGGGGCCGGCTGGTGTGGGCAAGACCCGCCTGGCACTGGAACTGGTCAGGCTGGAGCAGCGAGGCAGGCGCACTGAGGTCCGGCTGGTGGAGTTGGGCTCAGTGTTCGAGGGCGAGCAGGTGCGTCGGCGTATCACTGCTGCGCTCGTCCAGAGCGACGACAGGGGTACCGCGATCGCGGGGACGAGGAGCGTGGCGAATCCTGACCGGGATTGGCTGCTGGTGCTGGACAACTGTGAGCATGTGATCGACGACTGCGGTGCGACCGTCAGCGAGCTACTCCATCGCTATCCTCGCTTGCGTATCTTGGCCACCAGCCGCGAGTCGCTGCTGCTGCCCGGCGAGGTGGTGTACTCACTGAGTGGTCTCGGCGTGCCGGATCCGGCTGAGAGCCAATCACTCACCAGCGTGCTCCGCTCAGACGCAGTCCGGCTCTTCGTTGACCGGGCACAGGTCGTTTCCGAATTCCAGCTCACCGATGACAACGCCGCGCATGTCGGCGCGCTCTGTGCGGGACTCGACGGGCTGCCGCTGGCGTTGAAACTGGCGGCCGAGATCGTGGGGGTCTTTCCGCCGTCGCAGCCTCACCGCCTGCTGGACGATCGCCTGGCTCTGCTGACCTGTGGACGACATACGGCGGAACCGCGTCACCGAAGTCTGCGATCGGCGATTGGTTGGAGTTACAACCTGCTGACGCCAGTGGAGCGATCACTGATGCGGTCGCTGTCGCTGCTGCCAGGTGGGTTCGGTCTGGACGCCGCCGTGGTCCTCGCCGAGGACAAGGGCATTCCCGCGTCGGCGGTACCGGAGCTGCTGGTCGGGCTGGAGACCAAGTCTCTCATCGTTGCCTGTTCTGGAAGGGTGAGTTCCGCTCGGTTCCGGATGCTGGAGTCGATTCGGTGCTACGGCCAGGAGCAACTGCGCGCGGAGGGTGAAGAGCCACGGGTGTACGACCGCCTTGTCGACTGGCTTACGGAACTCGCGGGTCCGCTCCGAGACATGGCGCTGACGCCTGCTGAGAGTTGTCTGCGACTGCAGGAGGAACGCGACAACCTTCAGCATGTGTTGCAGTGGCTGAGCGGAGGCAGTGACCCGCGCCAGCTGCTCCTCGTCACCGCGCTGGTCCTCACGGACATTCACCAGGGACATCACACCGCGCAGCACCGGAAACCGCTGGCCAGGGCGCTTGAATGCACGGCCTCGGGATCCGACGACCGCAGCACGGTCCTGGCGACGGCGGCGCTGTTCAGCGTGGCGGAGGGGGACTACGACGAAGCGGTGGGGCTGGCGCGGCAGGCCGTGCAGCTTGAACGCAGGCGTCCGCGCCGTCATGAACCTCGGCTCGCCCGCGCCGTGCTCGCGCTCAGCATCGTCAGAACGACGCGGGGCGACCAGGGAGCAAGGACCGATCTTGAGGAGTGCCTGGAGATCAGTGACAGGCTTGGCGATCGGGTCACAACGGCATTCTGTATGAGCCTGCTTGCGTGGCTGTCCATGCTGGATGGCGACGGGGCCCGGGGAGCGTGGCTCGTCGATGAGGCCCTCCCCGACTTGAGAGCCGGAGCGGGCCCGGCTCCGCTGCGAGCGGCTCTCTGCATCGCGGGCATCCTTGCCTTGGACCGGGACGACCTCGCCGGAGCGGAGGCGTACTTCACGGAGTCGCTGCAAGGAATGCACCACTCGGATGGAGCGGGCCTTGCACTGTGGGGCCTGGCCATAACCGCGGTCCGCGGCCGGCGGTTCGAGCGGGGACTTCGACTGTGCGCGGCAGTCGAAAGGTCAGGTGTGTTCGCGCGTCCCGCGTGGCACCCCTGGTTTCAGGAGAGGCTGGAGGAGGCGGTGGCCACGGCACTGAACGCCCTGCCGAAGGCCCGGGCCGGGGGAGCACTCGCGGCGGGACGCGAGATGGGACCGCGGCAGATCGTGGACTTTGCGGTGAAGGGAAGGCTGGGCGTTCCCAGCGGGGTACAGAGCACTGGGCGTGCTACACACGATATGGCCGGGAGCGACGATCCCCTCAGCCCGCGTGAGTGGGAAGTGATCGCCCTGGTGACCATGGGACTGACCAACCGCCAGGTAGCAGCGCGGATGCATCTGTCGGTGCGTACCGTCGAGGCGCATATCCGTAACATCCGTATGGCACTCGATCTTCGTTCCCGTACCCATGTTGCGGCCTGGGGTTCCCGGCGGGCGAACGCGATCCCGCGTGAGGCGCCCTCACTGAGCGAGACAGCCTGATGCTGGGGCGGATCCTCGCAGGAAGCGGTCGGCCCGCCAGAATGGGTGTCCTTCCGGGCGGATCCGGCGAGCCACCGTATACCCTGCCCAGGCCCGAGCCTTGTGGCCGACCGCGCCGGGGTTCTTCGGTGTGATACCGCGCTCGCGGGCGGCGTCGACAGATGTCGCGGTCGGGTAGTGACGTCGTTGCGGTGACCGCTGGTCCAGGACACCCGCAGTGGGACACCACAGTCGGTACCTTCCCGCCAAGGCCGCCGCGACGCCGGCTGGACTTCGAGTCCAGTGGCGCAGACACCGGGAGCTGTCGCGGTGATCCTACGACCCTGTCGTCGACTCGACGTGTACTCGTGCCTCGTTCCAGTGCAAGGGGATCGGCACAAAGGACGATACGGCACGCGAGTGCTCCGTCACCGAAGTCTCTTTGTTCCTGGCACCTGCTCAGAAAAGGGATGCACCCATGACACCGACCGGATCAAAAATTCGCTCCGAGTACCGCAGGATCGGCAACTCCGTCAAAATTCTCAGCCCTGTTGTCCACCAATCTGGATCTGACGTTGTGGCCGCGCCTGCAGCGGGTGGCAGCACAGCTGACGTGGGTATATCGGAACTGTTGTTCTGCGCGGTATGTGCCAAGGCATTACGCACGCGCGAGCTGGGGAGCAGGATATCGGCACATTACTGTTCGAACGCCTGCCGTCAGCGTGCCTACCGTCGTCGTCTGAAGGCACGGGAAGTAGGTGCCACGGCTTCCTATGGAGTACTCAACCAGCTGAGCAGCTTCGTCGGCCGCACCGAGGAACTGGCTGAGTTGGGGCGGCTGTTGCGCAAAACTCGATTGCTGACGCTGACCGGGCCCGGAGGAGTCGGTAAGACACGACTGGCGGTCGAGTTGGCCGGGCGGGCGCGGCGTAGCGGGCGCTACGAGGTCATCCTGGTGGAGCTTGCTTCGCTGACCAGCGATGACCAGGCACAGCAGAGAATCGTTGGGGCACTGCGAGACGCTACCGAAAACGGAGTTTCGATCACGGCGCCGCCGAATCCCTCCGGTCCCGGCACCAGCGACCGGCTGCTGGTGCTGGACGGCTGCGACCACATAGTCGAAGGTTGCGGGCGACTGCTGAACGAGTTGCTTGGCCGACTGCCGCGGTTGAGGGTGGTGGTCACCAGCCGGCAACCGCTGGGGCTACCCAAAGAGACGGTGCACTCGGTCACCGGGCTTGCCCAACCCGATCCGGACGGACGGTTCTTGTTCATCGACCATCTGCGGTCGGATTCCGTTCGCTTGTTCATCGACCGGGCGCGGGCGGTCGTAGCAGACTTCCAACTCACCGAAGAGAACGCCGCGACGGTGGCCGCGATATGCGCTCGGCTCGACGGTGTTCCTCTGTTCATCGAAATGGCTGCTCGGCTGGTACGGGCATTTCCGTTGAGCGAGATCCACAATGGAATGCGTGACTGCCTTCCCCTACTCACCGCTGGTTGGAGGACGGCGGATCGACGTCATCAGAGTCTGCGGGCGGCGTTCGACTGGAGTTATGACCGACTGACGCCAATGGAGCGGATTCTGTTCCGTCGGTTGTCGGTGCTGCAGGGCGGTTTCAGGCCGGATACTGTCGCGGCCGTTGCAGCCGACGAAAACATTTCGACCGCGATGGTCCCCGTTTTGCTCGCGAGCCTTGAAGCCAAGTCCCTCATTACCCCTTACACCACCGGCCGTGAGGATTCGACGCGGCTGCGGATGCTGGAAGCCATTAGGCACTACGGACATGAAAAGCTCTGCGCTGAAGGTGAAGAGATTGGAACATACGGCCGTTTAGCGCACTGGCTCACTGAGATCGCGAGGCCGATTCAGGAGACCGGGGTGACGCCGCTGAGAACGTACGAGCGGCTGGCGGAGGAGCGAGACAACCTCGCACACGTCCTGAGGTACTTGACGGACAACGGTGATGAGCGCAGGCACCTACTGGCCGTGGCGCTTGCCATAGCGGAAGCGCAGCAAGGCTCCAAGCACGCCACCCGCGGGCCGCTGGCAGGCACCCTGGACGCCACCGCTGCAGACCCACACCATCGCAGCCTCGTACTTGGCGGTATGGCGCTGCTCGCCTTACGGCACGGCGACCACGACGAGTCCGTACGTCGCGCGCGACAGGCTGTGCAGTTGGAACGCCGCAACGCCCCGGGTCCGGTACTCATCCGTGTGCTGTTGGTGTCGAGCATGGCGATGGAGATGTGCGGTGATGAAGACACCGCCCTCGCGGAACTGCGGGAATCCTTGGAGATCAGCCGCCTTTTGGACGACAAGCTCAGTATCGCTGTCTGTCTGAGCAACCTCGCCCGGCATCACCTGGTGCGAGGGAACCTGGCGCGGGCCACACGGCAGATTGACGAAGTGCTCCCAGTGCTGCGTGCCGAGGCGCCACCGAGCTGGCTGCACATCGCTCTTGTTACGGCAGGTGCCGTAGCCCTTGAGCGCGATGACTGTTCGGCGGCGGAGGAGTATTTCGCCGGGCCACTGCGGAGTGCTGCAGACGATGAGTCCGGGGTTGTCTACTCGATCGAAGGCATGGCAGTTGCCTCTGTGAGGGCCCGCCAGTTTGAACGAGGACTTCGACTCATCTCGGCAGCCGAGGTGCTCGGCAGGAAGCCTGCGCAGAGCACACGACCCTGGTGGCGGGAGCTTGTCGGGGCGGCGAAGGCCACGGCGGTGAAAGCGTTGCCGCCGACGCGGGCCAATGCCGCGGTCGAAGCCGGCCACGGAATGCTGCGAGACCAGGCTGTCGCATACGCCTTGAGGCATGATCGCGCGCCGACGCCGGAGGCAGTCAGCGGCGACCCGCTGAATCGGCGTGAATGGGAGATGATAAATCTTCTGGCCGAGGGTCATACGAATCGGCTGATCGCCGAACATATGCACCTATCTGTGCGCACTGTCGAAGGCCATCTCCGCGGCATTCGTACCACGCTCGGTCTGCGTTCCCGTGCCCACATAGCCGCTTGGGCCGCTCAGCGCAGACCGGCGGCCTGAGACCGTGTCCTACGTGGCGAGGCGGTCGTCGGCTTCAACATGGGCCAGGGTACGTGGAGTTGAATTGTGCCGGACCAGCCGTCTACGACCGCCCAGAGCCCTGGTCCGGTTCTTGCGGATCTCGAACACGACACCCCACACGGAGAGGTGTTGCAACGATCGCTAGAACCCAACTGGGCAAGCCGGGTTCCAAGACGCAAGTCCTGCCGGACGCGAACGGACTGCCCCTCCTCGTCGGTGTCTCGGTCGGCAACACCCACGACAGTGCCGCAGCGCCTGCATGCAGACAAAGCATATGGCCGCCCGAACCTACGCGCCCGCCACGCCGCCGGCCAGGACGACACCGTCGAGTAACTGTTGCGGGAGAGCAAGGAGCTGGCATGCACAGGCAGCCGCAATCTGCTCTACCTCTCCATCACCAAGGGCCGCGCCGAGGCGGCGACGAACCCGTCACGACTCCGCAGCGCTCCGCCCGCCTCCTCCTCACTCATCCCGAGAACCTGCGGGACAGGGGCCTCGGGGAACAGCGGTACAGCGGTTGGCGCTGAAGTTGGTCACGGCCCCGGTGTCCTAGCTCGGACACCGGGGAACAGGTAACCCGTCAGCAGGTTTCCGGGGGACTGGTCACTTGCCGAGGGTGCTGACGCGGTTCGCGTACTCGCGGCGGGCTTTGCGCTGCGGAGTACGGGCGGATCACCAAGACCGAGCACCTGCTGCGGGTGGTCGACCCGGTGGACGACACCTACCGGCGGCAGATGAACCGGCAGCTCACCGTGCAGGAGTCCCGCCACGAGCCGGCCCGGGACGTGTGGCATGGCAAGCGCGGCACCATCCACCAGGTGTACCGCGACGGGATGGAGGACCAGCTCGGCGCGCTCGGCCTGGTCCTCAACGCCATCGTCCTGGGGACTACGAAGTACATCGATGCCGCCATCGCCCAGCTCCAGGCCGAGGGCCATGAGATCCGAGACGAGGACATCGCCCGGCTCCCCCCCCGCTCAAGCACCGCAACCTCAACTTGCTCGGCCGCGACAGCTTCACCGCTGGCGACCCGGCCGCCGGCGCCCTGCGCCCGCTACGCGACCCCGACGGGCCGGAGCTGGACGAGGACGACGGCAGCGAGGAATGACCGCCCGAGGCCCTGCGGTGGTGGAGCGGACCCACGTACGCGTCGTTATGGGCGGACCGTGAGGCCGTCCAGGGTGAGGTCGAGCAGGCGCTCCGCTTGCTGTCGGTGTTCAGCACCCGCCGAGGTGAGGGCGATGCCTTCCAGGGCAGCGCCGATGTCGGTGGGCTGGATGTCAGTGCGGATCGCCCCCGCGGCCGTGCAGGCGTCCAGGAGTGAGGTAATGGCGGCCTGGATCATTTCCCGGCTGTGACCATAAGGATTGCTTCCCGTCGCGGCGATGGCGCGCAGGGCGTCGATCATGCCGTACTTGGCGGTGACGTAGTCCAGGAACAGGCGCGTCCACGCGCGCAGGGCTTCTGTCGGCGGCTTTTGCGCAAGGAGAGCGGGGGCGGCATCGCACAGGTGGGCCACCTCGTTGCGGTAGACCGCCTCGATCAGAGCCTCCCGGGTGGGGAAGTTGCGGTACAGGGTCGCACTGCCCACGCCTGCCTCCCTGGCGATGCGTTCCAGGTGCGCATCCAGCCCTTCCGTCGTGAAGACGCGTACAGCGGCCGTGAGGATCTTCTCCTTGTTCCGCCGTGCGTCAGCCCGCAGCGGTCGAAGCGTTCCGTCGGTCATCAGTGCTCGCCATCCCCTTGTCGAAGCCTCCGGACTTGCTAACCGGATGCGCCCCCACTTAGGGTGGGATAACTGGGGACACCTCCGGTTTCACTGTAGGTCACTGTACTGACCTGCGCGCACCCCAAGAAAGGACGCCGATGATGTCGGGCATCCAGGGCAAAGTCATCGCGATCACGGGCGCCAGCAGCGGCATCGGTGAGGCCACTGCGGCCTACCTCGCCGAAAAGGGCGCCCAGCTCGTGCTCGGAGCCCGGCGCGAGGACCGACTGAATGCCGTCGTGGACGGCATCACGGCGAAGGGCGGCACCGCCACCGGCGTCATCGTCGACGTCACACGCCGCGAAGACCTCCAGCGCCTGACGGACACCGCCCTCAGTCAGTACGGTCGCCTCGACGTCTTCGTCTCCAACGCAGGCACGATGGCCGTCTCACCATTCGACGACCTGCGCCAGGACGACTGGGACGCCATGGTCTCCACCCACATCACCGGCCTGCTCAACGGCATCGGGGCGGCTCTGCCCGTCTTCCGCCGACAGCACTTCGGCCAGTTCGTCAACGTCGGCTCCACCGCGGCCTACGTCGTCAAAACCCCCCAGGCGGTCTACGCGGCCACCAAAACCGCGGTGAAGGTGCTTACCGAGGGCCTACGCCAGGAGTCGGGACCCAACCTGCGCGTCACCCTCGTCTCACCCGGCTTCACCAATACCGAAGGCATCGGCAAGGGAGCCAGCCCTGAAGCCGCGGCCGCGATGACCCGGCAGCGGGACGAGATCGCCATGCCGCCCTCGGCGATTGCCTCCGCCATCGGCTACGCCATCGAACAACCCGACGGCGTCGATGTCGGCGAGATCGTCGTCCGCCCCACCGCGCAAGCCTGATAGCGGCGAGTCGGGCTACTCGAAACCGCCCTCCTGCCGGCAGACGTTGGCGAGCTCAAGCGGTCAGCGCATCACCGCTGTTCAGGAGGTCAGCGTAGACCTCTGCCGGGGTGCGACAGCCATGGATCTTGCGCGGTCGATGGTTGAGCTCGTGGGCGATGGCCTCCAGGTCGGCCTGGCTGAACGTGCCGAGGTCCGCGTCCTTGGGAAGGTACTCGCGAAGCAGCAGGTTGGTGTTCTCATTGGTGCCGCGCTGCCACGGGCTGCGCGGCTTGCAGAGGTGGATCGGCATCCCGGTCTTGGCAGTGATGGCCTGGTGCTCGGCCATTTCCCGACCTCGGTCCCAGATGAGTGTTCGCCGTAGCTGGGGCGGGATGCCGAGGAGACTCCTGGTGAGGTGCGGAGCGATCTGCTCAGCCTTGATGCCGTAGGGCAGCGCGACGATGGTCGTGTAGCGGCTGGTTCTCTCGACGAGCGTGGCGACGGCCGAGGGCCGGGCGCCCATCACGAGGTCGCCCTCCCAGTGGCCGGGAACCTTGGAGGCGTCACCAGGAAGCGGAGTGTCCACAGTATTTCCGGGGTCCCGGCCTCGATTCGGCGGAGCGTGTGCCAGGCCGCAAACGGTGCGCCTGGCCGCCGGTGCGCTGGGCCTGGTCATCGCGGTCACTGTGCCGGCGTGACCATGCCCGACGATGCTGCGGGTATCGCCACTGCCGAGCCTGATCGCCGAGCACGTCGGCGGCATCGTCGAGAAGGTGCTGGTGATCAGGCTTCAAGAAACGGTGCCATCGCGCACCGTTCAGTCCCGGGCATCGACGTCGAGACCGTCGAGCGCGTCCCGCGGAACACCGCCTGCGTTGTGCGACCGAAGTGGTGGAAGGCCGAGCAGCCCTACGGGATCTGGATCCTGTACCGGTCTCTGATCCGTGACTACGGGCACCGCCCGGCCTTCTCCGTGTCCTGCGTCCAATGAGCGATGGTCCCATCACGACCCGCCGCCTCACCGGCATGAGTGCTCCCGCTTGGCGCGATGCGCAGGCGATGGATTGCGTGAACGTTCAGCCCCTGTTTGAGGCACTCGACTGGCAGGTCGATGCCGTGCGGGCCTTGGTCGGTGACCTGCCAGGAGAGATCGCGTACCTGGCCAACCCCGGATGAAGCGTTTACCCCGGCCTGGCAACGCCTCTCCGCAATCCCGCCGTTCACCTCACCACCGGCCCGTCCCGATGATGACCAGGTAGGGAACAACCCGCAGCATCCCGGCTCCGTTCCAGATGGGCGAAGCCGCAGCGGCACGCGAAGATCCCGCCCGCCCCGCCCGCGAACGGAAACGGGGTTGACCCTCACTCCGACGCGCGGCAATCACCGCTGAGGGACGGAGGGAAAGCCGACTGAAAGGACTCTGTAAGGGGACGGGCAAGATGACAGAAAGGGGTGCGGTGGAGACTTCTGACATCGGCCGACACGGGGCTCGTGGCACTTACAGCCGCGGTCGGCTGAAACAGCAGACTCAATAGCCTGTCCACGTTCAAGGGGGAGAGCCGCCGTACCGAAAAGGGGGAGAAGCGGCGACAACGGCACGGAGTGGATCGCGGGAGAAGTCGGCGGGGTACAGGCGGGACCAGAAGATGGGCCGCGCCGCCCGGACGCAGTGACGGAAGTCGTTTCTTCCCCGATCCTGAATTTTATCGCTGCTCATCGATTCCAGTTTCGAGATCGGTGGCGTACGCAACCGCACTACCGGAATACATCAAACCGCAGAAAAGAATGAGTGACGGGAATTCAAATGAAGGCATTCACCGACAGCTGGGTCGACACGTTCTCCACGGTCTACTCGGATGAGCCGTTGGCCCGGCTTGCCTGGTTCACCGCCTCGCCGGGGATCGAGTTGATCAAGCTCGTTGCGGATGGGGTGATCAAGCGGGGCGACCGGGTCGTCGATCTGGGTTGCGGACCTGGTGTCGACTCCGTTTTCCTTGCCGCGCAAGGCATGCACGTGACGGGGATCGACCTCTCCGATGCCGCGCTCGAAAAGGCGCGAGCGTGGGCGCGACTGTCCGGTGTGTCGCCGGAATTCGTCCAGGGCGACGTCCTCGATCCGCCGTTGTCCGACGGGGTCGCCGACGTCGTCACCGATTCCTTCGTATTTCACAACATGCGGGATGATGCGCGCAGCATCTATGCAGATCAGGTGCATCGGCTCCTGCGACCGGACGGCCTGTTTGTCCTGAATTCCTTCTCCGACCGCATGGTGCCGGGAACCGGCCCCCGCCGGATCACCAGTTCAGACATTCTCTCCACCTTCGACAGCACGCGATTCGACTGCGAGGAATTGCGGACCTATCGCAACCTCCCCACGGCCACGAAGCCCGACCAGATTCACTGGATCGGCAGGTTCCGCAAGGTGGGGTGATTACCTGCGTGTGGCGAGCAAGAGCTCGGTGACAACCTACCGCGGCAGACGGTTGACCCCATAAAACATCAGTTGGAGCGCAAACAAACCATGTTCGATCCCGCGAATACGTTCATCGCCTCACCGGAAGGTTTCGGAACGTACGGGGAGGGCCCCCGCTGATGAGGTCCACCACGCGCACGCCGTTCCTGCCGATCTACTTGGTCGGCTGGACCGTCAGTCGGTTGGGTGTGGGGATGGTGCTGCCTCTCACCGCGTTGTACCTGAGCGACGCCGTCGGGTTATCGGTGGCCGGTGTGTCGTGGTACTTCGCGGTGTCCGCGGTGTCCGCGCTGGTGGTGAACCCGGTCGCCGGCTACCTGTGCGACATCGTGGGACCGGCGAAGATCAGCCTGGTCACGTTTGCTCTGAGCTCCACGGGACCGTTCTTCCTCGCCTTCGCGCCGACGACGCTCAGTGTGCTGGCCGCCGCACTGACCGGTGCAGGGACGGGACTGTCGTACGCCATGCTCACGCCCCTGCTCGTGTCGCTGTTCGGTGAGCCGGAACTGGGTCGTGTTCTGGCGGCGCAGAACCGCATCAAGGCGGGGGCGGTCGCCGGAGCCGCGATGCTGGGCAGTTTCCTGGTCGGCTCGTTCGGCCTCACGGGATACCGGATCTGCTTCGTGGCCAACGGGGTTTCCGCCTTCGTCTACGGGGCCGTCACGATAGCGATCCTACGGAGCAAGGGCGGCTGGGAACGGCCGGGAAAACGGGCGCCCGCTTCGGAGAATCGCAAGGTGTCCGACGTCTGGGCGCCACTGCTCGACCCAGTGTTCCGCGCAGTCCTGGTGCTCCAGGGGATGCTGGTGATTTTCGGATTCGGCCAGCTCGAGTCGGTGCTGCCCATCATATTGCGCGACGGCAGTCGGCTCGGCGCCTTCGGGGTCAGTGTCGTGCTGGCGGTCAACGCGATCACCGTGGTTGCCCTACAGGGCGTGGCGGTGCGGGTCGTTGCCTGGCTGGGTTATGTCCGGGCGCTGCAGATCGCCGTGTTGCTGTGGTCGCTCAGCCTCGGCCTGCTGCTGTGGTCGGCGCACGCGCCCTCCGTTCGTGCCGCGCTGGCGATCGTGGTGGGCTACGGGGTGGTGTTCGCGCTCGGCGAGTGTCTGGTCTCACCAAGTCTGCAACCCCTGGTGGTGGCCACCGCTCCGCCGGCGAAGGTCGCGGCGTACTCGGCGTCGACCTCGCTGGTGTTCAGCATCGGCAACCTCGCGGCGTCATCACTTTGCCTTCCGGCCTTCGTCTTCCTGGGCCTTCCGGCCTACCTGCTCATACAGCTTGCCGGCCACGGTGTCGCGGCGACTTCGCTCTCCCTGCTGACCCGCAGGACGCCGGCCCGTGCGGCTGAAACCGTCACCAGGAGCCCGGTCTCCTCTCGATGACAACAACCCCCTTAGCAAAGGACGGTCACGTAATGCCAGGCAATACCCATGTGCGCGGAACCCTGCTGGTGGTCGGCAGCGGCAACCAGATCCGGCACGAGCACCTGCTTGCGCAAATGGCGCAGGAGGCCGACCTGGTTCTCTTGACACCGCAGCCGGCGGATTGGCAGTTGCGCTGGGTCGGGGACACCGAGGTCTTCGATCCGAAGGATGCCGACGACGTACTGCGGTCCGCGAAGGAGCTGATGTCGCGTACTCCCGCCGATGCCGTGGTGACCTTCGAGGAAGCACACGTCGTGCTGACCGCGCAAATCGGCGAGGCGCTGGGGCTGCCCGGCATGCCGGTCGAGGCGGCGGAGCTGGCGCGGGACAAGAAGCTGCAACGCGAACTGCTGACGCGAACGGGACTGTCGCCGACGCGGTCCGTGCTCGTGCACGATCTCGCGGCCGCTCGCGCCGCCGCCGAAGACATCGGATATCCGGTGGTGGTCAAGCCCCAGGGACTGTCCGGCAGCGCTGGGGTGCGCAGGGTCGAGCATGAAGCCGAACTCGACGATGCCCTGCGCAACGCCACCGACGCGCCGAGCATGGGTATGGCAGCCAAGGGGCTCCTCATCGAGGAGTACCTGGACGGCTACGAGTTCAGCGTGGATTTCTGGGTGTCCGGCGGGGAAGCCGAAATGGTCTACGGGAACCGCAAGCTGTGGGGCTTCGACCCGTACCCGATCGAGGTCGGCCAGATCTGCGGGCGGGACGCGCTCGATCTGCCCGCCCTGCAGCCGGGAGTCCAGCTGGCCCAGGCCAGTGTGCTCGCGGCCGGGTTCGACCGGGTCGTGGCCCACATCGAGGTCAAGATGACGTCCGCCGGACCGCGGATCGTCGAGCTCAACGCCCGGCCCGCCGGCGGCCTCTCACCGCGAGTCATCGAACTTGCGTGCGGAGTGAAGACCGGTGCCGCGCTCGCCGCCGCGGCACTCGGCCGACGGCCGAATACCGAGCCGTTCGAAGACCGGGCGGCAGGCCTCCTGTTCCTTTACCCGGCCGCCAGGATGCGGTTCGAGGGCCTGGCCCCCGCCCCCTGGCTGCGTACCCGCCCGTGGTTGCACGACGTGTGCGAGTACACCGCGCACGGAACCGTGGTCGCCCCACCGCCGGAGGATGTGTTCGGCCAGGTCGGGCACGTGATCGTCACCGGCAGCGACGCCGAGGAGGTTCACGATCGCCTCCTGCTGGCGGAGCACGAGTTGCGGGTACTGGGTGATCCGACCGAGCGCGCTTGCGCCGGGCACTGAGGGGGTCTCATGCGTGTTCTCGGCAGTGCTCAGGCATTCGGGTTCGGACCGGTGGCCAAGCTGGTCAGCCTGGCGGCGCAGCTCCATCGGAGCAGGATCCACTTCATCGGCAGCGGTATCGCTCTCGACTACGCGCGGCTCAACGGGAAGGGCTTCACCGATATCGATGAGTTCGATCTGTCAGACATCCCGGTCACCCGAGCGATAGTTCGTCAGTACGACAGTGTGATCAGCGTGATGGAGCCCATGCTCGTCTACGCGGCGGTACGCGAAAGGGTGCCGGTCAGGTTCTTCGACAGCCTCTTCGGATTCTGGATCGTCGGCCGTGGCTTCGCGGAACTGGGCCGCGTGGCCGAGGCGGTCCGGCTCGGCTCGGACGAGGAGGCCGCGGCGGCGTTCGGATCGCTGTCCGTGCACGAATCAATGGTGGTCGCGCACATGATGGCGACGGAGTCGTTCGCCCAGGCGTTCCCTGGAGTGACGGAACGCGTGGACCTGCTCGCGTTGCAGGGGTTCGAGTCGACCACTGTCACCGGGGCGATGGTGGACCTCGGCGAACTCAACCCCATTGTCCAGCGGACGCCCCGAACATTGGTGGCCAACCTGGGTGGCTTCACCAACGCGTTCCTGGATTACGAGAAGCATGGTGCGTACGTCGACGTCATGCTCCGGTGGCTGGAACGAATGGCTGCCGACGGGTGCGATTTCGACGAGATCATCGTGTGCTCCGGGGCCTTCCGCCACTCCCGCAATTACACCGTGAACGGGGTGCGGCTGCGGATCGGGCTCCTCCCGCACGCCGATCTCCTCGAACTCCTCTCGACAGGGCCGGTGTACATGGCCCCGCCGGGCCTCACCTCACTGCATGAGGCCGCCGCGCTGGAGGTCCCGGTCATGCTGCTGCCCGATCAGCACCACGGGCACAGGCACAACCGGGAAAGCCTGGCGGGAACACTGGTCGAGCGGTACGGCGCCTCGTTCGGTGAGGCCGGTTTCGACAAGGACAACCCGGACGACGATCTCGCCGGGACCCTCGCACTCGCGGATCTGGCCGCTCAGATCGACAAGAGTCCCGAACTTTTCAAGGAGTTCGCCGATTACGCGGACCGAAAGCTCTCAGCCTTCATCGATGTCTGCCGCCGCGACCGGAGGGCGTACGTGCGCGAGTTGCAGCGGTTGACCCACGGAGTACCGATCGCGGAGGTCATTCGCCGCATCGACGTCGACGAACACAACGCGGAGCTCGTCTCATGAAACAGCAGTCAGAAGCCGTCGAGGCCCGGATCGACACCCGTGCCCGCATCGACCTGATGGCGGTGCACGAGCGGCACAGCGGGGTCGTGGAGGAGGACCGCATCACCTTCACCTCGTGGACACCGGTGGGGGCTCGGAAGATCAAGAAGCGGAGGTTCACCGCGCTGGCACTGGACGGCAGGCCGGTACTGGTGTCGAAGTCCGCGCTCGACGACGACGACGCCAAGGTAGCCGCCGAGTGGCACAAGCTGGGCCGGCTGGCGCTTCCTGCCACGGTGGACTGGGCAAAGCCCGTGGAGCAGACCGAAGACGGCTTCATCATGACCTACGCGGCGTCGGAGGACCTGCCGACCGCGTTGATGGGGACCGGTGACAGGGAGACGTTCGCAGCGCTGCTGACCCGGACCGTCGACCTCGTCGCTGACATGCATCTGCGCGGTGCCGTGACCCACAACGACCCCGCCGCGCGCTGGGCGGCGGCACGGCAGTACGTGGCAGATCCACTGGTGTCCTCGCCAGCCCTGCGGGCGGCGCTCGAACACGCACTGGTCGGCCCCACGCACGGCGACCTGGCACCGTGGAATCTGCGGTACGACGCCGAGACCGACCGGGTGTCCATCATCGACTGGGAGGACTACCGGCCGCTCGGCGTCGCCGGCATGGACTTGCTGAACCTGCTGGTCACCTTGGGCCTGGTGGTCTTCCCCGAATACCGTGAGCGGGGGGTGGACTGGCTCTACGACCAGGTCCTCGAGAGCGATCACTGGTACGCCTTGCTGCTGCGGGACTTGCTCGTCCGCTACGCCGAGCGTACCGGTCAGCTGCCGCGGCGAGTGGTGGACCTCCTGCCTCTGTTCTGCCAGTGGCTCATCGCCCGCATCAGCAACGAGGGGCGGGACCCCTCCCCTCTCTACTACGGGCACTTCATCGCCCGCTACACCGCCAGCGCGCCCCAGTGGGTCAAGGAGTTGCCGGATGAGTGACACCGAGCGTTATGACAGCGTCGTGATCGGTGGCGGTCCCGCAGGGATATTCGCCGCCTACACCCTGGCACGGGCGGGAACCCGCGTGCTGCTGCTCGAAGCGGGCGGCCCCATGCTGGGCAGCCTCTGCCCGCGGGTCAAGGTCGACCTCAACGGCAGACTGGTACGGGCCAGTGAGCGGTTCCGGATGCAGTGCCCACGCTGCACGTGCCTGACCGGGCTTGGTGGCGCCGCGTTCCACTTCGACACCAGCCTGGGCTACCCCAGCGCGCTGAGCCGATCGAAGATCGAGCAGTCCGAGGACGGTGAGGTGCGCAAGTTCAGCAGCCTGGAGCGGGCGCTGGGCTCGCTGGACGGCGCCGAGCAGGCCGTACGCGAGGTCTTCGAGGAGCTGCACCGGCACGGGCTGAACCAGCACGACACCAGCGGCGGCCCCGTTGTCGCGGACACCACGTCGGTCAACAGCCATTTCGACGGCATCGATCTGACCGTGTCTCAGTCGATCACCGTGGACACGGCGCTGACCGTCGTGGAGAGCATGATGGAGGCACTGGTCGAAGCGGGTGGCGAGGTCCGCTTCCACACCCGCGCCACCAGGATCGGCACAGCAGCAGACCCCCGGTTCGTGGTCGAGGCGGAGCAGACTGACGGTACGGCCGTGACCCTGACGGCCGACTCGGTCGTCGTCGCGGTCGGTAAGCTCGGCCTGCCGTGGGTGCGGAACACGATCGCAGAACTCGGTCTGGAGCACAGCGCCGCCGCGAAGGTCGATGTCGGGGTGCGGCTTGAGGGGGACCGGGAGCTGCTGGCCCCGCTGTCCTCCCAGTGTTCCAACCCGAAACTCGCCTTCCTCAACGAACGTGGTGAGTCGGTCAGGACGTTCTGTGTCTGCGCGGGCGGCCGCATCATGCAGTACGGGTTCGAGGACGCCGTCGTACTCGACGGCCAGCACTGTCTGACCAGGCCGACCCGGCGGACCAACTTCGGCATTGTGACGACCGTGCGCATGCCGGCCGGCCAGGACGGTACCGATTTCGCGCTGGAGCTCATTCGCGATGTGGCCCAGCGAGGAGGCGGACGCCCGGTCGCGTGCACCGTCGAGGAACTGCGGGCGCACTACCGGGGTGAGCCGGTCACACCGGCCACGTCCCTCGACACAAGCTTGATCAACTACGAGCACGCCGCGCTGACCGAATGCCTCCCCCGCACGCTCGTCGGGGACGTGCTCGCCATGGTCGACCGGCTCAACGCGGTGTTTCCCGGAATGATCGTGCCCGGCGCCGTGGTCGCCGCACCGGTCATCGAGCGGATCTCCCCTCAGATGTCCCTCACGCCGGACATGGAATCCAGTGAACCCGGCCTCTATTTCGTCGGAGACTCCTCCGCCAAGATCATTGGGGTCACCTACGGAGCAGCGACAGGCACGGCCGCGGGCCGGCACATCATCGCTACCAGGCACCCCGTCCTGGCCGGAAAAGGCCGGTGAGACGATGACATCGACCCTGGTGGCCGAACGCGCCTACCGCATCGGCCCCTTGACGGCAACCGGGCCGGATCTCGACCTGGCGCACGCTCTGGCGACGACGGTCGGGCTGCTCCTGCACCGGTACGGCCTGCCCCCGTCCGTCCACCATGTACTGCCTGACGGCTCGCTGGTGGCGGCCCCCGAGGTGCAAGACCCGGACAGCTACCGCCTCGGGGACGTTCTCACCACCGCGACCGGCAGTACCCCGGGTTCCGTGGTCGTGGCTCTGCGATCCGCTCCTGGCGGCCGGGTTCCGCTGCGAGCGACCCTCGTGCCGTCACCGGGCGAGGACGGCACCGAGGTGACCGCGCTGCTGCACGAAGGGGCCCCGGACGACCTCGACCAGGTGATGGAGCACATACAGGTCGTCCTGCGCGCGGCTGCCATCCGCCCGCAGGACCGGTTCGGCGACCTCGACGTGCTGACCGAACGCGAACGCGAACTTCTCCTTCGGGAGTGGAACGGGCCGCAGGTGCGGTATCCGGACACCACCCTGCACGCCATGTTCGCCGAACAGGCCCGGCGCACGCCGGACGCCATCGCCATCATCGACGGCGAGCGGAGTGTGACCTACCGCGAGCTCGACCTCGCATCCAACCGCGTCGCACGGCGGCTGCGCCCGCTGCTGCCCGGCGCCGGCGCACCGGTCCTCTGCACAGGACCGCGGTCGATCGAGACCTTGACGGTGAAGATCGGCATCATGAAGGCGGGCGCCGCCTTCCTGTACGTGGACCCGTCGACACCGTCGGCCCGGGCCCAGCGGATATGCGAGATCTCCGCCCCTGCCGCCGTCGTGTCCTCGCGGCACGCGCCCCGGCCGGATTTTCAAGCGCCGACGTTTGTCCTGGAAGACCTCCTCGAAGACATGTCCGTCCCGGACGCCCCCATCGATGACATCGCCGACGAGAGCACGGCCGCGTACATCCTGTTCACCTCCGGCTCGACCGGAGAGCCGAAGGGGGTGGTCCGCCCTCACCGGATGCACACGACACGGATCTTCTTGGAGCAGCGGCTCTACCAACTCGACGGTGGCGACCGGCACTTGATGAAGTCGGTGCCGTTCTTCCGGGAGTTCTACTGGGCTCTCGCGACCGGCGGGACGATAGTCGTGGCCCGTCCCGGTGGAGAGCGCGACGACGCGTACCTCGACCACCTCATCCGCACCCACGGCATCACCGTATGCAGCTTCGTACCCTCGATGATGCGGGTGTTGCTGGCCAATCCCCGCTTTCGCGTGCCGGGCCTGCCGATCCGGCACCTGTTCACCGCGGGCGAGGTGGTCGACCTCGACCTGGAACGGCAGTTCCGGGATCTCGGCATCGCGGTGCACGTGACGTACACCCTGGCCGAGGCCGACTATGTGTGCCACCGGGGAGAGGCACTGCCCGACGACGAGAAGACGTCGACCGTCGGCAGGCCCATCGACATGCGGCTGTACGTGTGCGACTCCGCAGGTCGCCTGAGGCCGCCGGGATTCGTCGGGGAACTCTACGCCGGCGGGCCGGGACTCGCCGACGGGTACCTCAACCGGCCGCAGCTCACCGACGACCGCTTCGTACCCAATCCCTTCGACCCGCAGCACGCTCCGGTGCTGTTCCGCACCGGGGACCTTGCGCGCTTCCGCCCGGACGGCCAGGTCGAGTTCGTCGGCAGGGCGGATGCGCAGATCAAGATCCGCGGACAGCGGGTCGAGCCCACCGAGGTGGAGCACGCGATCCGTGGCCACCACAACGTCGCGGCCACCGCCGTCGCCAGTCTGCCCGACGCCGACCAGGGGAACCTGCTCGTGGCGTACGTCGTGCCGATGGACGGCGTGCTCGACGTCCCCGGGCTCAAGCGCTTCCTCTTCGACCTGCTGCCGCCGTACATGGTGCCCACCTACATCGTCCCGGTCGCCGACCTGCCCCTGCTCGGCAGCGGCAAACTGGACCGGGCGGCCTTCGCCACGCAGCTCAGAGCACGCCCCGATTTCCTGGCGCCGCCGGAACCACCCGAGGACCACGTCGAGCTCACCGTCGCGACGGTGTGGTCCAACGTTCTGGGGCTGCGCGAGATCGGAGTGGAGGACTCGTTCCTCGACCTGGGAGGTGACTCCCTGAAGGTGATGCTCCTGCGCATAGCCCTCGAAGAGGCGCTGGGCGACCGCATCGACCTGGCCATGCTGCTCCAGACGCCGACCGTCCGGGACTTCGCCGAGCAGTGGAAGTCGTCGGGAGGCCATGGTGAACGGTGACAACGAGGTGACGTCCTGGGGCGGCAGGGTGGCGATCGTCTCGGCGGCGCTCCGGCTGCCGGGCGGTAACTGCCCGCAGTCCTACTGGGACAGCCTGCAGGACGGCACGGATGCCATCAGGCGTACGGCGGACAGCGCGCCGGACTTCGGCCAGCACCCGCTTGGTACTCCGGACAATGCCCGCTTCATCTCCGCGTACGGCGCCATCGACGCGGCCACCGCGTTCGACCACCAGCGGTTCGGCATGTCGGCCGCCGAGGCGATGCTCACCGATCCCCAGCACCGGACGTTGCTCGAACTGGCGGACGAAGCGCTGCACCGGGCGGCAGTCCCCGCCGCCGGACGGGCACGGACAGCGGTGTTCGTCGGGACGGGCCCCACCTCCTACGACGAGGTGGTACGACGCCACCTGGCAGGCACACCGGGTGTCGACGACTTCGCCGTCGAGTTGGGCACGGCACGTGACTACGCGGCGGGGAAGATCGCCTACCGGCTCGACCTCAAGGGCCCCGCGGTCAACGTGCTGGCCGCCTGCTCGACGGCACTGGTCGCCGCCCACCTGGGCTGCCGAGCACTGCTGGCCGGTGAGGCCGACACGGCACTCGTCGGTGTGTCGGCGATCCGCTTCCCCGAGTGGCGCGGGTACTGGGCCGTACCGGGCAGCATCAGTTCCGTGGACGGGGTGTGCCGTCCCTTCGACGCGATGGCGGGTGGAACCGTACCCGCGGACGGGGCGGGCGCCCTGGTCCTCAAACGCCTGGACGACGCACTCGCCGCCGGCGACGACGTACTCGCCGTCATCCGCGGCAGCGCGACGAACAACGACGGCGCCAAGCCCGGCTTCGCGAGCGTGAGTTCAGCCAGCCAGGAGGCCGTCATCCGCGCGGCCCTGCATGCCGCCAACGTCGACCCGAACGCGGTTTCCTACGTGGAGAGCCACGGCACCGCCACGCGACTCGGTGACGCGGTGGAGTGGTCGACGCTACAGAAGGTGTTCCGCCGCAACGACCGCCCGCTGTACGTCGGCGCGGTGAAGGGGAACATCGGGCACACCAGGGAGGCCGCCGGGTTCGCCGGGCTGCTGAAGGCCGTCTACAGCCTGCGGCACGGCCTCGTCCCGCCGACCGCGAACTTCGCAACGCTTCCAGCGGAAATGCACGTCGATGACTCTGCGGTCCGCCCGGTCTCCAAGGCACAGACCATCGACGTCGCCCCCGGCCGTGTCGCGGGGGTCAGCGCGTTCGGACTCGGCGGGTCGAACTGCCACCTGGTGCTGGAGGCCCCACCCGAGCGTGCCCCGGCACAGGGCGGAACCCGCGGCGTGGTGCTCCTGTCCAGTCACCGACTCGACACGCTCGACGCCGACACCGAGCACGTCCGCGACCTGCTCGGGTCACGTCCTGAGGCTGCCGCTCCCCTCGCCCACCGCACCCAGCGCAGGGCCCACCCACACCGCTACCGCCGGTTCGTCAGGCTGGACGGCGGCCCCGGAAGCGGGGTGTTCGCCGCGCCCGCCGGACGGGTACCGAAGCGGCCCGACAAGATCGTGTTCGCCTTCCCCGGGGTGGGCAGCGAGTACATCGGCATGGGAGCCGGACTGGTCAAGACGTCCGCGGTGTTCCGCCGCAGCATCGAGGAATCGGTGCGGTTGGCCGCGGATCGCGGGGTGGACATCTCCGAGGTCTTCACTACCGCCCCGCAGCCGGACGCGGAACCGTCACACAGCCTCGATCTGCTGAGGATGGTCCGCGGCACGGGCGGCGCACAGCGACCGGGCGCGCTCGATTCCCTGCCCGGCCGGCACCTGGCGCTGTTCGCCGTCCAGTTGGCCTACGTCGACATGTTCGCGGCAGCCGGCATCCGCCCCGCGGCCGTGCTCGGGCATTCGCTGGGCGAGTGGACGGCTGCCACCGTGGCGGGCGTGCTGCGCAAGCGGGACGCCGTCGAGCTGATTGCGAAACGGGCCGAACTGATCAGGGAAAGCGGGCCGGGCGCGACGATCGCCGTCGCCGCTCCCGCGGACGAGGTGGTCCCGCTGCTCAACGGCCGGATGACCTTGGCTGCGGACAACAGCGCGCAGAGTTGCACGGTGTCCGGACCCGCCGACGCGGCCGAAGAGGTCCAGCGGGTACTGGACGCGCAGGGGATCGTCTTCCAGCAGATCGACTCCGGACTGGCCTTCCACAACGACCAGTTGAGCGACGCGAGCGTCCAGCTGCGGGAGATGCTGCGGGACCGCAGTTTCGGGACTTCCGACATCGACATCGCCTCCGGTGTCACCGGTACGTGGTCGGTCGGTGCCGCTCTCGATGCGGAGTACTGGCAGCGCCAGCTCACGGCCGCCGTGCAGTTCCGAAGCGCGCTGCGTACCGTCGCCGGCCGCTATCGGGTGCTGGTCGAGATCGGGCCGGGCAACATCCGCCCGTGGGCCGCACAGACGGCGGAAGGGCTCGAGTCGATCCGTGTGGCTCGAGCCTCGTACGAGGGCGTACCGGATCTCACCGTGTACGAACAGGCACTGGCCTCTTTGTGGATGCGCGGACACGAGCCCATATGGCCGTCGTGGGAATCCGCCTCGGAGGCGATCGCAGAACCAGAAGCCGCCCCGTCGCTGCACCGCAGTGTGTTCGACCCGAGAGGCGCGGCGGCCGCACCGGAGTCGGCACAACCGCACCGGGCGGGACCGGACGAGCCGGTTGCGGACGGGCGACCGGAACGTGCCGAGATCGGACTGCAGTCGCTCACCGACCAATTGGGCCTGATGTGGTGCGCACTGCTCGGCCTCGCCGAGGTCGACCCGGACGCCCACTTCTTCGATATGGGCGGAGATTCCCTGCTCGGCCGTCACCTTATCGCGATGGTGCAGGAGTACTCAGGGACCGCGGTCCCGGGGACGGTCGTGTTCGAGTCCGGTTCGCTGCAGGGCATGGCCACTTCGATCCACGCATGGATCACCCGGGAACGGATCGCACAGGAGAGGAAGCACTGATGCCAGATATGGTCGCGGTCTTGGGCGCGGGTGTCATCGGCACGAGCGTGGCCCACGCGTGCCTGCAAGCCGGACACCGCGTCACGCTCATCGACCGTAAGGACAAGGACTGGTCGCAGGTCCAGGCGGCATTGCGGCGCCACCAGCGGCTGATGCGGTTCGCTCAACCTGACCACACCCCCGTGGACCTTGAGCGACTCACTCTGTCCGAGGACCTGGCCGACGCCGTCGGCGCCGGCCTCGTCATCGAAAACGTCACCGAGGAATGGGCGGTCAAACGAGAGGTGTACGACACCCTGCGGATCCTGGGTGTCAAAGAGGCATACATCGCGGCCAACACCTCGGCCATCCCTATCGCCCGGCTCGGCTCGGTGGCTCCCGACGAATCGCGAGTCGTCGGCGTCCACTTCATGAACCCCGTGTCGGCGATCGACATGGTCGAGGTGGTCCGGGGACCGGCCACGTCGGACGACACGATTCAGTCGGTGCGCGCATTCCTGACCGCCATGGGAAAGAAAGGCGTCGTGGTCAATGACAGTCCCGGGTTCGTGATCAACCGGATCCTCATGGAGGTGGTGAACCAGGCCGCCCAGCTGGTCCATGAGGGCGTCGCCGAACCGCACCAGATCGACGAGCTGTTCAAGGGCTGCCTCGGCCACACAATGGGGCCGCTGCGCACGGCCGACCTCATCGGCATCGACACCGTCGTCCGCACGCTCGACGTTCTGCGCGAGGCCTTGGACGACCCCATGTTCGAGCCTTCTGCGCACCTGCTGAAGAAAATGCGAACAGGGGAGCTGGGCATGAAAACCGGGCGGGGATTCTACGAATACGGTAAGGAATTCTGAAATGACTTCGAATGCAACGATCGACTACGACGTACAGAACAAGGTCGTCGGATTCGTCAGCAAGCTCGTAGGACGGCGGGTCGAGGCCGACGAGGCGCTCATCAGTTCCGGGCTGCTCGAGTCGCTCGCCGCGGTGCAGCTCATCCACTTCGTCGAGAACGAACTCGGCGTGGCCGTCGAGGACGGCGAGATCGACCTGGCGAACTTCGACTCGGCACAGGCGATCACCGCTCTCGTGCGGTCGAAGGCGAGCTCACAGTGACCACTTCGACGGCGCCTGCCGTCGCGGACGTCGAAGCCTTACTGGACTCGCCGGCCTTCGCCCAACAGCTCGCCGAAGCGGAGGAGTCCGAGCGCATCCCGGACGAGCTGTACCAGGAGTGCGCGCGGCGCGGCCTGTTCGCACTGGCCGTGCCCGAGAACTACGGGGGGCTCGGGCTACCGCTGCACGAAAGGATCCGCCTGCACCGCCGCGTCGCCGCGCTCTCTGCCAGCCTGCAGAGCACCCTCATCGTGCATGAGATGGCCGTCCACGCGATTGCCCGGTACGGCCGTTCAGCGCTCCGCCAGCAGTGGTTCCCCTCCATGGCGACCGGCGAGACCCTCGGCGCGTTCGCACTGAGCGAGCCCGACGGGGGCAGCAGCTTCGACCAGATACGCACCCTCGCGGTCGAGGACGACGGCGGTGTGCGCGTGACCGGGACCAAGTGCTGGGTCAGCTCGGCCGCCCGCGCGGGCCTGTTCGTCGTCTTCGCGCGGTCACGGATCGGCTCGGTCGCCGTCCTGGTGGAACGGAACGCCCCCGGCCTGACGGTCACCGCGAAACCCTCGATGAGCGCATTCCGCGCCACCGCGATGGCCACAGTCGCACTGCAGGACTGCCCGGTCGCGTCGGAAGCCAGGCTCGGGCCCGACGGTTTCGGCATGCTGTGGGTGGCGACCTCGTGCTTGAGTGTCGGACGGGTGCTGGTCGCCGCCGGTGCCTTGGGCGTTGCGTCCGCCGCGCACGACCGGATGCTCACCCACGTGCGGCAGCGGGCGGTCGGTGACCGGCTCCTCGCCGACTACCAGTTGGTTTCTCATGCCGTGGCCCGGGCCCATGTCGCCAACAGCGCGGCATGGCTGCTCACGGAACAAGCGGCGGTGGCCATCGACGCTCACTCTCATGACGCCCCTACCCAGGCCATCGCCGCCAAGGTGGCCGCCGCGGACGCGGTCGGCTCGGCGACCGACGACGCACTGCGTTTTGAAGGGGCCGGCGGGCTCGTCACCGGCTCGCGGGCGGTACGCCACGCACTGGAGGCGAACGTGTACCGCACGATCGAGGGCAGCGCGGAAGCCCTGCTCACCGCGCTCGGCGGAAACCTTATACGGGCGCACGCCGGCGCCGAGGAAGGGGAGCCGGTGTGAGCGGCGTCCTCAAGTGCGTCATATGGGATCTGGACAACACCTTGTGGGACGGAGTCCTGCCCGAGGGCGACGATGTCGCGGTGTTCCCCGAAGCACGCGAGCTGGTCGACCGGCTGGAATGCGGGGGAGTCGTCCAGTCGGTGGCGAGCAAGAACGACCACGACGACGCCTGGCAGCAGTTGACGACGAACGGTCTGCACGAGATGTTCGTGTATCCGCAGATCTCCTGGTCGGCGAAGTCGGGATCGGTGCAGCGGATCATCGAGCTGCTGAACATCGGCGCCGACTCCGTCATCTTCCTCGACGACTCGGAGTTCGAGCGTGGGGAAGTGGCGGCCGGCGTACCCGGTGTGCGCTGCTACTCGCTCCAGGAGTTCCTGAAACTCGACGCGGACCACCGCCTCGTACCGTCAGAGGTGACGCCCGACGCGGCCAGGCGGCCGAGCGCCTATCGGGAGGACTCGCACCGCAAGGCGGCGGAAGAGACCTTCAAGGGAACATCGTCGGAGTTCTTGGCGTCGCTGAACATGGTACTGACCGTCCGCGACGCGGACGCCGACGACCTCGGCCGAGCCGCGGAACTCACCGAACGCACCAATCAGCTCAACACCACCGGGCAGACGTACTCCGCCGAGGAGCTGGCCGACTATGTGAACGACCCGGAACACCGCGTTGTGCTGGCGGAGTTGAGTGACCGCTTCGGTGACTACGGCAGGATCGGCCTGTGCCTGCTGCGGCGTCACGACGACCACTGGTCGATCGAGTTGCTGCTCATGTCGTGCCGGGTGATGGGCCGCAATGTGGGAACCGCGCTCATCGCCGTCGTCGCCGGGCTCGCACATGCCGACAAGGTCCCCATCCGGGCGCGGTACCGGCCCAACGGCCGGAACCGCCAGATGCGCATCGCCTACTCCTTCCTGGGATTCAAGGAGGTCGGCACCTCCGACGGGGTGGAGATCTTCGAACACACCCAACCCGGTCGGCTCGCCGTTCCGGCCTACACCACGGTTTCACTGTCGCCCACATGGATCGGACACCCCCACCAATGACTGCTCACAACCCCGGCAACCCCTACCTCTGGCGCTCCGGCCGAATCGTCCCGTCGGCAGATGCCACCGTGCACGTCCGCGCCGTCGGACACGCTTCGGTGTCCGCCGTCTTCGAAGGGATCAACGCGTACTGGAGCGACACCGACCAGCAGCTCTACGTCTTCCGGCTGCGTGATCACCTGCAACGCCTGCTCCGCTCGGCGCAACTGTCCTACCTGACCGTCAGCCACACCGTCGACGAGCTGGAGTCCGCCACGCTGGAACTGCTGCGGCGCAACGAGGTCCGTGGCGATGTCCATATCCGTCCCTGGTGCTTCATCGACGGCAACCCCATCGAGCAGATGGTGCCCGAAGGCGCGAAGTGCGAAGTGGTCATCGACAGTTGGGCGTTCAACAGCGCTCTCTCCGAGCCCCGCACCAGGAAGGCCGCCATCGCCTCGTGGGAGCGCATCAGCGGCAACTCGATGCCTCCCCAGGTGAAGGCGTTCGCCAACTACCACAACGGCCGCCTCGGCAACATCGACGCGCAGCGCCGTGGCGCGGACTGGCCGATCTTCCTCAACAGCCGTAACCAGCTGACCGAAAGCTCCGGTGCCACCATCGGGATGTTCTCCGGCGGCGTCTTCCACACACCGGGACTCGACAGCGGCATCCTGGACGGTGTCACCCGCGCGACGGTACTGGACCTGCTGAGCACGGAACTGGGTGTCCCCGTGCAAGAACGGGCCATCGAGCGCTCGGACGCGTACCTCGCCGACGAGTTCGTGTTCGTCGGCACCTCGTCGGAGGTGCTGCCGATCGTCGAGATAGACGGTCACGTCATCGGCGACGGTGATATCGGCCCACTCACGGCGCGGCTGCGAGCGGAGTACGAGTCGGTCCTGCGTGGCAGGCGCCCGGCCCGGGCCGGCTGGCTCACGCCGGTGTGGCCGGGCGGAGCAGGGAACGGGCGCTGACCGTGCCGACCTCACACATCGTCTGCGGTGTGGGCGTTCCTCACGTACCCGTATTCCCGAAGCTGGTGGCGGAGGGCGACCACGACGTGCGCAGCCGCTACGAAGCCGTACGCGCCGTGCTCGAACGCACCGAGCCGGATCTGCTCGTGGTGATCGCCAACGACCACCTGAACGCGTTCTTCCTCGACCGATTGCCCACCTTCTCGATCGGCATCGGGGAGCTGATGTCCGGTCCGATGGACGATGTTCCGGGGCTCACGGCCGCACCGCTGCCGACCGACACCGGCGCCGCGCGAGCGCTCGCGGAATTCCTGGTGCGTGACGACTACGACCTCGTGCTGTGCCAGGAGATCGACGTCGACCACAGCGTGATCGTGCCGCTGCACTTCCTCAACCACAAGGGCGTCCCGGTTGTGGTGGTGAACATCAACGCGTACGTGGCACCGCTGCCGTCCGCACAACGCTGCCACGAACTGGGGCGTTCCTTGGGGACAGCAGTCGAGGCGCTGGCCGGTGACCGTCGGGTCGCCGTGGTCGCGAGCGGCAGCTTCTCCCAGGAGGTGGGCGGCCCCCGCGTCGATGCGGGGCGCGCGTGGTCGGTCCCCCGCCCGGACTGGGCGGGCAGGATCGCCGAGCTGCTCACACGTGGGGACATCGAGTCACTGCTGGCCGAGTCCACCCCCGGCATGCTCCGCGACGCGGGCACAGTGGCTGGTGAAGTGCTCAGCTGGATCACCATGATCGGTGCCGCGGGACCGGCGGGCGCGAACCTGTCTCCCCGGCTCGACCACCGCTCCGGCGAAGCGTTCGCCTTCGGAACCTGGGAGGAGAGATAGGGATGTCGGTCTACGCCATCAACAAGTTCTGCCATCGGCTCACCCTCGACCCGGCACACTGCGCGGGAGCTCAGGACGACCTGCCTGTGGCGCTCGGCCCATACGACCTGACGCGCGCGGAGAAGCAGGCCATCGCCGACGGCGATGTGGGCTTCCTGCACCGACATGGTGCGCACCCGCTGCTCTTGGTGCGCCTGTATCAGCGCTCCATCGGCGGCCTCACCGAGGCCCTCTACTCGGAACGGATCCGCCGGTCGGCAACCACGGAAGGGGGACGACCATGGGGGAGTTGAGCAGCGACGAACGGTACTGCCTGATAACCGGCGCGACCGGAGGACTCGGCAGCGCGCTCGCGAGGGTGTTCTGCGCAGCGGGCTACCACACCATCGTGTCCGGACGTGACGAGCACAGGCTCCGGTCCCTGGCCGCCGAGCTGGGAGAGTCGGGCCGGGTCACCGCGATCACCGCCGACCTCGGCGACGCCGACGACATCCGTCGGCTGGCCACCGAGACAGCGGCGATCACCTCGCGCCTCGATGCCGTCGTCGCTGCGGCGGGGCAGGTCGCCGGAGACAGCTTCGTCACGCCGAGTGGGGCGCTGGAACGGTGGCGGGAGACGGTCCTGGTGAACGTGTTCGGCACGGCGGCGGTGGTGCGTGAGCTGCTGCCGGCGCTGATGGAAGCGGGCGGCAGCCTGTTTCTCATCGGCTCGGTCGTCGGCCGGAGCATCGTGCCAGGCGATCTCTACTCGGTCACGAAACACGCTGTGTCCGCGCTGGCGGAGGCTGTACGGACCGAGGTCGAGCCGCTGGGCGTGCGCGTGTGCGTCGTTCAGCCGGGCCTGATGGACACACCGATGGTCTCGGCCGGCAGACGGTCGCGCCCCAAGATGGATCCGGACGAGGTCGCCGCGGAGATACTGCGTCTGGCCGCCCCTGGATCTTCCCTGCACACCAACGAAGTCGTCCTGCGGCCGTACGTCCGGCCGACGCGGCAGACCGGAAAGGAATGCAATGTCGTCAGAACGTGAAGTGACAGTACTCGGTGGCGAAGGTGAGATCCGCTCGCTGCGGCCGGTAAGACTCGGCGTCGTCGGCTGCGGCGGCCACACCTACCGCAACGTCCTCCCGCCGCTGCGGCAGATCCCTGAAGCGGTCATTGCGAGCTTCTGCGACCACAACGAGGAGAAGGCGCGCCTCTACGCGCGGGCGGCGGGCTCCGATGCGACGTGGCATACCGATCTCCACGAGATGCTGTCCAGTGAGGACCTGGACGGGGTGATCGTGGTCGTCGGGTTCGACGACGAGAGCGGTGAGCCCCTGTACCCGCCCGTCGTCGCGGAGATCCTGCGCCGGGGCCTGCCGGTGTGGATGGAGAAGCCGCCCGCGGCCGACACGCTCGGGGTGCGGCAGATGATCGACGCGGCACGGGAGGGGGGTACGTTCGCGCAGGTCGGCTTCAAGAAGGTGTTCTCGCCCGCCGTCGACCGACTGAAGCAGCTCACCGCGCTGCCGGACTTCGGTCGGATCACCCAGTACACCTACACCTACGACGTCGACCTGCCCGCCGAGATCGGCAACCTCCGCTCCCCGTCCGGGCGTCGCTTCCTGGACGACTTCGTACATGTGGCGTCAGTGCTCGACTACGTCGTCGGATCGGCCTCCCAGATCCAGGTCGTCCGCGGGCCCTCAGGTGCGGGCATAGTGGTGAACCAGCACGCCGACGGCACCATCGGGACGATCAGCCTTTCCAGCGCGGCATCGGGGCTTTCCCCGGTCGAACGGTTCGAAGTCGTCGGCGAGGGCGCCAACGCCGTTCTGGAGAACGGCGCTTACCTGCGGTACTACCCGCCGGGTGACCGGGGGCCGTACGGCACGAGCACCAGCTACCTCCCGCCGGTGGGCGTCGCCTCGCCGCCCGATCACGGCCCACGCATCTGGGAGCCTGAATTCTCCCTCGGGAATCTGCATGGCGGTTCCCACTTCGTGCAGGGCTACTACCACCAGATGCGCCACTTCGTCGATTCGGTGCGTTCCAAGAGGCCTCCGCAGCGGTGCGATCTCGCGGCGGCACTCCGAGTGATGAGCTTCCTGGAAACGCTGGCCGGCGGTTTCTGCGAATGGCGGGACATCGCGGGGCAACCGCAGGTCACCTACCAGCACGTGGTGGACGCGCCCCAGTCGTTCACATGTTCCGTATGCGGTAACGCCATGACGCTCAAGGACGGATGGAACTACGTCTGCCGCACCTGCGGGCTGACCCGGTCCGGTCAGCAGAGCGCCGACGCCGCCCGGGTGTGACCGACTCCGATCCAACGCTGTGCCAGATGATCTCAGGATACGGCGACGAGGCTCCCGGCAGGACAGAAGCTCGACCGACATCCGGCGGTCCGCAAGGGAGCCTCGTCGACGCTCAGTTCGACGGTCCACCTGCCTCGATGGCCGAAAGGGCGAAGCGCCGCAGCGGGCCGGTCGACGGTCCCCGCCGTGCGGGAGGAGGGTCACCGGTGCCGGCGGCACGAGCGGGTCACGCCGAGCCGGCGGCACATGTCCGAGAGCTCCTTCGACGCGCGTGCTGTGCTCCGTGCCGCCGTCGGTGACCCCGTTGTTGTAGGTAGAGGAGGCCATCGCCGATGGATACTGCAC
Source organism: Streptomyces canus 299MFChir4.1 (assembly GCF_000383615.1). Lineage (GTDB taxonomy): Bacteria > Actinomycetota > Actinomycetes > Streptomycetales > Streptomycetaceae > Streptomyces > Streptomyces canus_C. Next base: position 33,146 of record NZ_KB911611.1, on the reverse strand, counting down.
GACGTTGCCGACGTACTGGTGTTCGGCGCGGCCTCCGGTACGCACACCTGCGCAAGAAAGTCCGCAACCGCTCGACGCGGTGAGGCCGCTGCGGGGTGGGTTCGCGCCACCTGGTGCAGCCGATCAGGCGTGCGGAATGCCCAGGCCGCGGCCCTGACAACCCTTGCCGCACGGCTTGTCGTGGCTCACTCCACGGTGACCGGCGACAATTGCTGTGCGACCCATGGCGGGGTGGGTCTGTCGGGCGCAGGACAAAAGGCGACGGATCATGATCGGCTCCACGTTCGGCGGAGTGAGGTACGCGGCCCGGATCTGTTCTTTGGGACTCGTCCGTCCCCTTGGAGCGGCTCTCGCAGGCGATCTCTCCCCGCACGGCTTCAGGATGCTGAGACGTCAGGCTTTCTCAGGCCAGGGACAGCAGCTGCCGCAGCGCGTATGGGTTGCCCTCACTGCGTTTGTGCAGTGCCAGGATCGCTTCGGCCTCGACGTCGGCCTCGACCTGGGCGGCGACCAAGGCCGCGACCGCGTGCTCGGACAGGCCCCCAAGCCGCAATGTCCACGCCCGGGTGTGACCCAACACCTGCTTCAGCGCCGCGTGCGACGGGCTCTCGGCCATTGCGCCCGGTTCGGCGCTGGTCACCAGGATGCCCAGCGGCACGTCGGGGAGACGGCACACCAGTTGGTGCAGCAGGTTCAACGAGAAGTAGTCCGCCGACTGCAGATCGTCCAGCACGAGAAGGAGAGGCTGCTGCCTGGCCAGCGCGGCAAGGACGGAGCACACCGCGTCCTCGACGAGAAACGGCGCCTGCGGGGGCGGTTGCTCGTCCGGCACAGCCTGCGTCGTGCCCAGTGACAAGGCGGGCAGGAGTCCGCCGAGCACACGACCATAACGTGCCCCGGCCGCACGGAACGCCTCGGGGCGTGAGTTGGACAGCTGCCGCAGTATCGGGGCCCACATCCCGTAGGCAGGACCGTTCTCGCTGCGGAAGGAGACACTGATCACCTCCCGCCCGGCCTCCCGCACCCCCCGCGCGACTTCCGCCGTGAGCTCGGTCTTGCCGATCCCGGCCTGACCCGTCACGGCCGCCAGACCGCCCTCGCCGGACAAGGCGGCGCTCGCCCACGCCGTCAGCACAGCCAGTTCGTAGTTCCGGCCGACGAACGGCAACGATGGCAGACCGTGCGGAACTCGCGCCTCCTCACTTGGCTCCGCCTGCTCACCGAAAGCGACCGGCCATGTGTGCGAGCCGGAGGCCACGGCCTCCTCGCCGCGGTCGCCACTCGTCGGGGCCTCAGTAAGCGGTAAGGGCGCCGCGTCGACTCTTTCCTCGCGCACGCCCACGTGCACGGCGGCGTGGTCGCCGAACGTCAGGTCCTGCCGCAGTATGGAGGTGTGGATCCGCTGGAGTTCGGCGCCGGCGTCGACACCCAGCTCATCCGCCAGATGGGCGCGCGTGCGCTCGAACAACTTCAGCGCGTCGGACTGCCGTCCCAGCCGGTACAGACCGGTCATCAGATATCCGATCAAGCACTCGCGCATCGGATACCGCTGAGCCTCCGGGTAGAGCCGCGCCACGACGGCATCGTCCTCCCCGAGTGCCAGGTACGTCTCTGCCTGCAGCTCTACCGCGGTCAGCCGCGTCTGCTCCAACCGGGTGCTCTCCTCGGCCATCGGCGCGTAGTCGACGAGATCCAGGTAGGGGTCGCCCCGCCACAACGCCAGCGCGGCGGCGAGCTGGTCGCGGGCCGCCCGGTAGTCCCTCGCCGTCATGTCGCGCCTAGCCTGGATCACCAGCCGCTCGAACCGGTAGGCATCCACTTGTTCCGGGCTGAGCGTGAGGACATAGCCGGGCGCCTGATAGCGCACCAGCGTCGATGACCCCGCCGGCCCCGCGCTCAGGCTGAGCGCACGGCGCAGTTGACTGATGTACGTGTGCAGGGTGGCCGTTGGGCGCTGAGGTGGACGGTCGCCCCACAATTCATCGATGAGCTGCGGCACGGGGACGACCTGCCCCAGCCGTACCAGAAGCAGTCCCAGCAGGGCGCGACGGCGCGGCGGGCCCAACGGCAGTTCCCGTGCCCCGTGCAAGGCGACCGTCGTCCCGAAGACCCGCATCTTCAAAGGCCTCACCGAGTCGTCCGCCAGCTCGTCCCCGGTGCTCGCTCCGAGCACAGCGGGGTGGGCCATGATTGATTCGCTCTCGTGAAACGGGCTCACTTGGCTTCGACCAGCGAGAAGTAAGAATGGGGGACAGGGGTCACCGAGGACATCGCGAAACCGGCTTGCCGCAGCAGGTTCTCGAAGTCGGACTCCGTGCGCTCTCGGCCGTTCATGAGCACCATCATGGAGATGTCGCTCCAGACGCTTGGATGCCACCGGTTGTCGGGAGGCAGAACCATGTCAATGATGATGAGCCTCCCTCCCTGACGCAGTGCGGCCCTGCTGTTGCTGAGGATCGTGAGCACCTGTTCGTCGGTCCAGTCATGCAGCACACCGCAGAGCAAGTGCGTGTCCGCCCCCTCCGGGAGCGTTTCGAAGAAGTCGCCCCCCTCCAACCGGACTCGCTCGCCCAGCGCGACCAAGTGCGGGTATTCCCTGACCCCATCGACGACCGGGGGCCGGTCGAAGAGAATGCCCTTGAGGTGCCCTGCTTCCCGCAGTACGCGATCGATTACGAAGCCGTCGCCGCCACCGATGTCCATGACGGTCTCGGACTGCGACCAGTCGGGCACGGTGACGAACTGCCCGTACAACCGTCCCGCCCGTTCCCGCATACGCCGAAGGAAGGCACGATTCGCCTGTATGTCGGCGTCCTTGTGCTCGAAAAATTCCGCGCCGTGGGTATTGTCGAAGACAGGCCGTCCGGTGCGGAACGTTTCCAGGGCACCGAGCCAGGCGCGCTGTGAATCGGTGTTCAGTATCGACTCGCGGACACTGTTCTCGGCGTCGGCACGCAGCCGGTGCCCGGCCCCGGTCAGCCGGAAAAGACCGGGTTGTTCTTCGTCGACCACGCCTACGGACGCCAAAGCCCGCAGGAGCCGGCGTAGTGCGGCGGGGTCGGTGTCGGTCTCGGCGGCGATCTCCTGCACTGAGCAGATCCCTGCCGCGATGACCTCGGCGATGCCGAGTTGGGCCGTGATCCGCAGCACGTGTGGCAGCACGGCCACACAGCTGTCGTCCGCCAGGGTCAGGAAGTCATCGAGGAGCGCCGCAGGCGCATGTGTATCGGTCATGATCCGGACTTCTCCATCGCGGTGACCAGGCTCGTGGGCCTCATGTCGGTCCAGTTCTGCTCGACGTATTTCAGGCATGCGTCCCGCGAGTCCTTCTCGTGCGCCACGTGCCAGCCTGCCGGCGCCTCGCGGAGGTCGGGCCAGAGCGAGTGCTGCCCCTCGTCGTTCACGAGCACCAGGAACATGGCGTCCGGATCGTCAAACGGATTCACTGCGGGCTTCTCCCATTCGGTAGGCACAGGAGCGTCGGTGGCACCAACGTCCCCGACGTCGAGCACCTCGAACAACGGCAATGACCGCAGTTACGCCGGATAACCGGGGGGCGACGTAACCATGCGGTTATCGCGGATGACACGCGCGGGCGGGCCCAACATCCTGGAAACGCTTGCCGAACGACCACAGATGGGCGGCCATGTGATGACTTCTCTGCTTGCAGCACCACCGGCTGCGGAACACGCGGAATCGGTGCACGAGGCTTTCGCGGCCCAGGCGGCCCGGTCGCCGGATGACCCAGCCGTTCGCTCGGCGGGCCGGGAACTGACTTACCAGGAACTGGATCAGGCGGCCAACCGGCTGGCTCATCGGCTGCTCCGGCTCGGGGTCGTGCCGGAGCAGCCGGTGGCGATCCTAACGGAGCGAACCACGGATGTTGTGGTCGCGACTCTGGCCGTGCTCAAGGCGGGGGGCGTGTATCTGCCGCTGCACAGCGGTTTCCCCCGGGAACGCATGGAGTGGATCCTGCGCACGAGCGGGGTGCAGGTGTTGCTGACCGACCGGGCCACGAGCACATCAGCTCTGCCGGCCGGCCGTCACACCACGGTGGTCGTCGACGACGACCCGCATCTGGACGGACTGCCGGCGACTGATCCGGCGGTGGCGAGGCATCCGGACCGGCTGGCATACATCATGTTCACGTCCGGTTCTACGGGCTTGCCCAAGGGAGTCGGGGTGACGCATGGGGATGTTGTCGCGCTTGCGACGGACCCGTTGTTCGCCACGGGGCACCGGGACCGCGTGCTGATGATCGCCCCCTACGCCTTTGACGTCTTCACCTACGAGGCGTGGGTGCCACTGCTGCACGGCGGCACCACCGTCATCGCTGCGACCACCGGCCTCGACGCCGCGACGCTCGCGCAGACCCTGGCTGCTGAGCGGATCACCGGACTTCACGTGACCGCCGGACTGTTCCGGGTGGTGGCCGAAGCGGCACCCGAAGTGTTTGCCGGTCTGCGCGAGGTCCTGACCGGCGGTGACGTCGTCTCTCCGGCCGCGGTGCGCAAGGTACTCGAGCACTGCCCAGGCACCGCGGTACGGGCGATGTACGGCCCGACGGAGACCACGCTGTTCGCGACCCACCACAAGCTGAGCTCTGCCGAAGCTGTCGGAGCGAGCGTCCCTATCGGGCTGCCCCTTGACGGCGTTCGGGTGTACATACTGGACGCGAAGCTCGCCGTGGTGGCCGCAGGCACGGCCGGCGAGTTGTATATCGCCGGGGCAGGCGTGGCACGTGGCTACTACGGCCGGTCGGCTCTGACCGCCGAGCGGTTCGTTCCCGATCCATTCGGGCCGCCGGGCTCACGGATGTACCGCACGGGAGACATGGTCCGCTCGTCCGCCGACGGGACACTGGAGTTCCTTGGCCGGGTGGACGACCAGGTGAAGATCCGTGGTTTCCGGGTCGAGCTGCCCGAGATCGAGTCGGTGCTCGCGACCCATCCGGATCTTTCCGATGTCGCCGTGGTCGCCCGTGAGGTGAGTCCCGGCGACAAACGGCTCGTCGCCTATGTGGTGGGACGGGCCACATCCGACAGCACCGGTCTTCGCGACTTCCTCGCCGCGAAGCTGCCCGAGTACATGGTGCCCTCGGTCTTCGTCAGGATCGATGAACTCCCGCTGACTCCCAACGGCAAACTGGACTACCGGGCCCTGCCCGAGCCCATTTTCGAAGGTCCTGCTCTGTACCGTGGCCCGCGTACCGCTCAGGAACAGATCCTGTGCACGCTGTTCGCCGAGGTGCTGGGCGCCGAGCGGGTCGGCGTCGACGACAGTTTCTTCGACCTCGGCGGGCACTCCCTGCTAGCGACCCGGCTGGTAAGTCACATCCGCGCCGTTCTGGGCGTCCGGCTGTCCATGCGCAGCCTGCTCGACGCACCGACGGCCGCGGGGCTCGCCCGGCTGCTCTTCGAGGGCGGCCAGGACAGCGAAAGGGCCCTGGATCCCGTACTCACGCTACGTTCCGCGGGCAGCCGCCCACCGCTGTTCTGCGTGCATCCGGGCAGCGGCACGGCATGGTGCTATTCGGGCCTGCTGCGGTATATACCCGGCGATCACCCGGTGTACGGGCTTCAGGCCCGAGGTCTGGCGGGGGGAGCGAAGCTGCCTTCGACACTGGCCGAGATGACCGAGGACTACCTTGGCCAGATCCGCAGGATCCAGGCCGCTGGGCCGTACCACCTGGCCGGCTGGTCCTTCGGCGGGACAGTCGCCCACTCTCTCGCGGTCCGGCTGCGGGAGCAGGGCGAGCACGTGGCCTTCCTCGGCGTCCTGGACTCCCGCTATGACCGGCTGCATGGCACACACCGCGCCTACACCTCACGTGAGCTGCTGACACTGGCCTTTGACGGTATCGACTCCTTCCGGCTGGAAGCCGGTGACGGGCTCCTCCCGCCATCGCGGGTACTGGAGATCCTCAGGGAACGCCCGGGAATCATCAGCAGTCTCGACGAGCGCACCGTCGCGGCGGTCCTGGAGATCACGTCGAACAACCTCATGCTCAACGCGGGGGCGACGCCCGCCGCTTTCGACGGCGACCTGCTCTTCGTCGAGGCGACCGGCGCGGACGGCGAGCCCTCAGGGCTCGCCGAGTACTGGAAACCCTATGTGACCGGCCGGATCGACCGACAGGTCGCTCCCGTCGACCATCTGCGCATGATGACCCCGCAGGCTCTCTCGGTCATCGGCCCCATGCTCACCCAGTCCCTGAAGGAGATCTCGTCGTGACCGTGACGCAGACAGGTGTCCCGGCTGACCTGGGTGAGGTCAACCTTGCCGACCCCGCGACGTTCGTACGGCTCGACATGGACGGGACATGGCAGCGGATACGTGCCGAACGGCCCGTCTGGCGTCACCCGAAGACGTCGTTCGGTCCGGAGTTCTGGGCGCTGTCACGATATGCGGACGTACTGTCGCTGTTCAGCGACGACCGGTTCAGCTCCGTTCCTGGAAACATGCTGCCCTCGCTACTCAAGGCGGGCGGCGATCCGGCGTCCGGCAAGATACTCGCACTCACCGACAACCCACGGCACAAAGCCCTGCGGACCAATTTCCTCAAGGCGTTCACGCCCCGCATTCGCGCGCTGATCGCCGACCGCCTCCAGGAGCGAACGGACCACCTGATCGGGGCGAGGATCGGGATCGGCGAATTCGACTTCGCCAGGGAGGTCGCCGAGCCGATTCCCATCGGCACCATCTGCGATCTGCTCGGCTTTCCGCCGGAAGACCACGAACGGCTGCTGGAGCTGAGCCGCGACGCGCTCAGCTCCGACGAGGTCGGCCAGACAGAGGAGGACACCTGGCTCGCACGCAACGAACTGCTGCTCCACTGCATGCAGTTGATGGAGCAGCGAAGGGCCGATCCGCAGGACGACCTGGTAAGTGTCATGGTGAACTGCCTGGTCGACGGTGAACCGCTCACGGACGACGAAGTGATCGTCAACATTTACGGTTTCATCCTCGCCGGTGACCACACCAGTCGGCTGGCGATGGTCAGCGCCCTGCTGGAGTTCGCCCGACGACCTGAGCAGTGGCGGGCGCTCAAGGAAGCCCGTGTGTCGCAGTCGACCGCGGTCGACGAAATCCTGCGCTGGTCGACTCCGGTCATGCACATCGGACGTACCGCCAGGGCCGACGTCCATCTCGGCGGTCAGCTGATCCGGGCCGGAGATCTGGTCACGGCGTGGACCATCGCTGCCAACCGCGACGAGTCGGTGTTCCCCGACCCCGGCGACTTCGACCTCGCCCGTAAACCCAACAAGCACCTGTCACTCGGCCACGGACCGCACTTCTGCCTCGGCGCCTACCTCGGCCGCGCCGAGATCACCGCGGTGCTGAACACACTGGTCAACACCGTCGACTCGATCGAGCTGGCCGGCGAGCCACAAGCGGTGTACTCGACGTTCCTGCGCGGCTACAGCAGCCTGCCGCTGGCGCTCACCGGTCGTCCCAAAGCGCTGGAACGGTGATGGCTGCCACGAACCTGGCCATCGGTAACGCGCAGGACGGGAGCACGTCATCGCCTCCCGCGGGACTCACGACGGTGCTGGTCATCGGGGCCGGACTCATCGGGACGTCGGTGGCACTGGCCATCAGCAGGCAGGGCGTGAAGGTCCACCTGCGGGATACCGACCCCTCTGCGGCCCTGACCGCGCAAGCACTCGGCGCCGGCACGGTGGAGCAGCCGCGCGGGCCCGTCGACCTGGCCGTTGTCGCGGTTCCACCTGCCCAGATGGCGACCGAGCTGGCCGCGGCGCAGGCCGCCGGAGCGGCGCGGGCCTACACCGACGTCTCCAGTGTCAAGGAAGCTGTGGAACAGGCCAGTTCGGACGCAGGGTGTGACATGTCCTCGTATCTGGGCGGACACCCGATGGCCGGACGTGAGCGCTCTGGCCCCTGGGCCGCGAAGCCCGGCCTCTTCGAGGGCCGCCCGTGGATCATCACGCCCACCCGGGCCACCTCGGCGGTGACCGAACGATCGGTCCGGGAACTGATCGCTCTATGTGGCGCCGTGCCTGTGGTGATGGCGGCCGACGCCCACGACCGGGCCATGGCCCTCGTGTCCCACACACCGCATCTGATCTCCGCCCTGACTGCCGCACGCCTGGAGCACCTGGGCCAGACCGAGATGATGCTCGTGGGCCAGGGCCTGCAGGACGTGGTGAGGATCTCCGGAGGCGACCCGCGGCTCTGGGCCGACATCCTGGTCTCCAACGCCGGGGCCGTCGCCGGGGTACTCGGCGAGATCGCCCTGGATCTCCAGCGCGTGACGTCCGCGCTGCTCGCCGTGGCTTCCTCCTGTCCGTCGATGCTCGCGCAGGCATGGGAGGAGGCCACGGTGTCCCTGCTGGACATCCTCGGCCGGGGGCGTGCGGGACACGACAGACTCCCCGGCAAACACGGCTCCCCGCGCCAGCCGTTCGCGGAGGTGCATGTCGTCGTCGGGGACAACTCGGGCGCGCTGGCACGTCTGCTGGCGGATGTGAGCGCGGCCGGGGTGAACGTCGAGGACATCGTGCTCGACCACGCCATGGGAACGCCCAGCGGCACAGTCAGTCTGCAGGTGTCGTCGGCCGCCTCCGCGACGCTGCCCGAAGCCCTTCAAGCGCTCGGCTGGGAGGCGTACGGCCCCTTGACCGAACTCCACAGACGTAACGGTGGTCATCACCAATGACGCCGTGCCGCCGCCGCCGGAGAGTGGGTACGTGGATATCTCCGACCTGAACACCGCACTGGGCGAACCGCTCCTCGACTCGCTCACCTTCCTCAACGAGGTCGCCGGCCGCTACCCCGACGCCATCTCCTTCGCCGCGGGACGCCCGGTCGAGGACTTCTACGATGTGCGGGACCTCGTTGGCCACCTGCATCGGTACCAGGAATTCCTGGCCACCGAACTGGGCCGCAGCGAGCAGCAGATCATGCGGACACTCTTCCAGTACGGGCGTACGAAGGGAGTCATACACGAGCTGATCGCCCGGTACCTGGAGGCCGATGAGGGGATTGTCGTCGACCCGGAGTCGATCGTGGTCACCGTCGGGGCGCAGGAGGCCATGTACCTGGTGGTGCGTGCCCTGTGCCGGGACGAGCGGGATGTCGCGCTGGCCGTGTCCCCCACGTATATGGGCTTCACCGGCGCGGCACGGCTGGCCGGAATGAGGGTGCTACCGGTGGCGTCCGGGCCGCTGGGCGTGGACCTGGACGATCTGAGGTCCCAGGTGCGCAGTACGCGGCGCTTGGGCCTGCGCCCCCGGTGCCTGTACGTCGTGCCCGACTTCTCCAACCCGACCGGGATCACTCTGGACGTCGCCACGCGCCGACGGCTGCTCGATGTGGCAAGGGACGAGGACCTGCTGCTGGTGGAAGACAATCCCTACGGCCTCTTCACCGGGCGCGGCGACCGTCTGCCGACGCTGAAGGCTCTCGACCGGGAACAGCGCGTGGTCTACCTCGAATCCTTTGCCAAGACCACGCTCCCTGGTGCCCGGGTCGGCTTCGTCGTCGCCGATCAGCGAGTGACAGGAGACGGCCGGAACCCCGGCCTCTTTGCCGACGAGCTGGCGAAGATCAAGAGCATGGTCACGGTGAACACCTCACCGCTCGCGCAGGCGGTCGTGGCCGGACAGCTCCTGGAGAACGACTTCAGCCTGGCCCGCGCCAACGCGAGGTCGATCGCTGTCTACCGTCGCAACCTGGACCTGCTGCTCGACGGCCTGCGGGAACGTTTCTCCGGCAGCGACGTCCCGGAGGTCGGCTGGAACACACCGACCGGTGGATTCTTCGTGGTCCTTACGCTTCCCTTCACCGTCGACGACGCGCTGCTCGAACGTTCCGCCCGCGAGCACGGCGTGTTGTGGACCCCCATGCGGCACTTCTATACGGATTCCCAGGGCGGATGCCACCAGTTGAGACTGTCGTGCAGCACGCTGACCCCGCAGGAGATCGAGACCGGGCTCGACCGGCTGGCGGCTTTCGTGGCGGCACAGCTGGAGCCGGCCGGAGGGTGAACGAACCGGGGAACGTGAGGATCGCGCGCCTGAGTGAGGCATGTCGATTTCCGTCGAACCGCGGCCGCGAGGCGTCCGGCTGAGGCGGCTCCAGCACCCGCGCCGGCGGAGCCACCGTCTCGACCTGTGCGATCCGGCGTCTTGATGCGCTGCGCCCTCCGGCCGCCCCAGCACCGGCCGCCCGTCCCCGCACCCTGTCCTTCCTGCGTTTCTGCCCCTCCATGCCGCCCGGCCCCGAGTCCGCTCATCCCGCCGCACCGCTCTTCCCCGGCCGGGCAACCCTCTTTCCACACATAAGGAACCCCCTTGGCAACGACAACACGGAATGCGACCAGCGATCCGGACCACGTCAGCTTCCTGGAGGAGCTGTACCAGGGCCGCTTCCGCTGGGACCTCGTCCGGGACTTCCCCGTGCAGGACCCGGTGGACGCTGCAACCGGCGACAAGCTGACCGAGGAGCTGACCGCCCTCGTGCGCGAGCGCGTCGACCCCGACGACGTCGACGCAAGGGCCGCCCTGCCCGACGGATTCCTCGACGAGCTCGGCCGGCGCGGCTACTTCGCGCTTCAGGCCGACCCTGCCCTCGGCGGCCACTCCCTGTCGCACTACAACACCTTCCGCATGGTGTCGGCGGCCGCCGCGCACAGCACCCCGGTGGCCCTGTCCCTCGCCATCGAGAACGCGCTCGGCGCCGGGGCGTTCCTGGCCGTGGCAGGCGAAGGCCCGCTGCGCGAACTCCTCAGCGACGTGGTGCGCCGGGGAGCCCGCTCCGCGAGCGCGGACAGCGAACCCCAAGGAGCCGCCAACCAGCGCCGGTTCACCACCGCCACCCGTATCGAGGGCACCGACGACTATCTGCTCAACGGCAGCAAGGTCTTCGTCGGACACGCGCCCGTCGCCGAGGTGGTCAGCGTTTCCGCCACGGTCCTTGAGGACGGCGTCGACCGGGTGCGGATGTTCTTCGTGCGCACCGACAGTCCCGGGGTGACCAGCGGTGACTGGCACACGTACATGGGCATCAAGGGATTCCCCAACGGCTGGCTGGAGTTCAAGGACGTACGGGTCCGCGGCGCCCACATGCTCGTCGAACGGGACCTCGGCCACGTCGTCCGCGCGACCCCCGCCACCGCCCGGCTCGTCGGCCGCGGCAGGATGCATCTGATCGCGGCCCCGTCGCTGGCCGTCGCCCGGCTGTGCGTGGGCTGGATGCGCGACTTCGCCGCCCGACGCGTCATCGACGAGCGGCCGTTGGCGGAGTACGACGAGATACAACGGCGGCTCGCCGAGAGCCTGGCCAACACCTTCGCCATCGAGACCATGGCCCAGTGGTGTCTGCTCCCCGAGGACCAGGGCCGGGGCCTCAACCTCCGCTTCGAGCAGAACGCCGTCAAGAACGCCTCCTCCCTCCTCGCCTGGGACGTAGCCGAGGGCGCCATGTCCCTGCTGGCGGCGGAGGGGTACGAGACCGCGCCCAGCAAGCGGCTGCGTGGCGCGCCCCCAGTCCCCGTGGAACGCTTCTTGCGGGACCTGCGCAACCTGCGCATCTCCGGCGGCGTCGACTTCCAGATCGACAACTGGATCGGCCGGCTGGCGATCCTCTCGTACTACTACCCCGAGCCGGACCACGCCGCGGAGCTCGAACACGGGGACGAGGTCCCCCTGGACACCACCGGCACGGTCCTCACCGACCGCAACCTCGGCCATCTGCGCTGGGCGGCCGAGCAGACCCGGGCCTTCGGACGCACCTGTCTGGGCCTGGCCCGCAGCCACCCCGACCGGGTGGAGCTCGACGCCAAGGAAAGAACTCTCATCCAACTCGCCGGCATCGCCCGGGAGATCCTCGGCGTGTCCCTCACGCTCGCCCGTGCCTCCACCCTCGCAGCCGCCGGAGACGACCGCGCCCAGGCGCTGGCCGACGTCTTCTGCACCGCCGCCCGGCAGCGGGTGACCGATCTGCTCAGCCGGCTCCAGAGTCCGCCCGGACCGGACATCGAGGCGGTCGCCTCCGCCTGGATGTCCGGCACCGCGTACGCATTCCTCACCGCCGACAACAACCCGCTCCCGTCCCTCGGTGGCGGCATCGAACGGAGCACCGCGTGATCACCCCAACCCAGTACGTCCCGCTGACCGTAGGCCAGGAGGCGATGTGGGTCTCCTGGAAGCTCGACCCCGAGCAGTGGACCCACATCATTCCCATCCCCTTCGAGGTGACCGGCACCCTGGACGCCGACCGGCTGCGCCGCGCGGTCGCCGAGACAGCCGAGGCGTTCCCGCAGCTGCGCGCCCGCGTGCGCCCGGGAACGGACGGACCGGTTCTCGACTGGTCGGGCGCCCCGGAGATCTCCGTCCGCCGCACGCGCACGGACCAGGACCGCGACAGCGCGATCCGAGCGGCCTGGCAGACCCCGTTCGATCTGCGACACGGCCCGCTCGCCCGCGTCGACCTCCTCGACGGCCCGGACTACACGGTCCTGCTGATCGCCGTGCACCACCTCGTCCACGACGGCGCCTCCGTCCTGCTGTTCCTGGACGCGCTGCGTGCCGCTTACCGCGGCGAGGACCTTCCGCGCGAGGACCATGCCCCCGCACTCGCCGCCTTCGCCGCCCATACGCGCGACCTCGCCGACGGCCCGCAGGGGGAGGAGCACCGGCGCTACTGGAGGGAGACCCTCGGCGACGGCGGCGGTGACTTCACCCTGCCCGAGGGACAGGAGGAACCCCGCTACACCGTCGTCAGCGAGGCCCTGCCGACGGACCTCGCCGCCGCGCTGCGCGACCGCGCCGCCGACTCCGGCATGTCGTTCGTCACCGTGCTGATGGGCGCGTGGTTTGCGCTGCTGAGACGTCACAGCGGCAGCGCCGATGTGCTCTCGTTCCTCCCGTACCACGGTCGGGTTCTGCCCGAAGTGCGCGACCGCGTAGGCTACTTCGTCAACGCCCTGCCGGTCCGTGTCCCGGTCCGCGCCGACGACCGCTACCGCGACCTGCTGGCCAGGGTGCGCGGCCGGGTCAAGGAGACCCTCGCCCACGGCGACCTGCCTCTGCCTGCCATCATGCGCGCCGCCGGACTTACCGGCCCCGAGGCGCAGCGCCGCACCCACCAAGCCGTCTTCCAGTACTGGCACGCCGGTCTCCACGGTGACATCGATATCCACGATGTCCGGCTGAGCCACGGAGACGGCGAGGCACGGCTGAGCCTGATGGACATGGAGAGCACCGCCGGCTTCCGCCTCGCCCTTATGGTCCGGCAGGACAGCTGCGGCACCCATCTGCTGTGGAAGGACCCGGCCGGCTCCCTCGGCGCCACTGTGGTGCGCGCCATGGCGGAGGATTACCTGTCCATCCTGCGGACGATCGCGGCTGACCCCGATGCCCCGCTCGCCGAGGTCCTTGCCTCCGGCACGCCCGCCCGGACCCACACGGCCGCCCGACCCGCCGAGGCTCCGGCAGGTTCGGCCGAACTCGCCGCGCGGGTACGGGAGATGGCCCAGGTCTGGCAGGCGGTGCTCGGTTCGGGGCCGGTCGGTGACGAGGACTCGTTCTTCGAGCTGGGCGGACATTCGCTGCTGGCGGAGACGCTGGTGGCCGCGGTGCGGGACCGTTTCCCGGGCACGCCGGCCCGGATCCGCACCCTGTTCGACCATCCGCGGCTCGCGGAGTTCACCACCCACGTCCTGCCCGCCGGGCCCGCCCCGGCCACTGTCCCGGTGCAGCACACCGTCCCGGCCGTGGACACCTTCCCTGCCTCCAGCTTCCAGCGCCGGATATGGCTCGCCCAACGCGTCGCGGGCGACCCGGCGGCGTACAACGTGCCCCTCGCCTGGCGCGTCGAGGAGCCCCTTGACGCTGACGCCGTCACCCGGGCGCTGGCCGCGACGATCACACGCCACGAGATCCTGCGCACCGCCTTCCACGACGTGGACGGCGAGCTGACGCAGAGCGTCCGCGCCCCGTGGACCCCGCACGTGGAGCGGGTCGACCTGAGCGGCCACCCCGACCCCGACAAGGCCCTCAACGCCTGGATCCGCACCGCTGCGCACGAGCCCTTCGACCTCACCACGGGCCGTCTGCTGACCGCCGCCCTCATCGAACTCGGCGGCGCCGGACAGGTGCTCTTCGTCTGCCTGCACCACCTGCTGTGGGACGGTGAATGCGAGAACATCCTGCTCAAGGAGCTCGACACCCACTACGCGCAGCCGAGCGGTACCGCCGCGGCCGAGCGGCCGTCGGATCCTGACAGGGTGGCCCCCGCCGCACAGGACACCCGCCCCGCATCCGCGCACCAGGAACGCATGTGGTTCGTCGACCGATTCGAGACGGGCTACCTGTACCCGGGCGCGCCCACCTACCACAACCTGCCCCTGTTCCTGCGGCTGGACGCCCTTCCGGGCCGCGCCCGGCTGGCCGAGTCCGTCGCCGCCGTCGTCACCGCCCATGAGGCGCTGCGCACCGAACTGCTCGACGTCGACGGCCGGCCCGTCCAGCACGTGCGGTCCAGGACGGCCGTGGTCCCCGAGTGGCTGCCCGCCGCCGAAGGCCCGGACCGGAACCGGTCCGTCCCGGACGCCCTGACCGCTTGGAGCCGCGAGCCGTTCGACCTGAGCGCCGGACCGCTGCTGCGGGTTGCCGTCCAGCCCGACGCGGACACCCCGGGCGGCTGGATCGCCCTCAGCGGACACCAGGCCGTCGTCGACCGTGCCTCCCTGCTCACCGTCGCCGAACAGATCCTCGCCGGACCGGACGGCCGGGCACCCCTGCCGAGCAGCTACCAGAACTGGCTCGACGCCGACGTCGCGGACACCCACCGGGCCCACCTCGCCGCCCGTACCGCCGTACTCCAGCCGCCGGCCGACCCGCTGCGGCTCCCCGAACGCCGTACCCGCGACGCCGTCCACGTCTACGCGGAGCGGTCGGTGGAGTTCGCCCTGCCGCCCGGCCTCGGACTGCGTGCCTCCGCCGACCGGCTCGGCGCCGACGTGCCGGAGGTCGCCCTCGCCGCCTTCGCGGCGCTGCTCCAGTGGTACTCCGGCCAGGAGGACATGGTGCTCGGCCTGTCCCACGCCGGACGGGACGAGCGGGACCGGCACGTCGTCGGCCCCCTCGGCAACCTGCTGCCCGTACGCCTGCGCCCGCGCGCCCAGCAGTCGTTCGCCGATCTCGTCGCCCACACCGCCGCCGAGACCGCGCACGCCCGAACCCACGACCGCGCCCCGTTCGACCAACTGGTGCGCGCCGTAGACCCGTCCAAGGACATGAGCCGTACGGCGCTCTTCGACGTGCTCTACAGCTACCTACCCGCCGCGGCGCCCCTTCCCGGCCCGGACGGCACTCTCGCGCACGTCGTGGACACGGGCGGGGGCCGCGGCAAGTACGACCTGCACCTCGCCCTCCAGCCCGACGGGGACGGCCACCGCGGCCATCTCGTCTACAACGGGCGGTACTTCGATCACGACCAGATCTCCGCCATGGCCGAGCACTACGTCACGGCCGTACGGCAGCTGACCGAGCGCCCCGAGAGCGAGGTGGCGGGCATCGACCCGCTCTCGGAGCGGGAGCGCCACGTCCAGCTGAAGGTGTGGAACGCCACCGAGGCGTCGTACGAGGAGACGCCCGCCCACGAGCTGATAGCGCGTCAGGCCGACGTTCGGCCCGATGCCGCGGCGCTCACCGACGGCGACGTCACCGTGGGCTACGGCGACCTGATGGCCGACGCCCGCGCCGTCGCCCGGGGCCTGCTGGCCGCGGGCGTACGCCGGGGCGAGCTGGTCGCGCTGCTGTTCCCGCGCGGCGCCGACCAGGTGCGCGCGATCCTCGGAACGCTGTTGGCCGGTGCCGCTTACCTGCCCATCGATCCGGCAATCCCCGCGGAGCGCCGCGAATTCATCCTGTCCGACTCCGGTGTACGCCTCGCGCTCGCGCCCTCCGCGGGCGTCGGCGGTGACTTCGACGGGACGGTACTCGGGCTGGACGCGCTGCTCGCCACGCACACCGGTGAGGAGACCGCGCTCCCGTCCGTGCCGCTGGACTCACCCGCGTACTGCATCTACACCTCCGGCACCACCGGCCGCCCCAAGGGCGTCGTGCTCACCCACCGCAACCTGGTGCGTCTGCTCGACAACGACCGGCTGCCGTTCTCCTTCACGACCGCCGACGTGTGGACGATGTTCCACTCCTACGCCTTCGACTTCTCCGTGTGGGAGCTGTTCGGCGGCCTGGTGCACGGTGGCCGGGTCGTGCTCGTGTCCGAGGACGAGACCCGGGACCCCGGCCTCTTCTACGACCTCCTCCAACGCGAGCGCGTCACCGTGCTCAACCAGACGCCGAGCGCGTTCCGCCGCCTGCTCGGCCTGCGGCCCACAACCCCGCACGGACTGTCCGCCCTGCGCTGCGTCGTCTTCGGTGGCGAGGCGCTGCGCCCGGGGATGCTGACCGAGTGGTCGGAACGGTTCCCGCACGTCCGCCTCGTCAACATGTACGGCATCACCGAGACCACCGTGCACGCCAGCGTGCACACCGTCACCCGCTCGGACATGGAGACGGACATGAGCGTGGTGGGCACCCCGATCCCCACCACCCGCCTCTACCTGCTCGACCGGCACACCGGCCGCAGGCTGCTGCCCGTTGGTGCCGTCGGCGAGATCTATGTCGCCGGTGAGGGAGTGGCCGGGGGCTATCTGGGCCGGCCCGAGCTGACCGCCCAGCGCTTCGTGCCCTCGCCGTTCGGCGACGGCACCCTGTTCCGCAGCGGCGACCTGGCCGCGTATCTGCCCGATGGTTCCCTGCGGTTCATCGGCCGCGCCGACTCCCAGGTGCAGCTACGCGGTTACCGCATCGAGCCGGGCGAGGTGCAGACCGTCCTGTGCGACCACCCCGACGTCTCCGACGCGGTCGTGTTCGCCGAGGACGACCGGCTCGTCGGCGTCGTGCAGAGCGAACGCGCCCTGACCGCGGAGGCGTTGCGCGGTCATCTGGCGCAGCGGCTGCCCTCGTACATGCTGCCCTCGCTGTTCCACGTCGTGCGGACCATTCCGCTGACGGTCAACGGCAAGGTCGACGTGAAGGAGCTGCGCGCGCAGACGGCCGCGCTGGCCGCCCCCGCTCGGCGCGAGCCCCGCGCCGGCACCGCAGCCGAACTCGCCGCCGTGTGGTGCGATCTGCTCGACGTGCCTGCCGTGAGCGAGGACGACTCGTTCTTCGGGCTCGGTGGGCACTCCATGCTCGTCGTCCGCCTCATCGGTGAGATCGCCGAGCGGTTCGGCGCCGACCTGCCGATCAAGACGCTGTTCGAGACGCCGAGGCTGGGCGACCTGGCCAACCTGATTGACGCGGCCGCCGGCCGCCGAGGCCCCACCCCCTCCGCTGCGGCTCCCGTCGTACGACCCGAGCCGGTACCCCCCGCCGTACCCGCCGCGTGCAGGGATTCCCGCCCCGCCGAGGCCGGTACCGACCGGGCGGTGGCCGACGACGAGTCGCCCGCGAGCGGCTTCCAGCGCCGCATGTGGCTGGCGGAGCAGATGGGCCAGGGCGCGCCCGCCCACGTCTCCCTCGGCTGGACCGTCACCGGTGACCTGGACATCACCGTACTGGAGGACGCACTGGCCCGCCTGGTCGCCGGGCACGAGATCCTGCGCACCGCTTTCCGGATGCGGGGCGGCACCGTCTGCCAGGTCGTCCAGCAGCCCTGGTGGCCGCGGGTTCGGTCGTTCGTCGCCGAGGACGGCGACGGCCCCGAGGAAGCCGCCGCCCGGTGGCTCGACGAAGCCGCCGGCCGCCCCTTCGATCTCGCGGCCGGACAGTTGCTGCGGGCGGCCGTCGCCGACTGCGGGCCGCGCGGCACGGCGTTCATGCTCTGCGTGCACCACCTCGTCGTGGACGGCGAGTCCGTACGCGTCCTCATCAGCGAGCTGGAGCGCTGCTACCGCGACAGTCTTGCCGGGGTGCCCTCCGCGCCGCCCGCGCTCCAGTACCGCGCCCACACCGCCGCCGAACTCTCCGGCGACGCCCGCCGCGACGCCGACCTCGCCTTCTGGCAGGACCGGCTCGAAGGCTGGCCGTCCCGGCTCGGCCTGCCCGCCCCCGAGCGGCCCGAGGCCGACGGAGCAGTCCGGATCGCCCTGCCCGACGGCCTGCTCGGCCGGCTGCGACCGGTCATGGCCGAACACGGCGCAAGCTGGTTCATGATCATGGCAGCCGCCCTGGCAACGGCCCTGCACCGCTGCTCCGGTATGCCGGCGCTGACCTTCGGCGTCCCCGCCAGCATCCGTGACACCGTGTCGGCCGACCTGCTGGGCCCCTGCCTCAACCACCTCGTGCTCCGCTCGGCTCCGGCCGCGGACGCCACCGCCCACGACACCCTGACCGCCATGCGCACCGAAGTGCTCGACGCCTTCGAGCACGCCCGGGCCCCCTTCGACGAGGTGCTGGCCCGGATCCGGCCGGAACAGACGGCCGGCAGCGCACCTTACACAGACGTCGTGCTCAACATGAACCTGCGCGGCGACCGGAGCGCGGTGCTCGGCGACGCCGAACTGCTTCCGGTATTCCCCGAGTTGCTGTGGACCCGCGAGGTCAAGTTCGGCGCCACGCTGACCGTGACCGAACAGGACGGCGAGCTGAGCGCCGTGCTCTCCCACCGGGGCGACCGGGTGTCCGCCGCCGACGCCGCGCGCCTCGCGGACGCCGTCGCCGCCTACCTCGTCGAGCTCTCCGGCGACGTACCGCCGCCCCAGTACCGGGACTTCGTCCGTGCCCAGGACGCGGCCCGCTCCAGCGGCCGGTACGAGGCGTCCCTCGCCCACTGGCAGGAGCGGCTGAAGGACGCGCCCGTTTACGTGGAGCTGCCCGCGCCCGAGGAACCCGCCCCGCACGGCGTGGTCGACATGGCGCTGCCCCCGGGCGCGGGCGAGCGACTGCGCACCCTGCACGAGGCGCACGGCATCTCGCCGTTCATGACGGCGGCCACCGCGCTGTCCGTCCTGCTGCACCGCCGTACCGGCACCGACGACGTGGTGATCAGTGCTCCCATGACCAACCGCGGACGAAGCGGCTTCGCGGACGTGTTCGGGCCCTGCCTGAACACGGTGCCGCTGCGCTCCCGGCTCCGCCCCGGCGCCACGCTGCGCGACATGCTGGAGGAGATGCGGGACGAGACGCTGGAGGCGTTCGCACACGGCGAGGTTCCGTTCGAGGATGTCATCAACCGGCTCAATCCGTCCCGCAGGCCCGGCCGCACCCCCTACGGCGACGTATCCCTGTCCTTCGGCACGGCTGCGGCGCGTCCCCGCACCCTCGGCGGACGCACCCTGAGCACCGTCGCGCTCGACGGTGAGGACGCCGCCTACACCGGCAAGCTCGGCCTGACGGTCGCGCTCGTCCTGGACGGCAGGGAACTGCGCGGCCGCTTGTCCTACCACGGCAGCCTGCTGCGCCGCGAGGACGTCGAGCACCTGGCCGTCACCCTGGCCACACTGCTGGATCGCATGCCCGACAGCCTCGACGCGCCCGTCGCCACACTTGACCTGCTCTCGCCCGAGGAGTCGGAGCGCATCCGTGCCTGGGAACAAGGCCCTCCGCCGGGACCCGTCACGACCGTCCCGGCGCTCGTCCTGGACCAGGCCCGGATCCGCCCCGATGCCCCAGCTGTCGAGAGCACCCGCGGAACCCTCGGCTACGGCGGCCTCGTGCGCCGCGCCCGCGCGCTCGCCGCGGCCCTCCGGCCGCACCTGTCGGACGAGGAGCCCACGGTCGCCCTGTTGCTCGAACGCGGTGAGGACTTCGTCGTCGCCATGCTGGCCGCCTGGTTCGCCGAAGCCGCGTTCTGCCCGCTCGACCCGTCCTGGCCGGCAGCACGGCAGGAGTACGTCCTCGCCGACGTGCGCGCCGATGTGCTGCTGACTTCGGGCGGGACCGCGCTGGGGGCGACCGGGACGGCCACGGTTCTCGACGTCGCCGATCTGACGGACGTCGAGGGCGCCGAGCACGGTGAGGGAGCCGAGGACCTGCCCGACTGGTCCGCGGACGCTCGTGCCTACGTCATCTACACCTCCGGCACCACCGGCAAGCCCAAGGGCGTCGCCGTCCGGCACGGCGGCCTCGCCAACCTGGTGCGCTCCGCGGCCTCGACCATGGACGTCGGGGCCGGGGACCGCTGTTCCCACCTGCTCAGCGTGAGCTTCGACTCCACCCAGTTGGAGGTCTGGCAAGCCCTGGCCAACGGCGCCTGTCTCGTCCCGCACGAGGAGCCCGTCACCCCCTCCACGCTCGGCGCGTGGCTGGACGCCCAGGGCGTGACCGCGGCGTTCTGCGCCACGGCGCTGGCCGAGGCCATGTGGAGCACCGGCACCACGACACCGCGCGGCCTTCGCTGGCTGGGCATCGGCGGCGCCGCGCTCTCCCAGCGCCTGCCGGCCGGCCTGCCCTACCGGGTGCTCAACTCCTACGGTCCGACCGAGAACACCGTCGCCTCCTCCGAGCACATCATGGACCTGGCCGGCACCACCGCCCCGCTGAACTGCATCGGCCGTCCGCTCGCCGGGGTACGGATGCTCGTGCTGGACGAGGCCGCGCGGCGTGTCCCACGCGGTGTGGTCGGCGAGATCCACCTCGCCGGCGACAGTCTCGCCGAGGGATACCTGCACCGGCCCGAGCTGACCGCGGAGCGCTTTTGCACGATCGAGCTGGACGGCGGGCCGCTGCGCGTCTATCGCACCGGTGACCTGGGCCGCCGTCTGCCCGACGGCTCCGTCGAGTACCTGGGTCGCGCCGACCGCCAGCTCAAGCTGCGCGGATACCGCATCGAGCCCGGCGAGATAGAGCAATTCCTCCAACAACAGCCCGAGGTCGCCCAGGCGGCCGTCACCGGGGACCCGCAGCGCTCGCCGGCCCTCGTCGCCTACGTGACCCCACGCGGCGACCGCACCCCCGCAAGCGCCGAACTACTGCGCCGCGCACGGGCGGAGCTGCCCCCCTTCATGGTGCCGGACGCCGTTGTGACCCTGGCCGCACTGCCCCTGACCACCAGCGGCAAGGTCGACCATGCAGCCCTGCCGCGCCCCGAGCGCGCCGACCTCGTCGGCGACGTCGGACACGTCGCGCCGGGCACCGACACCGAACGCAAGGTCGCCGCACTCTGGTCGGAGGTCCTGGGGCTGCCCTCGATCTCGGTCCACGACACCTTCTTCGACCTGGGCGGCAACTCCCTGGTACTGGCCAAGCTGCACAGCAGGATCGTCGCCGCCTTCGGCAGGGAAATGCCCATCACCGCGCTGTTCGAGCACCCGACCGTGTCCACCCTGGCCCGCGCGCTCGACGCGGCCACCGAGTCCGGCCGCCCCGCCGGGAACACCACCGAGCCCAGGCGCCCGAAGCGCTCGGACCGGCAGGTCCGGCGCGGCCGTCGCCGCCCCGGCAGGACTGGAGACAAGTGACCATGACCATCGAAGCCACTGAGGCCGGATCCCCGCCCGGGGTCTGGAGCCATCCCACCCTGCGCGTACTCCTCGCCGCCGAGACGACGTCCATGCTCGGCACGCAGCTCAGCGCCGTCGCCATGCCCTGGCTGGCGCTCCAACTGACCGGCTCCGCCAGCGACATGGGCCTGATCATGGCGGCCCAGCTCGCCGCGGTCGTGGTGTTCGGCTTCTTCGGCGCCGCCTGGACCGGCCGGATCGGGCCCCGGCGGATCATGCTCATCGGGGACGCCGTCCGCGGCCCGCTCGTGGCGGTGCTTCCGGTGCTGTACTACCTGCACTGCCTGAACACGGCCACCTTCGTGGTCATCATGTTCGCCATGGGCGCCTTCTACGCGCCGTACCTGGCGAGCCAGCAGGCCACCCTGCCGAACGTCGTCGGCGAGGACGAACGGCTCCTAGGCCAGGCCAACGCCGCCCTGCAGAGCGCGACGCGGCTCAGCGTCCTGCTGGGCCCCACGCTCGGCGGCCTGCTCATTTCCCTGTTCGGCGCCCCCGTCGTGCTTCTCCTGGACGCGGTGTCCTTCGCCGCCTCGGCGCTGCTACTGAGCCGGTTCCTGCCGCATGCCCCGCTGCGGGCGCCGGTGTCCCGCCGCTCGCCGGTGGCCGCGCTGCGACTTCTGCTGAAGGACCGCCTGCTGAGCAACTGGTCCGCGGGCCTGGCGCTCGGGGAGATGGCCTGGCAGGCGCTGTTCGCGCTGCTCCCGGTGATCGCCGTGACCCGCGAAGGCGGATCGTCCGTCGTGGCCGGTGGGCTGCTGACCGCGTTCGGCGGCGGAGCCCTGACCGGCACCCTCCTGGCCGGACGGCTGATGCGCCGGGTACCCGCCCGCACCCTCGCCCTCGTCGGCCGGGTGGGGCTCGGCGTGGCGTTCGTCGCGCTTCCGCTGGACCTCGGACTGCCGGGCCTGGTCGGTCTGCTGCTTTTCGCCGGCCTGCTCAACGGCGTTTCCTCCTCGCCGGTCGCCACCGTCCGCGTCCTGCGGATCCCCAAGGACCGGCGGCCCGAGGCGCTCACAGTCGCGGCGGCCCTGGCGCTCACGGGCGGCACGGTGGGCTGGGTCCTGTCCGGCACGGTAGCCCAGAAGGCGGGGATCATCCCCGCCTTCTGGGGGCTGGCCGCCCTCCAGGCTCTCGCCGCCGTCCTGTTCGTCGTCGGCGCCGTGGGCACCCGGGACCCCGCGATCCCCGGCGCCATGGGCCCCCGGGACCCCGCGATCCCCCCTTCCCCTTCCCCTTCCCCTTTTCCTTCCTCTCCCGCCCCCTCCGTGAAGGACTCCCGATGACGCACGACGAACAGGAAGACCAAGACCACCTCGTCGCGGTGGTGGGCATGGCCGGCCGGTTTCCCGGCGCCCCTGATGTGGAGCGCTTCTGGGAGAACCTGCTCGCGGCCCGGGAATCGGTCACCGTGTTCCCCGACCTCGCCGACCCCGCTCACCCCGAATTCATCCCCGCCTACGGAGTCCTGGACGGTGCCGGCGACTTCGACGCGGCCTACTTCGGACTATCGGCCCACGACGCGCTGATCACCGACCCGCAGCAGCGACTGCTGCTGGAGTGCGCCCATGAGGCCCTTGAACGGGCCGGGCACGGCGGCGTGGACCGCCCGGTGACCGGCGTGTACGTCGGAGCAGGCGGCAATGGCTACGCGGAAGCCGTCCGGGCCCGAATCGACGAGATGCCGTTCCTCGACGAATGGCGTCTGCGCCAGGCCACCGCCCCCGATTTCGCCGCCACCCGCATCGCCTATCACCTGGACCTGACCGGTCCCGCGACGACCGTGCAGAGCGCCTGCTCCACCTCACTGGTCGCCGTCCACTTCGCTGTCCAGGCGCTGCTGAACGGCGAATGCGACCTGGCCGTCGCCGGCGGCGCCACCGTCGTGCCCCATCTGCCCGCCCTGCGCTACACGCCCGGCGGCATCGTCGCCGCCGACGGCCACTGCCGCGCCTTCGACGCCGACAGCGACGGCACTGTCTCCGCCAGCGCGGTCGGCGTCGTGGTCCTGCGGCCCCTGGCGGACGCCCTCGCGGACGGTGACCACGTCCACGCGGTGATCCGCGGCTCGGCCGTCAACAACGACGGCCGTCACAAGGCGGGCTTCACCGCCCCCAGCGTCGTGGGCCAGGCCGAAGTGATCCGCACCGCCCACGAGATCGCCGGCATCGACCCCCACGAGGTCGGCTACGTGGAGGCCCACGGCACGGGCACCGCGCTCGGCG
The DNA here is from genome assembly GCF_000383615.1 of Streptomyces canus 299MFChir4.1. Lineage (GTDB taxonomy): Bacteria > Actinomycetota > Actinomycetes > Streptomycetales > Streptomycetaceae > Streptomyces > Streptomyces canus_C. Next base: position 9,443 of record NZ_KB911611.1, on the reverse strand, counting down.
ACCCCATCGAGGTCGCCGCGCTCACTCGGGCCTTCGGCTCCGGCGAGGGCCGCGAAGCCCCCTGCCTCATCGGCTCGGTGAAGACCAACATCGGTCACACCGACGCGGCGGCCGGCGTCACCGGATTCATCAAGACCGTCCTCAGTGTCGAACACGGCGTAGTCCCGGCGACCCTGCACTACCGGCGGCCCAACCCGGCCGTCGACTTCGCCACCTCCTCCTTCGAGGTCAGCGGCACCACCCGCGCCTGGCCGACGGACGGACCGCGGATCGCCGGCGTCAACGCGCTCGGTGTCGGCGGCACCAATGCCCACGTCGTCCTCGAACAGGCCCCGCCCCGCGAGGAGTCCGTGCCCTCCAGCCGCTCTCAGCTGCTGATCGTCTCCGGCAGGACCCCGGCAGCCGCCGAGGCGGTCGCGGACCGCCTGGCCGACCATCTCGCCGCCCACCCGGGGACACACCTGGGCGACACCGCATGGACACTCCAGGACGGCCGGACGCACCACGCCCACCGAAGGTTTGTGGTGGCCTCCGGCACGCAGGACGCGGTAACCGCGCTGCGGAGCCGCGCCACCGCCCCCGCGGCGAGCAGCGCGCTCTCCGACGCCGAACTGGTGTTCATGTACCCGGGCCAGGGTGGCCAGCACACCGGCATGTCGGCCGAACTGTACGACGGCGAGCCCGTGTTCCGCCGTTCTCTGGATGAACTGGCCGACGCCGTCGCCGGCTCGCTCGGCGTGGACCTGCGCGAAGTCCTCTACCCCCGCACGGACGCCGAACGAGCGACGGCGGCCGAACGGCTGGCGACCATCGAGGTCGGCCAGCCGGCGGTGTTCGCCGTGCAGTACGCCACCACCCGCCTGCTGGACTCCTGGGGCCTACGGCCGAGCGCCGTCACCGGACACAGCCTCGGCGCGTACGCCGCGGCCTGTGCGGCCGGCGTGTTCGCCCCGGCGGACACGGCCCGGCTGGTCGCCGAACGGGGACGACTCCTCGGCACCGTGCCGGCCGGCGCGATGGCCGCGGTGCGTCTGTCCGAGACGGACGTACTGGGGCTGCTCCCCGCCGACATCACCGTCGGCGCGGTCAACGGCCCCGGTCAGTGCACGGTCACCGGCCCCGCCGCCTCCGTGGCGCGCTTCGCACAGGAGCTGAACGATCGCGGGCTGGAGGCGCGGGTGCTGCGCATCGCCACCGCGGGCCACTCACCCCTGGTCGACCCGGTCACCCGCCTCTTCGCCGAGGCCGTCGAGGCGTTGCCGCGCGAGCGGCCGACCCTGCCAGTGCTCTCGGACACCACCGGCGCATGGGCCGACGAGGAGGCCGTGCGCACCTCGCAGTACTGGGTGCGGCACATGCGCGAACCCGTCCGGTTCGGCGAAGCGCTGGACACCCTGTTCGGTGCCTCGGACCGCGTCCTCGTCGACATCGGCCCGGGCCGCACCCTGGCCACGCTGACCCGCCAGCACGCCGCTTATGACAACAAGCAGGCCGTCGTACACCTCGCCCCGCACCCGGCTGAAGAGGCGTCGCAGACGACGGTACTGCTGGCGGGCGTCGGCGAGATATGGGCCCGAGGGGCGCACCCCGACTTCGCCGCCCTCCAGGGCGACGGGCCCCGGCGCCGGATCGCGCTGCCGACTTACCCGTTCGAACGCCGCCACCACCTTGTGCCGCCACCGGTCCGGTTCACGCCCGCCGCCGCGGCGCCCGCGCCCTCGGCCGCCGCACTCACAGAGGCCGCCGCACCGACCGGCGTTCCCGCACCGGAGCGTCCGCCCGTCCTGCAGGCCGTGCTCACCGCCTTCGGACAGGCCCTCGGCTGCCCGGACATCGACCCGCGGGACGGCCTGTTCGACCTTGGGGGCGACTCGCTGACCGCCACCAAGCTCGCTGCCTGGGCCGGCTCCACCTTCCACGTCACCGTCAGTGCCTCGGACGTCCTGCGCTTCCAGACCCCGTCGGCGTTCACCACGCTGATCGAGGAGCGCGGGGCCGGAGCTCCCGTCCAGACCAAGGAGAACCCCGCCTCATGACCACGTCCCTTCCCGCCCCGCCCCTCGGCGTCGCTCCCGCTCGGCGCAATCCCTGGCTGAACGGTCGTCCCACCACGACGAACACCGAGCGCCATCTGTACTGCTTCCCCCACTCGGGCGGGCTCCCGGGCGAGTACGTCCGCTGGGGTCAGTACCTGCCCGGCACCCAGATCTACGGCATCTGCCTGCCGGGACGCGGCAGCCGCGTCGCCGAACCGGCCCTGACCGACATGGATGCCGTGGTGCGCGCCCTGCTCGCGGAGACGGAGTTCGTCGCCCCCTACGACCTTTTCGGCCATAGCCTCGGTGCGCTGGTCGCCTACGAGGTGACGCGCGAACTGGCCGCCCGCGGCCTGCCTCTGCCTGAACGGCTCGTCGTCTCGGCGTTCCCGGCCCCTCACCTGCCGCGCCCCGAGGCTCCGCTGTCCGGCCTGCCGGACGAGGAACTGGTCGCGGTCCTGAACGAGCGCTACGGAGGCATCCCGCCCCAGATCGCCGCCGACCGCGACCTGCTGGCGGTGCTGCTGCCCGCGTTTCGCGCCGACTTCGCCCTGCTGGAGAACTACCGGTACCAGGAATCCAGGGCGCTCCCGGTGCCGCTCGTCGTACTCGGCGGTGAGGCTGACAGCCTCACCCTGGACCAACTCGGCGCGTGGGACCTGCACAGCGGCGTGACGGTACGCCGGCACGCCTTCCCCGGCGGTCACTTCTACTTCCGTGACGACCCGGCGTCGGTAGCGGCTGTGCTGGCCGCCTGAACCCTCACCCCGAGTGCGGTGAGGCCGGGACTCCCGCCCCGGCCTCACCCCCTCGAAGCCCCCGGTCTCCGCGGCCGGCGGCGTCGGGGTCTGGTCGTGCCCGTTCGCCCGGCGGCCGGGACGCCCCATCGCGCTCACCTCCCCGTCTCCGCGATTTTGACCATGTTGACGGGCAGCACCGCCTAACGGGTGGTCTCCGTGACCGTGACGGTTGCAGGGGGCGGGCCAGGTGGCGGAGTCCTCGGACTTGCGCTCCGCTCCGCGCTTGGGTTTGTGCCCGCGCTTGCCAGGTCGCTGGGACGGGGCAACGCGGCCCTCTCCCGCGGCGGGAAGTACATGACACGGTCCGACCGCAGCCGCCCCAACAGTTCGACAGGCAGGTCGCAGAGCAGGAAAGTCACTGCCCGCCACGCATAACCGCTGGACCACCTCCCGGATCTGGGCCGCCGTGACGGTGCTCTCGTCGTCACAGGGATGGAGCCAGATCACATTCAGGATGGTGGTCCATGAGGTCCGCCCGCCAAAGCCGCTACGAACGGGTAGGGCCGGCCAGGGATCATCTGGGCCGAGCCTTTCCCCGGCCATAGGTGTGGCGGAACAGCCGGTCCGTGCTGCTATTCGCGTGCCGCCGCAGCCAGTTGCCGACATCGACTCCGGCCGCAGCCAGTTGCCGACGTCCACCTCCAGGACGATCCGCCCGTCCGCGGCCCGGGGGAACGCCAGTCCAGCCAAAGGTCCGCGTAACCGCGTCACATCCAGCCGCCGGCAGTTCAACCCGCCTGCAACACCATGAGGGGGTCTGCCACACTCGCAGACCCCCTCGGGCCCCTGTCGCGGTGCAAGGCCACAGGTTCATCTACGGGACCGGCCGGCGCGAAGACCAGGCCATGATTGGATCGGCCGTGGTGGGAAGCACAAGTCCTGTGCGCGAAAGGTCGTGCTTGGACGGCGGCCCTGGATGATGCCGACGGCGCCGACCCGGCACCCGGTGTGAGGGGGCCGCCCCGAATGACCCCCATGCTCTGCCTGGCTCTCCATTGAGTGGCGGGCCAGATATCAGGCCGGCATGACGGTCAGGTCTCGGCCTGCGGCGAGGCTGTCGCAGCCGCACAGCGTGAGCGCTTCCCGCAGCTCGGTGTGGAGCAGATCCAACACGAGGCCGGCGCCCGCCTTGCCATCCGCGGCCAGGCCCCACAGCACGGGTCGGCCGTACATGACACCGGCCGCGCCATGGGCGAGGGCCCGCAGGACGTCCGTACCGGAGCGGATACCGCTGTCGAGCAGCACGGCGCAGCGTCCCTGCACGGCGTCAAGCACCGGCGGCAGCGCCGTGATGCTCGGCACCGCGCCCGCGAACTGGCGGCCGCCATGGTTGGACACGACAACGGCCTCGGCGCCGAGTTCCGCCGCCCGGACGGCGTCCCGAGGGTCGAGGATGCCCTTGAGGACGATGGGCATATCCGTGTGCCCGCGCAGCCATTCCACGTCCGCCCAGTCAGCGGTCGGGTCGAAGGCGGTGGCCGAGTGGGTGGCCACCGCCGAGGTTCCGCTCCTTCGGGTATGCGTCGCCGTGACCGCCTCGGCTCCGAGGTTGGCGGCGGTCACGGACGCGGGCAGCGCGAAGCCGTTGCGCAGGTCGCGCAGCCGACGGCCCATGACAGGGACGTCGGCGGTGACGACGAGCGCCTCGCACCCGGCGTGTTCCGCCCTGCGGACGAGGTCGAGCAGCAGACCGCGGTCCCGCAGCCAGTACATCTGGAACCAGATGGTTCCGCCGACCTCGGCGATCTCCTCCAGCGGGTAGCTGCTCAGCATGGGGATCACGTAGGGAACGCCGGCGGTCCGAGCGGCCCGTGCCGCGTCGAGTTCACCGTTCGGATGCAGCAGCCGCTGATAGGCCATCGGTGCCACCACAACCGGCATCGCTGTGTCGGCGAGGAGCAGTTGGCCGGAAGTCTTGGCGGTGCCGGCTCCGGTGAGAGCCCGGGGCACCAGACGTACCAGGTCCAGTGCCGCCCGGTTGGCGGCCTGGACCGACTCGTCACCGCTGCCGCCCGCGACGAAATCCCACACCTCGGCCGGCAGCCGCTCGGCTGCCAGCCGTTCGACGTCCGCCACACAGATCAGTGGACCGTGGTCCCTGCCCCGGTCGGGCTCATTCACCTCGCTGCCTCATCCCGGGTTTGCTGCAGCTCGACGGCGCTGTACAGCGCCTTGATGTTGCCATTGCCGAATGTACGGGCGCCCAGCCGCTCGATCACCTCGAAGAACAGGGTGCCGCGAGGGTGCGTGGACCGAGTGAATATCTGCAGGAGCTGGCCGTCCTGGTCCTGATCGACCAGGATGTTCAGCGCCCGGAGCTGGTCCACGGAGTGCTGGACGGGCCGCAGCCGGCCCGGCACCAAGTCGTAGTAGGCGCCGGGCGTCGTCAGAAATCCGATGCCCCGCCCACTCAGGAGACCCACGTCCCGCACGATGTCATCGGTGGCGAACGCGATGTGCTGCACTCCCGCCCCGCCGTGGTCCTTGAGGAACTGGTCGATCTGGCCGGGGCGCCTGGACAGGTCGGGCTCGATGAGGGTGAGCGTCACTGCGCCGGACCGGCTCTGGACGACGGTGGAGTTCATCCCCTGGGCGCCTACGACGACGTGCTCCGTGAAGACCGTCTTGAAGTCGAGTACGGTCTCGTAGAACCGTACCGTGGGCTTGAGATGGCCCGGCTCCAGACATACCGCGAAGTGGTCGATCGTGTGCAGGCCGAGGTCGTGTCCGGACTCCGCAGGACGGACATCGTCCGGTTGCGAGGGGCGTTGGACGAAGGTGTGCGTCACGTCGCCGAACGCGGTCACGGACGCCGTGACCACGCCGTCGTGCTCCGCCGGCGCGGCCACCGGCCGCGCACCGCGCCGTACCGCCTCGCTGAACGCCGACCCGGCATCCGGCGTGCCTAGCGCGATATCGAACACACCGTCCCCGTGCTGCTGGACGAATGCCGCGGCCGGGTGGTCAGCATGACGAACCTCGGTCAGGACGATACGGATGTCCTTCCTGCGCAGGGCGACCGTGCGCACGCCGTCCGCCAGGGGCGCGTTCGCGGCTCGGGGCTGGACGCTCAGCCCATAGCCGGTCGTGAAAAGTTCGGTTGCTCGGGCGAGATCACCGACCGCGAGGCCGACGTGGTCGACGTGGAGTTCGTCGAATGCGCTCATGGCAGATCTTCCTTTGCGGAGTCGGTTGTCCTTCCGCTCACACATGACATGCGCGAGCGGGAGTCATGGGGAGCGGCCTTCCGCTGCGTGTTACCGCAGCCGGACGGTCGGACGGGCCCACCTGGCTCAACGGTTCAGGGCATGTCGTCGAACTGCATCCGGACGAGGGCGCAGTGGTCCGGGCCCCGCGCGCGGTACGTCGGGGCTCGGCGTCAGCGGCGAGGACGGGCCAACGCCCGCTTTCACGCACCGGAACCCGCAGACGGCCGGCTGCCTCGCCGCTGACGTGTCCCGTCCCGCGGGATGTGGTGCGACACCTGCGCCGTCCGTCCGGCGAGTGAGACGACTGCGGGCTGGTCGGCGAACCGCTCGGCCCAGTGGGCCTGGTCCTTGCCGAAGTCGTCCGCGGGATGTGGCCGGTTGGATCGCGTCGGACAGCCGCCGGTCCTTCACCGTTTGCGAGGTACCGTCGTCTTGGGTTGAGCGGACACGTGCGGCCGCTGTCTCGACGATCGCTCTCGTTGTCGGACCGGCCGGGGCGGATTGCCGGGCGTACCAGAGATCTTCCTGCTCGACAGTGGGACGCAGTTGACTCTTACCGCCAACGTCCATGGCACATCCACCTCAATTCAACGAGAGAACGCGGTGGATCTGTCAATGGCGCCACCTTCTTGATCCTCCGCCGGATTCATGGTCCGGTGGACGGTCTGTCGCGGACATCAGCAATTACCGCCGTTACGGCCTCCGTCCGGTCACACGGCGCCACGAAAATAGGGTCAGCCACGTTTCCAGGGGGCATCGGATGACGGGGGTCGGTGCACGGCGGGGACGGCGCTGACGCGCAGGGTGTAGCCCTGGCCGCGCCGTACGGTCATCCCCTGGTCGAGCGCGGCCCGCTCGGCGGGGTCCAGTTGGGTGGCGCGGAGGAAGTCGGCGACCTTGCCGGGTATATCGAGGGTGACCGGCAGCTCCGGCGCGGGGGCATCCTCCTCAACGGCGGTGTGGTTGGGCAGGAGGTCGGCGACGGCTGTGCGGATCGCGCCGCGGCTGACGTCGTGCTCGCGGGCAAGGGCGGCGATGGAGCGGCCTTCCAGGTACGCGGTGCGGACGGCGCCGGCCCTGTCGGCCGCCACGGCGGGGCGGCGCCCGCCTTTGCTGCCCTTGGCCTCGGCGGCTCGCAGCCCGTCGTAGGTCAGCTCGCGCTGGAGGTCGCGTTGGAGTTCGCCGGCGGCGGCGAGAGTCTGCACCATGAACTTCACGGTGGACGGCAGCTCGCCGGTGCGCGGATGGCGGGCGGTGAGGTTCATCGCGGAGAACGCGCCGTCGTGGATACGCAGCGCCACCTGGTCGCGGTGGAGGACGTCGAGCGCATCGAGGATGTGGCTGGTGCCGCGCACGAGGCGGAACATCTCGGAGACGTGCACAGGGTCGCCCGGCCGCGCGTAGGTGAGCAGTTCGCGGAACTTCGGCCGCTGAAGCGGGTGGAGGCGGCTGGAGGTTCCCGGGTCCTCCTCGAAGACGACTGGGTCCTAAATGCCGGCCTCATACAGGACGAGGTTCTGCCGGGCGGTCGACTGCTGGTCGGTCGAGACCCGCTTGTAGACCAGGTTCGACACTCGCGGGCCCCTTCCATACGGGAGGATCTGACCCTATCTGTCGTCAAACCCTGTCAGCAATCACCATCGGATCTGATTGGATTCACGCTGCCGTGAACCCCTGGATTGCACAGGTTCATTGGACGCGTCGCCTGCCTGTCGGCAAACGATCGTTTGCGAACACCATTCAGCCGGGCGAGGAGGTTGGAGACCGGCGGAACACGGCGGGGGACGAAAGTTCGTGGGCGCCGGTCAAGTCCCCAGTGCGACAGACCCGGCGGGCGGCACGCTGGTCGACATGGCGACACCGGCCGATGGCCTGGCATCGCTGGGGGACCTGATCGGCAGTCATCGCCGAAGGCCGACCGCCCCAACGTGCTGACCGGCAGCGATTGACCGGGGGCGAGTTCTGCTCTCCGTTTCGGCTTCGGCCGTGTCTCGGCTGACCCTATCTATGCGTACATGCCCGGCCCGGCCGCCCCGGGCCGCGGGGTCCCTGAGTGCCCTCCGCTCAGCCGACGTTGAACGCCTCGGCGACGGTCAGTGTGTCCTCGTACAGGTGCATGCGAACGATTCGGCCGCCTTCGACCGTCAGGTGCATGGCCACCGGTGTGGTGAACTGCTTGCCGCTGGTCACAGCGGTGTGCGTGAAGACCGCCAGCAGCACCACGTCACCACCGTCGACGATGAAGCGCTCCAGCACGACCTTGCTCTGGCCGTGCGCGAAGTGCGGCCACATGGTGGTGAAGTACGGCGCGACCTCCTCCTGGCGGGTACGGCGCCCGGTCCAGGGCAGTGCGTCACTGCCGGGGACGTGCCAGTCGATCTCCTCGGAAAACAGTTCCTGGATGCCGTCGGGGTCCTGCCTGCCGAGGCGCTCCAGGAACTTCTCGGCCACGGTCCGCGAGGTCTGAGTATCTGTTGCCACCGTCCGTGTCCTTTGCCTCTTCGTCTCTTGAGGTGTCGGTCGGGCCTCAGCCCTGGACCAAGAAGTGCTTGCCGCTCAGCGGCCCGCCGAGCTGCATGAGCGCCCCGCCTTCCCGCAGCGCGCCAAGTTCGAACGTGGCCGCCGAGGCGCCGGGCCCGATGGCGGCGGCGTCGCCGAGTGTGCTGGGGCCGCGGCTGTTGCTGACCAGCACCGGGTGCCCGGCGCGTGCCGCGTGGGCGGCCACGGCTTGTGCTGGTGCTCCCGCACCGATGGTGCCGATGGTCTTGAATTCCATGAGGTCACTGCTCCCCTGCGGTCCAGGTTTGGTCAGGTCAGTTTGAGCAACACGGTGCCGGTGCCGCTGGTCCGCGCCGCCGAGATGGCGCTCGGCAGCTCGTCGAGCGGGTAGGCGGGATGAACGGCGAGAAGGTGTGGATGCTGCGCGGCGATCTGGAGGGCGGCTCGCCGATCGGCGGCCCGGATATCCCCAGGGCGGGTCGCCCAGCGCGTGATGCTCACCGCGCGGACCCTCAGTTCCCGCATGAGCAGCTCCAACGTCGAGAGCGTCCACGGCTGCGCGGCTAGTGCTCTGACCGCATAGGTTCGCCGGGTCGTTCAGGCTGCGGTGGCGAGGGAGCGTCCACCCCAGCGGATGCCCTTTTCGCTGCGGATGCGGGCGCGTTCCTTGCGTTCGGCGGCCAGGACGTCGCGATGGCGGGCGTTGGTGTTGCGCCACCGCAGGTAGGCGTGCAGGGCCCGGGTCTGAACCGTGTGGTTGGGGTAGTTCGAGTTGGCGATGGTGAACTGCCGCAGCGGCCCGAAGTGGGCCTCGATCGGGTTCGCCCACGAGGCGTAGGTCGGCGTGAAGCACAGCTCGACCTTGTGCTTCTTCGCCCAGCGGCGGATGTCGGCGCCTT
>NZ_KB911610.1:60634-108202 GCF_000383615.1 Streptomyces canus 299MFChir4.1 | reverse complement strand
CGTATCTCTCCCTCGGCGACGCCGCCGAGATCTGCCGGGAATCGGCGCACCTGGTGCCCGAGCTGCCCGCGCTCAAGCCCTTCCAGCCAGCCATCCCCATACGCCTCGTCGAGACTCCGGCCCCGGCAGTCCTGCCGCACCCGGTGACCGACTGACGCACCCCCTCTTCACCCGGTCGGCGTGACCGCCTCGCGCCACGTCCCTACCCCTGCCATGGCCAAAACAGAAAGGAGCCGGACCGTTGCGCGCCCATCTGGCCCGTGTCGACGCGGTGTTGGTCCAGGCGCTCATCGCCGCCGCACTGTCCTTCGCCCACATCCACGACATTGCCATGGCGGCCGGACAGGGCGGATGGAAGGCGTGGGCCTATCCGATCAGCGTTGACCTGCTGCTCGTCGCCGCATGGCGTCGACTCCGCACCGGTACGGCCAAAGCGGCGGCCTGGTGCTGGTTCGTCATCGCCCTCATCGCATCCCTCGGCGCCAACGTCGCCACCGCCGGACTCCTCGACATGACCGACGTGCCGGCCTGGCTGCGCATCCTCGTCGCGGGCTGGCCCGCGGTCGCCTTCCTCGGCGGAACCCTCCTCGCACACTCGGCGCCCAAGGCCGCCACCGACGAGATCAGCGCAGAACTCATCGAGGACCAGGAGGACGAGCCCGAAGCCACACCCGACCCGCCTGCTCAACCCGCCACCGAATCGGCCCCGCCAACCGCGCCCATCCCGGTCCCGGTTGCGCTGGTCGACCACGCCCGCAAGGTCGCCGCCGAACACCACACCCGCACCGGAGCCCCGATCGACATCCCAACTCTCCGCGTCCGCCTGGGCGTTCCGGAGCCCCTGGCCGAAGCCATTGCCGCCCAGCTCTGAAGGGAGAACTCCACGTGTCCGCGAACCGCTGCTTCCGCAACGTCACCCGCATCGGCCCCGTTCAGGTCGCCACCTCGTACGACGGCCGGGGCCGCGAGAAGCACACCGCCGCCTGCACCGCCCCGCGCTGCAACTTCTCCGCCGACTACGACAGCCGCGCCGCCGCCGAACTGGCCGCCCGCACCCACCGCTGCCCCGTCCGCTGAAAGGACCCACCACCCCGTGACCGTCAGCCTCCCCCTCGTCGTCCTCCTCGGCTTCTTCGCCTGGGGAGCAGTCAAGTTCCTCGGCGTCCGCACCTGGATCGTCGTCCTGATCGCCCTCTTCGGCTTCTGGCTCTCCCACACCTTCCTCGCCCCCGCCATCGAATCCGGCACACGCTCCGGCGTGACCGTCATAAACGGACAACACATCTAGACGAGTAGATAAGAAGGGCTCCGCCGTGTTCCTGCCCAAGTACCCCGACAACCCCACCCCGCCGCCCGCACACACCCACGCCACGTCCGACCCGGCACCCGCCCGCCGCTCGCTGCCCTCGGTGTCCATCGATCAGAAGACGGTCGTCGCCCTGGTCGTCGGAGGAGTCGTCCTCACCGCACTCCTGGCCGCCGTCGCCGTCACGGCCATCTCCGTAGCCGTGGCCGCCGTCGTCCTGCGCTCCCTGCTCCGCGACCAGCACCGCCGCTAGACCCCGCCCGGCCTCCGGGGCGACGGCACACGACCAAGCATTACGCCGCCCCGGGGCCTTCCTCCCGACCGAGCCAGTCAGAAGGGAAACGCCATCTTCACCCGCACCACCCCGGCCCCCGTGCCGGAACTCGCGAACCTGGCCGCCCAGGGCACCCTCCCCGGTATCCTCCGCCAGCTCTCCGGCCTCGGCAGCTGCACCCACCCCATCCGCCTCGACGGCCACCGCACCGAATACGACCTCGACACCGCAACCGGCGAGATCGGCCGCATCCTCCAGCACCTCGACTCGACCAGCCTCCCCGCCGGCCAACTCCTCGTCCGCTGCAACAACCGCCGCACCACCCGCTGCCCGGCTTGCGCCGAGGTCTACCGCCGCGACACCTTCCACCTCATCACCGCCGGACTGCGCGGCGGCAAAGGCACACCCGAACAGGTCGGCACCCACCCCCGCGTGTTCGCCACCTTCACCGCCCCCGGTTTCGGCCCGGTCCACAACCGCCGCACCGACGGCCGCCCCTGCCGCTGCGGCCTCCACCACGACCAAGACGACGACCCCCTCGGCACCCCGCTCAACCCCGACACCTACGACTACGAAGCCGCCGTCCTCTGGAACGCCCACGCAGGCGCCCTCTGGCAACGCTTCTCCATCTACCTCCGCCGAGAAGTCGCCAAGCGCGCGGGCCTCTCACAACGGCGTCTCCGCGACTACGCCCGCGTTTCCTTCGCCAAGGTCGCCGAATACCAAAAGCGCGGAGCCGTTCACTTCCACGCGGTCATCCGCATCGACGGCCCTGAAGGCGGCAACACCCCACCGCCCGCATGGGCCACAGCCGAGCTCCTCACCGACGCCATAGAAACCGCCGCGACCAAGGTCCGTGTCGACGGCCCGGTCATCGACGGCCGCACCCACACCTTCACCTTCGGCCGCCAACTCGACGTCCGCACCATCCGCTCCGCCGACTTCAACGACGGCCAGGAACTCACCGAACGCGCCGTCGCCGCCTACATCGCCAAGTACGCCACCAAAGGCGCGGAGACGGCCACGGGAGCTCTCGACCGGCCGCTGAAGTTCGTTGCCGAACTCGCCCAGCTCGACATCAGCGACCACGCCCGCCAACTCATCCGAACCGCCTGGGCTCTCGGAGCCCGTAAGGACCTCGAACACCTCCGCCTGCGCGCCTGGGCTCACATGCTCGGCTTCCGCGGCCACTTCTCCACCAAATCCCGCCGCTACTCCACCACCCTCGGCGCCCTCCGCAACGCCCGCGCCGAATGGCGACGAGCACAGGCAGCAACGAATGAACCCGCCCCCGAGACGACGTACGTCCTCGCGCACTGGGTCTTCGCCGGGACCGGCCTCTCCGACGCCGAAGCCTGGCTAGCCGCATCCGCCGATCTCGCGCCCGGAACAGAAGGAGAACCCACCCGTGACTAGCCGACGCCTTGCGCCGGCCGACGTGGCCACCGAACCGCGCCCTCTGCCCCCGCGGTACCTAACCCCTGACGACCTGGTGGAGATGTTCGAGTTGCCCAGCGTCGAGACTGTCTACCAGTGGCGACGTAAGCGCACCGGTCCCCGTGGGTTCCGCGTAGGCCGGCACCTGCGCTTCGACCCGGCCGACGTGCAGACCTGGGTGGACTCCCGGCGTGAAGCGGCGGCTGCCTGATGGCCGGACACATTCAAGACCGCTGGTACAAGACCGAGGTCGGTCCGGACGGCAAGAGCCGCAGAGTGAAAAGTGACCGCTACGGTTCGGGCGCGCGCTACCGCGCCCGGTACGTCGGCCCGGATGGTACGGAGAAGTCCAAGAGCTTCCCCGACAGACAGAAGCGGCTTGCTGACCAGTGGCTCGCCCACACCGAGGCGGACATGGCACGCGGGCAGTACATCGATCCGCGCGCCGCTCGGATCACCTTCCAGCAATACGCCGAGGCATGGGTATCCACCCAGGGAGCCGACCCGAACACCCAGGCTTCGATGGAGTCGCAGCTTCGGCTGCACGCGTTCCCGTACCTGGGATCGCGACCGCTCGGCTCCTTCCAGCCTGCGCACATCCGGGACTGGGTGCGGCAACTGAGCGAGAACGGCATCCGAGGCTCGTACGCCCGCACTATCTACTCCAACGTGCGTGCCGCCCTCAGCGCAGCCGTGGATGACGGGCACCTTCCCCGGAATCCGTGTGCGGCTCGATCGGTCCGACCGCCGACCGTCGATGACAGGCGCGTCGCTCCCTGGACACCGGAACGGGTCTTTGCCGTCCGGGCCGGCATGCCCGAGCGGTTCCGGGCCATGGTCGATTTGGGTGGCGGCTGCGGCTTGCGCCAGGGCGAGATCCTCGGCGTGGCCGTCGACGCGATCGACTTCGAGTCGGACACGTTGCACGTGGTCCAGCAACTCAAGCTGAGCCGAAGCAAGGCCGTCTTCGCCCCGCCCAAGGGCGGCAAGCTCCGGGACGTGCCGCTTCCTGAGCCGGTCGCTGATGCCCTGCGGGCGCACATGAAGCGGTTCCCACCGGTCGACGTCACCTTGCCGTGGAAGGTGGCAGACGGGCCGCCGGTGACCAAGCGGCTGATCTTCACCGGGCCGCGCGGTGGTCATGTCTGGCGGACGTCACTCAACGAGGAGGCATGGAAGCGGGCGCTGGCCTCGGCCGGAGTGATCCCCGAGCGGAAGCAGGGCCAGCCGTATGCCGAGTCTCGCGAGAACGGCATGCACGCGCTCCGCCACTTCTACGCCTCGGTGCTCCTGGACGCCGGGGAGAACATCAAGGCCCTCGCCGAGTACCTGGGGCACTCGGACCCAGGTCTGACGCTTCGCGTCTACGCGCACCTCATGCCGTCCAGTCAGGAGCGCACTCGCAAGGCTGTGGCCGCCATATTCACCAACTGTCAGCCCCTCCATCCGTAATCTTCTCCAGCAAAACCAAGTCACGTTACACAATCGCGGACACCAGCATTGCGGATCACCAATCACAAATGCTCCACCCGGCGAAACCAAATCACGGTACGCAAATCGCGGACACCAGCATTGCGGATCACCAATCACAAATACTCCACCCGGCGAAACCAAATCACGGTACACAAATCACGGAACCATTTGGCCTCGCAGCCCATCCAACGTGCAGGACGACGTGCAGGACGACGTGCAGGACGACGTGCAGGACGACATGCAGGACGACATGCAGGACGACATGCAGCACTACATGCAGGACGACGTGCAGGACGACGAAAGCGAATGACTCGAAGAACGCCTTCACCTGGAAGGTCTAGATAGAGCCCAGAAGGCTCCGGGTGGGCACCCCCACCGACAGGCCACGTGATTATCGACCGATACCCGGCCAGGGTATCGGTCGAATTTGGCCCGCCAGATGATCCGTGGTTAAGTTCTCCTCGCGGATTGGAAAGGCCGCCCCCGTTACAGCGGAGGCGGCCCCTTCTCCATCCATGCTCGGAAAACCTGCGACGGCTCCTCAAGACGATGGAGAACACAAGCATGCCACGATTCGGATTGACCATCGACGTCTGGCCTCGAGATCTGCCGTTCTCGCTGCTGGGGGTGGCGGTGGCGGGATACGCCCACTGGACCGGCGTTCCCGCCGAAGTCGCCGACCCCGTGGCCCTGCTGATCGTCCTCGACATCCGGGTCCACCGCTGGCGTCGTCGCACCTGACGGCCCAGGGACGGCCCAGCCCCACCAAAAAGCCCCCGCCCTGCCGAGAAACAGCAGGTCGGGGGCTTGCTGGTGTTGCGTTACTTCTTCTTGCCCTGGTTCTTGACCGCCTCGATGGCCGCCGCAGCCGCCTCCGGGTCCAGGTACGTGCCGCCCGGGGTCACCGGCTTGAAGGACGCGTCGAGTTCGTAGTACAGCGGGATGCCCGTCGGGATGTTCAGGCCCGCGATGGCGGCGTCGGAGATGCCGTCCAGGTGCTTGACCAGGGCGCGGAGGCTGTTGCCGTGAGCCGCGACCAGGACCGTGCGGCCGGCGAGGAGGTCCGGGACGATGCCGTCGTACCAGTACGGGAGCATGCGGACGACGACGTCCTTCAGGCACTCCGTGCGGGGGCGGAGCTCCGGGGGGATCGTGGCGTAGCGGGGGTCCGACGCCTGGGAGAACTCGGAGTCGTCAGACAGCGGGGGCGGCGGGGTGTCGTAGGAGCGGCGCCACAGCATGAACTGCTCCTCGCCGAACTCCGCGAGGGTCTGTGCCTTGTCCTTGCCCTGGAGGGCGCCGTAGTGGCGTTCGTTCAGGCGCCAGGAGCGGTGGACCGGGATCCAGTGGCGGTCCGCGGACTCCAGCGCGAGCTGGGCGGTGCGGATCGCGCGCTTCTGGAGGGACGTGTGGACCACGTCGGGCAGGAGGTCGGCGTCCTTCAGGAGTTCGCCGCCGCGGACTGCCTCCTTCTCGCCCTTCTCGTTGAGGTTGACGTCCACCCAGCCGGTGAACAGGTTCTTCGCGTTCCATTCGCTCTCGCCGTGGCGGAGGAGGATCAGCTTGTACGGTGCGTCGGCCATGCGTATGAGCGTAATCCACGCCTTCGATCGGGGCGGTGCCCGCTCGACAGACGGACGGTTGACGGGATCTGCTAATTGAGTGGCCCCCGGTCGCCTCGGCTTCGTAAGTTGTGCTCGCCGCCCGAGACGCTTACACCCGTACCGCAACACCTGGGGGACCCGCCATGTCACTCGTCACCCTGAGACGCGCCACCCGCGAGACCGTCTCCGGGCTCCCCCGCGCGTTCTGGTGGCTGTGGATCAGCACCCTCGTCAACCGCCTGGGTGCCTTCGTCGCCACCTTCATGGCCCTCTATCTCACCCTCGACCGCGGCTACTCCGCCTCCTACGCCGGTCTCGTCGCCTCGCTGCACGGGCTGGGCGGTGTCGTCTCGTCGATCGGGGCCGGGGTGATGACCGACCGGCTCGGGCGGCGGCCCACCCTCCTCGTCGCGCAGTCCGCCACCGCCGCCTCCGTCGCGCTGCTCGGCTTCATGCACCACCCCGTCGCCATCGCCGCCGTCGCGTTCCTCGTCGGCATGACCTCCAACGCCTCCCGGCCGGCCGTGCAGGCGATGATGGCCGACATCGTGCGGCCCGAGGACCGGGTCCGGGCCTTCTCGCTCAACTACTGGGCCATCAACCTCGGTTTCGCGATTTCCTCCTTGGCCGCCGGTTTCATCGCCGAGTACAGCTATCTCGCGGGCTTCCTGATCGAGGCCGGGATGACCACCGTCTGCGCGGTCGTCGTCTTCCTCAAGCTGCCCGAGTCCCGGCCCGTCGCACAGCACGCCGAAAAGGTCCCCGACGACGTCCGCCTCGGCACCGTCCTGCGCGACGGGCGGTTCATGAGTGTCCTGGGGCTGTCCTTCCTGGTCGCCGTGATCTTCCAGCAGGGTTCGATCGGGCTGCCCGTCGCGATGGGCGAGGCCGGGTTCACGCCCGCCGACTACGGCCTGGCCATCGCCCTCAACGGCGTCCTGATCGTCGCGCTGCAGATCCCGGTGACCCGTTTCATCCAGGACCGGGATCCCCAGCGGCTCCTCGTCGTCTCGTCCCTGCTCGCGGGATACGGCTTCGGACTCACCGCCTTCGCCGGGTCCGTCGGCCTCTTCGCCCTCACCGTGTGCGTGTGGACCCTGGGCGAGATGATCAATGCCCCCACCCAGACCGGGCTCGTCGTGCGCCTCTCCCCCGCCCACGGCCGCGGCCGCTACCAGGGCATGTACACCCTGTCCTGGTCCGTCGCCGCCCTCGTGGCGCCCCTGATGTCCGGCTTCGTCATCGACCGGTTCGGGGCGGAGTGGCTGTGGGGGCTGTGCGCGGTCGTCGGGACGGTGGCGGCGGTGGGGTACGCGGCGCTGATGCGGCGCCTGTCCGGGGAGACGGCCACCGGGGTCGCCGTACCCGAGAAGTCTGCCGCCACCGAGGCCAGCCCGGCCTGATCCGGCACCGAGGCCGGCGCGGCCTGATCCGGCACGGATCCAGCCGCACGGCCTCCGTCACGGATGCATCCGCGCGCCCTTGAGCACCTTGTCCACGGCGTTGCGCGGCCCGTACACCGCGAGCCCCACCAGGTCCAGCTCGGCCGTGGCCACCGCCCGTACCGCCGCGCGGTTGTCCCGGTCGTTGCCCGTCGCGAACAGGTCGCTCGTGAAGAGGGCGCGCGGGAGCGAGCGGGACAGCACGCGCGCGTGGGCCGCCGTCAGCGTCTCCTTCGTGCCCTCGAAGACCAGCACGGGCTGCCGGAACATCGGCAGATAGGGCACACCGCCGGCGTCCTCGTACGGTTCGCCGACCACCTCGGGGGCCTGGCTGCCCAGGCCGCTGACGAGGAACGCGGTGACGTTCAGGCGCTGCCAGGTCTCCAGGTCCTCGCGCAGCAGGACGGCGATCTTGGTGTCGAAGCGGATGGGTTCAGTGCTCATGGGTCGAGACTGGCGGGCATCGTACGACCTCGTCTTGTACGTTCTTTGCATGGCGGCCACCACCCTGCCCGCGCAGCACGTCACCGCGTGGCGCCCGGCCGTCCCGGGCGTCACCGAGGTCTTCCACGCCCACTTCACCGAGTACGCGTACCCGATGCACGTGCACGAGGCGTGGACGCTGCTCATCGTGGACGACGGGGCCGTACGGTACGACCTCGACCGGCACGAGCACGGCACGCCCGACGACACCGTGTCGCTGCTGCCGCCGCACGTCCCGCACAACGGCTCGCCGGCCACGCCCGACGGCTTCCGCAAGCGGGTTATCTACCTCGACCGGACCCACCTCGGCGACGAGCTCATCGGGCCCGCCGTCGACGGCCCCGACCTGCGGGACCCCGTACTGCGGCAGCGGGTGGGGCAGTTGCACACGGCGCTGCGCGGGCCTGGCGAGGAGTTCGAGGCCGAGAGCCGGCTGACGCTCATCGGCGACCGGCTGCGGACTCTGCTGCGGCCGCGGTCGTACGGCGAGCCTGCGCGCCGCGACCCGGCCCTGGCCCGCCGGCTGCGCGAACTCCTCGACGAGCGGGTCGTGGCGGGACTGTCCCTGGAGGCGGCCGCGTTGGTCCTGGGGGCTCATCCGGCGCATCTCGTACGGGCGTTCAGCAGCGCCTACGGCATCGCACCGCACCAGTACCTGACCTCGCGCCGGGTCGACCGGGCCCGGGGTCTGCTGCTCGCGGGGGACGGTCCCGCGGAGGTCGCCGCGCTCACCGGGTTCCACGACCAGGCCCATCTCACCCGGCATTTCAAGCGGTTGGTGGGGGTGACGCCCGGGCGGTACCGGGTGAGTGCGAGGAGATCGACGGAAGGCGCCCGTCCGGTGATCGGCGGCGGTTAGCGTCGCCGCATGGATGACAGACAGAACATGGATGACGGTCGGCGCTCGTTACCGTTCAGACGTCTTTCCGTCACCGTCGCGGGCGCGACCGCCCTGGTGGCCCTCAGTGTCGGCGGCGCCATCGCGGCGAACTCCGCCGACGAGCCCACCGTCGAGCCGAGCGCGTCGGCCACCTATCCCGGGGACGTGGGTTCCGGCGGCAGCGTCGGCCTGAGCGAGGGCTCGGACGGCGGCTCGGACCCCGGCACCTCCGGCGGCACCGACCCCAGCCCGAGCCCCACGTCCCCCGACGACCCCCCGGTCACGGACGACCCCACGGACGGGCCCTCCACACCGAGCGAGCTGGAGCAGCTCAACCGCCGTATCACCGAACTCGACCGGAAGATCGACGAGTTGCCCACCAAGAGGGAACTCGCCGACGCGCTAAGGGCGTTCGCGGACGAGCTGGACAAGCAGTCACCGCCCGAGAGCCCCGGCGAGACGCACCAACCGACCAACGAGCCCCAGCCGACCGACTCGCTGCCGCCCCACTAGGCCTGGCTCAGCGAAAACGGGGTCAGTCCTGCGAGCGCCGGGTCAGATGCGCGAACGCGTCCAGGTTGCGTGTCGACTCGCCCCGCGCCACCCGCCACTCGTACTCCTTGCGGATCGCGGCGGCGAAACCCAGCTCCAGCAGGGTGTTGAAGCTGCCGTCGGCCGCCTCCAGGACCTGGCCCAGGAGGCGGTCGACCTCGTCGGCGGTGACCGCGGCGAGGGGGAGCTTGCCGGTGACGTAGATGTCGCCGAGCCGGTCGACGGCGTAACTCACGCCGTAGAGCTTGAGGTTGCGCTCCAGGAGCCAGCGGTGGACGCCGGGTTCGTTCTCGTCGGGGTGGCGGATGACGAAGGCGTTCAGGGACAGGGAGTGGCGGCCGACGAGGAGCGAGACGGTCGTCTTGAGCTTGCGGGTGCCGGGGAGCTGCACGACGTAGTTGCCGGGCGCGGGGCTCTCCCACTCGACCTCGGTGTCCTTGAGGACGCCCTCGATGACCTGCGCTGCCTTCTCTGCCTCAGCCATGGTGGGAGCGTACGTGACGCCGGTACGACTGCGCCGCGGCCACATACACGTCCGCCGTCGCCGCGGCCGCGGTGTCCCAGCCGAAGGACTGGGCGTGCCGGGCGGCCGCCTCGCCCATGCGGGGCGTGAGCGCCGGGTTGTCGGCGAAGTCGCGCAGCACGCGCGCGTACGCGGCCGGATCGTGCCCGCGTACGAGGAATCCGGTCTGTTCGTCGGCCACGGCCACCGGCAGCCCGCCGACCGACGCCGCGAGCACCGGGGTGCCGGCCGCCTGGGCCTCTATGGCGACCAGGCCGAAGGACTCGCTGTAGGAGGGCATGACGAGCACGGACGCGGCCCGGAACCAGTCGGCGAGCTGCTCCTGGCCGACGGGCGGGTGGAACCGTACGACATCGGCGATGCCGAGCCGGGAGGCCAGTTTCTGCAGGCCCTCGGGTTTTGCGAGGCCGCTGCCGCTGAGGCCGCCGACGACCGGGACGAGGATGCGGGAGCGCAGGTCGGGGCGCTGGTCGAGCAGGACCGCCACGGCTCGCAGGAGGATGTCCGGGGCCTTCAGGGGCTGGATGCGGCCCGCGAAGAGGGGGATCAGGGCGTCCTGCGGGAGGCCGAGGCGGGCGCGGGCGGCGGCGCGGCCGTCGGCGGGGCGGAAGCGGTCGAGGTTCACACCGGGGTGGACCACGGCGACCTTGGCGGGGTCGGCGGCGTAGTGCTGGACGAGTTCCTCGCGCTCCTCGGCGGTGTTCGCGATGAGCCGGTCCGCGGCGGCGACGATCTGGGTCTCGCCGATGACGCGGGCGGCGGGCTCGGGACTGTCGCCGTCGGCGAGGTTGGCGTTCTTGACCTTGGCCATGGTGTGCATGGCGTGCACGAGCGGGGTGCCCCAGCGCTGGGCGGCGAGCCAGCCGACGTGGCCGGAGAGCCAGTAGTGCGAGTGGACGAGGTCGTAGTGGCCGGGGCGGTGGCCCGCCCACGCCTGCATCACACCGTGCGTGAAGGCGCACAGCTGGGCGGGGAGGTCCTCCTTGTTGAGGCCCTCGTAGGGGCCCGCGTCGATGTGGCGGACCAGGACGCCTGGAGCCATCTCGACGGTCGGCGGGAGGCCGCCGGTCGTCGCGCGCGTGAAGATCTCGACCTCGATGTTGATCGCGGCGAGGCGCTGGGCGAGCTCGACGATGTAGACGTTCATGCCGCCGGCGTCGCCGGTGCCGGGCTGGTGGAGCGGGGAGGTGTGCACGGAGAGCATGGCGACGCGGCGGGGGCGGCGGTGCAGGCGCAACCGGTGGGGTGCGGCCTGGGAGCGACGCTGGAGCCTGCTGACGTACTGGCTCACGTGGCGTTCCTCCTTGCAGCGGGCATGCCGGACGGAGGGCGTGGGGCACCCTCCGACGGGGGCAACACCGGAGGGAGGCATTCCCATTCCGGACGGAGCGGTTTTTGCCGAGGTATTACCGAGGGTCGCTCAACCGTTCGACGAGTGGCCGCGTCGGCCGTGCGGTGCGATGAGGGGAACGCCTCGCCCGCGGTGACCCGGGTCCCCGGCGCATACCCTCTTAGGCATGACATCCCGCGCCGCCTCCCGCCCTGTGGGCACGGTCACGCGCGGGACGACCAATCCCAACCGGCTGCGCCGCATGGACCGCTGGATCGCGGACACGCACGGCGCCGAGCTGCGCCGCGCCGCCGACCCGGTCGCCGTCGACCTCGGGTACGGCGCCGCGCCCTGGACCGCCGTGGAACTGCTCGCCCGGCTCCGCGAGAACGCTCCACGCACGCGCGTGGTCGGCGTCGAGATCGAACCGGCCCGGGTGGCGGCCGCGAAGCCGTACGAACGCGAGGGGCTCGTCTTCCGGCACGGCGGGTTCGAGATCCCGCTCCCTCGGAGGCCGCTGCTCATCCGGGCGGCCAATGTGCTGCGCCAGTACGACGAGGCAGACGTGGCCGCCGTCTGGGAGCGGCTGTGCGCCCGGCTGGCTCCGGCCGATCCGGCGCGAGGGTCGCGCGGCGGGCTGCTCGTCGAGGGGACCTGCGACGAGATCGGGCGCCGGCACGTGTGGGTCGCGCTCGGCCCCGAGGGACCGCGGACGGTCACCTTCGCGACCCGGCTGGGCTCGCTGGAGCGCCCCTCCGACCTCGCCGAGCGGCTGCCGAAGGCACTGATCCACCGCAACGTGCCGGGCGAGCCGGTGCACTCCTTCCTCCGCGACTTCGACCGCGCGTGGGCAGCCGCCGCACCCTACGCGTCCTACGGCGCCCGCCAACGGTGGATGCGCACGGCGCGGGACCTGACGGCCGACTGGCCGGTGACGGACGGGCCTTCACGGTGGCGGCAGGGGGAAGTGACGGTGGCGTGGGGGGCGTTGGCGCCGGGTGGGGCGGCGGCGGGGTGAGCTCGGGGGTGACGGGGGCGGTTGGGGGCGGTGTGTTGGGCGCTGGAAGTCGCTCGCGCGCGCGTGCCGGGGTGCCGCTCGCCTGAACTCCGGCGTCCCGTAGCCGCCTCCCCATGAACTCCGGCCCTCCCCCACCCGAACTCCGGGACACCGTCCGGGAATCCCTCCAGAAGCCCTGACCTGCCAGGGAACGATCTCGGTGAGTCGTTCGTCACAAAGGCGGGGAGATCGTCTTCGGGGGGCGGGGAGAGGGGGAGGCACCGAGCAGCGCCGGGACGTGCGGGGATACGCCGGGAAGGCCTGCCTCTGTCACTTTCCGCCGTGACGTGGCACGATCCCCCGAGCACCGTAAGTTACTGACGGTAAATCAGCTTTGGGGGCAACGGTATGGGGACGGGCAAGCGCGGTCTGATCGCTACCGCCGTGACCGTGATCGGCGCGGTGGCCGTGCTGGCGGCACCCGGCACCGCCTTCGCCGCCCCGAGCCCGACGCCCTCTCCCACCGCCTCACCGACGGCCGTCACCAACAAGGACATCGAAGCCGTCCGCGAACAGCTCGACGCGCTCTACCACGACGCGGCCGTCGCCACCGACGCCTACAACGCCGCCGAGGAGAAGGCCGAGCAGCAGTCCGCGCAGATCGTCGCCCTGGCCCGGAAGATCGTCAAGGGCCAGGAGAAGCTGGCGAAGCTGAAGGCCCGCGCGGGCGCCGCGGCCGCCGCCCAGTACCGCTCCTACGGCCTGTCGGACGAGGCCCAGCTGATGCTGAGCGACGATCCGCAGGAGTTCCTGGACAGCACCGGCCGCGTTCTCCAGGGCCAGCGCGCCACCAAGGCGCTCATCGCGGAACTGACCCGGACCCAGCAGGACTTGAAGCAGTACGCCGCCGACGCCTCTGCCCAGTGGACCAGGCTGGAGGCGAACCGCAAGGCCAAGGCGACGGCCAAGAAGAGGGTCGAGCAGCAGATCGCGGCGGCCGAGAAGCTCGAGTCCCGGCTGGAGGAGAAGGAGAAGAAGCGCCTCGCCGAACTGGAGGAACAGGCCGCCCACCAGGCGCAGACCGCCTGGCTGGACTCCGGCGTCCTCAAGGAGGTCAGCGGCAAGGCGAGCGAGGCCGGTAAGGCCGCCGTCGACTACGCGACGACCCAGATCGGCAAACCGTACGAATGGGGCGCCGAGGGCCCGGACTCGTACGACTGCTCCGGACTGACCTCACAGGCCTGGGCCAGCGCCGGCAAGCCCATTCCGCGCACCTCGCAGGAGCAGTGGAAGCAGCTCAAGCACGTCGACGTCAAGGACATGCGGCCCGGCGACCTGATCATCTACTTCGACGACGCCAGCCATGTGGCGATGTACCTCGGCGACGGCGCGATCGTGCACGCCCCGCGGCCCGGGCGGACGGTGACGATCGCCGGGGCGGGCTCCATGCCGATACTCGGTGTGGTGCGGCCGGACGCGTGAGCGCCCCTGAACGACCGGGTGAGACCTGGGTCATGTGATGCGGGGCACCTCTGACGCCCTCACAAACCTTCCGCGAACGTGACGTTCGTCATCCCCGCGACACTCCCAACGTGTCCAACTGCGGTACATAACGCGGCATATGACAGTGGCCACCGGCCAAGCGGGGTGTCTCACGCCATTCCTTTCCCGGCCCGGCACCCGCTATGGTCCCCGTCGGTGGATCGAGGTCCCTCGCTCCACCATGCCCTCGGGGGGAGGGAAGGAAGCCAAGACGATGCCCGTACCCATACCGCGGCAGCGAGCGATCCCGGCCGTGGAGAGTGGTCAGGCGCCGGCCGCACCCCAGCACCACCAGCCCTCCAAGGAAGAAGCCCCGCGCAAGGAAGCCACGGTCGACAACAACGGCGCCACCCAACTGAGCCTGCTGGTGATCGAGGACGATCCCGGCGGGTCCACGGTCGTCCCCGAGCTCCTGGACTCCGCCGGCAAGCCGATCCGCGTCCGTACCGCCCGCAACCTCACCGAGGCGGAGCGGCTGCTCACGGATGACGTGCACTGCATCCTGCTCGACCTCGCGCTGCCCACGCCCGGCCGCTCCCCCGACGACGACGAGCTCGCCGTACTCCGCCATGTCCTGGAGCTCGCACCCCGGCACGCCGTCCTCGCGCTCACCGCTTCCGGCGACGCCGAGCGCGGCGCCGAGGCGGTCCGGGTGGGCGCCCAGGACTATCTCTTCCGGGACGAGCTGGACAGCAGGCTGCTGAGCCGGGCGATCCGGTACGCGGTCGAGCGGAAACGTTCCGACACGGCGGAGCGCAGGCTCGCCGAGGGCCGGGTGCGGGCGCAGGAGAACCGGCGCCTGGAGCGCGGGCTGCTGCCCACACCGCTGCTGGAGGGGTCGTCGCTGCGATTCGCCGCGCGATACCGGCCCGGGCGCTCACGGGCCCTGCTCGGCGGGGACTTCTACGACGTCGTACGGACTCCGGACGGGACCGTGCACGCGATGATCGGTGACGTCTGCGGGCACGGCCCCGACGAGGCGGCGCTCGGCGTGGAGCTGCGGATCGCCTGGCGTGCGCTGACCCTGGCGGGGCTGTGCGGGGACGAGCTGCTCGGCACGCTGCAGGAGGTGCTGGAGCACGAGCGCTCGGACGACGAGATCTTCGCGACGCTGTGCACGGTGGACATCGCGCCGGACGGACGGCGGGCGGGACTGTGTCTCGCCGGGCATCCGTCGCCGCTGGTGGCCCGGCCTGGGCGGCCCGCGCGGCTGCTGCCGTACGACAACAACGGCCCCGCGCTGGGCCTGCTGCCGGGAGCCCGCTGGCCCCGGATGCAGGTGGAGCTGGGGGCCGAGTGGAGTCTGATGCTCTACACCGACGGCCTGATCGAGGGGCGCGTCGGCGAGGGCGGGGAGCGGCTGGGCCAGGACGGGATGGTGTCCATGATCCGCCGCCAGCTCTCCGAGGGGCTGCGCGGGGAGGCGTTGCTGCGGGCCGCGGTGAACGAGGTGCGGTCCCTCAACGGCGGCGAGTTGGCGGACGACGTGGCCGTACTCCTGCTCGACCGGGAGACGTGACGGGCCGGCGGGGCCCGGCGCGTTGCCGGCCCGGGGTGGAGCGGACCGGTGTCCCCTTCAGTGCTCCGCGCCCTGACGGGGCGCGTTTCTAGCGGCCCCCGTTGTACGGGCCGTAAGGGCCGTCACTGCTCGAACCCCTGCCCCGGCCGCTGCGGCCGCCGCCCGGGAGGGCGCGGATCGCCGGGCGCACGTCGACCATGTAGACGATCGTCGCGATGAGGCCGATGATCGGCAGGAACGACAGGATGTTGAAGATCAGGTTCACCACGAAGGCGAGCCCGAGGATGATCAGCCAGAAGGGCTTGGTCTTCTTGTCGGCCGCTCGGTAGGCGTCCTCGCGGCGGATGGCCGCGTCGAACAGCGCGAAGCCGCTGAAAACGATCAGGGCCATGCTCAGCAGCCACATGAAGCCTGCGAACCCCTGCATCAGCACAACGTCCACCACCCGACTCGGCTCGTCATTTCGCGATTACGCGGTCACCGTACCCGCTCCCGCAAGGTCGCTACCCGCAGAACGGGCCGGGCACTCGGTAAGTGCCCGGCCCGGCGTCCTGCGTGTCCCGCGGTGCCTTACTTGGCGGGCGGGGTCTTCTTCGCCGGGGTGGTCTTGCGCGGCGCCGTCTTCTTCGCGACGGGGGCCGTCTTCTTCTCCTGGGCCGGGGCGGCGGCCGTGGCGGGCGTGACCGGCTTCGCGACCGGAGTCACGGTCGCCGACTCCTTGGCCTCGGCCGGCTCGGCGTTCGGCTCGACGGCGATCGCCAGTTCCTCGATCTCCTCGGCGGCCTCGCCGCGCCAGGTCTTGACGGCCTGCTCGCCGTGCTCGGCGACCTTCTCGTAGGCCTCGCGGGCCTTGACGGCGTACTCGGCCGCGACGCCGACACTGCGCAGGGCGAGGTCCTGGGCGGACTCGCCGAGCTTCTTCAGGTCCGCGTCGAGCGTGCTGCCGAGCTTCTTCAGGTCACCGTCGAGGGCGCCCAGGAACTCGTTGACCTTGGTCTGCAGGGTCTCCTGCGTCTCCTTGACCTTGGCGCCGGCCTCCTTGGCACGGGCCTGGGCCTTCTCCTGGACCGCCTTCGGGTCGGTGCCGCGCACGGCCTCGATACGGGCCGGCGCCTCGGCGCGCAGCTGCTCCACCAGGCCGGGCACCTTCTTGGCCTCCTGGAAGGCCAGGTCACCGGCGCCGGCGAGGAAGTAGAGCGGGGTCGGGTCCTTGACGGCCTTGCGGATGTCGTCGGTGATGGCCATGGTGATGGTCCTCCCGGGTCGCTTTCTGATGAGGGTTTTGGGTCCCGCGGTGCCTGTCGGCGTGCTCGGGCCGTCGGACCGTGTCGGTCTCAACTGGCCGTCTGCTGCGGGTCGGCGTCGCTGCCGTCGGTCTTGGGGGTCTTGGTGGTGCGGGGCTTGCGGGTGCCGCGGGGCCGGCGGGCCTGACGTATCGCGGTGGTCCCGTCGGGGTCCCCGCCGGCCGGGACGTCGTCGTCCCGAAGGTCCGCCCGGGTGTCCGCCGTACCGTCGTCCGACAGGTCGCTCTGCCCGTCGCCCGGCGCGGGAGCCGCGTCCGGCGGGGCGATCTCGAAGCCGTTCTCCTTGCGGAAGGACTCGTAGATCTGGAGCAGCACCTGCTTCTGCCGCTCGTTGAGCGTGGGATCGGCGAGGATGACCGCACGTGTCTCCACGTCGTCCCGGTCGCGCTCGGCGTCGAGGATGCCGGCCCGCACGTACAGCGTCTCGGCGGAGATCCGCAGGGCCTTGGCGACCTGCTGCAACACCTCCGCGCTCGGCTTGCGCAGCCCGCGCTCGATCTGGCTCAGATACGGATTGGACACCCCGGCGGCATCGGCGAGCTGCCTGAGCGACAGCTGCGCAGTGCGCCGCTGTTCACGCAGATAGTCACCGAGATTGCCGACGTTGAGCGATGCCATGCGTCCACTGTGCACCACTCGCGCTAACTATTGCAAGCAGCCGCTTGCAATAGTGTGTCACGCCACTCCGTGGGCTCTTGCGCCTGAGCACGACAGGTGTCGTATGTGCACGACAACCGGTTACGGCTGGTCGCGTAGTTCCCCGCGCCCCTGACTCGGCGTTGTTCCCGCCGTCTCCGAGGAGAAGCCCTCGCGCAGTTGCAACGGTGCCATGCCGTGCCAGCGGCGGACAGCGCGGCGCAGGGCGCGTTCGTCGGAGAAGCCCGCCTGGCGGGCCACCTCGCGGAGGGTGAGGTGAGGGCGGTGCAGGAGCTGTTCGACGCGCTCACGGCGGACGCCGTCGACGATCGCCTCATAGGAGGTGCCGCAGCCGGCCAGGCGCCGGCGCAGTGTCCGCTCGCTCGACGCGTGTATGCGGGCCTGCTCGGAGAAGGAGGGGACGGCCGGGAGGCTCTGCGCGACGGAGATCTCCAGGATTTCCAGCAGGTCCTGCTGACGACGGCGGGAGGCCATCTGCCCTTCGAGGAGTTCGAGGGCCGAGGCGTAGGTGACCGGATCGCGGCCCGGCATCGGCCGGTTGATCCATGCCTGCGGTACCACCAGCCGGTTGTGGGAGGCGCCGAAGTGCAGGGGGCAGCGGAAGAGGTCGTGGAAGGGCTGGACGTCGCGCGGGGCGGCGAAGGCGAAGTGGACCTCCTGGGGTGCGAGGCCGGCGTCGGCGGCGAGGCGGCCCAGGGTGACGACGCTCGAGAACGCCTCCTCGACAAGGAAGACGGCGACGTTCGGGTCGACCATCGGGTCCGGGAGGTCGGCTCGGACCACGTAGCCGGAGCCCTCCCGGCCCGCCGACCAGACCGTCATCGCCCCGGACACGTTCTGGAAGCGCACCCCCGCCTCGATGGCGACCTGGAGGGTGTCGCTGGCGAGCATGGCGAAGCCCACCAGCCCCCAGGCGGTGAGGTGCTGCGCGGCTCCTACCCGCAGGCCCAGGTTCTCGTCCCCGGTGAGTTCGACAGCGCGGCGGATGACGGCACTGCCCTGGCGGTACGAGACGTGCAGGGCCGCCGAGCGCATCAGGGTCTCGGTGAGACCGACCCGGGCCAGTTCCGGCTTCAGGTCGACTCCGTACTCCTCGGTGATCTGGTCCAGGTAGCGCAGAATGTTCGGGGAGATCGTCGCCGACGTGCTGCGGGTGGTGCCGTTCTCCGGACGGGGTGCCTCGGTCATGGGTCTCTCCAGGGCCGTACTCGCGACCACTTTAGGCAGCCACGTCCGGTTTCGGCCGCGCTAGCGGGTACGGATCCAGACGGTCTTCTCCCTGGTCCACTGCGCGAAGGCGTCGGTGGACCGCTCCGCCCCGCCGAATCCGGACTGTTTCCACCCACCGAAGGGGGCGGTGATGTCGCCCTCGCTGTAGGAGTTGACGGAGACCACTCCCGCCTGGATGCCGCGGGCGAGGCGGAAGGCGGTGTCGAGGTCGTGGGTCCACAGCGAGGCGGCAAGGCCGTAAGGGGTGGCGTTCGCCGTCCGGATCGCCTTCTGCTCGGAGGCGAAGGTCTGGACGGTGACCACGGGACCGAACAGTTCCTCGGTGAGGACCCGGCTGCCGTCGGGGGCGCCGACGACGACGGTGGGCGGGTAGTAGGCCCCGTGCGGGTGCAGGCCCGCCGGCAGCCCGGCGGTGTGGGCCACGGCTCCGGCGGCGACCGCCTCGTCCACGGCGCGGGCGACCCGGTCTCGCGCCGCGCTGCTGATCAGCGGTCCCATACGGGTGTCCGGCTCGGCCGGGTCGCCGATGACCAGGGCCCCGGCGGCGGCCGTGAACCGTGCGACGACCTCGGCGGCGATGTCCTCGTGGACCAGGATCCGGGAGCCGGCCGTGCAGTTCTGGCCCATCGTCAGGAACGCGGCCGCGATCATGTCGTCGATGAGGTCGACGCCGAAGTCGAGCGCGTCCGGCATCAGCACCTGGGGACTCTTGCCGCCCATCTCCAGGGAGACCCGCTTGAAGTTGGTCTCCGCGGCGTCGGCCAGGATCCGCCGTCCGGTCGCCGTCGAGCCGGTGAACGAGAGTGCGCCGATCCCGGGGTGGCGGGCGAGCGCCCGGCCGGCTTCCGCGCCGTGGCCGGGCAGCACGGCGAGGGTGCCGTCCGGCAGTCCCGCCTCCGTCGCCAGCCGGGCCACGTGGAGGGCCGAGCGCGGGGTCGCCTCGGCAGGCTTGAGCAGCAGGCTGTTGCCCGCGGCGAGGGCGGGCCCGATCTTCCAGGCGGCCATGGCGAGCGGGTAGTTCCAGGGGAGGACGGCGGCGACCGCTCCGACGGGTTCCCGGCTCATCAGACCCAGGTGGTCGTGGCCGGTGGGGGCGGTGCGGCCGAAGACCTTGTCGGCCGCCTCCGCGAACCAGCGGATCGACTCGATCGCGCCCGGCACATCGCCGGTACGGCACTCCGTGATGGGTTTGCCCGCGTCCTCGCAGTCCAGGCGGGCCAGGATCGCGGCGTCGCGCTCCATCAGTTCGGCGAGGCGCAACAGGACCGCGGCCCGCTCCCGGGGCGGCCGAGCCGCCCACACCCCGCTGTCGAAGACGCGGCGCGCCCGGTCCACGGCCGTGTCCACCTCGCCCGCGGTGGCGGCGGGCAGGGTGTCGAGGGTCTCCCCGGTGGCCGGATTGATGACGGTGAGCAGGCGGTCGTCCGGGCGGGTGTCCGTGTCCGTGTCCGTGTCCGTGTTCATGGTCATGGTCATGCCTCCTTCACCAGTTCCCAGCCGCCGTCGACCTGCCGGGCCAGTCCTCTGCGCCGCAGGTCCTCCAGATACCGGGCCAGGCCGCGTTCGCCGCGCTTGCGGAAGAGCGGGAGAAGGCTGGGGAGAAGGTTCGGCACCAGCATGGAGAAGCGGACCAGGAGCGATTCACCGACGCGTGGATACGCTTCGAGCCGCGGCCGGTCGAGCAGGCTCACCACCGCGGCGACGACGTCGGACGGCTGCTGCGGCGGGTCCTGGAACTGCAGGGAGTTGCCGCCGTCGACGGCCTCCCGGCGCAGCATCGGGGTGTCGGTGGCCGACGGCAGCACCGAGCCGACACGAATGCCCTTGGTGCCCAGGTCGAGGGCGATGGACAGCATCGCGCCGCGCAACCCGAACTTCGACGCCGCGTAGATCGGAGTCTCCCCCTGGGGGAAGATGCCGGCGAGGGACACCGTGGTGACGACGCGGGGATCGGCGGAGGCCCTCAGCAGGGGAACGGCCAGGCGGGTGGCCACCAGCGGGGAGATCATGTTGAGGTCGATCTCCCGCTCGATGGTCTCCACCGGGCGCACGTCGAACCGCTCGGTGCTGGTCATACCGACGTTGTTGACCAGCACATCTAGGCGGCCGAATTCGGCGCCGACCCGTTCGAAGAGGTCCGCGACCCCGGCCCGGTCCAGCAGGTCGCAGCCGAGGCCCAGGTGACCGGTGCCGGGCAGGCTGTCCGCGACCCGCCGCGCGCGCTCACCGTCGATGTCGGCGACGACGCACACCGCGCCGCCGATCGCGAACCGCCGGCACAGCGCGCTGCCGATGCCACCCGCGCCACCGGTCACCAGCATCACCTTGCCGGTGTAGTCGTAGCCGCTCATGCCACCGTCTCCTTGCTGCCGACGGCCCGCATGGCCGGCGGACGGCCCTCGGTGGGCCAGCCCATGGCGGCGGCGACCTTGGTGACGTACTTGGTGTATGCGGCGCTGTCGACGTAGCCGGTGTGGCGCGGGGAGTCCACGAACCGCAGACCGCCGCTCAGGTCCGGGCGGTCACCGCGGACCATGCGGGCGAACCGCTCGGCGTTCGGCAGGCCCCGGCGGGTGTCCTGGACGAAGCCGGCGATCAGCTGCGCCTGGGTGTCGAAGAGTTGGTAGGCGCCGGAGTTGGTCTCGATGAAGCCGACGCCGAACAGCCCCTCGTGCTCGCGGGAGAACGACGACAGGTACAGGTCGGGGTGCTGCTCGTCGCCGAAGTAGGCCTGCGCGACGGGCACTTTGTGCACATAGCCGGTCGCCATCAGGATCAGGTCGAAGTCGTTGCTGCTGCCGTCGGTGAAGTGGACGGTGCTGCCCTCGGCACGCGTGACGCCCGGCCGCGCGGTGATGTCGCCGTGCTGCAGGTGGTGCAGGAGCATCGAGTTGACCGTGGGGTGGGTCTCGAAGAGCTTGTGGTCCGGCTTCTGCAGGCCGAGGCGGGTCGGATCGCCGTTGACGATCCGCAGGAGCGCGCCGAACACCCTCTGCTCCAGCCACTTCGGCAGCCGCGGACCGACGCCTTCGAGGGTGTCCACGGGCCTGCCGAACAGGTGCTTGGGGATGAACCAGTAGCCGCGGCGCATGCTGATCTCCGCGTGGTCGGCGGCACGGGCCGCGTCGCAGGCGATGTCGCAGCCGGAGTTGCCGGCGCCGACCACCAGGACTCGCTTGCCTCGCAGTTCGTCGCTGCTGCGGTAGCCGACCGTGTGCCGGATCTCGCCGCTGAAGTCACCCGGGATCTCGGGGATGCTGGGGTGCCACTGCGAGCCGGTGCAGACCACCACCTGCGCGTGCCGGCTGGCGCGCCCGTCGGCACGGGTGACCGTCCAGGTGCCGTCCGCGTTCTTCGCCACGTCACGCACCGCGGTGCCGAACTCGATGCGTTCCGACAGCCCGTACGCGTCGGCGAACGACGTCAGATACGACAGGATCTGCCGCCGCGGCGGGTAGTCGGCGAAGTGGTCGGGCATCGGCCAGCCTCCGAACCCCGAGAGGGTCTTGCTGGAGACGAAATGGGCTGACTCGTACATCGGGCTGCCCGGGTTGTCGATGTCCCACAGGCCACCCGGACCGGTGTGCCGCTCGATGTGCGTGTAGGGAAGCCGTCGCTCACCGAGCGCCCGTGCCACCGCCAGCCCAGCGGGGCCGGCACCGATGACACACGTGTCGAATTCGGACTCCTTCACAAGTCCACCTCCTGTCGTCGCCACTTTCGGCGTGGGAGGAACTTAGGCAGCGCGCAAGCACCGGCGGACTGGCCCGTGCGGCCACAAAGGGGGCTGCGGCGGCCAGCCCACTGACCGTCCCGGCGCGCCACAGACCGATGCCCTTGCCACCCGGCCGACGGCGAACCCGCCCCATGAGACACCCCCAGCCCGTCGGTTTCGCGACTGCCGGGCTGTCGGCTCCCGGCCCCCGGCCGCCCGTTTCCGGCCGCGCGCGCCCTCGGTCCCTGCCCCTGGGCCTTTCGCTCTTGGCCATGGGGCTGTTGGCTCCTGGTCGCCCGGGCCGTCGGCTCCCGGTTGTTCGGGCTGTCGGTTCCTCGGTCCGCTCGCTTCGCTCCTGGCTCCTGGGCTGGCGCCTTCCGGCCACCCGAGCCATCGGCTCCCGGCCACTCGAACCGTCGGTTCCCCGACACCGGCCGGCGTGGGCTGTTGAGGCCGAAGTCATCGGCTACCGGCCCCGGGCCGCCCGCTGCTGGCCGCCAGGGTCCCCCGTGTGGCCGTCGGTGCCCTCCAGCGAGTCGGTTCGGATTTCTACCGTTGCTCCCATTCGCGCACGCCGGCCCGTCCACGGTCCGTGTCAGGAAGAGGGTCCCCCATGACCGCATCCGTCGGAGCGACGGCTCCGCCCCGGTCCGCGAGCGGCGGCTCGCTCGCGGGAGCCCGTCGGGTCACGGCCACGGTGTTCGCCGCTCAGGGCGTGGCGGTGGCCGCCGTGTCCACCACCGTGCCCGCCGTGGAGAGCCGTCTGGGGCTGTCGTCCCTGGCGATGACCGCCCTCACGATCGCCCTGACCCTGGCTGCGGGTGTCGGCAGCTTCGCGGGTCTGGCCGCCGTACGCCGCTGGGGTCCCGTCGCCGTCATGCGCGCGGCGGTGCTGACCGCGGCCGCGACCCTGCTGTCCGTGGCGTGGGCACCCGGCCGGGCCGCCGCCTCGGCGGCGTACGTCCTCTTCGGGCTGGCGCTGGGCGCCATCGACGTGTCCGTCAACACCCGCGCGGCCACCGTCGAACGCCACTACGGGCGCAGCATCCTCTCCTCCTTCTACGCCGCATGGAGCGCCGCGGGCGTGGCAGCCGCGCTGCTGACGGCGGGCCTTTCCCGGCTGGGCTGGCCTGTCCAGTACGTCCTGACCGCGCACCCCGTACTCGTGGCCCTCCTGGCGCTGACCGTCCGGCCCCACGCCCTCGCGCCCGTGCCCTCCTCGTCCAGCGACCGACCTGCGCCGGACGACGAGATCCCGGGGCGGCGGGTGTGGGCGCGGCTCGTCCCCTTCGGTGTCGTTCTGCTCGTCGCCTACGTCGTCGACTCCACGATCTCGGCCTGGTCGACGGCCTACCTTCACCACACGCTCGCCGCGTCCCTGGCCGCCGCGCCGCTCGCGTACGCGGCCTACCAGGCGGGCACGGTGACCGGCCGGGCGGGCGCCGACCTCATGGTGCGCCGGGTCGGGCCGGTGGCGGTGGTCCGCGCCGCGGCCCTGCTCGCGGCCGTCGCCCTGGCCGGTCTGGCGGTGGCCCCGAGCTGGCCGTACGCGGTCGTCGCGGCATGCTGCGCGGGCCTCGGAGTCGCCGCGCTGATCCCGTTGTGCGTCGCCGCGGCCGGCCGGCTGCGACCCGGTGCCCCCGAGACGGTGCTGGCCCGGCTCAATGTCTTCAACTACGTCGGCGTGCTCGTCGGAGCCGGCGCGAGCGGGGGTCTGGGGGCTACGGGCCACTTCCGCATCGCCTACGCGATACCCGCTGCCCTCGCCGTGGCCCTGGTGACCATGGCGCGCTTCTTCCGCCCGACGGCACCCGGGCCGCCGCATGCGTGAACAACCCGCCGCCCGGGCCCGGCCCACGTCCTCCCCGTGGCCGTGGACAGAGGTCGCAGGCCCTGACCGCGATGTCCGCCCGACCGGCCGGTCCCGGACGCTCCGCGCCTCGACTCGGTTCTCATGCCCAGCCAGGCACCGGCGGTCCCTGGGGTACGGCGGCCCGGAATGGCAGAAGGTCTGCTTCCGGCTCGGCAACAGCGTCGAGGGCGGCGAACCGCGCAAGATCAAGAAGTGGCCGGACACCCTGTCGCTCGTCGGTGCCGGATGCCGTGGTCACCGATCCCGATGAGGTCGCCTGGCATGGCCGGCTGACCCAGCCGGAGCTCGGCTCGGCCCTGTCACCGATCGCGCGAGTGGTCACACATTCCGATATAGGCATACGATGGTCCCATGGCACGAGCGGCGACGACCTCGGACGCGTTCAACGCGATCGCCGAACCGCAGCGCCGGGAGATCCTGGTGCTGCTGCGGTTCGGTGAGCGGCCGGTGACCGACCTGGCGCGGGACCTCGGGATGACCCAGCCGCAGGCGTCCAAGCACCTGCGGGTCCTGAGGGAGGTAGGGCTGGTGCGGGTCCGGGGGGCGGGCAGGCAGCGGCTGTACGGTCTGGACGCCCGCGGGCTGCGGCCGTTGCACGAGTGGCTGGGCGGCTTCGAGCGGTTCTGGAGCGAGAGCTTCGACCGGCTGGACGAGTACGTGCAGGAGTTGCGGCAGGCGACGCAGGAGGGACCACACGATGGCGACGACCAGTAGCGGCGGCGAGGCCGCGCACCCGACCGCGGACCGCGAGATCGTGATCGCCCGGACGATCAGCGCCCCGCGGGAGGTGGTGTTCGAGGCGTTCACCCGGGTCCGGCACCTGTCGCGGTGGTGGGGTCCGGAAGGGTTCACGACCACCACGCGGGCCTTCGAGTTCCGCGTCGGCGGCGCCTGGGACTTCGTGATGCACGGGCCGGACGGAACCGACTACCAGGAGTGGATCACCTGGCGGGAGATCGTCCCGCCGGAGCGGATCGCGCTGCTGCACGGCGAGTCCCGCGACGACCCGAACGCCTTCGAGTCGGTCCTGACCTTCGAGCCGGCCGGCGAGCGGACCCGGATCGTGATGCGCACGCTGTTTCCGAGCAAGGAACTCCGCGACGAGGCCGTGGAGAAGTACCACGCGATCGAGGGCGGCGAGCAGACCCTGCGCAACCTGGCGGCCTACGTCGCCGACCTCACCGGGAGCGACACCGACCGGGACGAGACCGTCCCGAAGGGAGCGGAGAGCTGATGGCCGGCAAGGTGTTCTTCAGTGTGACGATGTCGCTGGACGGCTTCATGGCGCCCGAGGCCGTACCCGTCGAGTACGTGTTCTCGCCCGAAGGCCACCAGGACCCAAGGGCCCAGCGCTGGTTGGCGAAGTGGTCGGAGCTGCAGGCGTGGCTGTTCCCGCAGCGCTGGTTCCGGGAGAACCTCAAGCTCGGCGAGGGCGGCGAGGAAGGCCTCGACAACGACATCGCACGGGCCACGTACGAGCGCACCGGCGCGAGCGTCATGGGCAAGCGGATGTTCGACGCCGGCGAGCTGGCCTGGCCTGAGGAGGCGCCGTTCCACACCCCGGTGTTCGTCGTCACCCACACCGGGCGCGATCCGTGGGAGCGGCCGGGCGGCACCACCTTCCACTTCGTCGACGACGGCATCGAGAGCGCGCTGCTCCGGGCCCGCGAGGCCGCCGGCGACCGGGACGTGCGCATCGCGGGCGGCGCCGAGACGATCCAGCAGTACCTGGACAGCGGACTGATCGACGAGTTCTCGATCACCCTCGCACCCGTCCTGTTCGGCACCGGCATCCGCCTGTTCGAGCACGTGGACCCCGACCGCCTCACCCTCGACCAGACCCGCTCGGACGGCTCGTCCCGGGTGACGCACCTGACGTACACCGTCGCGAAACGCTAGTCCGCGAAACGCTGTCCGCCTTCTCGGAGAACGTGGTGCCGGCGCAGGTCCCGGTGCCTGGCGTCCTTCCTACTCGGGCAGCTCGGCGAACCTCACCCGCACGGCGACAACGGCACCTGACGGATCACGGTCGGCGAACACCGGGAAGTACCCGTCACCCCAACTCGTCATCGCGCAGAGAAGCCGGGCGTCACCGATGTCCACAGTGCCGACTTCTGCTTCGGAGGCGCGGACCTGGCGCATCACCTCCCAGTGGTGGGAGTGCGGCCGGAAGTCCACCATCATGCGGCCTCCGCTCTCCTCCTTCCAGCGCAGCAGAGCGCGGGCCTTCTCCAGCGCCTCCGGCACAGCCAGCCCGCGCCAGCCGCGGACACCTTCCTCGCCGGGTTCGCCCAGTTCGGGAGCCGCGAACCTGGTAGCAGCCGTTTCTGCCGCAGCGCCCCAGAACGCGACGTCGGCCAAGCCGTCCACAGGCTCCTCGTGCTGCCAGGAATTCAGGGCATCGGCATCACCGAAGAGCACCCGCGCCCAGTCGACTCCGATGACACCGAGCAGTGCGGACGACTCCACCGGGGCGTCGCCCGTCCGAACCGATATCTCTGACCAGCGCGGCCCCACCCCGCCGCCGAGGTCGACCCGCGAGGCCAGCACCGGCAGACGCCGGTCGCGGGGCACGCCGCCCACCGCGACGACGGGCACCCCGAACATCAGGAAGCTGCCGCCGCCTCCAGCAGCAGTCCGGCGCACCCGTCGCGCATGTGGTTCGCGACGCGGCAACGCCTCCAAGCGAGCGTCCAGGCCGACAGCCAGACAGTGTTCCTCGAACCGGGCCCCGAGCTCCGCCGCCCGGGAGGCCGGGATGTCATGGAGCAACACGCCCGGCTGCCGGTCGAAGCTCCGGACCGCTTCCGACGCGTCCGGGCCGACGACGGTGAAGTCGACCGCACCGAGGACGTCGTCGGCCATATCCGCGTCGTCGATGCCGAGAAGGGCGGGGTCGATCTCCGCCGGCGACCGCTCTCCGCTCCACAGGCCCAGGTGGCCCCCGTCGATGACGACCAGGTCCCCCGACGGGCAGCTGATCTCACCGAGCTCGAAGATCTCTTCCATGGCGCGGAAGTCTATGGCGGCCCCTGCCCCCGTCGGCAGGAGCAGGCGGGCGGGGTAACCCCGCGAGACGACTGCATAGGATCACCGCCATGGCGCTGCGACCCGTTCAGGTGAACATCAAGGCTGTTGACGCGTTGGCGGTCGGCCTGTTCTGGGCGGAGGCGCTCGGGTGGACTGCCTACCGTCCCGGTGTGACCACCTACGTCGGCCCCGCGGGCGGGCTCGTGTGGCCGGACCCGGTCGCCTTGGGGATCGACGTCGTTCCCTTCCCGGAACCCAAGTCGGCGACGAAGAACCGGGTGCACCTCGATCTCGCCACCACCTCCGCGGCCCATCAGGCGGAGTTGGTCGCGCGTCTGGAGGCCGCCGGTGCGAGGCCCGTCGACGTGGGCCAGGGCGATGTGCCGTGGACGGTCCTCGCCGACCCCGAGGGCAACGAGTTCTGCGTGCTGGAGCCCAGGGAGGTCTACCGGGACACCGGGCCGATCGCCGCCGTGGTCGTGGACTGCGTGGATCCGCGGGCCATGGCCCGGTTCTGGGGCGCGGCGACGGACTGGACCCCGCACGAGGTGACCGGCGATCAGGCGGTGTTGCGTTCCGCCGAGGGGGGCGGCCCGTATCTCGAGTTCCTCCGTACGCCCGGCGTGAAGACCGTGCCGGACCGCGTCCACCTCGACCTGCTGCCGTACCCGGGTGACGACAAGGCCGCGGAGGTGGACCGGCTGCGCGCCCTCGGCGCCACCGACCTCGACCTCGGCCAGGGCGACGTCCCGTGGACATGCCTGTCCGACCCGGAGAGCCACGAGTTCTGCGTCCTCGCCCGGCCCTGACCCGGACTCCCCACGAGACCCGCCGAGGCCGCATGTCACCGCACCGCTGGGTGGTCCTGTGCCGTCTCTAGGGGCGCCGCGCCACGAAGACCAGCTCCCTGCCCGGTCGGTCCGGCGCGTCACGTACGTCCTCCACCACGAACCCCCGCGCGCCCAGTTCCGCCTCGACCTCCGCCCGCTCCCGGAAGCGCAACGTCGAGTCCGAGGTCAGCGTCCGCCCGTCCGAGGCGAACACATAGGTCCACCGGAACGTCACCAACTGCCCGTCCACACGGGTCACTTCGACCCAGCTCTCCACCACCCCGGCACCGGGCACGTCCGTCACGGCGTACGAGGTCTCCCGGTTCCACTCCTCCCAGGCCCGCCGCGCGGGGTCCCGCGTCTCGAACACCAACCGCCCACCGGACCGTAGCGCCGCGTACGCCCCCCGCAGCGTCTCCCGCCAGTCATCCGCTCCTACGATCTGCTGGGCCACGTTGGCCGCCATGGTCACCAAGTCCACGCACAGCGGGGGCAGTTCGCGGGCGTCGCCGTGGATCCAGCGCACCCGCTCGCTCCCCGGTTTCCCCCGGGCCACGTCGAGCGAGGCCAGGGCGGGATCGACTCCGACGACCTCGACGCCCCGCCCGGCCAGCAGCAGCGCGAACACACCTGTCCCGCAGCCGACATCCAGCACCTGCCACGCCCCGAACTCCTCGACCATGCGGACATACGCGTCGAGGTCGCTGCGATCGGGATCGAGCGCGTCGTAGATCGCGGCGAGCCGTGGATGGGTGAAACCCTCGTCAGCCATGCGGGCGACCGTAGGGGGAGCGGGGTTCGGCCGGCCACCCGATATCTCCGGTTCACCGTCCCCCTCGCGCCAGCCACCCCTCCAGCACCGCGAAGTCCCCTTCGGTGAGGCCCACTTGGTGATCCACTCGGTGAAGGAGAGCCCGTTCGGGATGACGGGCCGCCACCCAGGCCCGGTCGGCGTCGGTGATCTCGTCGTCGACCCAGACGAACGGCCGTCCGGCCGCCCAGGAGACGAGGGAGCGGGTCTTCCAGTGCAGGCCGGACCGCTCCTCATCGTCGTCCGAGTCCGGCCAGTCCACGAGCGGCAGCCGGGGCAGCCCGAGCCAGGGCGCCAGGACGGTGTTGGCATCGTCACCCCAGGTCGTGGCCCACACCAGCTCACAGCCGAGCGACGCCAGACGCGCACCGAGCGCTGGGTCCACGCGCGCCAGCAGCGGATGATCGGTGACGGGCCCGGGCAGCGAATGACCGGTGACGGGCCCGGTCGTCGGAAAGGCCGGTTCGTACAGCGGATACGGCCCCGCCGCCCCGAACGGCAGCAGCGTCCCGTCGACGTCCAGAAAGAGAAGCACCCTCAGCCCTCAGCCCTCAGCCCTCAACCCTCGGCCCTCAACCCTCGAACCCGCCCTGCGCGAGGATCTCGTCGATACGAGCCCGGTGCGCCGCCTCCCAGTCGTCGAGCGTCTCGGCCGCCTCCTTCGCCAGCTTGGCGCGGGCACCGGCGAGGATGTCGGCCCGCCGCGCGGCGGGGACCGCCACGACCCCCTCCTCGTCGGCGACCACCACGTCCCCGGCCTCGACCCGCACTCCGCCGCACCGCACGCCCCCGCCCAGCGGCGCCACGGCGTTCTTCGCGCCCGGGATCGGGATGACACCCCGTGCGAAGACGGGGAAACGGGCCTCCCGCACCTCGGCCAGGTCCCGGATCAGCCCGTCGAGGACGAACCCGGCAACCCCCCGCTGTTGCGCAACCGCACACACGTTCCCGCCGGCCAGGGCGTGGTCGAGGTCTCCCGACTCGACCACGATCACCGAGCCGGCCGGCGCCCGGTGGATCGCCGCGTGCAGCATGAGGTTGTCGCCGGGAGGGCACCGTACGGTGAACGCCGGCCCCGCGACCCTTGGCACCGGCCCCCACAACGGCCGTATCCCGATGTCCATGACCCGGTCGCGACCGAGCAGATCGGCCAGAGTGGTCGTGGGAATGTCCGCAAACTCGGTGGTCTCGATCATGCCCCGGACGTTACCGTGCGTGCATGACTGCCGGGTCGGCCTTGTGCCGTGAGCGAGTTGGGTGCCCGGCCTCTGAATGAGGCCAGGGCGGGCCAGGAGCCCGCCCCTTTCTCTCCGCCTTCGCCTCCATGAAGACCAGCGAGAGAAAGAAGAGAGAGTGCCCCACCCCGTCCAGGACTTCAACCAGCGGATCATCGACGAGTTCCGCGCGCACCACGGCCGGGTCGGCGGCCCCTTCGAGGGCGGCCGCCTGATCCTCCTCACGACCACCGGCGCCCGCACCGGCACCCCGCACACCACTCCCGTCGGCTATCTTCCCGACGGCGGCGACCGCATCCTCGTGATCGCCTCGGCCGGCGGCGCGCCCCGCCACCCCGACTGGTACCGCAACCTCGTCGCGCACCCCCAGGTCACCGTGGAAAGCGGGGTGTTCACGTACGAGGCGGAGGCCGTCGTCCTGGCCGGCGAGGAACGGGACCGAGCCTTCGCGCGGGCCGTGGAGGCGGACCGCGGCTGGGCCGTGTACCAGGAGAAGACCGACCGGGTCCTCCCCGTGGTCGCCCTGCACGAGATCGCCCGCCCGGGCCCGCCGAACATCAACGCCTCCTCACCGGGCCAGGCCATCAAGCTCGTCCATGACGTCTTCCGCCGCGAACTGGCCCTCATCCGAAAGGAATTGGCGGCAGGCGGCGGCACCTCCACGCTCGGCGCCCAACTCCGCGTCAACTGCCTGACGTTCTGCCAGGGCCTGCACAACCACAACACCGGTGAGGACATGGCGATGTTCCCGTTCCTGGCCGACCGCCACCCGGAGGCCGCCCCGGCCCTCGACCGGCTGCGTGCCGAGCACGAACACATCGCCGCGCTGGTCGAGGAGTTGCGGCAGACCCTCGCCGGCACGGACCTCGACTCCGTCCGCACGGAGGTCGACCGCCTGACGGCCGAGCTGGAGGCCCATCTGACCTACGAGGAGGAACAGTTGATCCCACTGCTCGCACACCCCTGACCTGACCGCCGGCGGCCACCACGCTCTCCCGGGGCGGCCGCCGCGACCGCACTCCCCTGGGCGGCCGCCACCGCGCTAGAACGGCAGCGGCCGCCCGTGCACCACCACCAGCCGTGACACCGCCCGGGTCAGCACGACATACAGCCGGTGCAGCCCCCGTTCCTCCGCCTCCGCGATCGCGGCCGGCTCGACGGCCACGACATGGTCGTACTCAAGGCCCTTGACCACACTTGC
This sequence comes from Streptomyces canus 299MFChir4.1, assembly GCF_000383615.1. Taxonomy (GTDB): domain Bacteria; phylum Actinomycetota; class Actinomycetes; order Streptomycetales; family Streptomycetaceae; genus Streptomyces; species Streptomyces canus_C. The sequence continues at coordinate 76,954 of NZ_KB911610.1, read as the reverse complement.
CGGTACGACGCTCACCCGCGCACCCAGCTCGTCCGGCCCCGCGGCGGCGATCCCGGCCGCGTCGAGGGCCTGCCGTACGCGTGCCACGTCGGCGTCGGCCGCGACGACCCCCACGGACCCTTCGTGCGCGAGCGAGTCCCGTACGGCGTCCACGACCGCGTCCGGCAAGGCGTCCGACGAGGTGGGCCGGATGGCCAACTCCCCGTCCCCGCGCAGGGAACGCCCCTCCGGCACCTCCACGTCCAGGTGCCCGAGCAGCCGGTTGGCGAGCCCCACGACGGCCTGCGGCACCCGGAACCCGATGGTCAGCGGCACGACGGCGGCGTCCGGCTTGCCGAGGTGCCGCAGGACGGTCTCCCACGAGCGGGCCGCCCAGGGCGTGGTCCCCTGCGCCAGGTCACCGAGCACGGTGACCGACCCGAACCGGGCCCGGCGGGCGATCGCCCGGCACTCCATCGGCGACAGATCCTGCGCCTCGTCGACGACGAGATGGCCGTACCCCGCAGGATGCTCCACCAACCCGGCGGCCTCGTCGAGCAGCACCAGATCGGCCGCCGACCACCGCGCCGACTTCCACGACCTGGGCGGCCTGGCCCACAGCAGGTTCTTCTGCTCCTCGGCATCGAGAACCCCGTCGGCAGCCGCCTCCAACTCCCCCCGATCACCCAGCAGTTCGGCTACCACCTCCTCGGGACGCACCTTGGGCCACACGGCGTCGAGGAAGGCCCCGATCACCCGCGACCGCGAAACCCGCTGCACCCAGGCGCCGTTCTGCGGCCCGGCCCGCCGCTCGGCCTGCAACTGCACGCTCCGCACCACCCGGCTGCGCACCCGCTCCCGCCCGATCCCGTAGGGCGGTTCCTCCTCCCGTACGTCCGCCACGATCCGCGCGAGTTCACCGGCCCCGACCCGCCAGCTGTACGAACCGTCTCTGATCTCCAGGGAGTTGATCTCCCTGGAGTTGATCTGTGCGGTCGACACACGTGCGTACAGCGCCCGGCGCAGCACCTCCGCCATCCGGGGATCGTGCTTGAGGACGGCGGTGGCGCGGGCGTCGGTGGCGGTGACCGGACGGCGGGCGATCTCGTCCTGGAGCGTGGACTGCCGCACCCCGCTCTCGCCGAGCGCGGGCAGCACCTGGGAGATGTAGGACAGGAAGATCCGGTTGGGCCCGAGGACGAGGAGCCCGCCACGCCGCATGCGCTGCGGGTGGGTGTAGAGGAGGTAGGCGGCCCGGTGCAGCCCGACGGCGGTCTTGCCGGTCCCGGGGGCGCCCTGGACGCACACGGAAACGGCGAGGTCGCTTCGTACGAGATCGTCCTGCTCGGGCTGGATGGTCGCGGCGATGTCCCGCATGGGCCCGACGCGGGGCCGTTCGATCTCCCGGGCGACGATGGCGCTCGGCCCCGACTCCCCCTTGCCCAGGTGCTCGTCCTCCAGCCCGCTGAGGTCGGCGGAGTCCCCCTTGCTGCCCGCCGCCCACCCGAACCGCCGCCGCACGGCGACCCCCTGCGGATCGCGGGCGCTCGCCTGGTAGAAGGCGCGGGAGACGGGCGCACGCCAGTCGACGACGAGGGGCGGGGCGGCGGGATGCTCGGTGATCCGCAGCCGGCCCAGGTGATACGCCTGCCCGGCATGGTCGCCGCGGTCGAACTCCAGCTTCCCGAAGAACAGGGGCCCTTCGGGAAGCTCCCGCATCTCCTTGGCCTGACTGCGCAACTGATACCCGAGGACTTCGGCATCGGCCCCGGAGGCGGAGACGTCCTCCCCTATGACGACCTGCTCCTGCGCCCCGTCGACCATGGCGGCCAGGGCGGCACGGCAACGGTCGTGGTGGACGCGCTCGAGGTGCAGGGACTCTTTCAGGGCGAGACGGGGAGCGGGATCGGCTGGCGTCATGGGGACGAGGGTACGCGAGAAAATATGACCGAGTTAAATTTTTAACGCGCTCTCACTCACGCGAGCCACGGCAACCCGTCCGCCAGGACCCGAAACGCCCGCTCAGCCGCGGCCACGGCATCCCCGCGTACGTCCTCGACCTTCTCCCCCTTGGCGATCCGCCCCCAGTTCTCCATCGCGAGAATCCGCCGCACGGCGATGATCTGCCCAGCGGCCAGCCGTGCGTCGAGATCACCCCCGAGCACCTCGGCGAGCGCGGCCTCCTGCCGTTCCAGGTGCCCGTGGGCCCGGGCGACGAGGGCGGGGGTGCCGTAGAGCAGCGAGTGAAAGGCGAGAACGTCCGGGTGATCACTGAGCCCGGTGACGGGATCCTCCCGCTCCAGCCCGTCGAGGAAGTGCCGCCGCAGGGCCACGAGCGGCGCCTCGTCCGACTGGTCCACAACCCGCGCGGCCTCGTCCTCGTGATCGGCGATCCGGTGGAGGACGAGGTCCTCCTTGGCCGGGAAGTACCGGAAGAGGGTCGGCTTGGAGATCTCCGCGGCGGCGGCGATCTCGGCGACGGAGACGGCGTCGAAGCCCTTCTCCAGGAACAGGCGGACGGCGATCTCGGACACGGTCTCGTACATCCGCTGCTTCTTGCGCTCACGCAGGCCGGGGGCGGTCATGGGGTGAGCCTACGCACCGGGACCGGGGGTCAGGACACCTTGAGCGAGGCAGGCGCCTTCGGCACCACACGCCTGCGGAGCCCCAGAGAGCCCCTGGCGGCGGAAGGGCCATCTCATACGCGTCGACGGCCCGCCGGACGTTCGGGGCGCTCCGTGCTGCTCCCGTCGTCATCCGGTCCAGGTCGACGTAGGCCGAGCGGATCTGCTCCTTTGAGGGCAAGACCTGTCGGACCTGTCTGGTACGCGCGGGGAGTCCGCCGTGCGCCTTTGACCATCAGTCACGTCAGTCACGTCGAGTCTCGGCGGCTGCGGCGACCTCGGCCGTGGAGACAGCGCCGGCGCCCTTCTGAGGAAGAGGCGGATGGCGGCGAAGCCGCGGAAGCGTGGTCACGTTGTTGATTCGGTCAGCGCGGGCAAGTGCAGCGCCATGGTGGCTTCTCGGCCAGACCCCACAGGTCGTCGAAGTGCACGGCGGCATCGGCGTCGTCGCCGTCCTTGCGGGACCAGACATTGAGCTCGGTCCGACAGCCCTTGGAGTCGACGTACTCGGGCTCGGTACCGTCACATGCCGTCTGGGGGTCCGTCCGCCGCCAGTCCTCCATGGTCTCCGTGCGGCAAGGCAAGAGCGAGATACGGGTTCGCCATGGACTTGGTCTTGAGGCCCAAATTCGCGGTCGCCTCGGCCAGGGTCATCGTGTACCGCTCCACCGCACGGCGGACATTGGGCGCTTCCAGGCTGTCGCCGGTCACCAGACGATCGAGGTCCACGTACGCCGAACGGACGGTCTCGATCCAGCGGTACACCCGCCAGTCCTGCGCCCAGCCGCTCGTGCACTCCTCCGGCAACAGCCTCGACCAGCGGGTGAGCAGTCGCTCGCGGATCTCTGGGAGCGTGGGCGTCAGATGCATGTGTCGGACCAGGTCGTACAGAGGATCGCCCACCATCGCCATCTCCCAGTCGATGAGGGTCAGGCCCGATCCGTCCTCGCGGCGAATCAGATTCCACGGGTTGAGGTCGCCGTGGAGGAGGACGGGCCGACGCCACGTCACCTGGTGCCGGCGCAGGATCTCACCCAGGCGCAGACTGCTCGGCAGTCCCAACTCGCGGGCCAGGTCGGAGGTCCGCTTGGGGAGTTCCCCTACCAGTCGGATCAGTTCATCGCAGAGCCCCTGGAAGAAGTTCACGGATGAAGCGTTCGGGTCGAGTTTTTCCAGCTTCTCCCGGTCGACGAAGGTCAGCGCCTCAAGCTGGTTGACGAGGTCGTCCGCCTCGTGGGGCAGCAGTCCGTCCACAGGATGCTGCGGATGCTTGATCTCTCCCTTGGGCCCCTCGTACGTGTGGATGGTGAACTCGTCGCCGAGCTCACTGACGCCCAGCGCCAGCACTCTCGGAGCCCGCACCAGCACTCCGGAGACTTCGATCGCGCGGAGGACCGCGTGCTCGTACAGGTACCTCCGCTCGCGGGAGTTGTACGTGCCCACCTTCCGTCGCACCATGACCGGATCCGGATAGTCGGCGGCCGACACCCGCACCGCGGTGCTGAGATGTGCCGTCCCCTTGAACACGTGCTCCGCCGAGGCCGCTCCCTCCTCGAACAATGCCTCCGACACCGCGCGCCTCGGAAACAGCGGATGCTCCAGAAGACGATCGTCGCGCTCCCACTTGATGGATGACACGGCACGCTCCCGACTGTGCCGTTTGCCGTGCGAGGCGTTCCAGCGGAACAGGATGCGCTCGATGGCCTTCTCGTCGGGCACGCTCTTGAGACGCAGGGGCTCCGCAGCCGCCACCAGAGCACGGTGTACGGCATGGGTGGCCGCGTCCAGGTCCCGCTGTCCGTAGGAATCACCCAGCGAGGTCGCCGCACGCATCACGTCCGGGTAAACGGACTGGGCCTTTTCGAAGGCCACGTAGTGCTTGAGATCCCGCTCCAGGCCGTGAACCGCTTTGCTCCGGCGCTGCCCCATGCCCGTGCGCCACGCCTCCACCACCTCCCACCACTGATGATCCGGATACTGCATCCGCACCAGGTGCGTCGCGAGGTCGTGCAAGGGATCTCCGTAGCTGGCGAGCTCCCAGTCCACGCAGATCAGTGGCGGATCACCGTGGTACGACACGATCACGTTGTCGCGGTGCAGGTCGGTGTGCAGCAGGCTGAAAGGGCGGCTGATCATCGACGGAACACGCTCGGCGAAGCGCACGAGCGCGTCCTCGGGGATGCCCAGCGTGGCGAACAGACCGCCGAACCTGCCCCAGTTGTGCCGCCGCACCTGCTCGTCAGCGGTAATCGCCAGTGTGCGCAGGAAGGCTCGGCTGTCGCGGCTGGAGCGCGGCCAGGACTGCGGGAGGGGCGGCAGATCCTTTCTGCGTACCTGCGTCATGTCGGCCAGCAGACCTGCGAGCGCCTGGATGAGGTGGGACGCGACCGGCTTGCCGTTGGGGCAGATGCTGGACAGCGGCACGCCCTGCACATAGCTCAGGATGCTCACATCGCCGTACTGAGCGAGGCAGCGCGGCACGTGCGGCAGGACGCCGTGGATCGCGGCGAGGATCTCGGCCTCGTCCTGCCAGGTTCTGATGACCACGGGCAACGCGGTGCGGATCCGCTCCCGCACCGTGATGGTCTCCCCCTCCTCGCAGCCCATGAGCCGGCGGTCGGACTCGTTGAGCAACCGCACCATGTAATTCAGGTTGTGGTGCCCCCGGCCGAACTCTCCGAGTGCCCTGGCATAGCGCAACGCGGCGTCGGGCGCCGAGCGTCGGGCTCCAGGCGATGGTGGACCACCCAAGGGGCACTCCTGAATAGCTATGCGTTACCTATAAAGGTCATGCGGCCGGGAGGAGAATGGGCCATACTCTAGACCTACACAACATGAGCTTGCGGCCAACCTTGGCAAAGAGCCACGTAGTTAGCCCACTCGTGATCGACCGGTGACGGTCTCAGTATGAGACGGGTCAGTCGATCGAAGGACTTGCGAGCTGCGAGGTCAGCAACTTCCAGCAGGAGTCGAACCATGCCTGCCAGCTCTCTATGAACACGGTTCCGGTGGAGTTCGGGTCGCCTTCGTCATTGACGTGGCGCGTCAGAACCGAACCCAGGCCCAGGACGTCCACGGCTTCGATCTCCGTGTCGTCGTCCAGCAGGATCGAGCGCTCCACGGCCTCATACGGACCGAACAGTATTTCGACCGTGCGGCGCAGGTAGAGCTTGAAGGCCGGAACCACCTGGATCCTCCGGACCTCGACATCGACGGACTGCACGTGTCCCTCCGTCTCCAGGTCCCGCAGAGCGGCGCGCAGTGAGGAAGTATGCCGCCGGGTGATGCTGTGCAGCCGCTCCTGGAGCAGCCGGTCCACCTCCTCCAGGCCACTCCCATCCGGCATCCGCTTCGCCCGGGGATACGGCAACTTGACTGATTCGTCAGGCAAGAGCAGGCGCATTTCGATGCGCTCGGGGGGCTTGATCTCCCCTGTGCGGACGCGCTCGGCCTGCAGCCTGATGTGCGCGTCCAGACTTTCGGAAGTGAGGGTGAACACGTCCAATTGGACTGTTGACTGGGAGAAGGCCCGCTGGATGAAGGGCCCCAGCGCGGCCCGAACGCGAGGGGCCGCCGCAGGCGAACGGGTGACGGAATGTATCGGCTGCCTCACCACCCGCGAGCCACTGCCCTGACGGGACTCGATCCAGCCTTCGCTCTTCAGCTCGCGCAGTGCACGCTGCACCGTGTCTCGTGACACGTCGAACTCTTCGGCCAGAGCCCGTTGCGTGGGCAGCATGGAGTCCAGCGGGTAGGCACCCTCGGCGATCCGGGCGCGCAGCGCCTCCAGGACCGCCTGCCCCCTGGCAACACTGTCACCACGATCCGTACTCACCTCGCGACCGTACCACTTCCAGTCATATTGGTTGCCGCAACAGCACCGCCCAAAGGGAAGCTGAAAGGCCGTTAGGCGACCAGTCAACCTGGGCACAACCAATTCAAGAAAACAGTCCAATTGGACTGGAAGTTGATCGCTCCTCAGGAAGTCGCGGTTGGGGGAATCATGATCGTCTTTCAATTACTGTCCGCCTTCGCGCTGCTGGCCGTCGACCAGCTGTTCCAGACGCGCTACGGCACTATCGGCGTCCTTTGCCTGACCTTGGTCGCCGTGGGCTTCCGCGCCCGCAACACGACGTGTCTGTCGGTCGGCGCCGTGGTCTTCGTCCTGCTGATGGTCCAGGCCTAGGCCCTGAGTGCCACCAGCACCGGCCACAGCGACTCGACGATCGACTCGGCTCCGGCATCGCTCAGCAGCTTCGCCTTGTATTCGTTACGCGCGTAGCCGAGGAACGGGACGCCGGCACTCCGGGCCGCGAGGTAGTCGGAGGGGGTGTCACCGATCATCAGCGCGTCGCGGGGGGCGGCACCCATGGCGTTCAGCGCACGGTTGAGGCAGTGCGGGTGCGGTTTGAGGTGGTGCAGTTCTTGGGTGCGACCGTAGATGTGCGGGGCGAAGCAGGAGACCAGACCGCGGCCGGCAAGGTACTTGCGTACCACGCGCGGTGAGTTGTTCGTCGTGATGGCCAACCGGGAGCCCACTGCGGTCCAAGTGCGTATCAGGGGGTCGGCGTACGCCGTCGGCATCGCCGAGGAAGCCGCTCTCAGCTCCTCATTGGTGAGACGTTCCTCCAACTCCGCGACCAGGTCACTGCCCGGGTGCCGAGCATCGACGGCACGCAGTACGACATGCGGGTCCAGGGTGCTGCGCTCGCCGTCGGTGACGACGCCGCGCAGGCCTCGCCCTTCCAGCCACTCCACCAGTTCGCTGGCCACCTTCGCCGCCGAGTGCCCGGAGAACAGGCTGCAGATCGGTCCGTCGAAGTCCCAGAGCACCACCCGCGCACGGGTGATCAGACCCTGCAGTTTCCCGGTCTCGTTCTCGGTGTGCGCTGCCACCTGCTCAGTGTGCGTCGTCTCAGGAGTCACTAGGAGAGTGTCAGGTCCGTCGTGATGGTTTCCCAGAGGGCATCGAACCACTTCTGCGATTGCTCGACGAACGCGGCGTCGCGTTGGCCGGCGTTCCTGTCGAAGGAGAACAGCAGGGATTCCGTTCCGAGGACGTCGTACATGTCGAGCATCCCGGTGTCGGTCGCCTCCTCCCTGCGCGCGACCATGTAGTACGCGAGCAACGCCTCCACGCCGTTGAGCAGGTACAGCTTCACCGGCGGAGTGAACGGCAGCGCGCGGAACCCCACCTTGACGTCGATCCCGTGGGAGGAGCGCAACGACCGGAGGTTGTGGCGCAGGACGTGACCCTGGGCGTTGCGCATCTCCAGCCAGCGCTGGTGGACCGGGTTGTCGTCGTCGGGGGCCTCGACCGGGACCGGGAAGGCCAGGTTGATGTCCCGGGAGGGCAACAGAATGCGGACGTCGATCGACTCGGGATGGATCCGGCCCTCGTGAATGAGGCGGACCGGTTCGCTCAGGGCCACCATCAGGCTCTCCGCCGTCAGGCAGGCCGCGTCGATGCGGACCTGCGGGCTCGCGAACGCCTCGGCCAAGCGAGGCGCCAGGGCCACCATCGTCGGCTGCGGGCCCCCCCGGGTGACCGGCACCTCCGCGATCCGCGGCGGACTCCCCTTGCTCACATTGCTGAGCAACCCGTCCTCCTGCAGCGCGCGCAGCGCCTGGCGGACCGCGCCCCGTTCCACTCCGAACTCATCCGCGAGTTCCGCCTGGGTGGGGAGGCGGTCGCCGGCCTTGAGGTCGCCCGTGCGGATGCGTTCCCGCAGGGTGTCGGCGATTTCCTGGGGCGAGAGCCTTCTGCTGCCGTTCACTGCCACGTTCTCCTGGGTCACGACCAAACGGTACAACTCCAATCCATCTATGGGGAGTTGTTGCGAAGTTGTTTATCAACCCCAACCAAGTGGGGACAACATAAGTAGAGTTGGTTGCCAACTTGGTTGAGTTGGTGGAAGTTTTGCCTCCGCATCACCGCCCGCCTCGCCCAGCCCGATGCCCGAAGGGGGAACCACCATGCCGGTCCTCGCCCTCCTCTCCGCCGTCTTCGTCGTCGGCGTCGAGCAGACCCTGCAGTGGAAGTACGGTGCCAGCGGCATCATCGGGATGCTCCTGCTCACCATCGGTCTCAAGGCCAAGAACCCCGCCATCAGCTCGGTGGGGGCCGTGGTGCTCGCCCTGCTCGTCGCGGGACCTGCCCTATGACCCGAGCACACCCCGATCCGCCCCTGTGGGAGACCTCAGCTCGTGAGCGTCAGCTCCGAACTGATCGTCTCCCACAGTGCGTTGAACCACAGGTGGGACTGCTCCACGAACGTGGTGTCCCGCAGGCCGGCGCCCTGCTCGAAGGCGAACAGCATCGACTGCGTGCCCTCGGAGTCGTACAGCTCCAGGTGCTCGTCGTCGATCTCCTCCTTGCGGCGGGACAGCGTGTAGTACGCGAAGAGCGCCTCCATGCCGTTCAGCAGGTACAGCTTCACCGGTGGCGTGAAGGGCAGGGCGCGGAAGGAGACATGGACGTCTATGCCGTGCGTGGCCCGCAGGGCCAGGAGGTTGTGCTGGAGGACCTGTCCCTGGGCGTTGCGCTGGGCCAGCCAGCGCTCGCGTACCAGGTCGTCGTCGCCGCGGCCCTCGACCGGCACCGGGAAGGCGAGGTCGATGTCCCGGCCCGGCAGCAGGACGCGGACGTCGATCTTGGCCGGATTCAGCTCTCCGACGTGGATCTGGCGCAGCCCCTCGCCGACGGCGAGGTTGAGGGACACCGACGTCAGGCACAGGGCGTCTATCTCCACGTGCGGGGCCGCGAAGGCGGCGGCGATCCGGGGGCCGAGGGTGACCATCGTGGGCTGCGGCGCGACCCCGGGGCCGGTCAGCGTCCTGCTGAGCCCCAGGTCGGGGGCGACGGTCGCCGGGCTTCCCTTGGAGACGTTGGTGAGCAGGTGTTCCGTCTGCAGCAGGTGCAGCGCCTGCCGTACGACCCCCCGCTCGACGCCGAACTCGTCGGCCAGCCGCGCCTGGGTGGGCATGCGCTGACCTGCCCGCAGCGTGCCGGACCGGATCCGGGCGCGGAGCTCGTCGGCCACCTCGCGATGTGATTTCTGTGGCCGCTGTGATCTCTTCCGCCCATTGGCGGAGGCGTGTTTCGGGTCCACGACCAAACACTACAACTTCCCGCCATCTTTAGGCAGTTCACCGGAAGGTGGTTATGAGACGCATCCAAGCGGAGATAACTACAGTGAAGTTGGTCGCCAACTTGAGCAACCTTGAAAAACATGGTCAAAGCTTCACAAGGTTGGCCAACTCGGTGGCCGACAGGGGCCACAGTCCCGAAGGGGGGACCGTCATGCCGTTCATCGCTGTCGCCATCGCCGCCCTCGCCGTCGGCTTCGAAGCGCTCGTCCAGTGGAGGTGGGGTGCGATGGGCATCATCGCGTTCCTCGCGCTGACCATCGGCGTCAAGTCCAAGAACGTCGCGATCGGCGGCATCGGAGCGGTCATCCTCGTGATGCTGCTCGCCCAGTCCGGATGACGCCCGCCCGCCGGGCCCAGGATCCGGCTGACCGGGCTCCCCCCTGGAGGGGAGCTGGGAGCCCGGTCGGTCTGCACAGCCACAACTGAACATCGTCGGCACCGAGCACAGCCACAACTCAACAGCTCCATGACGGAGCACCCGAGCACAGCCACAACTGAACAGCTCCGAGGGGGAGCACCCGTGCACGGCCACAACTGAACACTTCGCTACGGATGCGAAAGCACAGTCAGGAACACCGTCCACCCGTCCCCGCCTGAAGGGAGCCTCAGAACATGTCCGGGCACCAAGGCCGCCTGGACGTGCGCAGCAGGGCGTCGGCCTCCTGGCCGGCGCCCGCTCGTTCTTCCCGCACCCGCCCCAGGGCCGCGAGCCGCACCGCCGACTCGTCACCGAGCCACAGCGTCGCCAACTCCCGGACGTCCAGCGTGAGATCGGCACTCCGGGTCGTCGCCGTACAGGAGGCACCGTCCGGCGAGGCGTCCAGCCGGTAGCGGCCGCCCGTCATCCCCGAGCCGTCCACGACCTCCAGCACCAGCGCCCCCTCGCCCGCGTACGTCCGCGCCTCCAGGGCCCGTACGACATCGAGGATCCGCACCCACAGCCAGTCCGCGTGCATGGTGATCCTGGCCGCCGGGGGGTTCGGCAGGAGGTGTGGGAGCAGGTCGTCGGGGGCCCGCCAGCCGCTCTTGACCTGCATGACCCAGTCGATCGAGCACAGGTAGTGCCACAGGGCGCGCTCGGCGGCCGGAGTCGAGGCGATCATGCTCCGCACGCTCGCCGTGTTCGACGGCTGCATGGTGTCGGCCCACTTCTCGTCGGCCTCGTACGCCATCAGTCCCTCGACCGTGCCGTCCGAGGCCCGGTACACCGCGTAGAACGGCTCGGTCCAGCTCGGGTCGGGGCGCACGGCACCCGTGTTCAGCTGCCAGTACCACTCGTCCCGGCTGATCGCCCCCGGCGTGGCCCGGCGCATCCGGTCGTGCAGTTCGGGACCGATCTTGCGCACCTCGTCGGGGTCCACCAGGTCGATACGGCCGCCGTCCAGATCCGGGCCGCGGGGGTCGAGGCCCGTGCGCGGGACGTCGACCGTCCACTCGGTGCCCGAGGTGGCGGGGCCGAAGCCGTAGCGGCCGTAGATCCCGTACTCGGCCGCGATCAGCGTGGCCAGGACGTCCCCGCGCTCCTTGGCGGCGGCGAGGTCCTGGCTCATCATGCGGGTCAGCAGACCGCGCCGGCGGTGGGTGGCGGTCACGGTGACGGCGGAGATCGCGTCGGCGGGCACGAGCTCCCCGCCGACCGCGGTGACCTCCTGCGCGAACGACCGGAAGGTCGCCACGCAGCGGTCCCCCTCGAAGGCGCCGATGAACCGACCGGGCTCGAACTGCCGCCTACGGGCCTCCCGTTCCGCCGCCGACACGACGGGCTCCCGCAGGAACCCGGCCCGCACGGCACGCAGCCACTCGGGATGCTCGGCCTCGGTGATCGGACGGACGTCGATGTCGGCTGGGGCGCTCATGGGGCCACGGTAGGCGGGCGGGGTGGGAGTGTCGTGCGGTTTTCCGCACCCCGAACGGCAGGCCGGTTCCCCTGGTCAGCCGGTCGGTTCCCCAGGTCAGCCGCCCGGTTCCCTAGGTCAGCAGATCCTCCACCTGCGCCTCTCCCTCCCGGTAGCGCCGCGCGATCTCCCCGCTGCACTCGTCCGCCGTCCGCTGCAACCGCTGCCGGCGCCCCGACACCCGCTGCTCGTACCGCACGAGCCGGCCCATCGCGGTGCTCAGTTCCAGGTCGGTCCGGGCGGAGAGGTCCGAGAGCTCGACCTCGGCGAGCATTTCGGCGGCCAGCAGCCGGTACTCCTCGCTGTGCGGGGTGCCCAGCCTGACGTGGCGGGCCGAGGAGCGGTGGCGGGCGGGGGCGTCGGTGAGGATCTCCGGGAGCCGCTCGACCACCGAGGCCTCCGGGAGCCGCTCGGGCACCGAGCCCGTCGGGGACCGGCGGAGCAGTTCCGCGCGGAGGATGTCGATACGGCCCTGCAGCAGCCGTCGGACATAGCTGAGGTCGGCCTCGTCCCGCTGGGCGTCCCTGCGCAGGGTGCGCAGTTCGGGCAGGCTCAGCGTGGCGAGGTCCTGCTCGGGTGGATCGGGGGGCAGCAGGGGGCTGTCCGTACGCTGCGCGGGCGGCCGGGGTGGCTCCGGCTCCGCTCCGCAGGCAGCGCGGACGGGCCCGGAGTGCTGCCCCGTACTCGGTGTGCTCATGCGCCTCTACCGTCCCCTCGACCGGCGTGTGGAAGCATCGTGCCACCCCAGGTGGCCGCTATGTGACCGAGTGCCCCCGAACGGCCCTGAACGGCCCCAGATGGGGGGTTAAGGATCAGAAACAAACCCGAACACGGGCCCTTCCCGCGCGACCGGCATGATGGGCACATGCGTGCAGTGGTGCAGAGGGTGGACGGCGCGAGCGTCGTCGTGGACGGGGAGACGGTCGGGGAGATCAGCGGCGAGGGACTGTGCGTCCTGGTCGGGGTCACCCACGAGGACACCAAGGAGAAGGCGGCCCAACTCGCCCGCAAACTCTGGTCGGTGCGGATGCTGCACGACGAGAAGTCGTGCAGCGACATCGACGCCCCGCTGCTGGTGATCAGCCAGTTCACCCTGTACGGCGACGCCCGCAAGGGCCGCCGCCCCACCTGGAACGCCGCCGCCCCCGGCGACGTCGCCGAGCCCCTCGTCGAGGAGGTCGTCGCCCAGCTCCGCGCCCTGGGAGCGACGGTCGCCACCGGCCGCTTCGGCGCGCGGATGCGGGTTTCCCTGACGAACGACGGCCCGTTCACGGTCCTGCTGGAGATGTGAGCCTACGGCTCGACGACCGCCTCCTGGGCGGCCGCCGTACTGTCGGCCATCAACCGGGCGTCCAGCGGGACGTTCCGCTTGACCAGCGCGAGCGCGACCGGGCCGAGCTCGTGGTGCCGTACGGACGTCGTCACGAAACCGATCTTGCGGCCGTCGGGCCCCTCGTCCGCGAGCCGGATGTCGGTGCCCGCGGGTGGCAGGTGCACCTCGCTGCCGTCCAGGTGCAGGAAGACCAGCCGCCGCGGCGGCTTGCCGAGGTTCTGGACGCGGGCCACGGTCTCCTGGCCGCGGTAGCAGCCCTTCTGGAGGTGCACCGCGCTGCCGATCCAGCCCAGCTCGTGCGGGATGGTGCGGTGGTCGGTCTCGAAGCCCAGGCGGGGGCGGTGGTGCTCGACGCGCAGCGCCTCGTAGGCGAGCAGGCCGACCGCGGGGCCGGACTTCTCCGCGAACGACTCCAGGTCCGCGCGGGGCAGGAACAGATCACGGCCGTACGGCGTCTCGCGTACGACGACCCCCTCCGGCACCTCGGCGATGGAACCGGCGGGAAGGTGGACGATCGCGACCTCGTCGGTGCGGTCGGCGACGTCGACCCGGTAGAAGAACTTCATCGACTCCAGGTAGGCGATCAGCGCGTCCTGGGTGCCGGGTTCGACGTGCGCCCACACGGTCGTGCCGTCGTCGACGAGATACAGCGCGTGCTCGATGTGGCCGTGCGCGGAAAGGATCAGCGCCTCGGTGGCCTGGCCCGTGGGGAGGTCGCTGACGTGCTGGGTGAGCAGCAGGTGCAGCCAGCTCAGGCGGTCGTCGCCGGTGACGGACACGACCCCGCGGTGCGAGAGGTCGACGAATCCGGTGCCGCCGGCGAGGGCGCGCTGTTCGCGGAACAGGTCGCCGTAATGCGCGGCGACGCCTTCGTCCACGCCCTCGGCGGGGACGGCGCCGGGCAGGGACAGCAGGGGGCTCTTCATACGCATAAGCCTACGACTCGGTAGTTGAAGCCTTGAGAGAGCAGTCCTTGCAGCGGCCGAAGATCGCGAAGTGCTTCATGTCGGTCTCGAAGCCGAACTCCTGCCGGAGCTTCGCGGTGAAGTCGGCGGCCACCTTGATGTCCGCCTCGATGACGTTCTCGCAGTCGCGGCAGACCAGGTGGATGTGGTGATGGCGGTCGGCCAGGTGGTACGTCGGCGCCCCGTGCCCGAGATGGGCGTGGCTGACCAGGCCGAGCTCCTCCAGGAGCTCCAGGGTCCGGTAGACCGTGGAAATGTTGACCCCCGACGCCGTCTTCTTCACTTCCGTGAGGATGGCGTCGGGGGTCGCGTGCTCCAGGGTGTCCACGGCTTCGAGGACAAGCTGGCGCTGCGGCGTCAGCCGGTAGCCGCGCTGCCTCAGGTCGCTCTTCCAGTCGGTGCTCACCACACCGGGAAGTCTAGGACCTCTCGGCGCGGGACCTGCTGGAAGTGCGGGACCTGCTGGAAGTGCGGGACCTGCTTGTGGTGCGGGACCTACTTGAAGAAGGCGATCCCGTCGTCCGGCATGTCGTCGGGCAGGGCCTTGGCCCAGCGCTCGACGTCCTCCGGGGTGACGACCTTCTTCAGGTGCGCCGACATGTAGGGGCGCAGCTCGACCTCGGGGGTCTGCTTCTCGCCGACCCACATGAGGTCGCTCTTGACGTAGCCGTAAAGCCGCTTGCCACCGCTGTACGGCCCCGAGGCGGCCGTACGCGCGACGGCGTCGGTCACCAGGTCGATCTGCGGCTTCTGATCGGCCATCTCGCCGTACCAGATCTCGACGACGCCGTCGTCGCGGACCATCGTCACCTCGACCTTGCGGTCGGCGTCGATGCGCCAGAAGCCGTGCTCGGTCTCCAGCGGGCGGACCTTGTTGCCGTCGTTGTCCAGCACCCAGGTGTGGGACTCGTACTCCAGGAAGTCCCGGCCGTCGTGGCCGAAGGTCACCTCCTGGCCGAAGTTGCACTTCTCCGAGCCGGGGAAGTCGTGCACGCCCGCGCCCGCCCAGTTGCCGAGCAGGAAGGCGAGCGGGACGAGGTCCTTGTGGAGGTCGGACGGGATCTCGATCATGAGTGGCGGTTCCTAGAGGGGGATCAGCGCTGGCCCTGGTACAGCTTCTTCACGGTCAGTCCGGCGAAGGCGAGAACGCCGACGCAGACCAGGACCAGCAGGGCTTCGAAGAAGATCTCCACGGGGTGCTCCTCGGATGAGCGGGGTGCGGTGCATGTACACAGGGCCGGGCCCCAGCTTACGCGGCCGGGGCCCGGGGGGCCGTGCGGGTCTCCTCAGCCCAGGAGCTGGCTCTGGAGCGCCACCGTCTGCTGGAAGGGGACGGGGTTGACGGTGCCCCTGCGGGACTGGACGACCAGGGCGAGTACGTCGCCGGCGCCGAGGTAGGCGTGGCGGGCCTGTTCCTTGCCGTACGGCTTCGGCTCGACGTAGACGGACGCGGTGATGTCGGGGATTCGGGCCGCGTTCGGGAAGGCCTCGTCGGAGCGGGAGTCCGGGGCGTCGCGCAGTTCGTAGCCGGGGCTGCCGTACGGGGCGATGTCCTCGCCGAACAGGTCGTCCACGACGGCCGCGGTGTCGAACTGGAGCAGATAGATCCGGGTGCGGGTGCCGTCGGGGGTGGTCCAGCCGCGGACCGCGATGTGCCGCAGACCGTTCTCGGAGAGCTTCGTCCCGAGCTCGTCGCGGTCCTCCTTCTCGGCGTACTCCGAGAGCAGGTCCTTCGTCGGCAGCCAGCCGTCGGTACCGCTGAGCGCCTTGTCGACGGTCGCCCCTTCGGGCGCGGGCAGCACGAGCGCCCGCAGATCGGCGTAGTGGCTGCCGGCCTTGTTCTCCCTGGCGAGCGGCCCCGGGCTCCCGGACGGCAACGGCGCCTTCGTCAACACCGGATAGACCCATCGCCCGTCCGACACGGTCCCGAGCCCCGGCACGTCCGTCCGCTCCATCCCGGCGATCCCGTACGCACTCCCGGCCCCGAACGCGGCGAAGGTGAGAAGGGCGGCGGTCCAGCGGAGCGTTGCTCGGAGGACTCGGCGGGTCTTGGGGGCGGGGTTTGGGGTGAGAGCGGGGTCTGGGGTGAGAGCGGGATCCGGGGCGGCTTCGGGCTCGGGCATGTGCTCGGCCTCGGGCGCGGGTGCGGGCTGCGGCTCGGGGGCGGGTGCGGATTGCGGGGCGGGCGGGAGCACCGACCCCGAGGCAGGCACGGGCGCCGGCACCGGTGCGGCCACCGGGACCGGCGCGGGCTCGGACGGGAGCGCCGCCGCAGGCTCGGGAGCGTGCACGGGATCCGACTCGGGGCCGGGCACGGCCGGAACCGGCGCGGGCTCGGACCGGAGCACCGCCGCGGCCTCGGGCGCGCGTGC
>NZ_KB911610.1:0-60397 GCF_000383615.1 Streptomyces canus 299MFChir4.1 | reverse complement strand
GGCTGCGGCTCGGAGGCGGGCACGGCTTCCGGCACGGGCACAAGCACCGACCCCGAGGCAGGCACGGGCGCCGGCACCGGTGCGGCTACCGGGACCGGCGCAGGCGCGGACCTGAGCGCCGCCGCAGGCTGTGGCTCGGGCGTGGGCGGCTGGGGGGTCTGGTCGGCCCCGTCGCCCGGCTTTGCCGGCTCGGTCTGGTCCGTCTTACCGGGAACGGACGTCTTCGGCGCCGCGCTGTCGGACTCGGCGACCGACGCCTGCTCGGTCTCGGCGCGCGGAACGGTCGCCTCGGGCTTCTCTTCCGTCTGCTCGGTCATACCGACTCCCCCGGTTCCGCGATGCGGTCGAGCTGTTCGCGCAGGAGCATCGCGATCCCTGTCTGCTGCATGGGCTTGGGGCTGTCCGCGGTGAGAGCGACCAGGACATTGCCCTGCTGGGCCCCGCAGAACATCGAGTCCAGCTTCTCGTCCTTGTTCGTGGGCAACAGGAAGCAGCGGGCGTCCTTGTGGCCCTCGATCCGGGGCCCCTCACGCAGGACGTCGCCCAGTGCGTCGAGGAACTCGTTCTGGTACTCGGTGATCCCCCGCGCCGCCGCCTTGTTGTCCAGCTGCGCGAGCTCGACGGTCACCGTGGAGGCCTTATCCGTGTAGACGGAGGAGAGCTGGTCGGTGCTCAGGTAGCTGCGCATCGCGATACCCGTGAGCCGTTGCTTGTCGATCTGCTTCTCCAACGCCTTGCGCTGACTACGGGGCAGCCCGGTCAGCGACTGCTTGCGCAGGGCCGTGGCCTCGGCACCGCTGAGCTGGGCGTCGTACCCGTACTCCCCGATGTCCGGCCCCCGGCTCCACCCGTCGGCGCCGTACGGCACCAGCATCGACGCCAGCCCCTTCGCCGCGGCCGCCTTCTCCTGGTCCGCCCCGCCCTTCGGGAACGTCCACACGGGCGCGCCCGCGTCACGGTCGGCGCCGTCGACGGTGATCACGGTGTAGCCGACCCCCGCGACGACCGCCACGGCCAGCACCGCGGACCCGATCACCGCGGCGATACGGCCACGGCGCGCCGGCTTCTCGGCAGGCGCGGCAGCCACGGGGTCGCCGGCGACCGTGAGCTCCGCGGGGCCGACCTCGCCCACCTGCTGGTTCTCGCTCTCGTTCACAGCTTCTTCACCTGCCGCTCCGCCAGGTCCATGATCTTCGTCTTCGGGATCGGCTTGGCGTCCCAGACGAAGACCTTCATGACGATGTCCCCCCGCCGGGCGATGGCCGTGGCGTTGTACTGCGGCAGATAACCGGGCTTGGTGTCCGGCTTGGTGTGGACGTAGGCCATGCCGTTGTCGCTGCCCGGGACCGCCCAGCTCTTGGTGCCGCCCTCGGCGTCCTCGTAGTCCTTCTCGTCGTCGGCCATGTAGGAGGCCTGCAACTCCTCCTCCTGCCGGTACTGGATCAGGCGGATCTCGACACCGTAGGTACTGCCGACCTTCCAGCCCGTGTCGGCCGCACGGCGGAACTCGCCGGCGACGAGTTCGCTGAACGCCCCGGCCGGCTTCTCGTACGTCTCCGCCATGTCGGCCAGCGTCATCCAGCCGTCGATGCCGGCCCACTCGGCGCCCTTGGCCCCGCTCGGCTTCTTCAGCAGGAGCTTGCGCAGGTCGCCGTCGGTCTTCACCCGGCGGTCCTGGGCGGGGGACAGCGGTTCGGGTGCCGGGCCCTTGGCCTGGACGAGCGTCGGCTGGGAGAGCGAGGACAACTTTGTCGGCTCGCGGTCGGCCTGGATCAGGTAACCGGTACAGCTGCCGGCGACGACACCGAGCACGGCTGCGCCGGCGATCAGCATCGTGGTCCGTCCACGGCGGCGCGGCGACCGGCCTTCCACCGGCGGGTCCGCCGCCAGGGCCGGTGTCCCTGTTTCTTCTGCTACTTCGGGCACTTGCAAGACATCCCTCACACCCAACCTGAAGCGCGCATGCCATATACACGCGCACAGGTGACTCGTGATCGACGGCCGGAGTTGTAGCCGCGCTGGTTACGATTCGGCCATGGCGAAGAAGCTCGTGATCAAGGTGACCGCCGGGGCCGACGCCCCCGAGCGCTGTTCACAGGCGTTCACCGTGGCGGCGGTGGCCGTGGCCAGCGGGGTGGACGTCTCGCTGTGGCTGACCGGGGAGTCGGCGTGGTTCGCGCTGCCGGGGCGGGCGGCCGAGTTCGAGCTGCCGCACGCGGCGCCGCTGCCCGACCTGCTCGACTCGATCCTCGCGGGCGGCCGGCTCACCCTGTGCACCCAGTGCGCGGCCCGTCGGGACATCACCGAGAAGGACGTCATCGACGGCGTACGGATCGCGGGGGCGCAGGTCTTCGTGCAGGAGGCACTGGCCGACGGTACGCAGGCGCTCGTCTACTGAGTGCGGGGAGTGCGAGGCGGCCGCGTCACCCCGGCGGCGTCTCCCCGGCCGGATCCGCCCGTCAGGCCGTCACGTCGAGCGCCCGTCCCTACTGGCTGTGGAATACCGCCCGTTGGGCAGGGCACGAGAAGAACTCACCGACAGCGCCCTCGTCCTGTCACAGGTGATCGACAATCTCGCGGTCTCCTTGCCCGACGGGACTACTCTCACGCTCGACGGCCACCCGTCCGTCGACACCACCGCCGCTCTGGGGGAACCGACCGTATGCGCGCCCTGCGAATACTTCTGATCATCGCCGTGATTCTCGGCGGGCTGTTCGTCGCCGCCGACCGTCTGGCGGTCCACTTCGCGGAGGGCGAGGTCGCGGACCGGCTGAAGACGCAGGAGGGGCTGACCACGACGCCGAGCGTGGACATCAAGGGGTTCCCGTTCCTGACCCAGGTGGCCGGCGGTGAGCTCGACGACGTCGAGGTCGGGATGAAGGACTACGCCGCGGACACCGGGACCAGCGGGGGCACGATCCGTATCGACGACCTGAACGCCGCCATGAAGGGCGTCGCGTTCTCCGGCGACTACAGTTCCGCCACCGCCACCACGGCCGCCGGGACCGCGACCATCGCCTACGACCAGCTGCTGAAGGCGGCGGGGTCCGCGGAGGCCCAGCTTCCGCTGGGTGTCACCGCCAAGGTCGTCGGCCTCTCCGACGGCGGGAACGGCAAGATCAAGGTCGACATCAAGTTCAGCGCCCTGGAGAAGCCGGTCTCCGTGCTCAGCACCGTGAGCGTCGTCGACGGCGACACCGTGCGGGTGCACGCCGACTCGATCCCCAGCTTCGGGAACATCACCCTCGCCGACTCCGACTTCCGTTCGGTCGCCGACTTCGACCAGAAGATCGAGGGCCTGCCGGGCGGTATCAAGCTCGACCGGGTCGAAGCGGGTGCGAACGGTGTGGAGATCGCGGTGAAGGGTTCGGACGTCAAGCTCGCGGGGTAGGACGAGCCGGGCAGGACGAACGACAGGCCGGACGCCGCGCGTCCGACAGGCGAGACGGTGACGTCCGTACCGTAGATGTGATGACGACTACACGCGCCCGGGAACCGTGGGACCACGGCCCGGGCGCACTTCTGGTCCCACATCCCGGACGATCGTATCTCAGCATGCGATACACCGGTGACATGCCGGTATGTCCGTCCCTACGATCGACCACTATGAAGCGACAGGCGGATCTCACGAAGCGGCGGGCAGTAGACCTGTGCCGCGTCGCCGCCATGCTCTGTCGCCCCTTCTGAGCGGACGGCACCGACCTCCGCATCCCCCTGCCCTGGACTCTCAGGCATCCGTGCGCCCCGCGCACCCTTCCGCACGCCCCGCCGCAACTGCCCCGGAGGAGAAAGAGCATGAGCCGCAGCGACGTCCTGGTCGATGCCGACTGGGTCGAGGCCAACCTCGACGACCCCAACATCGCGATCGTGGAGGTGGACGAGGACACGTCCGCCTACGAGAAGAACCACATCCGCAACGCGATCCGCATCGACTGGACCAAGGACCTGCAGGACCCGGTCCGCCGCGACTTCGTCGACCAGGAGGGCTTCGAGAAGCTCCTGTCGACCAAGGGCATCGCCAACGACACACTGGTGATCCTCTACGGCGGCAACAACAACTGGTTCGCGTCCTACGCCTACTGGTACTTCAAGCTGTACGGCCACGAGAACGTCAAGCTTCTCGACGGCGGCCGCAAGAAGTGGGAGCTGGACGCCCGCGAGCTGGTCGAAGAGGTGCCCGAGCGCCCGACGACCGACTACAAGGCCAAGCCCCAGAACAAGTCCATCCGCGCCTTCCGTGACGACGTCGTCGCCGCGATCGGCTCGCAGAACCTGGTGGACGTCCGGTCCCCCGACGAGTTCTCCGGCAAGCTGCTCGCCCCGGCCCACCTGCCGCAGGAGCAGTCGCAGCGTCCGGGCCACGTCCCGTCCGCGCGCAACATCCCGTGGTCGAAGAACGCCAACGACGACGGCACCTTCAAGTCGGACGAGGAGCTCAAGGAGCTCTACACCGAGGAGCAGGTCGACCTCGCCAAGGACACCATCGCGTACTGCCGCATCGGTGAGCGCTCGGCCCTGACCTGGTTCGTGCTGCACGAGCTGCTCGGTGTCGAGAACGTCAAGAACTACGACGGCTCCTGGACCGAGTACGGCTCCCTGGTCGGCGTTCCGATCGAGCTCGGCGCCAACAAGTAAGACACCCCGTCCAACCCGACCGGCCTTCCTTCCGGTCAGACCCTTCTGAATCTGGAGAAAGACATGTGTGGAGCGAAGGCCGGCGGCCCCGACGCCTCGACGATCAAGCCCGGTGAGACCACGATCCAGGGTCAGGTGACGCGTGACGGCGAGCCTGTGGTGGGTTACGTCCGCCTCCTGGACTCGACCGGCGAGTTCACGGCGGAGGTCCCGACCTCCGCGACGGGCCAGTTCCGCTTCTACGCGGCCGAGGGCACCTGGACCGTCCGCGCCCTGGTTCCGGGCGCCACCGCCGACCGCACGGTCGTCGCCCAGCAGGGCGGCCTGGCCGAGGTCGCGATCGCCGTCTGAGGCAGCCGACCAGCTGATCGGCCGAAGGGCCGTACCCCGGATCACGGGGTACGGCCCTTCGGCCTTGCCGGGCCTACATTGGACGTATGCTGGCACGCCGACGTCATGTCTACTTCGCCATGATGGGCACCTGTATCGGGCTGTTCGTCCTGGCCTGGGGAGTCGTGCGGCTCTGGTCGATCCCGGTGGCCGTGGGGATGTGCGTGGTCGCCATGGTGATCCCGCCGGTGGCCGCGATGGTCGCCAACCGGCGCGGACCCGACGACCGCTGGTGGGACGACCCCTCCGGCGACCCCAAGTCCGACGAGTGGTGGGACGAGCTGGACGGGAAGCGGCGGCGGCAGTAGGAAGGCGGGCAGGTCCTTCTCCGCGCGGCTGTCCACCGTGGTCCTCAAGGAGCCGAACTGGACGTCCCGCCGGTCTGGCCCACGCGCAAGCCCGGCGACCAGCAGATGATGCCGCACCTCGACGTCGAGGTGGACGATCTGGAGGCCGAGACCGCGCGGGCGGTGACGGAACGGGCCCGGCTCGCCGAGCACCATCCCCAGGACGACGTACGGGTGCTCTACGCCCCGTCCGGGCACCCGTTCCGCCCTGGACCGAGACGCCCCCGCCGACGCCCCCGCCGACCTAGCCGATCGCCCGGCCCAGCACGTACACCGCCGGGGCCGCCGCGGCCAGCGGCAGGGCCACGCCGGCCGTGAAGTGCACGAAGCGGGAGGGGTAGTCGTAGCTCGCGACCCGGTGGCCGATCAGCGCGCACACCGCCGCGCCCGCACCGAGCAGGGCGCCCTTCGCGCCGAGGCCCGTCATGCCGCCGACGGCGATGCCCGCACCCGCCGCGGCGAGCAGCGAGACGACCACGGAGGCCGGGGTGGGCAGGGGCAGCGCGCGGGCCAGGACCGCCACGGCCACCGCGGCCGCGCCGACCGTCACCGCGTCCGGGTCCGCCGCGAGGTGGCCGGTGGCGACGATCGCCAGGGCCGCCGAAGCGACGGTCGCCATCAGGCCGTACATCCGCTCGTCGGGGTCGGCGTGCGAGCGGAGCTGCATGACCAGGCTGAGCAGGACCCAGACACCGAGGGTGCCGAGGATCGCCGCGGGCGCGTTCTCCCGGCCGGCCGTCAGCAGGGCCGCGTCCGCGACCAGCGCGCCGAGGAACGCCAGCGCGATGCCCTGCCGGGCGGGCCACATGCCGTTCAGCCGGAACCAGCCGGCCGCGGTGACGGCCTGGAGGACGACGAGCGGTACCAGGAGGGCGTACGACCCGACGGCCGCCGCACCGGAGAGCAGCAGGCCGAGCAGCGCGGTGAGCGCGGCGGGCTGGATGCCGGGTTCGATGATCGGGGACCGGCCTTCGAGCCGGGCACGCTGGGCATCGGTGACGCGGGCGTTGCCGGCGACGGTGGCGGGGCCGTAGCCGGAGGAGTCGGCCCCGGGGGCGGCGGGTGCGGGAGCCGTCGGCGCGGGTCCGTAGGCGCCCGGACCGGGAGCACCTGCCGGGGAACCGTAGGGGGCGGAGCCGTAGGGGGCGGAGCCGTAGGGGGCGGAGCCGTAAGGGCCGGGCGACGGTGCCGGGGCGCCGTACGCGCCGGGGCCCTGTCCGGGTGCGGCGGCCCCCTGCTGCCCCGCGCCGTATCCCTGGGCCTCCGCGTCGTACGTCTGCTGGGGCGGATACGCCGTCTCCGCGGCCCCCGCGGCCGGTGCCTGGACCTGGGTGTCCCAGGTCTGGCCCTGCCACTGCTGGGTGTACTGCTGCTGGGCGGCCTGCGGGTCGTCGTACTCCTGCTCCTGCTGGGCCGGCCAGCCCTGCTGCGAGTACGGGTCGTAGCCCTCGTACGGCTGGTTCGTCATCGTCACCCTCCTGCGAACGGCGGAAGCACCTCGACCGTGCCGCCGTCGGCCAGCCGTACCGTCTCATGTCCGCGGGTGCCCACGGGGTCACCGTCGACGAGGAACGAGCATCGCCGCAGGACGCGCACGAGTTCACCCGGGTGTCGCTCGCGCGCCGCGTCCAGCGCCTCGGCGAGGGTGGCCGCGTCGAACGGCTCCTCGGCGATCCCGGCCGCGGCCTTCGCGGCGGCCCAGTAGCGCACCGTGACCTTTGGCATCCGCTTCCTCAATCGTTCGGTGGTGTACGGGGCCAGGCTAGCCGCCCGCTGTGACAGCCCAGTCCCCGATCCGGCCCAGCAGCTCGTCGCCGACCGCGTGCTCGGCGTGACCCATGGGCTCGATCCACAGCTCCCCGTGGTCGCCGGCGGCCTCGGCGAGCATCCGCGGGTGGTCGAGGGGGAAGTACCCGTCGCGGTCGCCGTGGACGATGAGCAGGGGGGTGGGGGCGATGCTCGGGACCGCCTCGACCGGGGAGAGCGGGACGGGGTCCCAGTCGCGGTGGTGGATGCGCGTACGGAATCCGTAGCGGCTGACCAGGCGGCCCGAGGGGCGGGTCACCAGCCAGTGGAGCCTGCGCATGGGGGCTGTGCCGCGGTAGTACCAGCGGGCCGGTGCGCTGACCGAGACCACCGCGTCCGTGTGCGCGTCCGTGCCGGCGCTGGTCTCCAGGCGGTACAGCGCCGCGTGCCGCAGCACCACCGAACCGCCCATGGAGAAGCCGACGGTCGCCACGCGCGCGTGGCCGAGTTCGCGGGCCCACGCCACCGCGGCGGCCAGATCCAGCACCTCGCGGTCGCCGACCGTCGAGCGCCCGCCGGAGGCTCCGTGGCCGCGGAAGGAGAACGTGACCACGCCGCCGTACCGCGTGAACGCCTCCACCACCCGGCGAACATGAGGGCGATCCACGTCGCCGGTGAAACCGTGCGCGATCACGAACACCAGGTCACGCGCGGGTGGCCGGGAGGCGTCGTATACGAAGGAGGGCGGATCGTATACGGAATCGATCGTCACGCCGTCGTCGGTGTGCAGAAACGTCCGTATAGGTGCAGGTCTGCGCGTCTCAGAGTGCGGACTCACGATGGAACGAGCCACACGACCTGCCGGATCAATGCTCATGTGGGCTATTCTCGTCGGAACAGGACTCGGGCAATGCAGCCCCCGGGTCCTTTTGTGCTTTCGGATACCCCTGTATACGAAGCCATGACCTCGCGGGACCGAGGAGGAACCAGACATATGAGTTCTCTGCTGCTCCTGACCAATGCCCTCCAGCCGTCGACGGAGGTGCTTCCGGCCCTCGGCCTGCTCCTGCACAACGTGCGCGTGGCTCCGGCGGAAGGCCCCGCACTCGTCGACACCCCCGGTGCCGACGTCATCCTCATCGACGGACGCCGTGACCTGCCCCAGGTCCGCAGCCTGTGCCAGCTGCTGCGCTCGACCGGGCCCGGCTGTCCGCTCATCCTCGTCGTGACCGAGGGCGGCCTCGCCGCCGTCACCGCCGACTGGGGCATCGACGACGTGCTCCTCGACACCGCCGGTCCGGCCGAGGTCGAGGCGCGGCTGCGTCTCGCCATGGGCCGGCAGCAGATCGTCAGCGACGACTCCCCCATGGAGATCCGCAACGGCGACCTGTCGGTCGACGAGGCGACCTACTCCGCGAAGCTCAAGGGCCGGGTCCTGGACCTCACCTTCAAGGAGTTCGAGCTCCTGAAGTACCTCGCCCAGCACCCGGGCCGCGTCTTCACGCGCGCGCAGCTGCTCCAGGAGGTCTGGGGCTACGACTACTTCGGTGGCACCCGAACGGTCGACGTGCACGTACGACGGCTGCGCGCGAAGCTCGGCCCCGAGCACGAGTCGCTGATCGGGACCGTCCGGAACGTCGGTTATCGATTCGTTACGCCCGAGAAGGGCGACCGGGTCAGCGACGAGGCGAAGGCCAAGACGGACCGGGCAAAGACGGAGGATGTGGACGAGAGCGTCGCCCTTGAGGACGTAGAGGCGTAGCGGGCCCCGAGCATGGGCATGGCTTCGGCACCGACGTACTCCCGTATGCCGCTCGGCGGGAGTGCAGGGACCTCCTTCATGCCCTGCCCAGAGCGGGTTTATCCGCGTAGACTCCGCGCGTGGCCAAGGTAACCAGGGATGACGTGGCGCGGTTGGCGGGAACGTCCACCGCCGTAGTCAGCTATGTCATCAACAACGGACCCCGGCCGGTCGCCCCGGCCACGCGCGAGCGTGTCCTCGCCGCGATCAAGGAGCTGGGGTACCGGCCCGACCGGGTCGCCCAGGCGATGGCGTCCCGGCGCACCGATCTCATAGGCCTGATCGTGCCGGACGCGCGCCAGCCGTTCTTCGCGGAGATGGCGCACGCGGTCGAACAGGCCGCGTCCGAGCGCGGCAAGATGGTGCTCGTCGGGAACTCCGACTACATCGGCGAACGCGAGGTCCACTACCTGCGGGCGTTCCTCGGGATGCGGGTCTCCGGGCTGATCCTGGTCTCGCACGCGCTGAACGACAACGCCGCCGCCGAGATCGACGCGTGGGACGCCCGGGTCGTGCTGCTGCACGAGCGGCCCGAGGCGATCGACGACGTGGCCGTCGTCCTCGACGACCTCACCGGTGCCAAGACCGCCGTCGAGCACCTGCTGGGCCATGGCTACCCCTACGTGGCCTGTATGGGCGGTACGGCCGACACCCCCTCCGTCGGCGACCCGGTCTCCGACCACGTCGAGGGCTGGCGCCAGGCCATGGAGGAGGCCGGACTGCCGACCGAGGGACGGCTCTTCGAGGCGCCGTACAACCGCTACGACGCGTACCAGGTGGCGCTCGGGGTGCTTTCCGGGCCCGATCGGCCGCCCGCGGTCTTCTGCTCCACCGACGACCAGGCGATCGGCCTGCTGCGGGCCGCGCGCGAGCTGCGCATCGACGTGCCGGGGGAACTGGCGGTCATCGGGTTCGACGACATCAAGGAAGCCGCGCTCGCCGATCCGCCGATGACGACCATGGCGTCGGACCGGTCGGCGATGGCCCGGGCCGCGGTGGATCTGGTGCTCGACGACGGGCTCCGGGTCGCGGGGTCCCGACGGGAGCGGCTGAAGGTGTTCCCGTCGAAGCTGGTCGTGCGGCGCTCCTGCGGCTGCGAGTGAGTTTCTGAAGACCGTCTGAGAACACCTGGCCGGAGGCCGGCGGCGGCTTTATATCGGGCATACGAGGTTCTGCCGGGCTTCTCAGCCGGCACTCAGGAAGCTCTCATGGTCGCGGGACAAGCTTTTTGTCATGACCGAGAGCTTCCGCCGCGACGGCGAGTACGAGCAGTACGAGAACCCCCACCAGGGCGCCCAGCAGCAGCACGCTTCGTCGCCCGTGAACCCCGAGTGGCCGCCCCCGCCGGCCCAGCCGCCCACGACGCCCCCGCAGCCGGTCGTCGAGCCGACCACCGTGTGGCCGGGACACCAGCAGCCCCAGGCGCAGCCCGCCGCCTTCGCCTCCGGGGGCGCCGGCTCCCACGGCGGCGACGGCGATGGCGGCGGAACCGCTCTCCTCACCGCGGCCCCCGCGGAGCCCGGCGCACCCGCCCCCGCTCCGAAGAGGCGCACCCGCGGCCCCCTCGCCCTCCTCGCCGCCGTCGCGATCGTCGCCGCGGCGATAGGAGGCGGCACCGCCTACGGCATCCAGGAGCTGACCGGCAACGACACCGTCGCCTCCAGCAGCACCAGCACCAACGTGGTGCCGTCCTCCGCCAAGGGCACGGTCGCCGGGGTCGCCAAGGCGGTCAGCCGGAGCATCGTCGAGATCAACGCCACCTCGAACGCGGGGGAGTCCACCGGCTCCGGTGTGATCATCACCAGCGGCGGCGAGATCATCACCAACAACCACGTCGTCTCCGGCGCCTCCACCATCAAGGTGAGCACCAGCGACGGCAAGTCCTACACCGCGAAGGTCGTCGGCACCGACAGCAAGAAGGACCTCGCCCTCATCAAGCTGGAGAACGCCTCCGGCCTGAGCCCGGCCATCCTCGGCAACTCCGCCGGCGTCCAGGTCGGCGACCAGGTCGTGGCGATCGGCTCCCCCGAGGGCCTGACCGGCACCGTGACCAGCGGCATCGTCTCCGCCCTCAACCGGGACGTCACCGTCTCCACGGACGAGGGCCAGAGCCAGGGGCAGGGCGGCGGCAGCGGCCAGTGGCCGTTCGAGTTCGGCGGGCAGCAGTTCAACGGCGACACCGGCTCCTCGACGACGACGTACAAGGCGATCCAGACCGACGCGTCCTTGAACCCGGGCAATTCCGGCGGCGCGCTGATCGACATGAACGGCAACATCATCGGCATCAACTCGGCGATGTACTCGGCCAGTTCGGACTCGTCCACGGCCGGAAGCGCGGGTCTCGGTTTCTCCATCCCGATCAACACCGTCAAGTCCGACCTGACCACGCTGCGGGCCGGCGGCACCGACAGCTGACCCCCTGACCCTCGCGAGGAGTACGTCGTGATCAAGCAGGTTTCGCACACGGTGGCCGGCACCGACCCGGCCGGAATCGCCCTGGCCCTCGACGTGGCGTACGCACTGCACGCCCCGGCACCCCGGGCGCCCGAGGTGGCGTCCCCGGCGGTGGCCCGCCGCGGGGCGACCGCCGCCCGCAGCCGCCGCCGTACCGTACGCGGCTGACCCCCCGCACAGCACGTCCTTCAGCGCCGGCGGGGAACCGTGCGAGGCTGAAAGCGCTCACTCCCTTCAGTCCCCGTTCTCCGACCGCACCCGAGGAAACCCCAGCCATGAGCCCCGCCGAAGGCGACCGTGACCCCCAGCGCATCCTGATCGTCGACGACGAGCCGGCGGTGCGCGAAGCACTCCAGCGCAGCCTCGCCTTCGAGGGCTACGACACTGAGGTCGCCGTGGACGGAGCCGACGCCCTCGACAAGGCGACCGCGTACCGGCCCGACCTGGTCGTCCTCGACATCCAGATGCCCCGCATGGACGGGCTCACGGCCGCCCGGCGCATCCGCGGCGCGGGCGACACCACCCCCATCCTGATGCTGACGGCCCGCGACACGGTCGGCGACCGCGTCACCGGGCTCGACGCGGGCGCCGACGACTACCTGGTCAAGCCGTTCGAGCTGGACGAGCTGTTCGCCCGGGTCCGTGCGCTGCTGCGGCGCAGCTCCTACGCGGCGGCGGCCGGGGCGGCGGCCGTCGACGACGAGGCGCTCACCTTCGCCGATCTGCGCATGGACCTCGCGACGCGTGAGGTCACCCGGGCGGGGCGGCCGGTGGAGCTGACCCGGACGGAGTTCACCCTGCTGGAGATGTTCATGGCCCACCCGCGCCAGGTGCTGACGCGTGAGCAGATCCTGAAGGCGGTGTGGGGCTTCGACTTCGAGCCCTCCTCCAACTCCCTGGACGTCTACGTCATGTACCTGCGCCGCAAGACGGAGGCGGGCGGTGAGCCGCGGCTCGTGCACACGGTGCGGGGCGTGGGGTACGTGCTGCGGCAGGGTGGCGCGGAGTGAAGAGGCTCGTACGGCGGTACCGCTCCCTTCCGATCCGGTCCCGGCTGGCGCTGCTGGTGGCGGCGGCGGTGGCGTTCGCGGTGGCGGCGGTTTCGGTGACGTGCTGGTTCATCGTGCAGGGGAAGTTGTACGACCAGGTCGACGACGACCTCACCAAGGCTTCGATGAGAATGCCGGGCCAGCTCCAGGACGCCCTCAACAACTGCACCGAGACTCCGTATGGCAGCGGGGTCTTCCGCAACTACTCCCAGCTGGTCCAAGAGAACGGGACCGTCTGCATCCTCCAGGACTCCGTGGCAGCGGTGAAGGTGACCCAGGCCGACAAGGACGAGATCAAGCACGGGGACACCGGCAAGATCTACTATCGGAACGGGAGCACCGGCGACGGAACCGATGTCCGCATCCTGACCCGGCCGCTGGGCCCTACCCGCACATCCACCGGCGAAGCCGGACCCAACGTGGGCCTCGTCGTGGCCGTCTCCCTCAAGAGCACCCAGGACACCCTCAACGACCTCGCCCTCATCCTCCTCCTCGTCTCCGGCATCGGAGTCCTCGGTGCCGGGGCCGCGGGTCTCTTCGTGGCCCGGGCCGGTCTCCGGCCCGTCGACAAGCTCACCGAGGCCGTCGAGCACGTGGCCCGGACGGAGGACCTCGGCATCCGCATCCCCGTCGAGGAGGACGCCGAGGACGAGGTCGCCCGGCTGTCCCGGTCCTTCAACTCGATGACGAGCTCCCTCGCCAGCTCCCGCGACCTCCAGCAGCAGCTCATCGCCGACGCGGGGCACGAGCTGCGCACCCCGCTCACCTCCCTGCGCACCAACATCGAACTCCTCACCCGCAGCGAGGAGACCGGCCGCCCCCTCCCCGAGGCCGACCGCAAGGCACTGCTCGCCTCGGTGAAGGCACAGATGACCGAACTGGCCGCCCTGATAGGAGACTTGCAGGAGCTGTCCCGCTCGGAGGGCCAGCGCGGCGAACGGGTGCAGGTCGTCTCGCTGGAGGACACCGTCGAGGCGGCCCTGCGCCGGGCACGGCTGCGCGGACCCGAGCTGACCATCAACGCCTCGCTGGAGCCCTGGTACACCCGCGCGGAACCGGCCGCTCTGGAGCGCGCGGTGGTCAACGTCCTCGACAACGCGGTGAAGTTCAGCCCCGGGGCCGGCACCGTCGAGGTGCGGCTCAGCGACGGCGTGCTGACCGTCCGGGACCACGGCCCCGGCATCCCCGCCGAGGAACTCCCGTACGTCTTCGACCGCTTCTGGCGCTCCCCCAGCGCCCGCGCCCTGCCCGGTTCCGGCCTCGGCCTGTCCATCGTGGCCCGCACGGTCCAGCAGTCCGGCGGCGAGGTCACCCTCGGTCGCGCCGAGGGCGGCGGCACCATCGCGACCGTACGACTGCCGGGGGCGCCGACTCCGCCACCGGAGGGTCCCGCCGTCGCGCAGTGACCGCAAAGCTGTCGATGTCCTGTCAACACTCACGCGTTCTCGACCCTACTCGCGGGTTCTCTGCCAGCTTCCTGAGTCGTCGAACAGGTGCCCCACGCATCTGTCCTGAGCACTCAGGAGTGAAGAACCCCCCATGCGTTCGTTTCGTACATCGACTCTGAAGAAGAGCCTCCTCGCCGCCGCGTCCGCGGCCCTCGCCGTCACCGGCCTGCTGGCCGGCGCCGGGGCCGCGCAGGCCGCCGGTCCCGGCGGGGCCCAGAACGTCCGGGGCGTGGACCCCGGGAACACCGACGTCATGCTGGACCGGCTGTGCGGCCAGGAATCCAGCCTCACCGGCGTCTACGGCGCGCTCAACGTCGACACCGGCGAGTTCAAGACGCGGGACGAGTACCTGCGGGGCGTCGTCGGGCTGTGGGTGCCCGCCGGGCCGTGGGAGCTGTTCCGCGGCTGGTGCGGGTACGCGCAGGCCTCGACCTGGTCCGTGAAGGGCGAGCCCGTCCGCACCTCGGAGTGGACCGGCAACCACGGCACGACCGAGGACAAGGTGACCTTCGTCAGCGGGTACAGCACCAAGACCTTCGCCAAGAAGAGCGTCGGCGCCAGCATCAGCCTCTCCCTGGCGAAGAGCATCTTCTCGGGCACCCTGGGCGGCAGCGCCGGCTACGAGTGGGGCTGGGAGAAGACCTCGTCCTTCGAGCGGCGCAGCGAGAAGTCCATACCGCCCTGCACCCAGGTCGCGACCACCTGGACGCCGTACCAGCGGGTGGTCCGCGTGAACCCGGTGTTCTACGTCGAGGACTACCAGTGGAACAAGGGCGACGGGGACGTCACCGCGCACACCTGGCGTGGCCGGGACGCGAGCTGGAAGACGATCTACTCGTACGGCTACTACATCGACGGCATCTCCGACAAGCTCCTGCCGAACGGTCAGCCGGACGGCCGTGAGGACAAGTGGCAGGAGAACCTCGACCCGAAGTCCTGCGCCAAGTAGGCGAATTCAGGCGGCAACCTTCCGTGCGGGGGCGGCGACTGCTCTGGTGTCCCTGCCCCCGCACGGAACGGATTCCCCCCATGGCCCAGCATCGCCGACGCCGAACCACCGCACTCGCCCTCGGTGTTCCGCTCGTCCTGACGGCCGCCGGAGGGCTCGCCCCCGGCTTCCTGCCAGGCACCCAGCCCCAGGACCTCCGCCGCCACCACCGCCGCCCCCGCCTCACCCGCCTGGGCCACCGCCACCGCGGACGGCTTCGCCTCCGTCGACGCGCTGGGCCAGAACGGCACCTACGGCGGCCGGGACGGTCAGCTCGTCACCGCGAGGACGCTCGCGGACCTGGAGGTCTACATGAGGAACTCCTATGTCGTCGGCAACGTCGACTTCATCTTCGGCCGGGCCACCGCCGTGATCGACAAGTCCGTCATCACGCTGAAGAAGCGCTGGAACGGCACCTCGGCCGGCTACGTCACCGCGCCCAGCACCGCCGCGAACCGCAAGGGCATCCTCATCGCCGACTCGACGGTCAACGGGGACGTCTCCTCCGCGAGCTTCTACCTGGGCCGCCCCTGGCACGCCGGCGGCGACACGACCCTCGACCCGCAGACCACCGTCCGCGACACGTCGTTGAGCGCCGCGATCAAGTCCACGCCGTGGACCGACATGAGCGGCTTCTCCTGGAAGGACGACCGGTTCGCGGAGTACAAGAACACCGGCGCGGGCTCGGGTGCGGCCTCCTCCGACCGGCCGCAGCTGACCGACGCCCAGGCCACCGGCCAGGAGATCGCGTACTGGCTGGGCGACTGGACGCCGAGCACGGCCTGATCTGCCCGGCTCCTCTGTCAGTGCCTCGATCTACGCTGGTTGTCCGGATCGAACAGGACTGACGGGGGAGCGGAAAAGTGATGCGTATCGAGAGGCATCGGGTCGGCGAGGCAGCCGTTTCGGCGGTGCGGAAGGACTTCGCGAACAGGATCGGTTCGCAGGTCCACTCCATGTCCAAGGCCGGCCCGGTGACGGCGTGGGAGTGGTGGCTGATCGCCCAGGAGTTCGTCGAGTACCTCGGCGCGCTCTCGGTGGAGACTCCCGACCTCCACTCCCCCGAGGCCAAGGCGGTCCTGGAGGACGCCGCCGAGGCGGCCGCCGGCGCGGTGGCGTACGCGGCGTACTTCCCGCGCGACCACTTCGAGGTCTTCCTCACCTACCCCGACTGGGGCCTGGTGTACGACCGCGAGCCCGGCGGCACCCCGGAGCCGGTCACCGCCGCCAAGTGGCTGGACGCCTTCTGCCTGGCGATCCTCGTCGAGAAGGCCCAATGGCACGGCGAGGCCTTCCACTTCGCGCGCGAGGTGCCCCAGCAGGGCCGCTCCGGACGCCCCGACACCGAACTGATCAACGGCTTCATGGCGTACGTCATCGGCGACACCGGCGACGACGACGCCGACCGTCCGCCCTCCCGGGAACAGAAGCTCACCGCGCTCGACGCGGCGCTCGACCGGGTCCGGGCGCTGGAGAAGGAGACCGGTGAGCGGCTCGCCGACCAGCCGTACGGCATCGGGCTGAAGGCGCTGCGCGCGCTGACCGCGGGCGACCGGGAGGGGTTCGGCGAGGCGGTCGTCCGCCTGCTGAGGCCGCTGACCGGCACCCCCGGGCCGGGAGCCCGGCCGGGCAGTCTCCTCCCCCTCCTGCCGATCGCCCTGACGGCGCTGGCGTACCGCGACGAGGGCTGGCCGCCGGCCGTCGACAGCGACTATCTGCCGGACGCGCTGGTCACCGGGTTCAGGGCCACCCCGCCGCGGGTGGGGCCCTACGGCCGGGACCGCCGCCCGGACGCGGTGGCCGAACTCGCCGCGGGAGTGGTCGAGTTCGGGCGGGCCCTGGAGCCGCGCCCCCTGGACCCGGACAGCGAGGAGCAGTTCGAGCGGTACACCCGCGACGCCGTCACCCCGGTGCCGGGCAAGTCGCTCACCACCTTCGAGCTGGCCTACGCCGTCACCTATCAGGAACTCCTCTTCCGCACCCGGGCCTCGCACACGCCCGACGCGAGCGACGCCCAGCTGCGGAACCTGCGGCTGGCCGCGGAGCTGGGGGCCGCGCTGTTCCGTACGACGCTGGCGGAGCCCGGCACCGACGTGCCGGTCACGATCGACGGCAGGACGGTGACGTACCCCGCCTGCCGGG
This sequence comes from Streptomyces canus 299MFChir4.1, assembly GCF_000383615.1. Taxonomy (GTDB): domain Bacteria; phylum Actinomycetota; class Actinomycetes; order Streptomycetales; family Streptomycetaceae; genus Streptomyces; species Streptomyces canus_C. The sequence continues at coordinate 43,397 of NZ_KB911610.1, read as the reverse complement.
ACGAGGACGCCGGGCCGGGGGCGTGGCACCGGGCGGTGCACCTCGCGCTGATCACGGGCCGGCGGGAGCATCTGGCGCCGCTGGTCCTGGCGGGGCCGGAGCGGGTCGGCCAGGACCGCTCCGTGTCGGCCTCCTACCGGCGGGCCCTGCACGCCTATCTGCGCGGCGAGGACCCCGGACCGGCCACGGACCAGGCCCTGAGGGACGCCGGGAAGACCCGCGACCAGGGGTTCCTGCCGCCGCCCGCGGTGCTCTTCTCCCAGTTCGTCGAGGGCGACGAGGAGAGCTTCAACCTGGCTCTCCTGGACGCGCTCACCGCCCACCGCGACTACTACGCGGTCGCCGACCGCCCCTCCGACCCCGACGCCGCCCTCAGCCTCGACATCCTGGCCCTCGGCTGCCACGCGCGCCGGCGGGGCTGGGAGATCAGGGTGCGATCGCCGTATCTGCCGGCGCGGATCGTGGCGGCGGCCGAGCCGTTCTGACGTGTACAGACTGCGCGTCAGCGCCTGAGGGTCATCGTGTCGTCGGGCGGCTTCCTGAGGACCATCCTGTCCTCCGGGAGCGGGCCCAGCGGAATTCAAAGGCGGACATCTACGGACCGACCGCCAGCCCGGAGCCCTCGACACGCACCCGGATGCCGTCCTTCACCACGCGCACGTCCCGCAGGCGCAGCTCGCCGCTCGGTGGCTCGGGCAGCCGGAAGCCGAGGGAGAGGCGGTCGGCGAGGACCGGGCGGGTCAGGTGGGAGAGCGCGCCCAGGAGCGCCGGGTCCAGGCCCAGGCGGTCCAGGAGTTCGGGGTGGGCCAGGGCGAGGTCGAGGAGGTTCAGGCGCATGACCTGCCGTACGAACGCCGGGCGGCCGGTCAGGCGGGACAGCGCGGTGTCGGAGCGCTGCGCCTCGCGCACGGTGGCGTCGGGCACGCCCAGCGCCCGCACCAAGGACGGGACCGCCAGCACGGCCCGGGCCCTGTGCGCCTGTCGGGCCAGGGCCGCGGCGGACCCGGGCGTCAGGTGCAGGCCCTCCGAGGCACGGCTGCCCGGCCGGTAGGTCGCCAGGTCCCCGATGTCCAGGCGCATCCCGCCGATCCGGGTGTCGACACCCCGCTCCCCGTCGCGCGCCACGCGCACCTCGGCCCGCAGCCGCAGATCGTGCCCGGCGACCGGGAGCGTGCCGCGCACGGCGACCCGGTCACGGCCGGCTCCCCTGAACGTCACCTGGGACGCGCCGAGTTCACGGTTCATGTCGGCGAAGGAGAGCAGGGCGTCACCGTGCACTTCGGGAACGCGCGCCCCGCGTACGGAGGTCGGCCCGTCGCCGAGGAGCCGTAGGTCATGGGCGGTGGCCGACACCGCGGCCAGCGTGACCCGGTCGGCGGCCACGTCCGGGACGGTCACCTTCACCGAGTCCAGCCGCCCGCCCACGAGTTGGGGCAGGAAGGGGAAGCCGCCGATCTCCACCTCGGGCGCCGCGGTCAGCCGCAGGCGGTCCTTGAGGGTGTCCGCGGCCCGGTGCTCGGCGTAGAGGACGGCCCAGCGGTCGGCGAGGGTGAGGAAGGCGGCCAGGACCAGCAGGGCGGCGACCGTCTTCAGCGCGAAGGGCAGGCCCGTGAAGCGGCCCCGCCGACGCCTCCGCCCGGTGCGGCGGTGGGTGGTCGGCGGGGCCGGAGGCTCTTCGTACGGGACGTCGTACGGGTGGGGATGCGTGGGTATGGGGTGGGGGGAACGCATCGATCCATCCGATCATGCGAACGCCCCCCACCCGCAACCCGCTCCGGGCCGGTGCGACTCAGCTCACGATCTACTGAACGACCGTGATCCGGTTCGCGGCCGGCGGCGCGATCGGGCTGCCCGCCGACGAGTTGGCCGTCAGGTAGTCCACGAGAGCGGCGAGGTCGTCGCCGCCCACGAGGTCGTTGGTGCCCTGGCCCAGCGTGGTGAAGCCGTCGCCGCCGCCCGCGAGGAAGCTGTTGGTCGCGACGCGGTAGGTGGCCGCCGGGTCGACGGCCGTGCCGTTCAGCTTCACGGAGCCGAGGACGATCCGCTCCGCGCCGGTCTTCGTCAGGTCCAGCGTGTACGTGAGGTTCGCCGACGGCTGCAGGATCTTCGGCGAGGCCGTGTTCGATCCGCTCACCTGCTCCTGGAGGACCTTGATCAGCTGGGCCCCGGTGAAGTCCTGGAGGTTCACGGTGTTGGAGAACGGCTGCACGGTGAAGCCCTCGGCGTACGTCACCACCCCGTCCCCTTCGGTCCCCTTGGCCGCGTAGGTCAGGCCGGCCCGGACCCCGCCCGGGTTCATCAGCGCGAGGTCGGTCCCGGCGTCGAGCGACTTCCCGTACGCGAGCTGCGCGTCGGCGATCAGGTCGCCCATCGGGGACTCGGTGCCGGTGTTCGGGACGTCGGCGGAGATGTAGCCGATCGCGCGGTTGCCGATGGGCGCCGCGAGCGTGTTCCACTTGCTGATCAGCTGGGTCATGTCGGGCGCCTTGGCGACGGTCCGGGTGACCACGTGGTTCGCGGACTTCACGGCGGTGCGGGCGATGTCGCCGGTGAAGCGGTCGTACGTCAGCGTGGTGTCCGTGTAGAGGCGGCCGAAGGACGCGGCCGAGGTGACCATGCGGGGCTTGCCCGACGGGTCGGGGATCGTGCAGACGTACGCCGCGTGGGTGTGGCCGGTGACCAGCGCGTCCACGGACGGGGAGATGTTCTTGGCGATGTCGACGATCGGGCCGGAGATGCCGTCACCGGCGCCCGGGGAGTCACAGTTGTAGTTGTACGAGCCCGAGGCGGGCTGGCCGCCCTCGTGGATGAGGGCCACGATCGACTTGACGCCCTGCTTCTGCAGCACCTTGGCGTACTTGTTGATCGTCTCGACCTCGTCCTTGAACTTCAGGCCCTTGACGCCCTCCGCGGAGACGACACCCGGGGTGTCCTCCAGGGTGACGCCGATGAAGCCGACCTTGACGTCCTTCTTCTTCCACACCCAGTACGGCTTCAGGATCGGCCTGCCGGTCTTCTCGTCCAGGACGTTGGCCGCCAGGTACGGGAAGTCGGCGCCCTCGAACTCCTGGTCCGTGTAGCAGCCGGCCGTCGGGTGGCAGCCGCCGTTCTGCAGCCGGGCCAGTTCCTTCGCGCCCTCGTCGAACTCGTGGTTGCCGACGCTCGTCACATCGAGGTCGAGCTTGTTCAGCGCCTCGATGGTGGGCTCGTCGTGGAAGAGTCCCGAGATCAGCGGCGAGGCACCGACCATGTCACCGCCCGCCGCGGTGACGGAGTACGGGTTCCCCTTGCGCGCCTCGCGCAGATGGGTCGCGAGGTACTCGACGCCCCCCGCGTCGATCGTCTTCGTCGTCCCGTCCGCCTGGAGCTCGCTGACCCGGCCGGAGGAGCCGGACGGCGGCTCCAGGTTGCCGTGCAGGTCGTTGAAGGACAGCAGCTGGACGTCCTGGTAGCGGCTCGGCAGCGGCTTGCCGTGCTGGTTGTCGTGCGCTCCCGCGGGCAGCGCGGCGGCGAGGGCACCGGCGGTGGCGAGACCGGCGGCCGCGGCGACCAGACGGTACGTACGACGTCTGCGGCGCACCGTGTCCGACCGGTGCGGCTGGGATATGGCTGGCATGCGCCCCCCTGGGCTTGTACTGGCGGGAGAGGAAGTGGCCCCGTTCGGGCGCAGCCTAGGGTCAACGCGCGTAGCGCGACAGGGGTTTCGCGGTTACATCCTGGTTGCTTCTTTGCCGCCGCTTTGCCCGGACCTCCCCTTACCCTCGTAGCCATGACCAGCGACGACATCGCACGCCCCGGCATCTCCCGCTCCATCGAGACCGTTTCGGCGCTCTCGCCGGACCAGACCGAGGCGGTCCTCGGGCTCCTCTCCGAGGCCGCGCACCAAGACGGGCAGCAAGCGGTGTCCGAGCAGGGCCGGCTGCAACTGCGGGGCGGGGCCCGCGAGGGCGTGTCCCACCTGCTCCTCTCCGTCGGCGACGAGCTGGCCGGTTACGCCCAGCTGGAGGACACCGACCCGGTGGAGGCGCCGGCCGCGGAGCTGGTCGTCCACCCCGCCCACCGCGGCCACGGCCACGGCCGCGCCCTGGGCTCGGCGCTGCTCGCCGCCTCCGGCAAACGGCTGCGGGTATGGGCCCACGGCGGCCACAGCGCCGCCCGCCACCTCGCCCAGGTCCTGGGCCTGACCCTCTTCCGTGAGCTACGGCAGATGCGGCGCCCCCTGACCGGGTTCGAGCTGCCCGACCCGGTGCTCCCGGCGGACGTGACGGTCCGAGCCTTCGTGCCCGGCGAGGACGACACCGCCTGGCTCGCGGTGAACGCGGCCGCGTTCGCCCACCACCCCGAGCAGGGCTCCCTGACCCAGCGCGACCTCGACGACCGCAAGTCCCAGCCCTGGTTCGACCCCCAGGGCTTCTTCCTGGCCTTCCGGGACGGCGAACTGGTCGGCTTCCACTGGACCAAGGTGCACGCGGCCGAACAGCTCGGCGAGGTGTACGTCCTCGGCGTCCGCCCCGGCACCCAGGGCGGCGGCCTCGGCAAGGCCCTCACCACGATCGGCCTGCGCCACCTCGCCGCCCAGGGGCTGCCGACCGCGATGCTCTACGTCGACGCCGACAACAAGGCGGCCGTCTCGGTCTACGAACGGCTCGGCTTCACCACGTACGAGACGGACCTGATGTACCGCACGGAGACGTGAGGACCGATGGAACTGAGCGAGCTCGTCGCCCTGGTCCTCGCCGACCTGTCGGCCGGGACCTCCGCCGCCCCGAAGGTGTCGTACACCCCCCTCGACGAGGGCCGGGTGGAGGTGCTGCTCCGGGACGAAGACGGCATGGGCGTCGGCTTCGGGGTCGACCCGGCCCGCCCCGAGGCCGAGGTGCTGTGCACGCTCGCCGACCGGATTCCCGACGCCTACGTCGAGTTGTACGCCGTCGGCCTGCCGGTCGTCCCCGGCACCCCGCGCCCCGCCCGGGCCGACGTGGTGGACGGAACAGCGGTCTGGACGGACCCGGCGGGCGGCCCGTGGTCCTGCCCGGTGGGCCGGTACGGCGACACCGGGCGGGCGGGAGGCCGGGCGTGAACTGACGTCGGCACCGGGGACGTCAGGGGGCCAAGGCGGCCCGGCAACGCCACCGTCACCGTCGGGACGCGATGCCTGATCCGACCGCCGCCCACTACGGTCGGGACGCCGGGCCCGGTCGGACGCGACGCCGGGCCCCGGGCCCGATCCGTCACCGACACCGACACGACCGGGACCTCGATCCGACGCCGGCCACCGTCACAGACAGGCCCCCGGCCCCGACCCGACACCGTTCCGATCAGGTCGCCGGACGGAGTCTGAAGCCGCGCACCGGTTCCACCGTGCAGGCCGCTCCCAGCAGCGCCGCGGCCGCCAGCAGTACGGCCCACCGCATGTGCGCCGCCTGCCAGTTCGGGTCTCCCACCGCGACGAACAGGTCCCAGCGGGCGGGGAGCAGGAGAGGGGCGAGGAGGCCGAGGGTCAGGAAGCCGGCCGCCACCGAGGGTCCGGGTTCGGGTTCGTCGGTGAAGCGGACCGCCACCGCCGCGGCGGCCACCGCGAGGACGGCCGTCGCCGCGGCCTCCAGGGTGACCGCGCCGACCGGGGGGCGGCCCGGTGCGGGGACGAGGGCCACTGCCGCCGTCCACCACAGCGCGGCGACCGGCGCGACCAGCGCGACCCGCAGCCCGCTGCGGACCCAACGCCGGGTGGGGACCGGGGTGGTGAGCCGGCGCGCCGGGTCGTCCAGGAGGAAGGCCAGGCCCAGGGCGAAGACGAGAGCGGCGGCCCGGAGCAGGGTGAGGCCGAGCCACGCGTCGGGCGTGGCGGACAGCAGCCGTGGCAGACCCACGATCAGCAGCCCCACGACCGCCCCGGCACCGACCGCCCGCCACGGCACGGTCCGTGCCACGGCCGCCAGCAGCGCCCCGCGGGCGCCCCCGTCACTCCTCCGCACAGTCCTTCGCCCCCTTCGGCACCTCGGTCCCCAGCACCCGCGCCACCCGGGCCGTCGAGACCCCCGGCGCGGTCAGCTCGGTCCAGTGCCGCCTGACGGAAGCGGTCACCTCGCCGCGCGGTCGGTGCAGCAACTCCCGTACGACATCGGTCTGTCCGGCCGTCATGGACAGCCCGCTGGTCGGGGCGAGGACGTACGCCGACCCGGTCACGCTGTCGTCGAGGCGGACGTTCGCGAGGTCGGCCATCGGGTGCGGGTCCCCGCCCAGGGCCAGCCACATCGCGGTGACCACCCGGCCGTCGCACAGCTCGCCGCCCTTCGACTCGTCACCGGCGACCAGCACATAGGCGACGCCGACCGCGAACTCGGGAACCCGGTTGCCGCCCCACCGCGTGCCGACGGTGACCTGGTACGGCGTGGTGAGCGGATCGATCGCCGAGTCGCCGCCCAGGCCGTAACGGGCCTCGACCCGCTGCCGTACGAGAAGGGGCTGCCGGGCGGCCGTACCGCCGGCCAGGGACTGGACGCGGTCCACGACCCCCGCCCAGTCGCCCGCCCGGACGGACCACTCGGGGAAGGCGCAGTACGTCGAGCCGCCCCGCCGCACGCACGACTGGTCCCGGTGCGGGGCGACCGAGGCCTGTTCGCGGGCCGCGGTCAACTCCGGTGACGCGCCCCCGGCCTGGCCCACCGCGCCGGCCAGCGTCAGCGCGAGCGCGCCCGCCGCACCGGCCTTCAGGGACAGTGTCCGGCCGCCGCTCGCCAGGACCGCGCAGAGGGCGAGCAGCAGGATCAGCCCGGTCAGATACAGCGCGTGCCAGGCCGCCGGGCGGCCGATGAGGTCCGAGGGGAGGACCGTGTTGCCGCCGTCCTCGCCCACGATCGGGGGCAGCCACCGGGTCCACTCCGCGTCGTTGGTGCCCGCGGAGACGAACACGCTGAGGACGAAGAGCCCGATCACGCCGACCGGCGCCGCGAACGTGGACGGGACCAGCCGGGCGAGCAGCACCCCGAACGCGCCGCACAGCAGCACGTACAGGGGGCCGACGGCCAGTTCGGCCGGTGATCCGTGGCCCACCGCGCCCGCCCTGAGGGCCTGCCGGGTGAACTCGCCGAGCACGACCAGCGCGGTGACGGCGGCGAAGGGCGTCACCGACAGCACGTGCGCGACCGTCCGCCGCCACGGCTCCATGACCAGCACGTCGAACTGCCGGTCGGTTCCGCGTTTGCGGGAGCGCAAGGTGCACCGGTTGACGCACACGAACAGGGCGATCCCCAGCAGCAGGGGCCCGGCCTGGGTGGCGCGGTCGGCGTCCTGGAGGGCGGGGAAGGCGTCCATGCCGTCGTGCTGGTGGAACAGGGTCCAGGCGGCGTAGCCGACGTACAGCACGAGGGTCACCAGCACCGGGATGTACCGCAGCAGGTCGCGTGCCTCGAACCGGGCGAGGGCGAACACGGCGGCCCAGGCGCGTCGTTGATCGTCTTCGGGTACGGCGGCGGACTCGGCCGGCGTCTTCGTCGCCAGGCTCATGCGGTCGCCACCTCCGCGTCCACGTCGTCCAGGGTGAGCAGGTAGCCGTCCTCCAGGGTGGGTTCGAGGAGGTCGGCACCGGCGGGCGGGTCGCCGACGTTGCGGAAGGAGCCGGTGCCGGTGCGCCAGCCCGCCTTGGCGCCCGGGGCGCGTTCCGTGCTGCTCCACACCCGGCCGGCCGCGCGGGCGGTGAGTTCGGCGGGGGTGCCCTCGAAGAGGATGCGGCCGCGGGCCATGACGAGGACCCGGTGGCAGAGCATCGCCACGTCCTCCGTCTGATGGGTGGACAGGAGCACGGTCCGCCCCTCCCCCGCCTGCGCGATCAACTCCCGGAACCGCATGCGCTGTTCGGGGTCGAGGCCGACGGTCGGCTCGTCGAGGACCAGGAAGCCGGGGTCGCCGACGAGGGCGGCGGCCAGCGCGACCCGCTGCCGCATCCCGCCGGACAGCTTCTTGATGCGCTTGGCTCGTACGTCCCCGAGGTCGACCTCCTCCAGCACCCGCCGCACCTCGCGGTGGCGTGCGGTGCGGTCGCTGAGCTCCTTGAGGATCGCCACGTAGTCGACGAACTCGAAGGCGCTGAAGTCGGGCTGGAGGCCCGGGCTCTGCGGCAGATAGCCGAGCGAGCGCCGGACCTCCTGGCGGCCGTGCGAGCTGCCCGGGTCATGGCCGAGGACGGTGAAGGAGCCACGGTCCGCGGGCACGGCGGTGGCGAGCACCCGCAGCAGAGTGGTCTTCCCGGCTCCGTTGGGCCCGAGCAGCCCGGTCACGCCCGGCGTGAGCCGCAGCGACACGTCGTCGAGGGCGCGGGTGCCGCCGTAGCGGAGATGAAGCCCGGAGGCGGAGACGGTGGCGGTCATTCGGCGCTCCCGTTGAAGAGGTCGAAGCGGTCACGGAGAAGGAGGAGCAGCCCGGCGGCGAGCGCTGCGACGGCTCCGGCGACGCCCTGCCCGGCCGCGGTGAACGGCGCGAGCGGATCGGCGGCCGTCTGCTGTGCGGCCTGCGCGGCCACCAGTACGGCGATCCAGGCGCCGCCGACCAGGGACGGGGCGAGGACGGGGCCGAGCCTCGGGGTGAGGGCGAGGCCGGCCGCGGTGAGGGCGAGCGCGGGCAGCAGCCAGGCCAGGGCGCGCAGGCCGTAGCCGGGCAGGGCGAGGGTGGCGAGCCCGTTGAGGCCGAGGCCCGCGACCAGCACGGCGAGCGTGCGGATCATCAGCAGCCGGAAGCCGTGCAGAGGCGCGACGACCGTCATCTCGTAGGTCGGATCGAGCGCCGGGCCGTAGGACAGCGCCACGCCGGCCAGCGGCAGCAGCGGGGCGAGGGCGAGGAACAGGGTCGGCGAGTCGGTCGTGTGCACCGCGCCGACGGTCGCCAGCAGCAGGAACACCACGGCCGCCAGCCAGGAGCGCCTGAGCACCGGCGTGGCCGCGAGCAGCCGCGCGGTGTGGTCGGCGATCCCGACCCGGGTCAGCAGCGACTCGAACCACCCCGTCCGGGGCGCGTCCAGCTCGGCGTCCAGCCGCTCCCACCCGGCGTCCAGCACCACCGGGTCGGTGACACCGGCCAGCAGCCCCCGGCACTCTGCGCAGGCGGCGAGATGGGTGTCGGCGGACCAGAGCAGGGGGGCGGCCAACTCGCCCCGGGCATAAGCCCGCAGATCCTCTTCGGCCACATGCCAGGTCATGCCGCCACCTCCTCGACTCGTCCCTGTACCGGAGCACCGTGCGCCCCGGGCCCCGTTCGCCTCCGCGGTCGTCCGTCGCCACTCACGCGAGGGCCTCCCTCAGCTGCTTGCGGGCTCGCATCGCCCGGGTCTTGACCGTGCCGGGCGGGATGCCCAGGAGGACGGCGGCCTCGCGGGTGGTGAGGCCGTCGATCACCGTCGCCTGGAGCACCGCCCGCAGCTCCGGAGACAGCCGGACGAGGGCGCCCGCGAGGTCCCCGTGCTCCACCCCCGCGAGCACGCGTTCCTCCGCTGACACCTCGTCCCGGTGCCGCAGGTGGGACAGGGCCTGCCTGAGCCGCCCCCGCGCCCCGTCACCGCGCAGCGCGTCGATCAGCCGCCGCGAGCCGATCCGCCACAGCCACCCGGCCACATCGCCTTCCTCGCGGTAGCGCGCGGTCCCCCGCCACACCGCGAGGAACGTCTCCTGTACGACGTCGTCGACCACGCCCGCGTCCGCGCACCGCCCCCGCAGCCGGGCGAGCAGCCAGGGCGCGTACCGCCGGTACAGCTCCTCGAAGGCACGCCGGTCGCCGTCCGCCGCGATGGCCCGCAGCAGATCCCCGTCGCTTCTCGTTTCCCTCACGCCCCTTCATCGGACGACCCCCGCCGACCGGTTCACATGGCTTCGAAGAAACCACGCTTGACTTTCATGACCACCTTCCACCACCCTTTCACTACTCAATTAGTGAAAGGGTGGTTGTCCGCGTGGTCGACTACCGCATCGACCGGCGCTCCGGCGTCGCCACCTACGTGCAGATCGTCCAGCAGACCAAGCAGGCCCTGCGACTGGGCCTCCTCGAACCCGGCGACAAGCTGCCCACGGCCCGCGAGGTCGTGGAGGCCACCGCCATCAACCCGAACACCGTGCTCAAGGCGTACCGCGAACTGGAGCGCGAGGGCCTCGTCGAGGCCCGCCGCGGTCTCGGCACCTTCGTCCGCCGCACCCTCGGCGCCGGTGTCCAGGCCGCCGACACGCCCCTGCGCGCCGAACTCGACGACTGGGCGAAGCGCGCCCGGGCGGCGGGACTCGGCCGCGAGGACGTCGACGCGCTCTTCACCGCCGTACTAGACGAGCACTTCCCGAAGGGGGACCAGTGAGTTCCACCAGCGCCACCCCGGCCGTCGCCCTGGAGGCGTCCGGCCTGGGCAAGCGGTACGGCAGACGGCCCGCCGCCCTCGACGGCTGCTCGTTCCGGCTGCCCACGAGCCGCATCAGCGCACTGGTCGGCCCCAACGGCGCCGGCAAGTCCACGCTCCTCGCCATCGCCGCCGGCCTGCTGCGACCCACCTCCGGCACGCTCACCGTCCTCGGCGAAGCGCCCGGCGCGGCCCGCGACCGGATCTCCTACCTCGCCCAGAACAAACCGCTGTACCCCCAGCTGACCATCGCCGAGACCCTGCGCATGGGCGCCGAGCTCAACCCGGCCCGCTGGGACGCCGCCTGCGCCGCCCGGATCGTCGAGCAGGGCGACCTCGACCCCAAGTCCCGCATTCGCGGACTCTCCGGCGGTCAGCGCACCCGCGTCGCGCTCGCCCTCGCGCTCGGCAAACGGCCCGAACTGATGCTCCTCGACGAGCCGATGGCCGACCTCGACCCGCTCGCCCGACACGAACTGATGGGCACTTTGATGGCCGACGCCGCCGAGCACGGCACCACCGTGCTGATGTCCTCGCACATCGTCGCCGAACTCGCCGACGCCTGCGACCACCTGCTGCTCCTGGGCGGCGGCCGGGTCCGGCTCGGCGGGGGCATCGACGACCTGCTCGCCGCACACACCCTGGTGACCGGCCGCGGCACCCCTGCCGACCTGGCCCCGCACACGGTGATCGAGTCCCGTACCGCGGGCCGCGGCCTGACCGCCCTGATCCGCCGCGACGGCCCCGTCGGCGAGGGCTGGGCGGCCGAGGAGCCCTCACTGGAGGAACTGCTGCTCGCCCACCTGCGCGCCCCCGAGGCCCCGGCCCTGCTCACCCCGGGCACCACCGCGACCGCCGAGGCGGTGACCGCATGAGCACCGCGACCCTGCGAGAGACTCCCGCCGCCGCCACGGTGACGACGGCACCGCGCGGCCTGGTCCGCACCGTCCTGCGCCTGCACCGCGGCGCCCTGTGGATCTGGCTCGCCTTCGTGGCCGGCACCACGGGTTTCCTGCTCTGGCTCCTCGGCCCCGGCGCCCACACCGCGCAGCGCGCGCTCGCCACCTACGGCTACTCCGGGCTCATCAGGGCCAACGGCTCGGCGGACGAGTACAGCAGCCTGTTCTACTACCCCGACACCCTGATCACCCTGGCCTCCTTCGCCATCGCCCTGTTCGCCGGCGGCCCGCTGATCGCCCGTGAACTGGAGAGCGGCACCGCACAGCTCGCCTGGACCCAGTCGGTCTCCCCGGCCCGCTGGCTCACCGCCAAGCTCGCCGTGCCCGCGGCCTTCATCGTCCTCGGCACCTGCCTGCTCACCGCGGTGTACCGGCAGCTGTGGTCCGCCCACGGCAATCTGCTGATCGCCGGCATCGGCCCCCGCTCCCTCTACTTCTCCCTCGGCCCGGCCACCGTCGCCGCGCCGCTGCTCGGCCTCGCCCTCGGCGTCCTCGTCGGCCTCGCCGTCCGCCGCACCCTGCCCGCGCTCGCCTTGAGCGGGTTCGCGTACTTCCTGGTCTACGCCTTCCGCGGCAACCACTGGCCCTTCCAGGGCCGCTACCAGCAGCCGGAGCTGTACTCCCGCAGCCGGGCGTTCACCTCCGCCGGCGCCGAGATCCGCGATCCCGGGTGCTACGACGACAAGGCATGCCTCGCGAAGCACGACGTCGTCCGCTTCACCCGCGAGTACCTGCCGTCCTCCGACTACTGGCCCCGCCAGCTCCTGGAGACCGGCGTCCTGCTCGCCCTCACCGCCGTGGCCGTCGCCCTCGCGTTCGCTCTCCTGCGCCGGCGGGCGGCCGCCGGATGACCCTGTCCGTCCTGCCGAGGGGGCTCGCCCGGAGCGTGCTGCGGCTGCACCGCACGGCGCTGATCGTGTAAGCCGTCTTCGTCGCCGGCTCGGTCGGCTACCTGGTGTGGCTGACCGAGGTCACCGCCGACTCCGCGTACGCGGCCCTGGACGCCTGTCCCAGAGGCGAAGCCTGCGGGCTCGGGGCCGCGTACGCCTACAGCACGGCGATGGGCTGGATCAGTACGGTCATGTACTACAGCTTCTGGGCCGTCGCCGCCTGGGCGGGCGGCGCGCTCATCGGCCGCGAGCTGGAGAGCGGCACCGCGCGGCTCGCCTGGTCGCAGGGTGTCTCCCCGGCGCGCTGGCTCACCGCCAAGCTCGCCCTGCCGGCGGTCGCCCTCGTCCTCGGCGGCGCGGTGTTCGTGCCCGTCCACCGCTGGGCCCGGTCGGCGCACCGGGACCTGATGGGCGACCACCTGCTCTTCAACGACGTGTTCACCGACCACGGGCCGCTGGTGGTGGCGTACGGCCTGTGCGCGCTCGCGGTCGGCACGCTCACCGGGCTGCTGCTGGGCCGCCCGCTGCCCGCCCTCGCGATCTCGGTAGCCGCGACGACGCTCCTCAACCGCACCCCGGAACACCTCCGCCCCGACCCCCTGCCCCGCTCCGACTTCTGGCCCGCCCACCTCACCGAAACCGGCCTCGTCCTCGCCATCACCGCCCTGGCAACCACCGCCGCCTTCAGCCTCCTGCACCACCGCACAGCCTGACCCTCGGTCCCCATACACAGACGCCCACCCACCCCCCGAACCCCGGACACGGCCCAGGCCCACACGCAGACCGCGGACGCCCGCCCCCACCCCCCGGCCCACACCCTGCGCACCTAGACGGCCACCGCCGCTCCCGCCCCCAGGCCGCACGCCCCCGACCATGACAAAGACGCACACACAGACCCGGGGACATCCCCAAACCCCGGACACGACCCAGACCCGCACGCACACCGCGAACGCCCGCCCCACCCCCCAGCCCCCTCCCCACGCACCTAGACGGCCACCGCCGCTCCCGCCACCGCGCCAGGGCCCCCGACCACGAAACGGACGCACACACAGACCCGGGGACACCCCCGAACCCCGGACACGACCCAGGCCCGCACGCGGGCGCCCGAGACACACCCCGGACCCCGGCGTCCCGCACCGCCGCCTCACCCCCCCGTGGCCCCAACCGCACGGCCCCCGCCTGGACACCCACGGGCCCCCGCATCTACACCGCGTGCCCTCACTTCCTCGCACGGCCCGCCCCACCCAAGAGAGACCCGCGGCCCCCATACCCAGAAGCCCAGGCCACCCGCCCCGCCCCCTCCCGACCCAGCCACCACCCCCATCCGCCCCTCACTCCCCCACACCCCCTGACACCCCCACCACACGCCCCTCCGACCCGGCCAGGGCCCCGCGCCCCCGGCACACAGACGCCCGGGAGCCGTCCCCCGATATCCCGAACGCCATGTCGCCGTAACCGTTGGTTCAGACAGGCTTGCGAGGCTCACCGAATGAAGCCCGCTGTGCCAGAGCCTTCGCCGCCGCCCGAGGGGGCAGCGAGGAACGGGAACCTCCCGGTCGCCGCCGTGCTCCCACTCGCTGCATCCGACGCGCCCGTTTCGCTCCCGGCGCGGAAGAATGGGGGCATGAGCCAGTCGAACAGTCAGGCAGAGGTCCAGCACGTGCAGCCCTCCGTGGGCTCCATAGCCGCGCATCGACCGCACACCGTGTCGGCCACCGTCTCCGATCTGGAGCCCGACCTCGACGCCGATCTCGACGCGTACGAGGAGGTCCCGGTCGACGGGGCCGCCCAGCTCCCGCAGGGTCGTTTCCTCGACCGGGAGCGCAGCTGGCTCGCGTTCAACGAGCGAGTCCTGGAACTCGCCGAGGACCCGAACACCCCCCTCCTGGAACGCGCGAACTTCCTCGCGATCTTCGCCAGCAACCTGGACGAGTTCTTCATGGTCCGGGTGGCCGGACTGAAGCGCCGTATCGCCACCGGCGTCGCCACCCGCTCCGCCTCCGGCCTCCAGCCGCGCGAGGTCCTGGAGATGATCTGGGCCCGCTCCCGCGAGCTGATGGCCCGGCACGCCGCCTGCTACCACGAGGACGTCGCCCCCGCACTCGCGGAGGAGGGCATCCACCTGGTCCGCTGGAGCGAACTCCAGGAGAAGGAGCAGGCCCGCCTCTTCACCCTGTTCCGGCACCAGATCTTCCCGGTCCTGACCCCCCTCGCGGTCGACCCGGCGCACCCCTTCCCGTACATCTCCGGCCTGTCGCTGAACCTGGCCGTGATCGTGCGCAACCCGGTCAACGGCAAGCGCCACTTCGCCCGGGTCAAGGTCCCGCCGCTGCTGTCCCGCTTCCTGGAGTCCTCCCCCGGCCGCTACGTCCCCATCGAGGACGTCATCGCGGCCCACCTGGAGGAGCTGTTCCCGGGCATGGAGGTGCTGGAGCACCACACCTTCCGGGTCACCCGCAACGAGGACCTGGAGGTCGAGGAGGACGACGCCGAGAACCTCCTCCAGGCCCTGGAGAAGGAGCTCATGCGGCGCCGCTTCGGCCCGCCGGTGCGCCTGGAGGTCGAGGAGTCCATCGACCGCGAGGTGCTGGACCTGCTGGTGCGCGAGCTGAAGATCTCCGAGGCGGAGGTCTACCCGCTCCCCGGCCCCCTCGACCTCACCGGCCTCTTCCGCATCGCCGGCCTCGACCGCCCCGAGCTGAAGTACCGCAAGTTCGTCGCCGGCGTCCACCGCGACCTGGCGGAGGTCGAGTCGGCTTCCGCGCCCGACATCTTCGCGTCCCTGCGCGCCCGCGACGTCCTGCTGCACCACCCCTACGACAGCTTCTCGACGTCCGTCCAGGCCTTCCTCCAGCAGGCCGCCGACGACCCGGACGTCCTCGCCATCAAGCAGACCCTGTACCGCACTTCGGGCGACTCCCCGATCGTCGACGCCCTCATCGACGCCGCCGAGGCCGGCAAGCAGGTCCTCGTGCTGGTCGAGATCAAGGCCCGCTTCGACGAGCACGCCAACATCAAGTGGGCGCGCAAGCTGGAGGAGGCGGGCTGCCATGTCGTCTACGGCCTGGTCGGCCTGAAGACCCACTGCAAGCTGTCCCTGGTGGTCCGTCAGGAGGGCGACACGCTACGGCGGTACAGCCACGTAGGCACCGGCAACTACCACCCGAAGACCGCCCGGCTGTACGAGGACCTGGGTCTGCTCACCGCCGACCCGCAGGTGGGCGCGGACTTGTCCGACCTGTTCAACCGGCTGTCCGGCTACTCGCGCCGGGAGACCTACCGCCGCCTCCTAGTGGCCCCCAAGTCCCTGCGCGACGGCCTCATTTCACGCGTGAACAAGGAAATCCAGCACCACCGCGCAGGACGTCCGGCCTTCATCCGCATCAAGGTCAACTCCATGGTGGACGAGGCCCTCATCGACTCGCTCTACCGCGCGTCCCAGGCGGGCGTGCCGGTCGACGTCTGGGTGCGCGGCATCTGCGCGATCCGCCCGAACGTCACGGGCCTGTCCGAGAACATCCGGGTCCGCTCGATCCTCGGCCGGTTCCTCGAACACTCCCGGGTCTTCGCCTTCGGCAACGGCGGCGAGCCCGAGGTGTGGATCGGCAGCGCCGACATGATGCACCGCAACCTCGACCGCCGGATAGAGGCACTGGTCCGGGTCACCGATCCGGCCCACCGGGCAGCCCTGAACCGGCTGCTGGAGACCGGGATGTCCGACACCACCGCGTCCTGGCACCTCGGCCCGGACGGTGAGTGGACCCGGCACGCCACGGACGCGGACGGCCAACCCCTGCGCAACGTCCAGGAGATGCTCATAGACGCCCGGAGGCGCCGGCGTGGCACAGCAACACCTTGAACCGACGGAACCCGTGTCCGGGCACCTCGGGCCGTCCCCCACCGGGGACGCCCTCGCGGGCTACCTGCGGTCCCAGGCCACGGAGTTCCTCCGCGCCCTGCGCCAGCACCGCGAATCGGGCGGTACGGCGGCGGGCGCGGAGGACCCCGTCGACGCGGTCCGGGCCCTGCGCCGCTCGGTCCGCCGCGTCAGCGCCAGCCTCCACACCTTCCGCCCCCTCCTGGACCCCGACTGGTCGGAGTCCCTCCGCCCGGAACTGGCGTGGCTCTCCGGCACGTTGGGCATGGAGCACGCGTACGAGTCCCGCCTGGAGCGGCTGTTGCTGGCGCTGCACAGGCTGTCGGGCGCGGCGTTCCCCACCCAACCGGCCACTGTCGGCGGCGGCTCAGCGGCAGCCACGGCGTCGTCCTCCCCCGACCGCGGCAACCTCACCGTGGGCGCGGCGAAGGCGGGCGCCCTCCTGGACCGCCAGCTCACCCTCGCCCGCACCCGCGCCCACTCGACCGCCCTCCAGGCCCTCGGCTCCTCCCGCTTCCACGCGGTGGCCGACAGCATCGCCGTACTGGCCAGCGAGGTCCCCTTGACGAGAACGGCCGTCACCACCGACATCCGGCCCCTGGCCGGCGCGGCCCAGGAGCGCCTGGAGGACGCGGTGTCCGCTCTCCCCCTGGTCACCGCGGGCAGCCCCTACAACGCCGAGGCCCTCATCCACGGCCTCTCCCCGGACCCCTCCCCCCACCCCCAGGACGCCCCCTGGCACCAGGTCCGCCTTCTCCTTCGGCTGCACCGGTACGCGCGCGAGGTCCTGACCTCCTCGGTGGACGTACGGCTCCTCACGGCGGGCCAGTGCCTGGACCGCCACCGGGACGCCTCGGAGGCCGCGTCCGCGGCCGCCGCCGCGGCCCGCACCCCCCGCATCGCGCCGGCCACCGCCTACGCCCTGGGCGTCCTGCACGCCGACCAGCGTCACGAGGTGGAGGCCGCCCGGTTCGCGTTCCAGCAGTGCTGGCAGAAGCAGGCGGTGAGTACATGACCCGTCCCGTTGACGACGACTCCGTCGTCCAGGCAGCCGGCTGCGTCCTGTGGCGACGCTCACCGGTCGACGGCGACCTTGAGATCTGCCTGGTCCACAGGCCGAAATACGACGACTGGTCGCACCCCAAGGGCAAGTTGAAGCGCGAGGAGGACGCCCTCGCCGGCGCGCTGCGCGAGGTCGAGGAGGAGACGGGCTGCACCGCCGAGCCCGGCACCGAGCTGCCCACCGTCCACTACATGGCCAACGGCCGCCCCAAACGGGTCCGTTACTGGGCGGCCGAGGCAACCGGAGGCCACTTCACCCCGAACGACGAGGTGGACCGCATCCTGTGGCTCTCCCCCGCCGCGGCCCGCAGCCGTCTGACGCAGTACCGCGACCGCACCCTGATCGACGAGCTGCTGCCGTTCTAGCCTCCGTCCGCATGCCCCTGCGCGTCCGCCCGCGCCTGGCTGCGGGCTCTGCGCGCCGGTCCGCGCCAGCCGCAGGTGCACCGGGCCAGGCAGAAACGGCCTTGTTCCACCATCTGCGTGTGGTGGGCCGGTCGGTCGGAGGGAGCTGGGGGGGTCCTGTCCTGCTGCGCCACTCCGACAACGTTACCCAGCTCGGGTAAAGCCCCGGTATGCGCGTGACGACCCCTCCTACCCGTCGTTAAGCGAGCGACAGGGGGTCCTTGACGGACGTATCGGCTGGGGGTTGGCGGCGATGGCGGAGCGGCAGCAGAGGCAGGCCGGCGGGTCGGTCCTCGTCGCGGCGGTGCTCATGGCCTGCGCCTGCGCCACCGGTTGTTCGGGAACCGGCGCGGCCCTGGACGACTCACGGGCGGCCGACCCGGTCGGGATCCTGCGCCGGGCCGCCGACACCCTGGTGGACGCGGGCAGTTCGAAGACCCGTACGTCGATGGAGATGGCCACCGGCGGCACCCGGGTCACCATTCGCGGCGAGGGTGTGTACGACTACCAGGAGCGCCTCGGCCGGCTGAAGGTGATGCTGCCGCAGGACCCGGCCGGCACCAGCGAGCACCGGCCGATCACCGAACTCCTCGCCCCCGGAGCCCTGTTCATGAAGAACCGGGGCGCGGGTGTGCCCGCCGACAAGTGGGTGCGCGTCGACACCACGACTCTCTCCGACGGCAATCTCGTCACCGGCGGGGCCACCGATCCGCTCGCCGCGGCCGAGGTGCTGCGCGGGACCAGGACGGCGACGTACGTGGGCGCGACCGAGCTCGCCGGGACCGAGGTGCGGCACTACCGGGGCACGGCGGATCTGGCCGACGCGGCGAAGGGCGCGGCCGGCGCCAACAAGGGTGTGCTGGCCGCGGCGGCGAAAGGGTTCGCCACGGCCGCGGTGCCGTTCGACGTCTACCTCGACGGCCAGGGCCGTATCCGCAAGATCCGCCACTGCTTCAGCTTCGTCAACGGACAGCGGCACGGCACCGTCGCGGTCGCCTCGACGACGCTGCTGTTCGACTTCGGGGTCGCCACGGACGTACGGCTGCCGACCGCCCGGGACATCTACGCCGGCAAGATCGCCGAGGGGTGAGCGGTCGTGACGGGTGTCAAGAACTAGCCCGTCCGTGCCATGCGCGGTGCGTACGCCGCTCCCTACTCTAGGAAGTCGGTAACGGCAGAGAAGAGGTGATGCGCGTGGCTCCGGTCGGCGGTACGGCGGTTCAGGACCACGTGGCCCTCGCCGAGATCGAACTGTGCGGAGAGCTGATCATCGCGGCGTCGGCCGCCGACGACCGGCTCAGCCTGGAGAGCATCGACGAGGTGCTGAAAGTGGCCGAGGAACGCGCGGACGCCCCCGGCCGGTGAGCCGGGGGCGCCTGTTCCGTCGCGGGGAAGGCCGGATCACGTCCGCAGCAGACGGCCGATGGCCTTCGTCGCCTCCTCGACCTTCGCGTCGATCTCGGCGCCGCCCTTGACGGCCGCATCGGCGACGCAGTGCCGCAGGTGTTCCTCCAGGAGCTGCAGCGCGAAGGACTGCAGGGCCTTGGTGGAGGCGGACACCTGCGTGAGTATGTCGATGCAGTAGACGTCCTCGTCGACCATCCGCTGCAGGCCCCGGATCTGGCCCTCGATCCGGCGCAGGCGCTTGAGGTGTTCGTCCTTCTGCTTGTGGTAGCCGTGCGTGGTGGGCTCGTGGGTCTCGTGGGGGCTGGTTTCCGCCACTGTCTCGGAGGGCGCCGTGGCGCCGGCCTCGGTCGTCGTCATCGCGTCCTCCACATCACGGCCACAACCCTGAGGGAATCACATACCCCTCCTGGGTATATCGTACCGAAGTTTCCCGGGTATAGGGCCTGCGGACGGCCCCCGTGCCAACCACTGTGCCCGATGGGCGACACTGGGGGACGGCCCATTAGCCGTGGCCGGATGATGCACTTAGCATCACCCTGACCGAAACCGATGCACCCCGAGGACCCCTTGTGCGCTTTCGTCTGACCCCCAGGGAGACGAGCTTCTACGACATGTTCGCCGCCTCCGCGGACAACATCGTCACGGGCTCGAAGCTCCTGATGGAACTGCTCGGGGCGGACACCGCCGGCCGGGCCGAGATCGCAGAGCGTATGCGGGCCGCGGAACACGCCGGTGACGACGCCACCCACGCGATCTTCCACCAGTTGAACTCCTCGTTCATCACGCCGTTCGACCGCGAGGACATCTACAACCTGGCGTCCTCCCTCGACGACATCATGGACTTCATGGAGGAGGCCGTCGACCTGGTCGTCCTCTACAACGTCGAGGAGCTCCCCAAGGGCGTCGAGCAGCAGGTCGAGGTGCTCGCGCGGGCCGCCGAACTCACGGCCGAGGCCATGCCGAACCTGCGGACCATGGACAACCTCACCGAGTACTGGATCGAGGTCAACCGGCTGGAGAACCAGGCGGACCAGATCCACCGCAAGCTGCTCGCCATGCTGTTCAACGGCAAGTACGAGGCCATCGAGGTCCTCAAGCTCAAGCAGATCGTGGACGTCCTCGAAGAGGCCGCGGACGCGTTCGAGCACGTGGCGAACACGGTGGAGACCATCGCCGTCAAGGAGTCCTGAACCCCTCCATGGACACCTTCGCTCTGGTCGTGACCATCCTGGTCGCGCTCTTCTTCACGTACACGAACGGCTTCCACGACTCGGCGAACGCGATCGCGACCTCGGTGTCGACACGGGCGCTGACGCCGCGCGCCGCACTGGCGATGGCGGCGGTCATGAACCTGGCGGGAGCCTTTCTCGGCTCCGGGGTCGCCAAGACCGTCAGTGAGGGCTTGATCGACGCGCCGGAGGGCTCCAAGGGGATGGGAATCCTCTTCTCCGCCCTGGTCGGCGCGATCGTGTGGAACCTCGTCACCTGGTACTTCGGACTGCCCTCCTCGTCCTCGCACGCGCTGTTCGGCGGCCTGGTGGGAGCCGCGCTCGCGGGCGGCACCGAGGTGATCTGGAACGGCGTGCTCGACAAGGTCGTCATCCCGATGTTCCTCTCACCGGTCGTCGGTCTGGTCGCCGGTTACCTGGTGATGACGGCGATCATGTGGCTCTTCCGGCGGGCCAACCCGCACAAGGCCAAGCGCGGTTTCCGGATAGCGCAGACCGTGTCCGCGGCCGGCATGGCCCTCGGACACGGCCTCCAGGACGCCCAGAAGACCATGGGTGTCGTGGTGATGGCCCTGGTGATCTCCGGCCACGAGACCTACGGCGACCCGATCCCGGTCTGGGTGAAGATCGCCTGCGCGGTGATGCTGTCGCTGGGCACGTACGCGGGTGGCTGGCGCATCATGCGCACGCTGGGCCGGAAGATCATCGAGCTCGATCCGCCGCAGGGCTTCGCCGCCGAGACGACCGGCGCGGCGATCATGTTCACCACCGCGTACCTGTTCAAGGCGCCGGTGTCGACGACCCATGTCATCACCTCGGCGATCATGGGCGTCGGGGCCACCAAGCGCGTCAACGCGGTCCGCTGGGGCGTCGCCAAGAACATCGTCCTCGGCTGGTTCATCACCATGCCGGCGGCGGCGATCGTGGCGGCCTGCTGCTTCGGCATCGTGAACCTGCTGTTCCTGTAGGCGCCCGGCCGGGTGTACGACAACGGGCCCGCCCCCGGAATCCGGGGGCGGGCCCTCTGTGTCCTCGCGGTGGCACCGCCATGCAGCACCGCGAGGGGTCTTCAGGGGATACGGCTCAGCCGAAGCGGCCCGAGATGTAGTCCTCGGTGGCCTGGACCGACGGGTTGGAGAAGATCCGCTCCGTCTCGTCGATCTCGATCAGCTTGCCGGGCTGCCCGACCGCGGCCAGGTTGAAGAAGGCCGTACGGTCCGAGACCCGGGCCGCCTGCTGCATGTTGTGCGTCACGATGACGATCGTGAAGCGCTCCTTCAGCTCACCGATCAGGTCCTCGATGGCGAGCGTGGAGATCGGGTCCAGGGCCGAGCAGGGCTCGTCCATGAGCAGGACCTTGGGCTCCACCGCGATCGCGCGGGCGATGCACAGACGCTGCTGCTGACCACCGGAGAGACCCGAACCCGGCTTGTTCAGCCGGTCCTTGACCTCGTTCCAGAGGTTCGCGCCCTTGAGGGACTTCTCGACGACGTCCGACAGTTCCGACTTCTTGTACGAGCCGTTCAGGCGCAGGCCCGCCGCCACGTTGTCGAAGATCGACATCGTGGGGAACGGATTCGGGCGCTGGAAGACCATGCCCACCTCGCGGCGGACGGACACGGGGTCGATGCCCTGGCCGTACAGGTCCTCGTCGTCGAGGAGCACCTTGCCCTCGACCCGGCCGCCCGAGGTGACCTCGTGCATCCGGTTGAGCGTGCGCAGGAACGTCGACTTGCCGCAGCCGGAGGGGCCGATGAAGGCCGTCACCGAGCGGGGCTCGACGGTCATCGAGATGTCTTCGATCGCCTTGTGGGAGCCGTAGTAGGCGGTGAGCCCGCTTACGTCGATTCGCTTGGCCATGTCTTCTTCACTTCCAGATCAGTCGCTGAGGGGGTCACGCCCGGCGGAGCCGGAAATTGTCGCCTTAGCGACCGGTCTTCGGGGCCTTCCAGCGGGCGATGCCGCGAGCCACCAGATTCAGGATCATCACGAAGGCGATCAGCGTCAGGGACGCCGCCCACGCACGGTCGTACGCCGCACCGGCGCCCGCGCTGTTCGCGTACTGCTGATAGATGTACAGCGGAAGCGACTGCTGCGCACCCTCGAAGGGGTTGGCGTTGATGATCGAGTTGCCCCAGACCAGGAGCAGCACCGGCGCGGTCTCGCCCGCGATACGGGCGATCGCCAGCATGATGCCCGTGGTGATGCCGCCGATGGAGGTCGGCAGGACCACCTTCAGGATGGTCCGCCACTTCGGGATGCCCAGTGCCAGGGACGCCTCGCGCAGCTCGTTCGGGACGAGCTTGAGCATCTCCTCCGTGGAGCGGACGACGACCGGCATCATCAGGATGGCCAGGGCGAGCGACCCGGCGAAGCCGAAGGGCTGCATGTCGAACATCAGCATGATCGAGAGGATGAACAGACCCGCGACGATCGACGGGATGCCCGTCATGACGTCGACGAAGAACGTGACGGCCTTGGCGAGGTTTCCGCGCCCGTACTCGACCAGGTAGATCGCGGTGAGCACACCGATCGGCGCCGCGATCAGGGTGGCGAGGGCGACCTGCTCCAGGCTGCCGAGGATGGCGTGGTAGATACCGCCGCCCGGCTCGGAGTCCGAGATCAGGCCCATCGAGTGGGTCAGGAAGTAGAAGTCGAGGACCTTCACACCGCGCGAGACCGTCGACCACACCAGGGAGACCAGCGGGACGACCGCGAGGAGGAAGGCGACCCAGACCAGAGCCGTCGCGACCCGGTCCTTGGCCTGGCGGCGGCCCTCCACGCGGGCCGCGATGACGTACGTGCCGAGGACGAACAGGACCCCGGCCATCAGGGCCCACTGGATGCTGCTGTTCAGGCCTGCCGCCGCGCTGATGCCGAGGCCGAGGGCGACGGAGCCGGCGGCGATGGCGTACGGGGCCCACTTGGGGAGGCTGGCGCCGCGCAGGGTGCTGGGGCGCTTCTCGGCGATTGCGGTGCTCATGCGTTGGCCCCCGAGTACTCCTTGCGACGCGCGATGATCATGCGGGCCGCGCCGTTGACCAGCAGGGTGATGACGAACAGGACGAGACCGGAGGCGATCAGCGCGTCCCGGCCCAGCTCGCTGGCCTCACCGAACTTGCTGGCGATGTTCTGGGCGAAGGTGCCGCCGCCCGGGTCGAGCAGGCTGGCCTGGATGTCGAAGGTCGGGGAGAGCACGGTGGCCACGGCCATGGTCTCGCCGAGCGCGCGGCCGAGGCCGAGCATCGAGGCGGAGATCACACCGGAGCGGCCGAAGGGGATCACCGCCATGCGGATGACCTCCCAGCGGGTGGCGCCGAGCGCCAGGGCCGCCTCTTCGTGCATCTGCGGGACCTGGCGGAAGACCTCGCGGCTCACGTTGGTGATGATCGGCAGGATCATGATGGCCAGCAGGATGCCGACGGTGAGCATCGACCGGGGTGCCCCGCCCTGCCAGGAGAAGATGCCGGTCCAGCCGAGGTAGTCGTTGAGCCAGCCGTAGAGGCCGTTCATGTGCGGTACGAGGATCAGGGCGCCCCAGAGGCCGTACACGATGGACGGCACGGCGGCGAGCAGGTCGATCACGTATGAGATCGGGCCGCTCAGCCTGCGCGGGGCGTAGTGCGTGAGGAACAGCGCGATGGCGACCGCGATCGGGACCGCGATGACCATGGCGATGATCGAGGAGACGATCGTGCCGAAGACCAGGACCGCGATGCCGAACTTCGGCGGGATGAGCTGGGTGTTCCACTCGAACGTGGTGAAGAAGTCCGCCTCGTCCTTGCTGATCGCGATCGAGGCGCGGTAGGTGAGGAAGCCGGCGATGGCGGCCATGATCACCAGGAGCAGGATGCCCGACCCGCGGGACAGACCGAGGAAGATCCGGTCACCGGGACGGGTGGCGCCACGGGCCGCGCGCTTCTGCTCGGGCGCGGGGATGTGGGGTGCGGGGGGAGGTGCGTCTGTTATCTGTGTGGTGTCCATCGGGTTCTCCGGTCTGCTGAGCCCCACGCGAGGTGCGGCTCCTGGCGGCGGTGCACCGGACGGTGCGGTCCGGACCGGCACCCTCGACGGGGAGCTCGGGCCGGACCGCACACTCAGGTCAGCTCAGGCTCTCGATGGTGGTGCGAACCTTGGCGATGATGTCGTCGGGGATCGGGGCGTAGTCGTTGTCCGCGAGGACCTTCTGGCCGTCCTCGGAGGCGGTGTAGCGCAGGAACGCCTTGGTGGCGGCCAGGGTGTCGGCCTTGTTGCCCTTGTCGCAGACGATCTCGTACGTGACGAGGACCATCGGGTAGGCGCCGTCGGCCTTGGTCCCGTAGTTGAGCTCCAGCGCCAGGTCGGAGCCGGTGCCGACGACCTTGGCGTCCGCGATGGCCTTGGTGGCGTTCTCGACGGTGGGCGGGACCGCGGCGGAGGCACCGGTGTCGATGCTGACCGGCGTGATGCCGTCCTTGGCGTAGGAGAGCTCGAAGTAGCCGATGGCGCCGTTGGTCTGCTTCACCTGCTGGGCGACACCGGAGGACTGCGCGGCGGACTGGCCGCCCTTGGCCACCCAGGTCTTGCCGTGCTCGTAGGGCCAGTCGCTCTTGGCGGTGGCGATCAGGTACTTGGTGAAGTTGTCCGTGGTGCCGGAGTCGTCCGAGCGGTGGAACGCCTGGATCTTCAGGTCCGGCAGCTTCACGCCCGGGTTCAGCTTGGCGATCGCCGGGTCGTTCCACTTGGAGATCTTGGCGTTGAAGATCTTGGCGATGGTCGGCGCGTCCAGCGTGAGCTTGTCGACACCGGAGATGTTGATGCCGAGGGCGATCGGGCCGCCGACCATCGGGAGGTCGATGCCCTGGCCGCCGGAGCAGACCTTCTTGGAGGCCGTGACCTCTTCGGGCTTCAGCGCGGAGTCGGAACCCGCGAAGGCGACCTGGCCGTTGTTGAACGCGGTGACGCCCGCGCCGGAACCGCCGCCCTTGTAGTTGATCTGCACGCCACAGGCCTGCGTGAACTGCTTGACCCAGGCGTCGATCGCGTTCTTCTGCGCGGAGGAGCCGTCGGCGAGGAGCTGGCCCTTGGCGTCGTCACACTTGATGTTGCCCGCGGCGGCCGTGGCGGACGCGCTGCTGCCGCTGCCACCGCTCGTGTCGTCGGAGCCGCACGCCGTGAGGGCCAGGGCGCCGGAGACGGCGAGAGCACCGAAGGCGAGGGCCCGCCGGTTCTTGCGCTGAAGCTTCACTTGAGTTCCTTCCGGGAGCCGCCGTCCTGAATCCGGCGGCGTGCGCGAAGTCTGGGTGACGCGGATGCGCGTTCGAGGCACACCACGCATCGCGTAAGGCCGAAATTAGGCAGATCAGGTGAAGGCGTTTATGGCCGGAAGTGAACGCAGGGTGAACCCCTGCAGAAGGTGCGGTGAGGTCACGGAACGCTTACATCGAGGGCACAGTGTGATTCCGGAACCCACCCGGGAACCCTCACCCCCACAGTCCCG
This sequence comes from Streptomyces canus 299MFChir4.1, assembly GCF_000383615.1. Taxonomy (GTDB): domain Bacteria; phylum Actinomycetota; class Actinomycetes; order Streptomycetales; family Streptomycetaceae; genus Streptomyces; species Streptomyces canus_C. Next base: position 17,720 of record NZ_KB911610.1, on the reverse strand, counting down.
TCTCGTTCCACGGAAGCCGACGAGGCCGACGGAAGGCAAGGACACATGGAACGGCGTACGTTCATCGGGGCCGGCGCGGCCGCGATCACAGCAGTGGCCACGACCGCGTGCGACAGCGGAAGCAGCGCCGACGCCACGCAGAGCACCGTCGGCAGGTCTCTATCCTCCCGTACGCCCGCCACCTCCGCGAACTGGACCGCCCTCGCCCACGACCTGGACGGCCCCCTGGTCCGCCCCGGCGAGGCGAACTGGGCGACGGCGCGGCAGCTCTACAACACCCGCTTCGACTCGCTGCAGCCCGCGGCGGTGGCGTACGTGGCGCACGCCGACGACATCCGCACCACGCTCGCCTACGCCCGCGCCCACGGCGTGCGGGTGGCGATCCGCAACGGCGGCCACTCCTACGCCGGCTGGTCCTCGGGAAACAACCGGCTGATCGTCGATGTCTCGAAGCTGAACCGCGTCCGCGCCTCGGGCGGCACCGCCGTGGTCGGCGCCGGTGCCAAGCTGATCGACGTCTACCGGGCCCTCACCGCGAAGGGCGTGACGATCCCGGCGGGCTCCTGCCCGACCGTGGGCGTCTCCGGCCTGGTGCTCGGCGGGGGTCACGGCGTGGCCTCCCGGGCCTACGGGCTCACCTGCGACAGCCTCACCCAGGCCACCCTGATCACGGCCGACGGCAAGCAGCTCACCGCGAGCGCCACCACGAACACGGACCTCTTCTGGGCCCTGCGCGGCGCGGGCAACGGCAACTTCGGCGTGGTGACCGAACTGCACTTCAAGACCCACCCGGCCCCGCAGGGCGTGACCGCGTACGCGACCTGGCCGTGGTCCAAGGCCGCCGCCGTGGTGAAGGCCTGGCAGGAGTGGGGTCCCGGCCAGCCCGACGAGATCTGGTCCTCCTGCCACCTGGAGAACGGCGGCTCGCCCTCGGTGGCGGTCGCGGCCTTCTCCATGGGCACCTACGGCGAACTCCAGAACGCGCTCGACCGCCTGGCCGACCGGATCGGCTCACCGGCCCGCAGCGTCAGCCTCCGGCGGCACTCCTACGAGAGCGCGATGGAGGCGTACGCGGGCTGCTCGTCCTTCTCCACGGACGCCAAGTGCCACCTGCCCGGCTCCACCCCGAACCGCAACCCGCAGGGCGCCCTCGGCCGGGAGACCTACGCGGCCCACTCCGACTTCTTCGACCGCTCGCTGTCCGCGGCCGGCATCCAGACCCTCCTGAGGCAGGTCGCCGCGGTCCGGGGCGGCTCGGGCAGCATCGCCCTGACCGCCCTCGGCGGCGCGGTCAACCGCGTCTCGCCCACGGCCACGGCCTTCGTCCACCGCCGCTCCCGCATGCTGGCGCAGTACATAGGGTCCTGGCGGGCGGGCACGACGGGCACGGCGGTCCAGTCCTGGCTGACGGGAGCCCACGACGCGATGAAGCCGTACGCCTCGGGAGCGGCCTACCAGAACTACACGGACCCGACGCTGAGGGACTGGCGGAAGGCTTATTACGGCGAAGCGGCGACCAAGCTCGCCAAGGTGAAGAAGGAGTACGACCCGCAGGGGTTCTTCACGTTCCCGCAGGCGCTGTAGCCGTTCCCCGCTACGCGGCGAGGTCCCGCTCGGAGGCCGCGGCGTCCTGCCGGGCTCCGGGGATCACCGAGGCCCCCCGCCCGGCCCCGCGCGCGCGAATCAGCCACGCGCCTTTCGAGGAGCGTTCGACGGCCTTCAGCAGCGGCGTCAGAAGGGCCATGGCGAGCGGCGACAACAGCAGGGCCACGGCCGTTCCGAGCGCGAACCCGCCGATGACGTCGGTCGGATAGTGCACTCCCATGTAGACCCGGCAGAAGCCTTCGAGCAGCGCCAGCGCGATTCCGACGAGCCCGAACTTCCGGTTGGCCACGAACAGCCCGACGGCCATCGCCATGGTGATCGTCGCGTGGTCGCTCACGAAGGAGTAGTCGGTCTTCCCGGAGACCAGGACCTCAAGCCCCTCATGGGTCCGGAACGGCCGGGGCCGCTCGACGAACCCCCTTATGGGCACGTTCACCAGCACGGCCAGCGCGGCGGCGAGCGGCGCCCACACCAGCGCGGCCACGGAGGACGCGGCGTCCTCGCCCCCGCGCCGGCGCCCGGCCCACCAGCACCAGAGGATGAGCAGCACCATTCCGAGCAGGATGCCGTACTCCCCGACGTACTCCATGACCCGGTCGAACCAGTGCGGTGCGTCCTTGGCCAGGCCGTTGATGTCGTAGAGCAGGTCGACGTCGGGGTTCGACCCGGATTCGGCGAGAACAGCCATGGTGCTGCGGCCCCTTCGTCGTCTTTCCCGGCGTACCCATGTGCGCTCGGCTACGCCCCCAGGAACGCACGGCTCCCGTTAATACGTTCCACACTCCACTGAATGATCACGCAGACGTTATCGAAGAGAGATACATCGCCGCAGCTCAGGGGGTGGGTTTCACGCTCGGTCACACCGTGGTGGGCAACGCTTTCGCGCCATCTTCGGTGACCCGGGTGGCGCCGAAGTACTCAGAAGTGTCGATCGGGTCGAACCGGATCACAGCACCTGTTCTCGGTGCGTCGATCATGTATCCGCCGCCCACATAAATCCCCACATGATGGATGGCACGCGAATTTGTCGGGTCCTTGGAGAAGAACACCAGGTCCCCCGGCAACAGTTCACTTCTGGCCGGATGCGGGCCCGCGTTGTACTGATCGTTCGCGACGCGCGGCAGCGTGATGCCGACACTCTCGTACGAGGCCTGCGTCAGCCCCGAACAGTCGAAGCGCCCGTTCTGCGCCGCGGTACCGGTTCCGCCCCACAGATAAGGCGTCCCGAGCTTCTTCTGCGCGTAGTAGATGGCACCGGCGGCCTGCTGGGAGGGATCGACCCGGCTCACGGGCGCCGCGAAACTCTCCTCCAGCGTCGTGATGGTCTTCACGTAGTTCTGGGTTTCCTTGTACGGCGGCACGCCCCCGTACTTGATGACCGCGTACGCGCCCGCGTTGTAGGAGGCGAGCATGTTCTCGGTGATGTTCCCCGGGACGTCCTTCACATAGGACGCGAGCGAGCAGTCGTAGGAAGCCGCCGAGGGAATCGCGTCGTTGGGATCCCAGACGTCCTTGTCGCCGTCCCCGTCCCCGTCGACCCCGTGCGTGGCCCAGGTCCCGGGAATGAACTGCGCTATTCCCTGCGCCGCCGCGGCGCTCTGGGCCTTGGGGTTGAATCCGCTCTCCTGGTAGAGCTGGGCGGCGAGCAGGGCCGGGTTGATCGCGGGGCAGAGGTTGCCCCACTTCTGCACGAGGGGCTGGTACGCGGCCGGAACGGCCCCCTTGGCCAGCGCCCTGGTGGCCCCGCCGACCCCGTTGGCCAGGTTGCCCGCGACGACGTAGACCCCCACGACGAGCAGCATCACGAAGCTGAGCCCCGCCCCGAGAACGGCGCCCGCCACCAGCCACGCCTTACGCACCGTCAACCGCCCCTCGCCCGCCGGGAGTCCGCCCGGGTCAGTCTAGGAGCTTCCCCGAAGGAAACCGGGGTACTCGGCGGGGTCGGCGCAAAGATCAGCGGACCGCGTCACGGTGGAGCGCGCGGGCCTCTGCCCCGAGCACCACGCTGTACGACACGTCGGGCGTCGCCCCGCCCCCCTCGTGGCCGCCCACCACCCCCACGACCTGTCCGTCCCCGTTCACCCAGGGACTGCCGCTGGTACCCCCCGTGAAGTCGGGGCACGCTATTCGCTGCTGTGTGCGGCTGTGCACGGTCGGCTTGTTGGTGCAGCTGATCGGCACGTCACGGGAGGAGGGGTACCCGATGACGGTGACGGCGGTGGCCCCGGTGGCGGTGCCGGTCGCGAAACCGTTCCCGCCGACGACGTCCTGGACCTTCCCCTCCACCGTGGCGAAGGCGACGTCGCTGTCCTCGTCCTGCCCCTTGGACCACCCCTCGGGCAGGTACCGCGTCCGCACCTTCCATCTGCCGTACGGCGCCTTGCCGTTCCGGTATCCGGGCACGAACACGAGGTCGTCGTCGCCGTCGAGACAGTGCGCGGCGGTGACGAGGAGGTCCCGGTGCGCGCTGCGGACGACGGAGGCGGTGCAGTGGTGCTGTCCGCCGTTGAACAGGGGTCCCACGCGGGCGGTCGGCGAGTTCGCCGCGGCGACCGTCGTCACCCCGAAGGGCCCCGCCCCGTCGTCGGCGGCCGCCTCTGAGGCGGAGGTGACGGTGAGCAGGACAGCGGCGGCGTGGAGAGCGAGACGTGGCGTGCGCTTCACGGAAGAAAGCATTCCGCACGAAGGTGAGAAACGCATCAAGCGGAGGTTTCGCGACGGTGCGGTTTCGCGAGGGCCCTGGGCGGGTGTGGATCCCGCGCCCCGGGGCAGCCGAGCCCCGACGACAGGGGCCGGGCCCGGGAGGCTGGCGTGTTCGACGGATTCGAACTGAAGCGGTGCGAGGGCGAGGACGGCGTCCGGCTGCGCGTGCGGCACGGCGGCAGCGGACCCGCCGTGCTGCTCCTGCACGGGCACCCCCGTACGCATGCCACCTGGCACCGTGTCGCCCCGCTGCTGGCCGCGGCGGGCCACACCGTCGTCTGCCCCGATCTGCGCGGCTACGGCCGTTCCGACAAGCCCGCGACCGACCCGGAACACCGGCCGTACTCCAAACGGGCGATGGCCGGCGACTGCCTCGCGGTCATGCGCCGGCTCGGGCACGAGCGGTTCGCGGTCGTCGGGCACGACCGGGGCGCGTACGTGGCCACCCGCCTCGCCCTGGACCACCCCGAGGCGGTGTCCGCCGTCAGCGTGCTGGACGCGATCCCCATCGGGGAGGCCCTGCGCCGCTGCGACGCCGGCTTCGCCGCGAGCTGGTGGCACTGGTTCTTCCTCGGCCAGACCGCCAAGCCCGCCGAACGCGTCATCAACGCCGACCCCGACGCCTGGTACACGGCCACGCCCGAGCAGATGGGCGCCGAGGCGTACGAGGACTACCGGCAGGCGATCCACGACCCGGCCACCGTGCACGCCATGTGCGAGGACTACCGGGCCGGCCTCGGTGTCGACCGCGAGCACGACGACGCCGACCGGCGGGCCGGCAGGCGCATCGACCGCCCGCTCCAGATCCTGTGGGCCACACGTGACGACATGGCCGACCTCTACGGCGACGTCCTGGCCGTCTGGCGCGACTGGGCGTCCGGCCACCTGGAGGGCGGTCCGATCGACTCGGGACACCACATGGCCGAGGAGGCGCCGGAGGCTCTCGCGGGCGCACTGCGCGCGTTCTGGGAGAAGGCCGGCCACCCGGCCTGGGCTCCCTGAGATTCAGGTACCGGGCCGGAGCCCACTGGGCCGGACCTCAGCCCCGCGTCTCCACACCCTGGGGAAAACGCGTCCCCGTCAGCTCCTCCGACGCCGTCCACAGGCGCCGGGCCACGGCGGGGTCGCTCGCGGCCGCGCTCCGGCCCACCAGCGTGGGCGCGCCCCGCATCTCCCCGAGCCCGTCCGGTCCCACATAGCTCGCCCCCGGCAGGTCCTGCGTCGCCGCGTACAGCGTGGGCAGCGCGCCCGCCGTGTCGTCCTGCGCCAGGAACCTGTTGCCGAACCTCATGAACAGCCGTGCCGCCGAACTCGCCGCATGGCTCTGGAGGTTCGTGGCCGAGTAGCCGGGGTGCGCGGCCAGGGCGCGGACCCGGGAGCCCGCCTCCGTGAGCCGCCGCTGGAGTTCCAGCACGAACAGCAGGTTCGCCAGCTTCGACTGGCCGTAGACGCCCCTCGGGTCGTAGGCCGACGTCCTGTCCAGGTCCTCGAAGTGGATCCGCTGGTCGCCCCAGCGGTGCGCGCCCGAGGACACCGTGACGACCCGGTCGGTGACATGCCGCAACAGCAGGTTCGTCAGGGCGAAGTGACCCAGATGGTTGGTGCCGAACTGCATCTCGAAGCCGTCCGCCGTCCGCTGCTGCGGGATCATCATCACGCCCGCGTTGTTGACCAGCAGGTCCAGCGGGCGGTCCCAGGCCGCCGCGAACTCCCGTACCGACGACAGGTCCGCCAGGTCCAGCCGCCGGACCTCCGTGCTGCCGTTCACGGTCCTGGCCGCCGCCTCGCCGCGCTCCGGGTCCCGTACGGCGAACACGACGTGCGCGCCCGCCCCCGCCAGGGCCTGCGCGGCCCGGAGTCCGATACCGCTGTTCGCCCCCGTGACCACCGCCGTGCGGCCGGTCTGGTCCGGGAGGCGGGTCGCGTTCCACTTCTGCTGCCTGTCCGTAGCCATACGCCGAATGTAGGCGCCGCCAACAATGCTGTCAATGACAACAAAGCTGGCATCGACTACATCCGGATACGATGGCGTCCATGCCAGCCGAGAAGCCCGAGACCCGCCCCTACCACCACGGAGACCTGCGCTCCGCCCTCCTCGAAGCCGCCGAGCGCACCCTCCGCGACAGGGGCACCTCCGCCTCCCTCTCCCTGCGTGAACTCGCCCGCGACCTCGGCGTCAGCCACGCGGCCCCCGGCCGGCACTTCAAGGACAAGCAGGCCCTGCTCAACGCCCTCGCCCTGGTCGGCTACGACCGCATGGCCGAGGTGCTCGAAGCCGCCGACGACCCAGGACTGGCCCTCCAGGACCGTCTCACCACCCTCGCCCGGGCCTATCTCGGCTTCGCCATCGACAACGCCGAGCTCCTTGAGCTGATGTACGCCCGCAAGCACGAGCCCGACGCCGCCGAGCAGATGGCCGCCGCGATCGACCGCACGGTGGGCGCCCTGGAGCGGGCCGTCGCCGCCGCCCAGCAGCGCGGTGAGATCGTCGACGGCGACCCCGAGCACCTCACCCTGGTGGTGGGCAGCGCCCTGCACGGCCTGGCATCCTTCGCCGTCACCGGCAAGTTCACCACCGAGGCCGCGATGGGCGCCGTTCCGGGACTGGTCCATCACCTGCTGTACGGCCTCAAGCCCCGCTGACCGGCAGCGCCGACCCGCCCGCACGCACCGGGAGTTGTGCGCGACGCGTGTAGATGGTCAAGCCGTGACCATCCCCCGCCCATCCGCCGGCCATTGATCAGCAATCCCCCAACGCCCTTCGGTAAGGCGGAAGTCAGGATTCCGTCGCCTGTCTTGTTGTCACGTACTCAACAAAGGGATGGTCGTCGCGGGTCGCCGCCCCCACCGGGAACCTCACCGGTGGTCCCCCACCGCAGGCCTCTGCAACCACTTCCTGGAGGCTTTACGTTGCGTATGTCCACCCCCACCACCCCCCTCATATCCGGCAGATGGCGTCGATACGGCTCCGTCGCCGCGGCCACCGGCGCGCTGCTGCTCGCCGGCCTCGGCACCGCCGCACACGCCGGCGCGGCCCCCGCGACCACCCCCCACAAGGTGAGCAGCAAGGCCATCGCGGCCGCTGTCGCCAAGGCGCACGTGACGTACGAGAGCGCGTGTGGCGCCACTCCGAAGAAGGGCTACGCCGCCTGCAACGCCTTGCGCGTGACAGGTGGCACCACCGCCTTCCAGTTGGAGCAGGCGGCGAAGAAGGGCACGAGCCCCGCGACCGTCTCCCCGAAGGCGTCCTCCGCCACCCCGACCGGCTACGGCCCGAGCGACCTCCGGTCCGCCTACGGCCTGACCTCCGCCGCCGCGAACAACGGCTCCGGCCAGACCATCGCCATCGTCGATGCCTACGACGACCCCAACGCGGCGGCCGACCTGGCCACTTACCGCTCCTACTACGGTCTGCCGGCCTGCACCACGGCCAACGGCTGCTTCAAGAAGGTCTCCCAGACCGGCTCCACGACCTCCCTCCCCACCGCCGACAGCGGCTGGGCAGGTGAGATCTCCCTCGACCTCGACATGGTCTCCGCCATCGCCCCGAACGCGAAGATCCTCCTCGTGGAGGCCAAGTCGGCCACCATGGCCAACCTGGGCAAGGCGGTGAACGAGGCCGTCACCCTGGGCGCCAAGTTCGTCTCCAACTCCTACGGCGGCTCCGAGTCCTCCTCGGACACCTCCTACGACTCCTCGTACTTCAACCACCCCGGCGTCGCCATCACCGTCTCCGCCGGTGACGAGGGCTACGGCGCCGAGTACCCCGCCGCCTCCAAGTACGTGACCTCGGTGGGCGGCACCGCGCTCTCCAAGTCCTCCACCACTCGAGGCTGGACCGAGAGCGTCTGGAACACCAGCAGCACGGAGGGCACGGGCTCGGGCTGCTCCACCTACGACGCCAAGCCCTCCTGGCAGACCGACACCGGCTGCACCAAGCGCATGATTTCGGACGTCTCCGCCGTCGCCGACCCGGCCACCGGCGTCTCCGTCTACGACTCCTACGGCTCCGACGGCACGGGCTGGAACACCTACGGCGGCACCAGCGCCTCCGCCCCGATCATCGCCGCCGTCTACGCCCTCGCGGGCACCCCGGGCAGCAGCGACTACCCGGCCAAGTACCCCTACGCGCACCCGTCCGCCCTCAACGACGTGACGTCGGGCACCAACGGCTCCTGCTCGACGAGCTACTTCTGCACCGCCACCTCGGGCTACGACGGCCCGACCGGCTGGGGCACCCCGGAAGGAGTAACCGCCTTCACCGGCTGACCCTCCGTCAACGAACGGGCCGCGGCTCCCCTTCCGCGGCCCGTTCGTCATGCCCAGGGCCCTCCGGGTTAGCCTTCACCCGCGGAACATCGGTGCCAGAAGCGCCGCAGGTCGTAAGAGGGGTCAACGACGGAACCACACGACAGGTTCCGCTCAGGCCTCATTGCCCGGCGTGACCTGCCGTGATACACAGAGTGACCAGACAGTCATTCGTACGAAACTCGCCAACCGATGACGCCAAGTCGACATACGACGGCGGAATTGTCGGCGACAATGATGCCTGACCTCTGCGCCCACGCAGGGGAGACGGAACTACCCACCAGGGGCGGTGACTTACATGCTCTTTGCGGCCGACAAGGGAGACATCAACACCATCATCGGCGGGATCGCTCCCGACTGGGGCCCCTTCGGGGCACTGGGTACCGAGGCGAAGACGCTGATCCAGGTCGTCATGGCGGTCGCCATCCTGCTCTGCCTCGGCATCGCCATCTGGGGCGCCGCCAAACAGCGCATCGGCGCCACCGCCCTGCGGGACACCTTCAGCGCGGAACAGGGCAAGGGACTCATCATCGCGGGCCTGACCGGCGTCTTCATCATCGGATCGCTGGGCACGCTCTTCACCATCGTGTACGGCATGGCCGTATAGCCGCCGCGTCCGGTCGACGCACCTCCGGTCCGGCCGGGCGCGCCCGGTACCCCCTCTACCCCACCCGTCCGCAGTGCCCACCGGCTGAGGTTGCGTCCCCCCGATGTCTCCGATCTCCTCGATGACTCCGATGACTCTGATGCCGAGTCACCACACCGCGCCCGCGCGGGAACCAGCGGGGCTACCGTCGTACTCGTACGCGTTTACCCGCACTTTCCCGCACCACGTCGAGGGGGCGTAAGCGGCATGAGTCTCGGAGACGACCAGGAGGGCTCCGGCGGATACGGCGGCACCGGCCAGACCCGCACACACCTGCCGGGCGGCACCACGGACGTGTACGGCGGCGCCCGCCGCACCGGCCGCTCGTCCTCCCGAAGCCTGGTCACCGTCGTCGGCGTCGTCGTCCTCCTGATCGCCGCGATCGCCTTCGCGAACCGCGGAGGAGACGATTCCTCCTCCTCGGCGAAGGGCGCGGGCAGCCGGCCGGACGCCTCCGCAACCACCCCCACCGGCACCAAGCCGGTGCAGTCCACCCCGGGCACCATCCCCACGGGCTACGCACACGACGCCCAGGGGGCGCAGAGCGCGGCGGCGAACTACGCGGTGGCGTTGGGTGCGGTCGGCATGTTCAACAAAACCGAGCGCGACGCGACGCTCCAGGCCATCGTCGCCCCCGCGCGCCTGGCCGGGTTCGAGTCGGCCATGGACAGCGCCTACACCCCTGCCTTCAGCAAGAACGTCGGCCTGAACGACGACGGCTCCACACCCGCCGGCTACACCTTCGTGTCCCGTACGAATCCCATCGGCACCAAGGTCACCGAGTCCGCCCAGAACAACATGACCGTCGAGGTCTGGTGCAGCGGCCTGCTCGGCATGGCGGGCGAGAACTCCACCAACCCCGTCACCAACAGCTGGTTCACCGTGACCATGAAGCTCGAATGGGCGGCCGGCGACTGGAAGGTCGTCACACAGTCCCAGAAGGAAGGCCCGGCGCCCGTCCCAGGCGACGACACGGCCTCCAGCGCCGACGACATGGCGAAGGCCGTTGACGAGTACGGAGGGTTCACCTATGCGCGGTAATCGCTACGTACTCAAGACAGCCGCGGCGGTCACAGCCGTACAGACGGCGACCGTCCTCCTGGCGACCCGGGCCTTCGCGGCCCCGTCACCCTCTCCGTCCCCCTCCACGAGTGACAAAGCCTGCGACCTGATCACCGGCACCGCCCGGCAACTGTGCGAGAGCGACCGCAACAGCAAGCGGAGCGGCGGGTCGATCAACGACGACCCCACCTCCACCCTCGACCCCATGTCCTCCCTCGCCAAAAGCTGCGCCAAGGCCGCCGCCTGGACCATCGGCAAGCTCAGCGAGGCCGTGAAGGAGACCGCGAACGTCGACTTCACCAACCAGAAGTTCCTCCAGCAGTACGCCGTCGTCTTCGCCGCATCCACCATCCTCACCCTTCTCCTGTGGCTGCTGGCCGTCGCCAAGCGCGCGGTGCGAGGCGTCCCCCTCACCACCGCCATCAGCGAGGCGATCGGGTTCCTCTGGCTGACCGTGCTCGCGTCCGCCTTCACCCCCCTGATCCTCTACACCGTCGTCTCCGCCACGGACGGCGTCTCAGAGGTCCTCGCGAAGGCCACCGGCGACCAGACAGACACCTTCTTCGGCACCTTCTCCGGCGCCCTGGAGAAGGGCAACGACATCGGCGGCGGCCCCATCATGCTGATCGTCGTCTCCCTGGTCAGCATCCTCGCCGCCGGAGTCCTCTGGCTGGAGCTCGTCATCCGCGCCGCCCTCCTCTACGTCGGCGCCCTCCTCGGCACCGTCGTCTACGCCGGCCTCGTCGACAAGAACCTCTGGGGCCACGTCCGCCGCTGGGCCGGCATCATGATCGCCGTCATCCTGGTCAAACCGGTGATCGTCATCGTCCTCGGCCTCGCCGGCGCGCTCTCCTCCGACGACGGCCCCGACGCCTTCTCCGCCGTCGTCTCCGGCCTCGCCATCATCCTGCTCGCCATCTTCGCCAGCGCGATGATCTACCGTTTCGTCCCCGGCTTCGGCGACGAGATCGCCGGCTCCCGCAACAACCGCATCATGCAGAACGCCGAGGGCAAGGCCGCCGCGGTCATCAGCTCCCCGGCCACCCTGGTCGCCCAGGGCATCAAGACCCACAGCTCCCGGGCCGACAACAACGGTCAGGCCTCCGGAGGTTCGGGCGCCCGCCCGAGCAACCCGGCGTCCGGCGGAGTCGCCGCCCACAGCTCGCGCACCCCGAACGGAGGCGGCGGATCTGTCCCCTCCGCCGCTCCCGCTCCCCGCACGGGCAACCCGGTGAACACCCCGCACGCCGGCAACCGCAACGCAGGCAGCAACAGCACAGGAGGTGACGGGCGTTGACGACCGAGTCCCACGTGTCGCATACGGTCACGCCCCGCCGTACATATCTGATCGGCCGCGCCCGGCCGAACGCGATCGTCGGCCGCAACCGCGAGACGGGCGAGATCGCGCTCATCATCGTGGGCGCGTTCCTCGGCATGATGTGCGGGCTCCTCGTCCCGGTCCTGTCCCTGCGCATCGTCCTGCTGACGGGCTTCCCGCTGCTCGCCCTGGCCGCGGTCTACGTGCCGTACAAGCGCCGCACCTTCTACAAGTGGTTCGAGATCAACCGCAGTTACAAGCGCACCCTGCGCCAGGGCACGACCTACCGCTCCTCCGTGATGGAGGCCGGCACCCACGTCGACGGCCGCGAGGTCGAGGTCGGCCCGCCCCCGGGCATCGGCCGGATCAACTGGCTCGCCGCCCCGTTCGGGCCCGACGAGATCGCCGTACTCCTCCACGCGGACCGCCGGACCGTCACCGCCGCCATCGAGATCGAGGGCCCCGGCGTCGGCCTGCGCGACTCCGAGGACCAGGAAGCCCTCGTCGACCGCTTCGGCACCCTGCTCAAGCACGTGGCCAACGGCGACGGCTTCGTCACCCGCATCCAGATGCTCGCCCGCACCCTCCCCGCCGACCCCGACGCCCACGCCAAGGACGTCGCCCTGCGCGGGGACGACAAGGCGCTGCCCTGGCTGCAGACGTCGTACGATCAACTCCAGTCGATGGTGTCCACCAGCAGCGAGCAGCACCGCGCGTATCTCGTCGCCTGCATGCACTACACCCGTGAACTGGCGGCGGAGGCCCACGCGATGGCCCGCGCCGCCCGCCCCCAGTCCGGCCGCAGGCTGGACAAGGACGCGGGCCTCGCGGTCGTCATGGCCCGCGAGCTGACCGACATCTGCTCCCGCCTCCAGGAGGCCGACATCCGGGTCCGCCAGCCCCTCGGCCAGGGCCGGCTGGCCTCGCTGATCCACTCCATGTACGACCCCGACCACCCCATCGACCACATCCAGGCGATGACCAAGCGCAACGCCTGGCCGGCCGAACTCGACGCCATGGAACCGACCTTCCTCCAAGCGAAGACGAGGGAATCCAGCACCCGCGCGCCCTGGTGCCACGCCACGGCCTGGGTGAAGGAGTGGCCGATGACCCCGGTGGGCGTCAACTTCCTCGCCCCCCTCCTCGTCCACACCCCGGACGTCATCCGCACGGTCGCCGTCACGATGGACCTCGAACCCACCGAGATCGCCATCGAGCGCATGCTGACCGAGAAGACCAACGACGACGCCGAGGCCTCCCGGGCCGCCAAGATGAACCGGACCGTGGACCCGCGCGACATCGCCGCCCACAACCGGCTCGACCAGCGCGGCGAGGACCTCGCGAGCGGCGCGGCCGGGGTCAACCTGGTCGGCTACATCACCGTCTCCTCCCGTAACCCCGAGGCCCTGGCCCGCGACAAGCGGACCATCCGGGCCTCGGCCGGAAAGTCGTATCTGAAACTGGAGTGGTGCGACCGGGAGCACCATCGCGCCTTTGTGAACACACTTCCGTTCGCCACCGGCATTCGAAGGTAGGGGCAAAAGCATGCGGGATCCGCTGTCCGTCCTCTCCGACGCCTTCGCGGCCTTCCTCTTCGGAAAGGTCGAGACGACCCGCCTGCCGGTCCGCACCTCCACCGGCCAGGCGCAGGCGGTCTACCTCCCGACCGCCGCGCCCGGCCTCGGCGACTCGGGCGTGATCATCGGCCGTGAGGTGTACTCCGGCAAGGGCTACATCTACGACCCTTTCCAGCTCTACGGCCAGCAGCTGCCGGCACCCCACTGGCTGGTCCTTGGCGAGTCCGGCAACGGCAAGTCGGCGCTCGAGAAGACGTACGTCCTGCGGCAGCTGCGCTTCCGTGACCGCCAGGTCGTCGTCCTCGACGCCCAGGGCGAGGACGGCGTCGGCGAATGGAACCTCATCGCGCAGGAGTTGGGGATAACTCCCATCCGCCTGGACCCGATGGCCGCCCTGGACATGGGGATCCGCCTCAACCCGCTCGACCCGGCGATCACGACGACGGGGCAGCTCGCCCTGCTCCGGACCATCATCGAGGTCGCGATGGGCCACGGCCTCGACGAGCGCTCCGGCTTCGCGCTGAAGGTCGCGCACGCCTACGTCAACGAGACGATCGTCGAACGCCAGCCGATCCTCACCGACATCGTCGAGCAGCTACGGCACCCCGAACCCGAGTCGGCCGAGGCGATGAACGTCGACATAGAGGACGTCCGCGCGTGGGGCCTCGATGTCGCCCTGGTCCTGGACCGCCTGGTCGACGGTGACCTGCGGGGCATGTTCGACGGCCCGACCACGGTCGGCATCGACCTCGACGCGCCGCTGATCGTCTTCGATTTGTCCCACATCGACCGCAACTCCATCGCCATGCCCATCCTCATGGCGATCGTCGGTGTATGGCTGGAACACACCTGGATCCGCCCCGACCGCAAGAAGCGCATCTTCCTGGTCGAGGAGGCCTGGCACATCATCGCCAGCCCGTTCGTGGCCCAGCTCTTCCAGCGCCTGCTGAAGTTCGGCCGCCGGCTCGGCCTGTCCTTCGTGGCGGTGGTCCACCACCTGTCCGACGTGGTGGACGGAGCGGCGGCGAAGGAAGCGGCAGCCATCCTGAAAATGGCCTCGACCCGTACCATCTACGCCCAGAAGGCCGACGAGGCACGAGCGACGGGCCGCGTCCTGGGCCTGCCCCGCTGGGCGGTCGAGATCATCCCGTCCCTCAGCCCCGGCATCGCCGTCTGGGACGTCAACGGCAATGTCCAGGTGGTCAAACACCTGGTCACCGAGACCGAACGCCCCCTGGTCTTCACGGACCGAGCGATGACGGAGTCCTCCAGCGACCTCACCGACGACGCCCTGCGCGCCGCCGAGCTGGAGGCGGAGGAGCGGGCGGCGGCCTTCGTGGAACAGCACATGGGCGACTCCGAGTCGACGGTGGCGTAGGAGGCCGGGCAGTGGTGAGACCGGACGACCGCCACCAGGGCGGTCAGGGAGCCCAAGGAGGCATCCCGGACGGGCTGTTGGTCGGCATACTCGCCTTCCTCCTCGGCATGACCCTGCTGGTCTGGTCGGCCACGGGCCTCGCCGGCCTGTTCACCCACGGCGACTGGCCCCAGGGCGTCACCTTCACCCGCACCCCCCTGGCCATGCGCCACCTCATCGGCCACCCCCAGGACATCCCCGGCGCCTGGCCCGACACCCCGGCCGGCCAGCTCGCCGGATACGGCCTGCTCTGGGGCCTGTTCATCGGCCAGCTGCTGATCCTCATCGTCCTGACGATCTTCGTGATGGGGACGCTGGCCCGCTGGCGGGCGGTACGCGCACGGACGCGAGCGGAGAAACTGGCGACACGGGAACGCCTTACGGCCCCGGAACCCCGTCACGAGGTACCGGCACCCAGACCGGCGGCGGAGCAACAACCGACGGCCACGGTGCCGCTGACCAACCCGCTGCTGCCGTCGGCCGGACAGCCGCAGCCGACGACGGCGCTCCACTCCCATGGGGGCCACCCGCACCCGACGACGAATGTTGAACGGGTCGGCGGGTGGGAAGCACAACGCGCCGAAGGCGCGATCCTCTACGCCCCCCGTGAAGCCCGCCACCCCACCGCCACCCAGGCCATCAGAGACGCGGAGGGCCCCGCCCTCGTAGTCACCTCGAACCCCGCCCTCTGGTCCGACACCAAGGACGCCAGAGCCAAACTCGGCCCGGTCCACGTCTACGACCCCACCCACCTCTGCGACACCCCGGCCCGCCTCCACTGGTCCCCCACAGCCGGCTGCGAGCACAAGGAGACAGCCAAGGCCAGAGCCAGCGCCCTCCTCGCCCCCATCCGCCCCACCGCAAAGATCGACCAGGCCGTCACCGACGTAGCCGAAACGCTCCTGCGCAGCTACCTCCACGCGGCGGCCATAGAGGCCCGCACCATCCGCCACGTCCACCGCTGGTGCCAGGGCACCCAGGTCCAGGACGCCGTCAGAACCCTCCGCACCCACCCCAAGGCGGCCCCCGGCTCCGCAGGCGAACTCGAAGCCGCCCTCACCGCGCACCCCGAACGCCGTGACATCGCCCAGGAGTTGACCAGCCGAGCGCTCTCCGCACTCTTCACGGTCAACATCCGCGAGGCATGCACTCCCAACCGAAATGATGCCCTCGCCTTGGATTCCTTCGTCGACGAAGGGGGCACGCTTTATGTGGTCGGTGAATCGATCGAGGACCCCAGGACCAACCCGGGCGCGATGCCCCTGCTGACGGCCCTCACCTCAAGCGTGGTCGAGCGTGGCCGGCGCATGGCCGAACGGTCATCCTCCGGTCGCCTCGACCCACCACTCACGCTCGTCCTGGACGACGTCGCCGCCGTCGCTCCGCTCCCCCAACTCCCGGAGCTGCTGGCCACCGGAGCGGACCGCGGCCTGCCGACCCTGGCCCTCCTCCGGTCCCGCGAACAGGCCCGCACCCGCTGGCCGGACGCGGACCTCCCGGCGTAGAGCTCAAAGGTCGAAGCCCAGAAGTCGTACACCATCTTGGCTCGCGCCCGTGAACAGCACGACATCCGTGGCCCCCGCGGCCGACGCGGCCCGGCTCACCCCGCCCGTCACAGCACCCGCGTAACCACGCTCTCGCAGGTGGGCCGGCACGGCTCCTTTCGGGGAAGCGGGTGCCGGCCCAGGAGCCGGCGTCGATGGTGACGGCCGCACCCACGTCCGCGGCGAACCCGCGGCACAGGTCACTGAGTTGCTCATGATCGCGCTCTCCCACGAGCCGTCCCCGGGCCCGCCGGAAGCGGCTCCGGCGGCACGAGCGTGCCGCTGCCACGCCTGACGCAAACGGCGGCGGTGGCGTCGTCCGCGCTGACGGAGGGCACGGAACGCCCTAGCGCGAGCAGACGGCCGACGAGGGCTCCGGCCTGCTCGGCGCTGAGCGGAGTCAGACGCGTTCCAGCGCGAACTCCAACTCGGACTGCCCCGAAGCGGCCGTCAGCGGCACGACGACACCCGTGGGCTCGAATCCCGCCTTGCGGTAGAACCGCTGCGCCCGCCCGTTGTCCTCGTGCACGATCAGCCGCACCCGCTCGGCACCGTGCGCCCACGCCCACTCCACCGCGGCATCGAACAGCACATCGGTGAGCCCGTTCCCGCGCTCCTCGGGCCGCACGAACACCCCGACGACATGCCCCTGCTTCCGCTCGACCGGAAACCCGGCCCAGTCCGTGGTCCCGGGCTCCTCCAGCAGCACGGTCACCGTGCCGACCCAGCGCCCGTCCGGCGCCTCGGCGATGACCGTCTGCGCCCCGTCCGCACCGTCGGCACCCTTGGCCGTCCGCTCTCGCCAGAAGGAGTCGGGCCGTGCCGCGGCCTCCTCATAGGTCTCCAGGAAGGCGAGAGGCGCGACCGGATCCTGGAGCGCCACAAGCCGCAACTCCTTCGCGGCGGGCCACTCATCGGCGCGGACGGATCTGATCACGTAGCTCATGCGGGCCACAGTAGTACTCGGGTACTACCCGCCTCACCTGGAATACTGCCCACGGTCCGACGCCCGCCGCCCCGGTCCGCACGAGCATCGAAGCATGATTACGGCAAAGGACCTCACCAAACGCTACGGCGCCAGGACCGTGGCGGCCGACCGGTCCTTAAGCATCTCACCGTCGCCAGGGTGAAATAGAAAAACCCCCGTGCCGAATGGCACGGGGGTTTTCTTAAAATTTGTTCGGCGGTGTCCTACTCTCCCACAGGGTCCCCCCTGCAGTACCATCGGCGCTGTAAGGCTTAGCTTCCGGGTTCGGAATGTAACCGGGCGTTTCCCTCACGCTATGACCACCGAAACACTATGAAGTTCGACCGGAAAAAGACACAGTCGTTGCCTCAGAACTAACACAGTGGACGCGAGCAACTGAGGACAAGCCCTCGGCCTATTAGTACCGGTCACCTCCACCCATTACTGGGCTTCCAGATCCGGCCTATCAACCCAGTCGTCTACTGGGAGCCTTAACCCCTCAAGGGGGTGGGAGTCCTCATCTCGAAGCAGGCTTCCCGCTTAGATGCTTTCAGCGGTTATCCCTCCCGAACG
>NZ_KB911609.1 GCF_000383615.1 Streptomyces canus 299MFChir4.1 | reverse complement strand
ACCACAAACCCCCAGTTTGATTGGGATTTTCAGGCATCTGTGAGTCACGATCTCCATCACGACAAGCCCCCGCCGCAGACTCGGTGGGGCCGTCCGGGCGGAGCGCCGAATCCTGCCGTCGCACGGATGCGGCGACGAGCAGCAGGTCAACGCTGATCGGGTAGGCCCACGCTTTCCATCCGTCCTGTCCGGCCGCCGTGGCGATGTCGTGGATGTGGGCGAAGGACAGTGCGGCGGCGATGAGCGCCTGGACCAACACCGCGTCGACACGGGCCAGATGGGCGCGCAACGGTCCGGCTCCTTTCGGTTGCGGGCATGGCAGGGGTAGGGACGTGGCGTGAGGCGGTCACGCCGACCGGGTGGAGGGGAGCGCGTCAGTCGGTCACCGGGTGCGGCAGGACTGGCGGGGCCGGGGTCTCGACGGGGCGTACGGGGACGTCGGGCCGGAAGGGCTTGAGCGCGGTCAGGTCGGGCACCAGGTGGGCCGATTCCCGGCAGATCTCGGCGGCGTCGCCGAGGGAGAGGTACGGGGTGCGGATGCGGGACCAGCCGCCGGAGGTGTCGCCCGCGACGGCCAGGCCGGGCAGTTCGGGGGCGATGGCGCAGGCGGCGGAGACCGCTTCCGGGGCGATGTCGCCGAGGGCCATCTTGGCGGAGGCTTCGTCGTTGACGCGGTGGCAGACGCGGCCGGTGAGCTGGGCGCGGAGCATGGTGGCGCCCTTGCCGAGTTCGGCGCCGAAGCGCTGCCCGCAGACCTCCAGGTAGATGCCGGCCGCGCGGCCGAGCTGGGCGAGGCGGATGAGCTGGGTGACCATCTCGTCGCGGCGTTCCTCGTCCTTGCGGGTGGCGGTGAGGAAGAGTTCGGCCACCTCGTCGACGAACAGGACGACGGGGGTGGGCCGTTCACTCTCGGGCAGGCCCCAGGGACGTAGATGGATTCTGGCATCGTCAGGCGGGTTACCGCCGCTTCCAAGCGATTAGCCAGAATGTGTGCCTCAGCATCTTCCGGACTCCCGTGGCACCACGTCTTGGATTGCCAACGCCGCTTCTACGTCTTCGAGTTGGTGTGAGCCGAACGGATTAGAATACACCTCACTCATGCCCGAAATCCACTGGTTTCGGGCATGCCGTCACTCCCACCCCTGGATCCAGAACCCAGGACGACGCAAAATACGTTCGCCAACCGCCGCTGCCGTAGCCGCTGCACCACAACCGCACCAGATCGAGCGGGGAACAGCGGGGAATCACGGTAAGACCAGGGGAGCTCGACGAGGCCACGACTCTGGCGTTTACCCAGGTCAAGACCGAGCCGACCTCAAGTGTTCGCAGCTTCCCAAGCTGAGAGCGCGAGTTCGATTCTCGTCCCCCGCTCTTCTTGAAGCCTCAGGTCAGCAACCTGGGGTTTGTTTTTGTTTAAACCGATTTGCTGGCTCCGTGCCCTCCGCGTGTCCTGAGTCGCGGGCTCGTAATGTACGGAAGGGCCTTCGCCTGACCACAGAGTCGGGCGTCTCTGCCCGTTGGCGAAGTGGGTGGATGCTTCGCCCCGCGCAACGGCGCCGTCGCGCCCAGAGGTGGAGATGGCCCGGAAGCGCTGGCCGGCTTCGAGCAGCATCCCTTCGGACGGGGACTACCTCCTGCCCCTGGACGAGGGTGATCCACCCTCGTCCAGGGGCACGGTCCGGCAACGGAGGCTCAGTGCGCGGCGCGGCGGGCCAGCGCCCCGCGAGAGCGGGTCACCAGCGCGGCCAGCAGGGCGGCGCCGAGGGGCACGACCACCAGGAGGGCGGCGAGCGTCTCCCAGGGGACGACGATCGGCACGTGCGGCGAGGCGTCACCGGCGCCGACCAAGCCGTTGGCGAGATCCTCCTGGTAGAAGCGCATCTGCTCGCGCTCCTCGGTGAGCCGCAGCCCGACCGCGGGCAGGACACCGGCCGCTGAGCCGAGGACCACACCCATCGCGGCGACCACACCGCACTGGAAGCCGCTGAGCATGCGGCGCACCCGGGGCGGGGCTCCGACCGCTGCGAGCGTCTTGAGATCGGCCTCCGCGTCGGCCTGGGCGAGACCGGTGGCGATGCCGGCCGCACCGATGGTGACCAGGCCGGCGAAGACGGTCAGCGCGAGCAGGACGAGCCTGTTCTCGTCGACCCAGCCCTGCTCCACGGTCAGCTCGACGTTGCTGCCGAGCTTGGCGATCTCGGCGTCGAGCTTCTGCCGTTCCTCGGTGCTGGGCATCCGGTCGGTGCTGAAGAAGGCACCGAGGGGGACAGTGGTCAGTCCGGCGGCCTTGGCGGCGGCGGGGCTGAGCACGCTCTCCACTCCGTAGGAGTCGGGCGAGCCGGGCACCTGGTAGGCGGGGAAGGACTTCAGCTCGCCCGGGACCGGCTTGTTCTGCTCGACGGCGCGGTTGGCGGCCTTCGGGTCGGTGATCAGCTTGATGCCGACGGTGCCGTTCCTGTCGACCTGGGGCTTGTGGAAGCTGAGGAGCTTTCCGTCGGCGAGGGCCTTGGCCGCGCCCGGGTCGTCGATGCCGAGGACCTTCAGGAGCGGGGCGTCGGCGATGAGGAGACGGCCCTCGACGTAGATGCCGTTGCCGTCGGGCAAGAGGCAGCGCCAGTCGTTGGCGAGGGCGCGCCGCTGCTCCTTGGTGTACTTCTCCGCCGGGTCGGAGCCGTCGGGGGAGGTGGCCCACAGCGGGCACTTGTTGGCCGGCGGGGTGACGACCTCGAAGCGGCCGCAGCCCTCGCCCTCGCCATGCGGGTCGCAGCCGGGCTTTCCGACGGCGATCCGGAACACGTCGGCGCGGACGTCGACGGGCAGCGTCCGCTGCACGGCGTCGCGGACCTCGGGGACGTCCCGGCCGCCCTCCTCGGTGACGAGCGCGGCGACGGCCCCGGACGGCAGGCTGGCCCGGTACTCGGCCAGACTCTGGGCGTCGCGGCTCGCGGCGTACGTCGAGACGGCGACGGTGCCCGCGACGGCGGCCAGGACGGCGGCGACAGCGGGTGCCGTACGGCCCCGGTTGCGGACGGCGTCCCGCAGGGCGAGGCGCGGCGAGAGCGGCAGCCAGCGGCTGGCCCGGCCGAACAGGCCGACCAGCGCGGGCGTCATGGCGACCACACCCAGCTCGGCGACGGCCGAGCCACCCGCGACCAGCACGAACTGGTCGGAGACGACAGAGCCGTACAGGGCGATGGCCGCGCCGAGCAGGACAGCGCCGAAGCCGATCAGCGGCAGCACGCGGTTGCTGCGGCGCACGCCGCGACGGCCGGTGAGGGAGGCCAGGACGGTCTGCCGGGAGGCGGTGACGGCCGGGATGATCGCGGCGAGCAGGCCGGTGATGACGGCGAGCGCGGCGATGGCGAGAAGTTCCAGCGGCCTGACGGTGAAGCCGCCGAACCGCTGTCCCATGTAGTCCTCAAGGAGGGGCCGGAGGGCGAAGGTCAGGATCAGGGCGAGGACAATGCCGACCAGGGCCGCCGCGACGCCGATGACCACGCCGCCGCTCAGCACGATGGCCCGGATGTGGCTGCGGGCACCGCCGTTGGCGCCGACCAGGCCAAGCTGGCGGCGGGAACGACGGGCGCCGACGGCGAAGGCGGGGCCGGCGAGCAGGCAGATCTCCAGCATCGCCAGGCCGACGACCGTGCCCACGGCGGCGGCGTCTGCGGCCCCGCTGCTCTCGTGGTTGGCCCAGTCTTCCTTCTGGTAGAGCGGCACGTTGGAGTCGGCGGGCGGGTCGAGGGCCACGACGCGCGAGGTGACCACGACACCCTTGGCGTTGATCGCCTGGACCGTGTTCCACGTGAAACCACCGGCCTTCTTCACCAGGTAGGTGGTGGAGATGTCGGGCTTCGGCAGTCCGGCCTTCTCGACCGCCTTGGCGTACGGCGCGAGGAAGGCCCCCGGCAGGGCGTTGACCTGCTGTGTCGTGAGGTCGCTGGGCAGCTCGTACGAGCCGCTGATCACATAGGTGCGGTCGAAGCCGCGGGCGGTGAGGGTGGAGCCGACGGACAGCCCGCTGCTCTCCAGGAACCGGGTGGTCGCGGCGATCTCGTCGTTTTTCTCGGGGAAGCGGCCCTCCTGCAGCCGCATGATGCCCCGGGCGACGGGATCGGCGGCGGCCAGCTCACGGACCTCGGTCTGGAGCAGACCGTGAGTGGTGGTCAGTTTGGCGGTACCGCTGCTGTCGGTCAGCACCGTCGAACCGGCCGGGATGGCCTTGGTGACATCGGTCGGGCCGTCGGGCCAGGACTTGCCCGGCGAGTTGTAGTCCCCGGCCGGGGTGTGCTGCTCGCCCTCGGGGTCCTGCAGGATGGCCACGCCGGCCGTTCGGGCGTCGG
Source organism: Streptomyces canus 299MFChir4.1 (assembly GCF_000383615.1). GTDB lineage: Bacteria > Actinomycetota > Actinomycetes > Streptomycetales > Streptomycetaceae > Streptomyces > Streptomyces canus_C. The sequence goes on along the minus strand of NZ_KB911609.1, from coordinate 104,924 downwards.
AGAAGCGAGCGTCGGCGGCACCCAGGGTGCGCTCCATCCGCTGCGCGGGGGTGAGTTCGGCGCTGCGCACGGTCAGGTCCAGGGCGCTCACGCCCAGGATCGGCAGCGCGATCATGGCGAGGACGAGGAAGCTGCGGCCCTTGGAGCGCCAGGCGTCACGGCGGGCGATGCGGACCGCGGCCCGCCAGGAGTGGAACCAGGTCGTCACCGCTGGGCCGCCCGGTCGGTCAGGAGCGAGTCGGCGTCGCTGCGCATGGTCTGGTCGACGACTGCGCCGTCCCGCAGGAAGACGACCCGGTCGGCCCAGGCGGCGAACCGCGGCTCGTGGGTGACCATGATGCCGGAGGCTCCGGCGTCGCAGCGGGAGCGCAGCAGGGCCAGCACGGATTCGCCGGTCTCGGAGTCGAGGGCGCCGGTGGGCTCGTCGGCGAGGACGAGGCGACGGTCGCCGACAAGGGCGCGGGCGATGGCCACGCGCTGCTGCTGGCCGCCGGACATCTCGTCGGGGAACCGGTCGGCGAGTTGGCCGAGGTCCATCTCGGCGAGGGCGGCGAGGGCCTCGGTGCGGGCCTTGCGGGCCGATATGCCGTCCAGTTCGCGGGGGAGGGCCACGTTCTCGGCGGCGGTGAGGGCCGGGATGAGGTTGTAGTCCTGAAAGACGTAGCCGATGCTGCGGCGGCGCAGGGCTGCGAGCCCCTTGATGCCGAGGGCGGTGATGTCGGTGCCCTCCACGAAAACCTGCCCGGAGGTGGGGTTGTCGAGGCCGCCGGCGATGGTGAGCAGGGTGGACTTGCCGGAGCCCGACGGGCCCATGACGGCGACGAGTTCACCGGGGTGGACGTCGAGGTCGATGCCGCGCAGGGCGTGCACCTCGGTGGCGCCGGAGCCGTGGACGCGGGTCAAGTTCCGCAGACTCAGCACGGGATGCTGCTGTTGTGTGGACATGGTTTCCCCTCGGGCGTACGCCGGCGAACGGCCGGACGTCGGTGCGACGGACGGTCGTTGCGGCGCCGTGCGTACGGTATGGGTCTGGTCGGATGGTTCGGAGTCTTCAGGTGCTACGGGTGGGTCGGGTGGAGCGGGTGGACTCGGTCGGCCCTGTGGATCCGGTCGTTCGGGTGCTCAGGGCCGGTCGTGAAGGGCGGACATCACGGGCGGTGGCGTGCGACCCCCTCTGCCACGGCCCCCGCCCGCGCCCCCATCCCCGCCGCTCCCGGTGCCGCCCCCGGCGAGGCCGGCTCCGGCCCCGCCGCCGGGGTGGTCGACGAGAGACGGATCAGCCGGGACTCGCAGTGGTCGAGCCAGCGCGCCTCGGCCTCGGTCTGGAAGATCAGCTGCTCCAGGACGAGGAGCCAGGCGATGTCGTCCCGCTCCCCGACCCCGTTCTTCTCCATGGCGGTGAGGGCCTGCGCCTTCAGCCGGGTGTAGTCCTGCATGGCCTTCACGCTGTGCCGGCGCTGGGACTGGATGACGTCACGGATGTCGACCCCGGGCGCCCCGACGGCCATGGCCAGCTTGATGGCCAGCTCGTCACGGGCCGGGCTGGTGCGGTCGACGGGGTGCTCGAACCAGCTGCGAAGTTCGACGCGACCGCTGTCGGTGATCGCGTAGAGCGAGTGGCCGGCCTCGTCCTCGCCGTCCTGCACGACCATGCCGTCGCGTTCAAGCCGGCTGAGCGTCGTGTAGACCTGACCCACGTTGAGTGGCCAGGTGGAGCCGGTGCGGGACTCGAACTCCGTACGGAGCTGTGAGCCGTAGCGCGGGCCGCGTTCGAGGAGGGCGAGAAGCCCGTGGCGGATGGACATACTGAGTATGTATACCGAGTAAGTCCGCGTGGACAAGCGTCCTGAGGTGGACGCCGGAGGTCCGACTCAAGGGGGACCCGGGCCGTCGCGAGCCTCTCAGTGGCGGCGCATCCGCACCCCGGGGAAGCCGATGCCGAGGCCCACCAGCGCCGGCCCCGCGCCCAGTGTGAACACGGGAATCCGCCGGTCGGAGAGGTCGAGGGGGGCCTCGGTGCCGGTCCGGTGAGCGGCCGTCGGCAGCTCCGCAGGCGAGCTCTCGGCGGGCCGGGGCGTCCGTCTCGGGTACCACCTCGACCCCCTCGTCCGGCTCCTCCGCGGCTCCACCTCTGTTGCCGTTTTAGTACCAGCGGGCTCCACCGATCTCGTGGAGAACGGCGAGCCGGAGGGGTCGGCCGGTCGGCCGGGCCGCTCCCGGCCCTCCCCCGCCGACCGCCCCGCGAGGGAGGCGGAGTCGCCGGCCGCGGGCGCGTCGCGCGGCCCCGACGGCTCGGGAACCGCCGGACGGGCGGGTCCGGCGGATCCGGAGGAGGGCGACGCCGACGGGGCGGACGGGCGATCGGGCGGGGTCGGTGCGGCGGTCGTGGCCGCCGAACCGTTCGGAGCGGGGCGTGAGCGGGCGGTACGGCGGAGGCCGTCGCCGTGGCCGGGCACGAGGGGGCCTGCGGCGCGGGACGGACGGGATGGTGGGCGGCCCGGAGGGTCTCCGGAAAGGGAGTTCTCCTGCACGGCCGACGACGTCGCCAACGACCTTCTCTCGTTCGTCGGCAAGGCCCAACGAGTCCTCAACCCGCAGCAGGACGTTTGATGCGTGCCACCGCATCCTTAAAGACGCCATGTGTGCAGCCGCGACGGCCTCACTCGCCTGCCGTCCGAGGCGGAGCCACTCCCGGTCGCTGGGGGCCAGCCGAAAGCCCTGCTCTCCCCCAGCCCTGCTTCGTGCCCATAGCGTGCCCTTCAGAGCGGACAACCACGGTCAACAACGGTGCAACCAGCCCCTCGCACCTGCCGCCTGACAACGAATTTTCCCAGGTCAGAGGGCCTACCTCTACGCAAGCGCCGTCGCTTCCCAAGCTGATGGCTCCATATGCGGAACTCAGCAGCTCTCGCGAGCAGTTGCCCCACAGCCACTCCCTGCCCGCACAGGCTCTGCCGGACTCGCTTCATGGGGCGTGGCTCTGGGGTGACACGGCAGGGACGAACGTGCGGAAACCCGGCAGGATGGAACGGCTACTGCCATCTGCACGGTGGCGGAGGTCAACGAGGCCGAAGCCCACGTGTCTCTACTCCTCCCCGACTTCGGCGCGTGCCGGAGCGTCCAGAACCGCAGCCGCGAGGCAGTCGGAGAGGCTGGTTCTGGAGGCTGAGGTGGGTCGTCATGGGTTGGTTCGAGGCGCTACGCAGCACGGGAAGCCGACGCCCATAACGGTGCTGGCTGGGCCGTCCCTGGGCCGTCCGAGGTTGCTCGACAGTGGCCAATGCCGACCAACGACGACCGCCAGGCACACGAGCCCACCGCCCCCGACCAGCAAAAACCCAGCTCACCAAGATCCACTACAAGACCCAGGGCAAGAAGAAGTAACCTCCACGATCACGCCCCCGACCCGTGCCGAAGGTGCGGAGCGGGGGCGTTCTCGTTCAGCCAGGTCTTCCAGACGTGGCGGGTGTTCGGCTTCTCGGGGTGGTCGAGAAGCCACAGCACGTAGGCCGCGTGGAGCTGGGCCCACGGGTCCGGGGAGTGACGGGCCGCGGTGAGTCTGGCGCGCAGGTCGGGGCCGTCCACGGCACGGGCCAGGCGTACGTACTCGCGATCCTTGCAGCGGTATGCCCGCCGCACGACCAGATCGACGAGGTCGACCAGCTTCGCCCTCGTCCCGGCGTCGTGGCCGGCGGTGGCCAACTGCCGTATCAGAGCCTGTTTTACGCCCCACATCTTCGCGTGCCGTGTCCACTGCTGCGGATAGCGGGCCTCCCACTCCAGGTAGAGCACCGCGTACGGCAGGCCCGGCCATCTGCGGAGGTCGGCGTGGCCGCGTCCGGTCCACAGGGCCTCTGGCAGAGAGCGGCTCGCGGCCTCCTCGAAAGCCTGTTTCGCCGCCGTTCGTTTCCTGCGGTGGGGGCCGAACCGGTTGGCCGCACTCCAGATTTCGTTGCAGTGGTCTATCGCCGCCTGGGTCCTCGCGCGGGCACGGTCCAGACGGTCCAGGGCGACGGCACGTTCGTCGGGATCCGCTGCGATCAGGTGATACGCCCAGGCCAGGCGCTCGTTCCACGCGCGGGCGTCGTCGACTCCCGGGACCGTCCTCTTCGTCATGCGACCGATCATGCACGGACCGAGCCGCCGATACGATCGAAAAAAGGCGGCCGGTGCGTCAGGACTGCGTGCGATGCCCACCGTGGCGCCGTGCGGTCGGGTCAGATCGACAGCGGCACCGCGTGGACCTCGCCCGCCTTGTGGCCCGCCCGCTTGTGTGGACGCGCTGGACCGCTTCCGGCGACGGGGCCCGGACGACGAGGGGCCCCGGGATCACCCGGGGCCCCTCACCGTCGTACGAGATCAGCCGCACTGGCACGGACTGCCCGACTGGCACCCGCACCCGCACCCCGAGCCGCAGCCGCACGCGCCGATGACCGTCAGGGTCCTGATCGCGGCGGGCTGCTCGGTCGGGCGTTCCTGCGTGGGGTCGGGCTGGGGAGTGCTGGGTGATTCGGCCATGGGTCCCTCCTCGAAGCGAGAGCCAGAACGTGCCGACTGCCGGACCGACTGTCGGATCGGGCCCTGTGCCCATTGCATGCCCGCTCCGCTGGGCGCATCAACGGCGCACAGAGGCTCGCGCACGCCTCGGACAGACCGAAAGCGCCGATCCGAAAGCGCCGATCCGAAGGCGCCCGTTCAGGCCCCCTCGATCCCCGTCACCGGCTGGATCTCCTGCTGGAGCTCGTCCGCGTGCTCACCCGTCACCAGGTACACCACGCGCTTGGCCACCGACACCGCGTGGTCGGCGAACCGCTCGTAGTAGCGGCCGAGCAGCGTCACGTCGACCGCCGTCTCGATGCCGTGCTTCCACTTGTCGTCCAGCAGGTGCTGGAAGAGCGTGCGGTGCAGCAGGTCCATCTCGTCGTCGTCCTGCTCCAGCTGGAGCGCCAGGTCGACGTCCTTCGTGACGATCACCTCGGCGGCCTTCGCCATCAGACGCTGGGCGAGCTGGCCCATCTCCAGGATGGTCGCGTGCAGGTCGTGCGGAATGGCCTTCTCGGGGAAGCGCAGCCGGGCCAGCTTCGCCACGTGCTGGGCCAGGTCGCCGGAGCGCTCCAGGTCGGCCGACATGCGCAGGGAGGTGACGACGATCCGCAGGTCCGTCGCCACCGGCTGCTGGCGGGCGAGCAGTGCTATCGCCCTGGCCTCCAGGTCGTGCTGGAGGTCGTCCACCTTCTGGTCGGCCTCGATCACGCTCTCGGCCAGCTTCAGGTCGGAGTCGAGGATGGCCGTCGTGGCGCGTCCGATCGCCGAGCCGACCAGCCGGGCCATCTCCACCAGACCGTCGCCGATCGAATCAAGTTCCTCGTGGTACGCGTCCCGCATTGTCGGTTCCCTCTCGTACGTCATTCCTGTGGGTTCCAGGGGCCAAAACCGGCCGCGAAACCGGTGCTGCGTACCCCACGCTCCCACGTTCGGCCCCCTACGCGTCCGTTTCCGCCCTCCCAAATGAACCAGTACTGGCTCCAAGGTGAACTCTGGGCGACGAGTGTTCGAGCTCGCACTCGGACGGCTGTGGCCAGGACCGATCCCATGCCTAACCTGGAGGCATGGACGTGAACGCGGCGGTCGCCGCAGCGGCAGCGATCGCCGGTGTGCTCACCGGTGTCATCGCGATGCTGGCGTTCCGCTGGAGCGAGCGGGAGCAGAAACGCCCCACCCGCACCTCCCTGCACACCGACCCGGTGCTCCCGCCGGGCGTGGACACCGTCCTCTCCGTGCTCCGCTCCTCGGCCGTCGTCCTCGACGAGGCCGACGCCGTCGTCAAGGCCAGCTCCGCCGCGTACGCCCTCGGGCTGGTCCGCGGCGGCAAGCTCTCCGTGGAGCCCATGCTCCAGATGGCCCGGGACACCCGGAGGGACGGGGAGATACGCCAGGTCGAGCTCGACCTGCCCAGGCGGGGGACCGGACGAGGGGAGGCGCTCGCGGTCTCCGCGCGGGTCGCGCCCCTCGGGTCCCGGCTGGTGCTGCTGCTCGTGGAGGACCTCACCGAGGCCCGGCGGATCGAAGCCGTACGACGCGACTTCGTCGCGAACGTCAGCCATGAACTCAAGACCCCCGTCGGCGCGCTCTCCCTCCTGTCCGAGGCCGTCATGGACGCCTCGGAGGACCCGGAGGCCGTGGAGCGCTTCGCCGGCCGTATGCAGATCGAGGCGACCCGGCTCACCAGCCTGGTCCAGGAGCTCATCGACCTGTCACGGGTACAGAACGACGACCCCCTGGAGGACGCCGAACCCGTCCGCGTCGACGAACTCGTCGCCGAGGCCATCGACCGCTGCCGGCACCAGGCCGGCACCAAGCAGATCACCATGGCCGCCGCCGGCGCGGCCGAGCTGCGAGTCTGGGGCAACCGCGGCCAGCTCGCCGCCGCTCTCGGCAACCTCGTCGAGAACGCCGTCAACTACTCGCCCGCCCGCACCCGCGTCGGCATAGCCGCCCGCCGGGTGTCCGTACCGGGCGGCGACCTGATCGAGGTCGCCGTCACCGACCAGGGCATCGGCATCTCCGACAAGGACAAGGAGCGCATCTTCGAGCGCTTCTACCGCGTCGACCCGGCCCGCTCCCGCCAGACCGGCGGTACGGGCCTCGGTCTCGCGATCGTCAAGCACGTGGCCGCCTCGCACGGCGGGGAGGTCACGGTGTGGAGCTCGGAGGGACAGGGCTCCACGTTCACCCTCAGGCTGCCGGAGGCGGGCGCGGCCCGCGACCGCGCGCTCCAGCACCCCGACCTCGATGACGAGGACGGGCCATCCACATCCGAGTCGGCTTCTTACGACCCGCTTCCCGCCCCGGAGGTCCTTCCGTGACCCGAGTGCTCGTCGTCGAGGACGAGGAGTCCTTCTCCGACGCCCTGTCGTACATGCTTCGCAAGGAGGGCTTCGAGGTCGCGGTCGCGACCACGGGCCCCGACGGACTCGACGAGTTCGAGCGCAACGGCGCCGACCTCGTCCTCCTCGACCTGATGCTGCCGGGCCTGCCCGGCACCGAGGTCTGCCGCCAGCTGCGCGGCCGCTCCAACGTCCCCGTCATCATGGTGACCGCCAAGGACAGCGAGATCGACAAGGTCGTCGGCCTGGAAATAGGAGCCGATGACTATGTCACCAAGCCGTTCTCCTCGCGCGAGCTGGTCGCCCGTATCCGCGCCGTCCTGCGCCGCCGCGGCGAGCCCGAGGAGGTCACCCCGGCCGCCCTGGAGGCCGGTCCGGTCCGCATGGACGTGGACCGCCACGTGGTCACGGTCTCCGGCTCCAAGGTCGACCTGCCCCTCAAGGAGTTCGACCTGCTGGAGATGCTGCTGCGCAACGCGGGCCGCGTCCTGACCCGCATGCAGCTCATCGACCGCGTCTGGGGCGCCGACTACGTGGGCGACACCAAGACCCTCGACGTCCACGTCAAGCGTCTGCGCGCCAAGATCGAGCCCGACCCGGGCGCGCCGCGGTACCTGGTGACGGTCCGCGGCCTCGGCTACAAATTTGAGCCGTAAAGACAGCAGCCGTAAAGACAGCAGTCGTACGACACGAAGGGCGGGACCTCCTCAGAGGAGGTCCCGCCCTTCGTGTCGTACGACGGTCACGACCGCCTCGTACGGCTGCTCAGTGGGTCGCGGCCGACTCGGTCGCCGTCGCGCTCGCGGAGGCCGCGCCGGTCGGCGTGGCCGAGCCGGTCGGGGTGCTGGAGCCGGTCGGTGTGACGGACGGCTTGGCCGGCTTCGCGGGCGCCGACGGGACCGCGCTCGGACCCCACTTGCTGTAGTAGCTGTCGGCCGGGACCACGAAGGCACGCAGGCTCACGTCACCGGTCGTGCTGAAGGTGAAGGTGACCTTCTGCGCGTTGCCGTTCTTGACGCTCGGGCCGAGTTCGCTCACCACGGCGGAGGCGTTGCCTTTGCCGCCGAGGATGACGGAGCCGTGGGCCGGGACGGTCACCTTGCCCTTGCCCTTGGCGGGCGTGATCTCGGTGCTGCCGGCGCCGTCGACGCGCACGGAGTCCAGCGTCTGGGCCTTGTCGCCGGAGTTGAAGACGGTGGCGGAGACGACGGCCGGGCCCTTGGTCTCACCGGAGGCCTCGGGGGTCGCCTGGGTGATCACCACGACGTTCTGGAGCTTGATCGCGCCCACGCGGGTCTCCGCGTTGTCCGGCTTGACCTCCAGGGTCTGGGCGTCGCTGCCGGCCGCACACGCGGAGAGCGCGGCGATCGAGAACGCGATGGCGGAGGCGGCGAGGGCGCCGCGTCGAAGGCTGCTGCTCACGGCGGCGGCAACTCCTTGACTTGAGCGGGGCGGCCCATAAAGCCGCGCTAAGTGTCTGTCAGCGGCCTTAGGTTACCGAGCCGTTCCCGCAGCGCCGCACCCGACCCTCCCCAAGGGGCGTGTCACTCGGTTCACAAGTGACCCCTGAGTCACTTGTGCCCCGCACTCCGGCGCTCGTCCGGCATTCACATAAGAGTCTTCGGCATCCAGTAGCAAAACTTCCGTGAAGGAATGCGCGATCACCCCCGGAATTGATCACGGCCTGATCCGCCGGCCGTGCGTGATCAATTCCGGATTCGGCGGGGAAGTGACTCCGGACACCGAACGGAGTAGCGGAAGTCGCACACCTGGAAGCGGACATTTGGGGACGTTAGCCCACTCGGAGGCGCCTCCGGATGTGTGTAACGTACGCGTTTCACCTCGACCGGAGAGCCGCTCCGACCTGCGAATTCCTTGTTCCGCTCGGCCTTCGCAGCACGTTCCTGTTGCTGTTGTCAAGCCCCGAGATATGCCCTGACCTGCGAAAACGCCATTCAGAACCCGCAGTTTCCGTGTTACCCTGGATAGCCACGGAAGGGGTACCTGTCACATGACGTTCAAGGTTGGCGACACCGTGGTCTATCCCCATCACGGGGCCGCGCTGATCGAGGCTATCGAAACTCGCCAGATCAAAGGCGTGGACAAGACCTACTTGGTGCTGAAGGTCGCCCAGGGTGACCTGACGGTACGTGTGCCAGCGGACAATGCGGAGTTCGTCGGCGTGCGGGATGTGGTCGGTCAGGACGGGCTGGACCGGGTCTTCGAGGTGCTGCGCGCACCGTACGCCGAGGAGCCCACTAACTGGTCCCGTCGTTACAAGGCAAACCTGGAGAAGCTCGCCTCCGGCGATGTCATCAAGGTCGCGGAAGTCGTGCGTGACCTGTGGCGTCGTGAGCGCGAGCGCGGACTCTCCGCAGGTGAGAAGCGCATGCTCGCCAAGGCTCGGCAGATCCTGGTGAGTGAACTCGCTCTCGCGGAGAACACGAACGAGGACAAGGCCGAGGCGCTGCTCGACGAGGTTCTCGCGTCCTGAGCGTCTCTGTGCAGGCACCTTGCCCGCTCAGCTCAGCACACACTGAATCTGAATTGCCGCACTGAAATGCCGTGGTGCCCGATGACGCAACAGCTGTCGCCGGGCGCTGCGGCATGTCTGTCTCCGGATGGCGAATCCATGGTGCGTTGACCATGACGCGGCGCCTTTGCCAAGACGCCCCGGAGTGCCGTGCGCCTGTTCCTCTCGGAGAAAGATCCCCCGATACTTGGCGTGCCGGGCCCGGGCAGCTGGCTCGACCGGTGTCACGGAAGGGTCCGGTCAAGGCGTCGCGCCCGGCACGCTGTCTCCGTACCCACGTTGGCCGAGCACACAAACCTGACAGGAACCGATGTCTGACGTTTCGCGCCCTTCGCCCGCCGAAGCACGTGCGGAGGCCCGCACCGCAGTGGTGATTCCGGCCGCCGGAAGGGGCGTACGCCTCGGTCCGGGCGCCCCCAAAGCGCTCCGAGCGCTGAACGGCACCCCCATGCTGATTCACGCGGTCCGCGCGATGGCCGCGTCCCGTGCCGTTTCCCTGGTCGTGGTCGTGGCCCCGCCCGACGGCGCCGGCGAGGTCAAGTCCCTCCTCGACGCGCACGCGCTGCCCGAGCGGACCGACTTCCTCGTCGTCCCGGGCGGCGACTCCCGCCAGGACTCGGTCCGGCTGGGCCTGGACGCCCTGCCCGCCGACTTCGACATCGTGCTGGTCCACGACGCGGCCCGCCCGCTCGTCCCCGTCGACACCGTCGACGCGGTCATCGAGGCCGTACGGGAGGGCGCGCCCGCCGTCGTCCCGGCGCTGCCCCTCGCGGACACCGTGAAGGAGGTCGAGCCGGCGACCGCTCCCGGCGAGCCGGAGCCCGTGGTGGCCACCCCGGTCCGCGCGCGTCTGCGTGCCGTGCAGACCCCGCAGGGCTTCGACCGGGCGACCCTGATCCGCGCCCACGAGACGGTCACCGGGGACGTCACCGACGACGCGAGCATGGTCGAGCAGCTGGGGCTCACCGTCGTGGTCGTGCCCGGTCACGAGGAGGCGTTCAAGGTGACCCGCCCGCTGGACCTGGTCCTCGCGGAGGCGGTCCTGGCCCGTCGGAGGCTCAACGATGGCTTCTGAGCTGCCGTACGCACTGCCCCAGGTCGGCATCGGCACCGACATCCACGCCTTCGAGGAGGGCCGCGAGCTGTGGTGCGCGGGTCTGAAGTGGGAGGGCACCGGTCTTGCCGGGCACTCCGACGCGGACGTGGTCGCGCACGCCGCGTGCAACGCGCTCTTCTCCGCGGCCTGCCTCGGCGACCTCGGCCAGCACTTCGGCACCGGCCGGCCCGAGTGGTCGGGTGCGTCCGGCGTCACCCTGTTGACTGAGGCGGCACGCATCGTCCGCGAGGCGGGGTTCCGCATCGGGAACATCGCCGTACAGGTCGTAGGACCGCGTCCGAAGATCGGCAAGCGGCGGGACGAGGCACAGAAGATCCTGTCCGAGGCGGTCGGGGCACCGGTGTCGGTGTCGGGCGCGACGACGGACGGACTCGGGTTTCCCGGCCGGGACGAGGGCCTGATGGCCGTGGCGACCGCGCTGGTGGTCAGGACCGCGAACTGACTGTTATCCACAACCCGTCGAAGGCACCACACATCGCCCACTACCCTGGACCCGTGACCATTCGCCTGTACGACACCAGCGCCCGGCAGATCCGTGACTTCGCCCCGCTCACAGCGGGCTGTGTCTCGATCTACCTCTGTGGCGCCACCGTGCAGGCGGCCCCGCACATCGGCCACATCCGCTCCGGCCTGAACTTCGACATCATGCGCCGCTGGTTCGAGTACCGCGGCTACGACGTCACGTTCATCCGCAACGTCACCGACATCGACGACAAGATCATCGCCAAGGCGGCCGACCAGAACCGCCCGTGGTGGTCGATCGGCTACGACAACGAGCGCGCTTTCAACGACGGTTACGCCGCCCTCGGCTGCCTCCCGCCGACGTACGAACCGCGGGCCACCGGCCATGTCACCGAGATGGTCGAGATGATGCGCGGTCTCATCGAGCGCGGCCACGCGTACGAGGCCGACGGCAGCGTCTACTTCGACGTGCGCTCCTACCCCGGCTACCTGTCCCTGTCCAACCAGGACATCGACGACCTGCGCCAGCCCGACGAGGGCGTCTCCGGCAAGCGCGACCCCCGCGACTTCGCCATGTGGAAGGCTACCAAGCCCGGCGAGCCCGACTGGGAGACCCCGTGGGGCCGCGGCCGCCCCGGCTGGCACCTGGAGTGCTCGGCCATGGCGCACAAGTACCTCGGCTCCGCCTTCGACATCCACGGCGGCGGCCTGGACCTGATCTTCCCGCACCACGAGAACGAGATCGCCCAGGCCAAGGCCTACGGCGACGAATTCGCCCGGTACTGGGTGCACAACGCCTGGGTCACCATGAGCGGCGAGAAGATGTCCAAATCGCTCGGCAACAGCGTGCTGGTGAGCGAGATGGTCAAGCAGTGGCGGCCCATCGTGCTCCGGTACTACCTGGGCACCCCGCACTACCGCTCGATGATCGAGTACAGCGAGGAAGCCCTGCGCGAGGCCGAGTCCGCGTTCGCGCGGATCGAGGGGTTCGTGCAGCGGGTCGTGGAGAAGGCCGGCCCCGTCGAGCCGTCCGCCGAGGTACCGCCCGCCTTCGCCGAGGCCATGGACGACGACTTCAGCGTGCCGCAGGCGCTCGCCGTCGTGCACACCACCGTCCGGCAGGGCAACAGCGCACTCGCGGCCGACGACAAGGAGGCCGCGGTGGCCCGCCTCGCCGAGGTGCGCGCCATGCTCGGCGTCCTCGGCCTCGACCCGCTCGACGAGCACTGGGCCGGCGAGACGGACCGCGGCGACGATCTGCACGGCGTCGTCGACAGCCTCGTACGCCTGGTCCTCGACCAGCGGGAGGCGGCCCGCGCCCGCAAGGACTGGGCCACCGCGGACGCCATCCGCGACCAGCTGGGCCAGTCGGGACTGACCATCGAGGACGGTCCGCAGGGCCCGCGCTGGACGCTGGGTCCCCGCTAGCCCTTTTCATGATCGATTGTGCCGCCCGGCCCTCCGGGCGGCACACTGCATAGACGTACGAACATTTCACCGACGCAGACACTCACGCAGAACAGGTAGGTCATGGCAGCCAACAACCGCCGCATGTCCGGCAAGAAGGGCGCGCAGGTCGGCAGCGGCGGCCAGCGGCGCAGGGGCCTGGAGGGCAAGGGACCGACCCCGCCCGCCGAGATGCGCAAGGGCCACAAGAAGAACCGTGTCGCCAACGCCAAGGCGAAGCAGGCGGTACGCCGTCCCGCGGCGCGCGGCCGGGGCGGCAAGGGCACCTCCGAGATGGTCGTCGGCCGCAACCCCGTCGTCGAGGCGCTGCGCGAGGGCGTGCCCGCGGTGACGCTCTACGTCCAGCAGTTCATCGACAACGACGAGCGGGTGCGCGAGGCGCTCCAGCTCGTCGCCGACCGCGGCGGCGTCCACCTCATGGAGGCCCCCCGCCCCGAGCTCGACCGGATGACCAACGGGCTCAACCACCAGGGCCTGGTCCTCCAGGTCCCGCCGTACGAGTACGCCCACCCCGAGGACCTCGCGGGCGCCGCCTACGACGACGGCGCCGACCCGCTCATCGTCGCCCTCGACGGCGTGACCGACCCGCGCAACCTCGGTGCCGTGGTCCGCTCGGTCTCCGCGTTCGGCGGCCACGGCGTCCTCGTACCGGAGCGGCGCGCGGCCGGCATGACCGCCGGTGCGTGGAAGACGTCCGCCGGTACGGCCGCCCGCACGCCCGTCGCCCGCGCCACCAACCTGACGCGCGCCCTGGAGGCGTACAAGAAGCAGGGCATCGTGGTCGTCGGCCTCGCCGCCGACGGCGAACACGAGATCGGTGATCTGGAGGCCCTCGGCGGCCCGGTCGCCATCGTCGTCGGCAGCGAGGGCAAGGGCCTGTCCCGCCTGGTCGGCGAGACCTGCGACTACCGGGTGCGGATCCCGATGCCGGGCGGCGCCGAGTCGCTCAACGCCGGTGTGGCCGCGGGGATCGTGCTCTACGAGGCGGCTCGCCGCCGGGCCTGAACGGCTGTTCGGCACGGTCCCCCACACGGGGTGTTCCCGCCGTACGGGGCAAGCTTGACGGGGTCCGGACACATCCGGCCAGTCAAAGCAGTGTCCTAACCACACGTCACTCGGTTAGATGAGTGTGGACACCAGAACACCCCGCACACCCACGGGGGACGGCCCGTCGGGATTCGACGACGCTCCCGCGCTGAGCATGGTGAAGGTGCCGAGCGATCCGGCGCAGATCATCGTCAATCATGCGAGCTTCCGCGTGCAGTTGGGCGCGTCGACGAGACGCGCCCAATCCCCGCGGATCGCACGGAACTTGACCGCCGCCGAGGACACCACCCGGATGCCGGCCGCCGGCGCCGCGGGACGCCGCCGACCCGTCGTGTGGAGCGGCAGGTCCGCCCCCGACGACACCGGCGCCCACCGCCTGCTGCAGGCCGTGCGGGGCGGCAGCGTCGGCCATACCGAGCCGCCCGCCGCCGACGCCGGAGCCACCCAGGTCATCCCCCGCATCGACGTCGACCACGGCTACCAGGCCGGCTACGACGACGAGTTGGCCCAGACCATGGAGACCCCGGTCGTCGGCGCCCAGCGCACGCCCGAAGGCGACGGCACCCGACTCCTGCCCCACATGCGCACGGTCGGCAGCGCGTACGACGAACCCGCCCACGGGGGCGAGGAGTTCGACGACGGCTTCGACGAGGCCCGCGCCGACCGCGCCACCAGGCGGCAGGGCGACGAAGCCGCGCGGCACGCGTACTACCCCGGCCGCCGGATGAACCTCGGCGTCGTCCTCCTCCCGCTCCGGATCTTCCTCGGCTTCATCTCCATCTACGCCGGCATGGGCAAGCTGTGCGACCCCGTCTACTTCGACGGCGGCAAGCGCGGCTCCATGGTCAAGTGGCTCAACACCCTGCACCCGTGGGAAGTGGCCGAACCCCTGCGCCAGTTCGCCCTCCAGCACCCCGTCGGCTCCGGCCTCGTCATCGCCTTCCTCCAGGTCATCGTGGGCGTCCTCACGATCCTGGGCTGCTGGCAGCGGGTCGCCGCGGTCATCGGCGCCGGCCTCTCCGCCGCGCTCCTCGTCACCGTCAGCTGGAAGAGCGTCCCCGCCTACGACACCCCCGACATCATCTACCTCGCCGCCTGGTCCCCGCTGATCATCGCCGGCGCCCCCGTCTACTCCGTCGACGGCCGCCTCGCGGGCAGCGCCTGGCGCCGCCTCGGACCCCATTCCGACATCTGGGAGCTGCGCCGCTACGTCCTGCGCCGCGGCGCCCTCATCACGGCCATCGCCACCGGCCTCACCCTCCTGATCGGCTCCGTCCTCGGCGGTGCCGTCCGGGACGCCGACCGGGTCATCGTCCCCGGCCCCGGCGAGGCCCCGCGCAACGAACTGCCCGGCTCCCCGCTGCCGCAGGACTCCGCCAAGGCCCACAAGAAGAAGCCGTCGGCGTCCACCCCGCCCAGCCAGGGCGCCACCCGCGGCCCGTCCGCCGACACCTCGGCGGCCCCCGGCGCCACCCGTGACACCGGTGCCACCACCAGCGGCTCGCCCAGCCAGACCCAGGGCACCACGGGCCAGACCTCACCCCAGCAGTCCTCCCCGGCCCAGCAGGCACCCAGCACCACCTCAGGCCCGACCGGCGGCGGCACCAGCACCTCCGGCGGCTCGACAGGCGGTTCCGGCACCGGGGGTACCTCCTCCGGCCAACCGGGCCTGGTGGGCGGCCTGTTGGGGTAGGCGGGCCGGTGGGCGACGTACTGGGCAACCCCACCGGCTGAGCGACACGGGCCCGCGAAAAGGTCCCGCACCGTGGAGGTGCGGGACCTTCTCGCGTTCGCCGCTGACGACGCGTTCGCCGCTGACGACGCGTTCGCCGCCGTCGACGCTCACGCCGCTGTCGACGCCTACCCGTCTATCGACCCAGCGCCGCCAGTTCCCGCGCCGCCTCCGTCAGGTCCTTCGCCGTGTCGATGGCCCGCCAGTAGGCCCCCTGCGGGATCGGGAACCCGGCCAGCCGCAGCTCACGCGCGAGCGTCGGAAACGTGGTCCGCTCATGGTCCCCGCGCTCCGGCAGCAGCCCGGCGAACGCGGGCGAGAAGACGTACACCCCCGCGTTGATCTCGAACGTCGACGGCGGGGCCTCGATGAAGTCCGTGATGTGCCCGAACCCGTCGGTCTGCACCGCCCCCCACGGAATCCGCGGCCGCGCCAGCGCGACCGTCGCGACCGCGTCGCGCCCGGTGTGGAAGTCCGCCATGTCGCGCAGCGAGAAACGGGTCCAGATGTCACCGTTCGTCGCGTACCACGCCCGCTCCGGGTGCGGCAGATGTGCGGCCGCGTACTTCAGACCGCCACCGCGCCCGAGCGGCTCTGTCTCGATGACGGTCTGGACGCGCACCGGGAGGTCGGCCGTCCTCAGCCAGTCCTGCAGCACCTCGGCGAGATGCCCACAGCTGACCACGACGTCCGTCACGCCCTCCTCGGCGAGCCAGACAAGCTGATGGCCGATGATCGGAGTCCCCGTACCGGGGATCTCGACCATCGGCTTGGGCCGGTCGTCGGTGTACGGACGCAGCCGGGAGCCCTGGCCACCGGCCAGGATCACGGCCTGGGTGGGACGGGACGCGGCGTTCGGATCGGTCATGACCGGAACTGTACGACGCGCCCCTCTCCCGACCCCGGTCGGCATCCCCTCTCGCGGAGGTCAGCCGCTGTGCGCCGCGGCCACACCCGTCGCGAAGGACGTGTCGCAGACGGGACGGGCGTACGACTGCGCGCGCGTGGGGCCGTACACACGGACCGCGGCACGGCCCAGGGCCCGCGCGATGGAGGCGCAGTGCCTGGCGAGCGACGGACGCTCGTTCACGGCCTCCTGGAGGTGCGTGAGGGCGATGCCCGGGTTCTTCTCCTGGAGCTCGGTCAGCAGCTGCTCGCGCAGGAGGTCCTGCGGGGCGAGGGGCGCGCCGCCCGGCTTGCTGTCGGAGACCGTCGCGTCCGACGCGGTGAGCACCGAGGAGCTCGACGGGTCCCCCGACCAGTTGACTCGGGTGACCGCGAGGGTCCCGGAGAGCACCAGGACGACGGGCAGGACAAGGGCGAGGGAGCGGCCGATACGGCGGGCGGGGCCCCGGCCGCGTCGCGTCTCTTGGTAAATGGAGTGCTTCACGCGTGTGAGGGTAGCGTGCGGTAATGATTTGGCGACATTTAGTCACCGGTTCGGGGGACGGGGTGGTGCCGATTTCTGGGTACGGCGTTGACGCACACTGCTCGAAATGACCGGTGTGCCGGGGTATTTGGCGCCGCCCTCGAAACACGGAAAGGGCCCCGCGGACTGTCCGCGGGGCCCTTCTCGTCAACCTGGGTGAATTGCTGCGGTTCGTCCTCAGTCGGTGAGGCGCTCGCCCGTGGAGGTCGAGAACACGTGGGTCTCGCCCGGACGCGGCACCACGTGCAGCGTGGCGCCCTTCTCCGGCACCGCGCGGCCGCTGACACGGACGACCAGGTCCTTCAGCTCGCCGTCGACCTTGGCGGAGCCGTAGACGTAGCCGTCGGCGCCGAGCTCCTCGACCACGTTCACCGAGACCGCGAGACCGGCCGGGGCGTCCTCGGTGTCCTTCGAGAGGGCGGAGGCGGCGGCGCCGTTGTGCTCGACGATGTCGAAGTGCTCGGGGCGGACACCGACGGTGACGGTGGTGTCACCCTTGTCGGAGGCGGCCTTGAGGGCCTCGCGGTTGACGGGCACCACGCTGTTGCCGAACTTCACACCACCGTCGGTGATCGGGACCTCGACGAGGTTCATCGCCGGGGAGCCGATGAAACCGGCGACGAAGAGGTTCGCCGGGCGGTCGTACATGTTCCGGGGCGAGTCCACCTGCTGGAGCAGACCGTCCTTGAGCACGGCCACGCGGTCGCCCATCGTCATGGCCTCGACCTGGTCGTGGGTGACGTAGACGGTGGTGATGCCGAGACGGCGCTGGAGCGAGGCGATCTGCGTACGCGTCGACACACGGAGCTTGGCGTCCAGGTTGGACAGCGGCTCGTCCATGAGGAAGACCTGGGGCTCACGCACGATGGCGCGGCCCATCGCGACACGCTGGCGCTGACCGCCGGAGAGCGCCTTCGGCTTGCGGTCCAGGTACTCGGTGAGGTCGAGGATCTTCGCGGCCTCCTCGACCTTCTGCCGGATCTCCGCCTTGTTGATGCCGGCGATCTTGAGCGCGAAGCCCATGTTGTCGGCGACCGTCATGTGCGGGTAGAGCGCGTAGTTCTGGAACACCATGGCGATGTCCCGGTCCTTCGGCGGCAGGTGCGTGACGTCACGGTCACCGATGCGGATGGCACCGCCGTTGACGTCCTCGAGCCCCGCGAGCATACGGAGCGAGGTGGACTTGCCACAGCCGGACGGGCCGACCAGAACGAGGAACTCGCCGTCCTCGATGTGGATGTCGAGACCGTCGACGGCGGGCTTCGTGGAACCCGGATAAATACGGGTCGCCTTGTCGAACGAAACAGTGGCCATGGCTCAGAGGCCCCCTTCTACCGGCAGGAACGTGCCGGACGATCCGTTGTAGGAAGGTGGTGGTGTAGTCCACACAGATGGACTGGCTCAGGACGGTACCCGGCGTTCACCCGTATGTCAGTACCTGGCGGACTGTGAACTTCGCGGAAATTTTCGAACGGGCCAGAGCACGGCACTTTTGACCTTGCCTAGAGGCTTCCTGCTTCAACATCCGCTGCCAGCCACACACAGCCACGGTGAGCTGCGTCCAACCGGTCTTACACGAACTCCACAGGCATTCAGACCGACGGCCCGTCGGTCCGTACTTCACCAGCTGCGCCTTACGCGGCCAGCAAACGCAAACCCTCGTCCCTCAGGTTCACGGCGGCATTCACGTCACGGTCGTGCAGAGCCCCACACTGGGCACACGTCCACTGCCGAACCGAGACGTCCACCCTTGGCCCCATGACATGACAGCCGGAGCAACGCCGTGTCGAGGGAAAGAAACGATCCACGACCACCAGCGTCCGGCCGTACCACTCGCACTTGTAGCGCAGCTGCCTAAGCAACTCACCCCACGAGGCGTCGACGATCGCCTGATTCAGCTTCGCCTTGCGCCCACGCCCCTTGCCGCGCGCCGCACGCATCAAGGTCCTGACCGACAGGTCCTCCACCACGAGCACTTGGTTCTCGCGCACGAGACGGGTGGTGAGCCGGTTCAACATGTCCCTGCGTACGTCACTGATCAGGGCATAGAGCCGCGCGATCTTCTCCCGCACCTTCTGCCGATTCCTCGACCCCCGCACCTTCCGGTGCAGCTCCCGCTGCAACCGCGCCAACTTCTCCGCATACCGCTTCAACAGCCGCGGATGATCGAACTTCGTCCCGTCGTCGAGGATCACAAGCGACGCCAGCCCGACATCCACCCCGACCGCCTTCGGCTCCCGCGTCCCTGGCACAAACACCACAGGCAGCGGCGCTATGCGCTCCTCCACCAACACCGACACGAAGTACCGGCCCGCCCGATCCCGCGTCACCGACAACCGCACCGGAACCTCCCCGGCGGGCAACGCCCGAGACCAACGGATGTCCAACGGCACCGACTGCTTAGCCAGAGTGATCAGCCCGGTCCCCGGCCGCCCCGGGTCCTCCACCCACTTGAACCCCGTACGCACATACGTCGCCGAATCCCGCGACCGACCCTTCCTCTTGCGCCTCGGATACCTGGCTTCCCCCTTGAAGAAACGGACGTACGCCTGATCCAGATGACGCAACGACTGCTGAAGAACCGTCGACGACACATCCCTCAACCACGCCGTCTCCCCCCTCCGCTTCCACCCGGTCAGTGCCCGACACGTCTCCGCGAACCCCACGTTCACGCGGTGCCGCTCCCAAGCCCCCGAACGCAGCGCCAGCCCCTCGTTGTAGACCCAACGACACGCCCCGAACGTCCGCCCCAGCTGACGAGCCTGCTCCTCGGTCGGATAGAAGCGGAACCGGTACAGCCGGTGATGCGCGTCCGGCGCCTTGGCGTGGGACTTCAGCGGCGTCGCTGTGCGCGTGTGGTGCTTCCTGCGATCGCCGATGCCGAGAACCTCACGCTTGATGCGCTCGGCCTCCGTCTCCCCCATAACCCCTCCATGACGATCCGATCTTCGGAACAGCACGTCAGCTCGATCAACGAACGGGTGCGCGGATGGTTACGCATGGTTTCTGCGTCCCGAACTTTGTGGCTCGGACTAAGGGGCACTGTGTACAGTGGTGCAGCCTTCGCGTACGGCGTTACAGCGCGCGATGCCTCCTTAGCTCAGCTGGAACGAGCAGCGCTCTTGTAAAGCGCAGGTCGTCGGTTCGAATCCGACAGGGGGCTCCGGCAGGCCCAGGTCAGAGCGTCTCTGACCTGGGCTTTTTGCTGTCTGGGGGCGGGTTCGTCGCCGGGAGCTCCACGCTGATGCGCAGGCCGCCCCCGGGGCGTGGGGTGAGGGTGAGGGTGCCGTCGTGGGCGTGGGTGATGGTCTTGACGATGGCGAGGCCCAGGCCGACTCCCGCGTGGTCGGTGTGGATGCGCTCGGTGCCGCGCTGGAAGGGCTCGGTGAGGGTCGGGACCAGGTCCGGGGCGAGCTGCTCGCCGGTGTTCTCGACCGTGAGGACCACTGTTCCGGGGCGGACGTCGGTGGTGACCCGCACGGTGCCCCGGTCGGGCAGGTTGTGGATGATCGCGTTGTGCACGAGGTTCGTGGTGAGCTGGAGCAGGAGGGCCTGGGAGCCGGTCGTGGGGGTGATGTCGCCGTGGGTCTCGATGGTGACGCCGTGCTTCTCCGCGAGGGGGAGGAGGGTTTCGGTGGCTTCTTCCGCCATGAGGGACAGGTCGACGTGCTCTCGGGTGAAGGACCGCCGTTCGGCCCGGCTGACCAGGAGCAGTGCCTCGGTGAGGTCGATCGCGCGGGTGTTGACGGCATGGAGGCGGTTGATGAGTTCGCCGGTGTCGCGGTTCGGGTCGGCGCGGGCCACGTCGAGGAGCGACTTGGAGACCGCCAGCGGGGTGCGCAGCTCGTGGGAGGCGTTGGCGGCGAATCTGCGCTGTTCGGCGACGTGTGCTTCGAGTCGCGCGAGCATCGTGTCGAAGGTGTCGGCGAGTTCGCGGAACTCGTCCTTGCGGCCCGGTAGCCGGATCCGGTGGGAGAGGGAGCCGGTGGTGGCCATGCGGGTGGCGTCGGTGATGCGGTTCAGGGGGGCGAGCATGCGGCCAGCGAGGATCCATCCGCCGAGGAGGCCGAACACCAGCAGGAACGCCATCGCCGCGGCTGCGGTCGGGGCGAAGGCCTTCAGGAACATGGTGCCCGGAGTCGCCTGTACGGCCCCCGCTTCGTTGTATGCCAGCTCTCCTTTTCGCAGCAGGTACAGCCACACGGTGGCGATCAGCAGGACACCGGCGAGCATGAGGAACCCGGCGTAGCTGAGGGTGAGTTTGAGGCGAAGGCTGAGACCGGGCGCTCTATCCACGG
Organism: Streptomyces canus 299MFChir4.1; assembly: GCF_000383615.1. GTDB lineage: Bacteria > Actinomycetota > Actinomycetes > Streptomycetales > Streptomycetaceae > Streptomyces > Streptomyces canus_C. The sequence continues at coordinate 83,952 of NZ_KB911609.1, read as the reverse complement.
TCGTCTCCCTCGGGTCCGGTCCCGGGCTGTGTGTCGATGCGGTAGCCGACGCCCGGGACCGTGGCGATGATCCAGGGTTCGCCCAGGCGCTTGCGCAGGGCCGAGACGGTGATGCGTACGGCGTTGGTGAAGGGGTCGGCGTTCTCGTCCCATGCGCGTTCCAGGAGGGCTTCGGCGCTGACGACACCGCCTTCGGCGCCGACGAGGACTTCGAGCACGGCGAACTGCTTCCGGGTGAGGGCGACGTAGCGGCCGTCCCGGTAGACCTCTCTGCGGAAGGGGTCCAGGCGCAGGCCGGCGATCTCCCGCACGGGAGGGCGGTGGTGGGCGCGGCGGCGGTCGAGTGCGCGGAGCCGGAGCGCGAGTTCCTGGAGTTCGAAGGGTTTGGTGAGGTAGTCGTCGGCGCCGAGTTCGAAGCCGGAGGCCTTGTCGTCGAGGCGGTCGGCCGCGGTGAGCATGAGGATGGGCATGCCGCTGCCGGAGTCGATGATGCGTTTGGCGATGTCGTCGCCGGAGGGTCCGGGGATGTCCCGGTCGAGGACGGCGATGTCGTAGGTGTTGATGCTCAGCAGTTCCAGCGCGGTGTTGCCGTCGCCTGCGATGTCGGCCGCGATCGCTTCCAGGCGGAGACCATCGCGGATGGCTTCTGCCATGTAGAGCTCGTCCTCGACGATCAAGACACGCATGTCTTCGATGCTACGAGGGGGTGCGTATCGTCGGCGTATCGAAATCCGGGCGGGGGCCGGTTACGCGGTGTCGGCGGCCTTTGTGAGGGCTTCGTCGGTGAGGCGGTACACCGTCCATTCGTCCTGGGGGCGGGCGCCGAGGGACTCGTAGAAGTCGATCGCGGGGGTGTTCCAGTTCAGGACGGCCCATTCGAGGCGCTGGTAGCCGCGTTCGACGCAGATGCGGGCGAGTTCGGTGAGCAGGGCCTTGCCGTGGCCGCTGCCGCGGGCGGTGGGGTGGACGTAGAGGTCCTCCAGGTAGATGCCGTGGACGCCGCGCCAGGTGGAGAAGTTGAGGAACCAGATCGCGTAGCCGACCACGGTGTCCGTGGCGTCGGTCGCCACGTGGGCGTAGGCGGCGGGGTGGGGGCCGAAGAGGGCTTCGTGGAGTTGTTCCTCGGTCGTCCGGACCTCCTCCAGGGCCCTTTCGTAGTCGGCGAGTTCGCGGATCAGGGTGTGGATGGCGGGGAGGTCGGCGGGGGTGGCGGGGCGGATCACGGCTGTCGGCTCCGGGGGGTGTGCGGACGGGGGGTGCGCAGTCGGTGGGCGATGTGGAGTTGGCGGGGTTCTACGGGGCGGCCGTCCTCGATGTCCCAGAGGGCGTTCTGGAGGAGGCGTCCCATGGTCCAGGCACGCGCGCGTGCGCGGTCCAGGCCGAGGACGTCGGTCATGGCGTCGAAGCGCCAGGTGATCTCGTCGGCGTCGAAGCGGTTGTCGAGGGCGGGCCAGAGTTCGAACCCGGGGTCGCCGGCGAGGGGTTTGGGGTCGATGGCGAGCCAGGGCGCGCGGTCGCAGGCGAGGACGTTCTCGTCGTGCAGGTCCCAGTGCAGGAGGCGGTCGCCGGGTTCGTCGACGACCTCGCGTACGGCGGCCGCGCAGTCGGCGAGGGTACGGCGGACCGCCGGGTCGGGGATGCGTTTCAGGGCCTCGGGGGTCTCGTCGAGCATGGTGTGCGCGATGTCGCCGAGCCGGCGCATCCCGGCGGGGGCGGGCTCCGCGGTCAGGTGGGCCAGCAGTCCGGCGATGATCAGGACCGCGTCCCGGGTGCCGGGCAGGGTGGACAGCATGCGGGTGGAGTCGAGGCGTTCCAGGAGCATGGTGTGGGTGACCGGGTCGTGGTCCAGGAGGCGTACCGCCCCGTCGCCGTTCCACAGGCGCAGGGCGACGGGTTCGCCGGCGCTCTCCTCGTCGAGGAGCTGGAGCTTGAGGACGGCCGGGGTGTCGTCGGCGCGGCGGACGACGGGCAGGACCAGGGCGGTGACGCCGTGCAGGGGGGAGCCGTCCGGTCTGAGGTCCCAGTGCTCCAGGAAGTCCTCGATCTGTGTCGGGAGTCCGGCGATGAACTCCCGGCCCCGGTCGCCGTTGTAAAGCTCCTGTGCGGCGGCCAGTTCCTCCGGGATGTCGATCACGTGCCGGACCCTACCGGCGTGCGTGAATCGACTCATGCGAATTAACCGGGGTGTTCACAGGGTGTGGGCGTACGTCCGCAGCGCCCCCGGCACCTATGTGTGGCTGGCGGTCCTCTTCGTGACGACGGTGGCGTTGCACCACATGTCGCCGGAGTTCGAGGTGCAGTTTCTGCGGCAGCGTTCGACCAACATCCATGAGTTGTCGAGCAATCCGCTGCGGGTGCTGGTCTCCAGCGCGATGTGGATCGACAGCGGGCACTGGCTGCCGTACGTCGTCCTCTACTCCCTCTTCCACGCGCCGGCCGAGCGCTGGCTGGGCACGGCGCGCTGGCTGGCGGTGTGCGCCGCGGCGCACGTGCTGGCCACGCTGATCAGCGAGGGGGCGCTGCTGTGGGGCATCCGGCACGGGATGGCGCCCGCGTCGGCGGTCAACACGCTGGACATCGGGGTGAGTTACGCGCTGGCGGGGGTGGTGGCCGTGCTTGTGTACCGGATTCCGTCGCCCTGGCGGTACGTCTACGGGTTCGTGGTCCTCGTCGTGTACGCGGTGCCTCTGGTGACCGGGCGGACCTTCACGGATCTCGGTCACTTCACGTCGGCGCTGATCGGGTTCGGGTGTTGGCCGCTGGTCGCCGGGCGGGAAAAAGCACGGAATCCGAAGGAGACAGCGGGTGCGCCGGCGGGTTAACGTCCCTGGCCATGAGCAGCAGGGTCGTGAACGGCGGCATCTCCTTCTGGTACGCGGACGACGGTTATCCCGAGGCGCGGGAGCCGCTCGGCGGTGACGCGTCGGCGGACGTCGTGATCGTCGGCGGCGGGTACACGGGACTGTGGACGGCGTACTACCTGAAGAAGGCCGTGCCCTTCCTGCGGATCACCGTCCTGGAGCAGAAGTTCTGCGGCTACGGCGCCTCCGGGCGCAACGGCGGCTGGCTCTACAACGGCATCGCGGGCCGGGACCGGTACGCGCGGCTGCACGGCCACGAGGCCGCTGTACGTCTCCAGAAGGCCATGAACGACACTGTCGACGAGGTCGTCCGGGTGGTCGGGGAGGAGGGCTTCGACGCCGGGCTGCACAAGGGGGGCGTGCTCGAAGTCGCGCGTACGCCCGCGCAGTTGGCGCGGCTGAGGGCCTTCCATGAGCACGAGCTGTCGTACGGCGAGAAGGACCGTGAGCTGTACGGTGCCCGGGAGACGGCCGAGCGGGTCCGGGTCGCGGACGCGGTCGGGTCGTCGTGGACGCCGCATGGGGCGCGGGTGCATCCGGTGAAGCTGGTGAAGGGGCTCGCGGCGGCCGTCGAGGCGCTGGGTGTCACGGTCCACGAGCAGACGCCGGTGACGGAGATCCGGCCCAAGCACGCGGTCACGCCGTACGGCACGGTCCGCGCGCCCTATGTGCTGCGCTGCACCGAGGGTTTCACCGCCGCGCTGAAGGGCCAGAAGCGGACCTGGCTGCCCATGAACTCCTCGATGATCGCCACCGAGCCGCTGACCGACGAGCAGTGGGCGGCGATCGGCTGGGAGGGGCGCCAGACGCTGGGGGACATGGCGCACACCTACATGTACGCGCAGCGCACCGTCGACGGGCGGATCGCGCTCGGCGGGCGCGGGGTGCCGTACCGCTTCGGCTCGCGTACCGACAACGACGGGCGGACGCAGGCGGCGACGGTCGAGGCGCTGCGGGAGATCCTCGTGGGGTTCTTCCCGATGCTGGCCGGGACGCGGATCGCGCATGCCTGGTCGGGGGTGCTCGGGGTGCCGCGGGACTGGTGCGCGACGGTGACCCTGGACCGTTCGACGGGCATCGGCTGGGCGGGCGGTTACGTCGGCTCGGGCGTCGCCACCGCCAACCTGGCCGCCCGCACCCTGCGGGACCTGGTTCAGCAGGACTCCGGCCAGGGCGGCCGGACGGAGCTCACCGAACTGCCCTGGGTCGGGCACAAGGTGCGCAGGTGGGAGCCGGAGCCGCTGCGCTGGCTGGGTGTGCAGGGCATGTACGCCACCTACCGTGCGGCGGACCGGCGGGAGCTCGCCGGCCACAGCGCGGAGTCGTCCCGGCTGGCGCGGTGGGCCGATCGGATCGCCGGGCGGCACTGACCTTCTCGGGCGGGTCAGGGCTCCAGGACCACTTTCCCGGTTGTGCCGCGGGTCTCCAGGGCCCGGTGCGCGGTGGCCGCCTCGGTGAGCGGGAAGCGTTGTACGGCGGGGGTGAGGCGGCCCGCTGCGGCTTCGGTGAGGGCGCGGAGTTCGAGGGTGCGGAGGGGGTTCGGGCCGCCCGCCCGCTGGGCCATCACGGGCCCGAGGACCTGCTCGGAGACGCCTTCGACGAGGTAGGGCCGGCCGTCGCGTATCCCCTCGCCGGACCAGCCGAAGACGATGTGTCGGCCTCGGCCTCGGTCACCGAGCAGGGCCACGGATGCGCGCGCGATGTCCCCGCCCACCCCGTCGAAGACGACGGTGGCGGGCCGGCCGCCGAGGAAGGCGCGGACCTTGCCGGGCCACGCGGAGTCCTTGTAGTCGACGGCGAGGTCGGCGCCGTTCGCCTGCACCCGTGCCGTCTTCGAGGGGCCGCCCGCGAGGCCGACGACGGTCGCGCCGGCGTTCTTCGCGTACTGCACGAGCAGTGTGCCGATGCCTCCGGCCGCCGCCGGGATCACGGCCACGGAGTCCGGGCCGAGCTCGGCGAACTGGACGATCCCCATGGTCGTACGGCCCGTGCCGATCATGGCGACGGCCTGGGCGAAGTCCAGGTTGCCGGGGATCTCGTGGACGCGGTCGACGTCGGTGACGGCGAGTTCGGCGTAGCCTCCGGGCGCGAAGCCGAGGTGGGCGACCGCGCGCTTGCCGAGCCACAGGCCGGCGACGCCCTCGCCGAGGGACTCGACGGTGCCGGCTACCTCGCGGCCGGGGATGGTGGGAAGGGTGGTCGGCCGGGGCGCGGGCCCCTGCTGCCCCTCGCGCAGGGCGGTGTCCAGGAGGTGGACCCCGGCCGCCCGTACGGCGATACGGACCTGGCCGGGGCCCGGTACCGGATCCTCCGTCTGCTCGTAGGTGAGGTTCTCGGCGGGGCCGAAGGTGTGCAGGCGGATGGCGTGCATGGGATGGAACCCTCCTTGGTAGGTGCACCCGGTGTGGACCCGGTGTGCAGCCACCCTCCGACCTCAAGCATGCTTGAGGTCAAGGGCGTTCCGGCCCAGCGCCAGCGACACGGCGGTGAGCGCGCTGTTGAAGGAGACCTCCGAGAGCACCCCGGGCGCCGCGACCTGGTCGCCCGCGAGATAGACGCCGTCGCCCCGGTCGATGCCGGGCCGGTCGCGCCAGCTGGTGCCGGGCAGGTCGACGGCTCCCGTGCGGCCGTTCGCGACGGACTCGCGCCGCCAGGTGACGCGCTCGCGCCAGCCGTCGAAGGCGAGGTCGAGGAGCTGTTCCGCGCGCGCGACGCCGTCGGCCCTGGTCTCGTGCGGGGCGATCGGGATCTGCCCCTGGAGGAGCTGTTCGCCCGCGGGGGCCAGGGTGCGGTCCTGGGCGGTGAACCGTTCGATCCAGCCGGGGGAGTCGAGGTCGGAGACGGCGAAGGCGTCGCCGCGCCGGGTGCGCAGAGCGAGGTCGATCAGTGTCGTACGGCCGCTCGGCCAGGTCAGCGAGTCGTCGTGGAGGAGCCGGCGGGCCGCGTCGAGGGAGGTGGCGACGACGACGGGGGTGTCGGTGGGCAGGGCGTCGACGCGGGACAAAGTCTCCATCCGGACGCCCAGGTTCCAGGCGCGGGCGGCCATCCGGTCGACGACGCCGGCCCAGCCGCCGCGTGGGTAGTGCGCCTCGGGCGGCAGCTTGGTGGCACGCCGGAGCCGTTCCTGCACGAACGCGGCGGACAGCGCGCCCGGGTCGTGGTGGAAGAGGGCGACGGCTGAGTAGTGGGCGGCGGCGCGGGCGCCCTCCTCGCCGGCCTGTCCGGTGGCCCAGGACATGAAGTCGACGTCGGCGGGGGCCTGTTGGGCGCTGTGACGCAGCAGCTTGAGCATCGCGAAGGGCGGGGTGCGGCGCAGTGCGCCCTTGTGCCGCAGCCGCAGCCGGGCCGCCTCCAGGGGCGGGAGCGGGGCGAGCGGTCCGATGAGGTCGCGCTGCTGGAGCCAGGACCAGTGCGGGCCGCCGTTGTAGAGGGCGTGCGGGCCGTCGTTCGTGCGGTACGGCCCCTCGCTGGTCCTGGCCCGGCCGCCGAGCGTGTGATGGGCCTCGTACACGGTGACCTTGGCGCCCGCCTCGGCGGCGGTGATCGCCGCGGTCAGCCCGGCGAGGCCACCGCCGATGACGGTGATGCGGTGCATGGCTGGGGATCTCCCTCTGCTCGGGGTCGTGTCTTCGTCGGTATGACTGATTGAGGGCACCGGAATGTGACATGAGGGCTGTTTGCGCAGGTCAGGGGGATTGTCAGCGGTGGGGTGCAGGATGGGGGCATGGTGAGGCGAGCGACGGGTGCGAGCGGTGCGAGCAGGGTGAAGGGGGCGCGGCGCCCCGAGGTGCGGCTGCCGCCGCTGGAGCCGCACGGGGGAGGGGAACTGGAGCCGGACGGGGACTACGACGGGCTGGAGTTCCTGGAGGCGGACTTCGTGGGGCAGGACGGGGCGGGGGCCCGCTTCATGGACTGCGCGCTGAGAAGCTGCGCGCTGGACGAGACCCGGCTCCACCACGCCCGTTTCCTCGACTCGGTCCTCACCGGCATACGGGGCGTGGGCACCGACCTCGCGGAGTCGACCCTGCGGGACGTCGAGCTGATCGACGCCCGCCTCGGCGGAGTGCAGTTGCACGGGGCGGCGCTGGAGCGGGTCGTGATCCGGGGCGGCAAGATCGACTACCTGAACCTGCGCACGGCCGTCCTGAAGGACGTCGTCTTCGAGAGCTGCGTCCTGGTGGAACCGGACTTCGGGGGCGCGCGCCTGGAGCGCGTGGAGTTCGTGGACTGCGCCCTGAAGGGCGTGGACCTCACGGCGGCCACCCTCAAGGACGTCGACCTGCGCGGCGCCGCGTCACTGGAGATCGCCCGGGGCGTCGACCGCCTCGCCGGGGCGGTGATCAGCCCGTCCCAGCTGCTGGATCTGGCACCGGTGCTGGCGGCGGAGGTGGGGATTCGGGTGGAGGGCTGACGGGGGCCGGCCCTCCGTGATCACTTCACCCTGGGGAACCGTGCCTGGAGCGTCCAGATCGCCGGGTTCTCGCCCAGGTCCTCGTGCAGGTCGACCAGATCGGCGATCAGGTCGTGCAGGAAGTCGCGGGCCTCGCGGCGCAGGTCCGCGTGGGAGAAGGTGAGCGGGGGTTCCTCCACGCGCATCCAGTCGGCCTCGATGTCCACCCAGCCGAAGCGGCGCTCGAAGAGCATGCGGTCGGTGGACTCGGTGAAGTCGAGTTCGGCGTACTGGGGGCGGGAGGCGCGGGAGCCCGCCGGGTCGCGGTCCAGGAGTTCCACGATGTCGCACAGCGCCCACGCGAAGTCGAGCACCGGCACCCATCCCCAGGCTGTGGACAGTTCCCGGTCCTCTTTGGTGTCCGCGAGATACACGTCTCCGCAGAACAGGTCGTGCCGCAGCGCGTGGACGTCCGCGCGGCGGTAGTCGGTCTGCGGGGGGTCCGGGAAACGGTTGGAGAGGGCGTAGCCGATGTCGAGCACGTAGGCGATGGTGTCACGCGGCCCTCATAGGATCACCGGCGTGTCCCGATCCGCGCCGCTCGTCCCCGTCGCCCTGCGCATGCGCATCCCCGTCGCACTGCGCGTCCCCGCCGCCCTGCTCCTCGCGGGAACCCTCGCCCTCACCGCGTGCGACGGCGGAGTGCACGGCACCCCCGGCGGCTCCGGCCTGCGCGACCCCTACTTCCCGAAGTCCGGCAACGGCGGCTACGACGTCACCCACTACGCCCTCGACCTCGCCTACGACCCGGACACCTCGCGACTGTCCGGCACGGCGACCCTCACCGCCCGCGCCACCCAGGACCTGACCGCCTTCGACCTGGACCTCGACGGCCTGGACGTCGAGAAGGTCACCGTCGGCGGCGACCCGGCCCGCTTCAACCGCACCGGCCAGGAGCTGACCGTACGCCCGCACGACGACCTCGACGAGGGCCGCGCCTTCCGTGTGACCGTCGCCTACTCCGGCACCCCGAAGACGATCACCGACCCGGACGGCTCCGAGGAGGGCTGGCTGCCCACCGACGACGGCGCGGTGGCCCTCGGCGAACCGACCGGCTCGATGGCCTGGTTCCCCGGCAACCACCACCCCTCCGACAAGGCGTCCTACGACCTCACGATCACCGTGCCCGAGGGCCTCCAGGCCGTCTCCAACGGCGAGTTGACGGCGAGCAGGACCGCCGGCGGCCGTACGACGTCCCACTGGCACACCGCCGAACCGATGGCGAGCTACCTCGCCGCCCTCGCGATCGGCGACTACGACATCCACACCTCCACCCTCCCCGGCGGCCTGCCCGTGTACGTCGCGGTCGACCCGAGGGAGGCCGCCGCGAGCCGGAAGGTCCTGGCGCAGCTCCCCTCCGTGATGACATGGGAGCAGCACACCTTCGGCCCGTACCCCTTCTCCTCCACCGGCGCGATCGTCGACCGCGAGGGGGACGCCGAGTACGCCCTGGAAACGCAGAACCGCCCCTTCTTTCCCGGCGCCCCCGACACCGAGACCCTCGTCCACGAGCTCGCCCACCAGTGGTACGGCGACTCGGTCACGCCGAAGACCTGGCAGGACATGTGGCTCAACGAGGGCTTCGCGACCTACGCCGAGTGGCTGTGGGCGGAGGACCACGGCGGCGACAGCGCCCAGAAGACCTTCGACGAGCTGTACGCGCACGGCGAGGACGACTACGACGACCTCTGGTCCTTCCCGCCCGGAAAGCCGTCGAGCGCCGCGCACCTGTCCGACACCCCCGTCTACCAGCGCGGCGCGATGGTCCTCCACAAGATCCGGCAGCGGCTCGGCGACACCGCCTTCAAGGCCCTCCTCCGCGACTGGCCCACCACCCACCGCCACGGCACCGTGGACACCGAGGACTTCACGACGTACGTCGAAGATCTCGCCCCCGACGAGGACTTCGGCCCGATCTGGGAGGAGTGGCTGTACGGGGACGGGAAGCCGGACCGGGCCTGAGGGAGCGGGTCAGGACCGTCCCGGCTCGTCCAGCGGCTTGCGCAACACCGCGCACGGGCGGCCGTGTTCGCGGTCCGGGCGGTGGTCGATGACCTCGTAGCCGAGGGCGGTCCAGAAGGCGAGGGCGCGGTCGTTGCCGTCGAGGACGGCGAGGCGGACGGCGGTCCGGCCCTCGGTGCGGAAACGGTCCTCGACGAGCCGCGCGAGGCGCTGCCCCAGGCCCTGCCGATGCACGCCCGCGTCGATCATCAGCAGCCCGATCCACGGGTCCGGGTCGGCCGGGTCGGGGTGGTGGGCGAGAGTGATCGCGATGCCGACCAGCCGGCCCTCGCTGCGCGCCAGCAGCACCTCCGCGTCCGGATGCGCGAGTTCCTCGGCCAGCGCGGCCGCCACCTGCTCCGGCCGGATGTCGTCCGGGTCCGGGAGGTCACCGCTGAGTGAGAAGAACTCGTGGTTGGCGGCGTAGAGGGCGGTGAGCTCGGTGAGGAGGGGAGCGGGGATGTCGTGGTCGGGGGTGAGGGGGAGGGAGGTGAGGAGCATGGCGGGCAGAGTAGTTGCTCCCCGCCGCATGCCATTCGGTCCCTGTAGCGCGGCAGGCCGTCCGTGGAGATGGTCCAGTCGCCGATGGTGACGTCCTCGCCGTAGACGAAGTCCTTGCGGGTGGCGTATCGGGGGCCGTCGGGGGTTGGGTGGATGTCGGTGAGGACGGCGCCGGTGGCGCTGCGGGGGTCGAAGATCGCGTAGACGGGTACGCCCATCAGGGGGTAGTCACGGATCTTGGTGACCCAGTCGTTGTCCGGGTTGGATCGGGAGACGATCTCGATGGCGGCGATGACTGTGTGAGGGTCGATGGGACCCTCGACGTTCAGGTCCGTCCATGCGATCACCGTGAAGCGTTCGGTGTGGCGGGCGTTCTCGTGAACGACGCCACCCGCGTGAGGGTGGTTTTTGCCCGCGGTACGGGACTGGGCGCGCGAGGGCGCGCTAGGGTTTTGCGTGTCCATCGGGAAGGTGCATTTCCTTGGTGGTCAGGCCCTCGCATCGGGATGCCAGTCCCAGCGAGGGCCGTTGTATGTCCGCAGCAGGTCTGCGGTTGTGTCGCGCTGAGCGTAGAGCAAGCAACCGGGGCGAAATCCAGCTGAGTTGGCGATGTTCACTCGGGCAAGTGAGCTGCGACTTCGCGGTGGGAGGAGGGGTGGGGCTTGGTGGGGTTGCTTTCACCCGGAGTTCTTTGGGGAAGAGCGCCGTCGCCGCCGAAGCCCCGGTTTCCAGATGCCGGTGAGACATCGTTTTCCGCCCACAGACGGGAGCCCCCGGCCGGTGCGGCCGGGGGCTCCCGTTCAGTTCAGCGTGGTGGAACGTCAGACGTTGACGCCGAAGTCCGTGGCGATGCCGACCAGGCCGGACGCGTAGCCCTGGCCGACCGCGCGGAACTTCCACTCCGCGCCGTTGCGGTACAGCTCGCCGAAGACCATCGCCGTCTCCGTGGCCGCGTCCTCGGAGAGGTCGTAGCGGGCGATCTCGGCGCCGCCGGCCTGGTTGACGATGCGGATGTAGGCGTTGCGGACCTGGCCGAAGTTCTGCGAGCGGTTCTCCGCGTCGTAGATCGAGACCGGGAAGACGATCTTGTCGATGTCGGCCGGGAGGCCGGCCAGGTTGACGTTGATCGCCTCGTCGTCGCCCGCGCCCTCGCCGGTGCGGTTGTCACCGGTGTGGACGATGGTCTGGTCCGGGGTCTGCTTGTTGTTGAAGAAGACGAAGTGGGCGTCGGAGTAGACCTTGCCCTGCGTGTTGACCGCGATCGCGGAGGCGTCGAGGTCGAAGTCCGTGCCGGTGGTCGTGCGGACGTCCCAGCCGAGGCCCACGGTGACGGCGGTCAGGCCCGGAGCCTCCTTGGTGAGCGAGACGTTGCCACCCTTGGACAGGCTTACAGCCATTGTTGGGAGTCCCTTCCCTCGTTATGTAACGGGCACGAAGCTACAGCTACCTCTATGAACGCCGCGAGAGGTGTCGAAGGTTCCCCGCTTCTTTGCCTTCTTTACCGAAGCGGGGGCGGGGGACGGGCGGGCGATATTGGGGTGACGTGGACCGGTCAGGGGCGGGAACATGGACCCCATGTCCGGTCCCCACGTCATCCGCGGCTCCGTCTCCCTTCCCGAGGCCGAGCTCATGTGGCGTTTCTCGCGCTCCTCCGGCCCCGGTGGCCAGCACGTCAACACCAGTGACTCCCAGGTGGAGCTGCGGTTCGACCTGGCCCGCACGGAGTCCCTGCCCGACGTGTGGAAGCAGCGGGCGCTGGCCAAGCTGGCCGGACGGCTCGTCGACGGGGTCGTCACCGTCCGCTCCTCCGAGCACCGCTCGCAGTGGCGCAACCGGGAGACCGCGGCCGTACGCCTCGCGGCGCTGCTCGCCGAGGCCACCGCGCCCCCGCCCAAGCCGCGGCGGGCGACCAGGATTCCTCGTGGGATCAACGAGCGGCGGCTGCGGGAGAAGAAGGCGCGGTCGGACACGAAGCGGGGGCGGTCGGGGCGGGACTGGGGCTAACGCCTCCAGGCCGTCGGTCGGGTGCGGCGCCGTCGTGGCTTGTCGCGCCCACGCGGCGGTAGCCGCAGATCGATTACAGCCCCGCGCCCCTATGGGGGGCGCGTCACATCCTCACCCTCTCATCCGTCAACTGACCGAAAGCTGACGACTGACGAGAGCGGTGACCCCATGCGCGACGAGGACTTCCTGGCCGAGCGGTTCGAGGCCCATCGGGGGCAGCTGCGGGCGGTGGCGCAGCGGATGCTTGGCTCGGTCGCCGAGGCCGAGGACGCCGTGCAGGAGGCCTGGGTGCGGACGAGCCGGTCGGACACCAGCCATGTCGACAACCTCGGGGGCTGGCTGACGACGGTCGTGGGCCGGGTCTGCCTCGACATGCTCCGCTCCCGCAGGTCCCGTGCCGAGCAGCCCCTGGAGCCCGAGGCGCCGGTCCCGGCCACCGTCCCCGGCCCCGAGCAGGACGCCCTCCTCGCCGACTCGGTCGGCAGCGCCCTCCTCGTCGTCCTCGACACCCTCACCCCCGCCGAACGGCTCGCCTTCGTCCTCCACGACCTGTTCGCCGTCCCGTACGACGAGGTCGCCGGCGTCGTCGGCAAGTCCCCGGCGGCCACTCGCCAACTCGCCAGCCGGGCGCGGCGCCGGGTGCGGGGCGCCGAGGCCACCGAGACCGATCCGACGCGTCGGCGGGAACTTGTCGACGCCTTCCTCGCCGCCGCGCGTGAAGGCGACTTCGACGGGCTGCTGGAGGTCCTGGACCCGGATGTAGTGGTGCGCACGGAGGCCGGGGTGACGACGGGGGCCCTCGCGGTGGCCAAGGGCGCGGCCACCTACTCGCGGCACATGGTCGGTGTCCCCGTGCCCGCTCTCGTCGAGGGGGCGACCGGCATCGCGCTTTTGGCGGACGGCCGGGTGGAGCGGACGCTCGCGTTCACGTTCGTACACGACCGGATCGCCATGATCGACATCACCACGGACCCGGCGCGGGCGGCGCGGACGGCCGTCACCCTCCTCTAGACCCCTCTCTGGAGGAGGTCCAGGACACCCACCGTCTCGTCCTCGCTCAGCTCCCCGGTGCGGCGGAAGCCGAGCTTCAGGTAGAACTCCGCCGGGCCGTCGGGGCCGTCGTGCCAGGTGACGTACAACTCCTTCGTGCCCCGGCGGCGCAGCTCCGCGGCGACGGACTCGACGGCGAAACGGCCGTAGCCCCTGCCCTGGGCGTCGGCCGCGATGTTCAGCCGCCACAGGCCGGAGCGGCGCACGCTGCCCCCGTCGGCGCGCCAGTCGATGTCGAGGAAGGCCATCAGGAAGCCGACCGTGCGGTCACCGTCGACGATCAGGCGGGGCCAGGCGACGCCCGCGGGATGGACGTACGCCTCGGCAAGGGACCGCATCACGGGGGAGACCGCGAATTCCTGCTCGGGCCGGACGCGTATGCCGGTCGCCGTTTCGAAATTCCCGGGTGTGATCTCCTCGAGGCGGGGTGCGAATGTCATCCGGTGACCTTAGGGTGAGCCGACGGCGCGCCGCCACGGAATTCATCCCAACTGCCGGTACCTGCCGCGGAAATACATGAGCGGGCCGCCGTCCGCGCTCGGCACGTCGGCCGTCAGGACGCGGCCGATCACCAGGGTGTGGTCGCCGGCCTCCACGCGCTGCTCGGTGCGGCACTCCAGGGTGGCGAGGGCGCCGCCCACCAGAACGGCGCCGGTGGCCTTGCCGCGGACGTAGGGGATGTCCTCGAACAGGAGGCGGTCGCTGATGCGGCCCTTCATGGCGAAACGGCCGGCGATGTGGCGCTGGCTCTCGGACAGGACGGACACCGCCCACAGCGGCTGCTCGTCGAGCAGGTCGTCCATCCGGGAGCCCGTACGCAGGCTGACCAGCACCAGAGGCGGGTCCAGGGAGACGGACAGGAACGCCGTCGCCGTCATGCCGACGTCCTCGCCCTTCGGTCCCTCGGCGTCGAGCGGCGGCTCGAACGCGGTCACCAGGACCACGCCCGCGGCCAGCCGGGACATGGCGGCGCGGAACTCGTCGTTGCTCACCCCCACAGCATGCCCGGAAGCGGGCGGAGGGATCATCGGCACGGTGGCGGCAGGAGTGGCGGCAGGAGTGTTCGGCACGCCGGAAACGCTAGTGTCACCTCCGGGCGCACCGCATCGGGCCTTCGTCCGAGGCCGGACCTAGGTCTACCGGCGGAGATGCGCACGGCGTTCACAAACACCCAAAGTTTGCGTTCAGTAAACGCACAGGGAAAACGCAGAAACCCCACTCAATTGTTCATCTTTCGCTGTGACTTGAGTCACAAGGGGCGCCAATTGTTGACCCTGTGTACCGAGTGGGCAGCGCGCTGTGATTCAGTGGCGGGAAGTACCGACGGAGCCGCACCAACGAAACCGCACTGAAGATACGCCGAAGAGAACCCTTGATTCGCTGCGAGGTCTCGGGGGGAGGGCGAGCAATGGAGAGCGAGTCGGAGCCGTACGTCCGCCTTGCGTCCCTGCGACAGCTGCACGAGGTCATGGCCGACATGAACACGGCCCGCAGCCTGGCCGACACACTGCAGACCGTCGCGAACGGCGTGGTCACCGCACTCGGCTACGAGCTGGCGTGCGTCAATCTCGTGCGCCCCGACGGGGACCTCGTGGTCGCCGCCTTCGCCGGGAACCAGGCCGCCGAGGCGCTGATCACCGGCCGGGTGGGCTCCCGCGAGTCCTGGGAGCGCCGGCTGGGCATGGGGGAGACCTGGGGCGACCTGGTCTTCATCCCGCACACCGAGGGCTGGGTCCTCGACGACGACGACGTCCCGCAGTGGTACACCGACGGCCCCGCACCCCGCTTCGAGGACGAGTGGCACCCCTCCGACCGGCTGTTCGCGCCGATGTACACGCCGGGCGTGCAGGGCGGCCAGTGCGGCGAGCTGATCGGCGTGCTCTCCGTGGACCGGCCGCGCAACGGCCGCAGGCCGGGCGCGTGGGGCCGCGAAGCGCTCCAGATGTACACGTTCCAGGCCGCCATCGCGATCAGCAACGCGCGTCTGCGCGCGAACATGCAGCGCGCGCTGGTCAGGCTCGAAAGGGAACAGCAGGCCCTTCGGGCCAGTGAAGAGAGCTTTCGGCAGGCCTTCGAGTACGCCCCCTCCGGGATGGCCATCGCCGAGATGGGAGGCGACCAGCACGGCCGCATCCTGCGCACCAACGACGCCCTGTGCCGCCTCCTCGGCCGCCCCGCGTCCGCGATGCGCCGCTACGCCTTCTCCGACCTGGTCCACCCCGAGGACATAGGCACCCTGCTGCGCACCTCGGCGGAGGGCGGCCGGGCCGAGCTCCGCCTCGGGCGCCGGGACGGCACCTACGTCTGGGTGTCCCTGCGCAACTCGGTGGTCGCCGACGCCGCCGACGGCCCGCGCTTCCTGCTCACCCACGTCGAGGACATCGAGGAGCGCAAGCGCCGCGAGCTCCAGCTCGCCCACCGTGCCTCCCATGACTCCCTGACCGGCCTGCCGAACTCCGCCGAGCTGCGCTCGCGGCTGTCCTCCCGGCTGTGTCAGCGACCCACCCACACCGGCGCCCTGGAGCCGGTCGACGCGGCCTTCGGCCACCCGGCCTTCGACGCCAACGGCCACGGTTTCGACTTCCGGCAGGGCGGCACCGAGGCGTTCGCCGCCTTCGACCACCATGTGCACACCGTCGCCCCCGAGGGGGAGCGCGACGACGGCACCAAGGGGCTCGCGGTGCTCTTCTGCGACCTCGACGGCTTCAAGTCGATCAACGACCGGTTCGGGCACAACGCGGGCGACGCGGTGCTCATCGAGGTCGCCCGGCGGCTGTCCCAGTGCGTCCGCGACGGCGACACCGTGGCCCGGCTCGGCGGCGACGAGTTCGTGATCCTCGCCGACGGCCTCGGCAAGGCCGACGCGGCGGACCTCGCGGTACGCCTGCGCAACGAGATCATCCAGCCCATCCGGGCCGAGGGCCGGGCCGTGCGGGTCGGTGCCAGCTTCGGCATCGGCTGGGCGCACTGCGGCATGACCGCGGACGAAGTGTTGAAGTCCGCCGACGAGCGGATGTACGTCGAGAAACGATCTCGTCCCAAACAACACAGACGCGCGGGCTGAGCCCCAGGTCAGCGAGCTGATGCGATCCGAGTCACCCGTTTGGGCCATCAGGAGCGGGTAGGCTCGCCATTCTGACTCCACGTATCGCATCCGATCCGCAGACCTGTTGAGGAGTACCAAGGGATGACGTCCGGCAACAACGGCGCGAGCACGCCCGAGGACGAAGACCCGTTCGGCTACCTCTACGCCGACGGCCAGGCCAACGGGGCCCAGCCGCCCTCCGGCGGCGGCTACGGCTACGGCTATCCGAACTCCGTCAACCGGTCCCGCTCGGTCGGCCAGCGCCAGTACGGCCAGCAGCAGGCGCAGGCCGCGCAGACCGCCCCGTACGGCCAGGTCCCGCAGCAGCAGGCCCAGGGCGGCTACGGCCAGCCCAGCGCCCACTACGCGGCCCCCGAGACCTTCCCGGGCTCGGCGCCCACCACCCAGCAGCCCATGCCGGGCCACAGCGGTGGCGGCCGGAGCGGTGGCGGCCGGAGCGGCGGCCCCAACACCAAGGGTCTGCTGATCGGCGCGATCGCGGTGGTCGCCGCGGTGGTCATCGGCATCGGCATCGCGATGGCGGGCGGCGACGACCAGAAGGACGACGCCGGCAACAAGCCTTCGACGACCCCGAGCGCGTCGCAGAGCTCGGAGCCGAGTGCGTCGAGTAGCGGCGCTAGCCAGGCGAGCGAGGAGTACCAGAAGACGATCGACGCCAAGGCCCTGCGTCTCGGCGGCGGTGCCGCTCTCGCCTCGGACGTCGCGGGTGCCCAGTCCGACGGCGGCATCTATGTCGGAAACCTGAACAACGTGGGCGCCTCGGTGACGTGGACCGTCAACGGCATTCCCTCGGACGGCACGTATACGGTGTTCGCGCGCTACAGCGCTACCAGCGACGACCAGGCGATGACCCTCTCTGTCAACGGCAAGGTCTTCGGCAGCAAACTGAACCTGAAGAACTACGCGAAGGCGGCCGACGGCGACTTCGCCAAGGGCTGGACGACCACATACAACTGGCCCACCCTCACCAAGGGCACCAACACCATCACCTTGTCCTGCGCGGACGGCGACCAGTGCAACGTCCTCCTGGACCAGGTGTGGATCAAGGAGGGCCAGGTCACGAGCTAGGCCGCGCTGACCTCCCGCGTTACACCCGGTTTGCCATGCTCTGCAGCAGTAGACGCCACGATCGTGCTCTCACCACAAAGGCCGGGGCCCTGGGGAGGCCCCGGCCGACGCTGTGCGTGTGGAGTGCAGACGCCTATGGCCAATTCGAGGTCGCCGCCCCGGATACAAGTTCTACAGGTGATGCGTGGTGCAACCACCGTCCGGAGCAGTGGCACACCAGAGCGCCGCGCCACACTACGAGGAACGCACCCCACGGTCAGGTTGGCCATTACCAATCGGTGCAAGAGTTCAGCTTATGATCACCTTCGAACACCGCCACCTCCACGCCTATCTCGAAGAGGCCTCTGTCGTCCGATGCGGTGGTGTCCCAGCTGTCTCCTGTGCCTGCTCCACCCATATGCTTGCGCCACGGCCAGTGAACAACGTTGCCGCCGGACTGCTTGCTAAGAATCCTGATCCGAACGTGGTGGCTGTCGGCCTTCGTGTCATTTAGCCCGATTGAGAGTCCCACCGTAGCTCCCGGGTCGGTCCAGTTGGTTATCGTGACGCCGCCGTTGGCTCCAGTGGTTGAACACCAGCGGTAGTCCTCGGCGTGGGCGGGGCTCATGCTGAGTGCGGTGGCGGCTAGTGTGGCGGCCGTTGTGATGGCTGCTCCGACCTTCTAATTCATTTGACCTCCTCGGGAATAAATCTTTGCCACTCTATGTGACGGCTACATAGATTCGCGCGTTAGTTCGAATATTGGCTGAAAAGATCGCCTTCGTGGCGCGGTGCGCATACTTGTTCAGGCCCTGTCGGCTACGACACGTGCAAGCAGGTCCTCGTAAGCGGCGCGGTCGAACTCGCCCGCCACCGGGGACAGGACGGTCGCCGCCGACAGGGCGACCGCGCGGGTCAGGCGGTCCGGCCAGGGGAGTTGTTCCACCAGGCCCGACAGCAGGCCCGCTGCCACCGAGTCGCCGGCGCCCGTCGGGTTGCCGGGTACCGGGGCGGGCGGGGTGGCGCGCCAGCGGCCCTGCGCAGTCGTGGCGAGAAGGCCCTCCTTGCCCAGGGAGGCGACGACGGCGAGGGCGCCCCGGCGCCGTGCGTCCTGCGTCGCGCGCAACGGCTCGTGGGAGCCGGTCAGTTCCGCCAGTTCGTCGGCGTTCGGCTTGAGGATGTCGGGGCGGGCGGCGACCCCGCGGCGCAGCGCCTCTCCGCTGGTGTCGAGGAGGACCGGGATCCCGGCCGCCTTCGCCGTGCGGATCAGGCCCGCGTACGCCCCCACCGGCACGCCCGGCGGCAGGCTCCCGCACAGGGCCACCGCCGAGACGGACGGGACGAGATCCTCGTACGCCTCCTGGAAGGCCGACCACTCCGCGGGCGTCACCGTCGGACCCGGTTCGTTGAGCTGGGTGGTGTCGCCGGAGCGTTCGTCCACGACGGCGATCGTGCGCCGGGTCGATCCGGTCACCGGGACGAGCGCGTCCACCAGGCCCGGTACGGCGGTGAGCCGGTCCTGGACGATGCGGCCCGTGGCGCCGCCCGTGAAGCCGGTGACCGTCACCTCGTGGCCGAGCGCGGCCAGCACCCGGGCCACGTTCAGGCCCTTGCCGCCGGGGCGTTCGACGACCTCGGTGACCCGGTGGCTGGTGTGCGGCCGCAGCGACCGTACGCGATAGGTGATGTCGAGAGCGGTGTTCAGCGTGACCGTGAGGATCACCTGGCCGACCTCCCACGTGTCCCCCGACGACAGAATGTGCCCGTCCAGTCTCCCAGGACCGTCCCGGCCCCAACAGCGTGACAGATCACCCCAGTTGGGGATCGACCACCCATTCCCCCCGGCGCATGACGCCCTTGAGGTCGAATTGATGGTCGAGGAGGACCAGGTCGGCGTCCTTGCCGGGCTCCAGGGAGCCGATGCGGTCGTCCATCCCCAGCAGACGGGCCGGGTTGGCGGAGATCGCCGCGACCACGTCCTCCACCGGCAGCCGGTCGAAGGTCACCGCCCGCTTGAAGGCGCGGTCCAGGGTGAGCGTCGAGCCGGCGATCGAGCCGCCCTCCACGAGCCGGGCGACTCCCTCGCTGACCTCCACCTCCAGGGGGCCGAGCAGATAACGCCCGTCGCCGAAGCCGGCCGCGTCCATGGCGTCCGTGATGAAGGCGACCCTCTTCGCTCCCGCGTGGTGGAACGCCAGTTGCAGCGCGGCCGGGTGGAGGTGCGTGCCGTCGTCGATGAGCTCGACGGTGATCCGCTCGTCCTCCAGGAGGGCGGTGATGGGGCCGGGCGTGCGGTGGCCGATCTGCGGCATCGCGTTGAAGAGGTGGGTGGCCACGGTCGCGCCCGCGTCGATCGCCTCGACGGTCTGCTCGTAGCTCGCGTCCGTGTGGCCGACCGCCGCGATGACCCCGTGTTCGACGAGGAGCCGTACGGAGTCGATGCCGCCGGGGAGTTCGGTGGCGAGGGTGAGCATCCGCGCCTGCCCGCGCGCCGCGTCGATCAGCTTGCGGACCTCCGCCGGGTCGGGATGGCGCAGCAGCTCCTCCGAGTGGGCGCCCTTGCGGCAGGGGGAGATGAACGGGCCCTCGAAGTGGATGCCGGCGATGTCGCCCTGCTCGGCGAGCTCGCTCAGCAGACCGGCTCGCTGGGCGAGGAAGTCCATGTCGCCGGTGACGGTGGAGGCGACGAGGGTGGTGGTGCCGTGGTCGCGGTGGGTGCGGATGCCCTTGAGTACGTCGTCGACGGTGCCCGAGGTGAAGGAGGCTCCGCCGCCGCCGTGGTTGTGGAGGTCGATGAATCCTGGGACCAGCCAGTGGTTGGTCACGTCGATGGCGTGGGCGTTTTCGGGGGCTGTCGCGGTGATGCGCGTGCCCTCGATGACGACTTGGCCGTTCTTGACCGTTCCCGTGGGCAGGACCACGTTGGCGCCGGAGAGCACCAGGGGGGTTCCGGCCGGTGCGGGGTGCGGGTGCGTCGCGGCTGGTCGCGCCCGCGCGGCGGTAGCCGCAGATTCAGCGCTGTCCCGCGCCCCTAGGGGGGTTGCCATCAGCGAGTTGCCTCCGAACTGTCGGTCGTGTCGAGGAGATCCCAGGCCAGGAGGCCGGCACCGAGGCAGCCCGCCGTGTCGCCCAGGGCCGCGGGGACGATCGTCGGGAGCTTCTGGAAGGTGGTCCGGCTTCGGACCGCCTCCCTGAGCGGTGTGAACAAGGTTTCCCCCGCCTCTGCCAGGCCGCCACCGATGATCAGGGTGCGGGGGTCCAGGAGGGTGAGGGCGGTGACCAGGCCGTCGGCCAGGGCGTCCACGGCGTGCTGCCAGATCTCGCGGGCCCTCGGGTCCTCGGCCACCACGGCCTTCGCGCAGTCCGCCGCGTCCGCCTCCGGGTTCCCGGTGGCCGAGGCCCAGGCCTCGCTCACGGCCGCCGCGGAGGCGTACCGCTCCAGGCAGCCCCGCTGGCCGCACGGACAGGGCGTGCCGCCCGGGCGTACGGCGATGTGGCCGATCTCGCCCGCGAATCCGTGGGCGCCCGCCTCCACCCGGCCCGCGATGCCGATCGCGCCCGCGATGCCGGTGCCCAGGGCGACGAAGAGGAAGCGGTCGGTGCCCCGGCCGGCTCCGATGCGGCCCTCGGCGAGGCCGCCGGTGCGGACGTCGTGGCCGAGGGCGACCGGGACGCCGCCGAGGCGGGCGGTGAGCAGGTCACGCAGGGGGACGTCCCGCCAGCCCAGGTTGGCGGCGTAGGCCGCGATGCCCTGGGCCTCGTCGACGATGCCGGGAACGGCGACGCCGGCCGCGGCCGCGGGGGCGCCGAGGTGCTCGGTGCCGTACGCGCGCAGTTCGGCGGCGAAGTCGAGGATGCCGTCGACGACCGCGTCCGGTCCGCGCTCGCGGCCGGTGGCCCGGCGGGCCCGGTGCAGGAGTTCGCCGCCCGCGCCGACCAAGGCCGCCTTCATCCCGGTGCCGCCCACGTCGAGGGCGATGACATGTCTCACGGGGAACAGTGTGACCCGTTGACCCACAAGAGGTCTAGTCCACTCACGTGGTGTAGACCTAAGCTCCGAGATATGTATGACTTTTCGAAAGTTTCGAACGTGAGTGTGGGGCGGTTGCCGGTGCGGCGGCGTAGGACGGGAACGATCGCGGCGGTGTCCGCACTGGGTATGACGGCGGTCCTCGGCGGCTGCGGGCTGGGCGCGGGATCGGACGAGGTGACGCTGAAGCTGGTCGCCGCCGACTACGGCGACAGCTCGGCCAACAGTTCCCAGAAGTACTGGGACAAGCTCGTCAAGGAGTACGAGGCGAAGCACCCCGGCGTGAAGATCGACGTCAGCGTGTACTCCTGGACCGACGTCGACCGCAAGGTAAAGGAGCTGGCCGACGCGGGGAAGGCGCCCGACATGGCGCAGATCGGCGCCTACGCCGACTACGCGGACAAGGGGCTGCTGTACACGGCCGACGAGCTGATCGGGATCCGGGAACAGGCCGACTTCGTCTCCCAGCTCGGCTCCGCGGGGCGGATCAACGGGATGCAGTACGGGATGCCGTTCGCCGCGTCGACCCGGCTGCTCTTCTACAACAAGACCCTCTTCGCCGACGCCGGGCTCACCCCGCCGAAGACATGGAAGCAGCTGGCCGCCGACGCCGAGGCGCTCAAGGCGGACGGGGTGAAGTACCCGTACGCGCTGCCGCTCGGCCCCGAGGAGGCGCAGGCCGAGACCATGCAGTGGCTGCTGAGCGGGCACGGCGGGTACGTCGACGACGTCGGCACGTACGGCATCGACTCCGAGGAGAACGCCGCCACGCTGACCTGGCTCAAGGACGACCTCGTCGGCAAGGGACTGACCGGACCGGTCGCGCCCGAGAACCTGAACCGGGCCGCCGCGTTCTCGGCGTTCGCCGCCGGGGACGTCGGGATGCTCAACGGGCACCCCTCGCTGATGAAGATCGCCGCCGAGAAGGGTGTGAAGTTCGGGATGGTGCCGATGCCCGGCGTCGACGGACGGACCAGGAACTCCATGGGCGTCGCCGACTGGATGATGGCCTTCCGGCAGCACGGGCACGCCGAACAGGTGGGCGACTTCCTCGACTTCGTCTACAGCGAGAAGAACGTCCTCGCGTTCTCCCGGGAGTACGACCTGCTGCCGGTGACCAACTCCGCGTCCGAGGTCATGAGCCGGGCCTCCCGGGACGCCGACCTCAAGCCCTTCCTCGACGCGCTGCCCTTCGCGGAGCTGCCTCCCGTGAGCAAGACGTCCTGGGCCTCGGTCAGCGCGGCCGTGAAGCAGCGGATCGGCTCCGCGGTGAGCTCCGACGGGAGCCCCACCGAGGTGCTGCGCGCTTTGCAGCTGACCGCGCGGAACGCGGAGTAGTCGCCGTCAGTGGCGGGCGTTACGGTTCCGGGCATGGAGCATGCGGAACTCGACCGCCGGGAGCGGGACATCCTCGCGCTGGAGCGCCGCTCCTTCGCGGGCCCCGGCGCGAAGGAGCGGGCGATCCGCGAGGAACTGGGACTCGCACCGGTCCGCTACTACCAGCTGCTCAACGCCCTGCTGGACGACGAGCGCGCGCTGGCCTTCGACCCGGTGACGGTGAACCGGCTGCGCAGAGTGCGGGACACGCGGCGGGCGGAGCGCTGAGGATCAGGTGAGCCGCTCCGCCAGGTCCCGCAGCAGGCCCACCACACCGGCCGGGCCGTCCACCACCAGGTCGGCCCGCTTCCGGAGCTCCGTCACCTCGTCGCTGCCGCTGCACACCAGGAGGCCGGGGGTGCCGGCGGCGCGCAGGTCGCCGACCGCGGAGAAGGCGGGCAGGTCGCCCAGGTCGTCGCCGCCGTAGAGGACGGAGGCGGCGGACAGCTCGCGGACATGGGTCAGCAGGGCCACGCCCTTGTCCATGCCCGGCGGGCGCAGTTCCAGGACCAGCCGGCCCGGTTCGACGATCAGGCCGTGGTGGGTGGCCAGGTCGGTGAGCGGGACGCGCAGGGCGTCGAAGACGGCCTGGGGGTCCGGGGCCCGGCGGGTGTGGACCGCCACCGCCCGGCCGCCCTTCTCCTCGATCCAGGCGCCGGTCCCGTCGAGGAGCGCCGGCAGCTCGGCACGGACCGCGGCCACGCCCGGGTGCGGCTCGGGTGCCGTGACCTCGCCGGTCGCCGCGTCCCAGCGTTCGGCGCCGTAGTGGCCCAGGACCGTCAGGTGCTCCAGGCCGGGGACGTCCGCGAAGCCGCCGTAGCGGACCGCGATCTCGGCCGGGCGGCCGGTGATCACCGCCACGGACGCCACCTTCGGTGCCAGGGCGGCGAGGACGGCCACCGCCTCGGGGTGCGCCCGCGCCTGCTCGGGGTCCGCCACGATCGGCGCGAGCGTCCCGTCGAAGTCGAGGCCGATCACCGCGCGGCGCGGCTCCGCGAGGAGTACGCGCAGGCCCTCCTGGCCGGCGGGGGTGGTGGGCGTGGGAAGGTTCATGCTCACCCGTTCAGCGCCTTCAGTGCGTTCAGCTGGTCCAGGAACCACTGGGCGGGCGGGAGTGCCGTCGCCGCCGCGGCGAGCCGCTTCGCGCGTTCGGCCCGTTCGTGGGCCGGCATCGTCAGGGCCTCGTGCAGGGCCGCCGCCGTTTGCTCCACGTCGTACGGGTTCACCACGACCGCGTCGTCACCCAGCTCCGCGAACGCGCCGGCCTCCCGCGACAGCACCAGCGCGCACCCCTCGTCGGACACCACCGGCACCTCCTTCGCGACCAGGTTCATGCCGTCCCGGATGGGGTTGACCAGCGCCACGTCGGCCAGCCGGTACGCGGCCAGGGAGCGCGCGAAGTCGTCCTTCAGATTCAGCAGGACCGGGGTCCAGCCGGGCGTGCCGAACGTGTCGTTGATCTCCTCGGCCATCCGCTGCACCTCGGCCGTGTAGTCCCGGTAGACCGCGAGGTCCTGGCGCGACGGATACGCGAACGCCACGTGCACGACCCGCTCCCGCCACTCCGGCCGCGACTCCAGCAGCCGCCGGTAGGCGAGCAGCCCGCGCACGATGTTCTTGGACAGCTCGGTCCGGTCCACCCGCACGATCGTCCTGCGGCCCGCGCCGATCTCCTCGCGCAGGGCGACGATCCGCTCCTCGACATCGGCCTCGTGGGAGCGGGCGCGCAGGAAGTCCGCGTCCGCGCCAAGGCCGTGCACCCCGATCCGGGTCTCCCCGAGCCCGTCGGTGAACTCCGTGCAGCAGGCCGTGAAGGCGTCCGCCCAGCGCTGGGTGAGGAAGCCGAGCCGGTCGGCGCCGAGCATGCCCCGCAGGACCTGGGCCGCGATGTCGTCCGGCAGCATCCGGAAGTAGTCCACCGGCGCCCACGGCGTGTGCGAGAAGTGGGCGATGCGCAGGTCGGGGCGGAGCTCGCGGAGCATCCCCGGCACCAGGCACAGGTGGTAGTCCTGCACCAGGACCGCCGCCCCCTCGGCCGCCTCCTCCGCGAGCGCCTCGGCGAAGGCGCGGTTGTACGTCTCGTACGACGCCCACTGCCGCCGGAACTCCGCGTCGAAGGACGGCTCCAGCGGGGTCTGGTAGAGGAGGTGGTGGACGAACCAGAGGACCGAGTTCGCGATGCCGTTGTACGCGTCCGCGTGCACGTCGGCCGGGATCGCGAGCATGCGGACGCCGTCCTCGCCGACCCCCTGCCGCACCGCCTCGCGGTCACCGTCGGAGAGCGCGGAGCACACCCACAGCGCGCCCGCCTCCGGACCGATCGCCGAAAGGCCCGAGACCAGTCCGCCGCCACCCCGTCTGGGGCGCAGCGAACCGTCCTCCTGTACCTCGTACGAGACCGGGCCGCGGTTGGACGCGACCAATACCTGGGCAGCACCCTGCACGGAAGACGTGGAAGCCATACGCCTCAACCTAGCCCGGCCCGGAAACGCTCAAACGTACGGTTGCGCTCAGTGCGCGGACGTATGCGGAACGCCCCGTTCTGTCACCCGTTCCGTCACCCGGGCCGTCACGCGACCTTCTGCTCCGCGTACTCCGCGATCTCCACCATCGGCGGCCGCTCCTCCGTGTCCACGGAGTACGTACGCGGCTCGAAGCCGTCCCGGCCCCGCTCGAACTGGGTGAGGGCCGGCCGGATCATGTGACCGCGGGCCAGCCGGAGCTGCGCGGTGCGGTAGATCGCTGCGGACATCCGGCCCAGGGCCTGTCCGTCCTGGTGGCGGTGCTTGCGCACCCCGACGTCCACCTGGGCGAGCGCGTTCAGGCCGACCAGGTGCAGGGCGTCGACCAGCATGCCCAGCTCCACGCCGTAGCCGACGGGGAACGGAAGCTGCTCCAGCAGCGAGCGCCGGGCCGCGTACTCACCGCCCAGCGGCTGCACGAAACCGGCCAGCTGCGGCCAGTGCATGTTCAGCAGCGGGCGCGCCATGAGCTCGGTGACCCGGCCGCCCTGCCCGGCGGCGCCGCCCAGGGGACGGTCGTACATGCCCTTGACCAGGTCGACCTCGGGGTCGGTGAGCAGCGGGCCGACGATGCCGGAGACGAAGTCCGAGGAGAACTCCTTCAGGTCGGCGTCGATGAAGCAGACGATGTCCCCGCTGGTGACGAGCAGGGAGCGCCACAGGACCTCGCCCTTGCCGGGCACGGCCGGTATGCGCGGGAGGATGTCGTCGCGGTGGACGACCCGCGCCCCGGCCGCGGCGGCGACCTCCGAGGTGCGGTCGGTCGATCCCGAGTCGACGACGACGATCTCGTCGACGAGCGGGACCTGCTGCATGAGGTCATGACGGATCACGGCGACGATGTCACCGACCGTCTCCTCCTCGTTGAGCGCGGGCAGGACGACACTGACGGTCCGACCCGTGCTCCGCTTCGCGGCCATGATCCGGTGGAGTGGGCGATCGCTCGCGGACCAGGAACGGGTGGCCAGCCAGCGCTCGACTTCGTTCAGCACAGTGCGCGGCTCCTCTGCGGTGTGATCTGCGTGTGATCCATCTCGCCGTTCGGACGACTATCTCAACTGTCCTGGCCTTCGGTTACAGTCTTGAACAACGCGGGTGACCATCGCATGTCCTGGGTGGCCCGCCGTTCACAACTTCATACCGCTCATCCAGAGGGGCAGAGGGATACGGCCCGATGAAGCCCCGGCAACCCTCCAGTCGGTTCTCGTAGCGATCGCTGACGATCGTCTCCGCGAGGCTCCCGACTCGGGAAGGTGCCAAATCCGTCTCACGGCGAGATGCGTCGTGAGGAAGATGAGGAGAAAGGGCCTCGCCTCCATGGCTGCGCAGACAGTTGCAAGCACCACGAACTCCGTCGACCTGGGTCCCGCCGCGGCACTGAGCTGCCGCGAATGCGGTCACCGCGTCCCGCTCGGCCCGGTCTTCGCCTGCGAGGAGTGTTTCGGCCCGCTCGAGATCGCCTACGACTTCTCGGCCTACGACACCGAGGAGCTCCGCAAGCAGATCGAGGCGGGACCCGCGAACATCTGGCGCTACGCCCCGCTGCTGCCCGTCCCCGCGGACGTGGCGGACAAGCCCAACATCAACCCCGGCTGGACCCAGCTCGTCAAGGCCGACAACCTCGCCCGCGAGCTCGGCGTGACCGGCGGCCTGTACATCAAGGACGACTCCGGCAACCCGACGCACTCCTTCAAGGACCGTGTCGTCGCGCAGGCCATCGAGGCCGCGCGCGCCTTCGGCTTCACCACCCTCTCCTGCTCCTCCACCGGCAACCTGGCCGGTGCGGTGGGTGCCGCGGCCGCCCGCGCCGGCTTCCGCTCCTGCGTGTTCATCCCGCACGACCTGGAGCAGGGCAAGGTCGTCATGGCCGCGATTTACGGCGGCGAGCTCGTCGGCATCGAGGGCAACTACGACGACGTGAACCGCTTCTGCTCCGAGCTGATCGGCGACCCGGCCGGCGAGGGCTGGGGCTTCGTCAACGTCAACCTGCGGCCGTACTACGCGGAGGGGTCCAAGACCCTGGCGTACGAGATCTGCGAGCAGCTCGGCTGGAGGCTCCCCGACCAGCTGGTCGTGCCGATCGCCTCCGGCTCGCAGCTCACGAAGATCGACAAGGGCCTGCAGGAGCTGATCAAGCTGGGGCTCGTCGAGGACAAGCCGTACAAGATCTTCGGCGCGCAGGCCGAGGGGTGCTCGCCGGTGTCGGTGGCGTACAAGGCCGGGCACGACGTGGTCCGCCCCCAGAAGCCGGACACCATCGCCAAGTCGCTCGCCATCGGCAACCCGGCGGACGGCCCGTACGTGCTGGACATCGCGCGCCGTACCGGCGGTGCGGTGGAGGACGTGAACGACGAGCAGATCGTGGACGCGATCAAGCTGCTGGCGCGGACCGAGGGCATCTTCGCGGAGACCGCCGGTGGCGTGACCGTGGGTGTGACCCGCAAGCTGATCGAGAACGGCGTCCTCGACCCGACGAAGACCACGGTGGTGCTGAACACCGGCGACGGTCTCAAGACCCTGGACGCGGTGGCCGGTACCGGGCTCACCGCCACGATTCGTCCGAACCTGGACTCTTTCCGAGAGGCTGGCCTCGCATGAGCGTCAACGTCCGCATCCCCACCATCCTGCGCACCTACACGGGCGGCCAGGCCGAGGTGCAGGCCGAGGGTGGGACCCTCGCCGAGGTCATCGCCGATCTGGAGAAGAACCACACCGGTATCGCCGCGCGTGTTCTCGACGACCAGGGCAAGCTGCGGCGGTTCGTGAACGTGTACGTGAACGACGACGATGTGCGGTTCGAGCAGGGGCTGGAGACGGCGACGCCCGACGGGGCCGGAGTCTCCATCATCCCGGCGGTTGCCGGCGGGTGACCGTATGACTGGTCATTACCTTCGGTAACAGTAATTACCGAGTGTTCATCCGATTGCCCTCTCCGCGAGAGAAGCGGAGGGGGCAATTCTCTATGGTTGAGCACGGTACAGTTGGGGAACCCGCTGCTTCCTTCATGCCGGACGCATATGAGTTCCGACTTCGGATGCGACGAGAAGTAGCCAAAGTGTGTGGGTCCTTTGCGCCTTACGCTCCTTTTATGGGGCCCGACTTGCCCCGAATTCGGGCGAATTCTCACTACATTCCGGACCCCTTCCGTCCAGAATTCTCGTCCGATTGACCTGTTGCAGACGGCAGTTGGACAGATACATTCAGCCGCGGTCGACGCGTTCCGGCGCACGCCCCCAACCATGTGGGGGGTGAGGTCTGACCCGGATCCATGAAGTGTGGATCCGTGCAAGGGCCAGTAATAGGGGAGTTAGGCATGGCTCAGGGCACCGTCAAGTGGTTCAACGCGGAGAAGGGGTACGGCTTCATCGCGGTCGACGGTGGTGCGGATGTATTCGTCCACTACAGCGCGATTCAGATGGACGGCTACCGCACCCTTGAAGAGGGCCAGCGGGTCGAGTTCGAGATCTCGCAAGGTCAGAAGGGGCCGCAGGCGGACATGGTTCGTCTCGCGACTGGCTGAAGCACGCGCCGGGTAACAACAGCGTCGTTCTTCGTTCTTCTTCGAAGGGCTCGTACCCCATGGGGAGTCATGGGTACGGGCCCTTCGGCATGTGCATGTGCCTCCGGCGGTGGGGCGGGGTCTTGTGCGGGTGCGGGTGGGGTTTCTGGTGCGGGTTCGGTGGGGGCGGGCGTTTTTGCGCAGTTCCCCGCGCCCCTGATGCCTGCGGCGGCCTGCGCGGGCCCGGTGGGGGTGGGGGGTATCCGTCCTCGGTCCGGCGGCTCGGTCGCTGGATCAGGGCTCTGTAACGGACGCCGGCCGCTGCGGGCGGACACCCCCCACCCCGTCCCCTTGCCGCCGTACGCGGCTTGCGGGCCGTGGTCTGCCTGCCGCTCTGACCGGCGGACCGGGGCCCGATACCCGAGAGGCGCTTGCACTCGACCATGCCGAGTGCTAATCATTGGCGTTAGCACTCTGAAGGTGAGAGTGACAAAGATGGACCGGGTCGGTGAGGCCCGCAGGCCTAGTGGGGCAAGGATCCACAGGCAGGCGAGCCGTCCGTCGCGGGCGCGGGCGCGGTCCGAAGGAATCACCCCCAGTCCTGGAGGGACCACTTCACATGGCCAAGATCATCGCGTTCGACGAGGAGGCGCGGCGCGGCCTCGAGCGCGGCATGAACCAGCTCGCGGACGCCGTCAAGGTGACGCTCGGCCCCAAGGGCCGCAACGTCGTCCTCGAGAAGAAGTGGGGCGCCCCCACGATCACCAACGATGGTGTCTCCATCGCCAAGGAGATCGAGCTCGAGGACCCGTACGAGAAGATCGGCGCCGAGCTGGTCAAGGAAGTCGCCAAGAAGACGGACGACGTCGCCGGTGACGGTACGACCACCGCGACCGTTCTCGCCCAGGCCCTGGTCAAGGAAGGCCTGCGCAACGTAGCCGCCGGCGCCAACCCCATGGCCCTCAAGCGCGGTATCGAGAAGGCCGTCGAGGCCGTCTCCGCCGCTCTCCTTGAGCAGGCCAAGGATGTCGAGACCAAGGAGCAGATCGCCTCCACGGCCTCCATCTCCGCCGCCGACACCCAGATCGGCGAGCTCATCGCCGAGGCGATGGACAAGGTCGGCAAGGAAGGCGTCATCACCGTCGAGGAGTCCCAGACCTTCGGTCTGGAGCTGGAGCTCACCGAGGGTATGCGCTTCGACAAGGGCTACATCTCGGCGTACTTCGCCACCGACATGGAGCGGATGGAGGCGTCGCTCGACGACCCGTACATCCTCATCGCCAACTCCAAGATCAGCTCCGTCAAGGACCTGCTCCCGCTCCTGGAGAAGGTCATGCAGTCGGGCAAGCCGCTGCTGATCATCGCCGAGGACGTCGAGGGCGAGGCCCTGTCGACCCTGGTCGTCAACAAGATCCGCGGCACCTTCAAGTCCGTCGCCGTCAAGGCCCCGGGCTTCGGTGACCGCCGCAAGGCCATGCTCGGCGACATCGCCATCCTCACGGGCGGCGAGGTCATCTCCGAGGAGGTCGGCCTCAAGCTGGAGAACGCGACCCTGGACCTCCTGGGCCGCGCCCGCAAGGTCGTCATCACCAAGGACGAGACCACCATCGTCGACGGTGCCGGTTCCTCGGACCAGGTCAACGGCCGCGTCAACCAGATCCGCGCCGAGATCGAGAACAGCGACTCGGACTACGACCGCGAGAAGCTCCAGGAGCGCCTGGCGAAGCTCGCCGGTGGCGTCGCCGTCATCAAGGCCGGTGCCGCGACCGAGGTCGAGCTCAAGGAGCGCAAGCACCGCATCGAGGACGCCGTTCGCAACGCGAAGGCGGCCGTCGAGGAGGGCATCGTCGCCGGTGGTGGCGTGGCCCTGCTCCAGGCCTCCCAGGTCTTCGAGAAGCTGGAGCTCGAGGGTGACGAGGCGACCGGCGCCAACGCCGTGAAGCTCGCCCTGGAGGCCCCGCTCAAGCAGATCGCCGTCAACGGTGGTCTCGAGGGCGGCGTCGTCGTCGAGAAGGTCCGCAACCTCACCGTCGGCCACGGCCTCAACGCCGCGACCGGTGAGTACGTCGACATGATCGCCGAAGGCATCATCGACCCGGCGAAGGTGACCCGCTCTGCCCTGCAGAACGCCGCCTCCATCGCCGCGCTCTTCCTCACCACCGAGGCCGTCATCGCCGACAAGCCGGAGAAGGCCGCCGCGCCCGCCGGTGGCGGTATGCCGGGCGGTGACATGGACTTCTGATCGCCTCCGGGCCGCGAGGCCTGACGGTTGATCAACGTCCTTGCCGGGGGCGGTCCTTCCTGGGAACAGGGGGTGGCCGCCCCCGGTCTTTTCTTGCGCTATAGTTGATCACGAGCCGCTCGACGTGAACTCCCGTCGGTCGACTACGCGTTGGTGGTCCAAGGAAAGACGCCCCGCTTCCTGCGGGGAGATGCAGGTGCAAGGCCTGCCCGGCGCTCGAGCGAAGCCCGTCCCACACTCGTGGGGCGGGCTTCTTCCATGCGTGGCCAGAGTCACAGCGGCAGGGGGCAATCATGGGGCCGATGAAGTGGTTGACTCCTGGGGCATAGTCCATGCGTATGCACATACCGAGGAGTACCTCACGTGACCTCCCCCGCCACCCCTTCGGCCCCCTCCCGCGCCGCCGAGATCCTCTCCCGTCCGGTCCACATCAACGGCCTGACCGTCCCGAACCGCATCGCGATGGCGCCGATGACCCGGATGTTCTCCCCGGGCGGCGTCCCCGGCGAGAACGTGGCGTCGTACTACTCCCGCCGCGCGGCCGCCGGGGTGGGTCTGATCGTCACCGAGGGCACGTACGTCGGCCACGAGTCGGCCGGGAACAGCGACAGGGTCCCGCGGTTCCACGGTGAGGAGCAGCTGGCGGGCTGGGCGAAGGTCGCCGAGCAGGTGCACGCGGCGGGCGGCACCATCGTCCCGCAGCTGTGGCACATCGGCATGGTGCGCGAGCAGGGCCAGGCACCCTACGCCGACGCCCCCGCCGTCGGCCCCTCCGGTCTGCGGATCGGCGCCGGCGAGCCCACCGGCAAGGCGATGACCCAGCGCGACCTGGACGACGTCATCGGCGCGTTCTCCGAGGCCGCGGCCGCCGCCGAGCGCATCGGCTTCGACGGCGTGGAGCTGCACGGCGCCCACGGTTACCTCCTCGACCAGTTCCTGTGGGCGGGCACCAACCGCCGCACCGACGCCTACGGCGGTGACCAGGCCGCCCGTACCAAGTTCGCGGCGGAGATCGTGGCGGCCGTACGTGAGACGGTGTCGGCCGACTTCCCGGTCATCTTCCGGTACTCGCAGTGGAAGCAGGAGGCCTACAAGGCGCGGCTCGCCGAGACCCCGGAGGAGCTGGAGGCGATCCTCGCCCCGCTCGCCGCGGCCGGTGTCGACGCCTTCCACGCCTCCACCCGCCGCTACTGGCTCCCCGAGTTCGACGGCTCCGACCTCAACCTCGCCGGCTGGACCAAGAAGCTCACCGGCAGGACCACCATCACCGTCGGCTCGGTCGGCCTCGACGGCGACTTCCTCCGCGGCTTCATGGGCGAGGGCTCCCCGGTCAAGGGCATCGACGACCTGCTCGACGCCTTGGAGCGCGAGGAGTACGACATGGTCGCCGTCGGACGGGCACTGCTCCAGGACCCCGAGTGGGCCGCGAAGGTGCTGGCGGGCCGCTTCGACGAACTGCAGCCGTACGACGCGTCCGCGCTGAAGACCCTCAGCTGAGCGTCAACCCAGGGGTACTGTCCGGGAGATGAGGATCCTCCATCTCTCGGACACCCACATAGAGCGCACCGACGCCCCCGGAAAGAGCGGCGTCAACGCCACCGACTCGCTGCGGCTGATGCTCGCCGAACTGCGGCATCTGCGGGACGTCGACGCGGTCGTCGTCACCGGGGACATCGCCGACGACGGTGCGGTGGAGGCGTATGCGGCGGTACGGCGGCTCGTCGGGGAGTTCGCCCGGCCGCTGGGCGCTCCCGTCTTCTTCACCACCGGCAACCACGACGAGCGCGAAGCCTTCGGCAAGGTGCTGGGCAGCGGGCACGACCGGCCCGACACCGTGCTGCAGACCGAAGCGTCCGAGCGGGCCGCGGTGAGCACGGTCGACGGGTACCGGTTCGTCACGCTGGACTCGCTGGTGCCGGGGAAGGTCTACGGCCGTATCAGTGCAGCCCAACTGGACTGGCTGCGTGGCGTGTTGAGTACCCCGGCCGAGCGGGGAACCGTCCTCGCCTTCCATCATCCGCCCCTCAGCCTCGGCCTGTCCGTCAGCCAGCCGGTCTTCGGACTGCTCAACCCCGAGGAACTGGCGTCCGCGATCGAGGGCAGTGACGTACGGGTCCTGCTGACCGGGCACTTCCATTGCCAGCTCTTCGGGATGCTGGGGTCGGTGCCGGTGTGGGTCACGCCGGGGGTGGTCAACCGAATCGACCTGACGACGCCGTACGGCACGGAGCGGGCGGTGCGCGGGGCCTCGGCCTCGCTGGTGGAACTGGGCGGACCGGCGAGCCCGATGTTCCACACCTTCCACGCACGGGACCCGCGGGCGCACGAGACGGTGTACCAGCTGGACGAGGAACAGACACGGAAGGTGCTGGAGAAGCACGGTCCCGCCGCGCTCGGCTGACGACTTGGTTGACTCAGGCAAGGGGCGTGGGCTGGAGTGAGGCGAAGCAGCCCCGACCTGTGAGGAGTTCGACCGATGACGTCAGCCGAGGGTCTCGAAGTGCGCACCGCGGCCGGTGCCGTGCGCGGGCGCGCCGAGGACGGACTGGTGGTCTTCCGGGGAATCCCGTTCGCCGAACCGCCGGTGGGCC
Source organism: Streptomyces canus 299MFChir4.1 (assembly GCF_000383615.1). GTDB lineage: Bacteria > Actinomycetota > Actinomycetes > Streptomycetales > Streptomycetaceae > Streptomyces > Streptomyces canus_C. The sequence goes on along the minus strand of NZ_KB911609.1, from coordinate 50,671 downwards.
AGGCGCGGTTCCAGGCACCGCGGCCCGTCAGGAGCTGGGAGGGGACCCGGGAGGCGTACGCCTTCGGGCCCCCGCCCCCGCAGGAGTCGGCCTTCCAGGCGCGCGCGGGTGCGCTCAAGACGCCCACCGGCGACGACTGGCTGACGGTCAACGTCTGGACCCCCGCGACGGACCCGTCGGCCCGCCGCCCAGTCATGGTGTGGATCTACGGCGGCGCCTACAAGCTGGGTCACGCGGGCAGCCCCGGCTACGACGCCCAGCATCTCGCGCGCGCCGGTGACGTGGTCGTCGTGACCCTCAACTACCGCGTCGGCATAGAGGGGTTCGCCCTGCTGGAGGGGGCGCCGGCGAACCGGGGGCTGCTGGACCAGGTCGCGGCGCTGGAGTGGGTGCGGGACAACATCACGGCGTTCGGCGGGGACCCCGGGCGGGTCACCGTGTTCGGGGAGTCGGCGGGCGCGGGATCAGTGGCCTCGCTGCTGGCGATGCCGAGCGCGCGCGGCCTGTTCCGGCGGGCCATCGCGCAGAGCGTGCCCGGCACCTGGTTCTCCGCCGAACTCGCCCGGGACATGGCGATGGAGATCGCCAAGGAGGCGGGACTCGCTCCCACGGCCGCCGCGCTGTCGGCCGTGGATCCGCGCGAACTCCCGGCGGTCGGCGAGCGGTTGAGCTCACGGATGCGCGAGTACGACGACCGGTGGGGTCAGGTCGCGCCGACCGCGACCCCCTTCGCACCGGTCGTCGACGGCGAGGTGCTGCCGTGCACCCCCTGGGAAGCGCTGGCGGCGGGCGCGGCGCGGGACGTGGAACTGCTCGTCGGGCACAACCGGGACGAGTACCGGCTCTTCCTCGCCCTCGGCGAGCAGCTCGGCAAGATCACGGAGGAGCAGGCGGCCGCGGCCCTGCGGATGTTCGCGCCGGGCCCGGACGGGCAGCGCGCCTACCGCGAGGCCTTCCCGGACGCCACACCGACCGAACTGTGCGAACGCGTCCAGACGGACTGGCTGTTCAACCTCCCGTCCCTGCGCCTCGCGGAGGCGCAGGTCGCGGGCGGCGGACGGGCTCACTTGTACGAACTGACCTGGTCCGCACCGGCGTTCGGCGGCGCGCTCGGCGCGTGCCACGGCCTGGACATCCCGCTGCTGTTCGGCACGTACGACGCCGACCTCGGGATTCTGCTGTTCGCGGGGACCAGGGTGCCGGACGAGGCGAGGGCGCTGACCTCGCTCTTCCAGTCGGCGTGGACGGGGTTCGCGCGGACCGGCGACCCGGGGTGGCCGGCGTACGACGGCGAGGGGCGCGCCACCCAGGTCCTGGACGTGACGCCGGAGGTGCGGCCGTACCCGGAGGAGGTGGCGCGGCGGCTGTGGGAGGGGTACGACTTCGAGGCGCTGCCGCTGCTGAAGTAGTGCGGGTGCTACAGGTTCCCGAGCGGCTCGATGTCCACCCGCACCGGGGTGCCCCACACGCGCAGCACCTCGTAGTCGGTGAACTCGTGGACGAGCCGGTACGCCATCGCGGCGCGCGGGCCGCGGCGCTGGGCGTTGAGGTAGAGCTCGGCCTCGTGCCGGTCCCGCCTCGGCGTCCCGCACAGCTGCCACTCCTGACCGGTCCACTGCTCGGGCAGCCAGCGCTGCTGGGGCTGGGGCCGGTCCTCCCGCACCCCGTACCGGGAGGGGGTGGCTTCCGTGGACCGTGGACGCGCGGACGGCCCGTTGATCTCGGCGCGCCGGGCCGCCCGGCGCCGGGTCTCGCACAGCAGACACAGGTCGGGGGCGTTCTCGTCGACCGGGCCGTTCGGGTGCTCGGCGCAGCGGGTGGTGGGCGCGGCGGCGCTGACGCTGTCCTCCAGGAGGTCCAGGGCCCGCTTGAGGTCGCCCTTCATCTCATGCAGCTTGGCGTCGGCGGTGTCGCCGGTGAGCGACTCGCCGTGCTCCCCGAGGAGACGCAGGGCGCGGCCCAGGGCGGTGAGCTGGGCGTGGTTCATGGGGTGGCTCCGGGAATCTCGGGGCGGTCTCGGTCCTCGGGGTCCAGCAGCGCCACGAAGTCGTCGTGGGACAAAGCAGGTCCGGCCGGAGCCGCCATACGAACCTGCACTTCGGCGATGTCGGCTTCGTCACGCGAGCGCTGCGGCTCTTCCGGCTCGCTCACGACTGTACACACACGGGGATCCTTACCTGGGGCGGGTCAGTCGGCGTAGTCCTTGAGCTTCTCGGTGTCCAGGGTGACGCCGACGGGTGCCGGGAGTTCGACCACGGATTCGGGGTCATGGTGTCGCCTCCTCCATGGTGCCCAGGGGTGGTGGCGGCGGACCGAGCGGTCATCCGGGCGCCTCTTCTTCTCGCTTCAGGGACATCGCGGCCCGGATCTCGTTCGCGGGGGCGTGGATCTCGCGGGCGGGGAGGAGTGCGGTGGGGTGCGCAGGGGCGCGTGTGTCCCGGCAACCTCCGCAGACGCCCCCGGCCAGTGCGTCCGGACGCCCGGGTACTCCGCACTCCGCGCACTCCAGGATCCGGCGGGGCGGTTGGGAAGTAGCAACTCCGGGAGGTGAAAGGTGCAACTGATGTTCTAGTCATTCATAGTCATCTCTAGTCGTACATCTCACCTAGCCTGGTCTCGTGAAGCTTTCAGAGTGGGCCCGTCAGCAGGGCGTGAGCTACCAGACCGCGTGGCGGTGGGTGAAGGGCGGGAAGATGCCCGTCCCCGTTCGCCAGGCGCCGTCCGGGACGTGGCTGGTCGACGAGGTCGCTGTCCAGCCGTCCGGGCGTGTGGTGGCGTACTGCCGCGTGTCGTCTGCCGAGCAGAAAGCAGACCTGGATCGGCAGGCCGCCCGGGTCGTGGCCGGCGCGAACGGGCTGGGCCTGGCCGTTGCTGAGGTCGTCACCGAGGTGGGATCCGAATTGAACGGGCGGCGCCGAAAGCTGCACCGGATCCTGACCGACCCGCAGGCAGGGGTGATCGTGGTTGAGCACCGCGACCGGCTGGTCAGGTTCGGCGTCGAGCACCTCGAAGCCGTCCTCTCGGCGTCCGGGCGGCGGCTGGTGGTTCTCAACCCTGCCGAGACCGCCGATGACCTGGTGCGGGACATCACCGAGGTGCTGACGTGGATGTGTGCGCGCTTGTACGGGCAGCGGGCGGCGGAGAACCGTGTGGCCCGCGCGGTGGCCGTGGCGACAGGCGAGGCCGCCAGGTGAAGAAGTTCCAGCCGCAGCCCGGGTTCGTGGTGCAGGCGTTCCGCTTCGCCCTGGATCCGAACGCCACCCAGGAGGCCGCGTTGCGCTCGCACTGCGGTGCCGCGCGTGCTGCGTACAACTGGGCTGTCGGCTGGGTCGAGGCGTCGTGGTGGCAGCGCCGCGCGGAGGAGACCTACGGCGTCCTTGATGAGGACCTGACCGAGTGGCGGCCGTGGTCGCTGCCCGCGTTGCGCAAGGCGTTCAACCAGGCCAAGCAGACCGACCCGCGTTTCACCTCCTGGTGGGAGGAAAACTCCAAGGAGGCATACTCCACCGGTCTGGCGAACGCGTCGGCCGCGTTCGACAACTACGCCAAGTCGAAGAACGGCAAGCGTAAAGGCCGCAGGATGGGTGCACCGCGGTTCAAGTCGAAGCGGAAGGCGCGTCTGTCCTGCCGGTTCACGACCGGCACGATCCGCGTGGAGGCCGACGGTCGGCATGTGACGCTGCCGAGGCTGGGCAGGATCCGTGCCCACGAGCCCACGGTGAAGCTCCTGACCCGCGTCCAGGCCGGGACGGCCCGGATCCTGTCCGCGACCGTGCGGCACGAGCGCGGACGCTGGTGCGTCTCGTTCCAGGTCGAGGTCGAGCGGGACCTCCAACGCGTGGCGCGGCCGGACGTGGCGGTCGGCATCGACCTAGGTATCAAGACCCTCGCGGTGATGGCCGACAGCACCGGCGAGATCCGCACCGTGCCCAACCCCGGACACTACGACCGGGCACGCAAGCAGCTGCGCCGCGCCTCCCGGATCGTGTCCCGCCGCCGGGGCCCCGACCGCAGGACCGGGCAGAAGCCCTCGAAGCGGTGGGAGAAGGCCAACGCCGCCCGCAACAAGGTGCATCACCGCGTGGCGAACCTCCGCGAAGACGCACTGCACAAGTTCACCACCAGCGTGGCGGCCGAGTACGGCACGGTCGTCGTCGAAGACCTCAACGTCGCCGGGATGCTCCGCAACCGGCGCCTTGCCCGCCGGATCGCCGACGCCGGATTCGGCGAGATCCGCCGCCAGCTCACCTACAAGACCCGCCAGCGCCACGCCACCCGCCTCGTGGTCGCCGACCGCTGGTATCCCTCCTCCAAGTCCTGTTCCGGGTGCGGCGCGGTGAAAGCCAAACTGCCGCTGCACATCCGGACCTACGAGTGCGACGCCTGCCACCTGGTCATCGACCGGGACGACAACGCCGCACTCAATCTCGCCGCTCTCGCGGCAGTCGTAGTAACTGGTACCGGAGTGGCCGGAGACCAGGACACTGCCCCGGCGGTGTCGAAGCCTCGCGGAGCCGACCAGAAGACCCGCGCCACCCGCCCCCGCCGCAAGGCGAGCGCGGGGCGGGCAGGTGGCGCAACCCTGCCGCACCAGCGGCAGACAGAAACGAGAGACCGTACTCAAGCCGAGCCGTTGACGCTCTGGTGATGTGACGGACCTTCCGGGCCGAAATGCCCGGAATGCTGAGACCTGACTACGGTCTCGGCAACGGGCTGTTCGTTATGCGGGCAGATCGTCACTGTTCGTGGTCAGTCAGATGCGTCAAGTCAACTCGCGGAGTGCGAGGGCGAGTTGGAGCCCTCCCATCATTCGTTGAAAAAGGGCTCGGAGCTGGACGCTTGAGCTTCGGGACCGTCAGCCCATGCTCTTGGCGCCGTCCAGGGACTCTCGGATGATGTCGGCGTGGCCCGCGTGCTGGGCGGTCTCGGCGACGATGTGCAGCAGCACCCTGCGGGCCGACCACTGGGCCTCGGCCTCGAACCACGGGGCCTTGGGCAGTGGATGGGCGGCGTCCAGGTCGGGCAGGGCGGCGACCAGTTCGTCCGTCCGGTCGGCCGTCTCGGCGTAGTCGGCCAGGACCCCGGCCAGGGTCTCACCGGGCAGCAGCCGGAACTCGTCGGCCCGCCGGGCCCAGTCGTCCTCGGTCATGGCGGTGAAGTCGCCCATCGACGACGGGCCCTCCTGAATGAAGCGCACCCAGTTCCGTTCCACCGACGTGACGTGCTTGATCAGGCCGCCGAGACACAGTTCGCTGACGGTGGTCCGCTGTCCGGCCTGCTCGTCGGTGAGGTCACGGGTGGTGAAGCGCAGGAAGTGCCGCTGCTTGGCCAGCGCCTCCCAGCAGGTCGGCGCGCTCGCCGGTGGGCAGGGTGGTCTTCGTGGCGGTGGTCATGGTGTGGCCCTCCGTGGATTCCGGTTCCGTCGACAAGCCACACGCTAGGAGGCATGTAGGTCAGATCCTGACCTCTTGGAGGCAGGCTGGTTGTCCAACTCCCCGAGGAGTTGGAAGCCGAGGGAGCGGCAGATGCCGTTCGAGGGGCCGTTGCCGGTGGCGGGGAAGGCGTGGACGACGCCCCAGCGGTTTTCATCCCGGGCCTGTTCCAGATGGGTGCGGGTGGCGCGTTTGGCCAGGCCCCGGCCCTGGAATTCGGGCAGGACCATCCAGCCGATCTCGGAGAAGGGCTCCTGACCGGTCCCGGGCACGGGCTCGTGGGACCAGAGGGTCACCGTTCCCGCGACCACGGCCGGGGTGTCCGGGTCGGGGACGATCATCTTGAGCCAGGCGTGATCGCTCGCCGCCTCCTGAGCGTCGCGGCGGACCTTGTCCTCCATCCCCGTGCTGGGCAGGGGCCGCCGAGGTCCGTCATCATCGCCGGGTCGCGCAGCGCATGCGGACGTAGGCAGCACCGGGCCCTACTCGGTCCAGTGGTCGCGGGCGGCAGCCGCCACGAACGCCGACCATGCCTCCGGCCGGAACACGAGCTTCGGGCCGTGGGGGTTCTTGGAGTCGCGGACGGGGACGGCGGTGGGGTGGCCCACGGCCACTTCGAGGCAGTTGCCGCCGCTGCCGCCGCTGTAGCTGGACTTGCGCCAGGACTCAGGGGAGTTCCTCATGGGCGTAATCCTGCGCCATCGCCTCGATGAGAGCCAGGGAGTTCTGCGGGGAGAGGGCGTAGGCAGTGAGGAGCTGGTAAGTGAAGCGCTGGTGTTTGATGATGGCCGGATCGTCCTCCAGCCGCCCAGTGCCGACCCCCTCGAAGTAGACCAGTGGAGGTGCGTCCTCGAAGTCCATCAACTTGAGGGAGCCTTCCATCGCGGCGTGCGCTCCCGCCTCGAAAGGGAGCACCTGCACGATGGCCCGACCGCGCCGGGCCAGCTGGGCGAGGTGGCGCAGTGCCTCCGCCATCACCTCGCGCCCGCCCACCGCGCGACGCAGCGCCGCCTCGTCAATCACCGCCCACAACAGAGGCGCTGTTGGATCGCCGAGGACCCGGGCACGCTCCACCCGGGCTGCCACCAACTCTTCGATCTCCTCTTCCTTGGCTGTCGGCTGATACGCGCGGCACACGGCCCGTGCGTACGCGGGCGTCTGAAGCAGCCCGGGGATCAGGAGCTGCACATATTCTCTGATCTCCGTCGCCCCGGCCTCCGCCTCCGCCGCCTCCGCGAAGTGCTCCGGGTACTTCGACTTCGCCGCCGCCCCACAGTTCCGCTGGAAGAAGTCCTCCGTCCCGAGTACCTCGTCCAACTGTTGCGCGACATCCGGTTGCATCCTCCGCGTACCCGCCTCCAACTGCCCCACGAACGACCCGCTCACGAACAGTCGTTGCCCCAACTCCTCCTGACTCAGCCCCGCCTTCTCCCGCGCGTGCCGCAACTCCGCGCCCAGCAGTGCTCTCGGTGACGACGACGGGTCCAGATCCTTCGGTCCTGCCATGCCGAGCTCCCGATCCACCAGTCGAGGTTGTTGGGACGTCCTGTCTGGCCAGGTTAGAGGCCCATCGGACACGCTGTGTCGCGAATTGACAACCCACCGTGCCGATGGAGGAAAGCGTGCGGTCCACCCAAGAAGTCCTGGAGTCCCTGCGGGAGGCGCTCACCGGGGTCGGTGTCGTGCTGCCGTCCCTCGCCGTCGACCCCCTCACCGGCGCCGGTGACGAGCCGTTCCCGCTGGTCGACCTGGGGCGTTGCAACGTACGCACGGCCGAGCGGCTGGCGTCGGTGCTGCGCGGGGAACGGCCGCCGGTCGGGGCGTACGTCGTGGACGTAAGGGACGGGCGGGTGGGGGAGGTGATGGGGCACCTGGGCGGAAGAGTGCAGCTCAGGCCCCTCGGCGGCGGCCGGGAGTGGGACTGTCCGCCGGAGTCCACCGGGCCCGCGCCGCAGGCCGACGTGCTGCGGGCCAGGGTGCGGAAGGTCAACAAAGAAGGACGGATGCCCTGTTGAAATGGGCCATGCCTCTCCTGGACGCCCTCGCCCGCTTCAACGACGCCCACCCCTGGAGCCACAACGCCCACTTCCACCCGTGGATCCTGCGCCAGGTGCCCAGCCGCTTCGACCGTGCCCTGGACGTCGGCTGCGGTGCCGGAGACCTCGCCCGGCTGCTGGCGACCCGGGCGAACCGGGTCCACGGCATCGACAGCGACGAACGGATCATCGGCAAGGCGAGGGAGTCCACCGACCCCGGGCTCCCCGTCACCTTCGCCGTCGCGGACGGGCGGTCGTACGACCAAGGCGCCCCCTACGACGTCATCACCTGTGTCGCGGTACTCCACCACCTCCCCCTGACAGAGACGCTCCTTCGCTTCAGGCAGCAACTGGCTCCCGGAGGCACCTTGGTGATCGTCGGCCTGACGCGGGAGGACACCCGCGTCCAGGCCCTGCTCGGCCTCGCGTCCGTCCCGCTCAACCTGGTCATCGGTTGGATCAAGCACAGGGGGCGGACGGCATCCGAGGCCCCCGTCGCGATGACCGCCCCGACCCGTCCGGCCGACGTCCCCTACACCGAGTTCGTCCGCGAGGCCCGTCGCGTGCTCCCCGGCGTCCGGCTGAGGAGGCGGCTCTTCTGGCGCCACACCCTCGTGTGGAAAAAGGTGCGCGGGGATGTCGATCCAGGCAGGCTCGGATCGACGCAGGGGTGAGAGCACGACACCACACGAGAGGTGAAGGCCATGCCCAAGGTCCGCGTACACAACGTGACGATCTCCCTCGACGGCTTCATGGCCGGTCCGAACCAGCGACTGGACGCCCCCTTCGGCGACGGCGTCGGGTGGGGCGACGACCTGCACCGCTGGTTCATCTCCGCGTCGGAGGACCTGGCCGCCGGGAAGGGCGGAACCGATGTCGAGTACTTCGTCCGCGGTGATCAGAACATCGGCGCCACGATCATGGGGCGGAACATGTTCGGGCCGCAGCGCGGGCCCTGGGAGGACGAGTCCTGGCAGGGCTGGTGGGGTGAGAACCCGCCGTACCACCACGACGTCTTCGTGCACACCCATCACCTGCGACCGTCACTGGAGATGGCCGGCGGGACCACCTTCCACTTCACCGACGAGCCGCCGGAGGCGGTCCTCCAGCGCGCCTTCGACGCCGCGGACGGCAAGGACGTGCGGATCGGCGGCGGGGCGGCGGTCCTCCGGCAGTATCTGCGCGCCGGGCTGATCGACGAGCTCCACCTGGTGATCGCGCCGCTCCTCATCGGACGCGGGGAGCGGCTGCTCGACGACCTCGGCGACGGGATCGCCGGGTACCGGGTGTCCGAGCTGGTCAGCTCGCCGAACGTCACCCACGCGGTGCTCGTCCGCCGCTGAGACGCCCTTTCAGCGGGTCGTCGCCGCCAGGGCCGCGCGCAGATGGCCCCCCGACTCCTCCAGCAGCCGGGCCGCTGTGGGGCCGTCCACGTCGGCCAGGATTGTCAGGATCGCGTTCTTCACCTCGCCGTCCGTGGCGGCCAGGGCACGCTCGACCTCCTCGTCGTCGGCGCCGGTGGCGAGGGCGACGATGCGGCGGGAGCGGGCCCGCAGCTTCTCGTTGGAGGCGCGGACGTCGACCATCAGGTTTCCGTAGGTCTTGCCGAGACGGATCATCGTGATCGTCGACAGCATGTTGAGGACGAGTTTCTGGGCGGTGCCGGCCTTGAGGCGGGTGGAGCCGGTGAGCAGTTCGGGGCCGACGACCACCTCGATGCCGTGGTCGGCAGCGGCCGCCAGCGCGCTGTCCGCGTTGCAGGACAGGCCGACCGTCAAGGCCCCTTTCGCGCGGGCGTGTTCCACCGCGCCCACGGCGTAGGGGGTACGACCCGACGCGGACACCCCGACCACCGTGTCCACGGCCGTCACCGCGAGCCCGTCCAGGTCGGCCCGCGCCAGGCCCGCGGAGTCCTCGGCCCCCTCGACGGACGTGACCAGCGCTTCCGGTCCGCCGGCGATCAGGCCGACGACCCGCGCCGGGTCGGTGTTGAAGGTCGGCGGGCACTCGGAGGCGTCCAGGACGCCGAGGCGTCCGGCGGTGCCGGCCCCGGCGTAGATCAGCCGGCCGCCACGGGCCATGTGCTCGGCGATCGCGTCGATGGCGGCGGCGATCACCGGCAACTGCCGGGAGACCGCGGCGGGCACGGAGGCGTCCTCGCCGTTCATCAGCCGGGCGATGTCCAGGGTCGGCAACTGGTCGATGTCGGCGAGCTCGGGCCGGAAGGCCTCGGTGGTGAGCGTCTCCAACTGGGCTTGCAGATCACGGGGGTCGGAGGTGGAGGTCATGGCGCAGCGGCTCTTTCTTCGTGACCGACGGCTACCGGGCAACTCGTCTCTACCGGCGGTGCCGATGCGCCAGCGCCTCGTAGGACGCGGCCAGCGCGGGCGCCGCCGTCTCGTACGTCCGCTGCGCCACCCCCACGAACAGACAGTCCACCACCAGCAGCTGACTCGTCCGCGACGACATCGCCGCGGGCCGCAGTTCGCTCTCCCGGGCCGTGGACGTCGTCAGCACATGGTCGGCGTACTGCGCCACCGCTCCGTTCGGCCGCCCGGTGATGGCCACCGTAGTGGCCCCGTGCTCGAACGCGACCCGCAACGGCTCGATGACGTCCCCGGTCGCCCCCGAGTGGGTGATCGCGATCGCCACGTCCCCCGACCGCAGCTGCACCGCGTTCGTCACGGCCAGGTGCGGATCACTGTGGGCCTGCGCTATCAGCCCTATGCGCAGCAGCTTCTGCGTGAGGTCCTGCGCGACGAGACCGGAGGCCCCCACCCCGTACACGTCGATCCGCCGTGCCGAGGCCGTCGCGGCGACCGCCGCGCCCAACTGCGCGGTGTCCAGCCCGGCCGCCGTGTCCGCGAGGGTCTGCTGCTCGTCGTAGGCGAGCTTGGCGACCACGTCCGCGATCGGATCGTCCACCGCGATGTCCGTGGTGATGGCCGGTGCCCGCCCGGACTGCTGCTGCGCGGCCAGCCCGGCGAGGGCGAGCCGCAGGTCGCGGTACCCGGGATACCCCAGCAGGCGGGCGGTCCGCACGACCGTCGCCTCGCTCGTCCCGGTCCGTTCCGCGAGGCCCGTGACGGTGAGCGCGGCACATCCCGCCGGGTCGTTCGCGACGGTCTCGGCGACCCGGTGCATGGAGCGGGTCATGGACGGACCCAGCGTGCGCACCTTCGCGGCGAGAGCGCTGCCGAAAATTTCCTTCACTTCCTGGGTCACGTATGAAAGATATTTTCGGCTCGGAGTCGTGGTCAAGTGCCCGCACAATGGCTCCATGGTGTCCATCGGTCCACTTGAGCAGTCCCTGCACACGGCACGCGCCCTCGTACTCGCCGACCTGGCCGCGAGCCAGGTCGCCGCCGCGGACGTGGTGTCGATGGTCGAGGACTCCGTCGTACAGCGGCGCTGGTGGGTGGAGCAGTGGCCGGAGGGCGCGGAGTTCGTCGCGGGCCTGGTCGCCCAGGACGTCCAAGACGCCCTCCTGGAGAGCCATGGCCGCTGGCCGCTGTGCCCGGTGTGCGGCTCCGGCGACCCGCACGCCCTGGAGATCGAGCCCGAGCTGGGCCCCGACCCGCACTGGGTGTGCCACCAGGCGGGCGTGAAGGTCGCGGCGGTCGGCTCGCTCGTGATCGCGATGGGCGGGACCTCCTCCTCGTGACCGTCTACATCGACCCACCCGCCTGGCCGGGCCACGGCCGCATGTGGTCCCACCTGATCAGCGACGTCTCCTTCGACGAACTGCACAGATTCGCCGAGAAGTTGGGAGTGCCCTCACGGGCCTTCGAACGCGACCACTACGACATCCCGTCGCACCGCTACGCCGACGTGGTCGCGGCGGGCGCGACGGAGGTGAGCAGCCGGGAGGTGGTCCGCCTGCTCACGGGGGCGGGGTTGCGGCGGCGGAAGGGCCGCTAACCGGCCCCGCCGGGAAGGACGTACAGCCGCAGCCCCGTCTCCAGCTCCCCGTACGCCTGTTCCTCCTCCACGGTCGCGCGGGCGAATCCGGCCCGGGCGACGACCCGCTGCGAGGCCGCGTTGTCGGGCTCGATGGTGGCGCAGAGGCTGCGTACGTCGTCGCGGGCCAGGGCCCAGTCGCTCAGGGCGAGCAGGGCCTCCGTGGCGTAGCCCCGGCCGCGGGCGCTCTCGGCGAGGTCGTAGCCGACCTCCGCGCGGCCGTCCTCGTCGGGGGCGCCGTGGAAGCCCATGCCGCCGATCGCGCGGCCGTCCTCCCGCCGTACGAGGACGAAGAGGCCGAACTCCGGGCGGTGCACGCCCGCCTCGTACGCCTTGATCGTCATGCCGGCGGCCTCGCGGGTGCCCTCGAAGGGGCCGTCCTCGACCCACTCGAAGTCGCCGTCGCCGCCCGCGGCCAGCTCGGCGGCGGACGCGGGCGTGACGCCCTGGAGGGTCAGGCGCTCGGTGGGCAGGACCAGGTTGTTGCTCCAGCGCCACTGGGTACGCCGGGCGCGGCCGGGCAGGTCGCCGCGGCCGGTGGCCCACAGGAGGGTGCGCCACGGGTCGGGGCCCGGCTGGACCTCGGGGAAGATCCGGGTGAGGACGTACTCGGGGAGGTGGGCGGGGGGCTCGTACCCCAGGCCCAGGCCCCCGGCGATGTCGTACGTGTGCAGCAGCACCTCGGCTACGCCCATCGTGGCGAAGCCCACGCGGTTCGCGCTGCGGAAGGGCTGCGGGTGGAAGGCGCGGGCCTCGCGGGGCGCGGTGCGGACCGCCGCGGCGAGCAGGGCGCCGCCTGTCTCCAGGACATGCAGCAGGCCCAGGTTGTCGGTGCCCTCGTCGAGCGTGATGTCGAAGGGGACGTAGTCGTCCTGGGCGCCTCCGGCCAGGTTCGCGGCGTACGAGATCAGGCAGCCGCAGATGTGGAAGGCCGTCTCGTGGACGGTCCACTCCATCCCGGCCGGCGTCACGGCCGTCCAGTCCCGGTCCACCGCCGTCCGCAACACCGCCACCGCGTCCGCGACGGCCTCCGTCACCCGCTGCGCGCCCAAGTCCCCGCCCATGTCTGCCATGCGGGCAGGCTAAGGCGCCGGACGCCTCAGAGCGACAGCATTTCCAGCTCCGAGGTGAGGTTGTAACGGGCTGTGGCCTCCCATTCCCGTTCCCCGTACGGCGTCCTGAACAGCCGGGGCAGATCGAGCAGTTGCCGCAGGATCGCGGACCGGCCCTCGCGGAAGGCGTCGCTCGGGACGAAGCCGTACTCCTCGCGGACGGCGGCCGTGTAGGCGGCGTACGCGGAGGGCGGGGCGGCGAGGATCGCGAGGTCCGCGTCGCACAGGACCTGGCCGTCGCGGTCGTCGTCGGCGGGATCGTGGGCGGTGGTGAGGCGGACGAGGCGGGCGACCTCGGCCGTCCCGTCGGCGGGGAGTCCGGCTTCGGGGAGGGCGCGTTCGGCGAGGCGGGCGGAGCGCTCCTCGTTCTCCGAGCGGTCCGGGAGGTAGACGGCGTCGTGGAACCAGGCCGCGAGCCGCACCAGGTCCGGGCGGTCCGCGTACTCCTCCAGCACGTCGACGCGGTCGAGGACCGCCGTCAGGTGGGAGAGCGTGTGGTAGTGCCGCTGCGGCTCCTGCCAGCGGGCCAGGAGGTTGTCGGCGTACGGCGTCGGGTCGGGGCCGTCGCCGCCCCGGGCGCTGACCAGGGCACGGGCGAAACGGTCGCGGAGGTCGTCGAGATCGGCCATGGCCTCATTGTCCCGCGCGTCACCCCCTGGCAGGTTGGCCCCGTGGCTGCTGACACCACTCATGACCGTGCCCCCGAACTCCCCGGCCGCCTCCTGACCACCGAACGCGACGCCCTGATCCCCCTCCTGCGCTCCCGCCCGGACGGCGACTTCGCGCTGCCGACGCGGGCGTGTCCGGGGTGGAGCGTGCGCGATGTGCCGGCGCACTGTTCGTCCGCGCTGATGCGGGTGGTGGAGGGCCGGTTCGAGAAGGGGGTCTTCTCGCCCGAGGCCAACGACCGGGACATCGCCGAGCGCGCGGAGTGGACGAACCAGCAGGTCGTCGACGAGCTGGAGCGCGGGATGACGGAGGCGGGCCCGGCGATCGCCAAGGCGGGCGGAGCCGGGCGCGTACCCAGGCCGATCTCGACGACCTGGACGAACCGCTCCGCCTGGGTGACACGGCCGGTGACCGTACGCCAGCGCGTTACATCGGGGACGCGGCGACCCTCGTACGGCTGTACTCGGGGCGTCCGGTGGAGGGGCTGGCGTATGAGCTCGCGGGCGCGGAGGCGAAGGAGCTGAACATCTTCGGCTGAGACGCGCCGGTGAGAGGGACCCCGGGGCGGCTATTCTGGAATTGGACTAGACCTGTAGCCGCCCGAGACCGTCGACGAATGGGGTCCCATGAGCAAGCGTGCAGTCCTGGAGGTGATCGCCCTCGACGCCGAGGACGCGATCGCCGCCCAGGCCGGAGGCGCGGACCGGCTGGAACTGGTGACCGACATGGCGGCGGACGGTCTGACGCCGGCGGTCGCCACGGTCGCCGCGATCCGGGGTGCCGTGGACATCTCGCTGCGGGTGATGCTGCGGTTGTCGGACGGGTTCGACGCCGGGGACGTCCCCCGGGTCGTCCGGGCGGCACGCGAGCTGCGGGACGCCGGTGCCGAGGAGTTCGTGCTCGGGTTCCTGGACGCGGACGGTGAGGTGGATCTGGGATCCGTGGAGCGGGTGGTCGAGGCGCTGGACGGCTCCCGCTGGACCTTCCACCGGGCGATCGACCACACCGCCGACCGGAACGCGCTGCGCAAGCAGCTGGCCGACCTGCCGGGCCTGGACACCTACCTCACCGCGGGCGCGGCGTCGGGCGTCGACGCAGGGCTCCCCGTGCTGCTCGCGGAGGCGGCGCGGGCGGGGGAGCCGGGGTACGAACAGCAGTTGCTGGTGGGTGGCGGGCTGCGGCTGGAGCACGTCCCGGGTCTGCGGGCGGCCGGGATCGACGCGTTCCACATCGGGGGCGCGGCGAGACCGGACGGATGGGGGGGACCGGTGGCGGCGGAGGCGGTCGCGCAGTGGCGGCGGGCTCTGGACCTGGGCTGAGCGGAACTCCCCGGGGCGTGGGGCCGCGCGAGCAGGCCCCACGCGCCCCCGCACCCGGCGGAACCTACCCGGCAAGCGGCGCCGGCAGCGGCGCCGTGTGCGTCACGATCAGGCCCGAGACCGCTCGGGTCAGTGCCACGTACAGCCGCCGCAGGCCCGTGCGTTCGTCCGGTTCGCCGTCCACCACCGCCTGCGGCTCGTCCAGGACGACGTAGTCGTACTCAAGGCCCTTGGCGAGGGACGCCGGGACCAGGGTCAGCCGGGTCTCGGCCGTCGTCTCCTCGCCCGGGGCGAGATACGGGATCCCCGCCGCCGTCAGCGCCCGGGCGAGGGCCGGGACGCGGGCGTCGGCCGCGATCAGACCGGTCGAGCCCTCGTGGCGCAGCAACTCCTCACACGCGGCCACCACTTCGGCCGTACCGGAGGTCTCGCCCGAGGTCTCACCCGAGGTCTCACCCGAGGTCTCGCGCAGGTCGAAGAAGCCCGGGTTCTCACGCACCGACGCGACCGGTGTCAGGCCCGGCGCGATGTGCGGCAGGAGCCGGGAGGCGTAGGTGATGACGTCCGTCGGCACGCGGAAACCGGCCGTCAACTCCTCGATCACACCGTCCGACTTGCCCAGGTGGGCCAGCGCCTCGTCCCAACTCCGCGTCGCCCACGGCGTGGTGCCCTGCGCGAGGTCGCCGAGGACGGTCGCCGAACCGGTCGAGCACCGGCGGCCGACCGCCCGGTACTGCATGGGGGAGAGGTCCTGCGCCTCGTCGAGCACCACATGCCCGAGCGAGTGCGTGCGCTCCACGAGGTCCGTCGCCTCGTCGATCAACACCGCCTCCGCGGACGACCACTTGGCCGACTTCACCGACCGCACCGGCTTCGCCCACAGGATCGTCTTCTGCTCGTCCTCGTCGAGGATCCCGTCCGCGTGCACGGCGAGGAAGTCCGCGTCCGTCAGCAGCCGCAGCACCAGCTTCGCCGGATCGACCGGCGGCCAGATCGCCTTCACCGCCGCCTTCACCGCCGGGTTGCGGGCCACCGCGTCCTGCACGCGGTCGTCCGGCGCCTCACCGGACCGCTCCATCTGCACCAGCACGGCGTGCGCGATGCGCTGCGGAAGGGCCTCGCGGGCGGCGCCGTACCGGATGCCCCGGTCGAGCAGCTCCCGGACGATCTCCTCGATCTCGTACGCCGGAACCCGCCACCTGCGCGATCCGCGCACCACCATCACCGGCTCGGCGGGCATGGTCACGTGGGAGTACACGGCCCGTCTGAGCACCTGTGCCATCCGCGCGTCGCCCTTGAGGACGGCGGCGGGCGAGTCATCGGTGCCGCGCACCTCCAGGCCCGCCGCCACCAGGTCGTCGACGGTCGCCTGCTTCACCGTCATCTCGCCCAGCGCGGGCAGCACCTGCTCGATGTAGTGCAGGAAGGACTTGTTCGGTCCGATGACGAGGGTGCCGGTGCGGGCGAGCCGCTCGCGGTGGGCGTAGAGGAGATAGGCCACCCGGTGCAGGCCCACGGCGGTCTTCCCGGTGCCGGGACCTCCCTGCACGCAGACCGTGCCGCCGAGCCCGGACCGTACGATCTCGTCCTGCTCGGGCTGGATGGTCGCCACGATGTCCCGCATCGGGCCGACGCGCGGCCGCTCGATCTCCTGCTGGAGCAGCTTGCTGGTGGCGGCGGCCTCCGCCGGGTCGGAGAGGTGCTCGTCCTCGTACGCCGTGATGTCCCCGCGGGTGTACCCGAAGCGGCGGCGCAGCCCGACGTCCATCGGGTCCTTCTTGGACGCCCGGTAGAACGGCTGCGAGACCGGCGCCCGCCAGTCGATCACCATCGGGTCGCCGTCGTGGTCGTGGACGTGCCGCCGCCCGATGTAGAAGCGCTCTCCCTCCGCGCCCTCGGCCCGGTCCGCGCCCGGGGAGTGCAGGTAGTCGAGGCGGCCGAAGAACAGCGGGGTGTCGCTGAGGTCCGCCAGCGCCTTGATCCGGTCGTTGATCTGGCGGGCCAGGACCTCGGCGTTGACCCAGTTCGCGGTGACGTCCTTGATGTCCAGCGACTCGACGTCCTCCCGCATGGCGCGCAGTGCGGCGCGGGAACGGGCGAGGTGGGAGCGCTCGCGGGCGAGAGGGTCGTCGGCTGCGGGCGCGGGAGTGGACGGCCTGGACAAGGGGGTGCCTCCGAAGATGCTGCGGGGTGGTGGCTGCCGGGTGGACGGCAGCGAGGTGCCGACCGGTTTCCGTCCGGGCGGCGGCACTCCGGGAGGGAGGCGGGCAAGAGCGGAGATTCTAGAGGGACGGGGCGGGAGGGGGCCAACGAATTTCTTCCGCCCCTCAGCGCGTTCTCCTGCCCCTGAGGGATCGCCCCCCTAAGGGATCGCCCCTCCTCCTCTAGGGGTGGCTCCACCTGCGGGCGGTACTCAGGTAGCACAGAAAGGGGCTACCTGGGACCGATGCCCTCTTTATGCCTGCTCGGCCACCATGGAGACATGAGTACAGCGGCCTTCACCCCAGCCCCCGGTCGCCCGTCCGGCGCGGCCCCCGTCTCAGGCGGCCACAGGGCCCACCGCCTCGGCGACGCCCTGCGCGCCATCCGTGTCTTCGCGGTCGCCGCCTTCGACGTCGTCATACTCGGCGAGTACGGCGAGGAAGTCGGCGTCCGCCGCAGGTAGCCCCCGGTCAGCTCTCGGCCAGCAGCTCGTCCGCGTCCACGATCCGGTAGGCGTACCCCTGTTCCGCCAGGAAGCGCTGGCGGTGCGCGGCGAAGTCCTGGTCGATGGTGTCCCGGGCGACCACGGAGTAGAAGTGGGCCTGGTGGCCGTCCGCCTTCGGGCGCAGCACCCGGCCGAGCCGTTGCGCCTCCTCCTGGCGGGAGCCGAAGGTGCCCGAGACCTGGATGGCGACCGTCGCCTCCGGCAGGTCGATGGAGAAGTTCGCCACCTTCGACACCACCAGCACGCTGATCTCGCCCTGCCGGAAGGCGTCGAAGAGCTTCTCGCGCTGGGCGTTGGAGGTCTCGCCCTTGATGACGGGGGCGTCCAGATGCTCGCCGAGTTCGTCGAGCTGGTCGATGTACTGGCCGATCACCAGGATCTGCTGACCCGCGAAGCGCTTGACGAGCGCCTCCGTGACCTTCCGCTTGGTCGCGGTCGTGGCACAGAAGCGGTACTTCTCCTCCTGCTCGGCGGTGGCGTAGGCGAGCCGCTCGGAGTCGGTCAGGTTCACCCGCACCTCGACACAGTCGGCCGGCGCGATGTAGCCCTGCGCCTCGATCTCCTTCCACGGCGCGTCGAACCGCTTGGGTCCGATCAGCGAGAAGACGTCCGACTCCCGCCCGTCCTCCCGCACGAGGGTCGCGGTCAGTCCGAGTCTGCGGCGGGCCTGGAGATCGGCGGTGAACTTGAAGACGGGCGCGGGCAGCAGGTGCACCTCGTCGTAGAGGATGAGCCCCCAGTCCCGGGAGTCGAAGAGCTCCAGGTGCGGGTAGACGCCCTTCCGCCGGGTCGTCAGCACCTGGTAGGTGGCGATGGTGACGGGCCGGATCTCCTTGCGGGTCCCGCTGTACTCGCCGATCTCCTCCTCCGTCAGCGAGGTCCGCTTCACCAGCTCGTGCTTCCACTGCCGGGCCGAGACGGTGTTGGTGACGAGGATGAGCGTGGTCGACTTGGCCTGCGCCATGGCCCCGGCGCCGACCAGGGTCTTCCCCGCGCCGCAGGGGAGTACCACGACCCCGCTGCCGCCGTGCCAGAAGTTCTCCACGGCCTGCTTCTGGTAGGGCCTGAGCGCCCACCCGTCCTCGTCCAGCTCGATCGGGTGCGCCTCGCCGTCGACGTACCCCGCGAGGTCCTCGGCGGGCCAGCCCAGCTTCAGCAGCGTCTGCTTGATCTGCCCGCGCTCGGAGGGGTGCACGGCCACGGTGTCCGGGTCGAGCCGCGCCCCGACCAGCGGGATGATCCGCTTCGAGCGCAGGATCTCCTCAAGCACCGGCCGGTCGGTGGTGGTGAGCACGAGTCCGTGGGCGGGGTGCTTGCTGAGGGTGAGCCGCCCGTACCGGTCCATCGTCTCGGCGACGTCGACGAGCAGGGCGTGCGGCACCGGATAGCGGCTGTACTGCACCAGCGCGTCGACCACCTGCTCGGCGTCGTGCCCGGCGGCGCGCGCGTTCCACAGCCCCAGCGGGGTCACCCGGTAGGTGTGGATGTGCTCGGGCGCCCGCTCCAGCTCGGCGAACGGCGCGATGGCGCGACGGCACTCGTCGGCCTGCTCGTGGTCGACCTCGAGCAGCAGGGTCTTGTCGGACTGGACGATGAGAGGACCGTTCACGTACATGCATCCTTCCGCACGGGCCAAACGTCCAGTGTGCCTCAACCAGGGACGATCAAGGGAGGCCAAGGAAGGTCGAGGAAGGCCGCGGAAGCCCGCGGAAGGTCACCGAGGGCGTTCCGATGCAACCCCGGCCCCCGTTCGGCTGTCTTGACTGACGGGAGCGGGCCGGGAGGACGCATGGGGATGTCTGCGGGCAGATGGGCGGTCGGCGGGGGCGCGGTCGTGGTGCTGGTGGCGACGGGGGCGTGGGCCCGCTGGCCCTCGGACGCCGACCCCCAGCTGTGGAACCAGGTGCGGCCGGCCATCGAGGCGCGGCTCGTGGAGCAGTCGCGCGGCGCCGGGTACGGGGAGAGCGAGCCCGGGCTCCGGGCGCGTTGGTTCTGCCGGGCGGAGGCGGTGGACCTCGACGAGCGGGACGGACTCGTGCGGGCCGGTGTCAGCACGCTGTGCCTGGAGTACGGGGTGCGGGCGGGGCGCCTGGTGGAGTGCGGCGGGGCCGAGGTGCCACAGGTGCTGCGGCTGCGGCGGGAGGCCGACGGCGACTACGTGGTCGTGTCGCAGGAGGGGCCGCCGGACGGCGCGGGCAACGCGGAGTGGCTGACGTCCCACTTCGGCCGCGCCACCCCCGCCGGCTTCGATCCCGGCGTGCCCGCCACCCCGCTGGAATCCGCGGCCCGGTCCCACTTCGGCCTGCCCGCGAACTCCCCGGTCACCCAGTGCTGAGGGGGCCCTACTCCTCGGCGAGCTCCGCCACCCCGGTCACCCGGTGCAGCGGATACGTGCGTACCTCGTCCGCCGTGTGGTCGTAGGCCGTCACGAAGCCGCCCTCGACGCGGATGGGGGCGATGACGCGCTGGCTGGCGGCGCCCTCGGCGTTGACGTAGCCGATCCACAGGGCCTCGCCGGTCAGGACGGCGGCCTGCATGGTGGCGAGGGTCTCGGCGGAGCTGGTGCGCGGGAGTTCGCCGGTGGCGGGCTGCGGCCGGTCGGTCTGTCTGTGGGGGGTCGTCGCGGCCAGGTCGCCGGCGCGGACGGCCCGGATCGCGGCCGACAGGAGAGTCGCGTCGGGGACCGGGGGGCCGTCCGGGACGGGTTCGGGGGCGGTGCGCGGCGGGGTGCGGTGAGCGTGGGCGCGGGTGATCAGGACGTCGCCCTCCGCGGACTCGGCGGCCGGGGCGAAGCCCATCGCGCGCAGGCCGTCCAGCAGCGACGCCGGGTCGGTCTGCGCGGCCAGCACGGTCGGGGCCAGGCGGCGCAGGCGCAGGCCCGCGGCGCGCTTGTCGGCGAGGATCTCGTTGAGCAGCGCGTCGTCGTCGCAGCGGACGTACGCGGAGGCCGCGCCGACCCGGAGGTGGCCGTGTCTGCGCGCCACGTCGTCGATCAGATACGTCAGCGGCTGCGGCACCGGCGTCCGCGAGTGCGCGGCGAGGAAGGCGTGCAGGTCGGAAGCGGCCTGGCCGGCGTCCAGGGCACGGCGTACCGAGCCGGGGGTGAAGCGGTAGACGGTCGCCCCGCCCTTCGACTCCACGTCGGCCAGGACGTCCAGCACCTCGGCCAGCGACCGCTGCAAGGGCCCCGGGGCCACCGCCGTCAGGTCGGCCTGGAGCAGGACGTGGTCGAGCGGCTCGGGCAGCAGCGGCGCGAGCAGCCGGGCGGCCGCGGCGGACGCGGTGGCCTGCTCGGCGGGGGAGAGGGGCTCGGCGACGGTGGGCCGGTGGTGCACGGGAAGCTTGTCGCCGGGGCCCTGCGGCTCCTTGCCCGGCGTCTTCGGGGCGCTCGCGCCCAGCAACGCCCGCCCGTGCCCCGACAGCGCCCCCCGCCCCGTCACGCCCAGCAGCTCCGCCTCCGTCAACGTCCACTCGGCGAGCCGTGACCGCAGGTCGTCCCCGCGCTGCGGCCCCCGCAGCGGACGCTCCCAGCCCAGCCGGGCCAGCACCGACTCCCTCGACGGCGACGCCCCCTCGGGCAGCCCCGCGAGCAGCGTCAGCACCCGGTGCCGTACCTCCGGCGCGGCGCTGCGGTCGAGTCCCGGGCCCAGCGTCGACAGGGTGCGGTCCTTCGCGTCCCGGCCGCCCACCAGCCCCGGCACCCGGGTCGCCGTCAGCCACGCCTCCGCCAGACGGGTCCAGCGCTGTGCCGGCGGCTGCTCCAGCCACTCGTCGTGGGCCGGGGTCGCCGCGTACCGCTCGTCGGCCTCGCCGTCGGAGGCCAGCAGGCCCGCCGCGTACGCCAGTTCCACCCAGAACGCGGCGACCGGTTCCGCCACGTCCAGCGCGACGGCCGTGCGCTTGAGGTCGCGGACGCTCAGGCCGCCCGCCCGCAGCACCGCGGGCCCGCCCTCATCCCAGTCCTTCAGCAGCTCCTCGACGGTCGCGAGCGCGGTGTACGCCTGCCCGGCCGCCGTCGCGTCCACCACCTGCGGACGGTGGGTCGCCGCGGGCTCCACGGCCGGCGGCAGCGGCGCCACCTCCCGGTGCGCCCGGCCGCCGCGCAGATGCAGGGCCACCTCCCGGGGGAGTACGACCGTCCCGGGCGCCGTCGGCACCAGCAGCCCCAGATCCAGCAGGCGGCGCAGATGGACCGCCGGCTCGGCGGTGACCTGGCCGTACGGCGGACCCCACACCAGCCGCGAGAGCACCTCCCGCGACTCCTCCGGGAGCCCGGCGAGCAGCGCCGACATCCGCCCGCGGTCGGCGAACAGGGCCGTCAGCGACGCCACCGCGGAGACCGCGTCGTGGGTCGAGCCGAGCCCCGCCGCCGTGACGATGTCCTGGATGCGGCCCGGTGACATCCCCGCCGTGGCCTCCTGGACGGTCGGCCCGAGCCCGGTCGGCGAGGGATGCTGCGGCGAGGGCGCGAGCAGCTCACGGGCCGTGCGCACCAGCCGCAGCCGGTCGTCGTCGCCCCACACCAGGGCCTGCTCCCGCAGGGTGCCGAGGGCGCGCGGGAGGGCCGCCGAGACGGCCGGGTCGCCGTCGTCGCCGGCGAGCAGAGCGAGCAGTTCGCCGTAGGGCGCCGGGTCCGCCGCCACCGCCAGCGCCTCCGCCGTCTGGAGCGCGAAACGGTCAAGCCGCTCCAGCGCCCGTACCACCGACGCCCGTGTCCCGGCCCGGGTGGCGAGCTGGGTGAGGTCCGTGGGCACGGGGGTGATGAGGTCGGGGCGGGCACGCAGAAGCGCGGCCAGGGAAACGTCGTCCCTGGCCCGGAGCGCTTCCGCGAGGGAGCGCGGCGGAACGGCCGGGTTGCTCATCCGACCAACGGTAGCGGGTGGCGGGACGGGGCAGGGGTGACGTACCCCGCGTCCGCGCAACCGTCCGGCTCGACGCCGGGGCCCGTCCGATCGGCGGCTGCCTGCGCTAACGTCGTCCCACGGGGTATCCAACGCACCCGCCCCGGAGGGGACTTCGTGGGTATCGAGAGCGACCAGGTCGTCTACGAGTATCTGAGCCGCGTCGGTGATGTCGCGCAGCAGCGGCAGCTGCCGTCGTCCACCCGGATGCGGCTCGTCTCGGAACTGCGCAACGAGATCGACCGGCGGCGCGCCAAGGTCACCGTGGACTCGCCCGCCGCCGTCCGCCGGATCATCGCCAAGTTGGGCAGCCCCGACGAGGTCGTCACCGCCGCCGGCGGCACGGCGGGCAGTGCCCCGCAGGCGCCGGTCGTCGCCATGCCCGTACAGCGGGACCGGGACACGGAGGAGACCGAGCGGCCCAGGGGCCTGCGCAAGGTCGTGCCCCGGCCGCGCCCCGACACCCCGCCACAGCCCGCTCCCGCCCGCGACACCTCCCACGGGCCCCACGTGGCCGGTCTGGACGAACTCGGCGACAGCGCGGCGCAGCCCGACTGGTGGCGGGTGGACAGCAGTCCCTTCGGCGTCGGGGACAGCGTGCCGGGGTTCGTGGGCGGGGTGGAGATCCCGGAGCTGCTGAAGCCTCCGCCGCCCAAGGAGGAGAGGAAACCGGAGCCCGCGCCCGCCGTGGAGCAGGCGGCGCCCGCGCCGGTGGTGAAGACCCGGAAGGCCTGGTGGAGGCCGAAGACGGTCGCCAAGGCCAGGGCCAAGGCCGTGGAGCCGGTCGTCGAGGCCGCCCCGGCCCGCCGCCGGTTCTCCGGTCCCGGCGGCTGGAGCAACCCCCTCCTGCTGCTCGCCGCCGCCCTGCTCGTCGTCGGCGCCGTGCTCGGCAACCTGCTCGTCCTCGTCGTCGGCTGGCTCATCGCGTGGGCCTCGCGCCGGCTGACCGACGCCGAGACCAAATGGGCCGTCGTGTTCCTGCCGAGCCTCTCGCTCACCGCGGGGATCGTCTGGCTGTGGGGACGGAACGAGGGCCGCTGGGGCGAGCCGATCGCCCAGGGCCACATGAACGACGCGGTCGCCGAGACCTGGCCGTGGGTC
The DNA here is from genome assembly GCF_000383615.1 of Streptomyces canus 299MFChir4.1. Classification (GTDB taxonomy): domain Bacteria; phylum Actinomycetota; class Actinomycetes; order Streptomycetales; family Streptomycetaceae; genus Streptomyces; species Streptomyces canus_C. Next base: position 27,434 of record NZ_KB911609.1, on the reverse strand, counting down.
GTGCGGGGGGCGGCCGTGGCGTCGGCGCTGTTCCTGGTGTGGCGCTCGCAGCGGCGGCGGTAGGGCACGGGGGTCGCGCCAGCGGAGTCAGGCCGCCGGAAATCGTTGTCCGACGGCCGTACGGCTTGGGCACAATGGCTCATATGGCCTCTACAAGCATCACCGCCCCCGGTCCCACCGTCGGCTTCGATCTCGACATGACGCTCATAGACTCCCGCCCCGGCATCCACGCCTGCTGGGTGGAACTGTCCGAGCGGACCGGGACGTACGTCGACGCCGACCTGGTGGTGACGCGGCTCGGGCCGCCGCTGCAGGAGGAGATGGCGTACTGGTTCCCGGGGGACCGGGTCCCGGCCATGGCGGACCTCTACCGCGAGCTCTACCCGACCTACGCCATCACCGGCACCCTGGCGATGCCCGGCGCCCGCGAGGCCATCGGCGCCGTACAGGCGGCGGGCGGGCGGGCGATCGTCGTGACGGCCAAGTGGGAGCCCAACGCCAAGCTGCACATGACGCACCTGGGCCTGGAGCCCGACGCGGTGATCGGCAATCTGTGGGCCGAGCAGAAGGGCGAGGCCCTGCGCGAGCACGGCGCGAGCGTGTACGTCGGGGACCACACGGGCGACGTGCGCGGGGCGCGGATCGCCGAGGCGCTGTCGGTCGCGGTGCCCACCGGCCCGTGCACCGCCGAGGAACTGACCGAGGCCGGAGCCGATGTCGTCCTCGGCGATCTCACCGAGTTTCCGGGGTGGTTTTCGGACTACCGTCCGGACGGCGTTCCGGCCCGCGCCTGACGCCTTCCGGCCGCGACCGATTGCAGCACTCCCGCACCGGCCACCACGAAGCCGACGGCCATGAGCATGCTCAATCCGAACATGTATGTCGGAAAAGGCGTCGTTCCGAGCAGGAACGGGGCCACGGTGACCAGAGTGGCCACCGCGCCGATGAAGAACACGATGGCTCCGGCACGGATCAGTCGGTCACCGGGAGCGGCGGAATTCGTTTGGGTTTTGTCACGCACCGGACCAGGGTAGTTCCCTGCGCGAAGGAACAACCGGGCGACGTCTTGTCACCGGCCTGAAGACCATTAGCCTTGGTACCGGCGGGTCCCGACGACCCGCCCCAGTGCTATCAAGAGCCGTTTCAGAAGCAGTTTTCCGACGAGTACGAGGACGAGGACAGACGTGCCTACCGGCAAGGTCAAGTGGTTCAACAGTGAGAAGGGCTTCGGCTTTCTCTCCCGCGACGACGGCGGCGACGTCTTCGTCCATTCCTCGGTCCTCCCCGCCGGAGTCGAGACGCTGAAGCCCGGGCAGCGGGTGGAGTTCGGAGTGGTCGCGGGGCAGCGCGGTGATCAGGCTCTTTCGGTGGCCGTCCTGGACCCGACCCCCTCGGTCGCGGCGGCGACCCGCAAGAAGCCGGACGAACTGGCCTCCATCGTCCAGGATCTGACGACCCTCCTGGAGAACATCACGCCGATGCTGGAGCGCGGCCGCTACCCCGACAAGGCCGCCGGCGGGAAGATCGCGGGTCTCCTTCGAGCGGTCGCCGACCAACTCGACGTGTAGTGAGCGAGATACGGACCGAGGCACCGTCCCCCCAACTGCTGGAGCACATCCGTCGGCAGCGGCGCCACACCCTGGAACTGCTGACCGTCTGCGCCATCGGACTCGTCCCCTGGACGGTGCTGCTGGCCTTCACGCTGCCCAGCGGGTACACGGTCCGCCAGTGGCGCACCACCTGGGTCGGCTTCGACGTCCTGCTTCTTCTCGCGATGGCCGCCACGGCCCTGCTCGGCTGGCGCCGCCACCGGGGGGTCGTGGTGGCGGCCGTGTCGACGGGTGCCCTGCTGCTCTGCGACGCGTGGTTCGACGTGTCGCTGGCGCTGGGCACCCCGGACGTGTGGTGGTCGGTGGCATTGGCGGTGGGTGTGGAACTCCCGCTGGCGGGCTTCCTGATCCACCGGGTCCTGGAAATGTTGAAACTGGCCCAATGGCCGAACGTCCCAAAGGGGCGCATCAGATAAACGACAACGCGTCGGGCCGCAAAGCAGGCACAAGCCCTTCCGCGGCCGCGCGGGTCAACAGCCCTCGAATCGCCGCATATCCGTCCTCGCCGAGCTCCGCGGTGAACTCGTTGACGTACAGACCGATGTGCTGATCGGCGACCGCGGGATCCATCTCCTGCGCATGCTCCATGACATAAGGCCGGGAAACCTCGGGCTCGTCCCAAGCGGCCCGCACCGACATCCGGATGGACTCGGCGAGCAGCGACAGCCGCTGCGCCCCCAGCGACCGCTTCGCGATGATCGCCCCCAGCGGAATCGGCAGCCCGGTCGTCGACTCCCAGTGCTCGCCCATGTCCGCGAGCTTGTGCAGCCCGTAGTTCTGGAACGTGAACCGGGCCTCGTGGATCACGAGCCCCGCGTCGACCTTCCCGTCCCGCACGGCCGGCATGATCTCGTGGAACGGCAGCACGACGATCTCCCCGACCCCGCCCGGGACCACGTCCGCCGCCCACAGCCGGAACAGCAGATACGCCGTCGACCGCTCGGACGGCACGGCGACGGTACGGCCGGTGAGGTCCACCCCGGCCTCCCGGGTCAGCACCAACGGCCCGCACCCGCGCCCCAGCGCACCCCCGCACGGCAGCAGCGCGTACTCGTCGAGGACGTACGGCAGCACGGCGTACGACACCTTCAGCACATCGAACTCACCGCGCTCCGCCATCCCGTTGGTGACGTCGATGTCGGCGAAGGTCACGTCCAGCGCGGGCGCGCCGGGCACCCGGCCGTGCGCGAGGGCGTCGAAGACGAACGTGTCGTTCGGGCAGGGGGAGTACGCGATCTGCAGCGGCTCAGTCGTCATGGTGTTCCCAACTCTCCAGTAGGGGCGTCAGCTTCCCGAACCCCTCCGTCAGGGCCACGAGCGCGTCGCCGATGCGCCAGGCGGCCCGGTCGCGCGGACCGACCGGGTTGGACACGGCACGGATCTCCAGCACGGGGACCCCGTGGGCCCCGGCCGCCTCGGCGACCCCGAAGCCCTCCATGGCCTCGGCGAGCGCGGTGGGATGGCGCTCGCGCAGGGCGCTCGCGCGGGCGGCCGTACCGGTCACGGTGGAGACGGTGAGCACGGCCCCGGCCCGCGCCCCGGTCGCGGCCGCCGCGGCCCGTACGAGTGCCTCGGGCGGGCGGTGGGTGACGGCCCCGAACCCCAGCTCGGTCACCGGCACGAACCCGTCGGCGGTCTCCGCCCCGAGATCGGCCGCGGTGATCTCGTCGGCGACGACGAGGGAGCCGACCGGCGCGTGCGGCAGGAAGCCGCCGCCGATCCCGGCGGAGACCACCAGGCCGTAGGGAGCATCCGCCAGGGCGGCCCGGGTGAGCGCGGTGGCGGTGCGGGCGGCGGCGAGAGCGGGCCCGACCCCCACGGCGAGGACGTCGACGTCCGGCACCGGGCCCGCGAACGCACGGGCCACCGCGTCCCGTTCGACCGGGACGGCGGTGGCCACGAGGATGCGCATCGGATTCGGCGGATCAGTAGTCGGAGTTCTCCAGCTTGAAGTTCCACACGCCCTTGTACGCCTTGCTCTCGCCGGAGGACTGCTTGTCCTGCTCGACGATGCTGATGTACAGCGTCTTCTGCGGGGCCTGGCCCTGCTGCTGGGCGAAGAGGTCGACGCCGTCGAAGGCGTAGTACGTCTTCTTGTACGCGTACGTCATCTGCTGGCCGTTGATCCACAGCGCCCAGCCGGTGTCCGCGATCTTCTCGTCGACGCCGACGCGCAGGGTCTCGCTCTGCTTGACCTTGATCGTCTTGACGTCCGACTTCTCCAGGGCGCACTTGGCGGCCTTCGCCTTGCCGAGGTCGTTGCCGTCGTCGTAGCAGACGGCCTCGGAGCTCACCGAGGTCGAACCGACCGTGACGGTGACGCGCGGCGTCGGCTTGTCGCAGGCCGACAGGACGAGCAGTCCGGCGGAAACGAGGCCGGCGGCGGCGACGGCGCGGCGGCGTCGCACAGCGGATTGCAGCGTGGTCATGGCGGAAGGCTATCGGGCGGGTACAGCAGTCTCTTTATGCGGGGTGCGGCGAGCCCTGTTCGTTACGCCACTCGCGCCGTGGAGGAGCTGCCGTGCCGGGCCGAGCTGAGCAGTCCCCTCGCGGTGGCCAGCCAGCCCGCGGCGACGACCGCGGCGGCCACCGAGAGGCCGAGATAGCCGTTGAGCGGCATCACGATGCCGACCGCGCCCCCGAACACCCAGGACACCTGGAGCAGCGTCTCGGAGCGGGCGAACGCCGAGGTGCGGACCAGTTCCGGCACGTCCCGCTGGATCAGCGCGTCCAGGGACAGCTTGGACAGGGCCTGCGAGAACCCGGCGACCGCGGCCAGACACGCCACCAGGAACGCCCCGAAGAAGATCGCCGCCGTGATCGCCGCGCCCACCACGATGGCCACCACCGTGAAGATGATGATCTCCGGCGCCCGTGACCTGAGCCAGGCGCCGACCGCCGTGCCGAGCGCGTTGCCCGCGCCCGCCGACACGGCCACCAGGCCCAGCGAGACCGCCGCGCTCTGGCCGGTCAGCGGATGCTCGCGCAGCAGGAAGGCGAGGAAGAAGGTGAGGAAGCCGGACAGCCAGCGCAGGGCGGCGTTCGCGCCGAGGGCGTGGGTGACGGCGGTGCCGACCGTGCGCAGTCCGGGCCGCTTGAGCGGTTTGAGGTGCGGGCCGTGCAGATGTTCCTCGTCGGCGGCGAGCAGGGCCACGTCCTCGCCCTTGGCGGAGTCGACCTTCGGCGGCAGCGAGAAGGACAGGAACATACCGGCGATGAAGATCACGAAGGCGCCGTAGAGCGGCCAGCGCGGTCCGATGGCCTGGAGCCCCGCGCCCACGGGGGCCGCGATCCCGGTGGCCAGCAGTCCGCCGAGGGTGACGCGGGAGTTCGCCTTGACGAGGGAGAAGCGGGGCGGGAGCAGACGGGGCACGACCGCGCTTCTGACGACGCCGTACGCCTTGGAGGCCACCAGTACGCCGAGGGCCGCCGGATACAGCTCCAGGCTGCCCGTGGCGACCGCCCCGGCGATGATCAGCGCCAGCAGCGCCCGGGCGAGCATGGCGCCCGCCATGGCGGCGCGGCGGCCGTGCGGAAGGCGGTCGAGAAGGGGGCCGATCACGGGCGCGAGGACCGTGAAGGGCGCCATGGTGATCGCGAGGTACAGGGCGACGCGCCCCCGGGCCTCGTCGGTCGGCACCGAGAAGAACACCGTCGAGGCCAGCGCGACGGTGATCATCACGTCACCCGCGCCGTTGACGGCGTGCAGTTCGATCAATTTGCCGAGGCCGGACTCGCCCGCCCCGTGCGCGTGGGTCGCCTTGCGGATGCCGCGGGCCGTACCGGTGAACGGGAAGTGCAGGGCACGGCCGACGGCGCGCACGGGCCCGGTCATCTGGGTAATCCGGCCCGAACCGCCACCGATCCCGGTGGCTCCCTGGGGTGTCCTCGCGGCTGCCACCCCGTCATAGTGCCCCGAGAAAGCTGTGAGTAGTGCGGTTACCGCGCGTATGAACGCATATGAAGTGCCACCGCAGACCCACTGGAGGCAACGAACCATCACGTCGGTGTAGGCCGAGCGGCGGCGAACAGGTAGCGTGCGTAGCGCGCCGTGGCGAACGTTCTCGGCCGCGCGCCTCTCCGGCATCCCGCAGAATGGATGGAGCAGGTGCGCCCGAGCGCGACCGGGCGCGGACGTCGACGCGGTCCTCCGGTCCGCTCCGTCCGCACCCACCGCCTTCAGGCCGGCGCACCCGAGTGACGGCGTAGGAGAGAAGCGATACCTGTGAGCGCAGCGACAACGCGAAGCCGCACCCCCGACCGCCTGTGCGCAGAGGCCGTCGACCTCGCCCGCACCGCCGCCGAGGAGGCCGCCGCGCCCGGTGTGGTGGGCGAGCACGCGGGCCTGGTCTCCGAGGGAGACCGTGTCGTCACGCACTTCTTCGAGTGCAAGGAGCTCGGGTACCGGGGCTGGCGCTGGGCCGTGACGGTCGCGCGCGCCTCCCGCGCGAAGCTCGTGACGCTGGACGAGGTCGTCCTGCTCCCTGGCCCGGACGCCCTGCTGGCACCGGAGTGGGTGCCCTGGAGCGAACGCCTGCGCCCCGGCGACATGGGCCCCGGCGATCTGCTCCCCACCGACGCCGAGGACCTGCGCCTGGAGCCCGGCTACACCGGCGAGGACGAGCCGCTGCCGAGCGCGCCGGTCTCCGAGGAGATGGCCGAGCTGGTCGAGGCGGAGGACGCGGAGCTCACCGCGGGCACCGTCTCGAACCTCCCGGTGGCCCCGACCCGCGGCTCGATCGCCGCGGTCGCCGAGGAACTGGGCATGCGCCGCGCCCGGGTCCTGTCCCGCTACGGCCTGCACATCGCCGCCGACCGCTGGGAGGAGTCCTTCGGCGGGAAGACGCCGATGGCCCAGGCGGCCCCGGCGACCTGCGCCAGCTGCGGCTTCCTGGTCCCGCTGGGCGGCTCGCTCGGCCAGGCCTTCGGCCTGTGCGCGAACGAGTTCTCCCCCGCGGACGGCCGCGTGGTCTCGCTGTCCTACGGCTGCGGGGGCCACTCGGAAGCGGCCGTCATGCCGAAGCCCCCGCAGCCTGCCCCGCCGGTGATCGACGAGACCCGGGTGGACCCGTTCCCGCTGCGACCGGCATCCGACTCGGGGTCGGTGCCGGCGCTGGCGGACGAGGACACGGCGGAGCTGGGTCACTCGTAGGACCGGGTCACTCGCAGGAAGGGCGCGGGCTCAGGGACGCTGGAGCACCCGGTCCACCACACCGTCGGCGACGATGTACTGCGACTGGTCGTAGACCTTGGTCGTCAGTTTCGTCGTGGTCCGCTCACGCAAGCCCAGGTAGCGGTAGGTCTTCGCGTCGAAGAGCAGTACCCGCCCGCCGTCCCGCCAGGGGGTGCCGCGCGGGCCGACGTACCGGACACCGATGGCCGTGTGCCCGTTGAACTCGGTCCGGTCCGGCAGCACCTCGACCCCGGGGACGGCGGCGAGTGCCTCGAACGCCGCGGAGCGCAGTCCCTTGGGCAGGACGGGGGCGCGGAGCAGCCCGGAGAGGAAGAGCTGAACCTTCGGCCACTCGTCGGCCCGGGTCTTCCGGCCGAAGGCGGGCTTGGTGCCCGCCTCGCGCAGGACGATCGTCAGCCTGCCCGGGTCGAGGGGCAGTTGCTCCAGCTTCGACCACTGGCTCGGCGGCCAGGAGTACTGACCCTTCTGGGCAGGCGGCACCCACTGGGTGTGGCCCAGCTCGCTGACGTAGGACTTCTTGGAGCCGTCGACCGAGCTCCAGCTCTCGTCGACGTACGTCTTCACGTGACCGCCCGAGACCGGCTTGAGCTCGATGACCTCCTTCGTGTAGATGAACTGGTCGTCGCGCGGGGCGAGCGGCTTCTCGGTCCGCAGTGCCTCGGCCGCCGCCCCCCGCAGCACGGTGGTCGCGCTGACGGTCTGGGTGCGGGGCGCGTTCTCCCCGGTGTTCTGGGCGACCACCACGGTCGCGGTGACCGCGGCCGCCGCGGCGCAGGCCACGGCGATCCGCAGCAGCGGACGGCGGCCGACGGCACGGCCGGTGGCGGGTGTCGTGGCCGGGGCCCGCATCGCCTGGTAGAGGCGGAAGCGGGCGCGGGCGCGGGCGGTGTCCGTGAGAGGGGGCGCGTCCGCGTCCCACTCCCTCAGAAGCTCGATCTCATTCATCGTCGGATTCCTCTCGGAGAGCGGTCGGATCGGATCCGCCCAATGCCTCACGAAGTTTTCTGCGAGCCCGGTGCAGTCGTGACCGGACCGTCCCCACCGGCACGCCGAGGGCGGCAGCGACCTCCTCGTAGCCGAGGTCGGCCCAGGCGACCAGCAGCAGCACGTCCCGGTGCCGGGCGGGCAACCGGGCGAGGGCACCGGCGAGTTCGCCGCTGACCGCCTGGGCGCTGACCCGGGCCGCCACCCGGTCCGCGACCGTCTCCTCGGCCGCACCGCCGGGGGCCGCCGGAGGCAGCCGGCCCAGCGTCCTCAGCCGCCGGGCCTCGGCCCTGCGGTGCCGGCCGATGAGGTTGGTGGCGATACCGAACAGCCAGGGACGGGCGTCGGACGCCTCCGTGCGGTACCGGAAGCGCTGCTGGAACGCGGTGGTGAAGGTCTCCGCCATCACGTCCTCGGCCGCCTCCGCACCCAGCCGGCGCGCCGCGTAACGGTGCACCGAGTCGGCGTGGCGGTCGAAGAGCAAGGCGAAGGTCTCGGGCTCGTCCCACGACCGTTCGATCACCGAGGCGTCGCTGTCCTGCCCCACCCTGACGCCTGGTTCGACGGTCATCGGGGCTCCTTTCGTCGCTGTGGCGCTGTGAAGCTCGGGCTTTCACCGGTACTTCGCCGCACGCGGGAATCCGGTTCCCTCGGGGACGAGGTGTGAGGGCCGCTGGGGCGGCGTTTCCGTCCTTGCTCGTCGCGGTACCTTCATCGTCACGCCGATGAGGAGAGTCAACGTGAGCAAGTTCGTGCGGCCCGCTGCCGAGGGTGCCGACCCGTTCGGGACCGCCCGGCTCCGGCGAGGGGTGCTGGACGCCTGGGCCACCAGCCCCGCCCGGTTCCGGGAGGACGCCAACGCCGAGGAGGATCTCGTCCTCGGCGGGTACCGGGACCGACTCGTCGTCGAGCTCGCGCAGAACGCCGCCGACGCGGCGGCCAGGGCGGGCGTGCCGGGACGGCTCCGGCTCACCCTCCGCGAGGGCGTCCTGTTCGCGGCCAACACCGGTGCCCCGCTGGACGCGACCGGCGTCGAGTCCCTCTCCACGCTCCGGGCCTCCGCCAAGCGCGACCACGCGGACGGCTCGGTCGGCCGCTTCGGCGTCGGCTTCGCCGCCGTGCTCGCCGTCACCGACGAGCCCGCGGTCGTAGGCCGCCACGGCGGGGTCCGCTGGTCCCTCGCCGAGGCCCGCGAGCACGCCGCCGAGACCGCCCGCCACAGCCCCGGCCTCGGCGACGAGATCCGCCGCCGCGACGGCCATGTCCCGCTGCTGCGGCTCCCGTTCGCCGCCGAGGGCACCGCGCCCGACCCCTACGACACGGTCGTCATCCTCCCCCTGCGCGACACCGCCGCCGCCGACCTCGCCGAGCGCCTGCTGAACGCCGTCGACGACGCCCTGCTCCTCGCCCTCCCCGGGCTGGAGGAGGTCGTGATCGAGACCGACACGACCCGCACGATCAGCCGCCGCACCGAGGGCGAGCTCACCGTCGTGGAGGACTCGCGCGACGGTACGACCCGGTGGCGTACCGCGGCCGCGCACGGCCCGCTCACCCCCGAACTGCTCGCCGGCCGGCCCGTCGAGGAGCGGCTGCGGCCGCACTGGTCGCTGACCTGGGCCGTGCCCGCCGACCCCGACGGCACCCCGGCCCACCCCCGCACCAGCCCCGTCGTGCACGCCCCGACGCCCAGCGACGAACCGCTCGGCGTCCCCGCGCTGCTCATCGCGTCCTTCCCGCTGGACACCACCCGCCGGCACGCCGCCCCCGGGCCCCTCACCGACTTCCTCGTGCAGCGCGCGGCGGACGTGTACGCCGAACTCCTCGCCGGCTGGCGGCCGGTGAGCGAGGGGATCATCGCGCTGGTGCCCGGCCCGCTGGGGAAGGGCGAGCTGGACGGGGCGCTGCGGGCGGCGATTCTCGACCGCCTCCCGCGGACCGCGTTTCTCCCACCCGCGCTCGACCCGGGCGACGACTCGGAACTGCCCGAGGCCCTGCGCCCGCGCGAGGCCGAGGTCGTCGAGGGCGCGGGCGCCGACACCGTACGGGTGCTCGCCGAGGTGCTGCCCACCCTGCTGCCCGCCGGTCTCGAACGGAGGGTGGAACTGCGCACCTTGGGCGTCGCCCGGGTCCCGCTGACCGACGCCATCGACCGGCTCGCGGGCCTGGAGAAGGAACCGGAGTGGTGGCAGCGGCTCTACGACAGCCTCGCGGGCGTCGACCCCGACCGGCTCTCCGGCCTTCCCGTGCCGCTCGCCGACGGCCGTACGACGATCGGGCCCCGGCAGGTGCTGCTGCCCACGTCGGACGGCCCCCTGATCGACGCCGAGGTCCTCGCCCGGCTCGGCCTCAAGGTCGCCCACCCGGCCGCCGCCCACCCGCTCCTGGAGAAGCTGGGCGCGCTGCCCGCGACTGCGCGCGCGGTGCTCACCACCCCCCAGGTGCGGGCCGCCGTGGCCGCCTCGCTGGACGACGACGGAGGCATGAGCTGGGAGCAGGACACCCCGGACGCCGAAGAGCTGGCGGACACCGTCCTCGCGCTCGTCCGGGACGCGGGCCTGGAGCCCGGCGAGGAGCCGTGGCTGGGCGCGCTCGCGCTGCCCGACGAGGAGGGGGAGCCGGTCCCCGCCGGTGAACTCGTGCTGCCCGGCAGCCCGTTCGCGCGAGTCATGCGCGAGGACGAACTCGCCTTCGTGGACGCCGATCTGGCCCGGAAGTGGGGCGAACAACCCCTCGCCGCCTGCGGGGTGCTCGCCAACTTCGCCCTGGTCCGCGCCACGGACGTGGTCCTTGACCCGGACGAACTGGAGCCCCGCGAGGGCGACTTCGCCGAACCGGACGACGCCGGGCTCCTGGACGCCGTGGACGTGTGGTGCGAGGACATCCTCGACCGCTTCCCTGACACCCCGGTACCGCCGGTCGCCACCGAACTGGTCGCCGTACGCGATCTCGACCTGGTCGACGAGGACAAGTGGCCCGAGGCCCTGGCCCTGCTGGCCCGGCCGCCCCTGCGGGACGCGCTCACCCAGCAGGTCCGCGTCCTCCTGCCGGACGGTACGCACGAGGTCGTACGGCCGTACACCGCCTGGTGGCTGCGCGGGAACCCGGTGCTCGACGGCCGCCGCCCGGCCGGTCTGCTGGCGGCCGGGGGAGACCCCCTGCTGCGCGGGCTTTACGACGAGGCGGACGCGACCGGCTTCGACGACGAGCAGGTGCTGCGGGCGCTGGGCGTACGGACCTCGGTGGCCGCGCTGCTGGCGGAGCCGGGCGGGGCGGCGGAACTCCTGGACCGCCTCGCCGACCCCGGCCGTCCGGTGACGGCGTCCCAACTGCACGCCCTCTACAGCGCGTTGGCCGATCTGGACCCCGAGCAGGTCACCCTGCCCGACGAGCTGCGGGCCGTGACCGACGGCCGGGTGGGGGTCGTGGACGCCGCCGACGCGGTGGTTGTCGACTCCCCGGACCTGCTCCCCTTCACGCAGGGCGTCCCCCTGCTGCCGGTCCGCCCGTCCCGGGCCGCCGAACTGGCCGAACTCTTCCAGGTCCGCCGCCTCAGCGAGTCCGTCACCGGTTCCGTCGACTCCGAGGGCACCGAGCACGACGTACCGGAGCCGGTCGGGGTGCTGCTGGGTGCCCGTACCCCGTCGACCTACGTCGAGCACGACGAACTCGTCGTCGACGGCGTGGAGATCGACTGGCGCCTGACGAACGACGGTGTCCTGCACGCCTCGACCCTGGAGGGCGTGGCCGCGGGTCTGGCCTGGGCGGCGGGGCAGTGGCCACGGCGCTTCGAGGTGGCGGCCCTGCTGGAGGACCCGACCCGCACGGAGGAACTGGCGCGGGACCGCTGGTTCGACTGAACAAGGGGGGCCGTCCTGGGCGGACGGTCCCCGCATCTTCCCTCAGTCCGCGCGGGGGTCCAGGAAGTAGTCGTACTTCTCCAGGTCGAGCGTGATCCCGGTCAGCCGTCGGACGCGCTCGGCGTGCTCCCGCGTGAGCGGATGTACATCGACCAACTGCTCCAGCGGGATCCCGAGGAGTTCCGCCCAGGCCGTCCCGCCGACCGCGGTGACGTCGGTGGACGAGTCCGGACGGTCGGCGTCCTTCGGATAACGGCTGACGCTGTAAACGATGCTCACACAAATTTCTTACCACGCATGCAACGCGTCGGCCCGGCCGAGCATCTGACCCCACGAGCAGCCAGGCTCCACGACCAGTCCCTGGGGGAACGCATGCGCATCCGCACCACCGTGGCCGCCGTCTCCGGCGGTCTAGTCCTTGCCGCCCTAGCCGTCCCCGTCGCTCAGGCCGACGGCGGGGGAGTGCACAAACCCACGGCCGCGGAGCGTTTCGGCGTTTCCAGAGCCGCGATGCGCGCCGCCGCCGACGACGAACTGCCGGTCGTGTCCGACGTGAAGGTCAACGGCGGCAAGGCCATCGTGGCCGGTTACACCGGCAGCAAGACCTACACCGTGTCGCTGACGGCCAGCCACTCCGCCAATATCGAGGACGCGTACGTCGACCTGTGGCACGGCAGGGACCGCGCCCACGTCGACGGCGTGTTCGGGCCGAACGAGCAGGCCGCCACCTGCACCGCGGTCAGCACCACCACCTCGACCTGCAAGCTGACCATCACGGTCGACGCCGGCCGGTACCTGTACATGAACTCGCTGGCCGGCACCTGGCACGTGACGGCCGGCGCGATCGCCGCCGACGAGGCCGGCAGCGTCTACTGGAACGACGTCTACGGCACCCACCGGGTCCAGCGCCTGTCGCAGCTCACCGCCAACGCAACCCCGGAACCGGTGAAGAAGGGCAAGACCATCACCGTCACCGGGAAGCTGACCCGGGCCAACTGGGAGACCCGCAAGTACGCGGGCTACTCGACCCAGCCGGTGCAGCTGCAGTTCCGGAAGAAGGACTCCGACACCTACACGACCGTGAAGACGGTCAAGACCAACAACAAGGGGGACCTGAAGACCACGGTCACGGCCACGGTCGACGGGTTCTTCCGCTGGAGCTTCGCGGGCACCTCCACCACCCCGGCGGTCAACGCCGCGGGTGACTTCATCGACGTCCAGTAGGTCGGGCCGAAGTAAAGCGTTGCGCATGTGCGGGCCAAATCACGTCCCACGCGTACAACCAGTCCCATGAGTCATGGATCTAGGAAGTGAGTCATCAGACTCCGACATCCTTCTCTCCTCATGGGGAACGCACATGCGCATACGCGCCCTCGTCCTCGCCGCCTCCGGCGCCGTGGCACTCTCCACCCTCGCCGTGCCGGCCGCCCAGGCCGCCACGGCCGGGCCCGCCGTCACCTTCTCCAACCTGAAGGTCAACAGCGGCAAGGACATCGTGGTCGGCACGACGTCGGCGGTCACGGTCTCGGCGACCTACACCGTGACCAAGCCCGCGAACCTGAGCGCGAGTTCCTTCCAGACCGGGCCCGCCCTGTACCGCGGCGCCACGCTCGGCCTGGACTCCGACGACCTCGTCATCAGTGACGACCCCGGCACCTGCACGGCGTCCTCCTCGACGGTCCTGAAGTGCTCGGCGAAGATCCAGTTCCGTCCGAAGGGCACCGACGAGGACGGCGACCTGATCAGCAGCCAGGCGGGCACCTGGAAGCTGGGCGCCCTCGCGGTCAACGCCGACGACGGGATCACCTGGCAGGGCGGCCTCGGCAGCACCCACGTCCAGCGCCGGGCCACCCTCACCACCGACGCCTCCCCGGAGCCGGTGAAGAAGGGCAAGACCATCACCGTCACGGGCAAGCTGGCCCGCGCCAACTGGGACACCAACAAGTACGCGGGTTACTCGACCCAGCCGGTGAAGCTGCAGTTCCGCAAGAAGGGCAGCAGCACCTACACGACCCTCAAGACCATCAAGACGTCGTCCACGGGCACGCTGAAGACGACGACCACGGCGACGGTCGACGGCTACTACCGCTACAGCTTCGCGGGCACGACGACCACGTCGTCCGTGAGCGCGGCGGGCGACTTCGTCGACGTCCAGTAGAACCCGGCGCTAAGCGGGACCGCGGCGGTCGACCCACCTCCACAGGAGTTCGAGGGCGGCCGCCGCCACCACCGAGATGCCGACCGCGATCCACGGCATCGTCACGCCGACCAGCTTCAGCGCGAAGAAGTGCTGGAGCCAGGGCACGGCCAGGACCAGGACGAAGCCGAGGCCCATCGCCGCGACCAGGGCGATCCGCCACCAGGTGTACGGGCGCGCGATGATCGCCAGCACCCACATCGAGATCAGGAACAGCGTCAGGGTGGCGGCGCTGGTCTCCGCGTCCAACGAGCCCTCGCCCGTGTAGTGGTGCCGTGCGATCAGGTACGTCACGAAGGTGGCGACCGCCGCCACCACCCCGCCGGGGATCGAGTACCGCATCACCCGCCGCACGAAGTGCGGTTGCGCGCGTTCCTTGTTGGGCGCGAGGGCCAGGAAGAAGGCCGGGACGCCGATCGTCAGCGTCGACAGCAGGGTCAAGTGCCGGGGCAGGAAGGGGTACTCGACCTGCCAGCACACCACGAGGACGGCCAGCAGCACCGAGTAGACGGTCTTCACCAGGAACAGCGTCGCGACCCGGGTGATGTTGCCGATGACCCGCCGACCCTCCGCGACCACGTCGGGCAGTGTCGCGAAGCTGTTGTCGAGCAGCACGATCTGCGCGACCGCCCGGGTGGCCTCCGACCCGGAGCCCATCGCCACCCCGATGTCGGCGTCCTTCAGGGCGAGCACGTCGTTGACCCCGTCACCGGTCATCGCGACGGTGTGCCCGCGCGACTGGAGCGCCCCCACCATGTCCCGCTTCTGCTGCGGGGTGACCCGTCCGAACACCGTGCCCTCGTCGAGGGCCTTCGCCATCCCGTCCGGGTCGGCGGGCAGTTCACGCGCGTCGACCACGCTGCCGTTCAGCCCCAGCTTGGCCGCCACCGCCCCCACCGACACCGCGTTGTCCCCGGAGATGACCTTGGCGTGGACGTCCTGTTCGGCGAAGTACCGCAGGGTGTCGGCCGCGTCGGGCCGCAACCGCTGTTCCAGGACGACCAGGGCGGTCGGCCGTGCTCCCCGGGCGACCTCGGGGTGGTCGAGGTCCCGGGAGGCCCGGGCCAGCAGCAGCACGCGCAGTCCCTGCTCGTTGAGCCGCCCGGTCTCGGCGAGGGCGGGGTCGTCGGGGGACAGGAGCACGTCCGGAGCCCCCAGCAGCCACGTACTGGACTCGCCGCCGCCCTCGCTGAAGGTGGCCCCGCTGTACTTGCGGGCGGAGGAGAAGGGCAGCGACTCGGTGCAGCGCCACTCCTCGGCGTCCGGGTAGGCGTCGATGATGGCCTGGAGGGAGGCGTTCGGCCGCGGATCCGACTCACCGAGCGCGCCCAGGACTTTCCGTACGTACGACTCGTCGGCGCCCTGAAGGGGCCTGAGCTCGGTGACGTCCATGCCGCCCTCGGTGAGGGTGCCGGTCTTGTCGAGGCAGACCGTGTCGACGCGGGCGAGGCCCTCGATGGCCGGGAGTTCCTGGACGAGGGCCTGTTTCCGGCCAAGCCGGATGACGCCGATGGCGAAGGCGACGGAGGTCAGCAGGACCAGCCCCTCCGGGACCATCGGCACGATGCCGCCGACCGTGCGGGCGATGGAGTCCTTGAGGTCGTTGTTCTTCACGAACAGCTGGCTGATGACCAGGCCGATCGCGGTCGGGACCATCATCCACGTCACGTACTTGAGGATCGTGGAGATGCCGGAGCGCAGTTCGGAGTGGACCAGGGTGAACCGGGAGGCCTCCTCGGCGAGCTGGGCGGCGTAGGCCTCGCGGCCCACCTTGGTCGCCCGGAAGGCGCCGCCGCCTGCGACCACGAAGCTGCCGGACATCACCTGGTCGCCGGGCCGCTTCACCACCGGGTCGGCCTCGCCGGTCAGCAGTGACTCGTCGATCTCCAGGCCGTCGGCCTCCGCGACCACCCCGTCGACCACGGCCTTGTCCCCTGGCCCGATCTCGATGATGTCGTCCAGGACGATCTCCGAGGTGCTGACCACCGTCGCGGTCCCGTCCCGCCGTACGGTCGGCCGCGCCTCGCCGATCACCGCGAGCGAGTCGAGGGTCTTCTTCGCCCGCCACTCCTGGACGATGCCGATCCCGGTGTTGGCGAGGATGACGTACCCGAACAGGCTGTCCTGGAACGGCGCGACGAACAGCATGACCAGCCAGAGCACACCGATGATCGCGTTGAACCGGGTGAAGACGTTCGCCCGGACGATCTCCGCCAGGGTCCGGCTGCTGCGCACCGGCACGTCGTTGACCTGTCCACGCGTCACCCGCTCGGCGACCTCGGCCGCGGTGAGTCCGCCCGCCGCCGGCGCCGGGAGTGCCACGGGGTGCACAGGGTCGAGTCCGGCGCCCGCGTCGATGTGCGTCATGCATTCGACGGTACGTGCGGTTTTGCGGCTTCACCCGCCGAGTGACCGGAAGTTCCGACCTGGGGAGGAGACGGGAGCGGGCGCATGATGCCGTGGTACTACGGGGTGTTCGTCACTCGGCAGCAGGGCCGGCGGCGGAATCCGTGCCGCCCGCCTTCTTGATCGCGGCGTCCCGCTTGCGCACGTACCAGGTGCCGTACAGCCCGAGCACGCCGCCGGCCAGGCAGGTCCACAGCCACCAGGTGTGGTCGTGGTCCGCGAACCAGCCGTAGAAGGGGAGCTGCACGAGGAAGAGGACGAACCACAGGATCGTGCCGCCGGTGACCGTGGCGACCACGGGGCCCTCCAGGGGCTCCGGCGCCTCGTGCTTGAAGGATCCCGAAGAGAACACGTCCATGGGGACAGCTTACGAGGCGATCACATCTACGCGCGGAGATGGTTCAGTGAACGCTATAGGTTCATACTGAAACGGTTTGTGTCTGTCCACTTCTGCTCGTAGGAACATCCAATGCCGACCGCCCTCGACCGCTACTTCAAGATCTCCGAGCGGGGCAGCACCCTGCCGCGCGAGATCCGGGGCGGCTTCGCCACGTTCTTCGCGATGGCCTACATCATCGTGCTGAACCCGATCATCCTCGGCAGCGCCAAGGACATGTACGGCCATCAGCTGGACAACGGCCAGCTGGTCACCGCGACCGCCGTGACCGCGGCCTTCACCACGCTTCTCATGGGCGTGGTCGGCAACGTCCCGATCGCACTGGCCGCGGGACTCGGCGTGAACTCCGTCGTGGCGCTCCAGCTCGCGCCCCGGATGTCCTGGCCGGACGCGATGGGAATGGTCGTCCTGGCGGGCTTCATCGTGATGCTGCTGGTCGCCACCGGTCTGCGCGAGCGCGTGATGAACGCGGTGCCCTTCGGCCTGCGCAAGGCGATCTCCATCGGTATCGGCCTGTTCATCATGCTGATCGGACTCGTGGACTCCGGCTTCGTCTCCCGCATCCCGGACGCCGCCCAGACCACCGTCCCGCTCCAGCTCGGCGGCGACGGACACCTCAACGGCTGGCCGGTCCTGGTCTTCATCCTGGGTGCCCTGCTGACCCTCGCGCTCATCGTCCGCAAGGTCTCCGGCGCGATCCTGATCTCGATCGTCACCATGACGGTCCTCGCGATGATCATCGAGGCCGTCGCCAAGGTGCCGTCCTGGGGACTCACGACCCCGAAGTGGCCCGGCAACCCGGTCGCCACCCCCGACTTCGGCCTGATCGGCAAGGTCAGCCTCTTCGGCGGCTTCGACAAGGTCGGCGTCCTGACCGGCATCCTCTTCGTCTTCACGGTCCTGCTGTCGTGCTTCTTCGACGCGATGGGCACGATCATGGGCGTCTCCGACGAGGCCAAGCTCACCGACGCCCAGGGTCAGATGCCCGGCATCAACAAGGTGCTCTTCGTCGACGGCCTCGCGGTCGCCGCGGGCGGCGCGAGCTCGTCCTCGGCCACCACGGCCTTCGTCGAGTCCACGGCCGGCGTCGGCGAGGGTGCCCGCACCGGCTTCGCGAACCTGGTCACCGGCGGTCTCTTCACCGTGGCCCTCTTCCTGACGCCCGTCGCCACCATGGTCCCGTCCCAGGCCGCGACCCCCGCGCTGCTCGCGGTGGGCTTCATGATCCTGGCGAACTCGGTCACGGACATCGACTGGGCCGACTGGACCATCGCGATCCCGGCCTTCATCACCATGGTGATGATGCCGTTCACCTACTCGATCACCAACGGCATCGGCATGGGCTTCATCACCTTCGTGGTGCTGCGCCTGGCGGCCGGACGGGGCCGGGAGGTGCCGGTTCCGATGTATGTCGTGGCCGCGGTCTTCGGCTTCTACTACCTGATGCCGGCGCTGGGCCTGACGTGACCCGCCCTCGCGTGACCCGCCCTCACGTGACGCCGTAGAACTTCTCGGTCTCGTCGACGGCGCTCTGGAACCGCTCGTCGAAGTCGTCCCGGATGAGCGTTCGGATCACATAGTCCTGGACGCTCATCCCCCTTTTGGCCGCATGGTCCCGGAGCCGGTCGAGCAGCTCCCCGTCTATCCGCAGGCTGAGCACGCTGGTCCCCATGAACACGAGGGTCGCCGCCGCCGGGAAGCGGCGTTCACGTTCCGCCAACCGACTCACTCGTACGGGTGAAGATCGGGTTTCAGTGGCCGGAGTCACGGGAATCCGTGTGCGCGCCAGCTTGTTTAGCGAGAGTAATGAGTTACGCTAAAGAGATGCCGGACCTTACCCATGGCGACGACGTTGCCGCCGTGAACTCCCTGCGATCAGCCGTGATGCGACTGTCCCGTCGGCTCAAGCACCAGCGGGTCGACGAGTCGCTGAGCCCTACCGAGATGTCGGTGCTGGGCACCCTCTCCATCTGCGGCAAGGCCACCCCGGGCGAGCTCGCCCGCAAGGAGCACGTCCAGCCGCCGTCGATGACCCGCATCGTGGCGCTGCTGGAGGCCAAGGGACTCGTCCGGCTGGAGCCGCACCCCGAGGACCGGCGCCAGAAGGTCGTCACCAAGACCGAGCAGGCCGAGGCCATGCTCGCGGAGAGCCGCGCCAAGCGGAACGCCTTCCTGGCCACCCTGGTCGACGGCCTCGACGAGGACGAGTGGGCGAAACTGCGCGAAGCCGCCCCCGTGCTGGAGAAACTCGCACACCTGTAAGCCGCGAAGAGGAGGCGAACGCACTTTGAGTACGGGACCCGGAGCACCTTCCGTCCCCGCACCGACCACCCACTACCCCCGCAAGTCCTCGATGTTCAGCTCACTGAGGGTCAGGAACTACCGCCTGTTCTTCCTCGGCCAGGTCGTCTCCAACATCGGCACCTGGATGCAGCGCATCGCCCAGGACTGGCTGGTGCTCAGCCTCACCGGCTCCGCCACCGCCGTGGGCGTCACGACGGCTCTGCAGTTCCTGCCGATGCTGCTCTTCGGCCTCTACGGCGGTGTCCTCGTCGACCGGCTGTCCAAGCGCCGCGCGCTGCTGTTCACGCAGTCCGCGATGGGCGCCACCGGTATCGCGCTCGCCGTCCTCACCCTCAGTGGCCACGTCCAGGTCTGGCACGTCTACGTCGCCGCCTTCGCCGTGGGCCTCGCGACGGTCGTCGACAACCCGGCCCGCCAGTCGTTCGTCTCCGAGATGGTCGGCCCCGACCAGCTCCAGAACGCGGTCAGCCTGAACTCCGCGAACTTCCAGTCGGCCCGGCTGATCGGCCCCGCCGTCGCCGGCGTCATGATCACCGGCGTGGGCACCGGCTGGGCGTTCCTCGCCAACGGCCTGTCCTTCGTCGCCCCGCTGGTCGGTCTGCTGATGATGCGGGCGCGTGAGCTGTACGTCGTCGAGCGCGCCCCGCGCGGCAAGGGACAGCTGCGGGAGGGCCTGCGGTACGTGGCCGGGCGGCCGGAGCTGATCTGGACCATCGTCCTGGTCGGGTTCGTGTCCACCTTCGGCTTCAACTTCCCCGTCTACCTCTCGGCCTTCGCCGACGACGTCTTCCACGCGGGCGCGGGCTCCTACAGCCTCTTCAACACGGTGATGGCGGTCGGCTCGCTGGCCGGCGCCCTGCTCGCGGCCCGGCGCGGCACCGCCAGGATGCGGGTGCTTGTCGTGGGCGCGGTGGCCTTCGGCACGCTGGAGATCGTGGCCGCCCTCGCTCCCTCGCTGTGGCTGTTCGCCCTGCTCATGGCCCCGATCGGAATGTTCGGGATGACGGTCAACGTCACCGCGAACACCAGCGTGCAGATGGGCACCGACCCGGCCATGCGGGGCCGTGTGATGGCCCTGTACATGATGGTGTTCATGGGCGGCTCCCCGATCGGCGCCCCGATCGCCGGCTGGGTCACCGACGCGTACGGCGTCCGCGCCGGCCTCGCGGTGGGCGGCGCGATCGCCGCGCTGGCGGCCGTGACGATCGGCCTGGTCCTGGCCCGCGTCGGCAATCTGCGCCTGTCGGTCGGCTGGAACCGCGGCCACCCGCACGTGCGCTTCGTGCCCCGCGAGGCACAGGAGCCGCTGGCCGCGGCGGCCTGAGCCCTACGGCCGCACGCGCAGGGCCAGCACCTGGCCCGGCCAGTCGTTGTTCGCCCCGGCGGTGTACGTGTCCGTCGGGGCGAATCCGTTGGCCTCGTAGTAGGCGACCAGCTTGCGGTCGTCGCCCGCGTAGCAGTCCACCCGCAGCAGGGCGACGCCCGCGCGCCGGGTCGCCTCGGCGGCGTGCGCGAGCAGTGCGCTGCCGAGGCCGTGGCCCTTGAAGCGGCGGTCGGAGGCGAGCCAGTGGATGTACCGCTCGGGCTCGCCCGGTTGCGGGAGATGGGCGAGATAGGCACCGGGCGCGTCGGTGATGGTGAGGGTCGCGGCCGGCACGCCGTCGGCCTCGGCGATGAACACGCTGCCCTCGTCGATGTACCGGGCGACGGACTCCACCGTCCTGGGGCTCCGGGACAGCGGCTCGGTCCCCCACTGGCCCGGACGCCCCTGCGCGACCAGCCACTCCACACAGCTGTCGAGCATGCCGAGGATCACCGGTATGTCGTCGGGCCCGCCGTCCCTGATGCTGATCTCCATGCCCTCATGGTGACAGGCTGACTCCCATGAGACTCTTCGCCGCGGTGCTGCCCCCGCAGGATGTCACCGAGGAACTCGCCGCAGTGGTCGCCGAGTTGCGGAAGCTGCCCGGCTCACAGGGGCTGCGCTGGACCGGCGTCCCGGGCCGGCCCCGCGGCGGAGCCGCTAGTTGGCACTTCACCCTCGCCTTCTACGGCGAGGTCGACGAGGACGTCGTACCGGAGCTGTCGGCGCGACTGGAGCGGGCGGCCCGGCGGACCCCCCGTTTCCCGCTGGCCGTGCGCGGCGGCGGGCAGTTCGGGCACGGGCGGGCGCTGTGGGCGGGGGCCTCCGGTGAGCTGCCGGCCTTGCGGTTGCTCGCCGAGCGGGCGGAGGCGGCGGGGCGGAAGGCCGGGGTGGGAAGGGGGGAGCACCGGCGGTACAAGGCCCACCTGACGGTGGCGCGCAGTCGAGAGGCGGTGGAGGTAGGGCCGTACATCTCGGTTCTGGACGGGTTCACGAGTCGTACGTGGACGGTTGACGAGCTGGCGCTGGTGCGGAGCAACCTGCCGACGTCGGGCGTGCCGGGGGAGCAGCCCCGTTACGAGGTGGTCGGGCGCTGGGCGCTGGGCGGGGCCCGTTAGGCTCGATGCGTGGACCCGAAGACACGGAACCGGATCATGGCCGGTGTGCTGGTGATGATGTTCGTTGTGGTGGCGTTGGCCGCGGCCCTCGGCAGGTAGGGGAACTGCGGCCGGGGGCGGAGCCTCACATCGACTCCGCCCCGCGCCCCTACCAGGCGAAGGCCTCCGGGGACGGCCCCGGGCCCGGGAAGATCTCGTCCAGGCCGGTCAGGACGTCCTCGCTCAGCTCCAGCTCCACCGCCCTGAGCGCTGACGCGAGCTGCTCCGCCGTGCGCGGGCCGACGATCGGGGCCGTCACGCCGGGGCGGGTGAGCAGCCAGGCCAGGGCCACCTCGCCGGGCTCCAGGCCGTGCTTCTCCAGCAGGTCCTCGTACGACTGGAGGCGGGCGCGTGCGGCCGGGTCGGCGAGAGTGTCGGCGGCGCGGCCGGAGGCGCGGCGGCCGCCCTCGGCCTCCTTCTTGATGACACCGCCGAGCAGCCCGCCGTGCAGGGGCGACCAGGGGATGACACCGAGGCCGTACTCCTGCGCGGCCGGGATGACCTCCATCTCGGCGCGGCGCTCGTAGAGGTTGTACAGGCACTGCTCGCTGACCAGCCCGATGGTGCCGTCCCGCCGGGCGGCGATCTCGTTGGCCTGGGCGATCTTGTAGCCGGGGAAGTTGGAGGACCCGGCGTACAGGATCTTGCCCTGCAGGACGAGGGTGTCGATGGCCTGCCAGATCTCCTCGAAGGGAGTGGCGCGGTCGACGTGGTGGAACTGGTAGACGTCGATGTAGTCGGTCCGGAGCCGCTTGAGTGAGGCGTCCACGGCACGGCGGATGTTCAGCGCCGACAGCTTGTCGTGGTTCGGCCAGGCCTCGCCGTCCGCGGCCATGTTGCCGTAGACCTTGGTGGCGAGGACGACCTTGTCGCGGTTCGCGCCGCTCTTCGCGAACCAGTTGCCGATGATCTCCTCGGTACGGCCCTTGTTCTCGCCCCAGCCGTAGACGTTGGCGGTGTCGAAGTAGTTGATTCCCGCGTCGAGAGCCGAGTCCATGATCGCGTGGGAGTCGGCTTCGTCGGTCTGCGGGCCGAAGTTCATGGTGCCGAGGACGAGTCGGCTGACCTTGAGTCCGGTGCGTCCGAGCTGCGTGTACTTCATGGTGGTCAAGCCAACGCCTTGGAGTGGACTCCAGGCAAGCGTGAACTTCGGGGGGATTGCTCCCCTGTGGAATCGGGGGGCAGCCGGAGGGAGTTGGGGCGGTTTCGTCTCTAGCGTGCAGTACATGACACGTATGGAGGGAACCCGCGCCACGCGGCGGAACGTGCTGGCGCTCGGCACCGCCGCGGCGGCCGCGCCCTGGCTGGGCGCCGCCCCGGCCCGGGCCGACACCGCGGGCGGGGAGCTCGACGAGCTGGGCATCACCGAGCTGCGCGCGCTGATGGCCGAGGGACGGCTCGACGCGGAGCGGCTCACCCGCTACTGCCTGGAGCGGATCGAGCGCATCGATCCGCTCCTGCACGCGGTGATCGAGGTCAACCCCGACGCGCTGCGGGAGGCGCGGCGGCTGGACGCGAGCGGACGCCCCCGGGGCCCGCTGCACGGCATGCCCGTGCTGCTGAAGGACCTCGTCGAGACCGCGGACCGGATGCACACCACGGCCGGTTCGCTCGCCCTGGAGGGGCTTCGGCCCTCGCGGGACGCCACGGTAGCCGCCCGGCTGCGGGCCGCCGGTGCCGTCGTCCTCGGCAAGACCAACCTCAGCGAGTGGGCGGGCGGCCTCTCGCTCACCCACCACGCCGGGTGGAGCGCGCGAGGCGGCCAGACCCGCAACCCGTACAAGCTGGACCGCTCGCCCAACGAGTCCAGCTCCGGCACCGGCGCCGCCGTCGCGGCCAACCTGTGCGTCGCCGGCATCGGCACCGAGACCAACGGCTCGATCATCGACCCGTCGTCGGCGAACTGTGTCGTCGGCGTCAAACCGACCGTCGGACTGGTCGGCCGGGGCGGAGTGATCCCCGGGGTGCCGAGCCAGGACAGCGTCGGGCCCATGGCCCGCACGGTCCGGGACGCGGCGATCATGCTCGGCACGCTGGTCGGGGTCGACGGGCGGGACCCCGCGACGACGGCGAGCCGCGGACACTTCCACCGCGACTACACCCGCTTCCTGGACGCGGACGGGCTGCGCGGGGCACGCATCGGTGTCCCGCGGACCGTGTACTTCGGCTACAGCGACCACGCCGACGACCTCGCCGAGCGGGCGATCGAGGTGATGCGTGCGGCCGGGGCGGTGATCGTCGACCCGGCCGACATCCCCACGGCCGGGCAACTGGAGGACCTGCCCGGCTCGACCGTCGTCCAGGCCTACGAGTTCAAGCGCGCCCTGAACACCTACCTGGCCGCGGCCGGCGGTGAACACCCGCGCGACCTGGCGGAGTTGATCGCTTTCAACCGCGCACACGCCGACCGTGAGCTGCGCTTTGTACGCCAGGACGGGCTGGAGGCGGTGCAGCGGCTGGACTTCTCGCGACGGGAGTACGAGGAGGCGCTGGCCGTGAACCGCCGGCTGTCACGGGCGGAAGGCATCGACGCGGTGCTGCGCCGGCACCGCCTCGACGCCCTCGTGATGCCGACGACCGGCCCCCCGGCCAAGATCGACCTGGTCCGCGGGGACACGTACGGCGGTGGCGCGTCCACGCCCGCGGCGCTCGCCGGGTATCCCGCGGTGAGCGTGCCGGCGGGGTTCGCGTTCGGCCTGCCGGTGGGGGTGACGTTCATGGGGACGGCGTGGAGCGAGCCGGTGCTGCTGCGGCTCGCGTACGCGTACGAGCGGGCGAGCCGGGTTCGGCGGGTGCCGGCGTATCGGGAGGCCGATGTGGGGTTCTGAGCTGCGGTCAGCCGGCGGAGCGGGACGTGCGCAGGCTCGCGAACACGGCTCGCGCGCGGCTGCCGTCCGGTGCGTCCCAGGCGCCGGTGACATGGCCGGCCACGCCCTCGGGGGCGGTGGGCGAAAGACGCCGGTGCAGGCGGAGGAGCGTGCCGTCCGGGAGGGGGAGCTCGGTGCCGTCCTGGTCGTCGGTGATCTCGACGGGGCCCGCGGGGGAGGGGAGCCCGGTGCCCGCGTAGGCGTGGGTCACCTCGTGGTCGGGGGTGTCGCTGATGCTCTGGGCCATGGCCTGGGCGCGGCTCTCGAACAGGGCGAGGAGCTCGGTGCGCAGGACCGGGTCGTGGATGCCGTCGTAGGCCCAGCGGTCGCCCAGGATGCCGTGTTCCATGGTCCCGACGAGGGCGTGGTCGGCGCCGGGCAGCGGGGCGGCGCGGTAGGTGAGCGGGGCCAGATAGGCGACGGGTTCGGGGCCGGAGGAGTCGACGGCCACCAGGAACTCGATCCCGACCTCGCCCTCCGGGTCGTCCAGCCGGAAGCCGCCGGCCTTGGTCAACTCGGGGGTGCCGGAACCGGCGTACCACGGGCGGGTGGGCAGCCAGGTGGTGAGCAGTTCCAGCTTGGTGGGCTTGAGGGTGGTGTGGTGGATGATCGCCATGAGGCGGATTCTGTCAGTCAGTCGCGGGGGAACTCATCGGTTTTCAGGGTGAGGCCGACGACGGTGCCGGTGAGGTGCACGTCCTTGCCGAAGGGAACCCTGGTCTCGACCTCGTAGTCGCTGCCCTTGGGGTCGGTGTAGATGTGGCACCGCCCCTGATACGGATCCGCGATGACGTAGACGGGGACTTCCGCGGTGGCGTAGGCGGCCTTCTTCGGGCCGTAGTCGTTGGCCGCGGTTCCCTTGGACATCACCTCCGCGACGAACTCGACGTCCTCGTAGGACCAGTGGCCGCCCTCCGCCTTGGCGGCGCCTTCGGCCATCGCCGCAGCGGGACACCAACGGGGAGATCATCCTGGACATCGTCGAGCAGTTGCGGGGCTCGAGACGATGCCCGTCCCCGAGGGATACAAGGTCGAGATCGTCGAGGGGACCGTCTACATGTACGAAGACAGGATCGCGATGGCCGAGAGCGACAACACGAGCACCCTCGACGAGATGTTCGAGGACGGTCATCGTGGCGCTCCTCCCCGGCTACCCGGTGGACAAGTGCAGCCGCGCGGTACAACGATACGCACGGTGACCGAGACACGGGAGGACACGCCATGCCGGAGGACCACGGTGCCTCTCACCTCCTCCCCGTCCTCCACCGCACCCTCTCCGACACCCCCCTCGGCATCTACCTGCACGGCTCCGCCGTCCTCGCGGGCCTCCGCCCGCACAGCGACATCGACGTGCTGGTCGTCGTACGGAGGTCGCTGACCCGCGACGAACGCCGTGCCCTGGTGGGGGAGTTGATGAAGGTGTCCGGCGTGCCGGGCGCTCGGCCCGTGGAGCTGACCGTCGTCGTGCGGGACGACGTACGGCCATGGCGGTACCCGCCCGTCTGCGACTTCCTCTACGGGGAGTGGCTGCGCGAGGAGTACGAGCGAGGTGTGCTTCCCGAGCCCGAGCCCAGTCCCGATCTCGCACCCCTGCTCACCATGGCCCTGACCGGGGACACGGCCCTGTACGGGCCTCCTCCCGCCCAACTCCTCGACCCCGTACCCCTCGTGGACCTCAGGCGCGCGATCGTCGCCGGGGTCCCGCAGCTCCTGGACCACCTGGACCACGACACCCGTAACGTCCTGCTCACCCTGGCCCGCGTCTGGCTCACCCTCACCACGGACACCATCCGCTCCAAGGACGCGGCGGCCGACTGGGCCGTCGAGCGGCTGCCGTCCGAACACCGGGCCGTCCTGGCCCACGCCCGCGCGATCTATCTCGGGGAAGAAGAGGAGCGGTGGAGCGGCGGGCTGCGGTCGGGTGTGAGGCCCTGCGCCGACTTCCTCGTCGACGCCATCGGGCGCCGGCCGCTCAGGTAGCGCTGTCCGACGGGGTCTCCGCTTTCGTGTGCAGGATCTCGCGGGCCTGGTCCGCGGCGCGGGTGAGGCTCTCGGAGACGAAGTCGAGGAAGCGGGCGATGTTCTCGAGACGGACGGCGGCCGGGGTGTCCCGGCCGAGGACGCCGACGCCCTGTCGTGCGGTCTCGGCGAACTGTATGGTGCCGCGGGCGCTGGCGATCATGGACTGGTACCAGACGTCGTCGTCGACGATGTAGCGCTCGCGGCGCCGGTCGTCGCGTTCGCGGCGGACCAGGCCCTGGTTCTCGAGATAGCTGATCGCCTTGGAGACGGACGCCGGACTGACCCCGAGGCGCTGGACGAGTTCGGCGGCGGTGAGGCTGCCGGTGTCGCTCGTGTAGAGGCAGGTCAGCACCCTGGCCATCATCTTGGGTGCGCCCGTCTGCATGAGGACGGTGGTCAACGTCTCCTCGTACTCGCGCACCGCCTCGGGATCGCGCCCGTGGGCCGCCTGCGGAGTCTGCGTGCCGCGCGGTGCGGCCTGCCGGCGGCGGTGGGCCCGGCGTTCCGCGGCCCGGTGGGCCAGGTCGGCGCGGTAGGCGGTGGGGCCGCCGTTGCGCATGACCTCGCGGGTGACGGTCGAGGTGGGGCGTTCGAGGCGGCGGGCGATCTCCGCGTAGGCGAGGCCGTCGGCCACCCCCAGCGCGATCTGCTGACGTTCCTGCTGGGTGAGCCTGCCTCCCGGCATCGCGGTCTCCTTCGTGGTCCTGGTGTCCGCAGCATAGCGTTCACCTCTCATCTATTGCAACGAACGAGCAACTGACGTTGCGTTGCTTTCTGGTTCGTTGCAATGAAATTGCAGGCTCTAGCTGCAATGACGGGAGTATCACGCAACGAGTATGTTGCTGAAATCGTGAATGCAACGTAGCTTTTCGTTCATCGGAAACAGCGACGAACGCAGGAGCACCTGATGCAGAAGTTCGACACCCCCGCCCCCGTCACCACCGTCATCGACCTCCCCGCCGGCCGCGTCCAGGTCATCGCCGCCGACCGCGCCGACACCACCGTCGAGATCCGGCCCGCCGACCCCGCCAGGAACCGCGACACCAAGGCCGCCGAGCAGATCGACATCACCCACG
>NZ_KB911608.1 GCF_000383615.1 Streptomyces canus 299MFChir4.1 | reverse complement strand
CGCCGTGGTCGGCACCCGCCACGAGCCTGACCAGCGCTTCGCCCAGGTCAGGCCCTGCGTGAGCAGCCGCGCAACCTCCTCATACCCCTGCCCGGAGAACAAGCACATCGCCAGCACGAAGTAGACCACCACCCGCGGCGGCAGCAGCCGAGTGCGCTGACCCGAACGACCGGACTCAGCGACCACCCGGTCCACCAGCTCCGGCGGAAATGTACGCGTTAGCAGCCCGACCGCGATCCGGTCCGACAACCGCTCATCCGTCTCCGGCTTGACCTGCCCAGGGCGTGGCATCCAGGCACCTCCTGGATGCCACGCTACCAGTCGAGACCCTTAAGTCACTGGTATTGAGCCTAGGGGCGCTGTCACCGCAAGTGCCTTTCCGCGCCGGCCAAGGCACAGCAATAGGGCGTGGACAAGCGTGTCCAGCATCTCGTCCAAGTCGCTGGCACTCGGGGCGCCAATCTCGGCAAAGGCCCATCGACCTGGCATGTCTGGGTACCACGCGGCAATCGTGTGCAGGGCCTTTGGCACCATTCGCGCTCTGTCGTGACGTGAAATCAGGTTCAGGAAATCGTTTCGCGCGGGAGCTGGCATCCTCTCCAGGGAAGACAGCCTTCCGTCTAGTTCGGATGAATATCCTGCATCGCATGTCTGCTCAAGCCACTCTTGCTGTAGTGAAGAAAAGAGGCGCGCGCCGTCGTCACCCTCTTGTTCGATAAGCAGAGCTATCCACAAAAGGTCGGGGAAATCATCTCGCACCCAATCGGTCAAGATGGCCCCGTGTTGGATCATAGGTGGAATTAGATTCTTTCCCACCCACTTATGATCAGCCAGCCTCTTTGGCAGCGGCCTGCGACTCTTCTTCGCCACTTTCCCCCCTGTTTCTGAAGTGCGGTAGTTCCACTCTGTAGTATCGGCAAGAGTTCGCCGTTCCGCACTCCTATTTAAAAAGTTCCCTGCGCCAGGATCTTGAAGAACCTGCTCAGCTCATCACCCGCTGCAGCTCCCGTCCCGTCCGCCGTCGACCCACACACCGTGAAGCGTGCGTGGTTCAGGGCGTCAAGGTGGAGCGCGCCACTGCACGAACGACCTTGACGCCCTGGGCCGCGCCCGCTTGGCTTTGCCTGGGTCGATGGGGGGCGGGACGGGAGCACCCTCGCGCACCCCTACGGGGCTGCAGTCGGCGACGGAGCCCCCGCCTCCCGGTGCCGGCCGATCCCCCGCCGGAGGCAACGCCTTGACCTCAACTGACTCGCCCCAAGTTCTCGGCTCATTCGCCTGTGCGCGGCACGGGCGCTGGCCGGGCTGGAGCGGGACGTAGGCAGGAGCGCAGGCCCGGCCGGGGGCCGGGCCGCGCGCGGGGAGCGGAGCGAGCCGCCTTGAACCAGTAGAGAAAGTTTGAATCATGGTCGCGGCGGTGTTGACCATCTAGGGTCTCGCGCCCGCTGTCGCCCGCCTCGTGGTGTAGAACCCTGGATATGGGGAGTGAGCGGCGGGAGCGGATGCAGGCGCTTGGTGCGCGCCTTCGTGGGCTGCGTACGGATGCTGGTCTGACTGGTGCAGTGCTGGCACAGCGGGCCGGTGTAGGACAGCCGACCGTGTCCAAGGTCGAGAACGGGCGGATGGTCCCCAGTGTCGATGTGTTGGGCCGCTTGTCTCGCGCTCTCGACCTCGACGACGTGTCCTCCCGTGAAGTGCATGACCTCCTGGTCGCCGTTGAAGCTGCGCCGGACGTAGACGCGGACGCAGACGAGGCATCCGGCGACCTGGCCCCCGTCGGGGTAGTCCTTGATGACGTCGTTCGGTCGGCTCGGCTGATCCGTTCGTTCCAGTGCGTCGTCCTGCCGGCCATGCTCCAGAGTGCGGAGTACGCGCGGCACGTCTTCGACAGCGCGCCGAACGCTTCCCCTGAGGCTGTCGGCCGCGCCGTCGCTGCCCGCGTGGAGAGGCAGAGCCTTTTGTACGAACCGGGACGCGAGTCGGTGTTCGTGCTCACCGAGGGTGTGTTGAGGACCTGGCCGGGGAGTCCTGCGCTCATGCTCGCCCAGATTGATCGGCTGCTGGCCGTCGAGAGTCTGAGCACCGTACGGCTCGGCGTCATTCCGTGGCGTCGGCCAGTGCCTGTCATGCCCCGCCATGGCTTCACCCTGTGCGACCGTGAGACGGCCGTCGTCGAGAGCTTCCGGGGCGAGCGAGTCGTGGACGACGTCTCCGAAGTCGCCGCGTACGAGGACATGTTCAGTCGCTTCGAGGAAGCCGCGGTCTTCGGGTCCGAGGTGCGGGAACTGCTCCTCCAGGTGATGACGGACTTCAGGGAGCTGGACGCCCCCACCACTCGATAGAGGAATAATTCCTCAAGATGCCTGGCCCATCAGTCATGCGCAGGAATACTCTGCTCACTGCAACGTCTAGCCCCCTAGACAATGAGGGAGTGTCCCATGCCCAAAGACTGGGCCCGCATGTTCCCAGGCCAGGCCTGGCAGGTGGCCGAAGCTCGTCACTTCGCTGCCGCTCTACTGGAGGGTGAAGCCCAACGCCTCGTTGATGATGCCGTCCTGGTGGTCGGCGAGTTGGCGGCCAACGCCGTACGGCACACCCGTAGTGGCTGGTACCGAGGGTGGTTCCTCGTGGTCGTCGGCTTCACCGACGATTTTGTTCGCATCCAGGTCATCGACCAGGGAGGCGAAGACGAGCCTCGTGTGCGGAGCGTGAACAGTGCTGTGGACCAGGGGGGCCGTGGACTCCTGATGGTCTCGGCCTGCGCCAAGGACTGGGGCGTGAAAGATCGGCCTGCGGGTGGACGCTGCGTATGGGCGGAACTCGCTCGGGTGAGTGGGTGATGGTCCGCGGTGGAGAAGAACTTTATGCCTGTCCCGCAAGCGGTGGGTGGTGAGCCCCAAGGGGGTACCTCGGCGAAGGTCCGCGTTCTACGTGATCGGGGTGCATTCGGGACGGCGTCTCGCGCCCGTTCTGTCTAGGGCCCTAGACTCCTGGCTAGTTCTAGGAGGTGTGGTCATGTCGGACGAGTTGCAACGGATCATGGCGATTGATGATCCGTACCTGCTCCTGCGTGAGGTCACGGCCCGACTGGCCGCCGCGCAGCAGGAGGTGACCGAGCTCGCCCGGCTTCGCCGTCGTGTCGTTCAGGACCTGCATGCACAGGGGCTGTCGTATGCGCAGATCGCGGAGAAGGCCGGTCTCAGCCGCGGGCGCATTCATCAGATCCGGCATACCGGGCCAGCGCCTGAGGGTGCCTTCCTGGGGGCTGGTGCGGTAACGATCGTCACCCCGCTGCGGTGGGACGGTGAAAAGAAGCGTCCGGTCGTCGCCATGGCCGACATGAACTCCGGGAAGCGGCTCGAAGAGCTGGCCAAGTCGTACGGCCTCGACGTGAGCTCCGGGCACGTGCAAGTGGGCGGTGAGATCGACCTCAACCGTGACGGCCTGGTCGTTGTCTGCGGACCTGGCATGTCTCAGGCCATGAGCGACCTGTACGCCCAGGATCCGGTACTCGGCTGGGAGCATCCGGACGGTGAGCCTTGGGCCCTGGCGGACCGTCGTACCGGCGCCTCGTACCGTGCGGGAGCGGACACGGAGCCTTACCGCCCCCATGACGTCGGATACCTCGGGAGGCTGCCTCGCCCGGACGGCAACGGCTCGGTGCTTGCCATCGCCGGCATCCACACCGCGGGTTCCCTCGGCGTCGTCCAGCTGCTCTCTTCCGACTTGAATGCCTTGTGGGGGCAGGTGGGCGAGCGTCGCTTCTCCACGCTGGTGAGTGTCGAGTACGACCCCGAGACCGAGGAACCGCAGTCCGTCGAACTGCTCACCCCGCTTTACCTGCACGACGAGGAGACGACGGCGTGAACGTCGTCCTCGACTCACAGCCTGCCGAACCGGGCCGAGGCAATGAGGACTTCGCCGCTGCCGCGCATGGGGCGGCCGTCCTCCTCGACGGTGCCGGCGTGGCCGGCGCGGAGACCGGATGCAAGCACGGCGTCGCCTGGTTCTCCTCGACGCTGGGTGGGTTGCTGCTGGGCGCCATCTCCGCGCAACCCCTCCGGCCGCTTACCACCTGCCTCGCCGACTCGATCCGGGCTGTCCGCGCTCTGCATGAGGGCACGTGTGACTTGACCTATAGGGCGAGTCCCACCAGTACGGTCCTCGCGGTACGGGCCACTTCGGGGGCCCTGGAGTACCTCGTCCTCGGCGACTCAACGCTGTTGCTCGCCGACGCTGACGGCAAGACGAACGCGATCACGGATCAGCGCCTGGATGAGGTCGGCAGGCAACTACGCGGGCCGGTCGACGCGCTCCCGACCGGCTCACCCGAACATGCCGCCGGTCTGGCCGAGTACCGCGACGCCCTTACAGGGCACCGCAATCGCCCTGGTGGCTTCTGGATCGCCGGGCCAGACCCGAAGGCGGCCGAACACGCTCTCACCGGGGCGGTGCCGCTGGCGTCGCTGACGTCCGTGTCCCTGCTGAGCGACGGTGCGACGAGACTGGTCGACTCCTTCGAACTCTCCACCTGGCCGCAGGCGTTGGCCCTCCTCAGCACGTCCGGGCCCGCCGAATTGATCCGCCGGGTGCGGGAGGCCGAGGCAGGAGACTCCGACGGGCGCCGCTGGCCGCGAGGCAAGACGCACGACGATGCCACCGCCCTGCACTGGGTCCTGGTCTAGCAACTCCACGCCTTCCGAGAGGACTCGTATACCCCCCTAGACAGTTGGGTTGGTTGCGGTCTACTGTTTCTGTCAACCCCCCTAGACAGTCAGGGCGGGCCACCTCCCTGCTGTCTAGGGGGGTATCCAGAAGGGATCGGCGCTCACCAGGGCGTCGCCGACCAGTGAGGTTCAAGAAATGCGTGTCATTCCCGTGAACGCCTCGGACGCAACCCTGCTCGTCACGAAGCTGCCCGAGGTCAAGGTGAGGGACCGTCAGACCGGTGAGATCGCCGTGGACCCGGTGACCAACCAGCGGCTCATGGTCTTGGAGGTCGTCTTCATCGCGCAGGGCGGTTCGGACATGATCAAGGTCACCGTTCCGGAGCAGGGCATCGGTGAGGGCCTGGTGATGGGAGCTCCGGTCATCCTGTCCGGGCTGATCGCCCGGCCGTGGGAGAGCGAGTTCGGTGGCCGGATGCGGCACGGCATCGCCTACCGGGCGGACGCCGTCATGGTCGACGCTCCGGCGTCGGTGCAGGGCTGATCGCCATGAGCGACACCGTATGGGTGCTCGTCCTAGGTCTGTTCGGCCTGGTCGCGCTGCTGGTGCTGCGTCGTCGAGTGCCGGTCGTGTTCTGGTGGCTCATCGGCTATCCGCTCGTCGCGGTGAGGGTGCTGACGTCGTACCGGACGACCATGGACGCCTGTGGTCTGACCGTTCCGGCTTCGGCCATGCGTCGGGCCACAGCCCGGATGGTCGGGCGGGAAGCGGCGCCGGTTCCGCCTCGCAGGTCGTTCCCCATACCGACCAGTGCCGGTCTCGTGATGCGGTTGCGTATGGCGACCGGGCAGGCGCCGGAGGACTTCCTCGCTTCCGCCGACCGGTTGCGGCACGCCTGGGCCGCGCACGCCGTGCATATCCGTCCGACCAAGCCGGGGTGGCTCGAACTGCGGTTGATCGGCTGGGATGTACTCGCGGACGTACGGCCGACTCGGCGCCGTCGTGGCAACGGCGGTCTGCTCTCCCTTCCGATGGCGCTGCGGGATGACGGGCGTTGGCACGTAAGGGACTTCCGTGCCGTGCCGCATGAACTCATCCTCGGCGCAACGCAGTCCGGCAAGTCCGTGTACCTACGCAACCTGCTGTGCGGGCTCGCCCGGCAACCGGTCGTGCTCGTCGGGATTGACTGCAAGTGGGGTGTGGAACTGGCGCCGTTCG
This sequence comes from Streptomyces canus 299MFChir4.1, assembly GCF_000383615.1. Classification (GTDB taxonomy): domain Bacteria; phylum Actinomycetota; class Actinomycetes; order Streptomycetales; family Streptomycetaceae; genus Streptomyces; species Streptomyces canus_C. The sequence goes on along the minus strand of NZ_KB911608.1, from coordinate 106,752 downwards.
CGCCCCGCCTGTCGGCCCTCGCGGACACCCCGGACCGGGCGAACGAACTCCTTGACGTCCTGCTGGACGAGATGGAGGCACGGTTCCGGCTGATCGGACTCCGGTCCGGGGCGGGCCCTGACGACGTCCTCAGCTCGGACGTGTGGGGCCTGCCCGAGAAGGTGCGGCCGGTGCCGGTCGTGGTCGTCGTCGACGAGGTGGCGGAACTCTTCCTCGCCGCGAGCCGGGACGACGAGAAGCGACGCGATGCCATGGTCACCAAGCTCGTCCGGATCGCCCAGCTCGGCCGCGCGGCCGGCATCTACCTCGAAGTCTGCGGACAGCGCTTCGGTTCCGAACTCGGCAAAGGCGCCACCATGCTCCGCGCCCAACTCACTGGCCGTATCTGCCACCGCGTCAACGACGAGTCGTCCGCCAACATGGCGCTCGCCGACATCTCCCCGGAAGCGGCCCTCGCCGCAACCGCCATTCCCGCCGAACGCCCCGGCGTCGCCATCGTCGGCGACTCTTCCGGCGGCTGGTCCCGCGCACGCTCCCCGCACCTCACCCTCGATGAAGCGGCGGCCGTCTGCCGCGCTACGTCCGCTCTCGTGCCAGAGCTGCCCCGCCTCGACGCCTTCCGGCCCGCCGTCACCGTCGAACCGGCCGCGGTCGCCTCGCCCGCCACTGCCGTACCGGTCGCGCGCCCGGTGACCGAGTAACCGCACTGCTCTCCCCACGGTCGGCGCGACCGCCTCGCGCCACGTCCCTACCCCTCCCATGCCTCGAACCGGAAGGAGAACGACTCGATGCGTGCCCACCTCGCCCGCGTGGACGCCGTGATCGTCCAGGCCGTCATCGCGGGCGCCCTGTCCTTCTCCCACCTTCATGACCTCGCTGAAGCGGCCGGGCAAGGCGGCTGGAAGGCATGGGCCTACCCGGTCAGCGTCGATCTGCTTCTGGTCGCCGCCTGGCGCCGGATGCGCGAACAGCAGCGCGCCGGACAGCCCGCCGGGGGAGCGCGCCTGTGGTTCCTAATCGCCCTGGCCGCCTCCCTCGGAGCCAACATCGCAACAGCCGGTCTCCTCGATCTGGACCACGTACCTGCGTCACTGCGCGTCGTGGTGGCCGGTTGGCCTGCCGTCGCATTCTTCGGCGGAACGCTTCTGGCCCACGCGCCACGCATCGTGGAGGAACCTGCGGCCCAGGTGGTCTCTGAGCCCGAACCCACCACTGGGCCGGGCGCGGTCGACACGTCCCGCCGTGACGAACTCCCCGCTACGGCCGCGGATCCGGCCCCCGAGGAACCCGCACAGAACCCCGTCCTCGTCGCGCCGACGCGCGTTCCCGCTGTACCCCTGCCGCCCGCGCTCATCGACCGCGCGCAGGCCCTCGCCGAGGAACTGCGCGCCGCCACCGGCCAACCGGCAGACCCCGACGCCGTACGCGCCCGGCTCGGCCTGCCGCCGTCCATGACCCTGTCCGTCGCCGCCCACCTCTGAGAAAGGACCGCTCAAGTGACCCCGCGTTTCCACAACATCCGCCGCATCGGGCCCGTCCAGGTCGCCTCGTTCCTCTCCCGTGGACGAAACCGCCACCTCGCCGCCTGCACGGCACCCCGCTGCGACTTCTCCGCCGAGTACGACAGCCGCTCCGCCGCCGAACTCGCCGCCCGCACCCACCGCTGCTCCGCCTGACAGGAGATCACCGATGGATGTCCCGCTCTGGTTCGCCGTCCTCGTCGTCGCCGTCCTCGGCATCCAACTAGCCCGTCCGCCCTGGTGGCTCGTCGTCCTGCTCCTCCTCGGCGGCTACCTCGTCGCCAACAGCGTGCTCGCCCCCGCTGTCGCCGCTCTCCTCGACTGATTTCAGAAGGGACCAGCCATGTTCACCCCCAAGTACCCGCCGCAGGACACCGCTCCGGCGCCGACCATCCCGGCGCCCTACGCCCCCACCTCCACCCCGATTCCGTCCGCCCCCGCCTCCAACCGGCCCATGGTCCAGCTCACTCCGGGCAGCATGCTCACCCTCGCCGCCGGCGGTGGCGCCCTGGTCCTCGTCCTCGGCGCCGTCCTGGTCTCCATGCTCCTGGCCGTGGCAATCACCGCCGCCTCGGTGGCCGTCTGCGCCGTCACCGTCCGCTCGATCCTCAAGAGCGACCGCCGCTGACCCCCATCTGCTCAGCAGTCCGGCTTGCCCACGCTGTCTAGCCCCCTGGACAAGGCGGGCTGCTGTCCCCGCTCCCGCCCCCAAGGAGGAACTCGCACATGCGCCCCGAGGCTCCGACCGGAGCCATCCGCCAACTGGCGGCCCTCGCCCTGCACGGCGAACTGAGCACCTACGCACACCAGATCCAGCGGCTCGGCGGCTGCGAGCGGCCCGTACGGATGGAGGGCCACCGCCTCGACGTCCACGCCTCGTCGGGTGAGATCGTCCGCGAGATCGTCGACCGCGACCTTCCCGCCGGACAGTTCCTCATCCGCTGCAACAACCGCCGCGCCACAAGGTGCGCCGCGTGCGCCGAGGTCTACCGCAAAGACACGTACCACCTCGTCACAGCCGGTCTGAGCGGCGGCAAGGGAATCGGCCCGGCTGTCGCCGGACATCCCCGCGTCTTCGCCACCTTCACCGCCCCCTCCTTCGGCCCTGTCCACAACCGGCCCGGCGGCGGCCGCTGCCGCTGCGGACGTCTCCACCCGGACGGTGACCCTGTCCTTGGCACGCCCCTGAACCCCGACCGCTACGACTACCGCGCCGCCGTCCTGTGGAACGCGCACGCCGGTGCCCTCTGGGCCCGCTTCACCACCTACCTCCGCCAACAACTCGCCTCCCGCGCGGGCATCGGCCGCTCGGCGCTGCGCGACTGCCTCAAGGTCTCCTACGCCAAGGTCGCCGAATATCAGCGGCGAGGCGCCGTTCACTTCCACGCGGTGATCCGGCTCGACGGCCCGGACGGAGCCGAGGACACCCCACCCACCTGGGCCACCGCCGAACTCCTCGCCGACTCCATCCGCTTGGCCGTCCACCTCGCCGAGACGCCCGGCCCGGTCCTCGACGGCCGTGCCCACACCTTCCGCTTCGGCGAACAACTCGACATCCGCCCTATCCGTTCGGCCGACTTCACCGGCGCCACCGACCTCACCAGCCGCGCCGTCGCCGCCTACATCGCCAAGTACGCCACCAAGGGTGCCGAAACCGCGACGGGCACCCTGGACCGGCCCATCCGTAACCCCATCACCGACCTGATCGGCGCTGAAGTCACCGATCACGCACGTCAGTTGATCTTCACCTGCTGGCACCTCGGGGCCCGGTCCGAACTCGAAGACCTGCGCCTCCGCAAGTGGGCTCACATGCTCGGATTCCGCGGCCACTTCTCCACCAAGTCCCGCGCGTACTCCGTCACCCTCGGCGCCCTCCGCCAGGAACGCGCTGACCACAACGAAGCACTCACCCGCGAACGCGCGGCAGAGGCGGGTCACCCGCTGCCCGACCCGGACAGCGTCCTCGTCCTCTCGCACTGGCGCTTCGCCAGCACCGGCCTGACCGCCGTCGAGACCTGGCTTGCAGCCTCACGGCGACCGAGCACCCCCGACACGGAAGGAGACTCGGCGTGGACCGCCGACGAGACGAACTGATGACTGTCCCGCAGATCCTTACCGAGCTGGGCGGCGTCTCCCGCCGCACCTTCTACCGCTGGCGGGAGCTGGGATACGGGCCGGCCGCCTTCAAGCTACCCAACGGAGAACTCCGGGTATGGCGGAGCGACTTCACCACGTTGCTGCGACAGCTGGAGGCGGCGGCGTGAAGTCCCTTGATGCGAAGGTCTGGGGCGTGCGAAAGCGGGACACCAAAACGCCTTCGTACGGCGTCCGCTGGTCAGTGGCCGGCAACGTCTTCTCCGAGTCCTTCCGCACCAAAGCGCTCGCCGACCACTACCGCACGAAGCTCATGCGAGCGATGCGCGACGGTGAGGAGTTCGACACCGGGTCGGGCCTCCCGGCTTCGATGGAGGAGAAGAAGTCGGCCGTGTCCTGGTACGCCTTCGCCCTCAGATATCTCGCCATGAAGTGGCCCCATGCCGCCCCCAACACGAGGGACGGCATCAATGAATCCCTCACCAGCGTGACGCTGGAGCTCCTCGACGAGCGTGCCGGAAGGCCGTCCGACGAGGTGATCCGCAAAGCGCTGCGCAACTGGGCCTTCGTCTTGCCGGGGCCCGACGATCGGGAAATCCCGGACGACGTACGGAACGTTCTTCACTGGGTGTCCAAGGCCTCTCGGCCGCTCGCCGACCTTGCTGAACCCGCCACGGCCCGTGCGGTCCTCGACTCGCTGAAGCTCAAGCTCGACGGCACGGCGGCAGCGGCAGAGACCGTGCGGCGCAAGCGTCGGACCCTCGTCAACGCCGCGAACTATGCGGTCGACCTGGGGGAGCTGCGCGAGAACCCCATTACGGCTGTCCGCTGGCAGAAACCGAAGGTGTCCAACCAGGTTGACCCGCGCGTCGTCGCCAACCCGGAGCAGGCTCGCAACCTCCTGGCGGCCGTCTCCTATGTGGGCGGATACCGGCGTGCCCGCGGCCGTCGTCTCGTGGGTCTGTTTGCCGCGATGTACTTCGGCGGTCTTCGGCCGGCTGAAGCGGTCGGCCTCGCCGAGACGGACCTGATCCTCCCGGCACAGGGCTGGGGCTCCGCGTTGCTTCACCGGACCCGCCCGTCGGTCGGCAAGCAGTGGACCGACTCGGGGGAGACCCACGACGACCGCGGGCTGAAGAACCGGCCGACCGAGGACGTCCGGCGGGTACCTATTCCGCCTCACCTCGTCGCCGTGTTCCGTGAGCACCTGGCCACCTTTGGCACTGCGGACGACGGGCGCCTGTTCTTCAGCGAGAAAGGTTCGGTCGTCCCGTCCTCGACCTACTACCGCGTGTGGCAGGAGGCCCGGCTCCTCGCGCTCCCGCCGACCGTGGCCTCCTCGCCACTCGCGAGTCGCCCGTACGACCTCCGGCACTCGGCGCTGTCGACGTGGCTCAATGCCGGAGTCGATCCCACCGAGGTGGCCGAGCGCGCAGGCAACAGCGTTGAGGTACTTCTGACGCGCTACGCGAAGTGCCTGGACGGACGGCAGGACGTCGCCAATCGGCGTATCGAGGACCTGCTTCGTGAGTACGAGTGACACAGCCTGAATGTGTCTGTGGCCCCTGGTATGCAGTCCAGGGGCCTCTTCTTTTGAAGCGTCCTTAATTCACCCGGGGGCCTGCATTCTCTCGGCGGCGAGTAGCCGTTCCAGGTGCTTTCGCGAGCTGTCGAGCGTGGCGAGCATCTGCGTACGAGCTTGCTCGAAGTTCGCGTTGACCTCCACGCCGAGGTCATGTCGCAGCGCCACTCTCAACAGGTACACGCCATCGGACATTGAACCGCTGAACCAAGTCCTCGCCCGCGCGTATGCTCCGTCCAGGTCAGAGCTGGTCGGCAGCTGCTTGACGACCAAGTACCCGACCCCCAGCGCCCTGTTCAAGGTCGAGACCACTTCCAGAACGTCCTTCGGCAGCGCCATCTGCGCCTGTGCGTACTGGTCGGCCCAAGCATCCTTTGCGGCGTCCAGGACCGCCGGCTCGCTGCTTTCACCGCGCTCGGCTGCTCGGACGGCGTCTCGGGCGGCGATCCGGTAAGCGCGAGCCGTGGCGTTCAGCAGCGCATAAAGATCACGCTTGGCTTGCAGGGCCTGAGCGGTTCGTTGCTCTGCCCGTTCACGATCGGCGCGCTGGTTCTGCTCCGCGGCTTGGGTCCGGCTGGCGCGCTGGCTGAGCACAGCCCCGCCCAGAGTGCCGCCCAGTGTTCCCCCGACGCTGATGAGCGCGACAGCAAGAGTGGTCACGTCCACGCGGTCCCCCACCCGTCGATTCGACTGTCCAGGGAGCATTCTGCTTGAGCTAAGGGCATCACCTGCGGCGATGCTTCAAGATCCCGTCCACGCCTCGTCCACAGACCTCGACATAGAGCCGCTTCGGGCCGCATACGCCTGCACATACGCGAAGACCCCGGCCTCAGCGTTTCCGCTGGTGACGGGGTCTTTGGGCACCTCATGCAAGGTGCCCCCGGCAGGATTCGAACCTGCGCACACGGCTCCGGAGGCCGTTGCTCTATCCCCTGAGCTACGGGGGCGTGTCGGTCGGAGTTGGTGGCTCGCGGCGACGGGTAGAACACTACCAGCTCCCTCGGGGTGATCCGGAACGGGTTTCGTGGTCGCGCCTCAGCGGCCTGGGTCCCCCGCACGGGGTGGAAGTGGGGAAAACCCGGACGCGGTGGCCGGTCCGCACCTACTCTCGAGTTGTGCCAGGCGCGTCGGGCCGGGTGCTTGTTGTGGACGACAACAAGGTCATCCGGCAGCTGATCAGGGTCAATCTCGAGCTGGAGGGTCTCGAGGTCGTGACCGCGGCCGATGGTGTCGAGTGTCTGGATGTCGTTCATCAGGTGCGTCCCGATGTCGTGACCCTCGATGTGGTCATGCCCCGGCTGGACGGACTGCGGACCGCCGCACAGCTGCGTTCCGACCCCCGGACCGCTCACCTTCCCCTCGTCATCGTCAGCGCCTGTACGCAGCACGAGGTCGACAGCGGTCTCGACGTCGGCGTCGACGCCTTCCTCGCCAAGCCCTTCGAGCCCGCCGAACTCGTGCGACTCGTACGGCAGTTGATGGACCAGAGCCGGGAGCGACGGCGGTCGGAGGAGGGGGACACTCCTCTGGTCGGCGGTGTACTCGGGGGCGGAGAGGCCGAGCGGGCCGGTCGCGCCGGCGGCTGAACCTCACGAGACGCGGCGGCCTCGCAGTGACATCCGGGTCCTCACGCCCCGCGCCCACGCCCGCATCCTGCAGCCCAGCCCAGCCCAGCCCAGTACCGCCCCACCCCGTCCCACATCCCGGACCCCGCCCAAACCCGCTCGCCCTCCCACCCCCCTCCTCCCCTACGCTTGTCCCGTGACCCCCGTCGAGCTCTCCCGTACCGTGCTGCGCGCGGTGCGTCGTGCTGTCGACGACGGGGAGCTGGACGTGGCCGTCCCGGGGCGGACCGACGTCACGCCCCCGGGGCCCGGTGGGTGTGGTGACTACGCCACCAACGTCGCCCTCCAGCTGGCCCGGCCCGCCGGGCAGCCCCCGTTGCGGGTCGCCGAGATTCTCCGGCAGCGGCTCGCGCACAGCGACGGCATCGGTGACGTCGTCGTCACCGGGCCCGGGTTCCTCAACATCAGCCTGCGGGGGAGCGGCGACGCCCTCGTGCGGGAGATCCTGCGACTCGGACAGCGGTACGGCCATGCCGACCGGCCCACCGGGCAGCTCGTGCAGCTCCACGCGCCCCACGAGGTCCGCGCCGTCGTCGTGATGGACGCCGTCGCCCGCATCCTCCGCTCCCAGGGCGCCCTCGTCCGCACCAGTTGCGTTGCTCGCCCGGAGCCGGCCTGGACGGACATCCTCGGCGTCGAGGTCGATGCGTACGGCACCCCCGATGCCCCCGCCCCCGCCCCCCTCGACGTCAACGTACGACCACGACCCGTACCGGTCGGCCTCGGGTCCCTCGACCCCGACGCCCTCGGCCGGGACGCCGCCCGCTGGGCGCTTCTTCACCCCGCCCCTCACGACCGGGCCCGCATCACCGCCGACCACCTGATCCAGCGGGAGAGCAACCCTCTCTTCCGGGTCCGTTACGCCCACGCCCGCACCCGGGCTCTCAGCCGCAACGCCGCCGACCTGGGCTTCCACGCCGAGCCCGGGGACGTGGACGTGCACCCACGGGGGGACACAGCGGCAGCCGTACAGGGGACCGACGCACGGCAGGCCGACGTACCGGAAACCGCCGTAGCGGAAACCACCGTCCAGGACACCGTCGTACACGACACGACAGCCCTGCGGAACCTCCTCGCCGATCACCCCCGTGTCCTCCAGGCCGCCGCCGCGCACCACGCCCCCGATCGCCTGGCCCGGTATCTCGTCACCGTCGCCGATGCCGTTCTCCCCTTTCTCGCAGTCGTCCTTCCGCGTGGCGCGGAGAAACCCTCGGCCGCCCACCGTGCCCGGCTCGCGCTCGCCGAAGCCGCCGGGGCGGTGCTGGCCGGTGGCCTGTCCCTGCTCGGCATCGACGCACCCGAACACCTCTAGAGAGCCAGTCAAGAAGATGAGCCGTTCCGCACATCCCGCCGGGCCCCGGCACGCCGACGTCCTTCCCGAGGGTCACTACTCCGCGCCGCCCGCCGACCTCAACAGCCTCGACCCCAAGGTGTGGGCCCAGACGGTCGGCCGTGACGGGAACGGGGTCGTCACCGTCGGCGGCATCGACGTCAAGACCCTCGCCGAGGAGCACGGCACCCCCGCCTACGTCGTCGACGAGGCCGACTTCCGGGCCCGGGCGCGGGCCTGGCGCGGTGCCTTCGGGACCGATGCCGACGTCTTCTACGCCGGCAAGGCGTTCCTGTCGCGAGCCGTCGTCCGCTGGCTGCACGAGGAAGGGCTCAACCTGGACGTGTGCTCCGGCGGCGAGCTCGCCACCGCCCTGTCCGCCGGCATGCCCGCCGACCGCATCGCCTTCCACGGCAACAACAAGTCGACGGCGGAGATCACCCGGGCCGTCGAGAGCGGGGTGGGGCGTATCGTCCTCGACTCGTTCCAGGAGATCGTCCGGGTCGCGCACATCGCGCAGAGCCTGGGGAAGCGGCAAAGGGTCCAGATCCGCATCACCGTCGGAGTCGAGGCACACACCCACGAGTTCATCGCCACCGCCCACGAGGACCAGAAGTTCGGTATCCCGCTGGCCGGCGGACAGGCCGCCGAGGCCGTGCGGCGGGCGCTGAAGCTCGACGGACTCGAACTCATCGGCATCCACTCCCACATCGGGTCGCAGATCTTCGACATGTCCGGCTTCGAGGTCGCGGCACATCGCGTGGTCGGGCTGCTCAAGGACGTCCGTGACGAGCACGGTGTCGAGCTTCCCGAGATCGACCTCGGGGGCGGCCTCGGCATCGCCTACACCAGCGACGACGACCCCCGCGAGCCGCACGAGATCGCCAAGGCGCTCACCGAGATCGTGACGAGGGAGTGCGAGGCGGCCAGGTTGCGGACTCCCCGGATCTCCGTGGAGCCGGGGCGCGCCATCGTCGGTCCGACGGCCTTCACGCTCTACGAGGTCGGCACCATCAAGCCCCTCGACGGGCTGCGCACCTACGTCTCCGTCGACGGCGGGATGTCGGACAACATCCGCACCGCGCTGTACGACGCCGAGTACACCGTCGCCCTTGTGTCGAGGACCAGTGACGCCGAACCCATGCTCGCCCGGGTCGTCGGCAAGCACTGCGAGAGCGGGGACATCGTGGTCAAGGACGCGTTCCTGCCGGCCGACCTGGCACCGGGTGACCTCATCGCCGTGCCGGCGACGGGCGCCTACTGCCGTTCCATGGCGAGCAACTACAACCACGTGCTGCGCCCGCCGGTCGTCGCCGTCCATGACGGCGAGTCCCGGGTCATCGTCCGCCGGGAGACGGAGGAGGACCTTCTGCGGCTCGACGTGGGATAAACCCCCGCCGGACCCCCGCGGGCAAGGAAAGGAAGATCTACGGTCTTCCGCCCCCGGACAAATGAAATAGATGTCTCATAATCCGGACGAGGGGCAGAAACTCCCGTCCGGTGAGTGAGACTGGACCCACCGTAGACGGTATGAGGAAACGAGGTCGGATGATGCGTACGCGTCCGCTGAAGGTGGCGCTGCTGGGCTGTGGAGTGGTCGGCTCAGAGGTGGCGCGCATCATGACGACGCACGCCGACGACCTCGCCGCCCGCATCGGCGCCCCCGTGGAGCTCGCCGGGGTCGCGGTACGGCGTCCCTCCAAGGTCCGTGAGGGCATCCCGCAGGAACTCGTCACCACCGACGCCACCGCCCTCGTCAAACGCGGGGACATCGACGTGGTCGTGGAGGTCATCGGGGGGATCGAGCCCGCCCGTTCCCTCATCACCACCGCCTTCGAGCACGGCGCCTCCGTCGTCTCCGCCAACAAGGCGCTCCTCGCCCAGGACGGCGCCGCCCTGCACGCGGTGGCCGGACAGCACGGCAAGGACCTCTACTACGAGGCCGCCGTCGCCGGTGCCATCCCGCTGATCCGCCCGCTGCGCGAGTCCCTCGCCGGCGACAAGGTCAACCGGGTGCTCGGGATCGTCAACGGCACCACCAACTTCATCCTCGACAAGATGGACTCCACGGGCGCCGGTTACCAGGAGGCCCTCGACGAGGCCACCGCCCTCGGATACGCGGAGGCCGACCCGACCGCCGACGTCGAGGGGTTCGACGCCGCCGCCAAGGCCGCCATCCTCGCCGGGATCGCCTTCCACACGCGCGTGCGTCTCGACGACGTCTACCGCGAGGGCATGACCGAGGTCACCGCCGCCGACTTCGCCTCCGCGAAGAACATGGGCTGCACCATCAAGCTGCTCGCCATCTGCGAGCGTGCCGAGGACGGCAGGTCCGTCACCGCGCGCGTGCACCCCGCGATGATCCCGCTCACGCATCCCCTCGCGTCCGTCCGCGGCGCCTACAACGCCGTGTTCGTCGAGTCCGACGCCTCCGGCCAGCTGATGTTCTACGGCCCGGGCGCGGGCGGTGCCCCCACCGCCTCCGCCGTCCTCGGTGACCTCGTCGCGGTCTGCCGCAACCGCCTCAGCGGTACCACGGGTCCGGGCGAGTCCGCGTACGCCGCCCTGCACGTCGAGGGCATGGGCGAGGTCGTCACGCGCTACCACATCAGCCTGGACGTGGCCGACAAACCGGGTGTTCTCGCCCAGGTTGCCACCGTGTTCGCCGAGCACGGGGTGTCCATCGATACCGTTCGGCAGCAGGGGAAGGACGGCGAGGCGTCTCTCGTCGTCGTCACGCACCGCGCGTCGGACGCCGCCCTGGGCGGGACAGTCGAGGCGTTGCGCAAGCTCGACACCGTGCGGGGTGTCGCCAGCATCATGCGGGTTGAAGGAGAGTAACCAGCAATGACCCACCAGTGGCGCGGAATCATCGAGGAGTACCGGGACCGGCTGCCCGTCTCCGACACCACGCCGGTCGTGTCGCTCCGTGAGGGCGGCACGCCCCTCGTGCCCGCGCAGGTGCTCTCCGAGCGCACCGGGTGCGAGGTCCACCTCAAGGTGGAGGGCGCCAATCCCACCGGGTCCTTCAAGGACCGCGGTATGACCATGGCCATCACGCGGGCCAAGGAGGAGGGCGCGAAGGCGGTCATCTGCGCGTCCACCGGCAACACGTCGGCGAGCGCCGCCGCCTACGCCGTACGCGCGGGCATGGTCTGTGCCGTGCTGGTGCCGCGGGGCAAGATCGCGCTCGGCAAGATGGGCCAGGCCCTCGTGCACGGTGCGAAGATCCTCCAGGTCGACGGAAACTTCGACGACTGCCTCACCCTGGCCCGCTCGCTGAGCGACAACTACCCGGTGGCGCTGGTCAATTCGGTCAACCCGGTCCGTATCGAGGGCCAGAAGACCGCCGCCTTCGAGATCGTCGACATGCTCGGCGACGCGCCCGACATCCACGTCCTGCCGGTCGGCAACGCCGGCAACATCACGGCGTACTGGAAGGGCTACAAGGAGTACGCCGCCGACGGGGTGGCCGCCAAGACGCCCCGCATGTGGGGCTTCCAGGCCTCCGGCAGTGCCCCGATCGTGCGCGGCGAGGTCGTCAAGGACCCGTCGACCATCGCCACCGCCATCCGTATCGGCAACCCCGCCTCCTGGCAGTACGCGCTCGCGGCGAAGGAGGAGTCCGGCGGGTTCATCGACGAGGTGACGGACCGTGAGATCCTGCGCGCCTACCGGCTGTTGGCCGCTCAGGAGGGTGTGTTCGTGGAGCCCGCCTCCGCCGCCTCCGTGGCCGGTCTGCTGAAGGCCGCCGAGCAGGGCAAGGTCGACCCGGGCCAGCGGATCGTGTGCACGGTCACCGGCAACGGCCTCAAGGACCCCGACTGGGCCGTCGCGGGTGCTCCGCAGCCGGTCACCGTCCCGGTCGACGCGGCGACGGCGGCCGAGCGCCTCGGGCTCGCCTGAGACAGGGAATCCCCCGAGAGGGGTGCACGGGGGGCTTACGACACGCATCGTGCGCCTCCTGTGCGCCCTATGTCGCCACAGAACCTTCCTTCGATAGGCTGTACCGAACCCGCCCGCTGCATATGCCCTCGCGTACAGCGGGGTGCCACGTCGTCTCCGCGGCCAGCAGGGTCCTCGTACGTCATCGAATGTCATTCGACAATCACGCAGCTCAAGGAGAGTCATCGAGAGATGGCCGGTCCCGCTTTCCGCGCCGCCGCCGTCCGGGTGCGCGTCCCCGCCACCAGCGCCAACCTCGGCCCGGGCTTCGACGCCCTGGGCCTGTCGTTGGGGCTCTACGACGACGTTGTCGTCCGGGTGGCCGACTCAGGGCTGCACATCGACATCGCGGGAGAGGGCAGCGAGACGCTCCCGCGGGACGAGAACCACCTCCTCGTACGTTCCCTGCGCACCGCCTTCGACCTGCTGGGCGGCCAGCCGCGCGGCCTGGAGATCGTCTGCGCCAACCGCATCCCGCACGGCCGGGGCCTCGGCTCCTCCTCGGCCGCCATCTGCGCCGGAATCGTCGCCGCGCGCGCCGTGACCATAGGCGGCGAGGCCCGGCTCGACGACACCGCGCTCCTGGAGCTCGCCACCGAGATCGAGGGCCACCCCGACAACGTGGCCCCGTGTCTGCTCGGCGGCTTCACCATCGCCTGGATGGAGGCCGGTGCCGCCCGGGCGATCAGGCTGGAGCCCGACGATTCCATCGTTCCGGTGGTTTTCGTGCCCGGAAAGCCCGTCCTGACCGAGACCGCGCGCGGACTGCTCCCGCGCACCGTGCCGCACGTCGACGCCGCCGCCAACGCCGGCCGTGCCGCGCTGCTCGTCGAGGCCCTCACCAGGCGCCCCGAGCTGCTGCTGCCGGCCACCGAGGACCGTCTCCACCAGGAGTACCGCGCTCCCGCCATGCCGGAGAGCGCCGCACTCGTGGAGCGGCTGCGGGCCGACGGAGTCCCGGCAGTCATCTCGGGGGCGGGGCCCACCGTGCTCGCGCTCGTCGACGCTGCCAGCGCCGACAAGGTGGCCCATCTGGCGGGCGCGGGCTGGGCCGCCAACCGGCTGGACCTCGACGCCCAGGGGGCCTGTGTGCTCCCGCTCGCGGCAGCCAGTGACATCTGAGATCCGGCGTGTGCCGGATTTCGAGAGGGGGAATGTTTGTTGGATCCGGTAGTGTTAATCTCAAGTCTGCACCCGACCCCACCATGGCGAGGTGCTTCACGTCCCCGTCCGGGACAGACATTCTTCCGGGAGCCTCCCAAGCCGCACTGCGTTCCGTACGACGTACAAGGGCAGTACCTCGTACGCGGGCACTGAGCGACTTGCCGGGCACGCTCCGGAACCGGTGCGACCAAGCCAACGTGACACGGACACTCAGTGCCACGGCTATCGGAAGCGCCGTCACCACATTCCTCCGCCGCTTAGGCGGACCACCGCCCCGGCTCGGTCCACAAGGATGGGACCGACGTCGGACAGCACAAACGGTCGCCGAGCCAGACAGGCCGACGTCCGCTCCAGGGAAGGACCCTTCGTGAGCGACACCACCGATCTGATGGGCGCACGTGTCGAGGAGACCGCTGCCGCGCCCTCCACGGACGCCTCCGCGCCTGCCGCCGGTGCCGGCTCCCGGCGGCGCCGCGGTACCGGCCTCGACGGCATGGTGCTGGCCGAGCTGCAGCAGGTCGCATCCGGCCTCGGCATCAAGGGCACCGCGCGTATGCGCAAGAGCCAGCTGATCGAGGTCATCAAGGAAGCGCAGGCCGGGGGAGGTGCCGCGGCTCCCAAGGCTGCATCCTCGCCCGCCGGTGACGCCGCCGAGACCAAGCCGAAGCGCCGCGCCACCTCCAAGGCCCGTACGGGCGACGCCGCCGAGAAGAAGGCGGAGGCGAAGGCCGAGGCCCCCGCCGAGAAGGCCGTGGCCCAGCAGCAGATCGAGATCCCCGGCCAGCCGGCCGCCGAGCGCGCGGGGGACGACGCTCCCGCCGAGCGCCGTCGCCGCCGTGCCACCGCCGAGGCCGGCGCCCCCTCGGGCAGCCCCGAGACCGTCGTGGCCGAGGCGAAGAGCGAGCCCAAGGCCGAGAATCCCGCGCAGCAGCCGCAGGGCGACGCCGGTGACGGCGACGGCCGTGGCCGCCGCGACCGCCGTGACCGCGGCCGTGACCGTGGTGAGCGTGGCGACCGCGGGGACCGTGGTGAGCGTCGCAAGAGCGACGACCAGCAGGGCCAGGGCGGTCAGCGCCAGCAGCAGAACCAGCAGCAGGGCGGCGGCCGTCAGGACCGCCAGGACCGTCAGCGCGACAACGGCCCCCAGGACGACGACGACTTCGAGGGCGGTCGCCGCGGCCGGCGCGGTCGCTACCGGGACCGCCGCGGCCGTCGTGGCCGTGACGAGATGAGCGGCCCCGAGCCGCAGATCAACGAGGACGACGTCCTGATCCCGGTCGCCGGCATCCTGGACATCCTCGACAACTACGCCTTCATCCGTACGTCGGGCTACCTGCCGGGCCCCAACGACGTGTACGTCTCCCTCGCCCAGGTCCGCAAGAACGGCCTGCGCAAGGGCGACCACATCACCGGCGCGGTCCGTCAGCCCAAGGAAGGCGAGCGGCGCGAGAAGTTCAACGCGCTGGTGCGCCTGGACTCCGTCAACGGCATGGCGCCCGAACACGGCCGCGGCCGCCCGGAGTTCAACAAGCTGACACCGCTGTACCCGCAGGACCGCCTCCGTCTGGAGACCGACCCCGGCGTCCTGACCACCCGCATCATCGACCTCGTCGCGCCGATCGGTAAGGGCCAGCGCGGTCTGATCGTGGCCCCGCCGAAGACCGGCAAGACCATGATCATGCAGGCGATCGCCAACGCGATCACGCACAACAACCCCGAGTGCCACCTGATGGTCGTCCTGGTCGACGAGCGTCCGGAAGAGGTCACCGACATGCAGCGGTCGGTGAAGGGCGAGGTCATCTCCTCGACCTTCGACCGCCCGGCCGAGGACCACACCACGGTCGCCGAGCTCGCCATCGAGCGTGCCAAGCGTCTGGTGGAGCTGGGCCACGACGTGGTCGTGCTGCTCGACTCGATCACGCGTCTGGGCCGTGCGTACAACCTCGCCGCGCCCGCCTCCGGCCGCATCCTGTCCGGTGGTGTCGACTCGACCGCCCTGTACCCGCCGAAGCGCTTCTTCGGTGCGGCCCGCAACATCGAGGACGGCGGCTCGCTGACCATCCTCGCCACCGCCCTGGTGGACACCGGGTCCCGCATGGACGAGGTCATCTTCGAGGAGTTCAAGGGCACCGGCAACGCCGAGCTCAAGCTCGACCGGAAGCTCGCCGACAAGCGGATCTTCCCGGCGGTGGACGTGGACGCGTCCGGTACCCGTAAGGAAGAGATCCTGCTCGCTCCCGACGAGCTCGGGATCGTCTGGAAGCTGCGCCGGGTGCTGCACGCCCTCGACCAGCAGCAGGCGGTCGAACTGCTTCTCGACAAGATGAAGCAGACGAAGTCGAACGCCGAGTTCCTGATGCAGATCCAGAAGACGACGCCGACGCCGGGCAACGGCGACTGACGTCAAGCGTTCGGAAAGAGGACCGCCCCCCGACCACGGGGGGCGGTCCTCTTTGGTTTAGGATCGCGCTCTTCGGTCGATTTTTCGATCTCTGAACTTCTGATCCCTTGGGGGGACTTGCATGGGTATACCCATGTCCGGAGGCGCCGGCCGGCACAGACGGCGTGCGTGGATCGCCCTGCCCGTCGCCGTGGCCGCCGCGCTGCTGGCCACGTCGGCGAACGCCGCCACCGTAGTGCCCGAGCCGCAGGCACCGGCCCCGGCCGCCGCCACCGCGTCCACGCCGTCGCAGTCCGAGCTGGAGCACCGGATCGCCGGTGCCGTCGCGGCGGAGGACACCTCCCGCACGATGACCCGGTCGCCGATGAGCGGGGGCAAGGTCGACTCCACCGTCTCGCCGATGATCATCGGCGGTACGACGACGACCATCACCTCGGCCCCGTGGATGGCCCAGCTCTGGTACACCGACGACCAGGGGACCACGGACACCAGCGACGACACCGGGTTCTTCTGCGGCGGCGCGGTCGTCGCGCCGACGAAGATCCTCACCGCCGCGCACTGCGTCAAGGGCGCGAACTGGGCCAAGGGCGGCGCCGTGGTGACCGGTGCCACGCAGCTGCCCTCCGAGGACGGCGACCTGCACGGCGGCACCGCCACGGCCGTACTGCGGCAGTGGTACCACCCGTCGTACAACGCGGACACCATCGACAACGACATCGCGGTCCTGACCCTGGCGGCCCCCGTCAAGGCGACCCCGATCCGCATGACGACGGCCACCGACACCGCCTCGTACGACCCCGCCACCACCGGTGCCAAGACCGCCAAGGTCTACGGCTGGGGCCGCACCAGCTCCACCAGCGACGACATCTCCGAGACGCTGAAGACGGCCACGCTGCCCATCAAGTCGGACACGACGTGCGCCGCGGCCTACGGCTCCTGGTTCATCAAGGGGCACATGACCTGCGCGGGCCCGGCCGCCAGCGGCAGCGATTCCGGTACGACCGCCATCTGCAGCGGTGACTCCGGCGGCCCCCTCGTCGTGAACGGGCGGATCGTCGGTGTCGTCTCCTGGAACGTGACGGACTGCGTCGCCAAGGGCGCCTACAGCGTCTTCACCAAGGTCAGCAAGTACGTCGGTGCCGCCTACCCGCGCGTCGACGACACCAACCTGAGCTTCGACCACAAGGCCGACCTGTGGGCTCGCAACTCCTCCACCAAGGTCGGCTACGAGCAGGACTCCAAGGGCACCACCTTCGCCGCCCGGCAGTCCTGGGGCGACTGGAACGGGGTGAACCTGGTGCGGCAGACCGACCTCAACCGGGACGGCTTCCAGGACCTCCTGTACCGCGTCTCCGCCACCGGTGATGTGTACTGGCTGCGGTTCGTCCCGTCGTCCACCGGAGGCGCCTGGGCCGACCCGAAGAAGGTCTTCACCGACTGGCGGACCCGCACCCGGATCGTCACCCCCGGCGACGTGACCGGCGACTACAAGCCCGACCTGCTCTCCGTGGACTCCGCGGGCGTCCTGTGGATCTACCCGGGCAAGGGCGACGGCAGCTTCGCGGCCCGGGTCAGGGTCGGCGGCGGCTGGAGCCAGTACAACCAGCTGCTCGGCCACGGCGACTTCACCGGCGACGGCAAGGCGGACGTGCTCGCCCGCAACAAGAGCACCGGCGACCTCTACCTGTACAAGGGCACCGGCACGTCCGGCACGGGCGTCTTCGCGGCCCGGGTCAAGGTGCGCACGAACTGGAGCGGCTACAACGCCTTCGACGCCGTCGGTGACATCACCGGCGACGGCAGGGCCGACCTGCTGGCCCGCACCCCGGGCGGCACGCTCTACCTGTACAAGGGCACCGGCAAGGCGACCAGCGAGATCTTTGCCACAAGGACCAGTGCGGGGACGGGTTTCCAGCAGTACGACATCTTTGGCTGAAACCGCTGGTGAGCAAGGCTCACTCTGAGGTTCTCGTGACGCCCTGTGACCACCGCTGCACATGGTGGTCACAGGGCGTTGTGCAACCCTTTCTCGAGTTTCCCCGTCTGACCAGGCGGAGCGACCATGGTGCGGTACGGGTCTTTTTCTGACCACGTCTGACCCTGAAAGCAGGGGGTAACCGACCGGACGAGATTCGAGGAGCGCATGTCAGCCGAGAGCAAGCCGAATCCCCGAATACCGGGGGGCAAGGGAAGCCGCCGCAAACCCCGCAGCAGGGGCAGCAAGGGCCTGCTGGTCATGGCATGGGTCGCCGCGGGGATCGTCGTGGTGGGCGGCACCGGGGCCGGCTACGTGTACTTCAAGCTCAACGGCAACATCAAGAGCGTCGACATCGACCAGGTCCTCGGCAGCTCCCGGCCCACGAAGGTCGACAACGGCTCCGAGAACATCCTCGTCCTCGGCTCGGACACCCGCTCCGGCTCCAACAAGAAGCTCGGCGGCGGCACCGACGACGGCAGCGCCCGCTCCGACACCGCGATGATCATCCACGTGTACAAGGGCCACAAGAAGGCCACCGTGGTCTCCATTCCGCGCGACACCCTGATCGACCGCCCGCAGTGCACCGACACCGACGGCAAGGAGCACGACGCCGCCTCGGACGTCATGTTCAACTCCGCTTACACGACCGGCGGCGCGGCCTGCGCGGTGAAGACCGTCGAGTCCATGACCGACATCCGCATGGACCACTACCTGGAGGTCGACTTCAGCGGCTTCGAGAAGCTGGTCGACGAGCTCGGCGGGGTCACGGTCACCACGACCAAGGCCATCAAGGACACCGACAGCCACCTGGACCTCAAGGCCGGCACGCACGAGCTCACCGGCGCCCAGGCCCTCGGTCTCGTCCGCACCCGGCATGGCGTGGGCGACGGCAGCGACCTCGGCCGTATCCAGCTCCAGCAGGCCTTCATCAAGGCACTGGTCAAGCAGGTCAAGAGCGTCGGCGTGCTGTCCAGCCCGAAGAAGCTGTACGACCTCGCCGACACCGCCACCAAGGCCGTCACCACCGACTCCCACCTCGGCTCGGTCAACTCCCTGGTCTCCTTCGCGGGCGGCCTCAAGGGCATCAGCCCCTCGGACATGACCATGGTCACCATGCCGGTCCGCTACGACCCGGCGAACCCCAACCGCGTGATCGTGCAGGAAGCCAAGGCCAAGCAGATCTGGACGGCCCTGGAGCACGACCGGGCGATCCCGAGGTCGGCCACCGAAGGCACCGCGACGGGCCAGGCCAAGGGCGTCGTCACCTCGTAGCGGACCGCCTGCCCAGTGGCTGGGAATAGATCGCGGCGACCCCTCGTTTTGGGGGATGCGGCCAGTCCTGGCAGACTGGTACGTCGGTCCCGGTTCACGCCTCCGCAATCCGCGATGGCGACCCGGCACCCTCCCGGAACTAGGAGACACCTTGAAGCGCGACATCCACCCCGAGTACGTCGAGACGCAGGTCAGCTGCACCTGTGGCGCGTCGTTCACCACCCGTAGCACGATCTCCAGCGGCACCGTCCGTGCCGAGGTCTGCTCCGAGTGCCACCCGTTCTACACGGGCAAGCAGAAGATCCTCGACACCGGTGGCCGTGTGGCCCGCTTCGAGGCCCGCTTCGGCAAGGCTGCTGCCAAGAAGTAGCGAGCCACCAGCGCCGGTCCACGCCGCACTCCTCGGAGTGCGCCGGGACCGGCGTTTTTGGTCGCCCGCCTTCCGTCTTTCTTTACGCAGTTCAGGAGCCCAAGATGTTCGAGGCCGTCGAGGAACTCGTCGGTGAGCACGCCGACCTGGAGAAGAAGCTCGCCGACCCGTCGGTCCACTCCGACCAGGCCAACGCGCGCAAGCTGAACAAGCGCTACGCCGAGCTCACCCCGATCGTCGCCACGTACCGCTCCTGGAAGCAGACCGGCGACGACATCGAGACCGCGCGCGAACTCGGTGCCGACGACCCGGAGTTCGCCGCCGAGGTCAAGGAGCTGGAGAAGGCCCGCGACGAGCTGACGGAGAAGCTGCGGCTGCTCCTGGTCCCGCGCGACCCCAGCGACGACAAGGACGTCATCCTGGAGATCAAGGCCGGTGCCGGCGGTGACGAGTCGGCGCTGTTCGCGGGCGACCTGCTGCGCATGTATCTCCGGTACGCCGAGCGCGTCGGCTGGAAGACCGAGATCATCGACGCCACCGAGTCCGAACTGGGCGGCTACAAGGACGTCCAGGTCGCCGTGAAGACCAAGGGCGGAAACGGTGCCACCGAACCCGGGCAGGGCGTCTGGGCCCGGATGAAGTACGAGGGCGGTGTGCACCGGGTGCAGCGCGTCCCGGCGACCGAGTCCCAGGGCCGTATCCACACCTCCGCGGCCGGTGTGCTGGTCACGCCCGAGGCCGAGGAGGTCGACGTCGAGATCAACCCCAACGACCTCCGCATCGACGTCTACCGCTCCTCCGGGCCCGGCGGGCAGTCCGTCAACACGACCGACTCCGCCGTGCGCATCACGCACATTCCCACCGGAGTCGTCGCCTCCTGCCAGAACGAGAAGAGCCAGCTGCAGAACAAGGAGCAGGCCTTGCGTATCCTGCGCTCCAGGCTGCTCGCGGCGGCGCAGGAGGAGGCGGAGCGCAATGCCGCCGACGCCCGGCGCAGCCAGGTCCGCACCGTCGACCGCTCCGAGAAGATCCGCACGTACAACTTCCCGGAGAACCGCATCTCGGACCACCGCGTCGGCTTCAAGTCGTACAACCTGGACCAGGTCCTGGACGGCGACCTCGACGCGGTGATCCAGGCATGCGTCGACGCGGACTCGGCAGCGAAGCTGGCGGCCGCGTAAAGGCCGCCGAAGAGCGCCCGAAAGAGGCACGTACGCACGACCGAGTACGACACGGAGGACTTGCGTGAACCTGCTGCTCGCAGAGGTGGCCCAGGCCACCCAGCGGCTGGCCGACGCCGGCGTGCCCTCGCCGCGCAACGACGCGGAGGAGCTCGCCGCGTTCGTGCACGGCGTGAAGCGGGGCGAGCTGCACTCCGTGAAGGACGCGGACTTCGACGCCCGCTACTGGGAGACCATCGCGCGCCGGGAACAGCGCGAACCGCTCCAGCACATCACCGGCCTCGCCTACTTCCGCTACCTCGAACTCCAGGTGGGCCCCGGTGTGTTCGTGCCGCGCCCCGAGACCGAGTCCGTGGTCGGGTGGGCCATAGACGCGGTCCGCGCGATGGACGTCGTCGAGCCGTGCATCGTCGACCTGTGCACCGGCTCCGGCGCCATCGCGCTCGCCCTCGCCCAGGAGGTCCCGCGCTCCCGCGTGCACGCCGTGGAGCTGTCCGAGGAAGCGCTGCGGTGGACCCGTAAGAACGTCGAGGGGTCGCGGGTCGACCTGCGCCAGGGCAACGCCCTGGACGCCTTCCACGACCTCGACGGCCATGTCGACCTGGTCATCTCCAATCCGCCGTACATCCCGCTCACCGAATGGGAGTACGTCGCTCCCGAGGCGCGGGACTACGATCCCGAACTCGCCCTGTTCTCCGGCGAGGACGGCCTCGACCTCATCCGCGGTCTGGAACGGACCGCACACCGGCTGCTGCGCCCCGGGGGTGTCGTCGTCATCGAGCACGCCGACACCCAGGGCGGCCAGGTGCCGTGGATCTTCACCGAGGAGCGGGGCTGGGCCGACGCGGCCGACCACCCCGACCTCAACAACCGCCCCAGGTTCGCGACCGCCCGCAGGGCGATGCCGTGAGCCGCACTCCCCAGACTCCAGAGCAGTACGTGTACGAGGAGGCCCGCTAGATATGGCACGGCGATACGACACCAACGACGCGACCGACCGCACGACCGGTCTGCGCGAAGCCGCGTCCGCCGTCCGCCGTGGCGAGCTCGTGGTCCTCCCGACCGACACGGTGTACGGCATCGGCGCCGACGCGTTCTCCTCCGAGGCCGTCCATGACCTCCTGGAGGCCAAGGGCCGGGGCCGCAACATGCCCACTCCCGTGCTGATCGGCTCCCCGAACACCCTCCACGGTCTCGTCACCGACTTCTCCGAGCTGGCCTGGGAGCTCGTCGACGCCTTCTGGCCGGGCGCGCTCACGCTCGTCGCCAAGCACCAGCCGTCCCTCCAGTGGGACCTGGGCGACACCAGGGGCACGGTGGCCGTCCGGATGCCGCTCCACCCCGTCGCCATCGAGCTGCTGACCGAGGTCGGCCCCATGGCGGTCTCCTCCGCCAATCTGACCGGTCACCCCTCGCCGGAGACCTGTGACGCCGCCCAGGACATGCTCGGCGACTCGGTCTCCGTCTACCTCGACGGCGGCCCGACCCCCGGCAACGTCCCCTCCTCGATCGTCGACGTCACCCGCGAGGTGCCCCTGCTGCTGCGCGCGGGCGCGATCTCCGCGGAAGAGCTCAGGAAGGTCGTACCCGACCTCGAGGTGGCGAATTGACGGCCCCTGACGCGGGGCGTGGCATATGGGACGGGGAAGAGACGCGGACCTTCACAGGGCTCCCGCGTGACAGCTTCCGCATCCTCCACGTCAGCACCGGCAACGTGTGCCGCTCGCCGATCACCGAGCGGCTGACCCGGCATGCCCTGGCGGACCGGCTCGGCGACCCCCTGTGGGGCGGCCTGGTCGTGGAGAGCGCCGGGACCTGGGGCCACGAGGGCGCGCCCATGGAGGCCAACGCGGAGACGGTCCTTGCCGAGTTCGGCGCGGACCCCTCCGGCTTCACCGGGCGCGAACTGCTGGACGAACACGTGATCATGGCGGACCTGGTGCTGACCGCCACCCGCGACCACCGCCAGCAGGTGATCTCCATGGGGCACTCGGCGGGCCTGCGCACCTTCACCCTGAAGGAGTTCACCCGTCTGGTGAAGGCGATAGACCCGGCGACCCTGCCGCCCCTGGAGGAGGGCCTGGTGAGCCGCGCCCGCGCCCTGGTCCGCGCGGCGGCCGCTCTACGCGGGTGGCTCCTGGCCCCCACCGCCGAGGCCGACGAGGTCTTCGACCCGTACGGAGCACCGCTGCCCTTCTTCCGCTCGATCGGGGACGAGATAAACGAGGCGCTGGATCCGGTGGTGACGGCGCTGACCGGGGTTCCTGCGCGCGCGTGACGCGCTCTGTCCGGTCGTCACGGCGCTCACGGGCGTACCCGCAAGGACGTAACGACCGGGCACCCCACCGGCCCCGGGCCTACATTGGACGTACGTCACCGTCGACGCCCCGGAGTCCACCATGTCGGTCACCCACGCGCCCCAGACCGCCGACGTCCTCGCGCGGCAGGACCCCGAGCTGGCCGAGATTCTGCTCGGGGAGCTCGACCGGCAGTCGTCGACGCTCCAGCTCATCGCCGCCGAGAACTTCTGCTCGCCGGCCGTCCTGGCCGCGCTCGGCTCGTCGCTGGCCAACAAGTACGCCGAGGGTTATCCGGGCGCCCGCCATCACGGCGGCTGCGAGCTGGTCGACGTCGCCGAGCGGCTCGCCGTGGAGCGGGCGAAGTCCCTGTTCGGCGCCGAACACGCCAACGTGCAGTCCCACTCGGGCTCTTCGGCGGTGCTGGCCGCCTACGCCGCGCTCCTGCGCCCCGGCGACACCGTCCTCGCGCTCGGCCTGCCCTACGGCGGCCACCTCACCCACGGCTCGCCCGCCAACTTCTCCGGCCGCTGGTTCGACTTCGTCCCCTACGGCGTCGACGCCGAGACCGGGATCATCGACCACGACCAGGTGCGCACCCTCGCCCGCACCCACCGGCCCAAGGCGATCGTGTGCGGTTCCATCGCCTACCCCCGGCACATCGACTACGCCTTCTTCCGCGAGGTCGCCGACGAGGTGGGCGCGTATCTCATCGCCGACGCCGCCCACCCCATCGGGCTGGTCGCCGGGGGAGCGGCGCCCAGTCCGGTGCCGTACGCCGATGTCGTCTGCGCCACCACCCACAAGGTGCTGCGCGGGCCCCGCGGCGGAATGATCCTGTGCGGGAGCGAGCTGGCCGAGCGGGTCGACCGGGCCGTCTTCCCGTTCACGCAGGGCGGCGCGCAGATGCACACCATCGCCGCGAAGGCGGTCGCGTTCGGCGAGGCGGCGACACCGGCGTTCTCCGCGTACGCCCATCAGGTGGTCGCCAACGCGCGGGTCCTCGCGGCCGCGCTGGCCGACGAGGGACTCGTGGTCACCACCGGCGGGACCGACACGCATCTCGTGACCGCCGATCCGGCGCCGCTCGGCGTCGACGGACGCACCGCGCGGGGACGGCTCGCGGCCGCGGGAATGGTGCTGGACTGCTGTGCGCTTCCTCACGCCGACCTGCGCGGACTGCGCTTGGGCACCGCCGCCGTCACCACCCAGGGCATGGCCGAGAAGGAGATGACGGGCATCGCCGCCCTGCTCGCGGGGGTGGTGCGCGGGGAGGTCGAGAGCGCCAGGGCACGTGAAGAAGTGCGGGATCTGGTCGGCGGATTTCCGCCGTATCCGGCCTGAGCGAGGGTATCCGCACCTGCGGGCACAGCCGCACGTGCAACCATCGGCTCTACCCGGAAGTCCCCAACCATATGCGTGCGTCGCTAGGGTGTGGGGCTGAGATGGCCAGCGAGACCTGTGGGGAAGCCTGTGCGTGAATACCTGCTGACGCTCTGCATCACGGCCGCGGTGACGTATCTGCTGACAGGGCCGGTACGGAAGTTCGCGATCGTGGCCGGAGCGATGCCGGAGATCCGGGCCCGTGACGTGCACCGGGAACCGACTCCGCGGCTCGGCGGTATCGCCATGTTCTTCGGACTGTGCGCGGGCCTGCTGGTCGCCGACCACCTGACCAACCTCAGCGCGGTCTTCGAGAAGTCGAACGAACCGCGCGCGCTGCTCTCCGGGGCCGCCCTGATCTGGCTGATCGGCGTCCTGGACGACAAGTTCGAGATCGACGCCCTGATCAAGCTGGGCGGCCAGATGATCGCCGCGGGCGTGATGGTGATGCAGGGTCTGACGATCCTGTGGCTGCCCATCCCCAGCGTCGGCTCGGTCGCGCTGACCCAGTGGCAGGGCACCCTGCTGACGGTCGCGCTCGTCGTCATCACCATCAACGCGGTGAACTTCGTCGACGGCCTCGACGGTCTCGCCTCCGGCATGGTCTGCATCGCCGCCGGCGCGTTCTTCCTGTACGCCTACCGCATCTGGTACTCGTACGGCATCGAGGCGGCCGCCCCGGCCACGCTGTTCGCGGCGATCCTGATGGGCATGTGCATCGGCTTCCTGCCGCACAACATGCATCCGGCGCGGATCTTCATGGGCGACTCGGGATCGATGCTCATCGGCCTGGTACTGGCCGCGGGCGCGATCTCCATCACCGGGCAGATCGACCCGGACGCGCTGAAGCTGTTCGCCGGGTCCGAGAAGGCGGCCGTGCACCAGACGGTTCCCGTCTACATCCCGCTGCTGCTCCCGCTGACCATCATCGCGGTGCCGGCCGCCGACCTGATCTCGGCCATCGTGCGCCGCACCTGGCGGGGCCAGTCGCCGTTCGCCGCCGACCGCGGGCATCTGCACCACCGGCTCCTGGAGATTGGGCACTCGCACAGCCGGGCGGTGTGGATCATGTACTTCTGGTCGGCGCTGATCGCGTTCGGCTCACTCGCCTACTCGGTGAACTCCGCGTCCATGTGGATCGTGCTCGGCGTCGTGTTCCTCAGCGCGATCGGTCTCGTGCTGCTGCTGCTGCCGCGCTTCACCCCGCGCGTGCCGATGTGGGCCCAGCACGTCGTGCCGCCGCGTTACCGCCGCCGTCGGCGGGCGGCGGTCGCGGAGGCCATGGAGGTGGAACAGCGCACCCCGGTCGCGGTGGGGGTGGCGGGTGTCAACGGGGCGACCGCGCTGAGCGCCCGTTCGCACGTGCCGGAGAGGCGCAAGGCCGAGACCTCGCGCTGACGCCCAAGGTAAGAATCTGACTAAAGCATTGCCAACGCGTGGGAGTTCGACGGGGCGACAAATCGCCCTTATACCAGACAACTCCCCCGCGTTTCCGCGCAGACGCGCAGCTTCACTCTCATGTGTGACAGTGGGCACACGTTCTAGGTAAAGACCGCATCAAATAGTTTGTGATACGGTTCACGAGAACCCGGGGCAGAGCCGAAGGACCGCAGTGCGACGGTCCCTTGGCGTGAGGGTCACCCTCAGCCCGGGACTACGCTCGTCCATGACGACACACCCCCCCTTTTGAAAGCGGAGTTGCCGCCATGCCGTCCAACGACGTCCGGATCCTGGCTCAGGCCGCCGTGCCCACGGCTGCCGTCGGCGCGATCGCCGCCGTCGTCAGTGGTGTGGTCGTCGGTGGCAAGGGTGCGATCGGGGCCGGGGTGGCGACACTGATCGTGATCCTCTTCATGGGTCTCGGTCTCTACATCCTGCAGCGCACTGCCAAATCGCTTCCGCACCTGTTCCAGGCGATGGGCCTCATGCTGTACGCGACGCAGATCCTGCTGCTGTTCGTCTTCCTGGCCGCGTTCAAGAACACCACGCTCTTCCACCCCAAGGCCTTCGCGTTCACGCTGGTCGCCGGCACCCTCGCGTGGATCGCCGCGCAGACCCGTGCGCACATGAAGTCCAAAATCCTCTACGTCGAGCCCGATAAATCGGGGCACTCGTCGTGAGGGGTAGGGCCGGGATAAAGACGTCTGAGATCTCCTGCTATCGTCCGGTGCCAACTGCGGCATCGCGGGCGCGGGCATCCGAGCTGACGCCTGCTCGAACGCGAGGCTCGATGCCCCCCGGCCGCCCCCATATCCGTAACACCAGTCCAGTGCCGAACCGCGGCTGTACGCCGCGCCGACACAACGAGGTTGCCGTACCTATGCGCCACGCTGAAGGAGCCCGCGGTGAGTGCTGACCCGACGCAGGTGCTCGCCTTCGAGACCGACTGCCACATCTTTGACGGCTGTGGCTTCCCGGCTCCCGGCCTGCACTCGTTCCTGTTCGAGCCCCTGGTGGGCGACGGCACCAGCAACGTGTACTTCGACAAGACGATGCTGCTGGCGCTACTCGGTTCCGTCATCATCATCGGCTTCTTCTGGGCCGCCTTCCGCAAGCCTGCGGTCGTCCCGGGCAAGCTGCAGATGGTCGCCGAGGCGGGCTACGACTTCGTCAGGCGCGGCATCGTCTACGAGACCATCGGCAAGAAGGAAGGAGAGAAATACGTCCCCCTGGTCGTCTCACTCTTCTTCTTCGTCTGGATGATGAACCTCTGGTCGATCATTCCGGTCGCCCAGTTCCCGGTCACGGCGATCATTTCGTACCCTGCGGGCCTTGCCGCGATCGTCTACGTCCTCTGGGTCTCGCTGACCTTCAAGCGGCACGGGTTCGTCGGAGCCTTCAAGAACTTCACCGGCTACGACAAGTCGCTCGGCCCGGTTCTCCCGCTGGCGATGTTCATCGAGTTCTTCTCGAACCTGCTCGTCCGGCCGTTCACCCACGCTGTGCGACTCTTCGCCAACATGTTCGCGGGTCACACCCTGCTGCTGCTCTTCACGATCGCCAGCTGGTACCTGCTGAACGGCATCGGGATCGCCTACGCGGGCGTCTCGTTCATCATGGTCATCATCATGACGGCCTTCGAGCTGTTCATTCAGGCCCTGCAGGCCTACGTCTTCGTGCTCCTGACCTGCACCTTCATCCAGGGCGCGCTCGCCGAGCACCACTGAGCGACCCCGCCCGACCCCACAGTCGTCCGGTGGCCAACCCCCACCGGCCTTAGAAACAGAAGGAAGAATCACCATGGCTGCCACTGAGACCCTTGCCGCTGTTTCCGGCTCGCTCGGCTCCATCGGCTATGGCCTCGCTGCCATCGGCCCCGGCGTCGGCGTCGGCATCATCTTCGGTAACGGCACCCAGGCCCTGGCCCGTCAGCCCGAGGCCGCCGGCCTGATCCGCGCCAACCAGATCCTCGGCTTCGCTTTCTGTGAGGCGCTCGCCCTCATCGGTCTGGTCATGCCGTTCGTCTACGGCAAGTGATCCGCGGATCCACGACCAGCCGACTAGACGAAAGGCACTGATATGAGCCAGCTGCTCATTCTGGCAGTCGAGGAGTCCGAGAACCCCCTCGTCCCGCCGATCCCCGAGCTTGTCATCGGCCTCATCGCCTTCGTCATCGTCTTCGGCTTCCTCGCCAAGAAGCTCCTCCCGAACATCAACAAGGTTCTGGAAGAGCGTCGCGAGGCCATCGAGGGCGGTATCGAGAAGGCCGAGGCCGCGCAGACCGAGGCCCAGAGCGTCCTTGAGCAGTACAAGGCACAGCTCGCCGAGGCCCGCCACGAGGCCGCGCGCCTGCGCCAGGAGGCGCAGGAGCAGGGCGCCACGCTCATCGCCGAGATGCGCGCGGAAGGCCAGCGGCAGCGCGAGGAGATCGTCGCCGCCGGTCACGCGCAGATCGAGGCGGACCGCAAGGCCGCCGCGTCCGCGCTGCGCCAGGACGTCGGCAAGCTCGCCACCGAGCTGGCCGGCAAGCTCGTCGGCGAGTCCCTCGAGGACCACGCCCGCCAGTCCCGCGTGATCGACCGCTTCCTTGAGGACCTTGAGGAGAAGGCCGAGGCCGCGCGATGAACGGAGCGAGCCGCGAGGCCCTGGCAGCCGCACGCGAGCGTCTCGACGCGCTGACGGACAACACGTCCGTGGACGCCGGCTCGCTCGCCGACGAGCTGGCCGCCGTCACCGCGCTGCTCGACCGCGAGGTGTCGCTGCGTCGGGTCCTGACCGACCCGGCGCAGCCCGGCGAGGCCAAGGCCGAACTGGCCCAGCGCCTGATCGGCACGCAGGTCGGCGGCCCCGCCACCGACCTGGTGTCCGGCATGGTGCGCTCCCGCTGGTCGCGCTCGCGCGACCTGGTGGACGCGCTGGAGGAGCTGGCGAACATCGCCGACCTGACCGCCGCGCAGCGGCGGGGCACGCTCGACAACGTCGAGGACGAGCTGTTCCGGTTCGGCCGGATCGTCGCCTCGAACACCGAGCTGCGCGCCGCGCTGACCGACCGCGCCGCATCGGCCCAGGCCAAGCGTGAGCTGCTCGCCAGCCTGCTCGGTGGCCGCGCCGATGCGACGACCGAGCGTTTGGTGACGCGCCTTGTGGCCGCGCCCCGGGGACGTAGCCTGGAGGCGGGCCTTGAGTCCCTGTCCAAGCTCGCCGCCGAGCGCCGGGACCGCATGGTGGCCGTCGTCACCTCGGCGGTTCCGCTGAGCGACCAGCAGAAGCAGCGCCTGGGCGGTGCCCTGGCGAAGCTCTACGGCCGCCCGATGCACCTCAACCTCGACGTGGACCCCGAGGTCCTCGGCGGGATCCGGGTGCAGGTCGGCGACGAGGTCATCAACGGCTCCATCGCGGACCGCATCGAGGACGCCGGCCGCCGCCTGGCGGGCTAGCAGCAACTTCATAGCAGTACGTACTTACGACGGCCCTGGTTGGGCCGTACATGAAGAATCCTGGGGGTCGCCCCCAGACCCCCAAAGTGAAACTTCGGGCCCAACAAGGAGAGCAGGGAACCCAGATGGCGGAGCTCACGATCCGGCCGGAGGAGATCCGGGACGCGCTGGAGAACTTCGTCCAGTCGTACAAGCCGGACGCGGCCTCGCGCGAGGAGGTCGGTACGGTCACCCTTGCCGGCGACGGCATCGCGAAGGTCGAGGGTCTGCCCTCGGCCATGGCCAACGAACTGCTGAAGTTCGAGGACGGCACCCTCGGCCTCGCGCTCAACCTGGAAGAGCGCGAGATCGGTTGCGTCGTCCTCGGTGAGTTCAGCGGCATCGAGGAGGGTCAGCCGGTCACCCGTACCGGCGAGGTCCTCTCCGTGGCCGTCGGCGAGGGCTACCTCGGCCGCGTCGTCGACCCGCTCGGTGCCCCGATCGACGGCCTCGGCGAGATCGAGACCAGCGGTCGTCGCGCGCTTGAGCTGCAGGCTCCGGGCGTCATGGCCCGTAAGTCGGTGCACGAGCCGATGGAGACCGGCTACAAGGCCGTCGACGCGATGACCCCGATCGGCCGTGGCCAGCGCCAGCTGATCATCGGTGACCGTCAGACCGGCAAGACCGCCCTGGCCGTCGACACGATCATCAACCAGCGTGACAACTGGCGCTCCGGCGACCCGAAGAAGCAGGTCCGCTGCGTCTACGTCGCCATCGGCCAGAAGGGCTCGACCATCGCCTCCGTGCGTGGCGCCCTGGAAGAGGCCGGCGCGCTGGAGTACACGACCATCGTCGCCGCCCCGGCGTCCGACCCGGCCGGCTTCAAGTACCTGGCGCCGTACACCGGTTCGGCCATCGGCCAGCAGTGGATGTACGAGGGCAAGCACGTCCTCATCATCTTCGACGACCTCTCGAAGCAGGCCGACGCCTACCGCGCCGTGTCCCTGCTGCTGCGCCGCCCGCCGGGGCGCGAGGCCTACCCGGGTGACGTCTTCTACCTGCACTCCCGTCTGCTGGAGCGCTGCGCCAAGCTCTCCGACGAGATGGGCGCGGGCTCGATGACCGGTCTGCCGATCGTCGAGACCAAGGCCAACGACGTCTCGGCGTTCATCCCGACCAACGTCATCTCCATCACCGACGGCCAGTGCTTCCTGGAGTCGGACCTGTTCAACGCCGGTCAGCGCCCCGCGCTGAACGTCGGTATCTCCGTCTCCCGAGTCGGTGGTTCCGCGCAGCACAAGGCGATGAAGCAGGTCTCGGGTCGTCTGCGCGTGGACCTCGCCCAGTTCCGTGAGCTGGAGGCCTTCGCCGCCTTCGGTTCCGACCTGGACGCCGCGTCGAAGGCGCAGCTGGAGCGCGGCCAGCGCATGGTCGAGCTGCTGAAGCAGGCCCAGTACCAGCCGATGGCGACCGAGGACCAGGTCGTCTCCGTCTGGGCCGGCACCACCGGCAAGATGGACGACGTCCCGGTCAACGACATCCGCCGCTTCGAGAAGGAGCTCCTGGAGTACCTGCACCGCAAGGAGCAGGGCCTCATGACCTCCATCAAGGAGGGCGGCAAGATGTCGGACGACACCCTCACCGCTGTTGCCGACGCGATCGCCGACTTCAAGAAGCAGTTCGAGACCTCGGACGGCAAGCTTCTCGGCGAGGACGCCCCGGCCGCGGCCAAGTGACGTAAGGAAGGGACCTGACTCATGGGAGCCCAGCTCCGGGTCTACAAGCGTCGCATCCGATCCGTCACCGCGACCAAGAAGATCACCAAGGCGATGGAGATGATCGCCGCCTCGCGCGTCATCAAGGCGCAGCGCAAGGTGGCGGCCTCGGCGCCCTACGCGACCGAGCTCACCCGCGCGGTCACGGCGGTCGGCACCGGCTCGAACACCAGGCACCCGCTGACCACGAAGGCCGAGACGGTCACGCGGTCCGCGGTGCTGCTCCTGACGAGCGACCGCGGTCTCGCCGGCGCCTTCAACTCCAACGCCATCAAGCAGGCGGAGCGGCTCACCGAGCGGCTGGAGCGCGAGGGCCAGGAGGTCGACATCTACATCGTCGGCCGCCGCGGTGTCGCGCACTTCAACTTCCGTGAGCGCAAGATCGCGGAGTCGTGGAGCGGCTTCACCGACGAGCCCACGTACGCGGACGCCAAGAAGGTCGCGGCTCCGCTGATCGAGGCCATCGAGAAGGACACGGCCGAGGGCGGCGTGGACGAACTCCACATCGTCTTCACCGAGTTCGTCTCGATGATGACGCAGACGGCGCTCGACGACCGTCTGCTGCCGCTCAGCCTCGAAGAGGTGGCGCAGGAGGCCAAGCCGCAGGGCGAGATCCTCCCGCTCTACGACTTCGAGCCCTCGGCGGAGGACGTCCTCGACGCCCTGCTGCCGCGCTACGTGGAGAGCCGTATCTACAACGCGCTGCTCCAGTCGGCCGCCTCCAAGCACGCCGCCACGCGGCGTGCGATGAAGTCGGCCACCGACAACGCGGGAGAGCTCATCACCACGCTCTCCCGACTTGCCAACGCGGCCCGCCAGGCCGAAATCACCCAGGAAATCAGCGAGATCGTCGGTGGCTCCGCAGCCCTCGCCGACGCGTCCGCGGGGAGTGACAGGTAATGACGACGACAGTTGAGACGGCCGCTGCCACGGGCCGCGTCGCCCGGGTCATCGGCCCGGTCGTCGACGTGGAGTTCCCCGTCGACGCGATGCCGGAGATCTACAACGCTCTGCACGTCGAGGTGGCCGACCCGGCCCAGGACGGCGCGAAGAAGACGCTGACCCTGGAGGTCGCCCAGCACCTGGGTGACGGCCTGGTCCGCACCATCTCGATGCAGCCCACCGACGGTCTGGTCCGCCAGGCCACCGTCACCGACACCGGCACGGGCATCACCGTCCCGGTCGGCGACTTCACCAAGGGCAAGGTGTTCAACACCCTCGGTGAGGTGCTGAACGTCGACGAGACGTACGAGGGCGAGCGCTGGTCCATCCACCGCAAGGCCCCGAACTTCGACGAGCTCGAGTCGAAGACCGAGATGTTCGAGACCGGCGTCAAGGTCATCGACCTTCTCACCCCGTACGTCAAGGGTGGAAAGATCGGTCTGTTCGGTGGTGCCGGCGTCGGCAAGACGGTGCTCATCCAGGAGATGATCTACCGCGTCGCCAACAACCACGACGGTGTCTCCGTGTTCGCCGGTGTCGGTGAGCGCACCCGTGAGGGCAACGACCTCATCGAGGAGATGTCCGACTCGGGCGTCATCGACAAGACCGCGCTGGTCTTCGGCCAGATGGACGAGCCCCCGGGCACCCGTCTGCGCGTGGCCCTCGCCGGTCTGACCATGGCGGAGTACTTCCGCGATGTGCAGAAGCAGGACGTGCTGTTCTTCATCGACAACATCTTCCGCTTCACGCAGGCCGGTTCCGAGGTGTCGACCCTGCTCGGCCGTATGCCCTCCGCGGTGGGTTACCAGCCGAACCTGGCCGACGAGATGGGTCTCCTCCAGGAGCGCATCACCTCGACCCGTGGTCACTCGATCACCTCGATGCAGGCGATCTACGTCCCCGCGGACGACCTGACCGACCCGGCCCCGGCCACCACCTTCGCCCACCTCGACGCGACGACGGTTCTGTCCCGTCCGATCTCCGAGAAGGGCATCTACCCGGCCGTGGACCCGCTGGACTCCACGTCCCGGATCCTGGACCCGCGCTACATCACGGCGGACCACTACAACACGGCCATGCGTGTCAAGGGGATCCTCCAGAAGTACAAGGACCTCCAGGACATCATCGCGATCCTCGGCATCGACGAGCTCAGCGAGGAGGACAAGCTGGTCGTCCAGCGTGCCCGCCGCGTCGAGCGCTTCCTGTCCCAGAACACCCACGTCGCCAAGCAGTTCACCGGCGTGGACGGCTCGGACGTGCCGCTGGACGAGTCGATCACCGCGTTCAACGCGATCTGCGACGGCGAGTTCGACCACTTCCCGGAGCAGGCGTTCTTCATGTGCGGTGGCCTGGAGGACCTCAAGGCCAACGCCAAGGAGCTCGGCGTCTCCTGAACCCACTGAGTTCCATGTGAACCCTGTGGTTCACGCTTGAGGGGGCGGGGTACGTCCCGCCCCCTCTTTCACGCCCACTAGACTTGTAACCAACACCCGGCCGAACCGCCGGGTGGTGACCCGAGGAGCCACCTTGGCTGCTGAGCTGCACGTCGCGCTGGTCGCGGCCGACCGAGAGGTCTGGTCCGGCGAGGCCACCCTGGTCGTCGCGCGCACCACGTCCGGCGACATCGGCGTCATGCCCGGTCACCAGCCGCTGCTCGGTGTGCTGGAGTCGGGCCCGGTGACCATCCGTACGAGCGATGGGGGGACGGTCGTCGCCGCGGTGCACGGCGGTTTCATCTCGTTCGCCGACAACAAGCTGTCGCTGCTGGCCGAGATCGCCGAGCTGTCGGACGAGATCGACGTCCAGCGCGCGGAGCGGGAGCTGGAGCGCGCGAAGGCGGAGGGCGACGCCGCCGCCGAGCGTCGCGCGGACGTACGACTGCGCGCGGCGACTGCGCGCTGAACCAGCGCGGAGCCGTATGACGTCACTCAGCCGCGGCCGGCACCGGAGCGATCCGGAGCCGGTCGCGGCTGAGGCAGATCTGGATGTTTTTTCCGTTCCGTTACCTACTGAAGGTACCTAGGAGACGAGGAGGTCGGTGTCGATGGTCCTCGCTCTGACTGTGTGCGGAATCGTCGTGGCCCTGGTGGTGCTGGGGCTGTTCGTCTTCGGTCTGCGGCGCAGACTCATCCAGCGCTCCGGCGGCACTTTCGACTGTTCCCTGCGGTGGGACGTCCCGGAGAAGACCGATCCCAGCGGCAAGGGCTGGAGCTACGGCGTCGCCCGCTACAACGGCGACCGCGTCGAGTGGTATCGCGTCTTCTCCTACGCCTATCGCCCGCGCCGGGTCCTGGAGCGGGCCGCGATCGAGGTCGCCGGCCGTCGTCTCCCCGACGGGGAGGAGGAGATGGCCCTGCTCTCCGACGCCGTCATCCTGACCTGTCTGCACCGGGGCACGCGTCTCGAACTCGCCATGAGCGAGGACGCGCTGACCGGTTTCCTGGCGTGGCTGGAGGCAGCTCCCCCCGGTCAGCGTGTCAACGTGGCCTGAGCCGAGGGTCACGGTGACGCCGGCGGGCCAGACGGTCAGGAGTGCCGCGACCGTCGTCCCGGTGAACATCCCCACGTAGGCCGTCCTGGGCCTGGCCGACGGGCTGCCGGGGTTTCGCCTGTTGCTGGAACTGCGTGTCATTCGTCCCCCCGAATGAGTCATTCCGCTTGCGGTCGAGATACCGATTGTTCCCCGTCGGCAGCTGTCTTGCGGCCGCTGATGGTCCCTCGGCGAGGGCCGAACGGCCCTGGGGGGAGTACGCCGAAGGCGCGCGGCACATGCCGCGCGCCCTCAGTGGATCGTGGGTCAGCTCAGTCCGCTGTTGATGGCGCTCACCAGCTCACCGCCCGCGGTGTCGCCGCTGAACTCCCAGAAGAACGCGCCGCCCAGACCCTGGTTCTTGGCCCAGGACATCTTCCCGGCGATCGTCGCGGGGGTGTCGTAGGACCACCAGTTGTTGCCGCAGTAGGCGTAGGCCGTGCCCGCGATGGTGCCGGTGGCCGGGCAGGACGTCTTGAGGACCTTGTAGTCCTCGATGCCCTGCTCGTAGGTGCCGGGCGCCGGTCCGGTGGCTGTGCCGCCGGGTGCCGCCTGGGTGACGCCGGTCCAGCCGCGGCCGTAGAAGCCGATGCCGATGAGCAGCTTGCTCGCGGCCACGCCCTTCGATTTGAACTTGGCGATCGCGTCGGCGGTGGTGAACCCGGCCTGGGGGATGCCGTTGTAGGTGGTGAGCGGGGAGTGCGGGGCGGTCGGGCCGTCCGCGTCGAACGCGCCGAAGAAGTCGTACGTCATCACGTTGTACCAGTTGACGTACTGCGCGGCGCCCGCGTAGTCGGCGGCGTCGATCTTGCCGCCGGAGGTGCCGTCGGCCGTGGTGGCCGCGGTGACCAGGTTGCCGGTGCCGAACTTGGCGCGCAGGGCCTGCATCAGGTTCTTGTAGGCCGCTGCCCCGCTGGTGTCGCAGGACAGCCCGCAGGCGTTCGGGTACTCCCAGTCGATGTCGATGCCGTCGAAG
Source organism: Streptomyces canus 299MFChir4.1 (assembly GCF_000383615.1). Classification (GTDB taxonomy): domain Bacteria; phylum Actinomycetota; class Actinomycetes; order Streptomycetales; family Streptomycetaceae; genus Streptomyces; species Streptomyces canus_C. The sequence continues at coordinate 71,531 of NZ_KB911608.1, read as the reverse complement.
ACGTCGGCCCAGCGCGGGTCCTCGACCAGGTTGTAGCAGGACTGCGCGAACGCGGCCGGGTTGGCCGCGGCCTGGGCGAAGCCGCCGGACCAGGTCCAGCCGCCGAAGGACCACAGGACCTTGATGTTCGGGTACTTGGCCTTCAGCTGGCGCAGCTGGTTGAAGTTGCCGCGCAGCGGCTGGTCCCAGGTGTCGGCGACGCCGCTGACCGACTGGTCGGCGGTGAAGGCCTTGTCGTAGTCGGCGTAGGAGTCGCCGATGGCGCACTGGCCGTTGGTGACGTTGCCGAAGGCGTAGTTGATGTGTGTGATCTTGGCGGCCGAGCCCGACGTCACCAGGTTCTTGACGTTGTAGTTGCGGCCGTAGATGCCCCACTCGGTGAAGTAGCCGAGCTTGACCTTGGAGCCGGTGGGCGGCGGTTCGGTGGTGCCGCCGGTGGTGCGCACCGCGACCGCCCCGCTGGCCGGACCCGTCTGGTCGGCGGTGTCGCGGGCCTGCACGGTGTACGAGTAGTCGGTGCCGGCGGTCAGGCCGGTGTCCGTGTACGACGTCGTCGTCACGGTCGCCACCTTGGCGCCGTCGCGCAGGACGTCGTAGTTCTTGACGCCCTTGTCGTCGGTGGCGGCGCTCCAGGCCAGTTTCACCGAGGTGTTGGTGATGCCGGAGGCGGTGGGCGTGCCGGGGGCGGACGGGGCCGCGTCGCCCGGAGTGGACCCGCCGTCACAACTGCCGCCGTTCAGCTTGCAGTTGGCGGGGGAGCCGCTGCCGGCGCCGTTGAAGCCGAAGGAGACGGAGGCGCCGGGCGCGAGGGTGCCGTTCCAGGACTTGTTCTTGGCGGTCCAGTGGGTGCCGGCGGAGGTGACGTCGGCGTCCCAGGCGGAGGTGACGGAGGTGCCGGAGGGGAAGTCCCACTCGACGGTCCAGGAACTGAGGCTGGTGGTACCGGTGTTCTTCACCGTCCACTTGCCTTCGAAGCCGGTGCCCCAGTCCTGGGTCTTGGCGTAGGTGGCGGTGGCGGTGCTCGCGGCCTGGGCTGGGCTCGCGAGGCCGACCAGGCCGGCGAAGGGGAGCAACAGCGTCGCGAACCCTGCCGCGGCTCTGTGTCTGAAGCGCATCGTGCGCCTCCTAGGGGAGTTGGGGGCGTGACTGAGCCTTCACACCCACGGTGCCGCGAGAATAGAAAGGTCTGGACCACAGGTCAATAGGTCTGGACCACCTTGGTGCAAGACGCAACTAGACGCCCAACTCCTGCGCCAGTACGGCCGCTTGCACCCGGCTGCGCAGCTCCAGCTTCCCCAGCAGACGGCTGACGTGCGTCTTCGCCGTGGCCTCGGCCATGTCCAGGCGCTCGGCGATGTCGGCGTTGGACAGGCCCTCCCCGAGGTAGGAGAGCACCTCGCGTTCCCGGCGGGTGAGGGTGCCGAGGACGGCCGGATCGACGCTCGTCCCGCGGACCGGCCTGGCGGCGAACTCGGCGATCAGACGCCGGGTGACGGCCGGGGCGACGATGCCCTCGCCCCGCGCCACCGTGCGCACGGCCGTGATGAGGTCCTTCGCCTCCGTGTTCTTCAGCAGGAAACCCGCGGCGCCGGCCCGCAGGGCCCCGAACACGTACTCGTCGAGGTCGAAGGTGGTCAGCACGAGGACGTCCGCGAGCCCTTCCGCGACGACCTTCCGTGTCGCCGACACCCCGTCCAGCCGCGGCATCTGGACGTCCATCAGCACCAGATCCGGTCTCAGCTCCCGGGCCAGCGCCACCGCCTGCTCACCGTCCGCCGCCTCGCCGACCACCTCGATGCCGGGAGCGCTGCGCAGGATGAGGACGAGCCGGGCGCGGACGGCGGACTGGTCCTCGGCGACGAGGACACGGATCATTCGGGGACTCCTTCGTCCAGGGGCAGGGTGGCGCGTACGGTCCAGTGCGCCCCGTCGGGACCGGCGTCGAACGCGCCGCCGAGCAGCGTGGCCCGCTCCCGCATCCCGACCAGACCGGCCCCTGAACCGGGGGCGCGCGGCCCGTCCCGGTCGCCGTACGGACTGCTCACCTCGACCGTCAGATCGCCGTCCCGCTCGGCGAGGGACACCGTGACCCGGCCGGGACAGGCGTGCTTGAGGGCGTTGGTCAGCGACTCCTGGACGATGCGGTAAGCGGCGAGTTCGACCGGAGCGGGCACGGAGGTGTGGTGGCAGGCGTCCAGGGTGACGTCCAGACCGTTGGCGCGGGCTCCGTCGACGAGGGCGGTGAGGCCGTCGAGGGTGGGGACGGCGGAGGGTTCGTGGTCGCCGTCGCGCAGGATGCCGATCAGCCGGCGGTCTGGTACGTCGGCGACGGGCAGACCGACTCGCTGCGCGCCTGGCAGCAGCGCATGCTCTGGCTGATCGGCATCAACCTGGTCATCGCCGGCAGCTACACGCTGTTCCCGAAGCGCGAGCGCTGACGCTCCCCGCCCGACACTCGGAGCACGTCCCCACATCCGGCCGGGGAGGGGTATTCGCTAGCGTTCGCCGCCGGGCACCCACAGGACGTCCCCGACATCCTTGTTGGCCGTCCGCGCCAGGATGCTGCGTCTTCCGGGGGCAACCCCCGGACCCCCGGCCGGGGAGGGGTTCGCTAGCGTTCGCCGCCAGGCACCCACAAGACATCCCCCACGTCCTTGTTGGCCGTCCGCGCCAGGATGAAGAGCAGGTCCGACAGCCGGTTCAGATAGGTCGCGGTGAGCGGGTTCATGTGGTCACCGTGGACCTCCAGGGCCGCCCAGGTCGAGCGCTCGGCCCGGCGTACGACCGTGCAGGCCTGGTGGAGCAGGGCCGCGCCCGGGGTGCCGCCCGGGAGGATGAAGGAGCGGAGCTTCTCCAGCCGCTCGTTGAAGCGGTCGCAGTCCGCCTCCAGCTTGTCGACGTAGAACTGCTCGACGCGCAGGGGCGGGAACTCGGGGTTCTCGACCACGGGCGTGGACAGGTCGGCTCCGACGTCGAACAGGTCGTTCTGCACCCGGGTGAGGACCTTGACGACCTCCTCGTCGAGCCCGCCCAGCGCGATCGCGCTGCCGATCACCGCGTTCGCCTCGTTGGCGTCCGCGTACGCGGAGATCCGCAGATCGGTCTTGGCGACCCGGCTCATGTCGCCGAGGGCGGTGGTGCCCCGGTCGCCGGTCCTGGTGTAGATGCGCGTCAGATTGACCATGAGGCCAGGGTAATTACGCCCCGGACGTCCGGAAGACCCGTGTGCCCACTGTCACGGCCACCACCGTCAGGGCGACGGCGACCAGGACGCCGTACAGCATGTGATCCGTCGTGTACGAGCCGACGTACGCGTCCCGCATCGCGTCCACCAGATAGCGGAACGGCATGAGGTGCGACAGGACGTCCAGCCAGGCCGGGCCCAGGGTCATCGGGAGCATCAGGCCGGACAGCAGCATCGACGGCATCGACACCGCGTTGACCAGCGGACCGAACTCCTGGGGTGTACGGACCTTCATCGCCAGCGCGTACGACAGCGAGGCCAGCGAGACGGTCAGCAGGGCGACGAACGCGAAGCCGATCAGGACCCCGGCCAGCGGTGCCCGCAACCCCATCGCGACCGCGGCGAGCACCAGCAGCACCGCCTGGAAGACGAACACCGTCGCCTCCCGCAGCACCCTGCCAAGGAGCAGGGCGAGCCGGCTGACGGGCGTGACCCGCATCCGCTCCGTCACCCCCTGCCCCTTCTCCAGGATGATCATGAAGCCCGCGAACAGCGCCCCGAACAGCCCCAGTTGGAGCAGCAGCCCCGGCACCAGGACCTGCCAGGAACTGCCGCGCCCACCCAGCGGGAGACCGGTGAGCAGCGGACCGAAGAAGACCAGGTACAGCAAGGGCATCAGGACGCCGAACAGCAGCGCGAAGCGGGAGCGCAGGGACTGGCGCAGGTAGCGGCCGTAGATGATCGAGGTGTCGTGCAGAAGCATGGCTGTCCTATACGGCTACGGGGGCGGCGTCGGCCGGGAGGGGACCTCGGCCGGTGATCGCGAGGAAGGTGTCCTGGAGCGAGGCGTCGATCGAGCCGCCGTACTCCAGTTTCAGGGCGCTCGGTGTGCCCTCGGCCACGACCACGCCCTGGTCGACGATCACGAGGCGGTCGGCGAGGGCGTCGGCCTCGTCGAGGTAGTGAGTGGTCAGGAAGACGGTCGTGCCGTGCGCGTCGCGCAGTCCGCGGACCAGGTCCCACAGGTCGGCGCGGCTCGCGGGGTCCAGGCCGGTCGTCGGCTCGTCGAGGAACAGCACCTTCGGGCGGTGCGTGAGCGCCATCGCGATGTCGAGGCGGCGGCGCTGACCACCGGAGAGCGTGCCGCACCTGCGGTCGAGCAGGTCGGTGAGATCCAGGTCGCGGGCCAACTCGGCTGCACGCGCTACTGCTTGGGCTTTCGTCAGGCGGTACAGGCGGCCCTGGGTGACCAGTTCCTCGCGTACGGAGATCTGTGGGTCCACCCCGCCGGACTGGGCCACGTACCCGCACACCCGGCGCACCCCGGCGGCGTCGGTCGCGAGGTCGTGGCCGGCCACGGTGGCCGCGCCGCCGGTGGGTTCGAGCAAGGTCGTGAGCATCCGGAGCGTGGTGGTCTTCCCGGCTCCGTTCGGGCCGAGGAAGCCGAGGATCTCGCCCTCGCGGACGGTCAGATCGATGCCGCGCACGGCTTCCACGGGGCCACGCCGGGTCTGGAAGGTACGGGCGAGCGAGGCCGTACTGATGATGGGCATGGGCCAAGAAAAACAGAGTCTCTTAAACTTTGCAATGGCCCCAAAATTTCAGACGGCCCACGAAGCTAGCATTCGACCCATGGCAGAGGGGCTCAGGGAGCGGAAGAAGCGCGAGACCAGGCAGCGGATCTCGGACATCGCCACGGGGCTGTTCCTGGAGCACGGCTTCGTCACGGTGACGATCGCCGAGGTGGCGGACGCCGCCGACGTGTCCGTGAACACCGTCTACAACTACTTCCCGACCAAGGAGGACCTCTTCCTCGACCGCAGCAAGGGCGTCGTCGACCGCCTCTCGCGCTGGGTGCGCGGGCGGGACGTGGGCGAGTCGGCGGCGGCCGCCGTACTCAGGGAGCTGCGCGACGAGGTCGAGGCGGTCTCGCCCCGGGTCGGCCTGATGCCGGGCTATGACCGTTTCATGCGGGTCATCCACGACGCACCCCCGCTCCGCTCCCGGCTGTGGAGCATCCAGCAGGAGGTCCAGGAGAACCTGGAGACGACCCTCCGGGAGGAGACGGGCGCCGCGCCCGGCGATCCGCTGCCCGCCCTGATCGCAGGTCAGATCAACTGGATCCACCAGACGGTCATGGGCAGCATCGGGCACGAGATGGTCGCGGGGCGCGAACCGGACGAAGTATCACGAGAGACACTCGCGCTTCTCGACGACATGGAGGAGTTGTTGAGCGATAAGGTGCTCAACTACGCCGTACGAGACCACTCGTGACAGCTACCGGTGTGATGTCCGTCAGATGAGACGTGACGCGCATTACTAACCGGTCACACAGCCCTTCACGAGCGCTAGTGTCCGCCGCAGAGGCAACGTAAACAGGGCGTAAGGCGTTTCAAAGGGGAGTCGCAACAGTGGCACGGAAGCTTGCCGTCATCGGCGCCGGCCTGATGGGTTCCGGCATCGCTCAGGTATCCGCCCAGGCGGGCTGGGACGTGGTCCTGCGGGACGTCACCGACGAGGCGCTGAAGCGCGGTACCGACGGTATCAAGGCTTCGTACGACAAGTTCGTGAGCAAGGGGAAGCTGGAGGCGCACGACGCCGACGCGGCCCTCGCCCGGATCACCGCGACCACCGACATGGATGCGGCCGCAGACGCCGACATCGTCGTCGAGGCCGTGTTCGAGAAGCTCGAAGTCAAGCACGAGATCTTCCGCACGCTGGACAAGATCGTGCGCCCTGACGCCGTACTGGCCTCCAACACCTCCGCGATCCCGATCACCAAGATCGCGGCGGCCACCGAGCGCCCGGAACGGGTCGTCGGGGTGCACTTCTTCTCGCCGGTGCCGATGATGCAGCTCGTCGAGCTGGTCCGCGGCTACAAGACGAGCGACGAAACCCTCGCCACCGCGCGGGAGTTCGCCGAGTCCGTCGGCAAGACCTGCATCGTCGTGAACCGGGACGTGGCGGGATTCGTGACCACCCGTCTCATCTCCGCCCTCGTCGTCGAGGCGACCAAGCTCTACGAGTCGGGCGTCGCGACCGCCGAGGACATCGACCTCGCCTGCAAGCTGGGCTTCGGCCACGCCATGGGACCGCTCGCCACGGCGGACCTGACCGGCGTCGACATCCTGCTGCACGCCACCAGCAACATCTACACCGAGTCCCAGGACGAGAAGTTCGCCCCGCCGGAGCTGATGCGCCGGATGGTGGACGCCGGTGACATCGGACGCAAGAGCGGGCAGGGCTTCTACAAGCACTGACGGCTTTTTCCGTCCCCGTAACCGCACAAGCCCCTCTGGTTTCACCCCGAGGGGTGAATTCGGTATCGGTTCGCTTACAGACGGCAACCTCCGACCGCCCTACGCAGTCAGAGGTGTCATCACTGGACATCAGATTCGTGGAGTACTACAGGCACTCTCGGGGAGCGCATATGTACATCAGGGGCGACCACGCCGAGCTGGTCGTCGGGGGCCGCCTCGACGTCCGCAGCGCGGCGGACGCCCGTACGGTCCTGCATTCGGCCGTCGACGACGGAGTCGGCGACCTGGTGCTCGACCTGTCCGAGCTGGATTCCTGGGACGCCACCGGTCTCGGGGTGATCATGGGGGCCCACCGCAGGGCCGGCCGCTGCGGCCGCCGGCTGGTGCTGCGCGACGTACCGGCGCAGATGCAACGCCTCCTGGTCGCCACCCGGCTGCACCGCATCCTGGCGATCGAGGGCGGCATCGGCGTGGAGTCGCTGCCCCGCGTCTGACCGGTCCGACGTGGCGAAACGCAGGTCCCGCGCAATCCTCACGAGACTGTGACGTCTCGGACGGCGCGGTACCCCGGGCTGTCGTAGATACTGTGCGAAGGTTTAGGGTTCGGTCGCCTGCTGTCTGCATCCCTTCCAGCGGGCCCGGACCAGAAGCGACAGCGCGGTGTGCTGCAGGCCGGGAGGGGCCACTGTCGGCACACGAGACGCTTTTGGGGGGCTTGAACCTATGGACCCGAACAACCGGGGACCCGAGGAGTACGGCCATGACGACGACGGCGGCTCGCCGCGTCAGCGGCCTCCCAGGGACTCCCTCACATCCGAATTCGGCCAGCACACGCCGGCGCTCGCCCGCACCGTGCAGCTCGTCGCGGGTGACTTCCTGCTCACCGTCAACCCCGTCGACGGCAGCGAGATAGAGGCCTGCCCGCCCGGCGAGCGACCGGCCCGCCCCGCGAAGTTCGGCAGCGCCGAACGCGCCGAGGTGGACCGAGCGGCCCGCCCGCCCGTCCCACCCGGACCGACCCGCACCGCCCTGCCGCTCCTGGCCCGCCAGGACGAGCGCGAGCGACTCGTACGGCTGTCCGCCCGAGGCCGCTCGGTACGCCTGACCGGCCCCGCCGGCTCCGGTCGCACGAGCCTCCTCGACGTCGTCGCCGAGGACTGCTCGGACCTCGCCCCCGACGGCGTGGTCCGCCTCACCGGCTTCCACCGCACGGCGACCGAGCTGCTGTACGACCTCTTCTACGCTGTCTTCGACGCGCCCCTGCACCGCCCCGACCGGGACGAGCTGCTCTCCTGCGTGCGGGAGATCGGCGCGGTCGTCGTCCTCGACGACATCGAGTTCGGCGGCGCGGCCCTCGACGAACTGCTCGACGCCACCCCCGAGTGCGCCTTCGTGATCGGCGCGACGCCCGACGTGCCCGCGCCCTCGGCCGACTCCGCCGTCGAGGAGGTCTTCCTCAGCGGCCTGGAGCGCGCCGACGGTGTGGAGCTCCTGGAGCGTTCCGTCGGCCGGGTCCTGACGGAGGAGGAGTCGAACTGGGCGGGCGACCTCTGGTTCGAGTCCGAGGGCCTGCCCCTGCGCTTCGTCCAGGCCGGCGCCCTGCTCAGGCAGCGCGACCGGCTGCGGGCCGGGACCAGTGCCGTCGACGAGTTCGGCGTCTTCGCGGACGCGGCCCCTGTCGACGCGCTGTTCGCCCCCGACGAGGGCGAGGAGATTTCCCTGCCCGCGCTCGGCGAGGCCGCCGCTCCCGCTCCACTGCTCGCCTCCCGGCTGAGCGAGTCCGCGCGCGCCACCCTGCGGTTCGCGGTCGCGCTCGGCGGCGAGGTGCCCCACCAGGCGCACCTGCCCGCCCTGATCGGCGACACCCACGCGGACGCCGCCCTCGGTGAGCTCGCGGACTGCGGTCTGGTCTCCCCGGTCGGCTCCCGCTACCGGCTCGCCGCCGGTGTCCTCGCCCAGCTGGAGGCCGCCGGATACGGCGACGACATCGAGAGCCGCGCCCTCACCGCCGCCCAGCACTACGGCTGGTGGGCCGGACACCCCTCGGTCACCCCCGAGCGGGTCTGCGCGGAGGCCGACGCCCTGCTGGCCGCCCTCGCCGTCCTGGTCCCGGTCACCACCGCGCCCGACGAGGGCGAGGAGGCCGTGACCGTTCAGCTGGCCCGCACGGCGGCGCCCGCGTTCGCCGCCGGCGGCCACTGGGGCGCCTGGGAGCGTTGCCTGCGGGCCGGTTCCGAGGCCTCCCGGCTGGCCGGTGAGGTCTCCGAACAGGCCTACTTCCACCACGAGCTCGGCATCCTCGCGCTCTGCGGCGGACAGCTCGACCGGGCCCGCGCCGAACTGGAGGCCTCCGTCGGCCTGCGCGGCGCCCTCGCCGACAAGCGCGGCACCGTCGCGGGCCGCCGCGCCCTCGCCCTCGTCTCCGACCGGGACGGCAGCGCGCCCGGCCTGGCCGGCCTCGGCGCGATGGCGGGCGAGGAGCTGCCCGACGCCCGGTACGACGAGTCCGCCTCACCGCCCGGGGGAGTCCCCGCGGCCTTCCCGCCGCTCCAGCCGCCGGCCGACTCGCAGACGATCGTCGTCCACCGCTCGCCCTCCACGTCCGCGCCCTCGCGCAAGGCCCGGGGCGGACTCAAGGGCCTCGCCAAGCGCAACCTCGTCGCGGCCGGCGCGGGCGCGCTGCTGGTCGCGGTGCTCGGCACGGTCGTGACCCTGGGCGCCACCTCCGACAACGACCCGAACGCCCCGTCCGACCAGGTCGGCGTCAACCCGTCGGCCAGCGTCGGCATCGACGACGGCAACCTCGGCGCGGACGTCCCGAAGAACGACGACGGCAAGGGCGACACGGGCAAGGCGACATCCCGTCCGACCGATCCCGGGCCCGACGGGACGTACGGCACTTCGGACGATCCGACGCCCACGGGTGGGGCGGAGCCTTCGGACGATCCAAGTGGGACGAAGAAGCCGGGGAGCACGCCGAGCTCTCCGAAACCGACATCCCCCAAGCCCTCGACGACCAAGCCGTCGACTCCGCCCACGCCGACGGGTTCCGGTACCCCGTCAACGACGCCGTCCGGGTCGGGCTCCCCGTCGGACAGCGCCACGCCCACCCCGACCGACACGACCCCGAGCAACTCCACCTCGGCCAGCGGCCCCGCCTCCACCACCCCGGTGGAGACCAGCAGCTCGGCCAGCGCCCCGGAGAGCAGCTCGGCAAGCGCCTCGCAGCCGGTCATCTGACGCACAGGCGCGACAACAGGAGGGCCGGGTCCAGAAACGGACCCGGCCCTCTTCGTGGAAGAACTCGTCGTAGCGGAAGAGGCGCTGTCAGAACAGCCGCAGCTTGTCGTCCTCGATGCCCCGCAGCGCGTCGTAGTCCATGACGTGGCAGCCGATACCGCGGTCCGTCGCGAGGACACGGGCCTGCGGCTTGATCTCCTGCGCGGCGAAGATGCCGCGGACCGGAGCGAGATGGGGGTCGCGGTTCAACAGGTCGAGGTAGCGGGTGAGTTGCTCGACACCGTCGATCTCACCGCGCCGCTTGATCTCCACCGCGACGGTCTGCCCCTCGGCGTCCCGGCACAGGATGTCGACCGGGCCGATGGCCGTCATGTACTCGCGGCGGATCAGGGTGTAGCCGTCGCCGAGGGTCTCGATGCGGTCGGCGAGCAGTTCCTGAAGGTGTGCTTCCACGCCGTCCTTGATCAGGCCGGGATCCACACCGAGTTCGTGCGAGGAGTCGTGCAGGACCTCCTCCATCGTGATGATGAGCTTCTCGCCCGCCTTGTTGATGACGGTCCAGACGCCTTCCTCGTCGCCGGTCCCCTCCTTCAACGTGCAGGGCGGCGACATCCAGTTCAGGGGCTTGTAGGCCCGGTCGTCGGCGTGGATGGAGACGCTGCCGTCGGCCTTCACCAGGATCAGACGGGGGGCCGAGGGCAGGTGGGCGGTGAGCCGGCCCGCGTAGTCGACGGAACACCGGGCAATGACGAGACGCATGGTCGGCAACGCTACTCGACGGGCGCATGTCCACGCGATTCGGCCCGTAAGGCTGTGGAGAAAGCCTGTTCACTTGTGGCCGATTGTGGGCCTGTTGGGAGCGCCCTTTGTTCGCATTCTCCTGGTGCCGTCACCGTCCGTTGCCTACCGTAGTGAACGGGAGGTCGCGAGGCGTGCACTGAGCGTGTCCGGCAGCGCGGACTCCCTCATCTGTCCGGCAACCCCTGACGAATCAGGGGTGCGAGAGGAGAACCCATGTCGCTCGACGTCTCACCGGCCCTACTCGAGAAGGCCGAGCGAGGCGAGGTCGACGAAGCGGAATTCGTCGACTGCGTCCGGACCTCCCTGCCCTACGCATGGGAGATGATCAGCTCCCTGGTGGCCCAGCTGAAGGTCGACGGCGGCAACTTCGCCGACAACCAGACGCCCCCGCCGGACGAGCAGGCACGCGGTCAGCTGCTGCGTGCGCTTGCGAGTGACGCGATACGCGGCGCGCTTCAGCGGCACTTCGGTGTGCGGCTGGCCTTCCAGAACTGCCACCGGGTGGCGGTGTTCCCGTTGGACTCCTCCGTCGACGAGACGCTGGTCCGCTTCACCTCGGTGCGCAGTCAGCTGCTGAACCAGTCTCCGGAGTTCCGGGACTGCTGACGCGGCGCCGCTCGCTTGCCGCTCCGTACGCGGGAGGTGCATCAGTACCGGGGCGGCAAGCTCCCGCCGGACAGGGTTGTTCCGTTTCAGGTCAGATGCGGCAGTACTTCCGCACCCAGCCGCCGTACGTTCTCCTCGGTGGCCGCCAGATCTCCCGAGCCCTCGACGAGCAGGGCGAAACGGGAGACACCCGTCCGTTCGCTGGTCGCCGCGAGGCGGTCGGCGGCGAGCCGCGGGGTGCCCACCGGGTGCAGTCCGCAGAGCAGTTCGGTGTAGGCCACCGGATCGCGCATCTGCCGGGCGCGGCCGTCGACCGTGACATGGGCGCCGAGTCCCTGCCTGAGCCACCCCGGCATCGCCTTCACCAGGGCCTCCACCGCGTCCGTGCGCCGGTCCGCGAGCTGGCAGACACCGGCCGAGACATGGGGCGCGTCCAGCACCTTCTCGGGCGCGTGTCCGGCGGCGCGCGCCCGCCTGCGCCACAGGGCGACCATCTCCGCCTTCTCCTCGTCCCCGACATGCATCCCGAGCAGCATCGGCAGCCCGCGCTCGGCGGCCAGCCGGACGCTCGCCGGGGAGGTGCAGGCGACGACGACCTCGGGACCGTCGACTTCCGTGAGCGCCTCCGACGGCCGCGGGACGACCGGCACCTCGCGGAAGCGGAAGCGCTCGCCGGCCGCTCCGACGGACGGCTCGCGCAGCCAGCGCACCAGCAGATCGAGTGATTCCGGGAAGCCCTTCTCGTACGCCTCAAGGCCCGAGCCGAACACCTCCAGGTCGACCCACGGACCGCCGCGCCCCACGCCCAGCGAGAAGCGCCCGCCGCTCGTCATGTGCAGCAGCGCGGCCTGCTCCCCGAGGGCCACGGGGTGCACCGTGGGCAGCACGCTCACGGCGGTGCCGACGCGGATACGGCGGGTGCGGCCCAGCAGCAGCGCCGCCAGGGTGATCGCCGACGGACAGGTGCCGTACGGCACGAAGTGGTGTTCTGCCAGCCAGACCGCGTCGAGCCCGGCCTCCTCCGCGACCTCGGCAGAGCGGACCGCGCGGTGCAGCGCCTCCCCCTGGCCCTGCCCCGGGAACTGGGCCGCCAACACGAAACTTCCAACGTGCATGTGCTTTTCCTGCTTCCTTGGCTCCGACACGGAGCTCCCCCACACGGCATAACCGGCTGACACGTGCCGAGGACACGGCCTGGTGGAGAGATTTGCCGATTGTCTGCAGAATGGGTTGTCCCGGAGGGGGACTTGTGGGGGTTGGTGCCCTACGCGTAGCCCGCCGCGTGCCGCGTAGGCTGGACGCGGTCCCTGCTTCCTGTATAGCCCCGTGAGGTGTCCTGTGTCCCCGCGTCGCAACCGACCCAAGGGTTCCGGTTCGTCGGACTCGGCCGGCCGGAGTGCCGAGGACGACCGGTCCGGCCGCTACGGCGGCTTCCAGTCGGCCACACACTGGCAGGGCGAGGACTGGAACGTCCGGCATGTGGCGGGGGCGAGCGCGCAGGGCAAGACGTACCGCTGCCCGGGCTGCGACCAGATGATCCCGGACGGTGTCCCGCACGTGGTGGCCTGGCCGGACCACTCGGGTGTCGACGAGCGCAGACACTGGCACAAGGCCTGCTGGAACGCGCGGGACCGCCGCACCACGCGGGTGCAGCGGTCCCGTAACGCGCCGAGGTTCTGAGCCCCCGAAGGGGGCTCCGGGGGCTTCTACACGTCCCGCTTCTCCAGCAGCGCGTAGGCGCCGGCGAACGCGACGGCCGTCACACCCAGGATGATCCACAGCGGGTCCCAGTCCGAAGGGCCGCTCTCGGTGAGGGAGTTGGAGTAGAACACGCTGAGCTGGTTCGGGATGGAGTACTCGAACAGCGCCTGCCGCAGGCCCTCCAGGGACTGCGAGAACATGAACAGCGCGATGACCAGCGGGGCCAGCACGACACCGATCATGACGGTGATCGCGCCCGCCGAGTGCCGGATGATCGAGCCGACGACCAGCGAGAGCAGACCGAGCAGCGCGATGTAGAGCGAGATGCCGACCGTGCCCTTCAGCCACTCCTGACCGGTCGGGTTGCGGGCGCCGTCCAGCAGGGCCACGTCCGCGAGGGCGACCACGAGGACCGAGACCAGGGTGGTCACGAAGGCGACGGTGAAGAACACCACCGCCTTCGCCGCGAGGACCCGGCCGCGGGAGGGGCAGGCGACCATCGTCGTACGGATCATCCCGGTGCCGTACTCCGAGGCCGTGGTCAGCACGCCGAGCGTGATGACGCACATGCTGCCGAGCAGCAGTCCGAAGAAGCCGAACGACAGCGGGTTCTCGTCGCGCAGGCTCTCCTGCGAGGCGTTGGCCGCGACCAGCGCGGCGGCTCCCAGCCCGATGCCGATCATGAGCAGGACGAACACGCCCAGCGTCCAGATCGTCGAGCGCACCGACCGGATCTTCGTCCACTCCGAGGCGATGGCGTGCCCGAGATGGGTGCGCACCACGGGGATCGGCGAGGTGTAACCGGCGTACGACGGCCCACCCGCCGACTGCCAGTTCGGTACGGCGGCCTGGGCCTGCGGCATCGAAGGCTGCGGGGTGCTCATCGGGCGTCCTCGGGCTCGGTCGGGGTGGCGGGGGCGGATGTCTGCGGGGCGGGCGCGGCGGCCGGGGGCTGCGCCGGCGGCTGCGCGTACGGGTTGGGGGCGCCGTACGGGCCCGCCTGCGCCGGGTCCTGCGGGCCTGCGAACGGCTGCCCGCCCGGCTGGGGCGGCGGCGGGGCGTACCAGCCCGGCTGGCCCTGGCCCGGGACCGGCATGGGCGGCTGCGCGCCGGGCGGGAGGGGCTGCATGAGCCCCGCCTTCTGGTCGATGGTCGAGCGGTAGTCCACCGCGCCCTGCGTCATCCGCATGTACGCCTCTTCCAGCGAGGCCTGGTGCGGCGACAGCTCCCACAGGCGTACGTCCGTGTCGTGCGCGATGTCGCTGATGCGGGGGAGGGGCAGCCCGGTCACGCGCAGCGCGCCGTCCTGCTCCGGCAGGACGTGCCCGCCCGCCTCGGTGATCGCGGCCGACAGCTTCTCGCGCAGCTGGGGCTCGGTGTCGGGCGTCCGCACCCGCGCGAAGCCCGCGGAGTTCGCGGCGATGAAGTCCTGGATGCTCATGTCGGCGAGCAGCTGCCCGCGACCGATGACGATGAGATGGTCCGCGGTCAGCGCCATCTCGCTCATCAGGTGGGAGGAGACGAAGACCGTGCGGCCCTCCGCCGCCAGCGCCTTCATCAGGTTGCGCACCCACAGGATGCCCTCGGGGTCGAGCCCGTTGACCGGCTCGTCGAAGAGCAGCACCTGGGGGTCGCCGAGCAGCGCGGCCGCGATGCCGAGCCGCTGGCCCATGCCGAGCGAGAAGCCCTTGGAACGCTTCCTGGCCACGTCCTGGAGGCCGACCACGCCCAGCACCTCGTCCACCCGGCGGGCCGGGATGCCGGACAGCTGGGCCAGGCACAGCAGGTGGTTTCGGGCCGCCCGGCCGCCGTGCACGGCCTTGGCGTCGATCAGCGCACCGACCTGCCGGGCCGCGTTGGGCAGCCTGCGATACGGGTAGCCGCCGATCGTCACCTGCCCCGACGTGGGGTTGTCCAGGCCGAGGATCATCCGCATGGTCGTCGACTTGCCCGAGCCGTTGGGGCCCAGGAAGCCGGTGACGGTGCCGGGACGCACCTGGAAGGAAAGGTTGTACACAGCGGTCTTGTCGCCGTAGCGCTTGGTCAGGCCGACTGCCTCGATCATGCTCCGCACCCATCGCAAGGTTCAGGACAGCGGGGCGCACGCCCCCCGTAAGGGTTAGGAGCTTATCGGGGCGCTGACGGTTCCGCTCAAATGAAAGCAAAGGGCCTTGCGCGTCACGCGTCCCGCTTCTTCAACAGGACATAGGCGCCGATCAGTGCCACCGCCACCCACAGCGCCATGATCCCGAGCCCGCCCCAGGGGCCGTAGGGAGTGTCGTCGTCGATCGGGGTGACCACCTGCATGATCCTGCTGCCGGCCTGATCCGGCAGGAACCGGCCGATCTTCTTCGTCGCCGAGACGTTGCCCAGGATGTTGGAGATCAGGAAGAAGAACGGCATCAGGATGCCCAGCGACAGCATCGGCGAGCGCAGCATCGCGGCGACGCCCATCGAGAACATCGCGATGAGGGTCATGTAGAGGCCGCCGCCGATGACCGCGCGCAGCACCCCGGTGTCCCCGATCTCCGCCCTGTGCGAGCCGAGCATCGCCTGCCCGAGGAAGAAGGTGACGAAGCTGGTGACGAGACCGACGGCCAGCGAGAGCCCGGTGGCGACCGCGATCTTGCTCGCCAGGAAGGTGCCCCGCTGCGGAACGGCGGCCAGCGAGGTGCGGATCATGCCGGTGCTGTACTCGTTCGAGACGACGAGCACCCCGAACACGATCATCGCGAGCTGCCCGAGGCTCATCCCGGCGAAGCTGATGAACGTCGGGTCGAAGGAGAGCTTGTCCTGCCGGCTCATGTTGTCGAACTCGTTCTTCGACAGGGCCGAGATCAGGATGCCGAGCCCGATGGTGACGACCACGGCGAGGGAGAGCGTCCACACCGTGGAGGCCACCGACCGGATCTTGGTCCACTCGGAGCGGATGACCTGGGTCGCCGCCATGGTCACTTCCCCTTCCAGTCGTTGCCCCACGGCTGCTGCCGCGGTGCCTCGACGGGTGTGTCGCTGTGGGCGTGGTACTCGACCGACTCGGCGGTCAGCTGCATGAACGCCTCCTCCAGGGAGGCCTGTTGGGGGCTCAGCTCATGCAGCACGAGCTGGTGCTGGGCGGCCAGCTCGCCGATGTACTCGGACTTGCTGCCGTCGACCTCCAGCGTGCCGTTGCCGGTCTCGACGACGGTGACCCCGGCCGCGTGCAGCACGTCCAGCAGCCGCTCGCGCTGCGGGGTGCGGATGCGGACGTAGGACCGCGAGTTCTGCGCGATGAAGTCGGCCATGGAGGTGTCGGCGAGCAGCCGCCCCTGGCCGATGACGACGAGGTGGTCGGCGGTCAGCGCCATCTCGCTCATGAGATGCGAGGAGACGAAGACCGTACGGCCCTGCGCGGCAAGGGACTTCATCAGGTTGCGGATCCAGTGGATGCCCTCGGGGTCGAGCCCGTTGACCGGCTCGTCGAACATCAGGATCCGCGGATCGCCGAGCAACGCGCCCGCGATGCCGAGCCGCTGGCCCATACCGAGCGAGAACCCCTTGGCCTTCTTCTTCGCGACGGCGGTGAGACCGACCGTGTCGAGGACCTCGTGCACCCGCTTCGTCGGGATGCCGTTGCTCTGCGCGAGGCACAGCAGGTGGTTGAAGGCGCTGCGCCCGCCGTGCATGGCCTTGGCGTCCAGCAGGGCGCCGATGTACGTCAGCGGGTCCTTGAGCTGGTCGTAGTGCTTGCCGTCGATGCGGACGTCCCCGGCGGTGGGACGGTCCAGGCCGAGCATCATGCGCATGGTGGTCGACTTGCCGGCGCCGTTGGGACCCAGGAAGCCCGTGACGATGCCCGGTCTGACGGTGAAGGTCAGGTTGTTGACCGCCACCTTCTCGCCGTACCGCTTCGTCAGGCCCGCCAGCTCGATCATGCGGACCACGCTAGGGGGCGGGTTCGGCAGATGCCAATCGTGCGGGCAAACGGAGACCGACCAGAAGGGCAAAAATGCGCCACCCGGGGGAGAGGGCCGGAAGCAGTAGGCAGGGGCCAAGATCACGTCACTCGGACGGGGCCCCGGTGCACCAGTGCCCCCGGACACGCCAAAGGCCCGCACCTGTCGGGGGTGAAGGTGCGGGCCCTTGATGCCGTCAGGCGGTGTTACCGGGACTGCTGGGCCGGAACCCCACGGGAGATCGGCTCGTCGTCGGCCGGGGTGCCGGCGGCGGCCACCGCGGCGCCCGTGAGCGTGGCGAGCATCTCGCGGACGTTCGTCAGCTGGGCGTTGATCGAGTCGCGACGGTTCGTCAGAGCCGCGAGCTCACGCTCGGATTCCGAACGGATGCGGTCGGCCTTGGCGTTGGCGTCGGCCACGATGTCCTCGGCCTGGCGCTGCGCGGTCTCCACCGTCTGGCGGGCGCGGCGCTCGGCGTCGGTGCGCAGCTTCTCGGCCTCCAGGCGCAGTTGCTCCGCGCGGTGCTCGATCTCCGCGAGACGCTTCTCCGCCTTCTGCTGACGCGAGGCCAGATCGCGCTCGGACTGCTCCCGGCGCTTGGCGAGGTTCGTCTCGAAGTCGGCGGCGGCCTGCGCGGCCTTGGCGCGGGTCTCCTCGAAGAGGGCGTCCGCCTCCTCACGCTTGGACTGCGCGTCCTTCTGAGCCTCGGAACGCAGCTGGGACGCGTCGCTCTTGGCCTTCTCGACGATCCGGACGCCCTCGTCCTCGGCCTTGGACTTGCGCTCCGCAGCGAACGATTCTGCGTCGTTGCGGACCTGCTGGGCCGCCGACTCGGCGAGTTCGCGGTGCTGCTCGGCCGCGCGACGGGCCTCGTCGCGCAGGTCCTTGGCCTCCTCCTCGGCGAGGCGGAGGATCTTCTCGACACGCGCGCCGAGGCCGGCGTACGACGGCTCGGCGTCGCTTACCTGAGCCTGGGCGTTCTGCGTCTCGAGGTGGAGCTCCTCGATGCGCTTTTCCAGGGCGGTGATGCGGGAGAGAGCGCTGTCACGGTCGGAGACGAGCTTGGAGATCCGTTCGTCCACCTGAGCGCGGTCGTACCCACGCCGCACAAGCTCGAAGCCGTAGGGGGAAGTGTCGCTCATGGGGTTCCTGTCAAATGAGACCGGTGAGGTGATAGGGGGAATCCTAGGGGCCGAAGCGGTGTGTCATCGAGCGGATACGTGTTTGATCTGGAGAATGACACCCCTTTTGAGTGGCTAACCCTCGGACGGCTTGCCAAAAACTTGGTCAAAGGCCCCAGACGGCACCGGATTCCGACCAGTCGGTCAGCTGTCCGACGGCTTACCCGAACGAGGGGCGCCGACCGTGGCGCCCGCCTTGACGCCGCCGTCCTTGCCCGCCGACGGGGCCTCGAACGACTCCAACGCCTCCAGGACGTCCTGGACACGGGAGATCTCGGTGTTGATGTCCTCGCGGCGGCGGACGAGGACCTCCAGCTCGCGCTTGCCCTCCTCGACCGTGCGCTTCGCCTCGCGGATCGCCTCGGCCTTGAGCTCCTCGGCCTCCCGGACCAGCGTGGCCTTCTTCTGCTCGGCCTCCTTGAGGAGCCCCTCGGCCTTCTTGACCGCGGCGATGCGCACCTTGCCGGCCTCCGAATTGGCCTCCGAGACCAGCTCCTTGGCCTTCGCCTGCGCCTTGCCGAGCTGCTCCTCCGCGGCCTTGATGAGCGCGTCGCAGCGGTCACCGGTCGACTTCATGGTCTCCGCGGCCTCACGCCGGGCCCGCTCGTGCAGCGCCTCGATCTCGCCCGTGATCCGGTCGCGCAACTCCTCGGCGCGCTCCCTTATGGCGGTGGCGTCCCGGCGCGCGCCGACGAGCAGCTCGTCCGCGTCCGTACGGGCCTTCTCCACGCGCGCGTTGCCCTCGACCGTGGCCTCGGACACCAGCCGGTCGGCCTCCTGGCGGGCCGCGCCCACCATGGTGTCGGCCTGCGCCTCCGCGTCCGCGGTGGTCTTCTGCGCCTGCTGCTGCGCCTCGTTGAGCAGCTTGTCCGCCTCCGCGGCGGTCTCCGTGATGAGCGTGTCGACCTGCTCGGCCGCCTCGGAACGCCGCTTGTTGGCGTCCTTGCGGGCCTCGTCGAGGGTGCGGTCCGCCTCCGCGCGCGCGGAGTTGACCAGTTCCTCGGCCGCGGCCGCCGCGTCCGCCCTGACCCGCTCGGCCTCGCTGCGGATCCGCTCCGCGTGCTGCTGCGCCTGCCCGACCGTCTGGGCGGCCTCAGCCCGCAGCCGCTCCGCGTCCCCGCTGGCCTCCCCGATCAACTGCTCGGCCTGGGCGACCGATTCGGCCCGCACGCGCTCCGCCTCGGCGACCGTCTCCGTCCGCAGCCGGTCGGTGTCGGTGATCGTCTCCTCGGTGAGCCGCTCGGCCTCGCTGCGCGCCTCGGTGATGAGGGCGTCGGCCTGCCGCGCCGCGTCCGAACGGATGCGGTTGGCGTCCTCGCGGGCGTCCGCCCGGGTACGGGAGGCGTCCTGGTCGGCCTGGGCGATGGCGTCCGAGGCCTCGGTGCGGGCCCGCTGGGCGAGCTCGGACGCCTCCGAACGCAGCCGCTCCGCCTCCGCGATCGCGTCCGAGACGGTGCGCTCGGCAAGGGACTTGGCGGCGTCCGTCTCCTCGGCGGCCTCGCGCCGGATCCGGGCCGCGTCCTCGCTGGCCCGCTCCCGCTCGGAGTAGGCGTCCGAACGGACCCGGTCGGCCTCCTCCTGGGCCTCGCGCCGGGTGCGCTCCGCCACGTGCTCGGCGGCGCTGCGCAGCCCGGTGATCTCCTCCTGCGCCTGCTCGTGCAGCCCCGCGACCGAGTCCCGCACCTGCTGGGCGTGCTGCTCGGCGGCCGACACCATCTCGGTGGCCCGCCGGTCCGCCTCCTCGACCAGCCGTACGGCCTCGGCCTGCGCCTCCTCGACCCGGTTACGGGCCGAGGCCAGCAGCTCCTCGCTCTGCTCGCGGGCCCGCTCACGCTCCTGGTCGGCCTCCTGGCGGGCCGAGCCGAGGTACTCCTCGGCCTCGCGGCGTCGCCGGTTGGCCTCCTCCTGGGCGGCGGCCAGCGTCTCGGAGGCCTCGGCGGCGATCCGCTCGGCGGCGGTCTGCGCCTCCGCCCGGACGCGGTCCGCGGTGTCCTGGGCCTCGGTCTTGAGACGCTCCGCCTCGGCGGCGGCCTCGGAACGCAGCCGTACGGCGACGGCCTCGCCCTCGGCGCGGGAGGCGGACGCGTCGGACGCGGCCTCGGTGCGCAGCCGGTCGGCCTCGGCCTCGGCCTGCTGCTGGAGGGTGCGGATCCGCTCGGCGGCCTCGCCGCGCAGCCGGTCGGTCTCCTCGGCGGCCTCGCGGCGGATCCGCGCGGCCTCCTCGCGGGCCTCGGTCAGGGCCTGCTCGGCGGTGGCGAGACGCTCCTCGGCCTCGGTGCGCAGCCGGGTCAGTTCCTCGGCGGCCTCGGCACGGCGTGCCTCTATGGCCCGCTCGGTCTCCTCGCGCAGCTCGTCCGCGGCCCGCTCGGCGGCGGCTGCGATCTCCTCGGACAGTGCGACGGCCTCGGCGCGCTGCCGCTCGGCCTCGTTGCGGGTGCGCTCCAGGGTGTCCTCGGCCTGCCGGCGCAGCGTGGTGGCGCGCTCGATGGCCTCGGTGCGGACCTTCTCGCTGTCCGTGGTGGCGGTCTGGCGCAGCTCGTCGGCGTCCGCCTTCGCCTTGGAGAGCAGCTCCTCGGCGGTCTTGGCCGCCTCCTCGATCTGCTGGACGGCCTCCTTGCGGGCCTCCGCGCGGATCTTCTCGCCCTCGGCGACCGCGTCGGAGCGCAGCTGCTCGGCCTCGCCGCGCAGCCGGCGGGCCTCCTCCTGCAGCTCGACCGTCTTGGCGCGGTACTCCTTGGTGTCGTCCTTCGCCGTGCCCTTGAGCTGCTCGGCGATGTCGTGCGCCTCGGCGCGCAGCCGGTCCGCCTCGGTCTCCGCCTCACGGCGGATCCGCTCGGCCTCCTCGGTAGCGGCCTTGGTGGTCCGCTGCGCGTCCTCCTGCGCCTTGTTGAGGACGTCCTCGGCGGTCTTGGCCGCCTTGGACAGCTGGGTCGCGCTCTCCTCGGCGGTGAGCGTGCGGGCCTTCTCGGCGGCCTCGGTGACGATCTTCTCGGCCTCGGCGCGGGCATCCGCGACGATCTGCTCGGCGGCCTCCTTGGTCGCCTCGGCCTCCTGGCTGGCCTCGGTGACCAGCCGGGCGACCTGCTCCTTGGCCGTACGCGTGCGCTGCTCATTGGCCGACTCCGCGCTCGCGAGCGCCTTCTCGGCGGCCGACTTCGCCTCGGTGAGCACCTTGTCGGCCTCGGCCTGCGCCTTGCGCAGCGCCTCCTCGGCCTCCGTCATCCGCTGTTCGGCGGCCCGGCTCAGCTCGGTGGCCTGGCGGCGGGCGCTGTCCGACTCGGTCGCGGTGGACGTGCGCAGCTGCTCGGCGTGGTCGGTGGCCTCCTGGGCCTGCGTGGAGGCGGTCTCCAGGAGCCGCTCCGCGTCCGCGCGGGCGCGGCGCAGCAGCTGCTCGGCCTCCGCGCGGGCCGCCTCGGCCTCGCTCTGCAGACGCTGGCGAGCCTCGTTGGTGACCCGCTCGGCCTCGGCACGGGCGGCCGCCATGGCCTGCTCGGCCTCCGCGCGGGACTCCTCCAGGAGCCGTCGGGCCTGCGACTCGCTGCGGGCGCGCAGCTGCTCGGCCCACGCCACGTTCTCGTTGACGTGCGACTCGACGGTCTGCCGGCGCTCGGCCAGCTCCTGGTCGAGCTGCTGGCGACGGGTGACGGCCTCCTGGTGCAGCTCCGCCTGCAGACGCGCGGCCTGCTCGGCGTGCTCCTGGAGGATGCGCTGGGTCTGGGCGCGGACCTGGCTCAGCTCGCGCTCGGCGTCCTGGCGCAACTGGTCGGCCTGGATCTGCGCGTTCCGCAGCAACTGCTCGGCCTGGTAGCCGATGTCACCGCCGCCGAATTCGGGCCGGGACATGAGGGTGCGCCGCGCCTCGTGCAACTTGGCGCGCAGCACCTCGACCTGGTAGCCGAGGTCGTCGGCGTGCTGGATCGCCTTTTCCCGCTCGGTCTTCAGCCGCTCCATCTCGGCCTCGAACCGAGAGAGGTGGTCGACGTCAGCCGCCGGCTCTCGCTCCTGGCGTTCGTAGCCCCGCACTGCGCGGTCCCATCCGTCCCCTGGTCGCAAGTCTCTCCAAACGAGCCCCGTCCATCCGCCGAACGGGGCCCCCGGGGAATGGTGTCAGATCAACGACGGAGCATGGGCTGCTGCCCGTCGCTCGTCCCCCGAAACCCGGACCCCGGAAAGCGGCCACCCCCCTTCCGGGAGCGACCGCCCCCAACCCTACCGGCCCATATGTACGAGGGTCAGTGCTCAGGTGACTCAACAGGCGCCGAAGTGACCAGTTCTGTCAGTACGCCATGACAATCCTTCGGGTGCAGGAAGGTGATCCGTGACCCCATGGAGCCGCGTCGCGGCTCCTCGTACAGGACGCGTACGCCCTTGTCCTTGATGTCCGCGGCGTCCTGGTCGACGTCCGCCGTACCGAAAGCGATGTGGTGGACGCCCTCGCCGTTCTTGTCCAGCCACTTGGCGACGGTCGAGTCGGGGCGGGTCGGCTCCAGAAGCTGCAGGTAGGAGGCGCCGCCGTCGGAGGTCTCGTTGATCTTGAGCATGGCCTCGCGCACGCCCTGCTCCTCGTTGACCTCGGAGTGGAACACCTCGAAGCCGTACGTGGCCCGGTAGAACTCGACGGTCTTGTCGAGGTCGAAACAGGCGATCCCGATGTGGTCGATTCGCGTCAGCATGTAGTCAGTGCAGCGCTCGCGAAACGGTTACGCAACGTGCGCGCGATCACACCGACGGGGCGATGACGGCACGGAGTGCCACTCAGTACCTTTGAAGTAAACCCTCGTTCACTCCTCGGCAGTGCAGCCGGTAAGGGGATCGCAGCTCATGTCTGGATCGAACAGCACGACCTCGGTGATCGTCGCGGGCGCCCGAACGCCCATGGGGCGGTTGCTGGGCTCGCTGAAGTCCTTCTCCGGAGCCGACCTCGGCGGCTTCGCGATCAAGGCCGCCCTGGACCGGGCGGGAATCGGTGGCGACCAGGTGCAGTACGTCATCATGGGCCAGGTGCTCCAGGCCGGAGCGGGCCAGATCCCGGCCCGCCAGGCCGCCGTCAAGGCCGGCATCCCGATGAGCGTCCCGGCGCTGACCATCAACAAGGTGTGTCTGTCCGGCCTCGACGCGATCGCGCTGGCCGACCAGCTGATCCGCGCCGGCGAGTTCGACGTGATCGTCGCGGGCGGCCAGGAGTCCATGACCAACGCCCCCCACCTGCTCCCGAAGTCCCGCGAGGGCTTCAAGTACGGGGCGATCGAGATGCTCGACGCCATGGCGTACGACGGTCTGACCGACGCCTTCGAGAACATCGCCATGGGCGAGTCCACGGAGAAGCACAACACCCGCCTCGGCATCCGGCGCCCCGAGCAGGACGAGTTCTCCGCCCTGTCCCACCAGCGGGCCGCCGCCGCGCAGAAGAACGGCGTCTTCGAAGCCGAGATCACCCCCGTGGAGGTCCCGCAGCGCAAGGGCGAGCCGGTCGTGTTCAGCCAGGACGAGGGCATCCGCGGCGACACCACCGCGGAGTCCCTGGGCAAGCTGCGCCCCGCGTTCACCAAGGACGGCACCATCACCGCGGGCTCCGCCTCCCAGATCTCGGACGGTGCGGCGGCCGTGGTCGTGATGAGCAAGACCAAGGCGCAGGAGCTCGGCCTGGAGTGGATCGCCGAGATCGGCGCCCACGGCAATGTGGCGGGCCCGGACAACTCCCTGCAGTCCCAGCCGTCCAACGCGATCCTGCACGCCCTCAAGAAGGAGGGCCTGGAGGTCTCCGACCTCGACCTGATCGAGATCAACGAGGCCTTCGCCGCGGTCGCCGTCCAGTCGATGAAGGACCTCGGCGTGTCCACCGAAAAGGTGAACGTGAACGGCGGCGCGATCGCCCTGGGCCACCCCATCGGCATGTCCGGCGCCCGGCTCGTCCTGCACCTCGCCCTGGAACTGAAGCGGCGCGGCGGCGGGGTCGGCGCGGCGGCCCTGTGCGGCGGCGGCGGTCAGGGTGACGCGCTCGTCGTGCGGGTACCCAAGGCCTGAGTTCTCCTTTGTAGGACCTCGCTGTGAACGGAGCTGTGATGCAGGACGTCTCCACCCTGGTGGCCCAGGCCAGGGAGGGCCGGCCGCGGGCCGTGGCCCGGCTGATCTCCCTCGTGGAGGGGGCGTCCCCGCAGCTCAGGGAGGTCATGGAAGCGCTCGCCCCGCTCACGGGCAACGCGTACGTGGTGGGCCTGACGGGGTCGCCCGGGGTGGGCAAGTCGACGTCAACCTCGGCCCTGGTGACCGCCTACCGCAAGCAGGGCAGGCGGGTCGGCGTCCTGGCCGTCGACCCGTCCTCGCCGTTCTCCGGCGGCGCCCTGCTCGGCGACCGGGTCCGTATGTCGGAGCATGCCTCCGACCCCGGCGTCTACATCCGCTCCATGGCGACCCGGGGCCACCTCGGCGGCCTCGCCTGGGCCGCCCCGCAAGCCATCCGGGTCCTGGACGCGGCCGGCTGCGACGTGGTCCTGGTCGAGACGGTCGGCGTCGGCCAGTCCGAGGTGGAGATCGCCTCCCAGGCGGACACCTCCGTGGTGCTGCTCGCGCCGGGCATGGGCGACGGCATCCAGGCCGCCAAGGCCGGAATCCTGGAGATCGGCGACGTGTACGTCGTCAACAAGGCCGACCGCGACGGCGCCGACGCTACGGCCCGCGAGCTCAACCACATGCTGGGCCTCGGCGAGTCCCGCGCCCCCGGCGAGTGGCGCCCGCCGATCGTCAAGACGGTCGCCGCCCGCGCGGAGGGCGTCGACGAGGTCGTGGAAGCCCTGGAGAAGCACCGCGCCTGGATGGAGGAGCGCGGCGTCCTCACCGAGCGCCGCCGCGCCCGCGCCGCCCACGAGGTCGAGACGATCGCCGTCACCGCCCTGCGCGAACGCATCGACGACCTGCACGGCGACCGGCGCCTGGACGCCCTCGCGGAGAAGATCGTCGCCGGCGAGCTGGACCCCTACCGGGCGGCGGACGAACTGGTCGAGGGCCTGACCAGGGGCTGAGCCCCTCGGGACGGCACAGGGTGCCGCGACCGCCGCGCGGCGGCCGACTCAGGCGTCGTCGTCGCGGTCCTGCGTGACCTTGCCCGAGTCGAGGGCGACCTTCCACTCGCCCTGCCTGCCGTCCTTCACGGTGTCCGCGCTCCAGGCCACGGTGCCGTTGTCGTCGTCGAGGCCGACCTCCGTCACCGTGCCCTTCGCGGCGGCGGCCAGCGCGGCCTCGCGGGCGTCGGTGTGCGCGCCCTTCACCGCGGCGAGCTCGGCGCGGTCGTCGGTGTCGTCGGTGTCGGTGTCGTCCTCGGTGTCGCGCTGGGCGCCGAGCACCTTGCCGGAGTCCGGGGCGATCCGCACCTCGGACTCGGAGCCGTCGCCCTTGACGACGGAGACCTCCCACGCGTCGGCGCCGTCGTCGTCCAGGTCGGCGGAGACGGCGGTGCCCGGGGTGTGCTTCAGGGCGGCCGCGATCGCCTCGGCCGCGGTGACCTTGGCCCCCGCGTTCGCCTGGCGCTGCGTCGCCGTCGCCTCGTCGTTCCCCGATGCGAAGGCCGCGACCGTGCCGCCGGTGGCCAGCGCGGCGGCGGTGAGGGTGGCGATGACGATGTTGCGCT
Organism: Streptomyces canus 299MFChir4.1; assembly: GCF_000383615.1. Classification (GTDB taxonomy): domain Bacteria; phylum Actinomycetota; class Actinomycetes; order Streptomycetales; family Streptomycetaceae; genus Streptomyces; species Streptomyces canus_C. The sequence goes on along the minus strand of NZ_KB911608.1, from coordinate 45,999 downwards.
TCATGAGGATTCCTCCAGAGCAGGTCTGTTTCGTTCTGCCTCGTCGGCGTTCGACGACAACCAAGCTGCCGGAGGGGAGCTGAAGCGGACCTGAAGCCTCCTGAAGGTGTCTTCAGGTTCGCTTTGCGAGGCTGTGCACATGCGCCTGCTGCTCATCGAGGACGAGAAACGACTCGCCCTGTCCCTCGCCAAGGGCCTCACCGCCGAGGGCTACGCCGTCGACGTCGTCCACGACGGCCGCGAGGGACTGCACCGGGCCGGCGAGGGGTCGTACGACCTGGTGATCCTCGACATCATGCTGCCCGGCCTCAACGGCTACCGGGTCTGCGCCGCCCTGCGCGCCGCCGGCCACGAGGTGCCGATCCTGATGCTCACCGCCAAGGACGGCGAGTACGACGAGGCCGAGGGCCTGGACACCGGCGCCGACGACTACCTGACCAAGCCCTTCTCCTACGTCGTCCTCGTGGCCCGGATCAAGGCCCTGCTGCGGCGGCGCGGGACCGGGGCCTCCCCGGTGCTGGAGACCGGGGCGCTGCGGATCGACACCGCCGCCCGCCGGGTCTTCCTCGACGGCACCGAAGTCGCCCTCACCGCCAAGGAGTTCTCCGTCCTGGAGCAGCTCGCGCTGCGGGCCGGCGAGGTGGTGTCCAAGGCGCGGATCCTGGAGCACGTCTGGGACTTCGCGTACGACGGCGATCCCAACATCGTCGAGGTGTACGTCAGCACCCTGCGCCGGAAGCTGGACGCGGGCCTCATCCGGACCGTCCGCGGCGCCGGGTACCGACTGGAGACCGGCGGATGAGGCGGCTGTTCGGCTCGGTCCGGGCGCGGGCCACGCTGGCCGCGACCGCGGTGGTGGCCGTGGCCCTGGTCGCCGCGGGCGCGGTCGTCCTGCTGTCGCTGCGCAGCAACCTCGCGGGCCAGGCGGACACGGCCGCCGACGGCGCCGCCCGCAACGTGGCCTCGCAGATCGCGCAGGGCGTGCCGTACCGGGAGCTGGACCTGGACGGGGACCACCCGGCCCAGGTGGTCGACCGGGACGGGCGGGTGCTCGCGGCGAGCGAGGACCTGGAGGCGATCAGCGGTACCGGCGTCCGCGGGGTCACACCCGTGGCCCGCCCCGACGCGCGGCCGGACGGTGACGGGGACGACGCCGAGGCGGGCGAGGTCGGCGAGGTCACCTGGCACGGCCAGGGCCGGGCCACCGTGGACGGGGAGAGCATCGCGTACCGGTTCGCCCAGGTCGAGGTCACGGACCGCGGCGACAGGACGGTCCGGGTGTACGCCGGTGCCTCGCTCGAGGCCCAGCAGGACGCCGTGCACACCGCCGCCACCGTCATGCTCGTCGGCCTGCCCGTGCTGCTCGCGGTGGTCGCCCGGGTGACCTGGACGGTGACGCGCCGGGCCCTGCGCCCGGTCGAGGCCATCCGCAGCGAGATGGCGGCGATCACCGCCTCCGAGGACCTCGCCCGCCGCGTCCCGGTGCCGGACACCCACGACGAGGTGGCCCGCCTCGCCCGCACCACCAATGAGACCCTGGCCGCCCTGGAGACCTCCGTCGAGCGCCAGCGCCGGTTCGTCGCCGACGCCTCGCACGAGCTGCGCAGCCCGATCGCCTCACTGCGCACCCAGCTCGAAGTGGCCGCCGCGCACCCCGAGTTGCTGGACCTGGACGGAGCGGTCGAGGACACGGTACGGCTCCAGCACCTGGCCGCGGACCTGCTGTTGCTGGCCCGCCTGGACGCGGGGGAGCGGGTCGCCGACGCCCGGGTCGAACTGGCGGCGCTGGTACGGGAGCGGGCCGCCGGGCGGCCCGGGGTGACCGTGCGGGCGGAGGCCGTGGAAGTGAAGGGGTCCCGGGGGCAGTTGGAGCGGGTGCTCGACAACCTGCTGGACAACGCGCGGCGGCACGCGAGGTCGGCGGTGGTGGTGACGGTACGACGGGACGGGGACCACCGCGCGGTGGTCGAGGTCGCCGACGACGGGGACGGGGTGCCGGCCGGGGACCGGGAGCGCGTCTTCGAGCGGTTCGTCCGGCTGGACGAGGCACGGGCGCGGGACGACGGGGGCGCCGGACTCGGTCTCGCCATCGCCCGGGACGTCGCCGCCCGGCACGGCGGCACGCTCACGGTCCGGGACGCGCCGGCAGGCGGAGCCCTGTTCGAACTCCGCCTGCCGATCGCCTAGCCGTGTCCCGGTGTCAGGGACGTCCCCGGTGCCCCCGCAGGTGCTCCGCGATGGGCTTCAGGGCCTTGTCCAGCTCCCTCAGGGACTCGGGCGGCACGAGGTCGATGAAGTGCCTCCGCACAGACGCCACATGATGCGGCGCGACCTTCTTCATCGTCTCCATGCCGTGCTCGGTCAGGACCGCGTACAGGCCGCGGCGGTCGGACTCGCAGTTCTCACGCCGGACCAGGTCCGCGTTCTCCATGCGGGTGATCTGGTGCGAGAGCCGGCTCTTGGACTGGAGGGTGGCGGACGCGAGGTCGCTCATCCGCATCCGTACGCCCTCCGACTCGGAGAGATTGACCAGGATCTCGTAGTCGTTCATCGTCAGTCCGAACGGCTGAAGGTCCCGCTCGAGCTGATACGTCAACAGCCTGTTGACCTCCAGGTGGGTGCGCCAGGCGCACTGCTCCGCATCGGTCAGCCAGCGCGTGGCCGTCTCGGTCTCCATGAATGCAGTCTACCTAAAAGGTTGAAAGGCGAACTAATGAGGGTCGTGTGACGGCGTGCACACGTTCGACGTCACACTCCGCAGACTACCGCTCACAGCCCGAAGCGACGCTGGAGGTCCCCCAGCTGTCCGGGAAGGCGCGGTGCGCCCGGCTGCTGCGGCTGGCCTGCGGGTGCCCCGTAACCGCCGGGTACTCCGGGCTCGGACGGAACCACCCCCGTGGCCTGCTCGGCCATCAGGACCTCCGTCGACTGGAGCAGTACGGTGCCGGCCCCCACGAACTCGAACTGGTGCTCCTCCCCGGAGGCCCCGCCGAGGCCCGTCATCGCACGTAGACCGCCCATCAGACCGGCCATGTAGCCGTGGTCGTAGTGGTGGCACGGCGAGGGGCAGTCCGCCCAGCCCACAAGCGCTTGCGGGTCCACCCGGATCGGGGGCTCCATGAACACCACGGGACCGTTGGAGGCGGCCACGAACTTTCCGGTCCCGATGAGGGTCAGGAAGCCGGGCACGATCGACTGCTTCAGCGCGAGACTTGGCTGAAAAGCAAGCAAGTTGCCGGAGCGAATGGTCAGGTTGCCGTCTTCGAGGTCGTACGAGTTCACGTCGAAGGCCCGGTCGGCGAGGAGCATCTTGCCCGAGCCCTGCGCCACGACCCAGTCGCTCGCGTGCAGAGGCGAATGGAACGACGTACGGACGAGACCGTCCAGGCGGCCGTGTCCGATGCCGTTGAAATCCATCTGCCCGTAGTAGGCGATCATCTTCCCCTTCTGCAGGAACCACTGGCTCCCCTTGAGCTCCACGCAGAAGGTGTAGTTGTTGACGTTGTCGTCGGACGGCAGCGTCATCGGGTCGTACACGGTCGGGCCCGCGCCCGGGTAGTGGCTCACAGCTTCTCCTCGGACGCCTGCACGTACACCACGCCGTTCCCGCTGAGCTCCAGCTGGAAGGCCTCGCCGGAGCCGCGGCCCACCATGTCGCGCCAGCCGAGCGCCGTCGACAGCTTGTTGCGGACGTCGCCGTGGTGGGCGACGTAGGCCTGCGGGTCGACGTGAACCGGGCGCTGCGGGGTGATGGGGACCTCGAAGACCCCGCCGTGGGCCATCACGGCCACCGAGCCGTGGCCCTTCAGCGTGGTCGTGAACAGGCCCTGGCCGCTGATCTGGCCGCGCACCATGCCCATGACGCCACCCTGGGAGCCCATGAACATGGTGCCCTGCTGGAGGGTGCCCTCGAAGGCGAGCAGGCGGTCCGCCTCGACGAACAGGGTGTCGCCGGAGAGGTTGACGACCGTCACGTGGTGGCCGCCGTGTCCGAAGAGCACGGTGCCGCTGCCCTCGACGGTCATCAGGGGCGTGTCCTCGTTGGCCACGCGCCGGCCGATCATCGACATGACGCCGCCCTGGCCGCCCTGGATGTTGGGCGTGAAGGACACCTCGCCCTTGTACGCCAGCATCGCGCCGCGCTGGCTGAACAGGCGCTGGCCCGGCAGGACGGTCGCCTCGACCATCTTGGAGTTGATCTCGCGGAAGGGCATGTCACACATCCCCCGCGATCGTGTTCCGCTCGCTGGGCTGGACGTACACCAGACCGTCCCCCTCGAAGCGGATCTGGAAGGCCTCGCCGCCGCCCTCGCCCATGAATGTGCGGAATGTCACACCGGACTGGAAGGACTGGCTGAGGTTGCCCTGGTGGGCGATGTAAGCGCCGGGGTCGACGGTCAGCGGGTACTGGCGGCTGACTCGCAGGACGACCGCCGGGCCGTCCGACATGATGGCCGCCTGGCCGTGTCCCTCGACGGTCGTCGTGAACAGTCCGTTGCCCTGGGAGGCTCCGCGCAGGCCGGTGAAGCTGGTGCCGGTCCTGAGTCCGGCCTCGGTCGCGAGCAGGTTGCTCGACTCCACGTACAGCTTGTCCCCCTGGAGACTGACGAGGTTGATCTCCGAGGCCCGGTCCGCGAACCAGCACGTTCCGTGCCCCGACACCTCCATCACGGTCATCTGCTCGCCGGTGATGCGCCGGGTGACCATGCCTCGGATCCCCTCACCACCGCCGCTCATCTTCTTGAACGCCATCTGCCCGTCGTACGCGACCATGGAGCCGTTCTTCGCCTTCACGGCGTCCCCGGTCATGTCGACGGCCAGCACCTTGCTGCCTTGGAGTCGAAACATCGCCACGGAGTGAAGGTAGCTGGCTGGAAGCGGTTGCGGACAGATGTGGGGGGTGGAGGTCGGGCTGTGGGGTGGGTGCGGGTGCGTGGGGGCGGGTGTTTTTGCGCAGTTCCCCGCGCCCCTGGATGCCTGCGGCGGCCTGTGCGGCCTCGGTGGGGGCTTGTGTAGCGCGTGCGGTTCGGTGGGTGGGTCGGGGCCGGGGTGGGGGGTATCCGTCCTCGGTCCGGCGGCTCGGCTGCTTCAACAGGGCTCGGTAACGGACGCCGGCCGCTGCGGGCGGACACCCCCCACCCCGTCCCCTTGCCGCCGTACGCGGCCAACGGCCCGTCGGGACGCCGGTGACTGCAACTCCCTAGGGGCGCGGGGAACTGCGCGACCAGCCCAAACGCACCCGCAGCCGCCCGACCAGCTCACCCGGCAACCTCATAGGCCTCTGACCCCCCGGACTGGATCGTGGAACCGTTTGCCACAATGGACGCACGCTTGTGCGTTCGTTCACAAACCGCCAGACCGACGACGTACCTCCCACCGAAGGTGACCCGTGGACCTCAAGACAGCCTCCGCCATCCGACGCCTCCGCCTGATCTCCGTGCCGGAGGGGGCTTCCTGGATCATCCTCGCGACCTGCACCGTCATCAAGTACACGGTCGCCTCCGGCTTCGACGTCGCCCCCGTGCTCGGTCCCATTCACGGTGTGCTGTTCATCCTCTACGTGATCTTCTGGGCGGACGCCTGGAACCGCACCAAGTGGGCCAAGGGCAAGGCGGCTCTCTACTTCGCGTACTCCGTCATCCCGGGCGGCGGCTTCATCATCGAGCGTGCCCTGCGCCGTGAGGCCGAGGACGCTGTCATCGCGTCCCGCGCCCGCCAGGAAGGGATCGTGAACGCATGATCGTCGCCTTCTCCGTGACCCCGCTCGGGGTCGGCGAGGACGTGGGGGAGTACGTCGCCGACGCGGTGCGGATCGTCCGTGAGTCGGGGCTGCCGAACCGCACCGACGCCATGTTCACCTCGATCGAGGGGGACTGGGACGAGGTCATGGACGTCGTGAAGCGTGCCGTGGCCGCCGTGGAGGCGCGGGCGCCCCGGGTGTCGCTGGTGCTCAAGGCGGACATCCGCCCCGGCGTCACGGACGGTTTGACCTCCAAGGTGGAGACGGTGGAGCGCCACCTCGCCGACTGACCCGACCGCGACACAGACGAACCCCGGCCCGCGCGGGCCGGGGTTTTCTCACCCGTCCTGATTGAGCGATCGCTCAAAAACGTGTACCTTCCTGTCCAGTGAGTTTGAGCAGTCGCTCAAACAGCCAGCTCACCTGGGGGAATCAATGGGGCTCTACATAGAGGCACGCATCCGTGCCGATCTCGACGACCTCTGGACCCGGACGCAGGAACCGTCCCAGCACCAGCGCTGGGACCTCCGCTTCACCCGGATCACCTACCTCCCGCGCGCGGAGGACGAGCCGCAGCGCTTCCGCTACGCCACGCGCGTACTGCCCGGTCTCACCGTCGCCGGCACCGGTGTCTCCGCAGGGGAACGGGAACGCCCCGACGGCACCCGCACCTCCGCCCTGCGCTTCTCTTCCCCGCACCCGCTCTCGCTCCTTGCGGAGGGCAGCGGCTACTGGCGCTACGTCCCCGACGGCGACGGCGTCACCTTCCTCACCGGCTACGACTACCGCCCTCGCTGGGGCCGCGTCGGCGCCGTGGCCGACCGCCTCCTCTTCCGCCCCCTCATCGGCTGGGCGACGGCCTGGTCCTTCGACCGGTTGCGGCTGTGGCTGGAGCGGGGGATCACCCCGGAGCGGGCCCTGTGGAACTGGCTGGCCGAACTCCTGGTCCGCGCCCTCGTCGTGCTCGTCGCCGGTACCGGCCTCGCCCTGGAGCGTTTCCTGGACTTCTTCGGCCCGTTGGCGGCGTCCATGGCCTACGTCTCGCCGTTGCTCCTCGCCCTCACCATCTCCCTGGCTCTGTTCAAGTCCCCCCTGCCCGGCACCCCGGCCGCCCGCCGCTGTCTGCGCCGGCCCCCCACGCCCGTGCGTGCGCCGCGTGTCCTTCGCACTCTGGAGACCCCGCGATGACCTCGATGTTCCGCACGGTGATGGGCGCCGACTTCGACCGCCTCCACCCGCAGCTCCAGCGCCGCTTCTCGGTGGGCCTGACGACCGGCGAGGCCTGCACCGGCCGGGGCGTCATGGACCGCATCTGGCACGGCGGGGCGTTCGTGAAGCCCTTCCTGGCCCTCGGTACGACCCGCAATATCCTGGTGCCGAGACCGGGGCGGAACGTGCCGTTCGTGATAGAGAACGTCCCCTACGCGGACACCTACGGCCGTGAGACGGTGACCTTCGTGCGCACCTTCCACCTGCCCGGCCGCCCCCGCCGCTTCGACGCCCAGATGGTGCTGAGCCCCAAGGGTGACCGCATCCTCGACTACCTCGGCACCCACCAGCACCTGGCCAGCGAGCTGCACTTCCGTGCCGAGCCCGACGGCTCGCTGCTGATCCGCTCCGGTGAGCACCGGTTCCGGGAGGGCGCGGTGGACGTCCGGGTGCCCGAGCTGATCGGCGCGACGGCGGAGGTGAGGGAGTCCTACGACGAGCGGGCGGGCCGTTTCCGCATCGGTGTCCGGGTCGTCAACCGGTACTTCGGCCCGCTCTTCGGCTACGAGGGCAGCTTCGAGGCGACGTACAGCGACATCGCGGCCTGCGGAGTCCGCCCCGGTCTCCGTCCCCTCCGCGAGGAAGCGCGCGCGTGAGTCCCGAGTCCGCGAAGTCCCTGGAGACCAAGGCCAAACTCCTGGAGGGCGCGCTGCGCACCCTCACCGAACAGGGCATCGCCAAGACCTCCGCCCGTACGGTCGCGGCGGCCGCCGGGGTCAACCAGGCGCTGGTCTTCTACCACTTCGGCTCCGTCGACGAACTCCTCGCCGCGGCCTGTCGCTACGGCGCGGAGCGAGCGGTGGCCCGTTACCGGGAACGGCTGGCCGCCGTGACCTCGCTGTCCGAACTCCTCGCGGTGGGACGCAAGGTCCACGAGGAGGAGCGGGCCGGAGGACATGTGGCCCTCCTCGGCCAGTTGCTGGCCGGCGCCCAGACCCACGCCACCCTCGGCCCCGCCACCGCGGCGGGCCTCGAACTGTGGATCGCCGAGATCGAGCAGGTCCTCACCAGAGTCCTCGCGGCCACGCCCTTCGGCGAGTTCGCCGACCCCGCGGGCCTGGCCCGGGCGGTGGCCGCGTCCTTCGTGGGCATCGAGCTGTACGAAGGGGTCGACGCGTCCGGTGCCACGGCGGCCCTGGACGCCCTGGAGCAACTCGGCGTGCTCGTCGCCGCGCTGGAGGACCTGGGCCCGGTCGCCCAGCGCGCGGTACGCCACCACCTCCGCAGGACGGGCCGCCGGTAGCTGCGCTGGGCTTGGGCGGGGCGCCTAGGGGGATGCCGGGTTCGGTTGTTTGGCGGGTGCGGGCCGGTGGGGGCTGGTCGCGCAGTTCCCCGCGCCCCTAGGGGGTTGCAGTCGCCTGCACCAGGATGGGCCGTTGGCCGCGTACGGCGGGCAGGGGACGGGGTGGGGGGTGTCCGCCCGCAGCGGCCGGCGTCCGTCACCGAGCCCTACTCAAGGGACCGAGCCGCCGGACCGAGGACGGATACCCCCCACCCCGGCCCCGACCCACCCACCACACCGCACGCGCTACACAAGCCCCCACCGGGCCCGCAGCTGCGCCGCAGGCCTCCAGGGGCGCGGGGAACTGCGCAAAAACGCCCGCCCCCACCAACCCGCACCCGCACCCCAACCCCACTCCACCCAACCCCAATCCGCCCAACCGCCGGAGGCAACCGTCTGAAGGGCGAGACACTGCTGACCACCATGTGACCGGCCGGTAAGGTCGGTGCCGTGCCGAAGCCGCTCAGTCTTCCCTTCGACCCCATCGCCCGCGCCGACGAACTCTGGAAGCAGCGCTGGGGAAACGTGCCGTCCATGGCGGCGATCACCTCGATCATGCGCGCGCACCAGATCCTGCTCGGTGAGGTGGACGCGGTCGTCAAGCCGTACGGGCTGACGTTCGCGCGGTACGAGGCGCTGGTGCTGCTGAACTTCTCCAAGGCCGGCGAGCTGACGATGTCGAAGATCGGCGAGCGGCTCATGGTGCACCCCACGTCGGTCACCAACACCGTGGACCGCCTGGTCAGGTCTGGCCTGGTCGACAAGCGCCCCAACCCCAACGACGGCCGCGGCACCCTCGCCTCCATCACCGACAAGGGCCGCGAGGTCGTCGAGGCCGCCACGCGGGACCTCATGGCGATGGACTTCGGGCTCGGTGTGTACGACGCCGAGGAGTGTGCGGAGATCTTCGCGATGCTGCGTCCGCTGAGGATCGCCGCGCGGGACTTCGACGAGGACTGACCCGGGGCAAGATCTCCCGGAACGGACGGTTACGCTCGATGCCATGAAGAAGAGCGTGCTGACCCGCTATCGCGTGATGGCCTACGTCACCGGTGTGCTGCTGGTCCTGCTGACCCTCGGCGTCATCGCCAAGTACCTGCTGAAGATCGACGGTGCCGACAGCTTCACTACGGCCGTCGGTATCGCGCACGGCTGGCTGTACGTGGTCTATCTCGTTTTCGCCTTCGACCTCGGCTCCAAGGCGAAGTGGCCGGTCGCCAAGCAGCTGTGGGTCCTGCTCGCCGGGACGATCCCGACGGCCGCCTTCTTCGTGGAGCGGAAGGTCAGCCGCGAACTGGAGAGCAGGGTCACGGACGGGGCTCCCGCTCCCGTCAAGGCGTAACCCCCACCGCCGTACGGCACGCGTACGGCGGTCGCCTTGTCGACGTTTACTAGGGTGTCCTAGTAACTTCGATGGTATGGACGCTGACGCGATCGAAGGGGGCCGCCGACGCTGGCAGGCCCGGTACGACGCCTCGCGCAGGCGTGCGGGCGACTTCACCACGCTCTCGGGTGATCCCGTGGAGCCGGTGTACGGGCCACGGCCGGGGGACGTCTACGAGGGCTTCGAGCGGATCGGGTGGCCGGGGGAGTACCCCTTCACGCGCGGGCTGTATCCGACCGGCTACCGGGGGCGGACCTGGACCATCCGGCAGTTCGCCGGGTTCGGGAACGCCGAGCAGACCAACGAGCGGTACAAGAAGATCCTCGCCGACGGGGGCGGCGGCCTGTCGGTCGCCTTCGACATGCCGACCCTGATGGGGCGGGACTCCGACGATCCCCGCTCGCTCGGCGAGGTCGGGCACTGCGGGGTCGCCATCGACTCGGCGGCCGACATGGAGGTCCTGTTCCGGGACATCCCGCTGGGCGACGTGACGACCTCCATGACGATCAGCGGGCCCGCCGTCCCCGTCTTCTGCATGTACCTGGTCGCGGCCGAGCGGCAGGGCGTGGACCCGTCCGTCCTCAACGGCACGCTCCAGACGGACATCTTCAAGGAGTACATCGCGCAGAAGGAGTGGCTCTTCCAGCCCGAGCCGCACCTGCGCCTCATCGGCGACCTGATGGAGTACTGCGCGGCCGGCATCCCCGCCTACAAACCGCTGTCCGTCTCCGGGTACCACATCCGCGAGGCCGGTTCGACGGCCGCGCAGGAGCTGGCGTACACCCTCGCGGACGGGTTCGGGTACGTCGAGCTGGGGCTCAGCCGCGGCCTGGACGTCGACGTGTTCGCGCCCGGGCTCTCCTTCTTCTTCGACGCGCACGTCGACTTCTTCGAGGAGATCGCCAAGTTCCGGGCGGCACGCAGGATCTGGGCGCGGTGGATGCGGGACGTGTACAGGGCACGGTCCGAGAAGGCGCAGTGGCTGCGGTTCCACACCCAGACCGCGGGGGTCTCGCTGACCGCGCAGCAGCCGTACAACAACGTCGTCCGTACGGCGGTGGAGGCGCTGGCCGCGGTGCTCGGCGGGACCAACTCCCTGCACACCAACGCGCTGGACGAGACCCTCGCGCTGCCGAGCGAGCAGGCCGCGGAGATCGCGCTCAGGACTCAGCAGGTGCTGATGGAGGAGACCGGGGTCGCCAACGTGGCCGATCCGCTGGGGGGTTCGTGGTTCGTGGAGCAGCTGACGGACCGGATCGAGGCGGACGCGGAGAAGATCTTCGAGCAGATCAGGGAGCGGGGGCTCAGGGCCCATCCGGACGGGCGGCACCCGATCGGCCCGATCACGTCCGGGATCCTGCGCGGGATCGAGGACGGCTGGTTCACCGGGGAGATCGCGGAAGCGGCCTTCCGGTACCAACAGGCCCTGGAGAAGGGCGAGAAGAGGGTCGTGGGGGTCAACGTCCACCACGGATCGGTCACCGGGGACCTGGAGATCCTGCGGGTGAGCCACGAGGTGGAGCGGGACCAGGTGCGGGCCCTGGGCGGCCGTAAGGCGCGGCGGGACGAAGGGGCCGTGCGAACTGCCCTGGAGGCCATGCTCGTTGCCGCCCGCGACGGGTCCAACATGATCGGGCCGATGCTGGCCGCGGTGCGGGCGGAGGGGACGCTCGGGGAGATCTGCGGGGTGCTGCGGGACGAGTGGGGGGCGTACACGGAACCGGCGGGATTCTGAGGGCGACGGCGGCCGGCCCTACTCCGCGGCCGGTCCCGTCAGGCCCGTCAGCAGGATCCGGGTGAAGTCGTGCACCCACCGGGCGTCCGCCGCCTCCGCGCTGACCAGCGTGCGGTGGACCACCGCTCCCGCCACCATGTCGAAGATCAGGTCGACCGTGCGGGCCGCCTCGGCGGGATCCGCCTCCGGAGGGAGTTCGCCGCGGGCCTGGGCGCGTTCCCGGCCCTGGAGGACCAGCCGCTTCTGGCGGTCGACGATCGACGCGCGGATACGCTCCCGCAGCGCGTCGTCGCGGCAGGACTCCGCCACCACCGCCATCAGCCCGTTCTGGGCCTCCGGACGGGCCAGGATCGCCGCGAACTGCAGGACCACACCCTCGATGTCGTCGGCCAGGGTGCCGCAGTCGGGCAGTTCCAGTTCGTCGAAGAGCTCGGCCACCGCGTCCACGACGAGTTCGTTCTTGCCGGCCCAGCGTCGGTACAGGGTGGTTTTCGCGACCCCCGCACGGGTAGCCACATCTCCCAGCGTGAGCTTCGACCAGCCCAGCTCCACCAGCACAGTCCTCGTCGCCGCGAGGATCGCCGTGTCCGCGGCGGCGCTGCGCGGGCGTCCTGTGGTGCGGGGGGCGGGGGTGCGGCTCTGCATTCTCCGACCATAACGGGCGGTTCTCGAGACGCAGTGAGAGAGATCACCGGGGTGGGGTACCGGGCAGGCACTGGGTGCCATTACGCTACGACTCGTAGCGAAAGCTCGCGACAGACGTACGCGGGCGACGGTGCGCACGGCGCGGGGTGGGGACCCGGCGTCAGGACCGCGCTGCACGACCGGCTTTCACAGTGCTTTTCACAGACGCGCGCGCACGGGGGAGGATAGACGCATGCAGCCACGGAACATGTCCATGAGCGGAGTCGTCGACCTCGCCGCGGTGAAAGCGGCCCAGGAGGCCAAGGCGAAGGCGGAGCAGGCGCGCGCCGAAGCGGCCAGGCAGGGCGGCGGCCCGGGTGCCGTCTCCCCGGCCGATCTCGTCATCGACGTAGACGAGGCGGGTTTTGAGCGCGATGTCCTGCAGCGGTCCACCGAGGTCCCGGTCGTCATCGACTTCTGGGCCGAGTGGTGCGAGCCCTGCAAGCAGCTGAGCCCGGTGCTGGAGCAGCTCGTCCTCGAGTACAACGGACGCCTGCTCCTCGCCAAGATCGATGTCGACGCCAACCAGATGCTGATGCAGCAGTTCGGGGTGCAGGGCATCCCGGCCGTGTTCGCCGTCGTCGCCGGGCAGGCCCTGCCGCTCTTCCAGGGCGCGGCCGGCAAGGAGCAGATCCAGCAGACACTGGACCAGCTGGTGCAGGTCGCCGAGGAGCGCTTCGGCCTGACCGGCCTCACGGTCGACCCGGATGCCCGGCCCGGCGCCGCCCCGCAGCCCGCGGCCGTACCGGCGGGGCCGTACGACGCACTCCTCGAAGCCGCCGTACGCGCCCTGGACGCAGGGGACTTCGGCGGGGCCGTCCAGGCCTACAAGAACGTACTGAGTGACGACCCCGGCAACAGCGAGGCCAAACTGGGGCTCGCCCAGGCCGAGTTGCTTCACCGGGTGCAGAGCCTCGACCCGCAGCGGACGCGCAAGGAGGCGGCCGAGAAGCCCGGGGACGCGCAGGCGCAGATCGCCGCCGCGGACCTGGATCTGGTCGGCGGTCATGTCGAGGACGCGTTCGGACGGCTCATCGACACCGTGCGGCGCACGGCGGGCGACGAGCGGGACACCGTACGGATTCGGCTACTTGAGCTCTTCGAGGTGGTCGGTGCCGACGATCCGCGGGTGGCGGCGGCCCGCAGGGCGCTGTCCCGCGCCCTGTTCTGAGCGGGGAGTCGGAGCGGGGCGCGAGTCCGGTTCTGACCAGTCGCTAAACACTCCGGCATGTGTTGCCGGAGTGAAAGATTCGTTGTCGGGGGGTCACTGCGGCCGCGCTTTGCCAAAACTTGGTAAACGCGGCCGCTGTTACTTCCAGTAAGTCGGCGGCGTTGATCTGTCGGATTCTGTCCATCCATAAACTGCTTTGTCCTCCCCCCGTTTGCCACCCAGCGTCGCCGACCGAGACCAGCGGGTCGTTGTTCGGTTATCCGCCCGTTACTACCGAGTAACGAAGCCCCTTGTGCGGGCGGCGAGAATGCACCACGATCGGCGACGCTCGGTCCTTTCCCCTACCCCGACAGCCGGTCGGGCCGCGGGATTCCTTGGGTCCCCACCGAGCAGAGCAGGCGGCAGGTGCGCCGGCTCTTGGACAGGGGGGTCTTCGCCCGACGGCGGAGCCTGTCCAGCAAGGTTGTGCATGATGCGTGTCAGGCGCGACCAAGTGGTTGTCGCTCGGGGGTGATCGCCGGTGATCGGTGCGCGGTTCGCGCCTCCGAGTGCGGGCGCTCTCCTTCCCGAGGACGTAGCACTTCTCCCATCCCTGCCCGGCTGAGCCGTCCTTTCGAGAGGGCAGTCAGGGCCAGGAGATGTACGTCCGAGAAGGAGGAAATATGGAGTCCCAGGTGCGTGGCGGGACAAGATGGAAGCGGTTCGCTGTGGTCATGGTGCCCAGCGTTGCCGCCACGGCTGTGATAGGTGTCGCCCTCGCGCAGGGCGCGCTTGCCGCGTCGTTCAGTGTGTCGGGGCAGGAGTTCAAGGTCCGGGCCGGCCAGCTCGTCGGCTACGACATGAATCAGTACGGCGCCATAGACTCGGGCAAGGGTCTTGACGGCAAGGACCAGGCGCACCCGGTGTCGGTGTCGGCGTTCGACCACGCCACGATCACCAACATGTGTCAGTCCGTGGTCACCCCGGTTCCGTTCCTGAACAAGTCGGTCACCCTGAAGCTGACCGCGGGTGACAAGGGCACGGCGGTCGAGGCCGACAAGATCTACATCGATGTCGCCAACCTCGACGCGAAAGATGCCGTGTTCTCGGGCATCAACATCGGTGTCCCGGCCGGGACCACCAAGGGGAACACCCCGAAGCCCAAGACCGCGGACGGGGAGCAGTCCAACCCGTTCGGGTTCGCCCAGCAGGCCGACAAGGCCGTGCTGACCGATGTGAAGCAGACGGCGTGGGCCACCACGGCCGGCACCTTCAAGCTCTCCGACCTCCACATGGGTCTGAGCTGGGGCAGCGGCGACGGGATCGAGTGCTACTAGGCGCTCAGTGACGGGCGGGGGAGCCGTTACGGCCCCCCGCCTGCCATCTCCCGCCCGTCGCCTTCACATCCCCCCACCTTCATCATCGCGATACACCCTCATCAAGAGCAACGCCGCACCAGGGAGCTGTTTTCCATGAGCGCCGAGAGTCCTGCCGCGCCCGGCCAGTTCGACCACCGGAGGCAGCAGTTCCGCGCCTGGCGGGGCACCCGCCCGTTCTGGGCGGGGCTGTTCGTCATGATCAGCGGACTTCCGATCATGTACTTCCCGTATGCGCACCTCAAGCTCGGTGGCCTGACCATCGCGATGGCCACCACGGCGGGCGCAGGATCCTTGATCATCGGCGTACTGCTCGTCGTCCTGGGCATCACCCTCTGGTTCCAGAAGCACGTACGCACCTTCGCGGGTGTCGCGGCGATCCTGCTGGGGCTGGTGTCCCTCCCCGTCTCCAACTTCGGTGGCTTCATCGTCGGCTTCCTCTTCGCGCTGCTCGGCGGGGCGATGGCCGTGGCGTGGGCGCCGGGCGTACCGCCCGCGGAGGAGCCGGCCCAGCAGGACACGACCGGTGAGGGCGGCGCGCCCGAGGCCACGGACTACGACACCACGCTCCTGCGGCCGGTGGACCCGGTGGGCGAGCCGAACGATCTGTCAGGAACGAGCCCGGTCAACGGGGCGAACGGGAGGCACAGTGCCGGCTGACGAGGCGACCCACGGGGCTGACGTTGAGGCGTCCCGTGCGAGATCCGGGCCCCGCCACGCGGCACCCAAGAAGCCGCTGATCACCAGGTTCCACATGCCGGCCGGCAAGGCGATAGCCATGGCGGCGATGCCGACGGCCGTTCTCATGGGCATCGGGTTCACGCCGACGCTCGCGCTGGCCGATGACGCGCCGACCGCGAAGAGCCTGACGGCGGACGAGTACAAGGACTGCGTCGCGGCCCTGAGCGACAGCGCCTCCCCGTCCGCCTCGGCGAGTGCGTCCCCGTCCAGCGACGACACCACGGCGACGCCGTCCCCCTCGGCCACCTCCGGCTCGGGGTCCGGCTCCGGCTCGGGCTCGAACGGCTCCTCCTCGTCGGATTCGGGTTCCGGCGACAACGCCACGCCCACGCCGTCCCCCTCCGCCTCGGCGAGCAAGGAGGAGAGCAGTTCCTCCTCCGGCTCCGGCGGCTCGGCCACCGCCACGCCGTCCCCGTCCGCCTCCGCGAGCGACGACGGCAACCTCCTCACGGACATCGGCGACGCGATCACCGGGATCTTCACGGGCGGCTCCGGCTCCAGTGGTGCGTCCGGCGCCACCCCGACGCCGACCCCCTCGGCCTCGGCGTCCAAGAGTGCGGACGACACCGCGGGTGGCACCGTCGACAAGACGACCGAGAAGGTCACCGACACGGTGAAGGACACCGTGAAGGACACGACCGACAAGGCGTCCAAGGCGACCGAGGACACCACCAAGGCTGTCGAGGACGCCACCAAGGCGGCCGAGGCGGCGGCGGACGCCACGGCCTCCCCGAGCCCCTCGGCGAGCTCCAGCACCGACCCGGAGGACTGCCCGGCCGCCACGGACGACGTGGGCGACACCGAGCCCGGTATCACGGTGGCGGACAACGCCTGGACCCTCAAGGCCAGTTCGCTGCTCCTCAAGGACGCCGACTACCAGGGTGTCGTCAAGGTCAGGACCGCGGGCGGCAAGACCAAGAGGGTCCTGAAGTACGTCATATCCGGCGGCACCGAGATCGGTGACCTCCACCAGACCGTCACCGACCGCGGCACGACGTATCACGTGCAGGCGGGCAAGGGCATGAAGCCGTCCACGATCACCGGCGGCAAGACGGTCATGTACACCGAGAGCATCTCCGGCAACCTGCTGGGGCTGATCCCGCTCACGTTCACCCCGGACAGCCCTCCGCCGCTGAACATTCCGGTGATCTACTTCACCAATGTGACGGTCCAGCAGGCAGCCCAGTACGGCGGGACGCTGACGGTGCCCGGTATGCGCCAGTACAGCGAGGGCTGACCAGCCCCTCACGAACCCTTCCGGGAGCCGCAGAACGACTGTGCCCCGCCGGGCCCGACCCGGCGGGGCACAGTCGCGATCAGTCGCCCCTCCGGAAGACCCCATCACGGAATCCACCCGGGTCGGCGGCCTGGTCTGGTCCCGTCGGTCATCTCGTCCGAGTCGAGACGGAGCACGGCACGGTCGAGTCGACCCACGCGCACCCGTACTGGATCCAGGACCGGGACTGGACCGAAGCCCGGGACCTGCGTCCGGGCGATGAGCTGCTGGCCCCGGACGGCAGTTCGGACGCCCTCGTGGAGAGCCTCGGGGGCCGGTCTGGACGGTCGGTGTCGAGAAGGCGGTGTCCAACCCGAGGGTCCGGCTGTCGGCTTCCCTGGACGGCGTCGAGGGCGCGCCGCCCACACCGCGGACGACGCGCTGAGGATGCTGCTGTAAGGGGAACCGCGCCTACCCCGGGCGGTTCAGGCTGCCCGACGCTGTCACACCGGTGCCCGGGCAACACAGAGGACGGCGGACATGCCAGATTTCATCCGCAGGGGCCGGCTGTTCCGGGTCGTCGGCCTCAACCCCTCTCACCGGCAGCTCTATCTCGCCGGCGAGGCGCTGGCCGTGGACGGGACCACGACCCGCGTCGAGGTGTACTTCGGTCACGTGGAGCTCATGCTGCTGCGGCCCTACTACCCGGACGGCGTGCACATCCGTCGGGCCACCGCCCAGGACTTCGCCACCCTGAGCGAACGGCACCGGCTCACGGCGGAGGACGCCGAGTACACCTGGATGCTGGACCCGGAGGGCGACAGCTTCGTCGTCAGCGGCACACCGAGCTGGTGCGAGGCCGAGTACGCGCTGATGGGCGACCGGGAGGCCCTGTACGACGCCTCCCTGCCCTGGCCGCCGGACTTCCCCGCGGAATCCGGCTCGGTCGGCTGAGGCCCTGACACACACCGAGGGCGCCCCCCGTGACGGGGGGCGCCCTCGGCCTCGTACAGGGTGCCTTACTAAGCCGCGCCGCCGATGTGGTGGACGCGGAGCATGTTGGTCGTGCCCGCGACGCCGGGGGGCGAGCCGGCGGTGATGATGACGATCTCGCCCGGGCTGAAGCGGTTGATCTTGGCGATCTCCTGGTCGACCATGTCGACCATCTCGTCCGTGGTGTTCACGAACGGCACCACGTGCGACTCCACGCCCCAGCTGAGCGCCAGCTGGTTGCGGGTGTTCTCGTCGGTGGTGAAGGCGATGATCGGCTGCTGCGCGCGGTAGCGCGACAGGCGCCGGGCGGTGTCGCCGGACTGGGTGAAGGCCACCAGGCCCCGGCCGCCGAGGAAGTCGGCGATCTCGCAGGCCGCACGGGCCACCGAACCGCCCTGCGTGCGGGGCTTCTTGCCGGGGACCAGCGGCTGGAGGCCCTTCGACATCAGCTCCTGCTCGGCCGCGACGACGATCTTCGACATCGTCTTGACGGTCTCGATCGGGTACGCGCCCACGCTCGACTCCGCCGACAGCATGACCGCGTCCGCGCCGTCCAGGATCGCGTTGGCCACGTCGGAGGCCTCGGCGCGGGTCGGGCGGGAGTTGGTGATCATCGACTCCATCATCTGGGTCGCCACGATCACCGGCTTGGCGTTGCGGCGGCACAGCTCGATCAGGCGCTTCTGCACCATGGGGACCTTCTCGAGCGGGTACTCGACGGCCAGGTCGCCACGGGCCACCATGACGGCGTCGAACGCCATCACGACGCTCTCCATGTTGTCCACCGCCTGCGGCTTCTCCACCTTGGCGATGACGGGGACCCGGCGGCCCTCCTCGTCCATCACGCGGTGGACGTCGTCGACGTCCTTGGCGTCCCGGACGAAGGACAGCGCGACCATGTCGCAGCCCATGCGCAGCGCGAAGCGGAGGTCCTCGATGTCCTTCTCGCTCAGCGCCGGGACGTTCACCGCCGCGCCGGGCAGGTTGATGCCCTTGTGGTCGGAGACGACACCGCCCTCGATGACGATCGTCTTGACCCGCGGGCCCTCGACGTCCAGGACCTTCAGCTCGACGTTGCCGTCGTTGATGAGGATCTGGTCGCCCCGGGAGACGTCACCGGGCAGGCCCTTGTAGGTCGTCCCGCAGATGGTCTTGTCACCGGGGACGTCCTCGACGGTGATGACGAACTCGTCACCGCGCTCCAGCTCGACCGGACCCTCCGCGAAGGTCTCGAGCCGGATCTTCGGGCCCTGGAGGTCGGCGAGGACACCGATGGCCCGGCCGGTCTCCTTGGCGGCGGCACGGACGCGGTCGTACCGCCCCTGGTGCTCGGCGTGCGAGCCGTGGCTGAAGTTGAAACGGGCCACGTTCATGCCGGCTTCGATCAGCGAGACCAGCATCTCGTGGGAGTCGACCGCGGGGCCGAGAGTACAGACGATTTTCGAACGGCGCATGGGGCGATCCTATCGGTTTGTTTCGCTGCGGAATATTCCGCCTGGTGGAAGATACAAATGGGCGGGGTCGCGCTCAGTTGCGGTTACTGCTCAGTTGCTTTTTCTTCTTCGACCAGCGCGTAGGCCTGTGTCGCGATTTCCAATTCCTCGTCCGTCGGCACCACGGCCACCGCCACCCGGGCGTCCGCCGGCGAGATCAGTCGCGGCTCGTCGCTCCGTACGGCGTTCAGCGCGTCGTCCACCGCCAGGCCCAGGGACTCCAGGCCCGCCACGGCGGCCTCGCGCACCCGTGCCGCGTTCTCCCCGACGCCGGCCGTGAACGCGATCGCGTCCACGCGGCCGAGCACCGCGTAATAGGCGCCGATGTACTTCTTCAACCGGTGAATGTAGATGTCGAATGCGAGCTTCGCCTGTTCGTCGCCCTCGTCGACCCGGCGGCGGATCTCCCGCATGTCGTTGTCCCCGCACAACCCGATCAGCCCGCTCTTCTTGTTGAGAAGAGTGTCGATCTCGTCCGTGGACATTTTGCCAACACGCATCAAATGGAAGATGACGGCGGGGTCCATGTCCCCGGAGCGCGTACCCATCACAAGCCCTTCCAAAGGCGTCAGCCCCATGGAGGTGTCCACGCACCGGCCGCCCCGCACGGCGGACGCGGACGCGCCGTTGCCGAGGTGCAGCACGATCACGTTCACCTCTTCCGGCGCCTTCCCCAGCAGCTTCGCGGTCGCCCGGGACACGTACGCGTGCGAGGTGCCGTGGAAGCCGTACCGCCGGATGCGGTGCGCGTCGGCGGTCTCCACGTCGATCGCGTAGCGCGCCGCGGACTCCGGCATCGTGGTGTGGAACGCGGTGTCGAAGACGGCGACCTGGGGCAGGTCCGGGCGCAGCGCCCGCGCGGTGCGGATGCCGGTGAGGTTGGCCGGGTTGTGCAGCGGGGCGACCGGGATCAGCCGCTCGATCTCGGCGAGCACGGCCTCGTCGATCACCGTCGGCTCGGTGAAGGTCTTGCCGCCGTGCACCACGCGGTGGCCTATCGCGGCCAGCTCGGGGGAGTCCAGGCCGAGCCCGTCCTTCGACAGTTCCTCCGCCACGGCCTTCAGCGCCGCGTCGTGGTCGGCGATCGGGCCGGTCCACTCGCGCGACCCGCCGCCCTGGGGCGTGTGCCGGAGACGCGAGCCCTCCTCGCCGATGCGCTCGACGAGCCCCATCGCCAGCCGGCTGCTGTCCCGCATGTCGAGCAACTGGTACTTCACCGACGAGGAGCCGGAGTTGAGGACGAGGACGCGGGTGGCACTCACTGGGCGGGAGCCTTCTCTGTCGGAGCGGTCGGGATCTGGGCCTGGATCGCCGTGATGGCGACCGTGTTGACGATGTCCGAGACCAGGGCGCCCCGGGACAGGTCGTTGACGGGCTTGCGCAGACCCTGCAGCACCGGACCGACGGCGATCGCCCCGGCCGAACGCTGCACGGCCTTGTAGGTGTTGTTGCCCGTGTTGAGGTCGGGGAAGATCAACACGCTGGCCTGGCCCGCGACTTCGGATCCCGGCAGCTTGGTCTCCGCGACGGTCGGCTCGACCGCCGCGTCGTACTGGATCGGCCCCTCGATCTTGAGGTCGGGCCGCCGCTGCCGCACCAGCTCGGTGGCCTCCCGCACCTTGTCGACGTCGGCGCCCGAGCCCGACGTACCGGTGGAGTAGGACAGCATCGCGATCCGCGGCTCCACACCGAACTGCTCGGCCGTCGCCGCCGACTGGATGGCGATGTCGGCGAGCTGCACGGCGTCCGGGTCGGGGTTCACGGCGCAGTCCCCGTACACCAGCACCTTGTCGGCGAGGCACATGAAGAAGACCGACGAGACGATGTCGGCGTCCGGCTTCGTCTTGATGATCTCGAAGGCCGGGCGGATCGTCGCCGCCGTGGAGTGCACCGACCCGGACACCATGCCGTCGGCGAGGCCCTCCTGGACCATCAGCGTGCCGAAGTAGTTCACGTCGGAGACCACGTCGTGGGCCAGCTCGACCGTGACGCCCTTGTGGGCCCTGAGGGCCGCGTACTTCTCGGCGAAGGTGTCCCGCAGCTCGGAGGCCGCCGGGTCGATCACCTGGCAGTCGCCGAGGTCGATGCCGAGGTCGGCGGCCTTCTTGCGGATCTGGTCGACCGGGCCGAGCAGCGTCAGGTCGCAGACACCCCGGCGCAGCAGGACCTCGGCCGCGTGCAGCACACGCGGCTCGGTGCCCTCGGGGAGGACGACCCTGCGCTTGTCGGAGCGGGCCGTCTCCAGGAGCTTGTGCTCGAACATCATCGGCGTGAGGCGGTCGCTGCTCGGCGCGGAGACCCGGCGGGCGAGCTCGGCGGTGTCGGCGTACCGCTCGAAGAGACCGAGCGCGGTCTCCGCCTTGCGCGGGGTGGCCGCGTTCAGCTTCCCCTCCAGCGCGAAGAGTTCGGCGGCGGTGGGGAAGCTGTTGCCCGCCACCGACAGCACCGGGGTGCCGGGGGCGAGGCGGGCGGCGAGGGTGAGGACCTCGTCGCTCGGCACCTCGTTCAGGGTGAGCAGCACACCGGCTATCGGCGGGGTCCCGGCGCTGTGCGCGGCGAGCGAGCCGACGACCAGGTCCGCGCGGTCGCCCGGGGTGACCACCAGGCAGCCCGGGGTCAGGGCGTTCAGGAAGTTCGGCAGCATCGCGCCGCCGAACACGAAGTCCAACGCGTCCCGGGCGAGCCCGGAGTCGTCGCCGAGGATCACCCTGGCCCCCAGGGCCTGCCCGATCTGCGCCACGGTGGGCGCGGCGAGGGCGGGCTCGTCCGGCACGACGTAACAGGGCACCGGCATCCGGCCGGACAACCGCTCGGCGATCTCGTCGCGGTCTTCCCGGGCCACCCGGTTGGTGACCATGGCGAGGACGTCGCAGCCCAGGCTGTCGTAGGCCCGGTAGGCGTTGCGGGTCTCGGCGAGTACCGCCTCCGCGGACTGCTTGCGGCCGCCCACGACCGGGATCACGGAGGCGCCGAACTCGTTGGCTAGGCGGGCGTTGAGCGCGAGCTCGTCCGGGAGCTGGGTGTCGGCGAAGTCGGTGCCGAGGACCAGGACGACGTCGAAGTCGCGGGCCACCAGGTGGAAGCGGTCGACGAGGGTGGAGACCAGCTCGTCGGTGCCGCGTTCGGCCTGGAGCGCGGAGGCCTCGTGGTAGTCGAGGCCGTAGACGGTGGCCGGGTCCTGGGAGAGCCGGTAGCGGGCGCGCAGCAGCTCGAAGAGCCGGTCGGGACTGTGGTGCACCAGCGGCCGGAACACCCCCACCCGGTCGACCTGGCGGGTCAGCAGCTCCATGACCCCCAGCTCGACGACCTGGCGGCCGTCGCCGCGGTCGATCCCGGTCACGTACACGCTGCGGGTCACGCGTGATCTCCCTCTCTCGCGCTCTCTCGCGCGGGTCATGAAAATCGCCCACCGAGGTGAGCGGAAACCCTCTTGACAGTACCCCGGTCGATCGATAAGGCGCCCGCCAGCACGGGATGCGACGGTCCTCTGCGGGACGTGAAAGAATCGGAACCTGGCTCCCCGGTATCAACAGCGAGCAGGAGACACAGCACGATGCGCATCGGAGTTCTCACCGCAGGCGGAGACTGCCCCGGCCTGAACGCAGTGATCCGGTCGGTCGTGCACCGCGCGGTCGACCACTACGGCGACGAGGTCATCGGCTTCGAGGACGGCTACTCCGGCCTCCTGGACGGCCGCTACCGCGCCCTCGACCTGGACAGCGTCAGCGGCATCCTGGCCCGCGGCGGCACCATCCTCGGCTCCTCCCGGCTGGAGCGCGACCGACTGCGCGAGGCGTGCGAGAGCGCCTCCGACATGATCCACCAGTTCGGCATCGACGCGCTGATCCCGATCGGCGGCGAGGGCACGCTCACCGCCGCCCGCATGCTGTTCGACGCCGGTCTCCCGGTCGTCGGCGTCCCGAAGACGATCGACAACGACATCTCCTCCACCGACCGCACCTTCGGCTTCGACACCGCCGTCGGTGTCGCCACCGAGGCCATGGACCGCCTCAAGACCACCGCCGAGTCCCACCAGCGCGTGATGGTCGTCGAGGTCATGGGCCGGCACGCGGGCTGGATCGCCCTGGAGTCCGGCATGGCCGCCGGCGCCCACGGCATCTGCCTGCCCGAGCGCCCCTTCGACCCGGCCGACCTGGTCAAGATGGTCGAGGAGCGCTTCGCCCGCGGCAAGAAGTTCGCCGTGGTCTGCGTCGCCGAGGGCGCCCACCCCGCCGAGGGCAGCATGGACTACGGCATGGGCGAGATCGACAAGTTCGGCCACGAGCGCTTCCAGGGCATCGGCACGGCCCTGGCGTACGAACTGGAACGCCGCCTCGGCAAGGAGGCCAAGCCGGTCATCCTCGGCCATGTCCAGCGCGGCGGCGTCCCCACCGCGTACGACCGGGTCCTCGCCACCCGCTTCGGCTGGTACGCCGTGGAGGCCGCGCACCGGGGAGAGTTCGGCAGGATGACCGCGCTCAAGGGCACCGACATCGTGATGGTGCCGCTCGCGGAGGCGGTCACCGAGCTGAAGACGGTCCCCAAGGACCGGATGGACGAGGCCGAGTCGGTCTTCTAGACCCGGTCGGCGGTTCCGGTTCTACGGCCGGCTCTCGACCGCGTCCCAGAACCGTTCCACGATGTCGTCCAGGAACTCCTGGCCGGCCTCGCCGGAGCGTTCGCCACTCCCGCCCCAGCTCAGGGTCGACACCATCTGCCCCTGGTACTGCCGGTGCAGATCCATCAGGGTCTCCTCCACCAGGCGCCGGTCCAGGGGCACGATCTTCGCCACCTGACGGACGTAGGCCTGCCAGCGGGTGCTGACCGCGCCGCGCAGGCATTCGGCGAGCCGCTTCTCGCGTCCCGTGACGGCGACGAAGTCCGGCAGGGTCAGCTCCAGCAGATCGGCGAGGGCGGCGGACTGGCGGTCGGTGCCGCGCCACTCGTCGCGCTCCTCCATGCCGAGGTAGACGAGCAGTTCCAGGCCCACGGCACGGGCCACGTCCTCGGGGGCGATGCCGCGCGCCACCCGGTGTTCGCGCAGGGTGCGGGGGCGGCCGATGAGTTCACCGGGGGAGCACCACAACACGCCCGACAGAGCCGTGAGTTCCGGACTGGTGGGACAGACGATCCCGCGCTCCCAGGCGAGCACGAGATCCGGGGTGACGTAGGGGAGCCCGTACGAGACGCGCAGCCCGTAGGCCACGTGCTCGGGACCCATGCCGAGAGCGACACGGAGTCTGCGGGCGGTGAGGTTGTCGAAGGGCGGTCCGGGCTGGTTCGGCAGGGCGGGGGGTCGGCGCACGGCCCACAAGCTAGGGGTGCCGGAGTGCGATGACTACGGTCTGTTCGGCCAGGATCACGGATTGTATGAACCTACGGTTTCGGCCGTGGGTTCGGGCTGGCCGAAGATCGTCTGTCGGGGGTGCGGGGGTGGTGACGAGGATGGCGCCGGGTGCCCGGACGGGGGGCCGGAAAGAGGTGTGATCTTCGTGTACGAAGTGAATGGCAAGGTAGAGGGGCATATTCGCGAGCGGCTGCTGGCGCCGAACTTCTGGCACCTCGCGACGGTCGGTCCGGACGGCGCGCCGCAGGTCTCGCCCATGTGGGCGGACCTCGAAGGTGAGTTCGTCATGGTCAACACGGCGATCGGACGCGTGAAGGAGGAAAACCTGCGGCGCAATCCGAACGTTTCCCTCTCCCACCACGACCCCGAGAACCCCTACGACCGCGTGGAGATCCGGGGCCGGGTGGTGCGCTTCGTGGAGGGCGAGGAGGCGGAGCGCTCCATGGACAGGCTCACCCGGAAGTACATCGGCGAGGAGCGGTACCCGTGGCTGCTCGCGGGGGAGCGCCGGGTGATGCTCCTGATCGAGCCGGTGCGGGTGCGCAGGGTGGTGGGCGTGGAACCGTTCCGTCCCGGGGTGCTGCGGGAGGAGTGAGGGCGCGCGGCCGGGGCCTCCTCGCACCTGCCGGTCGGGCGGCTCGGCGACCGGGTGGCCCCCGTCGGAACCCGGCCCCCTGCACCCTGGGTCCCGGCGCCCCGGCCGACTTCGTGGAACGTGCCCGTCTGTGGGTCCGGGTCCACCCGTTGCAGGTCTGCGCGGGCCCGTGCCCCCCGGTCGGCTCCGGAGCCCGCTGCCCGACCGGGTCGCAACCCCCGCTCCGTGGGCCGGCGCCCCGCCTTCGTGGGACAGCCCGTCTTCAGGTCTGCGTCGGCCTGAGCGGGGTTGTGCCGGCCCGCGTCGCCCGCGCCTGGCTCGGGGGCCGGCTGCAGGTCGGGCAGGCTCAGCGACCGGGTGACTCCCGGTGGATTCCGCCGGCACCCGGTAGTCACCCTTTTCTACCCTGGGCCGGTGTCCCGGCCGACTTCGTGGAACGTGCCCGTCTTCAGGTCCGGGTCGGCCGGAGCAGGGCTGTGCGGGCCCGTCGGCCCGTGCCGGCCTCTGGGGGCCGGCTGCCGGTCGGGCGGCTCAGCGGCCGGTCGCAACCCAGGTGAACCCCGGCGGCACCTGGCAGTCGGTGCCCGCTTCCTGGGCCGGTGTCCCGGCCGACTCAGCAGAACGCGCTCGTCTCCAGATCCGGGTTCATCCGAACAGGGCTGTGGGGGCCCGTGCCGGGCTCGGCACGTCTCCTTTCGGGGCGTGGGACTTCGGACGCCGAGGCCGTGATCCCCGCGTCACCCCTTGACCGCGCCGCCCAGTGCGAACCCGCCTCCCAACCGTCGCGCGACCAGTACGTACAGCAGGATCACCGGGGTCGAGTAGACGATCGAGAACGCGGCGAGCTGGCCGTAGGCCACCAATCCGCGGTTGCCGAAGAACTCGTTGATGCTGACGGACGCCGGCATCTGGTCCGGGGTGAGCAGCAGCATGAACGGGACGAAGAAGTTGCCCCACATCATGACGAAGGAGAAGACGGTCACGACCGCGACTCCCGGGCCCATGAGCGGCAGCACGATCCGGAGCAGGGACTGGAGGGAACCCGCGCCGTCCGTCCAGGCCGCCTCCTCCAGTTCCTTCGGCACGCCGTCCATGAAGTTCTTCATCAGCCAGATGGCGAACGGCAGTTGGGAGGCGGCGAAGAACAGGATCGTGCCCTGGAGGGTGTCGATCAGGTCGACCTGCACGAACAGCGCGTACACCGGGACCATGATCGCCGTGATGGGCAGACTGGTCGCGAAGAGGATCGACAGCAGGAACGGCCGGTTGAGGCGGGAGCGGAAGCGGGACAGCGGATAGGCCGCGAGGGCCGCGCAGACCACCGTCAGCAAGGTCGCCCCACCGCACAGGATCAGGCTGTTGAGCAACGGCGTGAAGGTGATCTCCGAGGTCAGGATCGCGTTGAAGTTCCCGAGCGTCACACCGTCGGGGATCTTCACCCGCAGGTCGGCACGCGGGTCCAGCGCCGACAGGACCACCCAGGCGAGCGGCAGCACGAACGCGGCCGCGACCGTCAACAGCCCCGCGTCGGCTGCCAGTCGGCGGTTGCGGCGGCGGTCGGCGAGAGGTGTCACGGCCACCCTCACACCTCCGTGCGCAGCAGGCGCATGTAGACCACGGAGAAGACGGACCCCACCAGGAGCAGCAGCAGGGCCACCGCGGTGCCGTAGCCGATCATGCTGTTCTGGAAGGCCTGCTCGTACATGAACAGGGGCAGGGTCTGGCTCTTGTCGCCCGGACCGCCCCTGGTCATCACCCAGATCAGCCCGAACACCGACAGCGTCTGGAGGGTGTTCAGCATCAGGTTCGTACCGATGGAACGCCGGATCATGGGCAGGGTGATGTGCCACATCCGGCGCCAGCCACCCGCGCCGTCGACCTCGGCGGCCTCCGTGATCTCCTTCGGGATCTCGTTCAGCGCCGCCGAGTAGACCAGCATCGAGAAGGCCGTGCCCCGCCACACGTTCGCGAAGGACACCGCCAGGATCGGCAGCGTGAACAGCCAGTTCTGGGACGGGAGATGGAGCAGGTCGAGCAGGGCGTTCAGGGTGCCCTCCTTGCGGAAGAAGGCGTAGAGGAGAAAGCCCGCGACCACCTCGGGGAGGACCCACGCCGTGATGACGATGCCACCCGTGAGCGTGCGCACGGGCTTCGAGGCGCGCTGCATCAGCGAAGCGAGCGCCAGACCCAGCGTGTTCTGCCCGAGCAGCGAGGACACGACCGTGAACACCAGCGTCAGCCATACCGCGTTGAGGAACCCCTCGTCGCGGAAGGCCGTACGGAAGTTCTCGAAGCCGACGAACGACGACTCGGCCTGGCCGGTCAACTGCAGGTCGGTGAAGGCGATCCAGGCGCAGTAGGCGATCGGCCCGGCCAGGAAGAGGAGCAGCAGGACGAGCGCGGGGGTGAGGGGGAGGGCGCGGGTGAGGGAGCGCGGGGTCACTTTTCGATCACTTGGTTGTCCGTGGCCTCCTTGAGCGAGTCGTCGTACTTCCTGGCCGCGTCCTCGACGGAGACGTCCCCGGTCGTCACGCCCTCCATCGCCTCCTGGATCGCGGTGGAGACCCTCGGATACGCCGGGTACGCGGGCCGGTAGTGGGTGCTCGCGACCAGGTCGGTGAAGAACTTGATGCCGGGCTGGGCCTTGGCGTACGCCGGGTCCGCGGCCACGTCCTCGCGTACGGAGATACCGGAGTTGGCGACGTACCACTTCTGCGCGTTGGCCTTGGTCTGCATGGTCTTCACGAACTCGAAGGCGAGATCGGGGTTGCCCGCCTTGGCCGGTACCGACCAGGTCCAGCCGCCGGACATGCTCACCTTGCCGGGGTCCTGCCCGTGCTGGGTCGGCATGTACGCGAGCCCCAACTCGCGGGACCACTCGGGCCATTCGTGACCGCTGCCGGGCAGCCAGTCCTGCGGGAGCCAGGAGCCGTCCAGGTCGATGCCGAGCTTGCCCTTGGGAAGCAGGTCACCGCGGACGATGGTCTGGATGTTGGGGTCGAGGGCGGTGGAGACGTCCGGGCCGAGCTTCTCCCGGTAGACCGTTTCGACGAAGGAGAGGGCGTCCTCGAAGCCCTGACTGCCGGCGATCCACTTCTTGGCGGAGTCGTCGTACAGCCGGTCCTCGGTCCCGTAGAGCAGCATCTCGAAGCCCTGCATGGTGGCGGCCTCGCCCGCGGGTTTGCCGGTGTAGACGTTGAGGGGCGTGACGTCCGGGACCCTGCGCTTGATGGTGCGGGCCGCGTCGAGCACCTCGTCCCAGGTCTTCGGCTGCCAGTCCGCGGGCAGCCCGGCCTTGGCGAAGATCCCCTTGTCGAACCAGAGCCCGCGGGTGTCCGTCCCGTCCGGGACGCCGTACGTCTTCCCGTCCTCGGCCTTGGCGGCGGCCTTCGCGGTGTCGATGAACCGGTTCCAGTCCGGCCACTTGGCGAGGTAGGGGTCGAGCGGCTTCAAGTACCCGCTGGTGATGTCGGAGTTGATGAGGAAGGTGTCCTCGTAGACCAGGTCGGGCGCGGTCTTCGCGGAGCGGAGCATCTGCTGGAGCTTGGTGTAGTACTCCGAGTCCGGGGCCTTGATCGGGACGAGCTCGACCTTCTTGCCCGGGTTCGCTTTCTCGAACTGCTTCTTGATGTCCGCGAGATAGTCGTCCATCACGTGGATCGAGTTGTCCGTGGACTGCTTGAACGAGATCCTCACGGTGTCCGGATCACTGCCGGAACCGCCGCCGCAGGCGGTGAGGGCGGATGCGGCGAGGGCGAGGGCGGTGGCGAGAAAGGCGGTCCTAGCGGCGGTGGGGCGCACGGGCATGACCTCCTGCGGGCTCACGTCGTGGTGGCGCGGGGTGGTTGCCCGGTGACGGTAGGAGGAGTGGTCTAGTCAGGTCAATGAGCGTGCACGGCTTGGCCGTTGCGGGCCCTTGGACCTACTGCTGCCCCTTGACCCACCGGTACTGCAACTCCGGCCGGCCCACCGTCCCGTACTGCGGGCTGCGGGCCGCCCGGCCCGCGTCGACCAGATGCTCCAGGTAGCGGCGGGCCGTGATCCGGGAGATGCCGACCACCTCGGCCAGACCGGTCGCCGTGAGCCCCTCCGCGCAGTCCCGCAGGGCCACCGTCACCCGCTCCAGCGTCGGTGAGCTGAGCCCTTTGGGGAGGGCGGCCGGGCCCGGCGCCCGGAGCGTGGCCAGCGCGCGGTCCACCTCGTCCTGACCGCTCGCCTCACCGGCCGAGGCGTGGAACTCCGCGTACCGGATCAGCCGGTCCCGCAGGGTGGCGAAGGTGAACGGCTTCAGTACGTACTGCACGACCCCCAGCGAGACGCCCTCCCGCACGACCGTCAGGTCCCGGGCCGACGTCACCGCTATCACGTCCGCCTGATGCCCGGCCGCGCGCAGCGAACGGGCCAGCTGGAGGCCGTGCCCGTCCGGCAGATGCAGATCGAGCAGGAGCAGGTCGACGGCCGTACGGTCCAGCAGACGCCGGGCCTCGGCACCGGTGTGGGCCTTGCCGACGGCCGTGAAGCCGGGGACCCGGTTGACGTACAGGACATGCGCGTCGGCGGCGACCGGATCGTCCTCGACGACCAGCACACGGATGGGCTGCGAGGTGGTCATACATCGCCTCCGGGAACCTTGGCACCGTCGGGGGCCGGGGGCCCGAGGGGGATCGGGGGGCCGTCCGGGGGCGTGGCCTGGTCCCCGGTGGGGAGCCGTACCTCCTGGCCTCCGGCGGGGACCCGTACCTCCTGGTCCCCGACAGGGCCCCGTACCTCCTGGTCCCCGAGTGGGAGTCGCACCTCGAACTCGGCGCCGCCACCCTCCGCCTCCGCCACGGTCAGGGTTCCCTTGCAGCGGTTGACCGTCTGGCGTACGAGTGCGAGGCCCAGCCCCCGCCCGCCCGGTCCCGCCGGCTTCGTCGAGAAGCCGCGCTGGAAGACCGCCTCGGCGTGGGCCGGGTCGACGCCCGCGCCGGTGTCGGCGACCCGCAGGACCAGCCCGCGGCCGGCCGTGTCCGCTGTGCCCGCTGCGTAAGCCGTCACCGTCACCCGCGCCCGCACGCTGCCCTGCGCCGCGTCCACCGCGTTGTCGATGAGGTTGCCGAGGATCGTGACCAGGTCCCGGGCGGGAAGGCTCTCCGGCAGCAACCCGTCGTCCAGCCGGCTGTCCTCCGACACGACCAGCTCCACACCCCGCTCGTTCGCCTGCGCGGTCTTGCCAAGCAGCAGGGCGGCCAGCACCGGCTCGCCGACCGCCGCCACGACCTGGTCGGTCAGCGCCTGCGCCAGCTCCAGTTCGGCGGTCGCGAAGTCCACCGCCTGTTCCGCGCGGCCCAGCTCGATCAGGGAGACGACGGTGTGCAGCCGGTTCGCCGCCTCGTGGGCCTGGGAGCGCAGCGCCTGGGTGAAGCCCCGCTCGGAGTCCAACTCACCCATCAGGGACTGGAGTTCGGTCACATCGCGAAGGGTGACCACGGTGCCGCGCTGCTCTCCGCCGGAGACCGGGGAGGTGTTGACGACCAGGACGCGCGTGGACGTCAGATGGACCTCGTCGACGCGTGGCTCCGAGGAGAGCAGCGCACCCGTCAGCGGTGCCGGCAGCCCGAGGTCCGCCACCGACCGCCCGATCACCTGGTCCTGCGAGGACACCCCCAGCAACTCCCGTCCCCCGTCGTTGATCAGCGCGACACGGTACTGCCCGTCCAGCATCAGCAGCCCCTCGCGTACCGCGTGCAGGGCGGCCTGGTGGTAGTCGTGCATCCTGCTGAGCTCGGCCGCGTTCATGCCGTGGGTGTGGCGGCGCAGGCGGGCGTTGACGACGTAGGTGCCGATGGCGCCGAGCGCGAGAGCGCCGCCCGCGACCGCGAGCAGGGCGGTGAGCTGGCCCTGCACCCGCTCGCTGATCTTCGCGACCTGTATGCCGGCGCTGACCAGGCCGATGACCTTCCCGTCGTCGTCCTTGACCGGGGTGACCGCCCGCACCGAGGCGCCCAGCGTGCCGGTGTAGGTCTCCGTGAAGGTATCGCCCTTGAGGGCCCGCTCGGTGTTGCCGAGGAAGTGCCTGCCGATCTGGTCCGGGTCGGGGTGGGTCCAGCGGATGCCCTGCGGACTCATGATCGTGACGAAGTCGACCCCGGTGTCGGCCATCACCCTGAGGGCGTACGGCTGAAGTTCGACCGTCGGCTTCGGCGTACCGATCGCCTCCCGCACGGACGGCGAGTCCGCGACCGCCCGCGCCACGGCCCTGGCCTGGCTGCGCGCCGCGTCCTCGGCCTGGCCCCGGTCACTGACGTATGTGAACAGCGCGTATCCCGCCACGACCACGGCGATCAGCACCGCCTGCATGGCGAAGAGCTGGGCCGCGAGGCTCCGGGGTCTCGGTACGGGGATGCGCATGGTGTCAGTCTGCCTCCCTGGCTGATTGTGAACTAAATGAACGGAAGGGTGACCGCCCTCACAGGGCGGGAGATAGTCACGGCATTCCTTCAAAAGCCCGGACGTGAGCCGCACGCCGGTCATCCGACGAAGACGTCAAGGAGGGCAGCCGTGGCCGCCAGCACCCCCGATACGGCACCCGCAGTCAAAAAGGACCGCACTCACTACCTGTACATCGCGGTGATCGTCGCGGTTGCCCTGGGTATCACCGTCGGCCTGGTCGCACCCGACTTCGCGGTCGAGCTGAAGCCGATCGGCACCGGGTTCGTGAACCTGATCAAGATGATGATCTCGCCGATCATCTTCTGCACGATCGTCCTCGGTATCGGATCGGTACGGAAGGCCGCCAAGGTCGGCGCCGTCGGCGGTATCGCGCTGGTCTACTTCACGATCATGTCGCTGGTCGCGCTGGGCATCGGCCTGGTCGTCGGCAACATCCTGGACCCGGGCACCGGCCTCGCCGTGACCGACGCGGTCAAGGACGTCGGCCACGCGCAGGTCGACGCGGAGGCCAAGGACACCACCGAGTTCCTCCTCGGCATCATCCCGACCACGTTCGTCTCCGCCTTCACCGAGGGCGAGGTCCTCCAGACCCTGCTGATCGCCCTGCTCGCCGGTTTCGCGCTGCAGGCCATGGGTCCGGCCGGAGCGCCGGTCCTGCGCGGTGTCGAGCACATCCAGCGGCTCGTCTTCCGCATCCTCGCCATGGTGATGTGGGCCGCCCCGATCGGTGCCTTCGGCGCGATGGCCGCCGTCGTCGGTTCCGCGGGCGTGGACGCGCTCAAGGACCTCGCGCTCCTGATGGTCGGCTTCTACATCACCTGCTTCCTGTTCGTCATCATCGTGCTCGGCACCCTGCTGCGGATCATCGCGGGCCTGAACATCCTCACGCTCTTCAAGTACCTGGGCCGTGAGTTCCTGCTGATCCTGTCGACCTCGTCCTCCGAGTCCGCGCTGCCGAGGCTGATCGCGAAGATGGAGCACCTGGGCGTCAGCAAGCCGGTCGTCGGCATCACGGTCCCGACCGGCTACTCCTTCAACCTCGACGGCACCATGATCTACATGACCATGGCCTCGCTGTTCATCGCCGACGCCATGGGCACGCCGATGTCGATCGGTGAGCAGATCCCGCTGCTGCTCTTCCTGTTCGTCGCCTCGAAGGGCGCCGCAGGTGTCACCGGCGCCGGTCTCGCGACCCTGGCCGGCGGTCTCCAGTCGCACAAGCCCGCCCTGGTGGACGGCATCGGCCTGATCGTCGGCATCGACCGCTTCATGAGCGAGGCGCGCGCCCTGACCAACTTCGCGGGCAACGCCGTCGCCACCGTCCTGATCGGCACCTGGACCAAGGAGATCGACCGCGAGCGCGTCGACCAGGTGCTCGCCGGTCACCTGCCCTTCGACGAGAAGACCCTCCTCGACCACGACGACGCCGAGGTCACGGCGGACATCCCCGAGCAGGGCGGCGAGAAGGAGCTGGCCAAGGCCTGAGGGGCCGCACAGCCGTGGCCTAAGGGCCACACAGAGCCGAGCCGGGCCCGACCTGAACCCGGGCCCGGCTCCCGCCCCGGGCGGCCGGGTACTCCCCCGTACGCCCGGGCTCATTTCCTCCAAAGGTTCAGTCGCTCAGTTTCGCCACCAGCGCGGTGGCCAGAGAGGCGGGTACGCCCGCCGCGGTCAGAACGGTGACCGCGGTGGAGCGGCCCGCCTCCTCCGCGTCCAGCAGCCCGTCGTTCACCGCCTCCATCACCGCGAACATCATCCGCTCGTGGACGTAGGCCAGCGCGGGCGCGGGCAGCGGTGAGACGAAGACGCCCTCGTCCAGGCCGCGCTGGAGCAGTTCGGTGCAGGCGTCCCGCACGGGGGCGAGCCGTTCGCGGATGCCCTGCACCGTGACGCTGCGCTGGGCGAGCGCGACCAGGATGCGATAGCGGTCGGCGACCTTCCAGACCGCGAGCACGGAGCCCGCGACGGCCTGCGCCAGGTCCTCGCTCTCCGCCCGTCCCGCCGCTTGCGCGGCCGCCACCGCCTCCACGGCCCCGTCGACGAGCGTGCCGATCAGCGCCTCACGGCTCGGGAAGTGGCCGTACACGGTCCGCCGTACGACACCGGCGGCGCGCGCGATCTGGTCCATGGACGCGTCGGGGTCGCGCAGCAGTTCGGCGAGTGCGATGTCGAGGATGCGGCGTCGGTTGGCGTCGGCGCGACTGGAGTGGCCCGTGGTCATGGGCGCCATTGTGCCCCTCCCGGCTGAACTTGCACAGCGCTGTGCAACAGGCGCACATTGCACGGTGTTGAGCGAATGCACATCACTGTGCAAGTCCGCTGAGGAAGGCCGCCTCTGCCATGCGACTCGTCATGGCCGAACCGGTCGAGAAGATGGAGCGTCCCTACGCCCGCCGCTGGTGGGCACTCCTCGTCCTCTTCGTCAGCCTGCTGATCATCGTGATGGCGAACACCGCCCTCACGGTCGCGGCCCCCGGCATGACCGAGGACCTCGGCCTGTCCAGCGCCGACCGCTGGGGGCACCCCCTTAAGGCAGTGGGGGAGGGTCATCGACGGCTACACCGTTCCGTACGCCGCCCTGATGCTGTTGTTCGGTGCGATCGGCGACAAGTACAGCCGCCGCGGCGCGCTCCTGCTGGGCCTCGGGGTCTTCGGCGGCGGCTCGGTCTTCGGCTTCTTCGCCGACAGCGCCACGACCGTCATCGCGGCTCGCGCGGTGGTGCGCACCGGCGCCGCGATGATCATGCCGGCCACGCTGTCCCTGCTCGCCGCGACCTTCCCGCGCGGTGAGCGCGCCAAGGCGATCACCGTGTGGACCGCCACCTCGGGTGTGGCGATCGCCGCCGGGCCGCTCGTCGCGGGCGCGCTCCTGGAGCACCACGCCTGGACGTCGACGTTCCTGATCAACGTCCCGATCGCGGCCGTGGCGCTGGTCGCCGCCCTCGTCCTCGTCCCGCCGTCCAAGGCCGCGAAGCACGGGCGTATCGACTACGTCGGCGGTCTGCTGTCGGTCGTGTGGATCGGCGCGCTGGTCTGCATGATCATCGAAGGCCCGCACTTCGGCTGGCACGCCAAGGCGATCGCCGCCGCGGTGGTCGCGGGCGTCGGGCTCGCGCTCTTCGTCGCCCGGGAGCTGCGCCACCCGCGCCCCGTCGTCGACGTCCGCCGCTTCACCGACCGCGGCTTCGCGGGCGCCAACCTCGCCGTCGCACACCAGCCTGGTCGGAGCGATCGTGCTGGGCGTCGGCACGGTACTGGTCGCGGTGCTGCTGCCCGGCCGCAAGACCGCGGAGCCCGCTTCCGAGGCCGAGGAGGCGAAGGAGCTGGTCGGCACCCGCTGACTCACCGAACTCTTACCCGGCCCCACTAGCGTGCCGTCCCCGGACGGCACGCTTTGTCATCGGAGGCGCACGGGGGATGAAGATCGACTGGGACCGGCGGACCTGCGCGCGTCGCGGCCATGTGACGTACGCGCCGGACGAACCCCGCCTCAGGGACCGGCTGTACGCCGAGACCGCCCTGGGCGGGGCGTGGCGCTGCCTGCGCTGCGGCGACTTCGCCCTCGGTGAGCCGCACGGCTCGGGACCCGCGGACCACGCGCCCCTCGTGCCGCGCGGCAAGGTGCTCAGGGACCTGTTCATCCTTCGCTTCCTCGCGATCGAACGGGCGGTGCGCGGGGTGTTCATCGTGCTGGCCGCGGTGGCGGTGTGGAAGTTCAGCAACAGCCAGGACGCGGTGCGCCGGCTCTTCGACGAGTATCTGGACGTCTTCCGGCCGGTGTTCCGGCACTTCCACTACGACCTCGACCACTCGCCGATCGTCGACACCGTCCAGAAGACCTTCGGGTACAAGCACAGCACCCTTGTCCTGGTGGCCGTGCTGCTGCTGGCGTACGCCCTGATCGAACTCGTCGAGGCGGTCGGCCTCTGGTACGCCAAGCGCTGGGCGGAGTACCTGACGGTGGTCGCGACCGCCGCGTTCCTCCCGCTGGAGATCTACGAACTCACCGAGCGCATCAGCTGGCTGAAGATCGCCACGCTGCTCCTCAACATCCTCGCCGTCCTCTACATCCTCCTGGCCAAGCGCCTGTTCGGCCTGCGCGGCGGCCACCGGGCCTTCG
This sequence comes from Streptomyces canus 299MFChir4.1, assembly GCF_000383615.1. Lineage (GTDB taxonomy): Bacteria > Actinomycetota > Actinomycetes > Streptomycetales > Streptomycetaceae > Streptomyces > Streptomyces canus_C. The sequence continues at coordinate 10,442 of NZ_KB911608.1, read as the reverse complement.
AGGAGGAACGGCAGAGCGCGTCGCTGCTGGAGGTCGAGGAGGCGGGCGGGCTGCGTCAGGTCAGCGCATCCGGTCAGGGGTCTCGACAGCCGTGAGCCGTTCCGAACGCTGAGGCCTGCGTTCCGAGCCCGAAGGACCCGGAACCGGGCTTCGGCCGTAAGCGCCCGGTGCCGCCGGTGGCCGCCCGGGACGCCGCCGAGCGGGTGTGGACCATGCGGTTCCCGCCCCGCCCCTGGCCCCTGCCGAAGGCGCGGCTCGTCGCCACCGACATCGCATGGACGCGCGGGGCCGCCGGGGAGATCCGCGGTCCCGTCACCTCCCTGCTCCTAATGCTCACCGGCCGCCCGGAAGCGGCCCGGGAGTGGGCGGAGCGCACCGGGGAGCCGTGGACGGGGGTCACGGCTCCCCGGTGACGCGGGAGCGGGTGGGGCGCTCGGGCCGGGCATCCATCGAGTGCCTCGCACCACTCCGCCGTGAATAGGGAAATTCGGGGTTCGGTCGAGGAAGCGGACTCCGCCCGGCGCTTTCCCCCGCCGTAATGGGCGTCGAGGAATGCGCGGCCCTATGGGGCCGCAGGGCCGCTCGCCGCCTGCGCGGGGTGCGGCAGTCCTGGCCGACGGCGACGTCGAACGGGCGCGAGCCCAACGCGCTCTTGCCTTGACGTCGGCGTCAAGGGCTACGTTCATGGGCATGCGAATCGGCGAGCTGGCCGCACGGGCCGGAACCACGACGCGGACGCTGCGCTACTACGAGGCGCGGGGGCTGCTGCCCGCGCGGCGCGGGCACAACGGATACCGGACCTACGACGAGGACGACCTGAAGCTGCTCCGGCAGATCCGGACGCTCCAGGACTTCGGGTTCGACCTGGAGGAGACGCGGCCCTTCGTGGAGTGTCTGCGGGCCGGTCATCCCGAGGGCGACTCGTGTCCCGCCTCGCTCGCGGTCTACCGGCGCAAGCTCGGTGAACTGGACGCGCTGATCGGTGAGTTGCAGGCCGTGCGCGCCCAGGTCGGGCAGCAGCTGGAGCGGGCCGAGCGGGCGCGTGCCGAGCTGGCCGCCGACGCGGAGGTTCCGGGCGGTCCGGAGCCGGTGTGCGAACTGGGAGGGGACCACAGGTGATCAGAGCAGCAGGCGTGGCCGAGGTGACGGACGCGGACTTCGATACGGAGGTGCTCGGCGCACCGCTGCCGGTGCTGGTGGAGTTCACCGCCGACTGGTGTCCGCCGTGCCGGCAGATGGGGCCGGTGCTCACGGCTCTCGCCGCGGAGGAGGGGGAGCGGCTCAAGGTCGTCCAGCTGGACGTCGACACCAATCCGCTGACCACGAACGCCTACAAGGTGCTGTCGATGCCCACCTTCATGGTGTTCCGGGACGGGGAGCCCGTGCGGTCGATGGTGGGGGCGAGGCCCAAGCGGCGGCTGCTGGAGGAGCTGACCGACGTCCTGTGAGCCCGCGCAATACACAGAAATCCCCCGAGCGATTGCGCTCGGGGGATTTCTTTGCGTATATTCAATGATTCGCGACTTCAAAATTATCGGGTCGCAAAGAAGTTCAGTGAGCACAGTATATCCGGGCGGGAGTGGAATTGTCAAACACCGGTTTTCCGGACGATGAATTGCGGCAGGAACAGGAATTCATCGACGGCCTGTACGCACATGTGGACGCCCTGCGCGGCGACACCGAGGCGTCCGTCACGGACGCGCTCGGCCAGGGCAACACCCCGATGCAGGCCCGGCTGGAGCGGGACATCCTGGTCGCCGAGCGCTCGGGTCTGCTGGCCGCGCTGAACGCGGTCGACGGTTCCCTCTGCTTCGGCCGGATCGACTTCACCTCGGGCACCACTCATCACATCGGCCGGATCGGACTGCGCCGCGAGGACGCCGACCGCACCCCGATCCTCATCGACTGGCGGGCCGACGTCGCCCGCCCCTTCTACCTGGCCACCGGGCACACCCCGATGGGCCTGCGCCGCCGCCGGCACATCGGCACCGAGGGCCGCCGGGTGACCGACCTGCACGACGAGATCCTCGACCTGGGCGATCAGGAACGGACCGGCCACGAGGACCCGACCGGCGACGCCGTCCTGCTCGCCGCGCTCAACACCGCGCGCACCGGACGCATGAGCGACATCGTGCAGACCATCCAGGCCGAGCAGGACGAGATCATCCGCGCCCCGCACCGCGGAGTGCTGGTGGTGGAGGGCGGCCCTGGCACCGGCAAGACGGCCGTCGCCCTGCACCGGGCCGCCTATCTCCTCTATGAACACCGGGAGTTGCTGGCCAAGCGGGCCGTGCTGATCGTCGGCCCCAACCCGGCCTTCCTCGGCTACATCGGCGAGGTGCTGCCCTCGCTGGGCGAGACCGGTGTGCTCCTCGCGACGGTCGGGGAGCTCTTCCCCGGGGTGAAGGCGACGGCGACCGACAGCCGTGCCGCGGCCGCGGTGAAGGGGCGCGCGGCCATGGCGGACGTCCTCGCCGACGTCGTACGCGACTGGCAGGCGCTGCCCGACCCGGTGATCGCGATCGAGCACGACCGCGAGATCCTCATGCTCGACGACGGCCTGGTCAAGGTCGCCCGCGAGAAGACCCGCGCCGCCCGGCTGCCGCACAACGTCGCCCGTGAGCACTTCGAGGGCCACATCCTCAACACGCTCACCGACATGGTCGCCGAACGTATCGGCACGGACCCCTTCGACGGGACGAATCTGCTGGACCCGAGCGACATCACGCAGATCCGCGACGAACTCGCCGAGAACCCCGAGGTCTGGGCCGCCATCGACCAGCTGTGGCCACGTCTGACCCCGCAGCGGCTGGTCGCGGACTTCCTCGCCGATCCGGTCGGCCACCTCCCCGACGAGGACGCGGCCGCCATCCGCCGCCCGGTGACCCGGGGCTGGACCGTGGCGGACGTACCCCTGCTCGACGAGGCGGCCGAACTCCTCGGTGTGGACGAGCGGTTGGCGCGGGCCCGGGCCGAGCGCGAGCGTGAGAACCAGGTCGCGTACGCGCAGGGGGTGCTCGATGTGTCGTATGCCTCGCGCACCTACGAGTTCGACGACAAGGACGAGGAGGACTCCGAGGTCCTGTCCGCGCACGACATCATCGACGCCGAGCGGTTCGCCGAGCGGCAGGAGGAGGACGACCACCGCAGCGCCGCCGAGCGCGCGGCGGCCGACCGCACCTGGGCGTTCGGGCACATCATCGTCGACGAGGCGCAGGAACTGTCGCCGATGGCCTGGCGGTTGCTCATGCGGCGCAGCCCGACCCGCTCGATGACCCTGGTCGGCGACCCGGCGCAGACCGCGGAGGCGGCGGGCGTGGGTTCGTGGCAGAAGATCCTTCAGCCGTACGTCCAGGACCGCTGGGAGCACGCGCGGCTGGGCGTCAACTACCGCACCCCGGCCGAGATCATGGAGCTCGCGGCGGCCGTGGTGCGCGCCTCCGACCCCGGCTTCGAGCCGCCGAGCTCGGTGCGGTCGACAGGGGTGCGGCCATGGGTGCGGGCCACCGACGACCTGCCCGGCGCGGTCGCGGAGGCGGTGAAGGAGCTGACCCCCGCCGAGGGCCGGCTCGCGGTCATCGCCCCCCGCCATCTGCACCGCAGGCTCGCGGCCCGCCTCGACGGGGTGACGGCGGGCGCGGAACCGGACCTGACGCACACCGTCGTACTCCTCGACCCCCGGCAGTCGAAGGGGCTCGAATTCGACTCCGTGCTCGTGGTCGAGCCGGGCCTCTACGGCACGAGTGACCTGTATGTGGCGCTGACCCGCGCCACCCAGCGGCTGGGCGTGCTGCACACGGGCCGGCTGCCGAAGGCGCTGGTCACCACCTGAGCGTCATAGGTCACCATGGCCTTGCGAGGATGCCCCGGCGGCCCGGAGCGGACCCCACGGGTCCGCTCCGGTGTTCCGGTTCAGGCCGGGCGCAGCCACACCGTGGCCAGGGGCGGCAGCGTCACCTGGAGGCTGGCCGGGCGGCCGTGCCAGCTCTGCGGGTCCGGCTTCACGATCTCCGGGTTGGTCACGTCGCCGCCGCCGTACCCTGCGGCGTCCGTGTTCAGGGACTCCACCCAGGCCGGGACGTCGTCCGGGGCGCCCAGGCGGTAGCCGGGGCGGACCACCGGGGCGAGGTTGGACACCGACAGCAGGGGGATGCCCTCCGCGTCGTACCGCAGGAAGGCGAAGACGTTGTCCTCCGCGGCGTCGCCCACGATCCACTGGAAGCCCGAGGGGTCCGTGTCGCGCTGCCACAGGGCCGGGGTGTGGCGGTAGACGACGTTCAGGTCGCGGACCAGGTCGCGGACGCCCCGGTGGTCCGCCTCGGCGCCGTATGCCGGGTCGAGCAGCCACCAGTCGGGGCCGTGGGCCTCCGACCACTCGGCGCCCTGGGCGAACTCCTGGCCCATGAACAGGAGTTGCTTGCCGGGATGCGCCCACATGAAGGCCAGGTAGGCGCGGAGGTTGGCGCGCTGCTGCCACCAGTCGCCCGGCATCTTCGAGACCAGTGAGCCTTTGCCGTGGACGACCTCGTCGTGGGAGATCGGCAGGACGTAGTTCTCGCTGTACGCGTACACCATCGAGAACGTCATCTCGTGGTGGTGGTACTTGCGGTGCACCGGCTCGTGGGCCATGTAGTCCAGTGAGTCGTGCATCCAGCCCATGTTCCACTTCAGGCCGAAGCCGAGGCCGCCGAAGCCGCCCGGGCCCATGTGGTGCGTCGCGCGCGTCACGCCGTCCCAGGCCGTGGACTCCTCCGCGATCGTCACCACGCCCGGCACCCGGCGGTAGACGGTCGCGTTCATCTCCTGGAGGAAGTCCACCGCGTCCAGGTTCTCCCGGCCGCCGTGCACGTTGGGGATCCACTGGCCGGGCTCGCGCGAGTAGTCGAGGTAGAGCATCGAGGCGACCGCGTCGACCCGCAGGCCGTCGATGTGGAACTCCTCGCACCAGTACACGGCGTTGGCGACCAGGAAGTTGCGCACCTCCCGGCGTCCGTAGTCGAATTCCAGCGTGCCCCAGTCGGGGTGGGCCGCGCGGAGCGGGTCCTCGTGCTCGTACAGGGTGCGGCCGTCGAACTCGGCGAGCGCCCAGTCGTCGCGCGGGAAGTGGGCCGGCACCCAGTCCATCAGGACGCCGATCCCGGCCTGGTGGAGCGCGTCGACGAGGTACTTGAAGTCGTCGGGGGTGCCCAGACGTGCCGTGGGCGCGTAGAAGCCGGTGACCTGGTAGCCCCAGGAGCCGCCGAAGGGGTGCTCGGCGACCGGCATCAGCTCGACGTGGGTGAAGCCCAGGTCCTTGACGTAGGCGGGCAGCTGCTCGGCGAGCTGACGATACGTCAGACCCGGTCGCCAGGACGGGAGATGGATCTCGTAGACCGAGAAGGGAGCCTCGTGCGCCGGGGCGCCGGCCGCCCGGTTCGCCAGCCACTCCTGGTCTTGCCACTCGTAGTGCGAGGTGTGGATGATCGAGGAGGTTTTGGGCGGGACCTCGGTGCGGCGGGCCAGCGGGTCCGCGCGCAGGGTCTTGGAGCCGTCGGGGCGGGTGATCTCGAACTTGTACAGCTCGCCCTCGCCTACACCGGGCACGAACAGCTCCCAGACCCCGGTGGAGCCGAGCGAGCGCATCGCGAACGCCGAGGGGTCCCAGAAATTGAAGGTGCCTGCCACCCGCACACCGCGCGCGTTCGGCGCCCACACCGTGAAGCGGGTCCCCGTCACGCCCTGGTGGGTCATGGGCTGCGCGCCCAGCGCCGTCCACAGCTGCTCGTGCCGGCCCTCGCCGATCAGATGCAGGTCGAGGTCGCCGAGCGCGGGCAGGAAGGCGTACGCGTCCTCCGTGTCCTGGACCGTCTCCTCGTACGCTACGAGCAGCCGGTAGGTGGGGATCTCCCGCTGCGGCAGCAGGCCGGAGAAGAAGCCGTCGCCGTCGTCCTGCAGTTCGGCCCGCACGTCCCCGGCCACGACCGTGACGCCCAGCGCGTAGGGGCGGAACACCCGGAAGGCCACCCCGCCGGGCACCGGGTGGGCTCCCAGCACGCCGTGCGGATTGTGGTGGGTGCCGGCGCGCAGCCGGTCCCGGTCGGCGGCGTCCATGGCGGGGGAGACGGGTGCCTCCGGCGGCGGGGCGGGGGCGGGGGCTGCCGGCTCCACCGCGGGGTTCACACCGGTCGGCTTCGGCGCCGCGGTCTTGGTGGTCACCTTCTTGGCGGCCCCCTTCTTCGCCGCGGCCTTCTTCGCGGCGGCCTTCTTCACGACAGGTTTGTCTACGGCCGCCTCCCTGACCAATGCCTTCTTGGCCACGGCCTTCTCGGCGCCGGCCTTCTTGGCCACGGCCTTTCCGGCGCCGCCCCTCTTGGCGACGGCTTTCACGGCACCGGTTGCTTCGGCGCCGACCTTCTCGGCACCGGCTTTCACGGCACGCGCCGTTTCCGCCGCCGCCGCGCCGACAGCCGTCTTGGCGGCGGCCGCCTTCTTCGCGGGGGCCTTCTTGGCCACCGGCTCCGCCTTCTGCGCCGACGCCTTCTTGGTCACTGCCTTCTCCGCGGCCTTCTTCTTCGCAGTCTTCTTCGGGTCCGAACCGCTGGGGGTGGGGCGGGGGGTCACTGGCGGAGCCTCCTTGGCGAAGGTCAGGTCGGGTCAGATCAGGTCGGACGACGCGTACCGCGCGACCGCGGCCATCGGCACCTGCAGCCAGTCCGGGCGGTGCCGGGCCTCGTAGACGACCTCGTAGATCGCCTTGTCGGTCTCATACGCACGCAGCAGCACCGGATCGGTCCGCGGGTCCACGCCGCTGACCTCGGCGTATCCGGAGCAGTACGCGGCCCGGCACGCCTCGGCCCAGCCCGGTACCGGCAGGTCGGTCGAGTGTGCCGCGTAGTCGAAGGAGCGCAGCATCCCGGCGACGTCCCGGGCCGTGGGCTGCGGCAGACGGCGTTCGGAGAGCGGCTTGGACGGCTCGCCCTCGAAGTCGATCAGCGACCAGTGCCCGGCGGCCGAGCGCAGACACTGGCCGAGGTGGAGGTCGCCGTGGATGCGCTGCGCGGTCCAGGTGCGGCCCTCGGAGGAGAGGTCGCCCAGCGCGGTGAAGGCGGAGCGCAGGCCCGGCGCGTGCGGCCGCAGCGCGGGGACCGCCTGCACGGCCGCCTCCAGCCGCTCGATCATGCCGTCGACCAGCAACTGGAGCTGCTGGTGGCCCAGTGTCACGGTCGGCAGGCTCCGGGCGAGCGCGGTGTGCACCTCGGCGGTGGCCCGTCCGAGCGCGTGCGCCTCGGCGCTGAAGTCCTCGCCCTTGGCGAGCTCCCGCAGGGCCAGCTCCCAGCCGTCCGAAGCACCCTGCACGAAGGGCTGGAGCACTCCGAGGGTGTACGGCTCTCCCGCCAGCTCCGCCCGCAGCCACCCCGTGGGCGCGGGCACCCGGGGGCAGCCCTCGCGGGCCAGCGCCAGCGGCAGCTCCAGGTCGGGGTTGACGCCGGGCACGATCCGGCGCAGGAGTTTCAGGATGAACGTATCTCCGTAGACGATCGACGAGTTGGACTGCTCGGCGGTCATCACCCGGGCCACCAGACCCTCCCGGATCTCCTGGTCAGGGTCCCGTTCGAAACGCAGCCCGCCGATCCGGCTCCCGGAGCGGATCGCCTCCAGGAGCAGTTCGGCGGGCAGTGGGTCGTGGAGGGCGTCGTACGCGGTACGCCCGGCGAGCGGGCCCTCCTCGACATGGCCGATCAGCGCGGGCGCCAGCCGGGGCGGCAGCGCCTCGCGCACGCCTATGAGGAGCTGGTAGCAGTCCCCCGGGTGCGGCGGGGCGCCCACGGTGAGCGGCTGGTGGGCGCGGACCAGCAGGTGGTACAGACCGAGCTTGGCGGTGGGCGGCAGCAGCTCGGTGGCCTCCACCAGCGAGAAGCCGGTGACCGGGCGCCCCTTGCCCGCGAACCAGCGCTGCCGCGGCAGCCACTCGCGCAGGAGTGGGTCCAGTGAGGCGAGGAGGCCTGGACTTGTCGTGGCGGTACGGGTGACGGCTTCCGACATGGCGTGGCGTCCTTTCCCCGGGCTGGCTGGTCGGGGTGTTACTGATGCGTGCCCCGGGCGGGGCGGTGGAAACCGCCCCGCCCGGGTCCTCGTCGGTTATGCGGCGTCCTTGCGGAGCCGGAACCAGTAGAACCCGTGCCCGCCGAGCGTCAGCAAGTACGGCAGATCACCGATGGCCGGGAACCGCACCCCACCGAACAGCTCGACCGGGTGCCGTCCGTTGAAGGCGCTCAGATCGAGTTCCGTCGGCTGCGCGAACCTGGAGAAGTTGTGCACGCACAGGACCAGGTCGTCCTCGTACTCCCGCAGGAACGCGATCACCGCCGGGTTCGACGACGGGAGCTCGGTGTACGAGCCGAGGCCGAAGGCGGCGTTCTGCTTACGGATCTCGATCATCCGGCGCGTCCAGTGCAGCAACGAGGAGGGCGACGCCATCGACGCCTCGACGTTGGTGACCTGATAGCCGTGGACCGGGTCCATGATGGTCGGCAGATAGAGCCGCCCGGGGTCACAGGAGGAAAAGCCTGCGTTACGGTCCGGTGTCCACTGCATCGGGGTCCGGACGGCGTCCCGGTCGCCGAGCCAGATGTTGTCGCCCATGCCGATCTCGTCGCCGTAGTAGAGGATCGGCGAGCCGGGGAGCGACAGGAGCAGCGCGGTGAAGAGCTCGATCTGGTTGCGGTCGTTGTCGAGGAGCGGGGCGAGCCGGCGGCGGATGCCGATGTTGGCGCGCATCCGTGGGTCCTTCGCGTACTCGGCCCACATGTAGTCGCGTTCCTCGTCGGTCACCATTTCGAGGGTGAGCTCGTCGTGGTTGCGCAGGAAGATGCCCCACTGGCAGCCGGCGGGGATCGCGGGGGTCTTGGCGAGGATTTCCGAGACCGGGTAGCGGGACTCGCGGCGGACCGCCATGAAGATGCGCGGCATGACCGGGAAGTGGAAGGCCATGTGGCACTCGTCGCCGCCGGCCTCGTAGTCGCCGAAGTAGTCGACGACGTCCTCGGGCCACTGGTTCGCCTCCGCCAGCAGGACCGTGTCCGGGTAGGACGCGTCGATCTCCTTGCGGACCCGCTTGAGGAACTCGTGGGTTGCCGGAAGGTTTTCGCAGTTGGTGGCTTCCTGCTGGTACAGGTACGGCACGGCGTCGAGGCGGAAGCCGTCGATGCCCAGGTCCAGCCAGAACCGCAGGGCGGAGATGATCTCCTCCTGGACCGCCGGGTTCTCGTAGTTGAGGTCCGGCTGGTGGGAGAAGAAGCGGTGCCAGTAGTACTGCTTGCGGACCGGGTCGAAGGTCCAGTTGGAGGCCTCGGTGTCGACGAAGATGATCCGCGCGTCCTGGTACTGCTTGTCGTCGTCCGCCCACACGTAGTAGTCGCCGTAGGGGCCGTCGGGGTCCTTGCGGGACTCCTGGAACCAGGGGTGCTGGTCGCTGGTGTGGTTCATGACGAAGTCGATGATCACGCGCATGCCGCGGTGGTGGGCGGCGTCGACGAACTCCACGAAGTCGGCGAGGTCACCGAACTCCGGGAGGACGGCGGTGTAGTCCGAGACGTCGTAACCGCCGTCTCGCAGAGGTGACTTGAAGAAGGGCGGCAGCCACAGGCAGTCCACGCCCAGCCACTGGAGGTAGTCCAGCTTGGCGGTCAGGCCCTTGAGGTCGCCGACGCCGTCGCCGTTGCTGTCCTGGAAGGAGCGGACGAGGACCTCGTAGAACACCGCCCGCTTGAACCAGTCCGGGTCACGGTCCTTGGCCGGGGTGTCCTCGAAGGTGTCGTGGACGGGCTCGTTGACGATCATATTGTGGGTGACCCTCCGATCTGCGGGGTGGACGGTCGCAGGACGGTGAGGATGTGCGCGGGGCGCGTGCCCGGTTCGAGACGCACGTAGTTCGTCCTGCCCCAGTGATAGGTCTCACCGGTGAGCTCGTCGCGCACCGGCACCGACTCGTGCCAATCGAGGCCGAGTTGCGGCATGTCCAACGAGACCGTGGCCTCCTGGGTGTGGTGCGGATCGAGGTTCACGACCACCAGAACCGTGTTCGAGCCGCTCCGCTTCGAGTACGCGATCACTTCGTCCTTGTCCGCGTGGTGGAAGTGGAGGTCGCGCAACTGCCGTAGGGCCGGATTGTCCCGCCTGACGGTGTTGAGCTGGGTGATCAAGGGGGCGAGGGAGTCGGGGGTGTCCCAGTCGCGGGTCTTGAGCTGGTACTTCTCCGAGTTCAGGTACTCCTCGCTGCCTTCGCGCAGCGGGGTGTTCTCGGCCAGTTCGTAGCCGGAGTAGATGCCCCAGGTCGGCGAGAGGGTCGCGGCCAGGACCGCGCGCAGGGCGAACGCGGGACGGCCGCCGTGCTGGAGGAAGGCGTGCAGGATGTCGGGGGTGTTGGCGAAGAAGTTCGGCCGCATGTAGGAGGCCGCCTCACC
>NZ_KB911607.1 GCF_000383615.1 Streptomyces canus 299MFChir4.1 | reverse complement strand
CGGTTCCTTTGAGTAGGGCTCTGTAACGGACGCCGGCCGCTGCGGGCGGACACCCCCCACCCCGTCCCCTGCCCGCCGTACGCGGCCAACGGCCCGTCGGGGCGCCGGTGACTGCACCCACCCAGGGGCGCGGGGAACTGCGCGACCAGCCCCCACGTACCCGCAGCCGCCCGACGACATCGCGAGGCACCCCCGTAGGCGCCCAGGCCCAAGCAGCGCAGCTCACCGCTCACGTAGCATGGCCGCACGAACGACCTAGGGGGACATGAGCATGGCGGACGGAACGCAGTCGAGCGGGGACGGTCGGGATCCGTGGGCGCCGCCGGAGAGTGGGCCTTCGTTGGAGAAGAGTCCTTCGCCCGGGCAGCCGCCGTCGCCGTCCGTGCATGATCACGCCACCGTGACGTCGGTGCCTGACGGCGGTTACGGCTTCCCGCCTCCCGGGGCCGCTCCGGGATACGGCTATCCGGCCCCCGAGCAGGGCATACCCGGTGGGCCCGCCGCCGTGCCGCCGCCGCCCATCGGGCCCGAGGGGCCGGGCGCTCCCGTCGGCTATGGCTACCCGGCGTATCCGCAGGGCCCGCAGGGGTACGGCGGCTGGGCCCCGCCCGTGCCCCCGCAGAACGGCATGGGTGTCGCCGCGATGGTGCTGGGCATCCTGTCCTGCGCCCTGTTCTGCATGTACGGCATCCTCTCGGTGATCCTCGGGGTCCTCGCCATCGTGTTCGGGATCAAGGGGCGCAAGAAGGCCGAGCGGGGGGAGGCCACCAACCGCGGGCAGGCGCAGGCCGGGTTCATCATGGGGATCATCGGGACGATCATCGGCGTCGCCGTGGTCGTCTTGCTCATCATCGGCATCACGGCCGCCATCAACTCGGAGGACGACTCCGACTACTACGACGGGTCCCTCGCCGTCGTGGCGACGGCCACCTCGGTGGCGTAGTACCGGACGGGGAAGGACGAAGGGGATCCGCCGCGACGCGGGGGTCCCCTTCAGGCGTTTCTGAGGCGGTCCCTCGCCTCCATGAGCGCGAAGCCCAGGAGGTTGGGGCCTCGCCAGCGCTCGGGGTCGCTCGCCGCCTCGTCGTCCGCCGCGAGTCCGATGCCCCACACCCGGTCCACCGGACTGGCCTCCACCAGGATCCGGTCGCCGGTGTTCAGGAGGTACTCCCGCAGGTCTTCGTGGGCCGCGAACTTGTGGACGCTGCCCTCGACGACCAGCCCGAAGCGCTCGCGCTGCCAGGTCTGCTCGTCGAAGCCGCGGACCAGACGGCCCGCATTCTTGGCCTGGGAGGGGTGCCCGGCGGCCAGCACGCGCCGCTCTGCCTCCTGATCTTCGAAAAGCCGCGCCTTGCCCGCCATCATCCAGTGCTCGGCGGTCGCATAGGCCAGCCCGTCCACGACGAACGGTGACGGCCACCACTGGCTCAGACAGCTCGCACCCACCTGGCCGTCCGGGCGCGGGCGGTGGCCCCAGAAGTGCAGATACTTGACCTTCGCTCCGGCCCGGACCTGCTTGACCAGGGCATCCTGTGAATCGATCTTCCCCGTGATCTTCCCCATGCACGCGAGTCTGGCAGGAACCACTGACACTCCGTCCTTCCTTTTCCGGGGCGACTCGACACCTGGTCGACAGATTTCGTCGCGTAACCGAAAGGCAACAACGGAATCACTTGTAGGAGTGTCATTGCTCTGTCAGGATCGGCACTCAAATCGAGCTGGAGCTACGCCACCCGCCCGCGGTAACCGCGGGGTCACGGCGGAGGAGAGCGACATGCACAACCCGGGCAGTGCCACCCCGGACCGGTTCGCGGCCCAGGAGCGGTTCGCCGACGGCGCGCAGTTCATCGGAGGGCGTCTCACCAAGGGGACCTCCGGTCGTACGCACGCGGTCGTGGATCCCGCGAGCGGGGAGGAGGCCTTCACCTATGAGCTGGCGGGCGTCGAGGACGTCGATGCCGCGGTCGCCGCGGCCCGCGCGGCCTTCCCGGGCTGGGCGGCCACCACGCCCGGTGACCGTTCCGACGCCCTGCACCGGTTCGCCGCCTTGCTCGCCGAGCGCGCCGAGGACTTCGCCCGCGCGGAGTCGCTCCAGTGCGGGAAGCCGCTGAAGCTGACCCGGGAGTTCGACGTTCCGGGCACCATCGACAACACGTCGTTCTTCGCCGGGGCCGCTCGGCATCTTCAGGGGCAGTCCGCCGGTGAGTACTCCGGGGACCACACGTCGTACGTCCGGCGGGAGCCCATCGGTGTCGTCGGGTCCATCGCGCCCTGGAACTACCCGCTGCAGATGGCCGCCTGGAAAATCCTTCCTGCCGTCGCCGCGGGCAACACCATTGTTCTGAAGCCCGCCGAGATCACCCCGCTCACCTCGCTTCTCTTCGCCCAGGCCGCCACCGACGCCGGAATTCCCGACGGGGTCATCAACATCGTCACCGGGACCGGGAAGGAGGCGGGGGAGCGGCTGGTCGGGCATCCCGACGTGGCCATGACCTCCTTCACCGGGTCTACGGCCGTCGGCAAGCGGGTCGCCGAGATCGCCACCGCCACCGTCAAGCGGCTCCATCTGGAGCTGGGTGGCAAGGCTCCGTTCGTCGTCTTCGACGACGCCGACCTGGAGGCCGCCGTCAACGGGGCGGTCGCGGGCGCGCTCATCAACACCGGGCAGGACTGCACGGCCGCCACACGCGCGTATGTGCAGCGACCGCTGTACGAGGCCTTCGTCGAGAGGACCGCCGCGCTCATGGAGAGCGTCCGGCTCGGCGATCCGTTCGCCGCCGGTACCGATCTCGGGCCGCTCATCTCGCATGTGCAGCGGGACCGGGTCGCCGGGTTCGTCGACCGTGCGCGTGGCTACGCGCGCGTGGTGGCCGGCGGGGAGGCGCCGGGCGGGGAGCTCGCCAAGGGGGCGTACTACAAGCCGACGCTGGTCGCCGACGCCGCTCAGGACAGCGAGATCGTCCAGTCCGAGATCTTCGGGCCGGTCCTCGTCGTGCTGCCCTTCGACAGTGACGACGAGGGCATCCGGCTCGCCAACGACACCCCGTACGGGCTCGCCGCCTCCGCCTGGAGCCGGGACGTCTACCGGGCGAACCGGGCCACCCGGGAGATCAAGGCCGGGTGCGTGTGGGTCAACGACCACATCCCGATCATCAGCGAGATGCCGCACGGCGGGTACAAGGCGTCCGGCTTCGGCAAGGACATGTCCTCGTACTCGTTCGAGGAGTACACCCAGATCAAGCACGTTATGTTCGACAATACGGCGGTTGTCAGGAAGGACTGGCACCGCACGATCTTCGGGGACCGATAGCCGTATACAGGCCGCCCGACCCGCGGCCGCCCACTTTCCCGAAAGGGCACCAGCGCATGGAGCAGTACGAGCCCGACCGCCTGTCACCGGCCCAAGTGGCCGCCATGCGGCGCAGTTTCCGCAATGGCCGGGCCGCCATGACCCGGCGGTCCCTGTTGCGCGCTTCCGCGGGCGGTGCGCTCGCGGTCGGCGGCCTCGGGACGCTGAGCGCCTGCGGCATCCCCGCGGCCGGCAACACCCAGGGCGGCGTCTCCGCGGAGGACCACTCGGCCAAGGAGAAGACCGTCAACTTCTCCAACTGGACCGAGTACATCGACGTGGACGAGAGCGAGAAGCACCATCCCACGCTCGACCAGTTCAAGAAGCAGACCGGTATCTCGGTCAAGTACACCGAGGACATCAACGACAACGTCGAGTTCTTCGGGAAGATCAAGCCGCAGTTGGCGGCCGGGCAGGACACCGGGCGCGACATCATCGTGCTCACCGACTGGCTCGCCGCGCGGCTCATCCGGCTGGGGTGGGTCCAGAAACTGGACTCCTCCAACCTGCCGCACGCCTACGCCAACCTGTCCCAGCAGTTCCGTGACCCCGACTGGGACCCGGGGCGGGCGTACTCCTATGTGTGGCAGGGCATCTCGACCGTCATCGCCTACAACAAGAAGGCCCTCGACGGCCAAGAGGTGAAGTCGATCTCCGATCTGCTCGACAACACCAAGCTCAAGGGCCGGGTCGGCTTCCTGTCGGAGATGCGCGACAGCATCGGGATGACCCTGCTCGACATGGGCAAGGACCCGGCGCACTTCACCGCCGACGACTACGACGCGGCCATCGCGCGGCTCCAGAAGGCCGTCGACAAGGGGCAGATCCGCCGCTTCACAGGCAACGACTACACCTCCGACCTGACCAGCGGAGACTTCGCGGCCTGTGTCGCCTGGGCCGGTGACGTCGTCCAGTTGAAGGCCGACAGCCCGGACATCGACTTCATCATCCCGGACAGCGGATACATGACGTCGACCGACAACATGCTGATCCCCAACAAGGCCCGTCACAAGACGAACGCCGAGCGGCTCATCGACTTCTACTACCAGCCGAAGCCGGCCGCCGAACTCGCCGCGTACATCAACTACGTGTCGCCCGTCGACGGTGTGAAGCCCGAGCTGGCGAAGATCGACCCGGATGCGGCGAACAACCCGCTGATCATCCCCGACAAGGCCATGGCCGCCAAGTCGCACGCCTTCCGCTCCCTGAGCGCGAAGGAAGAGACGGCCTTTGAAGAGAAGTTCGCGAAGCTGACTGGGGCGTGATCACCGTGACGAACAAGAACACCGACAACAGCGGCGACGTCCGCCTCGCCGGGATCAGCAAGACGTACGACAACGGCTTCACCGCCGTACAGCCGCTCGACCTGACCGTCCCGCAGGGCTCCTTCTTCGCCCTGCTCGGCGCCTCCGGCTGCGGCAAGACGACCACCCTGCGCATGATCGCCGGTCTTGAGGAGCCCACGACGGGCACCGTGCACCTCGGCGACCAGGAGGTCACCCGGCTGCCGCCCTACAAGCGGCCGGTGAACACCGTCTTCCAGTCCTACGCCCTCTTCCCGCACCTCGACATCTTCGAGAATGTCGCCTTCGGCCTGCGCCGGCGTGGCATCAAGTCGGTGAAGAAGCAGGTCGAGGACATGCTGGAGCTCGTGCAGCTGGGGGAGCAGGCCCGCAAGAAGCCGCACCAGCTGTCCGGTGGCCAGCAGCAGCGGGTCGCCGTGGCGCGGGCTCTGATCAACACGCCCAAGGTGCTGCTCCTCGACGAGCCACTCGGCGCCCTCGACCTCAAGCTGCGCCGCCAGATGCAGCTGGAGCTCAAGCGCATCCAGACCGAGGTCGGCATCACCTTCGTGCATGTCACGCACGACCAGGAGGAGGCCATGACCATGGCCGACACGGTCGCCGTGATGAACGCGGGCCGCGTCGAGCAGCTCGGCTCGCCGACCGACCTGTACGAGAACCCGAACACCACCTTCGTCGCCAACTTCCTCGGCACCTCCAACCTCATCGAGGCCGAGGTCGACTCCAAGAGCGGCGGCGAGATCGTGCTGAAGGCGGGCGGCGGGAAGCTGGTGCTGCCCGAAGCGCGGTACGCCGGGCCGACCACGACCGGCGGCAAGGTGCTGGTCGGCGTCCGGCCCGAGAAGATCTCCCTCGCCCACGCCGACGAGGCCGGGGAGATTCCGGACGGTCGCAACCGGATCACCGGGAAGATCGCCGACTCCTCCTTCATCGGTGTCTCCACGCAGTACGTCATCGACAGCCCCGTCTGCCCCGAGTTCGAGGTCTACGCCCAGAACATCGACCGCGACGACCGGCTCGTGCCCGGCGCCGAGGTCGTCCTGCACTGGAACCCGGCGCACACCTTCGGCCTCGACGCCGCCCAGGACATCGACGCCGGTATCCAGGAAGAGGCGACGGTCTGATGGCGACGCTCACCGAGGCGCCCCCGCCTCTCAGCCCGACCGCGCCCGGGAAGAAGCCCCCGCGCAAGAGGGGCCGCTTCACGCCGTACTGGCTGCTGCTGCCCGGCATCCTGTGGCTGCTGGTCTTCTTCGCGCTGCCGATGATCTACCAGGCCTCCACGTCCGTGCAGACGGGCTCCCTGGAAACCGGTTACAAGGTCACCTGGCACTTCGCGACCTACTGGGACGCGCTGGCCGACTACTGGCCGCAGTTCCTGCGGTCGATCCTGTACGCCGGTGCCGCGACGATCCTCTGCCTGGTGCTCGGGTATCCGCTCGCCTACCTCATCGCCTTCCGCGCGGGGCGCTGGCGAAACCTGATCATGGTCCTGGTGATCGCGCCGTTCTTCACCAGCTTCCTGATCCGCACCCTCGCCTGGAAGACGATCCTCGCGGACGGCGGTCCGGTCGTCGGCGCCCTCAACAGCCTGCACGTCCTGGACGTCACCAGCTGGCTCGGCTGGACCACCGGCGACCGCGTCCTGGCCACGCCGCTCGCGGTGGTGTGCGGTCTGACGTACAACTTCCTGCCGTTCATGATCCTGCCGCTGTACACCTCGCTGGAGCGGATCGACGGGCGGCTGCACGAGGCGGCGGGCGATCTGTACGCCAAGCCGGTCACCACCTTCCGCAAGGTGACCTTCCCGCTGTCGATGCCGGGCGTGGTCTCCGGGACGCTGCTGACCTTCATCCCGGCGGCCGGCGACTACGTCAACGCCGAACTCCTCGGCTCGACCGACACGCGCATGATCGGAAACGTCATCCAGACCCAGTTCCTGCGGATTCTGGACTATCCGACGGCGGCAGCCCTCTCCTTCATCCTCATGGCCGCGATTCTCCTCATGGTCACCTTCTACATCCGCAAGTCCGGGACGGAGGATCTGGTTTAAATGGCCCTCGTCAACTGGCTCAAGCGTCATTTCGTCGTCATCGCGGGACTGCTGACTCTCGGATATCTCCTGCTGCCGAACATCGTCGTCACGGTGTTCTCCTTCAACAAACCGAAGGGGCGCTTCAACTACCAGTGGCAGCAGTTCTCCACGGACGCCTGGAAGGACCCCTGCGGCGTCGCCGACATGTGCGGCTCGCTGTCGATCAGCCTCCAGATCGCCTTCTGGGCGACGGTCGGCGCGACCGTCCTCGGCAGCATGATCGCCTTCGCGCTGGTCCGTTACCGGTTCCGCGCGCGGGGCACCGTGAACTCGCTGATCTTCCTGCCGATGGCGATGCCCGAGGTCGTCATGGCGGCCTCGCTGCTCACCCTGTTCCTCAACCTGGGTGCTCAGCTGGGTTTCTGGACGATTCTGATCGCCCACATCATGTTCTGCCTCAGCTTTGTCGTCGTCGCCGTCAAGGCGCGCGTGATGTCGATGGACCCGCGCCTGGAGGAGGCAGCCCGGGATCTGTACGCGAGTCCCGTCCAGACCTTCCTCCGGGTGACCCTGCCCATCGCGGCGCCCGGAATCGCCGCGGGCGCGTTGCTGTCCTTCGCGCTCTCCTTCGACGATTTCATCATCACCAATTTCAACGCGGGCTCGACCGTCACCTTCCCCATGTTCGTCTGGGGTTCGGCACAGCGCGGCACGCCCGTGCAGATCAATGTCATCGGTACGACCATGTTCCTCGTCGCCGTGCTGCTCGTGCTGGTCTCGATGGTCATCGGAAATCGTCGGAACAGGCAAAAGGCGTAGGCATGAGCCGTTGGACAAAGGCACTTTCCGAAGCCCGGCCGGTCCCGTACTGGCTGGACGACCCCGACAGACCCCACCCCGAGCCCGCCCTCACCGGCGCCGAGACCTGCGACCTGCTGGTGGTGGGCGGCGGCTACAGCGGATTGTGGACCGCGCTCAACGCGAAGGAGCGCGATCCGGGGCGGGATGTCGTCCTGCTGGAAGGCCGCGAGGTGGGCTGGGCCGCCTCCGGTCGCAACGGCGGCTTCTGCGCCGCCTCCCTCACCCACGGCCTGTCCAACGGGCTGACCCGCTGGCCGGACGAGATCCACAAGCTGGAGGAGCTGGGCGCCCGCAACCTCGACGAGATCGAGAAGGCGATCGCCCGGCACGATCTCGACTGCGAGTTCGAGCGCACCGGCGAGATCGACGTGGCGACCGAGCCGTACCAGGCCCGGGAACTGCGTGACTGGTACGAGGAGCTCCAGGAGAAGGGCCTGGCCGGCGGCGTCGACTTCCTGGACGCCGACGCGATGCGCGAACAGGTCGCCTCACCGACCTTCGAGGCCGGGCTGTGGGACCGCCGGGGCGTGGCCATGCTCAACCCGGCCAAGCTCGTGTGGGGCCTGAAGCGGGCGTGTCTGAGGCTCGGCGTCCGCATCTGGGAGCACACCCCCGCCCTCACTCTGCGGACGCACGGCGCCGGCATGGCCGTACGCACTCCGTACGGCTCCGTCCGGGCCCGGAAGGTCGCGCTCGGCACGAACATCTTCCCGAACCTGGTCAAGCGGGTGCGGGCGTACACCGTGCCGGTCTACGACTACGCCCTGATGACCGAGCCGCTGAGCGAGCAGCAGCTCGCGTCGATCGGCTGGAAGAACCGCCAGGGGCTCGGGGACAGCGCCAACCAGTTCCACTACTTCCGGCTCTCCGCCGACAACCGCATCCTGTGGGGCGGCTACGACGCGGTCTACCCGTACGGCGGCCGGGTGCGGGCCGAGTACGACGACCGGCCGAAGACCTACGCCAAGCTCGCGGGGCACTTCTTCACCTGCTTCCCGCAACTGGAGGGCGTCCGCTTCACGCACGCGTGGGGCGGCGCGATCGACACCTGCTCGCGGTTCTCCGCGTTCTACGGCACCGCCCACCACGGCAAGGTGGCGTACGCGGCCGGCTACACGGGGCTCGGCGTCGGGGCGACCCGGTTCGGGGCGGACGTGATGCTGGACCTGCTGGCCGGGGAGACCACCGAGCGGACCTCGCTGGAGATGGTCCGCAAGAAGCCGCTGCCGTTCCCGCCGGAACCCTTCGCCTGGACCGGCATCGCCCTCACCAAGTGGTCCCTGGCCCGGGCCGACGCGCACGGCGGGCGGCGCAACCTGTGGCTGCGGACCATGGACAGGTTCGGTCTGGGATTCGACAGCTGAACGATCGTATGTGATCTGATTCACTCCAACGGGTGGTCAGAACCCGCGTAATGCTCGCCGGGAGACCTTCCTCTCCCTCGTGACGCGACAGGCGTCGACGAGAGAAAGGGAGGTCTTCTCATGACTGGGGCGAAGACGGCGGTCGAGTGGCTGGCATCCGTCGCACCGGATCCCGAGGCGTGCCGCTGGGAGTGGGAGCGCAACCCCCTCGGGGTGGCGCTGCTTCCGGCCGGCAAGGCCTGGGACGTACTGATCCTGCCGGGCGAGCTGGGCTATCCGACGCTCGATGTCCTGACCCGCATCCTCGACCGGCTCGGCCCGGTGCTCGTCGACTTCGGCGACGCGCGCATGGGGTTCTTCGTGCCGCCGGGCACCGCGGCCCGCTGGCTGGGCACCGGTATCCGTACGGCCGGCGCCGGTACCTGGATCGTCGTGCCGTATCCGGGCCGGGTGGCCGGGGGAGGGGTGCGCTGGCTGGTCCCGCCGGACGGCTCCGGCATCCTCGTCGATCCGGCGCTGCTGGAACTCGCGATGCACGAGGCGGCGGCGGGCCTGGCGACGGAGGGCGACGGCTGAGCCGACGGTCACAGCACGCCTCGTCGGCCGCCCGTGCGGCCGACGCGGAGTCGAGGACTCCTGTGCACAGTGGGAGTGCGGCGCTGCGGGCCTCCCCCGCCGACAGCGACCACGCCCAGTGTGCCCAGGAGTTCAGCGGCGGCTGTGCCGTGCCAGGAAGAGCCAGAGTCCGAGCAGCAGGACCGTGCAGAGGCACCAGCTGCCCACCACGTCCAGGGGCCAGTGCCAGCCGCGGCGGACCAGGCCGAAGGAGACGCCGAGGATGAGAAGGCCGTAGCCGATGACGAGTGCGCGGCGGGTCCGGGTGGACCGCAGCCAGGGCAGGACCAGGAGGGTGGCGGCGCCGTACGCGACGGCGGCCGTGGCGGTGTGGCCCGAGGGGTAGTAGCCGGTCCCGGACGACACGGCCGTGCCCGGACGGTCGATGAGTTCCTTCAGGGGGACCACCAGGGCCGGGACCAGGGCCATCAGGACGGCCGCCGCGGTGGACGGCAGCCACCAGCGGTCCGTACCGGCGCGACGCGCCTGCCAGGCCGACCAGAGAAGAGCCACGGCCAGGACCGGGATCGCGACCTCGGCATTGCCCAGGTCGGAGAGGCCCGCCGAGACGCGGTCCGGATGGACCAGGGCGCGGCTGACCCGCTCGTCGACACGCAGAAGCGGCCCGTCCTCGACGACCTGCCAGGTGATCAGGGCGAAGAGGAGGGCAGGAATTCCGAGAAGGAGGATGAGGAAGGCCGGCCGCCCCGGAACAGGGGGGGTGGTTCCGGGGCGGCCGATCAGATCGGGTTGCCGGCCGCCCCGGGGGGTTTGGGGCGGGCGACTGTCCGATCGGTGAAGAGATCCAGAGCCGGAAGCTCCAGTTGTGTGCGCGAGGGCACGACCAGGTCGAAGCTGGGGAGGCCCCGGCCTGATGTCGCCCACAGTCCCCTGTGGGCGGGGTGTATCTCTCATCTCGATAAAACCTACGGCAGCGCGACGGCGTACGACAGACAGAATCCCATCCTCACGGCCACCTCGCACACCTTCTTCACACCCTCTGCCGCTCGCCACCGCAGCCCCGGAATCCCAAGGGGTGTCAGGGCTGTGACGGCTGAGGTCGGAAGGCGCGGGTCCGCTTCCGACCTGCCGTGTTGCCCCCGAGACGTCAGATGCCGGCGAAGGCCTGCTCGATGATGTCGAGGCCCTCGTTCAGCAGGTCCTCGCCGATGACGAGCGGGGGCAGGAAGCGCAGCACGTTGCCGTAGGTGCCACAGGTCAGGACCAGCAGGCCCTCCTGGTGGCACGCCTTGGCGAGCGCGGCGGTCGCCTCCGGGTTCGGCTCCTTGGTCGTACGGTCCTTGACGAGCTCGATGGCGATCATGGCGCCGCGGCCGCGGATGTCGCCGACGATGTCGAACTTCTCGGCCATCGCGGTCAGACGGGCCTTCATCGTGGCCTCGATCGCCTTCGCCCGCGCGTTGAGGTCGAGCTCCTTCATCGTCTCGATGGCGCCGAGCGCGCCGGCGCATGCGACCGGGTTGCCGCCGTACGTGCCGCCGAGACCGCCGGCGTGGGCGGCGTCCATGATCTCGGCGCGGCCGGTGACGGCGGCGAGCGGAAGACCGCCGGCGATGCCCTTGGCGGTGGTGATCAGGTCCGGGACGATGCCCTCGTCCTCGCAGGCGAACCACTGGCCGGTGCGGCAGAAGCCGGACTGGATCTCGTCCGCCACGAACACGATTCCGTTGTCCTGGGCGAACTGGCTGATCGCCGGCAGGAAGCCCTTAGCCGGCTCGATGAAGCCGCCCTCGCCGAGCACCGGCTCGATGATGATCGCGGCGACGTTCTCCGGGCCGACCTGCTTGGTGATCTGGTCGATGGCCTGGGCGGCGGCCTCGGGCCCGGCGTTCTCGGGGCCGGTGGGCCAGCGGTAGCCGTACGCGACGGGCACGCGGTACACCTCGGGGGCGAAGGGTCCGAAGCCGTGCTTGTACGGCATGTTCTTCGCGGTCAGCGCCATGGTGAGGTTGGTGCGGCCGTGGTAGCCGTGGTCGAACGCGACGACGGCCTGCCGCTTGGTGTACGCCCGCGCGATCTTGACGGCGTTCTCGACGGCCTCGGCGCCGCTGTTGAACAGGGCCGACTTCTTGGCGTGGTCACCCGGGGTGAGCTCGGCGAGGGCCTCGGCGACCTCCACGTAGCCCTCGTAGGGGGTGACCATGAAACAGGTGTGGGTGAAGTCGGCGAGCTGGGCGGAGGCCCGGCGCACGACGGCCTCGGCGGAGGCGCCGACGGACGTCACGGCGATGCCCGAACCGAAGTCGATCAGCCGGTTCCCGTCGACGTCCTCGATGATCCCGCCGCCCGCGCGCGCCGTGAAGACGGGCAGTACGGACCCCACACCCTGCGCGACCGCGGCGACCCGGCGGGCCTGCAGCTCCTGCGACTTGGGTCCGGGGATGGCGGTGACGACGCGGCGCTCCTGCGGAAGTGCGTTCATGAGGGGCTCCTGGGGTGTTGCGGGCGGAGATGTCGCGGACTGTGTCCAGTCTTTTCTCGCAGGCTAGGACGGGGGACGGGGGGTGGGCATGCTCCATGTGGGCGTTGTCGCGGGAGCGCGTTGTCCGTGGTGGACATAGCCCGTTTCCGGGACGGTGTGACGGCGCGGCCCCGCAATCGGTGAACTCCCTTTGCGGGCGCGTTAGATTGACCGCTGACGGTGGACGGAACGGCTGGTCGGGGAGCAGGGGCGATGGACAGCGACGGGACGCAGGACGCGCGGGGTACGCATGCGAATCCTGTGCCGCGGGCACGGGGGGCGATGCCGCCGATGCCCACGGAAGCGCCCTCGGTTTCCTCGCTCACGGGCAGCTCGGCGTTCCTGACATGGCTGCGGACGCCTCGGCCCGAGACGCTGCCCGGGGTGTGGCGGTTCGGCCACCGGCCCCGGCCGGAGGCGGAACCGGAGCTCATCCCCGGGCGCCAGCTGATCAGTGGCGCGCTGATCGCGTTTCTCGTCGGATGGCTCGTCTGGTCGCTGCTTCAGAACGGGTATGTCGGCGACTGGTGGCTCCTGCCGTTCAAGCTGCTCATCCCCGATGCCTGGCGCGGCGGCGGCAGTGGCGTCGGCAACTACCTTCTGTACGAGGGGTACGAGCTGATCGTCGCTCTCGTCATCATGATCGTCGTAGGGCGCCTCGGCCGCTGGAGTGAGGTGTGGCGTCGCTTCGTCCTGCCGCACCTGCGCCGGAAGCCGCCGCGGCAGCAGCAGCCCGCCCCGGCGCCTGCCGAAGACCCCGCCGAATGGCCCCAGCTCCGGGCCGCCGGTGCCGGCGACGCCGCCGAGCGGCTTGCCGCCGAGGCCAGGGCTGGGTTGATGCGGGACGTGGACCATGCCCGGATCACGCGGGCCTGGCAGGGCGTGCGCAGTGGCCGGTTCAGCCTCGCCACGTTCACCGGTGCCGTGCTCCAGGAGGGCGCCGCCGCCTGTCTGCACCCGTCCGGGGAGCGGGACCTGCCCGCCCGGCTCGCCCGGCATGATCTCCTCACCGGCCAGGTGCGGCTGGGGACCACCGCCGACGACGCCCGCAACCCGTACGCGTACCGGGGGGCCGGGCTCGGGCTCGACCCCGAGCTGCTCGGGACCTCGCTGCTCGCCGTCGGGCCGGCCGGGTCCGGGAAGACCGGGACCGTCGTCAGGCCGATCGCCGAGTCGCTGTGTCTGCACGCGCTCGCAGGGCGGGCCGCCGTCGTGGTGGTCGGTGCCGCGGGCGCGGGGCTCGGTCCCGCCGACTCCTACGACGTCGTCGTACAGATCGGCAATCCGGAGTCGGTGTACGACCTCGACCTGTACGGGGGCACGACCGATCCGGACGAGGCCGCGGCCGTGCTCGCCGAGGCGCTCGTCGGGGACCTCGCCGAGCCGCACCAGGGGGGCGACACCCGGCGGTCCACCACCGTGCTCGCCCAGCTCCTCGGGCCGTTCCGGGCGGTTCACGGCCGCTTCCCCTCCGTACCGGAGCTGCGGCAGCTGCTCGACGGGGCGCCCGGGCCGATGGCCGCGCTGCGGAAGGGGCTCGAGGACTCCGGGCAGGAGTCGCTGCTGCGGGAACTCGACGCGCGGGAGCGGCAGATGGGGAATCCGGGGGATGTGGGGGGCATCCTCGCGGACCGGATCGCGCTGCTCGACCGGCCCGCGTTCGCGTCCTTCTTCCACAGTGCGGGCTCCGATCCGTCCGGGCAGTCGCGGCCGTTCTCGCTGAAGGCCCTCGACCACCCCGTCCGGGTCCGGATCGACCTGCCCCAGCGCGGGCACGCCGACGCCTCCCGGATTCTGGCGCGGCTGGTGCTCGCGCAGTTCACGGCGAGCGTCGCGGTGCGCGAGGACCGGTCGCTGTTCGCCTGTCTGGTCGTCGACGACGCCACGGGGATCGTGACGCCCGAGGCGGTACGGGGCGTGCAGCGGCTGCGGTCCGGAAACGCCGGAGTGGTGCTGACGCTGCGGACGCTGGACGACGTACCGCGGCCGCTGCGCGGGCCCCTGCTCGGTGCCATCGGGTGCCGGATGGCGCTGTCCGGGCTCACTCCGTGGGACGGGCAGGACTTCGCCGAGGTGTGGGGCAAGGAGTGGATCGAGGCGCGGGACGTCACCGACCGGCAGATCATCGCCGAGACCCCGGCCGGCAAGGTGCTGCACGCGGTGCGCCAGGTCATCACCGGCAAGGCGCCGACCGCGCGGGCGGTGACCGTACGGCAGGTCGAGCGGGAACGGTGGTCCGCGTCCGAACTGGCGCACGCGGTTCCGCCCGGGCACGCGGTGCTGTCGCTGACCACGGTGACGGGTGAGCACGCGCCGCCGCTGCTGGTGGATCTGCGGGGATGACGTGACCTGAGGACCGTACGGTGAGGCAGAATCGGTACAGGCCGTTCATACACGGCGGCCAAAAGATCACCCACCTGCGCACGTTCCTCTGCTCGCTTCTCCGCACACCTCTTCGAAGGCCCAGGGCCCATGCCACCCACCCTCGCCTCGCTCGTCCACCACTCCGCGCTCAAGCTGACCGTGCGCGCGGGCGAGGACCGGCTGGACGTCCCCGTCCGCTGGGCGCACGTGAGCGAGCTCGCCGATCCCGTCCCCTACATGGAGGGCGGGGAGCTGCTGCTGATCACCGCCCTGAAGCTGGACGCGGAGGACCCGGAGGCGATGCGGCGGTACGTGAAGCGACTGGCCGGGGCCGGGGTGGTCGGACTCGGGTTCGCCGTCGGGGTCAACTACGACGACATCCCCGGGGCCCTGGTCGACGCGGCCCGCGACGAGGGGCTCCCGCTGCTCGAAGTGCCGCGCCGCACCCCCTTCCTCGCCATCAGCAAGGCCGTGTCCGCGGCGATCGCGGCCGACCAGTACCGGTCCGTCACCGCGGGCTTCGCCGCCCAGCGCGAACTGACCAGGCAGACGCTGACCGACGGCCCGGAAGGGCTGCTCGCCGCGCTCGCCTCCCAGGTGGACGGCTGGGCGGCGCTCTACGACGCCTCGGGCGCGGTCGTCGCCGCCGCGCCGGAGTGGGCCGGCCGCCGGGCCGCGCGTCTCACCGCCGACGTGGAACGACTGCGGGAGCGGCCCGCGCCCGCCTCCTCCGTGGTCGGCGGAGCCGGCCCTCCCGACAACGACGACCGCGTGGAGCTGCACTCCCTGGGCACCGGGCGGCGGCCGCGGGCCGCGCTGGCGGTGGGGACGGCCGCCACGCTGGGTACGGCGGAGCGGTACGCGGTGCACTCGGCGATCGCGCTGCTGACGCTCACCACCGAGCGCTCCCGCTCGCTGCAGGCCGCCGAGCAACGGATCGGGACGGCCGTACTGCGGATGCTGCTCGCGGGGGAGCCGGAGCACGCGCGCACCGTCGCGGGCGACCTGTACGGCGGGCTCCTGGACGCGCCCTTCCGGCTGATCGTGGCGGAGACGGCGGTCGTGTCGTCGGTCCGGATCGCCGCCGACACCCCCGCGCGGGTCCCGTCCGCCGCCGCGCTCGCCGCGGCCGCCGACATGAACGGCGATCCGCTCGGGGCGCTCACCGAGATCGTGGAGTCCGCGGCGGCCCGCTCCGGGGAGAGCGTGCTCGTGGTGCCCGAGGGGGAGCGGCTGGTGGTGCTGGCCGCGGACGGCGGGGCCGCCGTCTCCGCGTGCGCGGAGTACACGGTGGCCCTGGAGGCGGCGCGCACCCGCGAGCAGACTGCCGCCGGGGACGAGGGCGAACTGGTCGTCGGCGTCTCGGCCCCTGCCGGGCCGATCGCCGCCGCGGCCGCCTACAAGCAGGCCGAGCAGGCACTCTCGGTGGCCCGGCGGCGGGGCCGGGTGTACGTCGAGCACGAACAACTGGCCTCAGGATCGGTGCTGCCGCTGCTCGCCGACGACGCGGTGCGGGCCTTCGCGGACGGGCTGCTGCGGCCGCTGTACGAGCACGACGCGACCGGCCGGGGCGACCTGGTCGCCTCGCTGCGGGCCTGGCTCTCCCGGCACGGCCAGTGGGACGCGGCCGCCGCCGACCTGGGCGTCCACCGGCACACCCTGCGGTACCGGATGCGCAGGGTCGAGGAGATCCTGGGCCGCTCCCTGGACGATCCGGACGCGCGCATGGAGCTGTGGCTGGCGCTGAAGACGGCCTCGGCGGAGTAGGCCTCGCCGGGAGTGCCGAACCGGAGTGTCCAAGTGCTCCACTGCTACACCCCGGACAAATTCGATCCCGCCCTCCCGGCCCTACCGTGGGGACATGACTTCCACCCACGCCTTCTGGCTCGCCGGCCGCCAGGTCACCGGCGAGGACACCTTCGACGTCACCTCCCCGTGGGACGGCCGGCTCGTCGGCAAGGTCGCCGTGCCGGACGACGAGCAGATCGAGGAGGCCGTGGCCGCCGCGTACGCCGTACGGGACGAGTTCGCCGCCACTCCCGCCCACGTCCGCGCCGCCGCCCTCGACCACGTCAGCCGCAGGCTCGTCGAGCGCACGGAGGAGATCGCGCGGCTGATCTCCGCCGAGAACGGCAAGCCGATCAAGTGGGCCCGGGGGGAGGTCGGCCGTGCCGTCTCCGTGTTCCGGTTCGCCGCTGAGGAGGCCCGGCGGTTCAACGGCGGTGAGGCCCAGCGCCTGGACACCGACCTCGGCGGCCAGGGCCGGCTCGCGCTGACCCGGCGCTTCCCGAAGGGGGTCGTGCTCGGGATCGCGCCCTTCAACTTCCCGCTCAACCTCTGCGCCCACAAGATCGCCCCGGCGATCGCGGCCGGCGCGCCGATCATCCTGAAGCCGGCCCCGGCGACCCCGCTGTCCGGGCTGATCATCGGCGAGCTGCTCGCCGAGACCGAGCTGCCCGCCGGCGCGTGGAGCATCCTGCCCGTCCCGAACGACCGGATGCCCGCCCTGGTCCAGGACGAGCGGCTGCCCGTGATCTCCTTCACCGGTTCCGAGAAGGTCGGTTACGCGATCATGGACTCGGTGCCCCGCAAGCACTGCACCCTGGAGCTGGGCGGCAACGGCGCCGCGGTCGTCCTCGGCGACTACGCGAGCGACGAGGACCTCGACTGGGCCGCGACCCGCATCGCGACCTTCTCCAACTACCAGGGCGGCCAGTCCTGCATCTCCGTGCAGCGGGTGATCGCCGACGCGTCGGTGTACGACCGGCTGCTGCCGCGGATCGTCGCCGCCGTCGGGGCCCAGGTCACCGGCGACCCGGGCGACGACAAGACCGATGTCGGCCCGCTGGTCAGCGAGGACGCGGCGGTGCGGGTCGAGGCGTGGGTGAAGGAGGCCGTCGAGGCGGGCGCCACCCTGCTCACCGGCGGCGACCGCGACGGCGCCTCCTACGCGCCGACCGTCCTCGCCGACGTCCCGGCCGACACCACGATCTCCTGCGAGGAGGTCTTCGGACCCGTCCTCACCGTGCAGAAGGTGGACGGCGAGACGGAGGCCTTCGCCGCGGTCAACGCCTCCAAGTACGGCCTCCAGGCGGGTGTGTTCACCCACGACCTCCAGGCAGCCTTCCGCGCTCATCGCGCTCTTGAGGTCGGCGGCGTGGTCATCGGTGACGTGCCCTCCTACCGTGCCGACCAGATGCCGTACGGCGGCGTCAAGCAGTCCGGTGTGGGCCGCGAGGGCGTGCGGTTCGCGATGGACGACTACACGTACGAGCGGGTGCTGGTGCTGACCGGCCTCGCCCTCTAGTTAATGGGAATCGTTTCCATATAGGGTTCTCGGAGAGGCCCGGCACCGATGCCTTCCGGTGCCGGGCCTCTTCTTGTCGTCAGCCGTTCCGGTCCCTCAACCGGAGAAGCCGACGTGCGCGAGCCGCAGCGGGCCGCGCAGCCCGAGGTGCACGTCGTGCACGCCCTCGGCGACGATCCCGGCGCCGAGGGTGGTGTAGTCGTACGGTCCGGAGTCGGACTCCTTCACCTCCCAGGTGGCGAGCACCGCGCCCCCGTCCAGCGACAGTTCGACCGAGCCCTTGCCGGACACCGTCACCGTCACCTCGGTGACGCCGTCGCCGAAGTCGCAGTCCCGGTAGACCAGTTCACCGGCACCGCCCTCGGCGGCCGTCACCGCGTCGCCCGCCGTCCTCGTCCGGTCGACGATCTCGACGCCACTGTGTTCGTCGAAGTCCGCGCCCTCCAGGCCCCGTTGGAGCACGGGCCGCGGTGCGCCGGGCTCACCGTCGAGCAGCACCGTCGTGCGCAGCCGGATGTCCTCGCTGGAGGCACCGGCCAGGAGCTCGTACGGGCCCGGCTCCAGACGCCACCGGCCCCGCGCCACGTCCCAGAACTCGAAGGCGCGCAGCGGGACTTCGAAGGACAGCTCCTCCTCGGCGCCCGGGGCGAGCGTCACCCGCCGGTGGGCCACCAGCTCACGGCGCGGGCGGGGGAGGGCCGGGTCGATCGCCCGGGTGTAGAGCTGGGCGACCTCGTCGGCGGTGACGTCACCGGTGTTCGTGATCGTGAACGAGACGTGCAGCGCCCCTTTCGTCATACGGGCCGTGAGGTCGCCGTACGAGAAGGACGTGTACGACAGCCCGTGCCCGAACGGGAACAGGGGCGTGCCCTCGAAGTACAGGTAGGTCTGACGGCTGCCGACGACGTCGTAGTCGAGGAGGCCGGGCAGGTCGGCGTCGCTCTCGTACCAGGTCTGCGGAAGGCGGCCTGCGGGGGAGACGTCACCGGCCAGGACGCGGGCCAGGGCGGTGCCGGCCGCCTGGCCGCCGTGGGCTGTCCAGAGGGCCGCGGCCAGGTCCGACGTGTCGACCGCGTACGGGTAGGCCGAGACCAGCGCCAGCACCGTCCGGGGGTTCGCGGCGCGCGCCGCCCGCAGCAGGCGTTCCTGGTGGGCGGGGAGTCGCAGGGAGGCGCGGTCCTCGGTCTCGCGGCCGTTGATGTGCGGGTCGTTGCCCGCGACGACCAGGACCACGTCGGCCTCGGACGTGACGCGGGTCACTGCGTCCTCGCCGCGTTCGGCGATGATCAGCGTGAAGGTCTCCGGCTTCGCCTCGGGTTCCGCGTTCCCGCCGTTTTCGTCGGCAACCTTCACTCCGTCCGCGGCGACAGTGACGTGGCGGCCCGTACCGATGTGCCTGAGGAGGTGACCGCTGCCGTGCGGTTCCAGGCGGAAGGTCTCCTGGACGATCCAGCCTCCGGGCTGGTCGGCCGAGGCGCGCAGGTAGCCGTCCTCGGCGACGGAGAGATAACGGCCGTCAGGGGCGCGCAGCGTGAGGACGCCCTCGTCCCAGTCGATCAGCGCGAACTCGGTGCCGGTCGCGTCGGTCGTCAGCGGGGGCAGGTCCGTGCGCCCCGCGAGCAGCGCCGGATCCAGGGCGCCCTCGGCGCCGCGCACCGCGTCCTCGTCGTGCTCGGAGGTCAGGACGTGCAGAAACGTCCCGGCGGAGGTCTTGAGCCGGACCCGGTCCACGCCCTCCGCGAACTCCACCCGCTCGGCGCCGAAGCGCTCGTACAGCCCCTCCAGCGGGGTGGAGCGGTGGATGAGGGTGCCGCTGTACCAGTCCAGCTTGCACTCGTCGGCGAGCAGACCGACCACGGCGAGCCGGGTGTCGGGGGCGAGTGGGAGCACGCCGTCGTTCCTGAGCAGCACGATCGCCTGCTCGGCGGTCTCCTGGGCGAGCGCCCGGTGTGCCGGGGTGTCGAAGTCCCGGACGTCCGCGTACGGGTCGTGCTGCGGGTCGAACTCGCCGAGCCGGAAGCGGACCGAGAGCTGCCGGCGGACCGCGGTGTCGATCTCGGCCTCGGTCAGCAGGCCCTGGTCGAGGGCCCCCTGGATGCGCGCGATCATCTGCGAGCTGTCCGTGCCGTGGTCGGTGAAGCTGTCGACGCCGGCCCTGAGGGAGGCCGCGGTGGCCTCCTCGTGGGTGTCGAAGTAGTGCTCGTGATCGACCAGGTTGGAGGGCGCGCCCGCGTCCGAGCAGACCAGCAGCTCCTCCTGAGTCCAGGCACGCAGGTGCTCGCGCAGATAGGGCGAGACGTGGTTGGGGCGGCCGTTGACCAGGTTGTACGCCGGCATCACCCCGGCCACCGCGCCCGCCTCGACCGCCTCGCGGAAGGCGCGCAGGTCGTACTCGTGCAGCACGCGCGGACGCACCGAGCTCGACGAAGTGGCCCGGTCCGTCTCGTTGTTGTGGGCCAGCCAGTGCTTGAGCACCGGGGCCGTGCGCCAGTACGTGGGGTGATCGCCGCGCAGCCCGTGGGTGTAGGCGGTGGCGATGGCCGAGGTGAGCTTCGGGTCCTCCGAATAACCCTCCTCGTTACGGCCCCACAGCGGATGGCGGAGCAGATTGACCGTCGGTGCCCAGACGTTGAGGCCGACCCTGTCGTCGCGGGCGCGCATCGCCCGGACCTCCTTGGACACCGCCTCGCCGACCCGCCGTACGAGCTCGGTGTTCCAGGTCGCGCCGAGGCCCACCGCCTGCGGGAAGACCGTCGCCGGGCCCATCCACGCGACGCCGTGCAGCGCCTCCTGGCCGGTGCGGAACGCTTGGATGCCGAGGCGTTCGACGGCGGGGGCGCACTGGTGCAGGAATCCGATCTTCTCGTCGAGGGTCAGCCGCGTCAGCAGATCGTCGATGCGCTTCGCGAACGGCAGGTGCGGATCGCGAAACGGCGGTGTGTGCGGCGGGTGTGCGGTCACGTGGGGATCCCCTTGCGATGGATCGATTCGATGCTTTCGAAGCGCTTCGATGCTCATTCGGCACCGGGGTGGGTGTCAAGAGATCGACACCGTCACTTCAGGCGGTGCATAAGAAAAGGTCACCTCTTCTACCGCGCAGGAATCTTGGGAACGACCCTTGTGCACCCCTGGGTGTTCACTTAACCTCACAGCAACATCGAAGCGCTTCGACTACGGATTCCGTCACACAGTCGAAGCATCGCTTCAGCTCAGCCAGTTCCACTCAAGACACCGCAGCCGACGGCTCCACCGCCGGGTGTCCTGGTGCGCCATGAAGGGTTGACGCAATGACGCCGAATGCCGCTGCCCCCTCCTCCGGTCCTTCCGGGCCCAGCCGGAGAAGCTTCCTCGCCTCCACCGCGGTCGCCACCGCAGCGGTGGCGGGCGGGATGCCGCTGCTTGCCGCCTGTGGCGGTTCGGACAGCGGCGAGCGCGAAGGGGCCACCTCGGGCAAGGCCGCGGACAAGCTGCTCCCGACGTTCGTCGCCAGCACGGTCGCGAACCCGGATCTGCCGTCCAAGAACGGCTCGGCCGCCGGCTACACCGGCAAGGTCGACCTCGCGGCCCTGAAGGCCTCGGTCCCGGACAAGCTCGGCACCGGCGCCCCCTTCAAGATCATGTCCCCGTTCTGGGGCTCCCCGCCGAAGGCCGGCTGCGCCTACTACACGGCGCTCGACGCCGCCGCGGGCACCAAGATCACCTGGCAGAACCAGGACGGCAACACCTACGGCCAGAAGCTCGGGGCCGTCCTCGCCTCCAGCTCCATACCCGACATGGTGGTCGTGCCCAGCTGGGAACTCGTCGGCAAGATCGCGAACGCGGTCACCGCCAAGTTCATGGACCTCGGCCCCTACCTCGCGGGCGACAAGGTCAAGAAGTACCCGAACCTGGCCGCCATCCCCTCCGACGCCTGGCGCATGGGCATCTTCGGCGGTGCCCTGCGCGGCATCCCGATGCCCGCCGCCACCGCGAACTGGATCGCACCTCTGTACCGCAAGGACGTCTTCGACAAGAAGGGCTACGCGGTACCGAAGTCGGCCGACGAGTTCATGAGCTGGGCCAAGGAGGCCACCAGCGCCAAGGCCAAGGTGTGGGCCTGCGGTGACATGACCTGGTCGGCGTGGAGCTTCTTCGGTGTCCGCGGCTCCGGGCCGATCGGCTGGGACACCGGGTCCGACGGCAAGCTGACGTACCGCATCGAGCAGCCCGAGTACCTCGAAGCCCTGGAGTGGGTCCGCAAGCTGTTCGACGCGGGCGTGGTCCACCCCGACGACAAGGCGCGCACGGGCGACGCCGGCCAGCGGTTCACCGCCGGGCAGATCCTGGTCTGGAACACCAACATCGCCGACTGGTACGGGAAGGTCTCCGAACAGGCCCAGTCCAACCCCTCCCTCCAGATCGACGCCATCGACCTCTTCGGCGCCGACGGCGGCAACCCGAAGCTGTACGCCTCCTCACCCGCCACCATCTGGTCGCTGATCCGCAAGGGCGCCTCGAAGACGACGATCGAGAACGCGCTGGCCGCCGCCGACTTCTCGGCCGCGCCCTACGGCACCAAGGAGCGCATGCTCGTCGACTACGGCGTCGAGGGCACCCACTACACCGTCAAGAACGGCGTCCCGGTCAAGAACGACCTCGGCAACTCCGAGGTGCTCAACGCCTGGGTCATGCTGGCCGCGCCGGCCGCCTACTACGCCCACCCCGACTTCCCCGAGGTCGCCCGCAAGCAGGTCGAGTGGCAGCAGCGGATGGGCGCCTTCATGAAGAAGACGTCCACGTTCGGCATGAACATCGTCGAGCCGACCCGCTGGGCCAACCTCTCCAGCCAGTTCGAGCAGCTGGAGATCGACTACGTGCGGGGCCACAAGAAGCTGTCCGACGTGCAGGCCGCCATCTCCACCTGGAAGTCCTCCGGCGGCGACAAGCTGCGCGACTGGTACAAGGAGCTCATCGACAAGAACGGCAGCGGCAACTGATGTCTCTCACGGCCGGGAGCAGGCCCGACGGGACTCGTCCCCCCGCGGCCGTAGAGGAGCCGACGGCCGCGGTCGCCGCCGCGGTGACGAAGGAGCGGGTGCCGCCCAAGGCGGCCAAGGCAGGCAAGGTTCCCTTCATGGTCCGGCTGCGCCGCGACCGCACGCTGATCCTGATGACGCTGCCCGTCATCCTCCTGCTCCTGGTCTTCAACTACGTCCCGCTGCTGGGCAACGTCGTCGCCTTCCAGGAGTACGACCCGTACGTCTCCAGCAACGGCGTCACCGCGATCTTCCACAGCCCTTGGGTCGGCGTCGAGCAGTTCTCGCGGATGTTCGACGATCCGCTGTTCTGGGGCGCCGCGAAGAACACCCTCGTGCTGTTCGTGCTCCAACTGGTGCTGTTCTTCCCGATCCCCATCGCCCTCGCGCTGCTCATCAACAGCGTGATCCGGCCGCGGGTGCGCGCCGTGGCGCAGGCCATCATGTACCTGCCGCACTTCTTCTCGTGGGTCCTGGTCGTCACCGTGTTCCAGCAGATCCTCGGCGGCGCGGGCATCATCGCCCAGACCCTGGAGGACCACGGCTGGTCCGGCTTCGACCTGATGACCAACGCGGGCCTGTTCAAGTACCTGGTCACCGCGCAGGCCGTGTGGAAGGACGCCGGCTGGGGGATCATCGTCTTCCTCGCCGCGCTGGCCGCCGTGAGCACGGACCTGTACGAGGCCGCCGCCATGGACGGCGCCGGGCGCTGGCGCCGCATGTGGCACGTGACGCTGCCCGCGCTGCGCCCGGTGATCGCCCTGCTTCTGGTGCTCAGGGTCGGTGACGCGCTGAGCGTCGGCTTCGAGCAGTTCCTGCTCCAGCGGGACGCGGTCGGGGTCGGGGCCAGCGAGGTCCTGGACACCTACGTGTGGAACATGGGCATCCAGAACGGCGACTTCAGCTACGCGGCCGCGGTCGGCCTGGTCAAGGGAGCCATTGGAGTGTGTCTCGTCCTGGGTGCGAACAAGTTCGCGCACCTGCTCGGCGAGCAGGGGGTGTACCACAAGTGAGTCTGAACACGCAGCTCGTCCGCAGTCTCAAGGCTCCCGCGCGGCCCGCGTGGGAGGAGGAGCCCCACAAGGCGGGACTCACCGCGAAGGGCGGCCTTCTCCTCCTGTGCTGCCTGGGAGTGCTCGGTCCCCTGTGGATCGTGATCGTCACCAGCCTCTCCCCGAAGCCGGTGATCGACCGGGTCGGTGGCCTGGTCGTGATCCCGCAGGGCATCACCTTCGTCAACTACACCGAACTGCTCAGCGGCGGCCAGGTCAGCCGGGCCATCATGGTCTCGGTCGGGGTCACGCTCGTCGGCACGCTGTTCTCGATGGCCGTGTCGGTGCTGGCGGCCTACGGTCTGTCCCGGCCAGGGAGTCTGGGACACCGGTTCTTCCTGATCACCATGATGGCGACGATGTTCTTCGGAGCCGGCCTGATTCCCACATACCTGCTGGTGCAGTCGCTGGGACTGACGGACACGTATCTGTCGCTGATCCTGCCGAGCGCGGTCAGCGTCTTCAACATCCTGGTGCTGCGGGCCTTCTTCATGGGGATCTCGCCCGAACTCACCGAGTCGGCGCGCATCGACGGGGCCGGTGACCTGCGGATCCTGCTGACCATCATCATGCCGCTGTCCCGGGCCGTGCTGGCCGTCATCTCCCTGTTCTACGCGGTGGGTTACTGGAGCGCCTGGTTCAACGCGTCGATCTATCTGAGCGACCAGGACATGATGCCGTTGCAGAACGTGCTCATCCAACTGGTGCAGAAGCACACCTCGGCCCCCACGGGCTTGCAGCAGGCGGTGCGGACAGGGCAGTTGTCGGCGCTGGGACTGCAGATGGCCGTGATGGTGCTGGCGTTGATTCCGGTGGCGGTCGCTTCTCCGTTCGTCCAGCGGCATTTCAAGAAGGGCATGTTGACGGGTGCGGTGAAGGGCTGACCGCTCGCCATCCCGCAGGGGTGGTTCTGTCGGACGGCGGCCGCGGGTTGTTGGTCGTTGGGCGCGCAGTTCCTCGCGCCCCCAGGTAGGTGTCTCCCCCCTTTCTCGATCAGCGAGGTATGTGTCATGCACACGTCCGGGCCTAGCCGTCGTGCTGTTCTTGGTGGTGCTGCGGCCGCCGCGGCGGTCACCGTTGTTCCGACGTTCCAAGGGCGTGCTGAAGCCGCCACCACCCCCGCCTACCGTTGGCGCACCGCCGTCATCGGAGGTACCGGGTTCGTCACCGGAGTTCACTTCCACCCCTCCGTACGGGGGCTCGCCTACGCCCGTACCGACATCGGCGGGGCTTACCGGTGGGACGAGCGGAGCGCCCGCTGGACACCGCTCAACGACGACCTCGGCTGGGACGACTGGAACCTCCTCGGTGTCGAGGCCATGGCCGTCGACCCCGCCCACCCCGACCGGGTCTACCTCGCGCTCGGCACCTACGCACAGTCCTGGGCCGGCAACGGGGCCGTGCTGCGGTCCGAGAACCGCGGCGCCACCTGGGCCAGGACCGACCTCTCCGTGCAGCTCGGGGGGAACGAGGACGGGCGGGGGACCGGGGAGCGGCTGCTCGTCGACCCCCGGGACAGCGACACCCTGTGGCTCGGGACCAGACATGACGGGCTGCTCAAGTCCACCGACCGGGGCGCCACGTGGGCCGCCGCGACCGGCTTCCCCGGGGCTCCCACCAGCACCGGCCAGGGCGTCACCCTCCTCGTCGCCGCCGGACGCACCCTGTACGCCGGCTGGGGCGACTCCGACGGCACTACGGCCAACCTGTACCGCACCTCCGACGGCACCACCTGGGAAGCCGTCCCCGCACAGCCCTCCGGGACCTCCGCCAAGGTGCCGATCCGGGCCGCGTACGACTGCCACACCCGCGAGCTGTACGTCACCTACGCCAACGCGCCCGGACCCAACGGGCAGTCCGACGGCAGTGTGCACAAGCTGGCCACGACGAGCGGCACGTGGTCGGACATCACGCCGGTGAAGCCGGGCGGGACGACGGCTGGGGGCACCGCCCGCTCGAGCGAAGCCGAGAGTGGGGGAGGCTCCGCCGACACCTTCGGCTACGGCGGCGTCGCCGTGGACGCCCGCCGCCCCGGCACGGTCGTCGTCTCCACCAACAACCGCTGGGCGGCCGTCGACACCCTGTACCGGACCACCAACGGCGGCCGCACCTGGACGTCCCTGAAGGACTCCGCGGTCCTCGACGTGTCCGAGATCCCGTTCCTCACCTTCGGCGCCGACGAGCCCAAGTTCGGCTGGTGGATCCAGGCCCTCGCCGTCGACCCGCACGACTCCAAGCACATCGTGTACGGCACCGGCGCCGCCCTCTACGGCACCCGGGACCTCAAGCACTGGGCGCCGCAGATCCGCGGCCTGGAGGAGACCGCCGTACGCCTGCTGATCTCGCCGCCGACCGGGCAGGCGCACCTGCTCAGCGGTCTCGGGGACGTCGGCGTGATGTACCACGAGCGGCTGACCGCCTCGCCTTCGCGCGGCATGGCCTCGAACCCCGTGTTCGGGTCGGCGACGGGACTGGCGCAGGCCGCGGCCAGACCGTCGTACGTGGTCCGCACGGGCTTCGGCGACCACGGAAACGGCGCCTTCTCCCACGACGGCGGCAAGTCCTGGGCGCCCTTCGCGGCCCAGCCCGCCCTCGCCAAGGACGCGCCCGGGCCGATCGCCACCAACAGCGACGGCAGTGTGCTGCTGTGGACCTTCGTGCACTGGGACGGCACCAGGTACCCCGCCCAGCGCTCCACGGACAACGGGGCGACCTGGTCCGAGGTCGCCGGCTACCCCAAGGGCGCCACCCCGCTCGCCGACCCGGCCGACCCGACGCGCTTCTACGCGTACGACACCGACACCGGCACCCTGTTCGCCAGCACGGACGGCGGCAGTACCTTCAGCGGGCGGGCGAGCGGGCTGCCCTCCGGCGACAGCCAGTTCCAGCTGGCCGCGGCCCCGGGGCGCTCCGGCGACCTGTGGCTGAGCACCAAGACGAACGGCCTGTACCGGTCCACCGACGGCGGAGCGACCTTCGCCAAGCTCACCAGCTGCTGGGCCTCGCACACCCTCGCCTTCGGCAGGGCCGCCCCCGGTTCCGCCCACCCGGCGATCTACATGGTCGGCGCCACGGAGACCATCACCGGCGTGTACCGCTCCGACGACGGCGCGAAGACCTGGGTGCGCGTCAACGACGACCGGCACCAGTGGGGCTGGATCGGCGCGACCATCGCCGCCGACCCGCGGGTGTACGGCCGCGTCTACATCGCCACCAACGGCCGGGGCATCCAGTACGGGGAGCCCGTCTGATGGCCGTCGACAAGAGCCCGTCGCTGGGCGACGCCACCCGCGGCCGCATCCTCTACGGCGGCGACTACAACCCCGAGCAGTGGCCCGAGGAGACCCGGCACGAGGACGTCCGGCTGATGAAGGCCGCCGGCGTCAACTCCGTCACCCTCGGTGTCTTCTCCTGGGCGAAGCTCGAACCCCGGCCGGGCGAGCGGGACTTCGGCTGGCTGGACCGGCTGATGGACCTCCTGCACGACAACGGCATCGGAGTCGTCCTCGCCACCCCGACCTCCTCGCCGCCGCCGTGGATGGGCCACCTCCACCCCGACACCCTGCCCGTCACCGAGGACGGCCGCACCGAGTACTGGGGCGGGCGCCAGCACTTCTCGCACTCCAGCGCCACCTACCGCCGCTACGCCGCCGCCATCACCGAGGACCTCGCCGCCCGCTACGGCGGCCACCCGGCCCTCACCCTGTGGCACATCAACAACGAGTACTGCACCTACGACTGGAGCGACGAGGCCGCCGCCCGCTTCCGCACCTGGCTCAAGGACCGCTACGGCTCTCTCGACGCCCTGAACTCCGCCTGGGGCACCGCCTTCTGGAGCCAGGGCTACGGCGACTGGGCGGAGATCCACACACCCCGCCAGGCCCACTACATGAAGAACCCCACCCAGGTGCTGGACTTCAAGCGGTTCACCTCCGACATGCTTCTGGAGTGCTACGTCGCCGAGCGGGACATCGTGCGCCGGGCCACCCCGCACATCCCCGTGACCAGCAACTTCATGCCGCTGTGGGTCGGGCAGGACGCCTGGCGCTGGGCTGAGGAGGAGGACGTCGTCTCCGTCGACCTCTACCCCGACCCGCGCGATCCCCTGGGGGCCCAACAGGGAGCCCTCGTCCAGGACATGACCCGCTCGCAGGCCCGCGGCCCCTGGATGCTCATGGAGCAGGCCGCGGGGCCGGTCAACTGGCGGGGTGTGAACCACCCCAAGCCCCGTGGCCTCAACCGCCTCTGGTCCCTCCAAGCCGTCGCCCGCGGGGCCGACGCCGTCTGCTTCTTCCAGTGGCGCCAGTCCCGGCAGGGCGCGGAGAAGTTCCACTCCGGGATGGTCAGCCACGCGGGGGAGGAGGGGCGGACGTACCAGGAGGTCAAGCGGATCGGTGCCGAACTGGCCCGGATATCGGGCGAGGTGACCGGCAGTCACTCCCGCAGCGACATCGCCGTCCTCCATGACTGGCACGCCTGGTGGGCCGGCGCCCAGGACGGTCGCCCCTCCACCCGGGTCGATCACGCCGACGTGCTCAAGGCCTGGCACCGCGCCCTCTGGGAGGCCCACCTCACCACCGACTTCGCCCACCCCGACCACGACCTCACCGCCTACAGACTGGTCGTCGTCCCCCAGCTCTACGCCCTCACCGACGCGGCCATCGACAACCTCCTCGCTTACGTCCGCCAGGGCGGCACCCTCGTCTCCGGCTTCCTCACCGGCATCGCCGACCAGGAAGACCGGGTCCGGGACGGCGGCATGGACGCCCGGCTCCGCGGCCTGTTCGGCATCCGCACCCTGCACGAGTGGTGGCCGCTGGAGGAGGGGGAGACGGCCGACTGCGACGGATTCCGGGGCACGCTGTGGTCGGAGGAGATCGAGAAGACCGACGACTCCACGACGGAGGCCGTCTACAAGGGCGGTGAGCTGGACGGACTCCCCGCCGTCCTCCGCCGGGGCCGCGCCTGGTACCTCTCGACGCTCCCCGAACCGGGCGCCCTGCGCGACCTCCTCGGCCGTATCGCGTACGACGCAGGGGCGCGCCCGGTGCTCGACGGCCTGCCCGACCTCGTCGAGGCGGTACGCCGGGGCGACCTGCTCTTCGTCCTCAACCACGGCCGGGACGCGGTCACCGTCCCGGTACCGGGCACACACCACGATCTGCTCACCGGGACCACCTTCCGGGACGAAGTCGTGCTCGGGCGTCACGACGTGGTGGTGTTGCGCTCATGAACGTGATCCACGGAACCTGGGAACCCGCGCCCGCCACCCGCTGGGAGGACGGCTTCCTGAGCGGCAACGGCCGCCACGGCGCCCTCGTGTTCGGTGAGCCGAACGACGAGCGGGTCGTCGTCACCCATCACACACTCGTCCGCCCCAACGGCTCCGAACACGCCCGCCCGCCCCGCCTGGCCGCCGAACTCCCGGCACTCCAGGACCGGTTGCTCGCCGGTGAGCTCGACGCCGCCGAGCGCTTCACGGACGGCCGGCCCCTCCAGTGGGTGCAGCCCTTCCACCCGGCCTTCCAGATCCGGCTGCGCCGCCCGCGCGCGGCGGCTTCCGGCTACCGCCGGTCCGTCGACTTCACCACCGGTGTCGTGCACACCGAGTGCGAGGAGTGGCGCGGCCAGGTCTTCGTCTCCCGCGCGGACGACGTCATCGTCCAGCACGTCCAGGCGGCGGACCTGGTCGTCTCGCTGGACCACCGGCTCCCCGGCGCCCCCCACGGCCTGATGGTCGGCCAGAGCATCGTCCGCGCCGCCGACGGGGCCCTGCTCACCCTCCGCGTCCGCTATCCCGACAGCGACCGCCGCTACACCGGCATCACCCTGGTCGTCCCCACAGGCGGCCGCACCGCGCTCGTCCCGCCCGGCGCCCGTGTCACCGGCGCCGAGTCGGTCCTGCTGCTGACCCGGGTCGTACGCCACACCGGCGAACTGGACACGGCACCGCACGCCGAGGCCCTGCGCGATCTGGTCCCCGAGACCGAGACCGAGTCTGACACCGAGGCCGAGGCC
The DNA here is from genome assembly GCF_000383615.1 of Streptomyces canus 299MFChir4.1. GTDB lineage: Bacteria > Actinomycetota > Actinomycetes > Streptomycetales > Streptomycetaceae > Streptomyces > Streptomyces canus_C. The sequence continues at coordinate 84,859 of NZ_KB911607.1, read as the reverse complement.
GAGGCCGAGGCCGAGGCCGAGTCCGCCTCCGACGCGTACGCCCGACTCCTCGACCGGCACACCTCCCTCCACCGCGCCGCCTACGAGCGCGTCACCCTCGACCTCGGCGCCGACCCCGCCGAACGCGCCCTTGCTGGCGCGGAGTTGCTGGAGCGGCCCGACAGCCCCGCCCTCCTGGAACGCCTCTTCGCCGCCGGCCGCTACCACCTGCTCTCCGCCAGCGGCCTCTTCCCGCCCCGCCTCACCGGCCTGTGGACCGGCGACTGGGACACGGCCTGGTCGGGAGCGTTCACCAACGACGCCAACGTCAACCTCCAGACCGCGTCGGCCGCGTGTGCCGCACTCCCCGAAGTCACGGCCGCTCTTGCCTCCCTCATCGAACGTCAGCTGCCCGACTGGCAGGACAACGCCCGCGAGATCTTCGGCGCCCGGGGTGTCGTGGCCCCGCCGCACTCCGACGGCGAGTCCGGGCTGACGTACCACTTCGAGCGCGAGTACCCGCTGCACCTGTGGACGGCCGGCGCCGACTGGCTGCTCAAGCCCCTCGTCGACCATGACGAGACCCGCGGCGAACAGGACCCCCGCACCGCCCGCGCCCTCGCCGAGGTCGCCCTGTTCTACGAGGACTTCCTCACCCGCACGGACGCCGACGGCCATCTCGTCGTCGTCCCCTCCTACTCACCCGAGAACCGCCCCGCGAACGCCAGTTGGGGTGCGATCAACGCGGCCATGGACCTCTCGGCCGCCCGGCACGCCCTGCTCACGGCCGCCGCCTACCACCCCGAGAAGGCGGAAGCCTGGCGGGCCCTCGCCGACCGGCTCCCACCGCACCGGACCAACGCCGACGGAGCCCTCGCCGAATGGGCCTGGCCCGGCCTCGACGACACCTACGACCACCGCCACCTCAGTCACCTCTACGGCGTCTGGCCCCTCGACGAGATCACCCCCTACGACACCCCCGACCTCGCCAGGGCCGCCCACCGCGCCCTCGAACTCCGCGGCTCCGAGAACGACTCGGCCCACGGACACCTGCACCACGCCCTCGTCGCGGCCCGGCTGCGCGACGGCGAACGGGTCGCGCACGCGCTCGGCCAGGTCCTGGGGGGCGACTTCTTCCACACCTCGCTGATGAGCGCGCACTACCCGAACCGGAACGTCTACAACGCGGACGCCGCCCACACCCTGCCCGCCGTCCTCGTCGAGATGCTCGTCCAGTCGACACCGGACCGGCTGGTGCTGCTCCCGGCGGTTCCCACCAGCTGCCCCCGAGGTGAACTACGGGGCATCCGCACCAGGTTCGGGGCCGAACTCGACCTCGTCTGGAGCCCCACCGAAGCGACCGCGGTGCTGCGCCCCACCCGCACCCACCGCGTCGAACTGAGGACTTCCTCAGGCGCCGAGCCCCTCGAACTCGTCGCCGGAGAAGACCACGTCCTGCGTCTGGAGGCGTGGTAACCACCCCCGCATTTCCCCCCACCCATGGAAGGGACACCATGGCAAGCACCCTGCGCAAGATCACCATGGCCGCACTGGCCCCGGCGATGGCCATCGGCGCCACCGTCGGACTCGCCTCAGCCCCCGCCTCGGCCGCCGTCTGGAACTCCTGCGACCAGTGGGGCAGCACGAGCCTGAACGGCTACACCCTCTACAACAACATCTGGGGCTCCGGCGCCGGCAGCCAGTGCATCTGGGCCAACTCCGGCACCAACTGGGGCGTCTGGGCCGACCACCCCAACACCGGCGGCATCAAGTCCTACCCGAACTCCAAGAAGGTGGTCAACAAGTCGATCACCTCGCTGGGTTCGCTCTCCAGCAACTACAACGTCTCGGTCCCCTCGTCGGGCGCGTACAACACGTCGTACGACATCTGGGACACCAACTACAGGTACGAGATCATGCTCTGGGTCAACAAGACCGGGGCCGTCGGCCCGCTCGGCAGCTCGCAGGGCAACGTGACGCTCGGCGGCCACAGCTGGACCGTGTACAAGGGCACCAACGGGTCGAACCAGGTGTTCTCCTTCGTACGCACCTCGAACTCGACCTCGGGCACGGTCGACGTCCTCCCGATCCTGAAGTGGATCAAGGACACCAAGGGCTGGTTCGGCAACGAGACCATCGGTGACGTGCAGTTCGGCTTCGAGATCACCAGCTCGTCCGGCGGTCTGAACTTCACCACCAACAACCTGACCGTGAGCAGCAGTTGACCTGACCATGGGGGTGCGTCGGGTTTGATGGGGACATGCGTACCACCACCCCCCTCCGACGTGCCCTGATCACCGTGACCGCGACCGCGGCCGTCGTCCTCACCGCGACGGGTTCCGCGGTCGCGGTTCCCGTCTCCGGGACGGCCGCGGCACCCCACGCCACCGCCCCCTCCCTCTCCGCCCTGCATCCCGTCGTCGAACTCGCCGCCGAACGCCTCGCCACCGCCGACCTGGTCGCCGCCGCCAAGTGGGGCACCGACAGCCCCATCGACGACCCCGCCCGCGAACAGCAGGTCCTCGACAACGTCGCCGCCCAGGCTCAGCAGCTCGGCGCCGACCCGGACGAGATCCGGGTGATCTTCCGCGACCAGATCGAGGCCAACAAGATCGTCCAGCGCGGCCTGTTCCAGCGCTGGACCGACCACCCCGACCAGGCGCCGACGACCAAGCCCGACCTGAGTGTCGTACGGCAGGAGATCAACCGGGTGACCAGCGCCCTCGTCGAGGCCCTCGCCACCACCGCCGACGACCGCGGCGCGCTCGCCTGCCGCCCCGAACTCGCGTTGGCCGCCCTCCAGGTCCACCACGAGGACCACCTCGACGCCCTGCACACCCGGGCCCTGGCCCGCGCCTTGCACTCCGTCTGCGGAAGCTGACCCCCACACGACGAAGCGGCCGGCCCACCCCCGTGGGGCCGGCCGCTCCGGCTGCCGCTACTCCGCCACCGGCAGCCTGGCCCCGTCCCGCAGGAACAGCGGGATACGGTCCAGCGGGGCGTCCACGGTCACCGTCGTACCGCCCTCGTACGTCCGGCCGGTCCACGCGTCCGTCCAGGCCGCGCCCGCCGGGAGATAGGCCGTCCGGGCCGTCGCGCCGGCCGTGAGGACCGGGGCGACCAGGAGGTCCCCGCCGAAGAGGTACGCGTCGTCGACCGTCCACGCCGCCTGGTCGTCCGGGAACTCCAGGAACAGCGGGCGCATCGGCGTCAGACCCTCCTCATGGGCCTCGCGCATGACCTTCAGGACATACGGCTTCAGCCGCTCGCGCAGCCGCAGGTACTTCTCCATGATCGCGCCGGCCTCCTCGCCGTACGACCACACCTCGTTCGGACCGCCCGTCATGTCCGGGCCCAGCGGCATGCCCGGGTCGCGGAAGCCGTGCAGCCGCATCAGCGGGGACAGCGCCCCGAACTGGAACCAGCGGACCATGACCTCGCGGTACGCCGGGTCGTCCGGGTCGCCGCCGTGGAAGCCGCCGATGTCGGTGTTCCACCAGGGGATGCCGGACATCGCGGTGTTGAGACCGGCGGTGATCTGGTCGCGCAGGGTCGGGAAGTCGGTGCCGATGTCACCGGACCACAGGGCTGCACCGTAACGCTGACTGCCCGCCCAGGCCGAGCGGTTGAGGGTGATCACCTCCTCGCCGGCCGCGCTCAGGCCCTCGTGGAAGGTGCGGGAGTTCTCGGCCGGGTACATGTTGCCGACCTCCATACCGGGACCCGCCCAGTAGCGCAGGTTCTCCTGGAAGCCCGGCTTGAGCTCCGGCTCGCAGGCGTCCAGCCAGAAGGCCGTGATGCCGTACGGGGCGAGGTAGTTGTCGCGGACCTTCGACCACATGAACTCCCGGGCCTCCGGGTTCGTGGCGTCGTAGAAGGCGACCTGGACGGTCGAGGCGACCCCCTTGTCCGGCCAGTCGGCGTGCGCCATCGGGCCGTACTGCGTGCCGATGAACCAGCCGCGCTGCTCCATCAGGGCGTGGTTCTCGCTGAGCGGCGACACCGACGGCCAGACGCTCACCACCAACTTGATGCCCAGCTCTTCCAGTTCCCGGACCATCGCCGCCGGATCGGGCCACTCGGCCGGGTCGAACTTCCACTCACCGAGATGCGTCCAGTGGAAGAAGTCGCAGACGATCGCCGAGATCGGCAGCCCGCGCCGCTTGTACTCCCGTGCCACGGAGAGGAGTTCGTCCTGGGTGCGGTAGCGCAGCTTGCACTGCCAGAAGCCCGCCGCCCACTCCGGCAGCATCGGCGTACGCCCCGTCACCGCGCTGTAGCGGCGCTGGCCGTCGGCCGGGGTGCCCGCGGTGATCCAGTAGTCGATCTGGCGGGCCGAGTCGGCCACCCAGCGCGTGCCGTTGCGGGCCAGCTCCACCCGGCCGATCGCCGGGTTGTTCCACAGCAGGGTGTAGCCCCGGCTGGAGGCGAGAACCGGGATGCCGACCTCGGCGTTGCGCTGGATCAGGTCGAGGACCAGGCCCTTCTGGTCCAGCTTGCCGTGCTGATGCTGGCCGAGACCGTACAGCCTCTCGTCGTCGTAGGCGGCGAAGCGCTGCTCCAGGCGGTGGTGGCCATTGCCGACCGCGGTGTACAGACGCGAGCCGGGCCACCAGAAGTGGGCGCGCGCCTCCGCGAGGAGCTCGGCGGAGTCCTGGGTGCGCAGGAACCGGAGCTGCCCCTCGGCGTCGACGTGGACGGTCAGCGCGCCCACCGTCAACTGCCCTTCCCCGTCACCTATCTTGACCGTGCTCTCGGTGGCCGGAGCCTCGTCGAGCAGGGCGCCCGGCAGTCCCTCCAGGATCGGCCCGCCGAGCCGGGCACGCACCCGCACCGCGTCCGGTCCCCACGGCTCGACGCGTACGGTCTCCTGACGCCCGCTCCACTCCAGCGCGCCGTCCCGCTCCCGGAACGTGCCGACGGTGGGGGAGGACTGCGCGAGACTGACCTTGGGCTGGATTTCGGCAGGCTGATTCACGAGGGGTGCTCCTGAAGGAATGCAGACAGGGGCGTGCCGCACAGGCACGGAACGCGTGGTGTGAGGTGGGTGGGATCCGGTGGGGGAGGTGTCAGGACACCGAAGGCGCCGGGCCCGTGCTCGCCCGGACCGTCAACTCGGGCTCGATCAGGACCACTTCGTCCTCACCGCGGCCCTCCAGCTTGGCGACGAGACGCTCCAGGGCGTGCCGGCCCATCTCCTGGGCGGGGATGGCCACCGACGTCAGCCGCACCGAGGCCTGCACGGCGACCTGTTCGGGGCAGATCGCCACCACCGAGACGTCCTCGGGGATGGCCCGGCCCTGCTGACGCAGCAGCGCGAGCAGCGGCTCCACGGCCTGCTCGTTCTGCACGACGAAGCCCGTGGTGGACGGACGCTCGTCGAGGACGCGGGCGAGGGTCACGGCCATCGCGTCGTACCCGCCGTCGCACGGCCGGTGCAGCAGCCGTACGCCCAACTCCTGGGCGCGCGACCGGAGTCCGTCCAGGGTGCGTTCGGCGAAACCGGTGTGCCGTTCGTAGACCGCCGGGGCCTCGCCGATGACAGCGATGTCGCGGTGACCTAGCTTCGCGAGGTGCTCGACGCACAGCGCGCCGGTGGCCCGGAAGTCGAGGTCGACGCAGGTGAGTCCGGAGGTGTCGGCGGGCAGGCCGATGAGCACGGACGGCTGGTCGGTGCCGCGCAGCAACGGCAGCCGCTCGTCGTCGAGTTCCACGTCCATCAGGATCATCGCGTCGGCGAGCCCGCTGCCGGTGACGCGCCGTACGGCGTCGGGGCCCTCCTCGCCGGTGAGCAGCAGGACGTCGTACCCGTGTGTCCGCGCGGTGGTGGCCACCGCGATGGCGATCTCCATCATCACCGGCACGTACATGTCGGTGCGGAGCGGGATCATCAGCGCGATGATGTTCGACCTGCTGCTGGCGAGGGCGCGGGCGCCCGCGTTCGGGTGGTAGCCGAGTTCGCGGATGCTCTCCTCGACCCGCTGCCGGGTGCTCGTCGAGATGGACCGCTTGCCACTGAGGACATAGCTCACCGTGCTCGCCGAGACTCCGGCGTGCTGGGCGACCTCGGCGAGGGTGACCATCCAGCTCTCCAAGCTTTGTGAAGCGCTTCGACAGTGCGCAGTGTGAACAGGTGCGAGTGGGGGTGGTTCGACAGTAGCTCCCCCGGGAGTGGGTGTCCATAGGTTGTCGAAGCGCTTCGACAAGACTCTTGGGCGAGTGACCCGCAGGGACGGACCCAAGCAGATGAACCCACTCCGGCCTGGTCGTTCACCGCCCTGGCGGGGCGCGGCTTCCTGCCTACCACGACGGGCCCGCCGGGGCCATGGAGCGGGACACGGGAGTCCGGCCGCAGAACAGGTCGGTACCGAGTGGGGCGGGGCTCGACGGGACGGTGGAGCGCGGGGTGGGGTGGGGCCCGGCTGGGTGGTGGGGGCGGCTCGGCCAGGACGGGGGCTGGGACCTCGCCCCGGCCGGCACCGCCCTGACACACACCGGGGCCGGGGACCGGCCGCCTCGGCAGCGCGCACGCGAAGCCACGCCCGCCGACGGTCGTCCCCGTCGCACTCACCCGCCAACCGGACCCGGAAACGGCCGCGCCTGTGTTTCCGTGCCCCCACCACCGGCCGCAGGGCCGCCCCGGCGGCACCCTCCCTCGGACCGGAGACCTCCGAGAAGCGACATACATGAGCTCGGCACCGACGCGGTCTCTGCCGCCCCGATGACCCGGCACCGGATCGTATTCCGTCGACATGGGCCGAACGGCCGCGCGAGGGGTGGTGGGCTCGCCCCGGATCAGGTACATACGATCGGGTAGCACCCGTCGGTAACCATACGACCCCCAAGATCCCCATTCACGACGAGGTGAGCCTGATGTCCGCACCGTCCACCAAGCCCGTCGTCACCGAGCGCGAGGCCCGCGAGGTTGCGGAGGCAGCCCGGGAGCAGGACTGGCGCAAGCCCAGCTTCGCCAAGGAACTGTTCCTCGGCCGGTTCCGGCTCGACCTCATCCACCCCCACCCCATGCCCCCCGAGGAGGACGCCCGGCGGGGCGAGGCATTCCTCGCCGCACTCCGCGACTTCTGCGAGACCAAGGTGGACGGCGCCCTCATCGAACGCGAGGCCCGCATCCCCGACGACGTCGTGGCCGGACTCAAGGAACTCGGCGCCTTCGGCATGAAGATCGACACCAAGTACGGCGGCCTCGGCCTCACGCAGGTGTACTACAACAAGGCGCTCGCCCTCGTGGGCTCCGCGAGCCCCGCGATCGGCGTACTGCTCTCCGCCCACCAGTCGATCGGCGTACCCCAGCCGCTGAAGCTCTTCGGCACCCAGGAGCAGAAGGAGAAGTTCCTGCCCCGGTGCGCCCGCACCGACATCAGCGCCTTCCTCCTCACCGAACCGGACGTCGGCTCCGACCCGGCACGCCTCGCCACCACCGCCGTACCCGACGGGGACGACTACGTCCTCGACGGAGTGAAACTCTGGACCACCAATGGCGTGGTCGCCGACCTCCTCGTCGTCATGGCCCGCGTCCCGAAGTCCGAGGGCCACAAGGGCGGCATCACCGCCTTCGTCGTCGAGACCGACTCACCCGGCATCACCGTCGAGAACCGCAACGCCTTCATGGGCTTGCGCGGCATCGAGAACGGCGTCACCCGCTTCCACCAGGTCCGGGTCCCGGCCGCGAACCTCATCGGCAAGGAGGGCCAGGGCCTGAAGATCGCCCTCACCACCCTCAACACCGGCCGCCTCTCGCTCCCCGCCTCCTGCGTCGCCGCAGGCAAGTGGTGCCTGAAGATCGCCCGCGAATGGTCCGCCGCCCGCGAACAGTGGGGCAAGCCCGTCGCCCACCACGAAGCCGTCGGCTCCAAGATCTCCTTCATCGCCGCGACCACCTTCGCCCTGGAGGCCGTCCTCGACCTGTCCTCCCAGATGGCCGACGAGAACCGCAACGACATCCGCATCGAAGGCGCCCTCGCCAAGCTCTACGCCTCCGAGATGGCCTGGCTCATCGCCGACGAACTCGTCCAGATCCGCGGCGGCCGCGGTTTCGAGACCGCCGACTCCCTGAGGGCCCGCGGCGAGAAGGCCGTCCCCGCCGAACAGGTCCTGCGCGACCTGCGCATCAACCGCATCTTCGAGGGCTCCACCGAGATCATGCACCTGCTGATCGCCCGCGAGGCCGTCGACGCCCACCTCTCCGTCGCAGGCGACCTCATCGCCCCGGACAAATCCCTCGGCGACAAGGCGAAAGCAGGCGCGAACGCAGGCGTCTTCTACGCCAAGTGGCTCCCCAAACTCGTCGCCGGACCCGGCCAACTCCCGAACTCCTACAGTGAGTTCAAACGAGAGGTCGACCTCTCGACGCACCTGCGCTACGTCGAACGAACGGCCCGCAAACTCGCCCGCTCCACCTTCTACGCCATGTCCCGCTGGCAGGGCCGCATGGAGACCAAGCAGGGCTTCCTCGGCCGCATCGTCGACATCGGCGCCGAACTCTTCGCGATGAGCGCCGCCTGCGTACGCGCCGAACTCCTCTACACCACCGAAGCCCACGGCCGCGAGGCCTACCAGCTCGCCGACGCCTTCTGCCACCAGTCCCGCCTGCGCGTCGAGGAACTCTTCGGCCGCCTCTGGAACAACACCGACGACCAGGACCGCAAGGTCGTCAAGGGTGTGCTCTCCGGCACCTACGCCTGGCTGGAGGACGGCATCGTCGACCCCTCCGGCGAAGGCGTCTGGATCGCGGACGCGACCCCCGGCCCCTCCGAGAAGGAGAACGTCCACCGGCCCATCCGCTGACCCCTCACGACAGCGCGCCCCCCGGGAGAGGGACGCGCTGTCCCCCCACACCGTCCTTACGGCCACAATGGAGGGATGAGCGACAGTCCAGCCCCTCTCGCCGACCCGCACCTCGTCTACGACCCGGTCGCGGGCGACGGCCCCAAGGACGTGGTGATCCTCGGCTCCACCGGCTCGATCGGCACCCAGGCCATCGACCTCGTGCTGCGCAACCCCGACCGCTTCCGGGTGACCGGCCTCTCCGCCAACGGCGGGCGCGTGGCACTCCTCGCCGAGCAGGCACACCGGCTCAGGGCACGGACCGTCGCCGTCGCCCGCGAGGACGTCGTACCCCAGCTACGCGAAGCGCTCAGCGGTCTCTACGGCACCGGCGAGCCGCTCCCCGAGATCCTCGCCGGCCCCGACGCGGCCACCCAGCTCGCCGCCTCCGACGCGCACACCGTGCTCAACGGCATCACCGGCTCCATCGGACTCGCCCCCACCCTCGCCGCCCTGGAGGCGGGCCGCACCCTCGCGCTCGCCAACAAGGAGTCGCTCATCGTGGGCGGCCCGCTGGTCAAGGCCCTCGCCAAGCCCGGGCAGATCATCCCCGTCGACTCCGAGCACGCGGCCCTCTTCCAGGCCCTGGCCTCCGGGACCCGGGCCGACGTCCGCAAGCTGGTCGTGACCGCGTCCGGCGGCCCCTTCCGCGGCCGCACCAAGGCCGACCTCGCCCAGGTGACCGTCGAGGACGCCCTCGCCCACCCCACCTGGGCCATGGGCCCGGTCATCACGATCAACTCCGCGACCCTCGTCAACAAGGGTCTCGAAGTCATCGAGGCACACCTCCTCTACGACATTCCCTTCGACCGCATTGAGGTGGTCGTGCATCCCCAGTCGTATGTCCACTCGATGGTTGAGTTCACGGACGGATCCACGATCGCCCAGGCGACGCCCCCCGACATGCGCGGGCCGATCGCCATCGGCCTCGGCTGGCCCGAACGCGTCCCCGACGCGGCGCCCGCCTTCGACTGGAGCAAGGCGTCGACCTGGGAGTTCTTCCCGCTCGACAACGAAGCGTTCCCCTCGGTGAACCTCGCGCGACACGTGGGACAGCTCGCGGGCACGGCCCCGGCGGTGTTCAATGCCGCCAACGAGGAGTGCGTCGAGGCCTTCCGGGCCGGCGCACTGCCGTTCAACGGGATCATGGAGACCGTGACCCGGGTGGTGGACGAGAACGGCACCCCGCACGGGGGAACCTCGCTCTCCGTCGCGGACGTCCTCGAAGCGGAGACCTGGGCGCGGACCCGGGCCCGGGAACTGACGGCACAGACGGCGGAGGCCCGTGCATGACGACCCTGATGTTCATCCTCGGCATAGGGCTCTTCGCCCTGGGCCTCCTGGTGTCGATCGCGTGGCACGAGCTGGGGCACCTGTCCTTCGCCAAGCTCTTCGGCATCCGCGTGCCGCAGTACATGGTCGGCTTCGGCCCGACCGTCTTCTCCCGCAAGAAGGGCGACACGGAGTACGGCATCAAGGCCGTCCCGTTCGGCGGCTACATCCGCATGATCGGCATGTTCCCGCCCGGCGACGACGGCCGTATCAGCGCCCGCTCCACCTCCCCCTGGCGCGGCATGATCGAGGACGCCCGCTCGGCCGCCTTCGAGGAACTCCAGCCCGGCGACGAGAAACGCCTCTTCTACACCCGTAAGCCCTGGAAACGCGTCATCGTGATGTTCGCGGGCCCCTTCGCGAACCTGATCCTCGCCGTCGCCCTGTTCCTCACCGTCCTCATGGGCTTCGGGATCTCCCAGCAGACCAACACGGTCAGCTCGGTCTCCAAGTGCGTGATCGCCCAGAGCCAGAACCGCGAGACCTGCAAGGCCTCCGACCCGGCCTCCCCGGCCGCGGCCGCCGGCCTCAAGGCGGGCGACAAGATTATCTCGTTCAACGGCGTGCAGACCGACGACTGGAACAAGCTCTCCGACCTCATCCGCGCCAACCCCGACAAGACGGTCCCGATCGTCGTCGAGCGCGACGGCAAGGACGTCACCCTGACGGCGAAGATCGCCAGCAACCAGGTCGCCAAGAAGGACTCCAGCGGCCAGTACGTCCAGGGCGAGTACGTCACCGCCGGCTTCCTCGGCTTCAGCGCCGCAACCGGCATCGTGAAGCAGGACTTCGGCGACTCCGTGGTCTGGATGGGCGACCGCGTCGGCGAGGCCGTCGACTCCCTCGCCGCCCTCCCCGGCAAGATCCCGGCCTTGTGGAACGCGGCCTTCGGCGACGCCCCGCGCGAGCCGGACTCCCCGATGGGCGTGGTCGGCGCGGCCCGCGTCGGCGGCGAGATCTTCACCCTCGACATCCCGCCGACCCAGCAGCTGGCGATGGCGTTGATGCTGGTGGCGGGCTTCAACCTCTCCCTGTTCCTCTTCAACATGCTCCCGCTGCTCCCCCTGGACGGCGGCCACATCGCCGGCGCCCTGTGGGAGTCCCTGCGCCGCAACCTGGCCAAGGTCCTCAAGCGCCCGGACCCGGGCCCGTTCGACGTGGCGAAGCTGATGCCGGTGGCCTATGTGGTGGCGGGGATCTTCATTTGCTTCACCTTGCTGGTGCTCGTCGCGGACGTCGTTAACCCAGTGCGCATCTCGTAGCCATACGGCGTTCGAGGCGGCCCGGTGTGACCCATGCCGGGCCGCCTTCCATTGGGTGGGTTTGGCGGGCGGGATGTGCTCGGGCCCCGGTCGGTGCCGTAATCTCGAAGCCTGGAGCCCGCCGCTGACGGGACCGGGACCTTGATCCACGACTTGGGGTTGCACAGCAGATGACTGCGATTTCTCTCGGCATGCCGTCCGTTCCGACCAAGCTCGCCGAGCGCCGGAAGAGCCGGCAGATCCAGGTCGGCACGGTCGCGGTGGGCGGTGACGCCCCGGTCTCGGTCCAGTCGATGACGACGACGCGTACGTCCGACATCGGCGCGACGCTCCAGCAGATCGCCGAGCTCACCGCCTCCGGGTGCCAGATCGTGCGCGTGGCCTGTCCCACCCAGGACGACGCGGACGCCCTCGCGACGATCGCCCGAAAGTCGCAGCTGCCGGTGATCGCGGACATCCACTTCCAGCCCAAGTACGTCTTCGCCGCCATCGAGGCGGGCTGCGCGGCGGTCCGGGTGAACCCCGGCAACATCAAGCAGTTCGACGACAAGGTCAAGGAGATCGCGAAGGCCGCGCGCGACCACGGCACCCCGATCCGCATCGGCGTGAACGCGGGCTCCCTGGACCGCCGTCTGCTCCAGAAGTACGGCAAGGCGACGCCCGAGGCGCTCGTCGAGTCGGCCCTGTGGGAGGCGTCCCTCTTCGAGGAGCACGACTTCCGGGACATCAAGATCTCGGTGAAGCACAACGACCCGGTCGTCATGATCGAGGCGTACAAGCAGCTGGCCGCGCAGTGCGACTACCCGCTCCACCTCGGCGTCACGGAGGCGGGCCCGGCGTTCCAGGGCACGATCAAGAGCGCGGTGGCCTTCGGGGCGCTTCTCTCCCAGGGCATCGGCGACACCATCCGTGTCTCCCTCTCCGCGCCTCCCGTGGAGGAGGTCAAGGTCGGCAACCAGATCCTGGAGTCCCTGAACCTCAAGCAGCGCGGCCTGGAGATCGTCTCCTGCCCGTCGTGCGGCCGCGCCCAGGTGGACGTCTACAAGCTGGCCGAGGAGGTCACGGCGGGCCTGACCGGCATGGAGGTCCCGCTGCGCGTCGCCGTCATGGGCTGCGTGGTGAACGGTCCGGGCGAGGCCCGCGAGGCCGACCTCGGCGTCGCCTCCGGCAACGGCAAGGGGCAGATCTTCGTCAAGGGCGAGGTCATCAAGACCGTCCCCGAGTCCAAGATCGTGGAGACCCTGATCGAAGAGGCGATGAAGCTGGCCGAGCAGATGGAGGCACAGGGCATCGCCTCGGGCGAGCCGTCGGTGTCGGTCGCGGGCTGACACCGGCCGACCGCCGGTTCAGCCCGTCCGGGGGCGCGCGGCCCCCGGGAACGGTCACCGAACCACCGGGCGCCTCACGGCAAACGGCACCGAAACGCGGGTCGGCACCGCTCGGCTTCCACAGGTACAGTGCGGAGATCAGCAGACCCCAGTGTGAGGCCCCGCCCGTGTTGACCCAGACGACCTCCCGGGTCCTCGAACCGAGCGACCTGGACGCCGCGCTCGCCATCCTCGACAGTGATCCGGTCGCGAACGCCTTCGTGACGTCGAGGGTGCAGGTCGCCGGCCTCGACCCGTGGCGGCTCGGCGGCGAGATGTGGGGCTGGTACGAGGACGGCATGCTCACGTCCCTCTGCTACGCCGGCGCCAACCTGGTCCCGATCTGCGCGACCCCGCGAGCCGTCCGTGCCTTCGCCGACCGGGCGAGGAGGGCGGGCCGCCGTTGCTCCTCGATCGTCGGCCCGGCCGAACCCACCGCTCTGCTCTGGCGCCTGCTGGAGCCCAGTTGGGGCCCGGCCCGGGACGTCCGCGGCCACCAGCCGCTCATGGTCACCGACCGCATGCCGGCCGACATCGCCCCGGATCCGTACGTCCGCCGCGTCCGCAAGGACGAGATGGAGACGATCATGCCGGCCTGCGTGGCGATGTTCACGGAGGAGGTCGGTGTCTCCCCGCTGGCCGGCGACGGTGGTCTCCTCTACCAGGCCCGCGTCGCCGAACTGGTCGGTTCCGGCCGCTCCTTCGCCCGTGTCGACGAGCACGGCAAGGTCGTCTTCAAGGCGGAGATCGGCGCCGCGACGGACCGGGCCTGCCAGATCCAGGGCGTCTGGGTGGCCCCGGAGTACCGGGGCAGGGGAGTGGCCGCGCCCGGGATGGCCGCGGTCCTGCGCTACGCCCTCGCGGACGTGGCCCCGGTGGTCAGCCTCTACGTCAACGACTTCAACACGGCGGCCAGAAGGACGTACACGAGGGTGGGCTTCCAGGAGGTGGGCGCGTTCATGAGCGTCCTCTTCTGAACCCGCCTGCCTGTACGCTCCCCGCATGGACCTCGTCATCGGCCCCCTAGACCTGTCGGCCCACGTAGACGAGGCGCTAGCCGTCCAAGCCGTCGCCTTCGGGCTCGGTGCCGACGAGGTGGCGGTCCGCCGTCAGATCGTCCTGCGGCACATGACCTACCCCGGCGCGAGAGCTCTCGGCGCGACCGTCGGCGGCACCCTCGTGGGCTTCGTGTACGGCATGCCCAACGACCGCACCCACTGGTGGTCCACCGTCGTGGAGCCCTACCTGCGCGCGCGGCACAACGACCTCTGGCTCGACGACTCCTTCGTGATCACCGAGCTCCATGTGCACCCGCAGCACCAGAACCGCGGCATCGGGCGCACTCTGATCACCACCATCACGGACAGTGCCGCCGAGCCCCGTTCGATCCTCTCCGCGATCGACACCGACAGTCCGGCCCGCGGCCTGTACCACTCGCTCGGCTACCAGGACCTCGCCCGCCAGGTCCTCTTCCCGAGTGCCCCGAAGCCGTACGCGGTCATGGGGGCCCCGCTGCCGCTGCGCCGCCGTTAACGGATTTCCACCGGCAGACGCCCCCCGGCTAACCTCCTTGCCATCACCCTTTTTCCGGCAGGAGTACGAGAACCATGGCGAACGCACCGGTCCAGCGCATGTCCCAGTTGATGGCGAAGACGCTGCGCGACGACCCGGCGGACGCCGAGGTCCTCAGTCACAAGCTGCTGGTGCGCGCCGGGTACGTCCGACGTACCGCCGCGGGCATCTGGAGCTGGCTGCCGCTCGGCAAGAAGGTGCTGGCCAACGTCGAGCGGATCGTCCGTGAGGAGATGGACGCGATCGGCGCCCAGGAGGTGCTGCTCCCCGCCCTGCTGCCGCGGGAGCCGTACGAGGCCACGGGCCGCTGGGAGGAGTACGGCGCCGAGCTGTTCCGGCTCCAGGACCGCAAGGGCGGCGACTACCTCCTCGGCCCGACCCACGAGGAGATCTTCACCCTGCTGGTGAAGGACCAGGCGTCCTCCTACAAGGACCTGCCGGTCATCCTCTACCAGATCCAGCACAAGTACCGTGACGAGGCCCGTCCGCGGGCCGGGATCCTGCGCGGCCGCGAGTTCCTGATGAAGGACTCGTACTCCTTCGACACCGAGGACGAGGGCCTGGCCCGGTCCTACGCGCTGCACCGGCAGGCCTACCGGAAGGTCTTCGAGCGCCTGGGGCTCGACTACCGCATCTGTGCCGCCACCGCCGGCGCGATGGGCGGCTCCAAGTCGGAGGAGTTCCTCGCCCCCGCCGAGGCCGGCGAGGACACCTTCGCCGACTGCCCGAACTGCGACTTCGCGGCCAACACCGAGGCGATCACGTACGAGTTGAAGCCGGTGGACGCGGACGGCGTCGCCGCTCTCGAGGAGATCCCCACCCCCGACACCCCGACCATCGAGACCCTCGCCGCCCACCTCGGCGTCGAGGCCTCCGCCACCCTGAAGAACCTCCTCGTGAAGGTGGACGGCGAGATCGTGGCCGTCGGTGTGCCCGGCGACCGCGAGGTCGACCTGGGCAAGGTCGAGGCCCACTTCGCGCCCGCCGCCGTGGAGCTGGTGACGGCGGAGGACTTCGTGGGCCGCCCCGACCTCGTCCGCGGCTACGTCGGTCCGCAGGGCCGTCAGGAGAAGCTGAAGTACATCGCCGACCCGCGGGTGGCCCCCGGCACCGCGTGGATCACCGGCGCCAACAAGGAGCACACGCACGCGAAGAACGTCGTCGCGGGCCGGGACTTCGAGGTCGACGAGTACGTCGACGTCGTGGTCGTCCAGGAGGGCGACCCGTGCCCGAAGTGCGGCACCGGCCTCAAGCTGGACCGCGCCATCGAGATCGGCCACATCTTCCAGCTGGGCCGCAAGTACGCCGACGCCCTCAAGCTCGACGTCCTCGGCCAGCACGGCAAGCCGGTCCGCGTGACCATGGGCTCCTACGGCATCGGCGTCTCCCGCGCGGTCGCCGCTCTCGCCGAGCAGACCGCCGACGACAAGGGCCTGTGCTGGCCCGCCGAGGTCGCCCCGGCCGATGTGCACGTCGTCGCGGCCGGCAAGGCCCTCCAGATCGAAGTGGCCCTCGACGTCTCCGAGAAGCTGCGCGCGGCGGGCCTCAGGGTCCTCGTCGACGACCGCGCCGGTGTCTCCCCGGGGGTGAAGTTCACGGACTCCGAGCTCATCGGCGTACCGAAGATCCTGGTCGCGGGCCGTCGTTCCGCCGAGGGCGTCCTGGAGCTCAAGGACCGCCGCAGCGGTGAGCGCGAGGAGCTGACGGTGGACGAGGCGATCGCCCGTCTGACCGCCTAGGGAAAAACCGTCACGAGGTGAGGCGGCGTACCCGAACGCCGCCTCACAGCCACCCGGCGAACTCCAGCAGCAGCTCGGCGTCCCGGGGCCGTCCCACCCGGAGCGCCCGGACCCCCGACTCCACGGCCCGGAACAGCGTCCATCCCCGCAGCCGCTCCTGGTCCACCTCCAGCGACTCCGCGAGCCGCTTCACCCGCCGCCGGGTGGTCGCCGCCCCGGACGGCGTGGCGATCAGGTCCTCGACCCGGTCCCGCACCAGCCGCGCAAGGTCGAACGCGCACTCCCCGACGACCGGGTCGGGGCCGACGGCGAGCCAGGGGGCGCGCGTCCCGGACAGCACCTTGCTCTGCCGGAACGTGCCGTGCAGCAGCCGTTCCTCCGGGGGCGCGGCCAGCAACGACTCCCGTGCGTCGAGAGCCGCGCTCACCAGTGCGGCGGCCTCGGCGGGAGCACTCCGCATCGCGTCGGCCTGCCGTCCGGTCCGTTCGGCCACCGTCTCGAAGACATGGGCGTTGTCGTCGTCGGGAGGCTCCACCCACAGCCGCCGCAGGGTCCCGGCCGCCTCCAGCAGCGCCTTCGCCTCGGGCAGCGACCGCACGGAGACATCGGGATGCAGCCGTTCGAGCAGCAGCACACCTTCGGTGACGAACGGCTCCAGCAGCTGTACGGCCCCTCGCCCGTCCCAGTGCGCGAGAGCCGCCCGCTCGCTCTCCGGCCGGGACCGGGGCGGCACCAGCTTGAGCACGGCGGGCGTTCCGTCGGGCCGCCGCACAAGCACGACGAGGCTGCTGCGTCCGCCGGGCACCTGGACCCGCTCCACGGTCAACTCGCGCAGCGCGACGGCCTGTCCGGCGGTGTCGGGCAGCTTGTCCACCCAGTCGTCGGCGTCCGGCACGCTCTCGCCGAGCGCCCGCACCAGCCGCTGTGGTGGTTCGAAAGCCATGCGCGAGTCTTTCCCTTCCAGTACCGCGTCACGTCGTGGGGGCCGCCTGGGAAAGCGAGGCCGAGGACGAGGGCGACGCCGTGGTCGCCCGCTCGGCGAGCCCAGGGAAGGCTACGCTCTCGCCGCGCCAGCGCACCGCCCGCACCGCGGCCTCCCGCAGCGCCTCGGCGGCCGTGCTCCGCCGCTCGCCCCCGGTTGCCCGCACCACGTCGGACCACACCCCGGCCACCCGGTCCTCCAGATCGGCGGCGAGTCGTACCGCCGCTGCCGGGTCGGGCACCGGGAAGGGCAGCGCGTACGCCGGCGCCGCGGCCACCGGCTTCCCGTCCAGGTCCCGCACCGCACGCACCAGGGCGTCCCGGCGGGCCCGGTGGGCGTCATAGGCGGCCTTGGCCTCCGCGCGCCGGGCCTCGCCGATCCGGCCGCCGACGACGCCGTAGCCGTAGACGGCGGCGTGCTCGGCGGCCAGGGCCTTCTGGAGGGCCTCCAGCTCCTGCTTCTCGCTCATCGGGCACCCTCCGTCAGCAGGTAGGCGTGCGCCGCGCCGGCCGCCGCCACCGAGGCCAGCAGCCGGGCCAGCTCGCTGGGGACGTCCAGCAGTGCCTGGGCCCGCCGATCGGCGAGCGCCCGCTCGGCGGCGGCGAGCTGGGCGAGGGCGTCCCTCTCGGTCGCGGGCACGGTGGCCGACGGCGAGGGCGAGGCGCTGCCCGGCGCGGTGGGGGAGGCCGTCGTGACCTTCTCCCCGAACGCCTCCACATGCCGCACGGCTTCCGCCCGCAACGGCCCGACCCGCTCCGCGAGCATCGGATGCGCGGCCAGGACCGCGTCGTACCGCTCGACGATCCCCCGACTGTCCCGGGCCGCCCGCACGCGGACCCGTTCGACGACGGAGGGACTGCCGGCGGTGCCCTCCTCGCTGTCTCCGGTCCCGTCGGAGCACCCCACGAGAAGGGCGCCCCCGGCGACCGAGGCGAGCAGGGATCTTCTGCGCGGCCCGGAGGGGACGCGCGGCTGAGGGGGGTACGGCACGACAGACGTCCTCGGGAAGCTCGTACGAACAAACGGGCGGGAGGTCGAGCCCGCCGGCGATCACGGTACCCGCGCATCCGATGTCACCTGGACGGCAACACCCTTCGCGACCGGATACCCTTTGACCAGACACGCGACCTACCCACAACAGCACACGCGGCCGAGGAGTCACCCGGATGAGCACCACCCAGAGCGAGAGGCTGCGAGAGCTCCTGGAACCGCTCGTCACCTCCCAGGGCCTGGATCTCGAAGAGATCGCAGTGGACTCCGTAGGGCGAAAGCGAGTGCTGCGCGTCGTCGTCGACTCGGACACCGGTGCCGACCTGGACCAGATCGCCGATGTGAGCCGCGAGCTCTCGGCGAAGCTCGACGAGAGCGACGCGATGGGCGCGGGGGAGTACACCCTCGAGGTCGGTACCCCGGGCGCGGAGCGCCTGCTCAAAGAGCACCGGCACTATGTGCGGGCCGTGGACCGCCTGGTGAAGTTCCAGCTGGCCGAGGGCGGCGAGCTGGTCGCGCGGATCCTGAAGGTCGACGACGACGGCCTCGACCTGGAGGTGCCCGGTGTGAAGGGCCGCAAGGCCACCGCCCGCAGACTCGCCTTCTCCGAGGTCGACAAGGCGCGCGTGCAGGTCGAGTTCAGCCGCAAGGACAAGAACGAAGAGGAGGCGTAGCCGTGGACATCGACATGAGTGCCCTGCGGGGCTTGGTGCGGGAGAAGGAGATCTCCTTCGACCTGTTGGTCGAGGCGATCGAGTCGGCCCTCCTCATCGCCTACCACCGCACCGAGGGAAGCCACCGCCACGCGCGCGTGAAACTCGACCGGGACTCCGGACACGTGGTCGTGTGGGCGAAGGAGGACCCCGAGGACCTCGAAGAGGGCCAGGAGCCCCGGGAGTTCGACGACACCCCGTCCGACTTCGGCCGTATCGCCGCCACCACCGCCAAGCAGGTCATCCTGCAGCGGCTGCGCGACGCCGAGGACGACGCGACGCTCGGCGAGTACGCGGGGCGCGAGGGCGACATCGTCATGGGCGTGGTCCAGCAGGGCCGCGACCCGAAGAACGTGCTCGTGGACATCGGCAAGCTGGAGGCCATCCTGCCGGTGCAGGAGCAGGTGCCCGGTGAGACCTATCCGCACGGCATGCGGCTCCGGTCGTACGTCGTACGGGTGGCGCGGGGCGTCCGCGGTCCGTCCGTCACCCTGTCCCGCACGCACCCCAATCTGGTGAAGAAGCTCTTCGCCCTGGAGGTGCCGGAGATCGCCGACGGGTCCGTCGAGATCGCCGCGATCGCCCGCGAGGCCGGTCACCGCACCAAGATCGCCGTACGGTCCACCCGTTCGGGCCTGAACGCCAAGGGCGCCTGCATCGGCCCCATGGGCGGCCGCGTGCGCAATGTCATGGGTGAGCTGAACGGTGAGAAGATCGACATCGTCGACTGGTCGGACGACCCGGCCGAGATGGTGGCGAACGCCCTCTCGCCGGCCCGCGTCTCGAAGGTCGAGGTCGTGGACATGGCCGCCCGCTCCGCGCGGGTGACCGTACCCGACTACCAGCTTTCCCTGGCCATCGGCAAGGAGGGCCAGAACGCCCGCCTGGCGGCCCGGCTCACCGGCTGGCGGATCGACATCCGGCCGGACACCGAGCAGGCCGCCGAATAGCGTCGGCGGACGGCGCCGAGGAATAGATCCAAGCCGTCGGTGGCTTAGATCACGACAACAACCGTTCGATCGCTGCCCCCAAGGGGTGAGGTCGGTACGGGGAGGTAGACTTAAGAGTGTCTGGCCGGACGCACGCCCGCGCATGCCCTGAACGAACCTGTGTGGGTTGCAGGCAGCGAGCGGCCAAGACCGATCTGCTGCGCATCGTGGCGATCAAGGACGCATGCGTCCCTGATCCTCGCGGTACGCTGCCCGGCCGGGGTGCGTACATCCACCCCGCCCTGGTCTGTCTCGACCAGGCGGTACGCCGCCGGGTGTTCACGCGGGCGTTGCGCGCCCCGGGAGCACTCGACATAAAGGCGTTGCGCCAGTACGTCGAGCAGACAGACAGTTGCTGAGCAGGCAACACCGTAAGAAGCGTCGCGCGGAACCCCCGTGCGGCCCAGGTACCCCGCGAGTTGGAAGTAGGTCGAGATTGCGATGAGCACTCGATGAGCACGCGATGAGTACGCCCATGAAGTAGCGACGGTCCGGCCGCAACCCGGACCTAAAAGGAGCGAAGTGGCTAAGGTCCGGGTATACGAACTCGCCAAGGAGTTCGGGGTGGAGAGCAAGGTCGTCATGGCCAAGCTCCAAGAACTCGGTGAATTTGTTCGTTCGGCTTCCTCGACGATCGAGGCGCCCGTCGTACGCAAGCTGACAGACGCCCTCCAGCAGGGCAACGGAGGCGGCAAGCCCGCCCCCGCACGCAAGGCTGCCCCGGCTCGTCCGGCAGCCCCCTCTCCCGCGCAGGCCGCCCGTCCGGCCGCCCCGCGCCCGCCGGCCCCGAAGCCGGCCGCCGCCGAGCAGCCCGCGGCTCCCGCCGCGCCGGCCGCTTCCGGCCCCCGTCCCACTCCGGGCCCGAAGCCCGCGCCGCGGCCCGCCCCGGCGTCCCCGGCTCCGACCACGCCCGAGTTCACGGCACCGCCGTCGGCTCCCGCCGCGCCGGCTGCCTCCCAGGGCCAGACGGCCTCCCAGAGCCAGAGCCAGAGCCAGGGTTCCACCGCGCGTCCGGGTGCTCCTCGCCCGGCCGGCCAGCAGGCTCCGCGTCCGGGCGCCCCGCGTCCGGCCGGCGGTCCCGGCCAGGGCGGTCAGGGTCGCGGTGACCGCGGCGACCGTCCCGGCGCTCCGCGTCCGGGTGGCCAGGGCGCACGTCCCGGTGCTCGTCCGGCCGGTCCCCGTCCGGGCAACAACCCCTTCACCTCCGGTGGCTCCACCGGCATGGCGCGCCCGCAGGCGCCCCGTCCGGGCGGCGCCCCGCGTCCCGGCGGCCAGGGCGGCCCCGGTGCTCCCGGCGGCGCTCCGCGTCCGCAGGGTCAGGGCCAGGGCGGTCCCCGTCCCCAGGGTGCGGCGGGCGGTCCCCGTCCGCAGTCTCCGGGCGGCGCGCGTCCCAGCCCGGGCGGCATGCCCCGTCCGCAGGGCGGCGGTCCGCGTCCCGGCGGTGGTCCCGGTGGTGCGCGTCCTAACCCCGGCATGATGCCGCAGCGTCCCGCTGCCGGTCCGCGTCCCGGCGGCGGTGGCCCCGGTGGCCGCGGTCCCGGTGGCGGCGGTCGCCCCGGTGGCGGTGGCGGCGGTCGTCCGGGCGGTGGCGGCTTCGCCGGTCGTCCGGCCGGTCCCGGTGGTGGCGGCGGCGGTTTCGCCGGTCGTCCCGGTGGTCCCGGTGGCGGTGGCGGCGGTTTCGCCGGCCGTCCGGGTGGTCCCGGTGGTGGCGGCGGCGGTCGTCCCGGCTTCGGCGGTCGTCCCGGTGGTCCGGGCGGTCGTGGTGGCACGCAGGGCGCCTTCGGCCGTCCCGGCGGTCCCGCGCGTCGCGGTCGCAAGTCGAAGCGGCAGAGGCGCCAGGAGTACGAGGCCATGCAGGCCCCGTCGGTCGGCGGCGTGATGCTGCCTCGCGGCAACGGACAGTCCGTCCGCCTGTCGCGCGGTGCCTCCCTCACCGACTTCGCCGAGAAGATCGGCGCCAACCCGGCGTCGCTCGTCGGCGTGATGATGAACCTCGGCGAGATGGTCACTGCCACGCAGTCCGTCTCCGACGAGACGCTGAGGCTCCTCGCGGACGAGATGAACTTCGTCCTCGAGATCGTCAGCCCCGAGGAGGAGGACCGCGAGCTGCTCGAGTCCTTCGACATCGAGTTCGGCGAGGACGAGGGTGGCGAGGAGTTCCTCGTCGCGCGTCCGCCGGTCGTGACCGTCATGGGTCACGTCGACCACGGCAAGACCCGCCTCCTCGACACCATCCGCAAGACGAACGTCGTCGCGGGCGAGGCCGGCGGTATCACGCAGCACATCGGTGCGTACCAGGTCACGACCCAGGTCAACGACGAAGAGCGCAAGATCACCTTCATCGACACCCCGGGTCACGAGGCGTTCACCGCCATGCGTGCCCGTGGTGCCAAGTCGACCGACATCGCGATCCTCGTGGTGGCGGCCAACGACGGTGTGATGCCCCAGACGATCGAGGCGCTGAACCACGCCAAGGCGGCCGACGTGCCGATCGTGGTCGCGGTCAACAAGATCGACGTCGAGGGTGCCGACCCGACCAAGGTGCGCGGTCAGCTCACCGAGTTCGGTCTGGTGGCCGAGGAGTACGGCGGCGACACCATGTTCGTCGACATCTCCGCCAAGCAGGGCCTCAACATCGAGGCTCTTCTGGAGGCCGTGGTCCTCACCGCGGACGCCTCGCTCGACCTGCGGGCCAACCCGGAGCAGGACGCGCAGGGTATTGCGATCGAGTCCCGTCTCGACCGCGGCCGCGGTGCCGTCGCGACCGTCCTGGTCCAGCGAGGCACCCTGCGGGTCGGCGACACCATGGTGGTCGGCGACGCGTACGGCCGTGTCCGCGCGATGCTCGACGACAAGGGCGACAACCTGGAAGAGGCGGGTCCGTCGACTCCGGTCCTCGTCCTCGGTCTCACCAACGTCCCGGGCGCCGGCGACAACTTCCTCGTCGTCGACGAGGACCGTACGGCCCGTCAGATCGCCGAGAAGCGCGCCGCTCGTGAGCGGAACGCCAACTTCGCCCGCCGGGGTGTCCGGTTCTCCCTGGAGAACCTGGACGAGGCCCTCAAGGCCGGTCTGGTGCAGGAACTCAACCTCATCATCAAGGGCGACGCGTCCGGTTCGGTGGAGGCTCTCGAGTCCTCCCTGCTCCAGCTGGACGTCGGCGAAGAGGTCGACATCCGCATCCTGCACCGCGGTGTCGGTGCGGTCACGGAGTCGGACGTCGACCTGGCGATGGGCTCGGACGCCATCGTGATCGGCTTCAACGTGCGCGCCGCAGGGCGTGCCGCGCAGATGGCCGAGCGCGAAGGTGTGGACGTCCGGTACTACTCGGTCATCTACCAGGCGATCGAGGAGATCGAGGCGGCCCTCAAGGGCATGCTCAAGCCGGAGTACGAAGAGGTCGAGCTCGGTACGGCGGAGATCCGCGAGGTCTTCAAGTCGTCCAAGCTGGGCAACATCGCCGGTGTCCTGGTCCGCTCCGGCGAGGTCAAGCGCAACACCAAGGCGCGCCTCATCCGCGACGGCAAGGTGGTCGCGGAGAGCCTCACCATCTCCGGACTGCGTCGCTTCAAGGACGACGTCACCGAGATCCGCGAAGGCTTCGAGGGTGGTATCAACCTCGGAAACTTCAACGACATCAAGGTCGACGACGTCATCGCGACGTACGAGATGCGCGAGAAGCCGCGCGGCTGACCGTCTCAGCACGCGATCGGGGCCGGTCGGCGGACGTAATATCCGTCGATCGGCCCCGGCCGTTGCGTGTACGGTTCCGGTATCGGCGTCGAAGCGTGGCGCCCGTACCCCGAACCGGCGGGACATCCGGACACACATGTATGTGGGGACTCTGTCCTTCGACCTCCTCCTCGGTGACGTGCACTCGCTGAAGGAGAAACGCTCTCTCGTCCGTCCGATCGTGGCCGAGCTCCAGCGCAAGTACGCGGTGAGCGCGGCGGAGACGGGCAATCAGAACCTCCACCGCAGGGCCGAGATCGGGCTCGCGGTGGTCTCCGGGGACACAGGACACCTCACCGACGTACTGGACCGCTGCGAGCGGCTGGTGGCCGGGCGGCCCGAGGTGGAGCTGCTCTCGGTTCGACGCAGGCTCCACAGCGACGAAGACTGAAGCAACAAGTAAGTACTTAAGGAGACGGACCAGTGGCCGACAACGCGCGCGCCAAGAGGCTGGCGGACCTCATCCGAGAGGTGGTGGCCCAGAAGCTGCTGCGCGGGATCAAGGACCCGCGGCTCGGCTCACACGTCACCATCACGGACACCCGGGTCACGGGTGACCTGCGGGAGGCGACCGTCTTCTACACGGTGTACGGCGGCGACGAGGAGCGGGCGGCCGCGGCCGCCGGACTGGAGAGCGCCAAGGGCGTGCTCCGCTCCGCGGTCGGGGCGGCGGCGGGCGTGAAGTTCACGCCGACGCTGACCTTCGTGGCGGACGCGCTGCCCGACACCGCCAAGACCATCGACGACCTCCTCGACAAGGCCCGCCAGTCCGACGAGAAGGTGCGCGAGGTGTCCGCGGGTGCCGCGTACGCCGGCGACGCCGACCCGTACCGGAAGCCGGGCGACGAGGACGAGACGGACGACGCCGCCGAATGACCCAGAAGAACCGGACGCCCGACGGGCTTGTCATCGTCGACAAGCCGTCGGGCTTCACTTCGCACGACGTGGTCGCCAAGATGCGCGGGATCGCCAGGACCCGCCGCGTCGGACACGCCGGCACCCTCGACCCCATGGCGACGGGCGTGCTGGTCCTCGGTGTCGAGAAGGCGACCAAGCTTCTCGGGCACCTCGCGCTGACCGAGAAGGAGTACCTGGGCACCGTCCGGCTCGGCCAGACGACCCTGACCGACGACGCCGAGGGCGAGATCACGAGGTCGGTCGACGCCTCGAAGGTCACCCGCGACGCCGTCGACGCCGGGATCGCCAGGCTGACCGGCGACATCATGCAGGTGCCGTCCAAGGTCAGCGCCATCAAGATCGACGGGGTGCGCTCGTACAAGCGGGCACGGGAGGGCGAGGAGTTCGAGATCCCCGCCCGCCCCGTCACCGTCTCGTCCTTCGCGGTCCACGACGTCCGGGACGCGGTCGCCGAGGACGGCACGGCCGTGGTGGACCTGGTCGTGTCGGTGGTCTGCTCGTCCGGCACCTACATCCGGGCGCTCGCCCGTGACCTGGGCGCGGACCTGGGCGTCGGCGGCCATCTGACGGCTCTGCGGCGCACCCGCGTGGGCCCGTACAAGCTGGACTCGGCCAGGACCATCGACCAGCTCCAGCAGGAGCTGACGGTGATGCCGATCGCGGAGGCCGCGGCAGCCGCCTTCCCTCGCTGGGACGTCGACGACCGCCGGGCCAAGCTCCTCACCAACGGCGTACGGCTCGACATGCCCGACGAGTACACGGGCGCCGGCACGGTGGCCGTCTTCGGCCCCGAGGGCCAATTCCTGGCACTGGTCGAGGAACAGAAGGGCAAGGCCAAGAGCCTGGCCGTCTTCGGCTGACGCCGGAAACGCGGGGGCACCGGGGCGGTCCGCCCGTGGAGCGGCGATCACGGGGTTGTGCCGCCGCTCCACGGTCCCCCCTCGGTTCCCCCACCCCTAGGGTGTATCCGCCGTCCCCCTTCCATTCACCCGCGCGGGCAGGCGCTCGGAGTGAACCGGGGGTGTGGAAGGGGGCGCGTTCACCACGCGATCTGTCCCGCTGATCACCGCACGCCTACCGTCGAGAACAGGAACGTGCGTACGGCGGGGAGGTTCGGCCATGACGGCAGGGGGTGACTCCGTCGGTGGAGCCGTGCCACCCGACTCCGGCACGCGGAGCGCGCGGCAGGAGGACGGAACCGCAGGGCAGCCGGCCGGGCCGACGGGCCGAGGCGACCGGGTGGCCGCCGAGGAGGACGGGCAGCCGCGGCCGGGGTGCGAGAGGCACCGGTGGGGGCGGCGCGACGACCGTTCCCGGCCCGTGCAAAAGCACCGACGCGAGCCCCGGGATCAGGTCTCGTCCGGACCCGGGCGGGACACGCACCTCGTGCGGATCCACGACCTGGCAGGACGGCTTTGGGGGACCGGCTTCGTCGGCGATCACCACGGCACCGTCGTCACCAGCCACGAGGCCGTCGACGGTCCGGCCCGGCTCGTTCTGCACGCCGGTGACCGCACATGCGTGGTGGCCGCCGATGCCGTGACCCCGCTGCCCGAGCTTGATCTGGCGCTCGTCCGCACCGAGGGACTCGGCGTGGACCCGCTGCCCGTCTCCGTGCGGGACACCGTCGCCACCGGCACCTACGTCCGGCTCTTCGCCGGCTGCTGGCGCGAGGCCAGGGTGCTCGGCCCCGCCGCCGTGACCTACACGGCCACCGACGGCTTCCATCTCCTGGAAGAAGCAGTGGAGTTGGCGATCGGCACCGCGGGACGGGACGCGCTGCGGCTGGGGGGCGGAGCCGCGGGAGGGCCTGTCCTCGACGCCGTGACCGGCGCGGTCGTCGCCGTCCTCGGCACCGCCCTGCACAGCGGCCACCGCGACAGCGGTTACGCGGTCCCGCTCGGCTCCGTCCGCACCGGCCCCCTCGCCGACCTGCTCGCGGAGAACGCCACGACCGTCCCGGCGTACGGCGCCGACCTCAACCTCGCCGGTGTGCTGGAGCTGACGGCCACCTCGGTGGCGCAGGACGGGCCGCCGGGCGCACTGACAGGTCGTCCGGGCCCCGGAGACACCCCGGAACCGGTCGAACGGGCCGCGGTCACAGGGGAGTTCACCGCGTTCACCGAGGGACAGGCCCCCGTCCTCGGACTCGTCGGGCCACCCGGCAGCGGCCGTACGACCCAACTCGCGGCCCTCGCCGCCCGCCGCCACCGCGGCCCCGCTCCGGCCCCGACGCTCTGGCTGCGCGGCGCCGACCTGGCGGACACCGACGCCTCGGTGGGCGACGCGGCCCGCCGCGCGCTCGCCAGGGCGGCCCGGATCGTCGCGACCTCCGGGGGCACCGTCCCCGCCGACCTGGGCGACCTCACCCCCGAGCGGCTGGCCCGGCTGGCCCGCGCCGCCGGCCGCCCCCTGTTCCTCCTCCTCGACGGCCCCGAGGAGATGCCCCCGGTCCTGGCGCACCGCCTCGCCGAGTGGACGCAGGGCACAGCACAGTGGCTGGCGGAGACGGGGGCACGGCTGGTGGTGGCGTGCCGCGCGGAGTACTGGGAGGGCGCGGGCTTCCCGGACGAGCTCCTGTACGGCGACTCGCGGGGGCACCTCCCGCCCTGCGTACACCTGGGCGACCTCACCGAGGACGAGGCCCGCCGGGCCCGGGCCCGCTACGCCCTCCCCGACGGCACGCTCGCCGCCTCCGACGCTCGCCACCCCCTCACCCTCCGTCTTCTCTCCGAGGTCCGCGCCGCCCTCCCGGACGCGCCCCCCGGCCCCGTGGACCGCGACCAGGTCATCGAGGCCCACCTCGACCTCATGTGCCTGCGCATCGCGGTGCGGCTGGCCACCCCGAGCGGTCTGCGCGGTGCCGCCGTGCGCCGGCTCGCCGCGAAGGTCTCCGGTCAGGTCCACGAGGCCGCCCGCCGCAGCCTCGGGCCTGGCCAGGGCGAACTGGACCGGGCCTCGTTCGAGGCGGTGTTCCCCTGGGGTCAGGCCCCGAAGCGGCTCGGCGGCACCGGCTGGGCCTCCGCCGTGCTCGCCGAGGGCCTCATCGTCCCCGCCGGCAGCGGCTACCGCTTCGCCCACGAGGAGCTCGCCGACTGGATCCAGGGCATGCACCTGGACCTGGACGAGGCTCTGCGCGCCCTGGTCCACCGCCGTCACACCGGCCGACAGCACCCTCTCCCCGTCCCGCACCACCGCGTCGGGCCCGTCGTGCAGGCCCTGCTCCTCGTCGCCCGCCAGCACGGCACACCTCGACTGGCTTACAGGCTGGAGGAGTTGCTGCACGCCCTCGACGCCGACCCGCACTCCTGGTGGGCGGCCCGGCTGCTCACCGAGACCCTTCTGCGGGTGCCTGACGCGACGCCTTACACCGATGTCCTGCGGCAGCTCGCCGACCGTCTCGTGGCCGGGCGCCACCGGCGGGAACCGGTCCCGGCCGCGTTCGGGCCCGCCTTCTGGACCGCCCTGCGGCTCCCGCCGGGCACCCGCTTCGACCTGCTCCGCCGTCTCGTCCTCGCCGATGGGCCGCCGCACGAATCCGGCGCCCGGTTCCTGGACGCCGTCGCGGAGCTGCTCGCCGCCGACCCCACCGCCGTACAGCCGCATCTCACCCGCTGGTTCGACGACGAGCGGCCGCTGCCCGCGACCCCGCACGCGACCGTGGCGACGGCCGCGCAGGCGCTGCTGCACACGCACCGGACGCGGGCCCTCGACGACCTCGCCGAGGAACTCGTCGGATGCGCGCACCGGCGGGCCGACGAACTGCTCGCCGTGCTGGCCGAGGAGGAGCCGCCGGCGGTGTGCCGGGCCGTGGACCGGTGGGCGCACGACGAGCGGCCGGCCCGGCGGGTGGCGGCCGTGGCGTACGGACTGCGCGCCGCCCCGCACGTGCGCACCGACGCCGACCGCGAGCTCCTGCGCTACGCGGCCCTCGCCCTGCTGGCCCGCCCCGAGGACTGCACTCTGCATGGAGGCGCGCTCGCCCTGCTGGTCCACGATCCCCGCACGCGTGCCCGTCATCTCCCGCAGGCACTCGGGCACTTCGCGGCCGGCGACCCGCAGTTCCCGCCGAGCGCGCTGGTCCCCGCCCTCGCCACCGACCCCGAACCGGTCCTGGACGCCTTCCGTGAGCGGCTGCGGCGACCGGACGCCGGGGAGGCGCTGCGCGCGCTCGCCGACGTCACCACGCCCGCCCTGGCCCGCCGGGTGGCCGAGCTGGTGCGGGAGGCGGTGGAGCGGCGCCCGGAGACGGCCGGGGACCTGGCCGCGTACGTCGACCGGCGCCTCGATCAGGGCCCCGCCGCCCGGGCCGTGCTCCTGCCGCTGGTCACCGGCCTGCTGGACGGCGGGCCTGAAGGCGTGCGGGCCGCGCTCGCTGCCGTGCTGGCCGGGCCGGGCGCGCCCGCCTCCCGCCCGCTGCGCCAGGAACTCCTCGCCCTCCTCCTGGACCACGAACGCGAGCCCGCGGTCCTGGTCGCCCTGCTTCCGGCGGCCGCCGCCCGGGCCGACACCGACATCCGCGAGCTCGTCCACCGCATCGGTCTCCTCCTCGTCCGCACTCCGGACGGCGCGACCCGCTTCGACCACGGCCTCGTCGACCTCGGTCGGCACGTCCCCGGGTTCGCCGCGCTGGTGGCCGGCTGGCTCACCGACCGCCCGCAGGAGTGGGCGGCGGTGGTCGGCCCCGGCACCCGGCGGATGATCGAGAACCTGGCGGGGGTGAGGATTCCCGCCTGACTCCGCGGGATCCGGCGGGTGCGTGGCGCACCCGTGTCCGCGTGCGTCGGGTCACACCCCCATGCCGATGCGAGCGACGAGCACGCGGCATGGCACCCTTAGACCTGCGTAAGCCTTAAGAGTCAATACGGACACGGGTTCGACGAGGAGCGGTCACAGTGCAGCGCTGGCGTGGCTTGGAGGACATCCCCGAGGACTGGGGGCGCAGCGTCGTCACCATCGGTTCCTACGACGGGGTCCACCGCGGGCACCAGCTGATCATCCGGCATGCCGTGGACCGGGCGCGCGAGCTGGGCGTCCCCTCCGTGGTCGTCACCTTCGACCCGCACCCCAGCGAGGTCGTTCGCCCCGGCAGTCACCCGCCGCTGCTCGCCCCGCACCACCGCCGCGCCGAGCTTATGGCCGAGCTGGGCGTGGACGCGCTGCTGATCCTCCCCTTCACCACGGAGTTCTCGAAGCTCTCCCCCGCCGACTTCGTCGTCAAGGTCCTCGTCGACAAGCTGCACGCCAAGGCGGTCGTCGAAGGCCCCAACTTCCGCTTCGGCCACAAGGCCGCGGGTAACGTCGACTTCCTCGTCGAGCAGGGCAAGACGTACGACTTCGAGGTCGAGGTCGTCGACCTGTACGTGTCGGGCACGGCGGGCGGCGGCGAGCCGTTCTCCTCCACCCTGACCCGGCGCCTGGTCGCCGAGGGCGACGTGGAGGGCGCCGGGGAGATCCTGGGCCGTCCGCACCGGGTGGAGGGCGTGGTGGTCCGCGGTGCCCAGCGCGGCCGTGAACTCGGCTTCCCGACCGCCAACGTCGAGACCCTGCCGCACACCGCCATCCCGGCCGACGGCGTCTACGCCGGCTGGCTGCACACGCAGGGCGAGGCGATGCCGGCCGCGATCTCCGTCGGCACCAATCCTCAGTTCGACGGCACCGAGCGCACGGTGGAGGCGTACGCCATCGACCGCGTCGGGCTCGACCTGTACGGGCTGCACGTGGCGGTGGACTTCCTCGCGTATGTGCGCGGGCAGCAGAAGTTCGAGTCGCTGGACGCGCTGCTCAAGGCGATGGCCGTCGACGTGCAGCGGTGCCGTGAGCTGATCGAGGGCGTCGGCGGCTGAAGGCCGTAGGGACAAAGCAAAGAGGGCCGGCACCTTCAAGGTGCCGGCCCTCTTTCCTTCGGCTACTGCTGCGGCGGCTGACCCGCGTTCGGGTCGTACGGCGGCTGCGGGAATCCGGGCTGCGGCTGACCGGGCTGACCGGGCTGGCCCGTCTGCCACGGCTGGCCGGGCTGGGCGCCGGGGAAGCCCTGGAACGGCGGCTGCGCGGCCGGCGGCTGGGCCTGCTGCTGGCCCGGCATCGGGGGAGCCATGGTCGGCGGCTGGTGGCCGCCCTGCCCCGTCCACAGGCCCTGCTCCTGCTGGGCCCGCACGAAGTCCTCGGCCACCATCGCGGCGAGGTCGAAGTACGCCTCCCGGACCTTCGGCCGCATCATGTCGAGGTCGACCTCGGCACCGGCCGCCAGGTGCTCGTCGAACGGCACGACGATGACGCCACGGCAGCGCTGCTCGAAGTGGGTGACGATGTCCTCCACCTTGATCATCTTGCCGGTCTCGCGGACCCCGGAGATCACGGTGATGGACCGCGAGACCAGGGACGCGTACCCGTGCGCCGACAGCCAGTCGAGCGTCGTGCTGGCGCTGCTCGCGCCGTCCACCGACGGCGTCGAGATGATGATCAGCTGGTCGGCGAGGTCCAGGACCCCGCGCATGGCGCTGTAGAGCAGGCCCGTGCCCGAGTCCGTGAGGATGATCGGGTACTGGCGCCCCAGCACGTCGATCGCGCGCCGGTAGTCCTCGTCGTTGAACGTCGTGGACACGGCCGGGTCGACGTCGTTGGCGATGATCTCCAGGCCGGAGGCCGCCTGGGACGTGAACCGCCGGATGTCCATGTACGAGTTGAGGTACGGGATCGCCTGGACCAGGTCGCGGATGGTCGCGCCGGTCTCGCGCCGCACCCGGCGGCCGAGCGTGCCGGCGTCCGGGTTGGCGTCGATGGCGAGGATCTTGTCCTGCCGCTCGGTGGCGAGAGTGGAGCCGAGGGCGGTGGTCGTGGTCGTCTTGCCCACGCCGCCCTTGAGGCTGATCACCGCGATCCGGTAGCAGGACAGCACCGGGGTGCGGATGAGGTCGAGCTTGCGCTGCCTCTCCTGCTCCTCCTTCTTGCCGCCGAGCTTGAACTTCGACCCACCGGGAGTGGGACGGCTGCTCTTCGCCTTCTGCTTCTTGCTGTTGACCAGCCGGTCCGAGGTCAGCTCGACCGCGGCGTTGTAGCCGAGCGGCGCACCTGCGCCCGCGACCTGCTGCCGTTGGTCGTGCTGGACGGCGGCGGGCCAGGCGGCACCGGTACGGGGGTCCACGCCCGGCTGGCCGGGAGCGCCCGCGTAGGGGTTGGGCTGGGCCTGCGGCGGCTGCGGCTGCTGTCCCGGCTGGGCCGGGGGCACGGGCTGACCGGGCTGCGCCGGGGCCTGCTGCTGGGGCTGGCCCGGGGCGGGCTGCTGCGGGTACCCGTAACCGCCCGGGGCGGGCGGGGGTGCCTGCGGGAAGCCGTAGCCGCTCTGCGGGTTCTGCGGCGCGGGGGGCTGCGGGAACCCGTAACCGGGCTGCGGGTTGGGGGGAGCGGGCGGCTGCGGGTAGCCGTAGCCGCTCTGCGGGGGCTGCGGCGCCGGAGGCTGGGGGGTCTGAGGGAAGCCGTAGCCGCTCTGCGGGTTCTGCGGCGCGGGCGGCTGCGGGTAACCGTAACCGCCCTGACCCGCCGGGCCGTCGGGCTGCGGCGGGGTGGCCGGCCAGCCGGAGGGCGCGGGCTGCGGTGCCTGGGGCGGGGCGGCGGCGGCCGCCGGCTGGGCGGGCGGAGGCGGGGTGCCCGGCTGCGCGGCGGGCGGCTGCGGCTGTCCGCCCGTCGTCCACTCCGGGGCCGCCGGCGGGGCTGTGCCGGAGTCCACCGAAGCGAACTGCGGCGGGAGCGGCGGGACGGCACCCTGCGGCGCGGGCGGGGGTCGCCAGCCCTCCGGCTGCGCTGCGGGCTGCTCGGATACGGGCGACGGTGCCGCCTCGGGCTGCTCCGGGGCGGCGCTCGGGGCGGCCGGGGGCTGCTCCGGTACGGCCGGTTGAGCCACCGGGGTGTCCGGCGCGGCGGGCTGTGGTTCCGCGCCGGTCTCGGAGTCACCGGCGGAGGTGTCGGCCGGGGACTCCGGTGCTGCGGGCGCGGCCTCGGCGCCGGGCGGGGGCTGCGGGGTGTCCGCGCCCTCGTCGTCCGAGCCGGATGCGGGTGCTGCCTCGCTCGGGGCAGGGGCAGGGGCAGGGGCAGCGGCAGGGGCGGCCGGTGCGGTGTCTCCCGCCTCTGCGGACACCTGCGGAGCCTCGCCGGAGGTCGGCGGCTCGGGTGCGGTGGGCGCGTCGGCCGCCGGGGCGGCGGGGGGCTGCGGGGCGCCCGGCGTCGTAGCGGCGGCGGCCGGGATGTCGGTACGGCCTTCCGCGTCGGCGCCGGTCGAAGGCGCGGCGGCGTCGGTGCTGTTCTGGGCGCCGGGGGGTCCCGGAGGCGCCGGAGCCACGGGAGCGGCGGGAGGCGTGGGAGCGGCCGGAGGAGCGGCGGGCGCAGGCGACGCCATGGGAGGCGCGGGCGCCGCCGGGGCCACGGGCTGCGCGGGCGCCGGGGGAGCGGGGGGCTGCGGGTAGCCGTAACCGCTCTGCGGGTTCGGGGGTGCGGGCGGCTGCGGGTAGCCGTAGCCGCCCTGGGGGTGCGGAGGAGCCGGCGGCTGCGGATAGCCGTAGCCGCCCTGGGGGTTCGGGGGAACCGGCGGCTGCGGATAGCCGTAGCCGCTCTGCGGGTTCGGGGGAACCGGTGGCTGGGGGGCCGCGGGGTTTCCCGCCCACGGCGGCGGGGGCGGCGGAGTCGCGCCGGCCGCACCCGCGGACGGGCCGAACTGCGGGCCGGGGACGGGAGCCGACGGCGCGGAACCGGACGTATCGGGGTAACCGGGGTGCGGTGCGGGCGCGGCGGGAGCAGGGGCGGGCGCGGGAGGCACCGCCTCGGCCTCGGGCGCCGCGCTCTGCGTGTACCAGGCAGGAGCGGCGTAGTCGATGGTGAACTCGCCCGTCATCTCGGTGGCGGACTCCGCGTCGGACTGGTCGTCGCTGGGCGTGGTCCAGCCCGCGCGCAGCCCGTCCCGATCGCTCTGCACAATTCCTCCTGGTTGGTCGAGCACCCTCGTGCCGTGTGGGCACTCATGTGCCGGGCTGGGGGCGACCGTTCCTGTGGTCCGATCCGACTGAAGTCCCCTGGACGCGAACATCCCACCCGTGGGTTCCTACGTCGCACCCGCATCAAGCGTAAACGCCACACGCGTCGGCGGGGCAGGCCCGTCCGCTGTGCGCTCGCGCGCGACCGAGCGACGCCTGCCGTGATGTCGTGCTTGTGACGGTTGTCTGTCTCTTGAGCCCGGGCCGCCGTGCCTGCTCGGCCACCGCGTTACTCGGCCGCCGCGCTACTCGGCCTGCTCCAGGTCGAACTCGCCGTCGCGCGCGCCCAGTACGAAGGCCCGCCACTCCGCCTCCGTGTAGCGCAGCACGGTGTCCGGGTCCAGGGAGGACCGCATGGCCACCGCGCCCTCGGGGAGGTAGGCGATCTCGACGCGTTCCTCGTGCTCCTCGGTGCCGGGTGCGCTGTGCCACTCGACGCCGGAGATGTCGAGGCTGTACAGCTCGTCCCGTTCCCTCGCCTTTCGCGCCTTGACGTCCTCGTCCGGCGTCTTTGCGGCGATGTCGTCCGCGTCAGTCATGGTCGGCGGGCCCTTTCTCATGAGCGAACCTCGTGCAGGAGCACCCTACTTGGCCTGGGCCCCCTCACACGGCGCAACGGTTCGGTCACGAACTCGTGTGAGGGGCCCGGACCTTGGCCGCGCCACGGGCCAGCCCGTCAGTCCATGCGGCGGGGCGCCCCGAGGAGACCGGTCTCCGCGTCGGTGGGCTGGGTCATCACGTACTGACGGTGCTTCTGCGTGCACCACAGGGCGACGTTGTCGGAGAGGGACGGCAGGGAGGACGCGTCGCCCTGGGGCAACCGCATCGACCTGCCCACGACTTCGGACTCCTGCGGGGAGATCCGCTGGACGCCGACGATGTCCGCGTTGGCCAGCAGCCGCGGCGCGGTGGGGCCGAGATAGGGGAGCAGGGTCAGCACCGACTGCCAGGGCGCCGTGGTGAGACGGCTGCGCGGCGGACGGATGCCGAGGTCGCGGATGATGAGCACCGGGCTGGCCGGGGACGGTCCCTGCGGGGCGATCCGCCCCACCTGGTGCACCGTCACGCACTGCTGGCCGCCGCCGGCCGCCTGCGCCATAGGCGCCCACAGCTGCGGACGGGCCGTCTCGACGGCCACGCGGGCGCCGATCGCCGCCGCCCGCAGGGCGATGACCTGGGCCAGCCAAGTACCGCCGACCAGCACCATGTCCAGGCGGGTGGGGCGGCACAGGCCCAGTACGGCGGGCTGGTTGTCGGGGTCGATGCCGAGGATCAGACCGTCGTCGCCGACCGGCAGGGTCAGCTGCGACAGCACGTCGGCGTCGACGAGGTGACGCTCACGCCGGGGGCCGAGCAGACCGAAGGCCGCCCGCAGACGCCGCTCGGGGCCGAGCCGGGCGGGCTCGGGGGAGCGCGGCAGATGTCCGGGACGCTGGCCGGGGAAGCCCGGGGTGGAGGTTCCGAAGCCGGGTCGGCCCGAGGGACGCATGGTGGGAGTGGACATCAGCGGGTACCTCCCAGCGGCAGGGTGGCCAGAACTCCGGGCAGCTGCTCACGGTCGAGCCGTACGAGACCGACCTTGAACGCGGACGCCGCCCGCTCCAAGTGCTCGGCGGCCTCGCCCAGTTCGTTCTCACCGCGGCCGGTGAGGCGGACGTGTCCGGACAGGGCCAGGACCTTGCCGCGCTGCCTGCTGATGGTGAGCGAGAAGGTGCTCGCGAGGGTGGGCGCGGAGGTCAGCGCACCGACCAGCCGGGGGAACGCCGGTCCGCCGCCCCCGAACTGCGGCCACTTCGAGACCCAGTACGTGGTGTGCAGCCGGTCGTCGCAGCGCCAGGTGCGGGTGGTCTCGGCCGTACGGCGGCCCGAGCGGCTGCCGTCCATCGCGGCACCGCCGGTGGTGGCCATCGGGTTGACACAGCTGGACGTCGCGATGGCCCCGCAGATGTCCGACTCGCTCAGCACCTTGGCCTGCATGCCGGCCCCCATGAGCCGGCTGGCCAGCTGGTCGGCGACCCGCAGCAGCGCACGCCGTGCGCCCTGCATACCGCCGCCGCGGGCCTCCACGGCCTCCGGGCACAGCTCCGGGTCGAGCTTGAGCGCGACCCAGGTGATACGCAGCCCCGGCGTCATGCTCTGGGCCTGCAGCGGCCCGTAGGAGCGGACCGCCATGGCCTGCGGGGGCAGGTGCGGGGCGGGCGCGGGCTGGGTGTGCTGAACGATCTGGACCGAGGCGAGACGGATGTCGTCGACCTCCAGCAGGCCCTGCAGCAGATCGAGGGGGATGTTGCCGGTGCCGTGCGAAGGACGCAGCGGGGTGTCCGCGGCCTGCACCTGAACCAGCGCGGTCAGGAAGGTGCCGTCGCCGAGCATGCCGATCTCGCGCTGCTCGCGGTCCTGGAAGCTGTAGGTGCGCAGCGCCGGGTCGCACTCGACGGCCGGGGCGAAACCGGGGTCGGTGCCGGGCGGTACGGGCTCGGCGTTGCGCCTGCGGCGGTCCTGGAGCGCGCGGGCGGTGCTGAACCACTCGGGCAGCGGGCGGCCGCGCCGGCGCAGCAGTCCGGCGAGGACCAGCGGTACGGCCAGCACCATGCCGACGGTGAGACCGATGGGGCGCAGCAGCCAGCCGATCAGCAGGACCGCGGCGGCCAGCTCGAAGCCGATCAGCTGCTGGACGCGGATGGGGCCGATGCTGCCGGGGCGCCGGGCGAGCGACGGCGAGGCCGGACTCGGCGGCGTGGATGGCTGTGCCGGTTCCGGCACCTGCCCCGGCCCCTGGTTCTCCTGGGTACGACGGCTGCCGTTACGGCGCCGGGACCTGGTCGCAGTGCTCATCCCCCGGTACAACCCCTTTGCATTGTCTGGCCGCGACTCGAGCTGGCGGCGGATCACCGTACCCCGTACCGTACGGTGCGATCGTCACACGGCATAGTAGAGGCCCCTGCAGGAGCAAACGCCACGGAGTACCGGGCGGCCCTGGGGAGTTCCGCATTCGGCAACAAAGCGAAATAACGGGGAGTTGACCCATCGATGGCGACACGTCGGGATGAGCTGAACGCTTACTCCTTCGCGCGCAGGCGCACGGTGGCGGCGTTTCTTCAGCCGTCTCCGCACGGTTCGGAAGAGGCCGCGCCGCGCCCCCTCAAGACGGTCCTGCCGAGTCTCGGTGTGGCGGCTCTGGTGCTCATCGGATTCGGGGCCTGGGGCATGCTCAGCCCGACCGCGCCGAAGGGCTGGGACAGCCAGGGCAAGAACATCCTCGTCGGCAGCGAGTCGACGACGCGCTACGTGCTGGTGAAGACCAAGGGCGAGGACAAGCTCAGCCTGCACCCCGTCCTCAACCTCGCCTCCGCCCGGCTTCTGCTGAACGGCGAGAACCCCCAGGTCATGAAGATCAAGGAGTCGGTGCTCGACAACAGCAAGTACCCGATGGGCGCCACCGTCGGCATTCCGTTCGCTCCGGACCGGTTGCCGTCCGCGAAGGACGCCGAGACGGTCAAGAACTGGGCGCTGTGCCAGTCCCCGGGGCAGGACGGGCAGCCCGTCAGCGCGACGTACGTGCTGAACAAGAGCGACTACCGGAAGCTCCTGCAGAACCAGGGGGAGCTGAACCGGAACAAGGTCCTGTACGTCGAGGGACCGAAGGATCCCGGCTCGCTCAGCGGCAACGGTGTGCGGTACATGGTCACCCCGGACGGGAGCGCCTACCTGGTGGGCGGCAAGGGGTGGCGGCTCTCGACCGAGAACACGCTGCAGGACATCCAGCGTGCCGTGTTCGGTGAAGGGGTGCAGCCGCAGCCCGTCAGCGCGGACTTCCTCAAGACGCTGAACGTCGTCGGCGACCTGGAGTTCCCCTCGCTGGGTTCGGACGCCGGGGCGCCGGCGAATGTCGAGGGGCTTCCCACCCGCGTCGCCAAGGTGGGCATGGTCCTCATGACCGGTACCGGGGCCAGGCAGCAGAAGTACATCGTGCTGAAGGACGAGGTGCGGCCCATCTCCGACTTCACGGCGGAGATGTGGCTCAGCAGCCCGTTCATCAACGCCGTGTACGCGGGCACGACCCCGGCGCCGGCACAGGTCGGGTTCAACGACATCCACCCGGAGAACGGTGAGTGGATGGCGGAGAAGACGTGGCCCGAAGAGCCGGTGGTGCAGGCCAACATGTTCTGGAAGCCGGGCGGCGACAAGGTCTCGTGCAGTGTCTGGCACGGCGGGGCGATCAACGAGAACAACAACCGGCAGCTGATGACGGTCTGGAGCGGCCGGGACTATCCGAAGGACCTCTCCCAGAGCGGTTCCCGCACCTATGTCTCGCCCGGCAGCGGCCTGCTGTTCAAGAGGATCACGGGCACCGACGCCGGCGGCGGCAGCACCTTCCTCGTCACCGACACCGGTCTGCGCTACTCGGTCCCCGCACGCAACGACAGCGCGGTCACCGGCGGCGAGAAGGCCGACACCCAGCAGACCAACGCCGCCCAGGTCAGGCTCGGTTACGGCAAGATCAAGCCGGTCGCGGTCCCGGCGGCGTGGGCGGACCTGCTGGCGGCGGGACCGGAGCTCAGCAGCGGCAACGCGGAGCAGGCGCAGGGGTCGTAAGCCAGGCTCCTGCTTCGCAACGAGGGCTCTCCTCCAGGCTGTTGGGGCCGGGGGGAGAGCTTCGTGGCGTTCACTCACCTCAGCTTTTTTGGGCGCGCGCGTCGCGCGCGTATAGCAAATAACTTGTGAAAAAGGTGAGTTGAGTTCATCGCGATCTCGCTACAGAACCCTTCGGATGTTCGTTCTGTCAGCGGATGCGTCTAGAGTGGTGGCAGACCAGACTGGCTACGCCTGCCGCCCTTCGGCGGCGGTGTGGCATGTGCGGGTCTACCTAGAACTCCTACGTCTCATGGGGGACACAACATGGCTGGACAGCAGTTCACCATGACCGAGGAGGAGATGGTCGCGTTCAGCGGCAAGATCTCCTCGGTCAACTCCTCGATCCAGGGCGAAATCTCCCGCCTGCAGACCGTGATCGACACGATCACGGGCGGCTGGAAGGGCTCGGCGGCCACCGCGTACAACAACCTGCAGTCGCAGGTGAACCAGGATGCCAACAAGATCAACCAGATCTTGAACGACATCAAGGAAGCGATCGACCAGAGCACCAAGGCCTATGCGGCTTCGGAAGAGGAGCAGCGCGCGTCCATCCAGAACATCGCGGCCTCGTCCCCCTTCGGATGATCGGACCCGTGCGCCGCGGCGCACGTCCGTGACCGACCATCCAAACATCTGAGGAGACATAGAAGAGATGTCCGGGCAGATTCTTGTAAATTTCGCCACGATCTCCCAGGCCGCGCAGGACGTCCGCAGCACTGCGGGCAAGATCCGTACGCAGCTTGACGAGCTGGAGAGCGGCGTCAAGCGCATCTCCGCCAGCTGGGAAGGCTCGGCGCAGGAGTCCTACCGCGCCAAGCAGGCCGAGTGGGACCAGCGTGCCGCCTCCATGCAGCAGACGCTGGAGGCCATCGCCAAGGCGCTCGACAGCGCCGCCCAGAACTACCAGGCGACCGAGTCGAAGAACGCCCAGATCTGGGGCGGCTGACGTGACCGCTTGATGGGGGCGGATGCGCTGTCGCGCATCCGCCCCCATCGGCGGTTCACGGGACGTATGGACTTTTCCGCTCATAGCGGGTTCACGCGTCCCACGCAGGAACAAAACGGGAGGACGTAAGACAGTGGGATCCGGGGCATCGCGCGTCGCGCGTCGGAGCGCCGCAGGCACCGCCGTCGTGGCGGTTCTGGCCTGTGGGCTGCCCTTGGCGGGGGCCACACCGAGCGCCGCCGCCGAGCGCGTGCGGACCACCTTGACCGACGACGACGTGCGCTTCCAGGTCGACGACACCAGCTGCTCGTTCCCGTCCGACATCATCAAGGGAACGCCCTGGTCGCTGCAGCGTGTGGTCCTGGACCAGCTGTGGCAGGACACCAAGGGCAAGGGCGTCAAGGTCGCCGTGATCGACACCGGCGTCGACACCGTCAACGCGCAGCTCAAGGGCGCGGTCGCCAACGGCACGGACTACCTGCACAAGGGCGGCACCGGCAAGACCGACCCCACGGTGGGCCACGGCACCAAGGTCGCGGGGATCATCGCGGCCAGGAAGCTCGACGGCACCGGTTTCGTCGGCCTCGCGCCCGAAGCGACGATCATCCCGATCCGGCAGAACGACGACAAGGGCAGCGGCAACGTCGGCACGATGATGAAGGCGATCAAGTACGCGGCCGACGCCGGCGCCAAGGTCATCAACATCTCGCAGGACACCGCCTCGAAGATGGACCCGGTCGTCGACGCCGCCTTCCGGCAGGCCGTCAAGTATGCGCAGGACCAGGACGCCCTGATCGTCGCCGCGGCCGGCAACGACGGGGCGGACGGCAAGGTCAAGGAGACGTTCCCGGCGGCGTATCCGGGCGTGCTCGCGGTCGCCGCTTCCGACCGCAACAACGCCCGCGCCCCCTTCTCCCAGTCCGGCCCGTTCGTGGGCGTCGCGGCGCCTGGCATCGACATGGTCTCGACCGTGCCGGTGGGTGGCAACTGCGTCGACCAGGGCACGAGTTTCGCGGCGCCGTACGTCTCGGGTGTCGCGGCCCTGATCCGCGCCAAGCACCCGGACTGGAACTACAAGCAGGTCATCACCCAGATCGAGCAGACGGCGGACCGGACCAAGGCGGGCCGCGACGACTTCGTGGGCTGGGGTGTCATCGACCCGGCAGCCGCGGTCAACGACGACACGACGACGCCCTCGGCCGACGGTCCGAAGCCGGACACGGCGGGCCCCGCGGGCGACTCCGCCAACGTCCAGGCCGCGACACTGGTCCTCGGCGAGTCCGAGCAGCAACGGACGGAACGGTACGCGCTGTACGTCCTCGCGGCCGGGTTCGCGTTGGTGTTGCTTCTGTTCGGGGGCGGCCGGGTCCTGAGCGACTGGCGGCGCAAGCAGGGTGTGGGTAACAACGTGGAGTCAACGGGGAGCTGAGCATTATGGCTGAGCAGTACAAGGTCGATCTGAGTGAGATCGAGGGGACGATCACCAAGCTCAACGGCGTCATCAGGGACATGACGACGTCGAAGTCGAGCTGCATGGGCAACACGTACCTGCCACAGGGCGCGTTGGGGACGGGCTTCGGTGAGGCGAAGGCGCTGTACGACGCCCACGAAGCGATGAAGGAGCGTCTCTACGAGATCGTCGCGCACCTGGAAGACGTGCTGGACGACTTCGGGAAGAAGACGAAGAGGACGCATGACGCGTTCAGCGACGCTGAGGCGGAGAACTATGCGGCGTTCAACAGGAAGTAACGGGATGTCCTGCTACGGGGAATCGAGGGGGCTGTAGACATGGGCGACAAGGGCATCGACGACTTCGAGTACGTCGAGACGAACCAGTGCATCGCGGCGAAGCACACCACGCCGTTCGGGCTCAACTACGACATGGACCAGATGAAGGACATGGTCCGTGACGCCGACCCGACGACCGTGCACAGGGTCGCAACGGCCTGGGAAGCGCTCAGCAAGGATCTGGTCGGGCCCGGCGGCATCAAGGAAAGCCTTGACGCCGCGGTAGAGCACGTTCTGGCCCACTGGGAAGGACAGAGCGCGGACCTGTTCAGGGAGCGGGCCCAGGTGATCAGCAAGAAGATCACCGACAGCTCCAAGTACGCCACGCACACGTCGACGTCCCTGAAGGGCGCCGCCGTACAGCTTGAGAAGATCAAGCCCGAGGTCCTCGCCATGGAGAAGCCGGGCAAGGTCTCCAGCGCGCTCGACTACATCGGCAACATGGGCGACCGCGACGACTCGGGCGCGAACAACGCCCTCAAGAGCGGCGCCGGCTCCCAGGAGGCCCTCGACGGCAACGCGGGCAGCCTGTCCGAGGGGCGCGAGGCGCAGCTGCGGATGGCTGTGAAGATGGAGGCGTTGGGGGCGGCTTATAACAGTCGGGCTGCGGAGATGGGGTCGTGGCGCAAGGGCAACGTAATCAATGACAGGGAGGATTACCCCGGCGAGCCGGGTGGCGTCGCGCCGGCGCCCGTAGTCGTACCTGCTGCAACCGCGACTGGAAGTCCGCGGCCGGCTACGACAGGTATGGCTCGCACGGGCCAGGTCAGCTCGATTGCCGCGTCGAAGTCTGTGGCGCCACCCTCGGGTATTACGGGTGGCGCGCACAAGCCCACCACCCCGCAACCTCAGGTTGGTACTGCGATTGACGGGGTTGCCGGTGGCCGAACCGGTGCACCTTCTACTGGCGGCATTGGGACGGTCGGTGGCGGAACTGCTGGCGGTGGCGGCGTGGGCGGTGGTGCAGGCTTCGTCGGCGGCGCGGTAGGCGGGGCGGCAGGAGCTGGCGCCGCTCGTGGTGGCATTGTCGGCCGCGCCAGCGGCACCGCGGGTATGGCAGGTGGTCGTGCGGGCGCTGGTGCTGGCGGCGTGGGTGGCGCGGGGGCCGCCAAGGGCGTAGCTGGCCGCGTCGGAGGTACGGCTCGTGGAGGTGTAGTCGGTGGCACACCCAAGTCCGGTGCGGGCGCGGGCAGGGGCACTGCTGGTGGCTCAGGGCTGCACAGCAGCCGCGGTGCCGCAGGAAAGGGAGCCAGCGCTGTCCGTAAGGGCGGCATCGCAGGCGCCCCCGGTTCGCGCACTGGCCGTCGCAAGGAAGACGAGCAGCACGAGGGCGAGCGTCCCGACTACCTGGTCGAGGACGAGGAAACCTGGACTCCGCAGACGAACGTGGCTCCTCGAGTCATTGAGTAGTCGCCTACAGTCGGTGCTCACCGGCACGTGACAGGATGCGTGGGCGTGGCTTCTGAGCCACGCCCACGTTCAGTAACGGGATAAGGAAGACGGAATGGTCTTGAAGCGAACGGCGCACGCATTGGGTGCCATGGCGCTGACTGTCGCGCTGATCCTTGCTGCAGCCCCTGCTGCTTCCGCCGACCAGACGAGACGTGATCAGTGGGCACTGGACGCGCTTCAAGCCGAATCCGTCTGGAAGATCTCGAAGGGTAAAGGCGTAACGGTCGCAGTCATCGACGACGGAGTGAACGCCGAGCATCAAGACCTTGCGGGCAATGTGCTCCAAGGCAAGGACTTTATCGATGGCGACAATGATGCGTCTCCGGTGGATGACGATCATGGCACGGGAATGGCCTCCATTATCGCTGGGCATGGCCACGGTGCAGGCGGGGCCGATGGCGTAATGGGCCTTGCGCCAGAGGCTAAAATCCTTCCTATTCGCGTGAATCTTGACGACGGATCTGGCTTTTCCGATGAGATCCGCTATGCGGTTGATCACGGAGCGATGATCATCAACATCTCCATGACGCTCGTGAATACGCAGTATGAGAATAGCGCGTCGCCTGCGGACCTTTCGGCGATCAATTATGCACTCAACAAGAACGTGTTGATTGTGGCAGGGGCAGGGAATGATGGAATTGGGCCTGACCTTCCATTTCCCGCAAATGCTTCTGGTGTCGTGGCCGTCGGTGGCGTGGATAAGTCTGGTAAGTACTGGGTAAATTCGAACTATGGCCCTGAGGTTATGCTTACCGCTCCTGCTACGCGTATCGTGACGGCGGGAGCCCCCGGAAACAGGCTACGGATCGGTGACGGTACGTCGGACTCGACGGCGTTTGTCTCCGCTGCGGCGGCGTTGCTGCGGTCGAAGTTCCCTGATCTCACGGCGGGTCAGGTCGCGAACCGGCTCGTCAAGACCGCGGTTCTGCCCGCCTCCGCCAAGGGACTCTCCGTCCCTGATGAAAAGTACGGCTACGGCGCCATCCGTCCGCTTGCCGCGCTAACTGGGGACATTCCGGCAGGCTCGAAGTTCGGACCGCTTGCGGTTCAGGGGTCTGATAGCCCTTCTGCTGCTGCAAGTGCCAACACGTCCGACTCCGGTTCCGCTACTGAACAGAAAAAGGCAGACCAGAAGCAAATGCTCTTCTTCGCCGTCCTCGGCGTTGTCGCCCTGATCGTGATCGGTCTCATCGTTCTTCTGATCGTGAAGCTGTCTCGACGCAACAAGAACAACAACGGCGGTCCTGGCGGGCCGGGCAGCTATCCGAACTATGGCCAGCAGCCCGCACCACCGCACCAGAACCCGTACCAGCAGCAGATTGCACCGCAGCAAAACCCGTACCAGCAGCAGTCCACGCCTCCTCACGGCCAGTGGCCGCCGCAGCAGTAATTCGAAGGCCCGCTCCGGAGTAGATCTGAACGGGAACTGTGGGGGCGCAACGACCGCGACTGTCGTTGCGCCCCCCATTGTTGGCTACCGATAGAAAACCGGACCCAGATATCCGGTGTGAGCGGTCTCTTCCGTCTCCCGTAGAGCCAGAGCAGCGATTTCGGCGTACGGTAATTTGCTCGGCGGCGCTCAGGCAACTGTTTTCGTGGAATTGAAGATATGCATCCCTGGGTACGGCCCGGGAGGCCAACGGGCAAAATTCGCCTGCTCGGCTGAGCGCGCAACTCGGCGAATGCGGGTCTTTCCGAAGATCATCGACCACACTCCGCTGGGAAAGAT
This sequence comes from Streptomyces canus 299MFChir4.1, assembly GCF_000383615.1. GTDB lineage: Bacteria > Actinomycetota > Actinomycetes > Streptomycetales > Streptomycetaceae > Streptomyces > Streptomyces canus_C. The sequence goes on along the minus strand of NZ_KB911607.1, from coordinate 40,867 downwards.
CCCGGGTCTGGCCGACGCCGTGAAGCTGGGTGAGAACGGCAAGACGTTCATCGACCCCACCTCGTGGGTCTCGCGCGGTGCCGAGGCGGCCTACCGTGGGTACAAGTTCGTCGAGTCAGCCGAAATGGCAACTGCCCGTCGAGCCGTCCGCGTTCGCGTCCGCCGCCTCCTCCTCGCGTCTCACGGTGCGGTGAACAGTGGTCCACGCAAAGGAAGATCCGGTATGTTCGGCCTGCTTGATTGGCATGTCCTTGCCTACGGTGCCGGGCGCACGACCTGGCCGAAGTGGGCACCGCACGTCGTACGGAAGCAAGGGAAGCCGTAGGCGAGTGAACGGACCGGGCATGCCCACCACTTTCACCACGGGGATGGGACAAGGGATGAGTACTCCCTTCGATGCGCCGCAGCACAGCGGATCCACTCGGACGCGGCTGAACTCCGTGCCCGCGGACGGCGGCGGCGGAGGGGGCGGCGGAGGGGGCGGCGGTACCAACGTCGACACCCAGCGCCTCGACGAGGCCGCCAACGCGCTCGTCGAGCTGCGTGGTGACACCGAGAACGTCGACAAGGGTGCCGACGACGACTGCCTGAGCGCTTCCCGTGGGCTGAACAAGCACAGTGCCGGGGGTATGGCCGAGGCGGGCTCCTGGGCCACCGCCGGTTCCCTGGTGACGATGGACGTCCGCTGGGGGTCGCAGGTCATCAACCTCAAGAGCCTGCTCCAGGAGATCAGCGACAAGCTCCACACCACCACCGGTCACTACACCCGCACCGAGCAGGAGGAACAGGCCCGCCAGCACTCGATCACCCCCTTTGGGTGAGTCGGGCCCACCGGGCCGCCGCCGTAGCGCCGTGCCCGGGTGAGCCCGTCGAGTCGGACAGTCGGACCTGAACCCCCTCACAAGGAGCAGTCGCACATGGTGTCCATCCCCTACCTCGACAAGGCCGATCTCGCCCCGCTGGCTGATGCCGCCGCTTCCTGGAAGGCCCTGCCTGCCAAGTACGAGTCGTTGCAGCGGGAGTTCGAGCAGCGGGTCGTCAACCACCTGAAGGGTCACTGGGACGGGGAGGCGGCCGATGCCGCCTTCGTCACGATGGGCAAGGCCCGTACGGAGTACGAGAACGCCGCCACCGAGGCGGAGCGCATAGCCAAGCTGCTGCTGGACGCGCACGGTGAATTCGGGGCCTCCCAAAAGCAGTTGCACGCCCTGCTGGACGAGGCCCGCAACGACCATTACAAGGTCTACGACGACGGCCGCGTCGAGGACGTGGACCCGCGACAGGACAGCCCCACGGCCTCCGCCTCGCCGGGCCTGGCCGAGGAACGCAAGAAGAAGCTGGACTCGCTCGTCTCCCGGCTGACGCGTGTCCTGGAGGTGGCCACCGCCGCCGACGAGGCCGCCAGTTCGGCCCTGGAACGCGACGCCAACGGCGACAGCCAGTCCTTCAACACCAGCGTCTACACCACGCTCGACTCCGTCGAAGCCGACCAGGCGGCCGCCCTGATGAACAAGAAGGGCCGGCTCTCCGACGCCGAGATCACCAAGCTCAACATGCTTCTCTCCGCCAACAAGAACGACCCGGAGTTCTCAAGGGACTTCGCGGTCAAGACCGGCGGCGAGAACATGCTGAGCAAGTACAACGAGCTCGTGAGCCCGCCGGCCGGTACCACGCTCTCCAAGGAGCAGCTGGCCCAACTCAAGCAGCTCAAGGCGAACTTGGGCACCACTATCGGTACGGCGACCACCTCGGACGACCACCGCAAGGGCGGCCCCGCCCCCGAGATCACCAAGTTCCAGAACGACCTGCTCAAGGCCGGCCAGCGCGACTTCAACGCCAATCCCACCGAGTCGCCGTACGGCCTCAGCGGCTACCAGCTCACCAGCAGCCTGATGAGCGAGGGCAAGTGGGACAAGGACTTCCTCCAGGACTACGGCGACGCCCTGATCACGGCGGAGAAGAACGGCGCCAACGCCGGTCAGAACCCCGACGCCTACTGGGGGTACCCGCGGACGCTGGGCACGACCAATATCGGGGCGCTCGACCCGATGGCGGGGTACATGGACGCGTTGGGACACAACCCGGAGGCGTCCACCGAGTTCTTCGGCTCGGAAACCACCGTCAACGGCGAAAAGGTCGACCACTACGACTACTTGATGAAGGACCGGCACTGGCCCGAGGGCGCCGGCTACACGGGCGACGACAAGAACCCGAACGGCTACAACAACCTCGGTCACGCCTTGGAATCGGCCACGACCGGCCACGCGTACGACGCCCCGATCCCGAACCCGCTTCCGAAGCACACCACCGATCAGGCCGAACTCACCTCGAAGATCATCTCGGATGTGTCCCAGCATCCCGATCTCGCCCACGAGGGAATGAACGACAGCCTCGGCCGCATGTCCGCCGAGTACATGCCCGACATCAATCGCGCCCTGGCCAACGACGAGAAGGGCCTGGACAAGCTCTACCCCGAGGGTGACAGCGCACCGGCGACCATCAGCGACAAGAGCGAACGTGACGTCACGCGGTTCCTCTACACGGTCGGCCAGGATCCGGACGGATACGCGGCGATCAACTACGGGCAGACGCAGTACACCAGCTCACTGATGCAGTATCACCTTGAGCATCCGGATGCCTACGACATCTCGGCGACCGAGAAAATCGAGAAGATCAGCACGAACTCGGCGGAGATCGAGGGCATCATCGGCACCGCCCGCAAGGACGCGGTCATCCACGAAAAGGTCGCGGACGACGCGGTGTTCAACAGTCGTATCGAGGCAGCGGGGGACTGGGCGAAGACCGGTGTCGGTATAGGTATCGGCGCGGGTACCGCCACCATCGCCTCTCCGGCAGGCGGTGCCGTGGCTGGCGCCGCAGCCGAATGGGTCAGCGGTCAGGTGATCGACTCGATGGTTTCCGGTGCCTCCAGGGACTCGCTCGGGGAAGTCGTCTACAGCACGGGTGGCGAGGTCGAGGATCGCAAGAGGTCCTTCATGGCGGTCACCAGCGACGCCGCGATGCTCGCGAACGAGCGTGCCGAGACCGGACTGAACCAGGAACAGGTGGACACCGCGGTGAGCAAGGGGCTCAACAGCGGCCACGGAAACGCCAAGGACAACCTGGACGACTTCGCCGGTGACCTGGATGCCGATACGTCCGGCCTGGGAAATTGAGAGGCCAGCCCGTGACCGACCCTACTCACCCCACACCCGAGGTCCCCGTGCGCACGAGCTCCGCTCTTCGGAAACGCCTGACCGTCGGCTTGCTCGCGGTGCTCTGCCTGGCCGCGGGAACAGTCATCGGTGACCGCTTCATCCCGTTCCGCGGTACGGGTGTCGCCGCTGACTGCGGTGGCATTCTCTCCACCGTCGACATGGGCTTCATCGAGCAGACCACCTTCACCGGCAGACGGGTCACCGCTACCGAGTTCACCGAGTCCGGAGCGGGCGACGCCTACCGGTTGGACTGCGCGATCGACGGCGACGAGAAGACGCAACTCGACGCACGGGTCCGGCTCACCACCGTCGGCGCCCAGGCATGGCAAGACGACCTCAAGGAGCGAGGCCGTCTGTCGGGGAAGACGAAGCCCCTGAGTATCACGGCCGCCGGTGGCCAAGAGGCTGCGGCGCTGTCCGGTGACTCAAGCGCGGCCCTCTACATCCCCTGCAAGTTGGAGGGCGGTGCGACCGCCCACCTCAGCGTCTCGGTCACGTCTCCTGGCGCCTCGGGCGGCGACACGGACAGCCAACGCCTCACCATCGCGGCCATCGCCTCCCGCCTGGCCAACCACTCCGTCCTCGATGCCGGGTGTCTGAAGCCCCTCACCACGGTCGATCAGTCGCCCTCCTTCGGCTCGTGACCGATCAGCCTGCGTGGCTCCGAAGGCACGGGCGACGTCGGCTGCTCCGCTCCGTGCTGACGCTGGCGGTTCTGGGAGCCGGGTACTACGGATTCCAGCTTCAGTACCCGGCCGCCAAGACCGCGCGGGCGTGCGCCGGGATGCTCGTGGTCGACCCGGTGCTGGACCTCGCGGGGAAGTCGAAACTCTCTCTGCTCGGTCTGGGATTCCACACCTCCAGCAGGCAGTTCGACGTCTCCAGCGATGTGACAGAGCCGTCCGGCCTGGCGACGACGTGCGATGTCAACGGTGTCGTCGTCTCGATCGGGACAGCGTCCGGCGCCCACAACGCATACGGCTTCTATTCCTTCCAACGGGACCAGGACGCCCTCCCCGTCCCTCTGGACGCGGGGTGGCAAGGTTTCATGGTCACTGAGGAGAAAGAGGCCACCGCATCGGTTCTGCTCAGTTGCAAGAACTGGACGCCGGAACGGGGCAGCGGAATCCTCGTGGCCGCCGAGTCGCCCTACGGCGGCGAGGTGACGCAGGATGTCCGGCTCGAGCTTGCCCGTGCGGTCACCGGAGCGGCCCAGCGCGCCGCAGAGAAGACGGGTTGTTCGACGGAACCGGGAGATTCGAGCAAGCTCACCGCACCCGCTGCTGCCGCCAGGTCCGTGCCGGCGAACGATGCCACAGGGACCTGCAAGGGGATGACATCAGCGGTGACGGTGATCGAAACCGCCGCCGGAACGTCACCGGCCGAAGAGTGCGTGCTTGTCGGCGGACTCCAACTGGCCGCCGCATACGGGCCCTTCAGTGACGCTTCCCAGGCTGTGGTCAATGGCAGGTACGGCGGCCACGCCACCCCTTCGGGAACCGACACGTACACCGTCTGGACCTCCTCCACTTGCCAGGGTGCCTCGGGCGTCGGCTACTACCACGCTTCACCGATCGAGGGCAGCGACCGCGAGTTCACCTCGGATCCGCTCACCAAGGAGGAGCAGGCGGATCTGGAGCACTTCGCCGAGCAGTCGGCCACCCGTCACGGGTGCCGGAAGCCGGCGGCGTTCACTGGACAGACAAGGCCGTAGGCGTCAGCGCGAGCTCAATTGCCTGAACGCCTCCGCAGGAATCGCCAGGCTGATGCGATGCCCCGGATTGAGCCGCACCGGAACGCCTGCGGCGGCCAGTTGGTGGCCTGGCGCGTGAAGCAGCTGGTGCCAGGAGTCGGGGCGTGGGTGGAGTGGGTGCGGGCGGGGACGTATCGGCTGCCGTCGTTCACGGTGACCGTGTACAGGCCCTGCGGTCCCTCCTGGGCGAAGAGCATGAGCCTGGGCGGACGGTGGTTTCTCCTCGCCCGCGTAGCCGGTGACGGCCTTCTGCATGGCGGCGTCCAAGGACGTGGGGGGAGCGGGGAAGTCCAACGCCACCGGGAGGGGCGACAGTTCAGGCTGTGCCGGAAGGCGTCGAGCTGACCGGCTTCGTCGACGGACCAGCCGCCCACGATTCCGTACGGCGGGACAGCGCCGTCCGCGTCGAAGTACGGGTCGATCGCCGCCGCAGGGAAGGTTTGGATGAGGTCGGCTCGGGTGGGGAGGACGCCGGGTGTGAGATGGCAGACGAGGAAGCCGCCCATGCCACGGCATGCGCCGGAGAGCCAGGCGTCGTGGCGAGAGCCCTGACGCCGAGGAGCCAGCCTGCCGTTCGATCTGCTCGCGGACCTTGACCAGTGCGTCGAAGCGGTCGCCCCCGTCGGCCGCCACCACGTGTCGGGTGCCGTTGTGGGCGAGGGCGTCGAAACGTGCGGGTACCGGGTAGCCCTTCATCGGGTCCGTCCATCGGGCGCGGGCGGAGGTGAGGGTGGCATCCGGTGGAGGTGTGCCGGACGGGCGCGACCAGTATCGGGCTCGGCCGGGCAGACGCCGCAACGCTGATCACCTGGCGATTCCAGCACGCAAGTTGACGCCGTCCCTCCATCGGGTGCTGGTACGTGACTCTTCGGCCTGCGCGAGGTTGCGGAAGTGCACGTCAAAGGCCGCGAGGGATGGGTGTACGGAGTGGCGCATGTCTGGTGACTTCTACTTAGATCCGCAGGAAATGACGAAACTGGCCGGCGCGTTCGAGACGCGGGCCTATGACCTGGCGAGTGCGGTCAGGGCATTTGAGGGGACGACGGGGGCGGAGCAGATCCATGACGGGTTCGGGGTTCTGACGGAGTCCGAAGAGGTCACCTCGGCCTACGTCGAGTTGGCCGCGGGGATGGTCGAATCGTTGGGGAACCTGGCTCGGCACTTCGACGGGTTGAGCCGGGCCGTCAAGCACAACGCGAGGAATTCCGCTGCGGCGGACGACGCTCTCGCCGAGCTGTTCAAGGGTGGCAGGAGTTGAGCGAGGAGAGCGTCGCCGAGAAGGTCTACGAAGCCGGGATCGAGGTGGTGAATCCCGGCGGCCGTCCCGATGTGCTGCGTGCGGCGGCCAAGGGGTGGCGCACGATGGGGGAGGAGCTGGAGGAGGCGTACGGGGGGCTCGACCGGAGGGTGCGGGGCGTTCTCGGTGAGCATTGGCGGGGGGAGTCGGCCCAGGCCTTCCATGAGTATTGGGAGAAGGTCGGACGAGCGGTCGAGGAGACCGTGCCCCTTTTCGAGCAGGCGGCGCGAGGGCTTGAGGAGGCTGCCGACCATATCGAGGAGATCAATGACGAGATTCATCAGATCTACCTTGAGATCGGCGTATCGATCGCTGCGTCCGTCGCGCTTTCCTTCGTCACGGTTGGTTTCTCGGCGGCGGCCGGGGCCGCCAATGCCGTACGGCTGGCTGCGCAGGCGGGGACTGCCGCGTCGAGGTTGGGGCGGCTGCTTGGCAGTGCCGCTCGTTTGTTCCGGTACATGCGAGGGCTGGTGAGGGGCAGCGGGCCGTTGCGGCTCGCCGTCGAGCTGGGCGTGCAGTGGGGTGCGGGGACTGGCACGGGGATCGCGACCAACCTGGCCATGGGCAAGGACGCCGAGCTAACCAACAACGCCGTCAACGGAGCGGTGGGAGCGCTGGGCGGGACGTTCGGGGCCGGCTTGTTGGCACAGCGGCTGGGTGGAGGTGTGTGGGCGAACGCCGCCGACGGCGCGGCCGTGGGGGCCCTCTCGTCCGTCGTCGGCGACACCCTGAACAATTTGCACAGTCGGGACCGGTTCGATGCCTCTTAGATGGCCCTCGGAGCTGTGGCCGGAGGACTCACGGGGGGCTCCGGGAGCGTTGCCGTCCACCGAGCCGTGGACGGCCGAACGCTCTCCTCGGCGCACCAACTCGTAGGGGACGTGGCCATGAATGCTCCCATCAGCTTCGGACTGGGAGCAGGAGGCAACATCTCCAAGGACGTCGACGGGGTGGTCAACGGCAACCCCAACGCCGAAGAGGGAAAGGACAGGCCCGGCACGGTCGCTGACGCAAAGAGGGACGCGGGAGAGGACGCCGGCGACCTGCGGAGACGGCCTGATCCGCAGAGGTATGGAGCGTTCGGGTGAGCAGTGAATGGACCCTGGACAAGGGCGCGAACAGTGCAGCCGACGTCAGCCCTACGAGTCTCTCCCTTCGCTGCGGGAGATTTGTTGCCGCAGCTGCTCCGCTCGCCCTCGTGGCGTTGACAGCAGCGTGGCTCTGCCTGGGAGCCACGCACCTGCGGGCGGCTGTCCTGTGGTGTTCGCTGGTGCTGCTGGCCACCTGCCTAGTGCTCCTGGGTGTGGCGGTGGTGCGTGCGGGCGGCCAGACCCGTGCTGACACCTACCGATGGGCTGTGCGGATCGCTTCGACCACCCCGGGCCGCGGTGGGGGCGCCGTGCCGTTGCTGCTTGGCGGCACGCGCTGGATGTCGGCCCGCCTCGCCGGTGTGATGGTCGCCGTTCCGGCGATGCTGGCTCTCTGGGTGACACTCGCCGTCGTCGACACGCGGGGGACCGGCACCAGTGCGGTACTGGCCGAGACCGGTGCGGTGATCGAGCAGCATGCCATCGTGAAGATCGAGAACGAGGTTGCCGACAGCGCTCACACGACTGCAGATGCCACGGCGGACTTCACCGTACTGCTGCCTTCGTCGACAGGTGAGGGTGTGCCCGTGAGGTTCGAAGCGACCACGAACTTCCGCCGGGAAGTCGGCAGCGACCTCTACGTGGCCCACGTCCCCGAACACCCCGAACTGGGTGCCATCGGTGACGACCAGCGTGGGGAGGTCGAGCGTCAACTCGCCGGGCGGGCCGTGCAGGTCGGCGACTCCTGGACGATCGGTGGTTTTTGGGCGCTGGCGACTCTCGGTCCGCTCGGCTACTGGTGGAAGAACGAGAGCCCGCGTCGCCCCAAGCGCACGGTCGGCCCCGGCTGGAAGGCGCTGCGCGTCTCCGTCACCGGATCCTGCAAGCACATCGACGCGCCCCCGCCCGGCAGTCCGGAGGCGGCCGACGAGAAGAAGCGTCGGGAGAACACCCGCACGCTGCGATGCCTGGTGCTGGAGGGCCGTGGCCGGCAGGTTCCCTTCCACTCCCAGATGGCCGGCGAGGTCGCGGGGGCTGTCCTGAGCGGCGCACAGGGCTGGCTGCTCTGGCACCCGCAGGAGAGCCGCGGCCGGGACGTCCTGGCCGAGCTGGTGGGCGACGATGGCTGGCAACTACCGGGCGCCGTCCCGGTCCAGGTGGTTGAGCAGGTAGAGGAAGCGGGGGTCATGGAACCGGCCCGGCCGGACCCCGACCGGCGAACCCGGGCCCTGGATCTCGGCTCTGGTTGGCTCATGACCGCGTCCGCGCCGGTGGTCGTGGGGTTCGCGGTGGCCCTGGGGTGCCTCGCCGCCCTGCTGCTCGTCCCGGACTGTGGTGCTTGGCGGGTCTGGACGGCCGTGGCGGGAGTACTGGCCCCGCTCGTCGGCTTCACCGTGCAGGCAATGGCGAGGATGGACCACGGTGACGGCGACGAAGCCAGTCCAGAAAACTCCGGTGGATGAGCCAGCGAGGACACCGGAGGCACACTCGGCGCTCGTCGCTGCCGGTCCCGGCCGTCGTCCTCGTCGAATGACCGAGCCGGATCCGGTTGGTGGGGCTGCCTGTTAGCGGCTGACTGGGGGGCGCCGCGCGGACCTGCCCCGCGCAGCTCGAGGCTCCCGTTCGCCCGCCTACCGTTGAACGGGAGCCTCCTGGACGGCGGCCCCCCGGTCAATCCGTGACCGGAAGAGCCACCAGCGTGTACGGAGTCTCCCCATAACTCACGGACGGGTTCGGTTCGGAGACGTAGAGGCGGTTCTCGTGCCAGTAGGGGCGGGCCGATATCGACATGCCCTTGCGGATGTCCGTCGGGTACTCGACGACGGTCTTCATCGCACCGTCCTTCGCGTCGAACTCCACCAGTTCGGGACCCTTGTCGCCGCCGTAGCCGGTCCGGTAGGCCAGGATCCGATCGCCACCGGCAGCGGGCAACGGATAGAAGGACCTGAACTCGGCCGCGTCGGTCTTCCACAGCTGTCGGCCGCTGTCGAGGTCGTAGGCCGCCAGCAGTTCCTTGCTCTTCGCGCCGCTCGTCCCGATGACGAAGGTGTCACCGAAGACGCCCGCCTCCGACCAGGGGCCGCCCAGCGAGTCGTCGCTCCTGACGTACTCGGACGGTGTGGCGGGGGAGAACTGGCTGCGCACCTTGCCCGTCTCGTCGTCGAGGGAGAAGAGGGCGTCCCCGTCGTCGCCGTGCCGGATCAGGACGACCGGAGAGGTCGAGATGACGTCGCGGCCCTCGATCTCGCCGAAGCTGTCCTTGGGAACCTTGTGGTGGTAGGTCCAGCGGGCCTGCCCGGTGGCCGGGTCGACCAGCGAGACCTCGTCCCAGTTCTGGCCCCAGTCGGGGTCGTCGAAGTCGCTGACATGGCAGCCGCGGACTCGGATCAGGGCCTTGCCGCCGGTGAACTCACCACTGGGGCAGTCCTCCGTCGCGAACTTCTTCGGGTCCCAGGCCGTCGTGCCGTCGGACGCCTTGAGGGCCAGCGTCACCTTCGCCGCGTGGACGACGACCACATCGCCGGCCCGGGCGACCGACACCTCGTCCTTCGACGTGGTGCCACCGGGCTTGAGGTCCTTGTCCCAGAGCTCCTTGCCGGTGCCGAGGTCGTAGGCCACGAGGTGGTCGCAGGCCTTCCCCTCGCCGTAGGCGACGATCCCGATGTCGCCGGAGGAGTTCTCGGGCGCGACGCACGCCTCGCTGCTGTCGCCGGGCAGCGCCGTGGCCCACAGCTGCTTGCCGGTGTCGAGGGCGTACGCCTTCACACCGTTCGGCAGCGTCTGGACCACCGCCTTGTCGGTGAACCAGGTGCCCCGCGTCTTCGCCCCGAGAACCGCGTCGACGTCCTCGCCCTGCTGCCGGGAGGCCACGCTCCACAGCACGTTGTTGCTCGCCGAGCCGACGAGCATGTACCAGGCCCCGAAACCGGCCCCGCCCAGCACGAGCACGGCCACGACGAGCAGCACGATCAACCCGACCGGCTTCCCGCGTGTACTTCCCGGCTGAGGTGCGCCGGCAGGTCCGCCGGGTCCGACAGGTCCGAAGGGGCCGCCCGGTCCGGGGTAGCCGTACGCCTGCGGGGGCTGCTGCGGGAATCCGTAGCCCTGCTGCTGGGGTGGACCGTAGCCCTGCGGGGTCCCGTACCCCGGCGGGGGCGCCTGCTGCGGGCCGCCGTACCCATAGCCGTACGGCTGCGGTGGCGGACTCTGCGGCGCCGGGCCTTGCGGTGGCGGGCCCTGCGGCGGTGCCGAGGGCTGCTGCGGTGCCGGGGGCTGCTGCGGGCCCCCGTACCCATATCCCGGCGGGGGGACCGGCGGTGGCTGCCGGCCGTACGGGCCGGCCGGGTCCTGCGTGCCGTCTGCGCTCATCAGCTGTGGCTCCTCACGTAACTCGCCCAGGCGGCCTGGAAGTCGTTCTCGCCCATGCCCGTGGCCGTGCGCAATTGCCGGTCGAGCTGCCCCGGGTGGCGGTACTGGTCGGTGACGAACCGAAGAGCCGCGGCCTCGCCGTTCTTCTCGGCCATGAACCGGATGGCCAGGTAACTGACCGTGTAGTTCGTGGAGACCTCGTCCCCGGCCCCGGGATCAGTGGGCAGCTCGCCGCTGAAGTCCTTGCCGGTGACGTCGTTGCGGACGGTCCACGCGCCGAGTTCGCTGTCGAAGCGGAAGGCCACGTAGTCGGCGAAACCCTCCACGACCCACCAGCGCGTGGAGGAGTCGGCGGCGAAACCCCCGGAGGCGGCCTCCAGCGGCTGCACGATGGCGTGCGCGAACTCGTGGTGGGAGATCTCCTGGACGAGCTTCGGCCAGTACGCCGCGTTGGTGAAGCGGCTGCCGGACATGTCCATCTTGACCCGGGCGCCGCCGTATTGCAGGTCCTTCTCGTCACCGCCGAACCCGGCGTCGAAGGTGGGCATCGCCACGCTCTGGCCGGCCTCCCACGCGACGGACTGCGAGCCGTACAGGGAGGAGTAGGTCTTGCGGCCGGGTTCGAGGACCGTGACGAATCCCGTGGGTGTCTCGGTGCCCTCGGGACCGTTCGCCTTCCACAGCTCGATGTCGTCCTTCGCCGCCTTCTCGATGTACGGCGCGTAGCGGTCGGTGTCGCCGGCGTACTTCTTGTCCGAGATCGTCAGCGTGTGGGCCTTCTTGACGACGTGCATGTCCTCGTAGAGGTCCCAGGGAGCCGGGTAGAACACATAGCTCTTGGCGCCGTAGGCGCCGGGGGCGGGACCGACCCTGGTGATGCGCGGCTCGGCGTCCTTCGACTCCCGCTTGATGATCCACCGGTACCACTCGGACACCGGCCGGACGTCCACGTCCTGGATCTTGTGGACGAAGGCGACGTCGAGGGCGACCGTGGCTCCGTCGCCGTACTCGTCGGTGCCTGTGCCCGTCGTCTTGAGGACGGAGTACTCGGCCTGGGCGAAGGGGATCTTGCGCAGGTTCTCGAAGAGGTTCTTCTGCGTGTCCTTGGCGTCACCGGCGAAGGGCGCGAGATACGTGTCCTCGTCACCGCTCTTCAACGCCTGGCTACGGCCGTCGAGCAGCTCCTCGATGTCGTGCGGGCTGAGCAGTTGCTCGCCTTGTGCACCGCCGGCCGCGGTGGGCAACGCGTCGTCCCCGAGGGCCTGGTAGGCGGCGAGGCCACCTATGCCGAGTACGGCGAGCACGGCGAGGACTACGACACCGATGACGACCTTCTTCAGGCCGCTTCCGCTGTCCCGGTCACCGCCACCCTGGCCACCGCCGCCGCCGCCTCCGCCGGGGTGATGCTGCTGCGGATACGGCGGGTGGGGTGCCGTGTGCCAACCGGGCGCCGTGGTGGGCGGTTGCGGTGGATAGCCGTAGTGGCTCGGCCCCGGCCCCGGCCTGGCCTGGGGCGGATAGGGCACGCCACCTGGCTGCGGCTGCGGCTGCGGCTGCTGTGGAGGAGGTGGGGGTGGTGTCCACCCTCCCTGCCCCTGCGGATACGCGCCGCCCGGTCCTCCGGGCGGCGGAGGGTACGACATGAACTCCCTCTCCCCATGAGTCTCGATGATGCGCGGGAGTCCACAGAGAAATGGAACACGACGAAATGGAACACGACGCTCAACTGATCACAGTCAAGTGATCAGCAGCTCCCCCGAAATGCTCATGACAGCCTACAAGCTCGTCGGTTTCGGTCCGGCGCAGGCCGATGGGGGTGGTGTGGCGTGGTCGTCGCGCCGCCACGCAGGCTCCGGCCGGGCGGCTGCGTGACTGACGCACCGGACTGGAACAGGGAGAAGGCGCCGGCCGCACCTCACCGCTCCCAGAGCACATCCAGCCGCAGCCGTACGGCAGACAGGCCCTCGGAGCCGGCGATGACCAGCAGACCCTCGGGGGTGAGCGCGAGGCCGTCGCAGCCCCGCAGCCAGGGCAGCACCCGCACCCTGCCCGAGAAGACGTGCCACAGATGCACCTCGCCGTCGCTCCAGGCCACGGCGAGCACCGGACCGGCGGAAGTGTCCGCCGAGGCGAGCGCGGTGGCCCGGTAGTGGCGCTGCTGCACCGGCACCGGCATCGGCTCGGCCGAGGTCTCCCACAGCCGTACCGAGCCGTCCGCCCCGGCACTGAAGGTGAGCGTCAGCCCGTCGGCGGTGTCGACGCAGGTGACGGCCGTGACCGGCTGCTGGTGCACGCGGCAGGAGTGCGGGACGTCCTGGTACTCGCCCAGGGACCACACGTGGACCGTGCCGCCCCGGTCGCCGACGACCGCGTACGGCCTCTGAGTGCCGCCGCTGCCGAGCGCGGTGACCAGCGACTCCTCCTCGGCGAGCGCGGCCGAACCGTGGTGCTCGGCGATGCGCTCGAGCGCGAACGCGGCGGTCGGGTCGTCCTCGGTCACGAGCGGCAGCAGCGCGTCGGACCGGTCGAGCAGCAGCGCCGACCGGGCGTCACGGGGGGCTATGGAGCGCGGGCGTACGGAGGCCGGGCGGACGATCGCCGACGCGGTTCCGTCGGACGCGCTCGCGCCGACCGTGCCGAGGCCGGACGCGCCCTCGTCGGGCGCCCCGCTCCCCACGTCGTACGTCCGCAGCCGCCCCGTCGGATCCGAGGCCAGCAGCTTTCTCTCCTCGCCGCCCGGCACCAGGGCCAACGCGCTCACGGGGAGGGCCCGCCGCGCCCACACCGTCGACCACCAGTGCTGCCCGGCGAGCGGCCGCAGGTACTCCGTGAGGTCCGGGTCCGTGTCGACCGCTGCGGCGTGCAGCAGGGCGGCGCGTTCGGCGCTGTCGGTGTGATACGCCGTCAGTTCCGGCGCGGCACGCCTCCACACCTCGCGCAGCCGCCCGGGCGCGGGGATGCGCGGGTCGGCGAGGGCGGCCGTGAGCGCGGTGGCCGAGCCGTGCACCAGGAATCCGGGGTCCGCCAACAGGCCGCGTACGGCGGCTCCTTGGTCGTCGGTGCGCAGCGCGGTGTCGAGGATGCGGCGGCGCACCGCGTCAGGAGCCCGGGACCAGTCGGGGCGGCCGTCGGCCGTGCGCGGGACGGCGGCGACGAGCTCGGCGTACGAGGCCTGTGCGGTGCCTTGGCTGCCGCCTTCCCCCCGGCCCACGGCCTCGACGACCTCGACGACCTCGACGTCGCCGTGTGTGGCCAGCAACCCCGACGTCCCGACCTCAACGGCCGCGCGCAGGTGGGGGACGGTCAGCAACGGCTCCAGCAGCTCGGCGACCAGGGTCTCCGGAGCCGCCGACGGCAGATCGGCGGGGCCCGCCCCGGCCCGGTGCAGATCTGGCACGAGCAGCAGCAAGGGCCGCTCGTCCGCGCCGACTTGGTCGAGCAGACGGTCGGGGGAAAGGGGGCCGTAGCCGAGCTGGCGCCCCAACTCCCAGGCGAAGGTCTCGGTTGTCAGCCCCTCGGAGGGCACGGTGGCATGGACGGTGAGGCCCGGCCGGCCGACGGTCCCGGCCAGGAGCCAGGCGAGCAGGGCGCTCTTGCCGCTGCCCTCCGCGCCCCGCACCAGACACAGCCGCGGCCCGTCGCCGTCGGCGGCCCAGTCGAGCAACTGCTGTCCCGGACCCCGCTTGTCGTCGTCCAGCGGCGGCCAGGAGGCTATGTCCGGCGTGACGGTACCGACGGTCATGATGTGCTGCATCCCCTCTACTGCGGCTGCTCGGCCGCTGCCTCACGCAGTTGCCGGATGCCCTCGGCGCGGGACTCGGCGGTCTCCCCGTAGGGGAAGTTGTGGGTCAGCTGCGCCTCGGGGAAGACCTGTCCGAGCCACAGGGAGCAGTAGTGGCCCGGCATGAAGCAGGCCTCCAACTCGGTGTGGACCCGCAGCACTTGCTCCGGCTGCACGCCCGCGGCCCGCAGCCGGGCCCACAGCCTTTCCTCCGGGTGGACGCCGATGTCACCGGCCTGCGTGACGATCTGCTTCTCGCCCTGGTCGTTGAGGATCTCGAAGGCGGTGAACCACTCCGCGCTCGCGGTGTCCCGGATGTCGTCGAGGACGAGGGGCCACCAGTGCTCCCGTCCCTCGAACGCCCGCGGGTCGAGATTCCGCAGCCGCTGCTCCAACTCCGCGTACGCGGCGGCGGCCTCCTGCGGCACCTCGGTGCCGAGGATCTGGGCGAGGGCCTGGTCCAGCGCGGCGAGCGACTGGGCGAAGGCCTCCGCCGTCGCGTTCACGAACCGCGCGTCCTCGGTCCAGTCGAGGAGCACGGCGCGTACGACGCCCTCCTGGTCGGCACAGATCTCGAACCCGCGGTCCGACCCGAACCGCGCCCACTCCCGGCACTCCTCCAGCACGACCGTACGGTCGACGGATTCGGCGAACTCCTGCAGCCGTACGGGGTCGGACCCGGCCGTCACGAAGTACGGGCCGACGCTCAGGGGGAGAGTGATCTCCCCGATGCGCCGGATATCGCTGTCATTCATCGCCATTACCTCGCCTCGGGTTCGGCGACATGTTCAAGGATGTCGTGCCAACGGGAATGGGGCACCGCAAGCGCGGCCGGGTCGATTTCCCGCATCTGTTCGGTGAGACGGGTCGCAGCGCTCTCCGGGTCGACATGGTCGAGTTCCGACTCGAAGTCGTAGTTCGGGCGCTCCTTCTCCAGCAGATGGAGAAAGCGGGAGAAGGAGGGGAGATCCTTGTTCAGCGGATAGATCTCGGATTCGTCGCCCGGAAGGCAGTACACGACTCCGGAGACACCGTCCAGGGCGATGTCGTCATAGGGCACCGTGCCCAGCAGAAGCCAGCCCTCAGCCCCTTCGGGCAGGTCCGCCCACCGCTCGCGCAGGTCGTCGTAGGCGTCGCCGAGCGTCCTGGCCTGCTCCGGAGAACCGTCCACGAAATCGAACCAGGGATTCGGACGGGCGGGAATGCCGACATCGCGAAGAAGGTCCGCACTCGGTGCTGTCATGGATGGTTCCGCCTAGTCGATGGACTCGTACACGTTCGAGAGCACAGCATCCCACGGGGGCAGACGGGGAGCGTCTTCGTCATCCCAGTCGAAATCCTCCGACCAGGCGGGCTCCACGCCTTCGAAGGGAAGCGGATCGGCCTCGGTCATCCGTTCCCGCAGCGAGATCGCCACGGCCTCCGAATCGTCGACGTCCTCGGACACCGAGTAGTCGTAGTTCGGGCGCTCGACCTGGAGCAGATAGGTGAAATAGGCGAAGGAATCGAGGTCGCGGTTGAGCGGAAGGGCCCGGTACTCGCCGTCCGGGAGGCAATACACCTTTCCGGACTCGGGATCCAGGACGACGACGTCGTAGAAGATCTCACCGATGACGAGCCAGTTCTCCCAGCCCTTCGGCATGTCCTCGTACGCGGAGAAGTGGTCCAGTTCCGCGCACCGGCGGAACCCGGCCGGGGTGTCCTCGCCCTCGAACAGCGCGCCGTCCAGGAGGAAGAAGGAGCTGCGGTCGTGCGGAAGCCCGACCTCGGTCAGGACCGTACGGGCCGAGGCGTGCAGTCCGGCGGGGAGTTTCTCCTCCTCCCACGTCTCGATCTCCTCAGCGGGAAAGACCGACTCCATCATCGCGTGGTCGACGAGCGGGGGCATGTGCTGTTGCTACCTCTTCTTCGGGTTCATGCCGTTCAGGTACTTCTCCATCGCGTCGTTGCCCTTCTGCTTCGAATCCGGTGTGTCGCCGTATTCGACGGTATGGGAGACGCGTACGTCCTTCGGGAGGTACTCCGACATCCAGGCGCTGCAGTTCTGAGCGCCCTTTCCGGTCGTGCACGGTTCTCGTTCGGTGTAGAGCTCGGTCAGCCCGTCCTTGGTCCCGGCGTTGAGGAACGGTATGCCCACCTGGCGCTCCGAATGCGAGGCAGGCCATTTGCTGCGGCCGACGATGATGAACTCGTCATCGGCGCCCTGCTTCCCGTACCGGCCGGCGGCGTAGTTCCGGCTGGAGAACTTCCCCTTCGACGTCCTTCCGTAGTCACTGTTGGCCTGCCGGGCCGTCTTGGTGGCCTGCGAGAGATCAGTGCTTCCGAAGGCTACCTGCTGCGAGGATTTGCTCTCCCGCTTGCCCTTGGCGGGCAGCGGGTAGTTGCCCGCCTTGCGCTCGGGGACGCTGTCGCCCTGGAGGTTCAGCGAGGTCAGACGGGTGCGGTCGTCGGGGGTGAGGTCGTGGTGCCCCTCCGAGGTGATGCGGGTGACCTTGCCCTTGTCGTCGAGGTGGTAGACGGGAATGTCGCGTCCCGGCGACTTGGTGATGCCCTGGAGCTGGGTCGCGATGTCGTCGTCGTTGCCCTTGTGCCGCTTGGCCATCTTGCTCAGGCCGCTGGTCATGCTCTCGTCGAGGTGGGCGGCGGAGCGCTTGACGCCCTTGCCGATCCCCTCCATGACCTCGTCGACCATGGGGTCGAGGAGATTGGTGAGCGGGTCCTTGCCCCGGGCGCGGCCGTGCGAGGACTTCGCGCGGGTCAGCTTGCTGCCGGCGCCGTCGCGGATCTTGCCGCCCGCGCTCTTGAGGCCGTTGCCCGCCCGGTCGTAGGACTCCAGGTCCATGCTGAACTGACCGCCGCCACCGCCACCGCCACCGCCGCCGCCACTGCTCGACCCGCCGTCCCCGCCCGCACCGGCCAGTTGCATCGAACCGCCCGCGCCGCCGCCCGCGCTGGCCAGCTGCATCCCGCCCGACTTGAGACTGTCGACGCCCTCGCCGAGCCCCTTCTCGCCCGCCTTCGCGGTCTGGCCGAGGTCGACGCCGTTCTGCGTCCCCAGGGCGTTGCCGCCCAGCTGGAGGACCAGGTCGCCCGCCATAGCGCCGAGGGCCTGGAAGACCGGGCCCATGGCGACCTCCATGATCCGCCCGGCGATCTCCTCGCACACCTCCTCGAAGATGCGCTTCACCGCGATCCGGGTGACCTGCGTCCCCGCGATACCGCCCAGGGTGGACAGGCCGAAGGTGAGCGGGGCGGCGGCGAGGGCGGCCGCGATCTCCGCGGCGAGGATGCCGAGTTGGGCGATCGCGGCGATCTTCGCGCCCTCGATCAGTACGGCGACGGCGTCCAGCGCGGTCGCCGCCACCCGGCCCGCTTCGGAGAGGTTGGTCAGATGCTTGCCCTTGACGACATCCCAGTGCCTCTCCAGCGCCTGGATCGCCAGCCCCTCGTTCGTCCCGATCAGATCGGTGATCGCCCGGTGCGCGTCCGCGGCGCCGTCCTCGATGTCGTCGGCCAACTCCCGCATGGCCTGGGCCATGTCGCGGTAGTCGTCCTCGTCGACGTTGGGCCAGCTGATGCCTATCAGGTCCAGGGCCGCATCCAGCTCGCTCGGCAGGACTACACCCACAAGGGCCCCCGTTCGAAAGTTTCTCTGGGCAACGTAACTTTGATCGAATCCTGGAAACAAGTTGATCCGACGTCACATGACTTGATCTGAGGCTCAGTTGGCGCAGACTTTTCCGAACGGAACCGGCGGGCTCGGAAATCCGTCGCGCCCTGCGCGGGGCGGTCGCTAGCCTCCGCGTGAGCGCGGCGAGACGCGTCGGCGCGAGGAGAGCGGGGCCATGGAGACCGGACGCGTACGGACCGACCGGCTGGGCGTGCTGCTGGACCAGTTCGACTGCGTCAGGGAGCGGGCGCAGGTACGGCTCGAAGGCCTCGGCGACGAGGAATTCCTCTGGGAGCCGGTACCCGACTCCTGGTCGATCCGGCGCCGGAGCGAGGCGGTGACCCCCAGGGCGTACGGTCCCGGCGAGTGGGTGATCGACAGGGGCGCCCCGGACATCCCCGCGGGCGAGTACGCCGAGGTCGCCCGGCAGGCCGCCGACGGCATGAGCGTCGCCAAGATCGCCGAGGACTGGAGCGTGAGCGTCGAACGGGTCGAGGAGGTCCTCGCCCGCACCGGCCCGGTGGAGCCCGACATCTCCCCGGTCACGACCATCGCCTGGCGACTCGGACACCTCCACTCCTGCTTCGCGGGCGAGTGGGAGTGGACCTTCGGCGAACGCCGCACCGATCCCCACCGGTTGGTCGACTTCACCCCCTCCGCGGCCCTGGCCCAGGAGCGGTTCTGGTCCCTGCTCGACCGCTGGCGCGAAGCCGTCGGCCGGGTCACCGAGGAACAGCTCGACACGATCGGCTTCTCCCAGTACCCGTACGGCTCCGCGCCCGACGAGCCGTACATCTCCGTGCTGTGGGGGTCCAACCTGGAGCTCATCCATCACATGGCGGAGATCGCTCTGCTGCGGGACCTGTGGCGGGCCCGCCGCGGCGAGGGCAGGGCCTGAGCCGGGAGGGCTGTTGGTCCTCGGGACATGGTGTGGAGGTTCTGTGGACAAGTTTCCCGCGGCCCCGCCGACGCCGACCACCCCGCGACATCGCCGACCCACTTTTGAGAGTCTGTCGACCGTCACGTCAACCGGAGCGACAGTTGGGCGGCAATGAACCACAGCAGTCAGGAACGGGCCCCGCAGGCTCGGCAACCGGGGCCGTACGGCCAGGCGCCCGCTCCCGCGGAGACCGTGATCCACGTCCCCAACAAGCAACTGCGCAGGTACGACAGGACCGCGCCGGGCGAGCCGACCACCACCGTCCAGCAGGCCGGCCCCGCCGCCCAGGGCCAACCCCTGGCCTACGTCCACGTCCCCCAGGACGCCCCGCAAGGCGGCCGCCGGACCCGGCCGCCGTTCACCCTGAGCGGCCCGAACGGCGAACCGCTCAGCTCCGTACGGTCCGTCGGCGACGGAGTGTACGAGGTCTACGGCGCTGACGGCGCCCCGATCGGCCGGATCACCCGCCGCGGCGGACGGACCCTGCCGTGGCCGCGCCGCGTGCGCTGGAGCGTGCAACCCGCCCAAGGAGGGGCACCGCTGACCGGCGAGGTCGGCACCCGCAAGGCGTGGACGGTGTTCGTTCTGATCTCCCCCCTCTACTTCGTGTGCTGGGCGGTCATGTCGGCGCAGGGAGCGCTCTGGCTGCTGCTCGGCGAGAAGGGCGAGGCGAAGAAGGAAGCCGCCTGGGAGATGGAGCCGCCGACGTGGACACGGTGGCGGTCGGCCGATGGGCCCGAGGTGGCCATCGAGTACCAGACAGGCCGTAAGTACCGTCTCGCCGCACCCCGGTTGGACCACCGGCTGGCCTATGCGCAGGCCGTCCTGCACGTCTGGGATCGCGCCTAGCATGCGCATGCCACAAATTGGCGACAGCGAACATCGCCAGGTAGGCCGGAAGTTGCTGCTCCGATAGTCTGACCGGCGATCACTGATCACGCTACGGGGAGGCACACGGCGATGGCGGACTTCCAGATCGATGTCGATCGTATGAAGACCCTGATCAACAGGTTGGACCAGGTCGACGACCGCATGCGCGGCGCCCAGGAGCGGCTGAACAAGGTCGGTCCCAAGGGTCTGGGCACAGACGGTCTCGACAACGCCTGCGACGACTTCCAGGACGCCTGGGGCGACGGCATCAAGCGGATCGCCGATGGCGCAAAGCAGCTGCACGAGGGACTGCAGAAGACGCTCGACGCGTACCAGACGACCGACCAGGATTTGCAGAAGGGCTTCAGCCAGAAGTAGCCCGCACCACCGCTGAGACGCCTCGCACACGCGGCTGAGAAACCGCACACGCACACAACGGGGAGAAGACGATGGGGATGTTCGACGATCCCAGCTGGCCCGGACTGAAGTTCAACCCGGCCAAGGGTGACCTGCACACGATCGAGTCGCTGGCGTACGACGTCAAGACCGTCGGTGACGAACTCGACGAGATGCGCGAGATGCTCGTCGGCATCGGTAAGACCGACGGCATCTGGGACGGCGAGGCCGCCAAGAAGTTCCAGGAGAAGGTCGGCGAACTGCCCAAGTACCTTCAGCAGGGCCACGAGTCGATGAACGCCTGCTCCAGGGCGCTCAAGGGCTGGCACGACGAACTCGAGACCATGCAGCGCCAGGCCAAGAACCTGGAGGAGCGCGCGGTCGAGGCCCGCAAGCGGCTGGACCAGAAGAACGCCGACGTCGACAAGGTCAACGTCAAGATCGAGGGCGCGCAGTTCCAGCAGCTCACCGAGCAGCAGGCCAAGGCCCTCTCCGAGGAGGCCGACTCCGCCTCGCGGGCGGCCCAGGACGCCGCGACCGACCTCACGCTCCTCATCCAGGACGCCGAGGCGCTGCGCAAGTACTGGGAGGAACAGGCCGCGAAGGCCGAGAACGCCATTCGCGAGGCCGCGAACAACCGGCCGCCGGACATCAGCGTCTGGGACAAGATCACGGACGGCCTGAAGGGCGCCTGGGACGGTTTCAAGAACTTCCTGATCGACAACGCGGACCTGTTCTCCACGATCTCCGCCGCGCTCGCCGCCGCCGCCATCGTCGTCAACGTCATCCCGATCGGCGGCCAGGTCGCCTCGGCCATCCTGGGCGCGGGTTCGGTCGCGTTCGCGGGTGCGGCGATGGCCGGTCACTGGATGGGCGGCGCCCCGATGTGGAAGGTCGGGCTCGACGCGCTCGGTGTGATTCCCGGTGTCGGCGGCGCGGGCAAGGCGCTCATCTCCGGCGGCAAGGCGCTGTTCACCGGAGCCCGCGAAGCGGGGGCACTCGCGTCCGGCGCCAAGGTCATGATGAACCAGATCAAGAACCCCATGAGCACCAAGATGATCAACTGGGGCCTCGGCAAGTTCGGCAAGGCCGTCGACCCGTCGCTCATCACCGGCGCCGTCAAGGGCTTCTCCACCGGCTTCGGCATCGGCCACCTGATCTCCGGCGGCAACGAGGGCGGCGGCAGCGCGCCCGCGGTCTCGACCCAGCCGGCCCCGGCGACCGGTCAGCCGCAGCCCGCCCCGCAGGTCACGACGATGCCCTGGCCGGCCTCGGGTGACAAGTTCCACCAGACCCTGGCGGCCTGAGCAGCATGAGCGAACTCACCACTGCCGCTCCGGCCACGGAGCCGTTCGCGCTGCACGTCGGCTGGGTGGTCCCGCCGTTCTTCCACGAACTCCCGCTGGGCACCGACGACGCCGACGAGGCGGCCGAGCAGCTCTACGAGACCGTCCACAAGGTCATGCCGGGCGGCACGGACCAGGACCGGTTCCGGATGTTCGTCACCTACGCGAGCATCATCGACGACCTGCGCAACGCCGGAGCCGTGTACGCGGGCTTCTGCAACCTCGACTTCGACGGCCGCCCGAGCACCGCCACCGTCGCCGTCTACCGCATGCCGCTGCACGACATCACCGCCGAGGACGTCCTGTCGGAGGCCCTCACCGGCCTGCGGCGGGCCTACCCCGAGGACGACGTCCGGATCAGCACGCTGCCCTCCGGCAAGGGCGACGCCGAGGCTGTCGTACGGATCGGCCAGGCCCCCTTCACGCTCACCGCCGAGGCCTCGCCCACCGGGGAGCCCCTGGAAGTGCCACGCGGCCAGATCCAGGTCTACATCCCGCTGCCCAACAACGCGGACCTGCTGGCGTTCGAGCTCTCCACGCCCTGCATGGAGGACTGGGACTTCTACTCGGAGCTCTTCGCGACCATCGTGCGGACGCTGGACTGGGCGACGGAGGAGCAGGCCGAGATGGAGGCCGCCCTCTCGCTCGCCCAGCCGGTCCCGGACGTGGCTCCCGATCCGGCCGTGATCCAGGAGCTCTACTCCCTCTCCAGCCGGGTCCTGGACGGTCTCGCCGTGCGCGGCCGGATGGACGAGGGCAACGCGGTGTCCTCGGTGACCTGTGCCGACTGCTGGTCCAAGGGCCTGACGACGGTGTGCACGGCCCGCCATCTCTGGCAGATCGACGGCGTGGCGGAGGAGCAACTCACCGCCGCCGTCGGCCGACTGGACACGACCTTCCAGAGCCAGGGCTGGCTCAAGCTGGCGGGGACACCGGGGGAGAGCGTGTCCCTGGCCGCGGACAGCGGCTCGGGCCACCGTGTCAACGTCACACTGATCCACGGCCGGCAGCGGCTCGTCGTCGAGGTGGTCGCCCCCTGCACCCGCACGGTGCGCGGGCCGGGCGACTCCGTGTTCGGATAGGGGAGGCGGCTGCAGCATGAACGACACCACCGGCAGCCTTCTGCCGATCGGCGCCCACTCCCTGTCCGCGGATCCCCGACTCGCCGCCGCCGTACGGGAGTTCGGTCGCACATACGGCTACGACTACTTCGACGACGAGACGGTCGGGCGCACCCTTGCCGAACACGAGGCCTCCCTGCGCCGGGTCGCTCGCGGCGGGCTCGTCTGGGCCGGCTCCCTGGCAACCGCCGTCGGGATCGTCTGGCTCGTGTGGGCCGCCTCCGGCAAGCCGGAGAACATGGTCGTCGCGGTCGCGCCCCCGGCCGCCGTACTGATCCTGGCCCTCGCCGCCTTCGTCCAGGTCAACCTCCGGGGCAGGCGCAAGCTCCGCCACCCCTTCCTGGAGGGATACCGCCACGTCCTCGCGGCGGCACTGGCGCACGGCGCGCCCGTGACCTACGTGCCCACTTGGCTGACCGGCCGGGGCGGTGGTCAACTCGACATGGCCCCGCTGCCGTCGTACACCACACCGGCCGGGGCGCCGGCCACCGGCGTACGAGCCACTCCGGTGGCTCCGCCGCCCAAACCGGCCGAGGTCGAGGAGTACGAGCGGATCGCCGAGCACGGCGGCTGGCACGACGAGGCGGGCTGGATCCTCCTCGTCGCGGGAGCCGTCGGCGTCGGCTATGCCGTGGTCAAGGACCTGCCGGCGGCGTACGCCTCGGTACTGCTCGTCGGCCTGGGCATCTGGACCTGGATCGCCGGGCACCGCCTCGGCAGACGACAGCAGGAGCTGTCCGGCGAGGCCCTGCGCTACCTCGACGAGCTGACCCGGGCCCAGTCCGCCGGAGCCCCCGTGCACGAACTCTCACCCCCCTTGCGCAAGCTCCTGGACACCCGGCTCTGACAGACAGCACGCATACGGCGGTGGCGGCACCCTCCCCGGGCGCCGCCACCGCCGTATCCGCGACGGATGACCAGTCCCTCAACCGACCCGCGCCCCCGCAGCCTTGGCGCGCTCCCGAGCCTCGTGGCTGACACCGCGGGTGCGGGCCGGCATCCGGTCGTCCACCGCCGTGCGCTGAGCGGCGCCGAACAGCCGGCGCGGGCCCGGTACGGCGACGACGCCCAGGAAGCGGGGATCGCCGGCGAACCAGACCTCGCCGACCTCACCGGACCTGACCTTCCGGACCCAGAACGTGCGACCGCTGCCCAGGAAACCGCCGTAACCGAGGGAGACGGACCTGTCCGGGCGCTCGGGGTCCGTGAAAGCGCGGGCCCGGACGAGGGGCGGGCCGCAGACACGGCTCGCCCCTCCACCCACACGGACAGACTCAGCTCTCCGGCAGGTAACCCGTCTGGACGAGCTGCCCGCTGGAGCGGCGCGAGATGAACTGGCCACGGCCCTGCGGCTGCGGAGTGGCCTTGATGTTGTTGAACACCGGGCCCTCCGACGGGTCGCCGGACAGCACGATGCCCTGGGCGCCGAGCTCCTTGATCCGGGTGAGGACCGGCTCGAAGGAGGAGCGCGAGGCACCGGAGGTGCTGCGGGCCAGGATGATGCGCAGACCCAGGTCACGCGCGAACGGCAGGTACTCCAGGAGCACCGACATCGGGTTGCCCATCGACGTGGCGACGAGGTCGTAGTCGTCGATGAAGATGAACGCGTCGGGCTCGTTGTACCAGGAGCGGTTGCGCAGCTGGTCCGGCGTCACGTCCGGGCCGGGCATACGGCGGCTCATCGAGCCGGCCAGCGACTCCATGACCTCCTGGAGCTGCGGACCCGAGGCGCAGTACTTGTACATGTGGCTCTCCGGCACCTGGCCGAGCAGCGCGCGCCGGAAGTCCGAGACCACGAACAGCGCCTTGTTGGGGGCGTACCGCTCGGAGATCTGCTTGGCCATGAACCGCAGCAGCGAGGACTTGCCGGACTCGCTCTCGCCGTAGATGACGAACAGCGGGTCGGTCTCGAAGTCCACGAAGACCGGCGAGAGGGTGAGCTCGTCGACGCCGACCGCGATACCGCGGCTGCCGAAGTCCCCGCCGCCGGGCAGCTCGGTCGCGGGCAGCAGCGTCGGCAGCATCCGCACCTTGGGCGCCGTCGGGCCCTGCCAGGCGCTGTTGACGCTCTGCACGAGGTTCGCCATGCCGTCGGCGAGGTCCTCCACCTGCGTCGACCCGTCGATCCGGGGCGTGGCGGCCAGGTAGTCCAGCTTGTCCGGGGACAGACCGCGGCCGGGCTTGCCCATCGGCACGTTCTCGGCCCGCTTGCGGTCGAACTCCGACTCCATCGCGTCACCGAGCCGCAGTTCGAGCCGGCTGAGGATCTGGTCGCGCAGCGCGGGACGCATCTCGGTGTACCGGGTCGCGGTGATGATCAGGTGGACACCGAAACCGAGACCGCGGGTCGCGATGTCCGCGATGACCGGGTCGAGCATCTCGTAGTCGTTCTTGAACGTCGCCCAGCCGTCGATGATGAGGAAGACGTCGCCCCACTGCTGGTCGGGGTAGTGCCCCTGCGCCCGGCGGTTGCGGAAGGTGCCCATGGAGTCGATGCTCTTGGAGCGGAAGAACTCCTCACGGGCGTTGAGGATGCCGTGCACCTCCGCGACCGTACGGCGCACCTTCTCCTGGTCAAGACGGGAGGCGGCGCCGCCCACATGGGCCAGGTTCTCCAGCGCGAGCATGCCGCCGCCGCCGAAGTCGAGGGCGTAGAACTGCACTTCGGCCGGCGTGTGCGTGAGCGCGAACGACGTGATCATCGTGCGCACGAGCGTCGACTTGCCGGACTGCGGACCCCCCACGATCAGGGCGTGACCGGCGGCACCCGACAGGTCCGCGTACATCACGTCACGGCGCTGCTCGAAGGGCTTGTCGACCAGGCCGACCGGCACGGTCAGCTTGCTCTGCAGGTGGTAGCCCTCGGCGTGCAGACCGCGCTCCGGACTGATGCCCAGCGCCGGCAGCACCTGGTCGAGACTGAACGGCTCGTCCAGCGGCGGCAGCCACACCTGGTGGGCGGGCGGACCCTGACCGTCCAGGCGGCTGACGATGACGTCGAGGACGGTGTCGGCGAGCGCGTCGTCGACCTGGTGGGTCCGCGTCTCCGGCTCCGGATCGGCGAGGATGCGCACCGGCACCGGCGCCGCGGTGAACAGCACGGGGGAGCGGTCGATCCGTCCGCCGCCCTGCGCCATCGGCCCGTTCGCCCGGTAGGTGCCCGACACGTACGCGGCCTTGAACTGCACCATCGTCTCGGTGTCGTACTTGAGGATGCCCGCGCCGGGGACGTTCGGCAGGTGGTAGGCGTCGGGCACACCGATCGCCGTGCGGGACTCGGCCGCCGAGAACGTGCGCAGACCGATGCGGTACGACAGGAAGGTGTCGAGGCCGCGCAGCTTGCCCTCCTCCAGGCGCTGCGAGGCGAGCAGCATGTGCACACCCAGCGAACGGCCGATCCGGCCGATCTGGATGAACATCTCGATGAAGTCCGGCTTGGCGGCGAGGAGTTCGCTGAACTCGTCGATGATCAGGACGAGTGAGGGCAGCGGGTCGAGCGCGGCACCGGCGGCGCGCGCCTTCTCGTAGTCGGTGATGTTGGCGTAGTTGCCCGCCGTGCGCAGGAGTTCCTGGCGGCGGGTCAGCTCACCGGTGATGGAGTCGCGCATGCGGTCGACGAGGGTGAGCTCGTCGGCCAGGTTGGTGATGACCGCGGAGACGTGCGGCATCGAACCCATGCCGGTGAAGGTCGCACCACCCTTGAAGTCCGCGAGGACGAAGTTGAGCGTCTCGGAGGAGTGCGTGACCGCGAGGCCGAGCACCAGGGTGCGCAGCAGCTCCGACTTTCCGGAACCGGTGGCGCCGACGCACAGGCCGTGCGGGCCCATGCCCTCCTGCGAGGCCTCCTTGAGGTCCAGCATGACCGGGTCGCCGCTCTCGCCGAGACCGATCGGCACCCGCAGCCGCTCGTGCAGCGTGCGCGGCCGCCAGGTGCGCGAGACGTCCACGCTCGCCGCGTCACCGATCTGCATGAGATCCGTGAAGTCCAGGTTCGCGAGCAGCGGTTCGTCCGCGTCGGCGGCACCGAGACGCAGCGGCGCGAGCTGCCGGCCGAGCGACTCGGCCTGCGCCTGCGACAGCACGTCGGGGACACCGGTGAAGACACCCGTGCCCGCTTCCAGCTCCATGGCGTCGGGCCACACCCGCACCGACAACGAGCCGCGCGCCTCGTCGAGTTCACCGGGCACCACCTCGAGGATGGTCACGCCCTGAAGGCCCTCCGCCGAGGCGAGGACCGAGTCCGGAGGCACCCCGCCGCCGTCGAGGACGACGACCACGTGCGGCTGGTCGAGCACCGGTGAGCCGTCCCGGCTCCAGCGTGGGCGGCCCTCCAGCTGGTGGGTGATCATCTCCTCCAGCTCGCCGAGGTCGTAGCAGAGCAGCCGGCGCGAACCGGCGCCGTCGGACTCCTTGTGCTGCATGTGCGGCAGCCACTTGGTCCACTCCCAGTCCACCGCGGCACCGGGCGCGGCCACGACCGCGATCACCACGTCCTCGGGGGAGTGCAGCGAGGCCAACTGTCCGATCACGGCGCGGGTCTGGCCGTAGACCGTCTCCGGGTCGCCGGAGATCGTCACGTGGTAGAAGGAGCGCAGCCCGATGGCCAGCGGGAGGTCACCGAGCGTGCCGTAGCTCGCGATGAACTGCTGCATCGAGTGCGCGGTCAGCGGCTCCAGCTCGTCCACCGGCGCGGTGTCGGGCGCCACCAGCGGCGTCGCCAACTGCTGCGGGCCCAGGCCGATCCGCACCTGGACGAAGTCCTGGTCCGTCGAACGCCGCTCCCACAGCCGGGAACCCTCGGCGATCAGCGCCCACAGCTGCTCCGGCGCCGGGTGCAGGTAGTACTGCGCGTCACGCTGCTTGTGCACCGTGCGCCGCACCTCGCGCCGCTTCTGCGCCAGGTACTTGAGGTAGTCGCGCCGGGCCTCGGCCATCTGGCCGGACGGCCCCTTCCTGGCCCGCGTGATCTGCGCGACGAGCATCGCGACCGTGGAGACCATCATCAGGCCGCCCATGATCTTCATGAAGCCCTGGGCGCCTGGCATGAAGAAGAAGGCCGCCGACGAACCCATGCCCAGCATGGGCAGCAGGTTCATCATCAGGCTGTCGTCCTCGGTGCGAGGAAGTTCGGGAGGGGACTCGAGCTTGACCTCCTCACTCGGCACCTCCGGCGGGTAAACCCGCGGCGGGCGCTTGACGATGACAACGCTCACCGATCCACCAGTCCTTCACGCAATCGCAATGTCGAACCGCCCCCGTCGTGACGGCCCCCGTATGTTCGTCGGCTCATGGGGCTCAGCCCACTCATGAGTCGGGCGTTGATCCTACTGTTCTGCGGGCCCGTTGAGCCGGGAGGGGATGGGGAGATGCCGCAAGGGGACGGTAGGGTGACGCTCCAAACGAAGCGCGGAGCGGGAATCGCCCTGGCAAACCGCGACGAATCACCGAGTACTGGACTAGGGGGAACCGTCAGGTGAGTACGGTCTCAGCAACCGGATTCTGCCGGGTCACGGTGGCGGCACCGAACAGCCGGATCGATGTGGCACTTCCCGAGGACGTGCCGCTCTCTGACGTCTACCCGGAGATCCTGCGGCTGTCGGGCCAGACACCCGAAGAGGCCGCGCCCACCGGGTACAACCTCGTGCGCAGGGACGGCTCCGTCCTCGACGACGGCCGTTCGCTCTCCGAACAGCAGATACGCGATGGCGAATTGCTGCTCCTGCGGCCGTTCGCGGACTCGCTGCCGCCCGCCGTCTTCGACGACGTCGTCGACGCCGTGGCCGCCGCCGTCGAGGCCGACCGGCGCAGCTGGAACGACGGCATGATGCGGGTCGTCGGCCTCACCGCCGGCGCGCTGCTGCTGACCATGATGGCGCTGGCGCTGTGGTTCTCCGAGCCGCTGCGCCACGACATGCACGGCCTGCCCGGCGTCATCGCCGGTGTCACCGGTGTCGTCCTCGTCGCGCTCGCCTCCGTACGCGCGCGGGTCTACGACGACCACCACGCGGCCGTCGCCCTGGGTCTCGCCTCGCTGCCGCACCTGATGGTGGGCGGCTCGGGCGTCATGGCCCTCGACGCGGGCGAGGGCCCCGGCCGGCTGAACCTGCTCGTCGGCTTCGCCGTCGTCCTCGTCGCCGCGGTGCTGCTCGTGCTGCTGCTCCCGCAGAAGGACGCGCCCTTCATCGCCGCCGCGTTCGGCGCCGGCATCGGAGTCCTCGCCACCTTCGCCGCGATCGTCTCCGAGGCCGAGCCGCGCGAGACGGCCGCCGTCACCGCCGTCGTCATGATCGCCGTCATCGGCTTCCTGCCCGGCTGGTCCGCCCGCTTCTCCCGGCTGCCCATCGGGTTCCGCTCGCCCGACCAGATCGCCAAGCGCGGCCGCGCCGAGGACCAGCAGGAGCAGGAGCCGGTCGACTACCGGCTCATCACCGACCAGGCCCGCCGCGGCCACGAACTGCTGCTCGGTCTCGTCGGCGGCTGCGCCGTCACCGGCGTCGCCTCGGCCGGTGCGGTGCTCGGCTTCTCCAGCAGCGGCTGGGCCCAGCTGCTGTCGCTGGCGGCCGGCCTCTCCATGATGATGCGCGCCCGGCTCTTCCTGTACACGTCCCAGGTCGTGACCCTGATGATCTCGGGCATCATCACCGTCAGCCTGCTGGTCCTCGGCCTCGCCCTGAACCCGCCGGCCGACATCATCAAGGAGCTCGTCTACGACCACAACAGCGCCCCGCTCGACATCCGCACCGTCTGGCTCTCCGCCGCGGTCGCCCTGGGCGCCACCCTCCTCGTGGCCCTCGCCCTGATCGTGCCGCGCAAGGGTGTCACCCCGTTCTGGGGCCGGATGCTCGACCTGAGCGAGGGCGCGGTGCTTCTCTCCCTCGTCCCGCTGTGCCTCGCGGTCCTCGACCTGTACGCGGCGGCCCGCGGCATGACCAGCTGACCGTCCTCACACCTCGCGGCGGCTGTCACCCACTCGGGTGGCAGCCGCCGCGTCATCTGTACGACAGGGGCGGGGGCCGGGGCACTGCCGTCGGGCTGATACCCTGGCTGACGGCCGTTTGTGTACGCACCCCCGGAGCTGATCGCCCTGGAGGCCGCGCCCAGCGGATCCCCGCCTCCCGAGTTACGGAAGCTCCCCTGAGAAGTGGACCAGGGGCACTCGGTGGCTACCCAAGAGACTACGAGGAGTACGCGTGTCGCTCGACGCCGCTACGAAGAAGCAGATCATGACCGAGTTCGGCCAGAAGGAGGGCGACACCGGCTCCCCCGAGGTCCAGGTCGCGATGCTCTCGCGCCGTATCTCGGACCTGACCGAGCACCTCAAGACCCACAAGCACGACCACCACTCCCGTCGTGGTCTGCTGATCCTGGTCGGTCAGCGCCGTCGCCTTCTCCAGTACCTGGCGAAGAAGGACATCCAGCGCTTCCGTGCGCTGGTCGACCGCCTCGGCATCCGCCGCGGTGCGGCGGGCGCCAAGTAGGACGCCGTGAGGGGAGCGGTTCCCGAAGCGATCGGGGGCCGCTCCCCTTTGCCGTACGTGCTCAGCGACGTGCTCACCGCATGCGGAAACGTGCGCGGTGTCACACCCGCTTTGTAGTGTGGTAGCACAACGCAGTACCACGAGGAGAAGTGCACCTCGCCGCCGCCGGTCCTCGGTAGTGGCCCCCGGGCCTTGCGAACCCGGGTGCTTCGATCGAAGACCGGCCCGCACCAGACGGAGCGCTTCTCCGCGCACGTCCCCCCGCCACACGGGCGGATCGGGACAAAAGACGATACGCAGACGAAAGTAACGGAGAACACGCTAGTGGAGAACGAGACCCACTACGCCGAGGCCGTCATCGACAACGGCTCCTTCGGCACCCGCACCATCCGCTTCGAGACGGGCCGCCTCGCCAAGCAGGCCGCCGGCTCCGCCGTGGCGTACCTGGACGACGACACCATGGTGCTGTCGGCCACCACCGCCTCCAAGAACCCCAAGGACCAGCTCGACTTCTTCCCCCTGACGGTGGACGTCGAGGAGCGGATGTACGCCGCCGGCAAGATCCCCGGCAGCTTCTTCCGCCGTGAGGGCCGCCCCTCCGAGGACGCGATCCTCACCTGCCGGCTGATCGACCGCCCGCTGCGCCCCTCCTTCAAGAAGGGCCTGCGCAACGAGATCCAGGTCGTCGCCACGATCATGGCCCTCAACCCCGACCACCTGTACGACGTCGTCGCGATCAACGCGGCCTCCGCGTCCACGCAGCTGGCCGGCCTGCCCTTCTCCGGCCCGATCGGCGGCGTCCGCGTCGCGCTGATCAACGGCCAGTGGGTGGCCTTCCCGACGCACTCCGAGCTCGAGGACGCCGTCTTCGACATGGTCGTCGCGGGCCGCACCCTGGAGGACGGCGACGTCGCGATCATGATGGTCGAGGCCGAGGCCACCGAGAAGACCATCCAGCTGGTCAAGGGCGGCGCCGAGGCCCCGACCGAGGAGGTCGTCGCCGCCGGTCTGGAAGCCGCGAAGCCCTTTATCAAGGTGCTCTGCCGGGCCCAGGCCGACCTCGCCTCGAAGGCCGCCAAGCCGACCGGCGAGTTCCCGATCTTCCTCGACTACCAGGACGACATCCTGGAGGCGCTCTCCGCCGCCGTCCGCCCGGAGCTCGCCTCCGCGCTGACCATCGCCGGCAAGCAGGAGCGCGAGTCCGAGCTGGACCGCGTCAAGGCGCTCGCCGCCGAGAAGCTCCTGCCGGAGTTCGAGGGCCGCGAGAAGGAGATCTCCGCCGCGTACCGCTCCCTGACCAAGCAGCTCGTCCGCGAGCGCGTGATCAAGGAGAAGAAGCGCATCGACGGCCGGGGCGTCACGGACATCCGTACGCTCGCCGCCGAGGTCGAGGCCATCCCGCGCGTGCACGGCTCCGCGGTGTTCGAGCGTGGCGAGACCCAGATCCTGGGCGTCACCACCCTCAACATGCTCCGCATGGAGCAGCAGCTGGACACCCTCTCCCCGGTGACCCGCAAGCGCTACATGCACAACTACAACTTCCCGCCGTACTCCACCGGCGAGACCGGCCGCGTCGGCTCCCCGAAGCGCCGCGAGATCGGCCACGGCGCCCTCGCCGAGCGCGCCCTCGTCCCGGTCCTGCCGACCCGCGAGGAATTCCCCTACGCGATCCGCCAGGTCTCCGAGGCGCTGAGCTCCAACGGCTCGACGTCCATGGGCTCGGTCTGCGCCTCCACCATGTCGCTGCTGAACGCCGGTGTGCCGCTCAAGGCCCCCGTCGCCGGTATCGCCATGGGCCTGATCTCCCAGGACATCGAAGGCGAGACGCACTACGTCACCCTCACCGACATCCTCGGTGCGGAGGACGCCTTCGGCGACATGGACTTCAAGGTCGCCGGCACCAAGGAGTTCGTCACCGCCCTCCAGCTCGACACCAAGCTGGACGGCATCCCCGCCTCCGTCCTGGCCGCCGCTCTCAAGCAGGCCCGTGACGCCCGCCTCCACATCCTCGACGTGATGATGGAAGCGATCGACACGCCGGACGAGATGTCCCCGAACGCCCCGCGGATCATCACCGTGAAGATCCCCGTGGACAAGATCGGTGAGGTCATCGGCCCCAAGGGCAAGATGATCAACCAGATCCAGGAGGACACCGGCGCCGACATCACGATCGAGGACGACGGCACCATCTACATCGGTGCGGTCGACGGCCCCTCCGCCGAGGCGGCCCGCACCACGATCAACTCGATCGCCAACCCGACCATGCCGGAGGTCGGCGAGCGCTACCTGGGTACGGTCGTCAAGACCACCACCTTCGGTGCGTTCGTGTCCCTGCTCCCGGGCAAGGACGGTCTGCTGCACATCTCGCAGATCCGCAAGCTGGCCGGCGGCAAGCGCGTCGAGAACGTCGAGGACGTGCTCGGCGTGGGCGCCAAGGTCCAGGTCGAGATCGCCGAGATCGACTCCCGCGGCAAGCTCTCCCTGATCCCCGTGATCGAGGGCGAGGAAGGCTCCTCCGACGAGAAGAAGGACGACGCCGACCAGTGACGTCCCCTAGCTCCAAGGCGACGGCCCGCACCTCTTCGGAGGCGCGGGCCGTCGCCCGTACCCAAACCCTGATCAAGGGCGAGAACGGCATCGGCACCGTCCGCAAGACCACCCTCCCCGGTGGCCTGCGCATCGTCACCGAGACCCTCCCCTCGGTCCGCTCCGCGACCTTCGGCATCTGGGCGCACGTCGGCTCCCGCGACGAGACACCGTCACTGAACGGCGCCACGCACTACCTGGAGCACCTCCTCTTCAAGGGCACCTCCAAGCGCAGCGCGCTGGACATCTCCTCCGCCATCGACGCGGTCGGCGGCGAGATGAACGCGTTCACCGCGAAGGAGTACACGTGCTACTACGCGCGCGTGCTCGACGCCGACCTGCCGCTCGCCATCGACGTGGTCTGCGACATGCTCACCGGCTCCCTCATCCTCGAAGAGGACGTCAACGTCGAGCGCGGCGCGATCCTCGAAGAGATCGCGATGACCGAGGACGACCCGGGCGACTGCGTGCACGACCTGTTCGCGCACACCATGTTCGGCGACAACCCCCTCGGCCGCCCGGTCCTCGGCACCGTCGACACCGTCAACGCCCTGACCGCCGACCGCATCCGCCGCTTCTACAAGAAGCACTACGACCCGACGCATCTCGTCGTCGCGGCCGCGGGCAACGTCGACCACGACAAGGTCGTACGACAGGTCCGCGCCGCCTTCGAGAAGGCCGGCGCCCTCAAGAGCCCGGACGCCACGCCCATCGCCCCGCGCGACGGTCGGCGCGCCCTGCGCACCGCGGGCCGCGTCGAGCTGATCGGCCGCAAGACCGAGCAGGCCCACGTCGTCCTCGGCATGCCCGGCCTCGCCCGCACGGACGACCGCCGCTGGGCCCTCGGCGTGCTGAACACCGCGCTCGGCGGCGGCATGTCCTCCCGCCTCTTCCAGGAGGTCAGGGAGAAGCGCGGACTGGCGTACAGCGTCTACTCGTACACCTCAGGCTTCGCCGACTGCGGCCTGTTCGGGGTGTACGCCGGCTGCCGGCCCTCGCAGGTCCACGACGTGCTGAAGATCTGCCGGGACGAGCTCGACCAGGTCGCCGAACACGGTCTCTCGGACGATGAGATCGGCCGCGCCATCGGCCAGCTGAGGGGCTCCACGGTCCTGGGTCTGGAGGACACCGGCGCGCTGATGAACCGCATCGGCAAGAGCGAGCTGTGCTGGGGCGAGCAGATGTCCGTCGACGACATGCTGGCCCGCATCGCGTCGGTCACCCCGGACGACGTCCGCGCGGTCGCCCGCGAGATCCTGGGACGGCGCCCGTCGCTGTCGGTCATCGGCCCGCTGAAGGACAAGCAGGCGGCCCGACTGCACGAAGCGGTCGCGTAAGCCCTCCCCTTAAGGAAGCAAGAAGATGAGCAAGCTGCGCGTGGCGGTCCTCGGTGCCAAGGGCCGCATCGGTTCCGAGGCGGTCAAGGCCGTCGAGGCCGCCGAGGACATGGAACTGGTCGCCGCTCTCGGCCGGGGCGACAAGCTGGAGACCCTCGCCGAGACGGGCGCCCAGGTCGCGGTCGAACTGACCACGCCTGCCTCCGTGATGGAGAACCTGGATTACTGCCTGAGTCACGGCATCCACGCGGTCGTCGGCACCACCGGCTGGACCGACGAGCGTCTCGCGCAGCTGAAGGACTGGCTGTCGAAGTCCCCGGAGACCGGCGTCCTCATCGCGCCCAACTTCTCCATCGGGGCCGTTCTGAACATGAAGTTCGCGCAGATCGCCGCGCCCTACTTCGAGTCGGTCGAGGTCGTCGAGCTTCACCACCCGAAGAAGGTGGACGCCCCGTCCGGCACCGCCACGCGCACCGCCCAGCTCATCGCCGAGGCCCGGCGCGCGGCGGGCACGACCCCGGCGCCGGACGCCACCGAGACGGCCCTGGACGGCGCGCGCGGCGCGGACGTCGACGGCATCCCCGTGCACTCCGTCCGTCTGCGCGGTCTGCTGGCCCATCAGGAAGTCCTGCTGGGCGGCGAGGGCGAGACGCTGACCATCCGCCACGACTCCCTGCACCACAGCAGCTTCATGCCGGGCATCCTGCTCGGCGCCCGCCGAGTGGTCACGACCCCGGGCCTGACCTTCGGCCTGGAGAACTTCCTGGACCTGGGCTGATGCGCGCCAAGCTGTCCTACGCCGTCACGGCCGCCGTCCTGGTCTTCTACTTCGTCCTGGTCGGCAGCCGTGGCGTCATGCTGATCCAGTCCGGCACGCTCATCACCGTCACGTTCGGCGTCGCGGTGCTGATCCTGCCGGTGATCGGCCTGTGGTTCCTGTGGAAGAACACCCAGTTCGTCCGCAGGGCCAACGCGCTGGCCGCCGAGCTCGACGCCGAGGGCGGCCTGCCCGTCGACGAGCTCAAGCGCACGCCCGCCGGCCGGATCGACCGCGACTCCGCCGACGAGGTCTTCGCCCAGCGCAAGGCCGAGACGGAGACGGCCCCCGACGACTGGCGCAGCTGGTTCCGGCTCGCCGTGGCCTACCACGACGCCCGCGACACCCCACGCGCCCGCAAGGCCATGCAGCGCGCGATAGCACTGCACGACGGCAGGCCCGTCCAGCAGCTCTGAGATCCCGGCACGTCGAAGGGGGCCGGTCCTGGTGCGGACCGGCCCCCTTCTTCGTGTGCCCCTGTCGGGTCAGCCCCGCGCGTACTCCGCGGCCCAGGCCTCCACCGCGTCCGCGGCCCGGTCGAACGCCTGGCCGCGCGCGAGGAAGTCCGCGTTGTGCGTGGTGAGCAGCGGCTGCGGGTCCTGCGGTCCCCGGCCCTGCCGTACGAGGGTCAGGGCCTGGCCCTGGACCGTGCGCGGCAGTCCGAGCCAGCGCACCGGCTGCTGTGCCGTCCGCACGGCGACGACCTGCTCCCAGAGCACCGTACGAGTGAACAGGAAGCCCACCCGGCGCACTCCGCGGCCGCACACCCACACGCCCATGCGCAGCAGCCGCAGCGCGCCGACGATGACGAGCACCGCGATGCCGAACACCACCGCGGCCTCGGACGGCGAGTCGGTCAGCGCGATGATCACCGCGGCGAACAGCACGTACGAGGCGAGCAGAAGAAGGACCGCCGCCACGCCCACCCGCCACGGACCGGGCCGGTAGGGGCGCCGCCAGTGGTCACGGTTGTCGAACGGCAGAGCGACGTCGTCCGTCGTCTCGAATGCGCGGTCGGCCGTCAGGAAGGGCAGGGGCACGGCGGGTCCTCACTCGATCCATGCGTGGGCTGTGCCGGTGAGGCTATCCGCAGCTGTCCCCGCGAGCCACCTTCGGGGGCCAATGGGGGGAGCCTCCCACGCCATTCGGGCAGTGGGGGGGGAGTCAGTGTCCGCGTCAGTGTCCCTGAGATGCCTGGGACTGCTGTGTCTGCGAGGGCGCCTGATCCTGCGACAGGGCCGGCATCCCGAGGACCAGGGATCCCACGAGTCCGGCGACGATGGTGAGCCCCACCAGCCAGCGCCCGGCCACCTCACCGGCGGACGCCCGCTCACGGGGCGGAGGAGTGACATTGCTGCGGAACCTGTCGGCTTCGGCGACAAAGGCGAACGGAACGGGTTCGCGCCGACGCAACAGCATGGGGGTACTTCTCCCTTCAGGGGATGGAACTTCGGGGATCGAACGAATCGCTGCTGTCTGTACAGACGAGCGGTTGCCGCAGAAGGTGCCCGGTTTCGCCGACTTAACTCGGTCACGCCACTGAAAGTCCTGTTTGGCGGGCCGTAGAGTGGCGTCGCCACCGAACGAGCTGGGAAGGACCCCCCGAACCGTGACCCCCACCCCCGACGACGATTTCAAGATCGAGCTGCGCGACGACGTCACCGTCGAACTGGTCAAGCACAGCGCGGCCGACTCCGACGTGCTGTTCGCCGCCAGGGTGTCGACCGTCGGAGAGCAGTCCCTGGACGAGCTGAACAAGGACCCGGAGCGCTCCAAGGGCCTGATCAACTACCTCATGCGGGACCGGCACGGCAGCCCGTTCGAGCACAACTCCATGACCTTCTTCATCAGCGCCCCGATCCTCGTCTTCCGCGAGTTCATGCGGCACCGCGTGGGCTGGTCGTACAACGAGGAGTCCGGCCGCTACCGGGAGCTCCAGCCCGTCTTCTACATCCCCGGCCCCGACCGCAAGCTCGTCCAGCAGGGCCGCCCGGGCAAGTACGTCTTCGTCGAGGGCACCCCGGAGCAGCACGAGTCCGTCGCGAACGCCATGAACGAGTCGTACCGCCAGGCGTACCGGGCCTACCAGGACATGCTCGCGCAGGGCGTCGCCCGCGAGGTCGCCCGTTCGGTCCTGCCCGTCGGACTGTTCTCCTCGATGTACGCCACCTGCAATGCCCGCTCGCTCATGCACTTCCTCGGTCTGCGCACCCAGCACGAGCAGGCGAAGGTGCCGTCCTTCCCGCAGCGGGAGATCGAGATGGTCGGCGAGAAGATGGAGGCGGAGTGGGCCAAGCTCATGCCGCTCACCTACGCGGCCTTCAACGCGAACGGCCGTGTGGCGCCGTAACGGACGCCTGTTTCCCCGCAGGGCACACATGTGCGGGTCCGCCTCGCGAAGTGTCCGTATTGCGGCATTTAGAGAAGTTCATCTAGCCTGATCAAACGGACCCGGCACTGCTTGAACCCCCGAGCAGGCAGTGCCGGGCTCCGCATTTGTCCTGACTTTTCCCGGCCCCCCTAGGGCAGACCCCGCCCTGCGCAACGAGTAGCGTGTTCCCCATGGCTCCGACCTCCACTCCGCAGACCCCCTTCGGGCGGGTCCTCACCGCCATGGTCACGCCCTTCACGGCGGACGGCGCACTCGACCTCGACGGCGCACAGCGGCTCGCCACCCACCTGGTGGACGCAGGCAACGACGGCCTGATCATCAACGGCACCACCGGCGAGTCGCCCACCACCGGTAACGCGGAGAAATCGGACCTGGTACGAGCCGTGCTGGAGGCGGTCGGCGACCGCGCCCACGTCATCGCCGGCGTCGGCACCAACGACACCCGCCACAGCATCGAGCTGGCCCAGGCCGCGGAGAAGGTCGGCGCACACGGCCTCCTGATCGTGACGCCGTACTACAACAAGCCCCCGCAGGAGGGCCTGTACCGGCACTTCAAGGCCGTCGCCGACGCCGCGGAGCTGCCCGTCATGCTCTACGACATCCCGGGCCGCAGCGGCGTCCCGATCAGCACCGAGACGCTGGTCCGGCTCGCCGAGCACCCGCGGATCGTCGCCAACAAGGACGCCAAGGGCGACCTCGGCCGCGCCAGCTGGGCCATCGCCCGCTCCGGCCTCGCCTGGTACTCCGGCGACGACATGCTGAACCTCCCGCTGCTCTCCGTGGGCGCGGTCGGCTTCGTCTCGGTCGTCGGCCACGTCGTCACCCCGGACCTGCGCGCCCTGGTCGAGGCGTTCGTGTCGGGTGACGTACAGAAGGCCACCGAGATCCACCAGAAGCTGCTTCCCGTCTACACGGGCATGTTCCGTACCCAGGGCGTGATGACCACCAAGGCGGCGCTCACCCTCCAGGGGCTCCCCGCGGGACCCCTGCGCGCCCCCATGGTCGAGCTCTCGCCCGAAGAGATCCGGCAGCTCAAGATCGATCTTGCAGCCGGCGGGGTACAGCTCTAGCACCAGACTTCGCGCGCCCGGCGCGCAAATGGACTCAACAACTGAATAGGCGGGCCACCGGTGCCCGCACCACAACGACAACTGCTACACGCACGAACGTCACGCACGCCACGTGCCCCACCGGTACGTGGCGTGCGTGGTGAGGAGAGTCTTTTGAGTCATCCGCATCCCGAACTGGCCCCGCCCCCGCCGCTTGCCGAGGGCGCCCTGCGGGTCACCCCACTCGGCGGTCTCGGTGAGATCGGCCGAAACATGACGGTCTTCGAATACGGCGGCCGCCTGCTGATCGTCGACTGCGGAGTGCTGTTCCCCGAGGAGGAACAGCCCGGAATCGACCTGATCCTGCCGGATTTCTCGTCCGTCAGGGACCGCCTCGACGACATCGAGGGCATCGTCCTCACCCATGGCCACGAGGACCACATCGGTGGCGTCCCCTACCTCCTCCGCGAGAAGCCGGACATTCCGCTGATCGGCTCCAAGCTGACCCTCGCGCTCATCGAGGCCAAGCTCCAGGAGCACCGCATCCGTCCGTACACCCTTGAGGTGGCGGAGGGACACCGCGAGCGCATCGGCCCCTTCGACTGCGAGTTCGTCGCGGTCAACCACTCCATCCCCGACGCCCTCGCGGTCGCCATCCGCACGCCCGCCGGCATGGTGGTCCACACGGGCGACTTCAAGATGGACCAGCTCCCGCTGGACGGCCGGCTCACCGACCTGCACGCGTTCGCGCGGCTGAGCGAGGAGGGCATCGACCTTCTCCTCTCCGACTCGACGAACGCCGAGGTACCGGGCTTCGTCCCGCCCGAGAAGGACATCTCGAACGTCCTGCGGCAGGTCTTCGGCAACGCCCGCAAGCGGATCATCGTGGCGAGCTTCGCCAGCCACATCCACCGCATCCAGCAGATCCTGGACGCGGCCCACGAGTACGGCCGCCGGGTCGCCTTCGTCGGCCGCTCGATGGTCCGCAACATGGGCATCGCGAGAGACCTCGGCTACCTGAAGGTCCCCCCGGGCCTGGTGGTCGACGTCAAGACGCTCGACGACCTCCCGGACCACGAGGTCGTCCTGGTCTGCACGGGCTCGCAGGGCGAACCGATGGCCGCCCTGTCCCGCATGGCCAACCGTGACCACCAGATCCGGATCGTCCAGGGCGACACCGTCATCCTCGCGTCCTCGCTGATCCCCGGGAACGAGAACGCCGTCTACCGCGTGATCAACGGCCTGACCCGCTGGGGCGCCAACGTCGTCCACAAGGGCAACGCCAAGGTGCACGTCTCGGGCCACGCGTCCGCGGGCGAGCTCCTGTACTTCTACAACATCTGCCGGCCGAAGAACCTGATGCCGGTCCACGGCGAATGGCGCCACCTTCGCGCCAACGCCGAACTCGGTGCCCTGACCGGCGTCCCGCACGACCGCATCGTCATCGCCGAGGACGGCGTGGTCGTCGACCTAGTCGAGGGCAAGGCGAAGATCGCGGGCAAGGTCCAGGCGGGTTACGTCTACGTCGACGGCCTCTCGGTCGGCGATGTCGGCGAGCCGGCCCTCAAGGACCGCAAGATCCTCGGCGACGAGGGCATCATCTCGGTCTTCCTGGTCGTGGACTCGTCCACCGGCAAGATCACGGGCGGCCCGCACATCCAGGCGCGCGGCTCCGGCATCGAGGACTCGGCCTTCGCCGACGTGATCCCGCGGGTCACCGAGGTACTCGAGCGCTCGGCGCAGGACGGCGTGGTCGAACCCCACCAGCTGCAACAGCTGGTGCGTCGGACCCTGGGCAAGTGGGTCTCCGACACGTATCGCCGCAGGCCGATGATCCTGCCTGTGGTGGTGGAGGTCTGACGGACCGTCGGACATCCGTCCGAGCGAACCTGGAGCGGGGCGCCTCGATTTGCATCGAGGCGCCCCGCTCCAGTACGTTTACGGCTCCGCCTGAGGGGGAACCCGGCAGCTTCGTGCTCCGGGGCCAGCCTCCAGGGGGCGGGAATTCCGGCTCAGAACTTCTGATAAAGTCGGAACCGCCGGAAAGGGAAACGCGAGAGCGGGAACCTGGAAAGCACCGAGGAAATCGGAACCGGAAACGGTCTGATAGAGTCGGAAACGCAAGACCGAAGGGAAACTGCCCGGAGGAAAGCCCGAGAGGGTGAGTACAAAGGAAGCGTCCGTTCCTTGAGAACTCAACAGCGTGCCAAAAATCAACGCCAGATATGTTGATACCCCGTCTCCAGCATCTGCTGGGACGAGGTTCCTTTGAAATAAACACAGCGAGGACGCTGTGAACGACCGCCTTATTCCGGTGGTTGTTCCGCTCTCGTGTGTGTGCACCCGATTACGGGTAAAC
>NZ_KB911606.1 GCF_000383615.1 Streptomyces canus 299MFChir4.1 | reverse complement strand
GCTGATCGCACCGGCGGTGATCAAGTTCAGCTACGGCGACAACAAGAGCATCGGGGTACGGATCTTCATCGCCGTCCTCGCGTTCCTCGTGGTCGCCGGCGCGGTCTACGTCTCCAAGCGGCGGGGCATCGCCGTGGGTGACGAAGACAACGAGAAGAAGGTGGCCAAGTCGGCGGACCCCGCGGTGGTTTCGTAGGTCCTGGCACGAGGCCCAGCTCAAGGGGCGGGGGTGGGGCGCGCGTTCATGCGCCGCACGCCCGCCCTGTGCGTGCGCGCCGCTCGGTCGTGAGGCTTCTCTCGCCTGGCATATAAGCGCATGAAGACAGCTATAGCCGACATTCGGCTCGCGGGTACGGTGCGGATCCTGTGTAAGGTCCGGGGGCTGAGAGGCCATGGAAGGGACCAATCCGGTGAACACGAAGCTCGCGGCCGCACTGTCCGGCGGTGCGGTACTGGTACTGGCGCTGTCGGGATGCGGCGGTGGCGGCAAGGACAACAAGGAACTCGACGCCTGGGCCAAGAAGGTCTGCGACCTGGTGCCGGCCCAGAACCAGAAGATCACGGCGGCCTACGACGCGATCACCAAGGCGGCCGAGGACACCGAGAGCACCCCGGCGGAGCTCCAGAAGGCCGATTCCCAGGCCTTCCAGGACCTGTCCGACGGCTACAAGGCGCGCGCCACGGTCATCCGCAACGCCGGGGCACCTCCCGGTGCCGAGGACGGTCCGAAGAAGCTTCAGGAGGCCGTCAAGCAGCTCAACGCGCTCTCGACGTCCTATGCCGACATGAAGAAGCAGGTGGACGGGCTCAATACCAAGGACCAGGCGAAGTTCGCGACCGGTCTCAAGGACGTCTCGGCCGAGATGAACAAGGTCGAGACGCAGCGACAGACCGCCCTCGCCGCGCTGAAGGACCTGGAGTCGGGCGACACCAAGCAGGCGCTGTCCGAGCAGTCGGGCTGCAAGCAGGCGTCCACGTCCCCGGCGGCGTCCGCGTCGGCGACGGACAGCTGAGCGGTCGGTGGTGGGTGCCCTAGCCACCTGCCACCTGCCACCTCCCACCTGTAGACGCTCTCGGCGCCGCGCCGTTCTGCGCCCGTGCCGGCCTCGGTGGCCGAGCCGCGCCCCGAGTCGCTCGGTGAGGCGTGCGGCTCGGCGGGTGCGGGACACAATGGGGGCGTGAGTATCTCGAGTCTGCCCACGCTGCCCGCCGCCCCCGCTCCCGGCCGTCCCGATGCCACCGCC
The DNA here is from genome assembly GCF_000383615.1 of Streptomyces canus 299MFChir4.1. Taxonomy (GTDB): domain Bacteria; phylum Actinomycetota; class Actinomycetes; order Streptomycetales; family Streptomycetaceae; genus Streptomyces; species Streptomyces canus_C. Next base: position 115,683 of record NZ_KB911606.1, on the reverse strand, counting down.
CGGCTCCGGGACGCCCTGCTCGGGGCCTCCTTCACCGCCGACGGGCTGCTGGAGCTGCTCGGCGCCCCCGCGTACGCGGCCCTCGCGCGCAGCGAGACCGTGCCCGCGCTCCGGGCGACCCGCGGGGACGCCCCGCTGGAGGTGCTCGTACGCCTGTTCCTCCTCCAGCAGCCGGTGCTCCACGCGCGCGTGGCCGACGTTCTGCCCGTCGAGGCGTGCCTGGAGAGCGGCTGGCTGGTGCGCTCCGGCACGGACGAGGTCGCCGCGACGGTGGACGTACGGCCGTACGGCGGCCCCGGTGGCGAGGACTGGTTCATCGTGTCGGACCTGGGCTGTGCCGTCGGCGGCGCGGGTGGCATCGGCAGCCGGGAGGAAGGGGTCGTCCTCGGCGTCGGCGGCGCCTCCACGACCCTCGCCGGCATCACCGTCCGCACGCCCGTCGGCTCCGCCCTCGACCTCGGCACCGGCTCCGGCATCCAGACCCTGCACGCCGCCCAGCACGCCACGCGCGTGACCGCGACCGACCTCAACCCGCGCGCGCTGCACATCACCGCGCTCACGCTGGCCCTGTCCGGCGCCCCGGCGGCCGATCTGCGGGAGGGCTCGCTGTTCGAGCCCGTCAAGCAGGGCGAGACGTACGACCTCATCGTCTCCAACCCGCCCTTCGTGATCTCGCCAGGTGCGCGGCTGACCTACCGCGACGGCGGGATGGGCGGGGACGATCTGTGCCGCTCGGTCGTTCAGGGGGCGGGAGAGCTGCTGAACGAGGGCGGGTTCGCGCAGTTCCTCGCCAACTGGCAGCACGTCGCGGGGGAGGACTGGCAGGACAGTCTCAGGTCGTGGGTGCCGCGCGGGTGCGACGCGTGGATCGTGCAGCGCGAGGTCCAGGACGTCACGCAGTACGCCGAGCTGTGGCTCAGGGACGCCGGTGACCACCGCGGCGACCCGGCCGAGTACCAGGCGCTCTACGACGCATGGCTGGACGAGTTCGAGGCGCGCAAGGTGAGGGCCGTGGGCTTCGGCTGGATCACCCTGCGCAGGACGGGCTCCGCCGTGCCCTCGATCACCGTGGAGGAGTGGCCGCACCCGGTCGAGCAGCCGCTCGGCGACACCGTCCGGGCGCACTTCGAGCGCCTCGACTACCTGCGCGCCCACGACGACGCGGCCCTGCTGGAGGCCCACTTCACCCTCGTGCCCGAGATCGTGCAGGAGCAGGTCGGGCTGCCCGGCGCGGAGGACCCCGAACATGTGGTGCTGCGCCAGCATCGCGGGATGCGCCGGGCCACCAAGGTGGACACCGTGGGCGCGGGCTTCGCCGGCGTGTGCGACGGATCGCTGAGCGCGGGCCGCATCCTGGACGCGATCGCCCAGCTCATGGACGAGGACCCGGTCGTGCTGCGCGACCGTACGCCCGCGCAGATCCGGCTGCTGGTGGAGCAGGGGTTCCTGGAACCCGCGTGACCTTCCGCCGAGCCCCGGATAAACCCCGCTCACCGACTGTCCGAAATCCCACACCGACCAGGTGATCGGCACCGTTCAGACCCCGGCCGGAATGAGCCACGAGAAGGGCGCCGACAAGTAGGGCGCCGACGGGAAGGGATTCACCAAGATCGTGTGCACGGTCGGCCCGACCGACAGCGCGGTCTGAATCCGGTCGGTTTTCGTGCCGAATCCGGTGCGGGTCGGTCGCGGAGGTGCGGGATCCGGGTGAGAAGGGGGCGAGAACCGGACGGGATCCGTGCGCGTCCGGGAGTCCGGGGTGACGGCCCGGCGGTCGGTCGGGGAGCCGGTCGGGGGAGTCCGGGCCCGGGGTGCGGCCCGGGGTCGGCGCGGTCGTTCACCCGGGGTTCGCCTGCCCGCCGCCCGCGCGTGCCAGTCTCCACCGGAGGCACATGCGCGGACAGGGGAAAAGGGGCGCGGGAAACCATGGAGAGCGGACCGGCGATCTTCGCGGGAATGGTGTTCGCCCTGTTCGGAGGAGGCCTGCTGGTGTGGACCGCGGCCCGGGTACGGCATCGCGAGCCCGTCGCGCATGGTGTGAGTCCCGTCGCATCCGCGAGCCTCGCGACCCTCGTCGCGCTCATCACGCTGGCCCTCGGCGTCTGGTGCTTCACCCGTCTCTAGGACGGCTCCTGGGAGGTCCGCGCAAGCGGGTCGACCGGTAATGGGGAGATCGCCCTCCGCTTGAGCGCGAAAAGGCCGGTGGGTCCTCCGGGCGGCAGGAATGGCGGTAGTCGGGTTACCGTTCGAGTGGCCGTTGCGGGCTTTTCCCGTTTGACACGGGGGCGGGATGTACCGTCACACTCCGCAAGCGTCCGTATGACCCGACCCCGGGAAACAAGACCTGGGGAGACCCCAGTGTCGACCGGAGAGAAGAGCGAAGTTGTCCCCGACCAGCGAGACCGCACAGGGCGGCCGCCGACTCGTCATCGTCGAGTCGCCTGCCAAGGCGAAGACGATCAAGGGCTATCTCGGCCCCGGATACGTCGTCGAGGCGAGCGTCGGGCACATCCGCGACCTCCCCAACGGCGCCGCCGAGGTGCCCGAGAAGTACACCGGTGAGGTCCGCCGCCTCGGCGTGGACGTCGAGCACGACTTCGAGCCGATCTATGTCGTCAACGCCGACAAGCGGGCCCAGGTCAAGAAGCTCAAGGACCTGCTGAAGGACTCCGACGAGCTCTTCCTCGCCACCGATGAGGACCGCGAGGGCGAGGCCATCGCGTGGCACCTCCAGGAAGTCCTGAAGCCCAAGGTCCCGGTCAAGCGGATGGTCTTCCACGAGATCACCAAGGCCGCGATCCAGGCCGCCGTCGCCAACCCGCGCGAGCTGAACCAGAAGCTGGTCGACGCCCAGGAGACCCGCCGCATCCTCGACCGCCTCTACGGCTACGAGGTCTCGCCGGTCCTGTGGAAGAAGGTCATGCCGCGTCTGTCGGCGGGCCGTGTCCAGTCCGTCGCCACCCGGCTCGTGGTGGAGCGGGAGCGCGAGCGCATCGCGTTCCGTTCCGCCGAGTACTGGGACCTGACGGGCACCTTCGCGACCGGCCGCGCGGGAGACTCCTCGGACCCGTCGTCGCTGGTCGCCCGCCTCCAGACCGTCGAGGGCAGGCGGGTCGCGCAGGGCCGCGACTTCGACTCCCTGGGACAGCTGAAGAGCGCGAACACCCTCCACCTCGACGAGGCGAACGCCCGCGCGCTGGCCGCCGCCCTGGAGCAGACCCGGTTCGCGGTCCGCTCGGTCGAGTCCAAGCCGTACCGCCGCTCGCCGTACGCCCCGTTCCGTACGACGACCCTCCAGCAGGAGGCCTCGCGCAAGCTCGGCTTCGGCGCGAAGGCGACCATGCAGGTGGCCCAGAAGCTGTACGAGAACGGCTTCATCACCTACATGCGTACGGACTCCACGACCCTCAGCGACACGGCGATCTCCGCCGCCCGCGCCCAGGTCACGCAGTTGTACGGCGCCGACTACCTGCCCTCGTCCCCGCGCACCTACGCCGGGAAGGTCAAGAACGCGCAGGAGGCGCACGAGGCGATCCGCCCCTCGGGTGATCGTTTCCGCACGCCCGCCGAGACCGGCCTGACCGGCGACCAGTTCAAGCTCTACGAGCTGATCTGGAAGCGCACCGTCGCCTCCCAGATGAAGGACGCGACGGGCAACAGCGTGACCGTGAAGATCGGTGGCACCGCCGCCGACGGCCGGGACGTCGAGTTCAGCGCCTCCGGCAAGACGATCACCTTCCACGGCTTCCTCAAGGCCTACGTCGAGGGCGCCGACGACCCGAACGCCGAGCTGGACGACCGCGAGCGCCGGCTGCCCCAGGTCGGCGAGGGCGACGCGCTCTCCGCCGAGGAGATCACGGTCGACGGGCACGCCACCAAGCCCCCGGCCCGCTACACCGAGGCCAGCCTGGTCAAGGAGCTCGAAGAGCGCGAGATCGGCCGCCCGTCGACGTACGCGTCGATCATCGGCACGATCCTCGACCGCGGCTATGTCTTCAAGAAGGGCACGGCACTCGTGCCGTCCTTCCTGTCCTTCGCCGTGGTCAACCTCCTGGAGAAGCACTTCGGGCGGCTCGTCGACTACGACTTCACCGCCCGCATGGAGGACGACCTCGACCGCATCGCGGCCGGTCAGGCACAGTCCGTGCCGTGGCTGAGGCGCTTCTACTTCGGTGAGGCGCTGCCGAACAGCGGCTCCGCCGCGGGCGGCGCCGCCGACGCGGGCAACGGCGACGGGGACCACCTCGGCGGCCTCAAGGAACTGGTGACCGACCTGGGCGCGATCGACGCGCGCGAGGTCTCCTCGTTCCCGGTGGGCAACGACATCGTGCTCCGGGTCGGCCGCTACGGCCCGTACATCGAGCGCGGCGAGAAGGACTCCGAGAACCACCAGCGGGCGGACGTGCCCGAGGACCTCGCGCCCGACGAGCTGTCCGTCGAGCTCGCGGAGGAGCTGCTGGCCAAGCCGAGCGGTGACTTCGAGCTCGGCGCAGACCCGGTGACGGGCCATCAGATCATCGCCCGCGACGGCCGCTACGGCCCGTACGTCACCGAGGTGCTCCCCGAGGGCACCCCGAAGACCGGCAAGAACGCCGTGAAGCCGCGTACGGCCTCGCTGTTCAAGTCGATGCAGCTGGACACGGTGACGCTGGAGGACGCCCTCAAGCTGATGTCGCTGCCGCGCGTCGTCGGCGTCGACGCCGAGGGCCAGGAGATCACCGCGCAGAACGGCCGCTACGGCCCGTATCTGAAGAAGGGCACGGACTCGCGCTCGCTGCAGAGCGAGGACCAGCTCTTCACGATCACCCTCGAAGAGGCGCTCGCGATCTACGCGCAGCCCAAGCAGCGCGGCCGTGCGGCCGCCAAGCCGCCGCTGAAGGAACTGGGTACCGACCCGGTCAGCGAGAAGCCGGTCGTGGTCAAGGACGGCCGCTTCGGACCGTACGTGACCGACGGGGAGACCAACGCGACCCTGCGCTCCGGCGACAGCGTCGAGGAGATCACCCCCGAGCGCGGCTTCGAGCTGCTCGCCGAGAAGCGGGCGAAGACGCCGGCCAAGAAGACGGCGAAGAAGGCGCCCGCGAAGAAGGCCCCGGCCAAGAAGGCGACGGCCGCCAAGAAGACCGCGGCGAAGAAGACGACCACGGCGGCGAAGAAGACGACGGCGAAGAAGACCACCGCGAAGGCGACGGCTTCCAAGACGGCGTCCGAGGACTGAGTCCGGCCTTCTCACGGTCCCACTTCCTCCACGGAGGCTTCGCAAAGCGAACGCCCCGGCATCACTTTGGTGTCGGGGCTGCGCACCGGCGGACGCGCCCCCCGTGCTGTCGGTGGCTCCCGATAGGCTGAATGCATGACCCGTGCCGAGCAGCCAACGGCCTCTAACCCGGCCCCCGACGACGCCCTGGTCGCGGACTCCCGCGAGCGCGCCGTCCGCGCCCTGCTGCGCAGGCCCCAGCTCAAACGCCTGTGGAGCGCCCAGCTCGTGGGGGGTGTCGGCGACACCCTCGCCCTCCTGGTGCTGGTGCTGCTGGCCCTTCAGGCGGCCATCGCCGAAGGCTCGTTCGGCGGCGGCTACCGGGGCGTGGCCTTCGCAGTGGCGACCGTCTTCGGTACGCGCATCCTGGCGACGCTGCTCTTCGGCGCCGTCCTGCTCGGCCCGCTGACCTCGCTCACCTCGCAGGAGGGGCCGCTCGACCGCCGCTGGACCATGGTCGGCGCGGACGGAGTCAGGCTCGCCCTGCTCATCGTCGCCCCGCTGTGGATCGACTGGATGCCGGCCGACGCCCTCGCGATGCTCCTGGTGACCGTCTTCGTGACCGGGGTCGCCGAGCGCTTCTGGACCGTGTGCCGCGAGAGCGCGGCGCCCGCCCTGCTGCCCGCTCCTCCTCCGGAGGGGGCGACGGTACGACCGCTGCCGGACCACCTGGACGCGCTGCGCCGCCTGTCGCTGCGGACGACCTTCGTGGCGATCCCGCTGGCCGGTGCCACGCTCCTGGCCGCCGGTCTGCTGAACAACCTGCTGGGCTCCGGCATCGCCTGGTTCGGCCAGCACCAGGCGGCCCTCGCCTCGTACGTCGCGGCCGGACTGTTCGCCGCGTCCCTGTCCCTGCTGACCTTCCTGGAACTGCCCGACACCCGCACCCCGCGCGCGCGTTCACCGCTGGAGGGGCTGCGCCGTCCCAAGACGGGCACCGGCGTCGACAAGGGCCGTACCGGCGCGATCCCGCTGCTGGTGCCGGCCTGCGCGGCCGTCGCCGGGGCGATCGCGGCCGCCGTGGCCGTCGCCGTGCTGCACGCCAAGGACCTGGGCGGCGGCCCGGTGCTGTACGGGCTGATGGTGCTCGCGCTGACCGGTGGCGTCGTCGTCGGTATCCGCACGGCGCCCAGGGTGCTGGTCACGCTGTCGCGGCGCCGGCTGCTCGCGCTGGCGCTCGCCTTCACCGGCATCGCCCTGCTGGCCGCCGGGCTCGTCCCGGACGTCACCACCGTGCTGCTGATCGAAGCCCTGGCCGGAGTCGGCGCGGGTGTGGCCGCCAACACCGGGCACACCCTGCTCGACCAGGAGACCGAGGAGTACCGGCGGGCGCGGACCACCGAGCATCTGCACGCGGTCGTGCGGGTGGGCGTGGCGTTCGGCGCGCTGGTCGCCCCCGTGGTGGCCGCGGCGGTGGGACCGCACCGTCTGGACAACGGCAAGTTCGTCTTCGCGCACGGCGGTGCCGCGTTCACCCTGATGCTGGTCGGCGCGCTGCTGCTGCCGGTGGCCGCGCTGGTGCTCGCCAAGGCCGACGACCGGTCCGGCGTACCTCTGAGGCACGACCTGCGGGACGCGCTGCTCGGCGGCGACGACCCGGTGACGGTGCCCACTGACGCAGGTTTCTTCATCGCCCTGGAAGGCGGCGACGGCGCCGGGAAGTCCACCCAGGCCGAGGCGCTCGCCGAGTGGATAAGGGCCAAGGGGCACGAGGTCGTGGTGACGCGCGAGCCGGGGGCGACCCCGGTGGGCAAGCGGCTGCGGTCGATCCTGCTGGACGTGTCGAGCGCCGGGCTCTCGCACCGCGCGGAGGCCCTTCTGTACGCGGCGGACCGCGCGGAGCATGTGGACACCGTGGTCAGGCCCGCGCTGGAGCGGGGCGCGGTCGTGATCTCCGACCGGTACATCGACTCCTCGGTGGCCTACCAGGGCGCCGGGCGCGACCTGTCACCGACCGAGATCGCCCGCATCAACCGCTGGGCCACGAACGGTCTGGTGCCGCATCTGACGGTCCTGCTGGACGTGTCGCCGGAGATCGCCCGCGAGCGGTTCACCGAGGCGCCGGACCGGCTGGAGTCGGAGCCCGCGGAGTTCCACGCGCGCGTGCGGTCCGGCTTCCTCACGCTGGCCGCCGCCGACCCCGGCCGCTACCTGGTCGTGGACGCCGGGCAGGAGGCCGAGGCCGTCACCACCGTCGTCCGCCATCGCCTCGACCAGATGCTGCCGCTGTCCGAGCAGGAGATCCGGGAGCAGGAAGAGGCTCGCCGCAAGGCCGAGGAGGAGGCGCGGCGCAAGGCGGAGGAAGAGGCCGCGCGCAAGGCCGAGGAGGAGCGCCTGGAGCGTGAGCGCCAGGAGCAGCTCGCCCGGCTGAAGGCCGAGGAGGAGGAGCGCAAGCGGCGCGAGCTGGAGGAGGCCCAGCGTCGCGAGGCCGAACGCCAGGCGGAGGAGGCCCGGCTGCGGGCCGAGGAAGCGCGCCGGCGGGCCGAGGAGGAGCGGAAACGGCTCCTCGCCGAGGAGAAGGCCCGCGCGGAGGAGGAGGCGCGGCGCAAGGCCCAGGAGGAAGCCGCCCGCAAGCGGGCCGAGGAAGAGGCGCGACTGCGTGCCGAGGCCGAGAAGCAGCGGCTGGAGAAGCAGCGCAAGGCCGAGGAGGCGCTGCTGAGGGCGGAGGAGGCCCGGCGGCTCGCCGAGGCCGCGGCCGCGGCGGCGGAGGAGGGGCCCAAGCAGGCCGCAACTCCCGCGGCCGGGCTGGACGCGGCGACCGTGCCCACGCCCGTGGTGACGCCGACCAACGCGTCGGGCGGTCCCGTGGACGAGACGGCCGTGCTGCCTCGGGTGCCCATGGAGAAGGACGACGGGGATTCCTCCGCGGGCGGGGCTCGCGGCGCGGCCGCCTCCGACTCCGAGGTGACGGCCGAGCTGCCGCAGCCGCCGGTTCCGCCGGGGGCGGCCGACGAGACGGCGGTGCTGCCTCCCGTGCCGCCGGGTGCCGCCGACGAGACGGCCGTGCTGCCTCCCGTGCCTCCGGCGCAGGGGGAGGGGTCTTCGGACCGGGTGCCGCCGGGGTACTTCCGGGACGAGCAGCGGACACGGGAGCTGCCGCAGGTCGACGCGCAGGGGACACCTCGGCGCAGGGCCCGGTCGGACTGGGCCGAGGAGACCCCGTTGGACGATCTGCCCTCGCTGGCCGACGAGTTGCTCGGGCCGCACGACGAGGAGCACGGGGACGACCGGCGGCGCAGGCGCTGAGAGGTGAGTGCCGGCGGGCGGCCGCGGGGAAGCCCCGCGAGCCCCCGCCCGGCACGCGGCCGCCCACCGGCCCGGCAGGTTGTCAGTGCTCGCCCGCACAATGGATCCGTAGCGCGAGACATGACGAAAGGGCGGCGTGATCCATGACCGTATGGGACGACCTGGTCGGCCAGGAAAGGGTGAGCGAGCAGCTCGCGGCCGCCGCTCGGGACGCCGACGCCCTGGTCACCGCCGTAGCCACCGCCGCCGCGCCGCCCGAGGCGTCGAAGATGACGCATGCCTGGCTGTTCACCGGACCCCCTGGAGCGGGCCGGAACCAGGCGGCGAGGGCCTTCGCCGCCGCGCTCCAGTGCGTCAGTCCGGACCGGGCCCTCGGCGGAGCGCCCGGCTGCGGGTTCTGCGACGGGTGTCATACGGCACTCATCGGCACCCACGCCGACGTCAGCTCCGTGGCCGCCGTCGGCTCCCAGATCCTCGCCGACGACATGCGGGACACCGTCAGGAAGTCGTTCACCTCGCCGGCGAACGGCCGCTGGCAGATCATCCTCGTCGAGGACGCCGAGCGGCTGAACGAGAAGTCGGCCAACGCCGTCCTCAAGGCCGTGGAGGAGCCCGCGCCCCGCACGGTCTGGATGCTGTGCGCGCCGTCCATCGAGGACGTCCTGCCGACGATCCGCTCCCGCTGTAGGCACCTGAATCTGAGCACCCCCTCCGTGGAGGCCGTCGCCGACATGCTCGTGCGCCGGGAGGGCATCGAGCCGGCCGCCGCGATGGCCGCCGCCCGTGCCACCCAGGGCCACGTCGACCGGGCCCGGCGCCTGGCCACCGACCCGGCCGCGCGCGAGCGCCGGGCCGCCGTGCTGAAGCTGCCCCTGCGCATCGACGACGTCGGCGGCTGTCTCCGGGCGGCACAGGAGCTCGTCGACGCGGCGGCCGCCGACGCCAAGCAGCTCGCCGAGGAGACGGACGGCAAGGAGACCGAGGAGCTGAAGACCGCGATGGGCGCCTCCCAGGGCGGCCGCATGCCCCGCGGCACGGCGGGCGTGATGAAGGACCTGGAGGACCGGCAGAAGCGCCGCCGCACCCGTACCCAGCGCGACAGCCTCGACCTGGCCCTGACCGACCTCACCGCGTTCTACCGTGACGTCCTCGCCCTGCAGCTCGGCTCCCGGGTGGCGATCGCCAACGCGGACGCCGAGGACGCCCTGGAGCGGATCGCCCGCGGCAGCTCCCCGGAGACCACGCTCCGCCGGATCGAGGCGATCGGTGCCTGCCGTGAGGCCCTCGACCGGAATGTGGCCCCGCTGCTCGCGGTGGAGGCGATGACGATGACGCTCAGAGCGGGTTGACCACGTCACTCGTACGAGGCGTTGTCCGTACGGATCGCCATCGGCAAACTGCACAGAGTTACTCTCGCCTGATGCACACCAGGCGCAGCTCACGCTCCCTCCGCACCGGCGGCACCCTTCTGGCCGCCGCGCTTCTCGCCTCGGCCTGCTCGGTGGGCGCCTCGACGAGTGCGGCCACCTCGCCCACCGCGAACGCCGACGTGGCCCTGGGCGCGCTGCCGCGGTCGACACCGGCCGCCCTGTCGCCGTACTACGGACAGAAGGCGCGCTGGCACAGCTGCGGGGTCCCCGGTTTCGAGTGCGCCACGCTGAAGGCACCGCTCGACTACGACAAGCCCGCCGGCGGGGACGTCCGGCTCGCCGTCTCCCGCAAGAAGGCCACCGGGCCGGGCAAGCGCCTCGGGTCGCTGTTCGTGAACCCCGGCGGACCGGGCGGCTCTGCGGTCGGCTACGTCCAGGCGTACGCCGGGATCGGCTACCCGGCCGAGGTGCGGGCCCGGTACGACATGGTCGCCGTGGACCCGCGCGGAGTCGCCCGCAGCGAGCCCGTCGAATGCCTCGACGGGCGGGACATGGACACGTACACCCAGACGGACAGCACGCCGGACGACGCGCGGGAGACCACCGAACTCGTCGACGCCTACAAGGAGTTCGCGGAAGCGTGCGGCGCGCACTCGGCGAGGATGCTGCGGCATGTGTCGACCGTCGAGACGGCCCGGGACATGGACATCGTGCGGGCGGCCCTGGGCGACGCGAAGCTGAACTACGTGGGGGCGTCGTACGGGACCTTCCTCGGGGCGACGTACGCGGGACTGTTCCCCGGCCGTTCGGGGCGGCTGGTGCTGGACGGCGCGATGGATCCCTCGCTGCCCGCGCGCCGGTTGAACCTCGACCAGACGGCGGGCTTCGAGACGGCGTTCCAGTCGTTCGCGAAGGACTGTGTGCAGCAGCCGGACTGCCCGCTCGGAGCGAAGGGCACGCCGAGCGCGGAGGCCGGGCGCAAGCTCAAGGCCTTCTTCAGGAAGCTCGACGCGCACCCGATGGCCACCGGCGACGCGGACGGCCGCACCCTCGGCGAGGCCCTCGCCACGACCGGCGTGATCGCGGCGATGTACGACGAGAGCTCCTGGGCGCAGCTGCGGGAGGCGCTGAGCTCGGCGATGAAGAAGAAGGACGGCGCCGGGCTGCTGGTCCTCGCCGACAGCTACTACGAGCGGGACGGCGACGGCCGCTACAGCAACCTGATGTCCGCCAACGCGGCGGTGAACTGCCTCGACCTCCCGCCCGCCTACGACAGCCCGGCGGAGGTCCAGAAGGCGGTCCCGGCCTTCAAGAAGGCGTCCCCCGTCTTCGGCGAGGGCCTCGCCTGGGCCTCCCTCAGCTGCGCGTACTGGCCGGTCGGGCCCACGGGTGAGCCGCACCGCATCGAGGCACGGGGCGCCGCCCCGATCGTCGTGGTCGGCACCACTCGCGACCCGGCCACCCCCTACCGCTGGGCCCGCGCACTGGCCGCCCAGCTCTCCTCGGCCCGCCTGCTCACCTACGAGGGCGACGGCCACACCGCCTACGGCCGCGGCAGCGCCTGCATCGACTCCGCGATCAACACTTACCTGCTCCGCGGCACGCCTCCCGTGGACGGGAAACGCTGCTCCTGACCCCCTCCCCGGACCGACGACCAGCTCCGTACATCGCACGCCGGGGCTGGTTCGGAGCACCCTCGGAAACTGTGTAGACTTGCCGACGTTGCTGATCGCACCATGGTGTGGACGGCGCGCCGCCTTAGCTCAGATGGCCAGAGCAACGCACTCGTAATGCGTAGGTCTCGGGTTCGAATCCCGAAGGCGGCTCCATGATGAACCCCAGGTCAAGCCTTTGACCTGGGGTTTTCTGTATTCGTTGACCTTGGAATCCTGGTCAGATCTGGTTTCTGTGACGAGGTCGGCGGTCCAACGCTCTGACCCGTTCTTTTCCAATCCCGCAACGTGTCGGGTGACGAACGGCAGACGGGCATCAGCACGGCGTCCTCAAAGTGGGGAGGGCGAGGCGGCTTCCGTCGGGCAGCCGGTGAGGCCGGCCCGGCATCCGTTCTCGTAGTCGATCGGGTTCTTGGATCCGCACTGAAGTCGCCGGGTTCGGTGAGGTCTTCGAAGGGACCGACGTCGACTGTGATGTTGGTCTCACCGTTGCGGAGCGTGCGCAAGAGTGAGACTCGCTGAGAGGCGGGCAAGGCGCTCTCACAAGCTGTCCACGACTTCCACCTGATGTCCTCATGGATGAGGTGGCTGCGGAGTGTAACTGCCCTGGGTGCAAAGCCTTGTCGTGCAAAGCGCGGGCATGCCTATGGTGACGTCCGCTCCTGGAGGGACCTGACCAGTCCGCTCATCCGGGAGTGTCCGGCGTGTCCACGGGGGGAGCGCCTATCACTACGTGAGGCCCGATGTGCGGGTCTGACGTGTTCCTCCCGGGAGTGCGCCCGCAGCAGCCACCCCCTACAGAGAGGGATACGCGTGTCGCGTAGACCTGTACGGAAACAGGGCAGACGTCCGAGATGGCTGGCCCGTTTGGCGACTCCGGTCGTCCCACTCGCCTCCCTGGCCCTTCTCGCCACCGGAGCGGTGCAGCCGGCTTCGGCCATCGGTCAGGATCCGCGTACCAGCGCGGTCGCTGACTCCTACGACGGGTTCGATGCCAAGGCCGCCGAACAGCTGCGCGGGGATCAGTGTGTGGGCGTCGACGCCCTGCGCAAGGGCGGCCCCAACCTGTTCGCCCTGGCACAGGGCGCCATCGGGCTGCCGCCCGATCAGCTGCATCAAAAGCTCAACCGGGACCTCTACGACACCAAGGACCCCCTGCACACGGCCTTCTCCGCCGACGAGGACAACAGCTCCCAGTGGCAGAACAAGGTCCTGGACCAAGGGCATGCGTTCACCACCGCCGTCACGGGCTTGCGTGACTACCCTGGTGCGCCGCAGGGAGCGACCGAGATCTACGACCGGATCGGGCTGCTCCCGTGGATCTACCAGTCTTGGGGCAAGGCGATCGACCTCTTCTCGCCGTTCTATGAGCCCTCACCCACCGCAGACGACGACACGAAGACTGCCGCGCTGACGATCGGCGATCAGCTGTACACCTCCGGGGGCACTCCGGAGGAACAGCAGGCGTGGGCGCTGTGGAAGAAGAACTCCGGCAAGATCGAACCCAACACGCTGTTCGTTCCACGGGTGTTCGCGGACGACGCCCGCATCTTCCTGTCCTCAGGTGGGTTCCCCAGGACGGCTCCGGCCCCCGACACGCCTGAGTTCCGTATCGCAGTCGAGGATCTGAAGACCCGTTTCGCTGCCTGCGGATGGCACGATCCGATCGACCCGAACCGGGTGCTCGGCAAGGAGGTGGCGCAGGCAACCACCGAATGGCAGCAGGAGATCGTCTCCCAGGTCGCACAGCGCCAGCAGATCCTGGAGGCATCCAGCACCGCCACGAAGGCGCTGCAGGACGGCTCGTTCGCACTGGGCAAGCTGCTGGGGCAGTCGTGGATCGCGGACTACTCCACCCGCTGGCTGGACTACTACACCGAGGGCGGCTTCAACTGGATCGGCGACGGCCAGTTGGAGATCCAGGTGCCGGGCGCTGCCGGCAAGTGCCTCGATGTCGCGGGCGGCGCCAAGACCAACGGCACCCCGGTGCAGGTCTACACCTGTAACAGCGGGGCCTCCCAGAAGTGGCAGCGGTGGGCCTCCTACGACGGCGGCTACACCCTGCAAAACCCGAACTCGGGCAAGTGCCTGGAGGTGCTGAACGGCAGCACCACCGACGGCACGAAGATCCAGATCCGCGACTGCGGCACCGCCAAGGCCCAGCAGTGGAAGTTCGACGTGCGCAGTGCAGGTCCTCTGGTGAACGCGGCGTCCGGCAAGTGTCTGCACCTGCCGACGTTCGACAACAGCAAGGACGCCGTGTCGTCGACGTGCAACGGCTCCACCGCGCAGAAGTTCCGCATCGTCGCCAAGACCCACACCGGCACCGCGCCGGCGAAGGCCGACGTGGACAAGGCCAAGGCCAACATCACCGCTGCGCAGGCCGAGGCGAAGAAGCAACTCGCCGTAGTCAAGGCGCAGTTGACGACCGCGCAGAAGGCCGCGACCACGTCGGACACCGCGCTCCAGACCGCCTACGGCATCGCCGACACCAACGGTGCCCCGCGGGGACGTGGTCTGCTGGTCGGCCTGCAGAAGGCACAGGTCACCAAGGGAGCGGCCGCCGCACTCCAGGCGTTGGAGAAGGCCGGCGAAACCGCCGAGGCGGCGACCCGTGCCGCGGCCGGAGACAGTGCGACCATCACGCAGCGCGCGTTGGCGCAGGCGGCGCAGTCGAAGGCGGAGTTCCGCAAGGAGGCCGCCGCAGCGGCGGAATTGCAGGCCAAAGCCGCGGCGGACGCGGCCAAGATGCACCGGGACAACGCCAAGAAGGACAAGGAGACCGCGGAGGCCAAGCTCGCGGTCGCGGTGAAGGCGGAGGGCGACGCCAGGGCGGCCGCCGCCGACGCCCACGCCAAGCGGCTCGCGGCGGAGGCCGAGGAGAAGACGGCCAAGGCGGAGAAGGAGACCGCCGCCGCCAAGCAGGCCGAGGCGGCACAGCACAAGCAGAACGCTCAGGCCGAGGCGGCGAAGGCGAAGGACGCCAAGGACCAGGCCGAGACTGCGGAGAAGAGCGCGGAGAGCAAGCGCGACGACGCGGTCGCGGCCAAGGACCACGCCAAGGAGATGCGCGACGACGCGTGGGACGCCGAAGAGAAGGCGGACGCGGCCCGCGCGAAGGCCGACGCCAAGCAGGCCTACGCCGACTCCCTCGACTCCGGTGACGCGGCCGACGCCGCTCGCGCCGCGGCGAACGAAGCGGACACAGCGGCCGACAACGCTGAGGCTGCGGCGGGCAGGGCCCGCTCGGAGGCGGATGCCGCCACGCAGGCCGCGGCTGACGCGGACGCTGCGGCGACGCGTGCCGAGGCGGCTGCGAAGCGCGCCCGTTCCGACGCCGACGCCGCGCAGGCGGCCAAGCTGAGGGCGGATGCGGCCGTCAGGACGGCCACCAGCGCTGCTGCGGACGCGATCGCGGCTTCGCAGCATGCCGCGTCAGAGGCCAAGACGGCGGTGGCGCTGGCCGACGAGGCCGAGCAGCATGCCAAGGACGCCAGGGCCCAGGCCGACGGCGCCAACGCGGAGGCCGGTAAGGCGGTGGCCGCCGCGGCGAAGGCTGCCGGGTTCGCGCATGTCACCGCGCAGGCCGCCGTGGACGCCGGCAAGGCGGCCCAGCAGGTCGCCGTTCCCGCCAACGACGCCGTGGAGCTCGGCTCGCCGTATGTCGAAACCGACTCCGCCGCAGGCCTGGTCGTACTGACCGGGCAGGGTGCGAAGTCGATCGCCGAGCAGCAGCAGGCCGTCGCAGACGCGCACGCCAAGAACGCGGCCGCCGAGGCCGATGCGGCGAAGAACATCGCCGACCAGGCCAAGGGTGATGCGAAGGAGGCGTACACCCACGCGGCGAACGCCGCCAAGTACGCCTCCGACGCCCGCACCTACTCCAAGGAGGCCCTGGGCTACGCGGCCGCCGCAGCGAAGGCCGCTGCGGCGGCGCAGGCGTCACTGGCCCGCACCATCGAGTACGACCAGCAGGCCGCCGCCGACGCGGCAGCCGCCGACAAGGCGGCCGGCAACGCCGAGGGCTACGCCAGGGACGCCCGCGACTCCGCCGACGCAGCGGCACTCGACGCCGAAGCCGCCCGTTCCGCGGCCGCCCAGGCCGAACAGGACGCCAAGGAGGCCAGAGCGGCCGCCGACCGCGCGGACGCGGCGGCGACGGAGGCGGAACAGGCGGCGAAGGACGCCGACAAGTACGCCAAGGAAGCCCAGGACGCCGCTGACCGCACCGAACGGGAGGACGCCAATAAGGAGGTGTCCCAAGGGGTTGGCACGAGCATTCCCGGTGTGTTCGCCGTTCCGGACGAGTCCACCGTCGAGATCGTCAGCTCAAAGCAGATCGGCACGTGCCCGGGCATGCCGGAGGCGGCCTTCCAAGGCTGCAACGCGAAGTACGACCTGGTCGTCACCTACGAGGCGGACTTCTACCTGTGCACTGACGACCAAGCCCAGGCCACGGCCGACGGGTGCCCGAAGTCGGCGTGGCAGTTCCTCCAGCGGGCGACACTGAAGAACATCAAGATTGACGGCTGGACGCACCAGTTCTCCGGCAAGGACATCGTCCGCGCCGGATGGCAGAGCCTCTTCGGTGACGTGGCCGGATCGATCCTGTTCTCCTTCTTCGCCGAAGACCTGATGGACTGCTGGCATGGCGACAAGGCCGCCTGCGCCTGGAGCCTCGCCATATACGTTCCATTCGAAGGGCTGCTCGCCCCGATCTCACGCGCTGTCAAGGCACTCGACGCCGCGGCCAGGACAGGTATCGGCTTCGAAGACGCCTTCAAGGCACTACGCAGTCTGGACGGTCTGTCGCCGCTGGCAAAAGAAGGAATCGGCGCCAGGACCCTCCAACAGCTGTACGAGACGTGCACGAAGCGCGCCAGGGTGGCATTCTCACTCTCCGCGGGCAGCGCGTGCACGGAGATCATCCCGTACGCCAGCTCCGAACTGGCTGTTGTTGCCTACAAGTTCCGGGTATCCAGCGGACTCAGGTACAAGTTCGGACGGAACGTCGCGGTTGCAAGGGTTCCAGGATGGGCCGAGGCTACTGGCGCGAAGGATGACTTCGTCGTCTTTGCGAATATCCCCCGGGGGCTTCATTCCGAGGAATTGATTATCCAAAAGCTGGAAGAGAAGGGGTTCAACAAGAATCAGATCGCGGAACTCTACAGCGAACGCAGCCCTTGCGAGGCCATATGCTCTCCTCTCATGGAAGGCATTCCGGTAACCTACTCCACTCCGGACGGGCCTGGCGCAGGCCAAATGATCAAGTATATGCTCGACAAGTTCGAGCGTGGAAAGTTCGCGCGCTCCAGCCAAACAAGTCCGTCTGAGTAACGCATGAAGGGGGCTGGAGGGCTGAACTCTCTGGCCCCCTGATGTGTACCGGAGGATGAGATTTCCAGTCTCGTATCATCGAAGATGTCCTCTCGCCAGGAGATTCCCAGTGACGTATATAGACCCCGAGAGTCGAGCCAAGGCTGAGGCAGACGGTCACCCGTACGCTTCGGAGGAAATCATCGCCGCTGGGTATGATCTGGCGGGCAGGGTCTGCCGAGAACTGCACCTCGCCGGTCTTCCGGCTGATGTCGAGCGTCCGGAAGGGCCGAAACAGCCCGGCGTCTGGGTGGAGGTCGACACCCAGGGTGAGTACGCAGGAGGCCTCTACGTCCGCTGGAGTGCCCCAGAGCTGGCAGAGGCTGGTATGCGGGCAGTGGCAGAACGGCAGGACCCGGCGGCGCCGGAGTGGAAGCACTACGCCGAGGTCGTTCTTCTTATGCGGACGGCGTTGATCGGGATCCTGCGGCTGGCCGGCTTCTCCGTCGTGCGGGCCGAGGAGGTCGACGACGTTGCCGAGGGTGATGTGTACGTTCACGCCGATACGCCCTCGTCTTCGTGAGCACTGTGAGTAGGAGGCGCTGGGCGTACTGCTTGAGGTGGGGGCCTGACCCACCGGGACAGCAAACCCTCCAACATCATCGTCCGCTCCAACGGCCAGGCGACGGTCGTCGACTTCGGCACCGTCAAGAGCAGGAACAAGGTGCGGGTGTCGTGGAAGACACTCCGCGGCCCAGGGCCCCGGAGACCCCCTGAGGGCCGGTAATGCACACGGAGAATGCCGGATTCGTACGAGAGGGACGTCTGTTCCGAGTGGTCAGCTTCGCGGCGTCGCAGCGGCTGCTGCTGCGCAGCGAACCCACCGCCGTCGACGACACGGACACCCGCGCTACTTCGGGCATGTGGAGCTCATGCTGCTCAACACGTCCGTCGGGCGTCTGGGGCGGAGTTCGCGGTGCTGAAGGCGCGCCATGACCTCGCCGCAGACGATGCGGGCTTCACCTGGATGATCGAAGACAGCTTCGTTATCTACGACAGACCCTCTTGGCGCGAGACGGCGCGCGCGTTCGAGGACCCGTCCCCGTTCGACTTCTTACAGCCCTGGCCCCCGGACTTCCTTGTGGAGTACGGCAGCATCGGCTGACGCGGCCGCCACGCTGAGGGCGTCCCCTGCCACAGGGGGCGCCCTCAGCGCCTTGCATGTCTCTTCACTGGGGAAGGGCCGGAGGGACAGTCCTGGATTTCCTGGTCGGGTGGCCGGTACACCTCTCATGCTGGGCTGCGACGCATGAGGCCGGCACCCGCCGGGAGAGGTGGCAGACGAATACCCGCAGGATTCTCGTCGGCTGTGCGAAGACGACAACCCCGGTGCCCGGGCTCTTGGCCCCCGAGGGGCACTTCCCGGTGGCCAGCCGGTGGCCAGCCGGTGGCCAGCCGGTGGCCGGACGCCTTTGGACGGCGTAATACGAGGTAGCACAGACCAACTAGCCGCAAGTGCTCTGATCAGGCAGAACGCCACTCAGTAGCACGACCAGGCACCACGCAACACGATCGCTCACGTAATGCGTAGGGGTCGGGTTCGAATCCCGAAGGCGGCTCTGTGGAAGCCTCAGGACTCACTCGCCGTGACCTGGGGCTTTTGCTTTTGTCCGATGCGATGTAACCGCCATGTGCGGGCTGCGGGGCCATCGGCGGTCTCAGTTTTGGTCTCATTCGGGCCCTGTACAGGCATGGCCATGATGCTGCGCAAGGTCGTTTTCTAGAGACGGAGCGCAAGCCTCGTCGGTGTTATGCGGCCCCTACCCGCAGGTGCTCTAGGAGCGCCTGCACGTCGGCGGCATTCATCCCGGCAGTCAGTCAAGGATCTGTCCCATGAAGTCAAGCTTCTTCGCCAACCGCGCGGCGACCAGGGCATCAACACTTCCCTGCGCACAGGGCCGGATGGACAAGGGTGGCGGGGCGGTGAGGTCCTTGCGCAGGGCTGTCATGGGGAGGGCTTGCCTGGCCGCGGCGGTCAGAGGTGGGGGTGGGGGCTGGGAGGGGGCGGGCGGGGTCGGGCCGAGGTTGTAGGCGAGGACCGTCGCGGCAACACCGCCGGCGGTCTCGCCATCGGCTCGCTCACCTTCGCCGCGGACGTCGCCGCCGTCTCTGGCGCCCGCAGCATCGAGGTCCTGGTCCGGCCCGCGAGTTCGAGGCTCGACCCGGCCGAGGGGTGAGCTGCGGTCCGTGGAGCGTGCCATGTGCGCGAGCCCTTCCGACGAGAAGGCTGGGCGCCCGCCCCCGCTGTACCGAACGCCGCGTGGCATTGGCACTGGCACCACCCGTAAGGGCAAGGGAGTCCCCAGAGTCGCCCCGCGCCCCCGTTTACCCGTTACCGCCAATAACCGCCCGCCCGCTTTGGCGGTCCGCTGCCCTGCGTTCGCGATCGCGGCCCGGCTAACGTCCCGGTATGAGGCGACGCAAGCGCATCGGAACGAGCCGTGCCAAGTCCTTACGACGGGTGCGGGACAGGACGATCCAGCGCCGGGACGACGTCCGGCCCCACGGCTGGCGCAGACGGTTCGGGCGCCGGGCCGAACAGGCACGCCCCTGGCTCCAGTTCCTCGCCGACCTCGCCACGCTGCTCGCGCGGGTGGTGCGGTAGCCGGTCCGGTGACGCCCTCCGCCCGGTGACCCGGTGACCCCGTGACCCCGTGACCCCCGTGTCCGGACGGACAGCCGCCGTCCGGACCGTCACGATTGGGTGCAGGGGACAGGACCAGCGCGCGGAGGTGCCGTATGTCAGGAGCCGGTTCGGCGGGCGGCTACTCCGCCACGCCCCTCGCCAGGAAGCTCGGCATCAAGGCGGGGCACCGGGTACGGCTCGACGGCGCGCCCGAAGGGTGGGAGATCCCCGGTCTGCCCGACGACTGCGAGGTCGCCGTCGGCGGCTCGCCCGGCGCGGACGTGGTCCTGAGCTTCCACCGCGAGTACGCGCGGCTCGCCGCCGAGGCGGGTGAACTGGTCGCCGGCCTCGCGGACCATGCCGCACTGTGGATCGCCTGGCCGCGCAGAGCCGCCGGACATGTCAGCGACATCACCGAGAACGCCCTGCGGGAGGTCTTCCTTCCGCTCGGCGTCGTCGACGTGAAGGTCGCGGCGCTGGGGGAGGACTGGTCGGGACTGAAGTTCGTGCGGCGGAGGGAGAACCGGCGGGGGTGACACGGGGGCTGTTGGAGGGGGCCCGCGCCGTGCAGATGCCGGCCCACCCGTGTCGGGGCCGTCCTCGTACCTGAGAAGTCCTTACCGTGAACGGCTAGCATCGCGCCGGTTGATGCCCGTCGGGGCGACCGGGGCGACCGGGGCGACAGGGACGACAGGGACGAGGGGACGAGGTGAGGACATGGGCGCGCCGAGGATCGCCGTGGCCGTAGTGACGATGGGGAACCGGCCCGACGAGGTCGACGCCCTGCTGCGGTCCGTGGCCAAGCAGGACGTCGCCCCGGCCCGGATCGTGATCGTGGGCAACGGCTGCCGGCTGCCCGAGTTCGCCGAACGGCTCTCCCTGCCCGGCGAGGTCACCACCCTCGACGTCGAGGAGAACCTCGGCTGCCCCGGCGGGCGGAACGTGGCGCTCGCCCGGCTGCGGGACTTCGGCGACGTGGACGTCGTGGTGGAACTCGACGACGACGGTCTGCTCGTGGACGCCGATGTGCTGCGCCGCGTACAGGAGTTGTACGCGGCCGACGAGCGGCTCGGCATCGTCGGCTTCCGTATCGCCGACGAGAGCGGCGAGACCCAGCAGCGGCACGTGCCCCGCGTCGGCGCCTCCGACCCGATGCGCGGCGGCCAGGTCACCGGGTTCCTGGGCGGCGGGCACGCCTTCCGTATGGCCATGCTCGCCGAGACCGGGGACTGGCCCGCCGAGTTCTTCTTCGCCCACGAGGAGATCGACCTGGCCTGGCGGGCGGCCGACCGCGGCTGGCGCATCCTGTACGCGCCCGAACTGCTGCTCCAGCACCCGAGGACCTCACCCGCCCGGCACGCCATCTACTACCGGGTCAACGCCCGCAACCGCGTCTGGCTGGTTCGCCGTCGGCTGCCCCTGGCGCTGATCCCCGTGCACCTCGGCGTCTGGACGGCGCTCACCCTGCTGCGGATCCGTTCGTCGAGCGGACTGCGCGCCTGGTTCGGCGGATTCGTCGAGGGCCTGCGGGAACCGGCGGGCGAACGGCGGCCGATGCGCTGGCGAACGGTGTGGCACCTCACCCGGCTGGGACGCCCGCCCGTGATCTGAGGGCCGACGGCCCCGAGGACAGGACGAGGGTCCCGGTCGCTCACCTCCGCCGACCGGGACCCTCTCGCGTCCCACGGATCCGGCCGCGACGGCGACACTCCCCCGAGTTGCGCGTCATACGCGCGCGCCCTCGGGCCAGATCCGATGTTGTGATCACATCAGGTGGCGCCAACAAGTCGCTAACATGTGGCCAACGCATCTACGTTTCGTTGTCCGCCGGTTGGCCTGATGTCGACGGCGGTGATGGGGGACCGACGGTGTGCAACCGCGGGACGACAACGGATTCCGGCAGCGGCCGGCGTCGGACGGCTGGCGGGAAACCGCCGTGAAGAGGGCGGAATTCCGCCAGAAGTGGGCGGCGTGATGGGGCGCGGATCGCAGTCGGGGCTGCGGTTCGGACTGCTCGGGCCGCCGATTCTGTACGACGGTCACGCCGGCCATGAGGGCCATGAGGGCCAGGGTTACGAGGGCCATGACGGCGCCCGTGTACGGGTCGTCGGCAGCCGCAAGCAGCGCATCCTGCTGGCCGCGCTGCTGCTCGAAGCGGGCCGGGTCGTCTCCACCAAGTCCCTCAAGGAGGCGCTGTGGGGCAGCACTCCACCCGCCTCGGCGAAGGCCTCGCTCCACAACCACGTCTCCCGGCTGCGACGGCAGCTCGACGACCCCGAGCGGCTGCAGGCGGTGGCCCCCGGCTACCTGCTGCGCGTCGCGCCGGGCGAACTCGACGTCCAGGTCTTCGAGAGCCATGTCGCCCGGGCCCGCGGCGCGCACGCCGACGGGAACTGGACCGGGACCGTCCAGGCCTGCGCGGCGGCGCTCGCCCTGTGGCGGGGCGCTCCGCTCAGCGGGGTCCCCTCCGAACTCGCGGGATACGCCCTGGTGCAGCGCCTGGAGGAGGCCCGGCTGCTCCTCCTGGAGTGGCACTACGACGCCGAGCTCGCCCTCGTCGGCACCCGGCCGGACGCCCTCGTCCCGGAACTCTCCGCACTGGCCGCCGAACACCCGCTGCGCGAGTCCTACCACCGCCAGCTGATGCTCGCCCTGCACCGCACCGGCCGCCAGGCCGAGGCCCTCGCCGTCCACCGCGACCTGCGCACCCGCCTGGTCGAGGAACTCGGCGTGGAACCGGGCCCGGCGGTCCGCGAGGCACATGTGGAGGTGCTGCGCGGGGGCGACGGCGGCGGGCGGACCGACGCCGACCGAGGCGGCGAGACGGACCGGTCCGGGACAACCGGGCGCCCGGCTAAGGCCGTCGACTCCGGCGCGGCGAGCGGGTGGAGCCGGTCGGCCGCTCCCGGCGTGCCGCGCGCAGACGCTACGCGCGAAGATGCCCCGCAGGCCCGCACTCCGGCCCGCACTCCGGCCCTCCCGTCGGCGTCCCAGGCCCACCCTCCGTCGTCCGCTGCCGCCGACCCGTCGCCCTCAGATCCCGAGGCTCCCCTCCTCCTGCCCCGCCCCGCCCAACTCCCCCCGCCCCCTGGTCATTTCACCGGCCGCGTCACCACCCGGAACGAGCTCCGCCGTGCCCTCACCCCCGACGGCGGCCCGGCCGTCGGTGTCGTCAGCGGCATGGCCGGCGTCGGCAAGAGCGCGCTCGCACTGCACGTCGCCCATGAGCTGCGGGAACGTTTCCCTGACGGTCAGCTCTACGTCAATCTCCAGGGCGCCACCCCGGGGATGACCCCCCTCACCCCGGCCCAGGCCCTCACCGCCCTGCTCCGCGACCTCGGCGCCGATCCGCGCAGCATCCCCGAACACCCGGACGCGGCGGCCGCGTTGCTGCGCTCACTGCTCGCGCCCACCCGCACGCTCATGGTGCTGGACGACGCGGCGAGCGCCGCCCAGGTACGGCCGCTGGTGCCGGCCGGCCGCGGCTGCGCGGTGATCGTCACCAGCCGCTCCCCCCTGACCGCCCTCGACGACGCCCACCGCTTCCCGCTCTCCCCGCTCTCGGCCGAGGAGAGCGCGGAGCTGCTGCGCGCGCTCTCGGGCCGGCCCGGCCGGAACGGAAGCGGAGGGGAAGGCCCCGTAGGCGAGGGCGCCCCCGCCGACGGCAGCATCCCCGGCATCCCCGATGCCGTCACCCCCGCTGCCCCCGAGGCAGCCAGAGCCGCAACCCCCGATGCAGTCACCCCCATCGACGCCACACACCCCCTCATCGAACTCACCGGCCGCCTCCCGCTGGCCCTCCGCGTCGTGGCCGCCCGCCTGGCCGCCCGGCACGCCCTCACTCCCGATGTCCTCGCCGACCAACTGGCCGCCACCGAGGACCGGTTGCGGCACCTGGAGTACGACGACCTCTCCGTCCGCCGCTCCCTGGCCGTCGCCCACGACGCCCTCGCCGCCTCGGGGCGCCGCTCCGACCGCGACGCCGCCCTCGCCCTGTGCCGCATCGGCGCCCTCGACCTGCCCACCTACGGCGTCCCCCTGGTCGCCCGCCTCCTCGGCACCGACGCCACCGACGAGACCCGCGCCGAGGACGCGCTCGACCGCCTCGTGGACGTGGCCCTCCTGGAGGAGACGGCGTACGGCCGCTACGCCCCGCACGGCCTGGTCCGCGACTTCGCGCGGGAACTCGCGCGCACGGGGCACGCCCCCGACATCGCCCGCACCGCCCTGCGCTGGTACGCGGCCGTCGCCGAACGCGCCCTGACCGCGATCGTCGAACCCGGCCTGGACCTGGAGGACCGCCGCCGCCCGACCGCCGCGCAGCCGCCGGAGCACGCGGCCCACGTGCTGGCCATCCCGCCGTTCCCCTCCTCGCAGAAGGCCTTCGCCTGGGGCGAGTCGGAGCTGGAGAACATCGTGGCCCTGGCCGAACGGCACACGGACACCCCCGACGCGCGCACCGCGGCCCATCTCTCCACCCTGCTGCGCCTGCTCTCGCCCTTCCTCCAGCGCAGCGGCCGGGTCGCCGAGACGGAGGTCCTCGGCCGGGCCGCGCTCACGGTGGCGCGGCGGCTCGGTGACGAGGAGGCCGAGGCGTGCGCGCTGGGCGACCTGGCCGGACTGCACTTCCTCACCGGACGGCACAGCGAGGCCCTGGCCCTCAACGACCGTGCCCTCGCGATCTGGCGGCGGCTCGGCAGGGACTCCTGGACGCGCCGCTGCCTCAACAACCAGGGTCTGCTGCTCGAAGGCCTGGGCCGGTACACCGAGTCGGGCGAGGCACTGCGGCAGAGCCTCGGCTACGCACGGCAGTTGAACGACCCCTTCGGCGAGGCCGTCACCCACAGCAACCTCGGCAACCTGTACGAGCACACCGACCCGCGCGCCGCGATCGAGCAGCACCGGCGCTCGCTCGCCATCGGTGAGGAGACCGGCAGCGCGGTCGTGCGGCACTCGGCGCACTGCAACATCGGCTACGCCCATCTCACCCTCGGCGAACCGGCCGCCGCGGTGGCCCACTTCGAGGAGAGCCTGCGCATCCTCGGCAGCCCCGGCGACTGGCACGGCGAGTCGCAGACCCGCCTCGGTCTGGTCCGCGCCCTGCGCCTGATCGGCCACGGCGAACGCGCCGCCGCCGAGTGCGCCGAGCTGCTGCGCCGCGCGGACGCCCGAGCCGACCGCTACACCGGTGCCCTCGCCCGCCACCAGCACGGACTCCTGCTGAGGGAGCGGGGCAGGACCGAGGAGGCGTACGAGCAGTGGCGGGCCGCTCTCGACGCGCTGGACGGCACGGACGACAAGACGGTGCTCCAGGAGCTCATCGCGCTGCTCGACGACTCCGGTTTACGGTGATCACTTCGCGTCCGCGTAGCACTCCACCACCGCCGTCGTGAACGGGAACTGCACCGGTGTCTCGCCGAACGTCAGCCGCCCGGCCAGCGCCGACGCCTCCCGGATCGCCGCCACGACCGCCTCGGCCTCCTCCTCGGGACAGTGCACGATCACCTCGTCGTGCTGAAAGAAGACCAGTTCCGCCGCCATCCCCGCACAGGCCTGCCGCAGCGCGGCGAGCAGCAGCAGGGCCCAGTCGGCGGCGCTCCCCTGCACCACGAAGTTCCGGGCGAACCGGCCGCGGGCACGGGTGTTGGTGGAGGCGTACCCGGGCACCCAGCCGTCCTCGCCGGAAGCGGGCTGTCCGGCCGGGTCGTCCTGGGGGATGCCCGCCTCCTCCGCGTCACCCGCCCCGGCCGCCGGCGGACACGTCCGCCCCAGCCAGGTCCGCACCAGCCGGCCCTCCTCGCCCGCGCGGGCCGCGTCGTCGACGTACGCCACCGCCTTGGGGAAGCGGCGTCTGAGCGCGGCGAGGTTCTTGAGGCCGTCGCCGGAGGTCTGGCCGTAGACCGCGCCGAGCACGGCGAGCTTGGCCTGGGCGCGGTCGCCGGAGAAGGCGCGGTCGGAGACGGACTGGTAGAGGTCGGTCTCGCGCCCGGCCACCTCCATGAGCCCCGGGTCGCGGGAGATGGCCGCCAGCACCCGCGGCTCCATCTGGTCGGCGTCCGCGACGACCAGCCGCCAGCCGGGGTCGGCGATCACCGCGCGCCGGATGACCTTCGGGATCTGCAGGGCGCCGCCGCCATGGGTGACCCATCTGCCCGTGACGGTCCCGCCCGCGAGGAACTCGGGCCTGAAGCGGCCGTCCCGCACCCAGTCCTGGAGCCAGGACCAGCCGTGGGCGACCCAGATGCGGTACAGCTTCTTGTACTCGACCAGCGGTTTCACAGCCGGATGGTCGAGGGACTCGATCTCCCACCGCCGCGTCGACTTCACCTTGATGCCCGCCTGCGCGAACGCCTTGACGACATCGGCGGGCAGATCGGGCCGCACCCGGCGCCCGAAGGCCGCGGACACCTCGTCGGCCAGCTCGGCGAGACGCCGGGGCTCACCGCCACCGGCATACCGCTCGCCCAGCAGTTCGTGCAGCACCCGGCGGTGGGTCTCGGCGCTCCACGGCAGCCCGGCGCGGTTCATCTCGGCGGCCACCAGCATCCCGGCCGACTCGGCGGCGGTCAGCAGCCGCATCCGGTCGGGGTGGGCGGTGGCGTCGTGCCGCCGCTGCTGGTCGGCGTAGACCTCGACGAGGTCGGTCAGCGGCAGCCGGACGCCCTGCGGCTCGAACAGGGGTGACTGCGATCCCGGCTCGGCCGCGCGCAGGGGCGGGTCGGGGGGTACCGGCCCGCGGCGCAGACGGGCCAGGGCGGCGGCGGCCGAACGCGGCTCCCCGGCGCGCCCTTCGTGGCCGAGCAGGAGGGTCTCGGCGTCCTCGATGTCGTAGCACCGCTCCACCCGCACCCCCGCGGCGAGCAGACGCGGATAGACCTCGGCGGTGGACCGCCAGACCCACCGGGCCACCTCGGGCCGCCCCCGCACGGCCTCGGCGAGATCCCCCTCCCGCCGCACCGGCCCGACGGGCAGCCCGTCGGCGCCGAGGGCGGCCAGCTCCACGCCACCGTCCTCGGCCGGAGCGAGAGCCCAGCGGTCCGTCATGCCTGCGAGTCTGCCAGGCACCTCTGACAACGGACCTTCCGGACATCTGCCGCGGACATCTGCCGCTCCGGCGGAGTTCCCTCAGCCCTGTTCGTCCGGCTCGTCCCGCTCGCCCTGTGCCTTTTGGTATCCCGCCAGTGCCTCGGCGATGGCACCCTCCACCGGGCCCTTCTCGACGCCGAGGCCGGACAGGACCCCCGTGCCGTGCTCGAACTCCAGGAGGGCCAGCAGGATGTGTTCGGTACCGATGTAGTTGTGGCCCAGCCGGAGGGCCTCGCGGAAGGTGAGTTCGAGGACCTTTTTGGCGTCGGAGCCGTACGGGACGAGCTCGGGGACCTCCTCGGCGGCCGGCGGGAGCGTGTCGGTCGCGGCCCGGCGGACGGCGTCGAGGGTGATCCCCTGGGCGACGAGCGCCTTGGCCGCGAGGCCCTCCGGTTCCGCCAGCAGACCGAGGACGAGGTGCTCGGGACGGCCCTCGGGGTTGCGGGCGGTGATGGCCGCGTTGTGGGCCGACATCACCACGTTGCGGGCCCGTGGGGTGTACCGGCCGAAGCCCTGGTCGGCGTTCAGGTCCGCCGACTCCTTCGGCACGAACCGCTTCTGCGCCGCCTGCCGGGTGACCCCCATGCTTTTGCCGATGTCCGTCCAGGAGGCGCCCGAACGCCGGGCCTGGTCCACGAAGTGGCCGATCAGGTGGTCGGCCACCTCTCCGAGGTGATCGGCGGCGATCACCGCGTCCTGGAGCTGGTCGAGGGGCTCGACATGGACCTTCTTGATGGCCGTGATGAGGTCGTCGAGCCGTACGGATGACGTGATGTTGGGGTTCGTCGTCATGTGTCAACCTTAGGTTGACAGTCGCAGGGTGTCAACCAGAGGTTGCCTCTCCAGGTGCTTCTGCCGCTACTTCGGAGAGGCCGCCAGCCGTACCGCGAGCCCCGTGAACACCGTCCCCGAGACGATGTTCATCCACCGGTTGACGCGCGCACTGCGCCGAAGGGCGTTCCCGAGCCGACCGGCGAGCAGCCCCACACCGCCGTCCCACAGGAATCCCATGACCACGAGCGTGGTCCCGAGCAGCAGCAACTGCCCCGGTACGTGACCGAGCGACGGGTCCACGAACTGGGGCAGGAAGGCCACGTTGAAGAGGATCACCTTGGGGTTGAGCAGATTGGTGACCGCTCCCTGCCAGAAGGCCCGCCGCATGCCCGCCCCGCCGCCGGTGTCCCCGCCCTCACCGGGAACCGACCGGTCCCGGAACGCCTTCACCGCCAGATGAAGCAGATAAGCCGCTCCCACCCAGCGCAGCACGTGGTAGAGCGTCGGCAGCGTGTGGAACAGGGCCGAAAGACCGAGCGCCGCCGCGACGGTGTGCACGAGCATGGCGCAGGCCACGCCGAACGCGGCCATCACCCCGGCGGCGGGTCCGCCCCGGCCGCCCATCGCCACGATGAACATCATGTCGGGACCGGGAGTGACACAGAGCGCGAAGGCGGCGACGAGAAAGGCCGCGTAGAGAGACATGTCCACCATGCGGCCATGCTCGAAGCGGCACGCGCGCGTGGGCGACCGATTTTCGGAGAGTGAGACGATCGCCCCGTGAGCAGCAGCAAGAACAGCGGCACGAACGGCGATACGAACGGCGATACGAGCGGCGACCCGACCGGCACCGTGGAGCGCGCCTTCCGGGCCGCCCTCTACACCGACGACGACACCGCCCTGGACACCGGTGCCTCCCTCCTTGCCGCCGACCCCGCGACCGACGCCGAACTGGCCCGGCGGGGCGCCGAGTTCGTGGCGCAGGCCTGGCGGCGCGGCTGGCAGCCCGCCGACGTCGTACGGATCGTGCGGCGCGAACTGGACGACACACATGTGCGGCTCACCGCGGCCCTGATCCGCGCGCAGGCCCCCGACGACCGCCCGCGCGGCCCCCGCTGGACGGCCCAGCTCGCCCAGCTGGAGGAGTCCGACGAGAACCCCGCCCGCGCCGACCGCTTCACGCACGCCACCGCCGTACTGGAGCTGTACCGCCTGCTGCTGCGCCTGCCCGCGCTGGAGCCGCTGGAGGACCCCCGGCAGCGGCACGTAGGGCCCAGGGGTGACGCCCGCATGCTCGGCCGGATCCGTGCCCTGCTCGCGAAGGCGGAGGCGACCGGCTTCCCGGAGGAGGCGGAGGCGCTCACCGCCAAGGCGCAGGAGCTGATGGCCCGGCACAGTGTGGACGAGGCGCTGCTCGACGCCCGGGCGCCCGCGAAGGACACCCCCGGCGCCTGCCGGATCGGGGTCGAGCCGCCGTACGAGCAGGCGAAGGCGGTGCTCCTCGACGCCGTCGCCACCGCGAACCACTGCCGGGCCGTGTGGAACGAACCCTTCGCCTTCTCCACGGTCGTCGGCTTCGAGGGCGACCTGGCGGCGGTCGAACTCCTGTACACCTCGCTGCTGGTGCAGGCGCAGTCCGCGATGGCGAAGGCGGAGGCGGCCCAGCGGGCGGGCGGCCGCAAGCGCACCAAGACCTTCCGGCAGTCCTTCCTCGCGGCCTACGCCCACCGCGTCGGCGTCCGTCTGCGCACCGCCGCCGAGGCCCCGGTGACCGACGACCTGCTGCCGGTCCTCGCCTCCCGCGAGGTCGCCGTCACCGACCGTACGGAGCGGATGTTCCCGCGGACCACCACGACCCGGCTGCGCGGTGTCAGCGACGAGGCGGGCTGGACCGAGGGCGCCCGGGCGGCCGACCGTGCGCAGGTCGGCAACCGACCCCGGCTCAGTCCCCGGCCTGAGTGAAGGCGCCGACGGAGGCGGTCGGGTCACCGGCGTTGCCGCCCTTGCCCTGGACCGGCCCGTACGACCACTTGAAGCTCTTCTGGGTGTCCGCTCCCGCCAGGCCGATCGCCAGCGTCTTCACGTCGAGGCTCGCCTTGTCGCCGGCCTTGCCGCGCGTGTAGGTGAGGGTGAAGGTGGCGGCCGTGCCCTTGGCCAGGGTCACCTTCGTGGATTTCGCGTCTGCCGCGGGCGAAACGCTCGCCGACGAGTCCGCGCCGTTCAGGTCGATGCCGGCGAAGCCGTCCAGCGTGCACTCGGCGCTCTGGTTGGTGAGGGTGACGGGGATGTTGCCGGTGTCCCCGGCGGCGGGGGCCACGTTGGCGGGTCCCACCTCCACGTCCATGGCACCGATCCGGCACGTGGTGCCGTTGCTCGGGCTCGCGGCGGCGCTGTCCCCGCCGGAGCTGTCGTCGTCACCGGAACAGCCGGTCAGGAGCAGGGCGGCGGCGAGGGCGGTGACGGCGAGGGGGGCGGCGCGCATGTGAAGTCCTCTGGTGTGAGCGATCCGGTGCATGGATCATCACGCATCGCGGGACACCTCGGTTGCCCGCCCCCGCCGATGTCGTGCGCTACGACCCGAGGATGTCCTGTCGCTACGAGCCGAGGCTCGCCGTCGGCAGCCCGCTCGGCAGCCCGCCGCCCTCGGCCCGGGTGTAGGTCTCGGTGCCGATACCGCCCGACCACCGCACTTTGAGCTTGGTTTTGTCGACCGACACGACCGTTCCGTCGGCCCGGTCCGTGCTGCCGTCCGCGCACTTGAGGCGGATGCTGTCCGCGCTCGCGGTACCGCTGCACACCGTGCCGCCCGTGGCGAAGAGGCCGGCCTGGTCGCCGTTGACCAGCAGCGCCACCGCCTTGCCGCCGGTGGTGGCCAGCCAGCTGCCCGCGACCTTGCCGGACGCCGAGGACGACGTACCGCCGGAGGCGGAGGCCGGCGCCGAGGACGACGCGGACGCGCCGGAGCTGGGCGACGCGTCGTCGTCCGAGCCCCCGCCGCTGCACGCGGTCAGGACGAGCACGCCCGTCAGCCCCGCGGCCGCGAGCGCGGCCCGCCGAACCGACGTGCGCGAGAGGATCGCCGAAGTCACTGGATGCTCCAAGCTGTAGCGGTCGGCCGGACGACCGCAGCAAGCTACCAGCACCACCCGTGAGAGTTACCAGGACGACTTGCGGACACCTGGCAGATATCCCGCGTGGGCCTGCCCGCGCAGATTCACCCGGGACAGTCCGAAGGCCCGGAAGTAGCCGCGCGGCCGCCCGTCCACCTGGTCGCGGTTGCGCACACGCGTGGCGCTCGCGTCCCGCGGCTGCCGCCGCAACTCCTCCTGCGCGGCGAGCCGTTCGGGGTCCGTGGACGAGGGCCTGCGGATGATCTCCTTCAGCTCGGCCCGCCGCACGGCGTACCGCGCGACGATCTCCTGGCGCTTCTCGTTCTTCGCGATCTTGCTCTTCTTCGCCATGCCGGTTCTCCTCCCGAATCCTCAGACCCGCACACCGCGCGCGCGGATCCGCGCCACGGCCGCCTCGACGCCGATCGTGTCGACGGTCCTGATGCCCTTGGTGCTCAGCCGCAGCCGCACGTACCGGCCCTCGCTCGGCAGCCAGTAGCGCTTGGACTGGATGTTGGGGTCGAAGCGGCGCGAGGTGCGTCGGTGGGAGTGGGAGACGCGGTTGCCGAAGCCCGGCCGGGCGCCGGTCAGCATGCAGTGGGCGGACACGGGGTGACGCACCTCTCTCGAAGCAGTTGTGTAAATGGAATTCATTTTCAGTAAGATAGCAGCATGGCACGCAACGAACTCCGCCCGGTCGTCAGGCTCCGGTCCACCGCCGGGACCGGCTTCACCTATGTGACCCGCAAGAACCGCCGCAACGACCCGGACCGCATGACCCTGCGCAAGTACGACCCGGTCGCCGGCCGCCACGTCGACTTCCGAGAGGAGCGCTGACCATGCGCGAGGCAATCCACCCGGCCTACGGCCCGGTCGTCTTCCGCGACCGCGCCGCCGATCACGCCTTCCTCACCCGCTCGACCATGACGAGCGAGAAGACGATCGAGTGGGAGGACGGCCGCACCTACCCGGTCGTCGACGTCGAGATCTCCGACGTCAGCCACCCCTTCTACACCGGCACGGCCCGTGTCCTGGACACCGCCGGCCGCGTGGAGCGCTTCGAGCGCCGGTACGGAAAGAAGGGCTGATGCTCTCCGTCGTGATCGTCGGCGGGCTGCACGCCGACGCGCGCAAGGCGGCCGTCGGCCGGCTGCTCGCCGACGTGCCGGGCGGCGTCGTCCTCCACCACGACCTGGCGACGGCCGCGGCCGGCACCGTCGTACGGACGATCCGCGACGCCACCGGCATCCTGTCCGCCGGTGAGGCGCCGCTGGTCAACGACTGCGCGTGCTGCGCGCTCCGGGAGGACCTGGTCCCGGAACTGCGCCGCCTGGACGCGGCCGGGACGCTGCGCCTCGCGGTCGTCGAGCTGTGGGACTCCGTGGAGCCCAAGGCGATGGCCGAGGTGGTCGCGGCCGCCGGCCTCACGGTCACCGGCGTGATCACCGCGGTCGACCCGGCGCTCGTGCTGCCGTATCTCGGCAACGGCGACGACCTCGCCGACCGCGGTCTCGCCGCCGCGGCCACGGACCAGCGCACGGTCGCCGACACCTTCGCCCGCCAGCTGGAGTACGCCCCCGTCCTCGCCGTCCTCGACTCCCCGGAGGCCGACGAGGAGGACCACGAACTCCTCGCCCAGCTCCACCCGACGGCCCGCCGGGTCCCGATCCGTGACGGCGAACCGGCCGACGAGGCGGGCGGTCGCGGTCCGGTACGGCACTCCGCGCACTCGCCCCTGGCCCGCGCCGCCCTCTCCGGCTTCGACGTGGAGTCCGCGGCGGCCGCCCAGCACCCCGCCTGCGCCCTGCTGCCCGCCGAGGCCGACGCGCACGGAGTCGCCACGCTCGTGTGGCACCGCCGTCGGCCCTTCCACCCGGAGCGGCTGTACGAGGCCCTGGAGGACCTCACCTGCGCGGCCGCCCGCAGCCGGGGCCGGTTCTGGCTCGCCGACAAGCCGGACGTGCTGCTGCACTGGGACGCGGCCGGCGGCGCCCTGTGCGTGGAGAGCGCGGGTCCGTGGCTGGCCTCGCTCCCGGACGCGGCCTGGGACATGGTCCCGCCGGTGCGCCGGGCCGCCGCCGCGACGGACTGGCACCCCGAGCACGGCGACTGCTGCCAGCACCTCGTCTTCACCTCGCCCGGGCTCGACCGCGACGGACTCGAACGGCTCCTGGAGTCCTGCCTGCTGACCGACGCCGAGTACGCGGCGGGGCGCGCCGCCTGGAAACAGCTCCCGCCCGCCTTCGACAGCCTCCTGGAGGTCTGATGCCTCGCAAGCCCGAGCGCAAGTCCGTCAAGAACCGGCCCAATCCGCTGGACGCGGCCGGGATCACCTACGTCGACTACAAGGACACGGACCTGCTGCGGACGTTCGTCTCCGACCGCGGCAAGATCCGCAGCCGCCGCGTGACCCGCGTCTCGGCCCAGCAGCAGCGGCAGCTGGCCCGCGCCATCAAGAACGCCCGTGAGATGGCGCTGCTGCCCTACTCCAGCAGGTGAGGCC
Source organism: Streptomyces canus 299MFChir4.1 (assembly GCF_000383615.1). Lineage (GTDB taxonomy): Bacteria > Actinomycetota > Actinomycetes > Streptomycetales > Streptomycetaceae > Streptomyces > Streptomyces canus_C. Next base: position 82,662 of record NZ_KB911606.1, on the reverse strand, counting down.
CTATAGGTAGGAGATTCCCTACGGTTGACGCGTAGGGAATCTCCTACCTATTCTTCGGGGCATGACCATCACCCACGCCTCCTTCGTCACCCTCCCCGTCTCCGACCAGGACCGCGCCCTGCGCTTCTACACCGACGTCCTCGGCCTGACCGTCACCGCCGACCGGGACCTGCCCCGGGGGCGCTGGCTCCAGGTGGCCCCCGAGGGTGCGCAGACCGTGTTCACGCTGTCCGGTCCGGGGATGGGTGGCTTCGAGCCCGGCTCGGCCCGGGGGATCATGTTGGTCACGACCGATGTCGACGCGGACTGTGCGCGGCTCGCGGAGGCCGGGACCCCCGTACAAGGACCCGATGAGCTCCCGTGGGGCCGCATGGCCTCCTTCACGGACCCCGACGGCAACGGTCTGATGCTGCTGACGGAGGCACACCAGTAGGAAGGCCGGCATGACCGCACCAGGAGCCGTCGGGGCAGGGACCACCGGTACCGCCGGGGCTACCGGGGCCGCCGAGGTCGCCGGGACCGCTAGGGCCGCCGAGACCACCGAGGCCGCCGGGACAGCCGGGACCACCGAGGCCGCCAGGGCCGCCAGGGCCGCCAGGGCCGCCGGGACAGCCGGGGCTACCGGGGCCGCCGGGGCCACCAGGACCCCCGGGACCGCCGAGGCCGACGCGGACCGCGTCTTCGCCGCGCTCGCCAGCGCCGTACGCCGCGAGCTGCTGCGGCTGCTGCGCGACGGCGGGCCGCAGCCCGTCCAGGTCCTGGCCGACCACTTCGACATGCGGCGCCCGAGCCTGTCCGAGCACCTGAGGGTGCTGCGCGAGGCCGGTCTCGTCTCCGAGCAGCGCTCCGGCCGGCAGCGCATCTACCGGCTGGAGGCGGCCCCGCTCGCCGAGGTGCAGGACTGGCTCCATCCGTACGAGCGGTTCTGGCGCGGCCGGCTGAAGGAGCTCGGGGCGCTGCTCGACCGCATGCCCGACGATGACGTGACATGAGCAACGCACCCGACGACGACCTCACGGTCATCCGCGTCGACCAGTTCTTCCCGCACCCGCCCGCCAAGGTCTGGCGCGCCCTTACCGAGCCCGCGCTGCTCGTGCAGTGGCAGATGCAGGGGGTCGAGGCGTTCCGGCTGGAGGTCGGACACCGGTACACCATGACCTCCGTCCCGCGGCCCAACACGAACTTCTCGGGCACGGTCGAGGTGGAGGTGCTCGCCTACGAGCCCGAGCGGATGCTGAGCCTCCGGTGGACCGATGCCGATCCGGCCAACCCGGTTGACTGGACTGTCACATGGAAGGTGGAACAGGAAGGGCGCGGTACGCGTCTCTTCCTAGTGCACGAGGGATTCGATCCCGACGACCCCGCTCAGCTGATGGCCCGGACGATCATGGACGGGGGCTGGCGGACGCATGTGATGCGGGCGCTGGGGCACACGATGGAACGTATCTAGTGCCCCACACGTCACATCTGTAACCACGGTAACACCCCTCGTGCACGTGCATCTGCTCATGCATCTGCACGTGAACAGAGCTATGATCCGGACCAGTTGATTACTGCATCACTGGCCACAAGGCCACCGCACCACCGGGGAGCGACCTGTGGACCTCGACGTGTACAACGGCATGACGGCCACGGAGCTGCGCGGGGTGGCCTGGCAGAAGAGCAGGCACAGCAACTCGCAGGGTTCCTGTGTGGAGTTCGCGCGCCTGCCGGACGGGGGAGTTGCGGTTCGCAACTCCCGCTTCCCGGACGGCCCCGCGCTCGTCTACACGCGCGCTGAGATCGAGGCGATGCTGCTCGGCATCAAGGACGGCGAGTTCGACCATCTGATAGCGGGTTGATCCACCTCATCCGTGGGTGACCCGCGGTAACCGTGTTCACGCATCGAGTAACGCGCGTAGAACCCGGACATCGGAAAACACCGCGGTGCTTCACTCGGTGGAGGCGGTGGCCGGGCCCGCGTGCGGCTGGAGCCGGAACAGCGCCCAGACCACCTTGCCGCCCAGTGTCCCCGCCATCGGGTGCCAGCCCCAGCTGTCGCTGAAGGAGTCGACGAGGAACAGCCCGCGCCCCGACTCCGCCGAGAAGTCGTCGGAGTCGCGTGCGACCGGACTGTCCTGACTGGGGTCGCGCACCGCGCACACCAGCCGCTCGGTCCATCGCATCAAGTGCAGCCGTACGGGCGGGTTGTGGTCCCCGTGGTGTACGCCGTGCGCCGGCATCGCGTGCCGCAGCGCGTTGGTGACCAGCTCGGAGACCACGAGGCAGATGTCGTCGAAGTGGTCGCCCAGTTCCCACTGGTCGAGCGTTCTGCGGGTGAACCGCCGCGCGTCGCCCACCGCTTCGTAGCGGGCGGGCAGGGAACAGGAGGTGGCGTCGGACACGGCCGCGGGATCCAGCGGCGGAAGGCCCTGCCTTAACGGCTCGAGCATGGTCGATCCATTCATCCCCATGCGAGGCACTCCCGGGAACTCGCGGTCGTTGCGATGCAGCGGTTGCGCGGGACCATGGTTTCGGATGAGCGATGCAGATGCAAGGTGCAGATGCACGTGCACGTGACCGAATTGGCCATACCCGTACCGCTTGTTGGCCATTTTTTCCGCCATCTTCTCCACTGTTTCTTGCCTCTTCCTCCCTACTGCCTGTCTCTGTCCTGTGCAGAATCTTCGGCTTCTTTCCATATCTGTAATCGGACGAGTACTGCTCGGAGTGTTTTAGTGGCAGACTTCGGCCCCTGAAGACGTTGGGGAGGCTGGCGAACGTGAGCGCGGGAGAGCCCGGATCGGTGGTGCGGCGGATGCTGCTCGGCTCGCAACTCAGGCGACTGCGTGAGGCACGGGGCATCACGCGCGAGGCGGCGGGCTACTCGATCCGCGCGTCCGAGTCGAAGATCAGCCGGATGGAGTTGGGCCGGGTGAGCTTCAAGACGCGTGACGTGGAAGACCTGTTGACGCTGTACGGCATCACGGACGGGCAGGAGCGGGCCTCGCTCCTCTCCCTCGCCCGCGAGGCCAACGTCGCCGGGTGGTGGCACAGTTACTCCGACGTCCTGCCGAGCTGGTTCCCCACCTATGTGGGCCTGGAGGGCGCGGCCTCCCTCATCCGCGTGTACGAGGTCCAGTTCATCCACGGCCTGTTGCAGACCGAGGCGTATGCACGTGCAGTGGTGCGGCGCGGCATGAAGGGCGCGAGCGCGGCGGACGTGGAGAAGCGCGTGGCACTGCGTCTGGAGCGGCAGAAGTACCTGGCCGACGACGGTGGTCCCGAGTTCCACGTGGTGCTCGACGAGGCGTCCCTGCGCCGCCCGTACGGCGACCGCCAGGTGATGCGGGGACAGCTCCAGCACCTCATCGACGTCTCCGAACGCCCCAACGTACGGCTCCAGGTCATGCCCTTCGGCTTCGGCGGGCACTCCGGTGAGAGCGGCGCCTTCACGATCCTCAGCTTCACCGAGTCCGACCTGACGGACGTCGTCTACCTGGAGCAGCTCACCAGCGCGCTCTATCTGGACAAGCGCGAGGACGTCACGCAGTACGAGAAGGCCATGAAGGAGCTTCAGCAGGACAGCCCGGGTCCGGACGAGAGCCGGGATCTGCTGCGCGGTCTCCTCCAGCTCTCCTGACGTCCCGAGGGTTCTCCCCAGGAGATTGCTCAGCGTGCCCAACTGGCGTGCCGCGCAAGTACGATGACATGTGATCAGACCGTGACGTTGATCGTGTGTCTGCTAGTGATTTGGGGATCACATGTCGTCGTACTTCACCGACCTGGCCCAGCAGTACATCGACGGTGAGTGGCGCCCGGGCACCGGCTCCTGGGACATCATCGACTTCAACCCGTACGACGACGAGAAGCTGGCGTCGATCACGATAGCCACGGTCGACGAGATCGACGAGGCGTACCGGGCCGCCGCCCGCGCGCAGAAGAAGTGGGCCGGGACCAACCCCTACGCCCGCCGCGCGGTGTTCGAGAAGGCGCTCAGGCTGATCGAGGAGCGCGAGGGGGACATCGCCGAGGCGATCGTCGCGGAGCTCGGCGGCACCCGCCTGAAGGCCGGCTTCGAACTCCACCTGGCCAAGGAGTTCCTGCGCGAGGCGGTCAACCTGGCGCTGCGCCCCGAGGGCAGGATCATTCCCTCGCCGGCGGACGGCAAGGAGAACCGCGTCTACCGCGTCCCGGTCGGTGTGGTGGGCGTGATCAGCCCCTTCAACTTCCCCTTCCTGCTGTCGATCAAGTCGGTCGCCCCCGCGCTCGCGCTCGGCAACGCCGTCGTTCTCAAGCCGCACCAGAACACGCCGATCGTCGGTGGCTCCCTGGTCGCGAAGATCTTCGAGGACGCGGGGCTGCCCGCCGGTCTGCTCAACGTCGTCATCACCGACATCGCCGAGATCGGCGACGCCTTCCTGGAGCACCCGGTCCCGAAGGTCATCTCCTTCACCGGCTCCGACAAGGTCGGCCGCCATGTGGCCACGGTCTGCGCCCGGCATTTCAAGCGCTCGGTCCTCGAACTGGGCGGCAACAGCGCCCTTGTGGTCCTTGAGGACGCCGACATCGACTACGCGGTCGACGCCGCCGTCTTCAGCCGGTACGTCCACCAGGGCCAGGTCTGCATGGCCGCCAACCGCGTCCTGGTCGACCGTACGGTCGCCGAGGAGTTCACCGAGAAGTTCGTCGCCAAGGTGCGGACCTTGAAGACCGGCGACCCGCGCGACCCCGAGACGGTCATCGGTCCGATCATCAACTCCTCGCAGGCGGAGGCTGTTGCGGGCGCCGTCGAGCAGGCGATCGCCGACGGCGCGACCGCGCTGATCCACGGCATCAGGAGGGACAACCTGGTCGAGCCCTCCGTCCTCACGGACCTGCCCGCGAACTCGCCCCTGCTCAAGCAGGAGATCTTCGGCCCGGTCGCCCTCCTCGTCACCTTCGACGGCGAGGAGGAGGCCGTCCGCCTGGTCAACGACACCCCGTACGGCCTCAGCGGCGCCGTCCACACCGCGAACATCGAGCGCGGGGTCGCCTTCGCCAAGCAGATCGACACCGGCATGTTCCACGTCAACGACGGCACCGTCCACGACGAGCCGATCGTCCCCTTCGGCGGCGAGAAGCACTCCGGCATCGGCCGCCTGAACGGCGACACCATGCTGGACTCCTTCACCACCACCAAGTGGATCTCGGTCCAGCACGGCCGGAGCGGCTTCCCGTTCTGACATCCGGCGTACGACCGCCGCCGCGGGCCTTTGAGGACAGAACCTGTCCTGAAGGGCCCGTAGCTTCGTCGGTGTCGGGGGAAAGCCCCCGAGTTCCGGCGAAAGGCGGCGGTCATGGTCACTCACGTTCCCGCGGAGGAGTACGGCGACGAGCGCGGCGCGCTCCTGTCCTTCCTGGAGGAGCAGCGCGGTGGCATCCGGCGCGCGCTGCTCGGGCTGACGGACGAGCAGGCGGCCGCCAAGCCCAGCGCGAGCGAACTCTCCCTGAGTGGGCTGCTCAAGCATGTCGCCGAGACCGAGCAGGGCTGGATCGCCCGCGCCAGGGGCGAGGAGCCGGCCGTGCACCGGGAGCCGTCGAACTGGCACGAGTGTTTCGCCCTGGTCGGCGACGAGAGCGTCGAGTCGCAGCTGGCGTACTGGGAGAAGGTCGCCGCCGAGACGGAGGCGTTCGCCCGCTCGGTGCCCAGCCTCGACGGCAGCTTCCCGCTCCCGGACCAGCCCTGGTTCCCGCCCGGAGGCCGGGTCTCGGTGCGCTGGGTGCTGCTGCACCTGATCCGTGAGACGGCCCGGCACGCCGGCCACGCCGACATCATCCGCGAGTCCCTGGACGGGAAGACGGCGTTCGAGCTGGTGGCCCTCGCCGCGAAGTGAGGAAGCCATAACCTGGACCGCATGTCAACGATCCGTCTCCTCGTGCTCGGCGCGGTGCGCCAGCACGGGCGGGCCCACGGCTACCAGGTGCGCGGCGACCTGGAGTACTGGGGCGCGCACGAGTGGTCCCACGCCAAGCCCGGCTCGATCTACCACGCCCTGAAGCAGATGGCGAGGCAGGGGCTGCTGCACGCGCACGAGGTCGCCCCCTCCACGGCCGGCGGCCCGCCGCGCACCGAGTACGAGATCACGGACGTGGGCACTGAGGAGTACCTGCGGCTGGTGCGGGAGGCGCTGACCTCCTACGACCAGAAGACGGACATGAAGTCGGCGGCGATCGGCTTCATGGTCGACCTGCCGCGCGCGGAGGCGGTGTCGCTGCTCAAGGAGCGCATCCGGGGCATCGAGGAGTGGCGCTCCGCGGTCACCGAGCACTACGTCCCCGACGACGGTCCGCGGCAGCTCGGGCACATCGGCGAGATCATGAACCTCTGGATCCACACGGCCGACGCCGAGGCCGAGTGGACCCAGGGGCTCATCGCCCGGATCGAGGACGGCGCGTACACCTTCGCGGGGGAGGGCGAGCCGTTCGTCGGCGTCCTCGCCGAGGGAGAGGAGAACCCGTACGCGACGGGGGAGCGGCATCCCGGGGACGCCGACTGATCAAGTTTGACTCGGCGGCCGGTCCGGCCCTAGTGATGGAACCCGGTCGCCGCGCCCCTGTTGCTCGTGAACGGGTGCGACTGCCCGCGCAGTTCGGGCAGCAACTGCTCCAGGTCCTCCACGAACAGGTCGGCCAGGTCGGTCGAGAAGCCGTTGCGGCACACCACCCGCAGCACCGACAGGTCCTCGCGGTTCGGCGGGAAGGTGTACGCCGGAACCAGCCAGCCCCGCTCGCGCAGCCGCCGGGAGACGTCGAAGACGTCGTACGCCTCGATGCCCGGGGCCGTGGTGAACGCGAAAACGGGGAGTTCGTCGCCGCGGGTCAGCAGCCGGAAGTCGCCGAGCGCCTCCACGCGTTCGGCGACGCCGCGGGCCACGTCACGCGTGGACTGCTGCACGGCCCGGTAGCCCTCGCGGCCCAGCCGGAGGAAGGTGTAGTACTGCGCGACCACCTGCGCGCCGGGGCGGGAGAAGTTCAGCGCGAAGGTGGGCATGTCGCCGCCCAGGTAGTTCACGCGGAACACGAGCTCCTCGGGCAGGGCCTCCTTGTCCCGCCACAGCGCCCAGCCGACACCGGGGTAGACGAGACCGTACTTGTGCCCGGAGGTGTTGATCGAGGCCACCCTGGGCAGCCGGAAGTCCCACACCAGGTCCTCGTCGAGGAAGGGCGCGACCATGGCGCCGGACGCCCCGTCCACGTGCACGGGGATGTCCAGACCGGTGCGCTCGTGGAGGGCGTCGAGGGCCGCGCACAGCTCGGCGATCGGCTCGTAGGAGCCGTCGAAGGTGGAGCCGAGGATGCCCACGACCCCGATGGTGTTCTCGTCGCACAGCTCGGCGGCGGCCTGCGGGTCGAGGTGGAAGCGGTCGCCCTCCATGGGCACCAGACGGGCCTCCACCTCCCAGAAGTTGCAGAACTTCTCCCAGCACACCTGGACGTTGACCCCCATGACCAGGTTGGGCCGCGCCCCCGGGTACCGGTCGGCGTTGCGCTGGGCCCACCGCCGCTTCAGCGCCATGCCCGCGAGCATGCACGCCTCGCTGGATCCGGTCGTCGAACAGCCCACCGCCGCCGAGGGGTCCGGCGCGTTCCACAGGTCGGCGAGCATCGCCACGCAGCGCCGCTCCAGCTCGGCGGTGCGCGGGTACTCGTCCTTGTCGATCATGTTCTTGTCCCGGCACTCACTCATCAGGACCCCGGCCTGCGGTTCCATCCAGGTCGTGACGAAGGTGGCGAGATTCAGCCGGGAGTTGCCGTCGAGCATCAGCTCGTCGTGGACCACCTGGTAGGCGGTCGAGGGCGGCAGGGGAGTGGTGGGAAGCCGGTGCTTGGGCGGGGCCTCGGTCATTCCGCCGACCGGATCGGCCTCGCCGTAGAAGGGATTGACGGACAGCGGGCGCTCGTCGTGCTTCTCGGGACCTTTGTGCAGTGCCATGGGCGGGCCTCCTGAAGGGATCAACGTCGGTCAGCGGAGCGGGGTTCCGTCCTCGCTCAGCTGCATCTGCGGTCGCCCCGTCACCAGCAGCCAGGCCGGCAGGGAGGCGATGCACAGCAGCGCGAGGATCGCGGGCGAGGCCACCAGTACGGCGGCCGTGAACAGGCTCACCCAGGCCTGTCGGGTGACGGCGAGCAACACGCCCAGCACCCCGGCCGACACGCCGAGGGCCGGGTGTACGGCGTCCACGAGCGCGTGGGCGCACAGTCCGAAGGCGACGCCGACGAACACGGCGGGGAAGATCCGGCCGCCCCGGAAACCGCAGGAGGCCGCGACGAGCAGCGCCACGAGCTTCACCACCGCCATGGTGGCGAACTGTCCGGCCGACCAGCCGGTCGGGTCGGCCGCCAGCTCGTCGATCTCGTCGAGCCCCTTGAAGAGCGTCAGCCGGCCGCCGACGGCCGCGAGCAGCCCCAGTACGAGCCCGCCGACGGGCAGCATCAGCATCGGATGCCTGAGCCGCGCGAACGCGCCGTGGACGTACGGGAAGGCCACCACGGCCGCCATGCCGAGCAGCGCGGCGGCCGACGCGATCACCAGCACCGCCAGCAGATCGCCCCAGCCGGGCCGCCCGAACGCGGGCAGACCCAGGTCGAAGCTCGGACGGGCCAGCAGAGTGGTCGTCAGCGCACCGGTCGCGGCCGCCAGCAGCGGCCCGAAGACGCTGTCCCACAGCGCGCCCCTGAGCTGCCGTCCGGCCAGCGCCTCGGAGATCACCAGCGCCGCCGCCACCGGCGTCCCGAACAGCGCGCCGATCGTCGCCGCCTCCGCCAGCGCCGGCCACAGCCCGCGTGGCATCCGCGGGATCAGCCGGCACCCCAGCCAGAAGGCGAGCCCCACGTTCACCGCGATGATCGGGTTCTCGGGGCCCAGGCTCGGCCCGCCCGCGAGCATCAGCGCGGTGGCCAGCAGGAGGCCCGGCAGCACGGCGGGCGGCAGCACGGGAGCGTCAAGGCCGGTGGTCGCCGGATCCGGTCCTGCGTGCCCGGGGACCTTCCACACCACCAGACCCACGGCCACCCCGGTCGCGGTGAGCATGACCAGCATCCACAGCACGGAGTACCGGCCCACGCCCAGTGCGTCCGGCAGGTTGCGCCACAGCACGTGCTGGAGCTCCTCGGCTGCCGCGCTCACCCCGAGCAGCACCAGACTCGCGACCACCCCGACGACGAGAGCGGGGAGGATCAACGGCACCAGCGAGCGCGCCGGGGTCGCCGGGGCGGCGGATGCCTGCTGCGCGGTGTCCTGGGCCACGAGTTCACGATAAGCGGGCAAAACGGTCATGACATTCCGGGAGAACCCACTTGCACCTCACGTGGCGTGAGGAGCCACCGTGGAGCGCGTACCAAGAAGGGAGCGGACGAAGTGAGCTATTCCGTGGGACAGGTCGCGGGCTTCGCCGGCGTGACGGTGCGCACGCTGCACCACTACGACGACATCGGCCTGCTCGTCCCGAGCGAGCGCAGCCACGCGGGCCACCGGCGCTACAGCGACGCCGACCTCGACCGGCTGCAGCAGATCCTGTTCTACCGCGAGCTCGGCTTCCCGCTCGACGAGGTCGCCGCCCTGCTCGACGACCCGGCCGCGGACCCGCGCGCGCACCTGCGCCGCCAGCACGAGCTGCTGACCGCCCGGATCGAGAAACTGCAGAAGATGGCGGCGGCCGTGGAGCACGCCATGGAGGCACGCACGATGGGGATCAGTCTCACGCCGGAGGAGAAGTTCGAGGTGTTCGGGGACAAGGACCCCGAGCAGTACGCGGAGGAGGCGGAACAGCGCTGGGGCGGCACGGACATCTACGCCGAGTCGCAGCGCCGCGCGGCCCGCTACACGAAGGACGACTGGAAGCGCATCACCGCCGCGGTGAAGGACTGGGAGGAGCGCTACACGGCCCTGATGGCCGCCGGTGAGCCCCCGGCCGGGGAGCGCGCCATGGACCTGGCCGAGGAACACCGCCGGCACATCGGGACGTGGTACTTCGAATGCCCGTACGAGATGCACACGTGCCTCGCCGAGACGTACGTCTCCGACGAACGATTCAAGGCGTACTACGACTCGATGCACGAGGGCCTGGCCGCGCACCTCAAGGACGCGATCCTCGGCAACGCGGCCCGGCACACCGAGTGACGTCCTGGCCCGGGAGTGACCCGGGATCCCGTACGGGTCACTCCCGGGCCAGGACCACCGCCGTCCCGTAGGCGCACACCTCCGTGCCGACGTCCGCCGCCTCGGTCACGTCGAAGCGGAACATCAGCACGGCGTTCGCCCCACGCGCGCGTGCCTGCTCGACGAGCCGTTCCATGGCCTGGTTGCGGGTCTGCACCAGCGTTTTGGTGAGCCCCTTGAGCTCGCCGCCGACCATCGACTTCAGCCCGGCGCCGATCTGGCTGCCGATGTGCCGGGAGCGCACGGTCAACCCGAAGACCTCGCCCAGCACCTCCTGGACCCGGTGACCGGGCACGTCGTTCGTGGTCACCACGAGAACGTCGGGCCGAGGCCCCTGGCCGCCGCCGTATTCGTCAATACCCATGGCTCACAGCTTTGTCCCAGACGGAGCACAGTGCATCCTGGGGACCCCCATGGAACCTGGGCCACCGCGGTTGCGTTGATACTTGAGGGCAGCCAGTCCCAGCCCCGATCCCCACACGCAGGAGCCACAATCCCGTGACCACGCTCGCGCTCGGCCCCGAGTGGCTCAGCCCCGACTATCTGATCGAGACGTTCAGCCTCCCCGGAATCCTGCTGATCGTCTTCGCCGAGTCGGGCCTCTTCGCGTTCCTGCCGGGCGACTCCCTGCTGTTCACGGCGGGTCTCTTCGTGGCCGAGGGGCATCTCATCAGCCAGCCGCTGTGGCTGGTGTGCGCGCTCATCGTGCTCGCGGCCGTCCTCGGTGACCAGGTCGGCTACATGATCGGCAAGTTCTTCGGCCCGAGGCTCTTCAGCCGCCCCAACTCCAAGCTCTTCAAGCAGGAGAACCTGGAGAAGGCCCACGAGTTCATGGAGAAGTTCGGCCCCAAGGCGATCGTCCTGGCCCGCTTCGTGCCGATCGTGCGGACCTTCGCCCCCATCGTGGCGGGCGCCGGCCGAATGAAGTACCGCACCTTCCTGACGTACAACCTCATCGGCGGCGTGGCCTGGGGCACCGGCGTCACCCTCGCCGGCTACTGGCTCGGCCAGATCGACGTCATCAAGAAGAACGTCGAGGCGATCCTGGTCCTGATCGTCCTGGTCTCGGTGGTCCCGATCCTCATCGAGTACCTGCGCGAGCGCTCCAAGAGGAAGCGGGCGGCCGCGCAGGCCCCGCCGCAGCAGCCGTACCAGCCCATGGACGACGCGACGACCCAGCTGCGCCGCATCCCGTCCGACGACGAGCAGCAGCCTCCCCACTCCCCGCAGCAGCACAACGGCTACGACCAGTACTACGGCCAGCAGCAACAGCAGCCCTACGCCCAGCAGCCGCAGCAACAGCAGCCCTACGCCCAGCAGTACCCGCAGGGTTACGGCAATCAGCAGTACGGCGAGCAGAACCAGCAGTACGGGCAGCAGAACCAGCAGTACGGGCAGCAGAACCCGTACAACCAGGGGTACTGACAGCCACCGGGACGGGGGTCAGAATCCGCGCGTCCGCTTGGCGGCCCGCCGCTTCCCCGCGGAACCGACCCTCAGGAACAGCCGGGAGATCTCGGACCCGAGGTTGACCCCGATGGCGATGGCCATGGCCAGAGCCGCCGCCTTCGACAGCGACACCAGCCCCTCGTCGACCTGGTTCCCGGCGATCGACAACAACCCGAAGTAGGTCGCGGAACCCGGCAGCAGGGGCCCGATCGCCGCGGTCGTGTACGGCAGCGCGGAGGCGAACCGGTACCGGGACAGCAGCTGCCCGAACAGGCCGACCAGCCCCGCCGCCACCGCCGTGGAGGCGACCGGGGAGAACTCGCCGGTGTCGTGCATCGCGCCGTACACGCACCACGCGACACCGCCGTTCAGGGTGACGGCCAGCACGGTGGATCGTTCCTGCTGCAACAGCACCGCGAACGTCAGCGACAGCAGCATCGACGCCGCGATCTGCCACAGCGGCCGCGGATCCGTCGACAGCGCCTCGTCGGGATTGAGATGAGCCCCCAGCTGCACCCCGACGTAGAGCATCACCAGCACGCCCACCACGATGCCCACGAAGAAGTACATGACCTCCAGGAGCCGGGCCGACGCGGTGATGTAGAAGCCGGTCAGACCGTCCTGGACGCCCGCCACCAGCGCCCGCCCGGGCAGCAGCGCGAACAGCCCACCGGTGATGACCGCGGACGCCTTCACGTCCACATGGGCCAGCGTCAGCGCGATCCCGATCGCGGCGGGCGGCATCGCGGCGACCGTGAACTGGTAGAACTCCGGCAGCCCGCGCCCCGCGCACAGCCAGGCCAGCCGGTCGCCGAGCATCGCGCCCAGCATGGCCGCGACGAAGACGAGCAGGTCACCGCCGACCAGCACGGAGGCCGCGCCCGCGAGCAGCCCGCTCGCCGAGGTGAGCACCCAGGTCGGATACGGGTGCCGGTTGCGGCGGATCTCCGCGAGCCGCCGGTAGGCGTCCTCCAGGGAGATGGCCGTCTCGGGGTCGGTGAGGTCGTCCACGAGCCGGAACACGGCCGCGAGGCGCGTGTAGTCGGTGCCGCGCCGCCGCACCGTCCTGGAGGCCGTCACGGGGTCGTCCACGAGCGACGGCTGGTACGAGATCGACAGCAGCGTGAAGGTCACCCCCGGCTCGCAGCGGTCCAGGCCGTAGGACCGGCAGACGGCGAACATCGCCGCCTCCACGTCCTCCGCGCCCTCACCGCCCGCCAGCAGCAACTCCCCGATACGCAGCGTCAGGTCGAGCACGCGCGGGACGGCCGGACCGGCGTCGTCCTCGGACTTCTGCACCGGCTCCGGCGCGGGCCGCTCGGCCACCGGCATCCGCAGCATCGTGCGCATCCGGTCCTGCCAGGGCAGGTCCTTGGTGAGACTGACCACCGGTATGCCGGTCGGCGGGGTGAACGCGGGCGGCGCGTCCTTCGCGCTGTAGGTGCGGGGCGTACTGAACGCCGACTTCTCCGGCTCCACGGCCGACGGCTGCGGAACGTCCAGCCCCTTCGGCAGCGCGAACTCCGACGTGGTCTCCGGCTCACCGCCGACGGTTCTCGGCACGGCGAGCCCGTCGGGAACGGCGAACTCGGACGTGATCTCGGAGTCGTAGAAACTCCTGGCCTCGTCCGACTGCGGCTTGCGGTGCTCCGCCTCCGTCACTCCGTAACGCTCCCTGAACGACACATTCCGTAGGCCTCAGTATGCGCGGGCGCACGAACGGGCCGCACGCGTGCGCGTGCGGCCCGTCCGGGGCACAGGGCTCAGTGGCCGCCCTGGTCCTTGAAGCGCTTGTAGGACCGCTCGATCTCGGCCTCGGCGTCGACACGGCCGACCCAGTCGGCGCCCTCGACGGACTTGCCGGGCTCCAGGTCCTTGTAGACCTCGAAGAAGTGCTGGATCTCCAGGCGGTCGAACTCGGAGACGTGGTGGATGTCGCGCAGGTGCTCCACGCGCGGGTCCGTCGCCGGGACGCACAGCAGCTTGTCGTCGCCGCCGGCCTCGTCCGTCATCCGGAACATGCCGATCGCACGGCACTTGATGAGGCAGCCCGGGAACGTCGGCTCGTCAAGAATGACCAGCGCGTCCAGCGGGTCGCCGTCCTCGCCGAGGGTGTTCTCGACGAATCCGTAGTCGGTCGGGTAGGCGGTCGAGGTGAAGAGTCGACGGTCCAGGCGGATCCGACCGGTCTCGTGGTCCACCTCGTACTTGTTCCGCGAACCCTTCGGGATCTCGATCGTGACGTCGAACTCCACCGGTGGCTCCTCCATGATCAACACATAGTTCTGGTGGTTAAGTGTCCCTCACGCAGGTGTGTGATCGCGAAAGGGGCTGTTGGTCGTGCCTGAACTGAGGCCTTGGCGGGACGCGGGACCGCGGGTGACGCGGATCGCGAACGCCGTACGACCGCGTCTGGCACGCGCCGCGGACGCCGTACGTCCAGGACTGACCCGGGCCACGGACACCGTACGGCCGTATCTCGCACGGACCGCCGCCGCCGTGAAACCGCAGGTCACACGGTTTGCCGGGATGACCCGGCCGAAGACCGTCAAGACCTGGCAGTACACCGCGGGCGCCGCCGGCGCCGGTCTGGCGCTGGCCGCCACCGTGGTGACCGCCGCCGGTCCGTGGGACTCCTCGGGTCAGCGTACGGCCGAGCGGGACCGGGCGGTCGCGCTCGAACGGACGGGTGGCACAGATCACGCGGGTGATTCCGGTACGACGGCCACGGGGCCGCGCCCCGCCCCGAGCGCCGCGTCCGTGCTCGTCGGACTGGGCGGCGGGACCAACACGGTGAAGTCCGGCCCCACCGGAAAAGCCCTGGCCGCCGTCCTCGGCCCGCTCCTCGGCAACACCGCGCTCGGCACCCGCCACACGGCGGCCGTCGTGGACGTCGCCAGCGGCAGGCGGCTCTACGGCGCGGGCGCCGGCACGGCGCTGATCCCCGCCTCCACCACGAAGATCGCCACCGCCGTCGCCGCCCTGTCCGCCCTCGGCGCCGACCACCGCCTCACCACCCGCACGGCCCTGGAACCCGACACCAGGGAACTCGTCCTCGTCGGCGGCGGCGACCCCACGCTCACCGCCCGTGCGGACGCCGGAGGCTGGGCGAGCCTGCGCGAACTGGCCCACGAGACCGCCGCGGCCCTCAAGAAGCGCGACATCACGGCCGTCACGCTCTCCTACGACAAGACCCTCTACGCGGGTTCCGAGATCCACCCGATCGGGGTCAACGACAACCTCGCCCCCGTCAGCGCGCTGATGGCGGACGAGGCCCGCACCGACGACTCCGTGAGGGGCCCCGTCGCGCGTGTGAGCGACCCGGCGTTGGACGCCACCCGCACGTTCGCGCGGTTCCTCGCGGCGGACGGCGTCAAGACGACGTCCCCCGGCCCCTCCAAGGCGACCGGCCGCGCCGAGAACCTCGCCGAGGTGTCCTCACCGCCCCTGTCCGCCCTGGTCGAACGCATGCTGACCAACAGCGACAACGACATCGCCGAGGCCCTCGCCCGCCAGACCGCCGTGGCGGACCGCCGGCGCGCCGACTTCGAGGGCGGCGGCACCGCCATCCGCGACCGGCTGAGAAAGCTCGGACTCCCGCTGGCCGGCGCGCAGTTCCACGACGGCAGCGGACTCGACCGCGCAGACCGGCTCACGGCGAATCTGCTGACCGCCCTGCTGGTGAAGGCGGGCGACCCGGCCCGGCCGGAGCTGCGCCCCGTCCTCACCGGCCTTCCGGTGGCGGGCTTCACCGGCACTCTGACCAGCCGTTACACGGACGGCGCGGCAGGCGTCGTACGGGCCAAGACGGGCACCCTGACCGGGGTGAACACCCTGGCCGGGACAGTCGTCGACCAGGAAGGCCGACTGCTGGCCTTCGCGTTCCTGGCCAAGGACACGACGGACCCGGGGGCGGCGCAGAGCGCGCTCGACCGCACGGCCTCGGCACTGGCGGCCTGCGGCTGCGGCTGACCCGGCGTCCGCCTTGCCCTCCCGCGCGGCCTGCCCCAAGCGGGACCGCTCACGTACGGTTGACGCATGACGAGCATCGGTGGTGCCGAGATGGTCGACTGGAATCTCGCGGTGGCGACCGCGACCCGGCTCGTACGGCCGGGCCCCGACGTGAGCCGCGACGAGGCCAGGGCCGTCGTCGCGGAACTGCGCCGGCACGCCAAGGCCTCGGAGGAACACGTCCGGGGCTTCACCCGGATGGGGACGGAAGGCGTCCACGACACTCCCGTCCTCGTCGTCGACCGACCCGGCTGGATCCGGGCGAACGTCGCCGGGTTCAGGGAGATCCTCAAGCCCCTCCTGGAGAAGATGCAGGAGCGGCGCGGCAACACCCCGGGCGGCGCGGTCCTCGGCGCCGTCGGCGGCAAGGTGACCGGCGTCGAACTCGGGATGCTGCTGTCGTTCCTGTCCTCGCGCGTCCTCGGCCAGTACGAGACCTTCGCCCCGGCCACCCGCGAACTCCCGGCGGGCGAGAACGGCGGCGGCCGACTCCTTCTGGTCGCCCCGAACATCGTGCACGTGGAGCGCGAACTCGACGTCCAGCCCCACGACTTCCGCCTGTGGGTGTGTCTGCACGAGGAGACGCACCGTACCCAGTTCACGGCCGTGCCCTGGCTGCGCGACCACCTGGAGGGCGAAATCCAGTCGTTCCTGGGGGAGACCGAGGTCGACCCCATGACCGTTCTGGAGCGCATCAGGGAGGCCGCCCAGTCGCTGGCCGGCGGCCGGCCCGAGGGCGAGGTGGACGACGACGGGGGGCGCTCCCTCGTGGAGATCGTGCAGACGCCCGCCCAGCGGGAGATCCTCGGCCGGCTCACCGCCGTGATGTCCCTCCTGGAGGGCCACGCCGACTTCGTCATGGACGGAGTGGGCCCAGAGGTCGTGCCGAGCGTCGCCGAGATCCGCGAGAAGTTCCAGCAGCGGCGGGCCAAGGGCGCCTCCCGGCTGGACATGGCCCTGCGCAAGCTGCTCGGCCTGGACGCCAAACTCCGGCAGTACCGCGACGGCGAGCGCTTCGTGCGGGCCGTCGTCGACCAGGTCGGCATGGACGGCTTCAACCGCGTGTGGACCTCACCCAACACCCTCCCGACCAAGACGGAGATCGCCAAACCGGCGGACTGGGTCGCGCGGGTGCACCGCAAGGCCGAGTCGTGAACCGTGTACGGACGTCGTGAGAGGAATTCGGCCGACGGCAGGCGAACGCCCCTTCAATCACCCGTCCGAGGGACCGTGAGCGATGGGTAGGCGTGCAATGCTCGGGGAACGGCCCGGTTCTGTCACCATCTACACACTCTGCGTGACCGAATCTCGGGCTCACCCCCGAAAACTTCATGAAGGGAACCGGACATGGGTCCCCATCCTGCGGTCGCGGCGATACGCCTGGCGGTCCGCCGCGTCCTCCACGACATCCTCAACGACCTGCACGTCTCTGACGGCCGGCACGCTCCTGCCGAGCAGGGCCCGCACGAGCGCCCGCCGTCGCCGCTCGTCCTCGTGGCCTGCTCCGGCGGCGCCGACTCCATGGCCCTCGCCTCCGCCCTCGCCTTCGAGGCACCCAAACTCGGCCTCCGCGCCGGCGGCGTGACCGTCGACCACGGCCTCCAGCCCGGCTCCGACCTGCGCGCCGAGGAAGTCGTCCTCAGGCTGCGCGAACTGGGCCTGGACCCCGTCGAGTCCACCGCCGTGACCGTCGGCCGCGAAGGCGGACCCGAGGCCGCCGCGCGAGACGCCCGCTACGCCGCCCTCGACGCCGCGGCCGAACGCCAGGGCGCGATCGCCGTCCTGCTCGGCCACACCCGCGACGACCAGGCCGAGACCGTCCTGCTCGGCCTCGCCCGCGGCTCCGGAATCCGCTCGCTGTCCGGCATGGCCGCCGTCTCCGGCGGCCCGGGGGCCGCCCGCCGTTACCGCCGCCCCTTCCTGGGACTCGACCGGCAGACCGCCCGCAAGGCCTGCATGGTCCAGTCCCTGCCCGTGTGGGACGACCCGCACAACACCGACCCCGCCTACACGCGCTCCCGGCTGCGCCACGAAGGTCTGCCCGCCCTGGAGAAGGCCCTCGGCAAAGGAGTCGTCGAGGCTCTCGCGCGCACGGCCCAGCTCTCCCGCGACGACGCCGACGCCCTCGACACCTGGGCCCGCCAGGCCGAGGCCTCCGTACGCGACGCGGCAGGCCTCCTGGAGTGCGCCAAGCTCTACGCGCTGCCGCCCGCCGTGCGCCGCCGCATCCTGCGCCAGGCGGCCATCGAGGCCGGCGCCCCGGCCGGATCCCTGTTCGCCCGCCACATCGAGGAAGTCGACCGGCTGATCACCGGCTGGCGCGGCCAGGGGGTCATCAATCTCCCGGGCAAGGTCGTGGCCCAGCGGCAGGGTGGCAGACTGGTGATTCGGCAAGGCTGAACCCCTGCTCCCTCCGGGGGCGGCGGGCGGCTGGTGTGACGACCGAAAGTGATGCGGGTGGACGCGAAAGACATGGGTGCCGACCTCAAAGAGGTACTCATCACCAAGGAAGAGATCGACGCGAAGCTCGTGGAGCTCGCCGCGAAGATCGACGCGGAGTACGCGGGCAAGGACCTGCTGATCGTCGGCGTCCTCAAGGGCGCGGTGATGGTCATGGCCGACCTCGCCCGGGCGCTGTCCACCCCCGTCACCATGGACTGGATGGCCGTGTCGTCCTACGGCGCGGGCACCCAGTCCTCCGGCGTGGTGCGGATCCTCAAGGACCTCGACACCGACATCAAGGGCAGGCACGTCCTGATCGTCGAGGACATCATCGACTCCGGCCTGACGCTGTCCTGGCTGCTGTCGAACCTGGGCTCGCGCGAGCCGGAGTCGCTCAAGGTGTGCACCCTGCTGCGCAAGCCGGACGCCGCCAAGGTCGCCATCGACGTGGAGTGGGTGGGCTTCGACATCCCCAACGAGTTCGTCGTGGGTTACGGTCTCGACTACGCCGAGAAGTACCGCAACCTCCCGTTCGTCGGTACGCTCGCGCCCCACGTCTACGGCGGCTGAGCCAGACGGCTCAAGCCCTGTAAGACGATCGGGAACCCCAGCGGGTCTCGCGCCGTTGGAGCATGCAGACGGGTTCGTGCAGCCCTCCCGTGCGGCTTCGGCCCACAATGCTGGGGTACCGTCAGAAGAACTGTCTTATCAAACTCACTATGGCAGGAGGGACGGGGCGGCTCCGCTCCGTATGGATGGACGTGAAGCGATACTTCCGTGGGCCGGTCATGTGGATCGTGCTGGCCGTCCTTGCCGTGGTCGTGTTGATGCAGGTCGTCGGCTCGTCCGGCGGCTACAAGACGGTGGACACCGGCCAGGTCGTCCAGGCGATCAATGACAACAAGGTCGAATCAGCCAAGCTCACCACCGGCGACGAGCAGACCATCAAGGTCTCGCTCAAGGACGGCGAAAAGGTCGAGGGCAGCTCGAAGATCCAGGCGAGCTACATCGGCGACCAGGGCGTGACCATCGCCAACACGCTGCAGACCAAGTTCCAGGACAAGCAGATCCCCGACGGGTACACCGTTTCGCCGACGAAGCAGAACGCCTTCGTCGGGATCCTGCTCTCCCTGCTCCCCTTCGTCCTCATCGTGGTCGTCTTCCTGTTCCTGATGAATCAGATGCAGGGCGGCGGCTCCCGGGTCATGAACTTCGGGAAGTCCAAGGCGAAGCTCATCACCAAGGACACCCCGAAGACGACGTTCTCGGACGTCGCCGGCTCGGACGAGGCCGTCGAGGAGCTCCAGGAGATCAAGGAGTTCCTCCAGGAACCGGCGAAGTTCCAGGCAGTCGGGGCAAAGATCCCCAAGGGCGTACTGCTGTACGGCCCTCCCGGCACCGGCAAGACCCTGCTCGCGCGCGCCGTCGCGGGCGAGGCCGGTGTCCCCTTCTACTCGATCTCCGGTTCCGACTTCGTCGAGATGTTCGTCGGTGTCGGTGCCTCCCGAGTGCGTGACCTGTTCGAGCAGGCCAAGGCGAACGCCCCGGCGATCGTCTTCGTCGACGAGATCGACGCGGTCGGCCGCCATCGCGGCGCCGGCCTCGGCGGTGGTCACGACGAGCGCGAGCAGACGCTGAACCAGCTGCTCGTCGAGATGGACGGCTTCGACGTCAAGGGCGGCGTGATCCTCATCGCCGCGACGAACCGGCCCGACATCCTCGACCCGGCTCTTCTGCGCCCCGGCCGCTTCGACCGCCAGATCGCGGTCGACCGTCCGGACATGCAGGGCCGTCTGGAGATCCTCAAGGTCCACCAGAAGGGCAAGCCGGTCGCGCCCGACGTCGACCTGTCGGCCGTCGCGCGTCGCACGCCGGGCTTCACCGGCGCGGACCTGTCGAACGTGCTGAACGAAGCGGCGCTCCTCACGGCGCGCAGCAACCAGAAGCTCATCGACAACCACATGCTCGACGAGGCGATCGACCGTGTGGTGGCGGGCCCGCAGAAGCGGACCCGGATCATGTCGGACAAGGAGAAGAAGATCACCGCGTACCACGAGGGCGGACACGCCCTGGTCGCGGCGGCTTCCCCGAACTCCGACCCGGTCCACAAGATCACGATCCTCTCGAGAGGCCGTGCTCTGGGCTACACCATGGTCCTGCCGGACGAGGACAAGTACTCGACCACGCGCAACGAGATGCTGGACCAGCTGGCCTACATGCTGGGCGGCCGCGCTGCCGAGGAACTGGTCTTCCACGACCCGACCACCGGCGCTGCGAACGACATCGAGAAGGCCACCGCAACGGCCCGCGCGATGGTCACCCAGTACGGCATGACCGAGCGTCTCGGCGCCATCAAGTTCGGTGGCGACAACACCGAGCCGTTCCTGGGCCGGGAGATGTCGCACCCGCGTGACTACTCGGAAGAGGTCGCCGCGCTGGTCGACGAGGAGGTCAAGAAGCTCATCGAGACGGCGCACAACGAGGCCTGGGAGATCCTGGTCGAGAACCGCGACGTCCTCGACCAGCTGGTGCTCCAGCTGCTGGAGAAGGAGACGCTGAACAAGGAGCAGATCGCCGAGATCTTCGCTCCCATCGTCAAGCGTCCCCCGCGGCCGGCCTGGACCGGCTCCTCCCGCCGCACCCCCTCCACCCGTCCGCCGGTGCTCTCCCCCAAGGAGCTCGCACTGACGAACGGCGCCAACGGCGCGACCCCGGCGATCTCCACCGCCAAGGCCACCGCGTCGGAGCAGGCCACGGAGGCCGTTCCCGAGGAGCGACCCGAGAGCTGACGCTCACCCGTCCCGCCCCGGTGACCTCACCGGGCCCGGAATGGATGCCGCGCCCCCCAGGTTTTAGCCTGGGGGGCCGCGGCGTTTTTCGGCCGTGTGGACTCTAGGAACGAGGCACAAGAATGACCGATCCCGTGACGCTGGACGGCGACGGCTCCATCGGCGACTTCGACGAGAAGCGCGCCGAGAACGCCGTACGCGAGCTGCTGATCGCGGTCGGGGAGGACCCGGACCGCGAGGGGCTCCGGGAGACGCCGGGGCGGGTGGCGCGGGCGTACAAGGAGATATTCGCGGGGCTGTGGCAGAAGCCCGAGGATGTGCTGACCACGACGTTCGACCTGGGCCATGACGAGATGGTGCTGGTGAAGGACATCGAGGTGTACTCGACCTGTGAGCATCATCTCGTGCCGTTCCGGGGCGTCGCCCATGTCGGCTACATTCCGGCCACCACCGGCAAGATCACGGGACTGTCCAAGCTGGCCCGGCTCGTGGACGTCTACGCCCGGCGGCCGCAGGTGCAGGAACGACTCACCACGCAGATCGCGGACTCCCTGATGGAGATCCTGGAGCCGCGCGGAGTGATCGTCGTCGTGGAGTGCGAGCACATGTGCATGTCGATGCGGGGCATCCGCAAGCCCGGTGCCAAGACGCTCACCTCGGCCGTACGCGGTCAGCTGCGGGACGCGGCGACGCGGAACGAGGCGATGAGCCTGATCATGGCGCGGTGACGCGGGGCTTCTTCACATCCCTGTCCTCCACGCCTCCATCCTTCACGCCGTCGACGTAGCCCCTGTGTTCCGGTCGTCGTCCTCCGGCAGTTTGCACACCCGCTCCAGGAAGATCGCCGCCGCTATCACCGCGATGCCCGCGAGGACCGAGAAGCCGGCATAGATGGCCTGGTCGCGTCGGGCGGGGATGTCGAGGGACTCCAGGAGGAGGACGCCGGTGCCGGCGTACATGCCGGAGACGAGGGCGGCGACCAGGGCGCTGGCCTGGCCGAACACGACCGCGCGGGCCGCCATCAGGGGGTCGACGCCCTTCGCCTCGGGGACGCGCTCGCGCTGGGCCTTGAGGCGGGCGCGCAGGGAGAGCGCCGTGGCCACGAGGACCACGGCGATCAGAGCGAGGACGATGGGGGCGGCCAGCGGGACGCTGGGCAGGGTCCCGATCGAGTTCCACAGACGGGCGCCCGCCCAGGACAGGATCCCGGACACGGCGAAGACGCCTGCCAGCAGCCTGATGCGCAGCTCTCTCACGGTGCCCCTTCAGCTCCCCCGAGGTCCTTGGGCGATCCCACGGACAGTGGTCGTCTTGACCTTAACGGCTATTCGGGCAGCCGGAGTTCCAGGTCCTTGCGTGCTTCCACGCCGTTTCGCGTGACCGTGTCGAGGAGGGCGGCGACCGGGCCGCGGCCGGGCAACTGGGCCTCGGGGTCCACGTCGTGCCAGGGGACGAGCACGAACGCGCGCTCGTGGGCACGCGGGTGGGGCAGGGTGAGGACCGGATCGTCGGAGACCACGTCGGCGTACGCGACGATGTCGACGTCGAGGGTGCGCGGGCCCCAGCGCTCGTCCCGCACCCGGTTGAAGGCCTCCTCGACCGCGTGGGCCCGCTCCAGCAGGGAGGACGGGGGGAGCGTGGTCTTCAGCACGACGACCGCGTTGAAGTACGAGGGCTGGCTGTCGGCGGCCACGCCCCACGGTTCCGTCTCGTAGACCGGGGAGACGGCCTTGACGCGGACGCCGGGCGTGTCCTCCAGGGCGTCGATGGCCCCCTGGAGGGTCTCCAGGCGGTTGCCGAGGTTGGAACCGAGGGAGAGCACGGCGCGCTTCGGGTTGTGGAGGGTGGTGTCGGCGGCGTCCACCTGCTGCACGACGGAGGCGGGCACCGGCTGTACGGTCGGGTCGCTGTGACCCGCGGCGAAGGACGCGGTCATACTCGGCTCCGGGTGATGGTGACGGTCACGTCGTCGAAGGGCACAGTGATCGGCGCGTCGGGTTTGTGGACCCTGACCTCGACCTCCTCTACCCGCTCGTGCTTCAGACAGACCTGGGCGATGCGTTCGGCGAGCGTCTCGATGAGGTCGACGGGCTCGCCCTGGACGACGGCCACGACCTCCTCCGCCACGATGCCGTAGTGCACGGTCTTCGTCAGGTCGTCGTCGGCGGCGGCCGGCCGGGTGTCCAGCCCGAGGACGAGGTCCACGACGAAGGTCTGGCCCTCCCGCCGTTCCTCGGGCAACACACCGTGGTGCCCGCGGGCCTTCAGGCCGCGCAGCGCGACACGATCCACGCGAATCACTCCTGCAATCGTCGGTGACGGCCGGTCCGTACCGTGTGCGGGCGGTACCCCGGCCTCGAACGAATCTACCTGCGAGCACTGACACGACCGGGCCACGGGGGGCGCGGCCGCTGCCGGGGTCCGGAGGTTTCACCGTGTGTTTCCCCTGGGGAACCCGGCGGCTCACGGGTTGGTAGCCGCCCATACCCGGGGGTTCGTGATTCCAACCACTTCTTGGTCCCGATGGGTCCCGATGGGTCCCGACGTGGTCCCGACGGGTTCAGGAAGGCGTTTCCTCGTCCTCGTTCTCGCCGTTCTCGCCGTTCTCGCCGTTCTCGGCCAGCACCGGGGAGGCGTGGTGGGACCACAGCTTCCAGCCCTCGGGGGTGCGGCGGAACACGTTCGTGGCGACCACCAGCTGGCCGACGAGCGGGCCGAGCTCCTCGTCGCCCTCGGGCGCCGGACCGCCGCTGAGGATGTTCTCGGTGCAGGTCACCAGGGCGGTGTCACCGGTGACGGAGACGTGCACGTCCGTGAGGAAGAACTGGATGTAGTCCGTGTTCGCCATGATCAGCGCGTACGACCTCAGGACCTCGCCGCGTCCGGTCAGCACGGGCCAGCCGGGGTGCACGCAGGAGACCACGCCGACGTCCGCCGGGTCGTGGTAGGTCTCGTCGACGCCCAGGTCGGCAGGGGTGAGCCAGAGCGCGGACAGCTCCTCGAAGTCGCCGCGCTCCAGTGCCTCGTAGAAGGCGGTGTTGGCGGCTTCCACCTGCTCCACGTCGGTGTGCGGGGCGCTCACCGGGCTCCTTCCGCGCCGTTGTCCGCGCTGCTCGCGCGGTCGGTGCGCGCTCCTTCCACGGCGCGGGCGACCCGTACCGCGTCGGCCGTGGCGCGCACCTCGTGCACGCGCACCGCCCACGCGCCGGCGTGCGCCGCGAGCGCGGAGACGGCGGCCGTGGCGGCGTCGCGCTCGCGCGCGGGCGGCGGGGCGCCCTCGGGCCCGGCGAGGACACGGCCGAGGAACCGCTTGCGGGAGGCGGCGACGAGCAGGGGGCGGCCGAGGCCGAGGAGGCGGTCGAGATGGGAGAGGAGGACCAGGTCGTGCTCGGCGTCCTTGGAGAAGCCGAGGCCCGGGTCGACGACCAGACGGTCGGGGGAGATGCCGCCCGCGAGGACGGCGTCCACACGCGCGTGGAGCTCGTCGAGGACCTCGGCGACGACGTCGGCGTAGACGCCCCTGACGTTGCCGCCCTCCAGGAAGCCCCGCCAGTGCATGACGACGAAGGGGGCGCCCGCGTCGGCGACGACCGGGATCATCGCGGGGTCGGCGAGGCCGCCGCTGACGTCGTTGACGAGGGACGCGCCGGCGGCGAGGGCCTGCTCGGCGACGGAGGCGCGCATCGTGTCGACGGAGACGGTGACGCCCTCGGAGGCGAGGCCGCGGACGACGGGGACGACGCGCCGGAGCTCCTCGGCCTCGTCGACGCGGGTGGCGCCGGGGCGGGTGGACTCGCCGCCGACGTCGACGAGGTCGGCGCCCTCCTCGACGAGGGCGAGGCCGTGCTTGACGGCGGCCGTCGTGTCGAACCAGCGGCCGCCGTCGGAGAAGGAGTCGGGCGTGACGTTCACGACCCCCATGACCGCGCAGCGGTCCCATTCCGGAAGGCCGGCGACGCGCCCGCGTCCGCTCTGCTTGCTCATGCGTTCAGCCTAGGCCCCGCGTGGAGCCGCGGGACCGCGCGGCCCGGACGGAAGCCCCGGGCTGGAGGAGGGGGGGCTTCCGTCCGGGCCAGTCCCGGAGCGAGCGGTCACGCCGCTCTTACGTCCCGCTCTCCGACCGCGTGGGCACACGTGCGTGCGGTGTGCGAACGGCGGCGCAGGAAGCGCGGCAGCGGGAGGGCCAGGTCGACGAAGCCCTCCGCCTGCATCGCGGCGAAGCCGATGCGCGGGAGGTCGCCGGAGGCCCGGTACACGACGAAGCGGGGCTCCCAGCGGGGCTGGAACTTCGCGTTGAACTTGTACAGGGACTCGATCTGGAACCAGCGGGACAGGAAGACCAGCAGGCCCCGCCAGGCGCGCAGCACCGGCCCCGCGCCGATCTTCTCGCCGCGCGCGAGGGCCGAGCGGAACATCGCGAAGTTCAGCGACACGCGCGTGATGCCGAACTTGGGGGCCGCCTGGAGGGCGGCGACGATCAGCAGTTCGTTCATGCCGGGGTCGGCGGAGCGGTCCCGTCGCATGAGGTCGAGGGAGGCGCCGTCGGTGCCCCACGGCACGAAGTGCAGGATCGCCTTGAGGTCGCCGTACGGGCCGGGCTGGTCGTCGGCCTTGTGGGCGGTGGCGATGAGGCAGTCGCCGTCGGCGAGGTCGCCGATGCGGCCCAGGGCCATCGAGAAGCCGCGCTCGGTGTCCGTGCCGCGCCAGTCGTCGGCGGCCTGCCGCACGCGCTCCAGTTCGGTCTCCCCGAGGTCACGGACGCGCCGTACGCGGGTCTCGTAACCGGCCCGCTCGATGCGCTTGACCATCTGGCGGACATTGCGCATCGCGCGGCCGGCGAGCGAGAAATCCGCGACGTCCACCACCGCCTCGTCGCCCAGTTCGAGGGCGTCCAGGCCGGTCTCACGGGTCCAGACCTCGCCGCCGGTCTCCGAGCAGCCCATGACGGCGGGCGTCCAGGAGTGCGCCTTGGCCTCGTCCATGAACCGCTCGATGGCGCCCGGCCAGGCCTCCACGTCGCCGATCGGGTCGCCACTGGCGAGCATCACACCGGAGACGACCCGGTAGGTCACCGCCGCCTTGCCGCTGGGGGAGAAGACGACGGCCTTGTCGCGGCGCAGCGCGAAGTGGCCGAGCGAGTCGCGGCCGCCGTGCTTGGCGAGGAGCGCCCTGAGACGGGACTCGTCCTCCTCGGTGAGCTGGGCGGCGGGGTGCTCGGGACGGAAGGCGAGGTAGATCGTCGTGATCGCCGTGAGCAGGCCCAGGGCGCCCAGGGAGACGCCGACGGTCCACGAGGTGTCGCCCTGGTAGTCGACCGGGCCCTCGAAGCCGAACAGGCCGTACAGGACGTGCGTGATGCGATCGGCCAGGCTCGGGTCGCCGAGCATGCGGTTCGGGTGGACGCTGACGATGATCAGACCGAGGACGAGGGAACCGGCGCCCATGAGGACGAAGTTGGCGAGCGCGCGCCAGCGGCTGCGCGGGTCGGGCAGTGCCCTGAACTGGTCGCGGTGGCGCAGCAGCGGCGCGAGCAGGGCGAGCGAGATGGCGGCTCCGACGAGTGAGTGCCGGTACGTGAACTGCGCCAGCGCGCCCGCCGGCAGCAGTGCCACGGCCGCCCGCCAGGCCCGGCGCTTGTGGCGCCTGAGGCCGTGGGCGAGCAGCAGCAACAGCACGCCGGTGCTGAGCGAGAGCGCGGCCGCGAACGGGCCGAGCGCGCCGGGCAGCACCTCGGCCATGGTGTGCATACGGCTGTGCCGGAAGCGTGGGAAGACGCCGGCGGCGATGTCCAGAAGCCCTACAAGCGCGCAGGCTCTGGCGACGAGGACGGGGACGGCCTCGGGGCGCGGGCCGTGCAGTGCACGCCGCAGCCGTGTTGATCGGATCGGAACCCCGCCCGACATTTCCTCATCTGTCCTGACAGACATCGCATCCCATGGTTCTGCGAGTGACTTTGGATCCGGAGCCCCGATTCGGGCATCCGGCGACATTGCGCCCTCTAGGACGGTGTCTCGTGAGGAGAGGTTCACTCACCTCCTCAAAGCCGTTTCAAAGGCCGAGGAAAGCGAAAGCAAGCAATGGGTCTCACGAGCAACAACACGCTGGTGCCGGCGGTCCTGGCCGCCGTGGCGCTCTTCGCCGGCACGGTGTGGCTCTGGCCACGGTTGGCGCGCCGCGGCTGGCGGTCCGTCAGCGGCCGGGTCGGGCTGCTGCTCGCGACGCAGCTCATGATCTTCGCGGCGGTGGGACTCGCCGCCAACCAGGCCTTCGGCTTCTACGCCTCCTGGGCCGACCTGTTCGGCCGGGAGACCGATCAGGGCGTGGTGGTCGACCACACCCCGGGCACCCGGTCGAGCGGGCCCCTGAGGGTGACCGAGATCGGGGGCGTGCCCGGAAGGAGCGGCTTTCGGCCGTCATCGGTCGGGCAGGTCCAGAAGGTCGACATCGTCGGGCCCACGTCTCACATCGCGAGTCCCGCGTACGTCTATCTCCCGCCGGAGTATTTCCAGGAGCGCTATCGCACGCGTACCTTCCCCGCGTCCGTCGTGCTCACCGGTTATCCGGGCACCGCGAGAGCGCTGGTGGACAAACTCCACTATCCGCGCACGGCTCTGCAACTCGCCAAGGACGGTCGTATGCAGCCGATGATCCTGGTGATGCTGCGGCCGACGGTCGCGCCGCCGCGCGACACCGAGTGCGCGGACGTTCCGGACGGTCCGCAGACCGAGACGTTCTTCGCGAAGGATCTTCCGGAAGCCGTGACCGCGCACTACAGGGTGGGCAGGGAACAGGGGAGCTGGGGGATCATCGGGGACTCCACGGGCGGATACTGCGCGCTGAAACTCGCCATGCACCATCCCAAGGTATACGCCGCCGGAGCGGGCCTGTCCCCGTACTACAACGCCCCCGTCGACCCCACCACGGGCGACCTCTTCCAGGGCGACAAGAAGCTGCGCGACCGCGCGAACCTGGTGTGGTGCCTCAAGCACCTGCCCGCGCCGGACACCTCACTGCTCGTCAGCAGCAGCAAGGTGGGCGAGAAGAACTACAAGGACACCTTGAAGTTCATAGAGCGGGTGAAGGCGACGGAAACGACACGGATCTCGTCGATCATCCTCGAAAGCGGCGGGCACAACTTCAACACCTGGCGGCGGGAGATCCCGGCGACCTTGGAGTGGGTCAGCGGGCGGCTGAGCGGCCGATGAGCGAGCGGTGCGTGATCGACGAGTGATCAATACGCCGAATTCGGCGGCCGCTCCGATTCCTGATGTCGTGTGAAGGCCTCGGGATGGCTGTGTTTTTACGGGGCGGGGCACCATGGTTCGCCTACTCGCGGTAAGTTTCTGGCCATGCCACGTGGACGTCACCGCCATTCCCCGCCTTTGCACAGGCTGCTGCCGCCGTCGGCGATCGCAGGCGTCTCCCTCGTCTGCGCCTTCGGCCCCTGGGTGTTCTCGCAACAGGCCGTGCTGCGCGTGATAGCCGCGTTCGCCGCGGCGGTCGCGGTCGTCGGGGCGGCCGTCATGCGCCGTTGGGACGCGCAGGCGGGCAAGCAGGTCGCCGACCTCACGCGCGCGCGGGCGAGCGACGAGTGGCGGCACGAGGAGCGGGTCGCCGAACTCGAGACCGATCTCGAGGAGTCGCGGGAGCTGCGCGTCAAGCTGGAGCAGCGGCTGCGGGCGAAGCGCGCGGAGCTGGCGGGCCTGCGCAACGAACACGCGGCGCTGCTGCGGCGGTACGCCACGGCGGAGACCGAGCGGGCGAGCGCCCTGGAGGGCCGCCGGCTGCTGGAGATAGAAGCCGCCCCGGCGCGTGCGCTGCCGTCGGCCGAGCAGGCCGACGCGCAGGCCGTGGCGGTGGCTGCCGAGGACGGGCCGGAGTCCGAGGCGGGGGCCGAGGCCGCGGGGTCCGCGCAGGACGCGAAGGCTTCTGAGGACACGGAGACTGCTGAGGGCACGGAGACTTCTGAGGACACGGACGAGAAGCCGGAGCGGCCCGCGATCTTCTCCCCGGAGGGATCCCGGCTGTTCCTGCGGGCGAACGCGGCGCTGAAGCGGCTCGACGAGGACGGCGAGGGGCCCGTCAAGACGCGGGCGAAGGCCGATCCCAAGGCCGCTCTCAAGACCGAGGCCGACTCCGAGAAGCAGCCGGCGAACACCGGTTCCGCCGCGGCGGACACCGCCGGTACCGAGGCGGAGGCCGCGCAGGAGGACGAGGCGCGGGGGAAGCCCGAGGCGGTCGACGGGCATGAGCGCGCGGCCGCCACCACCACGGCGAGAGCCGCCCAGCCGCAGCAGCAGCCCGCCGGGCACTTCATCGCGCCGACCGCGGTGGCCGTCGTGCCCACGGCTCCCGTGCGACGCCCGCGGGTCGAGGGCGGGTTCGACTTCTTCGGCACGAAGGCCGGGGCCTCGCGGGACGCGCTGGAGGCCGTGCAGAACGAGGACCTCGCCGACGTCGTCGGCCAGGAGGCCCTCGCCCTGCACAAGGCCGAGTCGGAGTCGGACTTCAAGCCGGCCGACGAGGAGTCGCGGGGGATTGGCCAGGTCATCGACCTGACGGCTCACGACGAGACCGAACAGATCGACCTGCAGGGGCTGCGCAGCGCGGTGTCCTGACGGACACACAGGTCGCGCGAAGTCCCCGAGGGGCAGGGCACAAGGCGCGGGGCACGGTCAGACCATCCAGCGGTCGGGCCGTGCCCCTTTCCGTCCCGTCCGCGACCTCTCCGCCTGCGCACCGAGCAGCTCCGCGGCCTCCTGTGCGTCCCTCAGGCGGGCCGTGACGGTCTTGTTCGCTCCCGTGTCCACATGTACGTCGGCGACCCGCCACAGCCGCTCCCAGGGCCCCTGCGTGAGCCGTACGCTCTGGACCTTCGCGTGCGGGACGAGCGCCAGGGTCCGGCGCAGCAGCCCCGTCCGTGAGGCGAACACCGCGTCGGTGACGGCGAGTCCGTGGCCGCGCCACCACAGGGGCAGGCACCGCCGGGCCCGCCGCGGGGGCCGCGACAGCGCCGAGAGCGGCGGCACGGTCACCCCGGGCAGCACGCGCACGACGACCGCCTCGGCGACCTCGCGCGGCGCGACCGGCACCAGAACGGAGTTGGACGACCCGGCCACGTCCAGCTCGACGCGCACCCAGCCGCGCCGCCGCCACAGCAGCGGTTCCACGATCCGTACGGTCTGCACCCGCCCCGGCGGCACCGTCTCGTGGGTGCGGTCCAGGAGACCGTGGTCGATGCGCAGCCCGTCCGGGGACTCGCCCACCGTCCAGTCGTACTCGGTGACGAACCGGCCCACGCTGCTCGCCCCCGCCGCGCCGAACAGCGGTACGGCGGTCGCGAGGACCGTCCACAGGCTGTGGGTGGCCCACCACAGCAGCGGCGGTACGACGAGGGCGGCGACCAGCGCGCCCCAGGTTGCTCCCGTCAGCACGAGGGAGAGGGCGAGATCGCGAGGGGGCGTGCGCATCAGCTCACGCGCCGGTGCCTCGCCGACCTCGTGCGCGGTCTCGGGGGCGAACCCGGCGGCGCGCGCGAGGAGTTCCGCGCGCAACGCCCGCGCCTCGCGCTCCCCGAGGAAGGCCAGCTCATCCTTCTTGTCGGTGCCGACGACATCCAGCCGGAGCTTCGCGACCCCGGCCACGCGTGCGAGGAGCGGCTGGGTGACGTCGATCGCCTGGATCCGCTCCAGCCGGATGTGCGCGGTGCGCCGGAACAACAGGCCGGTCCTTATGCGCAGTTCGGTGTCGGTCACCGCGAAGTGGGTGAACCACCAGGTGAGAAAGCCGTACAGGGCGGCGGCCGGGACGATGACGGCGAGGGCGATCAGCAGGGTGGTGGTCGTCAGCCGGGTCAGCTGGCGCTGCGTCTGGTCGGGGTCGTGCAGGGCCCACCCGATGACGACGGCGACCGGCGCCCACGCCCGCCTGAGCGGCGTTATGGGATGCAGCCGCCGCTCGGCGAGGGGTTCCTTCTCCGGCTTCTCCGCTACGGCGTCGTCGACGCCCGGCGTCGTCACAGGCCCGCCGATCGGGCCTCGCCGAGTTCGGTGAGCCGGTCGCGCAGCCGCTCCGCCTCGGCCGGGTCGAGGCCCGGGATGGTCGCGTCGGTCGCCGCGGCGGCGGTGTGCAGCTGGACGCTGGCCAGCCCGAAGTGCCGCTCCACGGGCCCGGAGGTGACCTCCACCAGCTGCATGCGGCCGTACGGCACGACGGTCTCCTCGCGCCACAGCACACCCCGGCTGATCAGCAGGTCGTCGGCGCGCTCGGCGTAGCGCCAGGAGCGCCAGTTGCGGCCGAGCACCACCCAGCCCCAGCCGGCGAGGGCGAGCGGCAGCAGCGCGAACGCCGCCCACACCGGACCGCACAGCAGCCCGAGCAGCAGCCCCAGGCCCACCGCGAGCAGTCCCAGCCACACCACCAGCAACAGCCGCCGCATCCGCAGCAGCCCCGGCGGCAGCCCGATCCATACCGGTTCGTCGCCCGCGACCCCTGTGTCCTGCCCGCTCCCCGTCTCCATGGGGCCAGCGTACGTAGGAGAGACTGTGTCCATGACTCCTAAGACGGAGACCACGGTCGGCATCGGCGGCGCCGCGGAGAGCACCGACATGGTGCTCAACATCGGACCGCAGCACCCGTCCACCCATGGCGTGCTGCGCCTGAAGCTGGTCCTGGACGGCGAGCGCATCATCAGCGCGGAGCCGGTGATCGGCTACATGCACCGCGGCGCGGAGAAGCTCTTCGAGGCGCGCGACTACCGCCAGATCATCATGCTCGCCAACCGCCACGACTGGCTGTCGGCCTTCTCCAACGAGCTGGGCGTGGTCCTCGCCGTGGAGCGGATGCTCGGGATGGAGGTCCCCACGCGCGCGGTGTGGACGCGCACGCTGCTGGCCGAGCTCAACCGGGTGCTGAACCACCTGATGTTCCTCGGCTCGTATCCGCTGGAGCTCGGCGGCATCACCCCGGTCTTCTACGCGTTCCGGGAGCGGGAGGTCCTCCAGAACGTCATGGAGGAGGTCTCCGGCGGCCGCATGCACTACATGTTCAACCGGGTCGGCGGCCTCAAGGAGGACCTGCCGGCCGGCTGGGCCACGCGCGCGCGTGGCGCCGTCTCCGCCGTGCGCTCGCGCATGGACCGCTTCGACGACCTGGTGCTCGGCAACGAGATCTTCCGGGGACGCACCAGGGACGTGGGCGTCCTCGCCCCGGAGGCCGTCCACGCGTACGGCGTCAGCGGGCCCGTCGCGCGCGCCTCGGGCGTCGACTTCGACCTGCGCCGCGACGAGCCGTACCTCGCCTACGGGGAGCTCCAGGACACCCTGAAGGTGGTGACCCGGGGCGAGGGCGACTGCCTGGCCCGCTTCGAGGTCCTCCTGGAGCAGACCCACAACGCCCTCGACCTCGCCGACGCCTGCCTGGACCGGCTCGCCGAGCTGCCGCCCGGGCCGATCAACCAGCGCCTGCCCAAGGTCCTCAAGGCGCCCGAGGGGCACACGTACGCGTGGACCGAGAACCCGCTCGGCATCAACGGCTACTACCTCGTCAGCAAGGGCGAGAAGACCCCGTACCGGCTGAAGCTGCGCTCGGCCTCGTACAACAACATCCAGGCGCTGGTCGAGCTGCTGCCGGGCACGCTGGTCGCGGACATGGTGGCGATCCTGGGGTCACTGTTCTTCGTGGTCGGGGACATCGACAAGTAGGCCGTCGACGAGCTGGTCGTCGACGAGCAGGCTGTCGACGCCTACGGGCTGGATCAGCCAGCCGAAGTCGCCGAGGCCGCCCGCCGCGGTGAGTTCGGCGGCCTCTCCGGCGCGCGCGAGGGCGCGTACGTACTCGGCGGGTTGTGTGGAGGCCAGCGAGAGCGGGGGGCGTGCGCCCTCGATGCCCAGGGCGCGCAGGGCATCGCGCTGGGTCAGCAGGCGCCCTCCGGGGAGCGCGCACGCGTCCAGCGCCACGTGGGCCGTGAGGTCGCACGACCCGTCCGGCACGGGTGTGCTCTCGCGCCCCTCACGGAAGCCGGTGAGCGTCCCGAACGGGGGGCGCGAGGACGCCGTGTGCGCGTAGTCGACGGCCACCGCGAGCCCCCGGCCGACCGTCGCCACCGCCGACGCCCACGCCTCGTCCCGGGGCAGGCCGATCTCGGCCCGCAGCCCTTCCCCGGCCGGCAGCGGCCACCACCGGTCCAGCCACTCGGCCTCCGCGCCGGCGAGCGGTTCCCCGAGGCGTTCGCGGCCGTCGGGTCGTACGAGAACCCGTCGCGGCAGCCCCGAGGAGTCCGTCTCGGCGATCTCCACGGGTACGTTGTCCAGCCATTCGTTGGCG
Source organism: Streptomyces canus 299MFChir4.1 (assembly GCF_000383615.1). GTDB lineage: Bacteria > Actinomycetota > Actinomycetes > Streptomycetales > Streptomycetaceae > Streptomyces > Streptomyces canus_C. The sequence goes on along the minus strand of NZ_KB911606.1, from coordinate 49,467 downwards.
AACAGCAGCCCGATGATGTCCTTCGGTGGCTCGGACAGCCACTCGATCCGCTGATCGAGAGCGGCGGGGCGGTCGGCGACTTCGACGGCGTACACGCGGGTGCGGGCGTTCACCTCCGCGGGCAGCGCGGCGAGGACGCCGCCGGCCAGCTCGCCCCGCCCCGCGGCCATGTCGACGAAGTCGAGCCGGGCCGGCCGGCCAAGCGCCTCGTCCAGGCGGCACAGCAGCCGGGCCACGGCCTCGGCGAACAGCGGGGAGGCGTGCACGGACGTACGGAAGTGTCCGGCGGGCCCCTCCGGCCTGCGGTAGAAGCCCTCCGGGCCGTAGAGGGCGGCCTCTATGGCGGCCCGCCAGCCGGTCCAGCCGCCGGTCGTGTCATTGGTCACGCCGTCAGGCTAGGCGCACAGGGGAACGGGGCCTCCACCTTGGGGAGTACGCGCGGGCGGTACGGATCGGTCCTCCGGTTGACCCCTGCACACATCACGCTTCCCTACGCTGGGTTACGTGCAGCGCCTCTATGACTTCCTCCGCAGGCACCCGACAGGGGTGGACGTCTTCTGGGCCGTCTTCCTGTTCGGGGTCTCGCTCGCCAGCGAAATCGCCCGTGGGGAGTCCCGGGGGACCGAGTCCCCACTGGCGATCGTTCCGATCGTCCTGCTGTTGTGCCTGGTGGTCGCGCTGCGCAGGCGCATGCCGGAGCGGATGCTGCTGCTGGCCGTGGGGCTCGGTGTGGCGCAGCTCGTGCTGGACGTGGAGACCACGTCCGCCGACTTCGCCCTCCTGGTGATCGTCTACACCGTGGCCGCCACGGGCACCCGCTGGGCGTCCCGGCTGGCGTTGGCGGTCGGCCTGTGCGCCGCCCCCGTCGCGCAGCTGCGCTGGCCCAACGAGCACTCCGGCCCGCTCGGCAATGTGGCGATCATGATCTTCCAGGCCGTGCCGTTCGCCCTGGCCTGGGTGCTCGGCGACTCGATCCGCACCCGCCGCGCCTACTTCGCGCAGCTGGAGGAGCGCAACGCCCGTCTGGAGAAGGAGCGCGAGGCACAGGCCAAGGTCGCCGTCGCCGCCGAGCGCGCCCGGATCGCCCGCGAGCTGCACGACGTCGTCGCGCACAACGTGTCCGTCATGGTCGTCCAGGCCGACGGCGCCGCCTATGTGCTCGACGCCGCGCCCGACCAGGCCAAGAAGGCCCTGGAGACCATCTCCTCCACCGGCCGCCAGGCCCTCGCCGAGATGCGCCGCCTGCTGGGCGTGCTGCGCACCGGCGAGCACCAGGAGGGCGGCGAGTACGTCCCGCAGCCCGACGTCGAGCAGATCGAGGACCTCGTCGAGCAGTGCCGCGGCTCCGGGCTTCCCGTCGACTTCAAGATCGAGGGCACCCCGCGCCCGCTGCCCAGCGGGGTCGAGCTCACCGCGTACCGCATCGTGCAGGAGGCGCTCACCAACACGCGCAAGCACGGCGGGCCCAACGCGGGCGCGAGCGTGCGCCTGGTCTACTTCGACGACGGCCTCGGCCTGCTCGTCGAGGACGACGGCAAGGGCGCCCCGCACGAGCTGTACGAGGAGGGCGGCGCCGACGGCGCGGGCCACGGCCTGATCGGCATGCGCGAGCGGGTCGGCATGGTGGGCGGCACCCTGGACGCGGGCCCCCGCCCCGGCGGAGGATTCCGCATCAGCGCGCTGCTCCCGCTCAAACCAGCGCATTGACACCGACGCGCGCCCCCGGTTGACACCTGTCACGCCCCCTGACGACATGCCGTACGACCCCGAGGAAACGGAAGAGGACCGATGACGATCCGCGTGATGCTCGTCGACGACCAGGTGCTGCTGCGCACCGGGTTCCGGATGGTGCTCGCAGCCCAGCCGGACATGGAGGTCGTCGCGGAGGCGGGGGACGGTGTGGAGGCCCTCCAGGTGCTGCGCTCGACCGCCGTGGACGTCGTCCTCATGGACGTCCGCATGCCGAAGCTCGACGGTGTGGAGGCCACCCGCCGCATCTGCTCGGAGCCCGACCCGCCGAAGGTGCTGATCCTGACCACCTTCGACCTCGACGAGTACGCCTTCTCGGGGCTCAAGGCGGGCGCCTCCGGCTTCATGCTCAAGGACGTGCCCCCCGGCGAGCTGCTCACCGCGATCCGCTCGGTGCACAGCGGTGACGCCGTGGTCGCCCCCTCGACGACCCGGCGCCTGCTCGACCGGTTCGCGCCCATGCTGCCCACGACCGGCAAGGAGCCCCAGCACAAGGAGCTGGAGCGGCTCACCGGCCGCGAGCGCGAGGTCATGGTGCTGGTCGCGCAGGGGCTGTCCAACGGCGAGATCGCGGCCCGGCTGGTGCTGTCCGAGGCGACCGTGAAGACCCATGTCGGCCGCATCCTGACCAAGCTGGGCCTCCGGGACCGGGTGCAGGTGGTGGTCCTGGCCTACGAGACGGGGCTGGTGCGGGCCGGCGGGCAGGGCTGAGGTCCCGCTAGCGGGACCGGACCGGCTAGCGCAGGATCCCTTCCAGGAAGTCGCTGCCGAGCCGCGCCACCACGGTGACGTCCAACTGGTGCAGGACGTACCGGCCGCGTCGGCGGGTGGTGACCAGGCCCGCCTTCTTGAGGACGCTCAGGTGCCGGGATATCTCCGGGGCGGTCATGCCCTGCACCTGGGCGAGCTCGCTGGTCGTGTGGGCGCTGCGGGCCAGATGCCGGCACAGGCGCATCCGGACGGGATGGGACAGCGCGGTCAGCCGCAGGGTCAGCTGCTCGACCGAGGGCGGGGAGGCGAGCTCGGGGGAGCCGACCGGGTAGTGCAGGGCGGGCTGCCAGCCGTACCGGTGCAGGACGCTCAGGTGCGGCCAGCCCAGGCTCGTGGGGATCAGCAGCAGACCGCCGTCCGCCGTGGCGCTGTGTCCGATGCCCAGCTTGTCGACCGTGATGTGGCCCGCGGCCTCGTCGAGCACGACCGCCGGCGACACCGCGGTCAGCGCCTCCGCGAGGCCCTTGCGGCGCAGACCGCCGGCGACACCGCGGTCAGCGCCTCCGCGAGGCCCTTGCGGCGCAGCAGGTCCGTCTTGTGGCGGGCGTCCGCCGCGAGCTGGTGGCGCAGCCGCGACCAGGTGTCGGCGAAGAACGCCTCGTCGCAGTCCGCCACGAACTGCCGGAACCAGGCCCGGATCCGGGGCGGGTCGGCCAGCAGCCGCTCGGCGAACCGCACCTGGCGCGGTCCGCGTGAGGCGGCCAGCTCCAGGGCACGCCGGTGCAGCGCGCCGTCGGAGAGCACGCTCGGGCCGTGCGAGGAGTACGGCAGCGCGCAAGTGAACTCCAGGGCCGCGTCCACGAACTGCTCGTCCGTCAGCTTGTCGAGCAGGTCCAGGTCCTCGGCGATGCAGGCCCCGGGGAGGGTGGCCCGGCCCGCGACCCCGGCGAACGGCATGAACAGGTCCGAGAACGTCGTCCGCCACAGGAAGTCCGCCTCGCACATCCGGTCGGCCAGATGCGGGTCGAGCCGCGCGGTCACACCCGTCACCCAGGCCTGGAGTCCCGGATGGTGTCCCGGTTCGGCCAGCGCGTGCAGCGCCATGCCGAGCTCGGCCAGGGGCGAGGGCACGACGGCGACCCTCTCCGGCCGCAGCCCCGCGATGTCGATGCGCACGCTCATGACCTCATGGTGCACCCCGCCACTGACAACGCCGTGCTCGATTGACGGTGGCCGTCAATCGGCGCGACGCGGCCGCCGCTCGCGGCTCAGCCTGGAGCCATGAGCATCACCCAGCAGCACCTCCTCGACACCTACCGCGCCCGGCACCTCGGCACCCCCGCCCCGCCCGCGCCCGGCACCCACGACGTGCGGGTCGTGCGCGAGCTGCGCGAGTACCGGCGGTTCCGGGCGGTCCTGGCGGGGCGGCCCGCGCGGGCGCGGCTGCGGCACGCGGTGCGCCGCCGGCTGCTCGGGCGGGCCTGCCCGAGCTGCTGACGCCCTAGCCGCTGACCCTCTCGCCGGCGATCTCCCGCAGCCGGGCGACGAAGTCGGCCGCCGCCGCCTTCACGTCGGCCGCCGTCCACTCCAGGGCGGCGGCACGGACGTTGACCTCGGTCATGGACAGGCCGGGGCCCTTCTCGTCCCAGGGGGAGATGAACAGGGCCGTCCTCGTCTCCTCCGACTGCCGGATCGCCGCCTCGGAGAGCTCGTCGACGCCGTACGGCAGCCAGACCTGGAAGTCGAAGGTGTGCGGTACCTCGGGGTGGACCCGCGCCCACGGCACCCCGGCCTCCGCGAACCCCTCGCGCAGTGCGGCGGCCACCATGCGCGCGTGGGTCACGTACTCGGGCAGCCTGGGCAGTTCGTGTTCCAGTCCCGCGAGTGCCGACAGGGCGGTCGGGAACTGCTGGAACACCGCGCCTCCGTACCGGTGCCGCCAGGTCCTCGCCTCCTCGATCAGGCTCTTCGGGCCGGCGAGCGCGGCACCCCCGAAGGCTTGGAGGGACTTGTAGAACGACACGTAGACGCTGTCCGCGAGGTCCGCGATCTCGGCCAGGGGGCGGCCGAAGTGGACGGTGGTCTCCCACAGGCGTGCGCCGTCGAAGTGCACCACCGCGTCCCGCTCGCGTGCCGCCTCCACGACCTCGGTGAGCTCCTCCCAGGTGGGCAGCAGGAAACCGGCGTCCCGCAGGGGCAGTTCCAGCATCAGCGCCCCGAAGGGCTCCTCGAAGTGGCGTATCTCGTCGGCCGTGGGCTGTCGCGCTTCGCTCGTCACCTGGACCGGGCGCAGACCGGAGACCTGCTGGAAGGCGTCGCGTTCGTGCACTTCGGGGTGGGCAAGGGGATGCAGGGCGACGGTGGGGTTGCCGGTACGGCCCGCCCAGCAGCGCAGTGCCACCTGCTGGGCCATCGTGCCGGTCGGGAAGAAGGCGGCGGCCTCCTTGCCGAGGAGACCCGCGACCTTCTCCTCCAGGGCCGCGACGACGCCGTTGCCGTAGAGGTCGGACGGCTCGTCCAGGTCGTAGAAGGTGTGCGCCCCGTCAAGCAGCGCCAGGCGCTCGCGGAGGGGCTCGTACAGTCCGAGCCGCGCCAGCGTGCGCTCCGCGCTCCGGTACGCGCTGATGCGTCGCGCGCGGCGGTGCAGGAGCCGGTCCTCCTCCGTGAGGTGCTCCGGCGGTGCCTCCTCCGTGACCTCCTCCGGCCGTACCTGGTCAGCGGCCTGCCGGGCCCCGTGCTCCTGTTTGTCACTCATGCGCGGATCATCTCGTGCGCCCCTGAACCCGGGCACGCCAATTTGCGCACGCGCGGCCCACGGAAACCCACAGCCTGTGGACAACCGGACGCCCTCCGAACCGATCGCGTTAACATGACGAGAAATCGTCCGGTACCCAGATGCGGACTGGAACGGGAAGGCCGCCGTCGCGTGAGTACAGCCCAACAGCCAGACAGCAAGGACCGCCCCGCGCGGCTCACCGTCGGCGTCGTCGGCGCCGGCCGGGTGGGGCCGGCGCTCGCCGCGTCCCTCCAGCTCGCCGGACACCGCCCGGTGGCCGTCTCCGGAGTGTCCGACGCCTCCAGGCGACGAGCCGCGCTGATGCTCCCGGACGTCCCGCTCGTCCCTCCCGCGGACGTCCTCCAGCGCGCCGACCTGGTGCTGCTGACCGTCCCCGACGACACCCTGCCCGGCTTGGTCGAGGGCCTCGCCGAGACCGGCGCGGTGCGGCCGGGGCAGCTGCTCGTGCACACCTCCGGGCGGTACGGCGCGAAGGTCCTCGACCCCGCCCTGCGCGCGGGCGCCCTGCCGCTGGCCCTGCACCCGGCGATGACCTTCACGGGCACCCCGGTGGACGTCCAGCGCCTCGCGGGCTGCTCCTTCGGCGTCACCGCCCCCGAGGAACTGCGGCTGGCCGCCGAGGCCCTCGTCATCGAGATGGGCGGCGAGCCCGAGTGGATCGACGAGGACAAGCGCCCGCTGTACCACGCGGCCCTCGCCCTCGGTGCGAACCACCTGGTCACGCTGGTCGCCCAGGCCATGGAGCTGCTGCGCTCGGCCGGCGTCGAGGCCCCCGACCGGATGCTCGGCCCGCTGCTCGGCGCCGCCCTGGACAACGCCCTGCGCTCCGGCGACGCGGCCCTCACCGGCCCCGTCGCGCGCGGTGACGCCGGCACCGTCGCCGCGCACGTCACGGAACTGCGCGAGCACGCCCCGCATGCCGTCGCCGGCTATCTGGCGATGGCGCGCGCGACCGCCGACCGGGCGCTCGCCCACGGCCTGCTCAAGCCGGAGCTCGCCGAGGACCTCCTCGGGGTACTCGCCACGGGGACCGACGGCGCCGAGGGAGACGCCCGATGACCACGACCCTGCTGCGCACCGCCGACGAACTGCACGCACGCACGCGTGTGGGCCGCCGGGCCGTCGTGATGACCATGGGTGCCCTGCACGAGGGCCACGCCACCCTGGTCCGCACCGCCCGCGAGATCGCCGGACCGGACGGCGAGGTCGTCGTCACCGTCTTCGTGAACCCGCTCCAGTTCGGCGCGGGAGAAGACCTCGACCGCTACCCGCGCACCCTGGACGCCGACCTCAAGATCGCCGAGGACGCCGGTGCGGACGCCGTCTTCGCGCCCTCCGTCGACGAGGTCTACCCCGGCGGTGAGCCCCAGGTGCGCATCAGCGCGGGCCCGATGGGAGAGCGCCTGGAGGGCACCTCGCGCCCCGGCCACTTCGACGGCATGCTCACCGTCGTCGCCAAGCTGCTCCACCTCACCCGCCCCGACATCGCCCTCTACGGCCAGAAGGACGCCCAACAGCTCGCGCTGATCCGCCGGATGGTGCGCGACCTGAACTTCGGCGTCGAGATCGTCGGCGTGCCCACCGTGCGCGAGGACGACGGCCTGGCCCGCTCCAGCCGCAACCGCTACCTCTCACCGCAGGAACGGCGCACGGCACTCGCGCTCTCCCGCGCCCTGTTCGCGGGCCGCGACCGCCACGCGGCCCAGGAGGCGTTGCGCGCACGAGCCCGTGAAGTGCCCGCCACGCATGAGCGTGCCGAGGCCCTGAGTGCCCTCGGGGAGTCCCGCGCGGCCGCCGACGCGCACGCGGTCGCGAAGGCCCTGCCGGGAGCCCCGTCGGCGGTCCGCGCGGCCGCCCGGCTGATCCTGGACGACGCCTCGCGCCAGGACCCGCCGCTCGCCCTGGACTACCTCGCGCTCGTCGACCCGTCCGACTTCACCGAGATCGAGGACGACTTCATCGGCGAGGCCGTCCTCGCCGTCGCCGCCCGGGTGGGGACGACCCGGCTGATCGACAACATCCCGCTGACCTTCGGAGCCGCCTCGTGACCAGCACAGGCATAAGACTGCACGCACCCGCGCCCGGGTGGTCCATCGACGCGGACGTCGTGGTCGTCGGCTCCGGCGTCGCCGGTCTCACCGCGGCCCTGCGCTGCCAGGCCGAGGGCCTGAGCACCGTCGTCGTCACCAAGGCCCGGCTCGACGACGGCTCCACCCGCTGGGCGCAGGGCGGCATCGCCGCGGCCCTGGGCGAGGGCGACACCCCCGAACAGCACCTGGACGACACGCTGGTCGCGGGCGTGGGCCTGTGCGACGAGGAGGCGGTGCGGATCCTCGTCACCGAGGGCCCCGACGCCGTACGCCGCCTGATCGCGACCGGCGCGCATTTCGACGAGTCCGAGGCGGGCGACCTGGCGCTCACCCGCGAGGGCGGTCACCACCGGCGCCGGATCGCGCACGCGGGCGGTGACGCGACCGGCGCGGAGATCTCCCGGGCACTCGTCGAGGCCGTACGCGCGCGGGGACTGCGCACGATCGAGAACGCGCTCGTGCTCGACCTCCTGACCGACGCCGAAGGCCGTACGGCTGGCGTCACCCTGCACGTCATGGGCGAGGGCCAGCACGACGGCGTGGGCGCCGTGCACGCCCCCGCGGTCGTCCTCGCGACCGGCGGCATGGGCCAGGTGTTCTCCGCGACCACCAACCCGTCCGTGTCGACGGGCGACGGCGTGGCGCTCGCCCTGCGCGCGGGCGCCGAGGTCAGCGACCTGGAGTTCGTGCAGTTCCACCCCACCGTGCTGTTCCTCGGCCCGGACGCCGAGGGCCAGCAGCCGCTCGTCTCCGAGGCCGTGCGCGGCGAGGGCGCCCACCTGGTCGACGCCGACGGCGTGCGCTTCATGACCGGGCAGCACGAGCTGGCCGAGCTCGCACCTCGGGACATCGTCGCCAAGGGCATCATGCGCCGCATGCAGGAGCGGGACGCCGAGCACATGTTCCTCGACGCCCGGCACTTCGGCGCCGAGATGTGGGAGCACCGCTTCCCGACGATCCTCGCCGCCTGCCGCGCCCACGGCATCGACCCGGTCACCGAGCCCATCCCGGTCGCACCGGCCGCCCACTACGCCTCCGGCGGCGTGCGCACCGACTCCAAGGGCCGCACGACCGTCCCGGGCCTGTACGCGTGCGGCGAGGTCGCCTGCACCGGCGTGCACGGCGCGAACCGGCTCGCCTCCAACTCCCTCCTGGAGGGGCTGGTCTACGCCGAGCGCATCGCCGCCGACATCACGGCGAGCCGCGCCGGCCTCCACGCGCGCGTGCCCGCCCCGGTCGACCAGCCCGAGAGGCCCGCGCACCCGCTGCTCGCCCCCGAGGCCCGGTTCGCGATCCAGCGGATCATGACCCAGGGCGCGGGCGTGCTGCGCTCCGCCGAGTCCCTGTCCAAGGCCGCCGACGAGCTGCAGCAGCTGCACGCCGACGCCCGGGACGCCCTCGCCGAGAACGGCAAGACGGCCGAGCCCGGCGTCGACACCTGGGAGGCCACCAACCTCCTGTGCGTGGCCCGAGTCCTGGCCGCCGCGGCCCTGCTGCGCGAGGAGACGCGCGGCTGCCACTGGCGCGAGGACGCGCCCGACCGCGACGACACGGCGTGGCGCCGCCACATCGTCGTACGGCTGAATCCCGACCGGACCCTCGCCGTACACACCACCGATACCGCAGACTTCCCCCCGACCCGGCAGCCCCTCCAGGAGCAGTGACACCAGTGAGCACCGACGACCTTCCCCTCGCCTCGTCCGGCGGCTGCGGCGACGGCTGTGCCTGTGGCACCGCCTCCGACGGCCTCGGCGAGGAGTACCTGGAGTGCGGGCTCGACCCCGCGCTCGCGCAGCTCCTGGCAGACGCCGGGCTCGATCCCGTGGAGGTCGAGGACATCGCCAATGTCGCCATCCAGGAGGACCTCGACCACGGTGTGGACGTGACGACCGTCGCGACCATCCCCGAGGACGCCGTCGCCACCGCCGACTTCGTCGCGCGCGAGGCGGGCGTCGTGGCCGGCCTCAGGGTCGCCGAGGCGGTCGTCTCGGTGGTGTGCGAGGACGAGTTCGAGGTCGAGCGGCATGTGGAGGACGGCGACCGGGTGGAGGCGGGACAGAAGCTCCTGTCGGTCACCACGCGCACGCGTGACCTGCTCACCGCCGAGCGCAGCGCGCTGAACCTGCTGTGCCGGCTCTCGGGCATCGCGACCGCCACGCGCGCGTGGGCGGACGCACTGGAGGGCACCAAGGCACGCGTGCGGGACACCCGGAAGACGACTCCCGGCCTCAGGTCGCTGGAGAAGTTCGCGGTGCGGTGCGGGGGCGGGGTCAACCACCGCATGTCGCTGTCCGACGCGGCGCTGGTCAAGGACAACCACGTGGTCGCCGCCGGTGGCGTCGCCCAGGCCTTCAAGGCCGTACGGGAGACCTTCCCGGACGTGCCGATCGAGGTCGAGGTCGACACCCTGCACCAGCTGCGGGAGGTCGTGGACGCGGGCGCCGACCTGATCCTGCTGGACAACTTCACGCCCGGCGAGTGCGAGGAGGCGGTCGCGCTCGTGCACGGACGGGCCGCGCTGGAGGCCTCCGGGCGGCTGACGCTGGCCACCGCGCGCGCGTACGCCGACACCGGGGTCGACTACCTCGCCGTGGGTGCGCTCACCCACTCCTCGCCGATCCTCGACATCGGCCTCGATCTGCGCGAGGCGGAGTAGTCGCGATGCTCCTCACGATCGACGTAGGCAACACGCACACCGTCCTCGGGCTGTTCGACGGCGAGGACATCGTCGAGCACTGGCGGATCTCCACGGACGCGCGCCGCACGGCGGACGAGCTGGCCGTACTGCTCCAGGGCCTGATGGGCATGCATCCGCTCCTCGGGGACGAACTGGGCGACGGCATCGACGGGATCGCCATCTGCGCGACCGTGCCGTCCGTGCTGCACGAGCTGCGCGAGGTGACGCGGCGCTACTACGGCGACGTGCCGGCCGTGCTGGTCGAGCCCGGCGTGAAGACGGGGGTGCCGATCCTCACCGACAACCCCAAGGAGGTCGGCGCGGACCGGATCATCAACGCGGTGGCCGCCGTCGAACTGTTCGGCGGCCCCGCGATCGTCGTGGACTTCGGCACGGCGACGACGTTCGACGCGGTGTCCGCGCGCGGGGAGTACGTCGGCGGGGTCATCGCGCCCGGTATCGAGATCTCCGTGGAGGCGCTCGGGGTCAAGGGTGCGCAGCTGCGGAAGATCGAGGTGGCCCGGCCGCGGAGCGTGATCGGCAAGAACACGGTCGAGGCGATGCAGTCCGGGATCGTGTACGGCTTCGCAGGGCAGGTGGACGGCGTGGTGAGCCGGATGGCCCGGGAGCTCGCGGAGGACCCGGACGACGTCACGGTCATCGCCACGGGCGGCCTGGCGCCTATGGTGCTCGGGGAGTCGTCGGTGATCGACGAGCACGAGCCCTGGCTGACGCTGGTGGGGCTGCGGCTGGTCTACGAGCGGAACGTGTCGCGGATGTGACCTCGGGCCGGGACGCCTGGACCGGCATTGGGGTGGCCCGGTCGCGCCACACCCGCCCCCTATGACGGGTTTGTCTGATTAGCGCGTACTGTCGCCGCATGCCCACGCCATACGGATCCCGCGGCGGCATGGCGTTCGGCGTGGAGGAGCTGCGTGTGCTCCGCCGCGCTCTCGCCCTCGCCCTTCACCCCGCCCCTGCTTCGGCCGAGGACATCAAGGACTGCCACCGCCTCGCCGAGTCCCTCGACGAGGCGGTACGCGAGGGTGCCCGGTTGCGTGCCTTCCTGGTGGCCGACCTCGCCCGGTACCGCGCCGCGCTGCCCGGCACCGCCGCCGGTTACCTCACCCTCCTGGAGGAGGCGCTGGGTGCCGGGTACCGGCCCGTGCCCGACGATCTCGCCGCGCTGCGGGCGCTGCGCGGCAACCCCGTCGCGGCGGCGCTGCTGATCCGCTGCCAGATGCTGGCCGAACGCGACGTACGGGCCCGTCTCGCGGGCGCCACGGGCGCCACGGGCGCCCGACGCGCCCCGCTGGCCCCTGTGGTCCCGGCCTCCCGTACGCGCCTCCTGGCGCTGCCCGGAGGCCTTTGCGGAGGGCTCCGCGAAGAGCCTTCCGGGCTCGCGCCGGGCGGCCCGGCGGAACAGGACGCCAAGGAACCGGCGAAGCGTCCTGGCCCGGCGGAACAGGACGCCAAGGAACCGGCGAAGCGTCCGGAAAAGGCCCCGGTCAAGCCCGCCGAGAAACCCGCTCCCGCCGCCCCGAAGCCCTCCCGGCCCATCCCCACTCCGGGCGAGGTCTTCCCCCGCCGCAAGCCGGCCCCGCCCCCGGCGAACCCGCCGCAGCAGCTGGCCGCGGGCTGAAGGCGGGACAGTCCGCACCCCGCCCGAGTTGTCCCGGTGTCGCTGGCTACTCTGGACGCATGGACTATGTCTCCGCGCTCGTGCCCCCGGTCGTCATGGCCGTGTTCTTCATCGGTCTGATCCGGGTCATCGTGAAGACCCAGGGCGGGGCCAACAAGGCCAAGGAGGACGCGGCCGTCGACGCCGCCCTCGCGCGCGCGGAGGCGACCAAGCAGGCCGACTGACCGGCCGCGCCCTCGTCGGCGTACGACTCTCCGAGCCACCGCGCTTTCGGAGTCGTACGCCCTTTTTGTTGCTGTTTGGCGTTGAAAGGGCCCGTCCGTCACGCCGATAGCCGGATCTCCCACTATTGTGCTGAGGTGTGCCTCGCCCATTGGGAGAACTCGAAGACGCGGTCATGACGCGGGTGTGGAAGTGGAACCGCCCGGTCACCGTTCGAGAAGTCCTGGAAGACCTTCGGCAGGAACGGTCCATCGCGTACACCACGGTGATGACCGTTTTGGACAATCTCCATCAGAAGGGCTGGGTGCGTCGTGAGGCGGAAGGCCGCGCCTATCGATATGAGGCGGTCTCCACACGGGCCGCCTACGCCGCCGCACTGATGAACGACGCCTGGTCCCAGAGTGACAACCCCGCCGCCGCTCTCGTCGCCTTCTTCGGGATGATGAGCGAGGAACAGCGACAGGCACTCCAGGACGCCGTACGGATCGTCGGGGGACCGACCGTGGAGAACCCCGACTCGGCATCGCGAGACGGCGGACGATAGCGTCCGCTCATGTCCGCGAAGAGCCCCTCCGCCGAGAACCCCGAAGTCACCGCAAAAGCCATCACCGTCCGGCGGGCACGCACCAGCGATGTCGCCGGCATCCGTCGGCTCCTTGACTCCTACGTCCGTGACCGCATCCTGCTCGACAAAGCGACGGTGACGCTTTACGAGGACATCCAGGAGTTCTGGGTCGCCGAGCGCGACGACAACGCCGAGCTGGTCGGCTTCGGCGCCCTGCATGTCATGTGGGAAGACCTCGCGGAAGTACGCACTCTCGCCGTGAAGCCCGGGCTGAAGGGTGCCGGGGTCGGGCATCAGTTGCTGGAGAAGTTGTTGCAGACGGCCCGCTGGCTCGGTGTTCGTCGCGTTTTCTGTCTCACCTTCGAAGTGGACTTCTTCGGCAAGCACGGCTTCGTCGAGATCGGTGAGACACCCGTTGACACCGATGTCTACGCCGAGCTACTGCGTTCCTATGACGAAGGCGTGGCAGAGTTCCTCGGTCTCGAACGAGTGAAACCGAACACCTTGGGCAACAGCCGGATGCTTCTGCATCTGTGATCGCCAAGGATTCCGCCGATCGGCCCTGCCCAGGTTCCCTATGTCCGAAACGCGCATGTTTCCGGACGGGGCGGCCCCTGTCGGTCTCTCCCGAGGGTTTGTGTTTTCCCAGCAAAAGCGGTTTGCTTTCCGACGTACTGCAGTACTGCATATAACAGGGGACGGTGAAACGGCGGACGCCGCAGACCCCCGGCCCTCAAGTATTGGATGAAAGGAAATCCGGTGGCACAGAAGGTTCAGGTCCTTCTTGTCGATGACATCGACGGCGGCGAGGCGGACGAGACCGTCACGTTCGCGTTGGACGGCAAGACGTACGAGATCGATCTCACGACTGCCAATGCGGACAAGCTCCGTGGCCTTCTCGACCCCTACGTGAAGGGCGGTCGCCGCACCGGAGGCCGTGCTTCGGGCGGCCGCGGAAAGACGCGGGCCGCTTCCGGTGGCAGCCAGGACACCGCTCAGATCCGTGCCTGGGCGAAGGAGAACGGTTACGAGGTCAATGACCGCGGCCGTGTTCCGGCGAGCATTCGCGAGGCTTACGAGAAGGCCAACGCCTGATCGAGGGTCCGCTGAGGCCGGGGCCACGAAGGCCGGGGCCGCGAAGGCCTATGGCCGAGCGCGCCGCAGCCGCAGCCGGTGGCAGTGCGTGGCCACCGTGTTCACGACGCGTACGAGATCGGGGGCGCCCCCACCGCCCCCCAGTGCCGACATCGTCGGCAGCGAGGCCTCGACCTCGCACCCAGGCTCGGGGGGCCGCACCCACACGGCGGCCCCCTGCAGGGCGCCCGGGCGGCCCAGGACGAGAGGCCGCCGGCTTCCGGTGGCGGGGCTCGTCTCTCGCGGCCCTTTCGCCGCTTTCGGCTCCTTCCGCGACGGTCGGGGCATGAGTCCGGTCGATTCCGGGAGCGACGGCGGGACGAGGGATGCCTCCTCCCCGGGCGCCGGACGCGCAGACCGTCCCGACGAGACTTCCGCGAGTTGGCGCACCCAGGGTTCCGGCGGACGCGGTGCCTGCATCACGCCGCCCGTCCCGACCGCCCGCAGGTCGAGCGCCAGCGTGCCCCACTCCAGCCAGTCCAGCAGGCCCGGCAACTCCTCCGTGCTGCCCGCCGCCACCAGGAGCAGCATCCGGTCGCCCCACATAGCCACCGGAGACGCCTCGGCGAGGTGGCGCAGGGCCGCGCGTCCCGCCTCGGCCGGGACGTCCAGGACGTCGAAACGAAGCCCCAGGCGCAGTCGTACGGGAGATTCAGGGGTGCTCGCGGGCACCGTGGGCCAGCCCAGTTCGTTCTCGTACCAGCGACGGACCGGATCGTCGCCGAAGGCGGCCCGTTCCGGCGGCCGACGGGGGAGCGGGACCACGGCGAAATCGGTGGCGAGAGGGGGGCGGCTGGCGACCATGCCAAGTGCAACCGCCGGAAAGGCGCGAGAGTTACGCTGGGTGTGCCGACGTGTGCGAAGAGTGGCCGAAGAGGGGGCGTGCGGAGGTGCGGGGTGGCACAAGGTTGTTCGCCCGTAGCGGAGGGACGGGGGGCGTACGGCATGGAGTGTCGGTTCGAGCGGGTAAGACATCCCTAGTGGGAGGGGGCGACACGCAGGAAAGGCCGTCTCACGTTCGCCATCGGCGTACTGGCGACTGGGGTAACTGCCTGGCCTGCGGGAACATCGTCTCGCACCATCGGGTTGGACAGGATGTCGGCGTTCGGGGTCAGGAGGCCATCGACGGTGTCGGCAGTTGGAATGAGCGGTCCCCGCTTGCGGGACTAAGCTGCGGAAGGACAGGGAGGGGAAGTTCCCCCCACTGCCTGACCGCTCTGAGGAGCGATTAACGATGTTCGAGAGGTTCACCGACCGCGCGCGGCGGGTTGTCGTCCTGGCTCAGGAAGAAGCCCGGATGCTCAACCACAACTACATCGGCACCGAGCACATCCTCCTGGGCCTGATCCACGAGGGTGAGGGTGTCGCCGCCAAGGCCCTTGAGAGCCTCGGGATTTCGCTCGAGGCGGTCCGCCAGCAGGTGGAGGAGATCATCGGGCAGGGGCAGCAGGCCCCGTCCGGGCACATCCCCTTCACCCCCCGTGCCAAGAAGGTCCTGGAGCTGTCGCTCCGCGAGGCCCTTCAGCTGGGCCACAACTACATCGGCACGGAGCACATCCTGCTCGGCCTGATCCGTGAGGGCGAGGGCGTCGCCGCCCAGGTCCTGGTCAAGCTGGGCGCAGATCTCAACCGGGTGCGGCAGCAGGTCATCCAGCTGCTCTCCGGTTACCAGGGCAAGGAGACCGCCACCGCCGGCGGGCCTGCCGAGGGCACCCCCTCGACGTCCCTGGTCCTCGACCAGTTCGGCCGGAACCTCACCCAGGCCGCTCGTGAGTCCAAGCTCGACCCGGTCATCGGGCGCGAGAAGGAGATCGAGCGGGTCATGCAGGTGCTGTCCCGCCGTACCAAGAACAACCCGGTGCTGATCGGTGAGCCCGGCGTCGGCAAGACCGCCGTCGTCGAGGGCCTCGCCCAGGCCATCGTCAAGGGCGAGGTGCCCGAGACCCTCAAGGACAAGCACCTCTACACCCTGGACCTCGGCGCGCTGGTCGCCGGCTCCCGCTACCGCGGTGACTTCGAGGAGCGCCTGAAGAAGGTCCTCAAGGAGATCCGCACCCGCGGCGACATCATCCTGTTCATCGACGAGCTGCACACGCTGGTCGGTGCGGGTGCCGCCGAGGGCGCCATCGACGCCGCTTCGATCCTGAAGCCGATGCTGGCCCGCGGTGAGCTGCAGACCATCGGTGCGACCACGCTGGACGAGTACCGCAAGCACCTGGAGAAGGACGCGGCCCTCGAGCGCCGCTTCCAGCCCATCCAGGTCGCGGAGCCGTCCCTGCCGCACACGATCGAGATCCTCAAGGGTCTGCGCGACCGGTACGAGGCCCACCACCGTGTCTCGATCACGGACGAGGCGCTCGTCCAGGCCGCCACCCTGGCCGACCGGTACATCTCGGACCGCTTCCTGCCGGACAAGGCGATCGACCTGATCGACGAGGCCGGATCCCGGATGCGCATCCGCCGGATGACCGCGCCGCCGGACCTGCGCGAGTTCGACGAGAAGATCGCGGGCGTGCGCCGCGACAAGGAGTCCGCGATCGACTCGCAGGACTTCGAGAAGGCCGCCTCCCTCCGCGACAAGGAGAAGCAGCTCCTGGCCGCCAAGGCCAAGCGGGAGAAGGAGTGGAAGGCCGGCGACATGGACGTCGTCGCCGAGGTCGACGGCGAGCTGATCGCCGAGGTCCTCGCGACCGCCACCGGCATCCCGGTCTTCAAGCTGACCGAGGAGGAGTCCTCGCGTCTGCTGCGCATGGAGGACGAGCTCCACAAGCGGGTCATCGGCCAGGTCGACGCCGTCAAGGCGCTGTCGAAGGCGATCCGTCGTACGCGTGCCGGTCTGAAGGACCCGAAGCGCCCCGGTGGTTCGTTCATCTTCGCCGGCCCGTCCGGTGTCGGTAAGACCGAACTGTCCAAGGCGCTCGCCGAGTTCCTCTTCGGTGACGAGGACGCGCTGATCTCCCTCGACATGTCGGAGTTCAGCGAGAAGCACACGGTCTCGCGGCTCTTCGGTTCGCCTCCCGGTTACGTGGGCTACGAAGAGGGCGGCCAGCTGACCGAGAAGGTCCGCCGCAAGCCGTTCTCCGTCGTCCTGTTCGACGAGGTCGAGAAGGCCCACCCGGACATCTTCAACTCGCTGCTGCAGATCCTGGAGGACGGTCGCCTGACCGACTCCCAGGGCCGGGTCGTGGACTTCAAGAACACGGTCATCATCATGACGACCAACCTCGGCACCCGGGACATCTCCAAGGGCTTCAACCTGGGCTTCGCGGCCTCGGGCGACAAGAAGACCAACTACGAGCGCATGAAGAACAAGGTCTCGGACGAGCTCAAGCAGCACTTCCGGCCCGAGTTCCTCAACCGTGTCGACGACGTGGTCGTCTTCCCGCAGCTGACGCAGGCCGACATCCTCCAGATCGTCGACCTGATGATCGGCAAGGTCGACGAGCGCCTCAAGGACCGGGACATGGGCATCGAGCTCTCCCAGTCCGCCAAGGAGCTGCTGTCGACCAAGGGCTACGACCAGGTGCTGGGCGCGCGTCCGCTGCGTCGCACGATCCAGCGCGAGATCGAGGACACGCTCTCGGAGAAGATCCTCTTCGGTGAGCTGCGTCCCGGTCACATCGTGGTCGTCGACACGGAGGGCGAGGGCGAGACCAAGACCTTCACCTTCCGCGGCGAGGAGAAGGCGGCCCTGCCGGACGTCCCGCCGATCGAGCAGGCGGCCGGCGGTGCCGGGCCGAACCTGAGCAAGGAGGCGTAAGCCTCACGGCGATGCCTTGAAGGGCCGCTTCGGAACTCCGGTTCCGGAGCGGCCCTTTTGTGTGCGTACGGCTGTGCGCGCGGCTTGTGAGGGTGGGCAGTTGGCGCGTGAGGGGGCAAGGGCGGCGGGCTTCTTCTTCGGCAGGGAAGGGCGGCGGCTCGCACGGGGAGTCCAGGACCGCGCGGACCGCGGCGCGGGCCAGGGCGCGGGCCAGGGCGCGGATCTGCTTATCGCGTCGCCGAGGGTGCGTCGCCCGCCTCGGAAGGGGGCGAGGGCGGAGAGCCCGAGGGTCTTGCCGACCAGACCCGACCAGACCCGACCAGAGCGGGGCCGGGGCCGGCTGACCGTCCGGCCGGAAGAGCTTTCTCACGCGCCGACTCCATCCGCCATTGCCCTGAGCGCGCGGCGGCGGATGGAGCCTGGCTGGAGGTCAGGACAACTGGCCGTTGTAGTCCGGGAGTTTGAAGGTCTTCTCGGCGTGGCCGCCGGAGAGGTCGGTGGCGCTGTTGCCGATGTTCGCGATGATCGTGTAGCCCTTGTTCTCGATGTCGACGCGCTGGGCGGTCTTGTAGGCGCCGACGTCCTTGAAGAGGTCGATGAAGCTGCGGACGTAGAGGCCGCCCACCTGGTAGCCGACGTGCTTGAGGTTGTAGTCGGTCACCGGGGCGATGATGCCGGGGCGGGCGGTTACGAAGAACAGGGAAACGCCGTGCTGCTGGGCGTACTTCGCGACCTCCAGGACGGGCTTGTTGGCCGGCTGGGGGTAGCTGAAGCCGAAGTCCGTCTCCAGGGTGGTGTTGTCGATGTCGAGGACGATCGCCTGCTTCTCGCCGGGCCCGGGGGCGGCGATACGCGTCTTCAGGTAGGGCAGGGCCTGGTCCATCACGGTCTGGCAGTCCGTCTGCCAGGTGGCGTAGTCGACGTCTTCGGCGGCGGCCGTAGCGGTCGTGGTGGCGCTTGCGGTGGTCGTCGCGGCCTCGGCGGGGACGGCCAGGGCGACGAGGGCGGCGGCGGTGACGGTGCTTACGGCTGTGTGGCGCGCCCAGGGGCGTCTGCTTGTCATGGGGTGGGGGGTCCTCTCACGTCCGGAAACGCTGCAGTTGTCTCGTGCATGTTTGTTGGTGAGGGTGGCGCGAGAGGAACCGTAGGGTTACCGGCTGGTAGGAGGCCAGAGACGTGCGTCACTTGGCATGGCTTTTACATCGGGGCCGCCGGTGACTTGCCGCACAGGTGATTTGTCCATTACTAGGCGGAATAGTGAAGAAATCGCGGGAAGGGAAGAGACTTCTGGGGCGACCTATCGCGGCCTATTACTACATTCCATCGTAGATGGGCTGTTTGGGGGTATTCGGTCTCTGGGGTTACCAAGGGATGCGCCATCCGGCGGCCTTCGTGCGCCGGGTGGCTTCCTGTCCCCGGCTTCATGAGGTTCCGAATGTTCCAGCGCGTCTCCCACCGCTCTTCCCGTACGTCCCTGCTCCGCACCCGTGTGACCGTCATGGCCGCGTCCGTCGGGGTGTCGGCTGTACTGGGGGCCGGAGTCGCCTCGGCCGCGTCCTCCTCGGCCTCCTGGGTCGACCCGGTGAAGAAGTACACGCTCAGCGCGAGCTACGCGCAGGCCGGTGGCATGTGGCAGTCCACCCACAGCGGGCAGGACTTCGCGGTGCCGAGCGGTACGACCGTCGTCGCCGCGCACGGCGGGACCGTCGTCAAGGCGGGTCCGGGCGGAGCCGGTGACGGTGCCGCCTACGGCAACGCCATCGTGATCAAGCACGGCAAGGGGAAGTACTCGCAGTACGCCCACCTCTCCCGGATCAAGGTCAAGGTCGGCCAGGTCGTCAAGACCGGTCAGCGCATCGCCCTGTCCGGCAACACCGGCAACTCCAGCGGCCCGCACCTGCACTTCGAGATCCGCACGACCGCGAATTACGGCTCGGCCATCGACCCGGTCGCCTTCCTGCGCGCCAAGGGCGTCAAGGTCTGAGCGGGTCCCTCCGGGGGAGGGGACATGCCGACGCGGGTCGTTGGGCACGGGGTGTGGCGGCGGCCGGGGTGTTCCTGGGCGGAGGGGGCGCGTCGATGGGGGCGTCGGTCAGCCCCTCGCGCCACCGCCGACCGAACCGCGGGCGTCAGCTCTTCCTGGTGCCCGTGGCGTGGATCGGGGGGCGGCGGCCGCGCTGGCCAACACTGGGTCGGACCGTAGGCATCAGTTCCTCGCGCTGCCCCCAGTTGAACGGCGGGCGTCAGCCGCCTCGGTTGCCTCCGGCTGCTCGCCCACCCCTGGCTGAGGCGTGGGGCGGTTGTCTTCGCTGCCCCGAGCGGAAGGGTGGCCGCCGGCCTCTCGCCCACCGTTGGCCGAACGCCACGTGGTAGCCGTTTCCGCTGCCTCCAGCCGATCGAGGAGCCGGCCGGCTCCGGCTGGGTAGGCCGTGTGCGTTGGCTGTTTTCGCTGTCCGGGGTCGGAGGGCGGTCGTCAGCTGTCGCTCCGGCTGGGTAGGCCGTGTGCGTTGGCTGTTTTCGCTGTCCGGGGTCGGAGGGCGGTCGTCAGCCGTCGCTCCGCCTGGGTAGACCGTGCGTGTTGGCCGTTTCCCCTGTCCTGGGCCGGACCGCGGGCGTCAGCCCTTCGCTCCGTTCCCCCCGGTTGACCGGAAGCGCCAGTCCCTTGGCCTGCACCCCGCCGAACCGAGGCGCCAGTCCCTCGCCCCCGGCCGAACCGAGGCGCCGGCCCCTCGCCCCCTGACCCAACCCGAGGCGCCAGCCCCTCACGCCCTGGCGAAACCCGAGGCGCCAGCCCCTCGCCTCGCCCCGGCATCAGACCGAGATGCCAACCCGTCGCCCCGCCCTCGGGCCCTAACCCTCCCTGCCCCCCAGGGGCTGACCCTCCCCGCCCCCCCGATGCGCCTGCGTGACCAAGTCCGTGGCGACCTCCAGGACCGCCTTGCGCTTGGCCTCCTGGTCTCCGGCGATGTCCTGGAGGAAGAACATGCCGGCGTGCAGGGTGAAGATCGCGCTGACGCAGCGGACCTGGTCGGTCAGGTCGGCCTCCGGGTCGACGATGATCTCGCGGAGTCCCTGCATGCGCTCCTTGAAGGTCTCGCCGACGCGCAGTTCACGGACCGCCGCCTGGTTCTCCTGCATGAAGCGGAACAACGGCGTCGCCCCGGCCAGGGTGGCGCTGTAGCGCCGTACGATCTCCTGCTTCGTCTCCAGCGTGTGCGGCTGGTTCCTGCCCCACTCGATCAAGTCGAGGATCGGCTGCGTCAGGTCGTCGAAGATGCTGACGAGGATCTCTTCCTTGGTCTTGAAGTGGTAGTAGAGCGCCGCCTTGGTGACATCCAGGTGCTCGGCGATCTCCCGCAGGGACGTCTTCTCGTACCCCTGCTCCGCGAAGAGATCGAGGGCCACGTCCTGGATGCGCTGGCGCGTGTTGCCGCGGCGCTGCTGCTTCGTGACGTCCATGGTGCCGCCCATCCTCATGCTCCTCGGCTTCCCATAAAACTTACTTGACGCCCGGCTAGTTACGCGTCTACCTTCCCAGTGTAGACAACTAGCCGGGCGGCAAGTAAGTGCCTCGGCGGGGGCAGTACCGCAGGAACTCAGGGGAGTGGGAACCGATGGCGGACACACAGACGGTTGAGACGGAGCCGGACAAGAAGCAGCCGGACAAGAAGCAGCGCAGTGTGCGGGTCGTCCTGCTCGCGCTGATGATCACCATGATGCTCGCGATGCTCGACAACATGATCGTGGGCACCGCGATGCCGACGATCGTGGGCGAGCTCGGTGGGCTCGAACACCTTTCGTGGGTCGTGACGGCCTACACGCTGGCCACCGCGGCCGCCACCCCCCTCTGGGGCAAGCTCGGCGACATGTACGGCCGCAAGGGCGTCTTCATGAGCTCGATCGTGCTCTTCCTGGTCGGCTCCGCGCTCAGCGGCATGGCCCAGGACATGGGACAGCTCATCGGCTTCCGGGCCGTGCAGGGCCTCGGCGCCGGCGGTCTGATGGTCGGCGTCATGGCGATCATCGGCGACCTGATCCCGCCGCGGGAGCGCGGCAAGTACCAGGGCATGATGGCCGGCGTCATGGCGCTCGCGATGATCGGCGGACCGCTGGTCGGCGGCACCATCACCGACAACTGGGGCTGGCGCTGGTCCTTCTACATCAACCTGCCGCTCGGTGTCGTGTCGCTCGGCCTGATCAGCGCGGTCCTGCACCTGCCGAAGAAGCGCGCACAGGCCCGCATCGACTACCTGGGCGCCGCCCTGCTGACCGTGGGCATCACCTCCATCGTGCTGGTGACCACCTGGGGCGGCACGGAGTACGCCTGGACCTCCGCGCGGATCATGGAGCTGATCGGCATCGGCGTGGCCGCGCTCGTCGGGTTCGTGTTCTGGCAGACCAAGGCGACCGAGCCGGTGGTCCCGCTGCACATCTTCCGCAGCCGCAACTTCACGCTGATGTCGATCATCGGCTTCGTCACCGGCTTCGTGATGTTCGGCGCCACCCTCTTCCTGCCGCTGTACCAGCAGTCCGTGCAGGGCGCCTCCGCCACCAACTCCGGGCTGCTGCTCCTGCCGATGCTCGGCGCGATGCTGGTGACCTCGATGGTCGCGGGCCGGATCACCACCAACAGCGGGCGGTACTACGTCTTCCCGGTCCTCGGCAGCGCCCTGATGATCGTCGGGTTGTACCTGCTGTCGACGATGGACACCGGGACCTCGCGGCTCACCTCCGGTGTCTTCATGGCCGTGGTCGGTCTCGGCATGGGCTGCCTGATGCAGATCACCATGCTGGTCGCGCAGAACAGCGTCGAGATGAAGGACATGGGCGTCGCGTCCTCCTCCACCACCCTGTTCCGTACCCTCGGCTCCTCCTTCGGTGTCGCCATCATGGGCGCTCTGTTCAACCACCGGGTCCAGGACGTCATGGCCGAGCGGGGCGGGGCGCTGGGCTCCAAGGTGACCGAGCAGTCCGCACAGCTGGACGCGAAGAGCCTGGAGAAGCTGCCGGCCGCGGTGCGCGAGGCGTACCAGGTCGCGGTGTCGGCGGGCACGCACTCGGCGTTCCTGCTCGGCGCGATCGTCGCCGTGGTCGCGCTGGTGGCGGCGGTGTTCGTCAAGGAGGTGCCGCTGAAGGGAGCGGGACCCCAGAAGTCGGCGGACGACGCGGCGCCGGCTCCGCTCGTCGAGGTCTGAGCCGACGTAGGGTCTCAGCCGAAGTAGAGGTCTCAGTCGGCGTCGAGGTCTGAACCGACCCCGAACCGAAGGCCCCCCGGACTGGTGTCCGCCCCGGGGGGCCTTCTTCGTGTGCTCACGCGAGGGCGATGTCAGTGCCGCGTGCCACCATCGGCCTCATGGACAAAGTGCGGCAGATCCGGCTCGCCAAGGACGCCATGGACCGGGACTGGGCCGACCCGGAGCTGGACCTCGGCGCGGTCGCCGCGCATGCCGGGTACTCGCGGTACCACTTCCTGCGGGCCTTCAAGGAGGCGTACGGCGAGACGCCCGGGCAGTACCTCACGCACCGGCGGATCGAGCGGGCCGGGGAGATGCTGCGGGCCGCCGATCTGAGCGTCACCGAGATCTGCCACCTGGTCGGCTTCAGCAGCCTCGGCACCTTCTCCGCCCGCTTCAAGGCACGGACGGGACTCACCCCGAGCGAGTACCGCAGCAAGAACGTGGGCCGCGGGGCCGCCCTGATCCCCGGGTGCTACGCCATGCTCTGGGCCGGCGGCTTTCCCCCAGCGAGAGCCGCGAAAAGCACCGCAACTTCGAAGAAGCGCCCCGACCCCGCCGCTGCCTACGGTGACAGGCACGAACCCCCGGACGACAGGAGAGCGGAGCCATGATCCAGGGACTGGGCATCGCCACCGTATGGACCTTCGACCAGCAACGCACCAAGGCCTTCTTCACCGAGAAGCTGGACTTCGAGGTGCGCAGCGAGGTCTCGATGGGCGAGATGACGTGGGTCACCGTCGGCGCCAAGGAGCAGGAGGGCGTCGAGCTGGCCCTGATGAGTCTCGACGGCCCCGGGCTGGACCCCGAGTCCGCCGAGGCGCTGCGGAAGCTCGTCGGCAAGGGCGTGATGGGCGCGGGAGCGTTCCGGACCGACGACTGCCGCGGTGACTACGAGACCTTCCGGGCACGCGGGGTGGAGTTCATCCAGGAGCCGCAGGAGCGGCCGTACGGCATCGAGGCGATCTTCCGCGACGACAGCGGCAACTGGTACTCGCTGACCCAGCGCAGCGAAGAGCTGGACTTCTCCAAGGACTGGGCGTGACGGAGGACGTGGCCGAGGCCGACCACACGGCCGTACGGGTCGCCCTCTGACGGGCCCTGCACATGCGCGCCGATCCGCCGCCGCACGTCCTGGAGGACGACATCGGGCTGCGGCTCGCCGGTCCGGAGGACGGGTGGCGCGAGCGGCCCGATATGGACGTGGCCGCCACGCGCCGCACCCGGGCGTCGATCGTGGCCCGGACCCGGTATGTGGAGGACCTCGTCGTCGAGCGGGGAGTTGACCAGTACGTCGTCCTCGGCGCCGGTCTCGACACGTTCGCCCAGCGCAGGGGACCGGAGCTCGCCGCGGAGCGCGGGCTGCGGGTCTTCGAGGTCGACCAGCCGGGACCGCAGGCCTGGAAGCGACAGCGGCTGGAGAGGCTCGGCTTCGGTGTCCCCGAGTGGCTGCGGCTCGTGCCGGTCGACTTCGAGGGGGACTGGTGGGGTCGCCTGGCCGAGGCCGGGTTCGATCCCGGGCGCCCCGCGGTGGTGGCCTCCACGGGCGTCACCATGTATCTCACCCGGGAGGCGAACGCCGCCACGTTCCGCCTGGTCGCCGGGCTCGCACCAGGCTCCACGCTGATCACGACCTTCCTGCGGCCACCCGAGGACGTCGAGCCGGATCAGAGGCCACAGCTGGAGGCGGCCGTGAGGGGAGCGAGGGCGGCCGGGACGCCTTTCCTCAGCTTCTTCAGGCCCGCCGAGATCCTGGCCCTGGCGCCCGCGAGTCGGGCTTCCGGGAGGCCCGGCACGTTCCGGCGGAGGAGCTGGACCAGCGGTACTTCAGGGGGAGGACGGACGGCGTACGACCGTCCAGGGGAGAGGAGCTGATGCTGGCAGGCATCTGAGAGGAGCCGCCCGAAGGAGCCCCGCCGCCGGCAGGTCACGGCAGCATCGGATAGCTCCCGGTGGCCGTGGGCGCATGCTCCGGCAGCCACAGCACCGCCACCGCGCCCTCCGCGTGCACCCCGTCGGGAGCCCCCGCCGGCCGCACGTTGCGGAAGGTCAGCCGCGCCCCCAGCACCCGCGCCTGACCGGCCGCGATGGTCAGACCGAGCCCGTGGCCGTGGCCCGCGCGGTCCGCGCTGCCCGTGCGGAAGCGGCTCGGGCCGTCGGCGAGGAGGTCCTCGGGGAAACCGGGGCCGTGGTCCCGGACCCGGATGACGCGGCCCTCGACGGTGACCTGGACGGGCGGCTTGCCGTGCCGGGCGGCGTTGGCGAGGAGGTTGAACAGCACGCGTTCCAGGCGGCGCGGATCGGTCGTGACCTCGGACTCGTGCACCACGCGGACCTCGATCTCCGGGTCTTTGGCCGCCACCCGGCGGGTGACGAACTCGCCGAGCAGGATGTCCTGGAGCTCCGCCCGCTCGTTGGCGCCGTCGAGCCGGGCCACCTCCAGGACGTCCTCGACGAGGGTGCGCATGGCCTTCGCCCGGTCCAGGACCAGTTCCGTGGGCCGGCCGGGAGGCAGCAGTTCCGCCGCCGTCAGCAGACCCGTCACCGGTGTCCGCAGCTCGTGCGCGATGTCCGCGGTGACCCGCCGCTCCGCCTCCAGCCGCTGCTGGAGCGCGTCCGCCATGGCGTCCACGGCGCTCGCGAGGTCGTCGGTCTCGTCCCGTACGACCCCGCCGATCGCGTCCCGCACCCGGACGTCCGTCTCGCCCTTGGCCATCTGGTTCGCCGCGGTCGCCGCCTTCCGAAGCCTCCGCGACAACTGCCCACCGATGAGGACGCCGAGCGCGCTGCCGCCGAGGACCACGGCGATGGAGCCGATCACCAGGGCCTGGTCGAGGTCGTTGAGGATGTCGGTGCTGCGGTCGGTGAACCCGGTGTGCAGCGACAGCACGTGCCCGCCCTTGACCGGGACCGCGGCCCAGATGTCCGGGCCCCGGTCGGGCCGGTCGGAGACGTATGTCGCCCGGCGGCCCTCCTCGACCTTCTCGCGCAGCGGGGGCGGCAGATGAAGGTCGTCGACCGCGATGCTGGGGAAGTTCGGCTTGCCCGTCAGTTCGTAGTTCCGCTGGGCGATCTGGATCCGCTCGTCCGCGAGGTCACGCGCGTTGTCCAGCATCGAGACGCGGGCCGCGTTGTGCACGACCAGGCTCAGCGCGATCGCCACGAGCGCGCCGACCAGCGCGATGGCCGCGCTGAGCTTCCATCTCAGCCCCGTCCGCACCACCAAGCGCTCCGTCACCGGGCCCCGCAAGATCCCCCGCATGCTCCAGGTCCCCCTGCTCAGGCTTTCAACTTGTAGCCGAACCCACGGACCGTCTCGATCCGGTCCTGGCCGATCTTGGTGCGCAGCCGCTGCACATGGACGTCGACGACCCGGGTGTCACCGCCCCAGCCGTAGTCCCACACCCGCTCAAGGAGCTTGTCCCGGGACAGGACCGTGCCCGGCGCGGAGGAGAACTCAAGCAGCAGCCGCATCTCGGTCGGGGTGAGCGCCACCGGCTGCCCGGCCTTGCGCACCTCCATGCCCTCGGTGTCGATCTCCAGCTCGCCGAAGGTCAGGACACCCCCCGCGGCCGCGTCCGCGCTCTCCTCACCCCGGTCGGTCCCGCCCGCGTGCCCGAAGCGGCGCAGCACCGCACGGATCCGGGCGACCAGGACGGCCCCGTCGAACGGCTTGGTCACGTAGTCGTCGGCGCCGGCCTCCAGGCCGAGCACCACGTCGATCGAGTCGGCACGCGCCGACAGCATGATCACCGGCACGGTGGACTCGTCGCGGATACGGCGGCACAGGCTGACCCCGTCCAGGCCCGGGACCATGACGTCCAGCAGGGCGATGTCGGGACGGTCCGCCCGGAACGCCTCCAGGCCCGACAGGCCGTCGGGCATGGCGGTGACCGCGAAGCCGTCCCGCTCCAGGGCGAGTTGGGTGGCCTCGCGGATGACATCGTCGTCCTCGACGAACAGCACGTGGGTCTGGTCTGCCATCCGGGTGCTCTCACTCTTCGGGGTCGTTGCGGTCACTGGGGGATCGTTCCGGGAGGCCCGATCGGTTCAGCTGTCGGGCGTCGGCGTCGGATCCGTGCCGACGACGTCGCTGTAGTCGCTGTGCGTCCGGTACACCGCGGCGAACCTCCCCGAGACCCAGCGGTACGTGATCACGTTCTCGCCGGACGGGTCCGACACCGGGTCGCCCTTCTCGTACACCTGCTTGGTCACCACCAGGTCGCCGCGGTCGATCTCGGCGTAGACCGGAGGTTCCTCGGTCTGGAAGACATTCTGGTACGAACCGTCTTCCTCGCGGTACACGTACGAGCCGACGCCCACCAGATCCGCACAGGTCACGACGTTGACGACGACGTCGTCGGCCGAACTGCCGGTCAGGTCGCCGTAGTACAGGTCGACCGGGTACTGGTCGGTGCCGCAGGGCTCCAGATCGCGCTTGACCGCCTCGGAGACCTTCGGGTCCGACTGGAGGAGAGCGACCGCGCCCTTGCGGTCCAGGCGCGGGGAGGCCTGGGCGGACCGCATGACGGACGGCAGGGGCGAGGGTGAGGCCCCGTCCTCCGCGACCGCGTGCGCCGGACCCTCGTCACGGGTGCCGGTGCCGCCGGTGGCGCAGGCGGAGACGAAAAGGGCGAGGGCGGCCAGCACGGCCACCGCCGTGCTCGCCGCCTGGAAGATCCCCCGGACCGGAGCGTGGTCCGGCCGGGTGGGCCCGGTTTCGGTCAGGCCGCCGCGCAACGCTCCCGCTCCTCACGCTCCAGCGCGCGTGCGTCCAGGTCGCGGGCCTCCAGCTCCTCGCGGAGCCGGGCGAGCGCCCGGTGCAGCGTGCTCTTGACCGTACCGGCCGACATGCCGAGGGCGGCGGCCGTCTCCTCCGTGGACATCTGCTCCCAGTGTCGCAGCACCACGACGCTGCGCTGCTTGGGGGCGAGCACCTTCATGACGTCCATCAGCAGGGCGCGGTCCGCGTGCTGCTCGGTGGAGTCGTCGACCGAGGCGTCCGGGAGCTGCTCGGTCGGGACCTCCTCCAGCTTCCGCGCCCGCCACCACTCCGTGCGGGTGTTGATCATCACCCGGCGCAGATAGGCGTCCGCGAGCCGCTTGTCCTCGATGGTCTCCCAACGGCCGTACGTCCGTACGAGCGCCGTCTGGAGCAGGTCCTGCGCGTCGACCGGGTCCGGGACCAGGCGGCGTGCGCTGCGCAGCAGCGCGTCCTGCCGGGTGCGAACGTACTCCTCGAACTCGAGCACCTCTCCCTGCGCCATGCCGACCGCCTCCTGATCCCCGTTTCCGGCAGTCCCTGCCGGTTCTCATCACGTGTGCTGCCGCCTGGTGTGCGGCATGGCAATGAAGCTACGGAGCTGTTGTCACGGGGCTGTGCGAAGCAGCGCGCGGCTGGCAATCGGCTGTCCGTCGGTTGTGTAACGGAAGCCGAAAACGGGTAAACCGGCGCGGCTATTCGCGCCGGTTCAGGGAGGTTTGCCCGTTTGCTTCGTCACGGGCTATGTCAACGGCAGCCGATAAAAACCACCCGGGAGGGGCTCGACGAGTCCGTCCGCGACCAGACCGTCCAGCGCCCGCGCCCGCTGCACCGGCTCGTGCCACACCCGGTCGAGCACCGTCTGCGGGACGGGCGCGTGGGCCTCCCGCAGCACGGCGAGCAGCTTGCCGCGCACCTGACGGTCGGTACCCGCGTACGTCTGCCCGCGCCGCGGCGGGCCGTCGTGCTCGGGCTTGCCCGCGAGCCGCCAGGCGCACTGGTCGGCGATCGGACAGCGCTGACAGGACTCGTTCTTGGCCGTGCAGACGAGCGCGCCGAGCTCCATGGAGGCGGCGGCCCAGCGCGCGGCGGTGCTCTCGTCCTGAGGCAGCAGCGCGCGGGCGAGCTTGCGCTCGGCGGCGGTGGTGGCGTTCGGCGGGTACCGCACACCGGTCACCGCCCGCGCGAACACCCGCCGCACATTGGTGTCCAGCACGGCATGCCGCTGCCCGTACGCGAAGGAGGCGACGGCGGCCGCCGTGTACTCGCCGATCCCGGGCAGCGCGAGCAACTGGGCGTGGTCCGTCGGTACATCACCGCCGTGCCGTTCCGTTATGGCGACCGCGGCGCCGTGCAGTCGCAGCGCCCGGCGCGGATAACCGAGCCGGCCCCAGGCGCGCACCGCCTCGCCGGGTGCCTCCGCGGCCAGATCGGCGGGCCGCGGCCACCGTGCGAGCCACTGCTCGTAGACCGGCAGCACCCGGCTCACGGGCGTCTGCTGGAGCATGAACTCACTGACCATCACCCCCCACGGGCCGGCCTCGGGCCGCCGCCACGGCAGATCCCGGGCGTGCTCGTCGAACCAGTCGATGACAGGGGAGTGCAGGCCCGCTCCGCCGGGGGCGTCGGTGATGCCGTCGGCGGGGCTGCCGTGCGGGGACTCGGGCTGGGGCTGGGGCTGGGGCTTCGTGGGCGCAGTCATGGCCTTCCGATCCTGCCATGGCCGGGGGCCGGTGCGGGCGGTCCGCCACCCCCGGGGGACACCGGACCTCTGACTCGGCGGCGGTACGGACCACCGCTCCGGCAGGCAACTCGTGGCGGGGGCGGCGGAGTCGGAAGGCAGCCGTGGCCAGAGGTGCAAGGAACGCGATCGCGAACCTGTGGGTGACAGAGGCGAACAGTGCGCGCAAGCGAGGGAGTCCGGCTCGCGTCCATGTCGCGCCCCTCGGTCGTACCCACGTGGGGGTGTCGTCCGTGCGGCCGGTGATGTCCCGGTGAAGCCCGGCGGACTCGAAGTCCGTGGTCACGGACCGTAGGCGACGGGCCGATACGGTCACGCCCCGCGATCGTCACGTGTCAGTTTCCGGAATGATGATCCTGAAAAGTTGTGTCGCCGAGCGGCGGGTGAGGACGGCGAACTCGCCGATCTCTCGTACAGTTTGCGCCGTGGGATCTCTGCGCAATCCGGTCGGGCCGCTTCCCTCCTCCATCTACTGGCGACGGAGGGCCGTCATGCTGTCCGTCCTCGGCGTGCTGGCACTGCTGATCGCGTGGATCGTCACCTCCGGCGGCGGAGGCGGCAAGAACGGCGCGGATGGGCCCAACGACAAAAATCCCTCCCCCTCGACGATCACCCCCGGGCCGTCCGGCTCCGGGCCGGCGATCAGTCAAGCCCCGGGCGGCCGCGACGAGTCGACGACCGGTGGGGACACCGGCGGGGGCGCGGGATCGGCCGCCGGTTCCAGCGCCGGCGCGGGTGCCGGCACCGGGGGCGGCTCGGGTGCCGGTGGTGAGACCGGTACGGGCGGCTCCGCGGGAGCCGGCGGGGCCGGCAGCGCCGCGGGCGGCGGTACGGGCACCGGGGTCGGGCAGGGCGACACCCTTCCGGCCGGTTCCCCGCTGCCCAACTGCGCCGCCGGTGCGGTGAGGTTGAGCGTGCGCAGTCTGCACAACGCCTACGACCCCGGCCAGACGCCCACGCTGCTGCTGACCGCGACGAACTCCTCCGGCACTGACTGCAAGGTCGATCTCGGCCCCAAGAACGCGGTGTTGACGATCACTCAGGCCGATGCGGACGACGCGTACTGGTCGTCCGCCGACTGCCCCAAGACCGCGGGGAACCTGGTCTACCGGGCTCCGGCCGGCAGCAGCATCACGTACACCGTGAAGTGGGACCGCAAGCCGAGCGCTCCGCAGTGCGCGACGCCTCCCGCGGGGTCGGCGGGTTCCGGGACCTACCTGGTGGAGGTCAAGGCGCCCGGGTATGCCACCGCGCAGACTTCGTTCGTGCTGGAGAACGACTGAACAACCGTCCGCGGCACCCGCTCGGGGCGGAGCCGCGAATGGACACGGCCCCCGCCCCGGAAGGGGCGCTAGACGTACCGTTCCAGGATTGAGCTCTCGGCCAGGCGGGACAGGCCCTCCCTGACGCTCCTCGCCCTGGCCTCGCCGACTCCGTCGACCGTCTGGAGGTCGTCGACGCTGGCCGCCAGCAGCTTCTGGAGACCGCCGAAGTGTTCCACCAGGCGGTCGATGATCGCGCCGGGCAGGCGGGGAACCTTGGCCAGGAGGCGGAAGCCTCGGGGAGAGACGCCCGAGTCGATCGCCTCGGGGGAGCCGGTGTAGCCCAGGGCGCGGGCCACGGTGGGCAGTTCGAGGAGCTCGGCGTGGGTCAGGGCGTCCAGTTCGGACAGCGCCTCCTCGACCGTGCGGGAGCGCTTCGCGGTGGGCTCGGGGACGTAGTCCCGGACCACCAGTTCGCGTTCCGGCTCCACGCCCGCGATCAACTCGTCGAGCTGGAGGGCCAGAAGGCGTCCGTCCGTGCCGAGTTCGACCACGTACTCGGCGATCTCGGTCGCGATACGGCGGACCATCTCCAGGCGCTGGGCCACGGCCGAGACGTCCCGGACCGTCACGAGGTCCTCGATCTCCAGCGCGGAGAGCGTGCCCGCGACCTCGTCCAGGCGCAGCTTGTAGCGCTCCAGGGTCGCAAGAGCCTGGTTCGCGCGGGACAGGATCGCCGCCGAGTCCTCCAGGACGCGGCGCTGCCCGTCGACGTACAGCGCGATGAGGCGCATCGACTGGGAGACCGAGACGACCGGGAAGCCGACCTGTTTGCTCACCCGGTCCGCGGTGCGGTGCCTGGTGCCCGTCTCCTCCGTCGGGATCGTCGCGTCGGGCACGAACTGCACGCCCGCCCGCAGGATCTTCGACAGGTCGGACGAGAGCACGATGCCGCCGTCCAGCTTGCACAGCTCACGCAGGCGCGTGGCCGCGAACTCGACGTCCAGGACGAAACCGCCCGTGCACATCGTCTCCACCGTCTTGTCGAAGCCGAGCACGATGAGTCCGCCGGTGTTGCCGCGCAGCACCCGCTCGAGGCCGTCGCGCAGGGGGGTGCCGGGGGCCACGGCGCTCAGGGAGGCGCGCATCAGGCCATCGGAACCGGCACTCCCACCGGACTTTCCGGGAGCTGCTGCCCGGTCGTTGGCTGCCACTGCTCTCCTCCGGTCGCGGGGTCTTGGGCGCTCCCGTGTCGCACATTCGGTTCGTACGGACGGGCGAGACCAGGGCAAAGTCTACCGGCGGTCCTCCGCGTCCTGTGGGGCCTCTCGCCGACGCGAGCGCGGAAGGACCCTCAGGGCGTCCCCTATGTCCGCGACTTCCATCACCTTCATGCCGGCCGGGATCTTGCCCGGATCACCCGGTACGAGCGCGTGGGTGAAGCCCAGACGGTGTGCCTCGGAGAGCCTGCGCTGGACGCCCGTGACCCGTCTGACCTCGCCCGCGAGGCCCACTTCGCCGATCGCGACGAGGTTCTTGGGCAGCGGGGTGTCGCTGGCCGCGGACGCCAGGGCGAGGGCGATCGCCAGGTCCGCGGCGGGTTCCGAAAGCTTTACCCCGCCGACCGTCGCGGAGTAGATGTCCCGCTTGCCGAGCGCGCTGATCCGGCCGCGCTGCTCCAGGACGGCGAGCATCATCGAGACGCGGGAGGTCTCCAGACCCGAGGTGGTGCGCCGGGGCGAGGGGATCTGCGAGTCGACCGTGAGCGCCTGGACCTCGGCCACCAGGGGACGGCGGCCCTCCAGGGTGACGGTGAGACAGGTGCCGGGGACCGGTTCGTCACGACGTGTCAGGAAAAGTCCGCTCGGGTCGGCGAGACCGGTGATGCCCTCGTCGTGCAGCTCGAAGCAGCCGACCTCGTCCGTGGCGCCGTAGCGGTTCTTGACGCCCCGTACGAGCCGGAGGCGCGCGTGCCGGTCGCCCTCGAAGCTCAGGACCACGTCCACGAGATGCTCCAGCAGACGCGGTCCGGCGATCGCGCCGTCCTTGGTGACATGGCCCACAAGGAGGGTGGACATCCCGCGCTCCTTGGAGGCGCGGATCAGCGCCCCGGCCACCTCGCGCACCTGGGCCATGCCGCCGGGGGCGCCGTCGATCTCGGGGGAGGCGACCGTCTGCACCGAGTCGAGGATCAGCAGGGACGGCTTCACCGCGTCCAGGTGTCCGAGGACGGCGGACAGGTCGGTCTCCGCGGCGAGATAGAGGTGGTCGTCGATCGCGCGGATGCGGTCGGCGCGCATCCGGACCTGGCTGGCGGACTCCTCGCCGGTCACATAGAGCGTGCGGTGCTCGTCGCTCGCCGACTTGGCCGCCACGTCCAGCAGCAGCGTGGACTTGCCGACGCCGGGCTCGCCCGCGAGGAGCACCACCGCGCCGGGCACGAGGCCGCCGCCGAGGACCCGGTCCAGCTCGGGCACGCCGGTGGAGCGGGCGGTGGCCTGGCGGCCGTCGACCTGGCCGATGGGCACGGCGGAGGTGGTGACGCGGCCGGGGGCGGTCGTACGTACCGCGGGCGCGCCGTACTCCTCGATCGTCCCCCAGGCCTGGCACTCGGGGCAGCGGCCGAGCCACTTGGCCGTCTGCCAGCCGCACTCGGTGCAGCGGTAGGACGGACGCTCCTTGGCGGTCTTCGTACGGGTGGCCATGCACGAACCGTAACCGCCGCCACTGACAACACGGCCGCCCGCCGGACGGCATGCGCTCCGGCAACCGGGCCGTCCCGTGCGCCGGCACGCGAATCGGCCACGTCCTGATGGGAACGAGCCACCGAATCGGGGGTTCCTGTCCCCTATTGAGGGATCGTTTCACCCGTACGGAGTAAATGTGCTCAAGGCGCAGGAAGAGGCCATGTTTCGCCCCCTACGGTCCACGGATGATGAGCAGCAGTCCGGAGACCTCGACCCGCACCACCGGCGCGCACCGGGCGCAACGGCAGGAGCGCGACCGCGCTGCGGCGCGCACGCTGGCGCAGCGGCCGCCCGCGCGCTACGAGCCGTACCTCGATGGCCTGTTCACCTACTGCATGTCCGTGCTGTGCGACCACGACGCGGCGACCGCCGCCCTCCGTGACGCCCTCGCGCTCGCCGAGAGGCGCGGCGGCCCGGACGCGCCCGGCGACCGCAGGGCCTGGCTGTACGCGCTGGCCCGCTGGGCCTGTCTGCGCAAGCTGGCCGAGGCCAAGCAGAAACGTCAGGCCACGCACGCGGCAGGGCGTCACGGAGCCTCCAAGGAGCACGCCGGGCCCCCGGTCGCGGAGGACGTCCTGGAGGCGCGGCGCCGCCAACTCTCCCTGCTGGCCTGGCCGGAGGCGGCCGGTACGACCCCGGAGCAGCGCGAGGCGCTCGAACTCGCCGTGCGCCACCATCTCGCCGCCCACGAGGTCGCCGCCGTCCTCGGCATGGACCTCGCCGGCGCCCGCGAACTGCTCGCCTCCGCCGCCTGCGAGGTCGAGCGCACACGCGCCGCCCTGGCCGTCGTCGAGATCGGTGGCTGCCCGAGCGTGGCGCGGCTCACCGGCGACAACCAGTTCGTGCTCAGCTCCGCCCTGCGCCGCGAACTGGTGCGCCATGTCGACGACTGCCCGCGCTGCCGCCGCAGCGCCGAGCGCGCGATCCCCGGCCGCTGGCCCGGTGCCATGATCACGCCCGCCGAGCTGCCCGTGCTCGAAGCGCCGCGCGCGGTCCTGTGCACGGCGCCGACGCACCCGCCACGCGCGCGTGGCGCCGCCGTGCCCCGCTTCGACCGGCGCGGCTTCCCGATGGACCCCAAGGACCGGGCCGCGCGCCGCGACCGGCTGCGCGCGCGTGCCGTCACCACGACCGTCGTCGCCACCGTCGTCGCCGCCCCCGTGCTCGCCCTGTGGGCCGCCTACCGGGGCGGTCCCGGCGAGGGGGCCGACGGCCACTCCGCCAGCGCGAGCGAGGCGCACGGCCCCGACAGCCTCGACGGCGTGGCGGCGAGCGGCGGCTACCAGAACGCCGGCAACGCGAGCACGACACCCGGCAACCGTTTCGCCAAGGACGGCCGGCCCGACGTCTCCGTGGAGGTCGTCAGCGTCGCGGGCGCCGGCAAGAAGGGCGCCGGACACCTGGAGGTGGGCGGCGGCAACGACGGCGACACCACACTGATCACCCTCACCGCGACCGGCGACGCCCCGGTCCGCTGGTCGGCCACCACGGGCGCCTCCTGGCTCTACCTGAGCCAGTCCTCGGGAGCCCTGAAGCCCGGAGAGTCGCTGACGATCAAGGTGTACGTCGATCACCTGCGCGAGCCGTCAGGGCCCTGGAGCGCGCGCGTGGCGGTCTCACCGGCAGGCGCCGTGGTCACCATCCACGGCTACGGCACGGCGCCCGCACCGTCCGCCTCCGGCGAGCCGACGACGCCCCCGTCCAGCCCCAGCCCCACGGCCTCGCCCCCCTCGGATCCCCCTCCGAGCGACCCGCCGTCCTCGTCCCCCTCGCCGACCCCGCCGGACCCCACCCCGACGGCCTCGGCGAGCACCACGCCCCCACCGACGGACAGCGAGGCCCCGAGCCCGTCCGCGTCGTAGCGGACGCGGCCGCGGAACCGGGGTGGTGACGGGCGTGCCGTGGCCGTCGGGGCGGGTTCCGGTGGCCGCCGGTTCCCACCGCTCAGGCGGTCGGGTCCGCCGGATGCGGTGCCAGCAGGGGCAGTTGGGAGGCCAGGCGCTGCTCGCAGAGTTCGACCAGACGGTCGTAGCCCCCCTTGCCCATCAGCTCGATCAGCTCGGGGCGGTAGGAGACGTACACCGGGTCGCCGGCGCCGTGTGCCGAGGTCGCCGACGTGCACCACCAGTGCAGGTCGTGGCCGCCCGGACCCCAGCCGCGCCGGTCGTACTCGCCGATCGACACCTGGAGCACGCGCGTGTCGTCGGGCCGGTCGATCCAGTCGTACGTCCGGCGCACCGGCAGCTGCCAGCAGACGTCCGGCTTGGTCTCCAGCGGCTCGCGGCCCTCCCGCAGCGCCAGGATGTGCAGCGAGCAGCCCTGGCCGCCCGCGAAGCCGGGCCGGTTCTGGAAGATGCAGGAGCCCTGGAAGGGCCGGGTCTGCCGGTCGCCGTCCTCGTCCTCGGAGATCCAGCCGTTCTCCGTGCCCTCGGCGTGGTGCTGCCAGATGTCCGGAGTGAGTCGCGCCACATGTTCGGCGACCCGCTGCTCGTCGTCCTCGTCCGAGAAGTGCGCACCCAGGGTGCAGCACCCGTCGTCCGCCCGGCCCGCCTGGATGCCCTGGCAGCCGCTGCCGAAGATGCAGTTCCACCGAGAGGTGAGCCATGTCAGATCGCAGCGGAAGACCTGCTCGTCGTCCGCCGGATCCGGGAACTCCACCCACGCGCGCGCGAAGTCGAGCCCCTTCTCGTCGGCCTTCAGAGCCTTCATGGCCTTCCGCGCCTGCTTCGCCGGCTTCACCCGCGAAGGACCGTCGGCAGATACGGCCGTTTTGTCGTCCTTCACCTTTTTCGTCTTTGGCACGCGTCCAGGGTAAGTCGCCCGAGGCCCCTCCGGAGCCAGTGGAACGACCGGCGGGCAGTAGCGTTCCCTACATGAGACTCGGTGTCCTCGACGTGGGATCGAACACGGTGCATCTGCTGGTGGTGGACGCGCACCCCGGCGCCCGCCCCCTGCCCGCGCATTCGCACAAGGCGGAACTGCGCCTGGCCCAACTCCTCGACGACGCCGGGGCGATAGGTCCCGAAGGCGTCGAGAAACTGGTCTCGGTCGTCAAGGACGCACTCCAGGCCGCCGAGGACAAGGGCGTCGAGGACCTGCTTCCCTTCGCCACCTCCGCCGTCCGCGAGGCCAGCAACGCCGACGATGTCCTCGCGCGCGTGCACGCCGAGACCGGCGTCGAGCTCCAGGTCCTCACCGGCGCCGAGGAGGCCCGTCTCACCTTCCTGGCCGCCCGCCGCTGGTTCGGCTGGTCGGCGGGCAAGCTCCTGGTCCTCGACATCGGAGGCGGCTCCCTGGAGGTCGCCTACGGCATCGACGAGGAACCGGACACCGCCGTGTCCCTGCCCCTGGGCGCGGGCCGTCTCACGGCGGGCTGGCTCCCCGGGGACCCTCCGACCCCGGACGCCATCCGGGCCCTGCGGCGGCACGTGCGCGCCCAGATCGCCCGAACGGTCGGCGAGTTCGCCCGCTTCGGCGCCCCCGACCACGTGGTCGCCACCTCCAAGACCTTCAAGCAGCTGGCCCGCCTGGCCGGCGCGGCCCGCTCCGCCGAGGGCCTCTACGTCCAGCGCGAACTGAAGCGCGAGTCCCTGGAGGCCTGGGTCCCGAGGCTGGCCGGCATGACGACGGCCCAGCGGGCGGAACTCCCGGGCGTCTCCGAGGGCCGGGCGAACCAGCTCCTGGCGGGCGCCCTGGTGGCCGAGGGGGCGCTGGACCTGTTCGGTGTGGAAACGGTCGACATCTGCCCGTGGGCCCTCAGAGAGGGCGTGATCCTGCGCCGACTTGACCACATGGGATCAGTGGGGGGCATTTAGGGGCGCGGGGAACCGCGCGAGCAACCACGACGGCACCGCACACGCCCCCGTGGCAAACGCCACAACGGCGAACAGGCGCCCCACACCCACCCCGGCGAACCCTTTAGGCTGACCTCCGTGGCAGAACCAGTCGTACGGATCCCGGATGCGAAGGTCGCCCTCTCGACGGCCTCCGTCTACCCGGAGTCGACGGCGACGGCCTTCGAGATCGCCGCGCGCCTCGGATACGACGGCGTCGAGGTCATGGTGTGGACCGACCCGGTCAGCCAGGACATCGAGGCCCTGCGCCGCCTCTCCGACTACCACGGCATCCCCATACTCGCCGTGCACGCCCCCTGCCTGCTCATCACGCAGCGCGTGTGGTCCACGGACCCCTGGGTCAAGCTCCAGCGCGCCCGGGCGGCGGCCGAGAAGCTGGGCGCGAGCACCGTCGTCGTCCACCCGCCCTTTCGCTGGCAGCGCCAGTACGCCCGGGACTTCGTCAACGGGATCTGGCGGATGGCGAACGAGACGGACGTACGGTTCGCCGTCGAGAACATGTACCCCTGGCGCTACCGCGACCGCGAGATGCTCGCCTACGCCCCCGACTGGGACGTCACCAAGGACGACTACCGGCACTTCACGATCGACCTCAGCCACGCGGCGACGTCCCGGACCGACGCGATGCAGATGGTCGACCGGATGGGCGACCGCCTCGGCCACGTCCACCTCGCCGACGGCAAGGGTTCCGCGAAGGACGAGCACCTCGTGCCCGGCCGCGGCAACCAGCCCTGTGCCGAGCTCCTGGAGCGCCTCGCGCTGAGCGGCTTCGACGGCCATGTCGTCATCGAGGTCAACACCCGGCGCGCGATGTCCGGCGCCGAACGCGAGGCCGACCTCGCCGAGGCCCTGGCCTTCACCCGCCTCCATCTGGCCTCGGCGGTGCGGGTGCCCCGGCGGTGAGCAGCGACCCCACCCCGGCGGTGAGCAACGGTGATCCCGCCCCGGCTGTGAGCGACGTCACCGCCCGGAAGCGCGGCCGGCCCCGTCGTACGGAATCCGACGCGGCCGGTACCCGGGACCGGATCCTCGGCGCGGCCCGTGAGGAGTTCTCCGAGCGGGGCTACGAGAAGACGTCCGTGCGCGGGATCGCCAAGGCCGCCGGGGTCGACTCGGCCCTGGTCCACCACTACTTCGGCACCAAGGAACAGGTCTTCGAGGCGGCCGTGGAGGTCGCCGCCGCGCCTGCGCTGAGCGCGCCCGCCGCGCTCGCCGAGGGTCCCGTGGAGGACGTCGGAGAGCGCCTCACCCGCTTCATCTTCGGCGTCTGGGAGAACCCCGCGACGCGTCTGCCGCTCCTGGCGATCGTCCGTTCCGCAGTGAACAACGAGACGGCGGCCGCCGTCTTCCGCCGGCTCGTCGCCGCCCAGCTGCTGCGCCGCGTCGCCGACCAGCTGGACCTGCCGGACGCGGAGCTGCGGGTCGAACTGGCGGCCGCGCAGCTCGTGGGGACGGCCATGCTGCGGTACGTGATCAAGGTGGAGCCGCTGGCGTCGTCGGACATCGAGCAGATCATCGCGCGGGTCGCCCCGGTGGTGCAGGGCCATTTGACCGGTCCCTGACTCCGAGACGGGCGTCCCGCATTCCGGACACCCTGTCCCGACCCCTGGATGACCGGCGTACGCTCGTCAGCAGTCAGAAGTCTGATACGACCGTCTCCGAAGTCTCTGACGACCGTCTCTGAAGGAGCGAGCGACGATGCCCGAGCTGAGGTCCCGCACAGTCACCCACGGCCGCAACATGGCGGGCGCACGCGCCCTTATGCGCGCCTCCGGTGTACCCGGTGCGGACATCGGCCGCAAGCCGATCATCGCGGTCGCCAACTCCTTCACGGAGTTCGTGCCGGGCCACACCCACCTGCAACCGGTCGGCCGGATCGTCTCCGAGGCGATCGTCGCGGCCGGCGGCATCCCGCGCGAGTTCAACACCATCGCCGTCGACGACGGCATCGCGATGGGCCACGGCGGCATGCTGTACTCCCTGCCCTCCCGCGACCTGATCGCCGACTCGGTCGAGTACATGGTCGAGGCCCACTGCGCCGACGCCCTGATCTGCATCTCGAACTGCGACAAGATCACCCCGGGCATGCTGAACGCGGCCCTGCGCCTGAACATCCCCACGGTCTTCGTCTCCGGCGGCCCGATGGAGTCCGGCCGCGCGACCCTCGTGGACGGCACGGTCCGCACGCTCGACCTGGTCGACGCGATGTCCGAGGCCGTGAACGAGAAGATCTCGGACGCGGACATGCTCCGTATCGAGGAGAACGCCTGTCCGACCTGCGGCAGCTGTTCCGGCATGTTCACGGCCAACTCGATGAACTGCCTGACGGAGGCCATCGGCCTCTCGCTCCCCGGCAACGGCTCGGTCCTGGCCACGCACACGGCCCGCAAGCAGCTGTACGTCGACGCGGCCGACACCGTCATGGACATCACCCGCCGCTACTACGAGCAGGACGACGAGACGGTCCTGCCGCGCAACGTCGCCACCTTCGCGGCCTTCGAGAACGCCATGGCCCTCGACATCGCCATGGGCGGCTCCACCAACACGATCCTCCACCTGCTGGCCGCGGCCCAGGAGGCGGAGGTCCCCTTCGGTCTCGCCGAGATCGACGCGGTCTCCCGCCGCGTCCCCTGCCTCGCGAAGGTCGCCCCGAACGTGGCGAAGAACCGCACGTACTACATGGAGGACGTGCACCGCGCCGGCGGCATCCCCGCCCTCCTCGGCGAACTGCACCGCGCCGGCCTGCTCAACGAGGACGTGCACTCCGTCCACAGCCCCTCCCTCGCGGACTGGCTCAAGACCTGGGACGTCCGTGGCGGCTCGCCGTCCCCCAAGGCCCTGGAACTGTGGCACGCGGCCCCCGGCTGCGTCCGCTCCGCCGAGGCCTTCTCCCAGTCCGAGCGCTGGGAGTCCCTGGACGAGGACGCCGCCGAGGGCTGCATCCGCAGCGCCGAGCACGCGTACTCCAAGGACGGCGGCCTGGCGGTCCTCAAGGGCAACCTGGCGGTCGACGGCTGTGTCGTGAAGACGGCCGGCGTCGACGAGTCCATCTGGACGTTCGAGGGCCCCGCCGTCGTCTGCGAGTCGCAGGAGGAGGCCGTCCAGAAGATCCTCACCCAGCAGGTCAAGGAGGGCGACGTCGTCGTCATCCGCTACGAGGGCCCCAAGGGCGGCCCCGGCATGCAGGAGATGCTCTACCCGACCTCGTACCTGAAGGGCCGCGGCCTCGGCAAGGCCTGCGCCCTGATCACCGACGGCCGCTTCTCCGGCGGCACCTCGGGCCTGTCCATCGGCCACGCCTCCCCGGAGGCGGCGGCCGGCGGCACCATCGCCCTCGTCGAGGACGGCGACCGCATCCGCATCGACATCCCCGGCCGCTCGATCGAGCTCCTGGTCGACGACGCCGAGCTCGCCCGCCGCGAGGCCGCACTGGACGGCGTCCACGCCCCGAAGAACCGCGAGCGCAAGGTCTCGGCGGCACTGCGGGCCTACGCCGCGATGGCCACCAGCGCGGACAAGGGCGCGGTCCGGGACGTCTCCAAGCTCGGCTGACCCACCACCCGACACCGAGGGCCGCCTCTTCCGGGGCGGCCCTTCGCGTTGCCCCCGGTCACCAGGAGGCGGGCTCGCGGGCATCCACGGCGAAGACGGTGCCGTCGGGGGCGGTGGCGTAGACGTGGTGGTGGGCGAGGACGGGTTCGGGCAGCGAGCCGTCCACCGTGCCCGAGTTCGAGCCCGGACGCGCCCGGGTCTGCCCGACGAGTCGTCCCTTGACGACATCGACGGCGAGGAGTCGCCCGTCGGCGGCCGTGAAGTACACGTGTCCGTCGTCGGCCACCGGTTCGGAACCCCGGCTCACGGTCGTCTCAAGATGCCAGACCCGCTTGCGCGCCCGGGTGTCCACGGCGTCCAGGGAACCGGTCGCGGCCAGGACGTAGACGACGTCGCCGCGCACGGCCGCGTGGGCGTCGGGCCGCGCGACGGGGAGTGCCACCCGGCGCGAGGACCCGGACTCCGGGTTGTAGCGGACGACGGCGTCCGTGTCGCCGTACTCATTGTTGGCGGAGAGGAAGAAGACCGAGCCGTCGTGCACGCCGACGGGTGTCAGGCTCCCGCTCAGCCGCGCCTTCCAGCGCACGGCTCCGCCGGCCGGGTCCAGGGCCGTGACCTGGGTGCTGGAGGCGTCGGTGGAGATGGTCGTGGCGTAGGCCAGGGGGGAGCCCGCGAACGAGGTCAGGTACGGCAGGATCTGGCCCGGTATCCGGCCGCTCCACTTCGTTTTCCCGGTCACCGCGTCCACTCCGGTGACCGTCCCGTCGGCACGGGGGAGCAGGAGTGTTCCCCCGACGACGGCCGGCCTGCCGTTCGTGGGCATCGTCCGCTCCCAGCGCGTCCGGCCCGAACCGGGGTCGAGTGCTTCCAGGTGCCGGTCCTCGTCCGTCAGTGTCTGCACGAGACCGCCGCCGAGTACCGGCGGCCTGGCGGCCCTGGACGCGGCGACGGAGTGCCGCCACAGCACGCTGCCGTCCGACGGGTCCAGGGCGAAGACCACTCCGGGCCGGGCACAGAGCAACTGCCGCGTCCCGTACGAGCACTGCGCCGAGCCGGTGCCGCCGGACACCGGCTTCGTCTGCCAGGCCGCGAACCCGGAACCCGTCGCGGCGGGGGTCTGGCCCTTCTCCGGCACCGGATCGTCGTCGCCGAGCATCCGGACGGAAGCGAGAACCCCGGCAGCGACCAGAGCCGACGCGACCACGGCCAGGGCCGCCGTCCTGCCGGCAGGTCTCCTGCGTCGCGGTTCCGCTTTCCCCGGCTCGCGCCTCGGTGGATCAACGGTCCGCTGCGCCGGTATGAACGCCTGCGTGTCGTACGAGGCCGCGACCGACCGCAGCTCCCGCATCAACTCGTCCGGGGTGGGCCGGTCCTCGGGCTCCTTCGCGAGACAGCGCACGATGAGCGGCGCGAGATTCCCCGGTACGCCCGTCAGGTCCGGCTCGTCGTGCACGACCTGGTAGGCGACGACATACGGACTGTCGGAGTCGAACGGCCCACGCCCGGTGGCCGCGTGCACCATCACCGATCCGAGCGCGAAGATGTCGGCGGCGGGTCCGACCTCCCGTGGCCGCCGGAACTGCTCGGGCGCCATGAACGGCGGCGTCCCGATCAACTTGCCCGTCTCGGTCCGCAGTTCGCTGTCCTTTGGCCGAGAAATGCCGAAGTCGATGACCTTCGGCCCGTCCTCGGCGAGCAGCACGTTGCTCGGCTTCAGGTCCCGGTGCACGACCCCGACACGGTGGATGTCGCGCAGCGCCTCGGCCAGACCCGCCATCAGCCGACGCAACTGCGCGGGCTCCATGGGCCCGTTCCGTTTCACCTCGTCGGAGAGCGTCGGGCCGGGGATGAACAGCGTGGCCATCCAGGGCCGTTCGGCATCGGGATCGGCGTCGACGACGGAC
Source organism: Streptomyces canus 299MFChir4.1 (assembly GCF_000383615.1). Lineage (GTDB taxonomy): Bacteria > Actinomycetota > Actinomycetes > Streptomycetales > Streptomycetaceae > Streptomyces > Streptomyces canus_C. The sequence goes on along the minus strand of NZ_KB911606.1, from coordinate 7,064 downwards.
GCGGTGAACGCCCCGCTCACCTTCCGGGCCGCGACCACCTCCTGCCGGAAACGCCCCCTGAACTCAGGGTCCTTGGCGAACTCGGTGTGCACGACCTTCACCGCGAGCTTCATCCCCGAGGTGCTGCGCGCGACATGCACCACGCCCATCCCGCCGGACCCGAGACATGACTCCAGCCGGTAGTGACCGGCGTACTCGGGAAGTTCCGCTTCCGCGCCCGCTCCGGTGTTGCCCTGTGGCGCCATGGAACCACCCCCGTGCTGATCGTCCGCGCGCGCGACGCACGGAGCCTAGTCGATGACTCGTTCGGGACAGAGGCGGCTTGCTAGTCTCCGCGTGCGAGTTGCGTACATGTGTTTCATGGCGTGATTCAGGGGAATCAACGGGACCCCATGGCAGTCATGGGGACCAACGGGGGAGGTTTTTCATGTCTGTTGACCGCGTGGAAGAGACAGGCGCCGTCAAGGAGGCCGCGGCTGTGACAGCGGCGGCGACGGTTCGCTACTACTCCGTCGCGCCCGGCGTCCGGCTCAACGTCCGCAGCGGCCCCGGCACCAGCTACACCATCATCAGAGTGCTGGCCGAGGGCGTGAAGGTCCCCATCTACTGCCAGACCCCGGGCACGTCGGTGGCCGGCCCGTACGGCACCAGCAACATCTGGGACAACATCAGCAACGGCCAGTACGTCTCAGACGCCTACGTGCTCACCGGCAGCGACGGCTACGTCGCCGACCGCTGCTCCTGAGCCTTCCCGGGGGGAATTGTCATGACATCGCTCAAACGCAGATCCGTCATGCTCGCGGGCCTGGCCGGCGCCTTCCTCATGGTGGGCGCCGCCCACGCCGAGGCGGCCGTCCACTACTACGACGTCGCCCCGGGCCTCCGACTGAACGTCCGCCGCGGTCCCGGAACGCAGTACGGCATCGTCCGCGTCCTGCCCGAGGGTGCGAAGGTGGCGATCTACTGCCAGACGCCGGGCGAGACGGTGTCGGGCTACTACGGCACGTCGAACATCTGGGACAACATCGCCAACGGCGAGTTCGTCTCGGACACCTACGTCAAGACCGGCAGCGACGGCTACGTGGCGTCGCCCTGCGGCTGATCCCCGAAGGGAGCCCGCCCCGTCCCGGAGCCATAATCGTCCCGTGAGCGACGAATCCGGCACCCAGGACATCCCCGCGGGCTCCCCCTCGGGCGGCCCCCGCCCCGAACCGATCCGCTTCTTCGGCACCACCTGGGTGGACCACGGCAACGGCTACGCCCTCCGCCGCGTCGGCGCCGCCGTGGGCTCCCTCGCCGCCGCCGTCGCCTCCTGCCTGATCCTCCGCTTCGCCTACGAGGGCCTCCAGATCGCCGACACCGGCAGCTTCGTGACCGTCCTCGTCATCGCGATGTTCGCGATCTGCAGCGCGCTGGCCTTCCGCAACACCTGGGACAGCTTCGGCGGCCGCCCCGACCCGGACCGCCAGGCCTCCCTCCGCGGCCTCCTGGCCATCGGGTTCGTCGGATCCCTCCTCGCGTACTTCTTCCGGTCCCTGGCGGAGGCGCCTGGCGAGAAGCTGCACCGGGAGGAGTACGAGGCCGCACGCAGGGAGCACGAGCAGCGCGGTGCGCGCCGTACCGGGAACCCCTCGAAGAAGAAGCGCCGCCGCTGAGAACTTTCGGGCTTCCCGCCGGGGTGGCTCTCCGGCGCTGCTCTCACCGGAAACTCACCGCCTCCTGATCCCCATCCGGCCACCATGGCCTCATGGCCGCTTCCTTCCACACCGCCCGAGCCCACTCCTTCAACTCCGCCGCCGCCCAGTACGCCGCCAACCGCCCCTCCTATCCGCCCGCCCTCTTCGACGCGATCGAGGAACTCGCCGGGCGCACGCTCACCGGCGCCCGGGTCGCCGACGTCGGGGCCGGTACCGGGATAGCGACCGCGCTGCTGCACGCCCGAGGCGCCGAGGTGGTCGCGGTCGAACCCGGGAGCGGCATGGCCGAGCAGTTCCGTCGCACCCACCCCGGCATCCCGATCATCAGGGGCGACGGCAACGACCTCCCCCTCCTCACGGACTCCGCCGATCTGCTCACCTACGCCCAGTCCTGGCACTGGACCGACCCGGCCCGCGCGGTCCCGGAAGCCTGCCGCGTGCTGCGGCCGGGCGGCGCGCTGGCCCTGTGGTGGAACACCTACGCCCTCGACATCCCGTGGATCACCGGTCAGGTCGACCGGGTCGCCGAGCACTTCAAGGACTACGGCGCCCACCCGGCCGTCGAGGTGAACGGCAACGGAGCCCGGTCCGCCCTGGCCGACCCCAGCGGCCGCCTCGACTTCATCCACCGGGTGGTCCGCTGGAGCCGTCATGTGCCCGTCGACACCCACCTCGCCAACATCGGCAGTCACTCGATGTTCCTCGTGGCGGGTGAGGGCCACGCGGACGTCTTCCTCACCGAGGAGCGGCGGATCCTGCTGGAGCTCTTCCCCGAGGGGACAGTCGAGGAGACCTACGACGTCGAACTGCTCGTCGCGGTCAACGCCTGACCCGCCGCGGCCCGCCCCTCCACGGCCGCCGCCGCGCGCGTGGTTGACGGTCCGGACTGGCGAGAGCATTATTCATCGCATGATGAATAATGAGTCCGGGCCGCCGCTTGCCGACAGCACGGACCAAGAGCCGGCCACCCCCGCCGTCCACGCCGACGGCCTCACCGTCGTCCGAGGCCCCCGCACCGTCCTGCGCGGCCTCGCCTTCGACGTCCCCCGCGGCCGGATCACCGGCCTCCTCGGCCCCTCGGGCTGCGGCAAGTCCACCCTGATGCGCTCGATCGTCGGCACCCAGGCCAACATCACCGGCACCCTCGACGTCCTCGGCCGACCCGCGGGCCACCCCTCCCTGCGCACCCGCATCGGCTACGTCACCCAGGCCCCCTCCGTCTACGACGACCTGACCGTCCGCCAGAACCTCGACTACTTCGCCGCGATCCTCGCCCCCGGTCGCGCCGCCGCCGAACGCCGCCGCACCGACGTCACCCGGGCCATCGACGACGTCGACCTCGCCACCCACGCCGACTCCCTCGCCGGGAACCTCTCCGGCGGCCAGCGCAGCCGCGTCTCCCTCGCCGTCGCCCTCCTCGGCACCCCCGAACTCCTCGTCCTCGACGAACCCACCGTCGGTCTCGACCCCGTCCTGCGACGCGACCTGTGGAACCTCTTCCACGACATCGCCGCCCGCCGCGGCGCCACCCTCCTCATCTCCTCCCACGTCATGGACGAGGCCGAGCGCTGCCACCGCCTCCTCCTGATGCGCGAGGGCGAGATCCTCGCCGACGACACCCCCGAAGCCCTCCGCACCCGCACCGACACGGACACCGTCGAGAGCGCCTTCCTCCACCTTGTCGACCAGGCCGTCGAGGCAAGCCGCACCAAGGAGCACACGCGATGAGCACCACCACGCCCCGTCTCGCGCCCGCCCCCAGCAGCGCCCTCAGCCTTTCCCGCACCACCGCCACCGCCGCCCGGGTCCTGCGCCAGCTCCGCCACGACCCGCGCACCATCGCGATGATGATCCTCATCCCCTGCGTGATGCTGCTCCTGCTGCGCTACGTCTTCGACGGCAGCCCGCGCACCTTCGACAGCATCGGCGCCTCCCTCCTCGGGATCTTCCCGCTGATCACGATGTTCCTGGTCACCTCCATCGCCACCCTGCGCGAACGCACCTCCGGCACTCTCGAACGCCTCCTCGCCATGCCACTCGGCAAAGGCGACCTGATCGCCGGCTACGCCCTCGCCTTCGGCGCCCTCGCGATCATCCAGTCCGCCCTGGCCACCGGCCTCGCCGTCTGGATCCTCGGCCTCGACGTCACCGGCAGCCCCTGGCTCCTGCTGCTGGTCGCCCTGCTCGACGCCCTGCTCGGCACCGCCCTCGGCCTGTTCGTCTCGGCCTTCGCGGCCTCCGAGTTCCAAGCCGTCCAGTTCATGCCGGCCGTGATCTTCCCCCAACTCCTCCTCTGCGGTCTCTTCACCCCCCGCGACAACATGCATCCCGTCCTGGAGACCATCTCCGACGTCCTGCCCATGTCCTACGCCGTGGACGGGATGAACGAGGTCCTCCGGCACACGGACATGACAGCGGCCTTCGTCCGCGACGCGCTGATCGTGGCGGGCTGCGCACTGCTCGTCCTGGGACTGGGAGCGGCGACACTGAGGCGCAGGACCGCGTAGGGCCGCCTGGGACCGCCCAAGCCCGGCACCGGTCCCATGTCCCGCCCACCGGACACCCACCCTGCCCGTCCCGGCCCGGTGCCAGACTGAACCGCATGAGCCAGAAAGTCGCAGTCCTCGGCACCGGCAAGATCGGCGAAGCCCTGCTCAGCGGAATGATCCGCGCCGGCTGGGCCCCGGCCGACCTCCTGGTCACCGCCCGCCGCCCCGAGCGAGCCGAAGAACTCCGCAGCCGTTACGGAGTCACCCCGGTCACCAACCCGGAAGCCGCCAAGACCGCCGACACCCTGATCCTCACGGTCAAACCGCAGGACATGGGCACACTCCTCGACGAACTCGCCCCGCACGTCCCGGCCGACCGCCTGGTCATCAGCGGTGCCGCCGGCATTCCCACCTCCTTCTTCGAGGAGCGCCTCGCCACCGGCACCCCGGTCGTCCGCGTCATGACCAACACGCCCGCCCTGGTCGACGAGGCCATGTCCGTCATCTCCGCCGGCACCCACGCCACCGCCGACCACCTTGCCCACACCGAGGAGATCTTCGGCGCCGTCGGCAAGACGCTCCGCGTCCCCGAGTCCCAGCAGGACGCCTGCACCGCCCTTTCCGGCTCCGGACCGGCCTACTTCTTCTACCTGGTCGAAGCCATGACCGACGCGGGCATCCTGCTCGGCCTGCCTCGCGACAAGGCCCACGACCTGATCGTCCAGTCCGCGATCGGCGCCGCCACGATGCTCCGCGACAGCGGCGAACACCCGGTGAAGCTCCGCGAGAACGTCACGTCTCCCGCGGGCACCACCATCAACGCCATCCGCGAACTCGAGAACCACGGCGTACGAGCCGCCCTGATCGCCGCCCTCGAAGCCGCCCGCGACCGCAGCCGCGCACTGGCCTCCGGCAAGAAGGACTGACGCCCACCGGGGGCGGACACCCCGCCCTGGCCACGCCCGAGGTGGCCCCCTCAAGCGCACCCGCCCCCGCGCACGGCAATCACCCTCCTCACCGGCGACGCCTACCGAGCAGCGTTCAGCACCACACCGCTGCCGACCACGCCGGTATCACCAGCCGCCGTATCCGAAGCCGCCGTATCCGAAGCGGCCGGAAGCAGCCCGATCGCGCGATAGGCCGCATCGACGGTCGGCCGGGCCATGGCCCTGGCCCTCTCCGCACCATCCCGCAGCACCCCCTCCACATAGCCAGGATCCGCGCACAACTCCTTGTGCCTCTCCTGCACGGGCCTCAAGACCTCGACCACGGCCTCGGCGGTGTCCTTCTTCAAGGCGCCGTACGACTCATATACACCGCTCAGCTCAGATGGGTTCCCACCCGTGCAGGACGCGAGGATCTCCAACAGGTTCGCCAGCCCGGGCCGGTCCTCCCGGTCGTACACGACGTCCCGCCCGCTGTCGGTCACGGCCCGCATGACCTTCCTCCGCACCACGTCCGGCTCGTCGAGCAGATAGACGATCCCCGGACCCGAGTCGTCGGACTTCCCCATCTTCGACAGCGGCTCCTGGAGGTTCATCACCCGCGCGCCCACGTTCGGCACGGTGGCCCGGGGCACCGTGAACGTGTAGCCGTACCGCTGGTTGAACCGCACCGCCAGATCCCGGGTCAGCTCCACATGCTGAGCCTGGTCGTCCCCGACCGGCACCTCGTCAGCCCCGTACGCCAGGATGTCCGCCGCCATCAGCACGGGATAGGTGAGCAGCGACAGCCGCACACTCCCGCCCCGCGCCCGCTCCCGAGCGGCCTTCTCCTTGTACTGGATCATGCGCCGCATCTCGCCGTCCGTGGCCACGCACTCCAGCACGTACGACAGCCGCGCGTGCTCGTCCACATGACTCTGCACGAACACGGTGCACAACTCGGGATCCAGCCCCGAAGCGAGCAACAGCGTCGCCGCCTGCCGACTCAGTCGGCGCACCCGCGCCGGATCATGGTCGACGGTCAGGGCGTGCAGGTCGACGATGCAGAACAGCGACTCCGCCCGGTGCTGGTCGACCGCGGCCCACTGCCGCATGGCTCCCAGGTAGTTCCCCAGCGTCAGATGCCCCGTCGGCTTGACCCCGCTGAAAACCCGCGTCATCTCTCCACCTCCTGGTCGAGACCGCCGTCCCCGGCCGGCCGACCCTCAGGAGTCCTGGAGGGAGATACGCGAACGGCCGCCGAGAAGGCGGCCGTTGAGTGCATACGTGCTTACGGCCGCCGTCAGGCGGCCCACCACTGCTGGGTGCACGTACGCGTTGTCATGCAGGCCAGGCTACGCCTCCAGGAGCCCGTCCGGACCTGAGTTGACACTCCCCAGCCCGGTACGTAGTGTTCTCCGAGTTGTCCGACGTGAGCGCCGACCCCGGTCGGTCCCCGGACAGCCATTCCGCAGGTACCAACCAACAACGACGACAGTCGCTCTGTCTGCCGTCGCTGCATTGGCGTGTGTATTCGCGCAATGAGGAATCCACGTTCGAAAGGACGGTGGCCCCCGATTAGCTCGGGAGCCGGGAATCCGCTAAAGTCTCACTCGTCGGAACGGCCCAACGGCTGGGAAGACAAGCCCCCTGACTGGGAATCAGGCCCGAAAGGATCTGATAGAGTCGGAACCGCCGGAAAGGGAAACGCGAGAGCGGGAACCTGGAAAGCGCCGAGGAAATCGGAACCGAAAGGGTCTGATAGAGTCGGAAACGCAAGACCGAAGGGAAACTGCCCGGAGGAAAGCCCGAGAGGGTGAGTACAAAGGAAGCGTCCGTTCCTTGAGAACTCAACAGCGTGCCAAAAATCAACGCCAGATATGTTGATACCCCGTCTCCAGCATCTGCTGGGACGAGGTTCCTTTGAAATAAACACAGCGAGGACGCTGTGAATG
>NZ_KB911605.1 GCF_000383615.1 Streptomyces canus 299MFChir4.1 | reverse complement strand
GGGCTGACGGGACCTCGGCCGCGAGGCCGCACAGGGTGGGCTGACGGGACCTCGGCCGCGAGGCCGCACAGGGGGGGTTGTCAGGGGGCTCAGGCGCGCGGATATGGCGGGGGCCGCTGGGAGGCCGGGCGAACGGTCACACCGTGGTCGGACGTCTCGGAGTCCTGTGGGCCGGTCACACCGGGGCCGTCTCGAAACCCCGTCAGCCGGTCACACCGGGGCGGGCCGTCCCGAGGTCCTGACCGACTGGTTCGTACCGGATGGGCTGTCTCTGATTCCCCTCGCCCCGCCACACCGGATGGGCGGCTCCAGACCCCCGCCGACCGACCACACCAGCGTGAGCGCGTCCCAGAAGCCCACCGCCCAGCAACACCCCTGCAGGACATGGAAAACCAGACCGACCGGCCACACCGGGGCGGCCCGTCCCAGAGCCCCAGCACCCCACCACACCGGAAGGACCACCCCCAACCCCCACCGACCGACCACACCAGCGTGAGCGCGTCCCAGAAGCCCACCACCCAGCAACACCCCTGCAGGACATGGAAAACCAGACCGACCGGCCACACCGGGGCGGGCCGTCCCGGAGTCCCGTCAGCCGGACATGCCGGAGGGGGACGTCTGGAGGTGGTGCCGACTGGTCACACCGGGTGGGTCGTCTGAAAGGCCAGTCGTTCCTGGGCGCCTTCTCCTATGGCTGTCAGCGTGTCGTCGAGGGTCAGGAACTCCTCCCACACCGTCCGGCCGCTCGCCTCGGCGAGTCTCCTGACCATCAGGTCCTCCAGTTCCGGTACCCGCTTGTTCTTCCAGATCTTGTCGGCGAGGCTGACGAGCAAGTCGTCGAGCCCGATGTCCGGGAGGGTCCAGGCCGCGTGCGTGGCGGCGAAGCGGGCGCGGTCGGGGGTGATGCCGTGGGCCAGGAGGAGTTCACGGCCGGTCTCCTCGCGTGCGGAGCCGGGGCCGGTGAGCTCGGAGACGTGCGCGGTCTTTCCCACGTCGTGCGTCGCGGCCCCGAACAGAACGGCCTCACGGTCCAGTCGGAGCCCCGGGTACCGCGCCCCCAGCCACTCGACGAGCTCGTAAGCCACGTCGTGCACGAGTCTCAGGTGGGCTGCCAGGCGGGGTGGCGCGTCCAGCGTGCGCAGGAGCCCGGCGACCTCATCCGGGAGGGGGCGGGGGCCCGGGGCGTGGAGGGCGTGGTGCAGGGGGTCGGGGGTGGTCACGCGGTAAGGGTAGGGGTGGGTAAGGGAGTTGGTGGGATCGGGCGTGCCGTCCTTCGGCGGGCGGCGTACCGGCAGGGGCGGCCGACCTGCCGTTCCGACAACGAGATCCGCACCGTCGCCTCAGCAGCACCTCCGCGTGCCGCGTGAACGCGCCCAGGGCGAGCCTGAGCACCCGCACCTCGCTCCTGCCGCAACCGCGATCTCCCCGACCTGGGCACTTGGGGCCCGGCCCGACAGGCCCCAAGTGCCCATGCGGGCTCAGTGTTTGAGCGTGAAGGTGAAGTCGCCGGAGAGTCTGGAGCTCAGCCGGGCTATGGAGACCAGCTTCCCCTCCGTGACCAGCCACTCGACCTCGGCGCGGGACAGGCCGAAGCCCTCGGCGATCAGCCGCACCGGACGGACGGGGATCCGTGCCGCGAAGCGGACCGAGACGTCGATCACCTCGCGGTCCAGGTGATCCGATCCGCCGGTGTCGAGACGCCAGGCGTCGTTCCAGTCCAGGGCGATGCGGTTACGGCGCCGCAGGACCGCGTCCTGGAGCAACTCGGCTGCGAGGGCCGGGTCGTTGTCGTGCAGCCGGCCCAGCAGTTCAGGTCGTACGGAACGCACATGCGTCCGCTCCAGGACCGTGAGCTTCGCCGTTTCCCCGCAGGAAGTGCAGAGCACGAGAAGCCAGATGTCGAGGAGCTTGCGGTGCGCGTTGACACGGAACTTGCCGTCGGCCCGGAAGCGATCCGACGCGCACGTGTGGCAACGGCGGAGGACCAGCGGAAGGCAGGTGGGCATGACCACCCAGTTGGTGAGCACAGAAGTACACCGGTTTCAGTGAGAAGTCCGCAGCAAAAAGCAGCGCGGCGCACACGCGCGACGCGCGACCAATCAGCGCTTGGGGGGTCTCACACGGTGTACAACGGCACGTCCTTGCCTGGGCGACTCGGTTCGGCAGCACGCTAGCGGCGACCGGCGGTGCTGATCCATTGGTTTTCGGCCGACGCGGCCGAGCACCCTCACTCGACGGCCGCCCCCGCCTGCCACGCCCCCGGCCGCATGCCCGTCGCCTTCAGGAAGAACACCGAGAAGTTGGACGCGTCGGGGAAGCCGAGCGCGTGGGCGCAGCCCGCCGCGGTGAGACGGTCGTGTGCGAGGAGCCGTTTGGCCTCCAGGACGAGCCGGTCGACGATGTACGCCTTCGCGGTACGGCCGGTGACCTGCTGTACCGCTCGTGAGAGGGTCCGGGGCGCGTATCCCAGTGCCCGGGCGTAGTAGCCCGCGTCGTGATGGTCGCGGAAGTGCGCTTCGACGCTGGACCGGAAGAGTCGGAACACCGGGTGTGCGGGCCGCTCTTCGGCGCGCGGTGGCCGGAGTCGGGCGATGAGCGCGGAGAGCAGGATCTCGGGCAGCTCCGTCGAGACGTCCCCCGGCGGGGCGGTTGCCTCCAGGAGGAGATGGTCGCGTGCGGTGTCGACGAACGGCCAGTCGGCGTCGGGGATTTTCCAGTGCGCGACCAGGTCCGGGGACGCCACGAGCTCTCGGGTGGCACGGGTGACCGGTGCGGTCGGGACGAACAGCACCAGGTGCCCTGTCACGTCGGCGATGTCGTCCCATCGGTGCACCGCTCCCGGGGCGACCCACACGACGGACCGCCTCTTGAGCGGGTGCCGGAGGAAGTCCACCGTCACGGATCCGTGCCCGGCGTCGACGACGGCCAGGACAGGGAAGTCGGCGCGCTGTGTCCCGCCGTCGTTCAGCTCACGCAGCCGGTCGAAGGTCATCGTCTCCACCGCGGCCGCCCGGCGTCCGACGGGCTGGTAGGTCATCTGCCGGATCACGGTCATGTGTCCAGTTTCCACCATCCACCGTCCAGTCCCGCCGATGCCAGGGGGTGGGCGGGAATGTGCAATGGAACCAAGGAAACATCAGCCTCGCGTACTGAGCGAAAGAGTCACCATGGACACGACCCGGCAGTCCCTGCTGCCCACTTATGACCACCGTCCGGGGACCGGGCCGACCCTCGTGTTCCTGCACTACTGGGGTGGTTCCGCCCGTACTTGGGACCTCGTCGTCGACCGCCTCGCGGGCCGCGACATCCTCACCGTCGACTTCCGCGGCTGGAGCCGTTCGCGGAATCTGGACGGCCCCTGGACGCTCCGCCGGCTGGCGGACGACACGCTCGCCGTACTGGCCGACGCGGGTGTCACGGACTTCGTCCTCGTCGGTCATTCCATGGGCGGCAAGGTCGCGCAGCTGGTCGCGGCAACCCGGCCCCTCGGCCTTCGCGGGATCGTCCTCGTCGCTTCCGCTCCGGCGAAGCCCGCGCCGGGGGTCAGCGCCGAGTACCGCGAAGGCCTCTCCCACGCCTACGACTCCGAGGAGTCCGTCGCCGACGCACGCGACCACATCCTCACCGCGACCGAACTGCCCGAACCGGTCAAGTCGCGGATCGTGGCCGATTCACGGGCCGCCACCGAGGCGGCCCGCCTGGAGTGGCCGTTGCGCGGCATCGCGGAGGACGTCTCCGAGCACACCCGCGAGATCGACGTACCCGCCCTCGTGGTCGCCGGGGAGCACGACCGGGTCGAGCCCGTCGACGTGCTCCGCGACCACCTGGTGCCCCACCTCTCCGGGGCCGACCTCGTGGTGATCCCGGACACGGGCCATCTGATCCCGTTGGAGGCTCCGGCCGACCTCGTCGACGCGATCAGCGCCTTCGTACCGGCGACCTGACATCGGACCTGTCTGTCGCCACATCGGACCTGGCTGTCGCCGCCGCCCATGCGCGGCCGCCCGACTTCCCGCCCCCGTAAGGGAGTTGCACCGATACGCCGTTTCCGGACACCGCTCGCGCCTCGACCCCCGCTTCCCTCGCCACCGGGAGATCGATCGTGAACTCGGTACGTCCAGGAACGCTGTTCACCTGGATGCGGCCCCCGTGTGCTGCCGAGATCGCCGCCGCGATGGCCAGACCGAGGCCGGAGCCTCCGGAGTCGGCGTCGGCGCGGGAGCGGGAGGTGTCCGCCCGGCTGAAGCGTTCGAAGACCGTGGGCAGCAGGGCCGGGGGGATGCCGGGGCCGTTGTCGCGGACGCGGATCACGCAGCGCCCGTCCGCGGAATCCACCGATGCCGTCACCCTCGTGCCGGCCGGCGTGTGCGTCCTCGCGTTGGACAGGAGGTTGGCCACCACCTGGTGCAGGCGGGCCTCGTCGCCGGCCACCAACACCGGTGTGTCCAGCCTCAGTTCGAGCTGCCAGTCGTGGCCGCTCCCCGCCGCCCGCGCCTCCCACACCGCCTCCGCGACCAGCGCCGCCAGGTCCACCTCCCCGGACTGGAGGGGGCGGCCCTCGTCGAGGCGGGCGAGCAGGAGCAGGTCCTCGACCAGGCCCGTCATGCGTGCGGACTCCGCCGAGACCCGGCGCCAGGCCAGCACCGGTTCGACGCGGTCGGTGCCGCGGCTCATCAGCTCGGCGTACCCGGCGATCGAGGCGAGCGGTGTCCGCAGTTCGTGGCTCGCGTCGGCCAGGAAGCGCCGCATGCGTTCCTCGCTGCGCCGCATCCGCTCCTCGCCGCGCTGCCGCTCGGCGAGGGAGGACTCCACCTGGTCGAGGAGATGGTTGAGCGCGGCCCCGACCTGTCCGGCCTCGCTGCCGGGGTCGGTGTCCCGTTCGGGCACCCGGGTCAGGGCGGTGGCCTCGCCGTGTCCGAGCGGGGCGCGGGAGACCTCGGCGGCGGTGGCGGCGACCCGGCCGAGGGGGCGCAGTTGCCGTCGTATGACCACCGCGCAGACGCAGTCGGCGGCGGCGAGTCCGGCCGCGGCGACGCCTGTCTCGATCGCCACCAGTGCGCTGATCATGTCCTGGACGTCGTCCATGGGCAGGCCGGCGAGGACCCGGACGTCTCCGCTCACGAGGACGGTGACCCGGTAGGTGCCGAGGCCGGGCACGGCACGGGTGTGCAGCGCGCCGTCCGCCCGGATCCCGGCCAGGGCGGTGCGCCGGCCGGTGCTGAGCTCCCGGGTCGGGGTGCCCTGGACGACGACGGCCGCGGAGACGATGGCGCCGTCCTCGTCCAGCCGGGCGGAGAGCATCCCGGCGGGCTGCCCGGACTCCCGCAGGAAGGCCAGGTCGTCGTCCGTGTCCCGGTGCGAAAAAGCTCCTCCCAGGGCCCGTTCGGCGGCGTCGCGGACACGGTCGTCCAGGTGGCCCATCAGATAGGCACGTTGGAAGAGCGTCGTGATCAGGCCCATCGCGACACAGACGACGACCAGCGTGGCACTGACGAACACGAGCAGACGGGTGCGGAGGGACCGGGTGCGGAGAGACCGGGTGCGCGTCCTCGCGTTCGGTCGCCGGCTCATCTCCCGTCCTCCGCGGCCCTGATGGCGTACCCGGGGCCGCGCACGGTGTGGATCGTGCGCGCCCGCGCCTCGCTCAGGATCTGGCGCGGGTGTGCGAGCAGGTCGTACGCCTCCGCGGTGAGCCGGCCTGACACGTCCGCGCGGCGCACTTCACGGGTGTCCTCGGTCGTGACCAGGTCGCCGAGCACATGGACGGAGTCGTCGGCGCCGGCCTCCAGTCCGTCGAGCCGGTGTTGCACGGCGACGGACAGCACTTCGTCGAGTGCGGGGCCGTCGTCGACGATGAGCACTCGTGCGCGGCCGGTTCGCGGTCCGGTTGTGCCAGTCATGTACCGATCGTGTCCCCGCCCGCTGAGGGAATCCTGTGTCCCACCTGAGGCTGGGTGATGACCCGCGCCGCGGCGGGTACGGCGAAGGGCCGCACCCCCGTCACGGGAGTGCGGCCCTCGGAGGCCCGGAAGGACGTGCCCTGGGACCTACTTGCGGATCAGGCTGCGCAGCACGTACTGCATGATGCCGCCGTTGCGGTAGTAGTCGGCCTCACCGGGGGTGTCGATGCGGACGACCGCGTCGAACTCCACGCCCGTGTCGGTGGTGACCTTGACCGTGCGCGGCGTGGTGCCGTTGTTCAGCTCCTCGACACCGGTGAAGGAGAAGGTCTCCTCGCCGGTCAGACCGAGGGTCGCGGCGGACTGGCCCTCGGGGAACTGGAGCGGCAGGACGCCCATGCCGATGAGGTTCGAGCGGTGGATGCGCTCGTACGACTCGGCGATGACGGCCTTGACGCCGAGGAGGGCGGTGCCCTTGGCGGCCCAGTCGCGGGACGAGCCGGAGCCGTACTCCTTGCCGGCCAGGATGGCCAGCGGGATGCCCTGCTCGATGTAGTTGCGGGAGGCGTCGTAGATGAACGACACCGGACCGCCGTCCTGCGTGAAGTCGCGGGTGTAGCCGCCCTCGGTGCCCGGCGCGATCTGGTTGCGCAGGCGGATGTTGGCGAACGTACCGCGGATCATGACCTCGTGGTTGCCTCGGCGAGAGCCGTAGGAGTTGAAGTCACGACGCTCGACACCGTGCTCGGTGAGGTACTTGCCGGCCGGGGTGTCGGCCTTGATGGCACCGGCGGGCGAGATGTGGTCGGTGGTGACCGAGTCGCCCAGCTTGGCGAGCACGCGGGCGCCGGTGATGTCGGAGACCGGGGTGGTCTCCATCGTCATGCCCTCGAAGTACGGAGGCTTGCGGACGTACGTCGACTCGGCGTCCCACTCGAAGGTGTTGCCGGTCGGGATCGGCAGCGCCTGCCACTGGGCGTCGCCCGCGAAGACGTCCTGGTAGGACTTGTTGAACATGTCCTCGCCGATGGCGTTCGCCACGACGTCGTTGACCTCGGCCTCGGAGGGCCAGATGTCCTTGAGGAAGACCGGGTTGCCGTCCTGGTCGACACCGAGCGCGTCCTTGGTGATGTCCACCTTCATGGAGCCGGCGAGGGCGTACGCGACGACCAGCGGCGGGGAGGCCAGGTAGTTCATCTTGACGTCGGGGTTGATACGGCCCTCGAAGTTCCGGTTGCCGGAGAGGACCGAGGTCACCGCGAGGTCGTGGTCGTTGACGGCCTTGGAGACTTCCTCCGGCAGCGGGCCGGAGTTGCCGATGCAGGTGGTGCAGCCGTAGCCGACGAGGTTGAAGCCGACCTTGTCGAGGTACGGGGTCAGGCCCGCCTTGTCGAAGTAGTCGGTGACGACCTTCGAACCCGGGGCGAGGGTGGTCTTGACCCACGGCTTGCGGGTCAGGCCCTTCTCCACGGCCTTCTTCGCGACCAGCGCGGCGGCGACCATGACGTACGGGTTGGAGGTGTTGGTGCAGGAGGTGATGGCCGCGACCGTCACCGCGCCGTGGTCGATCTCGTACGTCGAACCGTCGGGGGCGGTCACGGTGACCGGGTTCGACGGGGCGCCGTTCGGGGCCACGGCCGGGGCGTCGGAGGCCGGGAAGGACTCCTTGCCGGCCTCGTCGACGTCGTCGACGTAGTTGCGCACGTCCGTCTTGAACTGCTCGGCCGCGTTCGCGAGGACGATGCGGTCCTGCGGGCGCTTCGGTCCTGCGATGGAGGGGACGACCGTGGAGAGGTCGAGCTCCAGCTTCTCGGAGAAGTCCGGCTCGGCCTTCGGGTCCAGCCAGAGGCCCTGCTCCTTGGCGTACGCCTCGACGAGCGCGAGCTGCTGCTCGGAGCGGCCGGTGAGCTTGAGGTACTTGATGGTCTCGTCGTCGATCGGGAAGATCGCGGCGGTGGAGCCGAACTCCGGCGACATGTTGCCGATGGTGGCGCGGTTCGCGAGCGAGGTGGCGGCGACGCCCTCGCCGTAGAACTCGACGAACTTGCCGACCACTCCGTGCTTGCGGAGCATCTCGGTGATGGTCAGCACGAGGTCGGTGGCGGTGGTGCCGGGCTTGAGCTCACCGGTCAGCTTGAAGCCGACGACACGCGGGATGAGCATGGAGACCGGCTGGCCGAGCATCGCGGCCTCGGCCTCGATGCCGCCGACGCCCCAGCCCAGCACACCGAGGCCGTTGACCATGGTGGTGTGCGAGTCGGTGCCGACCAGGGTGTCGGGGTACGCCTGGCCGTTGCGGACCATGACCGTGCGGGCCAGGTGCTCGATGTTCACCTGGTGGACGATGCCGGTGCCCGGCGGGACGACCTTGAAGTCATCGAAGGCGGTCTGGCCCCAGCGCAGGAACTGGTAGCGCTCGCGGTTGCGGCCGTACTCCAGCTCGACGTTCTGCGCGAACGCGTCGTGGGTGCCGAACTTGTCCGCGATGACGGAGTGGTCGATGACCAGCTCGGCCGGGGAGAGCGGGTTGACCTTCGCGGGGTCGCCGCCGAGCTCCTTCACGGCCTCACGCATGGTGGCGAGGTCGACGACACAGGGCACACCGGTGAAGTCCTGCATGATCACGCGGGCCGGCGTGAACTGGATCTCCTGCGACGGCTGGGCCTGCGAGTCCCAGCTGCCGAGGGCGCGGATGTGGTCGGCGGTGATGTTCGCGCCGTCCTCGGTACGGAGCAGGTTCTCCAGCAGAACCTTGAGGCTGTACGGCAGGCGGGCCGAGCCCTCCACCTTGTCCAGCCGGAAGATCTCGTACGACTCGTCGCCCACGCTCAGCGTGGCGCGGGCGTCGAAGCTGTTCGCCGACACGACAGTCTCCTTCATTTTTGTGCGCTTACCACCGCATCCTGCCGCCACTCCGCTTGGCCGATCCGCTAAGGTAAGGCTAAGTTAGGCATGCCTTACTGCCAGGCTCGGCGGAAGCGTGCGACTGCGGTACGCCTCGGCAGATATCTCGATGTCGAGATAACTCTAGTACATGAGGCCGGGATGGTCATGCCCGGCCTGGCAGTGATGTGCGCCGCCCCGCGATTCCCCGCGAGCGGTGAGGGGTGGCTCGGCCGGGGACGAGTGGGCGACGTGAGCGGGCCTCGGGGCGCGCGCCTTCGGTGTCACGCCGGCGCGTGTCGACGACCCGGATGGACGGGCTCATCGGCCGGTAGCTCATCGGTGCCGATGCCGGCCGGGGCCGGCTTTCCCATATCGACTCCAGATCCAGTTCCAGGTCAGGGCCCGCGTGCCGCGTGCCGCCCGCAGCTGCGCGACCCTTCACCGGGACGCCCCCCTGACCGACTCGGCACCTTCGCACCCTCACCCACCCGGCGCCCGACACCCAGCAGCCCCAACTCGCCCACGCCGAAAGGGCGGTACGAAACCCGGTACCCATCACTTCACCGAGCCGGGGTAGGCGGACGGAGTCGAAAGCACGCGACCGACCTTCAAGGGGAGGCCCCCATGCCGCTCACGTTCCGCAAGAGTTTCCGGATTCTTCCCGGGGTGCGGCTGAACATCAACCGGCACTCCTGGTCCATCACGACCGGTGGCGGAAGTCACGGACCGAAGCACACGCACAGCAGCACCGGACGTCGAACGACATCGGTGGATCTGCCCGGACCTTTCGGGTGGCGGCGGACCCGTACCACCAAGCGTCACTGACGTTCCCTCAGGTCCGTCCGGGCCCTTCCCCCGAACAGACCCCCCGAAATGCGTCATCTCATATCTGAGATAGCCTCGACGCCATGGCAGACGACTACCTCGTACGTATCGGCAGGCTCATCCGTGACGCCCGACAGCACCGGGGCTGGACACAGTCGCAGCTCGCCGAGGCGCTCGGCACCAGTCAGAGCGCCGTCAATCGCATCGAGCGAGGCAACCAAAACATCAGCCTTGAGATGATCGCCCGTATTGGTGAAGCGCTCGACAGCGAAATCGTCTCTCTGGGCTACGCGGGCCCGATGCATCTGCGTGTGGTCGGCGGTCGTCGGCTGTCCGGGTCGATCGACGTCAAGACGAGCAAGAACGCGTGTGTGGCCCTGCTCTGCGCCTCGCTCCTCAACAAGGGGCGCACGGTGCTGCGCAGGGTCGCCCGCATCGAGGAGGTCTACCGCCTTCTGGAGGTGCTGAGCTCCATCGGGGTGCGCACCCGGTGGATCAACGGCGGCGTCGACCTCGAACTCGTGCCGCCGGCCGAGCTGGACATGGCCGCCATCGACGCCGAGGCCGCCGTCCGCACGCGCTCGATCATCATGTTCCTCGGCCCGCTGCTGCACCGCATGGACAGCTTCAGGCTGCCGTACGCCGGCGGCTGCGACCTGGGCACCCGGACCATCGAGCCGCACATGATCGCGCTGCGCCGGTTCGGTCTGGACGTCGCGGCCACCGAGGGCCAGTACCACGCCCGGGTCGACCGGCAGGTCCGCCCCGGCCGTCCGATCGTGCTGACCGAGCGCGGCGACACCGTGACGGAGAACGCGCTGCTCGCGGCCGCCCGCCACGACGGCGTCACCGTCATCCGCAACGCCTCCTCCAACTACATGGTCCAGGACCTGTGCTTCTTCCTGGAGGCCCTCGGGGTCAGGGTCGAGGGCATCGGCACCACCACCCTCACCGTGCACGGCGTGCCGCAGATCGACGTGGACGTCGACTACTCCCCCTCCGAGGACCCGGTCGAGGCGATGAGCCTGCTGGCCGCGGCCGTGGTGACGGAGTCGGAGCTGACGGTGCGCCGGGTGCCGATCGAGTTCCTGGAGATCGAGCTCGCGGTCCTGGAGGAGATGGGGCTCGACCACGACCGCACGCCGGAGTACTTCGCCGACAACGGCCGCACCCGGCTGGTCGACCTCACGGTCCGCCCCTCCAAGCTGGAGGCGCCGATCGACAAGATCCACCCGATGCCGTTCCCCGGCCTGAACATCGACAACGTCCCGTTCTTCGCGGCCATCGCGGCGGTCGCCCAGGGCCAGACCCTCATCCACGACTGGGTCTACGACAACCGCGCGATCTACCTGACGGATCTCAACCGGCTGGGCGGACGGCTCCAACTCCTCGACCCGCACCGGGTACTGGTGGAGGGCCCGACCCGCTGGCGCGCCGCCGAGATGATGTGCCCGCCGGCCCTGCGCCCCGCCGTGGTCGTCCTGCTGGCGATGATGGCGGCCGACGGCACGTCGGTGCTGCGCAACGTCTACGTCATCAACCGCGGTTACGAGGACCTGGCCGAGCGGCTCAACTCGGTGGGCGCGCAGATCGAGATCTTCCGGGACATCTGACGGACGAGTGCGGGACCGCTCGGAGTGCCCTGATCGCCTATCTTGGCGCGTATGCAGTCCTACACGATCGGCCAGGCCGCACGGCTGCTCGGCGTGAGCCCCGACACCGCGCGGCGGTGGGCGGACGCCGGGCGGGTGCCCACGCACCGGGACGAGGGCGGGCGGCGCCTCGTCGACGGCAGGGATCTGGCCGCTTTCTCCGTGGAACTGGCGAAGGGGGAGGGCGGTGAGGAGGGCGTGTCCCACACGTCCGTCCGCAACGCCTTCTCCGGCATCGTCACCGCCGTGAAGCTCGGCGATGTCGCGGCCCAGGTGGAGATCCAGGCGGGCCCGCACCGGCTGGTGTCGCTGCTGACACGGGAGGCCGTGGAGGAACTCGGCCTGGAGGTCGGGGTGGAGGCCACCGCCCGGGTGAAGTCGACGAACGTGCACATCGACCGCACCTGAGCGGGGCCGTCGCCCGGGTCAGAGGGTGAGCAGTTCCTCGTGGAAACCGCCGAACTCCCGCTCGGCGTCGACGAGATGGATCTCCAGGATCCAGTGGCAGCGACGTCCCGCCTTGTCGGTGCGGCGCAGTGGGGTGTCGTTGGCGGGGGTGATGTACGACTCCACGTCGGCGCCGTCGATCCACTCGTGCGGAAACTCGCCGACGAGGTGTCCGGCGTGCCAACCGCCCAGTGCCCAGCCGGACTTGGCGGCGAGCCGTTCGACCTCGGCGTACAGCCGCGCGCCGGTGATGTCCGGGGCGGACTCGAAGGCGCTCCGGCCCGCCGCGAAGATCTTCGGCAGGTCGTCGCGGAGGCGGTGCTTGACCGGGTCGTCGCCGAGGACGAAGGTCCGCCCGAAGTCGGCCTCGTACTCCTCGAAGATCGGGCCGAAGTCGGCGAAGACGATGTCGTCCGCGCCGATCACGCGGTCCGGCGGGTTCTCCCGGTACGGCTGGAGCGTGTGCGGTCCGGAGCGCACGATCCGCTTGTGCCAGTGCCGGGTGGTTCCGAACAGTTCGTTCGCCAGGTCCCGGATCCGGTCGCTGACCGCCCGCTCCCCCTGGCCCGGCGCGACCAGTCCGCGCGCCTCGATCTCCGCGAAGAGCCGGGCGGCCTTCGCCTGGGCGACCAGCAGCTTTGCCGCGCGTGTGGGTTCGTCGTCCGCCATGGGCCCGAACGTATGCACCTCGGTTCGTGGCCGGCAACGGAATTCCTTCGCGCCGCCCCGGCCGCTCCACAGCCACGACGGCAGTCCGTAGGGACGCACATGCCAACCTGATGGATGAGATCTACCGCTCATGCGATGTGACAGGAGACTTTCACCTGGCATCTGCGCCAGTATGATCGACGTACACGCGGATCGCCGACGAGCGGGACCGCCGGGACGCAGGTGATCGTGTCCGTGAGGACCAGAGGGAGTGGACCCGTGATGACCCCTACCCCGCGCCGGAACCACCGGGCCGTGCGGACGGCCGGCGCCGGTGCCGCCGCGCTGCTGGCCCTGAGCGCCTGTTCGTCGTCCGGCTCGCACTCCTCGTCCACGAAGCCGGACTCCTCCGCCTCGGGCCGGCTCTCCGGCACGGTGACCGTGTTCGCCGCCGCATCCCTTCAGGAGAGCTTCACGGCACTGGGCAAGCAGTTCGAGAAGGCCCACCCGGGCACCATGGTCACCTTCAGCTTCGGCGGCAGCGACTCGCTGGCCGCGAGCATCACCGGCGGCGCCCCGGCGGACGTGTTCGCCTCGGCCAGCCCCAAGACGATGAAGATCGTCACGGACGCGGGGGACGCCTCCGGCACGCCCGTCACCTTCGCGCGCAACCAGCTGGAGATCGCCACCCTGCCCGGCAACCCGCACCGGGTCGGATCGCTGAAGGACCTCACGGACAAGGACCTGAAGGTCGTGCTGTGCGCCCAGGAGGTGCCCTGCGGCGCCGCCGCGCAGAAGGCCCTCGCGGCGAGCAAGCTGAAACTCACTCCGGTCTCCTACGAGCAGGACGTCAAGGCCGCGCTGACCAAGGTCGAACTGAAGGAGGCCGACGCGGCCGTCGTCTACAAGACCGATGTGCACGCGGCGGGTGACAAGGTGGAGGGCGTGGAGTTCCCCGAGTCCGCCGACGCCGTCAACGAGTATCCGATCACCCTGCTCAAGGGCACCCAGAACACGGAGACCGCGAAGGCGTTCATCGCGCTCGTGCGGTCCGCCGAGGGCCAAACGGTCCTGACCGGGGCCGGGTTCCTGAAGCCGTGAGCCCGACCGACAAGGCCGCCGCCGCGTCCGAGACCCTCCGGGGCGGGCCGCGGCGCCGCCGTGTCCGGGCTCCCGGCGGTGGCCGCGGTGTGCCCTTGCCGCTGCTCGTGCCCGCGTTGATCGGCGTGGCGTTCCTGACCGTGCCGCTGGTCGCCCTGCTCGTACGGGCCCCCTGGCGCGGCATGCCCGAACAGCTGACCGGCGCCGCCGTGTGGCAGGCGCTCCAGCTGTCCCTGGTCTGTGCCACGGCCGCGACCGCGGTGAGCCTGGTGATCGGGGTCCCGCTGGCCTGGCTGCTCGCCCGTGTCGAGTTCCCCGGCCGAGGCCTGGTCCGTGCCCTGGTCACCCTGCCGCTGGTCCTCCCGCCGGTCGTCGGCGGTGTCGCGCTGCTCATGGCACTGGGGCGCAACGGGGTGGTCGGGAAGTGGCTGGACGCGTGGTTCGGGATCACGCTGCCCTTCACCACCGCCGGGGTCGTGGTCGCCGAGGCTTTCGTCGCGATGCCCTTCCTCGTCATCAGCGTGGAGGGCACACTGCGGGCCGCCGACCCGCGCTACGAGGAGGCGGCGACGACCCTGGGCGCCTCCCGCTTCACCGCGTTCCGGCGGGTCACGCTGCCGCTGATCGCGCCGGGTGTGGCGGCGGGCGCCGTACTGGCCTGGGCGCGGGCGCTGGGCGAGTTCGGCGCGACGATCACTTTCGCCGGCAACTTCCCCGGCCGTACCCAGACCATGCCGCTGGCCGTCTACCTCGCCCTCCAGAGCGACCCGGAGGCGGCCATCGCCCTCAGCCTGGTGCTGCTGGCCGTGTCGGTGGCGGTACTGGCTGGGCTCCGCGACCGTTGGATGGCGGCGGGATGAACGAGACCGGCGGCGGGAGGGCGGGGGGCGGCGACCATGCGTGGCATGACCCCGGTGACGCCGCGATCCCCGGGGCCGCCCGGCCGGCCGAGCAGGGGACCGCGCAGACCGGAGCCGGTCCGGCCGCCGCGACCGGCATCGATGCCGACCACGCGACGCACGACCCCAGTGACACCGAGGCCGCCCGGACCGCCCAGACCGCCCAGACCGCTGAGCACCGGACCACGCAGACCGGCACCCGTCCAGCCGCCGCGACCGGCGTCGGCCCCGCGAGCCGCACCGGAGGCAATCTCACGGTCGGCACCGGTGACGGGCGGACGGCACAGGCCGGTGACGGGCGTGCGGCACAGGCCGGTGACGGGCGGACGGCTCAGACCGGTGGCGACGATACGGACGGGCTCGGTGGCAACGATACGGACGGGACCAGTGACCACCCCATGACCGGCAGAACCCGAGCCGCCGTCCCCGACGCCACCCCGGCCGGCCTCGATGCCCGACTGGTCGTGGACCGCGGTACCTTCCGCCTCGACGTGTCCCTCGCCGTCGCCCCGGGCGAGGTCGTCGCCCTGCTGGGCCCGAACGGCGCCGGCAAGACCACCGCCCTGCGCGCCCTCGCCGGGCTCGCCCCGCTCACCGACGGCCATCTACGGCTGGACGGCGCCGCGTTGGAGCGCACGCCTCCCGAGTCCCGCCCGGTCGGCGTCGTCTTCCAGGACTATCTGCTCTTCCCGCACCTCACCGCCCTCGACAACGTCGCCTTCGGCCCGCGCTGCCAGGGCGCGAGCAAGGCGCAGGCACGGGCACGGGCCGCCGAGTGGCTCGACCGCATGGGTCTCGCGGCCCACGCGGGCGTCAAGCCCCGCGAGTTGTCCGGTGGTCAGGCCCAACGCGTCGCCCTGGCCCGCGCCTTGGCCACCCGCCCCCGGCTGCTGCTCCTCGACGAGCCCCTGGCCGCCCTCGACGCCCGCACCCGTCTGGAGGTCCGAGCCCAACTCCGGCGCCATCTGGCCGAGTTCGAGGCCGTCGCCGTACTGGTCACGCACGACCCGCTGGACGCCATGGTCCTCGCCGACCGCCTCGTGGTCGTCGAACACGGCGAGGTCGTCCAGGAGGGCGTCCCCTCCCACATCGCCCGCCATCCGCGCACCGACTACATCGCCCAGCTGGTCGGCCTGAACCTCTACCGGGGCGAGGCCGACGGCCACACGGTCCGCCTCGACGCCGGGCCCGCGCTCACGACCACGGAAGAGCTCACGGGGCCCGTTTTCGTGGCGTTCCCGCCGAGTGCCGTGACCCTCTACCGCGAACCCCCCGCCGGCTCCAGCGCCCGCAACCACTGGCGCTGCGAGGTGGCCGGCCTGGAGACCCACGGCGACCAGATCCGCGCCGACCTCACCGGCGAGCTCCCCCTGGCGGCGGACCTCACGACGGTGGCCGCGGCCGAACTGGACCTGCATCCGGGCGCGGAGGTCTGGGCCGCGGTCAAGGCGACGCAGACGCACGCGTATCCCGTCTGACGTCCGGGGCCGGAGGGAGGTCCTGCGGGGACCGGGTCGACGACTCACGGGTGATCACGCACTGCCACCGCCTGGCGCCCGTCCCTCCCGGCCTCACCCGAACGGCCGCCAGGACAGGCTGCCCGACCCGCCCGTTCCTAGCGTGAACGCATGCGGGTACGTCTGCCCGGCCCCTCGCAGACCGCAGGGCCGCAGGGCCGCAGGGCCGCAGGGCCGCAGGAGGAGGAGACCGTGATCCTGGCCACCCTCGAACGAACACCCGATACGAAGGCAGGGGTCCGGTGACGGCCGCGGAGGACCCGCCCGCACGACGGTGCGCGAGTCGGCACTCCGGACCGCGGGACGGGGAGGAGTGCGGAGCCCGCGCCCGCTTCGAGATCGCCTGCCACGCCCGGCCACCCCTGGTCGTGTGCCCTCAGCACCTGGGCCCCGCCCTGCTGTTGGCCGACGGAGTGCTATGGCCTCCGGAGATCGCACTCGTGCGCTGACCGCCCGCGCGCCCGGTGGTGGGCGAGGCCACCGGGACGCACGTGGGCCGCGCTCAGCCCTGCGTCAGGGTGATGTCGCGCTGCTCGGCCGCGTGGAAGCGGGGCAGCGGCAGACCGCCCTGGAGGGTGAGTTCCATGAGGGTGGCCTCGACATGAGCCGCACCCGGTGCGAGGGCGCCCGGGGTGGGCTTGCCCGTGTTCTGCCAGCTGTGCTCCACGCCGTCGCACACCGCGCGGGTCCCGCCGACGCCGTACCGGCTCGACGAGGAGCGCTCGCCCACGGAGGAGCTGACGAACACGGGGCCCGAACCGTCGGTGCAGCGGTAGGTGCCGGACAGGGTCACGGTGCCGTCCTGGGCGATACGGCCGACGGGGTCGACGGTGACGGTCTCGTACGGGACGGCGCTCGCCGGCAGCGCGGGGGCGGCCAGCAGGAACAGCGCGGCACCGGCAGCGGCGGCGAGAGCGGGGCGAACGGACACGGGGGTACCTCCCGGATGAGTGGAATGGGGGCCTCCACTGCTACCGGGAACCCGCCCGGACAGCCGTGACCGTCACTCATTCGGTGGCGAGTCCGCACCGAGCGTCGTGGAACCGTCCGAGAGTTGTCCGCGTGTTGTCACGCTTCATGTCCGGCTGTTCCGATGAGTTCGCGACGGGAGCATGGTCTACCCATACGGATACGGACCCCATAGGGACGGTCCGCCGAATGTGGAGGTGCGCCATGTGTTCTCACCGGTCTTCGAGCGCTTCGTCCGACGACATCACCCCGCACATCGTCGCCGCCCACCCCGAGCAGGGCTGGAACCTCCTGTGCAACGGCGCGATCGTCTTCGACGACACCGGCGAGCTGCTGCCCGACGGCAGCGTCGTCGCCCCGCACCGAGTGCCGACCGGAGAGCTGGCCGTCGCCGCCTGACCACTTCCGCCTCGGGGCGCCACCCGGCAGAACGGCACCGCCTCTGCACGAGGTCGCGGGCGACTCGCCGGAGCTACGGCAGCACAGCGAAACCGTCCAGCTCCACCGCCGCCTGGTCGTCCCACAGCCGTACGACCTCCACGACCGCCATCGCGGGATAGTCGCGGCCCGCCAACTCCCGCCAGATACGGCCGAGTTCATGGGCATGGGCGCGGTAGGCGGCGATGTCGGTGGCGTAGACGGTGACCCGGGCGAGGTCGGCGGGCGTGCCGCCGGCCGCTCGCAGGGCCGTCAGCAGGTTCGTGAGCGCCCGCTCGAACTGCTCGGGGAGAGTCTCCCCCACCACCTTGCCGTCGGCGTCGAGCGCGGTCTGCCCCGCGAGGAAGACCACCCGGGACCCGGTGGCGACGACCGCGTGGGAGAAGCCGGTGGGCGGGGACAGTTCGGGCGGGTTGATGCGCTCGGCGCTCACGGCACCTCCAGGTGGGCGTACAACTCCTTGGCGATGATGCCCCGTTGGACCTCGCTGGCCCCTTCGTAGATGCGCGGGGCGCGCACCTCCCGGTACAGGTGCTCCAGCAGATGACCGCGCTGCAGGGCACGGGCGCCGTGGAGTTGGACCGCGGTGTCGACGACGTACTGCGCGGTCTCGGTGGCGAGCAGTTTCGCCATCGCGGCGCGCTTGGGCACGTCCGGGGCGCCTTCGTCGTACGCCGTCGCCGCCGCGTACACCATGAGGCGGGCCGCGTCCGTGCGCAGGGCCATCTCGGCGACCGTGTGGGCGACGCTCTGGAGGTCTCTCAACTTGCCGCCGAAGGCGTCCCGTCGGGAGGTGTGCGCGAGGGTCGCGTCCAGTGCCGCCTGTGCCATGCCCAGCGCGAAGGCGCCGACGCTGGGCCGGAAGAGGTTGAGGGTGCCCATGGCGACCCGGAAGCCCCGGTCGACCTCACCGAGGACGTCGTCGGCGCTCACCGGTACGGCGTCGAAGGCGAGGGCGCCGATGGGGTGCGGGGAGAGCATGTCGAGGGCGGTGCCGGTGAGCCCGGGCCGGTCGGCGGGCACGAGGAACGCCGTGACCCCGCGGGCTCCCGCGCCGGGGGTGGTGCGGGCGAAGACGGTGCAGAAGTCGGCCTCGGGAGCGTTGGAGATCCAGCACTTCTCCCCGGTGAGCCGCCAGCGGGAGGGGCCGTCGGGCCGGGCGGACAGGGACAGGGCCGCCGCGTCCGACCCCGCCCCGGGCTCGCTCAGCGCGAACGCGGCCACCGCCGTGCCCTCGCCGACCGCCGGCAGCCAGCGTTCCCGCTGGGCCGGGGTGCCGTGGGCGTGGACGGGGTGGGCGCCGAGGCCCTGGAGGGCGAGGGCCGTCTCCGCCTCCGTGCAGGCGTAGGCGAGGGACTCCCGCATCAGGCAGAGATCGAGGGCGCCGGCGGTGAACAGCCGCTCCAGCAGCCCCAGTCGGCCGAGCTCGGCGACCAGCGGACGGTTCACCTGCCCCGGCTCGCCCTTCTCCGCGAGCGGGCGCAGCCGTTCCTCGGCCAGGGCACGCAGCTCCGCACACCGGGCGGTATGTGACGGTTCGAGCGAGAATGCGGGCATTGCCGGTCCCCTCTCGTCGACAGGACCCCTCGACAGTATCGCGCGCCGTTGACTGTCGTCACCAACACGATACGCTCCTCGTACGAGCCCACCATCGACGCCCACAAGGCGGCCCACGCGGCCATGCGGCCACGCGGTCCACAAGGCAAGGGGGCGACCCGCCATGAACGTCTCGGCCCACGTCGACACCTTCGCGCGCGACCACCTCCCGCCCCCCGACCAGTGGCCGGAGCTCCGCTTCGACCTGCCGGAGCTGAGGTACCCCGATCGGCTGAACTGTGCCGCCGAGCTGCTGACGGGCCCGCCCGACGAGCGCCCGGTCTTCCACACCCCGACCGGGGCCACATGGACGTACGGCACACTCCGCGCCCGGGTCGACCGGCTCGCGCATCTCCTCACCGGCGACCTCGGGGTCGTCCCCGGCAACCGCGTCCTGCTGCGCGGCCCGACCACGCCCTGGCTCGCGGCCTGCTGGCTGGCGGTGCTGAAGGCGGGCGCGGTCGCGGTGACGGTACTGGCCCAGCAGCGCCCGCACGAGCTGGCCACGATGTGCGAGATCGCGCGCGTCGAACACGCCCTGTGCGACATACGCGCCGTGGACGACCTCACCAAGGCCGAGATACCGGGCCTGAGGATCACGACGTACGGTGGCGACGCCCCCGACGACCTCCTGAACCGCGAGGCGCCCGGGACGCCGTACCCCGCGGTGCGGACCGCGGCCGACGACGTGGCGCTGATCGCCTTCACCTCCGGGACCACCGGGCGCCCCAAGGGCTGTATGCACTTCCACCGGGACGTGCTCGCGATAGCCGACACCTTCTCCAAGCATGTGCTCAAACCACATGGAGACGATGTCTTCGCCGGCAGCCCCCCACTCGGATTCACCTTCGGGCTCGGTGGCCTGGTGATCTTCCCGATGCGCGCGGGCGCCAGCTCCCTCCTCCTCGAACAGGCCGGACCCCGCCAGTTGCTGCCGGCCGTCGCCCGGCACCGGGTCTCCGTTCTCTTCACCGCGCCCACCGCCTACCGCGCGATGCTCGACGAGCTCGACGCGTACGACGTCTCGTCCCTGCGCCGCTGTGTCTCCGCCGGGGAGAACCTGCCGGCGGCCACCTGGCGGGCCTGGCGGGAGCGCACCGGGCTGCGGATCGTCAACGGCATCGGCGCCACCGAGCTGCTGCACATCTTCATCTCCGCGGCCGATGAGCGCATCCGGCCCGGGACGACCGGGGTGCCGGTACCCGGATGGCACGCGCGCGTGGTCGACGAGACGGGTCGCGAGAAGCCCGACGGCGAGCCCGGTCTGCTCGCCGTGCGCGGCCCCGTGGGCTGCCGCTATCTCGCCGATCCCCGCCAGCGCGACTATGTGCGGGACGGCTGGAACATCACGGGCGACACATACATCCGCGAGAACGACGGGTACTTCCGCTATGTGGCCCGCGCCGACGACATGATCATCTCCGCCGGGTACAACATCGCCGGACCGGAGGTCGAGGACGCCCTGCTGCGACACCCGGACGTGGTCGAGGCGGCGGTCGTGGGACGGGCCGACGAGGCGCGCGGTCAGGTCGTCGTGGCCTTCGCCGTCCTCAAGGAGGGCGCCGAGCGCGACGCGGAGGCGCTGCGCGCCTTCGTCAAGGCCGAACTGGCGCCCTACAAATGCCCGCGCGAGATCGTCTTCCTGGACGCGCTGCCGCGCACGGCGACCGGCAAACTCCAGCGGTTCCGGTTGCGCACCGGTGGTGACCAGCAGTGATCCACACGACCTAAGATGATCAACGTGTCCGACCAGCATGCACCACGGTCTCTCATCGTCACGCTCTACGGAGCCTACGGCCGCTTCATGCCGGGCCCCGTGCCCGTCGCCGAGCTGATCCGGCTGCTGGCCGCGGTCGGCGTGGACGCCCCCTCCGTACGGTCGTCGGTGTCCCGCCTCAAGCGGCGCGGCCTGCTGCTGCCGGCCCGCACTGACCGGGGCGCCGCAGGGTACGAACTGTCGCCGGACGCCCGCCAGTTGCTGGACGACGGCGACCGGCGCATCTACGCGGTGACGCCGCCCGAGGACGAGGGCTGGGTGCTCGCCGTGTTCTCGGTGCCCGAGTCGGAGCGGCAGAAGCGGCACGTGCTGCGCTCACGGCTGGCCGGACTCGGCTTCGGCACGGCGGCCCCCGGGGTGTGGATCGCGCCCGCGCGGCTGTACGAGGAGGCCCGGCACACCCTCCAGCGGCTGCGGCTCGACCCGTACGTGGACCTCTTCCGCGGCGAGCATCTCGGTTTCGCGGCCACCGTCGAGGCGGTCGCCCGCTGGTGGGACCTGGCCGCGATCGCCAAGGAGCACGAGGCGTTCCTCGACCGCCACGCGCGTGTGCTGGGCGACTGGGAGGACCGGGCCGACACCCCACCGGAGGAGGCCTACCGCGACTACCTCCTCGCCCTCGACTCCTGGCGCCACCTCCCCTACGCCGACCCCGGCCTGCCCGCCCCGCTGCTCCCGGAGGACTGGCCCGGTGAGCGGGCGGCGGCGGTGTTCCGAGGCCTGCACGAGCGGCTGCGGGACGCGGGGGCCACGTTCGCCGGCTTGTGATCCCGGGCCTGGCACGGCCCAAGGCCCCGTCCGACGGACGGGGCCTTCAAGTCCCCAGCGTGAGGCGGGGCTTGGGGGCGTCCGTGCGTCCGGTCTGCGGTCGCCGGCTGCCCGCGCGGTACGGGTCGGGCCAGACGACGCCGGGACCCTCGTACCCCTGCTCGGCGGCCGCGTGCAGGGTCCAGTGCGGGTCGTAGAGGTGGGGGCGGGCCAGCGCGCACAGATCCGTACGCCCGGCCAGGATCAGTGAGTTGACGTCGTCCCAGGAGGAGATGGCGCCGACCGCGATCACCGGGAGGCCGGTCTCGTGGCGGATCCGGTCGGCGTACGGTGTCTGGTACGAGCGCCCGTACTCCGGGTGTTCCTCGGCCACGACCTGCCCGGTCGACACGTCGATGGCGTCGGCGCCGTGCGCGGCGAAGGCGCGGGCGATCTCGACGGCGTCCTCGGCCGTGGTGCCGCCCTCGGCCCAGTCCGTGGCGGAGATACGGACGGTCATGGGTCGCTCCTGCGGCCACACTTCCCTGACCGCGTCGAAGACTTCGAGCGGGAAGCGCAGGCGCTTGGCGAGCGAGCCGCCGTAGGCGTCGGTGCGCCGGTTGGTCAGCGGGGAGAGGAAGCCGGAGAGCAGATAGCCGTGGGCGCAGTGCAGTTCGAGAAGGTCGAAGCCGGCTCGCGCGGCACGCCAGGCGGCGGCCGTGAACTGCTCGCGGATATCGGTCAGTTGGGCACGGCCGAGCTCGCGCGGGGTCTGGTTGGAGGGCTTGTAGGGGACCGGGGACGGCGCCACGACCGGCCAGTTGCCCTCCGGCAGGGGCTCGTCGATGCCCTCCCACATCAGCCTGGTCGAGCCCTTGCGGCCGCTGTGCCCGAGCTGCAGACCGATCGCGGTACCCGGTGACCGCGCGTGCACGAAGTTCGTGATCCGCTTCCAGGCCTCGGCCTGTCTGCCGCTGTAGAGGCCGGTGCAGCCGGGGGTGATGCGCCCCTCGGGCGAGACGCACACCATCTCGGTCATCACCAGCCCGGCGCCGCCGAGGGCCCGGGCGCCCAGGTGGACCAGGTGGAAGTCGCCGGGGACGCCGTCGGTGGCGGAGTACATGTCCATCGGCGAGACCACGACCCGGTTGCGCAGGGTCAGACCGCGCAGCCGGAACGGGGTGAACATGGGGGGCGTGCCGGGCGGGCAGCCGAACTCGCGCTCCACGGCGCCGGTGAAACGCGGGTCGCGCAGACGCAGGTTGTCGTGGGTGACGCGGCGGCTGCGGGTGAGCAGGTTGAAGGCGAACTGGCGGGGCGGCTGGTCGAGGTACAGGCGGAGGTTCTCGAACCACTCCAGGCTGGCGCGGGCGGCGCGTTGCGTGGAGGCGACGACGGGTTTGCGCTCCGCCTCGTAGGCCGCCAACGCTCGTTCCAGCGAAGGCTGTTCTTCGAGGCAGGCGGTCAGGGCGAGGGCGTCCTCCACGGCGAGCTTGGTGCCGGAGCCGATGGAGAAGTGGGCGGTGTGGGCCGCGTCGCCGAGCAACACGGTGTTGCCGTGCGACCAGTGGTCGTTGACCACCGTGCGGAAAGTGGTCCACGTGGAGTTGTTGGAGCTCAGCGGGCGTCCGCGGAGGGCGTCGGCGAAGATCTTGGCGCAGCTCTCCGTCGACTCCTGCGGGGTGACCTCGTCGAAGCCGGCCGCCCTCCAGACCTCCTCGCGCATCTCGATGATCACGGTGGAGGCGTCGGGGGCGTAGGGGTAGCCGTGGAGTTGCATCACGCCGTGCTCGGTCTCGGCGATCTCGAAGCGGAAGGCGTCGAAGGGGAAGTCGGCGGCGAGCCAGATGTAACGGCAGTGGTGCGGGGTCACATGGGGGCGGAACACATGGCCGAGGCGTTGACGGGTGGTGCTGTTGACTCCGTCGGCCGCGATGACCAGGTCGTGGCTCCGGGCCAGGTCGGGCGGGGCCTCGGTGCGGAAGCGGAGGTCGACGCCGAGCGCGCGGCAGCGGGTGTGCAGGATGTCGAGGAGTCGCCGGCGGCCCAGTGCGGCGAAGCCGTGACCTCCGGAGGTGTGCCGCAGGCCCCGGTGCACGATGTCGATGTCGTCCCAGCGCACGAAGTCCTCGCACAGGGCCTCGTAGACCTCGGGATCCGCGTGTTCGATGCCTCCCAGGGTCTCGTCGGAGAGCACCACGCCGAAGCCGAAGGTGTCGTCGGGAGCGTTGCGTTCCCACACGGTGATGTCCCGCCCGGGATCGAGCCGCTTCAGCAGGGCTGCCGCGTACAGCCCTCCGGGGCCGCCGCCGATGATCGCGATGCGCCGGACAGGAGTGGACATGATCACCGCCCCTTCCATTTCGGCGGCCGCTTCTCCGTGAACGCCGCGTGGAACTCCCGGTAGTCCTCACCGTTCATCAGCAGGGCCTGCGTCGAGGCGTCCAGTTCCACCGAGGCCGCGAGCGGCATGTCCAGCTCCGCCGTCAGCAGTGCCTTCGTCTGGGCGTACGCCAGTGCCGGGCCCTCGGCCAGGCGGTGGGCCAGGACCTGCGCGGCCTCGTCCGCGCCGCCGTCCGTCGTCAGTTCGCTGATCAGGCCGATGCGCTCGGCCTCGGGTGCGCGCACGGGTTCGCCGAGCATGAGGAGACGGGTGGCGTGGCCGAGGCCGACCACGCGGGGCAGCAGATAGGCCGCGCCCATGTCGCCGCCGGACAGGCCGACGCGGGTGAACAGGAAGGCGAAGCGGGCCGAGGGGTCCGCCACCCGGAAGTCGGCCGCCAGGGCGAGGACCGCGCCCGCGCCCGCCGCCACCCCGTGCACGGCGGCGATCACCGGGAACGGACACTCCCGTACGGCCCTCACGACCTGGCCCGTCATCCGGTTGAAGTCGAGGAGCTGGGCGGTGTCCATGGCGAGGGTCGCACCGATGATCTCGTCGACGTCACCGCCGGAGCAGAAGCCGCGGCCCTCGCCGGCCAGGACCAGGGCCCGGACGGAGCGCTCGCGGGACAGCTCGGCGAGCAGGTCACGCAGGTCGGCGTAGGCGCCGAAGGTGAGCGCGTTGAGTTTGTCGGGGCGGGCGAGGGTGACCGTGGCGACCCCGTCGGCGAGGTCGACGCGCAGGTGCTGCCAGTGGGGGGTGCGGGCGGCGGAGCCGGTGAAGGGGCTCATGTCCGTGCGGCCTCCTCGTGCTCGGGCGAGGTTCGAGGTGCGCTCTGCCCTTCGAAGCTATCACCCATCTTTGACTGTCGTCACGAGTGCGCGATAGGAGCATCCGGATGTGACCCGGCGCATCCCGATGTGACCTGGCCCCGTCACATCCGTCACGGCTCGTCGACAGACCGGCAACGGCGGGATCAGCCGTGGGAGGCAAGCCGTTGCTACGGGTAAGCCGCCTGCCAACGGGGCCGAAGGTCCCCTGCGGTGCCAGCCGGACGACTGTGCCGACGGCGCCGTACCATTCATACGGTTGAAAGCAGGACAGCCTGCTCATGAACGGAACCGCCTTGCACGATCGCCCCTCAGCCTCCGCCTCCTGGCGCATCGCGCTGCCGCATTCCGCCGCGGCCGTGCCCGTGGCGCGCGCTCTGGTCCGCACCGCACTGGCCGAGCTGGAGCACGGGGCGGACTGCGACACCGCGGAGCTGCTGACGGCCGAGCTGGTGGCGAACGCCGTGGAGCACACGGCCGGCGACACCCCGATAGAGCTGGTCGTGGAGCTGCTGCCGACCGGCTGCCAGGTGGAGGTCCACGACCCGGACCCGGCGCCCCCGGGTCACCTCACCCAGCCGGACACCAGGGACCCGGACCCCTGGCAGGAGCACGGCCGGGGACTGCTCCTGATCAGGGCGCTCAGCTCGTCGTGCGGCCACCGCCCGACCGAGAGCGGCAAGGCGGTGTGGTTCCGGCTGGCGGTGGTGCCGCCTCAGTGGCGGCCCGCATGAGGCTCGGCATCATCCGTGACCGGTGCCGGGCCCAGCCGGCTGAGCACATCGGCGCCGACCCACCGCACTACGTCGGGGTCCAGTAGGCCCAGAGCCGGCAAAGCCCGCCACCATTCCGGCTCGACCAGCAATTCGACGATCAGGTCCGTGGCCACAGTACTGCTGCGGATGCGGGAAGGGCCCGCGTAGCCGTCGAGCAGGAGTAGACGACGGATGTCCGTCTCCAAGCTTCCGTCCGGCGCCACGGGGTGCCAAGTGTCACAGCCGTCGAGTGCGGCGACGGCGACAGCCGCGCGGATCTTTGCGGAGTCACGCTCGGGAAGTCGAACTCCGTCCATTGGCTGTCCGGTCAACATGCGGACTAATGCCCACCAGACCTGGGCCGATTCGACCGACCTACGTGGATCCACTGGAGCCCCCCGGTATCCCTGCCGGGGCCGGGTCGACCATTCGGCCCACAACTCAGCCGCCTCCTGCGGATGAGTCCGGGAGAGTGCGAGTACCGCGGAGGCCTTCGCAAATGAAGTGGTGAGCCCCGGGCGGTCGGCTGCGCGCGCCACGACACCGGAGGCCGAACGCCTCTGCCGCCGCCTCGCTCCACCGTGAATCCAGGCACGGGCAGCCAGAGGATCGACGCGCACCGTCGCCAGAAGCCCTGCCCACCACGCCTCCTCCACGTCCGTGAGCTGGCCCGAGCCGTCCAGGAGTGCTTGCGCGCTGGACCGCGCGTGTGCTGCGTACTCCGCTCGGCGCTCGTCATCGACCGACCGCATTCGCACCAGGACCGCGAAACACTGAGCGGCCCGCACGGGTGGCAACTGGGAAGCCAGTTTTGCGGCATAGTCGACACCCCGTATGTGAGCCAGCACCTCCACGCCGTCGGGCCTGTGGGCGATCCTCTCCAGCTCCTCCTCTTCGTCGACACGGCCTCGGGCCTTTCGCAGGCCGGCCACTTGGTCGCGATCGGCCGTTGCGTAGAGCGGAAGACGCCAGTAGTCGGACGACCTGGGCAAATACCTGGTCACTGCCTTTGCCTTCGCCGGATCCCCGGCGTGCTGCAACGCCTCGGCAAGTGTGTCGAGCAGCGGCAGCAAGGTCATGCGGTTGGCGTCGGCAGCCTCGCGGCAGTCGCGTGCGATGAGCCGGGCCGCACGAGCCGCGTCCTCCGGGGACTGCGCCGCGGTCCGCAAGGCGGTCATGGCGAAGACTTCCGCCCGGTCCTTCTCGGACATCTGTCCGACAAGCTCTCCCAGATCACCGACCCGGCCGTACAGGGCCAGGCGCTCGGCGACGCACAGGGCCTCCTCAGAGGCTTGCGGCCACGCGGGCTCGGACTCTCCCTCTTCAACTGCGGCGCAGACGGCGAACACACCATCGTGCTCCTCCCCGGAGACGATCGCGGTGTGACGCAGTGCGGCCACCACGGTTCGGTCATGCGTGCCCACCGCGCGGATAGAGGGCAGCAGGCCCCGCCTCGCGGCCCGGATCCGGGCACGTTCCGCAAGGCGGATGGCGTGACCCGGGTCGTCGCCACCGATCAGCATGCCCAGGCACGCCAGCGTGAGCACAGCTCGGCGTGGTGGCACTCGATGTGCGAGTTCCAGCAGAGCGGCCCCACGCTCCGGATCGGTAGGGGTCGCCAACAGGCCGGCACAGGCAAGCAGGATCGCTTTGTCAGGCTGCCGGTGAGTGTGCTTGCCCAAGTGCTCAGCCGCGTCCATGAGTTCGTGAGCCATCTGAACGTCGGAACGTGCCTGTCGCGACAGCCCTCGCAGGACGAGCGTCTGCTCCCATGGCTCAGGCGGGCGCAACGCTTCGGCCAGGGCTGCCCTTCCGCCTTCGGCTCGCAGAGTGGCAATGGCGCGGTGCGTACACAACTCGGTGTGGCGATAGGCGGCCACGCTCTCGCTGTCCGCGGGTGGCTCGGAGAGCCACGCGGCAGTCTCGTCCACCAGCCGGAGAGCACGCCGCGGATCCGAACTCGCCACTTCCGCCGCCACCCGCGCCAGGGAACGCGCCCTGTCCCACGGGTCCAGGAGAGTGCGAGCCAACCCCTCCGCCTGAGCCCCTCTCCCGAGAGACGCCCACACCGCCGGCAGCCCGACAGGCAGTCCCGCGTTGCGGGCCACCAATTCGTCGGCGAGCAGGGCTAGTTCTCCGAGAACACGGAAGTCGGCGGGACGTCGGCCCGCGAACCGACTGCGCGCGGTGGCAATCTCCGCCTGCGCCACCGAGTCGCTGCCGGTGACCCGGAACAACCGAGCCTGTCGATCCCGGTCGGTGATGGTACGGAGATAACGCTCCGTGTCGTTTCCCGCCGAGAGCAGACGACCATAGCTGTGCAGCAGGTAGCCCGGGGTGTCGGAGGGCCAACGGCGCTCACGATAGCCGTCGGCCCAGGTGTGGATCCGCTTGCGGTATGCGTCGAGGCCGCTGCCGAGGGCCAATTCGGCCTGTTCCCGCAATGACTCGTGGGCGAAGAGGATGCCCTGTTCCTGTTCCAGGTCCCAGCGCGTCCGGGTGCGCAGGCTGCGCCCGGCCACGCTGGCGATCCGATCTTCGACCTCATAAGGCAGGAGACCCGTCAGTTCCGTCAGGTCACTGACAGTGAGACCACCCTGGGCCGCCGTAAGAAGACCCAGCAGATCCACTTGAGCCCGGTCGCCGTGCAGAGCTGCGTACAGTTCGCCACGCGCCTCGGCCTCGGTGTGTCGCGCGTATTCGTTCGGGGCGAGGTGCCGCGGCGTGCAGGAGCGCAGCGGGTGATCGTAAGCCACGTCCAGTGGGACGCCTGGGTGGGGGCGACTCGTGACCAGCACCCGTACGTTGGCCGGCGGTCGCGGAGGCAGCAGGGACGCGATGCTCGCCCGATGCCCGCCACCGTCCTTCGAGCGGTCCTCGTCCAGACCGTCTACGACGAGTAAGAGTGTCTCCTCCCGTTCGGCGAGGCGTTTGGCCGCCTCCTCGAACAGGAACCGGCGCTGCGCGTCCCGTCCGCCCGGAACGGTTTCAAGGCCCGCCAATGGAGCCAGTTGAGCAATCAGGCTCTCGGTGAAGGCATCGCTGTCCGCCTGCTCGGCCCAGCGGGCGGTAATGAAGAACGACACCGCACGCACTCCTGCGGGTGGTTCGATCACGAAGGTCGAGGCCAAGGCGGTCTTGCCACTCCAAGGCGGCGCCTGCCACCACTGGTAACGCTCGTCGCCCGCGCAGAACCTGACAAGCTCCTCGATCTCCGCTGTCCGGTCGTAAAGGTGTGTCGGCGCGATCTCCCGGACTTGCCGGAGATGAGCCGTGTGCACCAACTCACCCGTGTCCACGGCACATACGTCGGGTAGCGCGTCGGGGTGCACGCTGGCGCCGAGCAGGGCCTCCAGTTCGGCCAGCCGATCCCCGTTCGAGAGCCGATCGTGCCAGCCGTCCACGCGCAGCACCGCGAGGCGGCCCAGCCCGTCCGAGCGGTGGTGTCGGCCGACGATGCCGACCAGGCGACCGTCACTCAGGACAGGTGCGCCCGACATGCCCTCCCACGGCGAGCACCCCGGCTCAGGGTCCGGGGCGGGCGCGGGCACGACGAGTTCCAGCGTGCCCTCTCGACGGTTCGAAAGCACCGCGACCGTACCTTCGGCGTGGCAAAGATCCCTATAGACGGAGCCGACGGTTCCTGCATCGTGGCGGAGCTTGAAACGGGGGAAGCCCAGCGTCGAGCAGTGCAGCACGGCATCACGCTCGGCAACGCGCGCGAGGGCGAGGATCTTCTCGGCTCGCTCGCCCGGAGCGGAGAGCAGAGCCAGGTCGAGGTCTCGGTCGAGCCAGAGGACGTCGGCACGCACAGTACGCGCCGACCTGCGATCGGCGTCGAACCGGAGGTCCACCCGTTGCGCGCCGCGCACGACATGTTCCGCGGTCAGGACGATTCCGTCCCGGACCAGGTATCCGGAGCCTCGCACGCCATTGCCTCGGCTGCGGGTGACCATCACTTCAGCCGCTCGTCCCGCGACAAGCCCTTCACCAGTCGGCACTACCGCCACCCCCCGAGTCAACGTTCGCCGTGCGCCTCGCCACCGACGATCTCCGGGGGGCCGTGCTGTCCGGAGAGGACGGGATTCAGGGTGAGGGTGACGCGGTGGGTAGCGGTATGGGCAATGCGGCCGTCCACACTCGTGTCCACGACCCAGAAGCGGACCTTGGCGCCTGCGCCACCACTGCGCTCCATGGCCACGGTCGCCTCAAGTTCGACTGGCCCGAGTTGGAAACGTAACCGCTGTCCCGCGCCGGCTGTCATCGCCTCGTCTAGCTCCCGCCGGAGTTCACCGATGACTTCGGAAAGTTCGATCACTGCGTGCCCCCTGGTCGTATGTCCTCAGGGTACTCGCCGGTTACCCAACAGGCGGCCCATACAGCGCAGTTGGCCCGGCGCGGTGGCAGGTGCACGCGGCCTCAGGCCAGCGTCGCCACCAGCACGGCCTTGATCGTGTGCAGCCGGTTCTCCGCCTCGTCGAACACGACCGAGTGCGCCGACTCGAACACCTCGTCCGTGACCTCCAGGGACTCCAGCCCGTGGGTCTCGAAGATCTCCTGCCCCACCTTCGTACCGAGGTCGTGGAAGGCGGGCAGGCAGTGCAGGAACTTCACGTCGGCGTTGCCCGTGGCCCGCAGTACGTCCATGGTCACGGCGTACGGCCCGAGGGCCGCGATCCGCTCGTCCCACACGCTCTTCGGCTCTCCCATGGAGACCCAGACGTCGGTGGCGACGAAGTCCGCCCCCCGCACGCCCTCCTCCAGCGACTCCGTGAGGGTGATCCGCGCCCCGCTGTCCACGGCGAGCGCCCGCGCCCGCTCGACGACGT
This sequence comes from Streptomyces canus 299MFChir4.1, assembly GCF_000383615.1. Taxonomy (GTDB): domain Bacteria; phylum Actinomycetota; class Actinomycetes; order Streptomycetales; family Streptomycetaceae; genus Streptomyces; species Streptomyces canus_C. The sequence goes on along the minus strand of NZ_KB911605.1, from coordinate 89,788 downwards.
CCTGCGCGGGCCAGTAGGTCTTCGGCGCGACGATCCGTACGTCCATCCCGAGCAGCGCGCCGGTGACCAGATACGAGTTGCCCATGTTGAACCGCGCGTCCCCGAGGTAGGCGAACGCGATCTCCCGGACCGGCTTCGCGGTGTGCTCGGTCATCGTCAGCACGTCGGCCAGCATCTGCGTGGGGTGCCAGTCGTCGGTGAGGCCGTTGTACACCGGCACCCCGGCGTACGCGGCCAGCTCCTCCACCTTCTGCTGGCTGTCCCCGCGGTACTCGATCCCGTCGTACATGCGGCCGAGCACGCGCGCGGTGTCGCGCACGGACTCCTTGTGCCCGATCTGCGAGCCTGACGGGTCCAGGTAGGTGGTCGAGGCACCCTGGTCCGCCGCGGCGACCTCGAACGCGCAGCGGGTGCGCGTCGAGGTCTTCTCGAAGATCAGCGCGATGTTCTTCCCGTTCAGGTACCGCGTCTCGGTCCCCGCCTTCTTGGCGGCCTTCAGCTCGGCCGCCAGCTCGACCAGGCCGAGGAACTCCTCGGCCGTGAAGTCGAGCTCCTTGAGGAAGTGACGCCCGGCGAGGGCGGTGAGGACAGTCGCCATGGGGGCGCTCCAGAGGGACGAGAACAGGACGATGGAAGTCTATACGATATTCAGCATTTCTATACAGCCGCCCTCTCCACCGGACAGCTCATGCAGCGCGGCCCGCCCCTTCCCCGCCCCAGCTCGCTGCCCGGGATCTCGATGACCTCGATGCCCTGCTTGCGCAGATGGGTGTTGGTGGTGGCGTTGCGCTCGTAGGCGACGACGACACCCGGCTCGACGGCGAGGACGTTGCAGCCGTCGTCCCACTGCTCGCGCTCGGCCGCGTGCACGTCCTGGGTGGCGGTCAGGACCCGGATCTCGCTCAGCCCGAGCGCGGCGGCGATCGCGCGGTGCATGTGCTCCGGCGGGTGGTCGGTGACCTTGAGCTCCTTGTCGCCGACGCCCGGTTCGATGGTGTACGAGCGGAGCATGCCGAGCCCGGCGTACTGGCTGAAGGTGTCGCCGTCGACCATGGTCATCACGGTGTCCAGATGCATGAAGGCCCGCCGCTTCGGCATGTCGAGGGCCACGATCGACTGCGCGGAGCCCTCGGCGAACAGCTTGTGCGCGAGCATCTCGACGGCCTGGGGCGTGGTCCGCTCGCTCATGCCGATGAGGACGGCGCCGTTGCCGATGACGAGGACGTCACCGCCCTCGATGGTGGACGGGTAGTCGGCCTGCCCCTCCGACCAGAGGTGGAACGTCTCGTCACGGAAGAGCGGGTGGTGGCGGTAGATCGCCTCGAAGTGGACCGTCTCACGCTGACGGGCGGGCCACTTCATGGCGTTGACGGAGACCCCGTCGTATATCCAGGCGGAGGTGTCCCGGGTGAAGAGGTGGTTGGGCAGCGGGGCGAGGAGGAAGTCGTCGAGGTCCATGACATGGAAGCGCACGGAGGTCGGCTCCGGGTGCGCCTCCAGGAACTCCCGCTTGGTCATGCCGCCGACGAGAGCCTCCGCGAGCTCCTCGGCGGACAGCGCCTCGAAGGAGGCGCGGAGATGGTCGGTGGCCAGCGGGCCGTACTCCTTCTCGTCGAAGACGCGGTCGAGCACGAGCGACCGGGCCGCCGACACCTCCAGGGCCTCGGTGAGCAGGTCACCGAAGAGGTGCACGACGACCCCGCGGTCGCGCAGCACGTCGGCGAACCCGTCGTGCTCGGCGCGCGCCCGGCGCACCCAGAGCACGTCGTCGAAGAGGAGTGCGTCCTTGTTGCTCGGGGTGAGCCTTTTGAGCTCGAGATCCGGCCGGTGCAGGATGACGCGGCTGAGCCGCCCGGCTTCGGAGTCGACATGGAATCCCATGCCTCCATCCTGACCAACGAAAAGCGTCTTGACCCCTTCGTTCGTACAGATTTCCCGTTCTCGTCCTCTTGACGATAAACGGATCGTGCGGTTATCGTCGTACGGACGAAAAGAGGGGGTTCGATGGCCGACATCACCCGGCGCCTCGGTTGGCGCCATCTGCGCGGCGCGCCCACGGCGCACATCCGGCACCACCGCGGCGGCACCCTGCTGCACGACGGTCCGGGGCTCAGCTTCTGGTTCCGCGCGCTGACGGCCGCACTCTCCGAAGTCCCCGTGGACGACCGCGAGTTGGCCATGACCTTCCATGCCCGTACGTCCGACTTCCAGGACGTGGCGGTCCAGGCGACCGTGACCTACCGGATCGGTGACCCGGCGCTCGCCGCCGCCCGCATGGACTTCTCGATCGACCCGGACACCGGGGTGTGGCGGGGTGCGCCCCTGGAGCAACTGGGCACGCTGCTCACGGAGACGGCCCAGCAGCACGCGCTCGACGTGCTGGCCCGCACTCCCCTGTCCGCCGCCCTGGTGGACGGCGTGGCGGCGGTGCGCGAGCGGGTCGCGGCGGGCCTGGACGCCGAGCCACGGCTGCCCGCCACCGGCATCGAGGTGGTCGCCGTGCGCGTGATGGCACTGAGACCCGAGCCGGAGGTGGAGCGGGCGCTGCGCACCCCGGCCCGCGAACAGATCCAGCAGGAGGCCGACCGGGCCACCTACGAACGGCGGGCCGTGGCCGTGGAGCGCGAGCGGGCCATCGCCGAGAACGAACTGGCCAGCCAGATCGAACTCGCCCGCCGCGAGGAGCAGTTGGTCGAACAGCGGGGCACGAACGCACGCCGGGAGGCGGAGGAGCACGCGGCGGCGGACGCGGTACGGGCCGAGGCGGAGGCGACCCGTTCGGTACGGCTGGCTCGCGCGGAGGCCGAGGGAGCGCGCGCGGTCGGCGACGCGAAGGCACAGGCGCAGGCCGCCTGGCTGAAGGTGCACGAGGACGTCGAGGTCGCCACACTGCACGCCCTCACCGGGACCCGGCTCGCCGAGAACCTGCCCCACATCGACAGCGTGACGATCTCGCCGGACGTGCTGACGGGTCTCCTCGCCAAGCTGGGCACACGGGAGCCGGAGTGAGTCTCGCGCCACGGGCCGTCCTGGTCCATCGCACCACGGAGTACGAGGAGTTGGTGGCCCACCACGGCACCCACGGCCAGGCCGCCTTCTTCCTCTCCTCCCGGGGCCGGCACATCGAGGAGGTCGCCGAACGCCATGAGCGCACCCGCCGCGCACTCGCCGAGGTGACCTCCGCGATCCCGCTGACCTGGCGGCAGGCACGGGTGGAGCGGGCCGACCTGGACCGCTTCCTGTTCGCCCCCGAGGACGTCGTGATCGTGGTCGGCCAGGACGGCCTGGTGGCGAACGTGGCCAAGTACCTGTCCGGCCAACCGGTGCTGGGCATCGACACCGAGCCGGGCCGCAACCCCGGTGTCCTGGTGCGCCACCGTCCGCGGGACACGGCGGGGTTGCTGGCGGCGGCCGGTGGTACGAGCGTCGACGAGCTGACGATGGTCGAGGCCGTCGCGGACGACACCCAGCGGCTCGTCGCACTGAACGAGATCTACCTGGGCGCCGCCGGTCATCAGACCGCCAGATACCGCCTGGGCCTGGAGGGCGACGGGGGTGTCGTCGAGGCCCAGGCTTCGTCGGGGGTGCTGGTGGGGACCGGGACCGGAGCCACGGGCTGGCTCCGGTCCGTGTGGCAGGAACGGGGTGGTGCCCTACGGCTGCCGGCCCCGACGGAGACCCGCCTGGTCTGGTTCGTCCGCGAGGCCTGGCCGTCCCCGGCCACCGGCACCTCCCTGACCGCCGGCGAGCTCCCGGCCCCCACCCGCCTCCGCCTCACCGTCGAGTCCGAGCGTCTGATCGCCTTCGGGGACGGGATGGAGGGCGACTCACTGGAGCTGACGTGGGGGCAGACGGTGGAGGTGGGGGTGTGCGCGGAACGGTTGCGGTTGGTGGGGTGACCGTGGGGTGACCCCACCGCTCACAAGCGGGGGTCCACCGGCTCCGACTCCAGCGCCAGCACCCCGAACACCGCCTCGTGCACCCGCCACAGCGGCTCGCCCTCCGCCAGCCGGTCCAGGGCCTCCAGGCCGAGGGCGTACTCGCGGATCGCGAGGGAGCGCTTGTGGTTCAGGAACCTCTTGCGCAGGCGGTCGAGGTTCTCCGGACGGGTGTACTCGGGGCCGTAGATGATCCGCAGGTACTCCCGGCCGCGGCACTTGATGCCGGGCTGGACCAGACGGCCCTCCGTGCTGCGGACCACCGCGCCGAGCGGCTTGACGACCATGCCCTCGCCGCCCCGCCCGGTCATCTCCAGCCACCAGTCGACGCCCGCCCGCACCGACTCCGGGTCACCGGTGTCGACGTAGAGGCGTCGGGTGGTCTGGAGCAGGCCCGTGCTGTCGTGCTCCACCAGGCGGTCAAGCAGGGCCAGCTGCTCGTCGTGCGGGAGCCCGGCGAGGCTGCGGCCCTGGACCGCGAGGACCTGGAACGGTGCCAGGCGGACGCCGTCCAGGCCGTCCGTGGTCCAGCAGTAGCGGCGGTACGCGTCGGTGAACGCGGCGGCGTTCACGGCGCGTTCCCGCTGCCGGGCCAGCAGGTCGGCGACCTCGACACCGCGCGCCGCGGCGCCTTCCAGCGCGGCCAGCGCACCCGGGAACACGGCGCCGGACGCGGCGCCGACGGCCGCGTACTGCGAGCGCAGCAGGCCCGAGGCCTTCAGCGACCACGGCATCAGCTCGGCGTCCAACAGCAGCCAGTCCGTGGCGAGTTCGTCCCACAGACCCGCCTCGCCGACAGCCGTCCGCAGCCGGTCCAGGATCGTCTCCGTCACCGACTCGTCGTCGAAGAACGGGCGGCCCGTGCGGGTGTAGAGGGAGCCCGTAGGACCGTCGACGCCGAAGCGCCTCCGGGCCGTCTCCGCGTCCCGGCACACCAGGGCCACCGCCCGCGAGCCCATGTGCTTCTCCTCGCACACGACCCGCTCGACCCCGTCCCCGGCGTACTGCGCGAACGCCTCCGCCGGGTGCTCCAGGAAGCCCTCGACGTGGCTGGTGGCCGTCGGAGCCATCGTCGGCGGCAGGTACGGCAGCAGCCGCGGGTCCACCGCGAAGCGGCTCATGACCTCCAGGGCCGCGGCCGCGTTCTCCTCCCGGACGGCGACCCGTCCCGCGTGCCGGGTCTCGACCGCCCGGCGGCCGTGCACGTCGGCGAGGTCCAGCGGCCGGCCGTCCTGGCCACCGGGGGCCTCGGACTTCAGCGGCTTCGTGGGCTCGTACCAGACCCGCTCCGCCGGTACGTCGACCAGCTCCCGCTCCGGCCAGCGCAGCGCCGTGAGCTTGCCGCCGAAGACCGCGCCGGTGTCCAGGCAGATGGTGTTGTTGAGCCAGGTCGCCTCCGGGACCGGGGTGTGGCCGTAGACCACGGCCGCCCGGCCGCGGTAGTCCTCCGCCCACGGGTAGCGCACAGGCAGCCCGAACTCGTCGGTCTCCCCGGTGGTGTCGCCGTACAGCGCGTGCGAGCGGACCCGGCCCGAGGTGCGACCGTGATACTTCTCCGGCAGACCGGCGTGACAGACCACCAGGCGGCCGCCGTCGAGGACGTAGTGGCTGACGAGGCCGTCGATGAACTCCCTCACCTCGGCCCTGAACTCGTCGGACACGGACTCCATCTGCTCGATGGTCTCCGCGAGACCGTGGGTGTGCTGGACCTTGCGGCCCTTGAGGTAACGCCCGTACTTGTTCTCGTGGTTGCCCGGCACGCACAGCGCGTTGCCCGACTTGACCATCGACATCACCCGGCGCAGCACACCGGGGTTGTCCGGGCCGCGGTCGACGAGGTCACCGACGAAGACCGCGGTACGGCCCTCGGGGTGGACGCCGTCGACGTAGCCCAACTTGCCGAGCAGAGACTCGAGTTCGGCGGCACAGCCATGGATGTCGCCGACGATGTCGAAGGGGCCGGTGAGGTGGGTCAGGTCGTTGAAGCGCTTCTCGGTGACGACGGTGGCGTTCTCGATGTCCGCCACCCCGCGCAGGACGTGCACCTTGCGGAAGCCCTCGCGCTCCAGATGGCGTACCGAGCGCCGCAGTTCGCGGATGTGCCGCTTGATGACCCGGATCGGCATGTCGGCCCGGTCGGTGCGGGCCGCGTTGCGCTCGGCGCACACCTCCTCGGGCACGTCGAGCACGATGGCGATGGGCAGCACGTCGTACTGCCTGGCCAGGTCGATCAGCTGCCGTCGGGAGTCCGACTGCACGCTGGTCGCGTCGACGACCGTACGACGGCCGGCGGCCAGGCGCTTGCCCGCGATGTAGTGCAGGACGTCGAAGGCGTCCTTCGTCGCGCCCTGGTCGTTCTCGTCGTCGGAGACCAGGCCGCGGCAGAAGTCCGAGGAGATCACCTCGGTCGGCTTGAAGTGCCTGCGGGCGAAGGTCGACTTGCCGGAGCCGGAAGCGCCGACGAGGACGACGAGGGAGAGGTCCGTGACGGGAAGAGTCCGTCCCGTGCGCTGGGTCTCGGTCATGCCGCCTTCGCCTCCTTCTCGGTCGTGGTCACAGCTGTGCGCAATGCGAAAACGGCCATCTGGGTGGGCGGCCCGACCTCCGGGTCGTCCGGCCCCACCGGCGTGAACTCCACGTCGTAGCCGTGCCGTTCGGCCACCGAGGAGGCCCAGGCCCGGAACTCCTCCCGCGTCCACTCGAAGCGGTGGTCACCGTGCCGGACGTGTCCGGCCGGGAGCGACTCCCAGCGGACGTTGTACTCGACGTTGGGTGTCGTCACGAGGACGGTCCGCGGCCGGGCCGCGCCGAACACCGCGTACTCCAGGGCGGGCAGCCGGGGCAGGTCGAGGTGCTCGATGACCTCGCTGAGCACGGCGGCGTCGTACCCCTTGAGCCGCTTGTCGGTGTAGGCCAGCGAGCCCTGGAAGAGCTGGACGCGGGAAGCCATCCGCTCCCCCATGCGGTCCAGCTTCAGCCGCCGGGAGGCGATGGTGAGCGCCCGCACCGACACGTCGACGCCGACGATCTCGGTGAACTTCGGGTCCTTGAGCAGCGCCTGCACCAACTGGCCCTGTCCGCAGCCGAGGTCGAGGACGCGGGCGGCACCGGCGGCGCGCAGCGCCTGAAGGATCGCCTCGCGGCGCTGGACGGCGAGCGGGGTGGGCTTCTCCTCGGTCTCGGTCTCCGCCTCGACGGCGTTGTCGATGTCCTCGACCTCGCTGTCGTCGGCCTCGGCGAGCCGCACCAGTTCCAGGCGTTCCATCGCCTCCCGCGTCAGCGACCAGCGGCGGGACAGGTAGCGGCTGGTGATCAGCTTCTGCTCCGGGTGCTCGGCCAGCCAGCCCTCACCGGCCCTGAGCAGCTTGTCCACCTCGTCGGACGCCACCCAGTAGTGCTTGGCGTCGTCGAGGACGGGGAGGAGCACGTACAGGTGGCGCAGGGCCTCGGCGACGGTGAGCCGCGTGGACTCCAGTTCGAGCCGGACGTAGCGCGAGTCGCCCCACTCCGGGAACTCGCTGTCCAGCGCCACCGGTTCGACGGTCACGGTCCAGCCGAGCGGCTCGAAGAGACCCCGTACGAGCTCCAGGCCGCCTCGGGCCGGAAGCGCCGGTACCTCGATGCGCAACGGCCGGGGCTGCGAGGGCAGTTCGGGCTTCGCGGTGCACACGCCGCGCATCGCGCTGGAGAAGACCGCGCTCAGCGCCACCGCGAGCAGCGAGGAGGCCGCGTAGGGACGGTCGTTGACGTACTGCGCGAGCGCCGCGTCCGGGGCGCCGCCGTGTCCCTTGCCCTTGCCGCGCTTGACCAGCGCCACCGCGTCGACCTCCAGCAGCAGCGCCGCCGTGCAGCGCTGATCGTCCGCCTCGGGATACAGGACGTGCGCCCTGCCGTAGGAGGTGGAGAACGCCTGCGCCTTCTCGGGATGCTTGTGCAGCAGGTAGCCGAGGTCGGTGGCGGGGCGCTCGGGAGTGCCGGTGGTGCTGATCGTCAGAAACATGCGAGTGGCCTCTCCGGCCGGTGGCAGGGACAGGGTGCCGTACGCGCGAGAGCCCCCAGGACGGGTGATCCTGGGGGCTCGGCAGGACGACGCCCTCAGCTTCGCACAGGGGCTGTGACCAGTGCCTTCGATTTACGACAGTTGCGACTGGACCTGAGCGGAGATGAGCTCCAGGTGGTCCAGGTCGTCGAGGTCGAGGACCTGGAGGTAGATCCGGCGGGAGCCGACGGCGGCGTAGCGGCCGATCTTGTCGACGACCTCGGCGGGGGTCCCGGCCAGGCCGTTGGTCTTGAGCTCCTCGACCTCACGGCCGATGGCCGCGGCACGGCGGGCGACCTCCTGGTCGTCCTTGCCGACGCAGACGACGAGGGCGTTGGAGAAGGTGATCGCGTCGGCCTCGCGGCCCGCCTCCTGGGCGGCGGCTCGGACCCGGCCGAACTGCGTCTCACTGTCCTCGACCGAGCCGAACGGCATGTTGAACTCGTCGGCGTACCGCGCGGCCAGGCGCGGGGTGCGGGTCGCGCCGTGACCGCCGATCAGCACGGGGATCCTGTCCTGGGCGGGCTTGGGCAGCGCGGGCGACTTCGTGAGCTGGTAGTGCTTGCCGTGGAAGTCGAAGGTCTCGCCGGGCTCGGTGGCCCACAGGCCGGTGACGATCTCCAGCTGTTCCTCCAGACGGGAGAACTTCTCCTTCGGGAACGGGATGCCGTACGCGGTGTGCTCCTCCTCGAACCACCCGGCGCCCAGGCCCAGTTCGACGCGGCCGCCGGACATCTGGTCGACCTGGGCGACCTGGATGGCGAGGACGCCGGGGAGCCGGAAGGTGGCGGCGGTCATCAGGGTGCCGAGGCGGATCCGCTTGGTCTCGCGGGCGAGGCCGGCGAGGGTGATCCAGGCGTCGGTGGGGCCGGGGAGGCCGTCGGCGTCGCCCATCCTCAGGTAGTGGTCGGAGCGGAAGAACGCGTCGAAGCCGAGGTCTTCCGTGGCCTTGGCGACGGTGAGGAGGGTGTCGTAGCTCGCGCCCTGCTGGGGCTCGGTGAAGATGCGGAGATCCATGACTCCATCCTGCACGCACCGGTTCGCAAAACTCCCATCGGTCCCTGTGCTCCCGCGCGTCCCCGGGCGGGTGAAAATCCGGCAACGGGGTGCGCGGGCTGACCGAGCCAGTGACCCGGCCCTTTGGTGATCGTTGGCTCGGGCGGAGCCGGCTTGTCGTCGCCGGTGCGTGATCCGTTACCCGCGTCGGTCCCTTCGCCGGGGTCCTTGGGCCGAGGAGGCCGTCATGTCCGAAGAAACCGTGCCGCTGACTGCGGGGGCTGGGCAGCCGAAGGGGTTGCTGCAGCAGATGGAGGAGTTGATGGCGGCACTGAGCGGGTTTTCCGCCTGATGAATCACAGGGCGCCTGACTTGGGGCGACGCCGATTTACACCCGCCAACGTGATCACGGCCCGCCAGCCTGGCTGGAAAACACAGGCAGACGGGCCGTAGCGCCTACGGTTGGCAGACGGACAGGTCGAAGGCGCCCTCTCCCGGGGTGTAATCAGGCGGCGGATGTCGGCGGAGCAGTCTCCTCGCTCTCAGTCGGCCTCGGTCGGACACGGAGCCGCTGCAACCCCACCTTCAGACGCTCCTACCGCGTGCGTGTGCCGTACTCCTTGAAGTCGGCTTCTTCCCGGATGGCCTCGGTCAGCCTTGTGTCAGCCAGGTCGAGGGTCTTGGAGAGGTCTTTGATCTCCTCCCACTTCTTGTCGACCTCACCCCACAGGTCGTGGTCATTGAGGTGGGCCGTGGCACGGGCGTGCAGCTCCCGCCACTCCGACACAGCGCGGGCCCAGTGGTTGAACGCCACCCAGACAAGCATGTCCACGGTCCTGATCCCGAATGTGCCGAACATGTCCAACTGGACCCGGGTCAGGGATGCCGCGTTGAGTTCCCTTTCCGGGTCGATGAAGTCCATCTTGGACGACTGCGTCCGGAGCAGCTCCGCCCGATGTCGTGCCAGCATCTGCCGGGTGCGCAAAACCTCCTGGTAGGTGTTCATGCGACGCTCCCACACACGGTGCTGGCGCTCACGTTCACGGGTCAGCCGGTTGTTGAGCAGCACACCGGCGGTCGAGGCGAGGGCCCCGACCGACGCGGCTATCAGCGTGGCCTCAACAGGTTCCAATGCCATGGTGAGATCGTATGGACGGACTGGCGTCCCACGGGCGAACGCCACGGCACGGCACAGAAGTTGGTACGTCAGACCCGCCACGGCAGGATGGTCTGCGTCAGGGCGTGATCGTGCAGCCGGGCGCACAACTCCGGGGGCCACGTCTCCACGGCGGCCCGGTCGGCCTCGGACAGGCCGTCGGGCAGTAAGGTGTCGGAGCGGGTGCGCTCGGCCGACTGAGCCTTTTCGGGCTGCGTGCGGGGCAGGCGTCGCAGGGCACCCTTGAGCCGCTGTACCTCGGCCGCCGCACCCGGCTGGCCGGGGTCGGCTGCGAGTTCACGCAGCTTCGCCTTGATCATCTTCCGGTCCATCGTCGCCCTCCTCGTTGAGCAGATCTCCGAACTCGTCCTGTATCGCGGCCAGTTGATCCAGTACCTCGTCCACGCTGTCCCGCTCGCGCCAGCGCGGCAGCTCGGGGGCCGACGGGCCCGGAGGCAGGGCGAGTTGCGGCCGGGGAGCCTCGGGCTCGGGGCCGAGGTCGGCGCCCGACTCGGCCGCCAGCGTCCGGCCCGCGACCGTCAGCGCGTACTCCTGGAGCTTGCGGCGGAAGCCCTCGTCCAGGTCGGGCACGGCTGCGGCCACTGCGAACCATGCCTGGTGAACTGGACCGAGAACGCGAACGGATAGCTGAGGCCGGGCGGGAGGCGCTGGCCGACATCCAGCGCGCGTCGGCAGAGGCGTCGGCCGCCGTGGTCCGGGTGGTGGAGCAGCAGACCGGCGTCACGCTGGCCGCCGCGAAGCCTGCCGTGATGGACGCTCACTTTCCCGAGCTGGCCCGGATGGAGCGGCAGGCCGCCGCGTACGTCGAGGCGATGCGGATCGTGCGGCAGTGGATGCTGCCCAGCGACCCCCGGGCCCTCGGGGAGCTGATGCCCGGCCTGCTGGAGGACGTGCACGAGCAGATCGCGGACAACTTGATCCAGGCGGGCCTGAGTTGAGCGCTCATCTGCCGCAGATCAACCCCGGGCAGCGGCGGATACTGGCAGCCTTCGTCTCCGAGCACCCGGGTCTGACACGCCCCGAGCTGCTGGAGGCGGCCGACGGCGTGCAGATGCGGCTGCTCATCACCGAGGGCTTGTCCGAGGTGCTGTACCGGTCACTGGTCCGCCGGGACGGCGACGGGCGGTACTGGCCCGCCTGAGCTGGGCAGACCTGCCAGCCGGCACTCAACTTCCCAGGAGCATGGAGAACCTGACGACGGAGCCCCGCCGGGGACAACACGGGGGACAGACGGGAACGGTTGTCCGGGACACGGGACAACACGGGGACACGGGGGATCAGTTGTCCCCCGCCCGTGTCCCCGGTCGGGGGACAACACCGTGACACGGGGACAGCGTGTCCCTCCCGTGTCACCCTCCCGGGACACGGCTGTCCCGGGTGGGTGACACGGCTGTCAGCCCGGTTCGGGGCTCCTGTCAGACCCTGATCAGGCCGTCGTCGTCGGCTCGGCCGGTCAGCCCTCCGAAAGGGCCTCCGGCCTGCGGCTATCCCGGCGATCGCGCATCTGATCAGTCAGACCCCGTCAAAGGTCTGAGAAGCGCTCCGGCCTAACACTCTCTCGCGCAGCCGTGGTCTGACGGGTCAGCCGCTTGATCGCCGGGTCAGACGTTGAGGTCCCGGCGTGCGGCACTGATGAGCCGATGCGCGTCGGAGCCGTAGACCGCCGACTCCCGCAAGGTGTTCCACGTCCGCAGGTAGGTGTTCACGCTGAGCTCGTCCTCGATCCACAGCTCCGAGTGCCAGGTCTCGACGATCACGCGGGCATCGTCGTAGACCCAGAAGGCCGTGGCGGGCGGGATCTTGAGCGACGCGCTGAACGGGATGATTCCCAGCTCCACGGTGTCCAGCCCGACGGCGCCGGACAGCCGGTCGAGCTGCGCGGCCAGTACCGAGGGCGGACACACCAGGGCCCGGAGCGCGGCCTCCCATAGAATCAGGTGGAAGCGCTTGGTGGGGTCGTACAGGGCTTCCTGGCGCTTCACGCGAGAGCGGACGGCGCCCTCGGTGTCCCGGGGCGACTGCTGGAGTTCGGCATACCGGGTGAAGATCGACCGCGCGTAGTCCGGGGTCTGGAGGATGCCGAAGACCATGGACGACTCCCAGCCCCGGAACACCGAGGCGTCGGCGTGCGCGCTCAGGTGGGTGTCCTGCACGGGCTTGTGCCCCGAGGCGAGCTGCCGCCGCCAGGAACGGATGTGGGACTCGAACCCCCTTAGGCGGGCGAGCAGTTCGTCGTACGCGTCCGGCTGGCCGGTGCCCTCGGCCCAGGCGCGGAGGTCGTCGGGCGTGGCGGTCTGTCGGCCGTTCTCCAGCTTGGAGACCTTGGGCTGCGGCCAGCCGAGCTGCCGGGCGAGCGCGGAGCCGGTGAGCCGACCGTCCGGCGCGGACAACCGCAGCTCACGCAGCCGCACCCCGAGCGCTTCGCGCGCCTGCTGGTAGTCGGTGGTCACCGGTTCCGCTCCCTGCTTACTCGCTGGCGGCGAGCCTCGCCGCGAATTCCTCGTACGGCACGGCGTAGTGCGTGGCGGCATCGCGTGCCTGGGCGTACCGGTTGACCTCCACCGGTTCCGTGATCAGCTCCACGTTCGCCAGGTTGTCGGCGTCGTCGAAGTTGAGCCGGGCCACCAGCCGCGAGTCGAAGATCCAGAAGTCTTCTTCGGGGAGCTGGAGCCGTTCGGCCTCGGCCCGCCAGAGCTGCCGGATGTCCTCGCCGACGGAGCTGTTCCGCCGGGCGTTGTCGAGCAGGTAGAGCTGACCCGGGGCGGGCGGGTTGTCGACGACGCGAACGCGTTCGAACCGCTTGCCGAGCGCCACCTGTTCGCGTCGCTCGGCGCACCACTCCGGGTCCCGGCCGGTCCAGTCGACGGGCTCGCCCCGGAGGAACTGCGCGTAGGTGTCGGTGCCCTCGTCGGAGGCGTACCGGCGGCGGGTCTCCAGCCGCCAGGCCGTGTGCTTGAAACCGGTGAACAGCCGGTCGAACTCATCCAGGCCGATGATGTTCGGCACTCGGGTGACCTCCTTGGGGCCGAAGTCGACGAGCAGTTCGCGCGGGACGACGATGGGCACCTCACCGTCGCCAAGATGACGCAGGCGGGCGATGTCGTCGGGGTCGGTGAGCGCCGGTCCGTGGATGATCACTTCGCCGGTGTCGAGATCTTCGTGCACGGCGGGGCAGCCGTTCACGCCACTGCCCGTGCCGTTGAAGCGCAGCCGTCGCGCCATGGTCAGTTCCTTTCGCCGGGTACGGATGCCCTCATGATCAACGCGCTCGGGGGTGGACGGTATGGGTTCGCCGGGCCCCTGGGGACATAAACGGCTATAGGCAGTCCCTACCCGAGAATAAACGGGTATAGGCACTAGCCCTCTCAACTGGCATACCAGAACACTGAGTTCATGGTCACAGCGCAGCAAGAGCCGGGCACCTCGGATGTCACAGCGGCGGTCGAAACTCTGCGGGAAGCACTGACGGCAGCGGGGATCGTGCTGCCGTCCCTGGGGGCGGACGAAGCGTCGCCCGCCCTGAACCTCATCACCCTCGGCCGGGTGCGGGCGGACGTCGCGCTCCGGCTGGCCGACGTGATCCAGCGGGGGTGCGCATGAACCGGTACGAGCCGGAGACCGGCGAGCTGGTGTGGGACGAGGCCACGCGCAAGGTCGGCCGGGTGATGGGGCATGAGGGCCCGTACTGGCAACTGAGGCCGGTCGGCGGCGGGCGGGAGTGGGACGCTCGCGGCCCCCTGCGGCCCGCTACGGCGGCGGACAGGCTGTCGGCGGGTGTGGCCCTGGCGAACGCCCGGAGCCGGGGAGAGGCGCCGTGAGCGCGCCCGCTGTGGACACATCGGCCATGTCGGCCGAGTGCGCGCTCGCCCAGCAGCCCGGGTACGAGGACCTGCACGGCCAGTGCACGCAGACCAAGGACGTGCCCTTGCCCCACGGCGGCGGCTTATTGCTCGCGCGCCGGTGCGGGTGCACCTGTCACCGAGGGCGCCCCGAGGCATAGCCCCAACAGCGCGGAGCCCGGCCGGTGATGCTGCCCGGCCGGGCTCCGTCGTACCTAGGTCGGTTCTCAACCCCATTGCCGGCTGACCACGTTGACGGAAGCCCTGCTTGATCCGGCGCCCTTCCGTAGTCGGTGGTGGCTGCCACAATTCCGTGCATGAGTGATGAGCTGGCGTCGCCCCACCTGTCCCACGCCCTCGACACCCCCGAGAACGCTCCCCTGGTGAGTGAGTGGCTGCTCGGCACGAGCGCTGTATTGGCGTATCACCTCGACAAGACTGACGTCGCCCGGATGATCGCCGATGTGTCCTCGGCAGAGGTGCGCCTCTGGGACACCGAGTACAACCAGGAGGGCTACCGGATCGTGCTCGTTGTGGAGCCGGGCCTGTACCCGACGTACGACGAGGATGCCATGGAGGGCATCGCCGAGGTGATGCGCGAGGTGTTGTGGGGCTCGGGCAAGACCATCGATCAACTTCTCGCCCGGCCGTCGATCCCCCGCCTCGGCCCGGACTGGCGTAGGCAGGTGAAGACCGCCGACGGCCCCAAGCCGAGCAACCAGGGACGCAAGGTGCAGCTCGAACCCGGCCACCCGGTCGAAGACCAGATGCGCTTCACCAACGAGTGGGAGCTGGACGTGTACCGGGTGCTCAGGGAGAGGCAGGAGTCCCTGCCGGACGACGAGACGATCGGGATCGTGCCTCTGTGTGGCATGCGGGTGAGGGGCTGGACCTTTGAGCCCGACCTGCTGATCACGTATCGCGGGTACGTCGGAGTGATCGAGATCGACGGGCCGCAGCACAAGGGCCACGCCGGGCGGGACCACAGCCGAAGCCGTCTGCTCCTGAACGCAGGGGTGAGGTACGTCGACCGCCTGAACGTCGAGGAAGTGAAGAGCCGGGCCGAGGTTGAGAAGTTCGTGGACAGCTTCCTGTCCCGGCTCACGCGGTAGGCAGCACTGAGCCCCCACCCGTCGGCAGGGGCTCCAGTGCGCGGGCGGGGGTCAGCAGTTTCCCTTCCAGTCGATGCGGACAGAGGCGGGATCAAGACCTCCAGCGGCGACACCCAACGGACGACCTCGCCGACCAGGCATAAGGGTCACCTCGGCGAGCAGCGTGAGGATCTTGCGGCGCCGCTCCAGCGGATACGTCTGGCGCCACCACACGAGGGCGTCGTCCGAATCGGCCTCGTGCCGTCGGACCAGCTCCGGTAGGTCAATGCTGTCGAGCGGACCCGGCGCCGCTGCGGAGGCAGCGGCGGCAGCGGCCTCGGTGATCTCCTGCTCGACGGCGGCGATCCGTTCCTTGATCTTGCGGGAGGCGGTCCGGTACTCCATGGGGTCCGCCTCATCGTCCTCTGCGAAGGTCTCCGCGAGTGCCTCCAGCCGGGCCGTCAGGGTCGCATGACGAGCGTTCAGGTCCTTGGCTGACACCCCAGCCGGGGGCGCCTCGACGGGCGCGGAGAAGGCCGCTCGGGCGTCCTCGCGGCACAGCCGGGCGACGATCACGCGCTCCACGAAGTCGTCGACCGGCTCGGCAGTGCGGATCATATGCGCGCTGGAGGTACAGCGGTACTGCTGGCGCTGCCCGGCCCTCGCTCCGCCCGGGCGGACCACGGCGCCGCAGCCGTCCCGGCCGCACCGGTACAGGCCCGAGCCGAGATACTTGGGTTGACGGTCGTCGTCACCCCCAGAACCCTGGCGCCGGGAGGGGTCTTTGAGCACGTTGCGCAGGGCCAGCCACAGGTCGTAGTCGACGATGGCGTCCCACTGCGCCGGGCCAGCGTCCTCACCCTTGTGCGCGATGCGTCCGGCGATCCGGGGCGAGAGCAGCACTCCACGCAGGGACTGGATGGTCCACGTCTTCCCACGCGGGGTGGGGATCTTGCGTTCGTTCCAGTCGCGGCAGATGCCGGTCAGGGTGCGGCCGGTCGCAGGATCAGCAGCGTAGGCGAGCACCGCGTTGGCGGCCTCACAGATCAGTGCGGCTTCCCTCGGGTCCACCTTTGGGACTTGGGGGGCTTGGTCCTTGACGGCCTTGGGCTTCACGGCGCGGAATCCGAAGGTGCGCGGGCCGCCGTGGTTGATCCCGGCCCGGCGGTTCGCCTCATGCTTGGCCTTCATGCGCTCGACGGCGTGCTCCACCTCGTGCGTGCTCACGCTGGCGAGGATACGGGCGACCATCCGCCCGGACGCCGTGGCAAGGTCCAGCTCGCCCTGCTTGACCGGCCGGATCACGACGTGCGTGCGTTCCACGATGTCGATGAGCGGTTCGAGGTCACGTGCCTGCCGGTACAGGCGGTCCGTGTGCCAGACGAGCACAGCGTCGACCTCACGGGCGGACAGCATGTCGAGCAGTTCCGCATAGGCCGGGCGCCGGGCGCGGTCACCGCTCTTGCCGATGGCGGTGCGGTCGTCGTCGGTCTTTACACCGACGATCCGCCAGCCGAGTTCGGCGGCGAGCTTACGGCAGGCTTCCTGCTGCCGGGTGACGCCCTCGGCCTTGCCGGAGGGGTCATGACTGATGCGTGTGTAGATGACGGCTCGGAGCTGCCGCGCTGTCTGGTTCGTGGCCATACTTCAAAAATACGCCCTCAGACGTAAGTTGGAGCTGTCGGCACTGGACGCGGACCTTCAGGGATCCGGGGGTTCGGTGGGGCGGGGGGTCGGCGAGGAGGAGGCCGGCTGAGGACGGTTTTCGGCTGCGGGCCGGTGGGGGCTGGTCGCGCCCCGCGGCGGAGCCGCTGATGTCACAGCCCCGCGCCCCTGAGTGGGTGCGGTCGAGCTGTGTCCGGTTGTACCCACCCGACCAGCCACGACGCACCCGCGGCCGAGGACTCACCCCGCCTCCGGCAACTCGTCCCCCCGGTCCGCCAGTCTTCGCAGCATCTGCAGCACCCGGTCCCGCGACTCGTCCGCCGCGTCGATCGCCTCCATGCACTGCCAGTACGTCGTCTCGTCGTCCGCCGCGCAGGCGAGGCCGACCAGGGCTATGCCCACCTCGCCGAGGAGGCCGCCGAGGTAGAGGAGGGCCTGGCGGGCATCGCCGAGTTCGGTGAGCTGGGCGGCCCGCAGCTCCGCCAGGGCGATGTCGGGACGCTCCAGGACCCCGCAGCCCCGGCCCGCCAGTTCGGTCAACCCCAGCGCCTCGCCCCGGAGTTCCGGGGGTCCGGCGACCGCGAGGCGGCTCCCTATCGCCTGGGCCAGGGCCTGCGCCTGCCACACCTCCGCCATGACCTGAGGCGCCTCGCCGCCCCCGGCCAGGGCACGCCTGCTCGTCACGATGAGCCGCACCGCGTCCATCGGCTGCCCCCGTCTGTCGCGACGTACCCCGGGCACGTCCGCCCGAACTCCCTTGTCCACTACCCAGAGTGAGCTCGCTCGGAACGAAAAACCAGAGGTAGACGGAAATCTGTGGACAACAAATCGGTTTCGAAGCAGCTTTTCGTCACGGAACGTGAAAGAGGACTGAATCCTTCCTCACGGCGCCGGAAACCGCCGCTCGTTGCGGTCGATCTTCGCGTCCAGCGCGGTCAGCGGATCGACGCCGAGCACCTCGCACAGCTGGAGCAGATACGCGAGCACGTCGGCGATCTCGTCCGTGACGCGGTGCGCGCTGTCGGGGTCGTCCATGACCCGGGTCGACTCCTCGGGGGTCAACCACTGGAAGATCTCGACCAGTTCGGAGGCCTCCACGCTGAGCGCGGCGACGAGGTTCTTGGGGGTGTGGTACTGCTGCCAGTCGCGCGCCGCCGCGAAGTCGGCCAGCCGGCGCTGCAGTTTCGCCACGTCGAGAGGTTCGGTCACGGCTCCAGGTGTACCACTGTGACGCCGTCCACCCCGGCGGCCCACGAGGCGTCGCTCACCGCCCCGACGAGCCGGATGTGCCCGCGCTCGCACATCCGCACGGCCAGCCCCAGCAGTTCGGTCCGCTGCCGTGGGTCCAGGCTCCGGTCGAGGTTGTCGGCGAGCACGGTGAGCGTCTGCATCGCGGCGGGCACCTCGCCGGCCGGATCGACCTCCAGCACCCCCGGCCCGGTGAGCAGCACCAGGGCGAGGGCGAGATACCTCAACTCGCCGTCGCCCAGCCGCGCGAGTTCCGTGCGGCCGCCGTCCCCGCGGTCGAGCAGGGCCCTGACCCTCCCGGCGTCCAGGGGTTCGGCGAGCACGTCGGCGACGGGGCCCGCGCATCCGGCGCGCACCGCGGCGACGAGTTGGGCGTGCCGTCGGCCGCACTCCGCCCGGGTGCGCCACAGCACGTCGGCGAGGTTGTCGCAGCCGCCGAGCAGCCGTCCCGAACCGGTCGGCACGGGCAGGCGCATGCGTCCGGGCCGCGGGTCGCAGCCGAAGACGGAGCGCAGGGCGACGACCATCTGTTCGGCGGCGGCGAGCACCCGCCGCTGTCCGTCCGTCTTGCCGGCCACGCGCAGCGGCAGCAGGGGGGTGCCGAGCCGGTCGTCCGGGAGCGGGGCGCGGGTGACCGGGGCGCTCCCGGCGGTGTGCCAGGCGGCCTGCACGGCCCGGCGGGAGGGATCGCGCAGGGCGGTCTCCAGCAGGACGAGCCCGCCGGAGGTCAACCGCTCCCCCACGACGCGCAGTTCGGGCTCGGCCTGGACGGCGAGGTCGAGCCTGACCGGCCCCTCGGGCCCGTCGGCCGTGCAGCCGATCCGGAAGCCGCGGCGGCGCTGTGCGTCGGGGCGGGCCCGGTCGGGGACACAGGCCTCGGGCCGGAGGAACACCTCGCCGAGGCTCGCGCCGCCACCGAGTCGCGCGAGCGCCTCGTACGCCCTGAGCGCGCTCGTCTTGCCGCTGCCGCTGGGCCCGGCGAACAGGGTCAGCGGTCCGAGCGGCAGCCCGGCCCGCCGGTGCACGGCGTACGCGGAGAGCCGCAGCTCGACGAGGCAGGGCCGGTCGGGGCGGCGCGCAGCACCCTGCGTCGGCTCCGCGAGCGGAGAGGCCGACTGAGCCGGCACTACGGAGGAGGTGGGGGACAGACGCATATCCGGACCGTAGGAGTCCGCCACCGGGCGAACCGTTCCTCCGCGGTGGCCTTCCTACGAACGGGCTAACCTCCCCGAGGCTCAGGCCCCCGGCATCCCCGCGCTCTCCATCAGGCCCGTCACCTCGGTTCCGGCCGGAGTGAGCAGGAACACGTTCCGGTCGACCCGGTGCATCCCGCTGGCCAGCCCGAACACGACGCCCGTACTGAAGTCGAGGACCCGCTTGGCGACCTCGCTCTCCGCGCTGGTGAGGTCGAGCAGGACGGGGATGCCCGCCATCAGGGTCTCGGCGACCTCGCGGGCGTCCGCGAAGACGTTGATCCGCAGGACGACGAAACGCCGTCTGGCCTCGGTCTCGGCCTCCGGCATGGACCGGTGTCCGACCGCGGACGGCCACGCGTCCCGCCCGCGCAACGGAACGACCTGGGCGAGCCCCTCCCACTGTTCATCGGTGACGTCGTACCTGTTCACCGGCTCCCCCCGATCCGACTCGCCTTCAATGCCTGCACCAGCCAATTCTTACGCCAAGTCACCCGTTCGGCCCAACAACGACACGGTCCGCGACCGTCGCGGCGGTCACATCACACCGCCTTCGCCGCGGACGAAAGGGTCTTACCCGGCTCACACCGGACTCTTGGCCTCCGGCCAAGGCCCCCTCACCAGCTCCGATTAGCGTCCGATGCCGTGCTCCTGGCAGATACTCAGCTGTCGGCATCCGGCCGGCCGACCCAGCCGGCGGTGTCCGCCGCCCCGGAACCCCCCGCGCAGTGGCATCGCGTCCTGACGCTGCTCGCGGACGTCAGCCTCTTCATCGGCACGCGCGAGGTGTGGACCCAGGCGGCCACCCACCGGCCGGCCGTGGCCGCGGTGATCTCGGTCTGCTACGCCTCGATCCTCGTCTGCGGTGTCCTGGCCCTGGTCGTGCGCGGCCGGCGGTCGCTCGCGCGCGTGGACCTGTGCGTGCTGGTGACCGGCCTGACGCTCGCCCTGTGCGCGTTCGTCCTGTTCCACCGCGGCTCCGACGAGTCCGTCCTCACCGCCCAGGCGGCCCGCGACCTGGTCGCCGGGCACGGGATCTACGGCCGCCCCTGGCCCTGGCTCTTCGGCGGCAACGGCATCGCGCTCACCCCGACCGTCACGGGAGGCTACGACTACACGTACGGCTATCCCCCGCTCGCCCCGCTGCTGACCGCCCCCCTCCTGTGGCTCGGGCACGGCGGCCTGCCGGCCATAGCGATGAGCACCGGAGCACTGCTCGTCGGCACGGTCGTGCTGTGGTGGCTGCTGCCCGCACCGTGGCGGTCGGCGGCGACCATGACGTGCCTGGGGTTCTCGACGCTTCCCATGTACGGCCGTCTCGGCTACCCGGCGATCCTGGCGCTGGCCCTGCTGGTGCCGGTGGTGGTGCGCTGGACCCGGATCGGCCGGGGCGGTCGGCTGGGCCCCGCCGGGGTGGCGCAGGCCGCCTGTCTGGGCGCGGCGTGCGCGGCACAGCAACTGCCGTGGTTCCTCGCGCCGTTCCTGTTCGCCGGGATCTACGCGGTACGGCGCGGGGAGCTCGGCGGGCGGGCGGCGGGCCTGGTGGTGCTGCGGCTCGCCGGGGTCGCCACCACCGTATGGCTGCTGATCAACACGTACTTCGTCGTGAGCCAGCCGGTCGCGTGGCTGAAGGGGATCGCGCTGCCGCTGATCCAGGGCGCGGTGCTGCACGGCCAGGGCCTCGTGGGCGTGTCGCTGTATCTCACGGACGGCAGCGACCGGCTCGACTGGTACGGGTACGCGAGTCTGCTGCTGCTCGCCGGCCTGCTGGCGCTGTTCGTGCTGTTCGTGCGCCGCCTGGGTCCGGCGGCGACCGTGCTGCCGTGGCTGGCCTTCTGGCTGGCGACGCGTTCGCAGGACGGCTACTACCTGATGATGACCCCGCTGTGGCTGGCGGCGGCGGTCACCGCGCCCGCCTCGGATTTCGCGGGGGCCTGGCAGCCGTTCACGCGCCGGCTCGCCGGCCCGCGCCGGCGTCCGGCGCGGATCGCCGCGGCCGTCGTACTGCTGAGTCCGGCTCTGCTGAGCGCGACGCTGGCGGCCACCGGGTCGCCGCCCCTGCGCATGGAGGTCACCTCGGTGCGCCACGACGTGCGCGCGCTCTCCCGGCTGACTCTGCGCGTCACCAACACGGACGACGACGCCCTCACGCCCCACTTCACCCTCACCCGGGGCCAGGGCATGTACCCGTACTTCTCGGTGCTGCGCGGTCCGGCCACGCTGCCCGCCCACACGACGGCGACGTACGAGCTGCGGCCGCCCGGGGGGACGTACGCCCTCCCGAAGCCGGGTCAGAAGATCCGGCTGCGGGTGTTCACGTCCTCTCCGCAGACGCTGTCGAGCACCTACGTCACGCTGCCGAGCGCTTGAAGCGGAGCGCGGCGGTGATCGTGGTCAGGCCGCGGATCATGCCGAGCTGGTTCCAGCCCAGGCCGAACTGCTCGCGGTCCACCGAGAACTCGGCCTGCAGCGTGACCGCGTCGGCGCTCGCGTCGACGAGCCGGGCGGTGAAGGACTGGGGGCGGCTGACGCCGCGCGCGGTGAGCTGGCCGATCACATGGACCTGGTCGCCGTCGCGCAGCTCGGCGCTGCGCACCGCGAAGGTGATCTCGGGGTGGTTCTCGACGTCGAAGAAGTCGGCCCCGCGCAGGTGTGCGTCCCGCTTGGCGTTCTTGGTGTCGAGTGAGGCGGCGTCGAGGGTCACGGTGCCGACGGCGGACCCGTCGGCCCGCACCTCGCCCTGACCGTCCACGGTGGTGAAGGTGCCCTTCACGGTGACCAGGCCCCACATCGTCCTGTGCTTGAGCGCGACGGTGGTGGCGGTCCGGTCGAGCTGCCAGGTTCCGGTTTCGACGGCGACGGTCATGATCCCTCACTTCTGTAGTCCAAATTTGGATGACAGCACGCTAGCTCATACTCCAAATTTGAACAACAGCTACACTCGAAGCATGGCCGATCCGTCCGAATGCCCCGCCACGTCCGGTGGGCTCCTGCCCCCTGAGCTGCACGCATGGATGCTGATGCTGGCCACGACGGGGGCCGTCGAGCAGGAGCTGCGCTCCGTCGTCAAGGAACGGCTGGACGTCTCGCACGACGAGTTCCTGGTCCTGTGTCTGCTCGCCGCCGACCCCGGCCAGGCCCTGCGCATGACCCGGATCGCCGAACTGCTGGGCCGCCCGAAGACCCGCCTCACCTACCAGATCGCCTGCCTCCAGCACGCCGGTCTGGTCACCCGCAAGTCGGTCTGCGGCGACAAGCGGGGCATCGAGGTCGCCCTCACCGAGAAGGCCCGGGGCCTGCTCAAGGAGGCCTCCGAGGCACTCGCCGAGTCGGTCAAGGAGGCCCTGGGGCGTTTCATGGGCCCGGCGCAGCGCCAGGCGTTGTGCGCGCTGATGCCCGACTTCGCCACGGAGACGGCACCGGAGTAGTCACCGGTGCGGTGCGGGTCACCGGACCCCGGCGGCTGGGCCGCTCTGCCCGGCAGCGGTTGCGGTTGCGGCCGGCCGGACCTCCAAACCGGCGGTGAGCGAGTTCAGGGGCGCGGGGAACTGCGCGACCGGCCATCACGCTGCCGCACCCGCGCCACACCCCCCTCGTGGCACCCCGACAGGCGCACTCACACCACCAGTTCCGTCAGCACCCCCCTGGCCCGCGCCACCCGGGACCGCACCGTCCCCACAGGGCAACCACTGACCGCGGCGGCCTCCTCGTACGACAGGCCCAGCAGTTGCGTCAGCACGAACGCCTCCCGCCGCTCCTCGGACAACGCGCCCAACAGATCAAGCAGCGCTATCCCGTCGTCGAACCCGGGCACATCCCGGGGCTGCGCACGCTCCACCGCGGCCTGCCAGTCCGAACCGTCGTAGCGGCGGGGTCGAGCGGCCGCGTGCCGAAACCCGTCGATCACCGCACGGCGGGCGATGGACAGCAGCCAGGTACGCGCCGAGGACCGCCCCTCGAACCGGTGCAGGCTGCCGAGCGCCCGCAGAAAGGTGTCCTGGGCCAGGTCGTCCACGGACTGGGGGTCGGCGCAGAGGTAGGAGACGTAGCGCAGGACGTCATGGTGCAGCGCGCGGACGAAACGGTCGACGGCGTCGGTGTCACCGGCGCGGGCAGCTAGTGCCCAGGCCGTGGCGGAGGCGTCGGCGGACTCCCGTTGAGCGCGGAGTTCGGCGGAGGCGGGCAGGGCGGAAGTGATCACCAGGTGTCCTTCTCGGGTCAGCCGTGATCCGGGCCGCTCCGGCGCACAGGGGTGCACGGCGGTCCGGTGAGGGGATACGGCCGTGCGGCGACCACACGTGCGGAGGGCACAGGTGCGGCAGCGCCCGGATGCGGGTGCACGACCGAGCCCGAGGCGCGCGAGGGCCGCCTCGGGGAACCGTCTGTCGTCAGGCGACAGCGGTCCCCGGGGGCGGGCCGCGATGGGTGATCGCGTGGACGAGAAGGAGAAGCCGCGGCGCCCGCTGCGAGCGGGCCCTGCGTGCCCGCAGACGCGGGCGGTGCGGGGTGGCGGGCAGGGCGAGCAGCAGTCGCAGCGGGGCGACCAGCCGCGCCCCGACGGCCCGCAGGATGCGGAACGCGGCCCGTTCGCCGTACGCCAGCCAGAGCCCGGTGAGGAGCGCGGCGAGCAGGTGGGCGGCGTACATCCCGAACGGCACGAGGAACGAGAGGGCGCCGACGCCCGACGAGGTCCCCGCCGGGGCCGCGTCGAGGGAATCCATGCCGCTCATGTGCATGGACTCCATGTGCATCCCACCCATGTCCTGCGCCGCCGTTGTGGGCTGCGCGAAGGAGAACGCCGAGTGGAGGGCCGTCTGGGCTGCGACCACTACGGCCACGATCAGCGGCAGCCCGCGTTCACGGCCGGCCAGACACCAGCCCGCACACCCGGTCACCGCCAGGCCCGCGGCCAGTGTCCAACCCGGCACAGGGGCGCCGGACATGAGGACGTGGCCCAGGGCGGCGAGCAGCACACAGACGGCCGCGAACACCGCGGCCCGTACCGTGCGTGAACACCACCCTGCTGTCATGGCGCCTCATCCTCCCATCCGGGCACCCGCCTTCACCTGTGGGTACGGAAATCCACAGGCTCCGGCTCACTGCGCACGGCGACTCCGTACGACGCGAAGGCGCCCGCCGCCAGCCCCAGGACGCCCACGACCAGGCCGGCGACGCCGAGACCGCGGGCGGTCGAGTCGCTCGCGGAGGCGGCGGAGGCGGTCGCCGACGCCTTCGGGGCGGCGGACGTGCCGGTTCCCGAGGTCAGCTTCAGGACGGGCGCCGGGTTCTCCGGCTCCTCGCCGCCCCCGGCGGCCTCCTCGATCCAGCGGACGACCTTCCCGTCGGAGTAGGTCTGGAGGGTCTTGAACGTCAGCCGGGCGGTGTCGTCCGGCAGTTGGCCGAAGGCGACGTCGAAGTCCTCGTACTGGCCGGGGCCGATCTTCCCGCCGGTCCAGGTGATCTCGGAGACCGCGTCGGTGATCGTGCCGTCGTCCGTCTTGACCGGCGTCTTGAGCTTGGTGTCGGTGACCTTGGCGGTCCAGCCGTCGTGCGGGGAGACGAGCACGCCGAGCAGGGGGTGGTCGGTGGGCAGGAACAGCTGGATCTTCGTGGTGCTCGCGGTGTCGCTCTCGTCGGGCACGCGGAAGGTGAGGGCGCCGTCGGTGGCGCCCTTGGCGTAGCTGTCGGGATGGACGGTGACGTGCGCGGAGGCGACGCCCGCGGCGGTGAGGACGGCGGTGGCGGCGAGGGCGGTGCCGAGGCCGGCGCGGCACAGGGCGGTGCGTGCTGAGGACATGGGTGAGGGATCTCCGTACTGACAGGAAAGGGGTGAAGGGGTCAGATCGCGTACGGGATCGAGGTGGGCGGTCCACGCCGGTGGACGGTGTGGCGGAGCAGGAGCGGGCAGGGGGTGCGCGGGCCGTCGGCCGGTGGGCGTACGGGGTCCGGGGCGACCGGTTCGCCGTATCCCTGCCACCAGGCCGCGAGGCCCGGTACGAGCGTGACCGCCCGGCGCAGGATCGACCACAGGGCGGCCTCGCCGCGCCGCAGCCACCAGGTCAGCAGGACGGCGGCCGAGACGTGGGCCGCGGTGGCGTGCGGAGTCAGGGCGTGGACGTGCGAGTGGGTCATGCGCATGCCGTGCATGACCATCACCGTGTGCGGTCGCGCCGCGCCGAAGGCCAGGTGCAGTCCGCCCTGGGAGGCGAGGGTCGCCCCGCCGATGGCCGCGAGCGACCGTTCGCGGCCGCCGAGCAGCCACCCGGCCGTGAACAGCGGCACGAACCCGGCCGCCTGCGTCCAGACCGGCGGTGCCATGCCGGTCGCCAGTGTGTGTCCGCCGGCGGCCAGCAGCACGCAGAGCGCGGCGGACACCGCCGCGCGCAGGCTCCGGACCGCAGGGGACGCCCTCATGGCGACCGATACTCCCATGTGTGGCCCGAGCCCCGGGCACGGGTTCGGTCAGTAGATGTCACGCACATAGCGCTTGTCGGTGGCAAGTTGCTTCACATAGGCCGCCGCGCCCGCCTCGTCCATGCCGCCGTGGAGGACCGCGATGTCCCGGAGTGCCCGGTCGACGTCCTTCGCCATGCGGGAGGCGTCACCGCACACGTAGACGTGGGCGCCCTCCTGGAGCCAGGACCACAGCAGGGGGCCGTGTTCACGCATCCGGTCCTGGACGTAGACCTTGGCGCGCTGGTCGCGGGAGAAGGCGGTGTCCAGTCGGGCGAGGGTGCCGTCCGCGAGGAAACCGGTCAGCTCGTCCTCGTAGGAGAAGTCGGTCGCCCGGTGCTGTTCGCCGAAGAACAGCCAGTTCGGGCCCCGTTGGCCGAGAGCCCGGCGCTGCTCCAGGAAGCCGACGAAGGGCGCGACACCGGTGCCGGGGCCGACCATGACCATGGGCGTGGCGGAGTCGGCCGGCGGGCGGAAGTGCGGGGAGCGCTGGACGTGGACGGGCACGGGGGTGTCCGCGGCGGCGTCGGCGAGGAAGGGCGAGCACACGCCCTGGCGGGGCCTGCCGTGCAGGTTCTCGTAGCGCACCACGGACACGGTCAGCGAGACGAGGTGCGGGTCGGTCAGCGGGCTGGACGAGATGGAGTACAGGCGCGGCTGGAGGCGTCCGAGGAGCTGCGCCCACTCCTGTGGGCCGGCCTCCACGGCGTACTCCGTGATCACGTCCACGGCCTGCCTGCCCCAGCCCCACTTGGCGAGCTCGTCCTTGTTGTCCGGACGCAGGAGCTTCTTCAACTCCCTTGGGTCCCGGGTGCGTTCGGCGACGAACCGGAGCAGTCCAGGGGTGATCCTGGTGATGTCGAGGTGGCGCCGGAACGCCTCGCCGAGCGCGACCTCGCCCACGCCGTTGACGTCCACGGCGGCGCCGGCGTCCAGGCCGGTGACCGCGAGCCACTCCTCGACCAGGTCGGCCGAGTTGAGCGGACGGATGCCGAGGGCGTCGCCCGCCTCGTAGAGCAGCGGGCGATCCGCGTCCCGGGTGTCGAAGGTGAACCTGCGGACCTCCTTGCCGGCGCCGGGCAGGCTCAGGAGGCGGTTGCCGGTGAGACGGGCGAGGACGGGGGCGGGTTTCTTCGAGCGGGGCGGAGTGACCGGGAGGGCCGAAGCGGCCTGCTGGAGAGCGGAGGGGACCGGCCGCACCACGGTCGACGGGAGCGGGGCCCGAGGGGCCGAGGTCGGGCCGGCCACGACGGGGGCCGAGCCGCCCGTGCCGGAGGGCTCCGGGGTGTCGGCCAGTGCCGTCACGACCTCGTCCAGCCACCCGTGCGCCGCGTCCTCGAAGTCCGGCTCGCAGTCCCTGCGCGGGGCGAGTCGCAGCGCGCCCAGTTCGTCGAGGCGCCGGTCGAGACGGCGGCCGTGTCCGCAGAAGTCGTCGTACGAGGAGTCGCCGAAGGCCAGCACCGCGTACCGCCGGCCCTCCAGGCGAGGCGTGCCGGGATCGGCCAGGGTCTCCCAGAAGCCGCTGCCGTTGTCGGGGGCGTCGCCGTCGCCGAAGGTACTGGTGATCAGCAACAGGTCGGCGCCGGAGGGCAGTTCACCGAGGTCGGCCTGGTCCATGCCGACCAGGGAGGTCCTGTGGCCGACGGTGGTGAGCCGCTCGGCGGTGGCGGCGGCGAACTCCTCGGCGGTGCCCGTCTGCGAGGCCCACAGGATGACGACCTCACGGCGCAGAACGGTGGCCGTGGAGGGTGCGGCCAGGGACTGGGTGCTCGCGGACCATGTGGTTGCAGGCTGTGTGGTGACAGGCTGTGTCGTCGAGGGCTGTGTGCCCGTCGCCCGTGAGTACATCCCGGCGAGTGTGCCGTTCACCCACAGAGCATGCTCGGGGCTGAAGGGCGCATCGGGCGGCAGGACCGGCACCCCGGGCGCACCGGCGGGGATTCCGGCGAGGAAGCCGACCAGGTACTGGCGTTCCTGGGCGGTGAGGACAGGCGGCGGGGCCGGGTCGAGGCCGAAGACGGACACGGCCCTGGACGCGGCCGTCGATGCGGCGGGGGCGATCCCGGCGTCCTCCGGCCCGGCTGCCGGAAGCGGAGCCACCGCGGCCACCGCGGCCACCGGGGTCCGCACGGTCACCGGCGTGGGCACCTTCGTCAGCGACACCGCGCACACCTTGAACTCCGGCTGGAACGACAGCGGATCGACGGCATCGCTCGTCACCGCGTTGACGCTCAGGTGCTCCCCGAACAGGTCGTTCCAGTGGAAGGGCGCGAAGCAGCACCCGGGCCGCACCCGGTCCGTCACCACGGCCGGCAGCACGGCCCGCCCGCGTCGCGAGGCCACCTCGACGGAGTCGCCGTCGACCACGCCCAGGGCCGAGGCGTTCTGCGGATGCAGCTCCACGAAGGGCCCGGGGTTCAGCTTGTTGAGCTTCGCCACCTTCGCCGTCTTGGTGAGCGTGTGCCACTGGTGCTGGAGCCGCCCGGTGTTCAGGACGAAGGGGTAGTCGTCGTCCGGCATCTCGGCCGGCGGAATGTGCGGCCGGGCGTGGAAGACGGCCCGCCCGCTCGCGGTGGGGAAGCGGAGCGTCCCGTCCTCCCCCACGTACCGGATCGGATTCCGGTCGGGCCCGTCCTCGCTCGCCGCCGGCCACTGCACCGGCGTCCGCCGGAGCCGTTCGTAGGTCACCCCGCGCAGATCCCATCCCGTCTTCGGGTTCCAGGCCTGCTTGATCTCCTCGAAAACCTCCTCCGCGCCGTCGTACGAGAACCCCTTCTCGTACCCCATCTCGCGGGCGACGGCGGCGATGATCCGCCAGTCGGCCATCGCCTCGCCGGGCGGGTCGGCCACGGCCGGGGTCAGCGTGAGGTTGCGCTCGCTGTTGACGAAGACGCCCTCGCCCTCCGTCCACAGCGCACCCGGGAGCACGACATCGGCGTACGCGTTGGTCTCGGTGTCGGCGAAGACGTCCTGGGTGACGACGAACTCGGCGGCTTCCAGACCCTCGATGACCGTGCGGCGGCCCGCGACGGAGGCGACCGGGTTGGTGCAGATGATCCAGCAGGCCTTGATCTCGCCCTCGGCCATCTTCTGGAACAGCTCGACCGTGCCCTTGCCGACGCCGTCCGCGCGCAGGGTGTCCGGGGGCAGTTCCCAGAGGTCCTCCATGAAGGCCCGCTCGTCGTCGACGAGGACGGAGCGCTGGCCGGGCAGGCCCGGGCCCATGTAGCCCATCTCGCGGCCGCCCATGGCGTTGGGCTGGCCGGTGAGGGAGAAGGGGCCGCTGCCGGGGCGGCAGAGGGCGCCCGTGGCGAGGTGCAGGTTGACCAGGGCGTTGGTGTTCCAGGTGCCGTGGGTGGACTGGTTGAGCCCCATGGTCCACAGGCTCATCCACTCACCGGCCTCGCCGATCAGCCGCGCCGCCTCCCGGATGTCCTCCTCGGCGAGGCCCGTCGTCCCGGCCACCGCGGCGGGCGGGTAGTCGGCGAGGAACTCCGGCATCGCCTCCCAGCCCTCGGTGTGGGCCGCGATGAAGTCCGGGTCGACATGGCCGTCGGCGTGCAGCAGGTGCAGCAGGCCGTTGAGCAGCGCGAGGTCGGTGCCCGGCTCGATCTGCAGGAACAGGTCCGCCTTCGCGGCCGTGGCGGTGCGCCGCGGATCGACGACGATCACCTTGGCGCCCGCCGACTTCACCCGCTCCATCATCCTGAGGAACAGGATCGGGTGGCAGTCGGCCATGTTGGAGCCGATGACGAGGAAGAGGTCGGCCTTCTCGAAGTCCTGGTAGGAGCCGGGCGGGCCGTCCGCACCGAGGGACAGCTTGTAGCCGGTGCCGGCACTGGCCATGCAGAGCCGGGAGTTCGACTCGATCTGGTTGGTGCGCAGGAACCCCTTGGCGAGTTTGTTCGCCAGGTACTGGGCCTCCAGGCTCATCTGGCCGGAGACGTAGAGGGAGACCGCGTCGGGGCCGTGCTCGTCGATGATCTCCCGCAGCCGCCGGGCCGTCTCGGTGATCGCCACGCCGACGGCTTCCGGCGCCGGCTCCTCGCCCCGCTCGGGCCGTACCAGGGCCGTGGTCAGCCGTCCGGGCGCGGCGAGCAGGTCGGCCGTGGTCGCGCCCTTGGTGCAGAGCTTGCCGAAGTTGGCGGGGTGCTCCTTGTCGCCGGAGGCCTTCAGGACCGTACGCCGTCCGTCGGGGCCCATACCGATGTCGAGGACCAGCCCGCAGCCCACACCGCAGTACGAGCAGACCGTCCGCACCACTGGCACGCCTCCTGACCTCAGCCGAATCGATCTCACCGACCGTACGAAATGCCCATTACACAGATGTCTCCCGAGCCGTTCATCAGGGGTTACACCGCCCGCACACCTCACCGGGCACGGTTGTGAGCGCCTTCGTCGATCAGAGGGGCCCCGATCTGACGCGCCACAGACTTGGAACAGTTCCATTTCTTGAACCATTCGTGTTTGTGGGGGTAGGTTGGTCCCCATGACCGCCCCCCAGCTTCCGAACACCGCCGATGAGCTGCGCGGTGCCGGCCTGCGGGTGACGGCCGCGCGCGTCGCACTGCTCGAGACCGTCCGGGCCGGTGACCACCTCGCGGCCGACGCGATCGCCACGGGAGTGCGCGACCGTCTCGGCCACATATCCCTCCAGGCCGTGTACGAGGCCCTGCACTCACTCACCGCCGCGGGCCTCGTGCGCCGCCTTGAGCCGCCCGGCAGCCCGGCACGGTTCGAGGGACGGGTCGGGGACAACCACCATCACCTGGTCTGCCGGTCGTGCGGGGCCGTCGTCGACGTCGACTGCGCCGTCGGTCACGCGCCCTGCCTGACAGCGTCCGACGACCGCGGCTTCTCGATCGACGAGGCCGAGGTCATCTACTGGGGCCTGTGCCCCGACTGCTCCCCCCAAAGGCTTACTTCAGCTCCGTGATCCACCCCGTTCGGAAGGACCCCTATGTCTGAGAACCCCGACGCAATCGTCACCGACGCCAAGACCGACGGCTCCGGTGGCTGCCCGGTCGCGCACGGGCGCGCCGCGCACCCGACCCAGGGCGGCGGCAACCGCCAGTGGTGGCCGGAGCGCCTGAACCTGAAGATCCTCGCCAAGGACCCGGTCGTGGCGAATCCGCTCGGCGCGGACTTCGACTACGCCGAGGCGTTCCAGGCCCTCGATCTGGACGCCGTGAAGCGCGACATCGCCGAGGTGCTGACCACCTCGCAGGACTGGTGGCCCGCGGACTTCGGCAACTACGGTCCGCTGATGGTCCGGATGGCCTGGCACAGCGCCGGCACCTACCGCATCAGCGACGGCCGCGGCGGTGGCGGCCGGGGCCAGCAGCGCTTCGCGCCGCTGAACAGCTGGCCGGACAACGGCAACCTGGACAAGGCCCGCCGTCTGCTGTGGCCGGTCAAGAAGAAGTACGGCCAGTCCATCTCCTGGGCCGACCTCATGATCCTCACCGGCAACGTCGCGCTGGAGACCATGGGCTTCGAGACCTTCGGCTTCGGCGGCGGCCGCGCCGACGTCTGGGAGGCCGACGAGGACGTCTACTGGGGTCCCGAGACCACCTGGCTCGACGACCAGCGCTACACCGGCGACCGTGAGCTGGAGAACCCGCTCGGCGCGGTCCAGATGGGCCTCATCTACGTCAACCCCGAGGGCCCCAACGGCAACCCGGACCCGCTGGCCGCGGCCCGCGACATCCGTGAGACCTTCCGCCGCATGGCGATGAACGACGAGGAGACCGTCGCCCTCATCGCCGGTGGTCACACCTTCGGCAAGACCCACGGCGCGGGCCCGGCGGACGCGGTCGGCAACGACCCCGAGGCCGCCTCCATGGAGGAGCAGGGCCTGGGCTGGAAGTCCACCTACGGCACCGGCAAGGGCGGCGACGCCATCACCTCCGGTCTCGAGGTCACCTGGACCACCAAGCCCACCCAGTGGAGCAACGACTTCTTCGACATCCTCTTCGGCTACGAGTGGGAGCTCACCCAGAGCCCCGCGGGTGCCAACCAGTGGGTGGCCAAGGACTCCGAGGAGATCATCCCGGACGCCCACGACTCGTCGAAGAAGCGTCGGCCCACGATGCTCACCACCGACCTCTCGCTGCGCTTCGACCCGATCTACGGCGAGATCTCGAAGCGCTTCCACGAGAACCCGGACCAGTTCGCGGAGGCCTTCGCCCGCGCCTGGTACAAGCTGACCCACCGTGACCTGGGCCCGAAGTCCCTGTACCTCGGCCCGGAGGTCCCCGCCGAGACGCTGCTGTGGCAGGACCCGCTGCCGCAGGCCGAGGGCGAGACCATCGACGCCGCCGACATCGCGACTCTGAAGGCCAAGATCCTGGAGACCGGCCTGACCGTCTCGCAGCTGGTCTCCACCGCGTGGGCCTCGGCGTCCACCTTCCGCGGCAGCGACAAGCGCGGCGGTGCCAACGGCGCCCGCATCCGCCTGGAGCCGCAGCGCGGCTGGGAGGTCAACGACCCCGAGCAGCTCGCCCAGGTGCTGCGCGTCCTGGAGGGTGTCCAGACCGCCTTCAACACCGGTGCCAAGAAGGTCTCCCTGGCCGACCTGATCGTCCTCGCGGGTGCCGCGGCGGTCGAGAAGGCCGCCAAGGACGCGGGCTACGACGTGGAGGTCCCCTTCACGCCGGGCCGCGTGGACGCCACCGAGGAGCACACCGACGTCGAGTCCTTCGCCGCGCTGGAGCCGGTCGCTGACGGCTTCCGCAACTACCTCGGCAAGGGCAACCGTCTGCCGGCCGAGTACCTGCTGCTCGACAAGGCGAACCTGCTCACCCTGTCCGCCCCCGAGCTGACCGTCCTCGTCGGTGGTCTGCGGGTCCTGGGCGCCAACCAGGGCGGCACGGCGCACGGCGTCTTCACCGACCGTCCGGGCGTCCTGAGCAACGACTTCTTCGTCAACCTGCTCGACCTGGGCACGACGTGGAAGTCCACCTCGGAGGACCAGACGGCCTTCGAGGGCCGCGACGCGGAGACCGGCAAGCTGAAGTGGACCGGCACCCGTGCCGACCTGGTCTTCGGCTCCAACTCCGAGCTGCGCGCGCTCGCCGAGGTCTACGCGAGCGACGACGCGAAGGAGAAGTTCGTGAAGGACTTCGTCGACGCGTGGGTCAAGGTCTCGAACCTGGACCGCTTCGACCTGGTCTGAGCGACTCCATGAGGCAGGGGCCGGTCCGTGCGGACCGGCCCCTGCGCCATGTCTAGGCGAGGCTGGCCACGAACTTCCCGAGCCGCGCGATCCCCTCGCGCAGCTCGTCGGCCGACGCGGCGTAGGACAGCCGTACATGCGTGTCGGCGGTGGCCGCCCCGAAGTCCCGCCCCGGTGTGAGCGCGACCCGCGCCTCCCGCAGCGCCCGTCCGCAGAACTCCCACGAGGTGAGCCCGGTGCCGCTGACGTCGAAGTAGACGTAGAACGCCCCGTCGGGCGGCACGGGCACCGGCAGCCCGATCTGCGCGAGACCGTCGAGGACCAGGGCCCGGCGCCGCCCGAACTCGGCCCGTCGCTCCTCGCACACGGCGAGCGACTCGGGAGTGAAGCACGCGAGCGCGGCGTACTGGGCGGGCGTGGAGGCGCAGATCATGTAGTTCTGCGCCAGCCGCTCCAGCGCGGGCACGAGCGCCTCGGGCACCACGCACCAGCCCAGCCGCCAGCCGGTCATCCCGAAGTACTTCGAGAAACTGTTGATGACCACGGCGTCCTCGTCGTACGACAGCACACTGCGCGGCGGCCGCCCGTGCTCGTCGTCGTCGCCGAGGTCGAGGTAGATCTCGTCGACGATCCGCCAGGCGTCCCGCTCCCGGGCGAGCTCGCAGATGGCCGCCAGTTCGTCCGCCGGGACGGAGGTGCCCGTCGGGTTGGAGGGGCTCGCGACCATGATCCCGCGGGTGCGGTCCGTCCAGTACGACCGCACGGAGGCGGCGTCCAGCTGGTACCGCGACCCGGCCGTGGTGGGCACGAGCGTGACCCGTGCCCCGAAGCTCTCGGCGATCTGCCGGTTGCAGGGGTACGAGGGGTCGGCGATGAGCACCTCGTCCCCGGGATCGACGAGCGCGGCGGCACCCAGCACCAGCGCGGCCGACGCCCCGGCGGTCACGACGACCCGCCCCGGATCGACGTCGACGCCGTGCCGCTCACCGTAGAACCGCGCTATGGCCGACCGCAGTTCGGGCAGCCCGAGCGCCCCCGTGTAAGTCAGGGGCCTGCTCCCCACCGCACCCCGCAGCGCGTCCAGCACGGCCGGCGGCGCCCCGAAGTCCGGCTCCCCCAGACTGAGCTTGACGACGTGCTGCCCCTCGGCCTCCAGCTCGGCGGCATGCTTGCCGAACTCCATGGCGTAGAACGGCGCGACGGACTGGGCACGTTGCGAGATCCTCATACGGCGGGCCTCCGGGGGTCACTTGGTCGAGGGCTCCAGAAGGGCCGCGCGCTCCATGTGGTGGGTCATCGCAAAGATGCCATGGGGAGGCCGAATGGGAAAACGAGAAGGTCGCGGGCCCAGGATTCACGCCACCGCGTTCAACAAGTCGGCCGGCACGTCGGGGCGTTCCAGCGCGATGAAGTGGCCCGCTCCCGGGACCTGGGTGAAGTCGGCCGCGGGCAGCAACTCCTTGTTGGCCAGGCGGTCCGAAGGACGGGACCAGTCCTTCTCGCCGTAGACGAAGTGGACGGGGGCCTTGACCTCGGGGTAGCGGGAGCGGGCCGCGATGAGGCTGGGCAGGGCCTGGTACACGCCTCGTGCGACGGTCGGGTAGCCGGGGCGGCGGCCCACCTGGAGGAGTTCGTCCACGTAGTCCTCCCGCAGTGCGCTCTTGTCGCCGAGGCCGCCTTGAAGGACCTTCTGGAAGACGGCCTTGGGCTCCACGCCGGCGATCACCGGGCCCACGCCCGGTACGAGGATGCCACCGACCAGCACGCGGGCGAGGAGGCCGGACCGGGCGATTCCGCCGCGGAAGTCGTACGTGTTGACCGCGACGACCCGCCGGACCCGCTCCGGCAGATCGGCCGCGGTGGTCAGGGCGAGCACCGCGCCCATGGACTCCCCGACCAACGTCACGTCGTCGAGGTCGAGTTCGGTGAGGAGCCGTTCGACACCGGCCCGCATCGCCGGCTCGTCGTACGACGCACCGGGCACGATCTCGGACCAGCCCATCCCCGGCAGATCCAGGGCGTACACGGTGTAGTGGTCCGCGATCAGCGGGATGAGCGAGCGGAAGTGCTCGGCCTGGGTGCGCACGGTGTGCAGCAGCACCAGGGGGGCGCCGGTGCCCGCTCTGAGGTAGCGCAGGGTCCCCTCGCGAGACTGGCGTCCTGTGCGCGGGGCGATGGTGTGGCTCGTGGTCCCGGGAATGTGGATCGTGGGACGTGCGTCGGGGCTGGGCATATCGGTGACTCCTCGTGTGCGAGCTGCTGCCGCCGGGGTCGAGTGCCTCCACAACGAGAAACCGACCGGTTTCCAGCAGAGTAAACCGATCAGTTTCCGCGCGCAAGCTCCCTCCACCGCCGCATCGCCGCATCACCCCTGGACCAGCGGCACCCCGCCCGCTTGCGCCAACAGTGGCCGGCCCATGTCCAGCAACCAAGGGGAAAGGTGAGTACCACCTTCGATCACGGGGCGCCCGCCTCCGGCACATCAGACTCGGGCCGCCGCGGCTCCCACGCCATGCGCTGGTGGGTGCTCGTCATGCTGGGCACGGCGCAGCTCATGGTCACGCTCGACGCGACCGTCGTGAACATCGCGCTGCCCGCGGCACAACATGACCTCGGATTCATCGACGGCAGCAGGCTGGGGGTATCCCCTCTGGGAGAGGGTCATCACGGGTTACGCCCTGGCATTCGGCAGCCTGCTGCTGCTCGGCGGCCGGCTCGGCGACCTGTTCGGCCGACGCACCACCTTCGTGACCGGCCTGATCGGCTTCGCGGGCGCATCCGTCCTCGGTGGCGCCGCCAACAGCTTCGACATCCTCGTCACAGCACGCGTGGCCCAAGGACTCTTCGCCGCACCGCTCGCACCCGCGGCCCTCTCGCTGCTCAGCGTGACCTTCACCGATCCGGCCGAGCGGCCGAAGGCGTTCGGCATCTTCGGCGCACTGGCCGGTGCGGGCGGCGCGGTCGGGCTCCTGCTCGGCGGCCTGCTCACCGAATGGGCGTCGTGGCGCTGGGTGATGTACGTGAACGTCGCCTTCGCGGCCGTCGCACTGGTCGGTGCGGTGCTGCTCCTGGCGAAGCCCGCGGTCGCCGAACGACCCAAACTCGACACCCCCGGGACGATCCTGGCGAGCGCGGCCCTGTTCGCCATCGTCTACGGGTTCGCGCACGTCGAATCGACCAGCTGGACCGACCCGGTCACTCTCGGCTCGCTGATGGCCGGCGTGGTGCTGCTCGCGGTGTTCGTACGACTGGAGGCCGGGGTCGCGCACCCGCTGCTGCCGCTGCGACTCGTACTGGACCGGACCCGCGGCGGTTCGTTCCTGGTGGTGTTCGTCATCGGCATGGGGATGTTCTCGATCTTCCTGTTCCTGACGTACTACCTGGAAGCCGGCATCGGTTACTCGCCGATCAAGACCGGTCTGGCGTTCCTGCCGATGGTCGCGGGCATCGTCGCCGCCTCGACCACGGCACCTTCGCTGCTGCTGCCCAGCGTCGGTCCGAAGATCGTGATCAGCGTCAGCTTCCTGGTCGCCGCGAAGGGTATGGCCCTGCTGACGCGACTCGCACTGGACAGCACCTGCGTCGCCCACATCATGCCCGGTCTGATCCTGCCGGGCCTTGGCCTGGGCGACGTGATGACGACCGCGTTCCAGGGCGCGACCGCAGGTGTGCACCACGAGGACACCGGTGTCGCCTCGGCACTGATCAACACAGGTCAGCAGGTGGGTGGTTCGATCAGCACGGCGCTGCTGACCACCGTCGCCTCGTCGGCCGCGACCGACTACCTGTCCTCGCACAGGCCCGGCGCGCTCACCGTGGCGCAGGCGGGGGTCGAGAGCTACACGGCCACCCTGGCGTGGGGCGCGGGGTTCTTCGTCGGCTCGGTACTCACGGCCCTCCTCATACCGAACGCGCCTCTGGCACCGTCGGAGGGCGAGCCCGTGATCGCCCACTGAGCCCGAGGGTCGCCGCGGCAAGCGGGCGCTCACGACAGGGGAGCACGGTAAACCGACCGGTTTTCAATTGGCCGGAGACGAGTTAACCTCGCAAAATGACGACCGAGGCGAAACGAAGCTCCCGAGAGCGGCTGCTGGAGGCAGCGGCCACGCTCACCTACCGCGACGGAGTCGGCATCGGCGTCGACGCGCTGTGCAAGGCGGCGGGGGTGTCGAAGCGCTCCATGTACCAGCTGTTCGAGAGCAAGGACGAACTGCTGGCCGCGAGCCTGGAGGACCGCGCCTCCGCCTACGTGACGACACTCCTGCCCCCGGCGGACGACGGCCGTCCACCCCGCGAGCGGATCCTGCACGTCTTCGACCAGCTGGCGTCGGAGGCGGTTGCGCCCGACTTCCAGGGCTGCCGGTTCCTGGTGGTGCAGATCGAGCTCAAGGACCAGGGTCACCCCGCGAGCCGGGTGGCCCACCGGGTCAAGGAGAACCTGAAGGCCTTCTTCCGCACCGAGGCCGAACAGGGTGGCGCGAGCGACCCCGAGCTGCTGGCCCGGCAGCTGATCCTGGTCTTCGACGGCGCCGCCGCCCGCGTGGGAATCAAGGCCGACACACCGACAGGGCTCATCACCCCCACGGTGACCACCCTGCTCGACGCGGCGGGCATGCGCTGACCCATCCCGTCACGACACCGCCCGGCTTCCACCGCTACCGCTTCCGTGCCGAGTTCGAGCCGCTGCGGCAGATCACCGGCGGCGGCCGCTCGATCCTCCACCGCCCCGGCATGGAGGCGCACAAGCACCAAGGACGGGGTCATCACCCGGAATGGCCCCGGCGGGCGGCCCGGGAAACCGACCGGTTTCCATGGGGTCCGATTCTAGTTAACCTCACACCATGACCACCGCAGTGAAGCCCGGGCGCTCGCCGCTCTGGTCGGGGCGGGAGCGGAGCGTACGGACGGTGCCGGACCGGCATGGCCGCAGTGGGCGACGGGACGCCCCGTGCCTCCCGAACTGGGACGAGGGAGGGCTCGGGCAAGCCCGGCTCGCGACGGCGGAAGCGCTGGCCGGGCTGTCGGCGGAACTGTCCCGCGCGCTGTCCGCCGAGGCGCTGAACCGGGCCGGCGGGCTCATGAACCAGCGACTCCAGGCGCTCCGCCGGCGAGAACACGGCGGTGCTGATCGACCCCGGCCCGCGGCCCGGCGAAGACCCCGCGCGGCATCTTCGGCTGACCCACGCGCGAGGCGACCTGCTCACCGGCCTGCCCTCCGGAGGGCACGGGGCCAAACCCTGCCCCGTGAGCCGGACGGTGCGGGTGCCCGCCTGGCGGATCCTCGCGGGCGATACCGCGCTGGCACCCCTGTTCGGCTGAGCGTTGGCCAAGGCGGGCAGACTCCGCACGACCCGGGAGAGCAGCGGGCCGGAGGACCGTCGGCGTTCTGAGGGCCGTCGTCCTCGGCTCGGGCCCGCCGGCAGTGGCGAAGCAGGTCAGCCTCAGCCCGTTGCAGCCCAGGGGATCGGGGTGCCGGGTGGGCCATGCGGGTCCCACCAGGTCACACAGCGCGGGCAAGCCCGCCTCGTACACCCGAGCGGCACGTCACCGGGTGCAGCGGAGGCCGGCGACGGTGAGGCTTGAGAGCATGGTCACCCCGCCGGAGCCCCCACCCAGCCCGGAGCCCGTGCGCTCGCCAGCGGCGTCTCTCGTGCGGAAGACGGCGTTCATTGCCGCCCCGGGGACCATCGTCTTCGCGTTGCTTTACTACTTCGGCGGCCTCTACATCAAGGCGTACTACACCACCCTCGGCGTCTTCCCCGAAGATCTCGGGTTCTCGATCCAGGGCACCGTCGCCAACAGCACGGACGTGATCTTCTTGCCCCTGTGCCTGTTCCTGATCGGTGGCCTGATCTCGTTTCTGGCTCTTGGCTGGCTGGCACAGCGGCTGGACGGACCCAGGCGTGCTGCTCATCGGCGTAAGGCGATCGCCTGGCTGCTCGGCCTCGGGGTGGGGGTGGTGCTGCTGGGTTTCGTGGCCTTCGTCTGGGAAGCCCTGCCGACACAACGGGCACAGCGGTTCGTGCCGGCGCTGACGGTGGCCGTGGGGGCGACATTGGCCGTCTTCGCCGTCCATCTGCGCCTCAACGGGAACGCGGGTGCCCGTAACCGGCGGCCCTCCCCCGGCGACCGGATGTGGCTGGCCGGCGGCACGCTTCTTCTGGCCCTGCTGGCACTGGGCCTGTTCTACGACATGACGCAGTATGTGGCGGCGGTCGGCCGTGGCGACGCGAGATCGGACACCGACGGGCGCTATCCGGGCACCCAGTGGGTGCTGGTCCATTCCCGGGTTCCCCTTGCCCACTATGCGCCGGGCATCACCCCGAGGGACCGCGGCCCCGGATTCGGCCCCTATCGCTACGAGTACCAGGGCTTCCGCATCATCGCGAAGGCGCCGAACCGCTTCTACCTGGTCTCCGCCAGATCCCAATGGAAGAACCGCGTCGTCGTCGCACTGCCCGATGACGGCACCGTGTGGGTGGAGATCCGCGGCGTGATGTGAGGCCCTACGGCGTCGCCGTGCCGTCCTCGCCGGGAGGCGGCGTTGTCGTGGGCTCGGAGGGGCCGGGTGGTGTCGTCGTGGGGGTCTCGGGGGTGGGGGTCAAAGAGGTGGGGGGCTCAGAGGTGGGGGGCTGCGTGGTCGAGGTCGTGTCCCCGACCGCGAAGCCGACCACGGGGTAGGTCGTGGTAGCGCCGTCCGCGGTCGTGATGACCAGTTCTCCGGAGTACGGTCCTGGCTGCGTCGGTGTGTGCTCGATGGTCACCGTGCACGGGTTCGGCGCCTGAGGACTCAGGCAGTCGGTGCCCTTGACCCCGCCGTGCCCGTTGTCGTCGGGGACGTAGGCAACGGTCTGCGGCGGCTTGGGCTGCGGTTCACCCGGGACACCGATCGTCACGTTGCCCGTGGCCGGCTCGTTCACCCTCGCCTGCGACATGTGGATCGTCGGCCCGGATCCACCTTCGTCGTCACTGCCCGGGAAGACCGAGGCGAGCGTGTCCGCCGCCTCCGGCGTCCCCGTGCCGTTCCCGGTCTCCTGGCCGCCGGTCTCCTGTCGGCTGGTCACCTGGGTGGTTCCTTCGCCCGAACCCGAGTCCTCCTTGCAGCCGCCCGTGGTCGCCAGCGCGGCGACCAACACGGCGGCGGCAAGGCAACGAACACCCGTTGAAGTCATGGCGTCGGCCCTTCCACTCTCGGTCGGATCGGCCATCGCGGCCTGGTGCGCTCCGTACGCCTGAAGCGCCGAGGCGTGTCGCACCCGGGTTCGCCGTGCCGTCCACCCAGAGGCTGGCCTGGTGGACGGCACGCCGGGGATGCGACTGTCAGACCGAGGCGAGGCAGGCCAGCAGCGCCTGACCGTCCGGGACACCCAGTCCTGTGCAGGCGTCCCAGCCTGGCGTGGCCGCGAAGTCGCCGATGTCGCCCAGGGTGATGTCACGGAAGCCGGCCGGGCTCACTCCCGGTGCCGCACCGTCGTACAGCACGGGCTGGAGCATGCCGAGCGGGTGGCCGAGTGCCTCGGCGAGACGGACGGTCAACGCGGCCCAGAGCGGGGCCACAGCGCTGGTGCCGCCGATGATCTCGTCCCGGCCGTGGATGAATACTCTGTATCCGGTCCTCGGGTCGGCGTCAGCGGCCACGTCGGGCACGCCGCGTCGGCGGGCCTGGCCGTTGCCGTTGGGTACACCAACGTTCGCCTGCCAGCTGGGCTGGTGGAACGTGTGGCTGACGCCGCCGCCGGAGGCGGACCCGTTGCCGTTGTTCCACACGGTCTCGGAGTTGACGGTGCTGGTGGCCGGGTCGGCATCCAAGTGGGTGCCGCCGCACGCGAGGGCGCGGGGGCTCGCGGCAGGGAAGTCGGTGTGCGGCTTGCCCGTCGGGTCGCCGTCGCTGCTGCCGTTGTCACCGGAAGCCACGCAGACGGTGACGCCCATGGCAGCGGCGTCGGCCAGCGCGGCGTCGAGGATCGCGCGGCCCTGGGCGGTCCACAGGTCCTCGCGCTGGCCCCAACTGACGCTCACTGCGGTGGGCGTGGGATCGGCGAACACCGCGGTGCTGATGGCGTCGGCGAAGCCCTGCGCACTGTTCTCCGCGAAGTACACGACTTGGCGCGCACCGGGCGCCAGCGCGCCGATCACCTGGCTGTCGAGCATCACTTCCCCGTCGGCCGGGTCACCCGGGCTGTTACTGCCGTTGCCCACCTCGACGACGTCCACGCGCGGCATGGGGATGCCCAGCGTGGCGAAGTAGGCGTCCAGGTCGCCCTCCGGGATCCCGCCGCCGAGTTGGACGACGCCGATCGTGTGACCACTGCCGTCCGTGCCCTGGGGGAAGCGGTAGATCCTGCCGAGGTCAACGGGCGAGTACGACGTCTGGGCGGCATGGGCCTTCATGCGCTGGATGTGCGGGCGGGCCTGCGGTCGGTTGTCCAAGCCCGTCACGCCGATCACCACGCCGTCCCACTCGGGCAGGATGCGCAGGTCGCCGGTCCGCTGCCGGTGCTCCACCATGCGTGCTTCGTCCGCCGGGTCGGGGGTCGTGACCATGGTCAGTGAGTCGGCCTGCACCACGGACTTCAGCTGACCGAGCGTTCCCGAGATCTTGACCCGCCGGGAGGCCGGATCCGTTTGCGTCACCGTCAGCCCGTGCTGCTCCGCCGACCGCTTCACCATGTCGATGTCGGCCGGGTCGGCGCCGTAACGGGCCGCCAGTTCCTCACGCGTGATCGTCTCGGGTCCCTTGACCAACTCGTCCGGGATCTCGGTGCGACGGCGCAGGACCAGCGTGACTTCGATGCGTTCTGAATCGCTCACCGCTCCGGTCGAGCGCGCAGCCGCGTGGGCGCTGCGCTCACTGCCTCGGAGGGGAACCAGTCGCGAGTTGTCCATGACTTCGAGCGTTCCACCGCCGCAGGCGGTTCGCATCCTGTGCCCTCACCGACCGTAGCCGTGCCCAGTGCGGCGACCGCGACATCACACACCGGGTGAGCAGCATCTTTTGCGCAGCAGGCGATCGGAACCCGGCAGCTGATCATCGACATGGAGGCCCCGAGCAGCACGTGACGTGGACCCGGCGGATCACGCCGCACACCGAGCGGACCCCGCACTGAGGCGGGCGCAGGCCGGCAGCTCCCGGACCGCTTCCGGCGGTGACGGGAGCCGGTCTCGGGTGCACAGTTGGTACCGACGTGATCGTGAACGGTCGCGCCCTTCGGCGTTCAGCCGCTCCTGCCCGTCAGAGCGCGGAGGCGGCAACCTTGACGGAATCGAGAATCGCCACCGTATGCCCGACCTGTTCGCCCTTCTCCACCAGGGCCATGGCATCCACCGCTGAGATCTCGTGCGGCGAGAGATCGTTCTCCATCTGCAGCGCCTGTGCGCCAGCCGCCGCCGGCGACAAGCCTTCGAACGCCTCCTGCAGAACGCTCACCGGGTAGAAGTGGAATGGCCCGAGACCTTTTCGTTCCCACCGCGCGAATCCGCCCACCACCTCGTCCGGCTCGGACTGGACCTTCCATGTGTAGGTCAGCACGCGGCCGTCGTAGCCGGCGGCTCCGGAAAGAGCCAGAATCTCAGATATCGGAATGCGTGAACCGATCGACGACAGCACGCGGCCACCGACCCGCAGGACCGGGTACGCCTGCTGCAGAGCCAGGTAGTGCAGTGTGACGAGGTTCTTCTCGGCGAATCCGGGAATCTCTTCGCTGCGCTCCGCGATGAACGTCGAACTCGTCTGGCCGTGAGCGAGGTCGTCGCTCTGGGCCATCGGGATGTTGGGCAGGTTCTCGTAGATCACATCGACCTGAGACAACTTGCCGACCAGCGGGGAGAGGAGGTCG
The DNA here is from genome assembly GCF_000383615.1 of Streptomyces canus 299MFChir4.1. Taxonomy (GTDB): domain Bacteria; phylum Actinomycetota; class Actinomycetes; order Streptomycetales; family Streptomycetaceae; genus Streptomyces; species Streptomyces canus_C. Next base: position 47,136 of record NZ_KB911605.1, on the reverse strand, counting down.
CCGGCGCCTCCGAAGAGTTCGACGTCTTCTGCCAGGAGGTTGCTCTGAATGTTTTTCCGGGCGCATTCGACGACGTCGTCGTGGATATCGGTGAAGCCGACGGTACGTGCCTGCAAAATCTCCACGGCCGCCAGGGCGTCCAAGCCGACGCCGGTGCCGATCGTGCAGAAACGCGGAGCAAGGAAGCCCCGCTCAGCAAGCGTCTTGAACGCAGGGACGGCAACGCTCGCGACCCAGTCGGCACGCAGGAAATCCGACTTCGGAAGGTACGAGTGGTCCGAGAGCTTGAGTTCGACGGAGGACCTGATTCGCTCCGTAGCCTCGATCTGAAAGAACTCGCTCGGCGACACCACGACTTCGGCCTTGCCGGTCTGCGTACTCATCGTGCCCTCTCTTCGATATGGCAACTGTGCTGCGCCTACGAGCCCGTCCGGCCGCGATGGAGGTGTTCCACTCTCGGCAACGCCCGCAGAGCTGTACAGAGGGGCACTGTTGCCTTTCGCCGGGCATGAAGAACGATGGTGCAAGAACACGGAATTAGTTTGCACGAACCTCAGGTCTTGAGGTCCTGATAGGTACCAGGATTGAAGTAACTCTCGGCATCGGTAAAAAACGGATGCCGAGATCAGAAACTCCGGAAACCGTTACAGCTCTGCCGGACCTGCATTGCCAAAAACTTTGTCGCAACCGCCGCCGGGCACTGCATTCGGTCAGGCAAGCTCGTCAACAGGGTGAACGCCGCCGGATGCGGTACCGGCGACCGTCTTGGCGAGGGAACGCTCGGCGGCGCGGGCGGCGGGCGGGGTGACGACGGCCGCGAGGAGCACGATGGCGGCGATGGTCAGCCAGCCCGCGGTCTGCCACTCCATGGCGAGGTAGGTGTAGGCGGCCGGCGCCCATACGGTGCCGACGGTCTGGCCGACCTGGGTGACGCCCTGGTATTCGCCGCGTCGGAGGGGGTCGGACAAGAGCGCGGTGAATCCCCAGCCCGCCGCTGCCTGGAAGAGCTCGGCACCGGTCAGCAGGATGTGGGCCAACCAGACCAGGGTGATGGTCAGCCACTCGACGCTGCCGTCGGTGAACACGACGATCACACAGGAGGCCGCGAAGCAGGCGGCGCTCCGGTATTGCGCCCGGACCGCGCCCGACAGTGTGTCGGTGCCGCGGGCAGCCATGGTCTGCAGGGTCACCACCATGACGGCATTGGTCGCGAGCAGCCCCGCCAGAAGCACACGAGGGGCGTTGGTGTCCTCCACCAGCCAGAGCGGGATGACCACGGAGAGGATCACCTGATTCGTGGACAGCACACCGCTCAGAACGGAGACGGCGAGAAACGGCCGGTTGCCCAGCGCGCCGCCCCACTTCCGCCGCTCGCGCCCTTCCGGCTGTGCGGGAGCCTGGACGGGGCCGGCCGCCTTGGGCAGCCTGAAAATCACCACTGAGTTGATGAGCAGCACCACACCGACGAAGAAGGGGAGCACGCGGATGGCGGTGTCGCTGCCGGTGGCAAGGGCCAGGCCCCCCAGCCCCGCGCCGATGGTGAACCCGGCGTTCAACGCACTCCGGTTGTAGGCGAGCCCCGCGGTCCGTTCCTTTCCGGGGTAGAGGTGGAGCAGATACGCGCCATAACCGGCGCCTCCGGCGGCGTTGATGAGTCTGAGGGCAATGACGACCACCAGAAAGGCGGAAAATCCGCGAACCGCCGGATAGGCCAGGAAGCAGACCGCCTCCGCGAGGGACGCCACGGCCCACGCGGTTTTGGGACCGACCCGGTCGGCGACACGGCCCAGCGGCACGGCGGCGACGAAGGTGACGATCCCGGCAATGGTCAGGCCCAACCCGACAGCGGCGGCGGAGAGGCCGACAACCTTGGTGAAAAAGACTGCGTTTGTGGTGAAGAAGCTGCCGGTGCCTATTCCGTAGAGCAGAGCCTGAGCGCTGACTCGCCCCACCGCCGAAGACGGCGGGGCCACTTGGCGGAGCAGGCGTGCGAACGGTTTCCGAGGGGCAGGCGGCGGGGCGGCTGATGTGGCTCGGGGCATGTGGCGTACGCTAGCCAACCGGTTGGTGGCCGTCTCCTGACATAGGACAGGGCTCGGGCGTCGCGAACAGGGTTGCCTCTGGAGAAGTGGTGGGCGGGTTCCATTCGCCGCCCCTGCAGCCCCGCCGGAGCCGCAAGACGGAATGAGCCGCTCACCGAAGACCGCAGATGGCAACTTGCGGGCATTTCCGGGCAGGTGACGTCGCGAGCGGCATCACGATCTCGTGGTGGATACCAACTCTCCTGTGCTGACCGCCTTTTCTGGGTTGCCGGGCCTATTCTTCGTCGAGGTCGCGAAGAGCTACGACGGGCCTTGGCGCGGCCGGTTAGTGGCGCCGCCGGGCGGATCACCGGAACCGGCCGGGCCGCGTCGTACTGAGGTGACCCGGGTCCCGGTTGAGCGGTAGGTCCGGCGCTGTCGGCGGCTCACGCACTCCCCGCCGCGAACCGGCCGACCTTGCCGATGACGTCCTGGCCGTAGATCCGCAGGGCCTGCTGGAGGGCGAACTCGGCCATGTAGGTGCGGAATCCGGCCTCCGACTCTTCGGCGAAGTTGAGCATCCGGCGGTTGGCGAGGACGGCCTCGCCGTCGAGACCGTCCAGGCCGCGTTCGATCGCGGCGTCCATCTCCTCGGGCTCGACGACCTCATCGACCAGCAGCCGGGCCTCCGGCTCCGCCGCCCGGATGCGCCGGCCGCCCAGGATGATCTGGCGGGCCAGCCGGGGGCCGGTGAAGCGTGCGAGGCGGTAGTTGCCGGCTCCCGGAACGATGCCTTCCTTGGCGGCGGGCAGGCTGAAGTACGCGTCCGAGGCGGCGACGACATGGTCGATGACGAGCAATACCTGCATCCCGCCGCCGATGGCGAACCCGTCGACCGCGGCCAGCCAGGGCTTGCCGGCGTGCTGGGTGTGCCAGGTCGCGGTGTCACCGAGGGAGAGGCCGTGGGCGATCTTGCGGAGATAGCCGAGTTCGCGGCGGAGCAGGAAGCCGACCAGTGGGATGTCGCCGGAGCTGAGGCTCTTGAGGTTGATGCCGGCGCTGAAGACGCGCCTGCCCCGGTAGCGGGGGTGGGTCATTTCACCGCCGCGTATCAGGCCGACCCGGATGTCGGGGTCGAGCAGGGCGAGATCGACGGCGGTCTCCATGTCGTCGACCTGCTGTTCGTCCTCGGCGTTGAGCCGGTCGCCCCGACAGAGCGTCAGGCGGGCGACGCCGTCGCGGCGCTCCACGTGGACGGACTCCGTCTCCAGTACGCCCGTGCGCTGGAATTCGGGGAGCAGCCGCATCGCGCGGGCGGTGGGGCGGAGCATCGCGTCGAGCAAGTGCGGGCCCGCGACCGGCGAGCGGAGCACCGCGCGCAGCAGGATGCCCTGGTCGATCTCGTGGCCCTCTTTGTCGGCCTGTGGCCGGGTGCGCTCCTCGGCGATCCGCCCGGGGCCGGGCACGAGGCCGGGGTAGGCGGCGGCCGCCGCCTCGACCAGCTCGTCGAGGCGGAGGGCGCGGGTGCCGCCCCCGGTCAGATGGCCGTACACGGCCTCGGCATGGGACTCCAGGAAGCGGAAACGCTCGGCCCGGGCGGTGTCCTTCGCCGCCTCGGCCGCCTCCCGCGCGGCGGGGCCGCGGCTCGCCGGGCGCGGAAGTCCGGCGAGCACGCGGTCCGCCGCGTCGGCGGCCTCCGTGACGGCCCGCAGGCCCGGCAGATCTGGCGCCCCGGCGCTCAGGGCGTTGGTCACGCCGACTCCCGGGCGACGGCACGGCGCAGGGCGCGGTCGCAGGCGGCCAGATGGGAGCCGAGCGCGTCCTCGAACGGCGTGGTGGACGCGTCCAGGAGGAGCTGGCGGCGGACGGCGAGTTCGCTGCCGCCGCCGTCGCCGTAGCGGAGGACCAGGTCGGCCAGGGCGGCATCCGGGTCGTCCGCCAGTTCGTCGGCGAGGCCGAGGGCAAGGGCCTGCTCGGCGCCGATGGGGTCGCCGAAGAGGACGGCCCGGCGCGCGGCGCCCGCGCCGAGCAGGCGGACCAGCCGGAAGGCGGCCATGCCGGGCCAGGTGGCCTCACCGTCAAAGGGCAGCGCCAGCCGGGTGCCGGGTGCTGCCAGGCGCAGGTCGGCGGCGAGGAAGGCGTCGAGGGCGGTGCCGCCGGTGTCGCCGACGGCGACGGCGACGGTCGCGGCGGGGAGGCGCTCGAATCGTCGCAGGGTGCGCTCCCACTTGGTGACAAGGGCCGTGTCGAGGTCGTTCGTCCAGCCGGGGGCGGGCGCACCGCTCACCCGCAGCACGGCAACGCCGGGGCCGCCGTCCTCCACCCGGTCGCAGAGCGCCGCGAGTTCCTTCACGGCCCCCGGTGTCGGCGGCCGGCGGCCGTCCACGGCCAGAGTCAGTGCTTCGTCCACGGACACGTCTCCCCTCACCACTGCACCAGTACCGTCTCGAGGGTGGACCCCGGACCCATCGTCATGAGCACCCCGTAGTCGCCGGGCTCGGCGGTCTTCTCGTCGAGCAGCCGCTCGTAGGAGAAGAGGAACGACCCGCTCGACACGTTGCCGTAGTCCCGCAGCACACCGACGGTGTGCCGCAGGTCGTGGCGGGTGAGGCCGAGGTTGACGACGACCGAGTCGATGACCTTCTTGCCGCCGGAGTGCACCAGCCAGTGCCGGATGTCGCTGCGGCGCAGCCCGGTACCGGAGAGCAGCCGGTCGACGACGATCTCCGCGTGCGCGCCGACCACATAGGGCACCTGGGGGTCGAGGTAGAAGCTGAAGCGCCCCAGGTCGCGGTCCCAGTCGTAGCGCATCGCGCCGACGGCCTCGGGGATGATGCAGCTGGCGAACTTGAGGAGGGTGGGTCCCTCGCCGCCGACGGCACCCATGTCGTCGGGGCCGGAGACGAGCGCGATCGCGGCCGCACCGTCGCCGAAGAGGCTGTTGACGACCGCGGTCTGCATGGAGGAGTCCATGGCGTAGGCGGCGGAGCACGCCTCCGTGCACAGCATCACGGCCAGCTCCCCGGGGTGGGCGGCAGACCAGCCCGACACCAGGTTGAGGGCGTTGAGGCCGGCGTTGCAGCCCATGCCGACGATGTCGCTGCGCGAGCAGTGCCGGTCGATGCCGAGCTCGCGGATGAGCAGCGCGCTGATGCCGGGGGTGAGAAAGCCCGTGGAGGTGACACAGCAGAGGTGGCGCAGGTCGGACAGGTCGGCGCCGGCCCGCTTGAGACAGGTGCGAAGCGCCTCGGCGCCCGTCTCGACGGCCGATCTCCTGTGTTTGTCGAGGAGGTCGCCCTGTTCCTCGGCACTGCGGATGCCGTCGGGGCCGGGCTCGGGCAGGACGAGGTGGCGCCGGTCGATGGCGCTGTTGCGGAAGACGGAGGTGATCTTCGGGTCGCTGATCGCGAAGGCGTCCAGGACCTCCTGCTGGGAGTAGGAGACCGGAGGCACCGCGGTGCCGACACTGATGATGCGCGGACGATGCTCCGCGACGAGAACGCCGTCGCCGGCTTCGAGGGTGATGGTCATCGGAAGGTCCACCCCCACATCCGGCGCTTGCTGCGCGGCCGTTGGCGTATTCGCCAGATCCTGTCGAAGTCGTGCACGAGTACCAGCCTTTCAGGAATGAGGCGAATCAGTCGTTCTGGATCCTTCTTGCTGTGTCCGCCGGGATGTTCTCGTCCACTGCGCTCTCGGCCTCGATGAACTCCGCGAGCCGCGCCGTGCCCTCTTCGATGTCGGCCGAGGTCAGATAGCTGGTGGAGAGCCGGAGAGCGCGATCGCCGCCGCCATCCGGATAGAAATAGCTCATGGGTGTCCAGAGCACTCCGAATTTCTCGGCGGAGCGGGCCAGCGCCGTGTTGTCGGCCCGGAAGGGCACCTTGACGGTGACGAAGAAGCCGCCGCTGGGCCGGTTCCAGCGGACCCCCAGTGCCTCGCGGCGGGCGACCGGGAGGCAGGCGTCGAGGCAGCGCAGTACGGTGCCCAGGGCATCGTGGTAGTAGGCGGCCGGTTGGGCGTTGAGTGCGGAGATGCGGCCGTCCGCCGCGAGCAGGGCACCGGCCACGACGGCCTGGCTCAGCGAGGAGGTGTTGACCGTCACCATGCTCTTGATCCGGGTGAGTTCGTCGGCGAGCAGGCCGGTGTGCCCGTCCTCGTCCACGACCTCCTGGTCGGCGACGGCGAAGCCCACCCGGGCTCCGGGGAAGATCGTCTTGGAGTAGGAACCGAGGTGGACGACGGTACCGGAGCGGTCCAGGGACTTGAGTGTGGGCAGCGGGGGGCCGGGGCTCACCCGGCGGTAGGGGCTGTCCTCGATGATCAGGATGCCGTGACGCTCCGCGGCGGCCAGCAGGCGGTCGCGGGTGTCCCTGTCCAGCGTGTTCCCCGAGGGGTTGGAGTGGTCGGGGATGACGTAGAGGGCGCGGGGCCGCCGTCCCGCCGCCCGCTCGCGAGCGATCACGGTCTCTAGGACGGCCAGGGAGAGACCGTCCTCGTCCTCGTCGACGGGGACCACGCGGGCGCCCAGCAGCCGAGCGGCGCCGGTGATGCCCGAGTAGCAGGGGCTGGTCACCAGGACGACGTCTTCGGGGCCGGCGACGAGGGCGCGCAGCACCAGCAGCATGGCCTCCTGGGCGCCGACCGTGACGACGATCGACTCCGCCGGCACGTCGATGCCCTCGTCGGCACGCAGCGAGTCGGCGATGATGTCGCGGATCTGACCAGCGGTGGGGCCGTATTGGTAGAGAGCGGTGCGCACCTCGGCGGGGGTACGGCCCTGGGCGGCCAAGTGGTCGAGATAGCCGCGGAGATGGACGAAGATCTGCTCGATGTCGAAGAAGCCGTCGTAGGGCCGGCCCGGCGCGAACGAGATGGCATCGGGATAGCGGTGGGTGATCTCGTTCAGGAACGTCATGGTGTCCAGAACGGGATCATGAACGCAGGCGTGCAGGTCTTTCCTGCGCAGCGGACGGCAGTTCGGCGACCTGGGCAGGGGCGTGGACACGGAAACGGATCACCTCCGACGTGCATCTCGACGGCACCGACCACACCAGCCGCGAGGAGCAGGGCAGCATGATCCGCCGCCGCGTCGTCCGGCTGGACCAGGTCCTACTCGGTGACAAGGAAGATCTTGGGCCCCAGCGGCCGGTCCAGGCTGAGGGCCAGTGCCTCGCCGAACCTGGCCAGCGGGTACACCGGGCCCAGAAGGTCGTCGATCTCCAGTTCACCGGCCAGCCGCACCGCGTCGTCGAGCGGTCCGTAGGAAACGGCGGCCAGCGTCACGTCGTTGCGCACGGCCCGGGTCACGTCCGTAGCGATCGGCACTGCCGGGCGGCTCTTGAGCACAACCACTCCGCCGGGCCGGACCGACCGGATTGCCAAGTCGAGCGCCCTGTCGGTCCCGGCCGCCTCGACCACGAAGTCGTAAGACTCCCAGGTGGCTCCGTTCTCCGCCCTCCCTCCCAAATCCTCGCCTTCCGGGCTGTCCAGGGCCGGGGCGGTCTCGACGCCGTCGAAGCCGCGGGCCCGCAGGACACGGGTCGTGAGGTCGGCGATGCGGCCCGAGCCCAGCACGAGCCCCCGCTCGTGGGGCCTGATCGGTGCGTTCAGAACCGCGGACATCGCTGCGATCGGTTCCACGCATGCGGCCCGCGTCAGCGCCAGGTCGGTCGGCACGACGCACAGGCTCGCCTCGGGCACGACGACCTGCTCGGCGAAAGCACCGTCGGTGTCGACACCGAGCATGAGCCTGTGAGCACAGCGGTCGCCGTCCGCGCACGCCTTGCACTCCCCACACGAAATCAGCGGCAGCGCCACCGCCACACGATCCCCGTGCCGGTAACTGCTCGTCGAGTCGGCTTCGACCACCTCCCCGACCATCTCGTGGCCGAGGACTCTCCTGCCGCCGAGCGGAAGGAGCCCGGTGGCCGCCTGTACGTCCGTGCGGCAGATCGCCGCCATCAGCACCCGGAGCCTGACCCAGCCGGGTGGACGCGGCGGCGCAGGGATGTCGCCGATCTCGGCGCACTCCGAGTTCCGAATGACAGCCTTCATTGAAGAGATCCCGTCGTCTGGCTCATACCGCGTAAGGAGAATCGTCGTCGATCGTGGTGAAGAACTCGCCGAGGAAATCCTCTAGATGCGCATGCGAGTCGGCCATGAAAAGCACAGGCTGACGAGCGTGTGAGTTGTAGCCCTGCTTGGCCATGTCAGCGAGGTCCAGAGGCCTGATGTCAGCACTTTGGAAATGTGTGAGCTCCTTGGTGGAAGACATCAGGCTCGCCCCCCACACCTTCGGCTCCCCGCCTTCGGCCACGAGCCCGCACTCGATGGAGAACCAGAAGATCCGCGAGACGAGCTCTACGGCCTCGGGCCTGCGCAGGCGCCGTACGGCATCTCCGGCAAGCTGATACAGATGCGCCCAGCGGTCGTTCACCAGATGTGGGCCGTGTCCGATGACTTCGTGAATCATGTCGGGTTCCGGAGAGAACTCGGGTCGCGAAACATGGCGAATGTACTGGGCGGCGTGGAAGTTCCGGTCCGCGAGGCTTCCGTAGAAGGTCCTGACCGCGACGCTCCCGGCGGCCGGAATCATCTTGAAGCCGGTCTCTTTCTCGATCGCGTCCGAAACTTCACGAAGTTGCGGCGGCCGGTGCGACGGAAGGTTGAGTGCGCTTACCGATTCGAGATACAGCGCGCTTGCGTGGCGCCGATGCAGGTCGCGCAGTTCCTCGGTGGCCAGCTGCCAGACCTGACGGTCGTTGTCCGAGTACACGACGTGGGGAGCCGGGTCTCCGGACCGGGCGTATATCGCCGCGGCCGCAATCCACTCGCGGCGCTCGATGTACCGCTCATCGCCGTACCCGGGATGACCTTCGGGCAGGGTCACTGATATATCGCCATTGCGAATTTCGATAACCGCAGGGCCCGGTCGGCTCGTCCGCATTATCGCGTCAGCAACTTGATCCATGCCGGACACCATAGCCTTGGCGCGTCAGACCTCGGTCCTGTTACCTGTTGGGGCTTCAGATCCGAGGTACCGGCAGCGTCGCCCCCGGTGGACACCGGCATCCGGCGCGCAGGACCCTGGTGCGCCGGACGGCGTCACAGCTCGTGACCGCAGCAGATCAGCGGGATGCGAGGGGCGGTCTCAGCCGATCACGGCCCGATGTTCTCGCCTTCGCCGATGAACCTGACATGCCGTTCGTCGCGCTCGTCAAATGCCGGCGCAACGGTCAGAACCATCTCCATCCTTCCGAGATAGTAAATGCGGATGCCCGGCGGGACCGAGATCAGGTCGGTGGCGCCGACCTCGACCGCTTCGCCATCCAGGTAGAATGTCCCCTGCCCGTCGACGATGTAGTAGATGTAGGAACTTCTTACATTGTAGAATTCCTGAAAGTGTCCCCGCTCGACATGCACGTGGACAACTGTCGCCGCCGGATCGTTCTGCCGGTAGACAGTCAGGTCGATACCGTGCTTGCGGAACCTTTCCGCTTCCTCGACCGTATGCCTGTACTCGTTCATCGATCGATTCCTCCTGGCCGGCGGAGAGCCGGGCGCCGATTTCTCTGTTTCCCTGGACCGGCAGCCCACTCAGGCAAGAAGTTCCTCGGCCCGCTTCCGCAGTGCCAGTCGGTCGACCTTTCGGTTGGGGTTCAGAGGAAATTTGTCCAGGTGAATGTACCGGCGCGGGACCGCGCTGCCGGGCAGCACGGCGCGCACAGCATCTGCCAGCGCCGTCTCCGACACCTCGCCACCGGTGTAGAACACGACCAGCTCCGTGCCGTGCATCGCAGCCCTCACGACGGTGACCGCGTCGCGTACTCCGTCGCAGGCGCGTACCACATGGTCTATTTCCGCCAGTTCGACGCGCCACCCATGCACCTTCACCTGCGAGTCCATGCGCCCGATATAGGCGAGTTCGCCGTCCGGATTCGCGCGGACCCGGTCGCCCGTGCGGTACCAGCGCCGACCCTCCAGTTCGACGAACCGCCCCTCGTCGTCGGCCGGATCGAGATAACCCTCCGTCATCTGCGGGCCGGTGACCCACAACTCACCCTCTACCGACGACTGTTCCCCTTGCTCGGTCACCAGGCGGAAGTCATGGCCGCCATGCACCTTCCCGATCGGCACCGTACCGTTCACACTGCGCTCCACCGACTCCTCGCCCGACCAGCGGTGGTAGGAGATGCCGATCGAAAGCTCGGTCGGTCCGTAACGGTTCTCCAGCTTTGATCCCGGTGCGGCCGCCAGCCAGTCCTTGACGTCCTGAACGCGCAACGCCTCGCCGCCGAAGATCGACCACTTCAGGCCGTCGAGTGCGCCTTTCTCCAGCCCGCCCATCTCGCGGGCCATCCAGATTCCGCTCGGCGTGGAGTGCCAGATAGTGACTGCGTTTTCCGCGATGAACTCGGGAAGATCCCGGTATGCCGACGACGGTACTACCTGGATCGTTGCACCCGAGCCCCACGCGGCGAACACGTCGTGGATGCCGGGGTCATAATTGAGGTCGTAGGTCTGGGCGAGCACGTCATCCGGCCCGAAGTCGCACCGCCTGAGGAGCTGATCGAAATAGTGCGCGAACCCACCGTGCGAAACCGGGACAGCCTTCGGGATACCGGTCGAACCCGACGTGAAGAGGATATATGCCCGGTCCGAGAACGCCACTTCGATCGGTGCCGTAAATTCCGGATGCGAAGTCACCGGAATCGTCGGAAAACCGTCGGCGAGACCATCGGTGTCGAGTACTCGAACGGGGGTGTCCTCATCGGTGATCTCCGACAGAGCCGCCAGACCGGACTCATCGGCGATCACCGTGTCCACCCCGGCCACCTTGATCATCCGGCGGCTGAGGGCAGCGGGAAAGCTGGGCTGCAGCGGGACAACGGTGCCGCCCGAGTACAGGACTGCCAGTAGGCCCACATAGCCCGTCACGCTCTTGCCCGCCAGGACTCCTACCGCACGGGGCGCGCCGTCCGCCACCAGCGATCCCGCCCATCGCAAGGCCCTCTCGTGCACCTGCCGATAGGTGATGACCTCTGCTCCGATGCGCACGGCGGGACGGTCCGGGGATATTTCCAGTCCATGCATGAATCGCTCGACCAGCGTGAGAGGCATAAGCTTTTCCATTCCCTGTCCCCGGATCGCGGAAGTGTTATTCCGCACGGCGGCCTATTATTATCCTCAAACCGGTAGATTACCGATCGGTGTAGCAATCTGTACTGACATATGCCAGGGCCCGGCGGAGTTCCGCCGCGATCGGACTGTTCGCATGAGCTCCGGGGCGGATGGCGTCGGCCGGGCGATTGGCCGCACTGCCCGATCCGCGCGGCGCCGAGCTGGGCGTAGGCGGGAAGGAACCTATTTCCAGGGCGACTTGGGCTGTTAGCCTACGCGCATGTCACATCTGGGACCCATCGCCTGGCCGCCTGAGCCGATCAAGACCGAAAGACTCGTACTCCGTGAGTCCGAGGCCCGCGACCGTGCGGCGTTCATCGATTTGCTGGCGTCGCCGGAAGTGCACACTTATCTCGGCGGCCCCATCGCGCGTGACAAACTTGAGCGCGAGACGCCTGAGGTGCCCGAACGCTGGCCCGGGAGTTTCGTCGTCGAACTCGACGGGGCCATGATCGGCCAGATTCTGCTCAGGAGGGCGACGGAGCACCGCCGGCCGGCCGCCGCGGGGAAGGCCGATCTCGGTTATCTGTTCATGCCGCAGGCATGGGGATTCGGGTACGCCGCCGAGGCGTGCACGGCCGCACTCGATTGGTTCGACGGTGTCCTGCCCGGCGAGCCGGTGGTACTCACCACCCAGAGCGCCAACGTCGCCTCGATGCGCCTCGCCGCGAAGCTGGGGTTCATCGAGGTGGAGCGGTTCGAGGCCTGGGACGCCGAGCAGTGGCTCGGCATGCGGCCCCCGGCCACGCCGGCCGCCTGAGCCCGAGATCCCTGAGGCAGGGTGTCCCGGGAGAGACCCGGGACACCCTGCCTTCCTCATGTGGCCACGGCCACGCGCTGCTTCGGCCGGCTGACACCGCACTCGACGGCATGCCCCGACCGCACCGGCCTGCGCCGCGCCCTCTGAACACCCCGTGGACGGTCACGGCACCGCCCAGGTCCACCGGTCCGCGGCCTCAGACCCCTGATGCGGTCCCGGCATCGCCCGTCCGGAGAATCGTCTGCACCGCGGGGAGTGATCCTGACCGCTGTCAGTGTGGATACATCCCCCTCGTCAATAACCTACTGCCCTGCGGCACGCTTCAGGCCGCCGCCGACGGACAGAGCAGCAGTCGAAGAGTGGCCGGCACCCAGCCGCGGATCATCGGCAGAATCCTGAACCCAGCCTCCTGACGGGCGGCCCGGTCGTTGAGGCCCCGGGTCGCGCCCCCGGCGGACCGGTACGCGCAGACAGCAGTGCTCGCAGGCAGCCGGTCCGTTCTGAAGGCATCCGCGGGTCCGTCCTGATCCGATCCGCTCTGTGCTCTGCTCTGCTCTGCTCTGCTCTGCTCTGCTCTGCTCTGCTGCAGACCGATGGGGGAATCGCATGGTGACCGCTGCTTTCACCGGGGCCTTCTGGTGGTCCGACGACCGTGGCTTCGCCGACGCCGCGACCTCGCGCGTCTTCAACCAACGACGGCCGGCCCGGCGGCCGGCGGCGGTGCTGCGTGCCGCTCATGCCGCGGATGTGGCGGCGGGAGTGAAAATGGCCGCAGCAGAGGGCTGGCAGGTCGCGGTCCGCTCAGGCGGGCACAGTTGGCCGGCCTGGTCGCTGCGCGAGAACACCCTGCTCATCGACCTCGCCCAATTCACCGGGATGTCCTACGACCCCACCAGCGGGATCGTCGCGACCGGTCCGGCGGTACGCGGCGGCCTGGACCTGGATCCCTACCTGGCCGGGTACGACCGCTTCTTCCCTGTAGGCCACTCCCCCACCGTGGGTCTGGGCGGCTTCCTCCTGCAGGGGGGCATTGGCTGGAACACCCGCGGCTGGGGCTGGGCGGCGGAGTCCATCGAGTCGATGGACGTGATCACCGCCGACGGCGAACTGGTGCGGTGCTCGGAGACGGAGAACGCCGACCTGTTCTGGGCGGCTCGCGGCTCGGGCCCCGGCTTCTTCGGTGTGGTCACCGAATTCCGACTGCGTACCCGCCCCCGGTTCCGAGAACTGACCAAATCCAGCTACGTCTTCCCCGCCGAACTCACTGCGGAGGTGCTCAGCTGGTACCTCACGGCACGCCACGACCTGCCCCCGTCCGTCGAGTTGTGCGCGGTCAGCTGCACTCCCCCCGGATCCGACTCCCCGGTGCTGGTCATCGACGCGCTCTCGTTCGACGGCGGTCCCACCTCGTTGGCCCCGCTCAGCACCTGCCCCGTGGCCGACAAGGCCATCACGTCCCAGGTCGCCCAGCCCGTGGACTTCGCTGATCTGCAGACCGAGCAACTGCGGGCCAACCCCGAACTCCATCGCTACTTCGCGGACAACGCCTTCCTGACCGGCCCCGCCCCCGAGCTGCTCCCGGCGCTGGTACCCGCCTTCACCGCCCTGCCCACGGCCAGGACGTTCACGGTCCTGGGAGACTTCACCCCGCTGCTGTCCCGCCGTCCGCCGGACATGGCCCTGTCCGTGCAGACCGATCTGTATTTCGCCGCGTACGTGATCGGCGAAATCCCGGAGGAGGACGCCCGGTGCCGTTCGTGGTTGGACGGCACGATGAACCGCGTAGCACCGTATTCCGCGGGCTGCTACCTGGGCGACAGCGACTTCACGGCGCGGCCCGACCGCGTAATGTCCGACGCGGCCTGGTCGAAATACCAGCAGATCCGCGACGCCCGCGACCCTGAAGGCCGTTTTCCCGGCTACCTCGGCGCCCCGTCGCAACCATGAGCAGCCGATCGTCCGGGGCGAGGCGCTGACACACGGGCAGTCCTCTTGAAGCAGACGGCCGCCAGACACCGGCACATCTCCGCCCGCGACCGGGGTTGCGTCGGGTACCTCGCGGACCCATCGCCGCGACCGGGGTTGCGTCGGGTACCTCGCGGACCCATCGCCGCGACCAGGTGCCCCACGAGATCACCACGACCTCGGGTCGGCCCTGGTCGTGTCAGCTACCGCCCTGGCCGGGCCTCACCGCCTGTGCACGCCGGCGGAACGCAGTGACCGCTCCGTCTCGCGGTAGCGACTGCTGACCGTCTGCCGGGACAGGGTCGCCAGCATGTAGTCCTCGGAAGGACGCTGGCTCATGCCCAGGTCGAGCGCCAACCGCTGGTGAACGCGGTTGTACCGGCTCTCAAGGCGTCGGATCGCGGCCCGGAGCATATCCGGATCCTCATGGAAGTGGATCCGCCCCTGGGACTGCAGCCACACGCTCCCGCTGCTGTACTTCGCCACGGACAGGGCACCGGCGGGGTTCCTTCGCAGGACTAGGGAGTCACGCTTCCTGACGAGGAACGAGATTCGAGCCTCCCCTTCGACGTCCATGAGATCGAACCCGATGTTGCGGCAGCGCAGGAGGCCGTGCTCGTCGAAGCAGGCAAAGTGTCCGTAGGTGGGGTGCACCGAGCGATATTCGCTCTCCTTGGCACGGCGCGTCATACCGAGGATGGCCAGCTCGTCACGGGCCTCACGAGGATCGGACTCACCCTCGGGGGAATCTTCGTCCGTCGTCCAGAAGCGATCGTGGGATTTCCGTCCAGGCGGCTGGGAGAGATCGGCATCGCTGTATCTCGGCGCCAGCTCCTGGACGTAGGGGGCGGATCGATGCACGGGGTGGTCCCCGAGCTCATTGCGCACACGGTAGGCCAGGATTTCCAGCCGAATGCGCTCGTTCCGTTCCCGCTGGTCCCAGCTCGTGTAGTTGCCGTCCACGTGCTCGCCGATCTTCGGCTTGCTGTACATCCCGGCCAAGGTTCGTATCAGTTCGCGGTCGGCGTCCGGCGACTGCCTTGCAAATCCACCCACTTCGAAGGACATCTCGTTCCCGATGCCGGCCGACACGGACAGCGCGACCATCGGGTCAAGAGCCGTCGCCCTTGCCTTGATCCTGTTCTCCACCGTGCTCATGACCACGTTGCCGCCGGTCGTGGTCGCCCAGACGGGTGTGACGCTCACGGCGCCCTGCCCGGTGTGCACGGCGAGGTGAGCGTAGGGGCGGTTGGGGCTGGGAAGATGGTTGGCCCGACCGTACGGCGGCCGCAGAAGAGAACGCTCATCGGCAGTCAGCGGCAGGCTCTCCACGTGTCCGAGCAACTCAGAAATCCTGTGTGCGCGCCGCTTGATCTCCTCGCGCGCCGCACCGGCAGCGGCCAGCTCGTCCCCCGAGAGGTTCCGACGCTGTGCGGCCTCTTTGAACAGGTGCGTCGATTCGGGGCCGGGTGCCCGACCGAGCTCCGCCGTCACTCGCCGGTCGTACCCGTCGGAGTTCCACTGAACCAGGCTCTCTGAATCACCGGCGGCAAGCGGTCGTGGAACAGAGGACATCTCGCGTGACTGTTGCATCTGCGCACTCTCCTCGGGCTGGAGACAGGGACTGAGCGTTGTCGACACCCGCGCTCCGTCGAGTGGAGACCATCCGTGACCGACGACCGGACTCCTCAGATGACGGCATCCGATCGGCCGAGGCTGATGCACAGGTGATCCGAAGAGTCCGGCCGGGCAGAGCCGCCGAGGCGCTCCCCGCCGTGGTGCCCCCTCGGCTTCAGCCGGGAGAGCAACCGTCGTTGACTGGGCAACCGGCCTGTCGGGTCAGTCCAGCCAGCTCAGGAAGGTCGTCAGCTCTTCCCGCAACTGGACCACGGACGGTCGCTCCACTTCGATCTCGGTCACGGCCTGATCGCCGACCGGTGAGGTCCGGTAGACATTCGTGAACTCCTCCGCGGCGGGCTGCTGAAGGACGAGCGACGCTGCGGCCTTACCGGCGGACCGAGAGATGCAGTGCAGAATCTCGTGATTGATGTGGTAAACCGTCCCCGCCGGCATGACCGCCTCGAACGCGGCGTACAGCTGCTCTTTGCCCTGCTCCTCCAGGGAGAAGGTGTTGCCCTGTCCGATCGGCCGGTACTTGAAGTGGCAGTACTCGACCCCGGGACCGATCTTGAACTCCTGAGCGAAGTACTCGCCGATCACCAGTGCGGTCGTGAAGTCCCACCGATGCGAGTGGATGTCCTCGGTGATGATTCCCGAGGCGTTCGGCTGCGGATGCCACACATGGAGGCGCAGCTTCCAGGGATTCTTGTCCCCGGCGAGCAGCACGACCTTCAGGAAATTGTTTGCGTGGTAGTACGAACGCGCGGCGACGTCGGCAAGGGCAGCGTCGTCAGAGATGATCTGTCCGATCAGAGATCGCAGCTCTCCGGGCTCGGAAAGTTGACGGACCACCGACTCCGACCCCTGGAAGGTCGAGCCGCCTCCGCTGCCCACGACCAGTTCCAGCTCGTCCTTAATATCCTGCAGGGTCGCCTCCGACGAAACCCGCACCATGGCCTGTGTCTCCCTTTGTGGATACTGACGATCCTGTGACTCGATATGCGTAGGAAAGTGAACCCTGTTCAGCACGTTTCCCTCCTCCTTCGACCCGCTTTCCGGCCGGGAGCTACTCCGTCCGGAAAGCGGTCAGGGATTCCGGGTCAATCACGGGCCGCGGCGGTGACGTCGACAGCGGTCCCGATCGTCTGGAGGATCTCCTCCGTATCGGCGCCGGTGAGCGTCAGCGGGGGCGCGATCCGGATCACGCCCCGCTCGTGGCGTGCCAGGACACCTGCTCGGGCCATGGCCGCCGCGATGGCGTCGCCGGACTCGGGACTGTCCGCCTCGATGGCGACCACCAGCCCGAGTCCGCGGACGTCGGTGACGAGCGGGCCCGACGGCAACTCGCTCAGGCCCTCCAGCAGCGCGGCGCCCTGGGCGGCCGAGTTCTCCACCAGCTTCTCTTCGGCCATGACGTCGAGCACGGTGTTGCCGACGGCGGCCGCAACGGCGTGACCGCCCGTCGTGTGCCCGTAGCGGAGCCCCTGGGCGATCGGCTCCCGGACAAAGGTCTCCTTGATCGACGAGGTGACCGTCACGGCGGCCAGCGGGAGGTACCCGCCGCTGATGCCCTTGCTCATGGTGACGATGTCCGGCGTAATCCCGTCGTGGTCGAATCCGAACATCCGGCCGGTGCGGCCGAATCCACAGAACACCTCATCGAGGATGAGCAGTGCTCCGTGCTGGTCGCACAACTGCCGGAGCCTGGCGAGGAATCCCTCGGGAAAGACGACGCACCCGCCGAGACCGAGCAGCGGTTCGACCATGACCGCCGCAGCGGGCGGGCCGGCCTCCAGTGCGGCGGCGAACAGCCCGATCAGCGCGTCGGCAGCCTCCTGGGTACGCATGTCGCGAGGCGACGCCGGCAGGGAGACGTGGTCGATCGGGAAGGGCGGGGCCCACTCACTGACCGTGAACGGCAGCCCCGAGAGCTGCTGGGCCAGGTAGGTGGTGCCGTGGTACGCGGCCTCGAAAGTGATGACTCGGTCGCGGTCCTCGCCCTTGTTGCGCCAGAACTGCAGAGCGATCCGCAGGGCCGCCTCCGTGGCCTCCGAGCCACTGTTGAGCAGCACCGTCTCGTTGAGCTCACCCGGCAGGGTCTCCGCCAGCCTGGAGGCCAGTGTCTCGGCGGGATCGTGGCTGGACACCATGGGGTCGTAGTGGACGAGCTGCTCCAGCTGCCGGGTCGCGGCCTCGATCAGCCGCGGGTGTCCGTGCCCGCAGGAAGCGTTCAGCACGCCGGAGATGCCGTCGAGGTACCAGTTGCCCTCCGCGTCGCGGACGCGATTGCCTTTTGCTTCGACGATCCGCAACGAGTGGGCCTGTTGGGTGATCGGCGTCCAAGGCCGCCACAGCGAACTCGGTGCAGTGGATTTTTGCATGTCTGAACACTCCAGGAGACGGATCATCGGGTTTTCAGGGTCCGTGGCGGAACACTCGACATTGCCCGGCCGAGCCACTGGCACCACCCCTGCGGCTTCGTGGCCGATATGTTCGATTCGTGGGGGACGGTGTCAACGGCCGGGCCGCGGCGACGAGTACGGAAATTGACGCAGTCAGTCAAAATTCCCCCCGCTTCGATCGCCGGCCCCATATCTGCAGCATCAAGCCGACTCGATTATGAGAGTCAGAAACGGCACCGCACTCGTGCCTGTTAAAACTCGAAATCAGTTTGCCAGAGCTCTGGCCCCGTGAGTCCCAACAAGTAACAGGATCGGCGACCTTGGCCAACCGTATCGATCACGCTCGCTCGGGCGGCCCGTCGGAACTCAGAGGCGTTGTGGCCCGGTCCTCGGCGGCTGCGGGATCGGCACACCAGCAGCACCGCCTCGATCGCCTCCGGTCACCGTTCATCGGCTTGACACCGTCGACCCTCCGTACTTGCGGCCGCCGGTCTGCACGACCGCCGCCCCGGGCCCGATCGGCGGCGCGATCGCGGCCGTGTGCCTCGTTCGCCGTTCTGCGGCAGGTCATGGACTAGCCGCGGCTGCGGGCCGGTCGGTCTGCCGTCGTCCGGGGTCCAGCCTGCGCTTCGCGACGGACAGGCTAGGCGGTGGTTGCCGAGAGGACGAACCTCTGGGCTGCTTCGAGGAGTTCCTCCACAGCCGCGTCCGGGAAGTAGTTGCCGTTGTACTCCGCAACGAGCCGTGGACCCGTCTCGTACAGGTTCCACGAGACGATCACGGTCTCGTCCCAGACCTTGTCGCCGGGAAAGCTGAGTTCGATGTACTCCACCTCGGTGCCGGTGAACCACGGCGTGTAATACGTGGACCTCGGGCGCTCGTTCAGTTCGAGATAGAGTCCGGCGGCCGCTCGGCCGACCCCCGTCAGCGCTTCGTTCCAGGCCCTCCCTGCAACGGTGAGGGGAAGTGCGTACTCGAAGACGTCATGGGTTCGCTGGAACACCTCCCGGACCGATTCAAGGGGACTCGTGACCCGGCGTCCGAGATGCAGCGGAACGGTTTGGGCGAACAGCCCAGCCGTCTCCGAGGTACCTGGCAGACCGCGACCGTGATGAGTGACGGAGATCCCCGCCGTGGGATCGTCGGCGACTTCCCGAACACCCGCAAGAATTCCGGTGGATACCGCTGCGAAGGGCGTCACCCGGGCTTGCCGCGAGAGCGCCTCCACCCGTGCCTTGGCATCAGCAGGGAGGGCGCGGTCGATCACCTTGTATTGGTATTCCCCGGTGTGTTTGGCGTCGGCCAGAAAGGGCGGTGGGTACGCCCCGAACTCATCAGTGTATGAGCGCCAGAATTCTTTGCGCTCTTCTCCCCAACCACCGGAGAACAGACGGCGCTGCTCCGCAGCGAACATGTGATAGCCGTTCACGCCCGTCACATCACCGGTATCGCCGGCCAGGGCCCGGTCGTAAAACTCCTTGAAATCCGCCCGGATACGATTCCAGGAGAGCAGATCGGTCATGATGTGGTCCATCGCGACACCGAGGAGATACCTTCGCTCGCTGCGCTGCACGATGGCGATGCGCGAGAACCCCGGGCCGTCCAGACTGAAGGGAGTGCCGAGGAAGCTGCGCATCAGCTCGATCGCCTCGTCGTCCGTCTCCGCCGTGTGGAACTCCACCTCGCTCAGAGCGTCGGCGTGCGTGCGAGCCTCGTCCGCCGAGACATATGTCCTGCGGAGGGCGTCGTGATGCCGACAGACCCGCCGCCAGGCAGCACGGACCGCAGCTATGTCCAATGTCCCGGTTATCCACACGGTCCGGTAAAACAGATTGTGCCAGTCGGCGAAGTCTCCGGTCAGTCTTGCCTTTTCTGCGAGCGAAGTCGGCCCCAGGGAGGCCCCGACATGAGATACTGTCACATCTGACCTTCGGGTGGGTGACGCTTGAATGCGTCAGCGGTTGATATCAGGCCCGCTTGCCGATTCCGGCACCAGCTTGCCCTCCAGGAAATCCGAGAGACTTCGCGGTGAAGCGTGCGAGAATACGTCACGCAGCTTCACCTCGACACCGAAAGCTCGGTGGATTTCACCGATGATCTGCAATATGTGCAGCGACGTCCCACCGCTCTCGAAGTGATCAGAGTTCTCATCGAGGTTGGGGTTGCCGAGAACCTGCTGCCATATGTTGGTCAGGATTACAGTACGTTCTGACATCTCTCCCCATAACGTAGATTCCTGCCGGAACTCCACAGCATCGCTGCGTGCTCTCCGGTGTGCACGTCGTTCACGGCGGCGGAATGCAAGGTAGCGGTCGGCACGATGTGCGTGTACTGACAGCAGTCAGGACTTGCCGACGCCGCGCGCCCGCGCGGACAACCGGTCGACTCGCGCCCTCGGCCAGTGCGGCAGCTGTGGGCCGGCGATGCCGGCCGCGACCAGATCCGCCGCGAGATCGTCTTCCGTGGCGGCGAAGTCCGGTTCTCCGGCGGCCGCCGCCGTGGACCGCGTCGGCCACCCGCCGGTGAAGGCGTTCTGCGTGGATTTCTCCGGCCACTCGGGGAGATCTGAAGTCCCGACCGGTTGGGCGCGTCACAGGTTCTCGACCGGCGAAACCTGGCCTGAATCTTCGGTTTTCAGAACCGCTCCTGCGAAATGCGACGCGTTTCTGTTCGCCCCGGGCGAATAGGAAGCACTGCGGTACTGGCACCTGTCAGTACACCATTTCATGCGCGTCGTCTATTGTGCTTGGCGCAGGAGTAGATCATGACCATATCATTCACGCCGAGTGTGAGTAGGTTACATGAAGATAATCGGGGCGGGCCTGCCGCGCACTGCGACGCTCACTCAGAAGATCGCGCTTGAAATGCTGGGATTCGGCCCCTGCTATCACATGGTCTCGATACCCACCGACCACAACCACATGTCCAAGTGGATATCCGCCTACGAGGGCGACCCGGACTGGGAAGCGATATTCTCTGGATTCTCGGCGGCGGTGGATTACCCGGCATCGTTTTATTACCGGGAATTGGCCGAGGCTTATCCGGAAGCGAAGGTCCTGCTCAGTGTGAGAGACGGGCACTCGTGGGCCCGCAGCATCCGGGACACGATCTGGGGCCTTACGTACGGCGACACGGTGGGCCGTCACCTGGCAGCGGCCGTGGAGGCCGCCGATCCCGACATCCGTCGGCATACGACGATGCTGCGGGGCATGTACAACCGGGCCGAGCTGTTCGGCCCCAACCCGGAGGTCTTCGACGAGGACGTCGTGGCCGCGGTCATGGAGCGGCACATCAAGGAGGTGCGCGCACACATTCCAGCCGAGCGACTGCTGGAATGGTCGCCGAAGGACGGCTGGGAGCCGCTCTGCGCCTTCCTGGACGTTCCCGTCCCGGAGACGCCCCTGCCGCACGTCAACAGCTCCGCGGTCTTCAACGAGCAGCACATCGAGGGGTCGCTGCACGTCCTTCAGAAGATGAACCTGTAGCCCCGCCGCCCCGGAGCGGAGTCACACCCGCAGCCGATCCTCTTGCAGAGTGCTCTTGGGCTCCTCCTGTCCGAACTGCCTGCCGTCGCCGGCCGGCCTGGCCGTCTCTCGGCAGCACCCCTCGGCGCGGTGGCAGGCGGGGTTCACGCCCCGACGGCGCCTCCAGGACGGCCGGGGAACGGATGTGCCGGCACCTTGGACACCGGATCACGGAGGGCTGGATACATGGCGATCAGCTTCACCTCGGCTGTCGCGGACTTCGACCAGAAGCAGTTCGACGCTCTCGACAGAACCGCTGGTTTCGCTTCCTCGTACACCCGCCTGCTTCAGAAGGAGCAGGACCCCAGGTGGATCAGCCGCTACCTCTGGTGGGCCGAAGACGACCGGCTGAGGGCGGCCATCCCGGTCTACCGGTCCCGCATGAGCTCATGGCCGGACCCCAGATACGACCCGCGTTCATGGGGCCTGCCGG
Organism: Streptomyces canus 299MFChir4.1; assembly: GCF_000383615.1. Classification (GTDB taxonomy): domain Bacteria; phylum Actinomycetota; class Actinomycetes; order Streptomycetales; family Streptomycetaceae; genus Streptomyces; species Streptomyces canus_C. The sequence goes on along the minus strand of NZ_KB911605.1, from coordinate 25,228 downwards.
ACGGAGCCGGAGACGACTGCACACCCCGGGCGTCGCTGCTGGTCGGCGGATGCGGTGACCGGCGCACCGGTCTTCACGTCGACGTGGAGTCCAGGACACCGGACACTCTGCGAAGTCTCCTGGTCGAACTCGCCCGGTTCGCCGCGGACGAGGACCGCTGTCTGGTGTTCCCCTACATGCACGCCGATGCCAGGAACGCGCTGGACGCGGCCACCGATGACCGCATCACCTGGGTCGAACTGCCACGTGAGGCCCACGTGTTCGGTCTGGCCGATCCTGAGTGGGAGAACAGGCTTCCCCGCCGGGTGCGGAGGACGCTCCGCCAGGACCGACGCAGGATCGCGGCGACACCGGTGACAGATGGAGTGGCGGGCGGCGGGGCGTTGTCCTGGGACGAAGCCCGCCCCTGGGCTGCCGAACTGATTTCCCGCCAGCACACCGCCAAAGGCGACCCTGAGCCACCCGAATTCGTGGATTTCCGCTATTCCGATCTGCAGGAAAATCCTGACGTCGACGTGATTGTGTTCACCGCTCGGTCGCCCACCTTGCGCGGTGTGGCGACAGCCGTGGTGTGGGCGGACGAGATGGAGGTGTGCGAGTTCGGGCTGTCCGGCGAGAACGATGAAGAACACCTTGCGGTGTACATCAGCGTGGGGTTCCACCAGCCGTTCCAGTACGCACAGGCCCGGGGAATCAACCACCTACGCTACGGCAGGACGTCGGAGGCGCCCAAAGCCATCCGGGGCGCCGTTTTCACGGAGAATTCCAATGGTGTGCTCGGCATCGACGAAACGAAGCGGCTCGCCCGCCGGGGCCCAGATGGCTGACCACCCGCCCCTGTCGAACCCGAGCCATCGCGTAGAAACAGGATGAGGAAATGACGGACGAGAACAGCAAGCCCAACAGGCGGTCTGTGGTCATAGCGCCCGGCAGGGTCTACGGTCCGGGCACGTCCCTGCTGATGTTCAACCGGGAGGCGGCGGCACGGCGCGAGGCGTTCATGTACCCGGTCGAGTGGGACCTCGGCGCCGGGGACCTGGACTCCGATGACGTAGACGCAATGATCATCGCGCGGGTGACCTCAGCGGTCAAAGAACTGACGGCAGTCGGCGCCGGCGATACGGTGATCATCGCCAAGTCGCTCGGCTGTCGAGCGGCACCCGTAGCGGCCGAATACAGTCTGCCCGCCATCTGGTTCACGCCGTTTCTGGCCAACTCACCGGTCGCTGCGAAGATCATCAAGGGTCTGGAGCAGAGCGCCGCGCCCTTCCTGCTCGTCGGCGGGACAGCCGACGAGTTCTGGGACGGTGACATCGCCCGGTCGCTCACTCCGCATGTGGTCGAGGTCGCGGGCGCCGATCACAGCATGTTCGTGCCCGGTCGTCCCCTCAAGGAATCCGCCGATGTGCTCGGCGAGGTGGCGACAGCGGTGGAGCAGTTCCTCGACAACGTCGCCTGGCCTGCGACCCGCTGACGCCGAAGGGCAGGTGATCCACTGGCTCGTGCCAGACGGTCAGGACCACCGCCCCGAACCGAGACGGCCCCGCCGCCGACCGACGCACCGCGTCGTCCCCTGAGCCGTGTCGGCGGCCACGACGGCGAGGGCGGCGAACGCGCCCCGGCTCAGCTCAGAACCCCCACCCCTCGTCGCCCTGTACGGTCTGCGCGGCAGGGGCCGTGAAGGCGGTGCCCGCCATGCCGGCGGTGAGCGTGGTGCCGTCGGCCGGATCGATGAGCAGGAAGGATCCGGTCCGGGGGGAGTCGGCGTAGGCGTCGATGGGCAGTGGTTCCGCGGTGCGCACATGCACCCGGCCGATGTCGTTCGCCCTCAGCAGCCTCGGGCTGAGGTGGTCCGAGAGGTCCTCCAGCGTCAGCCGGGAGGGGATCTCCCTGACGATCGCCTTGACGACGCGAGTCGCGTGCTTGAGCAACACCCGCTGTCCCACCGTCAGTGAGGTGTCGGCGACGTGGCAGACGGTGGCCTCGATGTCCTGGGTGAGGGCGGGCGCATCCGCCGTGGGCACGATGAGGTCGCCGCGCGAGACGTCGATGTCGTCCTCCAGGAGCAGCGTCACCGACTGCGGGGCGCACGCCACGTCGACCGCCTCGCCGAGCCGGTCGATGCCCATGATCTTCGTCGTACGTCCCGAGGGCAACAGGGTGACGGCCTCGCCGACGCGGAAGGTGCCGGTGGCGATCTGGCCGGCGCAGCCGCGATAGTCGGGGTGCTCGCTGGTCTGCGCGCGGATCACGTACTGCACGGGGAACCGTGCTTGGCAGTCGGTCAGGCCGTCGCTGACCGGCACCGTTTCCAGGTGCTCCAGCACGGTCGGACCGTCGTACCAGTCCATGTGGGCGTGAGGTTCCACCACGTTGTCGCCCACCAGCGCCGAGATGGGGATCGCCGTGATCTCGCGGCACCCCAGCGCCGAGGCGTACTCGGTGAACTCCTCGGCGATCGCCGCGAAGACGGCCTCCTCGTAGCCGACGAGGTCCATCTTGTTCACGGCCAGCACCACGTGCGGCACCCGCAGCAGCGCGGCGATCGCGGCGTGCCGGCGGGTCTGCTCGACGACGCCGTTGCGGGCGTCGACGAGGATCACGGTCAGCTCGGCGGTGGAGGCGCCGGTGACCATGTTGCGGGTGTACTGCACGTGGCCGGGGGTGTCGGCGAGGATGAACCGGCGCTTCGGGGTGGCGAAGTAGCGGTAGGCCACGTCGATGGTGATGCCCTGTTCGCGTTCGGCGCGCAGGCCGTCGGTGAGCAGCGCCAGGTCCGGGGCCTGCTGACCGCGGCTCTTCGAGACGCGCTCGACGGCCTCCAACTGGTCGGCGAGGACCGACTTGGAGTCGTGCAGCAGCCGTCCCACGAGGGTGGACTTGCCGTCGTCGACGGAGCCCGCGGTGGCGAACCGCAGCAGGGTGGTGGCCGGAAGCTGCTCGGCCGCGATGGTCGTGGACATCAGAAAGGTCCTTCGCAGTTGTGGTCTTCCGCCACCGTGCGAGCCATGGGCAGCGCGGTGGCGCGCTCATCGACGCGCCCCTCGGCCGCCGATACGTGCAGGCCCCCCGTGAAGGGCGCGGCTGGCTCAGTCGGCCGCCTCGTAGACGACCCGCGCGGTGAACCAGTCGGCGAGCCGTCGCATGCGGTCCTCGACCTCCTGTTCGTCCACCCCGGAGACGACCGCGAGACCGGCCCACAGATGCGTGCCCTCGGTGATGTCGGGCAGGACCGTGCCGGGACCGGCGGTGACTTCGGCGTACACCACGCCGGGCCGGTCCAGGACCTCGCGGTCGGAGGGCACGGCGCGTATGAGGCCCGGTTGTGCGGACAGGAGCATGCCGCCGAACACTGTGCCGTCGACGTGGCCGGGGGAACCGGTGACGCCGGAGGCGCGGCCGATCGCCAGCCTGGCCCACACGTCGTGCAGCCGGACGCCGAAGGCACGCTCGATGACCTCGTCGGTCCGGCCTCCGCCCACGCGCGCCCCGCATTCGCCGAATACGATGTCTCCGTCCTCGGCGTGCTGGAAAACCTCCAGGTGGAAGATCCCGTCGTGGTGCCCGAGCGCCTTGAAAGCCGTTTCGGCCAGCGCCCCGACCTTCGCGTACAGCTCCGGGTGAGCGTGTGGCGGCAGCACGATGTTGGCCACCAGCCCGCCGCTGTGCACCTCGATCAGGTTCTGCACGTACCGGGAGATCGACAACAGCCGCAGCTCCCCGCCCTCCACGAACCCGTCGACCTGGAACTCGACGCCGGGCACGTACTCCTCCGACAGCCAGGGCCCGCCGGTGGCGGCGACCCCCGGCTGTCGGAGGACGGCGGCCAGGTCCTGCTCGTCGGCGACCAGAAACGTGTTCCGGGCCCCGGCGCCGTCCAGTGGCTTGAGCACCTGTGGGAACGACGGCAGTACGGCCGCGGCACCGGGCGCCTCCAGCACGGCGCAGTCGGCGGTCCGCACCCCGGCCTCTCGGACGGCACGCTTCTGGATGAATTTGTCGCGCATCGCCAGCGCCCGGGCGATCGCCGTCGCGTCGCCCGAGACCGCCGCCGCGTCGAGGAGGCAGAGCTCCATCCCGCTGCACACGACGTCGAAGACATCGGGGGCCAGGCCGGCCCGGTCGAGTCCGGCCAGCACATCGGTGCTGCGGGCCGGATCGGACACCACCACCGCGCGTGCGCCCATCGCGCGGACGGCCGGTGCGTCGGCGGGTTTCACCGCGCAGGTCACGGCCGCCCCGGAACGGATGAGCGCGGCGATGGCCGGGTACATCCAGCCAAGGTGGAGGACGGCCGGCGCTTGCTGCATATCAGCACTCCCCAAAAGACGAGACGTATCGCGTGGATGGGACTTGTACGAAAGGAGCGCCAGCAGCGTCGGCCTCGGCGCCGTAGCGTGGCCGGTCAGAAGTAGCCGTCACGCTTGCGGTCCTCCATCGCGGCCTCGGAGAGTCTGTCGTCGGCACGCGTCGCACCCCGTTCGGTGAGCCGGGAAGCCGCGATCTCGGCGATCACCGCGTCCAGCGTGGTGGCCGCGGAGTCCACGGCACCGGTACAGGACATGTCGCCGACGGTGCGGTAGCGCACCAGTCGGACCTCTGTCGGTTCGCCCTCCTTCGGGCCGCCCCACTCGCCCGCGGTCAGCCACATCCCCGAGCGCCGGAACACCTCACGTTCATGCGCGAAGTAGATCCGGGGCAGCTCGATGCCCTCGCGGGCGATGTACTGCCACACGTCCAGCTCGGTCCAGTTGGACAGCGGGAAGACCCGTACGTGCTCGCCGGGAGCGTGCCGTCCGTTGTACAGCTGCCACAGCTCGGGGCGCTGCCTGCGGGGATCCCAGCCGCCGAACTGGTCGCGCAGCGAGAACACCCGTTCCTTCGCCCGGGCCTTCTCCTCGTCGCGCCGTCCGCCGCCGAACACCGCGTCGTACCGGGCCGTCTCTATGGCGGCCAGGAGCGGCTGTGTCTGCAGCGGGTTACGGGTGCCGTCCGGGCGCTCCCGCAGCTCTCCGCGATCGATGAACTCCTGTACGGAGGCGACGTGCAACCGCACCCCGTGTTGCTTGACGACACGGTCCCGAAAGGACAGCACCTCGGGAAAATTGTGCCCCGTGTCGACATGCAGCAGCCCGAACGGCAGCGGGGCCGGCCTGAAGGCCTTCAACGCGAGGTGCAGCATGACCATGGAGTCCTTGCCACCCGAGAAGAGGATCACCGGCCGCTCGAACTCGCCCGCCACCTCGCGGAAGATATGCACGCCTTCCGACTCGAGTACGTCCAGATGGGGGTCCCGACCGAGAACACGCACATCTGGGGAGGAGTGCACGCCGCTCACTGATCACCCTCCCGCGGACGCCGAGGACTGACGCTCCATCCGGTCCTCTTCACGACGCCCGGACCGCGAGTACCGAAGCGGCAACCTTCGCCGCTTCTCGACGTAGAAGCGGCACACAGTCCAGGGGACTGGACGATCGCATTTCACGGTGATCCGGCAGGAAGTGCGCGTGAGGTCCCCATCCCATCTCGCTGCCACGGGGCTCAGAAACGTCACCGTCGACGGACCGCGATGCCCACCGATCACCGTCCTTCGGCTCCCAGGCGCATCTCAGTCCGGTCGCCATGACCACGGAATCCACCCGACAGAGCTCACCGTTGTCCAAATAGAGGACATACCCGGACTCATCCGTTTTTTCGATCTGCTCCACACGGTTCTTGATTCTCCGCACAGTCGCAGAGCCGGTCGCCTGGATGATCGACTCGCCGACGGTGTGCGCAAGGTAATTCTGGTAGCGATACCAGGTGGGCGTCAGACCGGTCTCCGACGGGCATTCACCACGCCGGCACAGCCAACGCGCAAAGTGGTCGGCTTCTCTCTCGTAGCAGCTCATGTCCTCGACACGCGCGCTCAGCAGGCGCTGCGCCGAGTCTCGATGAGGTCGAAGGTCTCCGGCCACAACGCCCGGATCTATGAGGAGCAGTTCTATCGGCCCATTCTGAGGATGGCTCGACGATCCATCACACAGATGCACTACCGCAAGCGAACCGGCTATGCCAAGTCCTACGACAGCGACGACAGGCCGGTGACTTCGCGCATCGTGCATTCCCATTCAGATCCCTCTCGCAGCCGGTTGCTCATGTCACGTGCAGTCATGGAGCCGTACGTCCCGCCCGAGCTACATCAGAAAACTTGCTTGGCAATATGAATGGTCCGAACCGGTCGACGCCACCGTGGTGGTGAGCAACCGGATCGATTCCCCGTAGAGAATGTAGTCCTTCTGTACGCCCTGGGGCGTTGTGGGGGTACCGTCGAATGCGTTGAAATAACGCCCCGGACGCAGGACATCGACCAGCAGGTCCCTGATCCGCGCGTAGTTCAGGTCGACGGCGGCGAGTGCTGGACCGGCGGCGCCGACGGCCAGCAGATCGGCCGTCAGCATGCGCCACATCTGCGCAAAAACCGGCTCGGTCGGGCTTATTCCGAAGTGCTGGAGCGGAAAGCAGTGCCCATTGACCAGTCCGAGCGTTCCCCAGCCCAGATCCAACTGACCGACCACATAACCCTTGTCGTGCAGCTCCCAGTTCTCGCCGTTCGGGCCGACGACCCGGAGCCGGGGATTCGGGAACTGCTTGTACACGGCATCCCGGATGGGGAACCGGGACACGATCCCCAGCGCCAGGGAAGCGTCCTCCACCATGTGAGACCTGCTTGTCGGGAAGGACGCGAAATACGGATACCCCAGATGCTTCGCCAGCCATTCCGCCTGGCCCACCTGACGTCCGTGGTAATCGTGCGCCTCCTGCAGACACAGCACGTCGGGCCCGCATTCCTCCAGGACTGACGCATAACGATCGAGTGATGGATCCACGCCTCGCTGATGGGACTCGCCGAGGATCCCTCCCCCGATATTCCAGGTCCCGACCTTCAGAGGTGCAGGCTCCATAAACGCATCCTATCTGGGTGAAGAACCTTCATGGAATCGCGCCTGGCCGGCGACCGGCTGACAGGGAGACCCGCGGTTCACCGACGCAGGACCCTCGCGTACTTGAGGTCGGGGAGCAGGCTGAGATGTTCCTCTCGCACCAGGTCGAAGCGGAGTGCGAACGCGACCAGGGCTTCGCGCTTGGAATGCATGCGACCCTCGTCCACATATTTGGCCCACTGGCTGACCGGGAGCTTCCGGTCGGCCAGATAGTCGATGTGGTAGTTGATGCTGCTCCGGTTCGCGCCCCTGAATTGCTTGGTCCGCTTGAGTCTTTCGGCCACCTCCTGAACGGACGGTACGGCCGCCATGGACGAACCGCGCAACCGTGGCTCACACAGCGCGACGAGAACGGCGAAATACTTACTTGTCGTATCCAGCTTGGATACGGCGGAGGCGGAAAACGTGGTGGCCTGGTCGGACCGAAGCAGGACCGGCGGGGAAGCGAAGACGGTGATTTCACTTACGCTCGTACCGGTAGGTATCAGGATGCGCGACATCTCGAACGGGATTACCATGTCCAATTGACGAGGACGTGCTTTTACGAGTTCCGTGCCGCCTTCCAGGTTCTCGATCGCGAAGGTAGTGCTTGCGGTGAGGTTCGAGAAGAGGAGGTGCCGGTCGGAAACCTCGAACGCTCCAATGCCGGGCGTGGCGCCGGGTTGCAGTTTTCCGGTACCACTCACCCTGCCGAAACTCAGTCGATCGCCGGCCCTCAGTCTGCTCTGCTCCGCGAACTGGGGACCGTCGGGGTGGCGCGGGTTGGACCAGCTCACAATCACTTCTATATCAGCTTCAACCATAGTGCGCACGCGAGAGAGCCTTCCTCTTCTTGTTCCCCTGGGGGAATGCGAAAGTTGACCCGACATCGAGCAGCTTTTCGTGGACGCTTGAAATTTCCGCGCGGTCGACGCGGATAGGATCAAGCGGATGAAAGTCCTTCAAGCTGCTCGAACCGGTTCGCTATCGTCAGTACCAGTCCACGGCAGAAGTCATCGACTGTATCTATTGAAGGAGGCATGCCTCGAAGTGGCCTCTCACGCAAAAGCCCGTCGAACGGCCGACTGAGTCGGCAGGTTGGCTGTCGCGCATCAGAGCATCGCCCCCGTGTCAAAGATGTCCCCTACTGCAAGGGGCTCGGACCAAATCCCGACGACCGGAGCACCCGTCTCGTTACGTGAGGACGGACCTTGGCGTCGAAAGCTTGCACCCCCGCAGCCACCGGAACCGTGTGCAGCCCGGGGTTCGCGAGCCCTAGGTTCATCATGCAGGAACCCTCCCCGTATCGCGATCGAAATTAACCTATCGAGCGCCGAGAACCGTAGCAATCAAGAACGGATAAATTCGGTGCTTCATGAAACGAGGGCGCAACCCACCCGAAAGCGCCGGTATGGACATTCGCGGCGAGTTCGGCACGCACGTGTATGTATTATGCCGCCGAGGCCGCGTTGACAGATTCGACGCACACTGTTCAGCGGCGGGTGAATTTTGCCCTCCGTGTCTTGATCATCCATGTTCGCGCGACAATGAGCGGATTCAGTGGCCCCGTCCGAGGGCGACGAGAAATTCAGGGGAGCCCGCGATCGGCGATCGACCCAGGGCCATGGAGACGTTGTCGGTGATCAGCAAATCTCCGCGGCGCCACGGAACGTCGATCCGCGAGGAGTCGTAGGCATGGTCTATGGCCTTCACATCTTCCTCCGACAGCGGCGACCCGTCACCGAAGAAGGAGTCCATCGGGAGGTACTTCCCGAACGCCCTGGCCATGAACCGGCGTTCCGCAGGCTCCAGGCTGCCGGCATTGAGGAAGGAGAGCTGATTGAACCAGCAAACATCGCCGGTCACCGGGTGGTCGATGAAGCCGGGCAGGTGCCGCACGGTGTGCAGGGCACCGTTGGGGAGCCACTCGGATTCGATTCCCTCCGTCTTGAGAAGCTCCTCAAGGGATGCGCGATCCTTCCTGGAAAATGCCTCCTGCCACGAAATGCCGAATCCAGCGTGGAAGGTCCGGGCCATGGTCCAACCGTCCGTCCGTACCCGGTCGGCGAGGTGCGCGGGCAAGTGCTGGCCTATCCGACGGGCGTCACCGAGGTAGGCTCGCCCGTCGCCGTCCGGCGGCGTGACGCACGCAGTGAGCACCACCGAGGGGAACGTACGGCTGAAGGAACTCTCCTGCACCGGGCAAATATGCCGGTCCAGCGGCCAGCTGATGGGTGAAAGGATGTGGTTGCCGAAGTCGCTCCGGTGGTTGAACGCCTCAGTAGGTGTGAAGTTGTCGACCCCCAGGGAATTCCGTGCCTCGGCCAGACCGTCCGGTCCGTCTATCGGCAGGCCATGGACCATGACCGCTCCGTGAACCAGCAACTGGTCGCGAATGGCCGCCGTCGTCTCCCGCAGCCACGAGAACGGGGAGTCGACCGAGGCCTCGAAGGTCGGGATGGATATATCCTCCTTCAGCGTGGGGGCATTCTTGCTCACGTGACTCCTCCTCCTGGATCCGGCCCTGCCGCGCTCGATCCCGCCGTTCAGGAGGCCGGCGCGACCTCGTGGGTGGCGTGAAAGTACTTGACCGTGGCATCCGTAGAGCCGCCGGACTCAAGATATGCCGCAAACCGGGCGGCATTTACTTCATGGACGAAGTTCCACGTGATCGAGACGCTGGGCGCGAGAGCGACAGCCGCGTGAAACCACCCGGCAGGGATATAGATGGCGTCACCCGGGGAAAGGGTCACGTCCACAGCGGGTCGGACTGCTCTCCAGGTGGGAAACCGCTCGTCGTCCGGCTCCTCCAGGTCGACGACGGCATCTCCGTCCGACAGGAACTCGCCCGCGCTCGGGGGGTACATCACAAAGCGCTTCGCCCCGGTGACCTGACAGAGCACAGCATCGCTGGCCCATGGATCCACGTGCAGCCGAGTACGGCCTCCTGCGGCGCAGACGAAGAAGCCCTTCGCGGGAAATCTGTCCCTTACCGGATCAGCATTCTCCTTGATGGGCGGGAACAGATAGCCCCCCGACGGGACCCAGGACGGAGCTGTCCAGCTTTCCGCGAGTTCTGCGAACGCCTCGTCTGCACATATCATTTGGAAGTGGCGCTGGCGGGCGTACCAACGTACGTACGACACGCGCTTCGCACCGGTCCGTTCGGATGCCATCGCCGACACATAGTCGCTGAACCTCATCGAGCGCTGCATCTCGAACAGGGTGTCGAAGACAGGCACGTGGTACGCGCCGAATTTCTCTGCCAAGGGCTCCAGGTCCGACGGCGAAGCCAGCGGCCCGCTGCGCGTGAAACAGTTCCTGGCCACGAACGGCGTGTTCTTGGCAAGGTAGGTGTTGACAAATTCGTTCTGATCAACCTGTGATGTCGAGTCGCGATCAGTCACTCAAGACCCCCTAACGCGAGAGAACAGCTGGAAGCCGGCCGGGGCGCGGCGGACGCGCGGGGCCGTCGCAGGCCAGGTGAGTGGGCAGGGCCGCTGCCGCTCATGAGCTCCGCGACCGTGCGTCGCAGTCCCCCGGCCTCTCGGCCACCCCTATCGCCACCGCCACCACAAGCTCCGCTTGATGAGTGAGCGTGACTTCCAGGCCACTCAGTCCCAGTTCGTCGGCGATGCGCCGGGCACCGCCGCTCAGCGTGACGACGGGTCTCCCCCAGGAGTCGCCGAGCACCTCGATGTCCCGCCAACGGACCCCCTGCCAGAATCCCCGTCCGAGGACCTTGCATGTCGCCTCCTTGACGCAGAATCGGCCCGCCAGCCGCTCCACGCTGCGTTCCGGCCCCAGAGTGCGGGCCTGGGCGAGCTCGTCCTCGGTGAAGACCAGCGAGCGGTAGCGGTCGTGCCGTGCGATCGGGGAGAACCGCTGGACGGAGAGCAGGTCGACACCGACCCTCATACCGGCTCCCTCCACCGGCACCCGGCGGTCCCCGTCGCCGAGGACAAGGGCGCCTCCGCTGCGGCAGCAGTGATCACGGTCATCTGACGCCCCTCCGCCGACTTCAGGACACCAGGCCCGAAACCTCGGCGGCCAGGTAGTCGGCCAGACTCCCGACGGTCTGGAACACCTCGGGCTGCAGGTCTTCCACGTCCAGCTCCAGGCCCATGGTGTCCTCCAGGGCCATCAGCAGTTCGATGACGCTGGTGGAGTCCAGGGAAAGGTCCTCGACAAGGCGGACGTTCTCCTCCAGCTGTCCGATCTCCCTGTTGAGTACGCTGGAGAGCGCGATCCGGATGTGCTCGACAATCTGCTCGCGGTTCACGAGACCTCTTTTCGTGTGCCGGCCGACGACACGCGTCGGCTGTACAGGTGTTGTTGACGCAACAGGTCATCAGGCAGATCACGGCTGCGCACGAGGTGCGCCTCGCCGTCCCGGACGAGAACCTCCGCGGGGAAGCCGTGTCCGAGGAAGAACCCGGGTGAGGCCGAGGGACCGTAGGCACCCGACCGTTCGACGCCCAGCAGGTCACCCACGTGCAGCGGCGGCAACGCGGCACGCTTGAGCAGGGTGTCGTTGGGCGTGCAGAGGGGGCCGGTGACGTTCCAGCTCTGCAGCTCGTCGCCGGAGTCGCGGTTGAGCAGTCGCACGGGAAAGTTGCGTTTGGCGAACGAGCCGATGCCTACCGCAGCCATGTGGTGGTTGGTGCCGCCGTCCGCAACCGCGAACATCTCGCCCATCGATTCCTTCACGTAGCGCACCGACACGATGTAGATGCCTGCCGGGGCGGTCAGATAGCGGCCTGACTCCATCAGCAGCCGCGTATCTGGGTGGCTCCGCGTGAACTCCTCGATCTGCGGGTTGAGTTCCTTGGCCAGCTCCGCCGCACCGAGGTCGTCCTCACCCTCGAAGTAGGGCACCCCCAGGCCGCCGCCGATATCGACGGCCGCCATGCGGATTCCGGTGGCCGCCGCGACGCGATCGGCGAGTTCCAGGATGTAACGCGTGTTCTTCGCGACCACCTCGGCCTCGAGTATCCGGGTGCCCATGTAGACGTGGATCCCCGCCAACTCGACATGGCGGTAACGCGACGTCAGGTCCCCGGCAGCGAGCACCTGGGCCTCGTCGATGCCGAACTGCCGCGGCTTGCCGCCCATGGTCAGCCGGGATCCGCCGGCAAGGAAGGCCGGGTTGATCCGGAGCATGACCCGCTGCCGGACACCGCTCTCGGACGCGAGCCGCTCGATGCGGTCCACCTCGTCGAGCGACTCGGCGACGATGGCGTAGATGCCTGTCCGCAGGCAGGCATTCAGTTCCTCCTCGCTCTTGCCGGGCCCGAGGAAGATGATGTCCTGCGGCTGAGCTCCGGCCAGCAGCGCGGTGCGCAGCTCGACCAGTGAGGACACTTCCGCGTGCGCGCCGCCCTCCCTGAGTGTGCTGAAGACGCTGACATTGGGGTTGGACTTCAGCGAGAAGAAGATTTCGAGTGCGGGATGCAGCGCCTCGGACAACTCGCGCAGGCGCCGCAGCAGAACATCACCGTCGTAGACATAGAGAGGCGTGCCGAAGCGCTCCGCCAGCTCTGTATAGGTGATCCCCTGGATGCTCATGAGCTCCCCCTTGCCACCAGAGTGCGCAGACGTTCCTCGGTCCGGCTCCGCAAGGCGAGCGCCGAGCCGGCGTCGGCGGCGATGCAGATTCCGTATATGCGCCCGTGGAACGGACCGTCCCCCGGACCGATGCCCGCGTTCAGCGTGGCGAAATTGTTGACGAGAACGCCCGGAATGTGGGTTCCGTCGAATATGGATCGGCCTAGGACGGCGGCAACCTCGGCAAAGGAGTGGGCCCGCGACGGTTTGAGGTTGAAGGTTGCCGCGATGGCGTGACGTCCTGCTGAGAGAAAGCGCTCCGCGATTCGGCTCTGATAGGTCGACATGTTGAATCGCGCGTTGATTTCCAAGCAGGGGTACAACACCCCGTCCGGGCCGATCATGGCGTCCACGCCGACAATTCCGTAGTAGCCGTCCGCGTGCAGCGCGCGGCCGATCAGAAGGGCCGACTCATGCAGCGTGCCGAGATGCTCCTCGGAGAGATCCACCGGGAAACGATGTCCTTGGTGCACGTTGTTGTGCAGCACCGCCTCCTTCACGGCCTCGAACCGGACCTGCCCAGAACGGCTCACCAGGAACTGGTAGTTGAGATCCGTGACATCTTCGATCCAGGACTCGACCACCATGTCCACCCGCGTCTGCTGCCCGCGGCGGCCGATCAGCCGCAGCAGCCGGTCAGCGGCCGCCCGGTCCGGCAGCACCACCATGCCCCGCCCCGATACACCCAGCGACTCCTTCACCACCACCCGGTCGCCGCGGGCGCATTGCGCCTCGACCGCTGCGGCCAGGTCGGCAACCGTCTCGCACACCACACCCGGTACGGCGGCCAGCCCGAGCGAGTCGACCAGACGACGGCTGTAGATCTTGCCGTTCACCCGCTTGCAGACCTCTGCACGTGGGCCGGCCAGTGGCAGGCCCACCGCCTGGGAGAGCTCTTCCTCGGCTGCGGAAATTCCCATCGGCATAAGGTACGTACGGCCGTCCGCCAGTCCGCGCAGGAAGTCCAGCGTCCGGGGCGATTCCAGCGCGTCCTCCGTGACGGTGCGTGAGGGCAGGGACGCCTCGACCGCGACCACTTCACCGGCCGAGGCGTCGACCGCACGCAGGTACGCGGCATAGTCACTGTCCATCGGCGCCTTCAGGAGCACGATGTCCGCGCTCTCGGCGAGCAGGACGCCCATCTCCTCCATACGGTTGACCGTCGCCGAGGCGAAGGAGATGCCCGCCCCCGGCAGTTTGGGTTCACCGACAGCCCAGCTGCGTTCCACTTCAAAATTATTGATATATACGAATCGCGCATTCTCGTCCTGGACGAGATCACGCTTCAATCGTTCGGCGAAACCCACTGCGACTCCTCGGTACCGCGATAGTTCCTGCAAGCCATGGCACCGCACACTTGTGTCGACAATGCAGCGTGAAGATGGCAACCGGTACTGGCACCTGTCAGTACGTCAGCCTGCCGTGGCCGTCCTCGGTCTTTCACGGCAACGGTCGGCAGAAAACAGTCCGTTCATGTCGCTTCGTTCCAATCACCGAGCCTGTTGTCGGCGTACGAGTGAGCGTGGCTATGGCAAAATTTTCGTAGGCGGAGATCATCTGGGTGCGGCGGTCGCAGGAGCCGTGTAACGACGGCGTAGGCGCGCGATCAGCACGCCGCTCCAGCGTGAGGACAGCCGCAGCGACTGGCGTCATTCGGTTCGGGCCGCACCTGGGTCTGCGGAGGATGCGCCAGGACTTCAATCATGTGTCGCCGTGCTCGACCGACGCCCCGTGCCGCGACAGCGCGCGGTTGACGGTTTGCTGAGTCGGTGTGAGCTCGCGGCCCGGCGGGCGTCCGAGGGGTGTCGCGAGGACCGGGACACCCTGCCGTTCGCCAGACCCGGATGATCCGGTGGGCGCGGGCGGCCCTCAGGGCGAGGCGCGGCCCGGTAGCGCGCGCAGGATTCACGGCAGCCGCCTGACGGGGTCGGTCGCCATCTGCACGTTCACTGTCGCCAGGGTCGGCCGAGGCGGGTTCGCCGAACAGCAGGCATCGCTCGTCCAGCCGGTCGGCGATCGCCTCCAGCACAGCCGTCTGCAGCGCCCCCCGTGGAGGCGAGAACCTCAAGCGCGTACCGCACCAACGACTCTCTCCGACTCCCAGCAGTCCGCCGGGCTTGGAACCCTCGTTCCGCCTGGCCGCCCACAGCAGGGCGCCCAGGTGCGACGAGGTTCCAGGACGAGGGTCATGACCTACAGTCCATCGCTCGGCTCCGGAACAGAACAGGCTGCCTGGCTCCCCCGCAACAGGCCCCGGCACCCCCGCAGAGGGACCTCGCCGGAGCGGAAGCCGAGGACCTCTCGCTGTACCGGGAAGAGTTTCGGCGGCGCCTGCCGGAGTCACTGCACGAGTTGCGGGTCCCGCTCACGGGGTCGTGGAGCCTCCGTGCGATGGAGGCCACGGACAGAGATGCGGTGTCGGCGCGCGCACCGACCCGGGCCCTGGCCGGAGCGACCGGTTGCCGGCCCCCAACTCGGCTGTCGAGTTGAGCCCGACAAGTCGCTTCACCCACGCTGTCCGATCCAGAACGACCACCTCACGCTCCGTCAGAAACAGCGTCGAGCGCGGTGGACGTAGGGAAACAGTCGACGACATCCGGCCACACCTGAGAAACCCGAGAAAACTGCAGGTCATAGCCCCTTTGTAGCGGGCTCAAGGATCGCGACACACTCCATGTGGTGCGTCATCGGAAACAGATCGAACACCCGAAGCGTCCGCACCCGGTACCCCCCGTCCCGGAAGTACCCCAAGTCCCGCGCCAGCGCGGCCGGATCGCAGGCGACGTACGCGATCCGCCGGGCCCCGAGCGACGACAGGTGCTGCACCGTCCTGCGGCCCGCTCCCGCCCGCGGGGGGTCGAGGACGATCAGGTCGACCTCGGTGATGCCGGTGCGCGGAAGCACCGCCTCCACTTTGCCCTGCTCGATGCGGACCCGGTCGAACGCGGCGAGGTTGTGCCGGGCGTCCTCGACCGCGCGCTTGCCGGACTCGATGCCGAGAACCGCGCCCTGGTCGCCGAGGCGGTCCGCCAGCGCGCCGGCGAACAGGCCGACACCGCAGTACAGGTCGAGCGCCATCTCGCCCTTGCGGGGCAGCAGGCCCTGCATGACCGCCTTCACCAGGGTGTCGGCCGCCTGCGGGTGGACCTGCCAGAAGCCGCCGCTGCCCACCCGGTGGGTGCGGCCGTCGGCCCGCTCGCGCACGAAGGCGCGGCCGTGGACGCGGTGGATGCCGCCGTCCTTCTCCTCGACGCGCATCACGGACACCGGCTTGTCGAGCTCGACCAGCGGCAGCCGGGCGCCCGGGACGGGCTCCAGGATGACCATGCGGTCCTGGGAGCCGGTCGCCGCGATCGCCTCCACGGACGCCATCCCGGACCAGTCGCGCTCCTCGATGCCCAGCTCGCTGACGCCCGGCGCCGCGATCATGCAGTGCTCAATCGGCTCGACCTCGTGCGAACGGTGGCGGCGCAGGCCGGCGTTGCCGTCGGCGTCCACCGCGTACTGCACGCGGGTCCGCCAGGCAGGCACCTCTCCGGCCGGCAACTTGTCGCCCTCGGCCGGCATCACCGTGCCGTCCCAGCCGGCCTCCTCGGGGGTGAGACCGGCGAGCCGCTGCAGCTGCTCGGCGACGACCTCGCCCTTGAGGCGCCGCTGCGCGCCCGGCTTCGCGTGCTGCCAGTCGCAGCCGCCGCAGCGGCCGGGACCGGCGTAGGGGCAGGGCGCCTCGATGCGGTCCTTGGAGGCCGAAAGGATCTCCACGGCATCGGCACGCAGGAAGCGCGCGCCCTCCTCGCCCTCGGTGACCCGGGCCACGACCCGCTCACCGGGCAGCGTGTGCCGGACGAACAGCACCTGGCCGTCGTCCGTGCGGGCGATGCAGTGTCCGCCGTGGGCGACGGGGCCGACCTCGACCTCGAACTCCATCCCCACCAGCGATTTCTTCGGTTCTGCCTGCATGGCGGGGTGACTCCACAACGTCAAGGGAAGAGGCGGGACGACAGCCCGCCAGGACAACAGCCGACCAGTCTACTTCGGCGCCGACGACTCCTTCGCCCGCTCGGCCGGACCGCGCCGCACCGAACCCGGTGCGTTCCACTCCTGCCGCCTGCGGGCCCGCAGCTTCGCCGCCTCCGAGGACTGGAGCTGGTAGGGCACCGAGGTCACCATGACCCCCGGTGTGAACAGCAGCCGGCCCTTGAGCCGGAGCGCGCTCTGGTTGTGCAGCAGATGCTCGTACCAGTGCCCGACCACGTACTCGGGGATGATCACGGACACCGCGTCGCGCGGCGACTCCTTCCGCAGCCCCTTGACGTAGTCGATGATCGGCCGCGTGATCTCGCGGTACGGCGAGTCCAGCACCTTCAGGGGTACGTCGATCCCGCGCCGTTCCCATTCGGCGCGCAGCGCCTTGGTCTCGACCGGGTCCACGTTGACGCAGAGGGCCTCCAGGGAGTCCGAGCGCATCAGCTTGGCGTACGCCAGTGCCCGCAGCGCCGGGCGGTGGATCTTGGAGATCAGGACGACGGAGTGGACGCGGGAGGGCCGCAGGCTGTCGTCGCTCGGGCCCTCGGGCGCGGCGATCTCCTCGGCGACGCGGTCGTAGTGCTTACGGATCGCCGTCATCGTCGCGTAGAAGATGCACATGCCGAGCAAGGCCACCCAGGCGCCGTGGGTGAACTTGGTGACCAGGACGACGACCAGGACGAGCCCGGTGAAGAAGGCACCGAAGGCGTTGATCGCGCGGGAGCGGATCATGTGGCTGCGCTTCGCGGCGTCCTTCTCGGTCGCCAGGTGGCGGTTCCAGTGCCGGACCATGCCGGTCTGGCTGAGCGTGAAGGACACGAACACGCCGACGATGTAGAGCTGGATCAGCCGGGTCGAGTCGGCGCCGTAGATCCACACCAGGAGTCCGGCCGCGCCGGCCAGCAGCACGATGCCGTTGGAGAAGGCGAGCCGGTCGCCGCGGGTGTGCAGCTGGCGCGGCAGGTAGCGGTCCTGGGCGAGGATCGAGCCCAGCAGCGGGAAGCCGTTGTAGGCGGTGTTCGCGGCGAGGAACAGCACCAGCGCGGTGGCCGCGGCCAGCACGATGAACAGGAAGCTGCCCTTGCCGAAGACGGCCTCGGCGACCTGGGAGATCACCGGGTTCTGGACGTAGTCGGAGCCGAGCGCGACGCCGTGGTGGAACAGGTCCTCGGCCGGGTTCTCGGCCATGCGGACCTTGGTGACCATGGCCAGCGCGATGATCCCGCAGAACATGGTGACGGCCAGCAGTCCCATCATCGCGAGCGTGGTCGCCGCGTTCTTCGACTTGGGCTTGCGGAAGGCCGGTACGCCGTTGGAGATGGCCTCGACGCCGGTGAGCGCGGCGCAGCCGGAGGAGAAGGCGCGCAACAGGAGAAAGACAAGGGCGAATCCGGCCAGGCCCTGGTGTTCGGCCTTGATGTGGTATTCCGCCGTCGGTGCCCGCATGGTGTCGCCGAGAACCAGGCCGCGGAACGCACCCCACGCGATCATGATGAAGACGCCCGTGACGAAGACATACGTCGGAATCGCGAACAGCGAGCCGGACTCCTTCATGCCGCGCAGGTTCATCAGCGTGAGCAGGACGATCACGGCGATCGCGCAGAGCACCTTGTGCTGGACCACGAAGGGGATCGCGGAACCGAGGTTCTCGATTCCGGAGGCGATGGAGACGGCGACCGTGAGGACGTAGTCGACGAGCAGGGCGCTGGCGACCGTGAGACCGGCCTTGGGGCCGAGGTTGGTGTTGGCCACCTCGTAGTCGCCGCCGCCGCTCGGGTACGCGTGCACGTTCTGCCGGTAGGAGGCGACCACCGTGAACATCAGCACGACGACCGCCACCGCGATCCAGGGGCTGAAGTGGTACGCCGACACGCCCGCGATGGACAGGACCAGCAGCACCTCGCCGGGCGCGTACGCCACCGAGGACAGCGGGTCGGAGGCGAACACGGGTAGGGCGATGCGCTTCGGCAGGAGCGTTTCCCCGAGCCGATCACTGCGCAGTGCGCGCCCGATCAGGATCCGTTTGGGCACGTCGGTCAGTTTGGACACAACAGTGAAGCGTAGGCGTTCGAACGGGCGCACAACCACCCGGCACCCCGCATCTGCTCTCCGGGTGAAATCCGGCCGCACTCCGGCTACGGATTCCGCAGGTGAGCGAGGCGGCATGCCTATATGACAGGGCCCTGCCCGTTACTGCTCCCGGAGGTCCCATGCACGCGACCGCAGAGCTCGTCGGTGCCACGGTCACCCTCGTCGGCCTCGGAATCCTGACTCTGGCGAGCGTCCGCAGCATCAGCCGCCGCTGACCGACCCGAAGTCGGGGCAACCGTGCACAGGGGTGCCGTCGTCCTACCGCGCGTGTGTAGCTTGGGCGTCGGTCTGAGACCCTGATGTGGCTGAGCAGTACTTATTGACACCGGAAGGACGGTCGTGCACATCGTCATCATGGGCTGCGGGAGAGTGGGTTCCGCTCTCGCCCAGACCCTGGAGCAACAGGGGCACACGGTCGCCGTGATCGACCAGGACCCCACCGCCTTCCGACGACTGGGCTCCGGTTTCGGCGGTCGTCGTGTCACCGGAGTCGGCTTCGACCAGGACACCCTGCGCGAGGCGGGCATCGAGGAGGCCGGCGCCTTCGCCGCGGTCTCCAGCGGCGACAACTCCAACATCATCGCCGCGCGGGTGGCCCGCGAGATGTTCGGCATCGAGAACGTCGCGGCCCGTATCTACGACCCCCGGCGCGCCGAGGTCTACCAGCGCCTGGGCATCCCGACGGTGGCCACGGTCCGCTGGACGGCGGACCAGATGCTGCGCCGGCTGCTGCCTTCGGGCGCGGAGCCGTTGTGGCGCGATCCCACCGGTGGGGTGCAGCTGGCCGAGGTGCACGCCTCGACCGCCTGGGTCGGCCACAAGATCAGCACGATGCAGGAGGAGACGGGCGTCCGCGTGGCGTTCCTGACCCGGCTCGGCGAGGCCGTCCTGCCCACCTCGCAGACGGTGCTGCAGGAGGGCGACCTGGTCCACGTGATGATGCGCACGGACGACATCGAGAAGGTCGAGGCGTCCTTCGCCGAGGGCCCCGAAGAGGAGGGCGGTCACTGATGAGGGTCGCCATTGCCGGTGCCGGTGCGGTCGGCCGCTCGATCGCGGGCGAACTGCTGGAGAACGGCCACGAGGTCCTTCTCATCGACAAGGCGCCGACCGCCATCTCGGTCGAGCGCGTCCCGCAGGCGGAGTGGCTGCTCGCCGACGCCTGCGAGATCACCTCCCTGGACGAGGCCGCGCTCCAGCGCTGCAACGTCGTGATCGCCGCGACGGGCGACGACAAGGTCAACCTCGTCGTCTCCCTGCTGGCGAAGACGGAGTACGGCGTTCCGCGGGTCGTGGCCCGCGTGAACAACCCGAAGAACGAGTGGCTGTTCAACGAGTCCTGGGGCGTGGACGTCGCCGTCTCCACCCCGCGTCTCATGTCCGCACTGGTCGAGGAGGCGGTGAGCGTCGGCGACCTGGTCCGGCTGCTCCGCTTCAGCCACGGCGACGCGAACCTGGTCGAGCTGACGCTGCCGGAGGAGTCGGCCCTGGCCGGCACGACGGTGGGCGACGTGGAGTGGCCCGAGGACACCTCCCTGGTCACCATCATCCGCGGCACCCGCGTCCTGACCCCGTCCCGGGAGGACTCCCTGGAGGCAGGCGACGAACTCCTGTTCGTGGCCGCCCAGGCGAGGGAGGAGCAGCTGGAGGACCTGCTGTCGGTCCGCAAGGAAGAAGCTTCCTAGGGCGTACGACGACGGAGGGCGCCCTGCGTGTGCAGGGCGCCCTCCGTCGTCGTAGAGCGATCTAGGCGTCTCGTCGGTGCCGGCCGCCCGCGGCCTCCGTGTCCCCGCGCTCCGCGGCCTGCGCCGCCTTCCGCTCCTCCTCGGCCTTCTCCTCCGCCTCCATCTCCGCGAACACGTCGATGGGCGCCGGGGCCTTCGCGAGGAAGACCCAGGTCAGCCAGACGGCCAGCAGGAACGGCGGGATCTTCAGGGCGACCAGGACCCAGCCGAGCTGGGCGGTGTCGGCCCACCAGTACAGCGGGAAGAGGATCGCGCACTTGGCGAGCAGGATGCCGCCCCAGGCGTAACTGGCCTTGGCGTACGCCTTCTTGCGGCCGGGGTTGCGGGTCCGCCAGGAGAGGTTCTCCTTGAACACCGGGCCGAGGATGAGCCCCATCAGCGGCACACCCGCGAGCGTGGTGATGACGTACGCGAGGCCGAGGCCCAGCGTGTACAGCATGCCCGGCAGGTAGAAGTTCTTGGCATTGCCCGTCATCATCGCGAAGACGACACCGAAGGCGACGCCGAAGACCCCGCTGAAGGCGTGCTTGACGGTGTCCCGCATGACCAGACGGACCACGACCAGCAGCAGCGACACCACGAGGGCGGCGATGGCCGACAGGTGCAGGTCCTTGTTGATCGTGAAGATCGTGACGAAGAGCAGGCCCGGCAGAACCGTCTCGACCATGCCTCGGACGCCGCCGAACGCCTCGAACAGGGCGGCCTCGGTCACCGCCCGTGCGTCGTCGGCCTGAGTGTCTTCGGTCGGCTTGTCGAGAGACGTCACCGGCTACTCCCGTCCGAGGGGTCGGAGTTCGTATTTCGGATTGAACAGCACCCGGCGGCCCCGGCTCATCGAGATCCGCCCGGAGGCGATCAGCTTGCGCCCGGGCTCTATCCCGACGATGGAGCGCCGGCCGAGCCACACCACGTCCAGGGCGGCGGAGCCGTCGAACAGCTCGGCCTCCAGGGCCGGGACGCCCGCACGCGGCCGCAGGGTGACCGTGCGCAAGGTACCAGTAACGGTCACGATCTGACGGTCGTGACAGTCGCCGATCCGGGTGCATCCGGTGGTCGCGGTGTCCTCCCGCAGCTCCTCGGACTCCAGATCCTCCTGCGACGAGGAGAGCCGGTCGAGCATGCGCCGGAACCGGCCCACCGGCTTCTCGGAACGAGGAACAGCACTCATATCCGAAAGCGTACCGGGGTGCGCCGACAGCGTTGTACCCGCAGCACTAGCGTTCGAACCGGTATCCCATGCCCGGTTCGGTGACGAAGTGCTTCGGATGCGAGGGGTCCGCCTCCAGCTTCCGCCGCAGCTGGGCCATGTAGACCCGGAGGTAGTTCGTCTCCGTCCCGTACGACGGCCCCCAGACCTCCTGGAGGAGTTGTTTCTGGCCGACGAGCCGGCCGGTGTTGCGGACCAGCACCTCCAGCAGGTGCCACTCGGTGGGGGTGAGACGTACGTCTCTGCCGTGCTTGCGGACCTTCTTGGCGGCCAGGTCGACGGTGAACTCGTCGGTCTCCACCAGGACGTCGTCCTCGCCGCCCCCGGTGGGCTCGGCGCGCCGCACGGCGGCCCGCAGGCGGGCCAGCAGCTCGTCCATGCCGAAGGGCTTGGTGACGTAGTCGTCGGCCCCCGCGTCCAGCGCCTCGACCTTCTCGTCGGAGGAGTGCCGGGCGGACAGCACGAGGATCGGCACCCGGGTCCAGCCGCGCAGCCCCCTGATCACCTCGACGCCGTCCATGTCGGGCAGGCCCAGGTCGAGGACGACCACGTCGGGGTGGCGGGCGGCGGCGAGCCGGAGCGCGCCGGCGCCGTCGTGCGCCGTGTCGACCTCGTACTTGCGCGCCTTGAGGTTGATCACGAGGGCGCGCACGATCTGCGGCTCGTCCTCGATGACCAGCACTCTGGTCATGTGGCCTGCCTTTCGGGTTCTGCCTCTTCGAAGGGGTCTACGAGGAGCTGGGCGTGCGTGTCCGCCGCGCGGAGCGTCAGCACCATGGTGAGGCCGCCGCCGGGCGTGTCCTCGGCGTTGAGGGTGCCGTTCATGGCCTCCGCGAAACCCCGGGCCACCGCGAGCCCGAGCCCCACCCCGGCGCCGCGCGGGGCGTCGCCGTAGCGCTGGAAGGGCGCGAAGATGCGCTCCTTGGCCTCGTCGGGGACGCCGGGGCCGCGGTCCACGACCCGTACCTCGACCCGGTCGGCGATGGCGCTCGCGGAGACCCGGACCGGGGTGCCGGGCGGGCTGTACTTGACGGCGTTCTCGACCAGGTTGGCCACCGACCGCTCCAGCAGCCCCGGGTCCACGGCGACCATCGGGAGGGTCTCCGGCACGTCCAGTTCCACGCTCCCGTCGGGCACCCCGCCCAGCGCCATCGGCACCACCTCGTCGAGGTCGATCTCCCGGACGATCGCGGCGACCGTGCCGGTCTGGAGCCGGGACATGTCGAGCAGGTTGCCCACGAGGTGGTCCAGCCGGTCGGCGCCCTCCTCGATGCCCTCCAGGAGCTCGGCCCGGTCCTCCTCGGACCACGCCACGTCGTCGGACCTGAGCGAGGAGACGGCCGCCTTGATCCCGGCGAGCGGGGTCCGCAGGTCATGCGACACGGCCGCCAGGAGTGCCGTACGGATGCGGTTGCCCTCGGCCAGTGTGCGGGCCTGGTCGGCCTCCTCCTGGAGCCTGCGGCGGTCCAGGACGACGGCGGCCTGGGCGGCGAAGGCGGCGAGCACCCGGCGGTCCTCGGCGGGCAGCACCCGGCCGGTGAGCGCGAGCGCCATGTGATCCCCCACCGGCATGTCGACGTCGGCGTCCTCCGGCCGCTCCACGGCCGGTCCGAGGCCCGCCCGGCCCGCGCAAGTCCACGGGTCGACGTCGCCCGCCCGTTCGAGCAGGGCCGCCGACTCCATGCCGAAGGTCTCCCGGACGCGTTCCAGGAGCTCCTCCAGGCGGGTCTCGCCGCGCAGCACGTTCCCGGCCAGGAAGGACAGGATCTCCGACTCGGCGCGCAGCCGGGCGGCCTGATGGGTCCTCCTGGCCGCGAGGTCGACGACGGAGGCCACCGAGATGCCGACGCCCACGAAGATCACGATGGCGACGATGTTCTTGGGGTCGGCGATGGTCCAGCGGTGCAGGGGCGGTGTGTAGAAGTAGTTCAGCAGCAGCGAGCCGACCGCGGCCGACGCGAGCGCGGGGAAGAGTCCGCCGAGCAGGGCCGCCGCGACCACGACCGCCAGGAACAGCAGCATGTCGTTGGCGAGGCCGAGGTCGACGGTGGTGAGGAGGATCGTCAGGAGCACCGGGCCGGCCAGGCCGACCAGCCAGCCCCACAGGATCCGGGCCCGTCCGAGCCGCGCGCTGCGGGTGACGGGCAGTCCGCGCCCCTTGGCGACCTCGTCGTGGGTGACGATGTGCACGTCCAGGTCGGGCCCGGACTCGCGGGCCACGGTCGCGCCGACGCCGGGTCCGAAGACGTACTGCCAGGTCTTGCGCCGGGACGACCCGAGGACGATCTGGGTGGCGTTGACCCCGCGCGCGAAGTCGAGCAGCGCGGCCGGTATGTCGTCGCCGACCACGTGGTGAAAGGTTCCGCCAAGGTCCTCGACGAGGGTCCTCTGGACGGCGAGTTCCTTGGGCGAGGCGGAGGTCAGACCGTCGCTGCGGGCTATGTAGACGGCGAGCACCTCACCGCCGGCGCCCTTCTCGGCGAGGCGCGCGGCCCGCCTGATCAGCGTCCGCCCCTCCGGTCCCCCGGTCAGCCCGACTACGATCCGCTCCCTGGAGCCCCAGATCTTCGAGACCCGGTGCTCGCTGCGGTACTGCTTGAGGTACTCGTCGACCCGGTCGGCCACCCACAGCAGGGCGAGCTCCCGCAGGGCGGTGAGGTTGCCGGGCCGGAAGTAGTTCGACAGCGCCGCGTCGACCTTGTCCGGCTGGTAGATGTTGCCGTGCGCCATCCGCCGGCGCAGCGCCTGGGGCGACATGTCGACCAGCTCGATCTGATCGGCCCGGCGTACGACCTCGTCGGGCACGGTCTCGCGCTGCCGCACCCCGGTGATCGCCTCGACGACGTCGCCGAGCGACTCCAGATGCTGGATGTTCACGGTCGAGACCACGTCGATCCCGGCCGCGAGCAGTTCCTCGACGTCCTGCCAGCGCCTGTCGTTGCGCGAGCCCGGGATGTTGGTGTGGGCCAGTTCGTCCACGAGGGCTACGGCGGGGGCCCTGCGCAGTACGGCATCGACATCCATCTCGGTGAAGACGGAGTCCCGGTACTCGATCTCCCGGCGCGGTATCTCTTCGAGTCCGCGCAGCATCACCTCGGTACGCGGCCGCCCGTGATGCTCGACGAACCCCACGACACAGTCGGTGCCCCGCTCGACCCTGCGGTGCGCCTCGGACAGCATCGCGTACGTCTTGCCGACGCCCGGTGCCGCACCGAGATAGATCCGAAGCCTGCCGCGTCCCATGAGCCCATTGTCTTCCGGTCAGCCCTGTCTACGCAGCGTCGACCTTACGTCCGGCGATCCCGGCGGAGCGGTCGGGAGCGGGCCGGGGGGCTGTCTTTGACGCAACTCTGACGCGGGGGTGGAGGCACCGTGACGGGGGTGTCGGAGGCCGGGCTCGGCGGCCTGGGCGTCGTGGCGACGCGTTCGGAAGGGGCTCGACGGCGCAGCCGGGACCGCGGCTCGGCGCCCCTGGATATTGCGGAACCCGGGGCGGGCTGTGCGGCCCTGCGCGTCGCGACCGAGCCCCCTCACGTCATGACGGGGGCCTCGGGCACAGGCTTGGCCCCTGGACCTCATGCCGGACATCC
>NZ_KB911604.1:22644-123729 GCF_000383615.1 Streptomyces canus 299MFChir4.1 | reverse complement strand
CAGAGCGTCACGCATCTGGGCCTCGTTGTCACGGACCTGACGGTCGACGCGTCGAAGATCCGCGAGAAGATCCCGGGCGAGATCGCGACGGCAGGAGTCGGTGGCCGTGGCGGGACGGACGCCCTTCATGAGGACTGCGGCTTTCTCGGCAGACAGGCGGGTGGGAGCCCCGCCCGGCAGCAGGTCCCGCAGGACGGCGTGGAGCCGGTTGATGATCCGAGTGCGCTCGTTGACCAGGTCGTCGTGCCGCTCGGTCAGCAGCCGAAGGATCGTCGACTGGTCCTCCGGTTCGACCGTGCGCAAGTCCTGCCGGAAGAGTGCGACCTGAGCGACATGGAGGGCGTCGGCGGCGTCGGTCTTGCGGTCCCCGCCGGTGGCCAGCAGCCGGGCCCGGGCGGAGAGGGTGGATGGGACGTCCACCACCTTCTCGCCGGCGGCGGCCAGCTGCTGGGCGAGGCTGCGGCCCAGGCCGCGGGCGCCTTCCACAGCGAAGCGGCGCTCGGGCCACTTCTCGCACCAGCGCATGAGCTGCCGGACGGTCCCGGCGTTGACGACGAAGCGCCGCTGGGCCAGTTGATGCCCGGCGGCATCGACGGCGACGGCGGTGTGAGAGGACTTGTGGGGATCGATACCGATGGTGATCACGGGCACCCTGACCAGGTCTCAACGGGATGGGACGGGTGCGGCGGGCACTCTGACTTGAAGTCTCAGCGTCCATTGGTCACGCCTCTGTCGAGCCACACCGCGCGGGTGCCGGTCAACGGCGGCAAACTCATCATGAGCCAGCCCGAGTTGGGGCGGCATGAGGTCACGCGAGCCCATGCTGACCGGCACCCTGGACGCTACGGCTGCAGACCGTGCGTCTGGGTCCGATTCAACAAGTCAGAGGTCCGGCCGCCGCCTCGGTCCGGCGCAATGCCGGACAGCTCGCGGGCGGCAGGTCTGCATAACGTGGATGCGCGCGTACGACACCGAAGCCGAGGCCGGCACGTTCGACCCCCTGGAAGGGTGCGATGTTCGACACCGAAGACGTGGGCGTGTTCCTCGGCCTGGACGTCGGCAAGAGTGCGCATCACGGGCACGGGCTGACCCCGGCCGGGAAGAAGGTCTTCGACAAGCCCCTGCCCAACAGCGAGCCGAAACTGCGGGCCGTGTTCGACAAGTTGGCCGCGAAGACACCTGCGCCACGCGCTACGCGAGTTCGAAGACTTCTACAACTCCCACCGGCCCCATCAAGGCATCGTCAACGCCCGCCCGCTACGCCCCTTGCCGATACCGATCAGCGATCCGGAGCAGATCACCCACCACGACATACGACGACGCCAACGACTCGGCGGCATCCTCCACGAGTACCATCATGCCGCCTGAACTGGGCGGATGAGGTTTTCGGCAGGCACAGGGTCCGGGCAGGAAAGCCATGGCACCAATCCGCTCTGATCAGCTACCCGTACGCGCCGGTGATCCAGGGCTCGCCGTCAATCCAGGCCAGCTCTGTCTTCGCGACGGCGTCTCCACCTGGTCATGTTGTCAGCCGGACAGCCACTGCCGGCCCAAGGGCCCAGGGAGCCTGCTCGGAGCAGGCAGGGCTCCGCAGTGCGCGCCTATCGGCGGTTGTCGTCGATGAGTTCGAGGTAGCGACTGTAATAGATGTCGGATTTTCTCCGGTTCCGGATCAGGGTGCCCTCCTCCACGCGGTAGGTGCGGTCTGGGTCGCCCTTGAAGGACAGCCAGTTGAAGGAGGTAGTCACCCAGGCGTCGTCGAAGAAGAGGATCTTGGCGTGGTTGCTCTTGAGGCGTGCCACGTGCAGCTTCTCAGGATATCGAGCAGCGAGGTTGTTGAGCCTTCTGATGGCATTCGGGTCGGTCCTGTTCTCGCTGTCGTCGTAGCCGTAGGCGATGTCGACCTTCACGCCCCGCTGCAGTCGTCGTTCCAGTCTGCCGATGAACGCCGTGGTGACGATCGCGCCGGTGATCCACGGCGAGATGATCAGGATGCGTTTCCGGGCGCTGGTGAGGGCTTCATCGAGGAGTTCGGGGTGCTCGAAGACTCCGATTGCGCGGATCTCCTCTGCCTGCTGCTCTTGAGCCTTCGGCTCTGAGGGGAGGGGCGCCGGGGAGTTGAGCTGGAGGGCTGCCTGCTCTGCGCGTTTCTGGGTGACCTCCTGCAGGGGGATCCGGGCCTTTTCGAGGTCGGGTTCCAGCGAAGGGCGCTCAGACTCGGGCTCTACGTTGATGCCGAGTCCTTTGGCGCCGCCGAGGCCGATCAGTTCGATCTCGTGGCGGTCGCTCAGTTCACCGTCGATGACGACACCGAGTTCGATGTCAACGCGTTCGGCGTCCGCGTAGACGAGGAGCTTGACGGGCAGGACGTGACGGGTCCGGGTCTGGACGATGCCTTTGACCTGCAGGACTTCGCGGGTGGTGGTGCCGTTCTCCTGAAGGAGGGTAGTGATTTCCTCGGCGGTCACCGCTCCGTCCTCGACGGGACCGGACCGCGCGGCAGGCAGCATGATCATTCCGCCTTCGGTGGCCACGTCCCGGGCGATGGTGCTGCGGCGGCTGTAGGGGGAGGCCCGCCACAGCATCTGGTCGAAGACGAGGGACTGGCTGACCCGGACCGGGACGATGGCGGCCGCCTTCGTCGCGGTGAAGCGGCCCTTCTCGGTCAGGCGCAGCCGCGGAACGGGCGCTGTGCCGGGCACGGGAGCAGTCCAGCGCAGGTCGTCGGAGCCGAAGAGGACCGCCACGGTCTGGTTGACCATGGCGACGTCCAGGCCGAGGAACCCGGCGATGGATTCCGGTGTCCGCACCCCTTGGTCGACGAGCCGCAGGACGTACTCCTCCAGCAGGGGGATGTCCTTGCTGTCCTGGGCGAGGACCTCGGCGGTGATGCGGGCGACGGGCAGGGCCGCGTCGACGATGTCGACGAGGTCAAAGCCGGTGCGGGCATTTCCGAAGCGGACGGCCAGCAGGCTGTCCTCACTGAACGTTGGCATCGCGGATCTCGCAGTCTTCCGGGTGGCTGCTCATGTAGTGGAGGACGTTGCGCAGGGCACCGGGTTTGCTGCGGCAGAAGCCGGCGTCCCCGACGATGATCAGCCCGAACCGAGCGCGGGAGAGGGCGACGTTGATGCGCCGCCAGTAGGGCTGCCCCAGGAATCCGAACCGGCCGTCGGAGTTGCTGCGGGTCACGCAGAAGACGGCGAGGTCGCACTCGCGGCCCTGCACGGCATCGACGGAGAGCACCTCGGGTGTGAAGTGCCTGAGTTTCTTCTTGGCCAGCTGCTTCTTGAGCGTCTCAACCTGACGGCCGTAGGGCGCGATGACCAGAACCTCCAGGGGCTTGCCACCGGGCGGCTGGACCGCCCCCTTCCCGATCGCGTAGTCGATGACCTCCAGACGTTTCTGCGCGATCTGCGCCTCGAGTCGGTTGGAGACGCTGGTCTCGGTGCCGGACCGTTCCGTCTCACGCCGCCCGGGATGAAAGCTCGTGTCCATCCAAAGCACAGGCCGGTTGAGGCCTCTGTACCCCTCCAGCTCGTGCGGGTTGGGAGAGAGCAGCTCGTCGTTGTAGAAGCAGCTGCTGATCATGTTGCCGATGGCGGGCGTCATCCGGTACTGCTCGCGCAGCAGGTGCTTGACCGGCGGCTGGGTATTGTCCGCCAGGTGCTGGAACAGCGTCGTCTGCACGATCTCCGGGGTCAGCTGGTGGTCTTCCATGGCCTTGGTGTTGCGCAGCAGGTCCTCGTCGATCGGCGGGAGCTGCCTGGTGTCCCCGACCAGCACCCACCGTTTCGCACGGGCCAGCGGGACCAGTGCCTCGGTTGCGGTCGCTTTCGACGCCTCGTCGAAGATGCACAGGTCGAAGTCCAGGGCACGAGCTGCTGGATGCCCCAAGAAGCCCAGGGCTGTGCCGCCTACCACGTTCCGGGTCCGCAGGAAACTGGCGATCAGGTGCGGGTCACTGCCGGCCCGCTTGAGCCATTCGCCCTGCAGACGCAGCAGCCGCATGAGGTCCTGTCCCGGGCCTGCTGCCGGAAACAGGGCCTCGACGGCGTCCCGACACTCCCGCGCGGTCATGGCCTCGCGCAGGGTGAGGTCACCGTCCAGGGCGCTCTGGATCTCGGCGACGAGGGCCGCGCGCTGTTCGAGGAGCGTCTCCCGACGGGCACTGGCTGTGACCGCTTCCTCTCCCAGTTCCCGCGCGGAGGTGGTGCGGTCGGGTAGAGGCTGAGCGGTCAGTTCCGCGAGCCGGGCCTCAACGTGCGCGAGGTCGGTGGCGACGGCTGCCGCCTCTTCGAGCAGGAGTGCCGCCTTCAGGTGCCGTGACTCCAGCTTCTGCCGGGTCGCGACCGCTTCCAGGTGCCTCTCCGCCCGGGCTCGAACGCTCTGCGTCCACCTCTTGACCTGCCGGTCCAGCAGTAGCGCTTGCGCGGCGGGATCGATGCGCGGATCGTCGGGGCGGCCCAGGCGCACCAGGCCGTCGATACCCGCCTCTTCCAGACGGCGCAACGCGTTGTCGATGGCGATGTGGGTCTGGCTGACGATGAGGATTCGTGCGTCCGGCTTGCGGCTGAGTGTCTGCTCGACGATCTCCGCGATCACCGTGGTCTTGCCGGTGCCAGGCGGGCCCTCGACCAGCACAAGGTCCTGCGTCCCCAACGCTCGCACGACGACATCCCGTTTGCTCTGGTCAAGGTCGGCGCGGACCCAGGAGGTGACCTCGACCGGAGGCAGGACCGGCATCCCCTGCGGATTCTCGATGATCTTACCCAGAAGGGGGTTGCTGCTCTGCTGGGCGGCAACCGTGGACAGCGCGTCGCGCTGCCGATTGATGGCGCTCTGGCTGGGGCCGAGATAGGGCAGCAGGTAACCGCGACGTGGCAGCGCCGTCTTGGCACGAGTCATACGGAGCTGGACGGTGTCCTCGGTCCGACCGGTGACGACACCCCGGTCGATAGGCCGGCTGTAGGGGTACTCCACGACCGACCACTCGTCGCCGATCTCCAGCACCGTTTCGGTGGCGCCCAGGCGGAAGGACCGCGTGTACGAGGTGCCGTCCGTCCTGTCGTAGGCGACGGGTTGCCGCCCGTTCGCCGCGATCTCCTCGCGGGCTTCAAGGACGTGCCGCCAGCCGTCGAAGAGGTCCCCGAGGTTCTTCCGTCGGTCCTCGCTGTTTTTCTCCTCGCGGGCCTCCACATGCGTGTTGAGCCCCGCCAGCAGCACGTTCAGCCCGCGGTTGGCCGGGTCCTCGCCGGGATCGTAGAAGGTCCAGCTCAGAATCGGATCAAGCTTGAGCGCAGACTCTCGGCGCCTCGCCAGCCACTCCTCCGGCCGCTCTTCCGCGGACACGATGACGCACCGGTCGGAGTTGTTGTCGTCGCCGACCATGCGCAGGAACAGCTTCCGGCCGAAGACCCGCACGGTCTCGGTGTCGACCTCTTTCGTCGCCGGGTTCCAACCGTAGTCGACGTGCACGGTGCCCGAGATATCGGACATGACCTCCGACTTGGCCTGCGACATGACCTGGTCGAGGCTCAGCTCTTTCCCCTCGGGCACGGTGACGAGCTTCTCTGCGGCGCTCTTGGTCATCTTCAGCCACACCGAATTGCGCTGCCGCGCGTCACGGTTGCCGCACCGTCGCTCCGCCTCCAGCAGCTGGTGCTCCAACACGATGGCGTTGGCCGGCCTCTTCTGCGGTTCGATGTCGATGCAGGACTTCAGAATCGCGCGGACATCGGTGTCCATCTCCAGCTCGTCCAGAGCAGACAGCAGTCCGGGGTAGTCGCGGGCCTTGCTGTTGGACAGAACCTGGATGGCCAGGACGGCGTACGCATAGACATCCCTGACCCAGCCGACGCTGCTCTTCTCCAACGGCTTGTACAGGCTGGAACCGTAGTCAGCGACCGTGTGGTCCGTCGCGAGCACCGCCGCAGTCTCCACGACCTTGGCGATCCCGAAGTCGGCGAGTTTGACCGTGCCGTCACTGGTCAGGAGGACATTTCCGGGCTTGATGTCCCGGTGTTCCACCCGCTGCTCGTGAGCGTAGGCGAGAGCAGATGCCAACGGCCGCCCGATGCGGGCGAAGTAGGACGGCCAGTCCAGCGGCCGACCCCCGCTCATCTCGTCCTTCAGGCTCCTATCGACCCACTCCAGGACGATGAAGTACTGCTCCAGCCCATCGTCCCAGCCCGAGTCCAGCATCCGTACGATGTTCGGATGGCTCAGCGCCCGCAACGAGGCGGTCTCGCGGTCGAGGAAGATCCGCGTGCTCTCCTCGTCGTCGCGCCGCTTGAGCAGTTTCACCGCCGCGTACGCGCCCTCCGGGCTCAGGACATCCACTGCCTTGCGCACCTCAGACATGCCGCCCTGGCGCTTCTCCGCCTGCGGCAGCAGATGAAACCGCCCGTTGATCATGCCAGTCACACGCGGCTCCCTACCCACCAACTGCCCTTCACCTCCACGTCCCTGACCATCCTTTCAGTAGATATCGCCTCCCGTTCGGCTTCGTCTCCAAACGCCAAGGAAACGAACCATCAGGGATGAGACGACACCACTCAGCCGCCACCACGTGCCGCGTTCCGATGGCAAGGTTCCAGGAGATCGCGAACGTCAGGTTGCGGAGTTCTGGTCGCTCCTTGGCTACGCGCTTCACCGAATCCGTCATGGCGGTCAGCAGCGGATCGATGCCCTCAACATGCTTGGCCTGCCAGCCCCACTCCGTGCCGTCCTGCAGCGTGGCCTACCACTCACCGCCGCCGTCAGGGTTGCCGGTTCGGATGGCCTGAGTGCCTCTTGGCACGCGGTTCTTGAGCAGCTGATACGACAGCTCTTCGAATGCCCGACTCTGCGCGCCGTTCCAGGCACGTAGCGTCCTGAAGCTCAATCCGCCTCCCCCCTCGCGTTCCCTTCCGGCTTGTAGACCCAGATGCGATCACCCCCATACCCGTCGGGACCGAGGCCAAGTCACGGGACTGGCGGAGCAGGTGAGGAGCCATGGTAGGCCCGGCGCCGCTCGGCTTCGCCACTGAGCCATGACCACATGTCTGGCCTCAAGTACACAGGGGTCGAGCCCCATCGCCAGGCGATCTTTGCACCGGAAGCAAGGGTGCGCATCAAAATCCTGCTCCGGCTCGCCGACCCGCGCGAATACCTCGACGAACCCGAGCAGCTCCCCGCGGTCATCACCGCGGTCAACGCCTTTCTCGTCCACGAGGGCGTACGCCTGGCGAACCCCGGCGGCCGCCCCCGCCTCATCGCCTGCGACCCCTCACTCGCCCACCCGGGCAGCCAGGGCCCGGTCGAACTCAGAGCAGCCATGACCGATCTCATCAGTGATCATCAGATGGCCGGCCTCCTCCAGCACCGCCTGGACGAGGCACGCACCTGCTACGCCAACGGCGCCCACGTGGCGGCCATCATCATGCTCGGCAGCCTCCTCGAAGGCGTCATGGTCCATGTCGTCCAGGAACGCAACGCGTCACTGCTCGGCAACAAGTCCCGGGACCACGTGAACCTGGATACCCTCATCAAAATCTGCTACGACGCCGGCTGGATCGGCGCCGACGTACAGCGCTTCTGCCACGAACTGCGCAAGTACCGCAACTTCGTCCATCCGCGCGCCGAAGCGCGCGAGTTCCAGGAATCCTGTGCGCCACGCCGCCGGAACCTGCTCGCGAGTTTCCGAATATCAGGGCTTCGTGTACGGGTTGGCCGATGACGATGAGGTCGCAGTCATGGTTCCGGCCTTCCTCTCGGGTGACAGCGAGGACACCGTTTCCGGTGCACGGGTGCGGGTGCGGGTGCGTCCTACGTATGAGGGGTCTCCGCCTCCCCGTCGATGTGACGGCGCTCATACGCAATGCCTGGAACTCACTCAGGCCACTCACCGACTCCTGTTGTGGCCGTTCGCCAGGTCCGCGTCCTGACCGGGAGGCGATCAGGCGCCCGAAATCCCGTGCCGCCGTGGCGGCTTGTGGAGGACGTCTGTCGTAGTACCTCTCCCGTTCGTTCGTGCCCCCTGCCCGTGCGTCCGGCCCTGGAACACTGGTCGGCCGCGCCGTGCGGCGCCCTTGGAGTGGGGGTGGTGCGGTGGTTGCCGCGAGCGGGCTGCGCTGGGTTCTGAGTCTGCTGTTCGCCGTGCCTGTCGCGTACGGCGTGTGGAGGCTGGTGCTTCCCGGAACCAGCGCCGGGGAACGCGTGGATCACGCGCTGCACGCGGCCATGGGGGTGCTGATGATCGCGATGGCCTGGCCGTGGGGAACGGACCTGCCGGTCGTTCCCCAGGTTGTGCTCTTCAGCGTGGGCGCTCTGTGGTTCGTGGCCGCCGCTCCGTTCCGCGCGCGTGGCGGGTCCCGGGGCCGGGTGGTGATCGCCGCTCTTCCGCACGTCGTGATGGTGGGGGCCATGGCATGGATGGTGTCGGCGATGGGCTCCTCGGGGACGGCGCCCCCCTCGTCGAAGCCCGGCAGGCCGCTCGGCTGGGAGCGTTCCACCGCCGTCTGCCAGTCGACGGCGTCCGCGATCCGGGGTCGGACCGCGGCACGGCGCAGGCTGTCGACGACCGCGCGCCGGGCGATGGCCAGCAGCCAGGTCCGGGCCGAGGCGCGGCCTTCGTAGCGGTGCAGGCTGCCGAAGGCGCGCGCGAAGGTGTCCTGGGTCAGGTCGTGGGCGGTCTGGGGATCGCCGCTGAGGTGAGCGACGTAGCGCAGCACGTCACCGTGCAGGGCGCGGACGAAGTGGTCGGCCGCGTCGGGGTCGCCGCCGCGGGCGGCCAGTGCCCAGGCGGTCGCCGACGCGTCCGCGGAGGCGCGATCCGCGCGGGCAGCGGGCAGCGGGCAGCGGGCAGGACAGAGATCATCACGTGAGGTCCTTCTCAGGTCTTCCGGGGCCGGGCCCGCACGAGGGCACGGCTCACCGGCACATGGGGTGCGTCCGTACGCGAGAGGTACGGCGATGCCCGGGGCCCGTGAGGGACTGCCCGCCCGTGCAGACGCGGTGAGCGGGTCGCGGCGGGGAGACCGTCGGCAGACCTGTGCGCGAGTGCGCCGCAGGACGGCGGGAGGCGCAGTGCTGGGCCCTGGGTGGATCCGGCTGTCTCAGATGACAGCGGCACCCGCGGGCGGCCCGCGGAAGGTGAGAGAGCAACACAGCAACAGCCGCACCGGAGCCGCGCAATCGAAGTCACAGAGCCTGCGCACGGACGGGCGGCCCAGCGGCGCGGGCAGGGCCGCCAGCAGCAGACGCAGCGGCGCCGCCAGCCAGGCCGCCGCGGCCCTGAGAACGCGGAACACGGCCCGTTCGCCGTGGGCCAGCCACAGCCCGCACAGGACCGCGGCCAGCAGGTGCGCTGCGAACATGCCGACCGAGGCAGCGCCGCTCATGCCGGCCATGCCGTGCATGTGTCCGCCGCCGGACATGCCGTGCACCGCGTGTGCCGTCGACCCCATGTCCATGCCGCTCATGGAGCCCATGTCCATCGACCCCATCGAGCCCATGTCGACGGTGCTCGTGCCCGTCGGGCCGCCGGCGCCGGGCATGACGGCCGACGCCGACGTGAGCTCCTGCGCCTGGGTGAACGTCTCGTGGAGCACCGCCTGCGCGGCGGTCACGACCACGACGATCGACGTGCGGCCACGCTCCCGGCCGGCCAGCAGCCATCCGGCTACGCCGGTCGCGGCCGCACCGGCGGCCATGGCCCACCAGGGAACGGGGGTCCCCGACATGGTCACGTGCCCGAGGGCGGCGAGCAGCACGCAGGCGGCGGCGAACACGCCGGCCCGCAGCACGCGGCACCACCCTCGGACAGTCATAGCCCGCTCATCCTCGCACCCGGCGTCTGATCGTCGTCAGAGGGTACGTACGAACTTCCGCTCCTCGACTCACCGGCAACGAGGTGACACACCTCACATCAGGAGCGCGGGAACTCGGGGACGGCGGGGAACGACTACGTGAGCGATGCTGAATCCGGCCGCACCACGACGGCCAGGACTTTCACCCGGCCGCTGCGCCGGAACTCCAGGGTGAACGGCACGAGGTCACCTGAACGCCACTGGTCCGAGGGCACGGGCACGGTCAGGTCCACCCCGCTCGGCGACATGGCGAGGCTGTCGCCCGCCGCGACGGAGACGGAGTCGATTGTGGACCGGTAGGCCGCGTTGCCCTGCCGCATGCGGTGTCGGGAGAGTGTTATCTCACCGGGGACGTCACGTGCCGTGATCCGGACCAGGGTGTCGGCCGAGCCGCCCTCGTTGGCGATGTGGAAGAACGCCGCCGTCTCCGGGACTCCGTCAGATGGCAGCAGCACTTTCCCCTCGGTGACCCGGACGACCGCCGGGCTGCCGGCCCGGCCCGTGCCGACCCAGGCCGTCAGGCCGGCCAGGGCCACACTGCACGCCGCGACGGGCACGAGAGCGGTGAGTGCCCCGTCCCGAAGCCGCCGCCGGTCCAGGCGCTTCAGCATGGACAGCGGGTCCGTGATCGGCTTCATCGGACACCGGCCTTCGCGCCCCGCGTCCCAGGACGGCTCCGGCCGCGGGCGGCAGAGGGCTGCCAGCCGCGTAGCCGCAGGCTGTTGGCGACCACCAGCACCGAACTCACCGACATCGCCGCGGCGGCGAACATCGGATCGAGCAGGCCGACCATGGCCAGCGGCACGGTGACGACGTTGTAGCCGAACGCCCACACCAGGTTCGCTCGGATCGTTCCCAGCGTGCGCCGGGCCAGCAGGACCGCGTCGACGAGCGCCTCGATGTCCCCGCGCGCCAGGGTCAGGTCGGCGGCGCCAATGGCCACGTCGGTGCCGCTGCCCATGGCGATGCCCAGGTCGGCTTCGGCGAGTGCGGCGGCGTCGTTCACGCCGTCGCCGACCACCGCGACCCGGGCGCCCTCCTCCTTCAACTGCCGTACGAGGGCGGCTTTGTCCTCGGGGGTGCAGCGGGCACGCACCTCGTCGATGTTCAGGGCGGCGGCGACCGCTTCGGCGGGCGCCGTGCGGTCGCCGGTGGCGAGCACGGGGCGGATACCGAGTCGGCGCAGCCGCTCCACGGCCCGGTAGCTGCCGGACCGTACAAGGTCCCCGACCGCGATGAGCGCCTTGGCCCGGCCGTCGACCCGCACCAGAACCGGAGTGTGCGCGGCCTCCTCGGCCTCGGCCAGCGCTTTGGCCAGCGCGCGCGGCAGCTTGCCGTCCGGCGCGCCCACCTCCACCGTGAGGCCGTCCACCCGGCCGCTCACGCCGTGTCCCGGCACCGCGGCGAAGTCCGTCACGTCCGGCAGGGGTCCGGACGCCTGTGTGCGGTCCGCGTACGCGGTGACCGCCCGCCCGATCGGATGCTCGGAGCCCCGCTCCACCGCCCCGGCCAGCCGCATCACCGCGTCCTGCCCGAGCGCGCCCGGCAGCGCGGTGACCTTGGCCACCGTCATGTGGCCGGTGGTCAGCGTGCCGGTCTTGTCCACCACGACCGTGTCCACGTGCTGCAGAGCCTCCAGTGTCTGCGGCCCGCTCACCAGTACGCCCAGCTGGGCCCCACGTCCGGTGGCGGCCATCAGGGCGGTCGGCGTCGCCAGCCCCAGCGCGCACGGGCAGGCCACGACCAGGACGGCCACACAGGCGGTGAGCGCCGCCTGCGGGTCGGCTCCGGCTCCCAGCCAGAACCCGAGGATGGTCACGGCGATGGCCAGGACCACGGGAACGAAGACTCCGGCGACCGCGTCGGCCAGCCGCTGCGCCCGCGCCTTGCCGGCCTGGGCCTCCGTCACGAGGCGGGTGATGCGGGCCAGCTGGGTGTCCGCACCGACCGCCGTGGCCTCGACGAGCAGCAGCCCGCCGGCATTGACGGCCCCGCCGACCAGCGCCGAGCCGGGAGACACCTCCACGGGTTCGCTCTCGCCGGTGACCAGCGACAGGTCCACCGCCGAACTGCCCTCCGTCACCCGCCCGTCGGTCGCGACCCGCTCACCGGGACGCACCACGAAGACCTGCCCCACCCGCAACTGCTCGATGGGGACGGACCGCTCACCGTGCTCGTCACGGACGGACACCTTCTTGGCGGCCAGTTCTGCCAGCGACCGCAGCGCCGCCCCGGTCCCCCGCCGCGCCCGCGCCTCCAGGAACCGGCCGGTCAGCACGAACAGCGGGACACTGACGGCGGCTTCGAGATACAGGTGCGCCATGCCCTCCGACGCGGACGGCACCAGACTGAACGACATCCGCATCCCGGGCTCGCCCGCTCCCCCGAGGAACAGCGCGTACACCGACCAGGAGAACGACGCCACCACGCCGAGCGAGACGAGGGTGTCCATGGTGGCCGTGGAGTGCCGCAGCCCCCGCAGCGCCCTGATGTAAAAGGGCCAGGCGCTCCATACCGCCACCGGGGCGGCCAGCATGAAACAAAGCCACTGCCAGTTGCGGAACTGCCACGCCGGCACCATCGACAGCACCAGGACCGGCACCGCGAGCAGAGCGGTGACCACGAGCCGTTCCCGCTCGCGACGGGCCTCGTCGGTGCCGGCCTCATCCGCTGCCAAGGCCGCCTCCTCGTCCTCACGCGCGGGCAGGGCGGCCTGGTATCCGGCCTGCTCAACCGCGGTGACGAGATCCTCGGGCGCGACGTCTGCCGGGTGGCTGACTCGCGCGAGCCCCGTGGCCAGGTTGACCGTGGCCGTGACGCCCTCCAGCTTGGCGAGCTTCTTCTCCACCCGCCGGACACAGGCAGCGCAAGTCATCCCGCCCACGGTGACGTCCGTGACCACCAGGCTCGCCGTCTGTTCGGCCGCCATCACTCACCGCTCCCATGACCCATCCCGGGCATGTCGTCCATCCCGGGCATGTCGCCCGTGCCGTCGCCGTCGCTCCCGCCGCCCCCTCCACCGCTACCGGTTCTCCCGCTGCCGTGCATACCCGGCGCCACCGGCCCGGCCGCCGACCCGACCGCGTAGGACACCGTGAACACCAGTGCCAGCAGAAGCAGGAACCCGCAGAGCGCGGGAGGCGGCAGCAGTCTGCGGGCGGCCCCGGCGGCGGAGCGGGGTGACAAGGGAATATCGGCCATGCCCGACCTTCCTGGTCGCATCGAACCGTCCTGCGAGAGACGGCGGTTGTAGCCGTAGCACTCCAGTAGTCGAGTCGACAGAGCGTCGAGTTCCAGCACCTAATCATGACTTGCGTCACATGGGTAACCGGTGTTGTACCCGCCTGACCGAGAACGTCGAGGCAGGCTCGCACGCCGGTGAGCAGTTCGCGGACGCCGGGCCGGTCAGTTCCTGCCAGACGGCCCCACAGATGTCGCCCCACAGAAGGCACCCGCGTGCACACGGCTCGGCCGGGCAGTCGCTGCGTACGCCTCCACTTCCGGCGAATCGAGTTTCGCCCGTCCAAGGGTCGGACGGGCGAGGGTCCGCCCCCTGGAGCGGTCCTATGGCGTGCGCCACGACAAGTCACCCGTGATGTTCGTGGTGTGGATCGGCTCCGTGCTGACCACGGCCTTCTCGTTCACGGACCCGAGCGACTGGTTCGGCTGGACCATCAGCGCGTGGCTGTGGATGACGGTATGACGGCCCTCTCCCCCGGATTCTGACCTTCCCGGGCCACGGGTGCCGATACCCCCCACGGCATCGGCGCCCGTGCCCTTCGCGCCTGCCCGCACCGCGGATGCACCCGCCCCTGCGATGCGGGGACGAGAAAGGACCCCCTCCAGCATGGCCTCTCGACGCGTGCTCATCACGGGAGCCTCACGCGGCATCGGCCTGGCGGTGGCCGAACGCCTGGCCCGTCAGGGACATCGGCCCATCGGTCTCGCACGGACCTCGACCGACGCCTTCCCCGGGGACTTCCACGAGGTCGACTTGTCCGATCGGGCAGCCACAGACGCGGCCCTTCGGGCTGTCCTCGCCCAGGGGCCCGTCGACGCCGTGGTCAACAATGCCGGTCTGGTTCGACCCGCATCCGTACACGAAGGCGAGCTGGACGGATCTGCACGCGGTCTACGACATGACGGTGCGGGTCGCCGTCCAGGTCGTCCAGGCCGCCCTGCCGGCCATGACCGCGCACGGTCGGGGCCGCATCGTGAACATCACCAGCCTGGTCACCGTGGGCAAACCGGAACGTACGGCTTACGGAGCGGCCAAAGCGGCGCTGGACTTCTGCACCCGCGCCTGGGCGGGAGAGCTCGCCACGACGGGAGTGACCGTCAACGCCGTTGCCCCCGGACCGACCGAGACGGAACTGTTCCGTGCCAACAATCCTGCCGGGTCCGCCTCGGAGCAGCGTTACCTCGCCGGCACACCCTCCGGGCGGCTCGGCCGTCCGGACGACATCGCCGCGGCCGTGTGTTTCCTGCTCTCCCCGGAAGCCGCACACTTCACTGGCCAGATCCTGCGCGTCGACGGTGGCGCGGGCACCGGCTGACCCACCGGCAGAGGCACCCGCTGCCGCTCGAACCCCAGACCTGTCAGCCCGGTCTTAGGAAACGGACCCATCAACGCGACAATGGCCGCTTCGCGGTCCAGATCCTCGCGGGCGCACCTTGTGCTCGCTGTAGTGATCATCTCGACGCTGCGCTCGTTTTGGGTCCGTTAGATCGGATCCGACCTCAGCTGTACCACGGTGAGAGCGGCGGCGATCTCAACTGGGTAGTCCGCGAGGGGACTTGGGAGCAGTTCGTCGGCACGGCGGAGCCGGCGGTCGATCGTGTTGCGGTGGGTGAACAGTCGCTCTGCGGTGCGCGCCGAATTGAAGCGTTCACGGACGAAGGCCAGCACCGTCTGGCGTATCACCGGATCGGCGTGCTCAAGGTCACCAAGTGTGTCGTGGATGAAGGTGTCGAGTTGGGGCGTGCCGACGACGAGGACCGAGGCGAGCCGGACGTCATCGAACTTGCTGATACGCCTGGGTGAGTTCAGGGCGGCGAGGACTCGTTGTGTCGCCAGGGCCTCGAGATGGGTCTGGCGGAAGCCGACGAGACCGGCGTGCGGCCGCCCGATGGCGACATTCACGTCGGGTTGCTCGTCCAGGATGTCCACGACTTGTGCCGGCTCGGGCGCCACGGCGGTCGGTAGCCAGGTCCACGATGTCGAGGAGTCGGCGGCCACCGTCGTCCTGGTGTGGCATCGTGCCGCGCGCATCAGCCGGTCGATCGCGGGTTCGATCTGATCCGTGGTTTCGTGGGAGCGCGCCCACACGACCAGGCCTACCAGCCGGCCACTGAGCGCCTGACCCAGTTCGCGTTCGGCGCGTTCGAGGGAGACAGGCGCTCCCGAGATCAGCAGCGCCGCCAAGTCGAATCTCTGCCTGGTGCGTTCGCTCGTCAATTCGTCGCGCTCTTTCGCTACAGCCTCTCGCACGGCTCGCATCGTGTCGTCGGCGAAGGTGTTCATGGAGGCATGGCTGAAGCTCAGCAACTCGACGAGTTCGGTGGGCTCCGACGTCAGGTCCAGGCAGATGGCCGTCCAGCGCCCCCAGGCAACGTTGACCGACTCGCGCCAGCTGATGAGGTCGTAGCTGTCGATCCCGCGCCTGGCCAGGTCGCGGGCGAAGTTCAGCGCGTCGCCACCGAGATAAGGAGCAACCGGCTCGCCGGGCGCGTTCACCGTGGCGGTCAACCACTGAAGCGTATTGGTCTCGTTCGCTCTGCGTCCGCCTTCCCGCAGAACAGGATCCTCGCGCATGATCGGCGGCAGCTTGCTTTGCAGGGCAGCGAAAGACTCCGCGACCAGCTCCTGTTCCTCGGCCAGCATTCGCTCTGCAGCGGCGCGCATCAGGGTCCTGGTGCGCGCAGAGGGCACCTGCTTCCGCTCTCCCGTCATGAGTGCAGTGTGCACCATGAGCGGATCGACTTCGAGGCGTCTGTCACCTTCTCAGGCTCTATCGCGGCCTGAGACCGTGCCTTCAATCACGTCACGGACGGAGACTCACCATGGTCAAGCAGACGCTCGACACAGAGCGTGTCGACATCGTCGTCGTCGGCGCCGGCATCTCCGGCATCGGCCTCGGCGTCCAGCTGCGTGCGGGGCACCCCGACAAGTCACTACTGATGCTGGAGGCGCGTACCGCGGTCGGCGGGACCTGGGACCTCTTCCGCTACCCGGGCATCCGGTCGGACTCGGACCTCTACACGTTCGGCTACTCGTTCAAGCCGTGGCGTGACAAGGACTCCATCGCCGACGCGCCGAAGATCCGTACTTACCTGAATGAGGCGGTCGCGGAGTCCGGTCTGAAACGGAATCTGCGCTTCGGTCACAAGGTCGTACACGCCGGCTGGTCGTCCGAGACCGCCACATGGACGCTCGACATCGAACGGACCGACCCGACCACCGGCGCCCTCGACAACATCAAGATCGAGACCCGCTGGTACATCAACGCGACCGGCTACTACAACTACGACGAGGGCTACAACCCGAGCTTCGTCGGGGAGGACACCTTCACCGGCGACATCATCCACGCTCAGCACTGGCCGGAGGGCTACGACTACTCCGGCAAGCAGGTGGTCGTGATCGGCAGCGGCGCGACCACGTTCACCTTGGTTCCCGCGATGACCTCCGGCGCTGGCGCAGCCGCTCATGTGACGCAGCTCCAGCGGACGCCGACGTACGTCGTCGCCCAGCCCCGGCAGGACCCGATCGCCGGCTTCATCACCCGTGTGCTGGGGGAGGACCGTGCCTACCCGATCGTCCGTATGAAGAACGCCTGGCAGGACCGTCTCTTCGTCAGCGCCTTCCGTCGCTATCCCGGCTGGGCCAAACGCTATCTGACCTCCCATGTCAGGAAGAACCTGCCTGAGGGCTATGACATCGGCACCCACTTCACGCCCCCGTACAACCCGTGGGACCAGCGCATCGCGCTCGTCCCCGACGGCGACTACTTCCACGCGTTGACCGAGGGACGGGCCACGGTGATCACCGACCGCATCGTCCGGTTCACCGCGAACGGCATTCTGCTCGAGTCCGGCCGTGAGCTTCCCGCAGACCTCATCGTCAAGGCCACCGGCCTCAACCTGCGGTTCTTCGGCGGAACGCCCATGACCGTCGACGACAAGCCCGTCCACCTGCCCGATACGCTCGCCTATCGCGGCATGATGCTCAGCGGCGTACCCAACATGGTCATGGTCGTCGGTTATGTGCTGTCGACATGGACGATGAAGATCGACCTCATCTGGAAGCAGATCGACAAGCTGCTGCATCACCTCGACGCCAACGGCTACGGGTCCGTCACTCCCATCGCCGACTCGACCGTCGA
The DNA here is from genome assembly GCF_000383615.1 of Streptomyces canus 299MFChir4.1. Taxonomy (GTDB): domain Bacteria; phylum Actinomycetota; class Actinomycetes; order Streptomycetales; family Streptomycetaceae; genus Streptomyces; species Streptomyces canus_C. Next base: position 106,496 of record NZ_KB911604.1, on the reverse strand, counting down.
GACCCGCCCGCTGCTGGACTTCTCGGCCGGGTACGTTCAGCGTTCGCTCGAGGACGTGCCCCGTCGTGGTCTCAAGGCGCCGTGGATCATGGCTAGTACCTGGTGGGAGGACAAGGAGCTACTCGAGTCGAACTCGGTGTACGACCCGGCCCTGCGTTACATGGCCGACCCCCTTGAGGTTGCCCCTCGCCGTGCGACACGCAAGGAGGTCAGCGCATGACACTGACACAGGAACGTTTCGCTTCGGTCGCGACCGGTGTGCGGCTCTGCTACTGCGTCGACGGTCCTGCCGACGGCCCGGCGCTGCTGCTCCTCGGAGGGCTCGGAGAGGACATGAGCTCGTGGTCCGATGCCTTCGTCAGCGCGATGGTCTCGCGCGGCTACCGCGTCGTCCGCCACGACAACCGCGATGCCGGACGCTCCTCGCGCATCGACCGACGACCGCCCGCCCCATGGCGCCTGCTGTCCGCGAAACCACAGCGCGACGCGTACACGCTGGCGCAGATGGCACGCGACAGCGTCAGCCTTCTCGACCACCTCGGTATCGACCGCGCCCACATAGTCGGACGCTCGATGGGCGGCATGATCGCGCAGTCGCTGGCAGCCCACCACGGCGACCGCACGGCCTCCCTGACCTCGATCTACTCGACAACGGGGGCACTCACCGTCGGGCAACCGACGCTCAAGACGAGACTGATGCTGATCGCGTCCCCGCCTGCAAAGACGAGGGAACGAGCCATCAAGAGGCACCTCAAGTTGACCCATCAGGCCAGTGGGACGGCATACCCACTCAACGAGGCGGCAGAGGCGGTCGCCGCCGGTATCCTATGGGACCGCGCCGGCGGCCCGAACAACCGAGGCACGGCCCGTCAGATCCAGTGCATCCAGGCGTCGGGCGACAGGACGTCGGAACTGCACCACATCGACGCGCCGACCCTCGTTCTCAACGGGGACCGTGATCAGTTCGTTGATCCGAGCGGGGGGCGGGCAACCGCCACGGCCATCACCAACGCTCGCCATGTGGTCGTGCCCGGGATGGGCCACCACATCCACGACGACCTGGTCGCGCTTGTCGCAGTCGAAATCGACGCACACATCAGCAGCGTGGAAGAGCGGCTCCACTCCGCGAAGGAGCTCCGACGAAATCGGCAATGATGCCAGGCCGTTGCGGTCGGCCATCTCGTCTCGACCGAACCTGCCCACCGGCGTCTCCTTGCCGAGTACCTAGGACATCACATGCCCCAGTTCAATCTCGCCTCCCTCCTCGACGACTCCGTCAAGCGGTACGCCGAGCGCACCGCGCTGGTGCTCGGACCACACCGCCTGAACTATGCCGACCTCGGTGCGTCCACCAACAGGGTGGCCAACCTCTTGGTCGCTCGTGGCATCAAGCCGGGGGACTCGATCGCCCTGATGTGCCCAAACCTGCCCCAGTTCACGATCGCGTACTTCGCCATCCTCAAAGTGGGCGCGACAGTCGTCCCGTTGAACGTTCTGCTCAAAAGAGGTGAGGTCAGATATCACCTCGAAGAGGCCGGCGCCAAGGCTCTGCTCGCATTCGAGGGGACCCCCGAGCTGCCCGTCGGGGCCGAGGCGGTCGCTGCCGCCGAAGCATGCGAGACATCTCCCGACGTCCTCATCGTCACAGCAGACCCCGCGGCCGCGAGTGGATTCGAGGGCATCGAGACTCTCGCAGCCGCCGCCGCGGGGCACTCCCCGGAGTTCGACACAGTGAGCACCGACGAGGACGACATCGCAGTCGTACTCTTCACGTCAGGCACGTCGGGCCGACCCAAGGGTGCGGAGCTGCGTCACCGCAACATGCGTGACAACGCGCTCGCGGCCAGGGCACTGTTCGACATCGACCCGTCTCGCCCCGACACCTACCTGGGCGTCCTGCCCCTGTTCCACTCCTTCGGACAGAGCGTGGTCCAGAACGCCGCGGTGGCCAACGGAGGCACGGTCGTGATGCTCCCGCGCTTCGAGGCCGCGTCGGCATTGGCTTCGATGCTGCGCGAGTCCGTCACCTTCTTCGCCGGCGTCCCGACCATGTACTGGGCCATGCTCCACGCACTGGACGAGACGGTCGACGGCGCAGGCCTCGCGGCCCGTCTGCGGGTGGCGGTCGCCGGCGGATCAGCGCTCCCGATCGAGATCCATCGCGAGTTCGAGGCACGGCTCGGCGTCACCATCGCGGAAGGGTACGGCCTCTCCGAAACGTCGCCCGTCACATCATTTTCGCGGCTCGGCGAGCCGGTCCGGCCTGGGTCCATCGGCATACCCCTTCCCGGTGTCGAGATGACGCTGCTGAAGCCTGGCTCGTGGCACGAGACGCAGTGGACCCCCGACGCCGTCGGTGAGATCGCCGTCCGCGGACACAACGTTTTCAGGGGCTACCGTGGTCGGCCCGACGCGACCGCCGAGGTCCTGCGCGACGGATGGTTGCGCACCGGCGACCTGGCCCGCCGTGACGAGGACGGTTGGTACTACATCGTCGATCGAGCCAAGGACTTGATCATCAGAGGCGGGTTCAACGTCTACCCGCGCGAGGTCGAGGAGTCCCTCATGACCCACCCGGACGTCTCCCTGGCCGCGGTCGTCGGCGTTCCGCACGACTCCCACGGTGAAGAGATCAAAGCGTTCGTCGTGGCCGAGCCCGGCGCTGAGCTGAAGGCGTCAGAACTCATCGACTGGGCCAAGGCGCACATGGCCTCATACAAGTACCCGCGTCTGGTCGAGATCGTGGGCGCGCTGCCCATGACGGCGACGGGGAAGATCCTCAAGCGCGAACTCCACTAGAGCGTGGGCTCGGCGTAGACCGGCGTCTGGCCCACTTCCGCAATCGGTTTCCCTGAGGGGTCTGACGCTGCGCTGCGGGGGCACGGCGCAGCTGCTGCTCTCTCTTCACTGGAGGAAGTCATGTCGAACGCTGAAGTCGCCGAACGGAAGACGCCCCATTCAACTCATGTGACGTTGCGTCGCGTGCTCATCTCGCTCATCATCCCCACGACGGCGATGTACGCGATGGTCAACGGCATCCAGCAGGTGCTCGTTCCCGCCCAGGTCGAAGCCATCGATGCGGCGGACAAAGTGGGCAGCCTCGCACTTCTCACGACCTTCGCCGCCATCGGCACGCTCGTCGGCATCCCATTCGGCGGCGCCCTGTCGGACCGGACACGATCACGCTATGGCCGGCGTGCGCCGTGGATCGTCGTCCTCTCCGGCATCTCGGGCGTGCTCATGATCGCCATGGCTGTCAGCCCCAACCTGCTGGTGCTGGGCATCGTCTACTCCGTGCTGTGGCTGGTGCTGAACATGTACCTCGGCCCGCTGTTCGCGATCCTGCCCGACCGGGTCCCCGAGGACCGCCGGGGCCTCGCCTCATCCATTGTCGCGCTCGGCACGCCACTGGGTGTCTTCGTCGGTGTCCAGATCGCCAGCCGCGCCGGAGCATTCTGGGGCTACGCCGTCCTCGCCATCGTGCTGTTCGTCTCCAGCCTGGTTCTGGTACTCAGCGTTCGCGAGACGTCCACACTCGACATCGTTCGCGAACGGAACGTACGAATCCAGCGCCCCAGCGTCTGGTCATTCTTCGAAGCGTTCCGATCCCGCGACTACACTCTCGCGTTCACCAGCCGCTTCGCGCTGTTTCTGTCGTACTACACCGTCAGTGGCTACTTGTACTACACGATGAGTGACTACATCGGGATGGAAAACCTGCCGGGCGAGAACGTCGCCGTCGCGGTCAGCACTCTGTCGACCATCAGCGTCGTCGCGTGGATCCTCGTCGCCACACTGTTCGGCTGGCTTGCGGACAGGCTGGATCGCCGCAAACTCTTCGTGGGCATCTCCGCCATCGGGCTGGCCTGCAGCATGCTCATTCCGATCTTCGTACCGACCTGGACCGGTATGGTCATTTATTCGGTCTTCCTCGGCATCAGCATCGGTACGTACTTCGCGGTCGACCTCGCGGTCATGTCTCTGGTACTGCCGAACAAAGAGACCGTAGGGCGCGATTTCGGCATCCTGTCGGTCGCGACGGGCCTGCCGCTCACCATGTCGGGAGCACTCGCGGCGGCCCTGATCACCTACTTCGGTGGCTATGCGGCGCTCTACGCCTTCGGAGTCATCGCGTCCCTGATCTCCGGCGTGACCATATTGTTCATCAAGTCGATCCGATGAAACGATGGTCCAGTCGTCAAGGGCACCCCTCCCACGACGGTCTGTTCACGGCCGGGCCCCTGACGCATGCGACGACTCTGACGGGTAGGCCCCGGGGCATGCTCAACGCCGCTCCCTCGGCACGAACGAGGATGGTCCGCCCGGACCGGGACCATCCTCGTCGTTCTCGGCGGGGCTCTGTTCACCGACGGACCAGACACCACGATGGTCGGCGTCGCGTTGTCCTCGGTGGGCCGCGAGTTCGGCATGGCGACCTCGACCCTGCACTGAGCGGTTTCGGTCTACGTGCTGGGGTACGGCGGACCGCTGCCCAGCCGCCGGCGAACCTGACTGGTGCGATTGCCGCGACATGTGCGCTCCCGCGGCTGACCTCGTCGGAACGCTCACAGTTCTCTTGGTCTCAGGCGGAACGGCTCGGTCCCGAACCTGTTCGTGTGTCTGTTCCCGCCGACCACCCCTACGTGGGGAACGCAAGGTCCATATCTCGCAGTTGACATACCCAGGAGCTCAAATGCCAAGCATCAACAACATCACCGTCGTGGGCGCCGGAACCCTCGGTGCCCAGATCGCCTACCACAGTGCCCTTTACGGGTTCCCCGCCGTCTTGCACGACATCACCGAAGAGGCTTTGCTCGCCGCCCGCACCCGCATGGACGAGCTCGGCGGTCACTACCGCGAAGCCGGCGTGGCGGCGGACCAGGTCCAAGCGGCCCTCGGCCGTGTTCAGTTCACCACCGACCTCGCGCTTGCCGTGGCCGATGCCGACCTCGTCATCGAGGCCGTTCCGGAGGTACCGGACCTCAAACGCGACGTCTACGGCAAGCTCGCACAGATCGCACCTCCGAGGACCATTATCACGACGACCGCGTCGAGTCTCCTCCCGAGCGAGTTCGCCGCGTACACAGGCAGGCCTGACCGTTTCCTGGGGACGCACTACTCGAACCGGATGTGGTCGGCGCGCATCGTCGAGATCATGGGCAGTCCGCTCACCGATCCCGCGGTGGTCGAGGTGGTCGTCGCCTTCATGGAGGCGACCGCCCTCCTGCCCATCCGGCTGCGTAAGGAGTACCCGGGGTATGTGCTGAACGCGCTGCTCATCCCGCAACTCGTCGCCGCCGGGAAGCTGTGGGTCAACGATGTGGCCGATCCGGAGACCATCGATCTGGCCTGGCGCACCAACGGCCCGGCGCCCCTCGGCCCGTTCCAGGTGCTCGATATGATCGGACTGGTGACGGCCTACAACGTCTCTGTGATGTCCCCAGACCCGGATGCCCGCGCCTTTGCCGCCGCCCTGAAGGAGCGGTACCTCGACAAAGGCAAACTGGGCATGTCGACCGGCGAAGGCTTCTACAGGTACTGACGCCTAGACATATCAGGAGAAAGACGCGTCCTGAGCCGACCGCCCCCGGGGCGGTCGGCTGGTAATGGCCCGGACAGACATCCCAGCCTGCGGCCCGCCTCAACGACGACGTCGAACGTCTGACGGCCCAGGCCGGAGTGCGCCGCAGGTGTGGTTTGCCGTCGTAGACGTCCAGGATGACGGCATAGCAAGCCTCGACGAATCGACGGCCCCCGTCGGAGGGGGTTGGCCCGTCATCGAGGGTGCACCGGCCGTTGAGCTCGTCCGTCGGCGATGGTCGTCACGAGGGTGTCGACCAGTTCGTCGGCGGAGGTGTGCCACGTTCCGGTGGCGAAGTAGCCGCTCAGTTCCGCGGCGATGATGCCACTGACGCCGGTGAAGAGCAGGCCCCCGTATCGGTGGACGTCACGTTCGTCGACGAGTTCGGAGACGATCGCCAAAAATTTTTCTTGAGCACGGCAGGAGGCGTTGATCAGCATCCCGGTTTCTTCGCCGGCCGGTGCGCCGAACATCTGTCGGTAGCGATGGGGACAGCGGCGGCCGATCGTGACCAGCACGGCGAGGGCGCCTCGGAGCCTGTCCGACGGGCTGCCCTGCTGCGCTGCGATTTCGTCGCCCAGACGTTCCCAGCCTTCCGCGGCGACAGCGGCGAGCAAGCTCTCTTTGTCGGCGAAGTGCCCGTAAGGGGCACCACGGCTTACGCCTGCCCGTGCGGCGACATCCCGCAGGGTCACCGCTTCAGGGCCTCCCTCGTCGAGCAGCTCGGCGGCCGAGTCCAGGAGGGCGCGACGGGTGGCGGCTGCGGATTCTGCGCGACTGACCATAACCGCATATTACAGATGACAGCGTCATACCGTCGGGTTGACACTGTCACATGAAGACTCTAACCTCGACCATATGACATCGTCACATGAGTGAGACGCTGCCATACCCGGCCGTCTGCCGCAAGTGCTGCCGGACCGGCTCCTCGACAGAGTCCTCGCACTTCTTCTTCGCCCTCGTTACGCGACCGACTAGACAGCGCAGGTGTACGCATGAGCACGGCATTGGTTCTTGGTGGTGGCGGACCGGTCGGTGTGGCCTGGGAACTCGGCCTCCTCTCCGGTCTGGATCTTCCTCGTTGCGAGCTGGTGCTCGGCACCGCCTCGGGCTCGATCGCCGGCGCGTGGTACGCCTCCGGGGGAGCGGACGACGTGGTCGGGACGCTGAGCAGGCTTGCCCACATGCTCATGCCGCCGCCTGGTTCGGGAATCGGATTAGCTGTTCTAGAGGCGCTGGCGGCTACGGCCAGCGCCGCGGACCCACGCGAGCCCAGCCGGGCCCTGGGCGCTCTCGCGGCCGAGGCCGACACCGCGTCCGCCGAGGAGGTGGTCACGCTCTTCCACAGCTTGGTCGGAAGCGACTGGCCGGACACCTTCGCGTGTACGGCCACGGATGCCGAGTCGGGTGACATCCACACCTTTGACAGCAGCTCGGGAGTATCCCTGGCTCGCGCTGTCGCGGCGAGTTGCGCTCTCCCTCTGGTCCTGCCCGTAATCGGGATCGACGGTCGGCGCTACATGGACGGCGGCATGCACGACCCGCTCAACGCCCAATTCGCCCGAGGCCATGATCTGGTCATCGCGGTCTCCTGCTTGCCTTACCTCGACCTCGATTCGGAAAGGGTCCACCCGACCACACGTGCCCAGCAGGCCAACGTCGCACCGGTCCTCGCCGAGCTCCGGGCTGCGGGAAGTCGTGTCGAGGCCATTGAACCGGATGAGGAATTCCGAGTCCTCAGCGCCGATGGCCAGGGGCTCCTGGATGCCTCGCGGATCGGTGACGCCTACGCGGCCGGCGTCCGGCTCGGCGCAGAGCTGCACGGCACCTTCTGACGTCCGGCTTCCAGCCGGACCACTCAATGTTCCTGCATTACACGGAGTTTGACACCATCCATCGCCGTCGACGTGATGCACCGCGACGGTGGTGCACAACGGGCCCAGATTCATAGGTTCATGGGGCAGCGAATCCTCACTGGGCATCGCACCGGTCCCGCCGGTGCGACACATACGTCGGTCGGTGCGTCAGTCCCTGCTGTGGTGCCGACTCGAACGTTCCCCACATCATGCTCGGCGCGGAGCACTGCTCGGCCCGAGCCGCACACTCGCTCCTAGGCGGAAACATGTCCCACACCATCATCATGACCGGCGCCACGCGAGGGCTTGGCCGTGCAGCGGTTGAGCACATCCTCGCCGGCAGCACCGACGCCCACCTCGTGCTGTTGACCCGCGGAACCGCGGGAGCGGAGCTCGCCGACGACCTCAGTCTGCGAGGGCACACCGTGACGTCGATTTCGACGGATCTGTTGTCGCTGGACAGCGTCCGCGCAGCCGCCGACGAGGTGGCTCGCAGGCTCGACGACGGAGAACTGCCGCCGCTGCGCGGACTGGTCAGCAACGCCGGCTTGCTGTTCACCAATGCCGTCACGGAGAGCCCGGACGGATTCGAGGCAACGTTCGCCGTCAACGTGCTGGCCAACCACGTGCTCATCCGCCGCCTTCAAGACAGGTTCGACGAAGCGTCGCGGATCGTGATCACCGTCAGCGATGCCCACTTCGGCGACTTCCGGCACAACATGGGCATGATGCCCGGCCCGTCGTGGCAGGATCCAGCCCTGCTGGCCCGGATCTCGGCTTTCCCGAAGCCGGACACAGTGGCTGCGGGAGGAACCGCGTACGCCACCAGCAAACTGGCCGCCATCTACCTCATCCACGAATACGCCCGGCGCCTGCCGCGCGGAGTCGATGTCGTCGGCTACAACCCTGGCTTCGTGCCCGGCACCGGACTCAACCGCGACGCCGGGGCGGCTGTGCGATTCGTCATGCGAACGATCATGCCGTTGACGGCCCGGACCCCCCTGGCATCAACCCAAGAGGAAGCCGGTCGCGCCCTCGCCGACGTCGTTCTCGGTCTCACACCTGCGCCCTCCGGCTCCTACGTGGACCGCACCCGCGAAGCCCGCTCTTCAGCGGAGTCCTACGACCCCGAACGCGAACAACGACTCTGGACGGCCGTCGAGGAGCTGACCCGCCCCTTCGTCACCGTCTGATGACGGAGGCAAGGGCACGCTTGCAAGAGAGCGAGTATCGACTGTGACGATCCCGAACGCCGCGTTCCCCATGTTGATTGCGCGGTCTGACGACTCTTCGCCCGGAGACAGGCGGGAGCGCAACGAGGGAAACATCATCGACCGTCAGGGCCAGCCGATCGAGCGACCTGACCTCACGCCGTCGCTCAACGCCCTGGAAAGCAACCCGAACCTCATGTTCGAGCACTGGGGCGAGTTCTGGCGCAAGGTGCACGGGCCGAGAGTGATCCACCGTGATGCGGCGGAAGGCAACATGATCGACGGAGTCTCGAACTACCATCAGATTCATCGTCTCGCGGGTGCGCCTTCTTCGGCATTCCCACCCCCCTATAGACCGCTGGTGGACGGCGACGGATTCCTGTATCCGTACATCTGGGACAAGGTCCCGGCGTACAACCGGCCCGCCTACGACGGTCTCGCCTATGTGGCGGCCCCGACTGTCAAGGAACTCGTTCCTTTCGGCTACAGCAGCCAGGCCGTGGAAAAGATCAACCATGAAGGAGCGCTTTTCAATCGGAGCTGGACAGGATCATTGTCTGCCGAGTACGTGATCATTCCTAACGATGCACCGTCTTTCCCTCCGATATGCACTGTGCATGTCCACTACCGAAGGGCCGGCGGGCAACGCGAACTGCAAGAACACTTGCTCCATCGACACAGTGTTGTCATTCGAAGCGGCAGCCTCGCACAGACGCTCATACAGCGATTCGCGTACCTCTTAAACATCAACAAGAGTCCGGACGGACCGTTCTTCAACGACCGGGGAAAGCGGGTCGACGCGATCTCGGTGACGTATTTCCGGAACATGGGTGACTGCGAAACCTACTTCGGCTCGGAAGAGTACCAGACTGTGCAAAATCGTGAGAACGGCTTTCTCGACAATGAGCGGAGTGAATGGTGGACTGGCATCGTCTACCCGTTCATCAATCCGCGGTCAGAGGTAGCCACGGCCCGGGACAGCTCTGTCCGATGGGACTGATCGGGACGGTGCGGATCGTGACCGGTGGGTGAGGCGATGAGCGGCATCTTCTGGCTCACCGAGCCGCCGTCGCGGCCTTCCAGCGCGCCGCCCATTCCGCTCCCTTAGCGACTACAGAATCTCGAGGGGGTGTCGGGTCATGGTCTTGGCTTAACGACATCGCTTCGAAGTTCGAAGTGATATATGTTTCGAACCCCGAAATGATTCGGGGGCGTCACTGCTTCATACAAGGAATTGAATCATGACAACTTATGATGGAATTACGGCCTTGGTTACCGGAGCCTCCAAAGGAATCGGAGCCTGCTACGCCCGACAGCTCGCAGCGCGCGGCGCCAACCTTGTCCTGGTCGCCCGCTCCGAGAGCGCCCTGGAAGAGCTTGCGTCACAGCTGAGGTCGGCCCATAACGTTCAGGTGGACGTCATCGCCGCCGACCTGTTCGACCGCGATGCGCCGCGCACCGTCGTGGATGCCCTGACCGAACGAGGCATCGAGGTGGACCTGCTGATCAACAACGCCGGCCTCAGCGCCGTGGGGCCATTCCTCACACGGCCGCTCCAGCCCAACATCGACTCGGTCGACCTGAACATCACCACGTTGATGGGCCTGGTGCACATCATCGGCGCCAGGATGCTTGAGCGAAACCGCGGCGGAATCATCAACGTCTCTTCAGTCGCGGGCTTCCAGCCGATGCCGTTCCAGGCCAGCTATGGTGCGACGAAAGCGTTCGTCCTCTCCTTCACCGAGGCCCTCGCCGAAGAACTCCGCGGCACACGCCTGCGCGTGATGGCCGTTCACCCCGGCCCGGTTGACACGGGCTTTTTCGACGGCACCACAGCGAAGTTGAACCCGAAGGCCGTCACTCCGGAGCGCATTGCGGCCAAGTCTCTTCTCGACTTCGAGCGCGGACGGACGGCATCCTTCCCCGGGGGCCTCAACGATCGCGCGAATGCGCTCGCGTCACGGTTCCTGACCCGTAAGCGGGTGGTACGCATCAGCGCCAGCTTCAACCGCAAATCCGGCCTCGACGCCGTCAGCGACGTCAACAGCCCCGCTTCTGACAAGGCTCGGTGAACGAAGGGTTGCCCTGTCAACTGCTGATCTTGTTGGTTGAGGGGCAGTGGGTGGTGGAGTGAGCTGAGAAGGCCTTCAGCGGCGGCCTCCAGCATGGCCCAGCAGGTCTGGCCCTGCCCGGCAGTTGCCCACCGGGGCCGTGGCCGGTGTCCTCAGGCAGCTGCCCGAAGGCGACGTCGAAGTCCTCGTAGTGCCCGGGGTCGATCTTGCCGCCGGTCCAGGTGACCTCGGAGACGGCGTCGGAGATGGTGCCGTCGTCGGTCTTGACCGGCGTCTTGAGCTTCGTGTTCGTGACCTTGGCGCTCCAGCCGTCGCGCGGGGAGACGAGGACGCCGAGGACGGGGTGGTCGGTGGGCAGGAAGACCTGGACCTTGGTGGTGGAGGCGGTGCCCTCCTCGTTGGGGACGCGGAAGGTCAGGACGCCGTCGGTGGCGCCCTTGGCGTAGCTGTCGGGGTGGACGGTGACGTGCGCGGAGGCGATGCCCGCGGCGGCCAGGACTCCGGCCGCGGCGAGAGCGGTGACGGCCCCGGCGCGGCGCAGCGTGATGCGTACTCGGGACATGGGTGGGTCGATCTCCGTACGGGAAGGGCGTGTCGGGGTCAGATCGGGAACGCGCTCCCGGGCGGCCCGCGCCGCTGCACCGCGTGCCGCAGCAGGAGGCCTCTGAGCAGGCGCGGTCCGTCGGCCCACCGACGCGGTCCTACGACGTCCCGCACATCCGGCACCAGCCGTACCCCGCCGCTCACCAGCCACCAGGTCAGTACCAGGGCCACCACGACATGAGCGGCGGTGGCGTGCGGGGTCAGGGCATGCGCGTGGGACATGCGCATGCCCTGCATGCCCATCGTGGCGTGCGGCCGGGCGGCACCGTACGCGAGGTGCAGTGCGCCCTGGGCGGTGAGAGTGCCGATGCCGATGGCCGCCAGCGACCGCTCCCGGCGGCCCAGCAGGTAGCCGGCGCCGAAGACCGGCACGAACCCGGCGGCCTGCACCCACACGGGCAATGCCGTACCGGTCGCCAGCGCGTGACCTCCGGCGGCGAGCAGCACGCACAGCGCGGCGAACACCGCCGCGCGCAGGCTCCGTACCGCCGGGGACGCACTCACGCCGCGCATGCTGTTACGGGCAGTCCGGCTGCGGCACCACCGCCCGCCATCATCATCAACGCGACCTCGGTCGACGTGTCGAAGCCAAGGCCGAAGAGAAAGCAGATCAGGTAGATCTAGCTGGGCCGGGTGACGGGCTTGATGAGGCGGCCCAGGATCCGGCTCGCGAACCCGTGTGAGGCCGGGTGCCGTTGGAGTTCCTTCCCGAGAGGCAAAAGGTGTTGAGCGGAGAGGTCACGGTCTCGTTCACCTCCCGTCTCGGTATGCAGGGAGGGCTGAGGACAGCGCGGGCGATAACGGTATCGCCTCCGTCGGCGATCGCCATCGCAGTGGCCAGGGCGTGAGAACTCGAAAAGCTCGACCCCGAAGAGTGGATCTGAGCCTCCTCGCCGTCGTTCGCTTCATCGCGGGAGCTTCGCAGTTCGTTCGGGGTGAGCCGCGGTGATGTACCGCATGGCGGTCTGCGAGGAGATGCCGAACAGGCGCATCAGGTGGAGCGGGTCGTCGACCTCAAATGCCTCGTCACGGATTCGGTCCTGCCGCAGCGTCGGCATAGTGAGGCCGGTGGGCCGGAAGATGTTGGTGAACGTGATGCCGATGGGCGAGTGAGTGGTGTCTACCGCAGTCCATCGGTTGATCAGCAGATGCGGGTTGGTGGTCACCGGCCAGCGGCGATGACGTTCACGGAGCCACACGGAGGCGCAACGGTAGGTAAGTTCGTCCAGATAGATGATGTGGCGTTTCCCGGGGCGCCGGACGATGAGGCGCTCACGGGACAGGTCGAGGTCGGTGAGTAGCAAGTGGCGCATGTCGGTGCCACTGAGCGCGTGAATGCAGACCAGCACCATCACGAAGCGTTGGAAGTCGTTCTGCGCGTGGCTGAGGACGTCGGCCAGCCGGTCCGAGGGCACGGAAGGCGGGGGCTTGTTGATCCCTGCGAAGACGAGGCCACGGGTGGGATCGCGGAAGATCACGCCTTATTGCCGAAGGGCCCGGAACACGTTCCGAAGGACGATGTGGATCGAGCGAGCCGGCGTCCCCTTGCGGGTGGCGATGGCCCGCTTGATGTCGTCCTCAGTGATCTCGCGCAGGCTCTCGATACCGTTCGCGAGCCACCCCTCGAGGATCGGGCTGAGCACATGCCAGTAGCGGGCGATGCTCCGGTAGGTGCGGCCGGTGTGTTCCCACTTTCCCTCTCCGCGCACGGCCTTGATCCAGACCGAGAGTTCCCATGCGATCGTCGCGGGCAGTGCGGCGAGCTCGGCCTCCAAGCGCTTCTGCTGTGCATCCCGGCGAAACTCGGTATCCGGGATCAGCAGGCCGCGTGATTCCAGGAACTGGGTGACCCGCCGCCCGCTGAACTGCAGGGGGCGGTTGTCGACCAGGGTCCGGATGTCGGACTCCAGCAGCGGGGCATCGGCCCCGAGCCAGGACACCAAGACGGCCAGGGTGCGCCGAGTCTTGGTGGCAACGAACTTCGACCACATCTCCCGCTTCATCACGCTGTCGAGGTCAGCGAGCAGCAGCTGGGCCGAGTCCGTGGGCGTTGGCAGATCCTGCCGTTCCAGCTTGACCACCGAGCTCCAGTCTCGCCGGAGCTCGAACAGCCTCTCCTGCCCAGGGCCCATCAGGTGCTCGGAGACAGGGCGACGCGAAGTAGGCGGGAGCACCTCCGAGCGCGGCAGGCTTGGAGGTGCTGGGACCGGTGAACCGAGCCACAGCTGCGTTCCGCACCGGGTGATGTCCCCTGGGCCGTGGATGCCTACGTGCCATCGGCATCCACGACAGTGTCCGTCGGCGAGCGGCAGGCCGACGCGGCGGCATCGGTCGCACACTCCCGTGGAAGCGGTGCTGCTTCCTTTCGTCCGGGCGAAGGATGAGCAGGGCTCGCAGATGGCCGTTATCTTCGCTGCAAACCGAGGTCCGCGAGGCTCACTCCCCGGACCGCGACACCCTGGACATGTGCTGGCCCGTGGTCAACGCGGTTCTCAACGACCTCGCCGACTCCCAGCCCGAGGCAACCTGACGACACACGCACACCACCCCGACCCCGCCCTGCGCACGGCTCGTCAGACGAGCCTCAGCAGGCTGCCCGGCATCCCCAGCAGTTCCCGCACCCATGCAGGTCGTGGCGGATGTGTTCGCCTCGGTGCCGCGCAAGGATCAGCGGGTCAAATGGCGAGTGCGATCTGCGGGGGCTGATGCTGGACGGCCGACGTAAGTCGATCCAGCCGATGGCCGCGCGTCTGCCGGACGGGAACATGCAGGCCCTGCAGCAGTTCGTGAACCAGTCGGTGGGATCCGCTGCCGATCAGGCAGCGGATCGCCGAGCGGCTGTCCGAAGTGGTCAGGCCGGAGGTGTGGGTGATCGACGACGTGTCGTTCCCCAAGTGCGGCGGGGCGTCGGTCGGGGTGGCCCGCCAGTACTGCGGAGCGGTCGGCAAACGGGCGAACTGCCAGGTCGCCGTGAGTGTCCATGCTGCCACCGACACCGCCTCGTGCCCCTTGGCGTGGCAGTTTCTGCCGCGGGAGTGGACGGACGAGCCCGACCGCTGCCGCAGGGCAGGCGTCCCCGACGGCGTGGTGCACCAGGAGAAGTGGCGTCTCGCGCTCGGCCTGCTGGACACACTCGCCCAATGGCAGTTGCAGGCGCCGGTCATCGTGGCCGACGCCGGCTACGGCGTCAGCGACCACGACCGGTGCCAGCAACTGCCACTGTTCCCCGAGTTGTTCGACAGTGTCCTGAAGGACGCGGGGCAACAAGGTCGTGCTCAGCGGGATCCTCATGCCGCGCATGAACTCATCATGAACGGGTGGGTGCAGACCTGCCGGCCCGAGCTGCTGGACCGCACCCTGATCTGGAACCACCGCCACCTGCTTCACGCACTACGGGAATTCGAAGAGTTCTACAACTCCTACCGACCCCATCAGGGCATCGCCAACGCCCGCCCGCTGCACCCGCTCCCCGAACCGATCACCGATCCGGACGAAATCGCCCGCCTCGACATACATCGAACCGACCGACTCGGCGGCCTCCTCCACGAGTACCAGCATGCTGAGTGGCCAGGCCGGATGAGGTTTCCGGCAAGGGCACAGCTCTCGCGGCCCACACTGCCTGCGATCACGACACCGGCCCCACTCTAGCGTCATCGACAGAATGACACCCTGTTGGTATCATTTCATCATGCTGTACGAGACGCCCCACCTCACTGTTGCCGACCATCACGTCTTGGACGAGATCGCCAAGATGCGTCGTGACTTGCGCCATGCCGTGCAGCAAGCACCCACCAAATGGACCCTTGACCTGAGGCGCCATCTGACTGCATCAGCCATTGCCGCCTCCAATACGATCGAGGGTTACGAGGTCGACGCCCGGGACGTCGCCGACCTCATGGACGACGCCCAGGAGAAGGTGGATGTCACCGAGACGAACCGCGCGGAGACTGTCGCCTATCAGCAGGCGATGACCTACATCCAGTCTTTGCACGGCGCCCCCGATTTCGAGTACAGCAAGGGCCTGCTCAACGCCCTGCACTGGATGCTGCAGGGCCACCACCACCCTCGCAAGCTCGCCGGGCAGTGGCGGCAGGGTCCAATCTTCATCACCGCAGTCGGCGACCCGCACGCGACGGAATACGAGGGGCCCCACGAAGACGATGTGGCTCACCTAATGGGTGAGCTGGTCGACTGGCTCAACACCGGCGACATGGATTCCGACCCGCTGGTGCGCGCTGCGATGGCGCACTTCAATCTCGTCAAGATTCACCCGTGGGTTGATGGCAATGGCCGCATGTCCCGCTCCCTGCAAACTCTCCTGATCTCTAGAGAAGGTGTTCTCGCGCCCGAGTTTTCCTCCATCGAGGCATGGCTGGGCATGCCCGGTCACACGTGGGACTACTACAAGGTGCTGCGCGAGGTCGGCGGGCCTGTCTACAGCCCGCAGCGAGACACCGCTCCATGGATACAGTTCAATCTTCGCGCGTATCACGAGCAGACCCAGAGTGTGCAGCATCGCGTGAACCGATCCAACATGTGCTGGATCCAGCTCGACGAGCAGCGAGACGCCCTTGATGTTTCCGAGCGTCAGGTCACCGCTCTGCATGAAGTCGCGATGACTGGACGGGTGCGTCGTTCGCGGTACGAAAAGGCAGAAGGGATCAGCGAGCAGCAGGCGCAGCGCGATATGCAGCATCTGATGCGTCGGGGGTTGCTGACGCCCGTTGGCAATACTAAGGGCCGCTATTACGTACCTGGTGATCGCTATCCGCAGGAAGTTTTGGCCACTGCTGCCGCCCGGCACACCATCCGCGACCCCTACCACGGAGTCGCCTGATCATGGCCACCGCGGAGTGTCTGGTGCGCCCGTCCCGGGTAGGCGTCGCGGGTGGGCGGTCGGGTTGAGACGGCTGCCCAGGTGTCGTAGTCGCCGTCGTTGCTGCAGTGCTGTCCGAGGTCGTCGGCGCACATGCGCGCTCGGTATAGGCCGCCGGGTTCGTCCTCAGGGGCCGGTAGCGGCCTGTCCATTGAGCCGACGGTGATGAGGACGTGGTCTCCGTCGTATGAGATTCGGCCTGCGAGGCCGTGGCGGTGTCGGGCGGTGATGTCACGAGTTCGGTGAGCACGGCGAGTGCGGACTGGGGCGTGCTCGCATGGAGCAGGGTTGTGAGGAGTGCGGGGAGCACCATTGCGGCGAAGCGGTGGGAGCGACGTTCTGCTTCGGCAGGGCTGTGTTCGGGGCCGATTCAAAACTCGATGGAGTTCTCCGTGCCGGGTGTCTGCAGTGTGGCGGCGGTGACGGCACGATCACCGCCGAGTACATCCGGCGTCTACGGATAACCCAACGACGACCGCAGGGGCGGCTCGGCGCTGATCGGGGGCATAGCTCAGCGGCCGGCGCGTCGAGCGCCTCGTGGCCGCGGCTCCGGGGGCGCTTCCGCCGCACGCAGCGCCGCCGTGATCGGCTCGGCTTCCTCGCACAGCCGGGCCACTTCTTCACGGACCTTCTTCTCCCAGGCGTCCAGCAGACCCAGCATGGACGGCATCAGCCATCTCCACGAACGTGACGCGAGCGGACGAATGCCCGCACTCTCCCGCCAGCAGCCGGAGTTCATGCCTGTACCTGCAGGAACCCAGCGATCGCACGGAATGCGGATGGCTCCTCAGGCACTCCAATGGGCCTTCTGAGGCATTCCTTGAGGATCCAGTCGGTCAACCGACGTACGACGGTGAAGAGCCGAGCCTCCCGCACCCGTTGACGGACGCTCAGACCGCGGCGAGCCGCGACACGCTCGCCGATCAAGCTGGCCAGCAATCGGGAGAACAACCGGCGAAGTCCCGGAGGTTAGGGCGACGACGCCCCCGGCAAACGGTGACAGGAACGTGAGACAGGAGCCCCCACAAGGTGCCGAAAAACACCTCTGACCTGGGAACTTTACTTGATCACTAGAACCGGGACCCATCATAACGTCACGTACGTCCTGTACATTTTTTACAGACGCCGAAGGAGGGGTTACCCATGGCCCGACCGACCGCCCGTTACGTCCTGCCCGAGTTCCATGAGCGCACGAGCTTCGGGCAGAAGTCGATGGATCCGTACTCGAAGCTGCTGGAGGAGCGGATCGTCTTCCTCGGGACGCAGATCGACGACATCTCGGCGAACGATGTGATGGCGCAGTTCATGTACCTCGAACACCAGGCCCCGGACCGGGACATCGCCCTGTACATCAACTCCCCCGGCGGCTCGTTCAGCGCGATGTCGGCGATCTACGACACGATGCAGTACGTCAGTTGCGACGTGGAGACGACCTGCCTCGGCCAGGCCGGCTCCTCCGCGGCGGTGCTGCTCGCGGCGGGCACCCCGGGCAAACGGTCCGTGCTGCCGGGCGCCCGGGTGGTGATCCACCAGCCCGCGCTGAGCGAGCCCGTGCAGGGGCAGGCCAGTGATCTGGCCATCCAGGCAGACGAATTGCTCCGGGTGCGGGCCCGCCTTGAGGAGATGCTCGCCCGGCACACCGGGCGCAGCCGCGAGCAGGTGAGCGCGGACATCGAGCGGGACAAGATCCTCGACGCGCAGGGCGCTCTGGGCTACGGCCTGGCGGACGCGATCGTCCCGAGCCGTAAGTCCTCGCCCACCGCACCGGGCGAGAGGTGAGCCCTCGATGGTGCCGGATCTTCCCCCGCTGCCCGCGCTCACGCGCGCCGAGGGCGAGCTGATCGACCGTTATCTTGACGTGGTCGACCTGCTGGGCCGGATCAACCCGGCCCGGCGGGAGGACACCTACGGCGGACTGCGCGCGGCCCAGGCGCTGGTGAGCAGGGCGGCCGAGCTGCGTGACGCGTTGGCACTGATGCACGGCCGGGGCGAGCGAGAACTGCACGCCGAGACACTGGCGCGGGCCCTGCGGGTTCTGGACGGCGAACGGCGTACGGCCCGGGTCACCGTGCCACCCGAATCCGACAACTGACGCACCGGCAGCGATTGCGTACGCCCCATGGTCTGACGGAGCGTCCGGGGCGCGGTTGAAACGGACCAAAAGGCGTACCGCCATTTGCAGGAGACGTGGCTCCTTTTTCGGGACCGCCGAGGTTGCACAACGCGCGTGGTTCAGGGAGGGAATAAGGAGTTTCTGTGCTGGTCGCGCGGCCCGTGGACCCCTCGACGCGCCTTCGCTAGCTCAGGTGTCCACCCGAACGGGTGAGTGGTGAGTAACAACACAAACCCCCGGTTCCATTGGGTTTTTGGGACATCCGTGCGCCAAGATCCCTGTCTGACGACAAGCCCCCGCCGCAGCGGCGGGGCGATCCGGGCGGACGCCGAGTCCTGCCGCCGCCCGGATGACCGGTCGACAGGAGTGGATCGGCAGGAGTGGAGGACCCAAGCAACGACGGGTCGCCGGAACGGTCACGCCATGACCGGGTCGAGCAGCCCTTGGGGTGAAGCCGCGTCAGCGGCCGGGCAACTTCGCCAGCCCGAATCCGACAGGTCATCCTTCACAGGCGGCTGACGAAGGGTTGCGCATGACTGCGCTCAATCGTGTCCCGTCGCTGATGGTCCGGGCCGGTACGGCCTCGGCCTTCGCCATCGCCGCCGTGGGCGGCTCCGTCGTGGTTCCGGGCGTCGCAGCCGACGCCGCCGCCGCGACACCGGCGACGAAGGCGCTCAAGGTAGCGGCCTCCAAGAAGGGCTCGCCGTACAAGTACGGCGCCACCGGGCCTCGCCGCTTCGACTGCTCAGGGCTCACGCTGTACTCGTTCAAGAAGGCGGGCAAGAAGCTCCCGCGCACGGCGGCCCAGCAGTACAACAAGACCCGCCACATCGGCTCGGGCAGCCGCAAGGCCGGCGACCTGGTGTTCTTCCACTCGGGTTCGAACGTCTACCACGTCGGCATCTACGCCGGGAAGGGAAAGATCTGGCACGCCCCGAAGACCGGGGACGTGGTGAGGCTGCAGAAGATCTGGACGAAGAGCGTCTGGTACGGCCGGGTCAAGTGACGCCCCCGAGGGGGCGGCGGCGACCTGACCTCCCGCCGTCCCCTCGGGTCTCCCGGGACGCGTGACACGGCTTCAGGCGGTTACTCGTGCCCGCATGGCCGACCACCGCCCGTGCACCGCCCGCAACGAGACCCCGCTGGAGCGCGCCGACCGCAACTTCGGCGAGCTGCTCCAGGAACTGCGCGTCACCCAGACCGGGGTGCAGATCCTCTTCGCCTTTCTGCTGACCCTGGCCTTCACCCAGCGCTTCCCGTCCCTCGACACCTTCCAGCGCGCCACGTACGTCACCACACTGCTGTTCGCGGTGCTCGCGGCGGCCCTCTTCACCGCGCCGGCCGCCCTGCACCGCTCGCTCTTCCAGCGCGGCGCCAAGGCCCGCATCGTGCAAGTCTCCTCCCGGCTCGCCACGGTCGGCATGGGCGTTCTGGTGCTCGCGTTCACCGGCTCGGTGCTGCTCGTGGTGGACGTGACGACGGGCCGGGCCGGCGGACTGGCCGCGGGCTCGGCGACCCTGCTGGTGTGTCTGGGCCTGTGGGGCCTGCTCCCCCGCCTGGTCCTGCGGGCGGGACGCGCCGAGGAGCACACGGCGGCGCGGGCGCAGTCGCAGCCGGCCCCCGGGCCGACGGAGCGCGAGGTGATCAGGCCGCGAGCGACGGTTCGGCCCGGAGCATCACCGCGAGAGCCGTCACCGCGTCTGCGATGACCCCGGGACACATGGCCCTGCCGAACTGATGTCTTCTACGGCTCCTGCTGCCCCGCGGCGGTGACCGGCTCCGCCGGTACCGTCCACGGGAGTTCGATCTGGACGGTCTTGCCGCCTTCGCGGGTGGGCCTGACTCTCAGCCTGCCGCCGCTCTCGGCGGCGAGCCAGCGGATGATCACCATCCCCCGACCGTTGTCCTGCTGGACCGCGGCGGGCAGCCGCTTGGGGAAGCGGGGGTGGCTGTCGGTGACCCCGATGCGCAGCTGTTCGTCACGGTCCAGCTCGATGTCCACCGTGAAGGTGGGTGACTGCCCGAAGGTGTGCTGTACGGCGTTGGTGGCGAGTTCGGAGACGATGAGCCGGACGGTCTCGGCGGCGTCCGTGGTCGGCGGCAGCCCCCACTCCGCCAGGGTGCTCAGGACATAGGTGCGGGCCGCGGAGACCGAGGCGGGTTCGCTCGGCAGAGTGACGGATGCTTCCAGGTGGTCTGCCATGGCGACGTCGTCCCTTTCCCACGGGACCGGAGTCCGACACGGTGCGGATGGTTCGAGTACGGTCCCGGACTGGTGGTTCATCGTCAGAGTGCCACCACGGAGGCCGTGACGGGTGCCGATCCACCAAGATGTGCATATATCTGTCGCTCGAAGCGGTGAACTCTGCGACGCGAGACCGTATTTGGGCGGCTCGTCAGGAGTAAGGAGGAGCGCATGCAGCACGGCCCCGCGGTGCGCCGGCGGAAACTGGGCGCCGAACTGCGTGCGTTGCGCGCGAGTGCGGGGCTCACCAGCGGTGAGGCGGCCCGGCTCGTGGGCTGGCACCAGTCGAAGGTGAGCCGCATCGAGACCGGTGCCAGCGGGGTGAAACCGGCCGATGTGCGGTTACTCCTCGACGCCTACCGCGTGGGGGACGCGAATCTGCGGGAGCTGCTGCTGGTATTGGCGGGCTCCGACGAGAGCGGCGGCCGGCACCACTGGTGGCACGCGTACCGGGGTGTCCTGCCGCCGACATACCGGGACTTCATCAGTCTGGAGTCCCAGGCGAGCGCGATGCGCACGCTGGAGACCTCGGTCGTGCCCGGGCTGCTCCAGACGCCCGAGTACGCCCGCGCGGTGACCCGGGCCGCCGTGGACGGCCTGGACGACGCACGTCTCGACGCGCTGGTCGAGGTCCGGCTGGCCCGGCAGGACATCCTCCGTGCGCAGCCGCCCCTGGAGTTGAGCGCGGTCCTGGACGAGGCGGTGCTGCGACGGGAGGTCGGCGGCCCCGAGGTGATGGCCCGTCAGCGCAAGAGACTCCTGGAGGCGGCCCGGCTGCCTCAAGTGCGGCTGCAGGTACTGCCGTTCACTGCCGGGGCGCATGTGGGTATCACCGGGCCTTTCGTAATCTTCTCATTTTCGCGCACTTCTGATCTGGATGTGGTTGTTCTCGACCACTTGACGAGTAGCCTCTATCTCGAGCGGAAAGAAGACCTCCAGGCCTACACCGAGGCCTTCAACACCCTTCGGATCCACGCCCTTTCGCCCGAGGACTCGTTGGATTACCTCGCCGAGATGGGTGACGGCGCGTAAGGAGGCACCATGTCCGCATTGCCTCGGAACGTCATCTCCAGTACACGATTGCCCGAAGTGCGCTGGCTGCGCAGCAGCTACAGCACTGGAGCGAACAACTGCGTCGAGACAGCGAGGCCGTCGGCCGGGCCGTGTGCCGGGCTGCTCGCCGTACGCGACTCCAAGAACCCGGACGGACCCGCGCTGCTCTTCTCCCCCGAGAGCTGGGCGGGCTTCGTGCGCGCGTTCTGACCGTTTCAGTCCGTTCGGCGCACGGCCGTGTCACGCCGACTCATGGTCGTGTCCCGCCGATCACCTGAACAGCGCGTTCGATCTGCTCCTCGGAGAGGTCCGCGCGGGCGGTCAGCCTGAGCCGTGAGATGCCGTCGGGCACGGACGGGGGCCGGAAACAGCCCACGAAGAGCCCGGCGGCACGGCAGTCGGCCGCCCACTGAACGGCCTCCTCCGGGGAGGGCGCGCGCACCGAGACCACCGCGGCGTCCGGACGTACCGCTTCCAGACCCGCGGCGGTCAGGCGTGCGTGCAGTCCGGTCGCCACCTCGCGCGCGCGGGCGGCCCGCTCGGGCTCACGGCCGAGCAGCCGCAGGGCCGCGAGGGCGGCTCCCGCCGAGGCGGGGGCCAGACCGGTGTCGAAGATGAACGTCCGTGCCGCGTTGACCAGATGTTCGACGACCCGTGCGGGGCCGAGGACGGCGCCGCCCTGGCTGCCGAGCGACTTGGACAGCGTGACCGTGACGACCACGTCGTCGGCGCCCGCGAGTCCCGCCGCCTGCGGGGCGCCGCGGCCGCCGGCGCCGAGCACGCCCAGGCCGTGGGCGTCGTCGACGACCAGGCCCGCGCCGTGCTCCCGGCATGCCTCGGCGAGGCCGGCCAGGGGTGCCGCGTCGCCGTCGACCGAGAAGACCGTGTCGGACACGGCGACGGCGGGCCCCTCGTGGGTGCCGAGCGCCTTGCGCACCGCGTCCGGGTCGGCATGCGCGACGACCTGGGTCGTACCGCGGGCCAGCCTGCAGCCGTCGATGAGGGAGGCGTGGTTGCCAGCGTCGGAGACGATCAGGGAGCCGTGCGGCGCGAGCGCGGTGACGGCGGCCAGGTTCGCCGCGTAGCCCGAGGAGAAGACGAGCGCCGCCTCGAAGCCGCAGAACTCGGCCAGTTCACTTTCGAGCCGGGTGTGCAGCTCGGTGGTGCCGGTGACGAGCCGGGAGCCGGTGGCACCGGCGCCCCAGGTCCGCGCGGCGGCCGCGGCGCCCGCCACGACCTCGGGATGGCGGGCGAGGCCCAAGTAGTCGTTGCTCGCGAGATCGAGCAGCGGCGAGTCGGCCGGGCGTGGCCGCAGGGTCCGCACGAGTCCGGCCCGCCGGCGCGCCGCCGCCTGCTCGTCGATCCAGCCGAACGCCATGGGTCCTCCGGGGCTTTTGTAGACAACGGACAGACCCTAGCGGCAGCAAACGCTACCTACGGTGTGGCAATACCCACACGTCGAAGCGGGTGTGTTGTGCGATCCCTACCTTGGCCCGGAGCGGGTCCGTAGGACAGGATCGGCTCTCATGGACCTGCTGAACACGCTGGTGGACAAGGGGCTTCGGCGCGAGCTGCCGACCCGCGAGGAGGCGCTGGCCGTGCTGGCCACCTCCGACGACGACCTGCTCGACGTGGTGGCCGCGGCCGGAAAGGTGCGCCGGCACTGGTTCGGACGGCGGGTGAAACTCAACTATCTCGTCAACCTGAAGTCCGGGCTGTGCCCCGAGGACTGCTCCTACTGCTCCCAGCGGCTGGGCTCCTCGACGGGCATCCTGAAGTACACCTGGCTCAAGCCCGAGCAGGCTTCCCAGGCCGCGGCCGCCGGCCTCGCGGGCGGCGCCAAGCGGGTCTGCCTGGTGGCGTCCGGGCGCGGTCCGACCGACCGTGACGTGGACCGGGTCGCGGGCACCATCAAGGCGATCAAGGAAGAGAACGAGGGCGTCGAGGTGTGCGCCTGTCTCGGTCTGCTCTCCGACGGCCAGGCCGAGCGGCTGCGCGAGGCGGGCGCGGACGCCTACAACCACAACCTCAACACGTCCGAGTCGACCTACGGCGACATCACGACCACCCACACCTACGCCGACCGCGTCGACACCGTGACCAAGGCGCACGCCGCCGGTCTGTCCGCCTGCTCGGGTCTGATCGCCGGCATGGGCGAGAGCGACGAGGACCTGGTCGACGTCGTCTACTCGCTGCGCGAGCTGGACCCCGACTCGGTTCCGGTCAACTTCCTGATCCCGGTCGAGGGCACCCCGCTCGCCAAGGAGTGGAACCTCACCCCGCAGCGCTGCCTGCGCATCCTGGCGATGGTCCGCTTCGTCTGCCCGGACGTCGAGGTCCGCATCGCGGGCGGCCGCGAGGTCCATCTGCGCACCATGCAGCCCCTCGCCCTCAACCTCGCCAACTCGATCTTCCTCGGCGACTACCTCACCACCGAGGGCCAGGCCGGCAAGGCCGACCTGGAGATGATCGCGGACGCCGGCTTCGAGGTGGAGGGCGCGGGCGAGGTGACCCTCCCCGAACACCGGACGACGGCCGGTGGCGGCTGCGGCTCGCACGAGTCCGCGGGCTGCGGGTCCCACGAGGGCGCGGGCTGCGGGTCCCACCAGGGCGGCGGGGTCTGCGGTACGACGGTCCCGGCCGCCGCTCCCGCCAACGAGGCGCGGACCGATCTCGTCGCCGTACGCCGTCGAGGTGCCGGAACGGATCTCGCGCCCAATGCCTGATCTGCCCGGCCTGCCCGTGCCGGAGCTGCTGGCACTCGACCGGCGGCACGTGTGGCATCCGTACGGTCCGATGCCCGGCCGGGTCGATCCGCTCGTCGTGGAGTCGGCGAGCGGGGTGCGGCTGCGGCTCGCCGGGGGCCCCGAGCTGGTGGACGGCATGTCCTCCTGGTGGTCGGCGATCCACGGCTACAACCACCCGGTGCTGAACGAGGCCGCGCGGGAGCAGCTCGGGCGGATGAGCCATGTGATGTTCGGCGGGCTCACCCATGAGCCCGCCGTCCGGCTCGCAAAGCTCCTTGTCGACATGTCTCCCGAGGGCCTGGAGCATGTCTTCCTGGCCGACTCGGGATCGGTGTCGGTCGAGGTCGCGGTGAAGATGTGCCTGCAGTACTGGCGTTCGCTGGGCCGCACGGGCAAGCAGCGTCTGCTGACCTGGCGCGGCGGCTACCACGGCGACACCTGGCAGCCGATGTCGGTGTGCGACCCCGAGGGCGGGATGCACGAACTGTGGTCCGGGGTCCTGCCCCGCCAGGTGTTCGTGGACGCGCCCCCGGCCGAGTACGAGGAGTCGTACGCCGACCGGCTGCGCGCGGCGATCGAGCGGCACGCCGACG
Organism: Streptomyces canus 299MFChir4.1; assembly: GCF_000383615.1. Taxonomy (GTDB): domain Bacteria; phylum Actinomycetota; class Actinomycetes; order Streptomycetales; family Streptomycetaceae; genus Streptomyces; species Streptomyces canus_C. Next base: position 81,546 of record NZ_KB911604.1, on the reverse strand, counting down.
AACTGGCCGCGGTGATCGTGGAGCCGGTGGTGCAGGGTGCGGGCGGGATGCGGTTCCACTCCCCCGCCTATCTGCGGGTGCTGCGCGAGGCGTGCGACGCGCACGACGTGCTGCTGGTGTTCGACGAGATCGCGACCGGTTTCGGCCGCACGGGCGCCCTTTTCGCGGCGGAGCACGCGGCGGTGACGCCGGACGTGATGTGCGTGGGCAAGGCGCTGACCGGCGGCTACCTGACGATGGCGGCGACCCTGTGCACGTCCCGGGTGGCGGACGGCATCTCGCGGGGCGAGGTGCCGGTGCTCGCCCACGGCCCCACCTTCATGGGCAACCCGTTGGCCGCGTCGGTGGCCTGCGCGTCGATCGACCTGCTGCTCGGGCAGGACTGGCTCTCCGAGGTCAAGCGGATCGAGGCGGGGCTGCGCGAGGGGCTGGCGCCGGCCCGTGGGCTCCCGGGTGTGAAGGACGTGCGGGTGCTCGGCGCCATCGGGGTCGTACAGCTGGACCACGACGTCGACATGCGGGCCGCGACGGAGGCCGCCGTCCGCGAGGGCGTGTGGCTGCGGCCGTTCCGCGACCTCGTCTACACGATGCCGCCGTACGTCACGGGTGACGAGGACGTGGCACGGATCGCGCGTGCGGTGTGTGCCGCCGCTCAGGAGGGATGACATGCCGGTTCTGGTGATCACGGGGACGGGCACGGAGGTCGGCAAGACCGTCACCACGGCCGCCGTCGCCGCCGCCGCGCTCGCCGCCGGACGGACGGTCGCCGTCCTGAAGGCCGCGCAGACCGGTGTGCGGCCGGACGAGCCCGGGGACGCCGACGAGGTGGCCCGGCTCGCGGGTGCCGTGACGAGGGCCGAACTCGCCCGCTTTCCCGAGCCGTTGGCCCCGGCGACGGCCGCGCGGCGGGCCGCTCTGCGGCCGGTGCGGCCGCGGGAGGTCGCCGAGGCCGCCGCCAAGCTGGCCGTCGAGCACGATCTGGTGCTGGTGGAGGGGGCGGGCGGGCTGCTCGTCCGCTTCGACGACAGGGGCGGGACGCTGGCCGACGCGGCGGAGCTGCTGCGGGCGCCGGTCCTGGTCGTGGCGTCGGCGGGGCTGGGCACGCTCAACACGACGGAGCTGACGGCCCGTGAACTGCGACGCCGCAAGCTCGACTTGGCGGGTGTGGTGATCGGCAGCTGGCCCGACTCCCCGGACCTCGCGTCGCGTTGCAACCTCGCGGATCTGCCGGATGTGTCCGGGGCTCCGCTGCTCGGCGCTCTGCCGGCCGGTGCGGGACGGCTCGCTCCGGCCGACTTCCGCGCCGTGGCGCCGAGTTGGCTGGCACCGCGGCTGGACGGGACGTGGGACGCGGCGGCGTTCGGGGTGCGCGAGGCTCCCTGAGCGGGCCTCGGGGAACCTCCAGGTGTGCCGTCCGATCACGTCCGTCCTCGTTGTCAGGCTCGGCGGGCGCAGGACGCGAGGCGGTCGGCGAGCGCGATGACGAGGTCGCGCAGTTCGGCGGGGCGCTCGATGACGAACGGCCGGTCGAGTGAGGCGAGGACCCCGGGCAACCAGTCGAGCCGCTCCGCCCGCAGCTTGACGCGCATCCAGCGCTCGGTCGCCCGGTCCTCGCCGTCCGGGGACTCGTGCTCCTCCAGGGTCGCGACGGCGGCCGGGAGGTGGGCGCGGATCTGCTCGACGGTCCCGTCGACTCGCAGGATCACCTCATGCCGGTACTCGGCCGTCGCGAATCCCGACAGCACACGCTGTGCCGGAGCGGGACCCACGGGCGCTTCGAACGAGCCGGGCAGGGCCCTGGCGTCCGCGATGCGATCGAGCCGGAAGGTTCGGTCCTCGCCGACCTGGGCGTCCTTGCCCGTGACGTACCACCGGCCCGCATGGGCGACGATCCCGTACGCGTGCAGTGTGCGCTCGCTGCGCCGTCCGTCGCGGTCGGTGTAGCGGATCGAGACCGGCCGGCGGTGGCGCACCGCGTCGGCGACGGTCAGCAGGAGCCCGGCGTCCGGGTGGTCCAACTCGCCGGGCTGGTCCGTGAAGTCGAGAGCCTCCAGGAGCGCGTCGAGCCGACGGGCGATGTGCTGGGGCAGCACCCGCCGGATCTTCGCCGACGCCGTCTCGTTCGCCGTGCGCTCCGCCGTCGTCAGCCCCGCCCGGCGGCCTGCGACCAGGCCGAGCAGTACGGCCAGCGCCTCGTCGTCGCTGAGCATGAGCGGAGGCAGGCGGTACCCGGGCCCCAGCCGGTACCCGCCGTAGCGGCCGCGCACCGACTCCACGGGCACGTCCAGGTCGATCAGCTGGTTCACATACCGCCGCACGGTGCGCCCTTCGACACCGAGACGGTCGGCCAGCTCGGCCACGGTCCGGGTGCCGCCCGACTGCAGCAGCTCCAGAAGTGTCAGCACGCGGCCGGTGGGTCGGGGCATGTTCGCAGCCTAACGCGAATACAGGACCGATTCTGTCCCCTATTTCTCCTAGCCTGCGACGAGCACGCGTTCAGCACAGCCAAGGAGAATCCCATGGACTTCGTCTCGATCCGCATCATCACCAGCGACGTCACGCGCCTCGTCGAGTTCTACGAGCGAGCCACAGGGGCGCAGGCGACGTGGGCCAACGAAGACTTCGCCGAACTCAAGACCGCGGGCGCCACCCTCGCGATCGGCAGCACCCGCACCGTCCCGCTGTTCGCCCCGGGCTCCGCCCGCCCGGCGGACAACCACAGTGTGATCACCGAGTTCCTCGTCGACGACGTGGACAGCGTTTACAACAACCTGACCGGCTTCGTCACCGACTTCGTCACCAAGCCCACCACGATGCCCTGGGGCAACCGGTCGCTGCTGTTCCGCGACCCCGACGGCAACCTCGTCAACTTCTTCACGCCCGTCACCCCGGAGGCCATCGAGAAGTTCGCACGCTGACGCCACGCACAGCCGCTCACCGCGCCCAGGGGCCCTCGCTCTCCGCGATGAGCCGCACCAGTTCGATGCGGGAGCGGATGCCCAGCCGGGTGAAGACGCCCCGCAGATGGTGGTCGATCGTGCGCGGGCTGAGGGCCAGCCGGGCGGCGATCTCCCGGTTGGTGGCTCCTTCGGCGACCATCCGGGCGACCAGCAACTGCTGGGCGGTGAGGCGTGCGGTGGGTTCCACGGCGTGGGTCGGTGCCGCCGGGGCGCCGAGGGCGCGGAGTTCGGCTCGGGCCTGGGCCGCGCAGTGCGGGGCGCCGAAGTGTTCGAAGGCCGCCAGGGCACTGTGCAGGCGGTCGCGGGCCTCGGTGCGGTGGCGCAGACGGCGCAGAGCACTGCCGAACAGTAGCTCCGTGCGGGCGCGTTCGAAGTCGCGGGTGCCGCGGGCGTGCAGGTCGAGCGCCGCGCGGTAGTGCTCGACCGCCTCCTCGCCGGGAGCCAGCAGCGCACGGCATCGGGCGCTCAGGGCGAGGTCGTCGGGGCTGCGTACGGCCGTGGCCCAGCGGTGGTAGTCGGCGTGGGCGCCACGGGCGATCCTCGTGTCGTCGGTGCGGACGGCGGTCTCGACGTAGTGCGGGGTGGCCAGGTGCCGGATGGCCCGGTGGCCGTGGCCGGGACCGAACCCGGCGAGGGCGCGCAGCCGGGCCGCCGCGCCGGCGAAACGCCCATGGGTGAGGTCGAGGAAGGCGAGCGCCCACAGGGCGAGCGCGGCGGGCAGGCCGAGGCCCCGGGCGAGGGCGTACGACCGTGCGGCGGCGGCGCGGTCGCGGCAGACGTCCGCGTCACCCGTGATCGCCGCGAACATGGCGAGGGCGGCCTGGAGGTGGCAGGCCCCGTTGTCCTGCCCGGTGGCGTACGCCTGGTGCAGGGCCTCCGTCGCCGCGGTCTGTCCGGCCTGGGGGCGGCCGGTCCAGAAGTCGGCGTACGCGCGGAACTCCATGGCCTGGGCCACGACGGCCGTCGCGCCCCGGGCGCGGGCGAAGGTGACGGCACGCAGGGTCGCGGTGGCCGCGCGAGTGTGGTCGCCGAGCATCAGGGCGGCGATGCCGGCGTGGATCAGGACGGTGGGGTCGCCGCCGGGACCGCAACGCCCGGCGGCCGCCTGGAGGAGGTCTCGGGCGTCCTCGTAGCGCCCCTCGAAGGCGGCAGCGAGTCCGCCGAGCGTGCCGGGCTGCGCGATCCCGAGTCGCCCGGCGACCCGGGCGGCGTCCCGGCAGCGGCGCAGGTCGCCGGTGTACATCGCGGCCTCGGTGGCGCGGGCGAGGAGATGAGAGGCGGGGTCGATGGACACCTCGCCGTCACCAGGTGTCCCGCCCGCGTCTGGAGAATCGTTCCCTCTTCGGGGTCTCGCGCGGTGCGCCGCCGCGCCCAGGAGCGCGTCGAACGCCTCCGTCGCATTGCCCTCGCGCAACGCGAACAGACCCGAGAGGGCGTCGTCGGCCGTGCCGTCGGCCGCCAGTCGGCGGGCCCGGTCGCCGTCACCGGCCTGCCAGGCGTCCGCGGCGGCACGTGTCACCAGACGGGAGCGTTCCGCCGGGTCCGGACAGAGCGCGGCGGCCCGCTCCAGCAGGACCCGGGCCAGGGCGAGTTGTCCGGTGTGCCGGGCCTTGTCCGCGGAGCCGCGGAGCTCCGCGGCAAGCCGTCCGCTCGGACCCAGAGCGCCCGCGCCCCGGTGCCAGGACCGACGGGGAGCCTCGCCGTCGCCGTGCAGCACGCGGGCCAGCAGACGGTGGACGTCCCGGCGGTCGGCCGGGGTGCCGGACTCGTACGCGGCGATCCTCGTCCAGGCGTCCCGGAAGACGACCCCGCCCGCCCCCGAGTGCGCCACACCGGCCGCCTCCGCGGCTTCCAGCGGGCGGGTGTCGAGGCGGGCGGCGGTGACGGCGCGCGGGAAGGCGTGGGTGGCGACCGGGTACTGGTCGGCAGCAGCGAGGAGCAGGAGAAGGCGGGTGTCGTCGGGCAGGACCCGGATCTCCGCGCGTAGCGCACGCAGCAGCGCGGGGGCGAGATCGACGGGGTCGGTGGGGAGCGGGTCCAGGCCCGCCGACTGACGGTCGGTCAGCAGCGTCACGAGTTCGGCGACGGCGCGCGGATCACCGTAAACGGAATGCGAGAGCCGCACCCTGACGCCCTCGGGGAGGGCCGAGATCACGGGCTGCGGTGGCGAAGTGGAGGTCTGATGCGGAGGGTTCACCGGAGTCACCACGCAACTCACGTTACTGGCGAGTTAATTGACCCGTAAAGACCGGCGACTTCACCGATGCGGAGCGCGTAGACCCCGCCGACACTCCTGACAACCCCACCCGTTTCAGGAGGCATCATGCAGCGCTTCGGGCGTCGCATCGCCGCGGCCGTGGTCACTTCTCTCCTTCTGGCACTCTCCTTCGCCGCGGTCCCCGCTCACGCGGCGACCCACAACCCCGTCGTCTTCGTGCACGGCCTCAGCAGCGACGCGAGCAGCTGGGACGACTGGATCGCCGACTTCAAGGCGGACGGCTACCCCACGTCAGAGCTCGACGCCTGGTCGTACAGCTGGTCGCAGTCGAACGTGACCACCGCCCAGCAGCTGGCCACCGAGGTCCAGCGGGTCCTCAAGGCGACCGGCGCCTCGAAGGTGGACCTGGTCACCCACTCGATGGGCGCGCTGAGCGCCCGCTACTACCTGAAGAACCTCGGCGGCACCGCGTACGTGGACGACTTCGTCTCGGCCGCCGGCGTCAACCACGGCACGACCACGGCCTCCTGGTGCTCGTGGCTGTACACCTCGTGCGCGGAGATGTACACCGGCAGCTCCTTCCTCACGGCCCTCAACTCCGGCGACGAGACGCCGGGCAGCGTCAGCTATGCCGGCTACTGGTCCAACTGCGACGACGCCCTCACCCCCGACACCACGGCGATCCTCAGCGGGGCCACCAACGTCGAGGTCGGCTGCATCTCGCACACCGACATGAACAACGACCACGGCGTCTACGAGCAGGTGCGCGACTTCGTCCGGTGAGTCCCCGCAGGGGTGCGACGGGGTCCCGCGGGGGACAATTGCGGTGAGGTCAGTCCTGTCCGGTGAGGGAGGCTGCCATGGCGCCGCGGTCCGCCGGTTCCGGGAAGGTGTCCCGGGACCCCGTCCACCATCCGCTGTTCGCCCGGTACTACGCCCGGGTCAGTGTCGCCGCCGAGACCCGGATGGGCATGGCCGGCGTGCGAAAGCGGCTGCTCGCCGGGCTGTCCGGGCGGGTGCTCGAGATCGGCGCGGGCAACGGCCTGAACTTCTCGCATTATCCCCGCGCGGTCTCCGAGGTCGTGGCGATCGAACCGGAGCGCCGGCTGCGGCAGTTGGCGGTGGAGGCCGCCCTGCGCGCGGAGGTGCCGGTAGACGTGGCGCCCGGGGCCGCGGAGGCGCTGCCCGTCAAGAGCGAGGCGTTCGACGCCGTGGTGATCTCGCTGGTGCTGTGCAGTGTGCGCGACGTGCCGCGGGCGCTCGGCGAGGTGCGCAGGGTGCTGCGGCCCGGCGGGGTCGTGCGGTTCTTCGAGCACGGCAAGGGCGGCGGTCCGGCGATGCGCTTCACCCAGCGTGCCCTGGACCGCACGCTGTGGCCGCCGCTGAGCGGCGGCTGTCATCTGGGCCGTGACCCGGTCGCGGCCCTGCGGGCGGCCGGTTTCGAACTCGGCCCCTACCGGCGGGTGTTGATGCCGGAAAAGGGGCCGACGCTGCCCACGTGCTTCTGCGTGCTGGGCACCGCCTGGCGGCCACCGCCGGCGGAGCGCTGATCAGAGCGTCCATCTCCGCAGCTCGCGGGCGATGTCGTGCACCGAGGCGTCGCCCTTTTTGGCCACCTTGGCGAGGTCCCGGACGAGTTCGGGCGAGGTGACGACCCTGAGCCCGCTCGCGACGAGATAGGCGTACCCGACCGCGCAGGCGAAGAGCGCGTTGGTGCGCTCCAACGCCGGGACATGGATGAGGAGTTGCAGCAGCGCGGCGGCACGCAGGTGCGGGCCGTCGTAGACCGGGATGTCGAAGATCTCCGCCTGGTGGCGTGCCACGGCGGCGACCAGTGCGCCCCAGTCGGTGACCTGGGGATCGCCCGGGGTCTTCTGCTCCGCGAGCATCAGGAGCCAGGCGAGGTCGATGTGCAGATCGCTCAACGAGTCTCGTGGTCCTTGCCGAACTCCTCCGCGAACACGGATTCGTACTGCTTCATGAAGTCGGCCGCGGCCTCCACGAAGGCCTGGCCCGCCTCGCCGGTGTCTTTCATGACCAGTTCCTCGATGTAGCGGTTGACGCTCACGCCGCGGGCGAGGGCACGTTCACGGGCGGCGCGGGCGGTGCCCTCGTCCACCCGCACGTTCAACTGAGTCTTCGCCATACTTCGAAGCTAGCGCCGAAGTGCTAGCACTGGCAAGAGGGACCTTCGGGCCTAGCCGGTGCCCCTTACACGGGTATCAGGGACCCGACCTGGGGTGGAGACCGCCTCGACCCCAAGAGGGATATCGAGTGTGGGACGGATCACACTACCCTCGGCCTCATGGCAACTGCTGCGGAGGACGCTCCGGACACCGCCCCGGCCGACAGGATCGCGGCCCGCGCCCGCGGTCTGACCAAGGCGTACGGCTCGGGCGAGACGGCCGTGATCGCCCTGGACTCGGTGGACGTGGACATCGCGCGGGGCCGCTTCACCGCGGTCATGGGGCCCTCGGGCTCCGGGAAGTCCACGCTGATGCACTGCCTGGCGGGGCTCGACTCCGTGTCGGCCGGCCAGGTGTGGCTCGGCGACACCGAGATCACGGGACTCAAGGAGCGCGAGCTGACCCGGCTGCGCCGGGACCGGATCGGGTTCATGTTCCAGTCGTTCAACCTGATCCCGACACTGAACGCGGCCGAGAACATCACCCTGCCCATGGACATCGCGGGCAAGAAGCCCGACGAGAAGTGGCTGGACCAGGTCATCGACACCCTGGGCCTGCGGGACCGTCTGAAGCACCGGCCCGCACAGCTCTCGGGCGGTCAGCAGCAGCGCGTGGCGTGCGCCCGGGCGCTCGCCTCCCGGCCCGAGCTGATCTTCGCGGACGAGCCGACCGGCAACCTCGACTCGCGGGCGGGCCTGGAGGTCCTCGGGTTCCTGCGCGAAGCCGTCGACCAGCTCGGGCAGACCGTCGTCATGGTCACCCACGACCCGGGTGCCGCCGCCCACTCCGACGTGGTGCTCTTCCTCGGGGACGGGCGGATCGTGGACAGCATGGAGCGGCCCACCGCGGAGGCCGTGCTGGAGCGCATGAAGCGCTTCGACGTGATCCGCGGCCAGGTCGACGCCGACACCGACGAGGGCTGACCCCGTGCTGAAGGCGACCCTGCGCAGTTTCCTCGCCCACAAGGGACGGCTGCTGCTCTCCGCGCTGGCCGTGGTCCTGTCCGTGGCGTTCGTCTCGGGCAGCCTGATCTTCTCCGACACCCTGAGCCGCACCTTCGACCGGCTCTTCGCCTCGACCGCGCCCGACCTCACGATCAGCCCCAAGGAAGACCTGAGCGAGGCCATCCCGTCCGGCACGACGGCCACGCTGCCGGCCGCGCTCGCGGACCGGGTCGCCCGGGTCGACGGGGTCGGTGCCGCGCGCTTCGACGCGGAGGACGACGGCATCACCGTCGCCGACGCCGAGAACGAGTCGGTGGGCTCGACCACCGGCGCCCCCACCATCGGCACCGACTGGAACCCGACCTCGCGCAGCCCGCTGAAGCTCACCTCCGGGCACGCCCCGCACGGCCCGGCCGAGGCGCTGCTCGACTCGGAGACCGCCGACCGCAAGGACCTGCACATCGGCGACCCGCTCACCGTGATCGCGGCGCCCGGCTCGTTCAAGGTGCGGATCGTCGGCATCGCCACGTTCACCACCACCAACCCCGGTGCCACGCTGCTGTTCCTCGACCCGCCGACCGCGCAGGCGAAGCTGCTCGGCTCCTCGAAGGCCGCCACCAGCATCTCGGTCGACGCCGCCGAGGGCGTCAGCAACGACCAGCTCAAACAGCGTGTGGCCGCCGCGCTCGGCACGGGCACCTACGAGTACCGGACCGCCGGCGAGCAGGCGAAGTCGGACGTCGACCAGCTGGGCGGATTCCTCGACGTCATCAAGTACGTCATGCTCGGCTTCGCGGGCATCGCCGTCCTGGTCGGCATCTTCCTGATCGTCAACACCTTCTCCATGCTGATCGCCCAACGCACCCGTGAGCTGGGCCTCCTGCGCGCACTCGGCGCCGACCGGCGCCAGGTCCGCCGCTCAGTGCTGACCGAGGCCACGCTGCTCGGTCTGGTCGGCTCCACGGTCGGGCTCGGCACGGGCATCGGGCTCGCCGTCGGGCTCATCGCGCTCATGAACGCGTTCGGCATGAACATCCGGACCGGCGAGATGGTCATCGGCTGGGGAACCCCCGTGGCGGCCTACGTCGTCGGCGTGGGCGTCACCTTCGTCGCGGCCTATCTCCCGGCCCGGCGTGCGGCCGGCGTCTCCCCCATGGCGGCCCTGGCGGACGCCGAGATCGCCGGGATCGGAAAACCGCTGCGTGTGCGGGCGATCGTGGGAGGAGTCGTCGGCGCGGCGGGCGCGGCCGCGTTGGTGGGATGTGTCACCTCGTCGAGAACGGCGTCGGCGGCCTCCCTCCTCGGCCTCGGCGTCGTCCTGACGCTCCTGGCCACCGTCATCGCGGGCCCCCTGCTGGTGCGGCCGGTGATCCGGGTGCTGGGCGGCGCCTTCCCGGCCCTCTTCGGCCCGGTGGGGCGGATGAGCCAGCGCAACGCCCTGCGCAACCCCCGCCGCACCGGCGCCACCGCGGCCGCCCTGATGGTCGGCCTCGCCCTGGTCGGCGGGATGTCCGTGGCCAGCGCCTCGATGTCCAAGTCCTTCGACGACCAGATCGACAAGACGCTGGGCGCCGACTTCGTCGTGCAGAACGGCAACTTCCTGCCGTTCCCGCAGGAGGTCACGGACGCGGTGCGCAGGACCGAGGGCGCCGGGCTCGTCGTACGGTCGAGATTCGCCCCGATCGCCGTACGCCTGCCCGACGGCAAGCGCGTGGAGACCACCGCCGCCGGGTACGATCCGCGGCTCGACGAGGTCGCCCACATCACCTACGCGCAGGGCGACACCGCGGCCGCGCTCGCCGCCGGGCACCTGGCCATGGACCTGGACTTCGCGCGCGACCACCATGTGAAGGTCGGCAGCAGGGTCCCCGTCGAGTTCCAGGGCGGGCGCCGGACCGAACTGACCGTGGGCGCCCTCACCGACCAGGACTCGGCGGACGGGTTCGGGACGCAGGGCGGCATCTACTTCGGTCTGGGCACGCTGGAGCGGTTCGCGCAGGGCGGCCAGGACTCCGCGCTGTATGTGAACGCCGCCTCCGGCGCCGGCGCCGACCGGCTGCGCGCCGCCCTGGAGAAGACGCTCGACCCGTATCCGCAGGTCCAGGTGCGCGACCTCGCCGACTACAAGGACCTGGTCCACGACCAGATCGCCGTCCTGCTCTACCTCGTGTACGCGCTGCTCGGGCTCGCAATCGTCATCGCGGTGCTGGGCGTGGTCAACACCCTCGCCCTGTCGGTCGTGGAGCGCACCCGGGAGATCGGGCTGCTGCGCGCCATCGGGCTCGCCCGGCGTCAGCTGCGGCGGATGATCCGGCTGGAGTCGGTGGTCATCGCCGTGTTCGGCGCGGTCCTCGGGCTCGCCCTCGGCCTGGTGTGGGGCGTGTGCACCCAGCAGGTGCTGGCGCTCCAGGGCCTGAACGCGCTGGCGATCCCCTGGGGCACGATCGTCGCGGTCGTCGTCGGCTCGGCGGTGGTGGGGATCGTGGCGGCGCTGCTGCCGGCGTTGCGTGCATCGCGCATGAACGTACTGGCGGCGATCGCGCACGAGTGATGGAATCGCGGGGCAGACAACTCAAGTCGCTTGCCGCTGAGGAGAGTTCATGCCCCGTTCCGTGCAGCCCCGTCCCTTCCGCTTCGCCGCCAACCTGACCGCCGCCGCCACCGACGAGGACTGGCGCACCAAGTGCCGGCGGGCCGAGGAACTCGGTTACGACGTGATCCTGGTCCCCGACCATCTCGGCAAGATCGCTCCGTTCCCGGCGCTGGTCGCGGCGGCGGAGGTCACCGAGCGACCACGGCTCGGCACGTTCGTCCTCAACGCGGGGTTCTGGAACCCGGCGCTGCTCGCCCGCGAGGTGGCCACGGTGGACGCCCTGACCGGCGGCCGCCTCGAACTCGGCCTGGGCACCGGCTATGTGCAGTCCGAGCACGACCAGGCGGGGCTGCCCTTCGGCTCTCCGGGCGAGCGGGTGGACCATCTGCGGCGCACCGTCGAGGAGCTGGAGCGGCTGCTGTCCTCGCCGGACCATGTGCCGCAGCCGGTGCAGCGGCCCCGGGTGCCCCTGCTGATCGGCGGCATAGGAAACCGGGTGCTGAAGCTGTCCGCCGAGCACGCCGACATCGCGGCCTTCACCGGGGCGACCCTGGTGCCGGGCAACACGACCGGCACGCTGACCCCGACCACCGCCGAGCAGCTCGACGAGCGCGTCGCGCGCTATCTGCACCTCGCCGAGGGGCGCAAGGAGCCTGCCGAACTGAACCTGCTCATCCAGACGGTGGTCGTCACCGACGACCGCGAGGCCGTCGCCACCCCGTTCCTGCACCGGTTGCCGGACCTGACCCTCCAGCAGGCCCTGGACCTGCCCATCATGCTGATCGGCACGGTCGAGGAGATCGTCGCGCAGGTGCTGGCCCAGCGTGAGCGGTACGGCTTCACCTATCTGACGGTGCTGGAGGCGTCCATGGAGGCGTTCGCGCCGGTGATGGCGCGACTGCGCGGCCGGTAGCCGTCCGGATGCCGGAACTGCGGGTGCCGGGCCGTCGGGCGTGATGGGATCGCCGTATGACCGACCTGCGCATACGGGCCGCGACGCCCGACGACCTCGACACCGTGCTGGCCTTCTGGAAGCAGGCTGCCGAGGGGACGAGCATCAGCGACGACCGGGAGGGCGTGGAGCGGCTGGTCGCTCGGGACCCCGAGGCGCTGATACTGGCCGAGCTCGACGGCGAACTCGTCGGCACGGTGATCGCGGGCTTCGACGGCTGGCGGTGCCATCTGTACCGGCTCGCGGTGCATCCGGGTCACCGTCGGCGGGGCATCGGCTCGGAGCTGCTCACGGCCGCGGAAGAGCGGTTCGTACGGCTCGGCGGGCGGCGCGGGGACGCGATGGTGCTGGTGCGCAACGAGACGGCACAGCACGCTTGGCGCGCGGCGGGGTATGCGCCCGAGGAAAAGTGGCGGCGCTGGGTGAAGCCCCTCGCCGACTAGGACGGGCGATCCCGGGGACCCTGTCCGATCATGGGACGGAGGTGACCCGATGACCGAAGTGCTCCTCCTGCTGGTGGCGATCCTTCTCTCGCTGGCCTGCGGTGCCTTCGTGGCGGCGGAGTTCTCGCTGACCACGGTGGACCGCGGCCAGTTGGAGCGGGCGGCGGAGCGCGGTGAACGGGGTGCGTCCGGCGCCCTGAAAGCCGTACGGAATCTGACGTTCCAGCTGTCCGGGGCGCAGCTCGGGATCACCGTGACCAACCTGGTCGTCGGCATGCTCGCCGAACCGTCGATCGCGGCGCTGATCGCGGGGCCCTTGGAGTCGCTCGGGATCTCGCGGTCCGCGGCCCGGTCGCTGGCGCTGGTGCTCGGCACCGCGCTGTCGACCGTCTTCCTGATGGTGGTCGGCGAGCTGGTGCCCAAGAACTGGGCGATCTCCTCACCGTTGGCCATGGCCAAGCGGGTGGGCACCGCGCAGAGCTGGTTCAGCGCGGCCTTCCGCCCCTTCATCACCCACCTCAACAACACGGCCAACCGGGTGGTGCGCCGCTTCGGCCTGGAACCCGCCGAGGAGCTGGCCTCCGCGCGCGGGCCGCAGGAGCTGGCCGCCCTTGCCCGGCACTCCGCCCGGGCGGGCGCGCTGGAGGCGGACACCGCCGAGCTGTTCGTCCGGACACTCAACCTCGCCGACCTGACCGCGGAGAACGTGATGACCCCGCGGGTGCAGGTGATCGCCCTGGACATCCAGGCGACCTGCGAGGACGTGGCGAACGCGACGCGCGCGACCGGGCTGTCCCGGTTCCCCGTCTACCGCGGCAGCCTCGACTCGGTCGTCGGCATCGCGCACATCAAGGACATCCTGGCGGTTCCGGCCGACCGCCGGCCCCGCGCCTCGGTCGCCGAGCTGCTGCGCGAGCCGCTGCTGGTCCCCGAGTCGCTCACCGTGGACCGGCTCCTGGACCGGCTGTCCGGCAAGCGCACGATGGCGGTCGTCATCGACGAGTACGGCGGCACGGCGGGCGTGGCCACGCTGGAGGACATCGTCGAGGAGGTCGTCGGTGAGGTACGCGACGAGCACGACCCGCACGAGACCCCCGACCTCGCCCCCGCGGGCACCGACGAGGACGGCAGGCAACTCTTCGAGGCCGACGGCTCGACCCGCATCGACCAGCTCGCACGCGTGGGCCTGCGAGCGCCCGAGGGTCCGTACGAGACGCTCGCCGGCCTGCTGGCGACGGAACTCGGCCGGATCCCGGCCGTCGGCGACTCGGTGGAGGTCAACGGCTGGCAGCTCGACGTGACGGACGCCCAGGGCCGCAGAGCCGCCCGAGTGCTGCTCCACGCGCCCCTGATCGGGGAGGGGGCCGCGTCATGATCCAGGCCAAGCCCCTGCTCCCGGAGAGGACCGCGCGATGATCGTCGTCCAGTTGCTGATCGGTCTGGCGACGCTTGTCGTGAACGCCTTCTTCGTGGGAGCCGAGTTCGCGCTGATCTCGGTGCGGCGCAGTCAGGTCGAGCCCCATGCGGAGCAGGGCGACCGGCGGGCGAAGAGCGTGCTGTGGGGGCTGGAGCACGTCTCCGCGCTGTTGGCGGCGGCGCAGCTCGGGATCACGTTGTGCACGCTGGTTCTGGGTGTGGTCGCGGAGCCGGCGATCGCGCATCTGCTGGAGCCGGTGTTCCACGCGGTGGGTGTGCCGAAGGGCGCGGGGCACGCGGTGTCCTTCGTGATCGCGCTGGCTTTGGCGACGTATCTGCACATGCTGTTCGGCGAGATGGTCCCGAAGAACGTCACGCTCGCGGAACCGGTGCGCAGTGCGCTGCTCCTCGGGCCGCCGCTGGTCGCGCTGGCGCGCGGGCTGCGCCCGGTGATCTTCGCGGTCAACGCCTTCGCGAACGCCCTGCTGAAGCTGCTGCGCGTGGAGACCAAGGACGAGGTCACGGCCACCTTCACGGACGCCGAGCTGGCCCGGATCGTGCGGGACTCGGGTGAGGCGGGCCTGATCGACGAGCGCGCGCGGGAGCGGCTGCACGACGCTCTGGAGCTGGGGCGACGACCCGTGCGGGACGTGGTGCTGCCCCTGGAACGCGTGGTCTACGCGCGGGTGGGGGTGACGCCGGAGCAGTTGGAGGCGCTGTCGAGCGAGTCCGGGTTCTCCCGGTTCCCGGTGGTGGACGAGGGGCGCCGGATCGTCGGCTACCTGCACGTCAAGGACGCGCTGGACGCCTCACCGCGGGATCTGCCGTTCTCGGTGCGGGACATGCGGCCGATCGCACGGATCCGGGAGAGCACCCCGCTCGACGACGTGCTGACGGCGATGCGGCGCAGCCGGACGCACCTGGCGGCGGTGCTCGGCGAGGACGGGCGGCTGGCCGGGCTGGTGACGATGGAGGACGTGTTGCGGGAGCTGTTCGGCCTGCAGGTGGGGCCCCCCGGACCCACCGACCGGTAAGTATGTGAGCGGGTTACCATTTCTTCCGCCATGCAGACGAATCCCACTTACTCCAGCCTGGTCGCGGTCGGCGACTCCTTCACCGAGGGCATGTCGGACCTGCTGCCGGACGGCTCCTACCGCGGTTGGGCCGACCTCCTCGCCGGCCGGATGGCCGCCGCGACACCCGGCTTCCGGTACGCCAACCTCGCCGTGCGCGGCAAGCTGATCCAGCAGATCGTCGACGAGCAGGTCGACGTGGCGGCGGCGATGCAGCCGGACGTGATCACGCTGGTGGGCGGCCTCAACGACACCCTGCGGCCCAAGTGCGACATGGTCCGCGTCCGCGACCTGCTGACGGAGGCCGTGGAGCGGCTGGCCCCGTCCTGCAAGCAGCTGGTGCTGATGCACAGCCCCGGCCGCCAGGGCCCGGTCCAGGCCCGCTTCCGGCCGCGCATGGAGGAGCTGTTCGGGGTCGTCGACGAACTCGCCGGGCGGCATGGTGCGGTGGTCGTCGACCTGTACGGCGCGGACTCGCTGTCCGACCAGCGGATGTGGGACGTGGACCGGCTGCACCTGACAGCCGAGGGCCACCGCAGGGTCTGCGAGGCCGTGTGGCAGTGCCTCGGCTACGACCCCGAGGACACGGAGTGGCGAACGCCGCTGCCGGCCACCGTGCCGCCGCCGTGGCTGGCCCGCCGCATCGCCGACGTACGGTTCACCCGGCAGTACCTGCTGCCCTGGATCGGCCGGCGTCTGACGGGCCGTTCCTCGGGCGACGGCCTGCCCCCGAAGCGACCCGACCTCCTGCCGTACGAGCACTAGGACGTCGTGCACACGCGCGTGGTCAACGTCAGGGGCCGTATCCACGAGTACGGCCCCCGCCTCGAACACGCGCCCGCCGACCTCGTCTACGTCGGGCGTCGCTGGACCATGGGTGGCTGGGACCTGCCGAAGCACCCGCTGTACAACCCCTTCGCCTATGACACCCCCGCGCGCCGCCGGGACGGCACGCGGGCCGAGGTCATGGCGAAGTACCGGGCGTATCTGCTGGCGCGGCCGGATCTGCTCGCTCTGCTGCCCGGCCTTCGCGGCAAGGCCCTGGCCTGCTGGTGCGCGCCCGAACGGTGCCACGCCGAAATCCTGGCGGAGCTCGCGGAAGAGCTCTCGTAGGTTCCGACGAACGGGACCCTGACGCTGGCCTGCAGGAATCGCCAGTAGAATCCGTACACGTGACTTCCGCTCCCGCCAAGCCCCGCATCCCCAACGTCCTCGCCGGACGCTACGCCTCCGCCGAGCTCGCCACGCTCTGGTCGCCCGAGCAGAAGGTGAGGCTCGAGCGTCAGCTCTGGCTCGCCGTGCTGCGGGCCCAGAAGGACCTCGGGATCGAGGTGCCGGAGCAGGCCCTCGCCGACTACGAGCGGGTCCTGGACACCGTCGACCTTGCCTCCATCGCCGAGCGCGAGAAGGTCACGCGGCATGACGTGAAGGCGCGGATCGAGGAGTTCAACGACCTCGCCGGGCACGAGCAGGTCCACAAGGGCATGACCTCCCGGGACCTCACGGAGAACGTCGAGCAGCTCCAGATCCGGCTCTCCCTGGAACTGGTCCGCGACCGCAGCGTGGCCGTCCTGGCCCGCCTCGCCAAGCTGGCCGGCGAGTACGGCGAGCTGGTCATGGCCGGCCGCTCGCACAACGTGGCCGCGCAGGCCACCACCCTCGGCAAGCGTTTCGCGACCGCGGCGGACGAACTGCTCGTGGCGTACGGCCGGGTCGAGGAACTCCTCGCCCGCTACCCGCTGCGAGGGATCAAGGGCCCGGTCGGCACCGCGCAGGACATGCTGGACCTGCTGGGCGGGGACGCCTCGAAGCTGGCGGAGCTGGAGCAGCGGATCGCCGGTCACCTGGGCTTCTCGCAGGCGTTCACCTCGGTCGGCCAGGTCTACCCCCGCTCCCTGGACTACGAGGTCGTGACCGCGCTGGTCCAGCTGGCGGCGGCCCCGTCCTCGCTGGCGAAGACGATCCGCCTGATGGCCGGGCACGAGCTGGTGACCGAGGGCTTCAAGCCGGGTCAGGTCGGCTCCTCCGCGATGCCGCACAAGATGAACACGCGGTCCTGCGAGCGCGTCAACGGCCTCATGGTCATCCTGCGCGGCTACGCCTCGATGACCGGCGAGCTGGCGGGCGACCAGTGGAACGAGGGCGACGTGTCCTGCTCGGTGGTGCGCCGGGTCGCGCTGCCGGACGCGTTCTTCGCGCTCGACGGCCTCCTGGAGACCTTCCTCACCGTGCTCGACGAGTTCGGCGCCTTCCCGGCCGTCGTCGCGCGCGAGCTGGACCGGTACCTGCCCTTCCTGGCCACCACCAAGGTGCTGATGGGCGCGGTCCGCGCGGGCGTCGGCCGTGAGGTCGCGCACGAGGCGATCAAGGAGAACGCCGTCGCCTCCGCCCTCGCGATGCGCGAGCAGGGCGCCGAGCGCAACGAACTCCTCGACAAGCTGGCCGCCGACGAGCGCATCCCGCTCGACCGCGCCCAGCTGGACGCGCTGATGGCCGACAAGCTGTCCTTCACGGGCGCCGCCGCCGACCAGGTCGGCGCCGTCGTCGGCCGGATCGAGGAGATCGTCAAGCAGCACCCGGCCGCCGCGGGCTACGCGCCGGGGGCGATCCTCTGACCCGGTTCACCCCCGCGGACCTGGAGGCCGCCCGCGACCGGCTCGTGCCGGATGTCGTCGCGGACGGCCTCCGCGTTCTGTTCTGCGGCATCAATCCCGGGCTGATGACGGCGGCCACCAGCCATCACTTCGCCCGTCCCGGAAACCGGTTCTGGCCGGTGCTGCACCTGTCCGGGTTCACACCGAGGCTCCTGAAGCCGTCCGAGCAGCGGGAGTTGCTGTCGTACGGACTCGGGATCACCAATGTCGTGGCCCGGGCGACCGCGCGGGCGGACGAGCTGAGCGCCGAGGAGTACCACGAGGGCGGGCGGCTGCTGGCGGAGAAGGTGGCGCGGCTCAAGCCGCGTTGGCTGGCCGTGGTCGGGGTCACCGCCTACCGTGCGGCCTTCGACGACAAGAAGGCGAGGGTCGGGCCGCAGGAGCGGACGGTCGGCGCCTCGCGCGTGTGGGTGCTGCCCAATCCGAGCGGCCTCAACGCGCACTGGACCGCGGCGACGATGGCGGAGGAGTTCGCCCGGCTGCGGGTGGCGGCGGAGCGGGGCTGACGGGTCACACCGGGTCGATGTCCGAGGCCACGGCGAGGACATGGACCTCGTCGGCCTCGTCCCGGTAGCCCACGCCGAGGGCGATCCAGCGGTCCGAGCCAGGCGGCTGCCAGAGGTCGAGGTCGTCCGTCACGATGCTCGTCGTGAACCAGGGCTCGGGTATCTCCTCGCCCCGGTCGAGGCGCACCTTGAGCGTGTCCATGCCCCAGGGCCGCTGCTGCCGGCCCCAGCGGTCGTCCAACTCCTGGCCTATGCGGCTCTTGAGGGCGTAGAAGTCCCCCACGATCGCCATGCGTGGCGCCGCGTCGCCGTCCCGCGTCCCGTGGCTCACCTCTAACGACTCGATGCGGTAACCGGGCCCCGACCGGTAGGCGCCCGGCCCGCCGTCCGCCGCGGTCAGGTCGCGGGCGCACAGCGAGTCGATGGCGGCGAGGTACTTCGCACTGTCCATGTGATCCAGTAAACCGGCCGCCACTGACATTTGGCGGGGCGTCAGGCGATATGCGGGGTCAGGCGTCCCGGTGTCGCACGCTCCAGGCCCCGGCGGCCAGGGCGGCGGCCGCCCAGGCCGCGGTCACGGCGAGTCCCGTCCACGGTCCCAGAGGTCCGTCGTGCGTCTCGTACAGGACGATCTGGCCCGCCCGGTCGGGCATGAAGTCGGTGGCCCCGCCGGCCACGTCGCCGATCACGAACGAGACGATCAGGACGAACGGGATCAGGAGCGAGAGCGCCGCCACCCCGCTGCGCAGCACCCCCGCGAGACCGGCCGCCAGCAGCGCCATCAGGGTGAGGTAGATCCCGCAGCCGACGACACCGCGTGCTTGTTCACCGGTGCTGAGACCGCTCGCCGCCTCGCCGAGACCGGCCCGTGCCACGACGAGAGCGGCGAAGGCGGTGACCAGGCCGACCACGAGCGTGGGGACGGCGATGGCCGTCGCCTTTGCCGCGAACCAGCGCCCGCGCCGCGGCACCGCGGCCAGTGACAGCCGGAGCCCACCCCCGTGGAACTCCGACTGCACCGCCATGGCGCCGAAGGAGAGGGCCGCGATCTGGCCGGGCGCGACGCCGGACAGCGCCATGAACAGCGGGTCGAACTCGGGGTCGGAGGTCTCGGAGACCCCGGCGATCGCGGAGAACGCGGTGGTCGCCGCGAACAGGGCGAGCAGTGCGCCGAGGAGCGAGCGCAGCGTACGGATCTTCAGCCACTCGGAGCGCAGGACGGGGGCGAAGGGCATGTCAGGCCTCCTGGGGGTGGGCGGTGAACTCGGTTTCGGCGGAGGTCAGGTCGAGATAGGCCTGCTCCAGGGTGGCTTCCTCGGCGGCCAGTTCGAGGAGGGGGACGCCCGCGGCGGAGACGATGGCGCCGATCTCGTCCACGCGTGCGTGCTGCACGGTCCAGTGCCCGTCCTCGTGCTCCACGGCGTCGTGGCCGTGCCGGGCGAGGGCGCTCTTGAGTGCGGTGGGGTCGGTGGTGCGGATGCGGACGCCGGGCCGCACGCGTGCGTGGATGAACTCCCGCATGGGCGTGTCGGCGAGCAGGCGCCCCCGGCCCAGGACGACGAGGTGGTCGGCGAAGGACGCGGTCTCGTTCATGAGGTGGCTGGAGACCAGCACCGTGCGGCCCTCCGCGGCCAGTCGGCGCAGCAACGCGCGGATCCAGATGATGCCTTCGGGATCGAGCCCGTTGGAGGGCTCGTCGAGCATGACCACGCGGGGGTCGCCGAGCAGGGCGGCCGCGATGCCGAGCCGCTGCCGCATGCCCAGGGAGTACGTCTTGACGCGGCGCCGGGCGACCGAGGCCAGCCCCGTCTCCGCCAGGACCGCGTCGACCCGCTGGTCGGGGATGCGGTTGCTCGCCGCCAGGGTGCGCAGGTGGGCGCGGCCGGTGCGGGAGCCGTGCGCGGCCTGGGCGTCGAGCAGGGCGCCCACGTGGCGCAGGGGTTCGTCGAGTGTGACGTAGGGGCGGCCGCCGATCGTGGCCGTCCCGGAGGTCGGGCGGTCGAGGCCGAGGACGAGCCGCATGGTGGTGGACTTTCCGGCGCCGTTCGGGCCGAGGAAGCCGGTGACACGGCCCGGGAGGACACGGAAGGTGACGCCGTCCACGGCTCGTCGGGTGCCGAACTCCTTGGTGAGGGACTGGACTTCGATGCTGGTCATGGCAGCAGCCTGGCCGGTGCCGTGAGGTCGGGGCCTCCCCCGCGCGTGGAGATCGTCTCCCCCGTGCGGGGGAGGCTCGTTGTCGGTGGCGGCTGGCACGATGACGCAATGGTCCGCTTGCTGCGCCCGTTCGGCCGGGCGGTGACGTACACACGATGGCTGCATCTGTTCATCGCCGTCGTGTGGCCGGCCATGTGGATGTTCGTCGAGGAGGCGTGGTGGACCTGGCCGGTCGCGGCCGTGACGCTCGCGCCCGCTGCACTGGTGCCCGCGATGCGCACCGTGGAGGGGCTCCAGGCGCGGCTGCTGCTGACCGGTCACCGGCACAACAGCGAGAGCGACGACATCGTCGTCGCGCCGTCGGTGTCCTGGCGCGACCGGGGACGGCTCGTGGTGTGGCTTCAGGCGCGGCTGCTGCTCGGCTACGCGACGGCGATGCTCAGCGTGCAACTGCTCCTCACGTCGGTGGACCTGGTGGCGTCGGCCCTCGGTCAGGACGTCGACGAGGGGGTGCTTGTCCTCCTCGACGGCCACCGGTGGTGGCACGTCCTGCTCGCACCCGTGTCGGTGGCCGCGCTGGCGGCGACCGTGGTCGGCTCGGGCCGGCTGATCACCGCGCTCGCGCTGCGGCTGCTCGGCCCCTCCCCCGCCGAGCGCCTGGCCGCCCTGGAGGAGCGCACCGAGCGGCTCCTGGAGCGCACCCGTATCGCGCGTGAGCTGCACGACTCGATCGGGCACGCCCTGACGGTCGCCGTCGTCCAGGCGGGCGCCGCCCGCGCGGCCGGCGATCCGGCGTTCACAGACCGTGCGCTGGACGCCATCGAGGAGACCGGCCGGGCCGCGCTGGAGGACCTGGAGCGTGTCCTCGGCATCCCGCGCGAGTCGGAGCGGCCGGTGAGCAGCCGCCCGACGCTGACGGACGCCGACCGGCTGCTGGAGTCCGCGCGCGCGTCCGGCGCGAAGGTGGACGCCGAGGTGACCGGGCCGGTGGACACCGTGCCCGGGCCGGTCTCCCGGGAGGGGTACCGGATCCTCCAGGAGGCGCTGACCAATGTGCTGCGGCACGCGGGGGCCGTCCCGGTCCGGGTCCGGATCGAGGTCACGGGCGAGGCCCTGGCCCTGGAGGTCCGCAATCCGCTGACGGCCGACATACCCGGCCCCGGGCGGGGCAGCGGGCTGCGCGGCATACGCGAACGCGCGGCCCTGCTCGGCGGCCACGCGCACACCGGACCCGACGTGGGCGACTGGCAGGTGCATGCCGAGCTACCGCTGCGCTGATCTACGCTGACGGGATGCCGGTCACCGTTCTCCTCGTCGACGACGAACCCCTCGTGCGCGCCGGTCTGCGGGCCGTGCTGGAGGCGCAGCCCGACATCGAGGTCGTCGGCGAGGCGGCCGACGGAGCGTCGGTGATCCCCCTGGTGCGGCAGCTGCGGCCCGACGTGGTCGCCATGGACGTACGGATGCCTCTGATGGACGGCATCGAGGCCACGCGCGCGGTGCTGCGGACGGTCGAGCGGCCGCCGAAGATCGTCGTGGTGACGACGTTCGAGAACGACGAGTACGTGTACGAGGCGCTGCGGGCCGGGGCCGACGGGTTCCTGTTGAAGCGGGCCCGGCCGGCCGAGATCGTGCACGCGGTGCGGCTGGTCGCCGAGGGCGAGTCGCTGCTGTTCCCCGCCTCGGTACGGCAGCTGGCCGCCCAGTACGGCGACGAGGGCGGCAACCGGGCCGCCCGGGCGGCGATGGAGCGGGCCCAGCTCACCGAGCGGGAGGCCGAGGTGTTGCGGCTGATGACACGCGGTCTGTCCAACGCGGAGATCGCCGCGCGCCTGGTCGTCGGTACCGAGACCGTGAAGTCGCACGTCAGCGGGGTGCTGGCGAAGCTGGGGGCGCGCGATCGCACCCAGGCGGTGATCGTGGCGTACGAGTCGGGGTTCGTGGCGCCGGGCTGAGCCGGGCGCCCGGCCGGGGCGTGGGACGTATCTCCCGGCCCGGCACTGCCGACGGGGCGTTGCGCCGAGTACGATCCGCCCAACACGCGCACGAGCTGGGAGGACGGACGTTGGGGCGACTGACCGGCGGGGACCCCTCGCTCCTGCGAAGGATCAATTCCGCGGTGGTGCTGCACGCGCTGCGTGCCACGGACTGCGCGACGCTGACCGAGATCACCCGGGTGACGGGCCTGTCCCGGCCGACGGTCGAGGGGGTCGTCGAAGGGCTCATCGAGGGCGGCCTGGTCGTCGAGAAGGCGGCGGACGAGAGCGTCGCCCGGCGCCAGGGGCGGCCCGCGCGGCGCTTCCGGTTCCGGGCCGAGGCCGGGCATCTGCTGGGCCTCGACATCGGGCCGCACCGGGTCGCCGCGCTGCTGTCCGACCTCGACGGGCGGGTGCTAGGCGCCGTGGCCAAGGACGTCGACGAGACGGCCTCCGCAGACGAGCGCCTTGAGCGGCTGCGCACCGCGGTCGCCGAACTGCTGCGCCGGGCCGGGGTGGCGCGCGACTCCCTGTGGGCGGTGGGGGCCGCCTCGCCGGGCATCGTGGAGGCGGACGGCACGATACGGCTGTGCGCGGCGCTGCCCGAGTGGACGGGGCTGCGGCTGGGTGAGCGGCTCAGCCGTTCCTTCAAGTGCCCGGTGCTGGTCGAGAACGACGCCAACGCGGCCGCGGTCGCCGAGCACTGGAAGGGCTCCGCGACCGAGTCCGACGACATGGTGTTCGTGCTGGCCGGGCTGAGCCCGGGGGCGGGTTCGCTGATCGGCGGCAGGCTGCACCGGGGGTACGGCGGGGCGGCCGGGGAGATCGGCGCGCTGCATCTGCTGGGCCGCGAGGTCACTCCGGAGACGCTGCTGTCCACCACGGACGAGCCCTTGCACCCGCTCGACGAGCAGGCCGTCGCCGAGGTCTTCGCGCAGGCCCGGGAGGGCGACCAGCGGGCCCGGGCTGCCGTGGACCGCTTCCTCCAGCGGCTCGTGCACGACGTGGCGGCCCTGGTCCTGGCCGTCGACCCGGAACTCGTCGTGGTGGGCGGCTGGGCGGCCGGCCTGGACGGTGTACTGGAGCCGCTGCGGCGCGAGTTGGCCCGCTACTGTCTGCGCCCGCCGAAGGTCGCCCTGTCGCTCCTGGGCGAGGCGGCCGTGGCGACGGGTGCGCTGCGACTTGCCCTCGACCACGTGGAGGAGCAGCTGTTCGCCGTGGAGGGCACGGTGACGGCCCGGCGGTGACGCGGCGGCGCCCCGGATCTCGGGAGAGGTCCGGGGCGCCGCCGTACCGCTCAGGAGGCCCGGCGTTCGGGCCCCTCGTGGATCTCCACGGCGCCGGAGTCCCCGAAGGTCAGCCGGCAGGTGTCCGCGCGGTAGGTGGCGACCGAGACCGCGGCGGTGCGGCCCCCGGCCAGGTAGCGGGTGGTGACGACGAGCACCGGGGCGCCGGGCAGGCGGTCCAGTTCCTTCGCGTCGTCCGCGCGGGCCGAGCCGAGTTCGACGGCGTTCTCCCGGCTCTCCAGCTCCAGGTGCTGCAGTTCGCGCAGCACGGCACGCGCGCGTGCGGCCCCGGACGGCGCGTCTATGGCGGAGAGCTCCGGCACCGACGCCTCGGGGATGTACAGCAGTTCGGCGGCGACGGGCTGGCCGTGGGTCATCCGGGAGCGGCGCACGGTGTGCACCGGCTGCTCGCGGTCGGTCCCGAGCGCGTCCGCGACGGACGCGGGCGGCACCGCGGCGGCGCAGTCGACGGTCTGCCAGTCGTCACCGGCCGCACCGGGCCAGGCGTGCTGCTCGCTGCCGACGGCCACGCCCACCCGCGGCGGGGCGACGGTCGTCCCGACACCGCGGCGGCGCTGCAGCCTGCCTTCCAGCTCCAGTTGCTCCAGAGCCTGGCGGAGCGTGGCGCGGGCGACGCCGAAACGGGCGGCGAGGTCGCGCTCGTTGGGCAGGATCTCGCCCACGGAGAATTCGGAGTCCAGTGCCTCACTGAGCACGGTCTTGAGATGCCAGTACTTCGGTTCCGGTACCGATTCGAGCTGCGTGGTCCCCACCCTGTCCTCCGCAATCGCCGTGGTCCGGCGGCGTTTTCGCGCCCTTGTTTATTAAAGGTTGTTGCACTTATCAGCGACCATAGGGCGACCCCCACCCTTGGTCAAGACCAATCGTCGATCCCCTGCGGGGCGTGCGGACCTGATGCCACACAGCGTTGACGAGGTGTTCAGACGGCAGCCAGGGAGCGCAGCTTGTCGGGGTTGCGGATGACGTAGACGGACTGGATGCGGCCGTCCAGGACGTCCAGCTGGAAGACGGAGTCGGGCTTGCCGCCCGACAGGATGAGCACCGCGGGCCCGCCGTTGAGCTCCAGGAACCGCCAGGTGATGTCGGGGACGCCCTTCTCGGCGACACCGACGAGGAAGCGGCCCACGTGGTCGGCGGACTCCAGGACCCGCAGCGGCGCCTTGCTCTTGCCGCCGCTGTCCCCGACGAGCCGGACGTCCGGGGCGAGCAGCGACAGCAGTTCCTTCAGGTCTCCTCCGCCCGCGGCGGCGAGGAAACGCTCCGTCAGATCGCGGCGCCGGACCGGGTCGACGTCGTAGCGCGGCCGTCGTTCCTCCACATGCCTGCGGGCCCGTCCCGCGAGCTGCCGTACGGCGGGTTCGCCGCGGTCGAGCATCGCGGCGATGTCGGCGTAGGGGTAGCCGAAGGCCTCCCTGAGGACGAACACCGCCCGCTCCAGGGGCGACAGCGACTCCATGACGACCAGGACCGCGAGGGAGACCGAGTCGGCGAGGACCGCCTGCTCGGCGGTGTCGGGCACGGTGTCCCCGAAGTCGGTCACGTACGGCTCGGGCAGCCAGGGGCCGACGTACGTCTCGCCGCGCGCCTTGACCTGGCGCAGCCGGTCGATGGCCAGGCGCGTGGTGACCCGGACCAGGTAGGCGCGCGGTTCGCGCACCTCGCTCCGGTCGGCCGCCGACCAGCGCAGCCAGGCTTCCTGCACCACGTCCTCGGCGTCGGCGACGCGCCCGAGCATGCGGTAGGCGACGCCCAGGAGGACGGGACGGTGTTCTTCGAAGACGTCGGTCTCGGTGTCAGTGGCCACGTCTTCATCCCAACGCAGACGCCGGTTCGTGTCCAGGCGATATGGGCGTGCGGCGCGCCCTGGGGACCGGAGGGGTCTACCCGCCAGTAGCAATTGCTGACAAGGTGTCTACAGCGCGTCCTCCGCACCCCTTCAGCCCGTAAGTCGCCGTCAAGGAGCCCTCATGTCCGCCACCGTCTCCGTCAAGGTCCCCTCCGCCACGGGGCCGCAGCCCGTGACCGTCTCCTACGCGCGCGTGGGGCGCGGGGAGCCGTTGCTCCTGCTGCACGGCATAGGCCACCACCGTCAGGCCTGGGACCCGGTGGTGGACATCCTGGCGACCGAGCGCGACGTGATCGCCGTCGACCTGCCGGGGTTCGGCGCGTCGCCTGGGCTGCCCGAGGGGCTGTCGTACGACCTGGCCACCACGACGTCCGTGTTCGGGGCGTTCTGCGAGGCGCTGGAGCTGGACCGCCCGCACGTGGCGGGCAACTCCCTCGGCGGGCTGCTGGCCCTGGAGCTCGGCCGCGAACAGCTCGTACGGTCCGTCACCGCGCTGTCTCCCGCCGGGTTCTGGTCGGGGGCCGAGCGGCGCTACGCGTTCGGCGTGCTGCTCGCGATGCGGCACATCGCCCGGCGGCTGCCGCTGCCGCTGATCGAGCAGCTGGCCCGCAGCGCGGCCGGCCGCACGATGCTCACCAGCACCATCTACGCCCGCCCGGGCCGGCGTTCACCCGAGGCCGTGGTCGCCGAGACGCTCGCCCTCGTGCAGGCCACGGGGTTCGACGAGACGCTCCGGGCGGGCACCGCCGTCCAGTTCACCGACGACGTCCCCGGGCTGCCGGTCACGGTCGCCTGGGGCACCAGGGACATGATCCTCGTGCGCCGGCAGGGCGTGCGGGCCAAGCAGATCATTCCCCGGGCCCGGCTCGTACGGCTGCCCGGCTGCGGCCACTGCCCGATGAACGACGACCCGGCTCTGGTCGCGCGGGTCATCCTCGACGGCAGCCGCTGACCCCTTCCGTTCCCGGCTCAACGCCCCCGATCCGAGGGCGACTCCGGCGCCGACCAGGGCGCTGCCCGCGGCCTGGGCGGCGCCGTAGGAGCCGGTGCCGACCAGGGGCGCGGTGCAGGCGGCCGCGACCGGGATGAGGCCGGAGAAGAGCGTGGCGCGCTCCGCGCCGATCCGCTGCATGCCCATGTACCAGCACACGAAGCCGACGACGGTGACGACCGCCGCCTGCCACAGCAGTGCGGCGGCCTCGGCGGTGTCGGGGCGGCGCAGCCACGCGGTGCCGTCCAGCAGGAGTCCGGCCACCGCGGCCTCGACGGAGGCGACCGCGCAGACGGTGGCGGACAGCAGCCGTGGGCCCAGGGGCCGCAGCACCGGTACGGCGAGCACCGCGAAACCGACCTCACCGGCCAGCGCGCACACGGAGAAGACGAGACCCGCGCCGTCCGTACGGCCCCAGCCCTGGACGGCGAAGGCACCGAGGGCCACCAGCGACGCGCCCCGCAGGACCCGGCGTCGGGGCCGGCGCCCCTCCAGCAGCGGGACGAGGACGGCCACCAGTACGGGGGCGCAGCCCACGAAGACGCCGGGCACGGCCGGTTCCGCGGTGCGTTCGGCGGCGATGACGGCGAGGTTGAAGCCGACCATGCCCACGGCGGCCAGCAGCGCGAGACGGATCCACCGCCGGGGCTCCAGCGCGCGCAACCGGGCCCCGGCGCCCTTCGCCGCGAGGGGGACCAGCAACAGCGCGGCGAGGCCGTAGCGCAGGAACTGGCCGCCCGCGTACGGGTAGTCGCCGAGGAGGCTGTTGGCGGTGAAGGACGCTCCGACGAGGACGCAGGCGAACGTGGCGAGGAGGGAGCCGCGCGTGGTGGTGGCGTTCATGGAGACGACGCTAGGAAGGGCCGCGGCCCGGTTTAAGGTCCAGTGCCATGACGTCATCGGGGACCAATCCGAAGCGACGGCCGCCCGACGACCCCGTCGGGTCGGCCGCCTGGGAGCTGCTGCTGCCCGCCGTCTCCGCGCCGGCACGCACGCGTGGCCGCTCCCTTCAGGCGGCCCTGCGGGAGGCGGTCAGGTCCGGACGGCTCGTATCGGGGACGCGGCTGCCGTCGAGCCGGGACCTGGCCGCCGACCTCGGTGTGTCGCGCGGGCTGGTCACGGAGGCGTACGAACAGCTGACGGCGGAGGGCTATCTGCGCAGCGGCCGGGGCGCCGGCACCTGGGTCGGCGGAGCCGTGCGGGCCGCCCGGCCCCGCGCGCGTGACCTGGCCCCGCGCACGCCGGGCGCCCGCGCGGACTTCGTCGCGGGCACGCCCGACCTGTCGTTGTTCCCCCGCGCCGCCTGGGCCGCCGCGCACCGGGGCGTGCTGGCGGAGCTGCCGCACCAGGACCTCGGCTATCCCGACCCGCGCGGGCTGCCCCGGCTGCGTGCCGCCCTGGCCGAACTGCTGACGCGCCGCAGGGGCGTGGTCGCCGATCCGGAGCGGATCGTGGTCGTCTCCGGGGTGGCACAGGCGACCACGCTGCTCGGATTCGCGCTCCACGCGCGCGGGTTGCCGACGGTCGGCGTGGAGAATCCGGGGAGCCCGCAGCACGACGCCCTGTACGCGGCGGCGGGTGTCACCACCGTTCCCGTGCCGCTGGACGAGGACGGCATCCGCGTCGGGTCCCTGCGCGAGGCGGGCGTGCGGGCCGTGGTCGCGACGCCCTCCCACCAGTTCCCCACCGGTATCGCCTACTCCGCGCGGCGGCGCGCCGAACTGCTCGACTGGGCGCGTTCCGTCGACGGCTTCGTCCTGGAGGACGACTACGACGGCGACTTCCGCTACGACCGGGCTCCCGTGGGGGCGCTCCAGGGGCTCGACCCGGACCGGGTGGCCTACGCGGGATCGGTCAGCAAGTCCCTCGCCCCCGGGCTGCGGCTCGGCTGGCTGCTCGTGCCGCAGACGCTGGCCGACGAGGTGGTCGAGCGCAAGCGGACCATGGACCTCGGCCATCCCACGATCGACCAGGCGCTGTTCGCCCGGTTCGTGGAGCGCGGCGACTACGACCGCCAACTGCGCCGCTGCCAGCGCGCCTACCGGGAGCGGCGCGACACGCTGGTCTCCGCACTGGATGAGCGCCTGCCCGGCACGGAGGTGTCCGGGATCGCCGCCGGGCTGCATGTCATCGCCGCACTGCCGCGCCGGTACGGCCCCCGGGAGGAGGTCCTCCCGCGCCTCGCCGCGGCCGGTGTGACCGTCCGTCCGCTGACGGACTACGCACACGCGCGTGCCGAGCCCGACGAGAAGCCGGATGTGCGGCTGGTCCTGGGATACGCGCACCTGTCCCCGACGCGGATCCGGGAGGGCGTACGGCTGATGGCCGAGGCCGCCCGCGACTGAGCCGCGCTGTCCGGCGCACGGGTTCCCTTGTTCCCGCGGCCGGTTGTTCACCCGCGGTTTCCGTGTGCGCTGCGGCGCCCCAGTAGGTGTGGCATCACACACCGGCCGGATCCCTTCCTTGGAGGCGCATTCATGTCCCACCGTCCGTTCCCCGGCCGCCGCAGCGTTCTGCGCGGCTCCCTGGCCGCGTCGGCGGCCCTCACTCTTCCCGCGGTCTCCGCGGGCGCGCCGGCCTTCGCCCTCTCCGGACGCCCCGGGGCGGGCTGGGGGGTGCAGACGGGAGACGTGACCTGCGACTCCGGTCTGGTGTGGGTGCGTTCCGACCGTCCGGCCCGGATGATCGTGGAGACGTCCGCGACCGAGTCGTTCCGCAACCCGCGTAGATGGCACGGTCCGCTGCTCGGCGCGGACACCGACTTCACGGGGACGACCCGGCTGCGCGGACTGCCCTCGGGCGAGCAGATCCACTACCGCGTCCTGCTGGCCGACCCGGACGATCCGCGCCGCACCGGCGAGCCGGTCGCCGGCACCTTCCGCACGGTGTCCCCCAAGCGCCGTGACGGGGTGCGTTTCCTGTGGTCCGGCGACCTCGCCGGGCAGGGCTGGGGCATCAACCCCGACTTCGGCGGCTACACCATCTACCAGGCGATGGCCAAGCTGGACCCGGACTTCTTCCTGTGCAGCGGCGACAACATCTACGCCGACGGCCCGATCGCGGCGACCGCCGCCCTGCCCGACGGCAGCACCTGGCGGAACATCACCACCGAGGAGAAGTCCAAGGTCGCCGAGACCCTGGCCGAGTTCCGCGGCAACTTCCGCTACAACCTGCTCGACCGCAACCTGAGGGCCTTCAACGCCCAGGTCCCGTCGGTCATCCAGTGGGACGACCACGAGGTGCGCAACAACTGGTACCCGGGCGAGAAGATCCTGGACTCCGACACCCGCTACACCGAGAAGAGCGTCGACGTGCTCGCGGGCCGGGCGCGGCGCGCGTTCAGCGAGTACTTCCCGATCTCCACCCTGCGGCCGGGGGCGCGGGACGGCCGGGTCTACCGCGTCCTGCGGCAGGGTCCGCTGCTCGACGTGTTCGTACTGGACATGCGGACGTACCGCAACGCCAACTCGCCCGACGACCAGACCGTGGACCCGCAGGGCATCCTCGGCCGGGAGCAGCTGGAGTGGCTCAAGCGGGAGCTGTCGCGCTCGCGGGCGGTGTGGAAGGTGATCGCCTCCGACATGCCGCTCGGCCTGGTCGTGCCCGACGCCACGGAGGGCAAGGCGAACATCGAGGCGGTGGCGCAGGGCGACCCGGGCGCCCCGCTCGGACGTGAGCTGCAGATCGCCGAGCTGCTGCGGTACGTCAAGCACCGGCGGATCACCGGCACGGTGTGGCTGACGGCCGACGTCCACCACACCTCGGCCCAGCACTACCAGCCGTCGCGGGCCGCCTTCACCGACTTCGAGCCGTTCTGGGAGTTCGTGTCGGGTCCGCTGAACGCGGGTGCCTTCCCTGCCAGCGCGCTGGACGGCACCTTCGGCCCGGAGCGGGTGTTCGTGAAGGCGCCGACCGCCGCGAACGTCTCCCCCGCGGGCGGCTACCAGTTCTTCGGCGAGGTCGACATCGACGGCCACAGCAGCGAGCTGACGGTGCGTCTGCGTGAGCAGGACGGCACGGTGCTGTTCACCCAGGTGCTCCAGCCGGGCCGGGTGGGCCAGTAACTCCCGTTACCCTCGACGGCGGGTCGCGCACCGGCGTCATCCCCCGGTGCGCGACCCATGAACGGTTGAAAAGGGTACAAAGCGTACGGACCCACACTTTACCGCCCAGTCACAATGCGTTCGTGATCACGCAACACCGTTCCTCCACAGTGGCTGCATGACTCGAGACATGTCTGATGTGACCCGTGCGAAAGACGGTCGCCCCGTGCACCACTGGCGGCGCGACGTGATCGAACTCGCTGCCCTGTTCACGGCCGTCGCGGTGGCCGACACCGTGGCGAATCTGATCGGGCACGGCCCCGACGGCACTGCGCTGCTGGTGATCTCGGCGGTGGCGCTGGCCGCCACGGCGGGATTCCACACGTGGTGGGCACGGCGCCACGGCCACGCGCCCCCGACGGGCGATACCGGCGCCCGGCCGCTGCCCGAGGGCGAGCGGGCCGGGCCCCGCGACCAGCCGTCGGGGAGCAGCACGGACCCCGAGGCCGAGGAGAGCACGCTGTGGCGGATGCGCACCACGGTGAAGGACGCACCGGGCTCGCTGGCCGCCCTGTGCACGGTCCTCGCCGAGCAGCGCATCGACATCCTCAGCCTGCAGACCCACCCGCTGGCCGCGGGCACCGTCGACGAGTTCCTGCTGCGTGCCCCCGGCGCGCTGGAGGGCTCCGAGATCACCCGGGCCGTCGCGCGGGCCGGCGGCACCGACACCTGGATCGAGCGGGCCGACACCCACGATCTGGTGGACGCCCCGACCCGGGTGCTGGGCCTCGCCACCCGCACCGCGCTGGACGCGGCGGAACTGCCGCTCGCACTGCGGCAGTTGCTGGGCCGGTGCACGATCCGGTCGCTGCCGGCCGTTCCGGTGGGAGGCGGTCCAGGACCGGAGGGAGTGCCGGTGGAAGGAGCCCTGGAGGACACCGTGATGCGGTTGCGGGCGCCCGAAGGCGGCGTGATCACCGTGGAGCGGCCGTATCTGCCGTTCACGCCGACGGAGTTCGCCCGCGCCCGGGCGCTGGTCGAACTGGACGCCCGGCTCGGTCCGCGGGTGCCGCGCAGCCAGGACGTCCTGACGCTGCCGGAGGGCCACGACATCACCGTGCGCCGGGCCGACACCGGGGACCTTCAGGCCGCGGTGGCGATGCACGAGCGGTGCTCGGCGCGGACGTTGAGCCTGCGGTACCACGGGCCGGTCGGTGACGCCGACCGCTATCTGAACCATCTGCTCAGTCCGCGGTTCGGGCAGACCCTGGCCGTGCGGTCCGCGTCGGGGCGGATCGTCGGGCTCGGGCATCTGCTGTGGGACGGGGACGAGACCGAGGTGGCACTCCTCGTGGAGGACGCGTGGCAGCGGCGCGGCATCGGGGGCGAGCTGCTGGAGCGGCTGGTCGCCCTGGCCGCCGAGGCCGGGTGCGCGAGCGTGTACGCCGTGACGCAGGCGTCCAACACCGGGATGGTCGCCGCGATGCGGGGGCTGGGGCTCCCCCTCGACTACCAGATCGAGGAGGGAACCCTGGTGATCACCGCGCGCATCGGTCCGCAGCCGGAGCCTGAGCGCGCTGTGGGAGTCACGAGGACCGAGGCGTCGTAACGACCGAGGTCTCCTGGAGGGCGGTGTCCAGATCCGCCCACAGGTCCTCCACGTCCTCCAGGCCCACCGACAGGCGCAGCAGCCGGTCGCTCACTCCGGCGCCCCGGCGGTCGTCCGCGGGCACGATGCGGTGGCTGATCGACGCCGGGTGCTGGATGAGGGTGTCCACGCTGCCCAGGCTCACCGCCGGGGTGATCAGGCGGACCCGGCCGATCACCTCGTGCGGGTCGCCTTCGACCTCGAAGGCGACCATCGCGCCGCCGATGCGCGGGTAGTGGACCCGGGCGACCCGGGGATCGGCGGCCAGACGCCCTGCGAGTTCCGCGGCGGTCGTGGAGGCGGCGCGGACGCGGACCGGGAGGGTCGACAGGCCGCGCAGCAGGAGATAGCCGGCGAGGGGATGCAGGACGCCGCCCGTGGCGAAGCGGATCTGCCGCAGCTGCCCGGCGAACTCCTCGTCGCAGGCCACCACCCCCGCCATCACGTCCCCGTGGCCGCCGAGGTACTTGGTGGCGCTGTGCAGCACCAGGCGGGCGCCCTGTTCCGCGGGGCGTTGGAGCACCGGGGTGGCGAAGGTGTTGTCCGCGAGGAGGGGCACGGAGCCGCAGGAGTGGGCCAGGGCCCGCAGGTCGATCTCGGCGAGGGTGGGGTTGGCCGGGGACTCGACCAGGACCAGGCCGGTGTCCGGGCGCAGGGCGTCGGCGACTCCCGCCGGGTCGGTCCAGGTGACCTCCGTGCCGAGGAGTCCGGCGGTCAGGAGGTGGTCGCTGCAGCCGTACAGGGGGCGTACGGCGACGACGTGGCGCAGGCCCAGGGAGGCCCGTACGAGGAGGACGGCCGTGAGCGCGGCCATGCCGCTGGCGAAGGCGACCGCGGCCTCGGTGTTCTCCAGGCGGGCCAGGGCCGTCTCGAAGCGGGCGACGGTCGGGTTGCCGAGGCGCCCGTACACCGGCGCGCCCTGCGGCTCGGCGCCGGTCGCGGCGAAGGCGTCGATGCGGGCGGCCTCCCCACGGCTGTCGTAGGACGGGTAGGTCGTCGACAGGTCGATGGGCGGGGCGTGCAGTCCCTGGCGGGCGAGGTCGTCGCGGCCGGCGTGGACGGCCTCGGTGGCCAGAGCTCTGAGCGGCGTACGGGAGGCGGTGGCGGTGCGCACTGAGTCCATGACCGCCAGGGTGAACACCGAACGGCGGTTCTGGGGCATACGCCGTGCTACGTTCGGCCGATGGCCGAATCTGTCGTACTGGACCCGGTGGACCTGCATCTGCTGCGGCTGTTGCAGAACGACGCCCGGACCACCTACCGCGATCTCGCCGCCCAGGTGGGTGTCGCCCCGTCGACCTGCCTGGACCGGGTGACCCGGCTGCGCCGCTCGGGCGTCATCCTCGGGCATCAGCTGCGGCTGGATCCGGCCAAGCTGGGCCGGGGCCTGGAGGCACTGCTGTCGGTGCAGGTCAGGCCGCATCGGCGGGAGCTGGTGGGACCGTTCGTGGAGCGGATCCGGGCGCTGCCGGAGTCGCGGACCGTCTTCCACCTGACCGGGCCCGACGACTACCTCGTGCACGTGGCCGTGGCGGACATGGCGGATCTGCAGCGGCTGGTGCTCGACGGGTTCACGTCCCGGCGCGAGGTGGCCCGGGTGGAGACCCGGCTGATCTTCCAGCAGTGGGAGTGCGGCCCCCTCCTGCCGCCTGCCACGCCGACAGCGGAATCGGGGTGACTCCCACGAGGTCCCCGTACGAGGATGGACCGCATGTCTGAGACTCAGAGCCCGCTGCCCCGCCAGGTCGCCGACGCCTACGTCGACGAGCTCATCGCCCTCGATCCGATCACCGGTACCTACCTGGGTGTGAAGGAGAGTTCCAGCAGGCTTCCCGACACCTCGCCGGCGGGCCAGGAGGCGCTCGCGCAGCTGCAGCGGGCCACGCTCGCGAAGCTCGACGAGGCCGAGCGCCGGCCCGGCGCGGACAGCGACATCGAGCGCCGGTGCGGCCGGCTGCTGCGCGAACGCCTGACGGCCGAACTCGCCGTGCACGAGGCCGACGAGGGCCTGCGCGCGGTCGGCAACATGGCCACCCCCGCGCACTCGATCCGCGAGATCTTCACCGTCACCCCGAACGGCACCGACGAGGACTGGGCGGCGATCGCCGAGCGGCTGCGTGCCGTGCCCACCGCGTACGCGGGTTATCGCCAGTCCCTCGAACTCGGTCTTGAGCGCAAGCTGTACGCGGCGCCGCGCCCGACCGCCACCTTCGTCGAGCAGCTCACCGAGTGGTCGGACACCGACGGCAAGGGCCGTGGCTGGTTCGAGGACTTCGTCTCGGCGGGCCCCGAGGCGCTGCGCGCCGAGCTGGACGAGGCCGCCCGCACCGCGACCGCCTCCGTGGTGGAGCTGCGCGACTGGATGCGGGACGTGTACACGCCGGCGATCGAGGGCGCCCCGAACACCGTGGGCCGGGAGCGGTACGCCCGCTGGGCCCGCTACTTCAACGGCACGGACCTCGACCTGGACGAGGCGTACGCGTACGGCTGGTCCGAGTACCACCGCCTGCTCGGCGAGATGAAGCAGGAGGCCGAGAAGATCCTGCCCGGCGCCGAGACGCCGTGGGTGGCCCTCGCCCACCTCGACGAGCACGGCAAGCACATCGAGGGCGTCGACGAGGTCCGCGACTGGCTCCAGGGCCTGATGGACCAGGCGATCGACGCGCTGGACGGCACCCACTTCGAACTCGCCGAGCGGGTACGGAAGGTGGAGTCCTGCATCGCCCCGCCCGGTGGCGCCGCCGCCCCGTACTACACGGCCCCCTCGGAGGACTTCTCACGTCCCGGCCGTACCTGGCTGCCGACGATGGGCCAGACCCGTTTCCCGGTCTACGACCTCGTCTCGACCTGGTACCACGAGGGCGTACCCGGCCATCACCTCCAGCTCGCGCAGTGGACGCATGTGGCCGGGAACCTCTCCCGCTACCAGGCCTCGGTGGGCGGGGTGAGCGCCAACGCCGAGGGCTGGGCGCTGTACGCGGAGCGGCTGATGGACGAGCTCGGCTTCCTCACGGACGCGGAGCAGCGGATCGGTTATCTCGACGCGCAGATGATGCGGGCCGCCCGGGTCATCGTCGACATCGGCATGCATCTGGAACTGGAGATCCCGGCGGACTCGCCCTTCCACCCGGGTGAGCGCTGGACGCCCGACCTGGCGCAGGAGTTCTTCGGCGCGCACAGCAGCCGTCCGGCGGACTTCGTGGAGAGCGAGCTGACCCGCTACCTCACGATCCCCGGCCAGGCGATCGGCTACAAGCTGGGCGAGCGGGCCTGGCTGCTGGGCCGGGAGAAGGCCCGCGAGCGGCACGGCGACGCCTTCGACCTCAAGGCCTGGCACATGGCGGCGCTGTCGCAGGGGTCGCTGGGACTGGACGACCTGGTGGACGAGCTGGCACGGCTCTGACGGATCCCGCGAGGCGTACTCCGGGCCGGTGGCCCGGGGTACGCCTGACTCGGTAGTGCGTGTGATGGGTCCTCAGTCCGGGAGCCTGCGCAGCTGGACGAGACCCAGCCAGGTCTCCGGCCCGGGCCGCACGTTGGCGGCGCGCACCGCGTACCGGCCGGGGGTGAGCGAGACCTTCAAGTGGTCGGTGGACACCGATGCATTGCCGGGCCAGGCCGCGTCGAAGAGGACTACCGGGCCGGGCACCGTCCAGCTCACCTCGTGCTCCCAGACGGCCGCGGCGAGGGCGGTGGGGACTTCGGCGAGGAGTTCGCCCTCGGAGTCGGCGGCGCACCACCGTACGAAGGTGTCGTGGTCGGGCAGGTAGGAGGTCGAGGCGGGCTCGTCCCCGAGAACCAGGGCCGCGGCGTCGCCGACCGGCAACAGGCCCACGCAGCCGTCGACTTCACAGGCCCGGTCGTAGTCGGAGGCCGTCTCGTCGCCGTCGGCGCCCGCCCAGAACGGCAGCACCGTCTCCGGCACCGCTATGAGCGGACCGCCGCCCGACTCCACCCACTCCACCGTGCCCGGCTCCGCGTATCGCACCATGGGCCAGAACCTACACGCACAGGCACCTCATGGTTGCACCTGCACAGGAACGTGACTGGAATCCCCCGGGGCTCAGCAGCCGCAGTTCTCCGAGTCGGCCGGCGCGGTCAACGCGTCGGCGGCGCGCCGCTCGCGGCCCTCCCAGGTCTCGAACGGGAAGCCCTCGCGCACCCAGTACTCGAAACCGCCGAGCATCTCCTTGACCTGGTAGCCGAGTTCGGCCAGGGCGAGTGCGGCGCGGGTGGCGCCGTTGCAGCCGGGGCCCCAGCAGTACGTCACCACGGGCACGGACCGGTCGAGGAGCTGTTCGGCCTGCTCGGGGATGAGAGCGGTGGGCAGATGGACCGCGCCCGGGATGTGCCCCTGGTCCCAGGCGGCGGTGGACCGGGAGTCGAGGACCACGAAGCCGGGGTCGCCGTCGGCGGCGAGCGCGGCGGCGACGTCGGAGACGTCGGCGTGGAAGACCAGGCCGGCCCGGAAGTAGGCGGCGGCCTCGGCCGGGGTGGCGGGGGCGACGCGCAGGACGGGGTTCGAGATGAGCGAGTCGGTTGTCGTCATGGCCAGAAATCTACGGGCGGTGATCACCGACCTGAAGGGGGATTCCACGGCACCGCTCTTGCCCGGCCGGGGATTCCCCTGCTACTTCTCGGGCATGACCGCGTATTCCCCGGACGCCACCGACTGGCGCATCCTTGATGTCCTCCAGCGGGAGGGCCGGGCCAGTTTCGCCGAGCTGGCCCGTGCCGTCTCGATGTCCGCGAGCGCGGTCACCGAGCGGGTGCGGCGGCTGGAGGAGGCGGGTGTCATCCAGGGGTACGCCGCCGTCGTGGACCCCGACCGGCTGGGCCTGCCGATCCTGGCGTTCGTCCGCCTCCGCTACCCCAATGGCAACTACAAGCCCTTCCACGACCTGGTCGCCGTGACGCCCGAGATCCTGGAGGCGCACCATGTGACCGGCGACGACTGCTTCGTCATCAAGGTCGCCGCCCGCTCGATGCGGCACCTGGAGGAGGTGTCGGGCAGGATCGGCACGCTGGGCTCGGTGACCACGAGCGTCGTCTACTCCTCCCCGCTGCCCCGGCGGCCCGTGGGGCGTTGACCTCAGCCTCCGCCGCGCTGTCTCAGCACCGACCCCGACCGCCCCTTCACGACTTCCAGTTGGGCGTGGATCCGGCGGCGCAGATCGGCCACATGACTCACGATGCCCACGCTGCGGTCGCGTTCGCGCAGTGAGTCCAGGACGTCGAGGACCTCGTCCAGGGTCTGGTCGTCGAGGCTGCCGAAGCCCTCGTCGATGAAGAGCGTGTCGAGCCGGACCCCGCCCGCCTCGTCGGTGACGACGTCCGCGAGGCCGAGCGCCAGGGCGAGCGAGGCGAAGAAGGTCTCGCCGCCCGAGAGGGTGGCCGTGTCCCGCTCCCGTCCGGTCCAGGCGTCGACGACATGCAGTCCGAGTCCGCTGCGGCCTCGGCCGGTGCGGTCGTCGGAGTGGACGAGGGTGTAGCGGCCGGACGACATGCGTCGCAGGCGCACGGTCGCGGCGGCCGCCACCTGCTCCAGCCGGGCCGCGAGTACATAGGACTCCAGACGCATCTTGCGTTCGTTGTCCGCGGAGGTGCCCGCGGCCAAGGCGGACAGCCGGGCCACCCGGTCGTACTCCTCGCGCAGCGGCGCCAGCCGTCCCAGTGCGGTGGCCGAGCGGGCCGAGAGCCGGTCCAGTTCGGCGCAGCGCCGGGCTGCCGCGTCGCGTGCGGAGGCGGCCTCGCGGACCCGGCGGCCCGCGTCGGCGGCGGCCCGCTCGGCCGCGAGGACGTCGGCGGCCGGACGCTGGGCCGCCTCGGCGGTGTCGGCCTCGGCGAGAACGGCCCGCACGGCGGACTCCTCGGCCTGCCAGGCGTCGAGCCGGTGCTGGAGGTCGCGGTGGGCCGCGTCGTCGAGGAGGGCGGCGGCCGCGGCCTGCGGGGTGTCGAAGCCGGCCCGGAAGGCGGCGTCGGCGAGGCGGGCGTCGGCGTCCTTGAGCCGCTGGGCGGTGTCCTCGGCGGCGCGCGCGGTGTCGGCGGCCTCGGTGAGCAGCGCGGTCTGCCGCTCCAGCTGCGCGGCTCGGGCGGCCACACTGCCGGCGGCACCGCGCGCCTCGGCCAACTCCGCTTCCAGGGTGGTTCGTTCCCGGTCCAGGGCGTCCCGGCGGGCGCCGCGGGTGGCGGTGCGCACGGCGGCCCCCTGCTGGGCGGTCAGCCGTCGTTCGCGCTCCCGCTCGGCCTGCCGCAGTCGTTCCGTCGCGGTGTGCAGCGCCGAGGCGAGGGTGCGGACCTCTGCGTACTCGCGCTCCAAGTCGTCCGCCTGGAGGGCGAGTTCCTCGGTGGAGGTGTCGCCGGCCTCGCCCTGGGCGGCGGCCAGCGCCCGCTGGACGAAGGCGAGGCGCCGCTCGGCCTCGGCCCGCTGCTCGTCGGCGCGCTGCGAGCCGGCGAGCGCGCGCTCCTCGGTCTCCCGGTCGACGTGTCCGGCGTCCTTGCGGGCGGGGGCAGGGTGCTCGGTGGCGCCGCAGACCGCGCAGGGCTCGCCGTCGGTGAGCTGTGCGGCCAGCTCGGCGGCGATGCCGTTCAGCCGCCGCTCCTTGACGTCCAGCCAGTCGGCGCGGGCCTGCTGCGCACGGTCCGTCGCGTCGATGACCTGCCGCTGGGCGTCGTCGGTGTCCCGGGCGAACTGGTCGCGCTGACGAGCGGCGGCGAGCCGCTTGCGGGCGGGCTCGCGCTGCACGGCCAGCTGTTCGGCGCGGGTGGCCGCCTCCTGGGCGGACTCGACGCCCTGCTGGAGCCCCGCCCGGGTCTCCTCCCACCCGGCGAGCCACGCCTCGGCCTCGTGCAGGACGTCCTCGTCGGACCGCTCCTCACCGTCCAACTCGGTGCGTTCGCGTACGAGTTCGGCGAGCCGCTGCTCGGCGCGCCGGGCCGAGTCCAGTCCGCCCAGCTCCTCGGCCGTCCGGCGGGCGGCGGCGGCGAGTCCGGCGGCGCCCGCGTCCACGAGGGTCGCCGGCAGCAGCTCACGCGCGCGTGTCTCGGCTTCGGCGGCCCGTCGGTGCTCGGCCTCGGCCGCCTCCCGCAGTTCCAGCGCGGGCGCCACCGCCTCCGCCTTGCGGGCCCGCTCCATCCGGGCCTGCGCCTGGTGGTAGCCGTCGGCCCGCTCCTCCAGCAGCGCGGCCCGCTCGCGCGCCTGCGCGAAGCGGCGTTGCAGCCGGTCGACTTCGCGTACGTCGGCCAGGGCGCGCTCGGCGGCGGCTTGGGCGGACTCGGCGGCACGGAGCCCGCAGTGGGCGATCGTCAGCTGTTCGCGGGCGGTGCTGCGGGCCACGGCGGCCGCGCTCAGGACGGACTCGGCAAGCCCCGGCTCACCGGGCGTCAGCTCCGGCAGCTCCATGGCGTCGCCGGCCGCCTGCTGCATGCGGTGCGCGTCGGCCAGCAGGGCCGCGTCACCCTCGCGCACCTGCGCCTCGGCCGCGCGGCGCCGCTCGGCCAGCCGCTTCTCGACCTCGGCGAACCGGTGGGTGTCGAAGAGCCGTCCCAGCAGCTTGCCGCGCGCCTCGGCGTCGGCCCGCAGGAAGCGCGCGAAGTCGCCCTGGGGCAACAGCACGACCTGGCAGAACTGCTCGCGGCTCATGCCGAGCAGCTGGGTGATCTCCTCACCGATCTCCTGGTGGGACCGGCTCAGGTCCTTCCAGGCCGCGGCTACGCCGTCGTACTCGCGCAGCCAGCTCTGCGCCTTGTCGAGCGTCGTGCCGGTACCGCGCTTCTTCGGGCGCTCCCAGGGCGGTTGCCGGGTGATCTCCAACCGGCGTCCCGCGACGGTCAGTTCGAGACGGATCTCGGTGCGGGTGCTCGGGGCGGCGTGATCGCTGCGCAGTGCCGTCCCCTGGCCGCTCTGCCGGGCCCCCGGTGCCGAGCCGTACAACGCGAAGCAGACGGCGTCGAGCACGGAGGTCTTGCCGGCGCCCGTCGGGCCGTGCAGCAGGAACAGTCCGGCCGCCGACAGCTCGTCGAAGTCGACCGTCTGGGTGGCGCCGAACGGTCCGAAGGCGGTGATGTCGAGCCGGTGCAGCCTCACCGCGCCACCTCCCGCACGGCCTCGTCCGCGCGCACGGCGTCGAACGCGTCCCGCAGCACGGCCTGTTCGCGCTCGTCGGGCCCTGCGCCGCGCACATGGGCCACGAAGTCCTCGGCGATCTCCTGGTCACTGCGCCCGGCCAGCCGCCGGGCGTAGGACACGTCGGGGTCGTCCGGCGCCCGCTCGGGATCGAACACAAGGCTGAGCGTGTGCGGGAAGCGCTCGCAGAGGCGGGCCATGGGTTCGGCGGGGCGGACCGGGTCGGTGAGGGTCGCCTCGACCCAGGCCTCCTCCTGCGGCACGAGCCGCGGATCGGCGAGGAGTTCCTCCAGCGTCCCGCGGATCCGGGCCAGCGCCCGTGGCACCGGGCAGTCGACGCGCTCGGCCGTGACCGCGCCCCCGGCGTCCAGGTCGACCAGCCACATGCTCTTGCGGTGGTCGCTCTCCGAGAACGAGTACGGCAGCGGGGAGCCGGAGTAGCGCACCCGCTCGGTGATGGTCTGGCTGCCGTGCAGATGCCCGAGGGCCGCGTAGTCGACCCCGTCGAAGACACCGGCGGGAACGGCGGCCACTCCGCCCACGGTGATGTCCCGCTCGCTGTCGCTGGCCTCGCCGCCGGTGACGAAGGCATGGGCGAGGACGACGGACCGCGTCCCCGGCGCGCGCGTAGCGAGGTCGGCGCGGACCCGCTCCATGGCGGCGGCGAGCACGGCCTCGTGACCCGCCTTCTCCACCCCGAACTCGTCCTTCACCAGGGCGGGTTCCAGATAAGGCAAGCCGTAGAAGGCCACGTCCCCATGGGTGTCGGCGAGCACCACGGGAGTCCCGCACGCCGCGGGCTCGGTCCGCAGATGGATGCCGGCGCGCCCGATCAGTCCCGCGCCGACGCCCAGGCGGCGGGCGGAGTCGTGGTTTCCGGAGATCATCACCGTCGGCACGCCGAGGTCGGCGAGCCGGTGCAGGGCGTCGTCGAACAGCTCGACCGCGGCGAGCGGCGGCACCGCACGGTCGTACACGTCTCCCGACACGACCACCGCGTCCACCGCGTGCTCCCGCACGGTGCTGACGAGGTGACCGATGAACTCGGCCTGGGCCCCGAGCATGTTGACCCGGTGGAACGCGCGGCCGAGATGCCAGTCGGAAGTGTGCAGCAGTCTCATGATCCCCGACCCTAACGGCCGGGTCTGACATCACGGGCGGTTACTCCCGTATCGCCCCGTCATGACCGGACAAAGGCAAGGGTGTTATGCCCGAAAAGGGCAACTAGGCGTCTCCGTACGCCTCTCCCCCGAGCTCGAACCCCGCCGTCCCCGCGGTCACGTCCGCCAGCCACCCCCGGAACGTCTCCACGTCCGCGTCCGGCAAGCCGATCTCGATCGTGACCGCCTCGCCGTAGCGGACGTCCCGTACCTCGCGGCCGGTCGACCGGAGGTCGTTCTGCACCTTGCCCGCGCGCCGGTGGTCGACGGTCACCGTGGCGAGGCGGAACCGGCGGCGCGTGCGAGTGCCCACCGCGTCCAGGGCCTCGCCGACCGCGCCGCCGTACGCCCGGATGAGCCCGCCCGCACCGAGCTTGACACCGCCGTAGTAGCGGGTGACGACGGCGACGACGTACCGCATGTCGCGGCGCAGCAGCATCTGGAGCATGGGGACACCGGCGGTGCCGCCGGGTTCGCCGTCGTCGCTCGCCTTCTGGATCGCGGCGTCGGCGCCGATGACGTACGCGTAGCAGTTGTGGGTGGCGTCCGCGTGCTCCTTGCGGACGGCTGCGACGAAGTCCTGGGCCTCCCGCTCGGTGGCCGCCGGGGCGAGTGCGCACAGGAAGCGGGAGCGGTTGACCTCGGTCTCGTGCACACCCGCGCGGGCCACTGTGCGGTACTCGTCCGGCATCCGGTCAGCCTAATCCGTGCCCGGGCGTCGGCCACGCGTGCGCGTGGGCCTCCCCTGGTCACTTCCTCCCGCGCGGCACCATGACGGACGTGAGCAGCGCCGTCCCCGGCTCCAGATCCCGCCAGGACGTGCCGTGCCAGGCCAGCACCGCGATCGCGGACGTCGGGAACTTCACCCGTACCTCGTCCAGCGCGTCGTCGAGGCCGTCCCCGGCCAGGGTGAGGACCAGCTCCTCCAGGCCGGGGTTGTGCCCGACGAGGAGCAGGGTCACGACCTCGGGAGGCGTCTCGTGCAGGGCCGCCAGCAGCTCCGGTACGTCGGCCCCGTACAGCCCGGGGTCGAGGCGTACCGGCGGCGGGGTGCCCCACTGGGCGGACGCCAGCTCCCAGGTGTCCCGGGCGCGTACGGCGGTGGAGCAGAGGGCGAGGTCGGGGAGCAGGTCGGAGGCGGCGAGGACGCGGCCCGCCTCCGGCGCGTCCCGGCGGCCGCGGGGACCGAGGGGCCGCTCGTGGTCGGCGACGCCCTCGGGCCAGGCGGACTTGGCGTGTCGGAGCACGACCAGGCGGCGCAGCGGGCCCGCTCCGGTGCGCGCGATCATGCCGGGGATCCCAGGTCGCGGGTGAGTTCGAGGCCGAGCAGCCGGTCCGCGTAGGCGTACGTCTCGAAGCGGGCGCCCTCCGGCAGGTCCGACTCCTCGACCCACCGCAGCACACGCAGCACCTCGGGTACGTCCAGGTCGTCCTCCCAGGCGGTACGGAGCCGTCCGCGCACCTTGTCGGGGACGGGCCGGGACGGATGCCGGGCCCACGCGGCGACGGCCCGGCGCCAGCGCTGGAGGGTGCCGCGGGCCTCGGCCAGGGCTGCCTCGTCGAGCCGTGCGGGCGTGCTCCGGGGCGGGGTGAGCAGGGTGAGGCGGACCTCGGCGGGATCCGCGCCCTCCGGGAGGTCCGGGGTCTCCACGCGCGCGACGGCGACGCGGATCCCGTCCGGGGCCGCACCACCCTCCGCGACGACATGGACGACCTGGCTCTCGCCCCAGCCGGGGCCGACGTCCCG
Organism: Streptomyces canus 299MFChir4.1; assembly: GCF_000383615.1. Taxonomy (GTDB): domain Bacteria; phylum Actinomycetota; class Actinomycetes; order Streptomycetales; family Streptomycetaceae; genus Streptomyces; species Streptomyces canus_C. The sequence goes on along the minus strand of NZ_KB911604.1, from coordinate 38,601 downwards.
GCGGTCCTCGAAGGGCCGGATGCCCAGGGCGGCGGCGCCCGCGTGCAGCTCCGCCTGTTCGCGGTCGCCGGTGAGCAGCGCCCACACGGGCGTGCCGCCGATCTCCAGGGCCCGGGCGAGGAGGTCGGCGACGAGCAGGATGCGGAGGGCGGAGGCGTCGTAGCCCGGCACATGGGCTTCGACTCGGGTCAGGCCCCTGCGGGCGGGGACGGCGTCGACGGGCTCGCCGGTTCGGGCGTCGGTGATGCGCAGCACGGGGCGAGCGTAGGCGGACGAAGGGCGCCGCGCAGGTGACTGACCGGTATTCCGGACACGGTTACGGGATTCAACCAACCGCGCCCGCGTGGAGTGGATACGGACGCGGACAAGGACGCGGTCCAGTACGGCGAGCGCGGATGTCTGCCCAGGAGGTCGGCCACCAGCTGCCGTGCGCCCTGTCCCCTCCGGGCCGTACGCTCCGGGCGCGGGCCCTCACCTGGTGGGTCGGTCGTCCGATTCCGGCTGCTCCAGCTGCGAGGCCAGGACCGCGGCCTGGACGCGGCGCTGGACGCCGAGTTTGGCCAGCAGCCGGGAGATGTGGTTCTTGACGGTCTTCTCCGACAGGTAGAGCTTCTTACCGATCTCGCGGTTGGTCAGTCCGTCGCCGATCAGCGCGAGGATGTCCCGCTCACGGGGCGACAGGCTCGCCAGTTCGGGCGAGATCGCCGGCGGCTCGGCGGGGTCGGCGCGCAGGGAGCGCATCAGACGGGCCGTGGTCGCGGGGTCCAGCATGGACTGTCCGGAGGCGACCGTGCGGACCGCCGAGACCAGGTCGGATCCCTTGATCTGCTTGAGGACATAGCCCGAGGCCCCGGCCATGATGGCGTCGAGGAGGGCGTCCTCGTCGTCGAACGACGTCAGCATCAGACAGGCCAGCTCCGGCATCTGGCTGCGCAGTTCGCGGCAGACGGTGATGCCGTCGCCGTCCGGGAGGCGTACGTCGAGCACGGCCACGTGGGGGCGCAGCGCCGGGCCGCGCACCAGGGCGTGCTCGACGGTACCGGCGTCACCGACCACCGAGATGTCCGGTTCGGCGTCGAGCAGGTCGGTCAGGCCCCGTCGTACGACCTCGTGGTCGTCCAGCAGGAAGACACGGATCGGGTTCTGCTCCGTGAAGGTGCCTGGCTCGGTCATGACGACCCCTCGTTCCCCGGTGGCGGACGGACTGCGGGCTGTCCGTGAGGACGATCATCGCGCGCGGGAGGCGGGACGCACTAGGGCCGACCGGCCCAAGGTGCGCCGGAGGGCCGGGCGCCCGCGGAGTCCGACGGGCTGTGCTCCCCCTCCGGCTCGAAGTCCACGTCCACCACGCCTTCGACGGCTCGCACCAGACGGGCGGCCACGGGGATCAGGGACGTGTCCCGGACCCGGCCGACGAGCCGCACCGCGCCGTCGTCCACCCGGACGCGGACCGAGGAGTCCGGTGGCGGGAAGAGGTACGCCACGATCTCGCGCCGCACCTCCTCGGCGATCTCCTCGTCGTCGCGCAGGAACACCTTGAGCAGGTCGGATCTGCTGACGACGCCCTGCAGCAGGCCCCGTTCGTCCACCACGGGCAGGCGCTTGATCCGGGCGTGGGCCATGGTGCGGGCGGCCCGGGCGAGCGTCGCGTCCGGGCGGGTGGTGAGCGCCGGTGAGGTCATCAGCTCCGCCGCGGTGACGGCCCCGGCCTTCGCCAGGTCGGTCAGGCGGCGCAGCTGGGTACGGCGGTCGGGGTCGCTGTCGCGGAACTCCTCCTTGGGCAGCAGATCGGCCTCGGACACGACCCCGACGACCCGGCCCTCTCCGTCGACGACCGGCAGCGCGCTGATCCTCCGGTCCCGCATCAGCCGGACGATCTCCTTGAAGCCGGCCGTGCGGCCGACGGCGGCGACGGTGCGGGTCATGACGTCGCCGACGATGTGCGGGGTGCCGTGCATGATGACTCCTCTCCCCCTGACGGTTCCCTCAGACGATGCTGCCGGAGCCGTACGGGGCGTACAGGTCCAGGAGCCGGATCCGCGCGGAGTGCAGTCGGTGGGCGAGCACGTCCCCCACCCACTGGGCCACGGCGCTGCCCATGGCCGGGTCCTCCCGACACATCAGGCGGACGGCCGTGGCGTCGAACTCGTACGCCCGCACCGGGCTCGTCGCCTCGGCGCCCAGGTGCCAGCAGTGCGGGGCGAACAGCCAGGACCAGCCGACGAGTTCGTTGTGCCGCAGGGCCTCGATGACGGCCGGCCGGCGTCCCGGCACCCGCATGTCGAGCTCGACGGTGCCCGTCCGGATGATCCAGAACCGGTCGGCCCGGCTCCCCTCCTCGAACAGCCGCGTCCCCTGCGGGAAGGACACCTCACGGGCGACGCGCATCAGCCGCTGCTGGTGCTCGGCGGGCAGGGCGCGCAGCATGCTGGGCGTGGGCGTGGTGATCATGACGTGCCTCCCGACTGGTGCGGAACTGCTGCGGCCAGCGTCCCTCCGTCCTCGACCACGTCCCATGGGCCATTCGGCCCTCCAACCGAGCCACCCGGCTCCGATACGACCGCCACCGCGCCGCACCCCGGACACGAGACCCACCGGGCAGCCCGCTCGACCCCAGCACAACCACCACCCAGGTCCCAGCCCGGGCCCCCGACCCATCGGGCAGCCCCCTCGGCTCCAGCACGACAGCTTCCGCGCCTGCGGCCCGGACGCCCCGTCCCTCGGGTGGCCCCTGACTCCGACGCGAGCGCCAGCCCGGCCCACGGGGAGCCCGCTCGACACCGGCACGAGCGCCCGGTCCCTCAGGCGCCACCCCTGCTTGTGCGCGGCACACCCGGCTGCTCCCCGGTCGGTCCGACACGGCCGCCCGCTACCTCAACTCCGCTACGAGCCCTACCCCCGCCCTGCCCCGACCCGATCCCCCAGCCCCTCGAACAGCCCGCACGACTCGAGCACGACCGCCCCCGCACCTCCCACCGGAGAGCCCCGTCCCTCAGGCGGCACACCTGCCTGTGCGCGCTACACCCGACTGCTCCACGGTCCGACACGGCCGCCCTCAACTCCCGTACGAGCTGCCCAGGCCCCGCCCCGAGCCCCGGCCCCCAGCCCATCGGACAGCCCCCTCGGCTCCAGCACGACGCCGCCGCGCCTCCCGCCCGGGGGCCGGCGTCCCCCCGGCCCCGCGGGCAGTCCCCTCCCCCCGATACGAACTCAGCCCCGACCCCGCACCACTCCGGAGGAGATAGGCGGCCACCGCCCCGGCAGCGTCGGCCAAATCAGGGTCGGCACACGGAGTCCACCGCATACCCAAAGGCCGTCCGAAAGCCCCCGGTTGCCGCACACGACGGCGAACATCACGCCACAGCGCCCGAGTTCGCGACGGCAGCCCACTACCTGGTCGAGGTCGCTTCAGCCCTGCCACAGCGCACCGCCGACGTCCCGCCCCGTGATTCACCGCCACCCCCAACCGGCCCTCCGAACAGGGCCGTTCAGCCCCATGTCCACCGACCTTCGGCACCCGGCGGCGGAGACCGCACACGAGCAGGGTGAGGGACGTCAAGCACCGACCGGAGCTCCTTGAAGGGATCACCACCATGGCCGTGCACGAGCCCCCTCGCCGGAGCCCGGGCTACCACCTGCCCTCCTTCCGCAGGAACCGCACCACCTCCGCCACCGCGTCATACGCCGCGGCAGCGCGCACTGACGCACGGGCCTACGCGTTCGCGTTCGCGTCCCTGCGCCTGCTCACCGGATTCGTCTTCCTATGGGCGTTCCTCGACAAGACCTTCGGTCTCGGATACGCCACCCCGTCCGGCAAGGGCTGGATCGACGGCGGCTCGCCCACCAAGGGCTTCCTCGGCGGTGTGGCCGCGGGCCCGATGGAGTCCACCTTCCACTCCTGGGCGGGGGACACCTGGGCCGACTCGCTGTTCATGCTGGGCCTGTTCGGCATCGGTGTCGCGCTGATCGCCGGGGTGGCGCTGCGGTTCGCGGCCGTCGCCGGCACCGTGATGATGGCGCTGATGTGGGTCGCCGAGTGGCCGCCCGCCCAGCACCTCTCCGACGGTTCGCCGAGCATGTCGACGAACCCCTTCGCCGACTACCACCTCGTGTACGCCCTCGTCCTGACCGCCCTGGCCGTCGCCTCCGCGGGCGACACCCTCGGCTTCGGCAGGCTCTGGGCCAGGCTCCCGCTCGTCAGCCGAAAGCGCTGGCTGCGCTGACCGCGGGAGGCGCGACGGGCCCCTCAGGGGGGCCACGGGTCCGCCGCACCGATGACCGGCCCGCACCGCTGACCGACCCGGGCCGGTCGGCCCACGGCAGGGACCTACGACCCCTGCCGTGGGCCCTTTCCGAGGACGACGCTCGAATCAGGAGGTGGAGATCATGGTCCGTACCGTCATCGCAGGTCTCGACGGCTCGCGCGAGAGCCGGGCGGCGGCCGAGTGGGCCGCCCGTGAGGCGGGGCTGCAGGGCCTGCCGTTGCGGCTGGTGCACGTCTGGGAGCCGGTACCCGACCCCGTCGCGCAGGCGCCGCTGCTCGGCGCGGAGACCCAGCAGCACTGGACCGAGCGGATCCCCCGGGAAGCGGCGGAAGGCATCCGGCTGCGCCACCCCGGCCTGGAGGTGAGCACCGGGCAGTTGTCGGGCCGGCCCGCCGACGAGCTGCTGGGCGCGGCGAAGGACGCCGAACTGCTGGTTCTCGGCTCGCGCGGGCTGAGCGGGATCGGCGGGTTCATGGTCGGCTCGGCCGGGCTCTCCGTCGTGGCGCACGCCGAGCGGCCGGTCGTGCTGGTCCGCGCCGACCAGCAGGCCGCCGACGAGCACGAGACGGATCCCGTAGGCATCCCGTCCGCCGCGACCCCGTTCCGCCCGGTCGTCCTCGGCCTCGACATCGACAGCCCGGACGAGGAGCTGATCGGCTTCGCGTTCGCCGCCGCCGCCCGCCGCGGCACCTCCCTGCGGGTCGTGCACGGCTGGAACCCACCCCCGTACTACGCCTACGGCCTCGCCGTGGACCTCGAACTCCACGAGGAACTGGCCCGGCGCGAGACCGCCGCCCTGGCCGAGGTGCTGGCCCCGTGGCGCAGGAAGTTCCCGGACACCGAACTCACCGAGGAGTCGCGCTACGGCACCCCCGCGAGCCACCTCGTCGACGCCTCCCGGGAGGCCTCCCTGATGGTGGTCGGGCGCCGGATCCGCCGCCGCGCGCTCGGCACCCACATCGGGCCCGTCACGCACGCCGTCCTGCACCACTCCATCGCCCCCGTCGCCGTCGTCCCGCACAACTGACCACGAATGGCCCCAGCTAACCGCAACGGACCGCAACTCACCGCAACTGACGTAGAAAACCCGAGGAGTTGAACCATGAAGGCAGCGGTCGTACGAGCCTTCGGAGAGCCCCTGGTCATCGAGGAACGGCCCGACCCGGAGCCCGGCCCCGGCCAGGTCCGCGTCCGCGTCGAGGCCTCCGGGCTCTGCCACACCGACATCCACGCCGCCCGCGGTGACTGGCCCGTCAAGCCGAACCCGCCTTTCGTGCCCGGCCACGAGGGCGTCGGCATCGTCGAGAAGCTCGGCGCGGGTGTCACCCACCCGTCCGTCGGGCAGCGGGTCGCCGTGCCCTGGCTGGGCTGGGCCTGCGGGCGGTGCGAGCACTGTCTCTCCGGCTGGGAGACGCTGTGCGAGCGGCAGACCAACACCGGGTACGGCTGCGACGGCGGTTACGCGGAGAAGATGCTGGCCTGGGCCGACTTCGCCCAGCCGGTGCCGCACGGCGTCACCGCCGTCGACGCCGCCCCGCTGACCTGCGCGGGCGTGACCACGTACAAGGCGCTCAAGGTCGCCGGTGTGCGGCCCACACAGCTCGTCGCTATCTCCGGGATCGGCGGGCTCGGTCATCTGGCCGTGCAGTACGCGAAGATCGCCGGAGCCCAGGTGGCCGCGATCGACGTCACCGACGAGAAGCTCGAACTCGCCGCCGAACTCGGCGCGGACTTCGTCATCGACGCCCGCAAGCACGACGTGGGCGAGGTGCTCAAGGGGTACGGCGGAGCGCACGCGGCGATCGCCCTCGCGGTGAACGAGGACGCCTTCGCCGCCGTCAACTCGGGGCTCAGGCGCGGCGGAAGACTCGTCATGGTCGCCCTGCCCGCGCATGGGACCGTGCCGGTCCCGATCTTCGACACCGTCCTCAACGGGACGAGCGTGATCGGCTCGATCGTCGGCACGCGGCAGGACCTCGCCGAGGTCTTGCAGCTGCACGCGGCCGGACGGACCCGGGTGATCTCCGAGACCCGCCCGCTCGCCTCCGTGAACGAGTCCATCGAGGACGTGCTGCGCGGTCAGGTCAGGGCCCGGATCGTCTTCGATCTCGGTGCGGGGCGGTGAGCGCGATGCCGATGGATCTCCCGGTCGTCGTCGGCGTCGACGGCTCCGAGCCGAGTCTGCGGGCCGTGGACTGGGCGTCCGACGAGGCAGTCCTGAGGGTGTGCCGCTGCGGATCGTGAACGCCTGCCTGTGGGAACGCTACGAGGGCGCCGCCCTGGCCCACGACCTCGGCGAGTCCTCCGCCCGAGCGCTGCCGCAGGAGGTGGTGCAGGGTGCCGTCCGGCGCGCCGGCGCCCGTCATCCCTATCTGAAGGTGACCTCCGAGGTGGTCTTCGAGGAGCCCGAGTACGCACTGGTGCGGGAGAGCCGCGGCGCCTGCGCGCTGGTGACCGGCACCCGTGGCCGCGGCGGCATGGCCGAGGCGCTGCTGGGTTCCGTGAGCCTGGCGGTGGCCGGACACGCGCACTGCCCGGTGATCGTGGTCCGGGGCAGCCATGACAACCGGGCCCGGGCCGGGCGCCAGGGCCTCATCGTCGTCGGGGCCGGCGACAGGACGGCCGCGGCCTTCGCCTTCGAGGAGGCCGCGCGACGCGGGGCGGCGGTGGAGGCGATACGGGCCTGGCGCTGCCCGGCACGCGAGAGCACCGACCATGCTCTGCTGACAGGGGAACCCGCCCGGCTGCACGAGCGGCAGGCGGTCGAGGCCCTGGACTCGGCACTCCAGGACGCGCCCGGCACTGCCGAGCTGCGCCGCCGTACCGTCGAGGGTCCTGCCGGGGCGGTGCTGGTCGGCGCCTCGCACCACGCCGACCTCCTGGTCGTGGGCGCCAGGCGCCGCCCTCGGCACTTCGGGCTCCAGCTGGGCCGGGTGGCCCACCGGGTGCTGCACCACTCCGCCTGCCCGGTAGCGATCGTGCCCGAGGAGGGGTGAGCGGCTCCGCTCAGAGACTCGCCGCGTGGTCGGGGACGTAGGTCTGCAGATCACGCGGCGGGCGCTGATACCCGGTCGACCTCGGCCGCTCGGGCAGTTCGAGGACCGGCGGCGGGACCTCGCGGTACGGTACGGAGCCGAGCAGGTGGGCGATCATGTTCAGCCGGGCCCGGCGCTTGTCGTCGCTCTCCACGACGAACCACGGCGCCTCCGCGATGTCGGTGTGCACCAGCATCTCGTCCTTGGCCCGGGAGTACGCCTCCCAGTGGGTGATGGACTCCAGGTCCATCGGCGACAGCTTCCAGCGCCGCAGCGGGTCCTCCAGACGCTTGCGGAACCGCTCCTGCTGCTCGGTGTCGCTCACCGAGAACCAGTACTTGCGCAGCACGATCCCGGCCTCGACGAGCATCCGCTCGAAGATCGGGCACTGGCGCAGGAACAGCTGGTACTCCTCCCTGGTGCAGAAGCCCATCACGTGCTCGACACCGGCCCGGTTGTACCAGGACCGGTCGAACAGCACGATCTCGCCGGCCGCCGGCAGGTGCTCGACGTACCGCTGGAAGTACCACTGGCTGCGCTCGCGCTCGGAGGGCTTCGGCAGCGCCGCGATCCGGGCGACACGGGGGTTGAGGTGCTCGGCGACCCGCTTGATGGTGCCGCCCTTGCCCGCCGCGTCCCGGCCCTCGAACACCACGACCACCCGGGCGCCCTCCGCACGCACCCACTCCTGAAGCTTCACCAACTCCGTCTGGAGACGCAGCAGTTCCTTCTCGTAGGTCTTGCGCGGCAGCTTCTCCGCGCCCTTCTCGGCCATGCCGCCTCCACCCTCCGCCAACCGCCGGACAGCCGTCCCGTGCCCGAGGTCGAACACCTGGCCGCCACCGTACTTTCCGCCACCGGCCCACGCACGCCGAAGGCCCGTCGGCGCGCGGCCGGACCTCCCCTGGGGCGTACCCCCGCCCCGCGGCCGCACCGCCGGGTGAGACGACCTGTGCACGGACCGTCCGTCCGGGCCGACGCGGAACGGTGGTATCAGGGGCGCCCGGCAGCGCCTCCGCGGTGGCACGGCAGGGCCGGGGCGCCCGGGCACGCCCGTCCGGCAGTCACCCACTAGCTCCCGGAGGTTGCTGAGCCGGCACCGCCTCGGCAATCTCCTCCAGCCTGCCGCCACCCTGCGGCGCACCGCCCCGAGCACACGCAGCCGGGCCTTGGGCCCCCACCAGGCTGAGCCCCGTCGGCACTGCGCAGGACAGCCGCCGCGGCGGACCACGCGACACGGCGGAACGGACCCACCGAACGGCCCGCGCCCGCCAGGGCCACACGCCGGGAAGACCAGGACCGCAACCGGTGTTCCCTCACATGCCGAAGTCCGCCTTCCCAAGGAGATCCCCGTGTACGGCGACCCAGCGACGATCCGCAAGATCCTCACCGAACTCGGCGACACCTGGGCCGTCGTGGGCCTGTCGTCGAATCAGGGGCGCGCCGCCTACCGCGTCGCCGAGGTCCTCCAGCGCCACGGCAAGCGGATCGTGCCGGTCCACCCCAAGGCGGAGACCGTGCACGGCGAGCAGGGGTACGCCTCCCTCGCGGACATCCCCTTCGACGTGGACGTGGTCGACGTGTTCGTGAACAGCGACCTGGCGGGGGCGGTCGCCGACGAGGCCGTGGCCAAGGGCGCGAAGGCGGTGTGGTTCCAGCTCGACGTCATCGACGGGCCCGCGTACGACCGCACCCGTGCCGCCGGTCTGGACATGGTCATGGACAAGTGCCCGGCGATCGAGATCCCCCGCCTGGGCTGATTCCTCTCCCGAATTCCTGAAACACTCGCAAGGAATTCCCCGCAGAGAAGTCAATATACGACAACCGCCTTTAGCTCAAAGGCGGTTGATTCGTAATCTGGGGCCGCTCACACAGTAAATGTATGTAATTCGTGAGAGGCCCCTTAATTTATGGTAAGCGTCGATTCAGCACCGGGGACAAAGGGAACACCGGGCGGCGGCCTGCGGCGGGACGTGGGGCTGATCGGGCTCATGTGGGCCTCGGTGGGTTCCATCATCGGCTCGGGCTGGCTCTACGGCGCCCAGGAGGCCGTCGTCGTGGCCGGCCCCGCGGCCGTGATCTCATGGGTGATCGGCGCGGTCGCCATCGTGCTGCTCGCCCTCGTCCACGCGGAACTCGGCGGAATGTTCCCGGTGGCGGGCGGCACCGCCCGCTATCCGCATTACGCTTTCGGCGGCCTCGCCGGAATGTCCTTCGGCTGGTTCTCCTGGCTCCAGGCGGCGACCGTGGCGCCGATCGAGGTCGAGGCGATGATCGGTTACGCCGGTCACTGGTCGTGGGCGCAGGGACTCCAGCATTCGGACAAGACGCTCACCACGAGCGGGCTCCTCGTCGCCGTGGTCCTCATGGCCGTCTTCGTGGTCGTCAACTTCCTCGGTGTACGGGCGCTCGCGCACACCAACAGCGCCGCCACCTGGTGGAAGATCGCGGTGCCGCTTGCGGCCATCTTCATCATCGCGATCGGCAACTTCCACCCGGGCAACTTCCACTCGGAGGGCTTCGCGCCGTTCGGCGCCAAGGGGGTGCTGAGCGCGATCAGCACCAGCGGCATCATCTTCGCCCTGCTGGGCTTCGAGCAGGCCATCCAGCTGGCGGGCGAGAGCCGAAACCCCAGGCGTGACCTGCCGCGCGCGACCATCGGCTCGGTGGCGATCGGCGCGGTCATCTACGTACTCCTCCAGGTCGTGTTCATCGGCGCGCTGCCGCACAGCACGTTCGCGCACGGCTGGGCGAAGCTCTACTACACCGGGATCAGCGGCCCTTGGGCCGGACTGGCGACGCTCGTCGGACTCGGCTGGCTGAGCGTGGTGCTCTACCTGGACGCCGTGATCTCGCCGGGCGGCACCGGTCTCATCTACACGACCGCGACCTCGCGGGTCTCCTACGGCCTGTCCAAGAACGGCTACGCGCCCAAGCTGTTCGAGCGGACCGACCGGCGGGGGGTGCCCTGGTTCGGCCTCGCGATCTCCTTCGTGACCGGCGTGGTCTGCTTCCTGCCCTTCCCGAGCTGGCAGCAGCTGGTCAGCTTCATCACCTCGGCGAGCGTCCTGATGTACGCCGGTGCCCCGCTGGCCTACGGCGTCTTCGCCGACCGCCTGCCCCACCACGAGCGCCCCTACCGGCTGCCCGCCGGCTCGGTCCTGTCCCCGGTGTCCTTCGTGGTGGCCAACCTCATCATCTACTGGGCGGGTTGGCACACCCTGTGGCGGCTGGGCGTGGCGATCGTCCTCGGCTATGTGCTGCTCGGCGGTTACGCGCGCTACGCGGTGGCCAAGGGTCTGCCCGACGCGCCCCGCCTGGACTGGAAGGCCGCCCAGTGGCTGCCGGTCTACCTGGTGGGACTGGGCCTGATCTCCTGGCAGGGCGGCTTCGGCGGCGGCTCGGGCCGGATCGGCCTGTGGTGGGACATCCTGCTGATCGCCGTCTTCTCCCTCGCGATCTACTACTGGGCGCGGGCCACCGCCTCCCCGGCCGCGGAGATCGAGCGCAGCATCGACGAGGTCGCCGTCACCGACGCACCCGCGCACTGAGGCAGGCGGACCGGGTGCCTCCGCGCACCGAGACACCCGGCCCCCCTCCCCGCCCGCACCGCGTCGCCGACATAATGACCCGGTGACCTCCCACTCCAACTCCGGTGCACCACGGCGCTTTCCGGTCGTCATAGTCGGTGCCGGACCCGCCGGGCTGACGGTCGGCAACATCCTCCGGGCCGCGGGCGTGGACTGCCTCGTCCTGGAGGCGGAGACCCGCGCGTTCATCGAGCAGCGGCCCCGCGCGGGCGTCATCGAGGAGTGGGCCGTACGGGGTCTGCAGCGGCGCGGTCTGGCCGACACTCTGCTGGCGCGCGCCCAGTTGCACACGGAGTGCGAGTTCCGCTTCGCCGGCGAGCGCTTCCGCTTCGGTTACGGCGAGCTGACCGGGCAGCACCACTTCGTGTACCCGCAGCCCCTGTTGGTCACGGACCTGGTCCACGAGTACGCCGACGCGAGAGGCGGCGAGATCCGCTTCGGCGTCCAGGACGTCCGGCTGCACGACCTGGAGACGTCCCGGCCGTCCGTGTCGTACACCGATGCCGACACGGGCGAACGGCAGCTGGTCGAGTGCGAGTTCGTGGCCGGCTGCGACGGGGCCCGCGGGGTGAGCCGCACGGTCCTTCCCGAGACCACGCACATCGCCCGGCACGACTACGGCATCGGCTGGCTGGCCCTGCTCGCCGAGGCCCCGCCGTCCTCCGACTGCGTCCTGTTCGGCATCCACCCGAACGGTTTCGCCGGACACATGGCCCGCAGCCCCGAGGTCACCCGCTACTACCTGGAGTGCCCGCCCGGCGACGACCCCGAGAACTGGTCCCACGACCGGATCTGGGCCGAACTCCATCAACGTCTGGGCGCGGACGGCACCCCGCCGCTCACCGAGGGCCCGTTGATCGAGAAGCGCGTCCTCGACATGCACAACTACGTCGTCGAGCCCATGACGTACGGCCGCCTCTTCCTCGCGGGAGACTCCGCCCATCTCACCGCACCCATCGCGGCGAAGGGCATGAACCTCGCCCTGCACGACGCCTTCCTGCTCGGCGACGCGCTCGTCGCCCACCTCGGCAAGGACGACGGCAGCGGCCTCGACGGCTACTCGGAGGCCTGTCTGCGGCGCGTGTGGGACTACCAGGAGTTCTCGCAGTGGCTCTCGGAGGTCTACCACGGCACCTCGTCGGGCGACGAGTACCGCGCGGGCACCACCTTCGCCCGCCTCCGCCGCCTGTTCACCTCACCGGCGGCCGCGGCGGCCTTCGCGGAGCAGTATCTCGGTACGGCGGCCGCGTACTGATCCCTCAGTCGTGCACCGGCCGGTCGCTGAGCCGGTGGTCGGCCACGTTCAGGGCCTCGTCGACGAGTCGGCGCAGATGCCCGTCGCGCAGGGTGTAGATCACCCGGCGCCCCTCCTTCCGCGTGTTCACCAGCCCGGCCAGCCTGAGCCGCGCCAAGTGCTGGCTGACGGCCGGCCGGGCCGCCCCGCACGCCTCGGTGAGGGTCGTGACATCGGCCTCCCCGCCGGTCAGGGCGTGCAGGAGGGTGAGGCGGGTGCGGTCGCCGAGCAGTGCGAGGATCTCGGCGGCGAGGGTGAACTGTTCCTCGCTAGGGGTGCGCGGGTGCGCATCGTGTGCAGTTGATAGGTGCATGCGTGCGCTCATACGCACATAATGGCTCCGTGGGCGCGGTACGTCCACCACCGCGCGCATCGGAAGGGGCACCACGTGAGCGACCACGACCACCACCACGGCCATCCGCACGGGCACGAGCACCGGCGCCATGGCTTCCGTCACCGCCTGGCCCACCTCCTCACCCCCCACTCCCACGAGACCGCCGACAAGCTCGACTCCGCCCTGGAGTCCTCCGCCCGCGGTCTGCGCGCCCTGTGGGTCTCGCTGGCGGTGCTGGGGGCCACGGCCCTGGCGCAGGCGGTCGTCGTGGCCGTGTCCGGGTCCGTGGCACTGCTCGGCGACACGGTGCACAACGCGGCGGACGCGCTGACCGCCGTACCGCTGGGCATCGCCTTCGTGCTGGGCCGGCGTGCGGCCACCCGCCGTTTCACGTACGGCTACGGCCGTGCCGAGGATCTCGCGGGCATCGTGATCGTGCTGACGATCGCCGCGAGCGCCGCCTTCGCGGGGTGGGTGGCGATCGACCGGCTGCTCGATCCGCGTCCCGTGGCGCACGTCCCGGCGGTCGCCGCGGCGGCGCTGGTGGGCTTCGCGGGCAACGAGTGGGTCGCCCGCTACCGCATCCGGGTGGGCCGGGACATCGGCTCGGCCGCACTGGTGGCGGACGGACTGCACGCCCGCACCGACGGGTTCACCTCACTGGCCGTGCTCGTCGGGGCCGGCGGCTCGGCCCTGGGCTGGCAACTCGCGGACCCGATCGTGGGGTTGGCGATCACGGCCGCCATCGCGCTGGTGCTGCGGGACGCGGCGCGCGAGGTGTTCCGGCGGGTGCTCGACGCCGTCGACCCGGCCCTCGTGGACCGGGCCGAGGACGCCTTGCGGGAGGTCGAAGGGGTGCGCGGAGTCGGCGAGTTGAGGCTGCGCTGGATCGGGCACCGGCTGCGCGCGGAGGTGGCGGTCGTGGTGGACGGGGAGATGACGGTACGACAGTCGCACGCGGTCGCCGTCGAGGCCGAGCACGCCCTGCTGCACGCGGTGCCCCGCCTCACGGCAGCCCTGGTGCACGCCGACCCGGCCTCAGCACCCGGCGAGACCGACCCGCATCACGCCCTCGCCCACCACGCGCCGGCCTGAGGTCAGGCGACGCCGAGCCCTTCGAGCACCACCGCACCCGGCAGCTCCGCGAAGGCCTTCCCCGGCACCAGCAGCTTGCCCCGCCGGCGTCCGCTGCCGACCAGGACGTACGGCAGGTCGACCACGGCCGAGTCGACCAGCACCGACCAGTCGGCGGGAAGCCCGATCGGGGTGATGCCGCCGTACTCCATGCCGGTCTCCCCTGTCGCGGTGTCCATCGAGGCGAACGAGGCCTTGCGCGCGCCGAGTCGGCGACGGACGACCCCGTTGACGTCGACCCGGGTGGTGGACAGGGCCACGCACGCGGCGAGGGTGGTCTCGCCACCGCGCTTGCCCGCCACCACGACACAGTTCGCCGACTGTTCGAGGAGCTCGCGGCCGTAGTGCTCCACGAAGACCGCGGTGTCGGCCCACCGCGGGTCGGTGTCGACGTACACGATCTGCTCGGCGGGGACGCTGCCGCTCCAGTGGCGTACGGCGTCGGCGACCGGGCGGATCAGCTCGTCGAGGGCGGCGGGGGCCGGGGTGGCGTGGTCGAAGTGTCCGATGGGTGCGTCCATGGCGGCACGCTAACAGCCGCTCAGGACACCGCCGGCACCGAGACGGCCATGACCATCTCCATCGGCACAGCGCCCTGATTGCCGTACGTGTGCGGGGTGTTCGCCTCGAAGGAGGCGCTCGCGCCCGCGGGGACCCGGTGCTCCACCCCGTCGACGGTGAGGGTGAGCTCGCCGGCCGTGACGTGCACGAGCTCGACCGTGCCCGTGGGGTGCGGGTCCGAGGGGCTGCTCTCGCCGGGCATCAGCCGCCAGTCCCACATCTCCAGCGGGCCCGGGGCCTCGGCGCCCGCGAGGAGCCGGTTGTAGCTCCCCGCGTCGGTGTGCCACAGGCGTACGGCCTGCTCGGCGGGGACGATCCGCACCTTCGGTCCCTGCTCGTAGTCGAGGAGCGTGGTGATGCTGATCCCGAGGGCGTCGCCGATCTTCACGACCGTGCCGAGGCTGGGGTTGGTGCGGGCCTGCTCGATCTGGATCAGCATGCCGCGGCTGACGCCCGCTCGGGCGGCGAGCGTGTCCAGGGTGAATCCGCGCTCGGTCCGCCAGCGCTTGACGTTGCGCGCGAGGGACTGGGTCAGGAGGTCGAGGTCCGACACGTCACGTCCAATATTCTGTATGACATAGTGCAACTTAATGAACTACGGTGGGGTGCACCCGATCGTTCACCGAACTGTACTGCGAGGCGAGCCGTGACAGCATTCTTCGCCCTGGCCACCAGCCTGTTGTGGGGCCTGGCCGACTTCGGCGGCGGGGTGCTGACCCGACGGCTCCCGGCGCTCACCGTGGTGGTCGTGTCGCAGGGGATCGCGGCGGCCGTACTCGGCGCGATCGTGGTGGCGACCGGTGGCTGGAGCGAGGCGGGGCCGAGGCTGTGGTTCGCGTTCGCCGCGGGGCTGGCCGGGCCGGTCGCCCTGATCTGCTTCTACAAGGCGCTCGCGCTGGGTCCGATGGGAGTCGTCTCCCCGCTGGGCACGCTGAGCGTGGCGGTCCCGGTGGGTGTCGGTCTCTGCCTCGGCGAGCGTCCCGGCCCGGTGCAGGCCGCGGGCATCGCGGTGGCCGTCACCGGAGTGATCCTGGCGGGCGGCCCCCAACTGCGCGGGGCCCCGGTGCAGCGTCAGGCGATCGTCCTGACCCTGATCGCGGCTCTCGGCTTCGGCACGGTGTTCGTCCTGATAGCGGAGGCGTCCACGACCGTCACCGGCCTGTTCCTCGCCCTGTTCGTGCAGCGCCTGGTCAACGTGGCGGTCGGAGGCGCCGCCCTGTACGTCTCGGTGAAACGGGGCGCCCCGGCTCTCCCGGCCGCCGGCTTCCCCTGGCCGTCGCTCCCCGCGCTCGCCTTCGTCGGCCTCGCGGACGTGGCGGCGAACGGCACGTACTCGGTGGCCGCCCAGCACGGCCCGGTCACCGTGGCCGCCGTCCTCGCCTCGCTCTACCCGGTGGTCACGGCCCTGGCCGCCCGCGGCTTCCTCAGCGAACGCCTCCGGACCCTCCAGGCAGCGGGCGCGGGCCTGGCCCTGGTAGGCACCCTGCTCCTCGCTACGGGCTGACTGCACACCGTTCAGTTCAGGGACCAGGGTGCATGTCGATCTGCGTGGGCCGAGGGGGCAGTGGCGCTTCGTTGCGGGCGGGCCTGGCCGACTGGGCCGAGGGCGGCGGAAGCGCCGAGGACAGGTCAGCCCGGCCAGCCGCCTTCGCGACCCCGCCCAGGCGGATCACCGAGGGCTCGACCCACCCCACGCCGAACTGCCCAGCCCCTCGGCCGAGCCGGCTCGCCAGGCACCGGCCCC
>NZ_KB911604.1:0-22571 GCF_000383615.1 Streptomyces canus 299MFChir4.1 | reverse complement strand
CGGCCGAGCCGGCTCGCCAGGCACCGGCCCCACCCCTGAGCCCAGTCCAACACCACGCACCTCTCAACGAACCGGCCGCGCCACGCCCCTGGCCCAGCCGACTCCCCCTCCGCACTTCCCCGACCCGGCACCCGCTCGCCCTGGCCCCCGGCGCCGCTCAGTCCAGTCCCGCAAGTTTCGTCGCCGCGTCCTCGTCCACTTCGGCGAGTCTCGCCGCCGTCTCCTCGTCCAGGCCGGCCAGCGCGTTGAGCTGTTCCGCCGTGGCGCCCTCCGGGATCGGGACCGGTGCCGGGGTCCTGAGCGGTGGTTGCCAGCCGTCCTCGGCGGTCCATCGGCGTACGACCCGGGCGGGCGCCCCCGCGACCACGGCGTGGTCCGGCACCACGCCCCGGACCACGGCACCGGCGGCGACCACGACGTTCCGGCCGATCCGCGCCCCCGGCAGAATCACCGCCCCGGTCCCGATCCAGCACCCCGGCCCGATCTCCACCGGCTCCATCCGCGGCCACTGCTTGCCGATGGGCTCGTGGGGATCGTCGTAGGAGTGATTTGTGGACGTGATGTAGACATAGGGGCCGAAGTAGCAGTCGCTGCCGATGGTGACCGTGGTGTCGGCGATGACGTGGCTGCCGCGCCCCAGCACGACCCCGTCGCCGATGCGCAGGATCGGCTCCGGGCCGAGGTCCAGATCGGGCATCAGACCGGCGGTCAGGGTGACCTGCTCGCCGACGATGCAGTGCGAGCCGACATGGATCCACGGCTCACCGAACACCGTGCCCAGCGGAAAGGCCAGACGGCTGTGCGCACCCAGCGCGCCGAAGCGGAAGCGCCCCGGGCGCTCGGCCGTGACCGAGCCCGTGCGCTGCACCCAGGCCCAGCCCGCGTGCACGGCACGCTGGACGAGGCGGCCCCGCCAGGATGAGAACGCGTTCTTGTTCTTCGGCACGAGCTCACCGTACTGAGCACACGCCGTCCGCATGAGTCCGAGGGCTTGTGATCTTCGCCCCACCGGGTGGCGTACGGTTCGGGATATCGCGAACCAGGAGGCGAAATGGCGCACAAGGCGTTGATCACGGGCATCGGCGGAAGGGAACCGAGGATTGACGAGGAGGCCTTCGTGGCGCCCACCGCCTCGGTGATCGGGGACGTCACGCTTCAGGCGGGGGCCAGTCTCTGGTACGGCGCGGTGGCCCGCGGCGACGTAGAACGCATCTCAGTCGGCGCCCAGAGCAACATCCAGGACAACTGCACGCTCCACGCCGACCCCGGCTTCCCGGTGACGATCGGCGAGCGGGTCTCCGTGGGGCACAACGCCGTAGTCCACGGCGCGACGGTCGAGGACGACTGCCTGATCGGCATGGGTGCGACGGTCCTCAACGGCGCGGTGATCGGCGCCGGTTCGCTGGTCGCGGCGCAGGCACTGGTCCCGCAGGGCATGCAGGTCCCGCCGGGTTCCCTGGTGGCGGGCGTACCGGCGAAGGTGCGGCGGGAGCTGACGGAGGAGGAGCGTCAGGGAGTCACCCTGAACGGAACGCTCTACGCGGACCTGGCCAAGGCCCACCACGAGGTGCACGAGACACCGTGAGGGTCACTCGGCGGCCGGGACGGGCTCCGGTTCGGCCGCCTGCAGCTGTGCCGTCGCCTTCTTCGCCTTGCGCTTCAGCACGAGCATCGAGGTGAGGCCGATCAGCACGGCCAGCACCAACCCGAGCCACGAGAACCGCTTCAGCCAGGACTCCGCGACGATTCCGACGTAGTAGATGACCGCCGTCGTACCGCCCGCCCAGATGACCCCGCCCAGGACGTTGGCGATCAGGAACTTCCAGTACGGCATCCGCAGCACACCGGCGAGCGGCCCGGCGAAGATCCTCAGCAGTGCGACGAAGCGGCCGAAGAACACCGCCCACATGCCCCACTTCTCGAAGGACCGCTCCGCCGTGGCGACATGGCCCTCGCTGAAGTGTCTCGGGAACTTGTCGCCCAGCCAGGTGAGCAACGGCCGGCCGCCCTTGCGTCCGATCGCGTAGCCGATGGAGTCACCGACGACCGCCCCAACGCCGGCGCACGCGCCGAGCACCACGGGGTTGATCCCCGCGTGCTGCGAGGACAGCAGCGCGGCGGAGACCAGGATGATCTCCCCGGGCAGCGGAATACCCAGGCTCTCCAGGCCGATGACCAGGCCCACCAGGGCGTAGACAGCGGCCGGGGGCACGGTGTCGAGCCATTCCTGGACGTGCAACGCCGGTTCCTCCTGAGTCGCGTTCCCGGCGCGCGCCACTACAGACGCACGCCGAGGCAGCCTACCGGTTCACGAGAACCGGTGTCGGTGCGCGGGGTCACCCGCCGATGACCCGCACCGCACCGGCGAGGAGTCCGTCGAGCGCCGAAGTGCCGGGCGCCGTCACCGAACTCACGGTGCCCACGACCGCGCCCACCGCCGCCGCCCCGGCCCGCTCGACCGGCACGGCCGGAGCGGCCGGAGCGGCCGGTCCGGCGTCGCTGTGGTCGACCTGGGCAACCCGGGTCCCGTACTCGGGCGGGGTTCCGTGCTGGTCCGAGGGCTGACCGGAACTCGGTTCGCGGGAGGCGCCGGGACCGGAAGGCGGGGCCGGGACGAGATGGGGTGCGACCGGATCCTCGCCCGGCCCTCCGGAGGGCCGACCTGGTTCCGGGCCTTGCGGCGTGCCCTGTTGTCCCGGCGCGCTCTCGCCGGTGGACTCCAGCAGCCACCGCTGCCCCTTCGAGCCGTTCCGCTCGGTGACGACGACGGTCTCGCCCTTGCCGGGCGCGACCAGGAGCCCCTTCCCGCGGCGCAGCAGCAGTTCGCCGCGCACGGTGAGGTCGTAGCGGACCTCCCCTGTGCGGGTCAGGCAGTCGGCGACCACGACCGACCGCCTCTCGGTGTCCGCGTCGAGGCAGAGCCCGGGGTCGGCCGCGCTGCGCAGCAGTCCGTCCGCCTGGTACGTCCACTGCTGGGACCCGGCGGCGGAGCACTCCGCCAGTACGGCCTGCGCCCCCGCCACGGTCCGAGCGTCACGGGTGTCGAGACACAGACCGGCGTCGGCACTGCGGAGCCTGCCGTGGCCGACCACGACGGAGTGGCTCATGGAGGCGGTGGACGGGGCCCCGGTGCCCTGGGATGCCTCCGACCGGCTCGGCCGTACGGTGTTGCCGCTCACCGCGCCCCAGGTGGCGCCCGGGGTCGGAGCCCCGCCGTCCTCGGACCAGCCCTTGGCGACCAGCACGGTCGCGAGCAGGGCCAGGGAGGTCAGACCTGCGCCCACGAGAACGGCCCTGGCGCTCCTGCGCGGCTGAGCGAGGAAACCCGCCGGGACAGGGCGGTGCCGCCCGCCGGGCTTCGTACGGACCGTACCGGACGGAGACGCGACCGGGGCCGGGCGCTCGGCAACCCGCGCGGGCCGTGAGTCGAGATAGCGGTGGGCGCCCCAGCCGAGCACCGTCTCGGCGAGCAGCACCTCCAGGCCGCCCTCGAAATGGCTGAGCTGTTCGGCGGCGTGACGGCAGTACCGGCATTCCGTCAGATGTTTGCGGACATCGGGCAGAAGGCCCCCGCCCCGACGAATCGGGATATCCAGGAGACGATTGTAGAAACGGCATTCACTGGTGGGCGCGAGTTCCCGGTGGGCGCGGACACATCCGGTACGGAATTGCTCGCGCGCCTGCTCGACGGCGGCCGCCGCACGGGCCGTGTCCACACCCAGCAGACCGGCCGGTACGGATATGGGTTCGGCCTCGACCTCGACATGCCACAACAGGCATTGGGAAGCCCCGGGAAGGGCCCGGAATGCGCGCTCGGCGAGCAGTCGCCTTTCGGGGGTGACGGACCTCGCCGCGCGCAGACCACGGCCGCCGATCGTCTTGCGGAGTTCCGGCAGTACGCCGGCGATTTCGTCGTCCGCGGCCCACTCCTTGACGAACTCCCTGACCGCGACGAGAAGTTGGGGACGCAGTGCGCCGTCACCCGCCCGGCCGAGCACACGGTGAAAAGCTGCAGCGGCCGCCATCGAGGCCGAACCGGACCAGGAGGCCAGGCAGATGACGGAGTACGCGTAGGTCGCCTGCCAGTGTCGCGCCATCAACAGGGCGACGGCATGGCCGTCCACGCCGTTCTCCCCCAGCCGGGCCAGGAGATTGCGGTCGGACTCCGCCGGACCCGATCCGGGACGTGGCGGGTAAGGGGGACGTGGGGGGTAAGCGGATTGCACGGGACCTATTCCTTCCAAGCCGAAGGAACGCATGGAATACGCGCTCCCCGGAAAGCAGGCGCCTGATTGGTGCATACCTATGACGTGTCAGATTGTGACCCGGCCGTCGCAGGGCGCTCACCTTCGCACGATTGGCGCACAGCAAACAAGAAGATGGAGTGACCCATGTTCAAAAAGAGGTGAGTTCAGAAAAGTTACCGCCGGTATCCGCACCCGTATTCGAAATAAGCGGGACACGGGAGTCGGGTCGTGCACGGCGGCCGGATGCCTGGCACACGAAATCTCCCGCCCCCGCCAGGTCCGCAGCGGGGTCCACAGGAGGCTCTCAGGCATCTCCCGGTGTGCTCTCATGCCCGTGCCGCAGCATGATCCGCATGATCGTCCCCCACACGACCGACACCCCCGTCCCCACCCGCACGGTCCGCAAGGCGGTCGTTCCGGCCGCCGGGCTCGGCACCCGCTTCCTGCCGGCGACCAAGGCGACACCGAAGGAGATGCTCCCGGTCGTCGACAAGCCGGCCATCCAGTACGTCGTCGAGGAGGCCGCCGCGGCCGGGCTCGACGACGTACTGATGGTCACCGGCCGCCACAAGCGGGCCATCGAGGACCACTTCGACAACGCCTTCGAGCTGGAGCAGGCCCTCGCGGCGAAGGGCGACGCGGTACGGCTCGACGCCGTACGCGATCCGGCACGCCTGGCCAACATCCACCACATCCGCCAGGGCGAGCCGCTCGGCCTCGGCCACGCGGTGCTCTGCGCCCGCCGCCACGTCGGCGACCAGCCCTTCGCCGTCCTCCTCGGCGACGACCTGATCGACCCGCGCGAGACCCTGCTCAGCACGATGCTCGACGTCCGCGAACGGTACGCGGGCAGCGTGGTTGCCCTCATGGAGGTGCCTCGCGAGCAGATCCACCTCTACGGCTGCGCGGCGGTGGAGCCGACCGGGGAGGAGGGCGTGGTCCGCGTGACCGGCCTCGTGGAGAAGCCCTCCCCCGAAACCGCCCCCAGCGCCTACGCGGTCATCGGCCGCTATGTCCTCGACCCGGCGGTCTTCGGCGTCCTGGACCGCACCCCGCCGGGCCGCGGCGGCGAAATCCAGCTCACCGACGCCCTCCAGACCCTCGCGACCGGCACCTCGGTCCACGGCGTCGTCTTCGACGGCCTCCGCTACGACACCGGCGACAAGGCCGACTACCTCCGCACGGTGGTCCGCCTGGCCTGCGCCCGCCCCGACCTGGGCCCGGAATTCACCACCTGGCTCAAGGGGTTCGTGGCGGAGCTGGAGAGCGGGGAGGGGGTTGGACGGGGGCGGGGGTGGGCGGCGTGAGGGGCGGATGCCGCCGCTCCCCCGAACTCAGCCGTTCGGCCGCAGGGTCCACACCACCGTCATCTCTCCGGTGACCGCCCCGTCCCCGCGGCGGATCTCGATCGTGACCGGGAACTCGGGGCGCTCGCCGGCGTCGAGCTGGGCGACCACCTCGGAGGCCGGGCGGCCCAGGGTCGCCGTGGCGGTGACCGGGCCCATCGCGAGCTTGCGGTAGGAGATCTCGGCGTTGACGGCCAGCGGGACCGCACGCGAGAGCTGGTCGCCGAACGCGGCCAGGACGACCGCCCCGCTGGCCGACTCGGCGAGCGTGAACATGGCCCCGGCGTGCGGTCCGCCCACGTGGTTGTGGAACTCGCCCTGGTCGGGCAGGGCGACCACGACCTTCTCCGGGCCGGTCTCCAGGAACTCGAGGTTCAGGGTCCGCACCATGGGCACGGTCGCGGCGAGCATCTCACCGACGGACATCTGGTCTGCGCTCATACCCGGGATGTTACCCACGGGTAGATCACGCTGACCAGGCCCGGCACCAGTGATCGGCGTCTCCTCCCGGTCTGGCCCGCAAATCGTTTGGCAAGGCGGCACCTCGGCGGCGATAGTCGGCCGGTGACCCCCTCCACCGACACCTCCCGCGTCCGCGGACCCGCCTGGGCGAGCCGCAACTACGGCCTGCTGACCGCCACCGCGTTCATCACCAACCTCGGCAGCAACGCCGCACTGATCGCCGCCGCGTTCGCCGTGCTGGAGGCGGGCGGCGACAGCGGCGACGTGGGGCTGGTGG
The DNA here is from genome assembly GCF_000383615.1 of Streptomyces canus 299MFChir4.1. GTDB lineage: Bacteria > Actinomycetota > Actinomycetes > Streptomycetales > Streptomycetaceae > Streptomyces > Streptomyces canus_C. The sequence goes on along the minus strand of NZ_KB911604.1, from coordinate 16,239 downwards.
CCGCCGCGCGCACCCTCCCGCTGGTGGTGTTCCTGCTGATCGGCGGCGCCGTGGCGGACCGCCTGCCCCGGCACCGCGTAATGGTCGCGGCCAACACCCTCAACTGCCTCTCCCAGGGCGCGTTCGCCGTCCTCGTCCTGGCCGGCGAACCCCGGCTGTGGCAGATGATGCTGCTGACCGCCCTCGGCGGAACCGGCCACGCGTTCTTCAGCCCGGCGGCCGAGGGCATGCTGCTGTCCTCGGTGAGCGGCGAACAGGCCGGCCGGGCCTTCGCGGTGTTCCGGATGGCTATGCAGGGCGCGGCGCTGGGCGGTGCCGCGCTCGGCGGTGCGATGGTCGCCGCGGTGGGCCCCGGCTGGGTGCTCGCGGCGGACGCCCTCGCGTTCGCGGTCGCCGGTTCACTGCGTGCCTTCCTCGACGTCAGTCACATCCCGGCACGCGCACCGGGCGGCGGCATGCTCGCCGATCTGCGGGACGGCTGGCGGGAGGTCGCGGGCCGGCCCTGGCTGTGGGGCATCGTCGTCCAGTTCTCCGTGGCCAACGCGGTCCTGGGCGCCGCCGACGCGGTCTACGGCCCGCTCGTCGCCCGGGACGACCTGGGCGGCGCGGGCCCCTGGGGCGTGGCCCTCGGCTTCTTCGGCGCCGGGACCGTCGTAGGGGCCCTCCTCATGACCCGGTGGAAGCCGCACCGGCTGCTGTTCGTGGGGATTCTCTGCGTGTTCCCGATGGCGCTGCCGTCCGCCGCGCTGGCCGTGCCGGTGTCGGTGCCCCTGCTGTGCGCGGCGATGTTCGTGGCCGGCGCGACCGTCGAGGTGTTCGGCGTCTCCTGGATGACCGCCCTGCACCAGGAGATACCGGAGGACAAGCTCTCCCGCGTCTCGGCCTACGACTGGTTCGGCTCGGTCGCCCTCATGCCTCTCGCGGCGGCGCTGGCGGGGCCCGCGGAGTCGGCGTTCGGACGCTCCGCGGCCCTGTGGGGCTGCTCGGGCCTGATCGTCGCGGTCACGGCGGCCGTTCTGTGCGTACCGGACGTCCGCGACCTGCGCCGGAGCACCAAGCAGGTGGCCCAGGTCGCCGTGACCGGCTCAGCCGATGCCGAACGCCCCGTCGGGGGGCTCGGGTGACGCCACGGCCTCCGTGTCCCGCACCGGCCGCGCCGCACCGATGAACTTCCGCAGCCCGGCGCCGTGTTCGACCCGGGCGGGGAACGCGTCGGCCGCCGTACGCCGTGCCAGGGCCACCGTGTCGAGAGGCACCCGCGCGGCGACGAGCACCGCGTTCCCGAACCGCCGCCCGCGCAGCACCCCCGGCTCGGCGATCAGCACGAGCTCCTCGAACGACTCGGCGAAGTTGGCCAGTTGGGACCGGAGAAAAGTGAAGGGTGCCGCGTCGGCGAGGTTCGCGAGATAGACCCCGTCGCTCCGGAGCACCCGTGCGGCCTCGCGGGCGTACTCCAAGGAGGTCAGGTGCGCCGGGACCCGCGACCCGCCGAAGACGTCGGCGACCAGCACATCGGCACAGTCCGCCGGGGCACTTTCCAGCCACGCCCGCGCATCGGCCGCGTGCAGTGCGATCCCGGCCCCGTCCGGAAGCGGCAGCTGCTCGACGACCAGGTCCAGCAGAGCCCGGTCGGCCTCGACGACGTCCTGCCGGGACCCGGGCCGGGTGGCGGCCAGATACCTGGGCAGCGTCAGAGCACCCCCGCCGAGATGCACGACGTCCAGCGCCCGCCCGGGCTCCCCGACGCCGTCGAGGACGTGCCCGAGCCGCTGGGCGTACTCGAACTCCAGATGCGTCGGCTCGTCGAGATCGACGTACGACTGCGGAGCCCCGTCCACGGTCAGCAGCCAGGCACGCTCCCGATCGACGTCGGGCATCAACTTGGCGAACCCGTGATCGACGGCACGGGCGACGGGAAGCGACTCGGTCATCCTGCAATTGTGCCTGGCCGAAAGCGCCCTGTTAGGGGCGCGGGGAACTGCGCGACCAGTCACAAACCGGCCCGCAGTCCCCCACGACCGAACCGCCCTCATACAAGGGCAGTAACGGTCCCCGCCCCGACGGTCCGCCCACCCTCACGGATGGCGAATCCGAGCCCCGGCTCAAGCGGCACGTCCCGACCCAGTTCAACGGTCATCACGACGCGATCCCCGGGCCGAGCGACCCCCACCTCACCCAGGTCCACATCCCCCACGACATCCGCCGTACGGATGTAGAACTGCGGCCGGTACCCGGTGGAGACGGGCGTCGTGCGCCCGCCCTCCCTCGCCGACAGCACGTACACCTGCGCGGTGAAGCGACGGCTGGGCACGACACTGCCGGGCGCGGCCACGACATGCCCCCGCCGGACCGCGTCCCGGGGAACGCCCCGCAGCAGCAACGCCACGTTGTCCCCGGCCTGCGCCTCCTCCATCGGCTTGCCGAAGGTCTCGACGCCGGTCACCACCGTCTCCAGGCCGGCCCCGAGCACGTCGACCCGGTCGCCGACCCGCACGGTGCCCCGCTCGACCGCACCGGTCACCACGGTCCCCCGGCCGGTGATGGTCAGCACGTTCTCCACGGGCATCAGGAACGGCGCGTCCAGATACCGCTCGGGAATGGGCACGTAGGTGTCCACCGCGTCGAGCAGCGCCTCGATCGACGCCGTCCAGCGCGGGTCCCCCTCCAGCGCCTTCAGCCCGGAGACCCGTACGACGGGCACGGCGTCGCCGCCGTAGCCGTGCGCGGTGAGCAGCTCGCGGACCTCCAGCTCGACGAGCTCGACCAGTTCCTCGTCGGCCGCGTCGGCCTTGTTGAGGGCGACCACCACGTGGTCGACGCCCACCTGCCGCGCGAGCAGCACGTGTTCGGCGGTCTGCGGCATGATCCCGTCGAGCGCGGAGACGACGAGGATCGCCCCGTCGAGCTGCGCGGCCCCGGTGACCATGTTCTTGACGTAGTCGGCGTGGCCCGGCATGTCCACGTGCGCGTAGTGCCGGGTGTCGGTCTCGTACTCGACGTGCGCGATGTTGATGGTGATCCCGCGCGCGGCCTCCTCCGGGGCGCGGTCGATGCGGTCGAACGGCACGAACGTGCCGCTGCCGCGCTCGGAGAGCACCTTGGTGATGGCGGCGGTCAGGGTGGTCTTGCCGTGATCGACATGACCCATCGTGCCGATGTTCAGGTGCGGCTTGGTGCGCACGTATGCGGTTTTGGACATGGCTGTACCTCGAAGCCTCTTCGTGTTCGCGGAAGAACGGGGACCCCGAGGACTCGCCGACCCTCCCCCTGCGGGGTCCGCCGGACTGTCCGGGAAGGGTCAGCTTCGGGCGCCGTCTGCGGCGGCCAGGAACACGGGAACGGCAGCCTTCGGCGCATCCGCGACTGCGGATGCTGCGAGAGCGAAGGCGTACCGGAACATGACGCAGATCATGTCCGACGCGTCGTCCCACGTCGAACGGTTTTTTGTCACCGCCCGTCGCCGCCCGTCCGCACAACCGACGGCACCCGTACGGCGATCACCCCTCGGTGTCGGTTACCGTCACAGGATGCTCGATGCCACCACCCGCTCTGGGGGCACCGCCACGGCCACTCCCCCGGCCATCGCCACGGAGTTCGCTCTCCCCGCCCCCGCTCCGGTGGGTCTCACCGCCCGCTGCACGAGAGTGCTGCTGTCGCCGTGGTCCCGGCTTTCCCTGCTCGTCGCGCTGCTCGCGGGCGCCGCGTCCACGGTCCTGCTGTTCGAGCCGCAGAGACTGCTCTCGGACGGCTGGCCACCCCAGCTCGGCGGGGTGGCGGCCGCGGTCGTGTTCGGGGTGGCGTACGGGCTGTGCACGGTGGCGTTCGTGCCGCGACCGCTGCTCAATCTGGCCGCCGGAGCCCTCTTCGGGTCGCAGCTCGGGCTCGCCTCGGCGCTCGCGGGCACGGTGCTCGGCGCGGGGATCGCGTTCGGACTGGGCCGGGTGCTCGGGCAGGAGGCGCTGCGTCCGCTGCTGCGGGGGCGATGGCTGAAGGCGGCGGACGGGCAGTTGAGCCGGCACGGGTTCCGCTCCATGCTGGCCGCGCGGCTGTTCCCCGGGGTGCCCTTCTGGGCTGCCAACTACTGCGCCGCCGTGTCCCGTATGGGATATGTGCCGTTCCTCGCCGCGACGGCACTCGGGTCGATTCCGAACACCGCCGCGTACGTGGTCGCCGGGGCGCGGGCTTCAGCGCCGACCTCGCCCGCGTTTCTGATCGCCATGGCCGCGATCGCCCTGCCGGGGTTGGCGGGCGCGGTGGTCGCGTGGCGCAAGCGGCATCATCTGCGGCGCCCTTGAAGTCTGCGGCGCCCTTGGAGGACGCCGATCACACCCTCTCCAGAACCATCGCGTTGGCCAGTCCGCCCGCCTCGCACATCGTCTGGAGGGCGTAACGGGCCCCGCGTTCCCGCATCGCGTGCACCAGTGTCGTCGTCAGACGGGTGCCGCTCGCTCCCAAGGGGTGGCCTATCGCGATCGCGCCCCCGTGGACGTTGACCTTGGCCGGATCCGCTCCCGTCTCCTGCTGCCAGGCCAGGACCACGCTGGAGAACGCCTCGTTGACCTCGAAGAGGTCGATGTCGTCGAGGGTGAGATGGGCCCTGCGCAGGACCTGCTCGGTGGCCGGGATGACGCCGGTGAGCATGAGGATCGGGTCGGAGCCGGTGACGGCGAAGCTGTGCAGGCGGGCCAGGGGGCGCAGGCCCAGGCGTTCGGCGGTCTCACCGGACATGATGAGGACGGCGGAGGCGCCGTCGTTGATCGGGCTGGCGTTGCCCGCCGTGACGTTCCACTCGATCTGGGGGAAGCGTTCTGCGAAGTGCGGGTCGTAGTAGGCGGGCTTGAGGCCGGCGAGGATCTCGGGAGTGCTGCCCGGGCGGACGCACTCGTCGCGCGAGACGCCCTCCAGGGGTGCGACCTCGGCGTCGAAGAGACCCTTCTCCCAGGCCGCCGCGGCCTTGCGGTGCGAGGAGACGGCGAAGGCGTCCATCTGCTCGCGGCCGATCGACCACTTGGCGGCGATGAGTTCGGCGCTGATGCCCTGCGGGACCAGGCCCTCCTCGTAGCGTGCGGCGACCCCGGGGCCGAAGGGGTCCTTGCCCTCGGGGACGTTCGACCACATCGGCACGCGGCTCATCGACTCGACCCCGCAGGCGACGACGATGTCGTAGGCGCCCGCGATCACGCCCTGCGCGGCGAAGTGCACGGCCTGCTGGGAGGAACCGCACTGGCGGTCCACGGTGGTCGCCGGGACCGTCTCCGGGAACCCGGCCGACAGGGCCGCGTAGCGGGTGGTGTTCATGGCCTGCTCGCCGACCTGGTCGACGGTGCCGCCGATGACGTCGTCGATGAGCGCCGGGTCGACGCCGGAGCGCTCGACGAGGGTGCGCAGGGTGTGCGCGAGGAGTTCGACGGGGTGCACGTGCGCGAGGGCGCCGCTCGGCTTGCCCTTGCCCACGGGGGTGCGTACGGCTTCGACGATGACTGCGTCACGCATGGTGCGGGCCTCCATCAATGAGGGGCGATTACTAGCGAGTAGGGAATACAAACTCACCATAGTTCGAAGAGTTGGAAAATCCAACCCTCACTTAGACTGGGTTCATGGCCGCCACCAAAGACCCGCGCCCCTGCTCCATCGCCGACACCCTGGCGCTCGTCGGCGAGAAGTACTCCCTGCTCGTGCTGCGGGAGGTCTGCCTGGGCAACAGCCGCTTCGACCAGCTCGTGCGCAACATCGGGGCCCCGCGCGACATTCTGGCCACCCGGCTGCGCCGGCTTGTGGACGCCGGGATCCTCACGAAGCGCGCCTACAGCGAGCGGCCGCAGCGCTTCGAGTACCGGCCCACGCAGGCGGGGCTCGAACTGGAACCCGTGCTGCTGACCCTCATGGCCTGGGGAGACCGGCACGTGCGCAACGACGACGACCGGCCGATGGTCGTCGAGCACGGCTGCGGCAACGAACTGCTGCCCGTGGTCACCTGCTCCGCCTGTGGGGACACGGTCCGCCACGAGGACCTGACAGCCCACCCCCAGGCCCCCGGCTGGACGGTGACCGGACCGACGGTGGCCTGACCGCCCCTGTGGCCGGGCCGTCACCGGGGGGCGTTACGCTGCCCTCGCACCCCGATCACCGCTCCCGGTGATGCGGCGCGCCCGACTCCCGTCACACGACCAGCACTTGGACGCCGTAACTTCATGTCTTGGTTCGAATCACTCATCCTCGGACTCGTCCAGGGGCTGACCGAGTTCCTTCCCGTCTCCTCCAGCGCCCATCTGCGCCTGACCGCGGCCTTCTCGGGCTGGAAGGACCCCGGGGCGGCCTTCACCGCGATCACCCAGATCGGCACCGAGGCCGCCGTGCTGATCTACTTCCGCAAGGACATCGGGCGGATCGTCTCGACGTGGAGCCGTTCCCTCGTCAACAAGGAGCTGCGCGGCGACCACGACGCCCAGATGGGCTGGCTGGTGATCGTCGGGTCCATCCCCATCGGCGTGCTGGGGCTGCTGTTCAAGGACCAGATCGAGGGGCCGTTCCGCGATCTGCGCGTCACCGCCACGATGTTGATCGTCGTCGGCATCGTCATCGGCGTCGCCGACCGGCTGGCGGCACGCGACGAGACCGGCGGGCGGCACCGCGCGCCCAAGCAGCGCAAGGGACTTGAGGACCTCGGCGTCAAGGACGGCCTGATCTTCGGCCTGTGCCAGTCCATGGCCCTCGTCCCCGGCGTCTCCCGCTCCGGCGCCACCATCAGCGGCGGCCTCTTCATGGGCTACCGGCGCGAGTCCGCGGCCCGTTACTCCTTCCTCCTCGCCGTCCCGGCCGTACTCGCCTCCGGGGTCTTCGAGTTGAAGGACGCCCTGGAGAGCGACCACGTCTCCTGGGGCCCCACGATCTTCGCCACGGTGATCGCCTTCGTCGTCGGTTACGCGGTCATCGCCTGGTTCATGAAGTTCATCAGTACCAAGTCCTTCATGCCGTTCGTGTGGTACCGCATAGCCCTCGGCATCCTGCTGTTCGTGCTGGTCGGAGCCGGTGTGCTGAGCCCGCACGCGGGCGAATCCGGCGGCTGAAACCGGGCCGCACAGGTAGTGCTATCTAGCATTTCCTAGCGCCTGATTGCAGCATCACGCCATGATCATCTCCCACTTGTCTCCCACTCGTCTCCCACCTGGGAGGCGGGACGCACGGCCAAGTAGGGGATGACGCGGAAGGGCCCGCACGGACGTGCGGGCCCTTCCGCACAGAGGGTAGAGCGGGTCAGCTGAGGTTCATGTCCCGCCAAGGCCGCGACCCTCGCCACGCGGAAACGCAGCCGCTCATCCACCGTGTCCCAGGTAGCACCGGTGAGGTCGTCCAGCGCCGCGGCCGTGAGGATGAGCCGGCCGAGGCGCGCTTTTATGTCCTCCCCCGCGTGTGTCACCTCGACTGCCTCACCGTGCGGACCCGTGCCCCGTACACCGCTATGGCGACTTCCCCCATGTCCCCGTTGATCGCGAGGATCTGGAGGAGCCGGATGTCCCCAGCCGGTGGTGATCCCATCCGGCGCGCGGCCCTGGAGCTGGCGCTCCACGCGCCCGCGCCGTCCCCGCTCACGGTGTCCAGGGCAACCATGGCCGTCACGATGACGTCCGCGAACTCCTTCGGCACACCCCACGTGTGAGGCGTGAGGCCGCGCTTGCTGATCTCGCCCGTCGAGCCGGGGGCCCTCTCACACGGGCGACCGGCCCAGACCCGACGGGGACGTTCCTGTATATGACACGACTCCTCCAGCGGCCTCTTCAGCTGAGGTGAAGGGTGGTCAGGGCGATGGTCCAGTCGGTGACGATGGCCTGCTGGGCGGCCGCGAGCGTGATCTGGCCCTTGCAGACTGCGGTGTGCAGCTTGGTCTCCACCGGGTCCTTCTTGTTGTTCACCCCGGCACCCTTCTTACGGCCGGGGTCGGCCGGCTCCACCCACAGGTTCCTCGGATCGTTCGGGTCGCCGCCGAGCTGCAGGCTGATCAGGTGGTCGTACTCGGCATCGTCCATGCGGCCGGTGTATCCGTAGGAGGCGGCGTTGAGCTTCTTCTCCTTGCCCGTCACATACGCGGAGGGGCGTATGCCGGAGGTGTAGCCGCTCTTGCGGCATATCGTCGACTTCAGGTTCGCCTGCGTGACCGCCGGAGAGATGGCGCCCGGCGTGCACTTCCGGTCCTCGAGGGGCTCGCCGTGCTCCACGCGGTAGTGGCACGAGCCGGCGGCCGGCTGCTGTTGCACCGTGTAGTGCTTCTGCGGGCCCGCCCCTACCGCGATCGCGCGGCCTGAGTCGGCCGGCGGCGCCGGGCGCAGGGCTCTGAGTCCCTGATGGGGTTGGTGTGCTGAGTTGGACGGACGAACAGCCCGTCATCAGCAGGCAGCCGAGCAGGAGGGGCGGTAGGGCACGCGGGACATGAGGCATGACGGTCCTTCACGGGCTGGCGACGGCTGACCAGATGCTCCCCCATCACCACTCGGCCCTACCGCGCGGGGGTACGCCGCACAGGTGCACGGCGCCGTGCGCACGGCCTTTGACCCAAGACTCGTGCGGGAGTCCGCACGTGATGAGGGCGCGACCGGAGCTTTGGGTGACGAACTGGGCCAGCGCGGCAGGAGCGGCTGCTAGGCACTTTCGGGTGACGGTCCGTTGGGGGGGTGGCGCCACAGCCGCGTCGCATGCCGCTCGGAGTCATAGGCCGGCAGATGTGTGAGTACTGTGCACGTTGGCCTCCGGCGTTGAACCGCCCCTGTGCCCACACCACATGCAGCACAATGGTCCTCAGCCCGGAGCGGGCAAAAGCAGATCCGGGCTTGCAGGCACACGGTGAGCGAGGCGGGGTAAGGCGTGCAGACAGTACGGGTCGTCGGCGTGCACGGAATCGGGCAGTCGAAGACTTCCCAGCATCAGCTGACCGCCGACTGGGGCCGTGCGCTTAAGCGCGGCATCGACTCGCTGCCCGACGCAACAGCCTGTGTGGCGTCGCTCGAAGTACCGCATTGGACGGCACTCCTGGCAAGGGGAACAGACCGTCTTGGCCCCGAGGACGACCTCTTCGGCGAGTCCGTGCCGATGGATCCAGCGGAAGAGGAGTTCGTCGCCGAGGTCTTTGCCAACCTTGTACGGCCCGAGGACGTAGTCTTCGCCGAAACCCAGCCCCTGGCCACTCTGGGACCGCCCAAGCTGTGGTCACCGCGCCTGACCCGGCTGGCGATGGCCTATGACCGCCGTCGCCCGGGCGGTGGCGTGCAGTTCATCGTCCGGCGCATGCGTGAGGTGCGCTATTACCTCACGAAGCCGGCCCTGGCCGCCGAGGTCCGGGCGTTCATCCGAGACGGGTTCACGCCGGATGCCGCCGTGGTCATCGGCCATTCACTCGGCAGCGTCATCGCCTACGATCTGCTCCGCCACAAGGAGGTCGGTGCTGCGGGCACCGGCTCTGCTCTCCACACGCTGGTGACCTGCGGCTCGCCACTGGGCATCCCCGCCGTGCGACGGCTCATGGGCATCACCGATGGCACGCCCCTCCAGCTCGACTCGCACATCAGGTGGGTCAACGTCTTCGACCCCGACGACTTCATCACCGGGGGCGCAGGCCTGTCCGCCATGGCGCGGGAGCTCACTGAAGCCCAGGTGGACAACGGCATCGGCGACCCACACAGCGCCTTGCGGTATCTCCGCAGTGTGCCGGTGGCCCGCGCCGTGGCGGGCGGCCGACCGTGACACGCGCGCCAGCCCCGGATACCTTCGCCCGCCGCCTCGTCGTCATCGCGATCTCGGAGTACGACGACGGATCTGCCGCCGAGCGGGAGGCGTTCCGCAAGGAAATCACCGCGCAGGTGACGACTGTGAAGGACTGGTGGGCACACCCCTCCCTCGACGGCGCGCGCCGTTTCGAGCCTTCCGAAGCGAAGCAGTTGCATGACCTGCGCGATCTGCGCACCTTCCTCATAGAGGAAGACCTCGGGAACGCGGACGACGACGAAGCCCTCGTCGTCTACATCACCGGGCACGGTTTGGCCCCGACGAACTCCCCTCAGCATTTCCTTCAGTTGCGGGACACGTACGTGGAGAGGCCGTACGCCACCGCGTTTCCGACCGCCGAGATCATCACCACCGTGCTGGACTCTCACGCCTCGCACGTCCTGGTGATGGTGGACTCATGCTTCTCGGGTCAGCTCGAGTCCGAGCTCAAGAGCATGCTGAAAGGCCTGCGGCAGGAGCGCCGCGACCTTGCCTCGCTGGTCGTCCTTGTCGCCGGGAACGACCAGAGCACGCCCCGCACGAACGCCTTCGTCAACGTCCTGCGGGCCGTGCGCGCACACTGTGAGGACGAGACGAACGGCTTCGCCGAGCCGCACCTCAGCTGGCAGGAATGGAAGAGCATCGTTCGTGAGGTGTTCGACCAGAGCACCATGGCCGACCCCACGTACGTCTGGCCCACGCTCTCGGCCAGCACGGAGAGGGCGCAGGAACAGTTGAGCCCCTGCCTGCCCAACCCCGGCTACACGGGGAGCGAACCGGTACTGATGGCTTCCTCCCGCCAGGTCGGGTGGACACGGGCCCAGCTCGACGCGTTCTGGATCTCACGTGCGACCGGCACCTCCGAATCGGACAGTCCGGGCTGGTACTTCACCGGTCGCACCGAGCTGGTCAAGCGCATCCTCGCCTTCTTGACCGGAACCGAAGGCGTACTGATCGTCACCGGCGTGGCCGGCTCCGGGAAATCCGCCCTCCTCGCCCGTACCGTAACCCTCAGCGACACCCGCTTCCGGGCTGACGAGACGTACCGCGCGCTGGTCGCCGAGATACCGGAGGAACTCCAGGTCCCGGAAGGCTCGGTGGACGCTGCCGTTCTTGCCCGCAACACCGACCCGGACGATCTCGCCCGGGTGCTCTGCGAGGCGCTCGGCGACTCCCCGGGCCCGGCAGCCCCATCTCGGGCTGGCGGCGACGAGAGCGGACATCTCGCTCGGCTGCGGCGCCTGGTGCAGAGCACGGCTCGGCAGCGGGGCGAGCCGCTCACCCTCGTAGTGGACGGCATTGATGAAGCCAGGAATCCGACGCGCACCATCACCGACCTTTTGCGGCCGCTGGCGGATCTGCGGATGCCGGACGAACGGCCTGCCGTCCGGCTGCTGCTCGGCATCCGCAGCAGTCGGCTCGGTACTTCGGCCGAGGCCGACGCTCCGACCGCCCGCGCCCAGACCCCGGATCTCCTCGACCTGCTGGTACGGGCCACTGCCGCCGGTATCCCACTCCGTACGGACGGTCCCGACGCCGCGCCGGACATTGCCGCGTACGCCTTCGCGTTGCTGGAGGCGCCGCTCGGGGACCAGGAAGGCGGAGAGGTCCCGCCGGCGTCGCTGCTGGACCGTTACGGAGAACTGGCCGAGGCAGTGGCCCGGGAGGTGGCCCCTTCCTTCCTGGACGCACGCATCGCCGCCCAGCAGCTCCGGGCACGGTGCACCCTGCCCGATCCGGAGGACCCTGGATGGCTCCAGACCCTGCGTCAGGGCACCGAAGCCCTCCTGCGGGAAGACCTCATCGAGGTCGCCGACACGCACTCCACGGCCGCTGAGCAACTCATGTCCGTACTGCGCGCCACCGCATTCGCGCACGGAGCTGGCCTGCCATGGGCCGACATCTGGCCGGCCGCCGTGCAGTGCCTGTCACCGTCCCCCGTCACCGACCCAGACGACGTCATCCGGAAGGTTTGGGACAGCCGCCTCTCCGGCTACCTGATCACCGCCGTCGAGGACGGCCGGACCGTATACCGGCCAGTGCACGAGCGGATCAGCGAAACACTCCGGTACACCCCGCACAGACTCGTCGGCGCCCCGGAAACAGGCGGGCGGGAGAGACTCTCGGACGTGGAGATCTCGGACACTCACCGGTCACTGGTCGAGGCATTCGAGCGGCTGATTCCCCGCGCGGGCCAGCATCAGGCACCGCACCCCTATCTGCGGCGTCACCTGGTGGCCCACTCCGCAGCCGCGAAGGCCCTCGACGGCAGTCACGTTCCGACGCACTTCCTCCCCTGGGAGACCAGCGGCACCGTACGGGGCGCTCTTGGGCTCCCTGCGAACCCAGCGTCCCGGACGCTGCACCTGGCCTCCTGGGCACGTGTCGAGCCTTTCCTCGCCGATGCCCCGCACTCGGCACGCGCCGACAGCCTGGCCCTGGCCGCCCTTGGAATGGCCAGCGAGTACGACGGCATCGCATTCAGCGCGCAGGACCTGACGGTGGACGAAGCGGGGCCGACCACCCGCAGAGAGCACGATGAGCCACCTGCGCAGCCCCGTCTCGCCCCGCAGTGGAACGAATTGCGGCTGGCCGGAAACCTGCTGGGTCGCACCTACACGCCAGTCTCCTCCCTCGTGTCCTTCAATTTGCCCGACGGCACCCTCCTCGTGGCGGCAGGAGACACCAGTGGTGAGGTCCGCCTGTGGGACCCGCTCTCCGGCACCGACTTCGGGCTGCCCGTACGCCGCGCTCCATACGCACGTGCCCTGGCTGTGCTAGCTGGCCCCCAGGGAGAACCCCTCCTTGCGGTCGGCTGCAACAACGGCGCGTGGCTCTACGATCCGCAGAGCGGCCGGATCGACCACCTCCCCGTTTCAGTCCCTGTGCACGCCTTGGCCGTCTTCGCAGCGGGCGGCAGTGCCCGGCTAGCGCTGGGCACCACCGAGGGCCTAGTGATCTGCGATCCTCTCGCCCGGCAGGTGCTGTCCAGAACACCCCGGGCAACCATGTGGGGCGATTCAGTCAAAGCCCTTGCGGCGCTGCGGCTGCCCACCGGCCAGCACCTGCTCGCGGTCGGCGGAGAGGGCAGCATGGTCGAGATTCTCGATGCCGATTCGCTCCGGCCGGTCGTTGAGGTCGCGGGCCAAGGGCGAGGTGTCTCGGCGCTCGCCCTGTACCTCGACCCTCATGGCAGGCCGCGGATGGCCGCGGCCTCACGGTCCACGGGGTCCGTGCGCAACTACAACGCGTGGACAGGCGAGCAGACGGCACCTGTCATCCGCGAGTCTGCTGTGGCCATCTGCTTGTACCCCGTCGGCCCCGATCACCGCAGAGGAACGCTGCTTGCTCTAGGCCCCAGCCGGGGAGGGACTGTACGCCTCTGGGATCCAGAAACCGGGGCGGCAGTGAGCGAGTTCGCAGCCGACCACGACAAGAGGGTCAAGGGCCTGGCCATCCTCGACACAGGTGGGAGCGCACCGCTGCTGGTGTCTGGATCCGACGATCACACCGTGCGGATCTGGGACCCTTCCGCCCCCGCGTCACACCGAGACACACGCTGGGAAGAGCCGAGTGACGGCTCACTCCTCGCCGCGCTGCCCGTGCCGGGAGGAGCGACTCGCCTTCTGAGACCGATCTCCCCACGCTTCCTCAACATCACCGCAGCCGCCACCGGAGAAGTACTGCAGCAGTTCAGCCTGCCCGAAGAAGCGGCCCCCGAGGGACTGACCGCTATCACCAGCCACCTGTGGCCCAATGGATCGGTATCAGTGATCGCGGGCACGTCCCGCGGGGACATCTTCCGGTGGGACCAGGAGTACGGCTGGTTTCGCATGCATGATCCGATCCAAGCCACAGACCGAATCATGCCGGTACATAGGCTGACCCGGACACGCGCCCTGACCACATTCCAGGCAGATGACCCGGACCAGGTGTTCCTGGCCAGCGGTACCAGTTCAGGCACCGTGACCTTCCACGACTTGGACACCCGCGAGCCGTGGTCTGTCATCCATGAAAGAGGAGCCGTTCGCGCCCTGGCGGCCCTGCCACACCCAGAAGGCATGATGGTGGCCTTCTCGGCCGCTGCCGCCGTACGGTTCTGCCGTCCCGAGCAGCCATCCGCACCACTCCTCCCCCGGCGTATCGGCGTCGTCGGCTGCCTGACCACATGGGCGGCGGAGGATGGGTCTGTCCTCCTCGCCACCGGAGGCTCCGACGGCACCGTCCGCTTCTGGTCCCCGGAGGCACCGAGGCGGGAGGCGTATCCCGTGCTGCACGGCCATCAGGGCCCGGTCACCGCCATTACTAGCTTCCAAGCTTCACCCACCGCACCATGCCTCCTTGCCACTGCGGGTCAACAGGACACCACCGTGCGCGTATGGGATCCTCGCACGGGCGATGAGCTGGCGCGTGTCGTCACTGGCGCTGCTCTCACGTCGCTCTGCGCCTTGCCCATCGAGGGCGATCCGCAGCTCTCGGACCCGCTGCTCGCCTTCGGCGGACCGGCGGGAGCGGGTGCGATTTCAGTCAAACTGTGAGCCAAGCGGTCCTGCATCCAGGTCACCTCGCCTGGCGTATCTGGTTCGGCCAGCCCCAGTAGCTCCACGTCGGCGGGCCATAGCTCCCTACGCCGGGCTGGCGGCGCCGACTCATCCGGAGCAACCCCGCCGGCTCCCGCACGTCAGCCGGACCGGTGGCAGGTGGATGAGTACGTCCTGGGGTGCCAGCTGTGCGGGAAGACCTGCGTCTTCCTCGCTTACTGGGGGCCGGATCTCTCGGGTTGGTCAGACCCGCCGACGGCTGAGGAGCTCAAGCGGGTCAAGGTCAGGTTCGTCACGTTGATGCACCCGCGCGAGGACCCCAGGACGTTGCATGAGGCGGCCCCGGCCAAGGTGCGCGATCTGTTCCATGAAAGGGCCCGGTGCGAGGCCGTCGGCGCGCTTAGGGCCGCGGCCGGCATGTACCGGACCGCCGTCGAAGAACTCTGCCGGGACAAGCAGGCCGCCCGGAACAACCTGTTCGAGAGGATCGACGGCCTGGCGGCCCAGGGCGTGCCTGCTGAGATCGTCGCCGACTTGCACGAGGCCCGCTTTCTGGGCAACTGGAGCCTCCACGATGGTCTTTCCTTCTCCGCTGAAGAGGTCGCCGACGTGGCGCTGCTGACCGAAGAAGCCGTCATGGTGGTCTACGTGCAACCGGACGAACGCGCCGCGATGCGAGAGCAAGGCCCGCATGATGCGCGCGCTCTACGAACGGCTGGACCGGCTCCAGGACGCCGCACCCGCCGCGGAGAATACCGCAGTAGTCTCCCATTGACGTCGCCCGGCGCCGCCTCCCCCGTCGGCTCCGGGCGACCCGCATGAGGCCCCCGGCAGCCCGCTCTGCACCAGCGGCCGCCGGGGGGCTTCTTCCCTTGCGACGGGCGACTTCCCCCAGGGGTCATGTGGCGGTGACGTCAGCGGGCCGGTTGCGTGGCGGCGTAGTGGTAAAGAAGGCGCGCAGGGGCTGGCTGATGTGGTTTTCGCGGACGGTGTCCTGGGCGACAGCATCGAGCAGGGGCGCCAGGTCCTCGGTGTCGGAAGGGGTCAGCACGAGCCAGCGCAGGATGACCTGCAGTGTGAGGAGCCGGAGGGTTCGCAGCTGCTCCTGCCCTATCTGGTCTTTGATCACGTCGCCGTGCACGTAAGCGGATCGAGCCTTGTAGGCACGTCGGACGATCTCCGTGGCCTCTTCTTGGTGGTCAGGGGCGAGAAACAGTGCGGCCGCGCGGGAGCGGATGTTGTCGGCGATGCCTTCGCGTTTGTCGTTGGGGCTGATCAGCAGGGCTTCCAGGGCGATGACGTAGTCGAGATGCAGTTCGTCGGCCTCCACGTCCCATACACCGTCGTCGTTGTAGGTGCGCTGGTAGGCGGCCAGGAGGTGCCGGGCGGCGCGTTCGAGGCGCCTGGCTCGCCGGTTGACGACTTTCCGGTCGTGGGTAGCGCCTGCCATGACCGCGTCGATCTTCGCCGAGAGCGCGGCGCAAAAGTCAGCCAGGGCCGGTAGACATGCGGCCGGGACATGGAATTCGCCGGTGTCGCGGACCTCGACCTCCTCTTCTCTCCCGTGCCGCCCTTCATAGACCCGGATAGTCGTCGGCACATTTCTGGGGTTCAGATCGAAGCGGCGTCCGCGCGTGTCGGCGTACGGACTTCTCTCCCCGGTCGCGTACGGGTGAACGTCCCCAGTTGTCAGGCCACTTCGGTCTCTCGCTCGATGGCCTGGAGGCGGTTCTTGAGCCGGTAGCTCGGGCCGTTGATCGCGATCACTTCGCAATGGTGGAGGAGCCGGTCGAGGATCGCGGTGGCGAGGACCTCGTCGCCGAAGACTTGGCCCCATTCGCTGAAGGTCTTGTTCGAGGTCAGGATGATGGAGCCCTTCTCGTAACGCTTGGAGATGACCTGGAAGACCAGGTTCGCCTCGGCACGTTCGAGGGGCTGATAGCCC
>NZ_KB911603.1 GCF_000383615.1 Streptomyces canus 299MFChir4.1 | reverse complement strand
CGTGACCTTCTCGGCGTTCGTCGACAGGGCGACGAAGTGCTTGGCGACGGCCTTGTCGTCGTGGAGTCCGGCGGGTCCGTCGAGCAGCCAGGTGCGGGCCGACGTGGCGTTCGTGATCGTCTCGATCGTGGTGAACGTCTTGGACGCGACGATGAACAGGGTCTCCGCCGGGTCCAGGTCCCGTACCGCCTCGTGCAGGTCGGCGCCGTCCACGTTGGACACGAAACGGAAGGTCAACTCCCGTGCCGTGTAGGCCCGCAGCGCCTCGTACGCCATCGCGGGGCCGAGGTCGGAGCCGCCGATACCGATGTTGACGACGTTCTTGATCCGCTTGCCGGTGTGGCCGGTCCACTCGCCGGAGCGCACCCGGTTCGCGAAGTCGCTCATCTTGTCGAGGACGGCGTGCACGCCCGGGACGACGTTCTCCCCGTCGACCTCGATCACCGCGTCGCGCGGGGCGCGCAGCGCGGTGTGCAGCACGGCCCGGTCCTCGGTGAGGTTGATCCGCTCGCCGCGGAACATGGCGTCGCGGAGCCCGAACACGTCGGTTGCGGTGGCCAGTTCCTGGAGCAGGGCCAGAGTCTCGTCGGTGATCAGGTGCTTGGAGTAGTCGATGCGCAGATCGCCCACGCGCACCACGTATCGCTCCGCGCGCCCCGGGTCCTGGTCGAACAGCTCACGCAGATGCGCGTGCTGCTCGGCTCGGTGGTCCTCCAGGGCCGTCCACTCGGGGCGGCGCGTCAGAAGAGGGGAGTCAGACATGAGCAGGGGTCTCCTTGCCGGCCTCGCCCCGCAGGGCCACGGCGTACATCTCGTCGGCGTCGAGGCGGCGGAGCTCCTCGGCGATGAGTTCGGAGGTGGTGCGGACCTTCAGCGCGAGGGTGCGCGACGGCTGGCCCGGCAGGGACAGCGTGGCCAGCGGGCCCTCGGGGCGGTCGATGACGACCTCGCCGTTCGCGGTGCCCAGGCGGACGGCCGTGACGACCGGACCGGCAGTGACCACGCGGTCGATCCTCACCCTCAGCCGCGCCTCCAGCCAGCGCGCGAGCAGCTCGGCGGCCGGGTTGTCGGCCTCGGCCTCCACGGCCCCGGAGATGACCTGCGCGCGGGCCTGGTCCAGCGCCGCCGCCAGCATCGAGCGCCACGGCGTCAGCCGGGTCCAGGCGAGGTCCGTGTCGCCCGGCGCGTAGGAGCGGACCCGGGTCGCGAGTACGTCGAGGGGGTTCTCGACGGCGTACAGGTCGGTGATCCGGCGCTGGGCCAGCGCGCCCAGCGGGTCCTTCGCGGGGTTCTCCGGCGCGTCCACCGGCCACCACACGACGACCGGGGCGTCGGGCAGCAGCAGCGGCAGCACGACGGAGTCGGCGTGGTCGGAGACCTCGCCGTAGGTCCGCAGGATGACCGTCTCGCCGGTGCCGGCGTCGGCGCCCACCCGGACCTCGGCGTCCAGCTTGGACGCCATCCGGTCGCGGGCGGTGCGGGCGTGCCGCTTGATGACGACCAGGGTGCGCGAGGGGTGCTCGTGCGAGGCCTCCTCGGCCGCCTTGATCGCGTCGTAGGCGTTCTCCTCGTCCGTGACGATCACCATCGTCAGGACCATGCCCACGGCCGGTGTGCCGATGGCGCGGCGACCCTGCACCAGCGCCTTGTTGATCTTGCTTGCCGTGGTGTCGGTCAGGTCGATCTTCATGGCCTGCGCCAGCTCCGTCCGTCTCGTGCGAGCATCTCGTCGGCTTCCTCGGGTCCCCAGGTACCCGACGCGTACTGCGCCGGACGGCCGTGGTTCGCCCAGTACTCCTCGATCGGGTCGAGGATCTTCCAGGACTCTTCCACTTCCTGGTGACGCGGGAACAGGTTGGCGTCCCCGAGGAGGACGTCCAGGATGAGCCGCTCGTACGCCTCCGGGCTGGACTCGGTGAACGACTCGCCGTAGGCGAAGTCCATCGTCACGTCCCGGATCTCCATCGAGGTGCCCGGCACCTTCGAGCCGAACCGGACCGTCATGCCCTCGTCCGGCTGCACCCGGATGACGATCGCGTTCTTGCCGAGCTCCTCGGTCGCCGTGTGGTCGAAGGGGGAGTGCGGGGCGGTCTGGAAGACGACGGCGATCTCGGTCACGCGCCGGCCCAGCCGCTTGCCGGTCCTCAGGTAGAACGGCACACCCGCCCAGCGGCGGTTGTCGACGTTCAGCCTGATGGCCGCGTATGTGTCCGTGGTGGAGGCGGGGTCGATGCCCTCCTCCTCCAGATATCCGACCACCTTCTCGCCGCCCTGCCAGGCGGCCGCGTACTGCCCGCGCACGGCGTGCTCGCCGATGTCCTCCGGCAGCTTCACGGCCCTGAGGACCTTCAGCTTCTCGGTGAGCAGCGACTCGGCGTCGAAGGCGGCCGGCTCCTCCATGGCGGTCAGCGCCATGAGCTGGAGCAGGTGGTTCTGGATGACGTCACGGGCGGCGCCGATGCCGTCGTAGTACCCGGCCCGGCCGCCGATGCCGATGTCCTCGGCCATCGTGATCTGCACGTGGTCGACGTACGAGCGGTTCCAGATCGGCTCGTACATCTGGTTGGCGAAGCGCAGCGCCAGGATGTTCTGGACGGTCTCCTTGCCCAGGTAGTGGTCGATGCGGAAGACCTGGTCCGGCTCGAACACGTCGTGCACGAGCGCGTTGAGCTCGCGGGCGCTCTTCAGGTCGCGGCCGAACGGCTTCTCGATGACCGCGCGCCGCCAGGACCCCTCCGGAGCGTTCGCCAGCCCGTGCTTCTTGAGCTGCTGGACGACCTTCGGGAAGAACTTCGGCGGTACGGAGAGGTAGAAGGCGTAGTTGCCGCTGGTGCCGCGGACCTTGTCCAGGTCGTCGACGGTCTGGCGCAGCCGCTCGAACGCCGTGTCGTCGTCGAAGTCGCCGGGGATGAACCGCATCCCCTCGGCGAGCTGCTGCCAGACCTCCTCGCGGAACTCGGTCCGCGCGTGCTCGCGCACGGAGTCGTGCACGATCTGCGCGAAGTCCTCGTCCTCCCAGTCCCGGCGGGCGAACCCGACGAGCGAGAAGCCCGGCGGGAGCATGCCGCGGTTGGCGAGGTCGTAGACGGCCGGCATCAGCTTCTTGCGGGACAGGTCGCCGGTGACACCGAAGATGACGAGCCCGGAGGGCCCGGCGATCCGGGGCAGACGCCGGTCGCGCTCGTCGCGCAGGGGGTTCTCCCAGTCGGCGGTGATGGTCATTCCGCGTCCACTCCCTTGCTGTTCAGCGACTTGGTGACGGCGTCAAGCAGGTCCTGCCAGGCCGCCTCGAACTTGGCGACGCCCTCGTCCTCCAACTGGCGTACGACCTCGTCGTACGAGATCCCCAGCGCCTCCACGGCGGCCAGGTCGGCGCGGGCCTGCGCGTAGCCGCCGGTCACCGTGTCGCCGGTGATCCGGCCGTGGTCGGCGGTGGCGTTCAGCGTGGCCTCCGGCATGGTGTTGACCGTGCCGGGCGCGACCAGGTCGTCGACATAGAGCGTGTCCTTGTAGGACGGGTCCTTCACGCCGGTCGAGGCCCACAGCGGACGCTGCTTGTTGGCGCGGGCGCCGCCGAGGGAGGTCCAGCGCTCCCCGCCGAAGACCTCCTCGTACGCCTGGTAGGCGAGCCGCGCGTTGGCGAGCGCCGCCCTGCCCTTGAGCGCGAGGGCCCGCTCCGTGCCGAGGACGGTGAGCCGCTTGTCGATCTCGGAGTCGACCCGGGAGACGAAGAAGGAGGCGACGGAGTGGATCGTGGAGAGGTCGAGGCCCTTCTTGGCCGCCTTCTCCAGACCGGCCAGGTAGGCGTCCATGACCTCGCGGTAGCGCTCCAGCGAGAAGATCAGCGTGACGTTGACGCTGATCCCGAGGCCGATGACCTCGGTGATCGCCGGGAGGCCCGCCTTGGTCGCCGGGATCTTGATCATGACGTTCGGGCGGTCCACCAGCCAGGCCAGCTGCTTGGCCTCGGCGATCGTCGCCCGGGTGTCGTGGGCCAGACGCGGGTCGACCTCGATGGAGACCCGGCCGTCCCGGCCGCCGGTGGCGTCGTGCACCGGACGCAGCACGTCGGCGGCGGCGCGGACGTCGGCCGTGGTCATCATCCGCACGGCCTCGTCCACCGTGACGCCCCGGGTGGCGAGGTCGGTCAGCTGCTCCTCGTAGCCCGCCCCGGAGCCGATGGCGGCCTGGAAGATGGACGGGTTGGTGGTGACGCCGACGATGTGCCGGGTGGCGACGAGCTCGGCCAGGTTCCCCGACTCGATCCGCTTGCGCGACAGGTCGTCCAGCCAGATGGAGACGCCCTCGTCGGACAGGCGCTTGAGTGCTCCCGCGGTCGCGGTCGCTTCGGTCACTGTGATCATCTTCTTTCTGGCGGTCGGATCAACCACGCGCGGCGGCCAGCGATTCCCTGGCTGCTGCGGCGACGTTCTCGGCGGTGAAGCCGTACTCGGCGAACAGGGTCTTCGCGTCGGCGGAGGCGCCGAAGTGTTCGAGGGAGACGATGCGTCCTGCGTCACCTGTGAAGCGGTACCACGTGAGACCGATGCCGGCCTCGATTGCGACGCGGGCTCGCACGGACGGCGGAAGGACGCGCTCCCGGTACTCCCGCGGCTGCTCCTCGAACCACTCCACGGACGGCATCGACACCACCCGGGTGCCGACCCCCTCCGCCTCCAGCTGCTCCCGCGCGGCGACGGCGAGCTGGACCTCGGAGCCGGTGGCGATGAGCACCACGTCGGGAATCTCCGTGGAGGACTCCCTGAGCACGTACCCGCCCTTGGCCGCGTCCGGGTTCGGCGCGTAGGTCGGCACCCCCTGGCGGGTGAGCGCGAGGCCGTGCGGGGCCGGGTCGGTGGCGTGCCGCTTCAGGATCTCGGCCCAGGCGATCGCGGTCTCGTTGGCATCGGCCGGACGGACGACGTTCAGGCCCGGGATGGCGCGCAGCGAGGCCAGGTGCTCGACCGGCTGGTGGGTCGGGCCGTCCTCGCCGAGGCCGATGGAGTCGTGCGTCCAGACGTAGGTGACGGGCAACTGCATCAGCGCGGACAGGCGGACCGCGTTGCGCATGTAGTCGGAGAACACCAGGAAGGTGCCGCCGTAGATCCGCGTGTTGCCGTGCAGCGCGATGCCGTTCATCGCGGCTGCCATCGAGTGCTCGCGGATTCCGAAGTGGACGGTACGGCCGTACGGGTCGGCCTCCGGCAGCGCGTTGCCCTTCGGCAGGAAGGAGCTCGTCTTGTCGATGGTGGTGTTGTTCGACCCGGCGAGGTCGGCGGAACCGCCCCACAGCTCGGGCAGCACCGGTCCCAGCGCCTGGAGGACCTTGCCGGAGGCGGCGCGGGTGGCGACGGAGCCGCCCTCCTCGAAGACCGGGATCGCGGACTCCCAGCCCTCGGGGAGCTGGCCGGCGACGATCCGGTCGAAGAGCTCGGCCCGCTCGGGCTGCTCACCGCGCCACCCGGAGATCTGCTTGTCCCAGGCCGCGTGCACTTCGGCGCCCCGGTCCAGGGCCAGCCGGGTGTGGCGGATGACCTCGTCCGTGACCTCGAAGCTCTTGTCCGGGTCGAAGCCCAGGACGCGCTTGGTGGCGGCGACCTCGTCGGCGCCGAGCGCGGAGCCGTGGGCGGCCTCGGTGTTCTGCGCGTTCGGGGCGGGCCAGGCGATGATCGTGCGCATCGCGATGATCGAGGGCCGCTCGGTCTCGGCCTGGGCCGCCTTCAGGGCCGCGTACAGGGCGTGTACGTCGATGTCGCCGTCGGCGCCGGGCTCGATGCGCTGGGTGTGCCAGCCGTAGGCCTCGTAGCGCTTCAGCACGTCCTCGGAGAACGCGGTGGCGGTGTCGCCCTCGATGGAGATGTGGTTGTCGTCGTAGACGAAGACCAGGTTGCCGAGCTTCTGGTGGCCGGCGAGGGAGGAGGCCTCGGCGGAGATGCCCTCCTCCAGGTCGCCGTCGGAGACGATCGCCCAGACGGTGTGGTCGAAGGGCGACTCGCCCTCGGGGGCCTCGGGGTCGAACAGGCCGCGCTCGTAGCGGGCGGCCATCGCCATACCGACCGCGTTGGCGACACCCTGGCCGAGCGGCCCGGTGGTGGTCTCGACGCCGGCGGTGTGCCCGTACTCGGGGTGACCGGGCGTCTTGGAGCCGTGGGTGCGGAAGGCCTTGAGGTCGTCGAGCTCCAGCTCGTACCCGGCGAGGTAGAGCTGGGTGTAGAGCGTCAGCGAGGTGTGCCCGGGGGAGAGGACGAAACGGTCACGACCGGTCCACTCGGGATCGGCGGGGTCGTGACGCATCACCTTCTGAAAGATCGTGTACGCCGCCGGCGCCAGGGCCATCGCGGTGCCCGGATGCCCGTTTCCGACCTGCTGCACGGCATCGGCCGCCAAGAGGCGGGCGGTGTCGACGGCACGCCGGTCGAGTTCGGTCCATTCGAAGCTGTCCGGTGTCTGCGTGCTCATCTTCAAGAAGTCCTCGATCGGAGCGGGAAAGCTGGCCTGTTGTGTTCAAACTTAAAAGTCTGACTTTTACGCGGGAAGGTCGCCGTGTGTCAGCCTGTGGTGAAAGTGGGACACGGAACGCTCCAGGCAGGCGGCACGAGCAGGACATGGCGGACAGAACACCCCAAGGCTCCATCCAAAGTGGAGACGGTGACGGCCAAGTGGACGGGATCAGAACGTTCCCCTTCCCCAGCGAGCTGAGTGTGTGCGGAGTCGGCATGCAAGTCGGCCCGATGGGAGCCGGACGCACCTGGCACGCGGATGCCCCGTTGGGGCGCGTGCACCGCATCGACTTCCATGTCGTGATGCTCTTCGACGGCGGCCCCGTCCGCCACATGATCGATTTCGCCGAGTACGAGGCGACGGCGGGCGACGTGGTGTGGATCCGCCCGGGCCAGGTCCACCGCTTCTCACCGACGAGCGAGTACCGCGGAACCGTGCTGACCATGCAGCCGGGCTTTCTGCCGCGGGCGACGGTGGAGGCGACCGGGCTCTACCGCTACGACCTCCCGCCACTGCTGCGGCCCTCCGACACCCAGTTGGCGGGGCTGAAGGCCTCCCTGGGTCTGCTGGAACGGGAGTACGAGGACACCTCGACCCTTCCGCTGAGCCTGCACACCTCGGTCCTGCGGCACGTGTTGACGGCGTTCCTGCTGCGCCTGGCCCACCTCGCGGCGAGTTCGGCGGAGGCCGGGCGGCGGGCCGAGTCGACGTTCACCCTGTTCCGGGACGCGGTGGAGAAGGGCTTCGCCACGAACCACAGTGTCAGTGCGTACGCCGACACGCTGGGCTACTCCCGCCGGACCCTGGTGCGTGCGGTGCGCGCCGCGACGGGGGAGACCCCCAAGGGCTTCATAGACAAGCGGGTCGTGCTGGAGGCGAAGCGGCTGCTGGCCCACACCGACATGCCGATCGGGCGGGTGGGGGCGGCGGTGGGGTTTCCCGACGCCGCGAACTTCTCCAAGTTCTTCCACCAGCACACCGACATGACACCGGCGGCGTTCCGGACGGAACTTCGATAGGAGCGGATCGAGTGGGCCCGCCTGCGTGACGTCGTCTTCGACTGCGCCCGCCCCGCCGCCACGGCCCGGTTCTGGGCGGCCGCGATGGACGGGTACGCCGTCGCCCCGTACGACGACGAGGAGTTGGCCCGTCTCAAGGCTCTCGGGATCACGGACGTCGAGGACGATCCGACCGTGCTCGTCGAGGCTTCGGGAGGTGGGCCGCGGCTGTGGTGCCAGCTGGTGCCGGAGGGCAAGAGCGGCAAGAACCGGGTGCACCTGGATCTGTCCGCCACGGACGTGGAGGCGGAGGCCGAGCGGCTCGTCGGGCTCAGTGCGACGGTGCGGGACCGATTTGCGGACCATCTGGTACTGGCCGATCCTGAGGGGAACGAGTTCTGCGTCGTCGGCCAGGACGGTTGACATCCCGCCAAACCGTCCGGCTCGACGCTCACTTGACCAATCCTTTGCTGTGCATGACCTGGGCGTGGGGCGATCTTTGCCCGGCGGAGCCCACGGTTCGCCCGGCCTTCACGTGGACCCGGCCGAGGGCCCCTAGGGTTGCGGCGCCGCTCCCCCCGAACGTCCGTCACCTCTGTCCGGAGGACAGTCATGGCCGCCGTCAAGGCACCTCAGCGCAACCGACGTTCCCTCTCCGCTCTCGCCGGAGCCCTCGCTCTCACCGCCACCTCGATCGGCGTGTGGGCCGCGACGGCTTCCACCGCCGAGGCAGCCGCTCTGCCCACCCCCGACCACGTGGTGGTCGTGGTGATGGAGAACCACGCCTACTCGCAGGTCATCGGAAGCTCCAGCGCCCCGTACCTCAACAACACCCTCAAGGCGGGTGGCGCCGAGCTCACCCAGTCCTACGGCCTCACCCACCCCAGTGAGCCGAACTACTACATGCTCTTCTCGGGCTCCAACCAGGGCCGCACCGACGACAGTTGTGTCGGGGTCGGTTCGATCAACAAGCCCAACCTCGCCTCCGAGCTGATCGCCGCGGGCCAGACCTGGGCGAGCTACAACGAGTCGCTGCCCAGCCAGGGTTCGACGACCTGCAGCAGCGGGAACTACGCGCAGAAGCACAACCCGTGGTTCGGCTTCTCCAATGTGCCGACCAGCACCGCGAAGACCTTCGCGCAGTTCCCGACCGACTACACGACCCTGCCCAAGGTGTCCTTCGTCGTCCCGAACCTGTGCAGCGATATGCACGACTGCTCGGTGTCCACGGGCGACACCTGGATCAAGAACAACCTGGGCGCCTACGCCACCTGGGCCAAGACCCACAACAGCATCCTCGCCGTCACCTTCGACGAGGACAACAAGCTCTCCGGCAACCGCATCCCCACCCTGTTCTACGGGCAGCACGTCGCCCCCGGCAGCACCAGCTCCACCACCTACAACCACTACAACGTGCTGCGCACGGTGGAGGACCTGGCCGGTCTGAGCGCCCACGCGGGCAACGCCGCCTCGGCCTCCGACATCACCGGCATCTGGAACTGACGCCGGTGTACCTCGCGGACTGCCGGAGCACGGGTTCCCGCGGCACCGAGGCCGCCGCCGTCCCGGACACCCGTCCGGGACGGCGGCCGGCCGCCGTGCCCTCCACCGTGCTGGCACTGGGCGCGGTCAGCCTGATCACGGACGTCTCCTCGGAGATGGTGACGGCCGTCCTGCCGCTGTACGTGGTCGCGGGCCTCGGCCTGACGCCCCTCGGCTTCGGTCTCCTCGACGGCATCAACAACGGCGTCGGCGCCCTCGTCCGGCTGGTCGGCGGCCACCTCGCCGACCGGGGAGGCCGGGGCCACAAGGTCGTGGCGGGCCTCGGCTACGGTCTGTCGGCGCTGTGCAAACCGCTGTTGCTCCTCGCCCACACCCTCCCCGTGCTCAGCGCCGTGCTCGCCGTCGACCGGACCGGCAAGGGGCTGCGCACCGCCCCGCGGGACGCGATGATCTCGCTGGCGACCGAACCCGCCCACAGGGGACGGGCGTTCGGCGTCCATCGCGCCATGGACACCACCGGTGCGCTCCTCGGCCCGCTCGTCGCCTTCGCCGTCCTGCGGGCCACCGTCGACGGCTACGACGCGGTCTTCGCGGTCAGCGGCTGCGTCGCCGCCCTCGGCGTCCTGGTGCTGGTGCTCTTCGTGCCCCGCAGGATCGACGCGCCCGCCGCCGTACGACGGCCTCCGCCGCCCGAGCCGGTCCACCCGCCGCAGCTGCGGGAGGCGATCGGGCTGCTGCGGCGGCCGGAACTGCGTCGGCTCACGGTGTGTGCGGCCCTGCTCGGCCTGACCACCGTCAGCGACTCCTTCCTGTATCTGCTGCTCCAGCGCGCGGGGAACCTGCCCGCGCACCTGTTCCCGCTGCTGCCGCTGGGCACCGCCGCCTGCTTCCTGCTGCTCGCCGTGCCGCTCGGCGCACTCGCCGACCGCGTCAGCCGCCGCCGGCTCTTCCTGGCCGGCCACGGTGTCCTGCTGCTCGGGTACGGCCTGGTGCTCTCCCCGTGGCACGGCGTCCCGGCCGTGATCGCCGTCCTCGTGCTGCACGGCACCTTCTACGCGGCCACCGACGGAGTGCTCGCGGCCGCCACCGCCGCCGTAGTCCCCGCCCGGCAACAGGGCGCGGGGCAGGCGCTGGTGGGCACCGGGCAGGCGCTGGCCCGGTTCGCCTGTTCGCTCGCCTTCGGCGCGGCCTGGAGCCTGTGGGGCGGGCGGACCGCGCTGGCCGTCACCGCGGCCGCGCTGGCCGTCAGCGCCGTCGTGGCCGTGTTCGTCCTGCGCGGCACGGACGAGACCCCCACCACCGACGAGGTGCCCGCATGACCCGAACGACCCGTCTGGTGACTCTGCTGGTCGCCGTCGTGCTGCTCGGCGCGGTCGGCGCCGGGTCGGTGCTGTACGCCGCCCACCGCTCGGGCCGGCGGGACCAGCAGCAGGCGGACGGTCCGACGGTACGAACCGGCACGGTCTCGCTCCGCCCGACGGCCGAGCGCCGCCTGCTGGTCCGCAACCTCGCCTGGGGCCCGCACCGCGACGAGATCGCCACCGTCCCCGCCGACGATCCGCAGGGCCCGCGCACCGCTTCGGGTGTGAAGTGCCTGCGCTTCCACGCGGCGGCCGGCACCGGCATCTGTCTCCAGGCCGTGCACGGGGCCCTGGAGGACACCTATCGCGCGGTGGTGCTCGACGCGCACCTGCGCGAACGCCACCGCTTCCCGGCGGCCGGCATCCCCACCCGGGCCCGGGTCTCGCCGTCGGGACACATGGTCGCCTGGACGGTGTTCGTCAGCGGGGACTCGTACGCCGGAACGAACTTCTCCACGCGTACGGCCGTCGTGGACACCCGTACCTGGGCGATCGACGACAACCTGGAGACCTTCCGCATCGTCAAGGACGGACGTGCCTACCACGCCGCCGACACCAACGTCTGGGGCGTCACCTTCGCCGACGACAACCGCTTCTACGCCACGCTGGCGACCGGCGGCCGGACGTATCTCGTACGGGGCGACGTCGCCGCACGCACCCTCACCACCCTGCACCGCAACGTCGAATGCCCCTCCCTCTCGCCCGACGGCACCCGCATCGCCTACAAGAAACGCGTCAAGGGGGCCTTTGCCGACGCCCCTTGGCGGCTGTACGTCCTGAATCTGCGCACCATGAAAGAAACCGCGACCGCCGAATCGCGCAACATCGACGACCAGGCACTGTGGGCCGACGACGGCACCCTCATCTACGCCCTCCCCGGCGACTACGGCTCCGACCTGTGGACCGTGCCCGCCGACGGGGGCGGAACGGCCCGGCGCCTGATGGCCTCCGCGGTCGCCCCCGCCTATCTGGGGTGACGCGGCACTGCCCCGAGGCCGCCCGCGAGCCCGCACGTGCGGCCTCGCGGGGGGTGTCTCAACGAGCCTTTCAGTGACCGAAGTTGAACCAGTTCACGTTCACGAAGTCGGCCGGCTGGCCGCTGGTGAAGGTGAGGTAGACGTTGTGGGTGCCGGTGACGGCGCCGATGTTCGCCGGGACCGTTCTCCAGGACTGCCAGCCACCGGTGTTGGCGAGGGCGAAGCTGCCGATCGGCGTGGCGGTACGACTGTCCAGGCGTACCTCGACCAGACCGCTGACCGCGCCCGCCGCGCCGCTCGCCACCCGCGCGACGAACTGGGTCGCCGCCGTGGAGCCGAAGTTGACGTTCTGGTAGAGCGCCCAGTCGCCGTTGGCCAGGGAGGCGATGTTCTGGCCGCCGCCGGTGTCGGTCGTGGTCTCGGTGCCGACACCGCTCTGGCTGTTGAAGGACTCCGCCTGGATGGTGCCGTACGCGTCGACGCCTCCCGTGGGCGGTGGTGTGGTACCGCTCCCATTCGCCGACAGCACCTGGACGTAGTCCACGACCATGGGCACGCCGGACTGGGTGCCGGAATCGAGGCCGCCGCCGAACGCGTCCGGGAAGGCGCCGCCCATCGCCACGTTGAGGATGAGGAAGTAGCCGTGGTTGGTGGCGTTGGCCCAGGTCGTGGCGTCCATCTGGCTCGCGTTGACCGAGTGGAACTGGGTGCCGTCGACGTAGAAGCGGATCGTCTCGGGGCTCACCGAGCGGTCCCACTCCATGGTGTAGGTGTGGAACGCCGACTGGCAGGTCGAGCCCGGACAGGCGACGTTGTTGCCGATGCCCGTCGTCTCGTTGCACGGTCCGCCCGGGTTGGTGCCGCAGTGCATCGTGGCCCACACCCGGTTCATGCCCTGGACGTTCTCCATGATGTCCAGCTCGCCGACGCTCGGCCAGTTCTGGTAGTTGCCGCGGTAGGGGGCGCCCAGCATCCAGAAGGCGGGCCAGTAGCCCTCGGCGGCGGTGCCGGTGACGTTGGGCATCTGGATACGTGCCTCGACGCGCAGCTTGCCGCCGGACGGGGGCCGGAAGTCGGTGCGGTTGGTCTCGATACGGCCCGAGGTCCAGTTGCCGGCCGAGTCGCGGAGGGGGGTAATGCGCAGGTTGCCGTTGCCGTCGAGGGCGACGTTGCTCGTGCTGTTGGTCATCCTCTCGACCTCGCCGGTGCCCCAGTTGGCGGGGCCGCCCGGGTAGGAAGTGCCGGTCGCGTACTGCCAGTTGGAGGTGGAGACGCCGGTTCCCGCGGAGCCGTTGAAGTCGTCGAGGAAGACCTGCGACCAGCCCGTGGGAGGCGTGGGGGCGGAGGCGTCGGCGGGAAGGGTGGCGGCCGTCGCGAGGGCGGCGGCCAGTCCGAGGGTGCTCAGCACGGCGACGAGGGCCCGTCGCCGTCTGGGTATGCCGGAGGTTTCGCTCATGGGGATGCCTCTCGGGTACGGGGTGGGGGTGCGGATGCCCTTCGAGCACGCTCTGAGAGCGCTCTCAAAGTGCGCCCAATGTGCTCTCGGCCACTCCGGTCGTCAAGAGGTGAAACCGTGAAAGTCGCTGCGACGCAGGTGAGTTCAGTCCGTGAATCCGGATGTGCTGGCCTTCGCGGCGAGGGGTCGCCACGTGTTCCAGGTGTCGAGGCGCTGTCGGTAGGCGGCCTCGACGACGGGATAGGGGTAGGTGCCGAGGAAGAGCCGCGGGGGCGGTTCGGAGGTGTCGACCGGTTCGAGGACGACTTCGGCAGCCCGCCGGCCGTTCCCGGACTGGCCCGAGATCGCCGCGCAGACCGCCGCGGCGCTGCACGCCGAGGCCGACCCGCGTGATCCCCGGGCCGCCCGGCTCGTCGCCGAACTGCGGGCGGACGAGGACTTCCGGGGCCTCTGGGCGCGGCACGACGCGCGGCCCGCCCGCGACGAACTCAAACGCTTCGCGCACCCGGCCGCCGGGGAGTTCGCCCTGCGGCGGCAGGCGCTCACCGTGGGGGCGCCGAGCAGCAGGTGATCCCCGCACGCTGCCGGAGCACCGCCATCCGTCGCCGTCAGGCGCTCGTCGACACGGTCCGCTCGGACGTGGGCGCCTCCCGCAGCCCGAACCGGTCGTGCACCCTGCGCAGCGGCTTCGGCGCCCACCATGCACGTCGGCCGAGCAGCGCCATGGTCGCCGGGACCAGCAGCATCCGCACGACCGTCGCGTCGACCAGCACCGCCAGGGTCAGACCGAGACCGATCTGGAGGATGGGGGAGAACCCGCCGGTCATGAAGGCTCCGAACACGATCGCGAGGAGCAGCGCGGCACAGGTGACGACCCGCCCCGACCGCCGCAGCCCCGTCACGACGGCCGCGTGGTCGTCGCCGTCGCGCTGCCGGGCCTCCCGCATCCGGGCCAGGATGAACAGCTCGTAGTCCATGGCGAGCCCGAAGGCGATCGACACGATCAGCGGCGGGGCGGTCAGGCTCAGCGCGCCCAGGCCCTCGCCGCCGAGCAGTCCGGCCCCGTGGCCGTCCTGGAAGACCCACACCACCACGCCGAGCGCCGCGCCCAGGCTGAGCAGGGTGGCCGCGATCGTGCGCAGCGGGATCAGCACCGAGCCGGTGAAGGCGAACAGCAGGACGAGAACGGCGGCCAGGACGGTCAGCGCCGCCCAGGGCGCCCGGTCGGCGAGCATCGCGCGGAAGTCGACCAGCCGGGCCGCGACCCCGGTCACCTCGACGGGCCGGTCGCCGCGCAGCTCCCGTACCCGCTCGACCAGGTCGGTGGCCGCCTCGCCGTCCACCGTGCCGGGCGGCCGCAGTTCCACGACGGTGTTGCCGCCCGGCAGGTCACGGGACTCGGCGTTCGGAACCAGGGCGCGGACGCGGTCGGCGGTCGCGGGGTCGGTGCCGGGCTTGAGGACGACGACCACGGGGGAGACCCCGGTGCCCTTCGGGAAGTGCGCGTCGACGGTGTCGTACAGCTGCCGTGCCTCGGTGCCGGACGGCAGTTGCCGGGCATCCCCGATGGCGATCCGCATGCCGGTCACCGGCAGGGCCAGGAGCAGCAGGACCGGGACGACGGTGACCAGGACGGCGACCCGGCGGCGCTGCGCGAAGCGGGCGAGGCGGGCGAAGACGCGGCCCTCCTCGTCCTCGGAACGCGCCTTCGAGGGCCGGATCCGCCCGCCGAACTTCGTGAGCAGCGCGGGCAGCAGCGTCACCGCGGCCAGCATGTCGACCACCACGACGGCGGCGACGGCCAGGCCCATGCTGCGCAGGAACACGCTCGGGAAGACCAGCAGGCCGGTCAGGCTGACGGCCACGGTGAGGCCGGAGAACAGGACGGTCCGGCCGGCCGCGTCGACCGCGCGGTGCACGGCCGCCACCACGTCGTCGGTGTGCCGTCGTTCCTCGCGGAAGCGGACCAGTGTCAACAGGGCGTAGTCGACGGCGAGTCCGAGGCCGAGCATGGTGGTGACCTGGATCGCGTACACCGAGATGTCGGTCACCTGGCTGAAGGCGAACAGCCCGAGGAAGGCACCCGCGATCCCGCTCACCGCTACCACCAGCGGCAGCGCTGCGGCGCGCAGTCCGCCGAACACGACGAGCAGCAGGGCGAGTACGACCGGCAGGGAGATCAACTCGGCGTTCTTCACGTCCTCCTGGGCGCGTTCCCCGAGCTGGCGGCCCAGCAGTTCGCCGCCGCTGACGTGGACGTCGGGTGCGTCGATCCGCTTGATCGTGTCGACGGCCGCGTCGGTCGCCTTCTCCTCGTCCTCGTCGCTGAGGCCGCCCTCGAAGGTGACGGGGATGATCAGGGCCCGGCCGTCGCGGGCGGTGAGACCGGGGGTGGTGTACGGGTCCGGCACGCCGGCCACCCCCGCGATCTCGCGGACCCGGGCGACGGTCCGCTCCACCTGGGCGCGCAGGGCCGCGTCGGAGACGGCCTCGCCCGCGACGACCGCGGTGACGGACTCGCCGGTCGGGTCCACACCGGAGAGGTAGTCGTCAGCCGTGTCGGACTCGGTGCCCGGCACGTCGGGCACATCGTCGGAGAGGTCGGCGAAGACGCCGGTACCGAGGCCGAAGCCCAGCAGCAGGAAGGCGGCCCAGAGGCCGATGACGGTCAGCGGGCGGCGGGTCGCCGCCCGGGCGAGGGTGGAGAGCACGGGGGCCTCCCGGCGGGTGGTCGGTGGTCGATGGCCCCCTCAGACTGCTGCCGGCGGCGTGATCACCGGATCGCCGGGGCGGGCGGTTTCGGCGCCTCCGCCGTACGGGTGAGGCGGGGCGGTTCCTCACTCCCGCGGGGGAGGAATCCTCGGCACCGGTCGAGGAGTTGACCCGAGGGACACCATCCAGGAGGCCCGCATGTCCGAGGTACCCCCCGCCGTCCGTGAACTCCGTCTCGTCGTCACGGCGGAGGACTACGACGAGGCGCTGCGCTTCTACCGGGACGTTCTCGGTCTGCCCCAGCGGGCCGCGTTCTCGTCGCCGGACGGCAGAGTCACCATCCTGGAGGCGGGGCGCGCCACGCTGGAGCTCACCGACCCGAACCACGCGGCCTTCATCGACGAGGTAGAGGTCGGCAGGCGGGTCGCCGGGCACATCCGGGTGGCGTTCGAGGTGGACGACTCGACGGCGACCACGGCGAGGCTGGCCGAGGCCGGGGCGGAAGTAGTCGCCCAGCCGACCCGCACGCCGTGGAACTCGCTCAACTCCCGGCTGGAAGCACCGGGTTCACTCCAGCTCACCCTCTTCACCGAACTCGGGGACTAGGGGGCGCCCGGCGTCACCAGGCCCGTCTCGTACGCGCGGATCACCGCCTGGACCCGGTCCCGCAGCCCCAACTTGCTCAGGACGTTGCTCACATGGGTCTTCACCGTGTGCTCGCTCACGAACAGGGTCGTGGCGATCTCCGCGTTGGACAGGCCCCGGGCCAGCATCCGCAGGATCTCCACCTCGCGGGCCGTCAGGACGTCCAGGCGGTCGGGGGCGGGCTCGGTGGCGGCCTCCTCGCGGCGGCGGCGCACGATGTCCGCGACCAGGCGGCGGGTGATCGTCGGCGCGAGCAGCGAGTCGCCGCCCGCCACCACGCGGACCGCGTGCACGAGGTCGTCCCGGCGGACGTCCTTGAGGAGGAAGCCGCTGGCTCCGGCGTACAGGGCGTCGTACACGTACTCGTCGAGGTCGAACGTGGTCAGCATGACCACCTTGCAGCTCGACCGCGCGCACACCCGCCGGGCCGCCTCCAGACCGTCCATGACGGGCATCCGGATGTCGAGGAGGAGGACGTCGGGCGTGTGCCTGCACACCGCGGCCACCGCCTCGGCGCCGTCCCCGGCCTCGGCGACCACCTCGATGTCCTGCTGCGCCTCCAGGATCATGGTGAAGCCGCTGCGGACCAGTTCCTGGTCGTCGGCGACGACCACCCGGATGCTCACCCGAGGGCCGCTTCCCGGTCCGCGCCGGCGGGCAGCCGTACGACGACCCGGAAGCCCCCCTGCGGACCCGGCCCGGCCTCCGCGCTGCCCCCGCAGGCGGCCGCCCGCTCCCTGAGGCCGATCAGTCCGTGGCCGCCGCTCGTGCGCGCGGGGCCTCTGCCGTCGTCGGTGACCGTGAGGGTCAACTCGTCCTCCGCCCAGTCGAGTTCCACCTGTGCGCAGGAAGCGTACGCGTGCTTCACCGTGTTGGTGAGGGCTTCCTGCACCGCGCGATAGGCGGCCACCTCGGTGTCCGGGGGGAGCGGACGGGACCGGCCGCGTACGCTCAACTCGACCCGCAGGGACGTCGATGCGGCGACCTGCCGGACCAGATCGGGCAGCCCGGCGAGATCCGGCTGCGGCAGCCGGGCGGCGCCGCCCCGGCGCTCCTCCTCCTTCAACACCCCGAGGATGCGCCGCAGTTGGGCCATGGCGTCCCGCCCGCTGGCCGCGATCGCGTCGAACGCCGCCTCGGCGCGGTCCGGGTCGCTGCGCACCACGACCGGTCCGGCCTCCGCCTGGACGACCATCAGGCTGACCGCGTGCGCGAGGATGTCGTGCATGTCCCGGGCGATGCGGGAGCGTTCCTGGGCGATGGCCCGCGCGGTCTCCGCGGCCCGCTCCCGTTCGAGGCGGCGCGCCCGGTCCTCGACGGCGGCGGTGTACGCGCGCTGGACGCGGGCCAGTAGGCCGAGGCCGTAGGCGCAGATCATGCCGGTGAGGTGGAAGGCGTACTCGAAGGGCTCGGAGTGCTCCTTGTGCCGCATGGTCAGCACGGCCCCGAGCAGCCAGCTCGCCAGCATCGTGCGGCGCTGCCAGGGCAGGCCCTGGGCGGCCATGGTGTAGAGGACGACGAGCCCGCCGTAGAGCACGTCCGGCGGTGGCGCGTGGTAGTAGGCCATCGCCGTGGTCGCCGCCGAGACGGCCAGGGCGCAGGCGTAGGGGAAGCGGCGGCGCCAGACCAGGGGGACGGCGGTGGCGGCCCCCAGCAGCCAGCCCACCAGGCTCAGCGGGTCGTCGCCCTCGTCCGGGAACATCCACTGCAGGGACGCGGCGAACAGCACCAGTGCGGCGAGCGCGCTGTCGACGACGTACGGGTTCGTCGTCCTCAGACGGGTCACGACGGGGGCGTACCAGGACCGGACGGCGGACATGAGCGGCTCCTCGGGGCCGGGGCCGTTCCAGTATCACGAGGCCGGTGCGGCCGGGACCTCACCGGTGAGAGGGATATCCGGCGCCCGAACGGGGTGCGACCGTCGGCTGCCAGCCCAGCGCCCGCGAGATCCCCAGCGCCGCGAGCCGGACCGCCGGGATCAACGCCGGCACCTGGGCGTCGGCCTGGGGCACCACGACCGACACGGCCGCGACCACCGTCCCGTCCGGCCCGCACACGGGCGCCGCCACCGACAGGGCGTCGTCGGTGACCTGACGGCTGCTCACCGCGACACCGGTGCGCCGGACCTCGGCCAGGACGCGGCGCAGCGCCGAGGGCTCGGCGATCGTGTACGGCGTGAAGACGGCGAGCGGGGTCGCGCAGTACTCCTCCTGCTCCCGCGGCTCGCAGTGCGCCAGCAGCACCAGGCCGACCCCGGTGGCGTGCAGCGGCCAGCGCGCCCCCACCCGGATGTGCACGCCCACCGACGAACGCCCCGCGATCCACTCGATGTAGACGACGTCCGCGCCGTCCCGCACCGCCAACTGCACGTTCTCGTGGGTCGCTTCGTACAGGTCCTCCAGATACGGCAGTGCCAGCTGCCTGAGCGCGACCCCGCGCGGCGCGAGCGCGGCGACCTCCCAGAGGCGGAGTCCGACGTGGTAGACCCCGTCCTCATCCCGCTCCAGCGCACCCCAGTCGGTCAGCGCGCCCACCAGCCGGTGCGTGGTCGTCAGCGTCAGCCCGGCACGCCGGCTGATGTCGGTCAGCGACAGCGCCGGATGGTCGTGGTCGAACGCGGCGAGCACGGACAGCAGCCGGTCCGGTGCGGAGCGGGGCGTCATGGCTGGTCGACGACTCTCAGCAGCAGGGACTGGAGGGTGTCGCGCTCGGCGGGGTCCAGCGGCGCGAGCAGGTCGTTGGTCACCCGGCGGCCGGCCTCGTCGGTGCCGCGCAGGAAGGCCCGGCCCTGGTCGGTGAGGACGACGATCTTGCCGCGGCGGTCGTCGGGGGAGGGGCGGCGCTCGGTCATCCCCAGCTTCTCCAGGTCGTCGACCAGGCCGACGATCGCGCTCGGGTCGTAACCGAGCCGTGTGCTCAGCTCCCGCTGGAGGGCGCCCTCGGAGCCGGCGAGATAGCGCAGGACCGCGTAGTGCCGCAGCCGCAGCCCCGACTCCTGGAGGAACGTGTTGAACAGCTGGCCCGAGCGCAGACCCAGGCGGTACAGCAGATAACCGGTGTCCGCGTGCAGCCCGCGCATCCACGGCTCCTCCGAGTCGATGGGCTTCGCGGTGACGTGCTGGCGTGTGATGGCGGGCTCCTCGTGCTCGGTGTGTCAGGGAGATTCCAGCATGACGCACCCGAAGGTCGCCAACAACTATTGACGTCACCAATCATTGCTCTTAGCTTCGATCTCGTAGCCGCACCCCTCGGCAAGTCGCACCCCCAAGCATCCGTTCGTGAAGGGACCCCCTCGTGCCCAGCATCGATCTCACCGGCAAGGTCGCCGTCGTCACCGGCAGCGGCCGGGGCCTCGGCCTCGCCTACGCGCACGCCCTCGCCGCCCACGGCGCCCGCGTGGTCGTCAACGACGTCGACGAGGCGGTCGCCGACCAGGCGGTGAAGTCCATCGCCGAGGCGGGCGGCACCGCCGTCGCCGAGGTCGTCCCGGTCGGCACCACCGAGGCCGCGGAGCGGCTGGTCAACCGGGCGGTGGAGGAGTTCGGACGGCTCGACATCCTGGTCACCAACGCGGGCATCCTGCGCGACAAGGTGCTGTGGAAGATGACCGACGACGACTTCGACGCGGTGATCACCACCCACCTCAAGGGCACCTTCACCTGCGCCCGCGCCGCCGCGGTCCGGATGCGCGAGCAGGGCGAGGGCGGCACCCTGATCCTGGTCGGCTCCCCGGCCGGGCAGCGCGGCAACTTCGGGCAGACGAACTACGCCGCCGCCAAGGCCGGCATCGCCGCCTTCGCCCGCACCTGGTCGATGGAGCTGGGCCGCGCGAACATCACGGTCAACGCGATCGTGCCGGTCGCCGCCACCGCGATGACCGAGACCATCCCCGCCTTCGCCCCGTACGTCGAGGCCATGAGGAACGGCGAGCCGCTCCCGGACTTCCTCCGCAAGGGCGAGGGCTTCGGCACCCCCGAGGACTGCGCGGCCCTCGTCCCCTTCCTCGCCTCCGAGGCCGCCCGGTCCATCACCGGCCAGGCCATCGGCATCGGCGGCGACAAGGTGGCACTCTGGTCGCATCCGCAGGAGATCAGGACGGCGTACGCCGACGGCGGCTGGACCCCCGACACCCTGGCCGACGCCTTCCCGACGTCGGTCGGCGCCGAGCTCCAGACGGTCGGCATCCCGGC
Organism: Streptomyces canus 299MFChir4.1; assembly: GCF_000383615.1. GTDB lineage: Bacteria > Actinomycetota > Actinomycetes > Streptomycetales > Streptomycetaceae > Streptomyces > Streptomyces canus_C. Next base: position 118,919 of record NZ_KB911603.1, on the reverse strand, counting down.
ACCGAAGCTTCCGGAGGCCTGATGGACATCGACGAGCTGGTCGCCATCGACGTGCACACCCATGCGGAGGTCTCCTCCAAGGGCCACTCCTCGCTGGACGACGACCTGCACGACGCCTCCTCCGCGTACTTCAAGGTCGAGGGCAAGCGGAAGCCGACCCTGGAGGAGACCGCCGCCTACTACCGCGAGCGGAAGATGGCCGCCGTGATCTTCACGGTGGACGCCGAGTCCGCGACCGGCACCGCGCCCGTCCCGAACGAGGAGGTCGCCGAAGCGGCCGCCGCCAACTCGGACGTGCTGATCCCCTTCGCCTCCATCGACCCCTTCCGCGGGAAGGCGGGCGTCAAGCAGGCCCGCCGACTGATCGAGGAGTACGGGGTGAAGGGCTTCAAGTTCCACCCCAGCATCCAGGGCTTCTTCCCCAACGACCGCTCGGTCGCGTACGACCTCTACGAGGTCATCGAGGAGACCGGCACGATCGCCCTCTTCCACACCGGGCAGACCGGCATCGGCGCCGGAGTCCCGGGCGGCGGCGGCATCCGCCTGAAGTACTCGAACCCCCTGCACGTCGACGACGTGGCGGCCGACTTCCCGCACCTGAAGATCATCCTGGCGCATCCGTCGTTCCCCTGGCAGGACGAGGCCCTCGCGGTCGCCACCCACAAGCCGGGCGTGCACATCGACCTGTCCGGCTGGTCGCCGAAGTACTTCCCGCCGCAGCTCGTGCAGTACGCGAACACGCTGCTCAAGGACAAGGTCCTCTTCGGCTCCGACTTCCCCGTCCTCACCCCCGACCGCTGGCTCGCCGACTTCGCGAAGCTGTCGATCAAGGACGAGGTGAAGCCGAGGATCCTCAAGGAGAACGCCGCCCGTCTGCTCGGGCTGACCAAGCCGTAAGGGGCCCCAGATGCGCAACGAGGGACTGGGTTCGTGGCCCGCACGCCGGGCCCGCAAGACCCCGCACCGCACCGCCCTGATCCACGGCGACACCACGCTCACTTACGCCGCCCTGCACACCCGCGTCACCCGCCTCGCGCACGCCCTGCGCGCCCGGGGCATCCGGCGCGGCGACCGGATCGGCTATCTGGGCCCCAACCACCCCTCCTACCTGGAGACGCTGTTCGCGGCCGGCACCCTCGGCGCGGTCTTCGTCCCCCTCAACACCCGCCTCGCCGGACCGGAGATCGCCTACCAGCTCTCCGACTCCGGGGCCAGGGCGCTGGTCTACGGCCCCTCGCACGCGGGGCTCGTCGCCGGACTGCCGGGCAGCACCGATGTCCGTACGTACGTCGAAGCGGGCGCCGAGTACGAGCAGTTGCTCGCCGAGTCCCCGGCCGAGCCGATCGACGAGCCGGTCGCGCCCGACGACACCTGCATCATCATGTACACCTCGGGCACGACCGGACGCCCCAAGGGCGCCATGCTCACCCACGGCAACCTGACGTGGAACGCGATCAACGTCCTCGTCGACACCGACCTGATCGCCGACGAACGCGCCCTGGTGTCCGCCCCGTTGTTCCACACGGCGGGCCTCAACATGCTGACGCTCCCGGTGCTGCTCAAGGGCGGCACCTGCGTCCTCGTCGAGGCCTTCGACCCCGACGCCACCTTCGACCTGATCGAACAGCACCGGATCACCTTCATGTTCGGGGTGCCGACGATGTTCGAGCAGGTGGCGCGGCACCCGCGCTGGGCGGGCGCGGACCTGTCCTCGCTGCGCATCCTGACCTGCGGCGGCTCCCCGGTGTCGACCCCCCTCATCGCCGCCTACCAGGAGCGAGGGCTCACCTTCCTCCAGGGCTACGGCATGACGGAGGCCTCGCCCGGAACCCTGTTCCTGGACGCCGAGCACGCCCTCGGCAAGGCGGGTTCGGCGGGTGTGCCGCACTTCTTCACCGATGTCCGGGTGGTACGGCCGGACCTGGCGCCCGTCGGCATCGACGAGACCGGCGAGGTCGTGCTCCGGGGCCCGAACGTCATGCCCGGCTACTGGGGGCTGCCCGAGGAGACCGCCGCCTCCTTCGCGGACGGCTGGTTCCGCAGCGGGGACGCGGCCCGGGTCGACGAGGACGGATACGTCTTCATCGTCGACCGCATCAAGGACATGATCATCTCCGGCGGCGAGAACATCTACCCCGCCGAGATCGAGGACCTGCTCCTCGGCCACCCGGACATCGCCGAGTGCGCGGTCATCGGCGTCCCGGACGACAAGTGGGGCGAGGTGCCGCGGGCGGTCGTCGTCCCCCGCGAGGGCACCGTGCCCGACCCCGACGAGGTCCTGGCCTCTCTGGCCGGCCGACTCGCCAAGTACAAGATCCCCAAGTCGGTGGTGGTCGCGGACGAACTCCCGCGCACCGCCTCCGGAAAGCTCCTCAAGTCCCGGGTGCGCAAGCGCTACGGCTCCGACTCCTGAGTAAGGACAGCTACATGAGCGTCACCGTGAACGGCATCGACGAACTGAAGAAGCTCGCCGGCAGCGACCTCGGCACCAGCGAGTGGATCGAGGTCACCCAGGAGCGCATCGACACCTTCGCCGACGCCACCGGCGACCACCAGTGGATCCACGTGGACCCCGAGCGCGCCAAGGACGGCCCGTTCGGCGCCCCTATCGCCCATGGTTACCTGACCCTGTCCCTGTTCATCCCCCTGTTCACCGAACTCCTGGACGTCCAGGGCGTGACGACGAAGGTCAACTACGGCCTGAACAAGGTCCGTTTCCCCTCGCCGGTGAAGGTTGGCTCCCGCATCCGTCTGGTCGCCAAGCTGACGGACGTCGAGGAGGTGCCCGGCGGTGTCCAGATCACCGTCGACGGGGCGATCGAGATCGAGGGCGGCGCGAAGCCGGCGGCGGTGCTTCAGAGTCTTTCCCGGTTCTACGCCTGAGTCCCCCGGGGGCGGTGGGGAACCGCGGGGCCGTCGTGGCTGGTCGCGCCCACGCGGCGGAGCCGCACATCAACACAGCCCCGCGCCCCTTTCGGGGCGCTCGCCTCAGCCGGTGACGTCGACGAACACGGGGTTCGAGTAGAACCACGTGTCCACCCACGGGTCACCGTCGCCCGGTGCGTGCGGAATCGGGCCGTGCGGGTCGACCCAGGCACCGAGGTAGCCCGTGCCGTTCCGCTTGCCGTCGCTGCCGCGCAGCCGGACGTAGAAGGACTCGTCCCCCGCGGTCAGCGGGATGCGCAGGGTGTACGTCCCCTTCCGGCCGGAGACGTCCCTCGTCCGCACGACCCTGGTGTCGGGCGCCTGCCAGGTGTCCCGGTCGCTCACCGGACCGCGCACCGCGCCCCGGATCACGTCCACATGCGCCAACTCGGGCAGGATGCCCTGGGGGTTGGGGCGGGAGGCGCTGGTGACGGTGACGTACAGCGTGATCTTCTCGCCCTTGCGGACCCGCAGCCGTCCGCCCAGTGTGACCCCGCGCCCGGGGTCGCAGTCCCGCTTCACGCGCACGTCGAGCCCGTCGAGCAGATGCCCGTGGTCCACCCAGACCCGTCCCGCGCGCAGGCCCGCCATCACCGCGCGGTAGCCGTAGCGGGTCACGCCGACATGGGTGCGGCTGAACTCGCCCGGCCAGAAGTCGCTGCCGGGCTGCGGGGTGTCGGTGTTCACGGGGTCGGGGAGCTTGCCGGTGTTGTCGAAGTTCTGGCCGGCCGGCCAGTCGCCGTTCTTCCAGGTGTCGAAGACCGTGCGGTGGTTGTCGGAGTTCGTGGTGATCGAGAACAGTCTGCCTTCGGCCAGCATCGAGTCCCACAGCCCGCCGACGGTGGCCGTCGCCCAGTCGAAGCCGCCGTACGTCAGATACGCGTCAGCCGGATAACCCGCCCAGGACTGCGCCGACGGCTTGTTCTCGTACTCGCCGCGGATCGAGGTAGCCCCGCGCAAGCTGGGGATCGCCGCGCCCTGGGCGCCCGGTGCGCCCTCCATGCCGATCAGGATCTCGGGGGCCGCGTCCCGCCAGCCCCGCATCTCGTGCGGGGAGTCGATGCCGAGCCGCAGCGGGTGGTTGGCGAGCACGAGGACGTCGTCCACGTAGCCCGAACGGCGCTGCTCCGCCAGCCACTTGATCGCCTTGACCGCGTGGGCCTCGTTGCGGGCTGTGTCCGTCGCTCCGGCCGAGCCCTCGGTGTAACCGAGCAGCTTGCCGTCGTAGGCGAGCTCGAACTGGGTGAGCAGGTCGGTCTCGTGGGGGCCGGGAGCCGCGAACACCGTGCAGTGCTCGGCGGCCGGGATGTACCACTCCAGGCCCTGGAGGATCAGCTGGCGCGGGTTCTCCGAGCGGGCCTTCACGATCTCCGCGTGCTCCAGCTTCGCGCCGTAGTTGGCGTGGCCGAAGTTGGAGTGCTCGTTGAACACCATCCAGTCGAGGCCGTACTTCGCGGCGGCCTTCGCCTGCTGGGAGAAGGTGTACTTGGCGTCGTGGCTGTAGACGGAGTGGACGTGGTGGTCGCCGACGAGGTAGGCGAGCCGGGGGTCGTCGCCGCCGAAGCCGGGGCGGCTCGAAGCGGCCAGTGCCGGAGTGGCCGACCCCAGCGTGAACGCTGCGCCGAACAGGCCCGCTCGGCGCAGGAGTCCGCGTCTCGACACGCCCTGGGCGTCGAGATCGGTGGGGGAGACGGAGGGGTCGGCCCAGGAGGGGAGCTGCTGCTCGGTCATGGTGATCCTCGCGAAACAGGGGGTCAGTGAGTCATGAAGGAGGAGACGGGCAGCGCCCGCGACACGATCCGGACGTCGCCGAGCCGTCCGTGGAAGATCTGGTCGATCCTGTCGGCGTAGGTGTAGCCGCCCACCAGCCACGGCAGCCCGACCGAGGTGATCCCGACGGCGGACGCCTTCGGATTGCGGACCACCGGGCAGCCCTGGACGTACAGCGTGGTGTGCCGGCCGTCGTTGACGACGGCGAGGTGCCACCAGGTCTCCAGCGGTGTCTCCTGGCCCCAGTTGGTGGCGATGCCCTCCTGGTTGAGCGGCCGCATGGCCCACTGCGGCTCCCGGTCGTTGGAGAGCGACAGCGTGGCGAGCGGTTCGTCGGGGTCGTCGCCGGTCTTGCCGGCGGCGCCGCCGGTTCCCCGCCGACTGACCAGTCCCGCCCAGGCGTTGTGGTCCGGGTCCCAGTCGGCGGGCATGCGGTAGAACACCTCGATGGTGTAACCGTCCTTGAACACCGCCGAGTTGAGCGGTGCCTTGTCGACCGTCCGCAGATAGGCGCCCTTCAGGGGCGACTTGTAGCCCTGGAACTCCAGGCTGCCGTGGCCGGGCTGGTCGGGGTGGTGGTCCGCGGACCAGCCGAGCGAGCCGCCGCCGACCGACACCACGGTGAGGTCGTTGCCCTTGCCGGACTGGTCGCGGACCGTGCCGGAGAGCGCGGAGTCGAAGCGCCAGTAGGCGGCCGTGCCCGGGATCAGCAGGCGGGACGCGGGGCGGGCCGCGCGGGCGGGCACCGGGTCGAAGCCGGCGAAGCGCGTCGCGAAGTCGATGTCGACCGAGAACCGGTCGGCGTCGCCGCTGAGTTCGATCTCCTGCCGCTCCAGCTCGTTGAGGCCCTTCCCGGCCCGGCCGAGGATCCACGGGGAGACCGTCTCCACGTCGATCACGCCACGGTCGAGGTCGAAGCGGTACAGGCGGATCATGGCCGCCCCGCCGAAGTACCGGTTCTGGTAGTTCGTCAGGTGCAGGTGGACGTCGTGGCCCGCCGTGTTCGTGCGGGTCGCCCGGCCGGCGGGCCAGTAGTGGCCGTTGAGGGTGAGGAAGATCTGGTCGTGGTCCTTGACGAGCTGGTCCCACAGCTGCTGACCGTAGTCCGAGAGGCTGTCGTCCTCGACGACCAGCTCGTGCGTGGTCAGGATCACCGGGGTCTTCGGGTGGGCGGCCAGGACGCTCTTCGCCCAGGCGTACCCCTTGTCCGACAGCCGCCAGTCCAGGGCGAGCACCATCCACTCGCGGCCCGCGGCCTTGAACAGGTGGTACGTGTTGTAGCCGTCCGCGGAGGCGCCCCCGAACGACTTGTGGCCCTTGAAGCGGTCCGGACCGAACACGTCCAGGTACGGTGTCGCACCGCGCTGGTCGGTGGTGGACGACTTCACGTCGTGGTTGCCCGCGAGGACGCTGTAGCCGACCCCGCGCCGGTCCAGCAGCCTGAACGCCTCGCCGATCGCGGCGAACTCGGGCGCCGCGCCGTTCTGGGTGAGGTCGCCGAGGTGCGACAGGAAGACGATGTTCTCGTCGTTCTCGTCCTTGCAGTGCTCCAGCAGGTAGCGCAGCGAGGCCTCGACCGGGGCCTTGTCGATGCTCGGCCCGTCGAAGAGGTACTGGGTGTCGGGCATGACGGCGAGCGTGAACCGCCGGCTCTCCGTGTCAGGACGCCAGGACGCACCCGAGGCGGCCTCGGCCACCGTGGGCAGCGCGACCCCGGCCGTGGCGGCCGCGCCCAGCAGCGCCGTCGCCCGCAGGAAACCGCGTCTTCCGGCACCGGCCTGCGCGGCCTCGGCCTGATTCTGGTCATGCGAAGTGCACACGTGTGCTCCGTAGCGAGGACGTCGAGGAAGTTCGGAGATCGGGGGGGATCAGAGCGCGCGCAGGGTCCAGCTCCAGCGATGGACGCCCGGCGCGACGCGATAGGAGGCGAAGGTGTCGGGGCCGCACGAGGCGGTGCCGAGGCCGCGGTGGGCCGCGTCGATGTGCACCACACAGCCCGCCCCGGGGACGAGCTCGTCGTGGTGCGCCACAGCGGTGAGGTCCGCCGCGCGGTACCGGGTCACGCCGACCTGCCGCGGTTCGTCCAGGGCGACCGCGAGGCCGGTGGCGTCCGGCGCGGACAGCGTGAAGTGCCGGACCCCGTGCCGGCCGCCGCTCTCCTGCGGGCGCAGATAGGGGGTGAACAAGTCGTCCACCGGTACCGCGTGGTGGCCGACCGGCGCCCCGAAGCTGCGGTCCGGATACGACTCCCAGGGGCCCTGTCCGTACCACTCCATCAGGTCGAGCCCGGCGACCGTCTCGAACACGCAGCCGACCCGCGCCACGTCGTCGAGCTGGTCCGGCAGCTCCGCGGACTCCTCGACGTGGACACCGCCCTCGACGGCCGTGAAGACCTGCGCATGACGTACGACTCCGGCCTCGCAGGCGTACTCGGCATGGACGGTGACCCGTCCGGGGGTCCGCCGTACGTCGGTGACCTTGCGCACCAGCGCGTCGAGCCCCCAGTCGCGCCAGCGCGGTGCCATCCCGCCGAGCTCGTCGTTGTCGGTGGGCGCCCGCCACAGGGAGAGCGTGGGGGCGCGGGTGAGCAGGGGGTGGACCAGGAGACCGTCGTCGTCGACCTCGACGAAACGGTTCCGCACGGCCATCGGCGCTTGCGGCACCGCCTCCCGCAGCCGCACCTGCGGCACGCACAGCACCGTCCCGCGCGGGGCCCAGGGCTCGTCCCCGGCCGTGCTCACCCGCAGCGTCAGCCACGCCTCGCCGCCGTCCTCGGGCAGGTCGAACGGCAGCGGCACGGCCGCCGTCTCCCCGGGCCGCAGATCGGGCAGTTCGGCGGGCGCGGTCAGGGTGCGGCCGTCGGCCAGGGACAGCTCCCACTCGCCGGCCAGCCAGGCCAGGCCCCGGAAGTGCTGGTGGTTGCCGAGCACGATGCCCTCGTGCCGGAAGCACTCGATGCGCACCGGTGCCGCGATCTCCCGGTGCTCGTACATCACCGGCTTGGGCGTGCGGTCGGGGAGGACCACGCCGTCCGCGATGAAGGCGCCGTCGTGCAGGGCCTCACCGAAGTCGCCGCCGTACGCCCAGCGATGTCCGGGCGCGGCGACACCGTTGTCATAGAGCCCGACGCCCCCACGTCCGACCGGTCTGCCGTCGTTCACACGCTGGAGAATGCCGTGGTCCCAGAACTCCCAGATGAACCCGCCCTGAAGCCCCGGCGTTGACTCGATGGCCGCCCAATGGTCCGCGAGCGTGCCGTTGCTGTTGCCCATGGCGTGCGAGTACTCGCACCAGATGAGCGGCTTGGTCTGCCGCCCGGACAGGGCGTGGTCCACGCACTCCTCCAGCGAGGCGTACATGGGGCAGGCGATGTCGGTGGCGTCGCCGGTCGCCGCCCAGTCGAGCTTCGCCGCCCCCTCGTACTGGACCGGCCGCGTCGGATCGTGACGGCGCACCCAGCCCGCGGCCGCGTCGTGGTTCGCCCCGTAGTCGGACTCGTTGCCCAGCGACCAGACGATGACCGACGGATGGTTCTTGTCCCGCAGCACCATCCGCGAGACCCGGTCCACGAAGGCGTTCAGATAGCGCGGGTCGTCGGCGATCTCGTGGGCGTGGTCGTGCGACTCGATGTCCGCCTCGTCGACGACGTAGAGACCGAGCTCGTCGGCGAGGTCGTAGAGTGCGGGATCGCCGGGGTAGTGGGAGGTGCGGATCGCGTTGAACCCGAACCGCTTCAGCGTGACCAGGTCCGCGCGCAGGTCGTCGTAGGACACGGTCCGCCCGGTCAGCGGGTGGAAGTCGTGCCGGTTGACGCCCCGGATGAAGACCCGCTCGCCGTTGACCAGCAGATCCCGGCCGGTGATCTCGACGTCCCGGAAGCCGATCCGGTGCCGAGAGGTGTCGGCGACCGTGCCGTCGGCGCGGTGCAGCCGGACGGTGAGGTCGTACAGCTCGGGCTGCTCGGCGTTCCAGGTGCGGACGTCCGCGACCGTCGCGGTCAGACGTGCCTCGCCCAGGAAGTCCGAGACCCGCTCGTCCTCCTGGTTGAACCGGTCGAACTCCGCGTCCTGCGCGAGCAGTCGGCCGTCCAGCTCCCCGCTGACGTACCACCCCTCGGGCAGTGCCCCGCCCGCGTCCCGCACCCGGCAGTCGACCCGCAACGAGCCGTCGAAGGAGGCCCGCACGGTCACATCCGACAGATGCAGCGGATCCGTCGCGTACAGCAGCACCGAGCGGGTGATCCCGCCGTGCCACCACTGGTCCTGGTCCTCGATGTGCGAGGCGTCCGACCACTTGACCACGGTCAGCCGTACGACGCTCCGCGCGCCGGCGCGCACCAGCCCCGTCAGGTCGAACTCGGCCGCGAGATGGGAGTCCTTGGAGACCCCGACGGGCCGCCCGTCCACGTGCACGAGGAGCACGCTCTCGGCGGCCCCGACCTGGAGGACGATCCGGCGTCCGGCCCACTCTGCGGGGACGTCCACCTCACGCTCGTAGACCCCTGTCGGGTTGGCGGCCGGGGAGTGCGGCGGGAACTCCGGGAACGGCATACGGACGTTGAGGTACTGCGGCAGGTCGTCCGTGCCCTGCATCGTCCAGACGCCGGGGACGTACGCCGAGGACCAGGCACCGCCGACCGGCGCGTCCGGAGTGGGCAGCAACTGGAAACGCCAGTCGCCGTCCAGGGGGAGTGTTCCGGAGCGCCGGTCGACGGCGTTCATGGGCAGCCGCCCCCAGGAGGTCACCTCGGGTGCCTCCCAGGGGCGCAGGGCGACGAGGGGGTCGGTGGGGCGGGGGCCGCGGGGTGCGTCGGTCATGACCGTTCCGAAGTCGGTGGCGGGGTGGGTGGTGCCGGGATGTGGCAGGACCGTCCGTGGCCGTGCAGGACCCGGCCCTGCAGGCCCCAGGCCGGGTCGACGGGGACGCCGAGCCGGTCCAGGACGGTGGGGGCGATGTCGATGAGCCGCGGGGTGTCGAGCCGGGTGCCGCCGGGCATGCCGGGCTCGGCCAGGACGACGAACACCTCGCGCTCGGCGCGGGTGTCGCCGCCGTGGCCGCCGGTGTCGAGGTGCCCGTGGTCCGTGGTGACCAGCACGGTCCAGCGCTCCCGCGCGCGGGCGGGGTCCGAGCGCCGGGCGTCGATGGCCGCGAGGAGCCACCCGAGGTGGGTGTCCTGCGTGAGCAGGGCCCGGTCGTAGGCCAGGCTGTGCGGGCCCATGGCGTGGGCGGCCTCGTCGGTGGCGCCGAAGTACACGAACACGGCGTCGGGATCGTCCTGGCCGATCCAGCGCTCGGCGGTGCGGGCGGCAAGGCGGTCCGCGGTGCCGTAGCCGTCCGTCTCGCCGTCGTAGCGCACCCGGCGGCCGATGGCGGGACCGAGGGTGCCGCGCCGGATCAGCTCCGGCCAGGACACCACGGCCGCGGTGCGCAGCCGGCGCCGGGCGGTGACGGCCCGGCTCAGGAAGTCGGGGTAGCGGCCGTACTCGGCACCGGCGAAGTCATTGCCGCGCACGCCGTGCCGGTCGGGCCACACCCCGGTCAGCACGCTCGACCAGCCGGGCCCGGAGTCCGTGTAGGCCATGCTGGTGGACGGACCGTCCGGGGCCTGGCCGTCCACCTCGCCGTAGGGCAGCAGGCTGGTGCCGTGGGCGCCCGCCGCCATCAGTGCGTGCAGCACCGGTGCCGTGGCCGGCGAGCGGGTCAGCAGGTCGTAGCGCAGCCCGTCCATGCCCACGACGAGCACCTTCCCGGGCCCGCCGATGTCGTACGTCACCGCCCACCCCCTTTCTCACGGCACCGGGTCAGGAGCCCTGTACCGCTCCCTCGGTGGCGCCCGCGATGAACCCGCGGGCGAAGATGCTGAAGACGATGACCAGCGGGAGCGCCGCCATCAGGACACCGGCCATGACCATGCTGTAGTCGGTGGTGTGGCCGACGTTGAGCTGGGCGAGCTCCACCTGGAGGGTCACGTGACCCGGGTCGGTGAGCACGACGAGCGGCCAGATGTAGTCGTTCCAGCAGTTGACGAAGGCGAAGATGGCGAGGAACGACAGCGCGGGCCTGATCATCGGCAGCGCGATGTTCCAGTACTGACGGAAGAACCCGGCGCCGTCGATGCGGGCGGCGTCGAGGAGTTCGTCGGGCACGCCGTTCTGGATGTACTGGTGCAGCCAGAAGATGCCGAAGGCGTTGGCGAGGGAGGGCAGGGCCAGTGCCTTGAGCATCCCGACCCAGCCGATCTTCGACATGAGGATGAACTGCGGCAGGATCGCCAGCTGCAGCGGCAGCATCATGAACAGCAGCAGCGTGCCGAAGAGCAGCTTGCGTCCGGGGAAGTCGAACTTGGCGAAGGTGAAGGCCGCCAGGGAGTCGATGAACAGCACCAGGACGGTGGTGACGGTCGCGACCATCACCGTGTTGAGCATCGACCCGAAGAAGTCGATGGTGTTCAGCACGTGCCGGATGTTCTCCAGCAGATGGGAGCCGAAGGTGAACTTAGGCGGGCTCTTGTAGATGTCCTGCGTGGTGTTGGTCGCCATGACGATCGTCCACGCGAAGGGGAAGACCGAGAGCAGGACGGCCACGATGAGGATGATGTGCGCGGTCAGGCCCTTGGGGCGGCGTCGCTTCCTGCCGCCCGTGGTCGGCCGTGCGGTGTCGATCGCCGTCATGCCTTCCTCCCTCGTGTGGTGATGCGCCAGTTGACGGCGACGAGGACGATGATCAGTACGAAGAAGGCCCACACGATGGCCGCGCCGTAGCCGTAGTCGTTGTTGAGGAAGGCCGACTGGTAGAAGTACAACAAGGTCGTCAGACCCGCCTGGCCCGGGCCGCCGAGGTTGGCGTTGGCGGCGTTGCTGGCGAACAGGACCTGCGGTTCGCTGAAGCTCTGCAGGCCGTTGATGGTCGAGATGATCACCGTGAACAGGATGATCGGCCGCATGATCGGGATGGTGATCTGGAAGAAGGTGCGCACGGGCCCCGCGCCGTCCATCTTCGCCGCCTCGTAGATCGAGGTCGGGATCGCCTGCAGACCGGCCAGATAGATGATCATGTTGTAGCCGGTCCACTGCCAGGTCATCAGCAGCGAGATGACCACCTTGATCAGCCACGGGTTGCTCAGCCACGGGACCGGCGAGATGCCCACCACGCCCAGGATCGCGTTGACCAGACCGAAGTTGTTGCTGAACACCGCGCCGAAGAAGATCGCCACGGCGACGATCGAGGTCACGTTCGGCACGTACAGCGCGATGCGGTAGAAGCCCTTGAAGCGGCGCACCGAGTGCAGCAGCGTCGCCAGGACCAGGGCACCGAACAGCGTCGGCACGGTGGACAGCACCCAGATGACCAGGGTGTTGCGGATCGACAGCCAGAAGACCGGGTCGTCCCACAGGAACCGGAACTGCTGCAGGCCCACGAACTGCATGGTGCCCATGCCGTCCCAGCGCTGGAAGGCCAGGTACAGCGAGTAGAAGACCGGGAAGAAGGAGAACGCGGCGAAGATCAGGTAGAACGGGGAGATCGCCAGGTACTGCCGCCAGTACGACAGCGGTCCCCGTCGCTTGGGCCGAGCGGTACCCACGGGCACGGCGCGCCGCGGGCGGAACCGGGCCGGGCCCGGCCCGCCGCGGTGCGAGGGCACCGCGGCGGGGCCGGTGACCGGAGGTGACGTCACCTCAGTTCACCCCCTGCCGCCGGGCGATCTGCTTGGCCTGGCTGACCGCGTCCTTCCATGCGTCGTCGGGCTTCTTGCCCTTGGCCTCGATGTTGGTCAGTTCCGTCTTGTAGGGGGCCATGACGGCGGCGTCGGCCGGGGCCTCGTACGCGATCGGCACGGCCTTGGCGGCAGGACCGAAGACCTCGATGATCTTCTGTCCGCCGAAGAAGGCGTCGGGGCCCGTCATGGCCGGCATGGTGTAAGCGGCCGGGGCGGCGGGGAAGATGGCGGCGTCGGTGAAGCCGCGGGCGTCGTTGGCGGGGCTGAGGATCCAGCTGATGATCTTGAACGCCTCTTCGGGGTTGCGGCACTGCTTGGGCAGGGCCAGGTAGGAACCGCCCTGGTTGGCCGGTCCGACGGGCATCGGGCACACCCGCCATTTGCCCTTGGTCTGCGGGGCGGCCTGCTCGATGTCCAGCGCGTGCCAGGCCGCGCCGAGTTCGGTGAGGAGGTTCTTGCCGACGGCGGCGTTCCAGGTGTTGTCGTTGATCTTGGCGTCGAGACCGAGGGTGTAGGGGCGCACCGACGTGGTCCACGCGGCGCGGATGTGGTCCTGGTCGCCTATGAAGTGGTTGTTCTTGTCGATGAACCGCTGGGTGCCCTGACCGACGGTCATGTCGAACATCGAGCCGAGGTTGTTGACCAGATAGGTGCCGGGGTTCTTCCCCTGCAGCTCGGTGCCGAGCTGGAAGTAGTCCTCCCAGGTCTTGACCAGGGCGGCGACCTTGGCGGGGTCGGTGTCCACCCCGGCCTTGGCGAACAGGTCCTCGCGGTAGAAGAGCGCGGTGGGGCCGATGTCGATCGGGAAGCCGATCTGCTTGCCGTCCTCGGTCTGGGCGAGCTTGGTCTTCCAGTCCAGGTACTGCGAGGAGAGCTTCTTGAAGCCGAGGTCGTTCAGGTCGAGGAAGCGGTTCGCGTTGGGCAGGAAGGACGCGATGTCCTCGCCCTTGATGCCGGTGATGTCGGGCACCGAGGTGCCCGCCGCGAGGGTGGTGGTGAGCTTCTGCTTGAAGTCGCCGCCGATGGAGGCCGTGGTCAGCTTGATCTGGCTGCTGAAGTGGGTCTTCGCCTCCGCGACCACCTTGTCGCTGAGCGCGCCGCCCCAGTACCACAGGGTGAGGTTCTTGCCGTTCTTGGTGCCGCCCGAGCCCGAACCGCCGCCGCAGGCGACGGTCAGTCCGGAGGCGGCCGCGGTGAGCGCGGCGGCCTGGAGGAAGCCTCTACGTGAAAGGTCCACGGGTCACTCCTGTTGTTCCTGTTCGTGGTGGAGAGGGGTGTCGGACTGTGGGGGCGTTGTGAGGGTCAATGCGGCCGGGGCGGGGTGACCGGGGCGTGGCGCACCGGTGGGCCGACGTCCGCCGGCAGGCGGTCGGCCAGGAAGCCGTACGCCTTGCGCAGGTCGGGATCGGTCAGGGAGCGCCACCAGTGGTCGACGCCGTACCAGCCGGGGGCCGCGAGGGCGCCGCCGTGGTGCCGGACGGACAGTCCGGCCGCGAGGACGGCGAACCGCAGCCGTTCCTCCAGCGGCCAGCCGCCCAGCGAGGCGGCGACGAACGAAGCGCCGAAGACGTCACCGGCGCCCGTGGCGTCGAGCACGTCGACGGGCAGGGCCGGGACGTCCGCGTACTCGCCGGTGACCTGGTCCACGGCGATCGCGCCGTCCCCGCCCCGGGTGACGACGGCGACCGGGACCAGCTCGGAGAGCGTGCCGAGGGCCGCGACCGCGCTGTCGGTGCGGGTGTAGGCCATCGCCTCGCCCTCGTTGGGCAGGAAGGCGTGGCACAGGGCCAGCTGGTCGAGGAGGTCCTTGGACCACTCCTGGGTGGGGTCCCAGCCGACATCGGCGTAGATGTGCGTGCCGTTCGCGGCGGCCTTGGCGAGCCAGGCACGCGGCTCGGCCTCCAGGTGGACGAGGGCCGTGCGCGCCTCGGGCGGGTCGCCCATCAGCGTGTCCTGGGAGTACGGCGGTTCCCGGCCGTGGGTGACCAGGGCCCGGTCGTGACCGTGAGCGAGCGCGACGGTGACGGGGGTGTGCCAGCCGTTCGCGACCTGGGAGAGCGAGAGGTCGACACCTTCCTGACCTGCGAGGATCTCCTGGCAGTAGGCGCCGTAGAAGTCGTCGCCGAAGACCGTGGCCAGGGAGGTCCGAAGGCCGAGGCGGGACGCGGCGACCGCCAGGTTGGCGATGCCGCCGGGGCCGCAGCCCATGCCGGCCGTCCAGATCTCCTCGCCGGGCGTCGGCGGCTTCCCGAGCCCGGTGAGGACGAGGTCGTAGAAGAGCAGCCCGGTCAGGAGCACGTCGGGCCTGTCGTCGTCCACGCGATGAGCCTCTCGTCAAAACTCGTCAATTTCGATGACGGGAATCGTGCGCTGCTCCGGGAGATTGGTCAATACCCGAGCAGAACTGAGCATAGATTTGATTGAAGATGACGAGTAGTGTTCACGCCGTGCTGGCAGAACGACGACACCAACTCATCCTGCGGGCCCTGCGCTCCGGTGGCCCCGCGTCCGTGACCGATCTCTCCGAGCAGCTGGGTGTGAGCCCCGCCACGATCAGGCGCGACCTGGTCAGACTGGAGGAGGACGGGCTGCTCACGCGTGTCCACGGCGGCGCCGTCGTGGAGGAGGGCGACCAGCCCTTCGCCGAGGTCGCCGAGGTGCGCGTGTCCGAGAAAGACGCCATAGCCGAGCGCGCCGCCGCCATGGTCGCCGACGGCCAGACGGTGCTGCTGGACATCGGCACCACCGCCTTCCGGCTCGCCCGGCAGCTGCACGGCCGCCGCCTCACCGTGATCACCAGCAACCTGGTGGTCTACGAGGAGCTCGCCGACGACGAGGGCATCGAGCTGGTGCTGCTCGGCGGCATGCTCCGCCGTGAGTACCGCAGCCTGGTCGGCTTCCTCACCGAGGACAACCTGCGCCAGCTGCACGCCGACTGGCTCTTCCTCGGCACCAGTGGAGTGCGCCCGGGTGGGCAGGTGATGGACACGACGGTCGTCGAGGTGCCGGTGAAGCGAGCCATGATCAAGGCCGGCGACAAGGTCGTCCTGCTCGCCGACGCCGCCAAGTTCCCGGGGACGGGCATGGCGAAGGTCTGCGGTCCCGAGGAGCTGGACGTGGTGGTCACGAACGCCCCGGCCGACCCGGTGACCCGCTCCTCCCTGGAGGAGGCGGGCGTCGAGGTGGTCGAGACAGGAAAGGTGCAAGAGTGAAGCTGACGATTCTGGGCGGCGGCGGGTTCCGCGTGCCGCTCGTGTACGGCGCCCTCCTGGGCGACCGCCGCGAGGGCAGGGTCACCGAGGTCGTGCTGCACGACCTGGACGCCGGCCGGCTGTCCGCGGTGACCCGGGTCCTCGCCGAGCAGGCCGCCCAGGTCGAGGACGCCCCACGGGTGAACGCCACGACCGACCTCGACGAGGCCCTGCGCGGCGCCGACTTCGTCTTCTCGGCGATCCGCGTCGGCGGCCTGGAGGGCCGTGCCGAGGACGAGCGGGTGGCCCTCGCGGAGGGCGTCCTCGGCCAGGAGACGGTCGGCGCGGGCGGCATCGCCTACGGCCTGCGCACGGTCCCCGTGGCCGTGGACATCGCCCGGCGTGTGGCCCGGCTGGCCCCCGACGCCTGGGTCATCAACTTCACCAACCCGGCGGGCCTGGTCACCGAGGCCATGTCCCGCCACCTCGGCGACCGGGTCATCGGCATCTGCGACTCCCCGGTCGGCCTCGGCCGCCGTATCGCCCGTGTGCTCGGCGCCAACCCCAACGAGGCCTGGATCGACTACGTCGGCCTCAACCACCTCGGCTGGGTCCGCGGCCTGAAGATCGCCGGCCGCGACGAGCTGCCCCGGCTGCTCGCCGACCCCGACCTGCTCGGTTCCTTCGAGGAGGGCAAGCTCTTCGGCGTCGACTGGCTCCAGTCCCTCGGCGCGATCCCGAACGAATACCTGCACTACTACTACTTCAACCGCGAGGCCGTCCGCGCCTACCAGCAGGCCGAGAAGACCCGCGGCGCCTTCCTCGCCGACCAGCAGGCGCGGTTCTACGACGAGGTCGGCGCCCCCGGTGTGAAGGCGCTGGACGTCTGGGACCGCACGCGGGCCGAGCGCGAGGCCACCTACATGTCCGAGAACCGGGAGACGGCCGGCGCCGGCGAACGCGACGCCGACGATCTCTCCGGCGGCTACGAGAAGGTCGCCCTCGCCCTGATGCGGGCCATCGCGCGCGACGAGCGCACCACCCTCATCCTCAACGTCCGCAACCAGGGCACGCTCTCGGTGCTGGACAGCGACGCCGTCATCGAGGTGCCCTGCCTGGTCGACGCCAACGGCGCCCACCCGGTCTCGGTCGCCCCGCTGCCCGACCACGCCACCGGCCTGGTCTGCTCGGTCAAGGCGGTCGAGCGGGAGGTGCTGGCCGCCGCCGAGTCGGCCTCGCGGGCGACCGCGGTGAAGGCCTTCGCGCTCCACCCGCTGGTCGACTCCGTCAATGTCGCCCGCAAGCTGGTCGAGGGGTACACCTCGGTGCATCCGGGGCTCGCGTACCTTAAGTAGCGCCCGCTTCCTGGAAAGCGCTTTCTCGAAGCCCTTTCGCTCTCTCTGGAGACCTTTCATGCACGACGAACGCAACCGCATCGAGGAGCGCGTCCAGCGCGCGCACGACCAGCGCATCAAGCCCGCGATCTACGCGGCCACCGTCCCCTTCGAGGTCGAGGCCTGGCAGGCGCCGGGTGAGCCGGTCTCCTTCGAGGAGGCCGCGGCCGCCCGCTACACGCCCTTCGCGATGGACACCCCGTGGGGCCCGCCCTGGGGGACCACCTGGTTCCGGATGCGCGGCCAGGTGCCCGCCGAGTGGGCCGGGCGGCGCGTCGAGGCCGTCATCGACCTCGGCTTCGTCGGCGACTGGCCCGGCAACCAGGCCGAGGCCCTGGTCCACCTGGCCGACGGCCGCCCCCTGAAGGCCGTCAACCCGCTCAACCAGTACGTCCCCATCGCGAACCCGGCGAACGGCGGCGAGCAGATCGACTACCTGGTCGAGGCCGCCTCCAACCCGGACATCCTCAAGGACAACTTCTCGAAGATCACGCCGATGGGCGACAAGCTCACGGCCGGCTCCGCGCCGCTCTACACCTTCCAGCGCGCCGACCTCGCCGTCCTCGACGAGGAGGTCTTCCACCTCGACCTGGACCTTCAGGTGCTGCGCGAGCTGATGGTCCACCTCGCCGAGCACGAGCCCCGCCGCCACGAGATCCTGCACGCCCTGGACCGGGCCATGGACGCCCTCGACCTGGACGACGTCGCCGGCAGCGCGGCCGCCGTCCGCGAGGTCCTCGCGCCGGTACTGGCCAGGCCCGCCCACGCGAGCGCCCACACGATCTCCGGCGTCGGCCACGCGCACATCGACTCGGCGTGGCTGTGGCCCATCCGCGAGACCAAGCGCAAGACGTCCCGCACCTTCTCCAACGTCACCGCGCTCGCCGACGAGTACGACGACTTCATCTTCGCCTGCTCCCAGGCCCAGCAGTACGAGTGGGTGCGCGACAACTACCCGCACGTGTGGGCCCGCATCCAGGACTCGGTGAAGAAGGGCCAGTGGGCGCCGGTCGGCGGCATGTGGGTCGAGGCCGACGGCAACCTGCCCGGCGGCGAGGCCATCGCCCGCCAGCTCATCCACGGCAAGCGCTTCTTCATCGAGCACTTCGGCGTCGAGACCAAGGGCGTCTGGCTGCCCGACTCCTTCGGCTACACCGCCGCTTACCCGCAGCTCGCCAAGCTGGCGGGCAACGACTGGTTCCTCACCCAGAAGATCTCCTGGAACCAGACCAACAAGTTCCCCCATCACACCTTCTGGTGGGAGGGCATCGACGGCACCCGCATCTTCACGCACTTCCCGCCCGTCGACACCTACAACGCCCGCTTCAGCGGCGAGGAGATGGACCGCGCGGTCCGCAACTACAACGAGAAGGGCGGCGGCTCCCGCTCACTGGCCCCCTTCGGCTGGGGCGACGGCGGTGGCGGCCCCACCCGCGAGATCATGGAGCGCGCCCGGCGCCTCGCCGACCTGGAGGGCTCGCCCAAGGTCGTCGTCGAGCACCCCGACGAGTTCTTCGCCAAGGCCCGCGAGGAGTACCCGGACGCCCCCGTCTGGGTCGGCGAGCTCTACCTGGAGCTGCACCGCGCCACCTACACCTCCCAGGCCCGGACCAAGCAGGGCAACCGCCGCTCCGAGCACAAGCTGCGCGAGGCCGAGCTGTGGGCGACCACGGCCGCGCTGCACGCGCCGGGCTACTCCTACCCGTACGAGAAGCTCGACCGGCTGTGGAAGACGGTCCTGCTCCACCAGTTCCACGACATCCTGCCCGGCTCCTCGATCGCCTGGGTGCACCGCGAGGCCGAGGCCGAATACGCCCGTGTGGCCGAGGAGTTGGAGGCCCTGACCGCCGAGGCCGTGGCCGCGCTCGGGGCCGGCGGCACGCGGGCCTTCAACACCAGCCCGTTCGACCGGGCCGAGGTGGTCCGCACGTCCGAGGGCGCTCTGGCGTACGTCGAGGTGCCCGCCAACGGCAGCGCGCCGCTGGCGGGCGCGGAGCCCGCCCGGCCCGTGAAGGCCGAGGGCCGCGTCCTCGACAACGGCCTGGTGCGCGTCGAGGTGGCGGAGGACGGCACCCTGTCCTCCGTGTACGACCTGCGTGCCCGGCGCGAGGTCCTGGGCGACAAGGGCAACCTGCTCCGCCTGCACACCGACCTCCCGAACTACTGGGACGCCTGGGACATCGACAAGCACTACAACAACCGCTACACGGACCTGCTGGAGCCCACTTCGGTCGAGCTCGTCTCCGAGGACCCGCTGCTCGGCGCGATCCGCGTGACCCGGTCCTTCGGCAAGGGCTCGACGATCACCCAGACCATCACCCTGCGTGCCGACAGCCCCCGGATCGACTTCGAGACCGACATCGACTGGCACGAGGCCGAGAAGATCCTCAAGGCCGCCTTCCCGGTGGACGTGCGCGCCGCGCACTCCTCCGCGGAGATCCAGTTCGGCCACATCCAGCGGCCCACGCACACCAACACCAGCTGGGAGGCGGCCCGTTTCGAGGTCTCGGGCCACCGCTGGGTGCACGTCGGCGAACCCGGCTACGGCGTCGCCGTGCTGAACGACTCCACCTACGGCCACGACGTCTCCCGCACGGTCCGCGAGGACGGCGGTACGACGACCACGGTCCGGCTCAGCCTGGTCCGCGCCCCGCGGATCCCGGACCCGGAGGCCGACCAGGGCAGGCACCGCTTCACGTACTCGCTGCTGCCCGGCGCGAGCATCCAGGACACCGTCGCCGAGGGCTACTCCCTCAACCTCCCGCTCCGGGTGGCGGACGCGGCAGGCGCCCCCGACCCGGTCGTCTCGGTCGACGGCGAGGGCGTGACCGTCGAGGCGGTCAAGCTCGCCGACGACGGCTCCGGTGACGTGGTGGTCCGCCTCTACGAGTCGGGCGGCGGCCGCGCCCAGGGCGTCCTGCGCACCGGCTTCCCGCTGGCCGGCGCCCAGGTCACCGACCTGCTGGAGCGCCCGCTCGAGGACGAGAGGGCCGAGCTCGCCGACGGCGGGGTCGCGGTCTCGCTGCGCCCCTTCCAGGTGCTGACCCTCCGGCTGCGGAGGGGCTGACCCGTGCCGATGCAACGCTGGTTCACCGACGCCAAGTTGGGGATCTTCGTCCACTGGGGCATCTACGCGGTGGACGGCGTCCAGGAGTCCTGGTCGTTCTACGACGACATCGTCCCGCACGACCGGTACATGTCCCAGCTGGAGCGCTTCACCGGCGCCCGGTACGACCCGCGTGCCTGGGCGGACCTGTTCGCCCGGGCCGGCGCGAAGTACGCCGTCCTGACGAGCCGGCACCACGACGGGGTGGCCCTGTGGGACACGGAGTTCGGCGACCTCAACCTCGGCAGGGACTACCTGGGCCCCTACGCCGAGGCCCTTCGGGAGAAGGACCTGAAGGTCGGCCTCTACTACTCGCACTCCGACTGGAACCACCCCGACTACGCCTCCACGCGCAAGCCGGGCCGCCCGCCGGAGCAGGAGGACAACCGCTACTCCGAGGTCGCCGCCGAGGACGAGGACCTGGAGGCCTGGAAGCGTTTCATCGCCTACCGGGACGGCCAGATCCGGGAGCTCGCCTCCCGCTACCGGCCCGACCTGCTGTGGTTCGACGGCGAGTGGGAGCGCAGCGAGGAGCAGTGGCGCATCCCCGAACTGGCCGCGCTCGTACGGTCGTACGTGCCGGACGTCGTCTTCAACGCGCGCATGCTCGGTGAGGGCGACTACGCCACCCCCGAACAGGGTGCTCCCATCGAACCGCCCGACGGCCCCTGGGAGTTGTGCCTGACGATCAACGACTCGTGGGGGTACCAGCACCACGACCACAACCACAAGTCGCTCGCCCAGCTGATCCGCTACTTCACCGAGACCATCGGCGGGGGCGGCAATCTGCTGCTGGACGTCGGTCCGAGGGAGGACGGCACCATCCCCGAGCCGCAGGTGGAGCGGCTCGAAGGGCTGGGGGAGTGGATCGGCAAGCACTCCGTGGCGGTGTACGGGACCCGGCGCGGACTGCCCGCCGGGCACCACTACGGTCCCAGCACCCTCTCCGCGGACGGCCGGACGCTCCACCTGGTCCTCTTTGACGCGCCGCGCGCCGAGATCGGCCTGCGCGGACTGGTCACTCCGGTCCGCAAGGTCACCGTCCTCGGTACCGGCACGGAACTCGGCCACCGGATGGTGGGCGGACTCCACGACGCCGTGGGCATCGTGTGGATCGACCCGCCGGCCGCGGCGGACCTCGACCCGTACGCCACGGTCCTCAAGGTCGAACTGGACGGGGAGCTGGAGCTGTACCGGGGTTCCGGCCGGTTCTGACGACAGGGCGGTGCCTGCCGGTTGAGGGACCGGCAGGCACCGCTCGCTCAGCCGGTGAAGCCGGCCGTGATCGACGTGAACTGCCAGGTGCTCTGGCTGATCCCGGAGCAGTTGCTGACCACGCCACCGCCCGGGCACGGCCGGTCGCGGTTGACCGACCAGAACGCGAGCCGGGCGATGTGATGCGAGTTCGCCCAGTCGCGGATCTGGGTCCAGATCGCCGGGGTCGTGTTCTCCTGCTGGTCGGAGAGCCCGTTCATGCCGGAGATGCCGATGTGCGAGTAGGCCGTGGCGTCGTCCCAGCCGAACGTCGACTTCAGCTTGGCCTTCAGGCCCTCCGTGGCGTTCACGGTGCTGCCGTACATGTCGGAGCCGCCGCCGAAGTCGAACGGCATGATGGTGAAGACGTCGATGTTCGCGCCCAGCGACTGGGCCTGCTCGATGAGCCGGTTGCCGTAGTAGGTCGGGCCGGTGGTCGAGGTGCCGAAGGTGACGATGGTCCTCAGGCCGGGGTTGTTGGCCTTGACCGTCTTCAGCGCGGTCAGGATCCTCGCCTGCACGGCCTCGTTCTCGAACTCGTCGGTGTTCTCGATGTCCATGTCGATCGCCTTGAGCGAGTAGGCGTCGATCACCTTCTGGAGGGCGGCCGCGAGCGCGCTCGCCGAGGAGCAGTTGGCGCCGAGCTTGCTGCCCTGCCAGCCGCCGAACGACGGCACGATGTCACCGCCGGCGGCCCGGATCTGGTTGATGGCGGTCTGGTCGACACCGCCGGTCAGCGGCCGGCTGCCGTCCCAGGCGGGATTGCAGCCACCGGAGTCCAGCATGAACGCCATCGTGAACCACTTGACGCCGGTCGCGCTCATCACCGTGCTCGGGCTCGGCGGATCACCCCAGCCCTCGTACAGATACGGCGCGGCCTGCTTGAAGCCGGTGGGGTTCCCGCTGCCCGCGTCGGTCGTCACACTCACGGAGTTGGAGGCCCCGGAGGTGTTCCCGGCCGCGTCGCGTGCCCTGACGGTGAAGGTGTACGCCGTGCTGGGCGAGAGCCCGCTGACGGTGGCGGACGCACCGGAGACGGTGAGGACCTTGTTGGAGCCGCTGTAGACGTCGTACCCCGTGACACCCGTGTTGTCCGTCGAGGCGTTCCACTTCAGCGACACGCTCGACGACGTCTTGCCCGTGGAGGCCAGCCCGCTCGGAGCGCTCGGCGCCTGGGTGTCCGAGCCCCCGCCCCCGGGCCCGTCGAGGCTGATGTCGTCGGCGTAGTAGGTGCCCTGGGCGTACCAGCCGTGGACGTAGATCGTGGCGCTGGTCTGCGAGGCGCCGGTGGTGAAGGAGACGGACAACTGGCTGTACGCCGACGGCGAGGTCGTCCAGGTGGAGGCCCCGCCGTTCACGCCGAGGTAGACGTAGGAGCCGCGCACCCAGCCGCTGAGGCTGTAGGTGGTGTTCGGCTGCACGGAGACGGTCTGGCTGCACTGCGCGTTGTCGCTCGAACTCACCGCCCCGGCAAGGGCTTTGGAGCCGCCGTGGACGGGCGAGGAGACGACCGAACCGAGGTTGCCGGTGCAGGTCCAGGGGGAGAGGCTGCCGGATTCGAAGCCGGGGTTGGTCAGGACGTTGGCCGCCTGAGCAGTGCCGGGGAGGGCGACGGCTCCGGCCAGCGCGAGAACGGCGGAGCCGAGGAGAGCGACAAGTCTGGGACGTCTGAGTGGGTTGCGCACGCGATCTCCCTGGAGAAATGGGGATGTTCGGGAGTGCAGAGAGGTGGTGCAGGGGGTGCGCAACCAAGTTGGTATGGACCAATCGGCCTGTCAAGATGAGCGGCAGAATTGGTCCATACCGGTGGGGGTGAGGTGAGGCGACCTAAAGCGGCAGTACCTGACCCGCTGCCTGGACGACTACCGCCTCGGCGGCCGCAGGCGACGGCACGGCGGGCAACGGTTCCGGCACCTCGGCCCGCTGAGCCGGGATCGACACCGGCCGCAACTGCCTCGGCCCCGAGACCACCGTGTAGTCCTGTCCCAGGAACGGCGGCTCGATCACTCCGGTGTCCTCACCCAGCGCCAACTGCACAGCGGCCCACGGCACGTTGACCCCGCACAGCGACAGCTGGTGCAGGCCGCCCGCCGGACGCGTGTTCACGTCCATCAGCACAGGACGGTCGCCCAGCATCCGGAACTGGATGTTGGACAGGTAGTGCAGCCCGAACCCCTCCGCGATCAGCCGCGCCGGCTCCAGCCACTGCTCGTGCTGCGTGAACCCGCGACGCCGACCGTTCTTGGTGCGGCCGATCGCGAGCCGCACCCGGTTGTCGGGTCCGGTGAGCGTGTCCACCGAGACCTCCGGCTGCTCCAGGCGCGGCATGACCAGCCAGTCCACCTGCTCGTCGGCCTGCGCGAGGGCCTCGACGACCGTGTCGAGCGAGACGTAGGGGCTGGGGAACCCGTTGAGCTGCGCGAGCGAGAAGGGCGCGCGGGTGATGATCCGGAAGCCCACCCCGCCCGCACCGGACGCGGGCTTGAAGCAGGCCTTGTGTCCGTCGGCCTCCAGCTCCTCGACGGCCGTGACCAGCTCGTCCGCGGTCCGCACCCGCCACCACGGCGGCACCGGGACACCGACGGCCTGGACCGCCTCGTAGGCGATCACCTTGTCGTGGAAGACGGCGACGGCCTCCGGCGGCGGCGCGAGCAGCGCCGTGCCGAGTGCGGCGAAGTCGGCGCGGTGGGCGACGATCGCCGCCTGGTGCAGCCGGGGCACGAACACGTCGATGCCGCGCTTCTGGCACTGGTCGAGGGCGAACTCGACGTAGGCGGCCGGGGACAGCCCCTCCGGCTCCAGCTCGGCGGTGTCGGCGGCGGCCAGCACGGGCGAGTCGGCGTCACCGTGCGTCGCATGGATCTCGACGGCTCTGTCGCTGGGATTTCGCCGCAGCTGATCCATGAAGAACACGTTCTCCGCGTACGTGCGGTTGAGCCAGACGCGTACGCGAGAGTGCATTCAGGCCGCCTTTCGGGGTTTTCGGGCACGGCGAAGCGGGCCCGTGCCCGGGCAGGGTGATTGGAGGGACACCAAACCGCCCTTGCGAAGGGAAGTTCACTGCGGTGGTGTTGGGGCGATCATACGGCTTTCAATGGGCCACGCGTGCAACGCCCGTGTTACGGAATTCCCGATCATGGAACTCCGTCGCCCCGGGCCACTCTTGTACCGGGCAAACTAATGTGATCTCGTGGTCCCACTGGGGTGATCGGAGGGGGCGAGAGGTGACGTCTACGGCCGGTGGCACGGCACAGCTTCTGGCCGTCAGCGACCTGCACATCGGATATCCCGAGAACCGCTCCCTCGTCGAGCGGATGCGCCCCGGCACCGACGAGGACTGGCTCCTGGTGGCCGGTGACGTCGCCGAGACCGTCGCCGACGTCCGCTGGGCCCTGGAGACCCTCGCCGGCCGCTTCCGCCAGGTCGTCTGGGCCCCCGGCAACCACGAACTGTGGACCCACCCGAAGGACACCGTCACCCTGCGCGGGGTCGCCCGCTACGAGCACCTCGTCGACATGTGCCGGCAGCTAGGCGTCCTCACCCCCGAGGACCCCTACCCGGTCTGGGACGGCCCCGGCGGGCCCGTCGCCGTCGCCCCGATGTTCCTGCTGTACGACTACTCCTTCCTGCCCGCCGGCTGCGCCACCAAGGAGCAGGGCCTGGAGTACGCGCACGGCACCGGCATCGTCTGCAACGACGAGTTCCTGCTCCACCCCGACCCCTACCCGTCCCGCGAGGCCTGGTGCCGGGCCCGGGTCGCCGAGACCGAGCGCAGACTCGCCGCCCTCCCCGACGACCTGCCCACCGTCCTGGTCAACCACTACCCGCTGGACCGGCACCCCACGGACGTCCTGTGGTACCCCGAGTTCGCCATGTGGTGCGGCACCGCGCTGACCGCCGACTGGCACCGCAGGTTCCGCGTCGAGACCATGGTCTACGGCCATCTGCACATCCCGCGGACCACCTTTCACGAGGGCGTCCGCTTCGAGGAGGTGTCGGTGGGCTATCCGCGGGAGTGGCGCAAGCGGACGGAGCCGCCCGGCCGGCTGCGCCGGATCGTGCCCAGGGAGGTCGGCGCGCTGTGATCGAGGAACTCCTGCCGGACTCTGTGGTGGCCGTCGAGGTCCACGGCCACGACGAGCCGGGGAACGCCGCGCTGTACCCCGAGGAGGCCGCGCTCGTCGCGCACGCCGTCCCCAAACGCCGCCGTGAGTTCGCCGTCGTGCGGACCTGCGCCCGCCGGGCCATGGAGAAGCTCGGTGTGCCGCCGCAGCCGGTCCTCCCAGGGGAACGCGGCGCCCCGCGGTGGCCCGCCGGGCTCACCGGCAGCATGACCCACTGCGACGGCTACTGCGCCGCCGCCCTGGTCCGCTCCGCCGACCTGGCCTCCCTCGGGATCGACGCCGAACCCCACGGGCCGCTCCCGGAGGGCGTGCTGGAGAGCGTCTCGCTGCCGGGGGAGCGGGTCAGGCTGCGGGAACTCGCCGGGGCCTACCCCGCCGTCCACTGGGACCGGCTGCTGTTCAGCGCCAAGGAGTCCGTCTACAAGGCGTGGTTCCCGCTCACCCGGACGTGGCTGGACTTCACCGAGGCCGACATCGACATCGTCGTCGCCCCCGGACCGCCCGTCAGCGGCACGCTCCGCGTCGAACTCCTCGTCCCCGGCCCGCTGGTGGGCGGCGAGCGGCGCGGCGTCCTCCAGGGCCGCTGGATGGTCCGGGACGGCCTGGTGGCGACCTCGGTGACCGTGCCGCACGCCTGAGCGCACGGCACGCCCCTTCCTTCCCGCTAGAACTCCGGCGGGCACCAGCTCTTCAGCAGCCTGAAGAACGCCTCCTCGTTTCCCGCGAGGCCGGCGTCCGCCAGGGCCTGTTCGGCCTCGGCGAGGACCGCCGGCGGGACGACCGGTGGCCGGGCGGTGTCGGGCGGGCCGGACGCGGTGTCGAAGGCGGCTCGGACCGTGTGCAGCAGCCGCAGATACGCCTGGACGGCGGTGCGCTCACGGTCGGTCAGTACGGCGGTGGGCATCGGCGGCTCTCCCCAAGTCGTTGTCGGTCATACGGGTGTGCATCTCCAGCTTGCCGCCCACCACTGACAATCCGGCTTCCGCGCAGGTTCGTTCGCCCGCTTAGCGGAGGCGAAACCTCACCGAAATCACCGTGCGGAAAGCAGCCCTACGCTGGGAGGAAGGGCTTGCTGCCGCCGAGCGGCGGCCAGGAGAAGGGGAGGGTGAGCACGTGGTCGACGACCCACTCCGGCGCCCGGTGCGCGCGGTCCGGCTGCGCTCGGTGGGCGAAGCGGAACTCGCGTTGCAGTACCGCGTGGTGCACGGTTACCGCCGGGCCTTCCGCAGGGCGGGCGAAGGGCCGCCGCTCGTCCTCATCCACGGCATCGGCGACTCCTCGGCGACCTGGGCGGAACTGATCCCCGACCTCGCCCGCACCCACACCGTGATCGCCCCCGACCTGCTCGGCCACGGCGACTCCGACAAGCCGCGCGCCGACTACTCGGTGGCCGCGTACGCCAACGGCGTCCGTGATCTGCTCACCACCCTCGGCATCGAGTCGGCCACCCTGGTCGGGCACTCGCTGGGCGGGGGAGTGGCCATGCAGTTCGCCTACCAGTTCCCCGAGCGCACCGAGCGGCTCATCCTGGTCAGCGCGGGCGGGGCGGGCCGTGAGGTCAACCCGGTGCTGCGGCTGGTGTCCCTGCCCGGCGCCCACCTGATGCTGTCCTCACTGCGGCTGCCCGGCATGCGGCTCCAGGTCGGCCTCGCCGTGCGCCTGATGAAGCTCCTGGACACCGATCTCGGCCAGGACGCCCCGGACCTGCTGAACCTCGTCGACGCCCTGCCCGACGAGACCGCCCGCAACGCCTTCATCCGCACCCTGCGCGCGGTCGTCGACTGGCGCGGCCAGGTCGTCACCATGCTCGACCGCTGCTATCTCACCGAGGGCATGCCGACCATGCTGCTGTGGGGCGACCGGGACAGCGTGGTGCCCGTACAGCACGCCTTCGGGGCGCACGAGGCGATGCCCGGCAGCCGTCTGGAGATCTTCGAGGGCGCGGGCCACTTCCCCTTCCACACCGACCCGGCCCGGTTCGTCTCCCTGGTCGAGGAGTTCACGGCCACCACGGCCCCGGCGGACTGGAGCCGGGAGCACTGGCGGGAGCTGTTGCGGGAGGGCAACCCCGGGAGCGCGTGGGCACCCGGTGGGGAGCGGGAGCTGAGGGAGGCCAGCGAACGCAGTGCGACCTGACGCTCGGTGAACCCTCAGCCCTTGCACCCTCAGCCCTGCGGCCCCAGATACCCCAGCGAGGCCTCGATCCGCCCCGCCAGCCGGTCCCGCTGCACCGGCCCGCGCAACGGTGAACCCGCGAGCCAGGTACGGCACTTGCTGGCCAGCAGCAGCCCGAAGCTCTCCGCCTCCCGCTCGTCGTCGAGCTCGAAGCGGCTGCGTGCGGCGACCTTGCGCACGGTGGCCTGGAGATCGGCGTCGTCGTGGAGGAGGCGGGCGGCGACCGCGGCGCCCTCGACGTGGTGGGAGCAGTGGCCGGCGTTCATGTGCCACAGCTCGTGGCCGAGGATGACCAACTGGTGGTCGGGGGCGGTGCGTTCCTCGATCACGACGAGGTCCTGGTCGGCCATGTCGAGCCACAGCCCGCTGGCCGTGCCGGGCGGGAAGGGCGCCGTACGGAAGTGGACCGGGCGGCCCCGGCGTCTGCTCATCGCGTCGCACAGGGCGCCGTAGAGGTCCTCGGGGCGTGCCGGGGTGTCCAGTTCCAGCTCCGCCACCAACTCGCCGCTCAGGCGGCGCATGTGCTTACCGATGCCCACAGTTGTCTCCCGGATCAGGACTCGGGCCGCTTGACGCTCTCCAGGAGCATGTCCAGCCACTCGGCGACCTTGTCACGGTGCTGGTCGGTCGGCAGCTGCGCGGCCCGCCAGGCGATCCCGCGCACACCGTGGTCCTGCAGCAGCCGCTCCAGCGGGTCGCGGGCGGCCGCCGCGGCCTCCCGTTCCCGGTCGGCGAGCTTGTGCAGGAGCTCCTGCTCGGTGTGCTGCAGCGCACCCGCGAGCGCCTCGGGGTCCTCGGCCGTGAGGAAGCCGGCGTGCACGCGGAAGAACCGCTGGATGGCGTCGCAGTGCTCCATGGTGGGGCGCCGGTCGCCGTTGATCAGGGCGCCCGCCTGCTGCCGGGACATGCCCGCCCCGTCGGCGATCTCCTGCTGGGTGTACTTGCGCCCGTTGGGCTTGAGCCGGGTGCGGCGCAGCAGGTCGAGCCGCTGCAGGAACCGCGCCTGGACGTCCGGTTCACCCGCCGGGCGCCCGCTCAGCAGGGCCTTGACCACGGGTTCGGGGACACCGGAGGCGACGGACAGCCGGCCGGTGTCGAAGACCTGCGCGTGCGGCACGCCGAGCCGGTCGGCGAGTGCGGTGACGCGGGCGACGACGGCCGTCAGCACGACCGTTGCCGCGTCGTCCGGGCTCTCGAAGCCATCCGACACCGACAGATCTCCTACGTCTCTCACCCGACTTCTCACAGGCGGTCGCCGTGAACTTCCCGGAGAGTAGCCCGTTGTTCGAACTCACATCCAGGTCTCGCCACAACTGTGGCCAATTTCAGCCGTCAACCGCTGCGGAATGCCACGATAGTTGACACGACTTGCTCCGGGACAGCAGGATCAAGGGGCCGCGTGAAGGCCGCATAGGCAAGAGGGGTGACCTCCCGATGGCATATCAGGCAGGTGGGCAGCGGTCGGAACTGCGGCCCGTCCCCGAGGGGCTCGAAGCCCGGGCGTATCTTCAGGACTACGCCACGCTCCTGGAAGCCGTCCCCTTCCCGTCCGTCGTCCTCGACCACCGCTGGGACGTCGTTCTCGCCAACACCGCTTTCGCGTCACTTTTCCGTGCCGTGGGCCCGCATCCGACGGCCATGCCCGGTGACAACTTCCTGCGCTTCGTCCTCTTCCACCCCGACGCGAGCAGTGTCCTCGGCGAGCACGAGTCGCGCTGGTGTCTGCCGATGCTCGCGCACTTCGCGGCAGCGGTGGAGCGCCACGGCCACGACCACGGCCTCCAGGCGATCCGCCGGGACATCGCCCAGGACCCGATCATGGACGCCGCCTACCGGCACGGCCTGCCGCACTGGATCCGCGCGGTCGGCGAAGAGGCCGTGGAGCACGACGGCTCCGTACGCCCGCTCGTCCACCCGGACCCGCGCTGGGGCGCCACCGACTGCCGGATCGTCGACGAGACCCCGCGCACTCTGCGCGACCTGGGCTACACCCGCCTGACGCTGGTGCTCCGCCCGGCTCCCACCAGGCGCCGTCCGCGGCGCGCCACGGCTCATCTCACGGTGGTGCCCACCCCCAAGGCCTGACGGGCACCGTCGGCGTTCAGGTCGTCGACGGCGCCTCGTCAGTAATCGTCGGTCCCCGTGGAGCAAGGGTGTTCCACGGGGCCGCCCGTCTCGGCTCACTCCGTCACCACCAGCACCAGCGGCACCCCCGCGCAGGGGATCAGCCGCACCCCGTCGGCCCGCGCGGTCCGGCCCGTCGCCAACGCCCCGGCGAAGTCCGGACCTTTGTCGAGGGAGCCGACCAGATGCCGCGGATCGCTGGACGCGGCGACCCGGCCGCGGGCGTTCACCAGACGGGCGGGGCCCGGCAGTTGGTGCAGCATCGGCATGACGGCCGCCTCGAAGTGCCGTAGGTACACATCCGCGGCGGCCACTCCGGCGAACCGGCCCGCCATCTCGACCGGCGCCGACAGCGTCAGGCTGTACTCGTCGGAGCAGAGGTAGTCGACGTACGGTCCGGCCACCGCCCGCTCCCCGGTGTCACGGGGGAGCGCGAACCAGTCCCAGTGCGTGTAGTCGGCGTACGCCGAGTGCTCGGGATCCAGGTCGAGCAGCAGGGGCCGTACGTCCCCCTCCGCGCCGGTCTGCCACCACTCCAGCCACGCGGGTACGTCCGTCAGCAGTCCCGGCGCGGCGACGAAGCCGACACCGGACACCAACGCGTGCCGGGCGAGCCGTAGATGAAGACCCGGGCGCAGGGCGGCCAGGTCGACGGTGGCCGGGCGGCGGCCCTCGGCGGCCACGCGTGCCAGCAGGGCCGTGGTGTCCGCACGCGTCGCGGCCACGGCCTCGAAGACCGTCTCGACGGCCGAGCGGACCCGCGCCGCGACCGACTCCTCCGGCGCCTTGTCGAGCATTGCCGTCACGAGGCCCATGGCTGCCCTCCGGGAGACGGGGACCGTCGAGCGACGCGGCTACAGCGTCAGACGCAGGGCGATCAGCCGTGCCGTCGACTCCCGGACGCAACGCTCGGCCGGCTCCCTGGCCGATTCGTGGGCCCCATCCTGCACGGCCGAG
Source organism: Streptomyces canus 299MFChir4.1 (assembly GCF_000383615.1). Taxonomy (GTDB): domain Bacteria; phylum Actinomycetota; class Actinomycetes; order Streptomycetales; family Streptomycetaceae; genus Streptomyces; species Streptomyces canus_C. The sequence continues at coordinate 88,182 of NZ_KB911603.1, read as the reverse complement.
ATGACGAATCGCAGTCGCTCGGACACCTCTTCACGATATTCGCCGTCCCCGAGCACAAGACACAGCAGCGCCCCGACCTCCGTCTGGAGCGCCACCTGCTCCCGCGTCAGGCGCGCCGACTGCGCGGCCGCCGCCAGCTCCACATGGAAGCGGCCGTAGAGGCGACTGCACGCCGCCGCCTCGTCGGCCTGTGCCAACTCCGCTGCGGTTCGCCGCAGTTGTACGAGGTCCTCGGGTTCCGTGCGCTCGGCCGCGAGCCGCGCCGCGGCACCGGAGAGGGCGGCCCAGTGGTCGCCCAGGTCGCGCAGTTCCTCGGTGCTCCAGCCGCGCAGACGGGCCTTGAGCCGTTCCTCGCCCGGGACTTCGGGCAGCGAGACGAAGGAGCCGCCGCCGCGGCCCCGGCGGGTGGTGACGAGCCCCTGCTGGCGCAGTGCCATCAGCGCCTCCCGCAGGGTCACCGTGGACACCCCGAGCTGACCGGCCAGTTCGCTCTCGCCCGGCAGCTGCTCCCCGTCGCCGAGCAGCCCGAGCTCGATGGCGTCGCCGATCCGCCGCACGACCGCGTCCACCCGTGCCCGGTTGTCGACCGGGGCGAAGACGGCTCTGCGGGCGCCGCCGTCGATGCGCTGCTGATTCACGGCCACCACCTTGCACGTTGACTCAAGCTTTACCCCGAGGGGGCCTTGAGCTTTGAACTATGACTTCATATGTTTTTGTTCAATCGGTCAACGCCCGAGCGAGCCAGAAAGGTTCCCGCCGATGGAGGGAAGCGCGATCCGGCTGTCGGGTCTGCGAAAGTCGTTCGGGGAGACGACCGCCGTGGCCGGGGTCGACCTGGAGATCCGGGACGGCGAGTTCTTCTCGGTGCTCGGCCCCTCCGGCTCCGGCAAGACGACGGTCCTGCGCCTGATCGCCGGCTTCGAGACCCCCACCGAGGGCCGCGTCGAGCTCGCCGGGCAGGAGGTCACCGGCCTCGCGCCCTTCGAACGGGACGTCCACACCGTCTTCCAGGACTACGCCCTCTTCCCGCACATGAGCGTCGAGCAGAACGTCGCCTACGCCCTCAAGGTCCGCGGGGTGCCCAAGGCGGAGCGGCTGGTGCGGGCCCGCAAGGCGCTCGGCGAGGTACGCCTCGAGGGCTTCGGCAGACGCCGGCCGGCCCAGCTCTCGGGCGGGCAGCGCCAGCGCGTCGCCCTCGCCCGGGCGCTGGTCGGTCGTCCCCGGGTGCTGCTGCTGGACGAGCCGCTCGGCGCGCTGGACCTGAAGCTGCGGGAGCAGATGCAGGTCGAACTCAAGGCGCTCCAGCGGGACGTCGGGATCACCTTCGTCCTCGTCACCCACGACCAGCAGGAGGCCCTGACGATGAGTGACCGCATCGCCGTGTTCCACCGGGGCCGCATCGAACAGGTCGGCACCCCGGCCGAGATCTACGAACGGCCCGCGACCCCCTTCGTGGCGTCCTTCGTCGGCACGTCCAACCTCCTCGACGGGGACATCGCCCGGCGGATCGTCGGCGCGCAGGGCACCTTCAGCGTGCGGCCCGAGAAGATCCGGGTGCTGAAGGAGTCCGCGGACTCCGGGGAGCCGGAGCACGCCGGCGTCACCGGGACCGTCGCCGAGGTGGTCTACCTGGGGGACGCCACCCGCTTCCTGGTCGACCTCGACGGCGGCGGCCGCCTCACGGCGCTCCAGCAGAACCTGGAGACGTCGTCCGAGGACGTGGCCGCGTACCGGGGCGCCCGGGTGCGGCTGCAATGGCACCGGCGGCACGCCGTCGCGGTGCCCACCACCGACTGACCCCTTCTCGCGGATGGAGTACGTCGTGCGCCTCACCCTCAAAGCGGCTGTGGCCGTCACCCTCCTGCTCGCCACCACCGCCTGCGGCTCCTCCGGCTCCGGCTCCGGCGCCTCCTCCTCCGGCCTCAACCCACCCGACCTCAAGGCGCCCGCCGCACTGGGCGCCACCGAGGGGCAGGTCGACCTGATCGCCTGGGCCGGCTATGTCGAGGACGGCTCCAACGACCCGAAGGCCGACTGGGTCAGCGACTTCGAGAAGCAGACCGGCTGTCAGGTCCACTCCAAGACCGCCGCCAGCTCCGACGAGATGGTCAAGCTGATGAAGACGGGCCAGTACGACGCCGTCTCCGCCTCCGGCGACGCTTCCCTGCGCCTCATCGCCTCCGGGGACGCGGCCCCCGTCAACACCGACCTCGTGCCCAACTACCGGGACATCTTCAGCGGATTGAAGGACGGCGCCTGGAACTCCGTCGACGGGCGGATGTACGGCATCCCGCACGGCCGGGGCGCCAACCTGCTGATGTACAACACCGCGAAGGTCAGCCCGGCCCCCACCTCCTGGTCCGCGGTGTTCGACGACGCGTCCAGGTACAAGGGCCACGTCACGGCGTACGACTCACCGATCTACATCGCCGACGCGGCCCTGTACCTCAAGGCCACCGAGCCCGACCTCGGCATCAAGGACCCCTACGCGCTGGACCAGAAGCAGTTCGACGCCGCCGTCTCGCTGCTCAGGAAGCAGAACGCGAACATCGGGGAGTACTGGAGCGACTACCTCAAGGAGATCTCCGCGTTCAAGAGCGGTGACTCCGTGATCGGCACCACCTGGCAGGTCATCGCCAACCTCACCGCCGACGAGGGGGCCGAGGTCAAGGCATTCGTCCCCGAGGAGGGTTCGACCGGCTGGTCCGACACCTGGATGGTCTCCGCGAAGGCCAAGCACCCCAACTGCGCCTACAAATGGCTCGACTGGATCGTCTCACCGAAGGTGAACGCCCAGGTCGCCGAGTACTTCGGGGAGGCACCCGCCAACTCCAAGGCCTGCGAGCTCACCAGTGACAAGAACTTCTGCACGACCTACCACGCCTCCGACGAGACCTACTGGAAGAACATCGCCTTCTGGAACACGCCCATCGAGCAGTGCCTGGACGGCCGCACGGACGTCAAATGCGTGCCGTACGCCAAGTGGGTCCAGGCCTGGACCGAGATCAAGGGCTGAGGCATGGCCCCGCAGACACGGACCGTGTCGACGCGGACCGCGGGGGCGCTGCACCGCCGCCCCCGCCTGCGGCTCGCCCTGCTCCTCGCGGCCCCGCTGCTGTGGCTGGCGGTGCTCTATCTCGGCTCGCTGACCGTGCTGTTCGTCTCCGCGTTCTGGACGACGAACTCCTTCACCTCCGAGGTGGTGAAGGTCTGGTCGACCGACAACTTCCGCGAGCTGTTCACCACGCCGGTCTACCGGCAGGTGATCCTGCGGAGTGTGGGCGTGGCGCTGGCGGTCACCGTCCTGTGCGCGGTGATCGCCTTCCCGGTCGCCTTCTGGACCGCACGCGTCGCGCGGCCCCGGTGGCGGCCGCTGCTGGTCGTCGCCATCCTCACCCCGCTCTGGGCGAGTTACCTGGTCAAGGTGTACGCCTGGCGGCTGATCCTCTCCGAGGGCGGGCTCGCCGACTGGATGCTGAGGCCGTTCGGGCTGAGCGGTCCGGGGTACGGGCTGACGGCGGCCGTGCTGACACTGACGTACCTCTGGCTGCCGTACATGATCCTTCCGGTCCACACGGCGCTGGAGCAGCTGCCCGCCAACCTGTTCGACGCGTCCGCGGACCTGGGGGCGCGGGCCGGCCGGACCTTCCGCTCGGTGGTCCTGCCGATGGTGCTGCCGTCGGTGGCGGCCGGGTCGGTGTTCACCTTCTCGCTGAGCCTCGGTGACTACATCACCGTGCAGATCGTCGGCGGCAAGACCCAGCTGATCGGCAACCTCGTCTACTCCAACATCGAACTCAACCTGCCGATGGCGGCCGCGCTCGGCACGGTCCCGGTGGTCGTCATCGTGCTGTACCTGCTGGCCGTGCGCCGCACGGGTGCGCTCAGCAGTCTGTAGAGGAGCCCGTCGTGCAACTCTCCCGTCCGGCGCGGATCGCCCTGCGCGTCGCCGCCGGCCTCGGCTTCGCGGTGATCTACGTCCCGCTCGTGCTCGTCCTCGTCAACTCCCTGAATCCCGACCGGAGCGCGAGCTGGCCGCCGCCGGGCCTGACCCCGCACTGGTGGTCGGTGGCCTGGGAGAACTCCGGCGCGCGAGCCGCCCTGTGGACCTCCGTCAAGGCGGGACTCGGTGCCACGGCGACCGCACTGGTCCTGGGCACGCTCATCGCCTTCGCCGTGGCCCGGCACCGCTTCTTCGGCCGGAACGCCCTGTCCTTCGTGGTCGTCCTGCCGATCGCACTGCCGGGGATCGTCACGGGCATCGCCCTCAACTCGGCGTTCAGTACCGTACTCGAGCCGCTGGGCGTCGGCCTCGGCCTGTTCACCGTGGTGGTCGGCCATGCCACCTTCTGCATCGTCATCGTCTTCAACAACGTCGTGGCCCGTCTCCGCCGCACCTCCGGCTCCTACGAGGAGGCCGCCATGGACTTGGGCGCGAACACCTTCCGCGCCTTCGTCGACATCACCTTCCCCCTGGTCCGCTCGGCCCTGCTCGCGGGCGCCCTGCTGGCCTTCGCCCTCTCCTTCGACGAGATCGTGGTGACCACTTTCACCGCGGGCCCGGGCGTCCAGACCCTTCCCCTCTGGATCTTCGACAACATGACCCGCCCGCAACAGGCACCGGTGGTGAACGTGGTGGCGGCCGTGCTCGTGCTGCTGTCCGTGATCCCGATCTACGTCGCCCAACGACTGTCGGCGGACACGCCGACGGGGGGCCGGGTGTGACCGCAACCTTTCCGTGGCGTCTGACGCGATTACGCAAGCGGCTTGCGCAGCTTGCGCTATTCTTGCGTTCATGACGCGACGACTTGCCGAGGTAGCCAAGAAGGTCGGGGTCAGTGAGGCCACGGTCAGCCGGGTGCTCAACGGCAAGCAGGGGGTCTCCGAGGGCACCCGGCAGGCGGTGCTGTCCGCGCTGGACGTGCTCGGGTACGAGCGGCCCACGCAGCTGCGCGGGGAGCGGGCGCGGCTCGTGGGGCTGGTGCTGCCGGAGCTCCAGAACCCGATCTTCCCGGCCTTCGCCGAGGTCATCGGCGGGGCGCTGGCCCAGCTGGGGCTCACGCCGGTGCTGTGCACCCAGACCAAGGGCGGGGTGTCCGAGGCCGACTACGTCGATCTTCTGCTCCAGCAGCAGGTCTCCGGTGTCGTGTTCGCCGGCGGCCTCTACGCCCAGGCGGACGCGCCGCACGACCACTACCGGCGGCTCGCCGACCGCAACATCCCGGTGGTGCTGGTCAACGCGTCCATCGACGACCTCGGCTTCCCGCGCGTGTCCTGCGATGACGCGGTGGCCGTCGAGCAGGCCTGGCGGCACCTCGCCTCCCTGGGCCACGAGCGGATCGGACTCGTGCTGGGGCCCGCGGACCACGTGCCCTCGGCGCGCAAGCTGGCCGCCGCCCAGGGGCTCGGCGAGCTGCCCGACGAGCGGGTCGCGCGGGCCATGTTCTCCATCGAGGGCGGGCACGCGGCGGCCGCCCGGCTCATCGACCGCGGGGTCACCGGCTTCATCTGCGCCAGCGACCCCCTCGCGCTCGGCACCATCCGGGCCGCCCGCCGCAAGGGACTCGACGTGCCGGGCCAGGTGTCGGTCGTCGGCTACGACGACTCCGCCCTGATGAACTGCACCGAACCCCCGCTGACCACCGTCCGTCAGCCCATCGAGGCCATGGGTCGAGCCGCCGTGGAACTGCTGAACGCGCAGGTCGGCGGCAGTGCCGTAGCACCCGAGGAACTGCTCTTCGAGCCCGAGCTGGTGGTCCGGGGGTCCACCGCGCAAGCCCCTCGCGACTGAGATCCACTCCTCTGCCATCGCTCTGTCGAATAATTACAGATTCTGCGCGACATCTTGCGGACGGATGTCGGCGGTGCTTGAGTGTGCGGCGCCCACCGCTCCTGCCACGAGGGGTCCACCGATGAGAAGCACCGGGTACCGCCGTACCTTCGCCGCGCTCAGTGTCTGTTCCCTTGCCCTCGCCGTCTCCGCCTGCGGATCGGGCGGCGACACGGCGAGCGGCAAGACCCGCATCACGGTCAACTGCATGCCGCCCAAGAGCGGCAAGGTCGACCGGACGTTCTTCGAGCAGGACAGCGCGTCCTTCGAGAAGCAGCACCCGGACATCGACGTCGTCGCGCACGACGCCTTCCCCTGCCAGGACCCCAAGACCTTCGACGCCAAGCTCGCCGGCGGGCAGATGGAGGACGTCTTCTACACGTACTTCACCGACGCCAGGCACGTCGTCGACATCCACCAGGCCGCCGATCTGACCCCGTACGTCAAGGAGTTGAAGAGCTACGGCACCCTCCAGCAGCAACTCCGCGACATCTACACGGTCGACGGGAAGATCTACGGCATCCCGCGCACCGGCTACTCGATGGGCCTGATCTACAACAAGAAGCTCTTCGAGAAGGCCGGGCTCGACCCCGAGCAACCCCCAGCGACCTGGGAGGAGTTGCGGGCCGACGCCAAGAAGATCGCCGCGCTCGGCGACGGCACCGTCGGGTACGCCGACTACAGCGCCCAGAACCAGGGCGGCTGGCACTTCACGGCCGAGCTGTACTCCCAGGGCGGCGACGTCGTGAGCGCCGACGGCAAGAAGGCCACCATCGACACCCCCGAGGGCCACGCCGTCCTGCAGAACCTCCACGACATGCGCTGGACCGACGACTCCATGGGCAGCAAGCAGCTCCTCGTCATCAACGACGTCCAGCAGATGATGGGTTCGGGCAAGCTCGGCATGTACCTCTCCGCCCCGGACAACATCCCGATCCTGGTCAAGGAGAAGGGCGGCAACTACAAGGACCTCGCCCTCGCTCCCATGCCCGGCGGCAAGGGCACGCTCATCGGCGGCGACGGCTACATGGTCAACAAGAAGGCGAGCCCCGACCAGATCAGGGCCGCCCTGAAGTGGCTCGACCACATGTTCCTCACCCCAGGTGCCGGCTTCCTCGGCGACTACGCCCGCGCCAAGAAGGCCGACGCCCCGGTCGGGCTGCCCGAACCGCGCCTGTTCACCGGCGCCGCCGACGCCAAGGACCAGCAGGTCAAGAAGGCCAACGCCAATGTGCCCGTGGAGAACTACCAGGCATTCCTCGACGGCAACCAGAGCCTGAAGATGAAGATCGAGCCGCCGGACGCCCAGCAGATCTACTCCGTCCTCGACGGTGCCGTCTCCGCCGTCCTCACCAAGAAGGACGCCGACATCGACCAGCTCCTGAAAGACGCCTCCGGCAAGATCGACGGCATCCTGGCCCGGGGCTGACCCGTGAAGACGCTGGAAAGCCCGCCCCACGAGGCCGCCGCCACACCCCTCGTGCAGGCGCCGCCCCCGGCAGGGGACCGGAGGCGGCGCCGCCTCGCCGACCAGGCCCGCGCCTACGGCTTCCTGCTCGGCGGGCTCGTCTGCTTCGCGCTCTTCTCCTGGTACCCGGCGATCCGCGCCGTCGTGATCGCCTTCCAGAAGTACACGCCGGGCTCCGAACCCGAATGGGTCGGCACCGCCAACTTCACCCGCGTCTGGCACGACCCGGAGTTCACCGCCGCCTGGCGCAACACCCTCACCTTCACCCTGCTGGCCCTGCTCATCGGCTTCGCGGTCCCCTTCGTGATGGCTCTGGTGCTCAATGAGCTCAGGCACGCGAGGGCGTTCTTCCGGGTGGTGGTCTACCTGCCCGTCATGATCCCGCCGGTGGTCAGCGCCCTGCTCTGGAAATGGTTCTACGACCCGGGCGCCGGCCTCGCCAACGAAGTGCTGCGCTTTGTGCACCTGCCCACCTCGAACTGGTCCAACGGCGCCGACACCGCCCTCGTCTCCCTGGTGATCGTGGCGACCTGGGCCAACATGGGCGGCACGGTCCTGATCTACCTGGCCGCCCTGCAGTCCATCCCCGGCGAGCTGTACGAGGCCGCGGAACTGGACGGCGCGAACCTCCTCCAGCGCGTCCGCCATGTCACGGTCCCGCAGACCAGGTTCGTGATCCTGATGCTGATGCTCCTTCAGATCATCGCGACCATGCAGGTGTTCACCGAGCCGTTCGTGATCACCGGGGGCGGCCCGGAGAACGCCACGGTCACCGTCCTCTACCTGATCTACAAGTACGCCTTCCTCTACAACGACTTCGGCGGCGCCTGCGCGCTGAGCGTCATGCTCCTGGTACTGCTGGGCACCTTCTCCGCCGTGTACCTGCGGCTGACCCGGTCCGCGGAGGGTGATCCCGCATGAGCACCCGCACGCTGATCTCACCGGCGACGCTCGCCCGCCCGCGCGGCAGGGCCGCCTACTGGACCGTCTTCACCACGGTCGTCGTTCTCTTCGCGCTCGCGTTCCTCTTCCCGGTCTACTGGATGGTCACCGGAGCGGCGAAGTCGCCGGACGAGGTCACGCGGACCCCGCCCACCCTCGTGCCCGAGCACTGGCACCTCGACGGCTACACCGACGCCTGGGACCTCATGCAGCTCCCGCGGCACCTGTGGAACACGGTGGTCCAGGCCGCCGGCGCCTGGGCGTTCCAGCTGGTCCTGTGCACGGCCGCCGCCTACGCCCTGTCCCGGCTGAAGCCCGTCTTCGGCAAGGTCGTCCTCGGCGGCATCCTCACCACGCTGATGGTCCCGGCCCAGGCCCTGGTCGTACCCAAGTACCTGACCGTGGCGGACCTGGGACTGCTGAACGACCCCCTGGCCATCTGGCTGCCGGCCGTCGCCAACGCCTTCAACCTGTACCTGCTCAAGCGGTTCTTCGACCAGATCCCGCGCGATGTGCTGGAGGCCGCCGAGATCGACGGCGCCGGGAAACTGCGCACCCTGTGGTCGATCGTGCTGCCCATGTCGCGGCCGGTCCTCGGGGTGGTGTCGATCTTCGCCCTGGTCGCCGTCTGGCAGGACTTCCTCTGGCCGCTGATGGTCTTCTCCGACACCGACAAGCAGCCCATCAGCGTGGCACTCGTCCAGCTCTCGCAGAACATCCAGCTGACCGTGCTCATCGCCGCGATGGTGATCGCCAGCATCCCGATGGTCGCCCTGTTCCTCGTCTTCCAGCGGCACATCGTCGCCGGGATCAGCGCGGGCAGCACGAAGGGCTGACACCGACCGTCCGACTGCAGAAGGGACCCCCCCGTGGGACAGCCCACCGAGTGGTGGCGCTCCGCCGTCATCTACCAGGTCTACGTCCGCAGCTTCGCCGACGGCGACGGGGACGGCACCGGCGACCTCGCAGGAGTGCGCGCCAGGCTGCCGTATCTCGCCGAACTCGGCGTGGACGCGCTGTGGTTCAACCCCTGGTACCTCTCCCCGATGAAGGACGGCGGCTACGACGTCGCCGACTACCGTGCCATCGACCCCGCCTTCGGCACCCTCGCCGAGGCGGAGAAACTCATCGCGGAGGCACGGGAGCTGGGCATCCGCACGATCGTCGACATCGTGCCCAACCACGTCTCCGACCAGCACCCCTGGTTCCGGGCCGCACTCGACGCGGGCCCCGGCAGCCCCGAACGCGAGCTGTTCCACTTCCGGCGCGGCCGCGGGAAGAACGGTGAACTCCCGCCCAACGACTGGCCGTCGCAGTTCGTCGGCTCCGCCGAGCCCGTGTGGACGCGGCTGCCCGACGGCGACTGGTACCTGCACCTGTTCACCCCGCAGCAGCCGGACCTCAACTGGGCCCACCCGGCCGTCCGCCAGGAGCACGAGGACATCCTGCGCTTCTGGTTCGAACGGGGAGTGGCGGGCGTCCGCATCGACTCGGCCGCCCTGCTCGCCAAGGACCCCGACCTGCCCGACCTCGCCGACGGACCCGGCCCGCACCCCTTCGTCGACCGCGACGAACTCCACGACGTCTACCGCTCCTGGCGGGCCGTCGCCGACGAGTACGACGCGGTGTTCGTCGGCGAGGTCTGGCTCCCGGACACCGAACGCTTCGCCCGCTACCTGCGCCCCGACGAGCTGCACACCGCCTTCAACTTCTCCTTCCTGTCGTGCCCCTGGGACGCGGAACGCCTGCGCACCTCGATCGACACGACCCTCGCCGAACACGCCCCGGTCGGCGCCCCCGCCACCTGGGTGCTGTGCAACCACGACGTCACCCGCACGGTCACCCGCTACGGCCGTGACGACACCGGGTTCGACTTCGCGGCCAAGGCCTTCGGCACCCCGACCGACCTGGCCCTCGGCACCCGGCGCGCCCGGGCGGCGGCCCTGCTCACCCTCGCCCTGCCCGGAGCCGTCTACGTCTACCAGGGCGAGGAACTCGGCCTGCCCGAGGCGGACATCCCCCGCGACCGCATCGAGGACCCGATGCACTTCCGCTCCGGGGGCACGGACCCGGGGCGGGACGGCTGCCGGGTGCCGCTGCCGTGGGCGGCGGAGGCGCCCTGTGCGGGCTTCGGCTCCCACCAGGAGCCCTGGCTGCCGCAGCCCGCCGACTGGCCGTCGTACGCGGTCGACCGGCAGGCCGTGGATCCCGGATCGATGCTCAGCCTGTACCGCGAGGCCATCCGGATCCGGCCGGTCTTCGGCGAGGGCCCGCTGAGCTGGCTGCCCGCACCCGAGGGCGTCCTCGCCTTCACCCGCGCCGGCGGGGCCCGGTGCGTGGTGAACCTCGCCGACACCCCGGCCGACCTCCCCGCGCACGCCGAACTGCTGCTCACCAGTGGGCCCTTGGACGAGCGGGGCCGACTGCCGAAGGACACCGCGGTCTGGCTGCGGGGTTGAGACCGCAGCACCCCCACCCGAAGGGATCAGTACATGCGCAGATCTGTCAGGAGCATGTCAGCAACGGTCACCGTGGCCCTCACCACCGGCCTCCTCACGGCCATCGCGCCCACCGCCCACGCGGCCGCGGGCGCCACCCTCCCCTTCACCTCGGTCGAGGCCGAGTCCGCCACCACGACCGGCACGAGGATCGGCCCCGACCACACCCAGGGCACGCTCGCCTCGGAGGCGTCCGGGCGGCAGGCGGTACGGCTCGGCTCGGGCCAGCGCGTGGAGTTCACCGTGCCGCGCGCGGCCAACGCCGTGAACGTCGCCTACAGCGTCCCGGACGGCCAGTCCGGCACGCTGAACGTCTACGTCAACGGCACCAGGCTCGCGAGGACGCTCCCGGTGACCTCCAAGTACTCCTACGTCGACACCGGTTGGATCCCCGGCGCCAGGACCCACCACTTCTTCGACAACGCCCGCCTCCTGCTTGGTCAGAACCTCCAGGCGGGCGACAAGGTCGCCTTCGAGTCGACCGGCACCCAGGTCACCGTCGACGTGGCCGACTTCGAGCAGGTCGCGGCGGCCGCCGGCCAGCCCGCCGGGTCCGTGTCCGTGACCTCCAAGGGCGCCGACCCCACCGGAAACGGCGACTCCACCCAGGCCTTCCGCGACGCGATCTCCGCCGCGCAAGGGGGAGTGGTCTGGATCCCGCCGGGCGACTACCGGCTGACGTCCGCCCTCGGCGGCGTCCAGAACGTCACCCTCCAGGGCGCCGGAAGCTGGCACTCCGTCGTGCACTCCTCCCGCTTCATCGACCAGTCCGGCTCTTCGGGGGGCGTCCACATCAAGGACTTCGCGGTCGTCGGCGAGGTCACCGAACGCGTCGACTCCAACCCGGACAACTTCGTCAACGGCTCTTTGGGGCCCGGGAGTTCGGTGTCCGGGATGTGGCTCCAGCACCTCAAGGTCGGCCTCTGGCTGACGGGCAACAACGACAACCTGGTCGTGGAGAACACCCGCTTCCTCGACATGACGGCCGACGGCCTCAACCTCAACGGGAACGCTCGCGGAGTGCGTGTGCGGAACAACTTCCTGCGCAACCAGGGCGACGACGCGCTCGCCATGTGGTCGCTCTACGCCCCCGACACGAACAGCAGCTTCGAGAACAACACCATCACCCAGCCGAACCTCGCCAACGGCATCGCGATCTACGGCGGCACCGACATCGCGGTGCGGAACAACCTGGTCTCCGACACCAACGCCCTCGGCAGCGGCATCGCGATCTCCAACCAGAAGTTCCTCGACCCGTTCTCCCCGCTGGCCGGCACCATCACGGTCGATGGCAACACCCTGGTCCGCACCGGCGCGATGAACCCCAACTGGAACCATCCGATGGGGGCGTTGCGGGTCGACTCGTACGACAGCGCCATCAATGCCACGGTGAACATCACCAACACGACCATCACCGACAGCCCGTACAGCGCCTTCGAGTTCGTGTCCGGCGGGGGACAGGGCTACCCGGTCCGCAACGTCACCGTGGACGGCGCGACCGTCCGCGACACCGGCACGGTCGTCGTGCAGGCGGAGGCCCAGGGCGCGGCCACCTTCCGCAACGTCACGGCCGGCTCGGTGGGCGCGGCCGGCGTCTACAACTGCCCCTACCCGGCGAGCTCCGGCGCCTTCACCCTCACCGACGGGGGCGGCAACTCCGGTTGGAGCAGCACCTGGTCGGACTGCTCGACCTGGCCGCAGCCGGGGCAGGGCAACCCCGACCCGGACCCGAACCGCAACCTCGCCAAGGGCGGCCCGGCCAGCGCGACCGGCTCGCAGGACGTCTACACGCCCGGCAAGGCGGTCGACGGGGACGCGAACAGTTACTGGGAGTCCGCCAACAACGCGTTCCCGCAGTCCTGGACGGTGGACCTGGGCGCGGCCGAGCCGGTGCGCAGGCTGGTGCTGAAGCTGCCTCCGCAGAGCGCCTGGCAGGCCCGCACCCAGACCGTCACCGTGCTCGGCAGCACCGACGGCAGCACCTACACCACCGTCGTCGGCGCCCAGGGCTACCGCTTCGACCCGGCGACCGGCAACACGGCCACCGTCAGCCTGCCCGGCACCAGCCTGCGGTATCTGCGGCTGTCGGTGAGCGCCAACACCGGCTGGCCGGCAGGGCAGTTCAGTGAAGTGGAGGCGTATCGGACTTCGTGACCGCAGCGTCCCGCACGACCCCGCGCTTGGCCGCCTGGATCTGCTCGTACACATGGGTGCGCAGTTCGGCGAAGCGCGGGGCCACCCGCGTGTGCAACTGGTCCCGCTCGTCCGGCAGATCGACCTTCAGCTGCTCCTGCACGACCGTGGGGGAGGCGGACAGCACGATCACCCGTTCGCCCAGGTACACGGCCTCGTCGATGTCGTGGGTGACGAACAGGATCGTGATGCCGCGCTCGCGCCACAGCCGTCGTACGAGATCCTCCAGGTCGGCGCGGGTCTGGGCGTCCACGGCCGCGAACGGCTCGTCCATCAGCAGGACCTCGGGCTCGTACGCGAGGGCGCGGGCGATCGCGACGCGCTGCTGCATACCGCCGGAGAGCTGCCAGGGATACGCCCCGGCCGCCTCCGCGAGGTCCACCGAGTCCAGCGCGTCGGTCACCAGCTCACGGCGTCGCGCCTTCGTCAGGCCCTTCTGTTTCAGGGGGAGTTCGACGTTGTCGGCGACCCGCATCCAGGGAAAGAGGCTGCGGCCGTACTCCTGGAAGACGAAGGCCATCCCGGGCGGGGGGCCGCTCACCTTCCGGCCCGCCAGGTGGACTTCGCCGGCCGTCGGGGTGAGCAGGCCGCCCATGCATTTCAGCAGGGTCGTCTTGCCGCAGCCGGAGGGGCCGACCAGACACACGAGTTCACCCGCCTCGACGGTGAAGGTGAGATCGCGGACCGCCTCCACCCGGCGCCCTGACCCCTCGTAGACCTTCTTCAGGCCGGATACGCCAAGAAGCGCGTGCATGGACCGCCCTTTCGCGTTCGGGTGATTCACGGGGACCGCCGGGCCGAGGCGCGCAGGCCGTGGTACCAGGCGAGGACCCGCCGCTCGACCAGCTGGAAGAGGACGGAGAGCAGGAAGCCGAGCAGACCGAGGACGAGGATCCCGGTCCACATGTCGGGGACCGCGAAACTGCGCTGGAACTGGACGATGGTGAAGCCGATGCCGTTGCTGGCCGCGAACATCTCGCTGATGACCATCAGGATGATGCCGATGGACAGCGCCTGGCGCAGGCCCGCGAAGATCTGCGGACTCGCCGAGCGCAGCACGAGGTTGCGCAGCCGCGACTGGCCCGTGATGCCGTAGGAGCGGGCCGTCTCCAGCATCACCGGGTCGACCGCGCGTACCCCCTCGACGGTGTTGAGCAGGATCGGCCAGACGCAGCCGCTCGCGATCACGGTCACCTTCATGGTGTCGCCGATGCCCGCGAACAGCATGATGACCGGGATCAGGACCGGCGGGGGGACCGCCCGCAGGAACTCCAGGACCGGTTCGCACACCGCCCGCACCCGCCGGTAGGAGCCGATGACCGTGCCGACGGCGACCCCGGCGCCGGCCGCGAGCGCGTAACCGGCCGTGAGCCGCCAGATGCTGGGCAGGACGTCGTCGCGCAGGCGATCGGCGGTCCACACGTCCGGGAAGGTCCGCAGGATCGTGCGCAGCGGCGGCCAGAAGACGTCGGTGCTGCTGTCGGAGGCCAGCCACCAGACCACGACCAGCAGTGCGGGCAGCGCGAGGACGAGGACCAGCCGCAGCAGGAGCCGCTTCACACCGCCACCTCCCCGCGCACCGACTGGTGCCAGGCCAGCGCCCGTCGCTCCACGGTACGCGCGCCGACGTTGATGAGCAGCCCCAGAATGCCGGTCACCACGATCAGCGCGTACATCTCCGGCACCGCCTGCGAGTTCTGCGCCACCGCGATCCGGGCGCCCAACCCCGGTGCGCCCATGACGAGTTCACCGGTGATGGCGAGGATCAGCGCGACAGCCGCGGCCAGTCGCACGCCGGTCATCACATACGGCAGCGCGGTCGGCCACAGCACGTGCCGGATCCGCGCCCAGGTGCCCAGACCGTAGGACCGTGCCGTCTCGTCGGCGACCGGGTCGACGTCCTGGACGCCGTAGAGCGTCTGGATGAGGACCTGCCAGAAACTGGCGTACACCACGAGCAGCAGCACCGAGCGCAGTTCGCTGCCGTACAACAGCACGGCCAGCGGGATCAGGGCGACCGAGGGGATCGGGCGCAGGAACTCGATCGTCGAGGCGGTCGCCTCGCGCAGATACGGCACGACCGAGACGATCACCCCGATGACGATCCCCGCCGAGGCGGCGATGGCCAGGCCCAGGGCCCAGCCGGTGAGGGTGTCGCCGAGCGCCGTCCAGAAGGTGCCGTCGGAGAGCTCGTCGGCGAAGGCACGCGCGATCCGGCTGGTCGGCGGGAAGTACTCCTCCTTGACCAGACCGAGCCGTGGCACCGCCTCACCCAGGGCGAGGAAGGCCGCGAGCCCGGCGGCGCCCAGCGCCGCGTTCTGGAGTCTCACGGAAGCAGCGCGTCCACGTCGGGGGCCTTCTTGAAGAACCCGTCCTTCTCGCCCAATGTCGCGAGTGCCTCGACGGATTCCTTGTTGGGCTCGGCCGGCCACTTCGGCAGGGTCACCTGCGCCAGCACCGAGGCCGGGATCTTGGTGTACGTCGTGATGATCTGGCGTGCCTCGTCGGGATGGGCGTCGGCGTACGCGAGGGACTCGGCGGTGGCCTCCTGGAACTTCTTCACCACGTCGGCGTTCTGCTGCCGGTACCGCGTCGAGGTGAAGTACAGGGCGACCGTGGTGTCCTTGGCCACGTCCACCAGCGGGGAGGCGATCACCTGGCCGCCCTGGCTCTTGATGGTGGCGAGCGCGGGCTCGACCGCGCAGGCCGCGTCGACCTGGCCGCCGTCGAGAGCGGCCGGCATCTGGTCGAAGGCCAGTTCAACGAACTTCACCTTGTCCGGGTCGCCGCCGGCTTTGCGGAGCGACTCGCGCACCGCGGACTCGTTGATGTTCTTCAGCGTGTTGATGGCGACCTTCTTGCCCTCCAGGTCCTTCGCGGACTTGATCGAGCTGCCCTTCTTCACCGCGATACCCGCGAAGTCCTTGCCGGCCACGCCTGTTGAGGCGATGCCGTTGGAGACCGCCTGGACCGGTACGCCGGAGGACTGGGCGATCAGGAGGGAGGTGACGTTGGAGAAACCGAACTGGAACTGCCCACTGGCGACCCCGGGCACGATCGCCGCACCACCGGAGGCGGTCGATATCTCGAGCTTCAGCCCGCGCTTGCCGTAGAAGCCTTTCTTCTGGCCCAGATAGATCGGTGCGACATCGACGATCGGAATGAGGCCGAGCTTGACGGTGGTGGTGCCGCCGGACGACGATCCCGAATCCGGGGCCCCCGAGTCGCCGGACGAACCACAGGCCGACGCGGTGACCAGTAACGCTCCGGCCGCGAGGGTGACGAGCAGACGACGCATGGCTCCTCCTGTGCAGACTTCGTTGTTCCGACAGGCTGTGCGCAGACCGCACGGTACAACGTCAGCGTCACGCCGGCCCAGATCGCCGACCCGCATCCGGAGCAACTGGTCGAGAACACAAGGGAGCTACAGGTCCAGCACCAGCCTCTTCCCCCGGCACCGGGACACACAGATCATCATCGTCTCCCCGGCCTCCCGCTCCTCGTCCGTGAGCACCGAGTCCCGGTGGTCCGGGGTGCCGTCGAGGACGTCGGTCTCACAGGTGCCGCAGGTGCCCTCGGTGCAGGAGAACAGCACCTCGACCCCCGAGGCGCGCACGGCGTCGAGCACGGAGACGTCCGGAGCGACGGTGACCGTCGTGCCGGTCTGCGCCAGCTCGACCTCGAACTCCGTGTTCTCGCCCTCCGGTTGCTCTTTGGGCGCGAACCGCTCCACGTGCAGCAGCCCGGCCGGGCAGCGCTCCTCCACCGCGTCGAGCAGCGGACCGGGCCCGCAGCAGTACACGAGGGTGCCCTCGGGGACGCCGTCCAGCACCGAGGCGAGGTCCAGGAGACCGGCCTCGTCCTGGGGAGCGACGGTGACACGGTCGCCGTAGCGGCTCAACTCCTCGGTGAACGCCATGGATTCACGGGTCCGTCCGCCGTACAGCAGGGTCCACTCCGCGCCCTCGGCCTCCGCCGCCGCGAGCATGGGGAGGATCGGGGTGATGCCGATGCCGCCCGCGATGAAGCGGTAGCGGGGCGCGGGCCGCAGCGCGAAGTGGTTGCGCGGTCCGCGCACCCGGACCTTGCCGCCCTGCCTCAACTGCTCGTGCACATGCGCGGATCCGCCGCGCCCCGCGGGCTCGCGCAGCACGGCGATCCGCCAGGCGGTGCGGTCGGACGGGTCGCCGCACAGGGAGTACTGCCGCTCCAGGCCGGGGCCGAGCACCACGTCGATGTGGGCGCCGGGCTCCCATGCCGGGAGCTGTTCGCCCAGCGGGTGGCGCAGGGTGAGGGCGAGCACGCCGTCGGCCGCCGGGTCCCTGCGGTCGACGACGAGTTCGGCTTCGTACGCGTCACTCATGAACGGTTCCCTCGCGGCTCGTTTCCTCGCGGGGCGTTTCCTTGCGGGGTGTGCCCGTTCGGGTGGGCGAGCATCCACTCCCACATCTCGATCGGGTCCTGCGAGGTGTGCTCGCGGCCGCAGTGACAGGTGCCGTGCAGGGTGTCCGTGCCCGGCAGCCAGTCGATGCGGTAGATCTCCCCGGTGGGTGCGGCACTCACAGGACCTTCTCCACGGGCTTGTCGCCCTCCTCGACCAGGCGGGCGAGGATACGGCGGGCGGCGAGACCGCCGGTGTCGATGTTGATGCTGAGCTCCTGGTAGCCGGAGCGCTCGGTGCCGAGGGTCCGCTGGAGCAGGTTGAGCGCGTCGACGTCCTGCATGACGACGGTGTGGTTGTTGCCCCGCAGGAACTCGGTGACCTCGGCGTCCTCGGTCGCCCAGTCCCGCGAGACCATCCAGAAGTCGTACACGTGACCGTCGCTCGACGGCGTGATGGCGTACGTGATCTCGGTGTGGAAGCCGTTCGGGTCGCTGCCGTCGGCTTCGGGGAGCACGCCCACCGGGGCGATGCGGCTGTGCAGCAGATACAGACAGGGCGCGTGGTACTCGATGTCCTGCCAGCGGGTGATCCGGCCCTCGATGCCGGTGGACTTGGCGTAGAACGGCGGGCACGCGGCGTCGTCCATGTGCCGGCTCACCCGTACGATGCCCGCGCCCTCGTCGACCTCCGTGGTGATCGGCGTCTCGGCGACCTCGGGGGTGCCGATGTAGCCGCCGTGCAGATAGGTCTCGTGGGAGAGGTCGAGGAGGTTGTCGACCAGCAGGCCGTAGTCGGCGTCGATCGGTTCCATGCCGCGGACGGTGACCCAGCCGGGGGAGTCGAGGTGCCTGGCCCGCGGGATGGTGTCGGCGTCGGCGAGCGCCGGGTCGCCGATCCACACCCAGACCAGGGAGTCCAGTTCGACGACGGGGTAGGAGGCGACGCGCGCGGTACGCGGTACGCGCTTCTGACCGGGCACGTACACACAGGTGCCCGTCGTGTCGTACGTGAACCCGTGGTACCCGCACACGAGCCGGTCGCCGTCGAGCCGGCTCGGCCTCTCGTGCAGCGGGAACCGGCGGTGCACACACCGGTCGGCGAGGGCGACGGGCGTGCCGTCCTCCTCCGTCCGGTAGAAGACGAGTGGCTCACCGAGGATCGTCCGGCCGAGCAGCTCCTCACGCCCCACCTCATGGCTGTAGGCGGCGACGTACCACTGGTTCCTGGCGAAGGCGGTCGTGTGAGGCATGGGGTTCCCGTCCCTGTCGGCGGGGCGTCGTCGCCCCGCGTGCCGTGGTTGGGAACAGGTTCCTGACGCCGGTGGTGGCTCCGCAAGGCGGCTTCTGCCAGACGGAAGCGCGTCTGGGGAAGGGCTGGTCAGGCCCCTGTGGTCACGCCCCACGGGAGGGCTTCTCCCGAACGCAGGTGGTCCTTGAGCCACAGCTCGGTGTTGCTGACGTGCAGCAGTGCGGCGGCTTGGCCGAGGGAGGCGTCGCGGACGGACAATGCCCAGAAGATCGCCTCGTGTTCGGCGAGGGTCCGGCCGGAGGCCTGGGTGTCGACCAGGCCGCGCCAGATGCGGGCGCGCAGGGTGCGCCCGGAGATGCTCTCCAGGAGCGTCAGGAGCGTTTCGTTGCCGGTGGCCGAGATGACGGCGCGGTGGAACGCCGCGTCGTGAGCGTTGAGCCGCTCCACGTCGTCCTGGGCCTCGCGCATGGCGTCCAAGTGCCGCTTCACCTCGGCCAGCTGCTCGTCGGAGATCCGGGTGGCGGCCAGCGCGGTGGCGACCGGTTCCAGGAGCCGCCGTACCTCCATGAGGTCCTGCAGCGCGGCGGAGTCGCCCTGCAGCAGTTCCACCGCACCGCCGAGTCCCTCCAGGAGCAGGCTCGGCTGCAGGCTGGTCACATAGGTGCCGTCACCCCGCCGGACCTCCAGGACCCGGGCGACGGCCAACGCCTTCACGGCCTCCCGGGCGAGGTTGCGGGACAGGCCCAGCTGGGCGGCCAGCTCCGGCTCCGGCGGGAGCTTCGACCCCGGCGGCAGCGCACCGGACCGGATCAGCTCACGGATCTGCACGATGGCCTTGTCCGTCAGAGACACCGCTCACCACTCCCCCCACCGTGCGCCGCGGGCACGTCCGACCTGATGAGTTCCCGGGCGCGGAGATCGTCCCAGAGACCGTCGGGGACGTACCGGCGGTGGAGTTCTGCGTTCCGTACGACCTGCTGCGGATTTCGCATACCGAGGGTGACGTTGACGACGCTGGGATGCGTGGAGGGGAAGGCGATCGCGGCGGCCGGCAGGGTGGTGCCGTGGGCCGCGCAGACGTCGGCGATCGCCCGAGCGCGGTCGAGCAGCTCCGGCGGGGCGTCCTGGTAGTCGTACTTCATGCCCTCGGTGGGGTGGTCGCGGGAGAGCAGTCCGGAGTTGAAGACCCCCACCGCCACCACGCTCTTGCCGAGTTCCTCGGCGGCGGGCAGGACGTCGTCCAGGGCCGACTGGTCGAGGAGGGTGTACCGGCCGGCCAGCATCACCACGTCGGCCGCGGTCTCGCGCAGGAAGCGGGCGAGCATGGCCGACTGGTTCATTCCGGCGCCGATCGCGCCGATCACTCCCTGGTCCCGGAGCTCCGCCAGGGCCGGCATGGCCTCCTCGGCCGCCTGCCTCCAGTGGTCGTCGGGATCGTGCAGGTAGACGACGTCCAGGCGGTCCAGGCCGGTGCGTTCCAGGGTGTCCTCGATGGAGCGGAGCACCCCGTCCCGGCTGAAGTCCCACTGCCGGCGCAGGTCGTCGCGGACCACGAAGCCCTCGGTGTCGGTGCCGCGCGGGTGCTCGTTGGGCACGAGCAGGCGGCCGACTTTGGAGGACACGACGTACGCGTCGCGCGGGCGGGCTTTGAGTGCGGCGCCCAGGCGGCGCTCGGAGAGACCGAGCCCGTAGTGCGGTGCGGTGTCGAAGTACCGGATGCCCGCTTCCCAGGCCGCCTCCAGTGCGGCCTGCGCGTCGTGGGCCGGGGTGACTCTGTAGAGGTTGCCGATGACGGAGGCCCCGAAGCCGAGTCCGGTGAGCTCGACCGGGGTGCTCGCGACCTTCCGGCGCCCGATGCTGTGCGGTGTCAACTGTGCTCCTTCAAAAGCGGCGACGGCGTGAGCGCTCATGGGCCCGTCACCTTCTGACGGCGGCCGAGCCGCCTGCCATGAGTGCCTCGACCTCGGCGAGCGAGGCCATGGACACGTCGCCGGGGGTGGTCATGGTGAGGGCGCCGTGCGCGGTGCCGTAGGCCAGGGCGCGGCTCAGTCCGGCGGTGTCGAGGTCCGCGACGGGCGCGGCAGGGACCGCCGGTCCGGCCTCGCCACCGCCGAGGGTCAGCAGTGCGTAGATCAGGCCGGCCGCGAAGCCGTCGCCCGAGCCGATGCGGTCCAGGACGTGCAGGCCGGGCAGTTCCGGGCCGCGGACGAAGCCGGTACGGGGCGACCAGGCGGCCGAGGACCAGTCGTTGACGCCGGCCGAGGGCACGCCCCGCAGGGTCGTCGCGAGCACCTCGGCCCGGGGCAGCAGCGCGGCCACCTCGGCGAGGGCGTCCCGCACCTCGTCCGCCGCGACGCGTACCGCCCCCGGGTACTGCCCTGCCAGGCCCAGGGCGCCCACCACGACGTCGGCGTGGCGGGCGAGCCGCAGGTCGACCTCGCGGGCGGCGTCGGCGCCGCCCCTGCCGGCCCAGAGACTGGGACGGTAGTTGGGGTCGTAGGAGACCGTCACGCCCTGCCGTCGCGCGGCCGCCATGGCCTCGTCCGCGACGTCCACGGTGGTGTCCGACAGGCCGGCGAAGACGCCGCCGGTGTGGAACCAGCGCGGCCCCGTCGAGCCTGGGGCGAAGACCGCGTCCCAGTCGACGTCCCCCTTGCGCAGCTGCGAGACGGCGGTGTTCGCGCGGTCGCTGACGCCCACCGCGCCCCGGATGCCGTAGCCGCGCTCGACGAAGTTGAGGCCGTTGCGGGCGGTGCGGCCGATGCCGTCGTCGGGCACCCAGCGGATCAGGGAGGTGTCGACGCCGCCCTGGAGGATCAGGTCCTCGACCAGCCGCCCCACCTGGTTGTCGGCGAGGGCGGTCACGACGGCCGTACGCAGGCCGAAGCAGCGCCGCAGTCCGCGGACGACGTTGTACTCGCCGCCGCCCTCCCAGACCTGGAAGGTGCGGGCGGTGCGGATCCTGCCCTCGCCCGGGTCGAAGCGGAGCATCACCTCGCCGAGGGCCACCACGTCGCTCACGTCGCGCTCCCGTGCACGGCCTCGGCGGTCAGCCGGCGGATCTCGCCGTACTCGCCCCGCTCCAGATGGGCGGGGGTGGCCATCCAGCTGCCGCCGACGGCGAGGACCGCCGGGACGGCGAGGTAGGCGGGCAGGCGCGGAGCGTCGATGCCGCCCGTCGGCACGAACCGTGCCTGAGGGAAGGGGGCCGCGAGGGCGCGCAGCATCGGGATGCCGCCGAGCGGTTCGGCGGGGAAGAGCTTGACGGTGTCCAGGCCCGCCTTCAGGGCGCGCATCAGCTCGGTGGCGGTGGCGATGCCCGGCACGACCGGGACCCCCAGCTCGCGGCACTTGGCGACGACGTCCTCGTCGAAGCCGGGGGAGACGACGAAGCGGGCCCCGGCCGCCACGGCACGCTCCGCCTGCTCGGGGGTGAGGACCGTACCGGCGCCGACGGTCAGCCCTCCGTGGGCGGCCATCGTCTTGAGCACCTGCTCGGCGTCGGGGGTGCGGAAGGTGACCTCGGCGCACCGGGCGCCGCCCGCCGCGAGCGCGTCGGCCAGTGGGCCGGCGGTCGCGGCGGAGGGCACGGTCAGCACCGGCAGCAGACGGGCCCCGTCCAGCACGGCGGCCAGGCCGGTGGTTTCGGTGGCACTCATCGGCCGAGCCATCCGCCGTCGACGGGCAGGACGACGCCGTGGACGTAGGCCGCGGCGTCCGAGGCGAGGAACACGGTGGCGCCCGCGAGATCGTCGGCGCTGCCCCAGCGGGCGGCCGGGATGCGGTCCAGGATCGCCTTGCTGCGGACGGGGTCGTCCTGGAGGGCCTGGGTGTTGTCGGTGGCGATGTAGCCGGGGGCGATGGCGTTGACGTTGACGCCGTGCGGAGCCCACTCGTTGGCCAGGGCCTTGGTCAGTCCGGCGATGCCGTGCTTGGCGGCGGTGTAGCCGGGGACGGTGATGCCGCCCTGAAAGCTGAGCAGCGACGCCGTGAAGACGATCTTTCCGCGGCCGCGGGCCACCATCGACGCGCCGACCGCGCGGGACAGGGCGAACTGCGCGTTGAGGTTGACCTGGAGCACCAACTCCCAGTCCTCGTCGGTGTGTTCGGCGGCCGGGGCGCGGCGGATGGTGCCCGCGTTGTTGACCAGGATGTCGACCGGCCGCTCGCGTCCCGCCAGGTCTCTGCCCAGGGCGCGGACGGCGTCGGGGTCGGCGAAGTCGGTGCGGATCGCCTCGAAGGTGCGGCCCGCGGCCAGGACGTCCTTCTCCACGTCGCTGCCGGTCTCCTCCAGTTGGGCGCTGACGCCGATGACGTCCGCGCCGGCCTCGGCGAGGGCGCGGGCCATGGCACGGCCGATGCCGCGCCGGGCCCCGGTGACGACGGCGAGCCTGCCGGTCAGGTCGAAGGCGTTCACTGGGCGGCTCCCTGGGAGTCGTCGGTGCAGTCCACGAGGATCTTCATCACGTCGCCGCCGCCCTCCAGGGCCTCGAACGCGTCGGGCGCCTGTGCCATGGGGACGACCTTGCTGATCAGCTGCTGGGCCGGAACGGTGCCGTCGGCCACCAGGGTCACCGCCCGCTCGAAGTCGGTGCGGTCGTACAACCGGGCGCCCACGAGCGTGAGTTCGCGCCAGAAGAAGCGGTGCAGGTTCACCTCGCGGGGCCGGGGGTGGATGGCCACGAGGCACAGCCGCCCGCGCACACCCAGCACGTCGACCGCCGTGTCCACCCCGCCTTGCGCGCCGGAGACCTCGAAGGCCACGTCCGCGCCGGCGTCGCCGGTCCACTCACGGACCAGCCCGGGCAGGTCGTCGGCGGCCGGGTCCCAGGTCGTGAGTCCCAACTTCTCGGCGAGCCGCCGCCGGTGAGAGCTCAACTCCACGACTCGGACCTCGGCTCCGGCGGCGCGGGCGACCAGGGCGATGAGGATGCCGACGGGACCGCCGCCGACCACGACGGCCTTCTCGCCCGCGCGGACCTGGGCCCGGCCCACGTCGTGCACCGCGACCGCGGTGGGCTCCACGAGGGCCGCGTGGTCGAGGGGGAGGGAGCCGGGCAGCCGTACGAGGGTCGTGGCGGGCACGGTCCAGCGCTGCTGCATCGCGCCCGGGGAGTCGATGCCGATGAAGTCCAGGTGCTGGCAGATGTGCTGGTGGCCGGCGCGGCAGGCCGGGCAGGTGTCGTCCCAGCGCAGCGGCATCACGGTGACCGCGTCACCGGGCGACCAGTCCTCCACTCCCGCGCCCACCCGCACGATCCGGCCCGACATCTCGTGGCCGAGGACGGCGGGCGCGGCGACCCGGGCGTCCATGTCGCCGTGGAAGATGTGCAGATCGGTGCCGCAGATACCGACGTAGGCGGGGGCGATCTCCACCTGGCCGGGGCCGGGGGGCGGGTTCTCGGCGGGCGCGGTGTCCAGGGTGCGGGCGGCGAGATAGCGGACGGCGAGTGTCATCTCAGGGTCCCTTCGGCGCGGACGCCGATCGTGAGCAGCAGGTTGGCGTAGGTGCGGATGTCGGCGGTGACGACGACGAGGGCCAGGTCGGGCGAGCGGGCGGCGTCGTAGAACGCGAAGCGGTCGAGCGTCTCGACGGGGACGGGCGCCAGCATCGAGCGGTACTCGGCGATGGCCGGGGGCTCCGGCTCGCCCTCGGGCGGCACCATCACGTGCGCCGACTCGACGGGCAGAGCCCGCAGCAGGACGTCGAGCACGGTGGTGACGTCCAGCAGACCCGGCGCCAGGTTGAGGTGGACGGTCCTGGCACGCGGGCCGGTGGCGGTACTCGCCGGATAGTGGCCGTCGGCGAGCAGCACCCGGGCGCCGTGCCCGGCGCCCGCCAGGGCTTCGAGGATGCCCGGGTGCAGGAGTTCGGTCATCAGCATGCGGTGCGCTCCTTCCTTCGAGCGGGGCCGAGGCCGTAGAACGTGGTGGCGGTACCGGCGAGGACCGCCTCGGTCTCGGCGGCGGAGCAGCCGTCCAGGAGTTCCTCGACGGTGGCGGCCCAGCGGTTCCAGCCGCCGGCGAGGACGCAGACCGGCCAGTCCGAGCCGAACATCAGCCGGTCCGTGCCGAAGGCCGCCAGCAGGACCTCCCACACCGGCCGGATGTCGTCGACGGACCACTTCTCGTGGTCGGCCTCGGTGACCAGGCCCGACACCTTGCACCGCACCTGGGGATGCGCGGCCAGCCGCCGCACGCCCCGCTCCCAGTCGCCCAGGTCGCCTTGGGCGATGGGCGGTTTGCCGGCGTGGTCGAGGACCAGGGGAAGGCCGGGGAGGCGTTCGGCCAGGCGGATCGCCTGGGGGAACTGGTGGTCGCGGATCAGCAGGTCGTACCCGAGACCCCGTTCGGCCACCGCCCGCAGTCCCCGCTCCGCCGAAGGCCGTTGCAGCCAGGCGGCAACGGACTCGCCCTGGACGAGGTGACGTACGGCCCGCAGATACGTACCGCCGGGCCCGGCGCGCAGAGCGTCGAGTACGTCGCCGATCGCCGGGGACGTGAGGTCGGCCCAGCCGACGACCGCGCCGATGAGCGGGTCGCCGTCGGCGAGGGCGAGGAACTCGCGGGTCTCGTCGACCGAGGCCACGCACTGGACGAGCACCGTGCGCTCCAGCCGCCGGCCCGCGATCGGCCTGGTCGCGGCCGTGCGCAGGTCCTCGGTGCCGAAGCTGCGGCTGATCGGCTCGTGTCCGGGCTCGTCGAGCCAGGACTGCGGCCGGATGTCCAGGTCCCACACGTGGTGGTGGGCGTCGACGAGGGTGTGGGCGTCAGACACGGGCCGTCCACACGGGGCCGTCGGGGTAGGTGTACTCCTTGAGGGACGCGGGGTGCATCTGCGCGCTCAGCCCGGGCAGGGCGGGCGCGAGGTAGTGGCCGTCGCTGATGCGGACCGGGTCGACGAAGTGCTCGTGCAGGTGGTCGACGTACTCGATGACGCGGTCCTCGGTGGTGCCGGAGACGGCGACGTAGTCGAACATCGACAGGTGCTGGACCATCTCGCACAGGCCCACCCCTCCGGCGTGCGGACAGACCGGCACGCCGAACTTCGCGGCGAGCAGCAGGATCGCGATGTTCTCGTTGACGCCGCCGACCCGGGCGGAGTCGATCTGCACGATGTCCACCGCGCCGGCCTGCAGGAGCTGCTTGAAGACGACCCGGTTGGCGATGTGCTCACCGGTGGCGACCTTGACCGGGCTGACGGCCTTGCGGACGGCGGCGTGGCCGAGGATGTCGTCGGGGGAGGTGGGCTCCTCGATCCAGTACGGGTCGTAGGGGGCGAGGGCGCGCATCCAGTCGATGGCGGGCTGGACGTCCCATCTCTGGTTGGCGTCGACGGCGATGCGGATGTCCGGGCCGACCGTCTCGCGGGCGGTGCGCATGCGCCGTATGTCGTCCTCCAGGTCCGCGCCGACCTTCAGCTTGATCTGGGTGAAGCCGTCGGCGACGGCCTCGCGGGCGAGGCGGGCCAGCTTCTCGTCGGAGTAGCCGAGCCAGCCGGGGGTGGTGGTGTAGGCGGGGTAGCCGCGCTCCAGCAGACGGGCGACGCGCTCCTGGCGGCCGGGCTCGGCACGGCGGAGGATCTCCAGCGCCTCCTCGGGGGTGAGGGCGTCGCTGAGCCAGCGGAAGTCGACCTGCGCGACCAGGTCCTCGGGCGACATCTCGCCGAGGAACCGCCACACGGGCAGGCCCGCGCGCTTGGCGGCCAGGTCCCAGGCGGCGTTGACGACCGCGCCGGTGGCCATGTGGATGGCGCCCTTCTCCGGGCCCAGCCAGCGCAGTTGGGGATCGTGCACGAGGGAGCGGGAGAAGGCTCCGAGGTCGGAGCAGACCTCCTGGACGGACAGGCCCACCACGTGCGGGGCGAGGGCCGCGATGGCGGCGGCCTGGACATCGTTGCCGCGGCCGGTGGTGAACGCGAGGGCGTGGCCCTCCAGTCCGTCGCCGGCGTCGGTGCGCAGCACGACGTAGGCGGCGGAGTAGTCGGGCTCGGGGTTCATCGCGTCCGAGCCGTCGAGGTGTTCGGAGGTGGGGAACCGCACGTCCAGGACGTCCAGGGCGGTGATGCGGGCGGATGCGGGCGGGGTGGAGGACATGGCGGCAACTCCTGTGACGGCAAGGGGGAATCGGGCCCCTTGCGACGAGCGGTGAACGCGGCGCGGGACGGGCGGCCGGCGACGGCCGCCCGGGTCAGTCCTGGACCTTGCCGCCGGTGATCCGGGAGATGGCGAGGGCGACCAGGATGATCAGGCCGTTGAGGGCGCCGATCCACTGGGCGGGGACGCCGCCCAGGGTGAGCACGTTCTGGATCATGAAGAGCAGCAGGATGCCGCAGAACGCGCCGAACATGGTGCCCTTGCCGCCGTTGAGGCTGATCCCGCCGATGACGGCGGCGGCGAAGACGGTGAAGATGTAGCCGTTGCCCTGTGCGGAGGCGACGGAGGCCAGGCGTCCGGAGAGCAGCAGTCCGGCGACGGCGGCGAGCACGCTGCCGGTGACGATGACGATCCACAGCACCCGGTCGGTGCGGATGCCGGCGGCCTTGGCCGCGTCGACGTTGCCGCCGATGGCGTACAGCGAGCGGCCGAAGCTGGTCCAGCCGAGGACCACGATGGCGACGGCGAACAGGGCCAGGCAGATCCAGATGGAGGCGGGCATCCCGAACCACTGCGCGGTGCCGGGGTAGAGCATCGACTGCGGCAGCTGGAAGAACGTCTGGCCGCCGGAGATGCCGGTGAGGATGCCGCGCAGCACGATCAGCATGCCGAGGGTGACGATGAAGCCGTTGAGGCCGAAGCGGATGATCAGCAGCGAGTTGATCACGCCGACCAGCGCGCCCACGGCCAGGGTGACGGGGATCGCCCAGCCACCGGAGAGCAGGCCGAGTCCGTGTCCGGCGCCGGCCGGGACGACCAGCCAGGCCGCGACACCGGGGGCGAGGCCCATGGTGGACTCCAGCGACAGGTCCATCTTCTTGACGATCAGGATCATCGTCTGGGCGAGGACCAGCAGGGCCATCTCGGACATGGTCTGCAGGACGTTGATGAGGTTGTCCGTCTGCAGGAAGACCGGGTTGACGATCTGGCCGACGATCGCGATGACGACGATCGCGGGGACGAGGGCGAGGTCGCGCAGCCGGGCCAGGGGGATCCGGCCGCCGAGCAGCGCGGTGCGCCTCTGCTTCGGTTCCGCGGCCTTGGCGGCTGTGTCCGCGAGGACGGTTTCAGGCATTGAGGTCCACTCCTTCCATCGCGGCCACGAGGTCGTGGTCGTGCCAGCCGCGGGCTATCTCGGTCGTGACCCGGCCCTGGAACATCACCAGGATCCGGTCGCACATCCGCAGGTCGTCGAGTTCGTCGGAGGCGATGAGCACTCCGGTGCCGGTCCGGGCGGTCTCCTCGACCTTGCCGAGGAGGAACTCCTTGGAGCGCACGTCCACGCCCGCGGTCGGGTTGATCAGGACCAGCAGCCGCGGGTCGTCGGCCAGGGCGCGGGCCATGACGACCTTCTGCTGGTTGCCTCCGGACAGGGAGGAGACGGGCAGCTCGGGGCCCGGCGTCTTGATCGCCAGCTTCTCGATCATGTTGTCGGCGAGCCGGTCGCGTCGGTCACGGCTGAGGAGGCCGTTCCTGCCGAGCCGGTGGGGCACGGACAGGGTGGCGTTGTCGGCGATCGACATGTCGGGCACGAAGCCCTGGTGGTGCCGGTCCTGGGGGACGAACCCGGCGCCGGCGGCGAGCGCGGCGGGCACGCTGCCCGGCCGGGGCCGCCGCCCGGCGATCTCCACCTCGCCGGTGGCGGCCGCCCACAGCCCTACGACGGTCTCGGCGACCTCGGTGCGTCCGCTGGCGGCGGCACCGGCGAGGCCGACGATCTCGCCGGCGCCCACCTGGAAGGTGACGTCTTCGTATGTGCCGTCACCGCCCAGATCCCGCACGGACAGCGCGGGGGCGGCGGCGGGGTCGACGGTGCTCGACCGCGCCTGTTGCCGGTCGGCGGCCGCCTCGCCGGTCATGGCGGCGACCAGCTCGGTGCGGGGGAGGTCCGCGACGGGGGCGGTGACGATGTGCCGGGCGTCGCGGA
This sequence comes from Streptomyces canus 299MFChir4.1, assembly GCF_000383615.1. Taxonomy (GTDB): domain Bacteria; phylum Actinomycetota; class Actinomycetes; order Streptomycetales; family Streptomycetaceae; genus Streptomyces; species Streptomyces canus_C. The sequence continues at coordinate 59,536 of NZ_KB911603.1, read as the reverse complement.
ACACCGTCACCATGTCGCAGATCTCGTAGACCTCCTGCAGGTGGTGACTGATGAACAGGAAGGTCACGCCCTGGCGTTGCAGTTCGCGGATGCGGTCGAAGAGCCGGTTGATGGCCGCCGCGTCGAGCTGTGCGGTGGGCTCGTCGAGGATGATGAACCGGGCCCCGAAGGACAGCGCCCGGGCGATCTCGACGAACTGCCGCTGCTCGACGCTGAGTTCGCCGGCCGGGGACTGCGGATCGACGTCCACCGACCAGGTCGAGAGGAGCTCCTGCGCCCGGCGGCGCACGCCGGTCCAGCTGATCAGCCGGTTGGGGCCGTGGTGGTGACGGTTCAGGAAGAGGTTCTCGGCGACGGTCAGCGTGGGGATGATCGTCGACTTCTGGTAGACGCAGGCCACGCGCCGGCGCCAGGCGTCGCGGTCGCTGAGCCGGGGGGCGGGGTCCCCGCCGAAGGTGACCGTGCCCTCGTCGGGGGCGTGCAGGCCCGTCAGGACGGAGACCAGGGTCGACTTGCCGGCTCCGTTGCGGCCGACGAGTGCGTGGGTCTCGCCCGGCCTGATGGTGATCCGGGCGCCGTTCAGGGCCACGGTCGGTCCGAATCGTTTGACTATGCCCGTCGCCTCGACGACGGGCGGGGTCGCGGGGGCCCGTCCGTCGTCCGCCGGGGCGGGCGCGGGGGTGACTGCTCGCTCCCCGTCGCTCATTTCAACCGCCTTGTAGTGGTGAGCCGTTGGATGCCCGAGAGGGCAGGTCAGCCGAGGTTGTTGCCCCACAGGGAGGTGTCGTCGCTCTTGACGCTGGGCACGCCGCCGTAGGTGCCGCCGTCGACGGTGACCAGGGGAGCGGAGAGCTGGTCCTCCAGCAGTCCGTCGCGGACCTGGATGATGGTGCTGTCGTGGTCGGTCTTGCCGGGCTTGAAGGTCTTTCCGTCGATCGCGGCCTTGAGGTAGTACAGGGCGTACTTGGCGTACAGGTCCGCGGGCTGGGAGACGGTGGCGTCGATGTGGCCGGCCGCGATGTCCTTGAGCTCCTCGGGGATGCCGTCGTTGGACACGACGAAGACGTGCTTCTTGTCCTTCGGGTCGACCAACAGGCCCTTCTGCTTGAGGACCTGGAGCGTGCCGGCCAGGGCGAAGCTGGACTGCATGTAGACGCCCTTGATGTCCGGGTTGGCGGTCAGGTCCGTCTGGAGCTTCTGTGCGGCGACCGCGCCGTCCCAGTTGGTGGCCTCGCCGAACACCTTGATGCCGGGGTAGTTCTTCTTCATGCAGTCGTTGAACGCCTCGGTGCGGTCACGGCCGTTGATGGAGTCGAGGCCGCCCTCCAGCATCACGACCTTGCCCTTGCCGCCGAGCTTGGTGCCGAGGTACTGGCAGGCCTTCTCGCCGTAGGCGCGGTTGTCGGCCCGCACCACCATGAACACCTTGCCGCTGTCGGGCCGGGTGTCGACGGTGACGACCGGGATCTTCTTGGCCTCCAGCTGCGCCAGCGTCGGCGCGATGGCGGCGGTGTCCTGCGGAGCCATCGCGATGCCCTTGACGCCCTGGCTGATGAACGTCTGCGCGTTGGCGGTGAGCTTGGCGACGTCGTTCTGGGAGTTCGTGGTCTTCAGGTCCAGCCCCAGCTCCTTGGCCGACTGGGGCGTGTACTTGATGTACGAGTTCCAGAAGTCGGTGTCGGACCGCGGGTAGTCGACGCCCACGAGCGGCTTGCCGCTCGACGAGGCGGTGGTGCCGGAGCCGCTGCTGCAGGCGCTGAGCAGCGTCAGTGCGCAGACGACGGAGGCGGTGGAGCCGAGTGCGGTTCTCAGTCTCATGGGTACTTCCTCGCGCTGGTCCCGGAGCGGGGTTGTTACGCCGATGCGACGGTTATGTGTCGTCGGCGGAGAGATGGGATGTTTATAGAGCGGGAGAAAGGCGGTTGTCTAGTGGGTGCGGCAAAAGTGCTGGAGATGGCTTTCCTGGGCAGTAGATCCATCCCATCAATGATGCGCACTCGTGATGGACTGACGGCTTGCCTGCGGGCCGCGCATGTGGTGCTGCGCCCTTCGCCGAGCCCCTAGACATTCCATGTTTGCCTCTACAGCAATGCACTGATAGCGCCTATACAGGGACAAAAGCTGCTGGTGATACGGGTTTTCATCCCTGCACGCCCGTTGACATCAGTGCGTCACATGGTCGAACTTCATGCGTAACCTCCGACGCTCCAGGACCGTCGGCGTTCCGCGTCTCCCCCCGTCCCCCTTGCCCCTACCTCAGGGATGTCCTCATGTCGCGTTCGCTCAACAGACGCCAGTTCCTGTCCGCCGCAACCTGTGTGGCGGCGGCAGCCATAGCCGGCGGTGGCCTCGGCGCCGGCGTCGCCCAGGCGGCACCGAGCACGTATACGCCCGACTGGAACTCGGTCGACCAGCACCCGCCGGCTCCGGAGTGGTTCCAGGACGCGAAGTTCGGGATCTACTTCCACTGGGGCGTCTTCAGCGTTCCCGCCTTCGGCAACGAGTGGTATCCGCGGTCCATGTATCACGCCGGCGACAGCGTGAACCAGCACCACATCGCGACCTACGGCCAGCCCTCGGCATGGCCTTACCACAACTTCATCAACGGGGCGAACGACCTGGCGGGCAACTTCGTGCAGTTCGCGCCGAAGCTGAAGTCGGCCGGCGGGAACTTCGACCCCAACGAGTGGGCGCAGCTGTTCGTCGACGCGGGTGCGAAGTTCGCCGGCCCGGTCGCCGAGCACCACGACGGCTTCTCCATGTGGAACAGCCAGGTCAACGAGTGGAACTCGGTCGCCAAGGGCCCGAAGCTCAACCTGCTGCAGCTGTTCACCACGGCGATCCGGGCCAAGGGCCTCAAGCTGCTGGTCGCCATGCACCACGCGTACCACTACAACGGCTTCTACGAGTTCGCCCCCGCCCAGACCGACCCCAGCCTCAAGAAGCTCTACGGCCAGCTCGGTGCGGCCGCGGAGAACCAGCTCTGGTACGACAAGCTCAAGGAGGTCGTCGACCTCGCGCAACCGGACATCCTGTGGCAGGACTTCAAACTGGACGCGGTCGACGAGACGCAGCGCCTGAACTTCCTGTCCTACTACTACAACCAGGCCAACGCCTGGGGCCGTGAGGTCGTCGCCACCTACAAGGACGGGTTCAACGGCAAGGGCGAGGTCTTCGACTACGAGCGCGGCGGCCCCGGCGACCTCACCAGCCCGTACTGGCTGACCGACGACAGCATCTCCAGCTCCAGCTGGTGCTACACGCAGGGCATCGGCTATTACAGCAGCCAGCAGATGCTGCACTCGTTCCTCGACCGGGTCAGCAAGAACGGCAACGTGCTGCTGAACATCGCGCCGATGGCCGACGGCACCATCCCCCAGGCGCAGAAGGACATCCTTCTCGGCATGGGCGACTACCTGAAGCGCTTCGGCGAGTCGGTGTACTCGACCCGCGCCTGGACCGTGTACGGCGAAGGCCCGACGAAGATGGGCGGCGGCGCCTTCACCACGCCGACGGCCGGCACCGCGCAGGACATCCGCTTCACCCGCAACAAGGCGGGCAACGTCCTGTACGCCACCGTCCTGGGCTGGCCCGGCAGCTCGGTGACGATCAAGACGCTCAGCTCGGACCGCGTCAACCTCTCCTCGCTGACCTCGGTGAAACTGCTCGGCTCCACGGCCGGCACCTACATCGACCTGCCCGCTCCCACGCAGACCTCCTCCGGCCTCACCGTCACCCTGCCGTCCTCGGCGCCGTACAGCGCGGGCGCCTACGTCCTGAAGCTGGCCTTCTCCGGCGCCATCCCGACCCTGCTGCCGCTGGCCGGCGCCGCCGCCTTCACGGACGTCAACTACACCGGCGGCTCGGCCCCGTTGCCCGTCGGCGACTACACCGCGGCCGACCTGAGCGCGGCCGGACTGGGCACCCGCACCATCTCCAGCCTGCGTCCCGCCCCCGGCTACCAGGTGATCGGCTACTCCGGCGACAACTTCACCGGCACCGCCTGGACCTTCACCGCCGACAACCCCGACCTCAGGGTCACCGGCAACAACGACCAGATCACCTCGCTCAGGGTCCAGTTCAACCCGTCGAGGTACTTCCGGATCACCAACGTCACCGACGGCCTCGCCCTGGACAGCGGCGGCAACGTCGCCTCCGGATCCAACCTCAAGCAGTGGAGCTGGGACTCCAGCAACAACCTCCAGTGGCAGGCGGTCGACGTGGGCGGCGGCTACTACAAGCTGGTCAACCGCACCAACGGCATGGTCGCCGACGGATGGGGCAGCACCGCCGACGGCTCCCCGGCCCAGCAGGCGCCGTGGAACGGCGGCTCCAACCAGCAGTGGAAGATCACCCCCCGGGGCGGCAACAGCTACACGATCGCCAACCGCACCACCGGCCTGGCGCTCGACGGCGGCGGCAACGTCGCTTCGGGCTCCGTCACCAAGCAGTGGACCAACGGCAGCAGCACCAACCTGCAGTGGACCTTCACCGCCCTGTGAGTCCCGCTCCGCCCTGACCAACGGCCGCGGCGGGCGCCCTCTCGGGCCTGCCCGCCGCCTTCACCGCCTCACCCCCCACATCAGAGCCACCCGACCGGGAGTACACCCATGTCATCAGAGAGAAGACTGTCCCGTCGTACCCTGCTGGGCGCCGCGGGCGCCGCTGCGGCCGCGACAGCGCTGCCCGTGGCCCCCGCGTTGTCGCCGCTGTTGGCGGAGGCGGCCGCCGCGGATCCCCAGACCAATCTGGAGAAGCTGGTGAACATGCGGTTCGGCATGTTCAACCACTTCAACATGGGCACCTTCACCAACCAGGAGTGGGCCGCCCCGAACCAGAGCCCCACCCTGTTCGCTCCCACGGCCGTGGACTGCGCCCAGTGGGCGGACGCCGCCGCGGCGGCGAAGATGAGCTACGGCATCCTGACGACCAAGCACCACGACGGCTTCGCCCTGTGGCCCAGCGCCCACGGCACTCAGAACGTCGCGAACAGCTCCTACAAGCACGACGTGGTGAAGGCGTACTGCGACGCCTTCCGGGCGAAGGGGCTGAAGGTCGGGCTCTACTACTCGGTATGGGACCGCACCTTCGGCGTCCAGGCGTGGGAGGGCCGGCACAAGAATGTCGGTCTCCAGACCACCGATGCCATCCAGCCCAGCGACATGGCCTTCATCCTCGGCCAGATCACCGAGCTGCTCACCAACTACGGCACCATCGACCTGTTCGTCACCGACGGTTACGGGTGGCAGATGGGCCAGCAGGCCGTCTCCTACCAGCGGGTCCGTGAGCTCGTGAAGTCGCTCCAGCCGGACATCGTCATGCTCGACCACGGTGCCCTGTCGGTGCCGTTCCTCGGCGACGCGATCTACTTCGAGGAGCCGCTGGGTGTCTCGTCGCCGGCCGGGAACACCTATGCCTCCACGCAGGGGCAGACGATCAGCAACGGCTGGTTCTGGCACCCGGCGACGCCGACCACCGACCCCATGAGCAAGGCATCGATCCTGTCGCATCTGGCCGACCTGGAGCCGAAGTACACCTCGTTCATCCTCAACTGCCCGCCCAACCGCAACGGCAGGCTGGACACCAACATCGTCAACCGGCTCGCCGAAGTCGGGGCGGCCTGGAGCCCGAACACCTCCCGCCCGCCACTGCCGACGCAGATGCTGCGCGCCGAGCACCCCGTCACACCGGTCAGCGCCTACGCGACCGCGTTCCGCACCGGCGAGGGACCGCTCAACGGCATCGACGGACTGAGCGACAGGGGTTATGAGACCTGCTGGTCGACCTGGGGACTGTCCCCGGCCCTGCCCCACTCGATCACGATCGACCTGGGCGGGGTGTGGAGCAACGTCTCCACCCTGGAGTACCTGCCCAAGCAGTGGAACCGCAGCGACACCACCGACGGCGACATCACCTCTTACACCATCTCCACCAGCACCGACGGCACGAACTTCACCCAGGTCGCCACCGGAACCTGGGCCGGGGACCGCGCCACCAAGGTGGCCGAATGGCCCGCCCGGAACGTGGGCTTCGTACGGCTCCAGGCCAACGCCGCCACCGGCGGCTACGCCAACATCGGCGGCCTCCACATCGGTGGCCGGACCGCCAAACCGGCTCTGGTGTCAAGGGTCCTCCCGGGGGACGGCACGGTCTACCGCATCGTCAACCGCAAGAGCGGCAAGGTCGTCGACGTGTTCAACTTCGGCACCGCCAACGGCACCAACATCCAGCAGTGGCCGTGGCTGAACAACACCGCCCAGAAGTGGACCTTCGCCTCCACCGGCGACGGCTACTACGAGATCAAGAACGTGAACAGCGGCAAGCTGATGGAGGTGGCCGGACTCTCCAGGGTGGACGGCGGAAACGTCTCCATCTACTCCGACAGCAACGTTCCCCAGCAGCACTGGGCGGTCACGCCCACCGGCGACGGTTACTACTACCTCACCAACCGGTTCAGCGGACTGTCCCTCAACGTCGACGGGGGCTCGACCGCCGACGGCGCCAACATCGACCAGTTCACCTACAGCCGCGCGCCCGAGGAGCAGTGGCAGATCATCGCCGTGTGACAATCCCGACGACGGGCGACAGCTTCACCGCCGCCCGTCGTCGGCCGGCCTTCGCGGGACCGTCGTACGTGCCGTCGGTGCCCGGGTGGATGACGGCGTTCCGGCGAGCGGCGACGGACCATGCGCTGAGTGCGCTGTCGGCTCTCCTGCCGCGGGGGACTCCCGGGGCCCACGACGTCGAGCGGCACACCGGGAGACTACCGCGAATGGGTCCCGCTGTACGGGCTCAGCCCACCCGGCGGACTTCGTGACGTGATCGCGTAGGGCTCCACAGCCTGCTGCAGGACGGGCGATCCACGAAAGAGCCTGCAGCCGGCATCGGGGTGCGATCGACACCCCGAGCCGATTTCGCTACAAGTTCCGAAATTATTCAGCGCGAGGACCGCCACGTGGCCGAAACACGCGGTTCATAGCGTCTGGGCACATCACGTCACTGACCTCCGCCCCCGTGAGGCACCTCGTGTGACAGGAGTCCTCCGTGCCCAACATCTCCCGCCGCGCCGCCATACGGCTGACCGCCGGCCTGGCCGTCGGCAGCGCGCTTCCCCTGACCGGCTGCGGGCGCCACGACGCCGCGGCCGCCGCCGGCACCGCCAAGAAGGTCGACGCGTCCCCGGCCACCGGCACCCTGAACGTCTGGGCCGCCCAGGGCGACGCCGACGTGCTCGGCACGGTCGTCAAGCCGTTCAAGTCCGCCAACCCCGGCCTGGTCGTGAAGACCACGCTGATCCCGAACGCGGAGTACTACACCAAGCTCCAGGCGGCGATCGCGGCGGGCAAGGGACCGGACGTCGCCCAGTTCTTCCCCGAGTCGCAGGCGCAGTTCCTCGACTCGTCCACCCTGCGGCCCGTGCCGGACGGCCTGGTGGATCCGGGCAGCTTCTTCAAGAGCCTCTGGGACGCCGGGGTCGTGGACGACGTGGCCTACACGGTGCCCTGGTACGCGTACTCGTACGCGCTCGTCTACCGATCGGATCTGGCCAAGAAGGCGGGCGTCGAGGCGCCGACCACGTGGGCCGCCATGGAGCCCTTCCTCAAGGCCCTCCAGGGTGCCGGCGCGGGCCACGCGCTGGGGGCCGACATCGGGTGGGACATCTTCAACGGCCAGGACGTCGCCATGTACGCCTGGCAGGCCGGAGGCTCACTCGTCACCGCCGCCGGCAAGTGGAACCTGAACACGCCACAGATGGTCGACGCGCTGAAGTACAACGCGTCCTTCTTCACCTCCGGGACCGCCGACACCAGCGGGCCGACCTTCCTCGACGCACAGCCGTACTTCGTCTCCGGCAAGACCGCGAGCATGATCACCGGGCCGTGGGTCATCGGTCAGCTCGACACGGCCGCCAAGAAGAGCGGGTGGACGGCCTCCCATGTCGCCACCGCCCCGCTGCCCGCCGGAGCGTCGGGCAGCGTGTCCTTCTCCGCGGGCGGCAGCTGGGGCGTCCTCGCCGACAGCGGCAACGCGGACGCCGCCTGGAAGCTCGTCCGGTACCTGGCCCAGCCCACCACCCAGGTCGCGCAGTACAAGGCGTACAGCTCGCTGCCGGCCGTCATCTCCGCCTGGGACGACCCGGTCATCAAGGGGCAGCCGCTCATGGCCGCCTTTCTCACCCAGCTCAAGAACACCCGGGCGTTCCCCCAGGTCACCACCTGGCAGCAGGTCGCGACCCGGCTGGGCAAGGAGATGGAGGCCGTCGCCAAGGGCAAGGAGAGCGCTGCGAAGGCCGCCGCGAACATCCAGGCGTACGCCGAAAGCATCGGCACGGGCACGAAGCGATGACCGCGAGCGCCGTATCGGCCGCCGGGAAGGCCACGGCCGTACCGAAGACGGCCGCAGGCAGGGCGTCCCGTGCCCGGCGTACCGCCGTCGCCTGGCTGTTCCTCGCCCCGTTCGCCCTCGTCTTCCTGGTCTACACGGCGATCCCCACCGTCGCCGCCCTCGCCCTGAGCCTCACCGACATCCGCGGTGCCGACCTGCGCACCCCGTTCGCCGTCGACTTCACCGGCGTCGAGAACTACCTCCGGCTGTTCCAGGACGAGACCTTCGTACGGGACATCCTCAACACCGCCCTCTTCGTGGCCGTGGGGGTACCGCTGACGATGGGCATCGGCTTCACGCTGGCCCTCGCGCTGAACTCCGGCATCAGCCGGCTGCGCGGTGTCCTGCGCACCGTCTTCTTCGCGCCCGTCGTCACGAACGTCGTCGCCGTCGCGCTGATCTGGCAGTACGCCTTCCACGTCGACGGCACCGTCAACAAGCTGCTCGGCGCGGTCGGGTTCGCCGGACCGAACTGGCTGGACGACCCGAACCTGGCCATGCCGGTCGTCATCCTGCTCGGCGTCTGGCGCAACTTCGGCATCGCGATGGTGCTGTTCCTCGCCGGTCTCCAGGCCGTCCCGCGGGACGTGTACGAGGCCGCCGCTCTGGACGGGGCCGGCCGGTGGCGCCAACTCCGCTACATCACACTGCCGTTGCTGCTGCCCACCACCCTCATGGTCTCCGTCCTGCTGACCGTCTTCTACCTCCAGGTCTTCGACGAGCCCTACCTCCTCACCGGCGGCGGCCCGCTCGGCTCCACCGAGTCCGTCGCGCTGTACACCTACCGCCAGTTCGGGGCGGGCGAGTTCGGGATGTCCTCGGCGGCGTCCTTCGTGACGCTCGCGCTGGTGACCGTGGTGAGCGTCGTCCAGTTCCGGATGCTGAGGTCCCGCACATGAGCCGTACCGCCCGTCCCGTGATGTACGCCGCCCTGGTGCTGTGCGCCCTGCTCACCATGCTGCCCTTCGCGTGGGGGGTGAGCGGATCGCTGCGCAGCCTGGACGAGATCCGCTCCGACCCCGGGGCACTGCTCCCGCACCACCTCACCCTCGGCAACTTCACGCGTCTGTTCGAGACCCAGGGCTTCGGCCGGTTCGTGGTCAACAGCGTCGTCGTCGCGCTGATCGTCGTGGCCGGGAACATCTTGGCCGCGTCGGCCGCCGGATACGCCCTCGCCAAACTCGACTTCGCCGGGCGCAGGCTCGCGTTCGGCGCGGTCATGGCGGCGATGATGGTGCCGTTCACCGCGGTGTTCGTCACCCAGTTCGTGATCACGGTCGACCTGGGGCTCGCGGACACCCTCGCCGGAATCGCCCTGCCCGGCGCGGCGCTTCCGCTGTCGGTCTTCATCATGCGCCAGTACGCCCTGTCGGTCCCCGACGAACTCCTCGAAGCGGCCCGCATCGACGGCGCGGGCGAGTTCCGGATCTTCTTCGGGATCTTCCTGCCGCTGGCCGGTCCCGCCGTCGCCACGATCACGATCATGTCGTTCCTCAACTCCTGGAACAACTTCATCTGGCCGCTGGTCGTCGCCCAGAGCATGGCCACCTACACCCTCCCGGTCGGCCTCGCCGCCACCAGTCAGGCCGCGGCCCACGTCACCGACTACGGACTGCTGCTCGCCGGAGCGATCGTCGTGATGCTGCCGGTGCTCGTGCTCTTCCTCTTCCTGCAGCGGTACTTCGTGCAGGGCGTCGCGGGGACGGGGCTGCGATGACCGTGACGGAATCCGTCCTGGACACCCCGGCCGGCGCTGTTGTCGGCCGCCAAGCCGACGGCGTACGGCGCTACTTGGGCATCCCGTACGCCGAAGCGCCCACCGGAGCACGGCGGTTCGCCGCTCCGGTGCCACGGGCCCGGTTCCCGCAGCCGTACGACGCCTCCCGGCACGGCGCCACCTCGCAGCGTGTGCCGCTGTTCGCCACGACCACGATCCCCGAGCCGTCGGTGCCGGGTGACGACGTGCTGAACCTCTCCGTCACGGCTCCCGCCGCTGAGGGCTGCCCGGTGCTGGTGTGGATCCACGGCGGCGGCTTCCTGGCGGGCAGCCAGGCCAGTCCCTGGTACGACGGGCGGGCCTTCGCCCGGGACGGCGTGGTCACCGTCACGGTCGGGTACCGGCTGGGTGTCGACGGCTTCGCCCCGCTCGACGGCGTACCCGCCAACCTCGGACTGCGCGACCTGCTGTGCGCTCTCGACTGGGTCCAGGAGAACATCGCCGCGTTCGGCGGCGACCCGGACCGGGTCACGGTCGCCGGACAGTCGGCCGGGGGAGCGGCGGTGCTCGCGCTGCTCTCCTCGCCGGCCGCCCAGGGCCGCTTCCGGCGCGCGGTGAGCCTGTCGGGCGGGCTGTTCGACGTCGACCCGCCGCATGACTTCCTCGCCGGACTCGGGCACAGCCTCGGTGTGCCACCCACGCGCGCCGGATTCGGACGCCGTACGCCGGAACAGCTCCAGCGGGCCGTCCTCGACCTGCGCGGTGACGACGCGCTCGTGCTCGGCCCGGTCGCAGGCGACGACATCCTGCCGGTACCGGTCGCCGAAGGACTCACCGCGCACGGCCAAGACGTGCCCCTGCTGCTCGGCGCCACGGGCGACGAGTTCGACGGCGGCGGCGACGGCGAGCGCGGGTCGCGCGCGGCCGGCACCCGCATCACGGACATCCTCTTCCGTTCCGCGTGCCCGCGCACCGCGGCCGCCCGTCGTGAGGCTCTCGCCGGCACCTGGCTGTACTCCTTCGAATGGCCCTCCCCGACCCTCGGCGGCGCCGTCCACTGCGTCGACCTCCCCTTCTTCTTCGACGTGCTCGACGCGCCGGGCGTCCCCGAGGCGCTCGGCCCGAACCCGCCCGCGGAGCTGGCCACCCGGATGCACGCCGACCTCGTCGGCTTCGTCCGCGGCGAGAGTCCGCAGTGGGGGAGGGCGACCGGCACGCCCGGCGATCCGGCCCGCGAGTACGGCCGGCCGCTCGTGGCCGACACCCGCGGCGTGTACGACCCGGTGACGGGAGGCGAACCGTGCTGACGGCCGGCATGAACCAGAGCGCCGTACGACGGGTCAACACCTCCGTGATCCTGCGGGCGTTGGCGGTGTCGTCGGGACCGAGGAAACTCACCGAACTCGCCGGGCAGACCGGTCTGTCCCGGCGCACGATCGAGCTGATCCTGGACTCACTCGTGGACGCGGGATGGGTCACCGAACTCGACCGGGTGCCGAACAGCGGCTGCGCCGGACGCCCGGCCCGCCGCTACGAACTGCGGGCCGAACACGCCCTGTTGGCCGCCGTACGTATCACCACCGTCGATGTCTCCGCCGTCGTCGCCGACGTGCGCGGCCACATCCTCGGCCGGGCACACCGGCCGCTGCGCGCCTACAAGGACCCGCGCACCACCCTCGACGACGCCGCCGCACTGGTCCTTGAGGCCCTCGAAGACGCCGGCGGCTCGGTGGACCGGCTGCGGGCCGGGGCCATCGCCGGCGGCGGTGCCATCGACGACGAAGGGGTCGTACGGCGCCTGGTGCATACCACGCGCTGGGAGGGCGTGCACCTGCCCGAGGAGCTCGGCCGTCGCCTCCCGGTGCCCTGGTTCGCCGACAACGACACCAACCTCGGTGCGCTGGCGGAGCGTTGGCGGGGAGTGGCCGCCGATCACGACAACGTCGTATGGGCGATGCTCGGGAACCGGACCGGCCTCGGCATCCTCATCCGAGGGGCCGTGCACCGCGGGCTCGACGGTGCCGCGGGCGAGATCGTCGAGGCACGCTCGATGCCGGCCGGCTCGGTCGAGGACCGGCCCGTGGCCGCCCTGACCTCACCGCTGCCCGCCGGGCGCGCCCTCGCCCTGGCCCGGTTCGAGGCGGCCCGCAACGGTGACGCCACCTCGCTCGCCGAGGTCGACGAGTTCGTGGAGAACATCGCGTCGATCCTCACCACCCTGTCCTGGACGGTCGCCCCCTCGCTCATCGTCCTCGGCGGCGGCCTTGAGGACGCGGCCGACGTCCTGCTGCCCCGGGTGCGGGACGCGCTGCGGGACGCCCGCACCCCCGCGGTCGAACTGCGTGCCACCGCGCTCGGCCACGACGCCCCGCTCATCGGCGCGGTGAAGCTCGCCCTGGACCGCATGGACACCGAGCTGTTCGGACCGCTCGTCCCGGTCGACTGACCCCCACACCCCACGTACCCGGAGCTCCACTTGACCCACATCCCCCGCACCGACGTCCTCATCGTGGGCAGCGGCATCATGGGCTCGCTCGTGGCCCGCCTCCTGCGCGAGAGCGACCCGGCGCTGCACCTCACCATGGCCGACGGCGGCACCTCGATCGGCGGTGCGCCCGGGCGGCACCTGCACGACCTCGACGACCCCGAGCTGTGGTCCCGCTACAACGAGAAGGTCGCCACCGGCATCCAGGGCATGTACACGGGAGCGGAGGTGGTCCGGGAGGTCGCGGACAGCCTCCCCGACCTCACCCCCGGCATGTTCCACGCGCTCGCCTTCGGTGAGGACGCCGAGGCGATGCCGCAGGCCGCGCTCGCCTGGAACGCGGGCGGCATGGGCGTCCACTGGACCGCCGCCACCCCGTGGCCCGCCGGGGACGAGGTCTTCGACTTCGGCGACCCCGACGCCTGGGCGGCCGACCTCATCACCGCACGCCGACTGCTCGCCGTCACCCCCGCCGCGATCGGCCCGACCAAGGTCGGCGAACTCGTCCTCGACGTCCTGCGCCGACGCTACGGCGATGCCGGGCCGGCCGACCGGGCCCCGCAGCCCATGCCCATGGCCGTCACCCCCACACCCTCGGGCCCCATGCCCCGCACGGCCCCCGGGACGATCTTCCCCGCCCTCGCGGAGGGCGGCGATCCGGCCTTCACCCTGCTCACCGGCACACTCGTGACCGCACTCACACAGGGTGACGCCGGCCGGGTCACAGGAGCCCGCCTGCGCCGCGTCGCCGACGGCACCGAGTCCGAACTCCGCGCCGGCACCGTGGTGGTGTGCGCCGACGCGCTGCGCACCCCGCAACTCCTGTACGCCTCCCGCATCCGCCCCGAGGCCCTGGGCCGGTGCCTCAACGAGCACGCCTTCGTCACCGCCCGCGTCCTGCTCGACCTCGACCGGTTCGGCCTCGACCCCGGTGCCCTGCCCCTGCCGCGCCCCGGCGAGTTCAGCACGGACTCGCTGTGGCTGCCGTGCAACGGACCCGGCCGGCCCTTCCACGGCCAGATCATGAACCGCACCTACGTCGACGGGGCCGGCCGGCCCCTCGCGCACTCCGTCGGCCTGTCGCTGTACGTCCCCGTCGAGTCGCGCCCGCAGAACCGGCTCGTGTTCTCGGCGCACGAAACCGACCTGGCCGGGCTGCCCCGCATCCGCGTCGAGTTCGGCTACTCCGAGACCGACCGCGCGCTGATCCGGCGAGCACTGGACGAAGTCCGGTCCCTCGCGGAGGAGTTCGGCCCCTTCGATCCCGACACCGAGTCCACGGTGCTGCCGCCCGGTTCGTCGCTGCATCTCACCGGCACGGTCCGGGCAGGCGTCACCGACGACGGCACCAGTGTGTGCGACCCGGACGGAAGGGTGTGGGGCTTCGACAACCTGTATCTGGCGGGCAACGGAGTCGTTCCCACGGCCATGGCCGCCAACGTCACCCTGACCGGCGCCGTCACCGCGGTACGGGCCGCCCGTGCCGTCACCGCACGCACCTGAACCACCGAGAGGAACCGAACCGTGATCGACATCGCCAGGGAATACCGCGTGGCCCTGCCCGCCTGGATCGACGACGAACTCGCCGACGCACCCGCCGCCCTGCCCTCACGCGAGGACCGGATGCGTCTCGTGCACCGCCTCGCCGACCGCAACTGGCGCGAGGGCAACGGCGGCCCGTTCGCCGCTCTCGTCGCCGAGCGCGAGTCCGGCCGGATCGTCTCCGTCGGCGTGAACGTCGTCCTGTCCACCGGAGTCTCCAGCGCGCACGCCGAGGTCGTCGCGCTCGGCCTCGCCCAGATCGCCACCGGCGGCTGGGACCTCGGCGGCGACGGCCTGCCCTCCCATGAACTGGTCGTCAACTGGCGCCCCTGCGTGCAGTGTTACGGCGCCACGATGTGGTCAGGGGTCCGCGGACTGGTGGTCGCGGGCCAGGGCCCGGAACTGGAGGAGATCACCACCTTCGACGAGGGCCCGGTCGGCGCGGACTGGGCCGAGCAGTTCGAGACACGCGGCATCGAGGTCGTGCGAGACGTCCTGAGGGACGAGGCGCTCGCGGTGTTCCGCGACTACCGCAAGGCCGTCGACGAGTCCGACGAGGTCGTCGTCTACAACGCGCGCGGGGGAACGGAATGAGCCCTCGTTTCGCGACGGACGTCGTCACCTTCTACCACCCCGGATTCTGGGGCCTGGACTCCGCCGCCGCGGTCCGCGACCGGGCCGCGGATCATCCGGACCGCTTCTGGGGGCGGGTGCTGGACACGCTCGCCGAGACCGAGGTCACCGGCATCGAGCTGACGTTCGCGCCCGGCGGCATCGACTCGGCGCTGCGCGCGTACGGCAGCGCCCAGGCGTTCCGCCGGGAACTGGCCGGCCGGGGCCTGGCCGTCGTCAGCGCCTTCGTCGCCGACAGCGACGCCCCCGACTGGCGGCACGGCGGCAACCTCCCCGCGATCGTCGCCGACGCCGAGCGCCGCGCCGCCTTCCTCGCCGAGGTGGGCGCCGAGGTCCTCGTCGCCGGACTGCCGATGAGGGCGACGTACGGCACCCGCCCGCCCTTCTTCGTCGACGCCGCCTACATGACCCGCATGGCCGACATCGCGCACGTGGTGGGCGAGGCGGTGTCCCGGCACGGGGTGCGGCTGGCCTTCCACACCGAGTCCCACAGCACCCTGTGGTACGAGCGGGACATCGACCTGTTCATGGCCCTGACCGACCCGCGCTATGTCTGGCTGTGCCCCGACTCCTGCCACATCGCCCTGGGCGGCGGCGACCCCGTCGCGGTGGCCCGGCGCCACACCCCGCGCACCGCCCTGGCCCACTGGAAGGACGCGGTCGCGCCGATCGACGTCCACCTCACGATCGACGAGACGGTGTACGCCCGACAGCAGCCGTACATGACGGAGTTGGGCACGGGGATCGTCGACTGGGAGGGCTGGGCGGACGCGATGTCCGCGACGCCCGGCGCGGACACGGTCCTGATCGAACTGGACGAGGCCGCCGATCCGGTGGCCGCGTTGAGGTCGGGCGCGGCGGTGGCGAAGCGGGCGCTGGCGAAGCGGGCGCTAGCGGCGCAGTTCTCCGTGAGCGGTCTCGGGGAGCCGCAGATAGACCAGTGACGAGCCGAGACAGAGGGCGGCCACGTACCAGGGAAACGCTCCCGTGTGGCCCAACTCCTTGAACAGCGTGCCCACATACGGTGCCGTCCCCCCGAACACCGCGACCGTCAGCGAGTAGGGGAACCCGATCCCGGCCGCCCGCACCCGCGCCGGGAACACCTCCGCGTTCACCGCCGCACTGATCGACGTGAACCCGGTCAGCAGCACCATCCCCGCACACTGCACGAGCAGCAGCACCGCGAAGGAGTCCCGCAGGGCGTGCAGCAGCGGCACGCTCGACAGCGCGAAGCCCAGCCCGAAGAAGAGCAGCAACGGCCGCCGCCCGAAGCGGTCCGACAGCAGCCCGCCGAGCGGCTGGAGCACCCCGAAGAAGGCGAGCGAGATCGTCCCCGCGAGCAACGCGTCCGACTTGTCGACACCGGCGTTGAGTTCGGCGTACGTGGGCAGATACGACGTCCACGTGTAGTACGCGATCGTGCCGCCCATCGTGATCCCGCAGATCAGCAGGGACTCGCGCGGATGGCGCCGCAAGCCCTCAAGGAGCCCGGGACGCGGCGCCCGCCGCTGCTCCTCGCTGCGCGTCTCCTGCGCGCCGCGCCGGATCCAGAAACCGACCAGGGACAGCACGGCCCCGAGGACGAACGGGACGCGCCACCCCCAGCCGTCCATCCGCCCCTCGTCCAGCGTGTCCACCAGCAGCGTGGCGACCCCGGACGCCAGAAGCTGCCCGGCCGTCGTCGACACGTACTGGAAGCTGGAGAACAGCCCGCGTCGGCCGGGCCGCGCCGACTCGACCAGGAAGGTCGTCGAGGCCGCGAACTCCCCGCCCACGGACAGCCCTTGGAGCAGTCGCGCGAGCACCAGAACGACCGGGGACAGCACGCCGACCGCGGCGTACGTCGGTGTCAGCCCGACCAGGAGACTGCTGCCGCCCATCAGCAAAATGGTGACCGTCAGCGCCGAGCGCCGCCCGTGCCGGTCCGCGATCGCCCCCATCAGCAGGCCGCCGACCGGCCGCATGAAGAAGCCGACGGCGAACACCGCGAACGTCGACAGCAGCGGCACCAGCGAGTCGTTCGCCCCCTTGGGGAAGACCGCGCCGGCGAGGTAGGTGGCCAAGAACGTGTAGGCGTACCAGTCGTACCACTCCACGGCATTGCCCACGGAGGCGGCGAGGAGCTGCCGTACAGGTCGTTCGGTGGGCGGCGCGTCCGTCTGTGGTGTCGCTGTCATGATCGCGACCATCCCCCGATCGAGGTCCGCCACACCTCCCGTACCCACGACTTTCACATCAGCGCCACCGCACCCTTCCCTGACGTTTGTTGCTCTTGGAACACTCGCTGCGCGCACCTTCCGTCACATGCGGGCCATCGATGCGCAGGATTGAGAGGTCCCTCACTCATGTCCGACGTCAACCGGCGCAGATTCCTCCAACTCGCGGGCGCCACCACCGCCTTCACCGCCCTGTCGAACAGCATCCAGCGCGCCGCCGCTCTTCCGGCCCACCACCGCACGGGGACGATCGAGGACGTCGAGCACGTCGTCGTCCTGATGCAGGAGAACCGGTCCTTCGACCACTACTTCGGCTCGCTCAGGGGCGTTCGCGGCTTCGGCGACCCGCGCCCCGTGACGCTGGAGAACGGCAAGTCGGTCTGGCACCAGACGGACAGGAACGGCAAGGAGATCCTGCCGTTCCGCCCCGAGGCCGACGACCTGGGGCTCCAGTTCATCCAGGACCTCCCGCACGGCTGGAACGACGGACACGCCGCCTTCAACGGGGGCAAGTACGACAAATGGGTCCCGAACAAGGGGTCCACGACGATGGCGTACCTGAATCGCGAGGACATCCCGTTCCACTACGCCCTCGCCGACTCCTTCACCATCTGCGACGCCTACCACTGCTCGTTCATCGGCTCAACCGACCCGAACCGCTACTACCTGTGGACGGGTTACACGGGCAACGACGGCCAGGGCGGCGGCCCGGTCCTCGGCAACGACGAGGCCGGCTACGGCTGGACGACCTACCCCGAGCGCCTGGAGAAGGCCGGCGTCTCCTGGAAGATCTACCAGGACGTCGGCGACGGCCTCGACGCGAACGGCTCCTGGGGCTGGATCCCGGACGCCTACCGGGGCAACTACGGCGACAACTCGCTGCTCTACTTCAACCAGTACCGCAATGCCAAGCCCGGCGACCCGCTGTACGACAAGGCCCGCACCGGCACCGACTACACCAAGGGCGAGGGCTACTTCGACCAGCTCAAGGCCGACGTCAAGGCCGGGAAGCTGCCCCAGGTCTCCTGGATCGTCGCCCCCGAGGCCTTCACCGAGCACCCCAACTGGCCCGCGAACTACGGCGCCTGGTACATCGCGCAGGTTCTGGACGCGCTCACCTGCGACCCGAAGGTGTGGGCGAAGACGGCCCTGTTCATCACCTACGACGAGAACGACGGCTTCTTCGACCACGTGGTCCCCGCGTTCCCGCCCGGCTCCGCGGCCCAGGGCAAGTCCACGGTCGACCCCGCCCTCGACCTGTTCAAGGGCGACGCCAGCCACCCGGCCGGCCCCTACGGACTGGGCCAGCGCGTGCCCATGCTCGTCGTCTCGCCCTGGAGCAAGGGCGGTTACGTCTGCTCCGAGACGCTCGACCACACCTCGATCATCCGCTTCCTGGAGAATCGCTTCGGCGTCCACGAGCCCAACATCTCGCCCTGGCGCCGCGCCGTCTGCGGTGACCTGACCTCGGCCTTCGACTTCTCCCACAAGGACACCGGGCCGGTCGCCCTCCCGGACACCGACGGCTACGAGCCGCCGGACCGCGAGCGCCACCCCGACTACGTGCCCGTCCCGCCCGCCGTCGGCGTCCTGCCGAAGCAGGAGCGCGGCCTGCGCCCCGCCCGCCCGCTCAAGTACGTCCCGCGGGTGGACAGTTCGGTGGACGCCGCGAGCGGCACATTCACGCTCACCTTCGCCTCCGGCGCCAAGGCCGGCGCCGCCTTCCTGGTGACCTCCGGCAACCGCACCGACGGCCCGTGGAGTTACACCACCGAGGCCGGCAGGACCGTCTCGGACACCTGGAACTCGGCGTACTCCAAGGGGTCGTACGACCTGACCGTGCATGGCCCGGCAGGCTTCCTGCGCGTCTTCAAGGGGCCGAACAAGAGCGCCGGTCCCGAGATCACCGCCTGCCACACCGGCGACGACGTCGAGCTGACCTTCACCAACAAGGGCTCCCGCACGGTCCGTCTGAAGGTGGCGAGCGGCTACGGCGACCCCGCGAGGACCTTCACGGTGCGCGCCGGGGCCACCGTCCGGCACACCTTCGGCCTCGCCAAGAGCCGTCGCTGGTACGACCTCACGGTCACGTCCGACGCCGAGCCGGCCTTCCTCAGGCGATTCGCCGGACATGTCGAGAACGGGCGCCCCGGAGTGAGCGACCCCGCCGTCATCACCAGGTAAAGCCGTACGGGGGGCGGTAATTCACCTGGCCGGAATGCGGTGGTCCCGGGGTAGTGTGCCCCGGTGACCACGCATTCGAACACACCTGCAGGCTGGTACCCCGATCCGCACGGAGCCGCCCAGACGCTCCGTTACTGGGACGGGGCGCAGTGGACCTCGCACACGCACCAGGACCAGCAGGGGGCGGGGCAGGCCCAGGCTCAGGCCGTCAAGGCCCCGCCGGTCCAGCAGGCACCGCAGATGCCTCAGCAGTCGGCCGGCCCGGACGCGCGCGTGCAGCGTCAGGTGCAGCAGCAGGCCGGAGTCACCGGGGGCGGTGCGGGCGGCGGCACGCTGTTCTCCGAGCCGGTGCTCGTGGTCAACCAGAAGGCCAAGCTGATCGAGCTGACCAACGAGTACAAGGTCATGGACCAGAACGGCAACCAGCTCGGCGCCGTCAGCCAGGTCGGGCAGAGCGCCTTCCGGAAGATCGTGCGGTTCTTCTACAGCATCGATCAGTTCATGAAGATCAAGCTGGAGATCCGCGACGCCCACGGGCAGCCGGTCATGCTGCTGACCCGGCCGGGGAAGATCTTCAAGTCACGGGTGATCGTGGAGCGTCCGGACGGTTCACCGGTCGGTGAGATCGTCCAGCAGAACATGATCGGGAAGATCAACTTCGCGCTGATGGTGAACGGCCAGAAGGTCGGGGCGATCAAGGCGGAGAACTGGCGGGCCTGGAACTTCGCGATCGTCGACCACACGGAGAACGAGGTCGCCCGGATCACGAAGACGTGGGAGGGGCTCGCCAAGACGATGTTCACGACCGCGGACAACTACGTGCTGCAGATCCACTACCAGCTGCCCGAGCCGCTGTTGAGCCTGGTCGTCGCCACGGCGCTGACGGTCGACACGGCGCTGAAGCAGGACGCCCGCGGCTTCGGCTGAGTCTTCCTACAGCGGCGTGAGGTGCCCCGGCTCCGGCTGCCGGGGCACCGTCATGTCCCGCAGGGACGGTTCCACGGACGCGGTCGACGGCTCAAGGGCCAGGACCGCCGCCACCGGGTGGTCGTCGTCCACCGGCACCGGCACCGGGGACATCCGGGTCAGCAGCACCACGCCCCAGGCCGCCAGGCCCGCGCCCGCCAGGGCGAGCAGCACTCCCGCCGCGCCGCCCCGCAGGCTCTCGCCCAGCAGGGAGAGGCCGATCACCGCGGCGGCGACCGGGTTGGCCAGGGTCACCACCGCCAGCGGGGCGCCCAGGCCGTCACGGTAGGCGGTCTGGGAGAGCAGCAGTCCGCCCGCGGCGAAGGCCGCGACGAGCAGGGCCACGCCGATCACCTGGACGCTGAGAAGGGACTCGGAACGGTCCGTCGCGGCCACCGTCACGGTCTGGGTGAGCGCGGAGGCCACCCCCGAGGCGACCCCGGCCGCCGACGCGTGCCGTATGCCGGGCCGGGCGCCGGGGCGGGCCAGCAGACCGATCAGGGCCGCCGTCACCGCCGCCACCGCCACCGCCTCGGACGTGCTCAGCACCTTCCCGGGCTCGGAGCCCGACGCCACCACCAGGATCGCGGCGAGACCGGCCAGTGTGTAAGCCGTGCCCCGCCATTCCGTCGCGCTGACCCGGCGCCCCGCGATCCGCGCGCCCAGCGGCACCGCGGCGACCAGGGTGAGGGCGCCGAGCGGCTGGACCACGGTCAGGGGACCGTACTTGAGGGCGACGACGTGCAGCAGCGCGGCCGACGCGTTGAGCCCGACGGACCCCCACCAGGCACCCGAGGTCAGCATCCGCAGCACACCGGAGCCCGGGTTGCGGGAGGCGAGGCGCTCCTGGGCGACCGCGGCGGCCGCGTAGGCGACGGAGGAGAGCAGGGAGAGCGCGAGGGCGAGCAGGGTGGCGTTCATCGGCCCGCTCCGACCAGGATGTTCTCCTCGGACTCGGCCGGGGCGAGCTTCTCCTGTGCCCGGCCTGCCGTGGTGGCCGTCCGCTTCGGGGAGCGAAGCGGGATGGGGGTCCCCCCGGACGAAGTCTGGGGGCGGATGACCGCGAGGGCGATGCCGAGCAGGGCCGTCGCCACGATCGCGTCCATCCAGTAGTGGTTCGCCGTGCCGACGATCACGACCAGGGTCACCAGCGGGTGCAGCAGCCACAGCCGGCGCCACCGCGAGCGGGTCGCCACGATCAGGCCGATGGCCACCATCAGGGCCCAGGCGAAGTGCAGCGAGGGCATCGCGGCGAACTGGTTGGAGAGGGTGTCGGTCTGCGGCGGGCCGTACACCGAGGGGCCGTACACCTTCGCGGTGTCGACCAGGCCGGCCGCAGCGAGCATCCGTGGCGGGGCCAGCGGGAAGAGGAGGTGCAGCACCAGGGCGGCGCCGGTGAGGGCGGCCAGGACGCGGCGGGCCCAGACGTAGTGGGCGGGGCGCTTCAGGTACAGCCAGACCAGGAAGGCGACCGTGGCCGGGAAGTGGACGGTCGCGTAGTAGGTGTTCGCGAGGTGCGCGAGGGTGTCGCCGTGCAACAGCAGGGACTGCACCGAGCCCTCGCCCGGCAGGTGCAGGGTCCGTTCCCAGTCCCATACGCGACCGGCGTTGCGGTAGGCCTCGGTGGTGTGGCCCGTGACCAGTTGCCGGCCGAGCTTGTAGACGAGGAAGAGTCCTACGACGAGCAGGAGCTCACGGACGAGCGGCGGCCGCGCTGTCGCGCTCGGCTCCGCTTCTGAAGGCTCGGTGCGGGCATTCATTCCCCCGGCCCTTTCGCTGGCGGTGGTGCTGATACTGGATCCGAACAAGGGGATGACCCGTCCGAATTCCGAAACTCATCGATACGACATCGTACCGATACGCCAGTGTACCGATACGGTCGGGTACCGGTACACTGTCGTATCGTTGACATACGCCACACCGGAATCGGGGAATGAAACGCGACGGCCGCGCAGCAGCCCGGCCGTCGGGGCGAAGGAAGGGAAGGGCTGATGACGTCGCAGGCCGCGGACGGACCGGAGACGGTCGTCGCCTCGCGCCGCTCCAAGATCACGCCCGAGCGTGAGCAGGAGTTCTTCGACGCCGTGCTCGAACAGGTCCGCGAATGCGGATACGAAGCCGTGACCATGGAGGGCGTCGCCGCCAGCACCCGCTGCAGCAAGTCCACCCTCTACCGGCAGTGGAAGACCAAGCCCCAGTTCGTGGTGGCCGCCCTGCGCTCCCGCCGCAGGTCGAAGTTCGAGGGGATCGACACCGGATCGCTCGCCGACGACCTGCGCGAGGCCGCCCGGGCCGCGGGCCGGTGGTCGATGCACGACACCAAGCTGCTCCAGGCGCTCGGCCACGCCGTCACCCAGGACGCGGAACTCGCGCAGGCCCTGCGTGAGGCGCTGGTCGAACCGGAGCTCGCCGCACTGCGGCACATTCTCCAGCGCGGGGTCGACCGGGGTGAGATCACCACCGGCCACCCGGCCCTCGAATACATCCCGGCCCAGATGTTCGGCGTCGTCCGCGCCCGGCCCGTCGTGGACGGGAAGTACGCCGACCCGGACTACCTGGTCCGCTTCGTCGAGGCCGCCGTACTGCCGGCCCTCGGCCTGACCTGAGACCCGGGCCGCCGTCCACGGGATGACTGGACGGTGACCTGCTCGCGCCGCACCGTGGGGACGGGGGCGGCGCGCACCCCCCCCGGCCGGGTGGGGTTCCTCCTGAGCGGGGAGGCGCCCCACCCGGCCAACCGGTGTCCGGGGACCTGCCGTCAGACGTGCTGGCCGTTGCCGCCGCCCGTCGACACCTTGATGCCCTTGGTGATGTCGTCGATCACGGTCTGGCCCTCCTCGACGTCGACCCCGAACCGCACCACGACGATCTGCTGCGGGTTCGCCGGGGACGGGAAGGCCAGGGACTCGACATAGCCGTCGGAGCCCGTGCTGGTGACCGCCTTCCAGCGGACCCGGTAGCCCTTCTGCCCGGCCACGGTCACCGCCTTCGAGGCGAGGACGTCGTGCGAGGTGATCGAACCGTAGGTCTTGCCGCCGTACGACTGCTCGGCGTTCGCCTGGATGTCGGCCTTGGCGACGGCCTCGGCCGTGCCGCCCTTGGTGCCCAGCGCCACGGCGGGCGCCGAGTAGGCACCGCCCTTCGTGCACTTCTCGGCGGTGTCGCCGGGGCAGGCGTAGGAGTCGTCCGAGGTCACGGACGCGCCGACCTGGATCTCCTGGCCGTACCAGTCGTCGGGAATGGGCAGGCTGATCCCGTCGATCGAGTCGGTCACCGAGCCGCTCTCGATCCTCGGCGCCTCGGAGCCCTGCGGGGAGGGCGACGCGCCCCCGGAACCCCCGCTGCCCCCGGAGCCGCCGGACCCTCCGTTGCCGCCGAACGGTCCGCCCTGCCCTCCCGTGCCGCCGGGACCGCCCTGCCCTCCCGTGCCGCCGGGACCGCCCTGGCCTCCCGGCCCCCGCGAGGTGGCCGAGTCGTCGTTGCCGTTGCCGCTGTCGGCCAGCGCGTACACCCCCACGCCAATGCTCGCCAGGACCACGACCGCCACCGCCACGGCTATGCCCGTACGGCCGCGCCGCGAGCCGCTCGGCGGCTGGGCGGGATACGGCGGAAAGGCCGGGTACTGCCCGGCGTCCCCGGGGCTCGCGACCTGTTCCGGAGGACCCCATGCGGCGGCCGATCCGGCGAGCCGGGTCTGCTCGGTCCACGCCTTGCCGTCCCACCAGCGCTCGGCGGCGGGACCGTCACTTGTCTGCCCGGGATCGGGGTACCACCCGGGGGGAGTCTCCTGCGTCATGCCCCCACCGTATGAGCACTCGGTGAAAGCGGGATGAGAGGGCCACCACTCGAATCGGCCGTTCCGAGGCGCGCCGCCCCGGTGGAGCGAGCACGAGCGGCCAGGGCGCGAGCGTCCGGCATACGTCGGCAAGAACGCCGGCTCCAACGAGGCATGCGCCCATCGCCGCCCCAGGCGTCTCCCGGCCCACGGCTGACTGTCGGTCAGGTTTGTCGACGGCAGGTCAGGGGCATTGCGCGTCGCCCTCCCGTACCCCAGATCACCCGTCAAGGCAACAGGTACCCCGACCGCCCTCCGCCTCCGCACCGGGACGGCTACGCTCGAGATCCGTACGTCGTTCGGGCGACTTGGGGAGGTAGCGGGATGACGGAGGTAGGGCCGATTGCGGCCGCCCCGGCCTCGCTGTGGGAGCGCGACGAGGAACTCGCCGCCGTCGAGGGGGTGATCGACTCCCTGTGCGCGGGCCGTACGTCCTCGGGCAGTGTGCTGCTGATCCGCGGCGAGGCGGGCTTCGGCAAGACCGCCCTGCTGGCCCAGACCCGCCGCATCGCCGAGGAGCGCGGCTGCACGGTCTGGTCGGCCCGCGGCGGCGAGACCCTCAGGTCCGTTCCCTTCAACGTCGTACGCCAACTGCTCCAGCCCGCCCTCCTGTCGCTGATGCCCGAGGAGGCCCGCGAGTACCTCGGTGACTGGTACGACATCGCCGGCCCCGCCCTCGGCATCGCGGAGCCGGGGGAGCGGCAGGCCGACCCGCAGGGCGTGTGCGACGGACTGGTCGCCGCGGTGCGCAGGCTGGCCCGCCGGGACTGGCCGCTCGTGCTGATGGTCGACGACGCCCACTGGGCCGACCAGGAGACCCTGCGCTGGCTCGCCGCCTTCGCCGAGCGCCTGGACGACCTGTCCGTCCTGGTCGTGGTGGCCCGGCGGCCCGGCGAGGCCACCACCGAGAGCGCCCGCCTCCTGGAGAGCGTGGCCTCCGCCGCTGGCCACCCCGTCACCAGCCTCAGCGCCCTCACCCCGGAAGCCACCGCGGGCCTCACCCGCGCCACCCTCGGCGAGCACGCCGACGCCCCCTTCTGCCGCGAGGTGTGGGCCGTCACCGGCGGCAACCCGTACGAGACCGTCGAACTCCTCGCCAAGGTCCGCGACAGCGAGATGGAGCCCACCGAGGCCTCGGCCAACGAACTGCGCGAGCTGAACCGGTCGGCCCGCGGCGGCGGACTCGTCGCCCGCCTGGAGGAACTCGGCATCGACGCCACCCGGTTCGCCTGGGCGGCCGCGATCCTCGGCACCGACATCTCCGTCGACCTGGTGGCCAAACTCGCCACCCTCAAGCCGGACAAGGCAAGGCTCTGCGCCGAACTGCTGCGCAACGCCCGCATCCTGACCGATTCCGGTGCGGAGGAGGGCGAGCTGGAGTTCGTGCACCCGCTGATCGCCACCGCCGTCTACGACTCCATCCCCGACGCCCTGCGCACCGCCATGCACGGCATCGCCGCCCAGCTCGTCACCGACTCCGGGCTCGGCGCCGCGGCCGCCTCCCGGCACCTGCTGCAGGTCCACCCGGACGACGACGAGGAACTCGTCGAGCAGCTGCGCGAGGCCGCCCGCGAGCACCTGCTCGTCGGCGCCCCCGACGCGGCCCGCCGCTGCCTGGAGCGCGCCCTGCTGGAACCCCCGACGCCCGAGGTCCACGCGCGCGTGCTCTTCGAACTCGGCTGCGCCACCCTCCTGACCGCACCCGCCAAGACCATCGGCCACCTCCAGACCGCGCTCGCCATGCCCGGCCTGGAGGGCTCCGCCCGGGTGGACGCGGTCGTCCGCCTGTCCCAGGCGCTCATGCACAACAACCAGCTGGAGGAGGCGGTCCGCACGGTCGAGGCGGAGGCCGCCCGGCACGAGGAAGGCCCGGCCCGGCTGCGCCTCCAGGCCGTGCAGTACACCTGGGAGGCGCTCTACCCCGGCGAGGCCACCTCCCCGGCGCGCTCCGAGCGCCTCGCCGCCCTCGCCGCCACCTGCACCGGCCGGGACAACTCCGAGCGGGCCCTGCTCATCCTGCGCGGATTCGACGCGATGGCTCGCGGCGAGAGCGCCGAGGAGATCGCCGAAGCGTGCGATCGCGCTCTCGTCAACGGCCGCCTCGCGCCCGGACTCGGCTGGACCGACACCGAGTGGGGGCTCGAACTGCCGCTGATGCTGGCCAGCGCGTACGCCTTCACGGACCGGCTCGACCGCGCCGAGGCGCTGTACACCGAGGCCCTGCGCACCTACGAGTCGGCCGGCTGGAGCGGCGGCCACCTCGCGCTCGCCCACGCCTACGTCGGCCTGGGCCACCGTCGGCGCGGCCGGCTCCGGGAGGCCGAGACGTCCCTGCGCGAGTCCCTGCGGATCGCCGAGCGGGTGGGGCGAGGACTGCCGCTGTACTGGTCGGCGACGTGCAACCTGGTCGACACGCTGCTCGCGCGCGGGCATGTCGAGGAGGCGTGGGCGATCGCCGAGCAGTACGGCTTCGCCCCGCCGTACCCGTCCACGATCGTGCTCCCCGACCCGCGGTCCGTGCGCGGGCGGCTGCTGCTGGCCGTCGGCAGGACCAAGGACGGGATCAATGAACTGGACGCCGCGGAGAAGGCGGCGGCGGTGCGAGGTCACCACAACCCGGTGCTGGTGCCGTGGGCGGCCGACCTCGCGCGCGCTCTCGCCGTCGAGGACCCGGTGCGGGCCGCCCAGCTGGCCACGGATCTTCGCCGGCATGCCGAACGGCTCGGCACGGACACGGCGATCGGTGAGGCGCTGCGGTGCGCGGCGGCGTTGGAGACCGGGCAGCGGGCGGTACGGCTCGCCGCGCAGGCCGTCGCCTATCTGGAGGCCTCGCCGTGCCAGTACGAGCACGCGGCGGCCCGGGTCGAGTACGGCATCGCGGCGCGGTCCGTGGCCGAGCTCAACCGGGGCCTGGCGCTGGCGCGCTCCTGCGGGGCGGACGGCTTGGTGACGCAGGCCCGAGAGGTGCTGGAGACGGGGCGGGGGCTGCGCTGATCTCGTCTGCGGGCCGGAGGGGGCTGGTCGCGCAGTTCCCCCCGCCCCGGGGGAGCTACGGCGCGAGGAGTTGATCCGTCAGCGTCGCCAGGCGCTTCTGCACCTCCCCGTCGTACGTCTCCTCGTGCGCCCGCGCCGGACGAGTCCCGTCGAAGTAGCGGCCCGTACCCACGTCCTGCGTAGCCAGGGCCAGCACACCAGGCGCCCCGTCCGCGACCGTCGACCAAGGCGCCACCCCGCCCGCCCTGACCATCGCCGTGTCCATGAAGGTCGCCGGGTGCAGGACGTTGACCGCGACTCCCGTGCCCGTCAACTCCTCGGCCAGGGCGAAGGTGTGGGCCGCCAGGGCGAACTTGGCCCGGCAGTACGCGGCGAAGCCCGAGTAGCCGCGGTTGAACTCCGGGTCGTCGAAGTCGATCGGCTCCTGCCCCGCCGAACCCACGTTGACGATGCGGGCCGGTGCGTTCGCCCGCAGCACCGGAAGCAGGGACCGGGTCAGGGCCACCGGCGCCAAGTAGTTCACCGCCAGCCGCAGTTCGTGTCCGTCCGCGCTCACCTCACGGCCCGAGCCGGGCGAACCCGCGCCCGCGCCCGCGTTGTTGACCAGGACGTCGAGTCCGGGACGGGCCTCGGCGACCCTCGCGCCCAGCTCGCGCACCTGGGCCAGGGAGGCGAGGTCGGCCACGAAGCCCTCGGCCTCCCCCTCGGTCCGCAGCTCCGCCACCAGGCTCTCGGTGCGGCCCGGGTCCCGCCCGTGGGCGAGGACGACATGGCCGGCGCGGACCAGTTCGAAGGCGACGTAACGGCCGAGACCGGAGGTGGCGCCGGTGATCAGGATGGTCGACATGCCCCCACGGTAGGCACATCGTGGTCTCGCGTGCCTGCCCCTGCCGGGGTCACCCTTCGGTCTCCTCCGCCAGCACCCGCTGGGCCGTGGCGAACGCCGAGTTCGCCGCCGGTACCCCGCAGTAGACGGCCGTCTGGAGCAGTACGGCCCCGATCTCCTCCGGCGTGAGGCCGTTGCGCCGGGCCGCCCGCACATGCATGGCCAGCTCGTCGTCATGGCCGTGCGCGACCAGCGCCGTCAGCGTGATCATGCTGCGCTCGCGGCGGCTGAGCGTCGGGTCGGTCCAGATCTCGCCCCACGCGTACCGTGAGATGAAGTCCTGGAAGCGCGCAGTGAAGGGCGTCTGCCGGGCCTGCGCCCGGTCCACGTGCGCGTCCCCGAGCACCTCGCGCCGCACTTCCATGCCCCGCTTGGCACCCCCGTCGAGATGCGCGCGCAGAGCGGTGAGAACGGCCTCCGGGCACTGCGCCGGGGCCAGGTGCGAGGCCCCCGGGAGTTCGACGAGCGTGGCACGCGGCACCGCGTCGGCGATCTCCCGCAGATGGGGCGGCGGGGTCGCCGGGTCCTGGCGGCCGGCGATCAGCAGGGTGGGCGCGGAGATCCCGGTCAGCCGGTCGCGCAGGTCGAAGGAGGCCAGGGCGTCACAGCAGGCCGCGTACGCCTCCGGATCGGCCTCGGCGTGGTCCCGTACGAGCTCCGGCACGGTGAAGTCACCCGCGAACCAACGGGAGTTCGCGCTCTCCAGCAGCCACTCCATGCCCTCCCGGCGGACCCGCTCGGCCCGCTCCTCCCACGGCTTGCTGCCGTTGAAGTGGGCCGAGGAGCAGATCACCACCAGCGATGTGACGCGCTCCGGGTGATGCACGGCCAGATGCAGACCGACCGCGCCCCCGAGGGACACCCCCGCGTAGGCGAACCGCTCGACGCCGAGCGAGTCGGCGAGCGCCAGCACCAGGTCGGCGAGGTCACCCACGCCCGCGCCGGGACCGATCAGGTCCGCCGCCGAACCGCCGTGTCCGGGCAGGTCCCAGCGGATCACCCGGTGGGTGAGGGACAGCTCGGGCGCCACCTTGTCCCACAGGGCGTACGACGTCCCGAGCGACGGGCCGAGCAGCAGCGGGGGAGCGGACGCGGGGCCCTCGGCGCGGTGGTTGAGGAGGGTATCGGTCAACGTCGCTCCAGAGCACGGTCGGTGAGGGCACCGGCGGAGCCGGTGTAACGGGCGGGGTCGGTGAGCTCGTCGAGGTCGACGTCCTTCAACTCGGGCTCCTGGCGGAGGAGTTCACCGAGCGACACACCCTCGGCGTACGTCCGTTCGGCGAGCTCCGTCAGCAGTGCCTTGGCGCGGGCGCGGCCCAGCACGGGCGCCAGCTCGGCGGACAGCCGCTCGGAGACGATCAACCCGTGGGTCAGATCGAGGTGTTCGCGCATGGTGCCGGCGTGGACCCGCAGCCCCGAGGTCAGTTCGGCGGCGTCCCGGGCGGCTCCGCCGACCAGCCGCAGCAGGTCCCTGAGCGGCTCCCACTCGGTGTGCCAGGCTCCGGCGGGCCGCTCGTCCTCGGCGGCGAGCGAGCCGTACAGCGTGGCCGCGAGCTGCGGGGCGCGCCGGGCGGCGGCGGCGATCAGCGTGGACCGCACGGGATTCGCCTTGTGCGGCATGGCCGAGGAGCCACCCCCGCTGCCCTCCGCGAGCTCGGCGATCTCGGTACGGCCGAGCACGAGCACATCCGCGGCGATCTTGCCCAGCGCGCCGGCGGTGAAGGCCAGACAGCCGGCGAGGTCGGCGATCGGGGTGCGCAGGGTGTGCCAGGGGAGCGACGGCACCCCGAGGCCGAGCTCGTCGGCGAAGGCTGCCGTGAGGGCCGCGGTGTCCTCGGTGCCGTACGCCGTGAAGGCCGCCAAGGTCCCGGCGGCGCCGCCGAGTTGGACGGGCAGGGAGTCTTGTACGGCTGTGACCCGGTCCCGCGCGTCCAGTACCAGCGAACGCCACCCGGCGGCCTTCAGCCCGAACGTCGTCGGTACGGCGTGCTGGGTGAGCGTCCGGCCGGGCATCGCGGTGTCGCGGTGGTCGGCGGCGAGCCGGGCCAGGGCCCGCTGGACGCGGTCGAGGTCGGTCAGCAGGAGATCGAGTGTGCGGCTCGCGACCAGCATGGCCGCCGTGTCCAGGATGTCCTGGCTGGTGGCGCCCCGGTGCACGTACGGGCCGTACTCCTCGCCGACCGCCTGCGTGAGGTCGGCGACCAGGGGAATCACGGGGTTGCCGCCGCCGCGCGCCCGCTCGGCGAGCGAGCGTACGTCGAAACGGCCCGCGTCGGCCGCCTCGGTCACGGCGGCGGCCGCCTCCGTCGGAGCCAGGCCGAGCGCTGCCTGCGCCCTGGTCAGCGCCGCCTCCGCGTCCAGCAGCGCCTGGAGGTAGGCGCCGTCGGAGGTCGCCGCGGCGGCGGGGGAGCCTGCCCACCCGGGGGCGAGCAGGCCGGTGTCCGGATCGGGAGAAGTCACTGGAACTCCAGGAAGACCGTTTCGCCTTCGCCCTGAAGGCGGATGTCGAAACGGTAGATGCCGTCGCCCTGCCTCCGCGCGATCAGCGTGTCGCGCCGCTCCGCCGGCACCCGGGCCAGCAGCGGGTCGGCGCTCAGGGCCGCCTCGTCGCCCGGCAGGTAGATGCGGGTGTACAGGTGCACCAGCAGCCCGCGCGCGAAGACGCACACGCTGATGTACGGCGCGCTCCGCCCGCGCGCGCCCGGCCGCAGGGTCCGGGCGGTCCAGTGGCCGTTGGCGTCGGTCTGGATCCGGCCCCAGCCGGTGAACTCCACACCGTTGCGGCCGAGGTAACCACCGCTCGCGGGGTCGCGCCGGATCGAGCCGTCGACCTGCGGGACGTTGCCCTCGGGGTCGGCGCTCCACAGCTCCAGGAAGGCGTCCGGCAGCGGGTTGCCCTCGCCGTCGGTGATGTAGCCCTGGAGGGTGAGGGTGTCCGGGTGGCCGACAGGGGCGATGTCGCCGCCGCCGGGGAAGGGCAGGGCGTGGCCGTAGAAGGGGCCGACCGTGTGCGACGGGGTCGGCAGCACGGTCTCCGGACGACTGGTGTCGATCTTCGTCATGGCTGGTCAGCGTCCTTCTTCGATCCAGGTGGCCTGCGGCCCGTCGAGCACGATGTCCCAGTGGTAGCCCATCGAGAACTCCGGCACGGACAGGCTGTGGTCGTAGGTGGCGACGAGCCGCTGACGGGCCGAGTCGTCGGTCACCGACTGGATGATCGGGTCGTACGGGAACAGCGGGTCGCTCGGGAAGTACATCTGCGTCACCAGCCGCTGGGTGAAGGCCGTGCCGAAGATCGAGAAGTGTATGTGGGCCGGCCGCCACGCGTTGACGTGCTGGCGCCACGGGTAGGGGCCCGGCTGGACGGTGGTGAAGCGGTAGCAGCCGCTGTCGTCGGTCAGGGTGCGGCCCACGCCGGTGAAGTTCGGGTCCAGCGGGGCGTCGTGTTGCTCGCGCTGGTGGGCGTAGCGCCCGGCCGAGTTCGCCTGCCAGATCTCGACGAGCTGACCGCGCAGCGGACGGCCGTTCCGGTCGAGGAGCCGGCCCTCGACGGTGATCCGCTCACCGATCGGCTCCCCGTTGTGCTGCCGCGTCAGGTCGTTGTCGATCTCGGTGATGTCCCGCTCCCCGAAGGCGGGCGAGTGCAGCTCGACCAGCTCCGGGTCCTTGGACACGTCGATGGTGATCGGCGGCTGCTTCGGGTGCCGCAGCACCGAGGAACGGTAGGGCGCGTAGTCGCGGCGCGGCTGGTGCTCGACGGGAGCGCCGTCGGCGAGCCGCTTCTCGTAGGCGGCGTGCTCGGCGGCGATTTCCTGGTCGATGTCGTGCTGGGTGAGAGTCATGGGGAATCCTGCGTTCCTTAACGTTCGAGGACGAGGGCGAGGCCCTGACCGACACCGATGCACAGGGTGGCGACGCCGACTCCGCCGCCCCTGCGGGCGAGTTGGTGGGCGACCGTGCCGGCTAGGCGGGCGCCGGAGGCACCCAGCGGGTGGCCGAGGGCGATCGCGCCGCCCTGCGGGTTGAGGATCGCCGGGTCGAACTCGGGCCACTCGGCCACGCAGCCGAGCACCTGGGCGGCGAACGCCTCGTTCAGCTCCAGCACCGACAGGTCGCCAAATCCCTTGCCCGCCTTGGCGAGTGCCCGGTTGACCGCCTCGACGGGGGCGAGTCCGAAGTAGTGCGGGTCCAGCGCGTTGACGCCGGTCGCGGAGATCCGGGCCAGCGGCTCGCGACCGGTGGTGGCGAGGCCCTCGTCGTCGACGAGCAGCAGCGCGGCGGCGCCGTCGTTCAAGGGCGAGGCGTTGCCCGCGGTCACGGTGCCTTCAGAAGTACGGAAGGAGGGCTTGAGCTTGGCCATCGCCTCCAGCGAGGCATCCGGCCGTACGCACTCGTCGGCGCCGAAGACGACCGGCTCGCCCTTGCGCTGCGGGACGGGCACCGGCGCGAGCTCGGCGTCGAACAGCCCCGCCGCATGCGCCGCGGCCGCCTTGCGGTGGGAGTCGAGCGCGAACTCGTCCTGCTGTTCACGGCTGATCTTGTGCTTGTCGGCGATCAGTTCGGCAGACTCGCCCAGCGGGATCGTCCACTGCGGCTCCATCCTCGGGTTGACCATGCGCCAGCCCAGGGTCGTCGAGTACAGCTCGGCGTGCCCGGCCGGGAACGCACGGTCGGACTTGGGCAGCACGTACGGTGCCCGGGTCATCGACTCCACACCACCGGCCACGGCGATCGAGGCGTCCCCGAGGGCGATCGCCCGGGCCGCCTGGATCACCGCCTCCAGACCCGACGCGCACAGCCGGTTGACGGTCACCCCCGGCACCGAGGTCGGCAGGCCCGCCAGCAGCGCGGCCATCCGGCCGACGTTGCGGTTCTCCTCGCCGGCGCCGTTGGCGTTGCCGAAGTAGACGTCCTCGATCCGGGAGGGGTCCAAGTCGGGAGTGCGGGCGAGGAGTTCACGGATGGCGTGGGCGCCCAGGTCGTCCGGGCGCACCGAGGCGAGGGAGCCGTTGTAGCGGCCGACCGGGGTGCGGACCGCGTCGACGATGTAGACGGTTCTCACTGCAGGCCCTCCGCGACGGTCAGCTTCGCGTCGGTCTTGGCGGTGATCTCCTCGACGCCCACCCCGGGCGCCGTCTCGACCAGCAGCAGACCGTCCTCGGTGACGTCCAGGACGCCGAGGTCGGTGATGATCCGGTTCACACACGCCTTGCCGGTCAGCGGCAGCGCGCACTCGGTGAGGATCTTCGGCGAGCCGTCCTTGGCGGTGTGCGTCATCACCACGATGACCGTACGGGCGCCGTGGACCAGGTCCATCGCCCCGCCGATCCCGGTGATCAGCTTGCCGGGAATGGCCCAGTTGGCCAGGTCGCCGGTCTCGGACACCTGCATGGCACCCAGCACGGCCACGTCGATGTGCCCGCCCCGGATCATCCCGAAGGACAGCGCCGAGTCGAAGAAGGACGCCCCCGGCAGCACCGTCACGGTCTCCTTGCCCGCGTTGATCAGATCCGGGTCGACCTGGTCCTCGGTGGGGTAGGGGCCGGTGCCCAGGATGCCGTTCTCGGATTCGAGGATCACCTCGACGCCCGGCGGGAGATAGTTCGGGATCAGCGTCGGCAGGCCGATGCCGAGGTTGACGTACTGACCGTCCTGGAGCTCACGCGCGGCCCGCGCGGCCATCTGTTCCCGGGTCCAGGCCATCAGCTGCTCACCGTCCGCTGCTCGATCCGCTTGTCCGTCGCCTGCTCGGGCGTCAGCGCGATCACCCGCTGTACGAAGATCCCCGGCAGGTGCACCGCGTCCGGGTCGATCTCGCCGGGCTCCACCAGCTCCTCCACCTCGGCGATCGTGACCCGGCCCGCCATGGCCGCCAGGGGGTTGAAGTTCCGGGTGGACTTGTTGAAGACCAGGTTGCCGTGCCGGTCGCCCTTCGCCGCCCGCACCAGGGCGAAGTCGGTGCGGATCCCGTGCTCCAGGACGTACTCCGTGCCGTCGAACTCCCGCACCTCCTTCGGCGGCGAGGCCACCGCGACGCCGCCGTGGCCGTCGTAGCGCCAGGGCAGTCCCCCGTCGGCGACCTGGGTCCCGACGCCGGCCGGGGTGAAGAACGCGGGGATCCCGGCGCCGCCCGCCCGCAGCCGCTCGGCGAGCGTGCCCTGCGGGATCATCTCGACCTCCAGTTCGCCGGCCAGGTACTGGCGGGCGAACTCCTTGTTGGCGCCGATGTAGGAGCCGGTCACCCGGGCGATCCGCCCGGCGGCGAGCAGGACGGCGAGGCCCGATTCCATCGCCCCGCAGTTGTTGGAGACCACTGACAGGGAGCCGGTGCCCTGCTCGTACAGGGCCTGGATGAGCACGTTGGGCACACCGCTCAGCCCGAAACCGCCCACTGCGAGCGACGCGCCCTCCGGCACATCGGCCACCGCCTCCCGGGCCGTGGCGACCACCTTGTCCATCCGCACAGCCCCATCTCCGTTGCTCAGTGCACTGAGTATTCCAGCGAGGTTTCTCTTAAGCTGCCACTGTGGCAGCCTGGCGTCAAGGCTCACTACTCTTCAGTGCACCAACCAACCTGACTCGGGAGCGCACATGGCCGCGGTGGACCTCACCACCCACCCCGGGCACCTCGCCCGGCGACTCCAGCAGGCGCACTACCTGCTGTGGAACACGATGGTCTCCGAGGAGATCACCTCGCCCCAGTTCGCGGTCCTGAACGCTCTCGTCGCCGAGCCGGGCCTCGATCAGCGCACGGTGGGGGAGCGGGTGGGGCTCGACCGGTCCACCATCGCCGAGGTCATCAGCCGGCTCGGCCGGCGCGGGCTGCTCGACAAGGTCCGCGACCCCCAGGACGGCCGCCGCTTCCTGCTGCGCCTGACCGACGACGGGGTCCGCACCCACCGCAAACTGACCGTGCGCACCGCCCGGATGAACCAGGTCTTCCTGGCCCCGCTCTCCGACGACGAACAGAGCCGGTTCTTCGAGCTCATCCGCCGGGTCGCGGACGCGGCGGAGGGGCTCCGCAATCCCGCGGAACCCCTCGTCAGCCCGCGCTGATCAGGACGCCTTCGCGAAGACGACCCACACCTGGCCCTCGGCGAAGTTCACCGGGGAGCCGTCCTTCGTGGTGAAGTCCGTGCCGTCCGCGGCCTTCGCCCGCTTCCAGTTCACGTCGTAGGCGCGGCCGTCGCGCAGCACCTTCGCCCTTCCCGAGCCCACGGTCACCGTGTACGGCGTGTTGTTGCCGAGGAAGTCGTGGAAGGCGGACTTGCGGATCTTCACGTACTGCACGACGACCGTGGCCGGGGCCAGCCGCTTCCCGTCGGCCGTCACGTCCGGTGCGCCGTCCATCGAGACCAGCCAGCGCTCCCGGCTCTGCGACCAGGTGAAGGTGAAGCGGGCGGCGGGGTAACGGACCGTCTCCGAGGTGTCCTTGACGCCACCGGCCGGCGCCGGGCCGTAGCGGAAGCCGTTCGTCAGCGCGGCCGCGCCCGGCGTGGCGGGCAGCAGGCGCCCGGGATGCAGGAAGAGGTTGTGCGGGACGACCTTGCCGGCGCCGCGGAAGTAGGCGCCGGACGCCTTCTCGGGGGTCCGGGCCACCAGTGGTGCCCGGTTGATCAGGGGCATCAACTTGCCCTGGGCGCCGGAGAAGGCGAGCGTCGGTTCGTGGAACTGCCGCAGCAGCTCCAGGTCCGACTCGCGGGCGCTGCGCACGGGGCCCACGGCCTTCGGCAGCTTGGTCGCGTACACCGCCATGAGGCGGCTGAGTCCGCCCTCGACCTGCTCGGCGTACACGACGTCCGCCGCGTCGAGGCCGGTCTGCGGGCGCGCCGCCCGCACGTTGTCGATCTTCACGGCGAGCACCGAGGGGCCGTCGGCCTTCGCGCTCGGTTCCGAGGTGTCCGGTCGCGAGGTGCCCGGCTGCGCCGTGCGGAACTGTCCCCGTCCGTCGTCGGTCGGGGGTGCGCCGTGTCCCGTGCAGCCCGCGGCGAAGAGGCCCGTGACGGTCAGCAGTGCCGCCGCCGTACGGGCGCGTCTCGTGCGCGCCCTTTGCTCCGTACCCACCATGCCCACCATGCCCGCCCGTCTCGTGTCTTTGATTGTGCGCTTATAAGTTCATTGGTGGCCATACCCGTCTGTTTCTGATTAGTCGCGTCGACTACGCCGATCGGCCCTCCCTAGCGGTTCGGAGGGAGGGCGTCCGGGTACCCGGGGCGCCTACCGCGGGACCGACACACGACGTGACGGAGGGAGTGCCGGGCGATGAAGGCTGTGACCTGGCAGGGCAAGCGGGACGTACGGGTGGAGGAAGTGCCCGATCCGAAGATCAAGGAGCCGACGGACGCCGTCATCCGGATCACCTCGACCGGACTGTGCGGCTCCGACCTGCATCTCTACGAGGTACTCACCCCGTTCATGACTCCGGGCGACATCCTCGGCCATGAACCCATGGGCATCGTCGAGGAGGTCGGCGCCGCGGTGCCGGACCTCTCAGCGGGCGACCGGGTCGTCGTGCCCTTCCAGATCGCCTGCGGCAACTGCTGGATGTGCATGACCGGACTGCCGACCCAGTGCGAGACCACCCAGGTCACCAGCGAGGGCATGGGCGCCGCCCTGTTCGGCTACACCCGCCTCTATGGCGCCGTACCGGGCGCCCAGGCCGAGTACCTGCGGGTCCCGCAGGCCCAGTACGGACCCATCAAGGTCCCGGAGGGCCCGCCGGACGACCGCTTCGTGTACCTCTCCGACGTGCTGCCCACGGCCTGGCAGGCCGTCGCCTACGCGGACATCCCCGAGGGCGGCAGCGTCGCCGTGCTCGGACTCGGGCCCATCGGAGACATGGCCTGCCGGGTCGCACAGGTGCGCGGCGCCGGGCGCGTCTTCGGCGTGGACCTCGTGACCGAACGGCTGCGCAGGGCCCGCACGCGTGGCGTGGAGACGTACGACCTCAGGAGCTTCGACAGCGAGAAGGAGCTGGTCCAGGCGATCCGCGACGAGACCGACGGACGCGGCCCGGACGCCGTGATCGACGCCGTCGGCACCGAGGCCCACGGCAGCGCGGTCGCCCGCCTCGCCCAGAACGCCTCCGCCCTGCTGCCCAGGAAGATGAGCGGGCCGTTCGCCGAGCGTTTCAGCGTCGACCGGCTCGCCGCGCTGCACACCGCCATCGAACTGGTGCGCCGCGGCGGCACCCTCTCCCTCGTCGGGGTCTACGGCGGCATGGCCGACCCGCTGCCCATGCTCACCATGTTCGACAAGCAGATCCAGGTCCGGATGGGCCAGGCCAACGTGCGGCGCTGGAGCGACGAGATCATCCCGTACCTGACCGACGAGGACCCGCTCGGCGTGGACGACTTCGCCACCCATCACGTGCCGCTGTCGGACGCCCCGCACGCGTACGAGATGTTCCAGAAGAAGCAGGAGGGCGCGGTCAAGGTGCTGATGCGGCCCTGACCTGGTGCGTCAGCCCAGGATCTCGTCGAGGTCGTAGCGCACCGGCTCCTCCAGCTGCGCGTAGGTGCAGCTCTCCGGGGTCCGGTCGGGCCGCCAGCGGCGGAAGCGGGCGGTGTGGCGGAACCGTACGCCGTTCTCCATGTGGTCGTACGCCACCTCCGCCACCCGCTCCGGTCTGAGCGGCACCCAGGACAGGTCCTTCTTGCCCGACCAGCGGCTCGGCGCCCCGGGCAGCCGGGCGCTCTCGTGCGCGGCCTCCTCGGCCCAGGCCGCCCACGGATGCCCGGAGGCGTCCGGCATCCGCAGCGGCTCCAGCTCCTCGATCAGCTCGGCGCGCCGCTTCATGGGGAAGGCCGCGGACACGCCGACGTGCTGGAGCGCGCCCCGGTCGTCGTGGAGGCCGAGCAGCAGGGAGCCGACGACCGGGCCGCTCTTGTGCAGCCGGTAGCCCGCGACCACCACGTCAGCCGTGCGCTCGTGCTTGATCTTGAACATGGCGCGCTCGTCCTGGAGATAGCGCAGGGTGAGCGGCTTGGCGATGACCCCGTCCAGGCCCGCGCCCTCGTACTCCTCGAACCACTGCCGGGCCACGTCGATGTCGGTGGTGGCGGGCGCGACGTGCACGGGGGCCGTGGTCCCGGAAAGAGCCGCCGTGAGCAGCTTCCGGCGGTCGGTCAGCGGGACGTTCAGCAGGGACTCGTCCTGGAGCGCCAGCAGGTCGAAGGCCACGAAGGAGGCCGGCGTCCGCTCCGCCAGGGTGCGCACCCGGGAGGCCGCCGGGTGGATCCGCTCGGTGAGCGCGTCGAAGTCCAGCCGTCCGTCCCGGGCGATGACGATCTCCCCGTCCATCACACAGCGCTCGGGCAGCCGCTCCCGCAGCGCCTCCACCAGTTCGGGAAAGTACCTGGTCAGCGTCTTGCCGGTACGACTGCCCAGCTCGACCTCGGCGCCGTCCCGGAACACGATCGCCCGGAAGCCGTCCCACTTCGCCTCGTAGTGCATGTCCGGCGGGATCTTCGCCACCGACTTGGCGAGCATGGGCTTCACAGGGGGCATCACCGGCAGATCCATGGTCCGATTCTGCACGTG
This sequence comes from Streptomyces canus 299MFChir4.1, assembly GCF_000383615.1. Classification (GTDB taxonomy): domain Bacteria; phylum Actinomycetota; class Actinomycetes; order Streptomycetales; family Streptomycetaceae; genus Streptomyces; species Streptomyces canus_C. The sequence continues at coordinate 21,151 of NZ_KB911603.1, read as the reverse complement.
CACGCCCCGAAATGCCCGATATGCCGGGCTCGCTTACCGTGGCTCGCATGGGTGACGCGGTGGAACTGGAAGCGGGCGGCCGGACCGTACGGCTGTCCAGCCCGGACAAGATCTTCTTCCCGGAGCGCGGGTTCACCAAGCTGGACCTCGCCCGCTACTACCAGGCCGTCGCCCCCGGCATCCTGCGCGCCCTGCGCGACCGCCCCACCACCCTGGAGCGCTGCCCGGACGGCGTGACCGGCGAGAACTTCTTCCAGAAGCGGGCGCCCAAGAACATGCCCGACTGGATCCCGACCGCCCACATCACCTTCCCCAGCGGCCGCAGCGCCGACGAGATGTGCCCCACCGAGGAGGCCGCCGTCCTGTGGGCCGCCCAGTTCGGCACACTCACCTTCCACCCCTGGCCGGTCCGCCGCGACGACGTCGACCACCCCGACGAACTCCGCATCGACCTCGACCCGCAGCCCGGCACGGACTACGACGACGCCGTGCGCGCGGCCCATGAACTGCGGTCGCTGCTGGAGGAGTTCGGCGGTCTGCGCGGCTGGCCCAAGACCTCCGGCGGCCGCGGTCTGCACGTCTTCGTGCCCATCGAACCGCGCTGGACCTTCACCCAGGTGCGACGGGCCGCGATCGCGGTGGGCCGCGAGATGGAACGCCGGATGCCGGACCACGTGACCATCAAGTGGTGGAAGGAGGAGCGGGGCGAGCGCATCTTCATCGACTACAACCAGACGGCCCGCGACCGCACGATCGCCTCCGCCTACTCGGTACGGCCGCGCCCGCACGCCCCCGTCTCCGCACCCCTGCGCTGGGAGGAGGTCGGCCAGGCGCACCCCCAGGACTTCGACATCGCGACCATGCCCGCGCGCTTCGCCGAACTCGGCGACGTGCACGCGGACATGGACGATCACGCCTTCTCGCTGGAGGCCCTCCTGGAGCTGGCCCGCCGTGACGAGCACGACCACGGGCTGGGTGATCTGCCGTACCCGCCCGAGTATCCGAAGATGCCGGGGGAGCCCAAGCGGGTACAGCCGAGCCGCGCCAAGAAGGCTGGTCCTACAGCTCCTTGATCCTGACGTCCCGGTACGAGATCACATCCGTCGTGCTGTGCACCTGGAGTCCGATGTAGCCGGAGGAGAACCGCCGTCCGTCCGTGCCCGGGTCGTCCGAGCGGGCGGGGTAGAAGTCCTGGCCGCCGATGTTGTCGAACTCGTTGATCAGCACACCGTTGCGGTAGACCGAGTAGTGCTGGTCGACCACCCGGATCTCGTAGTCGTTCCACGTGCCCTTCTGGGTGACGCCGGCACCGGCGAGCCCCACCCGGTCGAAGCCGTAGACCGACCCGGTCTTGTACATGTCGCCGTCGGGCCGGTCGAACACCTGCACCTCGTGCCCGAACTTGATGGCCGCCCACTCCGGCCGGGGCTCCTCCGGATGGTCGTGGACCCACGGGAACCGCACGAGCACACCGGAGTTGGCGTTCCCGGTGCCCGGGGCGTCGTCCCGCCACTGGAGCTTGAGCGAGAAGTCGCCGTACGTGCGCTCCGGGAACCAGAGCATGCCGAGGCCGTCCCTCGTGGTGCCGGACGTGATCGACCCGTCGCCGTTCGGTGCGAACGAACCACCGCCCACCTGCTGCCACTTGGCGAAGGAGGCAGGGCTGCCGTCGAGGATCGTGCGGTAGCCCTCCGTCTGCCCCGGCCTGCCGATCCCGGACTCACGGGCCGCCGCGTCGATCGCGTCGTACTCGCGCTCGTCGACGACCCCCTCCCGGAAGAGCTTGTCCAGGACGGTCTTCACATGCTTGAGGAACAGCGCGTGGGACGTCCACTGCTTCTCGTCCTCGATCAACTCGTTGATGCGGCACCGGCTGTTGGTGATCCGGTTCGGCACCCCGGAGTCGACCGTGCCGACGATCACCGTCAACCGCTCGTCGAACTCGGCGCAGTTGGGCGCCGGGACCTGGCCAGGGACCACCGTGAAGGTCACCGTGCGCGCGGCCGAGGTGTTGCCCGCCTTGTCCGTCGCCCGGTACGCCAGGGTGTGCGTGCCCGCCCGGTCGACGACCACGGCGGCGGTGTACGCGAGGTAGGGGCCCGCGTCGATCGAGTACTCGACCCCGGCCACACCCGAACCGCCCTCGTCCGTGGCGCTCACGGTCACCTTGGCGTTGCCCACGTACGCCCCGTCGGAGTTCCGCGTGCCGTCCACGGTCACGCCGGTCACCGGCGGGGAGGTGTCCTGCGGGGCCGCCGCGACGACCGTGAACCGGACACTCTTCTCGGCGGCCACGTTGCCCGCCTTGTCGGTCGCCCGGTAGCGCACGGTGTGGGAGCCGGCCTGGTGCACCATCACGGGCATGGTGTACGGCTGCCAACTCCCGTCGTTCACCGCGTACTCGATGGTGTTGACCCCGGATCTGGTGTCGGAGGCCGACACGGTCACCGTCGCCATGTCGATGTACGTCCCGTCGGGATTCTGCTGCCCGCTCACCGTCGCCGAGGTGTCCGGCGGGGCGGTGTCGTCGGAGGGCGGCGCGACGACCGTGAAGGCGGCGCTCTTCTCGGCGGAGACGTTGCCCGCCTTGTCGACGGCCCGGTAGCGGACCTTGTGGTCGCCGACCTGGTCCACGACGACCGGGGCGGTGTACGGCTGCCAGGTGCCCGTGTCCCCGATCGCGTACTCGATCCGGTCGACGCCGGAGCCCCCGGCCTCGTCGGTGGCCGTGACCGCCACGCTCGCCGAACCGACGTACTGGCCCTGCGCGTTCTGCGTGCCGTTCACCTGGGCCGCTGCCGAGGGAGCGGTGGTGTCCTGGCCGCTGCCCTCGGTCACCACGAGGATGCCCTGCATCTGGCCGTGGCCCGGGATCGTGCAGTGGTAGAAGTACCGGCCCGGGGTGAGCGTGACCTCGGCGGTGTGGCGGCCGCCCATGTCGTCGTTGGGGTTGGCCAGGATGTTGAGTTCGACGTCGTCGTTGAACTCGGGGTCACTGGTCACGAAGGTCAACGTGTGCGGCATTCCGGTGGTGTTGCCGGTGGCCGTGCTGTTCTCGAAGACGATCGTGGCCGTGCCGGCGACCGCGGTCGTCGGGACCGAGGCGTACCTGGTGATGTCGTCGCCGGCGGTCCAGGTGAGTGTCTGGGCCGCCGCCGGGGCGCTTGTGTCAGACCGTGCTTCGGACGTCGACCGGAGGCCGAGCACCATCAGCAGGGCGGCCAACAGGACGGTCAGAGCTCTTCGGGGGTGCATCACTGCTCTTCGGGGGTGCATCACTGCCCTCCTCTCGCCAGCTGTCCGGCGGCCGGTGTCGGGCCGCCGCCCGTGTAAGTGACCCGCCACAGTGCCGACTTGGCGTCCGAGGTGAAGAACCCGCGCCCGTAGTCGAGGACGTACAGCGCGCCGTCCGGGCCGAATTTCCAGTCCATGAGGTTCTTGATGCCGTCGTTGCCGATCGGCACGATCTTCTTCAGCGACTCGGAGTGGACGGGAAGTCCGCCGTCGCCGTGGTTCTTCGGGTCGGTGATGACCGCGTTGCGCGGCTGGTCGGCGTCGTAGAAGTCGCCGACGAACCACTTGCCGTCCCAGTAGGAGGGCCACTTGGTCGCGCTCGTGATGGTGGTGTCGTAGCGGTAGACCGGCCCGTTCATGGCGGCCTGGCCGCCGCCCTTGAGCCACGGGAGCAGGTACTTGGCGTCCTCCTGCTTGTAGGACGGGATGCCGTTCGCGTCGCGCGGGTAGTCCGGGGCGCCGCCCTGCGGCGAGTACCAGATGTTGTTGCCGGTGACCGGAGGGAGGTTGACCAGACCGTCGTTGTTGGGCGACTCGTTCTTCGGGTGGTCGCAGTCGTACCAGCCCAGCGGCTGGTCCGGGTTGGGCAGGTTGCGGTCCCGGTAGGGCTGCTTGTTGCCCATGCAGTACGGCCAGCCCCGGTTGCTCGCCTTGGTGATGACGGCGAAGGTGTCGTACTTGGCCGGCCCCCAGGTCGTCGAGGGAGCGCCGGCGTCCGGCCCGACCCAGCCCGCGTACAGGATGTCCGTCTTCTTGTCGACGAAGATCCGGGCCGGGTTCCTGACCCCCATCACATAGATCTCGCCGCGGGTCTTGCCGCCGCCCTCGGCCGTCTCCCGGCCCGTGAAGAGGTTGCCCTCGGGCAGGGTGTACGTCCCGTCGGCCTCCGGATGGATGCGCAGGATCTTGCCGTTGAGGTTGTTGGTGTTGCCCGCGGTGCGGCGCGCGTCCGCGAAGGAGACGCCCTTGTAGTTCGGCTGCGGGTTGTTGCCCGAGTAACCACCGCTGAAGCCACTGGAGTTGTTGTCACCGGTCGCGATGTACAGGTTGCCCTTCGAGTCCCAGGACATCCCGCCGCCCGCGTGGCAGCAACTGTGCACCTGGACCGGCCACGTGAGCAGGACCTTCTCGCTGTTCAGGTCCAGCTTGTTCGTGGCGAGGTCGAGGGTGAAGCGGGAGACCCGCCGCTGGGCCATCTGCGTGTCGCGGTTGAGCTGAGAATGCGGGGTGTAGTGCAGGTACACCCAGCCGTTCTCCTCGAAGCGCGGGTCGAGCTCGATCCCGAGCAGGCCCTCCTCGACCTTCACCAGTTCGTCGCCGCCGCCCTTGTTGCCGAACACGGTCAACGCGCCCGCGAGGGTGACCTTCTTGGTCCTCGGGTCGTAGACGTGGATCTCGCCCCGGCCCTTGCCGATGTCGGGGTTGTTCCAGTCGGTGATCACCGGCTGGGAAGAGTCGGCGCCGCCCCGCCCGATGTACAGGACCCGCCCGTCGGGGGCGGTGACCAGTCCGTGCGGCTCGCCGATCTGGTCGTTCTGCCCCGCCTGGTTGGGCTGGGTGAGGCGCTCCGCCTTGTAGTTGCCGTTGATGGTCGCCTTGCAGTCGGCCTGGACGAGCCGCGAGGTCCACAGCAGCGCCCCGCGCAGATGGCTCCGGAAGTCGGTCTCGTCGTACGAGGACACCGTGCCGCCCATGCCGGTGTAGAAGGACCGGCCGCCGTCGTAGTCCCGGCACCAACTCACCGGGTGGTCCCAGCCGTTGGCGCTCGCTCCCGGCTGGTAGGTCGACTCGCGCACCCGGGCCACGGTGTGCACGTCACCGGAGGGGTTCTTCGTCCAGTTGAACCACTGGTCGGGGCGCTTCCACTGCACCGGCAGATCCCTGGTGGCCGGATGCTGCCGGTCGCCGACCTCAACGGTGGCCCGCTGTACGGCCGTCGGGCTGGAGGCAGCCGGCCGGGCGCCCACCAGACCCGTGAACCAGTCGGAGTACGGCTCGGCGCGGGCCGCGTCATGGATGCCGACGAAACCGCCGCCCGCCTCCATGTACGCCTCCAGACCGGCCTCCTGCTCCGCGTCGAGGACATCGCCGCCGCCGGTCAGGAAGACGATGGCGTTGTAACTCCCCAGTGCCTTCTCGTCGGTGAAGACTCTCGCGTCGTCGGTGGCCTCGGTCTCGAACCGCTGGTTTGCCGGTCCGGACAGCCCGATCCTCTCGATCGCCGCGATACCGGCGTTGACGAGGGGCGACTCGTCGCCGCCCGCCGCTGACCCGTAGAAGACCAGCACCCGTACGTCCCCGCCGCCCGGTGGCGACTTGACGGACATCGTTGTCGCGGACGGGTCGGGAGCCGGCAGTGCCCCCGCCGCCGGCCCGGACATCAGCCCGGCGGCGACGACCCCCGCGGTCACGGTGGCCGTCCAGACCCGTCTCCTCGCGCTTCCTCCGCTTCTCGCGCTCAACCCTCGTAAGTGCATGGGCACCTCCTCGGTCACAGCAACAGCGCCATGGAAGCTAGACCCCTTTGCCTCCCGCGCCAATACCTATGACCGGGATCGCACGAACTTTGTCCTGAGTGTGGATAAACGGCTCCGGGGCCGGTACCGTCTCACCGGTTCATCACAGGTACGTCTCCGCAAAACCCGTATCACGGTGGGGAGTTCCGCATGGGCGCACTGGACAGACGTGGCTTCAACCGGCGGGTGCTGCTCGGTGGCGCGGCGGTCGCGACATCGTTGTCGATGGCGCCGGAGGCCCGCAGCGACCCGGGTCCGGCGCAGGTCGCTCCGCCCGGTGGCGAGGTCAGGCGCATCAAGCTGTACGCCGAGAAGCTCGCCGACGGACAGCTGGGCTACGGCCTGGAGAAGGGCAAGGCGACGATCCCCGGCCCGCTCATCGAGCTCAATGAGGGCGACACCCTGCACATCGAGTTCGAGAACACCCTGGACGTCCGGGCGAGCCTGCACGTCCACGGCCTGGACTACGAAGTCTCCAGCGACGGCACTACGTTGAACAAGAGCGACGTCGAGCCGGGCGGTACCCGCACCTACACCTGGCGCACCCACCTGCCGGGCCGCCGCAGCGACGGCACCTGGCGGGCGGGCAGCGCGGGCTACTGGCACTACCACGACCACGTCGTCGGCACGGAACACGGCACAGGCGGCATCCGCAAGGGCCTCTACGGCCCGGTGATCGTCCGCCGCAAGGGCGACGTCCTGCCGGACGCGACGCACACGATCGTCTTCAACGACATGCTCATCAACAACAAGCCGGCGCACTCCGGGCCCAACTTCGAGGCCACCGTAGGCGATCGGGTCGAGTTCGTGATGATCACGCATGGCGAGTACTACCACACCTTCCACCTGCACGGTCACCGCTGGGCGGACAACCGCACCGGCATGCTCACCGGGCCCGACGACCCGAGCCAGGTCGTCGACAACAAGATCGTGGGCCCGGCGGACTCCTTCGGCTTCCAGGTGATCGCGGGGGAGGGGGTCGGGGCGGGCGCGTGGATGTACCACTGCCATGTGCAGAGCCACTCCGACATGGGGATGGTGGGCCTGTTCCTGGTGAAGAAGACGGACGGGACGATCCCGGGGTACGAGCCGCACGAGCACACCGGGCAGCGGGCCGGGCACCACCACTGACGGATCATGGGCGGGTGACTCTTCTTCTCACGCGCGGCGACCTGGAGACGGTGCTGGAGCCGGAGACGTGCCTCGACGCACTGCGGGACGGCTTACTGAATGCGGACGTGGACGCGGACGGTGTGCCGATCGCCGGGCAACGGGTGCGCACGGACCTCCCGTTCCCCGGCACGGCCACCGCGCTGATCCCGGGCCTGCTCCCCGGCGTTCCCGCCTACACCGTGAAGGTCAACGCCAAGTTCCCGGCCGCGCGCCCCGCCCTGCGCGGGGTGATCTGCCTGCACAGCGGAACCGACGGCGCGTTGCTGGCCCTCATGGACTCGGCGACGGTCACGGCGTGGCGGACGGGGCTGGCCGCGGCACTGGGCACACACCTGCTGGCAGGCCCCGCAGACGTCGTCGGAGTGATCGGCGCGGGCGTACAGGCAGAGCTGATGGTGCGGGGCCTCGGAGCGCTACGACCCCGCGGTGCCCTCGTCGTCCACGACACGTCCGCCGAGCGCGCCGCGGAGTTCGCCGCGAGGCACGGCGGCCGGGTTCTGGGCTCCGCCGCGGAGATTGCCACAGCCGCCGACGTCGTCCTCTCGGCGACCTGGTCCCGAGAGCCGCTGCTGCACCTGAACGACACCAGGCCGGGCCAGCACTTCACGAGCCTCGGCGTGGACGAACCGGGCAAGGCAGAGTTGGCGGCGGACCTCCTGGACGCGGCGCTGCTGGTGGTCGACGATCGCGAACTGGCGTCACGCGTGGGCGTGTTGAGGGCCGCCGACGCGACCTTGGGCGAGATCGTGCGTTGCGAACACTCCGGCCGGACGGCGGACACGGACCGTACGGTCTACGCCCCCGTGGGCATGCCCTGGCAGGACCTCGCGGTCGCCTGGACGGCGTACGAGCGGGCCGAACGGGACCGGATCGGGCGGCGGATCGACCTGCTGGCGTGAGGCCGTTCATCGGACGTCCCCGGGCGTAGGTGTCCATCGTCCGGTGCCGCGAGAGCGCTCTCACCGGGTGCTCGTCCGGGGCTATCCTGATCCGCACCCACCGATGAGGAGCCCCGACGTGACCGAGACAGCGCCGCGCCCCACACTGGAGGCCGTGGCGGCCCGGGCCGGGGTGTCGCGGGCCACCGTGTCCCGGGTGGTGAACGGCGGGGACGGGGTCAGGGAGCCGCTCGTCGAGCGGGTGCGCAGGGCCGTCGAGGAGCTCGGTTACGTGCCCAACCAGGCCGCCCGCAGCCTTGTCACCCGGCGCCACGACGCGGTCGCCGTGGTCGTGGCCGAGCCGGAGACCAGGGTCTTCGCCGACCCCTTCTTCGCGCTGCAACTGCGGGGCATCAGCAAGGAGCTGACCGCTCACGACAATCAGCTCGTCCTGCTGCTCACCGAGGGCCGCGACGACCACGCGCGCGTCGGACGCTACCTCGCCGGAGGCCACGTCGACGGCGCGCTCGTCTTCTCGCTGCACCTCGACGACCCGCTGCCCGGACTGATCCAGCGGGCCGGTGTCCCCACGGTGTTCGGCGGACGGCCCGGCTGGAGCGACGGGACGACGGACGTCGTGTACGTCGACAGCGACAACCGGGGCGGTGCCCGCGAGGCCGTACGGCATCTCGCCGGGCTGGGGCGCACCCGTGTCGCCCACATCACCGGCCCCCTCGACCAGACCTCCGCGGCGGACCGGCTCGACGGCTACCGTGACGTGATGGGCGACGCCGACCCGAGGCTGGTCGTAGGCGGCGACTTCACCCCGGCCGGCGGGGAGCGGGCCATGCGGGAACTCCTCGACCGGTGCCCGGACGTGGACGCGGTGTTCGCCGCCAACGACCTCACCGCGTCCGGCGCCCTGCGCGTGCTGCGCGAGCGAGGGCGCCGGGTGCCCGAGGACGTGGCGGTGATCGGCTTCGACGACATGCTGCCGCTCGCCGAGCAGGCCGATCCGCCGCTGACGACGGTCCGTCAGGACATCGAGGAGATGGGCCGGTTGATGGCCCGCCTGCTCCTGGGAGGTCTCGGTCCGGGCGACGCGGGAGCCGCACCGGCCGGTGTCGTCCTGCCCACCACGCTGGTGCGGCGCACCTCGGCGTGAGCCGCCCCCGCCCCCGTCACGTCTGCTGCGGCGCGCTCTTGATCACCGCGAAGCGGGCACCGTACGGATCGGCCAGCTTGGCGACCCGGCCGACCCCCGGCACGTCGGTGCCGGGCAGCCGGACGCTGCCGCCCAGCTCCCGCGCCTTCGCCACCGTCTGGTCCGTGTCGGTGACCTCGAAGTACGGCATCCAGTACGGCCCGGCCTGCGCCTCCAGCGGATCGTCGGCGAGCGGGACGATGCCGCCGAACATGGCGTCCTCGCTCTGCCCGTCCGGCAGCACGGTGGTGTACGTCCCGCCGGGGAAGTCGACCCCGTACGTCTCCAGGCCGAGGGCCGCGCGGTAGAAGTAGGCGGCCATCGGCAGGTCGGCCGTGTACAGCTCGACCCAGCACAGTGAACCGGGCTCCTGGGTGACGTCGAGCCCCTTGTTCCGCCCGGGCTGCCAGATGCCGAAGGGCACGCCCGCCTTGTCGGCGAGGATCGCCATGCGGCCCTGGTCCATCACGTCCATGGGCTGCATCAGCACCGAGCCGTGCGCCTCCTCGGCCGCCTTCGCGGTCGCGTCCGCGTCCGGTGTCTGGAAGTACACCGTCCAGGACGGCGGGCCCTGCTCCGGTGTGGTCTGCATGCCGCCCGCGGCGGTTTTGCCGCCGAGCTGGAAGAAGCCGTAACCGCCGGCCTCGGGCGGGCCCGGCTGGAACTCCCAGCCGAACAGGCCGCCGTAGAAGGTGGTGGCGCCGTCGATGTCGGGGGTGCCTAGGTCGAGCCAGTTGGGAGCGCCGGTGACATAACGGGTCGTGAGCATCTCTGCCCTCCTCTGAGGGGTCCCGTTGCCTGTACCGCCGAGTCTCGCACCGTCCACTGACAATCGCTGCCGGGACGCCGATGCGGGCCGGTCGGCAGTCGCGGTGGCCGTGGGAGAGGAGTGCGGTCCTTGCCGGCGGACGCGCGGGTGCCGCCGGAGCCGGGCCGGGCGGGCCGGAGGGCACCGAGCCCGCGGCCGACCTGGGCGGGAGCGCATCGGGACGACCGGCGGCCCGCACCGCCCCGGGACGCCGGCACCCACCGGGCGATCCGTTTCCGCGGGGCGAACCGATTCCGCGCGCCGCCGTGCGCCCTCGCGCCGGGCAGAGGACCATCAAGGCGGCCCGAGGTCATGAACGCAGCCGTTGATCCCGCGTTGATCGAACGTTTTTCGCTGCCCGGCACGATCTCCGCCATGCACATCGACACCATCACCCCGACCGACCCCGCCTGGCAGGCGCAGGCGTTGTGCGCGCAGACCGGGGCGGACTTCTTCTTTCCCGAGCCGGGCAGCTCGGTACGAGAGGCGAAGCGCATCTGCGGTATGTGCGAGATGCGCCCGGCCTGTCTCGAGTACGCCCTGGCCAACGACGAACGCTTCGGCGTCTGGGGCGGCCTCTCCGAGAAGGAACGGCTGGCGATCAGGCGCGACGGCAAAACCGGTGAGCCGACCGGCCGGGAGTGCGGTTAAGACCCTGGAGCGCATCCGGGCGTAGCGCAGAGGCAGGCGCAGCTTCAGGGCCACGGGCGGCTGGAGCGTGCGACGGCCGCGTTGAGCTCCGGGTCGTCCTCCTCCAGGATCCACACCAGCACGGAGGAGGCGCCGGGGGTCGACCTCAGGACGGCCTGGGCGACCCGGCGTGCGTTCGCGCCTGATGGCGGCGCGCCGATGCGCCGCCGTATCCGTACGGCGGCGCATCGGCGTCGATCAGGCCCAGCAGGAAGCCGGCGGCCCGCTGATCCTTGCTGCTGTCATGCATGGCCGCATGATCACGCTGGGTAGGGCGGATCGCACCGGGAATTCGATGCGTCGGCGGGCCGGGCCGGCCAGGCCGGCGTCAGGCGCCCGCGCGGGCCGCCATCCGCGCCTTGCGGGCAGCCAGCTTCTCGTCGAACTTCGCGGCCTCCGCGTCCAGACCGCCCATGTACAGGCCGAGTTCGTCCTGCGCCTTCTGGCCCTCGGGGCCGAGGCCGTCGATCTCCATGACCTTCAGGAAGCGCAGGACGGGCTGGAGCACGTCGTCGTGGTGGATGCGCATGTTGTAGATCTCGCCGATCGCCATCTGCGCGGCGGCCCGCTCGAAGCCGGGCATGCCGTGGCCGGGCATCCGGAAGTTCACGATCACGTCGCGCACGGCCATCATCGTCAGGTCGGGCGCGAGCTCGAAGGCCGCCTTCAGCAGGTTCCGGTAGAAGACCATGTGCAGGTTCTCGTCGGTGGCGATGCGCGCCAGCATGCGGTCGCAGACCGGGTCCCCGGACTGGTGGCCGGTGTTGCGGTGCGAGACCCGGGTCGCGAGCTCCTGGAAGGACACGTAGGCGACCGAGTGCAGCATGGAGTGGCGGTTGTCCGACTCGAAGCCCTCGCTCATGTGGGCCATGCGGAACTGCTCCAGCTTGTCCGGGTCCACCGCGCGCGAGGCGAGCAGGTAGTCCCGCATCACGATGCCGTGCCGGCCCTCCTCGGCGGTCCAGCGGTGCACCCAGGTGCCCCAGGCGCCGTCACGGCCGAAGAGCGAGGCGATCTCGTGGTGGTAGCTGGGGAGGTTGTCCTCGGTGAGCAGGTTCACGACCAGGGCGATCCGGCCGATCTCGGTGACCTTGGACTGCTCCTTCTCCCAGGCCTCGCCGTCCTCGAAGAAGCCGGGGAAGTTGCGGCCGTCGCTCCACGGGACGTACTCGTGCGGCATCCAGTCCTTGGTGACCTTCAGATGCCGGTTGAGTTCGGTCTCGACCACTTCCTCCAGCGCGTACAGCAGTCGCGCGTCGGTCCACTCGGAGGACGGGCTGCCGAGGTGAGGGGAAGTGATCGTCATAGGTACTCCAGGGGGACGGGACCAACATTGCGGGGTCCGGCGAGCGGTGCCGGGGAACCTACGGAATCGTAGGCTACGAAACCGTAGGTTACGAGACCGTAGGTTAAGGGCGCCGTAAAGATCCCTGATCAGCGGTGCTCCCCGGGCAGGACACGCGGCCCTGGAACCACGACAAGCGCCCCTGGAACCGCAGGTCCGAGGCCGCCGGGCCTCATGCCCGCACCCCGTCAGGCGTACAGATCCCGCAATCGCACTGAGAGGCAAGTCACACAGCCTTCGAGCTTCTCGAACTCGCTGATGTCCACCACGACCGGTTCGAATCCGAGGTCGGTGAGCAGCTCCGCGGTCTTCGGCGCGCTTGCGGCCATCAGCAGCTTGGGGCCGCCGAGCAGGACGACATGGGCGCCGGCCTCCTCGGGCACGGACAGGAAGCGCGGGAAGAGCGCGGGCCGGTCCACCTTGGGGATGTGTCCGATGACGGTTCCGTCGGGCAGCGCGGTGACCGCCGACTTCAGGTGCAGCACCTTGCTCACCGGCACGGCGACGACCCGCGCCCCGAGCGGTTCGAAGGCGGCCCGCAGCTGCTGGACGCCGGCCGCGTTGGTACGCCCGCCCCGGCCGACGTAGATCGTGTCGTCGATCTTCAGCACGTCACCGCCGTCCAGGGTGCCCGGCTCCCAGATCCAGTTCACCGAGCAGCCCAGGCGCGCCACGGCCTCCTCGACGCCGATGGTCTCCTCGCGCCGGGACTCGGCGCCGGAGCGTGCGATCAGGGCGACGTTCCTGTACATCACCACGGTGTCCTCGACGAACACCGAGTCCGGGCAGTCGTCCCCCGGGTCCACCTCGACGGTCTCCCAGCCGTGCGCGCGCAGGGCCTCGACGTACGCCTCCCACTGTTCGAGCGCGAGGTCGACGTCGACCTTCTCCCGCTCGACGTGCGTCACCAGACCTTCGGCGAGGCGCGGGCTGGGGCGGCGGACGAGGGCCTTCTTGCTGGGCACGAGGGGACTCCGTATCGGCGGGACAGGGGCGGCGCGGGTGACGGGCGCCGGTCAGCCATCATGCAGCGCCGGTCCGTGTCGACAAAACCCCTGGAGTCAGGCTGTGGCCCTCCTGAGACGCTTCACGGCTCAGGAGGGCCGTCGCGCGGCACGCGCGCGTGCCGCCTCATGGGCCTCGCGCAGCAGTCGTACGACGGTCCCGGTCGTCCTCTCGCCGGGATTCACCACGCAGATCCAGCCGAGGGGCCCGTAGACCGGGTGCGGCAGCACCACGTCGGCCGCTGCGGGATCGTGCCGTTCCCCGAGGAGTTCCGGGAGCGCTGTGCGGCCGACCTGGACGTTGACCCGCCAGCGGCCCTGCGGGTCCAGGTCGGAGGCGGTGTCGTCGGGGTAGTTCTTCGTGACGATCGTCCCGTAGGGCTGGGTGTTCCGTGGCGTCCGGCCGTCGGGGGCGTAGTAGAAGAACGCGTCGCCCCACGCGATCTCGGGGGAGTCCCCACCCGGCCCCGGGACGACCACGAGAGCCCCCTCGAAGCCGCGCACGGTCGCGATGATCTGCTCCATACTCATGGTTCAAGCGTGACCTTCAAGTGCTTGTGTGGGGTTGACCGAACGATGCGCACGACCGACGTCGCCAGGGAGTCCGGGTACTCGGCCCAGCAGGTGCGCGACCTGGAGCGGCTGGGCGTGATTCCGCCGGCCGTACGGTCGGACAACGGCTACCGCTCCTACACGCCGCTCCATGTGAGCGCTCTGCGCGCCTACCGAGGGCTCGCAGCGGCCGCCGAACCCGTCGAGGCCCGGCGGCTGCTCGCCGAGCTGCGGACGGCGACGGTCACGGAGGCGGCCTCGGCGGTCGACGAGGTGCACGCCCGGCTCGCGCGGGAGCGCGCGGAGGTGCTGCGCGCCCAGCGGGCGCTGGAGGGCATCCAGGCCGAAGGGGCCGGCTGGGACGACGACTTCATGACCATCACGCAGCTCGCGCAGGCGCTCGGCGTACGGTCCTCGACCCTGCGGTTCTGGGAGGAGGAAGGGCTCGTCCTCCCGGAGCGCGTGACCACCCTGCGCGCGCGTCGCTACGGTCCCGCGGCGATCAGGGCGGCACGCGTCGTCGTCGCCCTGCGCGCCGGCGGATACGGCATTCCGGCCGTGCGCGAGGTGATGGCCTGCCTGGACGGCGCCGACGGCCTGGCGGACGCCCGGCGGATCCTGCGGGAACGGCTCGACCGGATCGCCGCCCGGAGCGTGGCGCTGCTCCGGGCGGGCGCGGACCTGGCGGCCGTCGTCTGCGCCGCGGACGGCACGGACGGCACGGACGCCGCGGACGCTACGCGGGGAACTCCAGATCCTCCGGCGTGACCTCCCGCAGCTCTCCGTCCAGCATCAGCCAGCGCGTGATGCCGATCGACTCCAGGAACGGCAGGTCGTGACTGGCCACGACCAGCGCGCCCTCGTAAGACTCCAGGGCCGAGGTCAGCTGTCGCACGCTCGCGATGTCGAGGTTGTTCGTCGGCTCGTCGAGCATGAGCAGCTGGGGTGCGGGCTCGGCCAGCATCAGCGCGGCCAGGGTCGCCCGGAAGCGTTCGCCGCCGGACAGCGTCGACGCCCGCTGGTCGGCCCGGGCGCCCCGGAACAGGAAGCGGGCGAGACGGGCCCGCACCCGGTTGTTGGTGGCGCCCGGCGCGAACCGGGCCACGTTCTCGGCGACCGACAGCTCGCCGTCGAGGACGTCCAGACGCTGGGGCAGGAAGCGGAGCGGGACATGGGCCGTGGCCTCGCCCGACACCGGGGGCAGCTCCCCGGCGATCGTCCGCAGCAGCGTGGTCTTGCCCGTGCCGTTGCGCCCGATCAGCGCGACCCGCTCGGGCCCGCGAAGGTCGAGACCGCCCTTCACCCGCGCACCGTGGGCGAGGTGCAGGTCCATGAGGGTCAGGACCGTACGGCCCTGCGGTACGGCCGTGCACGGCAGATCGACGCGGATCTCGTCGTCGTCCCGTACGGCCTCCACCGCCTCGTCGAGCCGGTCCTTGGCCTCGGCGAGTTTCTCCTCGTGCATGATGCGGTGCTTGCCCGCGGAGACCTGGGCAGCGCGGCTCCTCAGCTTCATGACGGCCCGGGGCTCGCGCTTGGTGTCGTACATCTTCTGGGCGTAGCGCCTGCGATGGGCCAACTTGACCTGTGCGTCGACCAGTTCGCGCTTCTGCCTGCGGAAGTCGGACTCGGCGACGCGCACCATCCGCTCCGCCGCCTCCTGTTCCACGGCGAGGGCCTCCTCGTAGGCGGAGAAGTTCCCGCCGTACCAGGTGACCTCGCCCGAGCGCAGATCGGCGATCTGGTCGACCAGGTCGAGGAGTTCGCGGTCGTGGCTGACCACGACCATCACCCCCGGCCAGGAGGCGACGGCCGAGTACAGCCGTCTGCGGGCGTACAGGTCGAGGTTGTTGGTGGGCTCGTCGAGGAGCAGGACGTCCGGTCGGCGCAGCAGCAGCGCGGCCAGCCGCAGCAGCACCGACTCGCCGCCCGAGACCTCGCCGATCCTGCGGTCCAACCCGATGTGGCCGAGCCCGAGTTCACCGAGGGTGGCCAGGGCCCGCTCCTCCACGTCCCAGTCGTCGCCGACCGTCTCGAAGTGCTCCTCGGACACGTCGCCCGCCTCGATGGCGTGCAGGGCGGCGCGCCGCGCGGCGATACCGAGGGCCTCGTCGACCCTCAGACCGGTGTCGAGCGTGACGTTCTGCGGGAGGTGGCCGACCTCGCCCGCGACGCGCACGGCGCCGTCGGCCGGGGTGAGTTCACCGGCGATCAGCTTCAACAGGGTGGACTTTCCCGACCCGTTGACGCCGACGAGGCCCGTCCGGCCGGGGCCGAAGGCGATGTCGAGGCCGTCGAAGACGGGGGTGCCGTCGGGCCAGGAGAAGGCGAGGGAGGCGCAGGTGAGGGAAGCAGACATGTGAGTCTCCGCGGTTGCTCGAAGCGAGAAGGGGCAAACGCGTATCGAGACACCCGCGACCACGGGAGAAGGCGAGGAGACCGGAAGGCGGGAACAAGGCCCTGCTCGTCGGGAACGGCTCGTGTGCCGAGGTCGCACGCGGCGCACACACCTCAGGTGTGTGACACGGTGTCTCAGGACCTCAGACGAGCAACGTCCTACTCCGATCGACGGCAACAGAAGCGCTCTACACCGTACGAGGCGGCCGTAGGGCTGTCAACGAGTTAACGCGCCTTAGGAGGCCCCGTGCCCGACGGACCGCTCTCCCTGCCGGCCCACCTCTATCTGCTGGCCTGGGACACCTCGAAGTCCGAGACCACGGGGGCCGGCCAGGTTCCCCAGCTGGTCCGGGCCGGCGCCCTCACCGAGCTGGCCCGGCGCGGTCTGCTCCTCGACGTGGACGGCATCGCCACACCGGTCGACATGGACGCCGAGACCGGGGACCCCGTCCTGGACGGGCTGCTCGAACTGGTCCGTGAATCCCGCCCGCACCGGTGGCGGAGCTGGGTGACACCGCACACCCGGATCACCCTGGACGCCGTACGGGAACAGCTCACGGCGGGCGGACAGCTGCGCGCCCGCAAGCGGCGGGTCCTCGGCCTGTTCCCGACGGTGGAGCACGACCTGGCCCGGCCGGCCGCCGTGGAGGCGCTTCAAGGGGAGGCCCGGCAGGTCCTCCGAGGCCCGGTGCCGCCGGTGGACGTCTCCGAGCGGGACGCGGCCCTCCTCGCGCTCGCCGCGGCGGCCGAACTGCGCACCCTCCTGCCCCGCGGGGAACACCACGAGGCGCGCGTCGAGGAGCTGGTCGAGCGCAGCGGGCAGGTGGCGCCGGTGCTGCGGGAACTAGTCCACGGAGTCCGCGGGGCAGCGGCCGCGGTCGCGGCGCGCGCCTGAACGCCGGGTTCGGATTCCGGCCGGCGCTGCCGCGGGGGCCGGCGACTGAGCGAGGCGGGACGTGGGCGCCGCCGCCGCGGCCAACGCGAGCTCCGGGCTCTCATGGGCCCTGGGCGCGACGGACGGTGACCGCCTGGACCGGGGGAGCGGCCCTGGACGCCGTGGGGCGGATCGCCGCCGTGGTGGGCGTGCCGGTCGGCGCGGACATCGAGAGCGGGTTCGCATCGAGACCGGGTACGCCCGGGACGCGGCGGGTGCTGCCGACATCGGGCGGGCGGTGCTCGCGGCGGATGAGGTCGGGGTGAACGTCGAGGACGTCCTGTACGACGACGAGGGCGAACCGCTGCGGCCGATCGACGAGTGAGGAGTCGGCCTCACCTGGGGGCGCCACCTGCCTCGTCGTGGGCGCCGACGGGATCCTCGTCCCCGGTGCCGTCGACCCGGGGCCGTCAGGCTCCTCGTCGACGCGATCCACGGTCCGCTGAACGACATGGCCGGGCCCGGCGCCCCGTCGTCGTCGGTTCCTGCATGGCACAGGCCGAGCACGCCCTGGTCCGCCGCGCCGAGCGGGAGCAGCTGGACGCGGGGACGTACGACGTGCCGACCCACGGGCTCGACCACGGCGAGCCCGACGCCCTCCTGGGCGCCCGGCGTCAGCAGGCGTCGCGCATCAGCTCGGCCAGGTCGTGGTCGAGGTCGAGCTGGAGGTGCTCCAGACCGGTCGGCACGAGGTCGTTCGTCGCCTCCAGGAACCGGCGCAGCTCACCCGTGCGGACATGCACGACGGCCGTGCCCTCGGGGGCGTGGAACTCGAGAACAGTGCGGTCGTAGCCGTACGGCCGCACCCGGACGTCGCCGTGACCCTCGGGCTCGTGCAGGCCGGTGGTGAGCAGTTCGCGGCTGAAGGTCCAGCAGACCTCGACGCCCTCCAGGGTGGCCGGGGCGGGGAAGGTCATACGGACGGCGAACGGATCACAGCGGTCGTAGTGCAGGGTGGCGGGAATGCTCGGCATCCGCGGTGCCGCGGCGACGAGACGGGCCTCTACGGGCTGCTCGATGACGGTGGACAACGCCTTGCTCCCTTGTGACGGCGGTGGGCTTCCGGAGTGGGACGGGCACTGGAAGAGACGTCGGAATGAGCCAATCCGTGTACACGAAATTCGAGTGACCTCTGTCACCGTCGTCATGTACCGGTGTGATCCAGTCCTTCTCCCGTGCCCCGAGAGACACTTGTGACACCCCGCGCACCGGTCGGCGGCCGGCCGAGGGCATCTGGACGGCGCCGGGAGCGTGGGCTAGCTTCGCCCGCCATGAGGCGCTTGGGAAACACGCGAGGCAAGAGACCGACGGGCCTGATGAGCCGGACCGTCGCCGCGGGGGCGGCCTGTGCGGCGGCGCTGGCCGTCCTGACCGCCGTACCGGCCGAGGCACATGACCCGGACGGCCGTGCGCCGCGCTGGGAGCTCAAGGACACCGGCACCCCCGAGGTGCGGTTCCGCGGGCTGTCGGCGGTCAGCCGGGACACCGCCTGGCTGGCCGGCACCCAGGGCACCGTGCTGCGCACCACGGACGGCGGAGCGAGCTGGCGAAACGTCTCGCCGCCCGGTGCCGCCGAGCTCCAGTTCCGGGACATCGAGGCCTTCGACGCGCGCCGGGCGGTGGTGCTGGCCATCGGGGAGGGCGAGGCGTCCCGCGTCTACCGCACCGAGGACGGCGGCGTGACCTGGACCGAGTCCTTCCGCAACACCGACACCAAGGCCTTCTACGACTGCCTCACCTTCTTCGACCACCGCCACGGCCTCGCCATGAGCGACCCGGTGGACGGGAGGTTCCGCATCCTGTCGACCTCCGACGGCGGCCGCTCCTGGAAGGTGCTGCCCGACAAGGGGATGCCGGCCGCGCTCGACGGCGAGGCGGGCTTCGCGGCGAGCGGGCAGTGCCTGGTCAGTTCCGGGCCCCGGGACGTCTGGCTGGCCACCGGTGGGGCGGCACGCGCGCGTGTCCTGCACTCCGCCGACCGAGGCCGCACCTGGACGGCCTCCGACACGTCGGTCCCGGCGGGCGACCCCGCCAAGGGCGTCTTCGCGCTCGCCTTCCGTGACCGCGTCCACGGGCTCGCGGTCGGCGGCGACTACCGGCCCGACCAGAGCTCTCCGCAGGCCGCCGCCCGCACCGGTGACGGGGGCGCGACCTGGCGGCCCGCCGCGGCCCCGGTGAACGCCTACCGCTCCGGCGTGGCCTGGCTTCCGCACAGCCGCACCGCGGCCCTCGCGGTCGGCCCCACCGGCACGGACCTCACCAGGGACGGCGGCCGGACCTGGCGGACCGTGGACACCGGCTCGTACGACACCGTCGACTGCACGGTCGACGGCGGCTGCTGGGCGGCCGGGGAAAAGGGACGGGTGGCTCGTCTGGAGGGCTGAGCGGCGAAATGTGGGTACCCGGGCGGCGACGGCGAAAGGAGTGATCCCCCATGCCGGCCGGTTCGAACTCGAAGCGTGAACGCCAGTACGAGCACATCAAGGAGAGCGCGGAAGACCGGGGCGAGAGCACCGGACGGGCCAAGGAGATCGCGGCGCGGACGGTCAACAAGGAACGCGCTCGCTCCGGCGAGTCCAAGACCGCCAGCCGCACCTCGACCAAGGACATGTCCTCCGGCAAGCGGGGCGGTCAGCGGTCGGGCAAGGGCTCGCAGGGACCGACCTACGACCAGCTCTACGAAGAGGCCAAGCGCAAGGGCGTCAAGGGCCGTTCGGACATGAACAAAAGCCAGCTCCAGCGCGCCCTCGGCAACAAGAGCTGATCCGTCAGCCGGGAGTCTCCCGGTACGACTCCAGCGCCGGAGCCGTCTTCGTCGCGGCGAACTCGGTGACGCGGTACGCGCACACCCCGGCCGTGACGAACGGGTCGCCCGCGGTGATCTCCTCGATCCGCGCACGATCCTCCGCGACGGCGATGATCATCCCGCCGTCGCGGGGGTTCTTGGGCCCGGACGCCAGGAAGACACCGTGCTCGTACTGCTTTTCCAGCCAGGCGACATGCGCCGGCAGCACGGCGT
This sequence comes from Streptomyces canus 299MFChir4.1, assembly GCF_000383615.1. Classification (GTDB taxonomy): domain Bacteria; phylum Actinomycetota; class Actinomycetes; order Streptomycetales; family Streptomycetaceae; genus Streptomyces; species Streptomyces canus_C. Next base: position 1,337 of record NZ_KB911603.1, on the reverse strand, counting down.
CCACGGCATCGAGCGGGGCGGTGTAGGTCAGTTCCAGTACGAACATGATCGCGAGCCTACGCCGCCCCGCCGTACGCTCGCTCCCACCATGACGACAGTGGACATTCCCGCGGGCTGGCCCGCGACCGAGGAGCAGGCCCGCGCGGTCCAGGACGAGTTGAGGCCGCGGACGGTCCTCGACGAGCCGGGCCCGCCGCCCGGCACCGGCCATGTCACCGGGGTCGACGTGGCCTACGACGACGAACGCGACGTGGTCGCGGCGGCGGCCGTGGTGCTGGACGCGGCGACCCTTCAGGTCGTGGCGGAGGCGACCGCCGTCGGCCGCATCTCGTTCCCGTACGTCCCCGGTTTGCTCGCCTTCCGTGAGATCCCCACGGTCCTCGCCGCCCTCGACACCTTGCCGTGCGCGCCCGGTCTCGTCGTCTGCGACGGCTACGGCGTCGCCCATCCCCGCCGCTTCGGCCTCGCGAGCCACCTCGGCGTCCTCACCGGGCTGCCGACGATCGGGGTCGCCAAGAACCCGTTCACCTTCACCTACGACGATCCCGGCACCCCGCGCGGTGCGTGGACGCCGTTGCGGGCGGGCCCGGAGGAGGTCGGCCGGGCCCTGCGCACGCGCGAGGCGGTGAAGCCGGTCTTCGTCTCGGTCGGCCACCGCGTGAGCCTGGACAACGCCTGCGCCCACACCCTCGCGCTCACGCCGTCGTACCGCCTGCCGGAGACGACCCGCAGGGCGGACGCGCTGTGCCGGCAGGCGTTGCGGGAGGCGACCTCCTGACCGGTTCCGGAAGGGGTTGGCAGCTGCTGGGGTTTGACTGAGTGCGAGTGTGTTCTGGCGTGTGTGGGTGGGCGCGGAGGGTCCTGCGGATGTTTGGGAGGCGTTGCCCCGGAAGGGGAATTGGAGTTCGTGCATCGAATGGGTGACCTTTCCGGGTGGGGCTCGTTGGGTGTGATGAGCGGGTTTTCGAGGGGCCGTATGGGGGGGGGGGGGGCTGGTTGCGGGGGCTTGTGGCGTCATTCGTCGTGCCCGGCCCCTCGGGGGCGTCGGTCCGTACCCGGCTCAAGGAGCTGACGCCCGCCGATGAGAAGGTCCTCGCGCTGGTCGGCGCGCACCTCGGATCCCTCGCCTCCCGGGATTTGAAGGTCCGGTGCGGGCCGGGCCTGGAGCACTCCGCGGACACGTGGGCGGCGCGTAAGCGGGATCTGACGGCGGTGTCCTCGTCCCGGTGGGCGGGTTCGCTCACCAAGGCCACGCACGACCAGTGGGCGCTGGCCCGGCGTGGACAGCTCGCGCACATCCAGTCCCTGGAGGCGGGGATCCGGACGATCGCGCACCG
>NZ_KB911602.1:23111-147895 GCF_000383615.1 Streptomyces canus 299MFChir4.1 | reverse complement strand
CCCCGCCCCCACCCACCCCCAACCCACAATCCCCCCACGAACCGCCGCCACCTGTTTACACCCGCCCCACTTCGCGCTACCTTCCGCAACACGTGGGGTGGGAGCGCTCCCATACGGACGGACCGGAACCCGCCCGCATGAAGCTCCCATCCCACGGCAACCACACACACCCCGCACGGCCCGTACCTCAAGGAACGGACTGGACTGTCATGATCCTGACAAAGTTATCGAGGGTGACGCGCCCCAGAGCCCTCTTCCTGGTCCTCGTCTCCCTCCTGGCCACCATCCCCGCCTTCAGCCTGGTCCTCACGGCCGGCGTCAAGGCCGAGGCCCACGGCACCCCCATGAAGCCCGCCAGCCGCACCTTCCTGTGCTGGCAGGACGCGCTGACCGACACCGGTGAGATCAAACCGGTCAACCCGGCCTGCAAGAACGCGCAGGCGGTCAGCGGCACCACCCCGTTCTACAACTGGTTCTCCGTGCTCCGCTCGGACGGCGCCGGCCGCACCCGCGGCTTCGTCCCGGACGGCCAGCTGTGCAGCGGCGGCAACCCCAACTTCACCGGCTTCAACGCCGCCCGCGACGACTGGCCGCTCACCCACCTCACCGCGGGCAAGACGGTCGACTTCTCCTACAACGCCTGGGCCGCGCACCCGGGTTGGTTCTACGTCTACGTCACCAAGGACGGCTTCGACCCGAAGAAGACCCTCACCTGGGACGACATGGAGTCCCAGCCGTTCCTCAGCGTCGACCACCCGCCGCTCCACGGCAGCCCGGGTACGGTCGAGGCCAACTACTCCTGGACCGGGCAGCTCCCGGCGAACAAGTCCGGCCGCCACATCATCTACATGGTCTGGCAGCGCTCGGACAGCGCGGAGACCTTCTACTCCTGCTCCGACGTCGTCTTCGACGGCGGCAACGGAGAGGTCACCGGCATCCACGAGCCGGGCAACCCGACCGAACCCGTACCGGGCACCTGCACGGCCACCCGCAAGACCACGGGCAGTTGGAGCGGCGGCTACCAGTCCGAGGTGACCGTCACCAACTCCGGCGACGTCCCGATGCTGGGCTGGATGGTCGACTGGAACCTGCCGGCCGGACAGAAGGTCGACAGTCTCTGGAACGGCAACGCCACCTACACCGGCCAGGACGTGATGGTCCACAACTCCAACTGGAACGGCTCGCTCAGCCCGGGGCAGAGTACGACGTTCGGCTACGTCGTCACCGGCTCCGGAGGCGACACGGCCACGACCCTTCCCTGCCGCGTCGGCTGAGTCACCGTCAGAACCACGAGCGTCGGAATCGCGGGCGTCAAAAACACGAGCGTCAGAAACACGCTCGAACCTTGCGCTCAGGGCGGACCCGGTGGGGCTGTGCGCCACCGGGTGGGCGAGCCGTGCCGGCACGAGGGGGGTGATGGCAGGCACGGATGGTGCATGGCTTGTGACGACCCGACGCGCGACAACGTTGTCGAGTGGTCTATACATGACTCTACCGCGCCAACGGACAACGATGTCAAATAAGTTGGGGAAATGGCCGGACCGGCCGACCGGGCGACACCCTCGTGCGTCCCCTCCGCCGTACGCACCCTTCCGTGATACGCGTGGCGCACGTTACTGTCCCTGCGGCTTGTGCGACCTGTGGTGCGCGACCCGTCCGAAGGAGGAGGGGCCGCGTCATGCGTTTCCGTCCTACGTCCCTGCTGCTGGCGGCCGTTCTCGCGGCCACCGGCGCCACCCCCGCCCTCGCGGCCCCCGCCGCGCCACCCGGTCTCGTCGACGACCCGACCGCCTACGTGAACCCGCTCATCGGCACGAAGAACGGCGGCAACGTCTTCCCCGGCGCCGTCACCCCGTTCGGCATGTTCTCCTTCAGCCCGGAGAACACCCGGGGCGACGCCACCCGCACCGCCGCACCCGGCGGTTACCTGTACGACGCCACCCGCGTCCGCGGCTTCAGCCTCACCCACATGTCCGGTACGGGCTGCGCCGGCGGCAGTGGTGACATCCCGCTCTTCCCCTTCGCCGGCGAGGTCACCTCGTCCCCGGCGAGCGACACCAAGGACGCGGTGTACGCGGCCGGCTTCAGCCACGCCGACGAGACCGCGGAGCCCGGCCACTACAAGGTGGGCCTCGACTCCGGCGTCACCGCCGACCTCGCCGCCACCGCCCGCACCGGGTCCGCCCGCTTCACCTACCCGGCCGACAAGCCCGCCGCACTGCTGTTCCGTACCGCCAACTCCGAGGTGGGCTCCGCCGGTTCGACGGTCGAGATCGACCCGGAGACCCGGACCGTCTCCGGCTCGGTCACCTCGGGCAACTTCTGCGGCTACCTCGACCCGGAAGGCCGGCGCGCCTACTACACCCTCCATTTCACCGCCCACTTCGACCGTCCCTTCGCGGCCACCGGCACCTGGCAGGACGACACGCTCACCCCCGGGTCCCTCAAGGCCTCCGGCGGCACCGGCGGCTTCTCCCAGGAGGGGCGGCCCGTCGCGGGCAAGGGGGCGGGCGGATACGTCCAGTTCGCGCCCGGCACCGAGCAGGTAGGCGTCAAGATCGGGATCTCGTACGTCAGCCGGGCGGGCGCGGAGGCCAACCTCGCCGCGGAGAACCCGTCCCGGCGCTCCTTCGACGCGGTGCGCGACGCGGCCCGCCGCGCCTGGCGTGACCGGCTGCGGGCGATCCGTGTCGGTGGCGGCACCGACGACGAGCGCATCACCTTCTACACCGCGCTCTACCACGCCCTCCTCCACCCCAATGTCATCAGCGACGCCGACGGCAGATACCGGGGGAGCGACGACGAGGTGCACCGCGTCGCCCGCGGCCACCGGGCCCAGTACGGCACCTTCTCCGGCTGGGACGTCTACCGCGGCCAGGTGCAGCTGCTGACCCTGCTCGACGCGCGCACCGGCTCGGACGTGGCGCAGTCCCTGTACGAACTGGCCCGGCAGAACGGCGGCGTCTGGGACCGCTGGCTGCACGGCGCGAGCGGCACCCACGTCATGAACGGCGACCCCTCACCCATCGCCCTGGCCGGCATCCGCGCCTTCGGCGGCACCGGCTTCGACCTGCACGGCGCTCTGGACTCGCTCGTCCGGGCGGCCACGGTCCCCACGGAACAGGACCTGTCGGCGGCGGGGAAGCCCGTGCTGTCCGTCGGTCAGCGCCCCTCCCTCGACAAGTACCTGAAGCTGCACTACATGCCGTCCGTCTCCAACGCCTGGGGCGGTGCCGCCGAGACCCTGGAGATGTCCGGCGCCGACTTCGCGCTCTCCCAACTCGCCCGCGCGGCGGGGGAGAAGGACACCGCGGCAGCCTTCACCAAGAGATCCCAGTGGTGGCAGAACACCTTCAACATCGCCGCCGACCCGAGCGGCGGGTACATCGCCAACCGCAAGGCGGACGGCAGTTGGGTCACCGGCTTCACCCCGGCCACCGGCAACGGGTTCGTCGAGGGGACGGCGGCCCAGTACACCTGGATGGTCCAGCACGACCCGGCGGGTCTGTTCGCCGCGATGGGCGGCCGCGACAAGGCCCTCGGCCGCCTCGACTCCTTCTTCCACGACGAGAAGGGCGACTGGGCCTTCACCGGCAACGGCGGCGACAAGTCCGAGCTGGACAACGAGCCGTCGATCAACGTCCCGTACCTGTACGCCTACGCGGGCGCCCCCCACAAGACCCAGGAGACCGTCCGCGCCGCGATGCGACAGCTCTGGTCGACCCAGCCGGGCGGCATCCCCGGCAACGACGACCTCGGCGCGATGTCGTCCTGGTACGTCTTCTCCGCGCTCGGCATGTACCCCCAGGTGCCGTCCCGGTCCGAACTGGTCCTCTCCTCACCGCTGTTCCCGCGCATCGAGATCGACCGCCCCTACGGCAACGACATCTCCGTCCGCGCGGAGGGAGCGGCCGCCGACGCGCCGTACGTCCACTCCCTGAAGGTCGACGGCCGTACAAGTGAGGCACCCTGGCTCCCCGCCTCCTTCGTGCGGGACGGCGGCCGGCTGGACTACACCCTGTCCACCGAGCCCGCCCCGGCCTGGGGAGCTGACGCGGCCCCGCCGTCCTTCCGCGCGGGCGAGCAGCCGTACCAGATCGGTGTCGGCCCGACCGCGGCGACGGTCGCGCCGGGCGCCAGCACGAAGACCGGTGTCCGCGCGTTGTCGCTGAGCGGCGACGGCGCGGGCCCCGAGGTCCGCTTCCGCGTCAGGACACCGGAAGGCATCACAGCGAGCCCCGCCGAGGGCACGGTGGTCGACGGCTCCCAGGAGATCACCCTCAGCACCACCGAGGGCACCGCGCAGGGCTTCTACGACATCACGGTCGCCGTCACCTCGGACGGCACCACGTACGAGCAACCCGTGTCCCTCACGGTCGCCGCACCCGGCACCCTCCTCGCCGCCTACGACAACACCGGGATCTCGGACGACTCCGGTGACCACGACGAGGCCGACTACGACGGCGGCGGCTGGAGTTACTCGCGTCAGGCGCTGGCAGCGGCCGGTCTCACGCCGGGCGGGCAGGGCACGGTCGACGGCCTGTCCTTCACCTGGCCGAACTCACCAGGCGGTCGGCCCGACAACGCGACCGGGTCCGGCCAGACCGTCCAACTGGCCCAGCCGGTCGGTCGGTTGTCCTTCGTCGGCAGCGCGGTCAACGGCAACCAGCAGAGCCAGGCCACCGTGACCTACACCGACGGCAGCACCGGCACGGTCGAACTCGCCTTCACCGACTGGACCGTCGGGGGAGGGGGCGGCACCGTCCAGTACGGCAACGAGGTCGTCGCCCGCGCCGCGTATCGCAACGTGGCGGGCGCGGACCGGGACCCGGTGGCCACGTACGTCTTCGCCACCAAGCCGTTCACCGCACCGGAGGGCAAGCGGATCGCGAGCGTGAAGCTGCCGCGGAACACGGACCTGCACGTGTTCACGCTGGCTGTCGACTGACCTCCAACACCTCGCCCAGCCAGTCGAGTTGGCGCCGCACCTGCACGGCGTCGCCCCCCTCGTGGCCGTGTACGGATAGGCGTGGATCTCCTTTCGGGGGTCCACGCCGGTCAGCTCGCCGTAGCGGTTGAAGGCCGCGTACGCCCCGCTCGGCGGGCACACCGTGTCCCGCAGGCCGGTCCCGAAGTGGGCCGGGGCCGCGGCGCGCCGCGCGAAGGAGACGCCCTCCACATAGGAGAGCGTGCGATAGGCGGCCTCCTCCGCTCCCCGGTGCACAGAGAGGTAGGCGCTGATCTCGCCGTACGGACTCGCGTCGGTGAGGTCCAGAGCGCGTCGGATGCCGCACAGGAAGGGCGCGGTGACCAGGACCGCCGCCAGATCCGGCACCAGTCCCGCGACCGCCAGCGCCAGTCCGCCGCCCTGACTGTTGCCGACCGCCGCGACGCGCCGCCCGTCCACATCCGGGAGCGCCCGCACCGCCTGCACCGCACGTACCGCGTCCGTGATGAGCCGCCGGTAGTGGTAGGTGCGGGGGTCGGGCAGGCCCCGTACCGCGGGACCCGGGCCGCCCGGTGCCGAGGCGTGCGGGTCGGGGGTCGCGCCACCGTTGCCGTACTGGTCGCCCTGGCCGCGGTTGTCCATCAGCAGATGCGCGTATCCGGCGTTCACCCAGGTCAGCCGCTCGTGCGGAAGGCCGCGCCCGCGGCCGTAGCCGGCGTACTCGACGACCGCGGGCAGTGCCTCGCGCACCCCGGCGGGTCTGCTGTACCAGGCGCGTACCGGGTCGCCGGCGAAGCCCCGGAACGCGATGTCCCAGGTCTCGGTCAGCCGCAGTCCGCTCCGAGCCGGGCGCATCGACACCAACACGTCCGTCTGTGCCGCCTCCTTCAGGGTGTCACGCCAGAACTCGTCGAAATCCGGGGGTTCCTGGACATCGGGACGGTAGTGCTCCAGCTCCGCGACGGGCAGGTCGAACGCAGGCACAGGGCACCTCGCATGAGTCGGTCCAAGTAGTGAAACTTGCGGAGAGTCATGGGATAGGGCCTCCCGGTTCTACCCCACTCCTGCCCCACGTATCTCCTGTCCGCCCCATTGACAGCGCTTTCTTCGTGCCTCTAAGTTGCCGCGCAGTTACCGGTAAGAGCTCGAAAGTTTCGGTTCCATGTCTCCGTCTGAGAGGACCGAGCATGAGCACATCCGTCAAGTCGGCCTCTCCACCGTCCAGCGTCGAAGACCTGCCCGGAGCCGTCGCCCGCCCCGCGCCGCGCGGTGGATGGCGCCGGGCCCTGCGGCGCGACTGGCAGCTCTACTCCCTGGCGGTCCTGCCGCTGCTGTTCTTCCTGGTGTTCCGCTATCTGCCGATGATCGGCAACGTGATCGCGTTCCGGCGCTTCGAGCCCGGCGGCTCGATGTTCGGCGAGGACTGGGTGGGCCTGCGCTATGTGCGCATGTTCCTCAGCGACCCGACCTTCTGGCAGGTGTTCCGCAACACCCTGTGGCTCGGCGGACTCACGCTGGTGTTCTGCTTCCCGATCCCGATCGTTCTGGCCCTGCTGCTCAACGAGGTGCGCCGGCGTTCCCTCAAGCGGTTCGTGCAGTCGGTCTCCTACCTCCCGCACTTCCTGTCGATCGTGATCGTCGCGGGCCTCACGATGCAGATGCTCGCCACCGACGGGCCGGTCAACCACGCCCTCGGCTGGTTCGGCCACGACGAGATCCGGTTCATCCAGGAACCCGACTGGTTCAGGACGATCTACGTCGGCTCGGAGATCTGGCAGACCGCCGGCTGGGGCACGATCCTCTACCTCGCCGCGCTCACCACCATCGACGAGGACCTCTACGAGGCCGCGCGGATCGACGGCGCCAACCGCTGGCGGCAGATCTGGCACGTCACCCTGCCCGGCATCCGGCCCACCATGGTCACGCTGCTGATCCTCAACGTCGGCACGTTCATGGCGGTCGGCTTCGAGAAGGTCCTGCTGCTGTACAACCCGCTGACCTACCCGAGCGCCGACGTGATCTCGACCTACGTCTACCGGGCCGGTGTCGAGTCCAACAGCTTCAGTTACGCGGCCGCGATCGGCCTGTTCGAGGCGGTCATCGGCCTGGTCCTGATCACGACCGCCAACACGCTCTCGCGCCGCACAGTGGGGACCAGCCTGTGGTGAGGCCGAGCCGCTCCTACCGGGTCTTCCAGGGCGTCAACGGGGTGGTCCTCACCCTCGTCGTGCTGGTGACCCTGTACCCGTTCGCCAACATCGTCGCGCGGTCCTTCAGCGGGGAACGGCAGATCCGGGCCGGTGAAGTGACCCTGTGGCCCAAGGGGTTCAACCTCACCACGTACCGGATCGTCTTCCAGGACTCGATGTTCTGGCGGAACTACGGCAACACGGTGTTCTACACGGTCGTGTCCACCGTCGTGGCCATGGCCCTGACGACCTGCTACGCCTACGTCCTGTCGAAGAAGCACCTCAAGGGGCGCGGGGTGCTCGTCGGCATAGCCGTCTTCACGATGTTCTTCACCGGCGGCCTGATCCCCAACTACATCCTGGTCACCGAGCTCGGACTGAAGAACAGTGTCTGGGCGATCGCCCTGCCCAACGCGATCAGCGTCTTCAACCTGCTGGTGATGAAGGCCTTCTTCGAGAGCCTGCCGACGGAGCTGGAGGAGGCCGCGCAGATCGACGGCCTGAACACCTACGGCATCCTCTTCAGGGTCGTGCTGCCGCTGTCCAAGGCGGTCGTCGCGACCATGGTCCTCTTCTACACGGTGTCCTTCTGGAACTCCTGGTTCAGCGCGTTCCTCTACATGGACCAGTCCGATCTGATGCCGGTCACCGTCTATCTGCGCAACCTCATCGCGGGCGCCACCGGCGGCGGCAACGCGGGCGCCGGCACCCCGGAGCTCAGCCAGGTCGGCGCGAGCATCCAGGCCGTCACGATCGTGCTCACCGCGCTGCCGATCATCTGCGTGTACCCGTTCGTCCAGCGCTTCTTCGTCTCGGGCGTGATGCTCGGCGCGGTCAAGGGCTGACAGCCCGTCATGTCACTTACGGAACAAGGGAGTATCCGTGGAGAACCCAGGACAGCTGTCACGGCGTCAGATCCTCGCCGCCGCGGGATTCATCGGTCTCGCCACCCTCACGGGCTGCGGCAGCGGCGACGACGGAGGGGACTCCAAGGACCTTTCCAAGAAGCAGAACGGAGCGATGAAGGAGTACCGGGCCGGCCAGCAGTTCAAGGCCACCAAGGCGCTGTCCTTCTCCATGCTGCACAACGACAACCCGGTCTACCCCCTGAAGAAGGACTGGCTGTTCTGGAAGGAGGTCACGCGGCGTACCGGCATCACGATCAAACCCCTCGACGTCCCGCTGGCCGACTACGAGAAGAAGCGCAGCGTCCTCATCGGCGCGGGCGACGCCCCCTTCATCATCCCGAAGACGTACCACCCCGGCGAGGTCGCCTTCGTGTCCTCGGGCGCGATCCTGCCGGTCAGCGAGTACGTCGACCTGATGCCCAACTTCCGGGACAAGGTGAAGAAGTGGAAGCTCGAACCCGAGCTCGACTCCATCCGCCAGTCCGACGGCAGGTACTACCTGCTGCCCGGCCTGCACGAGAAGCCGAAGTCCGGCTACTCGCTGTCCTTCCGCACGGACATCCTCGACAAGCACGGACTGACCCTGCCCACGACCTGGGACGAGGTGTACGACGTCCTCAAGGCGCTCAAGGCCGAGTACCCCGAGAAATACCCCTGGACCGACCGCTGGAGCACCAACACCCCCTTCCCCTGCGGGGCGTTGTTCCAGTACCTCGGCCAGGCCTACGGGGTGAAGGCCGGCTGGACGTACGACAACATCAGCTTCGACACCAAGGCGCAGAGGTTCGTCTTCACGGCCGCCCAGGACGCCTACCGGCAGATGATCGAGTTCCTGCGAAAGATCGTCGCCGAGAAGCTCCTCGACCCCGAGAGCTTCACCCAGCAGGACGACCAGGCCGTGCAGAAGCTGCTGGCCCAGAAGTCCTACGCGATCAGCGCCAACCCCCAGGAGCTGGTGCAGAACTACCGCTACAACCTGGGCAAGCAGGTCAAGGGCGCGAAGATCGAGATGGTCCCGGTGCCACTCGGCCCGGCCGGCCCGATCCTGCTGAGCGGCATCCGGCTGGAGAACGGCGTCATGATCTCCAGCAAGGCCCTCAAGAGCGCGGATTTCGTCGCGATGATGCAGTTCGTGGACTGGCTCTGGTACTCCGACGAGGGCCAGAAGTTCTGCAAGTGGGGTGTGGAGGGCGTCACTTACACCGAGTCCGGCGGTAAGTACACGCTGAAGCCCGGCATCTCGCTGATGGGCTCCGATCCCGACGCCCCCAAGGATCTACAGAAGGACTACGGCTTCTTCAACGGCGTGTTCACCTACGGCGGCAGCTGGGAGCTGGTCTCCTCCAACTTCAGCCCCGACGAGAAGAAGTTCCAGGACGTCATGTCCCAGCGCAAGGAACTGCCCGTCGACCCGGCCCACCCCCTGCAGTCCTTCGAGCAGGAGCAGGCGACCCTCTGGGACACCCCGCTCAAGGACCACGCCATCCAGAACACCCTCCAGTTCGTGCTCGGCAAGCGCCCGATGTCCGAGTGGGACGCGTATCTCGCCGAGTTGAAGGCGAAGAACATGCAGCAACTCGTCGACCTGCACAACAAGGCGCACGAGCGGTTCAGGAAGGAGAACGGGTGATCCTCCGCGTCCCCGCCGAGCCGGGCCGTACCGGCCGGGTACGGGCGGCGACCGGTCGTGCCAGGGCGGGGTCCCACGACACCCCGCCCGCCGACCGACCCGGCACCGCCCCGCGCCGCCCGCCCGCGGGGCAGCGGCCGCCGGAGGACCGCGAACCCCCCGCCCCCTCCTTCGGCACCGGCTCCCTCTCCCGCGCCGCAGCCCTGATCCACACCCTCCTCACCGTCGAGGCCCTGCTCCTCGTCGCCGCCTCCCCGGGCCTGGCGGGACTGCTCCTGCTGGGCCCGGCCCCGGCCAACCTCCCGCTCGCCGCCGTATGCCTGCTGCCCCTCGGTCCGGCGACGGCCGCCGCCCTGTACGCCCTCGACCGCCGTGACCGCGACCTCGCCGACCTCCACCCGGCCCGCTGCTACTGGCGCGGCTGGCGGCTCAACGCCGTCCCCGCCCTGAAGCTGTGGACACCCATGCTGGCCTGGCTCACGGTCATCGCGTTCACGCTCACCCACTTCACCGCCACCGGCCTGCCCCGCTGGTGGGCGGTGCTGCTCGCGGCCGTCGGCGTCGGCTCCCTCCTGTGGGGCGCCCACGCGCTCGTCCTCACCGCCCTGTTCGCCTTCCGGGCCAGGGACACCGCACGCCTCGCCGGGTACTTCCTGTTCCGGCACGGCCGCGCCACCCTCGGCGCCGCCTCGCTGCTCGTCCTGACGGCCGCCGGGACCGCCGTACTGACCGAGGCGCTGCCCGCCCTGCTCGCGGCCCCGCTGCTGCTGTCCCTGCTGCACAGCAGCCGTCCGGTGATCGCCGAGACCCAGGAGGACTTCACCGCATGAGCCCGTCGAGCTCCAAGATCCCCTATGGCGGCGACTACAACCCCGAGCAGTGGCCGCAGGAGGTCTGGGACGAGGACCACCGGCTGTTCACCCGGGCCGGCATCGACACCCTCACCGTCGGCGTCTTCTCCTGGGCGCTCACCCAACCCGCCGAGGACACCTATGACTTCACGGTCCTCGACCGCGTCCTGGACCGGGCCGCGGCCGAGGACCGGCAGGTCTGCCTGGCCACCGGTACGGCCGCCCTGCCGCCCTGGCTCGCGAAGAGGTACCCCGAGGTCAACCGGACCGACTTCGAGGGCCGCAGGCACCGCTACGGCCAGCGCCACAACTTCTGCCCCAGCTCACCGGCATACCGCCGACTGGCCACGGAGATGGCGTCCCGGCTCGCCGAACGGTACGCGGATCACCCGGCGTTGCTCGCCTGGCACATCAACAACGAGTACGGCGGGACCTGTTACTGCGACCTGTGCGCCGCCGCCTTCCGTGACTGGCTGCGGGATCGGTACGGCACCCTCGACGCCCTCAACGACGCCTGGTGGACGACGTTCTGGTCGCACCGCTACACCTCTTTAGAGGAGATCGAACCGCCGAGCGCCCTCACCGAGCACTGGCGAGGCCCCGACCACACCGCCTTCCAGGGCATCACGCTCGACTACTTCCGCTTCACCACCGACGCGCTGCTCGGCTGTTTCCTCGCCGAGAAGGAGGTGATCCGCGCCCGTGATCCGGTCACCCCCGCCACGACCAACTTCATGGGCATGTTTCGCCCCCTCGACTATCACCGCTGGGCGTCCCACCTCGACTTCGCGTCCTGGGACAGCTACCCGCCCCTGGACGCCCCGCCGCCCTGGGCCGCCCTGGCCCACGACCTGATGCGCGGCCTCAAGGACGGTGCCCCCTTCTGGCTGATGGAGCAGACCCCGTCCACGACGGCCAGCCGTGACGTCAACCCATTGCGCAGACCGGGGGAGTTGCGCCTGGCCACCTTCCAGGCGATCGCGCACGGCGCCGACGCGGCCCTCTACTTCCAGCTGCGGGCCTCCCGGGGAGCCTGCGAGAAGTACCACGGAGCGGTCATCGGCCACGCGGGCCGCGACGACACCCGGGTGTACCGGGAAGTGGCCGCGTTGGGCGCGGAGGTGGAGCAGCTCGGGGATGCCTCCCTCGGCGCCCGCACCCCCGCCCGCACCGCCCTGCTCTTCGACTGGGACAGCTGGTGGGCCCTGGAGATCTCCGACGGCCCGTCCCGGCTGGTCAAGTACCTGGACGTGGTTCACCCCTACTACCGGGCCGCCCGCGAGGCAGGCGCCGACGTGGACGTCGTGGCGCACACCGCCGACCTCACCCCGTACGACGTGGTCCTCGCCCCCGCCCTGCACATGGTCAGGGGCGACCTCGCCACCCGCCTCGAAGCGGTGGCGGAACGCGGCGGCACGGTCCTCGCCACCTTCCTCTCCGGTCGCGTCGACGAACACGACCGGGCCTTCCTCGCGGACGTCCCCGGTCTCCTCGCGCCCCTGATGGGCATCCGGATCGACGAATGGGACTCCCGCCAGGCGGAGTTCGCCCAGCCCGTCCCCGAAATCGGATCATCGGGACGCCTCGTCTTCGAGATCGTGCAGCTGAGGGGCGCCGAGACCATCGCCACGTACGGCACGGACTTCTACGCGGGCACCGCCGCCGTCACCCGCAACCGGTACGGGCAGGGCGAGGGCTGGTACGTCGCCACCGCCCTGGACCAGCCCGGCGTGGACCAGGTGGTCCGCCGCGTTCTGGCCCGCCACGGTCTCATCGGCCCGTACGCCGATCACGAGGGCCTTGAGACCGCGACCCGTGTCGCGCCCGACGGAACCCGCCTGCGCTTCCTCCTCAACCACACGGCTGAGCCGGTCGAGTTGACCGCTCACGACACCGCGACCGACCTGCTCACCGGCAAGCGGACCGAGGCGGGCGACCCGCTCACTCTCGACCCGAGGGGCGTCGCCGTCCTCAGGCTTCAGTAGACGGTGCGCCCCCGCGCATCCGGCACCCCGGACTTCCGGAAGAAGTAACTGTTGACCTGATCGCGCCATTCGCGGGCACTGCGGAGCTGCTCCTCGAACCGCTCAGCCACCCGCGCGTGGCGCGCGGGGTCCACCAGGTCCACCAGCGAGGCCCACACCCGCTGGGCCGCCTCCACCTCCTCCACGCCCTCGAAGTGCGTGTCGTAGATGTGCTGGATCACCGTCTTCCCACTCTTCAACATGTGCCCGTACGACACGTGGTGGAAGAACAGCAGCAGCTCGTCCGGGCAGGTCTCCGCAGACTCGTACACCTCGGCCCAGGGCTTCGCGTACTGCCCCGCGTACCCGGTCCCGCTCGCCACGCTCCGGTCGACACCGACGCCGTCGCGGTCGGCGAAGTGGTAGGTGCCCCAGGGGCTGTACTCGTACCCGTCGACGCTCGGCCCGTAGTGGTGCCCCGGCTGCACCATGAACCCGATCCCGAGGGGAGCGGTGTACTTCTCGTACGTACGCCACGAACCGTCCAGAATCGAGCGCAGACCCTTCGCGAGCCCAGGGGCGCTCCCGAAGGTGAGCCCGGTCCATTCGTCGAGGAACCGATGCGGATCGCCGCCCGGCTCCCAGGCCAGCCGCCCGAACGTGTACAGGTTCGCCTGGGCCAGCGGATGCCCGGTCCAGAACGGGTCGTCCCCTACGTTGGACACGGCCACGAGCCCGCCGCGCGCCGACGCGCCGACCGTGGACTCCCCGGCGATCCCGAAGCGCAGCACCTGGCTCCACATCGGCCCCAGCCAGCACACGTGCCGCTGCTGCCCGGTGTACTCCTGGGTCGCCTGGAGCTCCACCGCCAGCCGCGTGCCCGGCATCGCCCCGATCAGGGGGGAGACCGGCTCCCGCACCTGGAAGTCCATCGGCCCGTGCTTGACCTGGAGGACGGCGTTGTCGGCGAACTCCCCGTCCAGCGGCACGAAATGGTCGTACGCGGCCCGCGCCCGGTCGGTCGAGCGGTCCCGCCAGTCCTGGCGGTGGTCGTAGACGAAGGCCCGCCAGTGGACCGTACCGCCGTACGGCTCCACGGCGGCGGCCAGCATGTTGGCGCCGTCGGCATGGGTGCGCCCGTACGCGAACGGGCCCGGCTGTCCCTCCGAGTCGGCCTTCACCACGAAACCGCCGAAGTCGGGGATCGCCGCGTACACCCGGGCGGCCGCCCCGGCCCACCACGCCGACACCTCCGGGTCGAGCGGATCGGCCGTCGACAGACCGCCCAGCACCATCGGCGCGGCGAAGGTCACCGACAGATGGACACGAATACCGTACGGCCGCAAGGCGCTCGCGATGTCGGCCACTTCACCGAGCCGCTCGGTCAGCAGCCGTGCCTCGGCCGCGTGCACGTTGACGTTGTTGACGGCCACGGCGTTGATCCCGCAGGCCGCGAGCAGCCTGCCGTACCGCCGCACCCGGTCGAGGTCCCCGCGCGCCCGCCCGTCCTCCCAGAACAGCGACCCACCCGCGTACCCGCGCTCGACCTGGCCCATGACCGGGTGCACGGCCACGTTGTCCCAGTGGTCCAGCATGCGCAGCGGCAACTGCGGTTCATGGAACGCAGGTTGAGCCTCGCCCCGGAGCGCCGCCTCCCCGAGCCGTACGACGTGGAAGAACCCGTACAGCAGCCCGCGCGCGCCGGACGCCGTGACGGTCGTACGGCCGTCACGGCGTCCGCAGGTGAACGCCTCGCCGGCGTCGTCCCCGATCAGCTCCAGGACGAGATCGGGGTCTTCGCGCACGACCGCGCCCCCGAACCGCTCGCAGGCCTCCGCCACCTCACCCTGGACCGTGTCCACCAGCGGACCCGAGCCGCGGATCAGGGTCCGCCGGGTGCCGATCGGCCGGAACGCCACGTCCGGCAGCCAGGCCGGATCGACACCCTGCATGAGACCCCCAACGCTTCTGCTCAGGCGAGCAGTTCGACTTCCGAGACCACCGCCTCGCCGTCGAGCACGAGACGGTACTTCCCGTACGTACCCGGAGACCTCACCGAGAACGCCCGTGTCTGCCGGTCCCAGGCGAAGGACTCCCCGGACCGCTGGTCGAGGGTCTTCCACGTGGTCCCGTCGTCCGAGCCCTGGAGCGTCCAGCCGGTCGGGGCCTTCGCGCGGTCCGACGACGAGGTCACCGTGTACTGGACTCCCTTGACCTCACCGGACACCGGAAGGTCCACGGAGGTCACGGTCGCGTCCGTCGCCGAGGTGTTGTCGAACAGCGCCCCGTCCCCGGCGAGCACGTCCGCACGCGGCGTCGGCACCTTGTCGTCCTGGGTGATCGACACCGGGGCGGCGTTCTTCCCGGTGCCCCACTTGGACGGCCGCGGCCCCATGTCGAAGTCCAGGACGGCACCCTTGGACAGGACCGAGTGGGGGAGCGAAGTCGACGTCCAGGGCTTGCCGTTGACCCTCAGGCCCTGCACGTACACGTTTCGCGCACTGTTCTTCGGCGCCCTGACCACCAGGTCCCGGCCGTTCTCCAGATGGACCGTGGCCTTGGTGAACAGCGGTGAGCCGACGGCGTATTCGCCGCTGCCCATCACCAGCGGGTAGAAGCCCAGCGCCGAGAACAGGAACCAGGCCGACTGCTCGCCGTTGTCCTCGTCCCCGTGGTAGCCCTGCCCGATCTCGCTGCCGACGTACAGCCGCGACAGCACCTCACGGACGTTCGCCTGCGTCTTCCAGGGCTGGCCGGCCGCGTCGTACATGTAGTTGACGTGGTGGGCGACCTGGTTGGAGTGCCCGTACATGCCCATCCGGACGTCCCGTGCCTCCGTCATCTCGTGGATGACACCGCCGTAGGAGCCGACCAAGTCCGGCGAGGCCGTCTCGGGCGTCGCGAAGTACTCGTCCAGCTTGTCGGCGAGACCCGAGCGGCCGCCGTACAGGTTGGCGAGGCCCCGGCTGTCCTGCGGGGCGGTGAAGGCGTAGCCCCAGCCGTTGGTCTCGGTGTAGTCGTACCCCCACACGCGCGGGTCGTACTTCGAGGACTCGACGCGCCACTCACCCGTCTCACCGCGCCCCTGGAAGAAACCGGCCTTGGAGTCGAAGAGGTTCACGTAGTCCCGGGCCCGGTTGAGGAAGTACGCCGACTCCTCCTTGTAGCGCTTCTCGCCGGTCTTCGCGTACAGCGCCTGGCCCATCCGCGCGATGCCGTAGTCGTTGAGGTATCCCTCCAGCGCCCAGGACAGGCCCTCGTGGGTGCCGGTGCTGGTGTAGCCGAGGAAGGGCGAGGTCTCCATGCCCTTGCGGCCCACACCGGAGGACGGGGGCGCGACCGTGGCGTTCTTCAGGGCCGCGTCGTACGCCGACTTCGCGTCGAAGTCGACACCCTTGACGTACGCGTCCGCGAAGGCCACGTCCGAGGAGGTGCCGGTCATCAGGTCCGCGTAACCGGGGGAGGACCAGCGCGAGGTCCAGCCGCCGTCCTTGTACTGCTGGACGAACCCGTCGACCATCTCGCCCGCCTGAGAGGGTGTCAGGAGCGAGTAGGCCGGCCAGGTGGTCCGATAGGTGTCCCAGAAGCCGTTGTTGACGTACACCTTCCCGTCCACGATCTTCGCCCCGGTGTGCGTCGGGGTGTCCGGAGAGGGCATCGGGGAGAACGGGGACGCGTACTGGTACTTCGAACCCACCTTCTCGAAGCCGGAGTTGGGGTACAGGTACAGCCGGTACAGACTGGAGTACAGCGTGGTCAGCTGGTCCTGCGTGGCGCCCTCGACCTCGACCTTGCCGAGCAGCCGGTCCCACTGCCCCCGGGCCCGGTCGCGGACCTTCTCGAAGGAGGTGCCGTCCGGGATCTCCTGGCGCAGGTTGTCCTTCGCCTGGTCGAGGCTGATCAGCGAGGTGGCGAGCCGCAGTGTGACGGTCCGGTCGGCGCCGGCGTCGAAGCGCAGATAGCCCTTGACCCCGCTCGACGAGCCGTCCGTCACCGGCCGGTCGAAGACGCCGTAGACGAAGAGCCGGGTGGCGCCGGTCGACAGCCCGGACTTCACGTCCGAGTACCCGGTGAGCACGCCCGCGTCCTTGTCGAGCGTCAGCCCCGCCTGGTCCGTCACGTTGTCGAAGAGCACGCTCGCGTCGTCGCCCGGGTAGGTGAAGCGCAGCGCCGCCGCGTGGTCGGTCGGCGCCATCTCCGTCTTCAGCCCGTTCTCGAACCGCACCCCGTAGTAGTACGGCCGCGCGGTCTCGTTCTCGTGCCGGAAGGCCAGCTCCCGCGCCTCGCGGCCGGTGTCCGGGGCGCCTGAGGCAATCGACGGCATCACCTGGAAGGTCTGCCGGTCACCCATCCACGGGCTCGGCTCGTGGCTCGCGCTGAACGCCTGGATCGTCGGCAGGTTGTCGCCGTTGTTCGCGCGCGCGTAGTCGTACAGCCAGCTCAGCGAGGACGCGTTGGTCACCGGCGTCCAGAAGTTGAAGCCGTGCGGCACGGCCGTCGCCGGGAAGTTGTTTCCGCGCGAGAAGCCGCCGCTGGAGTGGGTGCCCCGGGTGGTGAGCGCGTAGTCGGACAGATGCGCCTTGGGCTCCTCCGGCGCGGCCCGCTCCAGCGTCACGTCGTCCAGCCAGCCCCGGAACTTCGCCGGCCCGCTCGGGGAGTCGTAGGCGACGAGGATCCGGTCGACGGTCTTCCCGGCCGCGACCGCTCCGATCCGCGCGACCACGTTGTTCCACTGGTTGACGTAGAGGGCCTTCGAGGCGCCCTGTCCCTGCGGCGAGAGCGGGAATCCGTGCTGGTCGCGTGCCCCGAGATCGCTGAGGAAGGTGCCGTCGGTGAAGGCCAGGTCCACGGAGACGTTGGTCGCGTCGTAGTCCCGGTCGCCGTCCGCCATCGACGGGAAGATCCGGTAGGACAGCCGGGTGAGCGCGTCGACCCGCACGTCCACGTCGAAGACCTTGTTGTACGAATACGCCCGACCGTCCGCGATGTGCCGACCGGCGTAACGCAGAGCTCTCTTTCCGGTGAATCCGGCGCTCGCCTTCGCGGTGGGCGATCCGCTCGGACCACGGTCGACCAGCGAGAGCATCTCCGGTGGCACCGGCCCGTCGCCGCCGCCCGTGGAGAACTGCACGTCGGCCAGCTGCAGGATGTCGGAGGCGCCGTTGTTCGCGGTGATGTCGAGCCGGAAGTGCTGGTACTCGGCGACGGCGGCCGCGGGGATGTCGTACGACTTCGTCTGGAAGCGTTCGGCGAAGGTCTCGCCCGCCCGGGTGTCGAGGGTCTTCCAGTCCTTGCCGTCCGTGGAGCCCTTGAGCGTCCAGTCCCTGGGGTCGCGCTCCGCGAAGTCGTTGGCCGAGGTGAGTGCGTAGGTGACCGCCTTCACGGGTTTGTCCAGATCGAACTCCACCCAGCCGGTGGAGGCGAAGGCCAGCCACTTGGTGCCCGGCTCGCTGTCGGCGAGATTCTCCTTCACCTCGCCTCCGGAGGTGTTCTCGGCGCTCGCCCGGACATCGGTGACCCGGTCGGTGACACTGCCCGGGATGCCGGTGCGGTAGCCGCCGTCGACGCCCGAGGCCCGGCCGTGATCGACGGTGCTGATCCAGTCGGGGGCCGGTTCTCCCGCCTCGAAGGAGGAGGTGAATCCCTGGTCGGCCGGGGTGGGAGCCTCGGGCAGGGCGACCGCAGCGCCCTGGGAGCCCACCGTCATGACAAAGGCGGCCGTGAAGACGACCGCCGTACTCCGTCTGAGCCGAGTTCTGTACCGATCCATCGGCGAGTACCCTCCCTGCACAAGGACGGACAACGTTGTCACACAATCCGTGCAAGGATCAGTAGGGGCCCAAGTGGACGGTGATGTCAAGGGTGTTGGCTGTGGCATTCGAGGCGTATGTCGCGGATTTTTCCGGCAAGCTTCGCACAGGGCGCTCATATTTCCGCGAGGTCTCAACTCGAACACACCCAAGACCAACATTGCATTCGATCTTGCTACGCCGACCGGAAGTGGACTATACCTGTCGGCGATTCACCCCACTTGCACGAACCTCCTGCACGAACCTGCTTGACCTGACCGCGGTGCCGGGGAGGATCCGGTTCACCGCCTGAGTCCTGGAGAAGGCGAGGACTTGAGCATGGGATCCACTTCCGCAGACAGCCACGGTGATGAAGGTGTCGGCCGCCGCGATCTGATCAAGCGTTCGGCCGCGCTCGGACTGGCCGCCGTCCCCGCGACCGGTTTTCTGTCCGCCTGCGCCAGCGGCGGCGGCGACGATTCGAGCGACAAGAGCACCAAGGGCACCACCTCGAAGGACAACCCCTTCGGTGCGGCCAAGGGCAGCAAGCTCGACGTCGTGATCTTCAAGGGCGGCTACGGCGACGACTACGCCAAGGCGTGGGAGGCCGACTTCCAGAAGAAGCTCGGGATCACCTCCACCCACACCGGCACCCAGGAGATCACCGGAAAGCTCCAGCCGCGCTTCAACGCTGGCAACCCGCCGGACATCGTCGACGACTCCGGCGCCCAGCAGATCAAGCCCGACGTCCTCTACAAGAACGGGCAACTGCTCGACCTCGCCGAGGTCCTGGACGCGCCCGCGATCGACGACCCGAGCAAGAAGGTCCGCGACCTCATCATCCCGGGGACCCTCGACGCGGGTCTCCAGGAGGGCAAGATCGTCGCCCTCAACTACATCTACACCGTCTGGGGCCTGTGGTACTCCGGCAAGCTCTTCAAGGAGAAGGGCTGGGAGGAGCCCAAGACCTGGGACGACTTCCTCGCCGTCTGCCAGGACGCCAAGAAGCAGGGCATCGGCGGCCTCGCCCACCAGGGCAAGTACCCGTACTACATCAACGTCGCCATCATGGACCTGATCGCCAAGAAGGGCGGTCTGGACGCCATGAAGGCGATCGACAACCTCGACCCGAAGGCCTTCGTCGGCTCGGACGCGGCCCAGGCCGGCGTCGAGGCGATCTACGAGGTGGTGGAGAAGGGTCTGTTGATGCCGGGCACCAACGGCCTCACCCACACCGAGTCCCAGACCCGCTGGAACCAGTACAAGGCCGCCTTCATCACCTGCGGTTCCTGGCTGGAGAACGAGCAGCTCAAGCAGACGCCGGCGGACTTCGACATGAAGTTCATGCCGATGCCGCTGCTGCCCGGCAGCGCGCTGCCCTTCGAGGCGATCCGGGCCGGCTCCGGTGAGCCCTTCATCATCCCGGCCAAGGCCAAGAACCTGCCGGGCGCCAAGGAGTTCATGCGGCACATGCTCTCCAAGGAGTGGTCGACGACCTTCGCCAAGGAGGCCAACTCCCTCACCATCCTCAAGGACGGCGTGGATCCGAGCGTGAAGCTGCGCCCCGGCACCCAGTCCACCGTCGAGGCATCGAAGGCGGCCGGTGGCAACACCTTCCGTTACCTGTACACCGA
The DNA here is from genome assembly GCF_000383615.1 of Streptomyces canus 299MFChir4.1. GTDB lineage: Bacteria > Actinomycetota > Actinomycetes > Streptomycetales > Streptomycetaceae > Streptomyces > Streptomyces canus_C. The sequence goes on along the minus strand of NZ_KB911602.1, from coordinate 127,982 downwards.
GTGGTACAGCGAGATGGGAGCGGCGATCGAGGCCGCGTCCAACGAGCTGATGGCCAAGCGCATCCAGCCGAAGGAGTGGCTGAAGCGGGCCCAGGCCGCGGTCGACAAGCAGGCCAAGGACCCGGCCTCCAAGAAGAACCACCGGGACTGACCGCACGCCGTTTCCCGGGCCGGAGCACTCCGGCCCGGGAAAGGACCCCAGGGGCAGGAATCGCCAATGCACAAAGGGCAGTACAGGTTCGTCGCGGGATTTCTCTTCGCTCCCGTGGCGCTCTACCTGATCTTCGTGATCTGGCCCTACATCCAGACGATCGGCTATTCGCTGACCGACTGGAAAGGGCAGTCGCAGACGTTCAAGTTCATCGGCCTGGACAACTACAAGGCGCTGTTCCACGACGACGTCTTCATGCAGGCGATCTGGCACAACATCCTGTTCCTGATCTTCATCCCGGTGATCACCATTCTGCTCGCGCTGTTCTTCGCGTTCATGCTGAACGCGGGCGGCCGCAGCAAAGCCGGCGGAGTGCGGGGAGTCGCCGGATCGCAGCTCTACAAAGTCGTCTACTTCTTTCCCCAGGTGCTGTCGCTGGCGATCGTGGCCGTGCTGTTCAACGCGGTGTACCGCAGTGACGGCGGCGGACTCCTCAACGGAATCCTGATCAAACTCGGCCTGGTCGACGCCGAGAATCCGGTGGAATGGCTCAACGAGCCCAACCTGGTGCTGTGGATGCTGGTCATCGCCGTGGTGTGGCACGGAGTCGGCTTCTACCTGGTGTTGTTCTCGGCCGCCATGCAGTCCATTCCGAAGGACATCTACGAGGCCGCGCTCATCGACGGCGCGGGCCGCAACCAGTCCTTCTTCCGCATCACGCTGCCGCTGCTGTGGGACACCGTGCAGACCGCCTGGGTCTATCTGGGCATCGTCGCGATGGACATGTTCGTGCTGGTGTCGTCGATGACCCAGAACATGGGCGCCTACGGAGGCGGCCCCGACCATCACAGCGACGTGATGTCGACGGTGATGATGCGCAACTTCCAGTACTTCGGCAAGAGCGGATACGCCTGCGCGATGGGCGTCGTCATGCTGCTGCTCACCCTGGTCCTGTCCGTGGTCATGCTGCGTGCCACCCGCCGCGACCGCGTCGAGTTCTGAGCGGGAGAGATACGACGATGAGCGCACCCATCAAGGAGACCGCCGCCGTCCCGGCACAGCGGGCCACGGGCACGGCCCCGGCCCGTCCGGGCGGCGAGCGCAGCGAGGGCGTCGTCCTGAACGCCTTCTCGCACGGCTTCCTCGCGCTGTGGGCCCTGCTGATCGTGCTGCCACTGCTGTGGCTGGTGCTCAGCTCCTTCAAGACCGATGCCCAGATCGGCGGTTCGGCCTTCGGCTGGCCGCAGAACTGGTCCCTGGACGTCTTCGGACGGGCCTGGGAGAAGGGCATCGGCGACTACTTCCTGAACACCGTCATCGTGCTGGTCTTCTCGGTACCGCTGACGATGCTGCTCGGCTCCATGGCCGCCTACGTCCTGGCCCGCTACCAGTTCTGGGGCAACAGGTTCCTGTACTTCTTCTTCGTCGCGGGCGCGATGTTCCCGGTGTTCCTGGCTCTGGTCCCGCTGTTCTTCATGGTGAAGCGGCTGGACATGCTGAACACCTACCAGGGGCTGATCCTGGTGTACGTCGCCTACTCGATGCCGTTCACGGTGTTCTTCATGCACGCGTTCTTCCGGACGCTGCCCACGGCCGTCTTCGAGGCCGCGGTCCTCGACGGCGCCTCGCACACCAGGACCTTCTTCCAGGTGATGCTGCCGATGGCGAAGCCGGGCCTGATCAGCGTCGGCATCTTCAACACCCTCGGTCAGTGGAACCAGTTCATCCTGCCCACGGTGCTGATGCAGCCGCAGAGCGGCGACGATCCGGAGCGCTATGTGCTCACCCAGGGCCTGATCCAGCTCCAGCAGCAGATGGGATACGCCTCGGACCTGCCCGTGCTCTTCGCCGGGGTGACCATCGCGATGATCCCGATGCTGGTGGTGTACCTGTCCTTCCAGCGCCAGGTGCAGGCGGGGCTGACTTCGGCGACCTTGAAGTAGCGCTGCGCGAGCGCACACACGCGCACCGTCCCCGGTTCCGGTGACGGTGCGCTCACGTGTGCCCTACGCCCCGGATACTGTTCAACCTCTTGACGGGAGGCGACCCGAACGGCTCAGCTTAGAGTTCACTAGTTGGACATAGACGGGGCCTCATCGCTGCGGTCCCGTGCGCAGGAGGTCGTCGTGGAGACTCCGGGGTCGCAGTCGTCGCTGCACCGAGCCAACCTCGAGCGGGTCGTACGTGCCGTCCGGCTGGCCGGGTCGCTCACGCAGGCGGAGATCGCACGGACCACGGGACTGTCCGCCGCGACCGTCTCCAACATCGTGCGCGAGCTCAAGGACGGCGGAACCGTCGAGGTCACGCCGACGTCGGCGGGTGGCCGACGGGCCCGCGCGGTCTCCCTGAGCGGAGACGCCGGCATCGTCATAGGGGTGGACTTCGGGCACACCCATTTGCGCGTCGCGATCGGGAACCTCGCCCACCAGGTGCTCGCCGAGGAGTCCGAGCCGCTGGACGTGGACGCCTCCTCCACCCAGGGCTTCGACCGGGCGGAACAGCTGGTCAACCGGCTGATCGAGGCGACCGGTGTGGACCGTACGAAGATCGCCGGGGTGGGCCTCGGCGTGCCCGGGCCGATCGACCTGGAATCCGGCTCCCTGGGCTCCTCCGCCATCCTGCCGGGCTGGATCGGCACCAAGCCCGCCGAGGAGCTCGGGGGGCGCCTCGGCGTACCTGTCCACGTGGACAACGACGCGAATCTGGGCGCCCTCGGTGAACTCGTCTGGGGGAGCGGCCGGGGGGTGCGCGATCTGGCGTACATCAAGGTCGCGAGCGGTGTGGGCGCCGGTCTGGTGATCAGCGGCAAGATCTACCGGGGCCCAGGTGGCACAGCGGGAGAAATCGGGCATATTACTCTTGATGAGTCCGGCCCCGTCTGCCGTTGCGGCAACCGTGGCTGCCTGGAGACGTTTGCGGCCGCGCGCTATGTGCTTCCGCTGCTCCAGTCGAGTCACGGCACCGATCTCACCATGGAAGGCGTAGTTAGACTCGCGCGGGACGGAGACCCAGGCTGCCGTCGGGTGATCGCCGACGTCGGCCGACACATCGGCAGTGGAGTCGCCAATCTCTGCAACTTGCTGAACCCGAGCCGAGTCGTCCTGGGCGGTGATCTCGCCGAGGCCGGTGAGCTGGTGCTCGGTCCGATCAGGGAGTCTGTCGGCCGCTACGCGATCCCCAGCGCGGCCCGTCAACTGTCCGTGCTTCCAGGGGCACTTGGAGGCCGTGCGGAGGTGCTCGGAGCGCTCGCCCTCGCACTCAGCGAGATGGGTGATTCGACCCTTTTGGACAGCACGCTGCATGCAGCGACACCTGCCTTCACTTAGAGAACGCAAGACGTCGTTGCCATCTCGTTAAGTATTTACTTCTTGACGTCGCACGTGTGGCCGAGTTGACTTCCAGCCACCTCGGCCGCAACGACGCGGCCTCGTCAGGGAGGTTTCTCAAGTGAACACGCTCAAGCGTCGTGTGGCCGTATCCATCGCGATCTCGGCACTCGCCGTCTCCGCCGCGGCCTGTGGCAAGGCCGGCGACGACAACGGCAGCGACAGCAGCAGCTCGGGCTCCGGCTCCGGCGGCAAGTCGATCGGCCTGCTCCTGCCCGACAACGTCACCGCGCGGTACGAGAAGTTCGACAAGCCGTACTTCGAGGCCAAGGTCAAGGAGCTGTGCAGCGACTGCACCGTCTCCTACGCCAACGCCGCGGCCGACCCGGCCAAGCAGGCCCAGCAGATGAGCAGCATGGTCACCAAGGGCGTCAAGGTGATCGTGGTCTCCGCTCAGGACTCCGCCGCCATCAAGTCCTCCATCGCCTCCGCGGTGAGCAAGGGCGTCAAGGTCGTCGCGTACGACCGTCTGGCCCAGGGCCCGGTCTCCGCGTACGTCTCCTTCGACAACGTCAAGGTCGGTGAGCTCCAGGGCCAGGCCCTGCTCGACGCCCTCGGCTCCAAGGCGACCCCCAAGGCGAACGTCGTCATGATCAACGGTGACGACGCCGACCCGAACGCCGCGCAGTTCAAAGAAGGCGCGCACAAGGTCCTCGACGGCAAGGTCAAGATCGCTTACGAGCAGTCCGGCCTGTGGAAGGACACCGTCGCCGCGCAGAAGATGTCCGCGGCCATCACCCAGCTGGGCGCCAAGAACATCGCGGGCGTCTACGCCGCCAACGACGGCATGGCCGGCGGTATCGCCAACACCCTCAAGGGCGCGGGCATCAGCACCATCCCGCTGACCGGTCAGGACGCCGAGCTCGCCGCCATCCAGCGGATCGTCGCCGGCACCCAGTCCGCCACGGTCTACAAGGCCTACAAGCCCGAGGCCGACAACGCCGCCGAGCTCGCGGTCAACCTCCTGCAGGGCAAGGACATCAAGTCCCTGGCCGACACCGAGGTCACCAGCGGCTCCGGTGACAAGGTCCAGGCGAAGCTGCTGACCCCCGTCTCCGTGACCGTCAAGAACATCAAGGACACGGTCGTCAAGGACGGTCTCTACACCGTCGCCCAGATCTGCACCGCGGACTACGCCGCCGCGTGCAAGAAGGCCGGCCTTCAGTAAGAGCCGCTGAGCCCCGGGGCGCGTCCTTCGACGGACCCGCCCCGAGGCAGGCACCCAAGCCTGTCCGGCGCCCGCACCGCCTTCATACCCCGCTGCGGGGCGGGCGCCGGACGGAAGCATGACGGACGCAGCCGTTGCCAAGAGGCACCGGTCGCGCGCATGTTCGACAGTAAATCCGTGCTTACGGCACAACTCGTCAGTCGAGTGCTACGAGCCTGAGTGCCACGAGCGCAAACCCTCCGCGCCTTACCCCAAGCGCGGCATCCCCGCCGGTCAGGCGGCGAAGGAGATGGTTCACGTGTCCGCTACGCCCGTGCTGGCGTTGCGCGGAGTCTCCAAGCGATTCGGTGCGGTGCAGGCCCTCACCGATGTCGAACTGGAGGTCCACGCCGGAGAAGTGGTCGCCCTGGTCGGCGACAACGGCGCCGGAAAGTCGACGCTGGTCAAGACGATCGCCGGTGTCCACCCCATCGATGAGGGCGTCATCGAATGGGACGGCAACCCGGTCAGCATCAACAAGCCGCACGACGCCCAGGGACTCGGCGTCGCGACGGTCTACCAGGACCTCGCCCTGTGCGACAACCTCGACGTGGTCGGCAACCTCTACCTCGGACGCGAGCTGCTGCGCCGCGGCGTCATCGACGAGGTAACGATGGAGAAGAACTCGCGTGAACTGCTGAACACGCTCTCCATCCGCATCCCGAGTGTGCGCATCCCGATCGCGAGCCTCTCCGGCGGTCAGCGCCAGGTCGTCGCCATCGCGCGCGCCCTGATCGGCGACCCCAAGGTCGTGATCCTCGACGAGCCCACCGCCGCCCTCGGTGTCGAGCAGACCGCACAGGTCCTCGACCTGGTCGAGCGGCTGCGGGAGCGCAACCTCGGAGTCATCCTCATCAGCCACAACATGGCCGACGTGAAGGCAGTCGCCGACACCGTCGCCGTGCTGCGGCTGGGCAGGAACAACGGTTCCTTCTCGGTGAAGGACACCAGTCAGGAAGAAATCATCTCCGCGATCACGGGTGCCACGGACAACGCCGTGACCCGTCGTGCGGGACGTCGCAGCGCGGAGGCGGCAAAGTGAGCGACACGTCGAAGGTTTCCAAGGCGGACGCGGAGGCGCAGGACACGGTCGCCCCCGCCGACGACCCCACCGCGGCACCGGTGTCGGTGGTCGACCCCCGGCTGCTGGTCCGCGAAGAGGGCTTCAAGGGCTACTGGACCGAGTTCACGCGCAAGGTCAAGGGCGGTGAGCTGGGCTCGCTGCCGGTGGTGGTCGGTCTGATCGTCATCTGGGCGATCTTCCAATCCCAGAACTCCCGCTTCCTGAGCGCCGACAACCTCTCCAACATCAGCTACTACATGTCGGCCACCGGCATGATCGCCATCGGCCTGGTGTTCGTGCTGCTGCTCGGCGAGATCGACCTGTCGGTCGGTTCCGTCAGCGGTCTGGCCTCCACCCTGTTCGCGGTGTGGGTGGTCAACCACGGCATGAACGTCTGGCTGGCGCTGGTCCTCGCGATCATCACCGGTATCGCCATCGGCTCGCTGCACGGCTGGTTCTTCGCCAAGGTCGGCGTACCGGCGTTCGTCGTCACGCTGGCAGGTCTGCTCGGCTGGAACGGCCTGATGCTGTGGCTGCTGGGCTCCAGCGGCACCATCAACATCCCGTCCGACTCGGGTCCGATCCACCTGTTCGGCCAGAGCTCGTTCTTCATGAACCAGGCGATCGTCGGCGCTTACCTGCTGGCCGGCCTCGCCGTCGTGCTGACCCTCGTCGGCAACCTCAACGAGCAGCGGCGCCGCAAGGCCGCCGGCGTGCCCTTCCGGCCGACCGGCGAGATCCTGGTCCGCGTCGGCGCGCTCGCCGTCGCCTCCTTCCTGGCCGCCGCCGTCCTCAACAACGCGGCCGGCGTCTCCAACTCGCTGGTGATCTTCCTGGCGGCGCTGGTGGTCGTCGACTTCGTGCTCCGCCGCACCACGTACGGCCGTCAGGTCTTCGCGGTGGGCGGCGGCATCGAGGCCGCGCGCCGTGCCGGTATCAACGTGCCGATGGTCCGGATCACCGTGTTCGCCATCTCCGGTGGGTTCGCCGCGATCGGCGGTATGTTCTTCGCCGGTCAGACCGCGAGCGCGACCCTCAGCGCCGGTGGCGGCAACACCCTGATGCTCGCCATCGCGGCGGCCGTCATCGGTGGTACGAGCCTGTTCGGCGGCCGCGGTTCGGTGTGGTCGGCCCTCCTGGGCATGCTGGTCATCCAGTCCATCACGACCGGTCTGGACCTGCTGAACATGAACGCCTCGATCCAGTACATGATCACCGGTGGTGTTCTGCTGGGCGCCGTCGTCATCGACTCGGTGTCGCGAAGGTCTCAGAAGGCCTCCGGCCGCGGATAACACCGCAGGGGAGCGCCCCTCCAGATCGATGGTCCTGCCCGGCACCCACGAGGTGCCGGGCAGGATTGTTCTCGTGGAACATTAGACTCGACCCGCCCGGCAAAGCTCGATCAGCTCTAACGCAAGGAGGCACGGGTGCCGCTGCTGACCCGTATCAGGGGACCGCGCGATCTGGACCGGCTCAGCCTCGAGGAGCTGGACCAGCTGGCGGAGGAGATCAGGAGCTTCCTCGTCGGCGCGGTCTCCAAGACCGGCGGCCACCTCGGCCCCAACCTCGGTGTGGTCGAGCTGACCATCGCGCTGCACCGGGTCTTCGACTCGCCCAAGGACCGGGTGCTCTTCGACACCGGCCACCAGGCGTACGTGCACAAGCTGCTCACCGGCCGGCAGGACTTCTCGAAGCTGCGCTCCAAGGGCGGGCTGTCCGGCTACCCCTCGCGCGCCGAGTCCGAGCACGACGTCATCGAGAACAGCCACGCCTCGACCGTCCTCGGCTGGGCCGACGGGCTCGCGAAGGCCAACCAGGTGCTCGAACGCGACGACCACGTCGTCGCCGTCATCGGTGACGGTGCCCTGACCGGCGGTATGGCCTGGGAGGCGCTGAACAACATCGCCGACGCCAAGGACCGGCCCCTGGTCATCGTCGTCAACGACAACGAGCGCTCCTACGCGCCGACCATCGGCGGCCTCGCGAACCACCTGGCGACCCTGCGCACCACCGACGGCTACGAGCGCTTCCTGGCCCGCGGCAAGGACCTCCTGGAGCGCACTCCGGTCGTCGGCCGGCCCCTCTACGAGACCCTGCACGGCGCCAAGAAGGGCCTCAAGGACTTCATCGCGCCCCAGGGCATGTTCGAGGACCTCGGACTGAAGTACGTCGGCCCCATCGACGGCCACGACATCGAGGCGCTGGAGTCGGCGCTGGCCCGCGCCAAGCGGTTCGGCGGCCCGGTCATCGTGCACTGCCTCACCGAGAAGGGCCGCGGCTACGAGCCCGCCGAGCAGGACGAGGCCGACCGCTTCCACGGCATCGGCCCCATCCACCCCGACACGGGCCTGCCCATCAAGGCCTCCGCCGCCAGCTGGACCTCCGTCTTCGGCGACGAGATGGTCAGGCTGGGCCGCGAGCGGAAGGACATCGTCGCCATCACGGCGGCCATGCTCCAGCCGGTCGGACTGAAGAAGTTCGCGGACACCTTCCCGGACCGGATCTACGACGTCGGCATCGCCGAACAGCACGCGGCCGTGTCGGCGGCGGGCCTCGCGACCGGCGGCCTGCACCCCGTCTTCGCCGTCTACGCCACCTTCCTCAACCGCGCCTTCGACCAGGTCCTCATGGACGTCGCCCTGCACAAGTGCGGTGTGACCTTCGTGCTCGACCGGGCCGGCGTCACCGGCGACGACGGCGCCTCGCACAACGGCATGTGGGACATGTCGATGCTCCAGGTCGTACCGACGCTGCGGCTCGCCGCCCCGCGCGACGCAGAGCAGCTCCGCGCCCAGCTGCGCGAGGCCGTCCAGGTCGACGACGCGCCGACCGTGTTGCGCTACTCCAAGGGCGTCGTCGGCCCCGCCGTACCCGCCGTGGGTACCGTCGGCGGCATGGACGTCCTGCGTGAGCCGGGCACGGACACGCCCGACGTGCTCCTCGTCTCCGTCGGCGCCCTCGCCCCCATGTGCCTGGAGATCGCCGGTCTGCTGAACAAGCAGGGCATCTCCACCACCGTCGTCGACCCGCGCTGGGTCAAGCCCGTCGACGAGGCCATGGCCCCGCTCGCGGAGCGGCACCGCGTGGTCGTCACCGTCGAGGACAACAGCCGCGTCGGTGGTGTCGGCTCGGCGATCGCCCAGGCCCTGCGCGACGCCGGCGTCGACGTCCCGCTGCGCGACTTCGGCATCCCGCCGCGCTTCCTCGACCATGCCTCCCGCGCAGAGATCATGGCGGAGATCGGGCTGACCGCGCCCGACATCGCCCGCCAGGTCACGGGCCTCGTCTCGAAGCTGGACGGCCGCTACGACAGCGCCCCGGCCGAGGCGCAGCCCGCCCGCGACTAGCGCCTTCGGAACTCGGCCGTACGGGCCGGTCGGACCACTCTTGACAGTGGTGTGACCGGCCCGTTCGCGTGAATCCGGCCGCGCCGGGGCATACGACCTACGCCCCCTCTCGATCATGTCGAGGACGACACAGCGTGGGAGGTCCCCGTGAGCAGCACCCTCTTCCGGACGAAGAAGGTCGAGCAGTCCATCCTCGATACCGAGGAGCCAGAGCACGCGCTCAAGAAGTCCTTGTCCGCGCTGGATCTGACCGTCTTCGGCGTCGGCGTCATCATCGGCACCGGCATCTTCGTCCTGACCGGCACCGTCGCCAAGAACAACGCCGGCCCTGCGGTCGCCCTGGCCTTCGTCGTGGCCGGCGTCGTCTGCGCGCTCGCCGCGCTCTGCTACGCCGAGTTCGCCTCCACCGTCCCGGTGGCCGGATCGGCGTACACCTTCAGTTACGCCTCCCTCGGTGAACTGCCCGCCTGGATCATCGGCTGGGACCTGGTCCTGGAGTTCGCGCTGGGCACGGCGGTGGTGTCCGTCGGCTGGTCCGGCTACATCGCCTCGCTGCTGGACAACGCGGGCTGGCATCTGCCGGCCGCGCTCGGCAGCCGCGACGGGGCCCACGGCTTCGGCTTCGACATCCTCGCCGCCGCCCTCGTCCTGGTGCTCACGGCCATCCTCGTGCTCGGCACCAAGCTCTCCGCGCGCGTGACCTCGGTCGTCGTCGCCATCAAGGTGACGGTCGTACTGACCGTGATCATCGCGGGCGCCTTCTTCATCAAGGGCGACCACTACGACCCGTTCATCCCGAAGGCCCAGGAGGTGCCGGCCGGTGACAGTCTCCAGTCGCCGCTGATCCAGCTGATGTTCGGCTGGGCTCCCTCCAACTTCGGTGTGATGGGCATCTTCACCGCCGCCTCCGTCGTCTTCTTCGCCTTCATCGGCTTCGACGTCGTCGCCACCGCCGCCGAGGAGACCAGGAACCCGCAGCGCGACATGCCCCGCGGCATCCTCGGCTCCCTGATCATCTGCACGACCCTCTACGTGGCCGTGTCGATCGTCGTGACGGGCATGCAGAAGTACACGGACCTGTCCATCACCGCCCCGCTCGCGGACGCGTTCAAGGCCACCGGCCACCCCTGGTTCGCGGGCTTCATCAGCTTCGGCGCCGCGGTCGGCCTCACGACGGTGTGCATGATCCTGCTGCTGGGCCAGACCCGGGTCTTCTTCGCGATGAGCCGCGACGGACTGCTGCCCACGTTCTTCTCCCACGTCCACCCGAAGTTCCGGACCCCGCACCGGCCGACCATCCTGCTCGGCGTGATCATCGCGATCGTCGCCGGCTTCACGCCCCTGAGCGAACTCGCCGAACTGGTCAACATCGGCACCCTGTTCGCCTTCGTGGTGGTCGCCATCGGCGTGATCATCCTCCGCAAGTCCCGCCCCGACCTGCCCCGCGCCTTCCGCACCCCGTGGGTGCCGGTCATCCCGATCCTGTCGGTGGCGGCCTCCCTCTGGCTGATGCTCAACCTGCCGGCCGAGACCTGGCTGCGGTTCGCGATCTGGATGGTCATCGGCTTCGCCGTGTACTTCCTCTACGGCCGTACCCACAGCCGTCTCGGACAGCGCATGGCGGCCACGGCAGACAACAGGGAGTAACACATACGTTCTCCCTCTCCGGCCCCGTATGTCCTGCTCACCCAGGAGATACGGGGCCGGATAGCGTTCCGCGCATGCCCGCAGAGCTCCTGCTCCCGTCACCCTCCGTACCCGGTTCCCGTACGGCGTACTGGAGCCGACTGCTGCCCCCGCTCGCGGCCCTGGCCTGCGCGACGAGGATCCCGTCCTTCACGCGCCCCCTCTGGAACCCGGACGAGGGCTATCTCGCCGTCCAGGCACGGCTGCTGGCGCACGGCGGGCAGCTCTACGAGACGGTCGTCGACCGCAAGCCGCCCTTCGTGCCGTGGCTCTACGAGGCCACGTTCGCGGTGACCGGCTCCGGCACGCTGGCCGGCGTGCGGGTTCTGGCGGTCCTGGCCCACCTCCTCACCGCAGCCCTGCTGGCCTCCCTGGCCCGCCGCCGCTGGGGCGACGCGTCCGGCCGTACCGCGGGTGTGCTGTACCTGCTGATCTCCGTCGGACTGAACCCCGAGGACGCGCAGGCCGCGACCTTCGAGGGGTTCCTGCTGCCCTGCACGGCAGCGGCCATGTGGTGCGCGGACCGGCGGCGCTGGGGCGCGGCGGGAACGGCGGTCGCGTGCGCCTTCCTCACCAAGCAGACGGGCGGGGCGGTGCTGCTGCCGGTGGTGTGGCTGTACGTCACCTCGGGCGCGGGGCGTGGTGGCCTCGGGCGGCTGGCCGCGGGGGCGGTGCTGCCGGTGCTGGGCGCGGCGCTGGCCACGAACCCGGTCGGCTTCCTGTTCTGGACGGTGACGGGCTCGGGCGCGTACGCGACCCTGACCGGCTCCGAACTCCACGTACTGGCAAGAGGATTGGTCAACACCGCGATCGTGTCGGTGGCCTGCGCGGGCCTCGTCGCACCGGTCGTGCGGGCCCGGCGCGCGCCGACGGCCGATCTGTGGCTGTGGCTGCTCGCCTCGGCGGGAGCGGTGCTGCTCGGCCTGCACTTCTTCGGCCACTACTACCTCCAACTCCTCCCGCCGGTCGCGCTCCTGGCCACGGCGGCGCTCCGCGCGCTGCCGTCCGACCGCACGGTCACGGCGGTGCTCACGTCGGCCTGCGCGTGCGTGCTGTTCCTGACGTGGGGTGCGCTGGCCCCTCGCCCGGACCTCGACCACGCCCGCCGAGTCGCGCAGGCGGTGTCGTCCCGCACGGCGCCGGGCGAGCCGGTCCTGATCTGGGGGATGCACCCGGAGACGTACTGGCTGGCCGACCGCGCCCCGGCCACCCGCTATCTGACGGCGGGTCTGCTCACGAACTACAGCGGGGGCAGGGACGGCGGGCGAGTGGGGGAGAGATACGCGGTGCGGGGCGCGTGGACGGTGTTCCGGCGGGAGACGGAATCGGCGGTCCTGGTGGTGGACGACTCCAGCGGCAAGCCGTACGCACCGGAACGGGTGCGGGGCCTACGGCGGTTGTTGGCGGCGAGGTACGAGGAGGCGGGGACGGTGGACGGGGCGGTGCTGTATGTGAGACGGCGGTAGCGGGTGCGTTGTCGGGCGCTGGCCGGTGGGGGCTGGTCGCGCAGTTCCCCGCGCCCCTGAGGTACTTGCACCGGACCCGCCTTCAGAGGCGCACCGCGCGTCACGGTCGAACCGTGCGCGGTCCCGCCACCTCCGCCCCCAACTCCTCGACCCGCCGCCGAAGTTCACGATCCGCCGTCACCACCAGCACCGGCCGCTCACCCGCCTCCGCCACCAGCTCCACGATCCGGTCGTCCCCGCTCCCCGCCGCGGACTCCACCCGGACCCCCGGCACGGACTCCACCCCCCGAGCCGCCCCCTCCGCCACCAGCACGATCTCCGCCGGCCCGGGCCGCCCCGGCACCCCGTCCACCGCCAGCCGGTCCCGCAACCGCTCCGCCGCCCCCCGACGGTCCCGCCACCACCCGTCCGGCACCGAGCCGACGACGTTCGCGGCATCCACGACGACCAACAGCACGTCACTCATGCCCCCAGCGTCCCACGACCGGCCCACCCGAGGACGGCACCGACCGCCCGATTAGAGTGGAGCCGTGTCAATGGTCCGTACAGTGAACGGCGACTGGCTCATCCGCGCCCGTGACGGCCGGCTCGGCGTCTACGCCATCCGCGACGAAGCGGTGTGGTGCAGGGCGGAGCGCCGACCGGGCGGCGACACCTGGCTGCCCTGGCGCAAGGTCGGCGGCGACCAGCGCCTGCACCCCGGGCTCGCCGTGGGACACGGCGCCGACGGCTACGCACACCTCGTCTCCTGGCGGCCCACCAAGGCCCAGGAGTCCGGCCTGGTGCACTCCACGCATTTCCGGGTCCACCTCGCCGCCCTCGACTGGAGCCCGCTCGGCCACCCCGACAAGGCCGGTGCGCGTACGGGCGTCCCCGCCGTGGCCGTCGACGCGGAGGGCCGGGCCCATGTCTTCGTCCGCAACCGCGGGGACAGTGTGCGCGCCCTCATCCAGAAGGAGCGCGGCGGCTGGAACGCCTGGGCCGACCTCGGTGGGACCGGCGTACACGAGCAACTGTCCGCCGTGACAGGGGAGTCGGGCCGCGTCGAGCTGTTCGGCACCGACCCTGACGGCATCCTGCGCTGGCTCCAGACGGACGCGGGCGCCCCTCCGGTGCCGGCCGACCCGCTTGCGGTGCGCGTCGAGCCGGGCACGCTCAGCGCCCTGCCCACATCCAAGGAACACACCACCCTGTTCTTCTCGGACCCCGAGGGCATGCTCTACGCCTGGCGTCCGGACACCGAGCCCGCCCCTCTGCTTGCGGCGGCCGGGCCCGGCCCGGCGGCCCTGCTGCGCTGCACCCTGGAGGGCCACGACTGCACGGTGCTCGCCCAGCGTTCGGCCTCCGGCCGGGTCGCCTTCGCCGCCTGTCCGGCAGAGCGGGAGTCGGCGGGCCTGTGGTGGACGGAGTCCGGACCGCAGTTGCCGGCGGGCACGGCCGTCGCCCTCGCCGAGGACGCCGACGGCCGGGTCGTCGCGGCGACGGTGACCCCCGACGGGGAGCTCAGGATCGCCCGGCAGAAGGACGAGCCGGGACTGGCCCTGGCCGCCTGGCAGGAGGTCTGAGCGCCCACCCGCCCCATGCGGTCCACGGTGAACGGCAGAGGGCCCCCGCCGAAGCGGAGGCCCTCTGCACGTGCGGGGAGTTACGCCGGAACCGACGCCACACCCGGAGCCAGGAACTTCTTGCCGTTCACGCGCTCGGAGACACCCTCGCGGTCCAGGTACGGCGTGATGCCGCCCAGGTGGAAGGGCCAGCCGGCGCCCGTGATCAGGCAGAGGTCGATGTCCTGCGCCTCGGCGACGACACCCTCGCCGAGCATGAGCCCGATCTCCTGGGCGACGGCGTCCAGGACGCGGTCACGGACCTGCTCCTCGGACAGGACGACATCGCCCTGCTTGAGGAGGGCGGCGACCTCGGGGTCGAGCTCGGGCTTGCCGCTGTCGTAGACGTAGAAGCCGCGCTTGCCCGCCTTGACGACGGCCGCGAGGTTCGGGGAGACCGTGAAGCGGTCAGGGAAGGCCCGGTTGAGGGTCTCCGAGACGTGCAGACCGATCGCGGGACCGACCAGCTCCAGGAGGACCAGCGGGGACATCGGCAGGCCCAGGGGCTCCACCGCCTTCTCCGCCACGGCGACCGGGGTGCCCTCGTCGATGACGTTCTGGATCTCGCCCATGAAGCGGGTGAGGATGCGGTTCACGACGAACGCCGGGGCGTCCTTGACCAGCACCGCGGTCTTCTTCAGCTTCTTGGCGACGGCGAAGGCGGTGGCCAGCGAGGCGTCGTCGGTCTGCTCACCGCGGACGATCTCAAGCAGCGGGAGGATCGCGACCGGGTTGAAGAAGTGGAAGCCGACGACCCGCTCGGGGTTCTTCAGCTTCGACGCCATCTCGGTGACCGACAGCGAGGAGGTGTTGGTGGCGAGGATCGCGTGCGCCGGGGCGACCGCCTCGACCTCCGCGAACACCTGCTGCTTGACGCCGATCTCCTCGAACACGGCCTCGATGATGAAGTCCGCGTCGGAGAAGCCCTCGGCCTTGTCCAGCACACCGGTGACCAGGGCCTTGAGGCGGTTGGCCTTGTCCTGGTTGATACGGCCCTTGCCGAGCAGCTTCTCGATCTCGGCGTGGACGTAGCCCACACCCTTGTCGACGCGCTCCTGGTCGATGTCGGTCAGCACGACCGGCACCTCCAGGCGGCGCAGGAAGAGCAGCGCGAGCTGGGAGGCCATCAGACCGGCGCCGACGACACCGACCTTGGTGACCGGGCGGGCCAGGTTCTTGTCCGGGGCGCCGGCGGGTCGCTTGCCGCGCTTCTGCACCAGGTTGAACGCGTAGATGCCGGAGCGCAGTTCGCCACCCATGATCAGGTCGGCGAGGGCCTGGTCCTCGGCGTCGTAGCCCTGCTGGAGGTCGCCGTTCCTCGCGGCCTCGATGATGTCCAGGGCGCGGTACGCGGCCGGAGCGGCCCCGTGCACCTTGGAGTCCGCGATGAAACGGCCCTTGGCGACGGCCTGGTCCCAGGCCTCACCGCGGTCGATCGCCGCACGCTCGACGACGATCTCGCCCTTGAGGACGGACGCCGTCCACAGCAGGGACTGCTCCAGGAAGTCCGCGCCCTCGAACAGCGCGTCGGCGATGCCCAGTTCGTAGACCTGGGCGCCCCCCAGCTGCTTGTTCTGGTTGAGCGAGTTCTCGATGATCACCGAGACCGCCTTCTCGGCGCCGATCAGGTTCGGCAGCAGGGTGCAGCCGCCCCAACCGGGCACCAGGCCGAGGAAGACCTCGGGGAGCGAGAAGGCGGGCAGGGCCGCGGACACCGTGCGGTACTGGCAGTGCAGACCGACCTCGACGCCACCGCCCATCGCGGCACCGTTGTAGTACGCGAAGGTCGGCACCGCGATGCCCGCGAGGCGCTTGAAGACCTCGTGGCCGCCCTTGCCGATGGCGAGCGCGTCCTTGTGCTCCTTGAGGAGCTCGACGCCCTTGAGGTCGGCGCCGACGGCGAAGATGAACGGCTTGCCGGTGATGCCGACACCGACGATCTCGCCGGCCGACGCCTCCTTCTCCACCTGGTCGATGGCGGTGTTCAGGTTCGCCAGCGAGGCCGGGCCGAAGGTGGTCGGCTTGGTGTGGTCGAAGCCGTTGTCCAGCGTGATCAGGGCGAAGCGGCCCGCGTTGAACGGCAGATCCAGGTGACGTACGTGCGCCTGGGTGACGACCTCGTCCGGGAACAGCTCGGCCGCACCCTTCAAAAGCTCCGTGGTGCTCACTTGCTGCCTCCGGCGTCCTTGTGGTTCGGGTTCTCCCAGATGACCGTCGCGCCCATGCCGAAGCCGACGCACATGGTGGTGAGGCCGTAGCGGACCTCCGGCTGCTCCTCGAACTGGCGGGCCAGCTGCGTCATCAGCCGGACGCCGGAGGAGGCCAGCGGGTGGCCGTACGCGATGGCGCCGCCGTACTGGTTGACGCGGGCGTCGTCGTCCGCGATGCCGTAGTGCTCCAGGAAGGCGAGGACCTGGACCGCGAAGGCCTCGTTGATCTCGAACAGGCCGATGTCGGAGATGGACAGACCCGCCTGCGCGAGGGCCTTCTCCGTGGCCGGGATCGGGCCGTAGCCCATGACCTCGGGCTCGACACCCGCGAAGGAGTACGAGACCAGGCGCATCTTCACCGGCAGGTCGTGCTCGCGGGCGAAGTCCTCGGAGGCGATGAGGGAGGCGGTGGCGCCGTCGTTCAGACCGGCCGCGTTACCGGCGGTGACCCGGCCGTGCACACGGAACGGCGTCTTCAGCCCGGACAGGTTCTCCAGGGTGGTGCCCGGACGCATCGGCTCGTCGGCGGTCACGAGGCCCCAGCCGGTCTCACCGGCCTCCGGGTTGGTGCGGCGTACCGAGATCGGCACCAGGTCGGCCTGGATCTTGCCGTTGGCGTAGGCCTTGGCGGCCTTCTCCTGGGAGCGCACGGCGTACTCGTCGGCGCGCTGCTTGGTGATCGTCGGGTACCGGTCGTGCAGGTTCTCGGCGGTCATGCCCATGAACAGGGCGGACTCGTCGACCAGCTTCTCGCTCACGAACCGGGGGTTCGGGTCCACGCCCTCGCCCATGGGGTGGCGGCCCATGTGCTCGACACCACCGGCGATGGCGATGTCGTACGCCCCGAAGGCCACGGAGCCGGCCACCGTGGTGACGGCGGTCAGCGCGCCGGCGCACATGCGGTCGATGGAGTAACCGGGCACGGACTGCGGCAGACCGGCGAGGATCCCCGCCGTGCGGCCGATGGTGAGGCCCTGGTCACCGATCTGCGTGGTCGCGGCGATGGCGACCTCGTCGATCTTCTTCGGGTCGAGACCCGGGTTGCGGCGCAGCAGCTCCCGGATCGCCTTCACGACGAGGTCGTCGGCGCGGGTCTCGTGGTAGATGCCCTTCGGGCCCGCCTTGCCGAACGGGGTGCGGACGCCGTCGACGAAGACGACGTCCCTGACGGTACGAGGCACGATGGCTCTCCTCCAGATGCGGGATCTGCACTGCTGCGATGCGCTGAGCGCGCGCTCAGGACCCATGCTACTTATGAGTAACGTGACTGCCCACCCCTGGCGGCGGGAGCGGCGAAGGTCACATCGCGGGAGGCGCCGTGGAACCCCTCGGTGTCAGCACCGGATTGGGCACGGGATGCGATCCCGGTCCCTCCCCGGTGATCACCCCGAACAGCGTACGAGCCGCCTCCGCGCCGAATCCATGCACGTCGTGGCTCATCGCGGAGAGCGTCGGGTGGGTGAGCCGGCACAGCTGCGAGTTCCAGATCGTCAACAGCTTCGGCATGTCCGACTCGCTGTGGGCGCCGATCGTGCTCTACATGGGCACAGACATCGTCTCGATCTACATCTGATCGTGAAGGGCATCACGCTCTACAACGACTTCTCCATCCCGTTCCTCTACATGCCCTCGGAAGATCTTGGCGTGATCTCGACGTCGCTGTTCCGCTTCAAGGGCCCGTACGCGGCCCACTGGGAGGTCATTTCGGCGGGAGCGGTCCTGGTGATCCTGCCCACGCTCATCGTCTTCCTGTCGTTGCAGCGCTTCATCTACAACGGCTTCATGCGAGGAGCGACCAGATGACCTGCCGGGGCCGAGGCTAGGCGGACAGCGCGGCCACCAACACAGGAGTCACCTGTTCAACCTGCCAGGCCCGAGCCCCGTAACCGGCCAACGCCGCCCCGACCGACTCCGCACTCACCACACCCGGCGGCTCCCAGCAGACCCGCCGCACGGTGTCCGGGGTGATCAGGTTCTCCTGAGGCATGTTCAGGGTCTCGGCCAACGCGGACACCGCCGCCCGCGCCGCGGACAACCGAGCCGCAGCCGCAGGATCCTTGTCGGCCCAGGCGCGCGGCGGCGGAGGTCCCGTCACCGACTGCCCGGGCTGCGGCAGCTGCGCCTCTGGCAGGGCCCTGGCCCGGTCGACGGCCGCCTGCCACTGCTCCAGCTGCCGCCGTCCCGTCCGGTGCCCGAACCCGTTCAGCGCGGCCAGCGCGTGCACGTTGACCGGCAGGGCCAGCGCGGCCTCGACGATCGCCGCGTCGGACAGCACCTTGCCCGGCGACACGTCCCGCCGCTGGGCGATCCGGTCCCGCGCCTCCCACAGCTCGCGCACCACGGCCAGCTGCCGCCGCCGCCGTACCTTGTGCATCCCGGAGGTCCGGCGCCAGGGATCCTTGCGCGGCTCGGCGGGCGGCGCGGAGGCGATCGCGTCGAACTCCTGAAGCGCCCACTCCAGCTTCCCCTGGCGGTCGAGCTCCTTCTCCAGCGCGTCCCGCAGGTCGACGAGAAGCTCCACGTCGAGGGCGGCGTAGCGCAGCCACGGCTCGGGCAGCGGACGGGTCGACCAGTCGACGGCGGAGTGCCCCTTCTCCAGGACGAAGCCGAGCACTCCCTCCACCATGGCGCCGAGCCCCACCCGGGGGAACCCGGCGATCCGCCCGGCCAGCTCGGTGTCGAAGAGACGCGAGGGGATCATGCCTATCTCGCGCAGACACGGAAGATCCTGTGTGGCGGCGTGCAGCACCCACTCGGCACCGGAGAGCGCCTCGCCGAGACCCGAGAGATCGGGACAGGCCACGGGGTCGATCAGCGCGGTCCCCGCGCCCGCGCGGCGCAGCTGCACGAGATACGCGCGCTGTCCGTAGCGGTAGCCGGACGCCCGCTCGGCGTCGACGGCGACGGGGCCGGAGCCCGCGGCGAACGCGGCGATCACCTCGGCGAGCGCGTCCTCGTCGGCGATCACGGGCGGAATGCCCTCGCGCGGCTCCAGCAGAGGGATCGGAGCCTCCGCGACAGAAGATCCGCCATCGTCCGGAGGGGCGCCTCCGGTGGTTCGCAGTGAAACGTCTGCTGCGGTCTCTTGGGCGTCGGTCACATGTCAAGGGTATCTGTGTATGGACAGCGCCTGCCGACGGAACGTTCCGTCGGCAGGCGCCTGGGGGTCGTAAACCAGTCAGCCCGGTGAAAGCTCTGGTTCACGTCCGTGAACAGTGAGGCTCGGACGGAGCCTCAGTGGATGATGCCGGTACGGAGAGCCACCGCCACCATGCCGGCGCGGTCTCCCGTGCCGAGCTTGCGGGCGATCCGGGCGAGGTGGCTCTTGACGGTCAGTGCGGACAGGCCCATCGAGACGCCGATCGCCTTGTTGGACTGCCCTTCGGCCACCAGCCGCAGCACCTCGACCTCACGGCCGGAGAGCTCGCGGTAGCCGCCCGGGTGGCTCGGGGCACCCGGGGGGCGGCGGTGCATACGGGCGGCGGCGGCGCCGATGGGGGCGGCTCCCGGTCGGGTGGGGAGCCCGAGGTTGGTCCGGGTGCCGGTGACGACATAGCCCTTGACTCCGCCCGCGAGGGCGTTGCGTACGGCGCCGATGTCGTCGGCCGCGGAGAGGGCGAGCCCGTTGGGCCAGCCCGCGGCGCGGGTTTCCGACAGCAGGGTCAGGCCGGAGCCGTCGGGGAGATGGACGTCGGCGACGCAGATGTCTCTGGGACTGCCGATACGGGGACGGGCCTCCGCAACGGACGAGGCCTCGATGACATCGCGCACACCGAGCGCCCAGAGGTGACGGGTGACGGTGGAGCGGACGCGCGGGTCGGCCACGACCACCATGGCGGTGGGCTTGTTCGGGCGATAGGCGACCAGGCTTGCGGGCTGCTCGAGGAGAACGGACACCGGGCCTCCTGGGGTGCGGGACGGCTTGGAAGGTCACAGACGTCTTCGGCACCGAACCCGGCGTCCTTTAGAGAATGATCACGATCTAGTGAGTAACAATTAGTGCAATTCGGACGTACGGTCGATCGTTCGGTGAACATATCGGTTCGTTCGATGGCTCACTCCTGACTGAAAGTGGCCGTATCGACAAATTGATGCTCCATGTGGGTGGACGGTACGGCTGGTCAGGCAGGGGGTCAGCGGGCCTGCGGGTCCCGCCGCTGCGGCAACGTCACCACCGAAGCGTCACCCGGCCCGGCCGGGGGGAGGCCCGCGACCTGGGACAGCAGGTCGCACCAGGAGGCCAGGTGCCCCGCCGTGTCCGGCACCCCGCCCAGGCCCTCACGGGGCGTCCACGAGGCCCGGATCTCGATCTGCGAGGCCGCGGGGCGCTCGGACAGACCGCCGAAGTAGTGCGAGCTCGCGCGCGTGACGGTGCCGCTCGGTTCGCCGTACGACAGCCCGCGCGCCGAGAGCGCGCCGGTCAGCCACGACCAGCAGACCTCGGGCAGCAGCGGGTCGGCGGCCATCTCCGGCTCCAGCTCGGCGCGCACCAGCGTCACCAGCCGGAAGGTGCCCCGCCAGGCGTCGTGGCCGTCCGGGTCGTGCAGCAGCACGAGCCGCCCGTCGGCGAGGTCCTGGTCGCCGTCGACGACGGTCGCCTCCAACGCGTAGGCGTACGGAGCGAGCCGCTGGGGAGCCCGGGTCGGCTCGATCTCGATCTGCGGCCGCAGCCGACTGCCGCGCAGGGCTTGAACCGCGGCCTGGAAGGCCGGCGGAGCCGCACCGCTCCCATCCCGGTCACTCCCCTTCGCGTCGTCCATTCCGCCCGTGTCGTCCGACAGTCGTCCCTGTGCCGCAGCCATGCCGGAAGGTTAAGGGGAACGGGGGCCTGGTGCGGGCCTAGACACCCTGACTCGGCTCCATGCCCACACAGACACCGCGCATCGGGCACGCATCGCACCGTGCGAGACTTTCCGACGTGAGTGCACACCAGACGCCGCCGTCAGCCACGTACGAATCCGCCTTCCTCAAGGCCTGCCGGCGCGAACCCGTGCCGCACACCCCCGTGTGGTTCATGCGCCAGGCCGGGCGCTCGCTGCCCGAGTACCGCAAGGTGCGCGAGGGCATCCCGATGCTCGAGTCCTGCGCGCGGCCCGACCTGGTCGCCGAGATCACGCTTCAGCCGGTGCGCCGGCACAACGTGGACGCGGCGATCTACTACAGCGACATCGTCGTCCCGCTCAAGGCCATCGGCGTCGACCTCGACATCAAGCCCGGCGTCGGCCCGGTCGTCGAGCGCCCGATCCGCACCCGCGCCGACCTGGCCCAGCTGCGCGACCTCACCCCCGAGGACGTCTCCTACGTCACCGAGGCCATCGGCCTGCTGACCCGGGAGCTCGGCCCGACCCCCCTCATCGGTTTCGCGGGCGCGCCTTTCACCCTCGCGAGTTACCTCGTCGAGGGCGGCCCGTCCCGCACGTACGAGAACGCCAAGTCGATGATGTACGGCGACCCCGAGCTGTGGGCCGACCTCCTCGACCGCCTCGCCGAGATCACCGCCGCCTTCCTGAAGGTCCAGATCGAGGCCGGCGCCTCCGCGGTCCAGCTCTTCGACTCCTGGGCCGGCGCCCTCGCCCCCGCCGACTACCGCCGCTCGGTACTGCCCGCCTCGGCGAAGGTCTTCAAGGCGGTCGAGGGATACGGCGTCCCGCGCATCCACTTCGGCGTCGGCACCGGTGAGCTGCTCCAGCTCATGGGCGAGGCCGGGGCGGACGTCGTCGGCGTCGACTGGCGCGTCCCGCTCGACGAGGCCGCCC
Organism: Streptomyces canus 299MFChir4.1; assembly: GCF_000383615.1. Classification (GTDB taxonomy): domain Bacteria; phylum Actinomycetota; class Actinomycetes; order Streptomycetales; family Streptomycetaceae; genus Streptomyces; species Streptomyces canus_C. Next base: position 106,106 of record NZ_KB911602.1, on the reverse strand, counting down.
GCCGCGTCGGCCCCGGCAAGGCGCTCCAGGGCAACCTCGACCCGACGGTCCTGTTCGCCTCCACGGAGGCCGTCGAGGCCAAGACCCGCGAGGTCCTGGACTCCGCCGAGGGCCTGGAAGGCCATGTCTTCAACCTCGGCCACGGCGTGATGCCGTCCACCGACCCGGACGCGCTGACGCGCCTCGTCGAGTACGTCCACACGCAGACGGCCCGATAGGCCGCCTCACCACGTGTGCCGGGGCCGCGCCTTCCTGCCGAACAGCAGACCGCGCGGTTCCGGCGGCGGGGGAGTGCCCGGCTTCAGCGGCCAGGCGAGCAGCATCCCGACGAGGAAGCCGACCACGTGCGCCGCGTACGCGACCGTGCCCGCGGCGGAGACGCCTTCGCCGGACGAGTAGAACGCCTGGAGCACGAACCAGAAGCCCAGCACCAGCCAGGCCGGCAGTCTCAGTGGCAGGAAGACCAGGAAGGGCACCAGGACCCACACCCTGGCCTTCGGATACAGCACCAAGTAGGCGCCCAGGACACCGGCGATGGCCCCCGAGGCGCCGATCAGCGGATCGCTCGAGTCGGCGTTGAGCAGCGCGAAGCCGTACGACGCCGCGTAGCCGCAGACGACGTAGAACAGCGCGAAGCGCACATGCCCCATGCGGTCCTCGACGTTGTTGCCGAAGATCAGCAGGAACAGCATGTTGCCCAGCAGGTGCAGCCAGCCGCCGTGCAGGAACATCGCCGTCAGGACCGACAGGGCGGGGGACTTGTCGTAGTCCGGCGGGGCCACCACACAGCCCGCCGCGCCCTGCGCGCTGGTGCCGACCTCGCCCGTGGGGACGAGTCGCGGCATCTGATGGTGGATCAACTCCTGCGGGATCGCCGCCCAGTGGTCCAGGAACGCCTGGAGGTGGCACAGCTGCGACACGCTGCTGTCGCCCGCCACGGAGCCGGCCAGGCCGGGCGTGTACAGGAACACGAGGACGTTCGCGGCGATGAGCGCGTATGTCACCACGGGGGTGCGGCGCACGGGGTTCACGTCATGGACGGGGATGACCACAAGGAACTACTGCCCGCGATGGGCCCGGCGAATCGGTGAGGTCCCGGTGAACACCCGCACGCACGCGTGCGTATGTCTCCTCAACCGCCCGCGGCACGGGGAAGGCGGGCCGCGGGGACTACGTGAGGAACAGCGATGAACGACCGTACTACGCCTGCGATGCACGCTCTTCCCGACGGTGAGGCCGAACTCTCCCTGGTGGTGCGACTGCCGTGGGAGGACGTGGCCAGGCTCGGTCAGGAGGCCGGGCGGCTGGCGTCCCAGATGCAGCGGCCGGTGACGCTCGACGAGGCGGTGAGCAACCGGCTCCGGTCCACCCGGTCCGCGGCGCACGCGAAGCCGGCCGGTGAGCAGCCCACCGCGATGCCCGCCAGCACCAGCGCCTCCGTCTCGGCGCTGCCGCCCCGGCCGCCCGCCGACCAGGCCCGCCAGGCCATCGAGCGGATCAACGGAACGGCCTAGCCCTCAGGAGCCCCGCACCTTCGCGACGGCCTTTCTGGCCGCCACCAGCACCGGGTCCCACACCGGGCTGAACGGCGGCGCGTACCCCAGGTCCAGGGCCGTCATCCGCTCCACCGTCATCCCCGCCGTCAGGGCCACCGCGGCGATGTCGACCCGCTTGCCCGCCCCCTCTCTCCCGACGATCTGCACGCCGAGCAGCCGCCCCGTGCGGCGCTCGGCGAGCATCTTCACCGTCATGGGGGAGGCGCCCGGGTAGTAGCCGGCCCGGCTGGTCGACTCGATCGTGACCGACACGAACTGCAGGCCCACCCGGCGCGCGTCCTTCTCGCGCAGCCCGGTGCGGGCGATCTCCAGGTCGCAGACCTTGCTGACGGCCGTGCCGACCACCCCGGGGAAGGTGGCGTAGCCGCCGCCGACGCCCGTGCCGATGACCTGGCCGTGCTTGTTGGCGTGGGTGCCGAGCGCGATGTGCCGCTCCTGCCCCGACACCAGGTCGAGGACCTCCACGCAGTCACCGCCCGCCCAGATGTTCTCGTGGCCGCGCACCCGCATCGCGAGGTCCGTCAGCAGACCGCCGTGGCTGCCCAGCGGCAGTCCGGCCGCCCTCGCGAGCGCCGTCTCGGGGCGTACCCCGATGCCGAGCACCACCACGTCCGCCGGATACTCCGCGTCCTGCGTGGCCACCGCCCGCACCCGGCCGTCCTCGCCGGTGAGCACCTTGGTCACCTCGGTGTCGTTGACCATGGTGATGCCCAGGCCCTCCATGGCCTCGTGCACCAGGCGGCCCATGTCCGGGTCGAGCGTCGACATGGGCTCGCTGCCCCGGTTGACGACCGTCACCTCGTAGCCGCGGTTGATCAGCGCCTCGGCCATCTCCACGCCGATGTACCCGGCGCCCACCACCACCGCCCTGCGGCCACGCGCGTGTGCCAGCGTGTCGATGAGCGCCTGGCCGTCGTCGAGGGTCTGCACCCCGTGCACACCGGGGGCGTCGGCGCCCGGCATGTCCGGGCGGATCGGGCGGGCGCCGGTCGCGATCACGAGCTTGTCGTACGACGTCCAGGTCTCGGTGCCCGAATCGAGGTCACGCGCGCGTACCCGCTGCCGCTCGACGTCGATCTCCGTGACCTCGGTGCGCATGCGCAGGCCGATGCCGCGCTCCCGGTGCTCTTCGGGCGTACGGGCGATCAACTGGTCCGGTCCGGCGACGTCCCCGCCCACCCAGTACGGGATCCCGCACGCCGAGTAGGAGGTGAAGTGGCCCCGCTCGAACGCCACGATCTCCAGCTCGTCGGGGTCCCTCATCCGGCGGGCCTGCGACGCCGCGGACATCCCCGCGGCGTCGCCGCCGATCACGACCAGACGTTCCCTCGTGTCCCGCGTACGGCTCATGTTCATGCGAACACGCTACGAGGGCGGGGCATTTCAGTCCCGCTCGCCCCGCTCCTGCGCGCCTCCCGGGGCCTGGGCCTGCGCGCCGCCCGGGCCCTGCGCGCGTTCCGGGTCCGGGACGGGACGCGCCATGGGCAGCGGGCCCAGCGCGGTCGAGGCACCCGCGGGCGCAGGCCGGCGCGGCAGCCGGGGCCGGACGACCCGCAGCCACACCAGCACGAGCAGCGCGATCCCGGCCAGGAACGGCAGCACCGCGGCCAGCGCCACCACGATCCAGCGCAGCATGGTCACGAACGCGTCCCAGCCGCCCGCCAGCGCGTCCACGACGCCGGGGTCGTCGTCCTCCTCGGCCTTGACGACCGGCGACTCGGACAGGGACAGCGTGATGGTGGCCAGGCTCGTGCGGTCCTTAAGGGACGCCTGGCGGGCCAGCAGCGACTCCAGATCGGCCTGACGGGTGCTCAGTTCGCCCTCCAGGGTGACCACGTCGCTCAGCTTGGTCGCCTTGTCCATCAGGTCCCGGATCCGCGCCACACTCGCGCGCTGCGTCGCGATCCGGCTCTGCACGTCGACGACCTGGTCGGTGACGTCCTGCGCGTTCGCGGTGCGCTCCAGAAGCTTGCCCGCGCCCTCCAGGTCGGAGAGGACCTCGTCGTACTTCTCGACGGGCACCCGCAGCACCACCTCCGTCTGCTCCCGGCCCTCCTCGTCCCGGGAGGTGGACTCCTTGCCGACGAACCCGCCCGCGTTCTCGGTGGTGGTGCGGGCCGCGGCGAGCGCCTTCGGCACGTTCTTGACCCGCACGGTCAGCGTGGCGGTGCGGATGATGTGGTTCGCGGCGGGCTGGGGCGCGGTCGTGGCCTGCTTGCCGCCCGTGCCGGCCTCGGCGCCGGCCGCGCCCTTCTCGTCGGCCTGCGAGGCGGCCTTGTCGTCCTGGGCGAGGGCGCTGCCGTCGCTGCCGGAGTCGGCGCCCGCGCTGCACCCGGTCAGCGCGAGGGCCGCGGCCAGCAGGAGCCCGGCGAGTGCCTCGACGGGGCGTACCGAGCTTCGTGAACGGCGTGAACCTGGTGTGCGCATGGGCGTTCCCCCGAGGGTCGTGAACAACTGACGCTCCTTCGACGCCCGAGGGGGCGCGGACGTTGGACTTCGGTGGTTCCGATGCGGTCACGGTCAGGACTCGTGAAGGACACCGGGTCGCCGGTGGACTGTCAGTGGGGTCTGAGAGGCTGGGTCCATGAGCGGATCACAGGTCGTCGTCATCGGAGCCGGCATCGCGGGACTCGCCGCGGCCCACCGGCTGACGCGGCGCGGCGCGCGCGTCACCGTGCTGGAGGCGTCGGACCGTGTCGGCGGCAAGCTGCTGCCCGGCGAGATCGCGGGCGCGCGCGTGGACCTCGGCGCCGAGTCGATGCTGGCCCGCAGGCCGGAGGCGGTGGCCCTGGCGCGTGAGGTGGGCCTCGACGGGCGTCTCCAGCCGCCGGCCACCGCGACCGCCTCGATCTGGACCCGCGGCGCCCTGCGCCCCATGCCCAAGGGCCACGTCATGGGCGTCCCCGGCACCGCCGAGGCCCTGGCCGGAGTGCTGTCCGAGGAGGGCCTCGCCCGCATCGAGCAGGACGCCGAGCTGCCCCGCACCGAGGTCGGCGACGACGTGGCGGTGGGGGAGTACGTGGCGGCGCGCCTGGGCCGCGAGGTCGTCGACCGCCTCATCGAGCCCCTGCTGGGCGGGGTCTACGCGGGCGACGCGTACCGCATCTCGATGCGCTCGGCGGTCCCGCAGCTCTTCCAGGTCGCGAAGACCCACGCCTCACTGACGGAGGGCGTCCGCGAGATCCAGGCCAGGATGGCGGCCAACCAGCAGACCGGGCCGGTGTTCATGGGCCTCGAGGGCGGTGTGGGCACCCTCCCGCTCGCCGTCGCCGACGCGGTCCGCGCGCGGGGCGGCGAGATCCTCACCGGCGCCCCGGTGACCGAGCTGCGCCGCGAACCCTCCGGCGGCTGGAAGGTCGTCACCGCGGACTGCGTCCTGCACGCCGACGCCGTGATCGTCGCCGTCCCCGCCCCGGCTGCCGCCGGCCTGCTGCGCGCCGAGGCCCCCGAGGCCGCCACCGAGCTCGACACTGTGGAGTACGCCTCCATGGCCCTGGTCACCCTCGCCTACCGCCGCTCCGACACGGACCTTCCGGCGGGCAGCGGTTTCCTCGTCCCGCCGGTGGACGGCCGCACCATCAAGGCCTCCACCTTCGCCTCCCAGAAGTGGGGCTGGATCGCCGACGAGAACCCGGAGCTGGTGGTCCTGCGCACCTCCGTCGGCCGCTTCGGCGAGACGGAGATCCTGGAGCGCGACGACGCCGCCCTGGTGGACGTCTCCCGCCACGACCTCGAAGCGGCCACCGGCCTGGCCGCCACCCCTCTCGAAACCCGGGTCACCCGCTGGACCGACGGCCTGCCCCAGTACCCCGTCGGCCACCACGCGCGCGTGGCCCGCATCCGTGAGCACGTCGCCAAGCTCCCGGGCCTCGCCGTGTGCGGCGCGCAGTACGACGGCGTCGGCATCCCGGCCTGCGTCGCGAGCGCCCACGCGGCCGCGGACCAGATCCAGGGCGACCTGACCGCGGTGCGGGAGCTCACCGCCAACCCGGTGCAGAGTCTGCACGGCGGAGCGGGAGAATAGGGGCCATGAGCAACGACGCCCCCACCCCCGAGTCCGGCAGGGTCCCGAACAAGGGCAAGCTGGCCAAGGACCTCAACGAGGTCATCCGTTACACGCTCTGGTCCGTCTTCAAGCTGAAGGACGTGCTCCCCGAGGACCGCACCGGCTACGCCGACGAGGTCCAGGAGCTGTTCGACCAGCTCGCCGCCAAGGACGTCACGATCCGCGGCACCTACGACGTGTCCGGGCTGCGCGCGGACGCCGACGTCATGATCTGGTGGCACGCGGAGACCAGCGACCAGCTCCAGGAGGCGTACAACCTCTTCCGCCGCACGAAGCTGGGCCGCGCCCTGGAGCCGGTCTGGTCCAACATGGCGTTGCACCGCCCCGCCGAGTTCAACCGCTCGCACATCCCGGCGTTCCTCGCGGACGAACATGCCCGCGACTACGTCAGCGTCTACCCGTTCGTGCGGTCGTACGACTGGTACCTCCTGCCCGACGAGGACCGCCGCCGCATGCTCGCCGACCACGGCAAGATGGCCCGCGGCTACCCGGACGTCCGCGCCAACACGGTCGCCTCCTTCTCCCTCGGCGACTACGAGTGGATCCTGGCGTTCGAGGCCGACGAGCTGTACCGCATCGTCGACCTCATGCGCCACCTGCGCGCCTCGGAGGCCCGCATGCACGTCCGCGAGGAGGTCCCGTTCTACACGGGCCGCCGCAAGGACCTCGGCGACCTCGTGGCAGGTCTCGCCTGATCAGCGCGTCGGCTTGCCGGCCGCCTTTCGCGCGCCGGCCGTCGGCTTCGGCTGAGGCTCGGGGTGCGGGGCGCACGCGGCGCGCCGCATCGGGAGGCGGCCCTCCAGCAGGTAGGCGTCCAGGTATCCGTTGACGCAGGGGTTCGGGCCGCCCGCGATGCCGTGCGTGCCCGCGTCCCGCTCGGTCACCAGCACCGACCCGGACAGCCGCCGGTGCAGCTGCAGGGCGCCGTCGTACGGAGCCGCCGCGTCCCTCTCGGCGGCCAGGATCAGCGTCGCGGGCAGCTCGCCGGACCCGGTCCGCACGTCCAAGGGCTCCTGCCGGGCCGAGGGCCAGTACGCGCAGGGCAGGTTCATCCAGACGTTGTCCCACGTCTCGAACGGGGCCACCCGCGCCAGCCGTGTGTTGTCCCGGTCCCACACCTTCCAGTCCGTCGGCCAGGGCGCGTCGTTGCACTCGACGGCGGTGTAGACCGCGTTCGCGTTCTCCGCCTCCTTCGCCGCCTCCTGATGCGGCGCCGCCTGCTGGATCAGCGGCTTCGGATCGCCCTTGAGATACGCCGACAGGGCCTGCGCCCGATGCGGCCAGAAGTCGTCGTAGTACCCGGCCGACAGGAACGCCCCCTGAAGCTGCCCCGGCCCGACCTTCCCCCCGGCCGGCTCGGCGGCCAGCCGCGCCGCCGCCTTCTCGTAACTGCGCAGCACCTCCTCGGACGTGGCCCCGAGCCCGTACACGTCGTCGTGCCGGGCCACCCACTCCCGGAAGTCCGCCCAGCGCCCCTCGAACGCGGCCGACTGGTCCAGGTTGTTGCGGTACCAGACCTGCTCCGGGGCCGGGTTCACGGCCGCGTCGAACACCATCCGCCGTACATGGGAGGGGAAGAGCGTCGCGTACAGCGCGCCGAAGTAGGTGCCGTACGACGCCCCCATGAAGGTCAGCCGCTGCTCGCCCAGTGCGGCCCGCAGGACGTCGAGATCCCGGGCGTTGTTCAGGGAGCTGTAGTACGGGAGAGCCGCGCCCGCCCGTTGCGCGCATCCGCGCGCGTACGCCTTCGCCTGCGCGACGCGTTCCTTCTTGTACGACTCCGAGGGGTGCGTCGGCGCCTGCGTGGGCGCATGGAAGTACTGCTTCGGGTCCGCGCAGGACAGCGGCGCCGAACGGCCCACCCCGCGCGGGGCGTAGCCGACCAGGTCGTAGGCCGCGGCGAGCCCCTTCCACTCGGGCAGCGCGCCGATCAGCGGGAAGTACATGCCGGAGCCGCCGGGACCGCCGGGGTTGTAGACCAGGGCGCCCTGCCGGGGCACCCGGCGCTTGCTGTTGTGCGGGTCCTTCTGGGTGGCCCGCACCCGGCTGACGGTCAGTTTGATCTGGCGGCCGTCGGGGTGCGCGTAGTCGAGCGGGACGGACACCGTGCCGCACTGGACACCGCCGGGCAGGTCCTCGACCGCGGGGCAGGCGCCGAAGCGGACGCCGGCCGTCCCCGCCCGCGCGGCGGCGACCGCGGTGCCGTGCCGCTCGGCCGTACCCGGAGCGGCCGGGGCGCCCCCGGCCGGTGCGGCGGCGAGCGTGGTCAGGAGCAAGGCTCCGGCGGCCGTGTGGAGGGCGGGAGCTCTCATTGGTGTCCCTTCGGTGCGCGGCAGCGACAAAAGGGATGTTTGGTTCGGTCGCGGGGGAAGGCAAGCACCGCCTCGCCGGTGTCGGCCCCAATGCCTCCGTGCGCCCCCGGGTGGGTTGGGTCGCGCCGGTGCCGAGGGAGGGCGGTGCTTCGCGGTGGGGGCGCGGATGACGGCCGCGGTGCGAGCCGAGCACGCCGCCGGTCAGAGGGTGTCCCGCCGCCGCAGCTCACGCGCCTGTCCCCGGGAGGCACCCCCGCACCCGGCTCACCGCACCGCTGCCCGCCGCACCCTCCGGGGTGGGTTCAGTCGCGCAGGTGCGGGCGGCGGTGGTCCTCGCCGTGTCCGCCGGGGCGCTGCCCTCGCCGTTCCTCGTGGTGCGGGCCGTCGTGCTGCTCACGGTGGGCGAAGGCCGCGCGCAGGTCCGGTTCGCCGATCGCGCTGATGCCGCGCACGGCGACGCGGGTGAGATACGTCCGCTCGTCCGTGCCGCCCGGGCGCCGGGTCAGGGTGCCCAGGAGCCGCTGGCCCGCCGGGGACGCCCAGCGCGAGTACGGGTGGACCTCCATCCGCGCGATGGCCAGACAGCTCACGGTCAGCGCGAACGGCAGCGCGAACCAGAGGGCGACCAGATGCCGCGGCATCTCCGACGGGGCGGGCGTCAGCAGCGCGATCGCGCCCAGCGCGACGACGGCCACCGCGGCCAGCCGCACCTGGCGGATCCCCGCCGCGATGCCGGAGCGGGTGCCGGCGGGCACGGCGAGCCCCGCGGCCACGAGCCGGTCGGCGAGGCCGCGCACCGCCTCCGCCGAGGCCGCGACCGCCCGCACCGGGGCGATCCGGGACTGCCCCTCGGGCCCGATGGCCCCGATGACCGTGCGCTCCATCTCGTCCCGGCCGCGCGGGTCGACGACGGTCGCCCAGCCGGTGTGGGCCAGCAGCAGCCGGCGCTGCCGGGCCATGGAGACGAGCGTCAGATCGGCGACCCGCCGCGGGCCGCCGGACAGGAACGCGGCCTCGTAGAGCGTCAGATCGTGTCCCCGGGCATCCCCGTCCGCGGCCGCCGCGTGTACGGCGGCCAGGCACAGACGCGTGCACGCGGTGCCGGCGGCGGCCCAGGCCAGCAGCAGAAGAAGAACCCAGAACATGCCGAGTTTCTATGCCAAAGGCTCCTGGCGGCGCCATGGGCTGTTCACGATCCGGACGGAGTGTTGTCGGTGTGTGACGTTCCGTTTGTCCGGAAGCGGACTACGACGGCACGGGCACCGGAGGTGGGCTGGAGGCGGCCGGGGGCAGGGTGAAGGTCGTGGAGAACGGCGACCGGGTGACCGGGACGACAGGGCCCGGGTCGGTCGTCGGGCCGGGCGGGGCCGGAGAGCTGGTGATCGGCGGGGTGCTGCTCATGGCCATGTCCCGGGCCAGGGCGCCGAAGTCGACATACCCGGTGGCCTCCAGGATCTTGATGTGGTCCAGCACAGTGCTGTTGGCGTCGTCGGCCAGGGTGCGGACCAGGGAGTTCTGGGTGCTGGCGCGGACCTCGGCGACGACGGAGAACACCCTGCCGTGCGCGAGGCGCAGGATGTTGGCGAACTGGCGGTCGTAGTCGACGCCCTGGGCCTGGTCCAGGGTGGTGAGCCACTGCTTCTGCTGCTCGTTGGGCTCGTTGGGCAGGGCCAGTCCGAGCTTGGACGCCACGTCCCGCACGCGTGCGTCGAGGAACGTGTGCCCCTCCACGAGGTGCTGCCCCGCCGTCCGCACGGCCCGCGTCGTGCCCTTCTGCTGCGCCTGCTGGCCCGCGGGCAGCTCCCACAGCCCCGCGAGGCGCACCTTCGTGACGAACTCCCGGTCCAGCGCGGAGAGCGGCCCGTACGGCGTCGTCACGGTTTCGGCGTTGAGCACGCTCAGTCCCGTGCCGGAGCGGTCGGCGTACGACCAGATCGGGATGAGCAGGGCCACGAGGGTCGCCGTCAGTCCGGCGATGATGACGCCGGTGCCGGTGAAGATGCCTCGTCCCTTGACGGGCGGACGCGGTCGCGGTCGCATGGTGCCTCCTGTTGCGGCACCGCACGCTAGGGGGTCTCAGGTGCGGGGTTGACATATTACTGCCGGGTCAATGTCCCCTTCCGGCGTGTTCGCCCGGCCACGACGGCTTGGCCCCGGGCCCCCGCACCTGTCCGGGGCAGCGGTATCCGCCGTGGACATCCGCACCTGTCCGGGGCAGCCGTACCCGCCCCGGCCCCCCGCACCCTCACCGCCGCAGCAGCACCCGCCGTGTGGCCCGGGCCAGCCGGACCCCCGGCCTCCGGGACCTCGGCGCCGGTCCCGACCGCTCCAGCCACCACTCCCGCAGCTCCCGCCGCACCCGCGCGTCCCCCGGCTCCCCGCCCAGCAGGAGGTGCTCGGCGAAGTCCAGCGCATCGCGCCGATAGCCGTCGGTCATCGGCGCCCCCTGCGCATACGCCAGGAACGCCGGCCGGTAACCCGCACCGAGGATCACCGGCAGCTCGGGCGCCACCTTCGCCACCACGTCGGCCCGCTTTCCCGCGAGCGCCCGCGCCTGCACCCCCAGCCGCACCCGGTCGAACCCCTCCGGCACCGGCGTCCCCGCCACGAGCGCGGACAGCAGCGCGGTCTGGGCGAGCGCGACCCGCTCGCGGGCGGGCTCGGTCGAGACGCTCGACGGCTCCGCGGCAGCGCGCCACGCACCGTCGGCCCGCGCCCCGCCCCCCTTCTCCACCGCTTCCCGGATCGCCGCCAACTCCCCCTCCAGCTCGGCCGGTTCGGGGAAGTTCTCGTCCCGCTCCAGCAGCACTCCCGGCGGCGAGACCCGGGACGCGAGCTCGGTGAGGATGTCGAGGACCGGCCGCGGAACCGGGTGGGCGTGGCTGTCGTGCCACACCCCGTCCCGCTCGAACCCGCCCGCGACATGGACGTACGCGATGGCCTCCAGGGGAAGTCCGGCCAGTGCCTCGGCCGGGTCCTCGCCGCGGTTGACGTGGTTGGTGTGCAGGTTGGCCACGTCGATCAGCAGCCGTACCCCCGTCCGGTCGGCCAGCTCGTACAGGAACTGCCCCTCGGTCAGCTCCTCGCCCGGCCACGCGATCAGTGCGGCGATGTTCTCGACGGCGAGCGGCACCGGCAGCGCGTCCTGCGCGATGCGGATGTTCTCGCAGAGGACGTCCAGGGCGTCCCGGGTGCGCGGGACGGGCAGCAGGTGCCCCGCCTCCAGGCGCGGAGAGGCGGTCAGCGGGCCGCCCGCCCGGACGAACGCGATGTGCTCGGTGACCAGCGGCGAGCCCAGTGCCTCGGCCCGCTCGGCGAGCGCCAGGAGCCGCCCGGCGTCGGGCCGGTCCGCCCCGCCGAGGCCGAGCGAGACGCCGTGCGGCACCACGGTCACGCCACGCTCGCGCAGCCGCCGCAGCGACTCGGGCAGGTGCCCGGGGCAGACGTTCTCGGCCACGGCCTCGACCCAGTCGATGCCCGGCATGTTCTCCACGGCGTCCGCGATCTCCGGCCGCCATCCGATCCCCGTGCCCAGTCGCTCCATGGTCCGTCCCCTCCTCGGCCGCGCCCGCATCCGCTCCGGTCGTCGCCCGCCCGGCGTGACGGAGGTATGGCCCCGGGGTCCGGGCCCGAACCGCGCCGGGGGGACGTTCAGAGCAACATTTGAGGTTCGCGGGGGTGGGGTCACCTGCCCGTCGCGGGCCACGCGTGCGGCTCGCGGCCCAGCAGCCGCAGTGTCTCCTCCAGCGGCCCGGTCCCCTCCGGAACCTTCAGCGCGGGCGCGAACGCGAACCCCGGGCCCCGCCCGGCCGGATCCGTGGGAACGCGCCGGGCCACGGCCAGCGCCGCGACAAGCACCTCGTCGGTGAGCCCGAGCGGCACCCCGAGCGTGGCCGCCACGTCCCACGCGTGCACGACGCAGTCGACGAGGTGAAAGCCGATCGCCGTACGGCCCGCGAACCCTCCGCCCAGCTCCGGCAGCACGAACTCCCTTTCCGGCACGCCCGGTTCGGCGAACGCCGAGAGCACCGCGTCCGCGGCGGCGCGATGCGCCCGGCCGGGCTCGCCGACCTCCCGCCCCGCTCTTGCTCAGCTCCAGCTCTCCGCGAGCCGCCCCACCGACAACGCCTCCAGCCCCTCGACCGAGGCGATGTCGACGGCCCGCCGCAGCACGGTCCGCCGGGTGCGGGTGCCCCGCTCGACGCGTCCGTCGACCTTGGTCATCGCAGTGCCGGATGGTCCGCGACGACTGTGCAGGAGCCGGGTGCGATCTCGGTGAAGCCGGCGTCCCGGACCAACGGCAGCCCGCCGGCGGTGAGTTCGGCCCAGCGGCCGGGAGTCGCGGTCCGTACGGTGAGCGGGAAGCCGGCGTCCCGCCAGGCGGCCCGCTCCTCGGCCGACAGTTCCCACCAGGCCAGTTGGGCGCCGTGACCGGCCTGGGCCATCGCCTTGCCGGCCGACATGTCGAGGTCCGGGCTGAGCCACAGCACGGGCACCGACGGGTCCGCCGCCGCGGGCGGCTCGGGATCGTCCAGATCGGTACCGGAGACCTGGAGCTTGGCCAGCTCCTTGGGCCACCCGTCGAGCGGCACGGGCGGAAACACCCGCACCTCGGCCGCCTTCCCCGTCACGGTGATCCCGGGCAACGCCTCGGCCCGCCGCCACTCGGCCCCCCGGGCCCGCCGTACGACCTTGCGGATCCGGGCGTCCTGCCAGTCCCGGACCACCTCGGCCCACTCCCCGTCGCCGACCGAGCGCTCGTCGGCGAGCAGGACGAGAACGGCGCGGGCGGCGGTCTCGAGGGCGTCGGTACGAGCGGGCGGAGCGGCCTTCTCGATGCGGACGACCAGGGGCAGCACGAACTGGGGTGCCTGGTCGCGGGCGGTCGGCTCGGAACGGAAGGGGCTGTCGGTCGAGGGCGTCACGTCGTGGCTCACCCGCACAACCCTAAGGTCACCCCGAGCAAGCCGTCCGCTGAGCCTCCTGTCACTCGCACACCGGGCACAGCGTGATCCCCTTGTACGACTCCGGATACTCGGTCGGCTTCCGGCACAGCACGCTCCCCCACTCTCGGCTTCGCTCGAGCGGGGGGACCCCCATCGCGTACGGCGGCCCCTCGGCGACCTGCGGCCTCGGCTCGTCGCCGATCGTGCAGTGGTCCTCGCTCATCCCTCCAGCCTAGGATCCGATCAGCTCGGACACCTTCACGAACCGGAACCCCCGCGCCCGCAGCTCGGGCACCACCGTCCGCACCACCCGCTCCGTCGTCGGCGCGGCACTGCGCGTGCAGTGCATGACCACGACCGACCCCGGCCGCACGCCCTCCAGCACCTGCCGGGACACGGCCTCCGCGTCCGTCGCGAACGCGTCCCCGCTCACCACGTCCCACTGCACGGCGGTCACGCCGACCGGGGTCAGCGCCTTCAGCGCCCGCCGGTCGTAACACCCGCCGGGGAAGCGGAAGTACGGCCTCGCGTCCGGCACCCCGGCTTTCCGGAACGCCGCGTACGCCCGCTCCACGTCCGCCCGCATCCGGTCGCCGGAGACGGTCGGCAGTCCGTAGCAGTCGTCGGTGAAGGCGTAGTGGCTGTAGGAGTGGTTGGCGACCTCGAAGAGCGCGTCCCGTCCGAGGGAACGGGCCTGGTCCGGATACTCCTCGGCCCACCGCCCGGTCATGAACACGGTGGCCGGCACCTTCAGGGCGCGCAGCGCCGCGATCAGCCCGGGATTGTCGAAGTGCTCGCCGGCCGCCGCGCGCGGCCCCTGGTCCGCGGTCATATCGGCGTCGAAGGTGAGCGCGACCGTTTTGCCGCGGTCACGGGAGCCGTTCTTGAAGACGGGGGTCAGGCCCCCGGGGCCGGGGGCGAGCGTGGGGGGTGCGGAGGTCGCGGAGGGGGCCGGGCGGGCTACCCGGGGGGCCTGAGGGGCCTGGTGGGGAGTGGCGGCGCAAGCCGTGAGGGCGGCGCCGAGGACGCAGGCGGCGGTGACGCGTCGTACAAGAGTGATCACCATATGAAAATATGGCGAACTGTCCTCTTTGCCGGTCACCCCGGCCGTGACGTCACCCGCTCAGATGTCCCGCTGCTCCAGCGGCTTGGTCGCAGGACCCTGGATCACCTTGCCGTCCGTGGCGAAGCGGGAGCCGTGGCACGGGCACTCCCAGGCGTCCTCGGCGCCGTTGAAGGAGACCAGGCAGCCCAGGTGGGTGCAGCGGGGGGAGACGGCGTGGAGGTTGCCGTCGTCGTCGCGGTAGACCGCGAGCCGGTCGCCGTTCACCCTGACCACCGCGCCCTCGCCCGGCGGGAGGGACTCCAGCGGGGGTGCCGGGCGCAGCCGGTCGCCGACGAAGTGGCGGGCCACCTGGGCCTGGGTCTTGAGGAAGGTCGGGGCCTCGCGGACCGTCGAGCGCAGGCGGCGCGGGTCGTACAGCTCACTCCACGCGCACTCCTCGCCGGTGATCTGGGCCGCGAGCAGGCAGCCCGCCATGATGCCGCCGCTCATGCCCCAGCCGCCGAACCCGGTGGCGACATAGGTGTGCCGGGCCCCCGGGTGCAGCGGGCCGACGAGCGGCACGGTGTCGGTGGGGTCGTTGTCCTGGGTGGCCCAGGCGTGGCTGAGCTCGACGCCCGGGAAGTTCTGAGTGGCCCAGTCCGAGAGGTCGTCGAACCGGGCCCGGGTGTCGCCCGTGCCGGGGGTGAAGTGCTCGCCGGTGACGATGAGCAGCCGCCGGTCGGCGTCCCAGGGAGCCGTGCGGACCGAGCGGGTGCCCTCGTCCGGCGTGATGTACATGCCGTCCGGATCCCGCTCCCGCTCGATCGTCCCGGCGACGACCAGCTCGCGGCGCGGGGAGAGCCGGGTGAACAGCAGGGCCCGGTCGAAGATCGGGTAGTGGGTGGCGACCACGACGTCCCGGGCCGTCACCGTGGCCCGCGTGTCGGTCGACAGCCGGCACGGCTCGCCCTCGTCGAGCCCGAGGACCGCGGTGTGCTCGTGCACGGCCGCACCGGAGGCGACCAGGTCCTCCGCCAGGGCCAGCAGGTACTTGCGCGGATGGAACTGCGCCTGCCCGGTCACCCGTACCGCGCCCGCCACCGGGAACGGCAGCCCGGTCTCCGTCACGAAGGACGCCGGCAGCCCCGCCTCCAGGGCGGCCGCAGCCTCGGCCCGCAGCTCCTCGACGCGGCTCTCGTCATGGACGTAGGTGTAGGCGCTGCGCTGTTCCCAGTCGCAGTCGACACCCAGTTCGTCCGCGATCTCGGCGGCCCGTTCGATGGCCTCGCTCTGCGAGCGGGCGTACAGCCGGGCGCCCTCGGGGCCGCGGGTGCGGCGCAGCTTGTCGTAGACCAGGGTGTGCAGGGCGGTCAGCTTGGCGGTGGTGTGCCCGGTGACGCCGGCGGCCACCTGCCCGGCCTCCAGGACCGCCACCCGCCGCCCGGCCCGCGTCAGCTCCCATGCCGTGCTCAGCCCGGCGATGCCGGCGCCGATGACGGCCACGTCGACGTCGAGGTCCTCGGTCAGCGGCGGCCGGGGTCCGCCGGGTGCCGTCTCCAGCCAGTACGAGCCCTTGACGTGCCGGTTCTCGGTCATGTGCCCCGAGTACCCCGGGATTCACTGTTCGAGCAGCCGCCTCCTGGCTTCCGTCACGTCGAAGTCCGCCCTCGGATACCGCGGGTCCAATTCCAGCAGGTGTTCGAGCAAGAGTCGGCTGATCGCCCAGTTGCGGTACCACTTGCGGTCGGAGGGGATCAGGTACCAGGGGGCGTGGGCTGTCGAGCAGCGCTCCAGTGCCAACTCGTACGCCTGCTGGTAGGCGGGCCACAGGGCACGCTCGTCGATGTCCGAGACGTGGAACTTCCAGTGCTTGTCCGGGCGGTCGAGGCGCTTGAGCAGGCGATCGCGCTGTTCGTCGTACGAGATGTGCAGGAAGCACTTGATCACGGTGACGTCGTTGTCGGCGAGGGACTTCTCGAAGCGGTTGATCTCGTCGTAGCGGCGCTCGATCTCGTCGGTCCGGGCGAGGGCGTGGACGCGGGCGACGAGGACGTCCTCGTAGTGCGACCGGTCGAAGATGCCCAGCTCACCGGCTTGCGGGAGGGCCCTGGTGATGCGCCAGAGGAAGGGGTGCCCGAGTTCCTTGGGCGTGGGTGCCTTGAAGGCGTGGACACGGCAGCCGGACGGGTTGAACAGGCCGATGACGTGCTTGACCGTGCCGCCCTTGCCGCTGGTGTCCATGCCCTGGAGCACCAGCAGGATCCGGCGCCGGTCGCCCGCCGTGCTCGCCGCCCACAGGCGTTCCTGGAGGTCGGCGAGCGGGTCGGCCAGCTCGGTCATCGCGGCCAGGCCCGCCTGCTTGTGAGAGGGGCCGGCCGGGGTCTCCCGGGGGTCGTGGGCGGCCAGGTCCACCGGCTTGCCGCCCGGTACCCGCAGCAGCTCGCGCAGGGCGGGGCCGTCCCCGCCCTGCGCGCCCTTCTTCGCCTCGCGGGTCTTCGAGCCCTTCTTCGACATGGGGCACCCCTTCCGGTCCGGGTCCGGCCCCTCGATCGTGCGCCGGGGGACCGGGGCGCGCCAGCCGTCGTCCAGGCGGCTACCTGCGCCAGGGCCCCGTCACCGCGAAGGTCGTCCCGGGCGTGTAGCAGTTGACGTACATCGTCTGCCCGTCGGGGGAGAAGGTGACGCCGGCGAACTCGCCCCATTCCGGCGCCTCCGGCGTGCCGATGTTCTGCCGGCCGCGGGCCATCGCGTAGACCTCGCCGTGCCGGGTCACGCCGAAGACGTGCTGGGCGCCGCTGCCGTCCTCGCACACCATCAGGCCGCCGCTCGGCGCGAGGCAGATGTTGTCCGGGGACTCGCCGGGCAGCTGCACGTCGGTGTCCGGGCCGAAGACGATCACCAGGGTGAGCCGGCGCGCCGAGGGGTCGTAGCGCCAGATCTGCCCGAAGTGGTCGGCGCCCGAACCGTCGGCGCTGCGCGCGAACGACGAGACGAAGTAGACGCTCCTCCCGCCCCAGTAGCAGCCCTCCAGCTTCTGGGCGTGCGTGATGCCCCTGGGGCCGAAGTCCTGGAGCCGGACGGGGGTTTCGGTGGCCAGCGGGTCCGGTACGTCGACCCACTCGATGCCCTCGAAGCAGGCACCGGTCTCCTGGATCACGGACAGGTCCGGTACGCCGGGCACCCGCATCGCCTGGAGCCGGCCGCCCGCCCGCAGTGAACCGAGGCCGCCCTCGGGCCTGTTGGGCAGGAAGCGGTAGAAGAGGCCGAAGGGCTTGATGAAGGCGTCCTCGGTCTCGTAGACGATGCCGCGTTTCGGGTCGATCGCGATGGCCTCGTGCTGGAAGCGGCCCATCGCGGTCAGCGGGACCGCGCCACTCCTGTGCGGGTCCGTCGGATCGACCTCGAAGATGAAGCCGTGGTCCTTGGTGTAGCCGTTGGTGCCGGCCTTGTCCTCGGTCTCCTCGCAGGTCAGCCAGGTGCCCCAAGGCGTGGGCCCGCCCGCGCAGTTGACGGCGGTGCCGGCGATGGCGACACGCTCCGACAGCACGTTGTTGCGGGAGTCCAGCGTGAGGGCCGTACAGCCGCCCTTGCCCGCGGGGTCGTAGGTCAGGCCCGCGACGGTGGGGACGGCGATGGCCGCGGTGGGGCGGTTCTCGTGGTTGCGGACCAGGTGGACGCGCCCGTGTCTGCCGGGCAGAGCGGTCATGCCGTCGTGGTTCGAGGGGACCTTGCCCTCGCCGGAGCGGAGCTGGTCGCCCTCGCGGGACAGGACCTGGTAGCGGAAGCCCTTCGGGAGGTCCAGCAGGCCCTTCGGGTCGGGGACGAGGGGGCCGTAGCCGGTGTGTCCTAGGGACTGGGCGGCGGCGGTGCCGGCGAAGAGTTCGGAGAGGGCGCCGGTGAAGGCGATGCCCACGCCCAAGGCGCCGGAGCGGGCCAGGACCTGACGTCGTGTCGCCGGAGAACCGGACAGAGACATGGCGAAGCAACCTTCCTGCTGGCGGACAGGACTGTGACGTCGCTGTGTCTATCACCTGGGTCGGCCCGCGGGAACCACGCGCGTAGCGTGTCCCGTGTCCCGTGTCCCGGCCCGTCAGGTCCCGGTCGGGTGCTCCTGCGCCCGCTCCAGGAAGCGCAGCAGCTCCACCGGGAAGGGCAGGACGAGCGTCGAGTTCTTCTCGGCGGCCACCGCCACGACCGTCTGCAGCAGCCTGAGTTGGAGTGCGGCGGGCTGCTCGGACATCTGCTCGGCGGCCTCAGCGAGCTTCTTGGAGGCCTGGAGTTCGGCGTCGGCGTTGATGATCCGGGCCCGCCGCTCACGGTCGGCCTCGGCCTGCCGGGCCATCGACCGCTTCATCGCGTCCGGCAGCGACACGTCCTTGATCTCGACGCGGTCCACCTGCACGCCCCAGCCGACGGCCGGGCTGTCGATCATCAGCTCCAGGCCCTCGTTGAGCTTCTCGCGGTTGGACAGCAGGTCGTCCAGCTCGCTCTTGCCGATGATCGAGCGCAGCGAGGTCTGGGCCATCTGGGAGACGGCGAACTTGTAGTCCTCGACCTTGACCAGGGCGCTCGCCGCGTCGACGACCCGGAAGTAGACGACCGCGTCCACGCGCACGGTCACGTTGTCCCGGGTGATGCCCTCCTGGGCCGGCACCGGCATCGTGACGATCTGCATGTTGACCTTGTGCAGCCGGTCCACCATCGGCACGACCAGCGTGAACCCGGGCTCGCGCACCTGGCCCCCGAGGCGTCCGAGGCGGAAGACCACCCCGCGCTCGTACTGCTTGACGACCCTGGCCGCCGCCGCGAGGTAGACGGTTCCGGCGGCCGCGGCCGCCACGGCCGCCGTCAACAGTTCCTGGAGCATTCCGACCTCCTCGTCCAGAGGTCCGTATGTCTGCTCCTGCAACGATATGCCCGGTTCCCGGTCCGGGGCCACGACGGGCCCCGGACCGGGCGGGAGAGCACTAGGCGGCGGTGGCCTTCGCCGGCTCCGGCTTCGTGACCCGGACCGGTTCCGTGCCGACCGCGCTGTGCCGCTCGGCCCAGTTCTCCAGGGCCGTACGGCAGGCGTGGTCCAGGTGGTGCAGACCGGAGAGGTCCAGCTCCACCGGCCGGTCCTGGGGAAGCGCCTCCAGGCTGTCGAGGATCTTCGGCAGCCTGAGGAAGGTCGCGTTGCCCGTCAGGTGCGCCTGGATCGGGCCCGCGCCCTTGTCGACGATCTCCAGCTTGAGGTGCGAGGCCTCCCACGCGGTCTTGACGACCGACAGGGCCAGACCGATCAGGACGCCCTCGAACATGTTCACCGCGACGATCGAGACGGCCGTGGCCACCAGGATCACCGCCTCACCGCGGTGACCGCGCCACAACGACACGATCTCCCGGAAGGGGATCAGCTTGAAGCCCGCGTGGACCAGGATGCCGGCGAGCGCGGGCAGCGGGATGAGCGCCAGCGTCGAGGGCAGCAGGGCCGCGAACAGCAGCAGCCACACGCCGTGCATGACCCGGGACGCCTTGGTCTTCGCGCCCGCCTGGACGTTGGCGGAGCTGCGCACGATGACCGCGGTCATGGGCAGGGCGCCGAGCGCGCCGCACACCGTGTTGCCCACGCCCTGGGCCATGAGCTCCTTGTCGTACTCGGTGCGCGGACCGTCGTGCAGCCGGTCCACCGCGGCCGCGCTGAACAGCGATTCGGCGGAGGCGATCAGCGTGAACGCGATGATCGTGCCGAAGATGGCCGGGTTGGCCAGTTCGCCGAAGGCGTCCATGCCGGGCGGCTGGACGGAGGCCAGCAGGCCGTTCACCTCGACGGTGGCGATCGACAGACCGAAGACCTGGGTGACCAGGGTGGCCAGCAGGACCGCGGCGAGCGCGCCGGGCACGGTCTGCGCCTTCTTGGGCAGCTTTTTCCACAGCACGAGCACCGCGACGGTGCCCGCGCCGACGGCGAGCGAGGTGAGCGCGGTGGCGCTGCCGAGCGCGTCGACGGCGGCACCGGGCAGCCCCAGGATCTTGTCGATGCCCGTGGTGGGCGCCTTGAGACCGGCCGCGGAGTACAGTTGGCCGGCGATGAGCACGAGGCCGATGCCGGCCAGCATGCCTTCGACGACCGAGACGGATATCGCCCGGAACCAGCGCCCCAGCTTCAGGGCGCCCATGGCGAGCTGGATCAGTCCGGCGGCCAACACGATCACGCCGAGCGCGGGCAGCCCGAACTCCTGCACCGCCTCGAAGACCAGGACGGTCAGACCGGCGGCGGGACCGGACACCTGGAGGCTGCTGCCCCGCATGAATCCGGTGACGATGCCGCCGACTATGCCGGTGACGAGGCCCAGTTCGGCCGGGACACCGGAGGCGACGGCCACGCCCACGCAGAGCGGGAGCGCGACCAGGAAGACGACCAGGGAGGCGGCGAAGTCCTGCCGCAGGTGAGGGTATTTGGCCATCATGCCGATCACAGACCCTCGAACGCGTCGGTCTCGGCGCGGTGGACGCGCACCGCGCCCGTGTGCACCTCGTAGTACCAGGCGTGCAGGGTCAGTTGGTCCTCCGCCAGCTTCTTGTCGATGAACGGGTACGACCTGAGGCGCAGCACCTGGGCCAGGACGTGGTTCTGCACGCCCTCGGCCACTTCCGGGTCCTCGGTGGTGCCGGCCGGGCGCGGGGTGGCGTGGTTCAGCCAGGCGCGCACGGCGGGAACGGCGTCCAGGTCGTCGCCGCGGACCAGGGCGCCGACGGCGCCGCAGTGCGAGTGCCCGCAGACCACGATGTCGCGGACGCCCAGCACCTCCACGGCGTACTCGATGGTGGCCGCCTCGCTGGTCGGGTGCTCCGAGGCGTAGGGGGGAACGATGTTGCCCGCGGTGCGCAGCTCGAAGAGCTCGCCCGGGCGGGCGCCCGTGATCAGGGCCGGGACGACCCTGGAATCCGAGCAGGTGATGAACAGAACCTGGGGGGACTGGCCTTCGGCCAGCTTGGCGAACTCCTCAGGGCGCTGTCCGAACGTGCGGGCGTTGTCGATGAGGGGCTGCATGTGGTGACTCCTCCTGGCGCGCCGTGGGGGCGCGTCGGGCTTACCAGGCGCGCCGAAGGGCGCGTCGGTTGACATGACAGGTGGGGGAAACAGAGGTGGGGGACTGCTCTGCTGTCAGCAGCGGAACACTTGAAGTGCCGCCGGAGCGTGCGCTGTCGAGGGTCTCGACAGGGGGAACTCGCCTGCTGCGACCCGCTCGGGCGTGGCCGCCGGCTGCTGAGCCGCCAGGGGCCGTTCGGGCCCCTCGGGGGCGAAGTCGACGGCGCGGTGCCGGTCGCGGGTGCGCAGGGGACCGGTCGGGTCCCCGACGTGGTTGCAGTGGCGTTTGCCCGAGGCCTTGGCGCGGGCCCCCTTGCCGGAGAGCTTGGTTCCGGCCTGAGCTTTGGCCTCAGCTTGACGGGCTGTGTGCGCGGTTGCGAATCCCTCGGTGGAAGCGAAGAACGGGAGCGCCAGAAGGACGGCGGTGAGGACCGCTACCACGGTCCGTGCCGTCGCACCTCGGAACATGCGCCCCCCTCTCGGCAGTTCACACTTCTAGTCCAGACCAACCCTTGGTCAACGGGTGGTCAAGAAACACCTTAACTCGGCAAAGTTGTTTGCTGGGTTAACTTAACGTTTCCGGCTGAAGAGAGGCTGAAGCGTGCCGGGTCGCTGACGCGAACTGGCCCTTGACGTGCGAGGTTTCGCTGTGATTAAGCGACGAGACCCTTGGCGTCGCGCGCCAGCGCGGTCAGCCGGGATATCGCGCGGAAGTACTTCTTGCGGTAACCGCCGTTCAGCATCTCCTCGCTGAACAGCCGGTCGAAGGGCTGCCCGGAGGCCAGCACCGGTACCTCGCGGTCGTAGAGACGGTCGGCGAGCACCACGAGCCGGAGCGCCGTCGACTGGTCCGGCACCGGCTGCATGTCGGTGAGGCAGACCGCCCGGAGATCGTCGGTCAGGGCGCCGTACCGGCTGGGGTGGACCCTGGCGAGGTGCGCCAGCAGGCTCGGGAAGTCGTCGAGCGAGGCGCCCTCGGTGGCGTACGCCGCCCTGGTGACCTCCTCGTCGGTGAACGGCGCCGGTGCCTCGGGCAGCCCGCGGTGGCGGTAGTCCTCGCCGTCGATGCGCAGCGGCCGGAAGTGCGCCGACAGGCCCTGGATCTCGCGCAGGAAGTCGACGGACGCGAACCGGCCCTCGCCGAGCTTGCCCGGCAGGGTGTTGGAGGTGGCGGCGAGCGCCACGCCCGCGTCGACCAGCCTGCCGAGCAGGGTGGAGACCAGGACGGTGTCGCCCGGGTCGTCCAGCTCGAACTCGTCGATGCACAGCAGACGGTGACCGGAGAGCGTCTGGACCGTCTTCTGGAAGCCGAGGGCACCGACCAGGTTGGTCAGCTCGACGAAGGTGCCGAAGGCCTTGAGGGAGGGTTCGGCGGGGGTGGCGTGCCAGAGGGAGGCCAGCAGGTGGGTCTTGCCGACGCCGTAGCCGCCGTCGAGGTAGACGCCACGGGGCCCGGCCGGAGTCCTCGGGGCCCTGGGCCTGCCGAGCCCGAGGAAGCCGCGCTTGCCGCCGCCGACCGCGTGTGCGCCGCCGAGGCCCGCCGCGAAGCCCTCCAGGACCCGGACGGCGTCGGTCTGGCTGGGCTGGTTCGGGTCCGGGATGTACGTGTCGAAACGCACCGAGTCGAACCGCGGCGGCGGCACCATCTCGGCGACCAGCCGGTCCGCGGGGACGTGCGGCTCGCGGTCGCACAGGGACGGCGGGGCGGTGTCGGTCATCGAACCGGACCCGGACGCGGCGGGGGAAGTAGACACGGTTCACCATGCTAAGCGCCGTGCCACACTGCACGACATGCGACGCCTGTTCCCTGTGACCGACGAGACAGAGATCCGGAGCCCCGAGGGGGAGACCGGCCACGACTGGAGCCTCGCCGAGCTGGCCGCCGCCTACGCGTATCCGGAGCTCGGACCCGACCCCGGGACCCCCGAGGTGTGGCTGCGCGCCAACATGGTCTCCACGCTGGACGGGGCCGCCCAGCACGACGGCCGTTCGCAGCCCATCTCCACTGCCACCGACATGCGGATCTTCGGGACGCTGCGAGCCCTGGCGGACGTGGTGATCGCCGGTGCGGAAACGGTACGGCAGGAGGGGTACCGGCCCGCGCGCGTGCGGGACGAGTTCGCGGGGCTGCGGGCGGCGGCCGGACAAGGCCCGGTCCCGGCGATCGCGGTGATCACGGCCAGTCTGGACCTGGACTTCTCGCTCCCGCTGTACACCTCGCCCCTGGTGCCCACGCTGATCCTCACCGGCGCCGCGGCGGCCCCGGACCGGATCGCCGCGGCCGAGAAGGCCGGCGCGCGGGTGGTGATCGCCGGGGACGGTGTCGGTGTGGACCCCGCGCGGGCCGTGCGGGCGCTCGCCGAGCTGGGACACACCCGGCTGCTGACCGAGGGCGGCCCCCGGCTGCTCGGGCAGCTGGTGGCCGCGGGGGTGCTCGACGAGCTCTGTCTGACCCTGTCCCCGATGCTCACCGCGGGGAGTGCGCAGCGGATCGCCGGGGGGCCGTCGGTGGCCGTCCCGGCACGGTTCGAACTGGACTCCCTGCTGGAGGAGGACGGCTTCCTCTACAGCAGGTATCGCAGGCACTGACCGCCCGGACGCGGGTTCGATCGGTACCGCTGAGGCCGACATCGGCGGAATCTGTCGTTCCGTTTAGTTTTCCGGCGGGCACACTGAATCCGGCAGTACCCGTGCGATCACGGGGCAGGATGGTTTCCGCAGTGCGCAGAGAAGGGGACGCCCGGTGTTCACAAGCGTTTTGATGATCGAGAAGGCCCTGACGTCCGCCGACGTGGAGTTCGTCACCACGTTGCACGGCGACGAGGCGGTCGCGTTCCATGTGCTGCTCCAGCCGCGGGGGGACCAGGCCGACAGGCTGCTGCGGGCCATCGACGACGTGGCGATGGGCGAGCTGGACGAGGCCGTACGGGAGCGGGAGACGCCCGAGGGCGAGGACGCGAAGGGGGTGGGGGAGCGGGCCCTGGAGGTGTCCCTCCAGGCGCTCAGAGCCTCCGGGAGCCAGGCGGAGGGGCGGCTCATCGAGGACCACCCCCTGGACGCGCTGAAGGCCCTGGTCGGCGAGATCGGCGCGGACGAGGTGATCGTGCTGACCGATCCCCACTACGTGGAGGAGTTCTTCCACCGCGACTGGGCGTCCCGGGCCCGTCACAAGGTGGGCGTACCGGTGCTGAAGCTGTTCTCGCACAGCAAGGCATAGGCTGAACCCCGCATCCGTACCGCACCACCTTGGGGAGACACACGCATGGCACCCGGCCTTCCTACCGCCATGGACCGACCGCACTTCATCGGGATCGGTGGGGCCGGGATGTCGGGGATCGCGAAGATCCTCGCGCAGCGCGGCGCGAAGGTGGCCGGCAGTGACGCCAAGGAGTCCGCGACCGCGGAGGCCCTGCGCGCGCTCGGCGCGACCGTGCACATCGGGCACGCGTCCGAGCACCTGGCGGCCGACGCCACCTGTGTGGTCGTGTCGTCGGCGATCCGGGCCGACAACCCCGAGCTGGCCCGGGCGGCCGAGCTCGGCATCCCGGTCGTGCACCGCTCCGACGCCCTCGCCTCGCTGATGGACGGCCTCAGGCCGATCGCGGTCGCGGGCACGCACGGCAAGACGACCACGACCTCGATGCTGGCGGTCTCCCTGTCCGAGCTGGGCCTGAAGCCGTCGTACGCCATCGGCGGCGACCTGGACGCCCCCGGCTCGAACGCGCTGCACGGCGAGGGCGAGATCTTCGTCGCCGAGGCGGACGAATCGGACCGCAGCTTCCACAAGTACGCCCCCGAGGTCGCCATCGTCCTCAACGTCGAGCTCGACCACCACGCCAACTACGCGTCGATGGACGAGATCTACGAGTCCTTCGAGACCTTCGTCGGCCGGATCGCCAAGGGCGGCACGCTGGTGATCAACGCCGACCACGAGGGCGCGCGGGAGCTGACCCGGCGCGTCACGGCGAGCGGCGTGCGCGTGGTGACGTACGGCGACGCCGAGGACGCCGACGTGCGGGTGCTCTCGGTCGTGGCGCAGGGCCTCAAGAGCGAGGTCACCGTGCTCCTCGACGGCGCGGAGCTCACCTTCGCGGTCTCCGTCCCCGGCCGCCACTACGCGCACAACGCGGTGGCCGCGCTGGCCGCCGGCGTGGCCCTCGGGATCCCCGCCGCCGAGCTGGCACCAGCACTGGCCGCGTACACCGGTGTCAAGCGGCGCCTCCAGCTCAAGGGCGAGGCGGCCGGGGTGCAGGTCATCGACTCCTACGCCCACCACCCCACCGAGATGACGGCGGACCTGGAGGCCATGCGGGCCGCCGCCGGTGACGCCCGCATCCTCGTGGTCTTCCAGCCCCATCTGTTCTCGCGGACGCAGGAGCTCGGCCAGGAGATGGGCGAGGCCCTCGCGCTCGCGGACGGCTCGCTGGTCCTGGACATCTACCCGGCCCGCGAGGACCCGATCCCCGGGGTGACGAGCGCGCTGATCATCGACGCGGCGCGGGCCGCGGGCGCGGACGTGACGCCGGTCCACGACAAGGCGGACGTGCCGGAGGCGGTCGCGGGAATGGCGAAGGCCGGTGATCTCGTTCTCACCATGGGCGCGGGTGACGTGACGGACCTCGGCCCGCTGATCCTGGACCGTCTCGCACAGTAAGGGGCTGAGCTTCATGTCGTACGACGTCGAAAAGCCGGACGAGCAGTGGCGGGCGGAGCTGACCCCGGCCGAGTACGCCGTACTCCGCCAGGCCGGAACGGAACCCGCCTTCACCGGTGAGTACACCGACACCAAGGCCACGGGCGTGTACTCCTGTCGTGCCTGCGGTGCCGAACTCTTCACCTCCACCGAGAAGTTCGAGTCCCACTGCGGCTGGCCGTCCTTCTACGACCCGAAGGACACCGACGCGGTCGAACTGATCCAGGACCGCTCGCACGGGATGGTGCGCACGGAGGTGCGCTGCGCCCGCTGCGGCTCACACCTCGGACATGTGTTCGATGGTGAGGGGTATCCGACACCCACCGACCAGCGGTACTGCATCAACAGCATCTCCCTGCGGTTGACGGCCGACGAGAGCTGACCCCGGGTCCCGTTCACCGAGTCCGGTGGCCGGTTCCGCCAACTCCGCCCGCCCTGCGTCCACTTGTGATGCGGTGGCGGGCGTCCGGGCGGGATACGGTGCGGATTCGGTGATCCAGAGGGAGGCCCGATGCGCGTCGGGGCAGAGTCCGCGGTCCGGCCCGTGGCGGAGTTGCTGGTCGAGAACGCCTCGCGGTACGGCGCGAAGCTCGCCTTCGCCGATGACCGGCGGGCGGTGAACTGGGCCGAACTGGAGCTCCGGACACGGCGGTTGGCGGGCGCGCTCGGGGTGGACCGCGGGGCCACGGTGGCGTTCTGCCTCGACAACGGCGTCGAGCTGGTGGAGGGACTGCTCGCCACGGTGCGGGCCGCCGCCGTCGGAGTCCCGCTGAGCCCGCGCGGCACTCATGCCGAGCTCGCGGCGCTGCTCGCCGACTGTGATCCCGACGTACTGGTCGTCGACCGGCGGCAGTTGGCGCGGATCGCCAGCGTGGTGGGGGAGCGGTCACCGCGACTGGTGGTGACCGGCGAGGGACCCGTGCCCGAGGGGGTCGTGCACTTCGACGACCTCGTGGCGGACGGCCGTTCACCCGGACCCCGCGACGACCTCGCCCTGGACGAGCCCGCCTGGCTGCTGTACACCTCCGGCACCTCGGGCACCCCCAGGGCCGCCGTCGCCAGCCAGCGGTCCGCGCTGTGGTCACCGGTCGCCTGCTATGTGCCCCGGCTGGGGCTCTCGGCGGACGACCGGCTGCTGTGGCCGTTGCCGCTCGCGCACACCTACGCCCACTCGCTCTGCGTCCTCGGCACGACCGTGGCGGGCGGCAGCGCGCGGATCACCGCGGTGCGGGAACCGGCCGCGCTGGTACGGCTGACCGAGGGGTTCGCGCCGACCGTACTGGGTGGAGTGCCGCTCACCTACCAGCAGTTACTGGACGCCGGACTCGGCGAGGTGCCCTCGCTGCGGGTCTGCGTCACCGCCGGGGCACCGAGCGATCCGGAGTTGCGGGAGCGCGTCGAGGCGCGGCTCGGGGTGCCGCTGCTCGACGGGTACGGCTCCACCGAGACCTGCGGCAAGATCGCGATGGAGTCGCCTGCGGGGCCGCGGGTGCGGGGCAGCAGCGGGGCCGTGCTGCCCGGCATGGAGGTGCGGTTCGTCGAGCCCGGGACCGGCACGGAGGTCGTGGGCGCCGAGGGGGAGATCTGGGTGCGCGGGCCCGGCGTCATGCTCGGCTACCGCGACGGGGCGGGGGTGGACGGCGACGGCTGGTACCGCACCGGTGACCTGGGGCGACTGGGTGAGCACGGGCACCTGACCGTCACCGGGCGCGTGAACGACCGAATCGTGCGGGGCGGGGAGAACGTCGACCCCGTCGAGGTCGAGCAGGTGCTGCGCGGGCTGCCCGGGGTGCTGGAGGCGGCGGTGGTGGCGCGGCCGCACCCGCTGCTCGGCGAGGTTCCGGTCGCGTTCGTCGTACCGGACGAGCGGGCCCTCGACACGGGCGCGCTGCTGCGGGCCTGCGCCGAGGTGCTCTCCGCGCACAAGGTCCCCGAGGACGTCCTGGTCACCCCGGCCATCCCCCGCACCGCGGCAGGCAAGCCGCGACGGGCCGTCCTCAGGGAGGGCCTCGCCGCCCGCCCGGCCGAGGAGGCCCTCGCGGGACTCGCCGACCGGACCCCGGCGGAGCGCCGGGTGGTGCTGACCGAGCTGGTGTGCGCGGAGACGGCCGCGATCGGCGGCGCGTCGGTGGTCAACGGGGGTGTGGGGGGCCGCGGAGGTGGGACGGTCGCGGAAGTGGCCGTGGGCGGTGGGCTCGCGGCTGCCGACAGGCCCGCGGCCCTGCGTGAGCCGGCGGCCAGGGGCCGTGAAGGGTCGGGCGGTCAGGATGCTGCGGTTCGCGCCGAGTTCGTGGGCCGTGAACGGTCCGTCGGGCACGAGGCTGCCGACCGTGACGAGGCACCCGTCACCGACGCGGCGGCGATCGACCCGCACACCGCCTTCGCCGACCTCGGTCTCACCTCCATGGGCGCGATGACCCTGTGGCACCGGCTCGGCCTCCGTACCGGACTGCGGCTGCCCGCCACCCTGGTCTGGGACCACCCGACGCCCGCCGCGGTCGCCGCGCACCTGGACGAGCGGCTGCACGGCGGCGGGTCCGCGACCAGGGTTCCGCGCCGCGGCCCCGCCGCCGAGCCGATCGCGATCGTGGCCGCCGGCTGCCGTTACCCGGGCGGGGTGCGCTCGCCCGAGGACCTCTGGCGGCTGGTGTCCGACGGCGTGGACGCCACCGGGGAGTTCCCGGCCGACCGGGGCTGGGATGTCGAC
The DNA here is from genome assembly GCF_000383615.1 of Streptomyces canus 299MFChir4.1. Classification (GTDB taxonomy): domain Bacteria; phylum Actinomycetota; class Actinomycetes; order Streptomycetales; family Streptomycetaceae; genus Streptomyces; species Streptomyces canus_C. Next base: position 77,709 of record NZ_KB911602.1, on the reverse strand, counting down.
GCCCTGTACCACCCCGACCCCGACCGGCTCGGGACGACGTACACCCGACGCGGCGGCTTCCTCACCGACGCGGCCGACTTCGACCCGCTCTTCTTCGGCATCTCGCCGCGCGAGGCCACCGCCACGGACCCGCAGCACCGGCTGCTGCTCGAAGTCGCCTGGGAGACGCTGGAGCGCGCCGGCATCTCCGCGCCCTCGCTGCGCGGCAGCGCCACCGGCGTCTATGTCGGCCTGATGCACGGCGGATACGGCGCCGGGGCCCCGGCGCACGCGCTGGAGTCGCACATCGGCGTCGGGTCGGCGGGCAGCGTGGCCTCCGGGCGGATCTCCTACGTGCTGGGCCTGCGCGGTCCCGCCCTGACCGTCGACACGGCCTGCTCGTCCTCGCTCGTCGCCATGGACCTGGCCGCCGCGGCGCTGCGCGCGGGCGAGTGCACCCTCGCGCTGGCGGGAGGCGTGACCGTACTGACCAGTCCGAAGCCGTTCGTGGTGTTCAGCAGGCAGCGCGGGCTGTCGGCGGACGGCCGTTGCCGGTCCTTCGCGGACGGCGCCGACGGCACCGCGTGGGCCGAGGGGGTCGGCCTGGTGCTGCTGGAGAAGCTGTCGGACGCCCGGCGCAACGGCCATCCGGTCCTGGCCGTGCTGCGCGGCTCCGCCGTGAACCAGGACGGCGCCTCCAACGGCCTCACCGCCCCCAACGGGCAGGCCCAACGCGAGCTGATCCGGCTGGCGTTGGCCGACGCCGGGCTGGACACGGCCGATGTCGACGTCGTCGAGGGCCATGGCACCGGGACCGCGCTCGGCGACCCCGTCGAGGCGGGCGCCTTGCTGGCCACCTACGGCCGGGGCCGCGACGCCGACGACCCGGTGTGGCTCGGCTCGGTGAAGTCGAACGTCGGGCACACCCAGGCCGCGGCCGGGGTCGCCGGTGTCATCAAGGTGATCGAGGCGATGCGCCACGGCGAACTGCCCAGGTCGCTCTACGCGGAGCGGCCGTCGCCGCACGTCGACTGGTCCGACGGGGCGGTACGGCTGCTGGACCGGGCCCGGCCCTGGCCGGAGCGCGACCGGCCGCGCCGGGCGGCGGTCTCGTCGTTCGGGATCGGCGGGACCAACGCGCACCTGATCATCGAGGAGCCGGGGGAAGCCGAGGGGGCGGCGCCGGAGCCGCGGCGCGTCCGCTCCGGCCCGGGCACCGTCACCTCCTGGCTCGTCGGCGGCAGCGACGAGGCCGGACTGCGCGCCCATGCCCGGGCGTTGGCGAGCGCGCTGGCCGACGCCGACGGGGAGACGGACGCGCTGGACGTCGCCTACTCGCTCGCGACCACCCGCGCACCCCTCCAGCGCCGTGCCGCCGTCCTGGCCAACGGGACCGAAGGACTCCTCGCCGGATTACGCGAGTTGGCCGACGGCGCCGACAGCCCCGCACTGCGCAAGGGCACCGCGCGCGGTACCGCCAAGGTGGCGCTGCTCTGCACGGGCCAGGGCGCCCAACGGACCGGCATGGGCCGTGAACTCGCGGCGCGCTTCCCCGCGTTCGCCACCCCCTTCGGCGAACTGTGCGACAGCTTCACCCCGTTGCTCGGCCGTCCCCTGCGCGAGGTGATCGACGACCCCGACAGCGACCTCCTGCACCGCACCGACTACGCCCAACCCGCCCTGTTCGCCTACGAGGTCGCGCTGCACACCCTCCTCGCCGACTGCGGTGTACGCCCCGACTTCCTGGTCGGCCACTCGATCGGCGAACTGGCCGCCGCGCACATCGCGGGCGTCTTCTCGCGGGCCGACGCGGTACGGCTGGTGGCCGCGCGGGGCCGGCTGATGGCCGAACTGCCCGCGGGTGGAGCCATGTTCGCCGTACGGGCGCCCCTGGCGGACGTGGTGAAACGGCTCGACGAGGAACCCGGCGCCCGGGTCGCCGTAGCGGCCGTCAACGGACCCGAGTCCGTGGTGCTGTCTGGCGACGAGGAGGCGGTGTCCGGTCTGGCCGCCCGACTCGGGCGCACGGCAACCCGGTTGAAGGTCAGCCACGCCTTCCACTCGCCGCTGCTCGACCCGATGCTGGACGCGTTCCGGGAGGTAGCGGAGTCGGTCACCTACCACCGGCCGTCCGTCCCGGTGGTGTCGACGCTGACCGGCCGCCCGGAACCGGACGCGATCAGGACCGCCGCGTACTGGGTACGGCAGGCACGGGAGACCGTGCTGTTCGCTGACGCGGTGCATTGGCTGGCGCGGGCGGGGGTGACGGCGTACGTGGAGGCGGGACCGTCGGCGGCCCTGCTCACGGCGGCCGAGGAGGGTGTGGAGCCGGATTCCGGAGCCCTGTTCACGTCCGGTGCCGAGACGGCCGCGGCCCTGGCGGAGCTGCACGTCCACGGTGTGCCGGTCGACTGGCGGTCCGTGTACGCCGGAACCGGCGCCCGGCGGCGGGCGTTGCCGACGTACCCCTTCCAGCGTCAGCGCTACTGGCTCGACGTCCGTGACCAGGGCGGCGGGGCCGACGGGAAGCTGGTCGGCGAGGCGCAGCCGGACGCCGACGGGCCCGGGACCCGGTACAGCGGCGCGCTGTCCACCGCACGGCAGCCCTGGCTCGCGGACCATGTGATGGGCGACCGGGTGCTGGTGCCCGCGACGGTCTTCGCCGAGCTGGCCTTCCGGGCGGCGGGGGCGGACGTGGCCAAGGGCCCGCTGCGGCTGTCCGAGCTGGTCTTCCACGAACCGCTGGTGCTGCCCGCCTCGGACCCGGTGCGGATCCAGGTGGTCGCGGACGCCCCGGATGAGGAGGGGAACCGTCCGGTCGCCATGTGGGCGCGGACGGGCACGACCTGGACGCGCCATGCCGAAGCGTCGGTGGCCCCGGTCGGCACAGCTCCCACAGCCGCCCAGGACACCGCTTGGCCACCCGCCGGCGCCGAGGAGGTCGCCGTCGACTACCAGCGGCTCGCCGCGTACGGGCACCACTACGGTCCGGCCTTCCGCGCGGTCACCGGGCTCTGGCTGCGCGGTGCCGAGACCTTCGCCGAGGTGGCGCTGCGCTCTCAAGAGGCGGCGGAGGCCGGCTCGTACACCCTGCACCCCGCGCTGTTCGACGCCGCCCTGCACGCCGCGCTGCTGGCCGAGGGGCCCGGCGAGGCGCGCGTCCCGCTCGCCTGCACCGGCGTGACCGTGCACGAGACCGGCGCCTCCGCCGCCCGGGTCCGTCTGGAGCGACTCGGGGCCGACGAGACACGGGTGACGCTGACCGGCGTGGACGGGCGGCCGCTGGCCACCGTCGAATCCCTCGTCACCCGGGTGACGAAGGTGCGGCCGACAGAGCTGTACCAGGTGGTCTGGCGGCCCGCCACAGAAGCCGGGCACGCCGACACCGAGCACGAACTCCTCGACACGGCAGACCTGTTGAACCAGCCCGGCGAAGACATGCCGGGCCGGACCCGGGACCTCGTCACGGCCGTCCTCGCCCGGGTGCGCGACCGGGTCGCCGGCACCCGCCCGGGCCGTCTGCTGGTGCTCACGCACAAAGCCACCGGGGACGACCCGGACCCGGCGCAGGCCGCGGTGGCCGGGTTCGTGCGCAGCGCCCAGTCCGAGCACCCCGGCCGGATCGTGCAGGTCGACCTCCGCGGCGGCACCCTCACGCCCGCGGCACGGGACGCAGCCCTGAGCTCCGGCGAACCCCAACTCGCCCTGCACGACGGCACGGTGCTGGTGCCCAGGCTGGTCACCACGGGTCCCGCGAGCACCGCGCCGCCCGCCCTCGATCCCGACGGCACCGTGCTGATCACCGGCGGCACCGGGGCGCTCGGCGCGAGCCTCGCCCGGTATCTCGTGGCCGAACACGGAGCCCGGCACCTGCTGTTGGCGAGCCGCAGCGGCCGTACGCCCCACTGGGCGGCCGAACTGGACGCGGACGTACGGGTGATGGCCTGTGATGTGAGCGACCGGTCCGCCGTGGACGCGCTGGTCGGGTCCTGCCGACTGCCCCTGACCGGTGTGTTCCATCTCGCCGGAGTGCTGGCCGACGGGGTGGTGGACGGCATGACGCCGAAGCGGGTGGCCGAAGTGCTGGCGCCCAAGGCGGACGCCGCCTGGCATCTGCACGAGGCGACCGCGGGCCTGGGCCTGGCGGCGTTCGTGCTCTACTCCTCGGCCGCCGGAGTGCTGGGCAGGCCGGGACAGTCCAACTACGCGGCGGCCAACGGCTTCCTCGACGGGCTCGCCGCGTACCGGGCCGCCCGGGGGCTGCCCGCGCGGTCGCTCGCCTGGGGACCCTGGACCACCGCGCAGCACGACGGCATGGCGGGCCGGGTCGGGCCGAACCCGCCGGCCGAGGACGAGGTGCCCGCGATCACCGAGCGGGCGGGCGTCGAACTGCTGGACTCCGCGCTGCGCACGGCGGTACCCGTGCTGGTGCCCGTCCCGTTCGCCCGCGCCACGTGGGGCGGCTCGCCCCTGCCGTTGCTCGCGGACCTGCGGCCGGCGCGCCCGACGCCGGCCGCCGTGGCACCGGCGGCCGACCAGGCCCCCGGTGCCTGGCGCAAGAGGCTCGCCGCCGCTCCAGAGGCCGACCGCGCCGCTGTGCTGGCCGGTCTGCTCCGCGCCGAGCTCGCTGCCGTGCTCGGCTTCCCGGACGCGGACGCCTTCCCGGCCGACCGCGAGTTCGGACAGCTCGGCTTCGACTCGCTGACGGCCCTTCAGTTCCGCAACCGGCTCAGCGCGTTCACCCGGGTGCGACTGGCGCCGACGGTCGTCCTCGAACACCCGACGCTGGAGGGGCTGTCGGCGCACCTCCTCGCCGCGCTGGGGGCGGCGGGTGCGTTGCCCGAGCCGGTGGACACCCCGGGGCCGGGGACGACGACCACCACGGCGAAGCGGACGACGGAGACCCCGGCGACGGAGCCGCCGACCCAAGTGCCTTCGCCCGCCTACCGGTTCACCACCCTCTACCACCGCGTCCTGCGCGAGCAGGGCCCGCTGGAGGCGATGACCCTGCGGTGCGTCTCCTCGTACGCCCTGCCGTCCTTCACCGCGGACGACCGCGCCCGGCACGCCGTCCGACCCGTCCGGCTCGCCCGAAACGGCACCGGCGGAAGGGCCGCGGCGCTCGCTTACCTCCCCGACTACCTGGCACCCTTCCACCGTGTCCCCACCGGCCTGGCCGAACGGTTTGACGGGGAACGGGACGTGTACCTCCTGGAGCACCCCGGATTCGGTGCCCACAGGGCGGTTCCGGACTCGATGGAGACACTGGCGCGGGCGCACGCCGACGCGGTCCGCGAGATCGCCCGGGGCGGCCCCGTCGTCCTGGTCGGCTACTGCGCAGGCGGTGTGATCGCCCACGAGGTGGCACGCCGTCTGGCGATCGCGGGAGAGCCGCCGGCCGGTGTCGTCCTGGTCGACTCCCACGCGGGCGTGCTCCAGCGAGGGGACGCACGCGCCCTGGCCCTGATGGCCGCCGGTGCCGCCCTGCCGGAGGACGTGGTCGCGGAGTTCGACGACTCGTTGCTCATCGCGGGCGGTGGCTATGCGCGCGTCCTGGAGGGATGGCGGCCCGAGCAGGATCCGGGGATCCCGCCCGTGCCGACGCTGCTGCTGCGCGGCCGGCCGACCGCCGAGATGCGGCGCGGCGACCCCGAGGGTGACTGGCTGCCGCACTGGCCGCTGCCCCACGACACCGCGGACGTCCCCGGCGACCACTACTCCGTCGTCCACCAGGACGCCGATTCCACGGCCGCGGCGATCCGGGCCTGGCTGACCGAGTGACCCGATCGAGGAGCTTCGATGAACCCCGAGTACGACCTGATCGTCGTCGGCGGCGGTCCGGCCGGATCGACCGCGGCGGCCGCCGTCGCGCTGCGCGGACACCGGGTGCTGCTGCTGGAGCGGGAGACCTTCCCGCGGTACCAGATCGGTGAGTCGCTGCTGCCCGCGACCGTGCACGGCCTGTGCGGCCTCCTCGGTGTCGCCGACGAGGTCGCCGCGGCCGGGTTCACCCTCAAGCGGGGCGGCACCCTGCGCTGGGGCCGCGACCCGAAGCCGTGGCAGTTCTCCTTCGCCATGACGCCCCGGCTGCCCGAACCCACCGCGACGGCCTTCCAGGTGGAGCGCTCCCGCTTCGACGAGATCCTGCTGCGCAACGCGGCCCGGGTCGGCGCCGAGGTCCGCGAGGGCAGCCCGGTGCGCCGGATCGTCGCCGACGACGAGCGGGTGCGCGGGGTCGAGTACACCGACGGGGACGGCAACTCCCGTACGGCATACGGCCGTCACGTGATCGACGCGTCCGGCAACACCAGCCGGGTCCACTCCGGGGTGGGCGGGATGCGGGTGTACTCCGACTTCTTCCGCAACCTCGCCGTGTTCGGGTACTTCGCGGGCGGACGCCGGCTCCCCGAACCGAACCGGGGCAACATCTTCTGCGCCGCGTTCGACGCCGGCTGGCTCTGGTACATCCCGCTGCGCGACGACCTGACCAGCGTCGGCGCGGTGATCTCGCCCGAGCACCACCTGGCCGTGCAGCGGGACCCGCGGGCCGCCTGGCAGGACATGGTCCGGGCCTGCCCCGAGGTCGCCGAGCTGCTCGACGGAGTGCCGGCCGCGACCGAGCCGCCGTACGACCGGGTGCGGGTGCGCAAGGACTGGTCGTACTGGAAGACGTCCTTCTGGACGCCCGGCATGGCGCTCGTCGGCGATGCCGCCTGCTTCGTGGACCCGGTGCTGTCCTCCGGGGTCCATCTGGCCACCTACGGCGCCCTGCTGGCGGCCCGCGCGGTCAACTCCGCGCTCGACGGCAGCGTGCCGGAGGAGCGCGGCTTCGCCGAGTTCGAGACCCGCTACCGGCGCGAGTACCGGGTGTTCTACGACTTTCTCATCGCCTTCTACGACATGGAGCGCAACGACCGGTCGTACTTCTGGTCCGCGAAGAAGGTCACGAAGGTCGACAGCACCGAGGTGGCGGCCTTCGCCGAGCTGGCGGGCGGACTGGTCTCGGGTGACACGGCGGTGCTGGGTCCGGAGCGGTTCGGGGACCGGTGGAGTGCCGCGGCGGCCGAACTGGACGGCGCGGTGGGCCGGTTGGCCACGTCGGACGACCGGACCAACCCGCTGCTGTCGACGCGGGTCGTGGGCGAGACCTTCCGGACCGGCAACGACCTCCAGGAGCAGGCGCTCTACGGCGGCCCGCTGGACGAGACCGCGCCCGCCGCGCCGGGCCACCTCGTCGCCTCCGCCGACGGGCTGGGCTGGGAGAGGTAGCCGGAGAGCCGGCGGGGCAGGCAGCGGGAGAGCCGGGGATGAATGGCAGAACCACTGGTCTGTTGACTTTCGGCTGAGCGAGCCAGAGGATTCCAGGGGTGACCCACTCCGAGCGCCCGTCTGCCCGCACCGCCCTCCCCGTCGACCTCGACGAGGCCGCCCACCGCTGTCTCGTCGCCGGGTTCGAAGGCACCACGGCCGTCCCCGACACCCTGAAGCGGCTCATCGACCGCGGTCTCGGCGGGGTCATCCTGTTCACCCGCAACGTGCGCGACGCGGAACAGGTGCGCCGGCTCACCGACACCCTGCGGGCCCTGCGCCCCGATCTGCTGGTCGCCATCGACAACGAGGGCGGCGGCATCGGGCACCTGGTCGCCGCCGACGCCCCGGAGGTCCCCGGCTCCTACGCGCTCGGCGTCGTGGACGACCCGGAACTCACCGCCCGCTGCGCCGACGCCCTCGCCGGACATCTGGCCACCCTCGGCATCACCGCCTCCTACGCCCCCGTCGCCGACGTCCAGCGCCAGGCCGGCAACCCGATCGTGCGCACCCGTGCCTTCGGCGAGGACACCGCGCTGGTGTCCCGGCACCTCGGCGCCTGGATCACGGCCACCGAGGCACGCGGCATCGCCTCCTGCGCCAAGCACTTCCCGGGGCACGGCGGCACGCTCACCGACAGCCACCACGAACTCGCCGTCGACCCGCGGCCGTACGAGGAACTCGACCTCGCTCCCTTCCGGGCCGCGATCGCCGCGGGCGTGCCGATGCTCATGAGCGCGCACGTCGTGTTCCCGGCGCTGGACGCCAACCGGCCGGCCACGCTCAGCCGGCGCGTCCTCGGGGACCTGCTGCGGCACGAGCTCGGGTTCGACGGGGTGCTGGTCAGCGACGCGCTGGAGATGAAGGCGATCTCCGACCTGTACGGGGAGGCGGCCGGGGCGCGGATCGCGCTGGCCGCCGGGGCGGACCAGGTCATCGTCGCCGTGCCGGATCTGGGGGTCACGTTGGAGTGCCGGGACGCGGTGCTGGAGGCGTTGCGGGACGGGGTGCTGGCGCGGGAGCGGGTGGGGGAGGCCGCCCGGCGGGTTCAGCGGCTGGTCGAGCGGTATGCGACGCCGGTGGACGAGATCGCCGTATGGGACGCGGGGGCGGGGTTGGAGGCGGCCCGGCGCGCGGTGGGCTCCCAGCCCCTCCCGGTGCCCGTGTCCGGTGCGCATGTCGTGGATCTGTTCCCGGTGCCGCATCCCGCGCTGAACTGGGGTGGGGAGGATCTGCTGACCGAGGTGCTGGCCGTCGATCCGACGGCCACGGGGGCGGCGGTGGCCGGGGAGCCGGTCGATCCGTCCGCCCTCGTCGACGTGATCCTGGCCAAGGCAGGGAGCGCGCCTCTGGTCGTGGCCACGTGTGATGCGGGCCTGCACCCGTGGCAGGCCCGCGTGCGGGACGAGCTGCTGGGCCGGCGGCCGGGGGCGGTGCGGGTCGCCACGGGGCTGCCGGAGGACGGCGCCTTGTGTTCCTACGGGCGCGGGAAGGTCAATCTGCGGGCGGTCGCTGAGGTGCTGAGCGCCGCGCGTTAGCTGCGGGCCGGTAGGGGGCCGGTCGCGTTCCCCGCGCCCATGAGGACGCTCACCTGCGGGCTCACCTGCTACGGAACTCGAACGAGCTCCTTGATCCCCCTGGCCGCCAAGTAGCTCTCGTCCTCCGCCCGCTCCGCCAGGACCACCGCAGGACGCACCCCCTGCTGACGCGAGCGCATCCACTCGTCGAAGTACGCCCCGCCCGGCCCCGACACCGAGCGCGTGGACGGTGTGCAGTCCAGGACCAGGGCCGTGTCGCGCGGCTCGACCGACGACGGTCCCGCCCGCAGTTCGGCGATCGTCGCCGCCACCGCCCGCGCGATGGGCTTGGGCCTGCCCGCCGCGTCGAACAGCCCGAGCGTGTACTCCAGTTCCGGGAAGTCCGCCAGTGACCGGTCCACGTCGTGGGAGCACCACCACGTCACGCCCCACAGGTCCGCGCACCCCGAGGCGTTCAGGATCGTCTCGCGGGCGAAGTGCGGGGCGTCGGCGGCCGGGATGTGGGGTTCCGGGGCGCCCGTCTCCTGGATCCAGACCGGGCGGGCCGGGTCCTCGGCGTAGGCCTTGGCCAGTTCCGTGCCGTACTCGGCGAGGTGCAGGACCTGGGGGGAACGGGGGCCGTACAGGCTCGCGCAGCCGCCGGAGAAGACCCACGGGTGGACCGTGGTGACATCGCCCTTGCGGGCCGAGGCCTCCGGGGTGAAGGGGTGGTCGTCGCCGTACCAGGCGGCGTCGTACGCGGAGTGCGTGACCAGGCCGCCGTCGGCGCCGAGGCCCGCTCGGGCGGCCGCCAGCAGCGTGTCCAGGTAGTGGTCGACCTCCGCCGCCGTCGCCGGGTTGTGCTCGATCAGGTTGTTGAGCTCGTTGCCCAGCTGGAGGCCGATGAGGTTCGGGCGGCCGGCGAGGGCGCGGCCGAGGGTGCGGAGGAGGTCCGCCTGGGCGGTGATGGCGTCCGGGTCGGTGAAGACGTTGCGGTGGTGCCAGCTGCGGGTCCACTCCGGGTAGAAGTCGAAGCTCGACAGATGGCCCTGCACGCCGTCCACCAGCACGTCGAGGCCCGCCTCTGCGGCTAGGTCGACCAGCCGCGCCAGCTGGTCCACGGCGGCGGAGCGGATCAGCGTGCGGTTGGGCTGGAGCAGCGGCCACAGGTGGAAGACGCGGACGTGGTCGAGCCCGAGCCCGGCTATCTGGGCCAGGTCCTCGCGGGTGCGGGCCGGATCGAAGTCGTGCCAGGCGTGGAACCAGCCGTGGCGGGGCGTGTAGTTGACGCCGAAGCGGAGCGTGGGAATGGGATCCTCCTCGGGTTCGGCCAGGTCCGACCTCGGTCCGGCTCAGGTTCAGCTCTTGTCCTGCGCGAATGTATCAATCACCATAGTCATCGATGGGTAATTATTTGAACCACGACGTGCGCGACTCCGGCGCCCTGGTCATCGGCCTCGACGCCGGCGGCACCCGCACCCGCGCGGTCCTCGCCGCCGCCGACGACGGTCGCGTGCTGGGCGAGAGCACCGGCGGGCCGGGCAACGCCATGACCGTCCACGTCCCCCAGCTCACCGACCACCTCACCGAGGCGCTCGCCCAGGTGGTGCCGGAGGCGGCGCGTGCCCGCGTCGTGGCCGTGACCGGCGGTTTCGCGGGCGCCACGGCGGCCTCCGGGGACGACCCCGGCACCGGCAGGGCCCGCACCGCCCTCACCGAGGCCCTGCGCCGCCTGGGCGTCCCGACCGGCCGGGTCGGCGTCTGCAGCGACATCGAGGCCGCCTTCGCGGCCGCCCCCGGCACCCCCTCCGAGGGCCTCGCCCTGGTCGCGGGCACCGGCGCGGTCGCCATGCGCATCACCGGCCGGCACGCCACGACCACCGTGGACGGCGACGGCTGGCTCCTCGGCGACGAGGGCAGCGGCTTCTGGATCGGCCGCAGCGCGGTCCGCGCCGCCCTGCGCATGGCCGACGGCCGCGGCCGTCCGACGGTCCTCGCCGGCTGGGTCGGCCGCACCCTGGGCCTGCCGGTCGACGTCCTCCCGAAGGGCGGAATCCCTTCCTACGACCGTGGCGGCGCCGTCTCCCCGAGCGGTACCGCCCCCCACCCCACCGGCGTCCCCGGCTGGGAACGCGCCCGGCGTGAGGACTTCCGCCGCCATCTGCTGCCCGCCGTCATGGCCGATCCGCCGATCCGGCTGGCCCGCTTCGCCCCGCTGGTCGCCGAGGCGGCCGCCGAGAAGGACGCCGTCGCCGAGACCATCCTGGGCGAGGCGGCGGACCACCTGCTGGAGGCCGTACGGGCGCTGGAACCGCAGCCCGGGGAGCGGATCGTCGCCACGGGCGGGCTCCTGGGCCCCGAGGGCCCGCTCACCGACCCGCTGGCCGAACGGCTCCGCGCGCACGGCCTGAGCCTGGACTGGGTGGCCGACGGCTGCCCCGGCGCGGTCGCCCTCGCACGCCTGGCGCACCGGTCATGAGCGACGCCGTGTACCGCGACCCCACCGCCCCGGTCGACGCCCGCGTCCGCGACCTCCTCTCCCGGATGACCCTGCGCGAGAAGGTCGGCCAGCTCAACCAGCGGATGTACGGCTGGGACGCCTACCGCCGCACCCCCGACGGCGGCTTCGAGCTCACCGAGGCCCTGCATGCCGAGACCGACCGCTTCGAGGGCCTGGGCGCCCTGTACGGCCTCCAGCGCGCCGACGCCTGGTCCGGCGTGGATCACGGGAACGGACCCGGCGCGGAGGACGGGGCCGCCCTCGCCGACCTGGTGCAGCGGCACGTCGTGGGCCGGAGTCGGCTCGGCATCCCGGCGCTGTTCGTCGAGGAGGTCCCGCACGGCCTCATGGCCCTCGACGGCACGGTCCTCCCGGTCAACCTGGCGATCGGTGCCACCTGGGACCCCGAGCTGTACGAGCGCGCCGCCGCCCACGCCGCCGCCGAACTCCGTGCGCGCGGCGGCCACGTGGCCCTCGTCTCCGCCCTGGACATCGTCCGCGACCCGCGCTGGGGCCGCACCGAGGAGTGCTTCGGCGAGGACCCTCACCTCGCGGGCCGGCTGACGCAGGCGTTGGTCCGGGGAATGCAGGGTGCTTCTCCGGACGGCCTCTTCGCCGCCGACAAGGCCCCCGTCGTCCTCAAGCACTTCGCCGGGCAGGGAGCAACCGTCGGCGGCCGCAACTCCGCGGAGTCGGAGCTGGGTTGGCGTGAGCTGCACGAGATCCACCTCCCCGCCGCCCGGGCCGGTGTCCGCGCGGGTGCCGCCGCCGTCATGGCCGCGTACAACGAGGTCGACGGCATGCCCTGCTCCGGCAACCGCGCCCTGCTCACCGGGCTGCTCCGCGAGGAGTGGGGCTTCGACGGGCTCGTCATGGCGGACGGCCTCGCCGTCGACCGGCTGGCCCGGATCACCGGCGACACGACCTCGGCGGGCGCTCTCGCCCTCGACTCCGGGGTGGATCTGAGCCTTTGGGACGAGGGCTTCACGCACCTGGAGGAGGCGGTCGAGCGAGGGCTCGTCAAGGAGACCGTCCTCGACGCCGCCGTCGCCCGGGTCCTGCGCCTCAAGTTCCGGCTGGGCCTGTTCGAGCGGCAGCACACGACGGCCTCCCGGCCGGCCGGCGGCGCGGAACTCAGCAAGCAGATTGCACGGGCCGCCGTCACCCTGCTGCGCAACGACGGAGTGCTCCCCGTCGGCGCGAACGTCTCACGGATCGCCGTGCTCGGACCCCAGGCAGCCACCACCGCCCACCAGTCGGGCGACTACACGGCCCCGCAGCGCCCCGGCACCGGCAGCAGCGTCCTCGACGCCCTGCGCAGGCTCGCCCCGGCCGGCCTCGACATCCGCCACGCCCCGGGCTGTTCCCTCACCGGTGACGACCTCTCCGGCATGCCGGCGGCGATCGCCCAGGCCGCCGCGTCCGACCTCGCCGTGCTGGTGCTGGGCGGCAGCAGCGCCCGTACTCCCGGCACCGAGTTCGACGCCAACGGGGCCGCGCGCACGGCGGTCTCCGAGATGACCTGCGGCGAGGGCGTCGACCTCGCCGGACTGCGGCTGGGCGGCGCCCAGTACGCACTGCTGGACGCCGTGGTGGCGACGGGTACGCCGACCGCGGTCGTGCTGGTCCAGGGGCGCCCGCACCTCGTGCCGGACACCGCGCCCGCCCTGCTCTCCGCCTGGTATCCCGGCCCCTGGGGCGGCGAGGCGATCGCCGAGGTGCTGCTCGGGCTCACGGAACCGGTGGGCCGTCTGCCCGTCTCCGTGCCCCGCTCGGCGGCCCAACTCCCCGTCTACTACAACCACAAGGACACCGAGTACGGCGGCTACGTCGACGAGAGCGCCGAGCCGCGGTACTCCTTCGGGCACGGACTGTCGTACACGAGCTTCGCGTACGGCGAGCCGCGACCGACGGGACGCACGGTCGAGGTCGACGTCACCAACACCGGTCGCCGGTACGGGCGTTCGGTCGTCCAGGTGTATCTGCGCCGCCTGATCACGCGCACCTGGCCGCGCACCCTCGAACTGTGCGCGTTCGAGGGCGTCGGCCTGGCGCCGGGCGAGCGCCGTACGGTGACCCTGCCCCTGGACGGCGTCACCGGCACCGTCGAGATCCGGGTCGCCGCGTCAGCCCGGGAGGCGCTCACCGCGAAGGGTCACAGCTTGACGGCCCCGGACGACACGCCCTTGTAGAACCAGCGCTGGGTGATCACGAACAGCACCAGCACGGGGACCACCGAGATCACCGAACCGGCCATGACCATCCGCTGGTCGTAGCCGAACGACGAGCTCTGCAGGCGGGAAAGCCCCAGTGTCAGCGTCATGTTGCTCTCGGAGCGCAGCACGATCAGCGGCCACAGGAAGTCGTCCCAGGCGCTGATGAACGTGTTGATGACGACCACCATGATCGCGCCCCACGCGGACGGCAGATACAGGTACCGGAAGCGCTGCCACTCGTTCGCTCCGTCGAGCATCGCCGAGTCCTCGATCTCGCGTGGGACCGCGAGGAAGGCGCCGCGCATGAGGAGGACGTTGATGGCGCCGACGAACCCGGGCAGCCACACGCCCGCCAGGCTGTCGACCAGGCCCAGGTCGCGGATGCTGATGAACAGCGAGACCATGATCGACTCGAAGGGGAACATCATCGAGGCGACCAGCACCACCCAGACCGCCTTGCGGCCCTTCCAGGCGGGCTTGGAGAGCATGTAGCCGGCCGTCGTGGAGAAGACCAGCTGGCTGGTGATCGACAGGGCGACCACGATCAGGCTGTTCCTGATGTACGACCACACCGGCACCTGGTCGAAGACCGTCCGGTAGGCGCGCAGCGTCGGGTGGTGCGGCAGCAGGGTGGCGTCCGCGCCGAAGACATCCTCGCTCGTGCCCTTCAGGGAGGCCAGCAGCTGCCACAGCAGCGGGCCCACGGTGAGGCCGAGCACCAGGAGGAGGAGCAGATAGCGGACGACCAGCTCGCGCGGACGGCCGTAGTCCCGCCAACGCGGCATCAGGCGACGGCCCTTGGTCTCGACGACACTCGTCGTCATGACTCGTCCTCCTTGGTCAGACGCTGCGCCAGCAGGGTCAGCCCCAGCGTCAGCGCGAACAGGGCCACGCTGACGGCCGAGCCGTATCCCGCGTTGCCGGTGATCGGGTCCAGGCCGACGTCCCGGATGTAGAACGGCAGGGTGCGGTCGGCGCCGCCGGGACCGCCGGTGGAGCTGCCGAGCATGTAGATCTCGGTGAACACCCTGAGCGAGCCGATGCCGGTGAGGGTGCCGACGAGCATCATCGCCGTCCGTACGCCGGGAACCGTGATGTGCCAGAAGCGGCGCACGGCACCGGCGCCGTCCATCTGCGCGGCCTCGTGCAGTTCCCTGGGCACGTTCCCGAGGGCGGCCAGGTAGAAGACCGTGTACCAGCCGAGGCCCTTCCACAGGGTCAGGCCCATCGCGGAGAGCAGGATCAGCCACGAGTCGGAGAGGAACGGGATCGCCGACTTGATCAAGTGGGCTTTCTGCAGCCAGGTGTTGACCAACCCGTCGTCCGCGAGCAGCCACTGCCAGCTCAGGCCCACGACCACGCTGGAGGCGAGCACCGGGGTGTAGAAGGCGGAGCGGAAGAAGCCGATGCCGGGCAGGTTCCGCTCCACCAGGACGGCCAGCATCAGCGGCAGCAGCACCATCAGCGGCACCACGATCACGGCGTACAGGACGCTGTTGCGGGTGGCGAGCCAGAAGTCGTCGTCCTGGAGCATCCGCGTGTAGTTGTCGAGTCCGACGAACCCCGCGGTGCCGCCCAGCGGCTTGGCGTTGGTGAACGACAGCAGGAGCGTGTTGAGGAACGGGAACACCCCGAAGACCACCGCGCACCCGATCGCCGGGGCGGTCCACAGCCACGGCAGCCACCAACGGCGGTACATGGCCGCTCCGTTGGCCCCGGGAGCGGGACCCGGCAGCACGGCCCTGGCGAGTCGGCGGAGGCGGGACGGGGCCGGGGCCGGGCCCGGCGCGGAGCTCGGGGACTCCGTGCCGGACACCGGCTGCGTGATCTGCGCCGTCACCGTCAGCTGCCCTGCTTCAGCAGCTCGTTCGCCTTCTCCTGGGCGTCCTTGACGGCGTCCGCCGGGCTCTTCTTGCCCTGCATGGCCAGCTGCACCTGGGACACGATGGCGTTCTGCACGGCCGGGGAGAGGTTGGTCTGGTTGGTGGAGGCCGTCTTGAGCTGGTCGGCGACGAGCTTGCGGGCCTGGGAGAACGGGTCGCTGCCGGTGACGTTCTGGAAGAACGGGTCGCTCAGCGACTCGGTGGTGGTCGGGAAGATCACCACGGCCGGGTCCTTGCACCAGGCCGTCTGGTTCTCGGCGTTGGTGAGGAACTCCGCGAACGACAGCGCCGCGGGGGCGTGCTTGCTGGTCGCGGCGACCGAGATGTACTGCGGGGCGCCGGCGGAGGCGACGCCGAGGGCGTCGTAGGGCTGCTGGCCGACGGCCGTCTTGTCGTACACCGACGGGCTGTTCTGCTTCACGAACCGCACGAAGCTCGGGTTCGTCGAGCCGTAGGCCACCTTGCCCTGGCTGTAGAGGGTGGAGGGGTCGTTGCTGGAGGACAGCGAGTCCTTCGGCATCGCGCCCTCCTTGTACAGCTTCGCCATCCACGCGACCCACTGGGTGGTGCGCGGGTCGTCGCCGAACACGGCGGACTTGCCGTCGCCGGAGAGGACCTTGATGCCCATCTGGTCGAAGTCGGCGGGGATGCGCCAGATCGGGTTGGCCATCGTCGCGAAGTACTTGCCGTCGGCGGCCTTGGCGACCTTCTCGTAGTCGGCGAAGAGCCCGAAGATGCTCGTCGGCGGCTTCGCCGGGTCGACACCGGCCTTCTCCAGCAGGTCCTTGTTGTACGTCAGCAGGACACCGCCGGTGTACCAGGGCAGCGTGGTGTGGATCGCCGTGCCCGAGGCGTTCGCGAAGGTGGCGGTCTTCCAGAAGGACGGGACGAAGGGCTTGGCGGCGGCCGGGTCCTTGGTGCCGATGTCGAGCAGGTAGCCGGCCTTGGTGAGGGCGGTCGCCGTGGGCGCGTTGACGTTGATGACGTCGGCCATCGTGCAGGCCTGGGCGTCGGCGACGGTCCGGCTCGTGAAGGTGTTGTCACCGGGGTCGTCGATCCACTTGACCTTGGTGCCGGGATGGGCCTTCTGGAAGTCCGCGATCACTCCGTTGAAGAAGCCGCCGAAGTCTTTCTTCAGATTGGTGGTCTGGAAGGTGATCGTGCCCTTGACGTCCCCGGTCAGCTTCCCCGACCCGATGTTTCCCTTGTCGACCTTGCAGGCGCCGGCGGTGGCGTCACCGCTGTCGGAGCCGCCGCCGAGGCCGCAGCCGGTGGCCGCGAGCGACAGAACGGCGATACAGGTCAGGGTGCGGGTCAGTCTCTTTGCGTGCATGTGATGCCCTCCACGGCTGGTTCAATGAACCAACTCCGACTCCGATTGATGAAAAGGTGGACCAGAATTCATCGGAGGTCAATGGTTTCCCGTGTTGCGTTTAGGTTCCGTACGAGATCAGTGACGGTGTTCGTGGTCCGGGTGGGACGGGTCGCCGGGGTGTTCGTGCCCGTGGGAGTACGTCACACCGCCGCGCGCCTGGTCCAGCCAACCGAAAAACGCCTGGCGGCCGGCTGCCGTGCGGAGCTCGCGGGTGATGTGGTCGCGGACCTCGTCGTACGGCAGCGTGTCGCCGGGCGCCGCCTTGTCGAAGGGATCGACGCCCCGCCTGAGGGCGTCCGGGGTCAGGAAGCGGTCCCGGTTGCGGTCGTAGTAGTCCCGTACGGCGTTCTCGGGGACGGTCTGTTCGGCTTCCAGGGCGGCGAGGAGGGTGCGGACCGCGGGGGAGTGGGCCAGCGCCGCCGCGACGATGCTGCCGAGGTCTGCCACGTCTGTCTCGGCGACGGCCAGGACGGAGGCGGGTGACACCTCTTCCGGTACTTTCAGGCCCCGGTCGGCACAGGCCCTTCGGGCGAGTTCATCGGTGACGATTACTTGTGTGGCCCAGCGGCGGCGTTGTCTCGCGACAGAGGGCGCCTCGATCGGCAGTCGGGCGGGTGCGGGGCCGTCGTGGCTGGTCGCGCAGTTCCCCGCGCCCCTGTGGGGCACTACCAGGAAGGAGTCCACCCGTTCCCTCGGTAGTGGTTCGCCGTCTATCAGTGCCGCGTGTTCCGTTGTCACGGGGTCACCTCCAGGGGGATCGCTCTCGTGTACGCCACCTGGCCGTTCCACGCCGCCTTGGCCAGCAGCCAGTACGTGCCCGGGGGGATCAGCGAGCCGTCCACCTCGATCACCGACTCCCGCTGCTCCCCGCCGGGGACGGTGAAGCCCTGGAGGCAGGGCGCCACGCCCTGCCAGGTGCCCCAGGACGACACCGCCCACAGCTGACCGCCGACCGGGCCCCGGGTGGAGTTGCGCAGGCTCACCGGAACCTGAGCCCGCTCACCCCTGCGCACGGTGACCCGGTCGGCGGCCAGGTCGCACACCAGGCCCTGCCCCGGGGGCGGTCCGCCTGGTACGTCGAGGCCCACGACGTCCTCGTACGTCTGGCCGCCGTACGACAGCCGGGCCGTGAGCCAGTGCCGGCCGGGCTCGGCGCCCGGTGGCGGTGTCACCGTCACCTCGGCCAGCGAGAAGCCGCCGGGCCCGAGCGCGTACGGCAGTTCGGGGGGCTCGGCGGTCCAGCCGGGCGGCACGTCGAGGACCACCGTGCCGTTCGCCGACGTGTCCGTGAGCTCGGAGCCGATCCGCACGGTCGCGGTGACGGGGCCGGTTGCGGTGAGCGCGGTCGGGGAGAGGTAGACGGAGACCGGCATGTTGCCGCGCGGGGCGGGCCCGGAGTTGTGCAGCCAGTAGCGGGTGTGGACGGGCTGGGCGGGCTCGTGGGCGGCGATCCCGGAGTCGGTCCCCGGTTCCGGCGCCTGCGGGGGCGTGGCCACGACGGTGGCCACCTCGAAACCGGTGAGCCCCGCCTCCAGCGCTCCGTCCTCGTCCGGGAGCAGGGACTCCCCGGGCCTTTCCAGTACGTCCGCCCGGGCGCCCTCGGTCCAGGCGACCGGCCCGCGCACCCGCGCCCGCACCGGCCGACCGTTGACCTCGTGCACGCGGACGACGACCCCGCGCCCCGGATCCACGGGCGCCGCGCTGCCCCTGGCCAGCGGGGAGCCCAGCGGCTTGAGGGCGTCGAGGAGTACCTCGCGGGCCGGTTCCACCTCCAGCAGGGAGGCGCTGCGGGGCAGGAGCGCGGACTCGCCCTCGCCGCGCACGCGGGCCGTGAGGGGATGGTTGAACTCATGGCCCCGCGCGGGCAGTCGGAGGTCCCGCCAGTCGCCCTCGCCCGCGACGACCGCGTACTCGAAGGTGTGCGACCAGCGCTGGAGCTGGAAGCCCGAGCCGTCGGGGGTCGTACGGCGGGGCGGGTCGACCCAGATGCCGGACGGCCAGCCGGTGCAGGAACGCATCAGGGACATGTAGAGGTCGCCGGAGGTGGTGACCACACAGCCGGGCGTGCCCCGGTTCAGGACGGCGAACCCGCGCCCGTCCCAGGCGTCACCGGGCGGGAGCGCCTCGCCACCGCCCGCCGCCGTGGCGGTGACGGTGAAGTCCTCCAGGTCCGCGATCAGCGCGTCGACGGCCTTGGCGTCCCCCGCGGGGTCGGCGCCGGCGATCACCAGCAACGGCAGCCGCTCCAGGTCGCGCAGGTCGGCGCCGGGCACCCACTCCTCGCGCAAGGAGGCGCGCGGAGCGACCCAGACGGCCACCACGCCCTGGTGGGCGATCTGGCGGCGCAGCTCGCGGCCGGCGGCCGGGTCCATGGCGAGCGCCTCGGCGACCAGGGAGTTGCGGTCGGGGCCGCCCACGGCGATCCGGATGTCGGGAAGGTTGGAGTCGACTTCGAGGTCGCCGTAGCGGGGTCCGCCCGCCACGGTCGAGGTCGCGGTGACGCCCGCGCGGACCAGGGCGGCCGCGAGCGGGGCGCCCAGCTCACCCGCCTCGTCCCAGTCGGCGTACACCAACTCGGCTACGCCGAAGGCCCGTTGGCCCAGCAGCGCGCCGGAGTCGTCGCGCAGGGCCACCCGTGCCGTGGACCCCAGCCCGAACCAGGTGTTGGCCGGGTTGTCCAAAGTCCACGGGAACTCCTCGCTGTTCACCTCCACGAACCCGAACCCCCGCCCGATCACCGCGTCGGCGACCTCGTGCACGGGCAGTCCGCCCCGTACGTCCGAGGGCCAGCGGACCCGGATCAGGCGGTCCTCGCCGTCGTAGCCGTCGAGCGTCGTGGAGACGTCGAGCCGGTCGACGCCGGTCCAGAGGGTCAGCTTCTGTGTGTACGTGAAGAGTCCGAGGTCGGCGCGGACGGTGACGCGGGACCCGGCAGGGGAGTGCTCGACGTCGATGTCCGCGGTGACGTCCCGGCTGCGGGCGGCGGTCGTGCCGGTCGGGGTGAGGTGCCACGGGCCCTCGCCGAAGCGGGGGTGCCTCGGGAACTCCTCCTGGACGACCAGCTCGTTGCCGATGTCACCGGCGGGCAGCAGCTCGCGGCCCTCCCCGGTGACGGACCGCAGGCTGCTCACGGCGCCGCCGCGCGCGGGGTCGACCGTCACCTCGTAGAACTCGTTGCGGATGGTCGTGCCCGCGCCGGAGGTCCACCCGGGGAGCGAACCGGCCGCCAGGGGCAGCGCCTTGAGGCCCATGCCGGGCACGTGAGGGACGACGACCCGGAGCGTGCCGTCCTGCTCGCGTACCGCGGGCAGCGGCTGGAAGTCGTCGCCGACCGGTACCAGCCCCGGGTCGTCGACGCTCAGCACGTCCTGTCGTTCCCAGGTGGCCGAGTTGAAGACCACCAGGTCGGGACCGCTGCCCGGCTCGACCCGGTCGGCCAGCGCCTTCGTCGCGTCGGCGTGCACGGTCTCGGCGAGGTCGGCCAACTCCCGCCAGCCCGTGAGGAGATCGATGTACACCTGGTCCGACTCGGAGCCGGTGATGGCGTCGTGGTGGGCGCCGTAGACGAGCTGCCGCCACGCCTTGTCGAGGGCCGCGTCCGGATAGGGGTGCCCGGTGACGAGGGAGGCGAGCGTCGCCCAGGCCTCCGCGTCGGCGAGCAGGGTCTCTCCGTACCGCTGGGCCTGCTTGGTGTCGATGTAGGAGACGTCCTTGCCGGTGTAGACCGGGTTCATGTCCCGCGTCTGCGGCGAGGCCTTACGCCCCTCGGCGTCCAACTCCGCGCGTACCGCGGCGAAGAAGTCCCGGGGGATGCCGGAGACGAACCGGGGCCAGACGTAACGGGCGTTCCAGTCCCGGTGGATGTCCATCACCCAGCGGCACGGCGGCGCGTAGTCCCCGCCGACCGGGAGCAGCACGTTGCGGGTGAGCGCGACCTTCTTGAGGCCCCGGAACAGCTTGAACGCCTCCGCCTCCGCCTGGGGCAGCGTCGGAGCGTTGTCGATCCGCCAGCCGGCGCCGTAGTGGTTGACCATGTACGCGGTGAGGATCCCGCGCCCCGAGGGGGCGATCCAGTCGAACTCGGCCGGGAACTGCATCCGCTGCGGGTCGCGCGGCTCCTCCCCGAAGACGGAGAGGGTTGGCCCCCACTGGTGGTACGGCCCGCGCGCCCAGGAGCTCGACGTGACCCCCGCGTCCGCCATCAGCCCCGGGAACTGCGGGTCGTGCCCGAACGCGTCCAGCTGCCAGGCGGTCTCCGGGGACGCCCCGAGGATCGCCCGCTGGTACCCGTCGCCGTACAGGGCGTTGCGTACGGTCGCCTCGGCGCCGGTGAGGTTGGTGTTCGGCTCGTTGTAGGTGCCGCCCATGATCTCGACGCGGCCGGTGCGGATCAGCTCGCGCAGGAAGCCGCGCTCCTCCGGGAAGGCGTTCCAGTACGGTTTGAGGTAGTCCACCTCCGCCAGCACGAAGGTGTACGCCGGGTCGCGCCGGGCCAGGTCGGAGTGCGCCCGGACCAGGCTCATCCCGGACTGGCCGCGCGAGTCGAAGGTGCGGGCGGGCAGACCGGTCGTGGCCGGGTCGTCGGCGACGTCCCAGGTCTCGGTGTAGGCGCCCTGGGTGTTCCACCAGACCGGGTCGTAGTGGAAGTGGCTGACCATGAACATGGTCCAGCCGGGCTCGGCGACCGTGAACTCGCCGGTGCCGCTCGCCGTCTCGTCCCCGTCGGCCGCGGTGACCGTGATCGGTCCGCCGGCGCCGGTCACGGGTATCTCGGCGCGGACGGTGCCGTCCTCGCCGACGGTGACGACGGTCTCCCCGGTGCCGTGCCCCTCGACCCGCACGTGGACCGAGCGGCCCGGGAGGTGCTCGATCCCGGCCGACACCACCTGGAGCGGTTGCTCGGGTGTACCGACGAACAGCTCGGTCGACTCAACAGAGGTGACGCGCATGGGGCTCCTACGAGATGACTCGGGGGAGCCCCATCCTGGCACCGGGAGGATGATTCAAACAACCATCCTTGTGTTATCTCGGTGGTTCATCCATGCAAGATCGGACACGGTCACCGTGCCGTCGGACACGGTCAACGCGTCCGGCGTGCCTTTACCGCATGCTGCGGGGTGATGTGGTCGGTGAGGGCGAGGGAGGCGCTGGCCCGCTGGTAGGCGACCTGGCCGACCCGGACGTAGAGGCAGTCGACGATCATCAGGACGGAGTGCCGGCCGCCGATGCTGCCGGTGCGGAAACTGGTCTCGGAGGTCGCGGAGATGAGCCGGATGTCGGCGGCCTTGGCCAGCGGGGAGCGCGGGTCGGTGGTGATGGCGATGGTGGTCGCGCCCCGCTCCTTGGCCATCTCGAAGGGTTCGAGGGTCTCGCGGGTGGCGCCCGAGTGGGAGATCCCTATGGCCACGTCGGCCGGGGTGAGCAGGGCCGCGGAGGTGGCCGCGCCGTGCACCTCGGTCCAGCCGCGGACCTGGCAGCCGATGCGGAACAGCCGGGTCTCGGTCTCCTGGGCGACCGCGCCGCTGCCCCCGACGCCGTACACGTCGATGCGGCGGGCCTTGGCCAGCGCCTGGGCCGCTCGCTCCAGCGAGTCGAGGTCGATGCGCTCGATCGTCTGCTGGATCGCCCGCAGGTCCGCGCTGCCGACCACCTGGACGACCCGCTCCAGGCTGTCGTCCGGGGAGATGTCCGGACCGATCTCGGCCGAGCCCCAGTCGGAGACCTCGCCGCGACCGCGCTCCTGGGCCAGCTCGATCAGCAGGTGCTGGTAGGACTCGAGCCCGATGGCGCGGCAGAACCGGGTCACCGTGGCCTGCGAGGTTCCGGTGCGGCGGCCCAGTTCGGCGGCCGAGCAGTGGGTGACGGCGGCCGGATCCTCCAGGATCAGCTCGCCGACCTTCCGCAGTGAACCGGCCAGCCGGGGCAGTTCGGTGCGGATCAGTGTGGTGACGTCGGTCGGAGGCATGGAAAGAAGGTATCAGCCACCCTTAGGGCCACTGATTGAATACCAGGACCGCGGTATGGTTTATTGATTCATCGATGGCTGATTGTATGGTGGTTCAATCCATCAGTGGGGAGTGTCGCGTGTCCGTCGAGTCAGTCAGCGCCCAGGGCTTCGCCGAACAGAGTCTGGACGTCCTCCGTCATGTCGTCGAGTCCGCCCGCGAGGACGTGCGCCGCGCCGCCGAGCTGATCGCCGACTGCATCCGCGCCGACGGCGTGATCCAGGCTTTCGGAACCGGCCACTCCCAGGCGATGGTCCTGGAGGTCGCGGGCCGCGCCGGCGGGCTCGTGCCCACGAACCGGCTCCAGATCTCCGACCTCGTCCTCTACGGCGGTGACGACCCGAGCGTCCTCGACGACCCGCTGCTCGAGCGGGAGCCGGGGGTGGCCGTCCGCCTCTACGACCTGGCCGCGCCGCGCGCCCGGGATCTGTTCGTCATCATCTCCAACTCCGGCGTCAACAACGTCATCGTGGAGATGGCGCTGCACGCCAAGCAGCAGGGGCACAAGATCCTCGCCATCACCTCCCGCACGCACACGGCGGCGGTGCCCGCGGGGCACGAGAGCGGCAAGAAGCTCGTGGACCTGGCGGACGTGGTGCTGGACAACGCGGCTCCGGTCGGGGACGCGTTGTTGTCGTTGCCGGGGGGTGGGGCGGTGGGGGCGCTGTCCACGTTGACCGGGGTGATGCTGGTGCAGATGGCCGTGGCGGAGGCGTCGGGTCTGCTGCTCGCGTCCGGGGAGCGGCCGCCGGTTTACGTGTCGGCCAATGTGCCTGGTGGGTTCGAGGGCAACCTGGAGTTGGAGAAGCGGTACGCGGGGCGGGTTCGGCGTACTGCTACGTAGGTTCTTTCGAGGGGTTGGGGTATCGCGGGGAACTTGCGGTCGGTGGGGGCTGGTCGCGCAGTTCCCGGCGCCCCTGGGTGTGTTGCACCTCCCTCAGTTGGGCCCGTGTGCGTGGCGGAGAAGTCCTTCCGGACGGTGTTCAGCAGACGGGCCTGCGCGGTCCCGGCCGCACCGCCACCCGAGCCGGACTCCCGCTCGTCCCGCCGGCGCCGGGGCAGTTCCACTTCGTTTCTGCGCGCTGTGCAAGAACGGGTCCTGGTCTTACCGGCGCTCCGCAGGCTGATACCGCCAGTCCGGCGGCCTGTTTGATGTTGAGTGCGGCGTTGGTGTGAACCGGCCGATCCTGACCAGGGTGCGGCCGTACCGTTCCGCTTTGTACGCCAGCATGCCGAGGAAGGATGACCATCCGGCGTCGTGCACGGACTTGGCCAGCCTGGTGCGGGCCAGTCCCGCCACTGACAGGTCCTCCACGGCGATCCCTTGGTTCTCGGAGATCAGCTTGGTGGAGAGCTGGATGGGGGAGGAACTCGCGGCGGGCGTCAGCAACTTCGGCGTGGGCGCGAGCGAGGTCGGGGACGGGGAGCCGGCCGGGTCCGACGGTCATCCTCTGGGGCGTCGTCCGTACCTCCGGCACGGACTGCCGGGGTTCGGCCGAGGCGGGGGCCGAGAGGCCGAGCGCCAGCAGCAGGGCGGCGGCCATGCATCTGAGAGGGTGGATGTCGCCAGGTGTTCACAGCGCCTTTCGGTGGACGAGGGCCGACATGCAGAGCACCCCGGGCAACAGGGGCAGCCACACCGTCAGGACGCGGTAGCCGATCAGGGTCGCGGTGCCGACGCTCAAGGGGACGCCGTAGACGGCGAGGGTGAAGACCATGGCCGCGTCCACCGGGCCGATGCCGCCGGGCGCCGGCACGGACCCGACCGCGCTGCTCGCGGCGAGGTACGCGAACGCGACCTGCGCCCAGGACAGCGTCACCCCGAGCGAGGCGCCGACCGCGTGGATCACGCTCGCCTGGAGCAGTGGCGCGGCGGCCGCGCCGCCCCACAGGGCGAGGATCCGGCTGGGCATGGTGTGCAGACGGCGGGCGTCGGTCAGGGCGGTGCGCACGAACGTGACCGCCGGGCGGCGCAGCGGGCGGACCAGGGTCAACAGCAGGAGCGCGGCGCCGAGTCCGAGTCCCGCGGCCACCAGTGGCAGGAACAGCATGCGCCGGTCCGGGACGAGATCACCGAGCCGCAGCAGACCCGGCAGGGCGACCAGGAAG
This sequence comes from Streptomyces canus 299MFChir4.1, assembly GCF_000383615.1. GTDB lineage: Bacteria > Actinomycetota > Actinomycetes > Streptomycetales > Streptomycetaceae > Streptomyces > Streptomyces canus_C. Next base: position 52,817 of record NZ_KB911602.1, on the reverse strand, counting down.
CCGATCAGGACGAGCGTCTTGGCGATCGGCCTGACCAGCGCGTACAGGGCGAGCGAGGCGGTGGCGCGGGCCAGCGGGATGCCCTGCCCCTGGAGGAAGCGCAGGGTGACGGCGTGGGCGCCGAGGCTCGCCGGCAGCACATGATTGGCGGCGCCCGCGGCGAACTGCGAGGCCACCAGGAGCCCCGACGGCAGCCGCTCGGGCAGCGCGCCCTGGCGGACGACGGAGGCGGAGATCCAGCCCAGGCAGGTGTAGAAGAGCCCGACGAGCAGCCAGCCGGGATCGGCCGAGGCCAACCGCGCGGTGCCGTCGTACAGGGCACGCCAGTCCAGCGCCGCCCATATGCCGATGAGCAGCAGGGGGAGCACGGTGACCAGGCGGCGGGTGAGCCGGGTCAGGGGGCGGCGGGAGCCGGCGGGAGCGGGGGCCGGGGTGCTGACCGGGAGCGGGGCCGGGGCGGCGGCGGGGAGCGGACCCGGGGGACCTTCGAGCGGAAGCAGGGACACGGCGCACGTCGTCCTTTCGCGTCATGCCCCGTGCGGGACACGGGGCATGACGGAGGCAAGGCGATGCAGAGGGGACGAGGGAAACGTTCCCTCTCGGTGTGACGTTCAAATGTCCGGCAGCCGAAGGAGTGCGGGCGGCTGGGCGACACGAGGTGCGGCGACCGGTCTTCCGGCCGAGAAGTATCGGAGAGCGCTCTGCGACAAACAATCGGAGAGCGCTCATACGAACGCCCCCGACCAGCCGTCCCTCAGATGAGGGGCAGCTGTGGGCACCGTCGAAATCCAGTCAACCGCCGTCCGGAGAGGGAGTCGGGAAAACAGCCCCTTCGTACCGGTGTCACGCCCCGCTGCCGGGCCCGCGCACGGCGGCCGACTGGCAGGATCCGGCCAGGACGGCGCGGCTCACGTCGTCCGCGGACACCGCCCGTCGATATCGTCGAACACGCATCCGCGGGGCGGGCGGTACGGCGATCGGGGAACGATGCTCCAGGTACGTCTTCTCGGTCCGGTGGAGGTGTGGGAAGGGAACCGACGGGCCCCGCTTGGCGGGGTCAGACCCCTGGCGGTCCTGTCCGCACTCGTCGTCCACCTCGGCGAGGTGCTCTCCACCGAACGGCTCGTGGACTGTGTCTGGGACGAGCAGGCGCCCGCCACCGCCAGCGCCCTCGTCGCCACCCATGTCTCCGCGGTACGCCGCGCCCTGGCCCGCGTCGGCGAGGCGGAGGTGATCCGCACCCGGCCCCCGGGATACGTGGCCGATCTCGACGCCTCCCAGGTCGACGCCCGCCGCTTCGAGGAACTGCTCGGCTCCGGCCGGGCCCGGGCCGCCGGGGGCCGCGCCGAGGAGGCCGCCGAGCTGCTGTCCGAGGCACTGGGGCTGTGGCGGGGGCAGGAGGCCCTCGAAGGGCTGAACCAGTCGTTCGCCCGGATCGAGGCGGCCCGGCTGGCCGAACTGCGGCTGGTCGCCCAGGAGGAGTCCTTCGGCCTCCAGCTGGAGCTCGGCCGCGCGGACGGCGCCATCGCGCCCCTGCTCGCGCATGTCGCCGCCCACCCCCTCCGGGAACGGCCGCGAGGCCAGCTGATGACCGCCCTGTTCCGCACCGGACGGGTCTCCGACGCCCTGCGCGCCTACCAGGAGGGCCGCGACGTCCTGCGTGAGGAGCTGGGCATCGACGCCGGGTCCGAACTGCGGGCGCTGCACAAGGCCGTCCTCACCAACGACCCCGCACTGCTCGGCCCCGGCTCCCGCCCGCACGATCCCTCGCCGTTCGGCCCGGGCGCACACTCCCACGGCCCGTCACTCCTCGGTTCCGGCGCACGCTCCCACGACCCCTCGCCGCCCGGCCCCGGCTCCGGCCCCTCGTCCCGGGAATCCGCCGCCGCCGCGAAGACCCGGCAGCGGACCACGGACCGTACGGCGGCGGTCGGCGGCGGACCGGGCACGCCGGCCCCGAGACCCGCCCCCTCCCATCTCCCCCCGGACATCGCCGACTTCGTCGGCCGGTCGGAGCAGATCGACTGGGCCGTCGCGCTGCTGGGCCGCGTCGACGAGCCCGGCCGCACCGCACCGCCGATCGGCGTCGTCTCCGGGCGCTCCGGCACCGGCAAGACCGCGCTCGCCGTCCACGTCGGCCATCGCACCGCGGAACTCTTCCCGGACGGCCGCCTGTTCGTGGACCTGCGGGCCGCCGACACCGCCCCCCTGCAACCGGCCGACGCCCTCGCCCGGCTGCTGCGCGCCATGGGCGCCGAACCGGAGACCCTGCCGAGCTCCGTCGAGGAACTGACGGGGCTGTACCGCACCTACACGGGGCACCGCCGCATCCTGCTGATCCTCGACAACGCCGCCGGGGAGGCGCACGTACGGCCGCTGCTGCCGCCCGGTCCCGGCTCCGCCGTGCTCGTGACGAGCCGGCGCAGGCTGGTGGCGCTGGAGGGCGCGGCACACCTCGATCTGACCGTCCCGGACGAGGAGGAGGCCCTGGAACTCCTGCGCCGGGTCGCCGGAGCGGACCGGGTGCGCGCCGAGCCGGAACAGACCGCCGAGATCGTCTCCCTGTGCGGGCGGTTGCCGCTCGCCGTGCGCATCGCCGGGGCACGGCTCGCGGCCCGGCCGCACTGGGTGCCCGGCCGGCTCGCCGCCCGGCTGCGGGACGAGCGGCTCCGGCTCAACGAACTGCGCGCCGGGGACCTGGAGTTGCGCACCAGCCTCGAACTCGGCTACGCCGACCTCGACCCGCAGGAACAGCGCGCCCTGCGCCGGCTGGCCCTGCTCGACCTGCCCGACTTCGCGGCCTGGATCGCCGCACCCCTGCTGGACATCGGCACGGAGGAGGCCGAGGAGGCCGTCGAGCGGCTCGTGGACTGCCACTTCATCGATGTGATCGGCGTGGACGCCACCGGCCGCGGCCGCTACCGCATCCACGACCTGGCCCGGGAACACGCCCGCGAGCGCTGTCTGTCGGAGGAGAGCGCCGAGGAGCGGGCGGCGGCCGTGCGGCGCCTCGTGGAGTGCTGGCTGGGGCTGGCCGAGAAGGCCGCCGCGCGGGGCCCCGGCGGCGCGGCACGGTACTTCCCCGAACCGGCCGCCGTACGGCCCCTCGACCCGGCAGATCCGCGGGCCGAGGAGGATCTGCTCACGCGGCCCGCGGCCTGGTTCGCCGCCGAACAGGCCGGTCTGCTGGCGGCGGTGGAGTACTGCGCCGACCACGGCATGGACCGCGCCGCCCGGGACCTCGCCGGCGCGCTGATCGCGAGCTCGGTCGCGCTGTACAACCAGTTCGACGCCTGGTCCCGCTCGCACACCGCGGCCATGGCGGCGGTGCGGCGCAGCGGGGACGGCGAGGGCGAGGCGTGGCTCCTCACCGGGCTCGGCCAACTGCGCTACGAGCAGGACGAGTTCGAGGAGTCGTACGCCTACTACCGGGACGCGCTGCGGCTGTTCGAGGCCCACGACGACGTCCAGGGCGCCGCCCAGGCGCTGCTCGGCATGGCCACCGCCCGGCGTGAACAGGCCAGCTACGGCGAGGCGTTGGAGCTGCTCAACCGGGCCCTGGAGGGGTACGGGCGGCTCGACGACCGCGGTGCCCGGGCGCGGGTGCTCTACGGCCTCGGCTACGTGTACCGGGAACAGGGCGACGACCCCGCCGCCCGCGAGGCCTTCGGGCAGGCCCTGGAGCTGTACCGGGCGGAGGACGACCGGCACGGCGAGGCGCTGGTGCTGCGCGCGGTGGCGCTGTGCCACCGGGCGGAAGGGGAGTACGCGCGGGCCGAGCTGCTGCTGCGGGACGTGCTGCGGATCTTCGCCGGCCTCCACGACTCGTTCGGCGTGATGTACACGGAGCAGTCGCTGGCCAAGGTGGAGCTGCGTCTCGGCCTCCTGGACGCGTCGCGCGAGCGCCTCGGACGGTGCCTGGAGCTGGCTCGCGAGCGGCAGGACCGGTTCGGCGAGGCGCTGGTGCTGCGGACGCTGGGGGAGTGGCGGCTGGCCGCCGGTGACGCCGGGAGCGCACGGGACCCGCTGGAGCGGGCCCTGTCGCTCTGGGAGGCGCTGCGGCTCCCGCTGTGGCGGGCGCGGACGCTGTGGAACCTGGCCGAGGTGTGGGAGGCCGCCGGCGAGACGGACGCGGCCTCGGGCGCCCGCACCGAGGCGATGCGCTTCTTCCGGGAATCGGGGGCACGGGAGGCGCGGGAGCGGGGGTAGGTGGGTGGCACGGGGGTGCCGCGGATCGGGGCGGGTGCGGGCGTAGGTGGTCCGGGGGTGCCGTGGTGCGGGTGCGGGTGCGGGGGTCGGTGGGCCGGGGTGCCCTGGTTTGGCGCGGGCGCGGGCGCGGGCGCTGGCGCTGGCGGGACGGGGTGCCGTGGTGTGGCGGGGGCGGCGGTTTGGGTGTGCCGCGGATCGGGGCGGGTGCGGGGGTCGGTTGGCGGGGTGCCCTGGTTCGGCGCGGGCGCGGGCGCTGGCGTAGGCGGGACGGGGCGCCGTGGTGTGGTGGGAGCGGCGGTTTGGGTGTGCCGCGATTCGGGGCGGGTGCGGGGGTCGGTGGTCCAGGCGTGCCGTGGTGCGGGGAGGGAGGGGGCGTCGGTGGTCCCGGTGTGCCGTGATTCGGTGCGGGAGTCGGCGTAGGCCGGATGGAGCGCCGTGATGTGGCGCGGGCGCGGGCGTAGGTGGTCCGGGTGTGCCGTGATTCGGTGCGGGAGTCGGCGTAGGCCGGATGGAGTGCCGTGATGTGGCGCGGGTGCGGGCCTCGGCGGTCCGGGGTGGCGCCAGGGCGTTGCAGAACCCCCGGTCCGGCGCTTGCAGGCGATCTGCAGAGCAATTGCAGAGGCCCCCGGGATGCTCTTCCCGTGACCGACATCATCACGCTCGCGGACCCGAGGGTTGCCGCGGTGACGCACGACGAGTGCGGGGAACCGCTCGTCGATCTGCGGGAGGAGGGGCAGCTGCTCCTCGATCCCCGGCAGGCCGACGACGACGGGAGCTACGCCCACCTGAGGGCCGGTGCGCTGCAGCGGCTCGTGCGGGCGCAGCGGATGCTGCCCGCGGGGATCCGGTTGCTGGTGGTGGAGGGGTACCGGCCGCCCGGCCTCCAGCGCCGGTACTTCGAGCAGTACGCGGCGACCATGCGACGGGCCCACCCGGACGCGGCTCCCGAGCGGATCCGTGAGCTGGCGAGCGCGTACATCTCGCCGCCGGAGGTCGCCCCGCACGTCAGCGGCGGCGCGGTCGACCTGACCCTGTGCGACCACGCGGGCCGGGAACTGCCGCTCGGCACGGAGGTCAACGCCACCCCGGAGGAGAGCGCGGGCGCCTGCCGCACCGACGCGCCCGGCATCGGCGCCGAGGCGCGCGAGTACCGGGCCCTGCTGGGCCGGGTGCTCACCGAGACCGGGTTCGTCAACTACCCGACGGAATGGTGGCACTGGTCGTACGGCGACCGGTACTGGGCCCTGCTGCGCCGCGTACCGGCCGCCCGCTACGGCCCCGCCGACCCGCCCCGTCCTCCGGCCTGACCACCGGAGCGGGACGGCGCACGAGGACCGCAGCGAGAGAACACCGCAGGGATCACCGCAAGGGATCACCGCAAGGGGGAAAGAAATGCACCACAGCCACGCCACCTGTCCGCCACCACCGCGCGAGACCGACAACCGGATGAGCGCCGGGGACTTCGACGCGTCCTTCACGGCCGACATGCCACGCCTGCGAAGGCGGCTGCTGGCACTGACGGGCAATCCGTACGACGCCGACGACCTGCTCCAGGAGACCTATCTGCGGCTCTCCCGGCGAGCCCGCTCACAGAGCCTGACACGGCAGCAGCACCCGTACGCGTACACCTGCGCCGTCGCCCTCAACCTGCTGCGGGACTCCTGGCAGCACCCCTCCCGTCGCGAGCGCACCACGGACCAGCTGCCGGAAGCCGGCTGGGACGGCGGACTCGACTCCTACGAGGCCTCCGCCACGGCGCTCGCACTGCTGCGCATGCTCTCCGAGAAGGAGGCCGCCGCGGTGATCCTCGTGGACCTGGAGGGACTCACCCACGACACGGCCGGGGAGCGGCTCGGCGCCCATCGCGGCACGGTCCAGCGCAACCGTCTGCGCGGCCTCGCCAAGATGCGTGCCGCCCTCCACCCGTAGCCCGGATGGCACACCTCCACGGGGGTGGGGTGTGCCATCCGCGTCTCCCACCGCGTCTCCCGCCGGCGTCACCGGCATCCCGCTGACGCCACCTCGACGAAGGAAGAGTCCCTTGCAGACCATCAGCACGCGCCGCCGGACCAGCGGCGCGATCCTGGGCGCCTCGGCCCTGGCGCTCACCGCGTTCTTCTCCGCCCCGGCCCACGCCGCCCAGGACGCCGGCTGCGGTGTCCTGGCACCCGGCGCCTCGGCCACCGCGCAGGCCGCCGTCGACGCGGCCTGTTCGCAGATCGGCGTCTGGTACAGCTGGGGCGGCGGCCACGCGGCCACGCCCGGCGCCAGCTACGGCTACTACGACGGCTCCGACCCGGACAGCCTCCACGACGGCGAGCGCAAGGGCTTCGACTGCTCGGGCCTGATGCGGTACGCCTACTACCGGGCGACCGGCAGGGACCTGCTCAACGGCACGGCCGACGACCAGTTCCACACCTCGCAGGCCACCGCCCGGTTCTCCGCCGGACAGGGCACCGCCCCGCTGCTGCCGGGCGACCTGATGTTCTGGGGCAGCGGCCACATCCACCACGTCGCCATGTACCTGGGCGGCGGCCAGATGGTCGAGGCGTACGAGTCGGGCACCCACATCAGGGTCACGTCCGTGCGCACCGGCGGCGACTACGCGGGCGCGGTCCGCATCAACGGCTCCGGCACGCCCGTCCCGCCGCCCGCGAACGGCGGCACGGTCTTCGAGACCTGGGGAACCAGCGTGCGCACGCACCGGTCGCCGAGCGTGGGCTCCGGCGTCGTCGACACCTTCCCCGGACCGACCCAGGTGTCCGTCCAGTGCCAGCAGCACGCGGAGACCGTGACCGCCGAGGGCTACACCAACGACGCCTGGGCCAAGCTCGCCGACGGCTCGTGGATGACCAACATCTACATCAAGGGCCCGGCCTGGCTGCCCGGCATCCCGGACTGCGGCGGCAGCAGCACCCCGCCGCCGTCCGGCGGCAGCAAGGCGTTCCAGACCTGGGGCACGGGCGTGCGCACCCACAGCGAGCCCAACGTCAACGCGGGCGTGGTCGACTACTTCGCGCAGCCGACCACGGTCAACGTGGTCTGCCAGGCCCACGCCCAGACGGTGACGGCCGAGGGCTACACCAACGACGCCTGGGCGAAGCTGACCGACGGCTCGTGGATGACCGTCATCTACATCAAGGGCCCCGACTGGCTGCCGGGCGTGGCCACCTGCTGACCCGGCCCCTCCCGACCGGACCGGCCGTGCACGGCCGGTCCGGTCCTCTCGGCCGTCTCGGACCTCCACGGCAGTCGTGGTGCCTCACCACCCCGTCAGCAACAGGTGGTTGAGGAGCAGCGCCAGCACCGCCTGCCCGACCAGCCATCCGCGCGCCCCCGTCAGAAAGGCGCACGCGGGCAGCAGCCACATCGCGAACGGCAACCAGATCCGCTCGGTCTCCGCCTTGCTCATCCCGGACAGATCCGCGAGGAGGAGCGCGAGAAGAGCACTGAGCACCAGCAGACTGAGCCGAAGATCGCCGTGGTCACCGCGCGGCCGCGACCGCAGCCGTGGCCACAGTCCCGGCCGGACCACAGCCCGCCGCACCCCCGCCACCGTCGCCGGCCCCACGATCAGCACCGTGCACGCGAGGTTCGCCCACACCCAGTACCCGTACGGCCGGACCCCGCCCGCCCCCTGGTAGTACCGCGTCACCAGCACCCGGTACCCCTCCCACCACGCGAACCCGGACACGGTGAACAGCACCGGCACGACCACGAACCCGGCCAGCGCGAACAGCAGGGGCCGACGCGCGGAGCCCAGCAGCAGCACCGCCCCCGCGACGACGGCCATCAGGGTCAGGCCGTACGACAGATAGACGGTCAGCCCGAACAACAGCCCTGAGCAGAAGCCGTACGGTCCCGGCCGTACCCCCCGCACCGCGAGGGCGAGCAGGGTCACCGCCCACGCGGCCACCGCCGCGAAGTACCCGTCGGCCGACGTGCCCACCCAGACCGCGGCCGGGGCCAGGACCAGGAAGGGCGCGGCGCGGCGGGCGAGCGCCTCGTCGGCAAGGGTGCGTACGGCGATCAGGACCGCGACCGCCGCGGTCGTGCCGACGGTGATGCACCAGGCCCCCGCCCAGCCACCGCCGCCGAGCCCGACCCGGTCGAGCAGGACGAAGGTGAGGGTCGCGCCCGGGGGATGCCCGGCGACGTGGGCGCCCCAGTTGTCCGGCGAGCCGATCAGGATGTGCCCGGTGAAGCCGCGCAGGGCCGCCGGGATGTCGTGGAAGCGATCGACGGCCCGGAGGTACTCGTTCTTGGTGGTGAGCTGCTCGGCGACGCCCCGGTGCCAGCCGTCCACGAGGGCCAGGGACCACGTCCAGGCCATGCCCGCGCCCCAGACGGCGAGCAGCAGCGGACGCCAGGGGAGCCGGACGGCGAGCGAGGGACCGTAGACCACCACGACGACGGCGACGAGCACCGCGGCCGGGGTGCCGGGGCCGACATGCGGGTCCCAACTCGCCAGCAGAGGCGGCCAGTCGACACGGAGCGAGCCGTCCCGGTGCTGGATCGCCCGGCCGACCAGGACGGCGGTCAGCACGAGCAGCGCGGCGCACACGGCCGCGTACAGGTCACGAAGGAGGTCCCGGTTCACCCGCACGACGCTAGGCCGCACGACCGCCTCCGTACGGCTGACATGCGACGACGTCAGAGTTTCGTCATGGTTCGCGGGCGGTCCCCGGGGTGGCGCGGGCCTACCGTCGGGACATGGCACGGTCTCCCTTCGCACCCTCCTTCTGGCGCAGCCCGCTGCGCGGTCCCTGGCTCACCTCGGTCCTCGGGATCGTCCTCCTCGGCGGAATCACCCTGCTGTTCGTGACGGGCCTGCTGTCGTACGCCGCCTACAACCCGGACCTCGCGCCGGTGAACGACAAGACCCCGGACAAGGGGATCCTCGGCTTCTACCTCTTCTCGTGGCCGACCGACCCGCACTGGCTGTACCGGCTGGACCAGGGTGTCCACGTCACCCTGGGCATCACCCTGATCCCCGTCCTGCTGGCCAAGCTGTGGTCCGTGGCGCCGAAGCTGTTCACGCTGCCGCCCGCGCGTTCGCTCGCCCACGCCCTGGAGCGGGTCTCGCTGCTGCTGCTGGTCGGCGGCGCCCTGTTCGAGTTCGTGACCGGGGTGCTCAACGTCCAGCTGGACTACCTCTTCCCGGGCTCCTTCTACCCGCTGCACTTCTACGGGGCGTGGGTGTTCTTCACCGCGTTCGTCGTCCATGCCGTGCTGAAGACGCCGCTCGCGCTGCGCAATCTCCGCCGGCTTCGGGAATCCCGGGAGGAGCAGGGTGAGTCGGTGTCCCCGGACCCGGCCGAGCCGACCGTGTCGCGGCGCGGGGCGCTCTGGTTCGTCGGGGGCGGTTCGCTGCTGCTGTTCCTCACCACGGCCGGACAGAACTTCGACGGCGTCCTGCGCCGGACCGCCCTCCTCGCCCCGCACGGCGGCGCCGAGCCGGGGTCCGGACCGGGCGGCTTCCAGATCAACAAGACCGCCGCGTACGCGGGGATCGACCCGGCCGAGACCGGTGAGGAGGCCTGGCGGCTGGTCGTCGCCGGGCGCGACGGCCGCACGGTCCGCCTTGGCCGTGCCGAACTCCTCCGACTGCCCCTGCACAGCTCGGCGTTGCCCATCGCCTGCGTGGAGGGCTGGTCGACCTCCGACCAGTGGTGGCGCGGAGTACGGCTGCGGGACCTCGCGGTGCTCGTCGGGTACGAGGACGATCCGCCGGACGTCCTCGTGGAGTCGCTGCAACGGCACGGCGCCTTCCGGCGGGCCGCCCTGCGCGCCAACCAGGTCGCCGACCCGCGGTCCCTGCTCGCCCTGTCCGTCAACGGCGAGGACCTGACCCCGGACCACGGCCACCCGGCCCGGATCATCGTGCCCGCGGCCCCCGGTGTGCTCAACACCAAGTGGGTGGCGCGGCTGACCTTCGGAGACCTGTGATGCGGATCCCTCTCGGCAGTCCTCTCCAACTCCTCCTGCTCGTCTGTTCGTTCGCCCTCGCGGGATATGCGGGAGTGCGGCTGCTGGCAGGCGACTGGTTCGGGGTCGCGCTGTGGTTCGTCGGCGCGGCCCTTCTGCACGACCTGGTGCTGCTGCCGCTGTACGCTGCGGCGGACCGGGCACTGGTGAGGACGGCGGGGCGGCACGTCCTGTACGTCCGGATCCCCGCCGCCTTCTCCCTGCTGCTCCTGCTCGTGTGGTTCCCGCTGATCAGCGGGCAGGTCGCGGACCGTTACGCCCGGGTGACCGGCCTGTCCGCGGACGGATTCCTGGCCCGCTGGCTGCTGGTGACGGCCGTGCTCTTCGGCGGTTCCGCGGTGGTCTTCGTCGTACGGCGGCGCAGGGCGACGAAGGAGCGGCCGCCCGCCGTCCACTGATCCACGGACGCCCAGCCGGAGCGTGCGGCGTGCCGCAGCAGGGCGGGGGTGCCGAGCCGGGCCCACGGGAACGGGTTGCCGACGGCACCCCGGGCGTCGGCGACACGCACCTGGACCCGCTCGTCGAGATCCGGGCCGGTGACCGTCTCGGCGATCAACAGGCCGTCGGAGTCGAGCAGTTGGGTCATCCGGTCGAGCAGGGCCCGCGGGTCGCCGCCGATGCCGACGTTGCCGTCGATCAGCAGCGCGGTGCCCCAACGGCCCTCGCCCGGCAGGGACTCGAAGACGGACCGCCGTAGGGCCTGCCCGCCGAGCGCGACGGTCCGCGCGACCGCAGCCTCGCTCACGTCGATGCCGAGCACCCGCCGGCCACGGGCCCCGAGCGCGGCGACCAGCCGTCCCGGACCGCACCCGACGTCCAGCACCGCACCCTCGCAGCGCCGCAGCACCTCCAGGTCCGCGGCATCCGCGGCGGCGCACCAACGCTCCAGTTCCAGCGGGAGCAGCCAGCCGTCGGAGCGGCGCAGGAAGAGGGGCCCGCGACCGGTGCGCAGGGCCCGCGCGTAGGGGTCGGCGGACCAGGTGCCGTCGTACGGCCGGGCGTCGACGCCCGGGAGTGCCGGCCGGGGGCCGGGGAGTGTGCCGGTCGCCGCCGCTGCCGCCGCGACCGTCTCCGAGTCCTCTGTCCGGCCGGTGTCCGGCCGGCGTCCGACACCGTCCGTCCGTGGGGGTGGAGTGTCCGCGCGGCGTGGGCGGGTTCCGCCCGTCTCCGGCCCGGCTCCCGTCCCGCCGTCCGGCCGTACGGGTGCCGTGTCCGCGGCGGGCCGGGTCGCCACGCCGACCTGCGGCCCCCTCACCGCGGCACCGCCGCGAGCCGTGCCAGCTCCGCCGCGAACCGTCCGTCCGGTGCCGCCCGCGCGACCAGTTCCGCGTCGTGCGCCGTGTCCACGTCCCGCAGCGCCGGCAGCTCCCGCACCCGCAGTCCGCTGAGCCGGGCGCGCTGGGCGGCGCCGGTGCGGGGCGTCGACATCGGGACGCCGCGCAGCAGGGCGGGGTCAGGTTCCGCCAGGCCCAGGGCCCAGAAGCCGCCGTCCTCGGCCGGCCCGAACCAGGCATCGCAGTCGGTGAAGTCCACCGTGAGCAGCTCGGGGGTCACCTGGGGCGTGTCCATGCCGATGAGCAGGGCCGGGCCTTCGCAGCCCGCGAAGGCGGCGGCCAGCCGTTCGTCGAGGCCGCCCGCGCACTGCTGGACGACCTCGAAACCCGGCGGCAGCCAGGGGCCAGGCGCGCCCTCCAGGACCAGCACCCGGCGCCGGGCCGGGGTACGGGCCACCACGTCGAGGGTGTCCGCGAGGGACGCCTCGGCCAGCGCGGCCGCCGCCTCGGGCGTGAACGGCGGGGTGAGCCGGGTCTTCACCCGCCCCGGCCTCGGCTCCTTGGCGATGACGAGCAGCGTGGTCACGCGCGCACCCCCGTCTCGTTGAGGACGTGGCTCATGTCCCGCACCGCCTGCCAGGTGCCCCGCCAGGTGCCCGTCACCTTCGAGGCGCCGGTGCGCGGGTGGTACGGCACGTCGTGCTCGGTGATCCGCCAGCCCGCGTCGGCCGCCCGCACCACCATCTGCAGGGGATAGCCGCTGCGCCGGTCCGTCAGGCCGAGGGCGAGCAGCGGCTCGCGCCGGGCGGCCCGCAGCGGGCCCAGGTCACGCAGGCGCAGACCGGTACGGCGGCGCAGCAGCCGGGAGAGCGCGAGATTGCCGGCCCGGGCGTGCGGCGGCCAGGCGCCACGGGCCTGCGGACGGCGCCGGCCGAGCACGAGGTCCGCCTCGCCGGCCAGCACCTCGGCCACGAAGGGCACCAGGTCGGAGGGGTCCAGCGAGGCGTCGCAGTCGCAGAAGCACACGATGTCGGCCGTGGCCGCGGTCAGCCCCGCATGGCAGGCGGCGCCGAAACCGCGCCGCTCCTCGTGGACGACGGTCGCGCCGAGGGCGTGGGCGATGCGGGCGGAACCGTCCGTGGAGCCGTTGTCGACGACCAGCGCGCGCCACCCGGGCGGAATGCGTTCCAGCACCCACGGCAGGGCCCCTGCCTCGTCCAGACAGGGCAGCACGACGTCCACGGACGCCGCCGGTTCGTTCAGAGAAGGTGTCGTCACGGCTTTCACCCTACGAACGCAAAGCGCGCATACCGGACTCCGGCTCCTTACGAAACAAGGACGTCGGCGGCAGCCCGCGGCGCATTCGCGCGCGCGGTGCGAGGCTGGCGGCATGGAGCAGCAGCAGTACGCACAGACCCGGCCCCGGGTCCTCGTCGTCGACGACGACCCCACCGTCGCCGAGGTGGTCTCCGGCTACCTGGACCGGGCCGGATACCTCGTGGACCGGGCCGCCGACGGCCCCGAGGCACTCGCCCGCGCCGCCGAGCACCGCCCGGACCTCGTCGTCCTCGACCTGATGCTGCCCGGCATGGACGGCCTGGAGGTGTGCCGCCGGATGCGGGGACGCGGGCCCGTCCCGGTCATCATGCTCACCGCCCGCGGCGACGAGGACGACCGCATCCTGGGCCTGGAGGTCGGCGCCGACGACTACGTCACCAAGCCCTTCAGCCCCCGCGAACTGGTGCTGCGCGTCGAGTCCGTGCTGCGCCGCTCCCGGCCCGCCCAGCAGTCCGGAGCCCTCCGCGCGGCCGGGCTGAGCCTCGATCCGCAGGCCCGCCGTGCCGTCAAGAACGGCGCCGAACTCGCCCTCACCATCCGCGAGTTCGACCTCCTCGCGTTCTTCCTGCGGCACCCCGGCCGGGTCTTCGGCCGGGAGGACCTGATGCGTGAGGTGTGGGGCTGGGACTTCGGCGACCTGTCCACCGTCACCGTCCACGTCCGCAGGCTGCGCGGAAAGGTGGAGGACGACCCGGCGCGCCCGCGGCTCATCCAGACCGTGTGGGGTGTCGGATACCGCTTCGAAGGCGTCGCGGAAAGCGGGGCCCGGCCATGAGCGACACGCTTCTCATCGCCCTCTACGCCTTCCTCGGTGCCGCCGTCGCCGGGCTCCTCGGCGCCTGGGTGCTGCTGCTGATCCGCCGCCGCTCGCTCTCCCTGCACCTCACCGTGGTCGCCGCCGTCGGCGTCACCGCGATGCTGGCCGGGACCCTCGCGGTCGCCCAGGCCATGTTCCTGTCCGGGCACGACCTGAGGGTCGTCACGACCGTCGTGCTGATGGCCGCCGTGGTCTCACTGGCCACCGCCCTGCTGCTCGGCCGCTGGGTCTCCGCCCGCAGCCGGGCCCTCACGCTCGCCGCCCGCTCCTTCGGTGACGGCGGCGACTTCACCTCGCCCGGCGGCCCCACGACCGCCGAACTCACCGATCTCAGCCGGGAGTTGGAGCTCACCAGCGCTAAACTCGCCGAGTCCCGCGAGCGGGAGCGCGCCCTGGAGTCCTCCCGGCGCGAACTCGTCGCCTGGATCTCCCACGACCTGCGCACCCCGCTCGCCGGCCTGCGCGCGATGTCCGAGGCCCTGGAGGACGGCGTCGCCGCCGACCCCGCCCGCTACCTGCGGCAGATCCGCACCGAGGTCGAACGCCTCAACGCCATGGTCGGCGACCTCTTCGAGCTCTCCCGCATCCACGCGGGGGCGCTGGCGCTGAGCCCGAGCCGGATCTCCCTGTACGACCTCGTCTCGGACGCCCTCGCGGGCGCCTACCCGCTGGCCCGCGAGCACGGCGTACGGCTGGTCGGCGACCGGGTGGCGGCCGTGCCGGTCGAGGTGGACGGCAAGGAGATGAGCCGCGTGCTCGGCAACCTCCTCGTCAACGCCATCCGCCGCACCCCCGCCGACGGCACGGTCGCGGTGGCCGCAGAGCACCGCGCCGAGGGGGTCGTCGTGTCCGTCACGGACGGCTGCGGCGGCATCCCCGAGGAGGACCTGCCCCGCGTCTTCGACACCGGCTGGCGCGGCACCCACGCCCGGACCCCGCCCGCCGGAGCGGGACTTGGCCTCGCCATCGTCCGGGGCATCGTGGAGGCCCACGCGGGCCGGGCCACCGTACGCAATGTGCCGGGCGGCTGCCGCTTCGAGGTGGTGCTGCCGACGGCGGCCTCCTGAAGCGGCCGCCTCCCGACCGGTCGCCTCGTGAAAAAGCGGCCCCTTGGTAAAGGGGCCGCTGCAAAAATGGTGGCGCCGCCCGCGGCCGCTTTCTTTCGCGGGCGGCACCACCGGTCCACCGCGGGCTACGCGTCCCGCATCCCCGCGCCCGCGAACTCCCGCATTCCCTCGGCGAATCCGACCTCCGCCTTCCACCCCAGCTCCGCCCGCAGCCGCGCCGAGTCCGCCGTGATGTGCCGTACGTCCCCGAGACGGTACTCCCCGGTGACCACGGGCTCGGGACCGCCGTACGCCTCGGCCAGCGCGCGGGCCATCTCGCCCACGGTGTGCGGCTCGCCGCTTCCGGTGTTGTACGACGTGAGCGCGCCGTCCCGTGAACTCGCCTCCAGCGCCGCCACGTTGGCCGCCGCCACATCCCGCACGTGCACGAAGTCCCGGCGCTGACCGCCGTCCTCGAAGACGCGCGGGGCCGCACCGCGGGCGAGCGCGGAGCGGAAGAAGGAGGCGACCCCGGCGTACGGGGTGTCGCGGGGCATGCCAGGGCCGTACACGTTGTGGTAGCGCAGGGCCACCGCGGAGCCGCCCGTGGCCCGCGCCCAGGACGCCGTCAGATGCTCCTGGGTGAGCTTGGTCGCCGCGTACACGTTCCGCGGGTCGACCGGAGCGTCCTCGCCGACCAGACCGGGGGACAGGGCCGCGCCGCACCGCGGGCACGGCGGCTCGAAGCGCCCCGCGTCCAGGTCGGCCACGGCCCGCGGACCCGGCCGTACGGTTCCGTGCACGGCACAGGCGTACCTGCCCTCGCCGTACACCACCATCGACCCGGCCAGCACCAGCCGCCGCACCCCCGTCTCGGCCATCGCGGCGAGCAGGACCGCCGTTCCGAGGTCGTTGTGGGAGACGTACCCCGGAGCGTCGGCGAAATCCGCACCGAGGCCGACCATGGCCGCCTGGTGGCACACCGCGTCCACTCCGCTCAGGGCCTTCCGGACGGCGTCGGGGTCCCGTACGTCGGACGCGGGGTCGGACCGGACGTCGTACAGGAGGGGCTCGTGGCCGTGTGCCGCGAGCGCCTCGACGATCTGGGACCCGATGAAACCGGCACCGCCGGTGACCAGTACGCGCATGCCCTCACGCTAGGGCCCGGACCGGGCCGGACGGCCGGGCCGCGCGGTCACGTCACGGCTTCGTAAGACTCACGGCCGGGTGAGGTTCAGCGGCAGCGACACGGTGAACACCGTCGAGCCGGGCGCGCTGCCCAGCTCGATCGTGCCGCCGTGCGCCCGCACCAGGGAGCTCGCCACCGCGAGGCCGAGGCCGCTGCCGCCCCGGTCCCGGCTGCGGGCCTTGTCGACACGGTAGAAGCGGTCGAAGACCCGCTCCTGGTCGGCGGCCGGGATGCCCGGCCCGGCGTCGGCGATCCGCACCTGTGCGTGCCCGTCCCGCACCCGCACGCCGACCGAGACCGCCGTGCCCGCCGGGGTGTGCACGGCCGCGTTGGTGAGGAGGTTGTCGACGACCTGGCGCACCCGCTGCGGGTCGAGGCGCAGCTTCAGAGCCTGCGGACCCTCCTCGAAGGACAGCGGATGGTCCGGGTGGCTCGCCCGGAACGCGTCGGCCGCGTGTTCCACCAGCTCCACCAGGTCCACCTCGACGGGCCTGAGCGGGGTCTCCACCTCCGCCGCGTCCAGCCGGGCGAGCAGCAGCAGGTCGTCCAGCAGGAAACCCATGCGGGCGGCCTCGGCGCGCAGCCGGGCCAGGTGCTTGTCGCGCTCCTCGGGGGCGTTGGCGGCGGCGTACTGGAAGAGGTCCGCGTAGCCCCGTACCGACATCAAGGGCGTGCGCAGCTCGTGCGAGGCGTCCGCGACGAACCGGCGCAGCCGCTGCTCGGCCGCCGCGCGGACCGCGAGCGAGTCGTCGATGTGCTCCAGCATGGTGTTGAACGCCGTCCGCAGCTCCTCCACCTCCGGCCCGCCGCCCCGCCTGTCGGCGCGCAGCGGCAGCCGGGACGCCGTCTCGGTGAGGTCGTGCAGGGCGATGCCGTGCGCGGTGTGCGCCATGTCGCTCAGCGGCTTCAGGCCCCGGCGCAGCATCCGCCGGCCCGCCAGCACCAGCGCCAGCAGGGCGAGCCCGAAGGCGACCACCTGGACCGTGATCAGCCGCCGTACCGTGTCGTCGATGTCGGCCATCGGCGCGGCGCTGACCAGGATCACGCCGGGTTTGACCTCGCAGCTGCGCAGCCGGTACTCGCCCTGGCCCGCGATGTCCTCGGTGCTCAGCACCTCGGTGTTCGCGGAGATCTGCGCCTTGGCCACGGCGGTGAGGCCGGCGACGTCCTCGGGCAGGTCGCTCGGCTCCTCGGGCCTGCGGAGCACGGGGGAGCCGTGCGACACGTCGTACACCGCGTAGTACCAGCCCCAGTACTTCTTGCCCGCGAGCGTGCCGTTCTCCGCGATGCTCCTGGACTGGGCGACCTGGGCCAGCCCCAGCTGGTCGTCGAGCTGGTTCGACAGGTAGTCCCGCATATAGGTCGTCAGGGCCGTGCCGACCACGGCGAACACCACCAGCGCCAGCGCCCCGAGCCCCAGCGCCAGCCGGGTACCGAGCCGCAGCCGCCGGTACGACCTGAGGAGCCGGCGGATCACTCGGCCGCCTGCCGGATGACGTACCCGAAGCCCCGCACGGTGTGGATCAGCGGCTCGCCCGTGTCGTCCAGCTTGCGGCGCAGCCGGCTGACGACCAGCTCGACGACGTTGGAGCGGCCGCCGAAGCCGTACTCCCACACGTGGTCGAGGATCTGCGCCTTGGTGAGCACGGTCGGCGACTTGCGCATCAGGTACCTGAGCACCTCGTACTCGGTCGGGGTGAGCGTGAGCAGCTTGTCGCCGCGCCGCACCTCGCGGGTGTCCTCGTCCATCGTGAGGTCCGCGACCCCGAGCACCGAGCGCTGGAAGCCGGGCCCGGCGCTGCGCCGCAGGACGGTCCGCAGCCGGGCCATCAGCTCCTCCACCGCGAACGGCTTGACCAGGTAGTCGTCCCCGCCGCGGGTCAGCCCCGCCACCCGGTCGGCGACCGCGTCCCGAGCCGTGAGGAACACCACGGGCACCATGGTGCCCGAGCGGCGCAGCCGGTCCAGGACCCCGAAGCCGTCGATGTCGGGCAGCATCAGGTCGAGCACCACGATGTCGGGACGGAACTCGGCGGCGCGGCCGAGCGCCTCCTCGCCGGAGTTGGCGGTGACCGCCTCCCAGCCCTCGTAGCGGGCGACCGTCGCCACGAGATCGGCGATCGGCGGGTCGTCGTCCACGACGAGGAGTCGTACTTTTTCCACCCGCTCATAGTGCTTCACGGCGGCCGGAAAGCCAGAGCGGGGTGGGTCCCGTGCGCAGATCGATAACCTCTTGAAAGTTGTACGACAGCTGATCGACAGCTCCGGCCGGACAAGCTCGGTTGTCCACTCGGTTATCCCAGGCCCCGACCAAGGAGCTACGACCCGTGACGACCGTCCAATCGCCCCCCACGTCCCCCACGGCGATCAAACGCCCCAGGGTGGTGGCCCGCACCGGGCTCTACGCCGTGCTGGCCGCCAACGCGGCCGTCGTCGCCTGGTTCTTCGCCCAGGCCGGCTTCGCCTCCAACGCGCTCATCGTGCTCGGCCGCCTCACCGGCCTGTACGCCGCGCTCATCATGGCCTTCCAGCTGGTCCTGGTGGCCCGGCTGCCCTGGCTCGACCGCCGCATCGGCATGGACCGGCTGACCTCCTGGCACCGCTGGACCGGCTTCGGCATCCTGTGGACGCTCCTCGCGCACGTCGTCTTCATCAGCTTCGGCTACGCCGAGGGCACCGACGTGGGGCCGATCGGTGAGATCGTGGACCTCGCCGAGACCACCGAGGGCGTGCTCCGCGCGGTCGTCGCGTTCTTCCTGATCCTCGTGGTCGGCGCGGTCTCCGCCCGCTACGCCCGGCGCCGCCTCGCGTACGAGACCTGGCACTTCATCCACCTGTACACCTACGTCGCCGTGGTGCTCGCCTTCACCCACCAGGTCTCGGTCGGTACGACCTTCACGTCCTCGTCCCTCGCCACGGCCTACTGGTACGGCGTCTGGAGCGTGGCCCTCGGCTCGGTCGTCCTGGGCCGCGCGGTGCTCCCGCTGTGGCGCAACTGGCGCCACCAGTTCCGGGTCACGGCCGTCGTCCCCGAGAGCGACCACGTCGTCTCGGTCTACGTCAGCGGCAAGGACCTCGACCAACTCCCCGCGCGGGCGGGCCAGTTCTTCCTGTGGCGGTTCCTGACCGCCGACCGCTGGTGGCAGGCCAACCCCTTCTCCCTGTCCGCAGCCCCGGACGGCAGGACCCTGCGCCTGACCGCCAAGGCGGCCGGCGAGGGCAGCGCCGCCCTGAGGCACCTCAAGGTCGGCACCCGCGTCTTCGCCGAGGGCCCCTATGGCGCCTTCACGGCCCTGCACCGCACCCGGCCCGAGTCCGTGCTCATCGCCGGCGGCGTCGGCGTCACCCCCATCCGGGCCCTGCTGGAGGAGGTGCACGGCCACGCCGTCGTCATCTACCGGGTCGGCTCCGACCGGGACGCCGTCCTCTACGACGAGCTGCGCGACCTCGCGATCGCCAAGGGCGCCGATCTCCACCTGGTCACCGGACCGCCGGTGCCCGACAAGCTGGCGGCCGGCGAGCTGGCGCGGCTCGTGCCCGACATCGCCGACCGGGACGTCTTCCTGTGCGGACCGCCCCCGATGATGAAGGCGGTCCTGGGCAGTCTGCGCGAGCTGGACGTGCCGGGGCCGCAGATCCACTTCGAACGCTTCAGCCTGGCGGGATGAGGAACAGACCGTGAAACGAGCCATACCTGTCGTCGTCCTCAGCATCGCGGGCCTGGTCCCCGTCTGGCTGTACCAGCCCTCGGCGGGCTCCTCGACCGTCCAGGCCACCACGCCTGCGCCCTCGTCGGCCTCCTCCTCGTCCTCGGGATCCTCCGGTTCGAACGTCGTCACGAGCTCGACGATCAACACCGAGAAGGGGCCCGTACAGCTCCAGGTCACCTTCGACGGTACGAAGATCACCGCCGTGAAGATGCTCCAGCAGCCGGACCACCCGCAGACCACGGCGGCCGTGCCGAAGCTCGTCGCGGAGACGCTTCGGGCGCAGAGCGCGGACATCGACACCGTGTCGGGCGCGACGATCACCAGTGAGGCCTACAAGAAGTCCCTCCAGGCCACGATCGACGACAACGCGAAGAGGGCGTCGGCGGCCTCGTCGTCTCCCTCCTCCTCTGCCTCCTCCTCGTCCTCGGAGCAGGCGTCCAAGACCGTCGACGGCACCGCGGTCGACACGGAGAAGGGCACCGTCCAGGTCCAGGTGACCTTCTCCGGTACGGAGATCACGGCGGTGAGGATGCTCCAGCAGCCGAACCATCCGCAGACCACGGCGGCCGTGCCGAAGCTGGTCGCGGAGACGCTTCGGGCGCAGAGCGCGGACATCGACACCGTCTCCGGTGCGACCATCACCAGCGGGGGCTACAAGGAGTCCCTCCAGGCCGCCATCGACGCGAAGGGCTGAGGAACGGGCATGCTGCACCGCGTCGAACACGTCATGGGCTTCCCCGTCTCGCTGCGGGCCGACGACGAGAGCGTCCCCGAGTCCGCGGCGGACACGGTCTTCGCCTGGCTGCGCGAGGTGGACGCCAGGTTCAGCCCGTTCAAGGAGGACAGCGAGGTCTCGCGGTACGACCGCGGCGAGCTGTCGGAGGTGAGCGCGGACCTCGCCGAGATCCTCGACCTGTGCGAGCACTACCGGAAGGCCACCGGCGGCGCCTTCGACGTACGGCTGCCCGGTCGCCGCCTCGACCCCTGCGCGGTGGTCAAGGGCTGGTCGGTGCAGCGGGCGGCCGAACTGCTCGGGGCGGCCGGCGCGACGCGTCTCGTCCTGAACGCCGGTGGTGACGTGGTCGTCTCCGGCGGCCCCTGGCGGGTGGGCGTACGCCACCCCGAGCACGCCGACCAGCTGTGCACGGTGCTGTCGCTCACCGACGGGGCGGTGGCCACCTCCGCCCGCTACGAGCGCGGCGACCACATCCTCGACGGCCGCACCGGCCGCCCGGCGACGGGCCTGCTCAGCCTGACGGTCGTGGCGCCGACCCTGACGGAGGCCGACTCGGTCGCCACAGCGGCCTTCGCGATGGGTGCGGAGGGCGTCGACTGGGCGGCCTCGCTGGAGGGCTGCGAGGTGTTCGCGGTGGACGCGGAGCGACGGGTGCTGCGTACCCCTGGATTCCCCGCCGTCAGGGAGGGTGTCACGGCAGAGTGACCCTGCGCACTCATGGAGGGCACCGCGGCCCGGTGCCTGCCCTCCGGAACGGACGGCGCGGGCGGTGGGGCAAGGGTCGTCATGGCGCGTTCTCCCGAAGGGTGAGAACCAGGGGACTCACAGGACACCCACAGCGGCGCCGGGACCAACCGCCTTCGACGTACACAACCGGTCTAGACTCTGCCGGACGGCCTGCTGGACCGGCCGAATGCGGACGACCTCTGCCAGACCCGAAGGGTATTCGGCGCCTTGATACGGATAGATTCAGTCACCAAGCGGTACCCGGACGGCACGGTGGCGGTCGACCGGCTCTCCCTGGAGATTCCCGACCGCTCGATCACGGTCCTCGTCGGTCCCTCGGGCTGTGGCAAGACCACGACCCTGCGCATGATCAACCGGATGGTCGAACCCAGCGAGGGGACCATCCTGATCGACGGCAAGGACAGCCGGCAGCAGTCGGTCAACACGCTGCGCCGGTCCATGGGGTACGTCATCCAGAACGCCGGCCTCTTCCAGCACCGCACGATCGTCGACAACATCGCGACCGTGCCCCGGATGCTGGGCTGGGGCAAGGAGAAGGCGCGGGCCCGGGCCCGGGAGCTGATGGAGCGGGTCGGGCTCGACGGTTCGCTCGCCAAGCGGTACCCCTACCAGCTGTCCGGCGGCCAGCAGCAGCGCGTCGGTGTGGCGCGGGCCCTCGCCGCCGATCCGCCGGTGCTGCTGATGGACGAGCCGTTCTCCGCCGTCGACCCCATCGTCCGCAAGGGGCTCCAGGACGAACTCCTGCGCATCCAGGACGAGTTGGGCAAAACTATCGTCTTCGTCACCCATGACATCGACGAGGCCGTCAAGATCGGCACGATGGTCGCCGTGATGCGCACCGGCGGCAAGCTCGCCCAGTACGCGCCGCCCGCCGAACTTCTGTCGAACCCGGCCGACGCGTTCGTCGAGGACTTCCTCGGCACCGACCGGGGCATCCGGCGGCTCTCCTTCTTCCCCTCCGCGGGACTGCGGCTGCTCACCGCGCCGGTCGTCGCCGTCGACGCCACCGCCGAGCAGATCGCCGCCCGCGGCACTTCCGAGGCCCCCTACCTCCTCGTCACCGACGTGGACGGCAGGCCCCTCGGCTGGATCGAGCCCGGGGACCTGACCGCGGGCGGTGTCGACGCGACGCGACTGGTCTCGTACGGACGGCCCTTCCTGGCCGGCACCGACTCGCTGCGGGCCGCGCTGGACTGTGCCGTGCTCTCGCCCACCGGGTGGGCCGTCGGTGTCGACGCCGAGGGGCGGGTGGCCGGGGTGGTCTCCCAGCAGGCCATCGGCGAGGCGATCCGCGGGGCCCACGCGGAGGGCCGTACGGACGCCCAGGTCGCCCGATGAGCGGCTTCTTCGACATCCCGAGCGACCTCCAGCACAGCTGGCTCGGACTGATCGGGCTGCACCTCAGGGAAGCCCTGCTGCCGGTCCTCGCCGGGCTGCTGATCGCCCTGCCGCTGTCCCAGCTGTGCGTGCGTTTCCGGTGGCTGTACCCGCCCGTGCTGTGGGTGACGACCGTGCTGTACGCGATCCCGTCGCTGGCCTTCTTCGTGGTCCTCATCGACTACACCGGTCAGACCGAGCTCACGGTGATGATCCCGCTCACCGTCTACACGCTCGTCATCCTGGTCCCGGCGATCGTCGACGGCGTCCGTTCGGTGCCGCAGGAGACCCTCGCGGCCGCGACGGCGATGGGCTTCGGACCCGTACGCCGCTACGTCCAGGTCCAGCTGCCGATCGCCGTGCCCGCCATCATCGCGGGGCTGCGGGTGGCGACTGTGTCGAGCATCTCGCTCGTCAGCGTCGGCGCGCTCATCGGCAACCAGGGCGCGCTCGGCAACCTCATCAACGACGCCAACATCTACAACCGGCCCGAACTCGCCGTGAACGCCGTGCTGACCATGGCGGTCCTCGCGATCCTCGCCGACGGGCTGCTGGTCGGTGTGCGACTGCTCATGACGCCGTGGATGCCGAGCGGCGCGCGTGCGCGGCGCGCGCAGCGGCCCGAACCGGAGGTAGCCGCCCGGTGAACATCCTCAACTTCATCAACGCCTTCTTCAGCGACAGCGCGCACTGGCAGGGCTACGACGGCATTCCCACGCGGCTGGGGGAGCACGTCCAGTACACCCTGGAGGCGCTCGCCATCGCCGCGGCGATCGGGCTGCCGGTGGGGCTCGTCACCGGGCACTACGGGCGGGGCGGCAACGCGTTGGCCTTCATCGCCGTCGCCGGGCGGGCCGTGCCCACCTTCGGACTGCTGGTGCTGATGACCCTGTCGCTCGGGTTCGGGCTGATCAACGTGATGATCCCGCTGGTCGTGCTCGCCGTACCGCCGATCCTGGTCACCAGCTACGAGGCGATGCGGTCGGTGGACCCCGCCCCGGTGGACGCGGCCCGCGGGATGGGCATGCACGAGGTGGAGGTGCTGTTCCGGGTCGAACTGCCGGTGGCCCTTCCGCTGATCCTCGGCGGGCTGCGCTCGGCGGCCATCCAGATCGTGTCGACGGCCACGATCGCCGCGTACGTCTCCTTGGGCGGGCTCGGCCGGTACATCGTGGACGGGCTGTACCAGCGCAACTACGAGAAGGTCGTGGGCGGGGCCGCGCTGGTCGCGCTCATGGCGCTGGCGACGCTGGCGGTGTTCTGGGGGATCACCCGGCTCACGGTCTCGCGCGGGGTACTCAGGAGCAACTAGAGCAACCAGGGAGAGGGCCGGGGGAGTTCGCCCCCGGCCCTCGTCACGCCTGCGTGCGGGCCAGCGCCTGTTCCAGGACGACCAGCAGCGCGTCCCGCACCGAACCCCGCTCCCTCGCGTCGAAGACGATGACCGGGACCCGCTCGCTGACGTCGAGGGCCCAGCGGACCTCGTCCAGGGTGTGCTCGACCTTGCCGTCGAAGGCGTTGACGGCGACGGCGAACGGGATCTGCTTGTGCTCGAAGTAGTCGACCGCGGCATAGCAGTCGTCGAGGCGGCGGGTGTCGACGATGACCAGACCCCCGAGCGCGCCCTCGACGATGTCGTCCCACATGAAGCCGAAGCGCTCCTGGCCCGGCGTGCCGAACAGGTACAGCTTCAGGGTCGGGTCGACGGTGATGCAGCCGAAGTCCATCGCGACCGTCGTCGTGGTCTTGCGCGGGGTGTGGCTGAGGTCGTCCACACCCGCGGCGACCTCGGTGATGGCGGCCTCGGTGGTCAGCGGCTCGATCTCGGAGATCGAGCCGACCGCGGTGGTCTTGCCCACCCCGAAGCCGCCCGCGATCACCATTTTGACCGGCAGCGGCGGTCGTACGGCGGCGGAGGGCGCGGCCGAGGGCCGGGTGGCCGGTTCAGTCGGTGTCACGGAGTACCCCTCGGGAGTCGGGGATGGCACGCAGGCCGTCGATCAGCCTGCGCAGGACGGACGCGTCGTGGGTGACGTCGGTGTCGGGCACGTGCACCGTCAGCTGCCCCGCCGTGCGCAGGTCCTCGGCGAGGATCCGCACCACGTTCAGGTGCAGCCGCAGCCGGGCCGCGATCTCCGCGATGGACTGCGGGATGCGGCACGCGGCGACGATGTCGTGCTGTTCGAAGGCGAGCCGGTCGAGCACGGCGAGTCCCTCGGCGGTGGCCACCACCTGGGTCTCGACGGGCATCGTCCGGCCGGACGGATCGGGCGCCACCCGGCCGGCGGTGACGAGGAACGGCCGTACGGCGGGCACCGGACCGCCCGGCTCCGGGTTCGGAGGCGTGCTGCCGTCCGCCATGAATGCGCTTCCTCCTCGATCGGCTCGGTCAGCGCTTCGCCGCGGTGCCGACGCTGTTCTTCAGTTCGAGTACGAGCTGGGGGCTGAGCGCGCTGCCGGCACGGTTCGCGAACAGCGTCATCTCGTACGCGATGTTGCCGAGCTTGGCCTCCTTGTCGGTGACGACGCCGAGCACGGCGCCGCTGCCGATCGCGGAGACCAGGACATGGCCGCCCTCCAGGTCGATGATGACCTTGTTGAGGCTGCCGAGGCCGTAGTTGCCGGAGGCTCCGGCGGCCAGGCTGGTGATGCCGGAGACGATCGCGGCCAGGCGTTCGGAGTCCGCGTGCTCGCGCAGCTCCGACACGGCGATGAGCAGCCCGTCGGAGGACACGGCGATGGCGTCGACGACACCCGCGGTCTCCGTCGCGAAACGGTTCAGCAGCCAGGTGAAGTCGGCTGCGGCGGCCTGCAGGTCGGCGGGCGTGGTGCCTTCCGTAGGCGTGTCACCTGTGGACGTGCTCACTGCTCCGCTCCTTCCGGGGAGTGGTTCTGTTCGTGCGGGGGGTTGGCTGCGGTCTGGTGGGTTTCCACGTCGGCCTTGTCGGCGACGGACGCCGGTCTGGTGTGGCTGCCGGTCTCGCTGTCCCGGTGGGCGCGCTCCACGGCCGCCTCGAACTCGTCGAGCGCGTCGCGTACGGCATCCGCGTCGGCGGGCTTGGGCGGAGCCGTCTTCTGCACGGCCTCGGCACCGACGGTGGTGCGCAGCGTGGCGCCGCGGACCCGGCGACGCAGGGGCCGGGGGCCCTCGCCTCCGTCACCGTCACCGCCCCCGGGTACCTCGCCGGTGCGGGCCTTCGGGATGAACGGGGCCGCGGGGGAGGAGGGTTCGGGGGCCGGGTCGCGGTGCGGGACCCGGCGGGGGAGCGGGGCGTGATCGCCGTCGGCGGCGGCCCCCGTGACGCCGGGCTCCGAGGCGGTGGTACCCCGTCGGGCCGTCGGGGCCCCGGTCGCCTCCTGGACGGACTCGGGCCGTGCGGCCGTAGGACCTGTTGCGGGGACCGGCTTCGGGGCCGGAGTCGTGTCCGCGCCGGAGTCCGAGGCCCAGGCCGGTGCCGGGCGCGTTTCCGGGGCGGTGGCCGCCGCCGAGACCGTACGGGAATCCTCCGCCGTGTCCGGCACCGTGCCGGAGTCCGCCGCGGTGGAGGTCACCGCCACCGGGCTCATCGTCAGCAGCAGGGACGAGGGGATCGTCACCTCGGCCGTCACGCCGCCGCCGGGGGTGCGGGAGAGTGCGACGCCCACCTCCCAGCGGCGGGCCAGGGTGCCGACCACGAACAGGCCGAGCACCTTCGTCGGGACGAGGTCGAGGCGTTCGCGGCGGATGAGGCGGCCGTTCTCCTCCTCCAGGCGCTCGGCGCTCATGCCGAGACCGTGGTCGGAGATCACGACCAGCGCGCCCTCGTGGCTGTCCTTGACGATCACCTCGACGGGACTGCCGACGGGCGAGAACGACACGGCGTTCTCGACGAGTTCGGCCACCATCAGGGTGAGGTCGCCGATGATGTCCGGCTCGACCATGACCTCCGTCCCGGCCTGGAGGGAGACCCGCTGGAACCCCTCGATCTGGCCGAGCGCGGCGCGGACCACGTTGGTGAGGGCGAGCGGCCCGGAGTCGAGGACGGTCTCGCGGATGCCGGCGAGCAGCATCAGGCTGTCGGCGTTGCGGCGCAGGCGGACCGCGATGTGGTCGATGCTGTAGAGGCGTTCGAGGAGTGCGGGGTCGGTCTCGCCGCGTTCCACGGCGTCGATCAGGGCCAGCTGCCTGGTCGTGAGGTTGCTGACCCGGCGCCCCACGCTGCCGAACATCTCGGCGACGTTGCGGCGGCTGAGCACCTGGCGTTCCAGGAGCGCGACCGCGGTGGTCTGCACCTGGTTGAACACGTCGGCGAGATCGCCGATCTCGTCCTTCGCGGTGACCGGCATCTCCTGGAGCAGCGGTGTCCCGGTGTCCTCGGTGTCGTCGTCGGCCACCCGGGCCAGCTCACGGCCCGCGACCTCGGCGACCTGCTTGGCGGCACCGGTGAGCGCCTGCACCGGGCGCACCACCGAGCGCCGTACGGCGACCGAGAAGGCGAGCCAGAGCACGAAGCCGAGCAGGGCCGATCCGAGCAGCCAGGCCGCGTTCGTACGCGCGTCCCGGGAGGCGGCGTCGGCGCGGTCGGCGATCTGGTCGATGAGCGAGGTGGTGGTCTTCAGCCGGGTCCGGGCCTGGGCGCGGTAGTCCGGGTAGGAGTCGAGCGCCGTCTGGAAGGCCTGCTTGATCTCGGCCGGGCTCTGCGCCTGCAGCGAGCCGGGGTCGATCTGGAGCTCGGCGTACTGCCGGGCGATCGCCGCCTGGGCCGTGTTGTGCTCGATGTCGCCGAGTTGCTCGGCCTGCCCCGCCGTGGCGAACCGGCCGAAGCGCTCCACCTGGTGGATGTACTCGTCGTAGGAGCCGATGGCGCCGATCAGCTCGATGAGGGCGTTGGAGTCGCCGGTCGTCGCGGAGAAGACACCGGTCTCGAAGGAACCGTGCGCGGCGTCGGCGCGCAGCAGCGAGTCGAGCAGGTTGCCGGTGAAGGTGGCGGCGAGGGCCGGGTCACGGTCGAGCCCGAGGCCGTCGATCAGGCCCTTCGCGGCGTCGCTGTAGGCCGGGTCGATGTTGTCGGCGGGCAGGTAGGACCGCTCGATGGTGCCCCGCAGGTCCTCCAGCCCGTCGACCTCGCGCAGTGCCTGGGCCTCCTCCCGCGGCAGCCGGCCGCCGAAGACCGCTCGGACCTTCTCCACCTGGTTGTCCACGCGGATCTGGGCCTCGCGGTAGGCGGTCCGCGAGGGGGTGGCGCCGTTCCAGCTGGACTGGTGGCGCACGGAGAGCAGGACGGCCTGCTGGTGCTCGGCCTCCAACTGCCCGACGAGCTTGGCCACCTGGGCGCTGTCCCGCACCAGCTGGGCCGCGTCCGACGCGTCCTGGGACTGGCCGACCTGGTCGGCGAAGAGATACGCCAGCAGCGCGGCGACCACCGCGAGGGGCACACCCACCAGGATGTTCAGCTTGCGCCGGAACGGCCAGCGCTCGGCGAAGTCCCGCAGGCCCCGGTTGCCGCGTGCACCGTCCCGGTCCGGCGACGGTGCCGACCGGGTGGACGCGTCCACCTCGTTCGTGGACACCAGCCCTCCTTCGTGGGTGTCTCGGTCGGCGCGCGCGAGCGGACCTGACCGAATATGATCGCTACGGGACGGTGCGTAGGGACACCTGAATGGCTCCTGCACGCCTGTGTGACCGGCGCCAACTGCGGCGAGACTACAGCCTCTTCGGACAGCGCTTGTTGCCGCCCTGAGTCAAGAATCCGTTACAACCCGAGTCGTACCCCGCGCGCCGGTTTCGCTTTTCCTTCACAACCGACCTTAGGGTGTCGCCAATTGTGACCAGGCTGGTCTTGACTGAGTGAGAACAGGCTGGATTGGATCAGTGCAAGGGCTTCCCTTCTCGAACGCCCCGGATCACCTTGCATCCCCTGACTTCCGGAACGGGAATCGTGACTTCTACCGCCGCACACCGCAGGTCCCTCAGGAAGAACCCCGGCGTGGCCGCCGTCGCGCTCGCCGCCGCCACGGTCCTGCTGGCGGGATGCGGGTCCTCCGACGACAGCTCCGACCCGCTGAGCGAGGACACGGGAGGCGCCGCCAGTGGTGACACCGTCGTCGTCGGCTCCAACAACTTCGCCGAGAGCATCCTGCTCGCCGACATCTACGGCGAGGCCCTGAAGGCCAAGGGCGTCAAGGTCACCTACAAGCCCAACATCGGCAGCCGCGAGACCACCTACGGCCTGCTGAAGAACGGCTCCATCACCGTCCTGCCCGAGTACAACGGCTCCCTGCTGGCCTACCTCGACAAGGACGCGAAGCAGGAGTCCAAGGAGGGCGTGAACACGGCCGTCAAGGCGAAGCTCGACTCCAAGCTGACGCTGCTGGACTCGGCGCCCGCCGAGGACAAGGACTCGGTCACGGTCAACGCGGCCACCGCGAAGCAGTACAACCTGACCGCCGAGTCCACCCTCGCCGACCTCAAGTCCATCGCCCCGAAACTGGTCATCGGCGGTTCGCCGGAGTTCCAGACCCGGCAGCAGGGTCTGCTCGGCCTGGAGTCCCAGTACGGGCTGAAGTTCGAGTCCTTCAAGGCCCTCGACGCGGGCGGCCCGCTGACCCAGGCGGCGCTCAAGAAGAACACCGTGCAGGCCGCGGACATCTTCACGACCGACCCGACCATCACCAAGGAGAAGTTCGTCGTCCTCCAGGACCCGAAGAACCTCTTCGGCTTCGCGAACGTGACCCCGCTGGTCTACAAGTCCGGTCTCACCCAGGAGGGCGTGGCCGCCCTGAACGCGGTCTCGGCCAAGCTGGACACGAAGGCCCTCCTCGTCATGGACTCCCAGGTCCAGCTGGAGAACGGGGACCCGCTGGACGTGGCGAAGGCCTGGCTGAAGTCGAACGGTCTCGGCTGACGCACCCGGTCGCAGGGCACGGGCCGGGCAGCTCACGTTCCCAGTTCCGCCCGTGCCCGGGCCGCCGCTCGCACCGCCATCGCGTCCTCGCCGAGCCGTGAGCGGAGCACCCGCACCGGGTGCCCGCCGACCGGCGGTTCGGCGGTCAGGGCCCGCAGGATCGAGGGTTCGAAGAGGGACGCGGCGCCGGCCTCCGGGAGACGCGCGTACATCATCAGCGACACCGGGGACATCCGGCCCGGTGGTCGTCTACGACTCGCTCCCGGGCCCGTCCGCCGTCGATACGGCGGCACGGGCCGGCGTGGGCGCCACGGTCACTGTCACCGCGGGTGCGGCGGTCGACGACCGGCATGCGGGCCTGCTGAACCGGCCCGGTGGTCGTCTATGGCTC
>NZ_KB911602.1:0-23021 GCF_000383615.1 Streptomyces canus 299MFChir4.1 | reverse complement strand
GGTCGTCTATGGCTCGCTCCCGGGTCCGTCCGCCGTCGACGACGCGGCCGTGCAGGCCGGTGTGGGCGCAAGGGTTACTGTCACCGCGGGTGCGGAGGTCGACGACCGGTACGCGGGCCCGCCGACCCCGACCGGTGTGGTCCACGCGATCCGGCACGGTGACGAGCCCGCGGTGACCGAGGCCGTGCTGCGGGTGGGCGGCGGCCTGTATGTGATCCTGACCCGGCTGAGGAAGCCGTACCGCCTCGCGCGGCGCCAACTCCAGGTCGGTGAAGTCGTGTTCGCCGTCTGGAGCCCGAGCTGTTCGCGATGGCCAGCCGACTGGAAGACGGCCCTCACGCCGGGCGGCGTCGACCAGGACCTGCCGTGCCTCGGGCACCACCGCATCCGTCGGCCGATGTTCCCCTTCGACCGGGAGATACCCGACCCCGACCTCTTCCCGCCTCAGTCGACGGCCGCGGCGATCAGCAGGTCCAGGAGGGCGATCAGCACGTCCCGGGACGACTCGCGCCGCCGTGCGTCGCACAGCACCACCGGGACGTCCGCCGGCAGGGCCAGGGACTCCCTGATGTCGTCGGCCGGGTACGGGTGCCGGCCGTCGAAACCGTTCACGGCGACGACGAAGGGGATGCGCCGGCGCTCGAAGAAGTCCACGGCGGCGAAGCTCGACTCCGGGCGCCGTACGTCGATCAGGACGACCGCGCCGAGGGCCCCGACGGCGAGGTCGTTCCACATGAACCAGAACCGCTGCTGGCCCGGGGTGCCGAAGAGGTACAGCACGAGCTCGTCGCTGATGGTGATCCGGCCGAAGTCCATGGCCACGGTGGTGGCCCGCTTCTCCTCGATCCCGGCGAGATCGTCGACGCCCAGACCGGCCACGGTGAGGGGTTCCTCCGTACGCAGCGGGGTGATCTCGCTGACCGACCCGACCATGGTGGTCTTGCCGACCCCGAAGCCCCCGGCGATGAGGATCTTGACGGTGTCGGGTGCGGCGGGAGCGGCTGTCCCGGTGGCGAGCGCGTCAGAGCCTGCCAAGGCCTTCCCTCACTTTCTGCAACAGGTCCAGGTCCGGGGTGCGGGGCGAGACGGGACGCGGCGGGTGCGCGGTGATCAGGCCCGCCTCCAGGAGGTCGCACAGCATGATCACGACCACGCTGACCGGGAGGTCGAGCAGCGCGGCCAGCTCCGCCACGGCGACCGGGCGGGCGCACCGGCGCAGGATGCGGCTCTGCTCGGCCTGCGGCCGGGGGGACCCCTCCGGCGGCGGGTCCACCGCGGTCACCGTCGTGATGAGGGTGAAGTCGGCGCGGCTGGGCCGGGTCCGTCCCCCGGTCAGGGCGAACGGTCGCACCAGCCGGCCGGCCGCGTCACTGTCGGTCACCTCACCCGCCGGTGGGGCCGATGCCGGCCCGTGGTGCCGCGCTGAGGTGCTCGCCGATCTTCTTCACCAGCATGTTCATCTGGTACGCCACCACACCGACGTCGGCGTTCGGCCCGGTGAGGACGACGAGGTGGGCGCCTGGCCCCGCGGAGGTGAGGATCAGGAAACTGTTGGCCATCTCGATGAGCGCCTGGCGCACCGGGCCGCCCCGGAAGTCCATGCTGACGCCCTTGCTCAGGCTCATCAGACCGGACGCGGTCGCCGCCAGCCGCTCGGCGTCGTCGCGCAGGAACCCGGTGGACTTGCTGACGACCAGCCCGTCCTCCGAGAGCACGACGGCCTGCGTCACGTCGGCGACCCGCTCCACGAGTCCGGTGAGCAGCTGGTCCAGCTGGGCGTGCGTGGCGGGGGTGGGGCGTGTCATGGCGTGTCCTTCATGAGCGATCGGTGTCGGGAGTACGGGCGGCGACGGGCGGGGCCTCCGGAGCGCCGGGCCGGCCGTTCGTGTCGGCGGTGGTCACCTCCCCGGGCGCGAACGCGTCCTCAGGGGTGTCGAGG
This sequence comes from Streptomyces canus 299MFChir4.1, assembly GCF_000383615.1. Lineage (GTDB taxonomy): Bacteria > Actinomycetota > Actinomycetes > Streptomycetales > Streptomycetaceae > Streptomyces > Streptomyces canus_C. Next base: position 21,082 of record NZ_KB911602.1, on the reverse strand, counting down.
AGGTCGTCCTCGTCCCGGGCGCGGAGCGTGCCGCGCTGGAACCCGGCGAGCGAGGAGGCCGCGTGGTCCGCGGTGAACTCGTCGGCGTCCTCCTCCTGGCAAGCGGCCGGGGCCTCCTCGCGCAGTTCGACGGCGAGACTGGTCTGCGGCACCCGCCGGGGGAGCGGGGTGAGCCCGTCGGGGCGGGGGGCGGCGGTGTCGCGCGCCGCCGGGAGCGGCCGGGAACCCGCCCGACCGGACACCGCTCCGGCCGTCGGCTCCGCGCCCGGCGCACCCGCCGGCTCTGCCGGGTCCCCGGCCTGCGTATGGCCTGCCGGGTCCTCCGGGCGCGGGGTGTCCGTCCCGACTGCTGCCGGGCCCGCCCCGCGCTCGGCGCCCGTCGGAGCCGCGGCCGGTTCCGTCTCCCCGGTCGTCGCTCCTGCGGTCACCGTTGCCTTCGCTCCGCCCCGGCTCTCCGGCTCGTCCTCCTCCCGTACGACGATCTCGTGCGGGATCAGCACGATCGCCGTCGTTCCGCCGTACGGCGAGGAGCGCAGGGTCACCTGGATGCCGTGGCGGTTGGCGAGGCGGGCGACGACGAACATGCCGAGGCGGAGGTCGTCGGCGAGGGCGACCACGTCGAACTTGGGGGCCTGGGCCAATTGGGCGTTGAAGGCGGCGTATTCCTCCTCCGACATGCCGAGGCCCCGGTCCTCGACCTCGATGGCCAGCCCCTTGGCGACCAGCCCGGCCCGTACCCCGACCGGACTCGGCGCGGGCGAGTACAGCGTGGCGTTCTCGATCAGTTCGGCCAGCAGATGGATCACGTCCGCGACCGCGGGCGGGGCCACACAGACCTCCTCCTCGGTGCGCACCTCCACCCGCTGGTACTCGGCGACCTCGCCCACCGCACTGCGCAGGATGTCGATCAGTGCGACCGGCTCGGTCCAGCTGCGCCGCGGCTGCCCGCCGCTGATGATGACCAGGTTCTCCTCGTACCGCCGCAACTGGCTGGCCGTGGAGTCGAGTTCGTACAGCCCCGACAGGACGTCCGGGTCCTGGTGCTCGCGCTCCAGGGTGTCCAGCCGGCTGAGCTGGAGGTTGACCAGGTTCTGGCTCTGCCGGGCGATCCCGAGGATCACCTTCTGGAACCCCCGCCGCGTGTCGGCGAGTTCGACGGCGGTCACCACGGCCGTCCGCTGTGCCGTGTTGAACGCCTTGGCCACCTGCCCCAGTTCGTCCGAGCCGTAGTCCAACTCCGGTGCGGCCCGGTCCACATCGACCTTCTCGCCCCGCTCCAGGCGCGCGACCACGTCCGGCAGCCGCTCCTGGGCCAGGCCCAGCGTGGCCTCCCGCAGGCCCCGCAGCCGCCGGGACAGCGAACGGGTGATCCGCCAGGACATGACGAGGCAGATCAGCAGCGCGATCAGTCCGCCCGCGCTCAGGGAGCCCGCCGTCAGCAACTGCTCGTGCGCCTTGTCCGCGCTCCGGGTCAGCAGCCCCGAGGTCTGCTGCCGGATGAGGCCGGTGTAGCGGACGGAGACCCTCGTCATCGCGGCCGACCACCGTTTGCCCGCGTCCGGCAGGGCCACCCGCCCGGTGCCGTCGGCCGGGCGCGCGGCGAGGGCCTGGTCCTCGACCGCCGTGAGGGTCCGCCAGTCCGCGCTCGACAGGATCGCCTCGGTCTGCGTCTTCGCGCCGCCGCTCAGGGCGGGCACGATCTGGTCCTCGACGAGCCACCGGCGTGTGTTGACCAGCTGGACGAAGTGCTCCCAGGCCTTCTCGTCGAGATGCCCGGACGGCCAGGCCAGGGTCAGCGCCACATCCTCCTGCGAGGTCAGCTCCGCCGCGTGTTCGAGGGCGACGAGCGGCCCGGCCTGAGAGGTGAGGTCGCCGTCGTCGACCTGCGAGAGCTGCTGGTAGGCGTGGATCTGGTCGTCGATGATCGACGTGTACTGGTCGAGGGCCTGCTCGGCGGTGATGTCGGTGGGGTGGTCCACCTGGTCGCGGTAGTACTCCAGGCTGCCCACCGAGCCGAGAACGGAGTACAGCTGGTCGGCGATGCGCGCGGGCGCCCGCTGGATCTCCTCGGACCGCCGCACGAGCTGGGCGACCGCCGCGTCCGTGGCCGCCCGCTTCTCGTCCAGGGCGGTCCGGGAACCGGGGACCCTGGCCAGCCAGGCGGCGGACACCGCGCGTTCCCCCTGCAGCGCGAGCGTGGTCTCGGTGCCCATCGCGCCGGTCGACCTGCTCAGCTCGGTCTGGGAGCGCAGCCGCAGGCCTTCCGAGAACAACTGCGTGGTCGTCACACCCCACATCGCGGCGAGCGTCACGCTCGGCACCAGCGCCAGCATGATGAGGGAGAGACGTATGGAGCCGAGGCGGCGGCGGGCGCCTTTCCGGTCGGGCATGGTCGTCCTTGGGCGGTCAGGGAGAGCGGAGTGGGCCGGTCGGGGAGACGGTCGGGGGAGATGCGGTTGTCGGGAGGGAGGTCACCGCGTGCCCGCGGCGGCGAACTTCGCGACCGCGGCGACGTTCGTCCGGGTGACGAACGCGGGCCCGGTGAGCACGGGAGCCACCCCGCCCCCGCTGATGTTGCCGTTGGTCCGGTACAGCCACAGCGAGTCCACGGCGAGGTAGCCCTGCAGATACGGCTGCTGGTCCACCGCGAACTGCACGTCCCCGGCGCGGACCGCTTTGACCAGGTCGTTGTTGAGGTCGAAGGTGGCGACGTGGGCCTTGCCGCCGACGGCCTTCACCGAGTCCACGGCGTCCAGCGCGAACTGCGCGCCGAGGGTGACGATCTCGTCGATGCCGGGGTTCTGCCGCAGCCTGGCCGTGAGGACGGTGTCCACGGCCTCGGGGTCGGTGCCCTCCACGTACAGGTTCTCGGTCTCGCCGCCGAACGCCTTCTTCACTCCGGCGCAGCGCGCCTCCAGGGCGACATTGCCCCGCTCGTGGATGACGCACAGCGCGTGCTTGACCTTCAGGGCGTTCAGCTTGTCGCCGACGGCGGCGCCGGCCACGATCTCGTCCTGGCCGAAGTACTCCAGCAGTCCCTGCGACTTCCAGGCGTCGATACCGGAGTTGAGGCCCACCACCGGAATGCCGGCGGCCCGTGCCGCGGCCACCGGGGCCTTCATCGCGGCCGGTTTGGCCAGGGTCACCGCGATGCCGTCGACCCGGTCGCCGATCGCGTCGCGCACCAGCTGGGCCTGCCCCGCCGGATCGGAGTCGTTGGCGTACGTCAGGTCGACACCGTCCTTCGCGGCGGCGGCCTCGGCCCCCTTCTGCACGCGTTCCCAGTAGGCGTCGCCCTCGCCGCCGTGGGTGATCAGGGCGATCTTCAGCCCTGAGCCGTCCGCGCCCTTCGCCGCGTCCGCGCCCGTGCCGAGGCGGGAGCCACCGCCGGCGCCGGAGCAGCCGGCGAGCAGCAGGAGGGTGACGGAGGTGACGGCGGCCACGCGCAGGGATCTGGAGGAAGTCCGAGGTGGGGGAGGAGTGTTCATGGCGTGCGGCACCTCGCTGTGCGGCCTGGCAGGCGGAACGCGAAAGTGCGGCCGGAACGCGGGTGCGTCGGCCGTGGAACTTTCACTGGCCAGGAGCCAACCGCGTGTGACCGCCGGTAGTCAAGTGATCAGCCCCTTGTAGTGACTTCTCGGTTCCGCATCGTAATGATCTTCACGTGCCTGTGCGGAGGAGACCGCACGCCACGTCCGCGTCCCGGACCCCTCGGCCGGTGTGCGTTTTCCTCTTCCCGGTCCCCCCGGACGGAAGAAATCCTCGATACGGCGCTGGACGCGACCGTCGTCCAGGTCGCCGCGCCCGCCATCCACGCCGACCTGGGCGGGGCGGTGTCCGACGTGCAGTGGTTCGGCGCCGCCTACACCCTGCCGTTCGCGGTGCTGCTCGTCACCGGCGGACGGCTCGGAAAATCCTCGGCCGCAAGCGGCTGTTCGTCGCGGGCGTCGCGGGCTTCACGCTCGCCTCCGTCGCCTGCGCCCTGGCCCCCGCCGTAGGGGTTCTGATCGCCTCCCGGGCGGTGCAGGGAGCCGGCGGCGGTGATCGTCCCCCAGACCATCGGCGCTCACCGATGCGTTGGGCTTTCTGCCGTACGGCAACGGAGTGCACTACGACAGCGACCCGGGCCGCCGCCCCCTGGTCTACCGAGCCACCGAACTCGTCGAGGCCGTGACCGAGGTGCCCGGCAAGGGTGCCTGCCTCGTCACACGCGACGGCGACAGGACGGTCGAGGAACGCGTCGAACCGCGCAGGCTGCCCGGCGTCTGACGGGCGTGCCTGCGCGGTCCGGGCCCCGGGAGGGGGAAGGCGGATGCGCGAGCCGGCTGCCGGAGCGGTCCGCTCGTCCGGGTTACTGGGCGGTCCTCGGTGTTCCGACGGCCGTCACGGTCTGAGCCGTGGGGGTGTCGGTGCCGTTGTGTCCTGTGTGGGTCGCAGGGCCGTCCTGGGTCGTCGGCCGAGCCGGCCCGGGCCGCTCTCGCCGGCTCGCCCGCGGATCCTGATCGGGCAGCCAGCCGAAGGTCATGACGCTTCCCACGACCCCCAGCAGGAGGCCGACCATGAAGCCGCCCAGGTTCGAGGTGACCCAGGTGCCCATGGAGATCAGGACGCCGGTGATCGAGTAGAACAGTCGCTGGTCGGGGCTGAAGAGGATCAGCAGCCCCAGCAGCACCATCAGGCTCGGCAGGAGGTAACCCGCCACGCCCTGCATCCCGACGTGCATGACGACCTTCACCGAGGCCTTCATGGTGAGCAGGATCCAGGCCCCGCCCAGGGTGAGCCAGAGACCGCCGAAGAAGGGGCGTCCGTACACCCAGCGGGTGAACGCGTCCTGCTCTGCCACGGGCTGCTGTCCGCCTGTCGGCCCGGCACCGCCCACCGGCTCCTGACCTTCCATCAGCAGGCCTTGCCGCTGAAGCTGAGCTTGAGGCCGGGCAGCTTGAACACGCCTGCCGTGGTCGCGTAGTTGGTCTGCCGCAGGTCGCCGATGTGCACGGTGTCGGCCTGCTGGCTGAAGACGCCGAGGGGGCCCTTCACCCCCGCCTTGGTGAGGGTGCTGGCGTCGTTGCCGATCTCGATGTTGTCGAACGAGGCGTTACCGGTGAGCTCGGTCGAGTCCGTGGTCAGGTCGGTCGCCTGGACCTTGTCCTTCCCGTTGCCCGCCTCGATCTTCAGGTTGGTGCCGCCCAGGTCGACGCTCTGGCACAGCTTGGAGAGCGTCGCGTTCTTGATGGCGGAGGTCACGACCAGCACCTGCCCGCCGGAGTCGCCGGCGTTCGGGCTGTTGTCCGCCATGTTGTCGAGACCGCCGAACTGCTCGAACCCGGTGCCGTCGAGGCTCTCCGCGGTGACCGTGAAGGCCATGCCGGAGATGGCGAACTGGACCCCCAGAGCACCCTCGGCGGTCATGATCGCGAGACCCGCGGTGATCGCGACGGCCGGTACGGCCATGATCGCGGCCCGGCGGCCCCGGACCCGCCCGCGTCTCGCGGAACTGGCGGGGGCTTCGGGTGCGGAACCGCTTTCAGGGGTCTCGGGGGTGGTGCCGACGGACGAGGCCATGTGCTGCTCCCAGGGGCATAGTCAACGCAAGTGGGGCTCACGTGCGGATGTGCGGCTTCAGTGGCTTGTTGTCCTGGCGCGGACAGCGGCTGCGGCGTACGTCTCCTCCCAACCCCCGGCGGCTGCAAGGGCTTTCCCGTACTCCGCAGTAATGCCACGGAAGTTACCGGCGGTTACGCCCGTGGGTCAAGCAAGTTGTGAGTAAAGGGTGTCGATTATGTGGCCCCGGTGATCAACAACCCTTCCGACGGCGACAAAAAGCGCTGATCGATAATCAACTCCCCTACAACACCTTGACGTTGACGGATGATCAGGTCTACAACTCTCCCTGGCTTGCTCGGATCCGTGGCGCCGGATCCAAGCCGTCGGGCGGCACCTGCCCGCATTCCCGGACCAGCTGTCCCTCACGGGTTCTCCACCGCCCGAGTCTGCCCCTCCACGGCACCCGAACCGGCCGATCACCCCGGGCCGCACCGGGCGCGCCCTCTCTCACCCGGCCCGGCCGGACCCTCCCCCATGGGGCAGCCGGCCGGTCACCGGTCTGATGCCGTTGCCGGTCCGTCACGTACGGAGAAGGCGTGACGGACCGGCAACGGCGGGACGCCGACGCGCGTCCGCGCCCCCCACACCCACCCTCACCTCACGAAAGAGGCAACCCCGCATGCGTATGCGTTCTCTGCTCTCCCTCACCGCCGCTGCCGCCGCGTTCGCGCTGCCCGTCGCCGTGGCCGCGTCCGCCCCCGCCGCGGCGGCCGATGTCCCGGTCCTCACCACCGGCTCGGTCGGCGGTGCCCCCGTCGCCGAGGGCACCGCCATCAGCGCCTCCTTGGCCAGTGGTACCACCGCGACCCTCTACTCCAGCTCGACGGGCACCAGCGGGATCACCTGCACGGCCTCCACCTTCACCGCCACGGTCAGCGGCAACCCGACCGCGCCGGGCACCGCCACCGAGTCCCTGACCGGCCAGACCTTCAGTGGCTGCTCCTCGAACGTGGTCGGCGTCCTCGGCGTCACCAGCATCACGGTGAACAACCTGCCGTACACCACGGCCGTGTCCTCCGACGGCTCCGTGGCCGTGACCCCGGCGAGCGGTTCCGCCATCCAGACCACCGTCGTGCTGCGCACCCTGCTGGGCAGCGTCAGCTGTGTCTACCAGGCGGCGTCCGGCCTGGCCGGTACGGCCGACAACACCGGCAACAGCATCAAGTTCGCCAACCAGCAGTTCAGCCGGACGTCCGGTTCCTCGCTGTGCCCCGCCAGCGGTTTCTGGACCGCGAAGTACAGCCCGGTGACCGCGGGCGGCGAGCCGGTCTACGTCAACTGAACTCCGTGACCGCGTAGTTCAGCGCCGGCGCAGACGAAGCGCCAGGGCGGCGCCCCCGGTGAGCACCAGCACCGCGGCGGCGCCGCCCGCCATCATGGGCGCGGACGGTCCGGAGGCGGGATCGGCGTCGGCCGCCACCGGAGTGGAGTCGGGCACGGCGGCACCCGCCGAACGTGCCACGGACGGTGTCGGCGAGGGTGTGACGGCGGGAGTGGCCGGCGTCGGGCTCTGCGCGGGCTTCTTCTCCGCCGCCTTCGAACGGCTCGGCGACGCGGCGGCGCTCGCCTTGCCCCCGCCCTTGCCGGCCGCCGCCGGGAACACCACGTCCGAGCACGAGTAGTACGTGTCCGCCGTGCTGCTGTTCTGCCAGATCGTGTACAGCACCTGCCGACCCGTGCGGTCCTTCGGCAACGTCATCCGGATCCGGTACGCGCCGCCTGTCAGCGCCGGGTCCTTCACCTGGGCGAACGGCTGCTCCGGCAGATCGGACCACTTCAGCGGCTTCGACGGGTCGTAGCCGGGCTCGGTGAGGTACATGCGGAACGTGCCGGTGTGCGGGATCGTCGAGACGTACTTCATGGTCAGGGTCGCGCCGGGGGACAGGCGGGTGGCCGGCCAGTCGGAGCGGGCGAGGTCCAGGCCTTTGTAGGCGGGCAGGCCGCCGCTGCACAGCTTCCCGTCGGGGATCGTCTGCCGGTCCCGGCCGTTCACGTTCGCGACCCTCAGGTTGTCCCAGGCCGTGAAGGGCGAGCCGTTCGCCGCCACGGCGGCCCGGCACGCGGGCGTGCCCGAGGAGGCGCCGTCGGGGGAGCAGGCGAAGACCCGGCTGACCGGATCGGTGGGAGCGCCATGGGCCTGCGCGGGCGCCGCCGCGAACACGGTCAGCAGGAACGGGGTCAGGGCGGCGGCAGCCGCCGCACTGGTACGACGGGCGGTGGTCCAGGGCATCCGGAACATCCGGAACGCCTCCTCGGGCGGCGCGGGAACGACGGGCTTCCGTGCAGTACGGGCCGCGGGCCCCGCGCGTTCACCGGCACACCGGCTCGGTCGTCCCGTGCAGAGGCGGGCAAAGTGGCCACCCCCGTTCAACCGGCCACCGCAGAGGGGGTGTCTCCGGCCCGATCAAGGGTTTCCCCTGTATCCGCATGACCTGCTCTTTGCCTATCGTTCGACCACAGCTGACCCACAGGTAACCCCGAACGGGTCACGCCCGCCACGTATGGCCGGCCGCCGCGCTCCTGGCTTCACCCCCCGCCCGCTTCATCGACGAAGCGATTCGACTGCTGCTCCGCGCTGCCCGGAGCACGGCCACGAAAGGCAAGCCCTTGCGTACGTCCCCCTCCCTGCGGCGGAAGCTGATATCCGCCGCCGCCGTCTCCGCGGCCCTCCTCTCCGTCGGTACGGCCTCCGTCGCCGTCGCCCAGGACACCCCCGGCCGGCAGGCCGCCGTCCCGGCCGCGCTCACCGAGGCCGCCCCCGGCGTCCAGGCCGAGCGCCTCATCGTCGGCTACAAGTCCGGCGCCGCCGAGGCCACGTCGAACAAGGCCGCCGAGGCCGACGCCGCCGCCAAGGACGCCGACTTCCAGCGCAGACTCGGCACCGGGGCGGCCCTCGTCGACCTGGGCACCGACCCCAGCAAGGCCGAAGTGGCCGACGCGGTCGCCGAGTTCAAGGCCGACCCGCAGGTCGCCTACGTCGTACCGGACCGCCTGAACAAGCCGCAGGCCGACCCGAACGACACCGAGTACGCCAAGCAATGGGACCTGTTCGAGTCCACGGCCGGCATGAACGTGCCGGGCGCCTGGGCGACTTCGACCGGCGGCGGAGTCACCGTCGCCGTCATCGACACCGGTTACGTCACCCACTCCGACCTCGCCGCGAACATCGTCGGCGGCTACGACTTCATCTCCGACACCGCGGTCTCCGTCGACGGCGACGGCCGCGACAGCAACCCGGCCGACCCGGGCGACTACTACGCGGCGGGCGCGTGCGGCGCGGGCATCCCGGCCTCCAGCTCCTCCTGGCACGGTACCCACGTCGCCGGCACCATCGCCGCGGTCACGAACAACGGCAAGGGCGTCGCGGGTATCGCGTACGGCGCGAAGATCTCCCCGGTGCGCGTGCTCGGCAAGTGCGGCGGCTACGACTCCGACATCATCGACGCCATCACCTGGGCGTCCGGCGGAACCGTCTCCGGCGTGCCCGCCAACACCAATGTCGCCAAGGTCATCAACATGAGCCTCGGTGGCGACGGTGCCTGCACCTCGGCGACCCAGACCGCCATCAACAACGCCGTCAGCCGCGGTACGACCGTCGTCGTGGCCGCCGGCAACGACAACGAGAACGTCTCAGGACACTCGCCGGGCAACTGCAACAACATCATCTCGGTCGCCGCGACCAACCGCTCCGGCGCCAAGGCCTCGTACTCCAACTACGGTTCCCTCGTGGACATCTCGGCACCCGGCGGCCAGACCAGCACCGGCACCGCCAACGGCATCCTGTCCACCCTCAACTCCGGTGCCTCGACGCCCTCTTCGGAGTCGTACGCCTACTACCAGGGCACCAGCATGGCCACCCCGCACATCGCGGGCCTGGTCGCGCTGGTGAAGTCGGCGAACCCCGCGCTGACCCCGGCGCAGATCGAGACCGCCATCAAGAACAACGCCCGTCCGCTGCCCGGCGCCTGCTCGGGCGGCTGCGGCGCGGGCCTCGCGGACGCGGCGAAGACGGTGGCGGCCGTGAGCGGCGGCGGTACGACGACGGGGACGACCTTCTCCAGCACCACCGCCGTCGCCATCCCGGACAACGGCTCGGCGATCGAGTCCTCCATCGCCGTCAGCGGCCGCAGCGGCAACGCCCCCTCGGCCCTCCAGGTCGGCGTCGACATCACCCACACCTACCGCGGTGACCTGGTGATCGGCCTCGTCGCCCCGGACGGCACGGTGTACAGCCTGAAGGCGGCCAGCTCCTCGGACTCCGCGGACGACGTCAACACCACCTACACCGTGAACGCCTCCTCCGAGACGGCCAACGGCACCTGGAAGCTCCGCGTCCAGGACACGGCGTCGCAGGACACGGGCACGCTCAACGGCTGGAAGCTCACCTTCTGAGCGAACTCCCGAACGGGTGGGCCGGCCGGTGCGGATGGGGCACCGGCCGGCCCACCTGCGTGCCGCCCGTGACAGGGACCGCCCCCGATCAGGCCTCGGCGCCCACCAACTCGTCGCTTCCGAGGGACGCCAGCACCCGTGCCCCGCGATCGGGCCGGCTGTCGAGGCCGACCAGCAGCCCCGGCACCACGATGCTGGGCAGCACATGAGCCCACATGACGGAGATCCGGTGCGCGAGATCCTCCCGCCCGTGCAGCGCCCGTGACATCAACTGCACTCCGGCGAACGCCCCGACCAGCAGATCCGCCGTGTCCCGCGGCTCGACCGTCGGCAGCAACTCCCCCTGGGCCCGCGCCTCTTGCAGCATCGCCACCAGATGCTCGCTCCACTGCCGGAACGGTCCCGTGTGATCGACGCCGGGCGGCGCGCACTGGTCCACCGTCAGCCGCACGCTCCCCTTCAGAAGGGAGTTGGTCCGCAGCCGCTGCCCGAAGACGAACGTCATGTCGACGATCTCCTGCACCTTGCACGGGTGCGGCGGCACGGCCCCCAGGGACAACTGCTCGTCGAGCACCGCCTGGGCCAGGGACTCCTTGGAGGAGAAGTGGAAGTACAGGGCACCTTTGGTGACGTCGGCCCGCTCCAGCACCATCGCGATGGTGCTCGCGGCGTACCCGTGCTCGTCGAAGACGGCGCCCGCGGCCTCCACGATCGTCCTGCGTGTCCTGATGGCGCGCTCCTGTCTCGCCATAAGAACCCCTCCCATGCGCCGAGTTCGGATCTCGTCCGGTCTCGATCAGGTCACATTGAAAACAGACCGGAATCCCTCGTACTCTATCGCTCACCGGCACGGGCACCTCACCGTCCGTCATCGCTTCGGAGGAACGAGGGGGAGACATGCCAGAGTTACGGCAGTTCGTGCAGGCCCGGCCCGGATCCGGGCCCCTGACGGCGACCGTACCCCGGGAGTTCGTCCACCGCGTGGCCGTCGCGGAGATCCTCCTCACCGGCTGGACCAGGACGGACACCGACCGGTTCACCATCACCGCGCAGTGGCCGCGCGCCCATCAGTTACACGTGTCCCCGGACCGCTCGGCCTACGAGCCGCTGCTGGTTGCGGAAACGGTCCGCCAGTGCGGTGCGCTGCTCGCCCACGCGGAGTACGAGGTCCCGCTCGGCCACCGGTTCGTCCTCCAGGAACTGCGGGTCGACACCCGCCCGGAACACCTGGCCGTCGGCACCGCCCCCGCCGAACCCGTCATCGACATCACCGTCGCGGAGGTCCGCCGCCGCGCCGGCCGCCCGGCCGCACTGCGCTACGAGGCCGCCGTACGCCTGGGCGGTGAGCGGGTCGCGACCGGCCGCATAGCCGTGACCTGGACGAACGAGTCCGTCTACCGCCGGCTGCGCGGGGGACGTACCGCCGACGTCGGTGCCCTGCGGCTGCCGCGCCCGCTGCCCTCGCCGCTGCCCGCCGACACGGTCGGCCGGGCCCTCGCCGCCGACGTCCTCCTCTCGCCCGCCGCACGCCCCGGCCGCTGGCGGCTGCGCGTGGATACCGCTCATCCTGTTTTCTTCGACCATCCCCTGGACCACATCCCCGGCATGCTCCTGCTGGAGGCCGCCCGCCAGACCGTACGGGCGCACGGTGGGCGGGATCACCGGGTGCCGACCTCGTTCCACGCCACATTTCACCAGTACGCGGAGCTCGACGAGCCGGTCTGGACGGAAGTGAGCGAGGAGAACGGCACCCACGTACAAGTCATCGCGCTGCAAGGGGAGTCGGTGGTCTTCGAGTGCATGGTGGGTGCCGTCGCAGGGTGAGATATCGTGTACAGGGAGTAAAAAACAAACGGCATGACCCGTTCTTTTCCGTACCAGGAGTGTGCAGTCGATGCCGAGGCAGTTACGCGCTGAACAGACCCGAGCGACGATCATCACCGCCGCCGCCGATCTGTTCGACCGCCGTGGCTATGAATCGACCAGTCTCAGCGACATCGTCGCGCACGCCCGAGTCACCAAAGGCGCGCTGTACTTCCACTTCGCGGCGAAGGACGACCTCGCGCACGCGATCATGGAGATCCAGTCGCGGGCGTCGCGGCAGCTGGCGGGGGACGTGGACGCCCGGGGGTACACCTCGCTGGAGGCGCTGGTCCGCGTCACCTTCGGCATAGCGCGCCTGTCGGTCGAGGGGCCCGTGCTCCGGGCCGGACTTCGGCTCGCCACGGGGGGAGTCGAGGTACGGCCGCCGCTGCGGCACCCGTTCACCGAGTGGCTGGACCTGGCCACCGGGAAGCTGCTGGGGGCGGTCAAGGAGGCCGACCTCCACCCGGACACCGATGTGGACGCGGTGGCGCACTCGCTGGTGTGCTTCTTCGTCGGTACACGCGTGGTGGGACGGCATCTGGAACCGGTGGGACGGCAGCCGCGACGGCTCGCGGAGATGTGGCACGTGATGATCCGGGGGCTGGTGCCGGTGCCTCGACGGGCCCGGTATCTGGCGCTGGTCAGCCAGTTGGAGCAGGAGTCCCGGACCAGCGGGTGAGCGGGTTCCTGGCTACAGTCGGTCCATGTCCATCGCCGCCGCCGTCATCCTCGGCAACGAACCCGGTTCCTTCCCGCACAGCGTGCTCGCCGAGCGGCACCCCGCGATCATCGGACAGGTGCGGGAGGCTTTCCCCTACGGGCCCGAACAGCACCGCGCACTCGACGCGCTGCTCGACAACTGCACGAAGGGAGCGATCGAGCCGCTCCCCGGCGCGTCATGGGCCGAGTGGGGGATCGGCGGCTACCTCGGGCAGTCCTGGTTCGACGTGCCGTGGCTCTGGTCCGAGAGCTACTTCTACCGGCGGCTCCTCGACGCCGTCGGCTACTTCGGGGACGGGCCCTGGCGCGGCATCGACCCCTTCCGGCCCTCCAAGCTCGCCGAACTCGACTCCCCGGAGACGGACCAGGAGCTGGCGGCCCTGGACGAACTCGCCGCCCTGCCGGTCGAGGAGCAGGGTGCGGCCCTGCTGCACGGATCGTTGTGGGGGAACCGGGCCGACCTCGGGTTCCGGCTCTCCGACCGGGAGGCCGAGGGCCGGGACGCCGTACCGGATCTGGTCGCCGACGACAGCGACCGGCTCTGGGCGCTGCTCGACGGCGTCGGCACCCTGTGTCTGATCGCCGACAATGCCGGACGCGAGCTCATCCCCGATCTGCTGCTCCTTGCCCACCTCCTCGAACACGGCCGTGTCGAGCGGGCCGTGCTGCATGTGAAGCCGTACCCCTACTACGTCTCCGACGCCACCACCGCCGACGTGGTCGACGCGCTGCGCCGGCTCGTGCGGGCACCGGGCGAGGCGTCCGCGTACGGGCGCCGGCTGTGGGACGCCATGGCCGACGGGCGCCTCGGGGTGCGCGCGCACGCGTTCTCCTGCGCTCCGCTGCCGTACGCGGACATGCCGGACGACCTTCGTGCGGAGCTCGGCGGCGCCGCGCTCACCGTCCTGAAGGGAGACCTCAACTACCGGCGTCTGGTGGGCGACCGGTGGTGGGCGCCGACCACGCCGTTCGCCGACGCGACCGCGTACTTCCCGGGACCGGTCGCCGCTCTGCGCACCCTGAAGTCCGATGTGGTCACCGGTCTCGACGGGCGTACGGTGGCCGCGCTGGACGAGGCGGAGGGGCGGCGCTGGCGGACGAGCGGGACCCACGCGCTCATCCAGGTCCGGCCCTGAGGAGCGTTATGCTGCCGACGTGCACCGGTGGGCTGCCCTACGTCCCGCCGACGGGCAGCGAAAGAGGACGTCATTGACCCCGCGGTACCTGAGCAATCCTGGGGAGCCCGTCTACGACGTGGACGCACGGCGCTACGTCGACGTCACGGACGCCCGTGACGAGCCCGACCTGCACGATGTGTTCACGGACATCTACCGCACCAACCGCTGGGGCTCCGACGAGACCCGCTCCGGACCGGGCTCCGAGCTCCAGCGCATGAAGCGGGTCATCGGCCGACTCGGCGCGCTCATCAAGGACTTGGGTGTCCGCTCGGTGCTGGACGCGCCCTGCGGGGACCTGAACTGGATGCAGCACGTCGAACTGCACGGCGCCTCCTACCTCGGCGGAGACGTCGTCGCGGAGCTCGTCGCGGCCAACCGCGCCCACCACCCCGGCCCGGGGCGGGAGTTCCAGCTGCTCGACTTCACCGCCCAGCCCGTGCCGCGCGTCGATCTCATCGTGTGCAGGGACGCCCTCGTGCACTTCTCCTACCAGCATGTGGTGGAGGCGCTGACCCGCTTCCGGGAGAGCGGCTCGCGCTATCTGCTCACCACGACCTTCTCCCGGACGCCCGTCAACACCGACATCGTCACGGGCTGGTGGCGGCCCATCAACCTCCGGCTGGCCCCCTTCGGACTGCCCGAACCGCTGCAGGTCATCGGCGACGACGAGTCCGACGACTTCTACGACGACAAGACGCTCTCCCTGTGGGACCTCGCGCAGATCCCGGCACACTTCCCGGGCTACGGGCCGGTGGCCGCCGAGTCGGGATCCCTGGGCGCCTGATCCTCGGACCGCAGACGGGCGAGGGCCTCCCGGGCGGCCAGTGTCCGTGGATGCCGTAAGCCGAGCACCTCCTCGCAGGCCGCCCGCACCTCCGTGAACTCCGCTTCCGCCGCGTCGAGTTCACCCTTGAGACACAGCAGGTCGGCGAGGTTGTGGCGGACCGCCAGGGTTCCCGGGTGGCGGGGGCCGAGGGTCTCCACACAGTCCGCGAGCACCGTGCGGTACTCCGCCTCCGCCTGCTCGACGTGCCCGCGCAGATGCAGGACGTGCGCGGCGCCGTGCCGTACGGACAGGGTCAGCAGATGCTGCTCGCCCAGTACGGTCCGCCGGGCCTCGTAGACCTCCCTGAACTCCTGTTCCGCGGCGGCGAACCGGCCCTGGTCCTTGAGCAGGTCGGCGAGATTGTGGCGGACCGCGAGCGTGCCCGGGTGGCGGGGGCCCAGGGTCTCCACACAGTCCGCGAGGACCGTGCGGTACTCGGTTTCGGCCCGGTCGGTACGGCCGCGCAGGTGCAGGACGTGCGCGGCCCCGTGCCGTACCGAGAGGGTGAGCAGGTGCTGTTCGCCGAGCACCTCCCGGCGTGCCGCGTACACCTCCCTGAACTCCGTCTCGGCCGCCTCCAGTTGCCCCCGCTCCATCAGCAGGTCGGCCAGGTTGTGCCGGACCACCAGGGTGTGCGGGTGCATGTCGCCGAGCAGCCTGCGCCGGACCTCGAAGACCTCCCGGAACTCGGTCTCCGCGTCACCGGGCCAGCCGCGGTCGCGCAGCACGGTGGCCAGGCCGTGCCGGGCGGCCACGGTCTCGGGATGGTCCTCGCCGTAGGCGTCGGCGCGCAGCCTGAGCACCGCACGGAACTCTTGCTCCGCCTCCACGAGCAGGCCGCGGTCACGCAGGACGTCCGCGAGGTCGTGGCGGACGGCGAGCGCGCCCGGGTGGCGTTCGCCCAGTACGTCCGCGCACACCTGGAGCGTCTCGCGCAGCTCCTGCTCGGCCTGGCGGAACATGCCGCGCTCGTGCAGCACCTGGGCGGTGTCGTGCCGGGCGGCCAGCGTGTCGGGGTGGCGGTCACCGAGCGCGTCGCGGTAGGCGTCGAGCAGCAGGCGGTGCTCCTCCTCGGCCTCCGCGAGCAGTCCGCGCTGCTGCGACATGCGGGCCACGCCCTTGCGGGCGGCCAGCGTCTGCGGGTCACGCTCGCCGAGCAGGGTGCGACGCGTCGCGTACACCGAGCGGTACTCGACCTCGGCCTCCGCGGGCCGGCCCCGGTCGCAGAGCAGCTCCGCGAGGGCGTACCGGGCGTCGGCGGTCTCACCGGAGCCGTCGCCGAACAGGGCCCGGGTGTCCTCCAGAACGGAACGCACCAGCGTCTCGGCGGCGGCGAGCCGACCCCGCAACTGGAGCAAGTGGGCGGCCGCGGACCGTACTTCGAGCGCGTCGGGATCCCGAGGACCGCACGCGAGCACCACCGGCTCACACGCGCCGAGGACCTCCTCGGCCCGGTCCAGCCAGCCCCGCCCGATCAGATGCCGGGCCCCGGCCGCCGCCGCCCGCAGCGCCTTGGAGACCAGGTCGTCCGCCGCCTCGTACGGGTCGCCGATCAGGGCCAGCGGGGCGTCGCAGTGCGGGAGCAGCAGCCGCCAGCGCGGCCAGTCGGACGGGTCGTCCTCGCTGAGTTCGGCGGTGGCGCAGACGACCAGGTCGGCGACGACGGCCGCGTACTCCCGCATGTGCTCGGCGAGGTCCCGCTGGAGCCGGCCGGCGTCCCGGACCAGGGGGTGCATCAGCAGGGTGCGCGTGTGGTCGTCACCGCCGCGCGGGGTGTGCAGCTCGACCAGACCGAAGTCGGCGAGCGAGGTGAGCGCGGTGTACAGCTCCTGGGGCGTGACCCCGGGCAGCACCGACGACTCCGCCAGCCGGTCGGGCCGCAACAGGCCGAGCAGCGGTACCGGCGCCTCGCCAAGACAGCACAACAGCCGCATCAGCGGCCGGGCCTGGACGATGCCCCGCCGCTCCAGGAGGTCCAGCGACAGTTCCCAGGTACCGGTCACCGGGACGGAGTAGTTGCTGCCCTGCCGCCCGGGCGGGCGCTCGTCGAGGAGTTCGGCGAAGCGCTCGTCGAGGGCCACGCGGTAGTCGGCGTACGTCCGCACGGTCGTCGTGCCCGGCCAGGCGGGGAACGCCGATGCCGCCGCGAGATGCGAACCCGCGATGCGCAGCGCCAGGGGCAGTCCGCCGAGCCGCCGGGTCAGCAGCCGCGCGTCCTCACGGGAACCGGCCCGCTCCCCGGCGAGGTCCCAGAGCACCTCGGTGGCGTCGTCCTCCTCCAGCGCGTCGACCGAGTGCAGCGTGGCCCACGGCCCCCAGGTCCTCGGGCTGCTGTCCCGGCTGGTGATCAGCACCAGACCGGGCAGCTCAGCGGCGGGCCGGATCCAGCCCCTGCCCTCTGCCAACCGGCCATAAGGAGCCAGGTGTTCGGGCTCGTCGGCGTTGTCCACCACCAGCAGCCACGGGCTCGCGGTGTCGCACAGCCGCCGCCACAGCAGGTCGGTCGCGCTCGAACGCCCCGACCAGGCACGGTCGATGAGATCCGCGGGCGTGCCCAGCGCTGCCACCACCTCGCGCATCCCGGCGCTCAGCGTGGCGGGGTTCTTCGCCGTCACCCACCACACGTCGACGTTCAGCGCGGCGGCATAGGCGGCGATCTCCAGGGCGACCGTCGTCTTGCCGCTCCCGCCCATGCCATGCAGCACCCGCACACCCGAAGTCGGCTTGCCCACCAGCTGTTTCAGCGTGTCCAGCAGCGGCTCACGGCCCCGCACCCGGCGGTCGAGCCGGCCCAGGGGAGGCGCGACGGTCAGCGCACCCGGGGCACGAACGGGCTCCAGCGGGGCCGGGGCCTGCTGGACCTGGATGAAGACCGGACGCGCGAGGCCGGAGAACTCCTGGACGAACTCGGCCAGCAGACCCGACAGATCGGGATTGCGGGCCAGCAGACCGCGCAGGGTGGTGTCCCACTCCTGCCGCTGCTCCCGCAGCATGATCTCCTGCCGGGCCGGCGGTGCCGCGTCGAGCTCCGCCCGTGCCCGGTCCAGCCGCTCGACGTCCTCCCGCCGCAGGAACCGCGCCATCCGCTGCCGGGCCGCCTGCCAGGCATCCGTGGTCATCAGCCCGACCATCGTGCCCGCGGCGGCTGCGGCGGTCTGGGTGAACAACTCTGCCCCGAACATCGAGGACCCCCTGTCGGCACACACCTCGACGGCTACGTCCGAACCCCTCTCCCATTATCAGGTTCTCATGTCACATGACCCCGAAGGGACTTGATCCCGTCCATCTCAACCATTCGTGGGCCGGTCGATCGGTGAAGAACGAAGCACGACAAGGGATGAGCGTCGGGTGTCGCCTTGTTGGCCCAGATGCATCGCCCCCTGTCCCCTCGTGCCAAAGGAGTCGCCCCGCATGCGCCTGGGAGTCGCACCGCACCGACTGTGGCCCGCTCACGAGGACGAGCTCGACGGCGTCCTCGAAATCGCCCGTACCGCCGAGGAGTTGGGCTTCGACCATCTCATCGCGAGCAGCCATCTGCTGGCGGGGGCGGTGGGCGTGACCCCGGACCCGCTGGTCCTGCTGTCCGCCGTGGCCGGCGCGACGACCCGGATCGGGCTGGTGACCAGCGTCCTGATCCTGCCCCTGTACAACCCGGTCGTCGTCGCCCACCAGACCGCCACGCTCGACCGGCTCTCCGGCGGCCGGTTCACGCTCGGAGTAGGCACCGGCTGGGACACCGCGGAGTTCGAGGCCGCCGGCGTGCCGTTCGCAGGCCGGGGCCGCCGGGCCGACGAACAGCTGGACGTCGTACGGAAGTTGTGGCGCGACGAGGCCGAGGTGCGGCTCGGGGTGCGGCCGCGCACACCCGGTGGGCCGCCGGTGTGGGTCGGCGGCCACAGCGACGCGGCTCTGCGCCGGGCGCTGCGGTACGGCGACGCATGGCACGGATCCGGGCTCGACGCGGCCGGACTCACCGAGGTGCGGGGCTGGTTGGCGGAGCTCGGGGAGGAGGCGGGGCGGGATCCGGCCACGCCGTTGGAACTGACAGCGGGCCAGATACTCGTACTGCCGGGCTTCGAGGCTGCCGTACGACCGTCCGGGCGGCAGCCGTTGGGTGGTGCGGATCCGTCCGCCGAGCGAGTGCGCGAGGAGCTCCGGCGGCTGGCCGAGGCCGGGCTCACCGCCTGCTCGCTGTGGCTGCCGGTCGCCACCGAAGCACTGCCCGACGCGCTCGGCTGGGTCGCGGAGGAGATCCTTTCGCCTCTCTCCGAGGCGTGATGGCTCGGCTGAGCGTGGTGTGACGATTCGGCTGAGCATGGTGTGGTGATCACGTCGATCGATCGGTCATCATGCCCGGATGACGTGGGGACCGGCATCACGACCTTGGCGTTCGGGAAGCGGGAAGGCGGCGGCCGGCGCGGTCGCCCTCGCGCTGGTGCTCACGGCCTGCGGGGGCGACGGGGACTCCTCGTCCCCGGACGGCGGGCGTACGACGGTCAGGGTGGCCGCACTGCCCCTGAGCGACTCCGCCATGCTCTACATCGCGCAGAACCGGGGCCTGTTCAAGAAGGAAGGCCTCGACGTCCGCATCCAGCCGATCCAGCAGAGCCTCCAGGCGCTGCCCGCCCTGTCCAAGGGGCAGATCGACATGGTCGCGAGCGCGAACTACGTCACCTACTTCCAGGCCCAGGACCAGGGCACCCTCGACATCCGCATCGTCGCCGAGGCGATCAGGGCGGCGCCGCGGATGATGGAGGTGCTGGTGCCGAAGGACTCGGACATCAAGACCCTCGCCGACCTCGCGGGCAAGAAGCTCGCCGTCAACGTCCTCAACAACGTCCAGTCACTGACCTTCAACGAGATCCTGGCGAAGCAGGGGGTCGGTCGTCCCGTCTACCGGCAGATCCCCTTCCCGCAGATGGGTGCCGCGCTGGACAAGGGGCAGGTCGACGCCGTGCACGCGGTCGAGCCCTACGACAGCTCCGTCCAGGACGAGTTGGGCGCCAGGGTGCTGGTGGACGGGGCGTCCGCGCCCGTCGCGTCGATCCCGCTCAGTGGTTACCTCACGACGGAGAAGTTCGCCGGGAAGAACGCCGACGCGCTCGCCCGCTTCCAACGGGCCCTGAAGGCGGCCGTCAAGCTCGTCGACGCGGACCCGTCCCTGGTGCGTGCGGTGATTCCGACGTACACCAAGGTCACCAAGGAGCAGGCGGAGAAAATCGACCTGCCGGTGTATCCGGCGACCATGGACGGGACGCAGATCGCCCGGCTCACCGCGCTGATGGAGAAGCAGAAGATGCTGAAGAAGCCGATCGACCCTTCGGCGTTGCTGGTGAAGTGAGCGCGTCGCCGGGGCGTGAGGTGTGAAGGAGCGTGGCACGTGCGTCGGCTGAGGGTGCGTCGGGAACTGTGGCTCGGTTTTCTCGGTGCACTGCTCGCGTTCGGCGTGTGCGAGGCGGTGAGCCGGGCCGGCCTCGTCCGCCGCGGCTATCTGCCGCCCGCCTCCGAAGTCCTCGCCCGCGCGGTCGAGTTGGCGGGAGACTCCGTCTTCCTCGACGGAATCGGTGTCACCCTGCGCGCCTGGGCGCTGGGCCTCGGCCTCGCCTGCGCGATCGCCGTACCGCTCGGACTCCTGCTCGGCAGCGTGCCGCTCGTCGACGCGGCAGCCCGGGCGATCGTGGAGCTGCTGCGGCCCCTGCCCTCCGTCGCCCTGATCCCCCTGGTGTCCCTGCTCCTCGGCTCCGGCACCGAGACCGAGGTCGCGCTCATCACCTACGCCTCGGTCTGGCCGATCCTCTTCAACACCGTCTACGGCCTGGGCGAGACCGACCCCCTCACCAAGGACACCCTGCGCGCCTTCGGCTTCGGCCGTCTCACGGTCCTGCTGCGCGCCGAACTCCCCGCCACGGCCCCCTTCATCGCCGCCGGCATCCGCATCTCCGCGGCCGTCGCCCTCATCCTCGCCGTCGCCACGGAGATCCTCTCCGGCTTCGGCGAGGGCCTCGGCATCTTCATCGCCCAGGCGGGCCTGGCCACGGACGGCACGCGGGACGTCCTGGCGGGCGTGGTGTGGGCGGGCACCTTGGGGCTCGTCATCAACGGGGTGCTGGTGTGGGCAGAGCGACGACTGTTCCCCTGGACGCCGGAACATCGGGAGACGGCCGGGCAGGGGGCGGCGCGATGAGCGCAGCGGGCGAACCCGGGGGTGGGGAGCGCCGGGAGACACCGGGGGAGTCGCAACGGGAGATGTGCGGAGGTGAACGCCGGGAGTCCGGCCCGGAGAGGGGAGCGGGCGCGGAGAGGGAGGCGAGTGCGGCGAGCGGTGCGGACAGGGCAGGGCAGGTGGGGGAGTCGTCCGGGCCGCGTTCTCCGTCCTCGTCGACGGGGGAGTCGTTCGGTCAGGGTGGGTCGTTGCCGCTGTCGGAGGGGGAGCCCTCCGACCTGTGTCCTCCGTCCTCGTCGTCGCGGGAGTCGTCCGGTTCGGGTGTGCCGGTGC
>NZ_KB911601.1 GCF_000383615.1 Streptomyces canus 299MFChir4.1 | reverse complement strand
TGGTGCGGGTCATCGAGTACACCCTGGACGACCCCGGCCGACCGGTACAGTCAGCGCCTTACCGGCTGATCACCACCATCCTCGACCACAAAGCAGCACCCGCCACGGAACTGGCGGCCCTGTACAACCAGCGGTGGGAGATCGAGACCGCTCTGGATGAACTCAAGACCCACCAGCGTGGCCCCGCCGAGGTCTTGCGGTCCCGCTCGCCGGACGGTGTCGAGCAGGAAGTCTGGGCCCATCTGCTGGTCCACCACGCAATCCGCCAGCTCATGCACATCGCCGCCGAGGGCGTCGACATGGACCCGGACCGACTTTCCTTCACCCGCACCCTCCGCCTCGCCCGACGTCAGGTCATCGCGCAGGCGGCCTTTTCCCCCTGACCGCTTGGCCGTATCCCTCACCGAGGGACTGCGCGAGATAGCCCGCCACCTACTGCCGGCTCGCCGCAGACGTACCAACCCTCGCGTCGTCAAACGCAAAATGTCGAACTTCGGCGTCAAACGTCTCGACCACCGCAACCGGCCCCGGCCGACCCGTGACCCAGCCGAAGCCGTGACCATCGCACCCCACTACAAGACAGCCCCGATCAACCCACCCGTCAAAGTGCGACGCGTCTGGGACCACGATCCCGACTAAGTCACTGGTATTGAGGCTAGACGGGCGTTGAACACTTCGCCACGGGCGTTCGTCAGATGTCTGCCGCAGGGTGCACCCTCTGCTCTGCTTGGCTGATCAATCCGACAGTGCTGTGTCCACGGCGGCTGCGGCATGAAGACGTGCGGTGGGGAAGACCGGGACAGGACTGTCCGCGGGGCCGATGAGAAGCTCGATCTCCGTGCAGCCCAGGATGATGCCCTCCGCCCCGGTGGCGACGAGGTCCTCCATGACCTTTCGGTAGGCATCGCGAGATTCGTCCTTCACCACTCCGAGGCAGAGCTCGTCATAGATGATGCGGTGCACGACGGTGCGCTGCTCGGAATCCGGGATGGACACATGCAGGCCGCCGGCCTCAAGGCGGCCTCGGTAGAAATCCTGTTCCATGGTGAACGCCGTGCCCAGCAGCCCGACCCGGCTCAGGCCCGAAGCCCGTACGGCGTCCGCCGTGGCATCGGCCAGATGCAACAGCGGAATGGACACCGCCGCCTCGACCGCGTCGGCGACCTTGTGCATCGTATTGGTGCAGATGAGCATCAGCTCGGCACCGGCTGCTTCCAGAGACCGAGCCGCCCCGGCAAGGATCTCGGCGGCTTCCGCCCAACGTCCCTGGACCTGCATCTGCTCGATCTCCGCGAAGTCGACCGAGTAGAGCACGCATCGAGCTGAGTGGAGCCCGCCAAGTCGTTCGCGTGTGAACTCGTTCAAGAGCCGATAGTACTCAGCCGTAGATTCCCAGCTCATCCCGCCGATCAGACCGATGGTCTTCATCGACCTACTCCTCGCATGCCGTCATCGGGTGCCGCTCACCTTCCTGGCATGCTCTCATAAGTGGAATAAGCTCAGCCAAGCAAAGCCATAAGGCTTGCTTTGGTGTCTTTGGTCGGGCTCAGCCGCGTCCGACGCGGGGCAGGCGCCCCGCCGCGAAGGCATGACCCTCATGTAGTGACGGCACCCGGTTTTCGACGACATCTGTCGCTCGCCGGAGGGGCGACCGCTGGTCAGACACGGCAACGCTACGGACCCCCGGGGTGGCGTGAGGAAGGGCCTGGACCCGGGAACGCATCCCTCGGCGGTGGCCTACGCCTGGTTACCAGTCCAGTAACGAGAAGGAGGAGATGAGTTGGCTCTCACGGTGGCGAATCGATCACGCGGTTGGATCTTTTTGATCCAGCGCCAGCCACCGTCGACGTCGCTGATGACAATGGTGGCTTTTCTCGCTGCCCGCGCCGCGCTTCTGCTGCCAGGGAACAGGGAGTTGACTCGCTGGGACGAGCTCGGTCCTAATCGAGTGCTGTTGAAGCTTCCGATGGAAGATCTCGTCAGCACATCACACGTGCCGGCGCTCGTTGCCCTGGAACAGGGGGACGGCAGCCACGTCCTGAGCGACACACTCGCCGCATTCTTCGATCTCGGAGGGAACATTCAACGGACCGCCGAATTGCTGCTGGCTATTCACCGTGGCACTTTGTATCAGCGATTGAAGCGCATCGCGCACATCACCGGCTGCAATCTCGAGAACGGTGACGATCGCTTGATGCTTCACCTCGGCGAGGCGGCTGACGATCTGAATTCCAAGCACTGCGGGAGCGTTTACCAGTGGGTACCTGGCTGGCCGTTTGCCTTGAGTGGAAGGGCGCCGTCAGGCGACCTCGCCCAGCAGGCGGGAAAGTTCACCGTCGAGGTCGAGTGACGCCCCCTCAAGTCCTGCCGGCATGAGGTGGTATATCCGGCACAGCCATGGCGTGACCAGGTCCATGGGCACAGTGAACAGCGCTTGTCCGTCAAAGGAAGACAACTTGAGACACAGCAGGTCCGTCTGATCTGCTCTACCTGGCCATATCTGCACGTCGCCGAATCCGCTCGGTCGTACCGTCCCCTCGGCGAGCAGGTCCCGTGCGAAGACCCAGCTGACGGGGGCGTGCTCTCCTGGATAGAAGGTGACACGTACGGCGTACGGATCTTGTGAATCATATGAAGCGTGAACAGTCACCGGGATGGCGAGTCCTCCTGGCGCCACAAAGTGCATTATACAGTCAAGTTCCGCCAGGGCCATGCCGTTGCTCCATGAATGAGGTGGTGACGCGTAGTTGAGGGTTTCAGTGGTGCCGGCTGCCCCGCATCGGGTTACACCGCACACATCAAGACGTACCGGTCTGCGTCCGGTACGCCATGTCAGTAGCCCGGAGCCGGGTTCTACAGCCCCTCGACCGGCCCTGCTTCCCACTGACCGCCAAGAACTTACGTCTCGCGAAACAAAAAGTGAACGCCCTCCGCCCGTGACATAGGCCATTGAGTGTCGGTCCGTCATGCGAGACGTGTGGGAATAAATGCGAGCTGAGCGAAACAGTCTCAGTGTGGTCCCATGGCGTCGCGGGAACGCCCACGGGCCACCATCAACGCACATCGTGAATGGTTTGAGGCTACTGCTCAGTTCTACTGATGAGTATGGCGTGGTGGCGCAGCACTGATGCCGCGCGAGAGTGCGTACGGCGACCAGCGCTCGGCGGCGTATCAGCTCAGGAATGCGGTGAGTTCCCGAGTCTAGTTGAATGACGTCGCGTCAGGAAATGCTGTTGCTGCGGCGGTAGGACGGCATGCTGATCGTGTACAGCACGGCACCTTGGCTGCTGACCGCGGATCGGGTGCGAGCGCTCGTCATGCCGTTCTTGGCCGCAGGCGGTCGCGTCGATGCTGCGGTAGGCAACGAATCAAGACGTCAGGCATCTGGTCAGATCATGTGTCTGGAGCAGTTGATCGATGCAGCTGCATGTCACCTCTTCATGGTCGGCCGGTAAGAACCCGATTCTTGCCGCGTTGCCCAGATTGGTGGGTCTTCAGGGCTGAGCGGTGCGGAGGTGTGCGCGGGCCCGAGCGGTGGTGTGTCCTCATGAAGAGAGGGACACGGTTGTGTGTTCACTGGGAACACACGGAACACCTGCCCGCAGCCCGCGACTAGCAGCCCTGAGGGAGACGCCGGAAACCACGTCACCGTCCCGGGCCCGACAGGGCCGAGCCTGTCGATCAGGTTTCGCGTCGTCACTGAAAAGGTAGAACGTTCGGTATTGACAGTGCGAATGGATCTTGACATCGTGTGGAAGGCGGACCGTTCCTTGCAGGTGTTGTGGTCTTGTGCGTCGCCATTTCCGACAATGCGCAGGAGTGCGTGCTTGGCGAACACCAGCTCGATCGGACCCTCAGATCCCACGAATGACCAGAGCAAGTCCTCCTGAAGGGTAGGACGTGTCATGAGACTCCGAGCCTTGTACCGCACTGTCATCACTACCGGTGCTTTCCTGCTTCTGGGAGCAACGACGGCTCCTGGAAGGGCGTGGGGGCCAGGAAGCGATCTTCGCTTTCGCAGTCGAGTCCCGTCCCTCTATGCGGCGCGCGGACGGACTCCCCCGGCTGGGCCATGAGGGAAACACGTCGGCCGACGCCAACGTCGCGGTCAAGTCCACCGCACCGGGACCGCCGTTCGGACGACGTGAGCAGGGCGCGGAGCGCCTCGGAAAGGACGCGACGCCAGCCCGGTCACGCTGTCTGGTACGCGGTCGA
This sequence comes from Streptomyces canus 299MFChir4.1, assembly GCF_000383615.1. GTDB lineage: Bacteria > Actinomycetota > Actinomycetes > Streptomycetales > Streptomycetaceae > Streptomyces > Streptomyces canus_C. The sequence continues at coordinate 148,848 of NZ_KB911601.1, read as the reverse complement.
CCGAGACGTCAGGCAATCGCAGAGGGGCCGTGACATTAGTTGCGGCCGGTGCGCCCATCGTCTGCCCGCTGACAAACGAACCTGCAGCGGGATCTGCCCCGCTATGTGGATCGTCGTGGTCAGTCCGCCGTGACTTCGGGCGGTGACATGGGGTGCCGGCGCGTTGCCAGGGCACCCTTCGCGGGCGGGCCTCGGCCGCTTGCTGCTGGTCCAGCGCTGTCGTTGCGTCCATCGGAACCGTACGGCCGAGGGCCTCGCCGGTTTGAGGCCGGCGACGTGAACAGGGCCGATCCGGTCGACGGCCCACAGACTACTGGGTTGCACACAGGGCGAGGGCTCCACTGGTTGCGACGGCCGCGACATCATGTCGGTAGCTTCGGATATTCGACTGAGCGGAATAGGGCTGCAACCCGGCTCTGCTGCGCTTCACACCCCGCTGGCTGGGAAGCTTCGCGCTGCCTCGGTGAGCGAGGGGAACACAGCCGACTCGGCCATCGCACCTGCGCGGTAATCTCTCGCCATGAGTCATGGGGAGGGCGAGGGTGCGCTGGTTCTGGAGGCGCAGGAGTTGCTCGCCGCAGGGCGAAGCGACGAGGAGGTCTTCGCCGAGCTGGCCGCGAGGACCGGCAAATGGGGTGTCTGTCTGTTGGCCGTGTGCTTGGCCCTGGGTGTGCCGCGGACTGACGCCGAGGCCCGGCTCCGCGAGGTCGAGTCACGCTTCTCAGACTTCGCGGTGGGTGAGGAGGAGGACCTCGCCTTGGTGCTCAAGTTTGGGCACGTCTTCATCGTGGACCGAGTACTTGAGGAACACGATGAGCGTATCCGCGACCTCTTGGGAACCGCCGCTGGTGCCCGCGGAGGCTATCCCGGCGGCCTGCTCGCGTGTTTTCGCGCCGGGGAGCTCACGAAGATTTTCCTCTACTTCGCCAAAACCCGGTTCCGGGACGGGCGCGGCTCACCACCCGACTTTTGGGCAGCCATGACCGCGGCTGGCGAACTCCTGGCCAGCCAGGACTGCCCGGACCACGAAGAGGTGACTGCAGGGCTGGAACGATGCCGCACACAGGCTGCGGCCGTCAGCGCGAAGTAAGATCGTCATCGACGGACGTCCTCCGTTGGGTAGGCGGCCTGATATGGCTCCCAACGGCCCTGGGCAGGCCACGCCGAATCCCGTAGCGACGCCCCTGTTCGCTCCCTGCAGTCGCCGCATGGCCACCGAGGACGAGACCCCGAGTCAGCCCGACATCACCGGGATGCTCAAAGACCAGACCAGTGGCTGCAAGGCAGCACGCGACGCCATCGCCGCCGGCGGCAAGGTAATGCTCTACGACGGACAGCCGCCACAGTGGATGGTCCTCGGCATCGCTGCGACAAGGCTGAAACGGTCGTTGAAGATCGGCCTGACGACCCTCGGCCTGGACGAGACCGTTGAGATCCTCCGCGCTCTGCACCGCGACGAGCAACTGCGTACCGGCAACATCGTCGCAGCAGACCGATCTTGGTTCTTCACCCTGTACTTCGACGCCACCGGGACCGAGCTCCTGGCGTGCAGCGGCGTCAAGAACGAACGTCCCTCGCGGGGAAGCGATCAGAAGCTCCAGCTGTAGAGGCCGCCACCCGTATTCGCCGCAGACGCTGCGAGGCGGGCAACATCCTGCAAGACCGCAAGGAGATCATCGTCGGTCATATCGTCGCCGTCCTCAGACCGAAGTCGCGCAATCCAGCGGCCTGCGAGCTCTTCGAGCTCGGCGGAACTCGCTTCGCCGAGCGCTCGAGTCAGCCGCTTCGGCAGAGCCAACACCTCAACGCCATCGTTCAAGGGGGCGGCGACCCACCCCGGCCACGGCCGCCACGCATAGACCTGCTCAAGCGGCGGAGCCTCGGCCGAAGGCGCCTCGAAGTACATGTCCCACTCGGCGATGGCACTGTCCGGCTCAATAAAACGGCAGGTCACAGACTCAAAGTCCTCACCAGGTCCCCGCAGGCGCGTCGAGGCGGCCGTCTCGTCGTCAGGGGCGAGGAAGAAGATTATGTCGTGGGCCATTCGAGCATGATGGCAGCCCGCCGCGCAGACGTCGGTGCTGCTAAACGGGTCTCAGCCGTCTGATCGGAGGGCCACCTCGGCTGCGTATGCGGTCCTGACGGCCCCGGCTGACCAGCGATCGGCAGCCGCAGGGCTTATCCGAGCAGACGTTGGAGAACGCCCGGGGGGATCTGCGCGCAGAGGTCGAGCAGGGCCGCGCTTCGTCCGGCTTCGGAGGGGAGTCCGATGGTGCGGAGGCGGCGGCCGAGTTGCTGGCTGGTCATGGGTCTTCCGGGCATCTGAAGCGATGGGAAGAGCCAGAGCGCGTTGTGCTCGTTCGATATCACCGTGCGCTCGTGGTCGCGTGCGAGGTCGACGAGTTGGAGGACCAGGCCGTCCATAGGCGGCTGGAGCTTCAGCGGGAGCGTGTTGAGGCGGAGGGCGACGCCGTTCTCGTTGTGGATGACGTGGTTGACGGTCAGGCGGCAGGTCTTCGCCGGGAACTGGCCATAGAGCAGGACCACCATCAGCCCAGCGACTCGGTCCCTGGTCTCGATGGAGTCGTCGTTCAGGAGTCTCCGGGCGGTCGCCCAGCGTTCGTCGGCGTCGAGCGGGCTGTGGTACGTCCGCTGTGGCTTGCCAGGAATGCTGATGTTGGTGGCGAACTTGCTGCGGACCGCCCAGCGGACGAATGGCCGTGCGACGTAGGGGCCATGGTGCTCCTCCGAGGTGAGCCAGAGGTCGATGAGGGGCTGTCGGCAGGTTGCCAACGTCTCCTCGTACCCCTTGATCCAGTTGGGGAAGGTGACGGCCTTGGCGATCTGGGTCTGGGCGATGTCGCTGGTGAAGGAGGAGATCGGATTGCGGGCTCGTCGTCGGATGCGAGCGATGCGGTCCCAGCGGGCGAACGCGGTGATCAGGCGGCGGTCCTCTGGATCTTCGATGGCCGCGGTCTTCTGCTCGATCCATCGCTCCAGCCGTGCCAGGTACTCGTCCCGGACCGGGAGAATGCCGGCGGAGACCAGGACGGCCCGGAAGTACTCGACGGCCAGGTCCCGATGCTGGTGGCTCAGGCGGGCGTCGAGGGCTTCGTGGCTGAGCTCGCAGGCCCCGGCGGCGAGGTCGGTGACGAGACGGCCAGCGGTGGCTGACTCCCGCAAATAGAGCAGGGTTCGGCGGGGGTTGAGGTCCAGCAGGGCGGCTGCGACCTTGTCGAGCTCGGGACGGCCTTTGCCGTCGGGCGGCGTCAGCAGTGTCCGCAGCTGGCGTTCGCCGGCGCATCGACGGCAGAGACCGAAGTGGAACAGCCGCTCGACCGCGCCGCACTGCTGGCAGGGCCTATGGGCCTCGGGGGCTTTCTCCCAGCCGTTTTCGCAGACGGGTCCCCGTGCGGTCCTGGCGGTGACGCGGGAAAGGCGTCCGCAGTCGATCCAGGGCTCCAGCTTGCGTGAGCGGCGTCCTCGGGATGCAGCAGATGCACCCCGGAGACCAGCTCAAGCCGCGCAGCCCCCTGCACTTCCCTCGTACCGTCGGACACTCCCCACCCTCTCGCATCAGAGGGCAGAATCATGCATAACGACTGATCATAAACAAACCTGCAGGTCAAGACGTCGATCAGAATGAATGACGTCAAGTAGCGCGCCGGTACACTTCCCGCAGTCCATGGCAACTCACCAACGACCGATCACGCATCTGATGCAATTCCCGAGGGTCTGTGCGTATCGATCCAGGTCGTTCGGCCATGCAGTGGTCGGCTGCAGCAGCAACAGGGAGACGGCGCCGTGCAGGTCGAGGGCCCGCATCGTTGATCACGCCGGACCGAGGTCCGGCATCTCAGCGCTGCCAGATGTGACCGGCCGATCCTGACGCCGAACTCCGCTGCCAGGCAGGCGCGTTCAGAGTCTGGTCTGCTGAGCAGAATGGAGCCGGCCGGCCTTCCGCGGTGGTGACGCCGCAAACAGCGCCGCACCAGCGAGTGTCCGACCGTCGGATTTGCTGCGCCCGTGGGAGCGACGGTTGTGCATGTGGCCGTGAGGCGGACACCGGCACGCATGTGGTGTCCGCCTCACGGGTGCCCCTGCCGGCCTCTGCCAGGTTCCGCTTCGGCGCCATCTCTCACAGCCGAGGAGACGAGATCTACCGATCTCGTACCGGGGAGAGTGTCTTTCCTTCCTTCACCTCGCCGTCGTGTGTGCCGACAACCTTGGTGGATGTCTCCTCTGACGGGACGCGTTCGGCGCGTACCGACAGCACAGAGGAGCCGAACAGCAGCACCGCGATGAGGATCGACGCCGTGATGATCGCGGGGCTCGCCCCGTATGCGCCGGCGCTGGCGTAGTAGATGCCACCGATGATCGCGACCGACAGAGCGGCGCTGATCTGAAGGGTCGCGCTGACCAAACCGCTGGCCAGGCCGGCGAACGTACGCGGGATGTGGGTGACCGCGATGCGGATCAGCGACGGCAGGGCGAGTCCCTGACCGAAGCCGATGAGCGCCAGGGGTGCGGCGGCCCACGGGGTCTGGTCGAGTGCGGCGACGAGTGCGGCGAAGACGAGGAAGCCGATGGTCTCCAGGAGCAGGCCGAGAGCGGCGATACGGCGCGGCATGATCCGCATGAGGTACTGCACGGTCAGCGGTCCGATCAGGAACCCGATGCCCAGCGGCAGGATGTCCAGGCTGGCCTGGAGCGGCGTGCGCCCTACGGTCTGCTCGTATTCGGAGAAGATGAGGAAGAACGCGGCGATGGAGTAGAACAGGGCGACCGCAGTCAGTGCGATCCGCACACCGGGCGCGGTCACTGCTCGTGGTGGTACCAGGGGCATGACGTGGCGCTCGCGGTTCCGGCCGGCGCTGAGGGTCGACTCGAAGCGCCAGAACCTGTGCAGCAGGCCGGCGGCGACGACGAGCAGGACGAAGCACCACCAGGGCCAGTTCAGCGCGCGTCCCTCGACCAGCGGAATGACGATTCCGGCAAGGCCGGTGAAGAGCAGAACGGCGCCGACCCAGTCGAGTTTCTCCACGCCTCGCGTGTGCGGATCGTGCAGGAACAGGCTGCCCAGCAGGGCGAGAGCGGCGATGGGCAGGTTGAGGAGGAAGATCACCCGCCAGCCCAGGCCCCAGAGGTCGGCGGTGACGAGGAGTCCGCCCAGGGACTGGCCGATGACGGCGGCGAGTCCGAAGGTCGCACCGTGGAAGCCAAGGGCGATCGTCTGCTCCCGGCCTTCAAGGCTTGCGCGGATGAGGGCCAGGGACTGCGGGGCGGCCAGGGCGGCGCTGAGACCCTGCAGGATACGACCGACGACGAGCAGCCACGGTTCCCCGGCCGAACCGCACAGGAGCGAGGCAAGGGCGAATCCCACGAGGCCGATGAGAAAGATCCGCCGTCGCCCGTAGAGATCGCCGAGTCGGCCACCGAGGGTGAGTGTCACGGCGTACGTGGCGGCGTAACTGGCCACGATCTGCTGGCCCAGAATGTCGCCGCCGCCGAGGTCGTCCTGGATCGAGGGAATGGCGAGATTGACGATGAAGAAATCCAGCGGCGGCAGCAGTGCGCCGGCCAGCAGTGTGACCACGCCTACCCATGCCCGGGCAGACGTGTGTGATGTGGAAGTCGAGGTCATTACCTGCCCCTGCTCTCGGCAACATCCGTTTCGTCCGGCTGTCCCCACAGGGCCAGAAGGGCGTCGGCGGAACGTTGCATCGTTTCGGCGGACACGCCATCGCGCGCCTGAGTGGAGATGCCCATGAGGAAGCCGTAGATGAGGCCGGCCATGGCCTCCGCATCGGTCCCCGGCGGCAGCGCACCTTCAGCGATCGCCTGTCGGACCCTGTCCAGGACGCGGGAGCGGGTGATGTGGCGTCGCTCCGCCACCATTTCGTAGACCGGGTCGTCCGTTTCCGAAATCGGAGCGGCCAGCACCATCATGCAGCCCAGCGGGTGCTCCTTGTCGGTCTGCATCGCGATCGACCGGCTCAGGGTCTGCCTGATGGCTTCCTTCGGATCCAGCGAAGCGTCGGTCAGCGGGTCGAGGGCGCGTCCGTACGTCGCGCGGTAGTGCGCGATCGATTCGGCGAACAACTCGGCCTTGCTGCCGAACAGTTGGTAGAAGCTCGCCGACGGCATGCCGCCCATCGCCTCACGCAACTCGGCGACGCCGGTCGCTTCATAACCCCGCTGCCAGAACAGTCGAACGGCGATCTCAAGAGCTGGTTTCCGCTCGAACTTGCGGGGTCGGCCCCTCCCGCGCCGCACTGTCTCATTGGTTCCGTCCATATTTAAAGACTACTCGATCTAAAATTAGGAGTCAACGCGAGCTTCGCGTTGACAAGGCCGACGACAATCGGCGACCGCGACGGCTGCGGCAGCCGTCGACCACCGCCGCTGTGAGCGCGAGCTGACAACTGCCCGTGAGGACGGTGAAGGCGAGATGGGGGCCCAGAAGGGGTAGGTCCCCCATCTCGCCGTTCCTGACTGTCGACGAAGTCGAGCAGCAAGGCGCAGAAGGCTTCGGGCTGTTCGAACGGAGCGAGGCGCCCGGCACCGACAGAACGCCGTGCCGGTCATTCCTGCTGTTCGGTCGGCCGCACCAAGATCTCGTTCACGGCGACGTGGCGCGGCCTGGTGACGATGAAGGCGATGGTGTCCGCCACGTCCGCGGGGCGCAGGCATTCCATCGTGGTGTAGCGCTCGTACATCCGCTCCTGCACATCGGGGCGGTTCTGCAGGGGCAGTTCGGTCTCCACCGCGCCGGGCTCGACGAGGGAAACACGCAGGTGGCGCTGAGTGACTTCCTTGCGGAAGGCCTCCCCGAAGGCGGTCACCGCGTACTTGCTCGCGTTGTAGACACCACCGCCACCACGCACCATGCGCCCGGCGGTGCTGCTGACCAGGACGAGGTCCGTGACCTTTCGGGGGCCGTCGGCCGCCGCCTTGAGCAGATGCGGGGCAGCGGCGTGGGCGGTGTACATGAGCCCGAGTGTGTTGAGTTCGATCATCCGGCGCCAGTCGTCGGTGTCGGCACCCGCGATCGGTCCGAGGATCATGACGCCCGCGTTGGCCACCACGGTGTCGAGGCGGCCGTATGCCTCGATGGTGCGGGTGACGGCGGCTTGGGCCTGTGCTTCGTCGGTGAGGTCGGCGCCCACGGCCAGAGCGTGGCCACCGGTCTTTTCGATCTGCTCGACGAGCCCGTCGAGACGGTCCTCCCGACGAGCCACGACGGTCACGCGTGCACCAAGGGCGGCCAGCGCGAGCGCGGTGCCCTCACCGATTCCGCTGCTGGCTCCGGTCACCAGCGCGACTGTGCCGGCCAGGGGGCCACCGATCGACGGCCCTTGGGAAATGCGCGCGGAATCCGCGCTGTGAGAATGATGGGTCATGAGATCAACCGTAAGAGCGGACTGACCGGCGTGGGAGGGCGCGATACTCCCACCCCGGACGGGACGGGACGGGCCGAGGACCCCGCCGTTGAAGCGCTATGTGTTCTCGATGCCTGCTGTGCGCTTTGTGTGCGCTGACCTGTGGGTCAGCGGCAGGGCGGCGATGCCGGTCGTAGTCTCGCCCTTGGCCGGCACGGCGGCCGTAGGTCTTGTCCACGAGACAGGTGTCGTCTCGCTCGGCTCAGGGTCGGGCTTCGGGGGGCTCAGGACGTGGGTGTGGTCTCGGTCGCGTCGTCGGCTCGCTTGTCGATGCCGCGGGGCAGGGGCCATCGGGTGCGGGTTGCGAGACTGAGGGCGGAGAGTACGGCCGCGACGGCGAAAGCCCTGACGACTCCTGTGCGGGCCACGATGCCCCATCCTGCACTTGCCGCAGCGACCACGGCGCCGGAGGTGACGACATAGGCCGCCATGACTCGGGCCCGCAGCGCGTCGTCGACCACGCGCTGCGCCGCGACGTAGGCGCAGGTGCTGCCGAGCGTATAGGCGGTGCCTGAGGCCAGCAGGGCACCGCCGACGATGACAGGCTGCGTGCAGGTGGCCGCGGTCACCAGTGCGACGGTGAGCAGGGCGGCCGAGAGGACCATGCCCCATTCCTCTCCGCGCCCCTCGACTCGGGACCAGATGGTCACCGACAGCGCCGCGCCGGCACCGAACGTCGCCAGAAGGGCCCCGAAACCACTTCCGTCGAGGCCGAGTCGCTCATCGGCAAGGACGGGTGCCAGGGCCATCACCGAAGTGGCCGGCACAATGAAGATCGCGAGGCGGGCCAGGATCTGGCGCTGTGGTGCCGCCATGATGCATTGAAGACCGGTGCGCAGTGACCGTCCGAACGACTCCTTGGGCCGCGGTGCCGGAGAGGGCGCCTTCCAGACCAGGATGGCGAGCACCGTGCAAGTGAGGCTCAGGGCATTGATGGCGAAAACCCACTGTGTGCCGAGTGTGGCGATCACCAGGCCGGCGAGGGCGGGTCCGGTGGCTTGAGCCACGTTGAACGTCAGACCGTTCAACGCGATCGCTCGGCCGGCGAGTTGGCCGGGGACCAGCGACGGCTGGAGAGCTGCCCAAGTGGGTGCGGCGATTGCCGTGCCGAGCCCGATGGCGAAGGTCAGCGCGAGCACGACCAGTGGGTCGGTGCGACCGAGCCACGTGGCCACACACAAGGCGGTCGCGCTGAGGGCCATCCATGCCTGGCACGCGATGAGCAGAAGCCGGCGGTTGAGCCGGTCCGCGAGTGTGCCGGCGACGAAGCCGAGCCCCACCAAGGGCGCATAGGTGGCAGTCTGGATCAAGGACACCTGCAGGGGCGAACCTCCGTCGTCCTGGATCGCCCATGCTGAGCCGGTTGCCTGCATGAGTCGCCCCACATTGGCGACCAGTTGGGTCACGAACAAGATCCGGAACGCACCGTACGCAAAAGGGGCCCACGTGGAAACTCGCCCTGATCCGCGCGAAGTCGGGGCCTTTCCGGGGACGGCCGGAGCGATGACCCGCCCTCTCCCCTGCTGTCGTCTGATCATGCGATGGGCCTACTTCGTGGTCGCTGGGGATACTGACCGAGACCGCAGAGGGCGGGCCCGTAAAGGTGCGGTGTCTGAGACGGGATACGGAAGAGGGTCAGAGCTCCATCGGCGTAGTAGTCAGCGATCGCTGATGGCCGAGCGCTGAACACCGAAGCATCTGTTCATCGGACGGCGGTGTGTCGGTGACAGCCCCGTCTCGGCAGTTCCAGGGCATCCCGCTCCCCGCGGATCGGCTGACCTGCCCCCGGGCGCGGCCGCGTGGGCGGGCATCCGCGGAGCCGTAGGAGAGTCGTGGGGTGAGCATTACATTTCAGAGAGTGGCGTGTAACCGAATGTCGGGTGAGGGCGGCTGGACATCGAGGAGCCGGAAGACCGGCTCCTTGCGGACCGTGTCACTGGGCGTGACCAGCCGCACGCGTGCTCCGAGGGGAATTCCCACCGAAGGACCCATGATGCGGCCGCGCACCACGAAACCTTCTGCCAGCTCGATCAAGGACTCGTTGCGTGCGGAGGGAGAGCGGCTCAGAATGGCCCGCGAGAACCGCACTGTGCCGGTTCCCCCGCTCGGTTCGATGCGCAGGTCCGTGTTTTGGCACACCGGGCACAAAAGCCGGTGGTATAAAGCGATGCCGCACCAGGTGCAGCGCTGAAAGTACAGCCTCGTCGCACCGGGGTCATGTGCCCATGTGGACCGTGTGGTTGAGTCGGGCGTCGGCCTGCGGGTCTGCTCCATGTGTCCGTGCACGTTCGCCGCTCCAGGGTGTGGCTGTGGTGCCCCGTTTCGTGGGCCGTGTCGAAAAGGGCCGAGCGGCTGCCGAGTCGGCGGGGCGCCGGCCCTGGATCTTCAGTCAAGCCAGATTGCGCCGGCGAAGGAGCCAGGTGGAGGTGAGGCGCGATATCTCGCCCTCGACGAGCTCGTCGAGGGTCTGACGGTCGGTTCCCAACCCGACGATCGTCCACCGGTTGTCCTTGCCCTCGAACGACTCGACGTCAGCGGCCTGGACCCATGAGTCGGTGTCGATGGTGAAAAGGAGCTCTTCCGTGGTCGTGTCACGGCGAACGACGCCGTCGAAGACGTGCACCCGGCGCTCGTAGATGGTCTGGGCCTCGCCGAGGGAGCCCCGCACCGTCCGCTCCAGGACTGTGGCACCGCGCTTGCGCCGGGCGTACCGCCATGCCTCGTCAGCGCTCGAGAAGACCTCGACCTCGCTCTCCATGGTGCGCACTACATGTACCGTGCGACCGCCGTCGTGAAGGTTCATCCGTGGGTCCCCTGTCCAGACTGAGTACGCCGTCCAAGTGGTCGGCAGCCGATGGCTGTAGTGGCCGCGTGAGAAGTGGAGTGAGCCTGCGCCCGTCGCCACCTCCCGTCACCGTGGGCGCTGAGGCGTACCCACCGCGCTGATGTCGAAGACCGTTCCGGTGACGGTGAGGGCGTCACCGCTCGAGGCCAGCAGGACGTAGGTCCCGACGTAGTCGGCCGGTTCGATCACCCTCTCCAGGGCTGAGTACTTCTCTTGGTACTCCTGGATCGGAATGTCCTTGATCTGGCGCTGATCCAGGCCGAGCGACTTCGGTCCGCTCAGGTTTGTCGCCATTCCTCCCGGAGCGACCCCGTTCACCCGGATCTCCGGTGCCAGCTCATAGGCCAGCTGCCGCACAACGCCGAGTCCGGCATGCTTCGTCGCGGTGTAGAGGACGCCGCCGCCCTGTGGATAGAAGGACGCGTTGGACAGCGTGAGGATGATCGTGCCGCGCGACTTTCTGAGTGCGGCCGCTGCTGCCCTCGCGCCCAGCAGGTAGCCCAGCACGTTCACGGCGAAAAGTTCACGGAACCCGGTTTCGAGCTCGGTCGGCGAGAGGTCCACCAGATTGCGGCTGAAGTCCCACAACCCGACGTTGCCTATGAATACGTCGAGCCGGCCGAAGGTGTCCACGGCAGCAGCGACGGCCCGCTCGTTGTCCGCGTACGAGGTGACGTCGCCGGTGACGACGCTGAGGTCGCTGCTGCCGATCGCGTCCAACGCGGCGGCCTTGTCCGGGTCTCGTTCGAGGACCACGATCCGCGCGCCCTCGTCGAGGAAGCGGTCCACGATGGCTCGCCCGACCCCGGAGCCGCCGCCGGTGAGCAGGACGACACGTCCCTCAAGTCCGCGCACGTCGATGTGTCCTTTCCCTCGGGTCCGCTCAGTGGTGGTTGGTGACGAACTCGGTCACGAGCCGGTTGAACTCCGCGGCATGCTCGAGCTGTGCCCAGTGGCCGCATCGGTTCAACATGACCATCCGCGAGTCGTGGATCATCGACATCGCGCGGAGACTGATTTCCCAGTGCACGGTTCGGTCATCGCGGCCGTGGATGATGAGCGCCGGCACGCTGGAGGTGTGCAGAGCCTGTGCCGCGGACATGAAGGCTTCCTGACCCAAGCCGACCTTGGCACGCTCGAGCCAGTCGCTGAGGTGATCAGGGTGCGCCAGTGCCGCCTGCGACCGTTGTTCAGCGAGCTCGTCGGTTGCGAAGGTGGGGTCGAAGCACATCACCTGGACCAACCGCTTGAAGTTCTCCGGCGACGGGTCCTGGTAGGTTTCGACGAGAACCTTGAACCCTTCGGTCATTCCGGCCGGGGACAGCACGTTCACGCCCCACACCCCGGATCCCATCGTGATCAGGTGAGACACCCGTTCCGGCCAGCGTGCCGTCATGATGATGCCGACTCCGCCCCCCATCGAGTTGCCCACGATCGCCGCCCGCTCGATGTCGAGGGCGTCCATGAGCTGCTTGACCGCCTCGCCTTGGTCGAAGCCGGACTCCACGTTCTGGCGGCTCGACTCGCCCCAGCCCGGCATGGTGACCGCGATGACCCGGAAGCGCTGTGACAGAGGGCCGATGTTCGGGGCGAAATTGGACCATCCCGTCGCACCGGGGCCAGTGCCGTGGATCAGCAGGACCGGGTGGCCCTCGCCGGCTTCGTTGATCTGGATTTCGTAGTCCGGAGTACGAACGATCCTTTTCGTGCTGTCGTAGGTGGGAGCTGGTATCGAACCGGTCTGGGTCTTCATGGGGTGCGGGCTCCTCGTCGGTCGGATGGGTGGCTCAGCCGGGAAGGTCGACGAAGACGTCGTCGCCCTCGACCTTGACGGCGTAGGTACTGACCGGGCAGGTCGCCGGGAGACTGAGCACGGCTCCGGTTTTTATGCAGAACTTGGCGAAGTGCCACGCGCACTCGACCACGTCCCCCTCCACGTATCCGTCAGCCAGGGACGATTCGTCATGTGTGCAGGTGTCGTCGATCGCGAAGTATTCGTCGTCGACGTTGAAGAGGGCGATCGGGCGCTCCCGCTTGAGCTGGAAGCCCTCGCCCTCTTCGAGGTCGGACGTGCTGCAGGCTTTCGTCCACGTCACGTGATCGTCACACCCTTCTTGGAGTCGGGTCGCGGGCTTGAGCCGCGCGTGATGGTTTTGATCAGGTTCCTGAGCTCCAGCCCGTCGTCGGCCAGCGCGTCGCGGTGGGTTCCGACGGGGAGCTGAATGAGTCGGCGTGCGGCTCCGACATCGCGAGGGCGGTCGAAGCCGCAGACGGCGACGACGACTTCGTCGCGGAGCCAGAACCCCAGGTAGGACTCCGGGGTGGCATCGCGCCGCATGACAAGTTCGTCGGTCGTGTGGGGACGTCCGAACATCTGGAATGTGCGTCCGAACTGATCGGACCAGACGTACGGCGTCTCGGTGAACGCCGTCGGATGCCCGGCCATGGTGGCGCCCACTGCGGCGCCGTGCTTCAGGGCGACGTCCCAGTGCTCGATGCGGCCCGGCCCGGTGACAAGGTGCGGGTGCGGCTGACTCGCCACGTCTCCCGCGGCGTACACCCACGGCACGTCGGTCTGTCCGTAGGCGTCGACGACGATGCCCTGGCTGTCCGTGCGTACGCCGATCGCGCGGGCCAGTTCGGTGCGCGGCTCCACCCCGATGCCGACGACGACCGTCGCCGCCGAGAGCCGGGTGCCGTCGTCGAGAACGACCTTCTCGACAGCGTCCACGCCCTCCAACCGCCGCACGGTTCGACCCAGGACGAACCGCACTCCCTGGCTCCGGTGGAGGTCGAGCACATGGGTGCCGACGCGCTCGTCAAGCGTTTGCAGTGGTCGGGGGCCGACCTCGACCACGGTGACGTCGAGCCCCTGCTCGCGGGCGAGGGCGGCGATCTCGAGTCCGATGAAGCCCGCTCCGATGATCACGAGGGGGCCGCCGGTGGAGAAGCGGTCCGCCAGCAGGGCGGCATCCGACGCATCACGCAGTACGAGAACGTGGGCCAGATCGGAGCCCGGGACGGTCAGTCGCCGCGCCGCGACCCCGGTGCTCAGCAGGAGGGTGTCGATCTTCAGAGAGTCGTCGGCATCGAGGTGGAGCGTGCGAGAGACCGGATCGACGCCGCGGACCTCGGAGCCGAGCCGGAGCTCGATGTCGAGTTCGGTGAATCTGCTGGGGGGGACGATCGGACGGAGTGTGCGGTCCGTCAGCTTCGACAAAGGTGGGCGCTCGTACGGCGGGTGAGGGTCACGATCGATGATCGTGATCCGTCCGTCATGTCCGAGCGAGCGCATCGAGATCGCGGCAGAGACGCCCGCGGCACTGGCCCCCACGATCGCGCTGTGCTGCATGCCGTTCTCCTTCAGGAAAGTCACTCGCCACCGACCATTGACCATTGACGTCTGAGATACCGTATCTTACATCTCGAATGTTCCTCAGGGTGGAACGGTGTAAGCCAGTCGGGAGAGGAGGGTCTGATGGATCTCCAGCAGGCCAAGAACGCAGGGACCGACAGCAGCCACGACACCTCGGCAGGCAAGGCGCTCGCTCTCCTGGACGCGCTGGGCGGACCTCGCGCGGTCATGGGTGTCTCAGAGCTCGCTCAGGTCGTCTGCCTTCCCAAAGCGACCGCACACCGCCTCCTGGCAGTGCTCATCGAGAGCGGTTACGTACGACGGGCAGGCGACAAATACGCGCTGTCGACCCGGACGTTCGAGCTGGGGAACCAGGTCGCCGTCGCACGTGCGAACGGCTTGCGGGATCGCGCGATGCCGGTGCTGACCGAGCTCTACGCGCAGACCCGCAAAACAGTGCACCTCGCTGTGCCTGCCGGATCGAGCGTGCTGTACGTCGAAAAGTTGTTCGGGCCGGACTCCGTCCGGATCAACACCGCGGTCGGCATGCGTCGACCGCAGTACGCGACGGCGCTCGGGAAGACGATACTCGCGTTCTCCGATTCACCGCCCGGCGGCTCCATGCAAGCTCGCTACTACCGGTTCACCGCATTCACCATCACCACCCACGGCCTGCTGGAGCGGGCCCTGGACCAGGTCCGCGACCAGGGTTTCGCCACCGACTTCGAGGAGACGTTCCTCGGCGTCTCGTGCATCGCGGTGCCAGTCCTCGACCGCAGGACTCACAAACCCGTAGCGGCGTTGTCGCTGTCGACCGAGGCCACAGGCCGCTCCGTCCTGCGCTACAAGGGCGCGATGCTCAAAGCGGCCGAGCAACTGTGCGGCCAGGTCAGCAAATTGGTCGCCTGATGCAACCGCGGTTCGAACAGACGGAACAGCTTTGTTGTCGGATGCGCCGTCTCCTCGCACGATCGGTGGACCGGCGCCACACGCGAACCAGAGGGGACGGATCAACGCATGACGAGAGTCGAGGCACTCGGCTACCTGGGCCTGCGGGTGAAGAGCCTGGAGGACTGGGAGGTCTTCGCGACCGAAATTCTAGGGATGACAGCATCTCGTCAGGAGATCGACGGTGAGGCCGCCCTCGTCCTGCGCATGGACGAGCGTGCTCATCGCCTCACACTGCGGGCCGGTGACGACGAGCTCGACTACGTCGGCTGGCAGGTCTCCGGGCCTGACGCACTCGACGAGGTGGCGGCCGCACTCGACGCGGCCGGCGTCGACTACAAGGACGATGCGCGGCTCGCCGATCTGCGCGGCGTGCGCCGACTGCTGAGCTGCCGCGATCCCGCCGGCTACGCGCTGGAGTTCCACTACGGCCCGAGCATGCTGCAGGAGCCGTTCATCTCACCCACGGGCGCACGGTTCGTCACGACAACGCCCGACGGCGCGGACACGGGACTGGGCCATGTCGTCGTGGTGAGCGACAACGTGGAGGAGACGATCGAGTTCTACCGGCGTGTCCTCGGCTTCAAGGTGAGCGACCACATCATCCCGGTGCCGGGGATGCTCCTGACCTTCCTGCACACCAACGCGCGGCACCACTCCCTCGCGGTGGCCCCGATCTACGGGGACGGACCGGCAGGGATCAACCACTTCATGGTGGAGGTCGACGACCTCGACGTCGTCGGCCGCGCCCTGGACAAGGTGCAGCGGCGCAAGATCCGGCAGCTCGCCACGCTCGGACGCCACACGAACGACAAGATGCTGTCCTTCTACGTGCAGTCCCCGTCCGGCTTCGGTGTCGAGTACGGCACCGACGGGCTGCTCATCGACGAAAAGACCTGGTCCGTCGTGACCTATGACGCCTCGGCGTACTGGGGCCACATCTTCGACCCTGCGTGACCTTCCTCAGCGACGAGTGGAGAACTGACATGACCATCGAGGCACCTGGAACCACCGCCCACCTCGAGTCGCTCGTCAACGTGGCGACCGGGGAGCTGGACCGCAGGATCTTCAGTGACGAGGAGATCTTCGAGCTGGAGATGCAGCACATCTTCGGGCGGGCCTGGCTCTTCCTGTGCCATGAGACGCAGATCCCGAAGAAGGGTGACTTCTTCGAGGCTCCCATGGGCAAGGACAACGTCCTCGTGGTCCGCCAGCGCGACCGCAGCATCAAGGCGCTGCTCAACACCTGCACTCACCGCGGCAACGCGGTCTGCCGGGCCGAGGAGGGCAACGTCCGGAACTTCATGTGCACCTACCACGGCTGGACGTTCGGCCTGGACGGCGAACTCGTCGGGGTGCCTGGAATGTCGGACTTCTATCGTGATGAGCTGGACAGGACGAAGCACCCCCTGCGCAAGGTGGCCCAGCTCGACAACTACAAGGGGTTCATCTTCGCGACCATGGACCCGCAGGCACCGCCACTGCTGGAATTCCTCGGACGCACCGGGCGGATCGCCATCGACCTGCTGGCCGAGCGGGGTGACATCGAGGCCCGCCCGGGTGTGCAGAAGTTCACGCTCAACTGCAACTGGAAGTTCACCGCGGACAACGCCTTCGACTACTACCACCCGCAGATCACCCATATCTCGGCACAGGCCGTCGGGATGATCCCCAGTGCCGACGTGAACGACACCGGTGGTGCCAAGACCGACGAAGGCAAGGCTCTGGGCGTGCAGCGGCTTCCCACGGACCTCGACACCCTGGTCGCGCTCGGCGAGTACGGGCACGCGATCTCGGGTCCGAGCCTGGACTCGATGCTGAGGACCCTGCCTCCCGAGATGCACGAGCTCGTCACCTGGCGCCGGAACCCCGGTCCGCTCGCGGCCCTCGGCCCGGTCGGGTCCCGGTTCGCCGGCCACCCGCATCTCTTCCCGACCGCCTGGTTCACGATGGACGCGCAGATCAGCCTCCGGGTGCCGCGCAGCGCGGGAGTCACCGAGGTGTGGTGGTTCAGCTTCAAGGACCGAAACGAGTCGCCCGAGGAGCAGAAGGCCCAACTCGGCCGCCAGATCCACTCGTTTGGGCCGGCGGGCTTCCTGGAGCAGGAGGACGGAGAGAACTGGTCGCAGAGCACGGCGCAGACCCGCGGGGGCGCCAGCCGGGACATCCCGCAGCTCCTGAAGATGGGCCTGGGACGCGGAAAGATCATCCACGAGGACGGTGTGGCCCGCATCGAGGCCCCCGTCAACGAGCACGCACAGCTGTGGACCTATCTGTCGTGGCTTGCGTGGGTCAAGGGCACCAGCTGGGACGAGCTGCGTTCGGCCACCACGCCCGGCGACTACATCTGAGGACTGACGAGTCATGGCAACTGCGCACCTGGAGACGACCATCGCGCCGGAGAAGATCGCGGCGATGTACCTGCAGTACGAGGTCGAGCAGTTCTACACCCACGAGGCCGCCCTGCTGGACCACCAGCGGTTCGAGGAGTGGGTCGACCTGTTCACCGACGACACGGCGTACTTCATGCCGATCCGCCGGACAGTGCCGCGCCGCAACCTCTCCCGGGAGTTCACTCAGCCGGGCGAGATGGCGTTCTTCGACGACGACAAGGCCACCCTCGTCGGCCGGGTGCAGAAACTCGGCACCGGCACGGCCTGGGCCGAAGATCCGCCGTCACGGACCCGCCACCTCGTGACCAACGTCCGCATCATCGAGGACCTGGGCACCGAGCTGACGGTCGAGACCTGCTTCCACCTCTACCGAACACGGCTCAAGTCGGAGATCGACGAGTGGATCGGACGCCGCGAGGACGTGCTCCGGCGCACCGAGGAGGGGTTCCGGATCGCACGGCGCGACATCTACCTCGACCAGACCGTCCTGCTGTCGCAGAACCTCAGCAACTTCTTCTGACAGCCCCGAAAGAGCGAGCCGGACGCCGGCCGGGACTTCCCGACGGGTGCGGAGACGAGGAGGACCGGTGGGATCGACCCGCCACGACCTGAGAGCAGGGGGCACGAGGTCGGTCACCGCCAACGGGATCACCCTGTGCTGTGCCACATACGGCGACCCCGCGGACCCGCCGCTTCTCATGATCATGGGGATGGGTACCCAGCTGAACGGCTGGGACATGGGCTTCTGCGACCAGTTGGTCGACTCGGGTTTCTACGTGATCCGCTTCGACAACCGCGATGTCGGTCTGTCGGAACGCATGGAGGGCACCCCTGACCTGGCCGCGATCCGACGCGGCGATCTCAGCACCCTGCCCTACACCCTCAAGGACATGGCGGCCGACAGCGTCGGACTCCTCGACGCTCTGGGCATCGATCGCGCCCACATTCTCGGTGCCTCGATGGGAGGAATGGTCGCTCAGCTCATGGCGATCCACTGGCCCGAGCGAGTTCGCTCCCTCTGCCTGGTCATGTCGAGCACCGGCGACCGATCGGTCGGCCAGGCGGACCCCGCCACCATGGAATTGATGCGCCGGCCCGCTCCGGCGACCCGTGAGGGAGTCGTCGAGGCGGCCGTGGAACGTTCGCGTGCGCTGGCCGGAAACGGCTTCCCGTTCGACGAGGACGCGGCGCGAACCCGTGCGGCCGCGGCGTACGACCGCGCACACGACCCGGCCGGCCGGATCCGTCAGCAGGCGGCCTCGATCGCCTCGGCGGACCGGACGCCCGAGCTCCGTGATCTGCGCGTGCCGACCGTCGCCATCCATGGCACGGACGATCGCCTGGTCGACATCAGCGGCGGCCGGGCCATCGCGGACGCCGTACCGGGCGCCTGGCTCGAGGTCGTCGACGGCATGGGTCACGGCATCGTGCCAGAAGCCTGGCCCCAGATCATCGCAGCGATATGCCGCAACGCGGCCCGCCCCACAGCCTCCCCAGGAGACGTCAGGTGACAGTTCAGGCAGACAAGCAGGCACTCGGGTTCGACCCCGACGCGCTGCGAGTGAAGTATCGGATCGAGCGGGACAAACGGCTGCGTCCGGACGGCTCACGCCAGTACCAGGCGCTCGAGGGCGAACTCGCGCATTTCATCGACGACCCCTACACACCGAGGATCGAGCGCCAAGCGGTGTCCGACCACGTGGACGTCGCCGTGATCGGCGGAGGATTCGGCGGACTGCTTCTCGGCGCGCGCCTGCGCGACCTGGGCTACGAGGACATTCGGCTCGTCGAGCAGGGCGGTGACTTCGGAGGCACGTGGTACTGGAACCGCTACCCCGGCGCCGCGTGCGACACCGAGGCCTACATCTACCTCCCGCTGCTGGAGGAGACGGGCTACATACCCACCGAGAAATATGTGAAGGCACCCGAGATCCTCGAGCATTGCCGACGGATCGCCCGGCACTACCGTCTCTACGACAACGCCCTGCTCCAGACCCGGGTCTCGGGCGTCACGTGGAACGAGGACGCCGGACACTGGACGATCGAGACCGACCGCGGCGACGTGTTCACCGCCCGGTACGTCTGCATGACCGCCGGCGCGATGCAGAAGCCGAAGCTCCCGGGAGTGCCCGGTATCGAGTCCTTCCGAGGGCACACCTTCCACACGACCCGCTGGGACTACGACTACACCGGGGGCGACAGCTCCGGTGGGCTCGAGGGGCTCGCGGACAAGAAGGTCGCGATCGTCGGAACGGGAGCGACAGCCATCCAAGCCGTGCCCCACCTGGGCGCAAGCGCCGGACACCTGTACGTCGTCCAGCGCACGCCGTCGGCGGTCAGCCCGCGCAACAACCGGACGACCGATCCGGCCTGGGCCGCATCGCTCCCGCATGGCTGGCAGCGCGAACGGATGGACAACTTCTCGACCTTCGTGGCCGGCGGCGACGCGGAGACCGACCTCGTCAACGACGGCTGGACCGCCATCTACCGCCTGCGCACACTCAGTGGCGGCGTCCTGGACGAGATCGACGATTTCTCCAAGATGGAGGAGATCCGCGCCCGCGTGTCCGCCACGGTGCGCGATCCGGTCACGGCGGAGAGCCTGAAGCCCTGGTTCCGCGCACTGTGCAAGCGGCCATGTTTCAACGACGACTACCTCAAGACCTTCAACCGTCCCAATGTCACCCTGCTCGACACCGACGGACAGGGCATCGAGCGCGTCACACCGACCGGCATCGTCGTCAACGGCACCGAATACGAGGTCGACTGCCTCGTCTTCGCCAGCGGGTTCCAGGTGGGGGCGCCGTTCGCGACCAGGCTCGGTTACGACGTGGTCGGCCGTGGCGGCCGCAAGCTCAGCGAGAAGTTCTCGGCCGGTATCTCGACCCTCTACGGCATGCAGACCAACGGCTTCCCGAACTTCTTCATCATCGCCCTCAACCAGGTGGGCGTCAGCTCGAACTTCGCGCACGTCCTCGACGTCCAGAGCCGGCACGTCAGCCAGGTCATCCACGAGGTGGACCGCAGGGGCGCCCGTGCGGTCGACGTAGCCATCGCGGATGAGGAGTCCTGGGTCCAGACGGTGTTCGAATCTTCGCGCGCCAACCTCGAATTCCTCGAGTCGTGCACCCCGGGCTACTACAACAACGAGGGGCAGCCCAACGCGACCGCCGCGAGGCGCAACGGAGCCTACGGACCCGGCATCGTCGCCTTCGATCACCTCATCAGCGCCTGGCGCGCCGAAGGGACATGGCAGGGACTGATCTTCGAACCCACCAGGAGCAGCTGAGATGTCGGGCGACGGGCCACTGTCGGGGCTGATCGTCGCGGACTTCTCCCGCATCGTGGCGGGTCCCTACTGCACCATGCTGCTCGGCGATCTGGGCGCCGAGGTGATCAAGGTGGAAAGCCCGGCGGGCGACGACACGAGGACCTTCAAGCCGCCCGTACGAGACGACGAGTCGACGTACTACCTGGCCGTCAACCGCAACAAGCGCTCGGTTGCGCTCGACCTCGCCGACCAGGGCGACCTCGTGCTGGCGCGCAGGCTCGCCCACCGGGCCGACGTCTTCGTCCACAACTTCAAGCCCGGGACCACGGAGCGGTACGACCTGGGCTACGAGCAGGTCGCCGCTGTCAACCCGGGCGTCGTCTATTGCGCGATCAGCGGCTTCGGCACTCGTGGGGGCGCCGCCCTGCCCGGCTATGACCTGCTGATCCAGGCGGCCTCGGGGATGATGGCGATGACGGGTGAGGCCGACGGGCCCCCGCTGCGCACGGGTATCTCGGCCATCGATGTGATGACCGGGCTGCATGCGGCGGTCGCGGTCCTGGCAGCCCTCAACCACCGGACCGCCACCGGTCACGGGCAGCTCCTCGAAATCGACCTGCTCTCCAGCGCCCTCTCGTCGATGATCAACCAGTCCTCGGCCTGGGTCGCCGGCGGGGTGGTGCCCCAGCGCATGGGGAACGAGCACCCCAGCCTGTTCCCGTACGGCCCGCTGCCCACAGCCGATCGAGAGCTCATCGTCGTGGCCGGCAACGACCGGCAGTACAGAACCCTGTGTGACGTGCTTGAACGGCCTGACCTCGCGGCCGACCCGCGGTTTGCCTCGGTGAGGCTGCGCAACGACCACCGCGATGAACTGCGCCCCGAGCTGGAAGCCGTGCTGGCCACTCGCGGCGCCGACGAGTGGGCCGAGCTGCTCACCCGCGCCGGTCTGCCGTGCGGTCCGATCAACGACGTACGGCGCGGCGTGGAGATGGCGACCCGGCTGGGCCTCGAACCCGTCGTGGACGTCGAAGGGGTGCCGATGGTGCGCAATCCCGTCACCTACTCCCTGACGCCGCCGCGTTACCGGCACCGCCCGCCCGCCCTGGACAACGCCGGCGAGTCCATCCGGGCCTGGCTGGCCTCCGAGGCATCCGCGAAGGAGCCCATCGGTGCGTGATGCCGTGATCTGCGAGCCCGTGCGCACCGCGGTCGGGCGGTACGGCGGAGCTCTGGCCGGCGTCTCGGCCGGCGAGCTGGCCGCGGCAGTGGTCGCCGAGCTGCTTCGCCGCACGGGTGTGACAGGCGAGGACATCGACGAGGTCGTCCTCGGACAGTGCAACCCCAGCGGGGAGGCGCCGGCGATCGGCCGGGTCAGCGCACTGGACGCCGGGCTGCCGGTGTCCGTCCCCGGGATGCAGCTCGACCGCCGCTGCGGATCGGGGCTGCAGGCGGTCTGCACAGCCGCGATGCAGGTGCAGACGGGAGTCGCGGACGTCGTCATCGCCGGTGGAACCGAGAGTATGAGCGCGGTCGAGCACTACACGAACGGGATCCGGTTCCCTGCGCGCTCCGCATCCGTGGTGCTGCACGACCGACTGGCCCGGGCGCGCACCACGGCCGGCGGCAAGCACCACCCGGTCCCCGGCGGCATGCTCGAGACCGCGGAGAACCTGCGGCGCGAGTACGCCATTTCCCGGAACGACCAGGACGACCTCGCCGTCCGCTCGCATCGCCGCGCGGCGGCGGCCCAGGTCTCCGGCGTCTTCGCCGAGGAGATCGTCCCGATCACCACCAAGGGCCCGCACGGCGAGCAGGTCACGGTCAGTGCCGACGAGCACGTCCGAGCGGACACGACCGCCGCTTCGCTCGCCCGGCTCGCGCCGGTGCTTCGCCGTCAGGACCCGGAGGCGACGGTCACGGCCGGCAACTCCAGTGGCCAGAACGACGGTGCCGCGGCCTGTCTTGTCACCACTCGGGAGATGGCCGAGCGGCTCGGGCTGACACCGTACGCGCGCTTGGTCACCTGGGCGACGGCCGGTGTCGAGCCGGCCCGCATGGGCATAGGGCCGGTGCCGGCGACCGCCCGGGCTCTGAACCGGGCCGGCCTTGCCCTCGCCGACATGGACCTGATCGAGATCAACGAGGCGTTCGCCGCGCAGGTTCTCGCTGTGACGCGGGAGTGGGATTTCGGCGCCGCGGACTGGGACCGGGTCAATGTCCACGGCTCCGGCATCTCGCTGGGCCACCCCGTCGGGGCGACCGGTGCGCGCATCCTCGCCACCATGCTGCGTGAGCTGCGGCGCCGTGAGGGGCGCTATGCCCTGGAGACCATGTGCATCGGCGGTGGGCAGGGGCTCACCGCGATCTTCGAACGGGTCGCCTGAACGGCTGACTCGGACAGGTCGCCCGCTGGGCGATCTCCCTACAGAAAGGACGAGCCCCTGTGTTCGACAACAACAGGAGCCCGGTCGCCATCGTGACCGGAGGTGCCCGAGGGATTGGCCGCGGAGTCGCGACTCGACTGGCGGCCGACGGCTGTGCCGTCGCCGTCCTCGACCTGACCGCGGAGGCGTGCGCCACCACCGTCAAAGAGATCGAGGCCGCCGGCGGGACGGCACTGGCCGTCGGCGCGGATGTCTCGGTGGAGGACGACGTCGCGGCCGCGGTCGATCGCGTGGTCGCGGAACTGGGCGCACCGACGGTGCTGGTCAACAACGCCGGCATCGTCCGCGACAACCTGCTCTTCAAGCTTCAGCCCGATGAGTGGGACGCTGTCATCAACGTGCACCTGCGCGGCGCCTACCTCATGTCACGGGCCACGCAGAAGTACATGGTCGACGCCGGTTGGGGGCGCATCGTGAACCTGTCCAGCACCTCCGCGCTCGGCAACAAGGGCCAAGCCAACTACGCCGCGGCGAAGTCCGGGCTCCAGGGCTTCACCAAAACCCTGGCCATCGAACTCGGCAAGTTCGGTGTCACGGCCAACACCGTGGCGCCCGGGTTCATCGTCACCGAGATGACCCGGGACACCGCCGTTCGGATCGGAATGCCGTACGACGAATACACCGTCATGCGCGCCGCGCAGATCCCCGTCGGCCGGGTGGGACAGCCGGCCGACATCGCCGCGGCGGTGTCTTTCTTCGTCAGCGAGGAGGCCTCGTTCGTCTCCGGGCAGGTGCTCTACGTCGCCGGTGGGCCGAAGGCATGAGAATCGCGCGGATCCGGCTCGGCTCCGGCGACGAGGTCTGGGCCCGCCTCGACGCGGAACACTCCATTGAGCTGCTCGACCTCGAGGACCTCGGGCGGGAGGGGCGCGACCTCGGCCCGGCCGACGCCCTGAACCTCGTCAAGCCGGTCACGGCGACCAGCACCGTGGTCTGCTTGCTCGGCAACTGGAAGGGGCGGGACGGCCGGGACGGCCCGAGCTTCTTCGTGAAGCCGACCAGCTCCCTCATCGGTGACGGTGAGGCGATCGTCCTGCCCAGCATCTGCGGCACCGTGGTCTACGAACCCGAGATCGCGGCCGTGATCGGCAGGACCTGCCACGAGGTCACCCCTCAGGAGGCACGCGCTCACGTCCTCGGCTGGACCTGCGTCAACGACGTGACGGCGACGGACCTCGGGCTGAGCACCAACTTCCCGTTCCTTCCGGGAAAGTCGTTCGACACCTTCGGTGTGCTGGGCCCCGTCGTCGAGACGGAGCTCGATCCGGACGACACGGCTCTTCGTGCCCGCATCAATGGCCGGGCCGTCACCGACACCGTCACCTCCCGGATGAACTGGTCGACCGACGAGGTGGTGAGCTGGGTGAGCCGCTTCATGACCTTGCGGCCCGGCGACCTCATCTGCTTCGGCACGCCACCGGAGATCGAGCCGATCCGGGCAGGGGATGTCGTCGAGGTGGAGGTCGCCGGAATCGGCACCCTGCGGAACCCGGTGGTCGCCGCCGGGTGAGGCGGCCGGCTCAGCCCGGCGGCTGAGCGCACAGCGCCCTGTCACCACGCGGTGATCGGAAGGGCCTGGCGGGTCGCTGCCCGGTGGCGCTCCTGATCCGGCTCGGGCTCGGGCTCGATCGCACAAGAGCAGGTCCGAGAGGCTCGCAATACTCCGGAAGGGGAGACGTCAATGGTGGTGGCGCAGAACCCGACTGAGCCTGGGGCGGCGGCGCTTCTCATGGAGGCACTGGGCGAGCTTCTCGTGCGCGAGGAGTACGCCGCCCGAGTGGTCGAGGCAGACCGTGCCGGACGCATGGCGCTGGACAACGTGGGCGCGTTGCGGGAGCTGGGGATCGTCGGTCTGCCGGCGTCGACGCGGTTCGGGCCGGACGGACCGCCGCTGGAGCTGTCGATCGCCGTCATGGAGTTGCTCGGCCGTCACGACGCCTCGACCGCGGTCGCGGTCAACATGAACTGGGCGGGGGTGCGCACGCTCCGGCAGCTCCCGTCGTTTCCCCGCCGGGACGAGGCGCTCGCCGCGGTGAAGGAAGGGCGGGGAGCGATCTGCGGCGCGTTCTCGAACCCCTCGACCGAGCTCGACTCCAGGAGGGCCAGGCTGTCGTGCAGGCTGGAGCAAGGGGACGTCGTCCTCGACGGCCGTGCCGGTTTCGGGTCGATGAGTGACGCCGCGACACACGCCGTGCTCGGCGGCATCGTCGAGGCAGGCGATACGGCAGACCCCCTCTTCGTGCTGACGCTCGGCCGGATCGGCGAGACCGGCTTGATCAAGCACGACAACTGGAGCGCGATGGGCATGCGGGGGACCGGAAGCAACGACATCGAGTGTCGCGGGCTGCGGATCCCGGTGGAGGAGTGCCTGATCGCACCGGTGAGTGAGTTCAAGAGGAGTCGCACCGCGGACTCGGCCGCGACGGCGTTCGGCATCGCCGCGATCTGGGTCGGGCTCTCTGAGGCGGCGCTGGACTTCACCGTCGATCACGTCCAGCGCAGATACGGCTACATGGCCGAGGGCACCTTCAATGCGTCGACGACGCAGTTCCGCGCCGATGAGGGGTGGGCACAGACCGGCATCGGCAATATGGACCATTGGCTGGGCACGGGGCGCGACCTGCTCCACGCCGTAGCGGCCCGGCTCGACGCGGGGGAGGACGTGCCGGCCCGCGACCTCGTGCGAACCCTGTTCCACCTGCGCCGCATGTCCGAAGAAGTGTCGATGGGCGCCATGAAGGTGTGCGGCGCTCACGGCTACGTCACCGCCCAGAAGCTGGAAAGGATCTTCCGGGACCTGGTGGGCGGCGTCGTCATGGCGTGGAAGACCGACCACCTCCAGCAGACTCTTGGCCTCGGAGCCTTGGGGCGGCCGATCGTCTTCACCGGACCGGCCGGCTCGTGAGGACCACCCCCAGTGGACCCCAGCACCTCAAGGAGAGAGAAGCCGTGACGGGACAAGTCCTTCTCCAACAAGCTGCCGCGGCCCCCCTGTCGATGAGCGCTGACCGATGAGCACAGAAGGCGGCGACGCGGACCCCACGGTCATTCTTGACGTTCGGGGTGACGTCCTGATCGTCTCCATCAACCGCCCCGAGGTACTCAACGCCATCGACCAGTCCACCGCCGAGCTGCTCGCGCATGCCTTCACCCGGCTGGATGAGGACGACACCGTGCGCGTCGGGGTCCTGTCCGGAGGGCCGAAGGCCTTCTCGACCGGTGCTGACCTGCACGCCGTGGCGGCCGGTCAGTCGCCGATGGTGCCGGGGCGGGGCTTCGGCGGTCTCACCGAAAGGCCACCACGCAAACCGCTGATCGCCGCGATCGAGGGGTACGCCCTCGGCGGCGGTTTCGAGATGGCCCTCGCGTGCGACCTCATCGTGGCCTCGCGTACCGCCCAACTCGGGCTGCCGGAGGTCACGCGGGGCCTGATCGCCTCCGCGGGAGGTCTCCTGCGGCTGCCCACCAAGCTTCCCCATTCCGTGGCGATGCGGATGGCTTTGACGGGCGAGCGGCTGACGGGCGAGCGGATGTCGGACCTGCACCTGGTCAGCGAGCTGGTCGACCCCGGATGTGCCCTGGAGTCCGCGGTGGCCCTGGCCGCGCGGATCGCGAAGAACGCGCCTTTGTCGGTCCAGGCGAGCAAACACCTGGTCAACGCGGCAGTCAACGGAATGACCGACGACCTGCTCGGCCTCCAGGCCGAGCTCCAGGCGCGGCTGCTCACCTCACGAGACGTCGCGGAGGGCATCGCGGCCTTCAAGGAGAGACGGCCGCCCCGATGGCAGGGGCGGTGACCGCGCCGCACCTGCGCCACGATCCCGTCGACTGCGTCGGCGGACGCGATCACCCGGGCGCCGTAGGCCCGCTGTCGGAGACCGCCGTCATCTGCGTGCGGCGGGACGACGACAAGGTCGCCTACGTCAACGTCCGCTGAGCACAGACACCGAGAAGGGGCGCCCCAGAGCCGGCCAGAGCCGGGGCGCCCCTTCTGTGCAGAGTCAACGGTGCGTCATCAGCGTGCCACGGTCGGCCGGATGATCAACTCGTTGACGTCCACGTCCGCCGGCTCTCCGATGGCAAAGGCGATCGCGCGGGCGATCGAATCCGGCGAGATGGCGCCGGCCGCCCGGTATTCCTTGATCGCCTGGGCCGCAGTCGGGTCGGTGATGGTTTCGGCGATTTCGGATTCCACCACACCGGGGGAGATGGTCGTCACCCGGATCGACGGGTCGACCTCCAGGCGCAGGCCCTCGGTGATCGCCCACGCCGCGAACTTCGTCGCGCAATACACCGCGCCCGTCGGCACGAGTTCGTGCGCCGCGGTGGACCCCATCGTGACGAAGTGTCCACCACCCTGCCGCTGGAAGTGCGGCAGCGTCGCCGCGATGCCGTGCAGCAGCCCGCGCACATTGACGTCGATCATCTGATCCCACTGATCGACGAGCAGCGCATCCAGCCGGGACATCGGCATCACCCCGGCGTTGTTGACGAGGACGTCCACCCGCCCGTGCTCGGCCACCGCGGCGTCGACGAACGCGGCGACGTCCGCGCGGTCGGTGACGTCGAGGCGCCGCACGTCGATGCTGCCGCCGGCTGCACGGACCCGGTCGGCCAGTCCGGTGAGGCGGTCCTCGCGCCGAGCCCCGGCCACGACGTGATGTCCTTCGGCGGCCAGATGCGCCGCCACTGCCGCACCAATGCCGCTGCTGGCGCCGGTGACAAGGATGATCTTCGAATCGGTCATGGCTCCATTTTTGGTGCCCGCGCTGCGGTGAACCAGGGTGCGTTGCACCCTGGCTGGCGCCACCGCGGTTGCCTGACCAGGCCCTGCCCGCTCCGGGGAAGACTCATCGCATCCGTATACGGCTAGCTCCTGATGAGGCGGCGCGCCGACCCCGCGGCGGCAGCGCCGTCACCGGCCGCGGCGACCGCGTAGCCGACGAAGTCTGACCTGAGCTCACCCACCGCGAGCAGCCCCTCCAGGGAGGTCCTCATGCCGACATCCACACGTACAAAGCCATCCGCGTCGAGATCCACCAGGCCCCGCAGCAGCGACGACCTCGGCTCCAGGCCGGCGTTGACGAAGAGTCCCGCGACGTCGATGCCGGAGATTCCGTCTGTCTCGAGGTCGCGGACCTGGACCGCTCCCAGCGTCCCGTCGGAGTTCGTCAGCGTCTCCACCTGCGCGTGGGACAGCACACGGATCCGGTCGCTCTCGTCGATGGCCGACCTGGTCGCGTCGGAGAGGTCGGGCTCCGCACGGCGAGTGATCAAGGTGACGGCCGATGCGTAGCGGGCGACGACCAGCGCCTCGCGACCGGCGAAGTCGTGGTCTCCGATGACAGCGACAGACTTTTCCTTGAAGAGCGGGCCGTCGCACGTGCCGCAGTAGGAGATGCCACGACCTTCCAGATCGCTTTCACCCTCCACGCCCAGACGTCGGCGGCCGGCTCCCATAGCGGCGACGACTGTCCGAGACCGGATGTCTGTTTCGAGGCCGCGAACGGCGAAACCGGTGCCGTCCTTGGCGATTTCGGTGACGTCGTCGAACACGAACTCGGCACCCGCCGCCAGCGCTTGCGCCTCGACGCGGCTGGCCAGCTCACTGCCGGAGATCGGATCGGACATCCCGGGGAAGTGCACCACCTCCTCGAGGTTGATCAGTTCGCCACCCATCACGATCTCGGTCACCACCACTGTGCGCAGGCCGAAGCCCGCCGCGAACAGACCCGTGGACAGGGCGGCGAGTCCACCGCCGACCACCGCAACGTCGTACTCGTTGGCGTCGCTCATCCGGCCACCTCGCCGATCCCGGCCACGAGCTCCTCGCGGCGTGCTGCTTCCCTGAGTGCGTCGATGCCCAGGATGGTCAGTACTTGCGGCAGGGCTTGCCGGGCGCGCTCCTCGATCTCGTGCTGCTCCAGACTCGACACGGGGTGGGCGACGCGGGCGAAGACATATCCCGGCAGGCCCCGGCGCGCGGCCATGGCGGACGCAGAGGCGAGGAACGGCTCCGTGCAGATGGCGGCGGCCGGGACGCCGCGCGCCTCGAAGTCCGTGGCGACGTGCATCGTCGTCGCCGAGCAGGACCCGCAGTCACCGAGGCCCGTGAGGACGACGTCACAGCGGTCGACCATGTCGTCCAGCTGCGCTGCGGACGGGAGCATCACCCCCTCGGTGACGACCGGGCCGACGAACTCGACGCCAGGGAGTTCAGGCTCGAGAAGCGCCGCGACGGCCTTCAGGAGCTCCGGCGCGTTCCGCTTGGTGTTGGCGAGGAGACCGACCACCAGCTTCTCGGTGCGCGCCGGCCGTGTCGCCGTCCTCACCTCCGCGACCGCATCGTCCGGTACGGGGACCAACGCCTCGACCGCCATCGGGACCTCCTTGCTCCTGGGTTGTTGTCGGTGGTGTCTGCTCGGTGTGCGCCCTCAGGGCACCCGGACCGGCGCGAGGATGAACTCGCCCGGCGGCGTGGCGTAGCACCAGCTGGTGATCACCGAGGAGATGCCGGCGTTGCGGCCCCCGGCCACGATCAACGCGATGTCTCCCGGGTCCCGCGCCCCGTAGCGATAGGTGATGCCACCCTCGGTCCTGTCCCGCACCGGGTCCGGCCGGAACTTGAGTTCGGCTCTGGCCAGGTCGGCGACCGGTCGCCGGAAGTTCTCGTAGAGGAATTGCCTGGCCTCCTGCTTCGACCAGCCGTGCTTGGAGCCGACGATGTCGGCGTGTTCCGGCCCCATGACCACGACCACCGGGCCACCGGGCATCATGGCGCCGAGCCGGGAGAGGGTGTCCGCGATGGTGTACAGGATGCCCTCGGCGCTGCTGCCGGTGCGGTTTTCGATCGGCTCGGGGCCCCGGCCGCTCATCACCATCACGGTGCTGTCCTGCGTGCCGAAGCCGTGCTCGACGTGCAGCGGTTCCCAGGGCGACTGCTCCTCGTTCTCCGCTAGGCAGAAGCCGAGTTTGCCCGGGTGGCCCTGTGTCGCTTGGTCCAGGCTGTCCGGAGTGAAACCGAGGACGTTGCGGAGGATCAGCCGAAGAGCCCGCCCGATGGCCACATTCGCATGGGCGGCGGGGGCGTAGAGGTTGGTTCCGCTGTTCATGCCGAGCGCGTGCCGCACCGGCCCGTTCACGACGGTGAGCTGTGCCCCGCCGCCGGTGCTCGCGTTGGACATGTAGAAGTACGTCCGGTCGCCCGCACCCCATCGTCGGTCTGCCCAGCCCTCGATCGCGGCCACCACGACGGGGAAATGCTCCGCGGCGCAGCCGGCCAGCACGGCGTTGACCGCGGCCAGCCGGACGGTGACGTCACGCCGGTTCTCCTCGACGCTGAGCAGGACCTCGTCAGGCTCCCGGCCCGCCGCGGCGAGGCAGGCGTGCACCCGCTCGGCCGTCGGTACGGTGACGGGCAGCCCGTCGGTCCAGCCGCGCTGGGCGAACGCGTCGCTCAGCGCGGACTCGGATTCGCCGATCACTGTCGCGGCCGTCACCGGGATGCGCCGCCATCGATGGTGATGACCTCGAGTCCCTTGGAACTGAGGGTCTTTCGGTGGACTCCGGCCTTCATGGTCTCTCCTTGAGCGTCGGGGATGACGCGAACCGGTTCATCCGGATGCGCCGCGGGCATCGGTCCCGGGTTTGTCGGCCCCTGGGCGCCCGTAGTCAACACTGGTGCTGGGCAGTCAGCCACGACTGCGTTCCGCTGCGGTGAACCGGTCGCGAACCGCTGCCGAGGACGTTGCCGTAACAGGTTCGCGACCTGCTCAAACCGCCATCCCCCCGCCCATGTCGATCATGGCCCCGTTCATCGCGCTGGCCGCGTCGCTGGCGAGGAAGGCCACCATGTTCGCGACTTCCTCGGGCAGCTCGTAGCGCTGGATGGCGGTCCTACCGCGGGGGTAGAGCGTCTCGGGACGGTCCTCGGTCAGCGGACGGTCCGGGCCCCACATCGAGCCGGCGTTGACCCCGAGGACCTGGATCCCCTGGGGTCCGAGCTCCTTGCCCAGGAACCGGGTGAACTGCCCGAGTCCGGCCTTCAGGGCGCCGTACACGGTGAGCCACGGCATGGCCGAACTTCCCGCCTCGGAGCCGATGTTGATGATCCGGCCCTTGCCCTGGGGCAGCATGTGGTCGAGCACGGCGCGCGTGCAGTACATCGGTCCGGTCAGCGTGCCGCGGACGGACCGGTCGATCTCCTCGCGCCCGAAGGTGACGAAGTCTCCGACGACGACATCAGCCGCGTTGTTGACCAGGATGTCGATGCCGCCCAGCGCCTCGGCGGCCTCGGACATGACGCTCTGTACGCCGTCCCAGTCCATGACGTCGCCGTGGATCGGGATGACCTTGGTGCCCCATTTCTCGGCCGCCGCGGCAGCGACGCCGGCCGCGTCCGGTGCGGACGGGTGCCTGGAGAACCCGCGCTGACGTACCTGCTCCGCGCTCAGGTCGACCACCGCGACGTCCGCGCCCAGCCCGGCCAGCCTGTTCACGCAAGCCTGGCCGAGGTTGATACCCGCGCCACCCGTGACGACCGCACGCCGGCCACGCAGGTCCAGCAGGTCGGTGACCCGCTTCCCGATGCTGTCGAGCGGAATGCGCTTCTCGTCCCACCACACCGTCTGCGATCCGTGGCCGGCGTCGATGTGGTCCTGGAGTACCTGCTGCATGAAGTGCGTGCTCATCGGCGTTCCTCAGTCGTCGCAGAAAAGGTGGTGACGTCCCGCCCCCGGACGAGGGGCCGGAACATCGGGTAGGGCATGGGGTGCTGGTTGGCGCCGAGTTCCGGCGCTCCCCGCCAGCGGTACAGGGACAGGCAGCGACCAGGGCTGCGGTTGGTGATGTGCTCGGTGGTGGGTGTGGTCATCACGAAGCCGACCGCCTCGAAGAAGCGCGATGTCCGCACCAGGTCGGGCAGTGCCGTGTTCATCGCCAGCAGCTCGATCGGCGTGGCGCCGCGCTCGTCGTCGGCGAGCTGGGCACGTGCGTCGATCGAACTGATGGGCCCGGGGAAGCGGGCGTGCCACGCGTTGAACCAGCCGACATAGGGTCTGTCCGGGCTCGCGGCCGGATCGACGGCCTCGAAGGAGAAGCGCTGGGACTGGCTCGAAAGGCGGACGCCGAGGAGCCGGGCCTGCTCCCGCCAGGGGATGCGTGGCTCGACGAGCAGAGGTACGGCGAAGCGGTGCGTATAGGCGGCGGGCTGCTGCGGGACGCGTGGCAGTCCGGCGAGGTAGTCGGCAGGAGCGGTGCCGAGCCGGGCGGGGTAACCGGCCCGGACGTAGGCGTCGGTGGTCCGTGTCCACAGGTCGTCCCAGAGGGCCTTCAAAGGTGGGGTCGCCGACCGTGTGCGGGCCCCGAGCATTAGGCCGTTGTCGCTGGGCTGGAGGTCGTAGGCGACCAGCAGGGAGCCGGGGGTGGGCGGTTCGTTCTCGCGGCCCTCCTCCGGCTGGTCACCGTCGAAGCGCGCCGCGATGGTGCGGCCGTCGTAGGACGTGGCCAGCCGTGACCAGCTGCGCCGGTCATCGAGGTAACGGCCGGTCAGCACATGCTGGTCCTGGCTGGCCACGATGTACTGGTCGAGGGTCAGCATGGTCCGCCCGGCCGCTGCGATCGCCTTCAGCGTGGCCGGCTCGTCGAGGTCGAGCCAGGGCGCTTCGCGGGCAGCCTCGTAGTCGAACCACCCCCAGACGTCGGCAGCGTTGGTGAAGCCGTTGGCCGGGGACTCCGCGTAGGAGTCCATGTCCGGGAACACCGTCCGGAACCGGTCCCTCGTGAGGTGCGAGCTGAGTTCGTGCGGCAGGTACCCGACGGCGCGGCCCTCGCGCCGGAGGTCGAGTAGCTGTGCGTCGTCGTAGGGGCACGGGGTGACCGTGACCGGGACATCCAACAGCCGGCCGCGTTCGGCCCAGATGGCTCGGTGCAAGCGGGTCTGCTGGGCGGCCGACAGCGGCTCTCGGGCTATGGCATCGATGACCGGGGCGGCCGACGGGTCAGTCACGCGCGGCTCCGGTGCAGCACCTTCACCTCGGTGAAGGAGTGCAGCCCCCAATGCCCGTTCTCCACGCCGATGCCGCTCCACTTCGCACCGCCGAAGGGCTGGTCGGGACGGAGGGCGAGGTGGGTGTTGACCCAGGCGGTGCCGCAGTCCAGTTCATCGGCCACGGCCGCCGCGCGGTCGGCGTCGGTGCCCCAGACCGAGCCCGAGAGCCCGAAGTGAGTGCCGTTGGCGCGCTCGACCGCCTCGTCCACGGACCGGTAGGGCAGTACCGGGAGCACCGGCCCGAACTGCTCCTCATCGACGACGGCCATGCCGTGGGCGACCCCTCGCAGGATGGTCGGCTGGTAGAAGAAGCCGGGGCCGTCGACGGCGGCCCCGCCGACGACGGCTTGCCCCCCGCGGCTGACCGCGTCGTCGACCAGCCCGGCCACGCGCGCCAACTGAGGCGCGTTGTTGAGTGGGCCGAGCTGGCTCTCCGGGTCGCTTCCGGCGCCGACCCGTACCGCGTCGGCGATGGAAGCGAGAGCTTCGACCACTTCGTCGTAGCGGTCCTGCGGGGCGTACACCCGCTTGACCGCGGAGCACACCTGCCCGTTGTTGCGGAAGGCCGACCAGAAGAGCCGTTCGGCGACCGCCTCGACATCGACGTCGTCGAGCAGGATCGCCGGGTCGTTGCCGCCTAGCTCCAAGGTGATGCGCTTCAGATCCGGCGCCGCCGCGGCCGCGACGTGTTTGCCGGTGGCCACTGAGCCGGTGAAGGAGATCTTGCGCGGAACGGGATGCTCCGTCATGCGCGCACCAAGGGGGTCGGAGCCGCTCACCACGTTCAGGACGCCGGCCGGCAGTACCTCGGCCAGCACCTGGCCGAGCAGGAGGGTCGCGAGCGGTGTGTAGGGCGAGGGCTTGAGGACCATGGTGTTGCCCGCCCGCAGTGCGGGCGCGATCTTCCATGCCGCCAGACTCAGGGGGAAGTTCCACGGGGTGATCGCGGCGACGACTCCGAGGGGGCGGCGCTGGACACGGATGTGGGCCTTGGCGTCGTCCTGGAGGATTTCGTCGTCGACTTCCAGGCCGGCGAAGTGACGCAGCCACAGTGCCACCGAGCGGACTTCCATCTGGGAGTCGGCGAGTGGCTTTCCCTGCTCGCGGGTCAGCAAGGGGGCGATCGTGTCGGTCGCCGCGAGGACGGCGTCGGCTGCCGCAAGCAGTGACTTTCGCCTGGCGGACTCGTCCTGCCTCCAGGTCCGGTACGCCTCCTGGGCGGACTGCATAGCCTGGTCGAGCTGGTCCTTCGTGCACTCGGGCGCAGTGGCGAACGGTGCGCCGGTGGCGGGGTCGACCACCTCGAATGACCTCGAAGTGGTGACGGCGTCGCCGCCGATGGTCATCGAGACCTGGTCCGTCATCGCGATGGGCCTTCCTGCTGGGGCAGCTGGAGCTGGCGACGTGTGCTGTCGACGTCAGCGATGGTGAGGTCGAGGGCGCGTGCCATATCCGCCGCGCGTGTGACGAGCGGTGTGCTGCCTTGAGCGGGCTCGCCCTTGCGGAGGTAGAGCGTGTCCTCCAGTCCGGCCCGGCAGTTTCCGCCGAGTGCCAGCCCGATCGCCGTCAGCTCCAGGTTGGCCCGGCCTATGGCGATGACCTGCCATGCCGCGTCCTCGGGCAGCCTGCGCACCATCATCATGAGGTTCTCCGCGGTGGCGGCCATGCCGCCGCGGACTCCGAGGACGATGCTGAACTGCAGCGGCTCGGCGAGCAGTCCTTCGTCCCGGAGGCGGAGGCAGGCGTCCAGATGCCCGGTGTCGTAGATCTCGAGTTCCGGTTTGACGCCGAGCTCCTGCATGCGCGCGGCGAGTCGGCGGACGCCGGCGGGTGGATTGAGGAACTCGCCCTCGCCGAAGCTCATGCTGCACGGGTTCAGCGTCGCCATCTCGGGGCGCAGTTCGACGAGTTGTTCCCGCTCCTCGAACGGAACACTCAGTCCCACCCCGGTCGACAGCTGCACCAGGATGGGGCAGCGGTCCCGGATGAGTTCCACGGTGCGGGTCGCGATGGAGAGGTCTGCCGTCGGCTGGTCGTTGCGGTCGCGCAGGTGGAGGTGAGCCACCGTGGCCCCTGCGGCGTAGGCCTCGGCGACCTGGTCGGCGATCTCGTCGGGTTGCGTCGGCAGCCAGGCGTTGTCCTGCTTCGTCGCGATGGGGCCCGTCGGCGCCACGGTGATGATCACGCTCACGCCCGCCTCCTGAGGACTGGAGAAGCCTGAAGATTCCTTGTCACAGACATACGGTATGTGGAGTATGATATCTCGGCAACCGCCAGTCGCCTCTGTCTTCACCGCAACTCGCGAGGCGCCCGGGACCATAAGAGAGCAGGAGCCCGTGGTCGATGCCGTGACCGTCTCGGTCATAACTCACCGATTCGAAGCGATCGTGCAGGAGATGGGCGAGGCGATGCTGCGCACCGCTTACTCGCAGATCCTCAACTCGAGCAGGGACTTCTCCACAGCGATCACGGACCGCGAGTCGCGGCTGGTCGCACAAGCGGAGCACGTTCCCATCCACGTGGGCTCGATGCCCTGGGCGGTCCGCGCCATCACGGACTTCTTCGGCGACTCGATCAACCCCGGGGACGTGTATCTGCTGAACGATCCCTACCACGGTGGCAACCACCTCCCGGACCTCACGACGTTCGTTCCGGTCTTCTTCGAGGACAAGCTGCTCTTCTGGTCGATCAACCGGTCCCACCAGAGCGACATCGGTGGTTCGACGCACGGCGCGTACAACCCGGGCGCGACCGAGATATGGCAGGAGGGGCTACGGATCACTCCCCTCAAGCTGTACGACGCGGGCACGGTCCGTGAGGACGTCATGCAGATGATCGCGACCAATGTGCGCCATGCCGATGATTTCCTGGGTGACCTCCGCGCGATGATCGGCTCGTCCTGGGTGGGAGAGCGGCGCATTCTGCAGCTGCTGGACGAGTACGGAACCGAAACGGTCACCGAGGCCATCGATGCCATCCTCGACAGCGCCGAGCGCCAGACCCGGGCCTGCATCTCGACCTGGACCGACGGTGTCTACTTCGGTGAGGCCGTGCTGGACGACGACGGCCACGGCGCCGAGGACATCCACATCCGGGCCAAGGTCACTGTCTCGGGAGACTCCCTCCATGTCGACCTGAGCGATTCCCACCCCCAGGTCACCGGCTTCATCAACTCGTCGTACCCGAACATGATGTCCGCGGTCCACATGGCCCTGTCCTTCCTCATCGAGCCGCGAACCCCCAAGAACTCGGGGACGTTCCGGCCGCTGACGGTGACGGCCAAGGAGGGCACGGTGGTGTGGGCACGTCCCCCGGCGCCCGTCACGCTGGCCACGAACCACTGCGCCCAGGAGATCGCCGAGTCGGTGATCAAGGCTCTGGTGGGGGCCTGTCCCGACCGTGTGATCGCCGGCTGGGGCCGGCGGTTCCGGATCGCCATCAAGGGCGTCGACCCACGGTCCGGCCGCCAGTTCATCTGGCACCTCTTCCACGCGCGGCCGGGAGGAGGCGCATCCCCGGCGGGAGACGGCTGGGAGACGGCGGGGGAGGGCCAGGCGATGGGCTCCTCCAAGTTCGGCTCGATCGAGGTCGCAGAGGTCCGCTTCCCCCTCTTCTTCGAGCACCACGAGTTCCGGCCCGACTCCTTCGGCGACGGACGGTTCAGGGGAGGCGCCGGCTCGGTGCTGCGGCTCCGCATGGAGACCGAGGAGACGGCGGTGGCGAACACCGCGGGTGACGGGGTCAGACACCCGTCGTACGGGACGTGCGGTGGACGCGACGGCGTCCCGCACCGGTACCGGCTCCTCGCGGGTGAGCACGTGCGAGAGCTGCGGACCAAGGAAGTCGACATCGAGGTCCCGCCCCAATCGGTCTTCCTCGTCGAGTCCGCCGGCGGTGGTGGCTACGGACCTCCGGCGGAGCGCTCTTCCGAAGCCCGGCGGCAAGACATCGAGAACGGCTTCGTCTCGGCGGACGACACCACCGACCGCGCCCTCCTCACGACAGGGACCTGAACATGTACCGGATCGGCATCGACATCGGCGGCACCTTCACCGACCTGGCCGCCGTTGACGGCGACGGCAAGGTGGTGATCGCCAAATCCTCCTCCACCCCGCGGGACCCTTCCGACGGGCTGCTGGAGGGGCTGACCAAGCTCGCCGCCGCGCTGGGCACCACGCGTGAGCAGATGCTGCGGGAGACCGAGCGGATCGTGCACGGCACCACCGTGGCCACCAACGCGCTGTTGGAGGGCAAGGGCGCGAAGGTCGCTCTGCTCACGACCGAGGGTCACCGCGATGTGATCGAGATGCGCGAGGGAATGAAGGAGGACCGCTACAACGTGCGGATGGCGCCGCAGCAGCCGCTGGTGCCACGGGCCCGACGGTACGGGGTCCGTGAGCGGATGCGGGCGGACGGCACGGCGGCGGTTCCCCTCGCAGCACCCTCGCTCGAGGCCGCCGTCGAGGCGGCCGCCGCGTCAGGAGCCGAAGCGATCGCCGTCTGCTACCTCCACTCCTACCGCAACCCCGAGCACGAGCAGGCGACCGCCGCCGCGCTTGCCACTCGGCTTCCGGACACCTACATCTCCCTCTCCAGCGAGGTCCTGCCGCAGATCAAGGAGTACGAGCGGGTCTGGACGACGGTGGTCAACGCCTATGTCGGCCCGGTCCTGGCCGACTACCTGTCCCGGCTCAGCGGCCGCCTCGCCGACGCGGGCTATGCCGGCGAAGTCATGATCATGCACTCGCACGGCGGCGTGGCCACGATCCCGGAGTCGAGCCGGCTCGCCGCGGGGGCCGTCCTGTCCGGGCCCGCCGGAGGCATCGCGGCCGCCCGGCAGGCCGCCAAGCTCGTCGGGACGGGGGAACTGATCACCTTCGACATGGGTGGCACGAGCACCGACATCGCCCTGCTGCAGGACGGCGAGGCGCCGCTGAGCGCGGAGAAGCAGGTCGGTCTCGCGAAGGTCTCGCTGCCGACCCTGGACATCCACACCCTGGGCGCGGGTGGCGGCTCCATCGCCCGGGTCGACAGCGGCATCCTGCACGTCGGTCCGGAGAGCGCCGGCGCTCTGCCCGGTCCGGCGTGCTACGGCCGCGGAGGAACCGAGGCGACCGTCACCGACGCGAACGTCGTTCTCGGACTCCTCGACCCGGCCAGTTTCGCCGGCGGCGACCTTCCCCTGGACCCCGCCGCCGCCGAAGCCGCGGTCGCGGAAGTGGCATACGCGCTGGGCGTGTCCACCGTCGAAGCCGCCGCCGGGATCTCCAAGGTCGTCAACACCACCATGGCCGAGGGCATCAGGATCGTGTCCGTCCGTCGTGGCGTCGACCCACGCGGCTTCACACTGGTCTCGTTCGGGGGAGCAGCGGGCGTGCACGTCACCGAGGTGGCGCGCCTGCTCGACATCAAACGAGTGATCGTCCCCAATGTCGCCTCGGTGCTCTCGGCGTGGGGAATGCTCGCCACCGACCTGCGCTACGAGATGGTGCGCTCCCACATCGGGGATGCCGCGTCCACCTCGGCCGACGGGATGCGCAAGGTGCTGCTCGACATGGAAAGCGAGGGCCGTGCCCGGCTTGACGGGTTCGACGGCCGGATCGAGGTCCAGCGTGCTCTCGACATGCGCTACGGCGAGCAGATCTACGAGATCACCGTCCCCATCAACGACGTGGACGTCGACGCCGACGACTTCATCGACGAGGTCGTGGCGCGGTTCCACAAGCGCCACCAGCAGCTGTACGCCTACAACGCGCCCGGCCAGGAGGTGGTCATCGTGAACGCGCGGACCACCATCGTCGGAAAGCTGCCGGAGCTACGCGCCGAGCCGCTGTCGACCGGCAGCGGTCGCAGCGTGCAAGCGGGCGTGCGGAAGGTCTACCTGGACGGCTGGACCGACGTTCCGGTGCACCGGATGGAGACCGTGGCGCAGGGGGAGCGGGTCACCGGTCCCGCCCTGTTCGAGTCGACCACCACCACGGTGCTGCTGCGTGCCGGAGATTCCGCGGTCGTCAACGAGCACGGCTGGCTCGACATCCGCCTGTCCTAGGGCCTGTCTGACAATTCCCGTCTGCCTCACGACGCCATGCACGCTCCCCCGGAGGGGGCACCCCCAGTCGCCGCACCGGGCGCAGACCCAAGTACGTCCAGTACGAGGGCCTACACCCGGCACGCCGAGAGCACGCACCTGACGCCGCGAGGCCGCCCTCCGGGCGACGACGGGAATTGTCAGACAGGCCCTAGTCCCCGGTCACCAGGAGGAGCCCATGACCACCACCGACGTCGAGGCCGCGCTGCGTGAAGTGCTCGCCGTGACCGAGGAGCGGTACGTCGCGAACAATCCCCGAAGCGAGCGCAGGTTCAGGCAGGCGGGGACGGTGATGCCCGGCGGCAACACACGGACTTCGCTCTATTACTCGCCGTTCCCGGTCACGTTCGTGGCGGGGGAGGGACAGTTCCTCACCGACCTCGACGGGCACCGTTACGTCGACCTGCTCGGTGAGTACTCGGCCGGCCTCTACGGCCACTCCGACCCCGCGGTCCTGGCGGCCGTACGCAAGGTCCTCGACGAAGGGCTGTCGTACGGGGGCCCCAATCAGTACGAGGTGGAGCTGGCGAGGGAGATCACCCAGCGGTTTCCGTCGGTGGAACTGCTGCGTTTCACGAACTCGGGAACCGAGGCGAACCTCTTCGCGATCGGCACCGCCCGCGCGGTGACAGGCCGCAGCAAGGTGCTGGTCTTCGAAAGCGGCTATCACGGGGGCGTGCTGAGTTTTCGCGGGGAGGCCCCCCTCAATGCTCCGTACTCCTACGTCGTCTGCGAGTACAACGACGTGCCCGGGACCCTGGCCGCGATCCGCGAGCACCGTGACGACCTGGCAGCCGTGATCCTCGAGCCGATGCTCGGCGGCGGTGGCGCGGTGCCGGCGACCGCCGAGTTCGTCAGCGCGATCCGCGCGGCGACGACGCGCTACGAGGTGGTGTTCATCCTCGACGAAGTCATGACCTCCCGACTGGCGCCGGGCGGACTTCAGGAGAGGTTCGGCATCGTGCCCGACCTGACCACGTTCGGGAAATACCTCGGTGCGGGGTTCAGCTTCGGCGCGTTCGGCGGCAACCGGCGCCTGATGGAGCGGTTCGACCCGAGCGCGCCCGGCAGCCTGTCGCACCCCGGGACGTTCAACAACAACACGGTCACGATGGCGGCCGGCCTGACGGGACTGCGCGACGTCTTCACGCCCGAGGCCGTCAGAGAGCTGAACGCGCGCGGAGACCGGCTCCGGGATCGGCTGAACTCGCTCTTCTTCGACTTCGACGTGTCCATCCAGGCGACCGGTGTCGGCTCCATCCTGGGACTGCACTTCCAGCGCTCCCCGATCGTCAGCGGTCGCCACATCGACCCAGCACCCGACAAGCGCACCCTGCTGCACCTGGAGCTCATGCTGCGCGGCTTCTACCTCGCCCGGAGGGGCTACCTGGCGCTTCCGCTCCCGGTAACCGACGCCGACCTCGCTTCCTTCGTAGATGCCGTGGGGGAGGTTGTAGCCACCCATCGGCGCGTGTTCCGTTAGGGACTGTGAGCGGGATGGGCCGAGCGGCCGTTGTCACTGTCACCAGTTCCGCACCGGGTGCCAGTGAGGGCCTGCCTGGCCGACAATTGCCCTGGCCGGCGCGGTTAAGTCCTACTTTTGCGGGTGCGTGACAACGGCGGTCGGAATGACCGCCCTCCACCTGCTGCGCCGGCCCCCCGCTCGAGCCGAGAGATGAGCCGAAGGTTGCCCCGAGCCGGGTAGGAACGGGCCGGGCAGCCGTGGAGAACAAACAGCATCGCAAGCGGCGGGGCCCTGGGAGCCGGGTCTTGCCGGTGATGAGCACGGGCCTCCAGGCCACCCCGGCGAAAACGCCCCGGTGGCCTGGAGGCCCTGCGTTTCTTGCGGACGATCAAGGCAAACGTTGGTGTCCTGGGTAGGGTCGGCGCTGCCCTCGCTCTAAAACGTTTCAGCATCAGTTGTGCCGACCGGACAGGGTGACCGTCGTGCTCGCCTGGTGAGCCGGGGACGCGAAGTCCGGGTCCCGCCTGTGGAGTTGGCGCACACCATGCTTTGCGGTCCCTCGGTCTTGCTGGGGTAGTTGAGCCGGGAGGCGTCCACGTTGGTGGTGCAGTGGATGCTGTCTCGTCCCGGTCTCGCGAGCGCGACGAGTTCTCCGGCTCTCCCCGACAGCGAACCTCGGACCGAGTGGCCCGCCGGCCGGCACGTGCTCTCGCCGGAGGCGGGAAGGTCGTAGATCGGGCGGGCGTCGGCGCGGCCGGAGGTATGGAGCTTTTTGAAACGTTCCATTGACAGGAGATTCAGTGTCCCTTAATTTCATCCCCACCCGATGAGGAGAGCGACATGAGCGCAACGCCCAGTCCCACGGAATCACCGACACGGCAGCGTCTGAATCCCGAATACCTCCGCGCGCTACCGAAGGCGGAGGTGCACTGCCATCTCGAAGGGTGCGTGCCCCCGGAGACGGCCCGGCGGCTGGCCGAGCGCCACGGCGTCACCCTGCCCGCGGGGGCACGCGACGGGGGTGACCGGTACCTCTTCCGCAACTTCGACGAGGGGCTGGAGATCTACGTCGCGGTGTCGAACTCGATGCAGACGCGGGACGACTTCAGGGCGGTCACCTTGGAGAGCCTCCTCGTCGGCGCCGAGGGAGGGCTCCGCTACCGGGAGATCGCTTTCAACCCCCAGAACCATCCAGAGCTGACCTATGCCGAGATGATGGACGGGATTCTCGCCGGTGCGCGTGAGGCCCGGGCCGAGGTGGGCGTCGAGTCGCGGGTGATCGTCGCCATCAACCGCGAACTGGGTGGTGCGGCGGCACTCGACCTCGTTCGCGAGGTGCTCGCGCACCCCCTCGATGAGGTGGTGGCGATCGGCCTCGACTCGAACGAGCTGGCAGGGCGGCCGTCCGAGTTCGTGGCCGCCTACGACCTGGCCCGCGAGGCGGGCCTCAAGCTGACGGCGCACGCGGGTGAGCACGGCGACCCCACAGAGATGGTGGAGTGCCTGGACCTTCTCCGGGTGGACCGCATCGACCACGGATACGCCGCGCTGCTCGACCCCGACCTGCTGTCGCGAACCGTTGCGTCGCAGATCCCCTATTCGGCGTGCTGGTTCGTCGACTACCCCGAGCTCGAGGTGGAGGGCCGGCGCCGCGACGTCGCGGCGATGGCCGCGGCAGGGTTGAACATGTGCCTCAACTCCGACGACCCGGCCCTCATCGGGCCGGAGCTGCATGAGTGCTTCATCGATGCGACCGTCCATCTCGAATGGACCATCGAGGATGCCGAGAAGTACGCGCTGGCCGGTCTTGACGCCTGCTTCGCGGACGACGCCACCGTCGACCGGCTTCGCGCCGAGTTCAGTGCCGAGCTCGAGCGCCTGCGTCCGATCGCCTACGGCTCAGACAACGAGTGAGGACAAGACAATGACCGATCAGCTGAATCGTTCCGGCAGCACGCTGTCACGCCGAGGGTTGCTGGGGCTCGGCCTCTCCACCACGGCGGGTTTCGCGCTCGCCGGTTGTGGAGCATCGACGGGCACCGGATCGGGCGCTCGTACGGGCAGCGGCCTGGGCCAGCTCAAGTACGCCTTCTCCTGGGTGTACGACGTGACACAGGCCGGTCCGTACATGGCGGACACGAACGGGTACTACAAAAAAGTCGGCTTCTCGTCGGTCAAGTTTATACCGGGCGGCCCGTCGGCGGTCTCTGTACTCACCCAACTGGCAAACGGAACCGCACAGTTCGGTGTCTCCTCGCCGACGGAAATCGTCGCAGCGAACCAGAACGGCGCATCCTTCCGGGTCATCGGAGCGATGTACCAGAAGACGCCGTCCTGCATCGTGTCGCTGCAGAGCAGCCCCATCACGACGCCGGCGGACTTGAAGGGGAAAACGATCGCTGTTTCCAACGCTGACAAGCCAGCGGTGGATGCGTTTCTTGCCGTCAACGGCCTCAAGTCCTCGGATATGAAAATCGTGCCGTTCCAATACGACCCTGCTCCCTTGGTCGCCGGTCAGGTCGACGGGATCATGGACTACTCGACGAACTCTCCGATCAGTCTCAAGCAGGCCGGACACGACCCAGCCGTAATGATGTTCGCGGACTTCAAGTACGCCACCATCACCCAGACCTATGTCGCTTCGACGGATCAGATCTCCAACAACCGGACCATGCTCAAGGCGGCGCTCCGCGCCGACGTCATGGGCTGGAGGGCGAACATCGCCGATCCGAAGCAGGGAGCGAGTCTGGCTGTGAACAAGTACGGCAAGTCGTTGAAGTACTCGCTCCAGAACCAGCTGGCCTGCAATCAGGCGGAGATCGTCCTCATGAGAACCGCCGACACCGAGAAGAACGGCATCCTGACTGTCTCTGATGCCTTGCAGAAGGAGACAGTGGAGACGCTCGCGCTCACCGGCGT
Organism: Streptomyces canus 299MFChir4.1; assembly: GCF_000383615.1. Taxonomy (GTDB): domain Bacteria; phylum Actinomycetota; class Actinomycetes; order Streptomycetales; family Streptomycetaceae; genus Streptomyces; species Streptomyces canus_C. Next base: position 105,627 of record NZ_KB911601.1, on the reverse strand, counting down.
TCACACGACGGTGGACAAGCTGTTCGACATGTCCCTGCTGGCCGAGGTCTACCAGGAGCACCCGGAGCTCAAGAGGTTGTCGTGACCTACCAGAAGGACACCGCCGAGCAGTTCGACGGGACCAGAGGGGCAGCCGAGACCGACGACTTTGCGCGCGATGTCGGAGCGGCGGTGCGTCATCGGCGTCAAGAGCTGGGCCTGTCGAGAAAGGAACTCGCCGCCCAACTGGGAGTATCGGCGTCGTTCATCACACAGCTGGAGCAGGGCCAGTCGTCGATCAGCCTGCCTCGGCTGTACCGCCTCGCCGAGTTATTGGGCACCACACCGAACGGGCTGCTCCCCGTCAGCTCCGCATCGATCTTGATCACCCGTGCCGGAACCGGTCAGGAGATACGAGCGGCCAACCGTGACGATGCCCAGCGACCGCAGCTCCTCACACGAGGTGGTCCCGGGCGGTCACTGAAGGCGCACCGATATCTCATCGAACAGGCGAACCCGCCGCAGGATTGGTTCAAGCACGAGGGCGAGGACTTCGTCTACGTGATCAGCGGGCATCTGCGCGTCGAATTCCTGCGAGGCCGCCCTGTCGATCTCGGCCCCGGCGATGCGTTGAACCATGACGGCGACATCCCCCATCGATGGGGTCTCGGGAGCGAGCAGCCCGCCGAAGTCCTCATCGTCAACAACTTCCACCATTGAGAGCGAGGGAGCCCGGATGCCTGCGCAAACAGATCAAGCAACTACGGAGACGCCCGCTGGAATCGAGCTGCACGAAGTCACGAAGACCTTCGTGGCGAGGCGGCAGCGTGTTGACGCCCTCGGCGGCGTGAGTCTCAGGGTGGACCGAAACCAATTCGTGAGCCTGATCGGTCGATCCGGGTGCGGGAAGTCGACGGTGTTGCGCCTACTCGCCGACCTGGATCGCCCGACCGTCGGCAGCGTGTCGGTCAATGGCCAGAGCCCGTCGGTCGCCCGCAAGAGCGGTCGCCTGGGAGTCGCGTTCCAGGACTCCGCGCTGCTGCCGTGGCGCACCGTCACGGACAACATCCGGCTTCCGCTCGAAGTGGCGGGCAGACGCCCCGATCAAGCGACCATTCAGGAGGTCGTCGAGCTGGTGGGTCTGCGGGGCTTCGAGGAAGCGCGGCCGAACCAGTTGTCCGGTGGTATGCGGCAGCGGGTTTCGATCGCGAGAGCTCTCGCCTTCGAGCCGGACGTCTTGCTGCTCGACGAACCGTTCGGCGCACTCGATGACATGACCCGGCAGCGGATGAACCTCGAACTTCAGCGCATCTGGACGCAGAGGCCTGCCACCACACTGCTCGTCACACACGGGATCTCCGAAGCGATCTTCCTCTCGGACCTGGTCGTGGTGATGACGCCGCGACCCGGCCGCATCCTCCGTACGGTCGAGATCGACCTGCCGCGGCCCCGTGTGCCGGAGATGATGCGGAGCCCAGAGTTCCAGCGTCTCGTCGATGAGCTGAGTGAGCTGCTCTTCGAGGATGACGCGGGCGAGCCGGCCGTCGAGCGGAGCGCCTGAGATGACTGCGACAAAGATGACTCAGGGGCCCCCGATTGTTCCTTCGCATCCGCCATCGGGGCGGCGTATCGCCAACAGGTCCGGGCGCGCAGAGCGCCAGGTCCCGGGTGTGGTCTGGACACTCGGGGGATTCGCGTTCGCCGTCGGGCTCTGGTGGCTGGTCGCGCTCTCCGGTCTCCTTCCTTCTGGCTCGGTGCCCACGCCGCTGAGCGTGGCCGAGAGCCTGACCGGGAATCTCTCCTTCTATCTCTCCAATGCCGCTCCCACCCTGGTCACGGCGCTTGAGGGCTTCGCCATCGCTGCTGCCATCAGCCTCGTGTTCGGTGCGGTCGGATCGCTGACCGGGCTGCTTGAGCGCTCCGTCTCGCGTGTCGCTCTGGCGATCTACTGCCTGCCGCTGCCGGCGCTGCTCCCGTTGATCTCGAGCCTCGGGGGCACTGGCCAGCCCACGAGGATCACGATGGCGGTCCTTTTCTCCTTCTTTCCGATGCTCATCGGGGTGATCGCGGGTCTTCGTGCCACGCCGGCGGACATCGCCGCCATCGTCCATTGCGCGGGCGGCGGGCGGTTGCAGATCCTCCGCAAGGTCGGACTCCGGTCAGCGCTTCCCAACATCGTGGCCGGTATGCGCATCGCCGGTCCGGGAGCGTTCCTGGGAGCGCTGGTGGCCGAGTTCAGCGGTGCCGACAGCGGACTGGGCGTGGTGCTCGTGGTCAGCCAGCAGAAGCTGCAGACCACAGAGACCTGGGGCGTCGCCATCGTCGCCACTGTGATCGGCGGCCTCCTCTACGGGGCGGTCACGGCGATAGGCCGCTGGTTGCACGTGGATCCGGTCGAGTCCCAGACCTCGTTCGGGGCGGTGCCCGGCGCCGGCGCGCTGGGGCGTGTGGCCGAGTTCCTCACGCCTGCCGTCGCGATCATCGTGATCTGGGTCGCGATCATCCAATTCGGGGGCGTGAGTCCCCTCGTGTTCAAATCCCCCCTCGATGTACTGGACTACCTGTTCGGTAATCCGGCTGCCACCGACCACCGCAGTGCGTTGGCCACGGACTGGCTGATCACCATGCGTGACAGCGGCATGATCTTCGGCGTCGGCATGGCTGCGGCGTTCATCGCCGGATGTATTCTCGTGAGTTTTCCCGTCCTGCTGCGTCTGGGTCTTCCACTGCTCCTGGCCTCGCAGTGCGTTCCGCAGATCGCCTTCATCCCGCTGCTGGTCGCCATCTGCGGCCGGGGAACGGCGTTCATCATCGTCACGGGGCTCCTGGTGGTCTTCTTCCCGGCGATGATCGTTATCGTCACGGCGCTGGAGGAACGGTCGCGATCCACCCTCGATGTCGTCAGCGTTTACGGCGGTGGCCGCTGGGCGACCCTTCGGTTCGTCAGGGTGCCCGGATCGGTTCCAGGAATCCTGAACGCTGCCCGGATCAGCATCCCGCTGGCGCTTTTCGGCGCGGTCGTCGCCGAGTGGCTCGTCACCGGGGACGGTATCTCGGAGGCTATGACGACAGCCGCGACGACCTTCGACTACACGCGGCTCTGGGCGGACGTGGTCGTCGTGACCGTGACCGTGATCGTGCTCTATGAGGTCGTCGCCGTCCTCCACGAACGTGCGCGCCGACGGTTCTCGGTCTGACGACCGTCACGTACCCGGAAACTCTTCCCTCTTTCCCCGGCCCGGTCGGCCGCTCTTCGGTACGCAGGCCGAGGCATTCCCAAGGAGACAGCACAAAATGGTCCGTTTCATCGGCCCCGACAACGACGCGTACGTCGCGAGCCTCATGAGGCACGTCGACGAGTATCAGGAACTCACGGGCGAAACCGTCGAGCTCGAGATCATCCCCGAGACGGAATACGTGACGAACAGCCTCGACGCGCTGCGCAGCCGGCTTCGCGGAGAGTCCGCGCCGGATGTGTTCGTGTCGGGACCCGTCTCGATGTGGAAGCTCGCCGGCGAGGGCATCGTCGAACCACTCGATGCGTTCCTCGACACGTGCAGCGACGACTACCGGCCGGACGACTTCCTGCCCGCCCTGCTGAACGCCAACCGCTGGACCGGACGGCGGGGGGACTCCCTCGGTACCGGTCCTCTGCTGGAGATCCCGGTCAACTGGGAGACGTACAACCTGGCGTATCTGCCGGACGTGCTGGAGAAGGCCGGCCTCAGCGAGCCGCCGTCGACGTGGGAGGAGTACTTCGCCGCGGCAGCGCGAATAGCGGAAAACGTGCCCGGCGTCCGCGGATTCGCCCAGCGCGGCACCGGCACCTGGCACACGATGTACACCGGCTACGCGACCCAGGTCTGGTCCTACGGGGCGACCGATTTCGACGACATGGGCCGCAGCGCACTTGCCAGTCCGGCGATGCTCGCGGCGACCCGCGACTTCCTGGAGGCGGCACATGTGTCGGGGCCGACGCGGTTCCCCGACGGGCATTGGCTCGACGTAGCCCGCGACTTCGCGGCAGGGCAGTACGGCATGATCGTCGACTCCGACCACTACGTCGCCTTCTTCGAGGGACCCGAATCGGCCGTTCGCGGGAGGGTCGCGTACACCAGGCCGCCGCTGGGGCCCGGTGGCGGACGCGAGGCGAACATGTGGACGTGGTCGCTCGTGATGAACAGTGCCTCGCACGACAAGGCCGGCGCATGGAGGTTCATCGAGTGGGCCAGTTCTCCGGCCTTCCTCGCGCGGGCGGCGCTGGAGGGCAACATGAACCCGACGCGACAGAGCACATGGGATGACGATGCGTACCGTGCCGCGGCCTCGAAGTGGAACGGCTTCGATGACAACAGCCTGGAGATCCTGCACACGACCGCCCGGATACTGCCGACACCCATGCCGGAATACCTCGATGTCGCGAGCATGTGGTCGTCGGCCATCGTGGAGGCATACAGGCAGCCGGAAGCCCTCGAGCATGTCTTCAGCGACACCGCGAGCCGCATCGATCAGCTCCTGGGCGGGGATCGGACGAGTGCGTCGTGAGGGTCGGCGTGGTGGGCGCGGGCCGGCACGCGAACAACGCCCTGTATCCATCGATCCTTGAGGCCGGTCTCGATCTCGCTGCGGTCTGCGCCCGGACGCCGGAGCGTGCGGCATCCACTGCCGGACGCTGGGGCGCCGAAGCTCACTTCACGTCGGTCACGGACATGCTCGCGGCCGGTGGTCTCGACGGGGTGGTGGTCGCCGTCCCTCCGGCCGCCTACCGGCCGATTCTCACCCAATGCATCGAAGCTGGGATCCCGGTCTTCTGTGAGAAACCGGGCGGGCAGTCCGCGTCCGAGATCCGGGAGTTGGCGGCCCTTGCCGCCGAGGCGCGCACCGAGGTCGTTGTCGGGTACATGAAGCGGTTCGCGCCGGCGTATCAACGAGCTCGGGAGATGATCGACTCCGCGGACTTCGGCTCCCCCTCCCTGGCGCATTTCACGTTCGCTATGGGCCGCATCGACGAGTACCTCGCCGATCTTCGCCATTACCTGATCGACAACCCGGTGCACATGATCGATCTGGCGCGGTACCTCCTGGGGGAGATCGATGAGATCTCCGCAGTCCTGAATGTCGTGCCCACCGTCGGCCTCAGCGTGAGTCTCGTCGCCCGCACGGAAACGGGTGCGACATGCTCGTTCGACTTCTGCACGACCGCCTCCTTTGCCCATCGGGGTGAGTTCGTCGAGGTCTACGGGCGAGGTGACTCCGTGGTGGTCGACAACGTCGATACCTGCACGTATCGTCCCGCCGACGGTCCGGCGCGGGTCTGGCGTCCCAACTACACCTTGCCGGCGCCGGCGAACTCCGCCTGGACCGTGATGGGTTTCGTCCCCGCCCTGCAGCACTTCCACGACGTCGTGTCAGGACTCGCCGACAACCGGTCCGGCCTGGAGAGCGCTGCGCGGACTCTGGAGACCACCGAACTCCTCTGGCATCGACTCGAGTCGTCGTGGTCGGTGCCGCGTGCTGAGTGAGTGCAGCTCCGCTGGTGATATGACTTCGGTTGTCCGGGGCGCCAGCACCGCGAGTATCTGTTCACCCAAGTGACGGCCGTGTGCGATGTTGCCCGTTCGCGGCACTCGAATCGCGTGAGCCACCACACCTTCGCCATGTCGGACCCATCGATGCAGCAACACAAATGAAACGATTCATTGGAGAAATGCATGAATGTTCTCGATCCGATCGCCGACCGACTCTCGGCGCTCGCCATCGAGCTGCCCTCCTGGGCGTTCGGCAACTCCGGTACCCGCTTTCGCGTATTTGCCCAGAAGGGAGTGCCGCGCGACCCCTTCGAAAAGGTCAGTGATGCCGCGCAGGTGCACCGTCATACCGGCCTCGCCCCGACCGTTGCGCTGCACATCCCGTGGGACACGGTTGACGACTACACCGCGCTCGCGGCGCACGCCGAGAGCGAAGGCGTGAAGCTCGGCACGATCAACTCCAACACCTTCCAGGACGAGGACTACAAGCTCGGCAGTGTCACTCACTGCGACGATCGAATTCGTCAGAAGGCCATCGACCACCACTTCGAGTGCATCGACGTGATGCACCAGACCGGGTCGCGCGATCTGAAGATCTGGCTCGCCGACGGCACCAATTACCCGGGCCAGGACGACATGCGGGCCCGGCAGGACCGCCTCAGCGACTCCTTGCAGCAGATCTACGCGCGTCTCGGCGACGACCAGCGGCTCGTGCTTGAGTACAAGTTCTTCGAGCCGGCGTTCTACCACACCGACGTGCCCGACTGGGGCACCAGTTTCGCGCAGGTGAGCGCGCTCGGTTCGAAGGCGATGGTCTGCCTGGACACCGGACACCATGCTCCCGGCACGAACATCGAGTTCATCGTGATGCAGTTGCTGCGGCTGGGGAGGCTTGGCTCGTTCGATTTCAACAGCCGCTTCTATGCCGACGACGACCTCATCGTCGGCGCAGCCGACCCTTTCCAGCTGTTCCGCATCCTCGCCGAGGTGATCCGCGGCGGTGGATTCGGCAGCCCGGACGTCGCGTTCATGCTCGACCAGTGCCATAACATCGAGGACAAGATCCCGGGACAGATCCGAAGTGTGCTCAACGTGCAGGAGATGACGGCCCGCGCGCTGCTCATCGACGGTGATGCCCTTGCTGCGGCGCAACGCGCCGGAGACGTGCTCGCGGCCAACGGCGTGCTGATGGACGCGTTCCAGACGGATGTGCGTCCGGCGTTGGCGGCATGGCGTGCTGCCCGCGGGCTGCCTGAGGACCCGATGCGGGCGTACGCGGAGTCCGGGTACTCCGAGCGGATTGTCGCCGACCGTATCGGCGGTACCCAGGCCGGCTGGGGCGCGTAGTCCTGTTGCCGGCGAATACCGGATAGGTGCGGCCGCGGCCCGACCACTTTCGCGGACTGCGGCGGGCGCGGGCACCGCGTCGGGCGGCTGCCCTGCCTGGGCATTCCTCGACAGCACCGCTGCGACCCATCAACTGTGATCATTCATGGCGAACCTTCGCACCCGCGGGGCTGCTTCAGGAGCGGATACGAGTGCTGCGCGCCGCGGTCCGCTGCCTGCCGATCAAGGAGCCGCGCAATGCTGTCGCGCTATGGGTCTGGGGGTGCTTCTGGCTGTTCGGCCAGGGTCTGGGGCTTGGGCAGGGCCGTTTTGGTCTGCCGCACGATCGGGTGACATCTTGAACTGGCTTGCCCTGTGGGGCGGGTGGCAAGGATGTCGCTGTGCCCAAGCCTTATCCGGAAGAGTTCCGCGAGGACGTCGTGCGGGTCGCGAGGAACCGCGCCCGGGCGTGCCGGTCGAGCAGGTGGCCACCGACTTCGGCGTCCATCCGATGACGTTGTGGAAGTGGATGCGCCGCGCGGACAGTCGGCCCAGTCAGGACGGCTCATCCCAAGTCGGAAGTTCGGCAGCGGTGATGATGCTCCGGACACCCAGATCCGCCCGCCCGGCCGGGGCCATCTGATCGACCACGACGGAGCAGCCGGCCCACTGACCGCCACACTCCTCGACCATCGACCGCACGGCCGACGCCTGGCTGCCCGTTTCAATCCAGTCGTCGACCAGTAGCACCCGGTCCCCGGGACCCACTGCCGCCCGCTGCAGACGCAGTTCCTGACGAGTGCCCCGGTAGTCGGGGTCGCTGCGCCGGGTGACCTTCTTCCCCGGGAAGATCCCCTCCCCCTTGCGTACTGCGACAATGCCAACACCGAGCTCGACGGCCACCGCCGCGCCGAGCAGGAATCCCCGCGACTCGATGCCGCAGACGGCCGTGACGCCGTCGCCCCGGACGGCTCCGCCAGACCGCGGACCACCGAGGCTAGAGCCTCAGGGGCGCGGAAGATCTGCCAGACGTCGGCGTGCCCGCCGATCCACCGGAAGCGTTCGAGGGTTCGGGCACGCGCGTCAGACAGCATGATCGCGAGTCTGTGGACGGACTGGCAGTTCAGGCAACCGGATTCTCGCTTGGGTACGCAGACTGGCAATACAGCCTGCGCCGTAATCCCGATGGCGAGTTCGTCGCCGCTGGTCCCAAGCGCTGCCCGTCGCCCTGCCCAACCGGTGCCGTGTTGTGAGTCAGGCCGCGGTGAAGCCACCGTCGACGGGAACGGTGGCACCGGTGACGAAACTCGCCTGGTCCGATAGGAGCCAGGCAGCCGCTGCGGCGACCTCCACCGGCTCGCCCAGCCGGTGCATCGGGCTGAAGGTGTTGAACCGCGCGACGATCTCGGCAGGGGCGTGTTCCATGCCGCCCAAGAACATCTCGGTGGCGGTGGACCCAGGAGCCACGACGTTGACACGCAGGTTCCGCTGACCGTATTCAAAAGCAGCGGATTTGGTCAGGCCGATCACACCATGCTTCGCGGCGATGTAGGGGGCCAGACCGTAATTGCCGATCAAACCGCCGACGCTGCTGGTGTTGACGATCGCGCCACCCTCGGCGACGAGCATCGCTTTGATCTCGGCTTGCATCGACATGAAGACGCCTTTGAGGTCGATGTCCATCACACGGTCATACATTTCTTCGGTGTGCTCGTGGAACGGTGCCACGGCGTCGATCCCGGCGTTGTTGAACGCCGCGTCCAGACGACCGTAGGCATCGACGGCCCTTTGAACAGCGGCGTCGATGCTGGCGCGGTCGGTGACGTCCACACGAACGGCTTCCACCTCAGAGCCTTGGGCGCGCAGTTCGTCGCGCAGTTTCTCAAGCGTCTCGAGGCTTCGCGCACCGATGACGAGGCGGGCGCCCTGAGTAGCGAAATGGCGGGCGGCGGCCGCGCCGATTCCCTGGCTGGCGCCGATGATGAGAGTGGACTTGCCGTCCAGAAGGCCGGAAACGTTGGCGGGCATCAGTTTCTTCCTCTCGGTAGGGGTTCAAAGGGCAGCGGCCCCGGCGTTCGTCCTGCCGGGCATCTGCTCGCCCTAGGTGCTCTCATCTTGGCTTGAGGGCCGACGTTGACCAAAGCCCTGTGTGTCCATAGGACTCGCCGTACCACCCTCTTCAAGCGCAGTGCGCTCATACTGGGGTACGTGAGCGATGAGGGAAATCGATTGGGCGCCGCCATCCGACGATGGCGCAGCCGGCTTTCGCCATCAGACGCAGGACTTCCGCAGGTTGGTAAGCGCCGCGTCTTGGGACTGCGACGCGAGGAGCTGGCTGCGCTTGCAGGAATCTCCGTGGATTACCTGATGCGACTCGAGCAGGGCCGGGCAACTCGACCGTCGGGCCAAATCGTGGACGCTTTGGCCCGCGCCCTTCAACTGGACGAAGCCGAACGTGATCACCTCTACCGGCTCGCACATCTGCCGTCGCCGTCCTCAGCTCGGATCTCGACACACATCCCTCCCAGCGTGCAACGCCTGATCGCCGGCCTGAGAGAGCAACCTGTCGCGGTTTTCGCCGCGGACTGGACTCTCATCACCTGGACGTCGCTCTGGGTCTCGCTCGTCGGCGATCCCGCGCTCATTCCAAGAAGCCGACGCAATTTCGTTCTGGAAACGTTCCTGCCCGATCCTGAACACAAGCGTTGGCCTATACGTTCGGAGCGCGGCCAGGAGGCCATTGAAACCGCCCTTGTCGCAGACTTGCGCACCGCACAGGGAAATTTCTCCGATGACCCGGGCCTGAATCAGATGATTGATGAATGCCGGACGCGCAGCCGACGTTTCGCTCAGTTGTGGGCCGAAGGTTTTGTCGGGCACCACCTGCACGATCGTAAAACCGTCAGCCATCCCCTCGTCGGGGACATCACTCTCGACTGCGATGTCCTCACGCTCCCCGGATCTGACCTCAAAATCGTCATCTATACCGCAGCAGCGGCAACGAAGGCGGCGGAACAGCTCGATTTTCTTCGCGTATCAGCCGTCAATGTTTCTCTTAACAGGGCGTAGTACCGCACCGGAGAGAAGTACCGAGGCCGCGGGTCCGCAGCAAGAGCCGGGTTCCAAGACGCACATCCTGTCGGACGAGAACGGCCCGCCCCCGGTCTCCACGACAGCGAGGGCCTGAAGCCCATGGTCGCGGGTATCCACACGCAACACGACCTTCATCGAGGCCGTCACTTCAAACCCGGACGACAGGCCCTCCAGGCCGCGTGATCGCACCCGTCAACCGAACCTGCGTCAGACGTCCTCTCGTGATTCGCCGCTGTCGCGGCAAGTTGGGGTGCGGCAGTCCTTGGCGCGGTCGGCACGAGCGCGGACAACGCGTTCACCGAGTCGTTCGACGCGGTTCTCAAAGGCGAGCCCCTCCGTAGCGCCACCGTCCTGGTCGTGGCCTCGCGCGCTACTACGACAAGAAGATCAAGCAGGGCGAGCACCACACCCAGGCCATCCTCCGCCTCGCCCGCCGCCGGGCAGACGTTCTCTTCGTCATGCTCCGCGACGGCACCTTCCACCCGCCTCGACCGCCCCGTCAATTCAACGAACACACAGAGGTCCCGGGACGGGTGATGGCCGACCAACCCGTCTGCTCGCGGCGCACCTGCGCCATGACGCAAGAGCGACAGTGCGACCGCTTGAACGGCGGTGGGGGAGGCCGGAAGATCGAACGATCTTTCCCTCTTCACCGCGCCTCAGGAGTCCTTCTTGCCCAAGGTTCCCATCCCCAGATCCGGGCCGACACCCCGGTCCGGGCCAATCGCCCTTGCCGCGGCGGCCGCTCTCGTACTCGGCGTCGTACCGGCCGCTGCCGCTGTGCCCGCGTACTCCGCCGGTGAGGTGTCGCCCCACGACGCCGAACACCAGACCCCCGACGGTGTCGGCACGCACACCGTCACCCTGATCACGGGTGACAAGGTCACCATCGGGACCGCCGCCGACGGCTCCATCGTGCGCTCCTTCCAGCCCGCGAGCGGAGCTGCCACCGGCTTCCACCGCGCTGTCGTGGACGGCGCCACCTATGTGTATCCCGACGCCGCCCTGCCGTACGTGAGCGCCGGCACACTCGACAAGCAGCTCTTCAACGTGACGCGGCTGATCGCCGAGGGCTACGACGACGCGCACAGCTCCCGGCTCCCGCTGATCGTGCGCTACACCGGAGCCGCAGCCAAGGCCCGCACCCGGACGAAGATCACCGGCTCGGCCGATGTCCGCCGCCTGGACAGCATCCAGGGCGCGGCCCTCGCACAGAACCACACGCAGGCACCGGAGTTCTGGTCCTCGCTCACCGGGGGTGCCGGCGCGGCGGCCCGGTCCTCCCAGTCGTCCCTCGCGGGCGGCGTCGCCCACGTGTGGCTGGACGGCAGGGTGTCGGCCGACCTGGCCGACTCCACTGCTCAGATCGGCGCGCCGAAGATATGGGCGGAGGGTGACACCGGCCAGGGCGTGAAGGTCGCGATGCTTGACACCGGCGCGGACACCGAACACCCGGACCTGGTCGGACAGGTCTCCGACGGCGCCAGCTTCGTCCCCGACGAGAACGACATCACCGACTACAACGGCCATGGCACGCACGTCGCCTCGACCATCGCCGGAACAGGCAGCGCCTCCGGGGGCACGGAGCGAGGTGTCGCCTCCGGCGCCCGGCTGGCCGTCGGCAAGGTGCTCAACGCCGAGGGCAGAGGCCAGGAATCCTGGATCATCGCGGGCATGGAGTGGGCCGCCCGCGACCAGAAGGCCAGGATCATCAGTATGAGCCTGGGCGGCGACGGTGACAAAACCGACCCGATGAGCCAGGCCGCCGACGAACTCAGCCACGAAACAGGCGCGTTGTTCGTCGTCGCGGCCGGCAACAGCGGTCCGCATTCCATCAGCAGCCCCGGCGCCGCGGACTCCGCGCTGACCGTCGGTGCCGTGGACTCCACCGACACACTCGCCGACTTCTCCAGCCAGGGCCCGCGTGGTGGCGACGGCGGGCTGAAGCCCGAGATCACCGCGCCCGGCGTCGGCATCGTCGCGGCGCGCTCGCACTACACACGCGGTTCCGGCTACTACACCACGATGAGCGGCACGTCGATGGCCACGCCGCACGTTGCCGGCGCTGTCGCGCTCCTCGCCTCCGAACACCCCGACTGGACGGGCACCCAGCTCAAGGAGGCGCTGGTCAGCAGCGTCAAGGCCACCCCGGCGTACACCCCGTACCAGGCGGGCGCCGGTCGGCTCGACGCACTGGCGGCCGTGCACACCACGGTCTTCGCCACCGCGACCGCCTACTCCGGTTTCCACCAGTGGCCCCTGAAGCCCGGGGAGACCGATGCCCAGACGGTGACGTACACCAACGTCGGCGACGCCCCGGTGAGCCTCGACCTGGCGGTCAACGGCACCGTCCCGGCCGGGATGTTCAGCCTCTCCGAGGACCACGTGACCGTGCCCGCGCACGGCACCGCCAAGGTCACGCTGACTGCGGCTCCGGACAAGCTGGCGGGCGACGAGTCGGTCAGCGCCGTGATCACCGGCACGGACGGCACCGGAGCCGTCCGTGCCCGGACCCTGATCGGCGCGACCCGACAGGGACAGCGGCAGGATCTGACCGTCGTCGCGAAGGACCGTTCGGGCAAGCCGCTGGCCGGCCGGGTCGTCCTCACCGCCGAGCACCTCTTCGCGTCGATGGACCTCGACGCGTCCGGCACCGGCACGACACGGCTGCCCGCCGGCAACTACAGCGGCTGGTTCATCGGTGACGTGCAGGGTGCCGAAGGGGCGCACTCGCTCGGCATGGAACTGCTCGCCTTCAACGACGTGCAACTGGACGAGGACCGCACCGTCACCCTGGACGGCCGTAAGGCACGCCAGATCCTGGCGCGCGTACCGCAGCAGACCACCGCCGTCGCGCCGCGCCTGGACGTCAACCGGACCTTCACCGACAGCCTGGTGCAGACAGTGGAGCTGCCCGACCCGTCGTACGACAGCATCTGGGTACTGCCGACCGGTAAGAAGGTCACCGACGGCAAGTTCGAGGTCGGCGCCCGCTTCCGCCTAGAGCAGCCCGCGCTGACGGTGAGCACGAAGTCGACGACCTTCAATGACCCATTGGTCAAGCGCGCGGCCACGCCGCTGCCTGCCGGCAGCCGGAACCTGACGGCGGTCTTCGCCGGCAACGGCACGGCCGAGGAGCTCGCACGCCTCAACGTGCGTGGTAAGGCCGTGGTGGTGCGAGGCCTCGGCACGGAAGGGATCGAGGCGCAGGCGGAGGCCGCCGCGGCGGCCGGTGCCCGGCTCCTGCTGGTCGCCCATGACGGCGTCGGCCGTCTGCAGCCCTGGGACGAGAGCCCCTGGAGCCCGGAGAGCCCGGCCCCGCTGACGGTGGCGACGCTCAACGCGGACCAGGGCGCCGAGCTGATCGGTTCGCTCCGGCACGGGCCGGTTTCGCTGAAGGTCACGTCGCACCCAACGACCGACTATGTCTACGACGTGGTGCACCACTGGACGGGCGCCGCCCCCGCCGATCCGACGTGGCGCGAGGAGCCCAAGGATCTCGCCCGGGTGAACGTCTCCTTCCGGAACTACCGGCAGGGCAAGGCACTGGAGTTCCGTTCGGACGTCTGGAACGGCTGGGCTGCCGGCAACATGCTCACCGCGCCCGCTCAGGGCGAGCGCACCGACTGGGTCACCGCCGACGCCACGTGGCTGGACGACGCCTCCATCCTGGGCGAGACCGGGCAGCACTCGATGGAGCTGCTGCATTACTCGGCGCGCAAGACCGGCAAGGTCAGCTGGTTCGGCCCGATCCAGCGGCCCCGCATGGGTCCGATCGACTACCAGCCGGTGCGCTACCTCGACGCGATGTACATCACCGCGCCGGGCTGGGGCGACTCGGGGGGGCACATCGGCGAGGCCGGTGCGAACGCCGACGTCAAGAACTGGATGGCGCTGTACCAGGGCGACCAGCAGCTCAACTGGGGTACCTACGAGTATCTGCGGGTTCCCGGTCTCGGCGCGGAGCGCCTGCCCTACCGGCTGGTCGTCGACAACGACCGTGGCACCTGGGCCAACCCGTACTCGAGGCACACGCTGACCGAGTGGGACTTCACCTCCGCGGTCACCAGCAGCGAGTCGACGGTCTCACTGCCGCTGATCCAGCTCGACTACGCCGTGAACACCGACAAGTCCGGCCGGGCCGACCGGCACGCCGGCCTGACGGTGACCGCCTCGCACCTGCCGGGCACCGCCGCCGCCCTTGCCAAGCCGTCCGTCGAGATCTCGTACGACGACGGTGCGACCTGGCAGCGGACCGACCTGAGCCGGTCCGGTGACGGATGGCGGACGAGCCTGCGCGCGCCGCGGTCGGCCGGCTTCGCCACCCTCCGGGTCGGGGCCCGGGACAGCGCGGGCAACACCGTCTCGCAGACGATCACCCGGGCCTTCGGCCTGCGCTGACGGCACACCCCGGGAGGTCACCCGGGACCGCACCTCGTGGGTGGGACCGCAGCCGGCGGCCCCACCCACGCGGCGCTTGCAGAGGATGGGTGTGCCGCCATCCGATCGGGCGAGCTGGTCCTCTTCAGGACTCGAGTATGTTGGTGCGCCCGTCGCCGGACCGTCTCGATCGACTGGCCGGTGTCATGCGGACTGCCGGCCAGTCGGTGGCGACCCTGTTCAGTGGTGCTCCAACAGGGCGCGCTCGGAGGCAGCTTTGACGTGGGAAAGCATCTCCTGCGCGGCTGCGGTCGGATCACCCGAGGCGAGGGCGTCCAGGATGCGCTGATGCTCGACCGCGGCCTGGCCGGCGTGTGCGTGCCCCGCCTTCATGAACAACCGGAATCGCTGCACGTGTCCGCTGAGCGCGTGGAAGGCGCTCTCGAGGAACATGTTGTCGGCCTGTGCCGCGATGAGGTTGTGGAAGCGGGCGTCAGAGGTCCAGTAGAGGCGGAATGCGTCGGCGTCGGCGTCGGCTTGCGTGCCGGATTCGGCGAGCTCTTCGATAGTGATCGCGAGTTCGTCCAGGAACTCCGGCGTGCGGCGCAGCGCGCTTTCGGCGGCGATCGCCGGCTCGATCAGCTCGCGGGCCGCGGCGAGTTTCGTCATTTCGCGTTTTGTGAAGGCAGGAGCCACGAAATAGCCGCGGAGCGCCTCGCGCTGTACGAGCCCGGAGTGCTCCAGGCGGGCGAGTGCTTCGCGCAGAGGTGTCTGGCTGACCTCGAGCTCACGGCTGAGCGCCCCGATGTTGAGGGGTTCGCCCGGCTTGCGTGACCCGTCCATCAGCTGCGTGAGCAATACGTCATGCATTCGGTCGGCCAAGGGCAGTTTCGGCAACGAAGATTCTCCATCCCGCCTGCGTCGACGGCTCGTGGCGTGGCCCTGCCCGGCTCGCGGGTTGGCCGCAGCAGTGCAGGGACCACACCAGAAGTATACTATCTTGCACATAGTACGTCGCGAAGCGGCGGCGACCTCCGGTTCCGCGGATCGTCCGTCGGAAATCAGCCTGCGAGGTCGCTTGCGACGGCGGCGGCGGATGCAAGGAGCGCCGCGTCGCGCCCGCGCCGCGAGAACAGCTGAATGCCCCAGGGCGCGGGACCGCTCGGGTCGCCGGGCAACGAGATCGCCGGCACTCCGAGCAGGTTCTGGAGTCGTGTGTTGCGCATCAGCATGCGCCTGACGTCGGGGCGGGCCCCGGCTTCGATGCTTGGTCCGGTGATCGGGATGGTCGCGTTCACCAGTGCGTCGAAGGGGGCGGCGAGCGCGGACATCTCCGTGCGCACCCGGTCCACCTCGCCCAGCGCGTGTTCGTACTGGTCACGCGTGATGCGTGCCCCGTCTTCGAGGCGTTCGCGCACGTCGGCTCCGAGGAGCTCGGGTACCGTCTCCAACCGCTCCCGGTTCACGCGGTACGCCTCGTAGGCCATGATCGTGGTGGACACATCCATCACGTCGAAACCGCTCGGCGCCGTAACGGATTCGACGTGCCATCCGCGGTCCGACAGTGCGTCGACGGCGTTGCTGAGGGCCGTCGCGATGGCCGGATCGACGGTCAGGTCCGGATCGTCGAACACGGCGAGCCGCCGCCCCGCGTGCGGTCCTTCCTCCGCGAGGGGGATGCCGGCGAACACGTTCATCGCTATGCGGACATCTTCCACCGAGGAGGTCAGGAACCCGAGGTGGTCGAGTGTGGGGGCCGTGGGATGAACACCGGTGATCGGGAGGAGGTCGTAACTTGGCTTGAATCCGACGATCCCGCAGAGCGTCGCGGGGGCCCGGATCGATCCTCCGGTGTCGGAGCCGAGGGCGATCGGTGACAGGCCCGCCGCGACGGCCGCTGCCGATCCGCTGCTGGAGCCGCCCGGGATGATTCCGGGGAAGCGCGGGTTGCGGGCACCGCCGTCGAAGTCATTCAGCCCCGACGGGCCGTAAGCCAACTCGTGCATCCGGGTCGTGCCCAGGATGATGCCGCCGGCGGAGCGCAGCCGGGAAATGATCGACGCATCGGATGCCGGGACGATGTCGACGGAACGAGACCCGGCCGACATCTTCCGTCCCTGCATGCCGATGATGTCCTTTACCGCGAACGGGATGCCGTCGATCGGTGAGAGCGGCCGGCCTGCTCGGTGTCGCTCGTCGCTCTCCCCTGCCTGCTGGCGGGCGGTGGAGCGGAAGACTTCGACGAACGCGCGGACCGAGTCGGTGGTCGCGTCGATCCTCTCGAGGCAGTGCTCGACCAGCTCGACCGCCGAGTACTGGTGGTCCGCGAGGCCGTCACACAGCTCTCGCACGGTGTGCGGTACCGATGGGTTCGAGGAGTGACTCAGTGTTTTCACGATTCAGAAGGTACTACACGGAAGCATCGGATGCTATAGTATAGAACTATGGCCGACATCGAACCCCTCCGAGCCGGCGTTCGGGCGAGCTTGCCCGAGCTGGCGGACTTCACCGATCAGGACCTCGCCACGAAAATCGTGGAAGCGTGGGCCCTCTCCCTCAGTCAGACCGAATTCGAACGCATCGAAGACATGCCAGGTTCGGCCAACCCGGATTCCCCCGCGCTGCGCGATGGCACGCAGGCCACCCACGTGCGCGGGGTGGGATTGTTGACCGTCGCGCTGGGTGAGGAGCTGCAACGGGTGCTCGGCCCCCTGGGGCTGGACCGTGACATCCTCTACGCCGGCGGAGTGCTGCACGATCTGGGCAAGCCGTTCGAGAACAGCCCGGCCAACCAGGCCCGCTGGAAGGAGGATCCGGGCAAGGCCGGCTTCCCCTCGATCCGCCACTCCGTGTACGGAGTGCACATCGCGTTGACCGTGGGGCTGCCCGAGGAACTCGCGCATGTCTGCGGTACGCATTCCGGGGAAGGGCAACTCGTCTACCGCAGCACCCTGAACAGCATCGTGCACCACGCCGATCACGCGTTCTGGGCGGCGGCCGAGAAGGGCGGGCTCCTCGACATGGACCCGGCGGATCGGCTGACGAAGAAGGGCTGATGCCTCAGCCCGATGACAGAAATCTGCGCTCAAGCCCCGGATCTTGCCCACTTCTCTCGCAAGACCACTCACCTCAAGGGAGCAACCCCATGATCAAGGAAATCACCACCGACAACATCGCCCCCCTCGAAGTCCCGCTCACCCACGTGGTGCGCGCCGGCGACTATGTCTACCTCTCCGGGCAGATCGCGGTCCGGGCTGACGGATCCCTGGTCACCAACGACTTCCCCGCCGAGACCCGCGCAGTGCTGGACAACATCAAGGCCGGGGTCGAAGCCGCCGGAGGCACGCTCGCCGACGTGTGCAAGACCACTGTGTTCCTTCTGAACGCCACACTGTTCGAGCCGATGAACGTCGTCTACCGCGAGTACTTCTCCAAGCCGTTCCCCGCTCGCTCGACCATCGTCGCTCCCCTGTCCAACCCCGACCTGCGCATCGAGATCGAAGCGGTCGCGTACATCCCCCAGAACGGCTGACCGTGACCCGCACTGAGAAGGGTGTGGACGAGTCCGTGAGCCACGCCGGCACTACACCGCGTCATCGAATGGTCTCGGCGAGCGGACTGCGCTGGCACGTCGTGGAGGCGGGGAGCGGCCCGACCATCGTGCTCGTCGCCGGCTTCCCGCAGAACGTCCACGCGTGGCGGCACGTGATTCCGCTGCTCGCGCAGGACTGGCACGTCGTCGCGGTCGACCTGCCGGGCCAGGGCGACTCCGAGAAGCCGCTGGACGGATACGACACCTGGACGACCGCTGAGCGGCTGCACGGCCTGCTCGCCGAACTGGGGCACGAGCGGTATCTCCTCGTCGGGCACGACATCGGCTCATGGGTCAGCTATCCGTTCGCCCACCGTTACCCCGATTCGCTCACCGGTGTGGTCTTCATCGACGGCAACATCGCCGGCCTCTCACTGCCCGAGACGGTCCCGGTGGGCCCGGACGGGTGGCGCAGCTGGCACTTCCTGTTCAACGCGATCCCCGACCTCCCCGAGGCACTCGTGTCGGGCCGGGAACGCATCCTCATCGAATGGTTCTTCAGCCGGAAGACCGCCAGCTGGCGCGAGACGTTCACGGCTGCGGACATCGCGGAATACGAACGCACGCTGGCGGCCCCCGGCGGCCTGCGGGGGAGTCTCGGGTACTACCGCGCCGTACATGAGAACGCTGAGCGCAACAAGGAGCTGCGGAAGGCCCTGATTCAGGTGCCGATGCTGGCCATCGGCGGTGAGTTCGGTTCCGCTCCAGCGCTGCACGACGACATGCGTTCGCTCGGTGTGGACGTCAGCGGGACAACCGTCCGCGACACCGGTCACTACATCCCGGAGGAGAAGCCCGGCGAACTGGTCGAGCAGATCAACCTGTTCGCCGAGCGCCTGCCCCGCGCGTAGACACCCGGCAACGCGCCCATACATGCAGACGGAGGCGAAGTGCGCCGCAAACGTGTGCTGATCACAACGTCGTGGCTGGACGAAGGGGATCATGTGCATCGCATGCTCGCCGATGCCGGATGCGACGTCGTGTTCGGGCGGCCGGCCGATCTCCAGCGCCAGGGGCGCTCGCTCGAAGACGCCGTCACCGACGTGGACGCGCTGGTCGCCGGTGTCCAACCGTGCGACGCCCGCGTGCTCAATGCCGCGCCGCGGCTGAAGGTCGTCGCCCGCACCGGAGTCGGCTACGACAACGTCGACGTGCCGGCCGCGAACGCGCTCGGCATCGCCGTCTGCACCACGCCGAACGTGAACCGCCGGTCGGTGGCCGAGTTCACCATCGCGTCACTCCTCAACCTGGTGCGCGGCATTCCCCAGGCCGGCGCCTCGATGCAGGAAGGGGGCTGGACACAGACCAGCGGACGCGAGTTGTACGGCAAGACGCTCGGCGTTGTCGGTTTCGGAGCGATCGGCCGAAGCGTCGCCGGCCTCGCGCAGGCCTTCGGGATGACGGTGCTGGCGTGCGACCCCTACAGCGACGGCGTCTTGGTCGGACAAAGCGGGGCCTCGCTGGTGGAGTTGCCCGAGCTCCTTCGGCGCTCCGATGCCATCACGGTGCATGTTCTCCTCAGTGACGACACGCGCCATCTGATCAACGAGGACGCGATCGCCCGGATGAAGCACGGAGCCGTCCTCGTCAACGCCGCCCGCGGAGGGGTGGTCGACGAAGCGGCACTGGTCAACGCGCTTCGCGGGGGCAGGATCGCAGGCGCGGCGCTCGACACCTTCGAAGACGAACCGCTACCTGTGGACAGCGCGCTCCGTGGGGTCGCGAACCTCCTCCTCACGCCGCATATCGCCGGAGCGACCATCGAAGGCCGGGCACGTTCGGGAACGTCGGCGGCGGAATCCGTCCTGGCGGCCCTGTCCGGCGAGATGCCTCGAGCCGCCGTAAACGCCGACGTGATCGCGCGGCGCGCTCGTCTGTGACCGCGATGCGACGCCCCGCGCCGCGGAGCGTCGCATCGCCCCCAACCAACCCTGTCGAGACAGGAGACTTCTCGTGCCCAACCGATCCATTGTCATGATGAGCGGGCTGGCGACCCGCAAGGCGTTCGACGACCATCTCTTCGCCGCCTTCACTGAACGTACCGGTGTCGAGGTCATCCCCGTCTACGACCCCACGGTCCAACTGCTCCGGCGTCTCGACGCGGGGGAGCACTTCGACGTGATGATCGCAGCCACGCCGTCACTCGATGCCCTGATCGCGAACGGCATCGTCGCCGAAGGGCCGCGACCGATCGTACGAAGCGGCATCGGGCTTGCCGTGGCGCGCGGCGCCGAACATCCCAAGGTCACCACGAGGGAGGACCTGCTGGCGACGCTCGTCACCGCCCGCTCGGTCGCGTACTCGCGCACGGGCCAGAGCGGCATCTACTTCGTCGACCTGGTGAAGCGCCTCGGCCTCGAAGACGTGGTGCTTCCCAAGGCGACCGTGCTGGAGAAGGGCTTCACCGCGACCGCGCTGGAAAGCGGTGAGGCGGACCTCGCCGTCCAGCAGCTGAGTGAGCTCCTGTTCGTGCCGGGAGCCGAGATCGTCGGCCCCCTTCCGGAGGAGCTGCAGAAGTGGACCGAGTTCTCGGCCGGGACCGCCGTCGCCTCGACGGAAAACGCCGATGTCGCGGCCTTCGTCGACTTCATCAGCAGTCCCGAGGCGGCGCATGCGTACCGTGCCACCGCCCTTGAGCCGGTGCCCTCCGGGCTACTGTCGTGACGAATCTCCGATTCGACGCCAACCTCAAATGGCTCTTCACCGAGGTGCCGTTCGAGGAGCGGTTCGACGCCGCCGCCCGCGCCGGCTTCACCGCGGTCGAGTACGCCTCTCCCTACGCGTACGAACCCCGACGGCTGCGCGCCCTGCTCGACGACGCCGGACTTGAGCAGATCCTGATCAACACCCCGATGGGCCCCGCGGGATCGCCCACGCGGTCCGGCTACGCCTGCCTCCCCGACGCGGTCGGTGACTACCGGGAGGGCGTGCTCCGCGGGCTGGAGTACGCCACCGCCCTGGGAGCGAAGTTCCTGCACGTCGTGGGTGGCATCGTGCCGGAGGGCGTGAGCGCCGATCGCGCCTTCGCGCGCTATGTGGCCAACATCGCCTGGGCGGCCGAGCAGGCACGCGGTACCGGCATCCGGCTACTGCTCGAGGCGCAGAACCAGCGCGACGCCCCTGGTTTCGTGCTCACCTCGCAGGCCCGGGCCGCCGCGGTCGTGGAGGCCGTCGGAGTCGACCTGGTCGGGCTGCTGCTGGACTTCTACCACGCGCAGATCGATGAGGGCGACCTCATCCGCACCTTCGAGAAACACCGCGGCATCGCGCTTCACCTGCAGATCGCCGACGTACCCGAACGCCACGAACCCGGCACGGGCGAGATCGCGTACTCCACCCTGTTCCGGGTCATCGAGTCCTCGGGCTACGACGGATGGATCGGGTGCGAGTACCGGCCCGCCACCGAAACCGCGGCCGGACTCACCTGGATGAAGGAGCTCGCGGAATGAGCAGCACTCCGAAGATCGCGCTCATCAGCGCCGTGCCCGCGGCCATTCCCGCCGCACGTGCCGCGCTGCGCGACACCCTGCCCGACGCGGTCGTGTGGAACATCCTCGACGACCGACTGCTGGTCGACGCGGTCAGCCACGGGGGCCTGGACTCCGATCTACGGCACCGCATGCAGCGTTTGATCGGACACGCCCTCGCGGAGGACGTGGACGCGGTGTTGCTCACCTGCTCCGTGTACGCCCCGGTCGCACAGGGCACGGACGCCGGTGTACCGGTGATGGCGCCCGACGAGGCCGCCTTCGCCGACATCGCCGCGGCGGGCTACGCATCGGTGCTCGTGCTGGCCTCCGTCGACACCGCGTGCGACGACTCGGTGGAGCGCCTCCAGACGGCGCTTCACGATGCCGGTGCGGACAGCCGGGTCGTCGGACTCTCCGTGCCCGCCGCGCTGGCCGCGGCGACGGCGGGAGATCAAGACGCCCTGGTCGCCGCATTCGCAGATGCCTGCGTGAACCTGCCCGACGACGTCGAAGCCATCTTCCTCGCCCAGTACTCGCTCGCGTCCGCGGGTGACGCGCTACAGGAGGCAGTGGGTATTCCGGTCGTCTCGGGCCCGAAGAGCGCGGCAGCCGCCCTGCTCCGGCTCATGTCCGAGAGGAACGGTCGATGATTGGCGTCATCGCCGACGACGTCACCGGCGCCACCGACGCTGCCCTGGCGTTCCGCCGCACCGGAATGCGGTGCGGCGTGTATTTCGGCACCCCCCATCCGTCCGACGTGCGGTCCGGCCTCGACGTCGTGGTGATCGCCCTCAAGTCCCGCACGATTCCCGCACGTGAGGCAGTGGCGCAGTCGCTCGGCGCCGCACAGACGCTGCAGGCGATCGGCGCACGGCAGCTCTTCTTCAAGTACTGCTCCACCTTCGACTCCACCGCGAACGGCAACATCGGGCCGGTCCTCGACGCCCTCGTCGATCTGCTGCAGGTCGACGCCGTGGTGACCACACCGGCCACCCCGGAGCATGGGCGCACGACGTTCAACGGGTATCTGTTCGTGAACAACGAACTGCTGTCCGAGTCCTCCATGCGGAATCATCCGCTCACCCCGATGCGGGACTCCTCACTCACCCGTCTCATGAACGCACAGTCCAAGGGCAGCAGCGTCGTCGTCGATCACGACGTCGTCCGCCGCGGCGCGGAAGCGATCCGGAGTGCAGTGGACGGGACACGCCACATGGCGCGCTATGTGTTCCCCGACGCGGCAACGGAAGAGGACCTCTTCTCGATCGCCCAGGCTGTCCTTGACGAACCGCTGGTCGCCGGTGCCGCGGGACTGGCGGGCGCCATCGGACGCGCGCACGGATCAAGAGGCGCCGCGGCACGCGCACGCGTGAGCGAGAGCGCACCGGCCGGCCGGGCCGTCGTTCTCGCGGGAAGCTGCTCTCGACGCACCCTTGAGCAGATCGACCGGATGCTGCGCGCGGAACGACCGGCGCATCGCCTGGACGCGTTCGAGTCGGACGATCCCGAACGCCTCGCGCAGGGCGCGCTCGACTGGTACGACGCGCTTCCGACCGGTCCGGCCCCGCTGATCTACTCGTCGCTGGCTCCGGCAGCGCTCCGTAAGGTGCAGGACGCGATCGGTGTCGAGCGATCGGCCGAGATCTTCGAGGGCGCCTTCGCGCACATCGCCCGGGGGCTGTGTGAACGCGGGGTCACTCGCTTCGTCGCCGCCGGCGGGGAGACGTCGGGGTCGTTGGTGGCTGCCCTTGGTATCCGAGGCGGTGTCGTCGGGTTGGAGGCCGCCCGGGGTGTGCCCTGGATCCACACCGACCGGAATCTGGACGTGCTGCTCAAGTCGGGCAACTTTGGCGAACCGGACCTTCTTGTCGCCGCTTCGGACGGCAGTTCGTGACGGCGACCGAGAGGGACCGGGCGGCCGCCGACATCATCGACGCCGCCCGGTCCGTCTTCACGCGGGGCCTGACCCACGGCAGTACAGGCAACATCTCTGTCCGTACGGCCGACGGCATCCTCGTCACACCCACCGGTTCCAGCCTCGGTACCGTCCAGGCGAGCGACTTGTCGCTCATCGACGACCGCGGTGGCCACCTGTCCGGGCCGAAGCCGTCGAAGGAGGCGTTCCTGCACGCCGCCGTGCTGCGTGCTCGACCGGGTGCGCGTGCGGTCGTGCACACTCACTCCACCTACAGCGCTGCCGTGTCCTGTATACGCGATCTCGATACCGACAACGTCCTCCCTCCTCTGACCGCCTACTACGCCATGCGCGTCGGACGACTGCCTCTGCTGCCGTACTACGCTCCCGGCGACACCCGCCTGGAGGCTCTCGCAGAGGCGACCGCAGCACGCAGGCACGCCATGCTGCTGAGCAACCACGGTCCCGTTGTCGCTGGAGCCAGCCTCGCCGCGGCCCTGGACGCCCTTGAGGAACTCGAGGAGACGGCGAAGCTCGCCATCATTCTTCGCGGGCTGCCCGTGAACCCGCTCACCGCCGAGCAGGCCGCGGCCCTGGATCCCCAGGCCTGAGCAGCGGCAGGGAGCCCCTGGCTCCCTGCCGCTCCCAGCCTCGTCCGCAGTAGGTGTTCGCAACACAATGACGTAGCCCGATGTAACAAAGCATCGCTAGTGTCCCGTGTCGTCGACTGATGACGGTCGACTCGGCAGATGGTCGGCGTCGCTGCCTCTGCAACTGCGAATGGTCGTCTGAGCCCGCGGTCCGGCTGACCGGTCACGCTGCGACAGCTGCCCCTGTAGATGCCAGTACTGCGAGTAATAATCGAGTGATCTTGAATAAGGTATAGGTAAATAGGTGAAGCTATACTATTCTTCGGCCGTGGATCCTCGCGCATAGGCGCGCCGGACGCACTCACGAAAGGATCCGGTAGTGAAATCTGCTGAATCCCCAGAACTGCTGCGCACCGCACCACCTTCCGAGACCCGCAAGGTCACCACCGCTGGAGCGATCGGGTTCTTCGTCGAGAACTACGACAACTCGGTCTACGGCTTTCTCGCGGGAATCATCGCCATCGTCTTCTTCCCTGAAGGGGCGGAGGCGGTCGCTCTGATCTTCACGTTCGGTCTGTTCGCCGTGTCATTCGTCTTCCGCCCGGTCGGCGGCGTGCTGCTCGGCATGATGTCCGACCGTGTCGGCCGGCGCCCGGCCATGGTGCTCGCGCTGACCTTGATGGCGGGAGCCACGACAGTGATCGGCCTGCTGCCGGGCTACTCGTCGTGGGGCGTCGGCTCCGTACTGCTTCTACTCGCCATGCGCATGATTCAGGGCATCTCCGTGGGAGGTGAAGTGTCGGCCGCCATGTCATTCGTGGGCGAGCACGCCCCGCCGAATCGCCGGGCCTTCCTCATGTCGTTCCCGCAGGCGGGCAGCACTCTTGCCAACCTCATCGGCAACGGATCGGCCTTCCTTTTGACATCGACGCTTTCGTCGACAGCCATGGAGAGCTGGGGCTGGCGCATTCCGTTCCTCATTGCGGCGCCGATGGGTGTCGTCGGTTTCTACATTCGCCGGAAGCTCGAAGACACCCCCGCCTTCCTCGCGCTCCAGGAGGAAGGAAAGATCGTTCGCAACCCGCTGCGCGACGTGTTCACCCGTGACAATCGTCGGCAGCTGGCGCTGGCGTTCGCCCTGCCCATGCTGAACAGCGCGGGATTCTTTGTGCTCTTTGTCTTCATGCCGACCTACCTCAACAGCCAGCTCGATTACACGCGCCCCAGTGGCCTTGTCGTCAGTGCCTGCGCCCTGGCGTGCGCGACGATCGCGATTCCGTTCTTCGCGCGCATTTCAGATCGCGTCGGGCGCCGCCCGGTGATACTCACCTCGTGCGGCGCCATCATCGTATTGTCCGTGCCGGTCTATCTTGTGCTCGGAATCGGCGAAGTGGCCCTTTCCGGCCTTGCCGGTGGCGTGATCGGTATCGCTTTCGCAGGAAATTACTCGGTCATCCACCCGATGATGCTTGAGCTTTTCCCGTCGCACATGCGTACAACTGCGTACTCTTTGGGGTACAACGTGACGACCGCGGTGCTCGGAGGCGCGGCACCTCTCATCCTCAGTGCTCTCTACGTTTCGACGGACAATGTTCTCCTGCCGGCATTCTTCGTTGCCCTGTCTGCGGTAGGGACGGCGATCGCCGCCTACGCCAACAAGGAAACGGCAGGAAGGTCGCTCACGGAGTTTGCCTGACGCCCCCGATCGGGTGCTCACCGATCGGGGGCTCACCGATCGGGTGCTCACCATCCGGCGGCTCTCGACGTGAGGGCGGCCGGATGGCTTGCGTGCACCGACGGCCGGGGAGATGGGAGGAATTGATCCGGGCCGCAGGAGTACCGGAGCGGTCCCGGCGTCCTCGGCTTCGCGGATCGTGGTCGTGTCCTCGGTCGTGGTGTAGCCGATCATGGTCTGTCGCTTCCGCTTTGGAGCCGTCCGGTACGTGCCGCGGTCGGCCGCCGTGCGATCACCGCTGGTCCCGGCCCGGTGAGCCTCAACAGGGCCTCTGGCGAGGACAATTCGGGCCGCGACCTGGGAAATCCGCCAGCTTGATCAGCTGCACCACTCGGCGGGACGCCATCGCGATCCCGTCGCGAACAGCGCCGGCAGCGGCTCGAATCCCAGCGCACCTGCCGGCCGGACCCGGACGTCCTGGCCATGGGCAACGGCATCGCGGCCGGCCGTGCGCAGCCACCCACGCGGCTTCGCCCGCGCTCCCGGGGGGAGGGCCGGGGGCGCGGGCGAAGCCGTTGACTGCTGTGGTCGTCAGGCGGGCTGGCGGTCCAGGTCGAGCTGGAACAGCTTGATCGCGTTGCCGCGGACAATTTTGTATGTCGTCTCGGCGTCGATGCCGGAGAACTGCCCGGCGAGGTGGTCCAGGGTGTGCGGGTAGGGGCCGTCAGCGTGCGGGAAATCGACCTCGAACATCAGGTTGTCGATGCCGATCTGGTGGGCCTGCTCGATGGCGTGCCGGTCGGCGAAGATGCAGCCGTACATGTTGCGCCGGATATAGGTGGAGGGCAGCTCCTGCATCTTGACCTCGCCGTGCCCCCAAATGTGATGGGTGTAGGCGTGGTCCATCCGCTCCATCGCGTAGGGGAGCCAGCCTGCTTGGCCCTCGGAGTAGGCGAGCTTGAGGCCCGGAAATCGATCGAGCACGCCGGAGAAGATGAAGTCCGCCATCGAGGCGTACGAGTTGGAGAACTGGAGTGTCGTCGCGACGACGTCGGGTGCGCCTGGAGGCATCGGCATCATCTTTGACGACGAACCGATGTGCATGCAGATGACCGTGCCGGTCTCCTCGCAGGCTGCGAAGAATGGATCCCAGTTGCCGTCGTGAATGGTCGGGAAGCCGAGATGCCCGACGATCTCGCTGAAGGTGACTGCACGAGCTCCCCGCGCCGCGTTGCGGCGCACCTCGGCCGCGGCGAGTGCCGGGTCCCACAGAGGCACGACCGGGAGCGGGATGTGGCGGCCGCCCGAGTCGCCGCACCATTCCTCGACGATGAAGTTGTTATAGGCCTCGATGCATGCGATCCCGAAGTCCCGGTCCTTGCTGGTCTGCTCGCTGAATGCCTGACCGCAGAACCGCGGGAAGGTCGGGAAGGCGAGTGAGGCCTCCACATGCTGGGAGGTCATCACCGCGAGCCTGGCCTGGGGGTCGTAGCACGCGGGGTGCATCTGGTCGTACGTCGCCGGCTCGTTGCCGCGCATGTCGGCCGTGGTCTCGACGCCGTCGAGGATGAGGATGGGCCGTCGCAGCACGTACGCGGAGTCGCCGAACAGCCAGACGTCCCCGGGGTCCCCTTCAGGATCCTCGACCAGGCCGTTGAAGAGCTTCGATTCCTTGCTGATCAGTCGACGCTCTACCCGAGGTGCCCGGTCCTGGTATTTCGCCGGCAGCCACCTCTGGAACAGCGTCGGGGGCTCGATGATGTGGTCGTCGACGCTGATGATCATCGGTAGCTCGGTGGTCGTCATCCGGCTCCCTCTTTCGTCTCGATTGACTTCCGCACACAATATCTCAGATATCAGACCCTGGCGAGAGTCCGCCCAAGGAGCACCACGTCACCGAGCGCGGCCACGAGCGCGATCTCCGGGTCGGGCAGCTGGTTGGCCGCGGACGTGCCGCGAAGCTGGCGCACCGCTTGGACGACCCGCTGGATCCGCTGCGACTCCCCAGTGTGCGAATGCGACATCGTGCCGCCGTCCGTCACCACGGGGTAGCGTCCGGTCACCTCAATCGCGCCGTCGGCGACGAAGTCCGGCCCTTCGCCGACACCGCAGTATCCGAACGCCTCGAAATACCTGATGATCTCCCAGCTGAAGTTGTCGTAGAGCTCGAAGACGTCGACATCCTCACGGGCGAGCCCGGCGCGCGCGAAGGCGCGGTCGGCCGCGTCCCGGCCCAGCATCCCGACCCGTTCATAGGTCGGCGGGTGCGTATAGCTCGGCCCCCAGCTCTCGGAACCGCCGCCGAGCACGGAGACAGCGATGCCCGGCAGGTCCCGAGCGCGCTCGGCTGTGGTGAGGACGAGAGCGCTGCCCCCTTCCGCGGTCGTGGCGCATTCGAGCAGGTGGTAGGGGTCCGCGACCATCCGTGAAGCCAGGATGTCCGCTGCCGTGAACGGGCCGCGACCGTGGTAGACGGCCTCCGGGTTGCGCGAGCCGTTGTTGCGGATCACCGCCGCGACATGCGCAACCTTCGCCGGGTCGACCGAGAACCTGTGCATGTACTCCTTGGCCGACAGGGCGAACTCGGCGGGGGTCATCAGCCCCCAGCATTCGATGAACTCGTTGGACGGACGGGTCCAGGGAGCCGTGCTTGCGGAGTCCTGGTGGATTCCGGCCTCGCCGGCGGCCAGCACGACGACATCGGTGACGCCGGTCTCGATCGCGGTCGCTGCTTCGAGAACCGATGCGGCGCCAGGCATGGCGCGGCCGGCCCAGAAGTAGGGGATGCCCATCGCATAGCCGAACTTGCGTGAGCCATTCTGATAGTCCAGTCCCGGCAGGATGTTGACGCCGGTGACGTCTTTGGCAGTGAGGCCGGCGTCGCTCAGTGCGCCCCGGATCGCGGCCGCGGTCACGGTGTCGGACGTCTCCCCGTCGAGCTTTCGAGCCTGCCGCGTGTTGAAAGCACCTACGATGACGGCCTGTCGGCTTCTCACGGGCGCCGCCGGGTCGCCGCTGCGAGCTCGAAGAACGGCAAAGCGATGTCCTCGGACTCCTGATGGAACCGGACCTGGACCGCGGCCCCGATCAGGTCCGCGTCCGGCTCGGCGCCGACGATGTTCGTGAACATTTCGTATCCCTCCTCCAGTCGGACCACGGCCACGACGTAGGGCGGTTCGAAGGCCGGGGTCGGCGGCCGCCAGACCACCGTGCAGGTGACGACGTGGCCGCGCCCGGAGGATTCGGTCCACTCGTAGGCGGTGTCCAGGCAGTGGGGGCAGAAGGCGCTGGGGATGAAGAAGCGGCGCGCGCAGCCGGAGCAGCGCTGCACGAGGAGTTTCCCGCGGAGGCAGCCGTCCCAGAACGGGCGTGACAGGGCGGTCGGCCGAGGCAGAGGGCGCATGACGGCGTTCACCCCGCGGTCACAGCGACGTCGTGCTGCGTCATTGCGTCGAGCAGCTGGTCCATGATGCGCAGTGCGTGGCCTGAGAGGAGGGCGCGTGCCGCGGTGGAGTCGCGGTCGCGCAGGGCGCGGGCGATCTCCAGGTGTTCGAGCGCGTCCGGGACCAAGTCGCGGACCAGGCTGACGTCACGTTGGCGCAGCGCGACCGTGAGGACGAAGGCGTCCTCGATGGCGGATCGCATGTACTCGTTTCCCGAGGCGTTCGCCACCGCGACGTGGAACTCCTGATCGGCCTGCCGGAAGCCGGCCGAATCACCGCTGCGGGCGCAGCCCACGGACCTTGCCGCCCAGTTCGCTATGGCCTCGAGCTGCTCGACCGTGGCGTGGTGGGAAGCGTAGACCGCGGCGTCCGCCTCCAGAAGAGCGCGGTACTCGAACGCTTCCCGCACCGACCGGGCAGAGGCGAGCGTGACGCGGAGTCCTCGCGATGTCGGCTCCACGAGCCCGATGCGGCGCATCCGCAGCAGCGCTTCGCGGACCGGTGTCTTGCTCACCGTCAGCTCCTTTGCGAGCGTCGCCTCGCTGACTGAGCTGCCCGGTGGCAGCGAGGCGCTGACGATGCGGTCGCGAATCGCCGCGAACACGAGGTCGGTGAGGTTGTCGGGCCTCTCGATCATGCAGGGATCACCCTTTCGCCTCGCTCCCTCGTCTGCGGGTCGACTCGGTCATGAGATATCGGGATTGACATGTGCTGTATGGGATATCGTATCTCGAAACGAGGAGGCTGTCATGAGCTACGCCCTGCACGACGGGATCACCTGGCCCGGCGACCTGCCGGACAACGAGCCCCAAGAGCACTTCGCGTTCCTGGGTCGGCTGCGTGTTCTCGAGGTCGGCGACGAGCTCGGCGAGTACTGCGGGAAGGTCCTGGCCGGCCTCGGCGCGGATGTGGTGCGGGTCGAACCGCCGGGCGGTGCGCAGACCAGGACGTACGGCCCCTTCCTCGATGACGAGCCGCACCCCGATCGGAGCCTGTACTTCTGGCACCACAACCTGGGGAAGCGCTCGATCGTCCTCGACCTGGACTCGGAAACCGACCAGGAGCGATTCCGTGACCTGGCCACCCGGGCGGACGTGGTCCTCGACAGTATGCCGCGGAACTACCTGGCCGAACGTGGCCTCGGATACGACGTGCTGCGTCAGACCCGGCCCGGCCTGATCCACGCGAGGATCTCTCCGTTCGGCGACATCGGCCCATGGCGCGACTACGCCGGCAGCGACCTGGTCCATCTCGCCCTGGGCGGAGTGATGATGAACTGCGGCTACGATCCCGACCCCGTCCATGGGTACGACACCCCGCCCATCGCTCCCCAGATGTGGCAGGCGTACTACATCGCCGGCGAGATGGCGGCGATGTCGATCCTGGCGGCTTTGACCTATCGGCTGCACACGGGACGAGGGCAAGCGCTGTCGACGAGCGTGCACCAGGCAGTCAGCCAGAACACCGAGACAGACCTACCGGACTGGATCTATCTCAAGCAGGTCCACCGCCGCGTCACCTGCAGGCACTCGACCACCTCGGCTCGGAGCCCGTCGATCGCTCAGACCAAGGACGGCCGCTACGTCCTGCCGTACCGGACCTACGTCCGCTCCCAGGGCGATGAATGGGACGCCACTGTAGAGCTCTTGCGCAAGTACGGCTTCGAGGCCAACCTGGGCGACCCCAAGTACGCGACGGACTACCGGAACAGCGACGAAGCGCGGGACCGGCTGGCACATCAGGTCAACCTCCTTCTCGGGCAGACCCTGTTCGAGCGAGACGTGTGGCGTGACGCACAGGCATTGAATCTTCCCTGGACACCGGTGCGGCGCCCCGAGGAGAACGCCAAGGACGAGCACTGGTTGCAGAGGGGCGCCTTCTTCGACGTCTATCACCCCGAGCTCGACCGCACCTTCCTCTACACCGGCGGGAAGTGGGTCACGGAGGAGTTCGAATGGCCCCGGGGACCGCGGCCGCCGCTGGTCGGTGAACACACCGACGAGGTAGAGGCAGAGTGGAAAGGCAGCCGGCCGGAACAGCGACCGGCCTATACATCGCCGCGCAACGAAACCACGGTCAACAGCCCGCACGGCAAGCCGTTCGCCCTGTCCGGCGTGCGGGTCGTCGACATGAGCTGGATGCTGGCGAGCGCGGGCGCAGGTCGCCTCCTCGCCGCTGCGGGCGCCGACGTCATCAAGGTCGAGCACATCAGCCGGCCGGACCGAATGAGGTTCAGTCCACTCGGCGCCTGCCCACCGGGGGGTCGCGCCGAACGGGACGCCGCGGTCACCGCCCTGCCCACCCCCGCCTACACCGGGGACGACGGCAGCCCGAACCGCAGTGGCTCTTTCATGGAGATCAACGCCGGCAAGCGCTCGCTCTCCCTCAACCTGAAGCACCCGGAGGCACGCAAGATCCTCGAAGACCTGATCCGGGATGCCGACATGGTCCTGGAGGGGTTCTCGCCCGGCACGATGACCCGGATGGGACTGGGTTACGACCGCCTGCGCGAACTCAACCCCCGCATCATCTATGTGCAGCAGAGCGGCCTGGGCGAACGGGGCGGCTACGGCAAGGTGCGTACGTTCGGGCCGAGCGCCCAGGCCATCTCCGGGATCAGCGACATGTCCGGACTGCCCGCCCCCTTCCCGCCGGCAGGGATCGGCTACTCCTACCTGGACTGGTTCGGTGCGTACAATATGTCGACGGCCATACTCGCCGCGCTCTACCGCCGAGACGTCACGGGACTGGGATGCCACATCGACGCCTCCCAGGGCGAGACGGGCCTGTATCTCACCGGAACGGCGATCCTCGACAAGACCGCCAACGGCCGTGACTGGGCTCGCTACGGCAACGCCTCGCCGTACAAGAAGGCAGCTCCGCACGGAGCGTTCCCCACACGGGGCGACGACCGTTGGCTCGCACTGGCGGCATTCACCGATGCCCACTGGTACGGCGTGACCGACGTCCTCGGTCTTGAGGAACTGCGTGACGACCACCGCTTCACCAGACTGGCGGACAGGATCGAGCACGCCGACGCACTCGACCGCCTCGTGGCCGAGGCGACACGAAACCGGGACGGCTTCGAGCTCATGCATGAGCTGCAAGCCAGGGGAGTGCCCGCCGGCGTCTGCCAGACCGCGCAAGACCGTTACGAGGCGGACCCGCAACTGGACGCGCTCGGCTGGCTGGTAGAGCTGGAGCAGAGCGAACTCGGCCGCTGGCCGGTCAAGGGACATCCGACCTGGTTCTCCGAGACACCCACCTACATCGGTGGCAGGTACGACCGGTCGGGGCCGAGCTACGGTGAGGACACCGACGAAGTGCTCAAGGAGCTCGCCGGGCTGGACCCGGAGCGGATCGCCGAGCTGCGGGCCGACGGAGCGCTCTGACCAGCTCAGGCACGTGAGGCCCGGCGTGGCGGTGGCACCGCCCCCGGGCCTCCGGATGGCGATGCCGCTTCTTCATCCATTCCGGGTGGGTTCGACGGCGGTGGCCTCGATGATGCTGGTGCTCGACGAGACCATCGGGAGCGTGACGGTGCGGTCGGCCAGTCCCGCCGAGCGCAGCAGGGCGGCATTGGCCACGTGCGGCTGGTCGAACCCACCGATGTCTTCTATCTGAGCGCCACGTGCGAGGTTGACGAGGCCGAGACGTATGAGCCGAGACGTATGAGCCGAGACGTATGAGCCGAGACGTATAGGCCGAGACGTACGAGCCGGACGGGCTTCACCGGCGTGGACCTCGGCATCGTCAACATCGCCACCACGTCCACCGGTTACCAGTGCGGCGGCTGAAGGCCCGTGCCCGCCGCGAGGCGCGGCACGTCCCTTCGCCCAGCTCCGAGGCTTCGTCGTCTACAAGGCCAAGGCGGGCAGGCGTGCCCCTGGTCTGCGTCGCGTTGCCCACGCCGACCGGAATGCTTCCCACAACATCGCCACCCGTGGCGAGAGCGTGTGGAACGCGGGGCGTGCGTCACACGTCTCTGCCATCAGATAGGGGTGTCTGGACGGAGGAGCCACCCCGCAGCCAGTTGGACGCTACCTCCATGTCCGGTCCTTTAAGTCCGGGTCAAGTTGACGAAGTGAGCCGGATCGTCTCAATGACCGAGGTGCAGGTTCGGGCGGCGATGGCTTCGGCGCCGCCGACGCAGCTGAGGACGAAGAGCGTCCGACCGTCGTGGCCGCCAACGGCGCAGGCCAGAGGCATCCGGTCGCCGAAGTCGACGACGTCGGCGACAGCGCCGCCTTCGAGCACCCGCCGAACGTCGAACGTCCACGGCGATGCGCACCACATCCCTCCCGCCGGGTCGACAGCGATTCCGTCGGCGCTGCCCGGCGCCAGATCGGCCCAGGTACGGCGTGCGGAGAGTGAGCCGTCCGCCCCCCGGTCGTACCCCGTCAGTCGCTGGGCCGGGAACTCGGCGACGACGTAGGTGTTCCCACCGTTGAGGAAGGCCGGCCCGTTGGGCGCGTCGAGCTGCTCGGCGACCACCCTGGCGCGGCCGTCCGCCTCGACGAGGATCACGACACCGTCCGCGTCGACGGGGCGCTTCTCAGCGTTCGAGTGGGTGCCCATCGAGCCGACGTAGGCGCGGCCTTGGTCGTCGACGACCATGTCGTTGAGTCCGCCTACGGCAAGGTCGGAGAGGTCGGCGTGGACGACGATCTCTCCCGTTCTCTCCCGTCGGAGGACGCACGGTTCGGTGAGGTTGACGATGAGCAGTCTGCCGTCCGGCAGGAAGCCGAGGCCGCTGGGACGCCTACCGTCGGTGAATTCCACCACCACCTCTGCTCGGCCGGACTCGTCGACCGTCATCACGCGGTTGGCGAAGATGTCCGAGAACCAGAGCCGGCCGTCTCGCCACCGTGGGCTCTCGGCGAACGTCAAGCCGTCGAGCAGCTTCTGAGGTGCCCGTTGCCGGCTCATAGGCCCGCCATGACGGTTACCGCGTCGAGCGCGCGCAGGGTCTGGTCCGGGGTCGGCGGCGGGGCCGACAGGGTCGCGACGCCGACCGCCGCCCAGTCCTCCAACGGGATGCGGGTGCCCGGGTGGTTGTACAGGAGGACCATCAGGCGTTCGGCGCCGGCCGCGGCGTACGCCTCACGGATGTCCTCGCTGGGGTCGCGTACGCCGACAGTGATGGACACCTCGCCCGGGTCCCGTCCGATCCGTGCGCACTCGTTGTCGATGGCGGCTCGGAACTCGGCAACCTGTGCCGGTGTCACGCCGGTGGCGAGCCATCCATCCGCCCAGGTGGCGATGCGCTTCGCGGCGACCGGCGTGGGCTGCGCGCCCACGATCACCGGGGGATGCGGGCGTTGCCGGGGCCGTGGATCGCAGACCATTTCCGGGAAGGCGACCAGGTCGCCGTCGTACCCTGCCGACTCGTTGGCCCACAGCGCCTTCATCGCCGCGACTGCCTGGATGGTGTAGCCCCAGGGTTTGGCTGCCGCCGCCGGGTTGTGGAGTTCGGTGACCTCGCGGAGCCATCCGGTGCCAAGGCCGAACATGAAGCGGCCTTCGCTGAAGGCATCCAGGGTCGAGACAGCCTTGGCGAGTGTGAGCGGCGGATGCTCTGGCACCAGGCAGACACCGGTGGCCACCCGGAGCGTGCTGGTGACGGCGGCCATCATGCTCAGAACGACGAACGGGTCGGCCATCTGGTGGTAGACGTCGGGGATCTCGCCTCCGGTCATCGGGAAAGCCATGCCCGGGTGTTTGGGTACCACGGTGTGTTCGGGGGCCCAGTACGACTCGAATCCCCGGGCTTCCAGCTCCTGTGCCAGGGTGACGGCGTCGATCGTATGGGTCGTGACAGCGAGCTGAGCGCCGATCTTCATCTTGGAGCATCTGCCCTTCGTGATGAGTGCGGGAGATGGGCGCGATGCGCTCGCACCTGCTGGACGAGTCTCGGTTGTGCATGTAGGTGCCGACCAGGGTGATGTACCGCAGAACAGAACACCGATCGCCGGGTTACGACAGGTTCTGCGAGCCGGAACGAAGTCATGGAGCCGCGACCGGGCTGCTGTTTGACTCAGGTCGCCGAGCGTCCGCCGGGCTCACAACTTGTGGCACGGGGGCCCTAGACGATGCTGGAGGAGAGACCATGAAGGTCGGAGTCCACTTCAACTTTCAGAACTACCTCGACTGGGACCGTTTCCTGGCCAAGGCGCCCGGCCCGCCGAAGGTGACCGACCAGCAGATCTACGATGAGGAGATCGCGCTGGCCGAGCTCGTCGAGCCGCTGGGCTTCGACTCGTACTGGGCGATCGACCACCACTTCACGCCGTACGTCATGACCGGTGGGGCGCTGCAGCATCTGACCTTCATGGCCGGCCGGACCAGCAACATCGACTTCGGCACGATGATCGTCGTGCTGCCCTGGTACGACCCGATCGTCGTCGCAGACCAGATCAGCGCGCTCGACAATCTGCTGCAGGGCCGCCAGCTCACCCTGGGCATGGGCCGGGGCGCGGCGGTCCGGGAGTTCGACGCGTTCCGCGTGCCCATGGCCGAGGCGCGCAGCCGGTTCAACGAGACCCTGGAGATCCTCCGCAAGGCCATGTCACAGGAGTGGTTCTCGCACGAGGGCGAGCACTTCAGCATCCCCGAGACCACGATCCGTCCTTCCTACCGCAACCCGCAGCGGCTCATGGACCGCATGAGGATCGCGTGGACGAGTCCGGAGACGCTCCCCATCGCCGCCAACGCCGGTCTGGGCATGCTGATGACGAACCAGAAGAGCTGGGACGACTACTCGTCGGACGTCGCGGCGTTCAACAGTATCCGGGCGGGCAACGGACTCACGCCGACTCAGCCCACCGTCGTGGTGCGGATGACCTGCGCCGAGACGGAGGAGGAGGCCTGGCAGGCCATGAAGGTGCACTCCCTCGAAGCGGGTGAGAGCAGCAGGCGCCACTACCAGTTCGACGATCCCGAGCGATTCCGCAATACCAAGGGGTACGAGCAGTACGCCAAGCTCAGCAACGCGATCACCGACCAGGAGACCCTGGCGGAGAAGAGCGCACGTCCGCAGGCGTGGGGTACGCCCGACCAGGTCTTCGAGAAGCTCAAGGACATCCAGCGCAAGACCAGCGCGGATGAGTTCGTCCTCAACGTGCGGTTCGGGGCCATGCCGGCCGAGCAGGCCGAGCGATCCATGCGGCTCTTCGCGAAAGAGGTGCTCCCGCGGTTGCACGAGCTGGAGGCACCCCTCGCGGACGAGATGCGCGGCGCGGCCGACGGCGCCGGCCGTGTGGCCTTCGACAACGGTGAAGAGCCGACCCGTCTGGGTCTGTAGCCCGATCCCACAGAGAGGGACGAGATCATGGGAAGTGACTACTTCAGGGCGCTCTACTCCCGCGCTGTCGAGGCGGGTGACAGCCTTGATGTGCTGTGGGACGAGCAGCGAATGCCGTTCGACTCGATCGAGAAGCGCCTGACGGACCTGCTCGACCTGCGTGGCCGGAAGGTGGTCATCACCGGCGGTGGTGGCGCGGGGCTCGGGCAGGCCTGCGCCAATCGGTTCGCCGGCCTCGGTGCTGACGTCGCTCTGGTCGACATCAAGGTCGAGACCACGGATGCGTCCGGAAGCATGCCGCAGTACTCCGGTCCGGACCCGCACGGCGTGGCTTCGCGTGTAGCCGAGAAGTGGGGGACCCGGGCTTTTGGCG
This sequence comes from Streptomyces canus 299MFChir4.1, assembly GCF_000383615.1. Taxonomy (GTDB): domain Bacteria; phylum Actinomycetota; class Actinomycetes; order Streptomycetales; family Streptomycetaceae; genus Streptomyces; species Streptomyces canus_C. Next base: position 68,960 of record NZ_KB911601.1, on the reverse strand, counting down.
TCCACGGCGACGCGACGGACTGGGATGATGTCCAGCGGTGGATGGCGGAATGCCACGAGCTGCTGGGCGGGATCGACATCCTGGTCAACAGCGCCGTCGACGTCGCCGTGGTGGACTTCAGCACGGCCACGCGACAGGATCTCGACCGGTCCATCCGGGGCACGATGGCCGGACCGATGTACGCGAGCAGGGCTGTGCTCGACTACATGATCCCGCAAGGTCGCGGCCACATCATCAATATCGGCAGTGCCTCCGCGAACATGCCGAGTGCCCCGAAGAACCTTCTCTACGGCACGGGCAAGAGCTGGCTCGCCTCGTTCACCAAGTTCCTCGCGGCCGAGGTAATCCACCACGGCATCCGTGTGGCCGGGGTGAACCCGGCGTCGATGGTGCGCACGAAGGAGAAGATCCCGGCGTTCAACGACATGTGGTTCTACTCCCTGGTCCGCAACCAGCTGGGCCGCTACCTCCTCCATGAAGAGACGGCGAACGTGGTCGCGTTCCTCGCCTCGGACGCGGCGAGCGCCATCGTCGGTGAGGTCATCGGCACCGACGGGGGATCCTCTCTCTGACGAGAAGAGGCGTGTGTGGGTGATCGCCGCAGGGGGTGTCCGAGTCCCAGCACGCTGCGTGAGCGACTTCGCCCCGCCGATCAGACGATCGACGGGGCGAGCGAGGCCTGGGGACCCGGCATGAGGTAAACGCATCGCCTCACCTGTACGGGTCCCCGTCGCATGATGTCCGCCTCTACTTGGTGGTGCGGTAGGCGGAGTGGATGGTCTGGGTCAGCGTGTTGCCCTTGGCATCGGTGAGTTGTACGACGGCGGGCACAACTTCCCCCTGGCACCGCCCGCCTGCTGCCCCGACTGATCAAGGGCCGTACCCGCGGGCCGGGCCGGTGTTCGTCACCCACCGCAAGCCGGGCCCCGTAAAGCTCGTCAGCCCGCGCGACGTGTGCCCGGACACCGGGCTGGTCCGGCTGTCGTACGGGCAGGACCGCGCCTCCTGGACGCGCACACGGCTGTCGGGGGTGTGGCGGGGACGGGCTGGGACCTGCACGAGTACCGGCACTTCGGCCTCACCCACCTCGGTGAGGCCGGGGCCAGCCTGCCGATGCTCATGGCGAAGTCGCGGCACAAGAAGCCGGAAAACGTGCGGCGTTGCTTCCCCTCTCGGCTGAGAGCCTGTCGGGTGGCCGGCTGATTACGCCGAGCATGCGCTGCTGATGGCCCCGGAGTTGTCGTACTGGCACGCACTGCGTGACCATTTCGGGCCGGCGTCGCCGAGGGCAGATCGCTGCCGTCACGCTCGCGCGTGATCAACCGTCCGGCACGTTTTCAGAGGAAGACGCGCGCCAACTCCAGCCACTTCTGTGCGTCCTTGCCGGTTGCCGTTATATCGGTCTCGGACCAGGGGCGACGCCGGGTGACACAGAGGCAGAAGTCCATGGCGCTGCCCCGTAGCGTTTGGGCTGCAGCCTCGGGACCCCACACCCAGGTCTGTCCGTCAGGTGCTGTCAGCTCGACGCGGATGGGGTCCGCCGGCTCAGGCAGTCCGACGGCGGCGAAGGACAGCGTTCGTCCCAGCACCCCCAGCAGAGCCACGTGCTGCAGTCGATCGGTCGGAGGGTGCGCCACGCCCACAGCATCGAAGACGTCTTGCCCGTGGGCCCAGGTTTCCAGCAGACGAAGGGGAATCATCAGGGCCGGGGTGATCTCCGACATGTACCAGGGGGATGCGTGGTCCCATGGCGTGTCGCGCAGCGCCGCCGCGAGGTCCGCTCGACCGGCCCGCCACTCGTCCAGGAGTACCGCCCGAGGTTTGGCCGCTCCCTCGGCGGCGGCCTTGTCGGCATGTTCGCTGCCTTCGGCTTCCGCCCGCGCGAGCTCGGCGCTGAACGCGTCCGGAGTGCGCAGGGCGATGAGTGCGTTTGCGTCCGACCATGCGAGATGCGCTATCTGGTGGGCGACCGTCCAGCCCGGTGCCGGTGTCGGTATGGACCAGTCGTCAACTGCCGTGACCAGGACGTCGAGATCATCGCCCTCAGCAACCAGCGCGGCCAGGACACCGGCGTCATCCACCTCGGGGACAGCGAGGCTGTAGTTCAGCATGGATGTCATGATGCCCTCTTCCCTGATACCCACCGGAGGCGGGGCTCGACGCACCACGGACCACCGCGATTCCTCAACGGTGGCCAAAGGGTGTCAGGGCTGGGCACGTGAGTCGCTTGACGGTTACGACCTGCCCTCCAGGCACGACGACGGCCCCGGAATGATCACGTGGTGCGTGCCAGTGCGACAAGTCCGAGGCCGTCAGCGGCCGATGGCGGATACGCCAACTCCGTTGATTCCACGCTGCTTTCCTGGGCCCGCGACGCGTTGGGCATCATCGTCGAGATTGTGAGCGGACCGATGACGTCAAGGGATTCAAGGTTCTGCCCCGACGCTGGGTGGTGGAGCGAAGTTGCGGCTGGCTGGTCCGCAACTGTCGCCTCGCCCGCGACTACGAACGGCTGACCGCGACGTCCGAGGCCATGATCAAGGTGGCGATGATCCGGCTCATGCTCGTCCGGATCGCCGGACAACCAGCACGGTGAAGCCATGAAGCCCACCGCAAGACGGCCTGCTCCAAAACCGTCGAGGACCTCATCGCCGCGTAGCCAATCGGCCACCCGACAGGCTCTGAGGCGATCGCCGAGGTCACGATCCTTCTCGCGCCCGGAGACATCAGCCGCTGACCTCGTCGGCGCCGTCAAGCGAGCTGAGATGGCCGTCTTCAGTCCCCTGCGCACAGAGCCGGGCTACTCGGCCATACAACTCTGAAGCAGTTATTGCGAAGTTTTCACTTCATACCTACGGTGAGCGCATGCGACCGAAGCACGAGCCTGAGCAGATCACCGACCTGTCACGTTTGCGGGCGTTCATGAACCCGCTACGGATGCAGCTGTACCGGCTGCTGTACGCCGCGGGCACCGCGACCGCCTCTCAGCTGGCCGAGCAGGTCGACGAAACGCCCTCGCTGGTCAGCTACCACTTGCGCAAGCTGGCCGAGCACGGCTTCGTGACCCAGGCGAGTGGCCAGGGCACCGACGGCCGCGAGCGCTGGTGGCAGGTGGCATCTGAAGAGGGCTGGGGCTTCCGTGACTCGGACTTCGCGGACACGCCCGAGGGAGCCGCCGCCGTCGGCGCGGTGACCCGAGGGATCTTCGACACCCGCGTCGCACAGTACCGCGCGTATCTCGACCAGAAGTCCGCCTGGGGGAAGGCGTGGACCGACGCATCCTTCAGTTCTGAGTGGCTGCTCGACCTCACCCCGGCCGAACTCGCCGAGATGAGCGACGAGCTTGAGGCGCTGGCCCGGCGCTGGCGGGAGCGCGGCAAGGCCGCCAAGGCGGCCGACGACACCGAGGACCGCGAGCACGTGTCTGTGCACCTGTACGGCTTTCCCATCCGGCCCTGACTCAGCCGAATTCCCCATGTACTTGGAGCCCACCATGGCCACCCCAGAGACGGTCCTGCCCAAAAACGCCGCCACACCGGCTCACCGCGACGGCAACGTGTTGCGCTGGCTCACCGCCTACACCGTCTCCCTCATTGGCGACAGCGTGTACTTCGTCGCCCTGGCCTGGTCCGCCCAGAAGGCCGCCGGTCCTACCGAAGTCGGCCTCGTCATGGCTGCCGGAGCAGTACCGCGAGCGTTACTCATGCTCGGTGGGGGCGTGGTGGCCGACCGGTTCGACCCCCGCCGGGTGATTCTCGGCAGTGACACGCTGCGCTGCCTCCTCATCCTGGCGGTGGCCGCCGGTATCGCACTGACGGCGCCGGCCTTGTGGATCCTGGTCACGGTGGCACTGGTCTTCGGAGCCGTCGACGCGCTGTTCGTACCCGCTGTCGGTGCTCTTCCGCCCCGGATCACCGCCCCCGACCAGTTGGCCCGGGTCACCGGCATGCGCTCGCTGTCGACGCGCCTCAGCCAGATCGCGGGCCCGCCGATCGGCGGTCTGGCCATGGGACTCGGTGGACCCGCAGCCGCCTTCACCACCGCCGGACTGCTCATCGCCCTGTCCCTGCCGCTCCTGCTGACGATACGGATGCGACCCCTCGTGGCGCCCGACGCGGAGCGGCCGGAGCCCGGAACCGCGCGGCAGGAGCTGCTCGACGGCCTGCGCTACATCCGCCGCCACCGCCTCATCGGCCCGCTCGTCGCAGCCGGCGCCGTCTGCGAACTCGGCCTCACCGGCACCCTCAACGTCGGCATGGTGCTCCTCAACGCCGAACGGGGCTGGGGTCCTTCCGGCTACGGCTGGATCGTCAGCAGCTTCAGCGCAGGTGCTGCGGCCAGCGCCGCGTTGCTCGCGATCGCCGGTTGGCTGCCGCGTGCCGGCCTGATGATGGCCGGGACGCTGCTCGTGGGCTGCGCGGGTGCGGCCACGATCGCTCTGGTGCCGACCCTGTGGCTCGCCGCGGTGCTGGCTGCGGTCATCGGGCTGTGTGCGGGTGTCTTCGGCAGTCTGGACAACGCCCTCATACAGACTGCGGCGGACCCGGCCTATCTCGGCCGGGTCACCTCCGTAGTCATGCTCACCATGGTCGGTCTCGCCCCCCTCAGCTATCCGCTGGTCGGCGCCGCGATCGGAGCTTGGGGCGCCGCCCCGGTGTTCGTCGCCTGCGGCATCTTCGCCAGTTTGGGCGTGGGCATCGCCCTGGCCTCCGACGCGGTGCGGCACGCCGAACTGCCCCGGCAGCGGCCACGCGTGACCATCTAGGCAATCCAACCGCAGCTCCGCCGACCAGCCCGCAGCAGGGGCTGGTCGGCGTCTCCCGATGATTGGCCGTCACTCGCCGTCTACGGCATCCGGATCGCGCAGTGGACGCAAGCCTCCGGGCAGGTCGGGGAGCTGGAAGGAGTAGCGGCCGAGACGGCCGGTACCGGGGCACGGAGTTGGCCGACGCGCATGTCGGTCAGTGAGGGGGCCTCGTACATGGAGGTGTACCCGCTGTTCGCGTTGAGGTGCAGGAAGAACAACCCGCCCGTGGGCTTGGCCTCGCCGTCCGGCACGGTGACCTGGACGGGCTTGGCTTACGGGCGTCCATGACCACTGTGGGGTCCTTGGTCGGCGCGAACTTCGGGTGCAGCAGGAGGGAGAATGCACTGTCGGCGCCGGGGGACCATGCCCTCAAGGTCGTAATGCCCCTTCGGGAGACGGAGGGTGACCTCGGCCCGGAAACCCCTCTGTGTGGATGTCGCTCAGTGCGTGAGATAGAACGTTCGGTCTTGACAGGCCGCGGGTGCGGCTTTAGGTTCGAGACTGAACGTTCTCTCTAGGGGGTGTGTCTCGTGAGTACCTGTATCCCGCGTCGCGTCGGCCGCCTGTGCCCGGCTTGGCGTGACCGTCGGTCCGGCCGGGGTGATGGCACATGACCATCGCGATACAGGGGCGCAGAGTTGCCAGAGGCATCGCCCCCCGCCTGGTCGCCGTCGATGGTTCCGTGGCGTCTGTCGGTCAGCCCTTCGGCGGCGCAGCGATCATTCAGGTCGCCGCCAGGGACAACGATGTCAAGGCCCTGGCGCGCTTAGTCGCGGACAAACCCTGCCTGTTATCCCGGGCATAGAACTCCGTACCGGATGCCACGGACGGGTCCATCCTCTCCAGACGTGCTCAAGCGTCGTCGCCGGTGGCGTGATCACGACCATCTCCACGGACCGGCTGAGTTCAGTTCGGTGTACCGACTCGCTTCGCCATGAAGTACGGGACGCCGAGGGTGATCGCGTGACCCTGGACGCCAAAGTTTCAGGATGTCCGCAGCAAGGGCCAGCCGTCCCCGGCGTGATCCCGCATGTCATCCGTCCCGTCACTGCGCCATCGGGCGAAAACGGCAGCGAATTCTCTTCCCTTACGACTCAACCCCCCCCATCAATTCGCAGGAGGTTCCCATGCATGGACTCACTGAGAAAGAAACCGTCATCAACACGACCGGAGTGGCCCTGCCCTACCAGGTGCGGGTAAACCCGTACCTGGAAGACTCGTACGCGGAGTCCGAGAAATGGGCACGCGCCATGGGGATGCTGATGACGGATCGCCCGATGTCCGGAGGGATCTGGACGCCGGAACGGTTCCGGAGGATCGCAGTACCCGAACTCGCCGCCAAGATCGCCCCGGACGCGGAGCCGGCCGATCTGCTCCTCATCAACCAGGCGATGGTCTGGATCTTTGCGTACGACGACTACTTCACCTTGGCCTACAAGCAAGTGCGCGACAGGCAAGGCGGATGGGAATACGCGCGCAGACTGTGCGATTTTATCGATACGGACCCCGGAACATCCGTACCCGCACCGCGCGACGCGGTGGAGCGCGGGCTTGCCGACCTGTGGCCCCGCCTCGCGACAGGCCGTTCTTCCTATTGGCGGCGGGAATTCACGCGAGCCATCCACGATTTCATCATCGGAGCCGCGCTCGAGCTGGAAAACATCTGCGACGACCGGGTGCCCGACCTCATCCATTTCATCAAGCTCCGGCGCCAGACATTCGCCGGCGGCACGGGGGCATGCTTCGCCGCCATGTCCACAGGGGCTGAGATTCCTGCACGCCTCCGGGGCACGGAGGTAGTCGACTCGCTCCTGGACGCCTTCATCGATGTCATGGCGCTGGGGAACGAGGCCGTCTCCTACGACATGGAGATCAACGAGGAAGGTGAGGTCAACAACCTCATGCTGGTCCTGCGGGACCTCACGGGTGACGACCTCGGTACGGCGCACAAGATCACTACTCGTCTCATCGTGGACCGAGTCGTGTATTTCAACCACGCGGTGAATATCAAGTTGCCACAACTCGCCGCGGACATCGGCCTGTCACCAACGGATCTCGCGCAGATGAAGGTCTGGGTCCGGGGCGCCGAAAGCTACTTGTCAGGTCTGTATGACTGGTACGACTCGTCCGCGCGCTACAGGGCGACTTCCAAGGCGCCGGACGCGAGGACCATCTGACGTGGCGGTCCATCCGTCCGACGTCCCGCCTTGGTGCCCATAGACCGTGACCGTGACCGTGACCGTGTCCGGGCCGGTCACCGGCACCACGCGACGCGGTACTGCCGCCAACGTCATTCAGCTCACCCAACCTCCATGCGGTCCGGTTCCGCGGCCTGACTGTCCGCTCAGTGGCGCTCCGAGCGGAGCAGCCGACCTCGCTGCTCATTCCGGGCTCCGTAAAAAGGAGAACACCCGATGACCACGACCACCGTCCCCCATCTTCCTCCGTCGGCGCGGGGGCGCCTCCCACTGATCGGACACGCCCTGCAATTCGTCCGCGGACCGCTGAACGTCCTTCAGGGTCTGCGCGGCCAGGGCGACATCGTCGCCCTTCATGTGGGAAAGCTGCCGATCTACGTCGTCAACTCTCCGCAGCTGCTGCACCGCGTCCTCGTCACCGATGCCGACTCCTTCACCAAGGGCCGCATGTACGACAAGACACGGCCTGTCGTCGGCAATGGCCTCGCCACCTCGGAAGGCGCGCTCCACCACCGGCAGCGTCGCCTGATCCTGCCCGCCTTCCACCGCCCTCGCCTGCGCGGCTACAGCGAGGTCATGCGGGAACAGGCGGAAGCGGTCAGCGCCTCCTGGCAGCCGGGACAGCGCATCGCCGTCGACCGGGCCATGCACACCATGAGCGTGGGAACCACCGTCCGGACCCTGTTCGGCACCGGCATCGACAGCGCCACCATCGCCGAGATCGACCACTGCGTGGGCGTCTTCCTCACACAGATCATCGTGCGCACCATGACGCCGAACGTCGTCGAAAGACTGCCTCTCCCCGGCACCCGCAATTTCGAGGCAGCACGCAAGCGGCTCAAGGCCATCGTCGACTCGATCCTCGACGTGCGCCTCCGGGCCACCGAGGAACCGGACGACCTGCTCACCCTCCTCCTCGCGGCGCGCGATGAAGAGACCGGCCAACCACTGAGCCGCCGGCAACTCCACGACGAGGTCGTCACCATGCTGGTCGCCGGCGCGGACAGCACCGCCTACACCCTCGCCTGGCTCCTGTACGAACTCGGCCGCAACCCTGCCATCGAGGCGCGCCTGCACCACGAGCTCGACACTGTCCTCGACGGTCGCCCCGTCACCTTCGACGACCTTCCGCGACTGCAGTACACCCAGCGACTCATCCAGGAAACACTCCGCCTCCACTCCGTCTCCTGGATCCAGATGCGCCGCACGATCACCCCCGTGACACTCGGCGACATGCATCTGCCCGCGGGAGCAGAGATCTTGTTCAGCGCGACAACCATGCACCGCGACCCTGATCTGTACCCCGACCCCTTGCGCTTCGACCCGGACCGGTGGCTCACGCCGCCCCGGCGTGAGTCATTCCAGCCCTTCAGCGCCGGTCCCCGGAAATGCCCAGGCGACCACTTCGCCCTCACCCAACTGGCGATCGGCATCGCCACGATCGCCGCCCGCTGGCGACTCGTCCCCGCCACCCGCGCCAAAGTGAGGGAAGTCCCCGCCGCAGTGCTGCGCCCCAATCGCCTCCCCATGGTCGTGCAGGCCAGGGACTGAGACGACACAGGTACTGGAACCTCCCCACGCCACACATCTGGAGCGATCATGAAGAAGTTGCCTTCGATTCCCGCCGCGCCGAAAGGGCTGCCCCTGGTCGGTCACCTGCTGCCGCTGCTGCGCAACCCGACGGCATTCCTGGACTCCCTGCCCGCCTACGGAGACATGGTCAAAATCCGTGTAGGTCCCTTTTCCATGGTGGTGTTGTGTGATCCAGGCCTGACCCATCAGGTCCTGCTCGACGACCGCACCTTCGACAAGGGCGGCCCGATCTACGACCGAGCACGGGAGGTGAGCGGCAACGGCATCGGCACCAGCCACCACGATGAACACCGGCGGCTGCGACGGCTCGTTCAACCCTCGTTCCATCCCTCCCGGCTTCCGGGTTACGCCGAGACCATGACCGCCTGTATCGACGAGACGGCCTCTTCCTGGCGATCCGGGCAGATTCTGGACGTCCCGGCCGAGATGATGGCGATCACTTCCAAGATCGCGATCGCCACCCTGTTCTCCGGCGCACTGTCCCAGGACGAGCTCGACAAGCTCCTGGACGCCAGCATGACCCTTCTCGCGGGCTTCTACCGGCGCATGTTCCTGGTACCGCCACTGGACCGGCTGCCGCTTCCGAGCAACCGCGCCTACACGCGCGCCCGCAACCATCTTCACGAGGTCTGCGGCCAGATCATCGCCCAGCGCCGAGCCGACGGTACCGATCATGAAGACCTGGTCTCAGCACTGCTTGCGGCCCACGACGTGGAGACCGATGGGCGGGGTATGACAGACGCGGAAATCATCGACACGATCGTGGCGATCCTGCTGGCGGGCATCGAGAACACCGCATCCGCCCTGGCATGGTCGCTGGACTTCCTGGCCCAGCATCCCGAGGTGGAACGGCAGTTGCACGCCGAGGTGGACACCGTACTGAACGGTGCCGCGGCCACTCATGCCGACCTGCACCACCTGGAGTTCACCAACCGTGTGATCACCGAAACGCTACGGCTGCGTCCACCGGCTTGGTTCTTCACCCGCACGGTCACCGCTGACACCCATCTGGGCGGGCACTTCCTCCCCGCCGGAACCAATGTGGCGTACAGCCCGTATCTCATTCACCACCGGCACGATCTCCACAACGCTCCCGAAGACTTCGACCCTGACCGGTGGGACCCTCAGCGCCCTCAGCCGCACCGTCACGCCATGATCCCGTTCGCGTCGGGCGCCCGTAAATGCCCCGGCGACACCTTTGCGATGGCGGAAGCCACTCTCGCCCTCGCGAGCATCACTGCACGCTGGCAGCTGGAACACGCGCCAGGTATTGAGAGGCGCCCCGCTCTGAGTCTCACACTGAAGCCCCGTGCACTGCCCATGCGCACACGTCCTCGAACCGTCGTCCGATGATGGGCTGGTGGGCATCAGCCCGCTGGATCCGCGTGCTGATGTCCAACGTGCCCGAACAGCACACCTAGTTCTTCAGCAGGTTCGCGCGGAGGAGTTCGTTGATCAGGCGCTCGGTCTCGGGTCCGTTCTCGGGCAGCTCGGCACCGTGGGTCTGAGGAAGGCGCCGCATCGTCACGGTGACTCCGTCGTCGACGAGACGCCGGGCGTAGGCGCTGCCTTCGTCGCGCAGGATGTCGTAATCGCCGAGAACGACGAGAGTGGGGGGCAGGCCGCGGAGGCTGGGCGCGTGCATGGGGGAGGCGTAGGCATGATGTGCGTCGGCCGGTGAGGCCAGGTACATGTCCCACATTTCCAGGGCGTTCTGGCGGGTCATGATGTATCCCTCGGCGAAGAGGTGCATCGAGGTGGTGTTGCAGCTGCTGTCGGTGACCGGGATGTTGAGCACTTGCGCGGAGAGGGCCGGCCCTCCTCGGTCACGGCTCATCAGCGCCACCGCGGCGGTCAGGTTGCCGCCGGCGCTGCCGCCGCCCACCGCGAGTCTGGCCGGGTCGACACCGAGCTGGTCGGCATGGGACGCGACCCAGGTCAGTGCCGTGTAGCAGTCTTCGACAGGGATCGGAAACTTGTGCTCCGGTGCCATCCGGTAGTCGACGTCGATGACGACGACGCCGAGTTCTCGGGCGCGCGCGCCGTGCACCGTGGCGCCGGCACGCAGAACGTCGAGTCCGCCGCCGATCCAGAAGCCTCCGCCGTGGAAGTGCAGATAGGCGGGCGCCGTGGTCACCTCGACGGGCCGGTACACGATCGCGTTGATCGAACCGGCCGTGCATTCGGGGCAGCCGGACCATCCGCATTCCCCAGTGACGGGGATGCGGATCTCGCTCACCTCGACACCTTCGATGGTCGGCAGCGACCTGGCGCCTCCGCTCATCTGGGCCTGCTGCTTCGCGCGCTCCTGCGTGACCTCGGTGAACCACGCGTCTCGTGCGACAGGGTCGGCCGGCGGCTGCCTCACGGCGGGAGCCGGGCTGTTGGCCAGAAGGGGCGTGATCTGTTCGATGATCTCGCGAAGTCGGGGTTCCCTCACCAGTTCCATGGATGCGAACCCTATGGTCCGCATCCATGGATGTCTATATCAGATACCGTATCTCACTCGGGTGGCTCGTTCCGAGGCATCCGTCGGTCCCGAGGCCCAGGGCGCACCGAAACGTCCACGGTACATCGTGGGGATGACCGGCTTACGGGTCACTGGGCCGTAGCGGCCGACGGGGTAACCGAGGGGGATGGTGGCGCCGATTTGGAACGTGGCCGGGATGGCGAAGCGTTCGCGGACGGCAGGTTCGTTCTCCAGATGATTCGTGGTCATCGCCGCCCCGATCCCGAGGCCGCGGGCCGCGAGCAGCAGGTTCTGCGTCGCGGCGTAGACCGACGACCACGCGAAGCGGACATCGGGGTGGTCCCGGTCGGGAAACGCGTTCTCGATGAGAGGCAGGACAAGTACCGGGATCTGATCGAAGTCGAAGATGAACTGCCGGTACCGGCGCTGCCCTCTGGCGGCTGCCGAAGTGTCGGCGGGCGCCGGTTCGGGGAACCGGTGGCCGACAGCCTCGACGAGCATGTCCCGGAACCAGCGGCGGTCCTCCGGTGCCGTCACCACCAGGAACTTCCAGAGCTGGCTGTTGCCCGCGCTCGGAGCGCGGGTCGCGTAGTGGACCAGCTTCTCCAAGAGTTCGTCGGGGAGCGGGTCGGGACGCAGCCGCCGGATCGATCGGCAGCTCTCCAGGGCCTCGAAGAGATCGATCTGATCGGTCATGCCACTGCCTCCTCGGCTCGGTTGCCGCGGCTCCAGAGGTGGCCTTTGGGGAGAGCCAGCACCGCGAAACGCGTCTCGCCGTCCGACGAGCTCTTGTGCCCTTGCCCCTCGAAGTCCTCGACGAGGCAGACGTCGCCCGCCCTGAGGGTCCGTCGGCCGCCGTTTCCGCCGACCTCGACCTCGAACCCGCCGGCGAGCACGACGAGCAGACTCGTGCCGGGCTCGGTGTGCCAGTCGGAGCTCATGGACGGTGACAGGCACACGAAGCTCAGCGCGTTGACCTCCTGCGTCTTCTCGGCCGGCGCCGAGAAGAGGTCGTCGAACGGCGACAGGTGCGCGACCTCGCCGTCGGAGAACATGCGGAGCAGCCGGGGCGACCCATATGCCGTCCGGCGGCCTTCGTCGAGGGACGGCGGCACGGTGCCGACGGGAAGCCAGGCCGGTTCGACCTCGACCTCAAGGTAGGAGCAGTGGGACGCCGCCCGGATGTGCACAGGTGCTTCGAGCGGACCGGGGACATCAAGGAACAGCACGTCACCGGCGCCCAGCCTGGCCCGCATGTCGGGGACGATCACCTGGACTGTTCCTGAGACCACCAAGAGCAGCCGGCGCGCGCTGTCGCCGCTGACCTTCTCGAGCAGCCCTGGAGGTACTGCCGCTGAGCGTACCTGCCGCACAGCGGACATACTGCCGGCCCCAGGAGCCAGTTCACGGTCAGCGTCGGTAGCGGTGGGACCTGGCGTGACGAACGGCAGTGGCAGGGACTCGAGCCGGGGGCAGCCCCGGCCATCACGAGCTACACGAAGCGTCTTCATGAATCCTCCGCTCGACTCTATTGCGACGTACGATATCTCATGTATCGTGCCGCTCCACCCGGCGGGTGATGTCAATCGCACGCGCAGCTGGAGCAGGTGGCGGGACCGCCTGCTCAACCGAGAGGTGACACAGTGAGAACATCCAAGCTCGCGGGGGGATTCGCTCTCGCCACCCTGCTCGCTGTGAGTACCGCCTGTGGAAGCACTGACTCCGGCAGCGAGACGGATTCGTCCGCTTCGGCGTCCCAGAAGGCGGCATTGACAGGCGGCACGGCCGCGGACGACTCGAAGACCCCGGTCACGATCGGCTTTCACAATCTTGAGGGCGGTGCCATCTCGCTCGCCGATGTACGTCTCGGCTTCGAGGCCGGCGTGAAGTACATCAACCAGCAGCTGGGCGGCATCGACGGCCATCCGCTCAAGACAATCAACTGCAAGACCGACGGCACGCCCGAGGCGTCGGTCAACTGCGCCAACCAGTTCGTCGAGCAGAAGGCCGTGCTGGCCGTGCAGGGCGCCGATTTCGGCGCTGACGCCATGCTTCCCGTCCTGAAGTCCGCCGGCGTCGCGGAACTGGGCAACTTCCCGCTGACGCCAGGCATGAACTCAGCCGTGGGCGACGCCTACTTCATGCAGGGGTCGGCGCAGGAGGGCTACGCGGCCAACCTCGTCCAGCTGCAGAAGCTCGGTGCCTCCAAAGTCGCCGTCGTCCTGGTGGACAACCCCGCGAGTCACGACACCTACCGCACGGTCATCGAGCCTGCCGCGACCAAGCTGAAGCTCACGACGAAGGTGTTCTACGTTCCGGCCCAGTCCGACTGGACGGTTCAGTCGGCGACGGTCCTCGCCTGGGGACCGGATGCGATCAGCACCTATGTCGCCGCCGAAGGCCTGGCGGCTGTGCCCGCGTTCCGGTCGGCGGGCTTCAGCGGCTACATCACCGCCGGGGCGAACACGGAGATCATCCCGCAGCTCGACCCGAGCGTGCTCCAGAAGGTCCTGTTCAGTGCCCCGTACTACCTCCCCGAATTCGCCAACCCCCCGGCCAAGGTGAAGAAGGACCTCGACGTCTTCGAGGCGTACACCTCGAACATGCCGAAGAAGGGCAGCGTGACCCAGCGCCAGACCGGTTTCTACACCGCGCTCATGGCCGGTCAGCTGCTTCGTGACGTCGGTGCCAAGACCAGCCCGGTGACGGCCCAGGTCGTTCACAGCGGGCTGAGGACGTGGAAGGGCGAACGGGAACCCTTCCGCCTCAACGGATGGGACTGCTCCGCGGCGACGTGGCCCGGCACGACGGCCTGCGGCTTCGGGAACGTCTACGCCACCCCGGGCAAGGACCGTGTCCTGGAGCCGCTGCCTGACCAGCCTGTCGACATGTCCGCGGTCCTGCCGTAACGGGACAGGTCCTTCGAGCGAGAAGGCGAGAGCCACACAGTGAGCGAAATCCTCCTCTTCCTCGTGCTCGGCCTGGGTGTCGGAGCGGTGTATGCCGCTCTGACGCTCGGGGTCGTTCTGACGTACCAGGGCACAGGCATGATCAACTTCGCGGCCGCGGCGATGGCCGCGGTACCCATGTACGTCTACGAGGAGCTGCAGCAAGGAAGACTGACACTGCCGGTGCCATGGCTTCCTTCGTTCGACGTCGGGGATACGCCCACCTGGCTGGCCGTCGCGATCGCGGTGGCGGTTGCCGGACTCCTGGGTGCCTTGACCGAGTTGGCGGTCTCCAGGCCGCTGCGCAAAGCACCTCCCCTGGCGAAGGTGGTCGCCGCCGTCGGGATCCTGCTCACACTGCAGGCCGTCGTAGGGCTCAAGTACGGAACGGTTCCGCTGCTGCGATCGGTAAGCCTCCCACAGGGCGCAGTCGAAATGGCCGGCGTCAACGTCGCCAAGGACCGGCTCTGGCTCGTCGGCATCGCCGTGGTGCTGTCGGTCGGGCTGGCCCTCTGGTTCCGCAAGTCCCGGATGGGTCTGGCCATCCAGGCCTCCGCGGAGAACGAGCGGGCGGCCGGGTTCGCCAGGCTGTCGCCCACGGTCACCGGTCTGGTCACCTGGACGGTCTCCTCCATGTTCACCGCCCTGATCCTGGTGCTGGCCGGACCCGCCACGGGAACCCTTTCCCCCTCGACCATGCCGCTTCTGGTGGTCCCCGCGCTGGCAGGTGCGCTCGTCGCCCGATTGAGCTCGCTCACGGTCGGCCTCGTCGGAGCCTTGACGCTCGGTGTGGTCCAGTCCATTCTCCAGTACCTCAGCCAGACCAAGGACTGGTGGCCGGAGTGGGCCAAGCAGGGGCTCACCAACGTGGTGCCCTTCCTGGTGATCGTGGTGGCCCTCTTCGTGCTGGGCCGCGCGATTCCCACCCGTGGAGACGACGTCCGGTCCTCGCTTCCGGCCGTGCTGGTCCCACGCAACCGTCCTCATATGGTGGCGCTGTGGTCGGCCGTCGGACTTGCCGCCCTCGCCCTGACGTCCGGCACCTACCGGTTCGGTGTCATCACCAGCCTGGCCGTGTCGCTGATCGCCCTCTCCCTGGTGCTGCTGACCGGACTGCTCGGTCAGATCTCTCTCGCACAGGCGGCATTCGCAGGAGTCGCCGGCATCGTCCTGTCCAAGCTCGGTGACTCGGTGCCGTTCCCCTTGTCGCTGTTCATCGCGGCGGCTCTCGCGGCCGTCGCCGGAGTGTTCGTCGGCATCCCGGCGCTGCGCATCCGCGGTGCACAACTCGCCGTGGTGACGCTGGCGGCCGCGCTCACGCTCCAGGACTTCGTGCTTGCCAACCCGAAGATCGTCTCGGCGACGGCGAACCTCATTCCCGACCCGGTCCTCTTCGGGTGGAATCTCTCCGTGCGCGGTGGCCAGGACATCGCGCGGCTGCCCTTCGGTGTCATGGTCCTCGTCATCGTGGTGCTGGCGTCCATCTGCGTCGGAAACCTCATGCGGTCCGGCACCGGCAGGACAATGCTGGCGATCCGATCGAACGAGCGAGCCGCCGCGGCCATCGGCATCAATGTTCCGAGAGTCAAGCTCGCAGCGTTCGCGGCCTCCTCTTTCTTGGCGGGCCTGGGCGGCGGCCTCATCGGCTACAGCCGCGGTCAGCTGTCGGCCGATTCCTTCGGGGTGTTCATCGGTCTGTCGTTTCTCGCGGTGGCGTACCTGTCGGGTATCACCAGCGTCAGCGGCGCCGCCCTCGCCGGGGTGTCGGCGAGCCTCGGCATCGTCTATGTGTTCATGGACCGCAATCTCCACCTCGGCAGCTACTACATGCTGATCACGGGCATTTCGCTCATCCTCACGGTCCTGTTCAATCCGATCGGCATCGCGGGCAAGACCCGGTCGGACTACGAGAAGGCACGGGCCCGTCTGGCGCCTCGCAAGTCCCCGGCGAAGCCCATGGCACAGGCCGTCGAGTCCGACAGCAGTCCGGTCATGGTGGACACCCCCCGGCAGATCGGAGACGTATCGCTCTCCGCTCGGGGGGTCACTGTCAGGTACGGCGGTGTCGAAGCCGTGTCCGACGTGGACATCGAGGTGCGTGCCGGTGAGATCGTCGGTCTCATCGGTCCCAATGGCGCCGGCAAGACGAGCTTCGTCGACGCCCTGACGGGATTCACCCGCAGCTCTGGGGAGGTGGACCTGGCAGGGGACCGCCTCGACCAGCAGCCGGCGCACGAACGCGCGCGACGTGGCCTGGTCAGAACATGGCAGGCCGGTGAACTCTTCGAGGACCTCACAGTCGGCGACAACGTGCGCGTCGCCAATGAGACGGGCAACGAAGCCCTGGGCATGCTCCGCGACACCGTGCGGCCCACCACCCCGGCGTCTGCTCCGGTCGAGCGGGCTCTGGCCCTCATGTCGCTGACCGACGTCGCAGATCGCAAACCTTCCGAATTGCCGCTCGGCAGGCAGAAGGCGGTGGGCATGGCGCGGGCACTGGCCATGGAACCGCAGGTGCTGCTGCTGGACGAGCCGGCCGCCGGATTGGACAGTACCGAGAGCCTCGCCTTCGGCGACCAGCTCCGCCGGATCGCGGCCACCGGTGTCGGCTGCCTGCTCATCGACCACGACATGCACTTGGTGATGAGCGTCTGCGACCGCGTCTACGTCATCGAATTCGGCAAACAGATCGCTGCCGGCACTCCTGAAGCGGTGCGCACCGATCCACTCGTCCTCAAGTCCTACCTGGGCAACCAGTCGTTCGAGACGACAGAAGAGGCAGACGACGCCCCCGTCGGAAAGGAAGAGGTGGGATCATGACCGCGCTCATCGAAACCCAAGATCTCACCTGTGGCTACGGGAAGCTTCCCGTCGTCCGCGACCTCAACCTGACCGTCGCGGCGGGAGAGGTCGTGTGTCTCCTGGGAGCCAACGGCGCCGGCAAGACGACCAGCCTGCTGACCATCGCCGGTGCCCTGCCGAAACTGGGCGGCTCCGTGCACGTCGGCGGAAAACCGGCCCCTGCGGCCGCCCACGTCGTGGCACGCCGCGGACTCGCCCTCGTGCCCGAAGGGCGCGGATTGTTCTACCGGTTGACCGTGGCGGAGAATCTCCGCCTCCGGCGACACCGCCGCTCAGGCGTGTCCATCGATGACGTCCTCGGTCACTTCCCCGTGCTCGTCGGCTTGATGGGGAGGCGCGCCGGACTGCTGTCCGGCGGTGAACAGCAGATGTTGGCTCTGGCAGGCGCCCTGGTCGCCGACCCGCAGGTGATCCTTCTGGACGAGATGAGCCTGGGGCTCGCCCCGATCATCGTCGAGCGACTGCTCCCGATCGTCAGGAGCATCGCCGACGATCGGGGGATGGGAGTGCTCCTGGTCGAGCAGCACATCCTCGCCGCGCTGACGGTCGCCGACCGCGGATACGTGATGGCTCACGGTTCGGTGGTCGCGGAGGGCACAGCCTCCGAGCTCCGGCGGGACGCGGAGCTGCTGGAGGCGAGTTACTTGGGTGAGAAGCCAAGCATCGACGCGGCGATTGCCGAGGGACTGGTATGAGGAGCTCGGAGATGACCCGGGACACGCCCTACATCAACGACACGCATCCGACCCCCGAGGTACTGCGTCGTACGTTCGGCACCTTCCCGAGTGGTGTCGTGGCGCTGTGCGGCACGACACCCGAGGGGGAGACGGTCGGGATGGCCATCAGCGCCTTCATCCCGGTCTCGCTCGACCCGCCGCTGATCGGTGTGGCGACTCAGAACAGCTCGCGCACCTGGGCGGTGCTGCGTGAACTTCCCTCACTCGGTGTCAGCGTGCTCGCCTCCGACCAGCAACTCGAGGCCCGCCAGCTGGCGGCGCGTGAGGGGGACCGCTTCACGAACATCGATCTCGGCAACGTCACGGAAGGCGGCGCGGTTTTCCTGGCCAACTCGGTATCGCGCTTCGACTGCGTCCTCGAGAGTGAGACACCGGCTGGAGACCACACCATGGTGCTGCTCCGGATCCGGGCACTCAGCCTCTCCTACGACGTCCCACCGCTCGTCTTTCACGAGAGCGCCTTCGCCACTCTGAGCCCGCTCGGCGAGGCCGACATCACCTGAACATGCGGATGTTCAGTCCGGCGGAACCGAACAGTGGCCCGATCGGCAGATCCGGGGAAACCTGGTTGTCACTCAACCCGAGAGTGAGGAGCACGCTCATTTCTGAGAGCATCGCCACCCGCAGGGAGCCGATCGCACCGCCAGCATCCCTGGCGCCGGATGCGGTGGACCCGGTCGCTGAACCGCTGTCGGTCGTCGAGAAGTCCGGTGGCCGTCTTGCAGGTGGCATTGTTGCCGCGACCGTGGTCGGCCTGTGACTGGCGCCCGCACAGAAACGCGATTGACACGTGCTGCGATCGAGGCCGCGTTGGTGGCACCCGGTGCTGACTTCGAGACCTCGACAGTGATGGTGCGCGGTCTCCGGACAGCGGTCTACCGGAACGCGCCCTCGACGCTGGCCGAGGTATTCGGACGAGCCGCGTCGTGGGGCGACACCGCGGCCCTCTCCTACGAGGACCGCACGGTGTCGTGGTCGCACTACTCCGACACGGTGAGCCGCATCGCGGGAAGCCTGGTCATCGATCACGGAGTCCGCCCGGGCGACCGCGTTGCCATCGCCATGCGCAACTACCCCGAATGGGCACTCTCGTTCGCGGCCGTGACCAGTCTCGGCGCCGTAGCCGTGCCGCTCAATTCCTGGTGGAACGGGGAAGAGCTGGCCCGCTCGCTGGCCGACTGCGGCGCCTGCCTGCTGTTCGCCGACGGTGAGCGCGCGCGGCTCGTCGGCGAGCAGCGCTCTGGTCTGCCGGCGCTCCGCGCGGTGGTCGAAGCGGAACCGAAGGCGCACTCGGGAGATCTGGCCTGGCACGACATCGTGGCGGGCCCCGCCGCCGACCTCGGCACCCTCGCTGCCGCGATCTCGCCCGACGACGATGCCACCATCATGTACACCTCCGGCACGACCGGACAGCCCAAGGGTGTCGTCGCCACGCATCGTGCCCACACCACCGCACTCATGAACATCCTCTACCAGGGGGCCCTGCACGCAGCGACGAACCGCGCCCGGTCGGAACCGGTCCGGCCCGTGCGCACCCCCGCGCAGGCCCTCGTCGGGGGGCCGCTGTTTCACATCTCCAACCTCCCCAAGCTCTATGTCGCCGCCTGGCGCGGGCATCACCTGGTGTTCATGCGTCGATGGAACGCCGCCAAGGCCGTAGCCCTCATGGACAGTCTTGGCCTCGATGGTTTCGCGGGTGTCCCCACGATGGTGCGGCAGTTGCTTGACGAGGCTGAGGCGAGGGGTACGACCCTGCCGAGTCTTCGCCAGATCGGGACCGGTGGCGCACCCACGCCCGGCAACCAGATCCAGCGGATCGGGCGCCAGTTCCGGCGAGAGGTCCTGGCCAGCACCGGTTACGGCCTCACCGAGACAACGGGTCCCATGGTGGGCATCGCGTCGTCCGACTTCTTCGACCGGCCGGACGCGGTCGGGCGGCCGTTTCCGGTCAGCCAGGTCCGGGTGGTGGCCGCCGACGGGTCCGACGCCGGCCCGGGCGAGGTCGGCGAGGCCTGGATGCGGGGGGCCACTCTGGCCAGGGGCTACTGGAACCGGCCGGACGAATCCTTCTGCGACGCCGAGGGCTGGTTCGCCACCGGGGACCTGGTGACCGTGGACGACGAGGGGTTCCTGAGGATCGTCGACCGGATCAAGGACGTGGTCCTGCGCGGCGGCGAGAACGTCTACTGCGCCGAGGTGGAGGGGCTGCTCGCCACCCACCCGGACGTGGTCGACGCCGGGGTCTTCGGCATCCCGCACGACATCCTCGGTGAAGAGGTGGCGGCGGCGGTGCAGGTACGAGCCGGGTCGGCGATCACGCCGGCAGAGCTCCAGCACCATGTCGCCCGGCGCGCCGCCGCCTACAAGGTTCCCGCCGTCGTGGTCGTCCTGACCAGCCCCTTGCCCCGCAATCCGGCCGGGAAGGTACTCAAGTCCGAGCTCCGGGCCAGGCTCGAAGCGCATGCAGCACGCGAGGAGCAGCCATGACGACACCCTCCGAGGCCGGCGAATCCGCGGCGGAGTATCAGGAGATCCTCTACTCCGTCGAGGACCGGATCGCCACAGTGACCTTGAACCAGCCGGCACGGCGCAACGCGCTCACGTTCCGGCTGCGCCGTGAACTCATTGACGCGCTCAGGAGAGCCGAGAGCGACGATGACGTCACCGTTGTCCTGATACGAGCCAACGGACCATCGTTCTCGGGTGGTTATGCCCTGTCGACCGGACGACGACCCGATCCGGAGAGCGGAGAGGCGGAGGCGAAGTCCTACTGGGACGACGGGACCCGTCCGGAACGGTGGATCGACGCCGAGGAGTTCGACGGCTGGACCGACCAGTGGGCGCGCAGTTGCCTGCGCGACTGGATGAACGTCTGGGACCTGCTGAAGCCGGTGGTCGCCATGGTGCATGGCCATTGCCTTGCCGGAGGGACCGAGCTGATGTCCCTGTGCGACATCGCCTTCGTCGCCGATGACGCCCAGATCGGCTATCCGCCGGTGCGCGGAATGACCTCGCCCGACATCCCGTACTTCCCGTGGAAGATGACCATGGCCCAGGCGAAGTACCTGCAGCTCACGGGGAACAGCGTGACGGGCGCCGAAGCGGCAGCCATGGGATGGGTCGCGAAGTCGTTTCCTCCCGAGGAGCTTGAGGAGCAGACGATGCGTGAGCTGCGCGCGATGAGCCACATCGCGCCGTCACTGCTCGCCGCCAACAAGGAGTCCGTCAACCAGGCCTACGAGATCATGGGCATGCGGACCCACTTCCATCAGGCGTGGGCCATGCACTCGCTCAGCGGAGCGCTGCGGCCCGGTGCCCGGGACTTCTCGCAGCGGCTTCGAGAGGGCGGCCTCAAAGCCGCTCTCGAGTGGCGTGACGGTCCGGCGCGTGGCGAAGGGTTCCTCTGAGCAGCGCTCAGGCGGGCGAGCGCAGCTCAGCGGGGTGGAGCCCGCCCGCGCTGGTCGCCTTCTCTCCGAAGGCTTCGAGCAGCTGTTCCATGATCCGCAGAATGTGCTCGGACAGGCGGTCAGCGGCAGCCGCACTGTCACCGGACTTGATGGCCTGCGCGATTCTGATGTGCTCCCTGCTGTCCGGAGCGAAATCCCGCTCGACGTGCACGTCCCGCTGGCGCAGAACCTGCGTGAGTACGACGGCGTCCTCCACCGCTTTGTGCAGCATCGCGTTGTCTGCGGCCGCAGCGACGGCCTGGTGGAAAGCGGTGTCCGCGTCACGGAAGGCTTCGAAATCATCGGCCACCTCGGCGGAGGCCTGCGCGAGCTCCACCAGCTCGTTCTTCTGCTCCCGGGTGGCGCGGTCCGCGGCGTAGCGTGCGGCCGCCGCCTCAAGGCCCGCACGCATCTCGAAGGCGTCGCGGATGATGCGAGCGGTCGGCACCACGACGCGCAGACCACGCCCCGACGGTGCCACCAGGCCGATCTGGCGCATCTGCAGCAGCGCTTCGCGGACCGGGGTCTTGCTGACTTTCAGGTCCTTGGAAAGCATCGCCTCACTGACCGAGCTGCCCGGCGGTAGGCTCGCATCGATCATTCGCTTGCGGATCGCGGCGAAGACGAGATCGGTCAGGTTGTCAGGTCGCTCGATCATCGAACACACACCCTCCAGACGAGTTCACGTATCGTGTCCGATACAGCATATGTCAGTGCCGCGGATGGGGTTGGTGCCGTGCGCGGTAGCGGGCCGTCAGCCGCGTGGCTCGCGTTGCCGTTCTGCCACCCAGGCGGCGACCTGGGCCCGACTGCTGAAGGCGAGCTTTTCGAGGATGTGAGCGACGTGGGCATCCACGGTACGCGGCGAGATGGCGAGGCGGCCCGCAATCTGCCGATTCCCGAGCCCGTCGGCGATTTGCTGCGCCACCTGCCACTCACGGTTGGTCAGGGGGCGGAACACCTCGGTGCGGTCGTCGTTCGCGCTGCCGCGCTCTTGCATGCCCGTGGCGTAGGCCAGTGCCTGAGCTGACGACAGCTCCGCGCCCGACGCCATCAATGAGGCCAGCACGCGATCAGGGAACTTGGCGCCCAGCTTTTCGAGCGAGGCGTCGCGGAACTTGCTCAGAGCGCTGACGGTTTCGATGGAGGCGCCGCTGCGCCGCCACGCGGTCTCGGCGCATCCGGCCAGGGTGGCCGCACGCTGAGGATCGTGGGTGACGCTGAACCAGGCCAGCGCGTCCAGGCACATCGCCTGTCCGATCAGCTCCTCGTCGTGCACCTTGAGCTGCAGGGCTTCGAGCACCATGGCTTCGGCTGCCGCCGGCTCGCCCGCGTCCCAGACGACCATGCCGAGGTTCATCAGGGCACTTGAATGCAACGTGCTTTCCACGTGCTGCCCGGTGAGCTGCAGGCATTCCTGGAGGAGCGCTTTTGCCGACGCGAGATCCCCGCACAGCCACTGTGTGAGGCCGTAGCCAAGGAGGACGTGTGCCTTTCCGACGTCGTCGTCGGTGGACGCGAACAGGCGGAGCGCCTGGTCGAGTGGCGCCTGCGCCCCGTGCGGATCGCTTTCGGCGAGCTGGGACATTCCCTCGACGAACCGTAGGTATGCCAGATCGCCGGGGGCAGGCTCGGGCCCGAGCTCAATCAGTGCGTCGGAAATGAGTTGGGGCACGAGGTCGGCGTCCCCCAAGTAGAAGGAGAAGTACGCGAGCCAGCGCATGGCGGTGGCTCGACCTGGGGTGCCCGGCTCGGACTCCTCGACGCCGCGCCGTAGCCAGTGGCGCCCCTCTGATATCAGGCCGGCCGTCACCCAGTAAAGATTGAGGTCGGAGGCGATGCTCATCGCCTGAGCCGGGTCCCGGGCGTCCAGGGCGAAGCCCAGCGCGGATGCGACGTTCTGGTGTTCGGTGCGCAGGCGAGATGACCACTCCTGCTGGCCGGGCCCGAACCAGCCTTCGCGGTATCGCCTCGCAAGTCTCGTGCACCACACAACCAGCCGCTTCTGGACGGAGCGGCTTTCGCCCGACTCGACGAGCCGTTCGTGACCGAACTCGCGCAGGGTGCCGAGCATCCGGTACCGCGCCTCGGGGCCGGCATCCTCCTCTCGCGTCAGGATGGATTTCTCGACGAGTTCTGTCAGCAGGTCGACGACGTCGTCCGCGGCCAAGCCGTCGCCGGTGCAGACAGACTCGACGGCGGACACGACGAAGCTGCTCGGAAACACCGACAGGCGCGCCCACATGAGCTGCTCAAGCTCAGAGCAGAGGTCATAACTCCACGTGATGGAGGCGAGCAGGGTCTGGTGACGTGCGGAGGCGCTGCGATCGCCGGTCGTCAGCAGCCGCAGCCGGGAGCTGAGGCGTGCGTTGATCTGTTCGACGGGGAGGGCGCGTACGCGGTCGGCGGCCAGTTCGATCGCCAAGGGGATTCCGTCGAGTCGGCGACAGATTTGAGCGACGTGCGGCGCGTTTCTCTCGGTCATGACAAAGCCTGGTGCTCGGGCCTGCGCCCGGTCGAGGAACAACCGTACGCCGTCGTACTGCGCCAGGTCGGCGGCTCGGGAATCCACGTTCCAGGTGGGGACAGGGAGTGGTGGAACGGCATAGGTGTATTCACCCCCGATCTTCATGGCCTCGCGACTCGTGGTGAGGACATGCACCTCGGGAGCGCGTGTCAGGATCCGGTTGATCAGCAGGGCACAGGCCACAATGACATGCTCACAGTTGTCCAGGACCAGCAGCAGATGCTTGTCTGCGAGCCTCTCGGCCAGGTTCTCGGCGCTCCAGCCGGAGGGTTCGTCGCGAAACCGCAGAGCCAGGGCGACAGCGTGCGGCACGAGTTCGGCGCTGCGGACCTCGGCCAGCTCGACCAGCACCACTCCGTCAGGAAATGCGCGGCGTGCCTGATCGGCGATACGCATCGCGAGTCGGGTCTTGCCCACCCCGCCGGGACCCGTCAGGGTCACCAGCCGCGATGTGGACAGCAGTTTCCGGGCTTCGCCCAGCTCATGTCGGCGACCCACGAAGGTAGTGACCTCGGCGGGCAACGAGTCACCGTCGGTGCGGTGGGCGGATCGACCCATCAGCCGATCGTAGCGGGGGAGACCATAGGTAGGCATGTAGGTAGATCAAGGGATTGCTGGAGCATCGGGACCGGTGACCCTGACCTGGATCGGGTGTGACGCCCGCCACGACGTCAGGGGATTCCACATGACAGGGATGAGCTATCAGCCGCCGCACCTGACCATCGGGGCGCCCAGGAGGAGGCTTGCGACGGGAGCGGATCGCTGCTATGTCCGGCTGGCGGTCATGGGTGACGGCGCGACCCTGCGGTCGAGGGGGCCCATGGGCAGGGGATGGCCTCAGATGCTGGCGCGCGTGATCGGTGCGGCTCACGATCTCTCCTGGTGCGACGCGAGAAGCGCAGGAGCCACGACGTACGACGTGCGACGGGTCCAGCTGCGCGCCGCCGTCGCCCAGCGGCCGCACCTGGTGTGCCTGGCTGCGGGGCTGGCCGACGTGCGTGATCCGCAGTGGGATCTCGCCGCGACGAGGGCGCACCTGCTGCACTGCGCCCGGGTGCTCTCGCACCGGGGCGCTGTCCTGCTCACGACCCGACAGGGCGCCGGACGGCGGGGGCAGGCGGGCAGCTGGCGCTCCGCGAGCCGTCGCCTCCGGATCCGCCAGCTCGACGGCCTGTACGACGAGCTCCATGAGCGGTTCGGGACGATTCACCTCGACCCGGGCGACACGGGAGGCGCACGACCCAGCGCCGCCGAGCTGACCGGCAGGTTTGTCCACGAGCTCACCCGTCATGGCCTCGAACTCCCGGCTGTTTCGCTCGCACGGCACTCGTAGGTGGCGCGTGCGTCCTCACCCGGCTCACAGCCCCAGCGCTCCCGCCAGGCGCTGCGCGTGGTGGGCCGGTGTGCCCAGGAGAACACGGTCAGCCGTCGCGCGCTTGAAGTAGAGGTGAGCGCTGTGTTCCCAGGTGAAGCCGATACCTCCGTGCAGTTGGATCGCCGCTGCCGCGACGTCGTAGTAGGCCTCTGAGCAGACAATGTTCGCGACACTTACCGCGGTGCCCACGTCCGACGCATTCTCGTCCACCGCGCGCACCGCGTCGTCGAGAGCGGCTCGGGCGAGCTCGGTGCTGATGAGCATGTTCGCGAGGGCATGCTTCACGGCCTGGAACGAACCGATCGGACGCCCGAACTGGTACCGGGTCCGGGCGTAATCGGCGGTGACCTCGAGCATCCGCCGCGCGCCCCCCATCTGATCGGCGGCCAGGCCGACGGAGCCGACCGCCCCTGCGTCCGCGAGGAGCTGCCGAGCCGAACCCGGCGCGCCGATTCTCAGGGCGGACGCCGAGGTGAGATCGACGTGCGCGAACCGTCGCGTCTGGTCCATGGAGAGGGTCGGCCGGACCTCGACCGCTGGACTGTTCGTGTCCACTCTGAACACCGAGATCATGCCGTCGTGGCGGGCCGGGACCAGAATGACGTCGGCGACCTGGCCGTCGAGGACGTGGTCGATGGTCCCGGTCAGTGTCCACGTGCCCGCGTCCGCGACGGCGGTCACGGTGGTGGCGTCGGCATCCCAGCCCGCGCCGTGCTGAGGCAGTGCGAGTGTGCAGACAAGAGAGCCGTCGGCTATCCCGGGGAGCAGGGCCCGCATCGCCGCAGTGTCCCGCGACCGGGCTATGAGCGTCGCGCTCAGCAGCACCGTGGACAGGAACGGCCCGGGGAACAGCGAGTAGCCGAGCTCCTCGCCGGCGACCGCCAGCTCGCGCATCCCGCATCCAGCGCCGCCGTACTCCTCTGCCACGGCCAACCCCTGGACCCCGATCTCTGTGGCCAGGCGCGTCCATGCCGAACGGTCGAATCCCTCGGGTGAATCGAGATGTTCGCGTACGACGGACTCGGGCGCCGTGCTCGCCAGCATCCGATGCAAGGTCGAGCGGAGGTCGCGCAGCTCGTCCGGCTCGTCCACGCCGGCCGCGGTCGGCGGCGAGCTAGCCACGCCGGAGCGAGGAGTAGGGAAGGTCTTTGTCGACCCTCGGCTCGGCAGGCAGGCCAAGCACTCGCTCGGCGAGGATGTTGCGCATGATCTCTGTCGTCCCACCTTCGATGGAGTTGGCCCGGGAGCGCAGGAAGAGCCGGCGCGGGTCCCGGGAGGCAGCCGTGCCGGAGTGCGCCGTGAGCTCGTCGGGTTCATAGGTGTCGTAGAGCAGCGCCTCGTCGCCGAGCAGGTCGAGGCAGAGTTCGTAGCCGTCCTTGTTCAGTTCGGCGAAACCGACCTTGCTCACGGAACTCTGCGGACCAGGCGTCCCGGTCGACCGTCTGGCGGCGCGAGCGGCGTACAGACGGAGGACGTGTCCGCGCAGCCACAGCCGCACCATCCTGGTTCGGAGGTCAGGATCACCGCCGGCTCTCTCGCGGTACAGGGCGAGCGCGAGCTCGACGGGACCGCTCTCGGTCGCCTTCGTGCCGAACATGTCACGTTCGTTCATCAAGGTCGACATCGCGACTTTCCAGCCCGCGTTCACCGGGCCAAGGCGGTCGGTGTCGGGGATGAAGACGTCGGTCAGGTACACCTCGCTGAACTCCGCTTCGCCAGTGATCTGGCGCAAGGGCCGGATCTCGACCCCCGGAGTCGCCAGATCGAGCAGGAAGTAGGTGAGTCCTCGGTGCTTGGGCTGAGCAGGATCGGTGCGCGCGAGCAACATGCCCCGCTGAGACGAGGCGGCCATGGATGTCCATACCTTCTGTCCGGTCACCCGCCAACCGCCCTGCTCGCGAACGGCCCGTGTGTCGATCGCGGCGAGGTCCGAGCCGGCACCCGGCTCGGAGAACAGCTGACACCAGCGTTCCCCCGTCGCGATGGCCCGCAGATAACGTTCCTGCTGCTCGCCGCTGCCCCACTCGAGTACGCTCGGCGCGCCCATCGAGTAGGCCAGCCTGCTCTCGACCTGGAGGTTCGGCGCACCGGCGGCTGTAAGCAGTTCGAACACCCTGCGCTGGGCATCCCGTTCTCCGCCGAGCCCCCCGCGCCCGGCGGGGTGGTGCACCCAGGTCAACCCCGCGTCGTACTGGGCGGCGAGAAACGCCGTCCGGCCCGTCGTCTGTGGCGGATGCTGCTCCAACAAGCGATGAGTCAGCCGCTCGACCTGATCTGCGGCGCTCATCGGCTCGCGGCGAGGGCCAGCGCCCACGCCTCGAGGCTCAGCGGCTCGCCCCCGAAGGACCTGAACTGCTCCGGCGTGGCGGGCTGGCCCACGTCGCGGTTCCACTCACTCGCCTGCACGATCGGTGCGACCATTCCCTTGGCCAGAGCCTGCTCGGCCGTCATCGGCAGCTCGGGCGGGAGGATCTGCTCACCCCAGGCGCGCGACAGCACTTCCGCGATCTCGATGAAGGTGAGCACGTCGCCTGCCAGTTGCAGCTCGACACCATGGAACCGCTCGGGGTCCATGATGGCGGCGGCCGCCGCGCGGCCGATGTCCTCGACCGCGATGAGCGCGTAGGTCGTCTCCGGATCGACGGCGGCCATCAGACGGTTGCTCGTACGGCCCTCGAAGTAGACCGAGGGGCGTAGGAACATCTCCATGAACGTAGCGGGGTAGAGGATGGTCCAGACGGGAAAACCGGCCTTGCGGACAAGGTCGTTGACCTCCTCCTTGCTGACCCAGTAGTCACTGATCGGCGGCACCAGATCGCTGTACGACTGCTGCCAGCGCCCCTGCTCCCACCCGGGCGCCGTCAGATGGTGACCGGCGCCGGACGCCGATGTCTGCACGAAGTGCCGCACCCCGGCCGCTGCCGCCACCGAGATGAGGTTGCGCGCATGGGTCCGCTCGGCATCAGCCTCTGGGCGCGCCATGTCCGGACTGAGTACCGAGAAAACCGCCCGGACCCCGGTGCACGGCTGAATCAGCGAGTCCGCATCGTAGAGGTCACCCACCGCCACACTCGCCCCGAGGTCCACGAGTGCTTTGGCGCGCGCGGAGTCGGGGTCGCGCACCAGCGCACGGACCGGGACCCCGGCGGCCAGGAGTGCTCGCGCAGCCGCTCCGCCCTGTTTTCCGGTCGCCCCGACCACCAGGACCGGGCCTTCGGCGGCCGGACCGGTTCGTTGCTCGCTCATCTGTTCCTCCATGAATGACACTCTCTTCAGGACACCGTGTAGCCGCCGTCGACGACCAAGGTGTCGCCCGTGTGGTAGGCGGAGGCATCGGACGCGAGGTAGACAGCGAGGCCGGCGAAGTCCTCGCTCGTACCCCAGCGGCGGATCGGCACCCGCTTGAGGATCGCTTCCTGCACGTGCGGACGGTCGAAACTGCCCGCGGTCATCTCGGTACGGATCCAGCCGGGGATGATCGTGTTGGCGCGGATCCCATAGCGTCCGAACTCGACCGCGAGCCCCCGGGTGACCGAGGCGAGCGCGCCCTTCGCCGCGGCGTACGACTGCAGAGTGGGCGCACCGCGGATCGCGGAGACACTGGAGATGGTGACCAAAGACCCCCCGGGGTCTCCTGCCTCGGCCCGCGAGACCATATGGCGCGCCGCCTCTCGCAACGTCCACAGCGCGCCATCGAGGTCGGTGGCCAGGACACGGTGCAACTCGGAAGCGTCGAGATCCAGGAACTTGGTGCGTCCACCGACGCCGGCGTTCGCGAATACCGCGTCGATCCGACCGAGGCGCCGGACGGTGTCCTCGGCGGCCGAGGCCACGGCGTCGGCGTCGCTGACGTCGACCATCGCCGCGTGCACCGGGACGCCGCACCGCGCCAGGTTTTCCGCGGCCGTTTCGAGCTTCGTACCGTCTCGACCCCAGATGGCGACGGCGGCACCGGCGCGAGCCAGCCCCTCGGCCATGCCGAGACCGATGCCACCGTTCCCTCCCGTGACCAGCGCCACCTTGCCGGTCAGGTCGAACGGGGCAGACGCCGCTCCGTCTCCGCTCTCAGTCATAGCGTCGAGGTTCGCCGGTTCTGCGGATGTCGTCGAGCGAGGTGTTCAGCGGAGCGGACCGATGATCGCGCCAGCCGGGCTGAGGTGCGGCTACCTTCCCTTCCATGCCCCTGACCGTGCGCGATCACATCGAGGGTGTCCCGGCCGAGTCCGGACAAGCGGCGCGAGGCCGTCCTGAGCAGAGTGAAGGAGTGCGGTGATGACCCCACCGACGGTGCCTGAACAAGCCGAGGCTGCGCCGCCGGCAAGCCTGGTCACCGGTGTCGAGGAGTTCATCGCCGAACACGTCCTGCCCGTGGACGACGAGCACGACGGCGACATCGAGGCAGCCGGCGGCGAGTCGTTGCGTATCCGCCTTCAGGCCGGTGCCCGTGAACGCGGGCTGTTGTCCCCGCACGGCCCTGAAGACCTCGGCGGACTCGGCCTCGGCATGGTCGACCGTGCACCCGTGTTCGAAGCCGCAGGCCGCTCGCTGTTCGGAGCGATGGCGTTGAACATCAACGCCCCCGACGAGGGCAACATCCATCTCCTCGACCACGTGGCGACAGCGGAGCAGCGCGAGCGATACCTCCGTCCTCTCGTGCGAGGTGAGGTGCGGAGCGCGTTCGCAATGACCGAGCCGGCGCCTGGCGCCGGCTCCGATCCGTCGTTGCTCACCACGACCGCCACGCGCGTCGCGGGGGGCTGGTTGGTCAATGGACGCAAGTGGTTCATCACCGGCGCGGACGGAGCCGGGTTCTTCATCATCATGGCCCGCACCAGCGGAGAGCCGGGGGATCCGGGCGGCGCCACGATGCTGCTCGCTCCGGCGGATCGCGCCGGAATCAAGGTCGCGCGGCATATCGGGACCATGGACCGTTCTATGCTCGGCGGTCATTGCGAAGTCACGTTCACCGACGTCGTCGTGCCGGACACCGACGTTCTGGGCGCGGTCGACGAAGGGTTCCGCTATGCGCAAGTGCGGCTCGGGCCCGCGCGGATGACGCACGTCATGAGGTGGACCGGCGCCGCCCAGCGAGCCCACGAGGTCGCCATCGAGCACGTCGCGGCAAGGCGTGCCTTCTCCGGGCGGCTCGCCGACCTCGGGATGGTCCAGCAACTGATCGCGGACAGCGAGATCGACCTGGCCGCCACGCGCGCCCTCCTCCTGGAAGCGTGCCGGGAACTGGACGAAGGCGGGCACGCGTCCGCGAGCACCTCGATCGCGAAGACGTTCGCGTCCGAGGCCCTGAACCGGGTCGTCGACCGTGCCGTCCAGATGTGCGGTGCTCTGGGCGTCTCCGACGAACTACCGGTTGCCAAGATCGCCCGTGAGCTGCGCCCCTTCCGCATCTACGACGGGCCGTCCGAGGTGCACCGATGGGCGATCGCACGCCGTGCCATCCGACGGAGTGCAGGCTCATGAGCGTTACCCCGGCGGCTCTCACCGCATGGCAGCTCGAAGGAGTGGCTGCGGCCCTCACGTCGGCCGGCCACCAGCCGGTCGGCCGACTGGACGCATCGGTCATCACCGGTGGCCGGTCCAACGTGACCTACCGGATCACCGACGGCGTGCACCACTGGGTGCTGCGCACACCGCCGCGAGCAGGCCGAACTCCCTCAGCTCACGACATCGCGCGGGAACACCGGGTGGCGACAGCGCTTCGCGGCTCGCGCGTCCCGGTGGCCGAGGCGGTGCTCCTCCACCCCGACGAGCAACTCCTCGGCGGGCCCTTCGCCATCAGCACGTTCGTCGACGGCCGGGTGCTTCGGACCAGGGAGGACCTGGCCGAACTCAGTGACTGGGAGGTCGATCAGGTCGTGGCGAGCATGCTCGGTGCGCTGATCGCCCTGCACCGGTTTGACTATGTCTCGGCCGGGCTGGCGGACTTCGGGCGCCCTGAGGGTTATGCGGCCCGTCAGTTGAGGCGCTGGGCCAAGCAATGGAGCCTGACCGGGAACCCGCGGCTCCAGCCGCTCGCCGACGAGGTCATCCGCAATCTCAGCCGCAGGGTGCCGGGCCAGCCGACCAGCGCCGTCGTGCACGGCGACTACCGCATCGACAACACGATCCTCGACAATGCCGAAGTGGCAGCGGTGGTCGACTGGGAGCTCTCGACCATCGGGGATCCGGTGGCCGACATGGCCATGATGTGCGCCTACCGGGACCCGGCCTTCGACCTCATCATGGGCGTCCCCAGCGCCTGGACCAGCGACCGACTTCCGTCCCCCGAGTGCCTGGCCGCGATGTACGTCGAGGCCGGTGGCCGTGAACTCGCGCACTGGGACTTCCACCTGGCCCTGGCCAACTTCAAGATCGCCGCGATCGCAGCAGGAATCGACCATCGCAGACGGTCCGGCGCCGACAGCGGCCCCGGCTTCGACACGGCTGGTGATGCCGTGCCCCGATACCTGGAGCTCGCCCGCGAGGCCCTGCCGAGAGCCGCCCGCTGACCGCCGTGAGGAGTTCGCCCCATGCCCGTCCCCGAACTGTTTCGCCTCGACGACAAGGTCGCGCTGGTCACCGGCGCGTCGAGCGGTTTGGGGGTCGCTTTCGCCCAGGGACTCGCCGAGGCGGGAGCACACGTCGTCCTGGCCGCCCGCCGCGCCGAGGGACTTCGAAAGACAGCTGAACTGGTCGAGGCGGCCGGAAGGCGAGCCCTGACCGTCCTGACCGACGTCTCGGATCCCGCAGCCTGCGAGCAGCTCACGGTCAGGACACTGGCGGAGTTCGGACGGGTCGACATCTTGGTCAACAACGCCGGTATGGGCACCGCCGTACCGGCTCTACGGGAGACCCCGCAGCAGTTCCGCTCCGTCGTCGACGTCAACCTCAACGGCTGTTACTGGATGGCCCAAGCCTGCGCACGCGTGATGGAGCCGGGCTCGAACATCATCAACATCTCCTCGATCCTCGGGCTCACCACCGCTGGGCTGCCCCAGGCCGCCTACAGCGCGTCGAAGGCCGCGCTCATCGGTCTGACGCGCGACCTCGCACAGCAGTGGACCGGCCGCAAGGGAATCAGGGTCAACGCCCTGGCACCGGGCTTCTTCAGCTCGGAGATGACGGACCAGTACCCGGTCGGCTACCTGGAGGGGCAGCTGACGCGCATCCCCGCCGGACGCATGGGCGACCCGCGCGAGCTCGCCGCCACGGTGGTCTTCCTGGCCTCCAGCGCGGCCGGCTACATCACTGGCCAGACCTTGCCCGTGGACGGCGGTATCACGATCACGTGAGTCCGGGAACGCTTTGCGGTTGTTGCCGAGATCGCGCTCGATGTCCTGGTCGGTGAGCGATCCCGGCCGCATCGAGGACGGGGACAGTCAGCGGCTCGCCGAGTTCGCTCGGCTCAGGCGGCCGTGGCTGCGCCCGCCGGTGCCCAGATGCCGACCTGGTGGTGCGGCGTATGTGCTTGATTCTGACGTGCCGCGCACCGTGCCGGCCGCGGCACGGACGGCTGCGGGAGCCGCGGCCGGAGACAGGGCGCCCCGGAATCGCCGTTCGTCCTGCCGGCCGATCACTCGCCCCAGGCCCGCACAGCATTCGCTGAGGACCTGCCCTGGAGCAAGTCCCAGCTCGAACGCCACCGGAACACGTGGGGGGCGACCCGGCTCGGGTTCGCGCTGCTGTTGAAGTTCTTCGAGGTGGAGACCCGGTTGCCGGAGTCGGCCGGGGAAGTTCCGGCCGCCGCGGTGGAGTGCGTGGCCGAGCAGGTGAAGGTGCCGGCGGAGGCGTGGGCGGCGTCCGACTGGCAGGGTGATGGGATCAAGCGGCATCGCAAGGAGATCCGGGCTGCGTACGGGTTCCGGGCGAACACCGAGGAGGACCAGGAACGGCTGGCCGGGTGGCTGACTGCTGAGCTGTGCCCGGTCACCGAACTGGACCCTGCCGAGCGTGCCGCGCTTCACCAGGGGATGACCGTACGGCGCGGCCAGGGTCACCCCCTGCGCGTCAGCGCCGTCCTCGCCGCGCACCGCCAGCTCCTCAACCGCTGCCAGCCGCTCGACGGCGCCCAGGGCGTCCCGGCCAGCGCAAGGCCCGCCGCGAGTACGAGAACCGCGTCAGCACACTCGCACCGCCCGGAACATGACCATTCTCACCGCCAACCGCCAACCGCCAACCGCCAACCGCCAACCGCTGTACCGATGTTCCCCGAGGCCGGGCTACCCCTGCCCTTCCCGCGCCGCAGCACGGAACGCCGCGACCAGCAGTTCCTCGGAGTGGTCGAAACGGGCGGCGAGCTGGGCCCGTGCCTCGTCCGTGCGGCCGGCGGTGATGAGGTCGATAAAGTCGCGGTGGCCCCGGACGAGCGCGGCCCCGTCGGGTGGGCTCTGGTACTGCGCCGTCACCGCGAGCCGCAGTTCGCCCATCAGCCCGGAGTGCATCCGGCTGAGGCGTCGCGAGCCGAGCACGGCCACCAGAGCGGAGTGCGCCTTGACGTCGGCCAGGTGGATCTCGTCGCTGTCGCCTCCTTCTACCGCGCTGACGAATTCCTCATAGGCCTGACGCAGGGCCGTGAGCTGCTCCTCGTCCGCCTGTG
Organism: Streptomyces canus 299MFChir4.1; assembly: GCF_000383615.1. Taxonomy (GTDB): domain Bacteria; phylum Actinomycetota; class Actinomycetes; order Streptomycetales; family Streptomycetaceae; genus Streptomyces; species Streptomyces canus_C. Next base: position 35,404 of record NZ_KB911601.1, on the reverse strand, counting down.
CAGTGGCCTCGACCGCAGCCAGTTCGATCATGCGGCGAGCCTGGTAAATCTCCCGGATGTCCTGCTCGTCCAGGGCGGTGACCATCACGCTCCGGTAAGAGTCCCGGCTGAGCAGACCCTCGTTGACCAGGACGCTGAAAGCCTGACGGACCGAGCCCCGGGAGACCCCGGTGGTGGTAGCGACCTCGACCTCGCGCAGCGGGGTGCCGGGGGCCAGGCCACCCCCCAGAATCTCCGCGCGTAGCGCATCGGCGACCCGGTCGACGGTGGTGACCTTTTCGACGGTCAAGTTCGGAAGCAACGCTGATTCCCCTGCCTTTTCACTCACTTCGAGGCGTCCCTTGCCTCTGCCGCGGCTCATGGCCGCCGGGCCGCATCTCTACCGATGAGCCCTTGACGGGGTACCAGGTTACCTGTTCAATGTCGCTTCATCAATTGTCGAACAATAAATCGTTGACCGTGGGGAGAGATTGTGGAGCAAGCGGACATCGTCATCGTGGGCGCCGGGATCGTCGGCGCGACACTGGCGTGGAACCTGCGCGACTCGGGGCTCGACGTGATCATCGTCGACCGCGCCGAGCCGGGCGGGGCGACGACGAACTCGACGTTCGCGTGGATGAACGCGAGCAGCAAGGTCCGGCGCGGCTACGGGCCCGACTACGTGCGGCTCAGCGTGGACGGCTGGTGCGACGCGTACGAACTGGCCCTCGAGATCCCCGGGGACTGGATGCACGTCACCGGCAACCTGGAGGTCGTCGCGGCCGACCAGGCCGCCGCGCTGGAGGGGGACGTGCGGCGACTGGTCGGCCAGGGGTACCTCACCCAGTACCTCGACCCCGAACGCCTGGCGGCCCGCTACCCCGAACTGGTCGTGGACGAGGGCTCCGCCGCCGCCTGGTACCCCGACGAGGGCTGGATCGACGGGCCCGCCCTCGTCACCGACATCGCCCGCCGGCTCGAAGGCGGCAACGTCTCCTTCCGCACCGGCGACGTGGTCGGATTCGACCAGGACGGCGGCTCCGCACGCGTCACCTCGGTCCGGCTCGCCTCGGGGGAGCGGATCCGCACCGGCCAGGTCGTCGTCACGGCCGGTGTCTGGACCGCCGACATCGCGGCCCTCGCCGGGGTCACCGTGCCGATGGCGGCCCGCGCCGACGCCTCCGTCCCCGGCATCGTCGCCCGCGCCACGGCCCCCGCCGACGGGCTGCGCCACCAGATCATGGGCGGCGGCGACGACTTCGTGGTCCGGCCCCATCGGCCCGGCGAGATCATGCTCACCGGGGAGGGCCACGGCCTGGAACTCACCGCCGACACCTCGCCCGAGGAGGCCCTGCGCGGAGCCGAGGCACTGCTGACGGTGGCGGCGAAAACCGTACCCGCGCTGCGCGACTGCGACGTGACCTCGGCGACCGTGTGCCTGCGCGCCCTGCCGGCCGACGGCGTCTCCATCACCGGTGCCGACGCCGACGTGCCCAACCTGTACGTGGCCGTCACCCACAGCGGGATCAGCCTGGCCCCCACTCTCGGCAAGTTCATCGCCGCCGAGCTGCTGTCCGGACGGCCCGAGGAAGCTCTCGAACCGTTCCGTCTCGCCCGTTTCCGGTAGAACCATCCGAAAGACTCATGGAGGCACGATGTCAAGAGGCTTCGCACGACCCGCGGGTCGGCGCCATGCGCGCCGCACGGCGGCCCTGACACTCTCCGCGGCGGCCCTCTTCGTGACCGCGGCCTGCGGCGGCTCCGGCGGTGGCGCCTCGGCCGTGAAGAACCCCGACGGCGTCCTGACCATCGGCATCAACCGCGCCGCGGACGACCTCGATCCGTTCGCCTTCAAAGGCATCTTCAACGTCCAGTCGATGGTCTTCGAACCCCTGGTCGCCTCCGGCGAGAACGGCAAGATCCTCCCCGCGCTCGCCAAGTCCTGGGAGATATCGGCGGACGGCAAGACCTACACCTTCCACCTGCGTCCCGGCGTGACCTTCTCCGACGGCAGCCCCTGGACCGCCGAAGCGGCGAAGAAGAGCCTCCACATGTGGATCGGCGATCCCAACCTCAAGGACTTCCTCGTGACGTCCGCGCTCGTCACCGACATCACCGCCACCAACGACCTCACCCTCACCCTCAAGCTGTCGAAGCCCTACGCCTACGTGCTGCGCGACCTCAGCCTGGTGCGCCCGGTGCGCTTCCTGAGCCCGAAGGTCTTCACCGCCGACGGCAAGTACGGCGGCAAACCCATCGGCACCGGCCCCTGGGTCGTCAAGAGCAACGGCCCCACCGAGACCGTGCTGACCCGCAACAAGGACTACTGGGGCCACGCCCCCGAGTTCGCGGAGGTCGACCTCAAGGTCATCCCCGACGCCAAGACCCGGCTGACCGCGCTCCGCAGCGGCGACATCGACCTGATCGGCGGGGCCTGGACCGGCTCGATGCTCCCCGAGGACGCCCAGGAGCTCAAGAACCGTCCCGGCGGCGGCGTCAAACTCAGCGCGGCGCCCGGCACCACCACCCAGATACTCGGCTTCAACCCCGACCGCAAACGGCTCACCTCCGACCCGGCCGTCCGCAAGGCGATCAGCCTCGCCATCGACCGCAAGGCCATCGCCCAGAGCCGCTACTTCGGCTTCGCCGACCCGGCAGGATCGCTCATGCCCGGCACCGTGCCGACCGGCGAGGGCAAACCGGCGCCGGCAGCCGACCTCGAAGCGGCCCGCCAGGTACTGCAGAAAGCCGGCTGGACCGGGCAGGGCACCCGCAGCAAGAACGGCGTCCCGCTGAAACTCGACATCCTCGTCGCCGAGGAGAACCAGCCCGGCGTACGCCAGCTCGCCGAGGTCATCCAGGCCACCCTCAAGAAGATCGGCGTCAACGTCCAGATCAACGCCACCGACCACGCCACCTCGCACGACGCCGTACCCGCCGGCGAGTACGACATGACGATCTTCTACACCATCGGCGCTCCCTACGACCCGCTCGGCACCCTCACCAACAGCTTCCTCAGTACCCTGGCCAGCTCCGACGGAAAGATCTGGACCGACCCCGCACGGCTCGACCCGCTCATCGAGAAGGCGGTCACGGCACGCACCGAGAAGGAGCGCGACACCGCCATCACCGCGATCTACCGCCTGCTCGACGACACCAGCGCCTTCGTCCCGCTGGTCTACCCGCAGCGGCTGTGGGCGTCAGGCCCCCGAGCGCACGACGTGAAACTCGCCCCGACCGACTACGACTTCCCGCTCGACGGGATCTGGATGTCGGGGGACTGACATGGTGCGCATGATCCTGCGTCGGCTCGGAGTGGCCGCCATCACGTTCACCCTGGCGTCGGTACTGATCTTCCTGCTGGTGGACCTCGCCCCCGGAGACCCGGCGAAACTCCTGGCGGAGCGGCGCTACGGGGCGAACACCACCGTCGAGAACGTGGCACAGGTGCGGTCCGAGCTAGGGCTCGACCGCTCCGCCGCGGAGCGCTACCTGTCCTGGATCGGACACGCGTTGCGCGGTGACTTCGGCAACTCCTTCCAGAACGGCCGGCTGGTCGCCCAGGACCTCACCGAGAAGGTCGGCGTGACGGTGATCCTCATTCTGTGCGCCGCGGTGTTCGCCCTCCTGCTCGGAGTCCTGCTGGCCGGCCTCGGCGCCTGGCGTCCGGGCGGCTGGATCGACCGCGCGACGCGGGGCGTGGCGATGGCCGGGGTGTCGGTGCCGATGTTCTTCCTGGGCCCGCTCCTGCTGCTGGCCTTCGCGTTGAAGTCACCTCTGTTCCCCGCCATCGGAGAGAGCGGCCCCGCGTCCTGGGTGCTGCCTGCGGTGACCCTCGGCTGCAGCTCCGCCGCCATCTTCGCGATCGTCACCCGGGTCCTGGTCGAGGAGGCGATGACCCAGCAGTACGTCATCACGAGTCGGAGCGTCGGCGCACTGCCCGGTGCGGTGCTGGTGCGTGACGTCCTGCCCAACATCGCCCCGCAGGCGGTGACCGTCTTCCTCACCCAGGTCGGCTTCACCCTGCTGCCCGGCACCACGATCGTCGAGACGATCTTCGCCTGGCCCGGCATCGGTGACTACTTTCTGCGCGGACTGCTGTTCCGGGACTTCCCGGTGATGCAGGCCGTACTCCTCCTCTTCGTCGTCGTCCTGATCGTCCTCAACCTGATGGCCGACCTCGTCCAGGGAGTCCTGGACCCGAGAGTCCGTCGCTCGCTCAGGAAGGGAACCACATGATCCGCACCCGAGTGGCCGCCGCGCTGCGCGGCATACCCAGGGCTGCGGGCATCGCGGTGTTCATCGTGGTCGCTGTGGGCCTGACCGCGCCGCTGCTCGCTCCCTACGACCCCAATGTCATCGACCTCGGCCACGCCTTCGGCGGCCCGACCTCCCACCACTGGCTCGGCACCGACCACCTCGGCCGCGACCTGCTCAGCCGCCTGCTGTACGCGTCCCAGACGACGATCACGGCAGTGGCCGCGGTGATCGGCTGCGCGATCCTGGTGGGCGGGCTCGTCGGAGTGATCGCCGGCGCGGTCGGCGGCCTCGTCGACGAACTGGTCATGCGGGTCACCGATGTCTTCATGAGCATCCCCAGCATGGTCATCGCCCTCGCGGTGATCGGCGCCTTCGGCACCGGCTACTTCACGATGGTCGTCGCCCTCACGCTCGGTTGGTGGTCGGCGTACGCCCGCCTCGCTCGCAGCGTCGTCCTCTCGACCAAGGAACAGCCGCACATCGAGGCGCTGAAAGTGCTCGGCGCGTCTCCGCTGCGCATCTTCGGCCGGCACCTGGTGCCCGCCGCGATCGGCCCGGCGCTGGTCTACGCCGCCGGGGACGCGGGACTCGTCGCTCTGTCCGTCGCCTCCCTCAGCTTCCTCGGCATGGGCGTGAAACCGCCGCAGTCCGAGTGGGGCCAGATGCTCGTCGACGGCACCCGGTACCTTGAGTCCGACCCGGTACTCGTGATCCTCCCGGGGGCGGCACTCACCCTATTCGTGGTGACCCTCAACATGTTCAGCCGGTCCATCGCGCTGCGCTCCAGCCCGGGGGCGCTCCCGCAGGCCACCGTCGCACGCCGGCTGCGCCGACTGCCCGCGCTGTCGCCCCGCGCCACGCGGACCGCCGTCACCACCAGCCGCGACCCCCTCGCCAAGAAGGTGGTGTCCTCATGACCGCCCCCGCGACCGCAGGCGCCGGACCGGCCCTCGAAGCGCGCGACTTCTCCATCCGGCTGCACACCCGCGCACAGAGCATCACCATCGTCGACGAGGTGAGCTGGTCGGTAGCGCCCGGCGAGACGCTCGCCATCGTCGGTGAGTCCGGCTCCGGCAAGACCGTGTCCACCCTGGGCATCTTCGGCCTGCTGCCCGCCAACGTGGCCTGCGACACCGGCGGACAGGTGCTGCTGCACGGACGCGATGTGCTCGGACTCCCCGACACCGAACGCGCGAAGATCCTCGGCAGCGACGTCGGCGTCATCTTCCAGGACCCGCTCACCGCCTTCAACCCGATGCGCCGGGTCGGCCCCCAGATCGCCCGCAGCGTCCAGGCCCACCTGGGCCTGAGCACCGCGGACGCCCGCGAGCGGGCCGTCGAACTGCTCGGCCAGGTGGGCATCGCCGACCCACGGGCACGGTACGCCGCCTACCCGCACGAAATGAGCGGCGGCATGCGGCAACGCGCCCTGGTGGCCCTCGCGATAGCCGGTGAGCCCACCGTCCTCATCGCGGACGAACCGACGACCGCGCTCGACGTGACCACCCAGGCCCAACTGCTGGAACTGCTCCGCACCATCCAGGCCGAACGGGGCCTCGCGCTGGTGCTCATCACCCACGACATGGGAGTCGTGGCGTCCATCGCCGACAAGATCGCCGTCATGTACGCCGGACGCGTGGTGGAGTACGGCGACGCCGTCAGCGTGCTCGGCGACCCCGACCACCCCTACACCTCCGGTCTCCTCGCCTCGATCGCCGACGCCCGCGCCGGCGCCAAGGAGCCGTTCCGGGTGCTGCCCGGACTGCCCCCGGACCTGGCCCGGGTGGGCGAGGGCTGCCGGTTCGCGGACCGCTGCGAACTCGCCGAGGCGTCCTGCGCCGACCTCGTCCCCGTCCTGGTGCCGCTGCGGACCCGCACCGGCGGCCGGCAGGCGTCCGCCTGCTGGAAACACCCGCGCCACGAACCCCTCACCGAGCCCGACGAGCAGAAGGCGGTCCGCGCATGAGCCTGTTGAGCATCGAGGACCTCACCGTGAGGTTCTCCAGCGGCGGCACGACGGTCACCGCGGTGGACGGCGCCAGCCTCTCCGTCGACGCCAACGAGGTCGTCGGCCTGGTCGGCGAGTCCGGCTGCGGCAAGTCCACGATCGCGCGCACCGCCGTGGGCCTGCACAAGGCCGCCCGCGGCCGGGTCGCCTTCGACGGCCAGGTCGTCAGCTCCCTGCGCGGCTCGGGGCTGCGCGCCTACCGGCGTCAGGTGCAGTACATCTTCCAGGACCCGCTGTCCTCGCTGAGCCCCCGGCTGACCGTCGGCAAGGCCATCGCCGAGGTGCTCGACATCCACGGCATCGGCCGGCCGTCGTCCCGGCGGGCCCGGGTCCTGGAACTCCTGGAACTGGTCGGCCTGTCGGCGACCCACGCCGACCGGATGCCCTCCGCGCTCTCCGGCGGCCAGCGCCAGCGCGTCGCCATCGCGCGGGCCCTGGCCGTCGAACCCCGCATGCTGATCTGCGACGAACCGGTCAGCGCCCTCGATGTGTCGATCCGCGCCCAGATCATCAACCTCTTCCTCGACCTGCAACGCGAGTTCGGCCTCGGACTCCTCTTCATCGGCCATGACCTCGGGCTCATCCGGCGCATCTCCGACCGGGTCGCGGTGATGTACCTGGGGCGCGTGGTGGAGCAGGGAACAGCACAAGCCGTCTTCGACCAGCCGCACCACCCCTACACCCGCGCGCTGCTCGCAGCGACACCGTCGGCCGACCCGGCCGTCGAACGGCACCGGAACACGGTGCTGCTCAAGGGCGAACTGCCCAGCCCGAGCAACATTCCGACGGGGTGCCGGTTCCACACCCGCTGCCCCGCCGCGATGCCGACCTGCGCCACCGTGGAACCCCTGCAGCGGGCGGTCGGCCCCGGGCAGTCGGGCACCGTGGCCTGCCACCTCGACGCCTCGGCCCAGCCACAGCAGACGCTCGCCTCCTGACGTCCCGACCGACAACCCCGGGGGCAGAGCCGCCTCCCGGGGTCGGACGCCGGCCGACGCGAGCACCGGCGGGCGGGCCCGGAGCGGCTGCGGACCGGACTGTCACCGGATAGATCACCTTGCTCCACCAGCGAATCGGTGATCTCCGTCTGACGCACGCGGCACAGCGTCGACAGCAGCGTGTACCGCACCGGCCCGGCCGCCGCCCGCAGGTCCGAGGGATACTCCTTCGCCCCCGCGCCCGCCAGGCCGCCACCAGTTTCGGAATGATCGGCGCGGACACGAAGGCCAGCTGGGCCCAGTCGGGGACCCGGCAGACACTGCCCCGCGCATGTATCACGTCCCTGCGCGTCAGCCCCCTTACTGTGCCCTTTCCAACCCCCCCTGCCTGCGCTTTCTCGCCGCCCGGCTGAGGGAACGCGGAGCGCTCTCGGAACGGAATGGAGCCTGAGTGCAAGCTGACGCACCCTGCTCACCCTCGCCCACGTGCGCAAGGGCCGGCCCTTGCGCCCAGCGCGCGGCCGGATTCGGGACCAGCACCCGCTACCGCTTGCCGGCAGAGCTCGGCATGCTCATCGGTAGCGGAGCAGCGTCGAGGCGGGCGGTTCAGCGGAGTGGAACCGGAGCAGCGCGCCCTGCTTGTTCTGCTGCTACGGTCCGGCCATGTCATCGACTGACCTCGCTCTTCTGGTCCTCCGCGGAGTGATCGGTGCGGTGTTCCTGGCCCACGGGTTGAACCACATTTTCGGCGGGGGTCGACTGCGCGGCACGGCCGGATGGTTCGCCGGCCTCGGCATGCGCCCTGGTTACGCGCATGCCATTGTCGCCAGTGCCGTCGAGGTCGCATCAGGCGCGCTTCTGGTGCTCGGCCTGTTCACCCCGGTTGCCGGAGCCGGCGTCGTCGGCACGATGGTCGTCGCATGGGTGATCAACCACGCCAAGAACGGGTTCTTCATCTTCCGGCCCGGCGAGGGCTATGAGTATGTGATGGTGCTTGCGGCAACGGGACTCAGTCTCGCGGGAACCGGCCCAGGGCGAATCTCGCTCGACCGACTGATCGGAATCGGTCAGCCAGGGTGGGCGGGGTTCGCGATCGGCCTGGCGGGGGCGGTCGGGGCAGGGCTTCTGCTGACGCTTTGCTGGCGACCGGAAAATGCCGGGTAGTCCCCGCTTCCAGGCCCTCGTCCTCATACCCCTCCCACGTCACGGCGACAGGACTGGCTCGCTTCCCTGCCGCCCCGGCAGTTCTCGTGTCTCGACGGCCGTCGACACACGGCGGTACTTGGAATGCGTAGCTATGTAGGTAGGACCGCTGATGCGCCGACATGACGCCGGGCTGAAGGTGTCTGGGTACGCGGAAGCGGAAGAAGGGGCCGGCGTCATGTACCCAGCGACGGGGAACCTCATCTCACCTGTCGCGGACGCGGACGCCGAGAACCCGTCCCGTCCGAGTACGGCAGAAGCAACGAAAGCTCCGGACGGACCGATGCGCACACCCTCTCCTCATTCGCGAGTCGGTGACTTCAGCTGGCTTCTCATGCACCGACCGGAGGCAGCGCGTACCGCCCGGAAGATCACTGCCGCCGTCCTTGCTGAATGGCACGTGAGCGAGGAAGCGACTGATACGGCCCTGCTGGTGGTCTCCGAACTGGTCACCAATGCCGTAGAGCACGCGCAGCCACCGGTGATGCTGCATCTGCACCGTGAGCGTACCGGGAGCCGTGTCTGGGTGGGCGTGAGCGATGGCGGCGCCGCGAAGGGCGCAGGGCCTTGGATCTCGTCCTGCTCCGATGACGAGCACGGCCGGGGCATGGAGGTCGTCGGCGCCCTGGCCACCGCCCATGGCACTCGCCACCACTCGGGTGGCATCACGCGTTGGGCGCGGCTGCAGACCACCGCCTCCTGAGGAGTGACAGGGGCCGGGGCCGAGGGCCCGGTCGCCTTCGAAACGGCATTTCCTCACGCACGCCGCGCCGGTAACCGTTCAACGAGCGGCGGGACACGGCGCACACCGACACCTGGCGCGGCTCCGCATGTGGGCTTCGATCTGAGGGAGGAGCCGGATGCGTGGTGGCTACTCCGGATGCCTTCGCGTCCAAGGGGAAGCCGTAGTGGCCGGGCAGGACAATGGTCCAGGGGAAGAAGCCACACAGCGAAGAACTCTTCGTCCGAGCGACCGGGTGCGTCCCGGCCGAGGGCCGTCACCGCGGTCGCCGCCGCCCCTCGCTCGGTTCATCCGCCTCGCGGACGATCCGGAAGCGCGGATCGTCGGTTTCTCGCTCCTTGAGGGTCTCTTCCGGCAGGTGAGCGAGACCGCACCACGTGCAGGCTGGTCCGGCGCCGGATTCAATCGCGCACACACTCCTCGATCACCGTAGCGACGCGGGTCGTTGCTGGGGAGAAGCGGTCCATCCGGCGGACCAGGAGAAGGTCGACTGCTTCGGCGTCCGCCAACGGCACGTACGTCACACCTTCCAGGTTGAGACTTCGCACCGACTGCGGGACCAGGGCCACGCCGTGTCCCGCTGCGACGAACACGACCAGCGTCGCCGTCTCACTGACCTCCACCAGCGGCGAGGGTTCGAAGCCGGCGCGTTTGCACGCTGCGAGAACGCGGTCGTACATCGAGGATCGCGCCTGCGAGGGGTGGATCACGAAGGGCTCGTCGGCGAGATTTTTCAGAGCCATGCGGCGGCGGCCTGCGAGTGGATGGTGGGACGGAAGCACCGCCACGAGGGGTTCCGTACGCAGTGGTGTGATGTGGACGTCCTCGACGGGTGCTGCCTCTCGGACCACCACGAGGTCGTACGTCTCGTTGAGCAGCCCTTCGACGAGTCGAGGCGCGAGAACCTCCCCGTGGAGATCCAAAGTGACTCCGGGGAGTCGTTCTTTGACGGTGCGTGCGACCTTGGGCAGCACGTCGTAGGTCGCCGTACCGATGAAGCCGACGGAGACACGGCCTGTGCGCCCTGCTGCCAGTTCGTGCATGTGGGAGCGCGCACGTTCCTCACCTGCGACAAGTGTCCGCGCGTGGTCGGCGAGTCGGCGGCCGGCTTCGGTCAGTGCGACATGCCGGGTGGTTCGGGTGAAGAGGGCAAGGCCCAGTTCACCCTCCAGTTGCTTGATCTGCTGGGACAGGGCCGGTTGCGCTATGTGCAGACGGGCCGCGGCGCGCCCGAAGTGGCACTCCTCGGCAACCGCGAGGAAATAGCGGAGCTGACGGATCTCCATGGCTCCTTTTATATCAGCTCCTTATTAATGCATAAGAATTAGGTGTTGGACGCGATGAATGCGTCGCTTCTACGGTGACGGCATGACCGATAGCTACGTATATGCGGCAGCGAGAACGCCCTTCGGGCGGTACGCGGGCGCCCTCGCCGAGGTACGGCCCGACGACCTCGCCGCGCGGGCCATCAGCGGGGTCCTCGCCAAGACGCCCGCGCTCGACCCGGCTGAGATCGGCGACGTCGTCTGGGGCAATGCCAACGGCGCGGGCGAGGACAACCGCAACCTGGGCAGGATGGCCGTCCTCCTTGCGGGCCTTCCCACTTCTGTTCCGTCCACGACGGTCAACCGCCTGTGCGGATCCTCGCTGGACGCTGCCATCATCGCCTCACGAGCCATCGAGACGGGCGATGTGGACATCGTGCTGTCCGGCGGTGCGGAGTCGATGAGCCGGGCTCCCTGGGTCTTGCCCAAGCCTGCGCGCGGGTTCCCCGCAGCGGACGTCACCGCGGTGTCGACCACGCTGGGCTGGCGGCTGGTCAACGAGCGGATGCCGAAGGAGTGGACGGTTTCCCTGGGGGAGGCCAACGAACAGCTCGTCGATCGTTTCGGCATCTCCCGCGAGCGGCAGGACGCCTTCGCGGTCCGCTCCCACACGTTGGCTGAGCAGGCATGGAACGAAGGATTCTACGACGACCTGATCGTGCCGGTCGTGACGGGAACGCGCGGTACGGCAGTCGAACGGGACGAGGGAATCCGTCCCGGCTCCACCGTCGAGACGCTCGCCCGGCTCAAGCCCGCCTTCCGGCCCGACGGCGTCATCACAGCCGGCAATGCCTCCCCGCTCAATGACGGGGCCTCGGCCGTGCTGCTGGGTTCCGCCGACGCCGCGACCCGTATCGGAGCCCCGCCCCTCGCGCGGATCGCGGGCCGCGGCGTCACCGCGCTCGACCCGCAGATGTTCGGGTTCGCACCCGTGGAAGCGGCCAACCGAGCGCTGAAGAGCGCAGGCATCTCCTGGATCGACGTCGCCGCGGTCGAGCTCAACGAGGCATTCGCCGTACAGTCCTTGGCCTGTATGGACGCGTGGGGTGTGGATCCCGGCATCGTCAACACCAAAGGTGGCGCCATAGCGCTGGGCCACCCCTTGGGCGCGTCCGGCGGCAGGCTCCTGGGCACCCTGGCCCATCGGCTCCGCGAGTCCGGTGAACGGTGGGGTGTCGCGGCCCTGTGCATAGGCGTCGGCCAAGGTCTTGCCGTGGTGCTGGAGAACGTGACAGGGGGCCGGGGATGAGCACGCAGCTGTGCGCCGACGCCGATGAAGCGGTCGCCGGAGTCCAGGACGGCTCGACCGTGCTGATCGGAGGATTCGGTATGGCCGGGATGCCGGTGGCGCTGATCGACGCGCTCCTGAGACAGGGCGCCGGCAATCTGACCGTGGTGTCCAACAACGCAGGCAACGGTGACACCGGACTCGCCGCCCTGCTCGCGGCGGGACGCGTCCGCAAGGTGATCTGCTCCTTCCCGCGGCAGGCGGACTCCTGGGTGTTCGACGAGCTCTACCGGGCCGGAAAGGTGGAGCTGGAGGTGGTGCCGCAGGGCAGCCTCGCCGAACGGATCAGGGCCGCAGGCGCCGGCATCGGGGCCTTCTTCTGCCCCACCGCGGTGGGCACCCTGCTCTCCGAGGGGAAGGAAACCCGGGTGATCGACGGGCGCACGTATGTACTCGAATATCCGATCAAGGGGGACGTGGCCCTCATCAGCGCTCAGCGCGCCGACCGCATGGGCAACCTCGTCTACCGCAAGACGGCGCGCAACTTCGGGCCGGTCATGGCGACCGCGGCGACCACGGTGATCGCGCAGGTACGCGAGATCGTCGAGACCGGTGAGATCGATCCCGAGACCGTTGTCACTCCGAGCATCTATGTCGACCGAGTGGTGCAGGAAGGGGACGCGGTATGAACCCGGCCACGCGTTCATCGCACACGGATGCCCCGCTGGGCAAGCACGACATCGCGGCCCTGGTGGCCCGGCACATCCCGGACGGCGCGTTCGTGAACCTGGGCATAGGCCAGCCGACACTCGTCGCCGACCACCTGCCACCTGGCTCGGGTGTCGTGCTGCACACGGAGAACGGCATGCTGAACATGGGCCCCGCCGCCACGGGAAGCGACATCGACCCGGACCTGACCAATGCCGGAAAGGTGCCTGTCACCGAGCTTCCGGGAGCGGCCTACTTCCACCACGCGGACTCCTTCGCCATGATGCGCGGCGGGCACCTGGACATCTGCGTTCTGGGGGCTTATCAGGTCTCCGCCCGGGGAGACCTGGCCAACTGGCACACCGGCGCACCCGATGCCATCCCCGCTGTCGGCGGAGCCATGGATCTGGCGATCGGAGCCAAGCAGGTGTTCGTGGTGATGACGCTTTTCACCAAGGACGGCGCACCGAAGCTCGTGAAGGAGTGCGGTTACCCCCTTACCGGCTTGGGATGTGTCGACCGCGTCTACACCGACCTGGCGGTGTTCGACATCTCGTCCCAAGGGGTCAGCGTCACGCACACGTTCGGAATCACCTTCGACGACCTCGCCGCGCGGCTGGACATGCCACTGCTCGATGCCACCAAGCCGTGAGCTGAACCACCGCCGGGCAAGACCTCATCGAACCGCTGAAGTCGACGCGCGTTCGATCACTTCGGGGCTCTGGGGAACCACGATCCTTCGTGGTTCCCCTCCCGCCGCCATGTCGAGCGCGAGTTCGACTGCTTGCACCCCGAGCTCCTTGACCGGGAGAGCCACGGTGGTGAGCGGAGGCGTCAGGAAGCCGGCCAGGTCATCGTCGTGCAGCGCAATGACCGAGAGCTGCTCCGGAACCGTGAGGCCCATCGCCCGGGCGGCTGCCAGCGCCCCCACACCCATGGGAAACGTCGCCGCGAAGATCGCGGTCGGTGGGTTCGCCCCATCCGCCAGGAGTCGCTGCACGCCGTTGAAGCCGGCGGCGTAGTCGCGCTCTTTGCACGAGGCGGTGAGTGCCTCGACCCCTGTCGAGCGAACCGCCGCTCGATACCCCTGCAGGCGCCGAACCATGGTGTCGAGGGACGGGGGTCCGAAGACGCCGCCGATCCGCCGGTGGCCCAGGTCTGCGAGATGCCGCACGGCGAGGGCCGCCGCGTCGCTGTCGCGCAGGACCACGCTCGCCCTGACAGCCATCACCTGCCGGTTCAGGAGCACCACCCGGTGCGGCGCCCACTCGGCGAGCTGGCGCAGTGCCTTGTCTTCGATACGCCCGGAAGCCACGAGCATCGCGTCCACGCGTCCCTGCATCAGCATGTTGGTGATCGTTTCGTGTGGGTCACCCGCCGCATGGGTCCCCATGACCAGGCCATAGCCCTTCAGGGCGGCATGCTCCTCGACGCTTTTCGCGAGGGCCGTATACATCGGACTGGTGAATCCGGGCAGAAGCAGTCCGAGCGTGGTAGTGCGGGCGTTGCGCAGTCCGCGAGCTGCGACGTTGGCGCGGTATCCCAGGGCTTCCGCAGCCGCCAGGATGCGACTTCGCGTCTCGGCAGAGGCGAATCCCCGTGGATCGTCGCGCAGGACCCGTGAGACCAGGCTCGTATGTACGCCCGCGGCCGCGGCGACGTCGGCCAGGGTGGGCCTTCGCGGTCCCGTGGGTTTGGGGCCCTTGATCATCGTGCCTCCCGTGCCGCTCCGCGTCGTTCGACCTGATGAACTTTTTATATCAAACGTTTGACGGTCATGTTGCGCGCTTCTAGCGTCTGGCCTACCAAGCAACTCAAGGCCCTGCGGTGACGCGGTGAAAAGGAGAGACCACAGTGACGGAAACGAATTCGAGCATGACCCACTTCACGCGCCCGTCGTCGCAGTTCAAGGAGTACAAGGACCGCTACGAGACCATCGCGATGGAGCGGACCTCCGACGGCATCCTGACGATGCGGTTCCACACGGACGGCGGCCCCCTGCAGTGGAGCCTGCAGGCACACTACGAATTCGAGGACGCCTTCGCACAGGTAGGGCGAGACCGTGAAAACGACGTCATCATCCTGACGGGCACCGGTGACGCTTTCAGCGGTCCGGCGATCAAGCCCGGCTCCCACCCGAACCGCAACAGCATGACTCCCTCCCACTATGACCCGATCCTGTGGGAGGGCAAGCATCTGCTCCCCAACCTCCTCTCGATCGAGGCACCGGTGATCGCGGCGATCAACGGTCCCGCGGTACGTCACGCCGAGATCCCGCTGCTCTCGGACATCGTGCTCGCGACCGATTCCACGTACTTTCAGGACACCGCCCATTTCGCCGGGGGGATGGTCCCCGGAGACGGCATGCACATCGTCATGCCCCTGCTGATGGGACTCACGCGCGGTCGGTACTTCCTGTACACCGGGCAGAAGATCGAAGCGGCCGAAGCAAAGGACCTCGGCCTGGTCAATGAAATCCTTCCCGAGGACAAGCTCCTGGAACGAGCCCAGGAACTGGCCGCGGAACTGCTGAAGCAGCCTCGGCTGGTGAGGCGCTACACGCGCACCGTGGTCACCGAGACTCTGCGGGAGCAGATGCACGGACTCCTCGGATACGGACTGGCACTGGAGGGCTTGGCCCGCATGCGCGAGAACTGACCACCCCACCGAGACGACGACCAAGCGGACCTGAAGGCAGGAGCTGATCATGGCCTCCAGTTGGAGCAGTTTCTATCGTGGCTACGTCGAGGAGCCCAGCCTGGTGGAGGTAGGAGACGGCGTGTACGCCTACCTCCACCACGACGGCAGCTGGGGACTCAACAATTCCGGGTTCGTGCATTCAGGTCATGAACTCGCGGTGATCGACACCGCGCTCACCGAAGACCGCACCCGTCAGTTCCGCGAGGCGATGACCCGCAGGTCCGGCGTGGAAAAGCCTCAGGTGCTGATCAATACGCACCACCACAGTGATCACACCTTCGGCAATTCGGTCTTCGATGACGCCTGTATCGTGGCCCACCGCCTCTGCCGGGACGCCGTGGTCAAGCAAGGACTCAAACCCACGGACCAGGACCCGATCGTCCCGTGGGGATCTTTGAAAGTGCGTCCCCCGCAGCTCCTCTTCGACGAGAAGCTGGAACTGTACGTCGGCGATCACCGGGCAGAGCTCATTTTCGTGGGGCCGGCCCACACCAACAACGACATCGTGGTCTGGCTGCCCGAGGAACGCGTGCTGTTCGCCGGTGACGTGCTCTTTCACGACGCGACACCCATTACCCACGGTGGCTCCACCGCGGGATCCGTGCGGGCACTCAACACCATGAAGGCCCTCGATCCACGCGTCATAGTCCCGGGCCACGGCACGGTCTGCGGTCCTGAGGTGATCGACCAGTGGCTCGGCTACTTCTCCTTCATCACCGACACGGCGGCCAAGGCCTTGAACGCCGGCCTGTCCGTACTCGACGCCGCCCGGGAACAAGACCTCGGCGCATACGCCGAGTGGCAGCACCCGGAGCGCTTCGTGCTGAACCTCCACCGGGCCTACGAGGAGCTCAAGAACGGCTCTGCGGCCTTCGTCGACGAGGCTGCCGCGTTCGACGACATGCTGCGGCTCAATCCCGCCTCGTACGGTCACCGCATCATCAAGGACCGCGAGGCGTACATCGACCCCTGCTCGTCGGAGCGGGGCGCCGTGCCCGTCCGTGACCCGCGGGCGTGACAGCCGTGAACACCGCCAGGGTTGGCTCCGACAGCGCACCGACGCGTGCGGAGACCGAGCGCGCCCGATGGCCCAAGTACGACGCGTTCGCCTTCATCAGCGGGGGCGCCACGTACCTGGATGACATCGAGCCCGATGGAACATTGCACATGGCGGTCGTGCGAAGCCCCGTGGCCCATGGGAAACTCCTGGGCGTCGACGTGAGTCAGGCACTGGCCATGGACGGCGTGGTGACTGCCATCGACGGCCACGAGGCGTCCCGGCACTTGGCTCCGATGCCCTATGTGCAAAACCCCGAGGACATCGGCGCTCAAGCGTTCCGTGTGACAGCTCTCGCGGTCGATGAACTGCGCTGGCTCGGCGAGCCGGTGGCCGTCGTCGTCGCCGAGTCCGCGCCCGCCGCCCGCGCCGCCGCGTCGGTTGTGCAAGTGCATTACGAGGAACTCCGGCCGATCCTCGACGTCGGCGAGCTGGCCGCGAATCCGTCCCTCATGGACGAGCAGTTCGCTGATTCCGTCCTGTCCGCGAACGACTTCACCAGGGGGGACACGGACAGCGCGTTCGCGTCGGCGCCTCACTCCCTGGAGAGCACCTTGCGGATCGGACGCAGCAGCACGGCGCCGATGGAACCGCGGGGCTACCTCGCGTCATGGGACGCCGATGCCCGGCTGACCGTTCACGCCTCTCATCAACAGCCGTTCCAGTTGCGGTGGGAGCTTGCGACCATGCTCCGGATTCCCGAGGAATCGGTACGCGTCGTCGTACCCCAGGTCGGTGGCTCGTTCGGTCTGAAGATGACCGGCTTCGCCGAGGAGCCCCTCGTGTGCCTGCTGAGCAAGCTGACCGGCCGACCGGTCAAGTACGTCGAGAGCAGGGCCGAATGCTTCCTCGGGGGAGGACGCGAGCAGATCCACCGTGCCGCGGTGGCCTTCGACGACCAGGGCCGTCTCCTCGCCCTGCGCGACCACATCACCATTCCGGTCGGCGCGGCCTCCACCTCGCCCGGCTGGCGCATGGCCTACGTGACCGCGGCCACCTTCCCGAGCGCCTACGACATCCCGGCCGTGGAAATCCGTTCACGCGTCCTTCTCACGAACCAGCCTCCTTGGCATTCCTGCCGTGGCTACGGCAAGGACACCGCCATCGTGGTCATCGAGCGGCTCGTCGACAGGGTTGCCTCGTACCTCGGCCTCGACCCGGCCGAGGTCCGTCGGCGCAATCTGCTGCCGAGCCATCGCTTGCCGCATCGTCTGCCCTCGGGTTACCTCATCGACAGTGGTGATTTCGGCGGGCTCCTCGACCGTGCGCTCACGCTCGCGGACTACGAGCCGGCGAACAGTGCCCGGGTCAAGGAACCGGAGGCCGACATGGCCGAAGGTGTCGGCATCGCCTTCGAGATCACCCCTGAAGGCGGAGGCCACCCGTCCGGCCCGTTGCGCACCGCAGCCCGGCCCACGGCCCCGGCTCCCGAGGCCGCCACGGTCTCGATGAACGCCGAAGGCCGGATCGAGGTGCGCAGCAGCGTCACCAATCCCGGGGGAGGCAACGACACATCGCTGGCCACGCTCGCGGCAGAGGCACTGGGCACCAGCCGCGCGATGGTCACAGTGGTCCAAGGGGACACAGACCGCGTCCCCCAGGGGACCGGCCATGCCAGCAGCAGGGCCACAGCCGTAGGCGGCGCCGCCGTCGTTCTGGCGGCGCGAGACATCGCCGGCAGGCTCCGCGCGAGGGCGGCCGAGTTGACTGGCGCACAGCCTGACGAGGTCACGCTCGTCGACGGGCGGATCGAGATCCATCAGCGTCCGGTCATGACCATCGCCGATCTCTGCGCTGATCTGTGCACCACCGGGCGGGCCCCCGAACTGGTCGCCACCCGCTCCTACGTGCCTGTCAACCAACAGGGCCTCAACGACAGCGAGCCGTACCGCTACACCTATCCGTACGTCTCCAGCGGTGTGTACGTCGCCCGGGTGCTCGTCGACCTGGCCACGGGAAAGACCACGATCACCGGTCTGGTCGCGGTCCATGACTGCGGTCGCGTCATCAACCCCACCCTCGTGGAAGGCCAGATGCACGGCGCCATGGCCATGGGAGCGGGGCTGGCCCTGTTCGAGGAGATTCTGTCGGCAGACGATGGAAGCCCCCTCACCGACACCTTCAAGCACTACATGCTGCCTCGGGCGAACGACCTGCCCCGCATGATCGTCGAGCATGTGGAGACTCCGTCGCCGCACACCCTTATGGGAGCCAAGGGCGCCGGCGAGGCCGGAGTGGGCGGCGCGATGGCCGCGGTTCTCAACGCGGTGACGAACGCGCTCGGTCCCAACTGCCCGCCTCCGACGGCACTTCCTCTGACTCCTCCCCGAGTCCTCGATCTCCTCGCCCACTCCCACGGGAGGACCGAGCCATGATCCGGCACCTCGTCCGGCCCCGGACGGTCACCGAGGCCACCACCGCTCTGGCCGAGGCGAACGCGGTAGGCGGACACGCGCTCATCATCGGCGGTGGCACCATCGCCGTTCCGCAACTCGTCCGGCAGGAACTGCAGCCCACGCACATCGTCGACTTGGGTGACCTGGATGTCGCCCGCATCTGGCGCGACGAGAGCGCGGTTCATCTGGGCCCCGCCGCCACCTACCAGTTGCTCATCGACACGCCCTGTACCGAGCGGTGGACACCCCTTCTGCACCTGATGGCCAAAGGAATCACGGGCGGCATCCAGATTCGCAGCCAGGGCACGATCGCCGGATCACTGGTCTGCGCACGCCCCTACTCCGACGCGCCGGCAGTTCTCGTCGCCCATGCCGCTCGTGTCACGGTCGCCTCTGCACACGGCACACGCACCGTGTCGGTCGAACGGTTTCTCACCGCCCCCGAACGTCCGGACCTGCGCCCCACCGAACTCGTCACCGAGATCATCCTCCCGTATCGCCCCGAAGCCGTGGCGCACGGCTACTACAAGCTCAAATTCGCCGAGTCCTCCTGGCCCGTCGTGACCTGCTCCTGCTCGATCCTGGCAGACGGAACAGCCGAACTCACCCTTGGCGGAGTCCGGGTGGTGCCCTGGAAGATCCGAGTGTCCAGCGACCTGTCGCACAGCCCGCAGGAGCTGCGTGACGTCCTGGACGATCACATGTCCGCCCTCACCGAGGACGACTTCTGGCACGACATCCGAGCGGACAGTTCCTACCGACGCCGAGTTGCCGCCACCGTCGCGGCGCGAGCACTGCGGCAGGCGGCCGCGCGGCTCCCCTCACCAGGAACGGAGCATTCATGAGCAGCGAAGAGATCACCTTCACACTCAACGGCAACCCCGTTCGCGCCGCGGTTGACGATGTCGAGACTCTGGTCGACATCCTGCGCCGGGACTGCGGCGTCGGCGGTGTGAGGGTGGGATGCCGCAATGGCGACTGCGGAAGCTGCACGGCCATGGTCGACGACGCATGCGTCAAGACCTGCCTGATGCTCGCCGGCCGAGCGCGCGGTTCTGAGGTCGTCACCCTCGAAGGCCTCGGGAGTCTCGACCGCCCCCACCCGGTCCAGACCGCCTTCATGGAAACCTACGCCTTCCAGTGCGGCTTCTGCCTACCGGGCATGGTGCTCTCGACGATCAGCCTCCTTGCGCGCATTCCGCAGCCGGACGAGACGGAAATCCGGGACGCGCTCAGTGGAAACCTGTGCCGGTGCACCGGTTACGAGAACATCGTGAAGGCTGTACAACGTGCCGCGCAAATGTTGCAGCGGGCACCCAAATGATTTTCTGAAATCATCCCTTTCCTCATCTGGACGGCAGGCCCCGCAGAAGGGATCCCTGCTCCGCACCTGCCATACCCATTTGAGGTTCCAGCGGTGAGTTTCAGAACAACCAGCACCGTGCGGAGTGAGAAAGGCGTCAGCACCACCGACATGCCGGAAACTGAAACGATCTGATTTCCGGAGACTTTCCAAAGAATGGACGCAGGCTCATGCAAACCCTTGAACACGCAGTGCGCGAGAGAGAAAAAGTGACCCGCCCGCAGTTCCTTGCGTGGCTCACCGCGTTCGCGGGGTGGCTGTTCGACTACTACGAAATCGCGCTGATGACGTTCCTGATCGTGCCCATCGCAGCGGAGTTCGATCTGTCGTCGCAGCAAACCGCCCTCCTGCTCTCGCTTCAACTCCTTGGCATCGCGGTCGGTGGCGTCGTCTTCGGGTATCTGGGAGACCGGATCGGACGCCGCCGCGTACTGATGATCACCATCGTGATCTTCGGGGTGTTCACGCTGGCCCGGGCGTTCGTGCCCAACTACCCCACTCTCGTCGTCTTCGGCATACTCGCCGCGATTGGGCTGGGCGGGGAGTTCGGAGTGGGGCAGTCCCTCGTGTCGGAGGCCATGCCGGCGCGCAGCCGAGGCTGGTGGGGTGCAGCCCTCTACAGCGGCGTGGGAATCGGGCTGGCCATGGCAGCTCTGGTCGGCGGATACCTTCTGCCCATCATCGGCTGGCGCTGGGTCTTCGCCGTGTCCTGCCTGCCGATCCTCCTGGCGATCCTCGCGAGGTTCGCCGTTCCCGAGTCCGACGAGTGGGAAGCGCAGTCTCGCGGAGAACGCGTCGCGATCGACTGGAAACTGGTGCGGTCAAGGCTTTTCCTCAAGCCGTTCTTCCTCTGCCTGACGGCCTGCTCAATTGAATTCTTCGCCTTCTACGGCGTCGCGGCGCTTCTGCCCAAGTACCTCATCGAGGTTCAGGGATTCAGCTTCGGCAAGGCCGCTTGGTGGACGGTTACCGTCGGCCTGTCGATCTTCTTGGGTTCAGTCACCTGCGGTTACCTGGCCGACCGAATCGGCCGCCGTCTCACGTGGTGCATCATGGCTTCGATCGCTGCCATCGGGAGCATCCTGCTCGGGCTCGTCCTGCAGACCGACGTCCAGGGTCTGGTAAGTCTGGTGCCGATCTTCATCATGTATTTCGGCACCGGTGTCGCCGCCGCCTTCGGTCTGGTCTTCTCCGAGCAGTTCCCCACGCGGGTACGTTCGCTGGGAGTTGGCAGTTCGCTGCAGCTCGGACGAGGGCTCTCGTTCTTCCCCCCGCTCATCGCCGCAGCTGTCTATCCGGTGTACGGGTATTCGGTCCTCGTCTTCTCCGGTGCTGCCCTCTTCGCCATCCTCGCCGCGATGGGATGGGCATTCAAGGAAGGGCGCGGACGCGCCATGGCCGACATCGAATACGACTTCGCCACCAGTTGACCGAGCGGCCCGTAGCGTTTGCGGCACCGAGGGGAGCTGCCGCAAACGAACACAGGCCGCATACAACGAGGGGACCACACGGGCAGCGTGCCCTGAGCACAGGGAAGAGCGGCAAGTGCTGGACATCGCAGACGAGTTGAGCCGGTGGATCGAGCTGGGACGCGACTTCGCCGTGGCCACAGTGGTAGCAGTCAGCGGCAGTGCGCCGCGGCAGCCGGGCGCGGCCCTCGCTGTCGACGAAGAGGGCCACGCGATCGGCTCTGTCTCCGGCGGCTGTGTGGAGGGCGCGGTCTACGAACTGTGCCGCGAGGCGATCGACGACGGACTCAACCGCTGGGAGCGCTTCGGCTACAGCAACGACGACGCCTTCGCCATAGGCCTGACCTGCGGCGGCGCCATTGACATTCTGGTCACGCCGGTCCGGGCCGAGGACCGTACGTATGCCGTGCTGTCAGCCGCGCTGGCCGCCGCTACGGCGGGGCAGGCAGCGGCGCTCGCGCGCATCGTGTCGGGGCCGGCCGAACTCATGGATGGCGCGCTGCTGGTGCGCCCGGACGGCAGCCGGCTGGGTGGCTTCGGCAACCAGCCCGAACTCGACGACACCGTCGCCGGCGAGGCACTCGCATACCTCGATGCCGGCCGCACCGCCGCTCTGCAGATCTGCGAGGAGAGACTCACCAGCGGCAGCCCTGTCACCGTCCTGATCGAAACCTCGCTGCCGGCACCGCGGATGATCGTCTTTGGAGCGATCGACTACGCATCGGCGCTCGTCAAGATGGGCAAGTTCCTCGGCTATCACGTCACCGTGTGCGACGCACGTCCCGCGTTCGCAACTGCCGCCCGGTTTCCCGACGCGGATGAGATCGTCGTCGAGTGGCCGCACCGATACCTGGGGCGTACGGACGTGGACGGCCGCACAGTCGTATGTGTGCTCACCCATGACGCCAAATTCGACATCCCGCTGCTTCACCTCGCGCTGCGTCTGCCGGTCGCCTACGTCGGCGCCATGGGCTCCCGCCGCACCCACCTCGACCGTACCGAGCGCCTGCGCGAAGCGGGCGTCACCGAGGCGGAGTTGGCACGGCTGCACTCCCCGATCGGCATCGACCTCGGCGCCCGCACCCCGGAGGAGGTCGCGGTCTCCATCGCGTCGGAGATCGTAGCGAACCGGCGCGGGGGCAGCGGGGTCTCGCTGACCGGGGCGCACACGGCGATCCACCACGACGCGGTGGCACGCGGACAGGGCATGACTTCGTTCGGCTCTGGAATGGGACAGGGCGAAAACAGCTGATGCTGGGTACGACTACGACCACCTGCGCCCTCGGCCCCGCGCAAGGGGAAGTCCTGCAGCGAGTCGACGCGATTCAGCGTGCTCGGTCCGCGGCGATCACGGCCTGGGGTACCGCGATGCCGGCGCAGGACTCACCAGTCGTCCGGGGCCAGGCCACCGCTGTCGTCGGAGAGCCCGAACGCGAGGTCCACCACGCATCCACGAAGGTGCAGTGCTTCGCGGAACCAGATGGCCCCCGCCAGAATCCAGCTCAGCTCGTTGAGCAGCCCGCTCGACTCGAAACGCCGAATCAGTATCCCGACTGCCCCGGCGCAGTCACTGGCGGGAGTCCCGTTCGCGGCTTCGCCGTCGAGGTCCTCGGCGTAGACCCGCTCGCAGAGTATGTACTGCGTCAACGCGCACGCGGCGTTCTCGACGTCGTCGAGCAGGTCGTGCATCAGACCGCTCCAGCGGGGGAGGTCACCGCACGTGGGACAGAACTGTCCCTTCTCCTTCAGGCGGACGTCGTCCCGCGCGAGAGCTGCGTAGACCCGGGTGCACAACTCCTCCTCCACCGCGTCCCACTCTCGACGATTCTCCTCAAGCACCGGCCACTTCCGCGCCATCCACTCGTAGGGAACTCCCGCAGCGCGCTCGACGATGTTGTGGCGGCCGTTGATGATGTTCCAGATGACCGTGTTGGACACCGCTTCGGCCCCCGGCCTGTTGGCTCCGGACCGGGCTATGGCCAGCATGGATCTGGACAACGCCCGGTAGGCGCCCTCTGCGTCAGCACCGCCTGGTAGCGCACCCGGGCCGGCTCCCAGTATGAGTCCGTTGTTGACCACTCCCAGGGCCATGTCACTGCTGAGGTCGCTGTAACCGTTGAGTGTCTGTGAGATCGCGAGATCGTCGAGTGACCGCTCATCGGCGTCGTAGGCGGCGGCAAGATGCGGCAGACACGTATCCACCGCGAGGATCAACTTCCGTTCCCCGCAGCTCAATGCTCCATAGCGGGGTATCGCTGCGGGACCGCCGGGGCGGCGGCCCGGATACCGCTGGGTGATGTCCAGAAAGGTGTTCCAGACACCGATGAGCGCGACCATCACCGCCGTCTCGCGCAGTGGTTCGACCGAGGCCCAGCGGCGCAGGTTGTCGCGGATCGATGTGGCGGTGGCCCCACCGTCGGGTCCGGCGAGTTTGAGGTTGTCGATATGAATGTCGTCAAGGTAGCCGAACACCTCGGTCAGCGCGGTTTCGCGCCGGTTGCCGTTGACCAGCCACCTCGCCGCAGGCATCACGGTGAAGGCGGGTACGGCGTACACGCGTGACGTCATGGCGCCCTGGAAACCCCATTCCTGGACGGCTCGGGACCACAGCCCGCGCTCGGTGCGGGGTGGCCTGCCTTTGCCGGCGTTCTGTGCCCTCTGAGGAACTCCCAGAGCCCGGACCGCT
This sequence comes from Streptomyces canus 299MFChir4.1, assembly GCF_000383615.1. Classification (GTDB taxonomy): domain Bacteria; phylum Actinomycetota; class Actinomycetes; order Streptomycetales; family Streptomycetaceae; genus Streptomyces; species Streptomyces canus_C. Next base: position 11,342 of record NZ_KB911601.1, on the reverse strand, counting down.
TTCATCAAGGGCGAGTCCGCCACCAAGAGCCGCAGTGTGTCCCAGTCCCGCGCGGGCGGGCTTTCCGGGTAGTGCGTCTCGGCCCAGGCCCACAGACAAGGAGAGTCACCGTCGCATCCGCATGGCCGCACACGACCGCCTTCCGCTGATCGCCCCTCCTCCCCAGGGCGGGTCCACCGCGCTGAACCCGCCCAAGCCGGACAACGTTGTCCGTCAGCGCTGGAAAGCGCGGAAAGGCGGGTGGTGGGCCGCACGATGGCAGAGTCCGGCTCGTGCAGGATCGCGCCCAGCAAGGCGTATGCGGCGCGCTCCACCGAGCGGCCCAATCCGTCGCCGCTCGGGTCCTCGGATCGGGGCAGACGCAACTGCCCCGCTACCGTGGCGAGGCACCGTCGCCACTCGTCTTCGGTAGCGGCCGACAGCATGTCGGGCCATGTTGGTGGGCGGGGGCCGGGGACTTCCAGGCTTTCAGCGTCCGGCAGCAGCGCCATCCACGTTTCGGGGGAGCGTACGTCGCCGGGATAGCGAACCGAAACTCTGGGCGCCTGCTTGACCCCGGGGTCGCCCAGAGTCACCAGTGATCGCCGTCGCCCCCTGAACTCCTGCACGATCCGAACGTCATCGTCCTGCGGGGTGGTCCGTCCATCGTGCCGTATCGGGCTGGCGGTGATGGCTCGATACTCGGTGATGCTGCGCGGTTCGGCATTCGTCGAGGTGGTCAAGGCTCATCGCTCCATGGAGTGCTTCAGCGCGTCACCGAGGGCTGCTCGATCAGCCCTCGGCATGGGTCGTGCCCCCGGCCGGCTCGTCCGCTTGCCGCTGAGAACCGCGGGCCGTCACCCGCAGGCGCAGTCGGCGCGGGGTCAGGGAGGCTTTGACGGACGGTTGCAGGGGTTTGTCGGTGATGGGCGATAGCTGCCAGCGGGAGACGACGGTGGCCACCGCCAACGTCGCCTGCGTCAGCGCGAACTGGTCGCCCATGCACTTGCGCGGGCCGGCGGAGAACGGGATGTAGATCTCCTGTGCCCGCGAACGGTCACGCCAGCGGTCCGGGGTGAACTGATCCGCCTCGTCGTACAGGTCGGCCCGACGATGGACCTGGTAAGGGCTGAATGCGACGATCGTGCCCTCCGGGAGAAGGTGACCATCCAGGACGACGTCAGAGGTCGTGACCCGGGTCAGCATCCACACCGCCGGATAGAGCCGCAGAGTCTCCTTGACCGCGTTCCCAGTCGTCTCCAGTGCCGGCAGGTGAGTGAAGTCCAGAGGAGATCCGCGCCGGGTGCTCTCGACTTCCTGGTACACCCGGCGCTCGACCTCCGGGTTCTGCGACAGCAGGTGCATCGCCCAGGACAGCGTGCCCGCGGTGGTCTCGGTACCGGCAAGGAGGAAGGTGAGGACCTCGTCGACGAGTTCGGTGTCTGTCCGGCCCGTCATGCTGTCCGGGTCGGCTGCGCTGCACAGTGCGGACAACAGGTCGCCATGGTCGGATTCGTCTGCGCGGCGGGCGGCGATGAGGTCGCCAACGGTCCTGCGGAGGCGTCGGATGGCCTGGGCGTACTCGCGATTTCCTTTGCTGGGAGCCTGATTGAGCAGGGGCGGCGAGATCATTCGCCGGAAGAACCCCGTCATCAGGGTGAGGAAGTCGTCCGTGATCTGCGATGCCGTGGCGCGGGGCAACGAGTTCGTGAACAGCGTCCGCACAGTGACTTCGACCGTCAGGGCCATCATCTCGCTGGTCACGTCCAGGACCTGACCGTCGTGCCAGGAGCGCGTGACCTTGTCGGCATGTTCGGTCATGATCGCCGCGTAGCCTGCCATCCGCTTCGGATGAAACGCGGGCTGTGAGAGGCGGCGCGCTCGCCGGTGGTCACTGTGCGGGCAGGTGATGAGGCCGTTGCCGAGGGCCTCCCGGCCCCGTTCGAACAGTGGCCCGCCCTTGTCGAAGGTGCGGTCGTCGAGGAGCACTTTGCGGATCACGGCAGGATCGTTCACCACTACGACGGGCTTGGTTCCCATCTGTATGCGCACCAAAGGGCCGTAGCTGTGCAGGTTCGACACAAACTCCAGGGGATCGCGAGCCAAGGGCGCAATGTGGCCAAGTAGGGGAAGGATTCCGGACGCACGAGGAATCGTTTCTATTGCAGACATGACGGCCTCTCGTTGCGGCATATGTGTGGCCCGTGATCTCGTGAGAAATGCGGCCAGAGGTTGACCGCGTCTTCCCTCGCTGCTCTGCTCGCGGCGCGGCGAGCCGGAGTCTGCGTCAAGGGATTTTCCGCACTCGTTTCCCTGGACACGAGGACGTCATGCTGACGGTCCCCTGTCTAGCGGGGCCTCATGCAGTCCGGTGACGCGGCTCGTCGGCTTCCGACCCGTTTAGTACGTCGACACCACTTGTCATCCGTCGACCAGCAGAATCGTCAGCCGGACTCCCAGATCAAGCACGTTCGGTACGGCATCGAATCTAGACATGCCGCCCGACAGTGTCAAGACCGAACGTTCTCCCGCGCAATTTGGGAGAATGTCGTGACGGCGTAAGGGGAAAGGCCGGGGGATCTGGAAGACCTAAGGAGCTGATAAGGATCGGGCGTATGTTGGGGAGGGTCGCGAGCCTCGGCTGTTCCCGTAGGTGAGAAAGCCGTTTTCGGCCGGCCGCCCATCGAATGTCATGTTGATCGCATGATCAACATGCCGCTCTCCGTACTGCGACTCGCGATAATCGAGGCCGACAGCGGGGTCGCCGACACCTTGCGTGAGACGACTGTATTCGCCCAGCAGGTCGAGGCCATGGGTACCGGTCACTGTGGTGAGTCGAGCATCACCCTTCGCCTGGGATCGGTGCCTTCCCGCCTGTGGTGCTCATCGCCCATACCGCCGTCGACGTCATCGATCCGGGTGGGCTCCGGGGGAGTTCTGGCCCCCAATCACAGTCCGATCTTGGAGGCCGAACAGTTCACTACGCTTGCCGGACTGCGTCCTGAGCGCATCGATCTCGACCGGACCTCGCCGGCGCCGTCCGGTCGAACTACGTGGACAGGTCCGCGCATCGCGCGACTCGGCCGGCACCGCTGGACGATTGAGAGGTCGATCGCCTGGCTGTTCGGCTACCGAGGTCCCACCTTCCGATACGAGGGGAAGGGCTCCCACGTCCTCCGCCTTCCGGACACCGGTCCGGTGGAGGGTGGCGAGCCGGGTGACGGGGATCGGTCTGCAACACGTGTGCGGCGAACCGTTCTTGGCGCTGGCCGTCAGCGCACGGCCCGTCTGAGGATGCTCTCCGGGAATCTGCGCTCTCCAAGTTGAGTTGGTGATTCTGCGGAGGGCCCCGGAGGGGTTGCGTGGTGGTGCGCCCCGACCGCCGCAAGCCGTTGTGCGGTGCGGATCGGTGTTCGACGTAGGGGAGAACGTTCTTTCTTGACAGGCGTAGGTGAAACCGTGATGCTTGCCCGAGATAGAACGTTCAGTCTGAGCTCAAGCCCAGCGGCTCTCTGCACGCGCTTGTCCTCGGGGGAGGCTGACCGCGGCATCGCCTACTGAAGGGATCACCGTGATCACCGTTGACTCGCCTCCCGCTGTACCACCCGCGGCCGCCGGGCGGACTGACGTGCGTGTCACGTCGTACGACGTCGCCGTCCCCACATCAGCCGGTCCGGTCCTCCGGCGCCGGGCTACGACTTTGGCGGAGAACGCATGAGCGACCAGCAGCCCGGCGGTGCGCAGGGCGAAGCGGCAGACGGGCCCGAGCTGTATCTGCAAGGAGGGCAGGCACCGCAAGAGGTGGCCCCCACCTCGGCCAAGCGCCGGACTTCCCGGGCCGGTCGGATCGCACGTGCGGCGCTGCTCGGCCTGGTGGCCGGCGGCGCGGGGCTTGCGGTGGGCGAGCTGGTCGCGGTGGCTACGGGGGAAGCGTCTGCGCCGGTGACAGCAGCCGGGAACTGGGCGATCAGCCTTACGCCTACGTGGCTTGAGCAGTTCGCGATTCGCAACTTCGGCAGCAACGACAAGACCGTGCTGCTGATCGGCGTCTATGTGACGCTGGCGTTGGCGGCGGCCGTCGACGGCGTGCTCGCCCGCACTCGGCTGACCCTTGCCAGTATCCTCACCGTGGCGGTCGGGGTGGTCGGCGCGATCGTCGCTGTCACACGGCCGACTGCGGAAACCAGCTGGCTGTTCCCCTCCCTGCTCGCCGGGCTCGTCGCGGCCTTGATATTGCGATGGCTCACGAACTTGTCGCTCAGGCAGTCGGAGTCCTCCGCCGAGTTGACCGAGAGGCGCCGCTTCGTCCTCGGCACGGTGGGTACCGCTGCGGGTGCGCTGGTGGCCGGATATGGCGGGAAGGCATGGATAAAGAAGCGCTACAACGTTTCTGATGCGCGGGAGAAGGTCGTACTGCCGACTCCGGCGAAAACGCTGCCCCAGCCTCCGGCCGCGGTGCACCCGAACGTGAGCGGGCTCAGTCCGTTCATCACCCCGACCTCTCAGTTCTACCGCGTCGACACGGCGCTCACCCTCCCTCATGTGGACCCGAGGGACTGGAAACTGAAGATTCACGGCATGGTGGACCGCCCGTTTGAGATCAGTTTCGAAGAGCTGCTCTCCTACAGGTTCGAGGAACACGACCTGACCTTGACCTGTGTCTCGAACCCCGTGGGCGGACCGTACGTCGGCAACGCTCGCTGGCTGGGAACGCCATTGGCGCCGCTGCTGCGCCGCGCCGGCGTTCACCGCGGGGCGGACATGATCCTGTCCACCTCGTTCGACGGGATGACGATCGGCTCGCCCACCGAAGCGGTACTCGACGGCAGGCAGGCGATGTTGGCGGTCGCGATGAACGGTGAGGCGCTGCCGGTCAAGCACGGCTTCCCGTGCCGGATGCTGATTCCAGGGCTGTACGGATATGTGTCCGCCACCAAGTGGCTGACCGATCTGGAGATCACGACGTTCGCCAAGTCCGACGCGTACTGGACGCCGCGCGGCTATTCTCCGGAGGCGCCGGTCAAGACCGCGTCCCGGATCGAAGTGCCGAAGAGCGGGGCAACCGTACCCGCCGGGAACGTGGTGCTTGCCGGCACGGCTTGGGCCACTCACCGCGGCGTAGCCGCAGTGGAAGTCCAGATCGACAACGGGCCTTGGCGGGAGGCGACGCTGGCGGCGTCGGATACGCCGGACACCTGGCGGCAATGGTCCTATGCGTGGGCGGACGCGTCCAAGGGCTCACACAAGGTCAAGGTGCGTGCGACCGACGGCACGGGTGCTGTGCAGACCTCGGTCGTCCAGGACGTGGTCCCGGACGGCGCGACCGGCTATCACACCATCACCGTGAAGGTTTCCTGAGCGGTCGCTATCGGCTGGTGGCGCCACCGCCGCGTCGCGGGCCGCCGGTTGTGGCGGCTGGCTCCAGCTTTCCTCAAGTGCCGGCATTGCGCGGGAGTTTGCGAGTCAAGGGTGGTCGAGACTGCTTGCCGCGGGTTCTGCGAGATAGAATGTTCGGTCTTGACATTGGTCACAAAGGCCCACTAAGTTCACCGTTGTATCGAGCGCTACATATACGGACGACGAGTCACTCTTCGTCGCGGATGACTAAGGATGGTCATGCTCCACAGGACATCAGTACGAACGCTTGGCCTCGGCCTTTCCCTCGCCGCCCTGGCGACGTTCGCGGCAGCGTGCAGTAGCTCCGATGACTCGTCGGCCGCTGGTTCGACATCGGCTTCGGCGGCGCCCAAGTCGACGCCGGCCTCAGAGGCGCCCGACACGGCCGACTCCGGCTCGAAGTTGGTCCTGAAGACCGCGAAGGGCAAGGCAGGCATCTGGCTCACTGATACGGCTGGACGCACGCTGTATCTGAACATGAAGGACACGAAGTCGGCGTCCACCTGCTATGACGCGTGTGCCAAGAAGTGGCCTCCGCTTACGACGACCAAGCCGGTGACCGTGGTCGGCAAGTACACCGTGCCGAGCAGCCTGGGCACCATCAACCGGACGGATGGCACAAAGCAGGTCACCTACGGGGGCCACCCGCTGTACTACTACACGGGCGACACCGCTCCGCAGCAGATCAAGGGCCAGGGTGTCGATGGCAAGTGGTTCCTCATCGGACCGATCGCCAACATCATGAACGGCTCCAAGCCGCCGACTGCCGGCTGAGACGAGTGGCATGGGTCACTCGTAGGTGCCGCCATGCCACACGGAACTGCGTTGGTAATGCCGGGACTTGAGTCGCTTGAGTCGCTTCGATCGCTGACGGGGCGACTTCGCCGGAACCCAGAGAGACCGTGAGCGCCGGTGAGTCATCTGGCTTGCAGATCCTGACCTGGGTTCATCCATCAGGGTCGATGGTTCGTGCAACGGCCGCGTGCGGGCGGGCGGAGCAGCGTGGACGGCTACTGCCGGCCCGGTTGGTGGTGGACTTCGTGCTCGCTGGCCCTTTTCTCGCCGGTACCGCATCCGAACGTGATGCGGTACCTGGTCGAGGGCCTGCGGATACAGGGACTGCAGGGGAGCGGTCCATTACGGCGAAGTCGTCACTGATCCGGGCCGGCAGTGGCTTGCGCCGGAGTCGCTGCGGGAGCTGATCGTCAGACCGGGTGCAACCGGGCGACTCCTGGCGCGCACTGCGGCTGCCGGCGGCGCGCATCGCATGCTTTGACGGCGACGGCAGCCCAGGCAACGAGTTCCCCGGGTCGTCCCGCACGCTCCTACTGACCGCAGCCTGCCCCGTTTCTGCGGGCTGGAGCAACTCACCCTGGCCGACCGACAATTCCCCGGAATGCCCACTGCTTGCACGGCAGTGACGATCGGCGAACAGATCAGTCGTCTTCCCCCCTTGTTGCGCGGGCTGTTGACGCAGAGCGGATTGGCGCCGACAGGCCGGGCCGGGGTCCGCTTGGCGGCCGGGATCGGCGTCAGCGTAGGCAGGGACACCCTGCTGCGGATGATCCGAGGCCTGCCCGAGCCAGAGATCGGCGAGGTCGAGGTACTCGAGGTCGACGACTTTGCCTTCGGCAAGGTCCGCTGCCTGGCCGAACTACTTGCCAAGACAACGACAACCGCCAGCTCAGGACACGAACCGCTGCGGAGTACTGGGGCGCGTATCGGGTCGTGATCATGAGACTGCGCAGTTCGGTTGCGAGCAGGGCGTCAGCCGTTTCTCTCACCTGCGATTTTGCCCATTGGGTGTCCGGAGCGATGCTGACTCGCATGCACCGCTCGCACATGCACTGGGACAGTTCCTTCATCAACTTCAAGGACTTCGAGTTCCCAGATGACCGTGGACACGGATTCCGGTGGGTGCACATCAAGCGATTCCACCTGCCAGCTGGCACGCCAACTGACCGGGAGCTGCTGGCCGCCCTGATCGCGCACCCCGAGTTCCGCGACACCTACGACGGAGCCGGCGTCTGGCTTGAACCACGTCACGGCCAGTGGTGGTCGGACCGGATAACTCCCAGTGCATACACGGCCGTCGACGAGTCGACCGCGACCAGCATGATTCACACCTGGGCCACTGATGGCGTCCCCCTTCCCCCAGGTCTCGACATGAGGTTGTGCGAGGCGGTCTACGCACCGATCCGCCAAGCAACGAGCCTGCATGCGCTCGGCGCCCTCCCCGAAGACGCGCGCCATGACTACGGCCCGATCCACATCGAGTTTCACGAGCTCATCCTCATCGACCGCCGCATGGGCACCCTGGCCCTTCTGGTTGCCGGCGACGACTGAAACAGTTGCCTCCACCGAGATCAGATCAGCCGACCGCGTCGCATGCTGAGCGCTTCAGTCGCAGACCCCGCCGACCGAACACGTCAGCGGGACGTCACTGGCTCTGATCCCGCTCATGCGCGGCATCCCGCCGATCCGCTCCCGGTTTGGGCCGTGCCGCCGAAGGCCGGCCAAACTGCACGCAGACAAGGGCTACGACTTCGACCACTTGCGCAACTGGCTACCGCGACGACAGATAGTGCCTCGAATTGCTCGCCGCGGCGTCGAGTCGTCGGCTCGTCTGGGGCGGCATCGCTGGGTGGTTGAGCGCACGATGTCGTGGCTGAACGGCTGCCGGCGAATGCATCGTCGCTACGAGCGGAAGGCTGAACACTTCCTCGCCTTCATTGGATTGGCCAGTGCCCTCATCTGCTACCGCCGGTGTGCACAAGGCGGACATCCGTGAAGACGGCAAGGCAGATGGGCGAGGTAGCGTGACGGGAACGGGAGGAGCAGGAGTGAGCGCGGTGTGGGCGGCGACGGCACTGGAGACCGGATGGTTCTCAGGACTTGAACGGCACTCGACCGTCCAGGAACTGATGGCTTACATCAAGGCCCTCAGTACTGGCCTCGGCCAGGGTTACCTTGAGATCCGGCGGCCAGACGGTGATCTCCCCTACTTGGCTCTGGGCTTCAAAGCAGATCATGCTGTCCTCCACCTCTTCGACAACCATGGCGGGGTGTCCCTTCATGTCGGCGATGATTCCGCGGCACCGGGCGCCGAGGTCGAAGTGGTGATCATGGACGAACTGTACGCGTTCACCGCAGATGTCGCGCTGACCATCGATCATGCCTGGGACATCGTTCTCGACTTCATCCAGACAGGAGAACCTGGCGCGCTGAGCAATTGGTACGAGTTGTAGGAAGGGCTCAATCGCCAACTGAAGACATCGTCTTAGCCGGATCTGCGGCGCTGTCCTGCCCGAGCAGGATCGCCGCTGGCAGCGGTGCCTGGCCGCCTACACCGACTCCTGAGGGTCCCCTCCACTGTGTCTTGTGCCGTGTCGTGCCCCCTTAGTACGCGATCCAGGCGCTGACGGCGATGCCAACCGGGCGGCGTGCACTGATCACAACGGCGCGCAGGAGCAGGTCGGGGTCCTGGGTGGGCGGCAGCTGGATGTCGTCGCTGCGGAGATCTTCGAGACGGTCACGGTCGGCTTTGGTGACCCGCAAGCGGTGCGTTGTGGCGCCGACACGGAACCGCACCGGCACGATGGTGCCAGCAGCAGTCCGGCGCACCAGGTCGTCGAACAGGACGTCGCGCGGTTGGGTGTAGCGGGCCCGCACCAGTCGGTGCGGGTCTGGTCTGAGGAGCAAGACACCCGCTGCGTCATGCGGCAGTGGTTGAGGGCGTCACCCTCGACTACTCGTCGTCCTGCGCGGGATCCCGTGCTGGAGAGGACCGCGGACGGGGGCCTCGACAGGCGGAGAAGGGGAGACGACGCCGCAGTCGCGCTGAGATATTGCGACGAACTCCGAGCAGGCGCCTGGACAAGGTCACCGAGCCGTGGAGGCGCGTGGAGTGCACGCACGGTGGTGCAGCGGCCGCCGTCAGTGTCTGGTCAGTCTCGCTCCGGAGAGGCGTCGGCGCGACCGCGTGACCGGCGTCGTGGGCGGGGTCTCATTCGGCTCACAGGTCGCTGGGGAGTCCTCGTATAAGGCGGCGAGGCGAATCAGATCCTCCAGCCGATCGTGAGCCTTGGTGAGGTCGTCGATCTGGGCTTTGAGCCGGTCGCGCTCGGCCTCGAGCTGGCGAGCCATGCGAGGGGACGCGACGAGGGTGTCCAGGAACGGCAGGACCTGCAGGATCGCACTGCTCGACAGCCCCGCCGCGTAGAGCATCTGAATGAACTTCACCCGCTCGACTGCGGACTGAGGGTACTGCCGGTGACCGCCGGGACCGCGGTCTGCGATCAAAAGCCCTTGCTCCTCGTAGTACCGCAGCGCGCGGACGCTGACACCGGCGAGCTTGGCCACGTCCCCGATGCGCATTCCGCCTCCTTGAAAAGCCGACTTGATTCTCACGTCGACGTCAGGTTCTAGCGTAAGCGACATGAACATCATCGGAGCCACTGCGCTCGTCACTGGAGCCAACCGTGGCATTGGACGCCACCTCGCCGCCCAACTTGTCGAGCGCGGAGCCAAGGTCTACGCGACTGCTCGTCGTCCCGAGTCGATCGACCTGGAGGGCGTCCAGATCCTCTCCCTCGACGTCACCGACCCGGAAGCCGTCCTGCATGCCGCCCACGTCGCCAGCGACGTGAACCTGTTGATCAACAACGCGGGGATCACAGGTGGTCCCTTACTCGGGGACCTGAATGACGTCCGCGCGGTGCTGGACGTCAACTTCTGGGGGACGCTGACCATGTCCCGCGCGTTCGCGCCGGTCCTGGCGGCCAATGGGGGAGGCACGATCGTGAACATCGCCTCCTCGGCATCCTGGTTCGTGTTTCCAGGCACCGGCGCCTACGCGGCGTCGAAGGCCGCTGTGTGGAACATGGGCAACGCGCTCCGCCAAGAACTCGCCGGCCAGGGGACACAGGTCACCTCGGTACACCTTGGCGCTGCCGACACCGACATGATGGACCGCTTCGACGTACCCAAGATGAAGCCGGCCGATGTCGCGCGGATCGCCCTCGACGGCATCGAGTCCGGCGTGTTCGAGGTGATCGTCGACGACTTCACTGCGATGGTCAAGGCATCGCTGGCTGACGACCCGCGGGAGTTCGACGAGCGATTCCAACGGTTTCTGAATGCCTGATGCCGCGCCGCTCGGGTGACCTTTGTGTCAGGGAGCGGGTGGTGCCGAACCGACGTAGTACTCCAGCAGCGGTTCGTGTCTGAGCTGGCGGTTGTCGTTGGCTTGGCATGGAGGGGATGACTGAAGTCGGTTACTGGGTTGCGGAGTTGGAGTCGGTATTCGAGCGGGTGGCCGTCCGGTTCGGTCGGGTGGATCTGCGGTGGCGGATGCGGGACTATGTCCGCGGTCTGCTGGGCCAGGCGGCAAGGAAGAACGGCCGGCAGCTTGCGGAATGGGCAGGCATCGCACCCCGGACGGTTTTCAGCGGTTGTTGAACAGCAGCGTCTGGGATGCGATGCCCTGCGTGACGATGTCCGTGCTTACGTCGGTGAGCGTCTCGGCCCGAGCGGCTTGCTGATCATCGACGACACCGGGTTCGTCAAGAAAGGCACCAAGTCGGCCGGGGTGGGCCGGTGTCGGCAGTACACCGGCACCTCGGGGGCTTGTATTTCAATTAGTGCTCGTTCGGGTGGAGTTGGTGGGACGGTGGACCATGACAGTGCGTCCGCCCGTCTCCGCCTTACGGGCCAAGTTCGATCGGATCCTGCCGCATCTCGACGAGCGCCGCCGTCGTCTCTACCTGGCGAGCGAGGCCGTGGCCATCGGCCATGGCGGGATCACTCTGGTTGCTGCCGCTTCCGGGGCCAGTTCCGCGACCGTCGCGCGTGGCGTCACCGAGCTGGCCGGGGACCCGGTACCGACGCGGCGGGCCCGGGCTGCAGGAGCTGGCCGCAAGCCGTTGACGGTCACCGACCCCGGCCTGCTGGCGGCTCTGGAGGCG
>NZ_KB911600.1 GCF_000383615.1 Streptomyces canus 299MFChir4.1 | reverse complement strand
CGCGTCCCGGAGCGCACACCGCTCGCCGCCGCGACGCTCCCACCCCGACCCGCCCGGAAGCGCGCCCCATGGACGTCCCTCAGTGCCCCACGATCTCCCCGTCCCCCAGCTCCAGCACCCGGTCCGCCAGGTCCAGCAGGGTCGCGTCGTGGGTGGCCACCAGCGCGGTGACGTTCTCACTGCGGACGACCGCCCGCAGCAGCTCCATGACCGCGTGCCCGGTCTCCGCGTCCAGCTGGCCGGTCGGCTCGTCGGCGACGAGGAGGGAGGGTTCGTTGGCGAGCGCGCGGGCGATGGCGACTCGCTGCTGCTGGCCGCCGGAGAGCTCACCGGGCCGCTGCTTCGCGTGGTCCGCGAGGCCGACCAGGGCCAGCAGCAGCTCGACGCGCTCCTCACGCGCGCGTGCGTCCATCCGGCGCAGCCGCATCGGCACGCCGACGTTCTCGGCTGCGGTGAGGATCGGGATGAGCCCGAAGGACTGGAACACGAAGCCGATACGGTCCCGGCGCAGGGCCAGCAACCCGTCCTCGTCCAGCCCCGCGATGTCGACCCCGTCGAGCTCGACCCGCCCCCGGTCGGGCCGGTCGAGCCCGCCGACGATGTTGAGCAGCGTGGTCTTCCCGGAGCCCGAGCGCCCCTTGAGGGCGACCAGTTCACCGCGCGGCACCTCGAAGGAGACCCCGCGCAGCGCGTGCACCGCGGCGGCCCCCTCACCGAACGACCTGTGGATGTCCTCGACCCGCACCATGGTCTCGGTGACCACCTGAGTCATGCGTCCTCCCCCGTGAAACCGCGAACCGCGAACCGCGAAACCGGGCGCCAGTATCAACCGCGCGGCGCCCGGCCTACAACGGTTTCAGCTCGGGTTGTCCCCGTGGGTGAGCGTCTCCCAGGCCACGAAGAGGTTGTTGCTGCCCGCCGGGCGGTTCCGCTCGGTCAGGGCCTGCGTGTTAGTCATGCCCATGCCAAGCCTGTTGTGCAGCGCGTTGTACCCGACCTCGGTGACCGGCCCGAGCCCCAGCTTCAGCGACCCGCCGCACAGCCAGCTCGGCACGGCCGTCCCCAGCTCGTACCTGGCCTGGAACCCCAGCGCCTGCCGCAGCCGCTCACCCACGTCCGTGCCGTACAGGTCCTGCCCCTGGATCCGGCTCGTCTCGGCGACGTGCGAGATCGCGGAGATGCCGTACCCGGTGTGCGTGAAGTCCCGGCAGGTCTCCTGGGTGAGCCCGGTGACGAACGTGGACTGCCCCTGCCAGTAACCGACGATCTTGTCCCGGGTGTTGAGGTTCTGGCTCGGCACGGTCTTCGGCAGCTCACCGTCGGAGTCGAGATAGACGTAAGCCGCGGTACGGGTGCGGAACTTCGTCATGGCCTTGTCGTACGACGTCTTGTCCTCCAGGAAGACGGAGATGCCGACGGCCGCCTCCATCATCGACAGCTCCCAGTTGCCGTTGGAGTTCGAGCCGTTGATGATCTCGGGCAGGTAGACGTTGCGCAGCATGGTCGCGAAGCGTCCGGAGTTCGCCCAGCTCCCGGTGTACGTGTACTTGATGATCTCGGCGGCCCGGGGCCAGGAGGAGCCGGCCCAGCCGGTCTGGAGGGGCGCGTTGCTGTTGGTGTGGTCCGTGATCACCGCCGACCAGGCGTCCATGAGCTGGATGGCCTTCTTGGCGTACCGCTCGTCCCGGGTGATGTACCAGGCGAGGGCGTCGGTATAGGCGGCGATCGCGTCCTCGCGCTCGTCGGTGCAGCCGTAGTTGGGGTTCGAGTACGAGCCGCACTCGACGACCGCCCGCGGCTTGGGCGTGCGGTTCAGGTCGGCGTACTTGCTCGCCAGCATCTGGTCGAAGGCACCCTTCCAGGGCTGGGCACCCGCGTTGACCTTGCTGCGAGCGAAGGCCAACTGCCCTTCGGAGACAGTGACTCCAGGATGGACGAAGGTGGCGGGCGCGGCGTCGGCGGGCACGGCGAGAGCACCGGCGGCGAGGGCCACGACAGCGGCCACAAGAGCGGTTCTGCGCATACGTGGGGGGCCTTCCGTTCTCGTATATGAACACAAAGTGCCTGTGTGAACAGGCGCGCTGAGCCGAGAAGGTAGGTACAGACCAATCCGGCGTCAAGGTCCCGCGCACGAGCACGCACGAAAAAGGGCCGCACCCCTCACGGGGTACGGCCCTCGGGCCTCGACGTCGTACGACTACCGGACTTCGGTGATCTCCGGTCCACGCTGGAGCTGGCCCATGCCGCCGGAGAAGCGGGAGCCCTCTTCCTGCTGCTGGATGCCCTCGGGGACCATCTGGGCGTCGTTCGGCAGCTTGAGGACGATCGGGTCGCGGGGCGCCATCGGGCCCTCGCCGCGGACCACGACGGTGTCCCGGAAGATCTGCTCCAGGAGCCCGGCCGCCTGCGGCTGCACCGCGCCCTGACCCGAGATCACACCGCGCAGGAACCAGCGCGGGCCGTCCACACCCACGAACCGCACGACCTGGAAGCCGCCCGTCCCGTCCGGCAGCTGCACCGGTACCTGGGCGCGCAGCTCCCAGCCCAGCGGACCCTCGACCTCGTCGACGATGCCGCCCTGCTGGGTGATGCCGGAGCCGATCTCCTCGCGCACCTCGCCCCAGATGCCCTCGCGCTTGGGAGCGGCGAAGGCCTGGAGCTGGATGGCGCTGTCGCGCAGCACGACGGTGGCCGCGACGATCGCGTCGCCCGCGACCTCGACCCGCAGCTCCATGCCGTCGACACCCGGGACGAACATTCCGCCCAGGTCCACGCGGCCCTCGGCGGGGTCGCGGACCTCGGTGTCGTCCCAGGGCCCGTCGGGGCGCGGCTCCGGCTCCAGCCGTACGCGCTCGCGCTCTACGTCGTCCGCCTCAGTGTCGACGCTGTCGACGACCTGCTCGGCCTCGCCGGCCGCGTCCTCGGCGGCACCCTTCTTCTTGCGACGTCCGAACACGTCACTGTCCTTCCCGGTCGGATACGACCGATGCGTATCGATTCCCACCCGTTGTGCCGCCCATGGCGGCCTCAGCGCTTGTATCGCCCCCGTCGCCCACGGCGGCGTGACCGCCGGTGGACCCGAAGCCCCCCTCGGCCCGCGCCGACTCGGGAAGCTCCGCGACCTCCTGGAAGCGGACCCTCTCGACCTGCTGGACGACGAGTTGGGCGATCCGGTCGAAACGCTCGAACCGCACCGACTCGTGCGGGTCGAGATTCACCACGATCACCTTGATCTCCCCACGGTACCCGGCATCAACCGTCCCCGGGGCATTCACGAGAGCGACACCGCAGCGGGCGGCGAGACCGGATCGCGGGTGCACGAAGGCCGCGTACCCCTCCGGGAGCGCCACAGACACCCCCGTGGGCAGCACGGCCCGCTCCCCCGGCTTCAGTTCACGGCTCTCGGTGGTCCGCAGATCGGCCCCCGCGTCACCGGGGTGCGCGTACGACGGAAGCGGTACGTCGGGGTCGACGCGCCGGATCAGCACGTTCAGGGGCTCACGGCTCACGGGTTCACCTCGAAGGCACGGGCACGCCGGACCTGGTCCGGGTCGTCCATGGCGGCCCGGATCTCCTCCGGGCGGCCGTTGTCGATGAAGTGGTCGACCTTGACCTCGATGAACAGGGCGTCCGCGCGGACCGCGACGGGCCCCTCGGGGCCGCCGATCCGGCCGGTGGCGCTCGAGTAGATCTTCCGCCCGGCCACCGCGGTCACTTCGGCCTCCAGGTACAGCACCGTGCCGACGGGCACCGGCCGTACGAAGTCGGTCTCCAGGCGTCCGGTCACGGCGATCGTGCGCAGCAGCCAGTTGAGTGAGCCCACGGTCTCGTCGAGGGCGGTCGCGAGCACTCCGCCGTGCGCGAGTCCGGGAGCGCCCTGGTGGGCGGGGCGCACGGTGAACTCGGCCGTCACCGAGACCCCCTCGCCGGCCCGCGCCTCCAGGTGCAGCCCGTGGGACTGCTCGCCGCCACAGCCGAAACACTGGCCGTAGTGCGCACCGAGCAGCTCACCGGGCGCGGGGGCGTCCGGGTGGCGCACAGGTTGCGCCGCGTCGGCGGGAGGCTGGAGAGCCGGGGAAGTACCACTCACAGGCGCAGACCTTACCCGCGCGTCGGGTCTATCAGGACACCGTGCCAAGCTTGGTTTCATGCAGCCCTCCGCCGTCCCGTACGACGAACGCCTCACCGCCCCCCGCTCCTGGTGGCTGATCTCCTTCCTGGTCGGGGTCTCCTTCGCGCTGATCCTGCTCCCCTTCGGCACCCTGCCGCTGTTCGGCGGCCTGGTCGGCGGCACCGCCGCGGCGGCGGTCGTCGCCAGTTCCTACGGCTCGCTGCGCATCCGGATCGTGGGTGACTCGCTGATCGCGGGCGAGGCGAAGATCCCGGTGTCGGCGCTGGGCGAGGCGGAGATCCTGGACCCGGAGGAGGCCCGCGCCTGGCGGACCTACAAGGCCGACACCCGCGCCTTCCTGCTGCTGCGCGCCTACATTCCGAGGGCGCTGAAGGTGGAGGTCACCGATCCGGACGACCCGACGCCGTATCTGTACCTGTCGACGCGCGCGCCGGAGCGGCTGGCCGAGGCGCTGAAGACGGCCCGCACGGCCGCCGCCTAGAACGTTCGTGCAGGACTTCACCCGACCGTAGGGACGGTTGAGGTCCGGACTTCTCACGGAAGTCTTACTTCTCCAGCTCCAGCGGGTTCGCCGGGATCTCCAGGGCCGGCAGCGCGGGAAGTTCGCCCCAGGGCACCTGGGCCCTGCGCAGGTCCTTGCGGATCCGCTCGGCGAGCTTTCTGGTGTCCCGGCGGTTCATGACCGCCCCGACGGCCGCGCCGACCAGGAACGGCATGAGGTTCGGCAGGTCGCGGATCATCCGCTTCATGATCTGCTGCCGCAGCTGATGCTTCATCTGGGTGTTGAGCGAGCCGCTCACGGTCGACGGCTTCTTCACGTCGATCCCGCGCTCTCCTGACCAGGAGTTCAGATACGCGGTGCTGCGCTCCTTGAGGTTGCCGGGCGGCCGTAGGCCGTAGACCTCGTGGAGTTCGGCGATCAGCTTCAGCTCGATCGCGGCGACGCCGGTGATCTCGGCGGCCAGTTCGGTCGGCATCGCCGGCGGCACGGGAAGCATCGCCGCCGCACCGACCCCCGCTCCGACCGTCGCCGTGGCGCTCGCGGCGCCCGTGACGAGCTTGTCCGCGAGCTCCTCGGGTCCGAGACCGGGGAACTGGCGACGGAGGGTCGCGAGGTCCCGTACGGGGACACGCGGGGCGTTCTCGATGATCCGGTCGGTGAGGTACGCCAGGCCCGCCCTGGCCCGGCTACCGCCCTTGCGGGCCCCTTCCCGGGCCTTGTCCCGGATCGCCGCCACCCGTCGTTTCGCGACGGGCGCGGGCGTCCTGGTCGAATCGGTCGGCGCCGGATGGTCGGTCCGGTCGGCCGCCGGTTCGAGCGAGGCTCCCGGGTCGAAAGAGCCCCGCTCGTCGTCACGCGCGCGGTGGGGGCCGTCGGACGGTCCCTGCCCCGCTCCCTGCCGGAGGGAGCGGCGCTTCCAAGGAGGGGTCGAGCCAGTCATGCCCGACCCGCCCTCAGTCGCAGTCGCGGCAGATCGGCTGGCCGTTCTTCTCCCGGGCCAGCTGGCTGCGGTGGTGCACCAGGAAGCAGCTCATGCAGGTGAACTCGTCCTGCTGCTTGGGCAGCACCCGGACGGCCAGCTCCTCGTTCGAGAGGTCCGCTCCGGGCAGTTCCAGGCCTTCGGCGGCCTCGAACTCGTCGACGTCCACTGCGGAGGTCGACTTGTCATTCCTACGCGCCTTGAGCTCTTCAAGGCTGTCCGAGTCGACGTCGTCGTCGGTCTTGCGTGGGGTGTCGTAATCCGTTGCCATGTCGCTCTCCCCCTCTGGGTGTCTGCGGTGTCTCCAGCGCACGTAACGCGTGAGAGGCCGGACTTGTGCCCGACCCGAGGCGGAGATTTTGCCTCACATCAAGGTCTGTTACTCAATCGACACCCAACCGGACTCCTCTTGAGTGATCGGGTTGGATGGCGATCGGGACCGTACACGGTCCGAATCCCGCACTTCAAAGGCGTCTCACCGTGTACTTCCCGTGATCAGGACCCCTGAAAACCCGGAGTTTCCCGGCTTTCCGACAGGGTGCATGATCACGGAGAGTGGATGGCGGGAAAATCTCCCTTGTGATCGATCACACATGCGGCAGTCCTTACGCTGCCCGGGAAATTCCGCGCAAAGCGAACATCCCTGTATATCGATCCCGGTGCGGGGGCCATGGTCTCAGACCGGAAGGGTGACTCGCATCACCAGTCCACCCCCTTCGCGTGGCTGAGCGGTGATGTGCCCGCCGTGCGCCCGTGCCACGGACCGCACGATGGACAGTCCGAGACCGACGCCCTTGTCGCTGCCGGTGCGGTCGGCGCCGCGCAGCCGCTTGAAGGGCTCGAAGAGATTGTCGACCTCGTACGCCGGCACGACCGGGCCCGTGTTGGAGACCGTGAGCACCGCGTGCCCGTGCTGGATCTCCGTGGTGACCTCGACCCAGCCGCCCTCGGCCACGTTGTAGCGCACGGCATTCTGCACCAGGTTCAGGGCGATGCGCTCCAGCAGGACGCCGTTGCCCTGGACGACTGCCGACTTCTGCTCGCCGCGGATCGCCACGCCCTTGGCCGCCGCCTCGCCGTGCACCTGGTCGACCGCCTGCCCGGCGACCTCGGCGAGGTCCACGGGCTTGCGCTCGACGATCTGGTTGTCGCTGCGCGCGAGCAGCAGCAGACCCTCCACGAGCTGCTCGCTGCGCTCGTTGGTGGCCAGCAGTGTCTTGCCCAGCTGCTGGAGCTCCACCGGGGCACCCGGATCGGACAGGTGCACCTCCAGCAGAGTGCGGTTGATCGCCAGCGGTGTCCGCAGCTCGTGCGAGGCGTTGCCGACGAAGCGCTGCTGGGCCGTGAAAGCCCGCTCCAGACGCTCCAGCATGTCGTCGAAGGTGTCGGCCAGTTCCTTGAGCTCGTCGTCCGGGCCGTCCAGCTCGATACGGCGGGAGAGGTCCGAACCGGCCACCGCGCGCGCCGTGCGCAGGATCCGGCCGAGCGGCGACAGAACCCGCCCCGCCATCGCGTAGCCGAAGGCGAAGGCGATGATCGCGAGACCGAGGAGCGCCAGCAGGGAGCGGCTGAGCAGGTCGTCCAGGGCGTGCTGGCGCTGGTCGTTGACGCAGTTGTCCATCGCCTTGTTCATGACGTCGGGCGAGACGCCCGTGGGCAGGTTGCAGATGTCGCTCGCGACTCTGCCCTCGGTGATCTTGAAGGGCAGTTGGCTGCCGACGTTCAGCGCCTGCGCCGCCACCAGGTAGATGATCGACAGCAGCAGGATGCCCGCGATCAGGAACATGCCGCCGTACAGCAGGGTGAGCCTTATGCGGATGGTCGGGCGCAGCCACGGCAGCGGCGGCGCCGGCCTCCTGGGATCCCAGGTGGGCTTCGGGGGCGCCTGGGGAGGCGCGGGAGTCGAGGCCACGGGATCAGATCCGGTAGCCCGAGCCGGGGACCGTGACGATCACCGGGGGTTCGCCCAGCTTGCGGCGCAGGGTCATGACGGTCACCCGCACGACGTTGGTGAACGGGTCGGTGTTCTCGTCCCAGGCCTTCTCCAGGAGCTGCTCCGCGGAGACGACGGCGCCCTCGGAGCGCATCAGCACCTCCAGGACGGCGAACTCCTTGGGGGCGAGCTGGACTTCCTTGCCGTCGCGGAACACCTCGCGGCGGTTGGGGTCGAGCTTGATCCCGGCGCGCTCCAGGACCGGCGGCAACGGCACGCTGGTGCGCCGGCCGAGAGCACGCACGCGTGCCGTCAGCTCGCTGAACGCGAAGGGCTTGGGCAGATAGTCGTCGGCGCCGATCTCCAGGCCCTCGACGCGGTCGCTGACGTCGCCGGAGGCCGTGAGCATCAGCACGCGCGTGGGCATGCCGAGCTCGACGATCTTGCGGCAGACGTCGTCGCCGTGGACCAGGGGGAGGTCACGGTCGAGGACGACCACGTCGTAGTCGTTGACGCCGATGCGCTCCAGGGCGGCCGCGCCGTCGTACACGACGTCGACGGCCATGGCCTCCCGGCGCAGTCCGGTGGCCACCGCATCGGCGAGCAGCTGCTCGTCCTCGACGACGAGTACGCGCACGTCGCTTGTCCTTCCTGTGTCCACCCGCGTAGCGCGCTTCGGGAACGCGCGGGCAGGGGTTCGGGTGAGTGTTGGTCTCCATCCTGCCCTTTTCGGCCATAAGTCGGCTGTAAGGCGGGTGAGGGGCGCCTGAAAGACGGGTGTGAGAGCGGGAATGCGGGATTTTCTCTCGCGGTTGAGGTTTCCGTCGGAGGGAGCGGGGGGAGGACGGCTTTACACCCCGCGATCACGCTCTGCATGTGCCGTACCACCATGCGGCACGGCGCGATCCGCTTCCGCAGAGCGGGCGTGGGTGTCCGGCACCGTCGCCGCCCGGCCTGGGCAGCGCTGGGCACCCGCAAGAGACGTGATCGCCCCTTCCGAACGGCACACCCCCGTGCCACCGACCCACGACCCAGGACGAGGGGGCGCAGCATGGACGCATTCACCGCAGGACTTCTGCAGCGGATAAGGGCGACCGAGACCGACCTGACGCGGGCCCGTAACGAGGGCGACGACTTCCTCGTCGAAGTGGAGCAGGGCGAGCTCGACGACCTGCGCCGCCTCGCGGCCGAACACGGTGTGGAGGTCAGCGCCTAGCGTCTGATCGGCTTCGCGGCACGACAGCGGGCCCCCGGCGAATCCAGCGCCGGGGGCCCGCTGCGTCGGTGCACGGGCCTGTTCACCTGGTGTTCGCCCGCGGTCGGCCGGTCAGTCGTGCCAGGCCCCGAAGTCCTCCAGGAGCTGCTGGAGGGGCTCGAAGACCCCCGGGCTGCCGGCGACGGTCAGGGCGGGGTTCGGTCGCTCTCCGGGGCGGCCGCCGGTCAGGGCGCCCGCCTCCCGGGCGATGAGGTCGCCCGCCCCGTAGTCCCAGGCGTTCAGACCTCGCTCGTAGTACCCGTCCAGGCGGCCCGCGGCCAGGTCGCACAGGTCGACCGCCGCCGAGCCGCCGCGGCGGATGTCGCGCAGCAGCGGGATCATCTTCCGGGCCACCTCGGCCTGGTGGGTGCGGACCTCGGTGACGTAGTTGAAGCCGGTCGACACCAGGGCCTGCTCCAGGGGCGGCGCCGGGCGGCAGGCCAGCCTGCGCTCGCCCTCCCACGCTCCCGTGGCCCAGGCGCCCTCGCCTCGGACCGCGTGGTACGTCTCGCCGCGCATCGGCGCCGCGACGACCCCGACGACGGTTTCGCCGTCCTGCTCGGCGGCGATGGAGACGGACCAAGTCGGCAGCCCGTAAAGGTAGTTGACCGTGCCGTCGAGCGGGTCGACGACCCAGCGGACGCCGCTGGTGCCCTCGGTGGCGGCACCCTCCTCGCCGAGGAAGCCGTCGTCCGGGCGGTGCTGGGAGATCACATCGGTGATCAGCTTCTCCGCCGCGATGTCCATCTCGGTCACCACGTCGATGGGGCTGGACTTCGTCTTGGCAACCGCGAGGTCGGCCGGGCGGCCGTCGCGCAGCAGGGTGCCGGCGCGACGGGCGGCCTCCTGGGCCAGCCGAAGCAGTTCCGCGTGCAGGGGGTCGGTCACGGGGCTCCTCACGCGTACGGGCTGTCGACGCCCGCGGCGGCGGGCTTGGCGGCGCGGGTCGGGCAGCAGCCGACCGGGCAGACGTCGTGGCCGGCCCCGAGCGCGCCGAGGGCGCAGGGCGTGACCTCCTGGCCGCGCTCCACCGCGGCCCGCTCCAGCACCAGGTCGCGGACGGCGGCGGCGAAGCGGGGATCGTCGCCCACGGTCGCCGACCGGCGCATCGGCAGGCCGAGCTCCTCCGCCTTGGCCTTGGCCTCCGTGTCGAGGTCGTAGAGGACCTCCATGTGGTCGGAGACGAAGCCGATGGGCGCGATCACCACGGCCGGGACGCCGGACGCGTGACGCTCCTCCAGGTGGTCGCAGATGTCGGGCTCCAGCCACGGGATGTGCGGCGCGCCGGAGCGCGACTGGTACACGAGCCGCCAGGGGTGGTCGACGCCGGTGCGCTCCTGGACGGCGTCGGCGATCAGCCGGGAGACCTCCAGGTGCTGCGCGACGTACGCGCCGCCCTCTCCGTGGCCCTCCACCGGCCCGGAGGTGTCCGCGGACGCGTTCGGGATCGAGTGGGTCGAGAAGGCGATGTGGGCGCCGTCGCGGACGTCCTCGGGGAGCTCGGCGAGGGACGCGATCACCCCGTCGATCATGGGCTCCAGGAAGCCGGGGTGGTTGAAGTAGTGCCGCAGCTTGTCGATCCTCGGCAGTTCCAGGCCCTCGGCCTCCAGGGTGGCCAGTGACTCGGCGAGGTTCTCGCGGTACTGGCGGCAGCCCGAGTAGGAGGCGTAGGCGCTGGTGGCGAGGACCAGGACGCGGCGGTGGCCGTCGGCGACCATCTCGCGCAGGGTGTCCGTGAGGTAGGGCGCCCAGTTGCGGTTGCCCCAGTAGACCGGCAGGCCCAGGCCGTGGTCCGCGAAGTCCTTGCGCAGGGCGTCCAGCAGGGCGCGGTTCTGGTCGTTGATGGGGCTGACCCCGCCGAACAGGAAGTAGTGCTGACCGACTTCCTTCAGACGTTCCTTGGGGATGCCACGCCCGCGCGTCACGTTCTCCAGGAACGGGACCACGTCGTCCGGGCCCTCCGGGCCTCCGAACGAGAGCAGGAGCAGGGCGTCGTAGGGGGTGGCGTCGAGCGCGTCTCGCATGGGTCGATCCTGTCATCCGGTACTGACAGCCGGGAACCGGCCGGGTGGACGGCCGGGTTCCCGGCCGTCCCGCCGGGTGCGTCGGGGCCCCGCACCCGTAAGCTGTATGAGGCGCGTTCGCGCCTTACCGCCACCCGAGCCGCTGCTCACCGGCCGACCGGAGACCCTGTGCCCAGCCCTTACCGCGCCCTGTTCGCCGCCCCCGGCTCCAGGACCTTCTCAGCCGCGGGCTTCGTCGGCCGGATGCCGCTGTCGATGATGGGCATCGGCGTGGTCACGATGATCTCCCAGCTCACCGGAAGGTACGGCCTGGCGGGCTCGCTGTCGGCGACCATCGCTCTGGCCGCCGCGGTGATCGGCCCGCAGGTCTCCCGGCTGGTGGACCGGCACGGCCAGCGGCGGGTGCTGCGCCCGGCGACGCTCGTCGCGCTGGTGGCGTCCGCCGGGATGCTGCTCGCCGCGCATTTCCGCTGGCCGGACTGGGTGCTGTTCGTGTGTGCCGTCGGCATCGGCGCGGTGCCGAGCCTCGGTGCGATGATCCGCGCGCGGTGGGCGGCCCTGTACCGCGGCACCCCGCAGCTGCACACCGCGTACTCCTTCGAGTCGGTGATCGACGAGGTCTGCTTCATCTTCGGGCCGATCATCTCCATCGGGCTGTCCACGGCCTGGTTCCCCGAGGCGGGGCCGCTGCTCGCCGCCTGTTTCCTGGCGGTCGGTGTCTTCTGGCTGACCGCGCAGCGGGCCACCGAGCCGGCCCCGCACCCGCGCGGGCAGGACGGCGGCCGTTCGGCGCTGCGGGCGCCGGGTCTGCAGGTCCTGGTGCTCACCTTCGTGGCCACGGGCGCGATCTTCGGGGCGGTGGACGTGGTCACCGTGGCCTTCGCCGACGAGCAGGGCCACAAGGGTGCCGCGAGCCTCGTGCTCGCGCTCTACGCGGCGGGCTCGTGCGTCGCGGGTCTCGTGTTCGGCCTGTTGCACTTCGGGGGGCGGCCCGAACCTCGCTGGCTGCTGGGCATATGCGCCATGGCCGTGAGTATGATCCCCCTCCTACTGGTCGGAAACTTGCCGTTTCTGGCCGTGGCGCTGTTCGTCGCGGGCCTGTCCATCGCTCCCACGATGATCACGACGATGTCGCTGATCGAACAGCACGTACCACGCGCGCAACTGACCGAGGGCATGACCTGGATCAGTACGGGGCTCGCGGTCGGGGTCGCGCTCGGCTCCTCCGTGGCCGGCTGGGTGATCGACGCGGCCGGTGCGCGCGCCGGGTACGGGGTTCCGGCGGTGTCCGGGGCCGTCGCGGTCGCGGTCGGTTTCCTGGGGTACCGCCGGCTCACGAGGCCGGTTCCGCGTCGGGGAGGCAGCGTTGAGCACGGCAGCGAGCGCGAAGAACGGCACGTGGCGTAACTGGGGCGGCAATGTCGCCGCGCGTCCCGCGCGGGAGGTCACGCCCGCTTCGGTCGACGAGCTGGCTGCCGCCGTGCGGAAGGCCGCCGAGGACGGTCTCAAGGTGAAGGCCGTCGGCACCGGGCACTCCTTCACGTCGATCGCCGCGACCGACGGTGTGTTGATCCGCCCTCACCTCTTGACCGGTATCCGCACCATTGACCGGGACTCCATGACCGTCACGGTGGAGGCCGGTACGCCGCTCAAGAGGCTCAACATGGCTCTCGCGCGCGAGGGACTGTCGCTGACCAACATGGGCGACATCATGGAGCAGACGGTCTCCGGGGCCACCAGCACCGGCACCCACGGCACGGGCCGCGAGTCGGGCTCGATAGCCGCCCAGATCAAGGGCCTTGAACTGGTCACGGCCGACGGCTCGGTGCTCTCCTGCTCCGAGAAGGAGAACCCCGAGGTCTTCGCGGCCGCCCGGATCGGTCTGGGCGCGCTCGGCGTCGTCACCGCGATCACGTTCGCCGTCGAGCCGATCTTCCTGCTCACGGCCCGCGAGGAGCCCATGAGCTTCGACAAGGTCACCAGCGCCTTCGACGAACTCTGGGCCGAGAACGAACACTTCGAGTTCTACTGGTTCCCGCACACCGGTTCCACCAACACCAAGCGCAACAACCGCAGCGCGGGCCCGGAGAAGCCGGTGCCGCAGCTCCAGGGCTGGTTCGAGGACGAGTTCCTCTCCAACGGCGTCTTCCAGGTGGCCCAGTGGGTCGGCCGCGCGGCGCCGGGCACGATCCCCTCGATCGCGCGGATCTCCAGCAAGGCGCTGTCCTCGCGGACCTACACCGACATCCCGTACAAGGTCTTCACATCGCCCCGCCGGGTGCGGTTCGTGGAGATGGAGTACGCCGTCCCGCGCGAGGCCGTGGTCGAGACGCTGCAGGAACTGAAGACGATGGTCGACCGCTCCGGGCTGCGGGTCAGCTTCCCCGTGGAGGTGCGCACCGCGCCCGCCGACGACATCACGCTGTCCACCGCCTCGGGCCGGGACAGCGCGTACATCGCTGTCCACATGGTCAAGGGGACGCCGTACCAGGCGTACTTCACGGCCGCGGAGCGGATCTTCACGGCGCACGAGGGACGCCCGCACTGGGGGAAGGTGCACACGCGCGACGCCGAATACTTCGCCGGCGTCTATCCCCGCTTCGGCGAGTTCACCGCACTCCGCGACCGTCTCGACCCCGACCGGCGTTTCCAGAACGACTACTTGCGCCGGGTATTGGGGGCATAAGCGGACGGTTGCCGGACATACATCCGAAGCCAATAGTTCCGTTTCTGGTGATTCCGTGAAGTGCACCACTTCAAGATCGCGGAATCCGCTCAACGAAGGGCCGGGCAGCGTTTCTTGAACGAAGTTGAGTGGCGCGCCAATCCACGCACGTGGCCCAAATGGAGTACTGTTGCGAGCCCTGGGTCCGGTCTCCCGCCAGGGCGTCCGTGGCCTTCAAGGGCGGCCGGGAGGGGGCTAGTTGCACAGGGTGACGGAGTTGGTCACTTAGCGTTGCGAATAGGTAACCGTGCCATAACGGCGTTCCAGGGCCAGTGCCCGACACGCCGGGCAACTCGGCAAGGTTGTGGCAGGCTGCACCCGGGCAGGCCACACTCGACTAGCGGAAGCAGCGACGCACGTGACGTCGGCAGGCACCACCCGGGAGGTCCCCATGCCCGAACTGCGTGTCGTGGCCGTCTCCAATGACGGCACACGGCTGGTGCTGAAGGCTGCCGACGCAACGGAGTACACGCTTCCGATCGACGAACGTCTGCGCGCAGCGGTGCGCGGCGACCGTCCCCGCCTCGGCCAGATCGAGATCGAGGTCGAAAGCCATCTCCGTCCCCGCGACATCCAGGCGCGTATACGCGCGGGTGCCACCGCGGAAGAGGTAGCCCAGCTCGCAGGTATCCCCGTAGACCGTGTACGGCGCTTCGAGGGCCCCGTGCTCGCCGAGCGCGCCTTCATGGCCGAACGAGCCCGCAAGACCCCGGTCCGCCGGCCCGGCGAGAACGCGGGGCCGCAGCTCGGCGAGGCCGTGCAGGAGCGGCTGTTGCTGCGCGGCGCCGAGAAGGACACCGTCCAGTGGGACTCATGGCGCCGTGACGACGGCACCTGGGAGGTGCTGCTGGTCTACTGCGTCGCGGGCGAACCGCACTCGGCGAGCTGGACCTACGACCCGCCCCGGCGGCTCGTCCAGGCCGTCGACGAGGAGGCCCGCTCGCTGATCGGCGAGTCCGAGGACCTCGGCGCGCCGGAGCCCAGCTTCCCGTTCGTGCCGCGTATCGCGCGACTGCCGCGCGACCGTCCGCTGGACCGCGCCCTCGACCGGCCGAGCCTGCCCCCGGCCGAGCCCACCGAGGAGGCCGTCGGTGAACGGGACTCGCTGACCAGCCTGTTGGAGGCCGTGCCGAGTTTCCGGGGCGACATGGTCGTACCGGAGCGGCCGTCCGAGACGGCGAGCATCGAGGAACCGCCCGCACTTGAGGAGGAGCCCGAGGCGGAGGAGCCGCCGGCTCCCGCGGCCTCGGCCGGTTCCGCCTACGCGGACGTCCTCATGCCGCGTTCGGTGGCCAGCCACCGCGACCGCCTCATCGGCGCGACCGACCGCCAGGCCGAAGCCGACGGCGTCCGTCCGGGCCGCAGAGCGGCGGTCCCGAGCTGGGACGAGATCGTGTTCGGCACACGGCGGAAGAAGCAGGATTAGTCCGTCGTACGAGGATCAGGGCCGCGCTCGTCGAGTGCGGCCCTTTCTCGTCGTACGGCCCGGGAGCTACTGGGGATCCGGCCCCACGGCGACCGGGCGCTCCGGGTCCGAGGACCATTCCGACCAGGAACCGACGTACAGCGCCGCCGGGATGCCCGCGACCGCCAGGGCCAGGACCTCGTGGGCGCCGGAGACGCCGGAGCCGCAGTAGACGCCGACCGCCGCGTCCTCGGTGGCGCCGAGGGCCTTGAAGCGGGCGTTCAGCTCCTCCGGGGGCAGGAAGCGGCCGTCCGGGCCGACGTTGTCCGTGGTGGGCGCGGAGCGGGCGCCCGGGATGTGGCCGCCGACCCGGTCGATGGGCTCCACCTCGCCGCGGTACCGCTCCCCCGCGCGCGCGTCCAGTAGCACGCCTGCGCGGGCCAGCGCCGCGGCCGCGTCGGCGTCGAGCAGACCGGCCGCCGCGGGCACCGGCTCGAAGTCGCCCTCGGCGAGAGCCGGACCCGGCACGGAGGACTGCAGCGGCCCCTGCCAGGACGTCAATCCGCCGTCGAGGACTCGCACGTCCGGGTGACCTGTCCAGCGCAGCAGCCACCACGCGCGGGCGGCCGCCCAGCCCTGTCCGCCGTCGTACACGACGACCGGCGTGCCCGAGGAGACACCCGCCCGGCGCATCGCGGCGCCGAACTCCGCGAGGTCGGGCAGCGGGTGCCGCCCGCCGGTGCCGGCCCGCCCGGCCAACTCCCGGTCCAGGTCGACGTAGTGCGCACCCGGGATGTGCCCGGCCGCGTACTCGGCCCGGCCGTCGAAGGGCGGCTCGCCGGCCGCGTTGGCCACGCTCAGCTGCCAGCGGACGTCGAGCAGGACGGGCGGGTTCGGGCCGGCCAGGTCGCTCGCGAGTTCGGATGCGGAGATGATGGCGTTCATGGCCACCATCCTCGCGCACGGGGTGGCCGCGTCGTCCATGTCCGGCTACTCTGCTCCGCCGGACAGGCCCGGTCACCAGGCGTACGGGAACGGGCACATGCTGTACAGCCGATCGACATCCGTCGGCCATCGCGTGGCAGGGGCCAGGCAGCCGCACGACAGGCACCCTCCCGGCGCGGGAGGCCGTGCGGCGGCGCGCCCGGAGCGCGTTGCGCCGCGGGTGGTGCGAGCATCGGCACGGAGGTCCGGACAGCGGACACGAGACGGCCACCGCGAGGGGCCGGGGAGAGAGTGACGATGACCGAGGCAAGGGGGTCGGCCGCCCCGCCCGCTCGGCACACGCCCGGTACACCCTGCTGGGTGAGTCTGATGGTGCACGGGCCGGCCGCGACCCAGGAGTTCTACGGGTCGCTGTTCGGCTGGGAGTTCGTGCCGGGCCCGCAGCAGCTCGGGCCCTATGTCCGGGCCCTGCTGGACGGCCAGGACGTAGCAGGGATCGGACAGCTGCCGCCCGACCGCCATCTTCCGGTCGCCTGGACGCCCTACCTCGCCTCGGACGACATCGACCTGACCGCCGAGTCGGTACGGCTGTGCGGCGGCACGGTGGGAGTGGGGCCGCTGGACGCCGGGGACGCCGGGCGGCTGGTGATCGGCTCGGACCCGTCCGGTGCCGTGTTCGGCGTGTGGCAGGCCGCGTCCCACCTCGGCACCTCCGTCGCCGGCGTACCGGGCACTCCCGCCTGGCACGAGCTGCTCACCTTCGAGACGGTGAGCGTCACCAAGTTCTACGAGACTGTGTTCGGTTGCGAGGGGGAGCCGGTGGCCTCCGCCGACCTCGACTACGTCATCCTCCACGCCGGCGGCCGTCCCGTGGCCGGTCTCCACGGTGTCGGCCACGCGCTCCCCCGCGACCGGGGGCCGCACTGGATGACGTACTTCGAGGTGGCCGACGTGACCGCTTCCGCCCGCCTCCTCACCGACCTCGGCGGCCATGTGCTGGCACCGCCGCACGACAGCCCGCACGGCCGTGTGGCGACGGTGGCGGACCCGGAGGGAGCGCGTTTCTCGTTGATCGAGAACCCGCACTGAGACCCTGAAGGACTCGGGTCAGAAGCGCGCCCCGGCCGACGGAACCGGCAGGACGTCCGGGGACAGCGCGGCCGCGCGTGCCGTGCCCGCGGTCATACGGCGGCGGTGGTGCCGGCGGCACAGGACCTCGTAGCCGATGTCGTCGGCCTGGTTGACGTCACCGACGACCACCTGGGCGCCCTCGACGACCATCTCACCGTTGACCGTACGGGCGTTGTGGGTGGCCCGGGCGCCGCACCAGCACAGGGCCTCGACCTGGAGGACCTCGACCCGGTCGGCCAGTTCCACCAGGCGCTGGGAGCCCGGGAACAGCTTGGAGCGGAAGTCGGTGGTGATACCGAAGGCGTAGACGTCGAGGTCCAGGTCGTCGACCACGCGGGCGAGTTGGTCGATCTGCTCCGGCGCGAGGAACTGCGCCTCGTCCGCGATCACGTAGTCCGCGCGGCCGCCCTGGGAGAGGTGGTCGACGAGGTAGGCGTACAGGTCCTGACCGTCCTCGACCTCGACCGCGTCCGTGACCAGACCGAGCCGCGAGGACAGCTTGCCCTCGCCCGCCCGGTCGTCGCGGGTGAAGATGATGCCCGTCAGACCACGCGCCGAACGGTTGTGCTCGATCTGGAGAGCCAGCGTGGACTTCCCGCAGTCCATGGTTCCGGAGAAGAACACCAGCTCGGGCATGGGTGGTCGAGCACCTTTCGGTTTCTGCGGCGGAAGGGCCGGATCGGCTTCAGGAGCGTACTTCGAGCAGCGGGACGAGCTGCTCGGCGGGGGTCATCGAACCGTGGTTGCCGACCATGGCCGACTCCTTCGGCTCCCGCTCGGAGGCGATGAGCAGCACGTCGTCGCGGGCGGCGGCGACCACGTCGCCGATCCGGCCGTACACCCGCTCGTCGAAGTGGTCCGGCGGCCCGAACCAGCCCGCCGCGATGGCCTCGTCCCGGGAGGCGACCCAGAACTGCTCGCCGAGGACCTCCCGCCAGCAGGTCAGCACATCGCCTGCGGCGCCGGGTACCGCGTAGACATGGCGGGCCCGGCCCTCGCCGCCGAGCAGGGCGACCCCGGCGCGCAGTTCCCAGTCCTCGTCGAAGTCGATGCGGTGCTGCTCGTCGAAGGGGATGTCGACCATGCCGTGGTCGGCGGTGACGTACAGCGCGCTGTGCGGCGGCAGTTGCTCGGCTAGGCGCTGGACCAGGCGGTCGACGTACATCAACTGGCCGCGCCAGGTGTCGGAGTCGACGCCGAAGCGGTGTCCCGCGCCGTCGACCTCGGCGTAGTACGTGTAGACCAACGAGCGGTCCGCTGCGGCGAGTTGCTCGGCCGCGAGGTCCATGCGCTCCTCGCCGGACAGCCGCCCGTGGAACGTCCCGCCGCTGAGCGCGACCTTGGTCAGCGGGGTGTTCTGGAAGGTGGGCGAGGAGACCTGGGCGGCGTGCACCCCGGCCCGGTCGGCGAGTTGGAAGACGGTGGGGTACGGCTGCCAGACGTGCGGCTTGGTCCACGGCTGCCAGCGCAGCTGGTTCATCAGCTCGCCGGTGGCCGGATTGCGCACGGTGTAGCCCGGCAGGCCGTGGGCGCCGGGCGGGCGTCCGGTGCCGACGGAGGCGAGGGAGGTCGCGGTGGTCGCGGGGTAGCCGGTGGTCAGGGGGCGGCCGGTGCCGCCGCGCGAGCTGGCCAGCAGGGAGGTCATGAAGGGCGCCTCGTCCGGGTGCGCCTTCAGCTGCTCCCAGCCGAGGCCGTCGATCAGGAACACGCAGTTCCGGTCGGCGGGGGTGAGCTCGTGGATCGCGGCGGCGGTGCCCGGTACGGCCATGCCGGCGGCCAGGGTGGGCAGCAGGTCGGCGAGGGAGCCGCTGCCGTACTCGGGGACGGGCGCGGTGTCGAGGGCGAGGGGTTCCGGGTGGTCCCAGGCGGAGGCAGGCTGCACCATCAGGGGGTGACGTCCGCGGTCGCCTCGGAGATGGCCTGCGCGAAGGCGAGCGCCTGGCGCACGGTGTCCGGGCCGTCCCCGGCCTCGCTGACGCGCAGGCTGAGGTCGTCCGCCGTGGAGCTGCCGGTGTAGCCGTGGTCCGCCTCGCAGTTGGGGTCGCCGCAGGCGGCGGGCTCCAGATCGATGCGGGAGACGGCGCCCCAGCCGATGGTCAGCACGACCTCGCGGGGCAGGGTGCCCGGCTGGTACTGCTCCGGGTTCGCGACGACCCGGCTGACCACGACCGACGAGATCCGGCCGAGCTTCACGGACTCCGTGGAGGTGGTGGCGTACGGCGTCGGGGACGTGGTGTCCGCGGCCTGTTCGTCGGTGTGGCTCACGATGAAGCGGTTGCCGGTGAGGACGAGCACGGTCACGTGCCGCCGCACCTCGTTCTGGTCGAACGTCGTCTCCTGGTGGACCAGGTACGACCGGATGGGCTCGCCGCCCACGGCGGCCTCCACCGCCTCGGCCACGAGGGCCGGGTAGTAGCCGCTGCGCTCGATCGCCGCACGCAGCCCCTGGGTCGTCGTACTGGTCTTGGCCATGCCGTCCATCCTACGGTGGCGCGCTGACTGCGAGGCACCGGTCGCCGCCGCTCAGTACGCGGGAAGGGTCCGCGGGCCGAGGTCGTCGCGGGCGGGCGGCGGCGCGAGCCGTACGGAGGCGCCGAGGACGCTCAGGCCGCGCGGGGCGACGACGACCGGCTCCAGGGTGACCGCGACGACCTCGGGATGGTCGTCGACCAGCCGGGACACCCGCAGCAGGAGCTCCTCCAGCGCGGGTGTGTCGACCGGGGTGGAACCGCGCCAGCCGAAGAGGAGCGGCGCGGTCCGGATCGAGCGGACCAGGGTCGCCGCCTCCCGGTCGGTGACCGGAATCAGCCGGTGCGCGGTGTCGTCGAGCAGCTGCGAGGCCGCCCCGGCCAGCCCGAAGGACAGCACGGCGCCGGCGGCGGGGTCGATGACGGCCCGGATCACGGTGTCCACCCCGCGCGGGGCCATCCCCTGCACCACGGGTCGCAGTTCGTCCGGCGTGCCGAACAGTTCGGTCAGCTCGGTGTACGCCCGCCGCAGCTGCTCCTCGTCCGCGAGATCGAGGCGTACGCCACCGAGGTCGGCGCGGTGGCGCAGGTGCGGGGCGGTGGCCTTGAGGGCGACCGGGTAGCCGAGGGCGGCGGCAGCCTGGACGGCGGCGTCGGCGGTGGTGCCGGGCAGGGCGCGGTGGAGCTGGACGCCGTACTTGGCGAGCAGCTCGCAGGTCTCCTCGGGGCCGAGGGTGAGTCCCTGCCCGCGCGTGAGCAGGCCGTCGATCAGGGTCGCGGCGCCCTTCTCGTCGATGTCCGCGTCGATGGACTCGGGCACCTTGCCGGGCTCGGCGGCCTCCCGGCGCCACTGCGCGTACTGCACGGCGTCGGCGAGGGCCCGCACCGCGCGCTCGGCTGCGGGGTAGGCGGGGATGAGGCGGTCGCTGTTCCCGGGCGCGGGCGGCTGCGCGGGGGCCTGGGTGGCCCGCAGCCGGTCCAGGGCGCGGAACGGGTGGTCGGCACGGATCTTCGGCGGGCCCGCGGCGGCCTGGGGCGCGGTGCTGGTCGCCGCCGACAGGGCCTCCGCGAGCCCGCCGAGCTCGACATGGACCACGAGGACCGGCTTGCCGGGGACCTGCTCCGCCGCGGACCGGAGCGCCTCGGCCAGGGCGGCGTCGCCGGCGGTCCCCTCGCCGACCGCTGGGATGGCCGTCACGATCACCGCGTCGCAGGAGTCGTCGGCCAACGCGCGCGCGAGGGCCGCGTGGAAGTCCTCCGGCACGGCCGCCGTGGTCAGGTCCAGCGGGGCCGACGGCCTCAGCCCCTCGGCCACGCACGCGTCGTAGGTGAGCAGGCCGAGCGACTCGGAGTTGCCGAGGATCGCCACCCTGGGTCCGGTGGGCAGCGGCTGGCGGGCCAGCAGGAGGCCGGTGTCCACGAGTTCGGTGATGGTGTCGACCTGGATCACGCCGGCCTGCCGGAGCAGCGCGGACACCGTGGCGCGCGGCAGGCGCGTGGCGCGGACGGCGTGGCCCTGCGGGGCGGTGCCGGAACCCTGCACGACGACCAGGGGCTTGGCCGCCGCCGTCCGCCTGGCGAGGCGGGTGAACTTGCGGGGGTTGCCGATGGACTCCAGGTACATGAGGACGACGTCGGTGTGCGGGTCGTCGTACCAGTACTGAAGGACGTCGTTGCCGGAGACGTCGGCGCGGTTGCCGGAGGAGACGAAGGTGGAGACGCCGGTGACGCCGGTGACGCCGCCGCCGCGCCGGTGCAGCCGGGAGAGCAGGGCGATGCCGATGGCGCCGGACTGGGCGAAGAGGCCGATCCGGCCGGCCCGGGGGGTCTCGGGGGCCAGTGAGGCGTTGAGGCGGACGTCCGGGTTGGTGTTGATGATCCCGAAGGCGTTCGGGCCGATGATCCGCATGCCGTACGCGCGTGCGTGCCGCACGAGTTCACGCTGGCGCTCGCGCCCTTCGGGGCCGCTCTCGGCGTACCCGGCGGAGAGCACGACGAGCCCCTGGACGCCGTGTGCCCCGCACTCGGCGACGACCTCGGGGACGTGCTCGGCCGGTACGGCGACGACCGCGACGTCCACGGGGCCGTCGATGTCCCCCACCGAGCGGTGTGCGGGGATGCCGTCGAGGTCCTTCTGGTCCTCGGGGAACGCCTTGTTCACGGCGTACAGGCGACCGGTGAAGCCGTAGTCCCTGATGTTGCCGAGCACGCTGCGGCCCACACCGCCCTCGGCGCGTCCGACGCCTACGACGGCGACGGAACCGGGGGTGAGCAGCCGCTGCACCGAGCGCGACTCGGCGCGCTGCTCGCGCGCGTACTGCACGGCGAGCGAGCGGTCGGTGGGCTCCAGGTCGAACTCCAGGCGTACGACGCCGTCCTCGAAGCTGCGCTTCTGGGTGTACCCGGCGTCGGTGAACACCTTGATCATCTTGACGTTGGCGGGCAGCACCTCGGCGGCGAAGCGCCGGATGCCGCGCTCGCGGGCGACGGCCCCGATGTGTTCGAGGAGGGCGGAGGCCACACCGCGCCCCTGGTGGGCGTCCTGCACGAGGAAAGCGACCTCGGCCTCGTCGGCGGGAGCCGATGCGGGCAGGCCGTCGGCGCCGATGCGGTCGTAGCGTACGGTGGCGATGAACTCGCCTCCGATGGTGGCGGCGAGACCCACCCGGTCCACAAAGTCGTGGTGCGTGAAGCGGTGGACGTCCTTGGCGGACAGGCGCGGGTAGGGCGCGAAGAAACGGTAGTACTTCGACTCGTCCGAGACCTGCTCGTAGAAGCTGACCAGGCGATCGGCGTCGTCGACGGTGATGGGCCGGATGCGCGCGGTGCCGCCGTCGCGCAGCACCACGTCGGCTTCCCAGTGGGCGGGGTACTCGTGCCGGTCCGACGCGCTCTGCATGGGCCCCAGCGTACGGCTCGCGTACGACAACGGCGCGAGGCAGTCTGTGGAGAACGCGCGAGGACGGACGTCGGGCCGAGGCCGCGGTCCGACGACTTGCCCCGGAGGGACTTCGGGTCCTGTCCGGAGACACTTCACGTGTGGGAAACTGGTCTAGACAACCTTGAGAACCGAAGGGCAGCATCACATGGCTGAGCGCCGCGTCAACGTCGGCTGGGCCGAGGGCCTCCACGCCCGCCCCGCTTCCATCTTCGTCCGGGCCGCCACGGCCGCAGGTATCCCGGTGACGATCGCCAAGGCCGACGGCAAGCCCGTCAACGCGGCCTCCATGCTGGCCGTTCTCGGCCTGGGCGCCCAGGGCGGCGAGGAGATCGTCCTCGCCTCCGACGCCGAGGGTGCGGACGCGGCCCTCGACCGGCTCGCGAAGCTGGTCGCCGAGGGACTCGAGGAGCTTCCCGAGACCGTCTGAGTTCGGGTTTCCCGAAAAGCACCGAGGGGCTCGTCCGAATTATCGGGCGGGCCCTTCGCTTTTCCCTTTTGCGGGCAGCAGAAATACTCCCCCGCGAATTACTCCTCTTTGTATACGGCGCCCGTGTTAATGCCGCACACCCGTCACGTTTACAGGAGGTTGCGAGGTCCTCACACGGTCCGCGCGGTCCTGCCCCGAGGCG
This sequence comes from Streptomyces canus 299MFChir4.1, assembly GCF_000383615.1. Taxonomy (GTDB): domain Bacteria; phylum Actinomycetota; class Actinomycetes; order Streptomycetales; family Streptomycetaceae; genus Streptomyces; species Streptomyces canus_C. Next base: position 144,047 of record NZ_KB911600.1, on the reverse strand, counting down.
AACCGCAGCCGGTGCGCCGCGCCCGAGCGCTCGGTGTGCAGCGCCGTGATCGCCCGCGCCCGCTCGGCGTCCCCGCGTGCCACCGCGTCCACGATCGCGCCGTGCTCCGCCCAGGACTCCGCCGGGTTGGCGGGGGCGTCCACGACGTACATCCAGGCGATCTTGTGCCGCAGCTGGGTCAGCAGGGAGGTCAGCGCGGGGCTGCCGGAGGCCTGGGCGAGCGTCTCGTGGAACCAGCCCCCCAGGGAGCGCAGGTCGTCGCTGTTGCCCCGCCTGGCCCGCTCCTGGCCCAGCCTGACCAGGCCGCGCAGCACCTTCAGATGGGCCTCGGTGCGCCGCTGGGCGGCCCGGGTGGCGCCGAGCGGTTCGAGGAGCATGCGCATCTCCAGGAGGTCGGCGCCCTCCTGCTCGGTCGGTTCGGCCACGCACGCGCCCGCGTGCCGCCGCGTCACCACGAAGCCCTCGGCCTCCAGGGTGCGCAGGGCCTCGCGGACGGGGACGCGGGAGACTCCGTAGCGACGGGCGAGCAGTTCCTCGGTGAGCCGGCTCCCGCGCTCGTGGACACCTGCGACGATGTCGTCCCGGATCGCCGTGCATACCGAGTGCGCCGGAATACGCATGTCCGACCTCCGTCTTAATCCCCGTGAAACGTCGCCGATTGACGTGTGTTCAGTGACTCTATTGCAATCAGCGGGAATTTCCGACGGCGGACCGGAATCCAGAGATATTTTTTGGACAACGGGCCGCTGGAAACGACGAAACCCCGGCTCGGGGAGCCGGGGTCTCGCGGAGTGTGCGCGACGGGTCGTCAGACGTTCACGCCGTGCGAGCGCAGGTAGGAGACGGGGTCGATGTCCGAGCCGTACTCCGGGCTGGTGCGCGCCTCGAAGTGCAGGTGCGGTCCGGTGACGTTGCCGGTCGCGCCGGAGAGGCCGATCTGCTGGCCGGGGATGACCGACTGGCCGACCGAGACGCCGATGGACGACAGGTGGCCGTACTGGGTGTACGTGCCGTCGGCCATCCTGATCACGATCTGGTTCCCGTACGACCCGCCCCAGCCCGTCTCCACGACGGTGCCGCGGCCGACCGCGTGCACGGAGGTGCCGCTGGCGGCGTGGAAGTCGACACCGGTGTGGCTGCCGGAGGACCACAGGGAACCGCCGGTCTTGTAGCCGGTGGAGATGTAGGAGCCGGAGATCGGGGCGACGAAGGCGTTGAGGCGCTTGCGCTCGGCCTCACGGGCGGCGCGCTCCTTGGCCTCGCGTATCTCCTTGGCGCGCGCCTCGGCCTTGCGCTTGGCCTCCGCCGCCGCCTTCTTCTGCGCGGCGGCCTGCGCCTGGGCCTCGGCCTGGGCGCCGAGCTGGTCCGCGAGGGAGTCGCCGACGGTGACGACGGGCATGAGACCGGTCTGCTCGACGGAGTTGTCGGCGGCGAGCGCCGGGGCCGCGACGGCGCCGAGGACGCCGGTGGTGGCAAGGGCCGCGACGCCCGCGGCGCGGGCGGTCGTGCGCTTCATACGGCTGGGACGACGGTGCTTCCCGGCGGCGCAGGTGAACGCCATGTGGTGGCTGATCCTTTCCTTCCTTCTCGCCTACCGGGTTAGCTGACGGGTTCGGAGCAGGAAGGTCTCCTACGGACCCCCTCGCGGTGCGCGGGCGTCCGATTCACCCCAGGGACGTGGGTCCCCGGCTCCCCTGGCTCGCGCCATGCGGGGACTCGGCGATGACTGTCCGGTGCCGCGGGCGCGGCGCGGTGCCTGACGGACAGCCCAGAGGACGCTAAGCGGGCCTGCTTTCAATCCCCAAACCGATCAGGGTGTTTGTAGCGAATCCCACAGGGCAGACAGGCAACCTCCTGCCCAATCCGGACATCTGAGGGCCCTGGTGACGTGTGCGCCACCAGGGCCCCCTGAGCCGGGTTCCTCTACTCGGCCGTCACGACCTTGACTTCGCCGATGCCGAGGGCTTCGACGGGCTCCTTGATGGCGGCCGCGTCGCCGACCAGGATCGTCACCAGCCGGTCCACCGGGAAGGCGTTCACGACGGCGGCGGTGGCCTCGACGGTGCCGGTCGCGGCGAGCTGCTGGTACAGGGTCGCCTGGTAGTCGTCGGGCAGGTGCTGCTCGACCTGGTCGGCCAGCGTGCTCGCGACGGCCGCGGCCGTCTCGTACTTGAGCGGTGCCACACCGACGAGGTTCTGTACGGCGACATCGCGTTCGGCGTCGGTGAGACCGCCCTCGGCGAGCGTGCGCAGCACCTTCCACAGGTCGTCCAGGGCGGGACCGGTGTTCGGGGTGTCGACCGAGCCGCTGATGGCGAGCATCGCGGCGCCCGAGCCGTCCGGGGCGGACCTGAGGACCTGGCCGAACGACCGTACGCCGTAGGTGTAGCCCTTCTCCTCGCGCAGGACGCGGTCCAGGCGGGAGGTGAGGGTGCCGCCGAGGCAGTACGTGCCGAGCACCTGCGCGGGCCACACGCGTGCGTGCCGGTCCGCTCCGATACGGCCGATCAGCAGCTGCGTCTGGACGGCGCCGGGGCGGTCCACGATGACGACCCGGCCGGTGTCGTCGGCGGTCACCGGCGGCACGGGGCGCGGCCGGCCGGTGGAGCCGGTCCAGGAGCCGAGGGTGTCGGCGAGCAGCGCGTCCAGGTCGATGCCGGTGAGGTCACCGACGACCACGGCGGTCGCGGTGGCGGGCCGCACGTGCTTCTCGTAGAAGGCGCGCACAGCCGCGGAGTCGATGTTCTCGACGGTCTCCTCGGTGCCCTGGCGGGGGCGCGACATACGCGAGTCGGCCGGGAACAGCTCCCTGGAGAGCTCCTTGGCCGCGCGGCGGGACGGGTTGGCCAGCTCGTGCGGGATCTCGTCGAGGCGGTTGCGGACGAGCCGCTCCACCTCGCTGTCCGCGAACGCGGGCGCCCTGAGCGCGTCGGCCAGCAGACCGAGCGCCTTGGCCAGGCGGGAGGCGGGCACTTCGAGGCTCAGGCGGACGCCCGGGTGGTCGGCGTGCGCGTCCAGGGTGGCGCCGCAGCGCTCCAGCTCGGCGGCGAAGTCCTCGGCGGAGTGCTTGTCGGTGCCCTCGGAGAACGCGCGCGCCATGATCGTGGCGACACCGTCCAGGCCGGCCGGCTCGGCGTCCAGGGGCGCGTCCAGGAGCACCTCGACGGCGACGACCTGCTGGCCGGGGCGGTGGCAGCGCAGGAGCGTGAGGCCGTTGTCGAGCGTCCCGCGCTCGGGGGCGGGGAAGGCCCAGACCTTGGGCTCGCCCGCCTGAGGCTGCGGGTGGAATTCCATCGCGGCGAGCTCGGTCACTTGGCCGCCTCCTCGTTCTCGTCGGTGGCTTCTACGGTCGCCGCGGCTTCCGGATCCTCGGCGGCGTCCTCCGCGCTGTCGGCGATCTCCGCCGGGGCGGTGGGCTCGTAGACGAGCACCGCGCGGTTGTCGGGGCGCAGTGTGGCCTTGGCGACCTCCTGCACCTCCTCGGCGCTCACCTCCAGGACGCGCTGTACGGCGGTCAGGGCGAGCTGCGGGTCGCCGAACAGGACGGCGTACCGGCACAGTTCGTCGGCGCGGCCCGCGACGGTGCCGAGCCGGTCCAGCCACTCGCGCTCCAACTGGGCCTGGGCGCGTTCCATCTCCTCGGCCGTGGGGCCCTCCTCGGCGAACCGCGCGAGCTCCTCGTCGATGGCGGCCTCGATGACCGGCACCTCGACGTCCCCCGAGGTCTTCACATCGAGCCAGCCCAAGGAGGGCGCCCCGGCCAGCCGCAGCAGACCGAAGCCGGCCGCGACGGCCGTACGGTCGCGCCGTACGAGCCGGTTGTAGAGGCGGGAGGACTCGCCGCCGCCGAGGACGGTGAGGGCGAGGTCGGCCGCGTCCGCCTCGCGGGTGCCGTCGTGCGGCAGCCGGTAGGCGGCCATCAACGCGCGCGCGGGGACCTCCTCCTCGACGACCTCACGCAGCTGCTCGCCGATGATCTGGGGCAGCGAGCCGTCGCGGGGCACGGGCTTGCCGTCGTGCGAGGGGATGGAGCCGAAGTACTTCTCGACCCAGGCGAGCGTCTGCTCCGGGTCGATGTCGCCGACGACCGACAGGACGGCGTTGTTGGGCGCGTAGTACGTGCGGAAGAACGCGCGCGCGTCCTCCAGGGTGGCCGCGTCCAGGTCGGCCATCGAACCGATCGGGGTGTGGTGGTAGGGGTGGCCCTCCGGGTAGGCGAGCGCGGTCAGCTTCTCGAACGCGGTGCCGTAGGGGACGTTGTCGTAGCGCTGCCTGCGCTCGTTCTTGACGACGTCGCGCTGGTTCTCCATCGACTCGTCGTCGAGGGCGGCCAGCAGCGAGCCCATGCGGTCGGCCTCCAGCCAGAGGGCGAGCTCCAGCTGGTGCGTCGGCATGGTCTCGAAGTAGTTGGTGCGCTCGAAGCTGGTGGTGCCGTTGAGCGAGCCGCCCGCACCCTGGACGAGCTCGAAGTGCCCGTTGCCCTTGACCTGTCCGGAGCCCTGGAACATCAAGTGCTCGAAAAGGTGAGCCAGGCCGGTACGCCCCTTGACCTCGTGGCGCGAGCCGACGTCGTACCAGAGGCACACCGCCGCGACCGGGGTCAGGTGGTCCTCGGAGAGCACCACGCGCAGCCCGTTGGCCAGGCGGTGCTCGGTCGCTGTCAGGCCCCCGGTGCCTGCCTGGTCTGTGGCCGTGTGACCCATGGGCATGTACGTCCCTTCGATCGCGGTCGCGGTCGTCAAAACCGCGTTTTTCCTGCCGGTCCTGCCACTGTATGCAAGCGTGCGGACCCTCGGCGAAGTTCCCGGAGCACATACGCCCACAGCGGATCGCGTAGCCTGCGGGCAACCGTGAGGGAGGCGCTGTGCGGTCGCCGGTCCGGGCGGCCCGGCCGGGCCCCGGCCCGAACTGTCAGTGCCGCGGTCCACAATGGTCCGCGTCAGATCCTGTTCACGCTTCAGCAAGAGTGAGCCAAAGGGCCGAAGTGAGCGACCCGTAGGCGAGCGACCAGAAAAGAGGAGCCGGCAGCGATGGCCCGCCGCAGCACGAAGACCCCGCCGCCCGACGACTCGTACGAGGAGCGGATCCTCGACATCGACGTCGTGGACGAGATGAAGGGCTCGTACCTCGAGTACGCGTACTCGGTCATCTACTCCCGCGCGCTCCCCGACGCCCGCGACGGCCTCAAGCCGGTGCACCGACGCATCGTCTACCAGATGAGCGAGATGGGCCTGCGCCCCGACCGCGGCTATGTGAAGTGCGCCCGCGTGGTCGGCGAGGTCATGGGTAAGTTGCACCCCCACGGTGACGCGTCGATCTACGACGCCCTGGTGCGCATGGCCCAGCCCTTCTCGATGAGCGTCCCGCTGGTCGACGGCCACGGCAACTTCGGCTCGCTGGGCAACGACGACCCGCCGGCCGCCATGCGGTACACCGAGTGCCGTGCCGCCGAGGCCGCGAGCCTGATGACCGAGTCCATCGACGAGGACACGGTCGACTTCGCGCCCAACTACGACGGCCAGGAGCAGGAGCCGGGCGCGCTGCCCGCCGCCTTCCCGAACCTCCTGGTGAACGGCGCCTCCGGCATCGCGGTCGGCATGGCCACCAACATGGCGCCGCACAACCTCACCGAGGTCATCGCGGCCGCCCGCCACCTGATCCGCTACCCGAACGCGGATCTGGACGCCCTGATGAAGCACATCCCGGGCCCCGACCTGCCCACCGGCGGCCGGATCGTCGGTCTCTCCGGCATCCGGGACGCCTACGAGACGGGCCGCGGCACCTTCAAGATCCGCGCGACGGTCTCGGTGGAGACGGTGACGGCCCGCCGCAAGGGCCTGGTCGTCACCGAGCTGCCCTTCACGGTCGGCCCGGAGAAGGTGATCGCCAAGATCAAGGACCTGGTCAACGCGAAGAAGCTCCAGGGCATCGCCGACGTCAAGGACCTCACCGACCGCGCGCACGGTCTGCGCCTGGTCATCGAGATCAAGAACGGCTTCGTGCCGGAGGCCGTCCTGGAGCAGCTCTACAAGCTGACGCCGATGGAGGAGTCCTTCGGCGTCAACAACGTGGCGCTGGTGGACGGACAGCCCCTCACGCTCGGCCTCAAGGAGCTCCTGGAGGTCTATCTCGACCACCGCTTCGAAGTGGTGCGCCGCCGCAGCGAGTTCCGGCGCACCAAGCGACGCGACCGGCTGCACCTGGTCGAGGGCCTGCTCACCGCGCTCGTCGACATCGACGAGGTCATCCGGATCATCCGCTCCAGCGACAACTCCGCGCAGGCGAAGGAGCGCCTGATCGAGCGCTTCTCGCTGAGCGAGATCCAGACGCAGTACATCCTGGACACGCCCCTGCGGCGGCTGACCCGGTTCGACCGCATCGAGCTGGAGTCGGAGCAGGAGCGGCTCAACGCGGAGATCGCGGAACTGACCCGGATCCTGGAGTCGGACGCCGAGCTGCGCAAGCTGGTCTCCGCCGAACTGGCCGCGGTCGCCAAGAAGTACGGCACCGAGCGGCGCACGGTCCTGCTGGAGGCCGGCGCGACGGCCCCCGTGGCCGCCGTACCGCTCCAGGTGGCGGACGACCCGTGCCGGGTGCTGCTGTCCTCGACGGGTCTGCTGGCCCGTACGGCGAACGGCGAGCCGTTCCCGGAGGAAGCAGGCGGCAATCGGGCCAAGCACGACGTGATCGTCTCCGCGGTGCCGGCCACCGCGCGCGGCGAGATCGGCGCGGTCACCTCGTCCGGCCGTCTGCTGCGGCTGAACGTCATCGACCTGCCGCAGCTCCCGGAGTCGGCCGCGAACCTCGCGGGCGGCGCCCCGCTGGCGGAGTTCCTCTCCCTGGAGGACGACGAGACCCTGATCTGCCTCACCACGCTGGACGAGTCCTCGCCCGGTCTGGCCCTCGGCACCGAACAGGGCGTCGTCAAGCGCGTGGTCCCCGACTACCCGTCCAACAAGGACGAGTTGGAGGTCATCACCCTCAAGGAGGGCGACCGGATCGTGGGCGCGGTGGAACTGCGCACCGGCGACGAGGACCTGGTCTTCATCTCCGACGACGCCCAACTCCTGCGTTACCAGGCCTCACAGGTCCGTCCGCAGGGTCGTCCGGCGGGCGGTATGACCGGCATCAAGCTCACCGAGGGCGCGAAGGTCATCTCCTTCACGGCGGTGGACCCGGCGGCCGACGCGGTCGTCTTCACGGTCGCGGGCTCGCGCGGCACGCTCGACGACTCGGTGCAGACGACGGCCAAGCTGACCCCGTTCGACCAGTACCCGCGCAAGGGCCGCGCCACGGGCGGCGTCCGCTGCCAGCGGTTCCTCAAGGGCGAGGACTGCCTGTCCCTGGCCTGGGCGGGCGCCGTCCCGGCCCGCGCGGCGCAGAAGAACGGCACACCGGCCGACCTCCCTGAGATCGACCCGCGCCGCGACGGCTCGGGCGTGTCGCTGGCGAAGACGGTGTCGGTGGTGGCGGGTCCGGTCTAGGCCGGTTCCTCCGGGTCCTCCTCGGTGCCCTGGACGTAGCGCAGGACGCCCCACATACCGGCCTCGTCGGCGGTGTGCGGGGCGTCTGTCGTGTCCGCCCCGCACGCCTCCAGTTCCTTGCCGAGCGCCTGGGTGTCGATACCGGAGCCGATGAGGACGAGCTGGGTGAGCCGGTCGTCCCCGGCGTCCCAGGGCTCCGGGTAGAACCGCAGGAAGCTGCCGACGGCGTGGACGGCGTAACGGTTGCGGGCGTCGTACGGCCCGAAGTCGACGTACCCCTTGATCCGGTACAGCCCCTCCGGCCTGCTGTCGAGGAAGGCCATCAACCGACGGGGGTCCATGGGCACATCGGAACGGAACGCCACGCTGTCGTAGCCGGAGTGCAGGTGGTCCTCGTGGCCGTGCTCGTCGGTGTGGTCGTCGAGGTCGTCGAGGTCGTCGAAGGAGAGCTGTCCGATGCGCTCCTCGCTGGGCCGGCAGTCGAAGAGGAACTCGGGGTCGATACGGCCGTAGGTGGCCGGGACGACGGCGGCGCGGTCGACGAGGGACCGGACGACGGCCAGAACGCGCTCGGCATCCTGGGGAGCCGCCCGGTCGAGCTTGTTGACCACGACGAGGTCGGCGAGGCCGAGGTGCCGGTCGAGCTCGGGATGTCTGGCGCGGGTGTCGTCGAACTCGGCGGCGTCGACGACCTCGACGAGGCCGCCGTAGACGACATGGGGCTGCTCACTTGCGAGCACCATGCGGACGAGTTCCTGCGGCTCTGCGAGCCCGCTGGCCTCGATGACGATGACGTCGATGCCGGTATCGGGGTGGGCGAGCCGGGAGAGGTACTGGTCGAGTTCGCCGACGTCGACGGCGCAGCACAGGCAGCCGTTCCCGAGGGAGACGGTCGAGTCGCCGAGCGCGCCGGCGACGGCCATGGCGTCGATCTCGATGGCACCGAAGTCGTTGACGACGGCTCCGATACGGCTGCCTCCGCTGCGGTGGAGGAGGTGATTGAGGAGCGTGGTCTTGCCGGAACCCAGGAATCCGGCGAGCACGACGACCGGGATCTGCCGGGGGCTCCCGCTCGGCTGACTCAACGTACGACCTCTTTCGCGCTGCTGCGTGCACCGGATCGCGGTCCCGGCGCACGTACGAGGTTTCTCTGCCGGACCAGGATACGAGCCGGAATAATCACCGCGAAGTGAACGATTGTTAGCAGCACTTGCGGGGCAGACGTTGGGCAAGGCGCCGGTCCGTGCGACCCTCACTTCCCTCCGTGCGCCTCCTCTCCGCCTCCCCCGCCGATCAGAGCCGCTCGGCACCCTGGGAGACGGCAAGCGCCGCCCACCGCTCGCCGGTCCCCATCAGTCGACCCGCACCCCGACGACCGGCGGACGGCCGTTTGAATCGGGGATTGACATGGCCACACAGAAGTCTGGGATGCGGGGGATCGCCTCGACTGCCAGGGCAAAGTTGACAGCAGGGGCACGTTTTGTCTCTGCGCGTTCGTACCACCGCAGGCGGGCCTCGCTGACCGAACAGCACAGGCTCCACTTCGATCTGCTTTGCAAAGCGATGGACGACCCGACCCTGGCTGCAGTTCTCGACACATACGAGGCCGACATCCCGCTCGAGAAGCAGCGTCAGTTCCTGTTCGCGAACGCCCTGTACGTCAACGCCCTGTACTTCCACCGCATCGGGGCCCTGACCCTGCCGGAGCTCTATGGGCATCTGCGGGTCATTTGCCAGAACCGCGTGTTCCGCGAGTACTGGGAGGCCACGCGACATCACCGCAAGAGCCTGCCGGATACATCCGAGGAATCCACTCTCGGACGCATGATGGACGACCTGATCCAAGAACTCGATGGTGCGGACACAGACGAGTGGTGGGTTGTGGGCGAACCACCGGAAGAACCGACCTGACAGCGTTCACACTGTCACAAACCGCACCTCACGCCCCATAGCTCAGACACAAAACGATCAGGGCGGAGCGTCGCGAGTCAAGAATGGGCGCAGAACTTCACTCACTCGCCTCTCCATATCTCGCGCACCATACGCCCCAGAGTCGATATGTTGTGCCCTGCCCTCTCCGGGCGCTCCGACGGACACCAGGCGCTCGGAGAGATCGCCCTGCCGGCACACCCAACGGACAGTCAGGCCAGGCTCGGAGAGCACCTCATCATTCAGAGCCATGAAGGTGGTATCTCCCTGTGAAGATCGTGCGCCGACTCGGTGCGTCCCCCCGTGAGCGCGGAAGCGCCGCCGGCCAGACCTGTCCGGACATCTTCGAGCTGCAGGACGGCAACTTCGCCGTCATCGGGACAGATGTCACTGAGGAACTGGACGGGAAACTGCCGCCGGACGCAGGACGAGCCGAGTACGAGCGGATCGTGATGATCACTCGCGAAACGCTTCTCCGCGCGAAACGGGACATTCCCAACTCCTGAGTCTGCACCGCGCAGTTCTACCGATCCCTCCCGCACACTCTTCAGGACGAAGGCCCATGGACGTCCCTGACCACCTCCACATAGTCCGCTGCATCTCCAAGTGCCATACCGGCCAGACGTGTCCGGCAGTACTGGAACTGTCGAACAAGCACTACGCAGCAATCGGGAGTCGCACGACCGCAGAAGAAGCAGGCAACCTCCGACCGATCAAGCCAGGCGAGGTAGCGATCATCATTCCGCGTAGCACGCTCCTACGTGCACTGTCGAACATCAAGGCCGCCTGACAACGGCCCACGCTGCGGGACTGGACCTCTCTCATACAACCCGGTCCCGCAGCATGCGACGTTTCCCAGCCGGTTTCTCTACCCGCAGTGCGGGCAGTATGTTCCGGTCGGGTTCGGGGGAGGTGGCCGGCATGGCGAATGATCGCGCATCGCGTTCAGTCGTCAAGGCCTGCGCATGGTCAGCTGCGGCCGTAGCTGGAATTGCAGTGGTAGGCGCAGCTTCCATTGTCGTCAGTGGATGGCTCATCGACGGAGTGGAGCAGGCCAACGGTAGTCGGCGTACTGCCATTGAGCGCAGCGTCGTGGGCGACTACTTCGGCGCTGCCAGCGCCGTCTTCTCAGGTCTCGCACTGATCCTGCTGGTGGTGACAGTCCTGCTCCAGCAGCGAGAGATCCAGCTGCAGCGCCGGGAACTTGCCTTACAACGCGAGGAGTTGATTGCTTCTCGAACCGAGCTTCGACGAAGCGCCGCAGCGGACCTGCGGGCGCTCCACATACAACTCACTCAAATGCAGATGGACGACCCTGCGTTGAGTGAGGTGTGGAACGACTACCCAGGCCAGCCCCCTGCTGTGATAAGACAGCATCTCTTTGCCAATCTGACGTACAGCCACCTGCTACTGGTCCACCAGTGGGGCGATCGGTCGGAGGCAGACCTACTCCGCGAAGCCAGATACATGTTGCGCAGCCCGGCGTTTCGCCGCTACTGGGCGGCTTCGCGCTCCTTGAAGGAGTCTCTGGCACCCGACTCCGACGAAGGACGCATGTTCAGGGTGTTCGAGCGTGCCATAGCCGAGGCCGACGGAGGCAGTCTGGCGCCTACGCCCCCAGCAGCCTGAGCGTCAAATCAACGGCACCGCCACCGGCGCCTCCGCCCCCACATACCGCGCCACCGGCCGAATGATCTTCGAATCCGCCGCCTGCTCCAGGATGTTCGCGCTCCACCCCACCACCCGCCCCGCCGCGAAGGTAGGCGTGAACATCTCGCGAGGCAGCCCGCACAGTTCCATGACCACACCGGCGTAGAACTCGACGTTGGTGTGCAGCTCCCGCCCCGGCTTCAGCTCGGCCAGGATCGCCTCGACATGCCGTTCCACCTCGACGGCGAAATCCACTCGGGGCCCGCCGAACCGCTGGGCGACCTCCCGGAGCATCCGGGAACGCGGGTCCTCCGTGCGGTAGATCGCGTGGCCGAAGCCCATGATCCGTTCACCGGCGAGCACGCGCTCGCGGATCCAGGGGTCGATACGGTCGGGCGTACCGATCGCGTCCAGGGTGTCCAACGCCCGGCTCGGCGCTCCCCCGTGCAGCGGCCCGGACAAGGCTCCTACGGCCCCCACGAGACACGCCACGACATCCGCCCCCGTCGACGCGATGACCCGTGCCGTAAAGGTTGATGCATTGAATCCGTGATCAATGGTTGAGATCAAGTACTGCTCCACCGCCCGGGCCCGCTGCGGCTCCGGCTCGGAACCCGTCAACATGTAGAGGTAGTTCGCCGCGTACGAGAGATCCTCACGCGGCTCCACCGGTTCGAGCCCCTTGCCCAGCCGGTGCAGTGCGGTGAGCAGCGTCGGCACCGCGGCGGCCGCCATGAGTGTGTCCCGCCGCCGCTCGTCCGGGCCGATGTCGTACACCGGCCGGAACCCCTTCGCCGCACCGAGCAGCGACAAGGCCGTGCGCATACCGGCGAGAGGACCCGACCGTCCGCTCGCCGCGGCGATCGCGGGCAGCGCCGCCCGCACCCCGTCCGGCAGTCGCCGAGGCGCAGCGGTCTCGGCGCGGAAGGCCAGGGCCTGTCCGGCGTCCGGCAGTTCGCCGTGGACCAGGAGATGCCAGACGTCCTCGAAGGTGCGTGTCTGCGCGAGCTCGACGGCCGAGTACTGGCGGTAGTGATAGAACCCCTCGCGCCCCCGAACGTCCCCGACCTCGGTGTCGGTGACGACGACGCCGGCGAGTCCTCGTGGTACGTCGACGAGTGGGGTTGTGGACCTGTTGACCGACATGATTCCTCCCTGGACTTGATTCGACTGTCCATGGTTGACTCAATAGCTGTCAATGTTGATTGAATCAACATATCCCGATCAACCTACCCGGCTGCGGATACGGTGACCTCTTATGCGCGATCAAGACCCCCTCCCCGGTCCCGCCGACCACCGGCTCAGCACCAAGGAAGCCGCCGAACTGCTGGGCGTGAAACCCGAGACGGTCTACGCCTATGTGAGCCGCGGCCAGCTCAGCAGCCGACGTGTCCCCGGCGGCCGGGGCAGCACCTTCGACGCCAAGGAGGTGGAGACCCTCGCCCGGCGCAACCGCCGGGAGAGCGGCGCGAGTCCGGGCTCCGGCGGCGAACTGTCCGTACGGACCCGCATCACGTTCATCGACCGGGACCGCTACTACTTCCGGGGGGTCGACGCGACCGAACTCGCCGCGCGCCACTCCTACGAAGAGATCGCGGAGTGGCTCTGGACCGGACGAATGCAGCCCGGCGTCACCTTCACCGCCCCCGACGCCACCGTCGACACGGCCCGCCGCGCGGTGGACGCACTGCCCGAACACACCGGCCCCACCGACCGGTTGCGCGTCGCCGCGATCGCAGCCGCGGCGGCCGACCCGCTGCGTTTCGACCTGTCCGAGGAGGCGGTGCTCGGCACCGCACGGACCCTCATCCCCACCCTTGTCGCCGCCCTGCCACCCGTGCTCCACGACCGCCGCAGGGACGACGGCCGACTGGCCCCCCGGCTGTGGACGCGACTGAGCGGACGCAAGCCCGACGAGGCGTCCCTGCACGCCCTGGACACCGCGCTCGGCCTTCTCGTCGACCACGACCTCGCCGCCTCGACCCTCGCGGTACGCGTCGCCGCCTCGGCACGCGCGCACGCGTACGCGGCCGTCTCCGCCGGACTCGGTGTCCTGGAGGGTCCCTTGCACGGCGCGGCCAGCGGGCTCGCGCACCGGCTGCTGCTCGACGTGCTCGACCGTGGCGACGCGGCCCCCGTGATCGCGGAGGAGCTGCGGGCCGGCCGCCGCATCCCGGGCCTCGGCCACCGGCTCTACCCGGGCGAGGACCCACGCGCGCGCGCCCTGTTCGCCCTCCTTGAGGAGATCCCACGGGCCGAGCCCGCCCTCCTCGCGGCCCAGGACATCGTGGCCACCACCGCCCGGCACACTCCCCTGAAGGCCAACGTGGACCTGGCCCTCGCCGTACTCACCGCCTCCTCCGGGATGCCGTCCACGGCCGGCGAGACGATCTTCGCCGTCGCCCGTACGGCGGGCTGGATCGCCCACGCGCTGGAGGAGTACGGGGAACGCCCGCTGCGCATGCGCCCGAGCGGCACCTATGTGGGCCCGAAACCACCGCAACCGCTGCCGGAGCCCTGACGGGGAGGCGGCCGGAATCGCCTCGCACCGAGTCAGGTTAGGCTCACCTCTGTGAGTACCTGCTCAACGGTCTCGCACGACCTCGACGAGCCCGTTTCCGGAACCGCGGCCACCGCGCGGACCTGGCTGCTGCTGGAGCAGTCCGGCCCCTGGGGTGCCAAGGCGCTCACTTCGAGCCACCTCGACCCCGCGCTGGGCCGCGCCCTGGAGGCCGCGGCGAAGGACACGGGCGTGCGCATCGCGCTCATCCGCCGCCCCGGCCGGCACGCCGACAGCGGAACACCCACCATCCGGCAGGTGTACGCCGCCCACACCGTGCCCGGCAACGTGTGGCTGCACAGCGCGACGACCCGCGACCCGCGGGACCTGCTCGGCCTGGACCTCGCCGCACTCGGCAGCGGCGATCACAGCGGCTTCGACGCGGTGCTCGGCGGAGGTCCCCACACCGGCGATCCGCTCGCGCTCGTCTGCACCAACGGCAAGCGGGACCGCTGCTGCGCGCTCCTCGGCCGTCCGCTCGCCGCGGCACTGGCCGCCTCCGGCGTCGAGGGTGCCTGGGAGGTCACCCATCTGGGTGGTCACCGGTTCTCCCCGACCTTGCTCGTCCTGCCGTACGGCTACGCCTACGGCCGCGCCGAGACCCATGCCGTCATGGAGGTTCTCCACAGCGTCCAGGAGGGCCGGATCGTGGTCGAGGGGTGTCGCGGCAACTCCGCCTGGGAGCGTCCCGGCCAGGCGGCCGAGCTGGCCGTCCGCACGGCGGTGCGCGAGTACGAGGCAGAGGCCCTGACCGTCGTCCGTACGGACGGCGCGGCCCCGCACTGGGAGGTGACCGTCGCGCACACCGACGGCCGCCACTGGCGCGTCCTCGTGGCCCAGACGGCGTCCCTGCCGCACCGGCCCGAGAGCTGCGGGGCAGCGGTGCTCGGCTCTCCCGCGCGGATGGACGTGGTCGGGGTGCGCGAGCTGAGGACGTCGCCGGCGATGGCGAGCTGACACGACAGGCGGGTTGATCACGGCGCCCCGGTTCCCGCTCGTCCGCCGCACCGGTCCGTCAATGTGTTGATCAAGAGATCCATGCCACACCCCCTGCGGCGAATCCGTCGCCTCCCCGTACCGTTCATGGGTATGAGCCGCACTCCCCCCGCCCGCCGCCTGCGACTCGGACTGCCCCGCCGGGTGTTCTCGCAGGTGCTTCTGATGCAGTTGGCGATCGCCGCGGGAGTCGTGGTGCTCGCGACCGGTCTGTTCCTCGCACCCTTGAGCAACCAGCTGGACGACCAGGCGATGCGCCGGGCGCTGGCCATCGCCCAGACCACCGCCGCGGAGTCGCAGATCGCCGAGCAGGTCAAGGACACGCCCCCGCTGCCCGACGGCCCCGTCCAGCGGGAGGCCGAGCGGATCCGCAGGGCGACCGGGGCCGAGTACGTCGTCGTGATGGACTGGCGAGGCGTCCGCTGGTCGCACCCCACCCGCGGCGAGGTGGGCAGGACCGTCTCGACCGACCCGGGCCAGGCCCTGTCCGGCAAAGAGATCATGCAGATCGACAGCGGCACCCTGGGGCGCACCGCCCGCGGCAAGGTGCCGTTGTACGACAGCCGGCACAGGATCGTCGGGGCCGTCTCCGTCGGCATCGCCTACGACAGCGTGCGCGCCCGGCTGATCCACGCGATCCCGGGGCTGTTCGCGTACGCCGGCGGGGCCCTCGCCGTCGGCGCGCTGGCCGCCTGGTTCATCTCCAGGAGAGTGCAGCGGCAGACCCGTGACCTGGCCTTCTCCGACATCTCCGCCCTCCTCGCCGAGCGCGAGGCCATGCTGCACGGCATCCGGGAAGGCGTCGTCGCCCTCGACCGGGCCGGACGCGTCCGCCTGCTCAACGACGAGGCCAGGCGCCTGCTGGGCATCGGCGACGAGGCCGTCGGACGCTCCCCCGACGAGGCGCTCGGGGACGGCCGTACGGCCGACGTCCTGGCCGGTCGCGTGACGGGCACCGATCTGGTCACCGTGCGCGGCCAGCGGGTGCTGGTCGCCAACCGGATGCCCACCGACGACGGCGGTGCCGTCGCGACCCTGCGCGACCGCACCGAACTGGAACAGCTCGGCCGGGAGCTCGACTCGACCCACGGTCTCATCGACGCCCTGCGCGCCCAGGACCACGAGCACGCCAACCGGATGCACACGCTCCTGGGCCTGCTGGAGCTGGAGATGTACGACGACGCCGTGGAGTTCGTCGGAGAGGTCGTCGGCGACCACCGGGCCACCGCGGAGCAGGTCACCGAGAAGATCGAGGATCCCCTGCTCGCCGCACTGCTGGTGGGCAAGGCGACCGTCGCCGCCGAGCGCGGGGTCGCCCTGTGGGTCTCCGACCGGACCCGGCTGCCGGACCGGCTGGTCGACCCGAGCGGCCTGGTCACGATCGTCGGCAACCTGGTGGACAACGCCCTGGACGCGGTCGCCGGCGACCTCCACGCGCGCGTGGAGGTCGAGTTGCGCACGGAGGGGCGTGCCGCGGTCCTCCGGGTGCGGGACACCGGGCCCGGAATCCCGGTGGAACAGCGGGAACTGGTCTTCACCGAGGGCTGGTCCACCAAGGAGGCCCCCGCGCACCGGGGGCGCGGCCTCGGGCTCTCCCTCGTGCGCAAGCTCGCCGAACGCCAGGGGGGCAGCGTGGCCGTGGCGGAGGCGGACGGCGGAGGCGCGGAGTTCACCGTCGTACTGCCCGACGCGCTGGCCGAGCCGCAACCGGCGCTCACCGCGCCGCCGGCCCAGCGGACCGCCATCGAGGAGGAGTCGTGATGATCGAGGTCCTGGTCGTGGACGACGACACCCGCGTGGCGCGCGTCAACGCCGCCTACGTCGAGAAGGTGCCCGGCTTCCATGTGGCCGGCGAGGCGCACAGCGCCGCGGACGCGCTGCGGCAGCTGGAGGCGCTGCCCCACGTCGACCTGGTCCTCATGGACCACTACCTGCCCGACGAGACGGGTCTTGCGGTCGTCCAGGAGATGCGCCGGCGCGGCCACCAGACCGACGTCATCATGGTAACGGCGGCACGGGACGTGACGACCGTGCAGGCGGCGATGCGGCACGGCGCGCTGCAGTACCTGGTCAAGCCGTTCGCCTTCGCGGGCCTCAGGGCCAGGCTGGAGGCGTACGCCGAGTTGCGGCGCACCCTGGACGGCGGCGGCGAGGCGGAACAGGCGGAGGTCGACCGCATCTTCGGCGCTCTCTCCTCGCCGGCGGAGCCCGATCTGCCCAAGGGGCACTCCCCGACCACGGTGGAGGTGGTCCGCAGGTCTCTGATGAACGCCGAGGGGCCTCTGTCGGCTCAGGAGATCGCCGACCGCACCGGGGTGAGCCGGCAGACCGCCCAGCGCTATCTGAAGCTCCTGGAGCGCACGGGGCGGGCCAGACTGACCCTCAAGTACGGCGACGCGGGCCGCCCGGAACACCGTTACGTGTGGGCGACCCGCGCGTGAGGAGGGGCCTCGCGCTCAGCCTGTGGTGCCCTGCGCGGCCTTCTCGACGAACTCGGTCGTGTACGTCTTGTCGAGGTCCACGTCGGCGTTCTGGATGTTGGGGTTGAACGCCTTGAGGACCTTCTCGACGGTCTCGGGGCCGCCCTTGGGCATCACGCCGTCCTTGGTGAACATCGGCAGCGTGTTCTTGATGGCCACCGCATAGAGCAGCTTGTTGCCCTGCGAGTAGTCGGCGGGCATCTTGTCGGCGATCTGGGTGGCGCTGTGGGTGGACATCCACTTGAGCGTCTTGACGAACGCGTTGGCCAACTTCTGGACGGTCTCCTTGTGACCGTTGACCCAGTCCGTCTGCATGTACAGGCTTGACGACGGATACGGACCGCCGAGTGCCTCCTCGGAGCCCTGGGGCGTGCGCATGTCCAGGAGGATCTTGCCGGCCTTCTTGTCCAGGATCGTCGCGACGGTCGGGTCGGTCGTCATGCCGCCGTCGATGGAGCCCTGCTGGAGCGCCGAGATGAAGGTCGGTCCCGCGCCGACGGCGACCGGGGTGAAGTCGCTGACCTTCACGCCGTTCTTGACGGCGAGGTACTTGGTGAGGAAGTCGGTCGAGGAGCCGAGCCCCGTGACGCCGAGCTTCCTGCCCTTGAAGTCCTTGGCCGAGGTGATGTCGCTCGCCGCCTTGTTCGAGACGATCTCCACCTCACCGGGCGCGTGGGAGAACTGCACGACCGACTCCACGTCCTTGCCCTTGACCTGCAGGTCGAGGGTGTGGTCGTAGAAGCCGACGGCCCCCTGGACCTGTCCGGAGACGAGCGCGGTCTCGGCCTGGACACCGGCGGGCTCGCTCAGCAGCTCCACGTCGAGTCCCTCGGAGTCGAAGTAGCCGAGCCGCTGGGTGAGCATCGCGGGCAGGTAGATGACCTTGTCGAGGCCACCGACCATGATCTTGACCTTGGTCCCCTTGCCGTCGCCCTTGCTTCCCGAGTCGGCCGACGCCGTACTGGCGGCGTCATTGGCACAGGCGGTGAGCGAGGAGAGGGCGAGCAGGCCGGCGGCGGCCAGGGAGGTGAGTCTGGCGGTCTTGCGCATGGAGTTCACGTCCTTGTGAGGGGCGGTGCGGGAAGGGCTGAAGCTGGAGCTGGGGAGGGGGCGGCTGCCGTTGACGGGCTCAGCTGTCGGAACCCGTCGGCTTCCAGCGGAAGATGCGGCGCTCGGCGAAGGTGAGCAGCCCTTCGGCGAGGAGTGCGACGACGGCGAGGATGACCATCGCGGCGTACACACCGGCCGCGTTGAAGGTGCCCTGCGACTGCGCGACGAGCAGTCCGATGCCCTTGGTCGCCCCGATGTACTCCCCGACGATCGCGCCGATGAGGGCGAAACCGAAGCTGACGTGCAGGCTGGTGAAGATCCACGAGGTCGCGGACGGGATGACGACCTGAAGCGTCACCCTGCGGTCGCTCGCGCCAAGGATGCGCGCGTTGGCGACCAGGTTGCGGTCGACCTCTCGGGCGCCCTGGAAGGCGTTGAAGAAGACCGGGAAGAAGACCAGGACGACGGCCGAGGCCACCTTGGAGGCCGGTCCGAGCCCGAACCAGATCACGAAGATGGGTGCGAGGACGATCCTCGGTATCGAGTTGAGCACCTTGATGTATGGACCAAGGACGTCGGCAAGCAAGGTGATCCGCCCCAGCGCGATACCGAACACCACACCGGCCACCACACCGACGACCCAGCCCAGCAGCGCCTCGTACAGCGTGTACCAGATCTGTTCGCCCAACGAACCGAGTGCGGTCCCGTGCGTCACCCAGGTCCAGATCTGGTCCCAGATCTTCGAGGGCATGGAGAAGTTGAAGGGATCGATGGCCTCGGTCCGAGAGAGCACTTCCCACAGACCGAGTACGGCCACCAGGAGCAGCACCCGGGACACGCTGACGACGATCCGGCGTCGGCGGGCGGCACGCGCGCGTGAGTGCGCGCGGTCGGTCTTGTCACCGGGGTCGGTCGAGGCCGGTGCGACCTGGGCCTCGGGCATGACGTCAGGCGACATGGGCGGCGCTCCTCTCGCGAGTGATGCGGACCTCTTCGCCGAGGGACTCCCAGATCTCGCGGTAGATCTCGATGAACCGCGGCTCCAGTCGCACCGACTCGACCTTGCGCGGCCGCGGCAGGTCGATGTCGAAGACCTGCTTGACGGTGGCGGGTCCGGCCGTCATCACGACGACCTTGTCGGCCAGCGCGATGGACTCCTCCAGGTCGTGGGTGACGAAGACGACGGAGGCGCCCGTGCCCTCCCACAGTTCGAGGAGTTCGTCGGACATCAGGGCCCGGGTCTGCACGTCGAGCGCGGAGAACGGCTCGTCCATGAGCAGGATCTCGGGATCGTTGACGAAGGTGGCGGCGAGCGCGACCCGCTTGCGCATGCCTCCGGAGAGCTGATGGGGGTAGCGGTCCTCGAAGGCCGCGAGCCCGACCCGGGCCAGCCATTCCCGCGCCTTCTGCCTGGCCTCCGCCTTGGGCACACCGCGGAAGCGAGGGCCGGCCATGACATTGGACAGGACCGTGCGCCAGGGGAAGGTGGCGTCCTGCTGGAACACGAAACCGACCTTGTCCCCGACTCCCCGGACCGGCTCCCCGACGACCAGGACCTCACCCTCGGAGGGCTCCTCCAACCCGCTGACCAGCGTCAACGTAGTCGACTTGCCGCAGCCCGTGGGCCCGACGACCGCCACGAACTCCCCACGCCCCACCGTGAGGTCAAGTCCCCTGACAGCCGTGTGCAGACCCCCCGACGGGGTCCGGAATGTCTTGCTCGCGCCCCGCAGCTCGATGGCGGGGCTGGTGTCTGCGCTCATGGCCGGGGACGGTAGATGTGGCCTGCGCCACGGCATCAGTCTTCTGGGCACATGCCGTTCTTTTGCCTGCAACAGCCTGTTGTGCTCGTTTTGCGCGCGCTACAAACAGCGAAGCCGAAACACGGGCGTTACGCCCGCCAGGCCTTGAGGGAAAGAGGCCCGATGATTGACGTCCTGGTCGTGGACGACGACTTCCGCGTCGCCGAGATCAACGCGAAGTACGTGGGGAAGGTTCCCGGCTTCCGGGTCGCCGCCCGCGCCCACAGCGCCGCCCAGGCGCTGGCCAGCGTGCAGCGCGGGACCATCGACCTGGTCCTGCTCGACCACTACCTGCCCGACCAGACGGGCCTCGAACTCGTCCACCGCATGCGGGAACAGGGGCACGGCACCGACGTCATCATGGTCACGGCAGCAGGGGACGTGACGACCGTCCAGGCCGCGATGCGCCTGGGCGCCCTCCACTACCTGGTCAAACCCTTCACCTTCGCGGCCCTGCGCACCCGCCTGGACTCCTACGCCGCCCTGCGCCGCACCGTCGACCGGGTCGGCGGCCGCGGCATCGCCGGTCAGGAACAGGTCGACCGGATCTTCAGCGCCCTGCGCACCACACCGGCTCCGGCCTCCCCCGGCCTGCCCAGCGGCCACTCGGAGCCGACCACGGACCTCATCTGCCACGTCCTGCACCACGCCGAGCACCCGCTGTCGGCCCACGAGGTCGCCGCCGAGACCGGCCTGAGCCGCTCCACCGCCCAGCGCTACCTCCGCCACCTCGAACAGGCCGGCCGCCTCCGCCTGTCCCTCAGATACGGCGACACGGGGCGCCCGGAGCACCGGTACGCCTGGGTGGCGCCATAGCCGTACGCCGGCCGTACGCCGTGAAAGACCTCGCCGGCAGATGTCGTACGACGAAGGCGGATGCCGTACGACGACGAGGGCGCCGCCCGCTCGCAGTCGCCGCGCCTACACGGCTCCCGCCCCCGTGAGCGACCGCACCTCGGTCTCCGCGTGCTTGGCCTCGTCGGCGACCTCCGCCGAAGTGACCGTACCGAGCCAGCCCGCGACGAAGCCCAGGGGGATGGAGACCAGACCGGGGTTCTGCAGCGGGAAGTACTGGAAGTCGACGCCGGGGAAGAGGGACTCGGGGCTGCCGGACACCACGGGCGACAGCAGCACCAGGGCCATGGCCGGGATCAGTCCGCCGTAGACGGACCAGACGGCGCCCCGGGTGGTGAACCCGCGCCAGAACAGCGAGTAGAGCAGCACCGGCAGATTCGCGGACGCGGCGACGGCGAAGGCGAGGCCCACCAGGAAGGCGACGTTGAGATCGCGGGCCAGCAGACCGAGGGCGATCGCGATCACGCCGATCCCGACGGCGGCGGTCCTGGCCACGGCCACCTCACTGCGCGGCTTGGCGCGTCGGCGCCGTAGTGAGGCGTACAGGTCATGGGCGACGGAGGCGGAGGAGGCGAGGGTGATGCCAGCGACCACGGCGAGGATCGTGGCGAAGGCGACGGCGGCGACGATCGCGAACAGAACCGTTCCTCCCGTGGAGTCGGCGCCGCCGCCCAGGTCGAGGGCCAGGAGGGGGACCGCGGTGTTCCCCGCGGCGTTCGATCCCCGGACCGTCTCGGGCCCCACGATCGCCGCGGCGCCGAACCCGAGGACGATGGTCATCAGGTAGAAGCCTCCGATGAGCCCGATCGACCAGACCACCGAACGCCGTGCGGCGCGTGCCGTGGGCACGGTGTAGAAGCGGGACAGGATGTGCGGCAGCCCCGCTGTGCCGAGCACGAGAGCGAGTCCCAGGCTGATGAAGTCGAGGCGGGCGGTCCAGTCCCCGCCGTACTTCAGACCGGGTGCCAGGAACGACCTGCCGTGGCCGCTGCGCTCCGCGGCCGTGAGCAGCAACTGGTCGACGTCGCCGTGGAACCGCACCAGCACGAGGACGGTGAGCACGACGGTCCCACCGAGCAGCAGGACCGCCTTGACGATCTGGATCCAGGTCGTCGCCCGCATCCCTCCCAGGGACACATAGATCACCATGAGCGCCCCGACGGCGATCACGGTCCAGGACTGGGCCGCCTGACTGGTGCCTCCGAGCAGCAGCGCGACCAGGCTGCCCGCGCCCACCATCTGCGCCACCAGATACAGCACGGACACCGTGACCGAGGACGTTCCCGCCGCGATCCGCACCGGCCGCTCGCTCATTCTCGCGGCGACCACGTCGGCGAGGGTGAACCGCCCGCAGTTGCGCACCAGTTCGGCGACGAGGAACAGCACCACCAGCCAGGCCACGAGGAAGCCCACCGAGTAGAGCATCCCGTCGTACCCGAAGAGCGCGATCAGCCCGGAGATACCGAGGAAGGACGCGGCCGACATGTAGTCGCCCGCGATGGCAAAACCATTCTCCATCGGCGAGAACAACCGCCCGCCCGCGTAGAACTCCTCAGCCGAACCGTGCCGGTGGCGGCTCACCCAGGTCGTGATCCCCAGCGTGACCGCGACGAACGCGCTGAACAGCAGCAGCGCCAGAGTCTGGTGGTCTCCCGTCACGATGACGCACCGCCCCGGGCCGTACGCGTCAGTTCCTGGGTGTCCCACCGCAGTTCGAGTGCGGCCCGGTCCCGGCGCAGTCTCGCGTGCCGCGCGTAGGCCCAGGTCAGCAGGAAGGTGGTGAGGAACTGTCCGAGCCCCGCGACCATCGCCACGTTCACCGCGCCGGCCACCGGCCGTGCCATCAGTCCGGGCGCGCTCGTCGCCGTCACGACGTAGGCCACGTACCAGGTGAAGAACCCGATGCCCGCCGGCACCACGAACCTCCGGTACCTGCTGCGCACCTCCTGGAAGGCCGCGCTGCGCTGCACCTCGAGGTAGACGTCGGCCGCCGCTGCGGCCCGGTCCTCGCGCTGAGCGCGTGCCGTGGCGACCGGGGCCACGGGGGTGCCGTCGCCGCCCGTCTCACCCCAGCCGGAGGCGAGCTCGTCGTACCAGGGATCGTCGTACCGCACCCCGGCGGACGCTTCGGCGCCGGCCGTATCGAGGCCGTCGTGGTTCTCGGCCGGGCTCTCGGCATCACCCTCGCTTCCGCGGGGACGAGCGTTGCTTGACTGCATGCCCAAGGATGGACAGAACGGGAAGATCCCTGACTCTTCTTCCCGGCGCTCTTCACCCCATCAGGTGACTCCTCTCATCGGTGGTCGTACAAGACCCTTCGCATAGGCGTAACGCACCGCCTGTGCCCGGTCCTTGATTCCCGTCTTGGCGAAGAGGTTGTTGATGTGGGTCTTCACCGTGGCGGTGGAGACATGCAGTGCCCGGGCGATCTCCTGATTGGTCAGCCCTTCGGCGATCAGCGCCAGCACTTCGACCTCCCGGGCGGTGAGCCCGTCGGGCGCCTCCGCGGGTGCCCGCTGCGGAGGTTCGGGCTCGGACAGCCGCTCCAGCAGCCGCCGTTGGATGCTCGGCGACAGTCCGGCGTCCCCGGAGAGCACGCTCTGCACGGCTCGCACGATCTCGTCACCGCCCGCGTCCTTGGTGAGATAACCGCGCGCGCCCGCCTTAAGCGCGGGGAACAGCGACTCGTCGTCCGCGAAGGTCGTCAGCACCACGACCTGGGTCCCGGGGTACTCGGCCCGAATCCTCCGGGTCGCCTCCACCCCGTCACAGCGAGGCATGCGCAGGTCCATCAGCACCACGTCCGGGGCGAGCTCGGCGACGAGCGCCACCGCCTCCTCCCCGTCCCCGGCCGCGCCCACGACCTCGACACCGGGCAGCAGACCGAGCAGCATCACGATGCCTTCGCGCACCACGGTCTGGTCGTCCGCGACCACCACCCGCGCGGGCTTCGTCTCCGCCGCCTCCGTCATACCGGCACCTTCAACGTCACCACGAACCCTTCGTCGTCCGGCCCGGCGTGCAGCGAACCGCCCAGCAGTTCGGCGCGCTCCCGCATCCCCAGCAGACCGTACCCGCCTCCGGTGGTGGTGAGTTCACCCGGCGAACCGCCCAAGTCCCGCACGACCAGCGTCACCTGCTCCTCGGCGTACTCCAGCCGCATCCGGATCCTGGCGCCAGGAGCGTGCTTACGGACATTGGTCAGGGCCTCCTGCGCGACCCTGCGCACGGCCTGCGACGCCTCGACCGGCAGCGGTCTGCGCTCACCCGAAATGATGGTCTCGGCTCCGTCGGCCGTCCCGACGAGCTGGTTCAGGAAGTCCTCCAGCGGAGTCATGTCCCCGCGCAGAGCCGACAGCGCCTGCCGGGTCTCCGCGAGACCGTCGCGAGCCATGCCTCGGGCCGCCACCACCCTTTCGAGGATCTGATCCCGGTCCGCACCCCCTTCGATCAGCAACCGGGCAGCCTCCAGGTGGACGAGCTGGGCCGAGAGACTGTGGGCCAGCACGTCATGGATCTCCCGAGCGATCCGGGCCCGCTCCGCCAGTGCCGCCGACTCCGCCTCGGCCGCCCGCGCGGCCCGCTCCTGGTTGAGCAGCCGTTGCGCGTTGCCGCGGGCCTCGGCGTCGAGCCGCAGGACGTAGCCGGCCAGGGCGAGACCCGCGGTCGTGGCCAAGGTCGTCAGCCACACGTCGTCGTTGACGGCGGCGTAGAGGGCGAGGGCGACCGCGGTCACGGGCATGGCGGCGGCGACGGGCAGCCGTTCCAGAGCGGTGATGGCGCAGCCGCACCACAGGACGAGGGCGACGACCCCGAAGTCAGCGGCCTGGGCGGCGACCGCGACCACCAGGAGGACGCCGAAGAGCGCCAGGGAGGGCCAGATCCGGTGCGCCAGGGTGGTGCGGTAGAGCGCCCAGGCGACGACTGCGGACAGGAGGATTCCGGCCACCGCTCCGAACACGCCCCAGCCGTGCACATGGCTGCTGTTGAAAGCGCCCCAGATGAGCATGGCGAGCACGAGCGACCGCGTGACCCAGCCGAGCAGCCGCCGAGGACGCGTGGTCGCCTCACGCCCGAGCGCCTCCCGGGAGGGCCAGCGGGTCCAGACGTTGTCCGTCACACACGTTCCTTCCCCGAGGAGCGGACCATGGGCTGACCGTACGCCGGGGCGGGTGCGGCGGCAGGGCTCAGGGAACGCGCTCGCCAGTCGAGGGTCCCGGAGCGCACGAGCAGGGTGGCCGCGAGGGCGAGCAGCAGCGCGGAGGAGTCCTGGTGGACGCCGAGGGCCGCGCCGAGCGCGAAGAGGCCGACACGCAGTCCGATTCCGACGGCCCAGACAGCCCCGCTCGCCTTGGTGCTCCTGCTCCACACCGCGCCGTCCGGCTCCGTCCATATACGGCTCGTCCAGGCCCAGCCGGCCCCGATGGCGAGGCCGGTGAGGAGTTCGACGGTGAGCAGGGCGATCGATGCCGTGCGGTGCTGGGCGTCCACCAGCCCTGGCTCGCGCAGGGCCACGACGGCCAGGACGACGGGCAGCAGCCACCAGCGCCGCCCGGTGTCGATCCGGCTCGCCCGGAACTGCCGGGCGATCACCACGACCACCGCGACCACGATCAGCAACGTGTCGACGAGCCCGGACATCACAGCCTCCGTGAGCGAGGAAGGGTCTGTCGGCAGCGGACGCCGCCGACACCTTCGAAGCTACGGAAATCCGCAGGTCGGGAGATCGGAGCAGGGGTGGATCACGGGTGGATTCCCAGGCTGCCGGGTTCTCCACCCAGGGGTGGAGAACCCGGGCCGCGACGGCTGACCACGCCGCCGCGCCAGTCCTGCCACGGGCCGCTGCCGCCTGCCCTCTCCCGCCCTGCCACGGGCCGCCCGCCCCCGGTGAAGGGGCAGCCGGGCGTAACGGGTGGCACGACGCAAAACGAAGGCCTCCGTGCGGCGAGGATGATTCTCCTCTTCCACACGGAGGCCTCAGGCCCAGGCCGACCAGGGCGTCCGCCGAAGCTCAGCGCAGCGCTACGCGTCGATACGCGACCGATCCAGCGTCGCCGCCGAGCCCGAGATGAACTCCTTCCGCGGCGCCACGTCGTTGCCCATCAGCAGATCGAAGACCTGCTCGGCGGCCTCCAGATCGGCGAGGTTGATCCGCCGCAGGGTCCGGTGCCGCGGGTCCATGGTCGTCTCGGCCAGCTGGTCGGCGTCCATCTCGCCGAGACCCTTGTACCGCTGGATGGAGTCCTTGTACCGGACCCCCTTGCTCTGGAACTCCAGCAGTTTCTCGCGCAGCTCACGGTCCGAGTACGTGTAGACGTACTTGTCCTGCCCCTTCTTCGGCTGGACCAGCTCGATGCGGTGCAGCGGCGGCACAGCGGCGAAGACCCGGCCCGCCTCGACCATGGGCCGCATGTACCGCTGGAACAGCGTCAGCAGCAGGCACCGGATGTGAGAGCCGTCGACGTCGGCGTCGGTCATCATGATGATCTTGCCGTAGCGCGCCGCGTCGATGTCGAAGGTCCGGCCGGACCCCGCTCCTATGACCTGGATGATCGCACCGCACTCGACGTTCTTCAGCATGTCGGTGACGGACGACTTCTGGACGTTGAGGATCTTTCCCCGGATGGGCAGCAGCGCCTGGAACTCGGAGTTCCGGGCGAGCTTCGCGGTACCGAGCGCGGAGTCGCCCTCGACGATGAACAGTTCGCTGCGGTCCACGTCGTCACTGCGGCAGTCGGCGAGCTTGGCGGGCAGCGAGGAGGTCTCCAGAGCCGTCTTGCGGCGCTGTGCGTCCTTGTGCTGGCGGGCCGCGATGCGCGTGCGTGCGGCGGCGACCGCCTTCTCCATGACGACCCGGGCCTGGGCCGCGGCATCCCGCTTCGTGGACGTCAGGAACGCCTTGAGCTCCTTGGAGATCACGGTGTTCACGATGCGGCGGGCCGCCGAGGTACCGAGGACCTCCTTGGTCTGACCCTCGAACTGCGGCTCGGCGAGACGAACGGTGACGACCGCGGTCAGGCCCTCGAGAGCGTCGTCCTTGACGATGTCGTCCTCGGCGACACGCAGCAGCTTCTTGGCGCGCAGCACCTCGTTCATCGTCTTGGTGACGGCCTGCTCGAAGCCGGCGACGTGGGTGCCGCCCTTGGGAGTGGCGATGATGTTGACGAACGACCTCAGGGTCGTGTCGTAGCCGGTCCCCCAGCGCATCGCGACGTCCACGCCGAGTTCGCGGGTGACCTCGGTGGGCGTCATCTGGCCGTGGTCGTCGAGGACCGGGACGGTCTCCTTGAAGCTTCCCTGACCGGAGAAGCGGAGGACGTCGTTGACCGGCTTGTCGGAGGCCAGGTACTCGCAGAACTCGCTGATGCCCCCGTCGAAACGGAACGACTCCTCGCCCTTGCTGCCGCCTTCGCCCAGGCCGTACTCGTCACGGACGACGATGGTCAGGCCGGGCACCAGGAAGGCGGTCTGGCGAGCGCGCTGGTGGAGGTTGTCCAGGGAGAGCTTGGCGTCCTTGAGGAAGATCTGCCGGTCGGCCCAGTACCGCACGCGCGTGCCGGTCCGGGTCTTGGGGATCCTCTTGGTCTTGCGCAGGCCGCTCTCGGCGTCGAACTTGGCGTCGGGGCCGTTCGCCGCGAAGGCACCCGGCACACCGCGCCGGAAGCTGATCGCGTGGGTGTTGCCGGCGCGGTCCACCTCCACGTCCAGCCGTGCCGACAGGGCGTTCACCACGGAGGCGCCCACGCCGTGCAGACCGCCGGAGGCGGCGTACGAGCCACCGCCGAACTTGCCGCCGGCGTGCAGCTTGGTCATGACGACCTCGACGCCGGACAGGCCCGTCTTGGGCTCGACGTCGACCGGGATGCCCCGGCCGTTGTCCCGGACCTCCACGGAGGCGTCGTCGTGGAGGATCACGTCGATGTGGTCGCAGTATCCGCCCAGGGCCTCGTCGACGGAGTTGTCGATGATCTCCCACAGACAGTGCATCAAGCCACGGCTGTCGGTTGATCCGATGTACATACCAGGGCGCTTGCGTACGGCCTCGAGCCCCTCGAGGACGAGCAGGTGCCGCGCGGTGTAGTTGGACCCGTCCCGGTCTGCTCCTGCCAGCAGAGCTGTGGACGGCACGGACGTCTCGGCGGTCACGCGGTTCGCTCCTCGCTGAATTTCAAGTGGGGCCCTTGTGGGTAAGGGCGCGGCTTCGGTCGCCGCCAAGAGGGTACCGAGGCCTGGTAGAGCCGTTGTAACGCCACCCTCGTGCGGAAACACAGAGTAGTCCAGGGTCGCATGCCTGTTCGATCCCTCGATGGGGTGAAGTACATATCACGTTCCCTTGGGGGCATGAACCATTTAGGCTCCGGGCACGTCCTCATGAACAACCGGCAACCCAGCCGGGAGGACCGACCTTGACCGACAGCGCGAAACCGTAAGACACACAGACACGCAATACGGCACATTCGCCGCCAAACCGGCAGCAGCCGGCCGCCTGGAAAATTTCTCTCTGGGTGAAGCCCCGAGCGGGAACGTTTTGGGGCTGGTTGGATGTTGACCCTGGTACGACAGCTCGTCGAGCTAGAGAAGAGGCGACGTGACTACTGTTCTGACCCCCGCGAGCCCGCTGACGGCCGCTGACCGCTGCGACCGCTGCGGCGCCCAGGCGTACGTGCGCGTCGTGCTGCTCAGCGGCGGAGAACTGCTCTTCTGCGCCCACCACGGTCGCAAGTTCGAGCCGGAACTCAAGAAGATCGCCGCTGAGATACAGGACGAGACGGAGCGGCTCACGGCCGTTCCCGCATCCGTATCAGAAGAAGAGCGCTGACACTTCGCGTCCACGACGAGCCAGCTCCGGCACAGGCCGGCACAAGGGCGGCTGCCCTGCTCCCAGGGGCAGCCGCCCTTGCTCATGCCTTCACGAGGCGCTCAGCGCCCCCGAGGGGCTGTCACGCGGTCCCCCGGCGTCGGTCGGCCGCGTTGCGACCGTCCCAGTCCAGCGTCCGCGTGACGTCGGACACACGGGCGTAGACACCGGGTCGGCCCGCTCGCCCGCAGCCGCTCCCCCACGACACCAGCCCGATCAGCTTCCCCCGGGCCACCAGCGGCCCACCGCTGTCCCCCTGGCAGGCGTCACGACCACCCGAGTCGTCTCCGGCGCACAGCATGCTGTCGGCGCGGTAGGTGCCCTCGGCGCCGCCCGGATAAGCCGTCTCGCAGTCAGCGTCGGCCAGTACGTGCACGTTCGCCGCCCGCAGACTGCGCGCGTAGTCGCCGCCGCCCGTGACATCACCCCAGCCGTACACCGTGGCGCCGGTTCCCGGCTCGTACGCGGCGTCACCGGCGGCCGCCATGGCGACGACCGCGTTCTGCGGCAGCGGCTCGGCGAGGGTGAGGACGGCGAAGTCCCCGGCGTTGCTCTGCGGGTCGTAGCCGGGATTCACCCAGGCTCCACGTATGGCGATCTCCTTGCCCTGGTCCGAGAGCAGATCCGTACGGGCCGCGATGACACGGAAATCCCTCACCTGCTCGGCCGGTGCCCCCAGAACGTCCTCGTTCATGCAGTGGGCCGCGGTGAGCACCGTGGTCCGGCCGACGGCGACACCGCCGCAGAACTGCCCGGCGCGCGTACCTCCGAACCGGTCACGGCTGGACAGGGCCACCGTCCAGGGCGCCTTGGACACGTCGACGGGGAATCCCCCGAGGACGACGCTGTCGGCGGCCACGGGGGCGGCCGACGCCAGCGGTATGGCCGCCGCCACGGCTGCCAGAATCAGCGGCCGGGCCAGCGCCCGGGCAATGGGGTGACGCATGCATGCTCCTCACTCCGGGTGGTGATCGGAAACCCAGAGTCATGCAGGGCGCCTGTGCGCGCAGCACGAAGGCCCGGCCCCCGAGGAGGGACCGGGCCTTCGGTGTCGTACGACGACGGCCTAGTCGAGGTAGTCGCGCAGCACCTGCGAACGCGACGGGTGACGCAGCTTCGACATGGTCTTCGACTCGATCTGGCGGATGCGCTCGCGCGTGACGCCGTAGACCTTGCCGATCTCGTCGAGGGTCTTCGGCTGACCGTCGGTGAGACCGAAGCGCATGGATACGACGCCCGCCTCGCGCTCGGACAGGGTGTCGAGGACGGAGTGCAGCTGCTCCTGCAGGAGGGTGAAGCTGACCGCGTCGGCCGGGACGACGGCCTCGGAGTCCTCGATGAGGTCACCGAACTCGCTGTCGCCGTCTTCACCCAGGGGGGTGTGCAGCGAGATGGGCTCGCGGCCGTACTTCTGGACCTCGATGACCTTCTCGGGGGTCATGTCGAGCTCCTTGGCCAGCTCCTCCGGGGTGGGCTCGCGGCCCAGGTCCTGGAGCATCTGGCGCTGCACGCGCGCGAGCTTGTTGATGACCTCGACCATGTGCACCGGGATACGGATGGTGCGGGCCTGGTCGGCCATCGCGCGGGTGATGGCCTGACGGATCCACCAGGTGGCGTACGTGGAGAACTTGTAGCCCTTGGTGTAGTCGAACTTCTCGACCGCGCGGATCAGACCGAGGTTGCCCTCCTGGATGAGGTCCAGGAAGAGCATGCCGCGGCCGGTGTAACGCTTGGCCAGGGAGACCACCAGACGGAGGTTGGCCTCCAGGAGGTGGTTCTTGGCGCGGCGGCCGTCCTCGGCGATGATCTCCAGCTCGCGCTTGAGCTTGGGGGCGAGCTTGTCGGCGTTGGCCAGCTTGTCCTCGGCGAACAGACCGGCCTCGATGCGCTTGGCGAGCTCGACCTCCTGCTCGGCGTTGAGCAGCGGGACCTTGCCGATCTGCTTGAGGTAGTCCTTGACCGGGTCGGCGGTGGCACCGGCCACGGCGACCTGCTGGGCAGGCGCGTCGTCCTCGTCGTCGTCGGAGAGGACGAAGCCCTTGTTCTCGGCCCCCTCCTCTTCCTCTTCGCCGGGCTTGATCTCTTCGAGGGCTTCTTCCTCGACAGCCTCGGCGTCGTCCTTCTTGGCGGTCGTCTTCTTGGCCGCCGCCGTCTTCTTGGTGGCGACGGTCTTCTTCGCGGCCGCCTTCTTGGTGGCGACCGCCTTCTTCGCGGCGGGCTTCGTGGGCGCTTCGCCCTCGACTGCGGGCTCAGCGGCAGGAGCCGCCGGGGTGGCGGTGGCGGTGGCCTTCTTGGTGGTCACCGTCTTCGCCGCGACCGTCTTGGTGGCGGTGCGCTTGGCCGGACTCTTCGCTGCGACGCTCTTTCGGGTGCGCTTGGGCTCCGCGGCACTGACCATCAGCGTCACACCCTCTTCCTCGAGGATCTGGTTGAGGCTGCGCAGTACGTTCTTCCACTGAGTGGCCGGAATCTGGTCAGCTTCGAAGGCCCGACGCACGTCATCGCCGGCGATCTGCCCCTCGGCCTTTCCCCGCTCAATGAGAGCCATGACAGAGACGGACTCGGCGATCTCCGGCGGGAGCGTACGGGATGTGCTGGCCGACACGAACAACCTCTCGGAACGTTGGAAAACGGCTTCCGGCCCCGTCCACAGCGGACAGGAGCCGACCACCGGCCTGGGAGTGGCCGACGGCGCGGGCGGGGGCCGGGAGGACTCACAGCGCCTGAAACGGCGTCCGTATTCCCTCCGCGGCTGTCACCTCTTAGGTCATCGCGCTGTTCCCGCGAGCGTTACGCCCAATCTGCGTGGCCCGAGTCACACCCCGTAAGCAGTCAAAAACGGTCAGACACGGACAGACAAGGTCACGCGTCCGTTCGGGCCAGCAGAGCCTCGGGGTGCCGTCACCGCACCGTCGGACCCGCAGGATCCCTGGAGATCCCGCGGAGTCCGACGGAGACGGCTCGGCGGCCGGACGATGCCGCAGGAGGAGAAGGACATCCTCGACCGCGCCGTCCGCGGTGCGCGGTCAGTGCTCGCGCGGCGCCGGCACCACACGCTCGACCTCGGGATGAACGGTGAGCAGTTGACGCATGGCCGCTTCGGCCGCCGCGGCATCGCCGGTGGCGAGGGCGTCGACGATACGTCCGTGATGCGCCAAGGACGTCTCGTTCGGCCGGTCACAGCCGGTGACCGGGTTCCCGGAGACCTGGAGGGCGGCGGAGACGATCCCGGACAGATGCTCCAGCATGCGGTTGCCCGCGAGCTGGATGAGCAGGGCATGGAACTCGGCGTCGGCACGGGAGAAGGTGAGCGCGTCACCCTGGCTCATGGCGTGCCCCATGATCTCGACCATGTCACCGAGGCGCTGCTGGACATCCTCCCGGCCATGTCCCGCGGCCAGGCGCGCGGCGAGCGGCTCGATCGTCCAGCGCAGCTCGCTCAGCTCGCGGCGCTGGTCGTCGCGCTGCGGCCCGTAAGCCCGCCATTCGATGATGTCCGGGTCCAGCAGGTTCCAGTCGCTGACGGGACGCACGCGCGTGCCGACGTTCGGGCGGGCACTGACCAGCCCCTTGGCCTCCAGGACGCGGAGCGACTCACGGACCACGGTACGGGAGACCTCGAAACGCTGGCCGATCTCCTCGGGGACCAGCGGCCGGTCGGCCCCCAGGTCACCGGAGACGATCATCTGGCCGAGTTGCTGGACGAGTTGGCCGTGCAGTCCGCGCCCGCGGCTGCCCGCGGCCCGTCGGCCCACGCGGCCCAGCTCCGGGTCCGAGCCGTCCCAGACGGAGGCTCCGACGCGGCCTGCGGCCGGGGCCTCGGCGTAGGAGTAGCGGTCGAGATCGCCCGGGCCGGCCAGACCGGAGTCGGCGGAGCGGGCGGCGGTCATCATGGTGTGCGCAAGGGTACTCACGGATCCTTTGTCGGCGCCGCCTCCAACTCCCTTGAGGTCTTTGGTGAAAAGCACACGAAAGGGTGATCGCTCACCCCGTCGCAATTGACGCCTTATCGGAAAGAAATGCGCTTTCGTCGGGAAGTTGTGCGCAGGTCGGGACCGGAAGCGCACGGGCGGTCGTCATCGGACCCTGCCACGCAGGGTGGTGA
Organism: Streptomyces canus 299MFChir4.1; assembly: GCF_000383615.1. GTDB lineage: Bacteria > Actinomycetota > Actinomycetes > Streptomycetales > Streptomycetaceae > Streptomyces > Streptomyces canus_C. Next base: position 111,278 of record NZ_KB911600.1, on the reverse strand, counting down.
GCAGATATGCGCACAGCAGAGCGGTCAGCGACAACGCCAGTGCCCCGCCCACCGGTTGGGCGATCACCCGCACCGCTCCGACGAGATAGCGCTCTCCGCCGAAGGGCCACTGCAGCAGGAAGACCTCGCGCAGCCGCGCGGGAAAACCCGCCGCCGCTCGCACGGACGCCCCCTCGAGGGCTCTTTGTACGAGGGGTACGACGAGAACGGGCACGGCGACCACCGCCGCGAGCCCGGCCGTGGTGGACCGGAACACGCCGGCGGCCAGGACGCCGGACCAGGCACAACCGACCACGAGCCCGAACCAACTCGCGCTCAGCGCCAGCCAGTCCGCGGGAACTTCCGTGAGTTCCCGTCCGTAGACGAGATAGAGCACTTCGGCGTCACAGCCCACCGTGAGAAAAGCGAGAGCAAGCGCGGTGACGGTGGCGACGGCGAGTTTCGCGGTGAGCAGGCCCAGCCGACGGGGCACGGTGCCGCGATCCGCGGCCAGGGCGGGGTGGCGGAACTCGTCGCCGAACGCGAGTGCACCGAGCAGTCCGGCCCCGAGCGCGGCCGGGGGCAGCGGCAGCTCCCTCGGCCAGGCGGCCAGCAGACGCGCCTGCGGGGTGTGACCGACGCGTGCCAGGAGTACGGCGGTAAGGGCGGACGCGACGAGCACGACGGCGACGGTGAGGAACCCGGTGCCGATCCCTGCCGCGCGGCGCAGTTCGTAGCGCAGAGGGCGCAAGGGGCTGGGGGCGGACCTGACGGAGATGGGGGGCGGGAGGGAGGGCAGGGGGGCGGGGGGCCTGGAGACGACGGCGGGGCCCAGAGCGGCGTCACCGCTTCCCACGGCCGGACCGCTGCCGGGGTCCGGACCGCAGTGTGCCGCCTGGTCACCGGGCGCGCCCCGGTCGGCGGGCACCCGCTCACCGTGCGGGTGCGAGCCGCCCGGCGCTGAGGGGTTGTCGTGCGCCTGACCTCCTCGCACTGCCGTCGCCGCCACTCCGGCAGCCTCATTGCCGGCGAGCCCGGACTCCGGTCCCGTGACGCTCTCCCACGCCGCCTGTGCCGCTTCCGCCATCTCACCGGGAAACAGATCCGCTCCGGGCCCCATGTCCCCGATCTCGTCGGCGAGTTGGTGCACCAGGACGCCGTGCCTGAAGGCCGTCTCGCCGACGTCGGCACATGTACTGCCGTACACGGACAGACGGTTGCCCCCTTCCCGGACGACTTCGACGGAGCGGTGAGCCGTGCGGGCCTCCTTGGTGAGCAGGGCGGCGAGGCGGACGGCATGGGGGGTACGGACGGCGACACGGGGACGGAGTCTGGTGCGGGCGAACTCCGCGGCCGCCTGGTCGGCGACGAGCCTGCCCTGCTCGAGCGTGATGACGTGATCTGCGGCGCGCGCGGCCTCTTTGGGCTCGGCCGTGGTGAAGAGGACCGTGCCGCCCTGGGCGGCGTGCGCTCGCAGCATGCCGTGCAGCCAGTGGCTCTCACGAGCGGAGAGCCCGTCGGCCGGAGCGTCCAGCACGAGTGTGTGCGGGTCCGGCAACAGGACGCAGGCCAGGCCCAGGCGGCGGTCCATGCCACGCGACAGAGTGCCGAGCCGCTCGTCGCGCAGGCTGACCAGGCCCACCACTTCGAGTACTTCGTCCGCGCGCCGGACCGGGACGCCGGCCGCGGCGCACAGCATGCGCAGATGTCCGCGGACCGTGCGCGCGGGATGGCCGGGCACCTCGCCCAGGAGGACGCCGACCTCTCGCGAGGGGTGCGCGATGCGATGCAGCGGGCGACCCTTGAAGTAGGTCAGGCCACGGCCCTGTTGGAGTTCGAGCATCAGTCTGAGCGCCGTCGTCTTGCCCGCGCCCGACGCTCCGAGAAGCGCGGTGACGCGGCCCGCCGGGGCTTCGAAGGACACGTCGTCGACCGCGGGCGGAAGGTCCTTGCGGGAATTGCTGGTCAGTCCGAAGGCCTGGATCACCCGTAGCAAGATAGCGGGTTATGTCCGGTTTTCTGGGCCGTCACACCTCGGGGCGCAGCATCGGGGGGTTGAGAAGAGTGGCGCCGCCGGCCCGGAAGAGCTGGGCGGGGCGGCCGCCCTGTCGCGTGGTGGTGCCGCCGGTGGGGACTAGGAAGCCCGGTGTGCCCGTCACCTTGCGGTGGAAGTTGCGCGGGTCCAGTGCCACGCCCCACACCGCCTCGTAGACCCGGCGGAGCTCTCCGACGGTGAACTCGGGCGGGCAGAACGCGGTGGCCAGCGACGAGTACTCGATCTTGGAGCGGGCGCGCTCCACTCCGTCCGACAGGATCTGCGCATGGTCGAAGGCGAGCGGCACGACCGGCTCGCCGTCCCGACCGTAGCCGCCCTGCTGCAACAGTTCTTCGACGGGCGCCCAGCGCGCGTTGCTGGCGTCACCGCCTGCCCGGGGGGCGGGCAGGTCGGGGGCGAGGGCGAGGTGGGCGACGCTCACCACGCGCATCCGGGGATCACGCTTGGGGTCGCCGTAGGTCGCGAGCTGTTCCAGGTGTGCTCCGTTGTCCTGGACGGGGACGGCCGGGTCATGGGCACGCAGTCCCGTCTCCTCGGCCAGCTCGCGGGCAGCGGCCTGCGCCAGATCCTCGTCGGCCCGTACGAAACCGCCGGGAAGCGCCCAGCGTCCCTGGAACGGCGGCTCGCCCCTGCGTACCGCGAGCGCGCACAGGGCGTGACGGCGCACGGTGAGTACGACCAGGTCCACGGTGACGGCGAAGGGCGGAAAGGCTGACGGGTCGTAGGGCATGCGGCGATCATAGTCGTCTGCCTGACGATAAACACTCCCTTCGCGGGTCGCATCGGTCCTGATCCATTGCCGTCCGAACAGGTCGCGTCCTCCCCTGCGCGCTGCTGCCGGAACAGCGTCGTTCGAGGTCACGCACTCAGTTGCAGCCCTTCGGCGGCCTCCTCGACCATGGCGAGCCCGAGTCTGCTGACCCGTACCGAGAACGGGGCCCCCGCGATCCTCAGTCCGGTCAGACCAAGCTCGCCGAGAGGCGCGCTGCGCACGGGGCGCAGTGTGACGGTCCCCGCCGGGACATCGGGGCGGATTCCCGCGAGGGCGCTCAGCAGCTGAACTGCGGTGGCCGCTGCCGTCGCCGCGGGACGACAGGCCGCCGGGTGAGGAAGGGGAGCGCTCCCGTCGGTGCGCTGCTCACCCGCGTACATCTCGGGGAGCCGGTGGCCGAAGGCCTCAGCCGCGGCCAGCAGGCCCCGCAGGAGCGAGCCGGCCTCCTTCTCGTACCCGGCGGCGGCCAGACCCGAGACCGCGATGGCCGTCTCGTGGACTCGTACGGCACCGGTGCGATGGCCGAACGGGTTGTATCCCGCCTCTTTCGCGCCGAGTCCGCGCAGCCCCCAGCCGGAGTCCATGGCCGGGCTCCCGAGCAGCCGGGCCAGTTGTTCGGTCTGCACCCTGTCGAGCAGACCGGGTGCCTGTGCGCCGCCACCAAGCAGTCCGGTGTCCAGGAGATGGACCGCCCCGGCGCCGAGGTGCGGCACCAGGCGTCCGTCGGGGGCCCGAGCGGCCGCCGGTCGGCCACCGCTGTGGTCATGGTCATGGACCCAGAAGTCCTCGCGGAAGGCCGTGCGCAGTGCGCGGGCCCACTGCCGCAACGTCGCGCCGCCGGGTCTGTCGAACGCGTCGAGCAGGTCGGCACCGAGGACGGCCGCGCGATGCGCATACGCCTGTGTCTCGCAGCGGACGGGGCCGCCGGGCTGTGGGTCACACAGATACGTCGCCTCGCCCACGGCGGCCCGCAGCCAGCCCAGACACCGTTCGGCAGTCGGGAGCAGCTCTTCCGTCTCCTGCGGCGAGAGCCCCCACCGGAAGGCCTCCGCGAGGAGAGCGGGAAAGAGCAGGGTTGCCTCGGTCCCCGTGCAACAGGCCGGGAGGTGGGCGCCCGCGTCCCGGCGCGGCCCGGGAATCATGCCGGACTGCCGTGTCTGCCCGCGTAGTTGGGTGCGCGCCAGGGTGCGGAGCGTGCCCGCGGCGAGCCGGGTGCCGAGCGGCAACGTCATACGGGCCGCGACCAGCGCGTCGGCCGGTGCCAGGCCGCAGCGCCATGGGGCTCCGGCCGCGAGGTGGGTGTCGGTGGGGTGCGCGGGGTCGCGCAGCAGTAGGGACTGGAGATCGTCGATGCTCGTGCGCAGGAGCGGCTGGACCGCGGGGTGGTCTCCCGTCGCGCGGGCGGAGGCCAGGGGGCTGGTCGCCGCTCGCCCCACAGCTCGGACGGGGCCCGCGCCCTCCAGACGCACGCGCAGCTCCAGACCGACGGTGCCTCCGGGGGGCAGCTCGAACTCCCAGCGCAGCAGGCCTGCCGACGCGAGGGCGTCGGCGGGTGGTGGGTCGGCCGTGACCGATGCCCCGCCGGCCGCGCAGGACCAGCGCAGGCCGGAGTCGTGGACGACGGCGGGCAGTTCGGGTCCCGTTCGGCCCGAGGCGATCGCGCCCAGGTCCGCCATGTCCGTACCGAGCGCCAACTCCACCGGCAGCCGCAGCGGACGGGCGGCGGCGCTGTGCAGCGTGATGCGTTCCGTCCCGTCCGCGTGGCGGGTGCGCTCCACGACGACGTCAGGGTCCGGGCCTCCCCCCTGGGAGACACGCGCGGTGGCCACGAAGCGTGCGCGATCCGCCGCGGTCGTCCGGGCCTGGACCGCGAGTGGCTCACGGCCCGCGACACGAATCTGACACCGGGAGAGCACACGCCTGCCTGCGCGGTAGAAGCCCTCCAGCCCCTGACCGGTCAACTGCCCTTGGTTTGTGGAGATGGCGAGGCCCGGGAGCGCCACGCAGATGAGGACCGAGTGCGCCGGCGGGAGACCAGCCGGGCCTTGAGGGGCCGGGGAAGGGTTCTGTGTCGGCCTGGACGGCACGGGTGAAGGAGGGCGGGCAGGACGGTTCGCCGTCGGAGGCGGAGTCCGGCCCTGCCTCGTGGATGTCGGCGGGCGTCGTACTGGCCCCGATGACGGAGGCGGGTCACGGTCCCACGGCAGCGAGGGAGTGGTGTACTTCCGGTCCTGTTCCGGAGTCGGGTTCGGGTTCGGGCGATGTTCCCCCGCTCCCGCGGTGTGCTGGGTGCCGCTCGGGAACCTAGGTTCAGGCATACCGGTGTCCATGGCCCGCGGCGGACCGGTACTTCCTTTCCACACCGTCGTCGGCGCGCCGAGGGCGGCGGGGCCGTCCTCGGCGGAGGGCGGAGTCGGCTGATGCAAGGGGCGCTTCCTCTGCACTCTGCGCGGCCCGGGCGTGTTCGGCGCCCGGTGCGGGGCTCCTGAAGGGCATGGGCGATGCGGCGGTACGGCCCGGTAGGGGGTTCCGCCACTCAGGTGAACGGGACGGGCCTGTTCAGGGTCACGCCCATGGGCCCGGAAGCCGACCGAATGGCGGCGGGCCAGGGCCTTCACCCGACGGCACAGGTGTGACCAGCCTCGTGCGACACCCTTCGACCGGTCGCTCATCGCTTTTCCTCGGTGGCCTCGCCCCCGGGCCGAGTGCCCTCGGGCCGGCGCGCTTCGTCCTTGCCCGTGGTGCGGCGGACGGTACCGGGACGCGTACCGCGGGCCGGGCGGGAGCGCGGACGGGATTCCTCGGCGCAGGGCTGTCGCCCCTCCGTCTCGGTGGGATGGGGACGGGCATCGGTGCGAGCGCCGGGACGCACCCGCCTGCGTCGGCGGGAGGCCGCGGGCGATGGCGTCGGCAGATTCCGGTCGGCACCGGACGGGCACGGCGGCAGCGCTCCTTCGGCAGGGGACAGACGCACAGCCGGCGCGTCCTTGGGGTTCCTGGACACCTCCATGGTTTCTTCGCAAGCGGCCGCGGGTGACGCCCGATTCCCGTCAGGGCCGGGCATGTTCAGCCCCGCCATGCCCTCGCCCGGCTCCGCCTCGGCGGACTGAGCGGCCTCCGGCCGCGCGCATGCATCACGTCCCTCGCGCTCCGCTCGCAGGCAGCGGCGGATGGATTCCGGGTCGAGTCCCTCGTTGCAGGCCTGGTGCAGGAGCCGGGCGAAGAGATAGCTGGGATCTGCGCCCAGGGCCATGGCCAGCGCCTCCCTGGCCTCGATCTCGTCGCCCGCGGACCAGGCGACCCATCCGGCGAGCGTGAGCGGCGCCGCCGCGTGCTCGCCGTAGGGTCCGACACACCGGCGGGCCAATGCGCGCCACAGACGCAGGGCCGGTCCGGCCTCCTCCGCTTCCATCCATTCCGCCGCGCGGTCCCTGGTCGTGCGGTCCTGCAGACCGAGGATGAGTTCCGCCGCGTCTTCGTGTCCCAGGAGTTCGTCGTCGCGCAGGTCGGCCTGGAGCGGGCCCGACACGGGCGCCGCCTCGGCGAAGCGTGCCATGGTGCGCCTGGCCAGGCGCAGCGTCCTCTCGGCCACGTCCCCCCGGCTGGCCTGGTCGAGCATCCTGGGAACCAGGGCCATGCCGGCCGTGTCCAGGGCGACCTCCTGCTCCAGCGCGGCCGCGGTCTCCCAGGGCTGGAGCCTGGCCCGCAGCTCGCGAAGCGTCCCGCGCACCTGCAGTCCGGCGTACGTGGCCGCGGCGGCCAGCACCGATGTTCCGGGCAGACCCATCGGAAGTCCCTCCGCGGGGCAGCAGTCCTCGCTCGGACAGCAGTACGACCAGTAGCGGCCGTCGGAGATGCACAACGCCTCGATCACGGGAACGTCGAGCCGACCGCACTCCGTGCGCAGCAGGCCGGCGAGCGGGGCGAGCCGCTCCGTGATCTGCCTGCCCGTCTCGCCGACCCCCGGCTCCTGGCAGAGGTAGGCGACCATCTGCTCGGGGCGGGCGCCCCTGCGCTCGCTGCCGGTGATCAGCCCGTGGGCCAGCTGCCGGGCCACGGCCGGCCAGTCGTCCTTGTTCGCGGGAATGCCCAGCCGGGCCCGCCCACCGAACCGGCCGCGGCCGCCCCGGTCGTGCAGGGCGACCAGAACGATGCTGTCCTCGGGCCGGTACCCGAGCAGGTAGGGCAGTGCGTCGGCCAGTTCGCCCGGAGTCCGCAGGGTGACCTGGTGTTCGGCGCCATGGGCGTCGAATCCGACGCGGTCGCCGATCCCCGAGCCGTCGTCGTCCCGCCCGTCGCCGATCCGCCCGTTGCTGTTCCGGCCGTCGCCGGGCCCTCCGCTGTTGCTCCGCTCGACACCGTGCCGTCCATCGCCATTCCGTCCGTCGCGGTTCCGTCCGTCGCGGTTCCGCTCGCGGTCATTGCCGTTTGCGGCGGATCCGGTCGTTTCACTGTGGTTCGTCATGCGCAGACGATCTCGCGGATCTTGAGGTTCCGTTTGGGCCTGTGGATAAGTCCGATCAGGGCCACGACAACCCCCGTCCGGTCATCCACAGCCGGGCCGCCGGGACGCCCCGCTGTCGGAGGCGTCCTGTTGTATGGGGGGCATGACGCACACGAGCAAGACGGAGTTGCGCGAGGCCGCCGACCGGATCCTCGCCCGGCTCGTCGGGGACGGCACCGGATCGGCGCGGCTGCGCGAGGACCAGTGGCGGGCGATCGAGGCGCTGGTCGCCGACAAGCGCCGGGCCCTGGTCGTGCAGCGCACGGGATGGGGCAAGTCCGCGGTGTATTTCGTGGCCACAGCCCTGTTGCGCGAGCGCGGCTCCGGGCCGACCGTGATCGTCTCTCCGCTGCTCGCGCTCATGCGCAACCAGGTCGAGGCCGCCGCCCGGGCCGGCATCCACGCCCGGACCATCAACTCCTCCAACCCCGAGGAGTGGGAGACCATCCGCGCCGAGGTCGCCGCGGGCACCGTGGACGTGCTGCTCGTGAGCCCCGAGCGGCTCAACAACCCGGACTTCCGTGACAACGTCCTGCCCGAGCTGTCGGCCACCACCGGCCTTCTCGTCGTCGACGAGGCGCACTGCATCTCCGACTGGGGCCACGACTTCCGCCCCGACTACCGCCGACTGCGCACCATGCTGACCGACCTCCCGCCCGGGGTGCCGGTGCTGGCCACCACCGCCACGGCCAATGCCCGGGTCACCGCTGACGTGGCGGAGCAGCTGGGCACCGGCACCGCTTCGGACGCACTGGTCCTGCGCGGCCCACTCGACCGCGAGAGCCTGAGCCTCGGCGTACTCCACCTGCCCGACGCCGCCCACCGGCTGGCCTGGCTCGCCGATCACCTGGACGATCTGCCGGGCTCCGGCATCATCTACACGCTGACGGTGGCCGCCGCCGAGGAGATCACCGCCTTCCTGCGGCAGTGCGGGCACACCGTCACCTCGTACACGGGAAAGACGGAAAATGCCGAACGCCAACAGGCCGAGGAAGCCCTCCTCGCGAACAAGGTCAAGGCGCTGGTGGCCACCTCCGCGCTCGGCATGGGGTTCGACAAGCCCGACCTCGGCTTCGTCGTCCATGTCGGCTCGCCCTCCTCCCCCATCGCCTATTACCAGCAGGTCGGCCGCGCGGGACGCGGTGTGGAGCACGCGGAGGTGCTGCTCCTGCCCGGCCGTGAGGACGAGGCGATCTGGTCTTACTTCGCCTCAGTCGCGTTCCCGCCCGAAGAAGCCGTACGGCGCACCCTGGACGCCCTCGCCCGGGCGGACCGGCCGCTGTCGCTGCCCGCGCTCGAACCGCTGGTGGAACTCAACCGCACCCGCTTGGAGATCATGCTCAAGGTGCTGGACGTGGACGGCGCGGTCCACCGGGTCAAGGGCGGCTGGATCGCCACCGGAGCGCCCTGGTCCTACGATGCCGAGCGCTACGCCTGGGTCGCCAAGCAGCGCGCCACCGAGCAGCAGGCCATGCGCGACTACGCCACCACCACGGGCTGCCGTATGGAGTTCCTGAGGCGGCAGTTGGACGACGAGCAGGCAGCTCCCTGCGGCCGCTGCGACAACTGCGCCGGCCCCCGCTTCACCACCGACATCTCCGCTGCCGCCCTGGACACGGCAGGCGGCTCGCTCTCCCGCGCCGGTGCCGTGGTGGAGCCCCGCCGCATGTGGCCCACGGGCCTGCCGGCCATCGGCGTCGACCTGAAGGGCCGTATTGCGTCCGGCGAACAGGCTTTGCCGGGTCGGGCTCTCGGGCGACTGTCGGACATCGGCTGGGGCAACCGCCTCCGACCGCTGCTCGCACCCCAGACTCCGGACGCCCCCGTCCCCGACGACGTGGCGAACGCCGTCGTGACCGTTCTGGCCGACTGGGCCAGGTCGCCCGACGGCTGGGCCTCCGGCGCCCCGGACGCGCCGGCCCGCCCTGTCGGGGTGGTCACCGTTCCCTCGCGCGGTCGGCCCCAGTTGGTCCACTCGCTGGGCAGCCGGATCTCCGCCGTCGGCCGCCTCCCGTTCCTGGGATCCCTCGCCTACACGGACCACACCGACGACCTGGCCCTGCCCCGCTCCAACAGTGCTCAGCGACTGCGGGCCCTGCACGGGGCGATCGTCGTGCCTCCGCCCCTGCGGGAAGCGCTGCAGGCAGCCGCAGGTCCCGTCCTGCTCGTCGACGACATGACCGAGACCGGCTGGACCCTCGCAGTCGCCTCCCGACTGCTGCTGCGATCAGGTGCCCAGGGGGTGTTGCCTCTGGTGCTGGCCGTACGTGGCTGAGCAGGAACCACAGTCGACAGAGCGTCACGCGCGCGACCGATGCGGCCCCCAACCGCGGGGCTCGGAGGCCCCGGGCGTCTTCCGCCAAAACACGGGGTAGGGATATAAGCCACGAACGACCTGATTCGGGTCGGCGGACCCAATTGCTCGTTGCCGCAACCAAGTTCGACAGGAAGAATTGAAGTCCGCTCCCCGCACGGCTTGTCCGTAGACCGGTAGACCGGTAGGGCTCTGCTGCGGTGCGCGCTCCCCCGAATCCGACCCCGCCCGCCGTATGGGCGCGTAGCCGAAGGGAGGACCGTGACCTTCGGACTCGCTCCGTCCTCCGCGGCGTCCACGTCGTCAGCCGACCTGTCCGCCGCATCCGCCAACCCTATGGCCCGTCTGCTCGAACCCGCCGAGTGGGCGGAGGCCGGCATCCCGCTGCTGCGCAACCCGCGCGAGGTCGTCAGCGGGTTGCACTCGCGGCACCGTCCCAAACCGGCGACCGCGATCGTGGCGGTCCTCGACCCGGACGAACGGCTGCGTGCGAGTGCCTCGTTCACGCGCCGTCCGGCACCGGCCGACGGCTGGATGTTCCGGAACACGCTGCTGGCCCAGCTGCGCCGGGTGATCCCGCACGACCTGCGGCGCCGCACCCCCGTGCGCACCGCCGTGCTGCTCTACTGCCGCGAGGGCGACTCGCGTTGGACGGAGGAGGACGGTGCGTGGATGTGGGGACTGCGTGACGCCTGCACCCTGCACGGGCTGCGTTGCGGGGCGTACATCACGCTGACGCGCGACGGCTGGCAGGTGCTCGGCGAGGGACGCGGCGGACGCCGGCCGAACGCGGACTCGGCACCGGAGCCCTTCGCCACGTCCGAGTCACCGCCTCTGCTCCCGCGTACCGGCGGCGCCGCCTCGGAGGTCCTGCGCCGCGCGGCGGCTCGCTGAAGCCGAGTCCACCCCGATCACCCTTCTTCGGCCGTACGTCCGTGACGTACGGCCCACGACGTCGTGACGTACCGGGTGCGCACGTTTTCCTGAACCGAATTGGCGCACCGGGTGCCCGTGCCCCTGAACCGCCTTGGCATGAGGCCCGAACCGGAGGTCCACTCAAACGCGGGCATGCCTGAGGGCTCGCCGTGCAGGTGCCGCGCAGGCGGCACCTTTCCTCGCCCCCCGGTGTCCTTCCGGACCTACCGAAACCGGCTCAGACGCCGGCGCCCAGTACCGAGTTGATCTGCTGCGGGTCGCCGCAGACGATCAGCAGGGCACCGGCCCGGGCGTGGGCCAGAGGCAGGGCCTCGGCGACCGCCTCGGCGGAACCGCCGTTGACGGCGACCACGACCACCGGACGGGACACGGCACGCGAGGCCGCCGTGGCGTCCGCGTAGAACACGTCGTCACCGGCGTCGTGCTGGGCCCAGTAGGCGGTTTCACCGAAGGACAGCTCATGGGCGGCCCACGGATGCTGTTCACCGGTGGTGATCACCAGCACCTCCCCGGGGGCACGGCCGGACTCCAGCAGAAGGTCTACGGCTTCCTCGGCAGCGTCGAGCGCACCGACGGCCGAGGCCGGGATGAGCTGGACCTGCGGGGCCGCCGAAGCCGCGGCTGGAGCCGAGACCGATGTCGGGGCGGAGGGGGCAGGGGCAGCGGGGCCCGGCACTGCGGGCTTGGCCACGGCAACGTCGTGCGGCGTCCGCTGCGCCGGCGGCGCGGGCCGCAGCGGGCCGGGACGACCGGGGCGCGGTGGAGCCACGGGGCGTGGACCGGGTACGGGACGGGGGGTCGGCGCGGTGCGGCCGCTGGCCGGAGTGGCGCGGGGACCCTGGGCACTCTCGTGAATCTGAGGCTCCTGGGGAATGAGAGGCATGGGCTGATATTTATCAAACGTTGGTGCGGCTCGCGTCAGCGGGTGGCACATCAGTGCGAGCGGAATCGTCAGAAATCGAAGCCGAGCTGGCCCTCGATCGCCGGAACGCTTCCGTCCGCCCAGGTGCGGGCCTTCTTGAGGTGCCGCCACTGAGGCAGCGCATCAAGATACGCCCACGACAACCGGTGGTACGGGGTGGGGCCCCGAACCTCCAGCGCGGCCTTGTGCACGGGCGAGGGATACCCGGCGTTGGCCGCGAAACCGAAGTCTGCATGGTCGATGCCCAGTTCGGCCATCATTTTGTCGCGCTGAACCTTGGCGATCACCGAGGCCGCCGCTACCGCCACGCAGGACTGATCGCCCTTGATCACGGTCCGGACCTTCCAGGGTGTTCCGAGATAGTCGTGCTTCCCGTCGAGGATCACCGCGTCCGGCCGGGCCGGAAGTGCCTCCAGGGCGCGCACGGCGGCGATCCGCAGGGCGGCCGTCATGCCCATGTGGTCGATCTCTTCCGGAGAGGCGTGGCCCAGGGCGTACGACGTCACCCATGTCCTCAGTTCCTCGGCGAGTTCGGTGCGGCGTTTGACGCTGAGCAGCTTGGAGTCGGTGAGGCCTTGGGGCGGTCGGCGCAGTCCGGTGACCGCCGCGCAGACGGTGACAGGGCCGGCCCAGGCACCTCGCCCCACCTCGTCGACACCGGCGATGATCTTCGCTCCGGTCGTGGCACGAAGAGAGCGCTCGACGGTGTGAGTAGGCGGTTCGTACGGCATGGCGCCCTTAGCGTACGCCGTTCGGATCACCCTGCGACACCCGGTTGCCCCGGACGGCGTCGAGACGTCCACGAAGAGCACTCACGGTCCGCTCGACCGCAGCAGCGGCAGCATGAACTGGTCGATCATCTCTTCGACATCCTGGCCACCCCATTCGCTACCGCGCATCTTGGAGCGATACATCATCATGGCGGGGATGGCATCGAAGACGTAGTCGTTCGCCGCGTCGGGCCGCACCTCACCCCGCTCTATTCCACGGGTGATGATCTGGCGGAGCAGCTTGACGCTCGGCTCCACGACTCCGTTGTAGATCACGGCATGGAAGCGCTCCGCCTGAGCCTGGTCGCATTCGTGAATGACCGAACGCAGCGCGAAGCCGGGACGCGAGAACATCGCCTCGCGCGCTTGGCGGCACAACTCCAGCAGGTCCTCGCGCACTCCGCCGAGGTCGGGGACCTCCTCGAAGCGCGGCAGTCCGGCCCGAAGGGCGTCCGCCACGAGGTCCTCCTTGGACGGCCAGCGGCGATAGACCGCGGCCTTGCCGGTCTGGGCTCCGGCGGCGACACCTTCCATCGTGAGGCCGTTCCAGCCGACCGTACTGAGCTGCTCCAGCGCGGCGTCGAGAATCGCACGCTCCAGCACGGCGCCGCGCCGACGGAGGGAGGCCGTCTGAGCGGGGGCGGCCGTCCAGCGCGAGGTAACCATCTGAGTGTCTCCAGCGAACAGGGAAGCGGGGATTTCGGGGAGGGACGGGACACCGCGCGGCGACACAGGGGGACACGCCACGCGCCAACAAACTTAAGTGAACGCTTGCGTTCACTACTGGGGACTCACTACCGTTGACGCAACAGTGAACGCGACCGTTCACTAACGCGCTTGTGGGGGACCCATAGTGACAACCTCTCAGTTGATCAAAAATCAGAAACGCGGTGCGGCCCGCCGGGAAGGGCGACCCGGCATCGCGCTCGCCGTCATCGCGGCCTGCCAACTCATGGTGGTACTCGACGCGACGATTGTGAACATCGCGCTGCCGCACATTCAAGACGCTCTCAAGTTCAGCACCACCGACCTCACCTGGGTCGTCAGCGCCTACACGCTCACCTTCGGCGGCCTGCTGCTTCTGGGCGGCCGCGCCGGTGACATCCTCGGGCGCCGCCGGGTCTTCATGACCGGCATCCTGCTGTTCACCTTCGCCTCGCTGCTCGGCGGTCTCGCCCAGGAGCCCTGGCAGCTGCTGGCCGCCCGTGTCCTGCAGGGTGTGGGTGGCGCGATCGCGTCGCCGACCTCGCTGGCGCTGATCACCACCACGTTTCCCGAGGGGCCCGAGCGGAACCGGGCCTTCGGGGTCTTCGCCGCCGTCTCCGCGGGCGGTGGCGCCATAGGCCTGCTGGCGGGAGGCATGCTCACCGAGTGGCTCGACTGGCGATGGGTGCTCTTCGTCAACGTGCCGATCGGTGTGCTGATCGCCGTACTCACCCCGCTGTACATCAGCGAGTCGCAACGGCACAGCGGCCGCTTCGACATCGCGGGCGCCCTGACCTCCACGGGAGGCATGGCCCTGCTGGTCTACGGCTTCATCCGCGCCGCCGACGAGGGCTGGCGGGACAACCTGACCATCGGGTCCTTCGGAATCGCCGTGGTGCTCCTGCTCGCCTTCGCGTTCATCGAGTCGCGCGCCAAGGAGCCGATCACCCCCTTGCGGATGTTCGCCGACCGCAACCGCTCGGGCACGTACGTGATCATGCTGAGCCTCGCTGCCGCGATGTTCGGCATGTTCTTCTACATCGTGCTCTTCGTCCAGAACGTCCTGGACTACACCCCGATCGAGGCCGGTCTCGCCTTCCTCCCGGTGACCGTCGTCATCGCGCTGGGCGCGGGCCTGTCGCAGCGATTCCTGCCGGTGCTCGGCCCCAAGCCGTTCATGCTCGCCGGTTCGGCGCTCGCGGTGACCGGGCTCGCCTGGCAGGCCCTCATCAGCTCCGACAGCTCCTACGTCGGCGGAGTCCTCGGCCCCATGCTGATCTTCGGCTTCGGCATGGGCCTGAACTTCGTGACGCTGACGATCACCGCGGTCTCCGGCGTCGCCCAGCACGAGGCCGGCGCGGCCTCCGGGCTGCTCAACACCACCCAGCAGGTCGGCGGTTCGCTCGGTCTGTCCATCTTGACGACGGTGTTCGGGTCGGCCAGCAAGGACGAGGCGGAGAAGCAGCTGCCGCATTTCATGGCCGACGGTTCGGCGGAACAGAAGGCGGAGTTCGCCAAGACGCACCAACTGCCCGCCCCGTGGGGACACGAGGTGCTCGCCCAGGGCATCTCGTCGGGCTTCGTGGCCGCCGCCTCGATGGCCGTACTGGCCCTGGCCACCGCCTGGTTGGTGATCAAGGTACGCAAGAGCGACCTGGAGGCGCTCGCCGGCACGGCGGGACCGGGTCTCGGCTGAGGGAGCCGGGCTCGCGGTGAGCCGCGGATGGCCGGTCCGAGTCCGTGGGATCGACGGCGAGGACGACGGGCCGGCCATCCGCACCAGAAGAACCGCGCTCATCAAGGCGAGCAGCAGCCACCACCCCATGACTCCACCCCGCCCCTCTCACGTGCCTCCTGCGCGCACCGGCCCATCCGTCGCACCGCAACTGTCATGACAACGAGCCGATGGTTACGCAGAGTTCCCGTCCTGCACGGAGAGTTTCGACGAGATGACGCGGTCCGGCACGGGCTCCTACTCCGGCACCCGCAACCACTCCGGAAACGCCTCGGTCCGTTCCACCCACTCGGCGGGCGGTGCCCCGGCCTTCCCCGCGGCGATCACACCGCCCACGATGGCGCAGGTCGTGTCCACGTCGCCGCCGACCTGGGCGGTCGTCCAGAACGCCTCTTGGTAGTCCCCCAGGGAGCGGGCGGCGGACCAGACAGCGAACGGCACGGTGTCATGGGCCGTCGTACGGCGCCCGCATCCCAGCACGGCCGCGACGGTGGTGGCGTCGCCGTAGTCGAGCATGTCGCGGGCTCGCCTGAGCCCCGCGCCGACGGCACTCTTCGGGACGAGCGCGATGACACCGTCCAGAAGCGCGCCAGGGCTGGGCGGACCACCGGGGGCGGCGGCCAGCGCGGCGGCTGCGGCGACGGCCATGGCGCCGACGACCGCTTCCCGGTGCTGATGCGTGGGGTACGCCGAGATCTCCGCCTGGTGGGTCGCCTGCTCCGGATCGTCCGCGTAGAAGGCGCCGAGGGGCGCGATGCGCATCGCGGCTCCGTTGCCCCAGGAACCCTGCCCGTTGAAGAGGGCCGCGGCGAGCTCGCGCCAGTCCCCGCCCTCGCGGACCAGCCGCAGCAGTCGGTTGACGGCGGGGCCGTAACCCCGGTCGAAGTCGTGGTGCTCGGCGAAGGACTGGGCCAGGACATCCTGGTCGACGCGGCGGTGGGCGGCCAGGACGGCCACGACCGAACAGGCCATCTCGGTGTCGTCCGTCCACTGCCAGTGGCCGGGCGGCAGCTCGCGATTCTTGAGCAGGGGGTAGTTCACCGGCACGAAGAACTGCGAGCCCAGCGCGTCTCCCACGGCCAGGCCGCGCAGACTGGCCAGGGCGCGGTGCAGGCGCCCGTCGGGTGATGAGTCAGCGGTCATCGGTCAGCCACTCTAATCGGTGATCCCGTACGGTTCTGGCTCCCGCCAGCGCCCGAAGGGCCGGTCAAGGGCGTACTTCCCGTCGTCCCCGAGAACGAGCATCCGCATCTCCGCGTTCCCCGGATTCGACAGCGACTCGAATTCGGCGACCGTCCAGTGGAACCAGCGCATGCAGAACAGCCGCATGGCCAGGCCGTGCGTCACGATCAGGACGTTCGGCGGATGGTCGGGCGCCTCGAAGCTGCGGAACAGGCTCTCCAGGAAGCCGCCGACCCGGTCGTACACATCGGCCCCGGACTCGCCCTGCGCGAACCGGTAGAAGAAGTGCCCGTAGGCGTCGCGGTACGCCTTCTGAAGACGTACGTCGTCGCGGTCCTGCCAGTTCCCCCAGTCCTGCTCCCGCAGCCGGGGTTCCTCGCGCACCCGTATGAGTTCGGGGTTCAGATGGAAGGCGCGAAGGGTTTCGTGCGTACGACGGTACGGGGAGACGTACACGCTGACCTGTTCGCGGCCCAACACCTCCCGCAGCCGTTTTCCGGTCTCCTCCGCCTGCCGCCAGCCCCGTTCCGTCAGGGCCAGGGCGTGATCGGGCTCGCGTTCATACACGGTGTCATCAACATTGCCCGTTGACTCCCCGTGCCGGACAAGGACGATTCGCCGTGGTCGTGCCATGCCAAGACCCTAGATCGAGTGAGGGCGTATCGAGGACTCGTACGGGCTCCATACGGCGTAGGTCACACATTTCCCGCACCATCGGCCGCGCAGGGGCGCACGTCCGGTGGGTTCGGACATCAAACCGTCCAGGCCGGTTCGAGGTCCAGGATGTCACCCGTGAGGGCGGCGACATCGGCCTCGGTCTGGGCCCGCAGGGCGAGCCGTTCCACCCGTTCGGTGCGGTATTTGCCGTGCTCGGCGGCCGACCGCCACATCGAGAGCACAAGGAACTCGTGCCCCGGAGCCTCGCCGAACAAGCCGCGGATCATGCCGGGTGAGCCGGCCATCGCCGGATTCCAGACCTTCTCCTGCATGAGGCTGAAGTGCTCCGCGCGCCCCTCATGGACACGGCAGTGGGCGAACCGCACCAGGTCGGCATCGGTGAACCGGGGCTCGAAGCCCGTCTTCACGTCGAAGCGGTAGTCGAACAACTTGACCTGGATGTCCTTGAACGTGCCGGACTGGGCCGCCGCGAGCCGGTCATGGGAACGCGCCATGAAGGAGTCGTAGAAGGAACGGCTCTCCCAGAAGGAGAAGATGTGCGCCACACCCTGCCGCCCCCGGCTCCAGCCTCCGCCCTGTCCCCGAAACCCCGGCTCTCCCAGAAGCCCCGCCCACTTTCGCTGCCCCCGCTCGAAGCCGCGGCGGTCCACCACGGTGCAGCGAATCCACTTGACCAGCACCGCGCCATGGTAAGGCCACGGAGCGTGGCGCCGGTCACTCTCGGCGGCAGAGGTGACCCACGAGTGACACACGCGCGTGGCAGGATGGACAACCGGGCCTGCCCGACCGGCAGTTCGGACCGTGGTCACAGGGGGAAGGGGACATCTGGTGAGCGGCATCAACAAGGGGATCCGCAAGGTCGAGGTCGCGCTCAAGTGGGATCCGAGTCCGGCGGGGCAGCCGCCCACCGACCTGGACATCGTCGCCGCGACCTACGTGGCGGGCGATCCGTACGGCGATCCCGCCTATGTGGTGCACTTCGACAGCCGTTCCCCCGACGGCACCATCTATCTCAACCGGGACAGCAAGGACGGCAAGGGCTTCGGCTGGGACGAGGTCATGACCCTCGAACTCGACCGGCTGGACGACCGGTACACGCGCGTGGTCGTCGGCGCCGTCATCCAGCAGCGCTCCGCGCACCGCACCTTCGTCGGTGTGATCAACCCGGGTCTGCGCATACGGGAGGGCTACACGGTCCTGGCCGAGGACGACTTCGGCGGCGTCCTCGGCGCCACGGCCGCGAGGGTCGGCGAGTTCGTACGTCAGGAATCCGGCACCTGGGACTTCCACCCGGGCATCCGAGGCTTCGACGACGACCCCGCGACCTTCACCCGGAGCATGGGCCGGCAGTGACGGCTCAGCCGACGGTCCAGCCCGGGACCGTCGGCAGCACCGTCTCGGCGACGCGGAACAACGCGAGGTCATCGGGTGGGACATCGTCCTGACGCCATAGGGAGACCTCGTAGAAGCCGCCGCCGTCCTTGGTGTCCTTGGCGACCAGCAGGCTGCGGGCGATGCCGCCGGGGCCGGTGTCCACCTTGCCCCCACCGAGGTTGAACTTGAGGGCGACGGTCCGGTCCGAGTAGAGGACGGCCGGGTGCCCGCCTATGGTCCTGTTCCGCGCCGAGCTCCCCAGGAAGCCGGCCATCTCGGCCACCGGGATGTCGTCGTCCGACGTCGAGAGATTCACGGTGTAGGTATCCAGTTGGACTTCCGCCTCGGGCGTGACGGTCTTGGTGCCGTCAGCCCAGTTGCCCACGCTCTCGTTGCCGCTGGCGTTCACCGCGTACTCGGTCGGAGTGCCGAGGAGTGTCGGCAGGTCCGCCCGGTTGAGCGCCGTGCACAACTGCACCCCTGAGACGGGCTTGGACGGCCGGTCGTCGTCCGAGGTGTGGCACTCGGCCGGTTCAGGATCACCGGACTCCTGCTGAAAGGTCCCTGACAACAATAGAGCCGCGAGACCCCCGACCACCACCAGTGCCGCTACGGCCTGGCCCCACCCCTTCGGGCCCTTCTCGGGCCCTCCCACGTTCACCGCGGCATCGGCAATCTGCTGCTCAGCCATGTTCCCCGTGTTCCCCACCCTGCCGTTCGCGCCGGTCGTGCGCTGGGGGAGCCTAACGTGTGATCGTCCTGCGGAGAAACGGAAAAACCGAGGGCGGTGCAGTCGACGTACGACTGCACCGCCCTGGACGGCCTACCTCACATCAGCTGCAACCGCTGGTGGAGCCGCAACCCTCGCAGATGTAGCAGGAACCGGCCCGCTGCATCTTCGTACCGCAGGAGAAGCACAGCGGGGCGTCGGCCTGGATGCCCAGCTGCATCTCCACCAACTCGGCGCTGGTGTGGGCCTGCTGCGGGACGGGCTTGGCCGCCTCGACCTCGGCGCGCGGCGTGGCCACGGCCTTCAGCTCCTGGGTGCGCGGCGCCGACTGGGCCAGGCCCTCGACGTCGACCTCTTCCTCGGTCGGCTCGTAGGAGCCGGTCTCGAGGTGGCGCTGACGCTCCTCGGCGGAGTGGATGCCGAGTGCGGAGCGGGTCTCGAAGGGCAGGAAGTCGAGCGCCAGGCGGCGGAAGATGTAGTCGACGATCGACTGCGCCATCCGCACGTCCGGGTCGTCCGTCATACCGGCCGGCTCGAAGCGCATGTTGGTGAACTTCGAGACGTACGTCTCCAGCGGCACTCCGTACTGGAGACCGACGGAGACCGCGATGGAGAAGGCGTCCATCATGCCCGCGAGGGTGGAGCCCTGCTTGGACATCTTCAGGAAGACCTCGCCGAGACCGTCGTCCGGGTAGGAGTTGGCGGTCATGTAGCCCTCGGCGCCGCCGACCGTGAAGGACGTCGTGATGCCGGGACGGCCCTTCGGGAGGCGCTTGCGGACCGGGCGGTACTCGATGACCTTCTCGACCGTCTCACGGATGGCCGCCTCGGCCTTCTCCGTGACCTCGGCCTTCGCCTTCTCCTTGGTCTTCGCGGAGAGGGGCTGGCCGACCTTGCAGTTGTCGCGGTAGATGGCGAGCGCCTTCACGCCCATCTTCCAGGCCTCGAAGTAGACCTCTTCGACGTCCTCGACGGTCGCCGTCTCCGGCAGGTTGACCGTCTTGGAGAGCGCACCGGAGATCCACGGCTGGATCGCGGCCATCATGCGGACGTGGCCCATCGCGGAGATGGAGCGCTCGCCCATGGCGCAGTCGAACACCTCGTAGTGCTCGTGCTTGAGCCCGGGGGCGTCGATCACATTGCCGTTCTCGGCGATGTGGGCGACGATCGCCTCGATCTGCTCCTCCTGGTAGCCCAGGCGACGCAGGGCCTGCGGGACGGTGCCGTTGACGATCTGCATCGAGCCGCCGCCGACCAGCTTCTTGAACTTGACCAGCGCGAGGTCGGGCTCAAGGCCGGTGGTGTCGCAGGACATCGCGAGACCGATGGTGCCGGTCGGGGCGATGACGGACGCCTGGGCGTTACGGAAACCGTTCTTCTCGCCGAGACGCAGCACGTCCTGCCAGGCCTCCGTGGCGGCGGCCCAGATCGGCGTGTCGAGGTCGTCCATGCGGACGGCCTTGCCGTTCTCGTCGGAGTGCTGCTTCATGACCCGCAGATGCGGCTGGGCGTTGCGGGCGTAGCCGTCGTACGGACCGACGACCGCGGCGAGCTCGGCGGAACGCCTGTACGAGGTACCGGTCATCAGAGAGGTGATGGACCCGGCGAGGGCGCGGCCGCCGTCGGAGTCGTACGCGTGGCCGGTCGCCATCAGCAGGGCGCCGAGGTTGGCGTAGCCGATGCCGAGCTGGCGGAACGCGCGCGTGTTCTCACCGATCTTCTGCGTCGGGAAGTCCGCGAAGCAGATGGAGATGTCCATCGCCGTGATGACGAGCTCGACGACCTTGGCGAAGCGCTCGGCCTCGAAGGACTGGTTGCCCTTGCCGTCGTCCTTCAGGAACTTCATGAGGTTCAGCGAGGCGAGGTTGCAGGACGTGTTGTCCAGGTGCATGTACTCGCTGCAGGGGTTCGAGCCGTTGATACGGCCGGACTCCGGGCAGGTGTGCCAGTGGTTGATGGTGTCGTCGTACTGGATGCCCGGGTCGGCACAGGCCCACGCGGCCTCGGCCATCTTGCGGAACAGGGCCTTGGCCTCGACCTCTTCGATGACCTCGCCGGTCATACGGGACGTCAGGCCGAACTTGCCGCCCGTCTCGACGGCCTTCATGAACGTGTCGTTCACACGGACCGAGTTGTTGGCGTTCTGGTACTGGACGGACGTGATGTCGTCGCCGCCCAGGTCCATGTCGAAGCCCGCGTCGCGCAGGGCGCGGATCTTCTCCTCCTCCTTGACCTTGGTCTCGATGAAGTCCTCGATGTCGGGGTGGTCGACGTCGAGGATGACCATCTTGGCGGCGCGGCGCGTGGCGCCACCCGACTTGATCGTTCCTGCGGAGGCGTCGGCACCGCGCATGAAGGAGACGGGACCCGAGGCGTTGCCGCCCGAGGACAGCAGCTCCTTGGAGGAGCGGATGCGGGAGAGGTTCAGGCCGGCGCCGGAGCCGCCCTTGAAGATCATGCCCTCTTCCTTGTACCAGTCGAGGATCGACTCCATGGAGTCGTCGACGGACAGGATGAAGCAGGCGGAGACCTGCTGCGGCTGGGGCGTGCCGACGTTGAACCACACGGGGCTGTTGAAGCTGAAGATCTGGTGCAGGAGGGCGTACGCCAGTTCGTGCTCGAAGATCTCCCCGTCGGCGGGCGAGGCGAAGTACTTGTAGTCCTCGCCGGCCTTCCGGTACGTCTTCACGATGCGGTCGATGAGCTGCTTGAGGCTCACTTCGCGCTGGGGGGTGCCGACGGCACCGCGGAAGTACTTGCTGGTGACGATGTTGACCGCGTTCACCGACCAGAAGTCGGGGAACTCGACGCCACGCTGCTCGAAGTTGACCGAGCCGTCGCGCCAGTTGGTCATGACGACGTCACGACGCGCCCATTCCACCTCGTCGTACGGATGCACTCCGGGGGTGGTGTGGATGCGCTCGATGCGCAGGCCCTTGTTCGCAGTCGCCTTGGTGCCCTTGGCGCGGGAACTCCGTGCCGGACCGCTCGCCGTCTCTGTCATGCCGCCTCCCTGTACGGGCGAAAACGCCCTGAAGTGCCCCGTTGTTCCCGTGGCACGGTGTTCTGTCTGGTTTGCGGGCGCCCACTCGCTACCGCCCGCAACAGGTCCTGGTTCGCCGCCGTCCGGCCGGCCCGGGGCCATGACCCCGGCCCCGGCCCGCCGATCAGTCGGCGGCGCGGGCGGGCTCGGGGACCTGAGCAGTCCCTCCGGGCCCGCGATCGTCTTCCTGGCTCCCCGAGGCGGCCTCGTCGCCGCCCACAGCCTCTCCGCGGTCCTCGTCGTCCGCGGCGGGGGGTCCCGTGTCTTCCCTCAGTTCCGCGATCGCGGCCTCGAAGTCGTCGAGCGAGTCGAACGCCCGGTAGACGGAGGCGAATCGCAGATACGCGACGAGATCGAGCTCCTGCAACGGGCCGAGTATGGCCAGCCCCACGTCATGGGTGGTCAACTCGGCGCTTCCGGTGGCTCGCACCGCCTCCTCGACCCGTTGGCCGAGCTGGGCGAGCGCGTCCTCGGTGACAGGCCGCCCCTGGCATGCCTTGCGCACACCGTTGATGACCTTGGTACGGCTGAAAGGCTCGGTGACTCCTGACCGCTTGACCACCATCAGCGAGCACGTCTCCACGGTCGTGAAACGACGGGAGCAGTCCGGACACTGGCGGCGCCTGCGGATCGACGTGCCGTCGTCGGTCGTACGACTGTCGACGACGCGGCTGTCGGGGTGCCTGCAGAAGGGGCAGTGCATGAACTCCCAACCTCCTCACAGCAGACTCAATAGCCTCGCTGAGCCCCATGGGCCCCTCGAAGCAGCCCCCAGCATAGGCGATCGCAGCGGGTGCGGAGACCCGGGGGACCACAACTTCTGGGTCGCTGTAGCAATCCAAGCACTACATGTAGGGATTGGCACGCCATACACGCCGTCCACGCGTGTCGCGCCCCTATTGGCATGTGCCATACGACCGTCCCGGCGCCCGGCGAACACGACGCACAGCCGTATCGCTGCGACGCATGCGGAGATACCGTGGGCGCCACAAGAAGGGGACGTGGGATTCCCGCACAGATGGGAGCCGTTACCCGGCCGACAGGGCACTGGGTGGCAGACTGGGCCAGCAACCCGTGAGGTCGCCATCCGGCGGTGAAGAGTACAGCAATGGGCCCTTTTGTTCGGCAGGCGGCGCGTTAGCCATACACCCAGACACATGATCGCGACAGGTCATCCGCGATTTTTCACTCGAACGTGTGTTTGGCGCAACCTTTCGAAAGCAACTACCGTTGTCCAGCAGGGAGACCATCGAGAGGGGCCGACGTGACCACGACCGCAGACAGTGCCACCATCACTGCCCAGGACCGTTCCCAGGGCCGACTCGAGCCGGTGCATGCGATGAACGAAGCCGCGAATCCGGAGGGGCACAAGCGCTCCTTGCCGGGCCGACCTCCAGGCATCCGGGCCGACAGCTCGGGACTCACCGACAGGCAGCGCCGGGTGATCGAGGTCATCAGGGACTCCGTCCAGCGGCGCGGCTACCCGCCGTCGATGCGGGAGATCGGCCAGGCGGTCGGCCTGTCCAGCACCTCGTCCGTCGCACACCAGCTGATGGCACTGGAGCGCAAGGGCTTCCTGCGCCGCGACCCGCACCGCCCGCGCGCGTACGAGGTCCGCGGCTCGGACCAGGGCGCCTCTGTGCAGCCCACGGACACCGCGGGCAAGCCGGCCGCTTCGTACGTGCCGCTGGTGGGCCGGATCGCCGCTGGTGGCCCGATCCTCGCCGAGGAATCCGTCGAGGACGTGTTCCCCCTCCCGCGCCAGCTCGTCGGTGACGGTGAGCTGTTCGTGCTGAAGGTCGTCGGTGACTCGATGATCGAGGCCGCGATCTGTGACGGCGACTGGGTCACCGTGCGCCGCCAGCCCGTCGCGGAGAACGGCGACATCGTGGCCGCGATGCTCGAGGGCGAGGCCACCGTCAAGCGTTTCAAGCGCGAGGACGGCCATGTCTGGCTCCTCCCCCACAACTCCGCGTACGAGCCGATCCCGGGCGACGACGCGACCATCCTCGGCAAGGTAGTCGCGGTGCTACGGCGCGTCTGAGCACCGCGACGGGCCTCGCCGGCCCGACCGGGCCCCGGAACCCCTGCGCCGGTTCCGGGGCCCTGCGCTGTCCGGCCCCGGTGACGGGTTTCCCGGCATCGTCGGTGGGTCTGCCCCTGCGCGGGGTCAGACCCACCGACGATCATTCGAGCTCCGCCTGGGCCTTCCCGGCCTCGGCGGCGAGCTCCGCCGCTTCCGTGACCTTCGCCGCCGCGTCGATCGCCGCCAGCGACTTCCGGACCTGGTTACGGTCCGTCGTGTACCAGAAGTCAGGCAGTGACGCCTTGAGATAGCTGCCGTACCGCGCTGTGGCCAGTCGCTGATCCAGTACGGCGACCACGCCACGGTCCCCCGATGCCCGTACGAGGCGGCCGGCGCCCTGGGCCATGAGCAGGGCGGCGTGCGTGGCCGCGACCGCCATGAAGCCGTTGCCGCCCGCCTCCTCCACCGCCTTCTGGCGGGCACTCATCAAAGGGTCGTCGGGGCGCGGGAACGGGATCTTGTCCATAACGACCAGCTGACAGCTGGGGCCGGGCACGTCGACGCCCTGCCAGAGCGACAGCGTGCCGAAGAGACAGGTCTTCGGGTCGGCAGCGAAGTTCTTGATCAGTTCACCGAGGGTCTCCTCCCCCTGGAGGAGGATCGGGAACTCCGGGACACGGGAGCGCAGTTCCTCGGCGGCCAACTGGGCCGCCCTCATGGAGGAGAACAGCCCCAGGGTGCGGCCGCCGGCCGCCTGGATGAGCTCCGTCAATTCGTCGAGCATGTCCACTCGGTCGCCGTCCCGCGCGGGGCGCGAGAGGTGCTTGGCGACGTAGAGGATGCCCTGCCTTGGATAGTCGAAGGGCGAACCGACGTCGAGGCCCTTCCACTTCGGCAGGTCTTCGCCCTCGGTTCCTTCCGGAGCGAGTCCCAGCGACGCCCCTACACCGTTGAAGTCGCCACCGAGCTTCAGGGTCGCCGAGGTCAGGACCACGGAGCGGTCCGCGAACAGCTTCTCCCGCAGCAGACCGGACACGGACATGGGGGCCACGCGCAGGGAGGCGCCGAAACGGTCATGACGCTCGTACCAGACGACGTCCCATTCCGAACCGTTCGTGATCCGCTCCGCCACGTCGTGCACCGCCTCCACGGAGGCCAGGGCCTGCTTGCGGACCGCGTCCTCGTCCTGGACCGACTTGTCGCGCGTCGCTCCGATCGCGGAGATGACCGTACGGGCGGCGTCGCGCAGAGCCATCAGCGCGTAGCCGAGGTCCTCCGGGATCTCCTCCAGCCGGCCGGGCAGGGCGAGCTCCATCAACCGCTCGAAGCCCTCGGCCGCTGTCTGGAGCTGGTCGGCCGCCTTCTCGTTGACGAGCTTCGCGGCGCGGCGCACGGCACGGTTGACCTGGCCCGGGGTGAGCTCACCGGTGGCGACGCCGGTGACCCGGGAGACCAGCTCGTGCGCCTCGTCGACGATCAGTACTTCGTGCTGGGGAAGGACCGGGGCGCCTTCGATGGCGTCGATCGCGAGCAGCGCGTGGTTGGTGACGACGACCTCGGCGAGCTTGGCTCGCTCGCGGGCCATCTCGGCGAAGCACTCGGCGCCGTAGGCGCACTTCGTCGCTCCCAGGCATTCACGGGAGGACACGGAGATCTGCGCCCAGGCCCGGTCGGAGACACCCGGCGTGAGGTCGTCGCGGTCACCGGTCTCGGTGTCCTGCGACCAGTCCCGCAGCCGCAGCAGGTCCTGACCGAGCTTGCTGGTGGGAGCGGCGGCCTCGAACTGGTCGAAGAGGCCCTCCTCCTCGTCCTGCGGGACGCCTTCGTGGAGGCGGTGCAGACACAGATAGTTCGACCGGCCCTTGAGCATCGCGAACTCCGGGCGGCGGCGCAGCAGCGGGTGCAGTGCGTCGACCGTGCGCGGCAGATCGCGCTCGACGAGCTGTCTCTGCAGGGCCAGGGTGGCCGTCGCTACGACGACCCGCTCCCCGTGCGCGAGCGCGGGCACGAGATAGCCCAGGGACTTTCCGGTACCGGTGCCGGCCTGCACCAGCAGGTGGGCACCGTCGTCGATCGCGTCCGCGACGGATTCGGCCATGGCCACCTGGCCGGGGCGCTCCGTGCCGCCGACGGCAGTGACGGCAGCATGCAGGAGTTCGGGGAGTGAGGGCTTCGTCATAGCGCGACCACCCTACGGCCCGGCACTGACAAAGGGGTGATCAAGGCGGGGTCCAGGGGCGGGATCAAGACCGGGAGCTCCTCGGAGAAGTGGCGGCTTGGAGGTCGGACCAGCTCGGCCCGGTTCGGCTTCAACGGGACTTGTCCTGTCGGGGCCGGGCGGGACCGAACCCGACCCGGAAGCGGCCGGAATTGATCAAGACCGGTGCGGCGGCACGGTGGAGGTCGTCCGGTCCGAGCCCGTCGGAAAAAGTCTCGCCGCGGATGGGAACCGACTCGGCGCGAGCGGTGTACCAAAAGTGATTGCGCGATGACGCACTGCTACAGCAGATCGCGCAGGAACCGGTCTCGGATCATGAGGGCCGCCCGCTTGGCGGGCAGGTCCACCTCGGCGGAGAAGCGGAATCCTGCATTCAGAAAGGCGGTGACGGACGGGATGTTGCGAAGGTCGGGTTCCGCGACGACGCGGGCACAGGCGGACCGCCTGTCGAGTACGAGATCGGCGACGGCTCTGAGAAGAGTGCTGCCGAGACCGCGCCCCCGATGGGTGACGGCGCCGATGAGGAGATGGATACCGGTGTCGTGCGGTCGGGCCGGATAGTGGCGGGCCAGCGGATCCAGGTCGGCCCGGTAGATCTCCCAGTAGCTCATCGGGGCGCCCTCCAGCACCCCGAGGCAGGGAACGCTGCGTCCGTCGTCGGCCAGCTGGGACCGCAGGTGGTCCTCCGTCACGTTCTGGGGCCCGGCCAGCTCCCAGAACGCGCTCACGGCGGGGTCGTTCATCCAACGGCAGACGAGAGAAAGGTCCCGCTCGACGCGTACGGGCACGAGTTGGAACACACCTACCGGGGTCGTGATCGGTCCCCACTCGGCCACGTCGTCGAGCAGGTCGCCGTCGGCCGGGGTGAGTGTGGAGGCCGGTGCAGTGTTGTCGCCCCAGCTCTGTTGCCCGCGCCTGTGCCCGGTTCCGGAATCGGGGTCGGGGCCGGTGTCGGTGTCGTCCGAGCGCGGCTGTCCTGTATCGAAGAGCGCGAGGAATTCGTCCGGCAGACGCAGGTCCAGCGTGTCCTCCTGGTCGGTGCTCCGGCCAGTGCTCCGGGCGGCGCCCTCGGCGATGCCGTCCCCGGCCGGGGCGGGACAGGTGCCGGTGCCGACGTCGGGCGCGGGGGCGGAAACGGCGTCGGCAGTCGCGTCGCTGGGAGACACGGGGACGTTCCTCTCAGGAGGTGGGGCGGGTCATGTTCCTCAGGAGTGAAGGGGGTTGGCGATGGTGACGTAGACGGACTGGGTGTCGACCGGGCCCACGAGTTCGTCCAGGCCGTGCACGCGAGTCAGCAGATTGGCCTTGCAGCGCAGGACGGGTGATTCGAGCAGGCGGCCGGGAAGCATGGTGCGCAGCCGGGTGGGTCCGGAGGCCACGTCCGTGAGGAAGCGGCGGAAGGCGGCGAGCAGCAGCCGTTCGTCGGCCAGGTGCTGGGAGCCGAACGCACCGATGAGGCCGAGGACGTTGTTGATCGCGAGGTAGTAGGCGAAACGCTCGTCAGTGACCTCGTCGGAGACGAAGGTGTCGCTGTGTGTACCGATGCCGGGCAGCCGGGCGTCGAGTTCCGCCCGCCGGGACTCACGGAAGTAGTAGCCCTGGTTGTCGCGGTAGCGGCCACCGGCGGGCCAGCCGTCGCCGTCCAGCAGGACCAAGGTGTTCTGCTGGTGTGCCTCCAGCGCGATCCCTGCCTCCCCGTCGAGCCACAGCACCGGGCGGACGACGTGTTCCAGGTAGCGCAGGAACCACTCGGCGGCGACGGCTCCTCTCGGGCGGCCGGTACGGGCGGCCAGGCGCGTGACGACGTCGACCAGCCGCGACCGCCAGGCCGGTCGGTCTGTCTCCGAGCGGTCCCTGCCCTGGCGGCCCCCCGGGCCGCCCCGGTCCGGACGGTCATCGGTGGCGCCGGCTCGGGCGTGGGGGCGCGGTGAGACGAGTCCTGCGATGCAGGAGACGTCGTGCCAGGGGCTGAACGGGTTGTGCCGGATCACCACGTCGATTCCGGGGGCGGGACTGCCGTCGGGTCCGTCGACGGCGAGCCACGCCGGGTCGCGGACGATGTCGAACGCCGGGTGGGCCGCCTGCCACTCCGTGGAAAGGCCGCTGCGCAGGAGCCGGTGCACCTCGACGCCACGGTGGAGCTCCTTGCGGAGGTTCTCGCGGCGGGAGTTGGTGATGCGCAGGCCCAGCGAGAGCTTGAGCATGGCGAAGGCGCCGGAGCGATGGACAGTGCGTACGGAGGAGGTGGGGTGCCAAGGGGAGCCGTGGGCGCCCAGGTCCTGGAGCAGTCCGGCATCGAAAAGAGGGCTGGTCTCAGTGCGATTCCGAACCTCGCGGACCTGCCAGGGGTGCAGTGGCAGGGCCGTGCGTCCTTCGGACAGTGCCAGGTCGGGGCCGGCCAGGCGCCGGGTGAGCTGGGCGGCGTCGACGGGACGGCCGCCTTCGGTCCAGGCCGAGTCGGTGGCGAGGAGAGAGGGATCGACAGCGAGCCAGTGCAGGGGGAAGGAGCCGCGCAGTTCGGGTGAGTACAGGGCCGCTTCGGCTTCGGAGAGACCTTCGCGACTCTTCGGGGCGGGGTGCAGAGGGTGGCCGAGGACGAGCGACTGTTCGGCGGTGAGGAAGAGGTCGGGGCGGTCGAGGAAGGGAGCGGGACGGTCGAGGACGAAGTCGGGGCGCTCTTCGGAGTCCTTGCGGCGCTCGCGGACGAAGGTGGCGGTGCGGCGGACGGAGTCGGCCACACGGGCCACGAGTTCGGCACCACCGGCAGAGGCGGGAGCTTCTGTCTCCGCCGACTCACGGGTGAGCAGTGCCGCGACGGTCACGGCGTCGGCCGGCGGGGCCTGTTCGAGGGCGTCGGCGAGACGGGGGAGGCCGAAGCGGTGCCATCCCGTCGGCGACCAGTAGTGGACGGGGACGAGGAGGGATGTGCCACTGGCGGGAAGTGGGATGCGGAGGGTGCCGCCCGTGGGGGCAGACAGGGCGGTCTCGCGGACCCAGCAACGCAACAGATTCTCCACGGTCGCGGCTTCGGCCGCGGTGTGTGGATCGGGGTGGGTCAGGAGGTCGGTGGTGCCGCCGCGCAGGCGTTCCAGTTCGGGCGGACCGCCCTGGGACGGAGTATGGGCGGGGCGGGAGCGGGGTTGCGGGGCGGGAGGCGTGTCGGAGTGGCTGCGCGGGTGCGTGGGGGTGGGGCTGTGGGGGGTGGGGGTGGTGTTCACGTTCGGTGTTCCTCGGTGGGTCTGCCTCGGGGGCTGCTGACTCGTGGGCGGTGGGTCGAAGCGGCTGTGTCGATGCCGAGACCGGTGGCGGTGGTGGTGGTGCCGAGACGGGGCCGGTCCGGTGTTGGTGCCTGGGCGGCTGGTTGGGCTTGGTGAGAGAAGGGCGGTCTAGTCGCGTGGAGGTGAGTGGTGGTCGGAAGGGAATCGGTGAGCAATCGACGTGATGGGGGCGGCTGCTCGGAGGTGTCGGCGAGCGGCGTGCGACTCGGCCTATGGCGCGAGGGACGGTGGCAGCTGCGGGGCGAGGCGGGACTCCGGCTGCTGATCCGGCCGCGGTTCCGCCCTCGGCCTCGACTCCGGCTCCGGCTCCGGCTCCGGCTCCGACCCGGCTCCTGCCCCCGACCTCGGCCCCCAAGTCTGCTCCGGCTCCAGCTCCGACACTGGTGGCGGCTGTCACACCGGCTTCCGGAGGAGCGGTCGCTGCGGCCGAGGGCGCGGCTGCCATTCCGGCAAGCTGTGCCGTTCCGGCCCGCACACCAGCCCCTCCCCCTCCATCCGCCCGAGCCGACACATCAGCCTCCGCCGTTCTCCCGACCTCAGTCGACACACCAGCTCCCGCCGCTCCTCCGGATCGCCTCGCCGCCCCGGCAGCTACCCCGTCCCCTCACCCCGGCTCCGCCGTCGATGCTGCCGTTGTCTCTCCCCGTCCGGGCCGTGGCTGCGGGCCACCGCTGCCACGGCGTCGGCGAGGCGGTCGAGGACGGCGGTGGTCTGTTCGTCGGTGATCGTCAGGGGTGGGAGCAGACGGATGACACTCGCGTGACGGCCACCGAGCTCGACGATCAGGCCACGCCGGAGGCACTCTCGCTGGACGGCGGCGGCCAGCTCGGAAGAGGCAGGACGAGGAGGAGGGATGGTTCCGGGCACCACCGCGGCGCCAGCTCCAGCGGCGCCGGCGAACCCGCCCGTGCCCAACAGCCCAGCGGAGCCCTCCCCCTCCGCGCTCTCGCCCTCTCCCTCCATCTCCCCGTCCACCATCTCGACCCCGATCATCAACCCCCTCCCTCGCACATCACCGATCACAGGGAACTCCTGGGCCAGAGACCGAAGTTGCTGCAGCATCAGTGCTCCCAGCGTTGCCGCGCGCGCTGTGAGGTCGTTCTCACGGACGTAGGCCATCGTGGCCGTGCCCGCGGCCATGGCGAGTTGGTTGCCGCGGAAGGTGCCGGCGTGGGCGCCTGGTTCCCAGACATCGAGGTCGTCGCGGTAGACGACGACGGCGAGAGGCAGGCTGCCGCCGATGGCCTTGGAAAGGACCATCACGTCGGGGGTGATGCCGCTGTGCTCCACGGCCCAGAAGGCGCCCGTTCGGCCGACCCCCGTCTGGACCTCGTCGGCGATGAGCGGGACAGAACGGTCGGCCGTGATCCGGCGCATGCGCCGCATCCACTCGTCCGGGGCCGGAAGCACCCCGCCCTCGCCCTGGACGGGTTCGAGAATCATCCCGGCGGGCAGCGGCACCCCGGATTTGGGGTCGTCGAGGAGGGACTGCGTCCAACGCGCGGCGAGTTCGGCGCCGTGCGGGCCACCGACCCCGAAGGGGCAGCGGTAGTCCTGCGGAAACGGCAGCCGGGCGACCCGTACGTCGGGGGCGTCACCGGACGCTTCGAGTGCTCCGGAGGTCATGCCGTGGTAGGCGCCGGCGAAGGCGAGGATGCCGTCGCGGCCGGTCGCGGCGCGTACGAGCTTGAAGGCGGCCTCCACCGCGTCGGTGCCGGCGGGGCCGCAGAACTGCACGCGTGCGTGGTCGGCGAGCCCGGGAGGGAGGGTGCGGAACAGTTCGGTGATGAAGGCGTCCTTGACGGGGGTCGCGAGGTCGAGGACATGGAGGGGCGCGCCCGAGTCGAGGACCTTGCGGATGGCTTCCAGGACGACGGGGTGGTTGTGTCCGAGGGCCAGGGTGCCCGCGCCGGAGAGACAGTCGAGGTAGCGGCGACCGTCGGCGCCCTCGATGGTCAGGCCGCGTGCGCGTACCGGGACGATCGGGAGGGCGCGGGCGTAGGTGCGCGCGGCCGACTCACGGGCCGACTGGCGCCGGAGGATCCCTTCGTGCGCCGAGCGGGCCTGCGACGGTTCTGCGACGGCGGCGGGCCCCGCCATGGCCTCCCCGGATGCGGTCTCGGTCACGGCCATGGTTCTCCCGTCGTCGCGCTGCGCAGGGGCAAGCGGTTCCCTCGCGGACTCGCCCGCCCCGACATACGGAGCCCCGGAACCCTTTGCTCGACATCTCGGAACATCGATGCCCCGACTGTCTGGAAAACTCCGGGGATTGGGGCGTGGGGGACCGACGGTCCGCCGGCAGCAGGCCCCCACCGCTACCAACCGCGGACTGTTCGGCGGGTTACGGGTTGTCCGCAGATCTTTGACATGACGGAACCATTGCGGTTCGGCGTGAAGTCCCCCATAACGGGCGCATAGTGGTGATGCCGTTCCAAGGCGCGGTGCCGGACAGCCAACTGGTGGGCGTCTGCGGGAAGTCCCGGGTCCCGGCGCCGGGTTCCGCAACGGGTTCCGGCACTGGGTTCGTTCGCACCACGGGGAGGCAGAGAATGCGATCCGAACCGCTGTTGTTGACCGCTCGCGGCGAAGGCGAAAAGGTCGCGCGCCGCAGAACCTCCCCCGTGCTCGCTGCCGTGGCCCTCGCCTCGGTGCTGGCACTGACCGCCACCGGCTGCGGCTCGGGCGACCCGGAGGCGAACGCGCAGGCCTCCGCCTCGGCCGCGTCCGAGGGAGACGGCAAGATCACGATCCCGGACGACATCAGGGACCGGCTCAAGGAGCACGGGATCGATGTCGACAAGTGGAAGGACGGCGCCTGGAAGAACTGGGACAGGGACGACTGGCTGCGCGAGGCCCAGGACTACATCAACCCCGTCATCGAGGGCCTGTGGGACCCGGATCGGATGCAGGGGGCCGAGGACCCCGACCGTGGTGTCCAGGAGAGCGACCTCTCGGGTGACCAGGGTGTGACCGATCCGGAGCCGACGCCGGTGGACGCGAAGGCCGTGTCGCCTACGTACCACGACAACGTCCCCGAGGCGGGCAAGGTGTTCTTCGACTCCCCCGAAGGCACGATGGTCTGCTCGGCGACGGTCGTGGCGGACCCGGCCCACCCGGGCAGGTCCAACCTGGTGTGGACGGCGGGACATTGTGTGCACGCGGGCAGGACTGGCGGCTGGTACCGCAACATCGCGTTCGTGCCGTCGTACAACGACCAGGCGCTCTCGGCAGCGGAGTTGGCCGGCGCGACCGAGGACGAGCTTGCTCCGTACGGCGTCTGGTGGGCCGACTGGGCGGGGACCTCGGACCAGTGGATCGCGCAGGGCGGTCCGACCGGCGGGGAAGGCGCCCCGTACGACTTCGCCGTCATCCATGTGACGCCGGAGAAGGGGGGCAGCGGCAAGTCCTTGGAGGAGACGGTCGGTTCGGCCCTGCCGGTGCACTTCGCGGCGCCGGCGGTGCCGCGGGTGGAGAGCATCACGGTCGACGGGTATCCGGCGGCGGCACCGTTCGACGGGGAGACGCTGTACCAGTGCCAGGACAGGCCGGGACGGCTGTCGATCAACGCCTCGGATCCGACGATGTACCGGATCGGCTGCACCATGACCGGTGGTTCGTCCGGCGGCGGCTGGGTCGCGACGGGTGCGGACGGCGAGCCGGCGCTGGTGTCCAACACCTCGATCGGTCCGGTGAACGCGGGCTGGCTGGCCGGGCCCCGGCTGGGTGAGGTGGCCAAGGGGGTGTACGACTCGGTCAGTCAGAAGTTCGCCGGCCCGTGAGAGTTCCCGGCCGCGGTCGGCCCGAGCCCGCGACCGACAACCCGCCCGCGTCGTGAGGCGCGAGCGGCGGCGCCGCTGACCCGAACACGCTGAAGGCCCGCCCCTTTCTCGAAAAGGGGCGGGCCTGTCAGGAGAGCTACGGCACTCAGGCCACGACCGGTGCCGGCACGTACGGCACGAGCTCCGCGGCCAGTTCCTCGTGCACCCGCACCTTGAGCAGGGTGCCCTCCGCCGTGTGCTCCTCGGAGATCACCTCGCCCTCGTCATGGGCGCGGGCGACCAGCTTGCCGTGGGTGTACGGCACGAGCGCCTCGATCTCGACGGACGGCCTGGGCAGTTCGTTGTCGATCAGGGCGAGCAGCTCGGTGATGCCCTGGCCGGTACGGGCCGAGACAGCGATGGAGCGCTTCTCGATCCGCATCAGCCGCTGCAGCGTCAGCGGGTCCGCCGCGTCGGCCTTGTTGATCACCACGATCTCGGGCACGCCGGTGGCGCCGACGTCCCTGACCACCTCGCGTACGGCGGCCAACTGCTCCTCCGGGTTCGGGTGCGAGCCGTCCACCACGTGCAGGATCAGGTCGGCCTCACCGACCTCCTCCATGGTGGAGCGGAACGCCTCGACCAGGTGGTGCGGCAGGTGCCGTACAAAACCGACGGTGTCGGCCAGTGTGTACAGACGGCCGCTCGGGGTCTCCGCCCGGCGGACGGTGGGGTCCAGGGTCGCGAACAGGGAGTTCTCGACCAGGACGCCCGCGCCCGTGAGGCGGTTGAGCAGGGACGACTTGCCGGCGTTGGTGTAACCCGCGATGGCGACCGAGGGCACCTTGTGGCGCTTGCGTTCCTGGCGCTTGATCTCGCGGCCGGTCTTCATGTCCGCGATCTCCCGGCGCATCTTCGCCATCTTCTCGCGGATCCGACGCCGGTCCGTCTCGATCTTGGTCTCACCGGGACCACGGGTGGCGAGGCCGCCGCCCTTGCCGCCGCCCATCTGACGGGACAGCGACTGACCCCAGCCGCGCAGTCGCGGCAGCATGTACTGCATCTGCGCGAGCGCGACCTGCGCCTTGCCCTCACGGGACTTGGCGTGCTGGGCGAAGATGTCGAGGATCAGGGCCGTACGGTCGATGACCTTGACCTTGACGACGTCTTCGAGGGCGATGAGCTGGCCGGGGCTGAGCTCACCGTCGCAGATGACGGTGTCCGCGCCGGATTCGACGACGATGTCACGCAGCTCCAAGGCCTTGCCGGAACCGATGAAGGTGGCCGCGTCGGGCTTGTCGCGACGCTGGATCACGCCGTCGAGCACGAGTGCGCCCGCGGTCTCCGCGAGGGCGGCGAGCTCCGCGAGGGAGTTGTCGGCGTCCTGCGCGGTCCCCGTGGTCCAGACGCCGACGAGGACGACCCGCTCCAGACGGAGCTGGCGGTACTCGACCTCGGTGACGTCCTCGAGCTCGGTGGAGAGGCCGGCGACCCGGCGCAGGGCCGCGCGCTCGGAGCGGTCGAACTGCTCGCCGTCCCGCTCTCCGTCGATCTCGTGGCTCCAGGCGACGTCCTCTTCCATCAGGGCATCGGCCCGAAGACCTTCGGCGTAAGTGTGCGCGAGGCGCTGCGTGTCCTGGGAAGGGGATGAAGAGGAGGTCATTTGATCCTTACGTCGATGGGGATTCCGATTCGGCGGTCACAGAACTCAACGCACGAGCACTCCGGGAGATTCCCGCGCCCCGTGCCGCGCCGACCTGAAGATGGTCGCACGGCACGGGGCGTCTCGTCACCGCCTTATTTCACCGGTGCGGCGGCGGGTGCCACGGCCTTCCAGTCCGGGTGGCCGGGCATCGGCGGGGTCTTCTCGCCGTAGAGCCAGCCCTGGAGGAAGCCGCCGAGGTCGCGTCCGGAGATCTGGGAGGCGAGGCGCACGAAGTCTGCGGTCGACGCCGTGCCGTCCCGGTGTTCCTGCACCCAGGCCCGCTCCAGGCTCTCGAAGGACCTGTGGCCGATCTCCTGGCGCAGGGCGTACAGGATCAGGGCGGCGCCGTCGTAGACGTTCGGGCGGAAGATGCTGATCTTCTGGCCGGGCTTGGGCGGCTTGGGCGCGGCGGGTGGGCCGCCGGCGGCGCGCCAGCGGTCGGAGGCGCCGTACGCGGCCTTCATGCGGGCCTCGAGGGTGCGGCCCGCCTTCTCCTCCGCGTACAGGGCCTCGTACCAGGTGGCGTGGCCTTCGTTGAGCCACAGGTCGGACCAGGTGCGGGGGCTGACGCTGTCGCCGAACCACTGGTGGGAGAGCTCATGGACCATGATCGACTCGACGTACCACTTGGGGTAGGCGGGCTCGGTGAAGAGATCCTTCTCGAAGAGGGAGAGGGTTTGGGTTTCCAACTCGAAGCCGGTGTCGGCGGTGGCCATGAGGAGGCCGTACGTCTCGAAGGGGTACGTCCCGACCTTGTTCTCCATCCAGGCGAGCTGGCCGGGGGTCTTCTTGAGCCAGGGTTCGAGTTCGGCGCGGTCCTTTGCGGGCACGACGTCCCGGACGGGCAGTCCGTGCGGTCCGGCGCGGTGCAGCACGGTGGAGCGGCCGATGGACACCTGTGCGAGCTCGGTGGCCATGGGGTGCTGGGTGCGGTACGTCCAGGTGGTCGACCGGCCGACGCGGTCCACGTCCGTCGGGAGTCCGTTCGCGACGGCCGTGTAACCGTCGGGCGCGGTGATCCGGATGGTGAACATCGCCTTGTCGGAGGGGTGGTCGTTGCACGGGAACACCAGGTGGGCGACGTCGGCCTGGTTGGCCATGGCGAGCCCGTCCGCGGTGCGTACCCAGCCGCCGTCCCGGTCCGCGACGGAGACGGGGTCGCTCGTGTGCCGGACGGTGATCCGCATCCAGCTGCCGCGGGGCAGCGGTTCGTCGGGGGTGACGACGAGATCCTCGCCCGCGCCGGTGAAGTCCGCGGGCCGTCCGTCGACCTGGACGGACCGGACCTCGCCGTGCGCGAAGTCGAGGTTGATGCGGTCGAGGTCGGTCGTCGTCCAGGCGTCGATCGTGGTGACGGCCGTGAGCGGCTTGCTGTTGCTGCCGGGATAGTGGAAGGACAGGTCGTACGACGCCACGTCGTAGCCGGGGTTGCCGAGCTGCGGGAAGAGGCGGTCACCGACGCCGAGCGGCTCGGCCGGAGCGCTCGCGGCGAGCAGACAGACGGAGACGGCGGAGGCGAGCAGCGCGGCCGCCTTGCGTCGTCGGGCGCGTCCGGTACGGCGACGGGGGGCGTCGGGTTCGGACCGGTCGGCGTGGGCGGGGCCGGGGTGGGTGTGGGGGGTCAGCGGCATGCACCACCGCTACCAGCGCGCGCGGGCGCCACGGCGGCGACGCGCGACCGGCCCACTCGAACGGGGTCCTCCGGTCCCGTTGAGGTGGACGCGTACGGTCCTGTGCCCGTCACGCGCGCGCGTGAGGCGTGTCGAGCGGTCCTCACACGCGGGACTGCGGGCTGCTGTCCCCGCGCCAAGGCCTGCGGATCGGTCCCCGCGCGCGGTGGGGCCTGCGGGCGCCAAGCGGGTCGGGAGCGGCTCCCTGTTTCGGCACCGTCCTGGGGGCGGGCCGCTGAGAATCGGGCTCGTCCAGTCGGCGCAGCCCCTTGAGACGGAGATTCCTGTGGGCGAGACCTCTGGGGGGGGCCGGCACCGGCCCGGACGCGGGGCACTGAGACTGGGCGTGGGCCTGGCCCCACTCCGGCGAGCCCTCTGAGGCGTCGGCCGCGGCGGGCCCGGCCCGCTGAGACATCGATCGCTGTGTGCGAACTGGGTCCCCCTGAGGTACCGGCCCCATCCCGGACACCGGACACGGAGACTCGGCCTGGCCCGACCCGGCAAACGTTCCGAGGCGTCGACCCCAGCCGGTCCGGCCCCCTGAGGATGGGCCTCGCCCCAACTCGACCAACAACCGCCTGAGGCCCGGCGGGCCCGGCCCCCTGAGACGTCGATCCCCGCGGGCCCAGCCCCCTAAGACATCGCCCCCGGCGACCCCAGCCCCAGCCCCAGCCCCAGGACACCTCACCCCCAGCCGACCCCGCCCCCGACACCCCTGTCAGTCCCCAGTCGTCTGCGCCCTGCTCACGTCGTAGACGCCGGCCACGTTCCGCATCGCCCTCATCAGAGCGGGGAGTTGGGCCGCGTCCGGCAGTTGGACCGTGTACGTGTGGCGAACCCGCTGCTGGCTGGGGGGTTCGACGGTCGCGGAGACGATTTCGGCGCCCTCGCCGGCCATGGCCTCGGTGAGGTCGGCCAGGAGGTGCGGGCGGCCGAACGATTCCGCGAACAGCGTGACCCGGCACTCGGCGGTGTCGCCCCAGCGCACGTCGACCTCCTTGCGCCCCTTCATCCGGGCCACCGCGGCGCACTCGACGCGGTGCACGGTGACCACTCCCCCGCGCACGGCGAAGCCGGTGATCTCGTCGGGCGGTACGGGCGTGCAGCAGCCGGCCAGCCGTACGGTCGCGCCGGGCTGGTCGACGAGGGCGACGGCGGCGCCCGGGCGTTCGGCGGCCTGGTCGTCGTGGGTCTGCGGCTCGGCGATGATCCGACCCGCGCTGTCGGGCGTGTCGGCAGACGGCGGCTCCGCGACGTAGGGCCGGAACGGGTTCGCGCCCCGAGTCGTGACGTCGGCCGTCGTACCGGCCGTCCCGCCCCGCTCCGCGGTCTCCTCCGGCGCCTCGTGCGTCGGGGGCGTCGGATGCGTCGCGATCCACCGCTGGATGGCGATCCGGGCGGCGGGCGTGTGCGCGTGCTCCAGCCACTCCTTGGAGGGTTCGGCGGCGGGGTCCTGCCCCATGAGGAGCTGGACGGTGTCGCCGTCCTTCAGGACGGTGCTCAGGGTCGCCAGCCGGCCGTTGACACGAGCGCCCAGGCACGCGTGCGCGTCCTCGCCGTACTGCGCGTACGCGGCGTCCACACAGGTCGCGCCCTCGGGCAGGCCCAGAGTGCCGCCGTCGGGCCGGAAGACGGTGATCTCGCGGTCCTGGGCGAGGTCCTCGCGCAGGGTGGACCAGAAGGTGTCGGCGTCGGGCGCGGCCGCCTGCCAGTCGAGGAGGCGGGAGAGCCAGCCGGGCCGGGTGGGGTCCACCCGCTCCTCGTCGGCGCCGACACCGCGGGACGCGCCCTGCTCCCCCGAGGCGTCCGAAGAGGGGTTCGAAGAGGAGTCCGAAGGCGAGGCGTACGGATTGCCGAGCGCTACCACCCCGGCCTCGGCGACCTTGTGCATCTGGTGCGTGCGGATCAGGACCTCGACGACCTGGCCGTCGCCGCGTGCCACGGCGGTGTGCAGCGACTGGTACAGGTTGAACTTCGGTACGGCGATGAAGTCCTTGAACTCCGAGACGACCGGCGTCATACAGGTGTGCAGTTCACCCAGGACGGCGTAGCAGTCGGCGTCCTCGCCGACCAGGACCAGCAGGCGGCCGAAGTCCGCGCCGCGCAGTCTGCCGCGCTTGCGGGCCGTCCGGTGCACGGAGACGAAGTGGCGTGGCCGGATGACGACTTCGGCCTGGATCCCGGCCTCGCGCAGCACCCCCCGCACCTCGTCGGCGATCTCGGCGAGCGGGTCGTCCGCGCGGGAGGCGTTGTCGACGATCAACTCGCGCGTGTGCTCGTACTCCTCGGGGTGGAGGATCGCGAAGACCAGGTCTTCCAGTTCGGTCTTGAGGGCCTGGACGCCGAGGCGTTCGGCGAGCGGGATGAGGACGTCGCGGGTGACCTTGGCGATGCGGGCCTGTTTCTCGGGGCGCATCACGCCGAGGGTGCGCATGTTGTGCAGCCGGTCGGCGAGTTTGATCGACATCACGCGGACGTCGTTGCCGGTGGCGACGAGCATCTTGCGGAAGGTCTCGGGCTCGGCGGCGGCGCCGTAGTCGACCTTCTCCAGCTTGGTGACGCCGTCGACGAGGAAGCGGAC
The DNA here is from genome assembly GCF_000383615.1 of Streptomyces canus 299MFChir4.1. Classification (GTDB taxonomy): domain Bacteria; phylum Actinomycetota; class Actinomycetes; order Streptomycetales; family Streptomycetaceae; genus Streptomyces; species Streptomyces canus_C. The sequence goes on along the minus strand of NZ_KB911600.1, from coordinate 72,342 downwards.
CTCCGCGCCGAACTCCTCACCGACCTGATCGAGCGTCACCTCGGTGTCCTCGACGGTGTCGTGGAGCAGGGAGGCCGTCAAGGTCGTGGTCTCGGCGCCGAGTTCGGCGAGGATCAGGGTCACCGCGAGCGGGTGTGTGATGTACGGCTCACCGCTCTTGCGCATCTGGCCGCGGTGCGAGGACTCGGCCAGGACCCAGGCGCGGCGCAGGGGCTCGAGGTCGGCGTCGGGATAGTGGGCGCGGTGGGCCTCGGCGACGTGGCCGATGGCGTCGGGCAGCCGGTCGCGGGCGGCCGGGCCGAGCAGCGCGGCACGGCCCAGACGGCGCAGGTCGATCCGCGCCCGCCAACGGGCGGCCGGGCCTGCTACCGGACCTGGGGTCGCGGGGTTCGTCGCCTCCGCACTCATGGGCACCTCCGGCTGCGTGGACCGGCGGACGGGGTGCCCCATGGCGGACACGGCTCAGGGGATGGCAGCTGTCCCCCGTCCGGGCCGGTGCTTGATGCTACCGAGCCCATCACGCCCGGCTGACCGCCTCTCGGCGAGCGTGAAACGGATCACCCATTCGAGCGAAGGTTTGTAGGTTTACGATTTCGCGCCACCTGACCTGCCCCTGGCTGTGGTTCCGCATCGAACAAGGGGTCAGAGGCTGCGCTTCCACGCCTCCGGGACTCTGATCATGACGATTCATATGGTCAACCAACCGCGTTTTCAAGCCAGTCGGCGTCGATCTCGCCCTCGGCGACGATCACCGCGGGGCCGGTCATCTCGATCTCGCCGTCGGCCCGCTCGGTGATCACCAGGGTGCCGCCGGGCACGTCGACGGTGTACGTCGCCGGGCTGCCGGTCGTCGCCGGGTCGGCGCCGTCCCTGCGGGCCGCGGCCACGGCGACGGCACACGCGCCCGTGCCGCAGGACCGGGTCTCGCCCGCCCCGCGCTCGTGCACGCGCATGGCGACGTGGCGGGGGCCGCGGTCGACCACGAACTCGACGTTGACCCCGCTCGGGTAGGCGGCGGCCGGGCTGAAGGGCGGCGGGGAGTAGAGGTCGCCGGCGTGCGCGAGGTCGTCCACGAAGGCCACGGCGTGCGGGTTGCCCATGTTCACGTTCCGGGCGGGCCAGCTGCGGTCGCCGACGCTCACCGTGACGTCTCCCTCGGGGAGCAGCGCCTTGCCCATGCCGACGGTGACGTCACCGTCCTTCGCGATGTGCACGGTCTTCACTCCCCCGCGCGTGGCCACCGCGAGGTCGCCCTCGGTGACGTGACCGGCGCGCTGGAGGTAGCGGGCGAAGACGCGTACGCCGTTGCCGCACATCTCCGCGACGGAGCCGTCGCCGTTGCGGTAGTCCATGAACCACTCGGCCTCCCCGGCCAGGTGCGCGGCCTCGGGGTGCTCGGCGGACCGTACGACGTGGAGCAGGCCGTCACCACCGATGCCGGCCCGGCGGTCGCACAGGGCGGCGACGGCGGCGGGGGGCAGGTCGAGGGTGTTCTCGGGGTCCGGGACGATCACGAAGTCGTTCTCGGTGCCGTGGCCCTTGAGAAAGGGGATCCGGGTGCTCATGTCTCGATCGTACGTGTAGGCCGGTGGGGGCTGATGGCGCTCACGCGGCGGTAGCCGCAGATCGGCGCGGCCCCAGGCGTCCTGGAAGCCGCAGACCGACACCGCCCCGCGCACCCCGGAAGCCTCTAGCGGAGCCTCGCCACGCGCCAGACCGCGAGAACGACCACAACCGCCACCAGCACCACGTACCCGAGCGCGACCCGCCAGTCCGCGCGACGGCCGGACCCCCGCTGCGGCAGTCCCGGCCACGTGTAACCAACGCGGCGCGCCGCCATCATGCCCCAGCCGGCCGCGCACGAGCAGATCAGCAGGCCCAGCATCGCGATCACCGCTCCGCTGTCGCCGAAGTCGAAGGCCAGCGGGAAGGCGAACATCAGGGAGCCGACCGCGGCCAGCGAGACGATGGGGGCGAGCTGCCAGATCCGCAGACGGCGCTGTGGGCGCAGCTCGACCTCGACCTCTTCCCCGCCCGGGAACATCTCCTCGGGCTCGGGACCGTCGGCGGTCACACCGCCGAGGGTGTCGTCGGGCCCGTCGGGGCTCAGACGCTCCGCGTCAAGCTCCGGCTCACCGCTCTCGGCGGCGCGGGGCTCGGTGCCTTGTGCGGTGTCGCGAGGGCCGGCCTCCATCGCCACGCGCCCTCCCAACTCGGACTCCACTTGGTCGATCGAAGCTCGATGATGGCACGGCGCCGGAGGCCGGGATGACGCCCGGAGCGTCCCGATGCCAGGACGTGATCAGGCTGTAACCGGTCGTTCGACCAACGCCAGTGCGAGCTGCGGAAGTTCTGTGAGATGCGCCGCAGCCCCACTCAACCAGTGCACCCGGGGATCGCGCCTGAACCATGAATCCTGACGGCGCGCGAAGCGTTTGGTGGCACGGACGGTCTCGGCCCGCGCGTCCTCCATCGTGCACTCCCCCGAGAGCGCCGCGAGCACCTGCTGGTACCCGAGCGCGCGGGAGGCCGTGCGCCCCTCGCGCAACCCTCGCGCCTCCAGCTCCCGCACCTCGTCCACGAGACCCGCCTCCCACATCCGGTCGACCCGGCGCGCGATGCGCTCGTCGAGCTCGGGCCGGGCGACGTCGACGCCGATCTGGAGGGTGTCGTAGACGGAGTCGTGGCCGGGGAGGTTCGCGGTGAAGGGCTTGCCGGTGAGCTCGATCACCTCGAGAGCCCGCACGATACGGCGGCCGTTGCTGGGCAGGATCGCCTGCGCGGCCCCGGGGTCGGCGGCGGAGAGGCGGGCGTGGAGCGCGCCGGAGCCGCGCAGGACGAGCTCCTTCTCCAGCCGGGCCCTGACCTCGGGGTCGGTACCGGGGAACTCCAGGTTGTCGACGGCCCCGCGGACGTACAGGCCGGAACCGCCGACGAGGATCGGCCAGCGGCCCTCGGCGAGCAGGGCGTCGATCCTGGCGCGGGCCAGCCGCTGGTACTCGGCGACGGAGGCGGTGACGGTCACGTCCCAGATGTCCAGGAGGTGGTGCGGGACGCCGTCGCGTTCCGCGAGCGTCAGCTTGGCGGTGCCGATGTCCATCCCTCGGTAGAGCTGCATGGAGTCGGCGTTGACGACCTCGCCTCCCAGTCGCTGGGCGAGGAAGACGCCCAGATCGGACTTTCCGGCCGCAGTGGGGCCGACGACGGCGATGACGCGGGGGGCGGGGGGTGTGCTGCTCACCGCCCCAGTCTCGCAAACCTCGAAGCCCCACCTCGAACGAGTTACGTGACGGCGCGGGTCCGGCGTCGTTGCCAGTTGCGTGGTTTCCGCCGCCCTGTTCATGGAGGCGGCGCTCCGGACGGCGCGAACGGGCGCACCGGACGACGCGGGATTTCCCCCGCACGAGTAACGTATGGAGTGGATATGGGCGTTTTCGCACGACTTCTCCGCAGGTCGAAGGCCACGGAGGGGGCGTCAGCCGCCGAGACGCAGGCCGACATCCTGACGGCCGGGTCCGCGGCGGAGGAGGCGGCAGAAGCGAAGGGATCGACCGACGCCGAGGCCAAAGCCGGGTCTGGGACTGGGATTGAGGTCGAGGGCGACGCCCGGGTCGAGGTCAAGGTCGAGGTCACCGAGACCGACGCGGCCGAGGACACGGACGGATCGACGGCGACGGAGGCCGTCGAGGACGCTGCCGCCGAGGGCGTCGAGATCCCCAAGCAGCAGTCCGCCGAAGCGACGGCCGATCATGAGGCCGACGAAGGCGCCCGCACGTAACTGTCCCTAGTGGGAAGGTGAACGATGGGTCTCCTGGACAATGTGAAGGCCAAGCTCAGCCCGGCCAAGGACAAGGTCTCCGGCCTCGCGCAGCAGCACGGGGACAAGATCCAGCACGGCATCGACAAGGCCGCGAAGGTCGTGGACGAGAAGACCAAGGGCAAGTACAGCGCCAGGATCCAGACCGGCACGGGCAAGGCCAAGGACGCCATGGAGCGCCTCGCGCACACCGACGGCACCAAGGGACCGGGGGACGGCAGCGCGCCGCCGCCCTCACCGCCGCCGGCTTCCTGAACGGCGGTACGGCACACCGACGGACGGCCGCGGGGCAGGACGCCCCCGGCCGTCCGCCGTTTCCCGGGCCCGTCGAGGACTCCGCCACGGACTCCTCGACGGCCCCTACGGCTCTCGCGGCCGGTGCTCCTCGACCGTCAGGACCAGGTCGCGACCATGTACCCCACGCCGTACGGCGCGTCCTCGTACAGCAGCGAGCCGCCGAGGTCCGCGCCCTCGGCCGCGCCCGCGAGAACCTGCCAGCAGGCCCGGCCGGAGGCCTTCAGTTCGTACGCCAGCTCGGCGTCCAGCGCGCGCAGGGCCGCCACGTCGGCCGCGCCCAGGGCCCGCGCGACCTCCGCGTCGAAGGGGGCCGCGCGCTCGTCGAGGTAGCCCGGTGCCTTGAGCGTGCGGCAGGCGCTGGCGTCGCCCATCACCAGCAGCGCCACCCGCTCGGCCCGGGCGGCGATGTCCCTTCCGGTCTGGATACACCGCTCGGGCTCCAGGGGTTCCCCCACCCCGAGTCCCTCGATCGGGGCGTCGGACCAGCCCGTGCGCTCCAGCAGCCAGGCGGCGACAGCCAGGGAGGTCGGCAGCGGCCCCTGCGGGACCGCACCCCGTCCCGGTCCGAGTCGTACGTCCACCTCCACGCCGAAGCCGCGGAACGAGCCCCTGGCGCCCTGCGGGTGCGGGCCGCGTCCGCTCCGCTCGGCGGGCCCCACGACGACGAGAAGGTCGGGCCGGGCCGCCGCGAGGACGCCCAGGGCGTCCGTGCAGGCCGCGCGGGCCCCGTCGAGCTCGGGCGCGGCCCCAGCGGCGACCGGTGGCACGAGAAGGGGCGGACACGGGCAGACGGCGGCTGCTACAAGCATGATCGGCAGCTTACTTCCAGGCCCAGGGCCAGGACTCGGGATGGGTGCTCCACGCCAGTGCGCCCAGCCGGTACACCACGCGAGAGGTGGACAGCGCGCCCTCGATGCTCACGTAGTAGGCGTCCCCGTCACCGACGCGGTAGACCTGCCGGCGCTTCTGGCGCAGGCCGACGCCCGGACGGTGGGTGCAGGCGATCTCGTACAGGCGGGCGCGGGCCTCCTCCCGGGTGCACTCGAAATGCGCCACCTCGTCGACGTCCTGATGGTTTCCGGCACCCCGGTCGATCAGGACCACCCAGCGCTCCATGCCCCGCCCCGCCCCCTCCCGCGTGACCGGCGGCGGACGCTCAGTGCGCCGCGCAGCCGCCCGTAGCCGCCGGGAGCGGCTCGGGGATCCCGATCTTCGGGAGGCCCAGCATGACACCCGCCGGCTTGGCGGCCTCGGCCGCGTTCCGCTTCTCCCACGCGTCCCCCGCGCGCGTGCGGCGCACGTCGAGGACGGCGCCCTCGGCGAGGAGGTGGTGGGGGGCGGCGTAGGTGATCCCGACCGTGACCACGTCGCCGGGACGGACCTCCTGGTCGGGCTTGGTGAAGTGGACCAGGCGGTTGTCCGGGGCGCGGCCGGAGAGGCGGTGGGTGGCGCCGTCCTTGCGGCCCTCGCCCTCGGCGACCATCAGCTCCAGGGTGCGGCCGACCTGCTTCTTGTTCTCCTCCCAGGAGATCTCCTCCTGGAGGGCGACGAGACGCTCGTAGCGCGACTGCACGACCTCCTTGGGGATCTGCCCGTCCATGGTCGCCGCGGGGGTTCCGGGGCGCTTGGAGTACTGGAAGGTGAAGGCGTTCGTGAAGCGCGCCTGGCGGACCACGTGCATGGTCTGCTCGAAGTCCTCCTCGGTCTCGCCGGGGAAGCCCACGATGATGTCGGTCGAGATCGCGGCGTCCGGCATGGCGGCGCGGACCTTCTCGATGATGCCCAGGTAGCGCTCCTGGCGGTACGAGCGGCGCATCGCCTTGAGGACCGTGTCCGAGCCGGACTGCAGGGGCATGTGCAGCTGCGGCATCACGTTCGGGGTCTCGGCCATCGCCTCGATCACGTCGTCCGTGAAGTCGCGGGGGTGCGGAGAGGTGAAGCGGACCCGCTCCAGGCCTTCGATCGAGCCACACGCGCGCAGCAGCTTGCTGAAGGCCTCGCGGTCGCCGATGTCGGAGCCGTACGCGTTGACGTTCTGGCCGAGCAGCGTGATCTCGGAGACGCCCTCGCCGACCAGGGCCTCGATCTCGGCGAGGATGTCGCCGGTACGGCGGTCCTTCTCCTTGCCGCGCAGGGCGGGGACGATGCAGAAGGTGCAGGTGTTGTTGCAGCCGACGGAGATCGACACCCAGGCCGCGTAGGCGCTCTCGCGCCGGGTGGGAAGCGTGGACGGGAACGCCTCCAGCGACTCGGCGATCTCGACCTGCGCCTCCTCCTGCACGCGCGCGCGTTCCAGCAGGACGGGCAGCTTGCCGATGTTGTGCGTGCCGAAGACGACGTCCACCCAGGGCGCCTTCCGCACGATGGTGTCCCGGTCCTTCTGGGCGAGGCAGCCGCCGACCGCGATCTGCATGCCGGGCCGCGAGGCCTTGCGCGGCGCGAGCCGGCCGAGGTTGCCGTAGAGCCGGTTGTCGGCGTTCTCCCGCACCGCGCAGGTGTTGAAGACGACGACGTCCGCGTCCCCGTCGGAACCCTCGGGGGCGGGCACGTACCCCGCTTCCTCCAGCAGTCCGGACAATCGCTCGGAGTCGTGGACGTTCATCTGGCACCCATAAGTGCGCACTTCGTACGTTTTCGGAGATGAAACGTCCACTGCCGGGCTCCGGTCGCTGCTGCTGGTCATGGCTCAAGGGTAGGCGCTCCGCGGGGACCGTCGCCCCGGCGCTCAGCCATGGCCGCTCACGGGCGCAGCAGCCGCTCCAGGGCGCTCGCACCGACCATGGAAGGGCTCAAGCCGGCCGCTCCGGCCAGGGGACGGTCGGCCACGACCGCGAAGCGCACTCCGGGGACCCGGCCTTCGCCAGCAGCCGCCGCCACCTCTCCGGCCGCCGGAGGTCCGGCCGCCGCCCCGGCTGCTGCCCGCGTCGCTCCTGCCGTGCCGCCGCCTGCACAGGGGGGCGGCACGGCACGCATCGCGGATGACGTGAATCACGCGGGAGGCGGGACCTTGGGCTTTGCATGACCATGCGTGGTGATGCATAATCTTCCTATGTCCAAGGTCCTCACGTCCCTCCCCGCCGGCGAACGCGTCGGCATCGCCTTCTCCGGCGGTCTCGACACCTCCGTCGCGGTCGCGTGGATGCGCGACAAGGGCGCCATCCCGTGCACCTACACCGCGCACATCGGCCAGTACGACGAGCCCGACATCGACTCGGTGCCCGGCCGCGCGAAGACCTACGGTGCCGAGATCGCGCGCCTGGTCGACTGCCGGGCCGCACTGGTCGAGGAGGGGCTTGCCGCGCTCACCTGCGGGGCGTTCCACATCCGCTCGGGCGGGCGGGCGTACTTCAACACCACCCCGCTGGGCCGTGCCGTCACCGGCACCCTCCTGGTGCGGGCGATGCTGGAGGACAACGTCCAGATCTGGGGCGACGGCTCGACCTTCAAGGGCAACGACATCGAGCGGTTCTACCGTTACGGCCTGCTCGCCAACCCGAACCTGCGGATCTACAAGCCGTGGCTGGACGCGGACTTCGTGACCGAGCTCGGCGGCCGCAAGGAGATGTCGGAGTGGCTGGTCGCGCACCAGCTGCCGTACCGGGACTCCACGGAGAAGGCGTACTCCACCGACGCCAACATCTGGGGCGCCACGCACGAGGCCAAGACCCTGGAGCACCTCAACACCGGCGTCGAGACCGTCGAGCCGATCATGGGCGTCAAGTTCTGGGACCCTTCGGTCGAGATCGCGCCCGAGGACGTGACGATCGGCTTCGACCAGGGCCGCCCGGTGACCATCAACGGCAAGGAGTTCGGCTCCGCCGTCGACCTGGTCATGGAGGCCAACGCGATCGGCGGCCGGCACGGCCTCGGCATGTCCGACCAGATCGAGAACCGGATCATCGAGGCGAAGAGCCGCGGCATCTACGAGGCCCCGGGCATGGCCCTGCTGCACGCGGCCTACGAGCGTCTCGTCAACGCGATCCACAACGAGGACACCGTCGCCCAGTACCACAACGAGGGCCGGCGCCTGGGCCGTCTCATGTACGAGGGCCGCTGGCTGGACCCGCAGGCCCTGATGATCCGCGAGTCGCTCCAGCGGTGGGTCGGCGCGGCGATCACGGGCGAGGTCACCCTCCGTCTGCGGCGCGGCGAGGACTACTCGATCCTCGACACCACGGGCCCGGCGTTCTCGTACCACCCGGACAAGCTGTCGATGGAGCGCACCGAGGACTCGGCCTTCGGCCCGGTGGACCGGATCGGCCAGCTCACCATGCGCAACCTCGACATCGCCGACTCCCGCGCCAAGCTGGAGCAGTACGCGGGCCTCGGCCTGATCGGCACCGGCAGCCCCACCATCGGCGCCTCCCAGGCCGCCGCGACCGGGCTGATCGGCACCATGCCGGAACTCCCCGAGGGCGGCGCCGAGGCGATCGCCTCCCGCGGCGAGGTCTCGGAGGACGAGGCCCTGCTGGACCGGGCCGCCATGGAGTTCGGCACGGACTGAGGCACCTCACGACATACGTGAGAAGGGGCCGGCGCGAGACAGCGCCGGCCCCTTCTCACACCCGCCCCTCCCGCGACCGCATCAACGGCTGGATCCGCGTCCCGAAGGTCTCGATCCCGTCGAGGAAGTCGTCGAAGACCAGCATGATCCCCTTGGTCCCGTCGACCCCGGCGATCTCGTCGAGCATGTGCGCGACACTCTCGTACGACCCGACGAGCGTCCCCATGTTGAAGTTCACGGCGCCCTCGGGCAGCACGATGGTGCGGGCCGTGGAGGAGTCGTCGGCGGTGGTGTCCGTGGCCGACTCCCCCGCCATGTAGGCCAGCGCCGCGCGGTCGGCGCCCGCGTGGTAGTCCTGCCACTTCGCGCGGGCGGCCGCGTCGCTCTCGTCGGCGATGACCATGAACAGGGACAGCGCACCGACGTCCCGGCCGGTCTCGCGCGCCGCCTCCACCAGCGTGGCCGCGCTGTCCGCGAAGGCGAGCGGGGTGTTCACGCCGCTGCCGAGGATGAAGTTGTAGTCGGCGTGCCCGGCGGCGAACCGCATGCCCGTGCCGCTCTGCCCGGCGGCCACGATGTCGATGTGCCCGTTCGCCGGCCGCGGCGAGAGCACGCAGTCGTCCATCGCGTAGAACTCGCCCTTGAAGTTGCTGACGCCCTCGCTCCACAGCTCCTTCATCACCGTCACGTACTCCTCGGCCCGCGCGTACCGGTTGCCGAAGTGCTCGTCGCCGGGCCACACGCCCATCTGTGTGTACTCGCCGGGCGCCCAGCCGGTGACGATGTTGACGCCGAACCGTCCGGGGGCGATGGAGTCGACGGTGACCGCCATGCGCGCGACGATCGCCGGCGGCAGGGCGAGGATCGGCGTGGAGGCGTACAACCTGATCCGCTCGGTGACCGCGGCCAGCCCCGCCATCAGCGTGAACGACTCCAGGCAGTGGTCCCAGAACTCGGTCTCCCCGCCGAAGCCCTTGAGTTTGATCATCGAGAGGGCGAAGTCGAACCCGTGCTCCTCGGCCTTCTGCACGACGGCCTTGTTGAGCTCGAAGGTCGGCATGTACTGCGGGGAACTCTTCGAGATGAGCCAGCCGTTGTTGCCGATGGGGATGAAGACACCGATGTCCATGCCGCTCCTCATGATCGGAGACTGCCCGGTCCGACGGCACGGTACACGGCCGGAATTTCGGCAACTTCCCTGGAAACAGGGGCAGTTGAAGTAAGGCAATGCCGGGAAACAGCTCGTCGGAAACTGTGAAGCAGGTTTCGACCGGAATCGGGAACGATAAGTTCCCTCCATGAACGCGCGGCTCGCCCTCCTCGGCTCGGTCACCCCTGGTGCGACGGAGAGCGAGGTCTTCCGGCTGGCGCTCGGGCACGCGGTCGGTGAGCTGAGCGCGCTCGGCGGGACCGTGCACCTGCGCGGCCCGATGTCCGCGCTGCGCCTGGTGTCCTCCGTCGGTCTGCCGCCCGCCCTCACCCGCTCCTGGGAGATCGTCGACCAGGAGGGCCCCCTGGCCCCCGCCCGCGCGCTCCAGCAGGGCAGGGGCGTCTGGGTACCGGTGTCCCCGGACGCGCCGGAGGAGGCCGCCTGGCCCGGCACCGGCCTCGCCGCCCTGCCCCTGTTCGGCGGCCGGCGCAGCATCGGCGCGCTGACGGTCCTGGTCGGCGAGCGGGGTGAACCCACCCCGGAGCACTGGGACTTCCTGCGGGACGTGGTCGCCTGGACCGAGGAGCGCATGGCCCAGGCCCCGCCGCCGTCCGGTCCCTCCCAGGGGGAACTGGGCGGCGAACGGCTGCGGCAGGCCCTGAAGGAGGTTCAGGTCGGCTCGTGGGACTGGGACATCCGCAACGGTGACCTGAGCTGGGACGAGGCCGCCCTGGCCTTGTACGGCACCCGCCCGGCCGATTTCACCGGCCGGATCGACAACTGGATGCGGATCGTCCATCCCGACGATCTGGCACCCACGCTGGCGGCGGCACAGCGGGCCATCCTCGACCACAGCGTCTTCGAGGCCGAGTACCGCGTACGGCGCCTGGACGGCACGTGGGGCTGGACGCAGGCCCGCGGCCGGGCGACCTACGACGAGCGGGGCGAGCCCCTGCGGATGATCGGGGTCGGCTGGGAGAGCAACGAGTCCCGCATCGCGCGGGACGCCCTCAGCAGGGCCCTGAGACACATGAGCGACGGCTTCCTCGCGGTGGACGACGAGTGGCGGATCACCTTCGCCAACCTGGAGGCGGAACGCTTCCTCGGCTTCTCCGAGGAGGAGTTGTTCGGACGCCTGCTGTGGGACCTGCCGGCCACCCGACAGGTCCCGGGTCTCAAGGAGAGCTGTCTGAAGGCCGGGGCCGAGGAGAAGTCCGCCGGGTTCGACGTGTACATCGCGGACTGCCGGCGGCGGCTGCACGTACGGCTGGTGCCGGGCCCGGACGGCCGCACCCTCTACTTCCAGGACGTCACGGAGAAACGCCGGCTGGCCCAGGAGCGCCAGGCGGCGGAACGGGCCACGGCCGAGCGGGCGGTGCGGATCGCCGAGCTGACCACGGAACTCGCCAAGGCGACGACCTCCCGGGACGTGGTGGACGCGGTCGCCCGCCGGGTGCTGCCGCCGTTCGCCGCCTCCGGGCTGATGGTCCAGGTCAGCGAGGGGAATCGGCTCCACCACGTCGGGGCGGTCGGCTATCCCCGGGACTTCGTGGCCCACCTCGACAGCCGCCCCCGGGCGTCGACCGGAGACCCCGCCTGGGACACGATCGCGTCCGGCCTCCCGCTGTTCATGTCCTCGGCGCGCGAGTACGCCACCCGCTACCCCGAACTGGCCGACTTCCCCACCCGGGGCGAGAAGAAGTCCTGGGCGTTCCTGCCGCTGACGGCGTCCGGCCACACCTTCGGCGTCTGCGTGGTCTCCTTCGACCGGCCGCGGCTGCTCGACGACGAGGAACGCGCCCTGCTCACCACGATCACCGCCCTGGTCGCCCAGTCCCTGGAGCGGGCCCGGCTCTACGACGCCGAGCACACCCGGTCCCGGGAACTCCAGCGCAGCCTGCTCCCCCAGGCGCTGCCCGATCTGCCCGCGTGCACGGCGGCCGCCCGCTATCTCCCGGCCGGGCAGGGCGCGGACGTGGGCGGCGACTGGTACGACATCATCCCGCTGTCCGGCGGACAGGTCGCGCTGGTCGTCGGCGACGTGATGGGCCACGGCCTGCCGGAGGCGGCCACCATGGGCCGGCTGCGCACCGCGGTGCACACCCTGGCCGACCTGGAGCTGCCGCCCGACGAGATCCTCGGCCACCTCAACGACATCGTCGGCGGCATGGGCGAGGCGTCGTACGCCACCTGTCTGTACGCGCTCTACGACCCGACGACCCGGGTCTGCTCCATCGCCCGGGCCGGTCATCCGCCGCCCGCGCTGGTACGGCCCGACGGAACCGTGCACTTCCCCGAACCGGACGCCGATCCCCCGCTGGGCGCGGCCAAACCGCCGTTCGAGACGGCCGAGTTGGAGGTGCCCGAGGGCAGTCTGCTCGTGCTGTACACCGACGGCCTTGTGGAGTCGGCGAAGCGGGAGATCGACGAGGGCATGGCCGAGCTGGCGCGGCTGCTCGGCGCCGCCCACGCCGACGGGACCGCCGTGGACCTTGAACGGCTGTGCGACACGCTGACGGCCGGTCTGCTGCCGGCGGACCAGCAGGCGGCGGACGACGCGGCGTTCCTGGTGGCCCGGCTGCACGCGCTACCGGCCGACCGGATGGCCACCTGGTCCCTGCACGACGACCCGAAGGCGGCGAGCCAGGCCCGCCGGCATGTGCGCGAACAGCTCGCGGCCTGGGACCTGGACGATCTGTCCCCCACCACGGAACTCCTGGTCAGCGAACTGGTGGGCAATGTCGTCCGGCACGCCCGCGGCCCGGTCCGGCTGCGCCTGCTGCACACCACCGAGCTGATCTGCGAGGTCTACGACGGCAGCCAGACCATGCCCCGTATCCGCCACGCCGCGGACACCGACGAGGGCGGCCGGGGACTCCAGCTCATCTCGGCCCTCTCCTCCCGCTGGGGCGCCCGTTACACCCCCACGGGCAAGTGCATCTGGACGGAACAGTCCCTGCGGGGCGCCGCCGAGCCGGAGGACGTGCTGTTCCTGAACCCCGCGGACTTCGACGAGGACTGGGAGGCGCTCCTGTGACGGCGCGCCCGTTCGGCCCAGCTCCACGGGCCGGATGCGGGGCGCGTCCCTAGATTCGCGGTGACGGCTGTTCCGGCCCCACCCCGAAAGGCACCCGACCCATGGCAATACGCATCGCGCTCACCGGCGCCGCGCTGGCCGTTCTGGCCACCACCGGACCGCTGACCGGCGTCGCACACGCTCAAGGCGACCTGGACTGCGCCGACTTCGCCTTCCAGGAGGACGCGCAGGCGGAGTTCGACCTCGACCGCAGCGACCCCGACCGGCTCGACGAGGACCAGGGTCCCGACGACGGCATCGCCTGCGAGGCGCTCCCCCGAAGAGGCACCGAGACCGTGAGCGTCGCCACGCCAACCGCCACACCGCTCCTCACGCCACTCAGCACGCCGCTTCCGACGCTCGGTGTCCAGGGCGGGTCCGGCGGCAGCGTCGGCCCTGCGGGTTTCGAGCGGGCGATCGGGGTGGCACTCGCCGTCGGCGGAGTCGGCCTCGCGGGCGCATACGTGGTGCGGCGGCGTCGTGCCGCGCACCCGCACCCCCGGCTCAGGGATCGATGAGCCCCGCCCGTATCGCGTACCGCGTCAGCTCCAGCCGGTCCCGCATCCCCAGCTTGGCCAGCAGGTTCGCCCGGTGCCGCTCGACGGTCTTCGCGCTGATGAACAGCAGCTCGCCGATCTCCTTGGTGGTGTGACCCTCGGCGACCAGTTTGAGGATCTCCTCCTCGCGTTCGGTGACGGCCCGCGTGGGCAGGTCGTCACCGCGGTGCAGGCGGTCGAGGTAGGACCGCACGAGGGCCCGCTCGGCCCCGGGGTAGACGAAGGACTCGTCGCGTACGGCGGCCCGGCACGCCTCGACGAGATCGCGGTCGGCGACGGACTTGAGCACGTATCCGCTGGCCCCGGCCTTGAGCGCCTCGAAGAAGTACTGCTCGTTGTCGTACATCGTCAGGATCAGGATCCGCAGGTCCGGCAGCCGCCGGGACAGCTCACGGGCCGCCTGCAGTCCCGTCATCCGGGGCATCGCGATGTCCAGCACGGCCAGGTCGACCTCACGCGCGCGTGCCAGCTCGACCGCCTCGGCGCCGTCCCCCGCCTCGGCCACGACCGTGAGGTCCGGCTCCCCCTCCAGGATCAGCCGGACCCCTCGTCGTACGAGGGTGTGGTCGTCGGCGAGCAGCACCCGGGTCGGCCGAGCCATCAGCGCACCTGCGCCGGGGCCGGTATGCGCAACCGCACGTCCGTCCCCCGCCCGGGACCGGCCTGCACCGAGAACACCGCCCCGACCAGCAGCGCCCGCTCCCGCATCCCCTGGATCCCGGCCCCGTCGGGCGCCCCGCCCAGCCCTTTGCCGTTGTCCCGCACGAGGAGCTCGACTCCCCCCGCGACCTGCCGGAGCCGGACTTCGGCGCGGTCGGCGGCGGAGTGCCGCGCGGTGTTCGTGAGCCCCTCCTGGGCCACCCGGTAGACCACCAGTTCCGACTCCTCGGTCAGCCGGGGCAGATCGCCGCCGACGTGATGCCGCACGGTCAGCCCGTGCGTCGTGAACTCGGCCGCGAGAGACCGCAAGGCGCTCGACAGCCCGAGCTCCTCCAGGACCCCGGGCCGCAGCCGGCGCGCGATCCGACGGATCTCGTCGAGCCCGGCCCGGGTCGCTTCCTGGGCCTGCCCCACTTCCCCCCGCAGCTCCTCGGGCGCCCGGTCGGCAACCCTCTTCAACTGAAGAAGCACGGCGGTGAGGGTCTGCCCGACCTCGTCGTGGAGCTCGCGCGCGATGCGATGCCGCTCCCGCTCCTGCGCGGAGAGCGCGTGGGCCGCGCCGGTGGCCCGCTCTGCCTCCAGCCGGTCGAGCATGGTGTTGTACGTCGTGATCAGCACGGCCGTCTCGGAAGGGCCGGAGACGGGGGCGCGCACGCCGGGACGCAGCAGATCGGCGGCGGCCATGGCCCGACCCAGCCGCTGGAGCGGGACGAGCCCCACCCGCAGCACGAGGGCATTGGCGACCAGCAACAGGGCGAGCCCCGCGAGGACGACCACGGCCTCCCCCTGCCGTACGGGCGTCGACACGGTGACCGGCCCCAGCAGCAGCGCGGCGGCGACGACGAGGCCCGCGGCGTTGAGTGAGAAGATCCGCCAGAACAGCGACACGGCCCTGCGCTCACTCCTCTCGTACGGCGCCCGAGAACCCAGCCTCACCGGTCCCCGCCGCTCGCGTATATCCGTCACGTCACCCATATCGCCACCGTACGGGTGCCTGGCAGCATGCGAACCCGGCACCCGCGACCACTCGAAACACAAGGGGAAGAAACGTGTCTGCTCCACGCCTGAGGGCGACGCCGCTGCCGGGCATCGGGGTCCAGTACGACCTCATGACCCGCGAGGACCGCCATCTCTCCGTGGTGGCGCACCGCGACGGTGCCCGCACGGTGAGCGTGTACCGGGCCGACGACCCCGACTCCTGCGCCCAGTCGCTGCGTCTGACCGGTTCCGAGGCGGGCGCCCTGATCGACGCGCTGAAGCCCTCCCACCACAGCGCGAGCCTTCTCTACGCCTCCGACCTGGGCCTGGTGGCCGAGCGCGTCGAGGTGGCGGCCGGCTCCCGCTGGAACGGCCGGGTCCTGGGCGACACGAAGATGCGCACCGACACGGGAGCCTCCGTCGTGGCGGCCCTGCGCCGAGCGGAGGCGATCCCGTCCCCGGCACCGGACTTCCGCCTGGCGGGCGGCGACATCCTCATCGTCGTGGGCACCCGCGAGGGCGTGGACGCCGCCGCGGCGATCCTGGGGCGGGAGTAGGAAGCATGCACTCCGCGGTCCTCCTGATCGAGTTCGGCTCGATCATCCTCGGCCTGGGCCTCCTCGGCCGTTTCGCCGCCCGTTTCCGCCTCTCCCCCATCCCCCTCTACCTCCTGGCCGGCCTGGCCTTCGGCGAGGGCGGCCTGCTGCCCCTGGGAGCGAGCGAGGAATTCGTCTCGATAGGCGCGGAAATCGGAGTCATTCTCCTCCTCCTGATGCTCGGCCTGGAGTACACGGCCGGCGACCTGGTCACCAACCTCAAGGCCCACTACCCCTCCGGCCTGGTCGACGGCGCCCTCAACGCCCTCCCAGGAGCAGCGGCCGCCCTCCTCCTCGGCTGGGGCCCGGTGGCCGCGGTGGTCCTTGCGGGCGTCACCTGGATCTCCTCCTCGGGCGTCATAGCGAAGGTCCTGGGCGACCTGGGCCGGGTCGGCAACAGGGAAACCCCGGTGATCCTCAGCGTCCTGGTCCTGGAGGACCTGGCGATGGCGGTCTACCTGCCCATAGTCACCGCCCTCGTCGCCGGAGCGGGCCTGCTGGCCGGAAGCCTGACCCTGGCGATCGCCCTGGGAGCGGCCGGCCTGGTCCTGTTCACCGCGGTCCGCTACGGCCGCCTGATCTCCCGCTTCGTCTCGAGCGACGACCCGGAGAAGCTCCTCCTGGTCGTCCTCGGCCTCACGATCTTGGTGGCGGGCGTCGCCCAGCAACTCCAGGTCTCGGCAGCGGTCGGCGCGTTCCTCGTGGGCATAGCCCTCTCAGGCGAGGTGGCCGAGGGCGCCCACACCCTCCTGAGCCCCCTGCGCGACCTCTTCGCCGCGGTCTTCTTCGTCTTCTTCGGCCTCCACACGGACCCGGCGAGCATTCCCCCGGTCCTGCTACCCGCCCTCGCCCTGGCCCTGGTCACGGCAGCCACAAAGATCGCCACGGGCTACTGGGCGGCCCGCCGAGCCGGCATCTCCCCCAAGGGCCGCTGGCGCACGGGCGGCGCACTGGTCGCCCGCGGCGAGTTCTCGATCGTCATAGCGGGCCTGGCGGTCTCGGGCGGCATAGAACCCTCCCTCGGCCCCCTGGCCACCGCCTACGTCCTCATCCTGGTCATCCTCGGCCCCCTCACAGCCCGCTACACCGAGCCCCTGGCCACAAAACTGACGCCCCGCCGGGCCAACACCCCGACGGCACCTCGGGTGGCGGAGCCGGTGGGCCGGGACGGCGCCTGAAGGGGTACCCCGCCCCCCTGGGTGGGTGCGGTCACGTGCGCCACGATGGGCCGTTGGCCGCGTACGGCGGGCAGGGGACGGGGTGGGGGGTGTCCGCCCGCAGCGGCCGGCGTCCGTCACCGAGCCCTACTCAAGGGACCGAGCCGCCGGACCGAGGACGGATACCCCCCACCCCGGCCCCGACCCACCCACCGAACCGCACGCGCTACACAAGCCCCCACCGGGCCCGCAATTGCGCCGCAGGCATCCAGGGGCGCGGGGAACTGCGCAAAAACGCCCGCCCCCACCGAACCCGCACCCAAACCCCAACCCCAACCCCCGGAGGGCGTGGCAGGATCACCCGCATGCCCAAGCCGTTCCCCCACCTCAGCCGCCGCCAGGCGCTCCAGACCGCGGCCGCCGCCCTCGTGGCCCTCGGCCTGCTCCTGTGGTGGCTGCTCCCGCTGGGCGAGAACCCCCCGACCGGCACGATCACCTTCAGCACGGGCACGAAGCAAGGCGTCTACCAGAAGTACGGCGGACTCCTCCAGAAGGAGATCCACAAGGACATGCCGGACCTGAAGGTGAAGCTGGAGACCAGCGCGGGCTCCCAGGAGAACGTCAGACTCGTGGCGACCGGGAAGTCCGACTTCGCCATCGCCGCGGCCGACGCGGTGGAGACCTACCAGCAGAACGGCGACCCCGGCGCCGACCAGCTCCGCGGCCTGGCCCGCCTCTACGACGACTACGTCCAGCTCGTCGTCCCCGCCGACTCCGACATCCACACCATCACCGACCTGAAGGGCAAGCGCGTCTCCATCGGCGTCCCCAACTCCGGCGTACGGCTGATAGCGGAGCGCGTGCTCGACGCCGCCGGCATCGACCCGGCCAAGGACATCCAGCCGAGGGCCGAGGGCATCGACACCGGCCCCAAGCTCCTCGGCCACGGCCTGGACGCGTTCTTCTGGTCCGGCGGCCTGCCCACCGACGGGCTGAAGCAGCTGGCCGAACGCTCCGCGTTCCGCTTCGTCCCGATCGAACCCTCCCTCGTGGCGACGCTGCACGCCGAGGGCGAGCCCACCCGCTACTACCGGGCCACCAACATGCCGGCGTCGGCGTACCCGTCCGTCCAGAACAACAGGACCGTCCCGACGATGGCCGTCTCCAACCTGCTGATCACCCGCAAGGACATGGACCCCGAGCTCACCGAGTGGCTCACCCGGACCGTGATCAAGAGCAGGGACGGCATCGGCCGGGACGTGCACTCCGCCCAGCTGGTGGACGTACGCACGGCGATCTACACCGACCCGGTCCCCCTCCACGAGGGCGCCCGCCGCTATTACCGCTCGGTCAAGCCGTAGGACGACTACCTCGGTCATACCGTAGGGCGGCTACGGGGCACGGACACGGTGACCACCAGCCCGTGCGGCTCGTGGTGGCCGTACGAGATCACCCCGCCCCCCGCGGCCAGGAGCGCCCGCGAGATGGACAGTCCGAGACCTGACCCCTTGACGTTCTGATGCTGCCCGCTGCGCCAGAACCGGTCGCCGACGCGCGCGAGTTCCTCGTCGGTGAGCCCGGGTCCGCGGTCGGCGACGACGACCGTGGAGGTGTTCCCGTCCGCGGCGACCGTGACCTCGACGGTCTCCTCCTGCGGCGTGAACTTGAGCGCGTTGTCGATGACCGCGTCCAGGGCGCTGGAGAGGGTCACGGGGTCGGCCCAGGCGGTGGTGGGCGGACAACTCCCCACCAGCCGCACTCCCTTGGCCTCGGCGGTGGGGGTCCAGGCGGCGACCCGTTCGGCAGTGAGTTCGCCGATGTCGGTGATGCTCAGGTCCGCCTCGGTGTGCTCGGCGAGCGCGAGGTCGAGGAGGCCGTCGAGGACTTGGGCGAGGCGTTTGCCCTCCGTCTGCACGGAGGCGATCTCGGCGTTCCCCTCGGGAAGTTCGAAGGCGAGCAGCTCGATGCGCAGCAGCAGTGCGGCGAGCGGATTCCTCAACTGGTGCGAGGCGTCGGCGACGAAGGCCCGCTGCTGCTCCAACACGTCCTCGACGTTGTCCACCATTTCGTTGAACGACCGTGCCAGGCGCCTGAGTTCGGGCGGTCCACCGGCCACCGCCACCCGGGACTTGAGCCGCCCGGTGGCGATGTCGTGGGTGGTGGCGTCGAGGACCCGTACGGGCCTGAGCACCCAGCCGGTCAGCCGCAGGGCGGCGCCGACGGCCAGCAGCATGGCGGCGAGTTCGCCCGCGAAGATGACGAGCCAGTCCTGCAGGATCCGTGAACGCATCGGTCCGGTGGGCGAGTCGGTGACGACGACCGCGACGACGTCGCCGTCCCGGATCACCGGAGAGGCGACGACCAGCCGGCCCCGCTGCCAGGGCCACACCTGCTTGGGGTCCTGGCTGCGGCGGCTGAGCAGGGCCTCGCCGAACGCGTCGCGCACCTCGCCCGTGCGGGGGAGGAACCACCCGCGGGGCGCCGTGGCCATGGGTACGTCGCCGTCATAGAAGACACCGACGCGGATGCCGTAGACCCTGTAGTAGCTGGCGAGTTCGCTCTCCAGGGTCTCCAGGCGCTCGTCGGAGGCGTCGGTGACGAACTGGGCGAGCGCGGCGAAGTGGGCGGTGTCGTCGATCCGGTCGACGACGACTTTCTGCTGCTGCGCGGAGGCCATACCGATGGCGAGCGGCACGCCCAGGGCCAGCAGCATGGCGGCCATGAGAACGATGAGAAGCGGAAGAAGACGTGTACGCACGACCCCGCCTACACCCCGCCCCGAAGCCGCGCGCTCCGACGCACACGGGCACCGCTGAGCATACCCGGGCACTGACGCACCGCGACGGCACGCCCCCCGCGGAAGGGGGCGCTCACCTGCCCAGGCGCCGCGCCCACGCCGAGCACCGCCCCCCGGCTCGGCCGGACACCCGCCCCCGTTCCACCCCGGGCCCCCGCGTCAAGCGATTCACGACCACCACCGCACACACGGGCACCCGCACCGCCGCACTCACCCGCGTCCACAGCCACCGTCCCTCACCCGACCCACATTCCTCCCCCCGAGCCTCGCACAGCTCTGGGGCCCACGGTTTCCTCCGGAAGCTTCTTCGCCCGCTGAGCCCCGCCGAGCCCCGGTGGGCCCTACGCCCCCGGCGCCACCAACCGATACCCGACCCCCCGCACCGTCTCGATCAGCGCCGGCATCCGCAACTTCGCGCGCAGGGACGCCACATGGACCTCCAGCGTGCGGCCGGTGCCTTCCCAGCTGGTGCGCCAGACCTCGCTGATGATCTGCTCGCGCCGGAAGACCACGCCGGGCCGCTGGGCGAGCAGCGCGAGGAGGTCGAACTCCTTGCGGGTGAGCTGGACGACCGTGCCGTCCACGGTGACCTGACGCGTCGGCAGTTCGATGCGCACGGCGCCGAGAACCAGCGCGGTGTCCCCGCCGCCGAGCACGTCCTCGTGGGCGGTGCGCCGGCTCACGGCATGGATGCGGGCGAGGAGCTCCCCCGTGTCGTACGGCTTGACCACATAGTCGTCGGCGCCGAGGTTCAGCCCGTGGATGCGGGAACGTACGTCGGACCGCGCGGTGACCATGATCACCGGCGTGCTGGTGCGCTTGCGGATCTTGCCGCACACCTCGTAGCCGTCCTGGTCGGGCAGCCCGAGGTCCAGGAGCACGACCCCGAAGCCGTCGCTCTCCGGGACCAGCGCCTGGAGTGCCTCCTCGCCGCTGCGCGCGTGCGTGACGTCGAAACCGTGCCGGGCGAGCACCGCGGACAGCGCGGCGGCCACGTGGTTGTCGTCCTCGACGAGGAGAAGTCTCACCCCGGCCCCCTTTGGTCCATCGGACGTACTATCCGAATATGCAATGAACAGGTACAACTGTGCGTACACACGCGCGCGTGCGCTCCGTGCAGTCATGCTGATGGATGAGGACGGCGTCAAGAGCGTTCCGGTTGCGCCGGGCTTCCGTTACCCGGCCGATACGCACACCGGATGCGTACTGGTGACAAGTGCTACGACATGTGTCCGTTTGCTATCGGATCGTGATCCTCAGATTCCCCTCAAGACTAATGACGCTGGTCGCGTGGGGTTACTACTGTCCTCCGAAACCGAGGAGGACGGAGCCAGAGAGCGATGACCGAAGTATCGGTGGCCAAGGAAGATGTGGCCGCGACCGGCGAGCTGGTCGTCCTGAAGAGCGTCAACAAGCACTTCGGCGCGTTGCACGTACTCCAGGACGTCGACCTGACGATCGCCCGCGGCGAGGTCGTCGTGGTCATCGGACCCTCCGGGTCCGGGAAGTCCACCCTTTGCCGCACCATCAACCGCCTGGAGACGATCGACACGGGTTCGATCACCATCGACGGCAAGCCGCTGCCCCAGGAGGGCAAGGAACTGGCGCGGCTGCGCGCCGACGTCGGCATGGTCTTCCAGTCCTTCAACCTCTTCGCGCACAAGACCGTGCTCGAGAACGTGATGCTGGGCCAGATCAAGGTCCGTAAGGCCGACAAGAAGCAGGCCGAGGAGAAGGCGCGCGCCCTGCTCGACCGGGTCGGCGTCGCCACGCAGGCGGACAAGTACCCCGCCCAGCTGTCCGGCGGTCAGCAGCAGCGTGTCGCCATCGCCCGCGCCCTGGCGATGGACCCCAAGGTCATGCTCTTCGACGAGCCCACGTCGGCGCTCGACCCTGAGATGATCAACGAGGTGCTGGAGGTCATGCAGCAGCTCGCCCGCGACGGCATGACAATGATCGTCGTCACGCACGAAATGGGTTTCGCACGATCGGCCGCAAACCGCGTGGTGTTCATGGCGGACGGACGGATCGTCGAGGAGGCTGCGCCCGACCAGTTCTTCAGCAATCCGCGCAGCGACCGCGCCAAGGACTTCCTGTCGAAGATCCTTCACCACTGACGTGTCACACCGTTGACGTGTCGCGCCGCTGACGTGCCACCCGGATCGACCACCGACGGCTCTCTCTTCACCACCCAAAGGATGTTCACCATGAAGCTCCGCAAGGTCACCGCCGCCTCGGCCGCCGTCCTCGCCCTCGCCCTGTCCGCGACCGCCTGCGGCGGCGACAGCAAGGACGAGGGCTCCGGCTCGGGTTCCGGCGGCGGCGGCAAGATCAAGATCGGTATCAAGTACGACCAGCCCGGTCTCGGCCTCAAGGAGCCCGACGGCTCCTTCTCCGGCTTCGACGTGGACGTGGCGACCTACGTGGCCAAGCAGCTCGGCTACAAGCCCGACCAGATCGAGTTCGTCGAGACCAAGAGCGCCGACCGTGAGAACGCGCTCGCCCGTGGCGACGTGAAGATCATCGCGGCCACCTACTCGATCAACGACGAACGCAAGAAGAAGGTCGACTTCGCCGGCCCGTACCTGCTGGCCCACCAGGACCTGCTGGTCAAGAAGGACTCCAAGATCAGCCAGGCCACGGACCTCAACGGCGAGAAGCTGTGTTCCGTGACCGGCTCCACCTCGGCGCAGAACGTCCACGACGACTTCGCCCCGAAGGCCCAGCTGAAGCAGTACGGCGGCTACTCGGAGTGCATCGCCGGCCTGCAGAGCGGCGCCGTCGACGCGGTGACCACGGACGACTCGATCCTCGCGGGCTTCGCGGCCCAGGACAAGTACAAGGGCCAGTTCAAGCTCGCCGGCCTCAAGCTGAGCAACGAGAACTACGGCATCGGTGTGAAGAAGGGCGACACCGCGACCGTGAACAAGGTCAACGCCGCCCTGGAGAAGATGGTCAGCGACGGCTCCTGGCAGAAGGCGGTCGACAAGAACTTCGGCCCGGCCGGCTACAAGAACGAGCCCGCCCCGAAGGTCGGCGTCATCGTCAAGTAACGCAGGGACCCACCGGCGCGCCGCCGCCCGCCGCGATCAGGGCGGCGGCGCGCCGCGCCCGTCCACGTACGCCACACGCACGCCACACACCCGGAAGCGCGGGAGATCGTGTTCGACTTTCTAGAAGGTTATGACGTCCTCGGGGCGTTCTGGATGACGGTGAAACTCACCGCCCTGTCCGCCGTCGGCTCCTTGATCTGGGGCACTCTGCTGGCCGCGATGCGGGTCAGCCCAGTCCCGTTGATGCGCGGCTTCGGCACCGCCTACGTCAACATCGTCCGGAACATCCCCCTGACGGTCATCATCGTCTTCGCCTCGCTCGGTCTCGCCGACATCTTCGGTGTGACCATGGGCGCGGCGGACAACTTCGACGTCCAGGGCTTCCGGCTGGCGGTGCTCGGGTTCGTCGTCTACACCGCGGCGTTCGTCTGCGAGGCGATCCGTTCCGGCATCAACACGGTGCCGCTCGGCCAAGCCGAGGCGGCCCGCGCGATCGGGCTGAACTTCGGCCAGACCCTACGCCTCATCGTGCTCCCGCAGGCCTTCCGCTCGGTCATCGGCCCACTGGCCAACGTGCTGATCGCGCTGACCAAGAACACCACCGTGGCGGCCGCGATCGGCGTGGCCGAGGCCGCCACCCTGATGAAGACCATGATCGAGAACGAAGCCCAGACGCTCGCCATCGGCGCGGTCTTCGCGTTCGGCTTCGTGGTACTGACCCTGCCGACCGGCCTCCTCCTCGGCTGGCTCGCCAAGCGACTGGCGGTGAAGCGATGAGTTCGGTCCTCTACGACACTCCGGGACCCCGCGCCAAACGGCGCAACGTCCTCCTGTCGGTCGTCTTCACCCTCCTCCTCGCCCTCCTGCTGTGGTGGGTGTGGCTCAAGATGGACGACAAGAACCAGCTGGAGTGGAATCTCTGGGAGCCCTTCACCACCGGTGAGGCCTGGACGACGTACCTCCTGCCCGGCCTCGGCAACACTCTCAAGGCAGCGGCGATCTCCATGGTGATCGCCCTTCCGCTGGGCGCGGTCTTCGGCATCGCCCGCATGTCCGACCACGCCTGGGTACGGGGCGTGGCCGGCACCGTGGTCGAGTTCTTCCGGGCGATCCCGGTGCTGCTGCTGATGCTGTTCGCGAACGAGTTCTACGTCCGCTCCACGGACATCAGCAGCGAACAGCGGCCCCTGTACGCCGTCGTCACCGGCCTGGTGCTCTACAACGCCTCGGTCCTCGCCGAGATCGTCCGGGCCGGCATCCTCTCGCTGCCCAAGGGACAGACGGAGGCGGCCTACGCGGTCGGCCTGCGCAAGGGCCAGACGATGTCCAGCATCCTGCTCCCGCAGGCGGTCACCGCGATGCTGCCGGCCATCGTCAGCCAGCTGGTCGTCATCGTGAAGGACACCGCGCTGGGCGGCGTGATGCTCGGCTTCACGGAGCTCCTCAACTCCCGCAGCACGCTGGCGGCCAACTACGCCAACGTCATTCCGAGCTTCATCGTCGTCGGCATCATCTACATCGTCGTCAACTTCCTCCTCACCAGTTTCGCGAGCTGGCTGGAGAAGCGGCTGCGGCGCAGCAAGAAGAGCACGGGCGCGGTGCTGGGCGAGGACACGGTGGAGGTCAACCCGGCCGCCGTGCGCGGCACCTACGGAACCGGTGAGAACGCCGGCGGCGGATTCTGACAGTCGGTCAGGTGACCTGAACCGCAAGTGCGAACGACACGGAGGCAGTGGCATGATCGCCACTGCCTCCGTCACTTGACGCAAGCACCGGCAATGGGTTGCATACGTTCTGTGATCGTGCACCCTGCCCCACCCTCCTGTTCACGTACGTCTTCCGCTACTGCGCTGCGGGCAGGGGGCGCCGCGTCGTGGACCCGGTGATCATCGTCGGAGCGGGGCCCGTCGGGCTCACGCTCGCCCTGGCGCTGGCGCGTCAGGAGGTCCCCTCCGTGGTTCTCGACGAGGGCCCGGGCAAGGACGACTCCCGCCTGGCCCGCACCGCCGTACTGCACGAGGACACCGCCGCCCTCATGGCACGGCTGACCGGGGTGCCGGTCACCGAGCTGGGGGTGCACTGGGCCGGATGGCGGTCGATGCGCCGCAAGCAGGTGATGCGAGAGGTCGACTTCGAGGAGGCCGGGGACGCCCCCCTGCACCTCGCCCAGCACGTCCTGACCGGCGCCCTGCGCACCGCCCTCGCCGAGGAGCGGCTGGTCAAGCTCATCACCGACAGCCGTCTCGACACCATCGAGCAGGAGCCCTCGGGCGTCACCGCCCACACCCGCGGCTCCAAGGGCACGTGGTGGCGCGGCAGTTACCTCGTCGGCTGCGACGGCACGCGCTCCACCGTGCGCAAGCTCCAGGACATCCGCTTCCCGGGCCGTACGGCCGTGGAACGCCACGCGGTCGCCGCCCTGCGCGCGGAACTCCCCTGGGAGGACCGGGCGTTGCTCCACCGGATGCCGCCGTGGCGGACGTCCGGTCCGTCGGCCGGGGAGATCACGGCCCGCCCCCTCCCCGAGGGCGTGTGGCGCCTGGACTGGCTGCTGCCGCCGGGCAAGGACCTCGTCACGCCCGAGCTCCTGGTGGCCCGCGTCCGGGAGACCCTCGCGGGCTGGACGGGCGGCGCGACACCGCCGTACGAACTCCTCGACACCGGCGTCCACACCGTCCACCACCGGTTGGCCCGCCGCTGGCGCGCCGACCGGGTCTTTCTCGCCGGGGACGCGGCGCACTGCCTCGGGGCGCTCGGCACACAGGGGCTCGACGAGGGCCTCCGGGACGCCGACAACCTCGCCTGGAAACTGGCCCTGGCCTGGCACCACGGCCCCCATGAGGCACTTCTCGACAGCTATCAGGCGGAGCGGCGCGCGATCGTCGCCGGTCGGCTGCGCGCCGCCGACCAGGCGCTGCCGCTGCTGCGTGGCGGCGGGGGCCTGCGCTCGGTGGTACCCGGCTCGGCCCGCGGCCACGACGCGTTGCTCACGGACGGCCACTTGGGGCGCGGCCCGCTCGGCGCGCCGGGGGCGTACGCCGACTCGCCGCTCGCACCCCGGCACCTCGAAGGAGAGGTGCCCGTCGACACACCCCCGGGGGCGTCGGTCACGGATGTGCGGGTCACCGCCGAGGACGGCTCGTTCGTACGGCTGCGCGAGCGCCTCGGTCGCGGCGCACTGATCGTCCTCCTGGTCGCGCCGGGCACCGGGGTGTGGGAACGCAAGCACTGGGTGACCGCCGGAATCATGCCCCGGCTGGCCGCGGCGGTGACCGCGCTGCCCCACTCCGCCGAGCTCCTGGTCGCCGAGGAGTACCCGGGCGCGGCCCCGCACACGGTCCTTCTCGTACGGCCCGACGGTCACCTCGTCACGGCGCTGAGCGGGGTCCGCCCGGCCGACCTGTACTCGGCGGCCGAGACGGCGCTCGGCGGCCCTCCGACGAAGACCGAGGCGAACGCGGGGGCCGGCTCGCGTTGACGTGCTCACTGTCACTGTGCGTCCACATAGTGACAGTGAGTTGAAACGGTCTGCGCCCCCATGGTGTACTCCGGATCGTGACCGACACCTGTGTGCGCCTGTGGCGGAGGGTCCATATGGACCTCGTCCGCTATGCGGGCTGCGTGTGTCGCCCGTCCTGCTGAATTCGCCTCTCCACTTCCCCGCGTGCCGCGCCCCGTGCGACGGCACGCTGTCGCGAACTCTTCTCAGGACGGTACCCGTGTCTGTCTCCCCCGCCCTCCCCTCGGTCTCCTCCGTCGCGCCGCCCACCCAGGCCGAACTCTTCGACTTCGTACGGCGCACCGCCGCCGACGCCGAGCTGATCGACTCGCTCCCGCTCGACCCCGAGGGCCGCACCTGGGTCCGCCTGGAGGGGCCCGGCGGCAGCGAGGCCTGGCTGATCGGCTGGCCGCCCGGCACCGGCACCGGATGGCACGACCACGCCGAGTCGGTCGGCGCCTTCATCACCGCCGCCGGCGAGCTCAAGGAGAACTCCCTCGGCGCCCGGCTGCCCGCCGACGGCTGGAAAACCCTCGAACTCTCCGACAACGTGGACCATGAGCGCCGGCTGCCGGCCGGCAAGGGCCGTTCCTTCGGGCAGCACCACGTCCACGAGGTCCTCAACGAGTCCACCGACGCCCACGCGATCTCCGTGCACGCCTACTACCCGCCCCTCCCCCAGATCCGCCGCTACAGCCGCGCGGGGCAGATCCTGCGACTGGAGCACGTGGAGCGGCCGGAGGACTGGCAGTGAGCGTCCCGACTGCCGGTCTGCGGCCACTGGTGGACGACGTCCCCCATGCCGAGTGCCCTTCCTTCGGGCCCGGCGCCTCGGCTCGCAAGAACTCCCCGTTCCGGAACCCCCCGTTTCAGAACCCCTCGTCGCCGAGGAACTCCGTTTCCTCCCCCTCCTCCTCCAGCGCCTGCCGGACCACCCGCAGGGCCATGCCCTCGGAGTAGCCCTTGCGGGCGAGCATGCCGGCGAGGCGGCGCAGTCGCTTGTCGCGGTCGAGCCCACGCGTCGCGCGCAGCTTGCGGTCGACCAGTTCTCGGGCCGTCTCCTCCTCCTGCTCGGAGTCGAGCTGCGAGACGGCCGCGTCGATCAGTGTGGAGTCGACGCCCTTGGTGCGCAGTTCCTGGGCGAGTGCCCGCCGGGCGAGCCCTCGGCCATGGTGCCGGGATTCCACCCAGGCGTCCGCGAACGCGCTGTCGTTGATCAGTCCGACCTCCTCGAACCGCGACAGCACCTCCTCGGCGACGTCGTCCGGGATCTCCCGCTTGCGCAGGGCGTCGGCGAGCTGCTTCCGCGTACGCGGGGTCCCGGTGAGCAGGCGCAGACAGATCGCCCGCGCCCGCTCCACCGGGTCCGCCGGAGGCTCCCCCTGCTCGGCCCTGGAGAAATTTCCTTCGGAGTACGTTTCATCAAAGGGAGGCATTTCGGACGGAGGGACCATGATCACATCCACTGCGACACTGACCGGCCGCGAGTACTTGAGGGTTTCCAAGGACAAGAGCGGCGACGAACGCTCACCCGAGGAGCAGCACGACGAAAACGTGATCGCTACCGCCGAGGCGGGCATCGTCCTCCTGGAAGAACCGTACCGGGATGTGGGCAGCGCGAGTCGTCATGCGACCAAGGCCCGCAAGGGCTTCGACCGACTGATCGACGACCTCAAGAACGACACCTTCGGCGCCGACGTCCTGGTCATCTGGGAGTCTTCCCGTGGATCGCGCCGCACCGGCGAGTGGATCACACTGATCGAGCTCTGCGAGGAACGCGGAGTCAAGATCTTCGTGAGCACACACGAGAGGCTCTACGACCCCGGACACGGTCGCGACCGCAAGAGCCTGATCGACGACGCGTCGGACAGCGAGTACGAAAGCTGGAAGATCAGGGAGAGGGTCATACGGGCCATGAACGCGAACGTGGCGACGGGCAAGCCCCACGGCCGGATCCCCTTCGGCTATCGGCGCGAGTACGCGCAGATGAGGAACGCGCGCGGCAAGTCCGCGATGCGCCCGGTCGGCCAGATGCCCGACCCGACCGAGGCCGTGCACGTGATCGAGCTCTTCCAGCGGATCAAGGCAGGCGACCCATTCCTGGCGATCGCCCGCGACTGGGAGGTGCGGGAGATCTTCACGCGCAGTGGTGCACCGTTCAAGGCCGCGAACCTGCGCTCCATGGCGACCAAGGTGCTCTACATCGGCGAGCGCATCCACAAGGGCAAGACGACCCCCGGCGACTGGCCCGTGGTCGCCGACTTCCAGGGCTCGCCCATGACGCCGGATGAGTTCGTGACCTTGTTCCGGGAGGTTCAGGTGATCCTCGCCGACCCCAAGCGCCAGACCACCAGGCCGGGCGGTGCGCAGCACGCCTACAGCCGGACGATCAAGTGCGGCGAGTGCGGCGCTGGTGAGGCCGTGACCTACGTAGCCACCGGCGGCCGTGCTGAGTACACCTGCCGCGAGGGCGGCTGCACAAAGATCGACAAGGAGGAGACAGACAAGATCATCACTCCCGAGATCGTCCGCTACCTGGCCCGGCCGGAGGTCTACCACGCGGTCGTTCCCGAGGACGGCGGCGCCGAGCTCGACCAGGTGCGCTCCCAGCTCACCGTGAAGCGGGCGCAGTTGGAGGCGTTCGAGAACGAGGACCCCGAGACCCCCGCAGAGGCACGTCTGATCGCGCGGAAGATCGAGAAGCTGGAGATCGAGATCACCGACCTTGAGCAGCGCGAGAGCGAGCTGACGCCCGGCCCGTCCCCGCTGGCCGCGCTCTTCGACTACGGCCCCGACGTCGAGAAGCGGTGGGAGGCCAAGCCGGTTGCGATCAAGCGGCAGATCGCGGCGCTGCTGCTCCGGCCCGACGTACTCGGCGAAGTCCGGATCATGAAGGCGACCAAGCGAGGATCCGTCTCCGACCGCATCAAGTGGGCAACCATCGCGTAGCGCCGCAGGATCGCCTGACGATCAACGAGCCGGCTGATCAACAACCGCACACGACGGAGCCCGGCCGGGGGATGGCCGGGCTCCGTGCTGTCTACTGCCGACCGAGCTGAGTCAGGAAGTCGTCCACGAACTTCTCGACCTCGGCGAGGGTATTCACTTCCTCCACGTTCAGACGCTCGACGAACGCCACTCCGGCATGTCGGAGCTGCCGATCCCGGCTGTGGTCCGAGGCGGCACGGCCCTTGTGGTGTGGGCCGTCCAGCTCGATGACGGCGACTCGCCCGCGATACGTGATCAGGAAATCCGGTTCGAGGACGCGACGACGGACGCGCATACCGCCAAGCGGCATAATCCCGATGGTTTCACTGTCCGGCAGGGCCGCCTGCCGCTTCTTGAGCACCTGATACAGCTCGCGCTCGTACTCGTTCGTGAAGTAGAGCTGATCCTCTACCCGGTGATCAGGCTCAAGCCGGACCTTACGGCCCTGATTGCTGGGCTTCGGGCCGTTCGCAGTCTTCACCTGATCGCGCCAGCGAGGCGCGAGCCGTGGGATCTGCGGGCGGACGTGGAACTCGTCGATCTCCTTGCCCGCTGGCTTGAGCACGTTGCTCATGGCCTTCTCGATGCTCTTTAGCGCGGCCTCGTCGTAGCGGGGGTACAGATGGGGCTCCACCACGAGCACGATTCTGTAGCCCTCTTGATCGAACTCTGTGTTCCAAAGCCTTACCTCAAGCGAGGTCACGTCTGCGATCAACTCAGCAGTCTCCGTGTCGCCCTGGTGCTGCATGAGCAGTGCGCTCGTGCCGAGCAGCCACTCACTGACGGTGGCGGTGTTCTGCGGGGCGTCGAGGGCGAGGGACATGTCGGGCGAGGCCAGCTCATCACTCATGAACGGGATTGTGACAGGCGCCGCCGACAACGGAAGGGCGCAAGCATCAGGACGGCCAGGGTGAACACAGCACCCTGGCCGTTCTGTTGAGGCGGGCTACGTGGCCGCCGCCTTCGCCGCCCAGATACGCGTCATGATCCTCAGTAGGTCAGGGTCGATCAGATCGACGTCGTCGGCGTGATCACGGTGCGCCCAGACGTCCCAGCCGGGCCCCGAGTTGCCGAGCTCATGAGCGACGATCACGCCGTCCTCGGGGTCGGTGATCAGGCTGTCGCGCGCACGGCAGACGTGCAGCGTCCCCCCGCTCACTTCGCACCTCCCCGGCCGTGGCACGCGCAGCGGCAGCGGCGAACCAGGAGAACGCTCCCGCCCGAGTACGGCAGCGGCACATCCTTGGTCTGGCGGCACAGCCCGTGCACGTCCCGGTAGTCCGGCCGCTGGCCCAACGTGCACTCGGCCGACATCGTCACCTCTTCCGTCGCGGCGCTCACGGCGTCTCACCCCGGCTCCGTGCGTTGGCCAAGGCGACACCCGCCGACAGCTTCTCCCCAGCCGTCGGAGGTCGCAGAGGGCCGTATGCGTCCCACTCCCGACCGCCTCCGGGCGGCCGGAGCTGATAGCGCGGGCCCTCACGTCCCATCACCACGCCGACCTTGCGCGTCGCCTCGTCGAACACGAGATCGCCGACGTCGGGTGTGTACGCGTTCATGCGCACCCCCGCCGGATGACGTCGGCGAGCCTCAGCGCGACGTCGGCGCGCACCCGCCCCAAGTTGATCAGGTTCAGGGCAGGGGAGGCCGTGTCGGCTCCCAGGGACGGCAAGACGATCCCCGCCGCCGTCAGCGCTCCACGCAGCACTTCGACCGCCTCAATGGCTTCGGTCGTGCCCGACTTCTGTGCAGTGGTCATGAACTCAGCGTTGGCCTGCGGCAGTTGGGGGCGGTATCGGATATGCGCCGTTATTCTCGGGTAGCTACGACTTATGCCCGAGGATTCTCACGAAGCGTCAGGGAGGCCATAGCCGGGTGGGCGCTCCGGCGACAAGATCAGAGCACGGAGCACGGCTCGACACGGGAGGGCACATGACGCGCAACATCCGCTTCAACGGCACCGGCAGCGGTGACACCGGCTGCCCGTCGATTCACGAGGACGTCGACACCGGCCAGGTGATCGTCCACGGCCCGCCGCTCACCGATCCGGCGGACGTCGCCCAGCTTCAGCACCTCGGGACGGACGAAGTCGCGATCGTCGTCCCGCGTGAGCTGATCACCGACTGGGCGCCCAAGGACGCGACGAGGCAGGCGAAGGTCATCGACCTGGCCGCCTTCAACCGGCTCTTCGAGATCTTCGAGCACACCGCCTGGCGGCTGGAGACCCGCCGCCGGTATGCCTCCGACGAGTCGACCGAGACCTACGCACAGTTCCTCGCCGAGGGCCGTGTCGACTGGGACATGAGCTCTTGGTACTGCCACACGATCAGCAGCCAGACGGCGGCCGGGAAGAGCGTCGCCCGCGTCCGGTTGGTCGACGACCCGCCGACCACCGGTCAGCGTTACCTCATGGTCAACGCTGAGCGGAACACGGAGCTCGGGGAGGACATCCGCACCCTGCGCCGTGAGGACGCCGAGCGGCTGCGGCTCGGCAACGAAGACTTCTGGATCTTCGACTCGCGCTTGGTCGCCCGGCTCAACTTCACCGACGCCGACGAGCTGACCGACGTTGAGCTGATCACCGAACCGGCCGAGGTGATCAGGTACGCGATGCTCCGTGACGCCGCCTGGCATCACGCCGTGCCGTTCCAGCAACTCGCAGCGGCCACCAGCTAGAAGGGCGGACCGGGTACCGGTGACGACGGACTATCAGCAAGCCCGCGAGGCGCTCGGAGTGCGTCTGCGCGAGCTCCGCATGTCCGCCCCCGACGGACGTCTCACCGGTACCCGCCTCGCGGAGATCCTCGGCTGGCCACAGCCCAGGATCTCGAAGCTGGAGAACGGCAAGCAGACCGCCACCCCTGAAGACCTGCGGGCCTGGGCGGAGGCGACCGGCCAGCCCGACGCGTACGGCGAACTCCTCGCCCGGCTGCGGGGGTTCGAGTCGCACATCCGCTCCTGGCGGCGCCAGCTCTCCGCCGGGCATCAGCCGGTACAGCAGACGATCGCCGCCGAGTACGAGCGTTCCGCCGTCGTGCACGGCTTCGAGAGCGTCACCGTGCCTGGCATCCTCCAGACGGCCGACTACGCCCGCCATGTCTTCAACCGGTACGCGGAACTCCAACGCTCGCCCCGCGACACCGAGGCAGCCGTGCGTGCCCGCCTGAAGCGGCAAGAGCTCCTGTACGACGCGGGCAGGCGCTTCGAGATCCTGATCGGCGAGACCGCGCTGCGGTCGCTGATCTGCCCGCCCTCGGTGCTTGCCGCGCAACTCGACCGGCTCACCGGTCTGGTCGGCCTCGACACCGTCCGGCTGGGGGTCATCCCCTTCACGGCATCGCTGAAGATCCCTCCGACCGGCGGCTTCTGGGTGCATGACGAGCGACTCGTCATGGTCGAGGTCTGGCACGCCGAACTGTGGATCGACGACAGCGACTCGATCGCGCTGTACCTGCGGACCTGGCGCACCCTGCGGGAGTCGGCCGTGTTCGGCACCGACGCTCAGAACCTGATCAGCCGCGCCCGCCGAGAGCTCACCGTCACCTGACGGCTGGACCTGCTGGGCAGCATGTCTGCCCCGAGCCGGCGAGCACAGCAGCCTCGCGAACATCACATTTAGGCAAGGGCCGCACAGCTCACCTGATTACCGCCAGAATCTCGCGCATGGCTGCTTCTTGTGCTGAACCCTGGTACGCCGACTGGCCCAAACTCGCGGGCTGGGCTGCCTTCGCCGTCACTCTCCTGACCGGTGGCTGGCGGTGGTGGGTGCGAAACCGCTTCAAGCTGGCGCTTGGCCCCGAGGCCAAGGAACTCCGCGATCAGCTCGTTGAGTTCCGCACCCTTTTGGAAGAGGTGACGACCACCCATCAATACACAGACTGGTTCCTGCACGAGGACCGGCGCGAGGTCGCCCGTGCCCTGCGCGACTCCGCCGCACGTCGGGACGACGAAACGCTCAAGCTGGCCATGACGCGCGTCGCCGACGCATGGGACGAGATCTTCGCGCTCGCACCTGCTCCTCGGATGCGGGTGCGGTTCCTCGGCGGGATCGAAGAGACCCGCTACCGCCGCGAGGACGCCGAACGCGCAGCAGCCGATCTTGACAGGTTCCAGAAAATGACCGAGGTGGCGCACACGGCACAGATCGACGTCGAGATCGCCATCGACCGGCTCAACGCCCTGGAGCGTCACACCCACGGCCGGTGAGTCTTCCCCAACGCGTCCGAGGCACCGCGAGGTTGGCGCCTGGCGGCACCTCACCCCGTCTCCGGTACGACGTGTCAGCCGGTGCTCTGCGGCACCGCCAGAGCCGCGCTGGCGGCTTCCGGCTCCGGCGTCCACAGCTTCAGCCGTCCGGTCGCGCTGATCGGCTCCGGCAGTCTGCGGACATCGTCCAGCACCCAGTGCCAGACGCCGGGTTCGCCCCAGCGGTCGCGGCAGCAGCCGGTGTCCCGGTGGCAGGTGACGTTCATCGCGACGGCGATGATGGCGCCGTAGTCCACCTGAGCCGTGGTGCGGTCCGTGGACCGAGGCTCAGCACGAAGTGCGCGCCAGCCATCGGCATCGTCCCGCATGCCCGCGTGGATCAGCAGCGGGCCAGAGAAGGACGCGGGCAGCGGCCACGACCGGTTCTCCACCGGCTTGACGCCGCACGCGATCAGCGCCGCCCAAGGCTGGCGGATCGTCAGGGCTCGGACATCCAGCTCGGACAAGATCACACCCCTGTCCTCGTGTCCGAAATCACCTGACGGGCAGTCACCTCAGAGTGTCCAAGATCATGTCCGACTGTCCAAGATCAGCCGGTAGGGGCCGCCGCGCTCATCCTGGACGACCGTGCCCCGGGCGGCGAGTTGTCCAAGCGCCCGGTAGACCTCGCTGCGACTCCGGCTGATCCGCTTCACCAGCGCGGCGCCGGTCGCCGGTCCCTCCTTCAGCGCGTCCACGATTAGGCTCGGGACGGTCGCGGGCTTCGGCACTGAGCCGCTCAGCGCGGCTGTGGCGGGCCCTGGTGGCTCCAGCGTGCACAGAGACGCGGACCGACGTGCGGCGCCGCCAGCCGCGCGCTCAGCAGTGCGCCGAGCTTGTTTCGCGGCTTCCTCGGCCTGCTCCTGGGCCGCCTGCTCAGCCTGGATGGCGTCGATCTGCCGGGAGACGCGCCGGAGTTCACCGGCCTGCCCGATCCATACCATCGCCTCGTCGGCGCGGTGTCCGGCCTGGATCATGAGGACGCTGCCACTGCCCCGGCGGCGGTGGACGGCCAGCATCCCCCTCGCGATCATTTCGCGGTCCAGGCGGTAGGGATTGATCGCGTGGCCGTCCTTGACGTTCGCGACCGACCCCCGGCTGAGGGCGAGATAGGCCAGCAGCCGGTCGGCGTGGTCGACGAGGGCGCCGAAGGTCAGCGCGCCGTCCAGCCGGACGCGGATGCGGATCAAGGTCAGGCCGTCGATGCCCTCGAAGCTGAAGCCACCGTTCACCGGCCGCAGGCCGGACAGTCCCCGCGCCGGGGCCCATTCCTCGTACCGGCTGAGCCGGTAGACGATCCGGTGAAGCTCATGGTCGTCGGCGTCCATCGCATCGCCGGTGCAGCGATCATGCAGCCAGCGGGCGGCCGTACGCGCGGCCGTCAGCGACCGGTCAGCGGCTTGTCCGGCCGTTTTCAACGCAGTCCGGAGCGCTGACCGAGCCCCCTCTTGACCTGCGGATTCAGAGTCCGGTCCGGGCGACCGGTTGCCCAATGGGTGGGTTTCGATCGGACAAGACAAGTCGGACGACTGAGCGGAGATCCGCACGGTACGGGTGCCGTCGTCGGCGGGCATGCTGATCGTCATGGCTGAGGGGTCCTCTCCCTCGGTCAAGGCGAGCCGCCGGGCTGTGATCCCGTGCGGCTCGCCGTTTGATCGTCAGGTGGGCCAGAGTCGGCCCTGTTCGTCACGGTGGACGGCGCACCGGCGGACCAGCGCGACGAGTCCGGCCGCGATCAACTGCCGCTCGATGACCTTCCCGGCCTCCACCAGGTGCTCATCGATCGTCCGGCCGGGGTGGTCGACGACGAGGCGCGTCAGGTGGTCGAGCTGGGTCCGGTTGAGATAGATCTTCTGATGGCCCATCACGACAGCCCCGCCCGCCACAGATGGTCGCCGACCCGTTCGCGAACGTCCTCGGGCAGAGCCGCGACGAACTCGCCCAAGGTCGGCCACTCGTCCGACCAGTGGAAGCGGGCGATCTCGTCGGCTGCGGCCACCGCGTGACGTGCCCGCGCTGCCGCCTCCTCGAACTGATCACGGCTCGCGTCCATCACCGACGGCTTGAGCCGTGCGGCGACCTCAAGGAGGAAGAGCCGTCCGGCGGGATCGACCGCGAGATCGGCGATCGCTTCGCCTGCGCGCCGCGCACGTTCGAGGTCATCCATGATCGGTCTCTCCTCTCTCCTCAACCGGCACGGCCCGATAGAGACCGCCGTGCCGCCTGACCTTGCCCCGGCTGACCAAGCCGTCGAGCATGATCTGCGCCCGACGCGGCGAAATGTGGAGGAAGACGCCGACGGACTCGACCGTGAGGCCGTGGCCGTTGTTCTCAGCCAGCAGATCGAGCGCTCGCTCCCACGGGCGGCTGCGGTTCATGCCGCACCTGCCGTCAGCGACCAGGCGCCGGAGCCGTTCCGGCGGACGCAGCCCCCACGCTCCATCGCGCAGAGGGTCTTCCTCGTGACTCCGGCGGTGAGGCCGGTTGCCCTCGCCAGAGCGTCGACGGACATCGGCCCGAGTTCCGCCCGGAAAGCGTCTGTGATCTTCTCTTCGCGGGTCCGGACAGCGGGCCTCATGACGTGTGTCCCCTGTTCGGAAGGTCGGCGTCCTTCAGCAACGGCGACGGGGGCGGGGTGACGTGCCGGGCGTGGTCCTCACGGATGTGATCGAGGGTGTTCTCGATCGCCGGCTCGCCCTCGGAGGCAGTGACGGCGGTCGTCCTCTTGTCGAGCGGGACGTCGGGCATGATCAGCTCCCTATCCGGAGGGCCGTGGACCAACGCCGGTCGGTGAGGTCGCCGTACTGCACGCCTCCGTGGTCGGCGTGGATGACGTGTCCGCCGTCGGCGACTATCGCCACGTGGTTGGGCGCTCCGTCGGCGAGGACGAGATCGCCGGGCTGGGCCTCCTCGACGGCGATACGTCGGCCGAAGGCGAGCAGCGCCGTCCGGGTGCGCGGAACATCGACCCCGGCCGCCTGCGCGAACGCCCAATGGACAAGTCCACTGCAATCAAAGGCTGTTGGCCCTGCCGCGTTGAGCTTGAACGGCGCCCCGATCTTCAGCTCCGCGAGGTTGAGCGCCTGAAGGCGGAGTGACTTGCCCGCCGAGCTGGTTGCCTCGCGCTCGCGGCGATCGCGAGCGGTGAGCTGAGCTTGCCGGGCCCATGCCCGGCGATCCGCCTCGCAGGGCTCGGAGCCGAAGAGGGTGCGGTACTCGGGCTTGTCGGCCGGGGGCAGTGCTCGGAGGCGGTAGGCGATCGCGCGGGCCGCGCACCACCGGCAGCCGTCGGCCGACGGCCGGGCAGCGGCATGCAGGGACGCATGTCCGAGGACTGCGGCGCTGTCGCCGACGAGGAGGCCGCCCAGCGCCTCCTTGGCGTGCTGGACGTCGGTCGACCGCCGCTTCTCGATAGTGATCCGGCCGCGCGGCGTCCGCTCTTCGTGGTCTTCCAGCGGCCAGAGCATCTGGGCGGCGAAGCTCGCGACCCCTTCGGCGTCGTACGGCAGACGACCGAGCGCCTCGTCGCGGCGCTCCTTGATCACACGCATGACCTCGGCCCACTCGATCCGCAGCCCGCGCGCGCCAGGCGAGGCGGTGAGGCTGTGCTGCCGTATCCATGTGCGGACCGTCGGCTCAGAAACGCCGAGGGAATGCGCCGCCTCGGCAATCGTGAGATATTCACTCATCAAAATTCACCCCGGTTTCGAATGCCTTCGAAAGAGGCTAGCATTCAATTACGTGGTGGATCACGTCACGAAGGGCCGGGACTACGGGGGACCGGCCCTTTGTCATCGCAGAACTTCAGATAGCCTCTCAGGAATTCGAGCGGCAGGCCGGCTGTCGGATAATTAAAGACTGCTAAACCATGAATTCCTAGATAGCATTGCGTCAGACGGCCGGAATGTGGCGGCTGGGCTTCGTTCAGGAGAAAGGAGATCGCACGGCCCTGCGGCGCCCGTCGCAGTGGGAGCCCGGGAGAGTCCCGATGCCCCGTCAGTACCGCCTGAGCCCCGAAGGCCGGACAGCGCTGGAGCGCACTGCCGCCCACGCACGCGCCGCGCGCGAGTCGACTGACCGCCTGATCGGCAAGCTCGAAGATCGCGAGCTCACCCTCGAAGAGCGTGACCGGCTGCTCGGCATTGTCGTCCGCAGCGAGCCGAACGGGGACGCGAAGCCGTCACCCGAGACGCTCGCCGAGATCCGCAGGCTGTTCGGGGGGCCAGATCGATGAATGCAGGAGAAACCCCCCGGCCGAAGGGCACCGGACCGGGGGGCAAGGACCAGACCGAGGAGAAGGTCAGGGACTACGACCAGAATACCTCGCCTAATTCGTTTGTGCAGCCAGATGAATTTAGTGATCCATTCTGGCTCGTCGAACGCGGTGACGACCTCGACGCATTCCGGCACGTGCACCCCAATGACCCGGCCACCGTGGCCCCGGAAGGCGCTCTGACGCCGGAGTTCACGCAGACGTTGAAGCAATTCAGCTGCGTCGAGATCTTCCAGTCTGGAAACCCGGCCAGTCAGCAGCGGGCACGGGAGATCGCCCGGGAGCTGTGTGATGCGGGTTTGGGCTGGGAGATCGTCCAGGGATGCGGGGGCATGCCTCTCGTCCAGCACATCGGGCTGGAGTTCCCGACCACCTTCGCGGAGGTCGAGCCGAACGGCATTGAGATCATCAGGCGGTGGGACCCAAGCGAGCCCCGGCCGGACTTCCGGGAGTGGGACGCGATCCCCGAGGCCGAGAAGCGGTCCGCCGCCACGCAGTATGACCCGGTGCTCGACGAACCCGAACTGGCGGCGAAGGTTGCGGCTGAGGAGGCAAAGGACACGGCCGTCGACGCGATGATGTCCCAGCTCCTGGACGCCGACGGCCTCGAAGACATCCCGGATCCCGAGTGGCTGATCAAGGGTTGGCTGACGCGGGATACGCTCGCGCGGATCAACGGGGAGCCCAACACTGGCAAGTCGCTGGTCGCCCTCGATTGGGCCGGGTGCGTCGGCACCGGTACTCCCTGGCACGGCTGCGCGACCGAGAAGGGCACGGCTCTCTATGTGATCGCCGAGGGTGTGCGCGGCTTCAAGAAGCGCAAGCGCGCATGGGTCAAGCACTACGGCAAGGCCATGTCCGGGGTGCTCTTCTACCCGGAGCCGATCCAGATCAAGAAGCCGGACAGCCCGCAGGCTGTCGATCAGTGGGTGACGCTCGCCGAGGTGTGCAAGAAGATCAAGCCCGTGTTGATCGTGCTCGACACCCAGAGCCGGGTGACCGTCGGCGTCGAGGAGAACTCCAACACCGAGATGGGTGTGATCGTCGCCCGCCTTGAGGCCATGCGACGGCTGACCGGCGCCTGCGTGCTGCTCGCCCACCACACGCCCAAGGGCGGCGAGGGCGGACGCGGCGCCGGAGCGATGTCGGGCGCGATCAACACCGAATTCCAGATGGTCAAGAAGGGGCGCGGCCTCTCATCGATCATGACTCTGGAGAACACCAAGGAGAAGGACGAAGAGGACGGCCGGAAGATCCTTCTCAGGCTCAAGGTCTACAGCGTCGGCGATGAAGATCCGTACGACCTTGACGAACCGATGACGTCGGTCGTGCTCGTGCACGAGGAGGACGACTCCGCCGAGGACGTGATTCCCGTCGTGTCCGACACCGACGACAACCGCACCAAGGCCCGACAGATCACCGAGCAGATCTGGCCGTTCGGCAAGTTCAGCAAGGCCGAAGCCTGCCGGATGTTCGTGCAGCACGGCTCGATGGCGCAGGCCACCGCCTACCGCATGTGGGACAAGCTGATCGAAGATCAATTCATCGAGCCTGTCCCCCACGTGAGCACTGGTCATCCAACCGAGAAGTTCCGGATCAGGCGCACGGCCGGGGGTGAGAAGGAGTGAGAACCCCCAGGAGGTTTCTCACCTTCTCACCACCCCTGCGAGAAGGGATGAGAAGGCCGCGAGAAGCCTCCTGACCTGCGCAATGAGAAGCGGTGAGAAGCAGGTGAGATGAGAAGTCGATCTTTCTCACCGACTGTGGTGCAGTCTCACTAAATGATCAATCGCCCCGACCGGGAACAGATCACAGAGGAGTGATCACATGACCGCACCACCCCAGCGCCGGGGCAACGGCGCGCGCCGCGCAGAGCGTGACGCGAAGATTTTCGCACTGAAGATCGCTGGTGTGCCGGAGCGCGAGATCGGCCGGGAGGTCGGCCTCAGCCAGTCGCGCGTGAACACGATCATCGCCCAGGAGATCGCCCGCCGGATAGGGCCGGTGGCCGAGGAGTACGCCAATCAGCGCGAGGCCGAACTGGTCGGGCTGTGGCGGATCAGCTACCGCGACGCCGTCAACGCGACCACCGTCGCCGACCGGCTGAAGGCGGTCGAGACGTGCCGACGGATCAACGAGTCACGCCGCAGACTGCGCGGCGCCGACGCTCCCGAGGCGATGGAGGTCACGCTGACCAAACAACTCGATCTCGCCTCCGAGGCGGCCGTGGGGGCGGTGAAGGCCGCCCTCGACGCGATCGCGCTGCCACCGGACCGGGCGCAGCACGCGATCAGCGCGGCGGTCGGCTTCCTTGAAGCGGCGGGCGCCGGTGAGCCGTTCGTGGCGCCCGAGACGATGTCCTCCGGGAGCACCGCCGCGCCGTACATCGACAACGGCGCGATGTTCATCGACGGGCCCGGCGGCCTGCGCTACCGGATCGCGTCGGTCGAGAACCAGCCGGGGGAGGCCGTGGACCGCGCCGCGCTGCCGCCTGCGCGCACCGCCGAGGACGAGGCGCCTGCTGACGCGATCATTGAAGAGCTCGATCTGATCGAGACCGAGTACGCAGAGATCTTGGAGGAGGCCGAGGACGATGGACCTGAAGGCGATCAAGAAGCGGCTTCGTGAGCTCCGCACTGATCCGGGCCAGCCGGGCGCGACTGCCGAGGCTCAGCGCCTGCGCGGCGAACTCGCCAGGGCGGTGCAGGCGCGTGACGTCGCCGACATGCAGAGCCCAGCCGCTCGCAGGAGCCGTCCTGGGCAAGAACGCGACCGAGACGCCGACACCGCGCCGGACGACTTCCCGGCGTCGGTGAGGGTGGAGCTGACCGACGCCGATCGTGCGGCGGTCGCGACATGGCCGTCGCCGCTCCGTGCGCAGCTCCGGCGATCGAGCCTCAGTCGTCCGCTCAGCGGCGGTGACGATCCGAACGGCTGGGGCGCGAGGAACGACCTCCGGCGGTACCCGCACTGGAGTTGACGATCCTCCGCAGAGCCTCGGTCCAGTGGACCGAGGCCGATCCTTCGGCGGCGTAGCCGATCTCGCCTTGAGTCACGGCAGTGCAACGATTTTGATCACTCTGCGTCGCACCGAGCTAAACGGAGGAGATCGTCAACCCGTGGTCGATGTATAGCCATTATGCGTCTCTGAGCTGCGGGTCCCTTGATCGCATGCAGTCACTCCGCGTAGCACTCCTAAGGAAATTTGACCCTCGACAAGGAGGGGCCGCCTCCGTCCTCGCCGGGCGATTCCCCGAAGCCGCGCCGGCGCTGCCGACGCCCACGGGGACCGCCCGCGCCGGGTGCTCCGCCGCCTCGACGCGAGCTCCGGCCGAACGCACCGGAACCACGCATGGTCCCGTCACCGGGTTCGTCGCCGCTCGGCCCACCGTCGCCGAACGTCCCACCGTCACTGTGGGAACGCCCGCCGCCGTAGGACGGACCGGTGCCGTGCGCGAAGTCGTCGCCGAACGCTCCCTCGGCGCCGTACGACACCGAACGGCCGTGTCCCCCGTCCGTTCCCTGCGCCGCACCGTCTCCGTGCCCGTCGCCGCCCGGCCCGGCAGAACCCCCGTCGCCTCTTCCGCCCTGCCCTCGCAAAGCGTCCTCGTACTCGGCCCAGTCGGTTCGCCGTGTCACGGGATCAGCTCTTGGCGGCCGGAGCCTTGGCCTTCGTCGCCTTCGCGGCCGCCGGAGCCGGCACCTTCGCGGCGTCGTCCGCGACAGCGCTCACCGCAGCGTCCGCACCCGGCTCCGCGGCAGGCTGCTCGGGCCGCACACCGACGCCCAGCTTCTCCTTGATCTTCTTCTCGATCTCGTTGGCCAGGTCGGGGTTGTCCTTCAGGAAGTTGCGCGCGTTCTCCTTGCCCTGGCCGAGCTGGTCGCCCTCGTACGTGTACCAGGCGCCGGCCTTGCGGACGAAGCCGTTCTCCACGCCCATGTCGATCAGGCCGCCCTCGCGGCTGATGCCCTGGCCGTAGAGGATGTCGAACTCGGCCTGCTTGAAGGGCGGCGCGACCTTGTTCTTGACGACCTTGACCCGGGTGCGGTTGCCGACCGCGTCCGTGCCGTCCTTGAGGGTCTCGATGCGGCGGATGTCCATGCGCACCGA
Source organism: Streptomyces canus 299MFChir4.1 (assembly GCF_000383615.1). Taxonomy (GTDB): domain Bacteria; phylum Actinomycetota; class Actinomycetes; order Streptomycetales; family Streptomycetaceae; genus Streptomyces; species Streptomyces canus_C. Next base: position 30,584 of record NZ_KB911600.1, on the reverse strand, counting down.
GGCGTAGAACTTCAGCGCCCGGCCACCGGTCGTGGTCTCCGGGGAGCCGAACATCACACCGATCTTCTCGCGGAGCTGGTTGATGAAGATCGCGGTGGTCTTGGACTGGTTGAGCGCGCTGGTGATCTTCCGCAGGGCCTGGCTCATCAGACGGGCCTGCAGACCCACGTGGCTGTCGCCCATCTCGCCCTCGATCTCCGCGCGCGGGACGAGCGCGGCGACGGAGTCGATGACGATCAGGTCGAGGGCACCGGAGCGGACCAGCATGTCCACGATCTCCAGGGCCTGCTCGCCGTTGTCCGGCTGGGACAGGATCAGGTTGTCGATGTCGACGCCGAGCTTCTTCGCGTACTCGGGGTCGAGGGCGTGCTCCGCGTCGATGAAGGCGACCTGGCCGCCCGCCTTCTGCGCGTTCGCCACCGCGTGCAGCGTCAGGGTCGTCTTGCCGGAGGACTCCGGGCCGTACACCTCCACCACACGGCCGCGCGGGATGCCGCCGACGCCGAGCGCGACGTCGAGTGCGGTCGACCCGGTGGGGATGACCTCGATGGGCTCGTTCGGCCGCTCGCCCATGCGCATGACCGCGCCCTTGCCGAACTGCCGTTCAATCTGTGCGAGAGCGGCGTCCAGGGCCTTCTCGCGGTCGGTTCCTGCCATGGGTTCCACCCGATTTGCTTGAGTCGATCGCTTCACGTCAAAGACGCTAACGCCTGCCACTGACAATGCGCCCCGACGCCCGTCCAGCCTGTGGATAACTCGGGGACCTCTCCATGGAAACCATGTCGAAACGCCCGTCGTTGACTTCGCCGGAGCTTCCATATGAATGGATGTTCGATTTTCGTGTCAAGCGCACCACGCGGCACCCGGGACACTTCCTGAGGCCCGCTCCGGCGGCCTCCTCCGGCCCCTTCGGCTACTTCCCGCGGCGTACTCCAGGTGCCTTCGGCGGTACGACGACCGGACGGGCCGTTCCCGCGAGTCTTGTGCCATGCGGACCACGACGAGCCCCCGGGAAACGACCTCGACCACCCTCCGGCGCGACAGCGAGACGGCCCGACACTCCGCCGTGATCGCGCCCCTGTCCGCGCTGCTCCTGCCGACCGCGTCCGTCGCCGGGCGGATCGCGGCCGGCGCGGACTGTCCCGCCATGCCGCCCGGTCCCGTCATCCCCCTCGTGGTGGCGGGTCTGCTGATCCGGCGCACGAACGGCTGGACGACCGGGCTCGCCCTCGGTGTCGGCCTGTCCATCGGGGTGGGCGCGCTTCTGACCCCGAACACCGGCGCACATCTCCCCTCGGGTGACACCGCGCTCATCGCCTCGACGGTCGCCGAACTCGTCGCCCTCGCCGCCCTCGTGATCGCCGGAGCCGCGGCCTGCCTGACCCGGAAGGGAGCGCGAGCGTGACGGACCCGGTCCTGAGCGATGCTCCCGCGGCGCCGGCCAGGACACCGGGGCCGCGGGCCGTCGACGCACGCCGCGTGGAGCGCCTCTGTCACGCCACCGGTCTCCTCCTGCTCCTCTCCGGGCTCGCGCACCTGGTGGTGTTCGCCGTGGACGGCGGCCCCTGGGACGGGCCGGTCTCCTGGCGCAAGCCGGTGACGTTCGGGGTGTCCTTCGGAGTGACCCTGATCGCGGTCACCTGGGTCACGTCGTATCTGCGGGTCGGCCCGCGGCCACGAGCCCTGCTCCTCGCGGTGTTCGCAGCGGACTGCGCGGTGGAGGTCGGCGGCATCACCCTCCAGGCGTGGCGCGGGGTGCCCTCGCACCTCGACATGGAGACGCCCTTCGACACGGCGGTGTCCATGACACTCGCGGTGGGCGGCGGGGTCCTGGTGTTGCTGCTGACGGTGTTCGCGGTCGCCTCCTTCCGGCACCGGCCCTCGGGGCCGGCGGGGATGGACCTCGCGGTGCGGTCGGGGTTCGCGATCCTGCTGGTCGCCCTCGTCTCGGGCGCCGCGATGATCGCGCGCGGTGTCGTCCTCACCCGCACCGGCCACCAGGAGGCGGCCTACCACTCGACCGCCCCGCTCAAGCCGCTGCACGGCGTGAGCCTGCACGCGGTCCTGGTCCTGCCCGCACTGGCCTGGCTGCTGTCGCACACGCCCTGGAGCGAGCCGCTACGGCGACGGCTCCTGTACGCGGCGATCGGCTCCTATGTCGCGGCCGTCGTCGGCGCCGCGGTGTGGGCCGTCCTCACCTACTGAATCCGGCGGCCTCAGGACGAGCTGTCGCCATCGCCGGAGTCCCGCGCGCCCGGCCGCCGCCGCTCCCACAGCGCACGCGCGCGTATGACCGGCGAGGGCCCCTCGCCCCGCTTGCGGTGCCCGTGCACACGCGGGTCGTCGGTGACGGCGTACCGCTTCACATAGGCCCCCAGGAACGCCTGCAGCGTGGCGACCGCGGGAATGGCGATCAGAGCACCGACCGCGCCGAGGAGGGCGGTGCCCGCGATGACCGAGCCGAAGGCGACCGCGGGGTGGATGTCGACGGTCTTCGAGGTCAGCTTGGGCTGGAGCACGTAGTTCTCGAACTGCTGGTAGATCACCACGAAGACCAGCACCCACAGCGCGTACCAGGGATCGACCGTGAAGGCGACCAGCATGGGCAGGGCGCCCGCCAGATAGGTGCCGATGGTCGGGATGAACTGCGAGACCAGGCCGACCCACACGGCGAGCACGGGCGCGTACGGGACGTCCAGGGCCTGGAGCAGGATGAAGTGCGCGACTCCGGAGATGAGCGCCATCAGACCGCGCGAGTAGATGTAGCCGCCGGTCTTGTCCACGGCGATCTCCCACGCGCGCAGCACCTCTGCCTGGCGCGCGGGCGGCAGGACGGAGCAGATCGTGCGGCGCAGCCGCGGGCCGTCCGCGGCGAAGTAGAACGAGAACAGCACGATCGTCAGCAGCTGGAAGAGGCCACCGAGAACCTGGGCGGAGACGTCCAGGACACCGGTGGCGCTGTTCCGCACGTAGTTGCGCAGCCAGTCGGAGCGCAGCAGCCCCTCCTGGACGTCCACCCGCTTGAGTTCGGTGTGGAAATGCCCGTTGACCCAGGCGATGACGGAGTCGAGGTAGTTCGGGAAGTCCTCGACGATCTTGATGATCTGGCCCGCGAGCATCGACCCGAGCAGTGTGACGAAACCCGCCGTCACGATCAGCACGCCGAAGAAGACGAGGAAGGTGGCGAGTCCCCTGCGCATGCCGCGCGCGGCCATCTTGCTCACCGCGGGTTCGATGGCCAGGGCCAGGAAGAACGCGATGAGGATGTTGGTCAGCAGACCTATCAGCTGATGGAAGGCCCAACTGCCGAGCTGGAACACGGCGATGAGGGCGAGCGCCAGCACCATGGCACGCGGCAGCCAGCGCGGCATGCGGGCGTTCGGCTCGGCGCCTTCGGCCGGGGGCCGGGTGAGGGGCGCAGTACCGAGCGGAGATGCGTGCTGGGCTGCCTGCCCGGACTCGTCAGTGGGTGCCACGGAGCAAGTCTCGCCCACGCGAGTGACAATGGCTGCCGTCCTGCGATCTTCGTGACCGGTAAGTGCCTCTTGCGTGAGATGTTCACGCCGAATCGGCACTTCTCCCCGGAACGTCCACGCCGTCTCAGTGCCGCTCGCCCGGAACGCTCATCACGGTGCAGACCACGCGCCACACGTCCTTGGCGTCCCAGCCGGCGTCCAGCGCCTCGTGTACCGTGCGCCCACCGAGCTCCGTCATCACATGATCGCGCGCGAAGGTGTCGGCGTACCCCGGACCGAAGTGTTCCGCCATCCGCTGCCAGAAAACCGTCAACCGCATGACTCCAGTATCCCGCCCCTGGGGGTGGCCTCGGCCGGGACCGCCTGCCGAGACCGCTTTCCGTCCTACGGTCTGACGCATGCCCGAAACAGGAGCCTCCCCACTCCCCCAGACGCCACCGGCGCACTCCCCGCTCTTCCGCGCCGAGCACTTCGTCTGGCTCACCGCGCGTGTGCTGGAACAGCGTCTGTTCGCGTACCACTTCCTGAACGGCGGTCCCGACCCGGTGGAGACGGCCCTGGACGCCTACCGCAACGCGGACGGCGGCTACGGCCACGCCCTGGAGCCCGATCTGCGCGGTCCGGTCAGTCAGCCCCTGCACACCGCTCATGCCCTGCGCGTGCTGGACGCCGTCGGACGCTGCGGCGGACAGCGCGTGGAGCGGGTGTGCCGCTATCTCACCTCGGTGTCCACCCCGGACGGCGCCCTCCCCGCGGTCACTCCCGCCCAGCGCGGCTATCCGACGGCCCCCTTCCTGCCGGTCGTGGACACCCCGCCGAGCGAACTGCTGACCACCGGCCCCGTGGTCGGTCTGCTGCATCGCAACGAGGTGTGGCACGCCTGGCTGTTCCGGGCCACGGACTTCTGCTGGCAGGTGGTGGAGTCCCTCCAGGTGTCCCACCCGGACGAGATCCAGGCCGCCCTGACCTTCCTGGACTCCGCCCCCGACCGCTCACGCGCACAGGCGACCGCCGACCGCCTGGGCCGCCTGGTGCGCGACCGCCGCCTGGTCGCACTGGACCCCTCGGGCCACACCCCGGACGAGCACCACTTCCCCCACGACTACGCGAAGACACCGGCCTCCCTCGCGCGCGCATGGTTCACGGACGACGAGATGTCCCGTGCCCTGGACTTCCTCGCGGCCGAACAGCAGGAGGACGGCGGCTGGCCGTCCCGCCGACGCCAGTGGGCCCCCACCACCGCCCTGGAGGCCCGCCCCACGGCAACCATCGAGGCCCTGCAGACCCTGCGCGCATACGGCCGCGAGGTGGGCTGAACAGCCTCGGTGGACCGATAGCCGCGTACGGCGGCAAGGGGACGGGGTGGGGGGTGTCCGCCCGCAGCGGCCGGCGTCCGTCACCGAGCACAGCTAAAGCAGCCGAGCCGCCGGACCGAGGACGGACACCCCCCACCCCGTCCCCGACCCACCCACCACACCGCACGCGCTACACACGCCCCCACCGAGGCCGCACAGGCCGCCGCAGGCATCAGGGGCGCGGGGAACTGCGCAAAAACACCCGCCCCCACGCACCCGCAGCCAAACGCACCACCCCCACCCGCCCAACCGCCGCAGGCATTGTCAGTGGCCGGGTGCAGGATGGACGCATGGTCAGCCCAGCACACCGAGCCCTGAACGGCTTCTCCCCCGCCACCCGCGGCTGGTTCACAGGTGCGTTCGACGCACCCACCACCGCCCAGGCCGGCGCGTGGCAGGCCATCGCGGAGGGCTCGGACGTACTCGTCGTCGCCCCCACCGGCTCCGGCAAGACCCTGGCCGCCTTCCTCGCCGCTCTGGACCAGCTGGCCTCCACACCCCCGCCCGCGGACCCCAAGAAGCGCTGCCGAGTCCTGTACGTCTCCCCCCTCAAGGCCCTCGCCGTCGACGTGGAGCGCAACCTCCGCAGTCCCCTCACCGGCATCCGCCAGGAGTCCGTCCGCCTGGGCCTCCCCGAGCCCGAGGTCAAGGTGGGCATCCGCTCCGGCGACACCCCTCCGGCCGAGCGCCGGGCCCTGTCCACCCGCCCCCCGGACATCCTGATCACCACCCCGGAATCCCTGTTCCTGATGCTGACGTCGGCGACCCGGGACGCGCTCACCGGCATCGAGACAGTGATCCTCGACGAGGTCCATGCCGTGGCCGGCACCAAGCGCGGCGCCCACCTGGCCCTCTCCCTGGAGCGCCTGGACGAACTCCTCCCGAAGCCGGCCCGCCGCATCGGCCTGTCCGCCACGGTCCGCCCGGTCGACGAGATCGCCCGCTACCTCTCCCCCCAGCGCAGGGTGGAGATCGTTCAGCCGAAGTCCGGCAAGGAGTTCGACCTCTCGGTCGTGGTCCCGGTGGAAGACCTCGGCGAGCTCGGCGGCTCCCCGGTCGCCGAGGGCAACGAAGGCGCGGAGCGTCCCTCCATCTGGCCGCACGTGGAGGAGCGCATCGCCGACCTCGTCCAGTCCCACCGCTCCACGATCGTCTTCGCGAACTCCCGCCGCCTCGCGGAACGCCTCTGCAACCGTCTCAACGAGATCGCCTACGAGCGGGCGACCGGCGAGCCCCTGGACGAACACCACGCCCCGGCCGAACTCATGGGCGGCTCAGGCGCGGCTCAGGGAGCGCCCCCGGTCATCGCCAGGGCCCACCACGGCTCGGTCTCCAAGGAGCAGCGCGCCCTGGTCGAGGAGGACCTCAAGGCAGGCCGTCTCCCCGCTGTGGTGGCGACGTCCAGCCTCGAACTCGGCATCGACATGGGCGCGGTGGACCTGGTGATCCAGGTCGAGTCGCCCCCTTCCGTGGCCTCCGGCCTGCAGCGCGTCGGCCGCGCGGGCCACCAGGTCGGCGCGGTCTCCACCGGTGTGGTCTTCCCGAAGTACCGAGGCGACCTGGTCCAGGCAGCGGTCGTCACGGAACGCATGCGGACCGGTTCCATCGAGTCCCTGAAGGTCCCCGCGAACCCCTTGGACGTCCTCGCCCAGCAGGTCGTCGCGATGACCTCGATGGACACCTGGCAGCTCGACGACCTCCTGGCCACGGTCCGTAGGGCGGCCCCCTTCGCCTCCCTCCCCGAGTCCGCCTTCACCGCGGTCCTCGACATGCTCGCGGGCCGCTATCCCTCCGACGCCTTCGCCGAGCTGCGCCCGCGCGTGGTCTGGGACCGCATCGCCGGCACGATCACCGGCCGCCCCGGCGCCCAGCGTCTCGCCGTCACCTCCGGCGGCACCATTCCCGACCGCGGCCTCTTCGGTGTCTTCCTCGCCGGGTCCGACCCCAAGAAGGGCGGCGGGCGGGTCGGCGAGCTCGACGAGGAGATGGTCTACGAGTCACGCGTCGGGGACGTCTTCACGCTCGGCACCAGTTCCTGGCGCATCGAGGACATCACCCGCGACCGTGTCCTGGTCTCCCCCGCCCCCGGCGTCCCCGGCAGGCTCCCGTTCTGGAAGGGCGACCAGCTGGGCCGCCCCCTCGAACTGGGCCGTGCGGTGGGCGCGTTCCTCCGCGAGGTGGGCTCCCTGTCCAAGGAGGACGCCCGCCTGCGCCTGCTCACCGCGGGCCTGGACGCGTGGGCGGCGGACAATGTCCTGTCCTACCTGGACGAACAGCGCGAGGCCTGCGGCCATGTCCCCGACGACCGGACGATCGTCGTGGAGCGCTTCCGGGACGAGCTCGGCGACTGGCGGGTCGTCGTCCACTCCCCCTTCGGCGCCCAGGTCCACGCCCCCTGGGCGCTGGCCCTCGGCGCCAAGCTCTCCGAGCGCTACGGCATGGACGCCCAGGTCATGCACGCCGACGACGGCATCGTCCTACGGCTGCCCGACGCCGACCTGATGAGCCTGGATCTCCTCGACCGGGAACCGACCAGGGCCGGCACCGAGTACGACGCCGAACAGGCTCCGGTGGGTGCGGCGGACGTCGTCTTCGACAAGGGCGAGGTCGACCAGGTCGTCACCGACCAGGTCGGCGGCTCGGCCCTGTTCGCCTCCCGCTTCCGCGAATGCGCCGCCCGGGCGCTCCTGCTGCCGCGCCGCAACCCCGGCAAGCGCACCCCCCTGTGGCAGCAGCGCCAGCGTGCCTCCCAACTGCTCCAGGTGGCGAGCGAGTTCGGTTCGTTCCCGATCGTCCTGGAAGCGGTCCGCGAGTGCCTCCAGGACGTCTTCGACGTGCCCGGCCTCGTCGAGCTGATGGGTGATCTGGAGTCCCGCCGGGTCCGACTGGTCGAGGTCACCACCCCCGAGCCCTCCCCCTTCGCCCGCTCCCTCCTCTTCGGCTACGTCGCCCAGTTCCTGTACGAGGGCGACTCGCCCCTCGCCGAGCGCCGGGCGGCGGCCCTCTCACTGGACTCGCGTCTGCTGGCCGAGCTGCTGGGCCAGGCGGAGCTGCGCGAGCTGCTCGACGCCGAGGTCCTGACCGAGCTGGAGCGGGAGCTCCAGTGGCTCACCGAGGACCGCCGGGTCAAGGACGCCGAGGGGGTCGCGGACGTCCTCCGCGTCCTCGGCCCGCTCACGGACGCCGAGCTGGTCGAGCGCGGCGCCGAGCCGCAGTGGGCGCAGGACCTCGCCCGCGCCCGCCGCACGATCAAGGTCCGGGTCGGCGGCGCCGAACACTGGGCGGCGATCGAGGACGCCGGCCGCCTGCGCGACGCCCTCGGCACAGCGCTGCCGGTCGGCGTCCCGGAGGCCTTCACCGAACCGGTCAAGGACCCCCTCGGCGACCTCCTCGCGCGCTACGCCCGCACCCATGGCCCCTTCACCTCGGCGACGGCCGCGGCCCGCTTCGGCCTGGGCACGGCGGTCACCGAGGGTGCCTTGCAGCGGCTGGCCGCGAGCGGACGGGTCGTACAGGGTGAGTTCCATCCGGCGGGCATCGGCCAGGAGTGGTGCGACGCGACCGTGCTCCGCCGCCTGCGCCGCCGTTCCCTGGCAGCCCTGCGCCATGAACTGGAACCGGTGCCACCGCCGGCCCTCGCCCAGTTCCTCCCGCAGTGGCAGCACATCGGCAAGGGACACTCCCTGCGCGGAATCGACGGACTGGTACGTGCCGTGGAGCAGTTGCAGGGCGCCTCCGTGCCCGCCTCCGCCCTGGAGAAGCTCGTCCTGCCGTCACGCGTCACGAATTACACCCCGGCTCTGCTCGACGAGCTCACGGCCGCCGGGGAGATCGTGTGGGCCGGAGCGGGCGCGCTCCCGGGCAAGGACGGCTGGGTCTCCCTGTACCTGGCGGACGCGGCGCCCCTCCTCCTGCCCCCGCCGCATCCCCTGGAGCTGACGGCCCTCCACCAGTCCGTCCTGGACGCCCTCAACGGCGGCTACGGCCTGTTCTTCCGCCAGATCGCCGACCAGGTCCGCGCCACCACCCACCCCGACGCCACCGACCCCCAACTGGCCGACGCCGTATGGGACCTGGCCTGGTCCGGGCGGCTCACCAACGACACCCTCACCCCGATGCGCTCCCTGCTGGGCTCCGGCCGCACCGCAGGCGCCACCGCCCACCGCGCCAAACGCACGATCCCCCGCGGCCGCTACGGCTCCCTCACCGCGGCCGCCCGCACCGCCTCCCGCACCGGTCCGCCGACCGTCGCCGGCCGCTGGTCCCTGCTCCCGCCGCGCGAGGCCGACCCGACCGTGCGCGCCCATGCCCTGGCCCGCACCCTCCTCGACCGGCACGGAGTGGTCACCCGGGGAGCCGTGTCGGCGGAGGGCGTGGAGGGCGGATTCTCGGCGACGTACCGCATCCTCTCCGCCTTCGAGGACAGCGGCCAGGCCCGCCGCGGCTATGTCGTGGAGGGGCTCGGCGCCGCCCAGTTCGCCATGGACGGCGCGGTCGACCGCCTCCGCGCGGTGTCCAACGCCCGCGACCGCGGCGAGCCCGTCCCCGAAAGCGCAGCTGCCGACGGCTGGGAGCCCGCCTGGACACCCGACGGGTCCCACGGCCCCGCACAGGCCGATCCAGCAGCGGAGGACTGGGACTGGACCAAGGCCTTCGACAACCCGGACGCCCCCGGCCCGGAAACCGGCCCGGACTTCACATCCGGATCCGTGGGGCCCAGGTCTTCCGTCTCCCCCGTCTCCCCCGCTTCCCGCGACGAGTACATCTCACCGCGCGACTACCCACCCCAACCCACCCCCCAGCACTGGCAAGGCACTCCCGCGTACGGTTCCGGCTTCGGCAACCGCGGGCAGAACGCCTCGGACGCCTCCCGAGCCGTGGTCCTGGCGGCCGCCGACCCCGCCAACGCCTACGGCGCCGCCCTCTCCTGGCCCGACCCCCCGACCGAGGCAGGCCACAAGCCCGGTCGCAAGGCGGGCTCCCTGGTGGTCCTCGTGGACGGCGAGCTCACGCTCTACATGGAGCGGGGCGGCAAGACCCTCCTGGCCTGGCCCTCCGCCCCCGACACCACCGCCACCGACGACCCCCGCCTGCGCACGGCCTCCGAAGCCCTCGCAGCAGCGGCCAAGGCCGGCTCCCTGGGCACGGTCACAGTGGAACGCATCAACGGCACCTCAGCCCTGACCTCCCCTTTGGGCACCCTCCTGGAAACAGCAGGCTTCATCGCCACCCCACGGGGCCTACGCCTACGCGCCTGACCCCACACGCCACACAGCCGCCGTCGGCGCTCCCGCAGCCGCCGACGGCGATCAAGCACCACAGGAGCCACCCGCACCCCTCCGCCCTCCCCCCATGCCACCCTTGACCCATGCCCGAAGGAGACACCGTCTGGCAAGCCGCGAAGCGCCTGCACACCGCCCTCACGGACAAGGTGCTGACCCGCAGCGACCTGAGGGTGCCGAAATACGCCACAGCCGACCTCACAGGCCGCAGGGTCCTGGACGTCACCCCTCGCGGCAAACACCTCCTCACCCGCATCGAAGGCGGCCTGACGCTCCACTCCCACCTCCGCATGGACGGCTCCTGGAAGGTGTACGCGGAGAACCAGCGCTGGACCGGCGGCCCCACCCACCAGATCCGCGCGATCCTGGCCAACACCGACCGCACAGCCGTCGGCTACCGCCTCCCCGTCCTCGAACTGCTCCGCACCGCGGACGAGCACAAGGCCGTCGGCCATCTCGGCCCCGACCTCCTCGGCCCGGACTGGGACCCCGAGCGCGCCCTCGCCAACCTCCTCCGGGACCCGGCCCGCCCCCTCGGCGAGGCCCTCCTCGACCAGCGCAATCTCGCCGGCATCGGCAACGTCTACAAGAGCGAGCTCTGCTTCCTGCTCGGCGCCACTCCCTGGCTCCCCGTCGGCGCCCTCCCCGCGGACCGCGCCGCACAGCTTCCCGCACTCGCCAAGAAGCTCCTGGAGGCCAACCGCGACCGCCCGGTCCGCAGCACGACCGGCCGCCGCGGCCAGGACCTGTTCGTCTACGGCCGCGCCCCCCGCCCCTGCCTCCGCTGCCGCACCTCTCTCCGGGTCGCCGACCAGGGCGACGGCTCCCGCGAACGCCCCACGTACTGGTGCCCGACCTGCCAGATCGGCCCGACCCCGAGCCCACACCGCAGGGCACCGGGTGGACCGGGTGGAACACACTCCAGAACCTCACGCCGTACGACTAATTGACGACCCGTCAGAAATGCTCGTACCGTCGCTCCATGGCCGTCAGCGCGTACGACCTCACCGGACGCACCGCGTTCGTCACCGGCGCCGCGAGCGGCATCGGCCGCGCGACCGCCGTCCTGCTCGCCGAGGCGGGTGCCACCGTCCACTGCGCCGACCTCGACGCGGCCGGACTGCACGAGACCGCGACGCTGATCAAAGACGCCGGCGGCACCGCCCGCACCCACCCCCTCGACGTCACCGACCGGGGACAGCTCCACCAGGCCGTCACCTCCTGCGAGCGCCTGGACGTGCTGGCCGCGGTCGCCGGGATCATGCACAGCAGCCCGGTCCTGGACACGCGGGACGAGGACCTCGACCGCGTCCTGAACGTCAACTTCAAGGGCGTGCTTCACGCCTGCCAGGAGGCGGCCCGTCTGATGCTCGACCGGCAGACGAGGGGCAGCATCGTCACGATGGCCTCCGGCGCCGTGGACACGGGCGGCGCCGGCCTGCTCTGCTACGGCGCGGCCAAGGCGGCCGTCGTACAACTCACGAAGACCCTGGCCACCGAGGTCGGCCCGTACGGCATCCGGGTCAACGCCGTCGCACCCGGATGGATCCGCACCCCCATGACCGACCGCCACGACGAAGACGCCCAGGCCCACACCGAAGCGCTCATGTCCCGCATGTCACCGCTCAAGCGCGTGGGCGCACCGGAGGACATCGCCCACGCCGTGCTCTATCTGGCGTCCGACGCCTCGTCCTTCACGACGGGCCAGATCCTCCGCCCGAACGGCGGCGTGGCGATGCCGTGGTAACCGCTCCCGGCTCCGCGGGCTGCCCGGCCGGCCCCGCGCCGGCAGGCTTGCCCGCCCGCCACGCCTGAGCCCACCGCCCAGCGGCTACGGCTCCCGCGGCCCGCGCCTTCGGCACACAGTGCACCGGCAGCAGGCTCAGCCCCCACCCACCCGCCGCGACCGCCCCTTCGAGCACCCCGGCGTCCGGCGCCAGCACCAGTCGCGCCACGGCACACCACCACAGCGCCCCGAGCCCGAGCGCCATCCCCCGGCGTACTGTCGGCCCCGCCATGCAGCCACCTCCAGCCCGGACGCTAGACGGCCGCCCGATCCGCGGGGAGGGCGCATCAAGGGCACACGGACGCACCGACGCGGCCGTCGCTCCAAGATGCACGAAAACCCCGACCGGCGCCTCTCCAGACCAGCTGGAGAAACCCGTCCGGGGCCTCGCAGACTTCCTCGCGGTGAGCCATCGATTCACGGCACACCGAGCGCGAGCGTCACGCCGCTACGACGTCCACCGCTTCGCTCGGCGCCTTGATGGTCACTCGTTCCGGTGGCACACCCTTCACCGACACGGAACCCAGCATCGGGCGCACGGGCGCCGGTACGGGCTCGCTGGGGGTGGCCGCAGCAGACTGGGCCAGCTCGGCGAGGGCGAGCTCGTCGCTCACTTCCCGCATGAGCTCGGACATCCGTACGTCCAACGCGTCGCAGATCGCGGAGAGCAGCTCGGAGGAAGCCTCCTTCTGCCCCCGCTCCACCTCGGAGAGATAGCCGAGTGAGACTCGGGCGGAGGAGGAGACCTCGCGCAGAGTACGGCCCTGGCGCTGGCGCTGCCGACGCAGCACGTCACCCAGCAGGCGACGGAGCAGAATCATCGGTGGCTCCCTCCTCGGACCGCGTAGCCGCATCCTTCACGCCCCACCGTACCGCCTTGCGCCGCGGCCGTGCGGGGAGCGATGTCGTGTTCACTCAGGGCTGCAAACATCAAAACCCCCCGTTCCGTTCCGTATCCTGTGCCCGCTCATTCCCGGTCTGTTCGCTCGCAAGCTCCTCAAGGAGGAGTGCGAGTACGCTCCGTACACTCTCCATACGAATTTCCGCACGGTCGCCGTTCAACCGCAGCGCGGTCACTTTCCCGCCACTGACTGCCTCGGAAGCGCCCTCGAAGGGTCCGTCGACAGCCACGAATACCGTTCCGACGGGCTTGCCGTCCTGCGGTTCCGGGCCCGCGACCCCGGTGGTCGCGATGCCCCAGTCGGCGCCGAGCGCCTTGCGCACTCCGGCCGCCATCTGGGCCGCGACCTGCGGGTCCACCGCACCTCGCTGGTCCAGCAGGGTGGCGTCGACCCCCAGCAGCTCCTGCTTCAGTTCGGTGGCGTAGGCGGTCACCGAACCCCGGAACGCCTGGGACGCGCCGGGTACCGCTGTGATTTCCGCCGCAACCAGTCCGCCCGTGAGCGACTCGGCGACCGCGAGCGTCCAACCCTTCACGGTGAGTAGTCGCACCACTTGGGCGGCCGAGGAATTCACGCTTCCGACTCCTCCAACGCCGCTCGGCGCTCGGCGATTCCCTGCCTGCGCAGCACAATGGCCTGTCTCACATAGTCGAGCCCGGTCACGACGGTCAGGACGACCGCCACAGCCATCACCCAGAACCTCGCGGTGGCCAGCCACCCCGTCAGCGCCAGGATGTACATCCCTACGGCGATGCCCTGGCTGAGGGTCTTGAGCTTGCCGCCCCGGCTCGCCGGGATCACGCCGTACCGGATGACGAGGAAACGCAGGAGGGTGATCCCGAGTTCCCTGCCGAGGATGACGATCGTCACCCACCAGGGCAGGTCGCCGAGGCCGGACAGACAGATCAGCGCCGCTCCCATGATCGCCTTGTCGGCGATGGGGTCGGCGATCTTCCCGAAGTCCGTGACGAGGTTGTAGGTGCGCGCCAGGTGCCCGTCGAACAGGTCGGTGATCATGGCGATGGCGAAGGCCGCCCAGGCGAACGAGCGCCACGCGGGGTCGTGCCCACCGTCGGCCAGCATCAGCGCGACGAAACCGGGCACGAGGAGCAGCCGGAGCATGGTCAGCAGATTGGCGATGTTCCAGACGCTGGCCTGGTTGACGGCCGCGGCCGCGATCTTCCCCCCACGCGCGGGCTTCGCACCGGAGTCGCCGCCGACCTCCGACGCCGCTTCGGAAACGACACCCACCGCGGGGACGGCACTGGCGTGCATCGCTGCGGCCGTACCGGAGACCGCGTCCGAGGGAGCGCTCGGTGCCACGCCGGACGCGGCGCCCGAGACCGCGCCCGCCGGTCCGCCCTTCGCGGCGGAGGGGCCACCCGCAGCGGACGCCGGTACTCCGGTCATCTGCCCGCCTCCTCACTACACGCGAGCGAGCCGTCGAGCGGCTCGGCCACCAGGTCGACACCTTCCGTACCGACCACCTTCGCCTCGACCATACGACCGACACTCAGACCTTCGCCGCTCGTGAGCAGCACCTGGCCGTCGGTCTCGGGGGCCTGGTGCGCGCCGCGGCCATACACGCCCTCCTCGTCGACGGACTCGACCAGCACGTGCACGGTCTCGCCGACGCGCTCCTCGGCGCGCTGCGAGACGAGTTCCTCGGCGAGCCGGGAGATGTGGGCCAGCCGCTCCGCGACGACGTCCTCGTCCAGCTTGTTCTCGTACGTCGCCGCTTCGGTGCCCTCCTCGTCGGAGTACCCGAAGACACCGATGGCGTCCAGTCGCGCGCCGTTCAGGAACCGCTCCAGCTCGGCGAGGTCGGCCTCGGTCTCGCCGGGGAAGCCCACGATGAAGTTGGAGCGCACGCCGGCCTCGGGGGCCTTGCCCCGGATGGTGTCGAGGAGCTCCAGGAAGCGGTCGGTGTCACCGAAGCGGCGCATCGCGCGCAGCACGCCGGGGGCGGAGTGCTGGAAGGACAGGTCGAAGTAGGGCACGACCTTGGGCGTGGAGGTGAGCACGTCGATCAGGCCGGGCCGCATCTCGGCGGGCTGCAGGTAGCTGACGCGCACCCGCTCGAGGCCGTCCACCTCGGCGAGTTCGGGCAGCAGGGACTCCAGGAGGCGGATGTCGCCGAGGTCCTTGCCGTACGAGGTGTTGTTCTCGGAGACCAGCATGATCTCCTTGACGCCCTGCTCGGCCAGCCAGCGCGTCTCGTTGAGGACGTCCGAGGGGCGGCGGGAGATGAAGGAGCCGCGGAAGGACGGGATGGCGCAGAAGGAGCAGCGCCGGTCGCAGCCGGAGGCGAGCTTGACCGAGGCGACCGGGGAGCCATCCAGACGGCGGCGCAGGGGCGCACGGGGGCCGGAGGCCGGAGCGAGCCCCTCCGGAAGGTCTGCGGGCGCCGCCTCGGGGGCCTCGGCGGCCGGGCCGTGTCCGGGCAGCGCGACGGACGCCGCCGAGTCCTGCCGTTCGGCCGGGCTGATCGGCAGCAGCTTGCGCCGGTCGCGCGGGGTGTGGGCGGCGTGGATGCCACCGCTGAGGATGGTCTGGAGCCGGTCGGAGATGTCGGCGTAGTCGTCGAAGCCGAGCACCCCGTCCGCTTCCGGCAGCGCCTCGGCGAGGTCCTTGCCGTACCGCTCGGCCATGCAGCCCACCGCCACGACGGCCTGGGTTCTGCCGTGCCCCTTGAGGTCGTTGGCCTCCAGGAGGGCGTCGACGGAGTCCTTCTTGGCGGCCTCGACGAAGCCACAGGTGTTGACGACGGCGACATCCGCGTCCGCGGCGTCCTCCACGAGATCCCAGCCGTCCGCCTCCAAACGGCCTGCGAGCTCCTCCGAGTCCACCTCGTTGCGGGCGCAGCCAAGAGTGACCAGTGCGACGGTACGGCGTTCAGGCATGGGCTCAAGACTACTTCGTCCCACTGACACCCCACGTCGAAGGGGTTGGCCGATGCCGGCCAACCCCTTCGGAGCGAGAAACCCAACAGCTGCCTAGCCGACCTGAGGGTCGCCCTTCGTGTACGTCAGGCGCTCCACGGCGCCGGGCTGCCAGTCGTCGTCGATCTTCTTGCCGTTCACGTACAGCTGGATGGCTCCGGCGTCACCGAGGACGAGGTTGATCTTGTCGCTGTCCTGGAAGGTCTTGGAGTCGCCCTGCTTGAGCAGTCCGTCGAAGAGGGTCCGGCCGTTGTGGTCCTTGGCGAGGATCCAGCTCTTGCCGTCGGCGGCGCTGACCTGCACGGTCACCTTGTCCTGGGGCGCTGCCGCGATGGCGCTGTCGGACGGCGTGGGCTTCGTGTCCTTGGGGGTCTTGTCGGACTTGGGCGTCGGGGACTTGCTGGTGGCGGGCGTGGTGCCGTCGGCCACCTGTGTCGTCCCGCCGTCGTCGCCGCCCTTGAAGGCGGTGAACCCGACGAAGCCGACCACGGCGACGATCGCGGCGACCATGGCCGCGGTCCAGTTCGGTCCGCGCCGCTCGGGACGGATGCGTTCCGCCTCGAACAGCGGGGCGGCCGGGGTCGGGGCCGGACGCCCGCCGCCGTGATCGGCGGCGTACTGGTCCAGAAGGGGGGCCGGGTCCAGATGGACGGCCTTGGCCAGGGTCCGGATGTGGCCCCGGGCGTACACATCGCCACCGCAGGGGGCGAAGTCGTCCGCCTCGATGGCGTGCACGATGGCGATGCGAACCCTGGTGGCGTTGCTGACGTCGTCGACGGTCAGCCCGGCCGCGATCCGCGCCTGTTTCAGGGCGTGGCCGACGGAGAGGTGGGCTTCCTGCGGGTCGTCTTCGAACGGACGCTCGTCTTCAGGGGAGTTGCCGATGGACACGGGGGCGCCTTTCGAGCGTTTAGCCACCTGTGCTGGAGGTTCAGTCTAGGGGGGGTGCGAAAGGGTGGGGCAACCGGGCGGTGGGACTTTGTACGCCATCGGAATGGCCGAACACGCCGATGGTGGGGCAGCAAGCTTTTCGCTTCCCTCAACTTGACGTACGCCGAAGGGAAACGGTTGCTCAATGATCCCTTACGGGTGAGTCACGATCGAACATCGGTGGCCGCACCCGCGTCGGGCTCCCTCTAAGCCTCCCCGCGGATCACCGCGAGCACGCCGTCGAGTTCGTCAGCCTTCACAAGAACATCACGAGCCTTGGAGCCCTCGCTGGGTCCGACGATGCCCCGGGACTCCATCAGGTCCATCAGCCGGCCCGCCTTCGCGAACCCGACCCGCAGCTTGCGCTGGAGCATGGAGGTCGAGCCGAACTGCGTGGAGACGACCAGCTCGGCCGCCTGGCACAGCAGGTCGAGGTCGTCGCCGATCTCCTCGTCGATCTCCTTCTTCTGCTTGGTGCCCACGACGACGTCGTCCCGGAAGACCGGCGCCATCTGGTCCTTGCAGTGCTGGACGATCGCCGCGACCTCTTCCTCGGTCACGAAGGCACCCTGCATACGGGTGGGCTTGTTGGCACCCATCGGCAGGAACAGCCCGTCGCCCTTGCCGATCAGCTTCTCGGCACCCGGCTGGTCGAGGATGACCCGGGAGTCGGCGAGCGAGGACGTGGCGAAGGCGAGCCGCGAGGGCACGTTCGCCTTGATCAGACCGGTGACGACGTCCACCGACGGCCGCTGGGTGGCGAGCACCAGGTGGATGCCGGCCGCGCGCGCGAGCTGCGTGATCCGCACGATCGCGTCCTCGACGTCCCGCGGGGCGACCATCATCAGGTCGGCGAGCTCGTCGACGATCACCAGCAGATACGGGTACGGCTGGAGCTCGCGCTCGCTGCCCTCGGGCAGTTTGACCTTGCCGTTCCTGATGGCCTCATTGAAGTCGTCGATGTGCCGGAAGCCGTAGGCCGCCAGGTCGTCGTAGCGGAGGTCCATCTCCCGTACGACCCACTGGAGCGCCTCGGCGGCCCGCTTCGGGTTGGTGATGATCGGCGTGATCAGGTGCGGGATGCCCTCATAGGCCGTCAGCTCCACGCGCTTGGGGTCCACGAGGACCATGCGCACGTCCTCGGGGGTCGCGCGGACCATGATGGAAGTGATCAAGCAGTTAATGCACGACGACTTACCGGAACCGGTGGCTCCGGCGACGAGCACGTGCGGCATCTTCGCCAGGTTGGCCATCACATAGCCGCCCTCGACGTCCTTGCCCAGCGCGACCAGCATGGGGTGATCGTCCTCGGCGGCCGCCGCGAGCCGCAGCACGTCACCGAGGTTGACCATCTCCCGGTCGGTGTTGGGGATCTCGATGCCGACCGCGGACTTGCCGGGGATCGGGCTGATGATCCGCACGTCCGGACTGGCGACGGCGTACGCGATGTTCTTGGCCAGCGCGGTGATCCGCTCGACCTTCACGGCGGGCCCGAGCTCGACCTCGTAGCGCGTGACCGTCGGTCCGCGCGTGAAGCCGGTGACGGCGGCGTCGACCTTGAACTCCGTGAAGACGGTCGTCAGCGAGGCGACTATGGCGTCGTTGGCCGCACTGCGCGCCTTGCCCGGGCCACCGCGCTCCAGGAGGTCGAGGGAGGGCAGCGCGTAGGTGACGTCGCCTGACAGCTGGAGCTGCTCCGCGCGCGGGGGCAGCTCGCTCGGAGCCTCGGGAGCGGGCTTGGTGAGGTCGGCGACCTCGACCTTGAGCTTCTCCTGCTTCGGACGCGCCTCCTGCTTGGGCCGCGCGGCCGGGACCGGAGTGGGTACCGGGGTCGTCTCCACCCGGTCGCCCACGCTGACGCCCTGGGTGAGGTCGGCGACCAGCGGCGAGGGCGGCAGGCCGTGCATGACGACGCCGTCCAGATCGGCGGCGGCGGCCGCGGCGATGTCCACGGCGTCCATCCGCCGGTCCATCGCGGGCTGCGGCACAGCGGAGCGCCGGGGGCGCCCGCGGCGCTGCGAGAGGGCCTCCTGCTCCGCTCCGTCGGGGTCGTACGACTCGGGCGCGGGACCTCGCTTGCGTCCGCGCGCGGGCAGCGCCTCGCGCCACTGCTCGTCGTAGCGCTCGTCGTCCTCGCCGAACTCGTCCTCCGCCGGGTCTGGGAGGATCCCGAGCCGCACACCGAGCTCCCGCAGCCGTCGCGGAATGGCGTTGACCGGCGTGGCCGTGACGACGAGCAGCCCGAAGACCGTCAGCAGCACGAGCAGCGGTACGGCGAGGACCTCGCCCATGGTGTACGTCAGCGGGGTCGCCGCTCCCCAGCCGATGAGGCCGCCGGCGTCCCTTATCGCCTGCATGCCGTCGCTGCGGGCCGGTGCGCCGCAGGCGATGTGGACCTGACCGAGGACGCCGATGACGAGCGCCGACAGGCCGATCACGATCCGGCCGTTGGCCTCGGGCTGCTCGGGGTGGCGGATGAACCGTACGGCGATGACCCCGAGCAGTATCGGCACGAGCAGGTCGAGCCGGCCGAAGGCGCCGGTCACGATGATCTCGACGAGGTCGCCGACGGGCCCGCGCAGGTTCGACCAGGTACCGGCGGCCACGATCAGGCCGAGGCCGAGCAGCAGGAGTGCCACGCCGTCCTTCCGGTGCGCGGGGTCGAGGTTCTTCGCACCCTGCCCTATCCCCCGGAACACCGCGCCCACCGCATGGGCGACGCCGAGCCAGAGGGCGCGGATGAGCCGGAGAACACCTCCGGTCGGGCTGGGCGCCGGCCTCGGCGGCGCGGCCTTTTTCGCCGCGGCCTTCCTGGCGGGCGCCTTCTTCGCCGGTGCTTTCTTCGCAGGCGCCTTCCTCGCCGGCCCCTTCGCGGGAGCGGCAGCCTTCTTGGCGGGCTGCTTCTTGGCTGCGGAGGGACGTGAGGCCATGAGTGTGAGGTTACCGGTGGAGACGACCGCGGACACGTGTGCCCGCTGCTTCACCCGTTCGTGTCGCTTCTGGTGGGGTGCCGAACTGACGCGGGCTCAAGGGCTCCCTCGGCGAGCGTCAGTTCTGCGAGGGGACCGACGGGGAACTCCCGGTGCCCGGCTCCAGGGCGTCCAGCGCCCGCCGCAACCCCGTGAGTTTGCGTTCGAGATGGGCGGCCGTGGCCACCGCGGCCGCGTCCGCGGACTCGTCGTCCAACTGCTTGGAGAGCGCCTCGGCCTGCTCCTCGACCGCGGCGAGCCGCGCGGACAGCTCGGCGAGCAGACCCGCCGGCTCCTTCGCGTCCCCGATCGCCGCCTTGCCTGCGCCGCCGCCCTCCAACTGGAGCCGCAGCAGCGCCGCCTGCTCCCGCAGCTGGCAGTTCTTCATGTAGAGCTCGACGAACACCGAGACCTTCGCGCGCAGCACCCACGGGTCGAACGGCTTGGAGATGTAGTCCACCGCACCCGCCGCGTACCCCCGGAAGGTGTGATGCGGCCCGTGGTTGATGGCGGTGAGGAAGATGATCGGGATGTCCCGGGTCCGCTCCCGCCGTTTGATGTGCGCAGCGGTCTCGAAACCGTCCATGCCAGGCATCTGGACGTCCAGCAGAATCACCGCGAAGTCGTCCGTGAGCAGCGCCTTGAGCGCTTCCTCCCCGGACGATGCCCGCACCAGTGTCTGATCGAGCGCGGAGAGGATGGCCTCCAGCGCCAGCAGATTCTCCGGCCGGTCATCGACCAGGAGGATCTTGGCCTTCTGCACCATGGCCCGCCCTCCTCGCCCCGGATGTGCACCGGGTGCCGCCCCTGGGGACGACTCCCTTTCGCCGCCCGTCCTTGTGCCGGTCATCGTAGCCGCACCCTGTCTGTCGCCACACCCTGTCACCGTGATGTCACTGTGCACGTAGCAGAAACGTAGCGGGAGACCAGAAGGTTCCCCGAATCCCGTACTTCTACACGGCGTCGGGCACACTCAGTCAGCAACTCCGCGTGAACTCCACCGATTCCCATCACTCCCCCCGCATCCACTGTTCCATCACCGACAGCAGATGATCGGGATCGACCGGCTTGGTCACGTAGTCGGAGGCGCCCGACTCGATCGCCTTCTCCCGGTCGCCCTTCATCGCCTTGGCGGTCAGCGCGATGATCGGGAGCCCGGCGAACTGCGGCATCCTGCGGATCGCGTTGGTCGTCGCGTACCCGTCCATCTCGGGCATCATGATGTCCATCAGGACGACCGCCACGTCCTCGTGCTGCTCCAGCACCTCGATGCCCTCACGGCCGTTCTCCGCGTAGAGGACCGAGAGTCCGTGCTGTTCGAGGACGCTGGTGAGCGCGAAGACGTTGCGGATGTCGTCGTCGACGATCAGCACCTTCTCCCCGCCGAACCGGATGCCCCGGCGCGGCTGCGGCGCGGACTGGTGCTCCACCGCCGACCACTGGTCCGGCTGCCCGATCCGCTGTTCGAGGGACGGTGCGGTCCTGCGACGGCGCCTGAAGAGCGCCGCGGCCCCGTTCTGCGTCTCCTGGTACGACCTCACCTCGGCCGGCGTCTCGACCTCGACCCCGGCCCTCCCGTTTTCCGACGTGGACGCCACCAGGTCGCCGGCCTCCAGGGCGGGCATGGACTGCTGATATCCCTGCGGCGGCAGTTCGCTGGGGTGCAGCGGCAAATACAGCGTGAACGTCGATCCGCGTCCCGGCTCGCTCTGCGCGTGGATCTCGCCGCCGAGCAGTTGTGCGATCTCCCGCGAGATCGACAGACCGAGGCCCGTGCCGCCGTACTTGCGGCTGGTCGTGCCGTCGGCCTGCTTGAAGGCCTCGAAGATCACCCGCATCTTGCTGGCCGCGATGCCGATACCGGTGTCGGTCACCGAGAACGCGATCAGGTCGGCACCCGGGTCACGCAGCGAACCGGCCTCCAGCAACTGCTCCCGGATCGCCACCGGCACATCCCGCCCGGCGGGCCGGATGACCAGCTCGACGGCCCCGGAGTCGGTGAACTTCACCGCGTTGGACAGCAGGTTCCGCAGCACCTGGAGCAAACGCTGTTCATCGGTGTGCAGGGTGGCGGGCAGCTCGGGCGAGACCCGTACGGACAGGTCCAGGCCCTTCTCCGCGGTCAGCGGACGGAAGGTGGCCTCCACGTAGTCCACGAGCTGCACGAGCGCGATACGCGTCGGTGAGACGTCCATCTTGCCCGCCTCGACCTTCGACAGGTCGAGGATGTCGTTGATCAGCTGGAGCAGGTCGGACCCCGCGCCATGGATGGTCTCGGCGAACTCGACCTGCTTGGGGGTGAGGTTGGAGTCCGCGTTGTCGGCGAGCAGCTTGGCGAGGATCAGCAGCGAGTTCAGCGGCGTCCGCAGCTCGTGCGACATGTTGGCCAGGAACTCGCTCTTGTAGCGCATCGACACGGCGAGCTGCTCGGCGCGTTCCTCCAGGACCTGCCGCGCCTCCTCGATCTCGGTGTTCTTGACCTCGATGTCGCGGTTCTGCTGGGCCAGCAGCTCGGCCTTCTCCTCCAGCTCGGCGTTGGACGCCTGGAGGGCCTTCTGCCGGTTCTCCAACTCGGCCGACCGCTCCCGCAGTTGCTCGGTCAGCTCCTGCGACTGCTTCAGCAGCACCTCCGTCTTGGTGTTGACGGAGATGGTGTTGACGCTGGTCGCGATCATCTCGGCGATCTGGTTGAGGAAATCCTTCTGGATCTGCGTGAAGGGTGTGAAGGACGCGAGCTCGATGACACCGAGCACCTTGCCCTCGAACAGCACCGGGAGGACGATCACTTGCGCGGGCGGCGCCTCTCCGAGACCGGAGGAGATCTTCAGATAGCCACTGGGCGCGTTCTCCACCAGGATCGTGCGCTTCTCCTCGGCCGCCGTCCCGATCAGCGCCTCCCCCGGCCGGAACGACGTCGGCATGGAGCCCATCGAGTAGCCGTACGACCCGAGCATCCGCAGCTCGTACTGCTCCTCCGCCTCGGCGCTCATGTCCTTGCCGTCCAGGAGCGGCATCGCGACGAAGAACGCGCCGTGCTGCGCGGTCACCACCGGTGTCAGCTCGCTCATGATCAGCGAGGCCACGTCCTCCAGGTCCCGGCGGCCCTGCATGAGCGCCGAGATACGGGCCAGGTTGCCCTTGAGCCAGTCCTGCTCCTTGTTGGCGATCGTGGTGTCGCGCAGGTTGGCGATCATCTTGTTGATGTAGTCCTGGAGCTCCTGGATCTCACCGGACGCGTCCACGTCGATCTTCAGGTTCAGGTCGCCCCGGGTCACCGCGGTCGCCACGCGCGCGATGGCGCGGACCTGCCGAGTAAGGTTTCCTGCCATTTCGTTCACGGACTCGGTCAGGTCCCGCCAGGTGCCGTCGACGTCACGCACGCGTGCCTGGCCGCCGAGCTGTCCTTCGGTACCCACCTCGCGGGCGACCCGGGTGACCTCCTCGGCGAAGGACGACAGCTGGTCGACCATCGTGTTGATGGTTGTCTTCAGCTCCAGGATCTCGCCGCGCGCGTCGATGTCGATCTTCTTGGTCAGGTCGCCCTTGGCGATGGCCGTGGTCACCATGGCGATGTTCCGCACCTGACCGGTCAGGTTGGACGCCATCTGGTTCACGGACTCGGTGAGGTCCTTCCAGGTGCCGGCCACGCCGGGCACCCGCGCCTGGCCGCCCAGGATGCCGTCCGTGCCCACCTCACGGGCCACCTTGGTGACCTGGTCTGCGAACGAACTCAGCGTCTTCACCATGGTGTTGAAGGTGTCGGCGAGCTGCGCGACCTCACCGCGCGCCTCGATCGTCACCGTCCGCGTGAGGTCGCCGTTGGCGACCGCGTTCGCGACCTGGGAGATGTTGCGCACCTGCATGGTCAGGTTGTTGGCCATCAGGTTCACGTTGTCGCTGAGGTCCTTCCAGATGCCCGTGACACCCGGAACCCGCGCCTGACCGCCCAGCTGCCCCTCGGTGCCCACCTCACGGGCCACCCGGGTCACCTGCTCGGCGAAGGACGAGAGCTGGTCGACCATCGTGTTGACCGTGGTGACGAGCTCCAGGATCTCGCCCTTCGCGTCGACGGTGATCTTCTTGGAGAGATCACCCTTGGCGACCGCCGTGGTGACCTCGGCGATGTTGCGCACCTGGATCGTCAGGTTGTTCGCCATGAAGTTCACGGACTGCGTGAGGTCCTTCCAGGTGCCGGAGACACCCTGCACCTCGGCCTGACCGCCCAGGATGCCCTCGGTGCCCACCTCACGGGCCACCCGCGTCACCTGGTCGGCGAAGCTGGAGAGCTGGTCGACCATCGTGTTGAGGGTGTTCTTCAGCTCCAGGATCTCGCCGCGCGCGTCCACGTCGATCTTCTGTGACAGGTCACCCCGGGCCACCGCGGTGGCCACCTGGGCGATGTTGCGCACCTGGGCAGTAAGGTTTCCTGCCATTCCGTTCACGGAGTCGGTCAGGTCCCGCCACACCCCGGCGACGCCGGGCACCTGCGCCTGACCGCCGAGGCGGCCCTCGGTGCCCACCTCGCGGGCCACCCGGGTCACCTGGTCCGCGAAGGCGGACAGCTGGTCGACCATCGTGTTGATGGTGTTCTTCAGCTCCAGGATCTCGCCGCGCGCGTCCACGTCGATCTTCTGCGACAGGTCACCCCGGGCCACCGCCGTCGTCACCTGGGCGATCTGCCGCACCTGAGAGGTGAGGTTGCCACCCATGAAGTTGACGGAGTCGGTGAGCTCCTTCCAGGTCCCGGAGACACCGGGCACGACGGCCTGACCGCCGAGGCGGCCCTCGGTGCCCACGTCCCGGGCCATCCGCGTCACCTGGTCGGCGAAGGCCGAGAGCTGGTCCACCATCGTGTTCACGGTGTTCTTCAGCTGGAGCATCTCGCCGGAGACGTCCACGGTGACCTTCTGCGACAGATCGCCGTTGGCCACCGCCGTCGTCACCTGGGCGATGTTCCTCACCTGTCCGGTGAGGTTCCTGAACGCGGTGTTGACGGAGTCGGTCAGGTCCTTCCACGTACCGGCGGCCCCGGGCACCTGCGCCTGGCCGCCCAGCTCACCCTCCACACCGATCTCGCGCGCCACACGCGTGACCTCGGCACCGAACGCCGACAGCTGGTCCACCATCCCGTTGACGGTGTTCTTCAGCTCCAGCATCTCGCCGGCCACGTCCACGGTGACCTTCTGCGACAGGTCACCGTTGGCCACCGCCGTCGTCACGGCTGCGATGTCGCGCACCTGGGTGGTGAGGTTCCGGAAGACCGTGTTCACCGAATCGGTGAGGTCCTTCCACGTCCCCGCCGCACCCGGCACGTTCGCCTGCCCGCCGAGCTGCCCCTCGGCACCGACCTCGTTGGCCACGCGCGTGACCTCGTCCGCGAAGATCCGCAGCGTCTCGGTCATCTGGTTGATCGTGTCGGCGAGCTGCGCGACCTCGCCGCGTGCGGAGACAGTCACCTTCTGCGACAGGTCACCACTGGCGACCGCCGTCGTCACCTGGGCGATCCCGCGCACCTGGGCCGTCAGATTGCCGGCCATGAGGTTCACCGAATCGGTGAGGTCCTTCCATACCCCGGCCACACCCGGCACCTGCGCCTGACCGCCGAGCTCGCCCTCGACACCCACTTCGCGCGCGACGCGGGTCACCTCGGAGGAGAACGAGGAGAGCTGGTCCACCATCGTGTTGACGGTGTTCTTCAGCTCCAGCATCTCGCCGGCCACGTGGACGGTGACCTTCCGGGACAGGTCACCCTTGGCGACGGCCGTGGTCACCAGCGCGATGTCCCGCACCTGGGCCGTCAGCCGGTACGCCATCGTGTTGACGGACTCGGTCAGGTCCTTCCACGAACCCGACATGCCACGCACGCGTGCCTGCCCGCCGAGCTTGCCCTCGGTGCCGACCTCGCTGGCCACGCGCGTGACCTCGTCGGTGAAGGTGGACAGCTGATCGACAAGGTTGTTTACAGTCCGCCCGACCTTCAGGAACTCCCCGCGCAGCGGATGCCCCGTCCCGTCCGGAGCCTGGGTCCTGAGCTCCATACGGGGCGACAGATCGCCCTCCGCGACCGCGGACAGCACCCGGCCGACCTCGGAGACGGGCCGCACGAGATCGTCCACGAGCGCGTTGGAGGCATCGATGGCGGATGCCCAGGAGCCCTCGCAGGCGCCTGTTTCCAGCCGTTCTGTGAGCTTGCCCTCACGGCCCACCATGCGCCGCACCCGTGACAGCTCACCCGTCAGATGCAGATTGCGGTCGGCCACCTCGTTGAAAACGGCCGCGATCTCCGACATCACGCCGTCGCCGGACACCGTGAGCCGCTTGCGGAAGTTCCCGTCACGCATCGAGACCAGCGCGGACATCAGC
This sequence comes from Streptomyces canus 299MFChir4.1, assembly GCF_000383615.1. Classification (GTDB taxonomy): domain Bacteria; phylum Actinomycetota; class Actinomycetes; order Streptomycetales; family Streptomycetaceae; genus Streptomyces; species Streptomyces canus_C. The sequence continues at coordinate 4,579 of NZ_KB911600.1, read as the reverse complement.
CGGTCCAGGGCAGCCGTGTCCACCGCGGTGGTCCCACCGCGCGGTTTGCGCTGGCCGCTCGGGGACTGTCCGCTCTTCGCGCGCGTCCTAGTGCCCCGCGTCGCTGCGCCAGACTCCACTGTGTCCCTCCCGCAGGGGTCGACCGTTACTGCTGTGCTCGGGTGGTACCGCGCGGCACACCGGTTGCTGCCGCGCGCTTCTGCTTACTACAGCGATATTTCAACCAGGCGTGCGAACCCGCACCACGGGCTGCTGCCCGCCGTACGAGCAAGCCACTCGGCCTGCCCGAACCTTCTTCAAGAGCTTGCCCAGTGTTTCACCCCGGTTGAACCCGGCCATAACAGTTCGGCAGCTTCGCACATCGTCCGCACACCGTCCGGACGGAAACACTGCAGACCGGCATCCGCATGGCCGTCGAAGGTAAGTAACCTTGCATGCGGCTGTCCAGCCGAGCCGGTCCGTCCGGCCTGGGCGGTGGCACGAGCACGAGCGGGCATCGGAGGGCGGCCGCACACATGACCACCGGACTGATCCCCGGGGGACAGAACCCGGATCCCCGGCCGACGGGCGGTCTGCCGCAGCAGCGGCACGAGCCGGTCGGCCAGGCAGCCCTGCACGTCGACAACCGGTCGAGGAGTTCCGTGATCACCGCGCGCGCGGCAGCCAGCTTCGAGCCCGTCGGACGATCGGTGGCGACCGCCCGGTCCTTCGTCCGCGACACCCTCCAGGGCTGGGGCTTCGCCGACATCGTCGACGACGCGGTGGTCCTCACCAGCGAACTCGTCACCAATGCCGTGGTCCACGCGGGCACGTCCGCCGACGTTCTGTGCCTGCGCAGTGACGACGGTGTACGGATCGAGGTGGCCGACCACTACCCCGAACGTGAGATCCCCCTCCAGGGCCAGGCCGTCAACATGGGCAACCTCGACCGCGAGGGCGGCCGCGGCCTCCAGCTCTGCGCCGCGCTCGCCGGCCGGTGGGGCGTCGAGTACACCCCCGCCCACAAGCAGGTCTGGTTCCAACTCGACCTGCCCGAGCGCCCGGTGGGCACCCGCACCGCCGGCCCGTCGCTGCCCGCGGACCTCCTCCCGCTGGCCGACGGCCGGGTCCGCGTCGCCGTCGTCCAGATCGACCGTACGGGCGCCATCACCTCGTGGAACGAGGACGCCGAGGAACTCTTCGGCTACGGCGCCGACCAGGTCCTCGGCAAGCCCCTGACCGACCTCGCGGCCTGGCCGCACACCCCGGGCACCGGCACCGGCATCGCCGAGGCACTCCAGCTCTCACGCTGGGAGGGCAGCTACGGCATAAGGGCCGCCAACGGCCGCGTCACCTCGGTCTACGCCTCCCACCTGCGCGTCCGCGACACCGGCGGCGAGCCCTCCACCGTCTGCCTCCTGGTCCGCGACCACGAACGGGCCGTACTCCAGACGCCGTTGCGCGTCCCCTCCTCCGACACGACCACCTCCGCCGACGGCCAGAGCACCGACCCCTTCGAGGTGTTCATCGGCTCCCCGGCCCCGGACGACCTCGACGGGCTGCTCCAACGCACCGTCGAACGCGCGCGCGACATGCTCGACGGTGACTCCGCCTTCCTGCTCCTCGCGACCGACGACGAGACGGAGCTGGAGGTCCGCGCCTCCACCGGCCTGCCCTCCGCACGTCAGCGCTTCGCGCGCGTGCCGGTCGAAGCGGGCCCAGGGCGCTACGGCTCCGCCCGCATGCCGGCCGTCCATGACGACCTGTCGGCCGTACCGGGTGCCGTACCGCTCCTGAGCGGCACGGGCATGCGCTCGGTCGTCACGGTCCCGCTGAAGGTCGAGGGACGCCTCACGGGCTCCCTGGGCGTGGCCGCGGAGGGTCCCGGCAGATACTCGAACGAAGAGGCCCTGCGGCTCCAGTTCGCCGCCGACCGCATCGCGTTGGCCGTCGAGTCGGCCCGCCTGGGCGAACTCGAACGCCTGCGCCGCGGCTCCCTGAGCTTCCTCGTCGAAGCCTCGGACCTCCTGGCCGGCACCCTGGACCGCGACCAGACGCTGGCCCTCATGGCCCAGATGACCGTCCCCACCCTGGCCACCTGGTGTGCCGTGTACACGATCGCCGACCAGGCGTCGGATCCCTATCTGTCGTACGTCCTGCACGAGGACGAGGAACTCATCGACGGCATCAAGTCGTTGCTGTCGAAGATCCAGCCCCCTGACCCGGTCCCCACCCCCGGCGCCCGCGTCTGGTCGGCCCCCGGCGAGGCGGCCCACCAGGCGGCCCTGCGCAGCTCCATGCGCAGCCTCGGACTCACCGGCGGCCAGACCCACCAGCTCGCCTCCGGGATCGGCCCCACGCTCGCCACGGCCTCCGCGGTGGGCGGCGAGACCGTCGTCCTCCCCCTGGTCGCCCGCAACCGCGTCATCGGCATGCTGACCCTCGGCAAGCCCGCCGACGAACACTTCCGCCAGGAGATCCTGGAACTGGCCGAGGACCTGTCCCGCCGGGCCGCCCTCGCCCTCGACAACGCCCGCCTCTACTCCGAGCGCACGGCCATCAGCCAGTCCCTCCAGCGCAGCCTCCTGCCGCCCGAGCTGCCTCAGATCGACGGCGTCGAGGTCGAGGTCATCTACCGCGCGGCCGGCGAGGGCAACGAGGTCGGCGGCGACTTCTACGACCTCTTCCCCATCAGTGACGGCGCGTACGGCTTCGCCATCGGCGACGTCTGCGGCACGGGCCCGAACGCGGCGGCGGTGACGGGCCTCGCGCGGCACGCCCTGCGTCTCCTGGCCAGGGAGGGCCTGAGCGGCCCGGCGGTCCTGGAGCGCCTCAACTCCGCGATCCTCGACGAGGGCGCCCGCAGCCGCTTCCTGACCCTGCTCTACGGCGAGTTGTGGCCGCAGGAGGACGGCAGCGCCCGCCTGAAGGTCGTCTGCGCCGGCCACCCGCTCCCCCTCCGCCTGCGCCAGGACGGCACCGTGGAGCCGGCCGCCGAACCCCAGCCGCTCCTCGGCGTGATGGAGGACCTGGAGCTCTACGAGCAGACGGTCACCCTCGACCCGGGCGACGTCCTGCTCTGTGTCACGGACGGCGTCACAGAACGCCGGGAAGGCACCCGCATGCTGGGCGACGACGGTCTCGCCGACGTCCTCACCACCTGTACGGGCCTGACGGCCGGCGCTGTAGCGGCCCGCATCATGCGCGCGGTCGAACGCTTCGCCTCCGACGCCCCGTCCGACGACATGGCGATCCTGGCAATGCGCGTCCCGGGCCTGCACACGGACTGAGAGAGAACACGAAAAAGGCCCCGCCCGAATGGGCAGGGCCTTTTGGCTGGAGCCCCCTAACGGAATCGAACCGTTGACCTTCTCCTTACCATGGAGACGCTCTGCCGACTGAGCTAAGGGGGCCTGTTGCTTTCCGAGGTTTCCCTCGCGGCAACGGAATAGATCATACCCCGAGCAGACCCGTGCTCCCAACTCGCTCAGAAAGCAGGCTGAAGCAGTCCGCCGAGGGCATTGCACGCGGCCACCACTCGCTGCATGTCCCGCTTGGTCAGCGAGGCATCGACCGGCAACGCAAGCGTCTCGTCGGCGGCCAGTTCGGTCTCCGGCAGCGACACACAACGCCGGAACTCGGGAAGCCGGTGCACGGGCGTCTTCACCGGCACCCTGCACTCAACTCCCTTGCTCCGCAGGGCCCGGGCGAACGCGTCCCGGTCGGGCCGCCCGTTGCCGGGAACCCGCACGACGTACTGCTGGTAGGTGTGCCCGTCCCCACCGTCGGGCGTGCGCACACCGCGCAGCTTCCCATCGAGATAGCAGGCCCGCTCCCGCCGCTGAGCGGTCTCGTCGTACGGTGCCTCGGACTCGCCTTCCTGCAGTACCAGCAGCCCGTGCCGCCGCCCGACCTCGAGCAGGCGCGTCATGTCGGCCGGCCTTCCGAATCGGTGCACGACAACGACGGCCGCCGTCCGCGGAGTCACGGCCGCTTCGACAGCGGACGCGTCCAGGCAGTAGCTGACCGGATGTATGTCCGCGAACACCGGGAGCGCACCCGCGAGTGTCACCGCCTCGGCGACCTCGACGTTCCCGAAGGCCGGTACGACGACCTCGTCACCGACTCCGACGCCGGCGGCCCTGAGCATTGCAGCAGTACCCATGCTGGGGATGGTGGTTGCGCAACGTGAACTTCAAGTGACGCCCAACAAAAAAGGGTTGGACCCCGAACCGAAGTTCAGGATCCAACCCTTTGAAGAATTGTTCGGCGGTGTCCTACTCTCCCACAGGGTCCCCCCTGCAGTACCATCGGCGCTGTAAGGCTTAGCTTCCGGGTTCGGAATGTAACCGGGCGTTTCCCTCACGCTATGACCACCGAAACACTATGAAGTTCGACCGGAAAAAGACACAGTCGTTGCCTCAGAACTAACACAGTGGACGCGAGCAACTGAGGACAAGCCCTCGGCCTATTAGTACCGGTCACCTCCACCCATTACTGGGCTTCCAGATCCGGCCTATCAACCCAGTCGTCTACTGGGAGCCTTAACCCCTCAAGGGGGTGGGAGTCCTCATCTCGAAGCAGGCTTCCCGCTTAGATG
>NZ_KB911599.1:48839-168264 GCF_000383615.1 Streptomyces canus 299MFChir4.1 | reverse complement strand
GAGCACCTGATGCAGAAGTTCGACACCCCCGCCCCCGTCACCACCGTCATCGACCTCCCCGCCGGCCGCGTCCAGGTCATCGCCGCCGACCGCGCCGACACCACCGTCGAGATCCGGCCCGCCGACCCCGCCAGGAACCGCGACACCAAGGCCGCCGAGCAGATCGACATCACCCACGGCGACGACGGAGTCCTGCGGATCACCGCCCCGGCCGCCAAGAACCAGTACTTCGGGCCCTCCGGATCCGTCGAGATCACCGTCCAGCTCCCCACCGGCTCACATGTCGAGGCCACAGCGGCCGCCACCGAGTTCCGGGCCGTCGGACGCCTCGGGGACCTCGTCCTCGAAGGCGCCCACGGCCCCGTCAAGATCGACGAGGCCGCGAGCATCCGCCTCACCGCCACCGACAGCGACATCACCGTCGGACGCCTCACCGGACCCGCCGAGATCAGCACCCAGCGCGGCGACATCACCATCGCCGAGGCCCTCACCGGCACCCTCGTGCTCACCACACAGAAGGGCGACATCACCCTCGCCACCGCCGCCTCCGCCGCCCTGGACGCCGGCACCTCCTATGGCCGCGTCCACAACTCCCTCAAGAACACCGAGGGTTCCGACGCCACCCTGACCATCCGCGCCACCACCACCCACGGCGACATCACCGCCCGCAGCCTCTGACCCGCAGGCCTTCACAAGGAGCACCCACCATGACCGTCCTGGCCATCGCGGCGAACGGACTGCGCAAGTCCTACGGGGACAAGACCGTCCTCGACGGCATCGACCTCCAGGTGCCGACCGGCACGATCTTCGCCCTCCTCGGGCCGAACGGCGCCGGCAAGACCACGGCCGTCAAGATCCTCTCCACCCTCGTCACCGCCGACGGCGGACAGGCACAGGTCGGCGGCCACGACCTCGCCGCCGAGGCCCAGGCGGTACGGGCCTCGATCGGCGTCACCGGCCAGTTCTCCGCCGTCGACGGACTGATCACCGGTGAGGAGAACATGCTCCTCATGGCCGACCTGCACCACCTCTCCAAGAACGAGGGACGGCGGGTCACCGCCGAACTGCTGGAGCGGTTCGACCTCACCGAGGCCGCGAAGAAGCCCGCCTCCACCTACTCCGGCGGCATGAAGCGCCGCCTCGACATCGCCATGACCCTGGTCGGCGACCCCCGGATCATCTTCCTCGACGAACCCACGACCGGCCTCGACCCCCGCTCCCGGCACACCATGTGGCAGATCATCAGGGAACTGGTCGCCGACGGCGTCACCGTCTTCCTCACCACGCAGTACCTGGAGGAGGCCGACGAACTCGCCGACCGCATAGCCGTCCTGCACAACGGCACGATCGCCGCCGAGGGCAGCGCCGAACAGCTCAAGCGCCTGGTCCCCGGCGGACACGTCCGGCTCCGCTTCACCGACCCGGACGCCTACCGGAGCGCCGCCCGCGCCCTGCGCGAGGTCACCCGGGACGACGAGTCGCTCACCCTGCAACTCCCCAACGGCGGCAGCCAGTCCGAGCTGCGCGCCCTCCTCGACCAGCTCGACGCGGCCGGCATCGAGGCCGACGAGCTGACCGTGCACACCCCCGACCTCGACGACGTGTTCTTCGCCCTGACCGGCGGCAGCGCCGACGTCACCGACCAGACCAAGGAGACCGTCCGATGAGCACCCTCTCCCTCGCTGTGCGCGACTCGTCCACGATGCTGCGCCGCAACCTCCTGCACGCCCGGCGCTACCCCTCGCTCACCCTGAACCTGCTCCTCACGCCGATCATGCTGTTGCTGCTCTTCGTCTACATCTTCGGCGACACCATGAGCGCGGGCATCGGCGGCGGCGACCGCTCCGACTACATCGCGTATCTCGTCCCGGGCCTGCTGCTGATGACCATCGGCTCCACCACGATCGGCACCGCGGTCTCCGTCTCCAACGACATGACCGAGGGCATCATCGCCCGCTTCCGGACCATGGCGATCCATCGCGGCTCGGTGCTCGTCGGGCACGTCGTCGGCAGCGTGCTCCAGTCGGTCGTCAGCGTGGTCCTGGTCGGCGCCGTCGGCGTGGCCATCGGCTTCCGCTCCACCGACGCCACCGCCCTGGAGTGGCTCGCGGCCTTCGGACTGCTCGTGCTCTTCGCCACGGCGCTCACCTGGATCGCGGTCGGCATGGGCCTGATCAGCCCCAACGCCGAGGCCGCAAGCAACAACGCCATGCCGCTGATCTTCCTGCCGCTCATCTCCAGCGCCTTCGTGCCGGTCGACGCGATGCCGGGCTGGTTCCAGCCGATCGCCGAGTACCAGCCCTTCACCCCGGCCATCGAGACCCTGCGCGGACTGCTCCTCGGCACCGAGATCGGCAACAACGGCTGGATCGCGGTCGCCTGGTGCCTCGGCCTCGCGGCGCTCGGCTACCGCTGGTCGACCGCGAAGTTCAACGCCGACCCGAAGTGACCGCCGTGGGGGCGGGGTTGGGGCGGGGTTGGGGCGGGGCGCGGGCCGATTCCCGTGCCCCGCCCCTTTCAGGCGTCCTTGTAGGGCCCGCCGAGGTCCCACGCCTGGTGCATCGCCTCCGCGAAGGCCGCCGCGATCCTGTGCTCGCCGCTCGCGTTCGGATGGGTGCCGTCGTAGGTGTCGTGGTTGATGTCGTACGACGACGGAGGCGACGCCGGCAGCAGGGGGGAGCGCGGTTCGTCCAGGTCCGCGATCGCCTTGGCCAGAAGCTCGTTGAAGCGGGTGACCTCCCTCGCGAAGGGCGCGTCCGACTCCGCCCGGACGTTGGGGATCACCGGAAGGACGGCCATCCGGATGCGGGGGTTCGCCCGGCGGGCCTCGGCGACGAAGGCGCGGACGTTCTCCGCGGTCTGTTCGGCGTTCGTGTAGAAACCCAGGTCGATCAGGCCCAGCGACACCAGGAGCACGTCCGCCCGGTGCCCGCGCACCGCCGCACCGATCAGCGGGGCCATGTGCAGCCAGCCCTCGCCCCAGCCGGCCAGGTGGGCCCTGGGGAAGTCGGGATCGGCGTACGCGTACGACGTCGGGGCGTCCGCCGCCTTGTCGTACAGCGTCTCGCGCGGGCCCACGAGGTCGAAGGGCCCGCCGTAGGTGTCGCGCAGGTGCTGCCACATCCGGTACCGCCAGGTGTGCTCGCCCGCGCTCCCGATCGTCATCGAGTCGCCGACCGGCATGAATCTGAGCATCCGCTCATGATGGATCATCCGCGCGACGGGTGGCATGTGAGTCCGACCACGCCTACCGCGCGCCGACGGTCCGAGCCAGGCTCACCTCCGCGCTGCCGGGGCGTCCTTGGCCCTGGCCTTCCAGCTTCCCGGCCCCGGGCCACCCGGTCGCCCGGCGGCCTCCGGGTCGCCCCCTGCACCCGCGCGCCGGGATGGCACGCTTGGGGCATGCGCCGACCCTTTGCCCTGCTCGCCGGGATCCTGCTCGTGGGTGCCTTCGCGCTGCCCGCCGCCGAGCCCGCCTCCGCTGCCGACGGGGACGGGAAGGGGGATCAGGGCTTCACCATCAGCGACCCCCGGATCACGGAGTCCAGCGGACTCGCCGCCTCGCGGCAGCACCCGGGCATCTACTGGACCCACAACGACCAGGACACCGGCGCGTACCTGTACGCCGTCGACAGCGCCACCGGCAAGACCGTCGCCAGGATCACCCTGACCGGCGTGGGCACCCCCCGGGACGTCGAGGCCATCGCGATCGGGCCCGACAACCAGATCTGGGTCGGGGACATCGGCGACAACGACGGGGTCACCTGGCCCTATGTGTGGATCTACAAGCTGCCCGAGCCGAAGGTCCTGAAGGATCAGTCCGTCAAGGCCACCCAGTACGTCGTGAAGTACACCGACGGCTCGCGCGACGCCGAGTCGATGGTCGTCCATCCCAGGACCGGGCGCGTCTACATCATCGACAAGCAGGAGGACGGCGGGCATCTCTACGAGGGGCCGACCACCCTCTCCCCCTCCGGGACGAACGTCTTCAAGCCCGTCAAGGCCGTCGACCTGTGGGCCACCGACGCCGCCTTCTCGCCGGACGGCCGGCAGCTCGTCGTACGTGGGTACTTCGGCGGTATCTGGTACGACTGGAACGGCGGCGACATCAAGAAGCGGGGGAGGATCAGCGTGCCCCTCGGCCAGGGGGAGTCCGTCTCCTACTCCCCGGACGGGACCAAGATCCTGCTGGGCATGGAGGGCGCCGACAGCGAGGTGGAGGCGCAGGACGCGCCCGGTGACGGCGGGTCCAAGTCGCCCTCGGGGAGCGGAAGTTCCTCGGCCTCCGGAAGCGACGGCGGCGGGACCTCCAGCGGCACCATCAAGATCGGTGCCCTGGCCCTGGGAGCCGTCGCCGCCCTCTTCGGACTCCGGCGGCTGTTCCGGCGCTCCTGAGCCCCCGACGGAGGTTCCGGAAGCTGCGCCCGTGACCTCACCCGCACAAGTGACGTCCAGCGTCTTGACGTGTTCATGCGACCTGTCTTCCATGGGAGGTGCAGGGCGGTGGGAGCGCTCCCACTCTGTTCCGGGCCCGCACCTCCCGAGAGGAAGCAGCGAACATGTTCCGCAGCTTGAGAAGAGCGCTGTGTGCGGTGGCGGCGGCTCTCCTGTTGCCGCTGGGGACCGCTGGTCTTCAGACGGCCGACGCCGCCGAGGCGGCCGGCGCCGGTTACTGGCACACCAGCGGCCGCCAGATCCTGGACGCCTCCGGGCAGCCGGTCCGGATCGCCGGGATCAACTGGTTCGGCTTCGAGACCAGCAACCACGTCGTCCACGGCCTCTGGTCCCGCGACTACAAATCCATGATCGACCAGATGAAGTCGCTGGGCTACAACACGATCCGCATCCCGTTCAGCGACGACATCTTCAAGGCGGGGACGGTCCCCAACAGCATCGACTTCTCCAGCGGCAAGAACGCCGACCTCCAGGGGAAGGACTCCCTCGGTGTCCTGGACCGGCTCGTGTCGTACGCCGGTCAGGACGGCCTCAAGGTCATCCTCGACCGGCACCGCCCGGACTCCGGTGGCCAGTCGGCGCTCTGGTACACGGCCGCGGTCCCGGAGTCGACGTGGATCGCCAACCTCAAGGCGCTGGCGACGCGTTACAAGGGCCAGGACACCGTCGTAGGCATCGATCTGCACAACGAACCCCACGATCCCGCCTGCTGGGGCTGCGGGGACACCGCCACGGACTGGCGGCTGGCCGCCCAGCGGGCCGGGAACGCGGTGCTGTCCGTGAATCCCGAGCTGCTGATCTTCGTCGAGGGCGTGCAGACCTTCAACGGTGTCTCGGGCTGGTGGGGCGGCAACCTGATGGGCGTCGCCCAGTACCCGGTGCAGCTGAACGTCGCGAACCGGGTCGTGTACTCCGCCCACGACTACGCGACCAGCGTGGCCCAGCAGAGCTGGTTCAGCGACCCGTCGTTCCCGGCCAACATGCCGGGGATCTGGGACAAGTACTGGGGCTACATCTTCAAGCAGAACATCGCGCCGGTGTGGGTGGGCGAGTTCGGCACCACGCTCCAGTCGGCCGTGGACCAGAAGTGGCTGGCGGCACTGGTGAGTTATCTGCGCCCGACCTCGACGTACGGCGCCGACTCCTTCCACTGGACCTTCTGGTCCTGGAACCCCAACTCCGGTGACACGGGCGGGATCCTGAAGGACGACTGGCAGAGCGTGGACACCGTGAAGGACGGGTACCTCGCGAGCGTCAAGGCGCCGGGCTTCCCGTCGAGCGGCGACCCCGGCGGCACCACGGCCGCCTGCACCGCCGCCTACACGGTCAGCAGCGACTGGGGCGGCGGCTTCAACGCCGAGGTGAAGGTGACCAATTCGGGGTCCACGGCCCTCTCCTCCTGGAAGGTCACCTGGACCTGGCCGGGCTCCCAGAAGGTCACCTCCATGTGGAACGCCTCGTACACCCAGACCGGCTCCACCGTGACCGCGACGAACGCCTCCCACAACGGGACGGTCCCGGTGGGCGGTTCGGCGAGCTTCGGGTTCGGGGGAGCGCCTGGGGGCGGCGGTGTCCCGGCGGTGAGCTGTACGGCTGCGTGAGGGCAGGATGACGGGGGCGCTCGGTGGGTACCGGGCGCCCTCGACCACTGGAAGTTGTTCGCCCCCGGTTCAGCGCTCCCGAGCGCGCCTGTCACACCACTGCGCTCAAGTACCTCGGGATCACGGGAGATTCAAATCTTTCGCTCAGATGTTTCTCATGCGACTGTTCCTTCGACAGGATGCGCTCTTATGAGAAGAAGCGCTGTTGTGCTGTGCGGTGCGGCCGTTGTCCTGGCGGGGGCCGTCACGGCTGTCCCGGCCGAGGCCGGTACGCCCCTCACCACGGCCCCCGCCCTGGCGGCGGCGAAGGTCAGCTGGAAGAAGTGCGGCACCGAGAACTACCCGACGCTGCAGTGCGGGTCGGTGAAGGTGCCGCTGGACTACGCCCACCCGAAGGGGCGCCAGATAACCCTGGCCCTGTCCCGGGTGCCGCACACCGCGAAGAAGTACCAGGGCCCGCTCCTGGTCAACCCGGGCGGCCCCGGCGGCAGCGGGCTGACCCTCGCCGGGTTCGTCGCCTCAAGCCTGCCCAAGGCGGTCGCGGCCCAGTACGACGTCATCGGCTTCGACCCGCGTGGCGTCGGCAAGAGCACGCCGGCCCTCGACTGCAAGCCGGGCTATTTCAACCCGGTCCGCCCCGCGAGCGTCCCGAGCACGTCCGTGATCGAGAAGGCCAACCTGGAGCGCGCCAAGTCCTTCGCCGCAGCCTGCGGCCGCAAGTACGCGGACGTGCTGCCGTACATCAACACGATCAACGCCGTGAAGGACATGGACTCGATCCGTAAGTCCCTCGGCGCGAAGAAGATCAACTACTTCGGCTACTCGTACGGCACCTACCTGGGCCAGGTCTACGCCAAGCTGTTCCCGGGCCACGTGCGCCGACTGGTGCTGGACTCGATCGTCGACCCCGACGGGGTCTGGTACGACGCCAACATCTCGCAGGACTACGCCTTCGACGGCCGCCAGAAGGCGCTGATGGCGTGGATCGCCAAGTACGACTCCACGTACAAGCTCGGCACGAACCCGGCCAAGATCGAGGCCAAGTGGTACGCGATGCAGGCCCAGTTGGCGAAGACGCCGGCCGGCGGCAAGGTGGGCGCGGCCGAGCTGGAGGACACCTTCATCCCGGGCGGCTACTACAACGGCTACTGGCCCGACCTGGCCAAGGCGTTCGCCGCGTACGTGAACGACAAGAACGCGGCCCCGCTGGTCGAGGCGTACGAGAACCTCGCCGCGATCGACGCCTCCGGTGACAACGGCTACAGCGTCTACACCGCCGTGCAGTGCCGTGACGCCTCCTGGCCTCGCGACTGGAAGCAGTGGCAGAAGGACAACTGGGCCGTGTACAAGAAGGCCCCCTTCATGGCCTGGAGCAACGCCTGGTACAACGCGCCGTGCGCGTTCTGGCCCACGAAGACGCTGAAGCCCGTGAACGTCGCCAACTCCAAGCTCCCGCCGGTGCTCCTGTTCCAGGCGACGAACGACGCGGCCACCCCGTACCAGGGCGGAGTCACCGTCCACCGGCTGCTCAAGCACTCCAGCCTGGTCGTCGAGCAGGGCGGCGGCAACCACGGCATCTCGCTGAGCGGCAACGCCTGCCTGGACAAGTACCTCGCCAAGTACCTGACCGACGGCACGGTCCCCCGCGGCCACGGCACCGCCGACGCGGTCTGCAAGAAGCTCCCCGACCCGAAGCCGGCGGCGGCCCAGCCGGCCACGGCGTCAGCCCTGACCGGCACCTCCGCGCCGGCCACCACGGCACCCGGCGCCGACGAGCTGCACGCGCTGCTCGGCTTCCGCGGCTGACCGACCCGAACCGAAGAGGGCGCCCGGCACCATCGCCGGGCGCCCTCACCGTCGACCTGGAGGCGGAAGCGCGAGAAGGGGCGCCCGGTGTTTGCCGGGCGCCCCTCGTCGTCGTAGCGGAAGCGGGTGTTACAGCTTCTCGATGACGTAGTCCACGCACTTCGTCAGCGCCTCGACGTCCGCCGGGTCGATCGCCGGGAACATCGCCACGCGCAGCTGGTTGCGGCCGAGCTTGCGGTAGGGCTCGGTGTCGACGACACCGTTGGCGCGCAGCACCTTGGCCACGGCCGCGGCGTCGATCTCGTCCGAGAAGTCGATCGTGCCGATGACCTGGGAGCGCTTGGCCGGGTCGGTGACGAACGGGGTGGCGTGCTTGGACTCCTCCGCCCAGGTGTAGAGGCGGGTCGAGGAGTCCTTCGTGCGGGCCGTCGACCAGGCGAGGCCGCCCTGGCCGTTGATCCACTCCAGCTGCTGGTTCAGCAGGAAGAGGGTGGCGAGGGCCGGGGTGTTGTACGTCTGGTTCTTGCGGGAGTTGTCGATCGCCGTCGGCAGCGAGAAGAACTCCGGGACGTGCCGGCCGGACGCGTGGATCCGCTCGGCGCGCTCGATCGCGGCCGGGGAGAACACGCCGATCCACAGGCCGCCGTCGGAGGCGAAGGACTTCTGCGGGGCGAAGTAGTAGACATCCGTCTCGGCGATGTCGACCGGGAGACCGCCGGCGCCACTCGTCGCGTCCACGAGGACCAGGGCGCCCTCGTCGGCACCGGTCACCCGCTTGATGGGAGCGGCCACACCGGTGGACGTCTCGTTGTGCGTGTACGCGTACACGTCGACGCCCGCCTCGGCCTGCGGCTCCGGGTGCGTGCCGGGCTCGGAGGAGATGACGGTGGGCTCGGCCAGCCAGGGGGCCAGCTTGGACGCCTTCGCGAACTTCGACGAGAACTCGCCGAACGTCAGGTGCTGCGACTTGTTCTCGATCAGGCCGTGCGTCGCGACGTCCCAGAACGCGGTGGAGCCGCCGTTGCCGAGGACGACCTCATAGCCCTCGGGGAGCGAGAACAGCTCACTGATGCCCTCGCGGACCTGTCCGACCAGGTTCTTGACGGGCGCCTGGCGGTGGGAGGTGCCGAGCAGGGAGGTACCGGTTGCGGCCAGCGCGTCCAGCGCTTCCGTCCGCACCTTGGAGGGGCCCGCGCCGAATCGACCGTCGGCGGGCTTGATGTCAGCGGGAATCTGGATCTCAGCCACGAGGGGAGCGTAGCCGCTGGGGAAACCTGGTCGAAACGTAGTCCGTCCGGTGAGACGCGTCGGTGTTGACCGGACTGGTTTGCTGGAGTCATGACGGATCTTGAGGCCGATCTGCGGAAGGCCGTCCGGGGCGAGGTCGGTTTCGACGTCACCTCCCGGGCCCTGACCACCATGGACGCGTCCAACTACCGGCGCGTCCCCCTCGGGGTCGTCGCCCCCCGGGACGCCGACGACGTGGCCGCCGTGCTGGAGGTCTGCCGTACCCATGGCGTCCCCGTCGTGCCCCGCGGCGGCGGTACCTCCATCGCCGGGCAGGCCACCGGAACCGGCGTCGTGCTCGACTTCACCCGGCACATGAACCGGGTCCTGGCACTCGACCCCGGGGCGCGTACCGCCGTCGTGCAGCCCGGCCTCGTGCTCGACCGGCTCCAGGACGCGGTCGCGCCGCACGGGCTGCGGTTCGGGCCCGACCCCTCCACCCACAGCCGGTGCACGCTCGGCGGGATGATCGGGAACAACTCCTGCGGCTCGCACTCCGTGGCATGGGGGACCACCGCGGACAGCGTGAGCGAGCTCGACGTCGTCACCGCGCGCGGGCAGCGGCTGCGGCTCGGGCAGGGCTGGGCCGGGGCGCCGGCGGGGCTGCGGGAGCTGGTCGACGGCGACCTGGCCCGCCTGCGGACCGGCTTCCCCGAGCTGCCCCGGCGGATCTCCGGGTACGCCCTGGACGCCCTCCTGCCGGAGCACCGGGCCGACGTCGCCCGGTCCTTCTGCGGCAGCGAGGGCACCCTCGGCGTGCTCACCGAGGCCGTGGTCCGGCTGGTCGAGGCGCCGCCCGCGCGTGCCCTCGCGGTCCTCGGGTACGCGGACGAGGGCGCGGCCGCCGAGGCCGCCGCCGGGCTGCTGGTGCACCGCCCCCTGACGGTGGAGGGCATGGCGGCCGACCTGGTGCCCTCGGCGGCCGCGCTGCCGCGGGGCGGCGCCTGGCTGTTCGTGGAGACGGGCGGCTCGTCCGGGAGCGAGGCACGCGCGCTTGCGGAGGAGATCGTGCGCGCGGCCGACGTCCTCGACGCGCACGTGGTGACCGACCCGGCCGGACAGCGGGCCCTGTGGCGCATCCGCGAGGATGCCAGCGGCACGGCGACCCGGATGCCTGGGGGCACCTCCCAGCCCCCCAGGGCTGGGGGAGGCTCCGAGGCCTGGCCCGGCTGGGAGGACTGCGCGGTGCCGCCGCGGCGGCTGGGCGCGTACCTGCGGGACTTCCGGGAGCTGCTGGGAGCACACGGGCTGCGCGGCACCCCGTACGGACACTTCGGCGACGGCTGCATCCACGTCCGCATCGACTTCGACCTGCTGACACGGGCGGGGATCGGGCGGTTCCGCCGCTTCTCCGAGGAGCTCGCCGAGCTCGTGGCGGCCCACGGCGGGTCCCTGTCCGGCGAGCACGGGGACGGGCAGGCGCGGGCCGAACTGCTGCCGAAGATGTACGGCGACGAGATGGTCGCCCTGTTCGAGCGGGCGAAGGCGGTGTGGGACCCGGACGACCTGCTCAACCCGGGGATGCTGGTCCGCCCGGCCCCCCTCGACACCAACCTCCGCTTCTCCGTCCTGCCCCGCGAGCCGGTCGACGTGGCCTTCGGCTACCCGGCCGACGGCGGTGACTTCTCCGCCGCCGTACGCCGCTGCGTCGGGGTCGCGAAATGCCGTACGACAGGGTCGTCCGGGGCCGCCGTCATGTGCCCGTCCTTCCGGGCCACCGGCGAGGAGGCGCACTCCACGCGCGGGCGTGCCCGGCTGCTGCACGAGATGCTGGCCGGTGAAGTGGTCACCGACGGCTGGCGGTCCACGGAGGTCCGCGACGCGCTGGACCTGTGCCTGTCCTGCAAGGGCTGCCGGTCCGACTGCCCGGTCGGGGTCGACATGGCCACGTACAAGGCGGAGTTCCTGCACCACCACTACGCGGGGCGGCGGCGCCCGGCGTCCCACCACAGCATGGGCCGGCTGCCGGAATGGCTGCGCCGGGTGGACCGGGTGCGGGCGGCCGCGGTGGTCAACGCCCTTGCCTCGGTACGGCCGTTGGCGGCCCTCGCCAAGCGGCTCGGCGGGATCACGCCCGAGCGGCGGATCCCGAAGGTGGCGACGGAGACGTTCAGCCGGTGGTGGGACGGGCGAAACGCCCTCGGGCGGAACGCCCCTGGACGGAACGCGCGCGACACCGGTGACCTCGTCGTCCTGTGGCCGGACACCTTCACCGAGCATCTCTCCCCCTCCGTGGGGCAGGCGGCCGTACGGGTGCTGGAGGCGGCGGGGCTGCGGGTGGCGCTGCCGCCCACCGTGCACCTGGAGAAGGCGCCGGTGGGCGACGGCAGGACGGTCGCCCTCGACCCGGTGTCCCTCCTACGGGGCCGGGGCCGGGTCTGCTGCGGCCTGACGTACGTGTCGACCGGGCAACTCGACCGTGCCCGTGCGGTGTTGCGCCGCACCCTCGACCTGATGACCCCGGTGCTGGAGACCCGGGCCCCGGTCGTCGTCCTGGAACCGAGCTGCGCCGCCGCCCTCCGCTCCGACCTGCCGGAACTGCTGCACGACGACCCGCGCGCCGCCCGCCTCGCCTCCCGGGTCCTGACCTTCGCGGAGGCCCTGGAACGGCTCGCCCCCGACTGGCGGCCACCGGCCCTGAACCGCCCGGTCGTCGGCCAGACCCACTGCCACCAGCACGCGGTCCTGGGCGACACGGCCGACCGCCGGCTGCGCGAGGCCGCGGGACTCGCCGGCGACCTGAGCGGCGGCTGCTGCGGACTCGCCGGCAACTTCGGCTTCGAGAAAGGGCACTTCGAGGTGTCCCGGGCCTGCGCGGAGGAACAGCTGCTGCCGTCGGTACGGCAGGCTCCGCGGGACGCGGTGGTGCTGGCCGACGGGTTCTCCTGCCGTACGCAGCTGGAGCAGTTGGCTGGTGTGCGGGGGAGACATCTGGCGGAGGTGCTGGCGGAGGCCCTCGAAACGAGCCCTGAGTCCTGAGACCCGAGACCCGAGACCCGAGACCCGAGACCTGAATTCTGCGTTTTGCGTTCTGATCCTCCTGGTCCCCGCTCGCGGGATACTCCGGCCGTGGAAACGAACACGCGTCTCACGCACTGGACCCTGCGTCCCGCGACACCGGCCGACGTCGAGGTCATAGCCGAACTGCGGGCCGTGGTCATGCGCCCCGACCTGGAGCGGCTGGGCCGGTTCGACGAGCACCGGGTACGGCAGCGGTTCCGGGACGCCTTCGTCGCGCGACACCTGTCGATCATCGAGGCCGGGGACCGTTTCGCGGGCTGCGTCGCCCTGCGCCCGGCCGAGGACGGCCACTGGCTGGAGCACTTCTTCATCGCCCCGGAGCTCCAGGGCCACGGCCTCGGCTCGGCCGTCCTGCGCGGTGTGCTCGCCCGGACCGACGCCGACGGCGCACTCGTCCGCCTGAACGTCCTCCAGGGCAGCGCGGCCCGGCGGCTGTACGAGCGCCACGGGTTCAGCGTGGAGTCCGAGGATTCGGTCGACGTCTTCATGGTGCGGGAGCCGTCGTAGGGGGACAGTCGTATAACGGGTTTACGCACATGACTGGGTCCACTATCGTGAACTGAGTAGTGCAGCAAGATGGACGTACCCCGAGTCGACCCCTGGAAGTCCCGTGACCACCTCCAGCAGCGCCCCGACGTCGTCGCCGACCTCGGCGGCCACCCCGCCCACGCCCGGGCCCGGCCGCTTCGGTTCCCTCGGCCCCGTCGGACTGGTGCTGGCCGGAGGCGTCTCCGTGCAGTTCGGCGCGGCGCTGGCCGTGACCCTGATGCCCAGGGCGGGCGCCCTCGGAGTGGTGGCCCTGCGACTGCTGGTGGCCGCCGTCGTCCTGCTGGTGGTCTGCCGGCCCCGGCTGCGGGGGCACTCCCGCACCGACTGGGGCACGGTCGTCGCCTTCGGCCTCACCCTCGCGGCGATGAACGGCCTCTTCTACCAGGCCGTGGACCGCATCTCGCTCGGCGCCGCCGTGACCCTGGAGTTCCTCGGCCCGCTCGCCCTCTCGGTGCTCGCCTCCCGCCGTGCGGTCAACACCGTCTGGGCCGGACTCGCGCTCGCCGGGGTCTTCCTCCTCGGCGGCGGGGACTTCGGCGACCTGGACCCGGCGGGTGTCCTGTTCGCGCTGGGCGCGGGTGCCATGTGGGCGTCGTACATCGTCTTCAGCGCGCGCACCGGCCGCCGCTTCCCGCAGGCCGACGGCCTCGCCCTCGCGATGGCGATCGGCGCGCTGGCGTTCCTGCCGCTCGGCATCGCCGAGTCGGGCACCCGGCTTCTCGACCCGGTGACCGTGGGCCTGGGTGCGGCGGTGGCCCTGATGTCCTCCGTCCTGCCCTACACCCTGGAACTCCTCGCCCTGCGCAGCCTGCCCGCCTCCACCTTCGCGATCCTCATGAGCCTGGAGCCGGCCATGGCCGCCCTCGCCGGCTTCCTGATCCTCGACCAGTCCCTGTCCCCGCTCCAGGCCCTCGCCGTCGCCCTCGTGATCGCGGCGAGCATGGGAGCGGTGCGGACGCAGGTGGGACGGGGCAAGGCGATCACTCCGTGAGCCTTGCGGGGGCGGTGCGCGCCGTACGGGGGTGTGGTCCGGGGCTCGGGTGAAGGGTGCCCGGGGGATCGGGGCGGGGTGCGGGGCCGCCTGCGACGGGCTGCGGGGGGCTACGGGCTGCCGGGCTGCCGGGGTGGGGCATGGGCGCCTGCGCCGGGGTGTCTGGTGGGGTGGGGCGGTTGGTTCCGGTTGGTGTCGAGGGTCTGGTCGCCCCATGGGCGCCCGGTGTCCGGGGGGTGCGGTGGCTTGCTTCGGTCGGTTCGGTCATCTCGTCTGCGCCGGGGCTTCTGGTGGTGTGGGGCGGCAGCCCCCATGGGCGTCGACGCCCCGGACACCCCACCCGCCTCCAGCTGTCCGACGCCCCGGACACCCCACCCGCCTCCAGCTGTCCGACGCCCCGGACACCCCACCCCGCACCCAGCTGTCCGACGGCCTGGCGCAGCTGCCCCGGTCGGCGTCGGTGCCCCGCACACCGCGCACGGTCGTATGGCTCAGGGAGCCCGGGAAGGACCGGCCCCGCTGGTCAGTCCGTGGACTTCTCCCACACCGAGACGCATGACTCGCTCTCGCTCGTGAAGGGCTCCCGGCTCCAGTCCTCCCACCGCTCCCGCAGCCGCATCCCGGCCAGCCGGGCCATGAGATCCAGCTCCGCGGGCCAGACGTAGCGGAAGGGGATGGACCGGAAGGAGCCCTGGCCGTCCTCCGAGACCCTGACGTGGTGGGAGGACATCGCCTGGGTGGCGACGTCGTAGGTGTCGAACCCGAGGCGGTCCGTGCCGACGTGGAACGGCACCGTGTTCTGCCCGGGAGGCAGCTTGCGCAGCTGGGGGACCATGACCTCCACCACGAACGTCCCGCCCGGCTCCAGATGGGCCGCGACATTGCGGAAGCAGTCCACCTGGGCGTCCTGGGTCGTCAGGTTCATGATCGTGTTGAAGACCAGGTAACCGACCGAGAAGATGCCGGGCGCGCGGGCCGTCGCGAAGTCCCCGATCGTCACCCCGACCGCCTCACCCCCGGGCTTGGCCCGCAGCCGGTCCGCCATCGCCCGGGACAGCTCGATGCCGTGCACCTCGACCCCGCGCCGCGCCAGCGGCAACGCGATCCGCCCGGTTCCGACACCCAGCTCCAGGGCCCGCCCCTCGCCGGCGAGTTCCGCCAGCACGGCCACGGCCGGTTCGACCGCCCCGGGTGCGAACATCGCCGCCGACGACTCGTCGTACGTCGCCGCGACGGACTCTCCGAAGTACCCGTCGTCATCGATCACCGGGGGACCGTACTGCGAGGGCGGAGGCAGGCGCCTCCGAATATCGGACCCTCGGCCATCGGCGGGACGCGACCATCGGTCCGCCAAAATTAATGCAAGCACGCTTGCTTGTTTCTTGCGTCGCTGACATCCTCACCCCATGGCAGACCCCACGCCCGTCATCGACGACCTGTGTGCGGAGAGCGAGGAACTCGACCTGCTGGTAGCCGAGTTGGGCCAGGAGCAGTGGTCGTCGCCGACCCCCGCCCCCGGCTGGACCGTCGCCCACCAGATCGCCCACCTCGCCTGGACCGACCACTCCTCCCTGCTCGCCGTCACCGACCAGAAGGCCTTCTCCCGCGAGGTCGAGAAGGCGATGGCCGCGCCCGGGGACTTCGTGGACGAAGGCGCGGAGGAGGGTGCCCGCAAGCCTCCGGCGCGACTGCTCGCCTACTGGCGGGCGGGACGGGAGGACCTGGCGGAGGCCCTGCGCGCGGCACCCGAGGGAGCCCGCTTCCCCTGGTACGGCCCGCCCATGTCCACCGCTTCCATGGCCACCGCCCGTCTCATGGAGACCTGGGCCCACGGCCTGGACGTGGCGGACGCGCTGGGGGTGACCCGTGAGCCCACCGACCGGATCCGGCACATCGTCCGGCTCGGCATCCGCACCCGCGACTTCGCCTTCGGCGTGCACGGACTGACCCCGCCCTTCGAGCCGTTCCGCATCGAACTCACGGCCCCGTCCGGCGAGTTGTGGACCTACGGCCCCGAGGACGCCACCGGCCGCGTCACCGGCCCCGCCCTCGACTTCTGCCTGCTGGTCACCCAACGGGCACATCGCGCCGACCTCGCCCTGCGCGCGGAGGGCGAGGACGCAGGCCGGTGGCTCGACATCGCCCAGGCCTTCGCGGGCCCGCCCGGCGCCGGACGCCCGGTGAGGGGAACGGCCGGATGACCCTCCGTACCGGCAAGCAAGAGCCGCCGCCCGACCGAGTGGGTCGTCGGACGACCCTGCGCATAGGCAACGCCTCCGGCTTCTACGGCGACCGCTTCGACGCCCTGCGCGAAATGCTCACCGGCGGTGAACTCGACGTCCTCACCGGCGACTACCTCGCCGAGCTGACCATGCTCATCCTGGGCCGGGACCGGCTCAAGGACCCGGGGGCCGGGTATGCCCGTACCTTCCTGCGGCAGTTGGAGGAGTGCCTGGGGACGGCGCGGGAGCGGGGCGTCAGGATCGTCACCAACGCGGGTGGCCTCAATCCCGCCGGACTCGCCGCCCGCATCCGGGAGTTGGCCGACCGGCTCGGCCTGGACGTGAACGTCGCCCATGTCGAGGGCGACGACCTGACCGCCGAGCACCCCGGCAGCCTCGCCGCCCACGCCTATCTCGGCGGCTTCGGCATCGCCGCCTGTCTGCGCGAGGGCGCGGACGTGGTCGTCACCGGCCGGGTGACGGACGCGGCCCTGGTCACCGGGCCCGCCGCCGCCCACTTCGGCTGGGGTCCTGGGGAGTACGACCGCCTCGCGGGAGCCGTCGTCGCCGGGCACGTCCTGGAGTGCGGGACCCAGGCGACCGGCGGGAACTACGCGTTCTTCGCCGAGGGCGGGCACGATCTGCGAAGGCCCGGCTTCCCCCTCGCCGAGCTCCACGAGGACGGCACCGCCGTCATCACCAAGCACCCCGGCACCGGCGGCTTCGTGGACGTCGGCACGGTGACGGCCCAGCTGCTGTACGAGACGCAGGGCGCCCGGTACGCCGGTCCCGACGTCACCGCCCGCCTCGACACCGTCCGGCTCACCCAGGACGGCACCGACCGCGTCCGGATCTCCGGCGTACGCGGCGAGGCCCCGCCCCCGACCCTCAAGGTCGGCCTCAACCGCCTCGGCGGCTTCCGCAACGAGGTCGCCTTCGTCCTGACCGGCCTCGACATCGAGGCCAAGGCCACGCTGGTGCGGGAGCAGCTGGAGCCACACCTGGCCAAGGTCTCCGACGTGCGCTGGGACCTGGTCCGCACGGACCGCCCGGACGCGGAGACGGAGGAAACCGCCGGCGCCCTGCTGAGGCTGGTCGTCCGGGACGCGGACCAGGAGGCCGTCGGACGGGCGCTCAGCGGGGCCGCCGTGGAGCTGGCCCTCGCGAGCTACCCCGGGTTCCATGTGCTGGCCCCACCGGGAAAGGGCTCGCCCTATGGGGTCTTCGAGGATGTGTACGTCCCCCATGGGGCCGTGGACCATGTGGCCGTCCTCCACGACGGGCGGCGGCTCCCAGTGGCGCCGGCAGTCCGGGAGGCCGCCGTACTTGAGGATCCCCCGACACCACCCCTGCCCGAACCGCTGCCGGAAGGCCCCACCCGCCGGGCTCCCCTCGGTCTGATCGCGGGCGCCCGCAGCGGCGACAAGGGCGGCAACGCCAACATCGGGGTCTGGGCCCGGACGGACGAGGCATGGCGGTGGCTCGCCCACACGCTCACCGTCGACCGTCTGCGTGAACTCCTCCCGGAGACGGCCGAGTTGCCCGTCACCCGCCACGACCTCCCCAACCTCCGAGCCCTGAACTTCGTCATCGAGGGCATCCTCGGCGAGGGCGTCGCCGCCCAGCACCGCTTCGACCCGCAGGCCAAGGCACTCGGCGAATGGCTGCGCTCCCGCCACCTGGAGATCCCGGAGGCTCTGCTTTGACTGCTCCCTCTGCGAACTTCCGAGGAATTTCTGACTCAGGCTGCCTCTTGGAGCTGCGCCCCAGGAGGTCTTACGCCCTCGACATCAGCCGGGGTCAGACCCGCCCGGACCAGCATCACGCGGGCGGAGTTCTTGTCCCTGGGAGACACAGCTCCGCACGTGGTGCAGGTGTACGACGCTCGCACAGATGTCTCGTCCTTGTGCGGGCTTCACTCCAAACGATGAACCACCGAATGTGTGTTGACTCTTCTGGTCGTCTCCTGGCGCGACGCCATGCAGAGGTGCTACGCAACGAAAGTCCCGGAGGCAGGTTGTGACGACCATCAACTCCAGTCTGGACACCACCGGCTCCGACTACCGGGCCCACCGCGAAGCCATGCTCGCCAAGCTCGCCGAGCTGGACACCGAGCACGCGAAGGCGCTCGCGGGCGGGGGTGAGAAGTATGTGCAACGGCACCGGGGGCGCGGCAAGTTGCTCGCCCGGGAACGGATCGAGCTGCTCCTCGATCCCGACACGCCCTTCCTCGAACTGTCCCCGCTGGCCGCCTGGGGCAGCGACTACACGGTCGGCGCCTCCCTCGTCACCGGGATCGGGGTCGTCGAGGGCGTGGAGTGCCTGATCACCGCCAACGACCCGACCGTGCGCGGCGGCGCGAGCAATCCCTGGTCGCTGAAGAAGGCCCTGCGGGCCAACGACATCGCCCTCGCCAACCGGCTGCCCTGCATCAGCCTGGTGGAGTCCGGTGGCGCCGACCTGCCCTCGCAGAAGGAGATCTTCATCCCGGGCGGCGCGATCTTCCGGGACCTGACGAGGCTGTCGGCGGCCGGGATACCGACCGTCGCCGTCGTCTTCGGCAACTCGACGGCCGGCGGCGCCTACGTCCCCGGCATGTCCGACCACGTGATCATGGTCAAGGAGCGGGCCAAGGTGTTCCTGGGCGGCCCGCCCCTCGTCAAGATGGCGACCGGCGAGGAGAGCGACGACGAGTCCCTCGGCGGTGCCGAGATGCACGCGCGTGTGTCGGGTCTCGCGGACTACTTCGCCGTGGACGAGCAGGACGCGCTCAGGCAGGCCCGCCGCGTCGTGTCCCGTCTCAACCACCGCAAGGCGTACGGCGATCCGGGCCCCGCCGAGCCGCCCAAGTACCCGGCCGACGAACTGCTGGGCATCGTCCCAGGCGACCTCCGCACCCCCTTCGACCCGCGCGAGGTGATCGCCCGGATCGTCGACGCCTCCGACTTCGACGAGTTCAAGCCCCTGTACGGGACGAGCCTGGTGACGGGGTGGGCGGCGCTCCACGGCTATCCGATCGGGGTGCTGGCGAACGCCCAGGGTGTGCTGTTCTCCGAGGAGTCCCAGAAGGCGGCCCAGTTCATCCAGCTGGCCAACCAGCGCGACATCCCGCTGCTCTTCCTGCACAACACCACCGGCTACATGGTCGGCCAGGAGTACGAGCAGGGCGGCATCATCAAACACGGCGCGATGATGATCAACGCGGTCAGCAACTCGAAGGTCCCGCACCTGTCCGTCCTGATGGGCGCCTCGTACGGAGCGGGCCACTACGGCATGTGCGGCCGCGCCTACGACCCCCGTTTCCTCTTCGCCTGGCCCAGCGCCAAGTCGGCCGTCATGGGCCCCCAGCAGCTCGCCGGCGTGCTCTCCATCGTCGCCCGCCAGTCGGCCGCCGCGAAGGGACTGCCGTACGACGAAGAGGGCGACGCCGCCCTGCGCGCCCTGGTGGAGCAGCAGATCGAGTCCGAGTCGCTGCCCATGTTCCTGTCCGGGCGGCTCTACGACGACGGCGTCATCGACCCCCGCGACACCCGGACCGTACTGGGACTGTGCCTGTCCGCGATCCACACCGCGCCCTACGAGGGCGCCCGCGGCGGCTTCGGCGTCTTCCGGATGTGAGGAACCCTTCAGTGATCACTTCTGTGCTCGTCGCCAACCGGGGCGAGATCGCCTGCCGGATCTTCCGCACCTGCCATGAGCTGGGGATCCGGACGGTCGCCGTGCACTCGGACCCGGACGCGAACGCCCTCCACACGCGCGTGGCGGACACGGCCGTACGGCTCCCGGGCGCGGCCCCCGCCGACACCTACCTGCGCACCGACCTGGTCGTGAAGGCGGCGCTCGCCTCCGGTGCCGACGCCGTGCACCCCGGCTACGGCTTCCTCTCCGAGAACGCCGACTTCGCGCGGGCCGTCATGGACGCGGGCCTGGTCTGGATCGGGCCGCCGCCGTCCGCGATCGAGGCGATGGCGTCCAAGACGCGCGCCAAGGAACTGATGGGCCTCGCGCCCCTCGGAGACGTGACGCCGGCCGATCTGCCGGTGCTGGTGAAGGCGGCCGCGGGCGGCGGAGGCCGCGGCATGCGGATCGTGCGCCGCATGGAGGACCTGACGGCCGCCCTGGAGAGCGCACGCGCCGAGGCCGCCGGCGCCTTCGGGGACGGCGAGGTCTTCGTCGAGCCGTACGTCGAGGACGGCCGCCACGTCGAGGTCCAGATCCTCGCCGACACCCACGGCACGGTCTGGGCCCTGGGCACCCGCGACTGCTCCCTCCAGCGCCGCCACCAGAAGGTGATCGAGGAGGCCCCGGCCCCCGGACTCCCCGACGGCCTCAGGGCGGAACTGCACGAGCTGGCCGTACGAGCGGCGCGCGCGGTGGACTACGTGGGCGCGGGCACGGTCGAGTTCCTGGTCTCCGGCACCGAGGCGCACTTCCTGGAGATGAACACCCGCCTCCAGGTCGAACACCCGGTGACGGAGGCCGTGTTCGGCATCGACCTGGTGGCGGAACAGATCCGTGTCGCCGAAGGCGCCCCGCTCCCCGACGAGCCACCACGCGCGCGTGGCCACGCCGTCGAGGCCCGCCTCTACGCCGAGGACCCCGCCCGGGACTGGACCCCGCAGACCGGCACCCTGCACCACTTCTCGGTCCCCCCGTCCGTCCGTCTGGACACGGGCTACGCGAACGGCGACGACATCGGCGTCCACTACGACCCGATGCTCGCCAAGGTCGTCGCACACGCCCCCACGCGCGCGGAGGCGGTCCGCAGACTCGCGGGCGCCCTGGAGAAGGCCACGATCCACGGCCCCACCACCAACCGGGACCTGCTGGTGAACTCCCTGCGCCACAAGGAGTTCACGACGGCCCGCATGGACACGGGCTTCTACGACCGCCACCTCACGGAACTCGTCGGCGGGACCGGGGAGCCGTACGCCCCCCTGGCGGCGGCCCTCGCGGACGCCGTCGGCCGCTCCCGCTTCGGCGGCTGGCGCAACCTGCACTCGGCCCCGCAGACGAAGCGGTACGCGATGGCGGGGGAGGAGCACGAGGTCCGCTACCGGCATACGCGCGACGGCCTGGAGGCGGACGGGGTCCGGGTGATCCACGCGGACCCGAGCGCGGTCGTACTCGAAGTGGACGGCGTGCGGCGGACGTTCGAGGTGGCCCGGTACGGCGACCAGGTGTACGTGGGGGGCACGGCCCTGACGGCTCTGCCCCGCTTCCCGGACCCGACCGCCCAGCTCGCCCCGGGCTCCTTGCTGGCCCCCATGCCGGGAACGGTCGTACGGGTTGCCGACGGCCTGGGCGAGGGAGCCGCCGTGGAGGCAGGCCAACCTCTCCTCTGGCTGGAGGCGATGAAGATGGAACACAAGATCACGGCCCCGCACACAGGCACGCTCAGCGAGCTGAATGCAGTTGTCGGCCAACAGGTAACGGTCGGCTCTCTACTGGCGGTTGTTGAACCTACGTAGGGGCGCGGGGAACTGCGCGACCAGCCACAACGAAGGAGCCACATGCCCACGATCGAAACGGACGAGCACAAAGCCCTCCGAACAGCCGTATCCGCCTTGGGCAAACGCCACGGCCGCGCCTACGACAGAGAGCAACTCTGGTCCGAAGCCGCCAAGCTGGGCTATCTCGGCGTCAACCTCCCCGAGGAGTACGGAGGCGGCGGCGGTGGAATCGCCGAACTCTCCATCGTCCTGGAGGAACTCGGCGCGGCCGGCGCCCCCCTCCTCATGATGATCGTGTCCCCGGCCATCTGCGGCACCGTGATCGCCCGGTTCGGCACGGAGTCCCAGAAGCGGGACTGGCTCCCCGCACTCGCCGACGGCACCCGCACGATGGCGTTCGGCATCACGGAACCCGACGCCGGCTCCAACAGCCACCGCATCAGCACCACGGCCCGCCGCGACGGCGCCGACTGGCTGCTGACCGGCCGCAAGGTCTTCGTCTCCGGCGTCGACATAGCCGACGCCACCCTCATAGTCGGCCGTACGGAGGACTCCCGCACCGGCCGCCTCAAGCCCTGCCTGTTCATCGTTCCGCGTGATGCCCCGGGATTCGGCAGGCGCCACATCGAGATGGAACTGAACGCCCAGGAGAAGCAGTTCGAGCTCACCCTCGACGACGTACGCCTCCCCGCCGAAGCCCTCGTGGGAGACGAGGACGCGGGCCTCCTCCAGCTCTTCGCCGGCCTCAACCCCGAACGGATCATGACGGCCGCCTTCGCGATCGGCATGGGCCGCTACGCGCTCTCCCAGGCGATCGCCTACGCCAAGGACCGCACGGTGTGGAACACCCCCATCGGCGCCCACCAGGCCATCGCCCACCCCCTCGCCCAGGCCCACATCGACCTCGAACTGGCCCGCCTGATGATGCAGAAGGCCGCCCACCTCTACGACGAGGGCGACGACGTGGCCGCGGGAGAGGCCGCCAACATGGCCAAGTACGCCGCGGGGGAGGCCTGCGTGAAGGCCGTGGACCAGGCCGTCCACACCCTCGGCGGCAACGGCCTCACCCGGGAGTTCGGGATCGCCTCGCTGATAACGGCCGCGCGCGTGGCTCGTATCGCACCGGTCAGCAGGGAGATGATTCTCAACTACGTCTCCCACCAGACCCTGGGCCTGCCCAAGTCCTACTAGGCCGACCTGGTGTCAGGCCGTCTTGGAGGAACCGTGTTCCGCAGCGAGTACGCAGACGTCCAGCCCCTGGAACTACCCATCCACGACGCGGTGTTGGCCCGGGCCGCCGAGTTCGGTGACGCGCCCGCCCTGATCGACGGCACCGAGGGCACCACCCTCACGTACGGACAGCTCGACCGGTTCCACCGCCGGGTCGCCGCGGGACTCGCGGAGGCGGGCGTCACCAAGGGGGACGTGCTCGCGCTGCACAGCCCCAACACGATCGCCTTCCCGACCGCGTTCTACGCGGCCACGCGCGCGGGTGCCTCCGTCACGACCGTGCACCCGCTCTGCACGCCGGAGGAGTTCGCCAAGCAGCTCTCCGACTCCGCGGCCCGCTGGATCGTCACCGTCTCCCCGCTGCTGGAGACCGCTCGCCGGGCTGCCGAACTCGCGGGCGGGGTACGGGAGATCTTCGTCTGCGACAGCGCCACCGGTCACCGCTCCCTGATCGACATGCTGGCCTCGACGGCCCCCGAGCCGGACATAGCCATCGACCCGGTGACGGACGTGGCGGCCCTGCCGTACTCCTCGGGCACCACCGGCACCCCCAAGGGCGTGATGCTCACGCACCGCCAGATCGCCACCAACCTCGCCCAGCTCGAACCGCTGATGTCGGCGGGCCCCGAGGACCGCGTCCTCGCGGTCCTGCCCTTCTTCCACATCTACGGCCTCACGGCCCTGATGAACGCGCCCCTGCGCCAGGGCGCCTCCGTCGTCGTCCTGCCCCGCTTCGACCTGGAGACCTTCCTCGCCGCGATCCAGAACCACCGCATCACCGGCCTGTACGTGGCCCCGCCGATCGTCCTCGCCCTCGCCAAGCACCCGCTGATCGAGCAGTACGACCTCTCGTCCCTGCGCTACATCGTCAGCGCCGCCGCCCCGCTGGACGCCGAACTCGCCGCGGCCTGCTCGGCCCGCCTCGGCCTGCCGCCCGTCGGCCAGGCCTACGGCATGACGGAACTCTCGCCCGGCACCCACGTCGTCCCCCTGTCCGCCATGCGCGAGGCGCCGCCCGGGACCGTCGGCAAGCTCATCGCCGGCACAGAGATGCGGATCGTCTCCCTCGACGACCCCGACAAGGACCTCGATACCGGCGAGCCCGGCGAGATCCTCATCCGCGGCCCGCAGATCATGAAGGGCTACCTCGGCCGCCCCGACGACACCGCCGCGATGATCGACCCCGACGGCTGGCTGCACACCGGAGACGTCGGCCATGTCGACGCCGACGGCTGGCTGTTCGTCGTCGACCGGGTCAAGGAGCTCATCAAGTACAAGGGCTTCCAGGTGGCCCCCGCCGAACTGGAGGCCCTGCTGCTCACCCACCCCGGCATCGCCGACGCGGCCGTCATCGGCACCTACAACGACCAGGGCAACGAGGTCCCGCACGCCTTCGTCGTCCGCCAGCCCACCGCGCCCGACCTCTCCGAGAGCGAGGTCATGATGTACGTCGCCGAGCGCGTCGCCCCCTACAAGCGCGTCCGCCAGGTCACCTTCATCGGCGAGGTGCCCCGGGCCGCCTCCGGCAAGATCCTCCGACGGCAGCTCAGGGAGCGCACATGACACTGATCGCCCGTACACGCGCGCGGGGCGTCGAGACCCTCGCCCTCGACTCCCCGCACAACCGCAACGCCCTGTCGGCGGCGCTGGTGGGGGAGCTCGCCTCCGCTCTGGCCGACTGCGCCGAGGACGGCGATGTCCGCGCGATCGTCCTCACCCACACCGGCACCACCTTCTCCGCGGGCGCCGACCTGAAGGACCCCCCGGACCCGGAGACCCTGGTCGGGCTCCTGCGGCAGATCGTGGAGCTGGACAAGCCGGTCGTCGCACGCGTCACCGGGCACGTCCGCGCGGGCGGCCTCGGCCTCCTCGCCGCCTGCGACATCGCCGCCGCGTCCACCGAGTCGACCTTCGCCTTCACCGAGGTACGCATCGGGGTCGCCCCCGCGGTCATCTCGCTGACCCTGCTGCCCCGCACCAACCCTCGCGCCCTCGCCCGCCACTACCTCACCGGCGAGCGCTTCGACGCCGCCGAGGCCGCCCGCACCGGCCTGGTGACGGCGGCGGGCGACGACGTGGACGCCGTACTCGAACCGATCCTTGACGGTCTGCGCCGGGCCGCCCCCGAGGCCCTGGCCGAGACGAAACGGCTGCTCACGGCTAAGGTGCTGGAGACCTTCGACCGGGACGCGGCCGACCTGACCGCGCTCTCGGCCCGGCTGTTCGCCTCACCGCACGCGCGCGAGGGCATGACAGCCTTCCTGGAACGACGGGATCCCTCATGGGCGGTGTGACCACGATCGGCGACCGCGCCGACCGCGTACCCAAGCAGGACCGCAGCCGGGCCACCCGGCAGCGCCTCCTCGAAGCGGCCGTGGCCTGCCTCGCCGAACACGGCTGGACCGGCTCCACGGTCACCGTCGTGGCCGAACGCGCCGGCGTCTCCCGAGGCGCCGCCCAGCACCACTTCCCGACCCGCGAGGACCTGTTCACCGCCGCCGTCGAATACGTCGCCGAAGAACGCTCCACGGCCCTGCGCGCCCTGTTCCCCCAGGGCGCGGCGGACGACCGGCGCGCGGTGATCTCCGCCCTCGTCGACCTCTACACCGGCCCGCTGTTCCGCGCCGCCCTCCACCTGTGGGTCGCCGCCTCCAACGAGGAGCAACTGCGCCCCCAGGTGACCGAGTTGGAGGCGCGTGTCGGCCGCGAGACCCATCGCATCGCCGTGGAGCTGCTGGGTGCGGACGAGTCCCGCCCCGGCGTCCGCGAGACGGTCCAGGGCCTCCTGGACATGGCGAGGGGCCTGGGCCTGGCAAACCTGCTGACGGACGACAAGGCCAGGCGGGACAGAGTGGTGACCCAATGGGCAGCACTGCTGAACGAGGCGCTGATGTAACGCGTCAGGGGCGCGGGGAACTGCGCGACCAGCCCCCACGGACCCGCAGTCGCCCACGTCGCTCAGGCACCCCCCCCTCAGTGGGCGATCCCCCCGTACCCCTCGATGTCCCGAGGATTCCGGGCCGCCGGCCCCACATACCGCGCAGACGGCCGCACCAGCCGCCCCGTCCGCTTCTGCTCAAGAATGTGCGCCGACCAGCCCGCCGTACGCGCGCACGTGAACATCGACGTGAACATGTGCGCCGGCACCTCCGCGAAGTCGAGGACGATCGCCGCCCAGAACTCCACGTTGGTGGCGAGCACCCGGTCCGGCCGCCGCGCGTGCAGCTCCGCCAGCGCCGCCTTCTCCAGCGCCTCCGCGATCTCGAACCGCGGCGCCCCCAGCTCCCGCGCGGTCCGCCGCAGCACGCGAGCGCGGGGGTCCTCGGCCCGGTACACCCGGTGCCCGAACCCCATCAGCCGCTCACCGCGGTCCAGCGCCTGCTTGACGTACGCCTCGGCGTCCCCGGTCCGCTCGATCTCCTCGATCATCCCGAGCACCCGGGACGGCGCCCCGCCGTGCAGCGGTCCCGACATCGCCCCCACGGCCCCGGAGAGCGCCGCGGCGACATCCGCGCCGGTGGAGGCGATCACGCGCGCGGTGAACGTCGACGCGTTCATCCCGTGCTCCGCGGCCGACGTCCAGTACGCGTCCACGGCGGCCACGTGCTTCGGGTCCGGCTCCCCGCGCCACCGGATCATGAACCGCTCGACCACGGACTGCGCCTTGTCGATCTCCCGCTGCGGCACCATCGGCAGCCCCTGCCCGCGCGCGGACTGGGCGACGTAGGAGAGGGCCATCACGGCGGCCCGCGCGAGGTCGGCACGCGCCCTTTCGGCATCGATGTCGAGCAGCGGTTTCAGCCCCCACACCGGGGCGAGCATGGCGAGCGCCGACTGGACGTCCACGCGGATGTCCCCGGAGTGCACCGGGATCGGGAACGGCTCGGCGGGCGGCAGACCGGGATTGAAGGCGCCGTCGACCAGCAGCCCCCACACGTTGCCGAACGAGACGTGGCCGACCAGATCCTCGATGTCGACGCCCCGGTACCGCAGCGCGCCGCCCTCCTTGTCCGGTTCGGCGATCTCCGTCTCGAACGCGACGACTCCTTCGAGGCCGGGTACGAAACCGGGGTCAATGCCGGGGTCGTGGTCGGACATCAGGCGGCTCCTCATGACGCGTACGACGGATGACGCCACGATATCCCCGAGTGCCACCTTTGGGGAGGGCAAGCGGCACTCAGTGCCACCACCCGTGGGGACGCGATCCGTACGGCAAGATGACGACGTGACCGACGCAGCACACGCCGTCTTCCCGGACCCCGCCTCCATGCGCCAGCAGTACCGCGCGGAAGGTCTCGCCGAGAGCGAGCTGGCAGCCACGCCCGTCGAGCAGTTCGCCCGCTGGTTCAAGCAGGCGGCCACCGAGGCGCACCTCTTCGAGCCGAACGCCATGGTCGTCTCCACCGCGGACGCCGAGGGCCGTCCCAGCGCCCGCACGGTCCTGCTCAAACAGTTCGACGAAGAGGGCTTCGTCTTCTACACGAACTACGGCTCCCGCAAGGCGAGGGACCTCGCGCAGAACCCGTACGTCTCCCTGCTCTTCCCCTGGCATCCCATGGGTCGCCAGGTCATCGTCACCGGCCTCGCCCGCCGCACCGGCCGCGACGAGACCGCCGCCTACTTCCGTACCCGCCCGCACGGCTCCCAGCTCGGTGCCTGGGCCAGCGCGCAGTCCTCGGTGGTCGAGACCCGCGAGCAGGTCGACGCCGCGTACGCCGAACTGGCCGCGCGCTACCCCGAGGGCGAACAGGTCCCGGTGCCGCCGCACTGGGGCGGCTTCCGGGTGGCGCCGGAGCAGGTCGAGTTCTGGCAGGGGCGCGAGAACCGGCTGCACGACCGGCTGCGGTACGTGGCCGAGGCGGACGGGAGCTGGCGGGTGGAGCGGCTGAGCCCGTGAGGCCGTAAGGCAGTAGGTCCGGGGGAGCCAGGCGGCCGCGGCACCCTGCCCCCTACTGCGCCCGGCCCACCACGCCACCGAGATCCAGCGCGGCCGCGATCCGTACCGCCACGTCCTCCGCGTACACCGCGTCGCCCCGCTCGAACTGGCCCCTCCCGGAGCCCCGCAGGAACGTCACGACCCCGAGGGTGCGACCCCGGCTGCGCAGCACCGCGCACAACGCGTGCACCACGTCCGGCGGCCACTGACGGGCCTCGGCCCACTCGCGGGCCCGGTCGCCCGACACCGCCCCCACACTGGCCCGCACCGACCCCGCCCGGTCCGCGCACTGCAGGGCCGGATGCCCCACCCCGTACCGCAAGGGCAGCCCGGCC
Source organism: Streptomyces canus 299MFChir4.1 (assembly GCF_000383615.1). GTDB lineage: Bacteria > Actinomycetota > Actinomycetes > Streptomycetales > Streptomycetaceae > Streptomyces > Streptomyces canus_C. Next base: position 140,378 of record NZ_KB911599.1, on the reverse strand, counting down.
GCGCCCGACGCCTGCAGACTCGGCCCCGGTGCCCCGGAGGGCGTCGCGGCGACCCGTACGAGACGGACCGGACCGGTCTCCTCACCGTCGGCCACCGCGCCCCCGGCCACCCGGTCGATCAGCGCGTGGTCGGCGAATCCGGCGAGGGCGAAGTCCAGATGGACGACGGCGGCCTCGGCCGGGTCCTCGCACTCCGCCGCCGCCCGGGCCGCCCGGTGCAGCTGGTTCGTCCGGAACCGCAGCAGCGAGGCCTCCTGCTCGCTCTGCTTGGCCTCGGTGACGTCCTGGAACAGCCAGGCGACGCCCAACGGCACCGGCTCCTCCGCGAGCGGCGAGGACAGCCGTACGAAGCCGCAGCGCCAGCAGCGCCGCTTATCGCCGTCCGGCGTGCGCACCGCCACCCAGATCTCGGCCGGTGCCGGCGGCGCGCCCTCCGCCAGCACATGGGTCAGCGCGCTCTCCAGCTCCTCCACGCCCTGCGCCAGCAACTCCCCGAGCGGCCGCCCCAGCACGGACGTACGCCCGACGCCCAGCGACCGGGCCGCGTGCGCGTTGACCACGGCGGGCCGCAGATCGGCGTCGACCAGCACGACACCCCACGAGGCGTCCTCGAACAGCGCCTCGCTGAGCGCGATCGACCGCTCCAGATCGATCTGCGTGTGCACCTCGCTGAAGGCGCAGTACACCCCGGCCGGCTTCCCGTCGGGCCCGCGCACGGCCGCGGACTGGGTGCGGACGAGGACCCGGCCGCCGTCCTTGGTCAGCAGCGCGAACTCGTGCACCTGCCGGCCGGGCGCCTGCATGGCGGACATCAGCCGCCCCTCGACCTCCTCGGCGTCGGCCCGCCGTACGGCCCAGCCGGCGAACCCGTGCCGCCCCACGGCCTCGGCCGCGGTCCAGCCGAGGATGCGCTCGGCCTCACGATTCCAGTGGGTGACGACACCGTCCGCGTCGAAGGCACACAGTGCCGCGTCCATGCCGTCCAGCAGGGCGGCGAGCAGATCCGAGCCGCCCGAGCCCTCAGGCCCGTCCGGCTCGGGCCCGTCCGGCCCCAGCTCGTCGGTGGTCCCACTACGCCGGGAAGCACTCACCTGGACCCCCTGCCAGCTGCCGCGTCCGTACGTACCGCACGTCGGTTCGCTCACCAACAATCATTCAACTCGAACGTGACACAGCACACACCGGGTTCCCGCAAGATTGAAGGAATCGTTGTACGCCGGAAACGCTCCGAATCACCTCAAACAGCTATCCGGTCCGGCTCCAGCCGCAGGTCGATCCACTCGTCGCTCTCGCCGTCCAGCACATACCGGTCGACCTCGACGAACCCGCGCGCCCGCGCGAACCGCACGCCGTCCCCATTGACGGCCAGCACGCATGTCTCGATCACCCGGGCGCCGAGCACACGCGCATGATCAAGACCCTTCTCGTAGAGAGCCGTTCCGAAACCCCGTCCCCGGTAATCGGGCAGTACGCGCGCGATGACGGTCGCCACGGCGTCCTCCCCGTCCGGCGGCCGGACGGTCGAGCAGCCCACGAGCGTGTCCCCGAGATACGCGTTCTCCAGCCGGAAGCGCCGGACGCGCTCGCCCACCTCCTCGGTGCTCATGGCGGCCGGCGGCACGATCACGTTGTGGACGTGCCGCCACTCCTCGGCCATGCCGTCCCCGGCCACGGGCACGATCCGCAGCTCAGCCACGGTCACCAATCCCTTCCGCGCGTCCATCTCTGTCCCGATCCTCATTCTGGGTCGGCGAGACCGCACATGTTTCTGGAAAACCGGTTGATCGGCGCCGGGACGCTTCCTAATGTGTGGGTCACGCCGAAGGGAGGTGATCGGGTACATGAGTGAAACCCGGACGCGCGAGGTGGCTGCGGGCTAGCGGCCTGCCACCACATTCAGTGCGGTGCCGGACCAGCGTGTACGAGGTGCACGCAGCCGGCCAATTCAACGCAGTCACCCGACCCGCGAGCTCGCCGGTTACGTCCGGCCGGCTCCCCCGCCGCAAGGTGGAGGGACCCGAGTTCGCGGGTCGTCTGCGTTTTCCCGCGGGTTCCTACTGCCGGTAGAAGATCCGGTCCCCGTACTCCTCGAACACGCGCTCGTTCCATTCCAGGCCGCCGTCCACGTTCCCCGACCGCAGCAGCGGCGGCTCGATCCCGCGCTCCGCCAGCGCGCCCGCCGCCGTGGCCATCACGGACTGGAGCAGCGCCGAGGTCACGACCGTGGAGGCAGGGGCGAAGGGGGCCGGGACGGTGTCCAGGGAGAGTTCCGCGTCGCCCGGGGCGATCTTGGAGTCGAGTACGACGTCGCAGTGGTCCTTCAGGAAGGTCCCCGAGCTGTGGCGGGGCTTCGTCGACGTCGTGTAGGCGACCGAGGTCACGCCGATGACCCGTACGCCGAGGGCGCGGGCGCCCAGGGCCATCTCCACGGGGAGCGCGTTGCGGCCGGAGAGGGAGATGATCACGAGGGTGTCGCCCGCGCGGAGGGGCGAACAGCTCAGGACCGCGTTCGCGAGGCCGTCGACCCGTTCCAGGGCCGAGCCCAGGGTTGCCGGCGTGACGTCGACGCCCACGACCCCTGGCACGGTCAGCAGGTTCATCAGGGCGAGTCCGCCGGCCCGGTAGACGAGGTCCTGCGCGGCGAGTGAGGAGTGTCCGGCGCCGAAGGCGAAGAGGCGGCCGCCGGAGGCGACGGTGTCGGCCAGGAGCTCACCGGCCGCCGCGATCGACTCGGCCTCCTCGTCGCGGAGCCGCCGCAGCAGCCCGATCGCGGCGTCGAGGAACTGTCCGGACAGCCTGCCGTCAGCGCTCGCGGAGCCCGTCTCGCCCATGCGTCGTCCCATCCTTCGTCGCCGTGTCGCGGATCACGGTGCGGTCTGGACCAGTGGGCTGTCAATACGGCCGCGCGCTGCTCGTAACCGCGTGGTCGCAACGGCGCGGCACGCTTGTCAGTGGCATCCGGCAGAATTGACGGCAGGGCCAGCGCACGAGCCGGGAAGCTGTCGTGCTTCCGGCAGATCTCATCAAGGGGCACGTATGTCCGGACTGATCGACACCACGGAGATGTATCTCCGCACCATCCTTGAGCTGGAGGAGGAAGGTGTGGTCCCCATGCGCGCCCGGATCGCCGAGCGGCTCGACCAGAGCGGGCCCACCGTCAGCCAGACCGTGGCGCGGATGGAGCGCGACGGACTGGTGTCCGTCGCCAGTGACCGGCACCTGGAGCTGACGGACGAGGGCCGGCGCCTGGCCACCCGTGTGATGCGCAAGCACCGGCTCGCGGAGTGCCTGCTCGTCGATGTGATCGGCCTGGAGTGGGAGCAGGTCCACGCGGAGGCGTGTCGCTGGGAGCACGTGATGAGCGAGGCGGTGGAGCGCCGGGTGCTGGAGCTGCTGCGCCACCCCACCGAGTCGCCGTACGGCAACCCGATCCCGGGTCTTGAGGAACTGGGCGAGAAGGACGGCCCGCACCCCTTCCTGGACGAGGGCATGGTCTCGCTGGCCGAGCTGGACCCGGGTCTGGACGGCAAGACGGTGGTCGTACGCCGTATCGGTGAGCCGATCCAGACGGACGCGCAGCTGATGTACACGCTGCGTCGGGCGGGTGTGCAGCCCGGTTCGGTGGTGAGCGTGACCGAGTCGCCCGGCGGGGTACTGGTGGGCAGCGGCGGCGAGGCCGCCGAGCTGGAGTCGGATGTCGCCTCGCACGTGTTCGTCGCCAAGCGCTGAGCGGCCGCGCGGGGGGCGGCACTGGTTCTCGATTCCTGGAACCGGTGCGGCTGTTGGGGCGTTTGCGGGTCTCGGCGAATTGGAGATTCACCGTGCGGAATCGCAGCGCTTCGACGCTTCCCGTGCGAGGCTGTCGCGTGAGGCATATGACCTGAGGGGGCGGGCGGATGTGCCGTGGATGTGGGGATGGCCCCGGCGCCTTTCGGTGCCGGGGCCGGTCCTCCCCTGTGCTGACCCGGAGCCCCGAGCTCCCAGGGTCATTCCCCTCGGACCGATGTCCCCGAGCGGTCCGCCTCCCGCTGAAGATCTCCCCTCGGCTGCGGCGATCATTCCTTGAGGGGGGTCACTCGAACGAGGGGTGTTACCGCGCGAGACCCGATTTCCGAATGCGCATTCGATAGATTCGGTGGTCTGTGGGTGACGGGGCGCGGGGGACGTGCGCTAGAGGGGTGTACGACAAGGAATCGGCAGGCAGGGCAGGCACAGCGGCCAGGGGAGCTAGGGGGGTGCCAATGGCGCGGCGCATCGACGTGACCGGGGCGGGCGGCGTACGTCTCGCGGCCTGGGAGTTCGGCGACCCTCCCAAGACCGACCCGCCCAAGACCGACCCGTCCGACCGGGCGGACCCGGCGGGGGAGGCCTCGCCGGCTCCGGAGAAACGATCACCCGGGGTGCTGTTACTCCACGGCCTGATGGGCCGTGCCTCGCACTGGGCGTCCACCGCCCGCTGGCTCTCCGAGCGCTACCGGGCCGTCGCGCTCGACCAGCGCGGACACGGCCAGAGTGAGAAGCCCCCTCGGGCAGCCTTCACCCGTGACGCGTACGTCGAGGACGCCGAGGCCGCCCTCGAACAGCTCGGCCTCGCCCCGACCGTCCTCATCGGCCATGCCATGGGCGCCCTGACCGCCTGGCAGCTCGCCGCCCGCCGGCCCGACCTGGTCCGCGGAGTGATCATCTGCGACATGCGGGCCTCCGCCCTCGGCGCCGCCTCGCAGCGGGAGTGGGGCGAGTGGTTCAAGGCCTGGCCCGTCCCCTTCGCCACGCTGGCCGACGTACGCAAGTGGTTCGGCGAGGACGACCCCTGGGTGGAGCGGCCCAACCCGGCGCGCGGCGAGTTCTACGCCGAGGTGATGGCCGAGTCCCCCGACGGCTGGCGCCCCGTCTTCGAGCCCGAGCAGATGCTGTCGTCCCGCGAGACCTGGGTCTACGACGCCCACTGGGAGGAACTCACCCAGGTCAGGTGCCCCGCCCTGGTCGTCCGCGGTCTCGACGGCGAACTGGGCCGCGCCGAGGCCCAGGAGATGGTCCGCGTCCTGCCCCGCGGTGAGTACGCCGAGGTCGCCGACGCCGGCCACCTCGTCCACTACGACCAGCCGGAGGCCTGGCGGGCCGCCATAGAGCCCTTCCTGGACGGCCTGGACGGTCTTGTGTGAGCTCTGTGTGAGCGCACTCAGCCCTTGCTGACCGCCATCAGGATCTCCGGCAGCCGGCGGGCCGTGCGCGGGGCCGCCAGTCGCAGGCCCGCCCAGGTGATGGCGGCCCCGTACACCGCGCCGACCGGCAGCAGCACCCAGCTCCAGTCGTCGCCGTCCGCGCTGAGGTTGGCCCAGATCGTCAGGGCGATCACGGGGGCGCACAGCAGGGCCGCCGAGACCATGCCGCCGACGACGGCGGCAGCGGCGAGACCGGACTGCCCGGGGGCCACGTTCTTGTAGCCCTCCTGCGGAATCGAGTAAGGGAAGCGCGCCGACGTCCACGCCCCGGTCGCCAGCATCGCCCCGAGCAGCGCGAAGGACACACCGAGCACCTCGGGCAGCTTCGGCCAGTCGTCGATCAGCGCGGTCGTGACGACGGTGACGACGGTGGCGTACGGCAAGGTGATCACCAGCAAGGCCAGCGCACGCGCGCGTAGTTCGACGTTGGCGTCCCGAGTCGAGGAGATCGTCATCGCGACCATCCAGAACGCCGAGGTGTCCTGCCCGAACTGGTTGTACATCTGCACGCCGAGCATCCCCGCGGCGAAGCACGCGAAGTAGATGGACCCCGTGCCCTGCACCGCGTTGAACACCGGCACGATCAGCCCGATGGCCAGCGACGTCACCCACGCGGCCTTGGTCTTGGGGTCGCGCCAGACATAGCGCAGGCTGCGTTCCATGACGGTGCCGGTGCGGCCGGCCGGCAGCAGCCGGGCGAGTCCCGTCGAGTTCCGCTCCCGGGCGGCCCCCTCGGCGGAGGGAAGCGTGGAGCCGTCAGGGGAGGTCATCAGCCGGGTCAGATGACGGCTCCAGAGAGCGAGCAGTCCCGCCAGTGCGGCGGCGGACAGCGCCAGTTGCAGGACGGCGGTCCCGTACGACCCCTCGCTCGCCGAGTCGACCGCCCCGATCGCCGACGCGGGCGGCACCCACTTCAACACCTCCGCGGGACCGTCCAGCTGCCCCAGGCCGCCCGAACCGAGGCGCTGCGCACCGAAGTTCACGACCTGCGCGCCGACGGCGATGACGAGTCCGCTCAGCACCGCCAGATCGCGGCCCTTGCGGCTGGTCAGCAGCCGGATGTTGGCGACCGCGACGGCCCGCGCGAGTGCCACGCAGACCAGCAGCGCGAGCCCGACACCGAGCACGGAGAAGACGTACGCCGTGGCGCCGTGCGCGACCGAGACGACGGACCCGACGAGCACGCACAGCGTGAACACCGGCCCTATGCCGAGCAGTGAGGCCACCAGGAGCGCCCGCACCAGGGGCCGGGGCCGCAGCGGCAGCATCACCAGACGGGTGGGGTCGAGGGTCTCGTCGCCGCCGGGGAAGAACAGCGGCATCACGGCCCAGCCGACCGCCAGCACGGCCACCAGCGGGACGACGACGGAGCCGGCGTGCTCGTCGCCGCGCAGGGCGATGAGGCCGAGCAGCTGCAGGACGGAGAAGAGCAGTACGGCGACGGCCGAGGCGATGTAGGCGGCCCGCCGCCCCCCGGACTGTCGCAGCCCGTTGCGCAGCAGCGACAGCTTCAGCCGTACGACGATCGGGGTGATGCCGGCGGTCATCGGGCCCCGCCGCCCAGCCAGTCCAGGTTCGCCCCGGCGTCCTGCCCCTGTGCGCCCACGAGTTCCAGGAAGGCGCGCTGCAGCGAGGGCGCGGCGCCGCGTACCTCGTCGAGCGGCCCGTGGGCGCGGATGCGGCCGGCGGCCATGACGGCCACCCAGTCGCACAGGGACTCCACGAGCTCCATCACGTGCGAGGAGAAGACGACGGTGGCGCCGGAGGCGGTGTACCGCTCAAGGACGCCCCGGATGGTCTGCGCGGAGACGGGGTCGACGCCCTCGAACGGCTCGTCGAGAAACAGCACTTCCGGGTTGTGGAGCAGGGCGGCCGCGAGCCCGATCTTCTTCCGCATCCCGGTCGAGTAGTCGACGACCAGCTTGTGCTGGGCCCCCGCCAGATCGAGCACGTCGAGCAGCTGAGCGGCCCGCCGGTCGACCTCGCCCCCGGGCAGCCCCCGCAACCGCCCGGAGTAGCCGAGCAGTTCACGCCCGGAGAGCCGCTCGAACAGCCGCAGTCCCTCGGGCAGGACGCCGATGCGTGCCTTCACGGCCACCGGGTCCTGCCACACGTCGTGGCCGACGACCGAGACGGACCCCTGATCGGGGCGGAGCAGCCCGGTCACCATGGAGAGAGTGGTGGTCTTCCCGGCGCCGTTCGGGCCCACAAGACCGATGAACTTCCCCGCGGGGAGCTCCAGATCGATCCCGGCAACGGCTACTTGCTGCCCAAACCGCTTCCAGAGACCGCGCACACTCACAGCCGACGTCATGAACGCCAACTGTAGGGGCGCGGCGCAGCACGCAGGTCACCTGTCCCGACCGCACGCGTAGGCAAGCGGCGAGATCAGCTCCTCGGCGTCCGGCAGCCAACGGTTCGCGGGGGTCGGACGACAGGCCCACTGAACGGCGCCGGACGAGCCGTAGCGCGTAGGGGGAGCCGCCACATAGGCGCCCTCACCCAGCGCCACCAGATCGAGCGACGACGGCGTCCAGCCCAGCTTGCGCACCAACTCCGGCAGCTTCACCGACGCCCCCGGCAGCACGAAGAACTGCATCCGACGATCCGGCGTCAGCGTCACGGGCCCCAGTGTCAACTCCATGCGCTCCATGCGCGCGAGCGCGAGAAACCCGGCCGTCTCGGCCACGGAGATCGCGTCGAAGGTCCGCCCGGTCGGCAGCAGAATCGAAGCGGTCGGCTGCTTCTGCCACATCCGGCGCGCGACCGTCGCACTGCCCGTGGCCTGCGTCGCCCAGTCCTCCCGAGAGGGATGCGCCCCGGGCACGGCGCACGCGGTGTCACCGCAGGAGCACCGCTGCACCCCGTCGACGGCTTCCAGCCAGGTGCCGGGGAAGACGTCCCAGTGACGCTCCTCGGCGTATCGTACGGCTGTCTCCAGCAGCGATTCCCCGCGCTGCTTCGGAATCTGAGCGGCTTCGGTACCCGCGATCGTCTCTTCCACGCTGAACACAACTCCCGCACCCACCTCGGGTTACGGCCAGGCCAGGACCTGCGCGCGCGGGGGCAGCGCACCGATTCCGCATCCGGGGCGCATGGATGCATGTGCGGGGGCGCAGAGGAGGAACCTCGGCGTGAGCTGGGTAACCACGTGTGGGGGTCGGTACGAGTCTTTACCCCGGCAATCCTCGCATGCCTCGCATTTTCGACACGTTGGCGGGGCATTGATCTTCACGGCCGGAACTTTTCGGTGGAAGACACGTCAACTCGGTGCGTGGGCAGGCACCGCAGCCACAGGGGGTACGCCATGGCCGCAAGGCCTCTCGTCGCGCGGCAGCCGAACGAACGGTTGCAGGCGCTCATCCAGGAGGCGGGGTGCTCGAACGCCGGGCTGGCCCGCCGGGTCAACATGTGCGGCGCCGAGCACGGCCTCGACCTGCGCTACGACAAGACGTCCGTGGCCCGCTGGCTGCGCGGACAGCAGCCGCGGGGCCGGGCGCCCGCGATCATCGCGGAGGCGCTCGGGCGCAAGCTCGGCCGTACGGTCACGATCGACGAGATCGGCATGGCCAACGGCAAGAACCTCGCCTCCGGCGTCGGGCTCCAGTTCTCGCCGACCGTACTGGGCGCCATCGAGCAGGTGTGTGAGCTGTGGCGCAGTGACGTGGGCCGCCGGGACTTCCTGTCCGGCTCCTCGGTCGCCGCGTCGGCGCTGGTCGAGCCGAGCAGGGACTGGCTGATCTCCTCGCCCGACTCGCAGGTGGCACGCCAGGCGGGCCCCAGGGTGGGGCAGTCCGACGTGGCGGCCGTGCGCGCGATGACCCAGGCCCTCGTCGACCTCGACCACCAGTACGGCAGCGGGCATGTGCGCCCGGTCGTCGTGCACTACCTCAACAGCGTGGTCTCCGGGCTGCTCGCGGGGTCGTACCGGGAGGCGACCGGGCGGGAACTGTTCGCGGCCGTCGCGCGGTTGACCGAGCTCGCCGGGTACATGGCGATCGACACCGGTCAACCGGGCCTGGCCCAGCGGTACTACATCCAGGCCCTGCGGCTCGCGCAGGCGGCCGGCGACCGCGGGTACGGCGGCTATGTGCTCGCCGCGTCCATGAGCCACCTCGCCGCGCAGCTCGGGAACCCGCGGGAGATCGCCCAGTTGGCGCGGGCGGCGCAGGAAGGGGCGCGGGGGCGGGTGACACCGCGCGCGGAGGCGATGTTCCACGCGGCCGAGGCCCGCGGGCACGCGCTCCTGGGCGACGTGCGGGCCACCCAGGCGGCGTCCGGACGGGCCGTGCACGCCCTGGAGGCGGCGGACCCCTCCTCCGGTGACGACCCGGCGTGGATCGCGCACTTCGACGAGGCCTACCTGGCCGACGAGTTGGCCCACTGCCACCGTGACCTCGGCCAGGCCGAGGCGGCGGCGCGGTGGGCGCAGGCGTCCCTGGACGGGCTCCCCGAGAACAAGGCGCGCCGCCGGGCCATCGGCCTGGTACTGCTCGCCTCCGCGCAGGTGCAGCAGCGCGAGGTCGAGCAGGCCTGCAACACCGGCCTGAAAGCGGTCGAGTTGCTGGAGACGCTGCGCTCCAACCGGGGCGCGGAGTACCTCGACGACTTCCAGCAGCGCCTGGAGCCGTTCCGGGACGAGCCCGTCGTGAGGGAGTTCGGGGCCCGGCTGGATCTTCAGGCGGCCGCGTAAAGGAGGACATATACAGCGGATAGGAGCCCGGAATCGTCACGCGATCTCCCGGGATCTGTTACTGCGGTCACAGGGGCGCAGGTCACGTCTTGTGCTACGTGGCACCGGGCTCGGAGGACCCGGTAGCGTGAGCCGACGATTCCGAAGTTCCCCCATAAGTAGGAGTCCCGGTGACGCAGAGTGGACAGGGCGAGCAGCCCTCGGCGCGCGAAGCGCGCGAAGGCATCGTGCTGCCCTCCGACGGCGGGGAACCCCTGCTGCCGGGACAGACGGGTGGATACGGCGGTCCGCAGCCCGGCTACGGCCCTCCGCAGCAGGGTGGCTACGGCACCCCTCCGCAGGCGGGCCGGCCCGGCCAGCCCGGACCGGCCGCCGACGCGGCCTACGGTCAGCCGCCCGGCGCCCAGGCCTGGGGCACCCCGTGGGGCCCCGGCCAGCAGCAGAACCAGGCGCAGCAGCAGGATCAGTCCCAGCCGCAGCACCACCAGCAGCAGCATCAGGACTGGTCGCAGCCGCCCGCCCAGACCTGGGGCGCCCCCCAGCAGCCGGGCGGCATACCGCCGCAGTCCCAGGCCCAGCCCGCGCAGGGGTACGACACCAACGAGCCGACGTCCTACTATCTGCCGCCCGTGGGCCGGCCCGCCCCCCAGTCCCAGCCGCTGCCCCCGCAGCAGGGCCAGGTCGCGCCCTACGAGGCTCCCGGGAGCGGTGCGCCGCAGCAGCAGGCCGCGCCGGCGTACGACTCCAACGAGCCGACGTCCTATTACCTGCCGCCCGTGGGCCAGCCCCTCCCGTCGGCCCCCGGTACCCCCGCCTCCGCGCCCCTGCCGCCGGCCGACGAGGGTGCCACCCAGTTCCTCCCGCCGGTCGCGGCCGGTCCCGCCGCCCATGAGGGCGCCACCCAGTTCCTCCCGCCCGTCCGTCCCGGCGAGTTGCCGCCCGAGGTGTCCGCCGAGGCGGCGCGGTACCCCGGACAGCACCCGCACACCCCGTACGGCGCGCAGCCCCCGCACCACCCGGGCCCCGACGCCGAGGCCACGCAGTTCATCGCGCCCGTGCCCGGGCAGGCCCCCGGCGCGCCCTACGGCGGGGAGCGGCAGCCGCCCTCCGACTTCGACAACCTCTTCCGCAGCGGTCCGGGCGATGACGGCGGGGCCGCGTCCACGCAGCAGATGCCGCGCTTCGCCCAGCCCGAGGCCGTACCGCCCGCGTACGGGGCCCAGCAGCCGCCGTACGGCACCCAGCAGCCGTACGGAGCCCAGCAGCCCGCGTACGGGGCCCAGCCGGCGTACGGCCCGGCGGGCGCCGAGCTCTACGACGACGGCGACCGAGGCGGCCGCAAGCGGTCGCGGGTGCCGGTCATCGCCGCCGTGGGCATCGGCATCGTCGTGCTCGGCGTCGGCGCGGGCGCGCTGCTCGCCGGGGGCGGGGGCGGCGACGGGGGCGACAAGAACCAGACCGTGTCGGCGACGGCCCCCGCGACCGACGGCTCCTCCTCGCCGGCGGCCGACCCGGCGAAGGCGCAGGCCGTCGAGCTGGACAAGCTGCTCGCCGACAGCGGCAACAGCCGTTCCTCGGTGATCAGCGCGGTGGCGAATGTGAAGTCCTGCAAGAACCTCGGCCAGGCGGCCCAGGACCTGCGGGACGCGGCGGCCCAGCGCACCGGCCTGGTGACCCGGCTCAAGACGCTCTCGGTCGACCAACTGGCGAGCCACGCCGAGCTGACCGCCGCCCTCACCAGGGCCTGGCAGGCGTCCGCGTCCGCCGACAACCACTACGCGGCCTGGGCCGACCAGGCGGCCGGCAAGAAGGGCTGCAAGAAGGGCCAGGCCCGCACCACGGGTCAGACCCAGGCCGGCAACCGGGACAGCGGCACCGCCAGCACCGAGAAGGCCAGGGCGGCCCGGCTGTGGAACGCGATCGCCAAGAAGTACAGCCTGACCGAGCGCACGGCCACCCAGCTGTGAACGGTCCGCGGGGGGCGTCCAGGCGCCCCCCGCGGCTCAGTTGAGGGCGCGGGTCAGTTGACGTCCGCGTTCTGCAGCGTCCTCGTCACGTCGGTGAAGCCCGTGCGGGCCGCCACCAGCTGGCCCTGGCGCACCAGTTGGAGCGTCACATGGGCGTTGACCATGCGCGGGAAACCGACCGAGGCGAGGTCGTCGGCGGAGCTCCAGGTGTCCCGGGTGGCCCACTGGAGGGTCGGCGTCAGACCGCCGGTCGAAATCTTGAGGCCGTCGTTGAGGGCGCCGCGCACGCTGTCGGCGGACACCTCGCCGCCGCCCAGCGACTCGACGGCCTTCTCGAACACCGTGTAGGCGATCCAGGTGGTCTGCACCCCCGCGTCCGCCGAGTCGATGCGGTTGTCGCCGAAGGCCACCGCGTTGATGACCTTCTTCATCGTGTCCCAGCGGGCGTCGCTCTCCACCGGGTACCAGCCGGTGATGTACGAGCCCTCGTAGGGCCCCGAGGCCCCGCCGGACGCGTCGATCACCGTCTGGTCGACGCTGCCCATCGCCATCGCGGTGCGCACGGTCGGGTAGTCCTCGCGGGCGCGCCGGAAGGAGTCCATGAAGGTGCTGGTGCGGTCGCCGAGCGCGGGCACCACACACCCCTCCTTCGAGCCGGCGGCCCGCGAGCCGGACGTCGAGCTGTCGAGCGCCTTCGTCGACTGCGCCGAGTACTCGGTGGCGTCGTCCGCCGCCCGCACGTCACTCGCGGCCCGGTGCCGGCCGGTGGTCAGCCCGGAGTCCAGCAGGACGGGCAACTCGTCGCCCGCGATGGTGTCGGGCCGTACGAGGGTGACGTTGCCGCAGGCCGCGGCGAGCTCCTTGCCGAGGCCGGCCAGGAGGGTGGGCTGGCCGCCGTTGACGGGGTAGGACAGCGGGCTGGTGAACTCGTCGTTGGTGACGCCGTAGCCGCCGATGTAGGGGATGCCCGCGCCCTCCAGCGGAGGGAAGAAGGAGTCGCCGTACTGGCTGTAGGAGCCGACGACGGCGACGACGTTCTCCTTGACCGCGCGCCGGGCGCACTTCGCCGCGGACACGCCGTCGTTGTGGTCGTTGCAGGTCAGGACGGTGAGCTTATGGCCGTTGATTCCGCCCCTGGAGTTGATCCAGCGGGCGTAGGCCCGGGCGAAGGCCGGCATGCCGGGCTTGTTGGTCGCCTTGGTGTCCGAGGGGGCCCACGTCATCACCTTGATCGGACCGGCCCCGGAACCCCCCGCGGTGCCGGGGACGACCCCGCAACCGGCGACGAGGGAGGCACATGCCGCCAGGGCTCCCGCCGTGAGGGCGGTGGCTCTGACGGGCCGGTGTTGCCGGAGGAGTAAAGGGCTGCGGATGCGTCGCCTGCCGGTCATGGGCACACACGCTTCCGCCACATCCCCAACTCGGGAGTGACTCTCGGTCGACGAGCGGTGACGTAAAGGTGAACAACGAGGGTCTGTGCGGCACGTATGGGGGAAGAACGTACGATCGGTGACCGTGCAAGGTTCGGAGAACTCTTCCCGTCGCGGCCGTCGCTCCCCCACCATGGGCGGCATGCCACAGAACGACATGCCGTGGTGGCGCTGGCGCAGCAATGTGCGTTCCGCGCTGCACATGCTCTCCGACCCAGGGTTCCAGCAGAACGTCTGGCTGGCCGGTGTCGAGGGGTACGGGGACGTCACCGACGCCGTGTACCGCCTCGTCGAGGACACCTGGCTGGACAACTGGTCCGCCGAGAAATACGTCGGCACGATCTTCCGGGACTCCCAGGAGGCGGCCCTCGTCGACACCGCCGTGCTGCGGGTGCTGCGGATCATGCACCAGGTCGGCCCGGACGCCCCCGTCTCCGTGTACATGGAGAACCCCGGGTGGCCGGACGCGGTGCGGGCGGCACGGGACGCGCACGTGCGGATGGCGACGGCCGACGGGGAGGACCCCGACGCGCCGCCGCGCACGCTCCAGGTGCTCCAGATCATGACCCGGTCCGCGTGACGGACGCGATGTCTGCCGCACGGGTGGATATGCGACCCTGTCCTGCATGAACGAGCAGTCCGCCCCCGCCGACCAGTACGTCCTGATCCTGTCCTGCCCCGACAAGCAGGGCATCGTGCACGCCGTGTCGAGCTACCTCTTCATGACCGGCTGCAACATCGAGGACAGCCAGCAGTTCGGCGACCACGACACGGGTCTGTTCTTCATGCGCGTCCACTTCTCGGCCGAGGCGCCGGTGACGGTGGACAAGCTGCGGGCCTCGTTCGCGGCGATCGGTGACGCCTTCCACATGGACTGGCAGATCCACCGGGCCGAGGACCGGATGCGGGTCGTGCTGATGGTCAGCAAGTTCGGGCACTGCCTGAACGACCTGCTTTTCCGCGCGCGCATCGGTGCGCTGCCGGTCGAAATCGCGGCCGTGGTGTCCAACCACACCGACTTCGCCGAGCTCGTGGGGTCGTACGACATTCCCTTCCACCACATTCCGGTGACGCGGGAGAACAAGGCCGAGGCGGAGGCGCGGCTGCTTGAGCTGGTGCGGGAGCAGGACGTCGAACTCGTCGTGCTCGCCCGGTACATGCAGGTGCTCTCCGACGACCTGTGCAAGCAGCTCAGCGGCAAGATCATAAACATCCACCACTCGTTCCTGCCGAGCTTCAAGGGTGCGAAGCCGTATCACCAGGCTCATGCGCGCGGGGTCAAGCTGATCGGGGCGACGGCGCACTACGTGACCGCGGACCTCGACGAGGGGCCGATCATCGAGCAGGAGGTCGAGCGGGTGGGGCACGACGTCACTCCGGACCAGCTCGTCGCGATCGGGCGGGACGTGGAGTGCCAGGCGCTGGCGCGGGCCGTGAAGTGGCATGCGGAGCGGCGGATTCTGCTGAACGGGCGGCGGACGGTCGTCTTCGCCTAGGAGCGCGGGGGCTGCTGTCTGCGGGGCGGCTGCGGGCCGGCGGGGGCGGGTCGCGCAGTTCGCCGCGCCCCTGAAAGCACCTGCGGCTGAGCTTTCTCAGGGACGCGGGTAACTCTCCCGGAGCCTCCGAAGACACGTCCCCCGCACCCGCTCAAGGGGCGTGGGGAACTGCGCGGCCAGCCCCCACTCACCCGTGGCCGCCCACCAACCCCCGACCGGCCCCCACCTACATGCGGCTCAGGCTCGCCGCGGCGAACAGCACGTCTCTGATCGCGTCACGGTCACCCACCTGCCCCGCCGCGGCATCCGCCGGAGGCACGTGGCCCGCCGCCAGCTGGCAGAACTCCACGCCGTCCAGCGCCACATGCGCCACCTCGTGCTCCGCCGAACCCACCGCCGCCGGGGAGTCGAGCGGGATCAGCCACTCGCCGCCGCCCAGCCCCTCGATCTCCAGTCGCAGGGTGCGGCCGGGGCCCCCGGCGCTCACGAGATGCCGTCCGTGGGCCGGTGACGTCAGCCCCTTCTGCCGCCGTTGCGCCAGTACCGCGGGCAGCATCCGCGCCGCCAGGTCGATCATGCGGTTGAGGTGGCGGGGGGACGGGGGGTCGTAGGGGTAGTCGACCGCCTCCGCGATGTCATCCGCGTGGACCCAGCACTCGAAGGCGCGGTCCAGCATCGCGTCGTGGAGGGGGAGCGTGAAGTCGCCGTAGGCCACCTCGAGCTTGCCGGCGGTGCCGCCGGTGAAGGACACCGTGCGGACGAGGTCGTGGCTCTGCTCGCGCCAGGGGGCCCGCACGGAGCGGGTCGGCGGGAAGTGCGAGCCCCGCCAGTACGCCTCGGTACGGCCCGACGGCGTGGGCGCGTCCGCGCGGGTCTCGCCCAGCGGGTCGTCCAGGCCCAGGGCGATCGCGACGAGGCCGTCGACCGACATCAGGTGGGCCATGACCCCGGCGACCGTCGTACGGCGGCTCGTGGCCTCGTCGGCGTCGAACCAGCGCAGCCTCACCGGGGCGTGCCACTCGGAGTCGCCGAAGTCCTGCAGCAGCGCGTCGAGGCGGGCGGTCTCGGCGTCGTACGGCCTCGCCCAGACGGGAATCGGGATGCGCGGCGGACGCCGGTCGAGGCAGCCGTCGAGGACGCGGGTGCGCAGGCCGGGGTCCAGGTCGAGGCTCTCCGGCCGCTGGAGCAGGCCCACCGCGCCGCGCAGCCGCAGCGCCTCGTCGGCGCAGGAGCCGCAGTCGCCGAGGTGGTCCTCCACGGCGGCCGTCTCCTCCGCGGAACACGCGGCGAGCGCCCACGCCCCGAGCAGCGACTTCAGCACGCGGTGCTCCAGTACCGGGACGGGGGGCGGGACGGGTGCGTCCAGCGCGGGCAGCGGCCGGCCGGCGTCCTCGACGGAGGCGCGGGGGAGGGGTATGCGGGGCGGGTGGGCCGCGTCGCCCGGGTCACCCGCGTCGCCCGGGTGGCCCGCGTCACCCGGGTCGCTCGGTCGGCCGGTGCCGTCGCCGCGCATGCCGCCGCCACCGCCGTCGGGACCCGTCCCGTGATCGTCGGGGCCGTCCTGGTCGTCGTACGCCTCGAAACCGCCCGTTTCGCTCATGCCGCGCCCCCGTATCCCGGCGGAGCGCCGGGCGCTCCGGTGTCGAGGGCCGTGGACAGGAGCTGGAGGCCCAGGCGGAGGCGGCGGCGGGCCTCGTCCTCGGTGATGCTGAGGTCGGCGGCCGCCTGGCGGTAGTCGCGGCGCTGGAAGTAGGCCAGCTCCAGGGCGGCCCGCAGTGGGGTGGGCATGGACTGGACGATGTAGTCGGCCCGGGCGGCGACCGAGGCATGGCGCACCTTGCGCTCCAGTTCCTCGGCGGAGCCCTCGCCGGCCCGGGTGAGCGCGGCGGTCTCGGTGGCCCTCAGCCGCTGTACGGCCAGGCGGTGGGTCAGGCCCGCGACCCAGGAGCGCAGCGGGCCCTGTTTGGGGTCGTAGGACTCGGGGTGCTCCCAGACGTGGGCGAAGACGTCCCGGGTGATGCCGTCGGCGGCGCGCTCGTCTCCGAGCACGCGGTGGGCGAGGCCGTGCACGAGTGAAGCGAAACGGTCGTAGAGCTCGCCGAGGGCGGCCGCCTCACCGCGTGCGAGCCGCTGCTGCATCTTGCGGTCCCAGCGGGGCGGTGCGTCCTTCTTCGTCATGCGGCCCCCTCACCCCCGGAAGTGTCGGGTCAAGCCTGCGCCCGACCGTCTCCTCGAATGTAGTCGGCACCTCCGACAGCGCACGCCCCTTTGTTCCAATGCGCGCCCCCCGAGGGGCCTCAGGTGGTAGTGGACCTTCCCCTACCCGTTCGCTCATTGATCAGACCCGATCGAACAGGATCGAAGCCGACTAAAACAAGCCTCTTTCGAAGGGTTTCCGTTTCTTGCTCTGTGTTTCAGGGAACGGCCGCTGGGCAGCCACGCTGCAAGGAAGCGTAGGAAAGGCTTCCGTTTGCTTTCCGGCGAATGAAGGGCATGGTGGTGGCGTTCAATGTGACCGGTGACGAGCAGGGCGAGTGGACCGTGCTCAGTGTGTCGGGCGAGCTGGACCTGGTGACCTCGCCGGTGCTCCGCGCGCGGGTGCACGACGCGGTGGCCGAGGGCCGCCACAGTCTCGTCCTCGACCTCTCCGAGGTCTACTTCTGTGATTCCAGCGGTGTCGGCGTCCTCATCGCCTCCCGCCGTCTGATCCGCTCCTGCCGGGGCGACCTGCGCCTGATCCTCCCGGCCCAGGGCGCCGCCGACGGCTCCCACGTCAACCGCGTCCTCGGCGCGCTGGGCGTCCGCCGCCTGTTCGACGTCCACCCGGACCTGGACTCGGCGACCGACGAGGAGGCGGGACCACTGTCCGCATAGGTCCGCCTGTGCCACGCCGTTGTCCCGAAATTCCCCCGGTCCTGGCACAAGCGCCGCCTTCCGGCCCCCGGGGCGCCGCTCGCGCCGTACGCTCCGTGCGAGATGCACCCGATGTGATGTGAGGCGGTCCGAAGAGACATGGTCAGCAGCGAGTACGAGCGCAGGATCGCCGACCGGTTCGCCACCTTCGATCAGGACGGCAACGGCTACATCGACCGCGAGGACTTCAGCGTGGCGGCCAAGGCGCTGCTCGCCGAGTTCGGTACGGCGGCACGCTCCGACAAGGGACAGGCGCTGTACGTCGGCGCGGAGGCGTTCTGGCAGGGCATGGCCGGGATCGCCGACCGGGACGGCGACCAGCGGATCACCCGCGAGGAGTTCGTGAACGGCGCGCTCAAGCGGCTGCGCGACAACCCGGACCGGTTCGCCGAGATCGCGCGCCCCTTCCTGCACGCGGCGATCGCGGTCGCCGACCAGGACGGCGACGGACGCGCCACCGTCGAGGACACCGCGCGCGTGCTGCGCATCCTGGGCGTCGGCGAGGACATCGCGCAGGCGGCGGCTGCCACCTTGGACACCGACGGTGACGGCAAGGTCGGCGAGGCCGAGATCGTGCCCGCTTTCGCGCGTTACTTCACCGTCCCCGAATAACGCTCCCTGAGCTTGTACTTCAGGACCTTGCGCAGGGTCTCGTTGCGGGGAAGGGCCTCCACCACCTCCAGCTGCTCCGGCAGCTTGTGCGGCGACAGCCCTTCCGCGCGCAGATAGTCGGCTACGGCGTCCAGGGTCAGCTCCGCGGCCCCTTCGGGCTGCTCCACCACGGCACACACGCGCTCCCCGCGCTCGGCGTCCGGCAGTCCGATCACCGCCACGTCCCCGACGGCCGGATGCGCGGCCAGCAGGTCCTCGATCTCCTTCGCCGAGATGTTCTCGCCCTTGCGGATGATCACGTCCTTGAGCCGCCCGGTGAGCACCAGGTGGCCGGTCTCGGTGAGATGCCCCAGGTCACCGGTGCGCAGATAACCGGCCTCGTCGAAGGCCTCCGCCGTCTGGGACGGGTCGAGATATCCCTGGCACACCGCCTCCCCCCGCAGCCGCACCTCCCCGTCCACGATCCGCACGGACATCCCCTCCGGCGGCCGTCCCTCGGTCGTCGCCAGGTTCTCCACCGTGTCGTCCGGCGCCCCCATGGTGATCATCGGCACCTCGGTCATGCCGTACCCGTGCGTCAGCTGCACCCCGAGCTCGCGTACGACGGCGTGGTAGACCTCCGGTGGCTTGGGCGCCCCGCCGCCGGCGAGCAGCCGCAGGGTCGGGATGATCTTCTCGCCGGGCCGTTTGCGCTGCTCGGTGAGGAACATCGAGTAGAACGCCGTCGAACCGCCCGCCACCGTCACCCCGTGCCTGCGGTAGCCCTCCAGCGCGTCCGGCAGCGCGAACTGCTCGAACATCACCGCGGGGAAGCCGTACAGCAGCAGCATCACGGTGTAGTCCGGGCCCGCGATGTGCGCGTACGGGAAGGCCATCGAGCCCACGTCGTCCGCCGTGAGGCGCAGCGCGTGCGCGAGGCAGGAGCCGCCCGCGATCAGTGAACGGTCGGTGTGCAGCACGCCCTTGGGGTCGGAGGTGGTTCCCGAGGTCCAGTAGATCCACCGCACGGAGGTGCCGTCGGCGGGCGGGGCGGGCAGGACGGCCGGGTCGCCGTCCGGGAGGTCGTCGTACGCCTCGAACACGCCCTTGGCGCCGAGCCGCCGGGCCATCTCCGTGTGGTCGAAGCCGCGCCAGAGGCCCGGTACCGCGAAGAACTCCGCCTTCGACTCCCTGAGGGCGAAGCCGACCTCGCGGTCGCGGTAGAAGGGGATGACGGGCGACTGCACGGCACCGAGGCGGGCCAGGGCGAAGGACAGCAGGGCCGTCTCGATACGGGTGGGCAGCTGCCAGGCGACGACCGTGCCGGGACGTACGCCCATGTCGTACAGGCCGGCCGCCACCCGCTCGGAACGCGCGCGCAACTCGCCGAAGGTGAGCGTGCGGTCGTCCTGGAGGAGGACCGGGCGGTCGGGGCTCAGGTCGGCGCGGCGGGCGGCCAGCTCCCAGAGGGTGCGGGACGCGCTGAGCGCGTGGGCGGTGTCGGTCACGGCGGCCCCCTTTGGTGGAGCAACAGAACTGACGGCTCGTCAGATCGTGGGCAGAGCGTAGGGCTCGACGCCTTGTCGGTCCAGGGGTGTGCGACCTAGCCTTCGTGCACGAGGTTTATCTGACGGGCTATCAGATATGGAGTGCCGCCATGGATCTCGCGTACACGCCGGAAGAGGAGGAGTTCCGGGCGCGGCTGCGTGAATGGCTCACCAAGGCGCTCCCCACGCTGCCGCCGAAGCCGTCCCCGCAGGACTGGCCCGGACGCAGGGCGTACGACCTCGGCTGGCAGCGCATGCTGTACGACGCCGGGTATGCGCACGTGCACTGGGACGCGTCGCCCACCACGCGGCTGATCTTCCTGGAGGAGACGGAGACCGCGGGCGCGCCCTATGTCGGCGCCGGATTCGTCGGACTGCTCCACGCGGGGCCCACGATCGCCGCGGAGGGCACGCCTGAACAGCGGGAACGCTGGCTGCCGCCGATCCTGCGGGGCGAGGAGGTCTGGTGCCAGGGCTTCAGCGAACCGGACGCCGGGAGCGACCTCGCGGCGCTGCGCACACGCGCGCGCAGGGACGGCGACGACTATGTGGTGACCGGCTCCAAGATCTGGACCTCGCACGCCGAAGTCGCCGACTGGTGCGAGCTGTTGGTGCGGACCGATCCGGCGGCTCCGAAGCATCGCGGGATCAGTTGGCTGGCGATGCCGATGTCCTCGCCCGGTGTCTTGGTGCGGCCCTTGCGGACCCTCGCGGGGTCCGCCGAGTTCGCCGAGGTGTTCCTCGACGAGGTGCGGGTGCCGGTGGCGAACCGGGTCGGCGAGGAGAACGACGGCTGGCGCGTGACCATGGTGACGCTGTCCTTCGAGCGCGGGACGGCGTTCGTGGGCGAGGTGGTCGCCTGCCGGCGGGTGCTGCGTTCGGTTGCCGAGGAGGCTCGGGACAACGGGCGTTGGGACGACCCTTCGGTGCGGCGACGGCTGGGGCGGCTGAACGCGGATTTCCGGGCGCTGTGGCGGCTCACGCAGTGGAACGTGAGCGAGGCGGAGGCCAGTGGTGGGGTGCCGGGGGTGGGAGCGTCCGTCTTCAAACTCCGGTACTCGCATGCGCGGCAGGAGTTGTACGACGTGGCTGCCGAGGTGCTGGGTGCGGAGTCGCTGGATCTCGAACAGTCCTGGGTGCTGGAGCGGTTGTCGTCGTTGTCGTACACGATCGCGGCGGGGACCTCGCAGATTCAGCGGAACATCGTGGCTGAGCGGGTTCTTGGGTTGCCGAAGGGGAGGTGAGGGCGACTTGCGGTGGATTGCCGGGTGCGGGCGAGTGGGGGCTTGTCGCGCAGTTCCCCGCGCCCCTGGGTGGGGCATCGCAGTCGGCGTTGAGAAGGGGGCCGTGGCGTGCGGTTTCAACTGACCACCGACCAAATCGCGTTGCGGCGCGGAGTGCGTGCGTTGCTCGCGCGGTACTTCGACGAGGCGGCGCGGCGTGCCGCCGTGGAAGCACCCCATCTGGACCGTGCGTTGTGGCGGGAGCTCGGGGCCGCCGGGTTCTTCTCGCTGCGGGTGCCGGAGGCGGATGGTGGGGTCGGACTCGGGCTGCCGGAGGCCGTGTTGGTCTTCGAGGAGGCCGGGCGGGCGCTGCTGACCGGGCCCCTGGTGGCGACCCACCTCGCGGCGGGTGTCGTGGACGGGGCCACCGAGGGGGAGGTCGTCGTGGCCGACGTCGACCCGGGCGGGCTCGTGGAGTGGCTGGCGGAGGCGGACGTCGTACGCGGCGACGCCACCGGGGCCGTACCCCTGAAGTCGGTGGATCCGCTGACGCCGCTGCACCGGGTTCCCGGACCACGCGCGCGTGCCGCCGATCCCGTCGCCGTGCTCCTCACCGCCGCCGAGCAGCTGGGCACCGCCACGCGCGTGTGTGAGCTGGCGGTGCAACACGCGCGGACGCGGAAGCAGTTCGGGCAGCCGATCGGGGCCTTCCAGGCGGTCAAGCATCTGTGCGCGCGGATGCTGGTGCGGGCGGAGACGGCCCGGGCCGCGGTGTACGCGGCCGCCGTGACCGCGGACCCGGTGGACGTCGCCGCGGCCCGGCTGCTGGCCGACGAGGCGGCCGAGCGGGGCGCCCGGGACTGTGTCCAGGTGCACGGCGGGATGGGCTTCACCTGGGAGTGCGAGGTGCAGCTGCATCTGAAGCGGGCCTGGGTGCGGGCCCGGCGGGGCGGCGGCGGTGCGGAGAGTGAGGAGTCGCTCGCCGTCGACCTGTTGGCCTGAGGCGGTCGTGGCCGGGCCGCTCTCCGGTGCGTCCGCAGCGGATGTCGCGGATTGTGGCATACCGGAATCACGGAGCGTTGATATCGGGTTGTGTCCTAGGTGTGACTCGTCACGTCCTGGAGTCGGTGCCCCGCTCCGGTACCTTGTGTGAGATGCGAGTGGTTCCGAGCATGAGCCATGCCGGTGTTGCCGATGAGGCGGCCCCGGACTGGGCGATGCGCGCCCCTGCTCGCAGGGCGGTAGGGCCTGTGTCCACCGCCTGTTCGACTCCCCGTGGCGAGCGTCGCACAGTATCCCGCACGGGTACTCCTTCGCGCTGGAATATGCCCGAAGCGCTTGTTGGCGTGACTGTACGTCAACCATGCTGTCTCGTAAGGGATTCACGTTCTGTGACCCCGGCTTTGGTCATTGTTCTGGTCATGCAAAAAATGGCTACGATCGTGGCCCTCGTGAGGCGCGAGGCCATGTGCCCGCCGGTTCGGATGGTGTGAGCGGTGCAGGTGCTTCAAGTGCAGCTGGAGATCCGGCCCGACCCCGCAGAGGTGGGGCGAGCCCGGAGGTGGGCCCGCTCGCGGCTCGCCGGGTCCGGGATAGGGATCGACGAATCGCTCGCCGAGACCCTGATCCTGCTCGTGTCCGAGCTGGTCACCAACGCCGTGGTGCACACCGGCCGTCCGGCCGTCCTGCGGTTGTCCCTGCCGGGCGCCGAGGTGGAGTCGGCCACCGTCCGCCTGGAGGTCGCCGACCGCAGCGGCCGGGCCCCGGTGCCGCGCTGCGTGGACGGTGACGCGACCGGCGGCCGCGGCCTGGCCCTCGTCGACGGCCTCGCGGACCGCTGGGGCTGGAGCCCCGAGGGCGCGGGCAAGAGCATCTGGTGCGAACTCGACCGCTGCGAGCGGCCGCGGCAGGTCGTGGAGACCTACGGCATCGAGGCCTCGGCCTACGAGGGGCTGGCGTTCGAGGCGGTGTGACCGGCGCACGGTGGCAGGGACCGCCCTCGCCCCTCCCTCGCCGCGAGGCGGTGCGCCGGGATGTGCATCCGTGCGCGGTCGTGACAAAAGGGTCGTAAGCAACAAATCCCCGTACGGGTGTTGACGCACCGTGTTCGATTGATGACGCTGGTGGTCAGCGATTCGCCGCGAGGGGACGCCGAGGGTTCCGGTGACGGGAACCCCCGACGAGTGCGGATCGTGACGCGGTGTCGATTTCCGCGGGGCGGAGGGA
This sequence comes from Streptomyces canus 299MFChir4.1, assembly GCF_000383615.1. Classification (GTDB taxonomy): domain Bacteria; phylum Actinomycetota; class Actinomycetes; order Streptomycetales; family Streptomycetaceae; genus Streptomyces; species Streptomyces canus_C. The sequence continues at coordinate 117,070 of NZ_KB911599.1, read as the reverse complement.
AATCGATGACGGCGGCGCGCGATGCCGTGCTCGGGGCGGACCTGCGCGCGCCGCCGACCGACCTCCTCACAGCACGGCCACCGGGGCCACGGGTGTTCCGGTGCCGCCGACGAACGGCTCGGGCATCGCGGACAGCAGAAACGCGTACCGGCCAAGTTCTCCACAGGCTGTGGACAACTCTTCGAGATTCCAGTTCTGGCCCTGGAGCATCCCCATCTCCACCAGGTCCAGCGCGTGCACCGGCAGCCACAGGTCCTCGATCTCGGGCGGGAAGATCTCGAAGGTGAGCGTGTCGTTGGCGACCGCGGCCACATCGCGCGCGTGGAACCACTCCGGGGTGCGGACCGACAGGCCCGGCGACGGATAGGCGTACGCCTCCTTGTCTCCGGCGAGATACACCTGGATCTGCCCGGTCCGTACGAGCACGATGTCCCCGGCGCGCACCCGCGTGCCCGCGAGTTCCTCGGCGGCCTCCAGGTCCTCGGGCGTCACGGCGTGCGCTCCGTCGAGCCGCTCCACGCCCCGTGCGCGGGCCACGTCCAGCAGCACCCCGCGCGAGAGGACGTACCGCGCCTTGTCGATACCGCTGAACTCGGCTCCGCCGTGCGGGGTGATGGTGCCGGCCGGGCGGCCGTTGTAGAGCAGGCCGGAGTGCGAGACGTGGGTGAGCGCGTCCCAGTGGGTGCCCGCCTGAAGGCCCATGGTCACGGCGTCGTCGCTGCACGCGACCGTGCCCGGGCCGAAGATCTCCTGGTTGATCTGCACCATCGCGTGCAGCGGGTTGACCCGGCCCGGCATCATCCCGGTCTGCACGCCGTCCTGCCTGAGCGGGAGGGCGAGGGGGACGCGGTGGCCGGTGCGGACGGTCGCGACGGCCTCGCGGACGACCTCGTCGGTGATCAGGTTCAGGGTGCCGATCTCGTCGTCGGCTCCCCAACGCCCCCAGTTGTTCACGCGCTTGGCGATGTCGTGGAACGCGGCCGGAAGTGACATCGGGCCCTCCCCAGGGCTTGTGTCCGCACATCTGACGGGACATAAAATCTAACGGTCCGTCAGAAACCGCGGGAAGGGGCCGGGCGTGGGGAACTTCTTGGCAGGCAGGGTCGTCGCCGTGACGGGCGCGGGACGGGGGATCGGGCGGGCGGTCGCGCTGGGCGCGGCGGCCGAGGGCGCGCGGGTCGTCGTCAACGACTACGGCGTCTCCGTGGACGGGGCCTCTCCCACGAGCGAGATCGCCTCGGGTGTGGTGAAGGAGATCGAGGCGGCCGGCGGCGAGGCGGTCGCCGTGGCCGACGACATCTCGACCATGGCGGGAGGGCAGCGGGTCGTCGATACCGCGCTGTCTTCCTACGGGCGCCTTGACGGTGTCGTCTGCGTGGCCGGGATCCTGCGGGAGCGGATGCTGTTCAACATGTCCGAGGAGGAGTGGGACCCGGTTCTCGCGACCCATCTGAAGGGGACCTTCACGGTCTTCCGGGCGGCCTCGGCGGTGATGCGTCAGCAGCGGTCGGGGACGTTGGTCGGGTTCACCAGCGGGAATCACCAGGGGTCCTTCTCGCAGGCCAATTACAGCGCGGCGAAGGGCGGGATCATCTCGCTGGTGCGCAGTGCGGCGCTCGGGATGCACAAGTACGGGGTGACCGCGAACGCGGTGGCGCCGGTCGCCCGTACGCGGATGTCGGCCAACGTTCCCTTCGATCTGACGGAGATCGGGGAGCCGGAGGACGTGGCCGCCATGGTGGTCTACCTGCTGTCGGAGCGGGCCCGGGAGATCACCGGGCAGGTGTACACCGTGGCGGGGCCGAAGATCGCGGTGTGGGCTCAGCCTCGGGAGTTGCGCGCCGCGTATGCCTCCGGCGGGTGGACGCCGGAGTCGATCGCGGAGTTCTTGCCGGGGACGGTGGGAGTGGATCCGATGCCGTTGCTTTCGGGGCCGGGTGCCTAGTGGGGCGGGGGCGCGTGTGGGGTGGCGGCTGCGGGTTCGTTGTGGCTGGGCGCGCAGTTCCCCGCGCCCCTGGGTGGGTTGTACCCGACCGGTGTTGAGAGGAGAGCCCTGTGGACTTTGGGTTTGGCGCTGAGGATGAGGCGTTCCGGGGGGAAGTGCGGGAATGGCTTGCTGCCCATGCGGATGGGAACCAGGACCGCCGTACCTGGGAACGAACACTCGGTAAGTCCGGTTGGATCGGGCTTGGTTGGTCCGAGGCCGGTTACGGCAACCGCACCGCCACCGTCACCCAGCAGGTCGTCTGGGCCGAGGAGTACGCGCGGTCCGGGGCGCCCGCGCGGTCCGGGCACATCGGGGAGAAGCTGCTGGCGCCGACCCTCCTCGCGCACGGCAGCGAGGAGCAGAAGGCGCGTTTTCTTCCTCCCGTCGCCGCCGGGGAGGAGCTGTGGTGCCAGGGGTACAGCGAGCCCGGGGCGGGGTCCGACCTCGCCGGTGTGCGGACGAGGGCCACGCGGGTCGAGGACGGGTCGTACCGGATCAGCGGGCAGAAGATCTGGACGTCCCTGGCTCACGAGGCGGACTGGTGCTTCGTCCTCGCCCGGACCGATCCGGAGTCGCGCCGGCATCACGGGCTCACGTTCCTCCTGGTTCCCATGGACCAGCCGGGGCGCGTCGAGGTGCGGCCCATCCGGCAGCTCACCGGGACCAGTGAGTTCAACGAGGTCTTCTTCGACGGGGCCCACGCGCGCGCCGAGCATGTCGTCGGCGGTCAGGGGCAGGGCTGGCGGGTGGCGATGAGCCTGCTGGCCTTCGAGCGCGGGGTGTCCACGCTGGCCCAACAGGTCGGATTCGCGCAGGAGTTGACCGAGGTGGTGCAAGCCGCCGTACGTACGGGCGCGGTCGCCGATCCGGTCGTACGGGATCTGCTCGTGCGGCGGTGGGCCGAGTTGCGGACCATGCGGTGGAACGCGCTGCGGACACTGGGCGGTTCGGGGGACGGCGGGGCCCCCAGTGTGGCCAAGCTGCTGTGGGCGGGCTGGCATCAGCGGCTCGGGGAGCTGGCGATGCTCGTGCGCGGGGCGGAGGCCACGGTCGGGCCCCGGGAGTGGCACGCTTCCTCGCCGTACGAACTCGACGCGCTGCAGCACCTGTTCCTGTTCTCGCGGGCCGACACCATCTACGGCGGCTCGGACCAGATCCAGCGGACCATCATCGCCGAGCGGGTGCTCGGTCTGCCCAGAGAGCCCAAGGGGGTCGTCTGATGCGCGGCGTGCTGTTCGACGGGAGGCAGGTCCAGGTCGTCGACGATCTGGAGGTGCGGGACCCGGGGCCGGGCGAGGTGCGGGTCGCGATCGCGGCGGCCGGGCTGTGCCACAGCGACCTGTCCGTCGTGGATGGGACCATTCCGTTTCCGGTTCCGGTGGTGCTGGGGCACGAGGGCGCCGGCGTGGTCGAGGCGGTGGGGGAGGGGGTCGCGCATGTCGGGCCCGGTGACCATGTGGCGCTGTCGACCCTCGCCAACTGCGGTGCCTGCGCCGACTGCGACCGGGGGCGCCCGACCATGTGCCGCAAGGCCATCGGGCGGCCCCAGAAACCCTTCTCGCGGGACGGCGAGCGGGTGTTCCAGTTCGCGAGCAACTCCGCCTTCGCGGAACGGACCGTGGTGAAGGCCGTGCAGGCGGTCCGGATCCCGAAGGACATTCCCCTGACGTCCGCCGCGCTCATCGGGTGCGGGGTGCTGACCGGCGTGGGCGCCGTGCTCAACCGGGCCCGGGTGGACCGGGGGGAGAGCGTGCTGGTGATCGGGACCGGGGGGATCGGCCTCAACGTGATCCAAGGTGCCCGGATCGCGGGAGCGTCGCGGATCGTGGCGGTGGACGCCAACCCGGCGAAGGAGGCGGCGGCCCGGCAGTTCGGGGCGACGGACTTCCTGACCTCGGCGGAGGGGGTACGGGAGGTGCTGCCCACAGGGGCCGACCACGCCTTCGAGTGCGTGGGCCGCGTGGAGCTGATCCGCCAGGCGATCGACCTGCTCGACCGGCACGGCCAGGCGTTGCTGCTCGGGGTGCCCCCGGCGGGCGCGGAGGGCTCCTTCCTCGTCTCCTCCCTCTACCTGGACAAGTCGGTCCTGGGCTGCCGCTACGGCTCCTCCCGTCCCCAGCGGGACATCCCGCTCTACGCGGAGTTCTACCGCCAGGGCCGGCTCCTCCTCGACGAACTCGTCACGGAGACCTATCCCGTGGAGGACTTCGAGAAGGCGGTGGCGGACGCGGAGGCGGGGCGGGTGGCCCGAGGGGTGCTGACCTTCTAGGACAGGCCCTGGTGGTCGAGAACCCCCGCCCGGAACGTGCGGCGATACGCGGTCGGGGTGACGCCGAGGGCCGACTGCAGGTGCTGGCGCATCGACTGGGCGGTGCCGAAGCCCGCGTCGTGGGCGACCTGGTCGACGGAGAGGTCGGTGGACTCCAGGAGGTGGCGGGCGCGCTCCACGCGTTGCTGGGTGAGCCACTGGCCGGGGCTGACGCCGACCTCCTCGCGGAAGCGGCGGGTGAAGGTGCGCACCGACATGGCCTCCTGCTCGGCCATGTCCCGCAGCTGGATCGGCTCGTGCAGGCGGCCGAGCGCCCAGGCGCGGGCCGAGGTCGTGGTCGACTGCTGGGGGTCGGGCACCGGCCGGTGGATGTACTGCGCCTGACCGCCGTCGCGGTGCGGCGGTACGACGGTGCGGCGGGCCACTTCGGTGGCGACCGCCGTGCCGTGGTCGCGGCGCACCATGTGCAGGCACAGGTCGATGCCGGCGGCGACGCCCGCGGAGGTCAGGACGTCCCCGTCGTCGATGAACAGGACGTCCGGGTCGACCCTGATCTGCGGGAAGAGCCGCTGGAGACGGTCTGAGTCGGCCCAGTGCGTGGTGGCGGGGCGCCCGTCGAGGTGACCGGCGGCGGCCAGGACGTAGACGCCGGTGCAGATGGAGGCGAGCCGGGTGCCGGGGCGGATGTGGGCGAGGGCGGCGGCCAGTTCCTCGGTCAGCACCCCCTGCTCGAAGACCGGGCCCAGTTCGTACGACGCCGGGACGATCACGGTGTCGGCGGTGGCCAGGGTCTCCGGGCCGTGCTCGACCTGGACGTCGAAGTCGGCGTCCGTCCGCACCGGGCCCGGCGGGCGGATCGAGCAGGTGACGACCTCGTACAGGTGGCGCCCCCGGGCGTCCTTGGGGCGGCCGAAGATCCGGTGCGGGATGCCCAGCTCGAACGGCAGGACACCGTCCATGGCGAGGACGACGACGCGGTGCGGCTTCATGGCCCGATCCTAACGAATACTGTCCTTCGGGCCAATGGATTCGCCGGGCCGCAGGCCGCACGCTCTATGTCGTGACCCAGACAACCGAAGCCGCAGCCGTCGAGGAAACCCGGTCCCCCGGAGGAATCCGCATCCACCGCGCGTGGTTCGTCGCCGCCGTCACCTTCGTGACGATCATCGGCGCGGCGGCCTTCCGTTCCCTGCCGGGCCTGCTTATCGACCCCCTGCACCAGGACTTCGGCTGGTCGCGCGGCACCATCGGCGCGGCCGTCTCCGTCAACCTCGCGCTGTACGGCCTGACCGCGCCCTTCGCGGCGGCGCTGATGGACCGCTTCGGCATCCGGCGGGTGGTCGCGGTCGCGCTGACCGTGATCGCGGTCGGCTCCGGCCTGACCGTGTGGATGACGGCCGCCTGGCAGCTGATGCTCTACTGGGGCCTGCTCGTCGGCCTCGGCAGCGGCTCGATGGCGCTGGCCTTCGCCGCGACCGTCACCAACCGCTGGTTCACCGAGCGGCGGGGCCTGGTCACCGGCATCCTGACCGCCGCCTCCGCCTCAGGACAGCTGATCTTCCTTCCGGTGCTGTCCTGGATGGTGGAGAGGCACGACTGGCGCCCGGCGGCCGTCACGGTCGCCCTCGCCGCCCTCGCGGTGGTCCCGTTCGTCTGGCTGCTGCTGCGCGACCACCCGGCCGACGTGGGCTTGAAGCCGTACGGCGCCACGGAGTTCGTCCCGAAGCCGGAGCCGGTCCAGGGCGCCGCGCGCCGGGCGGTGACGGTCCTGTTCAAGGCCGCCCGCACCGGCCCCTTCTGGCTGCTCGCCGGCACCTTCGCGATCTGCGGGGCCTCCACCAACGGCCTGATCCAGACCCACTTCGTGCCCGCCGCCCACGACCACGGCATGCCCGTCACGGCCGCCGCCTCGCTGCTCGCCGTCATCGGAGTGTTCGACGTCGTCGGCACGGTGGCCTCCGGCTGGTTCACCGACCGCTTCGAACCCCGCCGCCTGCTCGCCGTCTACTACGCCCTGCGTGGCGTCTCGCTGCTGTTCCTGCCCATGCTCCTGGCCCCGTCGGTGCACCCGCCGATGCTCTTCTTCATCGTCTTCTACGGCCTCGACTGGGTCGCCACCGTCCCGCCCACCGTCGCCCTGTGCCGTGAGCAGTACGGCGAGGACAGCGCGATCGTCTTCGGCTGGGTCCTCGCCTCCCACCAGGTCGGCGCCGCGCTGGTCGCCTTCCTCGGCGGTGTGGCACGGGACGTGTTCGGCACGTACGACATGATCTGGTACGCGTCGGGCGCGCTGTGCGCGGCGGCGGCGCTGATGGCACTGGTGATCCGGCGCCGGCCCGCGAACCCCGTGCTCGCGGCGGCCTGACGGTTCACCGGCCGGTGGCCCGGCAGAGCCCTCGGCCGGGACGGCTCAGAGGAACCGTCCCCTGTGGAACAGCAGCGGAGCCTCGCCCTCGCCCGTCCCCAGCGCGTCCACCCGTCCCACCACGATCAGATGGTCGCCGCCGGTGTGCACCGCGTGGATCGTGCAGTCGATCCACGCCAGCGTGCCCGCGAGGCGCGGGGAGCCGGAGGCCGGGGCCGGGTCGTGGGGGACGCCCGCGAACTTGTCCGCGCCGCTCACCGCGAACGCCCTGCACAGCTCGCCCTGGGCCGCGCTCAGGACGTTCACGCAGAAGACGCCCGCCCGGGCGATGCGCGGCCAGGTCGTCGACGTACGGCCCACCATGAAGGCGACGAGCGGTGGGTCGAGGGAGAGGGAGGAGAAGGACTGGCAGGCGAAGCCGGCCGGTTCCTCGCCGGGTGCCCCGGGGGCCGTCACCACGGTGACGCCGGTCGCGAAGTTCCCGAGCACGCGCCGGAACTCGGCCGGGTCGGCCGGTGCCCGCTCGTCCTCGCGCACACACCGCAGCTCCGGGCGGGGCAACGCCTCCACGGCGAGCGCCTTCCCGGACCTGAGGTAGCGGACGGCCGCTTCCGCCGTCCCCGCTTGTCCCATCACGTTCTCCATTGAAGCTGACGGTGTGTCAGATGGGAAGGGGTCCGGGCACGTGTGCGAAGGGGGCGCCCGTACGCTGCGTCCATGGGGTGGGGGAACAGAAGAATTCACGAGGCCGCCGCGGTGTGCGCGGCGCAGTTCCCGGCGATCGGACTGATCTGGTGGATCAGTGGCCAGCTGGGCGACGACTACGCGTACGCGGGCGCCTACGGAGCCCTCGCCCTGTTCGGCCTGCTGTGCCTCCTCGTCGTGGCGCCGCTGGTCCTGCCGGTCCTCGGCCTCCTGCACGCCGCCGTCCAGGTGCTGCCGGCGCAGGCGCTCGCCCGCCGTGCCGCCCGCCGCACACGGGGACCCGAGTGGGCCTGGCACCTGGCGCTCACCGCGGTCCTCGGCGTGGCCTGGGCCGCGCTCGCCCTGCTGCTGCGGGACTGGCCGTTCACCACCACCGCCCCGCTCCTCGCCGCCCTCGGCGTGCTCCCGGTCCTCGGCCTCGGGTGGCTGCGCAGACGGACCCGGGGCCTGTGGGCCATCTGGCTGCCCGCCCTGTTCGCCTCCGTCGGCCTGTTCCTCCTGGCGCTCGTCGGCGGGGTGCTGGCCACGGTCACGGGAATCGTCGACGAGTACGAGCCTCCCGTGCTGTCCGCCGGGCAGCTCGCCGGGGTCTGGCGGGGCGAGAAGGGCGCGGTCCTGCGCCTCGGCACGGGTGGCCGGGCCGAACACACCGACCTGCCCACCGAGGCCGAGCCCGGGTCCGTCGACCCCTACGCCGAGCAGCCCTTCGACGTGTGCGACGGCACCGGCACCTGGCTGCTCGACGGCAAGGGCGGCCACGACCCCTACGGCGACGGCTCCGAGGGGCGCCCCGGTGTCGTCGTACGGCCCGCCGGTGGCTGCGGGCAGGAGACGTACTGGCGGATCGGCGGCACGGAGTCCGAGCCCGAGCTGTTCGTGCCGTTCGGGGACCCGGACGCGCCCGAGGTGCGCGTCCTGACCCGGGACTGAGCCCTCAACGGCCCCGGTACTCGGGGCTCCTGCGCTCCACGAAGCTCGCCACACCCTCCCGCGCGTCCGCCGTCGTGATGTTGATCTCCTGCGCGGCGGCCTCCGCGGCGAAGGCGGTGGCGCGGTCGCTGTCCAGGGAGGCGTTCACGAGCTGTTTCGTCAGGGCGAGTGCGCGGGTCGGACCCGTGGCGAGACGGGCGGCCCACTCGCGGGCCGTCTTCTCCAACTCCTCGTCCGGGACGACCCGGTTGACCAGCCCCAGGCGCTCGGCGTCGGCGGCGCCGAGCGCGTCGCCGAAGAACATCAGCTCCTTCGCCCGCTGCGGGCCGATCAGACGGGGCAGGAGATACGCGCCGCCACCGTCCGGGACCAGGCCCCGGCGTACGAACACCTCGATGAACCGCGCCGATTCGGCGGCCAGGACCAGGTCGCAGGCGAGGGCGAGATGCGCGCCGAGACCGGCCGCGGTGCCGTTCACCGCCGCGATCACCGGCTTCTCGCAGTCGAGGACGGCGGCGATCAGCCGCTGGGCGCCGAGGCGGATCGTACGAGCGACGTCACCGGGGGCCGCGGCCCCGGGCGCGCCGCGCAGGTCCGCGCCCGCGCAGAATCCGCGGCCGGTGCCGGTCAGGACCACCGCCCGCACCCCGGGGTCGGCGGACGCCCGGTCCAACAGCTCGATGAGCAGGTCCCGTTGGCCGGGAGCGAGGGCGTTGAGGACCTCGGGTCGGTTGAGGGTGAGGTACGAGACCTGACCGTCGACGGTGTGCGTCACCTCGCTCACCGGCACACCACCAACGCGTCCAGCGCCACCGCCCCCTGCCCCCGGGGCAGTACCATCAGCGGGTTGATGTCCAGCTCCGCGAGGTCGTCCCCGAGCTCCATCGCCATGCGCTGCACCCGCAGGACCACTTCCACGAGCGCGTCGAGATCCGCCGGGGGCCGCCCCCTGACCCCGTCCAGCAGGGCCCGCCCGCGCAGGTCCCCGAGCATGTCCCGGGCCTGCTCCTCCCCGAAGGGCGGCACGCGGACGGCCGTGTCCCGCAGCACCTCGACCAGGACCCCGCCGAGCCCGACCGTCACCGTCGGCCCGAACAGCTCGTCGTGCGCGGCCCCCACGACCATCTCCACGCCCCGCTCCACCATCTGGCAGACCAGGACCCCGTCCAGGGAGACGTCCTCGTAGCGGGCGATGTCGGTCAGCTCGCGGTAGGCGTCCCGTACCTGGCTGGCGGAGGTCAGGCCGATCTTCACCAGGCCCAGCTCGGTCTTGTGGGCGATCCTCGCGCCGGACGCCTTCATCACGACCGGGTAGCCGACCAGGCCCGCCGCGCGGACGGCCGCCGCCGCGCTGGTCACCAGCTGCTCGCGCGGCACCCGGATCCCGTACGCCCGCAGCAGCTGCTTCGCCGCGTGCTCGCTCAGCTGCTGGCCGGGGCGCATCAGTGCCTGGGCCTTGCGGAAGGAGGGCGAGGGGGTGCGCGGGGCCTCGTCGAAGGGGGAGCGGTAGCCGGTGACGAAGCGGTGGTGGCCGAGGTAGGCGCGCACGGCGGTGATGCAGTTGCCGACCGTGCGGAAGGTCGCCACCCGCGAGGAGCCCAGCAGGACCTCGCGGTAGGCCGGCTCGGTGCCGACCGGTGAGCCCCACACCACGCACACCAGTTTGTCGCTCTGCTCGGCCGCGTCCACCAGGTCCCGCACCAGCCGGTCGCTCAGCGGCGGAAAGGGCCCGGTGACCGGGCAGATCAGCACCCCGACCGACGGGTCCGCGAGGATCGCGTCGATGATCTTCCGGCCGCGCCAGTCGCCGACCGGGTGCCCGCCGTTGTCGACGGGGTTCGCCACACTCAGGAACTCCGGTATCCACTGGTGCAGTTCGGCCTGCTTGGCCTCCGAAAGGGCGGGCAGTCGCAACCCCGCCTCCGTGGCCAGGTCGGCGAAGTGCGCGCCGGTCCCGCCCGAGATCGAGTAGACGACGACCCCCTCGGCCCGCGGCGGCCTCGCGCGGGCCAACAGGGCGGCGGTGTCCTGGAGTTCGTCGAGTCCGTCGACGCGGATCACGCCGTACTGCCGCATCGCCGCGTCCACCACCGTGTCCGCGCCGGTGAGCTTGCCGGTGTGGGAGGCGGCCGTGCGGGCGCCGGTCTCGGTGCGGCCGACCTTGACCGCGACCACCGGAACCTTGCGGCGGGCGGCCCGGTCGGCGGCCAGCAGGAAGGAGCGGCCGTCCTTCAGGCCCTCCAGGTAGCAGGCGATGGCGCCGACCTCGGGGCGCTCGGCGAACCAGGAGAGGAAGTCCGCGGTCTCCAGATCGGCCTCGTTGCCGGTGGGGGCCCAGTGGGTCAGGCGGATGCCGAGTTCCTGGAGGGCGAAGACCGGGCGGCCCTGGTGGCCGGACTGGGTGATGAGGGCGATCCCGGGCCCGTCGAGGTCGTCGCGGAACGACGAGAAGGCGTTCAGGTTGGTGTTGGGCCCCAGCAGCCGCATCCCGGACTCGGCCACGGCGGCGGCGAGACGCTGCTGCGCCGCCGCTCCCTCCTCGCCGGTCTCCGCGAATCCGGAGGCGAAGACGACCGCGAACTTCACCTTGGCCTCGGCCAGTTGCCCGATCAGCGGGAGTGGGTCGGCGACCAGCAGGACGGCGAGGTCGACCTGCTCGGGCAGCTCGGCCACGGACGCCACGCAGGGGACGCCGAAGACGGCGGGGCGGGTCGGGTGCACGGGGTGCAGCCGGGCCCCGACCCGGTCCGCCCAGTCGATCAACTGCCGGGTGACGCCGGTGTTCGGGCGGCCCTCGGTGTCCGAGGCGCCGATCACGGCGACCGACTCCGGCCGGAAGAAGCGGTCCAGATCGGGGACGTCCGCATACAACGGCCGGCCGCCGACGTCGAGATCGTCGGCCTCGGCGGGCCGGCCGTGGACGGCGGGCCCGGGTTGCTCGCCGCACGCGATGACCCGGGCCCGGCGGGAGTCGGTGGTGAGGGTGCCGTGGGTTGATCCAAGCATCGGTCCGCCCGCTCCTGTGTGACAGCGTGAATAACTGACGCTCTGTCAGATTACAGAACTGACGCTGTGTCAGGAACGGGCGTGCACGCAAAGTTGATGCGCGGACTACAGCACCGCGAGCACTTCCTTGGCCACCCGCTCACCGGAGCGGACGGCTCCGTCCATGAAGCCGTTCCAGTGGATCGACGTCTCCGTCCCGGCCCAGTGGATGCCGCCCACGGGGGCCCGCAGGGCGGGGCCGTACTGGGTGAGCACCCCGGGCGCGGCGATGGAGACGGGGCCGCCGCGGGTGTAGGCCTCGTTGTTCCAGCGTTGCAGGACGAAGGAGGTGGGGGAGGCCGCTTTCGAGCCGAAGTACGTCACGTAGTCCTTGAGGACGGCCGCCTTGACCTCCGCCTCGCTCGCCGCGTCGAACTTGCGGGCCTCGTCGGCCTCGATGAAGCCCATCAGGGCGCCGTAGGAGGCGTCCGGCGGGGAGTTGTCGAAGGTCGAGCTGATCACGCCGGTGTCGCTGACGACCTGGCCGTTGAGGCCGTCGGCCCGCCAGAAGGGCGTGTCGTAGATCGCGATCGCCTTGCCGACCGAGGCCATCGGCAGGCGCTGGGTGAGCTGGTCGCGGGCGGCGGGCAGCAGCGGGTCGTAGGTGATACGGGCCGCGAGCGGCGGGGGTACGGCGACCACGACCCGCTTGGCGGTGACGGTGACACCGTCGGCCGTGACGACGTACTTCGAACCGGACTTCGCGATCGTGCGCACCGGGGCGTTCAGGACCACCCGGTCGCCCAGCGTGGCGGCGAGCTTGACCGGCACCAGCTGGGAGCCGCCGACGAAGCGCAGTTCCTGAGCGCCGCCCGCGGTCTCGGTGAGGCGTTCCAGGGTGCCGGGGGTGGACTCGTTGCCGGCGGCGGCGATGTAGAAGAGGACGAACAGCAGGGACAGTTCGCGGGGTTCGGCCGAGAAGATCGACGTGCAGGCCACGTCCAGGAGGAACTTGGCCGACGGGATCACGGCGTTGGCGCGCAGCCAGGTCTCGAAGGTCTGCCGGTCCCACTCCTCGGCCTTGGCGGCGGTCCAGGGCGCGTCGAGCGGGATCGTCTTGGCCATGTCGTCGAGGGAGGCCTGGACGATCGCCGCGTTCGCGAGGCCGGCCGCGTCGATCGGCGGGACCGAACCGAGGATGCCGTCGGTGGCGTAGGCGGTCTTCTTGCCGTCCTTGTAGAGCAGGTTGCTGCCGGTGTTGTAGGTGGCGAAGGTCTGCACCCCGAGCGAGTCCGCGAGGGCCTTGATGCGGTCCTGGGTGGGGCCGATGAACTCGCCGCCGCCCTCGGTGACCCCGCCGTTCGCCAGCTTCAGGTTGAGGACCCGGCCGCCGACACGGTCGCGGGCCTCCAGGACGGCGACCGTCTTCCCGCCCGCGACCAGGTCGCGGGCCGCGGTGAGCCCGGCGAGACCGCCGCCGACGATCGCGACGTCCACGTCACGGGTGGCGGCGGAGGCGGGCGAGGCGGCGGTGCCGGTGAGGGTGACGGCCCCGGCCGCGGCGGCGGCACCGCCGATCAGGGAGCGCCGGGAGAGCCGGGGGAGCGGGGAGAGCGGGGAGAGCTGTCTTTCGCGTGCCACGTGCGTCCTCCGTAGTGGAGAGAGTGTGGAGCTAGAACATGAGAGTTGTTCACATTCTGGCCCCGTGCGACGGCACACGACAACGCTCCCGTCACATCTCTCGCAGATGTAACAGGAGCGCTGGTGAAGCGAGTTGGGGCGTTCCGCGTCAGACGGGAAGCCGGGAGAGCCTGCCCGCACCGTCCTTCATCACGGCCTTCGCGATCTTCGCCGCGTCGATCGCGACCTCGCGGAAGGTGCCGCTGATGGGAGTGACGTAGCCCGTGAAATAGAGGCCTGGGGCGTTCTGCGGGGCCCGGGCGCCGTTGACGAGCGGACCCCCGCGTCCGTCGAGGACGTCGAGGTGGCCGACCAGGGTGTCGAGGGCGCGGGTGTACCCCGTGGCCGCGATCACCGCGTCCGGGGCGATGCGGGTGCCGTCGGCGAGCAGGACCTCGCCGTCCTCGAAGCCCTCGACGGCGGCCACGACCTCGACCTTGCCCGTGCGGATCGCGTCGATGAGGCCGACGTCCTGGACCGGGATGGCGCCTTCCTTGACCCGGCTGTAGAGGCCGGTGTCGGGGCGGGGCAGGCCGTGCGCGGACAGGTCGGGGATGCTGAGCTTGGCCATGGGCCGGGCCAGCCGGTCCACGAGGCCGACCGGGAGACGTCGTACGAGAACGCCCGTGTACTGGGCGGCCCAGCCGGCCGTGGAGCGGCGGACGATGTGCGGGGCGGTGCGCACGGACAGGCGTACCCGTGAGGCGCCGCCCTCGACCAGGTCCACGGCGATCTCGGCGCCGGTGTTGCCGGCGCCGACGACGAGGACGTCACGGCCGGCGTAGGGCGCCGGGTTGCGGTACTCGCCGGCGTGCAGGAGCTCGCCCTTGTACTCCTCGCGGCCCGGCCAGTCGGGCAGCAGCGGGGTGTGGTTGTAGCCGGTGGCCACGACCACCGCGGCGCCGGTCAGCTCGCGGCCGCCGGTGGCGTGCAGCAGCCAGCCGGTGCCGTCGCCGGTGCGCTCGACGCGCGAGACCTCGACGCCGGTGACGGTCTCCAGCTCGTGGAACTCGGCGTACTTCTCCAGATAGCGCACCACGTCGTCGCGGGAGGCCCAGCGGCCGAAGCGGCGGGGCATCGGCAGGCCGGGCAGGGCCGACAGGCGGCGGGTGGTGTGCAGGTGCAGCCGGTCGTAGTGGCGCCGCCAGGACGCGCCGACCTGCTCGGACTTCTCCAGGACGACCGCCCGGACGCCCCGGGCCCGAAGCGCGTACGCGACGGAGAGCCCCGCCGGACCGCCGCCGATGACGTACACGGGGCGATCGGGCTGGTCGGGGCGGTCTGCGGGGGTGGGATCGGGTGCGGAGTCGGCCATGAGCGCGAGCGTAATCAGACAGCGCGTTGATGGGTCTCGGTCAAGAGGGGAATTGGTTGCGGATCGATCACGCCTGTAGGAGGCGTGGGTGGGGTCTGTGGCGTAGGTCACCTGGTTGTGCGGGTACGGAAAAGGCCACGGCGCCGGATCCGCTGCTGCGGAGCTCGGCGCCGTGGCCCTGGTCCCAGTAGTAGAGGTGGTTGACGTCGTCGCCGAGGTTCGCCGCGGCGGCGGCGAGGTTCGCGGAGATGACGTGCGAGGTGTCGGTGTCGTTGGTGCCGAGACGGATCCACCAGTGCTTGGAGCGCTTCCCGTTGACCTTCTCCACCAGGTGGTACATGGGGTTCATCCGGTCGAGCCCGGCGGGGACGTCGCTCGCCACGCGCTGGGTGGACAGGCCGGTGCTGTCGTTCTTCGCGCTGTACGCCGTGAAGTGACGGGTCTCGGTGGTGCCCGCGCCGAACAGGTTGTTCTCGCCGGCGGAGAGGTCGAAGGCGTCGAAGGCCGGGGCGGTCTTCTTGCGGGCGCCGACGTGGGTGAGGAAGCCGTCCCAGGTGAAGGCGGCCTTGCCGTTCCTCCAGGTGATGAAGGTGTTCTCGGCGAGGTAGGTCTCCCGGTCGGAGTCCGGCAGGGCGGCCAGGCAGGCGGTCGCCGAGGGCTCCAGGTACTGCTTGACCAGGTACGCGTCGTAGTTGCGGGCGGTCAGGGCGCCGAAGCCGTTCAGGCCGCGCAGCTTCAGGGACGCCTGGTACTCGGCGAACTGCGACCGAAGTTCCTTGGACACGGCCTGGGCGACCTGCTTGCCGGTGCCGAGGGCGTTGGTTCCCCAGTTCCACTCGTAGGCGCCGTCGGCGTGCTCCAGGTCGATGATCGGGCACCAGGCGCCGACCGCGAAGACCGCGTCGGAGGCGTCGGAGGCGCCGATCTCCTTGAGGAGCTTGTCGTAGATCGGGCTGTCGCCGGAGGCTCCGAGCAGCGAGGACAGGGCGCCGCCCGCGCTGGTGCCGGCGGAGACGATCCGCTCGACGTTGCCGGGGATGCGGCCCTTGTTGGACTTGATGTACCGCACGGCCGCCTTGAGGTCGACGATCGCGGCGGGCGCGGTGCCGTAGTACTCGCCCGAGGAGTTCTTGAGCGTACGGCCACGGGCGCCGGGCTCGATCACGACGTACCCGGCGGCCAGCGCGAGGAGCTGGTTGCTGGAGGTCGCGCCACCGGTCGCGTTGGTGTTCTCGTTGGCGTTGGCGTTGGCGTTGGAGGCGGCCGAGGCGCTCGGCGCGACACTGCCGGTGGGGGCACCGCCGGGGGCGCCGCCGCTCCCGCCCATGCCCCCGGCACCGACGCCGGTGGCGTCCGCCACGGAGGAGGGCATGTAGCCGCCGACGGAGTTGGCGAGCAGGATCGGGGCGTTGCTCGCGTCGACCGCGGTGCCGTCGATCTCGACGGGAGCGCTGACGATCAGCGACTGGTAGGTGGCGTCGACCGGCTTGGAGACGTAGGTGATCGCCTTCCAGAAGTGGTAGCTGACCGCGTGCTCGGTGCCCTCGGTGTCGGTGACGGTGGCCGTGAGCTTCGTGCAGTCGTCGGGGTCGAAGACGAGGCCGTCGTCCGCGGACGCCGAGGTGCTGCCGGTGGACGCGTTGGCGGTGAGGGCGATGCCTCCGACCGCCGCGGCACCCGCCGTCGCGCCGATTCCCATGACGACACGCCTGCGCTTGACTGCCCTGTGCTTTACGGTTCGCTCCCTCGGCGGTTTCTGCTGACGTCTGCGAACCTAGCCAGAGTGCGGACAAAATTGCCAACAATCGGGGGTCATTCATCGGGGATGCACAGTTTCACGGCTGACGCACAGGCTTCCCGGAACCAGTGATCTGACGTACCGTCAGATTTCATGGACACGATCTGGCTGACCGGCGCGCAATGGCTGGCCGTCCTGCGCATAGGCCTCGGGTTGTGGTGGCTGGAGAGCTGGCGGCACAAGGACAAGAAGACCTGGTTCGAGGGCGGCGGCATCACCTGGGCCGCGGACATCGCCGCCAAGCACCGCTGGACCCCGGTCCGCAGCGGTTTCGACGTGATGGTCGCGCCCCGCCCCAAGACCATGGCGTACGTCGTCGCGTACGCCGAACTCGCCCTCGGCGCGGGCCTGATCCTCGGGTTTCTGACCCCCGTCGCGCTCGTCGGGGGCCTGCTCCTGAACGTCCTCTACTTCACCCTGATGATCCACGACTGGGCCGAGCAGGGGCAGAACTCGATGATGGCCCTCATCTCCGTCGTGGCCCTGTTCGCGATGTCCTGGCAGACGTGGTCGCTGGACGCCGCGCTGGGCTGGTTCTGATGGGCGCGGGGTACGACCGGCCCGAGACGGACGCCTTCACCCGCACCTACTGGGACGCGGCAGCCGCCGGCCGCCTCCTGCTGAGGCGCTGCGCGTCCTGCGCCCGGATCCACCACTACCCGCGCGAGTTCTGCCCGCACTGCTGGAGCGAGGAGGTCACCTGGGAGCCCGCGAGCGGCCGCGCCACGCTGTACACCTGGTCCGTGGTCCACCGCAACGACCTGCCGCCCTTCAAGGACCGCACCCCGTACGTCGCCGCCGTCGTGGACCTCGCCGAGGGACCCCGGATGATGACGGAGATCGTCGACTGCGGGCACGGGGAGCTGCGGGCCGGGATGGGCCTGGAGGCGGTGTTTCCGGACGGGGTGCCGAAGTTCAGGCCTGTGGGGTGATCACCGAGATCGTCGACTGCGTGCACGAGGCCCTGTGCCCCGGACTCGGCCCGTAGGCCGTCCTCCCCGGCGGCGTACCGGAATTCAGGCCGCACGCTACGGCCGCGGCCGTTTGAATGGCGGCATGACCGACGTCGACGATCAGCACCTCATACTCCCCTTCGCCCCGCTGCACGGCCACGGTCTGCGCCTGTGTGCCTGGGACGCGGACTCCGACGCCCAGGTCGAGGACTGGCTGCGCGCCACGCTGGACCCCGAGTTCGGGCGCTGGAACACCCCGCTCACCCCGGTCCACGACCTCGACGGCGCCCGTGCCGCCATCCGACGCAGGGTCGAACAGGCGGCGCAGGGCACGAGCGTGTCGTACCGGATCACGGACGAGTCGAGCGGTACGACCCTCGGGCACCTCGGCATCAACATGATCGACCACGTCTTCCGCACCGCCCGCGTCGGCTACTGGGTGCTCCCCGAGGCCCGCGGCCACGGCGTCGCCGGCCGGGCCCTTCGCCTCGGCGCCCGCTGGGCCCTCACCGACCTCGGCCTGCACCGCCTGGAACTCGGTCACGCCCTTGGCCACGAGGCCTCCTGCCGGGTGGCCGAGCGGTGCGGCTTCCGCTACGAGGGGACGCTGCGGGGCGCGATGTTCGAGGCGGGCCGGCACGACGTGTTCCGGGACATGCACCTGCACGCGCGGCTGGCGAGGGATCCGGAGTAATTCGGGTGCGTCGGCCGGGCCCGCGCAGGATCATCGAGCATGCGTCCTGACACCCCGCCCCCGGCCGACACCCACGGCTGGCACACCACCGACGACCTCGACGCGTTCCTCTTACGCGCCGGGGACTTCCTGCGCTCGCGGCCGGACCTGCACACCGTCCTGCTCACCGTGACCGAGAGCCTGCGCACCCGTGGACTCGACGCCTACGGCGAGGAGGCGCCCGTCTTCGGGCTGCTGGAGGAGCGCGGGAGCATCCGGGGAGCCTACTTCCGGACTCCGCCGCACCGGCTGTATGTCACACCGCTGACCGTGACCCGGACGGACTCCCTCGCCGCCCACCTGGAGGCCGTGGGCCGGGCCGTCCCCGGGGTCGGCGCCGAGGCCGGGACCGCCGCCGCCTTCGCCGAGGCCTGGCGGCGGCGCACCGGGACCACGCCCGTGCCGCACCGGCGGCAGCGGCTGTACCGGCTCGGCACGCTCACCGTCCCGCGGCCCGTGCCCGAGGGGCGGGCGAGGATCGCCCAGGAGGGCGACCGGGAGCTGCTGGCACGCTGGTTCGCCGAGTTCAGCAGGGACGTCGGTGAGAGCGAGGGCATGCGCGCCGAGTCCTGGGCCGACGCCCGCCTCGCCCACGGCGGGGCCGTCCTCTGGGAGAGCCCCGACGGCACACCGGTCTCCCTGGCCGGCCTCACCCCGCAGGTCGCAGGCCAGATCCGGGTGGCGCCCGTCTACACGCCGGCCCCCCTGCGCGGCCGCGGTTACGCCGGTGCCGCCACGGTCGAGGTGAGCAGGCTCGCCCGGGAGCGGGGCGCCGACGAGGTGCTGCTCTTCACCGACCTGGCCAACCCGACCAGCAACGGCCTCTACCAGCGCATCGGTTACCGGCCGGTGGCGGACTTCGCGGTGTACGACTTTCAGGGCCAGAGCAGTTCCCGGGCCCAGCCACCGTCCGCGCGACGGTAGGTGAGGCGCACGTGGCGTCTGCGCTCGTCGCCCTGGAAGAACTCCACCTCCTCGGGTGCGAGCCGGTACAGCGTCCAGGACGGGACGGGCGCCGCGGGCTCCCGCTGCGCCCGCTCCCACGCCTCCTCGGACGCCCGCGCCAACTCGTCGAGCGAGCCCAGGACTTCGCTCTGCCGGCCGGTGAGCGCGGCGGCCAGCGCGCCGGTGGAGTGGGCATGCAGATCCGCCGCCGCCTCCTCGGAGGGCGCCGCGCTCACCGGCCCCCTCACCCGCACCTGCCGGCCGAGGACCGGCCAGTAGAAGCCGAGGGCGGCGTACGGCCGTCGCGCCAGGTGTGCGCCCTTGCGGCTGTGGGCGTGGCTCGCGAAGGCCCAGCCGTCCTCGTCCGCGCCGTGCAGCATCACGGTACGTACGTCCGGCCGGCCCTCCGCGTCCGCCGTCGCGAGGGACATGGTGTGCGGCTCGGTCTGCCCGGCGGCCACCGCCTGGGCGAACCAGGCGGTGAACAGCTCCAGCGGGGTCGAGGGCGCGGCGGAGGGGTCGAAGGAGGGCAGCGAGGTGACCTCCGGGTCCCACACCCGCAGCGATCTGAGCAGCTTGTGAAGATCCGTTGCCATGCCTCAGACGGTACCGAGGTCGGACGTCACCCACCGGCGAACCCGAACGCGGCCACGGAGGGTGCGCCGCACCTCTGGGAGAGCTACACTTAGTCCATTGCTTAGTCCACTCGTTGACTTACCGTGAGGCAGTCATGGAAGCAGCCCGTCAGTACAACGTCCATGAAGCCAAGACACACTTTTCGCGCATCCTGGAGCAGGTCGCGACCGGTGAGGAAATCGTGATCAGCAAGGCGGGAGAGCCGGTGGCCAAGGTGGTGCCGCTGCGCCCCAAGGTGAAGCGGACCGGCCGGGGCTCACTCCGGGGGCAGATCCACATCCCGGACGACTTCGATGAATTGCCCGACGACATCGCCGACGCTTTCGGGTTGCGCTGATGCGACTGCTGCTCGACACCCATGTCGTTCTGTGGTGGCTGGACGACTCCACAGAGCTGTCCGGTGAGATCAAGGATCTGCTCGACACGGAACCCGCGGTGTACGTCAGTGCCGTATCGCCGTGGGAGATCGCCACCAAACAGTCCCTCGGGAAGCTGGCAGGCCCGGAGGACCTGGCTGAGCGGGTGCGCGACAGCCAGTTCACCGGCCTGCCCATCACGGCCGGGCACGGGGTGCGGGCAGGTCGGCTTCCGGCGCATCACCGCGACCCGTTCGACCGGATACTGGTCGCCCAGGCGCAGATCGAAGGGATGACCCTGGTGACGCGGGACAAGTGGATCCCGCAGTATGACGTGCGGGTCATGCCCGTGTGAGGGGCAACCCGCCTCCGCACGGCGAGGAAGGGGTCGGGCTGCCTCGTCGAGCCGATCCGCGCCCTCGAACGCGATCTCCCCGGCGAGCCGAAGTCGCCCTGTTCCGGGGCGAGATGGGCCGGTGTCGCCGAGAGCGGGCGAGAGCCGACTGCCTCAGACGGTACCGAGGTCGGACGTCACCCACCGTTCGGGCCGCATCCGCAGGATCACCTGCTCGCCGTGGTTCTTCGAGGCGAACTCCACGTACCCGTCCACCTTCTCGGCCGGCAGGTAGCGGGCGGAGATCTCCCGGAGGTCTTCGACCGTGCCCGGCCGGGTGTCGACGACCGGCCCCTCCACGGACACGTACCGGATGGTGGGCTCGACGCGCTCGACCAGCAGGGAGAAGCGGCCGGCCTTCCGGATCAGCTCGTGCTTGCGGGAGTCGCGCCCGGTCATGATCCAGAGGTCACCCCCGGGCGTGTACTGGTACCAGATCGGCAGGACGAGCGGCGCGCGCCCCTCTCCGGCAGCGACCGCCAGCGCGGCGACATGGGGCTCGGCCAGGAACTGTTCACGTTGCTCACGAGTCAGGGCCATACGGTGCAGGGTACGTCGCAGTCATGAGGGAGGGGCGGTAGTCCTAGCGACCCAGCACCACCGTCCCCGACGAGCAGAACCAGCCCCCCGTCCCGGACGCCACCGCCAGCCCCGGCGCCGAACCGTCCCGGCGCAGGACCTGCCGTGCGCCGGCCTCCCCGCGCAGCTGCCGTACGGCCTCCACCAGCAGGAACAGTCCCCGCATGCCAGGGTGTTGGGCGGACAGACCGCCGCCGTCCGTGTTCACCGGCAGGTCGCCGCCCTCGACCGTCAGCCGTCCCTTCTCCACGAAGGAGCCTCCCTCGCCCTTCCCGCAGAACCCGAGGTCCTCCAGCGTCACCAGCGTCATGTAGGTGAACGCGTCGTAGATCTCGGCGAGTTCGATCTCCTCGGGTCGTACGCCCGCCCGCTCGAAGGCCAGCCGCCCGCTCACCGCGGCCGGGGACACCGTGAAGTCGGGCCACTCGGACATGCTGACGTGCGAGACGAACTCCCCGGTGCCGAGCACCCAGACGGGCGCGGTACGGCAGTCGCGTACGTACTCCTCGGCCACGAGCAGTACCGCCGCGCCGCCGTCGGAGCGGATGCAGCAGTGCAGCTTGGTGAAGGGGTCCGCGATCATCGGTCCCGACAGGACGTCGTCGACGGTGATCGGGTCGCGGAACATCGCCTCCGGGTTGAGGGCGGCGTTCGCCCGGGCCTGGACCGCGACCTGCGCCAACTGCTCGATGGTCGTGCCGTGTTCGATCATGTGGCGGCGGGCCGCCATCGCGTACTTGGCGATCAGGGTGTGCCCGTACGGCACCTCGAACTGGAGCGGGCCGCGGGCGCCGAAGGAGAGGGTGCCGGTGCGGCGGCCCTCCTTGATGTCGGCGCGGGCCGTGGAGCCGTAGACGAGCAGGACGGCGTTCGCGTGTCCTGCGGCGATCGCGTCGGCCGCGTGCGCCGCCATGACCTCCCAGGTGGAGCCGCCGACCGAGGTCGAGTCGACCCAGGTGGGGCGCAGGCCCAGGTACTCGGCGATCTCGGCGGGCGCGAGGGTGCCGGTGCCGGCCGAGGCCAGGCCGTCGACCAGTGCGCGGTCCAGGCCCGCGTCGGCGAGGGCTCGGCGGGCCGCCTGGGCGTGCAGGGCGTAGGGGGTGGTGCCGTCCACGCGGCCGCAGTCGGCCAGGGCCACGCCGGTGATCGCGACTTTCCGGCTCCCGGGGGGCATGAGGGCCTCCTGCCTCTGGGCATCTGGTGCGGGCGCTCCTAATATGACGGACCGTCAGATCGGGAGGGAAGAGGAAGAGCCATGGACGCTCGCTTCACCGCCGAACAGGACGGGATCCGGCTCGCGTTGCGGGAACTGCTGCGGAAGCGGTGCGGGCCCGGGGAGTCGAGGAGCGCGGCCGACACGCCGGCCGGCTACGACCCCGAGCTGTGGACGGCCCTCGCGCAGCGGCTGGGACTGCCCGGGCTGGCGCTTCCCGAGCGGTACGGCGGGGTGGGGTGCTCGGCCACCGAACTGGCGCTGGCCTGCGAGGAGACGGGCCGGGTGCTGGCGGCCACCCCCCTGTTGGGCACGTCGGTCCTCGTGGCCCCCCTGGTACTGGCCCTGGGCACGGACGCCCAACGCGCGGACCTGCTGCCACGGATCGCCGCGGGCGCCTTGACCGCGACCTTGGCCGTGCCACCGGGGGCGGCACTCGCCCTGACCGACGACAACCAGGGCGACTGGGCCGGCGGTGGACGAGCGGGCGGGGTCCAGGCCCGCCCTCTGCGCAGCGCTGACGGCAGCACCGCCCCCGGACCGCGCCCGACGGGACGCTCGACGGCGACCGCGGGGGAGCGGCCGACGACCGCGCCCCTGGCGGGTGCCACCTCGGCTGGACGGTCGTCCGCGTCCCCGGCGGGCGCCGCGCGTGGAGGGTCGGGCGCGGCTTCGGCTGGACGGTCGGCTGCCGTGGCGGCGGAGCGACGGCCGGGCGCGCCCCTGGCGGGTGCCACCCCGGCTGGACGGCCGTCCGCGTCCCCGGCGGGCGCCGCCCCCGGCGTCCCGGGAGTCGCCCCTGCGGAACGGCCGACCGCAGTCGTGACGCGGCAGCCGAAGGCCGCGCCGGAGCCACCGGCGACCGCGCCGGAGCGGCCTGCCGCCGGGGCAGCCCCGCGTCCGGGCCGCTGGCGGCTCTTCGGGCAGGTCGATCAGGTTCTCGACGGGCACAGTGCCGACCTGCTCCTGGTGGCGGCCCATGCCGGAGGGTTCGCCCGCTCCCGCACCCTGCTCTTCCTCGTCCCCGGTGACACCCCGGGACTCGTCCGCACCCGGCAGACCGCCCTCGACGCCACCCGCCCCCAGGCCCGTGTCCAACTCCGGGACGTGGAGGCCGAACTGCTCGGCGAGGACGGGGCCGACGTCCTCGGGGCCCTCGCCCGCACGGGGGACACCGCCGCCGCCGTCCTCGCCTGCGAGGCCGTCGGGGCCGCCGACCGGGTGCTGGAGACGACCGTCGAGTACGTCAAGCAGCGCGAGCAGTTCGGGCGGGCGATCGGGTCGTTCCAGGCGGTCAAGCACCGGCTCGCCGATGTGTACGTCCAGCTCCAGGCGGCCCGTTCCGCGGCCTACTTCGCCGCCTGGGCCGCCGTGCACGACGAGCAGCGGGTCGGAGGGCTGGCCCTCGCCCAGGCTCTCGAAGCCCTGCGGACCGCCGCCGCCGAGGGGATCCAGCTGCACGGGGGCATCGGGTTCACCTGGGAGCACGAGCCGCAGCGGTACTTCAAGCGGGCCGCCGCCGACGAGCTGCTCTTCGGGCCGGCGCACCGGCTGCGGGCGCACGCCGCCGACGCGGCACGGCTCTTCGACCGGGCGGAGGTGTCGGTGTGATCGGGGCGAGGGTGGTGCAGAAGGTGTCGTCCACGCGCGGCTTCGCCAAGGTCGCGCCGCATGTGATCCCGGCCCTGGACCGGGCCGTGCACCGGATCACCCGGGGGCGGGTCCTGCTCAGCGCGCAGATGCTGCCCGGGGTCGTCCTCACCTCGACGGGGGCGCGGAGCGGGCTGCCCCGGCGGACCCCGCTCGCCTGCATGCCCGAGGAGCCCGGCCGTACCTGGATCCTCATCGGCTCCAACTTCGGCCGCGAGGGCCACCCCGCCTGGACCGCCAACCTCCTGGCCCACCCCGACGCCGAGGTCAGCTGGAAGGGCGCGGACATCCCGGTCACGGCGACCTTGCTGACGGGGCGGGAGCGGGCGGCCGTATGGAAGACCGCGCTGGCCTTCTGGCCGCCGTACGCCACCTACCAGGCGCGGATCGAGCGGGAGATACGGCTCTTCAGGATCGTCCGCAGCTGATCGCGGACGCACGACGGGCGGCCGTCCACCCGTGTGAACAGCCGCCCGCCAGACAGGACTCGAAACGGGGACGCTACTTCGTCGGCTTCTTGCCCGTCACGCCCAGGTGCACCAACAGCGCCAGATTCGGCTTGAGTTCGGCCTGCTTGACGCCCCAGCTCTGAAAGCCCTTCTGGTGCGAGGCCACCGCCGCGAGCATCGCGACGAGCGAGCCGGCGATCGCCGCGGGGTTGACGTCCTTGTCGACCCTGCCCTTGGACTGGAGCTCGGCGACCGCGTCCGCGAGGGAGTTGTTCACCGAGTTGAGGATCTTCATACGGATCTTGTAGAAGCGCTTGTCGCCCTCGGCGGCCCCGAGGTCGACCACGCGCAGGATCGCGTCGTTCTTGCGCCAGAACTCCAGGAAACCCTCCACGAGTTCCTGCGCGGTCTGCCAGCCCGCCTTGCCGACCCACGACCGGCCGTCGAGCAACTGTGTCAACTGGCCGCCTTCGGTGGCCATTTGCTCGGCGACCTCCAGGACGGCGCCTTCGACGTCCGGGAAGTACTGGTAGAAGGTCGCGGGTGAAGTGCCCGCCTTCCGGGCGACATCGATGACTTTGACGTCCCGGTAAGGGGAGGAGCTGAGCATCTCGCTGAGGCAGTCGAGCAGCTTCTGCCGGGTCGCCTGCCCACGCCGGCCGGCCACGCGGCCGTCGACGGTACGCACTTGTCCTGTCATGCCGTCAGCTTACCGAGGGGTGATCGGAGCGCGATTCGGCCGACTGCAAATGGGGTGCACGAGGTGCGGGAGACGGGTGTGCCTGGTCCTGCGGGGTGCGTGCGTCGCCGTTACTTTGACGGTATGGCCGAAAACAGGGCATCCGCAGACGGAACGGGTTACGGCGAGGGCGTCCCCTGCTGGGTGGACGCGCAGCTGCCCGACGTGGCCGCCGGGAAGCGGTTCTACGGTGAGCTCTTCGGGTGGACCTTCGAGGACCGGCCGGACGCCCGGGACGGTTCGGTGTGGGCCCACCACAAGGGCCGCGCCGTCGCCTCCCTTGCCCGCAAGGCGGACGGCCGCATGCCCACCGTGTGGACGGTCTATTTCGCCACCCCGGACATCGAGGGCCTCGCCGACCGGATCTGGGCGGCCGGCGGACAGGTCGTCACCGCGCCCGTGCCGGTGGGAGAGCTGGGCACGTCCGCCCTGGTCACCGACCCGGAGGGGGCCGTCTTCGGCCTCTGGGAGCCGGGCAGCCACCCCGGCTTCGGCGCCCGGCACGAGCCCGGCACCTTCGCCTGGGCCGAGCTGTACGCGCGCGACACCGAGGCCGCCAACACCTTCTACGGCGGGCTCTTCCACGACGCCCTCTTCGGCGCCGGGGCCCACCCCGACTTCGGCCGCGCCGCCGTCTTCGACGTCTTCCCCGCGGAGATGCCGCCCCACTTCCTCGTGCACTTCGCTGTCGAGGACTGCGAGAGCGTGCTCGGGACGGTCGCCCGGCTCGGCGGACGGGTCCAGGCGCCGCCATTCGAGACGTCGTACGGAAAAGTGGCCGTCGTCACCGACAATCAGGGGGCGTCGTTCGCCATCCTGGAACCATCGGAGCGGTAGAAGTTCCGCTTTGATGTGAGACATCCCATTTGACCCTGGGTTCGCCACCAGGCCTCCGGCCAGGAAGAATCAGGGTCGCGTGCCGCCATGGCGGTGCGGTGGTGAGACGCTGCACGGGGTCGCGTACATATGTGGTGGCGCGGCTTGTACGGGGAGGTGGCAGGCAGAGTGGTGGATCAGCTGACGCAGCACGATCCGCGCAGGATCGGGCCGTTCGAGGTGCTGGGACGGCTCGGGGCCGGCGGCATGGGGCTGGTCTATCTCGCGCGTTCGGCGTCGGGCCGGCGCGTGGCGATCAAGACGGTCCGGACGGAGCTCGCCGAGGACCAGCTCTTCCGCGTGCGCTTCACCCGCGAGGTGGAGGCGGCCCGGGCGGTCTCCGGGTTCTACACGGCGGCCGTGGTCGACGCCGACCCGCGCGCCGCCGTGCCGTGGCTGGCCACCGCGTACGTCCCCGCGCCCTCCCTCGAGGAGATAGTGAACGAGTGCGGGCCGCTCCCGGCCCAGGCGGTGCGCTGGCTCGCGGCGGGCGTCGCCGAGGCCCTCCAGTCCATCCACGGCGCCGGCCTTGTCCACCGTGACCTCAAGCCCTCCAACGTCCTGGTGGTCGAGGACGGTCCCCGGGTGATCGACTTCGGTATCGCGTCCGGCGTCTCGAACACCCGTTTGACGATGACGAACGTGGCCGTCGGCACCCCCGCCTACATGTCGCCCGAGCAGGCCAAGGACTCCCGTAGCGTCACCGGCGCCAGCGACGTCTTCTCGCTCGGCTCCATGCTGGTCTTCGCCGCCACCGGCCACCCGCCCTTCCACGGCGCCAACCCGGTCGAGACGGTCTTCATGCTGCTGCGCGAGGGCCCCGACCTCGAAGGCCTCCCGGACGAGCTGCGTCCGCTCATCGAGTCCTGTATGCAGATGGAGGCCACCGGGCGTCCCAACCCGGCCGACCTCCAGGCCCAGCTGGCGCCCCACCTCTTCGGCTCCGGCTCCGACGACAGCGGTACGGCGTCGGCGTGGCTGCCCGAGAAGGCCGTCGCGCTGATCGAGTCGCGCCGCGGCGGACGCCCGGCGCCCACGCAGCCCGGCGCCGGTGGCCGCCCCGCCGCCGTACCGCCGCCGCCCTCCTACGACCCGGCGCCGCCCGCCCCCGTGCCGGTGGGCGCCCCCGACACCGGCCCCGTCCGCCTCGCCGGCGCCCAGGTGCCCATCGGGCCCGGACCGCGTGTCGCCGACGCCCGGGCCGCCGCCGTGAAGGCGCCCCCGCCGGAGGCCGGCCTGGTCGCCTCCTGGTCCCGGCCGCGCCCCGGCGTCAACGGCACCGACGCCGCCGTGGGCCCGGCCGTACCGGCACCCCCGCCCGCGCCGCCGGAGAACGCGGGCGGCTGGCGGCCCTGGCGGTTCCGCATGTCCAACGACGTGTGGGGCACCCCGGCCGTCGCCGGGGACCTCGTCTACGTCACCTCCTTCGAGGTGCACGCCCTGGACGTCGGCACCGGCCGCCGCCGCTTCAAGACGCGGGACGTGGCCTGGTCGATGGCGGTCGCGGACGGCCGTATCCACGCCTCCGACGGTCCCACGCTCTTCGCCCTCGACGCCCGCGAGGGCGCCGACCAGTGGCGGATCAGCACGGACGCCTGGGTGTACTCCCTCAAGGCCGAGCGCGGCACGGTCATCACCGGCACGCGCGGCGGTGGCGTCCAGGCGTGGGACGCCTCGGGCGGGCAGAAGCTGTGGGAGGTGGCCGGCTGCCAGACCGACTTCGAGTCCCCCGAGGCCGGACCCGCGCTCCACGAGGGCACGGTCTACGTCTGGCAGGAGGGCCGGCTGCGGGCCCTGGACGCCCGCACCGGCAAGGAGCGCTGGGCGTTCCCCATCGGCGACGCGGCCTCCTGCGGCGGGGTGCCGGTCCGGGTGACCCAGGCCCACGACGGGTTCGTGTACATCTCGGCGGGGACGCGGGTCATGGCCCTGGACGTGGCGAGCGGGCGGGTGCGCTGGCACTTCGAGGCCCCGGCGGTCTTCCTGTGCCCGCCGACCTTCGTGCCGGGCCCCGCGGTGACGGGCGGCGGGGTGTACCTCGCCGACTACCTCGGCACGGTGTACGCCCTCGACGCGGCCGACGGCCGCGACCGCTGGCGCATCGCCACCGAGGCCCGGGCATCGGTCGAGCCGGTGCTGGTGGCCGGCGGCCATGTCCATGTGGGCAGCGGCAAGGGCCTGTACACGCTGGACGCCGTCACGGGCACGCCGAAGTGGCGGTTCCAGGCCGGCGGGGACATCGTGGGAGCGCCCGCGGTCGCCGAGGGCCGTATCCACTTCGGGTCCACGGACCATCTGCTCTACACCCTGAAGGCCGACGACGGCCGTCTGCGCTGGAAGCTCGCGACCGGCGGCGAGATCACCGGCTCGCCGGTGGTCAAGGACGGGGTCGTGTACGCGTGCAGCAAGGACCGGTGCGTGTACGCGCTGGACGCGGAGAAGGGGACGGGGACGGCCCGGACCACCTAGCGTTCCGCCGTTAGAGTGATCACATGCATACACGGGGGCGCGTTCTCAAGTTCACGGCTGTGTCGGTGCTGGTGGTCCTGTCGCTGACGGGATTCTCCACCGGCCACGGTCACAGCAGCGGTCGGCACAAGAGCAAGGGCAGGAGCAGCAGCGACAGTGGCGGCGGGTGCAGCAGCTCCCGCCAGAACCACGACAGCTACACGCCCCGCACCACCAGCGATCGCGGCAGCTCCACCCGCAGCTCCGCGCTCCAGGACGGCACCGCGCTGGTGGTGAGCTGCGCGACCGAGGCGACCCCTTACGCGACGGTCGAGGTCACCAACCCGAACAGCCGCCGGGCCACCTTCGAGGTCGAGTTCGCTTTCCAGGACGCGACCGGCCGGGCGCTGGACTCCGCGGTCAAGCAGGTCTCGGTGCCCGCGAGGGGCAGCTCGAACGTCCAGGTGAAGGCGGGTCGGGCCGTCATCGCGAAGCTCGACCACTGCCGGGTCGAGCCGGAAGCCGACCTGGTGCGCTGACCGTCAGTCCCGCAGCCCGGTCAGGAAGTCGACGAGGGCCGCGTTCACCTCGTCGGGCCGCTCCTGCTGGGTCCAGTGGCCGCAGCCCGGCAGCAGGACCGGGTCGCGCACCAGGTTCGGCATCAACTCCGGCAGGCGCTCGATCAGTTCCGGGGTGCCCGGGAACGCGGGGACCAGGTCCCGGTCGCCGTACAGGTAGAGCGCGGGCGGGGTGAGCCTCGCGCCGTGCCAGGGCGCGGTCAGCTCCCAGTTGCGGTCCAGGTTGCGGTACCAGTTGAGGGCGCCGGTGAAGCCCTTGGCGTAGCTCTCGGTGAGTTCGTCGAGGTCCTGCTCGGTGAGCCAGCCGGGCAGCACCTCCGGCTCGGGCATGTCCGCGAGCCAGCCGCGCTCCAGGTCGGTCACCAGCGCCTGCTCGTAGCGTCCGGCGCCCTCGCCGTCGCCGGACGCGCCGACCAGCAGCCTGCGCAGCGCGGAACGGGGGTCCGCGCCGAACTCGGCGTCGGCGACCCCGGGCAGGTTGAAGTAGTTCCAGTAGAAGTGGCCGCCGAACCGCTCCCGCATGACCTGGAGCGGCGGCCGTTCACCCCGGAACGGCGGCGGGACGCTCAGCCCGGCCACCCCGCGCACCACGTCGGGCCGCAGCAGCGCGGTGTGCCACGCGACCGGCGCTCCCCAGTCGTGCCCGACGACGAACGCCCGCTCCTCGCCCAGCGCGTGGACGAGCCCGACGACATCGCCGACCAGGTGGAGGATGCTGTACGCCGACACGTCCTCGGGATGGTCGCTGGCGCCGTATCCGCGCTGGTCGGGCGCGACCACCCGAAAGCCCGCGGCGGCCAGCGGGCCGAACTGGTGGCGCCAGGAGTGCCAGGACTCCGGAAAGCCGTGCAGCAGCACGACGAGCGGCCCCTCGCCCTCCTCCGCGATGTGCAGTCGTATCCCGTTCACGTCGACCGTGCGATGTTCCACCATGGGGTGAGCCTACGTCTGCACAGGGAAACTACATTGCTAACGCAATCTGAATCCGGGCTGCCGGGAACGGAACAGTTCGGCCTGCCGGTCCGGCCGCAGGTTCCCGAGCGCGATGAGGTGCGGCGCCTGCGCGAACCCCCGCTGCACGGCGGCCTCCTTGGCGGCCCAGAGCGCGCGGACCGTGCCCTGCACCCCTTCTGTCGGATACCCGGCGATGATCCCGGCGGCGGCGGTCGCGGCCGCCAACGCCCTGCCAGGGCCGGTGAGTTCGGTGACGAGCCCGATGGCGTGGGCGCGCTCGGCGGAGAGCCGTTCCGCCGTCCCCATCAGTGCCGTGCGCGCGGCCTCCCCGTGCGGCATGAGTTGCGCCATGAGTACCGCCTCGTAGGCGCTGACCATGCCGTAGGTGGTGTGCGGGTCGAAGAAGGTGGCGGAGGGGTCGGCGACGAGGAAGTCGCACTCGCCGAGGAGGTAGAAGGCGCCCCCGCAGGCCATCCCGTTCACCGCCGCGAGGACCGGCTTCCAGAGGTCGTTGGACTTGGGTCCGACCTGGAGCAGCGGGTCGTCCGCCATGTAGGGGGAGCCGGGCTGCGGAACCTCGGCGTCCCGGTCGAGGCCGGTGCAGAAGGCCCGTTCTCCCGCACCGGTCAGGACCACGGCCCGGACGGAGTCGTCGAAGCGCAACTGCCGCCAGGCTGCGACGAGTTCGTCCCGCATCTCCAGATCGACGGCGTTCAGCCGGTGCGGGCGGTCGAGGGTGACGACGGCGACACCGGTGTCCTTGTCGGTGGCGACCCGCAGGCCGCTCACGCCGGCACCCACTGCGGAAGCCCGTCGGAGAACACCACGTGGACCCGGGCGCCGATGCGGATCCGGCCCGGATCAAGGGAGTTGAGGGCCGCCCCGGCCGTGGCGACCAGATTGCCCACCAGACGTATCCGGGGAGCCTCCTCCAGCTCGACCACGATCACGTTGTACGGCGCCTGCGCCGCGTAGTCGGGCAGGAGGGGCGGGTGGGGGACGACGTAGGACCAGATGCGGCCGCGCCCGGAGACCGGACGCCACTCGTCCGCGAAGGACTGGCAGTGCGGGCAGCAGGGGCGGGGCGGGAAGCGGAGTTCGCCGCAGTCGGCGCAGGCCTGGACGCGCAGTTCGCCCCGGGCGGCGTACTGCCAGAAAGGGGCGCCCGTGGCGTCTTTCACCGGTTCGAGCATGTCAGCTCCTGTTGGTCAGCAGCAGGGCGGAGGTGGGAACGCCCTCGCCGGCGGTGACGAGGCAGGTCGCGGCGTCCGGCACCTGGGCGGTGCTGGTCCCGCGCAGTTGCCGTACGCCCTCGTCGATGAGGTTGAAGCCGTGCACGTAGGCCTCGGACAGCCCCCCGCCGCTGGTGTTGACCGGCAGCCGTCCGCCGATCTCCAGGGCGCCGCCCTCCGTGAAGGCGCCGCCCTCTCCGCGGCCGCAGAAGCCGTAGCCCTCCAGGGAGAGCGGGACGAGGGAGGTGAACGCGTCGTAGATCTGGGCCACGTCGACGTCCTGCGGGGTGAAGTCGGCGTGTTTCCACAGGTGCCGGGCGGCGGTCCAGGCGGGGCCGGTGAGCGGGTCGTCGTTCCAGTAGTTGACCATGCCGTGGTGCTGGGCGGGCAGGCCCTGGGCGGCGGAGTGGACGTAGACGGGGGTGGTCGGGCAGTCCCGCGCGCGCTCCCGGCTGACCAGCACGCAGGCCAACGCCCCGTCGGTCTCCAGGCAGTTGTCGAAGAGGCACAGGGGCTCGCTGATCCAGCGGGAGGTCATGTACATCTCGCGGGTCAGGGGGCGGTCGTACATGATCGCGGCTGGGTTCTGATTGGCGCGGTTGCGGCAGGCGAGGGCGACGTTGAAGAGGTGGTCGCGGGTGGCGCCGTACTCGTGCATGTAGCGGCGGGTGAGCATGGCGATCTCGTCCGCGGGACGGAGCAGGCCGAAGGGTCTCGTCCACTGGGCGGGAGTGGGGAGCTGGACGGTCGTGTTGGTCCAGGGGCGGGGCCCGGACCCGCGCTTCCGTGACCGCCAGGCGACCCCGACCGTGGCCTGGCCGCTCGCGATGGCCGCCGCGAGATGGGCGACCGTCGCGCACGAACCGCCGCCGCCGTAACCGACCTTGCTGAAGAAGGTGAGGTCGCCGAGGCCGACGGCCTTCGCCAGCTCGACCTCGTCCGTCTCCTCCATGGTGTACGAGGCCAGGGCGTCGACCTCGCCCGGGGCGATGCCGGCGTCGTCGAGGGCGGCGAGCACGGCCCGGCAGGCCAGGGTTCTCTCGTCCTCGGCGAGGTTCTTGGCGAAGGGGGTCCGTCCGATACCCACGATCGCCGTGGCGTCCTTGAGGGTCACGCTGCACGCACCTCCGCACGCTGTGAGGCCTGCTGACAGCCCGTCAGGCTACAGCTAATCTGACGGGTAGTCAGCTAACGTGTTTCCGCTTTCGGGGAGGCCGATGTGGAGTGGCGCAGCATCCCGGAGCTGGTCGGCTGGGCGGCGGAGCGGTACGCCGCCACGGAGGCGGTCGTGGAGGGCCGCAACCGGGTCACGTACGCCGAGTTGGGCGCCCGCGTGGAGCGGGCGGCGGCGGCGTGCCTCGCGAACGACGTGCGGCCGGGCGACCGGGTGGCCGTCTGGGCCCCCAACACCCTGGACTGGATGGTCTCGGCGCTGGGCGCGGTGTCCGTGGGCGCGGTCCTGGTGCCCCTCAACACCCGCTTCAAGGGCACCGAGGCCGCCGACGTGCTGCGCAGGAGCGGGACCCGGCTGCTGTTCGTCACCGGGACCTTCCTCGGCACCTCGTACGTGGCGTCCCTGCGCAGGGCGGTCGCGGAGGGCCCAGGGCTGCCGGACCTGGAGCAGGTGGTGGTGCTGTCGGACGACGCCCCCGCCGACTACCGCACCTGGAAGGACTTCCTGGCGAGCGGGGACGGGGTGGGGGCGGCGGAGGTGCGGGCCCGCGCGGACTCCGTGACCCCGGACCGGCCCTCGGACATCGTGTTCACCTCCGGGACCACGGGCCGCCCCAAAGGCGCGGTGATCACCCACGAGCAGACGCTGCGAGCGTACGAAGTCTGGTGCGAACTGGCCGGGTTGCGGCACGGCGACCGCTATCTGATCGTCAACCCCTTCTTCCACACCTTCGGTTACAAGGCCGGGGTGATCGCCTGTCTGATGCGGGGCGCGACGATGATCCCGCAGCCGGTGTTCGACGTGGACACCGTGCTGGCGAACATCGCGGCGGAACGGGTCTCGGTGCTGCCCGGCCCGCCGACCCTCCACCAGTCGCTCCTCGACCATCCGGCACGGGACGCCCACGACCTGTCCGCCCTGCGCCTGGTGGTGACCGGAGCGGCGGTGGTGCCCCTGCGACTGGTCGAGCAACTGCACGGCGAGCTGGGCGTGGAGACGGTCCTGACCGCGTACGGCCTCTCGGAGGCGAGCGGCATCGTGACGATGTGCAGGCGGGGCGACCCGCTGCCGGTGATCGCGTCGACGTCAGGACGGGCCATCCCCGGGACGGAGGTGCGGGTGGAGGCGCCGCCCGGGGAGCCCGGCGAGGTCCTGGTCCGCGGCTTCAACGTGATGCGCGGCTACTACGAGGACGCGGCGGCCACCGAGGAGGCGGTGACCGAGGACGGCTGGCTGCGCACGGGCGACATCGGCGTCCTGGACGCGGCGGGCAACCTGCGGATCACCGACCGGCTGAAGGACATGTTCATCGTCGGCGGCTTCAACGCGTACCCGGCGGAGATCGAGCAACTGATCGGCCTGCACCCGGCGGTGGCCGACGTGGCGGTCGTCGGCGTGCCCGACGCACGGCTCGGCGAGGTGGGCAAGGCGTACGTGGTCCGCCGCCCGGCCTCGACCCTGACCGCCGACGACCTG
Source organism: Streptomyces canus 299MFChir4.1 (assembly GCF_000383615.1). GTDB lineage: Bacteria > Actinomycetota > Actinomycetes > Streptomycetales > Streptomycetaceae > Streptomyces > Streptomyces canus_C. The sequence goes on along the minus strand of NZ_KB911599.1, from coordinate 83,651 downwards.
ATCGCCTGGGCCCGCCGGGAGATGGCGAACTACAAGGTGCCGAGGACGGTGGAGTTCGTGACGCGGCTGCCGCGGAACGCGAGCGGGAAGGTGGTCAAGGGAGAGCTGCGCCGGTCCTGAGCTCGATTGTCACTGTCGATCGACCACTACGACCGCTCCAGCCCGACCCCGCAGGCCCCGCCCCACCGCTGGTAGCTGGTGCCGGCTTTCAGCTGCTGCGGGGCGGTGTGAGCTTGTCGAGGTCCAGGTTGATCCCGAAAGGCACCGGGCGCTGGAGAGTGCCCCGGAAAATTCCGGCCGGCGCGTATGTACCCGCGTGACGAGGTGGCCGTGCCACCAACTCTGGGGCGACACCATGAAGACGAGGGCTCCGTCGATGAGCTCGGTGTGACGGGGTGCCTCGGGGAGGCGGTCCAGGTCCTCCGCGAACCAGCCTTCCGCGCGTGGCGGGCGCATCCAGTCGGGTAGTGCGGTCATGAGCCAACCCTAGCGATTGTGACCGTAAAGAGGGGCCCACGTGCTGCTGCTCCATATCGGCGAGCCGATGCGGGGCGAGCTGCGCCAATGTGGACGCGGTGGACGCGGTGGCGCTGGGGTGGGTGCCGAGCAGCGGGCGGAGACCAAGACGGTCTGGTGCGAGGTGCGCCGATCGAGGCGCGCGGCCCCGGACACGCCTCGGCCGCGACGGCTCCCCCTCCGCGCCGCCGCGGCCGATCCCCGTGCGAGGAGAAGTCCTGGGTCAGGCCTTCTCGTCCGTGGCGTGGTTGTCGAGCGGCTTGACCGTGCCGTCCGTCGTGCCGGCGGCCAGGGTGACGACCTTCTCGGCGCCCGTGGCGTGGTTGTCGAGCGGCTTGACCGTGTCCTCGGTCCCCGTGGCGTGGTTGTCGAGCGGCTTGACGGTGCCGTCCTGCTTCTCGGTTTCACTCATGGGTGGTGACTCTCCCGTTCGATGATGGGCCAGGCCGCCCGGCGACTCCCCCGAGGGCCGCCGGGCGGGCGTGTCAGGGTCGGTAACCCTAGCGATGGAGACCACCGCTGACCCGTCTGCCCCCCGACGCGACGGATCGACAGGGACGAGTCTGCCGGGCGGCGATAAACGAACGATGAACGTCGCTCCGCCCTACGTCCTACACGGTGGCCGACGGCGCGAGCAGGAGCCGAACGTCGGCGGCCTCCGGCGAGTCCAGCTGCTCGAAGATGCCGAGCGCCTCCTGCCAGCACGCCTGAGCCCGGCCGGGCTGCCCGAGCCCGCTGAGGGCGCGGCCGAGGACCGTCAGGACGTTGCCGCGCCGCCACTCGCCGCCGATGCCCCGCAGCACGGCGAGGGCCTGCTCGGTGAGGGCGGCGGTCTGCGCGGGCCGGTGGCCGGCGAGGTGTGCCTCGGCGAGCCGGAAGAGCGTCATGCCCTCCCACAGCCGCTGCCGGCTGTCCCGGAAGACCTCCAGTGCCTCCGTCAGCCGGTCCACGGCGGCGTCCAGCCTTCCCTGCCCGGTGAGCGCCAGACCCAGCGCGTAGCGGCCGTTCGCGCCGCGCAGCGTGTGCCCCAGCCGGTCGTAGATGACGATTCCCTGATGGGCGAGCTCCACCGCGCTGGTGCTCCGCCCCATGGCCAGGTGTATCCGGGAGAGGTTGCACAGCGCGCTGGCCTCGCCCGCGAGGTTCCGGTCGCGCCGGAAGCTCTCGATGGCCTCCTTCAGGTACGCCTCGCCCTCCGGGTGGCGCCCCTGGTAGAGCGCGATGATGCCCCGGTCGTTGGCGGCCCAGCAGCTGGGCGCCAGGTCGTCCGCCGCGCGGGCGAGCTCCATGGCAAGCCGGGCCTCCGCGTCCGCCTGCTCGAAGCGGCCGGCGACGAGATGGACGTTGGTCAGGGTGGTGAGCGCACGCGCGCGGCTGCGCGGGTCGTCCGCCGCGTCGGCCGCGTCCCGCAGCGCGACGGCGGCGACCTCGTACTGCTTCGCGTTGGCCCCCGACTCGGCCAGGTCCTTCGCCACCCACAGCAGGTCCACCGCGCGCCGCAGGAGGGTCCCCTTGGCGCACTGCTGGACGAAGGCGAGCAGCGCGTTGGCCTCCGCGTACAGCCAGTCCTGGGCGGTGTGGCGGTCCTGGAAGGCCAGCCCGGGGTAGCGGATCTCCTCCAGGTGCTCCACCAGCCGGTCGCCGGGCCGCTCGATGGCGTACACGGCCGCCGCGGTCGCGAGATAGAAGTCCAGCAGCCGCGACAGCGCGGCCTCCCGCTCGCTCGGCGGCCACTCGTCGCGTTCGGCGCACGCACGCGCGTAGAGCCGTACGAGATCGTGGAACCGGTAGCGGCCGGGCGCCGCCGACTCCAGCAGCGAGGTGTCGACCAGGGCCTCCAGGAGGTCCTCGGTGTCCTCGACGGGCAGATCGAGTACGGCCGCGGCGGCGGCCAGCGAGATGTCCGGGCCGTCGGCGAGGCCCAGCAGCCGGAAGGCGCGGGCCTGGGCGGGCTCCAGCTGGCCGTAGCCGAGTTCGAAGGTGGCCTTCACGGCGAGGTCGCCGGCCTGGAGTTCGTCGAGGCGACGGCGTTCGTCGGCGAGCTTCGCCGCGAGGACGGACACCGTCCAGGTGCGGCGGGCCGCCAGGCGGGAGGCGGCGATACGGATGGCGAGCGGGAGGAAGCCGCAGGCGGCGACCACGTCGAGGGCGGCCTTGCGCTCGGCGGCGACCCGCTCCTCGCCGACGATCCGGGTGAACAGCTGGAGTGCCTCGTCGGGGGACATGACGTCCAGGTCGACCAGGTGGGCGCCGGCGAGGTCGACCATCCGGACCCGGGAGGTCACGAGGGCCGCGCAGCCCTCCGTGCCCGGCAGCAGGGGCCGTATCTGGGCCGCGTCGCGCGCGTTGTCGAGCAGGACCAGGACCCGGCGGCCGTCCAGGACCGAGCGGTACAGGGCGGCCCGTTCCTCCAGGGAGTCGGGGATCGCGGAGTCGGCGGTGCCGAGGGCTCTGAGGAAGGCGCCGAGGACCGTCTCCGGGTCGGCGGCCCGGGCGCCGGCGCCCTGGAGGTCGACGTAGAGCTGCCCGTCGGGGAAGGCGGGGCGGGTCTGGTGGGCCACGTGCACGGCCAGCGTGGTCTTGCCGACGCCGCCGATGCCGGCGAGTGCGGAGACCGCCATCACCCGGCCCTCGGAGCCGGAGGCGAGCACCTCGCTCAGTTCGGTGACGAAGGCGGCGCGGCCGGTGAAGTCCGGGACCGTGGCCGGGAGCTGGGCGGGACGGACGGGGGCGGCGACCGGTTCGGGCTGCGGGGAGGAGGGTTCCGCGAGGCCGGGGTCGGCCCGGAGGATGCGCTGCTGGAGCTCGCGCAGACCGGGGCGGGGGTCGACACCGAGTTCGTCGGCGAGCAGGCGGCGGGTGTCGGTGTAGACCGCGAGGGCCTCCGCCTGCCGGCCGCTGCGGTAGAGGGCGAGCATGAGGAGTTCCCTGAGCCGCTCGCGCAGCGGGTGCTCGGCGGTGAGGGCGGTGAGCTCGGAGACCGCCTCCGCGTGGCAGCCCTGCTCCAGGTCCATGTCGAGGCGGGATTCGAGGAGTTGCAGCCGCCACTCCTCCAGCCGCACGCGCTGTGCCTCGGCGTACGGCCCCGGCACGCCCGCGAGCACCTCGCCGTCCCACAGGCCCAGCGCCCGGGTCAGGGCGTCCCGCGCGTGGCACAGGTCCCCGGCGCTCCTGGCCTTCTCCGCCCCGGTGGCGAGTTCCTGCGCGGCGGCGAGGTCCAGCGCGTCCTCGCCGAGCCCGCGGATCGCGTAGCCGCCGGACTCGCTGACCAGGATGCCCGGGTCGAGGATCTTGCGGAGCCGGGAGGCGTACGTGCGCACCGCGGCCAGGGCCTGCTCCGGGGGCTCCTCGCCCCACAGGGCGGAGATCAGCTCGGCGGCGGTCGCGGTACGGCCCTCACGCAGCAACAGGGCGGCGAGCAGGGCGCGTTGCTGGGGCGACCCGGTGTTCAGCAACTCCTCACCCCGCCAGGCACGCACTGGCCCGAGCACAGAGAAGCGCAGGGGTGGGGGGTTGGTGTGCTGCTCGGCCCCGGTCGTGGGGTTCGCGTGTTGCCCGGCTCCCGTTCTGGGGCTTGTGTCTTGCCGGGCTCCGGTCACGGGGCTCGGGCGCTGCCCAACTCCCGCCGCTGGGCTCGTGTCCTGCCCGGCTCCGGCCGTAGGACCGTTGCCCTGCGCGGCTCCGGTGGCGGGGCTCGTGTGTTGCTCGGATCCGGCCGTGGAGCCTGTGTCCTGCCCGGCTCCCGCCGTAGAACCGTTGCCCTGCTCGGCCCCGGTGGCGGAGCTCGCGTGCTGCTCGGATCCGGCCGTGGAGTTCGGGTGCTGCCCTGCTCCGGCCGCGAGGCTCGCGTGCTGCCCAACTCCCCCCGCAGGGCTCGCGTGCTGCCCCGCTCCCGTCGCAGCGCCGACGTCCTGTCCCGCGCCCGCTCCCGTCTCAGCGCCGACGTCCTGTCCCGCGCCCGCTCCCGTCTCAGCGCCGACGTCCTGTCCCGCGCCCGCTCCCGTCTCAGCGCCGACGTCCTGTCCCGCCCCCGCTCCCGTCGCGGAGCCCACGTCCTGCCCGGCCCCCGCCGAGGAGCCGGGACGCCTCTGCTCCGGCACCCGCGGTGCACCGTCCATCGCCGTCCCCCTAGGGCCTGTCTGCAACCCCGTCAGTTTGCCTTGTCCATGGCGGATGCGTCAGCTGTGGAGAGCCTGATCACAGATGGACGCGCGGGATATCACAAGGCCCTCACTCCCTCTTCGCACACGTCCGCACACGAACCGTCGCCATCGGCCCTCGTCCACGGAGCTGACGGGTCGTCAGATCGGCGCTACCGTGAGCGCCATGGAGACCACGACGGCACTTCCGAAGATCATCTCCGTCGACGACCACACGGTGGAGCCTCCCGACGTCTGGCAGAACCGGCTCCCGAAGAAGTACCTCGACACCGGCCCCCGCACGGTCCGCGCCCCGCTCAAGGAGATCAGCTTCCTCGGCGGCCGCTTCAAGCCCGAAATGGGCGCCCCGGGCGACGACGGGCCCCTCGGCGACTGGTGGCTCTACGAGGGACTCCAGCGCCCCCTCACCCGCCTCGACACCGCGGTCGGCTACAGCAGGGACGAGATCAAGCTGGAGATCATCACCTACGAACAGATGCGCCCCGGCTCCTACGACGTCCCGCAGCGCCTCGCCGACATGGACGTCAACCACGTCCAGTCGGCCGTCTGCTTCCCGACCTTCCCGCGTTTCTGCGGCCAGACCTTCACCGAGGCCAAGGACCACGAACTGGGCCTGCTGTGCGTCCAGGCCTACAACGACTGGATGGTGGAGGAGTGGTGCGGGCCCGACGCGCAGGGCCGCCTCATACCGCTCACCCTGATCCCGCTCTGGGACGCCGAGTTGGCGGCCGCCGAGGTCCGGCGCAACGCCGCCCGCGGGGTGCGGGCCGTCGCCTTCTCCGAGATACCCCCGCACCTGGGCCTGCCCTCCGTCCACTCCGACGACTGGGACCCCTTCCTCGCCGCCTGCGCCGAGACGGGCACGGTGATCGCGATGCACATCGGCTCCAGCAGCCGGATGCCCTCCACCTCCGCCGACGCCCCGCCCGCCGTCGGTTCCACCATCACCTTCGCCAACTGCTGCTTCTCGATGGTCGACTGGCTGATGAGCGGCAAGTTCGAGCGCTTCCCGAACCTCAAGGTGATGTACGCGGAAGGGCAGATCGGCTGGATCCCGTACATCCTCGAACGCGCCGACGTCGTCTGGGAGGAGAACCGCGGCTGGGGCGGCGTCGCCGACAAGGTCCACCGCCCGCCGTCAGAACTCTTCACCGAGCACGTCTACGGCTGCTTCTTCGACGACGCCTTCGGCCTGAAGAACCTTGACTCCATCGGCGTCGGCAACGTCCTCTACGAGACCGACTACCCGCACTCCGACTCCACCTGGCCCAAGTCCCGCGAGGTCGGCGAGGCCCAGATGGGACACCTGGACGCCGACGTCGTGGAGCGGATCGTCCGCGGCAACGCCATCGACCTGCTCGGCCTCACCCCGGACGGACTCTGGGGCGGACCGCGGTGATGGAGTACGGCATCCAGCTCCCCGTCCAGTCCCAGAGCACGATCTACGCCGAGCCCTGGGAGGCCGGCGCCGGTCCCCAGGACCTCGTCGAGGTGGCCCGGGCCGCCGACCGCGCCGGGTTCGCGTACATCGCCGCCTGCGACCACGTGGCGATCCCGCGCCGCCTCGCCCCCGCGATGAGCACGGTCTGGTACGACCCGGTCGCCACCCTCGCCCATCTGGCGGCCGTGACCGAACGGGTGCGGCTGCTCAGCCACGTGGCGGTGGTCGGGCTGCGGCACCCCCTGCTCACCGCCAAGCAGTACGCCACCCTCGACCATCTCGGCGGCGGGCGGCTGATCCTCGGGGTCGGCGCGGGGCACGTCCAGGAGGAGTTCGAGGCGCTCGGGGTCGACTTCGCCGGACGCGGGGCCGTCCTCGACGAGTCGATCGACGCCCTGCGCAAGGCCCTCGGCCCCGAGGAGTTCCCCGAACACCACGGCAAGCTCTACGACTTCGCGGACCTCGGCCAGCGCCCACGGCCCGCACAGGCGCACGTCCCGGTGTGGGTCGGGGGTTCCTCCCCGGCCGCCGTTCGCCGGGCCGCCCTCAAGGGCGACGGCTGGCTGCCGCAGGGCGATCCCCGGGACCGGCTGCCCGCACAGATCGAGCGGATACGGCGGCTGCGGGCACAGGCGGGTCTCGAAGGGCCGTTCACCGTCGGGGCCATCGCCGAGCCGCTGCACCTCGGCACGCCCGCGTGGGATGTCGGTCGCCGGACGCTGAGCGGCACGCCCGACGAACTCGCCGAGTCCCTGCGCGCCTACCGCGCGATGGGCGTGGACCAGATCCAGGTGCGGTTCCGCAGCCGCGACCGTGCCGAACTCGTCGACCAGATCTCGGCGTTCGGCGCCGACATCGCCCCCCACCTCTGAGGAGTCACCGCATGGGAAAGCTGGACGGACGTGTCGTGCTCGTCACCGGCGCGGCGCGCGGGCAGGGGGAGCAGGAGGCCCGGCTGTTCCGGGCGGAGGGCGCCGAGGTCGTCGTAGGGGATGTGCTCGACGAGCAGGGCAAGGCGCTCGCCGAGGAGATCGGGGCGCTGTACGTGCACCTGGAGGTGAGCCAGGAGGCGGACTGGCAGCGGGCGGTGGAGTCCGTCGTCGAGGAGTACGGGCGGGTCGACGGGCTCGTCAACAACGCGGGCATCCTGCGCTTCAACAACCTCCTGGACACGCCTCTCGCGGAGTTCATGCAGGTGTTGCAGGTCAACCAGGTCGGCTGCTTCCTCGGCATCAAGGCCGTCGGGCCGGTGATGACCGACGGGGGCACGATCGTGAACACCGCCTCCTACACCGGGGTGACCGGGATGGCGGGCGTGGGCGCCTACGCGGCCTCCAAGCACGCGATCCTCGGGCTCACCCGGGTCGCCGCACTGGAGCTCGCGCCGCGCGGGATCCGGGTCAACGCCATGTGTCCCGGGGCCGTCGACACCGCGATGTCCAACCCGGCGGTCCTGGACCCCTCGGCGGACGCGTCGGAGGCCTCCCGGGGGCTCGACCGGTTCTACCGCAAGCTCGTACCGCTCGGCCGGATCGGGCGGCCTCAGGAGGTGGCGGCGCTCGCGCTGTTCCTGTCCTCCGCCGACTCCTCGTACATCACCGGCCAGCCGTTCGTGATCGACGGCGGCTGGCTCGCCGGGGTCTCCGTCATCTGACCGGCCATCAGGTATTGACCCTGTGTGCGCCCGGTGCCACAGTCGGCGGCAGATCAGCAATCTGACGGAGTGTCAGAAACAGGAGTGTCAGAGACAGACTGGGGACGGTGAACCTCCTTGGAATTCGGGCTCTTTGTACAGGGATACGTGGGCAAGCGCGCCGAGACCGACCCGCTGGCCGAGCACAAGGCGCTGATGGAGGAGACCGAGTACGTCATCCAGGCGGACCGGTCCGGCTTCAAGTACGCCTGGGCGTCCGAGCACCACTTCCTGGAGGAGTACTCGCACCTCTCCGCCAACGACGTCTTCCTCGGCTACCTCGCGCACGCCACCGACCGCATCCACCTCGGCTCCGGGATCTTCAACCCGCTCGCCCAGGTCAACCACCCCGTGAAGGTCGCCGAGAAGGTCGCCATGCTCGACCATCTCACCGAGAACCGCTTCGAGTTCGGCAGCGGGCGCGGGGCCGGATCGCACGAGATCCTCGGGTTCATACCCGGGGTGACCGACATGAACTACACCAAGGAGATCTGGGAAGAGACCATCGCGGAGTTCCCGAAGATGTGGCTCCAGGACGAGTACGCGGGCTTCCAGGGCAAGCACTGGCGGCTGCCGCCCCGGAAGATCCTGCCGAAGCCGTACGGGAAGTCGCACCCCGCGATGTGGTACGCCGCCGGGTCGCCGCCGTCGTACGCCATGGCGGCGAAGAAGGGGCTCGGGGTGCTCGGCTTCAGCGTGCAGAAGGTCTCCGACATGGAGTGGGTGCTGGAGCAGTACAAGACGGCCGTCGTGAACGCCGAGCCGATCGGGGACTTCGTCAACGACAACGTGATGGTGACGACCACGGCGATCTGCGCGCCGACGCACGCCGAGGCGATCGAGATCGCCGTGCGCGGGGAACTGCACTATCTGCCGTCCCTGGTCTTCCGCTACCACGACACCTTCCCGCGGCCCGAGGGATTCCCCGTGTGGCCGGAGACGCTGCCCGAGTACACCGCCGAGTTCGTCGAACTCCTCATCGAGGAGGAGCTGCTGATCTGCGGCGACCCCGACGAGGTGGCCCGGCAGTGCAAGCGCTGGGAGCAGGCCGGGGCGGACCAGCTGAGCTTCGGGCTGCCGGTGGGGGTGCCGAAGGAGGAGACCCTCCAGACGATCCGGCTCATCGGAGAGCACGTGATTCCGAAGATCGACACGGATCCGGTGCATCGGACGACCCGGTTCCGCGAATCCGTTTGAGGGGGTTCGGTGCCATGCTCGACCACGTCATCAAAGGCGCGACCGTCGTCGACGGGACCGGTGCGCCCGCCTTCACCGCCGACGTCGGCATCCGGGACGGCCGTATCGCCGTGATCGGCCGCGGGGTCCGCGGTGTCGCCGAGGAGGCCCGGACCAGCGAGGACGCCACCGGCCTTGTCCTCGCCCCCGGGTTCGTCGACCCCCACACCCACTACGACGCCCAGCTGTTCTGGGACCCCTACGCGACCCCCTCCCTCAACCACGGGGTCACCACGGTCGCCGCCGGCAACTGCGGCTTCACGCTGGCGCCCCTGAACCCGGCCCGCCCGGACGACGCCGACTACACCCGACGCATGATGTCCAAGGTCGAGGGGATGTCCCTGGTCGCCCTGGAGGAGGGGGCGCCCTGGAGCTGGAGTTCCTTCGGGGAGTACCTGGACGCACTCGAAGGCCGTATCGCGGTCAACGCCGGTTTCATGGTGGGGCATTGCGCGTTGCGACGGTACGTGATGGGGCCGGACGCAGTCGGGGGACAGCCCACCGAGGACCAACTCGCCGCGATGCTGGGGCTGTTCCACGAGGCCATGGACGTCGGCGCCTGGGGGTTCTCCACCACCCAGTCGTCCACGCACTCCGACGGGGACGGCAAACCCGTGGCGTCCCGGCACGCGCTGCCCGCCGAACTCCTCGCGCTCTCACGGGCCGTGGGGGAACACGAGGGAACGCAGATCGAGGCGATCGTCGCCGGGTGCCTCGACCAGTTCAGCGACGCCGAGATCGATCTGCTCGCGGAGATGAGCGCGGCGGCCGGGCGGCCACTGAACTGGAACGTGCTGACCATCGACTCGGCCGTGCCGGAGCGGGTGCCGAGGCAGCTGTTCGCGAGTGAGCAGGCGAGGAAGGCGGGCGGCCGGGTCGTCGCCCTGACCATGCCGATCCTCACCCCGATGAACATGTCCCTCGGCACCTTCTGCGCGCTGAACCTGATCCCCGGCTGGGGGCCGGTGCTCGCGCTCCCCGTCCCCGAGCGGATCGAGAAACTGCGCGACCCGGACGTACAGAAGGAACTGCTGCGGCAGTCCCAGGCCAAGGAGGCCGGGGTCTTCCGGCGGCTGACCAATTTCGCGCGGTACGTCATCGGGGACACCTACAGCGACGCCAACCGCGGGCTCAGCGGGCGGGTCGTGGAGGACATCGCGGCCGAGCGCGGGCAGGAGCCGTTCGCCGCGCTGGTGGAGATCTGCGCGGCCGACTCCTTGCGTACGGTCCTGTGGCCCATGCCCACCGACAACGACCCGGCGTCCTGGGCGATGCGCGCCGAGGCCTGGCAGCACGAGGACGTGCTGCTCGGCGGGTCCGACGCGGGCGCGCACCTGGACCGGATGTGCGGGGCGCCGTACACGACCCGCTTCCTCGGGGACTGTCTGCGCGGGCGCAAGCTCACGTCGCTGGAACAGGCCGTGAAGATGCTCACCGACGACCCGGCCCAGCTGTTCGGGCTGCGGGAGCGCGGGCGCATCGAGGAGGGCTTCCATGCGGACCTCGTGCTCTTCGACCCGGAGCGGATCGCCGCGGGCACGGCCACCCTGGTGCACGACCTGCCGGGCGACAGCCCACGGCTGGACTCCAAGGCCATCGGGATACGGGCCGTGTGGGTCAACGGGGTCGAGGCGATCCGGGACGACACGGTGAGCGGAGCGGTGCCGGGCCGGGTGCTGCGGTCGGGGCGGGACACACGGACGGTGAGCACGAGGTGAGCGGGGCGGGTGGGGAGAAGGGCGCGGTGGGCTCCGGGGAGGGAGCGTCGGGCGGGGCGCGGGTCGGGTCCACGGGCGATGCCTCGGGCGGGTCGACGGGTGGTCCGCCGGCCGGGTCCCCGGGCGGGTCCCCGGATGGCCTGCGGGCCGGGTCCTCGACGGGGCGCTCGACCGCCCCCTACGCCAGCTCCTCAGCCGGTTCCCCCGAGGCGCAGCGGCTGTTCGTCGGTGGCGAGTGGATGGCGCCCGGCGGCGGCCACTACGCGGTGGTCGATCCGGCCACCGAGGAGATCGTCGGCTGGGCTCCGGAGGCCTCGCGGGATCAGGTGCACGCGGCCTGCGCCGCGGCCCGCGAGGCCTTCGGGTCGTGGTCGCGTACGCCGCCGGAGGAGCGGGCGGCGATCCTCGCCCGCGCCGGCGACCTCATCCGCTCCCGCCTCCTGCCGTACGCCGAACTCGCCCAGGCCGAGACCGGGGCGACCACCGCCACGGCCCGCGCGATGCAGGTCGGTGTCGCCGCCGCCCGCTTCCGGCGGTACGCGCAGGTCGAGCCCGCCGAGTGGGCTATCCCGCCGCAGGTCAACGAGGCCGGGCATGGGGGTACCTCCCACGCCCTTAAGGCAGTGGGGGAGGGGAGGGCCGCGGTGATGGGCGCGCTGGCCGTCCGGCAGCCCGTCGGGGTCGTCACCTGCATCACCTCGTACAACAACCCGTGGGCCAACCCCGCCGGGAAGATCGCCCCGGCGCTCGCCATGGGCAACACGGTCGTGGTGAAGCCCGCCCCGCAGGACCCCCTCTCCGTGTACCGCATGGCGGAGGCGCTGGAGGCCGCAGGGGTGCCGCGCGGGGTCGTGAACGTGGTCAGCGGGCACGCGGTGGAGGTCGGCGAGGCCGCTGTGGACTCGCCGGACGTCGACATGGTCAGCTTCACCGGCTCCACGGCGGTCGGACAGCGCATCGGCGAGGTGTGCGGGCGGTCCATGAAACGGCAGTTGATGGAGCTCGGCGGAAAGGGTGCGGCGGTCGTCTTCGAGGACGCGGATCTCGGATCGGCCGTGGCCGGCATCGGGACCACCTTCTCCTTCTACAGCGGACAGATCTGTACGGCGCCGACACGGGTGCTGGCGCAGCGCGGGGTCTACGACCGGCTCGTCGAACAACTGGCGGCGTACGCGACCCGGTTGAGGGTCGGCGACCCGCGGGAGTCCCGGACGGTCGTCGGCCCGGTGATCTCGGCCGCGCACCGGGAGCGGGTGGAGTCGTACGTCGAACTCGGCCGCAAGGAAGGCGCGTCCGTGGCCGCGGGAGGTGAACGCCCCTCTCTGGAAAGGGGGTTCTACGTCACTCCCACCCTCCTCGCGGACTGCCGACCCGATTTCCGGGTGACCCGGGAGGAGATCTTCGGCCCGGTCGTGACCGTGACGCCCTTCGACGACGAGGAGGAGGGCATCGCTCTCGCCAACGACAGCGACTACGGCCTCATCGACTACGTCTGGTCGGCGGACGTCGCCCGCGCCTTCCGCGTGGCACGGCGGCTGCGGGCCGGGGGAGTGGGGGTCAACACGGTCGGCCGCAACATGGAGGCGCCGTTCGGAGGCTTCCGCAGGAGCGGGGTCGGCCGGGACTGCGGGTCGTACGCGCTGCACGCCTACAGCGAGGTGCAGTCGATCGTCTGGCCGGGGTGAGGCGGCTTCAGGAGCGCGGGTTCGGCCAACTGGCCGGTAACCCTCGGGTGGGCCCGTAGAGTCCCGGACCGGAGGGCGGCGACATCGATTTCGCCGCCCTGACCGACAGTCAAATTCCTTTCCGGAGAACAGACTTGAAGCTCACCAAGCGACTCGCCATGACCACCGCGGCCCTCGCCGCCGCGACCGCCTTCCTGGGCACGACCACCGGCAACGCGGCCCCCGCGGACGCCGCGCTGAGGCCCGTGAAGGCCCCGGCCGCACTCAAGGTGCCCGACGGCAACAAGCTGACCGGCGTGTATCCCGCCCGGGGCGTGCAGACCTACACCTGCACCGACGGAGCCTGGAAGCTCCTGGAGCCCGCCGCCACCCTCTCCGACAAGCGGGGCCGCACCGTCGCCCTGCACTCCCGTGGCCCCGTCTGGGTCTCCACGGTGGACGGCAGCGCGGTGAACGCCACGGCGATCGCCAACTCCCCCAAGACCGGCACCATCCCCGAACTCCTGCTCCAGGCCACCGCGACCCGGGGCGAGGGCGTCTTCGGGGGCGTCTCCTACATACAGCGCCTCAACACCACCGGCGGGGTGGCCCCCACCACCGCCTGCACGGGCACGGACCAGGTGAGCGTGGCCTACACGGCGACGTACGCCTTCTACAAGCCCGCGAAGTGACGCGGTCGCGTCTCTGAGCGCCGCAGCGGTGGCCCTGTTCCGCCCGGTGGCCGGGGTCACCGCCGCGCCGCCCCTCAGCGGTCCAGATCCACCCGCACGGTCAACTGCCCGGCCCCGATGGCCCGTACGGACACGCTGTTCAGCACGGGCAGCGAGCGCAGCCGTACGGCGGTGTCGTCGTCCGGCAGCAGGTGGGCGGTCCCGGTGTGCCACCGCCCCCGGATCCGCACCCGTACCCGGGGGTCGGCCTTGATGTTGCGGACGTACTGCGACCGTTCGCCGAACTCCGAGACCAGCCAGAAGGAGCCGCCGACCCGCTTGCCGCCCACCGGGGTCGGGCGGGGCAGGCCGGAGACGCGACCGGTGGTCTCCAGGACGGTCTGGAGGGGCAGCCGCCGCATGACCGGGTTGAGGAGGCGCTGAACGGCACTGGCGGCACGGTACTTGCGCTCGACGTCGCGGGACATGGGTGGTGAGACTCCTGTCTCTTGTCTTCCGTAACCTGATCGGCGGCCTCGATGATCTCAGGGTGCGGCCGGACGGACGAAGGGGTGTCGGCGATGCGCGTGGTGACCTGGAATCTGTGGTGGCGCTTCGGCCCGTGGGAGCAACGGCAGAAGGCGATCCTCGCGGTGCTGCGGGAGCTGCGGCCGGACGTGGTCGGCCTCCAGGAGGTGTGGTCGGCGGGCTCCGAGAACCTGGCGGAGTGGCTGGCCGGTGAACTGGGCCTGTACTGGGCGTGGGCCCCCTCACCCGCCTCGGACCGTTGGCAGCGGCGGATCGGCGACCCGGGGGTGGAGGTCGGCAACGCGGTACTGAGCCGCTGGCCGGTGGTCGACCGGGCGGTCCTCCGGCTCCCCGCCCCGGACGACCTGGACGACGGCCGCCTCGCCTTCCACACCCGGCTGGCGGGACCGTCGTACGAGATCCCCTTCTTCACGACTCACCTCACCTCTGCCCCCACCGCCTCGGCGCTCCGAGGCCAACAGGTCACGGCACTGGCGGAGTTCGTGGCCGCCCACCGCTCCGGCACCGACTTCCCCCCGGTGATCACCGGCGACTTCAACGCCTGGCCCGACTCCGACGAGATCCGCCGCTTCGGCGGCTACAAGACGGCCCCGGCCGCCCCGGGCCAACTCTTCCTGGACGCCTGGGAGTACGCGGACCCGACGGCTCCCTCCGCGACCTGGGACCCGGCGAACCCGTACGTCCGCGTGTCCCCACCGGCCCGCATCGACTACATCCACGTGGGCCCACCGGGCGCTTCGGGCCTTGGCCACGTCCTGGACGTCCGCCGCGCGGGCGACGGCCCGGTGGACGGGGTGTGGCCTTCGGACCACCTGGCCGTGGTGGCGGACCTGGCGGATGGGTCAGAGTGACTTCAGCAGGGCGGCGAAGGCGGCGTGGCTGACGGTGACGATGGTCTGGGCGGCGTCGGAGTCGGTGTCGGTGAGGTGGACTCCGTCGGGGCCGGTGGATATGTGGACGCAGGCGTCGCCTTCCTGGCAGTAGGACGACTTCTGCCAACGGTCCGTGATCATGTGGGCTCCCTCATAGGTTCTGGGCGATGGAATGGATCAGATCCCGGGACTTGGCGGGACTGAGGGCGATGGCTTCCACGATGTCGAGCAGGTTCCGGTACTTCGTCAGAAGGGCCTCGGCGTCCAGGAGGACCGGCCCGTGAAACTGGTCGAGCTGGGCTGTGTCGAGCTGAGGTACGGGCCCGTACAGGTAGTTGATGGACTGCCCCGAGCCGGGGAAGGCGCCGACGTCGAACGGCAGCACACGGATCGTGATGTGCTGCTGCTCGCTCATGTCGAGCAGATGCCGCAACCGGGCGCGGGCCACGTCCCGGCCGCCGACCCGCATGTGCAGGGCCGCCTCGTGCACGGTCGTGCGATACGGCGTCGGCTCAGTGCCGTGCAGGAGGCCCTGCCGTTTGAACCGGTGGATCACATCCCGGACGGTGTCCTCGGCGGCCGGCACCAGCTTCGCGATCATTCATCCAGTAACACCGGCGGCGAATCCTACTTGCTCTTAAAGTGGAGTCGAGAAGAAGAATTTATCGACCAATAGGGCGCAGGGTTAAATGTGTAGCGTAATTGATTAAGAGTTCTTCTCTCAGGTTTTCTGCCTACGTGAGCTCACTCTTTTGCCGCACGCCCTGAAGGAAGGTATTCGCGTTATCAAGCCATGACGACAGCAAGGACCCACGACCTGCCTCGACGCAACCCAAGGACGGATAATATTTCTGCGGTTCGCGATCTGACAGTGGGGAAGTACACTTTCCAGCCGGGTGTGGACCATACGGCGCAGACGGCAACCGGCACGGCGCCCAGGGGTGACGCGCAGTCCGAACGTCAGGTCACCCAGCCACTGCTTCGAGAGTTCCTCGTCCTGCTGGAGGGAATCCAACAGGAACTCAATTCACGATGGAACGGCCAGGACAACTCCGGCCGCCGCGTGCAGCGCGACGGGTCGCATTTTCGTGAATCATGAATATGCCGATCCTGCCCTTGCGCAGGGTGAGTACTACTACGACGCGTCCTCGTACGGACCGGGAACCGGCTGGAACGGCGGACATGCCGACAGCGTCCGCTCAGGAGTTCCCCTGACCGCACCTGACGGAGGCTGGGACCCGGTCGAGGAACTTGCCTATCTCCTGCAGGAGTCTGTTCCGGCGGAGCAGACGGCCAGGATCCCGCAACCTCGCAGCGAGCCCTCATCCGGCGACGTTTTCACCGACCCGATGGAGAACCTGGCGCAGATCACCGCTCAACTGCCGCCCATCCGACGCTCCTCCACCCGGCACCGGAAGCTCCACGTCCGCAGGGCCCGGCTCAAGTGGTTGCAGACTGGCAGCTTCTTGATCGTCGCGCTCGTTGCCGTCATCGTGGCGATGGTGAGCGTCTTCGGCGGCATGGTGGCTTATAGGCCTCTGCAGAACATCACCTCCGGGACGGGAGGCGCCATGGTCCCGTCGTGGCCTCTTCTCGTGTATGGCCCCTGGATGGTGGCCTCTCTCTCCATCCTCCGGACTGCCCTGCACCAGCGCCGAGCCGTGCACTCGTGGTTCATCGTTCTGCTCTTCTCCTCCGTCGCGATAATGCTGTGCGTGGCTCAGTCGGACAGAAGCGTCACCGGTGTCGCCGGAGCATGCCTGCCGGCCCTCGCCTCCCTCGCCTGCTTCCAGCAACTCGTCCGGCAAATCACGCTGACTCTGCCACCGCGACAGGGCACGCGGCGCCACCGCCGATAGCAGCAGGGTTCTCCCACCCGCGACGACCCCGGATATGGCGCATCTCGACAGGCACGGGTGACGGCGTGGCCTGCGAGCCATACGCGGGGCCTTGACGGCGACAGTGAGAGGGGTTGCACCGCAGACGCTCAGTCAGTCCCCTCCTCCCCCGTGAACATGCTGATCAGCCCGTGGGGTGTGTCGTCGCCGAACATGAGGGCGTAGACCTCCGTGCCCTCGGTGGCGGTTTCGGCGCTGCGGGGGAACATGGCGCGCTCGTACTCGGTGAGCGCGGTCTCGATGTCGTCGGGGTGGGCCGCGAGGGCCTGTGCGAGTTCCGCGCCGTCGAGCATGGCGAGGTTGGCGCCCTCGCCGTTCGGGGCGGCGACATGGGCGGCGTCGCCGATCAGGGTCACTCCCGGTACCCGCTCCCACCGGTGCTCGGCGGGCAGGGCGGCGAGGGGACGCAGTACCGGGGCGGTGTCGGCGTCGGTGATCAGCGCGGTGAGTTCCGGCGCCCAGCCGTCGAACTCCTTCGCGATCCGTGCGACGGCCGCCGCGGAGTCGGTGAAGTCGATGTCCGTGAACCACTCCTGCGGCCGGGCGAGCATCACGTAGGTGTGCAGGTTGCTGCCCTTCTCCCGGTGCGTCACGAAACCCTTGCCCGGTGCGAGCACGTACAGCGCCCCGCCTCCGACCACCTTCGCGCTGACCGGGTGGCGGGTGTCGGCGTCGTACAGGTAGACCTCGACGCAGGACATGCCGGTGTACTCGGGCGTCGCGGCGGAGAGCAGCGGCCGGACGCGGGACCACGCCCCGTCGGCGCCGACCAGCAGATCGGTGACGACCGAGGTGCCGTCGGCGAAGGTCACCGCGTGGCGGCCCCCGCCGAGCGCACGCGTACCGCCGACCTTGTGGCCCCAGCGGACCGTGCCGGGCGGCAGCGAGTCCAGCAGCAGCTGCCGTAGTTCGCCGCGCTGTACCTCGGGGCGGCCGCCGGTGCCGTCGTCGGGCTGGTCGAACAGCACGGTCCCGGCCCGGTCGACCAGCCGTGCCGCCTCGCGGCCCTCCAGGATCAGGCCGGGGAACTCCTCCATCAGGCCGGCCGCCTGGAGGGCCAACTGCCCGTTGTAGTCGTGTATGTCGAGCATCCCGCCCTGCGCACGGGCCGTCGGGGAGGACTCCGCCTCGTAGACGGTGGAAGGGATGCCGTGGACGTGCAGGACGCGGGCGAGCGTGAGGCCGCCGAGTCCGGCGCCGATGATCGTGACGTGAGTGGTGGTCATGGTGGCTCCTTGAGGGGCGCGGGGTGCGGGCCGCCGGGTGGGTCCCGGTGGCGTCTCAGGAAAGACTCCGGGTCACGCCCGACAAGCCGCCTACATCGCACCGACAGCCCCGACAGACGACCGACAGCCTCAGCGGACGATCGACAGCCCCGACAGACGACCGACACCGCGCATCGGACTCGCCACTCCCGCTCCCACTCCCACTCCCCAACAATGCCGACCAGTCGGTATGGACATCCCCGCCCCCGCCCGGTACAGATGCAGTCATGCGAATCTCCGTGACGATCTTCCTCACCGACGAGACCATCACCCCGACCCGGCTCGCCCGTGAGCTGGAGGCGCGGGGCTTCGCCGGGCTGTATCTGCCCGAGCACACCCACATCCCCGTCGAGCGCGTCACTCCGTACCCCGCGGGCGGCGACCTGCCGCGTGAGTACGGCCGTACCCTCGACCCCTTCGTCGCGCTCGGCCAGGCCGCCGCCGTCACCGAGCGGCTCGGTCTCGGTACCGGCATCACGCTCGTCGCCCAGCACGACCCGATCGACCTGGCCAAGCAGATCGCCACCCTCGACCACCTCTCCGGCGGCCGCTTCACCCTCGGGCTCGGCTTCGGCTGGAACGTCGAGGAAGCCGCCGACCACGGCGTCGAGTGGCGCACCCGGCGCGAGCTCGTCCGGGACCGGATGGCGCTCATGCACGCCCTCTGGGCGGACGAACCGACCGCCTATGAAGGAGAGTTCGGGAGCGTCAGGGCCAGTTACGCCTTCCCCAAGCCCGTCCAGAAGCGGACCCTGGTGGGCGGCGCCGCCGGGCCCAAGCTGTTCTCCCACATCTGCGAGTACGCCGACGGCTGGCTGCCCATCGGTGGACGCGGCCTGACCGAGTCCCTGCCCGTGCTGCGCAGCGCCTGGGCCGACGCGGGCCGCGACCCGGCGGCGCTCCAGGTGGTGCCGTACGCCGTCTTCCCCAGCCCCGGCAAACTCGCGCACTACGCCGACCTCGGCATCGAGGAGGTCGTGGTGCAGCTGCCTCCGGCGGGAGATGGTGAGGTGCTGAAGGCGCTGGACGAATATGCCCGTTATGTCGGGGGCGGCGGTGAGGTGTGATGTCACCCACCTCCAGGCAGTCCCTCTGCCCTGATCACACCGCTCGTATGCTCGAAGGATGACGACCTCCGCGACCTCCGGAACCGGCCCCACCGACCGCCCCGGCGGTACCGGCCCCACCGAGAACTCCCTGCGTCGCGCTCTCAAACGTGCCCGGGACGGCGTCGCCCTCGACGTCTCCGAGGCCGCGGTGCTGCTCCAGGCCCGCGGCCCGGCCCTGGACGACCTCACCGCGTCCGCCGCCCGGGTCAGGGACGCGGGACTCGAACAGGCGGGCCGCCCCGGTGTCATCACGTACTCGAAGAGCGTCTTCATCCCGCTGACCCGGCTGTGCCGGGACAAGTGCCACTACTGCACCTTCGTGACCGTCCCCGGCAAGCTCCGCCGCGCCGGGCACGGCATGTTCATGTCCCCCGACGAGGTCCTGGACGTGGCCCGCAAGGGTGCCGCGCTGGGCTGCAAGGAAGCCCTGATCACCCTCGGCGACAAGCCCGAGGACCGCTGGCCGGAGGCCAGGGAGTGGCTGGACGCGCATGGTTACGACGACACCATCGCCTACGTCCGGGCCATCTCCATCCGGATCCTGGAGGAGACGGGACTCCTCCCGCACCTCAACCCGGGCGTGCTGTCCTGGACCGACTTCCAGCGGCTGAAGCCGGTCGCGCCGAGCATGGGCATGATGCTGGAGACGACCGCGACCCGGCTCTGGTCGGAGCCCGGCGGCCCGCACCACGGCTCCCCGGACAAGGAGCCCGCCGTACGACTGCGGGTCCTGGAGGACGCCGGCCGTTCCTCCGTCCCGTTCACCTCCGGCATCCTCATCGGGATCGGGGAGACCTACGAGGAGCGCGCCGAGTCCCTCTTCGCGCTCCGGCGCACGGCACGGTCGTACCACAGCATCCAGGAACTGATCATCCAGAACTTCCGCGCCAAGCCGGACACCGCGATGCGCGGCATGCCGGACGCGGAACTCGACGAACTGGTCGCCGCGGTGGCCGTCGCCCGGCTCATCATGGGCCCGGCCGCCAACATCCAGGCCCCGCCGAACCTCGTCGACAGCGAGTACGAGCGCCTGATCGGGGCGGGCATCGACGACTGGGGCGGGGTCAGCCCGCTCACCATCGACCACGTCAACCCCGAGCGCCCGTGGCCCCAGATCGAGGAGCTCACCGAGCGGTCCGCCGCGGCCGGCTTCGAGCTGCGGGAACGGCTGTGCGTGTACCCCGAGTTCGTGCAGCGCGGCGAGCCCTGGCTGGACCCGAGGCTGCGCCCGCACGTGGCGGCGCTGGCCGACCCGGAGACGGGCCTCGCGCGCCCCGGCGCCCTCCCGCGGGGGCTGCCCTGGCAGGAGCCGGAGGAGGTGTTCGTGGCCTCGGGGCGTACGGATCTGCACGCCTCCATCGACACCGAGGGCCGTACCTCCGACCGCCGCGACGACTTCGACGAGGTCTACGGCGACTGGGGCGCCCTGCGCGAGGCGGCCGCCCCCGGCATGGTGCCCGAGCGCATCGACACGGACGTACGCGAGGCGCTGCGCACAGCCGCCGACGACCCCACGAAGCTGACCGACGACGAGGCCCTCGCGCTGCTGCACGCCGACGGGCCGGCCCTGGACGCGCTCACCCGGATCGCCGACGACGTCCGCAGGTCGGTGGCCGGTGACGACGTGACGTACATCGTCACCCGGAACATCAACTTCACCAACGTCTGCTACACCGGCTGCCGTTTCTGCGCCTTCGCCCAGCGGCGCACCGACGCCGACGCCTACACGCTCTCCCTGGACCAGGTGGCCGACCGCGCCCAACAGGCCTGGGAGGTCGGCGCGGTGGAGGTCTGCATGCAGGGCGGGATCCACCCGGACCTGCCCGGCACGGCGTACTTCGACATCGCGAAGGCGGTGAAGGAGCGGGTCCCCGGCATGCATGTGCACGCCTTCTCGCCGATGGAGGTCGTCAACGGCGCGACCCGCACCGGCATGTCGATCCGGGAGTGGCTGACCGCGGCCAAGGAGGCCGGCCTCGACTCCCTACCCGGCACGGCCGCCGAGATCCTCGACGACGAGGTCCGCTGGGTGCTGACCAAGGGCAAGCTGCCGACGGCGACCTGGATCGAGGTGATCGAGACGGCGCACGAGGTCGGCCTCCGGTCCTCCTCGACGATGATGTACGGCCATGTCGACCAGCCGCGCCACTGGCTGGGCCACCTGCGCACCCTGGCGGGCATCCAGCAACGCACCGGCGGCTTCACGGAGTTCGTGACGCTCCCCTTCATCCACACCAACGCCCCCGTGTACCTGGCCGGCATCGCCCGCCCGGGCCCGTCCATGCGGGACAACCGGGCGGTCACGGCGATGGCCAGGCTGCTCCTCCACCCCTGGATACCGAACATCCAGACCAGCTGGGTGAAGCTCGGCACCGAGGGCGCGGCCGAGATGCTCCGCTCCGGCGCGAACGACCTCGGCGGCACCCTCATGGAGGAGACGATCTCGCGGATGGCGGGGTCGTCGTACGGCTCCTACAAGTCGGTGAAGGACCTGATCGCGGTCGCGGAGGCGGCGGGCCGTCCCGCCCGCCCGCGCACCACGCTGTACGGAGAGGTGCCGCGGGAGCGGCAGAAGGCGGCGCAGGTCTCCGACGGGCATCTGCCGGAGCTGCTGCCGGTGCTGGACTGAGAGCCCGGCCGACAGCTGGGGAACGGCTGGGGGGACAGGTGTCGAGACGGGGGCCGGTACGATGATCCGACCCCCGTTCGACGGGGATCCTTAGCCGAGGAGATGCGTGCCGTGCCAGCCCCGAAGGTCTGGGTGACGGGTCTGACCGTGGGGGCGATCGCCGCCGTCGTCGCCCTGGCCGTACAGGCCGACAAGGGAACCAAGCCGACCGCGGCCGCCACCGCCAGGCCCAGTGTGTCGGCCTCCCCGAGCGCCTCCGCGCGGCCCGAGCCGTCCGCGACCGCGGTCCCGGACGCCTCCGGCACCGGCCGCCGGATCGTCTACTCGCTCGGCGAGAAGCGGGTGTGGCTCATCGACGCGAGCGAGGCGGCCCGGCGGACCTTCGCCGTCTGGCCGGGGGCGGTCCACCCCGCCCCCGGCACCTACTCCGTCTCGCTGCGCCGGGGAGACCCGACGACCGGGTCCGACGGCGTGCGGATCGAGCACATCGTGTACTTCACCGCCGTGGACGGCGTGAACGTCGCCTTCTCCAACGCGGTGGACGGCTCCTCGCCCCCGCCCGCGAACGGCACCCGGACCGGCGGCATCCGCATGAAGACCGCGGACGGCTCGGCCCTGTGGACGTTCGGCGAGACGGGCACGAAGGTCGTCGTCGTCAACTAGCGCTGCGGTCGGGCAGGTTGACCACCAGCAACACCACTCCGCTCAGCACGAACACCCGCAGCGCCGCGTCCAGGCCGTTCCAGGTGTCCGACTGCCACATGGAGAACCACTCCCCGCCGATCGCGATGAACCCGGCGCCGAACAGCAGCATGAGCATGAGCAGACCGTAGGTGGAGAACCGCCGGGCCGCCTGGTCGTCCCGGCGCACCCACAGATACGTGCCGTAGATCAGCACGAGCGCCGCGAGCGTCTCCCAGACGATGATCGCGACATACGCCGTGTTCTGAAGTCCCTTGCTGGTGATGGCTCTCCACATCAGATCGTCGTCCTTGAACGTCGTATCCATGGCGAGCACGTGCTGCACGAACGCCTGGTTCGTCCCGAAGTCCGTGATGTTCCCGAACGCGACGAGCGCTATGTACAGCGCGACGCTCGCGGTGAGGAGAGTGGCGGAGAGGTGGAGTGCGCTTCGTGTGGTGCGTGGGGGTGTCGATGCCATGGAGGCCATCTTCCCTGTGCGGGACGGCGTGATCCACATCGGTTGCGCCAGAATGAGAGGCGGACGGGCCGCGACGAGGGGACGAACGGATGACGCAGGCGCAGCCGTCGGCGCAGGAGCTGATCCAGCGTCGCACCCGGGCCGGTTTCGTGGGCCGCGAGGCCGAACGGACCGCGTTCCTCCAGAACTTCGACATCCCGCCCGGAGACCCCCGGCACCGCTTCCGCTTCCACGTCCACGGCAGCGCGGGCATCGGAAAGACCTCCCTGGTCCAGGAGTTGGCGCAGCTCGCCCGCGAACGCGGGGCGCTCACGGCCTACGTCGACGACGGCATCGGCAGCGTCCCGGAGGCCATGGAGACGCTGTGCCATGAATTCGTCGACCAGGGAAGGAGGTTGAAGGATCTGGAACGGCGCCTCGCCACCTGGCGGGACCGGCGGCGCGAGGCGGAGGCCGCCCTCGCCGCCCTCGCGCCGGAGTCCACGCCCCAGACGGCGTCGGCCGGAAGCAGGATCGCCGTGGACCTCGGCCTGACTGCCCTGGAAACAGCCGTGCCGGGCGCCGGACTCGTCACCCGCGCCCTTCCCGCCGACCGGCTCGCCCAGGGGGCCGACCGGCTGCGGGCCGGCCTCGGCGCCCGCTTCCGCAACCTCGACGACGTCGACCTGGTGCTCACCCCGGAGCGGGTCCTCACCCCGGTCCTGCTCGCCGAACTGAGGGCCGCCGCCTCCGCCGTACCGTGGATCGTCCTGGTCTTCGACACCTACGAGCGGACCGGCCCCTTCCTCGACCCGTGGCTGTACGACGTCCTCACCAAGCCGCGTGAGCACGGCCGGCTGCCCGCCGCCGTCGTGGTGGTCACCGCGGGCCAGCGCCCCCTGGACACCGACCGCTGGGGCGGACTGGACTCGGTGGCGGAGCTGCCGCTCGCCCCCTTCACCGAGGCCGAGGCGCGCCGCCTGCTCGCCGTGCGGGGCGTGGTGGCCGAACCGGTCGTCGAGGAGGTGCTGCGCCTGACGGGCGGCCTCCCGGTCCTGGTGTCGACCCTCGCGGCCAGACGCCCCGACGGCCCCGACGACGTGCTCGACCCGAGTTCGACCGCGGTGCAACGGTTCCTGAGGCCGGAACCGGAGCCCCTGCGGAAGGTCGCCCGGGCCTGCGCGCTCCCCAGACGGCTGGACGCGGACGTCTTCCGGGTGCTCGTCGCCGCCACGGAGGACGAACTGGACTCCCAGTACGCGTGGTTGACCGGGCTGCCGTTCGTCGCCCAGCGCGGCGAGCGGCTCCAGTACCACGACGTCGTGCGCGCCCAGATGCTCCGCATGGAGCGGCGCCGGTCCCGCACCGAGTGGACGACCCGGCACCGGCGGCTGGCGGAGGCGTTCGCCGAGTGGCGCGAGGACGCCGAGTGCGGCCGGCGCGACGCGGAGCTGTGGTCCGACGAGGAGTGGTGCGAACTGCGCCTGGAGGAGGTCTACCACCTGCTGTGTGCCCGCCCGCCCGCGGCGCTCGCCGAGGCCCTGCGCGGCTTCGTCGTGGCCTGCCGCCAGGACGAGGTCGTCGCCCGCCGCTGGGCGCGGATGCTGGAGGAGGCGGGCGACGCGGCGGAGCACGCCGTACTGCGCGAGTGGGGACGGTCGCTGGGTGCGGCGCTCGCGGACGAGGAGAGCGGGATGACCGGAGCGGCGGACCTGCTCCTGGCCCGCCCCGGTCTCGACCCGGCCGGCCGGGCGGAGGCGCACGTGCTGCGCGCCCGGGAACTGCGCAGGCGCCAGGAGTACGCGCAGGCCCTGGAGGAGTACGACCGCGCGGTCGAACTGGACCCGCTGCAGCCGCTGGCCCACTACGGCCGGGGCCTCACCCACCAGCTCCTGGAGGACTACCCGGCGGCACTGACCGCCCTCGACCGTGCCGTCGAACTGGCCCCCGACAACGGGTGGATCATCGCCGAGCGGGCCGAGACCCACCGCCTCGCGTCCCACCTGGAGCAAGCCGTCGTCGACTACACCCGTGCCGTCGCCCTCGACCCGACCGACGACGTCGCCCTGGCAGGGCGGGCGGTGTGCCGGCACGGCCTGGGCATGCTCGACGAGTCGCTGGCCGACTTCAACCGTGCGCTGAACATCGATCCGGAGCACCTGTGGGCGCTGGTGCGCAGGGCCCGGCTGCACCGCACGCGGGGAGACGTGGACAAGGCGTTCGCGGACCTGGACCGGGCGTACGAGCTGGCGCCCGACCTGGCCTGGATCGCGTCGGAACGCGGGGACGCGTACCGGATCGCGGGGCGGTACGAGGACGCGGTGACGGAGCTGGGGCGCGCGGTGTCCCTGGAGCCTGGCTACGCGTCGGCAATGGCGAGCCGCGGCCAGGCGCTGTACGAACTCGGCCGGTACGAGGAGGCGATGGCCGCCTTCGACGGGGCCGTCCTGCTGATCCCCGACTACGCCTGGGCCCTGGTGATGAGATCCCGGACCAGAGGCCGGCTCGACGACCAGGAAGGCATGTTCGAGGACCTGCGGCGGGCCGTCGAGGCGGAGCCGGACGCCCACTGGATCCAGTCCGAACTGGGCTGGGCCTACTGGCTGGCGGGCCGGCACGACGAGGCGACGGCCGTCCTGCGCGCCCTCCTGGTGCGGGACCCGGACCACGAGACCGCCTTGGCCGGACTGGGAGCGATCCACCACGACCGCAAGTCCTACGAGGAGGCCCTGCACCACCTGGACCGTGCGGTGGCCGCCGACCCCGAGTACGCCTGGGCCTACGGCCGCCGGGGCCGGGTGTGTCTGGCGATCGGCCGCACCGAGCAGGCCCTGTCCGACCTGGAGCAGTGCGTGGCACTGGATCCCGGGATGACGTGGGAGCGGGGAGCGGCGATCGAACTGCTGTGGACGAGCGGGCGCCGGGAGGAGGCGGAGCAGCGGCTGGCGGCGACCCCCCTCGCAGACCTGGACGACACCCGCGTCGAACTCCACCGGCACCACGGCCGGTGGGCGCAGGCCCGCGCCCTCGCCGAGCGCCTGCGGGAGCGGGATCCGGTCGCCGGCACCTTCCAACTGGCCACGACGGTCCACTGCTCCGAAGGCCCCGAGGCTGCCGAACCCCTCTGGCGCGACCTCGCCCGACTGGTCGAGGACCCCGCCATCGAGCCCGTGACCCGAGCCCAGGCCCACTGCTTCCTGGGCTGCGCACTGGCCGACGCCCCGGCGGCGGACCGGGGCCTGTCCGAACTCCTCGCCCTCGCCCCGGAATGGGACGACCTGGCCACCCTGGCCGACATCCTCACCGAGCTCCTCACGGCCCCGGGGGCAGACCGGTCCTCCCACACGGCGACCTGCCTCGCGACGGTGAGCGAGGCGAGGGACGCGATCCGGGCCCGGTGGTCGGCGAGAAGCTGAGGACGGGGGTCACGCCTGCCGGAAACGTTTCCGCCTTTCGGTAATAGGGGCGCATACCCACACGCCCCCTGAACCCCGCACTCCCCGTCGATTACAGTGCTGAGCGTCGTACATACGGACGGTCGCCACGGGAGGTCTTGGTGGGTGCGACAGCCGGGGCCGTCGTCTGGGGGCGTGCCGAGCAGCAGGACTTCCGGAGCCGGGTGCGCGGGACGCTCCTCGGGGTGGCCGTGGGGGACGCGCTGGGTGCGCCGGTCGACGGGCTCGGACTGGACGAGATCCGGGAGGCGTACGGCGCCGAGGGGCTCGTGGACCTCGCGTTCGGGTACGGCCGGCGCGGCGCCGTCACTCATCTCACCCAGCTCAGCCTGTTCACCGTGGACGGGCTCATCCGGGCCCAGGTGCGCCGGGACACCGGTGCCTGGCATCCGCCCACCGACCTGCACCGGGCGTATCTGCGCTGGGCGGCCACCCAGCGCGACTGGGGTCCCGACGAGCGGCGCAAGGAGGACGGCTGGCTGGCCCGGGAGGAGTGGCTGTACGCCCGCCGCGACCCGACCCGGTCCCTGCTCATCGGGTTCGGCGACGACACCATGGGGACGCTGGAGTCGCCCAAGAACCCGAACGAGCTCGGGCCCGAGGCCACCGCCCGTTCCGCGCCCTTCGGGCTGCTCGTCGGATGGGAGCCGCAGCTCGTCGTGCAGCTGGCCGTGGAGTGCGCCGCGCAGACCCACGGGCATCCCGTCGCCTATCTGTCGGCGGGCGCGTACGCCGTGATCGTGCACGCGCTGGCCCTCGGCGACAGCCTGGACGGGGCCGTGCAGCGGGCGCTCGCGCTGCTGGCGGCGCGGCCCGGGCACGAGCCGGTGTCGGACGCGCTCCAGCACGCGCTGGGTGCCGTACGGCAGGGGATGCCCACGCCGGCGCGGGTGGAGGAGCTCGCCGCCGACGGTTCGGCGGACGGGCTGCTGTCGGCCGCCGTGTACTGCGCGCTGGTCGGGGAGGACGTACGGCACGGTCTGTGCCTCGCCGTGAACCACGACGGCCCCTCCGCCGCGGCCGGCGCCCTCACCGGCGGCCTGCTCGGCGCCCTGCACGGCGAGACGGCCCTCCCGCCGGCCTGGCTGGCCGAGCTGGAGGGCCGTCCCACACTGCTGGAACTCGCCGACGACTTCGCGATGGAGATGACCCAGGGGCCCGCGCTGCACGGGCCCGGGGGTGCGTCGCCGGGGTGGCTGGTCCGCTATCCGAGGGCGTAGATCAGTCCATGAGTCAGTCCAGTAGTCAGTCCAATAGGGAGAGTTAGTCCTTCACCTTCGTACCGATCACGTCCTGCACACCGCCCGCCGGAGTGGGGATCGCCGCGGCGGCCGCCCCGTCGCCGTCCCCGTCGGTGTTGATCTTCTCGATGATCGCGAGACGCTCCGGGGTGTCCTCGGGCTTGATGAAGCCGATGAGGATGTAGAGGACCAGGGAGACGGCCAGCGGGATCGAGACCTGGTACTGGAGCGGGACACCGCCGTCGACGTTCCAGTTGATCGGGTAGTTGACCAGCCAGAAGGCGAGCAGACCCATCGACCAGCTGGTGAGCGCGGCGGTCGGTCCTGAGCGGCGGAACGGGCGGAGCAGGCCGAGCATCATCGGGATGGCCATCGGGCCCATGAGTCCGGCCACCCACTTGATCACGACGGTGATGATGTCCTTGAACGCGGGGGAGTTGACCTGGGTCGCCGCCGCCATCGACAGGCCGAGGAAGACGACGGTCGTGATGCGGGCGACCCTGAGACCCTGCCCCTGGTTCCAGCTGCGCGCCCTGCGCCACACCACCGGTGCGCAGTCCCGGGTGAAGACGGCCGCGATCGCGTTGGCGTCGGAGGAGCACATGGCCATGGTGTGCGAGAAGAAGCCGACGATGACCAGGCCCAACAGGCCGTGCGGCAGCAGCTGTTCGGTCATCAGGCCGTAGGAGTCCGAGCCGTCGGGCTTCTGCGAGTGGACAAGCAGCGGCGACATCCACATGGGGAAGAAGAGGACGACCGGCCACACCAGCCACAGGATCGCCGACAGGCGGGCCGAGCGCTCGGCCTGGTGCGCGTTGGCCGTGGCCATGTAGCGCTGGGCCTGGTTGAGCATGCCGCCGTTGTACTCGAAGAGCTTGATGAAGAGGAAGGCGAGCAGGAAGACCGTTCCGTACGGCCCCACCAGCGGCTCTCCGTGACCCTGGAGCTCCGGCTCGTCCCAGGCGCCGAAGAAGCCGATGCCCTTGTCGTTGAGTTTGAGGACGACGGCGACGAACATCGCGACACCGGCGAGGAGTTGGATGACGAACTGGCCCAACTCGGTGAGCGCGTCGGCCCACAGGCCGCCGATCGTGCAGTAGACGGCCGTGATGGCGCCGGTGATCAGGATGCCCTGGTTGAGCGAGATCCCGGTGAAGACCGACAACAGGGTCGCGATGGCGGCCCACTTGGCGCCGACGTCCACGATCTTCAGCAGCATGCCGGACCAGGCCAGCGCCTGCTGGGTCTTCAGGTCGTAGCGGTTCTTGAGGTATTCGAGCGGGGACGCCACATGGAGTCGTGAGCGCAGCCGGTTGATGCGCGGCGCGAACAGCTTCGAGCCGATCGCGATGCCGAGGGCGATGGGGAAGGACCAGGTGACGAAGGAGGTGACGCCGTAGGTGTAGGCGATGCCCGCGTACCCGGTGAACATCACCGCGCTGTAGCCCGACATGTGGTGCGAGATGCCGGACAGCCACCAGGGCATCTTGCCGCCGGCGGTGAAGAAGTCACTGACGTCGTCCACGCGTTTGTGCGACCAGACGCCGATCGCGACCATCACGCCGAAATAGCCGATGAGCACGGCCCAGTCGAGACCGTTCATATGCGCCCTCCCAGGGTTCAGCCCGGCGCTCATCGTGGGCGCCACCGCGTGGACACGACAAGCTGGTGTAGGGTCAAGGGGAGGTAAAAGTATTCGAGATGATGGCCTGCGTTCACCTACATGAACTCACCGCATCAACTCCCCGGCGTTGACCAGCAACGACTGCCCGGTGATCGCCCGCGCCCGGTCCGAGGCCAGGAACACCGTCGCGTCCGCCACGTCCCCGTCGGTCGCGAGCTCGGGCAGCGCCATCCGGTCGGTGAGCCGCTTGAGCACGTCCGCCTCCGGCACCTTCTCCGTATGAGCCGTGAACTGCACGTACGCCTGCACCGGCGGCCCCCACATCCAGCCCGGCAGCACGGTGTTGACCCGGATCCGGTCCGGCCCGAGCTCCCGCGCCAGCGAGTACATCGCGCTGGTCAGCGCCCCCTTCGAGGCGGCGTACGCGGCCTGGCGCACCTGCGAGGGGGCGGCCACGGCCGACTGCGTCCCGACGAACACCACCGACCCGCCGCCCGCCGCCCGCAGCCCTGCCAGGCATGCCCTGGTCATCCGCAGCGACCCCAGCAGGTTCACGTCGATGACCGACTGCCAGCTCGCGAAGTCCGCGTCCTCCAGCCCGCCGAAGTAGCTGTCCCACGCGGCCACCTGCACCACCGCGTCCAGCCGCCCGAACCGCTCCACCGCCAACTCGGCGAGCGCGGCGCACTGTTGCTCGTCGGTGATGTCCGTCGAGCGGTACGCGGTGTGCGCCCCGTCCGGATCGATCTCCGCGGCGCTCTTCGCGAGGTTCGCCTCGGTCCGCGCCCCCAGCACGGCGTTCCCGCCGTCCCGTACGACGGCCGCGGCCACCTGGTGCCCGAGCCCCGCACCGACTCCCGACACGACGACGGTCTTCCCGGAGAGAAGTGACATACCGGCGGCCTCCCTGATTCCTGCCTGGTTCCTGGCTCTGGCGCATTATCTGACGGAGCGTCAGAGTATGGGCGAGCGCTGGAGGAGGGAAGGTCCGATGTCAGAAGAGACCCACAGCGAGACGTACGCCGAACTGGCCGCCACAGGGCCCTACGGAGTCCATCCCGGGCACGCGCTGATCACCATGGTCGAACCGCATCCCGGCCACGAGTACGCCTACAACCGCTGGTACGAGGACGACCACTACTACGCCGGCGCGATGGCCATGCCCTGGATGTTCGCCGGCCGCCGCTGGGTGGCCACCCGGGACCTGCAACTCCTGCGCGTCCCGGAGAAGTCGGCGGTGGCCCAGCCGGTGACGGCCGGCTGCTATCTCTCCACCTACTGGGTCACCGACGGCCGCTACGACGACCACATGAAGTGGACGGTGGCCATCAACAAACGCCTCAACCGCGACGCCCGCGTCTACCGCGACCGCACCCACGTCTTCACGGCGTTCCAGGACCACGAGTCCACGGTCTACCGCGACGGAGCGGCGGGCCCGAGGGACTTCCACGCCCTGGACCACCCGTACGCCGGGCTGGTGCTGGAGGTCATCGACGCGGAATCCCCGGAGCAGCGGGCGGAGTTGCTGGAGTGGCTGCTCTCCCGCCACGTCCCGAAGCGCGTGGCGGGCTCCCCGGCGGCCATGGTGACCGTGTTCCGCCCGACCCCCTTGCCGGGCGACCGCATGACGTACGTGAAGCAGGTGGAGGGGGTGGACACCCGGGTGACGCTGCTGTGGTTCCTGGAGAGGGATCCGCGCGAGTGTTGGGACCCGCATTTCACGGACCTGGAAGAGCCGGTGACGGGCCGCCGCGAGCTGTTGGCGCCTTTCATCCCGACAGTCCCGGGCACGGACACATACGTGGACCGGCTGCGGTAAGCCCCTTAAGGGGCGCGGGGCCGTGCCGATATGCGGCTCCGCCGCGTGGGCGCGACAAGCCCCCACCGGCCCGCAGCCGCGAAACTACTTCAACTCATCCGGACAAGGCGTCCCGCGCGGCACGGTGTACGGCGCCGCCAACCGATACGTCCCCGCCTTGGGCGCCAGCAGCATCGTCCACTTGTCCCCGTCCGCATCCTCCGGCGTCTCCATCAGACACCCGTTGACGTTGTCGAAGACCTTCGGTTCCCCGTCTTCCCGGTTCTTCGACGCCTCCGTCTCCTGCGGAGCCTGCAGCTTCTTGCCCTCCGCGTCGACGATCGACAGCCACGGCGAGTACGGGATCCGGATCAGAATCCGCCCGGCCTTCTTCACCCTCATGGTCATCTCACCCTGCGCGGCACGGTCGACGACCGTGTTCGGGGAGGCCAGCGGTGCCGGGTCGGTCACCCGGAAGAGCTGCCAGTTCGCGTCGCCCCAGATCTGCTTCAGATACGGCATCCCGCGCTGGACCAGCTCCCGCTCCCGCTCGCCCCCGTCCCCGTCGGGCTCGTCCTTGGGCACGACCACGAAGTGCACGGCCCAGCGCTGGAGCCACTCGTGGTAGTTCGCGGAGTTCAGGGTGTCGTCGTAGAAGAGCGGGTTGCGCTCCATGTCGGCCTGCCGGTTCCAGCCCCGGGCGAGGTTGACGTACGGCGCGAGCGCGGACGCCTCGCGGTGGGAGGCGGCCGGTACGACCTCGACGCGGCCCTTCTCGGCGCCGACCTCCTGGAGCTCGTTGACGAGGGGGGCGAGCTCCCGTGCCCAGGACGCCGTGGGGGTGGTGTGGACGACGTCGTCGACGGACTTGAAGCCGATCCAGGTGGTGAAGCCGGCGAAGGCGATGACGGTGGCGTACCACTTGCGGGAGCGCGGCACCGTGAACGGCAGCGCGGCCGCCAGGGCCACCCCCGCGAACAGCATCGACAGGCGCGAGATGTTGGAGCCGATCTGGGAGCTCACCAGCCAGACCAGGACGACCGAGAGGCTGTACACCCCGGCGGTGATCCGGACCGTCGTCCACTCGCGCGGGACCAGGAGGAAGACCAGGACGCCGTACGCCAGCGGCAGCAGCACCGAGGCGATCTTCATCGGCTGGGTGCCGGCGAACGGGAAGAGCCAGGCGGACAGCGCGACGACGGCCGTGGGCGCGAGGCCCAGCGCCCAGGCGCCCGGACGCCGTTTCTGCAGGAAGAGGGCGACCGCCACCAGGCCCACGAACAGGCCGGCGACGGGTGAGGCCATGGTCGCGAGCGCGGCGAGCGGGGCTGCGCAGGCGGCCTTGGCCCAGCGTTTGTAGCGCCAGCGGTGCGGCCAGCAGAAGACGACGGCGACCGCGCCGAGCGCGAACACCGTGCCGAGCCCGAAGGTCACCCGGCCCGAGGCCGCGTTGCACAGGAAGGCGTACACACCCGCCAGCGAGGCCCACAGCGGGTTCTTCACCGACCGGCTGCGGATCAGCACCAGCGTCAGCAGACCGGCCGAGACGGTCCCGGCCAGCATCATCGTCGTACGGACGCCGAGGACCGACATCAGGTACGGCGAGACGATGCTGTACGACACCGGGTGCATGCCGCCGTACCAGGCCAGGTTGTACGCGGAGTCCGGGTGCCGGCCGACGAACTCGGCCCACGCGTCCTGCGCCGCGAGGTCCCCGCCGCTGTTCGCGAACGTGAAGAACCAGACGATGTGGAGGACGCCGGAGAGCGCGGTCATGGAGAGGACGGGGTGGCGCAGCAGGCGCTCGCGCAGCGCGAGGAGAGCGCCCCGGGCCCTGCCCCTCATGCCCGCGGGGGAGCTGCCGGGCCCGGTCTCAAGGTCTGCGGGCACGCGTATTCGCGGGCCGGTACCCGGGCCCGGGTCGGTGTCGTCGGCGCTTGTCGGCTCCGCAGTGGCCACCTGAAGGCACTCCCCGTGGTGTCCCGTCTTCATTTCTCGGCCGCGCCCCAGCGTCGACCTGCCCCGGTTCGTGACGCTAGCACGCGGCCCGCCGTCCGGAACCCCGGCGGGGTCCGGCCTGCGGGCCGCGTGCTGCGTCCGTCCCGTTCAGCAGATCAGCCGACGCGGGTCAGCTTGTCGGTCAGACCCGGTTCGGTCAGGTCCTTCTGGAGGGTGACGGGGACCTTGACCGCGCCGCCCTCGCCGTCACCGACGGTGAGGGTGCCGACCTTGGTGCCGGCCTTCGCGGTGTGCGGTACGTCGTCGGCGGCGAAGGACAGCTTCACCTTGAAGCCGGCCCAGCCGACGGCGGTGACGTCCTTGGTCAGCACGACGGGGGTGTGCCCGCCGAGACCGTCGTCCACATAGCCGACGACGTCACCCTTCTTGAGGATCTTCGCCGAGGTCAGCTCGTCCCGGGCGGCGAGCATCGCGACCCTGCTGACGTCGTTGACGGTCGTGATGATCGGCGCCTTGTGCTGGCCGAGGATCGCGCCGACGACGGTGACGGTCTCCCCGCCGACCTCCTTGCGGGCGGCGAAGAGGAGATTGCCGCCGGCGGCGCTGGTGGTGCCGGTCTTGATGCCGACGGCACCGTTGTAAGGGACCAGATAGTTGTAGTTGTACCACTTGTGTCCGGACGGATCGATCCACTGACCCATGGACGTGATCTCCATCAGCGCCGGGATCTTCACCAGCTCGTTGCCGAGCTTCACCTGGTCCTCGGCGGTGGAGACGGTGGACTCCTTCAGGCCCGAGGCGTCGGTGTACGTCGTGCTCTTCATGCCGAGTGCCTTGGCGGTGTCGTTCATCTTCTTGATGAACGCCGCCTCGGAACCGGAGTCCCAGCGGGCGAGCAGCCGGGCGATGTTGTTGGCGGACGGGATCATGATCGCCGCGATCGCCTGCCGCTGGGTGAGGACGTCGTCCTTCTTGACGGTGTTGAGGGTGGACTCGCCGTCCTTGTTGTAGCCGCCCTCCTTCTCGGCGAGCGCGTCGACGGTGATCTTCGCGCCCTCCTCGCCGGACTTGAGGGGGTGGTCCTTGAGGACGATGTAGGCGGTCATGGCCTTGGCCACGGAGCCGATCGCGACGGGCGTCTGCTTGCCGAAGTCGCCCATCGTGCCGATGCCGTTGACGTCCATCCAGCCCTGGCCCTGGGTGGGCCAGGGGAGAGTCGCCTTGCTGCCGTCGAAGGTGTAGGAGTCCTCGGCGGTGAGGCTGAGCGTGGGGTTCGGCAGCGGGCGTACGGACTGCACGATCGCAAACACCACGACCAGCAGGATCAGGATCGGCGTCCAGATCTTGACCCGGCGGCCGAGGGTGCGCAGAGGGCTGGGCGGGGGCGGCGGAGTGTTGGTGAGCTCCGCGAGCAGGTCGAGGGGCGGCTTCGGCGGCAGGGGCTGCTGCGTGGTGCGCTCCGGGCCGACCTGGGGGACGGCGGCGGTCACGTCCGGCTTCGGCCGGGGCTCGTCGAGAGCCTTCAGTGCGACGAACCTGCTCGTCCGCTCGGGGTCGGCCTCCGGCTTGGGCGTCGGCTTGGGCGTCGGCTTGGGCTCCGGCTCGGCCTCGGGGGCCTTGCCGAGCTTCAGCATGGTGGTGGGCTGGTCCACGGCGGGCCGGGGAGCCTTGAAGACGGCGGTGGGCTGGTCGACGGGGGGCGTGTCTTCCGGCTCGTCGTCCGTCGGCGCCTTGTCGGTCACGGCGGCTCGGCCGGGCTCGTCGTCGGTCCGCGGGTCGGTGGGGGCGGGTCGCGCGGTTCCCCGCGCCCCTGAGGGGGCCGGCTCGTCGGC
The DNA here is from genome assembly GCF_000383615.1 of Streptomyces canus 299MFChir4.1. Classification (GTDB taxonomy): domain Bacteria; phylum Actinomycetota; class Actinomycetes; order Streptomycetales; family Streptomycetaceae; genus Streptomyces; species Streptomyces canus_C. The sequence goes on along the minus strand of NZ_KB911599.1, from coordinate 49,180 downwards.
GTCGGCAGGGGTTTCCTCGGCTACGGCCGTCTCCGCCCCGGTGTCCGTGGCGGACGCGTCCTCGGCGCCCTTGCCCTCGGGCTTCTCCGCGGCCCCGGTCTTGCCGGAACCGTCCCCGTCCGCCGTGGCCACCCACGCCGCCACCGCGTCCCGCAGCCGCGCGTCACCGACCCCGGCCGGCTCGTCCGGCGACCCGTCGGCGGGGTCGTCAGGGCCGTCGGTCGTGTCGGGGCCGTCCGGGCTCTTGGCCGCCCCGGAGTCCTCGGACCCCTCGGCCGTGCCTGTGTCGTGCGAGTCCTCGGCCGTACTGGGGGCGTCAGGGGTCTTCGCCGGGTCCGTGT
>NZ_KB911599.1:0-48399 GCF_000383615.1 Streptomyces canus 299MFChir4.1 | reverse complement strand
CGTCAGGGGTCTTCGCCGGGTCCGTGTCCTCCGGAGCCTTCGCCGTGCCCGCGTCGTCCGACCCTTCGGCCGCCCCGGAGTCCTCGGACCCCTCCGCCGTGCCCGCGTCAGGCGAGCGCTCGGCAGTGCCGGAGTCGTCCGGGCCGTCAGCCGCACTGGAGCCCTCGGCCGTGCCGGAGCCGTCCGAGTCCTCAGTCGCACCGGAGCCCGAGTCCTCGGCCGTGCCGGAGTCCTTCGGCCCCTCCGCCGGGCCCCCGTCCTTCGGGCCGTCCGCCGTCGCCGGGTCGTCGTCCGCCGGTGAGGCGTCCTCGGGGGCCTCTGGGCGCTCCTCTGTGGCCGAAGGGGCGTCCTCGGGCTCCCCGGTGCCGGGACCGTCCGTTCCAGCCTCTGCGGGGCTCTCGTCGGCGGTCTTCGGGAGATCACGTACCGAGAAGACCCTCGTGGCCGTGTCGACGCCTCCGAGAGAGATCGACTCCCGTGCCACCGCGAGCCGGGGATCGGGTGCGGAACTCCTCGCCTCGGGAACCGGACTCGCGCTCCCCGACGTCGGTTCTGCCGACGACTCGCGCTGCTTCGACCTGTCGGGGGACTCGCCCGCCACCGATGCCTCCTCCATGTGCCGCAGGTGATCGGTTTCCGTCACCCTGCGCCTGCCGATCCGTTGAATCGCCGCCCGGGCAGCCGCCACACCACGCTGTCCGAACCATGTACCAGTGTCCTGTGTGTGGCCCTGCCCCAAGCGGTAGACGAGAACGACATACCTACCGGTTCCACTACAAACAGGTCACGCACCCTCGACAGACCAATGTGAGAGGGGTCACCCTGTCTTTCATCCACGCGGGGAGGCATGGATGGGCAGGAGCCGCAGAACACTTCCGGAGGAGCTTCTGTTGCTGGCGTTGGACCCGACCACGGGTACCACCGCACAGCCGCAGTCGCTCGACCTCGGTCTGGCCGGAGCGCAGCTAGTGGAGCTGGCGCTGGCCGGACGGATAGCCCCAGACGGGGATCGTATCGCCGTGGTAGCCCCACGGCCGACAGGAGATCCGACTTTGGACTGCGCGTTGGAGTTGCTGCGAAGGCGTGGCGCTCCCGTGCGGGCAGTGAACTGGATCGGCGGGCCGCGCCTTGGGCTCCGCCAGACCTACCTCTCGCATCTGGAGCGGTGCGGCATGGTGCATGCCGTGGCGGGTCAGATGTGCGGGGTGTTGCCGACGACTCGCTACCAGGCGACGGACAACGAGATCAGCCGGGAGATCAGGTCCCGACTGGACTCGGCGATCCGCACCGGCGTACCGCCGGACCCGCGGACCGCGGCGCTCGCCGCCCTGGCACACGCGGTCGGCCTCGGCAAGCACCTGTATCCGGGCAACGAGGGACGTTCCTCGCGCTCCCGGCTCCGGGACCTGATCAGGCACGACCCGATGGGCGGACTCGTCGCGCACGCCGTGATGGACGTCCAGAACGGCGTGGCCGCACAGCCACGTCGTAGCCCGGCACCGGCCGGCCGTCAGGCCGCCCCCGGAGCCAGGCCCGCGCCGGAACCCGCTCGTGGCGTTCCGATGCAACCGCGCCGAGGACCGATGGCGCGCGCCGTGGCTCACTGAGCCGCAGTCCCACGGCACGCACCGCCGGCAGCACGACCGCACCAGGCACGATCCGCACCACGCACGACCCGCACCACGTACCGCTCAGCCGCCGCACCGTCAGTCCCCAAAGACCCGGTTCGGGAGCCGCTGGTCCGCGCGGGGCGACGGAACCGGACGTCCGTACATCGGGCGCCGCCGGGTTCCGCCGCCCCGCGCGGCCGCATGTTCGGGCCCGCCCGGACTCCACGGCACCAAGTGGTCCCCGACTGACGTGTACGCACCGCATATCCACCGTTTCCCAGCGGTAATAAGCACCTTGGTGGCAGTCTGCTCAACAGCAGATACGCAAAGTCAAGAACGAGGCACGCAGCCGGAGGTGCACGTCCCGTGGCGTCCAATGTCAATCCCACCGTCAGGCGGCGCCGGCTGGGCCAGGAGCTGCGCAGGCTCCGTGAGCTCAAGGGCATGACGGCCGAAGAGGTGGCGGAGCGGCTGCTCGTGTCGCAGTCGAAGATCAGCCGGCTGGAGAACGGCCGGCGCAGCATCAGCCAGCGCGACGTCCGCGACCTGTGCGGGGTGTACGAGGTCGAGGACCAGCGGGTCGTCGAATCCCTGATGCAGATGGCCAAGGACTCGCGGCAGCAGGGCTGGTGGCACGCGTTCGGGGACATCCCGTACAGCGTCTACATCGGTCTGGAGACCGACGCCGAGTCGCTGCGCGTGTACGAACCCCAGATCATCACCGGCCTGTTGCAGACCCGGCCGTACGCCGAGGCCATCGTGCGCGGCGGCGCGCCGGAGGCGACGGAGACGGAGAACGACAAGCGCGTCGAGGTACGGCTGCGCAGGCAGAGCCGGGTCGCGGCCGAGCGGGATCCCCTGCGGCTGTGGGTCGTTCTGGACGAGGCGGCCCTGCGCCGGGTCGTCGGCAGCCGGCAGGTGATGCGCGAGCAGCTGGAGTATCTCGTGGAGATGTCCCAGCAGCCTCATATCACCGTGCAGGTGCTGCCGTTCGACGTCGGCGCCCATCCCGGGCTCAGCGGGCAGTACTCCATCCTGGAGTTCTCGGACGCGGCGGACTCCAGCGTCGTCTACATCGAGGGCGTCACCAGCGACCTGTACCTGGAGAAGGCGCACGACGTGCAGAAGTACACCGTGATGTACGAGCACTTGAGGGCGCAGGCGCTCAACGTCGACCAGTCGCGTCAGCTGATCGAGGACATCGCCAAGGAGTACGCCCGGGAGTATGCCCGGTGAAGCGCTTCTGAGCCCCTTCCGGACAGGGCGGGCCGGATAGTACACCCCGGCCTCGTCCGTCTGGAAGAGTCCTTTGGAATATGCCGCCGTAAGAGTGAATGACTGCTCCGAAAGAGGAGGCCGGCGAGTAGCGTCGATCACGCCAACGATCAGTAAAGGTTGGCGTAATCCGAACACTGCGCATCTGGCTACGGAGCGAATATGGCAATTCGTCTGGGGACCCTGGACACATGGACGACCTCCACCTACACCAACGCCAACGGGGCGTGCCTGATGGTGAGGTCGACCGAAGAGGAAGCACTCGAACTCGGCGACACGAAGATCCCCGAGGGGCCGAAGCTGGCCTTCCCCGCCGAGGCCTGGAGTGCCTTCGTGGCCTCGGTCAAGGTGTGACACCACGCCACACCACTACAACTGCACAAGCACCACCACAGAGCCCTCTCGACCAGATCGCCGTCCTTGCCGAGGGGGCCTGCGGCGCTTCGGCCGTGGGGTTGGGTGTCGGGTGCGGGCCGGTGGGGGCTGGCCACGACGAACCCGCACCCGGCCTGCTACGCCAGCGCGCCCTCCACCGCAGCCACAACCTCGTCCGACTCCGGCTCCGTCTGCGGAGAGAAGCGGGCGACAACCTCCCCGTCCCGCCCGATCAGGAACTTCTCGAAGTTCCAGCGGATGTCCCCGCTGTGCCCCTCCGTGTCGGCGAAGCCCACCAGCCGCTCGTACAGCGCGTGCCGCCCCTCACCGTTCACCTCGACCTTCTCGGTCAGCGGGAAGGTCACGCCGTACGTCGCCGAGCAGAACTCAGCGATCTCCTCGGCGCTGCCGGGCTCCTGTCCGAGGAACTGATTGCAGGGCACGCCGAGCACGGTGAAGCCGCGCTCCGCGTACCGCTCCTGCAGCTTCTCCAGACCGTTGTACTGCGGGGTGAGCCCGCACTTGGAGGCCACGTTCACGATGAGGACGGCCTTGCCGGTGTACTGGGCGAGGTCGGCGGAGCCGCCCGTGAGGGCCCCGATCTCGACGCCGAGGGGGGAGGAACCATCTGTAGTCGTCATGAGCGGATGCTAACCCCGCTCGGTGAATCCCCGGTTCCGGCCCCCGAAGCCGCCACCAGCACCTCTCCGGCCGCCGTCCGCACATACAGCACCGAGCGCCCCGCCCGCCGCCGCTCCACAAGGCCCGCGTCCAGCAGCACCCGCAGATGCCGCCCCACCGACCCCAGCCCCTGCCCGGTCACGGCGACCAGCTGGCTGGTGCTCAGCGGCGAGTCCAGGAGGACGAACACCCGGGCCCGCCCGGCACCGAGCAGCGTGCCGAGGCTCGCGGGCACGCTCCGGGCGCCCGGGTCGGCGAGGGCGCCCGCGCAGCCGTAGACGAGGGCGTACCGCCCCGGCTCCTCCCAGGTCACCCAGCCGCGCCCCGGCGTGACCGGGACGAAGACGAGTTCGGCGCCGCGGATGTCGCGGGGCGGGTGCTCGTGCCGGTTCACCTGGAGCCGGTTGTCGCCGAGCCAGCGCGTCTGTCCCGGCAGCAGGGAGTCGATGACGGCCGCCCAGCCGCCCCGGCTCACCTGCGCGGTCCTGGCGACCACGTCCGCCTCCAGGATCTGCCGCCGACGGTTCCAGTACGGCCGTACGGTCGCCGTCCAGACGTGGGCGAGGAGCGCGGCCACCCGCTCGGGGAGGTCGTCGCGCTCCAGGGCGGCGGGCAGTGGGCCGCGCAGGGAGACCCGGACGTCCGCGCGGGCCCGGGCGGGATCGGTGGCCCGGATCCGCGCCAGGGTCTCCTCCAGGGGCGAGCCGTCACGTGGCAGGGGCGCGAGGAAGTCGGCGATCCAGGACGTGCCCATCCCGGAGCGCACCAGCAGCGCGGTCACCGGGTCGGCCGCGAGGCGCGCGCGGTAGCCGGGCAGCTGGGCACGGAGCCAGGCATCCTCGCCCGGGTGGGCGCCGGTGCCCCGGTGCAGCAGCCGCAGGCTCGCGAAGGTCTCGGTGAACGGGCAGACCATGAACCGGCTGCGGACGAGGGTGTCCCCGTCGACCTGCCACCAGCCCATGAACCCCCCGGTCGTTTCGCGGACGCGCGAAAGACTAACCGTCACCCGCCGGCCGCTGACGACACTCCTGCGCATGCGCAGCTACCGCGAGCTCTTCCGCACCCCGGACTACGCCCCCTTCCTCCTCTCCTTCGCCACCTACGCGGCGGCCCAGACCATCGGCGGCCTGGCCCTCGGCACGCTGGTCTACCGGGCCACCGGCTCCCCGTTGCTTTCGGCGGTGAGCATGTTCGGCCCCCAGCTCGCGCAGTTGCTGGGGGCCGCGTTCCTGCTCTCCGGCGCCGACCGGCTGCCCCCGCGCGCGACCCTGACCGTCGTCTCCCTCGCCTTCGCGGCGGGTACGGCGGTGCTGGCCCTGCCCGGCCTGCCGATCTGGGCGGTCTTCGTCGTCCTGCTCCTGCAAGGGCTCGTCGCCTCCCTGGGCGGGGGAGTGCGCGGCGGCCTGATGAACGAGATCCTCCCCAAGGGCGGTTACGTCCTCGGGCGTTCGGTCTTCAACATGCTCTGGGGCCTGATCCAGATCACCGGCTTCGCGACGGGCGGCGCGCTCCTCGCGCTCCTGTCCCCGCGCGCCTGCCTGCTCCTCACGGCGGCCTGCTACCTGCTGTCGGCCGCCGTCACCCGCCTCGGCCTCACGGCCCGCCCCCGCGCTCCACCGGCCGCCCGTCCCTCTCCGCGACCTGGACCACCAACACCCTGCTGTGGTCCTCGCGCCCCCGTCGCCTGGCCCTCCTCGGCCTGTGGGTCCCCAACGGCCTGATCGTGGGCGGCGAATCGCTCTACGTCTCCTACGCCCCCTCGGCCGCGGGCACGATGTACGCGTGCGGGGCGCTGGGCATGTTCCTGGGCGACCTGGCGGTGGGCCGCCTGGTGCCGCCCGCGCTGCGGCCCCGCCTCGCGACCCCGCTGCGCCTGCTGCTGGCGGTGCCGTACCTGTTCTTCTTCCTACGGCCCGGTCTCGCGCTGTCGGTCCTGGCCGTCACCGTGGCCGCGGTGGGCTTCGCCGCCTCGCTGGTTCTCCAGGAACGCCTGATGTCCCTCACGCCCGACGAACTCGCCGGTCAGGCCTTCGGGTTGCACACCACCGGCATGGTCGCGCTCCAGGGCCTCGGTGCCGCCCTCGTCGGCACCCTGGCCCAACTGACGTCCCCGGCCACGGCGATGACACTCATGGCGACCGCGTCGATCGCCGTGACCCTGACGCTCTCAGCGCTGGGCAAGCGCGAGGAACGACGTCCAGGTGCCGGGGGTGACGGTGAGCGTGGGGCCGTGGGTGTCCTTGGAGTCACGGATGTGGACGGTGCCGGGTGAGGCGGCGACTTCGAGGCACGCGCCGCCCTGCTCGCTGCTGTAGCTCGACTTGAACCACTGAAGTGCGGTGCTCATGAGTCTCCTAGCAAACGGTCCAACAGGCTCTTGCTCTCCTGCGGGTTGAGCGCCTGTGACCGCAGCATCGCATATTTGCGTTCCAGCACGGAGACCTCGTCGGGATCAGCGACCATCCGGCCGTGGAGCTGTCCTTCGACGTATCCGACGCGTTGGTGATCAGGCGTCTCGACGAGGATGAACGGCCCCGAGAGCCCGGCGTGGAAGCCACGGCCGACCGGCATGATCTGAAGGGTGACGCTGGGCAGGCCTGCCAACTCACGCAACCGGTCCAGCTGCTCCGAGTGCACCTCGCTCCCGCCCAGTCTGTCCTTCACGGTCACCTCGGAGATGACGAAACTGACTGTGGGCGGCTCCGGGCGCTCCAGGATCTCCTGGCGCTCGGTGCGCGCCGCGACCCGCTGCTCGATCTCCGCCTCCGTCAGCGCGGGCACGTCGTTCAGGAACACCGCGCGGGCGTACGCCGGGGTCTGGAGGAGGCCCGGCAGGACCTGGTTGTCGTACCAGGACAGGGCCAGCGCCTCCCGTTCCAGGTCGATGTACTCCTCCGCCCAGCGCGGGAAGAGGTCGATCTCCGGCATGTTCTCCAGCGCGACCGACAACGCCCCCTTGGTGTCGAGGAGTTCGTCGAGCTGGGCCGCGAGGTCCGGTTTCAGCGTGCGCCTGCCCTGTTCGACGGAGGCGATGGTCTCCTCGTCCACGGCGACCTCGTCGGCGAGGGCCCGCTGGGTGAGACCGGCCGCCCGCCGGAAGGTGCCGACGAGAGACCCGACCATCTTCACGGCGGTCGCGTTCTTCCGGCGCCGCGTACTGAGGCTCTTGTTGCTCATGCCGGTGAACTCCCCATTTCGGGGCGTACGTTCACCCGTTGTCACCCGTACAGGAAATCTGTACGGGTTCCTCAGCCCTGGAACATGCCCCGGAACACCTTCGGATACGGACACTCCTCCAGCGGTTTTCCGGGGCGGTCGGCCCACCGCCACCACAGGTGCCCCTCCGCGCAGCGCCACAGCGTGCGGCAGGCGCGCAGGCCGTCGTCCTCGCGGTGGACCAGGAGCATGCCGCCGGACGTCAACGGCCCGTCGCAGGCGGGGCAGGGTTCCACGGTCGGCACGGGGGCACTGTACGGGGCGGGCTCGTCCACCCGGAGCGGTGCGTGCTCGACGCGCCGGGCCTCCCCGAAGATGGTGAAGTACTCGTCGAGCTCCGGAGGGCGGTAGTCGCTCTTGAGCTCGTACCGCGCGAGGACGGAGTCGGACAGGTACTCGCACCCGTCGAGGACGTGGTCCTCGGGTGCCCTCGGCTTCTTGGGGTCCCTCGGTTCCTCCGCCTGACCGATGGGCCGGTCCAATACCCGGAACACCTTGTAGAACTTCACCCGCGAATAGTGCCGCGCGCCCAGCGGGTCCGGTCGGACGGCGAAGTCGGCGCTCCTGTCCGGCTTCATCTCGTCCGGCCCCTTCTCGCTGAGGACCCGGGTGTCGAACTCGAGGCCGTACCGGGTGGCGTGCCCGACCATCCACAGCAGCGTGAGGTCGGACAGCCCCGAGTCCGCCTCGCCGCCTCCGACGTCGGTGTGCACCCCGGTGAACCAGACCTGCCGCAGTTCCTGGCCCTGCTCGGCGGCGCCCTTCTGCTGGTGCCAGAGCGTCGGCGGGAACGCGGAGCGCTGCTCGTCGATGGCCAGGGCGTGGAAGGCACCGTTGACCCACGTGCTCAGGTCGGTGTCGTGGAAGGCCCAGTGCTTGTTGAAGCGGCTGACGAGCGGGCGCAGGAACCAGGGGGCCGGGACCGGGATGCCGAGGGAGCCGACCGTGTCCCAGACGCCGACGAAGCGGATCTCCGTCTCGTGGGCGTAGGCCTGGCGGAACAGGGTGGCCGCCACGCTGGTCGGCTGCTTGGTGCGGCTGCGGTACAGCGCCCACGCCTCGCCGATCCGGTCGGCCTGCTCCCGGCGCAGGATGCCGCAGTTGCGCACCAGCCCCGCCAGGCTGCGCGCGGTGAACGCGCCCCGGCTGAACCCGAACAGGTACAGGCGGTCGCCGGGTTGGTAGGTCTGGATGAGGAAGCGGTAGGCGTCGAGCACGTTCCTCGACAGGCCCAGGCCGAACGCGCCGCCTCGCAGCCGTTCCGGCCGCTGGGCACCGACCCCGCTGTGGTAGTACACCCGCTGTTCCGTGCCGACGGCGGTGCGTCGCCGTACGGCCAGGGCCACCTTGGCCACATTGGTCTTGTGCGACTGATCGGCGCGATTCCAGGTCCCGTCGCAGCAGACCACCAGATGTCTGGCCATGCTGTGCCTCCTCTGCCCGAGGTCCTGTAGACAGGACTCCGCGACGGTTCGGGAGATACAGCCAGTACCGCAGGGTCCGGGCCGGCCCGCAACTCGGCCACGGCGCTGTTGCCGCGGTGGCGGGCCGGTCCTGGGACCGCTCAGGCCACGACCGTGAAGAGCCCCGTCCGCTCGCCCAGCCGGGACAGCGAGACCTTGCCGGGGATGCCGTTGGCGTCGGCGCCCGTGTAGCCCAGGTGCTTTTGCCACTTGGCGTAGGCGGCGACGGTGGTGGTGCCGAAGGAGCCGTCGCCCGCGTAGGCGCGGGAGAGGTAGCCGAGCTCGGCGAGGGCGGCCTCGGTGAGGTTGGTGCCGGCCATGTAGCTGACGTGGCCCTGCTTGGCCCCGGGGTCGGTCTTCGCGGCCGTCACCAGCCGGGACAGGTCCACGCGGGGCTTGCCCGCGGGCTTCGACGGCTGTGTCTTGCCGGCCCCGGCCGCCAGCTGCTTCTTCACGGCGGCCCGGAAGTCGTCCATGTCGAAGCTGGGGTCGATCTTCCCCGGCTGGCACTCCTTGTGCCCGGCGACGGACTTCTCGCTCCAGCCGTGCGCCCGGCAGATCGCCGCCGCCCACAGCACGGCCTGCCGGTACTGCGCCGCCGGGTAGGGGTCCCCGCCCTTGCCGCGGTTCTCGATCTCCAGGCCGTACAGACAGTCGTTGCCGTCCGCCTTCGCCACGTCGTCGTGCGGGAGCGGCTTCTCCGCTGACCCGGGTTCGGCGCGGTGGTCCAAGGGGGAAAGACCGCCGCGCCGAGGCCGGTTCACCGCGGCCGGAATGCCGTGGCCGGACTGCTGTGGCCGGACTGCTGCGGCAGTACTGCCGTGGCCGTGGCTCAGCCCGGCGCCACCGCGCGGCCGGTCTGGGTCGAGATCATGCCGGAGCACAGCCCCTTGGCGGCCAGTGTCTGTGCGATGCGCGGGATCGCCGCGCGGGTGTTGGCCGGCCAGTCGTGCATGAGGATGACCTGGCCGTTGGTGAGCCGGCCGACCGCCGCGACGATCGCGTCGCTGCCGGCGTTGTTCCAGTCCTGCGAGTCGACCTGCCACAGGACCTCGGTGAGCCCGTACTTGGCCTCCACGGCCTTCACCGTCGCGTTGGTCTCGCCGTACGGCGGCCGGAACAGCCTCGGTGTGCCACCGCCGGCGTTCGCGATCGCCTGCTGGGTGCGGGAGATCTCCGAGTCGACGGTCGCCTGGCTCTGCTGGGTCAGATGCGGGTGCGTGTAACTGTGGTTGCCGACCCACATCCCGGCGCTGACCTGGGCCCTGACGAGCGCCGGGTTGGCGGCGGCGTACTGGCCCTCGTTGAACATGGTGGCCCTGAGGCCGTACTGCTTCAGGGAGTTGAGCAGGGTGGTGGTGCCGCTGCCGGGGCCGTCGTCGAAGGTGAGGCCGACGTATCCGGAGCAGGCGGCGGCCTGCGCGGGGGCAGCGGCGGCGGGGACGGTGAGGGTGCCGGCCGCGGCGAGCGAGGCGGCGGCCAGTAACGGCAGGTGCGCCCGGGCCCTCATCACGCCACCGTGATGTTGGAGCTGCCGCTGCTCTGGTAACCCTCCGTCGCGAGGATCATGTAGTACTTGAAGCTGCCCATCGGCATGCCGGCCCGGCCCCACGCGTCGAAGTGGTTGCCGGTGGTGATGGCACCGCCGGTCCGCCTCGACTGCCGCACGCTCCAGTACTGGTTGAAGGTCTTGTTGCCCTCCACGGACGGGGCGTTGTACCGGGTGGTCTGGTAGATGTCGTACGTCCCGCCGTCGCTGGTGACGGTGCCCTTGTACGTTCCGGTGGGCCGGTAGGTGCCCCAGTTGTCGACGATGTAGTACTCGACGAGCGGGTTCGAGGTCCAGCCGTAGAGGGCCAGGTAGGCGTTGCCGGACGGGTTGAAGCTGCCGGAGTAGCTCACGGTCCTGCGGGAGCCGTTGCTCCAGCCCTTGCCGGCGACGAAGTTGCCGGTGTTGCGCCAGGAAGTGCTGTAGTTCCCGCCGGAGTTCAGGGTCATGGAGACCGTGCCCTGGGCGTCCGTCCAGAACGAGTAGTAGTAGCCGTTGTTGGTCCCGGTCTGGTTCGTGGTGATGACCGTGGCCGCCTCCGCGGTACCGGGCAGGGCCAGGGTGGCCCCGGTGGCGAGCAGGAGGCCGCAGACAGTGCGGCGCGTCGGGTGTGCGGGTGTGTCAGTCATGCCCCACAGTTTTGGTCTGACCCTGTCAAGCGTCAACACTTTCGGCAGATGTTTCGAATGCTTCGAGATCCCTCTCACCTGAGGAAATCGCCGAAATCTTTCGGAAGATCACGGAGATGGAAGATCGGAAAGTCTCCCTATTCTTCGAATGTTTCGAAGGCTTTCCGGAGTGTGTGCGATGCCAGTGGTTCATACTGAGGAAGGATGGCGCTCCGGCGGAGGCGGGCTGCGGTGCCCGGCGCGGTCCGATTCGGAGGGGGACACAGCAAAGGCAAGGAGGTCACGTCACTCCTTGCCACTCTCAACGTATAGCGCACCGGGGGGCTTGCGGCAAGGCCCCGGTGCGGGCGCACACTTACCGGCCCGGACCGTTCGTCCCTCGTGGTCGTAGACGATGACCTCATATCGGAGCTGCTGACTTGAATTCCCTGCCCACCCGTGTGTTCGACCTTCCCGAGCGCCTTGCCGCCAAGGCCGAACCGACGCTGATCGCCGCCGACGAGGAACACTTCGCGGCCATCGCCCGGTGCCTGGAAGAGACGATCGCCGAACTGTCCGACACCCTCGCCGCCACCCTCCGGGCGCCCGGCGGCATCGGCCAGGAAGCCATGGACCGGGACACGGAGGTCCACCGCCTCGGCGCCCGGCTGCGCACTCTGCGCCGCTTCGGCCTGGACCTGTGCCTCGGACACATGGTGGGCGCGGACGACACCGAGCCCGTGTACGTCGGACGGCTCGGTCTCACCGACAGCGAGGGCCGCAGACTGCTCGTCGACTGGCGTTCCCCGGCGGCCGAGCCGTTCTTCGGAGCCACCCACGCCAACCCGATGGGGCTGGCCAGCCGCCGCAGGTACCGCTGGACGAACGGCCGGATCAGCGACTACTGGGACGAGGTGTTCGCCGCCGACGACCTCGCCGGGCACCGCGCCTCGCTCGACGACCAGTCCGCCTTCATCGCCAGCCTCGGCAGCGACCGCTCGGAACGGATGCGGGACGTCCTCGGCACCATCCAGGCCGACCAGGACGCCATCATCCGCGCCGGATCACGCGGCGCGCTCGTCGTCGACGGCGGTCCCGGCACCGGCAAGACCGTCGTCGCCCTGCACCGCTCCGCCTACCTCCTGCACTCCGACCCGCGCCTCGGGCACCGCCGCGGCGGCGTGCTGTTCGTCGGCCCGCACCGGCCCTACCTGGCCTACGTCTCCGACGTCCTGCCCAGCCTCGGCGAGGAGGGCGTGCAGACCTGCGTCCTCAGGGACCTCGTGGCCGAGGGAGCCACGGCGGGGGTCGAGACCGATCCGGAGGTGGCCCGCCTGAAGTCGTCGGCGGACCTGGTGAAGGCGATCGAGAGGGCCGTCCGGTTCTACGAGGAGCCGCCCACCGAGGGCATGACCGTCACCACCCACTGGTCCGACATCCCGCTGACCGCCGCCGACTGGGCCGAGGCGTTCGACGCGGCGGAGGGCGCCCCGCACAACGACGCGCGCGACCAGGTCTGGAACGAGCTGCTCACGATCCTGGTCGACCGGCACGAGGGCGACGCCCCGGAGGCGCTGCTGCGCAAGTCGCTGCGCCAGAACCGTGAACTGCTCACCGCCTTCAACCGGGCGTGGCCGCTGCTGGAGGCGGCCGACCTGGTCTCGGACCTGTGGACGGTCCCGGCCTATCTGCGGATGTGCGCCCCCTGGCTGGACCGCGACGAGGTACGAGCGCTGCAGCGCGCGGACGGCCAGGCCTGGACGGTGTCCGACCTGCCGCTCCTGGACGCGGCACGGCAGCGGCTCGGCGACCCCGAGATCTCGCGCCGCAGACGCCGTAACGAGGCCACCGTCGCCGCCGAACGCGAGCGCATGACCACGGTCGTGGAGAACCTGAGCGCGGTCGCCGACGACGAGTACGGCATGGGCCTGGTGACGATGCTCCGCGGCGAGGACTTCCACCACGCCCTGGTCGACGAGTCCGCCCTGCACATCGCCGACCCGGACCTGCTCGCCGGCCCGTTCGCCCACGTCGTCGTCGACGAGGCACAGGAACTGACCGACGCGGAGTGGCAGATGCTGCTGCTGCGCTGCCCGTCCCGCAGCTTCACCATCGTCGGCGACCGCGCCCAGGCGAGGCACGGTTTCACGGAGTCCTGGCAGGAGAGGCTGCGGCGGGTGGGCCTCGACCGCGTCGAGATGGCCTCCCTGAGCATCAACTACCGCACCCCGGAAGAGATCATGAAGGAGGCCGAGCCGGTCATCCGCGCCGCCCTCCCGGACGCCAACGTCCCCACGTCGATCCGCAGCACCGGCACCCCGGTGACGTACGGCCCGGTGACGGACCTGCCGTCGGTGCTGGACACGTGGCTCGAACACCACCCGGAAGGCATCGCCTGCGTCATCGGAGCCCCCGACTTCGCACCGACCCCCCGGGTCCGCTCCCTGACCCCGGCCCTCTCCAAGGGCCTCGAGTTCGACCTGGTGATCCTCGTGGACCCGCAGAACTTCGGTGAGGGCGTCGAGGGAGCGGTGGACCGGTACGTGGCGATGACCAGGGCGACGCAGCGGCTGGTGATCCTGACGAGTACCGGTCCGGGGAGCTGACGGCCGGTCACAGCCGCTGGATCACCTCGGACGCCGGGCAACCCCCGGTCGGGGGGCCTCCCTCACTCCTCCCCGGGCGGGACAGACAATCAGCGCTCTCAGCCGAGCCGCGACCAGCCAGGCAGGAACCTGCTCGGTCAATGGCCCGTTGCTGTACCCCATTGGAAACGATCACTAGATCCCCGAGTCGGCCCGTCACCCGTCCAGCGATCACCAGTGGGTTTGTCATGCGAGGTGCCGTGACGGCTGCCGGCGGCGGGCGCGCCTCAGGGGTCAGGACTCCGTGCCGGACTCCTGGGAGAAAAAGGTGATCAGCGTGGCGGTGCCGTCCTTGTCGACTGTCCGGACCGCCGGCTCGGGAATGTCCTGCGTGGCGACGTCGATCTCCCTGGGGTGCCCCACCAGGTGCCGCACCACGATCCCCCTCTCCCTCCAGGGGCCGGCGTCCACCGACCTGAAATCCCTGACGGTGAAGGTCTCCTACGACGCCGGCAAGACATGGTCCCCCGCCCCGGTGACCACCACCCACGGCAACAGGGCCCTCACCCTGACCCACCCGGAAAACGCCCGCTCGGTCTCCCTCAAATCCACCCTGACCGACACCACCGGCAACACCTACGCGGTGACGATCCTGAAGGCCTACCTTCTGACCTGACGTGGTCCAGACACTCCTCGACGCGCCGCTGCCGACCGAGACACACGTCTTCGTCGATCCGCAGAGGCGGGCAACCGCGGCGGAGGGACGACTGGGTGAAGGCTCGGAAGGCTGCGGGTGTCACGGCCGAGTTGCCCTTCCACGACCTTCGGCACACGGGCAACACGCTCGCCTCGACGGCACAGCGACCGGGACCGGGCCATCGCCGACCGGCTTGGGGCCATGATCCGGGGCGGCGGGGGAGTGGCCACCCCCGAGCCCCCTGAAAAGGATCGGGCGGGCTCGTAGTGGCACGGATGCGGCACGGATGTGGCACGGCGCCTGAAACGGCCAAGGGCCAGCCTTGGAGGAAACCCCTCCTGAGCTGGCCCTTATGTCTGTGCCCCCGGCAGGATTCGAACCTGCGACACCCGCTTTAGGAGTTTTCCCTGGGCAGGGCTTTGACCTGAGGAAACGTCGGTCGGAGTGCGTCTGGCCTGGGAAAACACCACTCCGTGGTTCTCCAGTGTTCACGGGGCTTCCCAACCTCATGTGTGCTGGATCCGTTCCGTCGGGGCGGGGCGGGGCGAGAGGGCGGGCGATCTTGCAGACGTCGGTGCGTGTGGCGCCAGGAGTAGCGTGGGAGCTGCGGGGCGGAGTCCCGTCGTCGCACCGGCCCTACAGACGGGTGGTCATCATGACCAGCTCGGACACACCACCTGTTCCCCGGCGGCTGCCCAGTGGCGTCCACGAGGCCGTGCGACCGGGATCTGCGCTTCTCCGGCTGGAGACGACCGAATCACGCAAAGGCGCGCTCGACGGCGCGTGGTGGCCGCGCTCGCGCGACATCGGGGCCGAGCTGCCCGCCCTGTTGAGTGCCCTCGTCGCCCACCTCGGCCCCGTGTCCCGTGTGGGGCTGGATGCCTCCGCCTGGGAGGGTCTCCCGACGCGTGTCGTCGTGGACGACCACGTGGTGCACATCGACTCCTTCCCGGTCGGTGACGACACGGTTCTGATCACCCGGGGCGACCGGGACATCTTCTCGCTGCTGGTCGTCCCGCCCGACGCGGCACCGGATGCCGCCCGTGCCGCGATGGCCCAGGCGGTCCGGGTGGACAACGTCAGCGACGCGGAACAGATCCTCATCGACACCGGGAGCGGGCGCGGTCCTGTGGGCGGCACGGGGCGCGACCGGCGTACGGCTTGACCGGCGCACCAGCGCTCTCCGATCAGGCGGCCCGTTCCCTGGGGCGCTTCTGCCGACGTCGGGCCCGCTGAGGGCGCGCTCCTCCCGGCCTCATCGGGTAGAGCAGACCGTCGGAGCCCGTGTTTATGAGCAGTCGTTCGGTCTGCGGGGAGGGGTGGTGCAGCAGCAGG
Source organism: Streptomyces canus 299MFChir4.1 (assembly GCF_000383615.1). Taxonomy (GTDB): domain Bacteria; phylum Actinomycetota; class Actinomycetes; order Streptomycetales; family Streptomycetaceae; genus Streptomyces; species Streptomyces canus_C. Next base: position 33,005 of record NZ_KB911599.1, on the reverse strand, counting down.
AACGCCTGGGTCTCGGCGGCATGCTCCGACACGTCGAGGAAGACGCGCAGGCCGCTGTCGTCACAGCGGTCGACGGTGGTCAGATCGACGTCGATGAGGGTGATCCCGTCCCGCAGACACTGCTCCAGAGCGGCGCGCACCCGGGGCGCGGTGACGGGGTCGATCACACCGGCCAGGGTGACCAGGGCCCGCGCGCCCCGGTCGTGCCGGTAGACGTTCAGCCGTGGAAGAGTCATGACGCCTCGGTTCGGATGCTCGGAACCTCTGGTGCTCCAGAGCCTGCGTCCACGCCCCGGGCTCGCGTCGCCGCGGGCCGGGTGGGTGGTGGGGCGGGGCGGCCGGGCGGCCGGTCGGACGCCCGGATGCCGACCCATGGTGCGGCGTGCGGCTGGGGCGTGCCACGGCCACGGCGACCGGGCCGGGGAGTGCTGTACCGGTACGCCGCGATCCTGTCGGCGTGCTGGAGCCCGAGCCGGTGGATCACGTACGCCGCCACTGCGACGAGGACCAGGAAAGCGATGGCTGTCAGGAAGGCGTTCATGGCGGCCACCTCACATACCGATGATCAGCCGGCTGGCCGGCCCTGGCGGACCGGTCTGTCCGGTGCCGGCCGCGGACACCGCCGAGGCGCCGCCCTCGTACTCCCATGCCTCGTCCGGGTCCAGTGCCTGGTCGGTGGGGGAGACGGCGTGCCGGGCCGCTTCCGCGGCGATGTACGCGCTCGCGGTCAGGGGCGGGCCGTCGTGGTCGGATACGGCTGCCATCAGACGGGCCGCCGACTGTGCCCCGGTCTCGGGCGGAACGACGAGGAGATCCCAGCGGCTGGTGCCGTAGGAGAGCAGCAGCAGTTTGTGCGGGTCGATCTCCGATGTGAACCAGCCGACCTTGACGATGTGCCCGCTCACGGGGATCTTGCGCGGGATGACCGGCCAGTGCTCCGGGTTGACGGCGATACGGGTGATGCGGCCCCACAGGGGGTCCAACACGTCCGTGAGCGCCGGCAGTTCGCTGAGCAGGTCCCGGGACCGTGGCCACCAGGCTCCGTCCAGCAGCCCGCGGGAGGCGCCGTCGGTCTTCAGCGCGAGACGTGCGGCCGGGGCTGCGACGGGCTCGCGGTGCGGCAGGGTGGGGTACAAGGTCGCCGACATGATGCGGACCCGTCTCCGGGCCACCTGTGCCGCGGCCCGGGTGTCATCCTTCGCCGGGGACGACCCGGCGTGGCAGCCGGTGTGCGAAATGCCCTCGGTACTGCCCACACTACTCCGCGTTGACCGGCGGCGAGGCGTAGTGATCGCACGGATGTGCGGTACCTGCGGCCGTGCAACGGTGACGGACGGCGGGGACGAGAGGTCAGCCGCGCCACTCCACCATGAGCAGCGTCGCGTCGTCGCTGGTCTGTCCGCCGCGCGCCTGCTTGAGCGTGTGGGACAGGGAGCGCGTCACCGCCCGGATGCCGCGGCCGGTCCTCTCCAGCTGGTTCACGCAGTCGATCAGCTGGTCCTCGCCGAACTCCTCCCCGCCGCTCTTGTGTTCCTCGACCACTCCGTCGGTGAAGCAGAGGACTCGGTCCCCGGGCACCAGCCCCAGTTCGCTCACCCGAGGCTCCGAACCGCCCAGGCCGACGGGAAGGGTCGTCGGGGCGACCAGACGCTGTGCGACGCGGTGGTCGCGGACGAGGATCGGCGGCGGGTGCCCGGCGTTGACCCACTGCACCCGCCCCGTGGTCGTGTCCAGCTGCAGCATCTGCGCGGTGACGAAGTGCTCGGGACCGAACTGCTCGGCCACGGCGCGGTCCATGAACGCGTAGATCTCCAACAGTCCGATGCCGGCGCGGCGGGCGTGGCGGTAGGAGCCGATGGCCACGGTGGCCATCGTGGCCGCGTCCAGCCCGTGCCCCATCGCGTCGATCATGACCACGTGGAGGACGTCGCCGTTCAGCGCGTAGTCGAAGCTGTCGCCGCCCACGGCGTAGGCGGGTTCCAGGATCCCGGCCACGGCGACCCGGGGCATGATCATGGCCAGAGGTGGCAGCAGCGACCACTGGATCTCCGCGGCGACGCTCATCCCCTCATCGCGTCGGACGCCGAAGAACAGGTCGGAGTAGCCGTGCTTGGTCACCAGAAGGTCGGCCACCAGGCCGGAGATTCTGAGCAGCAGGCGGCGGTCGTCATCGTCGACACTGTCCAGCGTCACCGCCATGACTCCCACCTGGTCACCGCCGTCCAGCAGGGGCAGATGGACCCGGACGCCGCCCTCCTGAGGCACCTCGACAGGGACGGCGTCGAGAAAGCAGCGGCCCGCCTCGGAGTCGTCGATCACCTGCGGCTCCCCGCCGGTGAGGCCCTCGCCGGGCAGCGGTACGAGCACCAACTGGCCGTAGTCCTGCAACAGCACCTGCGGACGGTGGCCACCGAGCTGTCCCATCACGTCGGCGACCAGGGGCCCGATGAGGTGGGGCGGGAGTTCGTGCGCGCTGTCGAGGATCTTCCCGAGAAGAGCTTCCCCGAAGCTCTCGGACCGGTCCGGGCGTCGCCCTGCTGGCATTCGCTCACCTTCCGTGGTCACGCTAGGGGCGGGGGCGGGCCCGGATGACAAAGGATCTGACGGTGCCATGGCTCCATCATGCGGTCGTGCATGCCCGGCCCGCCGGTCGTGCGGAGCCGACCGGGCTGCTTACCGGGTCCGGCTCCTCCTTCCGACTCCCATGTGTCCTGTCCGTCGGGGCCGCTCTCGGCGAGTGCCGGCAGGCGCGGAGCCGACAGTGGGTTCGCGGGGTCGGCAGCAGCGCTCAGCAGCCGGGTGGCCACTCGGGCCGGCTCTTCCGTGGGGATCACCAGCAGTTCCCAGCTCCCCACGGTGCCGCAGTCCACGGTGATGGCATGCGCCTCGGCGGCGGAATCGGTCAGCACCACCTCGATCACGTGGCCGGGCGCCATCACCTCCTGCGGGGCATCGGGCCAGGCGGCCGGCTCCACGGTCACACGGGTGACGGTGCCGATGCCCGGATCCAGGGGGTCGACCAGTACGGGCAGTTCCAGTTCCAGTGCGTCGCAGCGCGGCCACCATGCGCCGTCCAGCGGGCCATGGCTGAAGTCCGGGGTGAGGCGCAGCCGGGGCAAGGGCATGCGGTAGGAGTGTCCGTCACCTGGTGCCGTACCTTCGGCGGGCTGTGTGATGGCGTTCATCGTGCGATCCCGTTCCGGGCCGTGCGGTTTCCGGCTGCCCGTCTCGTGTCACTCGCCGGGAACGGCGCCGCCGTCATCGTGCGCCCGGAAGTTCTCGGTATGTCTGAGATTACTCCCGGCTGTGGCAGACGGCGTGGCACGCAGCCATCGCACTGCCGCATCACCGGCGTGCAAGAGCTGTTCCTTCGGCGGACAAGGTCAGCACGCAGGGGGCGACGGCGCCGTGCAGCCCCACGACCTCACCCATGTTCTGCCAGCCCCAGGACGAGAAGGCGGCTTGTCCTGTCTGGTCGGCGGGATGCAGCAGGGTGATGCCGAGGGAGGAGTGCAGGTCTGTGAGGAGACGCTGTTGCAGCCGGCGGGCGATGTCGCGGTGCTGAGCGTGCGGATGGGCCACGACCTGGGTGAGGACGACGAACCGTGCCCGGGAAGTGAGCCGCTGGATGATCTCCTGGAGCGTTCCGCCGCCCTGCCGGCCGCCGGAGCCGTCGGAGCCCATCGGAAAACCGAAGGCGCAACCGACCAGCACCGTCGTCTCGGCGACCAGCAGGGCGAAGCCGGGGCGATGGGGAAGCGGCTGCGTCGAAGGATGCGTACCTCACAGCCGAGGGCCGACGGGGTAAGGGCAGGGGCGCCACCCCGTCCCTGCCCTGTCGCGGCAGGTGCCACAGGATGCGCCCGGCTCCGGACCAGCACTGGCCGCCGCGCAGCCCCCTGAATACGCCCACAGCGCTGCCGCCCGCGATCGAAGCCGGACGGCAGTATGGGTGGACGAATTGAATGCCAGCTCACTTCCGAACCCGCACACGACGCGACCTCCGCTCACCGGGTCTCCGAACCCCTCCGAGCGAAACATCCCACGCCAGGAGGATTTGGTCCCTAAGTGAAAGCCAGCTTTCGGAAGGCGTTACGGACACCGTTCAGCGGTTTGCGGTCGCGGGAGTAGTAGAGCTCGTTGGTCAAAAGTACCGCCCACCGGCCGTCGATGGGGGCGATCCACATGCCTGTGCCGCTGAAGCCGTAGTGGACCCAGACGTCCTCCTCGGCAGTGGTGCCGGGAGCCGGTCGAGGGTTCCGTCTTCCCACAGGGCGCCGATGGAGGACCAGACGGCGAGGATCTTTGTGAGGCCGGCGGCGTCGAAAACGGTGTCGGTGCGCATCGGCTCGTCGGTGTCGAGGACGTCGGTGGCGCCCTGGGCGAGGACGCCGGTGGCGTCGCCGACGGCCCCCAAGGCGCAGGTCGAACGGGCTGAAGCCGGCTGAACGGGCGGCTCGGCACGTCCAGGCCGTGCTCAGACAGAACGCCTCACATCGGCAGTCCGATCACTGCGGACCTTCAACAGAGGCGTCGAAGCGGGCCGTTGCCATGGCCAGCAGTTCGGTGGCGGTGCTGCTGTTGTCGACCGGTACGGGCCTATTCATCAGCCAGGCTGCGGTGTCAGGCTCCGTCGAGGGAGGAACGATGAGCAGGGTGCGAAACCCGTCACGATAGGAGCAGAGCATGATCTCGTGCTGTTCGTGATCGGACATGAACCAGCCTGCGGTCACGACGTGCCCGCCGACGGAGATCCGGTGCGGGATGTCGGGCCACAGCCCGATCCCCAGAAGGACTCCGGTGATGGTGCCCACCCCGTCCATCGCTTCCACCAGGGCGGGAAGTTCGTCGGCGAGATTGCGGGAGTACGGCCACCAGGCTCCGTCGAATCCGCCCGGGACGGCTGCGTATGGCGCCAGCGATAGCCGGGCCGGCAGCGGTGGAGAGGGGACTACGCTGAGTGCGACTTGATCGGCAGTCGGTTCCATGACGTGAACCTGCCTCCGGGCGCGGTCTGACCGGCCCGGCATTGTCGTTCACCGAGAACGGCGTCAGCACGGCCACCGGCGCACGTAATACCCTCGGTGACTGCAGCCTACTCCCCACGGGACTCGCCACTGCCTGGCCTGCACGGCACAAAGACGCACGCAGCCACCCTGCACGGATCGGGGAACCACGAACGCTGGAATGCCCCTGGTCAGAGCCTGTGAGCGCCTGACCAGGGACACACAGACGCCTGTCTCCCAAAGACGGCGCTGCCGCCCGGGACCGTGTCCGGGGCGTCCAACGGGTCGGGTGCTTCTGAGAGCGTCCCGAGCTCCTGCCGAGCACCGCTGGGGTCTATGTCATGGATACGCCCCCGGCCCTCTTCCCGAGAGGGCCAACAGGGCACACCCCGGCCCCGACCGACCTGTTGCGCTGTCCACCTTCCCTGGTCGGCCAGTCCGCAGGAACGCGGGCGACGAACAGCAACACGGTCTCCATGGAACCGGCCCGCGAGGCCGGCAGAAAGCCAGAATGCCCACCCGCGGTGAAGCCCCGACACCGCGAGTGACATCAAAACTCACCGTTGTTGATCACCGAGAAGCCGGCGGAATGACTCCCGAAGCCACCGTGAAACAACTCCCACAGAAACTGACACAGCCACGCCGCACGTTGCCGGCGGCGGCAGCCTGCTCCCGTAGCTGTTCGATCTCCTGGTGCTGGGCTGTCAGCCGGGAGAACGAGGGTGTCGTCGATCTGCGGAGGCGAGTCCTCGCCTCCGCGTGGGGCTGAAGCCGCATAGGTAGTAGGTAGAGGCGGCTGCAGCGGATCTACGCTCGCCAGCTGGTGTCGCCAGATTGGCTCGTACGGGTGGTCGTTGTCCCTCATAGCGGTCCTCGTCGCAGCTCGCGACGTGCCGGTCGCGCTGTCGCGCTCGTGTGGGCTCGGGCGGCTCGTGCCTGCACGCCGGGGACCTGCCGGGCGGCGAGGCGTTGGACACGCCAGGTGAGGGTCCTGGCGGTGGAGTGGGCGTCGTCCAGGGTGCGCTGGCGGGCGGCATGCTGGAGGAGCAGCTCGGCGTCGTGGCCGGCGGTCTCGGCTTCGGTCAGGGCGGCGGCCAGAGCCGGCCAGCCGGGGTCGTCGAGGACTCGCTGAGCGTGTTCGGGCACGATCATGAGGATCCGCTGGGCGTGCCTTTCCACGGTGCGGGCCGGTGGTCGACGCTGGGCCAGGGCGGCCAGCGGCTCGGCAGCAGCCTGCTGGTACGCGGCCTGCAGATGGACAAGGGCCTGGTGGGCGGCGGCGACCTGCTGGTCGTGCCGGCGGGCTTGGTGCCAGCGGGCTGTGGCGATGACGACGAGGACGGCGATGTCGAGGAACATCGCCAGCCCGGAGCCGCCGATGACCGGAGCGGTGCGCAGAGCGCGTACGGCGCTCTGGAGGGCGCGGGCCTGGTCCTGCTGGGCGCGCATGCGGGAGCGGGTGGCACGTTCGAACGCGGTGGCGGCCTGCTGCAGATGTGGCCGCAGATGGCTGGGGGCGACCAGCGGTAGGAGGTCGACGGCTTCGCCGAAGGCCGCGATGTGGGCCTGGGCGGCTGCCTCGTCGCCGTGGTCGAGGTGGTGGAGGATGCGCTCGGCCGCAGCGGTGGCCTGGTGCCAGGGGCTGGGCGCGCGCCGGCTGCCCGGCTTGGTGACGGGCGGAGCTTCGATGCCGGCGAGGCGTTCGCGGATCTTGGGGAAGGACAGGTCGGGGGCGAGTTTGGCGCCGGAGAACCAGACCGGTTCACCGGCGGCATTGGTGTCGCCTTCCACGGCCACCTTGTACCCGCGTACGTCACCGGAGGGGAAGTGCTGGACGTCGACGAGGACGCCCTCGACGCCGTCGAGCAAGTGGAGGAACTCCTGCGGGCCGGTGGCGATGGACACCAGCTGACGGACGGTGGTGCGCAGGCGTTCGCGGGAGGTCTGGGTCTTGCCGGCGCGGCGGGCCTTCTCCGTCTCGGCGCGGGTGGGGCGCTGGACGGCGGTGCGGTCGCCGCGCACCACCCGCTTCAGGCCGTATTCCTTCTCGATGGCCGCGAGTTCCTTGTCCGCCGTCAGGTAGTCGTTCCAGTGGCGGGCGGTGCGCAGGTCGCCTCGGACCTTGGTGGCGGCGATGTGGATGTGGTCGTCCGCGTGGCGTACGGCGACCCACCGGCACCCGTCGGGATCGCCTTGTGGCGCGATGCCGGTGGCCGCCACAATCCGGTGGGCGATGTCGGCCCACTCGGCGTCGGTGAGGTGCCGGTCGCCGGGGGCGGCACGTACCGAGCAGTGCCACACGTGCCGCTCGGGCGCCCGGCCCAGTCGGCGGGCTTGCTTGACCCGCAGGTCGAGGTCGGCCACGAGCCGCAGCTTTGTGGCGTCGAAGTCGTCGGCGCGGCCGGGATCGGAAGCGAAGCCGTCCCAGGAGGCGACCAGGTGCGGGTCGGTGTGGTCCTTGGCCTTCTTCGTGTCGAACAGATACCGGATCAGGCCGGCGGTGCTCTTGCCGCTGCCGATCTTGGCGATCACCGGGCCGCCCTCGCGGAGACGGCGTGGTTCATGGTCTGCGCGATGTCGCCGATGGCGGCGCGGACGGCGTCCAGGGTGCGCTCGGTCTGGGCGAGGACAGCGGTGTCCACAGGGTGCGGATCGCCTCCGGCGTTGACGCGGTGGGCGATCTGGTTGACGTTGTTGCCGATGCGGGCGACCTGGGCCCGCAGGGCGTCGAGCTTGTCGAGGCAGTCGTCGAGCTGGGTGCGCTGCCCAGCCAGGCCCACGGAGAGGTCGCCGTCGAGATAGGCCATGATGACGGCGCCGACGAGGTGGGCGCCGGCGATGCCCATCTTGCGGGCACGGGCGAGGATCCGGAACTTCTCGTCGGCGCTGTAGCGGACGTCGACACGCTCTTTGCGCTGGACGCTCTCGCGGGTACGCCGGCGAGCGATACGACGCAGGGTGACTTCGTCGGCAAGCGCGGCGGGGGACTGCTCGGCCGCGTCGGCTGGCGTTTCCTCCTCGGGCACCCCCCGGTGCCCGAGGTCCTCCGCCACCCCCGGGGCGGAGGTGTCCGCGTTGGACCGGCCCTTGGACGGTCCAGCGTCATACCTTGCTGCGCTGTTGGCGGTAGCGGTCATCTGCTGCGGCAGGCTTGGGACTTCGTGGTGCGGGTCGTGCATTGTGCGGTTCTCCGTGCGTGGTGGGAAAGAGGTCATGGCTCCAGACCGCTCGTCCCGCGCCGGGCTGTGCGGGGACGAACGGGAGGAGTCGAGCGCGAGGGTGACGGGCGTGCCTGCGGGCTCAGTGGGCGCCGACGGGTTCCTTGTCGGGCTCGGCCTGCCGCCGGCGGGCGGCCTGGTCGAGTTCGGCCTGTACGTGGTCCTTGATCTGGGTCAGGCGGTCCTTGCCGATGCGGTACCCAGCGCCGCGGATGGCCGCCTCGATGTTGCGACGTGAGGCGCGGTCCCCGCGTCCCAGTGGTGCGGTGCGGGCGATAGCGAGCAGCTCGTCGAAGGTGGCGTCGCGTTCGTGGCCGCCTTCTTTGGTGAGCGGCGTCGGGGCCTGCGGCACGTTGACTGCTGCCTCCGCTACGTCCGCGCGCTCGGCCACATCGGGCGAGCACCGCACCTTCTTCGGCAGGGAGGTCTGATCGTCCGAACGGGCAGGCGGCTCGGCACTGTGTCTGCCGTTGTGGCTGTGGCCGACCGTTTGGCTCGTTGTGGCGGCAGCCTCTTGGGCGCGGGGTGTGGGGTGGCGGCGGATGACGAGGTCGAGGTGGACCGCGCCGGCGAGCGCGAGAGGGGCGATGGCGGACAGGGCGCCGACGGTGATGTCGTCCAGGTGCAGTCCGGCGGTGCGTGCCTGCTGGTTGAGGCGGATGGCGTGCAGGGCGTTGGCCCAGATGCTCGTGACCGTGGCGAGCCCGACGAGTGCCCAGACGTACAGACGTGAGCGCCAGGGTGCGGTGCGCAGGATGAGCAGGGCGGCGACGCCGATGGCGATGAACCCGTCGATCACCAACGGGAAGGCGTATGTGAGGACTCCGCGGATGTGGATGGCGACGGCCATCTGCCGCAGGGCGTCGTAGGAGAGGGCCAAGGCGATTGTGCCGACCAGGGCGACCCCGAGGCGGATCGCGGCAGTCAGTGCCGGCACGGGGGGTTGGGTGGTGCGTGAGGGCAAGCGTTACTCCAGGGGGAGACGGCTGCCATAGCCACAGGGCAGGGCTGCCGGTGGGGAAGGGGGCGGACTCGTCACACCCGTCGCATGCCTGGTCAGGGCTGGTACGGGAGCCTGGGGTGGTACAGGAGGACCCGTCACAGTTACCGGACCCGTCACGGGGTTGACCTGCGGTGCGACGTGTGCGACGGGTGTTTACGGGTGGTCGGCCGACTCGTGACGCGTGGTCCCATCGCCGCTGGGTGGTTGCTCCTCGGGGCAGTAGCGGGCCCAGGCATCGGTGAACTGCGTGCGCGCGAAGCCCCGGGCCTGCCGGCCGCCCTCGAAGCGGAGGACGGCCGCCTGGATGCCGAAGCCCTTCAGCAGGATCCCCAGATAGCGCGCGGTCAGACCGGTGTTGCGGTACTCCGCCCATGGAGCCTCCTGGTCTTTGAGTAGCTCCTCCAGTAGGTCCCGCGTGCGCACGGAGTCCGGATCTCCGTAGCACGCGAAGACACGGCGTACGTCCTTCAGCAGCCGCGTCTTCACGTTGGACTCGTCTTCCTGGCCGACCTCGGCCGCGCACATCGCCACGCACGCTGCCCGTGCTCGCTCCGGCCAGGAGTCACCTGCCAGTTCGGCGACGACCACCAGCGGCTCCCAGGTGTCCGCCGCCCGGTCCTGCACCGGCATCGGCGGCACCAGGTCGGCTGCGGTGTCCGTCAGCGGACGCAGCCAGGCGGTCAGCCGGTCACGCAGGGCGTGCAGGGCGGGGATGTCGCGGCGAGACCGGAACTGCTCCACTCGCTCACCTGCCTTGCGCCGCTGCATACGGATCACCACGGACCGGTCCATGACCGTGTCCGGCAGGTCCCCGATACCGGCAAGCGCGGCCATCGCGAAGGTGGGGAACGCCTGCGGCTTGTGCTCCGGCCCCGAGATGCGCAGGGCGGGCCGGTTGCGCTGGTGGCCGGCGTTGAGCAGGCCGCGCAGCTCCTCGTTCTTCTCGGCGGCCTTGATGCTGCCGAAGATGGTGTCGGCCTCGTCCACCAGCAGGGTGGGCGGGTCCTCACCGATGGCGCGGAACACCACCGCCGGGCTGGTGTTGACCGTGATCAGCGGCTCGCGCACAGTCTCGGTGAGCACGTCCAACAGGCGGGACTTGCCGCACCGCTTCGCCGGCCCGACCACGGCGAGGCGAGGTGCGTGCTGGAGGGCGGGCTGGATGTGCGTGGCCGCCACCCACAGCGTGACGGCGGTCAGGGCCTCACTGCTGGGCAGGATCACGTACCGCGCGATGGCTTCCCTCAGCTCGTCCAGTAGCTGTGCGCCTTCCACGCTCTGCCCTGGCTCGTCGTCCTCAGCGGTGGGCGCTTTCGCGGTGGGGTCCTGGCCCGGGGCGGCGACGGGCGGCCAGGTGCGTATCGAGGATGCGGTGGCGGGGGACGTAGATTCGTCCACAGGCGTTCCTTCCCGGTGGGCCGGACGGGCAAGCCCGGCCCACCGATTCGATCGTTCAAGGGCGACGAGGCGGGGACTCTGCGGCTCTCGGCGGTGGCTCGCCGAGAGCCGCTTCGCTGTCCCGGCAGGGCGGCATCAGGCCGTGAGGTCGTACGCGGACTGGGCGTTCACCCAGGCGTCCACCTCGGGCCAGCGGTAGCGCAGGTGGCGACCGACCTTGTGCACGTTGGGGCCGATGCCCCGGTACTTCCACTGGTAGAGGGTCTTCACCGGCACCCCGAGAAAGGCCGCGACCTCCGCAGGGGTGGCAAGCGGGCCACGGACAGTTGCAGCGGTTGCAGGGGCATTGGTGCTACGGGGAGAAGAGGTCGGCACGAGGCTCCTTTTCGGTCTTGGACAACGGCCTGGACAACACAGCCACACCTCACGGAGAGAAGTCCAGAGTTGGTTCTGAAACTCTGTACTACTTCTCTCAGCGTGGCTGGGGAGGCGAAAACAGTAAGGGTGGATGAGCGGTTGCCAAAACCGCTTCCACGGAAGTCGAAATTTTTTACGGCGAAGTTATCGGTAGAGGTGTCGGAATCCGATACCTCCGCAGGTCGGTGGTGTTGCGGAGTGCGCGGGTGTCATCCGATGAACCCGGTGCGCTGTTCGGCTGATACCTGCTCGAATCGCCCATAATCAGAGCGCGATGGGAAGGTAGCACGGCATTCCCGAAGAGACGGCTCGTGATGTGCCGGAATTCGATGAGAGGAACGCCACTCAGTCCTCGGGTGACTTCTGTAGAGTTTAAGAACCAACTCTTGCCATAGCGCCCGGCCGCAAGTTACAGCTACCTGTTATGGCAACCCGACCTGTCGAAATAGGCCCTGCCGGCCTCCACACCGCCCGCGCCATCGAGCACCTACGCCTCGTGCGCGGCCTGACCCAGCAGCAGCTCGCCGCTCGCTGCACTGCGCTGGGCCGCCCGATGACCAACACCGCCCTCAGCCGAACCGAACGCGCGCGCCGTCGCTGCGACATCGACGACCTCGTCGTGATCGCCACCGCGCTGGGCATCCCCGCCGCCACGCTACTCCTGCCGCTCCCGTCGGTGACCAGCGGCGACCGGGAGGGGTGCTAGTTGGCGCGGGTCTGGATCGAGGACCGCATAGGGCACGCGGCGTACGCGCGTGCCGCAGCTGATGCCAAGCGGGCGGGCCGTACGCCACCCGGTCGCTACCGAGTCCGCTGGTACGACCCTGACGGCAAGCCGAAGATGAAGACCTTCGCCCGCAAGGTCGACGCCGAGGCGGAGCGGACGAGGATGGAGTCCCGTCTCAATGACGGCTCCTACCGTGATCCGGCCGCCGCCCGGGTGAAGTTCGCAGAGGTGGCGGAGTCCTGGCTGGCCGCGCAGATCCATCTCAAGCGTTCGACCCGGGGCCGCTATCGCGGCGTTCTCGACGTCCATGTGATCCCCAGATGGGGCACCACCCCGCTGGATCGCGTCAACTTCGAGGACATCGCCGAGTGGCTCGCGGACCTGCTGTCCGGCGAGGCGACCGGCGGCAGGAAGCTCAGCCCCAGGTCGGTCCGCAAGGCGTACGTCGTCCTCAGCCGCGTTCTCGGCTACGCGGTGAAGGCCCGTCGTCTGGCGGTCAACCCGGCGGTCGGCGTGCCGCTGCCGAAGGCGGCGCCTGCCGACCACGTGTACCTCGACGACATGCAGGTCGACGCACTGGCCAACGCGTCGGGCGCCTACCGGGTGTTCATCCTGCTGCTGGCCTATACCGGTCTGCGCTGGGGTGAGGCGTCGGCGCTGAAGGTGGGCCGCGTGGACCTGGCCTCCTGCCGGGCCCACATCGTCGAGGCGTACGCCGAGGACAACGGCAAGCTCTACCTCGACACCCCCAAGAACCATGAGCGCAGGTCAGTACCGATCCCACGGTTCCTGGCAGAGGAGTTGAAACCGCACGTTCAGGGGCGGGGAGACGAGGAGTTGCTCTTCACCGCCCCGCAGGGCGGACCGCTGAGGGCGCGGAACTTCCGTCAGCGTTTGTTCGCGCCAGCGGTCGTGAAGGCCGGGCTTGGGCACCTCAAGGTCACCCCGCACAAGCTGCGGCACACGGCGGCTTCGCTGGCCATCGCAAGCGGCGCGGACGTCAACGTCGTACAGACGATGCTGGGCCACAAGTCCGCGACCCTGACGTTGGACACGTATGGCCACCTCTTCCCGGACCGTCTGGACGAGGTCTCGAAGAAGATGCACAAGCGCCGCTCCAAGCAACTGGCCAAGGCGAAGGCCAAGCTGGAGAAGGCGGAGAAGAAGGCCCGCAAGGCCGCTGAGGAGGTGGCCGCCCTGGAGGACGATGCAGCGTGATGTGTGCCTGATGCGTGCCGGGGAGCCGCAAGAAAGGGGCCGCCCGACCGCGCTGATGCGGTGGGGCAGCCCCTTCCGTCTCCCTCGGCTCAGGTCATCCGCGCGGTCGCTGGCTGTCCTGCCGGGCTCGGTCGATCGCGGCAGCAGCCTCATCGCCGGCCAGCCGCTCGATCTCCTCAGGTACCTCCCGCTCGTCCAGCACGAAGAGCCGGTCACCGACGAGACGGGTGGTGGTCTTCCAGCCGAGACGACGTCCCGCTTCCCGAGCTGCATGCCGGACGTCCTTGAGGTCGCCCAACTCCGCAAGATCGTCGCCGCTCAGGATCAGCTGACCGTGGTAGCCCTGGAACTGCGGCTTAAGAGCCGCTCGCATCATCGATTCGAGCCGGTCGATCAGCTTCTCGTACCGACGCCGAGCCAGCTCATCCGTGACGGCCATCCTGCACAGCTCCCCACCATCCGCGCGCACGGCATGTGTGCCATATGTGTGCTGCAAGCGCAGGAGCCCTCCCGTCCGTCGGGCGGAAGGGCTCCTGACCTGGTGTTTCTCTGTGCCCCCGGCAGGATTCGAACCTGCGACACCCGCTTTAGGAGAGCGGTGCTCTATCCCCTGAGCTACGAAGGCGGGGATGTGTGGGCAAAGATGTTGGAAATCCGCCCTTATCGGGTGGATCTCGCCCTCCCTGGGCCCAGACATCCACAGGTGCGTCACCTGAGTGGTGCACCGCGCACAGTCTAGCGGTTGTTGGTGGCGGTCGAGGTGGCGGCGCTGCTGCCCTGTGTGCCGTGATGACGTGTGCGGTCCGGAACAGGTTCCGGGTCGCTTCGCCTGATCGTGGCCGAGGACGCCGGCCTGTTGCGCGAAGGGCTCGTCGGGCCGCTGCAACGGGTCGGCCACGAGGTGGTGGCCGCCGCTGGGTCCTCGCGGTGCTCGCCTGCCTGCGGGCATGACGGCGTGGCCTCGACGGGGGGCACGCGGCGGACCCGCGTTCAGGGTGCTTCGATCACCGCCGTCGCCCCGACCTCAGAGCAGCGGAACCCGAGTGAAGTGCCCGGCCGCCCGCAGCTCCCCCTCGATGCGGGTCGCCGTCAGGCGCAGTTCGGGGAGGAGCTCATCGACGCACTCCGCCGCCGTGCGGCCCGCCGCGTGCAGGGCCACGTTCACGGCGGCGACGACCCGGCCCGTACGGTCGTGCAGGGGGACGGCGATCGTGCGCAGACCGTCCTCCCAGTCCTCGTCCAGCAGGACGTGAGCCTGGTTCTCCGCCAGCAGCACCCGGCCCAGCGACGTCGCCGAGGCCGGCAGCCGGGTGCCCACCCTGATGTCCACGCCCATGATCCGCGGGGCCACGGCCCTCGCCGTGAACTGGATCTCCGGGCCGGAGTCCGGCCCCGGCCCCGGCGGCACCAGGATCGCCAGCGCCGTCGACTCGCCCACCCGGGCCGAGAGGTCCGCCAGGTGGGGCGCGGCGATGCGGGGGAGGGTCGTACGGGAGAGGGGCGGGAAGCCCAGGGACAGGACCCGCGGGGTGAGGACGAAGGTGCGGGACTCCGGCTGTCCGCGGACCAGGCCGAGGTGTTCGTAGGTGATCAGGGCACGGCGGGCGGTCGCCCGTGCCAGGCCGGTCGCCCGTGCCACGTCCGTCAGGGTCAGCGCGGCCCTGCCCTCGCCGAACGCCGTCAGGACCGTCAGGCCGCGCGCGAGGGACTCGATGAACTCCCGGCCCAGTTCGTGCTTGGACGCGCCGATCCACGCGGCCGATCCCGAGGGCGGCGGGCCCGGGTCCGGCTCCGGGGCGGCGGCCAGTTCGCGTTCCATCTCGGCCACCGTCGCCCGCAGCCGCGGCAGCAGGGTGTCGCGCAGGTCCGCCGCCGTGTGGCGGCTGGTGTGGCTCACGACGTTCGCCACGCAGGCGATCCGGCCCGTGCGCGGATCCCGTACGGGCGCGGAGACCGCCACCAGGCCCGGTTCGATCAACTGGTCGTCCAGCGCCCAGCCGTTCCTGCCCGCTTGCGCCGCCCTCGTCTCGAACGCGCCCTCCGGGAGCGGGAGTTCCCGTGGGGGTACGGCCGGGAAGTCGCGGTTCTCCGGGTCCGCCGCCCGGCGTTCGCGCCACGTCCGCCAGTCGTCGTCCGTCCACTCGGAGGCGAACAGGGGCCCTGGCGCGGTGCGTTCGGCGGGGAGCAGGTCGCCGATGCGGAAGCTGAGGGACATCGCGCGGCGGCGGGTGGCCTGGTGGATGAAGCGGATACCGTCACGGTCGGCGACCGCCAGCGACACCGACTCGTCCAGCTCGTCGGCGAGGGCGTCGGCCCGCGAGGAGAGCAGGGCGGGCAGCCGCAGGGCGGCGAGATAGGCGTTGCCGAGTTCCATGAGCCGGGGGGTCGCCACCGCGTCCCGGCCGTCGAGACGGACGTATCCCATGCGGGCCAGCGTCGACGTGATGCGGTCGACCGTGGAACGCGCCAGGCCCGTCGCCCGTTCCAGGCCGCTCAGGCTCAGGGTCCCGCCCGCCTCCGTCAGCTCCCGCAGCACCCAGACCCCCCGGATCAGCGGTGCGACCGCCTCGGCCGGCACGGCGGACTCCGGTACCGGCGGGGGAGTGGTCGTCTCAGCGGGCATCGGCTCTCCGGTACGGCGGTCGCGGCAGGCCTACGGTAATCCGCCACGGCACCGACGGCGTGCCACGGCCTCGGGGGGAGGCGGCCGCCCACCGCTATCCCCGCGTCACCGACACCCGGTAATTGCCGTCCCCGTCCGCCCCCAGCACCCGCACCCGCACGCCCCTGGCCGGGTCCCGGAACTCCTCGCCGGCCGCGAAGGGGGCGTCGGAGAGTTCCGCGTGGACGTTGGGGCTCCGGGTGCAGCCCCCGCTGTTGCGCCGCGCGTCGTACACGCGCACCGGGCCCCGGCCGGTGTCCACGTCCGCGTCGACCTTGTAGACGAGGACGCCCGGCCGGCACACCGTCTCGTCGTTGCCCTCGCGGGTGCGCAGCTCGACCGCGTAGCCGGTGCGGCCGCCGAGGGGGAGGAAGAGGAGCTTGGTGCCGAGGCCGGACCGGGCCAGCGGGGTCAGCGTGTACTCCGAGGTCCCGGGCGCCGTCACGCAGTCGACCTGCGTCGGGTCCAGCCAGCCCAGCTTCCACTTGTGCCAGCCGAGCAGGTCGTTGTCGGCGCCCCAGTCCTCGCTCATGATGTCCCAGTGGCCGACCGCGCCCCCGCCGTTCTGGGTGTAGAGGTCGGGCAGGCCGAAGACATGGCCGTTCTCGTGGGGCAGCACCCGGTAGCCGGTCTGCGGGTAGGAGCCCGAGCCGTCGTCCTGGCGGGAGTACACGAAGGAGGCGTTGGCGACGGGGACGCCGTCGGCGACCGGGGCGTCGGGGTTGCCGGCGAAGGTCACCGACAGGACCGTGTCGAGGGCGGAGGGGCCGGCGTTCGGGGTCACCAGGACGTTCAGGAAGTCGTACGCCCGGAAGTCCACCTGGGGATCGGCGGCGGCCACGATGTCCTGGACGAGCCGGCGGTAGCCCGGGTCGAAGGGGGCGCCGCGCTCTATGCCGTAGGCCCGGAAGGACTTCGGCATGCGCAGCCAGTCGGTGATCGGGGCCTCGGGCCGGTAGTCGAGGCGGCCGTAGGAACTGGTGCGGAACCAGTTCTGGGTCTGCGGGAAGAACTCGCGGAAGCGGCTCTGGGCGCTGCCGGAGCCGGGGGCGTCGGAGAAGTCGATCATCAGGGTGAGGGCGTGGACGGTGCCGGTGGAGCGGGAGTAGCCGCCGGGCGTGGGCAGGCCCTCGGACATCTGGACGGCCGGGCCGCCGCTGATCTGACAGGCGCCGTGGGTGTCCGAGCGGGCCAGGGCGGTGGGGCCGGCGGTCGTGGTCCCGGGGACGAGGCGTTCGGTGCCGGCCGAGGTGCTCACCGCGAGGGTCAGCGCGGTCACGGACACGAGGGCGGCGGCGCGGCGCGGGCGTATGCGACGTCTGGTCCACGGCATGCGAGCACCCTTCGGAGCGCGGCAGCCGCTGGTCGGAAGGCTGCACCTCTTCGATCACCCTGTGGCCGGGGGAGGGGTGCACGCGCGCTGGGGGAGACCGAACGTGGGTATCGCGGACTTGTGACTCAGGTCACAACATAAATTTCCCCTCAACCCGAAATAACCGGGGAGCGTCTCCCCGTTTAGACCAGTGTCCGAGCGAAACGGGGAACGAATCCCCGGATCACCCGCCAACCGAGGAGTCCACCGTGCAGACCGCTCTCTCCGTGCAGCGCAAGGCGCCCCGCGCCGACGCCCTGCGCAACCGCGAGCGGATCGTCACCGCCGCCAGCGAGATGTTCACCGAGTTCGGCCCCGATGTGCCGCTCGACGAGATCGCCCGCCGGGCCGGCGTCGGCAACGCCACGGTGTACCGCAACTTCCCCGACCGCGACGCGCTCGTCCGCGAGGTCGTCTGCTCCGTCATGGACCGGACGTCCGAGGCGGCCGAGCTGGCGCTCGCGCAGACCGGGGATGCCTTCGGCGCCCTGGAGTGCTTCGTGCACGCCTCCGCCGACGAGCGGATCACGGCACTGTGCCCGATGATCCAGGACACCTTCGACCAGTACCACCCCGACCTGGTGGCCGCACGCGAACGCATCGAGCAGCTCGTCGAGCAGCTCATGGACCGGGCCAGGGCGGCCGGTCAGCTCCGCGCGGACGTGAGCGTCGGTGACCTGATGGTCGCCGTGGCCCAGCTGTCCCGGCCCCCGGCCGGCACCGGCTGCCTCACCTTCGACGGGTTCGTGCACCGCACCCTTCAGCTGTTCCTGGACGGACTGCGGGCCCCGGCCCGCTCCGCACTGCCGGGTGCGGCCCTGACCTTGGAGGACCTCCGCCAGACCTGATCCGACCGACGAGAACCGATTAGTTCAGCGCGCGAGCACAGTCTCCACAACGACTTTCGACCGGCCGTCACCGACGACGGACCGTCCCCTTTCACTATTTTTTTCCGTTCCGAAGTCCCGAAGTGGGTACCCCCATGTCTGCAACAGCCGCAAAGGCTTCCGGCGCACCAGCCGTGTCCGGTGACGCCAACCGCTGGAAAGCGCTCGTCTTCATCGCGCTCGCCCAGCTGATGGTCGTGCTGGACGCGACCATCGTGAACATCGCCCTGCCCTCCGCCCAGGCCGACCTGGGCATCACCGACGGCAACCGCCAGTGGGTCGTCACGGCCTACGCCCTCGCCTTCGGCGGACTCCTGCTCTTCGGCGGCCGCATAGCCGACCTGTGGGGCCGCAAGCGCGCCTTCGTCGTCGGCCTGATCGGCTTCGCCGCGGCCTCCGCGCTCGGCGGTGCCGCGACCTCCGGCGGCATGATGTTCGGCGCCCGTGCCCTGCAGGGCGTCTTCGGCGCACTGCTCGCGCCCGCCGCGCTCTCCCTGCTCGCCGTGATGTTCACGGACGCCAAGGAGCGCGCCAAGGCCTTCGGCATCTACGGCGCGATCGCCGGTGGCGGCGGCGCCGTGGGCTTCATCCTCGGCGGTGTGCTGACCGAGTACCTGGACTGGCGCTGGACCTTCTTCGTGAACATCCCGTTCGCGATCGTCGCCGCGCTCGGCGCGTACTTCGTCATCCGTGAGCCCGAGGGCGGCCGCAACCGCAACCCGCTCGACATCCCCGGCGTGCTGCTGTCCACCCTGGGCCTGGTCGCGCTCGTCTACGGCTTCACCCGCGCCGAGTCCGACGGCTGGGGCGACTCCGTGACCGTCGGCATGTTCGTCGCGTCGGCCGTCCTGCTGATCGCCTTCGTCGTCACCGAGGCCAGGACCAAGGCCCCGCTGCTGCCGCTGCGCGTGATCACCGACCGCAACCGCGGCGGGATCTACCTCTCGCTCGGCATCGCGATCATCGCGATGTTCGGCACCTTCCTGTTCCTGACCTACTACCTGCAGATCGTGAAGGGCTTCACGCCGATCAAGACCGGCTTCGCCTTCATGCCGATGATCGTCGGCATGATGGTCGGCTCGACCCAGATCGGCGCCCGCCTGATGACCCGCGTCCCGGCGCGGCTGCTGATGGGCCCCGGCTTCCTGGTCGCCGCGGTCGGCATGCTCCTCATGACCCAGCTGGAGATCGGGTCGTCGTACGCCTCGACGATCCTGCCGGCCATGCTGCTGCTCGGCCTCGGCATGGGTACGGCGTTCATGCCGGCCATGTCCCTGGCCACCCTGGGCGTCGAGCCCCGGGACGCCGGTGTCGCCTCCGCGATGGTCAACACCTCGCAGCAGGTCGGCGGCGCGATCGGTACGGCCCTGCTGAACACGATCGCCGCCTCGGCGACGACCGCGTACATCAAGGACCACATCGGGTCCGCGACCTCCAAGTCCCAGCAGCAGCTGGTGGCGCTGGAGGGCCAGGTGCACGGCTACACCAACGCGATCTGGTTCGCCGTCGGCATGCTGGTGCTCGCCGCGGTCATCGTCGTGACCCTCGTCAACGCCGGCCGCACGGACACCGCCCCGGTGGCCGGGTCCGGAGAGGGTGCCGAGGAGGAACTGGCGGTGCCGGTCGTCGCCCACTGACGGCGACCGCCCCGCGGTACCCCTTCGAAAACCTCGTACGTACGGGGATGGGGACGCCCCGTACGTACGACCCCAGGAACTGCCCTGGTCTCCCTGAGTGAGCGGCTCAGCGGAGCCAGGGCAGATCCGCGCCCGCCTCGTCCGGCTGAAGTCCCTCGGCGACGATCTCCATGATCTCGCCGAGGGACTTCTGCTGTTCCGGGGTGAGCCGGTCGAAGACGGCGTTGCGCACGGCCCGCACATGGCCCGGCGCGGCGCCCCGCAGCATCTCCAGGCCCGGGTCCGTGAGCACCGCGAACTGGCCGCGCTTGTCGTCCGGGCAGTCCTCCCGGCGCACCCAGCCGTTGCGCTCCAGGCGGGCGATCGCGTGCGAGAGCCGGGACCGGGTGATCTTCGCCTTCATGGCCAGCTCGGTCATCCGCAGCCGCCGGTCCGGGGCCTCGGCGAGGCCCACGAGCAGTCCGTAGTAGATGTGCGGCATGCCGGCGTCCCGCTGGAGCTGGCGGTCGAGGTGATCCTCGAGCAGGGTCGTGGCGTGCACGTACGAGCGCCAGATGCGCTGCTCTTCGTCGTCGAGCCACTGGGGCTCCTCGTCGGGGACGGATGCCGTGTTCATGTATCCCACTCTACGAGCTCTCTCCTTGAAGCTTAAACAAATGAGGCGTACAGTCATGTCATAGAAGCTTTAAATTTGAAACATCCACTGCATCGGAAGTACCGGAGGAGTCCCCGCCATGTCCGCCGACACGCTGGAGCGCATGCCCGCCCTCTATCTGAGTCACGGCGCGCCGCCGCTCGCCGACGACCCGATCTGGCCCGGCGAGCTCGCCGCCTGGTCCGCGGACCTGCCCCGCCCCAAGGCGATCCTCATGGTCTCCGCCCACTGGGAGGAGGCCCCCCTCGCCCTCGGCGCGGTGCGGCCCGTCCCGCTCGTCTACGACTTCTGGGGCTTCCCCGAGCACTACTACAAGGTGACGTACGGCGCCCCCGGCGCCCCCGAACTCGCCGACTCCGTCCGCAAGTTGCTGCGCGCCCCCGGCGTCCCCGTGCAGGACGTCCCGGACCGCGGACTGGACCACGGCGCATACGTCCCCCTCGTCGAGATGTTCCCCGAGGCCGACATCCCCGTCCTCCAGGTCTCCATGCCGACCCTCGACCCGGTCAGGCTCATGGAGATCGGCCGCAAGCTCGCTCCGCTGCGCGACGAGGGCGTCCTGATCGTCGGCTCCGGCTTCTTCACCCACAACCTCGCGGCCCTGCGCCACACCGGCCCCGGAGTGCCCACCTGGTCCTCGGAGTTCGACGACTGGGGCCGGCGGGCCCTTGAGGCGCGGGACGTGGACTCCCTGCTGGACTTCCTCGACAAGGCCCCGGCCGGGCGCTACGCCCATCCGCGCACCGAGCACTTCGCGCCCCTCTTCGTCACCATGGGCGCGGCGGACGTGAGCGGCGAGCTGGACACGCAGAAGTCCGTGATCGACGGGTTCTGGATGGGGATGGCCAAGCGGTCGGTGCAGTTCGGCTGAGGTCCTCGCGCGGGGCCTAGAGGTCCTTCTCGTACCAGGCCACGTCCCAGTAGCGGCCGAACTTCCGGCCCACCTCCCGGTAGGTGCCGACGTAGCGGAACCCGAAGCGTTCATGCAGCCGCGTGGACGCTTCGTTGGGCTGGGCGATGCCCGCGTAGGCGCGGTGCACGTCCTCGCCGGCCAGGGCCTCGAAGAGGGCCTTGTAGAGGAGGGTGCCGACGCCCCGGCCGCCCGCGTCCGGAGCGAGGTAGACGGTGACCTCCACGGAGGTCGCGTACGCGGGCTTCGCGCGAAAGGGGCTGGATGTGGCGTACCCGAGGATCCGCTGTGAGGTTCCTGTCGACTCCGTGTCGGTGGCAACCATCAGACGGTACGGCCCGTCTTCAGGGTGGGAGAGCAGCCAGGGGCGGCGCTCCTCCGGGGTGAAGGCAGCGGTATCGAATGTGATCGGCGTCTCACGAACGTAGTGGTTGTAGAGGTCGGTGAGAGCCCCGAGGTCGCTCTCGACTCCCGGCCTGACCTGCACCTCTGTACGTTCCGACGGCATCGCGCCTCCTCATGTGGCCGGGCAGGATACTGCAAGATCAGAAAAATAGCGGCACGGCTTGGGAATTCTGTCCGGTTTCCAGTCGTTGTTTCCATCGGATGCAGGGCACCCGAGGAGAGTCCGGAAGCAACCGGAGCCGGGACCCAGCGTCCGTAGGACCACCCGCTGACCCTCCCCCAGAGCCCTAAAGGCCTGGGGGGACCCCCACTCGCAAGGGAGCACGCATGGCAACCCGTGCCGTCGCCCGTCGTAAGTCCGCCACCGGCGGGTCTACCGACGCGGCACGCAGTGTTCGCGTCCATGGCGGCGAGATCGCCGACCGCGACCTGGTCGGCATGTACCTCGACGAGATCGCGCGTACGCCGCTGCTCGACGCCGCCAAGGAAGTCGAGCTGTCCCAGATCATCGAGGCGGGTGTGTTCGCCCGACAGGTCCTCGACGGGTTCGAGGAAGCCAAGGCGGACGCCACCCGCGAAGAGCTGGAGGCGTTGGTGGAGGAGAGCGAGCGCGCCAAGGACGTGTTCATCCGCTCCAACCTGCGCCTGGTCGTCGCCGTGGCCCGCCGCTACCCCCGCAGCGGACTGCCCCTGCTCGACCTGATCCAGGAGGGCAACGCCGGTCTGGTGCGCGCGGTCGAGAAGTTCGACTACCGCAAGGGCTTCAAGTTCTCGACGTACGCGACCTGGTGGATCCGTCAGGCCATCACCCGCTCCATCGCCGACCAGTCCCGCACCATCCGGCTGCCCGTCCACCTGGTGGAGGAGCTGGGCCGTATCCGCCGTGTGCAGCGCGAGTTCAACCGCGAGCACGGCCGCGACCCGGAGCCCGCGGAGATCGCCGCCGAGCTCGGCTCCAACCCGGCGCGCGTGACGGACGTCCTGGACTGGGCCCGTGACCCGGTCTCGCTGAACATGTCGGTGGACGACGACGGCGACACCCAGTTCGGCGACCTCCTGGAGGACACGTCGGCGGTCTCGCCGGAGCAGTCGGTGCTGACGCTGCTGCGCAGCGAGGAACTGGACGACCTCATCGGCCGCCTCGACCAGCGCACCGCGTCCATCATCAAGATGCGGTACGGCATCGAGGACGGGCGCGAGCGCACGCTGACCGAGGTCGGCAAGGAGCACGGACTCACCCGCGAGCGGATCCGGCAGATCGAGAAGCACGCCCTGCTGGAGCTGAAGAAGCTGGCGCGGTCCACCGGGTTCGACGCGGCGGCGTAGGCGGGGTGTGCCCGCGTACGCCGGGTGGCGAAAGACCGCGTAAACATGGCTGTACTACGCCGCTTAACCGGCTGGACCCTGGGCACAAGACTTCAGGGTCCAGGTGTTCGGGCCCCGGAGGCCTGGACTTCAGACCCTTCGGACCCTCCTGAACCAAGTCCCGACGCTATCCCCCCCCGGCGCCGGGACTCTCCCCGAGCCGGACTTCGGCGCCCCTCCCCCCGGGCGCCGGGGTCCGGCTCGTTTTCGCGCCCCGGAAAAGCGAAACGGCGGGTCACCCCGTACCTGAACCACGGGGTGACCCACCGGAGGGGAGATTCTGTCACATGGGGTGGCTTGCCGGGTTCGGCCCGAGCCCGGCGCCCGCCGCCCTGCCACCCTCAGGCGACTTCCCCCGACGCCCGAACCAGTCGGCCCCCCAACTCCCGCACCGCATCCACCAGTTCCGGCGGCTGCTCCACCCGGAACTCGACCCCGGTCATCGCCAGCCGCACCGCCATCCAGTCCACGGAATCGGCCACCGCCGCCCGCAAGCGGCACCGTCCCTCGCCCAGGGACTCCGGTACCCCCATCCAGGCCGGCACCCGGGCCCCCACCACGGACGCCTCGCCCTCGAACGTCACGACGAGTTCGTACGTCTCCTGGCGGCGGTACATCGACTGCCGCAGGTACTCCGCCGCACTCCCCGTGGGCAGCTCCCGCGGAGCGAACCGGGCCCCCGTGGCGAAGGGGTCGTTCACCCGGTCGACCCGGAAGGTCCGCCAGTCGCCGCGGTCGAGGTCGTAGGCGACGAGGTACCAGCGGCGCCCGGTGGAGACCAGCCGGTACGGCTCCACCACCCGGCGGGACTCGGCGCCGTCCTTCGCGCGGTAGCCGAAGCGGAGGCGTTCGTGGCCGGCCACCGTGGACGCCATCACCGTCAGGGTCTCGGTCGGGATGCTCGCCCCGTCCCCGCTGGTCAGCGGAGTCGTAGCGGCCTGGAGGGTGGACACCCGGTGCCGCAGCCGGGAGGGCAGGACCTGTTCCAGTTTCGCCAGCGCCCGTACGGACGCCTCGTCCACCCCCTCCACCGCGTGCCCCGCCCCCGCCCGCAGTCCGACCGCGATGGCCACCGCCTCCTCGTCGTCGAGGACGAGCGGGGGCATCGCCTTGCCCGCGACGAGCCGGTAGCCGCCGTCGGAGCCCTTGGACGCCTCGACGGGATAGCCCAGTTCACGGAGGCGGTCGATGTCCCGCCTCACCGTGCGGCGGGAGACCCCGAGGCGGTCGGCGAGCTCACCGCCGGGCCATTCGCGGGGCGTCTGGAGGAGGGAGAGGAGCGTCAGGAGCCGTGCCGGAGTGTCCGTCGTCATGAGTTCGAGAATGCCGCAGAACTAGGACACGATCTGACCTAATGGGGTCATAGGTTCAGGACATGACCTCCACCGAGACCTCCCTTTCGGGCATCCACGACGTACCGTCCGCCGCGGGCGACCGGCGTCGCTGGTTCGCTCTCGCCATCGTGATGACCGCGGCCTTCATGGACCTCGTCGACGTCACGATCGTCAACATCGCCATTCCGTCCATCCGGCAGGACTCCGGTGCCTCCGTCAGCCACATCCAGTGGATCACCGCCGGTTACGCCCTCGCCTTCGCCGCGGGCCTGATCACCGGAGGGCGCCTCGGTGACATCCACGGGCGCAAGCGGCTGTTCCTCGTCGGCATCGGCGGGTTCACGCTCGCGTCGGCGCTGTGCGGCTTCGCCGCGAACCCGGACATGCTGGTCGCGGCCCGGATCCTGCAGGGCGGCATGGCGGCGATGATGGTGCCGCAGGTCCTGTCGATCGTGCACGCGACCTTCCCCGCGCATGAGCGGGGCAAGGTGTTCGGGCTGTTCGGCGCGGTCGTCGGACTGGGGGCCGTGTCCGGTCCGCTGCTCGGGGCGCTGCTGACCGAGTGGAACCTCTTCGGGCTCGAGTGGCGGCCGATCTTCCTCATCAACCTGCCGGTCGGGATCATGGGGCTCGTCCTCGGGAGCCGTTTCATCACCGAGTCCAAGGCCCCGCGGGCGCTGAAGCTGGACCTGGTGGGCGTGGCCGTGGTCGTGCTCGGTCTGCTGATGCTGCTCTACCCGCTGACCCGCGGCGAGGAGCTGGACTGGCCGCTGTGGGGGTACGTGTCGATGGCCGGAGCGCCCCTGGTGTTCGCGGCGCTGGTGGCGTACGAGAGGCGCAAGGGCGCGCGGGACGGGTCGCCCCTGGTCGAGCTGTCGCTGTTCAAGGTGAAGAGCTTCGCGGCCGGGATCGCGGTGCAGACCGTGTTCGGCGTCGGGCTCGGCATCTTCTTCCTGGTGTGGACGCTGTACATGCAGACCGGCCTCGGCTGGAGCCCACTGCGGGCGGGGCTGACCGGGGTGCCGTTCTCGATCGCGGTCTCCACGGCGGCGGGGCTGTCGGTGCAGAAGCTCGTGCCGCGGTTCGGACGCGGGGTGCTCCAGGCCGGTGCGCTGCTGATGGCGGTGGGCGTGCTGCTCTACCTCTGGGAGGCCGGGCGGTACGGCATGTCGATCAGCTCGTGGCAGATGGCGCTGCCGCTGGTCGTGATGGGCGTGGGCATGGGGCTGATCGTCGCGCCGCTCACCGACGCGGTGCTGTCGGAGGTGCCGCGCGAGCACGCCGGTTCGGCGTCGGGGCTGATCAACACCGTGCAGCAGATGGGCAACGCGCTGGGGCTCGGGCTGGTGTCGGTGGTCTTCTTCGGCGTCATCGGGGACGACCTGGGGCCGGCGCAGGTGGGCCCGGCCTTCGTGGACGCCTTCCAGCACGCGCTCGGGTGGGTCGCGGCGGTGATGGGCGTCATCTTCCTGCTGATGTTCGCGCTGCCGAAGCGACCCGTGCTGCACGCGGAGGGGGCCGCCGGGCTTCCCGCGGTGGAGGAGAAGGAGCCGGAGCTCGTGTCCTGAGGCCCGCGGTGAGGGCCCGGTACCCGCTGGGGTGCCGGGCCCTTTGCCGTGCCCGGCCCCCTCGGAAGTCCGTTCATGCCCGGATGGGGTCCGAAACTGTTTACTTTCCGGAAATCCGGGCGTAGCCTCCCGACTGAAACCACACGTTCGGGCATCAGTCGGAGGTGAGCGGACATGTACGCACCGGAGCGACAGCAGGAGATCCTCCGGCTCGCCCGCGACGGCGGCCGGGTGGACGTCGTCTCGCTGGCCGAGGAGTTCCAGGTCACCGCGGAGACCATCCGGCGCGACCTGAAGGCCCTCGACCGCGCGGGGCTGCTGCGCCGGGTGCACGGCGGGGCCATCCCGGCCGGGCGCCTCGACTTCGAGCCGGACCTCGCCGAGCGCGAGACGACCGCGGCCGACGAGAAGGACCACATCGCCAAGGCGGCCCTCGCCGAACTGCCGACCGAGGGCACCCTGATCCTCGACGCCGGCACGACCGTGGCCCGCCTGGCCGCCGCCGTCCCGCTGGAGGCCTCGCTCACCGTCGTCACGCACAGCCTGCCCATCGCGGCCCGCCTCGCGGACCACCCCGGCATCCAGCTCCACCTCGTCGGAGGGCGCGTACGGCACCGTACGCGCGCCGCCGTCGACGCCTGGGCGCTGCGGGCGTACGGCGAGATCCGGGCCGACGTCCTGTTCGTGGCGGCCAACGGCTTCTCCGCGGAGCACGGTCTCACCACCCCCGACCTCGCCGAGGCCGCGGTCAAGCGCGCGGCGATCGCCGCAGCCCGCCGCGTGGTGCTGCTCGCCGACTCCGCCAAGCACGGGCAGGAGCACTTCGCCCGCTTCGGTGACCTGAGCGATGTGGACCTGCTGATCACCGACAGCGGGCTGAGCCCCGAAGACACCGTCGCCATCGAGAGTGGCGGCACGGAAGTAGTGCGCGCATGATCCTCACCGTCACCCCGAACCCGTCCCTGGACCGTACGTACGAGGTCCCGTCCCTGGAGCGCGGCGAGGTCATCCGCGCAACCGGCGAACGCATGGACCCCGGCGGCAAGGGCGTCAACGTCTCGCGGGCCGTCACGGCCGCCGGACAGCGCACGGTCGCGGTCCTGCCGCTGGGCGGGGCGCCGGGGGCCCTCGTCGCCGACCTGCTCGACGCGCAGGGCATCGAGGTCGCACCGGTCCCGGTCGCCGGGGCCACCCGGTCGAACATCGCGCTCGCCGAGTCGGACGGGGTGCTCACGAAGATCAACGCGCCGGGTCCCGAACTGTCGGCCGCCGAGCAGGAGTTGCTGCTGGAGACGGTCCGCGTGCAGTCGCGTGACGCCGCGTGGATCGCGTGCTGCGGCAGCCTGCCCCGGGGGCTCGCGCCCTCCTGGTACGCCGAGGTCGTCGCGCGGGCGCACGCCGGCGGTGCGCGGATCGCGCTGGACACCTCGGGGCCCGCGCTCCTGGCGGCGCTGCGCGAACGGCCCGACGTGGTGAAGCCCAACGCCGAGGAGCTCGCGGAGGCCGTCGGGCGCCCCCTGTCCACGGTGGGCGACGCGGTGAAGGCGGCCGAGGAACTGCGTGAGATGGGTGCGCGGGCGGTCCTCGCGAGCCTGGGCGCCGACGGGCAACTGCTCGTGGACGGCTCGGGCATCTGGTTCGCCAGCGCGCGCGTGGAGGCCGTACGCAGCAATGTCGGCGCCGGCGACTCCTCGCTGGCCGGCTTCCTGATCGCCGGCGGCAGCGGCCCAGGGGCCCTCGCCTCCGCGGTCGCGCACGGAGCGGCGGCCGTCCAGCTGCCCGGCAGCGTCATGCCGACGCCGGACGACCTGGACCCGGCCGCGGTGACGGTCACGGCCGAGGTGCCGGTGGACCGGGTGCTGAAGGAGCCGGTGTCATGAGCGGCCCGGTCCCGGCGGTCTCCCCGTCCGTCGCCGGTACGGCCGCCCCGGCGCTGTTACGCCCCGCCCCCCCCCGCCTCCCCCCGACCCCCCACCGCTGCACCCCCGTCCCCTCCCCTTACGCCCACTCCACTCCCCGGGCGATACGCGTGCGAAGGAGCCCGCGATGAGCGACATGATCACCGCGGACCTGGTCGATCTCGACCTGTCCGCCGACACCAAGGAAGCGGCGGCCCGTGCCCTCGCCGAGCGCATGGTCGCCCTGGGCCGGGTGACCGACCTGGACGGCTTCCTCGCCGACGTGGCCGCCCGCGAGGCCCAGATGCCGACCGGCCTCGACGGCGGCATCGGCATCCCGCACTGCCGCAGCGAGCACGTCACCGAGCCGACGCTCGCCTTCGGACGCAGCTCCGCCGGGATCGACTTCGGCGCGCCGGACGGACCCGCCGACCTGATCTTCCTGATCGCCGCGCCGGCCGGCGCGGACGACGCCCACCTGACGATCCTGTCCTCCCTCGCGCGGCAGCTGATGAACACCGAGTTCACGGACGCGCTGCGGTCCGCGGGGAGCGCGCAGAGCGCGGCGGCGCTGATCCGTGGCGACGAGGTGCCTGCCGAGGGAGCCACCGAAGACTCCGTTGCGGCATCGGCGGCGGCCTCCGCCGATGCCGCAGCGGCCAACACCGCTCCCGACGTCGCCGAGGCCCCCTTCCGGATCGTCGCCGTCACCTCCTGCCCGACCGGTATCGCCCACACCTACATGGCGGCCGAGTCGCTGGAGAACGCCGGCCGCGAGGCAGGCGTCGAACTCGTCGTCGAGACCCAGGGCTCCGCCGGCTTCACCCGGCTCGACCCGGCGGCCATCGCGGCGGCGGACGGCGTGATCTTCGCCCACGACGTCCCCGTACGCGACAAGGACCGCTTCGCGGGCAAGCCCACCGTCGACGTCGGCGTGAAGGCGGGCATCAACCGCGCCGCCGAACTCATCACCGAGGTCCGCGGCAAGGCCGAGCGCGGCGAGGTGACGGCGGGCGCCGGCGCGGGCGCGGGGACACCGGTCGAGCGGGCCGGCGAGTCCGGCGACAGCTACGGCACCAAGCTCCGCAAGTGGCTGATGACCGGCGTGAGCTACATGGTCCCGTTCGTCGCCGCGGGCGGCCTGCTGCTCGCCCTCGGGTTCGCGATCGGCGGCTGGCAGATCGCGAGCGCGCCCTCGGTCATGAAGCACTTCTCCTGGACCGAGATCGACAGCTGGGGCGCCCTGCTGTTCCAGATCGGCCAGGTCGCCTTCGGCTTCCTCATCCCGGTCCTGGCCGGATACATCGCGTACGGCATGGCGGACCGCCCCGGTCTCGTCCCCGGCTTCGTCGGCGGAATGATCGCCTCCAACATCGCCGCGGGCTTCCTCGGCGGTCTGGTCGCCGGTCTGCTCGCGGGTGCCGTGGTCCTCTCGATCCAGCGGATCAAGATCCCGCCGGTGCTGCGGGGCATCATGCCGGTGGTCGTGATCCCGCTGATCTCCTCGCTGATCGTCGGCTTCCTGATGTTCGTCGTGATCGGCAAGCCCATCGCCGAGGCCCAGAAGGGCATGACGGACTGGCTCAACGGCCTCTCCGGCACCAACGCGATCCTCCTCGGCGTCCTCCTCGGCCTGATGATGTGCTTCGACCTCGGCGGCCCGGTCAACAAGGTCGCGTACGCCTTCGCCACCGCCGGGATCGCCGTGCAGAGCCCGAGCGACTCCGCGATGAAGGTCATGGCCGCCGTGATGGCCGCGGGCATGGTCCCGCCGCTGGGCATGGCTCTGGCCACCACCGTCCGCAAGAAGCTCTTCACCGAGACCGAGCGCGAGAACGGCAAGGCCGCGTGGGTCCTGGGCGCGTCCTTCATCTCCGAGGGCGCGATCCCGTTCGCGGCGGCCGACCCCCTGCGGGTCATCCCGGCCTCGATGGCGGGCGGCGCGGTCACCGGCGCCCTGTCGATGGCCTTCGGCGCCACGCTGCGCGCCCCGCACGGCGGCATCTTCGTGGTCCCGCTGATCGGCAGCCCGTTCCTCTACCTGATCGCCATCGCGGCGGGGGTGTGCGTCACGGCCGCTCTGGTGGTCGTTCTGAAGAGCATGCGCAAGCCCGCACCGGGAACGACGGCCACCGCCGCCCCGGCCGCCGCCGCCCCGGCGGCCGAGCACAAGCAGCCGATAGCCGCCTGACCCTGCCCCTTTGGGGCAGCGGTGAGCTGTTCACGGCAACTGCGAGATACGTCACGGTCCGGGACCAAAGTCCCGGACCGTGGTGTCTACTGGAACGCATGCCTGAGCACGTCTCCGTCTACCAGTTGCTTGGTCTCACTCTTCTCGTCCTGGTGGCCTTCGCCTGGACGGCGGGGTTGGCCTACCTGCTGCGGCACGGCCGCCACGAGGCCGTCGCGTGGCGCGTCGACCACGGCCTGCCCGCCTTTCCCCGCCAGCGCCGGGCCGCTCCCGGCCACGAGTCCGTCGAACTGACCCCGGCGGAGAAGGACGCGTTCGCGGGTCTCGTACGACAGCTCGGCGGCGGGCGCTGAGCGGAGCCGTCGGCCCGCTCAGGAAACCCGGGCCGCGCGCCGCTCCATGGCGTCGCGGGCCGCGTCCTCGGTGACGTACACCTCGCACATGTGCCGCCCGTCGGGCGTCGCCGTGTGCTCGACCTCCCACAGGGAGATCTCCGCCCCGTCGCGCAGCAGGAACGCGTGCTCGTAGAGCGAGAAGCCCAGCCCGGCGCGGCCCGCCCGGCACGGGCGCCCGAACGCCTGCGTGATCTGGTGCGCGAACGCCTCCGCCAGCAGCGCGGCCGTCTTCGGGCCCGGCCGGTCCGCGTTCTCCGCGCGGCGCAGCAGCCGGCGCGCGTGGTCCGCCGAGTCGTCCGGGACGTAGGCGTGCCGCGGCAGGTGCACGGGCGAGAGCTGCACCGTCACCGGCAGCTCGAAGTCCGGCGCGTCCGGCGGCAACGGCAGCCGCGCGGTCGCCGCACGCAGCTCCTCCTCGTCGACGTACACCTCGTGCTGCGGAAGGCTGTCCCGCGCGGTGTTGTGGACGAGCTCCCACAGAGTCAGCGCCGAGCCGTCGGCGAGCAGCCACGTGTGCCGGTACGTCTCCCGGTGCAGCCCCGCGCTGTGGTGCGCGGAGTGCAGCGAACTGTCGTACGCCAGCGCGCAGTCCAGTCTCCGGATCGTCTCGTCGGGCAGCTCGAAGGAGTTCAGGGCACGGCCGAGGAGCCGCGCGAGGTGCTCCTCCGGAGACTCGGGCGACTCGGGTGGTTCGTACGCTGCCGTCTCGTACGGAACGCTCAAGGTTTCTCCCGGCGTTGCTGCATGTCACCTTGTGGGTGCATACCGTAGCTCCTCGGTCGGACATCATGTCCGGGAACCGAGAAAACGTACGCACGGAAAACGCCCGGGCCGCGCAGGATGTTCCCGCGCGGCCCGACGAACCGTCAAAACGCCCCGGTCAGAGGCTGCTTGGAGCGATCAGGAGGTGCCGCCGGCACTCCCCGCGACCCACTCGTTCCACGCCATGTTCCAGCCGTTCAGCCCGTTGTCGGGCGCCACCGTCTTGTCGGGGGAGTTCTTCACGATGACCACGTCCCCGACCAGCGAGTTGTCGTAGAACCACTTGGCCGGGGTGTCCGCCTTCCCGCCCTTGACGTCCCGCAGTCCGACACAGCCGTGACTGGTGCCGGTGCGCCCGAAGGGCGGATCCCCCTGGTTGTACCAGTAGTTGCCGTGGATGAACGTCCCCGACTGCGTCAGCCGCATGGCGTCCGGCACATCAGGAATGTCGTACGCGTTGGCCAGCGCGACCGTCCGGCTGTCCATGCGGATCTTCTTGTACTTCTCGGAGATCACCATCTGCCCGTTGTACGTGGTGAACTCGGGGCTGCCCGTAGAGATCGGCACCGACTTCACGGTCTGCCCGTCCCGCGCGACCTTCATG
This sequence comes from Streptomyces canus 299MFChir4.1, assembly GCF_000383615.1. GTDB lineage: Bacteria > Actinomycetota > Actinomycetes > Streptomycetales > Streptomycetaceae > Streptomyces > Streptomyces canus_C. The sequence goes on along the minus strand of NZ_KB911599.1, from coordinate 1,373 downwards.
GTCTGAGTGTCGGCGTCCACGGTGGACACCTGGGAGCGCCCGACCGTGAAGCCGGCGGTCCTCTCCTGCACACCGGTGACACCGTTGGCGCCCTTGACCCCGTCCAGGTCGATCTTCATCGTGACCTTGGAGCCGGCCTTCCAGTACTCCTCGGGCCGGAAGTCGAGCCGCTGCGCCCCGAACCAGTGCCCCACCACCTGCTGCCCGCTGCTGGAGCTGACGGTGATGTGCGACTGCACGGCCTTCTTGTCGCTGATGGCCTTGTCGAAGGTGAACGACACCGGCATCCCCACACCGACCGTCGTCCCGTTGTCCGGCGTGTACGTCCCGATGAAGCTGTTCGCCTTCGAGACGGTCGTGAACACCGACTTCGCGGCCACGGCCTTGCCGTCCGAGTCCTTGGCCGTCGCGGCTATCTCATACTTCGTCCCCCGCTCCAGCTGCTCCTCGGGCTTCCAGCTCCCGCCGCCCGCGGCCAACGCCCCCGGCACTTCCTGCCCCGTGCCCGCCACGGTCATCTTCACGCCGGTCAGCGTGCCGTCGCTGACCTTCACGCCGGTCCTGTTGATCGACGCGCCCGTCGAACCGTTCCTGGCGGAGAAGACGATCTCCGCCGCGGACGTCTTCGCGGGGTCCTTGCCGCCCTTGCCTTCACCCTTGTCGGAGTCGCCTCCGCACGCGGTGAGGGTGAGAGCGCCGACCATCAGGACGGCACAGGCCCCCAGTGCGCGCCGCGCTGCTATGTCCGGCGTTGTCACTGTCTGCTCCAGATTCATGTGATATGCACGGTCCGCTCCACTCAGTGAAGAAAGAGGGACCCGGTCCCCACCCGGGTTCCCTGACAGCGAGACGAATGCGTTTGGGGTTGGGCGGGGCGCGTAGTGGGGTGCCGGGTTCGGTTGTTTGGCGGGTGCGGGCCGGTGGGGGCTGGTCGCGCAGTTCCCCGCGCCCCTGGGTGGGTGCAGTCGCCGACGCCACTCCGTTCGCCACCCCACTCGCTCGGGCGGACCGCCACCTCACGCGCCACGACGGGCCGTTCGACACCTTCCCCCGCCGCGACCGCGCGCCCCGACGGGGCTGGTAGCCGCGTACGGCGGCAAGGGGACGGGGTGGGGGGGTGTCCGCCCGCAGCGGCCGGCGTCCGTTACAGAGCACAGCTAAAGCAGCAGAACCGCCGGACCGAGGACGGATACCCCCCACCCCGGCCCCGACCCACCCACCCACCGAACCGCACGCGCTACACAAGCCCCCACCGGAGCCGCAGCTGCGCCGCAGGCATCAGGGGCGCGGGGAACTGCGCAAAAACGCCCGCCCCCACCGAACCCGAACCCGAACCCGAACCCGAACCCGAACCCGAACCCGAACCCGAACCC
>NZ_KB911598.1:110856-180145 GCF_000383615.1 Streptomyces canus 299MFChir4.1 | reverse complement strand
GACCAGCGGCGCGAACTCGTCGATCTTCCTGGGCACTACCTGGCCACTGGCCGAACGGCGCGGTGGTGTCGCCGGACCCGCGAGGTACTTGCGGACCGTCTTGCGGTCCAGCCCCGTCTCACGGGCGATCTCCGACAGGCTCATCGCCCCGGACTCCAACAGCCCACGAAACCGCCGAAGTTCCGACCACCGCTGCGGATCCAAGACCACTGTCGACCACCCCCTGCCGCAGCACACCGACTACGCAGCAGAGTGCCGACCAGGATCCCTCAACACATCCGCAACTGGCCGCATTCGCCCGTACGTGGGTGGGGACGTTCAGGTGTACGCCGACACCACGCCCAGCCCTCGGGCCGCCGGGCCCCATGCGCCGGCTTTGTGCCGGAGCCGTTGCGGGTGGGGCGTGGTGTCAGCCTGCGACGTGGATGCCGGGGCGGCGGGCGGGGTCGGGCTGGTGTCGGCGGATGATCTCGCGGGTGACGGGGGCGGTGTCGCCGCGGCCGAGGAGGAAGTAGCGGAACATATGGGTCAGAGGACTGCCTTCGGCCCAGGCGAAGTAGCAGTGCGGCTGAACGCCGGTGCTCTCATGCAGGGTGAGCAGGATCGCCGCGATGGCGTTCGGCGCGGCGGGGGCCTCGGCTCGCAGGATTCGGTGCCCGTCGATTTCGACGCCGTGGACGGTGAGGGTTTCACTGAAGTCGGAGGGGTCGACCACGTCTATCTCCAGGAACAGGATGTCGGCGAGACCGGGCACGGGGTTGGTGGCCCGCTGCTCGCTTTCCTTGTCCGCGTACTCGGCGCCGTCTCCGGCTTGGCGGCGGTTGGCGATGATGTTGATGGCGTTGTCGTGAGCGAGGGTGTCGGCGATGAACTGGCGGGCGGTCTCGTCAAAGACAATGTCGTCTGCCCGCAGTTCGGTAGTGCGTGAGATGCGGGAGATCAGCGAGACGGTGATGATGCCCAGGATGAACATCGCCGAGATGGTGATGCCGTCCGGCTTGTCGATGATGTTGGCCACCAGCGCGTAGAGCAGTACCGCGGTGAGCGCAGCGAATCCCACGGACACGGTGCGCTGGCGGCGGTGATGGGCGGAGACGGTGACGGCGAAGGCGCCGGAGACCATCATGGCGAGGATCCCGGTGGCGTAGGCACCGGCCTGGGCTTCGACGTCGGCGCCGAAGGCGAGGGTGATGAGGACGCACAGGGCCGTGTAGACCAGAACGACGGGGCGCACCGCACGGCCCCATTCGGGGGCCATGCCGTAGCCAGGCAGATAGCGCGGGACGATGTTGACCAGTCCGGCCATCGCGGAGGCGCCCGCGAACCAGAGGATCAGGATGGTGCTGATGTCGTAGGCGGTCCCGAAGGCTTCCCCGACGTGTTCATGAGCGAGCCAGGCCAGGGCCCGGCCCTTGGCCGCGCCGCCCTCCTCGAACTCCTTGTGCGGGATGAGGACGGTGGTGACGAAGCTGGCGGCCAGCAGGTAGAAGCTCATGATGAGCGCGGCGGTCGTGAGCAGTTTGCGGGCGTTGCGGATACGGGAATTCAGTCGCTGTTCGGTGGTCTCGCCCTCGGCGGAGATGAGCGGCATCATGCTCACCCCGGTCTCGAATCCGGACAGGCCCAGCACCAGCAGCGGGAAGGCCAGCAGTGCGGGCCCGGCCAGGTCGCCCACTCCGTCGCCTTCGCCGAGAGCGTTGGTCCATGCCGAAAGGGCGCCCGGGGTCGTGAACACCTCCATCAGGCCGACGCCGATGGTCACCGCGTTCAGCGCGAGGAAGACGGCGACCAGAGGGATGGCTACGCTGACCGCTTCGCTGAAGCCCAGCAGGAACACCCCGCCAAGGAGCAGCAGGAGCGCCACGGTGATGACGACCTCGTGTCCGTGCAGTGCCTGCGGGGCATAGGAGCTCTCCACAAGATGGACGGATGCGTCGGCCGCGGACAGGGTGATCGTGATGATCCATGAGGTCACCACGAACCCGAGCAGGACCAGGACGAACAGCTTGCCTCGCCAAAACGGCAGCAGGTCCTCGAGCATGGCCACCGAACCGGCCCCGTGCGGACTCTCGCGGGCCACCCGCCGGTACATCGGCAGCATCCCCAGCAGGGTCAGAGCCACGAGCACAAGTGTGGCCAGCGGAGAGACCGCACCGGCTGCGACGGCGGCGATCGCCGGCACATAGGCCAGACTGGAGAAGTAGTCGACGCCGGTCAGGCACATCACCTTCCACCAGGCATGGGACTCGCCGGCACCTGTCTCCGCCGCACTGGCCGGCTGCACCCGGTGCCGAAGCAACCACCGCGCCAGACCGCCACCCTGGCGCTCCGGTACGGCAGAGTCCTCCACCGCATCCGCAGCGGCCAGATCGTTCACGTCCGTCATATCCCCCACACCCTTGAATCCGACCAGCTCAACTCAGCGTGCGAGGCTCCACAGCCCCGCGACGATCATCGAGTATGCGGCCTCCCAGGACGTCCGCCTCACCCCACCCGGACGACAGGATCCAAGACAAGGCCCATCCCCGTCCTTTCTTCCCACCACCTGGCGGTCAGCCGAGCCGGGCGTCCAGTCCAGCACCTTCCCACAGCCACCTCGGCAGTCTGCGTGCGGGGCGGGCGTTGCCCGAACAGATGGAGCGTGCGGCCTTGCGGGTCTCAAGAAACAGTGGATGCGGCCCGCCGACCATTCGTTCCGCACCATGAAGTCGACCGCGACCTCACTCCGGGGGCTGCTGAAGGTCATGCAGCTGCGACCGCCGTAGGGCCGGACTCCTTCGACGAGCAAGCGTGGACGCGATCTCGGCCGTACCGACGAGTTTTGTGCGGATCCGCAGTCCACACCCTGGATCCACCGACGGCGGTGGTCCTGTGCTGGAAACGTTCCAGCACAGGAGGCAGCACATGGAGGCAGTGATGGGCGTCAACGACTCCGCTCAGGAGCGCACGATCCCGACGGGCGAGCAGGGGACGCGAGTGAGCCGTCCCAGGGTGTTGGTCGCGGGGGCGAGCATCGCGGGACCCGCCCTGGCCCACTGGCTGCACCGGCGGGGGGCCGAGGTGACCGTGGTGGAGCGGGCTCCCGAGCTGCGTCCCGGCGGGCAAGCGGTGGACGCGCGCGGCATCGCCAAGGAGGTCATCGGGCGCATGGGGCTGGACGCGGCGGTCCGCGCGGCGTGCACCGACACCGCCGGCGCGCACACCGTGGACGCGGACGGGAAGGTACTGGAGACCTTCCGCGCGGACGACGACGGTGGCGACGGATTCATCGCGGACATCGAGATCCTGCGCGGGGACCTGTCCCAGGTGCTCTACGACGACACCCGCGACGGCGTCGAGTACATCTTCGGCGACCGCATCGCCGAGCTCGCCCAGGACGGGGACGGGGTCGACGTGGTCTTCGCGGGCGGCGACCGGCGGCGCTTCGACCTGGTGGTCGGGGCCGACGGGCTGCACTCGGAGCTGCGGGCGATGGTCTTCGGGCCGCACGAGCGTTTTCTGCGCCACCTCGGGCACGTGCTGGCCTTCTACAGTGTGCCCAACGAGTTCGGGCTGGACCGCTGGCTGCTCGAGTACCAGGACCAGGAGTCCGGGCGCTCAGCCCTCCTGCGCCCCATCCAGGACGCCACCCGGGCGATGGCCATGTTCTACTGCGCCTCGGCCGACTTCGCCGTCGATTACCGTGACGTCGCGGCCCAAAAGCGCCTGCTGCGTGAGCGGATGGCGGGCCTGGGCTGGCTGGCCCCGGACATCCTCGCGCACCTGGACGACACCCCGGACTTCTACCTCGACCAGGTCGCCCAGGTGGTGATGGACCGCTGGTCGAGCGGACGAGTGGGGCTGCTCGGGGACGCGGCGTTCAGCTCGTCACCGATGTCCGGACAGGGCACCGGGCTGGCCCTCGTCGGCGCCTACGTACTGGCCGGAGAGCTGGCCGCCGCCGAGTGGGACCCCGGCACCGGGTTCGCCCGCTACGAGGCGCGGATGCGCTCGTTCGTCGAGGCCAACCAGGAGATCGGCCGATTGAACGCCCGCACCCGCGACGTCCCCGGGCCGGACGCCGAGCCGCTCCCGGATTTCACCGGCGAATGGTTCACCGAGCTGGTCGGGCGCGCGATCAACGGCGTCGAGCTGCCCGACTACGCGGGGGCGCCGGACTGCGCCGCCCCGGCTGCATCCCCGATCACTCGTCAGCCAAGGCGTAGGTGACACATAACGTGTCGAGAGGGACCACGGCTTGGTAGGACACCCCCCCCCGGACGACCTCCGCTCAGGCCGCGTGGTGCGCGCTTCGGCGAAGCAGATGCGGCAGCGACCGAGGTCGCGCCGAGGAACGCCTCCGCCACCAGGCTCGCGCCTTGAGCGCGTTCCTGCAGCACCAAGGGTGGCAGGCCCCCAATTGGCAGGCCCCGTACCCGACATCCTCAAGAAAAGCGCTGGGTAGAGAGGGCCGGCTGTCTCAGGAAGTGCCGCTCGGGATCACGCAGTTCTTCGGCTGTTCCTTGCCGGTGGGCCAGCCCAGACCGACGAACTTCAGGGACCCGCGCACGCCCTGGCCCGGGTTCAGTTCGACCACCGCGACCGGCTTGTCGTACGGATTCCCGCCGCTGGTCAGGCAGATCAGGCCACTTGTGCCCCTCACCCGGTGCACCGACTGGAGTTTCGACCACTCCTGGCGGACGTCCGTGAGGCTGGGCGCGTGCTCGGCGTCGTTGCCCTGTACCTCGTGCAGGGCCGTGCCGACGGTGACGAGGCCGTCGTAGACGAGCATGGTGCGGGAGTCCTCCAGGTTCGGAGTGGAGCCGAGGTTCGTGCCCGCTTTGCTCGTGCTCTCGATCAGGTCGTTGAGGCCGTCCAGGGCCGCCTTGGGCTCCGTGAGGTACTGGGGGAGTTCGCTCGCGGTGGGCTCGCGGTGGTGGGACTTCTTCCACTGCTTGGTCCAGGCGGCCAGTTCGATGTTCCAGGCGGCCGGGTGGGCGGGGGCGGCATACTGGACCGTCACCTTGGCCCCGCCGTCCTCGCCGCGCAGTTGCGCCCAGTCCTTCTCGGACATGTTCTGCCGCAGAGAGGCGGCGTCGGAGCCGCTGATCAGGGTGAAGTGACGGTCCGCGCACGTCTGCTTGGCGAGGGTGAGCGCGAAGATCCGCAGGTGCAGCGTGCGCCCCGCGAAGTAGACCGTGTCTGCCGCGGAACCGCAGATGTTGTTGGCGATCTGCTCGAACTGACTGCCGGTCGAGCCGGCCTCGTCGATCCCCGGGGACTCGAAGGACATGTCGGCGGGCCCGGCCGGACCCGTCTCCTTGATCCCCCGGAACGCGCTCGCCAACGACTGGGCGTAGGCGTCCGGGCGGGTGTCGTAGACCAGCACCGACCTGGCGTCTTCCCGGCCCCGCTCGCCGTTGAAGTTGGCCAGGGCCTTGGCCGCATCGCCGTTGGTGGGGATGATCCGGGCAAGGCCGGGGAATCGTTGCTTCCGCCCCTCGACGTTCGCGATCCCGTCGCCGCTGATCCGGGAGGCGAGCACCGGGACACCGCTTTCCGTCAGACGTGCTACGGCCTTCTCGGTGGCGTCGAGCGTGAGGTTGAAGCCCGTGACGGCCCGCAGCTTGTCCCTCTCGGATTGGGCCATGTCGAGCAACGCGTCCACGACCTTGTCCTGATGGCGGTAGCTCATCCCCGGATTGGCCAGCACCAGCCGGATCCTGGGCACTTGGCCCACGCCCGAGTTGGCCTGCCGCTGTCCCAGATACGCGCCCTGGAGGTCGCTGCGCATCTGCCGCCGTAGCCCCGCCGTGGTCGACTGGAGGGGCAGCACCATCGCCACGGTGACGTGGGGCTGCTTCGCGATCCTCTTGTTCTCCTCCGAGATGGCCTTGACCACGGCGCTTATCTCCGGTGTGCCGAAGTCGTAGCCCGCGCCGTCGACGCCGATGCACTCGCCGCCGATCTTCTCGATGCCGTCATGGCAGGTGTCCGGCCTCTGGATGGCGGGAATGCCGTACACGCCGGCGGCCACGAGCACCGCCACGCCCGCCAGCGCGTAGAGGATCCTTCCCCACCGGGGCAGCCTGTTCCACCTGGGTATCCAGCCGGGCATCCCGGTTACCTCCTTCGGCCGAGCTGATCGGTGCATGCGCAGCGGAGCAACGGCTGCTCGTTCGCGGCCAGTCGGCTCCACTGGGTGGCTGTCGGGCCGAGTTCTCCGGCGCCGTCGAAGTCCATGGTCGACAGCAGTCTCAGCAACTGCTCCAGCGTGCCGGCCATTTCGCCTCCGGTCGGCCTGGTGCGCTCCTCGCACAGCCATACGGCGTGCAGCAGTTGGTCGACGGTGCGGCGCAGCGGCGCTCCCTCGACCGGTACCAGACCCTGGGCGCGCTTGCGGCGCTCGTCCGCCCCGCCCGGATAGGGCGCCTGGGCGATCTCCAGCAGTTCCTCGCACCACTGGCGGGGGCGCCCGGGGAGGGTGGCGGCGAGATGGCGCACTACATCGTCGACGCCGCCCGAGACGAGGTGGTGGTTCATCTGATGGGTTGTCACCGAGCGGAAGGCACCGCCGCTCGGCTCGCTCACGGCGTAGTGGTCGCGCAGCAGATGGTGGTCGGCGTACCAGGCGGCCCCGTCGTGCTCCAGCCCGTACAGTCGGTGCACCAGCAGCTGGCGCAGGCCGAAGTCCCCGATGAAGTGCCGCTCGCAGCTGGGCCACCCGGTGTCGTTGAGCAGCTGCGCGACCTCGTGTGCCGACAGGCGCAGGACACGGCCTGCCTGGTGGTGGTGCAACAGCACGTCCGCGCACGCCAGGTCGTGCGCCACCGACAGATGGGTGAGGAGATCGAGCCACTGGTCATGGTGCTCGTGCGCAAGTCGCACCGGCAACTGGTCCAGGATCAGCTCCTCGAGCAGTACGTCCGTCACCGGACGCTCGGGGGCGCCGTCCGGGTGGTGCAGCTTGGCGTCCAGGATGGCGCGGTCGTTGTCGTCCGTCTCCATCCGATGGTCGGCGGCCGCGGTGGCCAGCCGGACCACCGTGTGCGGCCGGCCGCCGCTCAGCTGGGCCACGGCGGCGGTGATACGGCGGCGATCCGCACCGCCCTCCCGCTCCGCGCCCAGCTGTATTCGCTCGGTCGCCCGGCGGAGCTGGTCGCCGGTGAGGTAGGGCATCCGCAGTATGAGCACCCCGGCCGAGAGCGGGCCCCGGTCCCCTTCCGCGTCCCGGCGGCGGGACCAGGTGGCCGGCACCCCGTCAGCGGGCCGGAAGGCCGCCACCTCCCTCGGTGGCAGACCCCCGTGCAGGAAGTCCCCGCCGTCCGCCCGGCGCGCCGTACCCACGATCACCACGCGGTCGCGCTGTCCGTCCCGGCGGTCGGCGAGCACGGCGCGCAACAGCCGTTCGCCCAGCGGTTCTTCGGCGTGGTCCAGAAGCAGTCCCGGGCGGCCGACCCGGCCCAGCCAGCCCCCCAGACCGCCATACGCCGCCTCCAGATCCTCGCGCAGCGCCCGGAACAGGAAGCGCTCCGCGTCCTCCCGCCCCTCGCCGCCGGCCCGGAAGTCGACGGCGAGCTTGCGCAGCCCGTGCTTGGGCTGGCCGGCCGCGCCGGGATACTCGCCGTAGATCCGGGTCAGTTCCGCCTCGCCCCGGGGTGTCAGGCGCTCGAAGAGGGCGTCGAGCAGCGCGGTGAGAGCGGCGGCCCCGTCCTGGCCGAGGGCCTGCGCGGCCAGGACCTCCAACATGTTCCGTACGGCACCGAGGAGCGCGCCGCGCCAGACGTCGCGCGCCGACAGAGCGCGCAGGCGCGGCTGCTGCATCAGCTCCTCGTACCGCTCCACCTCTGTCGTGATCCCCGCGCGGGTGCCGTCCGCGACGCCCGTCGCGATCACCGCCAAGCCCGCGAAGAACCGCGGGAAGATGAAGGCGCCGCCCGTTCCCCGCCAGGTGTGCAGCAGCAGAGCGGCCTCGAACAGGGCCTCGGTCACCGCCGAGCGGGCACCCGGCTCCGGGCCGGCCCGGTCCGCGTACTCCGATGAGGCGCAGTCCAGACGGATCACCGGTACCTGGCGGGCGAACCGGGCGTGCACCGCCCGCAGTAGCCGCCCCTTGCCCATCCCCGGGCCACCGGTGAGCAGCACCACGGGCAGGTCGGAGCCGTACAACGGCTTGCGGTCCTCACCCGAGGGCGACCGGCCTAACAGGTAAGCGAAAAAACCGTCCGCGTCGAGGAGTTTCTCGAAGCCCAGGTCCTCATACACGCATCTCCCCCGTGAATGCCCTCCCGCCCGAGAGCGGGTGATCTGTGTGGTGGACGGAGATCAGTGGAACACGAGCCCTTCAGTCAGGACAATGGCTGTTATGTGAAAGGAAGTTGGTGGTGGGGATGGTGCCGTCGCAGCCGACGAGCCTTGGGCCTTCACCAGCACGCCCCACCCCCTGTGGCGTCAGGAGCAGTTGAAGATCGCTTCCCGCGTGCCGCGTGCTCGTTTCCCGTGAAGAAAGCACAGCCAGTGCGGTTCGTCGCCCTGGCACCGCACGTCCACGGGCCGTTGCACCCCGGGAGCCGTCGTGATCACCCCGACACCGGCGGAACGCGACATCCACCGCGTCGGACGCGGGCCACTCGTAGGGGAGGTCGTCAGGGACGCCGGGGAACAGCTCGCCGCGCGCCTCCGGGTTCTTGCGGACCAGCGCCGAGCGATGGCTTTCGTGGAAGGCCTCGTCACCGTGCCGGGGCGGCAGCTGGCCCACGGCCGCCGGCTCCGCCGGCCGCGTACCCGGGGGTCACCAGCGAGGCAGCGCAGCTGTCCAGGTGCCCCTGCTCACCCCAGACCCGGCAGATCTCCAGGCCGTACCGTACGAGTGCCTCCAGGTACCCCGCCCACATCCGCACGGCCGGACGCCGGCGCCAGAGCGCGAACGGCTTGTGGGCCGCCGTGTTGCCGGACTTGGCGCTACGGGGGCGTTCCATGGTGGTTGTGGCCGGGTTTCGTCACTGGAGGGTCACAGGTCGGAGTGTGGGAGAACTGCCGGCTCCACGGTGCTGTCTGCTTCGGCGGGGCGGCCAGGAGCCGCGCTCCTGACAACTGGAACTCGGGGGAACAGCATGCGGTACGTGAACAAAATGCGCGGTTCGGCGATGGCGGTCGTCGTGGCGTCAGCGGCGCTGGCGCTGGCAGGCTGTCAGCCCGGTGGGGGCGGCGCGGACACCGCAGACGGCGGCCTCACCCCGTCCGGGACCGTCAGTTCAGCGGCCTCCTCCTCCGCGGCCGGCGCCCCGAAGCCCGGCAGCTCTGCCTCCGGTTCCGCCACGCCCTCCGGCCCCTCGACGCCCTCCGCCTCCCGGCCCGCGTCCTCCGCACCCGCTCCGGGCGGTCCGGCGGCAACCTGTTCCGCGGGCAGTCTGAAGGCGACCGCCCGTCAGGCTGCCGTGCGGCCTGACGGTACGGGGACCGGGGCGGCCGTCGTCGAGTTCACCAACGTGTCCGCACGGACATGCGTCCTCAAGGGGCACCCCACGGTGGCCGGTGCCGCGAACGGCTCTCCCGAGCTGAACGTGCCGCTCACCGTCAAGCCGACCGGAACCGCAGCGTCAGTGAAGCTGGCTCCCGGCGGCAAGGCGTGGGTGAAGCTGACGTTCGTGCAGGTGCAGGGAGAGGCCGACGGGTACTGCGTGTCCGGTTCGGCGCCCGTGGTGTATCCCACGATGGTCGTCCGGCTGCCGGGGTCCGGCGCACACCAGGTGGCCCTGGACGACGGGCAGTTCGCCGAGTGCGACGACACCGTGACCGTCACCGCCGTATCCGCGGTCCAGCCTGCTTGACCGATCTCGGACGCGGCACCCGCCCGCCCAGCAGGACGATGTCGAGCGGAGCGGGGTCAGTTCTCCCCGCCCGCCGATGGTGGCGGGTCCGTCGTGGATGACATGGATGCGGCCTGGAGCGGCTGCCGGAGTTGTGCCCAGCCTGTGGCGTGCGCCCGTCGAGCAGGCCGGCTCCCTGCCCTGGACCCGGCAGGAGCGTTCCCTCGATGTACGGGCGGCGGGGGTCGGCCTCCTCACGGCCTGCGAGCGGGGTCTCGGTACCGGACAGGGAGCGGGGGCAGCCCCTTCGTGACCTCCTCGGCCACTCGCTCCTGGTGCGCGGTCAGGAAGAAGTGGCCGCCGGGCAGCGAGTGCAGGGCGAAGGTATCCGTCGTGTGCTCGCGCCAGGCGGCGGCCTCGTCGGCGGAGACCTTCGGGTCGTCGGTGCCGGTGAACACGGTCAACGGGCAGTCCAGGGGCGGGCCTGGCTCGTAGCGGTAGTTCTCGACGATCCGGAAGTCGGCGCAGATGGCGGGCAGCACCATCCGGACGAGTTCCTCGTCGGCGAAGACCCGGTCGTCGGTGCCGCTGAGCCTGCGGATCTCCCGGAGGAGCCCGTCGTCGTCCAGCCGGTGGGCGTACTCGGGCCGCTGCCGCGAGGGCGCCCGTCGGCCGGAGACGAACAGGGCGGCCGGGACGTGTCCTGCCCCCGTGAGGCCGCGAGCGACCTCGAACGCGAGCACGGCCCCCAGACTGTGGCCGAACAGGGCGAGCGGCCGGTCGGTCCAGGGCAGCAGCTCCTCCACGACCGCGCCCGTGAGCTCGGCCATACTTTCCACGCACGGTTCGCCACGACGGTCCTGTCGCCCGGGATACTGGACCCCCAGCACCTCCACCTCGGGGCCCAGCAGCATCGGCAGGCCTGCGAAGAAGGTTGCCGAGCCGCCGGCACGGGGCAGACAGACCAGGCGGAACGGTGCGGTGGGTCGCGGCTGGAATCGCCGTATCCACAGGGTGCTCTGAGGCTCGGTCATGGGGCTCCGTAGAGGTTCATCGGGCGGCCTGGGTGTCGTAGCGATGGAAGCCCCGGCCCGACTTGCGGCCGAGCCGGCCCTCCTCGATCAGGCGGTCCAGGAGGGGCGGGACGGCGTGGTGGGGGTCGCCGGTGCGGCGCTCCATCGTGCGCGCGACATCGGCGATGGTGTCGAGGCCGATGAGGTCGAGCACGGCGAGCGGGCCCATGGGGTGGCCGCAGCCGAGGGCCATGCCGCGGTCGATGTCCTCGGGGGTGGCCACGCCCGACTCGTACATGCGGACGGCGGACAGCAGATACCCTCCAGCGGAGCCCCCGCCGGTCTCGGCTCCATCGACGTGGTTCTGCTCTCGCGCGACGAGCACCCCGACAACCTGGACACCTCCGGCCGGTCCCTGCTCGCCGACGTCGCGCTCACCCTCACCACCCCCGGCGGCGGAGAGCGCCTCAAGGACAGGGCCACGGGCCCGGCCGACTGGGAATCCATCGAGCTGAACCGCCCCGACGGCGGCACGATCACCGTGACCGGCGTCCCCGCCATCCACGGCCCCGGCCCGCGTGAAAGGGTCGAGCTGGTTACCGGACAGGTCGTCGGATTCGTTCTGACCGGAGAGGGACTGCCGACCGTCTACGTCAGCGGCGACAACGCTTCCCTCGACGCGGTCAAGGAGGTCGCCGAGCGCTTCGCCCCCATTGACACCGCTCTCCTCTTCGCCGGCGCCCCCCGCTTCCCCGAACTCTTCGACAACCAGCTGATCGTCCTGAACAGCGCCCAGGCCGCTGAGGCCGCCCAACTCCTCGGCGCCCGCCGCGTGGTCCCGTCCACTACGACAGCTGGGCCCACTTCACCGAAGGCCGCGACGAGCTGATCGCCGCCTTCACCGCCGCCGGTCTGGCCGACCGCCTGGACTGGGGCCGACGAGACTGAGCTCCAACGCCTGAAGCGCCGGCGGCACCAGCGAGACTCCACGCCGCTCACATCCGGGGGCCGTCGGCCCGCCGACACCACGGGCGGTCAATTGGGTGGGTTCCTGCGGGCCCCTCGGCGCGCCGGAACAGAGCCTGGCCCAGTTGTTCCCGGACCGCCGTCAGCACGGCTGCCCCTCCCTGTCGGACGCGGGCCACACATACGGGAGGTCGTCGGTGACGCCGGGGAACAGCTCGCCGTACACCTCCGGGTCCTTACGGACCAAGGCCGAGCGATGGCTTTCGTGGAAGGCCTCGTCGCCGTGCCAGGGCGGCAGCTCGCCGGCGGCAGCCAGCGCCGGCTGATCGCGTACCGGGGTGCCAGGGTGTACGGCGGCCAGTCCGGCCACCAGCGAGGCAGCGCAGGTGTCCTGGTGCCCCTGCTCGCGCCAAACCCGGCAGATCTCCAGGCCGTACCGTACGAGTGCCTCCTCGTACCCCACCCACATCCGTACGGCCGGATGCCGACGCCAGCCGTATCCCGGCACCGTCAGGCCGCGCAACACCTGCAAGGCCTCAACCCGCTGTTTGCCCAGCCGTCGCCGGTCCAGCAACAGAGCCGTCCGCCGGAAGTCCGGGTGGGGCAGGAAGGTCTGCATCGGCGCCCGCTCACTTCTTGCGCAAGGCGGACGGCTTGTGCACCGCCGTACTGCCGGACTTGACACTGCGTACCTCGTACTGCGGCTCCTCCTTTGACGCGTCCACGGTGCGGCCTGCGGCCTCGGTGCGTCGGGTGAGCTTGCGGACGACCGTGCCGTCGGCGGTACTGCCGTGGCTCCTCCAGGTCACCTCGTCACCCCGCGTGAAGTTGTCGCTGCGAGCCCTGCCCTTCGCCTTCTTCGTCATGGCGGTTCCTCCGTTCCTCTCCATCCAGGACGCGATCGCCCGGTGCGGCGCGCGCCGGGGGCAGTGCGCCACGCGACACCCGCAACACCACGGGCGCGTACACGGTCGTACGGCACCGCTCCGGACCGTCGACCAGGCGAGCGGCAACCGTGTACACGGGGGCACTCCCGGCGCGGCCAGGGCGGGCATGTGAGCGCGCGATTCGGTCAGGCGGTCGTAGTGAAGCGAGCTGGAGGAAGCGGGCCGCCGTATCGAGCACGTCGGGCAAGGAGGCGCGGACCCTGTGGGTGCTGCCGGTCAGGTCGACGTCGATGCCGTGGTCCCACGTGGCCGGATCCGAGTCGACGCACGGGCCGCCCTCCGCGATGCCCTCGGCGGCCACCGCTGCCGAAGGCCGGCCGAGACCCTGTCGTACCGTCCGGGCGTCCGCCCCCACCGCGGCGGGGTCCGTGACGTCGACCTCGACGGCCGGCTCCTCCAGAGGCGTCTTCTCGCAACCCGGGCGTCGCGGCGAGCGACGTCCCGGGCCGCGAGCGGCTCCGGTGACGGCGACTGTCCATCCGACAAGCGGGCTGCTGCGCAAGGGATGCCCTTCCCTTCGTTCGGGTGCGTGTCCTGCACCAATACTTCGGCACGGAAGTGGCGCTCGGATGCGTTCCACGTCCCGCGAGGCGGCGGGCGCCCCTCGTGGTCGGGGCGGCCGCGGCTGGAGCAGTCTGCCCAGCGACTGAAAAGTCATCGACGACGTCGCGAAGCAGCCACGCGGCTGGGGCGAAGCTCTCGGTGAGGGCAGCTCGGGAATGCCCGGGAATGCCCGGGTCAATGGGCCCCGCACCCCCCTCCCCGCGGGCTCGCGGGCTCGCGGGCTCGCGGCAGGAAGGCTCAGGACGTCAACTGGGCGATGCTTCTGCTCACCAAGAACAATCCGGCCACCAATGCCACGGCCACCAGCGCCTGCTCCTGGTGGGTCGTGATCCAGGTGCGGAGCTTGCCCAGGCGCACTCTGGCCGAGTCCGGAGCGAACGTCGTGTAGACCTCCATCGCCAGCAGACTGCTCGTGGCGAGAAGGCAGTATCCGAACAAGGCCAGATAGGAGGATGCGTGGGACATGTCGGCGCTGATCACCGTCGCCGCGCCGGCTGCCACGAGCCCCCACGGCTGGAGCAGCGGAGCCAGCCCCGCCGCGGTCCACAGGGAGATCTGGTCGAGTCGCGCCATCAGTCCGCCGGAGGACTTGTGCCGTCGGCCGGAAGGGGCGACGGCCTCCTCACCGTTCTTGCGCCGGGACTGGTGCCGGTGCCGGTGCCAGCCGTATCCGACGAGTCCCAAGCCGATAGCGAGCTTGACGGCGGAGGAGGCAGTGGAGGGCGGGGAGTGGGGAGCCGGCGGTTTGCCGCCGGTGGTGAGCAGTACGGCGGCCAGGACGGCCACGAAGCAGGCGAGCCAGGCGAGGATGAAGACCAGGCCGTTCCAGACTCCGCCACGCGCCGACAGCACCAGTACGAACGCGGTCACCGACAGGGGGAACACGGCGATCGCGAGGCCGATGACCACCAGGTCAAGCACCATCACAGCCCCCGCGCGCTGGTGAGTGTCCGGCCACGGCACGACTGTCGATCATGACTTCAGTCTCCCCGCCGGTTCCGCACCTCACAATTCGTCGGCGGCGAGGCCGGTCCGCGCCGGAGACTCATCCGGCCTAGTAGCCAGATCACCCCTTCACACCTTTGCGTACGACATTGTTGACCCATTCGGCCCTGCGGCGTACACCTGCCGGGGCCGCGTGGTCTCCGGGGCGGCACCCTGGCAGCATGCAGCCAGGGACAGGGACCGGAAGAAGGCGCCCGGACCGTCCGTCGCGCCGGGCGGCGCTGCGGGAGCGTGCCGCCTCGACGGGGGCCCGGCTGGTGGGACTGCGCACCCGGGCCGAAAACCGGTTCCCCGTGATCACACATCTGCTGTCGCACCTGATCTCGGTGAACGTGTTCGACTCCGCGACCCGGCTGGCCGCCCAGACGTTCCTCACGGCCGTGCCCCTGCTGTTCGTGGTGGGCTCCATCGCCCCGGAGTGGCTGCGTGACCAGTTGGTCACGTCCTTGCACGACGCCTTCGGTCTCACCGGAAGCGCGAACGCCGAACTGAACAAGGTTCTCCAGGGCACCGATGAGCCGTCCGACGAGCTGCGGCAGACCACTGGCGTCGTCGGCGGGCTGATGGTGCTCCTTTCGGCCACCGCGTGCAGCCGCGCCATGCAACGGTTGTGCCAGCGGGCCTGGAGCCTGCCCAAGGCGAGCGCGCGGGTGGCCGCCTGGCGCTGGATCGCCTGGCTCGCGACATGGCTGGCCATGTTCGCCGTACAGGGGAGTCTGCGCAACGGCTTCGGCCTCGGACTGTGGCTCGGCGTACCCCTGCTGCTGATCGCAGAGGTCGGCATCTGGTGGTGGACGCAGCATCTTCTGCTGGTCGCGCGCGTGCCCTGGCGGCCGCTGCTGCCGGGTGCGCTGCTGACCGGGACGGCCCTGGCCGTCCTCACCTCCACCGCGTCGCTGTACGTGCCCCGGGCCCTCAACCACAGCCTGGAGAAGTACGGCTCTATGGGTGCCGTCTTCACGCTGTTGTCCTGGCTCATCACGCTCTGCGTGGTGGCGACTCTGTGCCTCACGGCCGGCGCTGTCATCGCCCGCGAACCCTGGGCCGCCCGCCATCTGGGCACACCTGAGCCGCCGGGCCCTCCGCCCGGCGAAACGCCGGCGGACGGCGCTCCGCACCACACACCACCGTGATGACCCGCACTTCCGAACAGTGCGGCCAGGCCAGGCCGCGCGGCCGACGGTCAGGGCAGCACGTGGACATCACGAACCCACCCGACCGTCATGGGCGTCAGTGAGCCGTCCGATCGCTCGGCTGCTCACCGGTCCCAGGGACGCCCGGGCCCTGCGGCAGCCGCTGGACGAGCACGAAGGACACGACCGCGGCCAGCACCACCAGCGCCACCGTGTCCACGTTGCCCAGCAGGAGCACGACCAGGACGACGCCGCTCACGGGCAGCCGCAGGGCCGCGGTCACCGAGGCCGCCATCCCGACCGCCATAGCCGGGACCAGCCCCAGACCGGGCAGCGGGGCCAGCAGCACACCGGCCGCCCCGCCCAGGAACAGAGCGGGGAAGACGGGACCACCGCGCAGACTGCCCAGACACAGCGCGTACGCCAGGCTCTTGAAAGCCAGCACCGCGATCAGGGCGCCCACCGGCCAGGCGTGCGGATCCCGCGCCAGATCGGAGAGGGTGGACTCGCCCGACAGGGCCGCCTCGGCGGGCGAGCGCCCCGTGGCGACGGCGTAGAGGGTGATGCAGACCGCCGCACCCAGCGCGCAGAGGGTGGTGTTGCGGACCGTCCGGGCCGCTGCGAACCGCGCAGCGAAGCGTCCGCCCACGAAGGCCCAGTGGACGAGGAACGCGAGGCCGGGCGCCAGCACCAGCACCCACAGCACGTCCGCCCAGTCGAGCGGCGGCGGTTTGGGCAGGCCGATGTCCAGGCTCCCCGTCTCGAAGCCGGTCCAGCGGACGAAACCGGTGAAGATCAGGTCGCCCACCCCGCTGGCCAGCAGTGCCGGCAGCATCACCGCGAACAGTTGCGGGCCGCCCACCCCGGCCACCTCGATCAGCAGCACCGCTCCCACTATCGGATTCCCGAAGAGCGCGGAGACGCCGGCCGCCGCCCCGGCAGCACTCAGCAGCGCCGTGCTCGCCTCGGTCTCCGGAGCCCGGGCCAGGTTCGCGAAGAGCAGAGCCAGTCCGCCGCCCATCGCGATCAGCGGTGCCTCGGGCCCCAGCACGACGCCGAGCGGCAGACCGACCAGAGCGGCGATCAAGACGCCAGGCAGCGCCTTTCTCGTGATGCCACCCGAGTGCAGGCCCCCCGCGGGTATGTGTCCGCCCCGGCCCGGAAACCGGGCGGCCACCACGCCGACCACGAGACCGGCCGGCGTGAGCAGGGGAAGCGCCCACCACCAGGGAGCCTTCTCCCAGCCCAGGTCCTTGGGCCAGTCCGTCCAGATCAGCTGCTCCAGCTGCTGGACCGCCACCAGGAACCAGAAGGCGATCAGCGCCACCGGAATGCCGATCAGGCCACAGAACACCAGGGCCTTGCGATACTCCGGCCGGCCCAGCATGGTTCTCAGCAGGTCGGCTTCCGGTGGCTGACTCCGCGCCGCGGGGCCGGAGCCACTCTCCGACGTCGTTCCGGCGATGGGTCCTCCCGAGTTCGGCGCCACACGATGGGGGCGCGTCGGCTTGAACCGTTGAGCAGGACGATGACCGGACTGGGGACCTGCGGGCCCTGGAGGAGGCGAGGTCGAATATCCGGCAAGGGCGTTTTCGTCCTGATGTGGGTCGGCAGGTCATGATGTGGGCCGACAGGCCATGCGGTGCGGGCGCCGTCAAGGACTTCCGCGGCGACCGGTACTTCGCTCAGCGTTCCCGCCGCACGACGCACAGGCCCCAGATGACGAAGGCGTACATCGCGATCAGGGTGAGTGACCAGACGGGGTAGTACGGGATCGACAGGAAGTTGGCGATGATCGCCAACCCCGCGATGCCGACCCCGACGACCCGGGCCCAGGTGGCACGCGTGAAGAGACCCGCACTCACGCTCATGGCGATCACTCCGAGCACCAGCTGGATCCAACCCCAGCTGGTCAGGTCGAACTTGAAGACGTAGTTGGGGGTGTTCACGAAGACGTCGTCGTTGGCGATGGCCATGATGCCCCGGAAGAGGTCCAGGACACCGGCAATGAACAGCAGGACAGCGGCGAACACTGTCAGGCCGCCGGCAGTCGCCTCGGCGGTTTCCGAGTGGCGGTGCGTCGTGGTGGTGGCCATGGTCGATTCCTCACTTCCCCGGCGAGAGGCGGCACTCAGCGCCTCACCTGTGAGCATGCGGAGTGATCCGCCGCCGGTGATCACCCGTTACGGGTGAGGTTCGGGAGGTCGACTCGCTGATGGTGGACGACCGCGGCTTCACCCTTGCGCTGACCTCCGGCGCCGAAAGCTCACCTCACCGCCGTGGCGCGTAGGTCGCGCAGCTCCCTCGACCGGCGGACAGGGCGCGCGGTGATCACTCATCCGCGTCGGGTGAGGCAGGACGGGCAATCCGTGGCCGGCGTTGATGGGCAGCCGGTCAGGACCCGGAGCAAAGCTCTGGTCGCGAGAGAGGACCCGGAGGATGGGCGAGGAAACGAACAGGCTCGACGGTACCGGCGTGCCCGGCGAGGCTGACACCCCCGTGTTCGACACTCTGGCCGAGTTGATCGCGCGACGCGTTCGAACCATCGGCCTGACCCCGACAACCTAGCTACCGCCCCGTGTCGCGGCCCTGGCGCGCTGGTGGCCACAGGCGCCTCCCCTGCCTCGTGCCTGCTCAACCTCGGCGCCGCCGAGAGATCGGCGTACCCCCGGAGAAGATCCAGGGCACCCTCGTCGCCGTCGCCCCCCCGTTGTCGGCAGCGCCCGCGTGGTGACCGCCGCCCGCGTATCAGCGAGGCCTTCGGGCTGCCCCTGTTGCCCGGCGGAGGCGAGGAAGAAGTTCGTCCTGCCGTTCCTCGGTGTGTTCGTCCACGTCCTGGCCCGCGGCAAGGACATGGGCCAGCGCCACTGACCCTGGCCGTGGCCGTGCCGTCGCCTCCTCAGGCGGCCTCCGTCGGCAGCCTTCCGGCGCTGATGGCGTCGACGAGCGCCTGGTGATCCCGTTCGTTCTGGTCGGCGTAGCGCTCGGCGAACGTGACCAGCGCCCGGTCGAAGGAGTCCCCGCCGCCCAGGTACGCGCCGATGGCGATACGGTCGCCGGACCTGGCGTGAGCGCGGGCCAGCGTCACCCCGCACAGAGCGCCGAACGTACGCATGCCCCGCGGCACCATCTCCTCGGCCACGGCGACCCACTTCCAGTCCCGCAACTGCCGTACGTAGAAGTCGCGGCGCCGGCCGTCGAGCCCCTCGACCCGCTCCCAGCCCAGGAAGATGTCGCTGGTGGCCTGCATCAGCCGCTGCCCGGAGACGACCCGCTCGCCCTGGGTCGGGTACGCGCTGGGCCCGACGTGCGGTGCCAGCACCGACTCGTCGGCCTCCTTCGCCTGGAGGAACAGGGGGTCCTCGTCGTCCCGCCCCAGCAGGAGCACGATCCAGCAGCGGGTGCCGACACTGCCGACCCCGACGACCTTGCGCGCCATGTCGGCCACCCGATACTGCTCCAGCAGGAACCGCCGGTCCGATTGCAGGGTCTTGCCGTAACGCTCGATCAACCGGGTGATCTGCTGCTGAAGCTGGCCGCGCCGCTCGTCCGGCAGCAGGTCCTCTAGGCGGATGATGAGCGGCGGATCCGGGGCGATACGGCGCTTGCCGTCGATGACGACCGTGAGTTTCTCGAAGACCTGGAGGGTGTCGTGGGAGCGCGCCTTGGCCAGGGCCTGCCCCCAGCGGTCCCGGCCCCGCGCGGAGACGTCCTCCCCGAACCGCTCCTCCACCCATTTCTCGTCGAACTGGGCGTACCAGACGGCCAGGTTGCCCATTCCGGCGAAAGCGCGCATGTTCTCGCGGTACGAGCGCACGGTGGCCTGTACGATCCCGGCCCGCTCCTTGGTGCTGAAGCCGTTCGCCCGGCCGGCGATGGCGAGACTGGCGGCCAGGCGTTTGACGTCCCACTCCCAGGGGCCCGGCAGCGTCTCGTCGAAGTCGTTGATGTCGAACATGAGGCGGCGCTCGGGTGAGGCCAGCAGCCGGAAGTTCAGCATGTGGGCGTCGCCGCACAGTTGGGTCCTGAAACCCGTCCTCGGCGTCTCCGCGAGATCCGACGCCATGATGGCGGCTGCTCCCCGGTAGAACCGGAACGGAGACTCGGACATCCGCCCGTAGCGGACCGGTACGAGCTCGGGCAGCCGCGTCGCCGACTGCTCACCGATGATCTCCAGCGGGTCCGGGCGTTTCGGCCCCGGCGCGAACTCGGCGTGGCTGGAGCGCGGGACTGCGGCCCGCGCCGCCTTGCCCAGCGCGGCCCGCTCCTGCGGGGTGCGGTGCCGCAACTCGCGGCCGTCCAGGTGGTTCTCTGTCATGACAGCGGCTCCCGGGGATGGCCGCCTCCGCGCCTACGGGGACGACGGGCCGTCAGTTGTGGGAGGTCCGCTCCGAGGTGCCCGCCTGTCGTGTGCCGTGTGGTGGCCGGTACCCCGGCCGGCGCAACCGGGCGCCGGTCTCGGAGCGTGCTCCGTCCTCGCCGTGCTCGCGGTCCTTGTGCCTGCGGGACGGCGGTTCACGGGCTTCCCGCATTCAACGTATCCCCCGAGGAGGCACCCGGCGAGCCGAGTCAGTGCGCGGCGGCGGCCCCGGCGTCCGCGCCGGAGGACGGCGTGGAGCCGTCATAGTCCAGGAACTCGCGGATCGCGAAGGCCGCCAACGTGATCACGGCCGTCCACACCACGACCGCCGTGGTGGGGTAGGTCCAGGTGAACAGGACGATCGCCGCGACCACCAGGATGACCACTCCGATCCAGCGCTTGAAGCGATGGACGAACCGCCCGACCGCCCCGAGCCGAAGGCCCGCCGAGGTCGTCACGTCGCGCAGGGCGCCGATACTCCTGCGGCAGCCGGTGCGAGTGACGACGGCGATCCGGGACGGCCCGGCGAAGAAGGCGCCGATGGCGGTGAACAGGGCGACCGCGGCGAGGGCACGGATACCGGCGCGCAGGAACTTGATCAGGGCGTCGTACACGGATCCCGCGGCGGCTTCGGAGACGCCGGCAGGCAGATGATTGAGGTAGACGTCCCGGAAAACGGTGAGGCCGATGCCGAGGATCAGCATGGCGGCGAACACCGCCAGGGCAGCCCCGATCAGCGCGTGCCGTCGGTTGAACGCCGTGTACACCCCTGCGGCCGCGATCAGCAGCGCGATGACGGGCAGCCAGCCGCCGAGGAGCTCCAGCACTCTCACATAGGACCTGATCTTGCCGAGGTCCTTCGACTGGAACACCACGAAGTTCGTGTGGACGGCCGGGATCTTGGCGGCGGGCGTAAAGCCGGCGGCGACCAGCTGGTCCTTGACCTCGGCGACGATCGGGCCCAGGTCGATGACGACCTGGTTGTTCTCCACCTTGACGGTGCCGTCGGCCTGGCCGGTCAGGGCCTTCTCCAGCGCCGCGTGCGCCCTGCGGTTGCCGTTCACCCAGACCTTCTCGAAGGCGCTGCTGGTGACCACCCGCTCCACGGTGCCGCTGACCAGCTGCTTGAGGCCGCTCTCGATCGGGCCGTCCAGATTGCCGATCAGCTTGGCCGCCTGCGGTGGCACACCCTTCGCCGAGGCCGCGTCAGTGAGCTGTTTGACCAGCGCGTCCACGTCGATCTGGGCCAGCACGGCGGCGGTGATCCGGTTGGTGGCCGCCTTCTGCACATCCGGGTCGCTCGCCAGCGGGCCGACGGTCTTCACGTAGCGGTCCGTGTCCTGGACGATGCTGTTCGCCCACACCGCGACGACGGACAGCATCGCCAGCAGTGCGGCGAGAAGGATCAGCAGAACGGAGCCGAGCGAGCGGAACGGGTGGTGCCGAGCCGCACGGGGCGGCCCGGCGCCCTCCAGGGCGTGGACCCGCTGCCGCAGTTCGGCCAATTCACCGCGCTCCTTGGCCGAGAGCTGTTCGTCACCGCTAGCGCTCATGGTGACCAGCACAGATGTCCGCCGTGGAACGCGCGACCCGGGTGGGCCGGGCGGGTGAACGGCGCACCGAGGTGCGAGGACCACGCTCCGGTGCTGCAATTGGGTGAGGAGCGTTCTGGGGGACGATGAGTCAGGGGAGCTACGGGGGCGACAGCCACGCGGGGGAAGACAGTCACGAGCACCAGAGGTGACGCCGTGAGCGACGAATTCGAAGACGTGGGCCCCATCGACTATCTGGTCGTCGAGTTCCCCGGTAACCGGATGACGGGCGAGGGCCTCCCCATCCTCGTCGATCTCGTGGACCAGGGACTCATCCGGATCCTGGACCTGGTGTTCATCAAGAAGGACGACGACGGCTCGGTGACCGGCATGGAGATCGCCGACTTCACCGGCGACGGCCACCTCGACCTCGCCGTATTCGAGGGAGCCTCGTCAGGACTCCTCGGCCAGGACGACATCGACGAAGCCGCCAAGGCGCTGGAACCCGGCTGTTCCGCGGGCATCCTGCTCTACGAGAACCGGTGGGCCGCACCCTTCGCCGCCGCCCTGCGCCGCGGCGGGGCCCGGATGGTCGCCTCCGGACGGATCCCGGTGCCCGCGCTCGTCGCAGCCCTCGACGCGACCGAGAGCGTCGGCTGAGCTGAACGCAACGGCCAGACCGAAGGGAAACAGTCATGCCAGGTCTCCTCCGCGGGGTCGCACGCACCGCCGTCGTCGCCGGAACGGCGACCGCCGTGTCGAACCGTGTGAACCGCCGGCAACAGGGACGATGGGCGGCCCAGGAGGCTTCCCAGGCGCCCCCGCCCCCATCGGCGTCCTACGCCGAACCGCCGACGGCTCCTCCGCCCTCCGACATGACCACCAAGATCGAACAGCTGAAGCAGCTCGGCGAGCTGAAGACCCAAGGTGTGCTCACCGAGGCCGAGTTCGAGGAGCAGAAGCGCAGGCTCCTGGAGGCGTGATCGCCGTTGCGGCGGCACAGGGGAGCCACCTGTGCAGCGACGGCGGCACGCGGTTGCCCAGGAGGCGGCGCTGCTCCACCCACCTGGGGCGGCCGAGCCGGATACTGCCGGCAGGGGCGGGCAGGTCAACCCTGCCACTGGTCAGGCGCCGTCGGTGATGTCCGTCAGTCCTGCCGTATCGCGCTGGGCCTCGATCTCGGCCAGCCGCTCGGACGGGGCTGCTTGGAGGAACCGGTAGGAGTCGCTGCCCAGGACCAGTCGCAGCGGGGCGGGGGGTCTGCTCCAAGCTGTCAATGATGCGGGTGGCCATCAGCGCCGGGTCGCCGAGGGACGGCCGACTGCGGTCCCGCGCTGCGCGCCGCTACGGCGGTCGCGCACTCAGCGTTCGCGGGCACGCACGCCGTCTGGCGCCAATCCATTTACATCCCGCAGTTCTCAATATCAGAACCAACAGCTGTTGGATTTCCAGATCGGCCATTTCTAGAGTGAGCACGCGACGTCACAGTGCACCGCGCACTCGCCAACGCGTCCGGGAGGAGGAAATTCATGCAGCATCGCATCCTCAGTGACCGGGCCGTCCCTGCCATCGGTCCCTACCGGTTCCACCGTCCGACCCCGGCGGTCGGCTCGAGTCGGTTCAGGACCAGTTCTCGCCCACCTTCCTCCCCTGGCGGTCGCTCGGCGGTATCGCGAACGCGATGGGCCTCGCAGAACGCCACAGAGCGATCCAGCAGGCCGCCGACGAGACGGGCACCGGCGTCCACCGAGTCACGCACGCTCGGGAGCTCGCGCTCGCGCCCTTCGCCGTCCCGATCCCCGGGGCCTCGCGCTCCGCAAGCATCCGCGACTCCAAACGTTCAAGTCACAGCGAAAGAGTCACATGAAAACCTTCACCCTGCCTGGCACCGACATGGTGGTTCCCAACGTCGTCCTCGGACTGATGCGCATCCAGGACATGCCCGACGAGGCGGTGCGCAGGCTCGTGAACACTGCGCGCGACACCGGCATCACGTTCCTCGACCACGCCGACGTATACGGCTCGGACGACCACGGTTGCGAGCGTCGGTTCGCTGAGGCCATGAAACTCAGCTCGTCGGAGCGTGAGCAGTTCGTCATTCAGTCGAAGGCCGGCATCGTCAAGGACGGGCCGTACTTCGACTTCTCTTATGACCACATCGTCGAGTCCGTGAACGGTTCGCTCCAGGCCCTGGGCACGGACTATCTCGACATCCTGCTGCTGCACCGTCCCGACGCTCTCGTCGAGCCGGAGGAAGTTGCCCGCGCCTTCGACGAGCTGTCGGCGGCAGGCAAAGTACGTGCCTTCGGCGTCTCCAACCAGACCCCCCGACAACTCGACCTGCTGCGCAAGTACGTGACGCAACCCATCGTGGCGAACCAGCTGCAGCTGTCGATCACTCACGCCCCGATGATCGCGCAGGGCGTCGCCGCGAATATGCAGGGCCTCGATCAGTCGGTCGTACGTGATGACGGAATCGTCGACTACTGCCGTCTGCACGACATCACCATTCAGGCGTGGTCGCCTTTCCAGGCGGGATTCTTCGACGGCCCGTTCCTCGGTTCCGAACGCTTCCCCGAGTTGAACGCAGTGATCGACCGGCTGAGCGGCAAATACGGCGTCCCGGCCGAGGCGATCGCGGTCGCCTGGATCACCCGTCATCCCGCGCAGATGCAGGTCGTACTCGGAACGACCACGCCAGAACGCGTCACGGCCGCCGCACTCGGTTCGGACATCCCGCTCACCCGATCCGAATGGTACGAACTGTTCCGCGCCGCCGGATACAAAGTGCCCTAGCCTCTGCCCCTTCCTGATGACCTTTTCGTTCGGTCGTCAGGCCTGACAACACCGGATCCCCGCGCTGACGCCGTGGCCATGAGTGGCCGTGTCACTGTCGTGGGGTCCGGTGCATTTCTCGTGACACGGTCTCCGACTCCGACTCCGACCCGACAACGGCCACCCCCGCAGCACGCTTGCGGCGGCAGCAAAGGCCTACGGCACTATGGGCAGATGGGATGCCGTGTGGCTGCTGCTTCCTCTACTGGGTCATGCCGCGCCCGAGGTGTACGGAGGTGGGCTTGGTGGCCTGGACTCCATGGCGGCCGCCAGGTTCCGGCCGGGGAAAGCGCGGCGGTCACCCGGCCGCTGGTGGCCCGGTCGCGGCGCCAACACCACCCTGGTCGGCGTGGCCAAGAGGGTCCTCACGGGCCCGGCGGAAGCACTGCCGGGTCTGCGGGAACTGGCGGACCGCACCCCCCTGGTCCGAGCCGCCGCGCTGTCGCTCCTGGACCCGCACCATGTGACGGACGCCGGCACCCCGCACGTTCTGCCGCTCTTCGTACGGCACTTGGACGACGTGAGTACGGGGGTGCGCCAGGTCGCCGCGGAGGCGGCTGCGCGATCGGCTCGCCGCCCTGAACTCGCCGGCGAGGTCACTGTCAAGGACGTGGCGGCCGAGCGAAACGAGTTCGCCGGGCCTTCCCCGCCGATGGCGACGCCCGCGTCGGAAGGCTCAACGGCGTGCCGCACGCCGGGGTCTACTGGAACGACGTGGGCTCCGAATGAGAGCCGGATGTCGCCGCCGCCCCCGTCGGCGACAGCACCGAGGGCCTGCAGATCGACGTCGTCGCCGCCTCGCCCGGTCCTCTTCGGGCCACCGTCCCCACCCTCGCCCAGGGCCGCCTCTACGACGGCTGTCCGTCCCGGACGAAACAGCCCGTCGCCGTCATCGGCGGCGAGCCCTTCACCGTGATCCGCATCCTCTCCGACGTCAGCCGCGAGGCCGCCTTCCTGCTCTCCGTGATGGTCCCCCGCACCCCCGCCGAGGCCCTGTGGGGACCACCCGCCGACGGCTCGAATGTGCTCATCGCCACCGACATCGGCGCCGCCGTCCAGATCGCCGCCGAAGCCCCCACCGTGCTGCGCCCCGACCATCCCGAGTACCTGAAGGCCCTCCCGCCCCCCGACCCCAGGATGCTCCCGACAGACGTCACCTCCCAACTCGACCAGCTCTTCCTTCTCCTCGCGGGAAAGTGGCTGGTGATTGGCGCCGTCGGCATCGCCGACACCACGCCCGCTGTTGTCACCGTCGCCGTCGTACGGGACTGGACCCCGGTCGTAGACCCTGCCACGGTCGTAGCGGCCCCCGTGGTCGGCCCGGCGGCCGGCCTACTGGCGGGGCTGTACCCGGCCTGGAGAGCGGCACGTACCCAGCCCAGCGAGGCACCGCAGCGCTGATCCCGCGAATCAGGTTGTGCTGCTGAACACCGCAGAACGGGGTAGCTGGATTCCTGCAAGGTCCCCCGCACGAAAGTGATGCCTACCCCCATGGCGCAGACACGAGACGTGGTTGAACTCATTCTCCAGGACCACAGGAAGATGGAGGATCTCTTTCACCTGATGCGCAGCGTCGAAGCCGACCGGGCCGCAGCCCTTCGGGAATTCTCCGATCTGCTGATCGCCCACGCCCTGGCGGAAGAGGCGAAGGTGTATCCCGCCCTGAAGCGCTACAAGAAGATTGACGACGATGAGGTGGAACACGGCGAGGAGGAGCACGAGGAGGGCAACAAGGCACTCCTGGAACTCCTGGAAGTCGAAGAGGTCGGCTCCGAGGAGTGGGACGAGAAGCTCGAAGAACTCGTGCAGGCGGTCACGCATCACGCCGACGAGGAGGAGCGCACCATCCTGAACGGAGCGCGCGAGAATGTGGCCATGGAGCGCCGCGAGGAACTGGGCGAGGCGTTCATGGCAGAGCGCGAGCGTCAGCTGAAGGCAGGCTGCGGCGCTGTCGACAATGTGCGCCGCATCGTCGGTTCCTGACCGCATTCCGTAGCCACCTCCCCTGATCCGGAACATGTCTGTGGGCCCCTGAGGCTTCAGGGGCCCACAGACATGCTGTTGCTTGGCGGATTACCAGCGATACCAGCGTCCCTTGCGGCCGCCTGTGTCGGCGGAGCGCATGACGAAGCCCAGCAGCCAGACGACCAGCACGATGACGGCGAGCCACCACAGTGCCTTCAGCGCGAAACCCGCGCCGAAGAGGATCAGAGCCAGCAGAAGAACGACAAGCAGGGGAACCATAGTTATCAACCTCCGTCGCTCCTCGTGCCCGGCGAATGCAAGAACACACAGCGGATTTCCCTGGTTTCTCTCCTCCTCTCGCGGGAATTCGGACCAGTTCCGAGATGTAGTTGCAGTCGGTGTCCTCCCGGGAATACGGGGGTCTGCTCTTCGTCGGTCCGCTATGGCCTTCTTCCGGTCGAGAGGCATAACATGCTGTACACCTCTGCCGGGACCGTGGCTCTCAAGCCGCGTTCACACCTGTGCCCTGGACGGACCGTGGAGGTGCGGTATGGCTCGTACACCCTCGATCGACAGTCGTCGTTACGCCTGGCGTCTCCGGGCGCTGTGCGTCGGCGAGGATCCCGAACTGTTCTTCCCTCTGGTGGAGACGGACACCGCGACGGCGCCCGCCCGGGCCGTGTGCCGCCGGTGCCCGGTACTGGTGGCCTGCCGTGACTGGGCCGTCCGCCACGGTGAGACGGACGGCGTCTGGGGCGATACGACCGCGAGCCAGCGTAGAGCGATCCGCGGCGCCCTCCTCAGTGAACGAACGTCTGGATCCGCCTGAGCGGGGTCGCGAGCGTGAGGTGCGGGCACCGGCAAGGGCGGTACCGCAGGGCCCGGTCCTGAAGCACCGGGCCTCCCCGGCCGGTTTCCCGCACCTCCGCGCTTCTGTGAACGCGAGGAATCGCCCGTCAGCGACTGGACACCTTCGGCTGCCGTACCGTCGGCGCCGCGTCGCGTCGGCTGTCGGACTCCAGTACGCGCAGGATCTCCTCCACGCTCTGTTTGGCGTCGCCGAACAGCATGCCGCTGTTCTCCCGGAAGAACAGGGGGTTCTGCACACCCGCGTAACCGGAGGCCATGGAGCGCTTGAAGACGACGACCTGCTCGGCCTCCCAGACCCGCAGCACCGGCATCCCGGCGATCGGGCTCGCCGGGTCATCGGTCGCGGCCGGATTGACGGTGTCGTTCGCGCCGATGACCAGCACGACCGAGGTGCCGCCGAAGTCGTCGTTGATCTCGTCCATCTCCAGGACGATGTCGTAGGGCACCTTCGCCTCGGCCAGCAGTACGTTCATATGACCGGGCAGGCGCCCGGCGACGGGATGGACTCCGAAGCGAACCTCGACGCCCCGCCCGCGCAACTGCCGCGTCAGCTCCGCTACGGGATGCTGGGCCTGCGCGACGGCCATGCCGTAGCCGGGAGCGATGATCACCGAGCGGGCCTGAGCGAGCATCTCGGCCACCTCCGCGGCCCGCACCTCACGGTGCTCCCCCTGCTCCTCCGCGCCGCCGGACGGCGCCTCGATACCGAAACCGCCCGCGATGACGGAGAGGAAGGAACGGTTCATCGCCTTGCACATGATGTACGACAGGTAGGCGCCGGAGGAGCCCACCAGCGCGCCGGTGACGATGAGCAGGTTGTTGTCGAGAAGGAACCCGGCCGCGGCCGCCGCCCAGCCCGAGTAGCTGTTCAGCATGGAGACGACGACGGGCATGTCGCCGCCGCCGATGGAAGCGACCAGGTGCCAGCCGAGCGCCATGGCCAGCACGGTCACCATGATCATCAGGGGCAGGCTGGGACTGATCGTGAACCACACGGTCAGCGCGACGAACGCCACGAGCGCCCCGACGTTCAGGGCGTTCTTGCCCGGCAGCATCAGCGGCCGGGACTTGATGCGCGCCGACAGCTTCAGCAACGCGACGATCGAGCCGGTGAAGGTGACCGCGCCGATGAAGAGGCCGATGAACACCTCGGCGTGGTGGATGCCCAGCAGGTCGGCACCGATCCGGTCCTGCGCCGCGCCGTGGGACTCCACCTCCAGGTAGCTGTTCCAGCCCACCAGCACCGCGGCCAGGCCGACGAAGCTGTGCAGGACGGCGATGAGTTCGGGCATCTGCGTCATCTCGACGCGCCGGGCCCGCCACAGGCCCAGCGCCGCACCGAGCGCCATCGCCAGCACGATCAGCGCGACCGCTCCGGCGCTGATGCTGCGCGACGCGACGACTACGGTGGCCACCAGGGCGAGGGCCATGCCGGCGATGCCGTAGACGACGCCGGCACGGGAGGTGCGGTGCTGGGACAGACCGGCCAGGCTGAGGATGAACAGCAGGGCGGCGACCAGGTCGGCCGCGTGGGAAGCCGTCAATGAAGTCATCTCGACTCAGCCTTTCGAGAACATGGACAGCATGCGGCGGGTGACGGCGAAACCTCCGAAGATGTTGACGCTCGTCAGCAGGATCGCCACGACGGACAGCGTGGTGACGATCCAGCTCTCGTGGCCGATCTGCAGCAGGGCGCCGATCACGACGATCCCGGAGATCGCGTTGGTCACCGACATCAACGGGGTGTGCAGTGCGTGGTGCACCTTGCCGATGACGTAGTAGCCGATCACCACCGCCAGTGCGAACACCGTGAAGTTGCCGGCGAGTTGGGCCGGAGCGAAGGCCACCAGCAGGAACGTCGCGAGCATTCCGAGCCCGATGAGGCCGAAGCGCCGGGCGGGCGTCAGTCCCGACTGGTTCGGTGCGGGCGGCTCGGGTGCGGCCGCGGGCGGTGCGGCCGGTGCGGCCGAGACCGCGACGGGGGGCGGCGGCCAGGTGACCTCACCTTCCCGCACCACGGTCACCGCCCGCTGCACGACGTCGTCGAAGTCGATCGTCAGCTGCCCGGCCTTGCCAGGGGTCAGCAGTTTCAGCAGGTTCACCAGGTTCGTGCCGAACAGCTGCGAGGCCTGGGCCGGAAGCCGGGAGGCGAGGTCGGTGTAGCCGATGAGGGTCACGCCGTTGTCGGTCACCACGATCCGGCCCGGCACAGTGCCCTCGACGTTGCCGCCCATCGCGGCGGCCATGTCGACGATGACGCTTCCGGGCCTCATCACGGCCACGTCCTCGGCCGTCAGCAGCCGCGGCGCGGGCCGCCCCGGGATCAGCGCCGTGGTGATGACGATGTCCACGTCCCCGGCCTGGTCGTGGTAGAGCTCGGCGGCGGCGCGATCGTAGTCGGCGGAGGTCGCCTTGGCATAGCCGTCGGTGCTCGCCTCCTGCACGGCGTTCACCGGCAGGTACTCGCCGCCCAGCGACTTCACCTGGTCCGCGACCTCCGGGCGGGGGTCGGTGGCGCGCACGATCGCCCCGAGGCTGGAGGCGGCGCCGATCGCCGCGAGACCGGCCACGCCCGCGCCGGCCACCAGCACCTTCGCCGGCGGCACCTTGCCCGCCGCGGTGACCTGACCGGTGAAGAACCGTCCGAAGACGTGCGCGGCCTCGATGACCGCGCGATAACCGGCGATGTTCGCCATCGAGGACAGCACGTCCATCGACTGGGCCCGCGAGATACGCGGCACGGCGTCGAGCGCCAGGGCCGTCACCCCGGCATCGGCGAGCGCCTGGAGCAACTCGGGATCCTGTGCCGGGGCCAGCAGGGCGACCACGACCGCGCCCCTCCGCAACCGGCGGATCTCGGCCTCGGTGGGGGCGTTCACCTTCAGGACGACGTCCGCCTCCCATGCCTCGGCGATCCGCGCGCCGACGTCGGCGTACGCCTGGTCGTCGAAGCCCGAGGCCTCGCCGGCCCCGGACTCGACGACGACCTCGTAGCCGAGGCCGAGCAGCAGCCGTGCCGTCGCCGGGGTCGCCGCGACCCGTGTCTCTCCGGAGACGGACTCGGCGACGACGCCGACGCGGTGAGGAGGATGGTGCGCGCTTTCTTCAGCAGACATGTCCTGTATCTCTCGTCAAAGGAGGTGCGAAAGGGAGATCTGCGCTGCGTGGGTTACGACGTCCTGCCCCGTGATCGCCGGTACCTAACCCGTCGGTCGGGTACGGCCGACAGCACGTGGGACCCGACGTGAAGCGAGCGCTCCGGTGCCCAGCCCCGGTGGCTGGTCCGACGACCGGCAACCCGCGACGACCAACTCGTCTCCACCGGTGCGGGCATCGCCTCCCCGTCCGCCGATCTCGCCCAGGAGCACGCAGGCGTCGCCGTACTGCGGCCGGCTCCACGCCGCCCAACAGCCCTCTATTACCGACACCGAGGGGCAGCGAGCTCGCGGACGCGGTTGCGGACGGTCGAGGTATGGGTCAGCTGCCCCCAAGACCGACCGCCAGGGTCAGTTCAAGGACCCGGTCCGGCGATGCGAGATCCGGAAACAGCTCCCTCAGCTGCGACATCCGGTACCGGACCGTCTGGGGATGGACGAACAGCGCCGCCGCCACCTCCTCCCGCCTGCCCTGGTGCAACAGCCACGCCCGCAACGTCTCCTCCAGCCGCCGTGCGGTCGCGACCGGCAAGGTCCGCAACGGTGCGAGCGCTCGGGCACGCAGGTCGGCGAACGCGTCCACGTCGGCGCTCAGCACCAGCTGGGGCAGGTGGTCCTCCGTGTCGCGGATGTCGGCGGAGAGGGAGCGCGCGCGGGCGGCTCGGGCGTACGAGGCGGACGCACGCGTCCATGGCCGGGCCGGGCCGACCACGGCGCTGCGGTCGGTCAGCTGCCGCAACAGATGTGAGCGGTCGGCGTCGGGGACGAGCAGCACGCCGGTGGCGTCCGGCTGATCGTCGACGACGAGGGTGGTCGGGTCGAGCGTGCGGTAGGCGGGCCGGGCCTGGGCGGCGGGCAGCAGGACCGCGGTCAGCGAGACAGGAGGCTGCCATCCGGCCCGTTGCGCGGAGACCAGCAGTACATCCGGGCTCGCGCCGGCGAGAAGGTCGCGGGCCAGGTGTTCCAGGTGGCGCTCGTGGGCCCGGCCCTGGGCGGCCAGTTCGTCGGCGTGGCCCGCGGCGCTCGCGGCGGAGAGCTCATCGATGTACGCGAAGGTCAGCTCGGCGAACTTGGCGACCTCGGCGGCGGGCAGACCCGCGGGTACGGCACCCGCCGCCAGGCATCGCCAGGCCACGCGGGCACCGACGCGGTAGGCGCTGAGCAGGGCGTCCATCGAACGGCCGTCACGCACCTCGCCGCGACCCAGCTCATAAGCCGCGTCACCGGCGTCACCGCCCGTGGCGGTCCCGCTCGCCAGGTCCAGGTAGTGCCCCAGGGCGGTACGCACGGCCCGGCGGATGGTGCCGCCCATACGACCCGACAGGGCATTGGCGTAGGGAGGGACCTCGTCGATGATCGCCTGGACGATCTCGTCCGCGGTGGCCTTCAGCGAGGTCCGAAGGACAGTGACCGTCGTCTCGTCCAGGGCCAGTTCGCTGGCCCTCTGGATTGCATGGCTCATGGTTTTGTTCCCTGCGAACAATTCAGCCGACCAGATTTACGTCCTGCGGTCAGGACTTTACGCCCTGAGGCACAGCAAGCTGGAGTCATGACGAGTGTGGCCCTGCGCGGCAGGGCGTGGAAACTGCTGGAGATGGTCACGACGCCGCTGCTGCCGTCGGACTACCTCGACCTGGTCAGCCCGCTGCGAGCGGGCGCTGACCTCCGGGGGCGCATCGAGGCCGTCCACCCCGAGACGGGTGACGCCGCGACCATCGTGATCAGGCCGGGACGGGGCTGGCGCGGCCACACGGCCGGTCAGTACGTGCGGATCGGGGTGGACGTCGACGGGGTGCGTCTGTGGCGTGCCTACTCCATCACCTCGCCGACCAACCGCCAGGACGGCCGCGTCACGATCACCGTGAAGGCGATCCCGGACGGCAAGGTCAGCAACCACCTGGTCCGCAGAGCGAAACCGGGCACGCTGATCCAGCTGGATCAGGCGACCGGTGACTTCGTGCTGCCGCAGACCAAGCCCGCCAAGGTGCTCTACCTGACGGCCGGCAGTGGCATCACGCCGGTGATGGGCATGCTGCGCGACACCGAGTTCGACGACGTCGTCATGGTCCACTCCGCGCCGCAGCCGCACGACGTGATCTTCCGCAGCGATCTGCACGAGCTGGTCGCGGACAAGAAGCTGCGTCTGACCGAGGTGCACACCGACACGGACGGCATGCTCGACATCGCCCGTCTCGACGAACTGGTGCCCGACTGGGCCGAGCGCGAGACCTGGGCCTGCGGGCCCGCGGGCCTGCTCGACGCCGCCGAAAAGCACTGGAGCGACCACGGCATCCCGGAGCGCCTGCACACCGAACGCTTCCGCCCGAGCATCGTCGCCGCCGGCGACGGCGGCGAGGTCACGTTCAGCACCACCGGCAAGACCGTCGACGCGGACGGCGCCACGCCGTTGCTGGACGTCGGCGAGGAGGCCGGCGTGCTCATGCCCTCCGGGTGCCGCATGGGCATCTGCTTCGGCTGCGTCACCCCGCTCAAGGCGGGCGCCGTCCGCGACCTGCGCACCGGCGAGATCACCGAGGCCGAGCCGGGCGTCCTCATCCAGACCTGCGTGTCCGCCGCGGCGGGCCCCTGCGACATCGAACGGTAGGAGCACCTTGACCGCCATCGACCCCACCGCCCACCTGAGCACGCAGCAGATCGAGGAACTCGGCCGCGAACTCGACGCGATCCGCGACGAGGTGATCGCCGGCCGCGGCGAGAAAGACGCCGCCTACATCCGCAAGGTCATCTCGGCGCAGCGCACGCTCGAACTGGTCAGCAGGGGCGTACTGCTGTTCTCGATCTTCCCGCCCGCATGGCTGATCGGCACCGCCGGACTGTCCGTGGCGAAGATCATGGACAACATGGAGATCGGCCACAACATCCTGCACGGCCAGTGGGACTGGATGCGGGACCCGAAGATCCACTCCACCACCTGGGAATGGGACCACGTCTCACCGGCCGACCAGTGGAAGCACTCGCACAACGAGCTGCACCACACCTACACCAACGTGATCGGCAAGGACAACGACCTCGGCTACGGCATCATGCGCGTGGACGAGGACCAGAAGTGGCACCCGTTCCACCTCGGCCAGCCGCTGTGGAACTTCCTCAACGCCTGCTTCTTCGAGTACGGCATCGCGGCGTACGACCTGGAGCTCGGCAAGAACCTGAACAAGCGCCGCCGCAAGAACCCGGAGTTCCGCGCGCGGGCCAAGGCCGTCGGCCGCAAGATCCGCAAGCAGGTCCTCAAGGACTACGTGATCCACCCGCTGCTGTCCGGCCCCTCGTTCCTCCCCACGCTCGCCGCCACCTTCACCGCGAACCTGGT
This sequence comes from Streptomyces canus 299MFChir4.1, assembly GCF_000383615.1. Taxonomy (GTDB): domain Bacteria; phylum Actinomycetota; class Actinomycetes; order Streptomycetales; family Streptomycetaceae; genus Streptomyces; species Streptomyces canus_C. The sequence continues at coordinate 146,684 of NZ_KB911598.1, read as the reverse complement.
CCGCAACATCTGGTCCCACTCGGTGATCATGTGCGGGCACTTCCCCGAGGGCGTGCAGGTCTTCGAGCGCCGGTCGATCAAGGGCGAGACGCGCGGCCAGTGGTATCTGCGTCAGATGATGGGCTCCGCGAACATCAGCGGCAGCAAGGCCATGCACTTCATGACCGGCAACCTCTCGCACCAGATCGAGCACCACCTGTTTCCGGACCTGCCGAGCAACCGGTACGCCGAGGTCGCGGTGAAGGTGCGCGCACTGTTCGAGAAGTACGAGCTGGAGTACGTCACCGGGTCGCTGCCCAAGCAGGTGTTCTCCGCGTGGCACAAGGTCTTCCGGCTCTCGCTGCCGAACAAGAAGCCCGCGGTCAAAATCCCGGACCGCGAGCAGGAGCTCGTCGCGGCCTGACTCCCGGTATGGGTGCAGGTCTTTCGGCCCTGTCGGCGGCACCGCCGGGTGCGGTGAGATCCGCTGCGGACGGTGAGCGGCCGCGACATCGGACCGTACGACACGTGATCCAGGCAGCGCGGTGTCCGGCTGCGCTGCCTGGGCGTGCGCCGGGCGCCCCGGCACACAGCTCCCGGCAGGGCCCCCTCCGGTGCGAAGGGCCCCGGTCCAGTTGTGGCGTCGGTTCCGCCGGCCGCGTCCCCGCGGCCTCACGTTCTCCCCTCAGAGGGACTTCGGTCACCTGAACCTCGCGTCCTGCCTTGCCGCACCCACCGGCGATGACATCTATTCAGGTCATGCGCTGTCAGCGACCAGCGCAGGGTAGTCGGTGTAGCCGCGGTGCTCGCCGCCGTAGAAGGTGGCCGCATCGGGGGTGCTGAAGGGACAGCCGACCGCGAGGCGGGCGGGCAGATCCGGGTTGGCCAGGAACAGCGCGCCGAAGGCGATGAGGTCCGCGGTGCCGTCCTCGATGGGGGCGAGAGCGCCGGGGCCGGTGGTCTCTGGGTGGCTGAAGGGGTTGAGGATGAACGCCGTCGGCCAGTCCTTGCGCAGCCGGGCGGTCAGGTCGTGGTCCGGGCTCTCGACCAGGTGCAGGTAGGCGAGGTCCGGCCGGGCGAGTCCGGTGATCAGGGTGGCGTAGGTGGCCAGTGGGTCGGCCGGGTCGGTCTCGGCGATGTCGTTGTAGGGGTTGCTGGCGGAGATGCGGAAGCCGGTCCGGTGGCCGCCGATCGCCTCCGCGTCAGCCCGGGCGAACTCGATGCCGAAGCCGGCCCGGTCCGCGGCGCCGGCGTGGTCGGCGCCGGGACCTCAGCCGGCCGTCTGCTTCGCGAGAGCGCAGGCTCGGTCAAGGAGAGATGCCACGGCATCCAGCGCCTGCATCACCCACTCGTCGGCGAACTCGACCTCCCCTCGAGTCGTTCCACCAGGCCGACGACCACGAACAGATGCTGGTGACGTACCACGCCGAACCGGGCTCCCCGTCGGCGGAGGCGCTGCGCCTGCTGGCCAGCCGCGGCGCGGACGCGACAAGGGCGGGAACGGGCACGTCGTCGGCACGCACGCCATGACGAACTCCCTTTGATCATCGGTAGTTGACTGCGCGCCACGCCCAACGCCCTTTCGCACGGCAGTCACCTCCGGCACGCGGTGTCGGATTCAGGACGGCGCGGTCGCGCGGGCGTGCTGCGGTTGGGCCGTGAGCCCCTCGACCCGCAGCGCGGGCGGACTCCCGCCACTCCGGGAGGCGGCGGGAGTCACGAGCGGGTCAGCCGTGGAACTGGTTCGCCGGGACCGGGAGCCCGTAGTGCTCGCGCAGTGTCGTGCCTTCGTACTCCTCGCGGAACAGCCCCTTGCCCCGCAGGATCGGCAGCACGTGCTCGACGAAGGCCGCGAGGCCCGACGGCAGGGCGGGAGCCATGATGTTGAACCCGTCCGCGGCGCCACCCTCGAACCAGGCGATGATCGTGTCCGCGATCTGCTCGGGCGTGCCGACGAACTCGAAGTGGCCGCGCCCGCCGCCGAGCCGGGAGATGATCTGCCGGACCGTCAGCTGCTCGCGCACCGCGAGATCGATGATCAGGTCGGAACGGCTCTGCGAGCCTTCCAGCTTCGGCCTGGCGAGGATGTAATCCGGGAGGGGATCGTCGAGCGCGAAGGCCGACGGCTCGGTCTCGAACACGGCGGCCAGCTGGCGCAGCCCGTACTCCGGGACGCGCAGCTCGTCGAACTGCCGGGCGAGCGCGCGGGCTTCCGCCTCGGTCGACCCGATGTACGGGACGATACCGGGCAAAACGATCACGCCGTCCGGGTCACGGCCCGCGACCCTTGTCCGGGCCTTGATGTCGGCGTAGAAGGCGGCCGCGCGCTCGTACGTGGTGTGTGCGGTGAAGATGGCCTCGGCGTGGCGGGCCGCGAAGTCCTTGCCGTCCTCCGAGGAGCCGGCCTGGACGAGCAGCGGGTAACCCTGCGGCGGGCGCTCGACGTTGAGCGGGCCGGCCACCTTGAAGTACCTGCCCTCGTGGCCGAGCCGGTGCAGCCGCTCGGGGTCGGCGTAGCGTCCGGTGGTCCTGTCCGCGACGACGGCCTCGGACTCCCAGCTGTCCCACAGCGCCTTGGCGACCTTCAGGAACTCGTCGGCCCTGGCGTAGCGTTCGGCGTGGCCGGGGCGGTTGTCGAGGCCGAAGTTGGCTGCCTCGTCCGCCCCTGCCGAGGTGACGATGTTCCAGCCGGCGCGGCCACCGCTGACGTGGTCGACGGATGCGAGTCGACGGGCGAGGTTGTACGGCTCGTTGTACGTCGACGAGACGGTCGCGATAAGGCCGATCCTGCTCGTCGCCTGGGACAGCGCGGTCAGCAGGGTCAGCGGTTCGAGCTGGCCCGGCGGCCGGAACTCGCCGGTGCCGATGAGGGCGGGGCCGTCCGCGAGGAACAGCGAGTCGAACTTGGCGCTCTCGGCCAGCTGCGCCAGCTCGACCCAGTGCCGCAGGTCGAAGTCCGCCCGGGGATTGCTGTGCGGGAGCCGCCACGCCGCCTCGTGGTGGCCCGCTTCCATGAGGAAGGCGTTGAGATGGAGCCGCCGTCTCTCGCTCATGAGGTCACCTTCAGCTTGGAGCTGTCGTAACCGGCCGGGAGGAGGTTGTCTGTGATCGACTTGACGTCGACCTTCTTGGTGATCTGACCCGCCTCCAGGAAGGCGTCGGCGAGCTTCTGCTCCAGCTCGATGTCCGACTGCTCCACCGGGGTCACCCGGTTCGAGTAGGCGGCCAGGGATGCCTTGGCGTCGGCCGGCGGGATGCCCTGCTCCTTCGAGAGTGCCTGCGCGTACTTGTCGGGGTTCTTGACACCCCAGGCGAACTCCCGCGACAGCCTCTTCAGGACGTCCGCGAGAGCGGCACGCTTGGCCTTGTCCTTCAGCGACGCGTCACTGGCGACGTAGTAACTGCTCGTCTGGTCGATCGGCGGGAGGCCCTTCACCAGGATCCGCGCGCCGTTCTTGACCGCGATCGCGGACTGCGGGTTCCAGATCGACCAGGCGTCCACCTTGCCCGTGTTGAACGCCGTCGCACCGGCTGCCGGATCGAGGAAGGCCAGCTTCACGTCCTTGGGGGTGAGGCCGACGCTCTTCAGCGCGTTCAGGGCCAGGCCGTGGGCCGAACTGCCCTGCGGTACCGCGATCTTCTTGCCCTTGAGGTCGGCGGCCGTCCTCAGCTTCGAGCCCTTCGGCACGATGATGTTCTCCACCGCCTGGTCGGGCGTGAGCGAGCGGTTGACGGCGACGACTTTGAAGCCGTACTCCTTCGCCGCACCCGTGATCGGCGGTACGTCGCCGACGCTGCCGAGGTCGATGTCGCCCGAGGCGGCGGCCTGCACGAGGGGCGGGCCGTAGGTGAAGCGGGCGAACTTCACCTTGTAGGGCGCGTTGTCGAACACGCCGGTCAGCTTCGCCAGCTCCTGGCTGCCGTCACCGCCGTTGTCACCGATCGTGAAGGTGTACTTGCTCCACTCGGGGTGCTTGGCGTCGCTCGCGTCGGCGGCGTTGCTCAGCGGCGCCGCCGTGTCCGACGACGACGATCCGCAGGCGGCGAGGGTGCCCGCGAGGGCGAGCGAGCCGACGGCGCCGACGAGTCTGCTGGTTCTCTTGCGCATGGGATGTGGTGTGCTTTCTGTGCTGGGTGAGGGTTTGTGTTCGGTGAGGTCAGTGCTGGCCGGCCAGGCCGAGATCTGCCAGGAGCCGGGCGCGGAGTTCCTCGCGTGCGACGCTCGCTTCGCGGTCCGCGGCGGAGAGGTGCACCTCGTGCGAGGTGCCGATGCGGCCGTCGCTCATGACGACGATGCGGTCCGCCAGGGCGATCGCCTCGTCGACGTCGTGGGTGACGAGCAGCATGGCCGCGTGATGCTTGGTCCGCAGGGCCCGTACGAGGTCGTGCATGCGCAGCCGCGTGATGGCGTCGAGGGCCGCGAACGGCTCATCGAGCAGCACGAGTTCGGGCTCCGAGACCAGGGCCCGCGCGAGCGACACCCGCTGGGCCTCGCCGCCGGAGAGCTCCTTGGGCCATGCCTTCTCGCGGCCCGCGAGTCCGACCTCGGCGAGAACGTCGCGGGCTCGCTGTTCCGCGTCGGGCCCGTGCAGGCCGAGCGTGACGTTGCGCAGGACCCGCTGCCACGGCAGCAGCCGGTCGGCCTGGAAGACGATCGCGCGCCGTGCCGGGACCTCCACACGCCCTCCGTCGGGCCGGTCGAGTCCGGCGAGCAGTCGCAGAAGGGTGCTCTTGCCGCAGCCCGAGGGACCGAGCAGGATCACCAACTCCTCGTCGGCGATGGTGAGGTCGATGTGGTCGAGGACCACCCGGTCACCGAACCGACGGACCGCTTTCTCGACGACGACCCCGGTCTGCCGGCGGAGCTCCGTCGCGATCGTGCTGCTCATGACGCCTCATAACTGGGTCGCCACCGCAGCAGCACCCGCTCGAGAACCCGGACGAACTGGTCGGCGAGCAGACCGAGGAGCGAGTAGATCACCAGCCCCACGAAGACCTGGTTGGTCTGGAGGTAGGTCTGCCCCTGCGTGATGAGGAAGCCAAGTCCCTTGTCGGCGTTGACCGTTTCGGCGGCGACGAGGCCCAACACGCTGTACGCGAGCGAGAACCGCAGGCCGACCAGGAACCCCGGCAGGGCCCCGGGCACCAGCACGCGCGTCACCAGGCGCCAGGTGCCCGCGCCCGTGGTGCGCGCCATCTCGATCAGCCGCTGGTCGACGCCCCGGATCGCGGCGAACAGGTTGAGATACATCGGGACACCGGCGCCGAAGGAGATCAGCAGCACCTTGGTGAGTTCGTCGATGCCGAACCACACGATCATCAGCGGCAGCACCGCGAGGAGCGGGATGGTGTTGAGCACCTGCACGAGGCCGTTGAACAGGTATTCACCGCTGCGCAGCAGCCCGCCGAGCACCCCGGTCACGATGCCGAGCGTCAGCCCGACCGCGAGACCGATACCGGCACGCTGCAGCGAGATGGCCAGGTCCGGCCCGAGGACGCCCTGTTGCCACAGGTCGACGGCCGACTTCACGATCGACGTCGGTGCCGGGGCGTAGGTCTTCGACACCACTCCGGCCCGCGCGAGTGCCTCCCAGGCGAGGAGGATCACGACGGGAGTCGTATAGACCCCGAGGGGCCAGCGCAGGCGCTCGCGGAGTGTGCTGAGCGGCGTCCGGCGGCGGGCGTCGCCCGGCAGGAACACCTCACGCTCGTGCGCGCTCGTCGTCTCGGCGGCCGGCCCCTTGGCGACGGCAGGCACTTTGAGGCTGAGCTCGGTCATGCCGCCACCGCCAACACGCTGCTGTAGTGCGAGGCGTCACCGACGAGTTGCTCGCTACGGCGTCCGTCGACACCGACCGGTACCTCTCCCGCGACCGTCACCCGGTTGAGGCGGCGCGGATGGTCGTCGTAGTTGTCCACCGCGTAGTGCTGGGTGATCCGGTTGTCGAAGATCAGCAGCTGCTGGGGAGACCAGGTCCAGCGCAGGATGTTCTCCGGACGCGTCACATACGACTGGAGGATGCGCAGCAGATCCGCCGAGTCGCTGCTCGGGAGACCGACGATGCGCTTGGCGAACCCACCGATGAACAGCCCGCGTTCGCCCGTCAGCGGATGCACCCGCACGACCGGGTGCTCCGCCTCGTACGGCGTCGACACGAAGGCTCGGTCGTACTCCTGCCGTTGTGCGGTCGAGGCCGCGGGACGGGCGTAGTCGTACTGGTTGGTGTGCACGACGCGCAGCGTGTCCGCGAGGGCGCGCAGCGGTGCGGGCAGGTCGCGGTAGGCCGCGGCGGCGTTGGCGATGAGCGTCTCTCCGCCGTACGGCGTGGTCACGATCGACCGGAGCGTGGTGAGCTGCGGCGGATTGATCACGAAGGTGACGTCCGTGTGCCATTCGTTGGCCTTGGACGTCTCGCTGTCGACGGCGAGCACGTTGGTCGTGCCGTCGGTGGCCGGCACGTTGGGGTGGGCGGTGGTGAGTTCGCCGAACCACCGGGCCACGCGCTCCTGGCCGGCGTTGTCGAGGTCGGCGTGATCGAAGACGATCGCCTTGTGCTCGTTGAGGGCGTCACGGAGCGCCGTGACCGTCGCGAGATCGGGGGTCGCCGTGAGGTCGACGGCCTCGATGACCGCGCCGATGCGGCCGGTGAGCTTACGGATGGACGGAGGCATGAGGGGGTCACTCCCGGACGGCTGGGCGCACACCAAGGGGCGCGCGGAAGGCCGGCTGAGCAGGCCGGAGGGAAAGAACGTGTGGTCGCGGGACCGCTACAGCCGCGTTCTCAGCGACCGCGTCGGCGTGCGCGAACAGGCTCCCGGCTCGTACGAGTACGAGTACGGAAAGGAGGTGAGACGGGAGCCCTCAGGAGGTGGATGCGACGATCCCGCGGGGAGGGTCGCAGCGCGGGCGGCTTCGCACCGTCGCTGCCCCGGCGCGCGCCGTGGGCGCACACCGGCCGCTGCCGGGGACTACTTGCCGGGTCAGCGACAACAAAACGCGCTGGAGACGTGCGCCAGATCGATGTGGCGCCGCCGAGTGAGGTCCACGCGCGGGTTCATGGAACGGGAGTTCAGCAGAGGTCCACCGCGTTGGTCAATAACTTTCCGGACAGGTCTTGCATTGCGGACACAGCGAACTTCTCCGTCTTCCGGAGGCGATCCGCAGGCCGGGGAGACGTGTGGTCACTCCCCTGCCGTCAGCCACCCGTGAGGCCCGGCTCGTCGCCGTCCCTGAGGGGCCGCCCGGCACTGAGTACTTCGCCGTCGTCGCGCAGCCGCTGCCCGCGCCCGGCCCCGGGCAAGTCCTAGTCCGCAACCGGTACTTCCTTGCGTTGCCAGACTGCGCGGGCGGCCCACTGCCGCCGGGAGACGCCGTCACGCACCGGCTCGGGTGGCGCGACCACGCGCTGGTGGCCGCGCCGAACTCCACCCCGGTCGGCGATGCGCTGCCGGACCGGGTCGCTCACCTGTCGTCGGGGTCGGTCGCCTACGCTGAGCTCACCCGGCTCTCCGGCGTCCGGCGTCCGGCGTCCGGCGTCCGGCGTCCGGCGTCCGGCGTCCGGCGTCCGGCGTCCGGCGTCCGGCGTCCGGCGACTCGGCCTCCCCCGCTCACCGTGGCGTGGTCGCACGCAGGCCTGCGGCACCTCCCGACCCGCCTGCGCGCCCACCTTGCGCGGCAGACGGACGGACATGAGCCGCCGTGCGAGGCAGGCACTCGGCTCGAGCCCCGGGGCCCCGCCACGGTCGCGGAGCTCTCGGCGCGGCCACTCCGGAAGTTCGTGCCGAGCGTGATCCCCGCCTCGTCGGCGAGCTGCTTCCACGTGGTGTAGGTCCGTGTCACCCCGGGCGCGGTGGGCTGGTCAGCTCCCGCCTGCGCGCCGTCGGCCGACCCGACGACGGCTTGAGATCCTGCCCGGCACCGAGATCATCATCGGTGCCACCGAGGAGGAAGCTCAGGAGAAGAAGCGTTGGATCCGACTCCAACAGGCCACCCCTGCCACGGCCTTGGGGATCGCCGGGCTGCTCTGGGGCATCGACCTGTCCGACCGCGACGCCGACGGGCCGCTGGCCAAGGAGGGCGAAGGCGCAGGCGCACGGCTGGTCGCTGCGCGAGACCGTCATCGCGCTCGGCCCGCAGCGCGGGCACGCCGGTACTCCGTCCGGTCTGGCCGACAAGTTCGCCCACTTCGTACGGCGCGGCGCGGTCGACGGCTTCAACGTCACGCCGTGCCTCATCCCGGACGGCCGCGACGACATCGTCGACCTGCTCGTCCGGAACTGCAGGAACGCGGCTACTACCGCACCGAGTACACCGGCACCGCCCTGCCCCGCGGGCTAAGCACCGGTATGCCCCTTCCCAGTCAGGACCGAGTACACATGAATGACAAGAAGCTGTCACACACGGACCGGAATGCCGGTTCGCCCGACGCCCGTTCTGACTGACATGACTGTTGGAGTAGCGCTCAACGCGTCCGACGCCCCGAACCAGGTCGACGCCACAGTCCAACTGGCCCGGGAGGCCGCGGGCGCCGGTCTGCGGTCAGCCTGGTTCGGGCAGACCTTCGGTGCGGACTCACCCCAGCTCGCGGCGATCGTCGGGCGGGAAGTGCCCGGACTGCAGGTCGGCACCTCCGCGATCCCCGTCTTCGGCCGCCACCCGCTGCTGGTCTCCAGCCAGGCCCAGACCGCCCAGGCCGCGACCCACGGCCGCTACCACCTCGGTCTGGCCCTGGGCACGAAACTGCTGACGGAGGGCTTCGGCCTGCCCTTCGAACGCCCCGTCGCCCGGCTGCGTGAATTCCTCACCGCCCTGCGGCAGTTGACCGAGACCGGCACGGCCGACTTCCACGGCGAGCTGCTCACCGCCACGACCCCGATCCCGGCGCGCGTACCGGGCGCCGAGAGCGGCGTCCCCTTGCTGGTCGCCGCGATGGGGCCGCAGGCGCTGCGGGTAAGCGGTGAGCTGGCGGACGGGATCCTGCCCTACCTGGCGGGTCCGCGCGCCCTGGCGGACCACATCGTGCCCGCCGTGACCGCCGCGGCCGAGGCCGCCGGCCGCCCCGCGCCCAGGATCGTGGCAATGGTGCCCGGCGTGGTCACCGACGACGTGGACGCGGTGCGGGCCAAGACCACCGAGAACCTCGCGTTCTACGAACAGATCCCGTCCTACGCCCGCGTCATCGAACTGTCCGGCGGCCGGCGGGCCGCCGACCTGGCCGTGATCGGCGACGAGAAGACCGTCGAGGCCGAGGTACGCCGTTACCGCGACGCCGGCGCCACCGAGGTCGTGCTCTCGGGCACCGAGATCGCGGGAGAAGCAGACCGCCGACGCACCTGGCGACTCCTCGGCGAACTGGCCCGCTGAGCACGCCGGTCGAGCCGACGGCCCGCCCGGCCCCCTGCACCCCCGTAACCCCGTAACCCCCGTAACCCCCGTAACCCCCGTAACGAAGGAGAACCCATGACCACAGAGGCCACCACGACCGACTTCCATGCCTTCACCGAGAACTGGCTGGAGTGGTACCGCGCCCAGGAGGCCCGGCTCGCCGGCCCGCACGGATTCCTGGCGATCACCGGCCTGCACTGGCTCGACGACCGGCCCCAGCGCTTCCCGGACGCGCCCGGTGCGTGGCACACCGGCCCTGACGGAGTGGTCGTCGACCTCGACGACGGCGAGGAACTGGTCGTCGACGGAACGCCGGTGCGCGGTGAACACCGCTTCGGCGTGCTTGCCGAGCGGGGCGGCGTCGACGCCGTCTGGGGAGACGCCGTCATCGAGGTCGCCAAGCGCGGCGGCAACGACATCGTGCGCCCCCGGCACCCGGACGCACCGCTGCGCACGGCCTTCACCGGAACGCCCGCCTACGCCCCCGACCCGCGCTGGGCGGTGACGGGCCGCTACCTCCCCTTCGACACGCCCCGACCGACCACCGTGGGCGCCGCCGTAGAAGGGCTTGAGCATGTGTACGACGCTCCGGGCAGGATCGAGTTCGAGCTGGACGGGCGTCAGCTGTCCCTGACCGCGTTCCCCGGCCCTGGTGCGGGCCGACTGATGGTGCTGTTCACCGACGAGACCTCCGGGGTCACCACCTACGCCGCCAACCGGGCCCTCGCCGTGGAACCGACCGGCACCGACGGCACGGTCGTCCTGGACTTCAACCGCGCCGCGAACCTGCCGTGCGCCTACACGGACCTGGCCACCTGCCCGCTGCCCCCCGCCGAGAACCGGCTGCCGGTGGCGATCGAGGCCGGCCTCAAGATCCCCCGCGAGCGCGGCGGTTCCTGAGCCCGCCTGATGCGGCTCGGTTGCCCCTCGGGGGGCGTCTCGACTCACGCCGGATCGACCACCCTGCTCACCAACCACGCGTGCTTGCCGACCTGTCGACCGCGCGTGAATCCGAAGTCCTCAAAAAGTTCGACGGTCGCGCTGAACAGGAAGCGGCCCTGCGCCTCGCGCCCGTCGGTCACCTCCGAGATGGCTTCGACGACGCCCCCTCCGGCTTGGGCGATCTGGTCGAGGGCGCCTTCCAGCGCTGTCCGCGCGATGCCCCGTCCGCGGTGCTTCCTGTCGACGTAGACACAGGTGATCCGCCAGTCCGGCCGCGGCGGTGCGTCCTTGTCGTATGCGCGCCTGTGCTTGATGTTGGGGAGTTCCTCGGGGCTGCCGTACTGGCACCACCCCTGTGCGGTGCCGACCTCGTCGAGGACGAGCGCGGCGTGGGCGCGGCCGGTACGTACGCGGTCCTGCTTGGCCTGACGGCGGTTGCCCCCCTGGCGGCCGCACTCCGGGTGGTAGCTGATGCACCAACACCCGCCGTAGATCCCGTTGTTGCGCTCGACGAGATCGGCGAAGGCGTCCCAGGTGGAGGCGTCCAGGGGGCGGACCTGGAACGGCCGGGGCTCAGACATCGGCGGCCGCCGCGGCCAGCAGTCGGGCGAGTTCGACCGGCTTGGTGATCATCGGCCAGTGGCCCGAGTCGATGTCGACGAGGTCCAGGTGCCTGGTGCGGGCGACCTCGGGCGCGTCACCGGCGTCGATCCATTCCCGGGCCTGGGCGGGGGTGAACTCGGGGCACACGAGCAGCATCGGGACGTCGAACCTCCGCTCGTCCGTCAGCCGCACCGTCCCCTTGGTTACCTGCTCGGGCACGGAGATCGCCGCCGAGGCAATGCGGCCGCGCGTCTCCTCGTCGAGGTCGGCGGAGTCCGGTCCTTCGAACGGGCCCCAGCCGGGAAAGGGCATCACGCCGTCCTTTGTCTCGAAGAAGTCGGCGTACGGCTGCCCGTCGGCGGATGGGAAGCCTCCGATGAGGACCACCTTGGCGACCCGCTCCGGCCGCGCGTCGGTGGCAAGCCAGGCCAGGGTGGAGGCGGCTGAATGCCCGACCACCATGGGTTTCTCCGGCGCCGCGTCCACGGCGGCGAGCACCGCCGCGACCTGGTCCTCCAGCGTGGCGGACCCGGCTCCGTCACCCTGACCCGGCAGGGTGAGTGCCACCGGTCGATGGCCGAGTTCCTCGAGCGCGGGCACGACGTCGTCCCAGGCGGATCCGTCGAGCCACAGGCCGGCGATGAGCAGGATGTCCATGAATCAGTTCTCTTTTCCGTGAAGCCGTGAAGCCGTGAAGCCGTGCAGCCGTGCAGCCGTGCAGCCGCGAGGTCGGTGCCCTCACGCTATGACTGGTTCCGGACAATCCACTTCCGGTATATCTCGTGACCACCTAATCTGCTCGGGTGCCGACCGAGCTCAGTCCCACCGCGCGAGCCCTGCGCACCCTTGAGATCCTCCAGTCCCGTACCGCGGGAGTGACGGCCGAAGAGCTTGCCGCCTCCCTGGGTGTCACGGAGCGGGCCGCGCGCCGCTACGTCGGCATCCTCCGCGAGGCGGGCATCCCGGTTCACTCGACCCGGGGCCCCTACGGCGGGTACCGACTGGGGCGCGGGGCTCGGCTACCGCCGGTCGTCTTCACGGAGCCCGAGGCGCTGGGCCTGGTCATGGCGGTCCTCGACGGTCAGCCCGCGGCCGCCGACCCCGATGCCGACGACCTCGTCGGCACCGCACTGGGCAAGGTCATCCGGGCGCTGCCCGAGAGCGTCGGCCGGCAGGCGGCCGCCCTGCGCGAGCACGCGTCGGCGGCGCCCGACCGTCACGCGTCCCGTGCGGATCCCGCCCTCACGAGCACGCTCGTCGCGGCGAGTGCGATGCGACGCCGCGTGCTGGTCACGTACCGCAGCGAGTCCGGCAACGAGTGGGAGGCGGAAGTGGATCCCTGGGCGGTCGTCGTCCGCTACGGCCGCTGGTACCTCCTGTGTCACTCGCACCGCGCGGACGCGATCCGCACCTACCGGATCGACCGGGTCCGCGCGGTCCGGGAGACCGCCCACCGCTTCGAGATGCCCGACGGCCTCGACCCGGTGGCGGCGCTGGAGGAGAACCTGGGCCAGGGGTGGGCGTTTCCCACGCGGGTCGTGTTCGACGCCCCGATGGCCGAGGTGCTCCCGTCGATCCGCCCGCCCATGGGACGGCTCGAACCGTCGGGAGACGGGTGCGTGCTCGTCGGCAGCACGAGGAATCCGACGATGTACGCGCAGGAGTGGCTGGCGCAGCTGCCGCTCGCCTTCCGTGTCGAGGGCGGGCAGGAACTGCGCGCGGCAGTGCGGGTGCTCGCCACGCGTTTCACTGCCGCCGTGACGGACGAGCCCTGAGCGCGCATCGCGAACGGCCCCAACCGCGGGCTACTTGCCGTCGCCGCCTGGCGAGCGGCATCCAGACCTGACCGTACCTGCGCAGAAGACCGCCGGTGCTCCGACAGATCGACGACTGAGGGGCATCCATCCTCGCTGACTGCACATCCGGAAGCGGCCCGGCACCACGAGTGCGGTGCCGGGCCGTTGAGGTGCTGCGCGGTGGCGTCAGCCTTGGCGGGCCTTGAAGCGGGGGCCCTTCTTGTTGATCACAAACGTCACGCCACGCCTGCGCACCACCTGAGCGCCGGGTTTGGCCTTCAGCGAGCGCAGTGACTTGCGTACCTTCATAGCGGCCTCCTTGCCGGGCCTTGCAGGGGTCAGACGGCTCGGGCCGTCAGGGACGGACGGCAGCGGTACGGCCGTAGCGGCGCTCGAAGCGCTCCACTCGGCCCGCGGTGTCCACGACCCGCGAAGTACCGGTGTAGAAGGGGTGACTCGCGGACGAGATGTCCACGTCGACGACCGGGTACGTGCTGCCGTCCTCCCACTCCACCGTGCGCTGTGCATCGAGGGTGGAGCGGGTGAGCAGTTGGAAGCCCGCCGCACGGTCGCGGAAGACGACGGGGCGGGAGACGGGGTGAATGCCGGACCTCATGGGTGGTGCCTCCTTGCGAAGCCTCGGTCGACGACCGAGGCGGGTGTCATCGTTCCTCGCGGAACAGAACGTGCTTGCCGGCCACCGGGTCGTACTTGCGCACGATCAGCCGGTCGGGGTTGGTCAGACGGTTCTTGCGCGTCACGTAGGTGACGTGGGTGCCGGCCGTCGACCTGAGCGTGACGACGGGCCGCGTGGTGCTGCGTGCCATGAGGACTCCTTCCACCACCACCGAGTACTTTGACTCGGTCATGTCATGCAATGGTGGTAACAAGGCCGTCCTGCGCGTCATTCCCGATGGCCGGCTGCCGCAGCGAGCAACGGCGCGTGGGGCCCGTGTCACCCCGCCACTGCCCCTTCGTCTTGCGCGGGGCCGGGCGGTGTCCTGCTAATGGCCGATCTTGTCCAACTCGGCGAGGTCGTCGTCGGAGAGCGCGAGTCCCGCGCCGGTGATGTTCTCGCGCAGGTGCGCCACCGACGAGGTGCCGGGGATGAGCAGGATGTTCGGCGAGCGCCGCAGCAACCAGGCCAGGGCGACCGACATCGGCGTCGCCTCCAGCCGGGTGGCCACAGCGGAGAGCGCCGTGGCCTGCAGCGGGGTGAAGCCGCCCAACGGGAAGAGAGGCACGTAGGCGATGCCGTTGCCGGCGAGTTCGTCGATGAGCTCGTCGTCCTGCCGGTAGACGAGGTTGTACATGTTCTGCACGGACACGATCGGCGCGATCGCCTGCGCCTCGGCGACCTGTTCCGCCGTCGCGTTACTCACTCCGAGGTGCCGGATCAGGCCCTGCTGCCCTCGGTTTCAGCGATCCCGCGAACTTCGGCCGCTTCTTCCGCGACCGCACCGGCCTCACCCCGGCCGCCTACGCGGCCCGCGACACCACGACCCACCCGTGAGCGGAGCGCGGCGTCGGCCCGAGGCCCCCTGATCGTCCGGGCGACGGGGGCTCATGCCGCGGGACTCCTGATCGACTCGGAGGCCCGTTCGGGCTGGGTCAGACCCAGTTGGGGACATGCTCTTCGGCGTAGCGGGCGCCGAATCCGCTATTCGGGAGGATCTCGTGGATCGCGCCGAGATCGGCCTCGGTGAGGGTGACGTCGGCCGCGTGGGCGTTTCCCTCCATGCGGGCTGCGCTCCGGGTGCCCGGGATCGGGACGATGTCTCGCCCTGGCCAGCAGCCAGGCCAAGGCCGGCTGGGAGACGGTGATGCCCTTGGTTGCTGCCAGGTCGCCGAGTCGGGCCACGGCTTCGACGTTCTTCTCGAAGTTGCCGGGCTGCCAGCGCGGGTCGATGTGCGCGATGACGTTGTCGCGTCCCACGACCAGTTCCTTGACCATCGGGTCGAAGTAGCTGACCTCGTGGTCGGTGGTCGTTTCTCGGTTGCCCGGGTCTCAGTCGTCCAGGACGACGACGTGCTTGCCCGGCGTGGTGCCGGACTCCAGGCCGGCCTGGGCCTCACGGACTTGTTCCAGGCCGTGGTAGACCTTCGCGACCGGGACGTTGAGGCGCCCTGCGGCGATGGCCTGGAGCTGGTGGGCGAAGACGTCGGCCGGGAGGTCGGCGGCCTGACCGCCGTAGGACGTCAGCCGCACCCCGCCCGGGATCATGAACGGGCTGAAGTCGGGGATCGCCCACTGGCCCGCCAGGGCTCCGGTGAAGCAGACCGTGCTGTGCCGGCGGACGGCGCGGAGGGTGTCGGCGAGGACCGAGCAGCCCACCAGTTCCAGTGCGGCGTCGACACCGTCCGGGATCAGTTCGCGCACCTGGTCGGCGAGGGTGCCGTCGTCGACGAGGGGATGGTCGGCGCCCGCGGCCCGCAGTTCCCCCGCCCTCTCCCGGCTGCGGGTGGTGGACAGCACGGTGGCTCCGAGATCCTTCGCGCTCGCCGCCGCGCTCAGCCCGACCGTGGAGGTGCCACCGCGGATCAGCGGCGTCTGCCCGGCCTTGAGGTCCAGACCGCGGGACAGGGAACCGTACGCGGTCTGGAACATCTCCGGCAGCGCGCCGACCACATCCCACGGCAGGTCGCTCTCGAACGGGATGACCTGCGCCGCGGGACGGTCACGTACTGGGCGTACGCGCCGTCGTACGCGCGGCCCATACCGCCCATCATCGTGGCCACCTGCCGGCCCGGCCGCAGCCCGCTGTCCTCGTCGGCCTCGTCGATCACGCCGACTCCCTCGATGCCGGGGACGCGTGGGTAGGTGACCACCGCGTCCGACTCACCCTTGCGGGTGGTGACCTCGGACAGCAACGGCACGGTGCAGCAACGGACCGTGGACGCGCTCAAGACCGTCAAGGCCAGCAACCCGGGCCTCAAGGTGTACGTCACCATCGGCACCGGGCAGAGCGGTCCTGACACGAGTCTGATCAACCGGGCCGCCTCGTCCGGGCTGACCGTGGACGCGTGGACGATCATGCCGTTCGACTTCGGCGGCGCGGGACAGAACATGGGCACTCTCACCCAGCGGGCGGCCGAGGGGCTGAAGACCGCGCTGAAGAACGCGTACGGCTACAGCGACGACGCGGCCTACCGCGCCATGGGCATCTCGTCGATGAACGGCATCACCGACGACAACGAGACCGTCACCCCCGCCGACTTCCAGACCATCCTCAGCTACGCGCAGGCCCATCACCTGGCACGGTTGACGTTCTGGTCCGCGAACCGTGACCGCCCCTGCCCGGGTGCCTACCCGAGCGACGACACCTGCTCGGGCGTGAGTCAGAGCAACTGGCAGTTCACCAGCATCTTCGCCCGGTACACCGGCTGACGTACGCACTCCGCACCCGAACCCCGACTCCCCCACCACGGGCGCATCCCTGCTTCGACCGTGCGGACCGACCAGCCGCCCTCCCCTGCCGGAAGCGCCCATGGCGGCGGCTGCCACCAGGTCAACAGCAACCGGACATCGGCGAGCCGTCCAACCACGGCAGCCGCCTCCCCCTGAGCAACTGCCCTTAGACCACACGGAAAGGATCGACCAGAAGATGAGAACCGTGCGATCCCGCTCCACCCGAGCGCTCCTGCGGGTCCTGCTCCTGCTGGCCACGCTGCTGGGCCTCGCGGCCGTACCACCCGTCGCACAGGCGAGCACCGCCGCGACCCCGTTCAAGGTCCTCGCCCTTTACAGCGGCACCTATGACGCGGCGCACATCGACTTCGACAAGGAGGCGAACGTCTGGTTCCCGCAGCAGGCGGCCGCCAACGGATTCACCTACACGGCCAGTACCAACTGGGACCTGCTCGCCAACGGCGGGGTCAACGCCTATCAAGTCGTCCTGTTCCTGGATGATCTGCCGCAGACATCCGCCCAACGCTCGGGTTTCGAGGCGTACATGAGGGGTGGGGGCGGCTTCATGGGCTTCCATGTCTCGGCGTTCACGACCGACGCGGCAAGCTGGTCCTGGTACCACAACACCTTCCTGGGCTCGGGCAACTTCGCGTCCAACACCTGGGGGCCGACGGGGGTGACCCTGAAGGTGGAGGACCACACGAACCCGGCCACCGTGAACCTGCCGACCACGTTCACCTCGTCGGTCAGCGAGTGGTACAACTGGTCCAAGGATCTGCGGCAGAACCCGGACATCAAGATCCTGGCATCGATCGACCCCAGCAGCTTCCCGGTCGGCACCGACCCCAACCAGTCCTGGTACAGCGGCTATTACCCGATCCTGTGGACCAACACGAAGTACAGGATGCTGTACGCGAACTTCGGCCACAACGCGATGAACTACACGACCAACACCCGGCTCTCGTCCACGTTCGCCAGCGCGAGCCAGAACCGGTTCCTGCTGGACGGGCTCAAGTGGCTGGGCGGGGGCGGCACCACGACCCCACCGACCGGCGACGAGATCTCGGAGACCGCCTGGTACACGGTGCAGAACGGCGGCAACGGCACGTGCGTGGACGCCCGTTCGGCAGCCACCGCCAACGGGACGGCCATCCAGCAGTACGCCTGCAACGGCACGACAGCGCAGCAGTACCGGTTCCGGAGCACCGACAGCGGGTACACGCAGATCACCGCCCGCGGCAACCCCGCTCAGGTGATCGATGTGACCGACCACTCGACGGCGGACAACGCGCCGTTGCAGCTGTGGGCCTACTCCGGCGGCACGAATCAGCAATGGCAGCCGGTGCGTGAGACAAGCGGGCGCTATCACTTCGTCGCCCGGCACAGCGGCAAGTGTCTGACAGCCGCCGCACCGGCGACGAACAGTGTCCAGCTCACTCAGCGGACCTGCGACGGTTCGGCCGCGCAGGCCTTCGAGCTCGCTGCGCAGTCCTGAGCCACTGCACATCGACGCAAGGACGCCCGCGCCGGGCATGCTCAAGCCGGTCGAGTACGAACTCCGCACCCTCACCGGTAGCGTACGAACCAAGCACCTCGACTCCACCCACCCCGGGGGCAGTCACCTCCATCAGGCCCGCAGCGGTTCTCCCTGGTGCAGCCTGAGTTGTCGCAGCACAGCCGCCGAGCCGACAGTTCGATCACACTCCGGTGGGCGGCCACCAGCGCACGGGGCCGCGCGAATCGTTCCCTTCGGCGTCGGCCCGGGTGGCATCAACTCGCTGCAAGACGCCGGACCTGGGGCGCCGACGAGGGCCTCCTCGTCGGCCGGCACGCCAAGGGCGCGTGTGACTTCGCATGCGGGCGAGCCGACCGACCGTCCGCGCCCACCGAACCACAGGCGAGCGTCGATCAGTTCGGAAAAATGCCGCCCTGAGTTCGGCGGAAAGCCCTTCCAGCAGCCTCTCGGCTTGCCAGTCTCTGTCTGCACACGCCGGATGTCATGTCCGCGATCGTCACATCGCCACGGAGACCCCATGCCTCGAACCACCAGCAGAACGATCCGGCTCGCCAGAGCCGTCGCCGTCACGGGCAGCGGCGCGGCTCTCGCTGCCACGCTGACGGGCAGCGCCTCCGCGGGCGTGCTGCAGAACCTGCCCGAGAACGCCACCGCATTCCAGAAGTACTTCGAGCCCGTGTACGACTACGACACGGACTCCTGCTACCCGGCCGCCGCCATCGACGCGAGCGGGACCCTCAACGGCGGCCTGAAGCCGACCGGCCCCATCACCGGACAGTGCCGCGGTGACCACCTCGGCCACGCCAACACCTACTCGCGAGCCAAGTGCAACAACGGCTGGTGCGGAATCATCTACGCCAGCTACTTCGAGAAGGACGAGGCGTCTCCGGGCATCGGTCACAGGCACGACTGGGAGTGCATGGTCGTGTGGGTCGAGCAAGGGGCGGACACACCGTCATACCTGTCCGCCTCCCGGCACGGCGGCTTCAGCACCCACCCGATTGCCGACGTTCCGATGAGCGGTCGGCGCGTCATGGCCGTCTACCACAAGGACGGTGCCAGCACCCACGCCTTCCGCTTCGCCAAGTGGGGCGAGTCGGCGGAGAACGACACCGGCGCCTGGCACCAGGAGAACCTGCTCACCTGGGACAGCCTCGCACCCGACCTGCGCACCGTCCTGAACGGCTCCGACTGGGGCAACGCCAACCTCCCGCTCCAGGACTCCAAGTTCAACGACACGCTCAACAAGGCCAAGCCGGGCGGCATCCCCTTCGACCCGTACGCATGACTTGTCTGCCGGCCGGGTGCCCAGACCGCAGGACATGAAGGTCGCCGCCCCGAATCTCGGGGCGGCTGCCGCCGCCGGGAGCAGGCAATGCCGGTGAACGCATGGAAGTGGTCAGTCGGCAAGGCTTGGTCACCCAACTGCTGCCGCTGCTGGACAAGATCCCGGCAAGGGCCGGAGTCGTCGGACGGCCGCGCAGACGGCCCGACATACTCTGCGCCGACCGCGGCCACGACCACGACCACGACAAGTACCGCCGGCTCCTGCGGCAACGCGGCATCCGGCCCGCGATCGCCGAGCGAGGCCAGCCGCACGGCACCGGCCTGGGCACATTCCGCTGGGTCGTCGAGCGGACGATCTCCTGGCTGCACGGCTTCCGCCGCCTGCGCATTCGCTGGGAACGACGCCACGACATCCACGAGGCCTTCTTTGGCATCGCCGTCTGCCTGATCACCCACCGCCACGTCCAGAGGCTTTGTTAGGGCCAGTTAGCCGCCCACGCCGGCCGATACCAAGTGCGCCGTGCAACTACTGCGAGTCCTTGACTGGTCGCACGGGCGGGACCGGCCCGGTGCTGGGAGTTCGGTGGTCTGAGTAGATTGGTGGCCACCGACCCAGGAGATGGCCCGTGCCCGGCCGCCCCAGCGTTTTGTTCGTGACCGACCTCGCCTACGAGGCCCGGGGGCGGCGTTACTGCGACGAGGACATCTTCCTGTCGTCTCGGCTGCGGAACGACTTCGACGTCGCTTTGTGCCATCCGCTGGACGCCTCGGCTCTGATGGACTCCTTTGACACGGTCGTGGTCCGCAACAGCGGCCCCGTGCTGCACTACCAGAAGGAATACGACGCCTTCCGGGACCGGGCCGCGGCGCGCGGCACCCGGGTCTACAACCCGCTGTCCGGCCGGGCCGACATGGCAGGCAAGCAATACCTGCTGGACCTGACCGCAGCCGGATACCCCGTCATCCCCACCATCGACCGGCCCCAGGACCTCGGCCGCCTGCCCGAGAGCGACCAGTACGTGGTGAAGCCGAAGGCAGGGGCGGACTCCATCGGCCTCAGCTTCGTGCCTCAGGAACAGCTGGCCGGCCTCGTCCACGGCGACATCCTGGTTCAGCCCCGCATCGATTTTCGCTACGAGGTGTCGTTCTACTACGTCGACGATGCCTTCCAGTACGCCCTTCACGCCCCCGACCCCGAACGGCGCTGGGTCCTCGAGCCCTACCGGCCCACCGAAGCCGACCTCGATTTCGCCCGCCGCTTCATTGACTGGAACACCCTTGACCACGGCATCCAGCGCGTGGACGCCTGCCGCACCCAGGACGGTGACCTGCTCCTTGTCGAGCTGGAAGACCTCAACCCCTACCTCTCCCTGGACCGCCTCGACGACCCGACCCGCGACACATTCGTCACCAGCATGACGACCTCCCTCCACCGGTTCCTCGGAACCCCGTCCCACCCCTGAACCAGGGCAGGCCGCCGGTCACCTTGGAGACAGGTGGCAAGGGCGTGGAAGGCTTTGTGGAGGTCGTCGCGTCGGTCCCAGCGGATGCGCAGGCGGCGGAAGCCGTGCAGTCAGGCGTTCGTTCTTTCGACGACGTACCGGAAGATGCCCAGGCCGGAGGGGTGGGACTGGTCGCGTTCGGCGAGGAGCGCGCCGGGCCGGCACCAGGACCGGCCCACCACCCGGCCACCGGCCAAACCTTGTAGCGGCGGCAACCGCGTGACGCCGTCGCGGTGGCCGCCGGTCAGCTATCCGGCGGGCGGGATGCTCTGGGCGTCGGTGATGACGTGGTGCCTGCCGCCCATCCCTGCACGGCCGACCAGGCTGGGCCCGCTTTGGGGCCCCCTCGGGCCCCCTCGGGCCGCCTCGGGCCGCCCGCCCAGGGAGGATCGATCATCGCCAGCGGCCACACGTCGGCCTCGTTCCACGCGGCCAGGACTCCCGCACGTCACGCCCGAGCCGAAGCCGAGCGCCTGCGGCAGGTGCTCCCCCTGGGCACCGGTGCGGAACACGAACAGGATCACGGCAACGGCCCGATCAGCGCCCGCTACGAGGCGCTCCAGCGAGGGTCGCGGCCGAGGTAACGCAGGAGGACCGCCACGTCGTCGTCGCCCTGCTCGGGGGCCAGGGCGGCGGCGTACGCGCCGTATGGGCGCAGCGGCTCGACGATCTCCCTGGCGACCTCGAGAAGGGGGCGGGCCAACTCGGGCGTGAGCGGCGACGGCCGGCCCGTCGCCTGGGCGATGTCCCAGCCGTGGACCGCTGCGTCCAGCCCGCACGCTGCCGAGCCGGACCAAGGGGACATCTTGTGCGGCGGCACCGGGGTGGGCACCTCGGCGACGCCCCGGTCGACCCCCGCCCATGCCGTCGCCGCGCGTGCCAGGGCGTCCTCCAGGAACCCCGCCGGGTCCACTCCCTCCATCTCGCCCGTCGGGGCGAACGGGTTGAAGTCGGGGCCGGGTTCGCCGGTCAGGGCGGCGGCGAAGCCGATCTGGTCGCCGACGGCGTGCTGGAAGACCTGGGCGACGGTCCAGTCCTCGCAGGGTGTCGGCAGGCGCCAGCCGTCGGCGGGGACGGCGCCAACCGCCGTGCGTAGTGCGTCGTGGGAAGCGTCCAGAACGTCCCAACCGCTGGAGATCATGCCATCGCTCATCGGAGAGCCCCCTTTTCGTGGTGCCCTCACTGTGATGAACGTTGGTGTCATGCGTCCACTCTCGGCCCGTGACGACAAGGGAGCCAAGGACGTCTGCGACGGCAGGACGGCCCGGACCAGCGCCGAACCTTGGGACATGTTTTACGCGACGCGTGCAACTACGGCCCACGCCCTCGCTGTCTGACAGGGAGATGGGCCCGTCAGGGCCGAAGAGCGAGCAGACCGGGGCAGTTCGTGGGACGGCGCAAGAGCAGCATATGGATCGCATTCGTCACGGGTGTGACACTGATGGGCGCGAGCGCCTGCGGCGGGGGCGGCAGCGACAAGGCGAGCGGGGACGCGAAGGCGTCGGCGAAGCCGAGTGCGAGCGCCTCTCCGTCACCGACGAAACCGGCGGGTCCGCCTATGCTCCTCGAGACGATTACCCCGCAGACGGGAACCACGGTCGGCGTGGCCATGCCGATCTCGGTGATCTTCACGAACCCTGTGGCGGCCAAGGCGCGGGCCACAGTGGAAAAGCACATGAAGGTGAGTGCCTCACAATCGGTGGCCGGCGCCTGGCACTGGATGGGCGACAAGCGCGCCGACTGGCGCCCGAAGACGTATTGGCCCTCCGGTACGACGGTGAAGATCGATGCCGACATGACGGGCGTCAGCAATGGCAACGGACGCTACGGCGTACACAACTACACGCACACCTTCAAGATCGGTGACGACGTGCGCGCGGACGTCTCGGTGACCGGCCACACCATGAAGGTGACCCGCAACGGCGCGCCGGTACGCACCCTGTCGATCAACGCGGGCAGCGCCGAGTATCCGACGTGGGACGGCACGATGGCGGTCATCGACAAGCAGGAGAAGGTCCACATGACCTCCTGCAGCGTCGGAATCAGCTGCGACAAGAGCAGTCCCAATTTCTACGACCTGACACTGCCCTGGGACATCCACCTCACCCAGTCCGGCACGTACGTCCACTACTCGACCGGCGACCCGAACCCGGGCAGCGGCAGCGCCCGCGGCTCGCACGGCTGCGTCCACCTGTCCCTGTCGGACGCCAAGTGGTTCTACGGCCAGGTCAAGCAGGGCGACCCCATCACCATCACCGGCTCACCCCGCGGCAAGGCCCCGGCGGACAACGGCTACGCCGACTTCAACCTGGGATGGGACCAGTGGCTCGCGGGCAGCGCCTCCGGCGAGGGGACGACCGCCGCCCTTTGACGCGCGTGAGTGCCTGCAGTGCGAGCGGGACGCGGCCGTGGACACGGCCCGCCGACCGCTCGCCTGTCGGTGAGGTGGCGCGGAGCCCGGGATGCGTGACGCCTTTGGTGATCAAGGTGTGACGGCGCGCCGCTCGGCGATATCAAGCTGGGTGTCACCTTGCGGACGAGGCTTCCGTACGGTCTCGCACGATGATCTCGTACAACTCCTTCTGCACGGCAGGGTAAGGGCCGGGTGGCCGCGCTGATCGCCAGCGTCCTGGTGCGCCGTCGTACCAGGGGCCTGGCGAGCAGCCGACGAGGCGCAACCCGGCCCTGCGTGATCGGTGTGTCGCCGTCTTCTTTGGGGTCCTCTTCGGTGCCGTCTTCCTGGCCGACTGCGCGACGGAGTTCCAGGTCCATCCCTGCTTCCGGGCGGCACTCGGTGCGACGACCGCCGTCGACGTCCGGCGCTATGAACCGGGACGGGCTCGGGCCGCACCAGTCAGGTCGTGCCCAGCCATGCCAGGTACCAGTCTCGGAAGTCGGGCCCCGGTGTCAGGCCGCCCCAGTCAGGATCGTCGAGCCAGACCTGGCCGGCGTTCCTCCCCGTGACGACCAGCCGGTGGAACGCGCCGCAACCACATTCCCCGATGACCAGGCTCCCTCCGACCGAGTAGCCGGCATCGCCGTCCCTGCCCGGCCCCGGCCACCCGTCAGTGTGCGCAAACGGCGTGGACAGGAAGCCCACGCGTCGACCCTCTTCTCGAAGGTCGTGCAGAGCCTCTTCGTCGTCCACCTCCTCTGCAAGGCCCAGGAGCCCGTAGTCCGGTCCCGCTCCTCCGTCGGAGACGTCCTTGAGGAAGCCGCGGTAGGAAGCGGGGAGTCGGGCACCCTGCTGCTGCTCGAACAGCCAGATGGTGTCCTCTGCCAGAGGAGGCCGAAGCAGATATCCATGGTGTGAGGAGCCGAAACGCTTACGCGCAGGGTCTTCTTGGGCCATGGCGGCGACCCGGGCACGGACCGCAGCGGCGTCCCACAGCCCGCGGCGGTCGGCCTTGTCGCTGGTCACAGCAGCACGGTACTGGCGTTCTGGCACGTCACCGCATCCGGGTAAGCGATTTGGGACCAGGCCGAGTGGCAGCCCCGCCCCGCGTCAGGCGGCGGACCACGACCCCGATCATCGCCCGACAGATCATGGTCTCCGAGTGAGCCGGCCTGCTCCCGTGGTCGCGAACCAGGCGCCGGTGGGCAGTGATCCACGACAGCGGGTGCTCCATCGTCCACCTCTTCGGCTGCGCCTGGAAGGGGCACCGGCCAGGGTGTCTGCGGACGATCTCGGGCTCGCGCCCGAGGATCAGGCAGGTCCAGCCGACCAGACGGCCGGCGAAGCCCTGGTCTCACGAGAACTTCCGCACATCCCCGTGGTCGATGCGGGTCCACAGCAGTGGGTGCTCGGCACCATCGCGATCTTGATTCGGGCGCCGTCGCCGACGGTCGCGTGGTGCTCGCTCGTTTTCACGTCGGCCCGGGATGGGCTGGGCCGTCCCCGCGCGCCGATGATCGGCTCCCTCATGGCGCGGCGCGCTGCGATATCACCTACGGCCGGTGGTGTGGCGTCCGCCATCGCGCCGGCCATAGGGACCGGTGCCACGGCGATTTCGGGGCCCAAGCGGATTGCCATGCCCCTTCCTTTCGGCGGGGGATCGATGTCAGGCGGCGGTCGGGACGACTATGACCTTGCCGTGTACCGCGCCTTCGGCTGCGCGGGCGTGCAGCCGCGGCAGTTCGGCCAGCGGCAGCCGTTCGGCGATGGCGACGTGCAGCTCGCCGCGGTCGATCAGGGCCACCAGCTTCGCGAGTTGTTCGGCGTCGCTGCGGACGAACAGGTCGATGCCGCGCACACCGCGGTCCTCGTCGGAGGGGGCGGGCATCCACACCGTCGTGTTGACCAGGACGCCGCCCGGGCGGACCGGCATGACCAGCGCGGCCAGTTCGGCAGGGTCGACCGGTGCGAGGTTGAGCACGACGTCGACCGGCTCGGTCACCGCCGCGGTCACGCCGGTGGTGGTGTGGTCTATGACCTCGTCGGCGCCGGCGGACTTGACCGCCTCGCTGCTGCGCGGGCCGGCCGTGGCGATGACGTGAGCACCGGCGTTCTTGGCCAGCTGCACGGCGTAACCGCCGACCGCGCCGCCGGCCCCGTTGATGAGCACGCGTTGCCCTGCCGTCAGCTTGCCGTGGTCGAACAGCGCCTGATACGCGGTCAGGCCCACCAGCGGCAGCGCGGCGGCGTCGGCCAGGGGGACGCTCTTGGGCGCCGGGGTCAGGACGTCGGCCGGTGCGAGGACGTACTCCGCCGCGGCTCCGTTGCCGTCCATCGGCAGAAAACCGATGACGTCGTCGCCGACCGCGATGCCGTCGACGCCCTCACCCAGCGCGTCGACCGTACCGGCGACGTCGAGGCCGGGGGTGTGGGGCAGTTCCACCGGGATGGGGCCGCGCATGAAGCCGCCGCGGATGTTGCCGTCGACGGAGTTGAACGAGGTCGCGGCGACCCGGATCCGGACCTCACCGACTCCGGGCACGGGCTGCTCCACATCCTCGTAGCGCAGGACGTCGGGGTCGCCGTACTCGTGGAAACGTACTGCCTTCATTTCGGTTCTCACCTTCACTGCGATCGACTTTGCTTCGAATTCGAAGCAACTGTTGATGACGGTACATCTGCTTCGAATTCGAAGCAAGTGGTTTCAGTCCCTACCGGCGCGAGCGCATCGCAGCGGTGAGCTCGGCGGCGGCTAGCCGATGCAGGCGCGCAGCCGCGCCGCGCCGCTCTGAGCTGTGGCGCGCCAGCCGGCGGGGCCCGCGACGACGACGATGGGCACGGGTCGGCGTGCACGTCGGTCAGGCGCGCGCGTATCACCTGCGCCAGGTCGGGTGGCTGCCGGCGGGAGCCACTTTTGAGGGCCGGCAGCACCGGCATGCCGGAGAGGACTCCGTCACCGAGACCGGCGGAGAACGAGTCGAACACCTCGCTCGGGGACGCGGTGAGTACCGCGATCGCCACCACAAGCCCGTCGGCCGCCAGGACCGCCGCGATCGCCTCCCTCAGCGCGATCGCCACCCTCAGATCGAGGCCGGCGCGGCCGTGGGCTGAACGCCGGGCAAGGTCGTCCGCAGCCGGTGCGACTCCAGCACCTCCACCTCGGCGCGCACACCACCGGCCGCCAGTGACCGGCACACAGCCTCCGCGACCCAGTCCGCGAGCAGGCGCGTCGGACGCGGGCAGCCCCCTCCGGCGCTCAAGACGGCCAAGGACACGGAGCTTCACGCGGTGGTGCTCATCCCGGCATCGGTTTCATGGCTTCATCCCCGTGGCCGGGCTGCGGTGCCGTCACCGGGGAGGGCCGAGGACGACGTTGCCGGACAGTTCCGCGGCTTCGGCGAGCAGCTGCGGGGTGATCTCGAAGCCCTCCGGGCGTGGTTCACGAAGGTCACGGCCCGCGTGGCGGAACATCTTCTCCAGCCCTCCAGGGGTCGAGATGAGCAGTAGATCTGCCTTCTCGGAGGTGATGCGGTAGCCGTGCGGGATGCGCCGGGGCAGGAAGACAATGCCGCCCTCCCGCAACTCGTGCTCCTCGTCGCCGGCCCACACCAGCGCCGAACCGGACAGGAGCAGGAAGACCTCGTCCTCCTTGTTGTGCACATGGAACGGCGGCGCCTCACCCTTGCTGACGTCGAAGCGGCCGACGGTCAGCTGCCCGCCGGTCGCCTCGGCGTCGAGCAGCACGCTGAAGACGCTCCCGCCGATCCACTCGAGCTGCTGCTGGTCCTCACGTTGGGCGAGGTGGGGGATGCTCATGGCCGGTCCTCGGGATCCGTGGGCGGCGGCGCCGTCCTCCTTTCCGCAACCCTGCGCGGCACCACTGCCCGATCGCCATGTTCTACGGTGCTCAGTCGGGCCCAGCACTGCCCACACCGTGCGCTCACCAGGGTCACGTCCTCGGGCCTGCCAATGAGACCCTCGCGTCATCGCCAGGTGGTGGCTGGGACGGCGGCACTCCACACTCTTCGAATTCGAAGCAGTAGACTCCGGTCATGCCTGACTCACCGCCGTCGCTCGACCCCGTGCAGCTCGGCGCCTACTTCGACCTCGTCGAGGTGACCAGCCTGCTCCGGCATGCGGTCGAGCAGCAGCTGCGCGAGACCGGTGGTCTCAGCTATGTGCAGTTCCAACTGCTGGCGCGCCTCGGGGACTCGCCGACGGGCAGCCACCGCATGACCGACCTGGCCGACGGCGTCGTCTACAGCCGCAGCGGCCTGACGTATCAGGTAGGTCTGCTGGAGAAGGAGGGCCTGGTCGTCCGCGCCCCCTCGCCGGACGACGAGCGGAGCATCACCGTCACCATCACCGATGCAGGGCGCGAGCTGCTTGCGAAGGTGCTGCCGGGTCACATCGAGGTGGTCAGCGGCCTCCTGTTCGAGCCGCTTTCGCGCGACGACGTCAAGGCTCTCGCCGGCCTGCTGACGCCGGTGCGCGACCACATGCGCTCGACGCCGCCTCGCTCGGCCGCGTCTCGCCGCCGCAGAGGTGGAGCGTAGGACGACCGTGGAAGCGGGGTCCACGATCACGATCCCGGCCAACGTGCCGCGCAACTACGGCAAGCCTCGGGTGCGCCGGCCCGCATGCTGCGCAGGTGCCCCCCGGTCGGCACGAGTTCTTCCTGCGCATCTGGGATGTCGTCGCGGGCAAGGACGCGGCGCCGACGCACCGCGGAGCACGAGCTCGCTGAACGTCGCCACCGCACCCCCGAGTTGGCCTCGGCCTACCGAAGCAGCCGGGCTCCGTAGTGCGTGTCCCGCCATGCTGTTTCCATGAAAATGGGCATGAAAATGGGTCTGCTGAGAGGAGCTTGGATTGGGAGCGGTGGGCCTGGCGGGCCGGCTGGCGGAGGCTCGAGCCGGTGCGCTGGTGGGCAGGGAGCCGGAACAGGCGGTGCTCGACCGGATGCTGTCGGATGCGGCGGACGCTCCGCTCGTCGCGTACATTCACGGTCCCGGCGGCATCGGCAAGTCCTCTCTGGTGCGCTACGCCGCCCGGCAGGCCGAGCTCACCGGCCGCCGCGTGGTGCACGTGGACGGACGGTTCCTCGACGCCGATCCGCGCCGACTCGAGGAGGCCGCCGCCCCCGCGTGCGCCGAGCCCGGCACAGTGCTGCTCATCGACACCTTCGAGCAGTGTCAGCCCCTCGAGGCGTGGCTGCGCGAGACCTTCCTGCTGCGGCTCGCCGACCATGCGATCGTCGTTGTGGCCAGCAGAGTCGCGCCCGACGCCGAATGGTCGCTGGACCCTGGATGGGCGCGGCTGTTCACCGCACTGGCCGTGCGGCCGCTGGACGCCGCCCAGTCCCACGCCCTGCTCGCCACACGGGGAGTCCCCGCCGAGCAGCGCGACGCCTTCGTCGCCTTCGCCGGAGGCAGCCCGCTCGCCCTCTCCCTGGCCGCCTCCGTGCCCCCGGCCGCACCCGGCGCGCCGTGGGAGCCGACCGGCGACGTGCTGACGACCCTGGTCGAGCGGCTCGTGGGCGACCTGCCCAGCGTCGCCCACCGGCGCGCCCTGGAGGTCGTCGCGCAGGCCTACGTCACTCGCGAGCCCCTGTTGCGCGCGGTGCTGGGTGACGAGGACACCGACACGGTGTTCTCCTGGCTGCGTCAACTCCCCTACATCGAGGCCACTCCCGAAGGGCTGCATCCGCACGACGCGGTGCGGTCGACCCTCGCGGCCGACCTGCGCTGGCGGGATCCCGAGCGCTACGACGACGTCCGGGTCCGCATCTCGCTCGCGGGCCTGCAGGCCGTACGCGGCGCTGCCGAGGACGACGCGCTGCTGCGGGTCGCGGAGTGGATGTTCCTCTTCCGCAACCAGGGGGGACCGGATGATCTGTACAACTACCGGACACACCCCCACATCGAAGACACTCCGCTCCGGGCCGAAGACGTGCCCGGCGTGCTGCGCATGGCCGAGGAAGCGGAGGGACCGGCATCGGCGGCAGCGGTCGCGCACTGGGTGCGCCGGCAGCCGGAGGCCTTTCGCGTCCTCCGCCGTGCGGGCTCCTCCGCACCCGTGTCATTCATGGCCATTCTGCGGCTGGACTCGCCACTGCCCGAGGACCGCGCCGAGGACCCGGTGATCGCAGCAGTCTGGGATTTCGTAGAGGCGGCCGCTCCCCTGCGACCGGGCGAACACCTCGGCATCCGCCGCTTCGCGGTGCAATCCGGCGGACACCAGCGACCCTCGCCCCTGATAGAGCTCATCAGCCGTCGCGCCATCGGCGAGGAGATGAGAATCCACGGACGCGCGGTGACCTTCACCGTCTTCGAAGACGCCGACCGCTGGGGGCGCTACCTCGCCGAGGCCGGCATGCCGGAGGTCGCGGCGGTGGATGTCGGCGGGCGGCGACAGCACGTCTTCGGCCGGGACTGGCGACGGCAGCCGGTGGAACAGTGGGTGCGGCACCGGGCGCGCGCGGCGGGCACGCCCGTGGCTTTATGGCCCGCGACTGCCGCCACGAGTGGCTCGGGCGACCAGTCGGCGCGCGCCGCGTTCGCGGAGGGTGTGCTCGATGCGCTGCGCACCTGGCACACCCCCCGCGCATTCGCGACCAGTGTCCTGCTGCACTCCCATCTCGTGCCGCCGGGCTCACCCGACCCGGCCGTTGACCTGCGCGGCGCCATCATCGCAGCCTTGGACGCACTGCAGATCGACCCCGCGGGCGTCAAGGCCCACGAGGCTCTCACCGCCACCTACATCACGGCTCCCCGCACCCACAAGGCCGCCGCCCGACGCCTGGGGGTGCCCTACGGCACGTACCGGCGCCACCTGGCCCTGGCAAAGGAACGCCTCGTCGAACAACTGCTGCGGCAACCAGCCATGACGTCCACCCCGACCCCGCCGCACTCATGACACCGGCTGACGGGTCACCGTGTCCAGTAGCGGATGTTGCGGAAGCGGGCCTCCGCGCGGCCGGAACCGTGGTTGTACACGCCGTTCTTGAAGTAGCGGGTGGCGGGGCCCCGGTCGTCGACGGTCAGGACGAGGGAGTCGTCGAAGTAGACCTTGACGGTGCCGGTCCCGGTCGTCGCGTGGTGGGCGATCTTCACGTTGAACCAGGTGTCGTACGCCCCTGTCTTGAGCACTGTGCCGTCGTAGCGGCGTACGGTGCCGCCGTTGGCCTTGTGGATGTTGAGCATGATGTCGGTGGCGGGAGTGCCCGAGGGGTGGACGCTCCGCAGGATCTGGACGAAGGAGGCACCGTCGGTGCCGGACGGGAGGTAGACGTCGGCGTCCCACATACGGTCGCCCGTGGTGTAGTCGACCTTCCAGCGCATCTCGGTGCGCGGGTCTGTGGAGCTGCCCTCCTCGAACGGCTGGTCGGTGGCGTACACCCACATGCGGTCGACGCCGCCGCTGTAGCTGTGCCGGTCGCTGAGGTCGAGGTTCCAGGGCTTCTGCCAGCTGTAGGTGAACGAGGTCCTGGTCCAGCCGTCGGTGGGGGCAGCGTCCGGCACGGCGGGTGCCGTGGCGGCAAGCGCGGCGGACGGCAGGGCGAGCGCGGCGCTGCCGGCCAGCAGACCGGCACCGGTCCGTAACACGGATCTCCTGTTCATGGCGTGTCCCTTTCCGAAGTAGTGAGCGGAGTGGAGCGGTTGATCACGTCGGTCATCGTCTGAGGTCCCACGGATCAGTCCGGCAGCCCCCAGGGCTTTGCGCCACCGGCGGCCGGCACATCCCGCGGACGCGGGTCCGGGCGAGTGCCGCGCGGCAGGACGACGGCCGTTTCGTGCCGGTCGAGCGGGATCTCGATGCGACCGGGCCCCGTCTCCCGGTACCGCAGCCGCCGCCCGCGTTCGTCCCGTACGTCGATGGCACCGTCGATGCCGTGGTCCAGAACGAGCGGTGCCCCGGCCTCGCTGTGGACGCGCACCCATCGGGTACGGCCACCTGATCGGTCGGCGTCGACGAGGAACGCGCCCTGGGTACGCAGGGCCTGGACCGACACGTCGGTCCAGCGCCGTGACACCGAGGGGAGGATCCGTACGACGCCGCCGTGGCTCTGCACGACCATGTCGAGTACGGACTGGGCCGCTGTCAGCGGGCTCTCGACGGCCAGGTTCCCGCCTTCCACGTACATGGTGTTCGCGGTCATCCACGCGTTCTTGATGACGTTGCCGTCGGTGAAGAAGGTGAGGAAGTCGAGGGCCTCTTCAGGGCGTTGCATCAGCGAGGCCATCGAGGAGGCGGCGGCGTAGCTGTAACCGGCCCACAGGCTCCGGTCCTTGACCCAGTGGTCGAAGGTCGTCCGCATCGTGTCCCGGTCGGACGGCCGGTCCCAGTCCAGCTCGTGCAGGGGGAAGAGCCACAGCATGTGCGAGAAGTGCCGGTGGGACTCGGTGAGCGGCTTCCCGGCGCCGATCATGACGCCGGTCTCGTCGCGCGGGTAGTCCACCAGGCGCTGGAGGATCTCGCGCCAGCGCCCGGCGCGCGGATGGTCCGTACGGAGAACGCGCAGGCAGTCGAGGAGGGTGGCGCAGCCCCAGCGGATCAGGGAGAGGTCGTAGGTGCAGTCGGTGGCGTCCGCCCACTCGGGCGACCGGGTGAGCGGCAGGTGCAGCTTGCCGTCGCTGCCCTCGTACAGGGAGTGGTCGTAGAAGTTCACCGCCTTCACGAGGATCGGGTAGAGGACGTCACGCACGATCGACACGTCCATGGAGTGGCGGTAGCTGAGCCAGACGTTGTGCATGGCCCAGATGAGATTGCCGTTGTTGTCGGTCTTCGTCGCCGTGCCGGGGATGCCGACCGTCTTGGCTCCGGGGCGCAGCATCCAGTCCGAGGGGTGGGCGAGGGCGTAGGTGTCGCCGTCCTGGTACTCCGGCGGGACGGACAGCGGCAGGTACTTCTCGAAGTTCTTGAAGGTGGAGGTGACGGAGTCGAGTTCGGGGTGACCGGATCCCTGGATCAGCCAGGTGGCGATCTGTACGTTGAGGTTCCACCAGACGGCGCTCCAGCTGCCGCCGGTCTCCGGGTACCACGGCCCCCACTCGGACATCGAGGGCCCGCCGGCCCGGGTGGCGCAGGCGGCTTTGTAGAGCTGGATCCAGTAGAAGTCCTGGATGCGTTTGTCCGGTACCGAGACCAGGCTGCGCCGGTAGAAGCGGTGCCACCAGGTGCGGTGGACGCGCACCAGCTCGTCCGGGTCCACGGAGAGCGTGCGCGCTACGTCGGCGACGGCCCGCTCCGTCGTGCGTGACAGGTCCTCGGGATAGCCGTAGACGATGTGCGCGGCCAGCAACCTGCCGCTGCCGACGCGCCGTTCACGCCAGGCGGTGGTCCATCCGCCGCCCGCGATCAGTGGCTGCTCGACGTAGTGGGTGGTGCCGGCGGATCCGGTGCGGGGGTCGGGGTTGCCCGTGTAGTCCGCGGGTTTGTCCTTCTCACGGGGTGAAATGGCGGGCAGCCACGTGAACGACCAGGCCGCGGTCTCCTCGCCGGCACTGGGCCGGGTGGAAATCAGCAGCGCGGTACGGGCGTTGTGCACCAGCATCGAGAAGCGGACACTGCCCCGGGTGGTGGTGACGGTGCCGCGCAGCTCCGCGTCCCAGATGTCCAGGGTCCAGTCGACTCCGGTCACCTCACCGGCGAGAGTGAGGTCGAAATGCCCTATGGGCAGCCGGGAGAAGCCGTACGGAGCGCGCCACTGCGGTCGCTGGTCCTGCACTTGACTGTGGCTGACCATGACCTTGAGGGAGTTGGCCGTCGCACCTCGGTAGACCTGCACTCCGAGGAGACCGTTGCCGAGGAAGGGGCCGTCCTTCCAGTCGCCGGGCATCCGCCGCCAGCGCAAAGCTGCGGCCCTGGCCAAGCGTTCGTGTACGCCCTCCGCCCCGGCGGACTCCCGGGGCGCCGCCCAGGCGGTGCCGGAACCTGATGCCCAGCCGCCGGCGGCTACCGCGGCTGCCGCCCTGCCGATCACACCTCTTCGAGAAATACCGTCCCCTGTTGGCGCGGTCACCTGGCTGCCTCCCAATTCTGGTTTCTGGTTGTGGACTCGGATTCGGCGGGGCCGGGCAGCGGAGTTCCGTGTCCCACTGCCCGACCGGTGGTCGGTGGTCAGGGTCCGATGGTCAGCCAGTCGACTGCGGAGACCGGGCCTGTGCCCTTCGCCACGAGGTAGAGGCCGTGGGTGCCGGTGACCTCGCGCTTGAGGGTCACGGTCTGCTCCTGCCAGATGCCGGTGCCCGTGACGGGCACTACCGCGGCCACCGGACCGTCCGGCGTGTCCAGGCGCAGTTGGAGCGAGCAGCCCTGGGTGCAGGTGGAGTTGAGGCGCACGGTGAGGTGCTTTCCGTGGAGGTTCGCCCTGCGGAAGCCCACCCAGTCGCCGGAGCCGAGGACGCCGGTGGCGGCCGTGCCGCGCTGTACTCCTCGTGCGGAGGTCGCCTGTTCGGCCTGGAGGGTCGAGGCGGCGTCGGGCGCGTCGCCGTACAGCCGGACGTCGTTGACGACCCAGGGCACGGGTCCACTCGCGGTGAGGGTGATCCGTACGTAGCGGGCGGTGGTCTGCCGGGGGAACACCGCGTCCTGGGTGAAGGAGCGACCGGAGACCCGGGCGAGCGGTTCGCCCCAGTGCGTTCCGTCGCGGCTGACGGAGACCGAGAAGCCGTACGGCTGGCCGCTTGTGTCGCGGCCCGCGTCGAGGGAGAGCCGGCCGAAGGTCTTGCTCTCACCGAGGTCGACGGTCAGGTACTGGCCCGCGGCTTGCGGAGCCGCGCCCGTCCAGCGGGTGTTGATGTCACCATCGGTGACGGCGGACGCGTTGGTGCCGTCGCTCGCCGAGGCGGTCCAGTTGCCGTGCCGCACGCGCTGTCGGCAGCCCGGCAGATCGCAGCCGGTCGACCAGATGGGCGCGCCGTACTCGTAGGCGCCCTGGTCGGGAGCCGTGCCCTGGACGTCGGTGGTGATGCCGTCGATCATTTCGCCCGCGTCGATGGCGGGTGAGCCGGGTATCAGCCACAGTTCGCCGTTGACGGCGTCCGTGTAGCCGGGCTTGTCGCTGATCAGGTTGGAGCGGACGACGGGCAGTGGGTTGCCGGTCTGTGTCGCGGTGACCGGCTTCGGTCCGATGATGTTGCTGAGGTAGGAGCCGGACGCGTCGGTGGCCCCGCCGAGGGCGGACGAGGCGACGTTGATGCCCACGCCGTAACTGGAGTTGTGGTCCTCGTTGGCGATGCTGGGACCGGTGTGGCCGTTGAAGTAGACACCCCGGCTGCCGGTGTTCCAGGCGACGTTGTGGTGCAGGCGGAAGTGCCCGGAGTAGTTGTCGACGTAGTAGCCGTTCTGGCCGTCGGCGTCGTGCGCGGTGTTGTGGTCGATGGAGGTGCCGGAGGCGTTCAGGCTGCAACAGACGTAGAAGGGGGAGCCGTCGCGGGAGGTGCGCATCGCTTCGGAGATGTCGTTGTAGGCGATGCGGTTGTCGTGGAACTCGGTGCCGTTGAGCTGCCAGGCGGTGTCGATGGCCGCTCGCCCGGTGCGCCGGATCGTGTTGTGGGTGACCGTGTCGCCGTTGCCGTTGATCTCGATGCCGGGGGTGTAGCTGCCCATCCAGCCGACGTCGTGGATGTAGTTGTCGGTGACGGTGTTGCCGGTGCCGCGGACGAGGACGCCGTTTCCGGCCGACTGGCTGATCTCGCTGTTCTTGAGGGTGTTGCCGGTGCCGAGGATCTGGACGCCCGAGTCGAGGATGCGGGAGGCG
Organism: Streptomyces canus 299MFChir4.1; assembly: GCF_000383615.1. Classification (GTDB taxonomy): domain Bacteria; phylum Actinomycetota; class Actinomycetes; order Streptomycetales; family Streptomycetaceae; genus Streptomyces; species Streptomyces canus_C. The sequence goes on along the minus strand of NZ_KB911598.1, from coordinate 112,106 downwards.
ACGATGTGCCCCTCGAACGGCGGGATCGCGAGATCACTGTCCGGCGGCATGGGCAGGGTGGAGAACTCGGAGATGTACGTGGCATGCAGCCGGTCGACCACAACTCCCGTGCTTGAAGCGCCCGTTCGCAGGGAGGTGCCCCGCAGGTTCAGGCCGCGCACGGTGACGTACGAGCTGTGGCTCAGGTCCACCCCCCACAACCGGTGCTTCGCGGTCACCGTGTGTCCGGCGATGCCGCCCTTCGGGGGCACCAGGTAGAGCCGGTGCGCGGTCTCGTCGTAGTACCACTCCCCCGGCTGGTCGAGGGCTGCCTTCGACCCGACGAGGTAGTAATTGCGGTAGGTCTGGTTGCCCATGCACAGCGGAGGGCAGCGGTAGTTGCCGCCCTTGAAGTCCAGTTGACCCGGTGCGGTGGCGGTGACCGTGCCGGTCTGCTGGGCCCAGGGGTTGGAGCCGGCCCACAGGTGCACGGTGGCGCCGGTCCAGTCGGCGTCGGGCAGGTCGGTGTCGTCGATGTGCTGATCGGTGGAGGTGGAGTCGGCCTCGGCCCAGGTGGTGTTCAGCGGATCGGTGCCCGAGTTGGGCCAACGGCCCTCCGCCGCGCGGGAGTTGTCCAGAAACACCGCGTTGAAGTCGGGGTCGGGCGGCAGGTCGGTGTCAGCGGCGATCAGTCCGCCCCCGGCGTCCTTCCAGCCGGTCACCCGCTCTGTCCCGTCGACGGTCACCGGGCCGTCGCCGTAGGCCGCGATGGTGATCGGGGCGTCCTCGTCGCCGGAGGGAGGAGTGAGCTGTTCGCGGTAGGTGCCACGATGGATCAGGCAGGTGTCGCCGGGGTGTACGCGTTCGAGGCAGCCGCCGATCGTACGCAGCGGGCTCGCCTGCGTGCCGTGTGCGTGGTCGTTGCCCCGGGGGGCGACGTGGTACGTGTGGCCTGGCTGCGCCGCCTGCGCCTGGACCGGGAAGGTCAGCAGCGCGGTCACGGCGGCCAGTGCAGACAGGTGTCTGAGTCTCATGTCCCGTCTCCAGTCGTCGGGGGTGCTGGGGGTCTTGGAGGTGCCGGGGACCTCGAAGCCGCCGGGGGTGACGAGGGCGTCGGGGGTGACGAGGACGTCCGGGATGCCGACGGCGCCGGGGGGGGCGGAGCGCGACCGGGGTGTCGGAGGCGTCGCGGGATCCGTCGGGGGTGGGGAAAGTGCCCCGGGTGCCGCAGACGTCGACGGAGCTGCCGGGGGTACGCCCAGCAACCCGGA
>NZ_KB911598.1:8447-110619 GCF_000383615.1 Streptomyces canus 299MFChir4.1 | reverse complement strand
CAGACGTCGAGAACGCCACCGGGCGTGCGCACAGCAACCCGGACCCCGCAGACGTCAAGGGAGCGGAAACGGAAAGCGCCCCGGGTACCGCAGGCGCCGAGGGCGCCGGAAGCGTCGGGGCTGTCGGGGGTTGCCGCCAGGCCGTCTCGGCCTCGGGTCCCGCGGGCGCGCCCAGCACCGCGCAGCGCAACCAGTGCTCGCCCGGCGGGAGGTGCCCGGTCAGCATGGGCAGTGCGGTGCGCCGGGCCAGGACGTTCGTGCCGGGCAGGCAGTCGACGACCTCGCCCTTGCGCAGGCCGTCGAGGTCTCGTAGGCCGGTGAGTCCCGCCGGGGCCGACACCTTGGCGTGGCCGGGCCCCGTCTCGGGTTGCGTGCCGGCGTCCCGGTCGACGGCGAAGGCGCCCTCGGCGGTGTGCAGCGTACGGCCGGTGCGGATGCGGTGGGTGCGCAGGTGCCAGGGTGGGGCGGCCGTAAGCCAGGTGGTGATCTCGACGTCGGGCCAGGGTCGCCAGGTGCTGCGGATCGTGTCGGCAGCGGTCTGCGGGGCGGCGGGCTCCTCGCGCACCCGGTAGTGGGCTCCCCCGTCGTCGCTCAGCGCCAGCATGGAGTCATAGGCGCCCTGTTCCAGGCCGAGCGTGCCGCATGGGAGGCTGAAGCCGAAGCGGGTCGAGTAGGCGAACTTGGCGTACTTCTCGGCCCCGTGCCGCACCCAGGGATGGTGCTGGCGGCCGGCGAGCAGGGTGACGTCGCCGGATGCGCGCATCAGCACCGCTCCGGCGTGCGGCTGGGCGCTGACGGCGCGCGACGCGGGCGGGGGCTCCTCGGCCGCCGTCCAGAACGCGTGGTCCCTGGGCAGCGAGAGGGGCAGGAACGCCTTCAGTGACCAGTACGGCGAACCCGGCGCGTTGTACTGCTCGGCGAGGGCGGGCTGCGGATAGCCGTAGCCGATGGACAGCAGCCCGTCCGGTCCGGTCACCGGCCGGTCGCGCCACCAGCGCAGATGGCGCAGGAGATATCCCTTGACGGCGCCCCAGGGCAGCACGTCGACGTCCGCGAAGGGCAGCGCGCCCCAGAAGGCGGCCTGGGCCCAGCGGTAGGTGAGGCTGCGCCCGTACGGGACGGCGGCGCCGTCGTCCGCGAACCAGTGCACGAAGTCGCCTGCGAAGCGTGCGGCCCGCTCCTTGAAGCGGTCACCGCCGGTGAGCGTGTCGTACAGCAGCCCGTAGAAGTGCATCGCCCAGGGCACGTAGTAGTCGCGTCGTTCGGTGGGGCCGTCGGCGTACCAGCCGTCGCCGAGCCGGAACGAGTGCAGGCGTTCGAGGCGTGCGGTGATCAGCGAGTGGTCGTAGGGCGCTTGGACCCGGTCAAGACCGAGGCCGATCAGCACGGGGAAGAAGTGCCAGTTGTTGTCGGGGGTCTCGCGGGGCAGCGCACTGCACAACCATCGGGCGAGCCGGTCGCGCTCGCGGCCGCTCAGCGGGTCCCACCATTGCTCGGGTGCCAGCGCCAGCGCGAATCCGATCGCGGCCATCTCCACGATGCGCTGGTCGCGGTCGTCCGGCTCGCCCCAGTACTCGGGGTGCGCGGGGTCGCTGCCGTGCGCGAGTCCCCGGAGCCACAGCTCCCCGTCCGGTACGGCGTTCCCGCCTGCCGCGAGCGGGCCCAGGCCCCACAACGGCCGGGCGAACGCCTCCAGTTCGGCCGCGGTGTCGTCGTGGATGGCGGTGTTCACGCCGAGCCGTACGCGAGCGCGGCCGACGCTGAAGTGCGGGACGAGAGGTCGCACCAAATCCCGTACCTGCGCGGCGAGTTCCGTGTACGCGTCTCCTTCGATCAGGGGATCCATCAGCCTTTCTCCGCCCCGGCCAGCAGCCCGGTCCGCAGGAAGCGCTGGGCGAGGACGAAACCGATCAGCAGCGGCGCGCACGCCACGAGTCCGGCCAGTGCCGCCTCCGGCTGGTGGATGTCGAGGTCGGCGAAGCCGCTGGAGTTGTTGACCGCGCCCGTGGACTGCAGCAGGGACATCAGGCCGAGTTGGAGGGTGAAGGTACGGTCGTCGGAGAGCATCACGAAGGGCAGGAAGAAGTCGGTCCAGCAGCGGACGAAGCCGAAGAAGGCGATCAAGGCGATCACCGGGCGGGCCAGGGGCAGCGCGACCGACCAGAAAAGGCGCAGCTCGCTCGCCCCGTCCACGCGTGCGGCGTCCAGCAGGCTGTCGGGCAGGTTCGCCTGGAAGTGCAGGAAGGCGAGGTAGACGCCGAAAGGGTAGAAGGACAGCGGAAGGATCACCGACCAGACCGTGCCGGTGAGGCCGAGCGCCGACATCTCCAGGTAGAGCGGCAGGACCAGCGCCGCCGGAGGCATGATCATCGTCACGACCGACAGGGTGAGCAGCACACGGCGGCCTGCGAATTCCTGTTTGGCGAGCACATAGCCCGCGGGCACACAGAGCAGCAGGGCGAGGACCACGCTGGCCGCCGCGTAGATGACGGAGTTGCCGATCCACAGGGTGATCTCGCCGTCGTTGTACGACGTCAGGTGCGACCAGGCCTCGCCGACCTGGCCCAGCGAGCCGAAGTCGAGCGGCGAGCCGGTGGTCAGGTCGTCGGCCGTGCGCGTGGGAGCGAGCAGCAGCCACAGCAGGGGCAGTCCGAAGAAGACGGCCGCGCCGAGCAGGTACAGGGCGCGGGCGCCGCGCGACACAGCGGTCATCGCCTCACTCATGAACGGTCATCGCCTCACTCACCGGGAGTCCGTGGAGTTCGTTGCGTACATGCGGGTGCGGGTGATCACGATCCAGGCGGCCAGCAGCCCGATCGCGAGCATGGCCAGCGAGAGCGCGGCGGCCTTGCCGAAGTCGCCGTCCTGGGTGGCGTAGACGTAGGCGAGCTGATTGACGGACCAGGTCGGGCTGATCTGGCCGGGGGCAGCGGTGGTCAGCACGGTCGGTTCGACGAAGACCTGGCTGCCGGAGGCGAAGCTGGAGATCAGCACGAAGGCGACGTACGTGCGGACCATCGGGAGCTTGACGTGCCACATGGTCCGCCAGGCCGAGGCGCCGTCGACCTGCGCGGCCTCCAGTACGTCCTTGGGGAGGGCGTTGAGTGCGCCGTACAGGACGACGATCCAGCCCCCCGCGTGCACCGCGACACCCATGACGGTCAGCAGGGCGATCAGGCTGCCCCCGGACAGCGCGTCCGTGGCGCTCTCGATGTCCATCAGCTTGAGCAGAGGTGAGAAAGGGCTGCTGTCCGGGCTGATCATGAACAGCCACAGCAGGGCGGCGGCCGAACCGGTGACCGCGCCGGGCAGGTAGTAGACGAGCTGGAGGGCGCGGCTCGTGCGGCCGGGGCGGGCGTGCAGGGTGAAGGCGAGCGACAGGACGGTCAGCAGCAGGATCGGCAGCCACAGCAGCAGATACGTCGTCACATGCGTGGCCGCGTCGCCGAGCCGGTAGTCGTCGAGGACGGCCGTCCAGTTGCGGGCGCCCGAGAAGGAGCCGTCGTGGACGAAGGAGGTCCACAGGGCGTATCCGGCGGGTGCCAGTCCGAACACCGCGAGGAACAGGGCGTAGGGGCCGACGAGGATCCAGACGGCGGTGGCACGGGCGGGGCGGCGGCCGCGGCGGGGCCGCGCCGGGGGCACGGCCCTGACCGTGGGCGGACGGGGGGTCGTCAGCGTCTTCATCCGACGGTGTACCCGCTGGTCCTGGCCGCGGCCTCCAGCTTGTCCTGCCAACCATCAAGCGCTGTGCGCAGGTTGCCGCCGGAGTCGACCGCCTTGCCCAGGGTGTCGTTGAAGCTGGTCTGCCAGTCGGCTTCGTAGCGGACCGCGCCGAATCCCGCGCGCAGCGCGCCTGCCGCCGCGGTGAGGGCGGGCATCGGGTCGGAGGCGTAGTACGGGTCCTTCGACTTCGCCTCGCCCCACTTGTTCGCGGCTGCCGTGAAGGCGGGGTAGGTGGGTTGCCTGGCCTGGAGGCCGACGTCGGTGGTCATCCAGCGCACCAGGTCCGTCGCGTCCTTGGTCCGGTCGCCGGCGTGCGCGGAGACGAGGAAGGCGCCGCCGCCGACCTGTCCGGCGTACGGTTTCGACTCGCCGGGCCAGGTGGGCATGGGAGCGGCCGCGATCCGCCCCTCGGGCACCTTGAAGGCGGGGGCGAACATGAAGTCGCCGAACCAGGCGGGACCCGGCAGCATGAGGATCTTGTGGCCCTTGCCGAACTTGGAGAACGCGGGATCGATGGGCCCGACGGTGGTGATGGCCTTCTTCTCGGCCAGGGGCTGGAGCAGATCGGCGACTCGGGTGCAGTTCGGCTGCGTGAGGTCGATGTGGACCTTGGTGAGGCTGAGCGTGTCGCGGGTGGGGCAACCGCTGCTGCCGAAGTAGGTACCGGCGCCGTACTTGCCGTTGACCGCCCCGACGATGACGCCCGGGTGCTCCTTGGCCGCCTTCAGCCCGGTCTGCTGGTACTCCGCCCAGGTCTTGGGGACCTGGTAGCCGTACTTCGTCATCAGCGTCGCGTCGTACCAGAGCACGGTGGGGGCGATGTCGTTGCGCAGGCAGTACGTCTTGCCGTCGAAGGTGCAGGTGTCCAGGGCTCCGGGGGCGAACCCGTCGCGGACCGACGCCGGTACGAGGTCGTCGAGCGGGGCCGCGTAGCCGAACTTCTCGCTGCTCAGCGTCGCCACCTCGGCCGGGTTGGTGAGGAAGACGACATCGGGCCAGCCGCTCTTGGTCCGGTTGGCGAGCGAGATCTTGGTGGGGACGTAGCCCGCGTCCGGCGGGATGGTGACGATGCGCATCTTCAGGTCGGGGTGGGCCTTCTTGTACTGCTGGGCCGCGGCCATGCGGGTGTTGTCCACCCAGACCAGTAACTCCCCCTTCCCACCGCCCGAGCTGCTGACGCCACCTCCGGTCCCCCCGCAGCCGGAGAGCACCAGAGCCATGGCCGCGGCCAGGAAAGCGGCGTGCCATCTCTTCATCGAGTCCCACCTTCGCGCCGAGGAACCTTACTCGGAGGACACGGATTGCGATAGTATTCGCAATGTGCCGACCGCCCGGAAACGTAGGAGATACATCCGATGACGTCAACGGTTCGGACAGGATCCGACCAGAGAAGGCCGCGCACGTTGGCCGAAATCGCTGAACAGGCAGGCGTATCGGTGTCCACCGTCTCCAAGGTGTTGCACCATAGGTCCGATGTATCGGCGGAGACGCGAGCCAAGGTACAGCGACTCCTTGAGCAGTACGGCTACCTGGCGAAACACCGTCCGGCGGCCACCGCGGCCCCGCCCGGCGGGCTGATCGACTTTGTCATCAACGAGCTGGACAGCCCCTGGGCGGTCGAGCTGATCCGGGGCGCGGAGGACGTGCTGCACGACGCGGGGATGGGTCTGGTGGTCTCCTCCACCCACGGCCGGACCAGGCGTGCCCGCCAGTGGCTGGACTCGCTGGCCACCCGCTCCACGCGCGGAGCGATCCTCGTAGTGCCCGACCTGACACCCGAGCAGCAGGAGGAGCTGGGCCGGCTCGGCATCCCGTACGCGCTGGTGGCACCGATCGACGAACCCCCGCCCGGCACACCGTGGGTGGGCGCGACCAACTGGCCCGGAGGCCTGGCCGCGACCCGCCACCTCATCGAGCTGGGACACCGGCGGATCGCGATCACCAGCGGCCCGGAGCGCCGGCTCACCTCACGGGCCCGTGTCGACGGCTACCGCTCGGCACTGGCGGAGGCGGACCTGCCCTTCGACCCGGATCTGGTGCGCTACGGCGACTTCACCCACGGCCTCGCACATCAGCACGCCCTGGAGATCCTGAGCCTGCCCGAGCGCCCGACCGCCGTCTTCGCGGGCAGCGACCACCAGGCGCTCGGCACTTACCGGGCCGCGGCTGAACTGGGCCTGCGCATCCCCTCGGACGTCAGTGTGGTCGGCTTCGACGACCTGCCCTTCGCGGACTGGGTGACCCCGCGCCTGACGACGATCCGCACCCCCCTGGCCGACATGACCGCGCTCGCGGCCCGGATGGTGCTCAGGCTCCTTGCCGGGGAGCAGCCGGAAACGACACGGGTGGAGGTGGCGACCCAACTGGTGGTGCGGGAGAGCAGCGGTCCTCCCCCACACTGAGCTCGCCGATGACACCACTGACTCGGCGGCCTCGGTCACTGGATGGGGCGCAGTACGGCTGTGTAGTTCTCTCCGCCGTACAGGGACTCGTAGTGGATGGTGAGTGTCAGCCGCCGATTGATCAGGTTCTCGACTTCGGCGTGGTCCTGAGGGTCGTAGCTCGCGACACTCAACAAGTACTGCTCGTAGTCGGTGGCGATGACCTCGCCGCGGTTGAAGGTCACAGCGGACGGGCGCACCGACAAGCGGTCGCGGACACGGTCGACACTCGGTGCGTCCCAGGCGCCGATCACTTCGTCATCGACGGTGAGCCTGCTCTCGATGATGATCGCCGGCCCAAGGCCGGAGTTGACGAGTCGGATCCCTGCCCTGCCTCCCACCGGCCAGCCACGATGGAGTTGGAGTACCGGGCGCACCGAGTGGCGGTTGTGCAGCCGCATGGCGTGCGTCTGGTAGACCGAGACGACCAGCGACGCGACGGCGATCACGACCGCGCATATCGCGGTGACGGTCTCTCCGTTCATTCCATCCCCCGGGTGCAGACCTCTCGCTCGGACGGTATCCGAATCGTTGGCCGTGTCCCAGGCCAACCCGCTACGGCCGCGGCGCGAGCGGTGCTTTCGGTATCCGGGTCGCGAGCGGTAGCCGGACCGGGGGTGCTGGGCGGGATCCCGTACGTGCGTGCTGCGCTCCGGTGGAGTGACTGGCGCAGAACCTCGGCTTCGACTCGGGCATGACTTCGCTGACGGCGGCCGCGGGGCACGGGCGAGAGGCATTCGGTGCCCTGCCGTTGGGCGGCCACCATGCCGGTCGTCCCGGGTCGCCGCCAGCACGACGGCGACCCGGGACGACCTGCCATGTCTTCCTGAAGGAGCGACGAAAGCCTCACATCAGGCCGTCATCGATCCACCCTTTCGCTTGTCGCAGGGCTCATCAGGTGCGGGTCCAGTGTTGGTTGCTGCCGTTCGAGCAGGAATAGAGCTGGATCAGGGTGCCGTTGGCGGTGCCGCCTCCGACGGCGTCGAGGCAGAGGCCTGACTGGACACCGACGATGGACCCGTCGGAGTTGAGGCGCCATTTCTGGTTGTCACCGCCCCAGCAGCTGTAGATCTGGACTTTGGTGCCGCTGCCGGTGCCGGCGGCGTCCAGACACTTGTTGCCGTAGACCTTGAGCTCGCCGGCGGCGGTGTACGTCCACTGCTGGTTGGTGCCGCTGTGGCAGTCCCACAGCTGGAGCTGGGTGCCGTCGGTGGTGCTGGAGTTGGGGACGTCAAGGCAGCGGCCTGAGGCGACGCCCTTGATCTGTCCGCCATCCGCTGGAGGCGTGGAGGTGCCACCGTTGAGTGCGTTGAGGACGGCGGTGTAGGCGGGCTTCTTGCTGCCGTCGCCGTTGAACAGCAGCGGCGTCTGATCCGATCGCCAGGAGTCGGTGTCGCGCACACCCCAGACGGTGATGCCGAGGCAGCGCGAGACGGCCAGACAGTCGTTGGTCACGTTGGCGTACGTCGAGGCCGGGGCGCCCTGGATGTCGAGTTCGGTGATGGCCACGTCGACGCCGAGCGCGGCGAAGTTCTGCAGGGTGGTGCGGAAGTTGCTGTTGTAGGGGCTGCCACTGTTGAAGTGCGACTGGAAGCCGACGCAGTCGATCGGCACGCCGCGCTGCTTGAAGTCTCGGACCATGGCGTACATGGCCTGGGTCTTGGCCCAGGTCCAGTCCTCGACGTTGTAGTCGTTGTAGCAGAGCTTCGCCGCCGGGTCGGCGGCGCGCGCGGTGCGGAAGGCGACCTCGATCCAGTCGTTGCCGGTGCGTTGCAGGTTGGAGTCCCGCCGAGCGCCCGAACTACCGTCGGCGAACGCCTCGTTCACGACGTCCCACTGGGCGATCTTGCCCTTGTAGTGGCTCATCACGCCGTTGATGTGGTCGATCATCGCCTGGCGGAGGGTGCTGCCGCTGAGGCTCTGCATCCAGCCGGGCTGCTGAGAGTGCCAGGCCAGCGTGTGTCCGCGGACCTGCTTGCCGTTCTGCACGGCCCAGTTGTAGACACGGTCACCGGCACTGAAGTTGAACTGGCCCCGCTGCGGCTCGGTGGCGTCTATCTTCATCTCGTTCTCGGGCGTCACCATGTTGAACTCGCGTCCCGCGATCCCGGTGTAGGCCGAATCGCCCAGCCTGCCCGACGCGATGGCGGTGCCGAAGTAGCGGCCGCTCTGCGCCGCCGCTGCGCCGAGCGTGCTCTCGGCAGCGTGCGCGGGGGGCGGCGCAACCAGTGCGACGACTGCGCTGACGACGCCGACGAGCACCGCCAGCAGCAGACTGCGGATCCTCCAGCGGACACCATGTCCGGGAAGGGCATACAAACCCATGGCTGTGCCTCCAAAACAGACATCACGGAATGACTGAAGCGCAGGGGGAAAAGGTGGGCCGCTCCCCCTCGGCGGATGGACGGACAGGGCCGGCCGGAACCTGGGCGGCACGGAACGCTTTGGCACGGACATGGGCACGGGCACGGGGGTACTCCATAGCGGCTCAGCCGGGGCCGTCACTCGGCGTCGCGTACCTCCTCCAACTGCACGAAGAGCCAGCTGCGCTGGTGCGGACCTCACCGGAACGAAACGGGGTGGCGCAGGTGCTGTGGTGCGTGGATATGCCGTGCAGTTGTGCGTGGCGCCGTGGTGCAGCACAGTTCGCGCACGGCCAATGCGGTTCGAGATTTCGGACCGTGGTCGGCTCTCGTTGAGGGATGATTGATGCATTGACGGTGGATCGTCAATGGATTCGACGGAGAAACTTTCACCCTCCTGTTCGAAACATTCGAAGACGCCTCAGGCCGGACAACGGACCCCCGGCGCCACCTCCGACAGACACCGCAAGGCCCAATCCAGCGACCAGGGCAAGCGCGCGAACACCGCTACCTCGCCCATCCAGCCCTGCTCAAGCGCCTTGGGCTAGAGCGGCGATACCGCTTCCTTCCCGGGCGCTTCCGATCGGTGTGACAGCTTGCTCCACCCCAAAGGGGAGAACCGTTTGCAGGCAGAATTGCGACAGGTCTTGACCGAGAGACCCCACCTTCCTAGCTTGTGCGTCGAAGGATCCATGAACCTCTCGAATGTTTCGAGAAGCCCTCCCTGCGCCCCGTGCCGTCCCGCCCCGTCCCAAGGAGGCCCTCGGATACGTTTACTGGCTCTCATAAAGCCTCTGTATGTGCAGTCGGGGGATCGAGCAGACGGTCGTCGCGTCGTTTCCAGCGGATGCGGTCCACCAGCTGTCCGAATCCCTGCCGGACAGGGTCGGACGGAGTGTCGGATGTATCCACGCTGGGCGGGCCCAGCAGCATCACCAGAGGTTTCCGGGACCGCAGTTGAGGGTTTCGCCCACCGTCGCCCACCGTCTCAGCCAGTTGCACGCCAGAGCGGACGGGTCCTCCTCATCAGCGTGGGCCTTCGCCGGGCGCCGCCTGCCCAGTTGACCTCTCGTCGAGAGGACCTGCGTGAGCGGTGGGTCGCGGCGCGGGGGCGGTCGGTCATGGTGCGGCCGGTCCCCTATGGGCTCACGTCCGCATGTACCCACATCCCCAAGATCGTTGCCAGCCTGGGCTTTTTGAGGACGCCGTCGCAGTAGCGCCGACCGATCCCCAGCGGGCCACGGTCGGGTGCGGCCAGGAACCGAACGGATGCGGCACACGTCTCCCGCACCGTGATTTCCGACGAGCACCAAGAACACGCGAGCTCCGCCGAGGCGTAAACGGCCGGCCCTCGCCGGAGAGGCGGCCGGTCGGCGGACACTCGACGCCGACTGCGGCTCCTGTTCGACTTGAGGAGACAGCACCCGAGCCGAAATCGCCTACGCCCGGTCGCCGGGCAAACCCGTGCGGTTCACGCACTCCGAAGTCGGCCTCGACGCCTGACCGCCCACCCCCACGCCCTCCCCAGGCACCTCTAGGAATTGATCGTTTAGTGCTCCGGGACTCGGAAGCCTTGATCGTCTGGGCGCGATCCGGGTCGGGCTTCCTCTGCAGGGCCGTCCACGGGCCGGTCCACCTCGGACGGGTCGTCCGTCGGATAGCCCCCGATCGGCCTGGTGACCACGAGACGGCGCACCTCGTAGGACATCTCGGCGGTCTCGGGTTCAGGGGCGGGATGGTAACGGCCCGCGCACACCGATAGGTTGACGATGAGGTAGGCCTGCCAGCCAGAGCCGACGCCCCGTCCGTCGGCGAAGATCCGCTCGCCGTCGAGGGTCCACACCACACTGCGCCGGCCGAAGGTCACTCCCAGATCGAGGACGGCCCCCGGACGCACCACGTCGTGACGGACATACCTCTGGCCCCTCCGTACATGGTTGGTCAGCTCCAGAAGGTCAGGGTTGTCGGGGTGGTACTCAAAGACGTCGACCTCATTGCCGCCGTCCCGCCAGGTCCAGACGGCAGGCCAGGCACCCAGCTCGGTGGGCAGCCGTACCGTGGTCTCCAGGTGGTCCCCGGTGCGCACCATGAATCCCTCGGCGCTCCCCTCGGTGGTCAGCAGACCGGCGTCCCACAAGCCGTCCGCCCTGCGCCGGGCCCTGAACGTCCCCAGCCGGGAGTAGGCGGGGTCCGGCGTGAGGTGATCGAGTTTGTTGTCGTCCTGGTTGGTGGGCCCTCCGTCCGGATAGGCCCAGGACCGGCCCGCGACCCACTGGCGTTCCGAGGAGAAATCGGCGCTGAACACGACGGAACTCACATGCGCTCTCCCTGCTGTCAGCAACGCCCCCGCTCCCGTTGCATCTCCTGACCCGTCCGCCCTCATGCGCCATCCACCCACACTCGACGTGCAATTCAGCCTCCCGGGTGACGAGCCGCTGTGGACGCGACCTGTCACGCCCGGCGTACGCGCACACGAGACCGTGGAAACGCCTCCATCCCTGGTTCCGCCCAGCACCAGCAACACCCGGTCACTCCGGAGACGTCCGCCCCACCGGGGTCCGTCACATCCGACGCAGATTCGAGTCGGCGGCTCAAATCCGGCGCCCTCCGCTGCGCGCCTACGCGGGTCTCATTGCCAGACGGTGCCGGTGGCGACGGACGGGACTCAGACGAGGGAGGACGCCCGCGCACGAGGTCCGCAAGCAGAGGTTGTTGCCGGCGTTCAGCTGCCGTTCCGGTGGCCGACACACGGGTCAGGCGCGGCAGGCACGCGACAGGTGCGGACCTTGTGATCGGGAACCTCGCGCAGATCAGCCCGAAAGCGGCCTTGCCGATGTAGTCGACGACGACGTGGGGGGCTTCGCCGAGGTGGCCGCGGATGATGCGCCCCAACCGCTTGCCCGCCTCGACCGTCGCCCTCGAATCATCGGAGACGGCCCGGTCCAGGCCGATCGCCGCGGCGAACGCCTGTCTGCCAACTCGTGCCGTACGGCTAGTTTCTAGACGAGTAGTTCCGATTGCGGTTCGGCCGCTGTGCGGAATGGCGGCGCACTCGGCACTCTCGGTCGTTGTCGGGCCCCATCGACACCCCGACCTTGTCGGCCTTGGTGCGGCCCTGCTCGACGTGCGCCATCGCCTCAAGCGTCAGGCCGAACGGGGCGGTTCGATCGATGACTGGGCGGAGCTTCCCGCAGTCGTAGAGAGCGGCGAGCTTGCGCAGCTGTGAGCCGTTGGCCCGCATGAAGAAGAACTGGTAGCAGAGGCCCAGGGACTTGGCCTGGTTGCGGACCTTGCGGACCTTGCGGCTGACGGTGCTCATCCAGCAGTGCGCCTATGAGCAGGGCGTAGAGGTGAGGACGACAGCACGTGCTCGGACTGACAGGTGACCCCAGCTCAGCCACAGGATGCGCTCACCACCTGTGCCACCGCGTTCTTCGGCAGCGAACTCCAAGCTGCCCAAGGGGGGCTACCGGTCTTCACCGGCGCACAGCAGCTGCCCGGCGGTCCTTCGTCCACCCGGTGTGGTGCCGGCGGTGTCATGACCCGCGGGTTGCTGCCAGGGGGCTCACGGCCGGGGCACCGTCAGGCCGCCACAGCTGCTTCGACCGTTTCGAGACACCGCCGGTCGAGGGAAGGTGTGCGTGGGCTGCCCCGGCTAGGACATGCTGCACCTCGCGCACCTCTGCCGAGTCGGGGGGGGTTGCGACGTAGCAGGAACTGGGGTGAGCCAGGCTTAACGCGACTGCGCCCAGTCGTAGAGATGGTGAGCGCTGTCACCGAAGCGCGTGGCGTAGAGCATGGGGGCCTGTCCGCCCGCGAGTTCCTCGTCGGTGGTGGTGACGCCCACGACGGTGCCCGTACCGGTGCGGGTGTCGAAGTGGGCCAGGTGAGGACCACCGCTCGACCCCGGCGACATGTCGCAGGTCTCGCCCCACAGCAGGGGCGCCTTGGGGCCGGGACGGGTCGTACCGGCGCAGTGGATCACGCGTGATCCGACGTACTTGTCCCCGGGATCGTTGAGTCCGTAGTTCGGGTATCCGAAGGCGTGGACGAACTCGCCTTCGACCGGCCGGCTGAAGCCGATCCGCTGGCTTCCGGTGACGTCAGCGATGGGGCGCCCTCCCGCAGCGGGATTCGCCACCAGGAATGCCGTGTCGTACCCGGCCACGGCGATGTCAGAGGACGCCGTGGTGTCCGGATCGGTGTTCCAACGGGAAGAGGTGGCCATGGTCCTGACGGTGAAGCCGCCGAGGGGCTTCGTTCCGTTGCGATAGCCGGGCACGAAGTAGAAGTTGTGGTTCCAGGTGTCGTCGGCGGAAGGCGATCCGACACCCCGCAGGCAGTGTGCCGCCGTGACGACGGCACTGCGGTTGGCGCTGGTGACGACTGTCGCGGTGCAACTGCCGTCGTAGCCGTCGGAGAAGGTGAAGAAGAGGCGGCCGACGTTCCTCTCCACCGCCCCGTTGTGCGTCCATACGGCTCCGGAGTCGGGCGTGTTCGCGGGAAGGGGCCGGGGGTCGTCCGGCGTGTTGTCGTCCTCGGGCACGGGCGTGATCTCGGGAACCAGAGCGCCTGCCAGCTTCATCCGCTCGGGGGTCCAGTACGCGTTGATCCGGTTGCGCTCCGATGCGGTCGTGGCGCCGGCGTGGGTGGTGGTGTCCGGTTCCAAGGCGCCGCTCCCGCCGGTCGGCCGGTTCCGCTGGGCGGCATCGGCGGCCACGGCCGGCGCGACCAGTGCGACTACGGCCGCCGACGCTGCGACCGTGGCGCCGATGGCGTGGCGGAGGGTCCTACGCGTGCGGATCTGATTACCGCATGGGCGGTGAGAGGGGGTACGCATGCGCGAGACATTAGGCGCGCCATGTCAGGAGGCGGTCAGAAAGTTGTGCAGGCGGTGTCTGCAGCCTGGTCTGCAGCTCATGGGGGACGCGACCTTGCCGTCGCCGGCTTGAACGCCACGGCGCCCACGACCCGTTGGCCGCCATTCGCCGGGTTCTCGACGCCGATTTGGTGCTTCTGGCGTCGGTCCTCTTCCGGGTCCTGCCGCCGTCGTCCGACGCCTGTACTGGCAGTGACTCGTCCTGGCAGTGACTCGTGGTTTCCGCTCCTTGTCGCGCTCCCGGGCGGTCACCGGGGAAAGGTGACCGCCCGACCGCCCGGGCGACGTGGTCAGGCGGGGTTCGGCCTCACCGGCAGGGACCTTGTACGCCTTCGTGCACCGGTTCGGGCTTCTCGGGGTCCACCCGCGGTGCCGACCGACACCGCCGCATTCACATCGCCGCGATCCCCTCCATGCCGGACTCGGCGAACGCGGGCAGGCCGTCGGCCGTGGTGACCTTGGTGAGGGAACCGTTCTTCTCGACGCGGAAACCGTCGACCGTTCCGGAGGTGGCGTTCTGGACGTAGACGAACTTGGCGTCCTTGGTCACGGCGATGTCGATCACGCCCTGCGATTTCGAGGAGGGCGGGGTGGCGAGGCCGACCTCGTTGGTCAGGGCGAGACGTCCGTGCTTGTCCATGCGGTACCCGGCGACGGTGGAGTTGCCGGTGTTGCCGCCGTAGAAGAAGTCTCCCGCGCGCTCCAGCCAGCACAGGACCTCCTGGCCGTTGGCGAGCGGCTGCTGGAGGACCTGCAACTTGCCGTTGTGGTGGACCTGGTAGACGGTCACCGTGGACTTCTCGGCCTCGGCGACCAGCATCCGGTTGCCGGTCCTGTCGAAGCTGATCGCGAACGGCACGTTGCCGGCGGACTTGTTGACGACCGGCTCGGCGACGGCGGGCAGGCCGTTCTTCTTCAGCGGGAAGACCTCGACGGTGTTGCTCCCCTTGGTGGTGACCACCACGTTGCGCCCGTCCGGGGTGATCTCGACCTCGCCGGGCGAGGTGTCGAACCGCGGTACGTCCTCGTTGGCCAACCCCAGGGATCGGAACGACCCGCGCATCGGCACGAGCCCCTTTCCGGTGATCCGGAAGCCCTGGACGCTGCCCTTGCCGCCCGCGTTCATGACGTACGCGATCTTGCCGCGCACCGCGATGCTGGACGGGAACTCGCCACCGGTGTCGACAACTTGACGGTGCTTCAGTTTCGTTCCCTCGACGCGGAAGGAGGTCAGCGTGCCGCTGCCCGCGTTGACCGCCAGCAGCATGCCGGAGGCGTCGTCGTAGACCAGGGAGCCCTGGGAGGCGAGGGAGTCGGTGGGGGCGTCGACCTGGTCGCCGCCCTTGCCGCCCGTGGCGTAGCTGCCGGCGGGTTTCAGCTTGCCCTGGTCGTCCCGTGCGAAGACGTGGACGGTGTTGTCGTTCAGCTCGTTGCCCTGCACGAAGACGGCATGGCCGGCTGCGGCTCCGGACGCCCCGTACTGGCTCGCGGAGGCCAGGGACACGGCCACGGTGGCCGCCGCCACGGTGGCGAGGGCGCTGCCGCCGATCACGATGCGCCGCCGCCTGGACCTGGCCCGATGACCGCGACGTCCTCCGTCCCTCTGGCGGCTGGGACGGTCTTCACTCCGCTCGCCGTACATGCTCATGTCCCGCTCCTTCGATTCCTCGTGGGGTTCGTGCGTCCGAATGCTGGTCGTGGACGGGACAAGAGTGGTGGGTGGTGGCAGGGGGGCGAGAGGGGAACAGGGGGCGCGTCAGACTCTCGTAAGCAGTTCGCCGGGCGATCAGGGGCCGTCACTGTTCCGTAAGGCGCTCGGACGTACCGGAACGGGCGGGAACCGAGTGAGATCGGGGCATGAAACTGCGTGTCTCTCCGCCGGTGTTCAAGGGCAGGTTGCATGACGCCCGCACGGCGACCTCGATCGGCCGCTGGCTGGGGCCGGCGTTCGCCCTGTGCTTCGTCACCGGCCTCGTCAGCCACTTCATGCAGCATCCGCCCAACTGGCTGGCCGACCACATCCCGAGTCGCCCCTCATGGGGTTACCGGGTCACCCAGGGCCTGCACGTCGCTTCCGGCATCGCGGCGGTTCCGCTTCTGCTCGCCAAGTTGTGGACGGTGTATCCACGGCTGTTCGAGTGGCCGCCGCTGCGGTCGGCCCGGCACGCGCTGGAACGGCTGTCGGTCGCGGTGCTGGTGGCCGGGGCCGTCTTCGAGCTGGCTACCGGGCTGCTGAACACGGCCCAGTGGTACCCGTGGCCGTTCTCGTTCGTGCCGGTGCACTACGCGGTGGCGTGGCTGGTGACGGGGGCCCTGGTGGTGCACATCGCGGTCAAGGCCCCGGAGATCCGGGCGCATTGGAGCAGGCGGTCCCCGGGGACGCTCGCACTGCCGGCCCAGGACGGCGCCGACCGGCGGTCGTTGCTGACGGCGGTGGGCGCGGCCGTCGGAGCCGTCACCCTCACCACGGTGGGCCAGTCCGTGACCCCGCTGAAGGACCTCATCCTGTTCGCGCCGCGCCATCCCGACCACGGCCCGCAGGCCCTGCCCGTCAACCGGACCGCCGCGGCGGCCGGGGTCGGCCGGGTCGCCGACGAGCGGTACCGCCTGGTGGTGGCCGGTCCGCGGCCGTACACCCTCACGTTGGACGAGTTGCGCACCCTGCCGCAGCACGAGGTGGAACTGCCGATCGCCTGTGTGGAGGGCTGGAGCAGGTCGGCGCACTGGACGGGTGTACGGGTGGTCGATCTGCTGGAGCGGTCGGGGGCGCCTGCGGACGCGCGGGTGCGGGTGGTGTCGTTGCAACTGCGGGGCGGCTACCGGGTGTCGGAGCTGGGGCGTGAACACGCCCGCGACCCGCTGACCCTGCTCGCGCTCCGCCTCAATGGAGAGGAACTCGACCCCGACCACGGTTATCCGGCGCGGCTCATCGCCCCGAACCGGCCCGGCGTACTGCAGACCAAATGGGTGGGAAGGCTGGAGGTGCTGTCGTGAAGATGACGCGTGTTCTCGTCGGCGCGGTGGGCGTCGCGTTCATGGGCTTCGGTGCGTCGCTGCTGACGGACGTCCGTGACCCGACCGGCGTTCTGGTCTGGCTGGGCGGGGCGGTCGCCCTGCACGACGCGCTGCTCGCACCGCTGGTGCTGCTGGCCGGGCTGGTACTCGTGCGCGGGCGGGCCCGCGGTCCGGTGCGCGGGGCGCTGCTGGTCATGGGCGCGTTGACCGTGGTGGCGTTGCCGGTGCTGTTGCGGCCGGGGCGGCGGGCGAACGCCTCGGTGCTCCCGCTGGACTATCCGCGCAACTGGCTGATCGCGCTGGCGGTCGTGGCCACGGTGACAGCGCTCGTGCCGGCCGTCCGGGCCCTCCGCCGCCGTCGGCGGTCACCGTCCTGAGAAGACGGCGGCCGCACCGGTATTACCGGTGTCTTACGTGTCCCACGCAGGGGTACGGCGGAGCCGGCGCGGCCTCCTACGGTGACGGGATGCGATCCTTGCGTGCTCTGCGTACGACAGCGCTGGTGACGGCGGCCCCCCTGTTGCTGGCTGTTGCCGGTCTGGTCCATCCCCGGCACCTGACGGCGGCGACGGCCGGTGACTGGGCCGGGCTGCACATCGCTCTGCTGCCGGTGTTCCCCTTCCTGGTGCTCGGTCTGATCGTCCCGCTGTGGGGCAGACCGCGACGCGACGCCGAGGGAGCCCTGACGGTGCTCGCCTGGGCGGGATGCCTCGGCTACGCGGCGTACTACTCGGGACTCGACGCCGTCGCGGGGATATCCGCGGGCACGGTGGTGGACCACGGAGTGCACGGGGCGGCCGGGCGGCTGTTCGCGGTCGGCGACGACCTGGGCCGAACGGGGGTCTACGCCCTGGCCGTGGCCGGCGTCGCCACGTGTGCGGTGCTGTACCGGCGGCACGGGGTCCGGGTGCTGCCGGGTGCCGTGGTGCTGCTCGCCGCCTGCTGGTCGTTCGTCGACAGCCACATCTTCTGGCCCCGCGGGGTGCTCACCATGCTCGGATTCGCCACGGCCTTCGCCTTGTTGACGGTGGCGACCTTGCGGCGGGAAGGGGGCCGTTGATCATGGTCGCCGGAGGTGCGGGGCCCCATCGGCTCGCACCTCATCGGCTCGCACCTGCGCCGCCCCGACAGCGCGGGTCACGAAGCGCGCGTGGCTGACGCGCTCGCCCCTTCTCGCCTCAGACCGTCGCGGCCAAGTGACCCTCGAAACGGCGGCCTCCCGGAACCAGCAGGTCGAATGGGCAGGTCCAGCACCATGAGGTCGGGTGGTCGGGTGGTCGGGCGCGGTCACAGCGGTGGGACCGTCACCGGGCACGGCGAAGCCAGCCCGGATATCCGGCGACGCCCCTCGGACAGCGTGGGGTCGTCGTCCGCGACGAGCGCACCTTTCACACCACGGCCCCGTCCTGTCACCGGGGTCGGCCGAGCTCGTCAGAGACCTGTATGGATCGGCGACGTCAGTGTTCCGTAAGAACACCAAGTCCCTTATGTCTGCTTCGCGTTCGTAGGGTGAGTGGGGTGATCGAGACTCCCCCTCCCCCTGTGGACGTTGCGCCGCCCTGCCTGGACGAAGCCGAGGCCCTGCCCCGGGTGCTGGATCGAATCGCACCCAGCCGGTGCGGGTTCGGCGCCGACCGCCACCCTGGCCTGTTGGCCGCCGTGGCCACAGACGTCCGCCGCCGCGACCGCGACGCCTGCCTGGAGCCCGCTTTGCCGCCCCGAGTGGCCGGTCCCGTCCAGCGCCGCAGGCTCGTCGAAGCGGGCCTGTCGACCTGTAACCTGCCGCTCCTGCGCGACGTCGACACCACGGCGGCCGCCGCCTCGGTGGTGGGCCTCTGCCCGCCCGGCTCACACTTCCCCGGCGTACTGGCGCCCTTCTCGGAGGTTGCCCGGTGACCGGCACCGCGACCAGAGGTACCGAGCCGACAGCGCTCGGACCCCAGCTGAGATACCCCGACCTGTTGGCCGCTCGCCACGCCGTGCCGGGGTGCTCCGCCGAGCCACTCGCAGATGCGGAACCCGGTGAAGCTTGGGCGGACGACCCCTACGCCCAAGCCGTGCGCACCGGCCGCGGCCCGCTGTATCTGCGCCGTCTGACACCGGGCGGCGCAACGGCGATGGAGCTGCTGCCGCTGGACGTGGAGCGGTGGTGCGCCGCCGCCGACGCCGTCGACACCGACGTGCTGCGCCGCTGCGGCGGACCCGTGCTGGACGTCGGATGCGGACCCGGGCGCATGGTGGCCGCCCTGGCCGCACGCGGCATCCCGGCCCTGGGCGTGGACGTCAGCCCGGCCGCCGTTGCCCGGACCCGGCGACTGGGCGGAAGCGCCCTGCGCCGCTCCGTCTTCGAGCGTCTGCCGAGAGAGCGCCGGTGGGGCACCGTCCTGCTCATGGACGGCAATGTGGGCATCGGCGGCGACCCGGTGACCCTGCTCGCCCGCTTGCGTGACCTGGTCCGCCCCGGTGGCCGCCTGCTGGCCGAGGCAGTCGGCGACGACGTGGACGAACGCCTCACCGTCCGCGTCGAGGACGCCCACGGTCGCCACGGCCGGCCCTTCCCCTGGGCGCGGGTCGGCGTGACGGCTCTGCTGCACACCGCCTCCGTCACCGGCTGGATCGTCACCGGCCGCTGGACCGCGGACAACCGTCCCTTCGTGGAACTCCACCGCCCGAACGCCGGGCCGGACCGGCACGGCGGGCCGCACAAGGGGCACGCCGGAGGCGAGGACAGGAGCGCCGCCAGGCCGGAAGAGGCGAGCGCCGCCGGCCCCGAAGACGAGAGCGCCGCCACCTCACTCCCAGTGGGCGGGCCGCGGCCATGACCGATACCGCCACCACCCGTCCGCAGGACTCCGGATCCACCGCGTCACCACCCGCGCACCCCTCGGTCCAGTCGAACCGCCGGAAGGCCCGGCTCGCCGTCACCGCCACCGCGGTCCTCCTCGCCGCGCTCACCGCCACCGTCGTCGACACACTTCACGCGGGCGACAACCACAGTGCCCCCGCACGGCTGCTCGCCGGATACGCCGTCGCCTGGGCGCTGTTCGCCGCCGCGGTGTGGACGGTGCGCAGGGTTCCGGTGCGGACCGCGACCGTCCTGGTCCTGCTGGGCGCCGCCGCCGTCGCGGTGGCCGGACTCTCCTCACCGCCCCGCACCAGCGACGACATGTACCGGTACGCCTGGGACGGCCGCGTCCAGGCCGCCGGAATCTCCCCGTACGCCTACCCGCCCGCCTCGCCCGAACTGGCCGCGCTGCGCGACGGCTGGCTCTTCCCCACGGAGGGAGCCTGTACGGACTGGGGTCTGACACATACCGGCAGCGGCCTGTGCGTCCGCATGAACCGCCCCGGCGTGCCCACCATCTACCCGCCCGTGGCCGAGGGCTGGTACCTGGCCGTACACGCCGTCTCCCCGCCCGGCAGCCGCCACAAGCCGCTCCAGGTCGGCGGCGCGGCCCTGGCGTTCGGCACCACCGTGGCCCTGCTGGTCGTCCTGCGGAGACGCGGCGATCCGCAACGGGCCCCGGCGCGGGCCGCGCTGTGGGCGTGGTGCCCGGCTGTCGCCTTCGAAGCCGTCAACAACGCCCACATCGACACCCTCGGCGTTCTGTTCGTCGTGCTCGCGCTCGGCACCGGCACCGTCGGCGCCCGGCGCGGTGCGCTGCTCGGCGCCGCGATCGCCGTGAAGATCCTGCCCGTGCTGGTCCTGCCCGGCGCCCTGTCGGGACAGCGCGGTCCGGCACGCGTCCTGCGCGTCGCGGCCTCCGCCGTCGCCGCAGTCGCGCTCGCCTACCTGCCGTACGTCATCACCTCCGGCGCCGGCGTCCTGGGATACCTGCCCGGATACCTGCACGAGGAGGGCTACGAATCAGGGCACGTACGCCGCTTCGCCCTGCTGCGACTGCTCCTGCCGGACACCGCCGCGGCAGCGACCGCCGCGGTGCTGCTCACGCTCACCGCTCTGTACGTGTGGTGGCGCGGAGACCCCGCTCGCCCCTGGCACGGCGCCCTCCTCCTGGCCGGCACCGCGCTGCTTCTCTTCTCACCCAGGTACCCCTGGTACTCGCTGCTCGTCATCGCCCTCGTGGCCCTGGACGGCCGCTGGGAATGGCTCTCCGTCACCCTTGCCGGCACCGCCCTCTACCTCGCCGGCCGACTCCTGCCCGGCTTCCCCCTCCAGGCGTGGACGTACGGTGCGGCGGCTCTGGCCGTCACGGCCGGTGCCTGCCTGCGCTCCCGTCCGGTACAGGATCGGCTGAAACGACGCCAGGGCTCCGCGGTGCGCGCGCGAGGCCCGGCGCCGAACCACGCCGTCGAGGGCGGGTAAGGCCACCGGAACCAGCGTCGGGAGCCACCGCGCTCACCTGGAACCCCTCGACGCCGGGGAGGTGCACGCCGGCCGGGCTCTTTCAAGCGGTGGGTTGTGCGGCGCTCGGACGCCGCACAACCCACCACCGGTCACCGGTGTTCCGGGTTGTCCGCACCCGGGCGGCAGCCCGCGTCCCACTGAGAGCGCTGGTTGCCGTACGCGGGGATACCGCCCGCCCGCTTGAGCAGGGCGGCAAGGTGCATGAGGTTCCAGGTCATGAAGCTCGTGTTGCGATTGGTGAAGTCGTTCTCCGGTCCGCCCGAGCCCGCGTCGAGGTACGACGGCCCTGGCCCGGCCGGGCCGATCCAGCCGGCGTCGGCCTGGGGCGGGATCGTGTAGCCGAGGTGCTGGAGGCTGTAGAGGACGTTCATCGCGCAGTGCTTCACACCGTCCTCGTTGCCGGTGATCAGGCAGCCGCCGACGCGGCCGTAATAGGCGTACTGTCCCTGCGCGTTGAGGAGGCTGGAGCAGGCGTAGAGGCGCTCGATCACCTTCTTCGTCACCGAGCTGTTGTCGCCGAGCCAGATCGGTCCGGCGACGACCAGGATGTCCGCGGCCATCACCCGCTCGTAGAGGGCGGGCCACTCGTCGGTGGCGAAGCCGTGTTCGGTCATGTCCGGGTAGACGCCGGGGGCGATGTCGTGGTCGACGGCGCGGATCTCGGACACGGTGATCCCGCACGACCCCATGATCTCCGCGCTCTTGTCGATCAAACCCTGGGTGTGGCTCAGCTGCGGGGACGGTTTGAGGGTGCAGTTGATGTACAGCGCGGTGAGGTCGTCGAAGCGGGGCGGGGCGGTGGCGGAGGGTTCTGTCATAGGGGCAGCGTCCCGCACGGTTTCGGTTTTGTCCCGCTTCGGCACGGCCCGCACGCCTTACGGAGTCATGACGTACGGGCGGCCAACCCTTGGCGTCGACGGGGGTTCCGGCGTCGGTGGCTGCCGGGGCCCGGCGGACGTGGCCCCGACGCTGAGGCGTCTCACCGGGCCCAGGTCAGAATCTTGGCGACGAGAGAAGCCGTGGATGTGTGAGGGGGCGGCGCCGTCTGGCGGCGTCAGCGGCGGTGGACTGGGCTGAGCCGGGGAAGTACGGGGATCTGTGATGAGCCAGGTGCTGTACAGCGAGCGGTCGTGGAATCCGCTGGCACGGACCGTGGAGCTGACCGAAAACGGGCTGCGGGTGGGCGGCTGGACCATGCCATTGGGCGAGTTGAACCTCGGTGCCATGGCCGAGGCTTTCCAGCGTGGGTGCTGGCTCGGGGGCGGTGGGACCGAGCGGTCGCTGCAGCCGTTGCCGGAGGGTGCCGGGGTCGTCCCCGTGACCCGTTTCACCGGGACCGCCAGGCCGGTGCGGGTGCGGCAATCCGCGCAGTTCGCCCGCGAGTTGGGCGCGATGGCGGTACGGCAGTGCGGCGGGACCCAGCAGGTGGCCGCACTGGCAGCCCGGGCCCAGGCCGAGGGTGCCGCTGTGGATCGCGCGGCGGCACGCGCCGGGGCCCGCCGGGGCCGGTCACTGTCGCTCTCGACCGGCGGCTGGGACGCGTGGACGCGTGGGGGCCGCAGGCCCCCGTGGTACGGATCCGGGCGCCGCACGGTTTCCAGCCCGATGCCGCCGACCCGTCCAAGGGCGTGCGGCTGACCGTCGGGGACGTTCCGGCGCGGCTCAGCTTCAAGAAGAAGCTGCGCAAGTCCAGGAGTTCCGTGGAGGTGCGGCTGCCCGACCGGCATTGGGTACTGCGGCGGGAGAGCGCGCTCACTTCGTGGCTGCTGTGCGGTGAGCGGCCGGTCGCCCTGCTGACGTGTCCCCCGCACCGCCCCGGCGCTCGCGCCGGGCACGCTGCTTCGGCCGCTGGCCGAGGTGCCGTACGAGAGCACAGACCCGCTGGATGCCGTCATGGCGCACGTCTTCGCCGTCGCTTTCGGACTCGGCGACGCGACGGGCATCGCGAGATTCCCGCCGGAGCGGCGTCCGGCGATGGCCGGGGGCGAGCCGTTCGCCACCGACGCGACGTGGGACCGCCCGTGGTTCAGCAACCTCGGGAGCGGCGGCAATGACAACGAGCCCGGTGGCTCCGACGGCTGGGGCTGCGACGGCGACGGTGGGGATTCCGGCGGGAGCGACGGCGGCGGCGACTGATCGGCCTTCCACGACCACGGACCCACCCCTACCGGTGGACGAAAGCCGGTCATCGAGCGCTCAGAGGCGTGAGGTGAAGGATCTTGCGCACCTCCACGCGGCCGTCCACGGCCCAGGGGCGGTCGAGGAGGCGGCCGACCGACGCCGAGCATGGCGGTCTGGGGGTGGCTGAGGAGCGGGGTGGCTCCGTCGACGTCCAGCGGACCGTAGTTGTTGAGGGTGAAAGTGCCGCCCGTGCGGTGTTCGACGGGCAGTGTGCCGCTCCGGGCCAGTGCGGTGAGTCGAGGCAGTTCGGCGGCCAGTTCGTCGAGCGGCAACCGGTCGGCGTCCCGTACCACGGGGACGACCAGGCCGTGATCGGTCTGGGCAGCGAAGCCGAGGTGCACGCCCGGCAGCCGCACGATCTCCGAACTCCCGGTGCCCACCCGGGCGTTCAGCTCAGGGAAGGCGGCGAGGCCGACGAGGCAGGACTTGGCGGTTCCGTCACACGGCCACCTGGTGGCCGGCCTGGCGAAGGATGCCGACGGCTTCCCGAAGCCGGTCGGCCGGGACGAGCACGAGGTCGCCGTCGTAACTCGTGGCGGTCCAGACCGGGAGGTCGCCGGCGGCGAGCGGCGCGACGATGGCGCTGAGCATCCCCGTCGCCTCCGGGTCGTGTGCGTCATCGCCGTTCCACAGCGCCACCCATCCGTCCTCGGCCGTGTCGTCGCGGAGCATCGCCGCGCCTCCGTCCGGACCGACCACGAGCGCGAGCAGGTTGGTGTCGGCGGCGACCGTGCGGATGTCGGACACCCGCCCGAGAACGAAGCGGCCCTTGAGCACATGCAGGTTCTGAGTTCGAGCCGCCGGTGTCGAGGTCATGTGCCGCGGGCGCGGCTCACCCGGTGATGCAGGACCAGAATCCGCGCTACTGCCTTGTACGCCGCCATCATGGGCCATTCACCAGTCCTCCTGTCGCGTGACAGCTATTGCTGGTGCCGGCATCAACGGGCCACGCCGGCGCGAATCGGCACGATCGAACCAGTCTGTACTCGCGATCGCCAGTATGCCCGGACTGAGCGTCATCCTCGACGCCGAGATCCTGACGACCGCCGGGGCGGCACGACACCTTCGGCACCACTGACTACCCTCGCCGCCTGACGTCGGTCGCAGAGCTTGGGCTCATCGGCCGAGGGACGGCCTGCGGTGCGCTCCGTGAGTGGCGACAGGAAGACCCTGGAGTGGATGCGCCCGGGGGTCGGTCATCCCGTTGGGTCAGTGGGCGTCTCCGCGACCGCCAATTACCCTCCACATCGGCCTGGTTACTGGCGAGTCACAACGCCTTGTAAGATCCACTCCGACCCATGCAAACCCAATCTGGGGGAAACAACTCATGACCAAGCGCTTCTCCGCGCTCGCCGTATCCGCGGCCATCGTCGGAGGCTTCTTCATCACGTCGGTACCCGCTCACGCCGCCACGTCGGCGGACCGGGGCGAGGTATCGGTCAGGGCCTCCGTCACCTGCAACACGAGCCAGCTGCGTCAGCAGATCGCCAGCCTCAAGACCAAGGCGGCGAAGCTGAAGCAGCTGGGGGAGACCGCGGCCGCCAAGAAGGCGCTCAACGACGCGGCCGCCCTCCAGAAGAAGCTCGACGCGTGCATCAAGGCTGACGACGACGCGAGCAAGCCGTTCCCCGGATAAGTCTCCGGGTTCCGACGTGTGGCGCTGCCCGTCCCGTTCCACGGATGGGTGGCGCCACACGCTGCCCGGCCCACTGACGCTCATCTCGACGCCGGTGCGTTGTGAGGTCGCCGCCGACCCAGCCTCCTGTAAGCGCCTTAACTCCCAGTATCGTCACGCAGATCGGGAGCGCTCCCAATCATTGGGGGGAGGGCGACCGTCCGTCACCACACCCCCTGGTGAAGTCGTGTGCGCGACCCCCTCCGGCCGGTAAGATCGGTGATCTCTTGGGGGAGGTGGCATGGGCAGGCGACGCCCGGGGACACCGACGCTGGAGGAAGTGGCCGCCCACGCGCGGGTGGGACGCGGCACGGTCTCCCGCGTCATCAACAACGCCACAGGCGTGAAGGAGTCGACACGTCGGGCCGTACAGCAGGCCATCGACGAACTCGGTTACGTGCCCAATCTCGCGGCCCGCTCTCTGGCGGGACGGCGGGCCGACGCCGTCGCCCTGGTCATGACGGAGCCCGACTGGCGGCAGTTCGCGGAACCCTTCTTCTCCGAGATCGTCACCTCGCTCGGGGACGCCCTGACCGACACCGGAATGCAGCTGCTGCTGACGCTCGTCCGCTCCGGCGCCGAACGGCAGCGCTTCCTCGAGTACGCGCGCGGCGGCCGGGTCGACGGCGTCCTGCTGATGTCCGTGCACGCCGGCGATCCGCTGCCCGACATGCTCGCCGAGGCCCGGCTGCCGACCGTGCTGCTGGGACGCCGCTCGGGCGACGAATACGTCAGTTACGTCGACATGGACAATGTCGGTGGAGCACGCAGCGCCGTCTCCCACCTCATCCAGCGGGGCCGCAGGGTCATCGCCACCATCACCGGTCCGCTCGACCTGCACGCCGCTCAGTGCCGACTGCGCGGCTACGACGAGGCACTGGCGCTGGCGGGCATGAAGGCCGAGCGGACCCGGGTCGCCGAAAGCGACTTCACTGCGGAGAGCGGGCGCCGCGCCATGACAGAACTCCTCGAACGGCATCCGGACATCGACGGCGTCCTCGCGGCGTCGGACACCACGGCCGCGGGGGCTCTGGAGGCTCTGCGCGCGGCGGGACGCCGGGTGCCCGAGGATGTCGCCGTGATCGGTTTCGACGACTTTCCGCTGGCTCGGCGGACCGAACCACAGCTGACCACGGTGCGTCAGCCGATCGAGGAGGTCGGACGGGCCATGATCCGACTGCTCCTGGAGGAGATGGAGGAGGGCGCCGTGGCCTGGCGTCATGTCATCCTCCGCACGGAGCTGGTGATCCGCGAGTCCACCTGAGGTCGGCCTGCCCCATCGCCCACCTGACCTGCGTCCACCAAATCGGCCCAACCGGTTCCTGCCCGCACCCTTGTCATGCACCTGAAACATCCCTACAGTCCTGCCGAAACCAGGATTGGGAGCGCTCCCATGCATCAGGTCATGGGAACCCCTTTTCCGTTGTCCCTCCCCCACCCCTGAAGAGGATCCGCATGCGTCCTTCACCGCACCATGCCCGCCGCGCGCGTGGCCTGCTCGGCGCGCTGCTCACCTCGCTCGTATCGCTCGCCGCACTGCTGACCACCGCCACTGTCGCGCAGGCCGACACCACGATCTGCGACACCTTCGGTTCGACGACCGTCCAGGGTCGCTACGTGGTCCAGAACAACCGCTGGGGCACCAGCGCCACCCAGTGCGTCACCGCGACCGACTCGGGATTCAGGATCGCCCAGGCCGACGGATCCGTACCCACCAACGGCGCTCCGAAGTCGTATCCGTCCATCTTCAACGGCTGCCACTACACCAACTGCTCGCCCGGCACCGACCTTCCCGCTCAGCTCAGCAGCATCTCCACCGCCCCCTCGAGCATCTCCTTCAACTACGTCAACAACGCGGTGTACGACGCCGCGTACGACATCTGGCTCGACCCCACACCCCGCACCGACGGCGTGAACCGCACCGAGATCATGATCTGGTTCAACAGGGTCGGCTCCGTCCAGCCCATCGGCTCCCCCATAGGCAACACCACCGTGGGCGGACGCGACTGGCAGGTGTGGTCCGGTGGCAACGGCACGAACGACGTGCTCTCGTTCGTCGCACCGTCAGCGCTCAGCAGCTGGAACTTCGACGTCATGGACTTCGTCCGGCAGGCCGTCTCCCGTGGACTCGCGCAGAACAGCTGGTACCTGACGAGTGTTCAGGCCGGCTTCGAGCCCTGGCAGAACGGCGCGGGCCTCGCCGTGACCTCGTTCTCCTCCACCGTCAACAAGGGCTCTTCCGGCCCGGGCACCCCCGGCGGCTCCACGGCCTGCAAGGTGGCATACGCGACGAACGTCTGGCAGGGCGGCTTCACCGCCGACGTCACCATCACCAACACCGGCACCACTCCCGTCAGCGGCTGGAGGCTCGCCTTCTCCCTCCCCTCCGG
Source organism: Streptomyces canus 299MFChir4.1 (assembly GCF_000383615.1). GTDB lineage: Bacteria > Actinomycetota > Actinomycetes > Streptomycetales > Streptomycetaceae > Streptomyces > Streptomyces canus_C. The sequence continues at coordinate 83,580 of NZ_KB911598.1, read as the reverse complement.
GCAGCAGATCACCAACGCCTGGAACGCGAACCTCTCCGGGTCGTCAGGAGCGGTCACCGCGAGCAACGTGAGCCACAACGGCGAGCTGGCGGCCGGCGGCCAGGCGACCTTCGGGTTCCAGGGCACCTCCAGCGGCACCTTCACCAAGCCCTCCGCCTTCAGCCTGAACGGCACTGCCTGCACGACCGAGTGATCCACGTCCGCCTCCGGAGCCGACACCTCCGGATGCGCTGCTCCGTCTCATCGCAGCAGGGGACGTGTCACGGCCCGTTGGGCGCTGCCGGATCCCGGCGACTTTCCGCTCCCCATGCGGTGAAGGCGGCCTGGAATCCCTGCCCGCACAGCAAGTGACAGAGGCTGCCGGGTGCCGGAGACGACCGCGGAGCCGGCGGGCGGCAGGTGCGCGCGGGGTCGACCCCCGCAGGAGCCGAGCCGGACGAGAGCGGCGAACCATGCCGACATGACTCTCCGGCCCCGGGCCCGCTCCGGCGGACTTACCGTCGCATCTGTCGCCCGGCAGCTCGACATCCGCCTCGCGGCCCTGGCGCAGTGCGAGCTCCGGGCGGGCCCTCATGCGCGGGTCTCTCACGGTGACGGTGTCGACGCGTCGTGGATCGGTCGGCGGGTGTGGGGCTTCACCGACACCGGCGGGGCCACGCCGAACACGCCGTCGCGCCGGTCGAGCAGATTCTTCCCTTGCCCAGCAGCCTGTCCACCGCTGCCGCGGTGACACGCAGCAGCTCCGGCGCGGTGGCCCGCTTCGGGCTTCGCCACACCCAATTCGCGCCCGGGGAGACCGTGTTGGCGCGTGGCGCGGTCGGCCGTATCGGGATCATGGCAGCGCAACTCGCCGCCCGCGGTGGTGCCGCACTGGACTGCGACGGCCGCGGAGGGGAAGGGGCTCCCGCAGGCTATGACGTCATCATCGACGTCGTGGCCGGTATGGACATGCCGTTGTTCTGAAGCTCTGCCGGCGCACCGGAAGATGGACGCGGGTGAGGTGTTCGGCAGGATCGCGCTGACGCCGTGTCCTCGCCGCACAGCCCTCCGCGGGCAGCGCGAGGGCCTTCACAGGGCGGGGCCCTGCTCTACGAGACGTAGGCACACCCTCTCCCGGTGGCGTACAGACGCCAGATGCACCCGTTTCAGTTTCGCCGACTCGAACCAGGCTCGAACCACTCGACTCTCACAGCCATGCACGCATCTTACGTTCTGTACATCCTGTACGTTACGTTGGGAGCGCTTCCGACGAGGCGATCACACAACACCAGTCGGTCGGCCGCGCATGTGACCGACCGACAGAGAACTGTTTGAAGTGGGGGGAACCTGGTCAGCCCAAAGGGGTTCAGCGAGCGGCACACGCTGGTCTTCGCCCCCCCGGCGAGTTGGACGAACTCCGCCACACTTCATGACCACGGGGTACTGGGCCGCCTTTCGGCGACCGGGCACAGGGCCGGGTCTGACCTCCATCCCGAAGGAACACTCGTGTTCAGTGTGCTGCGGATCCGGGACTACCGGTTCCTGGCGTCCGGTCAACTGCTGTCCAGCCTTGGCGACTGGTTCCTGCTCCTCGCCGTCCCGTACTACGTCCTGGAGTTGACCGGCTCCGCCATGGCGTCGGGCTTTTCCCTGGCCGCGGGAACGATCCCGGCACTGGTCCTCGGTCCACTGGCGGGGGCTCTCGTCGACCGCTGGAACCGGCTGCGCGTCATGGTCGTCGCGGACCTGGCCCGCATGATGGCGGTCTCGCTGATGCTGTGGGTGGACAGTCCGGACGAGGTATGGCTGATCTACGTCGCGCTGGTCCTGGAATCGACCCTGAGCCAGCTGTTCAACCCGGCCTCCGCCGCCCTGCTCCCGCAACTGGTCGGCCGTGAGGGCGACCTCCACTCGGCGAACTCCCTGAGCGCCCTGATCGTCGGCTCCATCCGGCTCGTCGGCGGCCCGTTGGGCGGGGCCGCGTACGGCGGCCTGGGCTTCACGGCGGTCGTCGCCATCGACACGATCAGTTACGCGTGTTCGGCGCTGTGCCTCTCGATGGTCCGCTACCGGCCGCGGACGACCGCGCACCGAAGCACCGGGGCGGGGCGCGGGCAGCCAGGCAGGCTGGTCGCCGAGATCCGCGACGGAGTCGTACGGATACGCCGCGACCCGTGGCTGGCGGCGCTGGCGGCAGCCGGTGCTCTCTTCGCGCTCGCCACGTCCGCCGTGAACGTCGGCCTCATTCCGTACATGGACCGGGTCCTGCACGCCTCACCCCAGGTCCTCGGCCTGCTCTTCGGGGCTTTCGGTGCGGGGCTCCTGCTCGGGGTGCCACTCAGCCGAGCACTCACCGCGAGGCTCGCCGACAGGACTGTGCTGGTGGGCTCCCTGGCAGCGCTCGCCGTGGCCTTCGCGGCGACCTTCAACACCCCTGTGATCGGGTGGAGCTTCGTGTTGTTCCTGACCATCGGGGCGCCCATGGTCTGTTTCACGATCACCAGCGGGACGTTCGTCGCCCGTCACACCCCTGACGCCGTACTGGGCAGGGTCAGCGCCACCAACGGATTCCTCCAGGCGGCGGCCTCCTTGTCGGGCATGCTGGCCGGCTCACTGCTGAGTGAGGCGCTGGGTGTCGTGACGATGATGAACCTGTGCTGCGTCACCGTCGCACTGGCAGCGGGGACCCTGCTGCTCATGCCGCGACGTCAGCCCCCCATCGCCGAGGACCTGCCCCTCAAGGAGGCCGCGTGACCGCACACGGATGGCCGTGCCGGCGGTGGGCGCCGATCGAGGAGAGCAGGCTCCGGCTGACCACGATCGGCCGATGACAGACGGCTCGGGCACCTGCGACGAGCCCCGAGCCGATCACATCATCGCGCAACTAATGGTTGCGCGTTTCCTCCATGTCGGTTAGCTTGATACGCAACCAAACGTTGCAGAAGGTGGCGGGCATGGAATTCGGAACAATCGAGCGGGAGATCCACATCGACGCCTCACCCGAGGTCGTCTTCGACGTGGTGAGCAGTCCCGAGCACCTGCGCGAGTGGTGGCCGGACGAGGCGGAGTTCCCGGCCGTGCCCGGCGGAGCGGGGCGGATCGGCTTCGGGGACTGCTCGCAGGGCGGCACCTGGGTGCAGTTCACGGTCGTCGACGCCGTGCCGCCGCGACTCTTCTCCTTCCGGTGGACCCACGAGGAGGGAGAGTCGGCCGCCCCCGGCAATTCGAACCTGGTCGTCTTCGAGCTCACGCCCGCCGGGTCCGGGACGCTCCTGCGGATGACCGAGAGCGGCTTCCGCGAGCGCGGCTGGGACGAGGCGAAGATTGCCGCCAGATACGCCGAGCACGCCTCCGGCTGGGACTTCTACCTGCCGCGGCTGCCGGCTTACGCCGTGAGGGTCGGAGCCGGTGGTCAAGCGTGAGGGTGGACGACGAGCTCTGGTCGGCGGTCGGCGACCCGACCCGGCGCCGGATGCTGGACCTGTTGCTGAGCGAAGGCAGCGCCACGGCGACCAGCCTGAGCGAGCAGCTGCCGGTGACGCGTCAGGCGGTGGCCAAGCACCTCCTCGTCCTCGACCGCGTCGGCCTGGTGCACGCCACCACCGCCGGCCGCGAGAAGCAGTTCCGAGTCGATCAGGCCCAGCTCGCCCGCGCCGTCGCGCAACTCGCCGACGTCGGCGCTGCCTGGGACTCCCGTCTCCAGCGCATCAAGCGCATCGCCGAGACCATCCAGCGCGGCAAGGACACGGACAACGAGACCGACAAGAAGCAGTAGAGAGGAACAAGAAGATGGCAGACATCCTTCACCGCATCGGCGTCGAGCACTCCTCGCCGCAGCAGGTGTACGAGGCACTGACCACTCTGGACGGCTTGTCCGGCTGGTGGACCGAGAAGACGTCCGGAAGGACCGACCCGGGCGGCGTGATCGAGTTCCGGTTCGGGCCGGGCGGGTTCGACATGAAGGTCGCCGAGCTCGATCCGGGCCGGCTCGTCCGCTGGGACGTCGTGGACGGACCGCAGGAATGGATCGGCACCAGCGTGCAGTGGGACCTCCGGCAGGACGGCGACCACACGATCGTGCTGTTCAAGCACGAGGGCTGGCGTGAGCCGGTCGAGTTCATGCACCACTGCAGCACCAAGTGGGCCACCTTCTTGCTGAGTCTCAAGCAACTCCTCGAAACCGGGGAAGGTGCCCCCGACCCGCGCGACGTGAAGATCAGCGACTGGCACTGACCTGTCCATCCAGCCGTTCCACCGTCTCCTTGCGTGTCAACGCCCTTCGCCGGTGCCGGGCCGGTCCTCGCGGTGGCGGTGGCCGGGCAGCATTTCCTGGACCTCGGCCTTGAAGCCCTGCCGGACCATGCCGGCCCGATCGCTGTCACCCTTGAGCACGGACAGCGCCGCGGCCTCGATCTGGTCCCAGGCACGTCGGCGTCGAGGTGGGCGCGGCGCATCAGTTCACGGTCGGCGTCGTCCTTCATGATCGCGTGCTGGTGGCAGTGGGTCTGCACGACGGCCTGCCGGGTCAGCGCGGGTGGCTGCCAGTCCTTCGGCGCGTGGTGCACGAGGTGTTCGGCGAAGGTGCGGAACCGGCCGGCCAGACGTTGCACATCCTGCTCGTCGGGCATCAACTCGGGCGCGTCGGCGCGGAACACGGCGGTGCAGGACGGTTCGAGCCCGATGACCGGGGTCCCGGCCTCGATGTACGGGCGCAGGACGTCGAGCGTGCGGCGCCGGACCTTCTTGGCGCTGACCCGGGCGGCGCATGAGATGGCAGTGGATCCGTTCGACGAGACGCATCGGGTGGGGGGCCTGATCGGCGACCCACTCAACCCGGCCCCGCCTGAGCCCCCTCGGGGAGGCCGCCGTCGGGCGAACCACAGCAGCATCTGATACCCGAGCCGGAGCTACCGGGACTGCGCCATCAGGAACTCCGCGGTGCGCGAACAGCGGTGTGGCCCTGCGGACGGGGGATGCCGCAGGGCCACGCTCGCACCGTACCGCTCTTCTGGTCGCTGCACAGAACTTACGCTCGACTCAGCGCCCGTCAACGGGCTGTCGGCGGACTGCCTCGCCCTCGATCTCGCGGACCAGGTCGATGGCCCGGCCGAGGGTGGTGAGCCGTGCGTCCAGCGTCTTGCCTGCGGGGTAGAAGCGGACGATGTCGACGCCGGCATCGCGCCATACGCGCAGCCGTTCCCGCACCATGTCCTCGGTGCCGATCAGCGTGGTGGCCAGCACCATGTCGTCGGTGACCAGACCGGCCGCGCCATCCCGGTCCCCGGCCTGCCAGCGCTCCCGGACCTCGGCCGCTACCTCGGCCCAACCCTGGCGGCTGTAGGCGTTGTTGTAGAAGTTCGTCGTCTCGGAGCCCATACCGCCGAGACTGAACGCCAGCTCCTTCTTACGGCCGGCCACCATCACCCGCAGCGCCTCCGCGTCCTCGGCGAACGCCACCTCAGCGCCCTGGCAGATGTCGAGGTCGGCACGCGAACGTCCCGAAGCGGCGAGCCCGGCGTCCAGGTGGTCGAAGTACGCCTCCTTGGCACCCTCGGGAACGAAGCTCGTGCCCAGCCAGCCGTCCGCGATCTCCCCTGTCAGACGCAGCATCTTCGGCGAGAGCGTCGCCAGGTGGATCGGGAGGTCGTGCTCCGCGCGCATCGCCGGACGCATGGGCTTGCCTTCCCCGCCGGGCAGCGGGATCTGGAACTCCCGCCCGGAGTAGGAGACTTTCTCGCCCGACGCGGCCTGACGCACGATCTCGACCGTCTCGCGCATCCGGGACAGCGGCCGGGCGAACGGCACCCCGTGCAGCCCTTCGATCACCTGCGGTCCGGACGGGCCCAGCCCCAGCAGGAAGCGACCCTCGGAGAGGTTGGACAGCGTGATCGCGGCCCGGGCGATGGCCATCGGCGTACGGGTGGCGAGCTGAATGATGGCGGAACCGAGCAGCATGCGCTCGGTCTTGGCGGCGAGGTAGCCCAGCGGTGACGGCGCCTCCGCTCCCCAGGCCTCCGCGACCCAGCAGATGTCCATGCCGAGTTTCTCCGCCTCCACGACGAAGTCGACCGTCTCCGGCCAGTTCGCGGAAGCCTCGATGGTGGTGGACGTACGCATCACACACGCGCCTTTCCGGGCTCTTCCGCCAGCTTCTTGATCGCCGCGAGCGTGGTGCCGATATTGCTCTCGAACTCGCGCATGCGCACGAAGACGATCTTCTGCTCCTTCTCCGGCATACGGTCGATGGCGACGGACAGGCCTGAACGGCCCGGCCCCATCTGCATCCACTGCCGCAGCAGCGTGCCACCGTCCCGCCGCTCCAGCGTGAACCGCCAGATCGCCGACGGGAACTGCGGATCCTCCACCGCCCACGCGAACACCTTCAGGGGCTCGTACTCGACGATGTGGGAGGTCGTGGCCCACTCGCCGAACGCCTCATGCTTGCTCCGGCCCACAAAGCGGGCCCCCAGCACAGGCCCCATTCCTCCGTCCAGCCACTCCACCGACTGCAACTCGGAGCTCAGGCGAGGCATCAACTCGATGTCGGACACCAGCTCCCACACCCGCTCGGGCGGGGCAGCGATCCAGATCGACACCTCCACCGTCGGCTTGTCCGCGTAGCACGCGCCCGTCCACTCCACGCCCGGCCTCCTCCCTCAGTAAGCAGGCCCAGAACCAGGCCTGACCACCAAAGTTGTGTAGATAGACTCACTTGTCAAGCGTGTGCGGCACTTCGGTCGGGCCTGTCGGTCAGCCGGCGAACCGCTCCTTCACGTCCGGTCGCTCGGCCAGGCGCGGCGGATAGCCAGGCCCCATCCTGGGATGGGTGTTCTCGGCGGTCATGGGCTCGCCGCAGGCGGCGCACACCACCTCGGCGTAACTCTCCTGGCCGCAGACGTCGTGGTAACTCGTCACGGGCGGACCCGCCTCACCGGCCAGCCATCTGTCCCCCCACCGGTTCATGGCCAGCAGCACGCCGTAGAAGTCGCGCCCCTTCTCGGTGAGGACGTAGTCGTGGCGCACCGGCTCTGTCTGGTAGGGCCGCTTCTCCAGCAGCCCTTCGTCGACAAGCCGCCGCAAGCGGTCGGTCAGCGTGTTGCGTGCGATGCCGAGCGACTCCTGGAACCCGTCGAACCGCTTGATCCCGTAGAAGGCCTCCCGCAGCACCAGCGGCGTCCACCAGTCGCCGAGCAGGTCCATGGTGCGGGCGATCGAGCAGGGCCAGTGTGCGAAGGATGTGCGCCTCATGGCGGCAGCATACGGTTGGTCTCACAAAGAAACCCAGCAGGCGGCGAGGATTGAAGAGGCGAGTGAAGCCGATGTCGCCGTGGACCTGGAGGCGCCGACGGTCGTCGCTGCGACGGCGCCGCTCGCCGCCGCCCAGAGCGCCCGTACGGCCTGCCGCGTCGGCTTCGGATCCGTCGGCGTCGAGGCCCGGAGCGGCCCACTGCATCCCGCGGTCCCGTCGTTTCCGACTGCACGTGCCGGTCGGCGACCGGCGGCTCGATGGCCGGGAACCGTCAGATCGCCCGGCCGAACCGCCATGGCCCGCCCGCCCGCCCGAGTACCCCACCACCCCTCCAGATGCTCCCGCCCAGCGCCTGCCGACTCGACCGCCAGGACGGTGAGCAGACGTTCGGCCGCATGTCCGTCGAGGGCCGAGCGGTACGACAGACGCGCCGGTCAGCCGCACTGCCGCCATCGGCTCGGTGACGTCCAGTGCCTCCTCCGGACTCTGCGCTGTGGCTGACTGACCACCCCCCGTACCGTGCCCGAATGATTGCCGCCTCCAGCTGCGAAGGCCCACAACAGCGAGCGGCTGTGAAGCACCTCAGCCGGTCGGAGCGGCACCTTCGAAGGAGGCGAGGCCGGCGTCGAGGAGCTGGGCAGCGCGGCGGACGTCGGCGGTCACGGCCTCATGGATCTGCGTCGCCGGGCGGGTGCCGTCCAGATGCTTCCCGAGGCTTCGGAACTGGATGGACCACAGTCCGAGCAGGGCCGTTGCCGCGATCTGCGGTTCCGGGTCGTCCGGGTTTCTGTGGGCGCGCCGGGCCAGCGCTTCGGCTGTGGCGGCGACGAGCCGGTCGGTCATGTCCCGGTGGTAGGCCCTCAGTGAGGGCGTGGACCGGGTCAGCGCGCCGAAGCGCCTGATCATGGCGGCGGCTTGGTGGGGGTCGTCCTGCGCGGCGATCCAGGAGGTCATGGCCCGCAACTCATCGGAGAGGATCCGCAGCACCGCCTCGACCGCCGAGTGGTCGGTGTCGGCCAGGCCCACGCGCAGGGCGGCCAGCGTGGTCTCGCCCCGGTCAAGGATGAGCGATTCCTTGGTGGGAAAGTAGTTGAAGACCGTCTTCTCCGAGACTCCGCACGCCTGGGCGATCTCCGAGACGCGGACAGCGTCGAAGCCGCGCTCCAGGAACATCTCGGTCGCGGTGTCGGACAGACGTTGCCGCAACCGGCGCTTCTTCTGCTCCCGCAGCCCTTCAACCTCCGGCTCCGCCGCCTGCGGGCGCCATGCCGTCCAGTCCACCGCGCTCATGACGACAGAGTAATACAGCGGCAGAACAATTACTGCTACTGTAATTTTTCAGCGACTGTAAATACTTCACTGTCGCTGTCTTCTGCCGATTCACCCGTGGGAGCCCCATGAGCGCCATCCACATCGTCCGCGACTACCCGCACTCTCCGGCCAAGGTCTGGCACGCCGTCACCGATCCCCGGCTGATACCGCTGTGGACCGCCACCGGGGCCGGGGCACGCCCGGAAGGATTCACCCCCACCCTTGGTACGCGGTTCCAGTTCATCGCCAAGCCCAAGCCGGGCTGGAGCGGCATCGTCGACTGCGTCGTACTGGAGGTGGACGAGCCCCGGCTGCTGCGCTACTCGTGGACCGACCACGGCGGCGGCGAGACCACCGAGGTCGCCTACCGCATCGAACCCCATGCCATGGGAACGCGCTTCACCTACGACCACACGGGCTTCACCGGTGCAGGCGGCCTCCTGATGAGCCAGATCCTGGGCCGCGTCCGGCGGAAGATGCTGCACGTCGGGCTGTCCGCCGTTCTGAACGACCTCTAAGAAGGGTTTCGGTCCGTGGAGGGGTACAGCGTGCGCAGGCCCTCGTTCAACGCGTACGACAGCGCCGATCCGTGGGTCTGCCTGGGGTACAGGCGGGCGGTGAGTTCCAGGGAGGGGTAGTCACGCAGCCGCAGCAGCTGTGCCATGCGGGTCATCGACCCGACGATGTCGGCCGCGGCCACGAAAGGGTCGGTGAGCTCCGCCTCGCCCGCACCGAGGAACACCTTCGCCGCCAGGTCGTCGTGGGTCGCGGCGTAGTCGGCCTCCATTGTGAACAGCAGATCCTCACATCCGCTGAGGGCGGGGCTGCTGGCCAGATAGCGGCCGAAGGCCGCCGGCCGGGAGAGCAGAGCGAAGCCGACGAAGTGTCCGCCGCCGGAGAACCCCACGAGACCGTGGTCTTCGTCGAACCGGAACTCGCCCGCCAACCGCGGGCGCAACTCGTCGACCAGGAACGACAGCATGGCATCGGCACCGCCGCCGCCCGTCGGCCTTTCGCTGGACAGCGCTTCCATACGCGCGCCACCGAGCCCGGCGTTGACCCATCTCGGCATCGGATAGAAGTCGTGCGTGCGACGCGCACCGAACTCGGCGGGATCACTCTCGTCGGGAGCGCCGACGCCGATCACGATGAGCTCGGAGACCTCCTGCACGGTGTGGAGCCAGTTCATCAGGCCGACGGTGAGCGGGAAGCTGAGGGACGCGTCCGTCACCCAGAGGACGGGGTAGCCGCGGTCACCGTGCTCGTACGACGGAGGGAGCGCGACGCGCACGTCATGCGGCCAGGGCACACCGGTCCCCTGCATCCGCCTGGTAGGCAGAACCTGATACGTGTGCCGGGGCAGGGCCACAACCACCTCCCGCTGAAGCCGATGTCCGGGCAGCCGGTCAGGGGTACTTGGCCCCGGCACGTCGACATGGAGCCTATTCCAACCTGCTCCACGTGCACGGTCAGAACGCATTCGCGGCAGGGCCGGGTCGGCCCGGGCGCAGTCTCACATGTGGGATCTCAGCACGTCGACCTCGCAACCCGGCGCGAACGGGTCGAAGCCGTGCTCGCTCAGCCAGCGCACGATCAGCAGGCTTCGCAACGACCACCACGCGTGGATCACGTCGAGGTCGACGGCAGTGCCGTAGCCGGCAATGACGTCGGCAAGGCGCTCCTCGTGTCCGAGCGTGAAGGTGGCGAGGTCGTACAAGGGATCACCCTGGCCCGCCTCGGACCAGTCGATGATGCCCGTGACCTCGTCGCCGTCGACGAAGACGTGCGCGATCTGCAGGTCGCCGTGAGTGAAGGCCGGAGTCCACGGCCGGAACGCGGCCTGGGCGACCTGGCGGTTGCGGGTGACCAGGTCCGCCGGCAGGACGCCGTTCGTCACGAGCCGCTCGCACTCGTCGTCGAGTTCCGCCACCAGCGTGGTGACGCTCCGGCCGGCCTGGCCGGGTCGTGGCGGCAACGGGGCGTCGTGCACCTTCCGGATGGCGGCGCCCGCCGCGGCCCATGCCGTCGGCGACCCGGTCGACGGCCCGCCGAGGGTTCCGAGCGTCGCCCCCGGGAGCGCGGCGATCGCGAGCACGTGCGGCTTGCGCCACAGGACCTCCGGAGTGGGGACCGGCGCGAGGGCCATCGCCTCGACCTCGGCGTCGAGGCGCGCCTGGTCGGCGTCCACCTTCACGAACACGTCGCCGACGCGCAGGGTCGCGCGCTCGGAATGGGCGACGACGACTTCGACCTCATCCATGGGCCCCCAGTATCCCGAGGAGGACGGCCGACGTCGCCGGGTTTCTGACGTGCGATGACGCGGCCCGAACGGAGCAACACGGCTCCGTCGATCAGGCGCGGTCGTGGAGCGTGACCTGGTAGCCGTCGGGGTCGGCGAAGGTGAAGGTCCGGCCGAAGGGGCCGTCGATCGGTGCGGAGACGATGGTGTGACCGTCGGCGACGAGCGCATCGTGGATGGCCTGGACCTCGGTGGCGTGGAGCCAGATCGCGACACCGATGCCGGGCTGCGCGACGGATGCGAGGTCGGTGCCGGGAATGACGTCGCGGAGTGCGAACGCGATCGGCTTCGTCTCGAAGACGACCGCGTGCGGAGGTCCGGCCGCCGAGCGGACGACGCCCAGGTACTGCTCGTAGAACGCCTGCGAAGCAGCGAGGTCGCGCACTTGGAGCGAGATGAAGTCGGGGCCGGTGGCGGGCATGATGACGCTCCTCGTTTTCGTGTCAGTTTTCTGACATGCACGAACCTATGTCAGAATGCTGACATGAGTCAAGAAGGTGTCGGCGTCGACCTGGAGACGTCCCTGGGCTACCTGCTCAAAGAAGCGTCGAGCGCCCTCCGCGCGGCGATGGAGGAAGTGCTGCGGCCGCTCGGGATGAGCGTGACGCACTACTCCTGCCTCGAACTGCTGGCGCAACGACCGGGCTTGTCCAACTCCGAACTCGCGCGGGGCGCGTTCGTGACACGGCAGACGATGAACGTGCTGCTCCAGGCCCTGGAACGAGACGGCTACGTGACCAGGCCTGCGGAGGCCCCCGTCGGGAAGGTGCTTCCCACGCGGCTCACGCCTCGCGGCCGACGAAGCCTAGAGAAGGCGAGCGCGGCCGTGCGGTCCGTCGAGGCCAGGATGCTGGCAGGCCTGAATGAGACCGAGCAGTCAGAGGCGTTCCGGGTCCTGCAGAGGATGATCCGTTCCCTGCGTGATGACGACAAGGGCGCGTAGGTGCGGGACCAGCGGGCGCTCGTCGGCGGCGTTCTTGATCGCGAGGGTGGCGAACCACCCCGTAAACCCAGGTGCCTCCCGTGCACGCCCCCGGTAGCGTGCGTCGACATGGCATCGGAACTGGCACGCCCGCCGCTCCAGGCGGACGAACGCACCGCGCTCATCGGATGGTTGGACCTGCAGCGGCAGATCCTTCGGTGGAAGTGCGAGGGGCTGAGCGACGACGACGCGCACCGCTCGGTCATCCCGACCTCGCCGGCCATGACGATGGCCGGTCTCATCTCCCATATGCGCTGGACCGAGCACACATGGCTTGAGGTGCTGTTCCTCGGCGGCGACGAGAAGCAGAACCCGTCGTTCGACGAGTCGCGCGAGGACGCCGACTGGCACACCGAAGGCCGCCCTGTCGCCGAGCTCGTCGCGGAATACGACGCCCAGTGCGCCCGGAGCAACGCGATCGTCGCCGCGGCCTCCCTTGACGACATCGGTCGCCACACCGGCTTCCGCTCCGGCAGCGCCAACCTCCGCTGGATGCTGATCCACCTGATTGAGGAGACGGGACGGCACGCGGGGCACGCGGACATCGTCCGGGAGCTGCTGGATGGCACGAAGGGCTACTACTGACTCCGTTGAAGCCTTGGTCTGCTTCCGGCGCTTCGCATGGGACCACTGGAAAGGCCCGCGAGATTGACCATGCACGACGACCAAGTGGACGTGACGACCGAAATCGTTGCGTCCTTGGTCCAAGAACAGTTCCCTCGGTGGAGCGGCAAGGCGATCCAGCCCCAGTCGTCGGCCGGGACGGTCAACGCCATCTTCCGCATCGGGGACGACCTCTCCGCACGTTTCCCACTACGTCTGGTCGATGCCGCCGAGGCGCTGGCGGTTCTGGAACAGGAAGCCGAGGCGAGCGCGGAGCTGGCACAGGTGTCTCGGTTCCCCGCCCCCACACCCGTCGCCCTGGGAAAGCCTGGAGCGGGTTACCCCATGCCGTGGTCGGTCCAGACCTGGCTGCCGGGAACGGTCGCCTCTGACGCCGACCCGAGTGGGTCGCCCGCCTTTGCCGAGGACCTTGCGGCCTTCATCGCAGCCCTGCGGGGCGCCGAGACGCGGGGGCGGACGTTCAGCGGCGAGGGTCGTGGCGGCGTTCTCGCCGACCACGACGCTTGGATGGCGAAGTGCTTCGAGGAGAGCAAGGAGCTGCTCGACGTGCCCCGGCTGCGCCAAGTGTGGGGCCGCCTCCGGGAGTTGCCACGCGCGGGCGCCGACGTGATGAGCCATGGTGACCTGATTCCCGGCAACGTCCTGGTCACGGGAGGCCGGCTCGGTGGCGTACTCGACACCGGCGGGTTCGGCCCGGCCGACCCCGCACTGGATCTGGTCAGCGCCTGGCACCTGTTGCGGCCGGGCCCGCGGGACGTGCTCCGGCGGGCGCTGGGCTGCGACGATCTGGAGTGGGAGCGCGGCAAGGCATGGGCGTTCCAACAGGCGATGGGTGTGGTCTGGTACTACGTCGAGAGCAATCCGACGATGAGCAGAATGGGGCGCCGGACCCTCGCCCGCGTTCTGGAGTCGACGGAGTGATGTCGCTGCCGCGCCAGCGTCCTCGGGTGCCGTACGGCCTGCCACAGGCCGACCGACAGCAGCGCCAGACTGATGGCGAAGCAGACCCAGAACACGAACTGGGTGCCGGTGGCGAGGTCGTGAGTGCTGCCGTCCTCGTAGCGGCAGTACGCCTGTGGGGGGAAACGCCTTCGAGCCGCCGACCCCTCCGTAGTACAGGGAGCACGGGTCCTCGCCGGGGTCCTTCAGCGTGTCGTCCGCCGTGACGATCAGCAGCCAGGTCAGCGCCGCCACCGGAACCGTGCCGAACACGATCATCTTCGACCAGGTCGGCAGGCGAGGGTGGGCGAGAAGCCCGATCAGCGCGATCAGCATGACGACGAACACCGCTACGACGACCCCGGCGGTGAACCGCCTCTCGTACACCTCGACCAGGAGCCAGACGACTCCGGCCACGGGTGGCGCGGTCAGGAGAAGCACCTTGAACCCGGACGCGATACGCGGATGCGCGAGGACGTACACGGCGAGCGCGCACCCGATCACGACGAGGAGCGCGATCACGGACGCTCGGCTGCGGTGCCGCCCGCGGGGTCCCTGTGCGTCTCGTCCTTCCGCCACGGACCGACGCCGAGCCTTCCGGTCGTCCCGAGGTCGAGTTCCGGCACGACCATCACGGGATCGGCTGCGGGCTCGGCCCAGACGCGGACGTACGGCGCGTTCACCGGTTCGCCGGCCTGGGTGGTGTTGCGCCAGGCCAGCCCGGCCACCGCGGCCTCACCCGGACGCAGGACGACCGGCTGGGGGCCCCTGTCGCCTCCGAGACCGGTACTGATCTGATCGGTCCCCCGGAGAATCCGTACGCCGTCCACGGGGCGGTGGTCCTCGTCCTGGATCGTGACTCTCGGGTAGCCGGTGAGCCGAATGGGGCGGGTACCGCAGTTGACCAGGTGCAGGCCGACGGCGCGCAACCCCATTGCCGCGTCGCCCTCGTCGGCGTAAAGGCGCATGCCCGACTTCGGGCAGGTTCCCGAGGCGGACGACGCCTCGGCTTGAGGAACGCTCCGCACCTTGATCACCTTCACTCCCGTCACCTCGGGGGCGTCACCGTCCCTCTCCCCCACGACGACGGTGCCCTTGACAGTCTGTCCCGGCCCGACCGCCTCGACGGTCTGCTCCGCGTTGTCGACCGCGCCTCCGGAGGCCGAGAGGAACCCGAAGGTCAGCGTGTAAGTGGCGGTCTCCGTCTGCTGGTTGGTGAGCTCGAAGTCCGCGCTGTTGTCGACTCCCGCGCAGCCGCTCTCGAGGCCCCAGGCGTACAGCGCGGTGATCTTGACGCCGTCCTCGGCCACACCGTTCACGGAGGGCAGCGGCAGCGCGGTCGGCGTGCCGGAGGGGCGAACGGACGGCTCCGAGGATGCGCTGCCGTACCGGGCGAAGTCCGACGGGCACAGCGCCTCGGCCCGGACCGGACCGCCGTCACCCTCCCCGACCTCCCCGCCGGACGAAGCGCTCTCAGAACCGCAGGCGGCGAGCAGCAGGGCGGCGGCGAGGACGGCGGGAGTAGTGCGGGAGGCGGTCGACATCCGCCCACTCCACCAGGGGGACGCCCAAGTGGGCTGTGGTGGAACCCACACCTCCGGTCACAGCGGTGTCACAGATCGTTTGATCCCGTCGTCACCGGAGTCGGCGGCCAGGGAGACGCCCAGGTGGTAGCCGTAGACCATGCGCGTGCAGCCGGAGCATTCGAGGTGGCATGTACTCATGGAAGTCGGCGCCCTCCAGCCGGAAGCCCCGCGCGTCGAGACAGCCGTACCCGGCCTCGCCCAGCACCTGCCTGCCCTGCACCTCAGGGCGCCCCCCGACTTCGGCCCGACGCGAAGCGCGATCGGCGGCCCTGCGGAGGAACCCCAGCCGACGCGCGGCTGGGGTTCCTCGACGCGATGAGTACGGGTCGACGGTCAGCGTTGCAGGGTGAGGACGCCCGGCCGCCACGGCAGTTGGTCGTAGGGGCCGCTCGCGCTGGGGGACTTGCCCTGGTAGAGGAGCTGCAGGTTGCAGGGGTCGATGGTCTTGGTCTGGTCGGGGTTGTTGCGGACCAGGTCACCGTGGCTGATGTCGTTGGTCCAGGTGGCACCGCTGTTGGCCTTGCCCGCGAAGGGGTTGGACTCGGTGGCGGCCTGCGGGGTCCACGAACCGTTCAGGCTGGAGGCCGTGAACGAGCGGAAGAAGCGCTGCTCGTTCGCACCCCGAGCCTCGACGATCATCAGGTACTGGTTCTGGCCCTGGACCTTGTACACCTCCGGTGCTTCGAACAGGTTCTTCACCGTGTCGCTCATGACCGTCGTGTACGACGAGCCGAAGTTGCCCGGGAAGTTCCCGATCGGCATGCTCGCCCGGTAGATCTTGCCGTTGTCACCGGCGAAGAACAGGTACATGTTCTGGTCGTCCCCGATCAGGGTCTGGTCGATCGGGGCGGCGCCGGAGATGCTGCCGGTGAACAGGGGCTGCGGCGCGGACCAGCCGTTGGGGTTGGTGGGGTCGCTCGACGTGCGGTAGATGAAGGGCCACTGACCCCACTGGTACGCCAGCACCCAGATGTTCTTGGGCGCGAAGTAGAACAGCGTGGGCGCCACCGTGGCCTGGCTCATCCCGGTCTGGCGGGCCGACGCCATGTCGGACCAGTTCGTGAAGGGAGCGAACGCCATCGAGCCGTACGACGATCCCGACACGTTCGACGCGTAGACCAGGTGCTTGCCGTTGTACGTCACGTTGGTGAAGTCCTTCAGCGAGACCCACCCGTTCGCGGGCTGCGCCAACGCTCCCGTCGACGTCCACCGGTACGAGGACGGCAGAGTGCAGTTGCCACCGCCCGGCGGGGTCGTCCCGGACAGGCCGGTCCACTTCTGGTTTCCGGCGCCGTTGCACGTCCAGATCTCCACCGCCGTGCCGTTGGCCGTACCGGAGCCCGTGACGTCCAGGCACAGTCCGGACTCCACGCCGACGATCGTGCCGTCGGAGTTCACCCGCCACTGCTGGTTCGCACCCCCGCTGCAGGTCCAGATCTGCACGCGCGTACCGGCCGTGGTGGCGTGGCCCGGAACATCGAGGCACTTGTTGCCGAACACGGTCAGCTGGTTGCTGTCCGTCGCCGTCCACTGCTGGTTGGTCCCGCCCGAGCAGTCCCAGATCTGCAGGTACGTGCCGTCGGTCTGGCTGGAATTCGGCACATCGAGACATCGGCCGGCGGCGACACCGCGCAAGGCGCCGCTGGTGGCCGCCTGAGCCGGGTTGGCGACGAGCATCGCCGCCAACGCGACCAGGGCCGCCACCACGGCGGCGAGCACCACGGACATACGTCCGCGGTCGAAACTACGTCTGCGCATGGGGACCTCGTTGTCCTTGAGTGAGCGGTTCCGGCTGCCCCACCTGGAGGCCGGCCGGACTGTCGAGGTGGTGCGGTGCGTAGCGGTCCGTGGCGGCGAAGGGCCGGTGGCCGCCGTCAGCACACGACGGCGAAAGCGGGGTTGACAAGACCATGACATATGCATCGCGCGGCATACCCCTTGCGGCTCGGGAGCGGCCCTCTCGTTCGCCATGCCGAACAACAGTCGAACTATCGAGCAATCTGGATGATAGGGAACCGCGGAACGGCGTCAATACTTCTCGCATGATTCGCCGGGAATCCCGAAACTTTCGACAGGGCGAGGACCCACCAGAGGAGTCACCCGAACGTGCTGACGGACGAGAGGAGTTCGCCCGGTCGGCCGAAACTCGCCGTCGACGTCGCCGACTTTCAGCCGCGATCTCGGTCAACGGTCTTCCACAGGCCTCGAACTGAACCGCCCGGATCCCTGAGGGATCCGGGCGGCGGGCGGTGCTGTCAGGTCAGGGAGCCAACTGCCAGCGCGCGATGTACCCGACGTCGATGGACGCCCGGTCCTGCACGCGCAACTTCCAGGTGCCGTTGAGCGGTTGTGCGGAGGCGTCGACCGTGAAGGTCTGGTCGACGTTGTCGGCGGAGCCGCCGCTGCGGTTGAGCAGGGAGTAGACGGTGCCGTTGGGGCCGACGAGATCCACGGTCAGGTCACCGCGGTAGGTGTGGACGATGTTGACGTAGACCGTGGTGGTCGCGGAGGCGTTGCCGTCGCGGCCGGAGATGGTCACCGGGGACTCCACTGCGGCCCCGTTGTCGGGAATGTCCACCCGGGTGGCGTTGGCGTAGACGTAGGCGATGTGCCAGCTGAAGGTCTCCGAGGCGCTCGCGCCGGTGCTGTCGGTCACCTTGACGGTGACGTCGCCGGTGCCGAGGGTGGTCGGGCTGCCGCTGATCAGACCGGTCGGGCTGATGGTCAGGCCGTCGGGCAGGCCGCTGGCCTCGTAGGTCAGGGTGGCGTCGGTGTTGGTGGTGTAGGCGTCCAGCTGGAGGCTGACCGCCTGGTTGAGGCCGCTGGTCTGGTCGGCGACCGGGGCGAGGTTGACGCCCAGGGCGATGCGGTTGCCGACGTTGATCGCGGCCCAGGAGTCGGCGACGGCGAGGTAGGTCGGACTGTAGGCGCCGAACAGGTCGGCGGCGGCGGACAGGGTGGCGGTGCGGGCGCCGGCGTAGTTGGTCGTCGAGGTCATGTACGTCGTCAGCGCGCGGTACCAGATCGCGGCGGCGTTCTCGATGCCGATGCCGGTGACGGGACGGCCGTCGTAGGTCGGGCTGTCGTAGGAGACACCGTTGACCGTCTTGGCGCCGCTGCCCTCGGAGAGCAGGTAGAAGAAGTGGTTCGCGGGGCCGGACGAGTAGTGGACGTCGATGCCGCCCAGGTCGGAGCTCCAACTGTCCCTGGAGTCACCGTCCTTGGAGGGCTTGTCCATGTAACGCAGCGGCGTGCCGTCGCCGTTGATGTCGATCTTCTCGCCGACGAAGTAGTCGCCGGGGTCGGCCGCGAGGTTCTCGTGGAACTCGACGGCGGCGGCGAAGATGTCGGAGGTCGCCTCGTTCAGGCCGCCGGACTCGCCCGAGTAGACCAGGCCCGCGGTGGCGGCGGTGACACCGTGGCTCATCTCGTGGGCGGCCACGTCGAGCGCGGTGAGCGGGTGGGTGTTGCCCGAGCCGTCGCCGTAGGTCATGCAGAAGCAGGAGTCCTGCCAGAAGGCGTTGACGTAGTTGCTGCCGTAGTGGGCGCGGCTGTAGGCGGCGACACCGTCGTTGCGGATGCCGTTGCGACCGTAGGCCTCCTTGTAGAAGTCCCAGGTGGCCGCGGCCCCGAAGGCCACGTCGACGCCCGCGGTCTGGCGGTTGGACGGCAGGCCGGTGCCCCAGACATCGTTGTCGTCCGTGAACAGGGTGCCGGTGCCCGAGGTGCCCTGGTTCAGGTCGTACGTCTTGTGTCCGGCGCGGTCGGGGTCGACGAGTTGGTACGCCGATCCGGAGGGGGTGGTGCCGAGCGGGACCGTGCCGACGTACTGGCCGGTGCCCTCGCCGGTGTGCACCTTCTCGGCGGCCAGGAGTTCCTTGCCGGTGGCGGCATCGGTGACGACCTGGAGCTCGCTGGGCGTGCCGTCCCGCTGGACGCCCTTCACCAGGGTCTCCCAGGCGAGGACGGGCTTGCCGGTGCCGGCCCAGATGACCCGCCGGGAGGAGTTCTCCACCTCGGCGCGCTTGACGTGATCCTTCTTCGAGGCCGCGAGAGCCTTGTCGGTGGCCCCGGCAGCCGTGATCTTCGGGCTGAGAGTGGACACCGAGAGGCGTGCCGCGTTCGCCTTGGTGACGGTCGTACGGCCGCTGCTGTCATGGACGACGAGGTCGCCGCCCAGGACGGGCAGGCCGGCGAAGGTGCGCTCGTAGCGGGTGTGCGTGGTGCCGTCGGCATCGGCGATGACGTCCTTGACGACGAGCTTCTCCTTGGCGCCGAGACCGATGCGCCGCGCCGTCTCGGCCGCCGCGGACCGGGCGCTCTTGACCAGGGCGGTGCGGCGGGCGGGCGTCAGGGAGGTCTGGGTCGCGCCGGCCCGGGGGGTGGCAGTGATCTTCGCACGCCCCGGGTCCGCCGGGGCCGCACCGGCCAGGCCGGGGGCGGCCACCACGAGCAGGGAGCCAACGGCGGTGAGGGCAAGGGCACTTGCGCGTCTGCGTCGGACGAGGGCGCGGTGGGTCAGGGACAACGGGTTCTCCTTCGGTACGAGAGCCGGCCCGTGGTGGGGGCCGTGGACGAGGCGGATCGGCGGGGTACGCCGGTCCGGAGCGCTGCACGGCATGCGGGTGGAAGGAGGTGGGGGGTGACGGAAACGCGACTGGTCTCGCGCGTTGCACCTGTGAGGGAACTGTGATTTCTCGGAGAAGAGTGGCACTGCGTGCCCAACGTTGTCATGTGAGCATCAAGACAACGGCTTGAACTGACCATGCGCACCCGGCAAATCGGCACATGGGGCGCCGGTTTTCAGCCGTCGAGGGAGCATCGGTCCCCCGCGTCGATGTCATCGCCGAGCCGGGAGTCGAGGGGCCGGTCAGCACCCGCAGCATGGCGCGCTCCCCCGGCCCGGCCAAGGACAGTGCCGTAGTCCCTGTTGACACCCCTTGCACTGGGAACCCGGGGGTCATGAGCAAGACCGCGCTGATCGTCATCGACATGATCAACACCTACGACCACCAGGACGCCGAACTGCTGCTTCCCTCGGCTCGCAAGGTGGTTCCGGTCCTCTCCGACCTGCTGAGGACAGCTCGGTCGAAGGACATCACGGTGATCTACGTCAATGACAACTTCGGTGAGTGGCGCTCTCATCACGGTGAGCTGCTGCAGCAGGCTCTCGCGGGGCCGCACGCCGACCTGGTGGAACCGGTGAAACCGGACCGCTCGTCGCTGTTCGTGCTCAAAGCACGACACTCGGTGTTCTTCGAGACGCCGCTGTCCTACCTGCTGCGCCAGCAGGACATCGAACGGCTGGTGCTGTGCGGCCAGGTGACGGAGCAGTGTGTGCTCTACTCCGCCCTCGACGCCCACATCCGCCACTTCGAGGTCGTGGTGCCGCGCGACGCGGTCGCCCACATCCACTCCGACCTCGCGGACGCGGCACTGCACATGATGGAGCGCAACATGGGTGCGCGGGTGTGCGACAGCGGTGAACTGTGGGACTGAGCCGCGTGCCGTTGCCCTTCGGACGGGGCGTCGGCTGCTCGCGGCCTGCCGGCGGGGCGTCGGGCCGTGCCGCAGAGGGAACCGTCCCGTCGCGTTTCTGACGGGCTGCCTGCCCTCCTCCGGCTCACCCTGCGGCTCCGGTTGCGCACCCGCACTGCCACCTGTCGCACGCCGTTCGACACCCCCGCCGAGTGCTGGTGCCGCCGTCGCCTGCCAGATGTCCGCCGCCTGGCGGTGCTTTCTGGCACATTGTTGAAGCGCTTCGACTCTCCCATCGGGGCCACAGCTCGGTCGATGACGCCGGTAAAAGAAAGTTTCTTGGCGCCGCCAACCCCTTGTTGCCCGGGAAATGTGCCATTAACGTTCCCGGCCAGGCGAAGCGCTTCGACACGGTGAAGGGAAGGGCCGCCGCCATGACCTACGAGTGGCACCGCACAGCCCTCGTCCACCCGCGCGGGCCGAGTCCGTCGCCCGGCACGCCCCGGGCGACGGCCGATGGCGCTTCCTGATCAGGCACATTGCCGAACCGGTGCTCCGCCCGTGCTCGGCCGCGCCGTGCTTCGCGTCGCCTGACCTCCCCCACCTCCCCGGAAAGGCACCCATGACCAGCGCACCGCAGACCCTCCGGTGGGGCCATCAGGCCCTTGAGGTCGAAATCGGCGTCGACGAGGACGGCACTCCCCGGCTCACCCGGATCGGCCTGCCCGGCGGGCCGCGGCCCGAGCGGCGGAACTGGCCCCCGCTGCCGCTGGTGGAGGTGACGGCCGCGGGCCACGGCCGCGCCTGGTCGGGCGGACGCCTGATCGACACGTCCCTCGGCGGACGGCTGCGCTACCGCGCCCACCGCATCGGCCGCGACGGTGACTGGCACGTGCTGCACGTCGAGCTCCACGACCCCGAGACCGGTCTCGTCGCCGAGGTCACCTACCGCTCACCGGACGGCGTGCCCGTGCTGCGTGCCGAGGTGGCCCTGCGCAACGACGGTGAGGCGACCCTGTACCTGGAGTCGGTCTCCTCCCTCGTCGTGGGCTGTCTCGCCGACGGCCCGCAGGCCATCGCCGCCGCCGATCTGTTGTGGGCCGAGAACGACTGGGTCGCCGAGTGCCGCTGGCAGCGCCGGCCGATGCGCGTGACCTCTCCGGTCCTCGCCGATCGTGTCGTCTTCGACAACGGCAAGGGTGAGTTCACCCAGACCGGTCGGGGCGTGTGGTCCAGCTGCGGCCGGCTGCCCATGGGCGGCCTGACGGACCGTCGTCTCGGCCGTACCTGGGTGTGGCAGATCGAGCACAACGGCGGCGGCTGGCACTGGGAGTGCGGCGAACGGGACACGCTCGCGTACCTGGCCCTGTTCGGCCCGAACGACACCCACCACGGCTGGCGGCATCCCCTGGAGGCAGGCGCACGGTTCACCACCGTGCCCGTGGCCCTCGCCTTCGGCGACGAGGGCGGCCCCGACGAGGCGTTCGCCGCGCTCACTCGCTATCGCCGTGCCGCCCGCCGTCCGCACGCCGACCACGAGCGGTTGCCCGTCATCTTCAACGACTACATGAACTGCCTGATGGGCGACCCCACCACGGAGAAGCTGCTGCCGCTGATCGACGCGGCGGCCGAGGCGGGCGCGGAGTACTTCGTCATCGACGCCGGCTGGTACGACGGCGAGAACGGCGGCTGGTGGGACAGTGTGGGCGCCTGGGAGCCGGCGGCCTCGCGCTTCCCCGGGGAGCGCGGAATCCACGAGGTCCTCGACCGCATCCGCGAGCGTGGCATGGTGCCCGGCCTGTGGCTGGAGCCGGAGGTGATCGGCGTCCGCAGCCCCATGGCCAAGTCCCTGCCCGACGAGGCGTTCTTCCGCCGCGACGGGGTCCGCGTCACGGAGACCGGCCGCCACCACCTGGACCTGCGCCACCCCGCCGCCCGAACCCACCTGGACCGGGTCGTGGACCGCCTGGTCGGCGAGTGGGGGGTCGGCTACCTCAAACTCGACCACAACATCGACCCCGGCTCCGGCACCAGCGCCCACCCGGGCGAGACCCCGGGCGCGGGCCTGCTCGGCCACAACCGCGCCCACCTCGACTGGCTCGACGGCATCCTCGACCGCTACCCGCACCTGGTCGTGGAGAACTGCTCCTCCGGCGGGATGCGCTGGGACCACGCGCTGCTGTCCCGGCTCCAGCTCCAGTCCACCAGCGACCAGCAGAACCTTCAGCTGTACGCACCCATCGCGGCGTCGGCGCCCACCGCCGTCACCCCCGAACAGGGAGCCGTCTGGGCCTACCCCCAGCCGGAGGACTCGCTCGACGAGGTCGCCTTCACCCTGGCCAACGCCCTCCTGGGCCGGATCCATCTCTCCGGTCGGCTGCCGGATCTGCGCCCGGAAGCCCTGGCCCTGGTCCACGAGGCCGTCGCCACGTACAAGCTCATCCGCGCCGACCTCGCGCGCGCCGTCCCGTCCTGGCCCCTCGGCCTTCCGGCCTGGGACGACCCCTGGATCGCCCTGGCCCTGCACACCCCCGACACCACCTACCTCACCGTCTGGCGCCGCCCCGGCACCGAGCCCACGAGCTCGCTGCCCCTGCCCCACCTCCGCGGCCGCGCGGACCGCGTCGAGGTGCTCCACCCCACCGTGAGCCGGGCCGGCATCGACTGGAACCCCGACACCGCCGACCTCACGCTGACGCTGCCCACGGCCCCGTCCGCGGTGCTGCTCCGCCTAGAACACACGCCAACTACCCGATAAATGAAAGGTTTTGACCAGGTGACAGACGAGCAGGGGGCGGAAGCCACCGTGTCCAATCCCGTGATCCCCGGCTTCCACCCCGACCCCAGCGTCTGCCGGGTGGGCGAGGACTACTACGCCGTGTGCTCCAGCTTCGAGTACTTCCCCGGCATTCCCGTCTTCCACAGCCGCGACCTGGTGCACTGGACGCAGATCGGCAACGCCCTGGACCGGCCGGGCCAGCTGCGGCTGCCGCTGGACTCGCCCTCCTCGGGAGGCATCTACGCGCCGACCCTGCGCCATCACGACGGCCGCTTCTGGCTGATCGTCACCAACGTCAGCAGTGACGGCAACATGCTCTTCACGGCGACCGACCCCGCGGGTCCCTGGTCCGATCCGGTACGGCTGCCAGGGGTGCCCGGCATCGACCCGGACCTCGCCTGGGACGAGGACGGCACCGCCTGGTGCACGGTCGCCGGAGTCTCCCAGGTCCGCCTGGACCCGTACACCGGCAGGACGCTCGGAGAGCCGCACAAGGTGTGGTCCGGTGGCCCCGATGCGATGGCTCCGGAGGCACCGCATCTGTACCGCATCGGCGCCTACTGGTACCTGCTCATCGCCGAGGGCGGTACCGAGCGCGGCCACGCCGTCTCGATCGCCCGCGGGCCGTCCCCCTCAGGACCGTTCGAGCCCTGCCCGCACAACCCGGTCCTCACCCACCGGGGCACCAACCGGCCCGTCCAGAACACCGGGCACGCTGATCTGGTCCAGGCTCCCGACGGCTCGTGGTGGATGATGCTGCTGGCCGTGCGGCCGGGGGGTGGCACACCGGGCTGGCACGTGCTGGGCCGCGAGAGCTTCCTGGTGCCGGTGCAGTGGGTGGACGACTGGCCGGTCGTGGGCGAGGTGCCGCTCGAACTGCCCCCGCCTGCCTGGCCGTTGGTCCCCGGACCGGCCGAGCCCGCGCGGGACGACTTCGACCTCGGCGAACTGCGCCCGCAGTGGATCTCCCCGCGTGACCGCTCCCCGGAGCACTGCACGACGAAGGAACGCTCCGGCTGGCTGACCCTGCGGGCCCGCGGCGACTCCCTGGACCAACCGGACGTCGTGTTCGTCGGCCGCCGGCAGCAGCACCTGGCCTGCGAGGCACGCACCAGGGTCGACGCGGACCAGGGGCGCGGCGGGCTCGCCGTCCGCCTGGATGAGGAGCACCACTACGAGATCGAGGTGTTCGAGGGAGAGGTGCGGGTGCACGCCCGTATCGGGCCCCTGCGCACCGTCCTGGCCTCCCGGCCGGTACCCTCCGGCCCCGTGGTGCTCGGCGTCCGGGTCTCCCCCGCTCCGCCCCGGGGCCCCCGCACCGGGCCGGACACCCTCACCTTCGGCATCGAGGAGCCGGACGGCATGTTCGCCGAACTGGGATCCCTCGACGGCCGTTACCTGTCGACCGAGGTGGCCGGCGGCTTCACCGGCCGGGTCATCGGCATGTACGCCTCGGCCGGCACCGTGCACTTCGACTGGTGCCACTACGCCCCCCTCGGCCCCTGACCGACCAGCCCCCACCCTCCGGCGCGCCTCCCTCGACCACCTGCACGCACCTCCCCCCACGGGCGGAATCTCCGCTCGGCCGACACAGAAGGGTCAGAGATGAAGGGAACGCACCACCCCACCGGCCGCCGCAGCCGTGGTCCCGGCCGCGTGCTGGGCCTCCTGCTGGCGCTGGTCACCATGATCGGGGTGACCAGCACCGCGGCCCTCGCCGCACCCGCCCACCAGGGCTCGCTCCCGGCACGGCTTTCGCTCGCCGCGAGCCCCATGGACACCGTGGCGGCGATGCAGCCCAGCTGGAACATGGGCAACACCCTGGACGCCATCCCCGACGAGACGTCCTGGGGCAACCCGGCGGCCACCAAGGCCCTGTTCGACACCATCAAGAGCCAGGGCTTCCGCAGCGTCCGCATCCCCGTCACCTGGACCGACCACCAGTCGTCCTCGGCTCCGTACACGATCGACGCGACCTGGATGAACCGCGTCAAGCAGGTCGTCGACTGGGCGCTGGCCGACGGCCTGTACGTCGTGCTCAACGTCCACCACGACTCGTGGCAGTGGATCGCCACCATGCCCACCGACCATGACGGCGTCCTGGCCCGCTTCAAGGCCACCTGGACCCAGATCGCCGCCACGTTCAAGGACTCCCCGCGCTCCCTGCTCCTGGAGAGCAACAACGAGCCGCAGTTCAACAACACCACCGACGCCCAGGGCATCCAGTACAACGACGAGCTCAACACCGCGTTCCACAGCGTCGTACGCCAGTCCGGCGGCAACAACTCGACCCGGCTGCTCGTCCTGCCCACGCTGCACACGAACTCCGGCCAGGCCTTCCTGGACGCCCTGGCCGCGAACATGAAGTCGTTCAACGACAGCAACCTCGTGGTCACCGTGCACTACTACGGCTACTACCCGTTCAGCGTGAACGTCGCCGGCGGCACGCAGTTCGACGCCACCTCGCAGAAGGACATGACCGACCACTTCGCCCGGATCCGCGCCACCTTCACCTCCAAGGGCATCCCCGTCTACAACGGTGAGTACGGGCTGCTGGCCTACCCCGACTCCAACCACCCCTCCCGGGTCGAGCGGGGCGAGGCGCTGAAGTTCTTCGAGCGGTTCGGCTACGAGGCCCGCACCGCCCGCGTCACCACGGCCCTGTGGGACCCCGGAACCTTCGCCTACCTGAACCGCACGACCCTGCGGTGGACCGACCCGGCGCTGTTCGCCGCGATCAGGTCCAGCTGGACCGCGCGTTCGGGAACCGCTTCCTCGGACCGGATCTTCCTGGCGAAGTCGAGCGCCATCACCGCCCGGATCCTCACCCTCAACCCCAACGGACGCACCTTCCAGGGGCTTTGGCAGGGCAGCACCCGACTCACCCAAGGCAAGGACTACACCGTCTCCGGCAACCAGCTCACGCTCACGGCCGCCGCCCTCACCAGACTCGCGGGCAACCGCGCCTACGGGACCCACGCGACCATCGAGGCCCGGTACTCCGGCGGACTGCCCTGGCAGATCTACGTGACCACGTACGACAGGCCGGTGCTGTCCGACGCGACCGGCTCCACCAGCGGTCTCACCATCCCCACCCAGTACCGGGGTGACCAGCTGGCGACCATGGAGGCCACCTACGCCGACGGCTCCAACGCCGGGCCCGTCAACTGGAGTCCCTACCAGGAGTTCAACGTGTCCTTCAGCCCGGACTACTCCGGCGACGGGCTCCTGCTGACCTCCGACTTCCTCAACGCGCTCCGGGACAACACGCAGGCCACGCTCGTCTTCCACTTCTGGAGCGGCGCCGCCGTGACCTACCACGTATCCAAGAACGCCGGTTCGGTGACCGGTACCGTCGTCTGATCCAACCGCCCCGGGTGCCGTCCAGGCACCCGGGGTCAGCCCGGCCGCGTCACGTCGACCATCGAGGGTCCGGACGTGCGGGATGCGGTGCGAAGCGCGCCGTGGACGGCAGAGGACGCCGCCCGTCCGACGTAGCGGTCGCGGTCCGGAGGCCAGGCGTCACGGTCTTGGTGGATGAGCAGGGAAACCGCCCCGTGCACGCCGGCACACAACACCCTGGCGGTCTCGGTCCTGCTCGTCACCGGAACCCCGGCATCAGCACACGCCGCGACCCTGTCCCGGAAATAGCGGAAGCATTCGTCCTCGTTCCGGCGGCTGGCCTCGGTGGCCTCCCCCGTCATCACGAGCCGGTACTGGGAAGGATGACGAAGTCCGAACGCGATGTAGGCGACGCAGATCTCGTACAGCGCCGTCACGGGATCCGGGATGTCCCGCGACACGGCTTCCAACTCCCCGAACAGGGAGCTCCATACCCGCAGGCACGTCGCATGGACGAGCTCCCGCTTCGAGGCGAAGTGGAGGTAGACGGCCGGCGGGCTGACTCCCGCACTTGTCGCCACGGCACGAATCGTCAGCGCCTCGGCGCCCCCGTCCTCCAGCAGCTGATCGGCGATGTCGAGGAGCTGGTCTCGGAGCAGGCCGCCCTGGCCCTTGGCGGCGCGCACCCGGGAACCGGTCGCAGACATGAATCAGGGTGCCTTCGGCACGACGGCGGTGACCACTTGGGTCACCCGGGCGCACAGTTCGCCCTTCTCGTCGTGCACGTCGACCTCGATGACGGTGTTGCGCCCCAGCCGCAGGGGACGGGCTGTCGCGACGACGCTCGTGCGTGCGGGCCGCAGAAAGTGCGTGCTCGACTCCACGGTGGCGGGTGCGGCGCCCACTGGTCCGTTGAGGGCGGCGCACACGGCGGCACACACATCGGCGAGCCCCATCAACGCCCCTCCGTGGAGGCCGCCGCCCACCGTGGAAAGGGAGAGATCGTGCGCCAGCCTGGCCCGGACGCCGGCCGCCGCGATCTCCTCGAACTCGACCCCGAGCGTCTTGGCATACGGCGCGAGCGCGTAGACCTCTTCGGCTTCAAGTGTGACCACGAGCTACTCCCGTCCTGAGTTAACGACGATAAGTTATCGTCGTTAACTCAGGACGTCAATCGTTCAGTTCTGCAGGCGCCAATGCTGGTTGGCGCCGCCCGAGCAACTCCACAGCTGGACTTTCGTCCCGTTGGCGGTCGCCTGGCCACTGGCGTCCAGGCAGAGACCCGACTGGGCTGCTGTGATCGTGCCGTCGGGGTTGACGTTCCATTGCTGGTCCGGCTGTCCGCTGCAGTCCCAGATCGCCGCCGGGGCGCCGTTGCCCGCGCCCTGGCCGACACCCAGGCACTTGTTGCCGTAGACGACCAGCTGCTTTCCGGCGGAGTAGGTCCACCGCTGGTTGGAGCCGCCGTTGCAGTCCCACAGCTGTGCCTGCGTGCCGTTGGCCGTGGTCGAGTTGTTGATGTCGAGGCAGCGCCCCGACTGCTGGCCGACGATCTGCTGGTTGCCGGACTGCGGTGGCGGCTGGTTCGAGCCGAACTGGGTGAAGAACTGCCACACCGCCGCCGACGTCCAGGTGCGCCAGCCGTCACCGGTGGAGCCGTCGATGGGGCCGGGGTCGTGGCCCGCTCCGTCGAACGCGGCCCAGACGACGGGGTATCCGGACCGGCATCCGGAGTAGGTGGTGATGATGTGCGTCAGGCTGCCGTTGGCCGGCTCGGGCGGGTTCTGCGGGGTGCAGCCGTTCGTCCGGACAAAGGTGTCGCGCAGGTCTCGTCCCGACTGGATGGGCAGCACGTTGTCCCTGAGGCCGTGCAGTCCCATGTAGGCGATGGGCTGGTTGCCGCCGTTGCACCCGCTGAGGTTCGCGCCGGAGTAGACCGCGACCGCGCGGAAGACCGTCGCCCGGGAGCAGGCGAGGGCGTACGACATCGCGCCGCCGTAGCTGAAGCCTGCGGAGAACAGCTGGGTGGTGTCGACGCACAGGCCCGATTCGATCTGGTTGACCATGGCGTCGACGAAGGCCACGTCCTGGCCGCCGGGGTTGGCCCAGCCGTTGCCGTTGCCCTGGGGGGCGACGAAGATCGTGCTGTTGTTCGCGTTGTCCGCAAGGCGCCGGAGGCCGTAGTAGGACCAGTTGTACCCGTCCGTGCCGCCCGAGTCGACGTCGTTCGCCGTGCCGCCCCGCCAGTGGAAGCCGAAGACCAGCCGGTAGGGGTGGTTGCTGTCGTAGCCGGCCGGGACCCGCAGGATGTAACTGCGGTTCTGGCCGCCGCTCTGAATCGTGTGGTTGCCGCTGGTCAGCGTCGGGGCCTTGCCGCAGCCGGCGCTCGCCGCGGCAACGGACTCAGTGGCCGGCCCAGGTGCGCCGAGGGCGCTGCTGAACGAGGTACCCGCGGTGGTCAGGATGAGGAGCAGTGCGGCCGCGATGGACATTAAGAGCGGTTTACGTTCCATGCTCTCCTTCTTCCGTGGTCGAGTTCTGCTGTCCTACGGGGAGCGCCGGTTCACACCCCGGTGATGGTCCACGCGTTGTTGGTGCTGGAGTTCGGGGTCCACAGCACCGTGGTGGAGCCGGCCGTGGTGCTGCCGCTGCCGTCGAGGGCGGTGCCGGTGCCCCGGTTGACGATCTGGTAGCGGTTGTCGCCGAGGCTGTTGAGCGACCACTGCTGGTTGTTGCCGCCGTTCCACGCTTCCTGGCGGGCGGGAGCGCCGTTGGCGGCGTTGCCCCAGCTGTCGGCGGCCATGCCGTTGGTGCGGTTCATGATGCGGTAGTAGCCGTTGCCCAGGTCGATCAGCTGCCATTGCAGATTGGTGCTGCCGTCGTAGTTCCACTGCTTGAGGTTGGAGCCGGCGGCGACGTTGCCCCCGCTGTCGAGCACCAGTCCGCTGGTCGCGTTGGCGATCCTGACCCAGGTCGTGGAGCCGCCCGGCGCACCCAGGGCGGGGATCTCGCCGGAGAAGGTGAGCTTGACCGTGTACGCCAGCGCGCTGAACGGCGGGTTGGACGAGGGCATGGTGAGGTGCAGGCCGGACGCGTCCTGGGTCGGTGCGGGCAGGTTGATGTAGGTGCCGGCGGAGTTGCCGAGCAGTTGGGCGCCGGTCAGGCTGCTGAGGTTGATCTGGTTGGAGTTCAGCGTCGTGATCGTCATGGTGCCGCCCTGCCAGCCCAGGGCTGTGGCGTACAGGACCTTGTTGTCCCGGCTGCGGGTGAAGCGGACGTCCTGCGGTTTGCCGGCCACCGGTCCGCTGAACGAGCCTCCGCCCATCTTGGTGGGGCCCTCGCCGTAACTGGACCAGGAGCGGGTGGAGTAGACCGCCTCTCCGAAGCGGCCGAGCCAGTCGCCCATGGCGAGCAGGATGGACTGCTGCCCGGAGGGGATGGTGCCGTCGGCCATCGGGGCGATGTTGAGCAGCATGTTGCCGCCCTTGCTGACCCGGTCGATCAGCGAGTGGAGCATGGCCTGCGTCGAGTAGTAGCCGATGCCCACCGTGTAGCACCAACTGGAGGAGGAGATGCTGTCGTCGGTCAGCCAGTAGGGGGTGAGCAGACCCGCCGGGCCGCCGCGCTCGAAGTCGAAGACCTCGCCCTTGTTGTTGAGGCCGTCCTTGTAGGTCGCGACCACGTCCTTGTTCCAGGCGACGGCCTGGT
This sequence comes from Streptomyces canus 299MFChir4.1, assembly GCF_000383615.1. GTDB lineage: Bacteria > Actinomycetota > Actinomycetes > Streptomycetales > Streptomycetaceae > Streptomyces > Streptomyces canus_C. The sequence goes on along the minus strand of NZ_KB911598.1, from coordinate 53,304 downwards.
TGTAGTAGTGCGCGAGGAACTGGAGCCGGTAGGACTCCTGGACGAGGTTCAGGTCGAAGTCCTGCCAGACCAGGTCCGGTTGGTAGCCGTCGATGACCTCGACCAGCTTGTCGTACCAGAGCTTGTTCTCCGCGGTCGAGCCCTGCTGGCCGTAGAGGATGCGCAGTGTCGGGTCCGACTGGTTCGGCACGTGGTCGTAGAAGCCGTTGAAGTGGTAGGCGTGGTGCAGCGAGGCCATGAACTTCAGCCCCTGGCCGCGGATGGCCTGCGCGTGCAGACCCACCAGGTCCAGTCTGGGGCCGCGCTGGACCGAGTTCCACGGGTTGGCGCGGCTGTTCCACATGGAGAAGCCGTCGTGGTGTTCGGCGACCGGGCCTGCGAACCTGGCGCCCGCGGCCTTGAACAGCCGGGCCCAGGCGTCCGGATCGAACTTGCCGCCCTGGGAGACCAGTTTCGGGGCGAACTGAACGAAGTTGCCCGCCTTGTCACGGGCACCGTCGATGAAGTTGTTGTACGGCCAGGCCGAGGGGTCGCCGTAGGTGGCCTTGTGGTGGTTGTTCTCGGACGAGCCGCCGATGTACATGTTGCGCGGATACCACTCGTTGCCGAACGCGGGGACGCTGAAGACGCCCCAGTGGTAGTAGATGCCGAACTTGGCGTCCTGGAACCAGGCCGGGGCCGGGGGGTGCTGGTCCACGGAGGACCAGCTCGCGGTGTAGCTTCCGGGGCCGTCGGTCGCGGCGGCCTCGGGGGCGAACCGCAGCAGACCGACGGCCGTCGACGCGCCGGCCGCCGCCAGCAGTCGGCGCCGGCTGATCGGCAGGGACGAGGAAGTCATGTGGGGCCTTTCGGAGGGATCGGGGAGGCTGAGGAAGTCCGGCCGCCGGTCACGGGATCAGTCGCGCGTCCACTTCTGGTTGCCGCTGCCGTTGCAGGTCCACAGCTGGAGCAGGGTGCCGTTGGCCGTTCCGGCGCCGGTGGCGTCCAGGCACAGGCCGGACTGGTCACCGGTGATGGTGCCGTCGGCGTGGATCGTCCACTTCTGGTTGCCGCCGCCGGTGCAGCCCCAGATGTCCACCTTGGTGCCGGGGCTGGTGCCCTGGCCCGCGGCGTCCAGGCAGTCGCTGCCGTAGACCCGCAGCTCACCGGCGGAGGTGTTCGCCCACTGCTGGTTGCTGCCGCCGTTGCAGTCCCACAGCGCCACCTGGGTGCCGGCCGTCTGCGACTGGTTCGGTACGTCCACGCACCGGCCGGAGCCGACCCCGACGATCGCGCCGGTCGTGCCGCCGTCGTTCCCGCCGCTGCCGGGCGTGATGGACAGGTTGTCGAACTGTGCCGTCTCGCCCTGGCTGGTCCCGTAGCCGATCTGCCCGGCGGCCCAGGTGCCGTCGTTCGCGGAACCGACCGTGGCGCCGTCGATGACAGCGGTGATGGTGGTGCCGGAGAAGGTGAGCGCCAGGCTGTGCCACCGGTTGGTGCCGAGCGCCGCGGTCGTGCCGCGGGCCAGGGTGGAGACGGTGCCGTTGGTGTTCGAGTTGAGGATCGACCAGGCCCCGGTGTCGCTCACCCGCAGGCGGTAGGCGTTCTGACCGCCGGTGCGGTCGTAGTCGTGCCCGCCCGCACGGCCGATCAGCTCGGCGTATCCGGACTGTTCCAGCAGCACGTCCGACGTGAGGGTGTAGTTGCCCCAGCCCACGTCACCGAGCAGGGCGTGCGGATCGGTCAGTGAGTCCCAGGTGATCGGCTTCTGCGGGCTCATCTGGCGCACGCACTTTCCGGAGCGGCCGCCGCCGCAGCCCACCGCCTCGAAGGCGCCCTGCCAGTCCATGAGGTACTTCGCCTCGGTGCCGGTGGTGTAGCCGTCGAAGGAGTCGCTGTACGGCAGCTTCAGGGTGCTCCGGGCGGGACCGGTGGCGGTGCCCTTGCCCTGTCCGGTCGTGGTGGTCAGGGTGTACAGGTGGCCGGGCTGGACGGTCAGGCTGAATCCGCCGCCGGACGGGGTGATGTCCGCGCTGTGCACGAAGTGGTCGGCCGGGTTGGCGGACCCGACGTTCGTGGACCAGACGTGGACGGTGCCGGCGGACAGTCCCCCGGTGACATTGAAGTTCAGGGTCTGCGCGCTGCCTGCGTCCACGGTCTCGATGACCGTGGAGTAGTCGGAGTTGTTCGTGGACTTGAGCGAGACATAGCTTCCATTGGCGCGGTTGCCGCCGATGTAGCCGCTGGAGGCGTCGAGGTAGTGCCATCCGGGGGCGGTGAACTGGCTGGTGTGCGCCATCACCCAGGTGTTCTTGCCGATCGAGTACGAGCCGGACCACGGCTGCGCGGCCAGGGCCATACCCATGGTGGGGTACGGCAGGTTGGGGGTGAGCGCGGCGACCACGGGCCAGTTGAGGTACGCGGTCATCCGTCCGTCGATGTATCCGCGGTTGATGCCGCGGGCCATGGCCTGCGCTCCCCCGTTGTAGTCGTCCGAGCCGTTCTCACTCGCCCACAGCGGCTTGCCGGACGACATGGCGGCAGCCGGCACCGAGCAGGTGGACTGGGACGACCGGTAGCCGCAGGGGTAGTGCGTGCCGATGGCGCTCACCGAGGAGGCGAACGCCGGGTTGGAGTTGACGTCGTTCGCCACGGACCAGTCCGAGTCCGCCGCGACGATCTTGACGCTGCCGTAGCCGTTGCTGTTGAGCGCGCTGCGCAGCTGCTGGTACCAGGAGACGTTGTAGCCCCGCTCGTTCCATCCGCCGAGGTAGTCGATGCTCAGCCCGTGCTGCTTGGCGCAGCCCAGCCACGAGACCAGGTAGTTGACCATGTCGGTGGACCAGAAGTTCCCGTTGCCGATCCAGCCCGGGGCGCCCCAGGCGAGTCCGTACAGCTTGATGTTGGGGTTGCGGGCTTTGGCCTGCTCCATCAGCCACCATTCGTAGCCCCGATCGCAGTTCAGGTCGGAGCGGGTGTGCTGGTGGCTGGGCTCGGCTCCCGAGGTGGAGTTGGTGTCCCCGCCGATCTCGGCCTTGAGCATCTGCAGGGAGGCGCCGTAACCGGGCCGGAAGAGGTAGTCGAGGACCTGGCCGCGTTGCGGCTCGGGGTAGTCGATCAGGAGTCTGCTGTTGCCGCCTCCGCCGCTGATCGCGCCGACGCCGTCGAAGGTCCGTCCGCCGGACGCCCCGTTGAGAGTGATGGAGGTGGCGGCCCGGGCCGGAGCGGCGGCTGTGCCCACAACGCCGCCCGCGGCCAGGACGAGGCCCGCGACCACGGCCGTCGGGACACGCAGGCGCCGTAACAGCCGTGCGATTGCTGACACGGTGGGTTCCTTTCGCAGGTGGGGGGTGGGGGGTGTCCACGGCCGGTGCGGTCGGCGGACGGTTCAGCGGACGAAGAAGTCCTGGTTGGTGCCGGGTGCGTTCTTGCACTGCCACTGGTCGAGTTGCTGGCCCGCGGTGCTGCCGGCGCCGTAGACGTCCAGGCACAGACCGCTGTTGCGGTTCTGGAAGGCGTAGGAGCCGTCGGACTGGCGGACGGGCAGCCAGAGGCCGTTGGCCGCTGTGCCGGGGGGCTGTTGGACGATGTCCGGGGTGCCTGCCGTCGTGGAACTGCCGGCGACCGCCACATCCTGGCCGGAGTTCTGGGCGCGCAGTTCGCCGTAGCCGCCCGAGGCCGGCACGAACTGGAACTGCTGGTTGCTCTGCCCGTTGCAGGTCCACTGGTCGATCGCGGCGCCCGCACTGCTTGAAGCGCCGTACACGTCGAGGCACAAGTTGTTGTTGGCGACGACGAGTTGGTGGTAGCCGGCCGGGAAGCTCTCGCCGCCGGAGGAGGCCGGGGTGAGATAGACGGCGAACGCGTCGTGCGAGGCCTGGAATGTCAAGGGCACGGTGATCGAGCCGCCCGAGGCGCTCAGGTTCTGGTCGTAGACGGTCTGCGGCGCGGCGAGCGGTGCCTGGTCCGGGATGCGGTGCACGGTGACGTGCACGCTGCCGGCGTTGGTCAGCCAGGGTACGGACGACAGTCCGTTGAAAGTGACCGACGCGGTGCCGGAGTTGCCGTTCGCGTCGCCGATGATCGCCACCGCGCGCTTGTTGGCGGGGTCCTCGGAGGCCGAGATCGCGGTCGAGCCGACCTGGCCGGAGGTGTCGACGAGGGTGCCGGTCATGTCGGCGTAGTCGCGCAGCGCCCACCAGTTGCCGGTCGGCTGCCAGCTGCCGCCGCTCTGGGTGAGGACTCCCGTCAGGTTGGGGGTGACGCAGCAGACCCAGTTGCCGCGCATCGCGTTGGTGTATCCGGACTGCGCGAACCGCGCCAGGTACCAGGCCGTCACCCCGGCGGTCTGCCGGTCGGCGGGCTGGTACTCGTTCGCGGACAGCGGCAGCGGGCCGATGCCCGCCGTCGTCAGGGCACTGTTGAGGGACTGGGAGACGGTGACCGGGTCGTCGACATCCCCTTCGTCATGGTTGGTGATCATGTCGGGTACCGTCCCGGCCGCCTTCACGTGCGCGAGCCAGGTCCGCCATTCACCCGGGTTGCTCTGCGGGGTGAAGGCGAGCGACGGTCCCACGATCTGCGCCGAGGGGGCGAGGCGCCGGATCTCCCGGTAGGCGGTGTCCCACATCTGGAAGTACTGGGCGCTGTTCACACCCCGGGTCCAGAAGGCGGAGATGTCCGGCTCGTTCCAGATGTCGTAGGCGAACTTCAGTCCCGATGCCTGCAGTGCTCCCACCGTGGAGTCGATGAAGCTGATCCAGTTGGAGCAGTCGCCGTTGTCGCACGGGTACCTCGTGTTGGACGGCTGGCCGCCGTTGGCGCCGTAGATGTCGCTGACCAGTACCTGGTACTGCGCGTGGTACGGCGGCTGGGTGAGGCGTTTCGCCTGCGCGACGATCGAGTCGAGGTCGGCCCGAGTGGCCGATCCGTACTGGTAGTTGTCCCTGATCCAGCCGCCGGAGAACCATCCGCCGCCGCGGAACGCGTTGATCCCCAGCGGCTTGATGAACTGGTCGGCCGGCTGACTGCCGTCCTGCGTGAAACCGTAGAGGAACCCCTCACCCACACCGGTCGACGGGCCCCGCGTCGAGGCCAGGTTCACGCTCAGCGCCTCGCCCGAGACGGCCCGGCTCTCGGCCGTCGCCGACAGCTGCAGCACGAACGCCAAGACGATGCCGACGGCCAGTATGAGACGGCCCGGTGTCGCTCTCGTCCTCATTCGGTCCTCCTGCGTCAGGTGTCACGGGGTCAGTTCAGTGACCACTGCTGGGTGGATCCGCCGTTGCAAGTCCGCAGTTCGGCGAGGGTTCCGTCGGCGGTGGCCCCTCCGGCGACGTCCAGGCACAGACCCGACTGGACACCGGTGATCGTGCCGTTCGCATTCAGCGTCCACTGCTGATTGCTCTGGCCGTTGCACGACCAGATCTCCACCTTCGTGCCCGGAGTGGTCTGGTTGTTGTAGGCGTCCAGGCACATCTGGTCGCTGCCGGAGTAGACGGTGAACTGGTTGGACGCGGAGTGCGTCCATGTCTGGTTGGCGCCACCGTTGCAGCTCCAGATCTCCACCTGGGTCCCGGCGGTCGTGGTCGCGTTGGGTACGTCCAGGCACTTGCCGGATCCCACCGCGTGCACCGCGCCGGTCACGCTGGTGCCACCGCCACTGGTGCCGCCCGCGACCCGGTACATCACGGTGCCGTGCGCCGGAACCGAGGCGCTGATCGTGCCCGAGGTGGTGGAGGACGCCCCCGACCACAGGTCGGTCAGGGTGTAGGCGGACGCTCCGGTCTTGCCGATCGCTGCCGCGGTCGTGGAGATGGTCGCCGTCGAGCCCGTCTCGTTGAACAGCGCCACCGACACGTCCCCGTTCGCCAGCGGCTTGGCCAGCACGTCCCGGCCGCCCGAGGAGGAGACCATGGTGCCCTGCTTGCCGAGGGGGTCCTGGTCGACCGCGATCACCCGGGAGTTGGTCAGTGTGGACAGGGTCTCCGCACTGGCCGAGGGGATGTTGGTGCCCGCGATCAGCGGTGCGGCCATCTCGGCCCACAGGCTGAACTCGCTGCGGCTCTCGGTGGCCGTCATCGAGCCGTTGCCGACCTCCAGCATGTCCGGGTCGTTCCAGTGGCCGGGGCCCGCGTAGGAGGCGAGTCCCACGTTGCTGTGGAAGATGGTCAGCATGCTGGCGAAGTTGGCGCTGATGTCCCCGGTGGTGCGCCAGCTGTTGCCCACGCCCGCGCCCCAGGTCCACACGTTGTCCTGGCCCCAGTTGCACAGGCTGTACAGGATCGGCCTGCCCGTGGCCGCCAGCGCGTCCCGCATCGCGGTGTACCGGCTCTGCGCGGACACCCCGTTGTTGTTGCAGTTGTCGTACTTCAGGTAGTCCACGCCCCATGACGCGAACGACTGGGCGTCCGTGCTCTCGTGCCCCAGGCTGCCCGGATACCCGGCACAGGTGGCGGTGCCCGCGTCCTCGTAGATCCCCAGCTTCAGCCCCAGCGAGTGCACGTAGTCGGCGGTGCCCTTGATGCCGTCGGGGAACTTGGCCGGGTCCGGCACCAGACGGCCGCCGGAATCGCGGTTGTGGGTCATCCAGCAGTCGTCGATGTTGACGTAGGAGTAGCCCGCTGCCTGCATGCCGTTGGTGTGCATCGCCTGCGCGGTGGACTTGATCAGTGACTCGGAGACGTTGCAGCCGTACGCGTTCCAGTCGTTGAAGCCCATCTGCGGGGTCAGTGCCAGCCCGTTGCCCAGCGCGGCGGCCGGCTGCGCCGTACCGAGGGAGACGAGGGGAACGCCCACACAGAACAGCGCGACGGAGAAGGCGAACGCCAACGTCCGGGTAATCATGTGCATGTCATTGACTCCTGGGCCGGGTTGCGGCGGAACACGCCGTGGGACAGAAGGACTCAGCGGTATCCGGCCGCGGTGATGTTGGCCTGCACCGCGTTGTCGGTCGCGTCGGAGGGGTAGCCGGCGACGATGGCCCCCTCGTAGAAGGTGCCGGCGCTCAGGTTGGCGCCGCCACCGGGCTTGCAGCAGTCACCGCCGCTGCCGAGGACGATGGCGCCCTGCTTCTTCATCGGGCTGTATCCGCCGGGAAGTCCGCCGTCCCACAGGGTGGTCAGGCTGCCGGACTGCGCGTTGCCGCCCTTGAGGGCGAACCTCGACGTCCCGTTGTTCTTCAGCATCGCGGTGACGAACTTGACGGGGAAGGCTCGCTGGTTGCCGTTCCAGGACTGGCTGCCCCCGGAGTACAGGCCCCATTCCAGGTCGGCCTGGACCCAGGGACCGCTTCCCGAGCAGCCGCCGAACCAGCACTGGGTGCCGAAGTTGATCGCGTCCATCGCCCCGGCCGCGTCGGCCTTCCGGGTCGTCTCGCTGTTGCCGTAGTCGAAGCAGCAGCCGCTGTTGACGTGGGTGCCGCTGGTGACCATGTACGCCCCTTCGGGTGCGGCACCGGTCGGCACGCCGGTCAGGTGACCGTCCCGCCAGTAGCTGTTGCCGGGATTGATGTACAGCGAGTACGCCTTGGTGCCCCCGGCGGTCAGTGACTCCGAGGTCGCCTTCGCGGGGCTGCTCTGACTCGATCCCGGAACCTGGGCCGATCCCTGGTACCAGAGGTCGTTGCCGCGTCCGGACTGGTCGTAGACGACCGTGATCACACAGGAGGTGCCCCCGCAGAACGAGTCCTGCGCCGCCGCGTCGGCGAAGCCGCCGGCCGCCCGCACACCGATGTTCCTGGTCGCGTTGTCCGATGCACGCCTGACCTGGTACAGGCTGCCGCCGTACGACCCGTAGAGCGCCCGCACGGTGCTGTGCGCGGCCACGCACGGCGTGCCGCCCGCGGAGTAGAGGTCGCACGGGCCCGACCCGCCGGGGGCGGGCGGAGGTGTCGACGTGGTCCACTTCTGGTTGCTCTGGCCGTTGCAGGTCCACAGGATGACCGCGGTGCCGTTGGCCGTGCCCGCCCCGTTGACGTCCAGGCACAGGCCGGACTGGACGCCGGTGACGGACCCGTCGGAGTTCTGTCGCCACGCCTGGTTCGGCTGCCCGTTGCACGACCAGATGATTACCGGGGTTCCCGGCGCGGTCCGGTTGTCGTAGGCGTCCACACAGCGGGTGCCGCTCATCGTCCGCAGCTCGCCCGCCGAGGTGAACTCGAACGCCTGGTTCGCCTGGTTGTCGCAGTCCTGGATGTCCAGCGCCGTCCCCGGCGTGTCGACATTGCCCTTGACGTCCAGACACCGCCCGGACGCCGAACTCACCAAGGGCGCCGGCGTCGATGCCGGATCGGGTGCCGGCGCCGACCACGTCTGCGCGGTCGCCGACACCATGGCCAGCAGCGCCATCACACCTACGGCGACGAACGCGAGTAAGCGTGGTCTGCGAGCCGTAGGACTCCGACGGGAAAAGGATGAAGGCCGCATTCTGTTCCTCGGGGATGTGGGGGAAGGTGACGAGGTGCTTGGCCGAACGGGATGGTGGCGAGGGCAGTCGAGAGCACCCACAGGAACCACTCAGACATCCCATGTCCTAGTGATTCCACAGGTCCCCGAACGAGTCAATACGCTCGGCACTCCCCATCGAATTCTGATCCATCCCATGTATCGCCCCTGGTCAGACCGTTGTGAGGGCATGCCGGAAGCCGCGTCCGGCGACGGCCGCCGTACCGGACGCGGGGTGTTCGTTCCGGGTCACCTCACCTGAAGTTCCAGTGCTGGTTGGCGCCGCCGTTGGAGTCCCAGATCTGGACCGGGGCCCCGTTGCCGGTCTGCCCGCTGGGGATCTCCAGCGCCCGGCCCGAGGCGACGTTGATCAGGGTGTACGAACCGTCGCCGTTGACGCTCGCCCGCCAGTGCTGGTTCGCACCGCCGTTGGCGTCCCAGATCGTCATCCGGGTGCCGTTGCCCGTCTGGCCGCCGGGTTCGTCCAGGACCCGCCCGCTGGCGATGTTCGTCAGCGTGTAGGAGCCGTCGCCGTTCTGACTCGCCCGCCACTGCTGGTTCGCGGCACTGCCGTTGGCGTCCCAGACTTGCACGGGCGTGCCGTTCGCCGTCTGTCCGGACGGCACGTCCAGCACCCGGCCCGCGGCCACGTCGGTCAACGAGTACACCTGGCCCGAGACGATGCCTCCGCCTGGATTCCCCGTACCTCCGCCGAGCGCGGAAAGGGCCGCGTCGTAGGCAGGCTTCTTGTTGCCGTTGTTGTCGAACAGCAGCGGGTTCTCCCCCGTCCGCCACGAGTCGCTGTCCCTGATCCCCCACACCGTGATGCCGGTGCAGCGGGCGACGTTCATGCACGCCCGGACCGTGTTCCCGTACGCGGTCGCCGAGGCCTGGGCGATGTCGAGTTCGGTGATCTGGACGTCGACGCCGAGGGCGGCGAAGTTGGACAGGGTGGTCTGGAAGCTCGACGGCGGGCCGCCTGCGCCGAAGTGGCTCTGGAGGCCGACGCAGTCGATGGGCACACCGCGCGCCTTGAAGTCCCGGACCATGTTGTAGACGCCCTGCGTCTTGGCGTCGGTCCAGTTCTCGATGTTGTAGTCGTTGTAGCAGAGCTTGGCCGAGGGGTCGGCGGCCCGGGCGGTGCGGAAGGCCTCCTCGATGAAGCCGTTGCCGAGCACGTTCTGGAAGACCGAGCTGCGGTGCTGGCCGCTGCCGCCGTCGGCGAACGCCTCGTTGACCACGTCCCAGGCGTAGATCTTGCCCTTGAAATGGTTCATCTCGGTGGTGATGTGGTTGTTCATCACGCTGCGCAGGGTGCCTGCGTCACCGATGGAGCCGACCCAGCCGGGCAGCTGCGAGTGCCACACCAGGGTGTGGCCGCGCATCCGCTGCCCGTGCGCGGTGGCATGGCTGACGATCTGGTCGGCCGGGCCGAAGTTGAAGTTGCCGCGGGACGGTTCGGTGGTGTCCCACTTCATCTCGTTCTCCGGGGTGATCATGTTGAATTCCCGGTCGAGAATCGTGGAGTACGTCGAGTTGCCGAGTTTTCCGGCAGCCACGGCCGTACCGAAATAGCGGCCGCTGTCTGCCGCCGCCGCGCCCAGCGTGCCGGAAGCCGCGTGCGCGGTGAGGCTCGCCGGTCCGGTCAGGGCCAGTGCCGTGCCGGCCAGAAGGCCGGTGGCCGAGACCAGGGCCCTGCGGAGCAGAGGCTCGTCGTTGAGCCAGGACATGAAGGATCAACCTCCTTGTGCGGGTGCGTGAGAGTGGGGTCACGAGGTGGGTCAGGACACGGGCAGAGCGGTCCACTGCTGGTGGGCTCCGCCGTTGCAGTCCCACAGGACCAGTTGCGTACCGTCGGTGGTGGACGCGTTGGGGTCGTCGAGGCAACGGCCGGAGACCGGGTTGCGGTAGCCGCCGTTGTACGTCTGCCATTGCTGGTTGGTGCCGCCGTTGCAGTCCCAGATCTCGATCTTGGTGCCGTTGGCCGTACCACGACCGGTGGCGTCCAGGCACTTCCCGAGCGCCCTCAGGGTGCCGTCGGAGCGCGCGGACCATGTTTGCGCGGCGGAGCCGTCACAGGACCGGATCTCCGCGGCGGTCCCGTTGGCGCTGTTGCCGCCGTTGACCCCCAGGCACTTCCCCGCGATCCCGGAGCGCACCTGCCCGGCCGCGGAATCCGGCGGCTTGATCCAGCCTGCCGCGTCCGCGGCCTGGATCCCCGCGTTGAAGGCGTCCGCCATCTTGCCGAAGCCGCTGTCGTTGGGGTGCAGGGCGTCGGACAGGTCCGCGGCGGTCAGGGCGCTCATGTCCACGAGACGTACGTGCTTGCCGGCAGCCTGCTCGGCCTGGACGATCCCGGGCAACTTGGCGTTGAACGCGGGCCGGTTGGCCTCCTCGGTGCCGCTGGTGGAGATGATCACGGTGCCGACGAGCACGGTCGCGTCGGGTGCGGCCCTGGTGATCTGGTCGATGAGCGCGTGGAGCCGGTCGGCCGCGGTCGGGATCTGGTAGTTGCCGTTGAGGTCGTTGGTGCCGATCTCCAGGGTGACCACGTTGGGGCGGTAGCGGGCCAGCACGGAGTCCGCGATGCCGGCGATCTGGTCGATCCGCCAGCCGGAGTGGCCTTCGTTGTCCGGGTCGGACATGGTGCCGTTGCGCCCCGAGCCGACGAAGTCCAGGGTGTGCCCCGCGGCCGTCAGCTTGTTCGCCAGAAAGCTCCGGTAGCTGTTCCCGGAGGGGCTGCCGACGCCCCAGGTGATCGAGTCGCCCAACGGCATCAGCCGCAGGGGTGTGGGCGCGGCGGCCCGCGTGACGGAGGTCGGCGCCTCGGCGGCGGTTGCCGCGGCAGGCCATGCGGCGCCCATTCCGAGGGTGGCCGCCAGGGCCGCGGCCAAAGGTGCCCAGTACTTCTTCATCAGCGATCCTCACTGGGTGCGGGACAGTGGGTGGGGGGTGAACGAACCGCCGGTCCGTGCAGGCGCTCCGGAGGCGCGAGCAGGTCAGCGGGGGGTGAAGTCCTGGTTGGTGCCGGGTGCGTTCTTGCACTGCCACTGGTCCAGTTGCTGGCCCAGGTTGCTGCCGCCGCCGTGGACGTCCAGGCAGAGGCCGCTGTTCTGGTTCTTGAAGGAATACGAGCCGTCGGACTGCTGTACCGGCAGCCACAGAGCGCTGGACGCTCCACCCGCGGCCTGCTGAACGATGTTCGGCGTACCGGCGGTGGTGGAGCCGCCCGCCACCGCCACGACCTGTCCGGAGCTCTGCGCGCGCAGTTGCCCGTAGCCGCCCGAGACCGGCACGAACTCGAACTGCTGGTTGCCCTGCCCGTTGCAGGTCCACTGGTCGATCGCGGCGCCCGCGCTGGTGGAGTTGCCGTACACGTCCAGGCACAGGCTGTTGCTGCCGATCACCAACTGGTGGAAGCCCGTGGGGAAGCCGCCTCCGCCCGAGGACTGGACGCCCGCCTGCTGGATGACATCTCGGGCGCCCTGAGGCCAGTTGGTGCCGCTGACCAGGACGTTGCCGGTGAGGACGTTGTTGTGCGGAGGGCCGGTGGCCACGTATGTGTTGCCGCCGTTGTACCAGTTGCCGGAGAACGTGCTGTCGTCGGTGTGGTTGTTCGCGTTGGCGTTGGTGAGCGCCCAGTTGCCCGCGTCCTGCACCACGTTGGTGGACACCTTCAGGTACCGGGAGCCCTCGTCCAGGTACAGCGCGGTGGTGCGGTTGTTGTCGTACATGTAGTTGTCGGAGATCACCGAGCCGGGGGCCGCGGACAGGCTGTAGATGCTGCCGCCGTCGAACATCGCGTTCTTGGTGTCGAAGACCAGGTTGTGGGAGACGGTGTTGTTCTTCAGCGTCGTGGGAGTGCTGTAGACCGGCTGGTAGTTGTACGTGCCCCGGTTGGCGTAGTCCTGGCTGCCGCCCGGGTCGTTCATCCCCCACCCCCAGCCGATGTCGATCCCGTCGTAGGGCAGGTGGTCGCACTGGTTGTGGGTGATCGTCGCGTTGGAGACGTAGGTGGACAGGATTCCCGCGGTCTCCTTGTAGTCGGTGCCCACCCCGCTGACCTTGTTGTTGCTGATGGTGATGTTCTGGTTGGTCATCTGCGGGTTGGCGGGGTGGTGCGCGTCCGGCTGGATGCCCCCGACCTGGATGCCGCTGCCCGCGATGCCGGTGAACGTGTTGCCGGTGATGGTCACACCGTTCGCGCCGAGTCCGGTGCCGGAGGCCGTGGCGACACCGTCGTTGCCCACGCCCAGTCCGGCCTGTCCGAGTTCGGAGAACGTGTCACCCGAGAACGTGATGCCGGTGGCGGCGGAGACCTGGACGGCCGCGGGCATCTGCACCCAGTGGTTCCGGGTGGCCTCGAACTGTGTGCAGCCCGACTTGCAGGTGCTCAGCCAGTTGGCGGGCATCGCGTAGGCGCCGGTGATGTGCGCGCCGCTCTGCTGGTCCGCGTACCCGTCGGGTCCGCTCGGGCCGAGCCAGGAGGTCCCGGTGAACCGGATGCCGGTGAATCCCAGGCCGGTCGCGGGTGAGCCGTAGCTGCCGCTGATGCCCAACAGGCTCTGCAGCCGGGGCAGTTCCACGTCGAGGCTGTTCGGGTTCTGCCCCGGCTGGGCGCGGTAGTACAGGTCGCCGGTGGACGAGTCGAGGTACCACTGCCCGGCCTGCTTGAGGAACGCGTAGTTGTTCTCCAGGTACATGGTCCCGCCGGCGAACGGCGCGTTGATGGTGTCGTAGCCCCAGGAGTTGTTGTTCCACGCGGGCTGCTGCATGGTGATGGTCCTGCCGCTGATCGACTGGACCGGCGCGTAGCGGTCGGTGAAGGAGTTGAGGCTCTCGACTTCCATGTGGCTCTGGTCCGAGAGACCGGCCAGGTAGTCGAGGGAGGAGTCGGTGACGGTCAGGCCGGTCTGGGTGAAGGTGAAGCCGGAGCGGGGCACCTGGATCGCCGCGCGCGGTGCCTGCTTGCCGTTCAGGTACAACTGACGCGTGTTCACGCCGGTGCCGACGTGGGCCGACCAGATGTTGCTGTTCTGATCATGCACCTGCCAACCAGATATCCGCTGGGCACCGCTCACGACCGGTTGCTGCCCGGACATGGCCTGGTAGGTGATCGTGTGGCCGTTCTGGCCGCCGTCGCCGGAGCCGAAGGTCAGCGGCTTGGACTGCCGGTAGGTGCCACCGGCCAGGTGGACCACGACGTCCGAATCGGCCGAGAGCCGGTGCGCGGGCTGCCGCGCCTGGTCGATCGTCGCGAACGGCTGCTCGGCGGTGCCGTTCCCGCCGGGAGCCGCGTCCGGGGCCACGTACAGGTCGGCGGCCGCTGCCTGGCGCACGGCCGGTACGGCGGCGAACGCGGCCCCGGCCATGGGCAGGCTCCCGGCGAGTAAGGCGAACAGAGCTACGGGGGCGGCCCAGAGGCCGCGGAGCGCTCTGGCTCCGGACATCGTCATCCTCCAGTGGGGGCGGTGGCGCCTGGTGTGGGGCCCAGTGGTTGTTCGGCCGCCGGGGCCGCCGGGGCCGTCTGCATGACCTGCGCTCTCCTGGCGGGGCGAGCGGAGCCGGTCATGGACGTTGGGTCGGTGAAGGCCCGTGGCCGGCGGTGAACCCGGCCACGGGCTGCGGCCGTTCCCCTCAGCTGAGGTTCCATCGCTGGTTGGAACCGCCGTTGCAGGTCCACAGTTCGGCCAGGGCGCCGTTGGCCGTGGAGGCCCCGGTGACGTCGAGGCAGAGTCCGGACTGGATGCCGGTGACGGTGCCGTCGGAGTTCAGCTGCCACTGCTGGTTGGCGCCGCCGTTGCACGGCCAGGTCACCACCTTGGTGCCGGCGGTGGTCTGGTTGTTGTACGCGTCCAGGCACAGCTGGCTGCTGCCGCTGTATACGGTCAACTGGTTGGAGGAGGTACGGGTCCAGCTCTGGTTGGCGCCACCGCCGCAGTCCCAGATCTGCAGCTGCGTGCCGGCCGTGGTGGACGAATTCGGGACGTCCAGGCACTTGCCCGCGCCCACCGCGTGCAGCGCGCCGGTGCCCGTCCCGCCGGTCGCATTGCTGTATCCGGCGGCGGTGATGTTGGCCTGAACCGCGTTCTCGGTGGCGTCCGACGGGTAGCCGGAGGTCATCACGCCCTCGTAGAAGGTCCCTTGGGCGCCCTTGCTGTTGTCACCACCGATACCCAGGATGATGGCGCCCTGCTTCCGCATCGGGTTGTAGCCCGCGACGTTGGGGCGCGGACCGTCGTAGAACGTGGACAGGCTGCCCGACTGCGCGTTGCCACCGCGGATCGCCCAGTGGTTCGGGCCGCCTTTGACGATGGCGGTCGTGTACCGGTAGTTGATGGTCGGGTCGTTCGCGTTGTAGTGCTGATTCACCCCGGAGAACAGGCCGTTCTCCAGGTCGGCCATGATCCAGGGGCCGTTGCCCGCACCGTAGCCCCAGACCTTGATGTTGCCGAAGTAGATGGCCTCCATGGTGCCGTTGCCGTCGTCGTTGCTGTCCGTCTCGGCATTGCCGTAGTCGAAGCAGCAGCCGCCGTTGTAGTGCGTGCCGTCGAAGATCGCGTACATGCCCTCGGGGTTGTCCCCGGTCGCGATGCCGTTGGTGTGGTTGTTGCGGTATCCCGTACCGGGTGCCACGAAGACGCCGTAGGCCTTGTGACCGCCCACCGTGGTGGGCGCGGCCGTCGCGTTCGCGAGGTTGTCGGGACCACCCGCGGCACCGCCGCCGGGCGCCTGGGTGAGGTTGTTCCCGCGACCGGACTGGTCGTAGATGATCGAGATCAGGCAGGTCGTCCCCGAGCAGAACGAGTCCTGCGCGGCGGCGTCGGCGTACCCGCCCGCACTCAGGACGCCGACGTCGCGGGTGGTGTTGTCCGAGGCGCGCCTGACCTGGTACAGCGGCCCGTTGTACGAGGCGTACAGCGCGCGGGTCGTGCTGTGGGCCGCCACACAGGGCGTTCCGCCGGCCGCGTAGAGATCACACGGTCCGGAGGTGGCGGCCCGGGCCGTCCCGGTCGTGGCCGTGGCACCGGCCATCGCGCCGACGGCGAGCACAGCCGCGGCCCCCGCCCGGGCGAATGTTTTCGGCCGAGAGGTGCGGGAGCGCTCCCACGAGCGGACAGATGCCTGGTCCGGCCCATTTCCCGGCCTTCCGCGGCGCCGTATCGCAGCGAGCAGTCGTTGGACGCCACCGCGCCCGAACAGCACGTGGCGTTCGGCCCCTGTGGTACCTGTCGTTCCCATCCGATCTCCCTACCGTGCCGGCGGATCCAGTCGGGTTCCGTGCTGGGAGCGCTGACACATGCGGCAGCGCTTGAAGGTGCCGTTCTTGCAGTGGGATTGCAGAGAGGTTTCGGGGGGAGACGGTGCTCCCGATTCCGTAGGGCTGTCAAGGGTCCGGACATCCTCCGTCCGACTCGTGCGCGGAATCGGTTCGATCGCCGATCTTCCCGGATTGCCTTCCACCGGGCCGCTCAGGCAGGTTCGGCGTGTGAGCGGACGAGCGGTTGTGCTCGCTGCCGTCGGGGCGGCGCGGCGGATCGCGGGGGTCCGATCGACGGCCGGGCTCCGCTCACTCGGGCGCACCCCTGCAACGCCACTGAGCAGGAACGCGGTCGTCGAATACGGCTGACGAGGGGTCAACGCGCACCGAATCCGCTGATGCGCTGGTCCTTCACCTGTGCGTGGGCACCGCCTTCGCTGTGCGGCACGCCATTGACCCCATGTTCCGCCGGTCGTAGCATCCCGTCGAAGCGCTTGCGCGGAACCGATTCGATTCCGGCCTCCACGGGAGATGTGAGGCGCGGGGGCGTGACAGGCCCGGCAGCCTGGCGTGTTGCTCCCTTGCGTACTCGTGGCGGTCGGGCGTTCGGGGTGTCCGGCTTCGGCGCCGCTTCGGTGCGGCAGCAGGGGGCTGCGGCACTGCGGCGCAAAGGTGACGAGTCCGCGGGGCCGCCGGGCAAGCCCCTCGGTGGCAGCGGCAGCGGCAGCGGCAGCGGCAGCGGCAGCGGTTGACTCTGCGGGGTGCCTCCACCCGGTCCGGTCGAGCTCAGGCACTCCTGGTCAAGGCTGGGGTCGAGCTGACGTGTTGCGAGGGCCTGTGCAGCGTGGAGAAGGTCCGTGACACCCTCTGGCAATGGTCTTGGGTGATCAGGCGGGCAGTGTGGAGCTCTGGCCGTTGCGGTATCGGTTCTCCGCGGTCCGCGGCGACCCCTACGATGACAACTGGCTGGTAATAGGTGGCTCGGTGATGACCCCAGAGGGCGTCTCGTCTGGGCTTGTCCTGGCCTTCAACCGCGTAGATCGAAGCGAGGACGGCGCGGCGATTCGTATGCATCTGTCCATGGAGGCGGCACCCCCATGGCAGCTGGGTGAAAACGGAGCGGACATCTACCAGTCCTTCGTCGAGGCCCAGGTAGGCATAGCCGCGCTGCTTCGCGCAGCTGATCGCTGACTGACGGCCGCCCAACAGGCCTGGACCCCCCATGAGTTGCTCCACCGCATGCCGCAGACCCATCCGTGCAGCGCGTAGTGCGACCCGAGTGGCTTCTTGACCCTCACACCGTGTCAGGCGATCAGCTTGGAGACATCATGTTCACCATCGGAGACTTCGCCCGGCACGGCCGCGTCTCAGTCCGGATGCTGCGTCACTACGACGCGACCGGCCTGCTGCGTCCGGCCCACGTCGACCCAGCCAGTGGCTACCGCTACTACAGCGCCGCCCAGCTCGCCCGCCTCAACCGGATCATCGCGCTCAAAGACCTCGGATTCACCCTCCAGCAGGTCCGAGACATCGTGGAGGAGAAGGTCAGCGCGGAGGAACTGCGCGGCATGCTGCGGCTGCGGCGGGCTGAACTGGAGAGCGCCATGGCCGCCGCAGGCGCAAGGCTGGTCCAGGTCGAGGCGAGGCTCCGAGCGATCGAGAGCGAGGGTCACATGCCCACGAACGACGTTGTCATCAAGACCGTCCCCGCCGTCAGGGTGGCGGAGCTGACCGCAACTGCCGCGAGTTACGAGCCCGAGGACATCGGCCCGGTCATCGGGCCGCTCTACGACGAACTGTTCCAGCGCTTGGGCTCGGCGGGAGTCACCCCCACGGGGCCCGGTGTGGCCTACTACGAGGACGCCCCGGAGGGCGGCGGCAAGATCAGCGTGCACGCCGCCGTCCAGGTCAGTGCCCCTCTCCAGGACGGCCCCTTCCGCATCCTCGACCTGCCGTCCCTCGACCAGGCGGCGACCATCGTGCACCGCGGCTCGATGGACACCGTGCTCCCTACGGCCCAGACCCTGGCCCGCTGGATCGACGCCAACGGCTACCAGTCGACCGGATATCCGCGTGAGATCAACCTGGAGTGCCCCGAGAACCGGGACGACTGGGTGACAGAGCTGCAGGCACCGGTGACCCGGACCTGATCGATCGCGCCCAGCACGACGGTTGATCACCTTGAGCAGCGGGAGACCACGACGGTCTCCCGCTGCCCGACCTCAGTCTTGAGCGCTTCTCATCGCAGGTCAGAGGGACGGGAAGGCCCAGACACTCTGGTTTCAACTCCGGGGCGAGCGTCGTGCGGGATCGTTCCGCGTTCTCGGAGCCAGGCCAGGTGCGCGGCGGAGAAGTAACCCTTGTCAGCGCGGAGGCTGAGCGGGCGGCGCCGACGCGGTCCTCGCCTGGAACGGACGGCGGGTATGCCGCGGATCGATGCCTTAAACGTCAAACCGACCTGAGCCTTCGCAGGGACCACCGCGACGGCGAGCGGAGTGCCCTGCACCTCAGACAGCCCGTGCAGCCTCCTTTTCGCACGGAAGGAGGCGGCGTTGCGGATCATGTGCCGAACGTCGGCGCCGGATGCCGCAAGGCGCACCCGCTGGTCAACCCGTAGATGTGGGGCCGGCATGAACACCGCGCCCCCCAGAAAGCGCCCTGGTGACGACTCACGCCGAGGAAGGTGTCCAGGAAGGGGTCTACGGTGAAGTCCTGCCGTCCCGCACAGGGCCCTTCGCGCCAAGGGTCCGCCCCCCATGAACGCCAGTCCGGCCGGCCCGAGGACGACCGGATACAGTGCGCGAGACGGCAGCCCGGTCAGGGAGGACAAGCGTGACCGACACCAGCAACACCCGGCCCGCCGAGGGTGAAGCGCGAGCACCGCGGCAGAGCCGACTGAACCGCCTGCTGCGCTACCTCCCCCTGATCGCCCCCGTCCTGCTGTGGACCGTGCCCTGCTGGGTGCTCCTGTACGGCGGCCAGCACTGGCCGCTGTCCGTCACGCCGGCCGGCACCGCCCTGTTCGCCCTCGGCCTCGTCGGCATGCCGCTCGCGATGATGCGCGGCCACGGTCGGCGCCAGCAGGACCGGGCGGCGATCATCGGTGACACCCTGCTGGGCACCAGCTGGGTCCTGTTCACCTGGTCCGTTCTGCTCGGCGTCTTCCTGCGGCTCGCCCTGACCGTGGCCGACGTCGGCGAGAGTCAGGACCGGGCCCGCATCGTCACCTGGGCTGTCCTCGGTGCAGCCGCGCTACTGCTCGTCTGGGGGTACGCTGAGGCCCGCCGCGTGCCACGCGTGCGCCGACTGGACGTGCAGCTCCCGCGACTGGGTGCCGGGTTGGACGGTCTCCGTGTCGTCCTCATCACCGACACCCACTACGGCCCGCTCGATCGCGTCCGCTGGTCGGCACGGGTGTGCGAGACGGCGAACGCCCTGGAAGCCGACCTGGTCTGCCACACCGGCGACATCGCGGACGGCACGGCCGAACGCCGCCGCGCCCAGGCCGCCCCACTCGGCACCGTGCGGGCAACTCGGGCCCGTGTGTACGTCACCGGCAACCACGAGTACTACAGCGAGGCCCAGGGCTGGGTCGACCTGATGGACGAACTGGGCTGGGAGCCGCTGCGCAACCGCCATCTCCTGCTCGAGCGCGGAGGCGACACCCTCGTGGTCGCCGGCGTCGACGACGTCACGGCCGAGTCCTCCGGCCTGGCAGGCCACCGCGCCCACCTCGACGGGGCCATGAGCGGCGCCGACCCGGACCTGCCCGTCCTTCTCCTGGCACACCAGCCCAAGTTCGTCGACCGGGCGGCAGCCGCCGGTATCGACCTCCAGCTCTCCGGCCATACCCACGGCGGCCAGATCTGGCCCTTCCACCACCTCGTCCGCCTCGACCAGCCCGCCCTCGCCGGCCTCAGTCACCATGGCCCCCGCACCCTCCTCTACACCAGCCGCGGCACCGGCTTCTGGGGCCCGCCGTTCCGCGTCTTCGCCCCCAGCGAGATCACCTTGCTCGTGCTCCGCTCCCCGCATCAGCGGTCTCGGTAGCCAGGACGAGTCCGCCTCTGTGGACTATGGCCTGTCCCCGTGAGCGCCGACCGGCCGGGCAACTCCCTGCGAGCGCCGTCGAGATCACCGTCACGAGTCCTCAGTCCTCAGTCCTCAGTCCTCAGTCCTCAGCGACACGAATGATCGTCCGCCCGGGGACACGCTGCCGTGAGGCGCAAGCTGCGGCCGCCTCGGTCCGGCCATGAAGCCCTCGAATCCGGTCATCCCAGGGTGGGCCCATGAGGCAGGGCGATCCGGTCGACGGCGCCGAACAGGTTCGCCTCCCCGAACACCTCGGCCGGGTCTGCCGACGACGGGTGGCGACGTCACCTCCTCGATCGGCATGAGGATCGCCGTCGACGGCAGTGCCGCCACGCACCCGGACCCCGACACGCTCCCGGTGCCTGGCGGGGACGTCTGTCCCAGGACCCCGGTCACACGCGACCTGACCGAAGCGACCGGGAACCTGGCAGCCCGTGCCGACCGCGTCGCGTCCGTGTGCTCCGGCGCCTTCGTCCTGGGCGCGACGGGCCTTTCGGACGGCAGACGAGCGACCACGCACTGGAAGATCGCCGGCGAACTCGCCACCCGCGCCCCAAGGCCCGCGTCGAGCCCGGCGCCATCCATGTGCGCGACGGCACGATGTACACCTCGGCGGGCGTCACCGCGGTCATCGACCTTGCCCTGGCACTCGTCGAAGCCGACCACGGCCCCGACATCAGCCGGGAGGTGGCCCGCTCTCCCTGGTGGTCTACCTGCGCGAGCGGGCGGCCGGTCGCAGTTCTCCGCACCCCCGCAAGGCTCGCCGCCCCCGGTCGCCCGCCCTGCGCAGGGTTCGTCGACCTGGTCACGGCGGACCCCGCCGGTGACTACTCCCTGGCCGCCCTCGCCGACGACTCAACGTCAGCACACGCCACCTCACCAGGCTGTTCCGGGAAGAACTCGGCACCATCCCCGCCCACTACGTCGAGTCGATCCGCGTCGGCATCGCCAAGTCACTCCTCGACCAGCGGCACACCGCCACGCAGGCGGCATCCATGGCCGGCTTCCCGAGCTACGAGAGCCTGCGCCGCGTCTACGCGCGGGAGCTGTCCATCAGCCCCGGCGCCGACCAGCGCCGATTCGCCACCGCCCGCCGCGAGCAGGACGGCTAGCGTCCGCACGGCAGCTCCGGGGTGGGTAGGTGTACGGAATCGTCGGCGTGCCGGGGGATCGGGCCCTGCCGCCGCGTGAGCGGTACGGCTCTGCTCGGCCCGCCCGGGACCGGCGGCACCCCAGCCGACCGAGGAGGAAGCCTGGCCGGTACCGCGACGAGCCCCGGGCGTCCGAGCGGTCCAGCGGGCGTCGACGTGCGGCAGCAGCGCTGCGGGGGTGCCGGAGAACGCGGCGGAGGAGGTTGCCCGGGCGCCAAGGAGTCGAGAGCCACGGTTAGTCCTGAGATCGTCTGAGGGCGCCTCCTCGTCTTCTCCCAGGCCCGGCGATTATGTACATTTGTACATACCCGATGGATGCGGGGCCCGCCGCCTGCCCGCCCATTCTTCCGAGCCCCGCGGAGCCTCCTCTTGACAGACCCCGCCGTGCGTCGGCGCCGCCAAGCCCTGTACCTGTTCTTCTTCCTCCCGGGTATCGCCATGTCCTCCTGGGTCACGCGCACCCCCGACGTGCGGGACCAACTGGAGGTGTCCACCGCGGAGATGGGGCTGATCCTGTTCGGCCTCTCCGTGGGATCCATGATCGGCATCCTGTGTTCCGGCCGCTTCGTGGAACGCCTCGGCACCCGGCCCGTGATCGTTCTCGGCACCTCCCTGATCGTCTCGGCCACGATCGTCATCGGCGCCGGCAGCGCCGCTTCGTCCGCTCCCCTGGTGACAGCCGGGCTCTTCCTCTTCGGCGCGGGCATGGGGTCGGGCGAAGTAGCGGTCAACGTGGACGGCGCCGACGTCGAGCGCATCACCGGGGCACCGGTTCTTCCCACCCTGCACGGCTGTTTCAGCCTGGGCACGGTGGTCGGCGGCCTCGCCGGAATGACCGCCACGGCCGCCGGGATCCCTGTCCCCTGGCACCTGGCCGTGATCACACTCGCCGCCACAGGGATGCTGATCCACGCCTCGCGCGCCCTGCCGGCCGGCATCGGCCTCAGTACGCGGCTTCGGACCTCCGGCCCGGCCAAGCAACCGGGACCGCAGGTCTGGAGGGACCGCAAACTGCTCCTCATCGGCGCCATCGTGCTGGCCATGGCACTGGCTGAAGGAGCGGCCAACGACTGGCTGCCCCTGCTCATGGTGGACGGCCACGGCCTGGACGCCGCGGCCGGCTCACTCGTCTACGTCGGGTTCGCCGCCGCGATGACACTGGGGCGCTTCTGCGGGACGTTCTTCCTCGTCCGTTTCGGGCGCGCCACCGTTCTGCGAGCGAGCGCCCTCTCCGGTGCCCTCGGACTTGTCCTCGTGATCTTCTCCGACAACGTGGCCGTCGCGGCGACCTCCGTTCTCTTCTGGGGTCTCGGGGCCTCTCTCGGCTTCCCGGTGGCCCTGTCGGCGGCCGGTGATTCGGGCCCCGACCAGACCGCGCGCGTCTCCCTGGTCGCGATCATCGGCTACGTCGCCTTCCTCGTCGGGCCGCCGGCCCTCGGCTTCCTGGGGGATCACTACGGGCTGCGTACGGCCATGGTCGCGGTTCTGGTGTTCGTCGCCTCCGCCGTTCTGATCGCCCCCGCCGCCGACACCCGCGACCGCGCCACCGCTCCGCTGGACGTCTGACGCCGGCCTGGCGAGGCGCCTGGCCCGGGCCTCGGTGGCGCCAGGGCCGATGTCCCGTGCGGTCATCTCCTGCCGCGGTACGAGTTGTTCGCTCCCTTGCCAGCCGGCCCCGGCCAACTCACCGCACACCGGTCGGAGCGGGACAGGCCCATACCGGTCACTCGCCACGGCAAGTAAGGTCCGTCATCGTGAGACTCGCGATCTTCGATCTGGACGGCACCCTGGTCGACCGCACCGGTGCCTTCGCCGATGCCATCACCTCCCTGAGCCATGACCACGGCTACGGCCCCGAGATCGAGCAGTGGCTGCTGACCGAGCTGGCCGACCACGGCGAGCGCGGTGACTTCGACCGGTTGCGCGCCGCCTTCCCCGTCAGCGAGAGCGCCGACCACCTGTGGCGGGTCTACATCGACCGCATGGCGGCCTCCATGCACTGCCGTCCTGCCGTCCTCAACAGCCTGGAGCGTCTCAAGGAGGCCGGCTGGAGCATCGGTGTCGCCACGAACGGCGCCAGCGACATTCAGCGGGCCAAGATCCAGGCCACCGGTCTCTCCGATCTGATCGACGGGATCGCCGCGTCCGGCGACGTCGACATCCGCAAACCCGACCCGCGACTCTTCGAACTCGCCGCCGCGCGATGCGGGACGCAGCTCACTCGCGGGGACTGGATGACCGGCGACAACCCCGAGACCGACATCGTCGGCGGCCACGATGCGGGACTGCGCACCATCTGGGTCACCGGCCGCCCCTGGCCCGACGGACTGGTGACGCCGCGCCACACGGTCGGTGACGTCGTCGAAGCCATCGGCTACCTGCTCGACCAGGACTCTGCATAGCCCTGGCGGCCCCACCCGGCCCGCCGCCGGTTTCGTACCCTGGCACGCATGCGGACCCGTCCCACACTTCACTGGACCCCTCCCCCGGACCTGCCGCCGGGCACCACCGACCTCCAGCCGGTGGTCGACGCCCTGAGCGCCGGTGGTGTGCTGGTGCTGACCGGGGCGGGCATCTCCACGGAGTCGGGCATCCCCGCCTACCGAGGCGAGGGCGGAAGCCTGAGTCGGCACACACCGATGACCTACCAGGACTTCACCGCCAGCCCGCAGGCACGGCGAAGGTACTGGGCACGCAGCCATCTCGGGTGGCGTACCTTCGGCCGCGCCCGTCCCAACGCCGGGCACCGGGCCGTCGCCGCGTTCGCCCGGCACGGTCTGCTCTCGGGCGCGATCACCCAGAACGTCGACGGTCTGCACCGGGCGGCCGGCGCCGAGGGCGTCGTGGAACTGCACGGGAGTCTGGCGAGAGTGCGGTGTCTGGCCTGCGACGCCCTCACCTCGCGCCGGGATCTCGCCGTACGACTGGAGGAGGCCAACGCCGCCTTCGAGCCGGTGGCCGCTGAAATCAACCCCGACGGTGACGCCGACCTCTCCGACGAACAGGTCGCCGACTTCCGCGTGCTGCCCTGCGCGGACTGCGGCGGCATCCTCAAGCCCGACGTGGTCTTCTTCGGCGAGACCGTGCCCGCGGCGCGCATCGAGCACTGCCGCCAGTTGGTCCGTACGGCGACGTCGCTGCTGGTTCTGGGTTCCTCGCTCACGGTGATGTCCGGACTCAGATTCGTCCGCCAGGCGGCTCAGGCGGACAAGCGGGTCCTCATCATCAACCGGGATCCCACCCGAGGCGACCAGCTCGCCCACACCCGCGTCAGCCTCCCCCTGGGAGCCGCCCTGTCCGGTGTCGCAGACGCGTTGAACCTTTCCGATGACGGGATGCCGCTCTGACCCGGGCGGTTCGGCAGCCTTCCTTTAAAGACCGCCGCACGACAACGCGTGACGACGTGGGGCGAGCCCTGGCAGAGGGGAGAAAGCGGCCTCGCCGACGACTAGGGTCCGGGCATGCAGACGGGTGAGTTGCTGGGTTCCGGCCGCACCGCGGACGTGTTCGCCATCGATGACCAGTGGGTCCTTCGCCGCTACCGGGACGGCGGCGACGCCACCGCCGAGGCCGCCGTGCTGGCCTACCTCGTGGAGCTCGGGTACCCCGTGCCACGGGTCCGGGGCCCTGCGGGCGCCAGGCCGGGCACGGCACCGCGAAGCGACCTGGTGATGCAGCGGCTGCACGGCCCGACCATGCTGCAGGCGTTGCTGCTGGGCACGATCACGGCCGAGGAAGCGGGATCGGCGCTCGCCGGCCTGCTGCACCGCCCGCACTCCGTTCCGGCACGGGCCTCCACCGATCCGGCCCACACCCGGACTGGACTGGGGGATGTCGTCCCTGATCCTGGCGCAGGTCGCCGTCGACACCACCGCCCTGGCGGCACCGGCCCGCGCTGTACTCGCCTCGTTGCTCACCCACCTCGACCCCGCGGTCGCCGCGGGGAACACCGACTGCGGATATCTCACGGAAGCCGGGAAGAGGCGGGCAGCCGACCCGTCCATGAGGGAGAGCGAGACATCTCTTCTGGATGACGCCATGAGGCTGGTGCACGAACTGACGCCCGCCCAGCCTTGAACGGCAAGCTGAGCACCGGATTCCGATCGCCGACTCGGCCTGCGGTGCGCTGAGGGCGGGCAGCGCCCGTACTCCGCAGCGAGGGGGCCGAAAGTGGCAGCCTGGACGCGGAGATCGTCTCCTCGGGGCGTTCCACCGAGGACTTCGCCTTCCCGGAGATCGATCCGCGTTTCGGGCAGGACATCCCGCCCGCCGGTAACACGGCGGGAGAGCCGCGTCACCGGCGGGCGGGAGACGGCCGTGGATCGGCCGGGGTTGCTACGAAGGGATGACCTCCTCCTGCCGGACCTTCCGTGCCAGCCGTCCCCGGGCCACCGCGAAGGCCACCACGGCCAGAGCCACCAGGGTGGACAGGACCACTTGGTCACGGCCACCGCCGTCCGCGGTGTCGGTCAGCATGTAGCCCAGTACGAACGTGATCAGGGCGATGGTGGCCCAGGTCAGGTAGGGGTACAGCCACATCCTGACGACCAGCTTCTCCGGCGACTCACGCTGGATGATCTTGCGCATCCGCAGCTGCGAGAAGCAGATCACCAGCCAGACGAACAGAGCGATGGCGCCGGACGAGTTGAGCAGGAACTGGAAGACCGTGTCCGGCCACAGGTAGTTGAAGGCGACCGCGACGAAGCCGAAGACCACCGAGGCCAGGATGGCCGACTGCGGCACTCCCCGGCCTGTCGTCCTGCCGAAGGCGGCCGGTGCGTCACTGCGGCGGCCCAGCGAGAAGGCCATGCGGGACGCGGTGTACAGGCCGGAGTTGAGGCAGGACAGCACGGAGGTCAGCACGATGGCGTTCATGATCTGGGCGGCGTGCGGGATGCCCACGGAGCTCAGCGCGGCGACGTACGAGCCGTCCTTGAGGATCGCCGGGTCGTCCCAGCGCAGCAGTGACACCACGATCAGGATCGAGCCCAGGTAGAACACCGCGATCCGCCAGATCACGCTGTTGGTGGCCTTGGTGACCGCGGCCCGCGGGTTCGCGGTCTCACCGGCCGCCAGGGTGACGATCTCGCTGCCCATGAAGGAGAAGACCACCATCAGCACACCCGTGAGAATCGCTCCGGGGCCGTTCGGCAGGAACCCGCCGTGCGCGGTCAGGTTGGAGAAGCCGGACGCCGGGTGGTCCGAGCCCGGCAGCAGGCCGAAGATGGCGAGCGCCCCGACCACGATGAACGCGGCTATGGCGACGACCTTGATGCCCGCGAACCAGAACTCGAACTCGCCGTAGGAGCTGACCGAGACCAGGTTGGTGGCGGTCAGGACGACCATGACGACGAGGGCCCAGCCCCATTGCGGGACGGCCGGGATCCATCCGGCCAGGATCTTGGCCCCGGCGGTCGCTTCCACGGCGAGCACCACGACCCAGAAGAACCAGTACAGCCAGCCGATGGTGAAGCCGGCCCAGCGGCCCAGCGCACGGTCGGCGTAGGCGGAGAAGGAGCCGGAGGTCGGATTGGCCGCGGCCATCTCGCCGAGCATCCGCATGACGAGGACGACGAGAACGCCGACGAGGGCGTAGGAGACGAGAATGCCGGGGCCGGCGGCGGCGATGCCGGATCCGGAACCGACGAACAGCCCGGCGCCGATGACACCGCCGATCGCGATCATCGACAGGTGACGGTTCTTGAGGCCGGCCTGCAGGCCGGATCCATCGGGGTCGCTCTTGGTGGTGGTGACCGGCTCGGGGGCGGATACAGGGGGACGTGTGGTCATCTCGACATCCAAGGACAGGTGGGGACGAGGGACGATGCCTGCGGGGTCGGGCGGGGTGGCCGCCTGGCTTGCACAGGAGGGAGCATCGGGGGTTCTGCAGCAGGGCGGGTGGCGATCACGGTTGTGGAGCGGGCATGGTGGACCGCGGCCTCCGAGCCCGGTCCTGTGGGACCGGTCACGCCGGTGGCGCTCAGGAAAATAGTTCAGGGCGATCCAAAAAAACAAGGGGTCCGGTGACCCGCCCGCCGCGTTTCCCCTCCCGGCCCACGCCTCGCACGCCCTCTGCCGCACGACACCGACGGGTCCTCACCGACAAGCCCACGGAGACGCGAATCCCCTGCTCAGCGCCGTACCGGGCGGGCTGCCACCCCGGCCCTCGCACGGTGCCCACGGACCGGCCGAGGAGGGGTCTTGTTTAACTGTTCACCTTGCTCTAATTTTTCCTCCATCGCGATCCTCTCCTCCCGCGACCCGCCCCCTGGGAGCTCCCATGCACCACCCCGAGACGTCGTCGCGGGAACCGCCTGCCGCCCTCCTCGCTCAGTACGCCCGCCTTGGACGCGGCGCACGACCGAGGGCCGGCGCGGGATACCGACCCGCGTGATGCCGACGCGTGATGTCGACCCGCGTGATGTCGAGGCCTCCCTCCCGGCCACGGTCCGCCGTACGACATCCCGTTCGGGGCCACGACCGCGATCAGCAGGCCGTTAGGGTGACGTCGTGGTGAATGCAGCGGGCAAGTTCGGGCCGTACAACCAGCCGGGCTCAGCTCCCACGGCCTCGGTCATCGGCGTGGGCCACGCCCGCGCGCTGCCTCTGGGCGGCCAGAGCGGATCCGATCTCGTCCGGTCACGGATCGCCCTGCGGGTACGCCTGCAGTCCGTTCGGCCGGGGGACCGACTGCCGGACGCAGGTGTCCTCGCCGAGGAACTGGGGATCGGGGAGATCACCGTGCGCCGCGCGCTGGAGGGCATGTGCCAGGACGGCCTGCTCGACCGCCGACGCGGCCGGGCGGGCGGAACCTTCGTCGCGCAGGGCTGGGACACCGTCGTCGCCCTGATGCACGACGCGGAGGAGGCGGCCTCACTGGACGCCTTCCACCTTCTGCTCGAATGCGGCCTCGTGGCGCACGGTTCGGGAGAGGTGCCGGCCGAGCGACTGGACCACCTTCGCGCACTGGTCGAAGACCTGGACCGAACCGACGACCCAGCACACATGGCGGAGCTGGAAACCCGCTTCCACCTGGCCCTCGCGGAGGCGCTCGGCGGCGCCGGAATCCGCGAGTTCGCCGCCGATCTGCTCGGCCGGCTGTGCCTGCTCCTGCCCGCACCGCTGCCCGAGGCGGTACGGGCGCAGAACCGCTGCCACGCCGAACTGCTCACCGAGCTCGGGCGAGGTGCGACCGAACCGGCCGTGCAAGCGGTGAAGGCACACCAGCGCTCCCGGCACCGCTGACGCCCGGACCGTTCCCGTCCGCCCTTCGACAGCCCGCGCACCCACCACGCCGCCACACCGCACGAGGAGTTGCCGCCATGCCCCACCCCGGAGCAGATCCGCTGTCGCCCCCGGGCCCCGTCGGCGCGCCGCAGCGACTGCGCGGCGGCGTCCTCGGCATGGCGGACATCGCCGCCGCCACGATGGCCAACGTCGGCCCGGCCATGAGCTTCTTCTTCGGTTTCGCCTTCCTGGCCACCACCGCGGGCGTCGCCTCGCCCCTGACCATCGCGGCCGCGGGTGTCGCGGTAGCGCTCCTCGGCAACACGCTCGCCGAGTTCTCCCGGGCACACCCCTCGGCGGGCAGCTTCATCACCTTCGTCGGCAAGACGTTCGGACCGGTCAGCGCGGTGACGACGGCGCTGTTGGCGGCACTGGGCTACATCATCGCGATGGCCGGTGTCATCTCGATCTCCGGCGGGTTCGTGCAGATCACCCTGCAGTACTACACGGGCATCGACCTGCCGTGGATCATCTGGACGCTACTGCTCACCGGGCTGGCCGTCGTACTGATGCTGCGCGGGGTGGTCGTCTCCACCAAGTGGGCCGGCTACTTCTTCGGCGCGGAGATGCTGGTACTGATCGTGGTCTCGGTCGCCGCACTGGTGGAACACCACGGCCGGCTGTCCGTCGACCCGTTCCTGCCCAGCCACATCAGCGGCGGTTTCAACGGTCTGGCAGCCGGCTTCCCGCTGGCGGTGTACCTGTTCATCGGATGGGAGAACTCGGCGGCACTCGCCGAGGAGACGGAGAACCCGCGGCGCAACGTCGGCCGTGCCGTGTTCTCCTCCATCGCGATCATGACGGTGAGTTACATTCTCTTCGCCTACGCCACGGTGACGGGTTTCGGCTACGACGTGGCCCGACTCGGGGCCACCCGGATCCCCTTCATCGAGGTGGCCCACGACACCCTCGGCGTGCTGGCGTTCCTCGCCTACCTCGGCGGTCTGACCTCCACCCTCGGCGTGCTGATCGCGGGCATCAACTCCCAGGCGCGCCTGGTGTTCAACGCCGGACGCGAGGGTCTGCTGCCCGCCTTCTTCGGTTACGTCCACCCTGTCCGCCGTACTCCGAACAACGCGATCGTCACCTTCACGGCCATCGCCCTGCTGATCATCGGCGGCTGGGGCCTTGGCCACCTGCTGGGCTCGGACGGCGGCCCGATGAACCCGGTGGTCTTCTTCACCGAGTCCTCGACGCTCGGCGCCATCCTGATCCTGCTGGTCTACCTCGCCTCCAACATCGCCCTGCCGCTGTACTACCGCAGGTACCGCCCGCAGGAGTTCCGGGTCGTCCGGCACCTCCTCCTGCCCGCGCTCGGCACGGTGGCCATCCTGGTTCCGCTGTACTACCTCGCCAAGCCCGGACAGCCCGCGCCGTACAGCTGGTTCCCCTACGCGGCGATCGCCGCCTTGCTCGTCGCCGTCGGCTACGCGACCATCCTGGTCCGCCGCGATCCGGTCCTGGCCGAGCGCGTCGGCTCCATCGTCGCCGACGCGGACTGACCGCGACCGACCCGGCACCGGCCGCCCGGGCGCGGATCCTGCTGCTGGTTGATCACATGCGGTGTTCGACCCACACGAAGATCAGACCTACGGCTCCGGTGCCGGCGCCGTAACAGGCGCCGCGCAGCAGCTGCGCGAGGGCGATCCGCCGCCGTCGTACGGTCCACTCCCAGACGGCAGTGAGCCGTGCCCGGCCCGTGCGAGGTGGAGGGAGGCTGGGGTCCATGGCTTACGTCCCTTTCTGGATGGCGTCCTGGCGGGGAGCCCGCCCGGCCGTGCCCCCGGCACCGGTGGCCGGTGACGGACTCCCCTGCTCGTTGTCGTACCGGGAGAAGATCAGCGTCGTTGGTTGAACTCCTGGAGCCGGGCCACGAGTTGGCCGTCGGGCCGGGCGACGATGACGGAGGAGTGGGGAGTACGGGCGGCGAGCCGGTCGATCTCGCTCTCCAGGCGGCCGGTGGGCGCGTGGGCTCCGGAGCCGCTGGCGCGCACGTACCGGGCGAAGATCTCCAGGCCGTCGAGGAAGGCGGCGTCCGGCGGGGCGGTGTCGGCCATGGAGTGGGTGAGCTGGTGGAACCAGTGCCGCGCCCGCCTGGACTCGCCGACGCACAGGTGGTGCAGGTGCAGGCAGTAGGCGGCGGCGCGGCTGCCGGCGCCGGCGGCGAGCTGCCACCAGAACTGCGCGGATTCGGGGTGTCCGGTCAGCGACAGCAGGCAGGCGTAGACAAGGGCCCCGTCGACGTCGAGTTCCTCCTCGGTCAGCGGCCCACGGTCCGGGCCTTCGGCGATCTTCGCGACGTGAGCGGCGGCGTCGGGCTCGTTGAGGACCCACCGGCACACCACGGCGAGGCGCTGTCCGGCCTGGGCGGCGCGGGTGACCTCGGTGGCGGGAGTGCGGCGGGAGGCGTCGGCGGCCAGCCGGCGCAGCCCCGCGGCGACGTCGGCTCCGCTGCGCGGGGCGACCGGCAGGCGGGCGCTCTCCAGGAGGTCGTTGACGGTGGTGCTCACGCTCCCACTCCCTTGTGCTTGGACTTCTTCGGGGTCTCGGGCAGGCCGAGCCTGAGGCGCAGGCGTTCCTTGGCGCGGCGCAGGTGGTGGCCGACGGTCCGGTCGTCTATGCCGATGTACCAGGCGACCTTGGCGGTCGGGTAGCCGAGCACGTAGCGCAGCACGATCACCTCGAACTGCCGGTCGGGCAGGTCCGCTATCGCCTCGTACAGGCCGGTGGCGGACTCCATCTTCTGGAGCTTGTCGCGGGCCGTGACGAGCGCCGTGTCGAGGGCCTGGGCGATGGGGCCGTTGATGACGAATGCCGGCCCCCGCCCCTCCGCATCGAGGCGGTTGTGGACGATGCGCCGCACGATCGCCCACGCACCCTGTTCGAGGTTGCCCGCGCTCAGCAGCTGCGACCAGCCGGCGTGAATCTCCAGGAAGACCTCGTGGATGACCTCCTCCGCGGTCTCGCGGTTGCCGAAGTGCACCTCCGCGTAGGCGTGGAAGACCTCGTGGTGACCGAGGTAGAAGGCCTCGAAGTCCACTTCCAGGTCCAGGGCGACGAACATGGACTGTGAGAGCCCGGCGCGGTGCTCCGCCGGCGAGGCACCCTCCGGGGCGTCGTCGTACCTCACGACCGGCTCCTGTCGGCAGGGGACATGAGCAAAGATCCTCTCCATCGAGGCAAGCAGGGACCCGGCGCCAACTCGCACGCGCCGAAAGGCCGTTGGGCCTGGGACCTAGCTAAGTGATTTGCCCGGCGGAACACTCACGCCCGTTTGAAAAAGCCTCCCCACGTGCCCCCGAACAGGCACTGTGCAGCCTTCAACAAGCGCCGCTAGTCACCCTCCGTAGCGCCCTGACCAGGCCCAACCCACACGAAGTACGCGCCGAACACGCATGCGCACACTCACCGTGTTCTGCATCACACCCCACCCGCCACCCCTCGCACGCCGTCATCAACCCGGCGCCCGCACCACCCACGCGAACCGGCACACCGCGTCACACGGGAGGAAGGCGAAACTCGAATTCGGGACGGTCCCACGGCACGGCGGGCGGGTTCGCGAGCGCGGTCCCGGTCCGCACGGCACCGACGCGGTGGTAGAAGTCCTCGGCGGGACGGTGCGACACGACCTTGACACGATCGAGCCCGGCCGCACGGGCCTCGGACCGCATGTGCTCAACGAGCAGCCGCCCGATCCCACGTCCTTGCGCCTCGTCGGCGACGAACAGCAGATCGAGCTCCGGTGGAGCGAGGACGAGCGAGTAGAACCCGAGCACCCGGCCTTCATGTTCGTCGGCGCCCACGGCTACGAACGTGCGGTGGGCTTCGATGTAATCAGGACCGACCCGGTAGCCCGCCACCGCGGCCGCGTATTTCCCCTGGTAGGCGCCTGAGCCACGCACGAGCCGCGTGAGCCGCTTCGCATCCCGCGCGACGGCCCTCCGTATGGTGACCGGCCGGCTGACCGCGGAAGTGCGTGAACTCATCCGGGCAGTATCTCGCACCGGGGCGGTCAGATCACAGGGGCAATGGATCATCTCGTTGCGCTCTCCGGGTACCGTCAAGCCATGAGTCATCCGCACCCCGAACTGAACGCCGCTCCGCCTCTTCCCGAAGGGGGGCTGCGGGTCATCGCCCTGGGCGGCCTGGGTGAGATCGGCCGCAACATGACCGTCTTCGAGTACGCGGGCAAACTGCTCGTCGTCGACTGCGGTGTGCTGTTCCCCGAGGAGAACCAGCCGGGCGTCGACGTGATCCTGCCGGACTTCACCTCGATCCGGGACCGGCTGGACGACATCGTGGCCGTGGTACTGACCCACGGCCACGAGGATCACATCGGCGGTGTGCCGTACCTGCTGCGTGAGCGGTCCGACATTCCCGTCGTCGGCTCCAAGCTGACGCTGGCCTTCCTGGAGGCCAAGCTCAAGGAACACGGCATCCGGCCGCGCACGGTACGGGTCCGGGAGGGCGACCGGCGCGGCTTCGGGCCCTTCGACCTGGAGTTCGTCGCGGTCAACCACTCCATCCCGGACAGCCTCGCGGTCGCGATCCGCACCGGCGCCGGGATGGTGCTGCACACCGGCGACTTCAAGATGGACCAGTTCCCTCTCGACGACCGCATCACCGACCTGCGCGCCTTCGCCCGGCTCGGCGAGGAGGGCGTGGACCTTTTCCTCACCGACTCCACCAACGCCGAGGTACCCGGCTTCACCACCTCGGAGCGTGAGCTGAACCCGGCGATCGAGCAGGTGATGCGCACCGCGCCACGCCGGGTCATCGTCTCCAGCTTCGCCAGCCATGTGCACCGCATCCAGCAGGTCCTGGACGCCGCCCACCAGCACGGCCGCAAGGTCGCCTTCGTCGGCCGCTCGATGGTCCGCAACATGGGCATCGCCCGTGACCTGGGCTACCTGAAGGTCCCGTCCGGTCTGGTCGTGAGCACGAAGGAGCTGGAGAAGCTCCCGGACCACAAGATCACTCTCGTGTGCACCGGCTCTCAGGGCGAACCGATGGCCGCGCTGTCACGGATGGCCAACCGCGACCACCAGATCCGCATCGGCAAGGGCGACACGGTCCTGCTCGCCAGCTCCCTCATCCCCGGCAACGAGAACGCCATCTACCGGGTGATCAACGGACTCACCCGGTGGGGCGCCCACGTGGTCCACAAGGGCAACGCCAAGGTGCACGTCTCCGGGCACGCCAGCGCCGGCGAACTCGTCTACTGCTACAACATCGTCAAACCGCGCAACGTCATGCCCGTGCACGGCGAATGGCGCCACCTGCGGGCCAACGCCGACCTCGCCATCCGTACCGGTGTCGATCCCGACCATGTCGTCATCGCCGAGGACGGCGTCGTCGTCGACCTCGTCGACGGCCGCGCGTCCATCACCGGCAAGGTCCCCGCCGGCAACGTCTACGTGGACGGCATGGAGGTCGGCGGCGCCACCGAGGCGTCCCTCAAGGACCGCCTCACCCTCGCGGAGGAAGGCGTGGTCACGGTGGTGGCGATCGTCGACGCGGACACCGGCGCCCTCGCCGAGGCACCCGACTTCCTGGCCCGCGGCTTCGTCCACGACGACGCCACCTTCGAGCCGGTCGTCCCCGTCATCGAGAAGACCCTGGCCACCGCGGCCGAGGAAGGCGTCGGGGACGCGCGCCAGCTCGAGCAGCTCCTCGCCCGCGCCGTGGCGAACTGGGCGTTCCGCACCCACCGCCGCAGGCCCCTCATCATCCCGGTCATCATCGACGCCTGAGGCCCGGCCCGGCAGCACGAGCCGGGCTGGTCCGTGGGCGTGTCGCCGTAGACCGGTTTTCCAGGACACCGACCGTGTGCAGCGCACGGCGGTGTCCTGGCCTGTCTGCGCACGTGGCACGACCAGCGCCGGGAAGGTCGTACGACGGCACCGGGAACAGCCGGACCGCCCGGCACGGTTGCATCGACCAAGGGACCGGCGCCGCACGGGCACGTTCTCGGACCCATACATCTTGACCAGGACATATTCATGCAGGAGGACTGTTAGATGACTGGCCGGCCCTTGACGCTCATGGCAGTGCACGCCCACCCCGACGACGAGGCCACCGGAACAGGAGGGGTCCTCGCGCGGTACGCGGCGGAAGGTATTCGTACCGTTCTCGTGACCTGTACCGACGGTGGTTGCGGTGACGGGCCGGGGGGTGTCAAGCCAGGTGATCCCGGGCACGACCCGGCGGCAGTCGCCTCGATGCGCCGTCAGGAACTTGAGGCGAGCTGTGAGGTCCTGAAGATCAGCGATCTGGAGATGCTGGACTACGCCGACTCGGGGATGGCGGGCTGGGCGAGCAACGACGCCCCCGGTTCCTTCTGGCAGACCCCCGTGGAGGAAGGCGCGGCCCGACTCGCGGAACTCATGCGGCACTACCGACCTGATGTGGTCGTCACCTACGACGAGAACGGCTTCTACGGCCACCCCGACCACATCCAGGCCCACCGCATCACGATGGCGGCGCTGGAGATGACCGAGCTGTCGCCGAAGGTGTACTGGACCACGATGCCCCGCTCAGGGGTGCAGCGGTTCGGGGAGATCATGCGCGAGTTTCATCCGGACATGCCGGAGCCGGATCCTGCAGAGGCCGCCGCTGTGGCCCAGATCGGCCTCCCCGACGAGGAGATCACCACGTGGGTGGACACCACCGCGTTCAGCGGTCAGAAGTTCGACTCGTTGGCCGCCCATGCCAGTCAGAGTGAGAACATCTTCTTCCTCAAGATGGGCAAGGAGAGGTTCGGCGAGTTGATGGGCGTGGAGACCTTCGCCCGTGTCCAGGACACCACCGGTGCGGACGTCCCCGAGAACGATCTCTTCGCCGGCCTGCGCTGACCCGGCCGGCTGACCGCGGCCCGCGACGAACCGGCGGTGGCGTGGCCCGTGCGAAGTCCACACAGGCCACGCTCCTGAACGGCCCTGTGCCAAGTCGCGTACGGGAGCCTTGCGTCCCTTCTGCGCGGCCCGAAAGGGTACTCAGGCACGCCCTCGACGGCGGTGTCGGCCTCCGGCACGAGCCGGGTCCAGCGCACCAGATCCTCGTTGGCGTCGGGGTCCATGAGGTCGCGGCTTTCCGCGTCGAGCACCAGGTCGAGCACGGTCTCGGCATGCCAGGGGCCGGGCATCAGCAGTTCGGCTCCTGCCCGAAGGGCACGCTCGACGCCGACGGAACTGACGTGATCCGGTCCCCGTGGTGGGATGCCTCGCGCCCCGTAACCGTCGCCTACGTGCGCGTCAGCTCGTCGGCGACATGTGCCGCCCACGTCTCGATCGCGGTGAAGTCACGGAAATCCCCGCCCTTTCCGTTGCGGAGGATCATTCGTGCGACCCATCCCTTCGCGCCCTCCTCCAGGCAGCCCCCAAAGGTGACGTGCTCCCTGGCGTCGAGTTCAGCCATGGCCTTCTTCACACCGGGCACAGGCGGGATGTCCCGCTCGGAGGCCGAGGCGTCGAGCGGGCCGCTGCTGAACAGCCATAGTGGGCGTTCGGCCAGGGCACGGCTGTGCCGACGGAGGAACCGGCGGGCGTGCTTCTGCCAGCGTCCGGCGTACAGGCCGCCGCCGACGACCACTGCGTCGTACGACGCGAGGGTCGTCACGGACTGAGCCGGAACGGCCTCGGCCGTCAGCCCGTCCTTGCACAGGACGTCGGCGATCGTCTCGGCGATCCGCGCCGTCGATCCGTTCGTGGTTCCGTAGGTGACCAACACGGTGCCGGTCATGG
This sequence comes from Streptomyces canus 299MFChir4.1, assembly GCF_000383615.1. GTDB lineage: Bacteria > Actinomycetota > Actinomycetes > Streptomycetales > Streptomycetaceae > Streptomyces > Streptomyces canus_C. Next base: position 17,348 of record NZ_KB911598.1, on the reverse strand, counting down.
CGGGACACCTCCTCTCACCTGCGGCGCAGCCAGTCGTCGGCCACGCCGTGCAGCGCCTGCTCCTGGGTGTGCAGGCGCGCGTCGTCCACTCGGTACGTGAGCCTGTCGACCACGCCGACGACGCCGACGACGGACACGTCGACCATGTCCTCGGCCAGCACCCGCTCGGACTGCTCGCCCACATCCCGGGCGAGCGAGGTGCCCTCGTACCGCTCCCACAGCGAGGCGTACACCACCCGCAGGGGCACCCCGCGCAGCACGGCCTCGTCAGTCGCCCAGTCGGCGGCGCGCGGGCTCGGTTCGGAACCGTCCACGCCCACGACGACGGGATCGACGAGGACTCGATCGACCGATGTGCTCATGATCTCCGCTCCTCCGGGAACGTTCAGCCGTGCGCGACGACGGCGACGGGTGCGGTGGCGTGGTGCGGCACCGCATGCGTGACGGCTCCGATGTGGGCCCCGATCGGGCTGCGTCGGATCCTTCGGCCGACGACGAGTGACGCCGCACGGCAGGCGTCGATGACCTGGTCGGCGGGGCTGCCGCAGCGCGACACCTCGGCGACCTCCACGTCCGGGTACTTCTGCCGCCACGGACGCAGCACCTCGGACGGCTCGGCGGCCTCCTGTCGACCCACTTCGGCGTGGAGCCCGGGATCCCCGAGCAGGCCGTAGGTGTAGTACGGGCGGCAGGTTCCAGCCGTGCACGACCTTCAGCGTCGTGCTGCGGCGGCCGGCCTCCTCGAAGGCGAAGGCGATCACGTCGTCATCGGGGCGGCCGGTGTCGAGGCCGAGCACCGCGGGCCGGTATGCGGTGGCGGCGGACGCGATGGCCGCGGAGTCCTTCTCGTGCTCGTCGGCGGCCTGCTCGCCCGATCGCGCGAGGAAAAGCTTCGCCTCTCGGGCCGCCCACTCGGCAGGGGCACGGCTCTCGGACGAACCGTCGAGGCCCACCGCGACGGTGCGGGACATGGCGTCCACCTCCACAGTCGGCGTTCTGATCCCAGAGTGGTCGCAGGGGAACGGCACCGTGCAGAGACCACAGGTCCCCCGTCCGGGGCCGACAGGCCCCATCGGCGAACGGAGAAAGCCACAGCGCGGCGACCCGCGATGCGGCAGACGATGTACGGCAGGGCCTTTCGGCATCTCGCGATCGTCCCGGGCGCGGAGGATCATGTGAACTTCAGCGCCAAGGAGGATGATGTCCCAGAGCTCGGTCGGCCCTCCTGCGCGGTGGCGCCGTCTGCTGCCCGGGCTCGACGCACTGCTCGGCTATCGGCGCTCGTGGCTGAGGGGCGACGCCCTGGCCGGGGTGACGGTGGCCGCGTATCTCGTACCGCAGGTGATGGCGTACGCGGGCGTGGCCGGACTGCCCCCGGTCGCCGGGCTGTGGGCGATCCTGCCCGCGCTCGGACTGTACGCGCTGCTGGGCTCCTCCCGCCTGCTCTCCGTCGGCCCCGAGTCGACGACCGCGCTGATGACAGCGACGGTGGTCGGCCCGCTCGCCGCCGGAGATCCGACGCACTACGCGACGCTGGCGGCCGCCCTCGCGATCACGGTCGGCCTGTTGTGCGTGGTGGCCTGGGCCGTGCGGCTCGGCTTCGTCGCGGATCTGCTGTCCCGGCCGGTGCTGATCGGGTATCTGGCGGGCGTGGCACTCATCATGATCGCCGACCAGCTTCCCAAGCTGACCGGTGTCCATACGACAGGCTCGGCCTTCTTTCCTCAACTGTGGTCCTTCGTACGGCACCTGTCGCAGATCCACGTGGCCACGGTGTTGTTCGCCGTGGCGGCGCTCGGGGTCCTCTTCACGGTGGCCCACTTCTTGCCCGCCGTCCCCGGTCCCCTGCTCGTCGTGGTGTTCGGCACGGCGGCCGTCTCCGTCTTCGACCTCGACGACCGGTACGGCATCAAGGTGATCGGCGAGGTCCCGTCGGGCCTGCCCGCCGTGGCTTTGCCGGATCTGGCCGAGCTGCCACACCTGGTGCTCCCCGCCCTGGGCGTCCTCCTGGTCGGCTACACGGACTTCGTCCTCACCGCGCGGGCCTTCGCCAAGCGCGACGACGAGGGCACCGGACTCGACGCCAACCAGGAGTTCCTCGCACTGGGCGCGGCCAACCTCGGCGCGGGAACCCTGCACGGCTTCCCGGTCAGCAGCAGCGCCAGCCGTACCGCGCTGGCCTCCTCGGCGGGCGCGCGCAGCCAGACGTACTCCTTGATGGCGGGCGCAGTCGTGCTCTCGGTCCTGCTCTTCCTGAGCCCACTGCTCTCGCGCACCCCCACCGCGGTCCTGGGCGCGCTCGTGGTCTACGCGGCCGTCCGCATGATCGACCTGGCGGGATTCCGGCGCCTTGCGTTCTTCCGCTGCCGGGAACTCCTGCTGGCGCTCGGCTGCCTGGCCGGCGTCCTCGCCCTGGACATCCTGTACGGCGTGCTGGTCGCCGTCGGCCTGTCCGTGGCCGAACTGCTCACGCGGGTGGCCCGCCCGCACGACGCCGTCGAGGGCCTGGTGCCCGGTGTGGCCGGCATGCACGACGTCGACGACTACCCGCAGGCCCGCACCATCCCCGGCCTGCTCGTCTACCGCTACGACTCCCCGCTGTTCTTCGCCAACGCCGAGAACTTCCGCCACCGGGCCCTGGCCGCCGTCGACGAACAGACCGAACCGGTGCGCTGGTTCGTCCTCAACACCGAGGCCAACGTGGAAGTCGACATCACCGCTCTCGACGCGGTCGACGAACTCCGCCGCGAACTCACCCACCGCGGCATCGTTTTCGCCCTCGCCCGCGTCAAGCAGGACTTGCTGGACGAGCTGACGGCGTACGGCCTGACGGACACCGTCGGCCGCGAGCGGATCTTTCCCACGCTGCCGACGGCGCTGGCGGCGTACCGGAGGTGGTGCCGCGAGCAGTAGAGCGCCGTCGACGCTCACCGAGGACGGCTGCGCGGGACAGGATCGGCAGGAGGTGGTCTCGGTGCCGCGCGCCCCTGCGGCGGACCGGGTGGTGTTTGCCAGTAGATCGAGGCGACGGAGAGCAGCACGTCACAGTCGCGCGGCGAGAGAATCGCGCTCCGCTCAGGTCAGTGAACGCACCTCCACGACGTCGTACTCGGCCACGGCTGCGGCGAGCATCGCGGCGCCCTGCTCGTCGCTGGCCCCCTCGCCCCGGAACGCCTCGACGGCGGCCTGCGACTCCCACCGCTCGAAGACGTTGATGCGCCCCGCGTCCACGAGGTCCGCGGTAATGGCGAAGTCGATGCAACCCGAAGTGCGGCGGGCCAGTTCGACGACGCTCACACAGCCGGCGAGGTAGGAATCACGCTGCTCGGGGTCGACAACGATGTGTCCTGCGACGATCACCATGTGCTGCCTCCTGTGGGGCCCGAACGCGCTGTCGCCCCTTATGACCGTGGACCGTGGCCGGACTCATCGGCGCCGACCACTTGGCATGAGGACCCGTGCGAGTTCACTTCCGCGCAACCAAGACGCGCACGCTCTCTTGTGGATACTCGCAAACCGTAGGAGAGTGACCGTTGACCTGGAAGAACGCACTTTTCGGTGGACTGGGGAACCAGATGGTGACCAAGCAGTGCACGGGCTCGCCCGAAGACTCGGACCTCAGGCGCGCCGACTCTCTGGCGCGCGAGATCTTCTCGGACGTCGCCAACAAGTGGGCGTTCCTGATCATCGAGGCTCTCGGAGAACGCACCCTGCGCTTCAGCGAGTTGCGCAACGAGGTCGAGGGCGTCAGCCACAAGATGCTCACCCAGAACCTGCGCATGCTGGAGCGCTACGGCCTGGTCCAGCGCAAGGTGCACCCCACCGTGCCGCCGCGGGTCGAATACACCCTCACCGAACCGGGCCAAGCGCTGCGAGCCACGGTCGACGGCATGTGCGGGTGGACCCACCAGTACCTCGGTCACATCGAGGCCGCCCGCCGCCGCTTCGACACCTGACAAGCGGCTGACGGACGCCTGGTCGTCGTACGGGGCAGCCAGACGTGCGTGGCGCACGGGCCGGGGACAGCCGACGTACGCCGGGACGCCGCCCAGATGAGCAGAGCAGTTCGTCGGGCCGGTGGGCAAGAGAGGACCGCACAAGACCACTCACCTGGATGGGGTGTGGTGTCGGGTGGTCGGGGGGACCATGGAAGTCGCAGCGCCTGCAGACGCCGGCAGGCGCGTTCCGAGGCCGACGGACTCCCCCGTGACGTCGGCCGGCGGAAGGAGAGCCGGCGATGGACGAAGCCGATCGGTCCTCCATGGACCAGGGCCGGGCGGAGGCCCGCCGTCCCGAGGACGAGTCGCCGCAGCCCAGCGGGCTGATGGACCTCCTCGGGGTGGCCGCGGTGCTGCTGGACGCCGAGGGGCGGGTCGTTCTGTGGAGTCCGCAGGCCGAGGAGCTGTACGGCTACACCGCCCAGGAGGCGCTCGGTCAGTACGCCGCACACCTGCTGGTCCACACGGGGCAGTGGGACTGGGTGATCAAGACGTTCGCCGAGGTCATGGAGAGTGGAAGGCGCTGGGGCGGCACGTTCCCCATCCGCTGCAAAAACGGCAGCACGCGGCTGGTGGAACTGCGCAACATGCGGCTCATGGACGACCACGGCGACTTCTACGCCCTCGGGCTCGGCACCGACTCACCCAGGCTGCGCCAGGTGGAGCGGGACCTCGCGCTGTCCACCCGGCTGGTCTCCCAGTCCCCCATCGGCATCGCGATCCTCGACACCGACCTCACGTACGTGGCCGTCAACCCCGCTCTCGAGCGCATCCACGGCATTCCCGAGGAAGAGCACCTCGGCCGCCACTACCGTGCGGTCATGAGCGCCCCGGAATTCGAGGAGGCCGAGACCGCGATGCGGCAGGTCCTGCACACCGGGGTGCCGCTGCTCGATCGGTCCCCCATCGTGGGCCGCACCCCGGCCGATCCGGAACAGCACGCCTGGGCGATCTCGGTGTACCGACTGGAGGACACCTGGGGGCATGTGCTCGGGGTGGCCGAGCTGGTGGTGGACGTCACCGACCGCTATCGCTCGGCGCGGGAGGCCACGGAGACGCGGCGTCGTCTGGCGCTGATCGCTGACGGGGCCGCCCGCATCGGCACCACTCTGGAGGCCGACCAGACGGCCCGGGAGCTGGCGGACGTCGTCGTCCCCGAGTTCGCCGACGTGGCCGCCGTGGACGTGCTGGACTCCGTCCTCGACGAACACCGCCCCGCCACCCGCGACGGCCCCGCCCTCTTCCGCGCCCTCGCCGTCAAGGCCGCCTACACCACCGACGCCGCGACGGCCGCGGACCAGCCCGGCCTGATCACCGCGTACGACCCCGACCGCCTGGCCACCCGGTGCGTACGCACCGGCCGGCCCATCCTGGTCCCCCACACCGGGGGAAGCGACCTGTCGCACATCGCTCGCGACGATCACGCGGCCGTGCTGCTGGCCCGCGCCGGCGTGCACTCCTACCTGGCCGTCCCCCTCATCGCCCGCGGCATCACCCTCGGCTTCCTGGGGCTGACCCGCGCCCGGGACCCACGCCCCTTCGACGAGGACGACCTCGCCATCGCCGCCGAACTGGCCTCCCGCGCCGCGGTGTGCATCGACAACGCCCGCGCACACCAGCACATGCGCAACGCGGCCGAGACCCTCCAGCGCAGCCTGCTCCCGACCGCCCCTCCCGACCTGCCCGGCCTGCAGGTCGCATCCCGCTACCTGCCGGCACAGGCCGCCTACGAGATCGGCGGCGACTGGTACGACGTCCTCCCGCTCAGCGACGACAGAACGGCGCTCGCCGTAGGGGACGTCATGGGCAGCGGCATCGAGGCCGCCGCCGCCATGGGACGTCTGCGCACGGCCACGACCGCCTTCGCCGGCCTCAGCCTCGACCCCGCCCAGGTCCTCGAACAACTCGACTCGATCACCTCCGGCCTTGAGCAGTACATCGCCACCTGCGTCTACGCGGTCTACGACCCCCACCGCCGCGAGTGCCGTATCGCCAACGCCGGTCACCTGCCCCCCGCTCTCCTGCGCCGGGGCGGGCACCCGCAACTCCTCGACGTGCCCACCGGCGCGCCCCTCGGCGTCGGGGGCGTCCCCTTCGAAACGACCACTTTCACCTTCGCTCCCGGCGACCAACTGGTCCTCTACACCGACGGACTGGTCGAAACCCGCCGGCACTCCATCGACGAACGCCTCGACACCCTCCTCCGTCTCCTCGACGCACCCGCGTCTCCGCTGGAGGAAACCTGCGACCGACTCCTCGCCGACCTCAGACACTCCGACGACCACGACGACGTAGCCCTGCTCATCGCCTGCGCCCAACCCCTCGCTTCCCACCGCGCAGAGGTCCGCCGCCGGGGTCCGCGTGAAGCGCTCTGAGAACCGGCTGGTGGTGCGGACGCAGGGCACGAATGCGGGACCTCCGCCCCGGTTGCCGTACTCAGCGGCAGTACGCGGCCGTCGCGATCTCGACGAAAGACCGTATCAACGGGTTGGTGTCACCCTCGTTCCACACCGCCACCACTCGGCTCGGCGTCATGTCGATCAGCGGTACGACGGCCAGCTCCGCGGGAAGGTCGTGCCCGAGCGGGGCCAGGCCGACCGTGCCGTTCCACAACACCGCCTGCAGACATTCGTGGACGGCGCGCACCACGGGGCCTTCGCGTGGCCTGCCGGCGTTCCAGTACGACTGCCAGAGGGGGTCCGTTCCCCGGGGGAACTGAAACCAAGGGCGGTCGCCCAACTCGGCCAGCCGCAGCCGGTCGTGGCGGGCCAGCGGATCGTCGGCGCGCAGAACCACGCCGACCTGATCGGTCCGCAGCGCACGCACCGTCAGGGCGGTCTCGTCGAACGGCGCACGCGTCAAGGCGACGTCGACCAGTCCGGCACTCAGCCCGCACGTCGGGTCGGTCAGATCGGTGTCGCGGACGCGGATCTCGATGCCGGGGTGGCGCCGACGGTAGGCGGCGGCCAGTCTGGTCATTCCCGGGTCGGTACCGTCCCCCAGGATGCCGACGGTGAGCGTCGCGACGCCGGCCGCGGCCCTCACGCGCACCTGGACGCGGTCGGCATGGCCGAGCAACGCCCGCGCGTCGTCGAGCAGCACCGTGCCCACCGGTGTGAGCGTGACACCGACAGGAGAGCGGGTGAACAGCGGTGCCCCGACCTCGGCCTCCAACTGCCTGATCGCAACCAAGAAGGTGCTGGTCGACCGACTCAGCGACGGACGCGGTAGCGGATGTGAGTGGCCTCCGGCGTGTCGATCACCTGGATGATCTCCAACTCGATCTGCGACGGCAAGACGTCGAACAGGCGACGGCCACCACCGAGCAGCACCGGGATCTGATGGATCTGCACCTCATCCAGCACCCCCGCCTCAAGCGCCCGTTGCGCCGTGTACGCGCCACGCACCTGCACGTCCTTGTCCCCGGCGGCGGCCTTGGCCTGTGCCATCGCGCTTTCGATCCCGTCGGTCACGTAGGTAACCAACGGATAGCCCCAACGGGCGGCGGGGCCGGGCGGGCGGTGACTGGGCACGAAGATCGGGAGACCACCGTGATCACCGCCCCAGTGATCCATGAGTTCGGCAGTGCGTCGTCCCGCGAGCACCGCGCCGGCTCTGTTCCATTCGTCCTGGAATTGCGCGGCCGGCCCGGACAGCGAGCCGGACTCGTCCTCCGGGCCGGCCCACTTGTGCAGTCGTTCGCCATCGTCGCCGCCCAGAAAATCGTTTGGATCGGCGATATATCCGTCGAGTGACATCGACATGTCGAGCACTGATGCGGACACTTCGACCTCCTGTGGTCTCGCTCCAGCCTGGTTCAACTGTGCTGTAGACCCGGCATGACGGCATTACTCATCGGGCATCGCAGCGGCAACAGCTCACGTGAGCCTGCTTGCCTCTTGAGTCGCCATCGTCGTCCAGGCGGGGCGAGATCCAGACGGCTGCCCGCGCGAGCGCCGTCGAACACGCGGCGACCGTCCGTCCGACTGACCCGCCCCGTGCATTCCGTCACCCCACGAGCCGCATCCCGTCGGTTCCCCGTGAGGGGCTGTCGATGGGACGTGAAACGGGGACCCTCCTGACGCGTCGGCGGGCTTCGGCTTCTTCACCCGGGCGGGGGCGGGTTTCTTCACCGGTTGGAGGTGTATCCCCAGTCCTTCACCGTCCGGCGCTCCACCCCGATGTCGTCGGCGAACATCTGCAGCGACTCCGTCACGGTGAACAGGTCCTGCGTGCCGTTCGGCATCGACCCGCCCACCGCCCCCATGGGCTCGATCTCCAGCGCCATGTCGCCCAAGGAGAACTGGGCGCGGGCGACTTGCGCGATCAGGTCCTTGGCCTGGGTGACGAGTTGTTCGTAACGCCGCTTGGTGACGTTCCCGATCCGGTCGGTCATGATGGTCACCGCCTTGTGGGTCCGGCCCGGTCGCTCACACGTGGCCGAGAACGACAACCGGCAACGCCGTTCCGCGACGCCTGCCGTTGCCGACAGGCTCGGGCCCGCCAGCGATCCGAGCAGTACACCGCCGACGCCGAGCGTTCCACCCCCACCGTCCACGAACGTCCGCACACCGGGCACTCCGCGAGCTCGCCCCGCTGCATCGCGGTCACTCGCCGCCGGGTCCGCCGCAGCCTTCGCCACCGCCGTGCCCTGCACCGACCCGAGCAGACCACAGCCCCTGCGGCCATCGTCACCGGCAGCGGATCACCGCACTCCCGGCAGTACCGCCGAGCCGTCCCACCGTCCGCCACGAACCAGATCATCCAGGCGTACGCCCCTCACGATCAGAGTTCAAGAACACTCACTCAGCTTGTTCTTTTTCTTCCGGTCTCGAACGGTGTCTCGAACTGGGTCGCTCACCTGGGGATTCACCGGACGTGGGGGCGGCCTTCGTCTGATCCT
>NZ_KB911598.1:0-8437 GCF_000383615.1 Streptomyces canus 299MFChir4.1 | reverse complement strand
ACAGCACCGGCTCGATCAACTCCCAGCGGGCATCGGACAGATCACTCGGATACGCACGACGATCGGTCATGACCTGGGCATACCGCTGTTCGGGGGCGTGCGCCCAGGCGTGTGTTCTACCTCGCGGGAGCACGGGACAGATCCGGGCGTCCTGGAATGAGACAGGCTTAAGTCGGCCCTCTCCCCAGACGCCACACCATCAGCCCCGCGAGCCGCGGCCCGCCCTGCAGACTCACCAGCACCAGATCATCAGCAGGCGCAAACCATCAGATAACACCGCGCTATAGAGGAAAACGACCTCTGAAGTGGTCTGTAGGTGCAGGGTGTTCTCAACTTTCTGCCGAGCGTCTCGCCGTTCCGGAGGTCTGTCATCACCCACACGGTTGGCTGCTGCTGGGCACGTGTCAACGCGGTGTGAGCTCCATGGCGATTTCAACGTACTGATCGACGGGATGCACCGGATCTTGATTCTCCCGACGGAACCAGAGATCGAGTACGCCCAAGACGACCTGAACGTCCTCCCGCTCGCCTTGCACCCAGATGACCGCTCCATCGCTGCCGTGCGGCCGCTGCGCCGCTTGAGCAACAAGTCCCACATCGAATGCCCTGCTCCACACGGATCCGGTGTGCGGGGCACTCCATCGCAGTTCGGACGGGAGACGGGGTGCAGTGTCCGGGAAAGACTGAGCGAGCTCGTTCAGGAACCGTTCGCCGTTTGAACCGGGGCCACCGACGACACGGACGGCGACGGTTCCCGGCTGGACTCTGGTCATGGCTCCAACGTAGGCCTGCTGATGCGGCATCGCCACGGAGCTGCTGCGTCCGGGTCGACGCCGGCGACGTGATCGAGGAACAGGGCGGCCGGTTACCGCCCGCGCCCGGCGCGCCATCGCCGACCGCGTTCGGGTTCTCAAGTCGATCTGAGTCGCGGCCAGTCGCTCACTTCGTCGGGCCGGTGAAGAACGCCGTCCAGAACTGGCGGGCGGGCGGTTTCGACCCCCTCGGTGACGCGAGCACTGACCACGGTTGAGGGGTTGGCCCTGGTAGGTTCCGCCCCCTTTACGAGCAGTCGAACCAGTGGGTGTAGGGCCGGTCGGGACACTGTTGGCAGATGAAGAGGTAGATGCCGCCCATGTCACCGAACATCAGGCCCGGGGGGCTCTGGATCAATCGACGGTCTTCGTAAGGGAGGTCCCAGATGGTGCCGGTATCGGGTGTGTCCTCCACGGGCAGCCAGGTACGCCATGAGGCCCCGTCGAACTCCGCGCTGTTGACGGTGAGGAGGTGGGCCATGCGCTGACCGCAGGCCGAGCAGTCGGGCCAGAACGGCTCCTGCGTCCACGTTGGGTATCCGCCGACCTTGACACCGTCGGCCACCGACAGATGCTGCCAATACGAGTAGCCGGTCTCCTTCCCCACTCGATCGAAACGCTCCTTCAGCGCCTCGGCGACCTCGTCGGGCAGATCCCAGCTCGGATAATCGACAACCTGTTCCGGGTGCAGGACGCACGGGTCAGGCAGGTAGTCCTCCTCGGCGCCGGCCGGCCTGGGGTACTCGGTGAGTTCGCCGACGCACGTGGAACTGTCGCGCCAGTAGAGCTTCGGCTGGGGTATATAGCCGTGCTCGAACGGGCACCACAAGACCTGCAGGACATCCGTGCCACTGGGAAAGGGCAATTCGGGAACGTCGGCGGCGAACAGCTGGAGCACAGGCACCAGGGGCAGCGCACCCGCTCCAGGACTGAATTGACCGTGATCGTCGTCGCAGTGCGGCCAGTCCACGGACTGCGGCCACAGGAGAGGACCACCCAGCGAGCTTTCCCGGGGACCGGGATTTCCCGGTCGCGGATGCAGCCGGACGGTGTCCTTGCGATAGGCGGCGAGCTCGGGAAACAACAACTGCATGTCGAGGGGACGCGGCGGGGTGGTACGAGCCATCTCCGACTCCTGGTCTGACCGGCACGCCGTCGGCTGATGCCGTGGCGAACGGCAGCGTAATGGCTGGGTGTGACAACCCTGCCGTGCGACGGCCGGCTCGCCATCGCCCGACTTTCGGCATTCTCGGACAGAGGTCGTTTCCGGGTGGCGGGCCGCGGACACCAACCGGCCCGTGCGGAGCCCATTGGTTCGGCAGTACGGGCGGCGCCCCCCGGCAGGCCCAGCAGCGCGTCCGCCGCGGACCGCACACACGCCGCAGCCACCTCCGGGCGGCGGTGACGTCCAGCGCGGGACGTCGGCAGGGGAGGGGCCTGCTGGTGTCCAACGGCGTGTGCAAGCAGCTGGCCGCGCCCACTACCCCAGCGACGTCGCTGCCGGCGTGGCCATCGGCCTGGCGAGCGCCTGGCTGACCCGTCGCGCCCCGCACCTGATCCTGCGCCTCTGGCTTTGGCCGTGAAGCCGCGAGCCGGGGCGACATCCGCGGACGCCGTCAGGGCGAAAGGGTGCAAAACGGGCGGTGTGAGCTGTGTGTCTGTGCGCGAAAGGGACACCCGGAAGCGGTGACAGCACGGCCGCCTCACAAACCGCGGGCGCCATCGCTGTCCTGGGTCCGGCCACGCCGGGACGCCAGCATTCCAGCAGCGCGGCTGCTGGGGATCGGGTCCCGGTCTCGCGCCACCGGCAGCGGGTGAGCCGGACAGTGAGCCGAACGCAAACGACAGAGAGGGTGGGTAACTGTGATCACCCACGAGCAGATCCCGACTGTGCTGGACCACCCGGTCTACGACACGGACGGCAACAAGATCGGCGATGCCAAGCACGTCTTCCTCGACGACACCACCGGCCAGCCCGAGTGGGTGAGCGTGAAGACCGGCATGTTCGGTACCAGCGAGTCCTTCGTACCGATCCATGACCGTCGTGGAGGACCATCTGGAGGTTCCCTACCCCAAGGACAGGGTCAAGGACGCGCCCAACGTCGACGTCGACGCGGGCGGACACCTTTCCGAGGACGAGGAGCACCGCCTGTATGAGCACTACGGCATCGACTGGGACGCGGCCTGGCAGCAGGCCAACCGGCCCGGCGAGGGCGGCTGGGCGCGCACCGGCGCCGCGGGGCCGCCAGGCACTGCCGGCGGTGACATCGACGCCGCGGATGCGGCCGCCATGTCCGGCACCCGTCCGGATGCGGGTCAGGACGACGCCATGACGCGCTCGGAGGAACGCATGCACGTCGGCACCGAGCGCCGGGAGGCGGGCCGGGCCCGGCTGCGCAAATACGTCGTCACCGAAGAAGTGCAGCAGACCGTTCCGGTACGCCATGAGGAGGTGCGCGTCGAACGCGAGCCGATCACGGACGCCAACCGGGACGCCGCGCTGTCCGGGCCCGGCATCAGCGAGGCCGAGCACGAGGTCACCCTCCACGAGGAACGCCCCGTGACCCAGACCGAGACGGTGCCGGTGGAGCGAGTGCGCATGTCCACCGAGGAGCACACGGAAGAGGAGACGGTGCGCGGCCAGGTCCGCAAGGAGCAGATCGACACCGAAGGCGTCGACGACGACCGGCCCGACCGGTAACCGAAAGTCTGCCTCTCGCCTGCACGCGCCGGCCCCGCTCGGAACCTGCACGGGCGGGCCGGCGCTTGTGTGCCCGCCGGCCCCAACTGCCGGACACACGCCGACAAGCCGGCCAGGCCGCCGCCGCGACGCACCCAGGCCGCGACCGTGCGGCACTCGGAATCACTCATCACCTGGGCGGCCATCACCTTCATGATCAGGCGCATCACCCGGCGGTCCTCCCGCAGGAACGGACTTCCGCCTCCCGCGAAGCCAGCCGGGACTGATCGTTCCAAGGGCAGGACCATCACGTCGGCCCTGCTGCGGCCCGCGACAGCAACTGTCCCACCGCCGGCCGCAGCCGCCGGCCGCGGGCTGTCAGGGGCATCACCCGGCAGGGGATGTCCCCTCGCCCAGGAAGGCCACGATCAGGTGCCCCTGGTCGTCCATCCTCGGCACTCCCGCCAGGCGAATAGTGCGTTCCTGCCCGCCGGGCCAGCGCACACGGACGTCCAGGCCCCGCTGCAGCGCGGCAGCGAGCGGCTCCGGCGCACCCGCAGGAGGCCACCCCATTGCGGGCTTTCAGCAGGCGTCAGCTCGCCCAGCTCGGCCTCGACGGTGATCTGCTCGGACCCGACCAGCAGCACAGCGGACAAGGTGAAAGACGACACGTCCCAAGCCTGCCCCAACAGCCGGCCCGTCCGAGAGGAGCCACTCCGAACGTCGATAGCCCCCGGCCTTGGAGGGGAAGACCAGGGGCCACCTGCCGGCGGGCAGCGCCCCGCTCGCCTCCGGGGTTACCGTCGGCGTCACACGCTACAGACCGCCTTCCCTGCGCTTCGTCCACGACTCCCACGACCTGGGGCTGCTGCTCCTGGCGGACACCCACGTCCACCGGGACGAGGTCTGGTCGTTCACGCCGGCCAAGGCCCGTACGATGTGCGGCCGGGGCGGCTTGAAGGAAGTCCTCTTCCGGCTCCTCCTGATGCACCCCGAGATCACGATCGTGTGGGCCGACTCCGTCTATGCCGGAAAGCTCGTTGACTGGGCGAAACAGCACCTCAACCTCACGGTGAAGCCCGTCAGCCGCCCCAAGGACACCTCCGGCTTCGTCGTCCTGCCCCGCAGGTGGGTCGTGGAGAGGTCATTCGCGTGGATGATGCACGCCCGCCGCCACGCGAGGGACTACGAACGGCTCGTCCAGCACTCAGAGACGCTGATCAGCTGGGCCGCCATCACCCTCATGACCAGGCGTCTCGCCCGGAAAGGCGCCGCCCCCCGCTGGCCGAGGAAACCGGCCGCTGCCGACGGCTGACCGCCCCGGAGATTCCTGGCTCTCAGCCAGGAATCTCCGAAGTGACCGCACAGTGGTTCACCGGTGTCGGCAGGAAGCCTGCTTGTTCAGCCATTTCTGAGCCGCGTTCAGCACGGCGTCCTGATGGCGGGCCACCGGGCGGGGATCCTTGATGACTTCCTCGTCCGGCGGGATCGGCGCGTCGTAGGTGCGGCCCGTGCGATCCGCGTCCCTAACCCCCGTGATGAAGAGCGTGGCTCCGTCGGACAGGCGGTAGGAGGCGTTTCCCGTCGGGACGCCGGAGGTGGGCTCGCCGAAGGAGCGGGTGCCCGGGCGTCCGCGGAAGGCCACCGCGACGGCCTCGCCCGCGCTGGACGTTCGCCGGCCGGTCAGCACGGCGACAGGTGGCCCGCTGGTGGCCAGGCGCCAGCCGCCGGTGCTCCATCCCCGCGACTTACCGTCCAGGTACGGAGCACCGTTCTTGATCGACCACACGGACTTCTTGCCGTCCGCGGCGACGAAACTGCCCGCTGTGCCGTCGCCCAGGATCGGCCCGGCCACGGCGAGCACGGGCCACATGCCGCCGCCCGTCTCTGGCCTTCGGTCTACCACCCAGCCGCAGGCTTGCGCCCCGTCCGCCTTCGCCACGGCGGCCCGGCCCTGCCGTACGTAATGGTCGTACGTCTTCTGGGAGCCGTCTACGCCGGGCAGGGCGACGTACACGATGCCGTTCTTCAGGGAACGGGCCTGCGGCGGGTCGGAGGAAGGCGCCGAGGAGTCCAGGGTCTCCTTACTCTGCTCCGGGTTCCAGAAGGTGCTGTGCCGATCGCCCAGAGACCCCAACGCCGACTCGATCGCCCCGTAGGTATCCGCGGGCTTCTGCGCCCCGCGGGCCTGCGAGAACGCCTTGCTTCGAAGGTTGTCCCAGTCGATCTGGTGACGGAGCAGTGAGTGCTCTTCCATGATGCTCAGCGCCTTCGACAAGTACGTCCGCGCCGCGGGGGCCATGTCGTCACCAGCCGAATCCTGCGCACCGCTTGTGCATCCCGTCGCTGCGACGACCACTCCGGCCAGTGCCGCACATGCTGGCATGCGCAGCGAACGTCCCCGACCCATCCGTCCCCAGGTTCTCGTCACAGGACGTAACCCTAACGTTAACGATCATCCGCTGATGAGCTCAAAGATGAGAAACAAGCACAAAGCTTGTTCTTTTTCTTCCGGTCTCGAACGGTGTCTCGAACTGGGTCGCTCACCTGGGGATTCACCGGACGTGGGGGCGGCCTTCGTCTGATCCTGTGCTCCGACCAAGGTGCACGTGACCAAGACGAAGGCCGTGAGGGTGAGTCTGCTGCCTGATGCTGTCCGGAGGGAAGCGTTCGCGGAAGCGTCACGCTTCCGGGGCGAGTTCTACGAGTGTCTGACCGCTCGGCGCGACGAGTTGTTCGAGCTCACCGACGCGGTGCTGTGTGCGGAGGGGGCGGTGAGGTCTCCGGTGGACCTGACGCTGCTGCCCGAGCATCGTCGTGGGCATGGAGCGATGTATGGCGGTCTGACCACGGCCGGATCGACATCGGCCGACTGCGGACCGTGCTGGCCGGGCTGTCGCTGCCGCGGTTCGACGGCGGGCGCCTGGTCCTTGCCGTCGATGTCTCGTCGTGGCTCCGCTCGGACGCGCCGTGCTCGGCTGAGCGGCTGTTCTGCCACGTATACGGCCGCGCGAAGACGGCGTCCCAGTTCATCCCGGGCTGGCCCTGTTCCTTCGTGGCCGTGCTGGAGCCGGGCGCCACGTCCTGGACCGCGATCCTGGACGCGGTCCGGCTCGGCCCGGCGGACGATGCGACCGCCCTCACCGCCGCCCAGCTGCGGGGCGTCGTGGAGCGGCTCGTCGCCGCGGGCCGGTGGCGGACCGGGGACCCGCATATCGTGATCGTCAGCGACGCCGGCTACGACGTCACCCGCCTGGCCTGGGTCCTGCGTGACCTGCCCGTCGAACTGGTCGGCAGGGTGCGGTCCGACCGGGTCATGCGGCTGCCGAAGCCGCCCCGCCGGCCGGGGACGAACGGCCGGCCGCCCAAGCATGGCCCGGAGTTCCGCTTCGCCAAGCCGGAGACCTGGCCCGAGCCCGCGATCACCACGGTCACGGACACCATCAACTACGGCAAGGCCGAAACCCAGGCGTGGGACCGGGTCCACCCCCGGCTCACCCACGGCTCCTCATGGCTCGACCACGACGGCGAACTTCCCCTGGTTGAGGGCACGCTGATCCGGTTGAAGGTCGAGCATCTGTCGACAGACCGGGACGCCCCACCGGTGTGGTTATGGTCCTCCAAGACCGGCGTCACTCCAGACGATGTGGACCGCTTATGGCAGGCATTTCTCCGCCGCTTCGACTTGGAGCACACCTTCCGCTTCGCGAAGCAGACCCTCGGCTGGACCACCCCGAAACTCCGTAGCCCCGAGGCGGCGGACCGCTGGACCTGGATCCTGATCGTCGCTCACACCCAGCTCCGGCTTGCCCGGCCCCTCGCCAAGGACTTCCGCCGACCCTGGGAGAAGCCGGCTGCC
Organism: Streptomyces canus 299MFChir4.1; assembly: GCF_000383615.1. Lineage (GTDB taxonomy): Bacteria > Actinomycetota > Actinomycetes > Streptomycetales > Streptomycetaceae > Streptomyces > Streptomyces canus_C. The sequence goes on along the minus strand of NZ_KB911598.1, from coordinate 1,086 downwards.
TCCGGCCGGCTCACCCCTGCCCGGGTCCGCCGGGGTTCAGGAACATCCGCGCTCACCTGGCCTGCCCGGCTCATGTTCCCAAACCTCGAGGCGCCGGCCCCGGACGGCCAGCCGGCGTCAAGAACAAACACCGGGCACCCCGCTACGACGTCGGCAAGACCGTCAAACGCCCCGAGACCCTCAAGGCCATCGGCAAGCCCGGAAGATCTTGGTAGATAAAGAACAAGCTCAGCCGAAGCCGGCGCCGTTGCCGTACGCCCGATTGCCGCGGCCGAAGAACCCGCCACATCACGTACAACCCTTGGGCCCCACCAGAAGTCTCTTGATCGCCAACCGCCCGTGTCCCGGAGGACAACACCAGGCAAACACGGACGGTCCGCACCCCATCGACGCGGATGCCCTCCAGGCATCCCCCGCATGCCGCAGGAGAATCCCGCATGCACCAGAAGCACCACCCGCACCTGAGACTCGCCCTCGCGACGGCCGCCGCTGCCGCGCTGACCGGCGGTCTGCTCACGGTCTCGGCGACGACCGCCACCGCCGCCGACTCGTTCAGGGTCGCGAAGGCCGACTTCAACGGCGACGGCATCGGCGACGTCCTGGCCACGGCCGCCGGTGCCTCCGTCAGCGGCCACGCCAACGCCGGCCAGGTCGTCGCCCTCTACGGCAGCACCACCACCGGCGTGACCTCGGCCAAGCGCACGGTCCTCAGCCAGAACTCCGGTACCGTGCCCGGCAACGCCGAGAGCGGAGACCTGTTCGGCGGCGCGACGGCGTACGCCGACTTCAACGGCGACGGCTACGACGACCTCGCCGTGGCCTCGCCGTACGAGAAGGTCGGCACCGACACCGACGGCGGCGCCCTCGCGATCCTGTGGGGTTCGGCGAGCGGCCTCACCGGCAAGGCGAGCGACGTACCGGACCCGGCCGTCTCCTCGCACGACAACTGGGGCCTGTCCCTGGCCGCCGGCGACTTCGACGGCGACGGCAAGGCCGACCTGGCCGTCGGCAACTCCTCCGCCACCCTCTACGTCTACAAGGGCGGCTTCAGCAGTTCCACCGGCCAGTCCGGCGGCCGCTACACCG
>NZ_KB911597.1 GCF_000383615.1 Streptomyces canus 299MFChir4.1 | reverse complement strand
CACGTCGGCCCGCACCTGGCTGCTCGACGGACCCGCCGGACTCCACGACGACAAGGCCGTCGCCAAGCACTTCGTCGCCCTGTCGACGAACGCCGAGAAGGTCACGGACTTCGGCATCGACCCGGACAACATGTTCGAGTTCTGGGACTGGGTCGGCGGCCGCTACTCCTTCGACTCGGCGATCGGCCTCTCCCTGATGATCGCCATCGGGCCCGACCGCTTCCGGGAGATGCTCGACGGCTTCCACCTCGTCGACGAGCACTTCCGCACCGCCCCGGCCGAGTCCAACGTGCCGTTGCTGCTCGGCCTGTTGGGCATCTGGTACGGCAACTTCCACGACGCGCAGTCCCATGCCGTACTGCCGTACAGCCACTACCTGTCCAAGTTCACCGCCTACTTGCAGCAGTTGGACATGGAGTCCAACGGCAAGTCGGTGGACCGGGACGGCAATCCGGTGGAGTGGCAGACCGGACCGGTGGTGTGGGGCACGCCCGGCACCAACGGGCAGCATGCCTACTACCAGTTGATCCACCAGGGCACCAAGCTGATCCCGGCGGACTTCATCGGCTTCGCCGAGCCGGTCGCCGAGCTCTCCGACGGGCTCAGGGCCCAGCACGACCTGCTCATGGCGAACTTCTTCGCCCAGACCCAGGCACTGGCCTTCGGCAAGACGCCGGACGAGGTGCGGGCGGAGGGGGTGGCCGAGGACCTGGTCCCGCACAAGACGTTCCGGGGCAACCACCCGACGACCACGATCCTCGCGAAGGAACTCACCCCGTCCGTCCTCGGCCAGCTCATCGCCCTCTACGAGCACAAGGTGTTCGTCCAGGGTGCCGTCTGGAACATCGACTCCTTCGACCAGTGGGGCGTCGAACTCGGCAAGGTCCTCGCCAAGCGCGTCGAACCGGCGCTCACCGAGGGCGCCGAGGTACCGGGCCTGGACGCCTCGACCAAGGCGCTGGTGACGACGTACCGGGAGCTGCGCGGACGGCAGTAGAACACCCCCTGCGGGAACCCCTGAGCAGGGGGGAGGGTCGCCGTGGCACTCACGGCGGCCCTTCCGACGGTACGACCATCACCGTCGACAACCCGCACGCACCGGTGACGGTGCACCTCTACGAGGATCCGCGGTGCCCGTATCGCGAGGAGTTCGAGACCACCGGCGCCGGCCCGGAGCCGCGGGACGCGATCGTGCGGGGCCATGCGAGAGCCGAGTACACCCTGGCGTCCTTCCTGGACGGCAAGCTCGGCGGCAGCGGCTCCAAGAAGGCGGTCAACGCCCTGCGGGCCGCACCGGCATGGGGCAGGTTCGCGGGGTACCACGAAGTGCTCTACGCCAACCGGCCCGACGAGTCCGAGGACGGCTTCACCGACGACCGGCTGCACGGCCGGTTCGAGCCGGCCCGGGCGCCCCGACCGTAGTGATCGACAGGGTACGGATCCCGGCCGACCGCAGCGGCGTGCTCTACGACGCCACGGCGTTCTCGGACCTGCTCCGGCAGATCCGTATGTCGCCGGAGGAGTGGGAGGCGTACGGCTTCCCCGGAGCCGAGGGAACGCCGGGCCCCTCCTGAGAGGGACCCGGCGTCAAAGGCGGGAGTTACGACAAAGCCGGCGGATACAGCGACCGCGGCAGCTGGGAGGCCGCCGCCGAGTCCAGCAGCCACAGGGTGCGGGCCCGGCCACGGGCCCCCGCCGCCGGGGCCTGGATCTCGCCCGCGCCGGACAGGGCGATCGCCACGGCCTGCGCCTTGTCCTCGCCGGCCGCGAGGAGCCAGACCTCGCGGGCCGCGCGGATCGCGGGCAGGGTCAACGACACCCGGGTGGGCGGGGGCTTCGGAGCACCGTGCACACCGACGACCGTGCGCTCGGTCTCCCGTACCGCGGGGAGCTCCGGGAACAGGGACGCCACGTGGGTGTCCGGGCCGACGCCCAGCATCAGGACGTCGAAGGTCGGGACCGCGCCGTGGTTCTCGGGACCGGCCGCACGGGCCAGCTCCTCGGCGTAGGCCGCCGCCGCGGCCTCGACGTCGTCCCCGTAGGGGCCGTCCGACGCGGGCATGGAGTGCACGCGCTTCGGGTCCAGGGGTACGGCGTCGAGCAGGGCCTCGCGGGCCTGCGTGTCGTTGCGTTCCGGGTCGCCCTCGGGCAGGTAGCGCTCGTCGCCCCACCACAGCTCCAGGCGGCCCCAGTCGATGGCGTCCCGGGCGGGCGCCGAGGCCAGGGCGGCCAGCAGTCCGTTGCCGTTGCGGCCGCCCGTGAGGACCACGGACGCCGAGCCCCTGGAGGCCTGCGCGTCCACGATCTTGGTGATCAGACGGGCCGCGGCGGCCTGGGCCATCAGCTCCTTGTCGCGGTGCACGACCAGTTGCGGGGTGCTCACTTCGCCGCCTTCCCGTTCCCGGACAGGCCGGAGGGGACCGGCTTCAGCGAGGCCGACGGCGAGCCTTGCGGCCCTTGCGCCCCGGGAGCTTCCGCAGCGCCCTCGACAGGGGCTTCGACGGCGAGCTCGGTGGAGACTGCGGCCGGTCCTCCGGAGACGGGTTCTCCTTTGACGGGTTCTCCCTCTGCGTCGGCACCTTTGGCGTCGGCACCTTCTGTGCCGGCACCTTTGGCATCGGGGGCCGGTTGCGGAAAGGGCACCGAGGGGTTCAGCCGTTCCACCCCGAAGCGCAGCGCCGAGGCGTACGTGTCGTCCGGGTCCAGCCTGCGCAGCTCCTCCGCGATCAGCTCGGCCGTGTCCCGGCGCTTGAGCGCCACCGCACGGTCCGGCTGCCCCTGGATGGAGAGCGTGGCGAGCGAGCCGTCCGCGCGGTCCAGCACGATCGGACCGCTGTCCGTGTGCATGCGTACCGCCGTGAGGCCCGGACCGCTCGACAGCGACCGCTTCACCGGCACGTCGAGCCGGTCCGCCAGCCACATCGCCAGCAGCTCGCAGCTCGGGTTGAACTCCTCGCCCTCCACCTCGACGGCCGCCACCTCGCAGGTGACCTGGTCGAGCGCGGCGGCCAGCATCGAACGCCACGGGGTGATGCGGGTCCAGGAGAGGTCGGTGTCGCCCGGCGTGTAGGTGTCGGCGCGCGCCGTCAGCTCGCGCACCGGCTGCTCGGAGGAGTACGTGTCGGTGACCCGCCGCTGGGCGAGCGCCCCGAGCGGGTCCCCGGCCGGGTCGAGCGGCGCGTCCACCGGCCACCAGACGACGACGGGCGCGTCCGGCAGCAGCAGCGGAAGGACCACCGACTGGGCGTGGTCGACGATCTCGCCGTACAGCCGCAGCACCACCGTCTCGCCGGTGCCCGCGTCCGCGCCCACCCGCAACTCGGCGTCGAGGCGGGACTGGGTGCGGTCACGGGGACTGCGCGACACCCGCTTGACGACCACCAGCGTGCGCGAGGGGTGCTCGCGGGACGCGTCGCCTGCGGCCTTGAGGGCGTCGTAGGCGTTCTCCTCGTCCGTGACGATGACCAGGGTGAGCACCATGCCGACGGCCGGTGTGCCGATGGCCCGGCGCGCCTTGACCAGCGCCTTGTTGATCTTGCTGGCGGTGGTGTCGGTGAGGTCTGTCTTCATGGCCGGCGCCAGCTCCGTCCCTCTCGTGCGAGCATTTCGTCCGCCTCGACCGGGCCCCAGGTACCGGAGGGGTACTGGGCGGGCTTGCCGTGCGTGTCCCAGTACTCCTCGATCGGGTCGAGGATCTTCCAGGACAGCTCGACCTCCTCCGTGCGGGGGAAGAGGTTGGAGTCGCCGAGCAGGACGTCGAGGATCAGGCGCTCGTACGCCTCGGGCGAGGACTCCGTGAACGACTCGCCGTAGGCGAAGTCCATGGACACGTCCCGGATCTCCATCGAGGTGCCCGGCACCTTGGAGCCGAAGCGGACGGTGACGCCCTCGTCGGGCTGGACGCGGACGACGATCGCGTTGGAGCCGAGCTCCTCGGTGGCCGTCGTGTCGAAGGGGGAGTGCGGCGCCCGCTGGAAGACCACCGCGATCTCGGTGACCCGGCGCCCGAGGCGCTTGCCGGTGCGCAGATAGAACGGCACCCCGGCCCAGCGGCGGTTGTCGATCTCCACCTTGATGGCCGCGTACGTGTCGGTCTTGGACTGCGGGTCGATACCGTCTTCCTGGAGGTAGCCGACCGCCTTCTCGCCGCCCTGCCAGCCCGCCGCGTACTGTCCGCGCACGGTGTCCCGGCCCAGGTCCTTCGGCAGCTTCACCGCGCCGAGCACCTTGGTCTTCTCGGCGGCCAGCGCGTCCGCGTCGAAGGAGGCCGGCTCCTCCATGGCCGTGAGGGCCAGGAGCTGGAGCAGGTGGTTCTGGATGACGTCACGGGCGGCGCCGATGCCGTCGTAGTAGCCCGCCCGGCCGCCGATGCCGATGTCCTCGGCCATCGTGATCTGGACATGGTCCACGAAGGACCGGTTCCAGATCGGCTCGAACATCGTGTTGGCGAAACGCAGCGCCAGGATGTTCTGGACGGTCTCCTTGCCCAGGTAGTGGTCGATGCGGAAGACCTGGTCCGGGGCGAAGACCTCCTCGACCGTCGCGTTGAGCTCCTCGGCCGACTTGAGGTTGTGGCCGAAGGGCTTCTCGATGACCGCGCGGCGCCAGGAGCCGCTCGACTGGTCGGCCAGCCGGTGCTTCTTCAGCTGCTGGATGACCACCGGGAAGGCGGACGGCGGCACGGACAGGTAGAAGGCGAAGTTGCCGCCGGTGCCCTGTGCCTTGTCGAGTTCGTCGATGGTGTCGCGCAGCCGCTCGAACGAGTCGTCGTCGTCGAAGGTGCCCTGGACGAAGCGCATCCCCTGGATGAGCTGCTGCCAGACCTCCTCGCGGAACGGTGTCCTGGCGTGCTCCTTGACGGCGTCGTGGACGACTTCCGCGAAGTCCTCGTTCTCCCAGTCCCGCCGTGCGAAGCCGACCAGCGAGAAGCCCGGCGGCAACAGACCCCGGTTCGCGAGGTCGTACACGGCGGGCATGAGCTTCTTTCGTGACAAATCGCCCGTGACGCCGAAGATGACCAGGCCCGACGGCCCCGCGATACGCGGGAGCCGTCGGTCGGCAGGGTCACGCAGCGGATTGCTGCTCGACAAGATTTCAGCCCTCCGAGGGGGCGAGGCGCTGAAGCTCCGCCTCGGTCGACTTGAGCAGGTCGTTCCAGGCCGCCTCGAACTTCTCGACGCCCTCGTCCTCCAGGAGCTGGACCACCTCGTCGTAGGAGATGCCGAGCTTCTCCAGCGCGTCGAGCTCGGCACGGGCCTGCTCGTACGTACCGGCGATGGCGTTGCCGCGGATCTCGCCCTGCTCCTCGGTGGCGAACAGGGTCGCCTCCGGCATGGTGTTCACCGTGTTCGGCGCGACCAGTTCCTCGACGTACATGGTCTTCTTGTACGCCGGGTCCTTGACGCCGGTCGAGGCCCACAGCGGACGCTGCTTGTTCGCCCCGGCCTTCTCCAGCTTCGCCCAGCGCTCGCCCGAGAAGACCTCCTCGTACGCCTGGTACGCGAGGCGCGCGTTGGCCACGCCGGCCTTGCCGCGGGCGGCCTTGGCCTCGTCGGTGCCGAGCGCGTCGAGGCGCTTGTCGATCTCGGTGTCCACACGGGACACGAAGAAGGACGCCACGGAGTGGATCTTCGACAGGTCCAGACCCCGCTCCTCGGCCTTCTCCAGGCCGGCCAGGAAGGCGTCCATGACCAGGCGGTAGCGGTCCAGCGAGAAGATCAGCGTGACGTTGACGCTGATCCCGAGGCCGATGACCTCGGTGATCGCGGGGATGCCGGCCTGGGTGGCCGGGATCTTGATGAGGGTGTTGGGGCGGTCGACGAGCCAGGCGAGCTGCTTGGCCTCGGCGACGGTCGCCTTGAGGTTGTGCGCCAGTCGCGGGTCGACCTCGATCGACACCCGGCCGTCCTGGCCACCCGTCGCGTCGAAGACCGGGTGCAGGATGTCGGCGGCGTCCCGGACGTCCGCCGTCGTGATCATGCGGAGGGCCTCTTCGACGGACACCTTGCGGAACGCCAGGTCCGAGAGCTGCTGGTCGTAGCCGTCGCCCTCGGAGATCGCCTTCTGGAAGATCGAGGGGTTGGTGGTGACGCCCACGACGTGCTGCTGGTCGATCAGCTCGGCGAGGTTGCCGGACGTGATCCGCTTGCGCGACAGGTCGTCCAGCCAGATCGCCACGCCTTCCTCGGAGAGGCGCTTGAGTGCGTCTGTCATGGAATTACATCTCCTACGTGTCGTATGTGAGCGTCAGCGCTGGGCGGCGGCGAGAGATTCCCGCGCCTTGGCGGCCACGTTCTCGCCAGTGAAGCCGAACTCCTGGAAGAGGAGCTTGCCGTCCGCGGAAGCACCGAAGTGCTCCAGGGAAACGATGCGACCGGCGTCCCCCACGTACTTGTGCCAGGTGAGACCGATCCCCGCCTCGACCGCGACACGGGCCCTCACGGACGGGGGCAGGACGCTGTCCCGGTACCCCTGGTCCTGCTGCTCGAACCACTCCACGCACGGCATGGAGACGACGCGCGTGGGCACACCGTCGGCTTCGAGCCGCTCGCGCGCGTCGACGGCGACGTGCACCTCGGAACCGGTGGCGATGAGGATCACCTCGGGAGAGCCGTTCGACGCCTCGAACAGGACGTAACCGCCCTTGACGGCGTCCTCGTTGCCCTCGTACGTCGGCACGCCCTGACGGGTCAGCGCCAGACCGTGCGGGGCGCCCTTGCCGAACTCCTTGGTCCAGCGCCGCAGGATCTCGCGCCAGGCGATCGCGGTCTCGTTGGCGTCCGCCGGGCGGACCACGTTCAGACCGGGGATCGCGCGCAGCGAGGCCAGGTGCTCGACCGGCTGGTGGGTCGGGCCGTCCTCGCCCAGACCGATGGAGTCGTGCGTCCACACGTACGTCACCGGCAGGTGCATCAACGCCGAGAGCCGGACGGCGTTGCGCATGTAGTCGGAGAAGACGAGGAACGTACCGCCGTAAATGCGGGTGTTGCCGTGCAGCGCGATGCCGTTCATCTCCGCGGCCATGGAGTGCTCGCGGATGCCGAAGTGGATCGTGCGGCCGTACGGGTCCGCCTCCGGCAGCGGGTTGTCCGCCGGGAGGAAGGAGCTGTTCTTGTCGATCGTCGTGTTGTTCGAGCCCGCGAGGTCGGCGGAGCCGCCCCACAGCTCGGGGATCACGGCGCCGAGGGTCTGGAGGACCTTGCCGGAGGCGGCACGGGTCGCGACACCCTTGCCCGGCTCGAAGACCGGGATCGCCGACTCCCAGTCCTTGGGCAGCTCACCCGCGGCGATGCGGTCGAACTCGGCCGCGCGCTCGGGGTTGTTGTTCCGCCACTCCTGGAAGGACTTCTCCCACTCGGCCTTCGCCTGACGGCCGCGCTCCAGCGCCTGCCGGGTGTGGTTGATGACCTCGTCGGACACCTCGAAGGACTGCTCCGGGTCGAAGCCCAGCACCCGCTTGGTGGCCGCGACCTCGTCGTCGCCGAGCGCCGAGCCGTGGGCGGCCTCGGTGTTCTGGGCGTTCGGGGCGGGCCAGGCGATGATCGAGCGCATCGCGATGAAGGACGGCCGGTCGGTGACCGCCTTGGCCTTCTGGATCGCCTCGAAGATCGCGACCGGGTCGAGGTCGCCGTTGGCCTGGGGCTCGACACGCTGCACATGCCAGCCGTACGCCTCGTACCGCTTGGGGGTGTCCTCGGAGACGGCCGTCTCGGTGTCGCCCTCGATCGAGATGTGGTTGTCGTCCCACAGCAGGATCAGATTGCCGAGCTTCTGGTGGCCGGCCATCGAGGACGCCTCGGCGGAGATGCCCTCCTGGAGGCAGCCGTCACCGGCGATGGCGAAGATGAAGTGGTCGAACGGGGACTCGCCCTGCGGGGCCTCCGGGTCGAACAGACCGCGCTCGTAGCGGGCGGCCATCGCCATGCCGACTGCGTTGGCGACACCCTGGCCGAGCGGGCCGGTGGTGGTCTCCACGCCCTTGGTGTGGCCGTACTCCGGGTGGCCCGGGGTCTTCGAGCCCCAGGTGCGGAAGGACTTGAGGTCGTCCAGCTCCAGGCCGAAACCGGCCAGGTACAGCTGGGTGTAGAGGGTCAGGGACGAGTGGCCGGCGGACAGCACGAAGCGGTCGCGCCCGACCCAGTCGGGGTCGGCCGGGTCGTGCCGCATCACCTTCTGGAAGAGGGTGTAGGCGGCGGGAGCCAGGCTCATCGCCGTACCGGGATGGCCGTTGCCGACCTTCTGTACGGCGTCGGCGGCCAGGACGCGGGCGGTGTCGACGGCCCGCTGGTCCAACTCGGTCCACTCGAGGTCTGTGGTGGTCGGCTTGGTGCTCACCCTGGGTCAGGGCTCCTCTCCACATGTCACGCATGTCGAAATGCCGGTGCACGGGACGCCCGGCCGTTGTCGAGCCTACCCCCGCAAGTACGTGCGTTTTTTCGAGTCATTCCAGACTGCCGGGCCGCGCGGACATCCGCCTCCCGACTGGCCCGAACCGCACTTGGCAACTGAATACGCAGCCGCTCGTCCGAGTGCTCAACCGAGTGGGACCGAGCTCTTCCGGGGGCGTCCTCGGACACGACCCGACCCCCGCGAATGCCGGGGTATGGGCAACGTCTACAGTGGCGTGGTACGCGCGAGCCTTTACCGGGACTTCACACGGCTGAGGCTTGCTGGGATGTCTCTGTAGGGGTGTGCGTGACGGCCGTCGAATCCCGTCCAGCGGGGGTGCTCGGTGCGAGCCAGAGCCCGAGCCACCGGCCGTTCGGGGCCCGTGTCAAGGCGTTCGTAGCTCTGACCAAGCCTCGGATCATCGAGCTGCTGCTCATCACCACCGTTCCGGTGATGTTCCTCGCCCAGCAGGGCGTGCCGGACCTGAAGCTGGTGCTGCTCACCTGCCTGGGCGGCTACCTGTCGGCGGGCGGCGCCAACGCGCTCAACATGTACATCGACCGCGACATCGACGCGCTCATGGACCGCACCTCGCAGCGTCCGCTGGTCACCGGCATGGTGTCGCCGCGTGAGTGCCTGGCCTTCGGCATCACGCTGGCGGTCGTCTCGACGCTGCTGTTCGGCCTCACCGTCAACTGGCTGAGCGCCTGGCTCTCCCTCGGCGCGCTCCTCTTCTACGTCGTCGTCTACACGATGATCCTCAAGCGCCGCACCTCGCAGAACATCGTGTGGGGCGGCATCGCCGGCTGCCTGCCGGTCCTGATCGGCTGGTCGTCGGTCACGAACTCCATGTCGTGGGCGCCGCTCGTCCTCTTCCTCGTCATGTTCTTCTGGACGCCGCCGCACTACTGGCCGCTGTCCATGAAGGTGCGCGAGGACTACGCGCGCGTGGGCGTGCCGATGCTGCCGGTGGTCGCCTCCAACAAGGTGGTCGCCAAGCAGATCGTCATCTACAGCTGGGTGATGGTCGCGGTCTCGCTGCTGCTGACGCCCCTCGGCTACACCGGCTGGTTCTACACGGCGGTCGCGCTGCTCGCGGGCGGCTTCTGGCTGTGGGAGGCACACGGCCTCCAGAACCGGGCCAAGGCCGAGGTGACGGGCACGAAGCTCAAGGAGATGCGGCTGTTCCACTGGTCGATCACCTATGTGTCGATCCTCTTCCTCGCGGTGGCGGTCGACCCCTTCCTGAGGTAAGGGTCACGTGGCCGCCCCCTCTACTCGTCGGTAGCATCCTGGTCATGGCAGACACGCAGCAGGTTGACGCGAAGGCCGCGCGCAAGGTCGCCCGGCTCGCCAAGCAGATCAGCGCCTTCTCCAAGAAGCACGGCGGCGCCGAGGGCCAGCTGGCCCACATCGGCGAGCGCGGCACCCGGATCGTCCTCGTCGGCGAGGACGGCGACTGGGGCGACCTGGTAGCCCCCTCGCACGAGCTGGCCCAGCAGGCCGTCGAGAAGTCCGGCATCACCGTTCACGAGGAGTTCGACGGCGAGTTCGCCGCCAAGGTGAGGACGGGGCCGTACGAGTGGAGCCGGATGGCGGGCATCCAGGTCGGCGGTCCCTCGAACGGCTGAGATCCCTCGACCTTTCACCCGGAGTGGGCGACACCAACACCTGATGCCCGGTTCACCCGTTAGGACCTGTTAGAGCGACACGGTCCAAGCACGGGGAGCCCGGATGATCGAAACGCCGTCCCTCGTGGACCAGTACTGCCACGGCGTACTGAGGACGGAGCTGGGTCTCGGCACCTTCGAGACCCAGCTGGCCCGCACCGAGGGCCCGCCCGCCCCGGGGACCACGCTGTTCGACACCCAGACGGGTTTCGCCGTACGGCGCTGGTGCCCGCCCCTGCTCGGCCTGGAACCGCACTGTCCGCCCGCCCGCTATCTGGCCCGGCGCCGGGAACTGGGCGTACTGGAAGCGGGCCGCAGGCTGCTGCGGGGCAGCGGGATCACGACCTACCTGGTCGACACCGGACTGCCCGGCGACCTCACAGGGCCCACCGAGCTGGCCACCGCCGCGGACGCCGAGGCCCGCGAGATCGTGCGCCTCGAACTCCTCGCCGAACAGGTCGCCGACACCTCGGGCACCGTCGAGTCCTTCCTCGCCAACCTCGCCGAGTCGGTGCACGGAGCCGCCGCGAGCGCGGTCGCCTTCACCTCGGTGGCGGGCGTACGGCACGGACTCGCGCTCGCGCCCGAGCCGCCGGGGCCCGGAGAGGTGCGGGGCGCGGCGGGCCGGTGGCTGGCGGCCCGCCGGGTGGGCGGCGAACTGTGCGACCCCGTTCTCCTGCGGCACCTGCTGTGGATCGCGGCCGCCTCGGGCCTGCCCCTGCAACTGCACGCCGGGTTCGGCGAGCCGGGCCTGCGCATCGACCGCACGGACCCCGTCCTGCTCACCGACTTCGTTCGGGCCACCGCGGGTCTCGGCACCGACCTCGTCCTGCTGCACAGCTACCCCTACCACCGGCACGCGGCCCATCTCGCCGGTGTCTTCCCGCACGTCTACGCCGACTCCGGTGCCGCCCTCGTCCGCACCGGGGCCCGCGCGGCGACCGTCCTCGCGGAGATCCTGGAACTGGCCCCCTTCGGCAAGATCGTCTTCTCCAGCGGGGCCCACAGCCTGCCCGAACTGCATGTGGTGGGCGCCCGGCTGTTCCGCGAGGCGCTGGCCCGGGTGCTCGGCGGCTGGGTCACCGAGGGGGCCTGGTCGCTGGCGGACGCGCAGCGGGTGGCGGGACTGATCGCGGCGGGGAACGCACGCAGGGTGTACGGGCTGGAGTGACCTGCCTGTACAGGATGGGTCCATGCGGACCGACGGCTTACTGGACCGCTTCCTCGCTGACCTGGCCCCGCTCGGCCCCGTCGCGGTCTGGGCCCACGGCTCGCTGGCCGGCGGCGACTACCAGGAGGGCCGCAGCGACCTGGACCTGATCGCCGTTCTCCCCTCCGTCACGCCCCCGTACGGTGTGGCGGCTGGCGAAGCTGCACGCGCGGCTGCGGGCCGAGCCGCTGTCCCGGCAGCTGCACTGCACCTACCTGACGCCTGCGGCCGATCCGGGCCGCCGCCACCTCACCTGGGCCCACGAGGAGCTGTTCACGCGGCCGGTCTCCCGGGTGACCCGGCGCGAACTGCACGCCTTCGGGCGGGTGCTGGACGGGAAGCCGCCCGCGGAACTGCTGGCGCCGGTGTCGGACCGGGAACTCGCCGAGTACGTGGTCCGCGACCAGCGTGACTTCTGGCGGCTGGCCCTCGACAACGCCGGACTGTGGACCCGGGACGTGTGGGTCGACCTCGGACTGCTGACCTTCGCCCCCGCGAGCGTGACCCTGCGCGAGGGTCGGCTGATCTCGAAGCGCGAGGCACTGGAACTGCTGCCGCGGTTCGGGGCGCCCGTGGAGGTCGTCGAGGACATCCGGCGCCGCCGCTACGGCGATCCGGCCCCGGCATCGCGAAGCGACCCGCGGCTACCTGGGCCCGGCGATGGACGAGCTGGTGGCGGCGTACGACTGAGCGGGTACCTCGGGCGTGTCGCCCTCGGACCGCTCCCGCAGGGCCAGCAGGACCCGCAGGACCCCGATCCACACCAGGGCCGAGCCGAGCATGTGCAGGCCGACCAGGAACTCGGGCAGGTCGGTGAAGTACTGGACGTAGCCGATGACGCCCTGGGAGAGGAGGACCAGGAAGAGGTCGCGGGTGCGGTGCAGGGGGCCCTTGGGGGCGTCGACCGCCTTGAGGATGAACCACAGGGCGAAGGTCAGCGACACCACGATCCAGGCCAGGACAGCGTGCGCCTTGGCCACCGTCTCCCAGTCCAGCGGCATCCGCTCGACCTCGCTGGAGTCACCGGCGTGCGGTCCTGCGCCGGTCACGACCGTGCCGACGAGGATCAGCAGGGCGGCGGCCGCGACCATGAACCACACCAGCTGCTGCACCGGCTTGCCGACCAGCGGGCGGGGAGCCGTGTCGCCCTCACGGGTGCGCTGCCACATCACCGCGGCGACCGTGATCAGGGCCGTCGTCGCCACGAAGTGGGCCGCGACGGTGTACGGGTTCAGACCCACGAGAACGACAATGCCGCCGAGGATCGCGTTGCTCATCACGATCCAGAACTGCGCCCAGCCCAGCCGGGTCAGACTGCGCCGATACGGCTTCTCGGAGCGCGCGGTGATGATCGCCCAGCCGACAGCGGCGCACAGCACGTAGGTGAGCATCCGGTTGCCGAACTCGATGGCACCGTGGAAGCCCATCGCGCTGGTCGCGGTCAGCGAGTCGTCCGTGCACTTGGGCCAGGTCGGGCACCCGAGTCCCGACCCGGTCAGCCGCACCGCCCCGCCGGTGACCACGATGACCACCGCCATGACGAGCGCGGAGAGCGCCGCCCGCTGAACCGTCCGGGGAGTCGGGGTCCAGCGTGCGGCGATGAAGGCGAGCGGGTTGCGGACGGCCGCTACGGCGTCGGCGCGGGTCAGGTTCGGCACGCGTTCCATCGTAGGGGGCCGCTTGTGCACGCGTTCACGAGGGCCCCTACTCCCAGCGGAAGAAGCGTCCCGCCACGGCCAGACCGGCCACGGCCCACACCGCCAGGATCCCCAGGTCGCCCCAGGGCATCCCGGCCCCGTGCTGCAACACGTCGCGCAGCCCGTCCGACAGGGCCGTGATCGGCAGCAGGCTCAGGACGTCCTGGGCTCCGGCAGGGAACTTGGACAGGGGGACGATCACGCCGCCGGCGACCAGGAGCAGCAGGAAGACCAGGTTGGCCGCGGCCAGGGTGGCCTCTGCCTTCAGGGTGCCGGCCATGAGGAGGCCGAGGCCCGAGAAGGCCGCTGTGCCGAGGACCAGGAGCAGCAGGACGGCGAAGGGGTTGCCGTGCGGGGACCAGCCCAGCGCGAAGGCGATCACCGTCAGGAGGATCACCTGGAGGATCTCCGTCACCAGGACCGATGCCGTCTTCGCCGTCATCAGGCCCCAGCGGGGGAGCGGGGAGGAGGCCAGGCGCTTCAGGACGCCGTAGCGGCGCTCGAATCCGGTCGCGATCGCCTGGCCCGTGAAGGCCGTCGACATGACCGCGAGGGCCAGGACGCCGGGGGTGAGGAAGTCCACCGCCTTGCCCTCGTCCGTGTCGATGATGTCCACCGAGCTGAACAGGACCAGCACCAGGGTCGGGATCACCACCGTCAGCAGGAGCTGCTCACCGTTGCGCAGGAGCATCTTCGTCTCCAGGACCGCCTGGGTCGCGATCATGCGTCCCAGGGGCGCCGCGCCCGGCTCGGGCGAGTAGAGACCGGTGGCCGTCATGCGCGCAGCTCCTTGCCTGTGAGCTCCAGGAAGACGTCTTCCAGGGTGTGCCGTTCCACCGAGATCTTCTCCGGCATCACGCCGTGCTGAGCGCACCAGGACGTCACCGTCGCCAGCAGTTGCGGATTGACCTTGCCCCCGACCCGGTAGGAGCCGGGGGTCAGTTCGGCCGCCGAGCAGTCCGCCGGGAGCGCCTTGAGCAGGGAGCCCACGTCGAGCCCGGGGCGGCCCATGAAGCGCAGGGTGTTCTCGGCGCCGCCCCGGCACAGCTCCTCGGGGGTGCCCTGGGCGATGACCCGGCCGCCGTCGATGATCGCCACGTCGTCGGCGAGCTGCTCGGCCTCGTCCATGTAGTGCGTGGTGAGGACGACCGAGACGCCGTCCGCGCGCAGGTCGCGCACCAGGTCCCAGGTCGCGCGGCGGGCCTGCGGGTCGAGGCCGGCGGTCGGCTCGTCCAGGAACACCAGTTCCGGACGGCCCACGACGGCCATGGCGAGCGCCAGGCGCTGCTGCTGGCCGCCCGACAGCCTGCGGTAGGTCGTCCTGCCGCAGCTCTCCAGACCCAGGCGCTCGATCAGCGCGTCCACGTCGAGCGGGTGCGCGTGCAGTTTCGCCATGTGCCGCAGCATCTCGTCGGCCCGGGCGCCCGAGTACACGCCCCCGGACTGGAGCATCACGCCGATCCTCGGGTGCAGCTCACGGGCCTGCCGCACCGGGTCGAGGCCCAGGACCCGTACCGTGCCGGAGTCCGGCTTCCGGTATCCCTCGCAGGTCTCCACCGTCGTCGTCTTGCCGGCGCCGTTGGGCCCGAGTACGGCGGTCACGCCCGCCCGGGTCACCAGGTCGAGGCCGTCCACGGCGGTCTTCGTGCCGTACCGCTTCACCAGGGCGTGGACCTGGACCACGGGCTCACTTCGCATGGGCCCGAGTCTAGGTTCGCCGCCCGGGCCGCAGACGGGCGGGTGCAGGATCTCCACCCAGCGCGCTCTTCGGGGTGTCGTCCCGCGACCGGTGCAGCGCCAGCCACCGCTGCGCGTACCGCACGGCGTCCGCCACCGGGAACAGCCGGACCTCGGCCGCGCCCACCTTTCCCCGTACGACGACGGCCTGGTCCCGCTCGAAGTCGTACCCCAGTTCGTCGAAGCGGTCCGAGGTGATCGAGACCTCCGTCACCACCTCCCACCCGTCCGGCCCCGGGCGGCCGACGTTCACCAGCGGGGCCGGGATGCGGTACTCGGCGAGATGGAAGCTCGTGCAGGTGTCGTAGCCCGCGCCGAGGAGCAGTACGCGCGCGTGGAGGGCCTCCAGGCGGGCCAGCGGGCTGTGCTCGCCGAGCCGGCAGTCGGGAGCGTGGCCGTCCACCACGTCGCGCGCGCGGGGGCCGATCGCCGCGAACGAGGTCTGCGGGTGCGCGCTGCGCAGGGCGCCCGGCCAGGTGCGCACGGTCTCCGGGATCACGCCGACCCCGCGCGAGGGCGTCACGAGCGGGTCGTACGCGGGCATGGTCGCCCGGATCGTGTCCCACCACTCCTCGGGCACCGGGGGGTTGCTCCACACCGCCGGGTCCGAGAGGTCGCCGGTCTGGGCGGGGACCACGAGGGTGCCGTCCGGGCCGAGGGCGTCCAGAAGTCCCTGGACCACCGCGACCGGGCCTCCGCAGACCCAGCCGAGGGAGCTGAGCGAGGAGTGCACGAGCAGGATCTCGCCGCTTCTGACACCCAGTTCGCGCAGTTGTCCTGCGAGGGTGTCGCGAGTGACAAGTGGGCCGGTGGGAGGTGGTATCGGCATGGTTCGGCAGTGTCCCCGACAGGGGCGCCGGATGCCACCGGTTCGATCGATCAATGATCGTTTCCCCAGGTCAGGTTAGGGATGCCTAAGTGATGCAGGGCACCGTCCGTCGGAGCGGGCGCGGGTTGCCCGGTCCTGAGGAATTACGCAACAATGGCGTTGTGAAAAACGTCGGCGAGGCTCGGGAGACCCCCACGGGGACCCCTCAGGAGGAGCTCGCGACCGGTGAGCGGTCCACCCGCAACCGCGTCGCGCGATCCATCCTGGACCACGGCCCGTCGACCGTCGCCGAGCTGGCCGGACGACTGGGGCTCACCCAGGCGGCCGTACGACGTCATTTGGACGCCCTGGCGGCCGACGAGGTCGTGGAGGCGCGGGAGCAGCGGGTGTACGGCGCGCGGACGCGTGGCCGTCCCGCCAAGGTCTTCGCGCTCACCGACTGCGGCCGGGACGCCTTCGACCAGTCGTACGACAAGCTGGCCGCGGACGCCCTGCGCTATATCCAGGAGCGCTTCGGCGGGGACGAAGCGGTCGTCGCCTTCGCGCGCGCGAGGATCGCCGCACAGGCCGAGGGGTACCGCCAGGCCGTCGAGTCCGCCGCCCCCGAGGAGCGCACCGAAGCCCTGGCCAAGGCCCTGAGCGCGGACGGGTACGCTGCTACGGCGCGCAGCGCACCGGTCGGCGAGCAGCTCTGCCAGCACCACTGCCCGGTGGCCCATGTCGCGGAGAAGTTCCCCCAGCTCTGCGAGGCGGAGACCGAGATCTTCTCCCAGCTGCTGGGAACCCACGTCCAGCGACTGGCGACCATCGCGCACGGCGACGGCGTCTGCACGACGTTCATCCCCAAGATTTCCCACAGCACTGATCACACCACTGATATCGCATCTGCAAGCACGGCCGGGAGGAACCCCGCATGACTCTCCCCACGGAGACTGCCCACCCCGAACTCGAGGGCCTGGGTAAGTACGAATACGGCTGGGCCGACTCCGACACGGCCGGCGCCTCTGCGAAGCGCGGCATCAACGAGGACGTCGTCCGCGACATCTCCGCGAAGAAGAGCGAGCCGGAGTGGATGACCAAGCTCCGGCTCAAGGGGCTGCGCCTCTTCGGCAAGAAGCCCATGCCGAACTGGGGCTCCGACCTCTCCGGCATCGACTTCGACAACATCAAGTACTTCGTGCGGTCCACGGAGAAGCAGGCGGAGTCCTGGGAGGACCTGCCCGAGGACATCAAGAACACGTACGACAAGCTCGGCATCCCCGAGGCGGAGAAGCAGCGCCTCGTCGCCGGTGTCGCCGCCCAGTACGAGTCCGAGGTCGTCTACCACCAGATCCGTGAGGACCTGGAGGAGCAGGGCGTCATCTTCCTGGACACCGACACCGCTCTCAAGGAGCACCCGGAGCTCTTCAAGGAGTACTTCGGCACCGTCATCCCGGTCGGCGACAACAAGTTCGCGTCGCTGAACACCGCGGTGTGGTCCGGCGGCTCCTTCATCTACGTGCCGCCGGGCGTGCACGTGGAGATCCCGCTCCAGGCCTACTTCCGTATCAACACGGAGAACATGGGCCAGTTCGAGCGGACCCTGATCATCGTCGACGAGGGTGCCTACGTGCACTACGTCGAGGGCTGCACGGCGCCGATCTACAAGTCGGACTCGCTGCACTCCGCGGTCGTCGAGATCATCGTCAAGAAGAACGCCCGCTGCCGTTACACGACCATCCAGAACTGGTCGAACAACGTCTACAACCTGGTCACCAAGCGCGCCGTGGCGTACGAGGGCGCGACCATGGAGTGGATCGACGGCAACATCGGCTCCAAGGTCACCATGAAGTACCCGGCCGTCTACCTGATGGGCGAGCACGCCAAGGGCGAGACCCTGTCCATCGCCTTCGCGGGCGAGGGCCAGCACCAGGACGCCGGCTCCAAGATGGTCCACATGGCGCCGAACACCTCCTCCAACATCGTCTCCAAGTCGGTGGCGCGCGGTGGCGGTCGTACGTCCTACCGCGGTCTCGTCGAGATCGGCGAGGGCGCCCACGGCTCCAAGTCCAACGTGCTGTGCGACGCGCTGCTCGTCGACACCATCTCCCGCTCCGACACGTACCCGTACGTGGACGTCCGCGAGGACGACGTGTCCATGGGCCACGAGGCCACCGTCTCCAAGGTCTCCGAGGACCAGCTCTTCTACCTGATGAGCCGTGGTCTGTCCGAGTTCGAGGCGATGGCGATGATCGTGCGCGGCTTCGTCGAGCCCATCGCGAAGGAGCTGCCCATGGAGTACGCCCTCGAGCTCAACCGGCTGATCGAGCTGCAGATGGAAGGCGCGGTCGGCTGACCGGTCCTTCAAGAAGCAGCGGCACATTTCTGACGTAGGAAGAGAGCAGACCGACAGCCATGGCTGAGGCTCAGAACATCCCGGTGGGCAGCACGACCGCCGGCCAGATCGCGGTGGCCGCCGAGTCGACCGTCGCCACGCGCATGAGCGCGCCCCCGTCCTTCGACGTCGCGGACTTCCCGGTCCCGCACGGCCGCGAGGAGGAGTGGCGGTTCACCCCGCTGGAGCGCCTGCGCGGGCTGCACGACGGCACCGCCGTCGCGACCGACGCGGGCGTGAAGGTCGCCGTGGAGGCCCCCGAGGGCGTCACCGTCGAGACCGTCGACCGCGGCGACGCCCGGATCGGCAGGGCGGGCACCCCCGTGGACCGCATCGCCGCCCAGGCGTACTCCTCGTTCGAGAAGGCCGGCGTGATCACCGTCCCCAAGGAGACGGTCCTCACCGAGCCCGTCCGGATCGCCGTGCACGGCGAGGGCGGCACCGCCTTCGCCCACCAGGTGATCGAGCTGGGCGCCTTCGCCGAGGCCGTCGTGGTCATCGACCACACCGGTGACGCGGTGCTCGCGGCCAACGTCGACTACGTCCTCGGGGACGGCGCCAAGCTGACCGTCGTCTCCGTCCAGGACTGGGACGACAAGGCCGTGCACGTGGCCCAGCACAACGCGCTGATCGGCCGGGACGCCACCTTCAAGTCGTTCGTGGTCACCTTCGGCGGCGACCTCGTCCGGCTGCACCCGCGCGTCGCCTACGCCGGCCCCGGCGGCGAGGCCGAGCTGTTCGGCCTGTACTTCACCGACGCCGGCCAGCACCAGGAGCACCGCCTCCTCGTCGACCACAACACCCCGCACTGCAAGTCGAACGTCGCCTACAAGGGCGCGCTCCAGGGCGAGGGCGCCCACGCGGTGTGGATCGGTGACGTGCTCATCGAGGCCAAGGCCGAGGGCACCGACACCTACGAGATGAACCGCAACCTCGTCCTCACCGACGGCGCCCGGGTCGACTCGGTGCCGAACCTGGAGATCGAGACCGGCGAGATCGTCGGCGCCGGCCACGCCTCGGCGACCGGCCGCTTCGACGACGAGCAGCTCTTCTACCTGATGGCCCGTGGCATCCCGGCCGACGAGGCCCGGCGCCTCGTGGTCCGCGGCTTCTTCGCCGAGCTGGTCCAGCAGATCGGTGTCGACGACATCGAGGAGCGCCTCCTTGTGAAGATCGACGAGGAGCTGGAGGCCACCGTCTGATGGCTTTCCTACGCGCCTGCGGGCTGAGCGAGCTGGAGGAGAACACCCCGAAGCGGGTGGAACTCGACGGCACGCCGGTCTCGGTCGTGCGGACCGAGGGAGAGGTGTTCGCCATCCACGACATCTGCTCCCACGCCAACGTCTCGCTCTCCGAGGGCGAGGTGGAGGACTGCCAGATCGAGTGCTGGCTGCACGGCTCCAGCTTCGACCTGCGCACCGGCAAACCGTCCGGCCTTCCCGCGACGCGCCCCGTCCCCGTATACCCCGTAAAGATCGAAGGGGACGACGTGCTCGTCTCCCTCAACCAGGAGTCCTGAGGCACCCATGGCAACGCTTGAAATCCGCGACCTGCACGTCACCGTCGAGGCCGACAACGCCACGAAGGAGATCCTCAAGGGCGTAGACCTGACCGTGAAGCAGGGCGAGACGCACGCCATCATGGGCCCCAACGGCTCCGGCAAGTCGACGCTCGCCTACTCCCTCGCGGGTCACCCGAAGTACACGATCACCGGCGGCACCGTCACCCTCGACGGCGAGGACGTCCTGGAGATGTCCGTCGACGAGCGCGCCCGCGCGGGCCTGTTCCTGGCGATGCAGTACCCGGTCGAGGTCCCGGGTGTGTCGGTCTCGAACTTCCTCCGTACGTCCGCCACCGCGATCCGCGGCGAGGCCCCCAAGCTGCGTACCTGGGTGAAGGAGGTCAAGGAGACCATGGAGCGCCTCTCCATGGACCCGTCCTTCGCCGAGCGCAACGTCAACGAGGGCTTCTCCGGCGGTGAGAAGAAGCGCCACGAGATCCTCCAGCTCGAACTGCTCAAGCCGAAGATCGCGATCCTCGACGAGACCGACTCCGGCCTCGACGTCGACGCCCTTCGCGTCGTCTCCGAGGGCGTCAACCGTGTCCGCGAGACCGGCGAGGTCGGCACCCTGCTGATCACGCACTACACGCGCATCCTGCGCTACATCAAGCCCGACTTCGTCCACGTCTTCTCCGGCGGCCGGATCGTCGAGTCCGGCGGCGCCGAGCTCGCCGACAAGCTGGAGAACGAGGGCTACGAGGCATACACGAAGGGTGGCGTATCCGCGTGACACAGCTGCCGGGCCTCCTCGACACCGAGGCGATCCGCAAGGACTTCCCGATCCTGGACCGCCTGGTCCACGACGACCGGAAGCTCGTCTACCTGGACAACGCGGCGACCTCGCAGAAGCCGCGCCAGGTACTGGACGCCCTGAGCGAGTACTACGAGCGCTACAACGCCAACGTCCACCGCGGTGTGCATGTGCTCGCCGAGGAGGCCACGGCGCTGTACGAGGGCGCGCGCGACAAGGTCGCCGAGTTCATCAACGCGCCCTCGCGCAACGAGGTGATCTTCACCAAGAACGCCTCCGAGTCGCTCAACCTCGTGGCGAACATGCTGGGCTGGGCCGACGAGCCCTACCGCGTGGACTCCGAGACCGAGATCGTCATCACGGAGATGGAGCACCACTCCAACATCGTGCCGTGGCAGCTGCTGGCGCAGCGTACGGGCGCGAAGCTGAAGTGGTTCGGGCTGACCGACGACGGGCGCCTCGACCTCTCCAACATCGAGGAGGTCATCACCGAGAAGACGAAGATCGTCTCCTTCGTGCTGGTCTCCAACATCCTGGGCACGGTCAACCCGGTCGAGGCGATCGTCCGGCGCGCGCAGGAAGTCGGCGCGCTGGTCTGCATCGACGCCTCCCAGGCCGCGCCGCACATGCCGGTGGACGTGCAGGCGCTCCAGGCCGACTTCGTGGCCTTCACGGGCCACAAGATGTGCGGCCCGACGGGCATCGGCGTCCTGTGGGGACGGCAGGAGCTCCTGGAGGACCTGCCCCCGTTCCTCGGTGGCGGCGAGATGATCGAGACCGTGTCGATGCACTCGTCGACGTACGCCCCGGCGCCGCACAAGTTCGAGGCGGGCACCCCTCCGGTCGCGCAGGCGGTCGGTCTGGGCGCGGCCATCGACTATCTGCAGTCGATCGGCATGGACAAGATCCTCGCCCATGAGCACGCGCTGACCGAGTACGCGGTCCAGCGTCTGGCGGAGGTACCGGACCTCAGGATCATCGGCCCGACCACGGCCGAGGACCGGGGCGCGGCGATCTCCTTCACGCTCGGTGACATCCACCCGCACGACGTGGGCCAGGTCCTCGACGAGCAGGGCATCGCGGTCCGGGTCGGCCACCACTGCGCGCGGCCGGTCTGCCTGCGGTACGGAATTCCCGC
Organism: Streptomyces canus 299MFChir4.1; assembly: GCF_000383615.1. Lineage (GTDB taxonomy): Bacteria > Actinomycetota > Actinomycetes > Streptomycetales > Streptomycetaceae > Streptomyces > Streptomyces canus_C. The sequence goes on along the minus strand of NZ_KB911597.1, from coordinate 159,600 downwards.
GACCACGCGAGCGTCGTTCTATCTGTACTCCACTCCCGCCGAGATCGACGCACTGATCGAGGGGCTGGAGCACGTACGGAACTTCTTCGGCTGACGGGAACGGGCTATCGCATGAAGCTGGACTCGATGTACCAGGAAGTCATCCTGGACCACTACAAGCACCCGCACGGGCGTGGTCTCCGGGACGGCGACGCCGAGGTGCACCACGTGAACCCGACGTGCGGCGACGAGATCACCCTCCGCGTGAAGTACGACGGCACGAGGATCGAGGACGTCTCCTACGAGGGCCAGGGCTGCTCGATCAGCCAGGCCAGCGCCTCCGTCCTGAACGATCTGCTGGTGGGCAAGGACCTGGCGGACGCGCAGCGGATCCAGGAGACCTTCCTGGAGCTGATGCAGTCGAAGGGCAGGATCGAGCCCGACGACGCGATGGAGGAGGTGCTGGAGGACGCGGTCGCGTTCGCCGGTGTCTCCAAGTACCCGGCCCGGGTCAAGTGCGCCCTCCTCAGCTGGATGGCGTGGAAGGACGCGACGGCCCAGGCGCTGGACGCCGGAGCCGACGCCGAAAGGAAGACGGCATGAGCGAGACCGTTGAGATGAAGCCGGCCTCGGAGGAAGAGATCCGCGAGGCGCTGTACGACGTCGTCGACCCCGAGCTGGGCATCGATGTCGTCAACCTCGGCCTGATCTACGGCATCCACGTCGACGACGCGAACATCGCGACCCTCGACATGACCCTGACCTCGGCGGCCTGTCCGCTGACGGACGTCATCGAGGACCAGGCCAAGTCCGCCACGGACGGCCTCGTCAGCGAACTCCGCATCAACTGGGTGTGGATGCCGCCGTGGGGCCCGGACAAGATCACGGACGACGGACGCGAGCAGCTTCGGGCGCTCGGGTTCAACGTCTGACAGACGCGTACACGCGAAAGCGGCGGCACCTTCCGGGTGCCGCCGCTTCCGCGTGCTCGGACGCGGTTCAGGCCAGGCCGTGCACCAGCTGGAACGACGAGTCCGACAGGAACTGCGAGCTGTACTCGAAGCGTTCCAGACGGATCACGAAATTTCTGTGGCGCAGGAAGTAGTCGGGGTAGTTCACCGACTCCAGCATCGTCGCGCTGGTGTAGGCGGCGTCCCGGGGGCAGAACGTGGCGTCCTGCTTGAACAGGGACGTGCCGTCGTTGCGGTCGGCCCGCAGGACGAAGTTGCGGTGGCGCAGGTACTTTCCGTCATGGGTGGCGAAGGAGTAACAGGAGGCGTTCGCCAGGCCCTTGACCTGCTTGAAGGTGGCGTCCTCGCGGGACTCCGAGCCCCTGACGGGGTCGAGGCCCACATAGCCGTCGTCCACGTGCCAGAAGCGGTCGGGGAAGTTGACCGAGTGCACCGAACGGTAGGTCACGGAGGGCTTCGGATTCGACGAACTGCCCTTGGAGGCCGTGGGCTTGGACTTGGGCGGCTTCGGGGTGTCCGAGACCGCGACGGTGGGGCCGGTGCCCTGCTGCCGGGGGCCCCGGGGAGAGGGGGACACCGACGAGAGGCCGCTGTCGCCCCGGGGCGCCGCGGTCGTCGCGGGCTGCGAGGAGAAGGAGATCAGACCTCCCTCGTCCCGCGCGGTCTTTGATGAATCGTCACCCTTGTTGTCGGTGGCGGCTATTGCCGCGACACAGGCGATGACCGTGGCCACCGCCAGCGCGCCGGCGAGATAGAGCCGCCTGGTGCCGGGTGTACGGGAGGTGTCCAACGTCCAGCCGTTCTCCCAGGGGCGGTCCTGGGGCGGCCGGGACTTGTCTTCGGGCATGCGCTGTTCCTCCGGCGCGGCGCGAGGCGACGTGCGGCTGCTGTGGTGGCGCGGTGTGTGAATGGTGAAACACAAGTGGTTCCGGGGGAACACTAGTGGTTACCGGCGGTCCCGAGCAGCCCTTTGAACCGGCCGGTTTCCACATTCCGCGCTCAGTTGGCTCTCCGGAGCGCCTCGTCGGGCGACGGGAGGGGTGATGTGATCACCTCTGCACCCGCTTGTCCCGTACGGCCTTCTCGCCCGCCGTTATGTACGCTCGTACGCATGGGATACCTGCTGCTCGCCGGAGCCATCGCCGCCGAGGTCGGAGCGACCACGGCCATGAAGTACACCGAGGGCTTCAGCCGGCTCGGGCCCTCGCTGCTGACCGTACTCGGATACGTCCTCTCCTTCGCGCTGCTCGCCCAGACGCTGAAGACGGTGTCGGTCGGCACCGCCTACGCGATCTGGGCCGGAGTGGGCACCGCGGCCATCGTCACCATCGGGATGATCTTCCTCGGGGAGGCGATGACGCCCACCAAGGCCGCCGGGATCGCACTGATCATCGTGGGCGTCGTGGTCCTGAACCTGGGTGGGGCGCACTGATGCCCCGACGGCACGACCCCGAGCGCCGGCAGCGGATCATCGACGCGGCCATCCGGGTGGTGGGGCGCAAGGGGCTCGCGGGGCTCAGTCACCGCAGCGCCGCCGCCGAGGCCGACGTACCGCTGGGATCGACGACGTACCACTTCAAGAGCCTCGACGAGCTGATGGTCGCCGCGCTGCGCCAGGCCAGCGAGGGCTTCGCCAAGGCGGTCGCCGCGCACGGGGCCCTCGACGAGGCCGGCGGTGACCTGCCCGCCGGCCTCGCCCGCGTCCTCGGCGACTGGCTCGGCGGCGACCGCACCGGCGTCGAGCTGGAGTACGAGCTCTACCTCGCCGCCCTGCGCCGCCCCGCCCTGCGCCCCGTCGCCGCCGAATGGGCCGACGACCTCTCCGAACGCCTCGCCCACCGCACGGACCCGGTCACGGCGCGGGCCCTGGTCGCGCTGATGGACGGAATCTGCCTCCAGGTGCTGCTGACGGGGGCGCCGTACGACGAGGGGTATGCGCGGGAGGTGCTGGGGCGGGTGATTCCGGCAGGTGCGTAGTCGCCCGGTCGCTGGAGCAGCCGGAGCTGTTCGCGCGGCTCTACGACCGCTGCGCGCCGGACATCCACCGGTACGCCGCCCGCCGGCTCGGCGACGGCGCCGCCGACGACATCCTCCTCGGCGCCGACGTGTTGCCCTCCAAGGGGCTGGCCTCGCTCTACCGGGCGCTCGCGACGCTGCCGGGCGGCACGGTCGTCGACCACCTCGTCGAGACCGCCTCCGGACGCCGGGCCATCGCACTCGACCACCACACGCGGGACGGCTATCCGGGGACCGAGGAGAAGCTTCGGGACCAGTGGCTGCTCGACCCGCAGACGTATCGCGTGACCGGGATGCGCATGCTCCTCGGCGACAAGGTCGTCGGCGGCAACTCGCTCCTCGCCACGGCTGTCGTCGACCGGGCCGGTGAACGCGGCTGACCCCTCGGACCGGGCGGCCCGCGCCGCGGGGGAGTACGGGCCGCCCATCACCCGAGACGCCCCGCGGACGGGTTCGCGTCCCGTGCCTCCCGCCGGTTAGGTTTCCCTCATGACCGACACGACTGCTCCGCGCACCACCGGCGCCATCGCCGCAGGCCTCGCCACCGTCGCCGCCGACGGCACCGTTCTCGACACCTGGTTCCCCGCTCCCGAGCTCTCCGCCGAACCCGGTCCGGCCGGCACCGAGCGGCTCTCCGCCGACCGGGCCGTGGAACTGCTCGGCGAAGGCGCCGCCAAGGCGATCGGCCCGGACGCCCGCCGTGGCGTCGAGGTGATCGCGGTCCGCACGGTCATCGCCTCCCTCGACGACAAGCCGCTCGACACCCATGACACCTACCTGCGGCTGCACCTGCTCTCGCACCGGCTGGTCCAGCCGCACGGCCAGAGCCTGGACGGCATCTTCGGCCTCCTGCCCAACGTCGCCTGGACCTCGCTCGGCCCCGTCGCCGTCGACGACATCGAGAAGGTGCGCCTCAACGCGCGCGCCGAGGGTCTGCACCTCGCCGTGACCAGCGTCGACAAGTTCCCGCGCATGACGGACTACGTGGCCCCCCAGGGCGTCCGCATCGCCGACGCCGACCGGGTCCGGCTCGGCGCGCACCTCGCCGCGGGCACCACCGTGATGCACGAGGGCTTCGTCAACTTCAACGCGGGCACCCTCGGCACCTCGATGGTCGAGGGCCGCATCTCCGCCGGTGTCGTGGTCGGCGACGGCTCGGACATCGGCGGCGGCGCCTCCACCATGGGCACGCTCTCCGGCGGCGGCAACGTCCGGATCACCATCGGCGAGCGCTGCCTGATCGGCGCCGAGGCAGGCGTCGGCATCGCGCTCGGTGACGAGTGCGTCGTCGAGGCCGGTCTCTACGTCACCGCGGGCACCCGGGTCACCATGCCCGACGGCCAGATCGTCAAGGCCCGCGAGCTGAGCGGCGCCTCGAACATCCTCTACCGCCGCAACTCGGTCACCGGCACCGTCGAGGCCCGCCCGAACAACGCGGTCTGGGGCGGCCTCAACGACGTCCTGCACAGCCACAACTGACCCGCGACCGCGTGGCGAAGTCGCCGTAGAGGACTCGCATCCTCTACGGCGACTTTTTTCGTGGCGGTGGCATAGCGGCGGGCCACCGTACGCGTCACAAGGGTCGGAGGGGTGGCGCACAGGCGTCGCCGGGGAAGAGAAGGTGACGATGGATGCCGAAGGGCTGGAGAGTTTCCGGGACTTCGTGGACAGCAGGTCGTCCGCTCTGCTGAAGACCGCCGTGCTGCTGTGCGGGGGAGACCGGCACGCCGGTGAGGATCTGTTGCAGAACGCCCTGGTCAAGGCGGCCGGGCGGTGGCAGAGGATCGACGAACCGGAGGCCTACGTACGGCAGGTCCTCTACCGCCAGCAGGTCAGCCGCTGGCGGCTCAAGTGGCCGCGGCGGGAGGTCAGTGTCGCCGAGCCGCCCGAACCCCCGGGCAGCGACGAGCCCGGCGCCGACACCGCCGCCGCGGCCGAACTGCGCCTGGTGATACGCCAGGCCCTGTCCCGGCTCACCGCACGCCAGCGCACCGTGCTGGTGCTGCGCTACTTCGAGGACCTGCCCGAGGCCGACGTGGCCCGGCTGCTGGGATGTTCGGTCGGCACCGTGCGGTCCACCACCCACCGTTCGCTGGCCCGGCTGCGCCAACTCGCCCCCGAACTGGCCGCCCTCGGCCTCGCGGAGGCGGAACGGTTCGACGCCCATGACTGCTCGCCCGTGGAGGTGCGTCCGTGAACGTCGACGACATCGTGCGCGACGCCCTGCGCGAGCAGGCCGCCGAACAGCCCCCGGCGGCAGCGGGGTTCGCCGACCGGGTGCTCGCCGTCCGGCGCCACCGACGTACCCGCAGGATCACGGTCGCCGCCGTGACCGCGGTCGCCGTGGTCGCCGTCGGGGTGGCGGTGCCGCTGCTGGACTCCGGCAAGGAGGATGTACGGCCCTCGGGGGGCATCGTGACCCCGAAGAAGGTCGAGTCCCATCCCGACCAGTCGCCGCCGCGCGACAGGATCTCCGTCGGGGGCACGACCCTGGCCGGGTACTCCGTTCCGAAGAAGGTCAAGAAGAGTGCGGACAGCGCCGTCTACGAGCGCACCTACTACCTGCTGAATCCGAAGACCGGCAGGTACGCCAAGGCCGCCGACTGGTCCTGGGTCGCCGTCGCCCCGGGTGGGAAGACCGCCGCCGTCCTCGAGCGCGATCTGCCAGCCTCGCGGATCGGCCTGCTCGACCTGACCACCGGCAAGGTCGAGCGGTGGATCGACGTCGACCACGGTGTCGGCGGGCTCACCTTCTCCCGCGACGGCCGCAAGCTGGTCGCGACGACGTACGGCGAGAATCCCGACCGGCTGATCAAGGCGCAGGGCAACGCCGAGTGGATCCAGCCGCGGACGTCGAGCCGCACCGGCTTCTCCGTCCTCGACGTGGCCTCGGGGGACGGCGCCTGGACCGAGATCAAGCTCGCGGGCGACTCGGACGACCCCCTGCGCGGCACCGTGCTCAACAGCCGCCAGGACTTCGCCCTCACCGACGACGGCCGCCACGTCTGGGAGGGCCGCCCCACGGAGCCCGGCTACGTGTTCTACGACCTCACCGGCAAGGAGGTCCCCGTGCCGGCGGGCTACACGTACCTGGACTGGTCCGTGGACGCGGGCAGGTCGCCCGACGGCAAGCTCGTCGCGGGCGGGTTCGCGGGCACGAAGTGGAAGACGTCCTCGTACGTCTTCGACGCCCGGACCGGCAAGAAGGCCGAGGTGCGCGGACAGCAGCTGATCGCCTGGGTGGGCGACAAGCAGCTCATCGCATGGGACATGGGCGAGAACGACAAGAACGAGCACCACAACCGGCTCGTGCTCGTCACCCTCGGCAGCGACAAGGAGATTCCGCTCAGCGGCTTCCTGGAAGGCAGCACACCGGACGGCGACGGACGCTGGGAGCCGCTCTTCGCCCAGCCCTGATCAGGCGGCCACGAACCGTTCGTACTCCGCCAGCAGCCCGTCGGCCGCCTCCCGGCCGGCGGGCCGCAGCGGGGCGCGGACCGGGCCCGCGGGCAGGCCGAGCGCGTTGAGGAGGGCCTTGGCAGTGACCGTGCCGGGCAGGCCCGCCGACATCATCGCCTCGATCAGCGGCGTGGCCCTTCGTTGGAGGCGGGCGGACACGGGGGTGTCGCCCGCCTCGAACGTCTCCAGGATCGCCCTCAGCCGGTTGGGGACCACGTTGGCCACCGTGCTGACGTACCCCGTCGCGCCCACCGCGTACAACGCGAGGATCTGCTCGTCGCAACCCGCGTAGTACGCCAACTCCGTACGGTGCAGGACCTTTTGGGTGCCGAGAAGGTCGTAGGAGCAGTCCTTGACCGCGACGATCCGGGGGTGCTCGGCGAGCCGGATCATCGTCTCCGGCTCGATGCGGGTACCGGTGCGGGCTGGGATGTCGTAGAGCATGACGGGCAGCCCGCAGGCGTCCGCGATCTCACGGAAGTGTGCCTCCAGCGCGTCCTGCGGCGGCCGGCTGTAGTAGGGGCTGACCACCAACACCCCGTCCGCGCCCGCCTTTTCGGCGCCGAGGGCCAGCTCGACGGTGTGCCGGGTGTCGAAGGTGCCCACCCCCGCCACGACCGTGGCCCGCGCGCCCACCGCCTCCCGCACCGCCCTCACGAGCGCGGACTTCTCCGCGTCCGTCGTGGTCGGCGACTCGCCCGTCGTGCCGGACAGGACGAGCCCGTCGCAGCCCTCCGCCACCAGGTGGTCGGCGAGCGTCTGCGCGCCGTCGAGGTCGAGGGCACCGGCCTCGTCGAAGGGCGTGATCATGGCGCAGAGGGCGCGGCCGAAGGGCGGGGCGGTGGTCGTCATGCGCGTAGTCTCGGTCGATCGACCGTGAAGCTCCACTTAATTCTTCTACGGTGTATCGGTAAGGGATGCTGCGAAGAGGTCCTATGTCCAAATCGGGCCCGCATGGGTCACCATGGTCAGGACGGTGCACGACCACTGGTCCTGGAGGCGTCATGAAGCTCGGCAAGGCACTCGCCACCGGAGTCGCGGAAGAGCGGCCGGAGATCCACGAGGAAGAGCTCGAACTTCCGGAGGAGCTCAAAGAGCTGAAGGTTCCCGAAGAGGTTCCGGCGGCCCGATGAGACTGCGGCTTCCGGAGGAACGCCCGACGGAGCCGCCGACCGGATACAAGATCGCCCACCCGGTGCTGTCCCAGGACGGCACCCGGGCCGGGTTCACCGGTGTGTCGCTCGGCGGCGCGCTGCCGTACGGCGTCCTGGCCGACGCGTCCTGCGTCTACGGTCTGCGGCACCGGGCACCGAACCGCCGCTGCGACTGCGGCTTCCACTGCGTGCACGATCGCGCGGCGGCCGAGGCGCTGCTGTGCACGGCCGAGCACCGCACGGCCGTCCTCCTCGACGTCACGGTCCTCGGCCGCTACCTCCGCTTCGAGCTCGGCTTCCGCTACGCCCGTCAGCGGGTGCGGACCGCCACCGTCGGCGCGTGTTCCTGCGGCACGGTCGCGGCGGCGCTCGCCGACGCCGGCTGGGGCAGACCCGGCTGGCGGGCCCTGGCCCCCTCCTGCGCGGGCTGCCTGCGCGGACGTACGGCGGTCTCGCTCGCCGGGTTCGCCCGGCTGGCCGGTGAGGGGCTGCGGGTGGTGGCACGCCCGGCAGCCGTGCCCGCGCCTGGCGATCCCGGTCTGCCCGAAGCGCTCGGAGTGCCCGAACTCGCCGCCGAGGCAGCCCTGTTGCAGGCCCGGCTCGACTGGTTCCAGAGCCAGTTGGCCCGGCTCGGGCAGGGCGGATCGGACGGCGGTCCGCAAGGGGGGTAGCCGGGGGCCGGTCCGGGTACCCGGGTGTTCCGACCGAGAGGAGGCGGAACACCGTGACCGGAACCACGGCCCCCAGGCCGGTGCACGACGAACATCACTCGGTGGGCGAACTCGTCGGACAGGCCACCGAACAGGTCTCCAGGCTGGTGCGGCAGGAAGTCGCCCTCGCGAAGGAGGAGCTGGCCGAGAAGGGCCGGCGGGCCGGGAAGGGCGGCGGGCTGCTCGGTGCCGCCGGCGCCTTCGCCTACGCGGGACTGCTCGCCCTGGCCGGAACGTCCACCGCCGCGCTCTCCCTGGTGCTGTCGGTGTGGGCCTCGGCTCTGATCGTGACGGCTGTGCTGTTCGTGATCGCGGGAGTGCTCGCCGCTCTCGGCCGCTCCCAGCTGCGCCGTGCCACACCCCCGACGCCCGAGGAGGCACTCGGCAGCGTCAAGGCGGACGTCGAGGAGATCAGGGAAAGGGCGCACCGATGACGGACAGGACGGGGAGCGAGCCCCCCATGACGGGAGCCAAGGGACCCGATGAACTGCGGCGCCAGATCGAGCGCACCCGCAGCGAACTCGGCGACACAGTGGAGGAGTTGGCAGGAAAAATGGACGTCAAGGGCCGTGCGAGGGCCCGTGCGGCAGATCTCAGGGACAAGGCGGGCGCGATGACCGTGCAGCTGCGCAGCAGCGCGGCGCAGGCCGGTCACACCGTGCACGACAAGGCCACCCAGGCGGGCCACAAGGTCCAGGACCGGACCCAGCGGGCGGGCGAGATCACCCAGGGCAAGGCCTCGGAGACGGGTACCGCGCTGGAGCGCAGGGCGCGGCACAGCGTGCCCCAGCCGGTCAGGCCGCTGGTCATGGCGGCGATACGGCATCCGCGACCGGTGCTGATCGTCGGCGCGGCCCTGGCCGCGGTCGTCGTCGTGTCGTGGCGGTACCCGAAGAAGTAGGCCGCGGCAGGCCGAAGGCCGGACGTGGGCGGCACCCTCAGACGCGGGGTGCCGCCCACGTCCGTGCGTGCGGTCTCACGGCTGCTTCGGCTGTCGGGGCGGGTCACCTTCCCCGAAACGCCCGCGACGCCCGCGACGCCCGTGACCCCCGCAACCTCGGCGGCCACTTCCGGGTGTCCCGGGGCTCCACGTACGGCTCCTCCGTCGACTCGGCCGCTCCGGAGGCGATCGCCCGCTCCCGGGCCAGCTCCGCGTCGAACTCCAGGCCCAGCAGGATCGCCAGATTCGTCAGCCAGAGCCACACCAGGAAGACGATGGCGCCGGCGAGGGTGCCGTACGTCTTGTTGTACGAACCGAAGTTGGCGGCGTAGAGGGCGAAACCCGCGGAGGCGGCGACCCAGACCAGGGTGGCCACGACACTGCCCGGCGAGATCCAACGGAAGCCGCGGCCGCGGACGTTCGGGGCGGCCCAGTACAGCAGGCCGATCATCACGACGACCAGGAGCAGCAGCACCGGCCACTTGGTCACGCCCCAGAGCGCGATCGCCGCGTCGCCGAACCCCACCGCCCGGCCCGCCCGTTCGGCCAGCGGACCGGTGAACACCACGATCAGCGCGCTCACCGCCAGCATCAGCATCAGCGTCACGGTCAGCGCCAGCCGCAGCGGCGTCAGCTTCCACACCGGGCGCCCCTCGGGAAGGTCGTACACCGCGTTGGACGCACGGATGAACGCGGCGACGTACCCGGAGGCGGACCACAGCGCGGCGAGCAGGCCGACGATCGCCAGGACGCTGCCCGTGCCGCCGCTGTCGCCGAGCTGGACGACCGCGTCCCGCAGGATGTCCCGGGCCGGACCCGGCGCGAGGTCCCCGATGTTGCCCAGGATCTTGTCCGTGGCGCGCTGTCCCACCACGCCCAGCAGGGAGACCATCACCAGCAGGGCGGGAAACAGCGACAGGACGCCGTAGTACGTCAACGCCGCCGCGCGGTCGGCGAGTTCGTCGTCCAGCAACTCCTTCGCCGTGCGCCGCAGCACCGCGCGCCAGGCTCGGGCGGGCAACTTGGAGGGGCTGCTGGGCTGGTCCTCGGCCTGCTCGTCCATGTCCTGGCGGGTCTCCCGAAACCACCGCCCGAACCGCCGACTTGACCTGAATCCTGGTTGAGGTCGGAGGGTGGCTGACGAGCACATCGATCAGCGATCCGAGGAGGCCCCGCGTGACCCGCCGTACCGACATCCATCCCGACCCCGCCCGGCCCGAGGTGGGCGCGTCGCTCTTCAGCACCTGGCGGGTGGGCAACCCGCTGCGGCAGCGGCAGACCGTCGACGCCGTCGCCGCCGCCTGGGAACGCCGGCCGTGGCCCGCCGACGGACTGCTCGGCTACCACGTCTACACCGGCCACGACACCGCCGGCCTCCTGCACTACTCGCAGTGGACCGGCGAGCAGGCGTACGAGGCCTTCGCGCGGACACAGCGGCTGGAGCGGGTCGACGAGATCGACACCGCCGTGCCCCACATCGAGCGGTCGGGTCTCGGCCGCTACCGGCACTACCGCAGCGCGGTCCGGGACGGTGACCAGCGGGTTCCGGGCTGCGTCGTGGTCGTCGACATCGAGTTCGAGGCCCCCGACCCCGACCGGCAGCGGGCCTGGACGGACGCCGTCCTCGAAGCGCTGGAGAGCGAGCCGAACCCGCACCCCGGTGGTATCAGCGGCCACTTCCACCTCAGCACCGACGGCACCCGTGTCCTCAACTACGCCGAGTGGGAGAGCGCCCAGGCCCACCTCGACGCGCTCGCCGCGCCGGGGGACGGGATCGGCTCGGCCTCGGACCGCTGGGAGCGCGTGCAGACCTGGCCGGGGCTGAAGAGCAGCGTGGTCAGCCGGTACGACCACGCCCTGGGCCTCGTCCCCGACTGAGCCCGCGCCCGCCTCTACCGAAAACTCGAACCGTCTGGACAAAAAAAGTGTTCGGTGAGACGGTGGACCCATGCTGGATGTCACCGTCATCGAGGACCCCGAGGCCGCAGCCGTCTCCCTGGACCCCATAAGGGCCAGGCTCCTGGCCGAGCTGGCGGCGGGCCCCGCGTCGGCCGCCATGCTGGCCGGCCAGGTCGGGCTGCCCCGGCAGAAGGTGAACTACCACCTCAAGGCCCTGGAGCGGCACGGCCTGGTCGAGCTCGCGGGGGAGCGCCGCAAGGGAAATGTCACCGAGCGGCTGATGCGGGCGACCGCGGCGTCGTACGTGATCTCGCCGCTCGCCCTCGCCGCCGTGCAGCCAGACCCCGACCGCTTCCGCGACCAGCTCTCCGCGCGCTGGCTGCTGGCGCTGGGTGCCCGGCTGGTGCGGGACGTCGGCCAGTTGATCACCGGCGCGGCGAAGGCCCGCAAACGGCTGGCGACCTTCGCGCTGGACGGCGAGGTGCGCTTCGCCTCCGCCGCCGAACGGGCCGCGTTCATCCAGGAGATGACAGCGGGGGTCACCGCCCTGATCCGCAAGTACGACGCCCCGGACACCGAGGGCGGCCGTGACCACCGGATCGTCCTGGCGGTCCATCCGACGCTCAAAGAGACCGAACCCGCCCCCACCCAGACCGAGTTGGAGTAGAACGATGTCCAAGGAATTCGAGATCGCCCGCGAGTTCGAGGTCGACGCCACCCCCGAGCAGGTGTGGGAGGCGATCACCACCGGAACCGGCGGCTATCTGTGGCCGATGGAGCCGCCCGAGCCCCGCGTCGGCGGCACCGGCCCCTTCGGGTCCAAGGTCGTCACCTGGGACGCGCCGCACCGGTACACCAACCGCGTCGAGGACGTCGAGGGCATCTCCCAGCAGACCCTGAACCAGCTCGACTACACCGTCGAACCCCGTGACGAGGGCCGGCGCGCCTGGGTGCGCTACGTCCACAGCGGGATCTTCGTCGACGACTGGGACAACCAGTACGACGGCGCCGCCAAGCACACCGACTTCTATCTGCACACCCTGCGCGAGTACCTGACCCACTTCGCGCCCCGCCCGGCCGCCTTCGCGACCTTCGACGGACCCGAGGCGTCCAAGGCACCGGACGCCCTCGCCGTCGTAGGCCAGGCACTCGGCGTCGGCGAGGACGTGGCCGCGGGCACGCGCGTGACGGTCCACGGGCCCGACACCTTCGACGCCGTGGTCGACTTCCGCAACCCCTACTTCATCGGACTGCGCACCGACCGGGGCCTCACCCGCGTCTTCGGGCGCAACCACTGGGGCCACCCGGTCGGCATCTCCCTGCACGACTTCGCCCCCGACTCCGACATCAAGCAGTGCGAGAGCGAGTGGCAGGCCTGGCTGAACGGCGTGTTCGACCAGGCCTGACCCACCGCCGGTTACGGCTTGAAGCGCAGCACCTGCGGGTCGTGGTCGCTGATCTGGTCGTTGAACTCCGAGTTGATGTGCACGCTGTCGTACTCGAAGTCGCAGCCGCGCCGGATCGACGGGCTGACCAGGATCTGGTCCAGGACCTGCTGGTTGCCCTGGTAGTCGTAGGTGTAACGCTCGCTCCTGGGCAGCGACTTGATCGCCGACCAGAGCTCGCCGTCACCCTCCAGGATCTTCGCCGTGTCGGAGAACTCGAAGTCGTTGATGTCACCGAGCGCGATGACGTCCGCGTTCTTCTGGGTGTCGAGGATGTCCTTGACGAAGGCGTTGACGAGGGTCGCCTGCTGGTGGCGCTGGATCTCCGAACTGCGCGGCACCGGCTGGGTCGCCGAGGTCAGACCGTAGTCGCCGCCCTTGGAGTTGAAGTGGTTGGCGATCACGAAGACCGTGCGGCCACGGAAGACGAACTCACCGGCCAGCGGCTTGCGGCTGGACTTCCAGGCGTCGTCGGTGGGGGCGATGCGGCCCGGGGAGGCCGTCAGCTGCGCCTTGCCGTGGACCTTCGTGACACCCACCGCCGTGGTGGCGTCGCCGCCCGCGCGGTCCGTGAAGGAGGCCCGCTCCGGGTTGAAGAGGAACACCTGGCGGATGTTGCCGCCCGGCTCGCCGCCGTCGGTGTCGTTGGCCGGGTCGATCGAGCGCCAGTCGTACGTCGGGCCGCCCGCCGCGACGATCGCGTCGATCAGCTTGGTCACCGTGACGTCGGCGGCGGTCGTGCCGTCGTCCTTCGCGCCGTTGTTGTCCTGGATCTCCTCCAGGGACACGATGTCGGGCGACTTCAGGTTGTTCACGATCGCGGAGGCGTGCTCCTCGAAGGTGGCGTCGGTCGGGTCGAGGTTCTCGACGTTGTAGGTCGCGACCGCGAGCTCGCCGTTCTTCTGCTTCCGCGTGGTCTCCCGCTCAAGACCGGCGCTCTTCAGGGTGCCGATCTCGCTGGCGACCAGCGTGTAACCGCCGAACTGGTTGAAGTCCAGGGGGCCGGCCGTGGTGCCGGTCAGGGTGTCGCCGACGTTCGCCACCGGGAAGGCGGCGGTCGCACCCAGCGACTGGATCTGGAGCCGGCCGGTGTTCTGCGAGTCGTAGGAGCCGTAGAGCGTGCCGCCGCGCCTGGTGGCGTTCTCGCGCGGCTTCACCGTCACCCACAGCTCGGTGTACGGGTCGGTCGCGCCGACCACGCGGGCGTCGGCGACCTTGACGTTCATGCCCTCAAGGGACTCGTAGAAGTCCAGGGCGTACTTCTTCGGCTCCAGTGTCAGGCCGTTGATCGAGTTGCCCGCTGCGGAGTCGCCCGCCGGGACGTACGCGGCCGGCATCGACTTCGCGTCGATCACCGTGGCCGCCGGGACCGCGTTGCCGCTGGAGACGACCGTGACCGTCGGCTTGGTGATCTCGGTCACCGACTGGTTGCCGGACGACGTGCCGCCCGGGACGTACTCCGAGACCGTGCCGGTGACCGTGACGGCGTCACCCACGGCGACCTTCGGGGCGGAGCTGGTGAAGACGAAGACGCCCTCACTGGTGGCCGGGTCGGCGTCGGGGTTCGGATCCTGGATCCAGAAACCCTTGGAGGAGCCGTAGGTGCGCACACCGGTGACGATTCCGGCCACATCCGTGACCTTCTGACCGGCGTACGGGGATATCCGGGTCGCGCCCTGGATGTCGTGGATGCTCACGGCGGCCGCGTGCGCGGGCGAGACGAGGACGACGGTGGAGGCCGCCGACAGGGCGGCGACGGTGAGCGCGGCGAGACGCGCGGACTTCTTGCTCGGCAACGGGATCCCTCCGGGGACGAACGTAGGCGCCGGGACGAGGGTGAACGTGGAACGGTGGGAGCCGCGACCTGTGGGGCCGGTGGCGACGCGCGTAGAAAATACAGTGAACAGATGTCCGCCGGATTTCTACGCGCGTCAATCTCCTGCCTGGTCAGTCCAGTTGTCAAGGTTTCAGCCATGGACGGAAGCGGTCGGGGAGATGAACCGGGCGGCATGGGTGGATATCCGTCTAGGCTGAGCGAAGGAGTCGTACGGCGTCCGGATGGCCGTACGGCCCGCCGTCGTTCTTCGGCCGTACTCGGTGGTACGGCCTTCAGAGGCGCCCTAGGAGAACCAGCCGATGTCAGACAGCTCCCCCCTGCCGCCGGTGCGGCTGCACCCCGAAGCGGAGCTGGCGCGCGACGCCCTGTCCACGCCGCTGCTCGCCCGGGCCGCCCGGCTCGCCCGCTGGGCCGGCGAGGACACGCGGGTCGACGCCGGGGGCGGACTCGTCGAGGAGCAGCTGCCCGCGGCGGCCGCGCACCTCGGACTGACCGGGGACGAGGCGGCGGCCCATGCGAGCGAGGCCTGGCGGGTCGCCGTCGACACCGGGCTCGTCGAGATCGTCGACGAGGAGGAGGGCACCGTCGCCACGGGCGAGGACCTGGCCCTGCTGTCCGGATCCCCGCAGGACGTGCTCGGCGTGTGGCTGACGGCCCTGGAGACGGCGCTGGCCGACGCGAGCGTGCCGGATCTGGACGACCTGGTCGACGCCATGTCCGCCGAGGATGGCGGTGGCCAGATCGACTTCGCCTCCCTGGACTGGGACCCGGAGGCCGAGCAGGAGTTCCTCGACGGGGTGCTCGGCAACCTCTACCTGCTCACGGTCGGCGAGGACGGCCCCGGCGAGGGCCCGGTCCCGCTGCCCGCCCTCGCCGCGTCGATGATCGTGCCGAGCGACATGGGCGAGCCGACCAACGACGTCCTGGAGCAGGTGTCCGACGCGATGATGCGGCTGGACGACCAGTTCCGGATCCTGGAGCCGGTGGGGATCGTCGAGTACCAGCCCGTCGACGAGGCGCTGATGGCCGACGCTGACGAGGAGCCCGCCGCGGTCGTCGACGAGACCGACGTCTCCCGGTACGGCATGGTGCGGCTGACCCCGCTCGGCCTGTACGGGCTGCGGTCGCGGCTGCTGGAGGCGGGAATCGCGGCACCGGCCGTCGGCGACCTCGCCGACAAGGGGGCGGACGCGCTGCTGGACGGGACCTCGGCGTTCCCTCCCGCTGCCGCCCAGGCCGAGACCGAGCAGTGGCTGGACCGGCGCGAACCCCTCGCGGCGGCACGGGAGTTGCTGGCGGCGGCGCGGGGGAGCGACGCGGGGGCGCCGCTGCGCCGACTGCGCTGCCAGCAGGCCCTCTCGCTGGTCGGTGTCGTCGCGGAGCAGGCGCTGCGGGAGGTGCTGGACGACCCGGAACTGGGCGGGCTCGCCCGGGTCTGGCTCGTCGAGCGGGGGTTCGAGGATGTGCCCGCGCCCTCCGAGGACATGGTCTTCTGGTTGACCGTCGACACGATCGCCGCGCAACTGGCCGCCGAGGGGAACTCCGAGGAGCTGCAGGGGCTGGTGGAGGGGCTGGCCCAGCAGCACGGGGGGTTCTTCGCGGCTGCCTGGAAGGTCGATCACCCCGCCACGGCCGATGTGCTGGAGGCGATGGGGCGGCTGCATCCCGACAAGAAGGTGGCCAAGGAGGCGCGGAAGGCCGCGTTCAAGGCGAGGTCGCAGCAGGGGGGTTGAGGTTGTGTTCCGGGTGCGGGGTGGGTTGTGGCTGGTTGCGCCCGCGCGGCGCCGCAGATCGACACAGCCCCGCGCCCCTAAAGGCATTCCCATCACCCTGTGTTGATTCATTAAAGCTGCTCCATCGATTCCTCTCGCTGTTCAACTCGTGTTCAGACATGGGCGGGACCGTTGCGCCGACCCGAGGTCCGCCACCCTCCACGGCTCACCGACCGTCTCAGGAGACACCATGTCGCTCACCCGCAGGGACTTCGCCAGCAGAACCGCGCTCACCGGTGCCGGTGTGGCGCTGGCGGGCACTGTAGGCGCCCTCGCCACCGCGCCGAACGCCCTTGCGTCCACCGACGTCGAGAGCGCGGACGCGGAGACCGCAGGCGCCCACGGTGGCGTCGGCTACGGGCCGCTGATCGCCGACCCCGAGGGCCTGCTCGCGCTGCCCGCCGGGTTCGCGTACAAGGTCATCACCTACAGCGGCAGGACCAAGCTGGAGTCCGGCGAGTTCACCCCGTCCAACCACGACGGTACGGCCACCTTCTGCGGCCCCCGCGGCGCGACCCTCCTGGTGAACAACCACGAGCTCAAGGGCCCGCGTGCCAACTGGCCCCACCCCGTGCCGCTCACCGAGGGCCTCGTCTACGACCCCGCCGCCTCCGGCGGTTGCACGGTCGTCGAGGTCCGCCACGGGCATGTCGCCGAGTGGGTCGGCATCGCCGGCACCTCCACCAACTGCGCGGGCGGCAGCACCCCTTGGGGCACCTGGCTCACCGGCGAGGAGACCGAGGACAAGGCCGGCCAGAACGGCATGACCAAGGACCACGGCTACATCTTCGAGGTCGACCCCGAGGACCGCCGCGCCAACCGCGACCCCAAGCCCGTAAAGGCGTTCGGCCGGTACGCCCACGAGGCGGTCGTCATCGACCCCAAGCGCGGCCACGCCTACCTGACCGAGGACGCTTCCGGCCCCAACGGCCTGCTCTTCCGCTGGACACCCCCGGCGGGCTTCCACCACGGCCGAGGCAAGCTGCGCACCCTCGCCGACAACGCGGGGGTCCTGCAGGCCTTCAAGTGCTTCGATTCCGGCGGCAAGTTCGTCGACGATCTCTCCCGCGCCACGAAGATCGGCACGGTGTACGGCGTCGACTGGGTCGACGTCCCCGACCGCGACGCCAAGACGGTCTCCGTCCGCAAGCAGTTCACCGACGGCCAGGTCACCCGCGCCCGCAAGCTCGAGGGCATGTGGTGGGGCGACGGCGGCGCATACGTCGTCTCCTCGTACGCCCGTGAGGAGAGCCCCGTCCAGCACGACGGCCAGGTCTGGTTCTACGACCCCAAGCGCCGCACCCTCACCCTGAAGGTCCTCCTCGGTGTGAACCCCGACCCGTCGAAGGACGGCGCCTTCGACGGCCCCGACAACATCACCGTCTCGCCGTACGGCGGGCTCGTCATCGCCGAGGACGGCGAGGGCGTCCAGCACCTGTTCGGCGCGACGGAGAGCGGCCGCACCTACCCCATCGCCCGCAACGAACTGAACATCGGCACCGAAGAGGAGCCGGAGTACAGCGAGTTCACCGGCGTCACCTTCTCCCCTGACGGCAGGACGCTGTACGCCAACATCCAGACTCCGGGGATCATGCTGGCGATCACGGGGCCGTGGAAGCGGCAGAAGCGCGGCTGAACGCGTCCCGGGACGCCGACTGACCCTGGGCTGTCCGAGCCCTGAGCGTGGCCCGCACCGCACGAGGGTGCGGGCCACGCCCTTGCCCCCGTCCCTGACTGACATCTAACATTTCAGTCCATGGAAGCCATACGCCCGCTCGCCCGCACCCTGCTCCGGGACCGTGCGTACGCGTCCATCCGGGACGCCATCGTGGCCGGGGAGATCGAGCCCGGGGCGGTGGTGCGGGATGCCGAGCTCGCCGAGCGGCTCGGGCTGTCGCGGGCGCCGGTGCGGGAGGCCTTCGCGCGTCTTGTCGACGAGGGGCTGCTGGAGAGCAAGCCGCAGAGCTACACCCGGGTGACCCAGGTCGTCGCCGCCGACGTGCGGGACGCCGCCGCCGTGGTCGGGGCCATGCACGAACTGGTCACACGGGTCGCGGTGCCGCGGCTGTTCGCCGCCGACATCGAGACCATGCGCGCGGCCAACGAACGCTTCGCGGCCGCCGTCACCGCCGGTGACGTGGACGAGGCCCTGCGCGCCGACGACCAACTCCACGACGTCCTCGTCCGCGTCAGCGGCAACCGCGCGGCCGCCGCCACCACCGCCCGCTACACCCCGCTCATCCGACGCCTGGAGCGCCGGCGCTTCGGCGAGGGCGGCAACTGCCGCTCGGCAGGCCTGCACGACCGGCTGATCGCGGCCTGTGCGGCCGGTGACGTGGAGGAGGCGGTCCGGGTCACGGCGGAGATCTGGCGGGGACTGGCCGAACTCGCCGACAGCGACTGAGCCCACAGCGACCCACTCGGGAGGTCCTCATGCCCCTTTCGTCCTACGACCGCTACCCCCTCCTCTTCGGGCCGTCCCCCGTCCATCGCCTGGAACGCCTCACCGCACACCTCGGCGGCGCCGCCCTGTGGGCCAAGCGCGAGGACTGCAACTCCGGGATCGCGTACGGCGGCAACAAGACCCGCAAGCTGGAGTACCTGGTCGCCGACGCGCTCGCGAAGGGCTGCGACACCCTCGTCTCGATCGGCGGCGTCCAGTCCAACCACACCCGCCAGGTCGCGGCCTGCGCGGCCCGGGCCGGGCTCAAGTGCGTGCTGGTCCAGGAGAGCTGGGTGGACTGGCCGGACGCCGTGTACGACAAGGTCGGCAACATCCTGATCAGCCGGCTCGCCGGGGCCGACGTACGGCTGGTGAAGGCCGGGTTCGGGATCGGGTTCAAGGAGAGCTGGGAGCAGGCGCTCAGGGATGTGGAGGAGCGGGGCGGCAAGCCGTACGCCATTCCCGCCGGTGCCTCCGACCACCCGCTCGGTGGGCTGGGCTTCGCCGCCTGGGCCTACGAAGTCGCCGATCAGGAGCGGGAGTTGGGCGTCTTCTTCGACACGGTCGTGGTCTGCTCGGTGACCGGGTCCACCCAGGCCGGCATGGTCGCCGGGTTCCGGGCGCTGGAGGAGGCCGGCGGCCGGTCCCGGCGCGTGCTCGGCATCGACGCCTCCGCCAAGCCCGTCACCACCCGGGAGCAGATCGCGCGGATCGCCCACCGCACCGGTCAGCTCATCGGCGTACAGGCGGAGTTGACCGAGGAGGACGTGGAGCTGGACGAGCGGTACCACGCCGGGATCTACGGCATCCCCGACGAGACCACGCTGGAGGCGATGCGCCTCGCCGCCCGCACCGAGGGGATGGTCACCGACCCCGTGTACGAGGGCAAGTCCATGGCCGGGATGATCGACCTCGTCCGGCGCGGGGAGATCGGCGCCGGCTCCACGGTGCTCTACGCCCACCTCGGCGGGCAGCCGGCGCTCAATGGGTACAGCGCGTTGTTCTAGCCCGCGTCGGGTGCCGTTCCCCCGGGGCCGAACAGGGACTGTCTCCGTTCGGTTTCGATAGCATGCGGACAGAGTCTCCGGCTTGCGAGGAGTATCTGGATGACGCAGGTCAGGCCCATGCGCGCGGACGCTCGGCGCAACTACGAGCGGTTGCTGAAGGTGGCGGCGCAGGCCTTCGCCGAGCATGGGGAGGGCGCGTCGCTCGACGACATCGCCAAGCGGGCCGGGGTGGGATCCGGGACGCTGTACCGGCATTTCCCCACCCGGCGGGCCCTGCTGGAGGCGGCGTACGTGGACCGTGTCGAGGGGTTCGCGC
The DNA here is from genome assembly GCF_000383615.1 of Streptomyces canus 299MFChir4.1. Lineage (GTDB taxonomy): Bacteria > Actinomycetota > Actinomycetes > Streptomycetales > Streptomycetaceae > Streptomyces > Streptomyces canus_C. The sequence continues at coordinate 139,652 of NZ_KB911597.1, read as the reverse complement.
GCCGGGCCGACGAGCTCGCCCAGGAGCTGCCGCCGGGGGAGGCGCTGACGGAGTGGCTCTTCGAGCTGTGCGTCGGGACGATTCAGGTACGGGGACTGAAGGCGCTGCTGGGGTCCGCGATGGTGGACGACAGCACCGCGACGCTGACCGTCTGCGGGACGCATGTACAGGGGGCGGCGGAGCGGCTGGTGTCGGCGGCACGGGCGGAGGGGACCCTGCGGGGCGATGTCGAGCCGATCGAGTTGCTTCGGCTGGCGCACGGGGTGGCCGGGGCGGCGGAGCTGGCGGACGGCGAGGGCGAGTCCGTCCGCCGGTACCTGTCACTGCTGACGGAGGGGCTGCGGGGGTAGGGGCGTTTGCGGCCGCAGGAGCGTCGTGGCTGGTCGCGCCCCGCGGCGGAGCCGCTGATGTCACAGCCCCGCGCCCCTAGGCGGGTACAGCTAGGCATGCCTTGACTGCACCCACTCAGGGGCGCGGGGAACTGCGCGAACAGCCCCCACCGGGCCGCAGTCGAACAACTACCTCAAAGTGCCTGCGCCGCCGGCTTCACCATTCCCCTGACCGTGCGGGACTTCACGAAGTCGCCGATCGCCGTCATCTCCCACTCGCCGGAGAACTGCTTGATCAGCTTGGCCATCATCACGCCCGTCTGCGCCTCCGCGTTGGTGAGGTCGAAGCGGACCAGTTCCTCTCCGCTCGCGGCGTCGATGAGGCGGCAGTACGCCTTGGCGACCTCCGTGAACTTCTGGCCGGAGAAGGAGTTGACCGTGAAGACGAGGCCGGTGACCTCCTGAGGGAGCCGGCCGAGGTCCACGACGATCACCTCGTCGTCACCCCCGCCCTCACCCGTGAGGTTGTCGCCGGAGTGCTTGATCGCGCCGCCGACGATGGACAGCTTGCCGAAGTAGCAGCTGTCGATGTGGTTGCGCTGCGGGCCGTAGGCGATGACCGACGCGTCGAGGTCGATATCCTTGCCGCGGTACGCGGGCTCCCAGCCGAGACCCATCTTGACCTGGGAGAGCAGCGGACGCCCGCCCTTGACCAGGGACACGGTCTGGTTCTTCTGGAGGCTGACCCGGCCCTTGTCGAGGTTGATCTTCCCGGCACCGGGAGCGGGCGGGGCGGGCGGGGCCGGGGGAGCGGCGGGCGCCGGCGGCGCGGCGATCCGGGGGTCCATGGCCGGGGCGGGCGGGGCCACCGGGGTCTGCACGGGGGGCGGGACCGGCGCGGCCACGGGCGCCGGGGCGGGCGTGGGTGCCGGTTCCTCCACCGTCACGCCGAAGTCCGTCGCGATGCCCGCCAGCCCGTTGGCGTACCCCTGTCCCACTGCCCGGGCCTTCCAGGCGCCGTTGCGCAGGTAGACCTCCACGATCACCAGGGCCGTCTCGGTGCCGAGCTGGGGCGGGGTGAACGTGGCCAGCACGCTGTTGTCGTCCGCGTTGCGGATCGTGGCCGTCGGCTCGATGCCCTGGAAGGTCTGGCCCGCGGCGTCCGGGCTCGCGGTGACGACGATCTTCTCGATGCCGGGCGGTACGGCCGAGGTGTCGACGGTGATCGCGTCGGGGGCCGTACCGCCGCCCGAGCGGTACGTCACCCCCGGGCCGGAGGGCTGGTTGTAGAAGATGAAGTCGTCGTCGGAGCGCACCTTGCCGTCGGCGGTGAGCAGCAGGCCCGATACGTCGAGCCGCACGGGCGCGGCGACGTCCACCGTCACGCGGGCGGCGGAGAGGGGGATGTTCGAGCCGGGGGTCATAGCTGTCATGCTCCGTGAACGATCGGGCCCACTTTGCCGTTCCCTTACCCGAGGGCCAAATGGGGGGCGGGTCGGCCGCCCCCCGTTGCGCGGGGCCTACGGCACCACCACGATCTTCCGCCCCACCCCCGCCGCGAACTGGTCCAGCGCCTCCGGGTACCGCTCCAGCGGCAGGCGGTCGCTGATGAAGACGTCGGGGTCCAGTACCCCCGTCGCGAACAGTTCGGCCGCCCGCTCGAAGCTGTGCAGGACCGCCATGGAGCCGGTGATGGTGATCTCCTGGTTGTAGATGCGGTAGGGGTCGATCGTCACCCGCGTCGCGTAATCGGCCACGCCGAACTGGAGGAAGGTGCCCGCCTTGGCCACCCGGTCCAGGCCGTCCTGGATCGCCGCCGCGTTGCCCGTCGCGTCGATGACCAGGTCCCAGCCCTGTGGGCGGTCCAGCTCGTCCGGGTTCGCGGCGGAGGCCGAGACGCCGAGCTTGCGGGCCGTCTCCAGGCGGGTCGGGTTCACGTCGACCATGTCCACGCTCGCCGCACCGGTCCGCTTGGCCAGCTCCAGCATCATCAGGCCCATCGTCCCCGAGCCGTAGATCAGCACATGGGCGCCCAGGCGGGACTGGAGGACGTCATAACCCCGGACCGCGCAGGACAAGGGCTCCACCAGCGCCGCGTCCTGGGTGCGGACGTGCTCGGGCAGCCGTACGCAGTTGGCCACTGGCGCGACGGCGAACTGCGCCGCGCCTCCTGCCGTGGTCACGCCGATCGCGGCCCAGCGTTCGCAGAGGTTGTTGTGGCCCGTACGGCAGTACCGGCACTCGTGGCAGTACAGGGACGGGTCCACCGCCACCCGGTCGCCGACCGCGAGCTCGGTGACCCGGGTGCCGACCCCGACCACCTCGCCCGCGAACTCGTGGCCCGGCACGATGGGCAGCTTCGGGGCGAACTCGCCCTGGAGGATGTGCAGGTCGGTGCCGCACAGGCCGCACGCGGCGACCTCGACGACGACCTCGCGCGGACCCGGCGTCGGGTCGGGGACCTCGGCGACGACGGCACGGCCCACGGACTCGATGACGGCGGCCTTCATTTCACGGCTCCCAGCGACAGGCCCTGGACCAGTTTGTCCTGGGCGGCGAACCCCGCGGCGAGCACCGGCAGGGAGATGACGAGCGACGCGGCGCACACCTTCGCCAGGAACAGGCCCTGGCTGGTGATGAAGCCGGTCAGGAAGACGGGGGCGGTCTCGGCCACCACCCCGGTGAGCACCCTCGCGAACAGCAGCTCGTTCCAGCTGAAGATGAAGCAGATCAGGGCCGTGGCGGCGATGCCGGGCAGGGCGATCGGGGCGACCACGCGCGCGAGGATCGTCGGCAGGCGGGCACCGTCCACGCGCGCGGCCTCGATCACCGCGACCGGGACCTCGGCGAGGAAGGACTGCATCATCCAGACCGCGATCGGCAGGTTCATCGACGTGTAGAGGATGACCAGCAGCCAGATGTTGTCGAGCATGTCCGTGTTCTTCGCGAACAGGTAGATGGGCAGCAGGCCCGCCACCACCGGCAGCATCTTCGTGGACAGGAAGAAGAACAGGACGTCCGTCCACTTCTTGACCGGGCGGATGGAGAGCGCGTACGCCGCCGGGAGGGCCAGGAGCAGGACGAAGAGGGTCGAGGCCAGCGAGGCGACCGTCGAGTTGATCAGCGCCGGCCAGGGGCTCGCGCCGCCGCCCGTGCCGAAGAACTCGCGGTAGCCGTCCAGGGTGAGGGCGGCGCCGAAGGAGGGCGGGTTGGTGGCCGCGTCCGTCTCCGAGTGGAAGGACGTCAGGGCCATCCACGCGATCGGGAGGAAGAAGACGATCCCCAGCAGCCAGGCCACCAGACCCAGGCCAAGTCCCTTGCGTTTCACGGCGATGGTGCTGCTCATGCGCGGCCGACCTCCTCACGGAACAGGGACGACACCACGCGCAGGGCGAAGGTCGCGATGATGATCGAGCCGATGACGACCAGGACGCCGGCGGCCGAGGCGAGGCCGTTCTCGTGGGCCTGGTAGAAGCTCTGGTAGACGGTGTAGGGAAGGTTGGCGGTCCCGAGGCCGCCGGAGGTGATCGTGAAGACGGCGTCGAAGTTCTGGACGATGTAGATCGAGCCCAGCAGAGCGCCGAGTTCGAGATAGCGGCGCAGATGCGGGAGTGTCAGATAGCGGAAGATCTGCCAGTCGCTCGCGCCGTCCACCCGCGCGGCCTCCATCTGCTGCTGGTCGCGGCTCTGGAGGCCGGCCAGCAGGATGAGCATCATGAACGGGGTCCACTGCCAGACCAGGGACGCCTCGACCGCGAGCAGCGGGGTGTTGGATATCCAGTCCGGCTGTGGGCCGCCCACATAGTGCAACAACCCATTGAGCAGGCCGTATTCAGGGTTGTAGAGCACGTGTTTCCAGAGCAGGGCGGCCGCCACCGGAACCACCAGGAAGGGAGCGATCAGCAGGGTGCGGACCACGCCCCGGCCCTTGAAGCGACGGTCGAGGAGCAGGGCCAGGAGCAGTCCGAGGACCAGGCTGACCAGGACCACCGTCACCGTCAGCAGGACCGTGGTCCACACCGAGTGGCGCAGGTCCGCGTCGGTGAGGACGTCCCGGTAGTTGTCGACGCCGGTGAAATGACGGGCCTTGGGGTAGAGGGAGTTCCAGTCGAAGAACGAGATCACCACCGTGGCCACGAAGGGCAGTTGGGTGACCACGATCATGAAGATCAGGGCGGGGAGCAGCGGGGCGCGGGTGGCCCAGGCGCGCAGTCGCCCGGAGGGCTGCCGCGCGGTGCGTACGGGAGTGGTGGCCAGTGGGGCCGTGGTGGTCGCGGTCATCGTCCCTCGTACTCCTCGGAGATCTTCTCGGCGATCTGCTGGGACTTCTCCAGGGCCGACTCGACGGACTGGCGTCCGGCGATGGCCGCGCTGATCTCCTGGGAGACCCTGGTGCCGAGATCGGTGAACTCGGGGATGCCGACGAACTGGATGCCGGGTGCGGGGCGCGGCTGCACGCCCGGGTCGTTCGGCCGGGCCTGCTCGATGGCCTGCTTGGTCATCTCCTGGAAGGCGGCGGCCTCCTTGACGTAGGCCGGGTTGGTGTACGTCGAGGCGCGCTTGCCGGCCGGGACGTTGGACCAGCCGATCCGGTCGCCGACCAGCTGCTCGTACTGCTTGCTGGAGGCCCAGGAGACGAACTTCCAGGCCTTGTCGGGGTTGCGGGAGGCGTCCTGGATGCCCCAGGCCCAGGTGTAGAGCCAGCCGGAGGACTTCGTCTCCTCGACGGGGGCGGGGGCGTAGCCCACCTTGCCCTTGACCGGGGAGCCCTTCGCCTCCAGGGAACCGGCCGCCGAGGTGGCGTCGTACCACATGGCGACCTTGCCCTGGGTCATGTTGTTGAGGCACTCGGCGAACCCGGACTGGGCGGCGCCGGACTCACCGTGCTCGCGCACGAGGTCGACGTAGAACTTCGTGGCCTTCTCGAAGGCGGGCGAGTCGAGCCGGGCCTTCCAGCTCTTGTCGAACCAGGTGCCGCCGAAGGTGTTCACGACCGTGGTGAGCGGGGCCATGACCTCGCCCCAGCCCGGCAGACCGCGCAGGCAGATGCCCTTCATGCCGGGCTGCGCCCCGTCGGCCTTCGCCGCCAGGTCGGCCACCTGCTGCCAGGTGGGACGGGCCGGCATCGTCAGGCCCTTCTGCTCGAAGACGTCCTTGCGGTACATCAGGAAGGACGACTCGCCGTAGAAGGGCTGACCGTAGAGCTTGCCGTCGTCGCCGGTCAGCGACTGGCGCATCGGCGCCAGGACGTCCTTCTCGTCGTACGACGGGTCCTTGGCCACGTACGAGTCCATCCCGTGCAGCCAGCCGTTGCGGGCGTAGATCGGGATCTCGTAGTTCGACAGGGTCGCCACGTCGTACTGGCCGGCCTGGTTGGCGAAGTCCTGGCTGATCTTGTCGCGGACGTCGTTCTCGGGCAGGACGGTGAAGTTGACCTTGATCCCGGTCTCCTTGGTGAAGTGGGCCCTGGTCAGCTTCTGCAGCTCGGTCATCTGGGGGTTGTTGACCATCAGGACGTTGATGGCGTCACCGCCCGACCCCGCCCCGCCCGCTCCGACCCAGCAGCCGGACAGCAGCGGGGCGAGCAGCGTCCCTGCGGCGGCCATGGCGAGCGTGGCTCGCGGTGGCCGTCGTCGGCTCTGGGTTCGCATGGATCGCTCCTGGACATAGAGGGATATAAAGGGCGCCTTGCGGCGCGAAAGGCCCACGGATCAGGTCAGTCGGGACGTCAGACCCGGATGACCTGTGGTCCCAGCAGTGAGTACCGGTGCGCCTCGGAAGAGGGCAGCAGGGTGCTCGTCACGATCGCCTCCAGTGCGCCGATCTCCGCGAACCGGCAGAAGCTGACCGCGCCGAACTTGGTGTGCACACCGGCGAAGACCGTGCGGCGCGCGGCCCGGATGGCCTGTGCCTTGACCTCGCTGACGGCGGGGTCGGGGGTGGTGAGGCCGTGCTCGCGGGAGATGCCGTTGGCGCCGATGTAGGCGAGGTCGAGGACGAAGCCGGCCAGCATCTTGGTCGTCCAGTGGTCGACGGTCGCGAGGGTGCCGGGGCGGACCCGGCCGCCGAGCAGCAGGACGGAGGTGTTCTCGGCCTCGGCGAGGGCGCCGGCGACCGGAAGGGACGCGGTGACCACGGTCAGCGGCCGGTCCCGGGGCAGGGCCTCGGCGATGAGCTGCGGGGTGAAGCCCTCGTCGACGAAGACCGTCTCGGCGTCCCCGAGCAGCTCGGCCGCGGCGGCCGCGACCCGTCGTTTCTCGGGCACATGGCTGGTGGCCCGGAAGGCGAGCGTGGTCTCGAACCCCGCGCTCTCCACGGGGTAGGCCCCGCCGTGCGTACGGCGGACCAGACCGTGGTCCTCCAGGGCACGGAGGTCTCGGCGGACGGTCTCCTTCGCCACGCCGAGTTGGGTGGCGAGGGTGTTGACGTCGACGGAGCCGGTGGTGCGGGCGGTCCGTACGATCTCCCGCTGGCGTTCTTCCGCGGTACTGGTCATTCGGTCACCCGCCTTGCCGTGCTGTCTGCCCGTTCGGGCCGTCTGGGGGAAGTTCTACAGCGGGTGGGGTGTGGTGACCAGGTCTGTTACGGGAGTGATCGTGCCCGCGTGTGCCCGTTCGGGCGGGGCGGGCCCATGAGCTCGGGCGGTGCTGTTGTGTGGCGGCCGCGGGTGCGATGTGGCTGGTCGCGCAGTTCCCCGCGCCCCTGGGCGTGGCGCTGCCACGCCTGCGACCAAGGGCGTGTCCATGCCCGAACATGGCTGCGGGCGGGCCCGTTCGGTGCCCGCCCGCCGTTGTCAGGGGTCTCTCAGTACGGCCAGATCGGCGGGTCCGTCACGAACTGGCCGCCGAGGTAGGCGTGTCCCTCGTTGCCGTCCTGGAGCTCACCCTGCTCGGCGATCAGCTTCTCCGCGTACGGTTCCGAGTCGTCCTGCGGGTCGTAGCCGAGGGCGCGGGCGGTGGTCAGGTCCCACCACAGGCGGGTGTTGGCCGAGGAGCCGTAGACCACGGTGTGGCCGACCTGCTCGGCGGCCAGGGCCGCGTGGAAGAGACGGGCGCCGTCGGCCGGGCTCATCCACACCGAGAGCATGCGCACGCTGGTGGGCTCGGGGAAGCACGAGCCGATGCGCACCGAGACGGTCTCCAGGCCGTGCTTGTCCCAGTAGAACTGCGCGAGGTCCTCGCCGAAGGACTTGGACAGGCCGTAGAAGGTGTCCGGGCGGCGCGGGGTGTCGATCGGGATGAGCGGGTCGTCGCCCTGGGGTCGCGGGGTGTAGCCGACAGCGTGGTTGGAGGAGGCGAAGACGATCCGTCCGACGCCCTCCGCGTGCGCGGCCTCGTACAGGTGGTAGGTGCCCTCGATGTTCGCCTTGAGGATCTTCTCGAAGGGGGCTTCCAGGGAGATGCCCGCCAGGTGGATGATCGCGTCGACACCTCGTACCGCCTCGCGTACCGCGTCCTTGTCGGCGAGGTCGGCGACGATCGCGTCCGGCTCGCCCTCGACGGGGCGCAGATCGAGCAGGCGCAGGTCGTAGCCGTAGGCCGGGAGCAGATCCCGCATCAGGGTGCCGAGCCCGCCGGCGGCACCGGTGAGCAGAACGGTACGGGGAGCGGGCATGGATGGGTCTCCTTGAAGGGCCTCATGCGTACGGTATTCACATTCGTGGACAAGTTAGGGATCGCGTCTTGGCTTCGTCAAGGGTGGCGCGATGTGAGTTCATAAATATAAACTCTGATCAGTATTCTGCATGCCACTCTAGGGAGAGCCTGTGACGCCGTCCGCCGACCTCGCCCACCGACTCGGCATCCCCAGCGGGCCGCTGTTCTTCCCCGTCACCGCCTACGGCCCGGACGGATCCGTCGACCTCGCCGTGTATCGCGCGCACGTACGCCGGGGCGTGGACGCCGGGGCCGCGGCCGTGTTCGCGTGCTGCGGCACCGGGGAGTTCCACGCGCTCACGCCCGAGGAGTTCGAGGACTGCGTCCGCGCGGCCGTCGAGGAGACGGCGGGGCGCGTCCCGGTGGTCGCGGGCGCCGGATACGGCACCGCGCTCGCCGTACGGTACGCGCGGCTCGCCGAGGCGGCCGGCGCCGACGGGCTGCTCGCCATGCCGCCCTACCTCGTCGTGGCCGCGCAGGAGGGGCTGCTGCGGCACTACCGCGAGGTCGCCGCCGCGACCGCGCTCCCGGTGATCGTCTACCAGCGCGACAACGCCGTCTTCACCCCGGCGACCGTCGTCGAACTGGCCCGCAGCAAAGGGATCATCGGCCTCAAGGACGGCCTCGGCGACCTCGACCTCATGCAGCGCATCGTCAGCGCGGTGCGCACCGAGGGGCCCGGCGACTTCCTCTACTTCAACGGACTGCCGACCGCCGAGCAGACCCAGCTCGCCTACCAGGCCATCGGCGTCCCCCTGTACTCGTCCGCCGTCTTCTGCTTCGCCCCCGAGATCGCCCTCGCCTTCCACCGGGCGCTCAGCGACGGAGACCGGGCGACGGCCGACCGTCTGCTCGACGGCTTCTACCGCCCCTTCGTCGAATTGCGCGCGCGGGGCCGCGGTTACGCGGTCTCCCTCGTCAAGGCCGGTGTCCGGATGCGCGGCCTCGACGTGGGGGAGGTCCGCCCGCCGCTGCACGAGCCGGACGGGGATCATGTGAAACAGCTCGCGGAGATCATCGAGCGCGGACACGCGCTGCTGGAGGAGGCACAGTGAAGGCGTCGACGTTCGTCTACCCCTGGGACGTCAACGGGGACCCGGAGGCCGCGGCCCGTATCGCGGGGCTCGGCGTGCAGCAGGCGACCCTCGCCTCCGCCTACCACTCCACGCGCGCCCTGACCCCCCGCCACCCCCGCCACCGCATCGTCACCGCCGAGCACGCGGCCGTGCTCTACCCGACGGACTCCCGCTGGGAAGGGCGTGCACTGCGCCCCTACGCGGCCGGCGACTGGGCTCCCGGCGACGCCTTCGGCGCGGCGGCCGGGGCGCTGACGGGGGCGGGCCTCGAAGTGCACACCTGGGTCGTCCTCGCGCACAACTCCCGCCTGGGCGCCGAGCACCCGGACACCTCCGTCGTCAACGCCTACGGCGACCGCTACCCGTGGGCCCCCTGCATCGCACAGCCCGCCACGCGCGCGTACCTCGTCGACCTCGCCGTCGAGGCGGCACTGCGCCCGGGCGCGGCCGGCACCGAACTGGAGTCCCTCGGCTGGTACGGCCTCCAGCACCTGCACGCCCACGACAAGACCGGCGGGGTCCCGCTCGGCGACGCCGGGATGTACCTCATGGCGCTCTGCTTCTGCGGGACGTGCCGCGAGGGGTACGGCGAACAGGGCGCCGATCCCGACGAACTGGCGGCGGCCGTGCGTGGCGCCCTGGAGCCCCTGTGGCGGGGCGCGCCGGACGACGGGGGCTGGGCCGGGGTCGAGAAGCTGCTCGGCGCCGGAACGGCGGCGGCCACGCGCGCGTGGCGCGACGAAACCGCCCGCACCCTCCAGGAGACGGCCGTGCGGGCGGTCCGCGCGGCCGCTCCCGAGGGCTTCCAGATCCTGTTGCACGCCGACCCCGTGACGTACCACGTCGGGGCCAACCCGGGCGTCGACCCCGAGCACATCCTGTCCGTCGCCGACGGTGTCGTCGTGCCCTGCGCGGGCGGACCCGACCTGCTCACGCCCTTCGCCCGGGCCCGCGAGGACGCGGTCGTCGCCGCCAACTTCCCCGTCGTCTCGGCGATGGGCGGCAGCCCGGTCACGCTCACCGCGGACGTGGCCCGCGCGAAGGAGCACGGGGCGAGCGAAGTCCGGCTGTATCACGCCGGGTTGGCGTCGGACGGCGACTTGGAGGCGATCCGCTCGGCGCTGGCCGGCCTCTGAAACAGCGGTACCGCCGCGGCGAGCCAGACCATGCCGAGCACGGCGGACAGCGGCCGCTGGTCGACCGGTCCGACCAGCGCCGCGCCCGCCGCGAGACCGAGCACGTTCGGGGTGTACACCAGGGTGTTGGCGGTGGCGACCGTACGGCCCAGCAGCGCGTCCGGGGTCGCGCGCTGCACGGCGGTGAGCGCGGCGATCAGCACACAGGGCAGACCCGCGCCGATGGCCACGCTGCACACCAGGGCCAGCGGGTCGGAGGGGATCGCCCGCAGTCCGGCGGCGACGGCGGTCAGGGCGATGCCGTACGCGGCGAACCGGCGCTCGCCCAGCCGGCGCAGGGCGGGCCCGGAGACCAGCCCCACCGCCACGGAACCGGCGCCCTGGACTGCGTACAGCGCACCGGCGTAGGCGGGGGAGTGGCCGAGGCCGTCGATCACGGCGTACAGAAGCGCGCCGTTGAGCCCGGCGAGCAGCATGGTGGTGCCGCCGGCCAGGATCAGGGGGCGGAGTGCGGGGTGGGCCCACAGGTGGCGGGCGCCTTCGACGAACGGGGTGCGGCGGGACGGCTCGGGTCCGTCCTCACGGACGCGCAGAGCGCAGGAGACCAGCGCGGCGAGCACGAACGTGGTCGCGTCCAGGAGTGCCACGGCAGGGCCGCCGTAGAGGGCGTAGAGGCCCGCTCCGGCCAGTGGCGCCACCAGCTTCATGCCCTCGGTGAGCGCCGTCCGCAGCCCGTTGAAGTCGCCGAGCAGGGCCGGGGCGACGGTACCGGCGACCAGGGCCGACTCCGCCGCGTCCTGGACCACGCCCACGGCGCCGTACACGAACAGGACCGTGAGGACGACCGCGACCCGCTCGGTGAGGAGGACCGGCAGCAGGGCCGCCAACAGCAGGTCGCAGGCGATGAGCAGCGGCTTGCGGCGGAGCCGGTCGGCGATCGTGCCGAGCAGCGGGCCCGCCAGGGTCGGTGCCCACATCGCGAGCATGCACAGCGCCGCCAGGCCGTCCGAGCCGGTGAGGTCCTTGACCCAGACGCCGGACACCAGCCACAGGGCCGAGGTGCCGAAGCCGGAGACGACCACTCCGGTGAGACACAGCCTCGCGTTGCGGTCGTGGAGGACCGCCCATGTCTTCGTCATGCCTGGACATCGTGGGTCTAAGGCCCCCGCGGTGGGATGGGGCAGGTTCCCTAGTTGTCGAGCGATGAGTTTTCGCAGCGGCGACGGTCCACACCTCACGACATCGCGAACCCCGAGGAGCACCGCATGACTGTCCCGCCCCTGGACTTCGGACCGCAGACCCAGGTCATCGCCCGGCTGGCCGAAGGCGTCACCGACGACCAGCTGGGGAACGCCACCCCGTGTCCGGAGTACGCGGTGCGCAACCTGCTCGGCCACCTGCTCGGCCTCGCCACCGCGTTCCGTGACGCCGCTCGCAAGGACCTCGGCGCCACGACCGACACCCCGCCGACCGACTCCGTCCCGGCCATCGGCCCCGGATGGCCCGAGGAACTCCCGAAGATCCTCGACGAACTGGCCGAGGCCTGGCGCGATCCGGCCGCCTGGACCGGCATGACCCGCGCGGGCGGTGTGGACCTGCCCGCAGAGATCGCCGCCGCCGTCGCCGTCGACGAACTGGTCATCCACGGCTGGGACCTGGCCCGCGCCACCGGACAGCCGTACGATCCGGACCCCGCCGCGCTCCAGGCGGCGTACGACTTCCTCCTGGCCTCCGCCGAGGACCCGAGCCGGGACGCCATCTTCGGCCCGATCGTCCCGGTGCCCGAGGACGCGTCGCTGCTGGACCGGGCACTCGGCCTGAGCGGGCGGAACCCGGGCTGGACGCCGTAGACACCGGTACGAGAGTGCCGTAGAGGCACGGAAAAGGGCGGCGGGCGGCAGGCCCGGACCGTACGCTCCCGGCCATGCCGCCCCTCAGTCTCACCGTCCTCGGTACCGCCTCCCCGCACCCGGCGCCGGGCCGCCCCTGCTCCGGCTATCTGCTGCGCGGCGGGGGCGCCGAGGTGTGGGTGGACGCCGGGCCCGGCACCTTCGCGGAGTTGCAGCGGCACACGGATCCCTCCCGGCTCACGGCGATCTGGATCTCCCACCTGCACGCCGACCACAGCGCCGACCTGCTGTCCGCCGTCTACGCCTTCGCGTTCGGCGGACTCACCCCGCCCGCCCCGATCCCGGTGTACGCGCCGCCCGGCTGCGCCCACCGGCTCGCCGGGTTCTTCGGCCGGTCCGACGTACGCTTCCTCGACGGCATCCTCGCCTTCCATCCCCTGTACGACGGCCACGAGGTCCGGCACTGGAACCTGCGGCTCGCCGCGCGGACCGTGGCGCACGACGTCGAGGCGTACGGGCTGCGCGCCGAGTGCGCCGGACGCGTGCTCGCGTACTCCGGGGACAGCGGACCCTGCGCCGCGCTCGTCGAACTCGCCGCGGAATCCGACGTGTTCCTGTGCGAGGCGGACATCGACCGGCATCGCGAAGGCGAACAGGTCCATCTGACCCCCGAGGACGCCGGCGACATCGCCCGCAAGGCCGGGGCGCGCGAGCTGATCGTCACCCACGTCGGACCCGCGCTCACCAGGGAGGCGGCGACCACGCGCGCGGCCGTCGCCTTCGCGGGGCGCACCAGTACGGCCTTCGAGGGCGCCACCCGGCTTGTCTGACCCTCGTCTTCACCGCGACTTCAACTTCCTTTGCCAGAAGCATTGACGAAACATTGCGCCCCTCCCTACCTTCAACGCGTCGTACTTCGTGCGTCATATATGAGACGCGATACGCGAGATCAGATACGCGATCCGATACGCGAGATCCGAGAGGCGCGCATGACCTCTGTGCCCACGCCGATCCCCTCCCGCACGCAGTACGTGCTGGAGGAGATCAAACGCCGCATCCTCACCGGGCGCCTGACGCCTGGTCAGGCCCTGGTCGAGACCGAACTCGCCGCACAGTTCGGGGTGTCCAAGACCCCGGTGCGCGAGGCGCTCAAGACCCTGGCCGGGACCGGCCTCGTCGTGATGAGCCAGTACAAGGGCGTCACGGTGCGCATGGTGGACGCGGACATGGCGCGCGAGGTCTACGACGTCCGGCTGCTCCTCGAACCCGAGGCGCTGAAGCGGTCCGTACGGCGCGGGGCCTCCCTCGACGCCGCACGCGACGCCCTGACCAAGGCCGACGACGCCACCGACACCGCCGAACGCTCCCTCGCCAACCGGGAGTTCCACCGCGCCCTCTACCTGCCCTGCGGCAATCCGCTGCTCGGCCGGATGCTCGACGAGGTCCGCGACCAGGCCGCCCTGGTCTCCGCGGTCGCCTGGGCCGCCTCGCCCTCGTGGGACCGGGAGGCCGGCGAGCACCGGGAGATCCTGCGGCTCGCCCTGGACGGCGACGCGGACGGAGCGGCCCGCGCCCTGCACGCCCACATCGCGTCCTTCGTGGAACGAGCGTTCCCCGGAGTGCTGGACGAGGAAGGCCAGGAATGAGCAGCGAGACGTTCGAGACCCGGCGCGCCGCCCTGGCCGACGTGGTGGCGATCCCGGTGACCCCGTTCGCCGAGGACGGCACCGTCGACCAGGACACCCACCGGGCCCTGCTGCGTCGGCTGCTCGACGGAGGGATCACCACCCTCACCCCGAACGGGAACACCGGCGAGTTCTACGCCCTGAGCCCCGAAGAGCGGCGCCTGATCACGGAGTTGACCGTCGAGGAGGCCGGGGACCGGGCGAACGTCCTCGTCGGCGTCGGTCACGACGTCCCGACCGCCGTGGCCTCCGCCCGCCACGCCCGCGAGCTCGGTGCCGGGATGGTCATGGTCCACCAGCCCGTCCACCCCTACGTCTCGCAGGGCGGCTGGATCGACTACCACCGCGCGATCGCCTCGGCCGTCCCGGAGCTCGGGGTCGTCCCGTACATCCGCAACGCCCAGCTGAGCGGTGACCGCCTCGCCGAACTCGCCGACGCCTGCCCGAACGTGATCGGAGTGAAGTACGCCGTCCCGGACGCGGCCAAGTTCGCCGCCTTCGCCCGGGACGCGGGCCTCGAACGCTTCGTGTGGGTCGCCGGGCTCGCCGAGCCCTACGCGCCCTCCTACTTCTCGGCGGGCGCCACCGGCTTCACCTCCGGGCTCGTGAACGTCGCCCCCGCCGTCTCGCTGAACATGATCGAAGCGCTTCGATCCGGTGACTACCCGGCCGCCATGAAGGTCTGGGAGCAGATCCGCCGCTTCGAGGAACTCCGCGCGGCCAACGGCTCCGCCGACAACGTCACCGTCGTCAAGGAGGCCCTCGCCTCCCTCGGTCTGTGCCGCCGTGACGTACGCCCGCCGAGCCGCGAGCTGCCCGAGTCCGAGCGTGCCGAGGTCGCCGCGATAGCCGCCGGGTGGTCGATATGACGGGCAGAGAGCGCATGCGGCCCGAGGACCTGCGGAGCCACCAGTGGTACGGCACCGAGGGGCAGTTGCGCACCTGGTCGCACAACGCCCGGATGCGCCAGCTCGGTTACGAGGCCGAGGAGTACCTGGGCCGCCCGGTGATCGCCGTCCTCAACACCTGGTCCGACATCAACCCCTGCCACGTCCATCTGCGCGAGCGCGCCGAGGCGGTCAAGAGGGGAGTGTGGCAGGCCGGCGGCTTCCCGCTGGAATTCCCGGTCGCCACCCTCTCGGAGACCTACCAGAAGCCCACCCCGATGCTCTACCGCAACCTGCTCGCGATGGAGACGGAGGAGCTGCTGCGGTCGTACCCCATCGACGCGGCGGTGCTGCTCGGCGGCTGCGACAAGTCGACGCCGGCGCTGCTCATGGGCGCGGCCTCGGCCGATGTCGCCTCGCTCTTCGTGCCCGCGGGGCCGATGCTGCCGGGGCACTGGCGCGGCGAGACCCTCGGGTCCGGCACCGACATGTGGAAGTACTGGGACGAGCACCGCGCCGGCAACCTGACGGACTGTGAACTGCGGGAGCTCCAGGGCGGATTGGCGCGTTCTCCGGGTCACTGCATGACCATGGGGACCGCGTCCACGATGACCGCGGCGGCGGAGACCCTCGGCATGACCCTGCCGGGTGCCTCCTCGATCCCGGCCGTCGACTCCGCGCACGAGCGGATGGCCGCGGCCTCCGGGCGCCGCGCGGTGGAGCTCGCCTGGACCGGGCTCAGGCCGTCCGAGATCCTCACCCGCGAGGCCTTCGAGGACGCCGTCACCACGGTGCTCGGACTCGGCGGCTCCACCAACGCGGTCATCCACCTGATCGCGATGGCGGGACGCTGCGGGGTCACGCTCACCCTCGACGACTTCGACCGCATCGCCCGCACGGTTCCGGTGCTGGCGAACGTGCGGCCCGGCGGACAGACGTACCTCATGGAGGACTTCCACTTCGCCGGAGGACTGCCCGCCTTCCTCTCCCGGATCACCGACCTGCTCCATCTGGACCGGCCGACCGTGAACGGCACCCTGGGCGAGCAGTTGGAGGGGGCGGTCGTCCACAACGACGACGTCATCCGCACCCGCGAGAACCCGGTCGCGAGCGAGGGCGGGGTCGCCGTCCTGCGTGGCAACCTCTGCCCCGACGGCGCCGTCATCAAGCACATCTCCGCCGAACCGCACCTGCTCAAGCACACCGGGCCCGCGGTCGTCTTCGACGACTACAGGTCCATGCAACGCACCATCAACGACCCGGAGTTGAACATCACCGCGGACAGCGTGCTGGTGCTGCGCAACGCCGGGCCCAAGGGTGGCCCCGGCATGCCCGAGTACGGCATGCTCCCCATCCCCGACCACCTGCTCAAGCAGGGTGTGCGCGACATGGTCCGCATCTCCGACGCCCGGATGAGCGGCACGAGCTACGGCACATGCGTGCTGCACGTGGCGCCCGAGTCGTACGTCGGCGGCCTGCTGGCCCTCGTCCGGACGGGGGACGGCATCACCCTCGACGTCGAGGCGCGCTCCCTCCAACTCAACGTGGACGACGAGGAGTTGGAGCGCAGAAGCGCGGAGTGGACGCCGCCGCCCACCCGCTACGAGCGCGGCTACGGCGCCCTCTACAACGACCAGATCACCCAGGCGGACACCGGCTGCGACTTCGAGTTCCTGGCGAGGCAAGGCAAGGTCCCAGACCCTTACGCAGGGTGACTTGACCCACTGAGGGGCGCGGGGTACTCCGCGACCAGCCACAACGCACCCGCAGTCGCCATCTGACCGCAGGGCGCCCACGCACATCGAGAAAGCGCTTACCGCACCACGAACGCAAGCCGTACCGAGAACGGAGACCCTGTCATGGCCCAAGCCGCAGCCGTGGCGAAACCGCCCGCGCCACCCCGGCGGCGGCGCCGTGCCTCCGCCACGCCGCGCAGGCTGCCGTACCTGCTGATCGCGCCGGCGGCCCTGCTGATGCTGGGCTTCATCGCCTACCCGGTGATCAGCGTCTTCTACTACAGCCTCCAGAACTACAACCCCACCAAGCCATGGCGGAACGGCTACGCGGGCTTCGACAACTTCGTCCAGATCTTCACCAAGGACCCGCAGTTCTGGGACACGCTGACCTTCAGCGCCAAGTGGGTCTTCGTCGAGGTCGGCCTCCAGCTGCTCTTCGGCCTGGCGCTCGCGCTGATCGTCAACCAGACCTTCGTGGGCCGGGCGGTGGGCCGCGCGCTCGTCTTCTCCCCGTGGGCCGTCTCCGGCGTGCTGACCTCCGCGATCTGGGTGCTGCTCTACAACTCCCAGACCGGCGTCACCCGTTACCTCGCCGACATGGGCATCGGCTCCTACGGCACCAGCTGGCTGTCGGACACCTCCACCGTCTTCTCGGCGGCGGTCGTCGCCGACCTGTGGCGCGGTGTCCCCTTCTTCGCGATCCTCATCCTCGCCGACCTCCAGTCCGTCTCGAAGGACCTGTACGAGGCCGCCGAGGTCGACGGGGCCAGCCGGATCAAGCAGTTCTGGCACATCACGCTGCCCCATCTGAAGGACGCGATCATCCTGTCCACCCTGCTGCGCGCGGTGTGGGAGTTCAACAACGTCGACCTGCTCTACACCCTGACCGGCGGCGGACCAGCGGGGGAGACGACCACCCTCCCGCTCTACATCGCCAACACCAGCGTCGACGCCCACAACTTCGGCTACGCGTCCGCCCTGACCACGGTCGCGTTCGTGATCCTGCTCTTCTGCTCGATGGTGTATCTGCGGCTGAGCAAGTTCGGAGGCGGTTCCAAGTGATCACCGAGGAAGCCACCGAGACCGCGCCCGCACCCGTGCGGGACGAGCCGGAGCCGCCGCGTCCCGCCAAGCGCCGCCGCTCCTGGGACGAGGTCCCGCGCCGGCACATCTACCTGCCGCTGTCGATCTACCTCGTCTTCACGCTCATCCCCTTCTACTGGATCCTCCTGTTCGCGCTGCGCCCGGCCGGCTCGACCTCGCTCGTGCCCTGGCCGATCACCTTCGACCACTTCGAGAAGGTGTGGACGGAGCGGGCCTTCGGCACCTACTTCGAGAACAGCGTGTACGTCGGCCTCGCCACCCTGGTGATGACGACCCTCGTCGCGCTGGCCGGCGGGTACGCCCTGGCCCGGTTCGACTTCAAGGTCAAGAACGCGTTCATGCTGGCGCTGCTGTGTTCGCAGTTCGTGCCGGGCGCGCTGCTGCTGGTGCCGTTGTTCGAGATCTTCGCCGAGCTGAAGATGATCAACTCGCTGGGCAGTGTCATCATCGCCGAGACGGTCTTCCAGCTGCCGCTGTCGATGATCCTGATCAGCAACTTCATCAAGAACGTGCCGTACTCCCTGGAGGAGGCGGCCTGGGTCGACGGCTGCAACCGGATGACGGCCTTCAGGATCGTCGTCCTTCCGCTGCTCCGTCCCGGCCTGATCGCCGTCGGCTCCTTCGCCTTCGTGCACTCCTGGAACCACTTCCTGTTCGCCCTGATGTTCCTCAACAACCAGGACAAGCAGACGATCCCGGTCGGCCTCAACACCCTGATGAGTGCCGACAGCGTCGACCTCGGCGCGCTGGCCGCCGGCGGCATCATCGCGGCGGTACCCGTGGTGATCGTGTTCGCCTTCATCCAGAAGTGGCTGATCACGGGCTTCAGCGCGGGGGCGGTGAAGGGATGAGACTCCGTCGGATCAGCGGAACGAACGCGTCGGGCGCCCCTGGGCCGACCGGTGACGGCCATGTCCACACGGTTGCCTGCCGGACGGGGGTGCCGGGACCGTCCGGGGCCGCGCCGGTGAGCGCCGCGCCAGGGTGGACCGGCGCCGGAGCACGAGGCCGGCGTTGCACGTGGAGCGGGAAGGGGCTCGTGGTCGGTCATCGGGCCATGGGAGTCCGCGCCCGCTCGGTGGCCGGTCGGTGGTCGTGGGCCGCCGACATCGGTCGGGGCGTCGCGTCGGTCTGCCGGGGCCCGATCCTCCCCTGGCGCGCCTCGGCCGTCGTGTCCGGCAGGGAGGTGACGTCGAAGTGAGAGTCCGTCGGATCGCGATGGGGGGCGCGGTGCTGGGCCTGGTGGGTGTCGTCGTACGGGCCGAGGGGCGGGCCGTGGGCCGTGTGCTCCTGAGGAAGAACGGCGCCGAGGTGTCCGGTATCCCTGCCGCGGCAGCCGGCCGAACTCGCACCGAGACGGCCGCCGGGCGTTCCGCGGGCGCCTGGGAACAGCGCGTCCCCGCGTCCGACGCGGATCCCCGGGAGGGGCACGCCACCGGTTCCGGCGGGGGTGGTCGGGAGCCGTCGGTCTCCGCGTCCGGCGGGGGTGGTCGGGTCCAGCCTGTCGCAGCGTCCAGGGTGAGTGGCCGGGAGCCGTCCGTCTCTGTGTCCGGTGGGGGTGGTCGGATCCGGCCTCTCTTCGGTTCCGGCGTGGGTGGTCGGGAGCCGTCGGTCTCCGCGTCCGGCGTGGGTGGTCGGATCCGACCTGTCCTCGGTTCCGGCGGGGGTGGTCGGGAGCCGTCGGTCTCCGCGTCCGGCGTGGGTGGTCGGATCCGGCCTGTCCTCGGTTCCGGCGTGGGTGGTCGGGAGCCGTCGGTCTCCGCGCCCGGCGTGGGTGGTCGGGAGCCGGTCAAGAGCTGGAACGGCAGTGCCCCGCACCAGAGCGGCACCCTCGGCAGCGAGCGTGACCTCACGGCGGACGCCGACCGGCCGCCTACCCTGCACACAAAGATCGACAGCGCCGAGGCGGCCGACCGACAGGTGGCGCGCGGCGCGGGCGCAGGGAGGATCCCATGAGCACCGTAGACATCGTCCTGGCGGGCGCGCGCGGCCACGGCCGCTGGCACCTGGAGAACATCCGCCGGCTGCAGGACAAGGGAATCGTACGGCTGGCGGGGATCTGCGAGCTGACCCCGCTGACCGGCGACGAGATCCCCGAAGGCCTGGGCGCGCCCGAGCAGTCCGCCGACTTCGGCGCGCTCCTCGACTCCACGGGCGCCCGGATCGCGGTGATCTGCACCCCGATCCCGACCCATACGGACCTCGCGCTCGCGGCGGCCCGGCGGGGCGTGCACATCCTGCTGGAGAAGCCTCCGGCGCCCTCGTACGCCGAGTTCCGTCGCATGGCCGAAGGGGTCGCCGCGGCCGGGGTCGCCTGCCAGATCGGCTTCCAGTCGCTGGGCTCGCACGCCGTGCCCGCGATCCGTGAGCTGGTCGAGGAGGGCGCGATCGGCGAGGTGACCGGGATCGGCGGGGCCGGTGCCTGGGCGCGTGCCGAGGCGTACTACCGGCGGGCGCCCTGGGCGGGCAAGCGGCGGATGAACGGCGTCGACGTGATCGACGGCGTGCTGACCAACCCCCTCGCGCATGCCGTCGCCACCGCGCTCGCCCTGAACGGCACCACCCGCGCCCAGGACGTCAGCCGTATCGAGACCGAGCTGCTGCGCGCCAACGACATCGAGTCCGACGACACCTCCTGCGTCCGCCTCACCACCGCGAACGGCATCCCGGTCGTCGTCGCCGCGACCCTGTGCGCCGAGGACCCCGACGAGCCGTACGTCGTCGCGCACGGCAGCCACGGCCGGATCACCTACTGGTACAAGCAGGACCGCGTGCTGCTCCAGCGGGCCGGCCACGGCCCCGAGGAGTACGAGTACGGCCGTACCGACCTGCTGGAGAACCTGGTCGACCACGTCACCGACGGCGACGACCTCCTGGTCGTCCCGGAGGTGACGGGCGCCTTCATGAAGGTCGTCGAGGCGATCCGGCTGGCCCCGGACCCGACCCCGCTCCCGGCCACGGCCTGGCACCTGCTGCCCGACGAGGAGCGCCGGGTCGTCCCCGGCATCGACGGACTCGTCGCGGCCGCCGCCGACAACCTCGCCCTCTACTCCGAGCTGGGCGCCGACTGGGCCCGGCCACACGTCGCGAACGAGGTGAGTACATGACGACCCCCGATTCCCCGGTCCTGCGTGTCGCGGGCCGCCCGGTCGGCCGCTACGTCACCCGGCCCGAGCTGCCCGCCCGGCTCTCCCCGCGCCCCTATCTGCACCCCGTCACCACCCTGGCCGGCACGGCGGTCACCGAAGTCGGCCCCGCCGACCACCTCCACCACCTCGGCGTCGGTGTCGCCGTTCCCGACGTCGAGGGGCACAACTTCTGGGGCGGCCGCACCTATGTGCGCGGCCAGGGCCCGACCGAGCTCGACAACCACGGTGCCCAGCGCCACCACTCCTTCCAGCTCCGTGACCCGGACGGCTTCGTGGAGGAGCTGCGCTGGGTCGCCTCGGGAGCGGAGTTGCTGCGCGAGCGCCGCACGGTCGCGGCCACCGAACTGACCGCCTCCGCCTGGGCGTTGGACTTCACCTTCTCCCTCACCAATGTCACCAGGGAACCCCTGTCGATCGGCAGCCCGGCCACCAACGGCCGTCCGGGCGCGGCCTACGGCGGCTTCTTCTGGCGGGCCCGCAAGGAACAGGGCGCGCCGGACGTCTTCACCGTCGACCGCGAGGGCGAGGCCGCGGTCCACGGCACCCGCGCCGCCTGGGTCGCCCTCTCCGGCGCCGGCTGGACCCTCGTCTTCGCCGGCGCCACCGACCGGTCCCGCCGTGACCCGTGGTTCGTGCGCGCCGACGAGTACCCGGGGGTCGGCTCGTCGCTCGCCCACGACGCGAGGCTGCCGATCCCGCCCGGCGAGACCGTCGTACGGCGGATCGTCACCGTCGTCGCCGACGGGCGCCTGTCCCGGCTCGAAGTGGCGGCCCTGGTACGGAAGGCGGTCAGCCAGTGACGTACACGAACCCCGTCCTGAACGCCGACTGGTCCGACCCCGATGTCGTCCGCGTCGGCGACGACTTCTACCTCACCGCCTCCAGCTTCGGGCGGGTCCCCGGCCTGCCGCTGCTGCACTCCCGCGACCTCGTCAACTGGACCCTGATCGGCCACGCGCTCGAACGCCTGGAACCGGCCGGGGAGTTCACCAAGCCACGGCACGACTGCGGAGTCTGGGCCCCCTCTCTCCGGTACCACGACGAACGGTTCTGGATCTTCTGGGGCGACCCCGACCAGGGCATCTTCCAGATCAACGCCCCCGGGATCAGGGGCCCTTGGACGCGCCCGCACCTCCTCAAGTCCGGCAAGGGCCTGATCGACCCGTGCCCCCTGTGGGACGAGGAGAGCGGCGAGGCCTACCTCGTGCACGCCTGGGCCAAGTCCCGCTCGGGCGTCAAGAACCGCCTCACCGGTCACCGGATGGACCTCGACGGCCGTGAACTCCTCGACGAGGGCAAGGTGATCGTCGACGGCGACCGGATACCGGGCTGGTTCACCCTCGAAGGCCCCAAGCTGTACCAGCACGACGGCTGGTTCTGGATCTTCGCCCCCGCCGGGGGAGTGGAGACCGGCTGGCAGGGCGCCTTCCGCTCGCGCGGGTTCTTCGGCCCGTACGAGGAGAAGGTCGTCCTGGAGCGGAAGGACACCGACGTCAACGGCCCGCACCAGGGCGGCTGGGTGCGCACCCCGTCCGGTCAGGACTGGTTCCTGCACTTCCAGCAGAAGGGCCCCTACGGCAGGGTCGTCCACCTCCAGCCGATGCGCTGGGGGGAGGACGGCTGGCCGGTACTCGGCCACGAGGGCGCCCCCGTCGCCGTGCACGAAAAGCCCGATCTGCCACCGCAGTCGCAGGCCGCGCCCGCCACCGACGACGACTTCCCCGGCGGACGCTTCGGCCGCCAGTGGCAGTGGACCGCCAATCCGCAGCCCGGTTGGGCGACCCACCACTCCGGGGACGGACTGCGGCTCACCTGCGTCCGCTCGGCCGGCGCGCACGACCTGCGCACACTGCCGAATGTCCTCACCCAGCGGCTGCCCGGCACGCCTTCGGCGGTCGAGGTGGAGCTGCGGCTGCACAGCGAGGAACCGGGGGCGCGGGCCGGTCTCGCCGTCCTCGGGGACGCCTTCAGTTGGATCGGGCTCCAGCGCGGGGCCGACGGCACGGTCCACCTCGTACACCGATTCGCGGAGGGCGTCGCCGAGCAGGAACGGGACGCCGAGCATCCGCGACCCGCCCCCGCCGAAAAGGTACGGCTGCGGATCGAGATCGGCGCGGGCGCGCGCTGCCGGTTCTTCCACGACCTCGGCGACGGCCCGCAGCCCTCCGGACCCGTCTTCGCCGCCACCCCCTGGCGCTGGGTCGGAGCCCTGCTCGGACTGTTCGCGCTCGCGCCCGTCGGAGGAGGACACGCCGGCGCGGCAACCTTCACGCACTTCAGGATCGACCACCTGTAACGCACCGCACCCATAAGCCTGTTGGGAGCCGCAATGACGCAGCACCTCCATAGCAAGCGCTTGCAGAGACTGGGGAGCGGCACGGTCCTGGCCGCTGTGCTCGGCCTGGTGGCCGCGCTGAGTCTCGGAGTGATCGGGCAGGCCAAGGCCGTCGCCGCCGAGAAAGCCCCGGTCGATCGCTGGAGCGACGCGGCCCACGGCTTCGCCTCCCTCGCCGGCGGCACCACCGGAGGGGCCGGCGGCAAGGTCGTCACCGTCACCGACCAGGCCTCGCCGGCCGCCTACGCGGCGGCCGAGGAGCCGTACGTCATACGGGTCTCAGGCGCGATCGCCGTCCAGCCCTTCGGCTCGGACATCGTGGTCGGCTCCGACAAGACGATCATCGGCGTCGGCCACAACGCCGGGCCGGGCGCGGCCCCGAGCGCCGACCGGCCGCAGCTCGACGCCGTCGACGTGCGGACGTACACCGTCGCGAACTACCTCAAGGGCACGGACGGCTGGGCCCCCCACGCCCGCCACTGACTTCCCCCCACGACTTCATTTCTCCGCTGGAATCAGAAGAAGAAGAGAGCCGATCAATGAAGATCAGTATCCGCAGAAGCAGGCGCGCTGCCATAGCCGTCGCCCTCGGGTCCGTCCTGGCGCTGACCGCCACCGCCTGCGGTGACGACGGCAGCGGCGCCGGCGGTGACAAGGGCGGCGAGGGCAGCGGCAAGGGCAAGATCGTCTTCTGGGACAACAACGGCGGTGTGCGCACCGACATCTGGAAGGAGATCATCGCCGACTTCCAGAAGGCGAACCCCGACATCAAGGTCGAGTACGTCGGCATCGCGTCCACCGAGTACCAGTCCAAGGTCGACACCGCCATCCAGGGCGGCGGCCTGCCGGACGTCGGCGGTGTCGGGGCGGCCATGCTCGCCGGGTTCTCCGCGCAGAAGGCGCTGGAGCCGCTGGACGACCGGCTCGCCGAGTCCTCGCTGAGCGGCAAGCTCAACGAGGACATGGTCGCCTCGCTGAAGGCGGCCGGGGGCGGGGACGGAACCCTGTACTCGATCCCGACCTCCGCCAACAACGGCGTGCTGTACTACCGGACCGACCTGTTCAAGAAGGCCGGCCTGGACGAGCCGACGACCTGGGACAAGTTCTACGAGGCCGCCCAGAAGCTCACCGCCGCGAAGAAGAACGAATTCGGTTACACCATCCGCGGCGGAGCCGGGTCCATCGCGCAGGCCCTGGACGCGATGTACGGGCAGAGCGGGATCACCTCGTTCTGGAACGGCGACAAGACCACGGTCAACGACCCGAAGAACGTGGCGGCGCTGGAGAAGTACGCGGCGCTGTACAAGAAGGACACCCCCGCGGCCGACCTCAACAACGACTTCACCAAGATGGTCGCGCAGTGGGACTCCGGCACGATCGGCATGCTGAACCACAACCTGGGGTCGTACCAGGACCATGTGAAGGCGCTCGGGGTCGACAAGTTCCGGGGCATTCCGCAGCCGATCGGTGCCGCGGGCAAGCGGGTGCAGGTGTCCAATCCCGTCGACGGGCTCGGGGTGTTCAAGAGCTCGAAGAACAAGGACGCCGCCTGGAAGTTCATCGAGTTCGCGACCTCGCACGCGGAGAACTCGAAGTTCAACAAGGCCGCCGGTCAGGTGCCGTCCAACAACGAGGCGGCCAAGGACGCGTGGGTCTCCGAGGCGGAGCCCACGAAGCTGGCGGCGGCCGCGCTGACCGACGGGTCCACGACCATCGTGCAGCTGCCGTACTACCTGCCCGACTGGAACACCATCTCCAAGGCGGACAACGAGCCCAACTTCCAGAAGGTGCTGCTGGGCGACATGAGCGCCAAGGACTTCCTGAACACCATGGCCGACCAGCTGAACAAGGCCCAGGCGGAGTGGAAGGAACAGAACGGCTAGAGCCCCGTTGGTTGCGCTTGTGGGGAGCTGCCGGCGGGTTGTGGCTGGTCGCGCAGTTCCCCGCGCCCCTAGGTAGGAAAGGTCACGTACGTTGTCACTGACTCGTAGACAAGTCACCGTGGCGGCGCTCGGCGCCGTGCCCGTCGCTTTCGCGGCGACGACCGGTACTGCTCGGGCCGCTCCGCGCAGAACACGCATGCTCTACATCGCGGGCGACTCCACCGCCGCCCAGAAATACTCCGACGCCGCTCCCGAAACCGGGTGGGGAATGGCGCTTCCCTTCTTTCTGCACAAGGATCTCTCCGTCGCCAATCACGCGGTGAACGGACGGAGTTCGAAGAGCTTCGTCGACGAAGGGCGGCTGGACGCGATCCTCGGGCTGATCAAGCCCGGTGACCTCCTGCTCATCCAGTTCGCGCACAACGACGAGAAGTCCGAGGATCCGACGCGGTACACCGAGCCGTGGACGACGTATCAGGACTACCTGCGCCGGTACGTCGAGGGAGCCCGCGCGAAGGGTGCCCGGCCCGTGCTGGCCACGCCCGTCGAGCGGCGGAGGTTCGACGCGCAGGGAAACGCCGTCACCAGTCACGGCGAGTATCCGGCGGCCATGCGTGCCCTCGCCCAGGACGAACGCGTCGCCCTGCTCGACATCCAGGCCCTGTCGCTCGCTCTGTGGCAGAGGCTCGGCGTCGAGGAGACCGAGAAGTACTTCAACTGGACCGCGACCGAGCAGGACAACACGCACTT
This sequence comes from Streptomyces canus 299MFChir4.1, assembly GCF_000383615.1. Lineage (GTDB taxonomy): Bacteria > Actinomycetota > Actinomycetes > Streptomycetales > Streptomycetaceae > Streptomyces > Streptomyces canus_C. Next base: position 114,077 of record NZ_KB911597.1, on the reverse strand, counting down.
CAATCCGCCCGGTGCCATCGCGGTGGCGCGTCTGGTCGCCGGTGAACTGCTGCGGCACCACGTGCTGGCGCCCCGGGACGTGCGCCGGCTCGACGAACAGATCCCGGAGTCCTGGATCACCTGGCCGTCCTCGGCCACCGCCTGACCCTCCCCGTCTTCCAGAAGAGAGCCGCACAATGAACGCACGGCAATGTCATGATCATGTCATTACCAAGGTGATGGCGGTGGCGGGCTGCGCCGCCCTGGTCCTCGCGGTCACCGGCACCACCGCCCAGGCCAAGGGGCACGACGCGGCCCGCGAGACCCTCGCCGCCGGCGACGGCTGGGCCTCCGACGGCACCGGCACCACGGGCGGCGCGGCCGCCGACGCCGCCCATGTGTACACCGTCACCGACTGGGCCGGCTTCAAGGCCGCCCTCGCCGCGGGCGGGACCGCACCGAAGATCATCAAGGTGAAGGGGACCATCGACGCCGTCTCCGAGGGTTGTGACTCCCTCGCCGCGCCCGGGTACGACTTCGACGCCTACCTGGCGAAGTACTCGCCCGAGGCCTGGGGCCTGGACACCGACCTGAGCGCCGAGCCCGACGACAGCCCCGAGGGCCTGCGCCGCGCCTCCGCCGCCAGCCAGGACCAGACCATCAAGGCGAACGTCCCCGCCAACACCACGATCGTCGGCGTCGGCAAGAACGCCGGGTTCAAGGGCGCCAGCCTCCAGATCAAGGCCGTCGACAACGTCATCGTCCGCAACCTCACCTTCGAGAGCCCCATCGACTGCTTCCCGCAGTGGGACCCGACGGACGGCGACAAGGGCAACTGGAACTCCGAGTACGACACCGCCGTCGTCTACGGCTCCACCCATGTCTGGCTGGACCACAACACCTTCACCGACGGCAGCCACCCCGACAGCGCCGCGCCGACCTACTTCGGCATGCTCTACCAGCAGCACGACGGCGAACTCGACATCGTCCGCGGGGCGAACTACGTCACGGCCTCCTGGAACGTCTTCACCGAGCACGACAAGACGATCCTGATCGGCAACAGCGACAGCGAGTCCACGGCGGCCGGGGACCGGGGCAAGCTCAAGGTCACCTTCCACCACAACCTCTTCTCGAACCTCGTCGAGCGCGCACCCCGCGTGCGCTTCGGACAGGTCGACTCCTACAACAACCACTTCGTGGCGAACGACGACTACGCCTACAGCTTCGGCATCGGCAAGGAGTCCCAACTGGTGGCCGAGCACAACGCGTTCACGCTGCCGCAGGGAGTCAGTGCGGCCAAGGTGCTCAAGCGGTGGAACGTCTCCCCGCTCACCGCCGCCGACAACTACGTCAACGGCGAGCTCACCGACCTGATCGCCGTCCACAACGCCGAGATCCCCGCCGAGACCCTGCAATCCGGCGCGGGCTGGACACCCACCCTGCGCACGAAGGTCGACCCGGCCAAGAAGGTGCCGGGGATCGTCGACCGGGGCGCGGGCGCCGGCAACGTCTGCTGAGGCCACCCCCTGACCGGCCGGGGCGGAATCCAGCGGCCGCCCCGGCCACCTCACCCCGCACGCGAGGAACCCATCCCTGAGCCGCGTTTCCAAGGAGCACCCGCATGTCCTCGCACGACACCCGACTCCCCCTGTCCAGAAGGGGCTTCCTGCTCGCCGGCACCGCGGCGGTGGCCGCGCTCGCCGTGCCCCCGGCCCCCGCGCGGGCCCAGACCGCCGCCGGCAGGCGCCCCTTCGGCCGCTTCGGATCACCCGCCGCCCGGCTCACCCCGGGGACCCTCTACGTCGACTCCCGGGGCCGGGGCCGGGGCGACCACACCACCGTGAGGGACGCCGTGACCGCGGCCACCGGCAGCGGCCGGACCCTGGTCCTCGCCCCCGGCACCTACCGGGAAACCGTCGCCGTCGACGTCACCCGCACCGAGGCCACCTGGATCGGCGCCTCCGAGGACCCACGGGACGTCGTGATCGTGTACGACAACGCGGCCGGCACCCCCAAGCCCGGCGGCGGCACCTACGGCACCACCGGCTCCGCCACCACCACGGTCCAGGCCGACGGCTTCACCGCCCGGTGGATCACCTTCGCCAACGACTGGCTGCGCGCCGACCACCCCGACATCACCGGCACCCAGGCGGTCGCCCTCAAGGTCCAGGGCGACCGCTCCGCCTTTCACCACTGCCGCTTCCTCGGCCACCAGGACACCCTCTACGCCGACTCGCTCGCCCTCACCTCCTTCGCCCGCCAGTACTTCTCGCACTGCTATACCGAGGGAGACGTCGACTTCGTGTTCGGTCGGGCCACGGCCGTCCACGAGCACTGCCACTTGCGGACCCTGAACCGGACCGACCTGGCGGCGGCGCCGTACGGCTTCGTCTTCGCGCCCTCCACGGCGGGCGCCAACCCGCGCGGACACCTCGTGACCAGGTGCCGTGTCAGCAGCGAAGCACCCGACGCCTTCTACAAGCTGGCCCGCCCGTGGGTCCCGAGCTCCGACACCACCGCCCGGCCCTCGCTCGTGGTGCGGGACACCTGGCTGGGCCCCGGGATCGACGCCGTCGCCCCCTACACCAACATGTCGGACGCCTTCCCCTGGCAGAACCAGCGCTTCGCCGAGTACCGCGACACCGGCCCCGGCGCCCGGATCACCGTCCCGGAGAACCGGCCCCAACTCACCCGCGAGCAGGCCGAGTCCGCGACCCGGGAGACCTACCTCGGCGACTGGCAGCCGTGGAAGGAGACCTGCTGAGATGCGCAGACGGACCTTCATGGCCGCCGGTGCGGGACTCGCCCTCGCGGCGGCCGCCCCGGCCCACGCCGGCACCCGCCGTGTCCTCCACGTCCGGCCCGGCGACTCCGTCCAGGCCGCCGTGGACGCGGTCACCGGCCCCGGCTGGACGATCGTCGTGCACCCGGGCACGTACCGCGAGGTCGTCAGCGTCCCCGCCGACAAGGCGGAGCTGACCCTGCGCGGTGCGAGCCGTGACCCGCGCGCCGCGGTCATCGTGTACGACCACGCCAACGGCACCCCGAAGCCCGACGGGTCGGGGACCTACGGCACCGCAGGCTCCGCCACCTTCACCTCCGCGGCCCCCGGCCTCACCGTCCGCGACCTCACCCTCGCCAACGACTGGCTGCGCGCCGACCACCCGGACATCGCCGGCACCCAGGCGGTCGCCGCCTGCACCTACGGCGACCGCACCCACTTCGACAACGTCCGCCTCCTGGCCCACCAGGACACCCTCTTCGCCGAGACGACCGCCCTCGCGTCCTTCGACCGGCAGTACTTCCGCCGCTGTTACATCGAGGGCGACGTGGACTTCGTCTTCGGCCGGGCCACCGCCGTCTTCGAGGAGTGCCACTTCCACACCCTCCGGCGGGACGTCGACTTCACCCCCAAGGGCATGGTCTTCGCCCCCTCCACGGCCCGCGCCAACCCGCACGGCATCCTCGCCGTCCGCTCCCGCGTCACCTCCGGCGCCGAGGACGGGGCGTACAAGCTGGCCCGCCCCTGGGTGCCGTCGTACGAGACGACCGCCTGGCCGTCCCTGGTGGTGCGGGACTCCTGGATCGGGCCCGGGATCGACCCGGTCGCGCCCTACACCAACATGCGCGAGACCTATCCCTGGCAGACCATGCGCTTTTGGGAGTACGCCAACTCCGGTCCCGGCGCGGTCATTTCGGTACCGGAGAACCGGCCGCACCTGACCGCCGCCGAAGCCGCCGTGCACACCCGGCGCACGTACCTCGGGGACTGGAGGCCCTATGAGCGCCGGTGACCCGCTGGGGCGGCGGGCCTTCGTGGTGGGCGCCGGAGCGGCCGTGCTCGACGGGGCAGCGGTGAGCCCCGTCGAGGCCGGGGTCGTGGACGGCCCGCTGCCCGACTTCCACCCGGCACTCAAGGCCGAGCTGCACTTCCCGCTGGCCTGGGGGACCTCACCGGTGCGGGACTTCAGGGCCTGGCGGACCAGAGCCAGGGCCGTGGTCGACGAGCACCTCCTCGTCGACCGCGAGGACGGCACGCCGTACGCGCCCCAATTCACCGGCCGCACCCAAGGAGACGGTTGCACAAGGGAGTTGGTCACCCTCTCCCTCACCCACCACGAACGGGTCCGCGCCGCCCTGCTCACCCCGCACGGCCCCGGCCCCTTCCCCGCCGTACTGCTGCTCCACGACCACGGGGCGAAGTTCGACATCGGCAAGGAGAAGCTGGTCCGGCCCTGGTACGACGACACCCGGCTCGCCTCCGCGCAGTCCTGGGCCGACAAGTACTTCAGCGGCCGGTTCGTCGGTGACGAGCTGGCCCGGCGCGGCTATGTCGTCCTGTGCGCGGACGCCCTCGGCTGGGGCGACCGCGGCCCGATCACGTACGACCAGCAGCAGGCCCTGGCGAGCACCTTCTACAACCTCGGCTCCTCCCTCGCCGGGCTCATGGCCCGCGAGGACGCCCGCGCCGCCGGATTCCTGGCCGGACTGAAGAGGGTGAACGCCGGGAGGATCGCCGCCGTCGGGTTCTCCATGGGCGCCTACCGCACCTGGCAGGCGGCCGCGCTGACCGACCACATCGCGGCCACCGCGTCCGTCTGCTGGATGACCGGCCTCAAGGAAATGATGGTGCCCGGCAACAACACCCTGCGCGGGCAGTCCAGTTACTACATGCTCCACCCCGGGCTTCCCCGGTTCCTCGACTTCCCCGACGTGGCGAGCATCGCCGCACCCAGGCCGATGCTCTTCTTCGACGGCGGCCTCGACCCGCTGTTCCCCGCCGACGGCGTCCGCGTGGCGTACGACAAGCTGCGCGCCGTCTGGCACTCCCGCCACGCCGAGGAGCGGTTGCACCTGAAGAGCTGGCCCGACCTCGGCCACGTCTTCGTCGACCGCATGCAGGACGAGGTCTTCGGCTGGCTCGACGCCGTCCTGTGAACCATCCCCCCACCCGCACACGAAGGGACCCGCTCACCATGTCTCGTCGTACCGCTCTCACCGTGCTGTCGGCCCTGTCCCTGGGCGTCGGCCTCGCCGCCCTCCCCACCCAGGCCCAGGCCGCGACCGTGGTCGTCAGCAACTCGACCGACCTGTCCAACGCCATCAAGAACGCCACGGCCGGCACGGTCATCCAGGTCCGCGGCGGCACCTACTACCCGACGGCCACCCTCCAGTCCACGGCCAACGGCAGCTCCTCCGCGCCGATCACGCTCACCGCGTACGGCTCGGAGACCGTGAAGATCGACGGCTCGTCGCTGCCCGCCGGCGACTGGATCTTCAAGCTGACCGCCGACTACTGGAACGTCTCCAACATGACCTTCCAGAACTCCCCGGACAGCGCGGTCGTCTGCCAGTCCTGCACCGGGACGGTGTGGAACAACATCAAGACGATCAACGGCAAGGACTCCGGCTTCACGCTCACCGGCGACGGGACCGTGAACAACACCGTCAAGAACATCGACTCCTACGGCAACTACGACGCCGCGAACCACGGCGAGAACGCCGACGGCATCGCCGTGAAGTTCGGCTCCGGCACAGGCAACCTCATCACCGGCGCCCGTCTCTACAACAACTCGGACGACGGGATCGACTTCTGGTCCTTCTCCTCGCCCGTCACCGTCGAGCACACCTGGTCCATGGGCAACGGGGTCAACCGCTGGTCCGACTCCGCCTTCGCGGGCGACGGCAACGGCTACAAGCTGGGCGGCGACGGCGAGGTCGTCGCGCATGTCATCAACAACTCCGCCGCCTGGGGCAACGCCGGCAACGGGTTCACCGAGAACTCCAACACCGGCGCCCTCGTCATCAACCGCACCACCGCCTACGCCAACAGCAAGTGGGGCTACTACTTCGCCACCAGCTCCGCGAAGCTCGGCAAGAACCTCGCGGTGAGCAACGGCAGCGGCTCGGTCAGCAAGGGCTCCAAGGTGACCTCGTCCGGCAACAACTGGGACAGCGGGATCAGCACCCCCGCCTTCAAGTCGACGGACGCCTCGACGGCGTACAACGCGCGCAGCTCCAGCGGCACCCTGCCCGCCACCACGTTCCTGACGACCGGCAGCACCACCATCGGCGCGACCATGAACTGACGCGGCCTCCGAAAACCCCGAACTCAGGGCGCTTGACCCGTTTTTTACCGGGCGGGTCTCGCGCCCACCGGGGTGACGCGCGTAGAACCTCTGTCATGCATAAGTCACTGCGTATCGCAGCCGTCGCCACCGCCTGCGCGGTCGTCGGCGTCGCCGTGTACGGCGCCGGTGCGGCCACGGCCCACCAGTCCACGGCGAACTCCACGCACGAGCCCTACAACATCGGGCTCCTGGTCAAGGACATCGACACCTACTACGGCACCACCGCCGACGCGAACGGTGTCTACCAGGCGTCGCCCACCAGCCCGTACGCCAAGGACCTGGCGTCCCTCGACAAGGCGGCCCGCAAGTACATCGACCAGGCCGTCCGCAAGGCGCACCACAAGGGTGAGAGGCCCGCCGTGGTCTTCGACATCGACGACACGCTGCTGCTCAGCCTCGACTACGAGAAGCGCTACAACTACACGTACAACTCGACCACGTGGGCCGACTACGTGAACCGGGCCGACCGCCCGGCCGTCTTCGGCAGCCCCGAGCTGGTGCAGTACGCCGAGAAGAAGGGCGTCGAGGTCTTCTACAACTCGGGCCTCAGCGAGGCGCAGCGCTCGGCCGCGGTCGAGAACCTGAAGAAGATCGGCGCCGACGTGAACCTCGACGCCGACCACGTGTTCCTCAAGGACAAGGCGAACCCGCCGTCCTACCTGAGCGCCTGCGCCACGCCGGGCACCTGGACCTGCACCACCGTGCAGTACAAGTCCGGCACCCGCGCGCACATCGAGAAGGACCTCGGGTACGAGATCATCGCCAACTTCGGCGACCAGTACTCCGACCTGGAGGGCGGCTACGCCGACCGGACGTACAAGCTCCCGAACCCGACCTACTTCGTGAGCTAGTTCCGTACCGGCCGGATCCCCTGGAGGGTCGGCACCACCGGCTTGATCGTGCCGTCCGCCGCGAACTCCAGGCGGTCGACGGTGGTTTCGCGGTGCATGCCGTCCCCGCCCGGCCTCCCCGGCCCGTTCAGGGCGAACCGGTGATAGACGATGTACCAGTCGTCGGTGCCGGGGACGTTCACCACGGAGTGGTGACCGGTGGCGAGGATGCCGTACTCGGGACGCTTGGACAGGATCGTCCCCTTCTTGGTCCACGGGCCGAGCGGGGACGGTCCCGTCGCATAGGCGACGTGGTAGTCCTCGCTGCGGGTGTCGTCCTCGGACCACATGAAGTAGTACGTGCCGTGCCGCTTGATCACGAAGGACCCCTCGCGGAAGTCGTCCGGGGTGATGTCCTTGATCTTCGCCGGGTCGTACGAGGTCATGTCGTCGTTCAGCGGCACGACGTACCCGTGCCCGTTGCCCCAGTAGAGGTACGACGTCCCGTCGTCGTCCGTGAAGACGGCCGGGTCGATCATCTGGCCCCGCAGTGCACCGCCCTTCGCCACCAGGGGCTTGCCGAGCGCGTCCTTGAAGGGGCCCGCGGGGGAGTCCGCCACCGCCACACCGATCTGCTGCTCGGCGCAGAAGTAGAAGTAGTACTTCCCGTCCCGCTCGGCGATCGCCGGCGCCCAGGCGTACTTCTCCGCCCAGGAGACGTCCGCGCCGAGGTCGAGGATCACCCCGTGGTCCTTCCAGTGGACCAGGTCCTTCGACGAGTACGCCGTGAACCGGGTCCCGCTCCAGCCGTTGAAGCCGTCGGTCGTCGGGTAGATCCAGTACTCGCCGTTCAGATAGTGCACGTCGGGGTCGGCGTTGAGGCCGGGGAGGACGGGGCTGCCGGTCCGCACGGCCTCGATCGTCCAGCCGCGGGCAGTGCCGTCGGCGGCCGTCACCGTGTATGTCTGCGGCCTGCGGAAGTCGCGCCGGGTACCGGACCTGGGGCTGACGCTCGCGCCCTCGCCCACGGCGATCTTCGGAGCGAGGTGCGAGAGGTCGGTGTCGGTCTGCACCGGCAGCACCACCTTCGACGAGTCCTCCGAGACGATCGCGTACCCCTTCTGACCCTTGGCCGTCGCGTCCACCATCGAGGTGGGAGCAGACGGATACGCGGCCAGCAGCCGGTCGTACTCCTTCTGCGTCACCGGAAGCACCGTGCCGTGGCGGGGGCTCGCGGGCAGCTGGTAGTTCGTGGACGGGGTCCACTTGCCCGAGTCGAGGTCGGTGGTCTCGAAGGGGACGTATCCGCGGCCGCCGTACTCGTCGATGAACAGGTACCACTTCTTCTCGGTGTTCGACCTGAACACCGTCGGCCCCTCGCCGCGGTCCATCGCCCCGCTGCCGATGCAGTCCGCGACCAGGTCGTACCGGGTGGCGGTCAGGCTCGTCGACTTCTCGCCGGTGATGAACTTGGCGCAGGGCGAGCTGGAGCCGGGGTCCCGCTCGTCCTTGGTGTAGCGGTAGTAGGTGTCCTTGTACTTCACGACCGTCGAGTCGATCACCGAGTAGCCGGGGTCGTCCCAGACCTTCGGCTCGCTGAAGGCAGCATCTTGTTGTACGTCGAGCCGGTATGCCCGGGGTCGACGTACTCCCCGAGACTGTCGTCCCAGTAGGCCTCCGGCGCCCAGGTGTTGCCCGCGTTGTCGGGGGCCACCTTCACCAGCCGCTGGTCGGTCCAGTGGACCAGGTCGGTGGACTCCCAGATCATGATCGACTTGCTGCCGTGCCGCTGGACGTCGTCCCAACTGCCGCTGCTGTTCTTGTACATGCGCAGGTCGGTGGCGATCAGATAGAACCTGTCGCCCTTGGGGGAGCGGATCACGAAGGGGTCGCGCAGGCCCTTCTCGCCGGTCGTCGACGTCAGGACCGGCTTGCCCTGGTTCAGCTCGCGCCAGTGCAGGGGGTCGTTGCCGCGGCTGAGTGCGTAGCGGATCTGCTCGCCGTCGGCGGTGCCCTCGCCGGTGAAGTAGGCGAAGAGATAGCCGGCGTACCTGGGGTGGGTCACGGGTGGTGCTCCTGAGTGGGCGGAACCGTGCGGTGCGGTGAGAAGGGCCAGCAGTAGCGAGAGACAGGCGACGAGGAGGATACGTGGGCGCATGTCGCTCCCGTGGGTGTGGGGGTGTGGGGGTTTCTGTCGAGGGCTGTGTGCGCCTTCGGAGTGCTACGAGTGGGAAACAGCACGTCAATCGGTGAGTGCGCGATGAGAGGCAACGAAAGTTTCGGTTGTTTTCGGCTGGGCGGCCGAACGGGGAAACGCCCCGCCTGTCGTCACAGGCGGGGCGTTCCTCGTGCCGGCCCGAGGGGGGCTCCAGCCGGCAGCTGCCGGGCCGAGGGGGGCTCAGGCCGGCAGGTCTGTGGAGTCGTACTCCTCATCCAGGCACTACTAGGGACGTCCAAGCTGACCGAATGGTTGTTCCCCAGGGGAGAACTCGTGGTGAGGGAGCGCTCGTTGGGCTGTGTGGGAGTCGGAGTCGGACCGTGCACCCATGAAGTTGCCGCCGCCGACCAAAGGGTTGCCGCACCGCCGAGATTTTTTTGGGCAACCTTCCGAACAGCCTCCGGCAAGGGGCTACGAGCCCTCTTCGCCCGCGGCCCCGTCGTCCTACGCCGCGAAGCCACCCTTCACGGCGAGGTCCCCGGACCTGGCCGTCGCCGTCGCGGTGTAGACGTCGTTCTTCGCGTTCCGGCCACCGCGCTCATGGTTGTACTGCCCGGCGAACACCCACTCGCCCTTCGGGACCGTACGGCCGTCCTTGAGCACCCAGGTGTAGACGAGGAACTTGTCCCGCTCGGCGACCGTCAGCGTGAAGTCGTCCTCGGGCAGCGAGCGCCAGGCGCCGGTGTCGGTGACCCTGCCGGTCTGTGCGATCCGCAATTCGACGGTGAGCGAGGTCAGTTCCTCGGAGGTCTTGAGGGTCACATTGCTCTGTGCCCAGAACTCGTTGCTGTGCGTGTCCACCGAGCCGTCCGACCACAGCGGGCCGTCCTCGGCGCCGGACGCGGGCACCTCGGTGGAGGTGCTCGGCGTGCCCGAAGGCGTACCGCTCGGCTTGTCGGCCCGGTGGGTGGAGGTGGTGTTCCGCGCCGGAGTGGCCGGCGGGGCGGGCGGGCGGCTGGTCGCGTCGGGGGAGGGGGTGGGCGTCCCCGTGGCGGCGACCGACTTCTGCGCGGGCGGCTCGTCCTTCACCGCGGACGCCACCGCGTACCCGCCGAGGCCCAGCACGCAGGCGACCGCGGCCGTGGCGCTCACCACCCGCACCCAGCCGTAGACCGGCGGCCGGGTCGCCCGGTGGTCGGGGCGGCTCTGCTCCGCCGTGCCGCGCTCGACCCGGGCGAGGATGCGCTCACGGTTCGGCTCGTGCGACTCGGCCGCGTCCCGCAGCCGGGCGCGCAGGGCGCCGTGCACGTCCCGCTGCATGGTCATCGGTCCCTTCCTCCGGCGTCACCGGTACGCGCCATCGTGGCACGCACCTTCAGCGGAGCGTTCTGGGGGCCCAGCAGCCGCTGCAACTCGGCCATCCCCTTGGAGGTCTGGCTCTTCACCGTACCGACCGACACTCCCAGGGCCAGCGCGGTCTCCTTCTCGGAGAGATCGAACGCGTGCCGAAGCACCACGCACGCCCGCTTGCGGAACGGCAGCCTGCGCAGCGCCTCCTGGACGTCGACCACGCCCGCCACGTCCGGGTTCTCGACCTTCTCCTCGCGCTGGGACCAGAACAGGGCGACGCGCCGGCGCTCCCGGACCGCGCTGCGGATACGGGTGCGGGCCAGGTTGGCGACCACTCCGCGCGCGTACGCCGCCGGGTGTTCGGCCGCGCGCACCCGGTCCCAGCGGTGCCACAGCGCCAGCAGCGCGTCCGCCGCGAGGTCGTCGGCGGCGTCCGGCTCGCCGGTCAGCAGATGGGCGAGGCGGGACAGTTCGGCATAGTGGCGTTCGAAGAAGGCGTGGAACTCCACGGAGGCGGCGTCGTCGACGACTGTGCCCACGGGCTCCCTCTCCTTTGTGTGTCATGTGAATGACATGTGATCATCCGGGGGTGGCCGGCCGGAGATGCGGAAGCGTAGCAGCGATCGATTACGTGTTCCCGTACGGGTCTTCGAACAGGGTCTGACGGGGCGACCCCCGAATCCGTAACACGGAGAAAACCTGAAGCGCGTTCACCGCAGGAACAATCCAGCCAGCATCCGCACACCGATCATTCAGGCACCCAGGAGCAGCGACCATGTCCGTCGACCGGTACTTCCGGATCTCCGAGAGGGGATCCACCTTCGCCCGTGAGATACGCGGCGGCTTCGCCACGTTCTTCACGATGGCCTACATCCTTGTCCTGAATCCCATCATCCTCGGCAGCGCGAAGGACAAGTTCGGGCACCAGTTGGATGCGGTCCAGCTGACCACCGCGACGGCTCTCGTGGCCGCGGTGATGACGATCATCATGGGCGTGGGCGGGAACCTGCCGCTCGCACTCGCCGCCGGGCTCGGCCTGAACGCGGTCGTCGCCTTCCAGATCGCCCCGCTGATGAGCTGGGACGACGCCATGGGCCTGGTCGTCCTGGAGGGCCTGCTCATCTGCGTGTTGGTGCTGACCGGCCTGCGCGAGGCCGTCATGCACGCCATCCCACAGGCGCTCAAGCAGGCGATCAGCGTCGGCATCGGGCTGTTCATCGCGTTCATCGGCTTCGTGGACGCCGGGTTCGTGAGCCGTATCCCCGACGCGGCCAACACCACCGTCCCGGTCCAGCTCGGCGGCACCGGCGCGCTCACCGGCTGGCCGATCCTCGTGTTCTGTCTCGGGGTGCTGCTGACGATCGGTCTGCTCGCCCGCAAGGTCAAGGGCGCGATCCTGATCAGCATCGTGACCATGACGGTCCTCGCGATGATCATCAACTCGATCGCCGACATCAAGACCTGGGGGCTGACCACGCCCGCGTGGCCGGACAAGATCGTCGACACCCCCGACTTCGGGCTGATCGGTCACTTCAGCCTGTTCGGCTCCTTCAGTGCGACCGGCGTCGGGATCGTCACGGTCGTCCTGCTGATCTTCACGCTGATCCTGTCCGACTTCTTCGACACGATGGGGACGGTCGTCGGCATCAGCGCGGAGGCCGGGCTGCTGGACGAGGAGGGCAAGGTGCCCAACCTCGGCCGGGTCCTGCTGATTGACGGGGTCGCGGCGGTGGCCGGTGGCGCCGCGTCGGCGTCCTCCGCCACGTCGTACATCGAGTCGGCGGCCGGCGTCGGCGAGGGCTCACGCACCGGGTTCTCCAACCTGATCACCGGCGGCATGTTCGGCCTGGCCCTGTTCCTGACCCCGCTGCTGACCATCGTCCCGCTCCAGGCCGCCGCCCCCGCCCTGGTCGCCGTGGGCTTCCTGATGATGACGCAGGTCAAGCACATCGACTGGGACCGCTACGACATCGCGATCCCGGCGTTCCTGACCATCGCCGTGATGCCGTTCACCTACTCGATCACCAACGGCATCGGGGCCGGGTTCCTGGCATACGTCGTGATCAAGGTGGTGCTGGGCAAGGCCAAGGAGATCCACTGGCTGCTGTGGGCGGCCTCGGCGCTGTTCCTCGTGTACTTCGCGATCGACCCGATCGAGCAGGTGCTCGGCGCCAAGTAGCCACCGGGAGGACTCAGTTCCTCAGGGCCGCCTCCATCATGGCCTTGGCCACGGGGGCGGCCAGACCGTTGCCGCTCACCTCCGAGCGGGCCGCGTTCGACTGCTCCACGACCACCGCCACGGCGACCTCCTTGCCGTCGGCCTTTCCGTAGGACGTGAACCAGGCGTACGGCGTCTTGCTGTTGTTCTCGCCGTGCTGGGCGGTGCCCGTCTTGCCGCCCACCGTGACGCCGTCGATCCGGGCGTTGGTGCCGGTGCCGTCCTGGATCACCGACTGCATCGCCGACTGGAGCTGCTCCGCCGTGCCGGAGCTGACGATCTGCCGCGTGGTCGCCTCGTCGTCGTAGTTCTTCAGGACGTCGCCGCCGTGGTTGGTGATGGTCGACACCATGTGCGGTGAGACCAGCTTGCCGCCGTTGGCTATGGCCGCGGAGACCATGGCCATTTGGAGCGGGGTGGCCGTGACGTCGTACTGGCCGATGCCGGTCAGCGCCGTGGAGGACTTGTCCATGTCGGAGGGGTAGACGCTCTCGTAGGCCCGCACCGGGACGTCCTGCGTGGCGTCGTTGAAGCCGAACTTCTCGGCCATCGCCCGCACCTTGTCCTGGCCGAGGTCGACGGCCATCTTCGCGAAGACGGTGTTGCAGGAGTACTCGAGCGCGACCCGGATCGAGGCGTTCTCGCAGGGCGCCGAGGCGCTTTCGTTCCCCAGCGGGGTCACCGTGCCCGGCAGGGTGTACGGGTCCGGGCTGACGGTCTTCTCGTCCACCGAGGAGTACAGACCGTCCTCCAGCGCGGCCGCGGCCACCACCAGCTTGAACGTCGAGCCGGGCGGCAGCGGCTGGCGCAGCGCACGGTTGGTGAGCGGCTTGTCGGAGTCCGCGGTGAGCTGCTTCCATGCCTTGCCCGCGGTGTTGGCGTCCGTCAGCGAGGACGGGTCGTACGAGGGCGTCGACACGACCGCCAGGATCTTGCCGGTCGTCGGGTCGATCGCGACGGCCGCGCCCTTCTTGTCGCCGAGCGCGTCGTAGGCGGCCTTCTGCACGGCGGGGTCGATCGTGGTGATCACATCACCGGGCTCGGCCCGCTGGTTGGTGATCGTGTCCATGACGGTCTTCAGCCGGCTGTCCGTGCCGTTGAGGAGGTCGGCGTAGATGCCCTCCAGCTGGGTCGGGGCGTAGGCCTGCGAGGCGTAACCCGTCACCGCCGCGTACAGCTTGCCGTTCGTGTACGTCCGCTTGTACGCGAGGTCGCTGTCCGTCGTCCTCGCGGAACCCGTCACGGCCTTTCCGGCCACGATGATGTTCCCGATCGGCGAGGAGTACGTCCCGATCGCGTTCCGCCGGTTGTCGTTGTCGTCCGCGAGTGCCTGGCCGTCGTACAACTGCACCCAGGTCGCTCGGATCAGCAGAGCGAACACCAGGAGCAGCGCGAAGACCGATGCGCGCCTGATCGTCTTGTTCATCCCACACAGAAGACGATCAGGCGGCGGCGAGTCGTTCCCATCCGTCCGCTTTTCTCATCGGACGCTCATCTACGACGGTCTCACGCGTCCAGCGTGAGCACGACCTCGTCGATCTCCGCCCCGCGCGCGTTGGCGTACCCGGACGCCTGGGCGGTCACCCGGAAACCGCACTTCTCCAGGACGCGCAGGGAGCCGGTGTTGTCGGCGGCCGCCCGGGCGTACAGGGGGCGCTCGGGCACCTGGGCGGCCAGCTCCCGCAGGGCCGCGGTGGCGATGCCGCGCCCCCAGTAGGCGCGGTCGATCCAGTACGTCACCTCGCGCTCGCCCGGCTCGCCGTACACCGACGCGCTGCCCACCACGTCCCCGTCCGCCAGGACCGTGCGGTGCACGGCGTCGGAGGCGCGGATCCGTTTCCAGTGGGCGTCGAAGGCGTCCCGGTCGGCCGGGTCCTTCGGGGTGAAGGCCGCCATGTGCAGGGCCTCGGGGTCGTTCATCTGCCGGAAGAAGACCGGCAGATCGCTGTCATGGACTTCGCGGAGAACGATCTGCATGCCTCAGAGCCTACGGGTGGCCAGTGTCAGCCGGTCCCGCGCGTCGAACAGCGCGTCCTTCACCAGCTGTTCGTGCGCCGGGGTCAGCCGTGCCACCGGCACCGAGCAGCTGATCGCGTCCCGCGCGGGCGTGCGGTACGGGATCGCGACGCCGAAGCAGCGCAGCCCCAGCGTGTTCTCCTCGCGGTCCACGGAGAAGCCCTGCTCCCGGATCTGGTGCAGCTCCTCGATGAGCTTCTCGCGGTCGGTGATGGTGTGTTCGGTGAGCGCGGGCAGGGTCTCCGGCAGCATCTTGCGGACCTGCTCGTCGGAGTAGGTGCTCAGCAGCGCCTTGCCGAGGGAGGTGGAGTGCGCCGGGAGGCGGCGGCCGACCCGGGTGAAGGGCCGCAGGTAGTGCTGCGACTGCCGGGTGGCCAGGTAGACGACGTTCGTGCCGTCCAGACGGGCCAGGTGGATGGTCTCGGTCGTGTCGTCGGAGAGCCGGTCCAGGGTCGGGCGGGCCGCCGCGACCACCTCGTCGCCGTCGATGTACGAGGTGCCGACGAGCAGCGCCCGCACCCCGATGCCGTACCGCGTGCCCGTCGCGTCGGTCTCCACCCAGCCCAGCTCTACCAGCGTGCGCAGCAGCATGTAGAGGCTGGACTTGGGGTACCCGACGGCCTCCTGCACGGCGGCCAGGGAATGCATGCCGGGGCGCCCGGCGAAGTATTCGAGCAGTTCAACCGTCCGTACCGCGGACTTGACCTGTGACCCGCCGCCCGTCTCGCCTGCCGACATCGCCCTTGACCCCTTTGTTGGACGAGAACCAGAGTTATAGTCTCCAACAGCATATTCACCATCAGAGACAGCGTTCAGTATATCGAACGTTCCTGGTGAATGACCCGGATACACGTGGAGGGACCCGCGGTGGCAGCAGCACCAGTCTGGAGTGTCGACCCCCGAACCGGGAAGCAGCGCGAACAGGTTGCGGTGGAGGCCACAGCCCAGGAGGTGGACGCCGCCGTCCGCGCCGCGCACGAGACGCGCGCTTCCCTCGCCGACCGCAGCGTCCGCGCGGCCTTCCTGCGCACCGCGGCCACCAAGCTCGAAGAGTCCAAGGAGCACCTCGTCGAGGCCGCGGACGCCGAGACCGCGCTCGGTCCGGTCCGGCTGACCGGCGAGCTCGCCCGCACCTGCTACCAGCTGCGGGCCTTCGCGGACATCGTCGACGAGGGCGAGTTCCTCGGCGTGGTGATCAACCACCCCGACGACACCGCGACCCCGCCGATCCCGGACCTGCGCCGCTACAAGGTGCCGCTCGGTGTGGTCGCCGTGTACTCGGCCTCCAACTTCCCCTTCGCCTTCTCGGTCGCCGGCGGCGACACCGCGAGCGCGCTGGCGGCCGGCAACCCGGTCGTCGTCAAGGCCCACCCCGACCACCCGGGCCTGTCCGAGCTGGTCGCGTCCGTGCTGCGCCGGGCCGCCGACGAGCACGGCATCCCGGCGGGCGTGCTCGGTCTCGTGCACGGCTTCGAGGCCGGCATCGAGCTGATCAAGCACCCGCTGGTCGCCGCCGCGGGCTTCACCGGTTCTGTGAAGGGCGGCCGCGCCCTGTTCGACGCGGCGGCCGCGCGTCCGGTGCCGATCCCGTTCCACGGCGAGCTGGGCTCCCTGAACCCCGTCGTGATCACCGAGGAGGCCGCGGCCGAGCGCGCGGAGGCCATCGGCGCCGGGCTCGCGGGCTCCATGACCCTCGGCGTCGGCCAGTTCTGCGTGAAGCCCGGGCTGGTCCTCGTGCCGTCCGGCGCGGCGGGCGACGGTCTGGTGAAGTCCCTGACCGACGCCGTCAGCGACACCGACGCGGGCGTCCTCCTCGACCACCGCATGCGGGACAACTTCGTCGCCGGTGTCGCCGAGCGCGCGGAGCTGCCCGAGGTCGAGTCGCCGGTCACGCCCGGCGCGGGCGGCGAGCACACCGTCAGCCCGGGCTTCCTCACGGTGGCCGCCGAGAAGCTGGCCACCGAGGGCGCGTACGACCTGCTCCTGGAGGAGTGCTTCGGTCCGGTGACCGTGGTGGTCCGCTACGACGACGACGAGCAGGCGCGCACGGTGCTGTCCCGGCTGCCCGGCAACCTCACGGCGACGGTCCACCTGTCCGAGGGGGAGGCGGCCGGCCAGGGGCGCGGCGCGGAGATCCTCGCGGAGCTGACGCCGCTGGCCGGACGGGTGCTGGTGAACGGCTGGCCGACCGGTGTCGCCGTGGCCCCGGCCCAGCACCACGGCGGCCCCTACCCGGCGACGACGTCCACGTCGACGTCGGTGGGCGGCACGGCGATCGAGCGCTGGCTGCGGCCGGTGGCGTACCAGAACGCGCCGGAGGCCCTGCTGCCGCCGGAGCTGAGGGACGACAACCCGCTGGGTCTGCCCCGCCGTTTCAACAACACTCTCGAACGCTAGGACCCGAGGGTCACCCGCGGAGAGGGAACTGGAAAACTCTGACGATGGACGTCGAACTCCCCCAACTCCCTTTCCCTCTCCGCACCTACGGCCCCGACGGACACTGGGCGTACGAGGACGGCATACTCTCCGGCTGGGCGGGGCCCCGGCAGGACCGCTTCGTGCCGCCCACCGGGGAGTCCCTGGACCCCGCCGCCGACGCGCCGCGGCTGCTCGGTGCCCCCGAGGGCGACTTCCAGCTGATAGCCAGGGTCACCGTGGGCTTCAACGGATCGTTCGACGCGGGTGTGCTGTACGTCCATGTCGGCGAGCGGGCCTGGGCCAAGCTCTGCCTGGAGAACTCGCCGGCCGTGCCCACCGTCTGCACGGTCGTCACCCGGGGACACTCCGACGACTGCAACTCCTTCACCGTGGACGGCACCTCGGTGTGGCTGCGGGTCAGCCGCACCGGCCGCGCCTTCGCCTTCCACGCCTCCCGCGACGGCAAGCGCTGGACCTTCGTCCGCCTCTTCACCCTGGGCGACGAGAAGGAGACCGGCGCGGCCCTGGTCGGCTTCATGGCCCAGTCCCCGATGGGGGAGGGCTGTGTGGTGACGTACGACCACATCGAGTTCCGGCCCGACTGGCCGGCCGACCTGCGCGACGGCAGCTGAGCGCTGCGCTCGGCCTGAGCCGGGCGCCACCCGGGGTACCGGGTTCGGTTGTCGGACGGCTGCGGGTGGCGGGGGCCGACCGCACCATCCGGCAGAGCCGCACATCGATATGGCCCCGCGCCGCTGAGCGGGCGCGGGCACCTGGGGAATGAGACTCGCTGCTTGAATGTTCACCCATTGAGCGGAGGGAGTCTCCGCAGCCGTCCGACCTGGAGAGAGCCGTACACATGCGCGTCGAGATCTGGAGCGACATCGCCTGCCCCTGGTGCTACGTGGGCAAGGCCCGCTTCGAGAAGGCGCTGGAGGCCTTCCCGCACCGTGACGGCGTCGAGGTGGTGCACCGGTCGTTCGAGCTGGATCCCGGGCGGGACAAGGGCGACGTCCAGCCCGTCCTCGCGATGCTGAGCAAGAAGTACGGCATGAGCGAGGCCCAGGCGCAGGCCGGCGAGGAGAACCTCGGGGCCCAGGCCGCCGCCGAGGGGCTCGCCTACCGGACCCGTGACCGCGACCACGGCAACACCTTCGACCTGCATCGCCTCCTGCACCTCGCCAAGGAGCACGGCAGGCAGGACGAGCTGATCCAGATCCTCTACCGGGCCAACTTCGCCGAGGAACGGTCCCTGTTCACCGAGGGCGACGAGCGCCTCGTGGAGCTCGCCGTGGAGGCCGGCCTGGACGCCGACGAGGTCCGCACGGTCCTCGCCGACCCCACCGCCTACGCCGGCGAGGTCCGCGCCGACGAGCGCGAGGCCGCCGAGCTCGGTGCGAACGGCGTCCCCTTCTTCGTGCTGGACCGCAAGTACGGGGTCTCCGGCGCCCAGCCCGCCGAGGTCTTCACCCAGGCCCTCACCCAGGCCTGGGGCAACCGGTCCCCGCTGCAGCTGATCGACCAGGGTGACACCGGCGCGGAGGCCTGCGGTCCGGACGGGTGCGCCGTACCCCAGCAGGGCTGACAAACACACAGGTCGGCGCGGACGTATAAGCGTTCCTTGGCTGAACCACGTAGAAAATCGCAATGGACCGAGAGGTCTTCCGGCCCCACAGTGGAGCCATGGAGACCTTCGAGAGCCTCGTCCGCGCCGAGTTCGCCCCGAAGAACACCTTCCTCAACACCGCGAGCAGCGGCCTGCTCCCCGCCCGTACCGTGGCCGCCCTCCAGGAGGCCGCGCTGATCCGGGCCGAGGGCAGGCCGCTGGACCCGCTGTTCCAGGACGTGGAGAGGTCCCGCGCCGCCTTCGCCAGGCTCGCGGGGGTCCCGGTGACCCGGGTCGCGGCGGGACCGTCCGTGTCCACCTTCTCGGGCCTGGTCGCCGCCTCGCTGCCGCCGGGCGCCGAAGTCCTCACCGCCGAGGACGACTTCACCTCCGTCGTGAACCCCTTCCACACCCGTGGCGACCTCAAGGTACGCATCGTGCCGCTGGAGCGGCTCGCCGACTCCGTCCGCCCCGGCACCGCCCTCGTCGCCGTCAGCGCCGCCCAGTCCGCCGACGGCCGGATCGCCGACCTGCCCGCCCTGCGGGAAGCGGCCCGGGACCACGGAGCCCGCACCTACGTCGACTTCTCGCAGGCCGCGGGCTGGCTCCCGGTGGACGCGCGGTCGTACGACTACACCGTCTCCACCACCTTCAAGTGGCTGCTCGGCCCGCACGGCGCGGCCTTCCTCGCCGTGCCGGAGGACTTCGGCGACCTGAGGCCGGTGCTCGCCGGCTGGGTCGCGGGCGAGATCCCCTGGGACAGCTGCTACGGCCCCGTCACCGAACTGGCCCACTCCGCCCGGCGGTTCGACGTCAGCCCCGCCCTGTTCACCTACACCGGAACCCGCCACTCCCTCGAACTCCTGGAGGAGCTCGGCGTGGACACGGTGCGTGCCCACGACCTCGCCCTCGCCGACCGCTTCCGCACCGGACTCGCCGCCCTCGGCCACACACCCCTGCCCGCCCCCGGCTCGCCGATCGTGTCCGTGCCCCGACTCGGCGGCCGCCAGCCCGGGTTGAGCGCGGCGGGCATCGAGGTGTCCAACCGCGCCGGCAGCCTGCGCGCCTCCTTCCACCTGTACAACACGGCCGCGGATGTCGACCGGCTGCTGGACGCCCTGTCTCCCTGAACCGCTGGCGCCGCGCCGCCCGGGACGCTAGGAAGGGGCACCAAGGGGTGGTGGTGCCGTGGAGTCCACGGACGGGACGACGTCCGCGCAGCGACCCGCAGACGCGGAGCTGCACCGGCGGCTGGTGTACGGCGACGAGTCCGCGCTGGCCGAGGCGTACGGGGCGTACGGCGGGCTGGTGCGGGCGGTCGCGATGCGCGTGACCCGCAGCCCGGCCGCCGCCGAGGACGTGGCGCAGGAGGTCTTCGCGCAGCTGTGGAGCAGGCCGTACGCCTTCGAGCCGCGCCGGGGCAGCCTGCGCACCTGGCTGTCGTTGCTGGCGCACCGGCGGGCCGTGGACTGGGTGCGCGGCGAGGCCCGCCACCGCAAGGACGTCCGCGCCGACGACCTGGCCCTGCACGGCATCCCGGACACCTCTCCCGGCCCCGCCGAGGCGGTCGTCGACCGGGAGCGCTCCCTCCTGCTGCACACCGCCCTCGCCGAACTCCCGCAGCCACAAAGGGAGGTGGTGCACCTCGCCTACTTCGCGGGCCGCACCTACCGGCAGGCCGCCGTCGAGCTCGGCATCCCCGAGGGCACCGCGAAGACCCGGCTGCGCACCGCGCTGCGCACCCTGGCGGAGACTTTGGCCGACCCACCCGAGCCACCCGACCCGGCGTGGGAAGAGGGCGCATGATGGCGGCAGGGGAAGACGGGGAAGGGGGCGGGCGGTGACCGATCACGACGACGTACGCCATCTGCTGGCCGCTTGGGCCTTCGGCGCCCTGGGACCGGCCGAGGAGCGCGCGGTCCCGCTCCACCTCGCCGTGTGCGAGGACTGCGCCGCCGAGGCGGAACGGTTGCGCGCGACGGTACGCCTGCTGGACGGCCCGCCGCTCGACGAGCCGCCGTCCGCCCTCGGCACCCTTCTCACCGGCGCCCTCCGGGCCCGCCCCGCACCACCCCGCGTGGCCCGGCACGCCGCCCCCTACGCGGCCGCCGTCGCGGGGCTCGGGGCGCTGCTGCCCGAGATGGCGGGGCGCTGGTCCACCCCGGTCGTCCACGACTGGGACGTGCACGCCACCGTCGCCCATCTGCTCGCCGCCGACGAGCATCTGGCCCTGCGGCTCGGGATCGACGCCCGGGTGCCGGGCGCGCGGATCGACGAGGGCGCCGACTGGACGGAGGCCTGGGAGCGGCGCACCGCGGAGGTGATCGCCCACGAGTACGGCCGTAGGCCCGGGGAGACCGTCGCCGACTGGTCCGCGCAGGCGGCCGCGCTGCTCGAAACCCCGCACGCCCGGGACCCCGAACTCGCCGCCGGGACCACGCTGTTGATGGGCATCCGGCTGCCCGTCACCGAGCACTTCCTGGCGCGGGCCTTCGAGGCGTGGATCCACACCGACGACATCGGCCGCGCGCTGGGCCTGGCCGTGCCGCCGCCTCCGGGGGAGTACCTGGGGCAGCTGGTCAGGCTGGCCGTCCGCGTTCTCGGCACGGTCCTCGGGGCCGGGGCGCCGCCCGTGCTGTTCGCGGTCAGGGGCGGCGAGGAGTGGGTCCTGGGTTCGCAGAGCGACCCGGTGGCGGCCGAACTCACCCTGGACGCCGTGGACTTCTGCCTGCTGGTCGGCGGCCGGTGCGCGCCGGACACCGTGCCCCGGGAAACGACGGGCGACGCGGCCGCCGTACGGAACGTACTGGAGCGGGCCGCGTCGCTGTCGTGGCTGTGAGGATCAACCCGTGGTGATCAACCCATGAAGGATCAACCCACAGGCGTCACTTCACCGGGGTGAAGTCCCTCGCGCCGATGAACTCCGGCCGCCGGACGGGCGCCGCGAACGGCTCCACGGCCTGGTTCTCCACGCTGTTGAACACGATGAACACGTTGCTGCGCGGGAACGGCGTGATGTTGTCGCCGGAGCCGTGCATGGCGTTGCAGTCGAACCAGGTCGCCGAACCGGCCTTGCCGGTGAACAACTTGATGCCGTACTCCGAGGCCATCGCGGTGAGCGCCTCGTCCGACGGCGTGCCCGCGTCCTGCATCTGCAGCGACTGCTTGTAGTTGTCCTTCGGGGTGGCACCCGCGCACCCGAGGAAGGTGCGGTGGGACCCCGGCATGATCATGAGGCCGCCGTTGGTGTCGTAGTTCTCGGTCAGCGCGATCGAGACGGACACCGTCCGCATGTTCGGCAGACCGTCCTCGGCGTGCCAGGTCTCGAAGTCGGAGTGCCAGTAGAAGCCGCTGGCCCCGAAACCGGGCTTGACGTTGATCCGCGACTGGTGGACGTACACGTCCGAGCCGAGGATCTGCCGGGCCCGGCCGACGATCCGCTCGTCGCGCACCAGGTTCGCGAACACCTCGCTGATCTTGTGCACCTCGAAGACCGAGCGGATCTCCTTGGACTTCGGCTCGATGATCGAGCGTTCGTCCGCGCGGATCTCCGGGTCGGTGACGATCCGCTCCAACTCGCGCTGGTAGACGGGGACTTCGTCGGGACGGATGATCTGGTCGACGGCGAGGAAGCCGTCGCGTTCGAACGCCTCCAGCTCGCCGGTGGCGATCGGTCCCGGAGCGCCGGGCGCCGACCAGACGACCGGGTCCTTGCGGGGGATCGACACCTCGGTGGCGCCGCGGCTGGGGTAGAGATCGGTGACGGTGGTCATGGTGGTCATGCGGTCACACCTCCTCGGGTTCGGTGAGCAGCGGGTAGACGCCGTTCTCGTCGTGGTCCTCCCGGCCGGTCACGGGCGGGTTGAACACACAGATGCAGCGGAAGTCCTCCTTGACCCGCAGTGTGTGCCGCTCGTGACCGTCCAGGAGGTACATGGTCCCCGGCGTGATCGAGTGCGTCTGCCCGCTCTCGTGGTCGGTCAGCTCGGCCTCGCCCTCGACGCAGACGACGGCCTCGATGTGGTTCGCGTACCACATCGACGTCTCCGTACCCGCGTACAGGATCGTCTCGTGCAGCGAGAAGCCGACCCGCTCCTTGGCGAGCACGATGCGTTTGCTCTCCCAGGTGCCGGACGCGGCCTTCACATGCCGGTCGGTGCCTTCGATGTCCTTGAACGAGCGGACGATCACGGTGCTGCGATGCCTCCTATGTAGACGGTGGTTCAGTCGGTGATTCAGTGGGGGTTCAGACGGTTTCCCGTACGGCGCGGGCGAGGATGCTCAGCCCCTCGTCCAGTTCCTCGGGGGTGATCGTGAGCGCCGGAAGCAGCTTCACGACCTCGCTCTCGGGACCCGACGTCTCGATGAGCAGCCCGAGTTCGAAGGCCCGGTGCGCCACCCGGCCCGCGCGGCCCTTGTCGTGGAACTCCAGGCCCCACACCAGTCCGCGCCCGCGGTACTCCTTCACGTCGGCCAGGTTCTCCTCGGTGAGGGAGATGAGCCCCTGCTCGACCTGCTCGCCGTGCCGGCGGGTCTGCTTCTCCATCGCGGAACCGTCCGCCCAGTACTGCTCCAGGGCGGCGGTCGCCGTGACGAAGGCCGGGTTGTTGCCGCGGAAGGTGCCGTTGTGCTCGCCCGGCTCCCAGATGTCCAGCTCCGGCTTGAACAGGCACAGGGACATGGGGAGGCCGTAGCCGCTGATGGACTTGGAGACGGTGACGATGTCGGGCGTGATGCCCGCCTCCTCGAACGAGAAGAAGGCCCCCGTCCGGCCGCAGCCCATCTGGATGTCGTCGACGATGAGCAGCATGTCCTGCCGCTCGCACAGCGCGGCGAGCGCCTGCAGCCACTCCCGGCGGGCGACGTTGATGCCGCCCTCGCCCTGCACGGTCTCCACGATCACGGCGGCCGGCTTGTTGAGGCCGGAGCCCTGGTCCTCCAGCAGCCGCTCGAACCACAGGAAGTCCTCGACGGTGCCGTCGAAGTAGTTGTCGAACGGCATCGGCGTGCCGTGCACCAGCGGGATACCGGCGCCGGCCCGCTTGAAGGCGTTGCCGGTGACGGCGAGGGAGCCCAGAGACATCCCGTGGAAGGCGTTGGTGAAGGACACGATGGCCTCGCGTCCCTTGACCTTCCGGGCCAGCTTGAGCGCGGCCTCCACGGCGTTGGTGCCCGTCGGCCCCGGGAACATGACCTTGTACGGCAGGTCGCGCGGGCGCAGCACCAGGTCCTGGAAGGTCTGCAGGAAGGCGCGCTTGGCGGCGGTCGACATGTCGAGCCCGTGCGTGATGCCGTCGCGCTCCAGGTAGTCGATCAACGCCCGTTTCAGGACGGGGTTGTTGTGCCCGTAGTTCAGTGATCCGGCGCCGGCGAAGAAGTCCAGGTACGCGTGGCCGTCCTCGTCGTACAGGCGGCTGCCCTGCGCGCGGTCGAAGACGGTGGGCCAGCCGCGGCAATAGCTGCGCACCTCGGATTCGAGGGTCTCGAAGACGCTGAGGTCGGGCTGGGTGATGGTCACGACGAATTGCTCCTCGGGTGCGTGGGGGGTCAGGCGGAGAGGGCGGCCGGATCGGGGGAGAGGGGGCCGATGCGGTACAGGACCTCGGGGTCGTGCGGCCCGTCGGGGAACAGGCTGGTGTCGAACAGCACCTCGCGCTCCAGGCGGGCGCCACGGCGTTCGGCGAACGCGGTGAACAGCCGCTCGGAGGCGGTGTTGCCCGGCGTGATGGTGGTCTCGACGGTGGTCAGCCCGCGCTCGGCGGCGAGCCGCGCGGTCAGTCCGTCGAGCAGGGCGGCGGCGAGCCCGCGCCCGCGGTACGCCGAGTCCACGGCCACCTGCCAGACGAGGAGGGTGCCGGGCCGGTCCGGGCGGACGTACCCGGTGACGAATCCGATCGGCTCCCCGCGCTCGTTCCGTGCCACCGCCGATGTGGCGGCGAAGTCGCGACACCACAGCAGATAGCTGTACGACGAGTTCAGGTCGAGGACCTCGGAGTCGCGGGCGATCCGCCACAGTGCGGCTCCGTCCGCGACCGTCGGCCGGTCGATTTGCAGGTCTGCTTGTGCGGCAGTCATGCGAATTGAATTTACCGAGGGAAATTCAAAATTGCATCGTCGGGTGGGGTTACGTGCGGGCATTCCATGTGTTATCACGCGGGCGCGCGCCGACGCGCAAGAAGTGACTGTTATGCACCGTTATGACCAGTAAATAAGGGGCAAATTGATCACGGTGTGTAACGCGTCACAAGCATGTAACCCCCACGAGATCTACCCGAATTCCCCCGGTTCGCGTTCGCAGAATCTTTGCGTTTAGGTTGAGGGAAAGCGGGCAGGAGAGTACGGGAAGCTAATCTCTGATAAACCCCGGAATTAACCCCGCAATTATGTGCCGATAACTCCGCCGTCGGCGAAATTCACTCGGATTGGGGTCCCTCAGCGCCAGGCCTCGTCCGCGGCGCGCAGCGCGCCCTCGACCTCCACGACCGCACCCGTCCGCGCCAGTGCCGCACCCAACGCCGCCAGGCTCGCCCGCACAGCCCCCCGCGTCGCGTCCACCCCGTAGTGGTTGACCCGGATCATCTCCTTGGCCAGGGCGCCCCCGCCCGCGGCCAGCGGAAGCGCGGGGTCGCAGGACAGGGCCCGGGTGACGAGCTCCGACGCCGCCACGCCCGACGGCGCACGCAGTGTCGTGGCGACCGGAGCGGCCTCGCGGTCCTCGTGGACGTACGGCTCCAGGCCCCCGCCCAGCGCCCGCGCCCCCGCCCGGGTCGCCGCGGCGGCGGCCCGGTGCCGGCCCATCACCGCGTCCAGCCCGTCCGCCTCGATCCGCTCGACGCACGCCTCCAGCGCCAGCATCTCCAGCTGCGCCGGAGCGTGCAGCAGGGCCTTGCGGCCGCCGTCGATCCAGCGCTCCTTCCAGTCCAGGAGGGAGAGGTACGACCGGCGCGGGGCCTTCGGGTTCGCCGCCATCCGGGCCCACGCCCGCTCGCTCACGGAGACCGCCGACACACCCGCGGGGCCGCCCATCGCCTTCTGCGCCCCGATCACGCACAGGTCCACACCCCACGCGTCCGGCAACACCGGCTCGGCGCCGACGGAGGCCACCGCGTCGAGGTAGAAGAGGGCACCCCGCCGCCGTACGACCTCCCCGATCTCCGCGACCGGGTTGGTGTTCCCCGTAGCCGCCTCCGCGTGCACCAGCGACACGAAGTCGATCGCCGGGTGCTCCTCGAACGCCGCCGAGATCTGCGCGGCCGTCACGGCCGTGTGGAACGGCACCGCGAGGTCGATCACCGTCGCGCCGCAGTCCCGCAGCCAGTCCCCGAAGGTCTGCCCGTACGGACCGGTGATGACGTTCAGCGCGGTCGTACCAGGACCGGCCGTGGAGCGGATCGCCCCCTCCAGCGGCAGCAGCGCCTCACCCTGCATGATCACGACATCCTGCTCGGTGCGCAGCAGCCGCGCCACGCGGTCCTCGATCGAGGCGAACTGCGCCGCGCCGAGCGGGGCCAGATCCAGGAAGGGGTGCGTCACGACGGTGCTCTCTTCGCTCACTGGGGTAGACGTGACGAGCGTAACCGTTCCCCGGCGACCCCCGACGACTGGCGACTTCCTAGGCTGAACGGCCTCGCAACCATCGGTTTGGTTTGAGAGACTCAAACCTTTCCTTATAATCGGAACCCACAGTTCCCCACAGGAGGCCCCCCGTGAACACCCTCTCCGGGCGCCGGACCCGCGTCCTGGCCGCCACCACCGCGACGGCCGGGCTCCTGCTCGTCGCTGCCTGTACCTCCAGCGACGACGGCGGCAGCGGTTCGAAGACCGCCGCGGGCGGGGTCGAACTGGTCAAGGGCGGACAGCTCACCACCTGCACCCACCTGCCGTACCCGCCCTTCCAGTCGGAGATCGACGGCAAGGTCCAGGGCTTCGACGTCTCGCTCATCGACCTGGTGGCCAAGGACCTGGGCGTGAAGCAGGAGATCCTCGACACCCCCTTCGAGAACTTCAAGACGGGTGCCTTCCTCAACTCCGGCTCGTGCGACCTGGCCGCGGCCGGCATGACCATCACCGAGGAGCGCAAGAAGAACGTCGACTTCTCGGACCCCTACTTCGACGCCACCCAGGCCCTCCTGGTCGCCAAGGGCAGCGGGATCTCCTCGCTCGCCGACGCCAAGGCGAAGAAGGTCAAGCTCGGCGCCCAGGCGCAGACCACCGGCGAGGACTACGTCAAGGCCCACGGCTTCGACCCGGTCTCCTTCGAGTCCTCCGACGCCGTCCTCAACGGCCTGCGCTCCGGCCAGGTCAAGGCCGTCGTCATCGACTACCCGGTCGTCCAGGGCTGGCTGAAGAACAAGGCCAACGCCGACGCCTTCCAGGTGGCCGACAACATCAACACCGGTGAGCAGTACGGTTTCACGGTGAAGAAGGGCAACACCAAGCTGCTGGCCGCCATCAACAAGGCGCTCTCGGACGCCAAGGCCGACGGCACCTACAAGAAGCTCTACGAGAAGTGGATCGGCCCGTACGACGCGTCGGCCGCGTCGCCCTCCGCCTCATGACCGCGACGGACGCACAACTCCAGCCTCGCAAAAAGGGCCTGAGCCGGCGTCAGAAGCGCAGCCTGTCCCGCGGCATCCAGTACGTCGTCTTCGTCGCCGTCGTGATCGCCTTCGCGGTCTCGGCGGACTGGGGGCGGCTGAAGAACCAGTTCGCGCAGGCGGACATCGCCGACCAGATGTTCCCCGACGTCATCACGCTGGCGTTGAAGAACACCGTGCTCTACACGCTGTCCGGTTTCGTCGTCGGGCTCGTCCTCGGCATGGTCATCGCGCTGATGCGGCTGTCGTCGGTGGGCCCGTACCGCTGGTTCGCCGGTGTCTACATCGAGATCTTCCGCGGTCTGCCCGCGCTGCTGATCTTCATCTTCATCGGCGTGGCCGTACCGCTCGCGTTCCCCGGCACGGAGATCGTCGGCGGCACGTACGGCAAGGTCGCCCTCGCGCTCGGCCTGGTGGCGGCGGCCTACATGGCGGAGACGATCCGCGCGGGCATCCAGGCGGTGCCCAAGGGGCAGATGGAGGCGGCCCGTTCACTGGGCTTCTCCCCGGCCCGCGCGATGGTCTCGATCATCATCCCGCAGGCGTTCCGGATCATCCTCCCGCCGCTGACCAACGAACTCGTCCTGCTCTTCAAGGACTCCTCGCTGGTCCTGTTCCTCGGGGTCACCCTGGAGGAGCGCGAACTGTCCAAGTACGGCCGCGACCTGGCCAGTACGACCGCCAACTCCACGCCGATCCTCGTCGCAGGCCTGTGCTACCTGCTGGTGACGATCCCGCTCGGGTTCGTGGTCCGCCGTATGGAGGCCAAGGCCCAGGAGGCCGTGAAATGAGCCCTGAAGCGAGCCGGCCGGAGATCGAAGTACGCGGCCTGCACAAGTCGTTCGGCACCAACGAGGTCCTCAAGGGCATCGACCTGGAGATCGGTCAGGGCGAGGTCGTCTGTGTGATCGGCCCCTCCGGCTCGGGCAAGTCCACGCTGCTGCGGTGCGTGAACCTCCTGGAGGAGCCGACAAAAGGCCAGGTCTTCGTCGGCGGCACCGAACTCACCGACCCCGACGTCGACATCGACGCCGTACGCCGCCGTATCGGCATGGTCTTCCAGCAGTTCAACCTGTTCCCGCACCTCACGGTGACCGAGAACCTCACGCTGCCGCAGCGCAGGGTTCTCAGGCGGGGCAAGGCGGAGGCCGCGAAGGTGGCCGCCGAGAACCTGGAGCGGGTGGGCCTCGCCGAGAAGGCGGACGCCTACCCCGCCTCCCTGTCCGGCGGCCAGCAGCAGCGCGTCGCGATCGCCCGGTCCCTGTCCATGGGCCCCGAGGTGATGCTGTTCGACGAGCCGACCTCGGCCCTCGACCCGGAGCTGGTGGGCGACGTGCTCGCGGTCATGCGGATGCTGGCCCAGGAGGGCATGACGATGATGGTCGTCACCCACGAGATGACCTTCGCCCGCGAGGTCGCCGACCGGGTCGTCTTCATGGACGACGGAACGATCGTCGAGGACGGCACCCCGGCCCGGGTCATCGGCGACCCCAGCCATGAGCGCACCCGCCACTTCCTCTCCCGGCTCCTCGACCCGGCGATGGCCCAGGTCGAGGAAGAGACCTCCGACCAGCTGGGCAAGGGCGGCTAGACGGTCACTAAGGTGCGGTCCATGAACGATCGCGCGGTGCTGCACGTGAAGGGCCGGATCCTGGCCGGTCCCGAGGACGTCCGGGACGAGCTGTGGGTGGTCGACGGGCGGGTCTCCTACGACCCTCCGGTCGCCGCCCGTGACATCCGGACGGTGTCGGGCTGGGCGCTGCCCGGTCTGGTGGACGCGCACTGCCATGTGGGCCTGGGCGCGCACGGCCCGGTCGACCAGGACGTGGCCGAGAAGCAGGCGCTGGCCGACCGGGAGGCCGGCACCCTGCTGATCCGCGACGCCGGATCGCCCTCCGACACCCGCTGGGTGGACGACCGCGAGGACCTGCCGAAGATCATCAGGGCCGGAAGGCACATCGCCCGCACCCGCCGCTACATCAGGAACTATGCCTGGGAGATCGAGCCCGAGGACCTCGTCGCGTATGTCGCCCAGGAGGCCCGCCGGGGGGACGGCTGGGTGAAGCTGGTCGGCGACTGGATCGACCGCGAGGTGGGCGACCTGGCCCCCAGCTGGCCGCGGGAGGCGGCCGAGGCGGCCATCGCGGAGGCCCACCGCCTCGGCGCCCGCGTCACCGCGCACTGCTTCGCCGAGAACTCCCTGAAGGACCTGGTCGAGGCGGGCATCGACTGCGTCGAACACGCGACGGGCCTCACGGACGACCTGATCCCCCTCTTCGCCGAACGAGGCGTCGCGATCGTCCCGACCCTGGTCAACATCGCCACCTTCCCCAGACTGGCGGACGGCGGCGAGTCCCGGTTCCCCCGCTGGTCCACCCACATGCGCCGGCTCCACGAGCGCCGCTACGACACCGTCCGCGGCGCCTACGACGCCGGCATCCCCGTCTACGTCGGCACGGACGCGGGCGGCACCCTCCCGCACGGCCTGGTGGCGGCGGAGGTCGCCGAACTGGTGACGGCCGGAATCCCCCCGCTGGACGCGCTGTCGGCGACGACCTGGGGTGCCCGGACCTGGCTGGGACGCCCCGGCCTGGAGGAGGGGGCGCCCGCGGACCTGGTGGTGTACGAGCAGGACCCGCGCACGGACCTACGGGTACTGGCGGCCCCGCTCCAGGTCGTGCTGAACGGCCGGGTGGTGCAGTAGGGCCTCCGGCCGACGTCCGGCCTCTTGGAAGGGGGTGGGCGGACCCCGGACCGTGAAGACGCTCTCGAAAGCGTGCGCGGATACGCCACGATCGTGTGAACTCCCGGCGGATCGCTGTCGAACGACCGGCGGTACGACATCCTTTCGAGGTCCCGAGCCAGTCCTCTCTGGGGGTCCCACCACCTTGAACAGCACCCACTTCCGCATGCCCGCACGCCGTCTCGCCACCGTGGCGGCGGCCACCGCCCTGGCCGCCGGTCCCGCGGCGCTGGCCGGCGCGGGCGCCGCGCACGCGACCGGCGACCAGGGGCACGCGAGCGCCGTCGTCCTGCGCACGGGTCTGGACGTCAACCTGCTCGACAAGACCGTGGACGTCCGCCTCGCGGTCGCCCTCAACGAGGTCCAGGCGCCCCGGACCGCCCGACAGACCGCGCTGACGGCGACGTTGGACGGCGTGGACGGCGGGCGGCCGTTCAGTGTGCTCGCCGCCGAGGTGGCCGACGCCAAGGCGACGGTCACCGACGGGAAGGCCGAGGCGTCCACCCGCCTGACCCACGCCAAGGTCCACGTCCCCGGTCTTCCGCTGCTGTCCCTCATCGAGATCGAGGGCGTCACCTCCGAGGCGGTCTGCGAAGCCGGCCGGACCCCGACCGCCTCCTCGAACCTCCTCGGGGCGGTCACGGTCCTCGGCAAGAAGATCACGGTGACCGCCGGCGGCCCGACCGACGTCAAGGTGCCGGGCGTCGGCGAGGTCCGCCTCGACCTCTCGAAGAACGCGACCACCTCGCGCACGGCCGCCGCCACCGCGCTCGAACTCAGTGTCTCCGTCAACCCGTTGAAGCTGGGTGTCGCCGAGGTCGAGGGCACCCTGACCCTCGCGAAGGCGACCTGTGCGGCACCGGCCGCCCCCGCGGCGTCGGAGACTCCCGCCGACGACGTCACACCCCAGGGCGGCCCCGTCAAGGAGGCGGGCCTGGCCGAAACCGGCGGCAGCTCCCTCACCCCGTACCTCATGGGCGGGGCGCTCGCGCTGCTCGTGGCGGGCGGGGGAGCGGTGGCGGTGGCCCGACGCCGGGGCTGACGGGGATCTGGGTCGCGGTGCCGTGCGGGCGGGGGGTCGGTGGGGCGCCCTGGGCCGAAGGCGGCGGGGCGTTGCCGAGGCCGGTGGTTTGCCCTCGGTGTGCCCAGCAGGTGGCGCGTGAGGACTCGGTGATCACCCGCGCCGCCCCCGCACTCACCCGGATGGCGCAGTGGCCGTATCTCTGCGACCGTGGGAAACGGGGGGCGGCCCTGCCCGGGGGGCGAGGAGGTCCCCATGCGCGTAGCACCGCTCACCGGAGTCGTGGCCGTCGCGTTCACGGTCGCCGCTTTCCTTCTGCTCGGCGACACTCCGGGCGTCGGGGCCTCCGGCCGCGAGGTGAGGTCGTACTACGACGACCATCGCGCGTCGACCGGAGTGAGCCTGTATCTCCTGGCCATCGCCGCGGTGCTGTTCGTCTTCTTCGCCGCGTACCTGGCCCGCGCGGTCCGGGACCTCCCGCCCGGCGGCGAGTGGCTGCACCGCGTGGTCCTCGCGGGCGGCGTCCTGATCGCCGCGGGCTTCCTGGTCGGCGCGACCCTCACCCTGGCCCTGCTGGACCTCTCGGACAAGTCCTCGGCGACCCCTCCGGCGCTCCAGACGCTGAACGCGGTCAGCGAGGACTTCTTCATCCCGTTCGTCGCCGGCATGGGGCTGATGCTCCTGGCCACCGGCCTGGCCACGGTCCGCGCCGGCGACTCGCCGCTGCCCCGCTGGCTGAGCTGGGCCGCGCTCGTCCTCGGTGTCCTGGTCTTCATCCCCTGGGTGGGGTTCTTCGCCTTCATGCTCGCGGGCGTGTGGGTGCTCATCGCGAGCGTCCTCCTGGGCCGCCGCGCCCGTGACCAGCTCCACGCCCGGTCCTGACACCTCCGGCGGCACCGTCGAGATCCGCTTCCCCGACGGCACCCGCCTCAGTGCTGGGCCAACGTCACGGCCTGATCCAGCGCCTGGAGAAAGGAGTTGACCGTCGCCCGGTCCCGCACCGCGAGCCGCAGCCACTCCTCGCCGAGCCCCGGGAACGTGTCCCCGCGCCGCACCGCGAACCCCAGGTCGCGCAGATGCCGTCGTACGTCAGTGGCCCTCGGCAGGCGTACGAGGACGAAGGGACCCTCCGCCGGCTCGACCACCCGGAGGCCGTCCGGGGCGAACTCCCGCAGCCCGGCGACGAGATGGGCCCGGTCGGTGCCGACGCGGTGGGCCGCGTGGGCGGCCTCGGCCAGCGCCCTCGGCTCCATGCACGCCACGGCCGCCGCGAGGGCCGGGGTGGACACCGGCCACAGGGGCTGAGCCCGTTCCAGGTCGGCGATCGTCTCCGGGGCGGCGAGGACGTAGCCGATGCGGAGTCCGGCCAGTCCCCAGGTCTTCGTCAGGCTGCGCAGGACGACGAGTCCGGGCACGTCCGTCCGTCCGGCCAGGGCTTCGCGCTCGCTCGGCACCGCGTCCAGGAACGCCTCGTCCACCACCAACGTCCGCCCGGGACGGGCCAGTTCGGCGATCGTGGCGGCCGGATGCAGCACCGAGGTGGGATTGGTCGGGTTGCCGACGACGACCAGGTCGGCGTCCTCGGGGACGGCCGCCGGATCGAGCCGGAAGCCGTCCTCCTCCCGCAGCAGCACCCGGTCGACCGAGTGCCCGGCGTCCCGCAGTGCCGCCTCCGGCTCGGTGAACTGCGGGTGCACCACCACTGCGTGACGAATCGTCAGGGCGCGGGCGAGCAGGACGAACGCCTCGGCCGCTCCCGCCGTCAGCAGCACCCGTTCCACGGGCACCTCGTGCCGGGCGGCCACCGCCGCCCGCGCCTGCCGCCCGTCGGGATAGGCGGCCAGTCCGGCCAGCGACCCGGCGATCCGCTCCCGCAGCCAGGCCGGGGGAGTGTCCGCGCGGACGTTCACGGCGAGATCCGTGAGCCGCGCACCGTCGTCCCGCACCTCGGCGTCGCCGTGGTGCCGCAGATCGGGCCCCTGGCTGTGGGTGCGGTCAGTGCGCATGGGTGTGGGCGCCGTGGTGGTGGCCGTGGTGATGGTGGTCGTCGTCGTCCGGGTGGAAGTGCGGCTGCTGCGGCAGGCCCACCTTGTCCTCGAACCCGGGCAGCGCGATGCGGTACACGCACGAGTCGCAGTTCATCCGCAGATCGCCCTTGACGGCCTCCTCGTAGCGCTCCATCACCAGGTCCAGCAGCTCCGGCTCCGGACCGATGACGTCCGCGGAACGCACCTCGACCTCCGGATGCGCGGCCGCCCAGCCCTCGGTCTGCTGCCGCACCCGGTCCGGCAGGATCCCGGTGAACAGGAAGTAGGGGAGTACGACGATCCTGCGCGCCCCCAGGGCCACACACCGGTCGAGTCCGCTCGGCACGTCCGGTGCGGCCAGCGACACGAACGCCGTCTCCACCCCCGCGTATCCGCGCCCCTCCCACAGCAGCCGGGCCGCCTTGTACACCTCGGCGTTGGCGTCGGGGTCCGTGGAGCCGCGGCCCACGAGCAGCACGGTGACGTCCGCCCGGTCCAGCGGGGCGCGGCCCCCGGTGGCGTCCAGGGCCTCGTCCAGGCGCCGCTCCAGCACGTTCAGCAGCGCCGGGTGCGGGCCCAGCGGACGCCCGTAGGTGTACGAGATCCCCGGGTGCCGTTCCTTCTCACGGGACAGCGCGGCCGGGATGTCGCCCTTGGCGTGGCCCGCGGACACCAGCATCAGCGGCACGGCGGCGAACCGGCGGACACCGCGCTCCACCAGCTCGGTCACCGCGTCGCCCAGCGGCGGCGGGGACAGCTCGATGAAACCGCCCGCGACGGGCAGCTCGGGGTGGCGGGCCCCCAGCTCCCGGACGAAGTCGCGGAACGCCTCGGCTCCGGCCTCGTCCCGGGTGCCATGACCGGCGATGAGCAGGGCGGGCGGCGGGGTGGTCACGATGTCTCCTCGGAGGGGTGAGTGGGGTGGTACAGCAGGGCGTTGAGCGCGGCGGAGGCCACGGCCGACCCGCCCTTCTCGGACACGTTGCTCACGGCGGGCAGCCCGCTCTCGCGCAACGCGGCCTTGGACTCGACCGCGCCGACGAAGCCGACGGGCAGCCCGATGACGAGCGCCGGGGCGGCGTCCAGGGTCAGCAACTCCTCCAGCGCGGTGGGGGCGTTGCCGATCACCCAGATCGCCCCCGGGCCGACCTGCTCGTGGGCGAGGCGGATGGCGTGGGCCGAACGGGTCAGCCCGGGACCCGACTTGGCGTCCTTCAGCCGGCAGACCGTCTCCCGCCGGGTGATGCCCGCCGCGACCATCTCCACGTCGGTGACGACGGGCGCCCCGGAGTGCAGCGCGGTATGCGCCTTCTCCAACTCGCCCTCGTTCATGACGAGATCGGTGGCGTACTCCAGATCGGCGGCGGAGTGGATGACCCGCTCCACCACCGCCCGGGTCAGCGGCGGGAAGTGTGAGGTGTCCAGGCGGGCACGCAGCCGCCGGTAGGACTCCACCTCGATGGGGTGGACGACACGGTTCACTGGGCGCCCTCCTGCCAGCGGTAGCCGCGCGGCGTCACCATGCGCCCCGCGATGTCCCGGGTCGCCGTGTTGCCCACGGTCACCACCGTCATCATGTCGACCGTCGCCGGGTCGAGAGCGGCCAGGGTCGTCAGCCGGGCGGACTCGTCGGGCCGTGACGCGTTGCGTACGACACCGACCGGCGTGGCCGGCTCCCGGTGCTCGGCGAGGATCGCGAGCGCCTTGGGCAGCTGCCAGTCCCGGCCCCGGGAACGGGGGTTGTAGAAGGTGACCACGATGTCCGCCTCGGCCGCCGCGCGCACCCGCCGCTCGATGACCTCCCACGGAGTGTGCAGGTCGGACAGGCTGATGGACACGTGGTCGTGACCGAGCGGGGCACCGAGGATCGCGGCCGCCGCGAGCGCCGCCGTCACCCCGGGGACGCCGATCACGTCGATGTCGTCGGAGGCCTCGGCGAGCGCGGGGGAGGCCATGGCGTACACGCCGGCGTCCCCGCTGCCGATGAGCGCGACGGCCTGGCCCCTGCGGGCCTCCTCGACGGCCGTGCGCGCCCGCTCCTCCTCGGCCCCGAGACCCGACTCCAGGACCCGGGTGCCCGGCCGCAGCAGATCGCGGATCTGGTCGACGTACTGATCGAGCCCGACCAGCACGGAAGCACGCTGGAGCTCCGCCTTCGCGCGGGGCGTGAGCAGGTCCCGGGCGCCCGGTCCGAGTCCCACGACCGCGAGCCGGCCCCGCGCGGGACGCCGTACGACCGCACAGGTCGCCATGGCGGGCGTCGCGGCCGATTTCCGCTTGGGGACGAGGAGTTCGCCGCCCTGTACGAGCGCCGCGGCCTCCGCGACCGACGGCGTGCCCACGGCGGCCAGGGGCGCGTCCGACGGGTTGGGCACCTCGACGGCGGCCAGCTCCTCGGCGGAGTGGGTGACCAGGGGCACGCCGAACCGAGCCGCCGCCGCCACGATCCCCGGCTCCCCGGCCTTGGCGTCCACGGTCGCGAGTTCGGCGACCGACTTCGCGGACAGCCCGGCCTCGCGCAACGAGCCCTCGATCAACTCCCACACCTCTTCGGCGGGCGCGCCCCTGGAGGCGCCGACGCCGACCACGAGCGTGGGCGGACGCAGCACGACCTCCTGCTCGGAGAGCTCGACGAGCCGGTCCGTGACGCGGATGCCGTATGTCCCCTCCGAGGCGACCGGCAGCGGCGGCAGCGGCCAGCCGGACGCGTTGTGCAGGGCCACGGCCTCCCCGTCCAGGAGCGCCCGCGACACGGCCGCCACCGCACCCTCCACCGGCAGCCCCAGGGTGTCGAGCCCCGGCACTCCCACCGCGTCGGTCGCCGTCGTCACCACAGGCTCGGCGCCGAGCAACTCCCCGACGGCCCGGGCGAGTTCATTGGCGCCGCCGCCGTGGCCGCCGACCAGGGACACGGCGAACCGCCCGCCCTCGTCGACACACACCACACCCGGGTCGGACGCCTTGTCGCCGAGCAGCGGCGCGACCAGGCGGACGACCGCCCCCGTGGCCAGGAAACACACGAGCTGCTCGCACTCCGCGAACGCCCGCCGTACGGCGTCCCCCACGGGTCCGTCGTACACACGCGTGCGGTCCGGCCATGCCGCGGCCAGCCGGTCGCGTGCCGCCGCCCCTGCCGCGGTGGCGGAAATGAGGCCGATCACTGAGCAACTCCCTCTCGATAAACGGGGTTTCTGACGCCCCACAGCAGGAAAACCGGATTGGTCGCGGCGAGCCGGGTCACGTCCCCGGGCAGCGGCGCGAGCCGGGACGACTGCAGCAGTACGCCGTCGCACTCCAACCCGGCGCCGGTGAGGGCCGCGCGAACGGCCGGCACCCGGTCCAGCGCGGCCATCGCCACGACGACGCTCCGCCGGGCCCGGCGGGCACAGGTGGTGACGATCTCCGGCAGTTCACGTCCGCCGCCACCGATGAACACTGCGTCCGGGTCGTCCAGTCCGGTGAGCGCGTCCGGCGCGGACCCGTGGACGACCTGTACGTCGACCCCGTGGGCCGCCGCGTTGGCACGGATCCGCCCGACCCCGTCGGCCGCCTTCTCGACCGCGACCACGGCGGCACCGAGCCGCGCGCACTCCACGGCCACGGACCCGGACCCCGCGCCCACGTCCCACACCAGATCCCCGAGCCGCGGCCCGAGGCGCGCCAGCGCCAGCGCCCGCACCTCGAACTTGGTGATCATCGAGTCGCGGTGCTCGAACTCGCCTTCTTCCAGGGCCCATCGGGAGGGGGCTGGGGGAGGCCCGGCGACTGTCCGGGAAGTCTCGACGACCCGCGCCTCGTCGAGACACAGCACGACGCTCACGGCGGAGCCCCAATCCCGGACGGCGGCTTCGGCGGGCGTGACCCACTCGACCCGCTCATTGCCGGCCCCCAAGTCGGAGGCGACCACGAAGACACGTTTTAGGGGCGCGGGGAACTGCGCGACCAGCCCCGACGGCGCTGCGCTCGCCCGGCTACCGAAAGCGGCACCAAGCTCCGCGGGCCCCGCCCCCGGCCCGGTGAGCACCGCAACCTTCGGACGCGCCCGGCACGCATTCACCGCCGTCCGCAGATCCCGCCCATGCGCACTCACCACCACCGCGTCGTCCCACGGCAACCCCACCCGGGCAAACGCGGCCGCCACGGAGGACACACCGGGCCGCACCTCCAACGCGCCCGCCCCGAACCGCTCCGCCAGCACCCGTACGATCCCGAAGAACCCGGGGTCGCCCGAGGCCAGCACGACGACCCGGCTCCCCTTGTCGTGATGCCGTTCGATGACGTCCAGCGCCGGCGCCAGCGGTCCGAGGACGACCCGCTCGGCGTCCGCCGGGACGGCAGCGGCGTCCAGATGCCGCCGGCCGCCCACGACCAGCTCGGCCCCGGTCAGGCACTCCTCGGGCGCCGCCCCCGTCCCCGTACCCACCACGGTGATCACGTGCCGGCACCCTTCGCCGCCCGCAGCGCCCGCCGGGCCTCCGGGTCGGCCTTGCGGTACCCGTGGAAGTGGCCGGGGTGATACAGGTGCGAGCGCGTGCCCTCGGAGCCCAGCGCCGGGCCGACCAGGAACAGCGTGTGCTTCCACAACTTGTGCTCCTTGACGGTCTCCTCCAGCGTCTCGATCGTGCACCGCACGACCAGCTCCTCCGGCCAGGTCGCCTGGTAGGCCACCACGACCGGCGTGGAGGTCGGATAGCCGCCCTCCAGCAGCTCCCGCACCAACTGCCCACTGCGCGCGGCGGACAGGAAGATCGCCATGGTGGTGCCGTGCTTGGCGAACTCCCGCACCTCCTCGCCGGGCGGCATCGGCGTCTTGCCGCCGCCGAGCCGGGTGAGCACGACGGACTGCGCGACCTCGGGGATGGTCAGCTCGCGCTGCGCGAGCGCGGCCACCGCCGAGAAGGCGGAGACCCCGGGCACGACCTCGGTGGCGATGCCGATCCGCGCGCACCGGTCGAGCTGCTCCTGCGTGCCACCCCACAGGGCGGGGTCGCCGGAGTGGATCCGGGCCACCTTCAGACCCTCCTCGCGGGCCCGCTCGTACACGGCGACCACGTCCTCCAGCGACATGGTCGCCGAGTCGAGGATCTCGGCGTCCTCGCGCGCGTGCTCAAGGACCTCCGCCTGCACCAGGCTCGCGGCCCAGATCACGACGTCGGCCTCGGCGATGGCGCGCGCGGCCCGGAACGTCAGCAGATCGGCGGCGCCGGGGCCGGCACCGACGAAGGTCACCTTGCCGGTGGGGGCATCGGCCATGGAAATCGGTCCTCTCATCACAAAAGGTCTTGAAAAGGTCTTAGGGTTGCGGTCGGCGCGGTGGCCGGATGTGCGCGAACGGGGGTTGATCGGATACCAAGGCCCTATGGCGGTCTTCGTCGCGCTCGGCGCGTTCCTGATGACGCTGGCCGGCGGCTGGACGGCACAGCGGGTCACCGACCGCCGTCATCTGGTCCTCGGCCTGGCCGGCGGACTGATGCTCGGCGTGGTCGGCCTGGACCTGCTGCCGGAGGCGCTGCACGCGGCCGGCGACGAGGTCTTCGGCGTGCCCGCGGCCCTGCTCCTGTTCGTGGCCGGCTTCCTGCTGGCCCATCTGGTGGAGCGCCTGCTGGCCGCCCGCCAGGCCGCGCACGGCGGCGAGGAGCACGACGGCCGGGTCCCCGAGGTCGGCCTCACGGCAGCGGCCGCCATGGTCGGCCACAGCGCCATGGACGGCGTGGCCATCGGTGCGGCCTTCCAGGTGGGCGGCGGCATGGGCACGGCGGTCGCGCTGGCCGTCGTGGCCCACGACTTCGCGGACGGCTTCAACACGTACACGATCACGAGCCTGTACGGGAACGCCCGCCGCAAAGCGCTGACCATGCTGTTCGCGGACGCGGTGGCCCCGGTGCTGGGCGCCGCCTCGACGTCCTTCGTGACCATCCCGGAGGGCCTGCTCGGCGGCTATCTCGGCCTCTTCGGCGGCGCGCTCCTCTATCTCGCGGCGGCCGAGATCCTCCCCGAGGCCCACCACGAACACCCCGCCCGCTCGACCCTGCTGTGCACGGTCGCCGGCGTGGGCTTCATCTGGCTGGTGGTGGGACTGGCCGGCTGACCCGGCCGCTCTGCAGGGGTTCGCCGAGGGGGTCACAACTTGCCACCCCGGGTGCCGTCCCGCCGCGCGGGCGCGATCAGGGTGGAGAGATACGGCAACGGAGCCCCGTCGAGCTCGGCGGCGGGCCGGATGGACTCGGCCTCAAGACCCAGGGCCGATCCCCATACGGCGTCCCCGAGCCGCCCGGTCTCCCTGAGCACCTCGGCCACCTCCGCGGCCTGCCGCCCGAACTTGTAGGCGACGACGGTCCCGGGCCCGTTGAGCGCGTCCTTGAGCACGGCCGAACCGGCGGTGACGGGCACCAGGGTGAGCGGCTCGGTGCCCTCGGTCAGCACGGCCCCGGAACGCGCGGCGAGATCCTGCATGGCGGTGATGCCGGGCACCGTCTCGACGACGACCCCGGGCACGAGCTCGCCGATGGTGTGGGCGAGGTAGGTGAAGGTGGAGTAGACGTTGGGATCGCCGATGGTGGCGAAGGCGACGGACCCGTGGGCCCGCAGCAGCTCGGCGACCCGCTCCCCGGCGGCGTCCCAGGCGGCCTCGCGCCGGCTGTGGTCACTGCGCTCGTTGAGGGCGAAGACGACCCGGAGGACCTTCTCCTGCGGCACGTAGTGCAGCACGGTGGCCTCGGCCCGCCCCGGCTCTCCGCCGTCTTTTCCATCAGGCGCAGCCATGACCGGTACGACGACCACGTCGGCGGCGCGCAGGGCGTTGACGCCCTTGACGGTCACCAGCTCCGGATCCCCGGGCCCGACCCCGACCCCGATCAACCTGCTGCTGCTCATGACGTTCGGCACCTCTCCACGAACCGACGGGCGACACCGGGCTGCGAGGCCCAGTGCGTGTGCAGATAACTCGCGTGCACACCGCGCTGTACAAACCCTTCGAGCCGCCGCCGGGGCACCCGCACACCCCAGGCCGCGGCGTCTCCCGCCCCCGGCTCCACCACGGTCCGGTGGAACTCGTGCCCCCGCATCCGCGTCCCGGCGACGGCGAGCGAACTGTCACTGACGGCGACGGCGTCGCGATACCCCAGGGTGAGCGCCTCCTCCATCCGGGCCGAGGCGTCGAGCACCCCGCACATCGGCTGCCCGTCGAGCTCACGGCACAGATAGAGCAGCCCGGCACACTCGGCGGCGACGGGAGCGCCGGTCTCCGCGAGGGCGGAGACGGCCTTGCGGAGCGGTTCGTTGGCGGAGAGTTCGGCGGCGTAGACCTCGGGGAAACCACCTCCGATGACCAACCCGCATGTCCCGTCCGGCAGTTGCTCATCCCGCAGGGGGTCGAAGACGATGACCTCGGCTCCGGCGGCGGTGAGCAGTTCGCTGTGCTCCGCGTAGGAGAAGGTGAAGGCAGGACCACCGGCGACGGCGACTCGTACCGGCCCGTCGGAAGTCGGGTGCGGCTGAGTGGGGGCTGGTCGCGCAGTTCCCCGCGCCCCCGGGAGCGGAGTCGAAGGGGCGGCAGCCCCTGGGGATGGGACGGGTAGGGGCGGCGGGGGCGAAGAACCCAGCACCTCAGCAGCATCCCAAGCCGCACACGACAACGCCCCGGCCCCCCGAGCAAGCCCCATCAGCCCCTCGAGATCACACCCGACCCGCACCTGCTCCGCCATCGCCGCGACCGCGTCCACCGCATCTGCCCGCCGCTCAGCGACCGGCACCAACCCCAGATGCCGGGACGGCGTGTCCACCTGGGCCACCCGCCGCAGCACCCCGAACACGGGCACCCCGGCCGACTCCAACGCCTCCCGCAGAAGCTCCTCATGCCGATCGGAGGCGACCTTGTTGAGGATCACGCCCCCCACCCGCACCTCGGGGTCCCACGACGCGAACCCGTGCACCAGCGCGGCCACCGACCGCGACTGCGACGAGGCATCGACGACCAGCACCACCGGCGCCCGCAGCAGCTTCGCCACATGAGCCGTGGACGCCAGCTCCCCTTCCCCCGCGGCCCCGTCGAACATCCCCATCACGCCCTCGACGACGGCGATGTCACACCCCCGCGCCCCGTGCAGGAACAGCGGAGCCACCAGCTCGGGACCGCACAGGTAAGCGTCGAGATTCCGCCCCACCCGCCCGCTCG
Organism: Streptomyces canus 299MFChir4.1; assembly: GCF_000383615.1. Lineage (GTDB taxonomy): Bacteria > Actinomycetota > Actinomycetes > Streptomycetales > Streptomycetaceae > Streptomyces > Streptomyces canus_C. The sequence continues at coordinate 72,810 of NZ_KB911597.1, read as the reverse complement.
CGAGCGCGTGATACCCGGGATCGATGTAGTCAGGGCCCACCTTGTGCGGAGACACGGCGAGCCCCCGCGCGGCGAACGCGGCCATCAACCCCGTGGCGACGGTGGTCTTCCCGCTGCCGGACGACGGCGCGGCGACGACCAGCCGGGGGACGGAGACGGACGAGGACATCACCACTCGATACCCCGCTGCCCCTTCTGCCCGGCGTCCATCGGGTGCTTCACCTTGGACATGTCGGTCACGAGATCGGCGAAGTCGACCAGCTTTTCCGGGGCGTTCCGCCCGGTGATCACCACGTGCTGGGTCCCGGGCCGCTCCCGCAGCACATCGAGAACCTCGTCCGTGTCCACCCACCCCCAGTGCATCGGGTACGCGAACTCGTCGAGCACGTACAGCCTGTACGTCTCGGCGGCGAGATCCCGCTTGACCTGCTCCCAGCCCTCCCGGGCCTTCTCCTCGTTGTCCATCTGGGCATCACGCTGGACCCAGGACCAGCCCTCGCCCATCTTGTGCCAGTCGACGGAGCCGCCCTCCCCGGACGCCCCGAGCACCCGCAGCGCGTTCTCCTCGCCGACCTTCCACTTCGCCGACTTGACGAACTGGAACACCCCGATGGGCCACCCCTGGTTCCAGGCCCGCAGAGCGAGCCCGAAAGCCGCGGTGGACTTCCCCTTCCCGACCCCCGTGTGCACGACGACCAGCGGCCGGTTCCGCCGCTGTCGCGTCGTCAGCCCGTCCTCCGGCACCACACTCGGCTGTCCCTGCGGCATTACGCGGCCCTCCTCTGTACGTCCTTCACCAGTCCGGCGATCGAGTCGGCCCGCAACTCGTCCAGCGTCACCGCGGTACCGCCCAGTTCACCGGCGAGCTGCCCGGCCAGCCCCAGCCGCACGGGCCCCGACTCACAGTCCACGACGACCGAGGCGACACCCCCCGCGGCGAACAGCCGGGCCGCCCGTCCCGCGAGGGCGACCGGCTCGGGCCCGCCGGTGGCCCGGCCGTCCGTCACCACCACGACCAGCGCCCGCCGGGCGGGGTCCCGCAGCCGTTCCACGCGCAGCACCTCGTGCGCCCGCAGCAGCCCGGCCGCGAGCGGGGTACGCCCGCCCGTCGGCAGTGTCTCCAGGCGGGCCGCCGCGGCATCCACGGACGACGTGGGAGGCAACGCGACCTCGGCCGCCGACCCCCGGAAGGTCACCAGCCCCACCTTGTCCCGCCGCTGATACGCGTCGAGGAGCAGAGACAGCACGGCCCCCTTCACCGCGCTCATCCGCTGCCGCGCCGCCATCGACCCCGAGGCGTCGACGACGAACAGCACGAGGTTCCCCTCGCGCCCCTCACGCGTCGCCTGCCGCAGATCGTCACGCCGGACCACGAGACCGGGCCCCGACCGCCCCCGCGCCCGCTGATGGGGCGCGGCCGCCTGCACGGTGGCCGCCAGGTGCAGCTTGGTCAGCGCCCCCCGGGGCCGCCGCGCACCGGTCGTGCGCCCGTGCTCGGTCCGCGCCCGGGACCGCCGCCCGGCGGCGCCGTCCCCGAGCCCGGGAACGCTGAGCACCTTGGTGCGGAACGGCTCGGAAGCCCGTGCGGCGGCCTGCTCCCCGGAACCGGCCCCGGACGCCTGCGGCTCACCGCCGTCCCCGGCCTCCGGCTGCGCACCGGAACCCCCGTCGGCCTGCGGCCCGTCGTCCTGCGGCCCGGACGGTGGCTGCCCGCCACCCCCACCGGGCCCGTCCGGATCCGGCTCGTCATCGTTCCCTGAGTCGCCCGAGTCCCCGGAGCCGCTGAACTCCTCCAAGGTCTCGTCGAGCTTGTCCTCGTCGAGTCCCGGCGCGTCAAAGGGGTTACGGCGCCTGCGGTGCGGCAGCGCGAGCAGCGCGGCCTGCCGGACGTCCTCGGCGAGTACCTCGGTCCGCCCGGCCCACGCGGCCAGTGCGGTCGCCGTCCGCGCCATCACGATGTCGGCCCGCATGCCGTCCACCTCGAACGCGGCACAGGTCGCCGCGATCTGCCGGAGCGCCCCGTCGCCCAGCCGCACCGACGGCAGCAACTCCCGTGCGGCGACGATCCGTTGCCGTACGGCGGCCTCCTCGTCGGCCCAGCGCGTCGCGAAACCCGCCGGATCGTCGTCGTACGCGAGCCGCCGCCGCACAACCTCCACCCGCTGGTCCGGCTCCCGCGAGGCCGCGACCTCGACGGTCAGACCGAACCGGTCGAGCAACTGCGGCCGCAGCTCGCCCTCTTCGGGGTTCATGGTGCCGACCAGCAGGAACTTCGAGGCGTGCCGTACCGAGACGCCCTCGCGTTCGACGTACGACGCCCCCATCGCGGCGGCGTCGAGCAGCAGGTCGACGAGGTGGTCGTGGAGGAGGTTGACCTCGTCGACGTAGAGGATCCCGCGGTGCGCGTCGGCGAGGAGCCCCGGCTCGAAGGCCTTCACGCCCTCCGCGAGCGCCCGCTCGATGTCCAGGGCGCCGACCAGCCGGTCCTCGGAGGCGCCGACGGGGAGTTCGACCATGCGCGCGGGCCGCGTCGCGCCGTTGCCGGCCTCGTGCGGGCCGTCCGGGCAGGACGGGTCCGGCGCGGCGGGGTCACAGGAGAAACGGCAGCCGGGGACGACCGCGACCTCGGGCAGCAGCGCCGAAAGCGCGCGCACCGCCGTCGACTTGGCGGTGCCCTTCTCGCCGCGCACCAGCACGCCGCCGACCGCCGGTGAGACGGCGTTCAGCAGCAGCGCGAGCCGCAGGTCGTCCTGGCCGACGACGGCCGTGAACGGAAACGGGGTACTCACTTCTCGTCACCCTCCAAGTCGCCCTCGAGCTCCAGGTACGTGGCCCGCAGCCGCTCCAGCGTCTCCGCGTCCGGCTCGGCCCACAGCCCACGGTCGGCGGCCTCCAGGAGCCGTTCCGTGATGCCCCGCAGCGCCCAGGGGTTGGACTTCTTCATGAAGTCCCGGTTCTCCGCGTCGAAGACGTACTCCGCGCTGAGCTTCTCGTACATCCAGTCGTCGACCACGCCCGCCGTGGCGTCGTAGCCGAAGAGGTAGTCGACGGTCGCCGCCATCTCGAAGGCGCCCTTGTAGCCGTGCCGCCGCATGGCCGCCATCCAGCGCGGGTTGACGACCCGGGCCCGGAAGACCCGGTGGGTCTCCTCGCCGAGCGTCCTCGTCTTCACCTGGTCGGGCGTGGCCGAATCGCCCACGTACGCCTCGGGGTTGGCGCCCGTGAGGTGGCGGACCATGGCGACCATGCCGCCGTGGTACTGGAAGTAGTCGTCGGCGTCGACCAGGTCGTGCTCACGGGTGTCGACGTTCTTCGCGGCCACGTTGATCCGCTTGAACGCCGTCTCCATGTCCCCGCGTGCCGCCCGCCCGTCGAGCCCGCGCCCGTAGGCGTAACCGCCCCACACCGCGTACACCTCGGCCAGGTCGGCGTCCGAACGCCAGTTGCGGGCGTCGATCAGCGGCAGCAGCCCGGCACCGTACGCCCCCGGCTTGGACCCGAAGATCCGGGCGGTCGCGCGCCGCCGGTCACCGTGCTCGACGGTGTCCTCGTCGGCGTGCGCCTTCACGAAGTTGCGGTCGGCCGGCTCGTCCAGCTCGGCCACCTTGCGGACGGCGTCGTCGATCAGCCCGACCACGTGCGGGAACGCGTCCCGGAAGAACCCGGAGATCCGGACGGTCACGTCGATGCGGGGCCGCCCGAGCTCCTCCAGGCCGATCACCTCGAAGCCGGTGACCCGCCGCGAGGCGTCGTCCCACACCGGGCGGCAGCCAAGCAGCGCCAGGATCTCGGCGATGTCGTCGCCCTGGGTGCGCATGGCCGACGTGCCCCAGACCGTCAGCCCCACGGACTTCGGGTACTCACCCGTGTCCTGGAGGTACCGCTGCACCAGCGAGTCGGCGAGCGACTGCCCGACCTCCCAACTCAGCCTGGACGGAATGGCCTTGGGGTCGACGGAGTAGAAGTTCCGGCCGGTCGGCAGAACGTTGACGAGTCCGCGGGTCGGGGATCCGGAGGGCCCGGCCGGGACGTAACCGCCGTCCAGGGCCTTGAGGATGTGCCCGATCTCGTCGGTCGTGCGGGCCAGCCTCGGCACGACCTCGTCGCAGGCGAACTCCAACACGGCGACGGCGTCGGCGAGTTCGGTGCCGAGGACGTCACGGACGAGACCGGGGACGGCCGCCGCGTCCCAGGACACGGCCTCCATGCCTTCCGCGACCCGCCGGCACAGCTGCTCCAGCAGGTCGATCGCGTCGGCGGCCGTCCGCGCGGGGCCCTCGACGAGGTCGGAGAGCTCCACCGGCACCTTCACCGGCGCCCCCGGCTCGGCGAGCAACTCCTTCTCCACCAGTCCGAAATGGGCGGCGAAGGCGGCCCGCAGTCCCGGCAGGGCGTTGGCCTGCCCGCCCCACACCTGCGAGGCGCGCAGCACGGCCAGCACCAGATTGACCCGGGCCTCGTCGACCGGACCGCCGCCGAGGATGTGCAGCCCGTCCCGGATCTGCACGTCCTTGATCTCGCACAGGTAGCCGTCGATGTGCATGACGAACTCGTCGAACGTCTCGTCGTCCGGCTGCTCGTCGACATGCAGGTCGTGGTGCAGCTCGGCCGCCTTGACCAGCGTCCAGATCTGGGCGCGCACGGCCGGGGCCTTGGTCGGGTCCAGGTCGGAGACGAGCGCGTACTCGTCGAGCAGCTGCTCCAGCTTGGCGAGGTCGCCGTAGGTGTCGGCCCGGGCCATCGGCGGCACCAGGTGGTCGACGACCGTGGCGTGTCCGCGCCGCTTGGCCTGGGTGCCCTCGCCGGGGTCGTTGACGATGAACGGGTAGATCAGCGGCAGCTCACCGAGCACCGCGTCCGGCGCGCAGCCCCCGCTCAGACCGAGCCCCTTGCCCGGCAGCCACTCCATCGTGCCGTGCTTGCCCATGTGGACGACGGCGTCGGCGCCGAAAGAACGGTCCAGCCACCGGTACGCGGCCATGTAGTGGTGCGACGGCGGCATGTCCGGGTCGTGGTAGATCGCGATCGGGTTCTCCCCGAAGCCGCGCGGCGGCTGGATCATCACCACGACGTTCCCGAACTGGAGGGAGGCCAGCACGATGTCGTCACCGTCGACGTACAGCGAACCCGGCGGCTCGCCCCACGCGTCCAGCATGCCCTGCCGCAGCTCCGGGTCCAGCCGGTCGAACCACGCCCGGTAGTCGGCGAGCGGCACGCGCGCGGGGGCGGAGGCCAACTGGTCCTCGGTCAGCCACTCGACGTCGTGCCCGCCGGCCTCGATGAGCCGGTGGATCAACTCGTCGCCGTTGTCGGGGTACCCCTCCACGGCGTAACCGGCGTCCCTGAGCGCGTCCAGCACCCGCACCGCCGAGGCGGGCGTGTCGAGGCCCACCGCGTTGCCGACCCGCGAGTGCTTGGTCGGATACGCGGTGAAGACCAGCGCGAGCTTCTTCTCGGCGTTCGGCTTGTGCCGCAACTTCGCGTGCCGTACGGCGATCCCGGCGACCCGCGCGGCCCGCTCCGGGTCGGCCACGTACACCGGGACGTCGTCGGGGCCCTGCTCCTTGAAGGAGAACGGCACGGTGATCAGCCGTCCGTCGAACTCCGGGATCGCGACCTGCATGGCCGCGTCCATGGGGGAGAGGGCCGCGTCGGACTCGTCCCAGGCGGCCCTGGACGTCGTGAGGCAGAGCCCCTGCAGCACGGGCACGTCGAGGTCGGCCAGCGCCCCGATGTCCCAGGCCTCCTCGTCCCCGCCGGCCGAGGCCTGCGAGGCGTGGGTGCCGCCGGCGGCGAGGACGGTGGCGACGAGGGCGTCGGCCCCGGCGAGGATCTCGTAGAGCCCGGCGTCGGCTCCGCGCAACGAACCGCAGTACACGGGAAGGGCGTTGGCGCCCTTCGCCTCGATCGCCTCGCACAGGGTGTCCACGAAGGCGGTGTTGCCGCTGAGTTCATGGGCCCGGTAGAAGAGCACACCGACGGTCGGCCGGCCGCTCTCCCGCGCACAGGAGCCATGGACGCCGTACTCCGGCATCTTCCGCGGCTCGACGAACCCCTCGCCGGTCAGCAGCACGGTGTCGGAGAGGAACCGGGCGAGTTCCTCCAGGTTCTCGGGCCCGCCCTCGACGAGGTACTTCAGCGCCTCCGCGACCACACCCGCGGGCACGGACGACTCGGCCATCAACTCCGCGTCCGGCACGGTCTCGCCGCCGAGCAGCACGGTCGGGACACCGGAAGCCCTCAGCGCGGCGAGCCCGTCCTCCCAGGCCCGCTTGCCGCCGAGCAGCCGTACGACGGCGATGTCCGCGCCCTCGATCAGCGCGGGCAGCTCCCGCGCGACATCGACACGGGTCGGGTTGCCGATCCGGTACGAGGCACCGGAAGCGGCCCGGGCCGCCAACAGGTCGGTGTCGGCGGTGGACAACAACAACACTGTGCTCATGCGGGCGCTCCCGGTGGAATGAAAGGCAGTCCTTGTGGCGCGCCGGACTCGATGAGCCGCCACAGCGCGTCCGTGTCCGCGTGCTGTTCGATCAGGTCGCCGAGCCGGTCGAGCTGCTCCTCGCGCAGCGCGGCGAACGAGGTGTCGGGGGCCGGTACGAACCGGCGGCCCGCGGCGGCCGCCACCTCCCGCAGGAAGGCCCGCCGGAAGCCGTCCGACTCCAGCGAACCGTGCCAGTGCGTGCCCCAGGTCCGGCCGACCCGGCAGCCGTCCAGGAAGGCTTCTCCGCCTTGGACTTCAGCGACCCCGTGATGGATCTCGTACCCCTCGACCTGCTCCCCGAGGGCTTCCCCCACCGGCCGGGTGAGGGTCTTCTCGCGGGCGAACCGCACCCGCACGGGAAGGACCCCGAGCCCCTCGACGTGCCCCTGCCGGCTCTCCACCTCGTCCTCGATGTGCTCGCCGAGGATCTGGAAGCCGCCGCAGATGCCGAGGACCGGCCGCCCTTCCGCGGCCCTTCGGACGAGGGCGCGGGCGAGCCCACGCTCGTGCAACCAGTCCAGCGCGCGGACGGTCCCCCGGGTCCCCGGAACGATGACGAGGTCGGCGTCGGCCAGTTCCTCCGGCCGGTCCACGAACCGCACGACGACACCGGGTTCGGCGGCGAGCGCGTCGACATCGGTGAAGTTCGACATGAGCGGAATCGCGCACACGGCCACCCGCAGCACGTCCTCGCCCACCGGGGCGGAGGCCCGGGAGTTCCGGACCCCCATCCCGTCCTCCTCGTCGATCCCGAGTCCGTGCCGGAAGGGCAGAACGCCGTAGGTGTGCCGCCCGGTGAGTCCGTGGAGCATGTCGAGCCCGGGTTCGAGCAGTGAGACGTCCCCCCGGAACTTGTTGACGAGGAACCCGGCGACGAGCGCCTGATCCTCGGGGCTGAGCAGCGCGACGGTCCCGAAGAACGAGGCGAAGACCCCACCGCGGTCGATGTCACCGACGACAAGCACCGGAATGCGGGCATTGCGGGCGATGCCCATGTTGACGATGTCGGTCCGCCGCAGGTTGATCTCGGCCGGGCTGCCGGCCCCCTCACAGATCACCGCGTCATACGTGCCCCGCAACTCGGCGAGACAGTCGAGCACGGTCCCGAGGAGCTTCTGCTGCCGCCCCCCGTGATACCCACGAGCGCTCAGCTCGCCCACGGGCTTCCCGAGCAGCACGACCTGGCTGCTCTGTTCGCCACCGGGCTTGAGCAGCACGGGATTCATCAGCGCGGTCGGCTCGACCCGGCAGGCCTGCGCCTGCATGGCCTGCGCGCGCCCGATCTCCGCGCCCTCCTTCGTCACGAACGAGTTGAGGGACATGTTCTGCGCCTTGAACGGCGCGACCTTCACCCCCTGCCGCACCAGCCACCGGCAGATCCCGGCGGTGACGACACTCTTGCCGGCGTCGGAGGTGGTGCCGGCGACGAGAAGACCCCCGCCACTCATGCCGTACGCCCCTTCACGAAGGCCCGCGCGGCGACACCGACGCCGAGCGCGAGCAGTCCGACGCGCCGCGACAGCCGTACCGCGCGCTCGATGTCGTAGGTGGCGACGGCGCGCCCCTCCTGATGCAGCACCGGCCGGTGCTCGACCCGCCCCGCGTACGAGAGGGTCCCCCCGAGCCGGACGCCCAGCGCCCCCGCGAACGAGGCCTCCACGGGCCCGGCGTTGGGACTCGGATGCCGGTGCGCGTCCTCGCGCCAGGCCCGCACGGCACCCCGGGGACGGTCACCGGCCAGGGCGGCGAGTACGGCGGTCAGCCGCGCCCCCGGCCACCCGGCGAGGTCGTCGAGCCGGGCCGAGGCCCACCCGAAGCGCCTGTACCGGGGCGACTTGTGCCCCACCATGGCGTCCAGCGTGTTCACGGCCCGGAACCCGAGCAGCCCCGGCACCCCGCCGACGGCACCCCACACGAGTGCCCCCACGACGGCGTCGGAGGTGTTCTCGGCGACGGACTCCACCACCGCCCGGGCGATCCCGTCGGCATCGAGAGCCTGCGGATCCCGCCCGCACAGATGAGGCAGCCGGTCCCGGGCCGCCTCGACGTCCCCGGCCTCCAGCGCCCGCCCGATGACCCGGGCCTCCCGCGCGAGTGAAGTCCCGCCCACGACGGCCCAGGTGGCGGCCGCGGTGAGCGCGACGGAAGCGGTACGGGACGGACGTACGACGTGCTCCGCGACGGCCCCGAGCCCCAGGGCACCCCCCACGCACACGGCGGTGTGCAGCGCGCCCCACCCGCGGTGGTCCCGCCACAGCACCCGCTCCACGGCACCGGCGGCCCGCCCGAACGCGGCGACCGGGTGCCCACGACGTGGGTCACCGAGCAGAAGGTCACCGATCAGACCGGCGGCGGCGCCGTACGCGAAAACGCGATCGGCACGCATCGGGTCAGCCGATCGCGGGGTCGTTCAAGTGCCTGGTACTGCTGGTCGATCGGCAGGCGAGCATCGCGTCATGTCCTCACTCAGGGTGTCCGCGCCCTGGTTCGACGAGTCCGGCGGCGAGAGTTCCTGGCTCCCGGGGGTGTCTACCCCGGTGACAGTGGCGGGACCGCGCCGGATTCGCACCGGCTTCCTCTCCTGCCGCCGTATATGGCTCCGGCAGTCCACCACGGGCCTTCGAGACCCGTCAACTTGCTGTTGACCTGCGGCGGGGGAGTGTGCAGAACCCCACACCGCCGGTCATGGAAGACGGCCGGGCGGGCACGGAACCTGCAGTTCCGTGCCCGCCCGGCCGTCGAGTGACGCGAGTGACGTCAGGCCACGATCAGATAGATCCCGTACGCCACCGCCGCCGCGCACGCCGCGAAGCAGGCGTAGGCGCCGGTGACCGCGAGAGCGGCCGAGTCGCCCTGGGCGGTGGCCCGTTCCTGGCGGGACAGGCCCATGATGCCGAGGGTGAACAGGGCCACGAGGCCCACGGTGACGACGAGGCTGACGCCGAAGACGGAGCCGAGTGCTTCCCAGTCGATCTTCATGGTGAGGCTGCTTCCTTAGTGCTGCGGGCTCAGACGGCGGCCGGCGGGGCGGCCGGTTCCGTCGTGACGGGCGGGGCCGGGATCGTGGCGGTGAGGTCCTCGGTCACCGCCCCCGTGGGCGGCGGGGTCACGGCGGCGATCGCCGTGGTCACCACACCGGCGGGCTCGTCGGTCTCGTTGACGTTCGACGCGTCCACGACCTCGCGCCGCGAGATCTTCCAGATCGCCGCGCTGGAGGCGACGAGGAAGAGCGCCACGACCGCCGTACCCCAGTCGCCGAGGTTCGTGACCGACTCGGCCAGGGCGCCCACCAGGGCCGCCGCCGGGAGCGTCAGGCCCCAGGCGACGAGCATCCGGGTGGCCGTCGACCAGCGGACGACCCCGCCCTTGCGGCCGAGGCCCGCGCCCATCACCGAACCGGAGACGGCGTGCGTGGTGGAGAGGGAGAAGCCGAGGTGGGACGAGGCCAGGATGACCGTGGCCGCGCTGGTCTGGGCGGCGAAGCCCTGCTGCGGCTGGAGTTCGGTCAGGCCCTTGCCCATGGTGCGGATGATGCGCCAGCCGCCGAGGTAGGTGCCGAGCGCGATGGCGAGACCCGCGGAGAGGATGACCCAGGTGGGCGGGTCGGAGTCGGGGGCGACGGCGCCGCCGGCGACCAGCGCGAGGGTGATGATGCCCATCGTCTTCTGCGCGTCGTTGGTGCCGTGGGCCAGCGAGACCAGTCCGGCCGAGGCGATCTGGCCGGTGCGGTAGCCCTTCGCGGCGGCCTTGCCGTCGGCCTTCTTGCCCAGCGAGTAGGAGAGCCGGGTGGCCAGCATGGCGGCGACGCCCGCGACGATCGGTGCCGCGATCGCCGGGATCAGGACCTTGGTGACGAGCGCGTCGCCATGGACCGCGCCCATGCCCGCCGAGGCGATGGTGGCGCCGATCAGACCGCCCATGAGGGCGTGCGAGGAGCTGGAGGGCAGTCCCACCAGCCAGGTCAGCAGGTTCCAGAGGATCGCGCCGACCAGGGCGGCGAAGATGACCTCGGGACGGATGCCGGTCTCGTCGACGAGACCCTTGGAGATCGTGTTGGCGACCTCCACCGAGAGGAAGGCGCCCACAAGGTTCAGCACGGCGGACATGGCCACCGCGACCTTGGGCTTGAGTGCACCGGTCGAGATGGTGGTGGCCATCGCGTTGGCGGTGTCGTGAAAACCGTTCGTGAAATCGAACGCGAGTGCGGTGACAACCACAATCGCGAGGATCAGCGAGAAGTTTTCCATTTACCCAGGCAATCGTTCGAGGTCATTGGCATGTTGAACGTAGGTAACCTGGATGAACGGAAGGTGAACTGGGGCGGGCCGCACGGTGACCGGAATCTTCGCGCTTGGCTTCGCCGAACCCCACGGCCCCCGTACGGCCCATATGTCCCACGGCTACGACCCGGCGGCGAACCTCTTCAGCTGCCGGGCCGACCCGTTGAAGAGATTCTGGTCACCCGGCAGGCTGCCGCTGTTGTCGTACTGCCAGATCGTCCAGGACGACCATCCGCCGGGCAGCGGTCCCGCGTCCGCCGAGCGGTAGCGGGCCACCCACAGCGCGTGGTCCGAGGCGAAGGCACCGCTGCCGCCCGTGCACATGTTCCACCAGTGGGCGGTCGTGTAGATGACCGGCCGGCGCCCGGTGAGCCGCCTGACCTCGTCGCTGAACGACCTGATCCAGCCGATCAGCTCCGCCTTGCTCATGCGGTAGCACTTGTACTTCTTGTCGTACGGGTTGTATTCGATGTCGAGCGCGGGCGGCAGCGTCCAGCCGTCCGCGGACCAGGCGCCGCCGTTGCGCACGAAGTACGCGGCCTGCGCCCGGCCCGACGACTTGTCCGGCAGTGCGAAGTGGTACGCCCCACGCAGAATGCCGGCGTCGCGCGCTCCCTCGTACTGCCGGCCGAAGTGCGGGTTGCGGTAGGTCGTCGACTCGGTCGCCTTGACGTAGACGAATCCGGCGCCCTCGGCCCTGGCCTTCCCCCAGTCGACGTCCTTCTGATGCGAGGACACGTCGTGCCCCCTGGGCAGACTCGCCGACGAGGCGGGCGTCCCGGCCAGGGCCATGCCTCCCACAGCGAGCGCGGCCACGGACAGGGCCAGGGCGCGGGCCATGTGTCCCCCCGGAATGGCGTCGTGCACGGCAAAGCCCAGACGCTACTGGAAGATCACCGAATTACGGTCTGTCCCCGGCCAAGGCGCACAAGAGGGGCGCCCATACGAAAAACGCGCCCCCACGAAGCTCCAGCCGGCGCCCCCCGACGCCACGACTGGCAGGATCGCGGCATGGCTGAGGAACAAGAAGTACGGACTGCCGAAGGCGGCACGAGAGGCGTACGGGCCGAGGAGGCGGACGCCTGGGGCGAGTTGGTCGACACGGCCCGCCGGACGGTCACCGAAGGACTGGTCGTCGGCACCTCCGGCAACGTCTCCGTACGCGTCGGGGACACGGTCCTGGTCACCCCGTCGGGCGTCCCCTACGACCGCCTCGCACCGGACGACGTGACGGGCGTCGACCTGGAGGGCCGTCAGATCCTGGGCACGCTGGTGCCGACGAGCGAACTGCCCATGCATCTGGCGATCTACCGCAGCACCGACGCCCGCGCGGTCGTCCACACCCACGCGGTGCACGCCACGGCCGTCTCCACGCTCGTGCCCGAACTCCCCGCGATCCACTACATGACCAGCGCCCTCGGCGGCCCCGTCCGGGTCGCCCCCTACGCCACCTACGGCACCGACGAGTTGGCGGACAACATGCTCCACGCCCTCGCCAGCCGCTCCGCCTGCCTCCTCCAGAACCACGGCACGATCACCTACGGCGACACCCTCGCCCAGGCCTACGACCGCACAGCCCAACTGGAATGGATGTGCCACCTCTGGCTGACGGCCCGCGCGGTCCCGAACCTGACCCCGAACCTCCTGACAGAGGAACAACTGGCGGAGGTGGGGGAGCGGTTGCGGGGGTACGGGCAGCGCACCTGACTGCCCCGTGACGTCGGAGGGCGGCTGCGGCCCGGCGGGGGCTGGTCGCGCAGGTCCCCGCGCCCCTAGGTGGGACAGGCGGACGCACCTTTAGCCGCGTACGGCGGGAAGGGGACGGGGTGGGGGGTGTCCGCCCGCAGCGACCGGCGTCCGTCACCGAGCACGGCTGAAGCAGCCGAGCCTGCGCTACACAAGCCCCCACCGGGCCCGCGCAGGCCGCCGCAGGCATCCAGGGGCGCGGGGAACTGCGCACAACGCCCGCCCCCACCACCCCGCACCCGAACAGCCTCCCACTGGCCCCAACCCCCATCCCCCGCGACACTGAATAGCGTGCGCACTGTCAAAGCGACGGCCGCCGCCGTCACCGCAGCCCTCACCGCCGCCGCGGCCGGAATCGTCGCTGGCCGGATCGCCAGCGACGCCGGCCTGAAGGCACCCCCGGGCCGCCCGCTGCCCGGCGAACCCCGGCTCACCGTCCACTCCACCGAGACCGGGCCGGCCGGGCACCGCATCGCGCTCACCCGCGACCTCGCCGCCCTCCGCCCCGGCACCTACGGCCTCACCGGCGACGCCTCCCACGCCGTCGTCGGCGACGTCCTCACCGCGGAACCGCACTCCGCCGACACCGTCGTCCGCCGCCTGGAACGCGTCACCCACGGCACCCTGGCCCCTGGAGACAAGGTCTGGCTCACCCCGAACGTCCACGTAGGCGACCCGAAGTCGGCCCTCGGCCTCGACCACACCGACGTCGACATCCCGGGTGAACTCGGCGTCCTCCCCGCGTGGTTCGTCCCCGGCAAGAGGGACACCTGGGTCATCGCGGTCCACGGCCTCGGCACGACCCGCGAACACGCCCTGAACATCATGGAGTTCCTGCACCGCCACCGCTTCCCGGTCCTCGCCCCCACCCTCCGCGGCGACGCCGGCGCCCCCCGCCCGCCGGACGGCCTGAACCACTTCGGCGAGACCGAGTGGCGCGACCTGGACGCGGCCATGCGCTACGCCCTCGCCAACGGCGCCCGCCAACTCGTGCTGTACGGCTGGTCCACCGGCGCCACCATGGCCCTGCGCGCCGCCGCCCACTCGGACCTGCGCGACCGCGTCAGGGGACTCGTCCTGGACTCCCCGGTCCTCAGCTGGGAGCTGACCCTGCGCGCCCTCGCCGCGGCCCGCCACACCCCCGGCGTCCTCCTCCCGCTCGCGGTGCGCGCGGCACAGGGCCGCACGGGCCTGCCCAGCGGCCACTACGGCCTGTACGCCGACCGCACCGTCCCCTACGGCGGCTCCTACGGCGGCCCCGAGGACCGGACCGACGACACGGGCCCCGACCGGCCCCCGCCGCCGACCCTGATCCTGCACGGCCCGGACGACACGATCGCCCCGTGGGACCTCTCCCGCCGTCTCGCCGCCGCCCACCCGGACCGGATCGCCCTCCACACGGTCCGCCGGGCTCCCCACGCGGCCATGTGGAACGCCGACCCGAGCGCCTACGAAGAGGCACTGCGCCGTTTCCTCACCCCCCTGATGTGACCGGCGGGCGCCCCGGTCCCAGAGGTTCCGTTTAAGCCCGTACCACTGGCCTGATCTCGGCGTATGCCCCTCCGCGCGGCCCCGGTGCCGGACCTCCCCGGTGCCCGCGCCGGCATTCCGTTTGGGTTTTCGGACCGTCAACCGGAAGACTGCACCCGTGACGTCCCGTATCCCGCGCGACTCCAGGCTTCGACTCGTCCGCCCGCGACCCCTGGCCGCCGCCCCCTCAGCTGTGAACCAACGGCGCCCACGCCGCCCCGCGCCCCGCCCCCCGGAGGGCACACCGGCCCCCGCGGAACTGGCCAGAATGGCGCGCAGAGGTCTTGCCGACGCGGCCCGCGTCGCGCACTGGGCCGACGGCGCCCTGGGCCCCGGCAGGGACGGCACGAGCTCCGACGGCAACGGCACCCTCTCCGACGAGACGGCCGCCCGCGCGGCCGGGGATCTCGGCCTGACCGCGGCTCAGGTCCGCGCGGACTGGGACACCGCCCGCCTCGCCGGCCTCGTCGAGGTGCACGGCGACGACGCCCGCCCGGGCTGGCGGCTGCGTGCCTGGGACCGTGACGACAGTGCCGTACTGCGCGGCTGGGTCGCCCTCTTCGACGCCTGGTCGCTCGCCGTCCCGGAACCCGCCGACCGCGAGCCCGCCGCCGTCGCCGAAGTCGTCTCGGCCATGCCCCAGGTCCTCTCCTTCCTCCAGCTGTCGGCCGGCCCGGTCCCCGTCGAGCAGCTCCTGGACCTCCTGGAGCAGCGCGTCACCGAACTGCGCACCGAGCGCTGCGAGATCCCCTACGGTCCGCAGCCGGAGCCCGTGGAGGTGCCCGAGACGGCCGACGCCCCCCTCGCCCCCCTCCTCGACTGGGCCCTGCGCGCCCTCGCCTGCGTCGGCGCCCTGACCTACGGCGACGGCCAGGCCACCCTGACCCCGCTCGGCAGCTGGGCGGTGTGGGTCAAGCTGGAGCAGATCTGCGTCGCCGCGCAGAGCCCGGCCGGCAACATCGAGGTCGCCGCCGAGGAGATGCTGCGCGGCTGCGCCCAGCTGCGCCCCAACGCGGCCCGCGCCGAGTACCGCGCCTGGCTCGCCGCCCGCCCCGTGGGCAGCGCCGTCACCGAGCTGCTCGGGGCCGCCCGCGGCGACGACGCCCTGCTGCGCGGCCTCGCCTTCGAGGCGCTGCGGGTGGTCGGCGCCCCCGCCGAGCCCGACGTCCGCTCCGTGGCCGATGAGCCCACCCTGCGGCCGTACGCCCTGCTGTGGCTGGCCGAGCACGACGGGATCGACCCGGAGGACGCCCACGAGGTCCTCACCCGGGAGGAGGCCACCTGGCTGTGGGTCGACACGGCTGCCGCCGTCGCGGACCATGGCGAGGCCCCCATGTTGGTGCGGCACCTGGAGTCGGCCCTCCAGCCGACCGTCCCCCAACTCCTCGACGAGGTAAGGGCCGTGGGCCACCCGCGCACCGTGCAGGTCCTGGTCGCCCTCGCCGCCGCCCACCCCGACCCGGCCCTCGCCAAGGCCGTCCGCCGCGCCGCCTTCCAGGTGCACACCGGCGGCAGCTGAAGGACGCTCAGCCCGCCGTGTCGGGGGCGTAGGTCCCGAAGCTCCACACATTGCCCTCGGCGTCCCGGGCCATGTAGTCCCGGGAGCCGTAGTCCTGGTCCGTCGGGGGCATCAGGATCTCCGCGCCGTGCTCCACTGCGCGGCGGTGGTGCGCGTCGACGTCGTCCACCACGACGTACACCCCGGCCGGGCCCGCTTCCTTCATCAGCTTGTCGTAGGCGCTGCCGGTGCCCTTGGAACCGAGCATCACCGCCCCGTTGCCCTGGACCAGCTCGGCGTGGCTCACCAGGCCGTCCTCGCCCTCGTACACCGCGAGTTCGGTGAAGCCGAAGGCCTCCGTCAGTTGTCGGATCGCCGCCTTCGCGTCGGCGTACAGCAGTGCCGGGTAGATGCTCGGACGCCCACCGCTCGTGCCTGCCATGCCGATCACTCCCTTGTGACCAGAAGTCGCGGATCCCCTCTGTCGTCCAGTTTCGCAGCGACCACTGACAACGGCCTCTCCACCGGCGTGATCCTCACCGGAAGGTGTCGCACCGCGCCATGTCGCCGGACTCGTAGCCCTGCCGGAACCAGCTCTGCCGCTGCTGCGCCGACCCGTGCGTCCACGACTCCGGTGTCACCCGCCCCTGGAACCGCTCCTGGATCCGGTCGTCGCCCACGGCCGCCGCCGCGTCCAGGCCGTCGGCGATGTCCGCGTCGGTGAGGTTCGTGATGAGCGGCCGGCCCGTCGACTCGTCCTTCGTCGTGGTCGCGTGCCGCGCCCACACCCCGGCGTAGCAGTCCGCCTGGAGCTCCACCTTCACCGAGTTGCTGTCGGCGCCGGTCCGCCCGTCCTGCGAGCGGCTCAGCGTGCCCGTCAGGTCCTGCACGTGATGGCCGTACTCGTGCGCCACCACGTACGCCTGCGCGAACGACCCGCCGCTGGCCCCGAACTTGGACCGCAGCTCGTCGAAGAAGCCGAGGTCGAGGTAGACCCGGCGGTCGCCCGGGCAGTAGAACGGGCCGACCGCCGAGGTCGCCGAGCCGCACGCCGTGCCGACCTGCTCGCTGAAGAAGAAGGTGGGGGAGCGGGTGTACGTACCGTTGCGCCGCTGGAACTCCTGGTCCCAGTAGTCCTGCACGCTGTTGACCACCGCCACCGTCCGGCAGTCGTCGCGTGTGTTCGCGTCCTGCCCGGTCCGGCAGCTCCGCTCGACCTCGGTGAGTCCGGAGGCCGTGGCCGCCGGCTGTCCGCCGCCGTCGGTGAGCCCGAGCTGGTCCGGGCCGACGCCGAGGAAGAGACCGACGAGCAGGACGATCAGCCCGCCGATGCCCCCGCCGATGGTCGCCATCCCGCCTGGGACACGGCTGCCGCGCACGTCCTGCACCTCGGAGGTGTCCAACCTGGCGTCGTCGTCGAACTGCATGGACACCGTCCTCCGCGCTCACCGGCCCCCCCGCAGGGCATTCTCGCCCGGCGGCCCCTTTCCGGCCTCGGACACGCGTCCGAACGAGGGCCGGCAAGGGAACCGACCGGATACCCGGAGGGAGACCAACCGAACACCCGAACCCAGAAAAAGTGCTTGCACGCCCCCGTTAGACTTGGCCCATGGCCATTCTCCTCGCGCATTAGACGGCGGGAACGTCCTCAGCCGCCCACCCGTCAATCCCGAATCCGCCCTGGAGTCTGTCCGTGATCTCCGCCTCCGGTATCGAGCTGCGCGCCGGCGCCCGAGTCCTCATCGAGTCCGCCACCTTCCGAGTCGCCAAGGGCGACCGCATCGGCCTGGTCGGCCGCAACGGCGCGGGGAAGACCACCCTCACCAAGTGCCTGGCCGGCGAGGGCATCCCCGCCGCCGGCCAGATCACCCGCTCCGGCGAGGTCGGCTACCTCCCTCAGGACCCCCGCACCGGCGACCTCGACGTCCTCGCCCGCGACCGCATCCTCTCCGCGCGCGGCCTGGACATCCTGCTCAAGAAGATGCGCGACAACGAACAGCGCATCGCCAACGGCCAGGGCGCCACCCGCGAGAAGGCCATGCGGCAGTACGAGCGCCAGGAGACGGAGTTCCTCACCAAGGGCGGCTATTCCGCCGAGGCCGAGGCCGCCACCATCGCCGCCGCGCTGAACCTCCCCGACCGGGTGCTGGGCCAGCCCCTGCACACCCTCTCCGGTGGTCAGCGCCGCCGTATCGAACTGGCCCGGATCCTCTTCTCCGACGCCGACACCCTGCTCCTCGACGAGCCGACCAACCACCTCGACGCCGACTCGATCATCTGGCTGCGCGACTACCTCAAGAGCTACCGCGGCGGATTCATCGTGATCTCCCACGACGTCGACCTGGTCGAGACGGTCGTCAACAAGGTGTTCTACCTGGACGCCAACCGCGCCCAGATCGACGTCTACAACATGGGCTGGAAGCTCTACCAGCAGCAGCGCGAGGCCGACGAGAAGCGCCGCAAGCGCGAGCGGCAGAACGCCGAGAAGAAGGCCGCCGCCCTGCACTCGCAGGCCGACAAGATGCGCGCCAAGGCGACCAAGACGGTCGCCGCGCAGAACATGGCCAAGCGCGCCGACCGGCTGCTCGCCGGACTCGACGCGGTGCGCCAGCAGGACAAGGTCGCCAAGCTGCGCTTCCCCGAGCCCGCGCCCTGCGGCAAGACCCCGCTGATGGCGGAGGGACTGTCGAAGTCGTACGGCTCGCTGGAGATCTTCACCGACGTCGACCTGGCCATCGACAAGGGCTCCCGCGTGGTCATCCTGGGCCTCAACGGCGCGGGCAAGACCACCCTGCTGCGGCTGCTCGCCGGGACCGAGCAGCCGGACACCGGCGCGGTCGTGCCCGGCCACGGCCTCAAGCTCGGCTACTACGCCCAGGAGCACGAGACCCTCGACCCCGAGCGCACGGTCCTGGAGAACATGCGCTCGGCGGCCCCCGACCTCGACCTCGTCGAGGTGCGCAAGACACTCGGCTCGTTCCTGTTCTCCGGCGACGACGTCGACAAGCCGGCCGGGGTCCTCTCCGGCGGCGAGAAGACCCGTCTGGCGCTCGCCACCCTGGTCGTCTCCTCGGCGAACGTCCTCCTCCTCGACGAGCCCACCAACAACCTCGACCCGGCCAGCCGCGAGGAGATCCTCGGCGCGCTGCGCACCTACAAGGGCGCGGTCGTCCTGGTCACCCACGACGAGGGCGCGGTGGAGGCGCTCCAGCCGGAGCGGATCATCCTGCTGCCGGACGGCGTCGAGGATCTGTGGGGCGCGGACTACGCGGACCTCGTCGCGCTCGCCTGACCCGTCGGTGCCGCTTGATCGAATGAGTGATCAACGGCGTATGGATCATTCGGCCCACCGGTGATCCATCATCTGTGTGAGATCTCCTCGTACCGAGGTGTGTCCTACACCGATTTCGCGGCCGAGTCCTTTATCGACAAGGGCTCGGCCGTCGTGCGTCTCTGACCTGGCCTTTCACAAAGGAACCCGTTCGGCGGTACGAACGCGCCCGGGTGGAATCCCGGATTCCGTATGTGGGGACCCGCTCCTGTCGTCAAAACCATGTCTTACGGACCTTGCCGAATGGGTGGCCATGAACGCCTGGAGGGGTGATCATGAGAGAACCAGAGCGCACTTCCCATGAGGAGGCACGGGTGGCCGAGACTCTGAAGAAGGGCAGCCGGGTAACCGGCGCCGCGCGCGACAAGCTCGCGGCAGACCTGAAGAAGAAGTACGACTCCGGTGCGAGCATTCGGGCACTGGCCGAGGAAACCGGCCGCTCGTATGGCTTCGTGCACCGGATGCTCAGCGAATCGGGCGTCACGCTTCGTGGGCGTGGCGGAGCGACGCGGGGCAAGAAGGCCGCATCGTCCTGATCCGGGCGGCCCATCGGCTTCGATGGTGGCCACCCGGTCGGTCGGCTGACTGACCGGGTGGTTACTGTGCAGTCACTTAGCTGTGCCGTCCTGCGGCACGGAGGATGACCGCACTCATCGGAGGCGCCCCATGGCGACGTCCAGCCAGGATGGCCGGGAACTCGTTCCCCTGCTCGACAAGGACGGCGTACGGCTCACCGTCGAGGACACCCTCGCCACGGTGACGCTGACCAACCCCGCCAAGCGCAACGCCCAGAGCCCCGCTCTGTGGCGCGCGCTCGCCGAGGCCGGCCGGCTGGTGCCGGGCTCCGTCCGGGTCGTGGTGCTGCGTGGCGAAGGCAAGTCCTTCTCCGCCGGACTCGACCGGCAGATGTTCACGCCGGAGGGGATCGAGGGCGAGCCGTCGTTCATCGACCTCGCCCGCAGTGGTGACGCCGAACTCGACGCCGCCATCGCCCAGTTCCAGGAGGGCTTCACCTGGTGGCGGCGCAGTGACGTCGTGTCCATCGCCGCCGTGCAGGGGCATGCCATCGGAGCGGGCTTCCAGCTGGCCCTCGCCTGTGACCTGCGTGTCGTCGCCGACGACGTGCAGTTCGCCATGCGCGAGACCAGCCTGGGCCTGGTGCCCGACCTCACCGGCACCCACCCCCTGGTGGGCCTCGTCGGCTACGCCCGGGCGCTGGAGATCTGCGCCACCGGGCGCTTCGTGACGGCCGAGGAGGCCGTGAGCACCGGCCTCGCCAACGTCGCCGTACCCCTGGACCAGCTCGACGCCGCCGTGCACGACCTGGCGGCCGCACTCCTGTCCGCCCCCCGCGACGCGGTCGTCGAGACCAAGGCGCTGCTGCGCGGCGCCCAGGACCGCACCTACGACGAGCAGCGCGGCGCCGAGCGCGCGGCCCAGACCCGACGGCTGCGGGACCTCGCCGGAGTCGGCGACTAGGACCTGTCCGGCGGACGGGACCCTAGACCGTCACGGCCGTCACCAGCACGGTCACCGTCGGCCGGTCCGCCAGCACCTCTCCCACGGCGGCGCGGACCTCCCGGGCCACGTCCAGGGCCCGGCGGTCCGCGCCCGCCGCCAGTTCGACGCGGACATGGCGGCGCGGAAGCGAGCCGTCCCCGGTCTCACGGTCCTCGATGTACACCGGCCGCCCCAGCACCCCGGTCAGCAGGCCCACCCCGGGCACCGCAAGGGCGGCGACGGCCACGAGGGTCTCCTCGCCGGGCCCCGCCTCCGCGGCACGCGGCGGCTCGGGCACCCGTACGGGGGAACGTTCGGCGTCCTCGTCCAGCAGGGCCGTCACTCGAAGATCCACCTCGTCGAGCTCCAGCCCCAGCAGCCCGGCCGCCGCCCCGGCCAGTGCGGTGCGCAGCCGCTCCGCCGCCACCGGCAGCGGCTCCGCGGGCGTGGCCTCGAACTCCGCCGCGAGCCGCAGCGGACCGGGCGGCAGCGCGCTCGGAGGCGGCGGTACGGCGGGCTCGGGCGCCTCCTCCGGACGGGCGAGCCCGAGGCGCACCGCGCCCAGCCGTACGCCCCGAAGGTCCTCGGCGGCGGCCCGCAGCACCGCCCCGGCCGCCTCCTCGGAGATCCACGCGCCGTCACGCGGTCCGCCCAGGGGCAGCAGTCTGCCCAGCCCCAGCTGATGCCGCACCGTCCGTGCCCACTGCTCCGCCGTCATTCCTCCAGCCTGCCGCATCTCCGGCGCGCGATCGCGCCACCGCGCTTACGGTGGTCGAAGGAGGACGAGTGAAAGGGGTGACGCGATGACCGACATGACACAGAGCACCGAGGTGGAGCAGCAGGCGCAACTGCGGAAGACCACCAAACGCGGCGGCGGCGACCCGGCGACCCGAGGGCGCACCACCATCGCCGACGGTGTCGTGGAGAAGATCGCCGGACTCGCGGCACGGGACGTCCTCGGCGTCCACGCCATGGGCAGCGGTCTGAGCCGCACCTTCGGGGCCGTACGCGACCGGGTGCCCGGCGGTTCGAAGTCCGCCACCCGCGGGGTCAAGGTCGAGGTCGGTGAGGTGCAGACCGCGCTCGACCTGGAGATCGTCGTCGACTACGGCGTCTCGATCTCCGACGTGGCCAAGGCCGTGCGGGAGAACGTCATCGCCGCGGTGGAGCGGATGACCGGCCTGGAGGTCGTCGAGGTCAATGTCGCGGTGAGCGATGTGAAGCTCCCCGACGAGGAGGACGAGGAGCCGGAGTCCCGACTCCAGTAGCCGCACCACACCGTGAAGGACCTTTAGGGAGCGCACGATGAGCATGGCCGTGGTCGGCATGATCGCCGGCATGGCGCTGGGCTTCGCAGGATATTTCGGCGGGTTCGGCGCCTTCCTGCTGGTGGCGGCGCTGGGCGCCATCGGCTTCGTCGTCGGCCGGTTCCTGGAGGGGGACCTGGAGATCGGCGACTTCTTCCGTACCCGTGACGACCGACGCGACCGGCGGCCATGACGTCCGTGAGCAGTGAGAGCGGCACGGCGGACGGGCTCCGCGGGCCCCTGCCCGCGACCCGCGTTCCGCCCGGTGAGCGAGGGTCGACGAGGATCGCCGACCGGGTGGTCGCCAAGGTCGCGGGACAGGCGGCCCGTGAGGCGCTGGGAAAGCTCCCCGCCGAGGCCGGGCGCCCGCACGCCACCGTCGTCGTCCACCACGAAGTGGCCCGCATCCGCATGCACCTCGAACTCGACTACCCGTGCGACATCGGCGCGCGGTGCCGAGGGGTGCGTCAGCACGTGGTCGAGCGGGTAGTCGCGTTGGTGGGCATGGAGGTGTCGGAGGTCGCCGTCCAGGTGGAGCGGCTGTATTCGGCACAGACGCACGGCGCGGCACAGGGGAGGACGCGATGAGCGAGCCCCAGGGCTCCGAAGGCACCACACAACGACTGCCGGTCATCGAGCGGGCGGCGGAACCGGACCAGCGCGAGCAGTCCGGGTCGGCGACGGCGTACGGACCACCACCCGTACCGGAGGCGGAGGCGGGCGGCGGCGCACGCCGTTTCTGGTCGGCGCGCAGGGTTCCGGCCGGGATCGTCGCCGTGCTGCTCCTGCTCGTCGCGGGGATCTTCCTGTACGACATCGCGGCCGTCCGGGCCGACCGGCCGGGCATGCACTGGCGCCGCGCACTCTCCGCGCAGCTCGCCGAACGCCCCCTGGACGACATCTGGGTCCTGATCGGCGCCGGTGTCGCCGCGGCCCTGGGCCTGTGGCTGATCGTCCTGGCCGTCACACCGGGTCTGCGCCGCCTCCTCCCGATGAGCCGCACCCACCCCGACGTCCGCGCCGGCCTGCACCGCGACGCGGCCGCCATGGTGCTGCGCGACCGGGCCATGGAGGTGTCCGGCGTCCAGTCCGCACGCGTACGCATGAGGCGGCGGAAGGCCGACATCCGCACGGTCTCCCACTTCCGTGAACTGGACGACGTACGCGCCGACCTGGACGCCACCCTTGCCGAGGCGATCAGGGGACTGGGACTGGCCCGGCCGCCCGCCCTGTCGGTGCACGTGGCGCGAACGACCGGGAAGAAGGGCTGAGGGCGATGTCCAGGACCGTCAACCGCGTACTGATCGGCCTGGTGGGCCTGGTGCTCCTGGTCGTCGGCGGCTCGGTGCTCGCCGTGGGCCTCGGCCTCGACCCGCCCTCCTGGTGGATCCACGACGGCAAGAAGGACGTCCTGCTGAGCGACGCGGAGCGCACCCGCTGGGAGGGCGAGGGCTGGTGGTGGCCGACGGTCATCGCCGCACTGGCGCTCGTGGTGCTCCTGACCCTGTGGTGGCTGACGTCGGTGCTGCGCAGGCGCCGGCTCACGGAGGTGCGCGTCAGCACGGGCGACGGCGAGGGCGCGCTCCTGAGGGGCCGGGCCCTGGAAGGCGTACTGGCGAGCGACGCGGGCCAGTTGGACGGCGTACAGCGAGCCCAGGCACGCCTGAAAGGCCGTCCGGACGCCCCGGAGACCCACGTACGCCTCCACCTGGAACCGCACGTGGACCCCGGAACAACGTTGAGCTATCTGACGGCAGAGGCCCTGGCGCACGCTCGCGATTCAGCGGGGCTCGATTCGCTTCCGGCCGAGGTCCGCATGACCGGCGTCAAGCACAAGGCGGAAAGGGTGAGTTAAGGGCTTTCAGGGGCGCGGGGCTGTATCAATGTGCGGCTCCGCCGCGTGGGCGCGACCAGCCTCCACCGGCCCGCACCTTAAAAACCGTGCCGCAGGCCCCCATCAACAGGCAGCATCACCCCGGTCAGATATGAAGCAGCCGGCGACAGCAAAAACGCCGACACCCGCCCGAACTCCTCCGGCGTCCCATACCGCCGCAACGGAATCCGGGACTCGTTCGCAGCCCGAGTCGCCTCCGGGTCCGCGGACAACGCGTCCAGTTCGCGCACCCGATCCGTGTCGATGCGCGACGGCAGGAGCCCGACGACCCGAATCCCGCGCGGCCCCAGCTCGTCCGCGAGGGACTTCGCGAACCCCGCGAGACCGGGCCGCAGTCCGTTCGAGATGGTCAGCCCCGGGAGCGGCTCATGCACCGACGCGGAGAGCACGAACCCGATGACACCCCCCGCCGCCAGCTCCGCCGCGGCCGCCCGAGCCAGCCGGACCGCCCCGAGGAACACCGACTCGAACGCGGACTGCCACTGCTCGTCCGTGTTGTCGGCGACAAAACCGGGCGGGGGCCCGCCGACACTGATGAGCACACCGTCGAAGCCGCCGAAGTGCTCGCGCGCGGTGGCGATCAGCCGCTCGGGCGCCGACGGATCGGCGTTGTCGACGGCCACGCCCACGGCGTTCGGCCCCAACTCCGCGGCCGCGGCGAGCGCTCGCGTCTCCTCCCGCCCGGTCACCACGACCTTCGCCCCGTCCGCGACCAGAGAACGCGCGGCCGCGTTGCCGAGCCCCCGGGTCGCTCCGGTGACGACGTACACACGGTCCTTCAGTCCAAGATCCATGGCTCCTATCCTGCCCCCTCGCCCCCGTACAGGGTGAGGGCGGTGGTCACCAGACCGATGTGGCTGAACGCCTGCGGGAAGTTGCCGAGCTGGACGCCGGCCACCGGGTCGTACTCCTCGGACAGCAGCCCCACGTCGTTGGCCAGCCCCAGCAGCCGTTCGAACAGCTCCCGCGCCTCCTTTGTGCGGCCGGTCATGTGGAGGGCGTCGGCGAGCCAGAACGAGCACACCAGGAAGGTGCCCTCGCCGCCGGGCAGCCCGTCGACGGGGGTCTCCTCGGCGCTGTACCGCCGTACCAGTCCGTCGTGTTCCAGCTCCGCGCGGATCGCGTCGATGGTGCCGACCACCCGGGGATCGTCGGGCGGCAGGAAGCCGGTGCGCGGGATCAGCAGCAGGGACGCGTCGAGTTCGCGTGAGCCGTAGTACTGGGTGAAGGTGTTGCGTTCGGGGTCGTAGCCCTTCTCGCAGACCTCGCGGTGCACCTCGTCGCGCAGCGCGCGCCAGCCGTCCGGGGCGCCCTTCAGGGCCGGGAAGGCCTCCAAGGCCCGCACCGCGCGGTCGGCGGCGACCCACACCATGACCTTCGAGTGGACGAAGTCGCGGCGGCCGCCGCGCACCTCCCAGATCCCCTCGTCCGGCTGCCGCCAGGAGGAGCGGAGGAAGTCCAGCAGGACGCTCTGCAGGGACCACATGTGCGGCTTGGCGGGCAGGCCCGCCCGCCGTGCCAGCGACAGCGAGTCCATGACCTCGCCGTACACGTCCAGCTGGAGCTGCTTCACGGCCTCGTTGCCGATGCGTACCGGCGTGGAGCCGCCGAAGCCGGACAGCCACGGCAGCTCGAACTCGGGCAGTCGCCGCTCGCCCGCCACGCCGTACATGATCTGGAGGTCCGCCGGGTCGCCGGCGACCGCGCGCAGCAGCCAGTCCCGCCAGGCCTCGGCCTCCTCCAGGTAACCGCACTGCACCAGGGCCGCCAGGGTGAGGGTGGAGTCGCGCAGCCAGCAGTAGCGGTAGTCCCAGTTGCGCACCCCGCCCATCTCCTCCGGCAGCGAGGTGGTGGCCGCGGCCACGATGCCACCGGTCGGCCGGTAGGTGAGCGCCTTCAGGGTGATCAGGGAACGGACCACGGCGTCCCGGTGCGGACCGTCGTAGCGGCAGCGCGCCGCCCACGCCTGCCAGTCGGCCACGCTGCTCTCCAGCGTCTCGAAGGGGTCGATCAGCGGGGGACGCGGCTCGTGCGAGGGATGCCAGGTGAGGACGAACGCGACCTTCTCGCCCGCCTCGACGGTGAACTCCGAGTGCGTCCCGAAGTGCTCGCCCCAGGTGCGCACCGGGGGCTCGCTGCGCAGCCATGTCGCGTCCGGTCCCGCGATGGCCACCCGGTGCCCGTCCGCCCTGCGCACCCACGGCACGATCGAGCCGTACTCGAAGCGCAGCCGGAGCGTGCTGCGCACGGTGACCCGGCCGCGGAGCCCTTCCACGACGCGTACGACGTCGGGCGCGACATCGCGCTGCGGCATCAGGTCGGTGACGCGCACCGCGCCCTCGTCGGTCTCCCACTCGGTGTCCAGGACGAGGGTGTCGGGGCGGTAGGCGCGCCTCGTGCACCGGTCAGCGTTCTTCGGAGCGATCCGCCAGTGGCCGTTCTCCTCGTCCCCGAGCAGTCTGGCGAAGCAGGCCGCCGAGTCGAAGCGGGGCAGGCACAGCCAGTCCACGGAGCCGTCCATGCCGACCAGGGCGGCGGTCTGTTCGTCGCCGATGAGGGCGTAGTCCTCGATACGGGGGTGCACGCTGTGCGGTTTCCCGGCCGGCCGTGCGGGCAATCAGGGGTGGGGCCGGGGGAGTGACGGCGCCGAGCAGGGCCAGCCGCACCTGCTGCCGGGCCGGTGGGTCACACCGCGGCCGGCTCCGCCTGCGCAGCGCCTTCCCGCTCCGCCTTCTCCCGGCGGTCACGGAGCTCGCGCCGCACGAGGACGACCCACCCGATCGGAACGCCGACGGAGAACAGCCACCACTGGATGGCGTAGGCGTAGTTCAGCGCGGCGTCCTCCTTGCCGGGGTTGCCGCCGATCAGTTCCGGGCTGTCACCCTTCGGCTCGGGTGCCGTCTGGGCGATGTACCCGCCGAGCACCGTGGCACCGAGCCGCTCGGCCTCCTGCTCGCTGTTGATCAGCATGACCTGGCGGTCCGGCAGCCCCTTGAGGTTCTTGATGCCGCTCGCCGCGGTCGTCTCGTCGGGCATCAGCCGTCCGGTGACGGTGATCTCGCCCTGCGGGGGGGCGGGGACCTTCGGGAACGCGGTCTGGCTCGGACCGTTCGCGGGGATCCAGCCCCGGTTGACCAGCAGCACCTTGCCGTCGTCGAGGACGAACGGGGTCAGGACGTGGTAGCCGACCTCGTCGTCGGAGTTGGTGCGGCGCCGGACGACGACCTCGTCGGCGGTGTCGAAGTGTCCCTTCGCGATCACGCGGCGGTACCGGTCGTGGGTGGTGACCGTGTGTCCGGGCGAGGTCATCCGCTCCACGGGCACCGGCTTCGCGGTCAGCGCGTCGGAGACCAGCTGGTTGCGGGCGGTGCGCATCTCGTAGCGGTGCATCTGCCAGATGCCCAGCCTGATCATCGTGGGGATGAGGAGCAGGGCGACCAGCGTGAGGATCACCCACTGCCGGGACAACAGGAAGCGGTACACCCCACGACCGTACAACTCGGACCGCGGGGTGTTCCCACAGGGGTGTGCTCGGCCCCCGTCGCCGATCCCACCCGAGCGACGCTCTCGGCTTGCGAGGGCAGGCCGCGCCCCCGACGATTCGGCTTATGACACGTTGCGAAGTGTGTGGGAACGACTACGAGCTGGCCTTCACCGTCGAGACGAAGGACGGCGCACGCCACGTCTTCGACTCGTTCGCCTGCGCGATCCACCGCATGGCACCGATCTGCGAGCACTGCCGGGTGCAGATCATCGGCCAGGGCGTCGAGGTGGACGGTCACTGGTTCTGCGGCGCGCACTGTGCCCGCGCGGAGGGCAAGGCCGGCATCGTGGACAAGGTCGGGTCGGCTGTGTGACCGACGCGACGGTGCGTTCCGTACGGCCGTCCCCTCCGTACGGCCCATTCGCTCCGTACGGTCATTCCTTCCGCCCGGTCACCCTTCCGTACGGTCATCCCTCCGACGCCGGCTCCACATCCCGGAGAAGCTGCCCGAAGGCCGCCTCGTCGACGACCGGCGTGCCGAACTGCCGGGCCTTGACCACCTTGGACGTGCCCGAGTCCGGGTCGTTGGTGACGAGCAGGCTGGTCAGCCGGGAGATGCTGGTGGCGACATGCAGCCCGGCCTCGATCGCGCGGTCCTCCAGGAGGTCGCGCTCGATCGAGGTGTCCCCGGAGAAGGCGATCCGCATGCCCTGTTTGAGTGGTTTGCCGTCCTCGAACCGCCCCGGGTTGGGGTAGGGGCACGCGGGCCGCTTGCGGGTGGGCCGCCAACTGGTGGTCCGGTAGCCGCCGTAGCCCGCCGACTGCCGGGGCACCGCCCGGTCCGTCCACTCGGTCAGCGGCCGGCACTCGTGCAGCGGCAGCCGCACACTGCGCGCGGCGGCGGCCCGCAGGCTCGGCCGGAAGGCCTCCGCCAGCACGCGCGCGTCGTCGAGGGCATGGTGCGCCCGCTGCTGTACGACACCGAAGTGGGCCGCCAGCGACTCCAGCTTGTGGTTGGGCAGCGGCAGGCCGAGCTCCTTCGACAGGACGATGGTGCACAGCCGCTGGCTCACCGGCGCGACCCGGCCCGCGCGCGCGTACTCGCGGGCGATCATCTGCCAGTCGAAGACGGCGTTGTGCGCGACGAGCACGCGGCCGTCGAGACGGGCCGAGAACTCGTCGGCGACGTCCTGGAAGAGAGGGGCGCCTTCGAGCGCGTCGCTCGTCAACCCGTGGATCCACACGGGGCCCGGGTCGCGCTCCGGATTGACCAGCGTGTACCAGTGGTCCTCGACCTCGCCGCGGGCGTCAAGTCGGTAGACGGCCGCGGAGATTATCCGGTCGTCGCGGGCCAGGCCGGTGGTCTCCACGTCGACGACCGCGTATCCCTGCGGATACGCGGTCGGCCACGCTGTGGGGGAGGACGCTGCGGTCGTCTGGTCTTCGAGCATGGTTCATGAGGATACGGGCCACGACTGACAGTCCCTCACGGCGGCGTCGGTGCGCGGCTCGCGAGGACCGGGGTGCGATCCTCCGGGGATGACCGAAGAGGGTGTGAGTGGACCGGTGCACGGCGAGGCGCACGGTGGTGGGCTCGGCGCCCGTCTCAACTGGCTGCGCGCGGCGGTCCTCGGCGCGAACGACGGCATCGTCTCCACGGCGGGCCTCGTCGTCGGCGTGGCCGGCGCCACGAGCGACCGCGCGGCGTTGCTGACGGCGGGTCTGGCGGGCCTGCTGGCCGGCTCGATGTCCATGGCGGCCGGGGAGTACGTGTCCGTGTCGACCCAGCGCGACTCCGAGATGGCCGCGCTGGCCGTGGAGAAACGGGAGCTCCGCGAACAGCCCGAGGCGGAGCTGGAGGAGTTGACGGAGCTTCTGGAGGAACGCGGCCTGTCCCGTGACGTGGCCCGTGAGGCGGCGCGGCAACTCACGGAACGTGACGCACTCCGGGCGCACGCACGCGTGGAGCTCGGCATCGACCCGGACGAACTCACGAACCCCTGGCACGCGGCCTGGGCGAGCTTCCTGGCGTTCACGGTGGGGGCGCTGCTGCCGCTCCTCGCCATGGTGCTGCCACCGTCGGGGTGGCGGGTGCCGGTGACCGTGGTGTCGGTGGTGGCGGCGCTGGTGCTGACGGGGTGGAGCAGCGCGTGGTTGGGGACGGCGCCGCCCGGGCGGGCGGTGGTGCGGAATGTGGCGGGCGGGGTGCTGGCTATGGGGGTCACTTACGGGGTGGGGTCGCTGTTGGGGGCGGCGGGGATCTAGCCGCTCCTCGCCGGGACTCGCCTGGTACCGTCCCGTACGGGGTGGAGGCCAAGTCGCCCACCGGGCCCGGTAGTTGATCAGCGGTTGTGCGCGGCGGACCTGGATGCCGGGCGGGCGGTCGGCCAGCCGTTCGTGCTCCGGCGGCGAGGCGTGCGCCCCCCGCGATCCGCCTGCCCGGCACCCGCGCCCTTGGCGGAGATCGCCAAGAAGCAAGCGCGTACCACCGGTAATACTTGTGGGTAACAACGTCTAGACGAGTAGTTCCGATGTCGCTTAGTGGTCGTAGGCGATCAGTGACCTGGTGATGGGTGCGCCGGTGGTGCGGTTGTGCCAGATTGCGCAGGTCATCGCCAGGATCCGCTGGGCCACTCGGACGCCGACACCGTCGATGGTGCGTCCGCCGTGCTGTTCGAGGTCGAGCTGGCCCTTGAGGGTGTCGTTGACCGACTCGATCAGTTGGCGGACCGTCTTGAGCAGGGGTTCGGCCGGGTGCGGGATGCCTCGGTTGCGGTAGGAGGGCCGGAGCAGTTGGACGCCGTGGGTGTCAAGGAAGCGGTCGAGTTCGGCGGCGATGTAGCCCTTGTCGGCCAGGATCAGCAGGCCGGGCCGGGTGGCGGCCAGGTCCGGCTCGTTGTCGATGAGTGCGGCCAGGACCTGTCGTTCGTCGATCTTGGGGTCGGCCAGGGCCCAGGTGACGGGCAGGCCGGTAGGGGTGCACACGAGGTGGAGTTTCAGGCCCCAGTAGAAGCGGGAGTGGGAGCGGCAGTAGCCGTAGTTCGCCCAGCCGGCGAGGTCGGAGCGGCGCACGGTTTCGCGGGAGCGGGCGCACTCGACGGGGGTGGAGTCCACGATCCACAGCGGGTCGAGCCACAGGTCGGTGTCGGCGGCCAGGGATCGGATGGCACGTTTGACCAGGGGCAGAGCGGCCCGCAAACGCTTGTTGTAGGCCGGGCGCTGGGGCAGATAGGGGAACAGGCCGTGTAGATGCGCGTGGGCGAAGCGCAGCCAGCGGGCTTCGCAGTGAAAGCCCAGGATGGCCTGGGCCACCGCCAGCGTCACGAGTTCCGCGTCGGTCAGCCGAGGCGGGCGCCCGCGCCAGCGCGGGGTCTTCAAACGGTCATCGACATGCACGTACAGTGCCGTCAAGAGGGTGTCTAAATCGGTCGTCACAACCCGATGTTGGACACCCTCCCTACGTCTGAGAACCCCGCAATCGGAACTACTCGTCTAGCCGTGCCCGGCCGGCGGTTCTACGGTGCACGCATGCCGAACCTCCCCGACGTCGTGGTCTGGTCCATCCCCGCCTTCGTGCTGCTCACCGTCATCGAGATCATCAGCGTCCGCATCCATCCGGACGAGGACGCGGCCGGCTACGAGACGAGGGACGCCGCCACCAGCATCGGCATGGGACTCGGCAGCCTCTTCTTCGACTTCTTCTGGAAGATCCCGATCGTCGCCGTCTACACCGCCCTGTACGAGTTCACCCCGCTCCGCGTCCCCGTCCTGTGGTGGACGGTC
Organism: Streptomyces canus 299MFChir4.1; assembly: GCF_000383615.1. Lineage (GTDB taxonomy): Bacteria > Actinomycetota > Actinomycetes > Streptomycetales > Streptomycetaceae > Streptomyces > Streptomyces canus_C. The sequence continues at coordinate 41,973 of NZ_KB911597.1, read as the reverse complement.
CCTCTGATGCTGCTCGGGCAGGACTTCTTCTACTACTGGTCCCACCGCGGCCACCACGTCATCCGCATCCTGTGGGCCTGCCATGTCGTCCACCACTCCAGCCGGAGGTTCAACCTCACCACCGCGCTGCGCCAGCCCTGGACGACCCTGACCGTCTGGCCGTTCTACGTTCCCCTCGTCGCCGCCGGCGTCCACCCGGCCGCGCTCGCCTTCTGCTCCTCGGCGAACCTCGTCTACCAGTTCTGGATCCACACCGAGCGCATCGACAAGATGCCCCGCTGGTTCGAGTCCGTCTTCAACACCCCGTCCCACCACCGCGTCCACCACGCCTCCCAGGGCGGCTACCTGGACCGCAACTTCGGCGGCATCCTCATCGTCTGGGACCGGCTCTTCGGCTCGTTCGTTGCCGAGACCGAACGGCCTGTCTACGGGTTGACCAAGAACATCAACACGTTCAACCCGATCAAGGTGGCCACTCATGAGTACGTAGCGATTCTCAAGGACATCAAGAAGGCACGGAGTTGGCGCGAGCGGGCCGGCCGCGTCTTCAGGGGGCCGGGCTGGGCACCCGCACCGCTGCCGGAGACGGCCGGGGAAACCGTGCCCGCGTGAGAACCCCGAGCACCCACGCCGCCCGCCACGCACTCCTCACGGTCTTCGCCCTCACCGGCGCCGTCGACCTCACCTCCCTGGCCGTCGGCTTCGCTCCCGGCCACACCGTCGCCAAACCCCTCCTGATGCCCCTCCTGGCCGCGTACTGCGTCGCGTCCGGGGCGCCCCGGCTCCTGGTCGGCGCCCTCCTGTGCGGCTGGGGCGGCGACGTCCTGCTGCTGTCCGACGCCGACCCCGCCTTCCTCGCCGGCATGGCCTCCTTCGCGGCCGGCCATGTCTGCTACCTCGCGCTCTTCCAGGCCTACGGCCGCCCACGCGCGCGTGTCGGTCTCCTCGCGCCCGCCTACGCCACCGCCCTCGCCGTCACCGTCGTCGCGCTGTGGCCGGACCTGCCCGCCGGACTGCGCGTGCCCGTCGCCGGCTACAGCGTGCTGCTCACGGCGATGGCGTGCGCGTCGGCCGTGCGGTTCGGGGCGCGAGCCGGACTGGGCGGCGCGCTCTTCCTCCTCTCCGACACCCTCATCGCCACCGGCGTCGCCGACTGGCCCCAGCTCCCACGGCCCGAGTTCTGGATCATGCTCACGTACGTCGCCGCGCAGTTCCTGCTGGCCGGCGGCACCCTGCGAGCCCTCGAAGCGCGCCCGGGTCCGATGGCGACGTACGGTGAGGTGCGCTCGACCAAGCGCCCGACCCCGCGCTCGACCACCCCCTGAGCGCAGCCCGACCTCGCACGAGAAGGACCCTTGCCATGCGCGCCACCACCATCCACGCCCCCTACGACATGCGCGTGGAGGACGTGCCCGAGCCCGTGGTGCAACTGCCCACCGACGCCGTGCTCCGGGTGCTGCGCGCCTGCATCTGCGGCAGCGACCTGTGGGCCTACCGCGGCGAGGCGGCGCGGCGGCCGGGGCAGCGGATCGGCCACGAGTTCCTCGGCGTCGTCGAGGAGACCGGCTCCGAGGTCGCCACCCTCAGGCGGGGAGATCTCGTCGTCGCGCCCTTCATGTGGTCCGACGGCGTCTGCGACTACTGCCGCGAGGGCCTGACCACCTCCTGCGAGCACGGCGGATTCTGGGGTTCCGTCGGCTACGACGGCGGCCAGGGCGAGGCCGTCCGCGTCCCCTTCGCCGACGGGACCCTCGTACGGCTGCCCAAGGAGGCGGCCTCCGACGACCACCTGCTGTCCTCCCTGCTGACCCTGTCCGACGTCCTGGGCACCGGGCACCACGCGGCCCTCGGCGCCGGAGCCCGCCCGGGTGCCACGGTCGCCGTCGTCGGCGACGGAGCCGTCGGCCTGTGCGCGGTGCTCGCCGCCAAGCGGCTCGGCGCCGAACGGATCATCGCCCTGGGCCGCCACCAGGTCCGCACCGACATCGCGCGCCGCTTCGGCGCCACCGACGTGGTCGCCGAGCGCGGGGACGCGGCCGTCGAGGCCGTCCGTGAACTCACCCGGGGCCAGGGCGCACACGCCGTCGTCGAGGCCGTCGGCACCGAACAGTCCATGCGTACGGCGGTCAACATCACCCGCGACGGCGGCGCCATCGGCTTCGTCGGTGTGCCGCACGGCAGCGGCACCGGCGTCGACCTCAGTGTCATGTTCGACCGGAACATCGCCCTGCGCGGCGGCGTCGCACCGGTCCGCGCCTACATTCCCGAGCTGCTCCCCGACGTCCTGGACGGCACCGTCGACGCCTCACCCGTCTTCGACATGACCGTCGGCCTGGAGGGCGTCCCCCTCGGCTACAAGGCGATGGACGAGCGCACCGCGCTCAAGGTCCTCGTCACCAACTGACCGTCACCGGGCGGCTCTACCAGCGGATCGGCAGCGGCAGCGCCGTAAGCAGTCCCGACACCACGACCACCAGCCCCAGCGCGACGACCTCCACGCGCGCGGGGGCGCAGGCGGTCAGCGGGTCGGGGGCGCGCCGCAGCCGGGTCCGGGCCCACAGGGCGAGCGCGGCGACGACCGCCACGAGGAGCACCTTGGCGAGCAGAGTGCGTCCGTAGGCCGTGTCCGTCAGCTGTTCCAGGATCGTGCCGGGCGGCATCCGGCGCAGCGAACTCCACACACCGGTAGCGGAGATGGCGGCGAGCAGAACGGCCGCCACGCGCGCGTAGAGCCCGAGCAGTGCCGCGCCCGGCTCTCCGGGACCCCACCGGCGCAGCGTCCGCAGCACGTGCAGCAGTCCGCCCGCCCACAGCGCCGCGCAGGTCAGGTGAACCGCCGTCAGCCCGGAGCCGACCAGGGGACTGTGCTCGGTCGCGGGATGCGCGCGCAGGGCCTCCGCCACCACCACGGCGGACAGGGGCCACACCTGGACGGCCGGGCGGCCCGAGCGGGCACACAGACCGGCGATCAGGAACGCGTTGACCTCCAGCAGGGCCACCTTGCCGTCCCGCGAGGCGTACAGGCCGCCGACATCGATCTCGGAGAGGCTGTGGGGCACGAGATTGCCGGTCGCCACGACCGAGGCCAGACCCAGCGCGGCGAGGAACCCGGCGGCGGCCGCGCAGGGAGCCCAGGAGCGCGGGGCGGCCGGGGGAGCACCGGGCACCGAACGGGCCGTCCGGCGCACGAACAGCTCGCCCAGTGGCACGCACAACGCCGCGAACAGCACCGTCCGCAGCAGGGCCACCCCACCGGTCCCGGGCGCGGCGGCCTCCCCGGTGCCGTGCAGCGCGGCGGACGGACCGAGCAACGGGATCGCCACGGCCAGTACGGCCAGGGCGAGGACGGCGACCGCCCGACCGGTGCCGGGACGCCGCGAGGTGCCGCGCGCGTCGGTCACCTCGGAGGTGGGTCTGGTCAAGCTCACCCCACGATCTTGACCACAGTGGACAGAACCGGGCAACTGCGGGAAAACAAGTGGTCGTACAGCATTCCACCCATACGGACGCTTCCGGTGTCCCTGCCGGTTCAGGCCCGCTCAGTGCCAGCGCGCGGCATCCCTCCCCCACGGCACCGGCGGCCGGTCCCAGTCCGCCGGGCCGCCCTCGAAAGAGACCGGCGACAGTGCGTACCGCAGCCGTCCCAGCGCACTGTCCGTCTCCGACAACCAGGGTGCCGGGCCGTCGTAGGAGTCGCTTTCGACGTCCTCCGAGTGGCCTTCGACGTCCCCCGCGACCATGTCAGTCCTGTCGCCCCTGCCGTCCCTGCCGTCCACCCCGTCCGTCAGCCACCGGGCCGTCCGCGCGAGCGCCAGCCGCACGAACCGGCTCCCGCCCTCGTCCGCCTGCTCGGTCAGCGCCCGCAGCACGGCAGCCGCCAGCAGATAGCCCGTCCCGTGGTCGAGGGCCTGCGCGGGCAGCGCGCCCGGCCGCTCCGCCGAGCCCTCCAGGACCGCGATCCCGGTGGCCGCCTGGACGAGGCTGTCGAACCCTCGCCGTTCACGCCAGGGCCCGTACGCGCCCCACGCCGACAACTGCGCGACGACCACCCCGGGCCGCCGCTCCGCCAGCGCCTCGGCGGACAGTCCGAACCGGTCCAGGGCGCCCGGCCGGTACCCGGTGACGACCACGTCCGCCGCCGCGAGCAGCTCCTCGAAGGTCTGCCGGTCGGTGGCCAGGTCGAGCGTCGCGGACCGCTTCCCGAGACCGGTGTCGGCGTGCTGGTCCGCCAGTTCGGGAAGCCGGGGCGCGTCCAGGCGCAGGACGTCCGCGCCGAGCAGGGCGAGCGTGCGGGTGGCGACCGGGCCCGCGAGCACCCTTGTCAGGTCCAGGACGCGCAGACCGGCGGCCGGCAGCAGGGGAGAGGTGTCCGGCGGAGCGAAGGCACGCACGCGTGCCGTGTCCAGCCGCCCCTGTTCGACCAGGGGCCGTTTCGCGATGTCGGCGGCCTGCGGGTGTGCGGCCCACTCCGCGGGGGAACGCAGGGCGACGGCGAGACCCCCGGCCGCGTACACGGTTTCCTCGACCTCCAGGGCGGACCGCTCGGCGAGCGCCGCTTCGACGGCCGCCGTGTCGTCCGGCACGCCCAGGGCGTCGAGCAGCCGCGCCCGGTGGTGCGGGTAGTTCGCGTGGGTGCGTACCCAGCCGTCCGCCGTCCGCCAGAACCGGGACAGCGGTGCGAAGTTGACCGGCGCGCGACCATTGATCAACAGGTGTCGTTCGCTCAGGAAGGCGGTGGCGACCGCCCCGTCGTCCACCCGCGCTACCGGCACCTCGGCGAGGCCGGCCCGCCGCGCCGCGAGTCCGGCGGCGGCCAGCGTGCACTCGGCCACACAGGTCCGCGCCAGCTTCTGCACGGGAAGGCGCCCCTGAAGAGCGCCCTCCCGCACCACGAACTTGATTCCAGTCATGACTGCACTATGCAGTATTGACTGAATCAATATATGGACGAGCCTTGATCGTCCTGTACCGCTACTTCGTCACGGCGTCCAGGGCGTCCACCGTGCCCCAGCCGTAGAAGCCGTTGCGGTTCTTGGACCCCTCGCACACCGCGTCGACCTTGCCGTCGCCGTTGATGTCGTACGGGTCGGTGCACGGCGTGGCGTCGGCCTCGGCGTACAGCAGCGCCTTCACCAGGGCCGGCGGGGCGTACGGGTGCGTCGACTTGATCAGGGCGGCCACGGCCGCGACGTGCGGCGAGGCCATCGACGTACCGGCCATGTAGCCCCACTTGCCGCCGGGCAGCGTGCCCAGGATCAGACCGCTGGTCGCGGGCGGCGCGGGCGTCTGGTATGCCGTCGAGTCACCGCCGGGCGCGGCGACGTCGATGACGCCCAGGCCGTGGTTGGAGAAGGACGACTTGATGCCCTTGGCGCCGGTCGCCGCGACGGTCACGACACCCGGCAGCTGGGTCGGTATGTCGAAGCACTCCGACGGGTCGATGACCCGGTCCGAGGGCGTGCCGTCGTTCGGCGAGACCGGGTCGGTGATCTCGTCGGCCGCGAGGTCGTAATTCTCGTTGCCGGCCGCGGCGACGTTGACCACGCCCCGCTTCTCCGCGTACCGCGAGGCCCGGGTGACCGCGTCCACGAGGGCCTTCTGGTCCGGGTCGTCGGTGCAGTTGAAGTACCACGGGTCGGTGTAATAGCTGTTGTTGGTGACGTCGACGCCGTGCGTGGCCGCCCACATGAAGCCGCAGACCACGGCCTCCGTGTAGAAGTAGCCCGCGGTGGTCGACACCTTGATGCCCGCCACCCTCACGCCGGGCGCCACACCCGTCATGCCGACACCGTTCTTGGCGGCCGCGATCTCACCGGCCACGTGCGTGCCGTGCGGGCTCTCCTCGGCGCTCGGCCGCCACGCCCCGTCGCTGGTGTCCGGCTTGCCCGTCACGCAGTTGACCGACGCGGCCCGGTCGAAGTTCGGCGCGAGGTCCGGGTGGGTGTCGTCCACGCCGGTGTCGATCACGGCGACCGTCACCTTGCTGCTGCCCAGCGACTTCTCGTGCGCCTTGTCCGCCTTGATGGCGGGCAGGTCCCACTGCAGCGACTCCAGGGGGTCCTGGCCGGCCGCCGCGGCGGTCTGCGCGGCGGCCATCTGCGTCGAGCTGAGCGCCTTCGGCGTGCCCTCGTCGGTCGTCGACTGCGCGGGCAGCGGCGCGTTGCGCGTGTTGCCCGCCGACTCGACCCCGCGGACCTTGCGGATCGTCTTCGCGAAGTCGGGGTTCGACGAGTGGACGACGATCACGCCGATCTGGTCGTACGACGTCACGATCGTGCCGCCGGCCTTGCCGATGGCCTTCTTCACCTGGGCGGAAGGACCGTGCCCCGGGCGGACGTTGACGACATAGCTGAGCGCCGTCCCGTCCGCGGCGGCGGAGGCGAGGACGTCGCTGACGGCACCGGGGCCGACGGCAGCGGTGCTGGACAGGCCGGTCGCGGACGCCGTGGCTCCCGGCAGGAACGCCATGGCCGTCGCGATGGCCATACCGAGCGGGATCGCGAGTGTGCGCCGATAGCGCGGGTGGGGCCCAGTCATGATGCGAATCTCTCCAGTTCGTTCTCGGTGTGAGCGGTCCAGGCGGGTAGTGCCGTGCGAGTGGTGCCGGGTCGGGCGAAATCGCGGAGGCGTCGGGTCACTTGACCGCGCGCAGCGCGTTGACGATGCCGAATCCGTAGAACCCGTTGACGCGGGCGCCGCCCTCGCACACCGCGTCCTGCGTGCCGTCGCCGTCCTGGTCGTACGAGGCCGGGCAACTCGTGGCGTCCGCCTGCGCCTTCAGCAGCGCCTGCAACTGGGCCGGGCTCGCCTTGGGGTGCGTCGACTTGAGCAGCGCGGCGACGCCCGCGGCGTGCGGCGAGGCCATCGACGTGCCCTGAAGGAAGCCGTACTGCCCGTTCGGCAGGGTCGACAGGATGCGGCCGTTCTGCGAGGGCGTGTCCGGGATCTGGTAGAGCCGGTCGCCACCGGGGGCCGCGACGTCGATGACGCCCTTGCCGTACGAGGAGTAGTACGACTTGAGGTTCTTGACGCCCGTCGCGCTGACCGTGACGACACCGGGCAGCTGCGTCGGTACGTCGAAGCACTCGTGCGGGTCGACGGTCCGCTCCACCGCCGTCGAGTCGTCGGGGCTCGAGGCGTCGACGATCGCGTCGGAGTCCAGGTCGTCGTTGGAGTTGCCCGCCGACGCCAGGCTGAGCGTGCCCTTCTTCTGCGCGTACTGCTGCGCCCTGTTGACCGCGTCAACAATGGCCCGCTGATCTGGATCGTCCATGCAGTTGTACAGCCATGGATCAACGTAATAGCTGTTGTTCGTGATCTCGACGCCGTGGTCGGCCGCGAACACGAAGGCGCACACGACGCTCTCCGGATAGAAGAGGCCGTTGCTCCGGTCGGTCACATTGATGGCCGACACCTTCACGCCGGGCGCGACCCCGGCCACGCCGATGCCGTTGCGGGCCGCGGCGATCTCGCCGGCCACGTGCGTGCCGTGGTAGTCGTCCGCGGTGTACGGCCGCCAGGCGCCCGGGCTGGTGTCCGGGACACCGCCGTCGCAGTTGGCCGACTGGGCGGCGGAGAAGTTCGGCGCGATGTCCGGGTGGGTGTCGTCGACGCCGGTGTCGATCACGGCGACGGTCACCTTGCGGCTGCCCGGGTTGATCTTGGCGGCCTTGTCGGCGCCTATCGCGCGCAGGTCCCACTGGTCGGCTTCGAGGGGCTCGCTGTCCGGCGCGGCGGCCGAGGCCTTCGCGAGCTTCGCGGCCTGCGCGTCCGACAGGACCTGGACCGCGCCCTCGTCCGTCGTGCCCGCAGGAGCCAGCGGCGCGGTGCGGGTGGCGCCGGCCGACTGCACGCCGCGCACCTCGCGGATCTTCTGGGCGAAGTCCGGGGCGGAGGAGCGGACGACGACCACGCCGATCTTCTCGTACGCGATCACGACGGTGCCGCCGGCCGCCGGTATCGCCTTCTTCACCGACGCGATCGTGCGGTGGTCCACCTTGGTGTTGACGACGTACGACAGGTTCGTCGCGTCCGCGGTCTGAGCCGTGGCCTGCGAGGAGGGCGCGGCCGAGGCGGCCGACGGGAGGAAGCCGAGCGAGGCCGTGAGGGACAGCACGACGGGCACGGCGAGCGCCAGACGGTTTCTTGAAGGTAGCGAACGTCTGGAACGCGGCTGGGACATGGGGTCTCCACATCATCCGGAAACGAAACCGGCCCGAGACACAGGTGTCGCTCGGGCAGGTACATGACGGGTGGTGCAGGCCGAAGCTATCTCCCGAAGTCGCTGGCCAGCAATGACTTCCCCAAGGCGAGTTCGGAAAGAAGCAAAGCCAGTTGAACCGGGGCCAGCGCGGCGCCGTGACCTTGAACAGGGAACGCGAGGACACTCGCCCCCGATCCCCGTCACAACCGCACCCGCACCGCGAGGAGAGTCCGTGGCCACCGACGCACCGCCACCCTCGAAAGAGACGCACAAACTCCCCACCACCGAGGAGTTCACCGAGGTGCAGGAGAGCGCGGAGTTCGGTGAACTGCGCCGCTCCTACCGCTCCTTCGCCTTTCCGCTGACCGTCGGCTTCATCGCCTGGTACCTGCTGTACGTCCTGCTGTCGAACTACGCGGGCGACTTCATGGGCACCAAGGTCGTCGGCAACATCAACGTGGCCCTCGTCCTGGGCCTCGCCCAGTTCCTCACCACGTTCCTCATCGCCTGGTGGTACGCGCGGACCGCTGCCGCCCGCTTCGACCCCAAGGCCGAGGCCATCAAGTCCCGGATGGAGGGCGGCGCATGAGCCCCGCGATCACCCTGGCGGCCGGCGAGGCCAGCGAGCACCGGCCGCTGATCATCAGCCTGTTCGCCGTGTTCGTCCTCGCGACCCTCGTCATCACCGTCTGGGCCGGACGCCAGACCAAGGACGCGGCCGACTTCTACGCCGGCGGACGCCAGTTCACCGGCTTCCAGAACGGCCTCGCCGTCTCCGGCGACTACATGTCCGCCGCGTCCTTCCTCGGCATCGCGGGCGCCATCGCCCTCTTCGGCTACGACGGCTTCCTGTACTCCGTCGGCTTCCTGGTCGCCTGGCTCGTCGCCCTGCTCCTGGTCGCCGAACCGCTGCGCAACTCCGGCCGCTACACAATGGGCGACGTCCTCGCCTACCGGATGCGCCAGCGCCCGGTGCGTACGGCGGCCGGCACCTCCACCATCGTCGTCTCGATCTTCTACCTGCTGGCCCAGATGGCGGGCGCGGGCGTCCTGGTCTCCCTGCTCCTCGGCATCACCAGCGACGCCGGCAAGATCGGCGTGGTCGCCCTGGTCGGCGTCCTGATGATCGTGTACGTGACCATCGGCGGCATGAAGGGCACCACCTGGGTCCAGATGGTCAAGGCGGTCCTGCTGATCGCGGGCGCCCTGCTGCTGACCTTCCTGGTGCTGCTGAAGTTCGACTTCAACGTCTCCGACCTGCTCGGCTCCGCCGCCGACAACAGCGGCAAGGGCGCGGCCTTCCTGGAGCCGGGCCTGAAGTACGGCGCCACGGGCACCACCAAGCTGGACTTCATCTCGCTCGGTCTCGCCCTGGTGCTCGGCACCGCCGGACTGCCGCACATCCTGATCCGCTTCTACACGGTGCCCACCGCCAAGGCCGCCCGTAAGTCGGTCATCTGGGCCATCGGCCTCATCGGCGCCTTCTACCTGATGACCCTCGCCCTCGGCTTCGGCGCCGCGGCCCTCATCAAGCCGGACGAGATCATCGCCTCCAACAAGGCGGGCAACACGGCGGCGCCCCTGCTGGCCCTGCATCTGGGCGGCGTCGACTCCAACTGGGGCGCGATCCTGCTGGCCACCATCTCGGCGGTCGCCTTCGCCACCATCCTCGCGGTCGTCGCCGGCCTCACCCTGGCCTCGTCGTCGTCCTTCGCGCACGACATCTACGCCAACGTCATCAAGCGGGGCCAGGCCAGCGAGAAGCAGGAGATGAGCGCCGCCCGCTGGGCGACCGTCGGCATCGGCGCCGTCTCCATCCTGCTGGGCGCCCTCGCCCGCGACCTCAACGTCGCCGGTCTCGTCGCGCTCGCCTTCGCGGTCGCGGCCTCGGCGAACCTGCCCACGATCATCTACAGCCTCTTCTGGAAGCGGTTCACCACGTCCGGCGCCCTGTGGTCGATCTACGGCGGCCTCGTCACGGCGGTCGGCCTGGTGCTGTTCTCGCCGGTCGTCTCCGGCAAGCCCAGCTCGATGTTCCCGGACGTCGACTTCCACTGGTTCCCGCTGGAGAACCCGGGCATCATCTCGATCCCGGTCGGCTTCCTGCTCGGCATCATCGGCACCTACCTCTCCAAGGAGGAGCCGGACAAGGCGAAGTACGCGGAGCTGGAGGTCCGGTCGCTGACCGGCACCGGCGCCCACTGACACGCCCCCTGAAGCGGCCGCCTCGTAGATCCCTACGAGGCGGCCGCTTCGTACGTCGTGGGATCGGGCACTGTCGTTGTCAGTGACGTCACGTAGGCTCGCAAGGGACGGAAACCGATGGACCCGGCACTGATCCGCGACAAGGGAGGGGGCCCACGTGCTCATCGACACCTATGGCCGGCAGGCCACCGACCTGAGGGTCTCGCTGACCGACCGCTGCAATCTGCGCTGCACGTACTGCATGCCGGAAGAGGGTCTGCAGTGGCTGGCCAAGCCGGATCTGCTCACCGACGACGAGATCGTCCGCCTGATCGACATCGCCGTCACCTCGCTGGGCATCGAGGAGGTCCGCTTCACCGGCGGTGAGCCCCTGCTGCGCCCCGGTCTCGTCGGCATCGTCGAGCGCGTCGCGGCCCTTGACCCGCGCCCCCAGATGTCCCTCACCACCAACGGCATCGGCCTCAAGCGCACCGCGAAGGCCCTGAAGGCGGCGGGCCTGGACCGGGTCAACGTCTCGCTGGACACCCTGCGCCCGGACGTCTTCAAGACCCTCACCCGCCGGGACCGCCACCAGGACGTCCTGGAGGGCCTGGACGCCGCCCGCGAGGCCGGTCTGACGCCGGTCAAGGTGAACTCCGTCCTGATGCCGGGGCTCAACGACGACGAGGCCCCCGACCTCCTCGCCTGGGCGGTGGAGCACGACTACGAACTGCGCTTCATCGAGCAGATGCCCCTGGACGCCCAGCACGGCTGGAAGCGCGACGGCATGATCACCGCCGGGGACATCCTGACCTCCCTGCGCACCCGCTTCGACCTCACCGAGGAGGGTGCGGAGAAGCGCGGATCGGCCCCCGCGGAGCGCTGGATCGTCGACGGCGGCCCGCATGTGGTCGGCGTCATCGCCTCGGTCACCCGCCCGTTCTGCGCGGCCTGCGACCGCACCCGCCTCACCGCCGACGGCCAGATACGCACCTGCCTGTTCGCCCGCGAGGAGACGGACCTCCGCGCGGCCCTGCGCTCCGACGCCGGCGACGAGGAGATCGCCCGCATCTGGCGCGAGGCGATGTGGGGCAAGAAGGCCGGCGCGGGCCTGGACGACCCGACGTTCGTCCAGCCGGACCGGCCGATGTCCGCGATCGGCGGCTAGGCCCCTTCGGGAGCCTGCCAGTCCTCGAACTTCACGACGTCCTTGAGGAAGCCCCGCACCCCGAGGAACTGCGACAGATGCTCGCGGTGCTCCTCACAGGCCAGCCAGGTCTTCCGCCGCTCCGGCGTGTGAATCTTCGGGTTGTTCCACGCGAGCACCCACGCGGCGCCGGCACGGCAGCCCTTCGCGGAGCAGATCGGGGTCTCGTCACTCACGGATTTCGTCTCACAAGCGGGGTGGAAAAGGCGACGCCGAGCAGCCACGGGGGGAGCTGCCCGGCGTCGGTCTGTCGCTCCGACGGGGGATGCGGAGCGCGTACGAAGTATGTCACGGGTAACCCTTGGCCCGGCACCGGAACAACATGATTGATCTGAGCTTTTCTTGAGCTTGGTGACCGGAAGACCCGTCACGTCCGCTCGCGCGGTTCGCCCCGGGCACCCGTCGCCGCGCCGCCCGCCCCGCCTTCCGGCACTGATTCCGCGAAGTCGTCGTCGACCCCCGGCGGCGTGATCATCGGCCGGGTCGGAGCCGTCACGAAGGTCGACGGCAGCGAGGGCGCGTTCTCCCGCCCCGCGTTGGCGACGACGACGGCGATATAGGGCAGAACCGCCCCCAGTACCAGTGCCACGATCGCGACGTGCCGTTCGACGTTCCAGAGCGTGGCCGCGAGCACCACGGAAATCGTACGGACCGTCATCGAGATGACGTACCGGCGCTGACGTCCGCGCACGTCCTCCTGAAGGCTCGTCCGGGCTCCGGTGATCCGGAACACCTGGGCGCTGCCGCCGCCATGCTGCTTCCGCATCACATTCCACCATCCGCCCGCTTCGGACTGCTCCCGGCTCCGCGTCCGCTCCGTACCCGGTGGAGGTATCGGACCCGGACAGCTTCCACGGTACGCCGCGCCTGCGCAGCCTACGAGACCGGGGCACCTCCCGCCCGGACCAACGGGCTCGCCCACGGCACGTACGGCCGTACCCGACATGCGGCGTAGAGCGAGCGGACCGACACTGGCCGTAATGCTCACGTAGAGCCGCGCGTAGAGCCGTACGAGGAGGCAGCCATGGGCTGGTTGTGGGCGATCATCGTGGGATTCGTGCTGGGCCTGATCGCGAAGGCGATCATCCCCGGCAAGCAGCACAGTCCCCTCTGGCTGACCACCATCTTCGGCATGCTCGGCGCCATCGCCGGCAACGCCATGGCCCGCGGGTTCGGCGTGGAGGAGACCGCCGGCATCGACTGGAGCCGCCACGCCTTCCAGCTCATCGCCGCGATCATCATCGTCGCCGTCGGCGACATGCTCTACATGGCGACGCTGGGCAAGAGGAAACAACGGACCTGACAGCCGTGTACGACGAAGGGGCGCCCTCCACCGGAGAGACGCCCCTTCCGCTGTGCCCGGTGCCGGGTTGCCCGGTGCCCGGTCCTACGCGGACGTGACCTCGACCGCGGCCAGGTTCTTCTTGCCCCGGCGCAGCACCAGCCAGCGACCGTGCAGCAGGTCCTCCTTGGCGGGAACGGCGTCCTCGGCCGCGACCTTGACGTTGTTCACGTAGGCCCCGCCCTCCTTCACCGTCCGCCGCGCGGCCGACTTGCTGGCCACGAGCCCGACCTCGGCGAACAGATCCACCACGGCACCGAGCTCGGCGACCTGGATGTGCGGCACCTCCGAGAGCGCCGCGGTGAGCGTCCGCTCGTCGAGACCCGCCAGCTCACCCTGCCCGAAGAGGGCACGGCTCGCGGCGATCACGGCTTCCGTCTGGTCGGCGCCGTGCACCAGCGTCGTCAGTTCCTCCGCCAGCGCCCGCTGCGCGGCCCGGGCCTGCGGACGCTCCTCGGTCTGCTTCTCCAGCGCCTCCAGCTCCTCGCGGGACCGGAAGGACAGGATGCGCATGTACGTCGAGATGTCCCGGTCGTCCACGTTCAGCCAGAACTGGTAGAACGCGTACGGCGTCGTCATCTCCGGGTCGAGCCAGACGGCGCCGCCCTCGGTCTTGCCGAACTTGGTGCCGTCCGCCTTGACCATCAGCGGCGTCGCCAGACAGTGCACCGAGGCGTCGGGCTCCAGCCGGTGGATCAGGTCGAGTCCCGCCGTGAGGTTGCCCCACTGGTCGCTGCCGCCCTGCTGGAGCGTGCAGCCGTACCGCCGGTACAGCTCCAGGAAGTCCATGCCCTGGAGCAGCTGGTAGCTGAACTCCGTGTAGCTGATGCCCTCCTGGGACTCCAGCCGGCGCGCGACCGAGTCCTTGGTGAGCATCTTGTTGACGCGGAAGTGCTTGCCGATGTCCCGCAGGAACTCGATGGCCGACATCCCGGCCGTCCAGTCCAGGTTGTTCACCATGACCGCGCCGTTCTCGCCCTCGAAGGACAGGAACGGCTCGATCTGCCCGCGCAGCCGGTTCACCCAGTTCGCGACCGTCTCCGGGTCGTTCAGCGTGCGCTCGGCCGTGGGGCGCGGGTCGCCGATCTGGCCGGTCGCCCCGCCCACCAGTGCCAGCGGGCGCAGGCCCGCCTGCTGGAGCCGGCGCATGGTGAGGACCTGCACCAGGTGACCGACGTGCAGGCTGGCCGCGGTCGGGTCGAAACCGCAATAGAACGTGACGGGACCGTCCGCGAGCGCCTTGCGCAAAGCGTCCTCGTCAGTGGACAGGGCCCACAGCCCCCGCCACTTCAGCTCGTCGACGATGTCCGTCACGGTTCTCGTATCTCCTAGAAAGGCCCTTGGGCAGTCGAGTGACTACCGGCTACGAGGTTATACGCCCTGACTGACAGAACTCATATTGAAATCCGGCACCCGCAGCGCGGGCATCGCGGCCCTGGTGAAGTAGTCGCCCCACTCCCTCGGCAGCGTCTTCTCCGTCCGCCCCGCCTCCGTCGCCCGCCCCAGCAGGCCGACCGGCGACTCGTTGAACCGGAAATTGTTGACCTCGCCGGTCACCTCGCCGTTCTCGACGAGGTACACGCCGTCCCGGGTCAGCCCGGTCAGCAGCAGCGTGGCCGGGTCGACCTCGCGGATGTACCAGAGGCAGGTCAGCAGCAGCCCTCGCGTGGTGTTCGCGACCATCTCCTCCAGGGAGAGGTCCGAGCCGCCGTCGAGGACGAGGTTGCCGGCCGCCGGGGCGACGGGGAGTCCGGTCAGGCCGGCGCCGTGCCGCGTGGTCACCAGGTGCGCCAGCTCGCCCGCTCGGATCCAGTCGGTGGCCGCGACCGGCAGACCGTTGTCGAACACCGACTGGTCGCCCCCGGAGGAGTGCGCGACCACGAAAGGCGCCGACTCCAGACCGGGCTCGTTCGGGTCGCTGCGCATGGTCAGCGGCAGTTCGGTCAGCTTCTCGCCGACCCGGGTGCCGCCGCCCGGCTTGGAGAACACCGTCCGCCCCTCGACCGCGTCCCGCCCGGACGCCGACCACTGCTGGTAGATCAGCAGATCGGCGACGGCGGTCGGCGGCAGCAGCGTCTCGTACCGCCCCGCGGGCAGCGGAACGCGTCGCTCGGCCCACCCCAGGCGCACGGCGAGCTCCGCGTCCAGCGCCGCCGGGTCGACGTCCTTGAAGTCCCGAGTGGAGCGACCGGCCCAGGCCGAACGGGTACGGTCCGGCGACTTGGCGTTGAGTTCCAGCGTGCCGTTCGGCTGGTCGTGGCGCAGCCGCAGCCCCGTGGACGTGCCCAGGTACGTCGACACGAGCTCGTGGTTGGCGAAGCCGTACAGCTCGCGGCCGCCCGCACGCGCGCGTGCGAAGGACTCGCCGAGCGCCGGCGCGAAGTCGGCGAAGACCACCGAGGAGGTCTCGGCGGGCGCGTCCGTGAAGTCCGGGGACTCCGGTACGCCGGTGACCAGCGGCTGGGCGTCCTCGGCGGGCCCGGCACCGCGGGCTGCGGCCTCGGCGGCCCGCACCAGCGGCTCCAGTTCGTCCGCGGTCACCGCGGACCGGGAGACCACTCCGGAGGCGGTGCCCTCCTTGCCGTCGACGGTCGCGACGACCGTGAGCGTGCGCCCGCGCGTGACACCGTTCGTGGTGAGCGCGTTGCCCGCCCAGCGCAGATTGGCGGTCGACTGCTCGTCGGCGATCACGACACAGCCGTCCGCCCGCGACAGCGCGAGGGCCCGCTCGACGATCTCGTGCGGCTTGGTGGTGCGGGCGCTCATCGACCGGCCTCCTGCGTGGTGTTCAGAATGTTGACGCCCTTGAAGAGGGCCGACGGGCAGCCGTGCGACACCGCCGCGACCTGCCCCGGCTGGGCCTTGCCGCAGTTGAAGGCGCCGCCGAGGACATAGGTCTGCGGGCCGCCCACCGCGGCCATCGAGCCCCAGAAGTCGGTGGTGGTCGCCTGGTAGGCGACGTCCCGCAGCTGCCCGGTGATCCGCCCGTTCTCGATCCTGAAGAACCGCTGGCCGGTGAACTGGAAGTTGTAGCGCTGCATGTCGATCGACCACGACCGGTCCCCGACGACGTAGATCCCGCGGTCCACGCTGCCGATGAGATCCTCCGTCGACAGGCCCGCCGGGTCCGGCTGGAGTGACACGTTGGCCATGCGCTGCACCGGGACGTGCCCGGGGGAGTCGGCGTAGGCGCACCCGTTGGACCGCTCGAAGCCGGTCAGCTTCGCGATCCGCCGGTCCAGCTGGTAGCCGACGAGGGTGCCGTCCTTCACCAGGTCCCAGGACTGGCCCGCGACGCCCTCGTCGTCGTAGCCGATGGTCGCGAGGCCGTGCTCGGCGGTGCGGTCGCCGGTGACGTTCATCAGCTCGGAGCCGTAGCGCAGCTTGCCGAGCTGGTCGAAGGTGGCGAAGGAGGTGCCGGCGTAGGCGGCCTCGTAGCCGAGCGCGCGGTCCAGCTCGGTGGCGTGGCCGATGGACTCGTGGATGGTCAGCCACAGGTTGGACGGGTCGACGACGAGGTCGTACAGGCCCGACTCGACGCTGGGCGCCCGCATCTTCTCGGCGAGCAGCTCCGGGATCTGCTCCAGCTCGCTCTCCCAGTCCCAGCCCGTGCCCGTGAGGTACTCCCAGCCGCGTCCGACCGGCGGCGCGATGGTCCGCATGGAGTCGAACTCCCCGCTGGACTCGTCGACCGACACCGCCGTCAGCTGCGGGTGCAGCCGGACCCGCTGCTGCGTGGTCACCGTGCCCGCGGTGTCGGCGTAGAACTTGTTCTCGTGCACGGTGAGCAGCGAGGCGTCGACGTGGTTGACCCCGTTCGCCGCCAGCAGCCGCGCGCTCCAGTCCGCGAGCAGCGCCGCCTTCTCCTCGTCCGGCACGGTGAACGGATCGATCTCGTACGACGAGACCCACGTCCTGTCGGCATGCACGGGCTCGTCGGCGAGCTCCACCCTCCCCCACTGCCCGAAAGGCGTGGGAGGCGCCCCCATGTCGGACCCGGCCGCGCGGATCACCTGTGCGGACAGCTTCGCCATGGCCACGGCCTGCGAGGCGACCTTGGCGGCGGCGTCCAGCGTCAGGTCCACGCCCGACGCGAAGCCCCAGGTCCCGCCGTGCACGACCCGCACCGCGTACCCGAGGTCGGTGGTGTCCGAGGACCCGGACGGCTTGGCGTCCCGGACCCGCCAGGACGCGCTGCGCACCCGTTCGAACCGGAAGTCCGCGTGCTCGGCGCCGAGCGCACGCGCGCGTGCCAGCGCGGCGTCGGCGAGGGCACGTAGGGGAAGCGCTGTGAAGGCTTCGTCGATGGTATGAGGCACCTGGGTCTCTTCCTGTCCTGTCGGGTGAGCGTCCGGCATGAGGGCGGGCGACGGCTGCTCCGATCATGTCGCGGCGACGGGTGCGCGGACCACACGTTTGTGACCGCTGTCGGCAACTTTCTGTAGGGACCCGACAGCGAGTCCCGTAAGCCACTGTCGGTGCCCGAATGTCCTCCGGCGGGACCGGCCCGATAGGTTTTCGGTGAAGCCGCCTGTCATCCAGGGTGTTCGGGCGGGTGTGTCAGACCCCTATGGAAAGGGTGATCCGTTGAGCCGCTCGGTTCTCGTCACCGGAGGCAACCGGGGCATCGGCCTCGCCATCGCCCGCGCATTCGCCGATGCCGGCGACAAGGTCGCCATCACATACCGCTCGGGTGAGCCGCCGGCCGGCTTCCTGGCCGTGAAGTGCGACATCACCGACACCGAGCAGGTGGAGCAGGCCTACAAGGAGATCGAGGCCGAGCACGGCCCGGTCGAGGTGCTGATCGCCAACGCCGGCATCACCAAGGACCAGCTGCTGATGCGGATGTCCGAGGAGGACTTCACCTCGGTCGTCGACACCAACCTCACCGGCACCTTCCGCGTGGTCAAGCGCGCCAACCGCGGCATGCTGCGCGCCAAGAGGGGCCGGGTCGTCCTGATCTCCTCGGTCGTCGGCCTCTACGGTGGCCCCGGCCAGGCCAACTACGCCGCCTCCAAGGCCGCCCTGGTCGGCTTCGCCCGCTCGCTCGCCCGTGAGCTGGGCTCGCGCAACATCACCTTCAACGTCGTCGCGCCCGGCTTCGTCGACACCGACATGACCAAGGCGCTCACCGACGAGCAGCGTGAGGTCATCGTGAAGCAGGTGCCGCTCGGTCGTTACGCGCAGCCCGAGGAGGTCGCCGCGACGGTGCGGTTCCTCGCCTCGGACGACGCCTCGTACATCACTGGAGCCGTCATCCCCGTTGACGGCGGACTGGGAATGGGTCACTGAACACCATGAGCGGAATTCTCGAGGGCAAGCGCGTCCTGATCACCGGTGTGCTGATGGAGTCCTCCATCGCGTTCCACGCCGCGAAGCTGGCCCAGGAGCAGGGCGCGGAGATCATCCTGACCGCGTTCCCGCGGCCCACGCTGACCGAGCGCATCGCCAAGAAGCTCCCCAAGCCCACCAAGGTCATCGAACTCGACGTCACCAACGACGAACACATGGGCCGCCTGGCCGACATCGTCGGCGAGGAGCTCGGCGGCCTCGACGGCGTCGTGCACTCCATCGGCTTCGCGCCGCAGGACGCGCTCGGCGGCAACTTCCTGAACACCCCGTTCGAGTCCGTGGCCACCGCCATGCACGTCTCGGCGTACTCCCTGAAGTCGCTGACCATGGCCTGCCTGCCGCTGATGCAGAACGGCGGCTCGGTCGTCGGCCTCACCTTCGACGCGCAGTACGCCTGGCCGCAGTACGACTGGATGGGCCCGGCCAAGGCCGCCCTGGAGGCCACCAGCCGCTACGTCGCCCGTGACCTGGGCAAGCAGAACATCCGCTGCAACCTCATCTCCGCGGGCCCGCTCGCCTCCATGGCCGCCAAGTCCATCCCGGGCTTCAGCGACCTGGCCGCCGTGTGGGACAACCGCTCCCCGCTGGAGTGGGACCTCAAGGACCCGGAGCCGGCCGGCAAGGGCATCGTCGCCCTGCTGAGCGACTGGTTCCCGAAGACCACGGGCGAGATCATCCACGTGGACGGCGGACTGCACGCCATCGGAGCCTGAGCTCCCGCACCTCCTCGGCGCCCCGTTCCCCCAGGGAGCGGGGCGTCCCCCGTTCGGCCTACCAGGCCGGGCGCGCACGGCCGGCAACTGGGCACCCTGGATTACGCGTTCACCAGCGATTCCCTCCCCAGTACGGCCGAGGAGGTCCCCTTGTGCGCCTGTCCCGCAGTCTGGCCTCAGTGACCGCAGCCGTCTGTCTCGTGATGTCCCTGTCGTACGAAGCGATGTCGGACACCCGCGTGCAGGAGCCCGGAGCCGCCGCGTCGGAGCTGTTCGGCGCCTCCTGCCGCAGCAAGGTCACCGGCTCCCGGGTGACCACCTACTGCCACAACCCCTATCCCCGCACCGACGGCGTCCGCCTGCACATCGAGTGCGACCGCTGGTGGGACCTCGACACCGACAGCGCCGAGGTCGAGGCCGGACCCGCGCAGACCGTACGGCTGACCGGCCGGTGCTGGAAAGAGGTCCGCTCGGTGTGGGTCAGCCACCGGAAGCTGGCGCGCTGAACCGTCCCGGACGGCACACGAAGGGGTAGCCGGCCGCCTCCTCGGCGGCCGCCGCCGCGTCGCCCGCGCGGATCGCGTCGACGAGCCGGGTGTGGTCCATGTACGTCTCCGGCGTCAGCTTCTCGCCGACGTCCTCGCGCAGCCAGTCCCGCAGCACCTCGCCGAGGTCCGCGTACATCTCGGTCATCACGTCGTTGTGCGAGGCGGCCACCACGGCCAGGTGGAAGGTGGCGTCCGCCGTCACGAAGGCCTCCGCGTCGCCCGACGCCCAGGCCTCCTCGCGGCGCACCAGGAGCACGTCGAGCTGCTTGAGGTCCTTCTCGGTGCGCCGCTCGGCGGCCAGCCGGGCCGCGGACGACTCCAGGGTGGAGCGCAGCTCGGCGACGTGGCGCGGGTCCGCGTCGGCGAACCTGCGGTGCATCACGCCCGCCAGTTCACTGGTCGCCGCTACGTATGTCCCCGAGCCCTGGCGGATGTCCAGCAGACCGTTGTGCGCGAGCGCGCGGACGGCCTCGCGGACGGTGTTGCGGGCGACCCCGAGCTGCTCGACCAGCTCGGGCTCCGTCGGGATGCGGGAGCCGACCGGCCACTCGCCCGAGGTGATCTGGTTGCGCAGCGCGGCGATGACCTGCTCGGACAGCGCCGAGCGGCGGGGATGGCTCAGGGGCATGGCACACCTTCGCACGGGCGGGACGGCATCGGACGACCCGGGGATGGACAACCAATCATCCTATGATTCTATGATGGGCGTCATGGCTAGCGAGGAAACCCGGACAGTGAAGTCCACGCCCGCACGCACCCCGTCTGGAGAGGGGCCCCTGGCGCCCGCCCCGCGCGCGTGGGCGGTGCGCCTGGTCGTCGTCGGCATCGTGCTGTCCGCCCTCAACCTCCGCCCCGCCATCACCAGCCTCGGTGCCCTCCTCGAAGAGGTGCGCGACGGACTCGGCATGAGCGGCAGCGTGGCGGGCCTGCTCACCTCGGTGCCCCCGCTGTGCTTCGCCGTCTTCGGCGTCATGGCCCCCCGTCTGGCCCGCCGCTTCGGCACGGGCGCGGTGGTGTGCGCCGGCATGGTCGCCATCACGACGGGCCTGCTCATACGGCCGTACACGGGCTCCACGGCGGGCTTCCTGGCCGCCAGCGCGCTCGCCCTCATGGGCATCGCCGTCAGCAACGTCCTGATGCCGGTCATCGTCAAGCGCTGGTTCCCGGACCGGGTGGGCTCCATGACCGGCCTGTACTCGATGGCCCTGGCCCTCGGCACCTCGGCGGCGGCCGCCGTGACCGTACCGGTGACCGAGGCGCTGGGCGGCAGCTGGCAGTCCGGGCTCGCGGTGTGGGCGGGCCTGGCCGCGGCGGCCGTACTGCCATGGATTCCGCTCGTACGGGACCGGGGGCCGGCCTCTGCGGAGTCGAAGGCGGTCCGGAGCGTGCCCACGCGTGTGGAGGGCGCCGGGCCCGTCCGGCCCGTGCACACGCGCGTGGAGGCGCCCGTGCTGCGGATCACCCGGAGTCGGACCGCCTGGGCGCTCGCCGTCTTCTTCGGGCTCCAGGCCACCGCCGCCTACATCACCATGGGCTGGATGGCGCAGATCTTCCGGGACGCGGGCGTGTCCGCGGGCACAGCCGGGCTGCTGCTGGCCGTCACGATGGTGATGGGCGTCCCGCTCGCCTTCGTCATCCCGCGCGTGGCCACCCGGCTGCCGCACCAGGGCCCGATCGTGATCGCGCTCGGCGTCTGCGGTCTCGCCGGATACGCGGGCCTCTACCTCGCCCCCGCCGCCGGAGCATGGGCCTGGGCCGTTCTGCTCGGTGTCTCCAACTGCGCCTTCCCACTGGCTCTCACCATGGTCGGGATGCGTGCCAGGACCGGCGCGGGCGTCGCCCAGCTGTCCGCTTTCGCCCAGAGCACCGGCTATCTGATCTCCATCCCGGGACCGCTCCTGGTGGGCGTGCTCTACCAGCACAGCGGCGGCTGGGGCCTGCCCATCGCCCTCATGATCGGCCTGATGATCCCGCAGATGGCGGTCGGGGTCCTCGCTGGCCGGGACCGCACGGTGGAGGAGGAGGCGGCCCGCTGAGGCCACCCTGGCAACCTTGGTAAGAGACCGGGGTGCGAGACTTGCCGTATGCCAGTGCTCGACCCGAATCCTCAGAACGGCCAGAAGAAGATGCTGCTGGTCTTCGGCTCGTTCTTCGCCATCTTCGTCATCATCGCGATCATCGCGACGATCGCCTCGCCCTGATTCCGCTCACCCGTTCCCCGAGCCGATGGTGGGGTTAGCCCCACATCCCCTAGGGGGTGAGTGTCAGGGTCAACTGGGTGGATCACCGGATGGGTTGAGGGCCGCCGGTTCCGTAACTTCGAGGTGTGACCGCGAGAAGCGGATCACGGGACTCGAAGACCCGCGGAGGCACTCATGTCGGCCCCTACGCAGACCCCGCCCCACCCGGCGTCCCGGGGCGGCGTCGACATCCGGCTGCCCTGGTGGGCCCTCGCGCTGCCGACGCTCGCCTTCGTGGTGCTCCTGGCCCTCATCCTGAATCCCGCCGACGCGCACGCGGCCTCCGGCGACCCCCTCGTCACCCAGTTCCTGGAGCGCGTACAGCAGCTCATAGCCCGCTGAGCACCCGCAAAGCCGCCCGTCAACTCCCTGCGCCGCGTGGCCTGTTTCATGCGAAGCTGGATCCCATGAGCGTCGCAGATCCCCGCAGGATTGTCCTTTTCCGGCATGCGAAAGCCGACTGGCCGGAGGTGACCGACCACGAGCGGCCGCTCGCCGACCGGGGCCGAAAAGATGCAGCGGAAGCCGGGCTACGGCTGGTCGACTCCGGCATCCCCCTCGACCTGGCCCTCTGCTCCACCGCGACCAGGACCCGTGAGACCTGGAAACTCGCCGTGCAGGAGTTCCCGCACCGGCCGAAAACGGTCTACGAGGAGCGGATCTACGAGGCCTCTCCCGGTGAGCTGATCGCCGTGCTGAACGAGACCCCGGACGACGTGCGGAACGCCGTCCTGATCGGCCACAACCCGGGGGTGCAGGGCCTCGTCGACGTCCTCGCGGGCGCCGCCGAGGGGGACGCCCGCCAGCGGATGAGCGGCCGCGGCTTCCCGGCCGCCGCCTTCGCCATCCTGTCGTTCAGCGGCCCCTGGAAGGCCCTGGAGCCCGGCGCGGCCACCCTTGTCGACTACTGGGCGCCGTCCGACTGACGGCGGCGCCTTTCCACGCGCGCGAGACAGGGCAGGGGCCCGGCACCACCACGGTGCCGGGCCCCTGCCGATCCGTCGTCGGAGGTCAGTCCTCCTCGTGCGCGTCCGCCGCCTCGACCTCTTCGCGGGTGACGCCCAGCAGATACAGCACGGTGTCGAGGAAGGGCACGTTCACCGCGGTGTGCGCGGCCTCCCGCACCACCGGCTTGGCGTTGAAGGCGACCCCGAGCCCGGCCGCGTTGAGCATGTCCAGGTCATTGGCGCCGTCGCCGATCGCCACCGTCTGGGACAGCGGCACCCCCGCCTCGGCGGCGAACCGGCGCAGCAGTCGCGCCTTGCCCGCGCGGTCCACGATCTCCCCGGTGACCCGGCCCGTCAGCTTCCCGTCGACGATCTCCAGGGTGTTCGCCTGGGCGAAGTCCAGCCCCAGCCGGTCCTGGAGGTCGTCGGTGACCTGAGTGAAGCCGCCCGAGACGACACCCACTTGGAAGCCGAGCCGCTTCAGCGTACGGATCAGGGTCCGCGCGCCCGGCGTCAGCCGCACCTCGGAACGCACCTTGTCGACGACCGAGGCGTCCAGTCCCTCCAGCAGCGCCACGCGCGCGTGCAGCGACTGCTCGAAGTCCAGCTCGCCGCGCATCGCGGCCGCGGTCACCTCGGCGACCTCGTCCTCGCATCCGGCGTGCGCCGCGAAGAGCTCGATCACCTCGTCCTGGATGAGCGTGGAGTCCACGTCCATGACGACGAGCCGCTGGGCCCTGCGGTGCAGACCGGCGGCCACGACGGCCACGTCCACGCCGAGCTTGCCGGCGTCCGTCACCAGGGCGGTGCGCAGCGGCTCGGTCTCCACGCCGGACACCGCGAACTCGACGGCGGTCACCGGGTACTTGGCCAGCCGGAAGATACGGTCGATGTTGCCGCCCGCCTTGGCGATCTTGGCGGCGATCGCGGCGGTGGCCTCCGCGGTCAGCGGGTGCCCGAGCACGGTGACCAGGGAACGTCCCAGCCCTCGCGGCCGGTTGTCGCCGAGACCGGAGATGATCTCCGCCTGCATCTTGATCGACTCGGCCCAGCTGTGGACGGTCGCCCGCAGATCGCCCTCAAGCGTGCGGGGCGGCGCGGTCACAAGCGCGCACAGCACCATTCGGCCACGCGTGACGACCTGCTCGATGTCGACCACGTCGACGGAGTAGGCGGCGAGGGTGTCGAAGAGGCCGGCCGTGATGCCCGGCCTGTCCTTCCCGAAGATCTTGACGAGAAGGGTGGGGACGTCGGAGAACGAGGTCTGCTCAGCGCTCATGGTGCCTCCACCGTATCCGGCACCCAGTGCCTTCCGCTCCCGCGGTCCGTCTGACGGACACGGAACACTCGGTGTCGAGCGGGTGGCGAGATCTTTACGGGCGGGAGACGGGCGGACGGCGGGAGGGGGGCTGGGCGCCGGGGCGTCGGCGGGGTCCCGCGTGCGCGGCGGCGCCGTGCGGGTGTGTGTGCCGGTCAGCGCCGTCCCTTCGGCTTCCCGGGGGGTGGCGGTGGCGGGGGTGGGGGAGGCGGCGGCGGTGGTGACTGCGGGCCTTCGCCCCCAGCGCGTCGGCGCGGTGAACGACGGGGCTGGTCGATCGGTCGGGCCATCGTAGGGGCGCCGTAGACGTTGCCTTCGTCGGGCGGCGGCGAACCGTCGGGCCGACGCGGCCCCGCCGTAGGCCGAGCGCTCTCCTCAGGAGGGGGCACCGCGTCTTGAGGCCGATCGCTGCCCTCTCCCGAGCCCTCCGGTCCCTGCTCCCCCCGACGTTGGCCCGGCCGATCGTCCTCAGCCCCCGGCGCCCGCCCACCGTGGCCGGCGGCCCGTGCGTCCCCGGGCCCCCGCAACTCGTCCGGGACCCGCAGGTACGGGTTGGTAGCCGCATTGGGCGGCCGATAAGGCGTACCGGGCACGTACGGCCCGACTTCACCGCGAGAGGTTCCGGCCTCGCCGCTCTGCGACTCCGGCTCACCACCGCGCGACGCGGCACCACCGCCTTGCGCCCCGGCCTCGCCGCTTCGTGACTGCGCCTCCCCGCCGGGCCACCTCGCCTGACCGGGGTGAGCTGTGCCCAGACCGCCCTGCGCGCCCGCTTCACCTCGATAGGCATCCTCCCCGCCGCCATCGGGCCTCGCCACACCGCGGAACGCCCTGGCCGTGCCTTCGTCGTAAGGGCGTGCCTCGCCGCGATCGGCCCTTGGCCCGCCGTGGTGTGGCCCCGTCTCACCGCTGTACTGCCTGGAGGCGTCCTCGTCGTAGGGGCGTGCCTCGCCGCGATCGGTTCCTGGGCCGTCGCGGTGTGGCGCGGCCTCGTCGCCGTACGGTCCGGCCGTACCTGCGTCGTAGGGACGTGCCCCGCTGCGATCGGTCCCCGGTTCACCTCGGTATGGCCCCACCTCACCGCCGTAGGGTCCGGCCGCGCCCCCCTCATAGGACCGCGCCCCGCCTTCATAGGACCGCGACACGTCGTCGTACGAGCCACCCGTGCCCTCGTACCTTCCTGGCCCGCCTCCGGAAGTCCCCGCCCCACCCCCGTAGACCCCGGCTGCCTCCCCCCAGGGCGTCCCGGCGCCACCGGCGTCCGCACCAGCCCCGCCCCCATGAGGAGCACCCGCCCCAGCCCCCCACGCCCCCGCAGCGCCCGCCCCGACACCAGAACCCGCACCGACCCCCGCCCCGGCACCAAGACCCCCCGCCGAGTCACCCAGTGCCAACCCCGCCGCCCGAGACCCCGCCGCCCCCGTCGCCCGCGCCAGCAGCGCCCCCGCAGCGCCCGCGCCCGCTCCCCACAGCGCTCCGAGCAGGACCGCCATGCCGAGCTGACCCCGGAGCCGGACACCCGCGCCGAACGCGTCGAACCCCAGCACCGACAGCGAGGCGTCCACCGACACCTCCGTCAGCCAGGCGAGCAGCGGCAACGCCAACGCGGTCGCGACACCCAGCCGCACCGCACACCGGCCCGCGAAACCAAGCGCTCCCGGATCCCGTGCGACCTCGTGACTCACCCCCACCGGCGTCCGCACAGCGGTGAGCACCCCCGCCAGCAGCATCATCAGCGCCGCCCCCACCCCCAGCAGCCACACCCGCCCGTCCAGCTCCGCCAGGCGCCCCAGTGTCATCGACTGGTCGGAGTCCGAGTCGAGGAGTCGGTCCAAGGGGGCGGGGAGGAAGTTCGTCAGGACGCCCGTCGCCCGGCCGTCGAAGGGGACGAAGAGGCCGATGGGGATGCCCAGCCACACCCCGTTCGGCGCCCCGAGCAGCGCCGCGCCCGCGATCCGCTTGGGGTGGTCGTCGCCGATCGCCGCGTACGCCGCCGCCGAGAGCCCCGCGGCCACCGCGACCAGCAGCACCGTCACGAGCGCGGAGACCGCCGGCCGTACGACGCGGTGCACGGCCTCCCAGCCGGGCGGCAGCGGCGTACGACGGGACGCCAGCAGCGCGACCAGCAGGATCCCGGCCGACCAGCCGAGCCCGCCGAGCAGCGTCGGCGCGGTGTCCACCGTGAAGCCGACCGCGGCCTTCGCGTCGACGAGGTTGCCGATCCGGTCCGGCAGCAGGCCGCCGATGTCCCCGACGTCCCCCAGCCCGGGGATGTCGAGACCGCCGCCCCCGCCACCACCCGCGCCGGGCAGCTTGTCGAGCCCCAGCGCACCTCCGTCGATCGTGATGACGTCGTGCCCCGCCCAGGCCAGCCCGCCCATCATCACCGTGAACAGGACGACCACCGAGCCCGCGCGCGCGAGGAGTTCGGACGGCGCGATCACCGCCCCGGCCCCCCGCAGGGACCGCAGGAAGAACCAGGACATAAGCACCGCACCGACCAGGCTGACGCCCAGTGGCGTGATCTCGATGGCGGTCGCCGCCTGCGCCCCCGTCAGCCCGAACGCGGACACATCGCCGGAGGGCGTCACCGAACCACCCGCCGCAAGGGCCACAACAGCCGCGGTCATCGGGCCCAGCGAGGCCGCGGAATCGGCCTCCAGCAGATGCAGTCCGAGCGCGGCCGCACCAGCCATCCCGATCAACGCCCAGCTCACGGCGGCTATGGCGGACAGCAGGATGTCTCCCCACGGCAGCCGCACGCCGCGCTTCGTGCTCTCGACGCCCCTGGACGCACTCATGGCAGACCCCCCGATCCGCGGCGCGGCCGAGACCGCGCTAGTCCCCCTCGCGTGGATTACCCACTCTCCGGGTCGGTTTCAACCCCGTCAACGGAACCGGCCGAAGCGCGCGAACGTGGTGTTCTCGGGGCTCGGCTTTCGGTCAGGAGGGGATCCTGAAATAGTTCCCGACGATGTTCGACATCCCTACACTCCCTGTGACGGGGGCAATGCGGGGGACTACTCAGTGGGGCTTGGAGTGCCGGAACTCGTACTGGAAGCGAACGGACGTACCTGGACGCTCGATCCGTCCAGGCCGTACAGCCTTGGACGCGATCCGCAGGGGGACATCGTCTTCGACGACGCCAGGGTGTCCTGGCGGCACGCCACGATCAGCTGGAGCGGGCGCAGTTGGGTCATCGAGGACCACGGCAGCACCAACGGCACGTTCGTGCGCGGCCAGCGGATCCACGAGACGGAGATCGGCCCCGGCGCGGCCGTCCACCTGGGCAACGCGAGCGACGGCCCGCTGCTGAGCCTCTCCGGCGCCGCGGCCTCGGACGTACAGCCGCAGCCCGGGCAGCAGCCGTACGCCGCGCAGAGCGCGAACCCGGGCTGGGCCCAGCAGACCCCGCAGCAGGCCCCACAACAGGCTCCGCACCAGACACCACACCAGGCTCCGCACCAGACACCCCATCAGGCCCCGTACCAGGCATCACCACAGGCCGCGCCATCCGGCTGGCCGCAACCGCAGCCCCGGCAGCAGTCGAAGCCGCAGTCGCAGCCGCAGTCGTACGCGCACCAGCCGCCGCAGAGGATTCCGCAGCAGCAGGGCCCCGGCGCCGACGGCGGTGCCGGCGCGGGCGCGCCGCCGGTCTACGGCGACCGCAGTCCGACCACGTTCCACCAGTTCACCATCGGCCGCATCATGCGCATCGGCCGCGCCCTGGAGAACGACCTGGTCGTCTCCGACCTGCAGGTCTCCCGCAACCACGCCGAGTTCCACTCGATGCCCGACGGCCGCATGATGATCCGCGACCTGGGCTCCCACAACGGCACGTACGTCAACGGCCAGCCGATCCCCAAGGGTGGCTCGACGATGCTCGGCGCGAGCGACATCGTCGGCGTCGGCCACTCCACGTTCCGGATCGTCGGCGACAGTCTGGAGGAGTTCGTCGACACGGGCGAGGTCTCCTTCTCCGCCCGCCACCTCACCGTCACGGTCGACGGCGGCAAGCAGATCCTCAAGGACGTCTCCTTCGGCGTCCCGGAGAAGTCCCTGATCGCGGTCATCGGACCGTCCGGTTCCGGCAAGTCGACGCTGCTCAAGGCACTCACCGGCTACCGGCCGGCCAACCAGGGCGACGTCCTCTACGACAACCGCAACCTCTACAAGCAGTTCGCCGAGCTGCGCCAGCGCATCGGTCTGGTCCCGCAGGACGACATCCTGCACAAGGAGCTGACCGTCAAGAAGGCCCTCAAGTACGCGGCCAAGCTCCGCTTCCCCGCCGACACCACGAGCGAGGAGCGCGAGCACCGCATAAACGAGGTGCTGCGCGAGCTGAAGCTCGACATCCACCGGGAGAAGAAGGTCACCGCCCTCTCCGGCGGCCAGCGCAAGCGCGTCTCCGTGGCCCTGGAGCTGCTGACCAAGCCGTCCCTGATCTTCCTCGACGAGCCGACCTCCGGCCTCGACCCGGGCATGGACCGCGATGTCATGCAACTGCTGCGCGGCCTCGCCGACGACGGCCGCACGGTCCTCGTCGTCACCCATTCCGTGGCCGAGCTGGCCCTGTGCGACAAGCTGCTCGTGATGGCCCCCGGTGGCGCTGTCGCCTACTTCGGGCCGCCCGAGGAGGCGCTGAACTTCTTCGGCTACGACACCTGGGCCGACGTCTTCTCCGCCTTCGAGAACTACCGGGACTACGACTGGGCCGGACGCTGGAAGGGCTCGCAGCACTACCAGATGTACGCCGCGGACATAGACGCCGTTGCCCCGCAGTCCGTACAGATGCCTCCGATGCAGGGCATGAAGCCGCCGAAGCCGCAGCGCTGGACGGGCCAGTTCGGCACACTCGTGCGCCGCTATGTCTCGGTCATCGCGTCCGACAAGGGCTTTCTGGCCCTGACGGTGATCCTGCCGCTCGTCCTCGGCTCGGTGAGCCTGCTCATCGACTTCGGCGACAACCTGCTGCCCAAGCCGATCGACCCCAGGACCAAGCTTCCCGAGCCGAACAGCACGGCCACCACCGTCCTGCTGATCCTCGCGGTCGGCGCCTGTTTCGCCGGCGCGGCCAACTCCGTCCGTGAGTTGATCAAGGAACGGGTGATCTACGAGCGGGAGCGCGCCACCGGCCTGTCC
Source organism: Streptomyces canus 299MFChir4.1 (assembly GCF_000383615.1). Lineage (GTDB taxonomy): Bacteria > Actinomycetota > Actinomycetes > Streptomycetales > Streptomycetaceae > Streptomyces > Streptomyces canus_C. Next base: position 12,777 of record NZ_KB911597.1, on the reverse strand, counting down.
CGCTCGGCGTACCTGATGTCCAAGGTGGTCGTCCTGGGCGTGATCACCATCCTGCAAGGGCTGATGGTCGGCCTCATCGGCTTCGCCAGCCGCGGACTGCCGAAGGAAGGGCTGGTCCTCGGCAACGCCACCCTCGCGGAACTGTGCCTGCCGATCATGGGGCTCGGGTTCACCTCGATGATGTTCGGGCTGATCATCTCCGCGCTCGTGAAGACGTCCGAGAAGACCATGCCGCTGCTGGTCATGTTCGCGATCGTCCAGGTCGTCTTCACCGGGTGTCTGTTCACCCTGCACGGCACTCTCGGCGTCAACGAACTCTCGTATCTGATGCCGTCACGCTGGGCGGTCGCCGCCGCGGGCGCCACTTTGGACTTCAACAAGGTCAACCCGCCCGTCAAACCGGGCGACACGACCGACCCGCTGTGGAACCACGCGGTCAGCACCTGGGGCCTCAACATGATCGCCCTCATCGCCATCGGCGTCGTCTGCGGGTTCCTCGTCTCCCGCTTCCTGCGCCGCCACGAGCCCGAGGTCATGCGCAAGTGATCCCTGCCGTACGACGGCGAAGGGCGGCACCCCGACCGGGTGCCGCCCTTGTGCGTACGAGAGGTCCGCGCGACCTCAGTACGCGCTGTTCACGTTGTCCATGGAGCCGTACTTGTCGGCCGCGTAGTTCGCGGCGGCGGTGATGTTGGCGACCGGGTCGTAGATGTTCCAGGACGTGCCCGCGACGTGGTACGCCTGGAACGTCGGCGGGATGACCTGGAGCAGGCCCTTCGACGGGATGCCGTTGATGGCGTTGATGTCCCAGTTGTTGATCGCGTTCGGGTTGCCCGAGGACTCCCGCATGATGTTGCGGTACAGGCCGTTGTAGCTGCCCGGGATGCCCTTGGACTTCATGATGTCCAGGGACTGCTTGATCCAGCCGTCCAGGTTGTTGGCGTAGCTCCGGTGCACCGCGGCCTTCAGCTTGGCGCGGTGCGCGGCCCGGCTCGCGGCCTCCTTGGCCTTGCGGGCGTGCGCGGCCTTCTTGGCGGCCGCGGCCGCGGCGGCCTTCTTCTTCGCGGCGGTCGCGGCCTTGGCCTTGGCCTTTGCCTTCGCCGCAGCCTCTGCCTTCGCCTTAGCCTCGGCGGCCTTGCTCTGCAGGGCCTTGGCGGCGAGCTGCTCGCTGACGTCCGCCTGGAGGCCCTTGAGCTGCTCGGAGGAGTACTTCACGGGGGCCGAGTAGGTGGCCGCCTCGGACGTCGTGGTCTCCGCGTTGCCGGGAACCGCGCTGAAGGCGATGGCGGCGGCACCGAGCGTGGCGACTCCGGCGGCGGCGATCTTGTGGCGCTTGGTCAGCGCACGACTATGACCACGGGTGAAAGGATTCTTGGGCATGCGGGATGGACCTCTTCGAATAGCGCGGAGGTCGCTCGCTGTCCGGTGTCGGACACGGGTGCTTCCGGCACAAACGCCGCGGGCGGAACCCGCGGCGCTGAGCGACGTTGGCCATTCTTAGCTGGCGCAAAACCACCCGGCAAAGGTGTGACGTACGACCCCGGGTAGTGGACCGGGGGAGGGCAAATCAGGACAGACCGGAACGTCTGTCCCGCTCATGCAGGAGGGTCTTGTCTCCTATTTCACCTAGTACGTGATCTGCGCCCTATGTGCGGCCTCACATCCGGCGCACAGCAGCCTCACCGGCAGTTGCGGCCGCAATGCTCTGTGTGAGGACCCTCCTGCGGCAGGAGGAGATGCATGTCGCCGAACTCGTGCCACAGGTAGTTCCGGCGCAGCGCCTGCTCGTACCCGCGGTCGATCGCCGCCCGCCCCGCGACCGCCTCCAGCATCAGCAGATGCGAGGCCTCCGGCTCGTGCAGCCCGGTCAGCAGCCCGTCCACCACCCGCACCCCGCGCTCGGGGGTCACGACGAGATCCGTCCATCCCGCACGCGCGCGTACGACTCCGTCGGCCCCGGCCGCCGACTCCACGGCCCGCACGGCCGTCGTCCCGACGGCGACGACCCGGCCGTCCCCGGCCCTCGCCGCGTTGATCAGCCGCGCGGAGGCCTCCGGCACCGAGAACCGCTCGGGATACGGCGGCTCGTGCGCCTCCGCCGAGGCCACCCCCGTGTGCAGCGTGACCGGCGCGAACCGCACGCCCCGGCTCACCAGCTCCGCCACCAGCCGCGCGGTGAAGGGCCGCGCCGCGCTGGGCATCTCCGCGCTGCCCGCCCCGTCGGGCGACGGCAGCGCGAACACCGTCTGGTAGACGGACAACGGCTGGTCCCGCTCCGTGTACGAGTACCGAATGGGCCGCCCGTGCTCCCGCAGCAGCCCCAGGACGTCCCCACCGTCCACCCGGGCCCACCACAGCCGCCCGCTCACCGCCTCCTCCAGGACCAGCCGCCCGCCCCCGGGCAGCCGCACCTCCGTCCCCGCGGGCCCGCCCGCACGCGCACGCGTGGTGCCCCTCCCGTCGGGATCCCGCAGCTCCACCGCCCACCGACCGTCGTCCCCGCGCGTGGAGAAGTGCACCACCACACGCGCGTGCCCGATCCGGCCGTCGACGGCCGCGGCCAGCGTGGGGGAGGTGTTCACGACGAGCAGGTCCCCGGCCCGCAGCAGCAGAGGAAGCTCCCCGAAGGAGTGGTGCGACACGTTGGTGCCCCGCGACACCAGCAGCCGTACGGCGTCCCGGTCGAGCCCGGGCCCACGCTGCTCGGCCGGCACCCGCGCCGACAGCTCTTCCGGTACGCGCACGGCGAGTGTCATCGCCCCTCCAGCAGCGACGGGGCCCCGTACCGCCCGCTCACCGGCCGCTCGTCCAGCAACCGCAGGAACGCCGGCACCACACTCGCCGGCTCCGGCCGCGGATCCTGGTCGTCGGGCACGGCCGCCGCGTACAGGTCCGTCGCCATGTCCCCGGGATCGACGGCCCACACCCGCAGCCCCGGCTCCTCCACGCCCAGCACCGCCGTGAGGTGGTCCAGGGCGGCCTTCGACGCCCCGTAGCCGCCCCACGTCTCATAGGCCTCGGCGGCGGCGTCCGAACTGACCGTGATCACCGTGCCGGCCTCCGAGGCCCGCAACAGCGGCAGCGCCTCCTGCACCAGACCCAGGGCGGCCACGACGTTCACCTCCAGCGCCCGGCGCAGCCCGTCCAGGGGCAGCCCCTCAAGGCGGGCCAGCGGCTCGGCGCCCAGCGCGCTCGCGTTGTTCACCAGCAGATCGACGCCACCGAGCCTCAAGGCCGCCGCCACCAGCTCGGAGCGGTGCGCCGGATCCGTGACGTCCCCGGGCAGCGCCGTCACCCGGGTCCCGTGCCCGGCGAGCGCGGCCGCCGTCTCCTTCAGGACCTCCGCCGTCCTCGAGTCGAGCACCAGGTCCCAGCCCCGCGCGGCCAGCGCCTCCGCGAGCGCCCGCCCCAGCCCCTTCGAGGCCCCCGTGATGATCGCTACCGGCATGACACACGTCCCCTCGTCCTCCACGCCTCCTGATCGGCGTGCCCCCAACGTAGGAACGCGGTCGTCCCGGCCGCCTCGGACGCGGGCCGCAGAGCGGTGGGGCCCTTCGCCCTAGGCCGTCCGCCCTAGCCGGGAGCCGTCACAGGTCCGATCCGCGCTGTCACACCCCGCCCGTACTCTGAGGGCATGAGTCAAGGTCCCCGGTCCGGCCTCGCCGCGGTGAGCTCCGCGCTGCTGGCCATGAGCAGGCACCTGGAGGTGCGTGACGTCCTCAAGACGATCGTCGCCTCGGCCCGCGAACTGCTCGACGCGCAGTACGCCGCCCTCGGCGTCCCGGACGACCACGGCGGCTTCGCCCAGTTCGTGGTCGACGGTGTCAGCGACGCGCAGTGGAAGGCCATCGGCCCGCTTCCGCGCCAGCACGGCATCCTCGCCGCGATGCTCCACGAGGCAACGCCCGAGCGCCTGGCCGACGTCCGCAAGGACCCCCGCTTCGAGGGCTGGCCGTCCGCCCACCCCGACCTGGTCGACTTCCTGGGCCTGCCGATCCGCGACGGCGACGAGGTCATCGGCGCCCTCTTCCTCGCCAACAAGAACTGTTCAAAGCCGGAAGGCAGTTGCGGCTTCACCGAGGAGGACGAGGAACTCCTCGCGATCCTCGCCCAGCACGCCGCGATCGCCCTCACCAACGCCCGCCTCTACGAACGCAGCCGCGAGCTCACGATCGCCGAGGAGCGCTCCCGCCTCGCCCACGAACTGCACGACGCGGTCAGCCAGAAGCTCTTCTCCCTGCGCCTGACCGCCCAGGCCGCCGCCGCCCTCGTCGACCGCGACCCCTCCCGCGCCAAGGGCGAACTGCACCAGGTGGCCGTGCTCGCCGCCGAAGCCGCCGACGAACTGCGCGCCGCCGTCGTCGAGTTGCGCCCCGCCGCCCTGGACGAGGACGGCCTCACCGCCACCCTGCGCACCCAGATCCAGGTCCTGGACCGCGCCCACAGCGCGCGCGTGACCTTCGCCGCCCACAACTTCCGCGCACTGCCGGCCGCCCAGGAGGAGGCCATGCTCCGCGTCGCCCAGGAGGCCCTGCACAACGCGCTGCGGCACTCGGGAGCCGACCATGTCGACGTGACCCTGGACCGGCGCGGCAGCGGAGCCGTGCTGCGCGTCACGGACGACGGCAGCGGCTTCGAACCGAAGGCGATCCGCCGCGCGGGACGCCACCTCGGCCTGGTCTCCATGCGGGACCGCACCAGTGGGGTCGGCGGCACGCTGACCGTGGAATCGGCGCCCGGCAAGGGCACCACGATCGAGATGGAGGTCCCCGGTGGCTGACGCGATCAGGGTCCTGCTCGTCGACGACCACCAGGTCGTCCGCCGGGGACTGCGCACCTTCCTCGAAGTGCAGGACGACATAGAGGTCGTGGGCGAGGCCGCCGACGGCTCCGAGGGCGTCGCGCGCGCCGAGGAGCTGAAGCCCGACATCGTCCTCATGGACGTCAAGATGCCGGGCATGGACGGCATCGAAGCCCTGCGCAAACTGCGCGAACTGAACAACCCCGCGCGCGTGCTGATCGTCACCAGCTTCACCGAACAGCGCACGGTGGTCCCGGCCCTGCGCGCGGGCGCCGCGGGATACGTCTACAAGGACGTCGACCCCGACGCCCTCGCCGGCGCCATCCGCTCCGTGCACGCCGGGCACATCCTGCTGCAACCCGAGGTCGCGGGCGCCCTGTTGTCCCAGGAGGAGAACAACTCCGGCCAGGGCAGAGGCGGTTCGCTCACCGAGCGGGAGCGCGAGGTGCTCGGACTGATCGCGGACGGCCGCTCCAACCGGGAGATCGCCCGTGCGCTGGTCCTCTCCGAGAAGACCGTCAAGACGCACGTCTCGAACATCCTGATGAAACTCGACCTGGCAGACCGGACCCAGGCGGCATTGTGGGCGGTTCGTCATGGAGTGGCCGGTTGATCCCTCGGACGCACGGCAATACGGAGGGTTCCGCTCCGGAGTGAGATTCATACCGTCGTGGGAATGTCCCCCGAATGGCGCATCCTTCGTGGAGGTCCGCCGTTCTCCAGTGCGTGCTGCGGCGACTGCCGCGGCAATCGCTAGGAGGGCTTAGAAGTGAAGAACCTGAAGAAGGCAGCGGCCGTGACGATGGTGGCCGGCGGGCTGATCGCCGCCGGTGCCGGTATGGCCTCCGCCACCGACGGGTCGCACGCCGACGGCAAGGCCGTGGGCTCGCCCGGCGTCGTCTCGGGCAACCTCGTCCAGGCCCCGGTGCACGTCCCGGTGAACGCGGTCGGCAACAGCGTGAACGTCATCGGCGTGCTGAACCCCGCCTTCGGCAACCTCGGTCTCAACCACTGACGTCCCCGCCGAGCGGGCAGTGACTTCGGCCTCCCGGGCGCCTCGCGCACCCGGGAGGCCGGTCCGTTTGCGCACCCCGGGCGCTGGGCCGCGCGCTCACCACCATCGCCGCCCAGCCCCGCTCCGGTCACCGCACCCCTCGCTCCAACTCCTCCACGTACGCGTTGTAAGCGGCCACCTGCGCCCGCCGCCCCGTCCGCTCCACCGGCCGCAAGGCCTCCCCCCGAGCCCGCATCTCGGCGGAGCTCACCGCACCCCCGTGCCCCCTCTCGTGGGCCAGCGACACCAACAACCCCACCCGCTGAGCGAGCTCCAGCACCCGCACCGCCCTGGGCGGATACCCCGGCGCCAGCACCTCCCGCCCCCGCTCGGCCCGAGCCCGGTACGCCCCGATCGCCGCCTCCGCCACCGGCCCCGACGCGGCCACGTCCAGCCGCGACAACACCTCCGTCGCCTCCCGCAGGGCCTCCGCGAGCTCCCGCTCGGCCTCGCCCAGCGAGGGAACGTCCGCCGGCGGAGCCTCCCGCACCGGCAGCACCTGCCACACCACCTCGACATGCACATCACCCGCGGGCCCGGCCTCGGACACCTCCGGCACCAGGCCCAGCGCGGCGCCGTGACAGACCACCGCCTCCTCCGCCTCCAACGCCCGCGCGTTGAACTCCGGCGGCCCGCTCAACCCCAGCGGATGCCCGGGCGCGGGCAGCGCCACCCGCAGTCCCGTCACGCCGAGCGACCGAAGCCGTCCCAGCGTCAGCGTCAGACCGACGGCCGCCGGCTCACCCGGCAGCCCCTCGACCCGGTGCACGGCATCGTCACCGACGATCGCCGACACGGCGTCGTCCGGCGAGACAAGTCCGGCCAAAAGACCGTTTCCCCAAGCGGCAAGGCGTCCAGAGCGCGGTTCCGAGAACATGCCCCCAGCCTAAGGACCGGACCACTGGACGGGAGCCGCCGACCGGTGGCGTAGATTTCATCGAGGGCTGCGCCCAAAAGCGCGCACGCGACAGCCGAGACGTCGACACCGTCACACTGCAAGGGGAGACAACGCGCTCATGAGCGATGTTCTGGAGCTTCAGGACGTATCCGTGGTCCGCGAGGACCGGGCTCTGGTGGACCAGGTCTCCTGGTCGGTCAAGGAGGGCGAGCGCTGGGTCATCCTCGGCCCCAACGGCGCCGGCAAGACCACGCTCCTGAACCTCGCTTCCAGCTACCTCTACCCCAGCAAGGGCACCGCCACCATCCTCGGCGAGACCCTCGGCAAGCCCGGCACCGACGTCTTCGAACTGCGCCCGCGCATCGGCATGGCAGGCATCGCCATGGCCGACAAGCTCCCCAAGCGCCAGACCGTCCTGGAGACCGTGCTGACGGCGGCGTACGGCATGACCGCCGGCTGGCAGGAGGAGTACGAGGACATCGACGAGCAGCGTGCCCGCGCCTTCCTCGACCGCCTCGGCATGAGCGACTACCTGGACCGCAAGTTCGGCACCCTCTCCGAGGGCGAGCGCAAGCGCACCCTCATCGCCCGCGCCCTGATGACCGACCCCGAGCTCCTCCTCCTCGACGAGCCCGCCGCCGGCCTCGACCTCGGCGGCCGCGAGGACCTGGTCCGCCGCCTCGGCCGACTCGCCCGCGACCCGATCGCCCCCTCGATGCTCATGGTCACCCACCACGTCGAGGAGATCGCCCCCGGCTTCACCCACGTCCTCATGATCCGTCAGGGCAGGGTGCTCGCCGCGGGCCCCCTGGAGCTCGAACTCACCTCCCGCAACCTCTCCATGTGCTTCGGCCTCCCCCTCGTCGTCGAGCAGGTCGGCGAGCGCTGGACCGCACAGGGCCTTCCGCTGTCGTGATCACGTGAAGTCCCCGCAAAAACAAGGGTAAGAAGCCCGTCCCGCTCCATCGCGCCCTGTCCGCGGCGGTACCCCCGGACCTACCATGACCATGTGAACGACATCGACGCATGGGTGTGGTGGCTCGTCGGCGCGGCAGCGCTCGGAATCCCGCTCGTGGTGACCGCGATGCCGGAGTTCGGCATGCTCGCGGCGGGCGCCCTCGCCGCCGCGCTCGCGGCCGGACTCGGCGGTGACGTCGTCGTCCAGGTACTCGTCTTCGCCGTCGTCTCGGTGGCCCTCATCGCCGTCGTACGGCCCATCGCGACCCGGCACCGCTCCCAGCGACCCCAACTCGTCACGGGCATCGACGCGTTGAAGGGCAGACAGGCCGTCGTCCTGGAGCGCGTCGACAGCGGCGGTGGCCGGATCAAGCTCGCCGGCGAAGTCTGGTCCGCCCGTTCCCTCGACACCGACCGTGCCTTCGAAGTAGGCCAGGAAGTGGACGTCGTGGACATCGAGGGAGCCACGGCGATCGTCATGTGACCTCGCAGGATGCAACTGAACCGAACGCACCACGAGTTACGCGACGGTCTGTCAGACTCGACCAGCAAGATCTTCAACAACCATAAGATCTTCCGAGAACGCCGAGGCAGAGAAGGGCACGGGGAGCACGATGGAACCGGTCATCATCGTCTTGATCATCCTGGTGGTGTTGGTCTTCATCGCCCTCATCAAGACGATCCAGGTCATCCCACAGGCGAGCGCCGCCATCGTGGAGCGCTTCGGCCGCTACACGCGAACGCTCAACGCGGGCCTGAACATTGTCGTCCCGTTCATAGACACCATCCGCAACCGCATCGACCTGCGCGAACAGGTCGTTCCGTTCCCGCCGCAGCCGGTGATCACCCAGGACAACCTCGTGGTCAACATCGACACGGTCATCTATTACCAGGTCACCGACGCCCGGGCCGCGACCTACGAGGTCGCCAGCTACATCCAGGCGATCGAGCAGCTCACCGTCACCACCCTCCGCAACATCATCGGCGGCATGGACCTGGAGCGGACCCTGACCTCCCGCGAGGAGATCAACGCGGCCCTGCGCGGCGTCCTCGACGAGGCCACCGGCAAGTGGGGCATCCGCGTCAACCGCGTGGAACTGAAGGCCATCGAGCCCCCGACCTCCATCCAGGACTCGATGGAGAAGCAGATGCGCGCCGACCGTGACAAGCGCGCCGCGATCCTCACCGCCGAAGGTACGCGCCAGGCCGCGATCCTCACGGCCGAGGGTGAGAAGCAGTCCCAGATCCTGCGCGCCGAGGGTGAGGCCAAGGCGGCCGCCCTGCGCGCGGAAGGCGAAGCCCAGGCGGTCCGCACGGTCTTCGAGGCTATCCACGCCGGCGACCCGGACCAGAAGCTCCTCTCCTACCAGTACCTCCAGATGCTCCCGAAGATCGCCGAGGGCGACGCCAACAAGCTCTGGATCGTCCCCAGCGAAATCGGCGACGCCCTCAAGGGCCTCTCCGGCGCGATGGGCAACTTCGGCAACTTCGGCGGCGGTTCGGGCGGAGGCAACGGCGGCGCGGAACGCCGGGAGACCCCGAAGATCGACTGACAGGACGGCAAACGAAAGGTTCCCCGCACCCACCCAGGGGCGCGGGGAACCGCGCGACAAGCCACGACGCACCCGCAGCCGCGACCGAAGAGATCCCGGCAGACGGCTAGGCGGCCTCTCGCGCCAACCACTCCGGCAGCGCCGAGAAGTCCTCGTGCCCCAGGGACAGCAACATGGCATCGGCCGGGGTCGGCTCGAATGGCTCCCGCAGCAACGGCATCCCCGCCTCCGCCGGAGTCCGGTTCGCCTTGCGGTGGTTGTCCTCCGCGCAGGAGGCCACTGTGTTCAGCCAGGTGTCCTGACCACCCTGCGACCGCGGCACCACATGGTCCACGGTCGTCGCCCGCCGCCCGCAGTACGCGCACCTGTGCCGGTCACGCACCAGAACACCCCGCCGGGACCAGGGGGCTTGTCTTCGGAAGGGCACCCGCACATACCTGCACAACCTGATCACCCGGGGCGCCGGTATGTCGACCGCGGCTCCGCGCATGCGCAGTTCGGGGTGGGACTGCTCGACGACGGCCTTGTCCTGAAGCACCAGAACGACGGCTCGGTTCAACGTCACCGTCGACAGCGGCTCGAAGCTCGCGTTCAGTACCAGCGTGTCCCGCATGTCAGCCCACCTCCCATGTGCACCGGCCCACCCCTCGGCGGGCTTGGGCTTGGATCAACTCTGGCCGGGCACGCCGAGATGGACAACGCAATAAAAAAGTGCCCGCCTCTGATCAATTCCAAGACCAGAGGCGGGCAAACGCCCGATGAACGTCAGTCTTCGGCGGGCACCTCGTACTCACCGATCAACTGAGCCCGCGCGATCGCGTGGAACCGCAGGTTGAAGCCCACGACGGCAGGCGACGCCTCGGCATCCGGCCCGAGCTTCTCCTGGTCCACGGCGTACACGGTGAAGACGTACCGGTGAGGCCCGTCCCCGGCCGGCGGAGCGGCCCCACCGAAGTCCTTCGCCCCGTAGTCGTTCCGCGCCTGTACGGCACCCTCCGGCAGCCCCTCGAACGTGCCGCTGCCCGCACCGACCGGCAGCTCGGTCACCGAGGCCGGGATGTCGAACACGACCCAGTGCCAGAACCCACTGCCCGTAGGCGCGTCGGGGTCGTAGCAGGTCACGGCGAAGCTCTTGGTCTCCGGCGGGAACCCCTCCCAGCGCAGCTGCGGAGAGGTGTTGCCGGCCGCGTAGACCTGAGCGTCCTTGAGCGTGCCGCCCTCCTGCACGTCCTCGCTCGTCACGGTGAAGGACGGGACAGGCGGATGGAAGTCATGGGGGAGCGGCCGCCGCTTGAGCTCGGTCACCTCGGTACCTCCTGATCGATTACCGGAATCAGCAGTTCCCGAGCCTAGAACCAGTTGCGCTTGCTGCCGACCTCGGACAGCCACTGGTTGAGGTAGGCGGCCCAGTCGGTGCTCTGGTAGTCGTGTAGCCCCACCTGGAAGGACCGGAAGGTGTCACTGCCCTCGCTGAACAGCCCCGGCTTCTTGTCCATCTCCAGGATGACGTCCATCGCGTTGCCGTCCGCGACGAAGCTCAACTCGACCTGGTTGAGCCCGCGGTACTGCTGCGGCGGGAAGAACTCGATCTCCTGGTAGAACGGCAGCCGCTGCCGCGTCCCCCGGATGTGGCCGCGCTCCAGGTCCGCGTTCTTGAAGCGGAAGCCCAGCTGCATGAAGGCGTCCAGAATCGCCTTCTGCGCCGGCAGCGGGTGCACGTTGACGGGATCGAGGTCACCGGAGTCCACGGCACGCGCGATCGCCAGCTCGGTCGTGACACCGACGTTCATCCCGCGCAGCGCCTGGCCGTCGATCATCGTGACCGGCGTCTCCCAGGGGATCTCCAGACCGAACGGCACCGCGTGCACCGCGTTCGCCTGCAGCGTGAAGGCACCGCCGAGCGAGACCTTCGTGAACTCGATGTCCTGCTTGTACTCCTGGTCGCCGCTCTCGACCTCGACCTTGGCCTGGAGCCCGACCGACAGCCCTTCGATCTCCTGGTCGACGGACCCACCCTGGATCCGCACCTCGCCCTGGACGACACCACCCGGAACGACGTTGACCTCGGTCAACACCGTCTCCACCGAAGCCCCACCGGCCCCCAGGCTCGCGAGCAGCTTCTTGAACGCCATGTCTCTCCTCTTAGAACGCGCGGATTCCTGATCCCTACAAACGCGATCCGGCCGTGGTCGGTTCCGCGCCCTCACCCTGGCAAGCGGACGAACCCTTGACCACCCCTTGGCACACACCCGTCTGGACTACGCTCGTACGCCATGATCACGCCCCCGGACCGTACGCCACTGCCACGAGAGTTCTTCGACCGCCCCGTACTGGAAGTCGCCCCCGACCTCCTCGGCCGCACCCTCGTCCGTACGACCCCGGACGGCCCGATCGCGGTGCGCCTCACGGAGGTCGAGGCGTACGACGGTCCGAACGACCCCGGCTCCCACGCCTACCGCGGCCGCACGGCCCGCAACGACGTGATGTTCGGTCCGCCCGGGCATGTGTACGTCTACTTCACCTACGGCATGTGGTTCTGCATGAACCTGGTGTGCGGCCCGGAAGGCCGGGCGAGCGCCGTTCTGCTCCGCGCGGGCGAGGTCCTCGAAGGCGCCGAGCTGGCACGCAAACGTCGACTCTCGGCCCGAAATGACAAGGAACTGGCCAAAGGGCCGGCCCGCCTGGCCACCGCCCTTGGCGTGGACCGGGCCCTGGACGGCACGGACGCATGCGACCCGGGCGAGACCCCGCTGAGGATGCTCACCGGTACTCCGGTCCCCTCCGACCAGGTACTCAACGGTCCGCGGACCGGGGTGGCCGGCGAGGGAGGCGTGCGCCCCTGGCGCTACTGGGTCGCCAACGACCCGACAGTGAGCCCCTATCGCGCTCATGCCCCGAGGCGGCGCTCAAGTTGACTCGCTCTTGGAAGGTGCGTAACGTAGCCCGAGCCGCTTGACCCGGTTACGGCGATCGCCAGCAGCCGAGAGCGGCCAAACCACTACCTACGACATCCCCTCAGCGGGGACGATTTCGGCGTGCCCGCACGTCTGAATTCGAACTCGCGGAACTCGATTATGAGTTGCCGAGGGAATCGGCTAACGTAGTGAATGTCGAAAGGCCCCGCCGACAGGGAATCAGGCCCGAAAGGATCTGATAGAGTCGGAAACGCAAGACCGAAGGGAAGCGCCCGGAGGAAAGCCCGAGAGGGTGAGTACAAAGGAAGCGTCCGTTCCTTGAGAACTCAACAGCGTGCCAAAAATCAACGCCAGATATGTTGATACCCCGTCTCCAGCATCTGCTGGGACGAGGTTCCTTTGAAATAAACACAGCGAGGACGCTGTGAACGACCGCCTTATTCCGGTGGTTGTTCCGCTCTCGTGTGTGTGCACCCGATTACGGGTAAACATTCACGGAGAGTTTGATCCTGGCTCAGGACGAACGCTGGCGGCGTGCTTAACACATGCAAGTCGAACGATGAACCACTTCGGTGGGGATTAGTGGCGAACGGGTGAGT
>NZ_KB911596.1 GCF_000383615.1 Streptomyces canus 299MFChir4.1 | reverse complement strand
GAGGACTCCCACCCCCTTGAGGGGTTAAGGCTCCCAGTAGACGACTGGGTTGATAGGCCGGATCTGGAAGCCCAGTAATGGGTGGAGGTGACCGGTACTAATAGGCCGAGGGCTTGTCCTCAGTTGCTCGCGTCCACTGTGTTAGTTCTGAGGCAACGACTGTGTCTTTTTCCGGTCGAACTTCATAGTGTTTCGGTGGTCATAGCGTGAGGGAAACGCCCGGTTACATTCCGAACCCGGAAGCTAAGCCTTACAGCGCCGATGGTACTGCAGGGGGGACCCTGTGGGAGAGTAGGACACCGCCGAGCTCCTTTTAGAGTGGAAAGGCCCACACCTTATGGTGTGGGCCTTTCTGCGTTTTGTGGTTTGTTTCATCTCAGGGGGGCTATGCGCCCCCCTTTTTTTGTTTAGAGGCGCCCGGCTGCTTTCAATGCCAGATAGGCGTCGGCCAGCGCTGGAGCCAGGTCGTCCGGTGTGGCGTCGACGACCGTCACTCCGTGGCGGCGGAGTTGTTCCGCAGTGCGATGGCGTTCCGTCTGGGCTTGGGCGGCGGCCGCGGCCTCGTAGATCGCTTCGGTGTTGCCGCGTGCCGTGGCCATGCGAGCGATGTGAGGATCCGCCACTGAAGCCAGAAGGACCGTGTGCCGTTGGGTGAGCTGAGGAAGTACGGGCAGCAGGCCCTCTTCGATGGGCGCGGCGTCGAGGCTGGTGAGCAGCACGATCAGGGAGCGGCGGGGGGCCGTACGCAGGGCTGTGGCCGTGAGGCCGCGGGCGTTCGTTTCGACGAGTTCGGGTTCGAGGGTGGCCATCGCACCGACCAGCGAGGGGAGCAGGTCGTTGGCTGTTCGGCCTTGGACCAGGGCGCGTACTCCACGGTCGTAGGCGAGGAGGTCCACGCGGTCGCCGGCGCGGGAGGCGAGGGCGGCCAGGAGCAGGGCAGCGTCCATGGAGGCGTCGAGGCGGGGAGCGTCGCCTACGCGTCCTGCCGAGGTGCGGCCGGTGTCGAGGACGACGAGGATGTGGCGGTCGCGTTCGGGGCGCCAGGTGCGTACGGCGACGGAGGTCTGGCGGGCGGTGGCTCGCCAGTCGATGGAACGGGTGTCGTCGCCGGGAACGTATTCGCGCAGGCTGTCGAACTCCGTGCCTTCACCGCGGGTGAGGACGCTGGTGCGGCCGTCCAGCTCGCGCAGGCGGGCGAGCTTTGAGGGGAGGTGCTTTCGGCTGGTGAAGGGGGGCAGGACGCGGACCGTCCAGGGGACCTTGTGGGTGCCCTGGCGGGCGAAGAGCCCGAGGGGGCCGTAGGAGCGAATCGTCACGCGGTCGGCGTGGCGGTCACCGCGGCGGGTGGGGCGTAGGCGAGTGGTGAGGCGTCGGCGTTCGCCGGCCGGGACCGTCAGTCGGTGGCGGGAGGATTCCACCTCCGTGCCGGGCTGCCAACTGCTGGGGGGCCAGGCGTCGCGGAGGTGGGCGCGGAGCGGGCGGCCGGACGGGTTGGTGACCGTGAGGGTGACGTCGGCCGTCTCGCCCAGGCGGGCGGAGGTGTCGCCGGAGCGGGTCAGGCTGAGCCGTCGTACGGGTGCCGCCAGGGCGAAGTCGCAGGCGCAGGCCACTGCCAGGGGGGCGTTGACCGCGAGGATGCCCGTCCAGCTGGGTTCCCAGATGCCGACGGGGAGGGAACCCAGGGCTGCGACAAGTGCGGCGCGTCCGGTGAGGGCCATCAGCGGGGAACCGGGACGTGAGCGAGGATCGCGTTGATGACGGAGTCGGCTGTCACGCCCTCCATCTCGGCCTCCGGGCGCAGTTGTACGCGGTGGCGGAGGGTGGGAAGGGCCAGGGCCTTCACGTCGTCGGGGATGACGTAGTCGCGGCCGGTCAGCCACGCCCACGCGCGCGAGGTGGCCAGGAGGGCGGTGGCGCCGCGTGGGGAGACCCCGAGGGTGAGGGACGGGGACTCGCGGGTGGCGCGGCAGATGTCGACGACGTAAGCGGTGATCTCGGGGGAGACCGTGGTCTTGGCGACCGCTGCGCGGGCGGCTTCGAGATCGGCGGGGCCTGCCACGGAGCGCAGGCCTGCGCCCTTGAGGTCGCGGGGGTTGAAGCCCTCGGCATGGCGGGTGAGGACGTCGATCTCATCCTGGCGGGAAGGGAGCGGGATCGTCAGCTTGAGGAGGAAACGGTCCAGCTGGGCTTCGGGGAGTGGGTAGGTGCCCTCGTACTCCACTGGGTTCTGGGTCGCGGCGACCAGGAACGGGTCGGGGAGCAGGCGCGGGGTGCCGTCGACCGTGACCTGCCGCTCCTCCATGGCCTCCAGGAGGGAGGACTGGGTCTTGGGCGGAGTGCGGTTGATCTCGTCCGCGAGGAGGAGGTTGGTGAAGACAGGGCCGGGCTGGAAGGAGAACTCGGCGCTGCGGGTGTCGTAGACGAGGGAGCCCGTCACATCGCTGGGCATGAGGTCGGGGGTGAACTGGACGCGCTTGGTGTCGAGTTCGAGGGCGGATGCGAGGGCGCGGACGAGCAACGTTTTGGCGACCCCGGGGACTCCTTCTAGTAGTACGTGTCCGCGGCAGAGGAGGGCGACGACAAGACCGGTCACGGCGGGGTCCTGGCCGACCACGGCTTTGGCGATCTCGGCGCGCAGGGCTTCCAGGGAGGCCCGGGCGGCGTCCGGGTCCCCGGTGGTCCCGGCGTTGTCAGTGGTCGGGTCCATCATGAACGGCGTACCTCTCTTTCGAGGGCGTCGAGTTGGTCGGCTAGGGAGATGAGGGCGGCGTCGTCGCCGGGCGGCGGGCCGAAGAGCAGGGAGTGCAGGGACTGTCCGTGTCCTGCGCTGTGGAGATGGGCGGACAGGGCGGGGAGCAGGGCTTCGGGCGCGTGCGCCTGGGCGACGGGGACGCCTGTGAGGGGGGCGAGGCGGGTGCGGGTGGTGGAGCGAAGAGCGGTGGCCGCGCGGTCGCGGGCGTTGGCCTTGCGGTAGAGGCGGGCGCGGCCTTCGACGGTCTCGGAGGCGCGGATCGCCACGGGGAGTTTCTCGGGCACCAGGGGGCCGAGTCGGCGTGCCCTCCACAGGGCGGCGAGAGCTGCCGCGAAGAAGAGCTGAAGTGTGCCCCAGAGCCAGCCCGAGGGGAGCAGGTCGAGGAAGCCCTTTTCCTCGCCCGGGTCGGTGGCGGAGGAGTCGGACAGCGAGGGGAGGTACCAGACCAGATGGGGGCGGGAGCCGAGGAGTTGGAGGGCGAGCGAGGCGTTGCCCCGCTCGTCGAGGGTGTCGTTGTAGAGGATGTCGGGCGCGCCGAGTACGACGGTGTCGCCGTCCCCGGAGGCCGCCGGGACACGTACGAGGGTGGGCAGGCGCTCGCTGGGGTAGCACTCGTCGTTGCCGGGGTGGGTGACGGTGTAGCGGATGCCGCCGGTGTCGGCGGTGCCCGCGCGCTGAGCCGCAGACAGGCCGCAGTCGGGGGAGAGCGTCGAGTCGAGGCTGGTGGCGGGGTCCGCGACGACGCCGGGGGCCAGTCGCTCGACGGACCAGCTGCTGGCGGCGACGAGGACAGTACGGCCGCCGGAGTCGGCGGTCGCGGAGCGCAGGCTGCTCTGCTGGCGGTGCGTCAGGAGGTCGGGTACGGCGACCAGGAGCGTGGTGTCGGGGCCGGCTGCGGCGCGTGCCTCGTCCAGGGTGGTGACCACGCGGGTGTCGACGCCTCGGTCGGCGAGGAGTTCGGCGACGGCGCGGCTGCCGTAGGGATCCGCGGAGCGCGGGTCGAGGCTGCCGTGGCGTTCGGTGGAGCGGATCGCCGCGATCGCCACGGCCGCGACGAGGAGCAGCACCAGGGCGAGCACGATGCCTCGCGCGCGGGTCCACACCTGGCGGGCGGTGGGCGAGGCCGAGGTGGACGGGAGCGTGGCCTCGGTGGTCATTCGGCGGCTCCCCGGCGGGCGTTGTGGTCCGCGGTGTGGCTGCTGTCGGTGCTGGTCGTGCCGCTCGTGCTGTTCGCGAGGACCGGCTTGGTGCGTTCCAGGGCGCGGTCGAGTTCGGTGATGCGGTCGTACGACTGCTCGGTCGCGGCCCGGCCGCCGTACGTGACGTCGTCGAAGTCCCGGGCCGCGGAGCGCAGCCGGTCCGTGTGGGAGGGCAGGGCGCGGCCCGCTTCCGCGGCGGCCTCGTCCGCGGTGCGGCCGGGACGGACGTCGAGGAGGGCGCGCTCCTCCAGGGAGCGGACGATCGCGCGCATGCGCTCCTGTACGGCCTGGTTCCAGTGGCCCTGGGCCGCGTGTGCCTCCGCGGCCGCGCGGTGGTCGGCGGCGCTGCGGGGGCGGTCGTCGAACAGGGCGGCGGAGGAGGCGGGCACGCGGCCCGGGGTGCCCAGTCGCCACCACAGCGCGCCCACCACCAGGACGATCGCGGCAATGACGACGACCAGGCCGAGTGCTCCGCCCGGGGTCGCCGACGAGGCCGCGTTGAACAGCTTGCCGACCCAGTCCCAGAACGCGTTGAGTGCGCGCTGGAACCAGCTGGGGTCGTTCTCGTGGTACATGCGCTTGGACAGCTCGCGGCGGGCCGCCTCCCGCGCGGGGTCGCGCGGGATCGTCAGCGGCGGTTCGTCGTCGGACCGTGCCAGTGACAGCACGAAGGTGTCGACGGCGCGCAGCATCGTGAGCACTCCCCCCGGAAGGTTCACCGCATCAGCTCCCGGTAGTGGGGCGGGTGCCGTAGTCCTGGACGCCGGCCGCGCGGGCCAGTTCGAGATCGAGGGCTTCGCGGCGGATGCGCTGGTCGATGTAGAGGAGCACGGTGACGCCCGCCGTGATCGGGAAGGTGATCATGGAGCCGATCACCGAGCCGACGCCGCTGATGATGAGGAACGTCCAGCCGAGGTCGCCGGTGCCGTTGACGAAGCCGCCGACACCCTCGCCGCTGAGCGCCGCGGCGAGGAAGGTGAAGGGGATGACGACGATCGCCGCGACGATGTTCGCGATGATCCCGGCCAGCAGCTGGATGCCGAGGACCCGCCACCAGGAGCCGCGGACCAGCTTCGTGGAGCGGCTCATCGACTTCACGATGCTCTGCTTCTCCAGCATCAGCGCGGGCGAGGCCAGGGAGAAGCGGATCATCAGCCACACCGCGACGACGGCGGCACCGAGGACGCCGAGGATCGCGAGGGCGATACCGCCGCCGTTCGAGCCCGCGGCGGCCACGAGGATGCCGGGCAGTGCCCCGACGGCGAGCACGCCGAAGGTGATGAGCAGCAGCAGGAAGATCAGGCCGAACAGCCTGGGCACCTGCGGGCGGGCGTCGCGCCATGCCTCCCCGGTGGTGACCGGCCTGCCGAGCACGGCCCGGCTGGTGACGGTCGTCAGCAGCGCGGTGGCGGCGACCGTACCGATGAGGGAGATCAGGAAGACGACGGTGGTGCCGAGCATGGTCTCGCCCAGGGCGTGGGTCAGCTCGTCGGCACTGGCGCTGGGGTCGTTAAGAGCCTCGGTTCCCGCGCTGTCGTTCAGGACGAAGCCCTGGAGCAGGATGACGAGGACCTGGGTCACGACGGCGACGGTCAGCGAGATGCCGAGGACGGTGCGCCAGTAGGTGCGCATGGTGGAGACCGCGCCGTCGAGGATCTCGCCCACACCGAGGGGGCGCAGGGGGATCACGCCGGGCTTGGCCGCGGGCGGGGGGCCGCCCCAGCCGCCGTAGCCGCCGCCCCAGCCCGGGGGAGGGCTGTAGCCTCCGGGCGGGCCGGCGGGGGGCTGCGTTCCCCAGCCAGAGCCGGGAGGCGGGGGCGGAGGGGCCTGGCCGGGAGCGGCGGGGCCTGTGGGGGCGGACCACTGCCCGGGTGGCGGCTGCTCCTGCGACCACTTGGAGTCGGCGTCCTGCGGGTTGTTCTCCGGCTGCTGCGCGGGCTGTGCGGTGTCGGGCCCGGCGGCGGGCTCGGCGGGACCGGACGTGCCGGGCTCGTGCCCGTCGGACGGGGCGGATCCGGGCGAGGCCCAGCCCGGAGTGTCGTTCATCGTCGCTCCTTCACGGTGCCCGTCCGCGGGCGCGGCGGCAGGTTGGCAGCCATCGTGCCATGGGGTGGTCGGCGAGTGACCAGCCGCGGTATGGGCTGCACACCTTCAATACTCCGGCTGACAAGGGGCAGACTGATCGCATGGCTGATCAGTACGTGCAATCCGGCGAGGACAGCAAGCCCACCGAGATACCGGCGATCCGCTGGGACGAGCCACCTGAAGGCCCCGTGCTGGTGCTTCTCGACCAGACGAGGCTGCCGGCCGAGGAGGTGGAACTGGTCTGTACGGATGCGTCCGCGCTGGTGGAGGCGATCCGTTCGCTTGCCGTGCGCGGGGCGCCGTTGCTCGGCATCGCGGGGGCCTACGGTGTCGCGCTCGCCGCCGCGCGCGGGTTCGACGTGGACGAGGCGGCGGCCGTGCTGGCGGGCGCGCGTCCGACCGCGGTGAACCTCGCTGTCGGGGTGCGCAGAGCCGAGGCCGCCTACCGGGCCGAGCTCGGCAAGAGCGGCGACCAGGAACTGGCGGCCGGGGCGGCGCTGGCGGCGGCGCGCAGGCTGCACGCGGAGGACGCGGCGGCCAGTGCGGCGATGGCCGAGCGCGGGCTGGCGCTGCTGGACGAGCTGCTGCCGGGCGGCGGACACCGGATCCTGACCCACTGCAACACCGGTTCGCTGGTGTCGGGCGGTGAGGGGACGGCCTTCGCGGTGGCGCTCGCGGCTCACCGGGCGGGGCGGCTGCGGCGGCTGTGGGTGGACGAGACGCGTCCGCTGCTCCAGGGCGCGCGGCTGACGGCGTACGAGGCGGCGCGCAGCGGGATGGCGTACACCTTGCTGACCGACAACGCGGCGGGCTCGCTGTTCGCGGCCGGGGAGGTGGACGCGGTGCTGATCGGGGCCGACCGGATCGCGGCCGACGGCTCGGTGGCGAACAAGGTGGGGAGCTATCCGCTGGCGGTGCTCGCGCGGTATCACCATGTGCCGTTCATCGTGGTGGCGCCGGTGACCACGGTGGATCCGGACACCCCGGACGGGGCGTCGATCGAGGTGGAGCAGCGGGCCGGGCACGAGGTGACCGAGCTCGCGGCGCCTCAGGTGCCGGTGGCCGGCGCGGAGGCGGGCGGCGGGATTCCGGTGGCGCCGCTGGGGACGCAGGCGTACAACCCGGCCTTCGATGTGACACCTCCGGAGCTGGTGACGGCGATCGTCACGGAGGAGGGCGTGGTGTCGCCGGTGACGGCCGAGGCCCTTGCCGAGTTGTGCGCCAGGTCCCGGGAGGTGACGATCAGCTGAAGTGGATGGAGTGGCCACGTATTCCGGCTGACATCCGCGGCTGTCCCCACTGCGGCGGTCGAGGCAGACAGTGATGGTCCAGTACGACTAAGGTCACTGGTCGGTGAGCTGTCTCACCACTGCCTTCACCACTGTTATGAGAATGGGATGATGTCTTTATGAAGGGACGAGTCCTTGTCGTCGACGACGACACCGCACTTGCCGAGATGTTGGGCATCGTGCTGCGTGGTGAAGGTTTTGAGCCGTCTTTCGTAGCCGACGGTGACAAGGCGCTGGCCGCGTTCCGTGAGGCCAAACCGGATCTGGTGCTGCTGGATCTGATGCTGCCCGGGCGGGACGGTATCGAGGTGTGCCGTCTGATCAGGGCGGAGTCCGGGGTGCCGATCGTGATGCTGACGGCCAAGAGCGACACGGTGGATGTCGTCGTGGGGCTGGAGTCCGGCGCCGACGACTACATCGTGAAGCCGTTCAAGCCGAAGGAGCTCGTGGCCCGGATCCGGGCGCGGCTTCGGAGGTCGGAGGAGCCGGCTCCCGAGCAGCTCGCCATCGGCGACCTGGTCATCGACGTGGCCGGGCACTCCGTGAAGCGGGAAGGGCAGTCGATCGCGCTGACACCGCTGGAGTTCGACCTGCTGGTCGCGCTCGCGCGCAAGCCGTGGCAGGTGTTCACGCGTGAGGTGCTCCTGGAGCAGGTGTGGGGCTATCGGCACGCCGCCGACACCCGGCTCGTCAACGTGCATGTACAGCGGCTGCGCTCCAAGGTCGAGAAGGACCCGGAGCGGCCCGAGATCGTGGTGACCGTCCGTGGTGTGGGGTACAAGGCAGGACCCAGCTGACATGTCCGGAGACAGTGCCGCGTCGTCGCCCCGGCGGACCGGGGCGGACGCGGGGCGGCCTGTCGGGCGGAAGTCGGCGGGTTCCCGCTGGGGACGTTTCGTGGAGGGCGGCCTGCTCCAGGGCGGAGTCCAGGGAAGCCCTGTCCTGAGGCTCCTCATGCGCTGGGTGCGCAGGCCGCTGCTGCCCGTGATGCGGCTGTGGCGGCGCAACATCCAGCTCAAGGTCGTCGCCACGACCCTGCTGATGTCGCTCGGCGTGGTCCTCCTGCTGGGCTTCGTCGTCATCGGGCAGGTGCGCAACGGACTCCTCGACGCCAAGGTCAAGGCGTCTCAGAGCCAGGCCACCGGAGGGTTCGCGGTGGCCAAGCAGAAGGCGGAGGAGGCCGACGCCGGGACCGACGACACGGCCGCGTCGGACGGTCAGTCCGACCAGTTCGTCATCGAGTGGATGAGTAATCTCGTCTACTCCCTCTCCAGCGGCGGTCAGGGCGCCTTCGACGTGGTGACCCTGCCCGTGGGCGGTGACAGCGGGAGCGGGCGCGGCCCGCGTGCCTCGGGCGACGTCGACCCGACGGCCAGCGTCCCCGAGGCTCTGCGCGAGAAGATCGACGACAGTACGACTGCCGCCCAGAGCTACACCCGCATCGTCTACGACCCCTACCAGGAGCCCCAGCCGGCCCTGGTCATCGGCAAGCAGGTCAACGACCCCAACGGCGACCCGTACCAGCTGTACTACCTCTTCCCGCTCACCCAGGAGGAGAAGTCGCTCAGCCTGGTCAAGGGGACCCTGGCGACCGCCGGGCTCTTCGTCGTCGTACTCCTCGGAGCGATCGCCTGGCTCGTGGTGCGGCAGGTCGTCACGCCGGTGCGGATGGCGGCCGGGATCGCCGAGCGGCTGTCCGCCGGGCGGCTCCAGGAGCGGATGAAGGTCACCGGCGAGGACGACATCGCGCGGCTCGGCGAGGCCTTCAACAAGATGGCGCAGAACCTTCAGCTGAAGATCCAGCAGTTGGAGGACCTGTCGCGGATGCAGCGGCGGTTCGTATCGGACGTGTCGCACGAGCTTCGGACACCGCTGACGACCGTGCGGATGGCCGCCGACGTCATCCATGACGCGCGCGAGGACTTCGATCCGATGACCGCTCGGTCGGCCGAGCTGCTCGCCGACCAGCTGGACCGGTTCGAGACGCTGCTCGCGGATCTGCTGGAGATCAGCCGGTTCGACGCGGGCGCGGCCGCGCTGGAGGCCGAGCCGATAGACCTCAGGGACGTCGTACGGCGCGTGGTCGGCGGGGCCGCGCCGCTTGCCGAGCGCAAGGGCTCGACGGTCCGGATCGTGGGTGACCAGCAGCCTGTCATAGCCGAGGCCGACGCCCGGCGGGTGGAGCGGGTGCTGCGCAATCTCGTCGTCAACGCCGTCGAGCACGGCGAGGGCAAGGACGTCGTCGTCAAGCTGGCTTCGGCGGGCGGGGCGGTCGCGATCGCGGTGCGCGACTACGGCGTCGGCCTCAAGCCCGGCGAGGCCACGCGCGTGTTCAGCCGCTTCTGGCGGGCCGACCCGGCACGCGCGCGTACCACCGGCGGTACCGGGCTGGGGCTGTCCATCGCCCTGGAGGACGCGCGGCTGCACGGCGGCTGGCTGCAGGCGTGGGGTGAGCCGGGTGGCGGTTCGCAGTTCCGGCTGACGTTGCCGAGGACGGCCGACGAGCCGCTGCGGGGCTCGCCGATACCGCTGGAGCCCAAGGACTCGCGCCGCAATCGTGGACTGGATGACGCCGGTCTGCCGCGTGGGGGCGGCGACAAGACGGCCACCGTGCCGGCTCAGCCGATGGGCGACCAAGTGACCTCGCGGGATCCGATAGCGCCCAGGTCGGCCACCGTGGCACCCACGGCGGATCCGACGGCGTTGCCGGGCAACGGCGCGCGCGTGGTGCCCCGGCCGTCGTCGAGTGCGCCACGGCCGGACAGCTCTTCGGGCGGGCACACGCCAGGCGGTGGGACCGCCGGCCGTCCGGACGCCGGGTCACAGGAGTCGTACGAACAGCAGGGGGAGGCCTTCCGTGGACGCTGACCGCGAGGGGCGCGGCTGGCGCACGCCGGGGCGGACCGTGGCGTACGCCGCCTGTGGCGTCGTACTGCTGGCGGGGTGTGCCTCCATGCCGGACAGCGGGGATCTGCGCGGGGTCGACTCCACGGCGCGGCAGGACACGCCGGTGCGAGTCTTCGCGATGCCGCCGCGGGAGGACGCCGAGCCCACGGACATCGTGCAGGGCTTTCTCGAAGCGTTGACCAGCGACGATCCGAACTACGAGACGGCCCGCAAGTACCTGACCCCGAGTGCGGCGAAGCAGTGGCAGCCGGGGCTGTCCACCACGGTCCTCGACGACGGACCCGGTGCGGACGTGGTGCCGCCCGTGGACCGGGAGCAGAGCGACGACAAGTCGTTCACTCTGGTCGGCACCAAGGTGGCGGTGGTGGACGCGCAGCAGTCGTACTCGCCGGCATCGGGCGAGTACCGGGAGACCGTGCACCTCGTCCACGACAAGAAGACCAAGCAGTGGCGGATCGACAGCCCTCCGCGCGGTGTCGTCATGGGCAGGTCGGACTTCCAGCGGAACTACGTGTCCGTCAATAAGTACTACTTCGCGTCGAACACCAGGGCGGTGACGGCTCCGCAGACCGTGGCGGTCGCCGACCCCGTGTATGTGCGCGAGCGCGTGGACCCCATGACGCAGTTGGTGCGCTCCCTGCTCAGCGGGCCGACGACCTGGCTCGATCCCGTCGTCAGGACGAGTTTTCCCACCGGCACGGCCCTCAGGATCGGCGTCTCCTCGCTGGCTCCCGACGACCGGAGCACGCTGACGGTGCCGCTCAACGACAAGGCCGAGCACGTCGGTGCGGACCAGTGCAAGGCGATGGCGGCCCAACTGCTGTTCACCCTGCAGGGCCTCACCCCTGCCGTGGACGAGGTCGAGCTGCAGGCGGGCGGCAGGCAGTTGTGCTCCGCCGCCGAGACCGACGCCAACGGGGACGCCACGCGCGGATCCGTCGAGAAGCCCGAGTTCCTGTACTTCGTGAACGGCGAGCACCGGCTCGTACGGGTCTCGGCGGAGCCGGACGGCAGCGGTACGAAGGCCCAGCCGGTGGCGGTGCCCGGAGCGCTGGGCGAAGGCGACAAGGATCTGCGGTCGGTGGCCGTCTCGCGTGACGAGCACACGGCGGCCGGTGTCGGCCTCGACGGCAAGGCGCTGTACGTAGGGTCGCTGGTGTCGGGCGGGTCGCTCGGAGAGCCGGTGCTGGTCAGCAGCGGCAAGACGACCGGGGACCGGCTGACCACGCCGAGCTGGGACACCGAGGGCGATCTGTGGGTGGCCGACCGGAACCCCGTCGATCCGCGGCTGCTGCTGTTCAAGGAGGGCGCGGGCAAGCCGCTGGAGGTGGAGACTCCGGGGCTCGACGGGCGTATCAGGGACCTGCGGGTGGCCGCAGACGGGGTGCGGATCGCCCTCGTCGTGGAGAAGGGCGGCAAGCAGTCGCTGTTCATCGGGCGGATCGAGCGGGAGGGCAGGACCGGGGACCCTCAGAGCGTCTCGGTGCGGGAGCTGCGCTCCACGACACCGGACCTTGAGGAGGTCACGACCATGTCCTGGGCCGGCGACAGCAGGCTCGTGGTGGTCGGGCGCGAGCAGGGCGGCGTGCAGCAGACGCGCTACGTCCAGGTCGACGGCTCCACTCCGGAGGGGCCGCCGCCGGCCGCGCTCACGGGTGTGAAGGAGCTCGCGGCGTCCGAGGACGCCGACATGCCCCTCGTCGCCTACTCGGAGGACGGGATCGTACGGCTGCCGTCCGGGGCGCAGTGGCAGAAGGTGGACGCGGACGGGACGGCGCCGGTCTATCCGGGCTGAGGTGACGGGACCGCCCTGTCGGGAGCGGCCGCTTTTGCCGGGGCGAGGTCCCGGCGAGGGTGGCCGCTTTTGTTCTGGGGCGGGTGGGGATTCATGGCCTGCGGCGGTTCGGATTCGCCAGCGGGGCGGGTCGGAATCGTCGTACGGGGTTGATTCGCGGGCCGTGTGCGCGGTCTGCCGGTTCGCTGTATAGGGCCGGTAATTGTGGTGGGAACTGTTGTTCGCGCCCCGGGCCAGGGTTTTCCACAGGGAGTTATCCACAGGGGTGGTCTGTCGGCTTCGGCGTTGGCACAGTGGTGGGCATGCGGGGGTGGTGGCAGGACCTCACCGATCTGGTGCTGCCGGCCGAGTGTGGAGGCTGCGGGAAGCCTCGCACGGCGCTCTGTCCGGAGTGCCGTGCCGCCTTGTACGGGGCCGCGCCGAGCCGGGTGCGACCGGTGCCGGAGCCGCCCGGACTGCCGGTCGTGCACGCGGCGGCTCGGTATGCGGATTCGGTACGGGCGGTGTTGCTGGCCCACAAGGAGAGGGGGGCAATGGGCCTTGCGGGCCCGCTCGGTACGGCTCTGGCGGGGGCTGTGTGGGCGAGCGTGCGGGAGGTGTGTGAGCCGGGGGGTGAGGTATCGGCGTGGGAGTGGCCTTGGGGGGCCTGGGAGCAGGGTTGTGGGGCCTCGGTCGGGCGTGGTGGGGAGTTGGAGGGGGGTGGACCTGCTGGGTGCGGCACGGGGGGCCTTGACGGGGCGGAGGCTGGTGGGGCGGACACGTCTGTGGGGCGGGCTGGTGGGGCGGGGACGTTTGTGGACTCTGCCCGGGGGGCGGGTGCGTGCATGGCCTCTGTCGGCGGGGCCGGGTGGTCGTGGGCGGTAGGTGGGACAGGTGAAGTAGCTTTGGCCGGGATCCGGGACGGGGCAGGTGTCGAGGCGGCCTGGGACAGGGTCGGCCGTGCCTCTGGTGTAGACGCCTTGGGCAGCGGCAGGGGTAAGGGCAGCGGAGTGCCGGGGGCAGAGACCCTAGCCGCACGTGGCTTGTCGGGGGGTGAGTCGTTGGGCGGAACCGCAACCGGCACCGGGACCGGTGGCCCGAGGCCGGGTGTGTGCGCTCGTGGGGGATGGGAGGAAGACGGGATCGGTGTGCCCGTCTTGCTCGTTCCTGTGCCGTCCGCGCGGCGGGCGGTTCGGGCCAGGGGGCATGATCCGACGCGGCGGATCGCCCTTGCTGCAGCGGGAGAGCTGCGGCGGGCGGGGATGGCGGCGCGGGTGGTCGCCGTCCTGCGGCAGCGGCGGGGGGTGGCCGACCAGTCGGGGCTCAACTCCCGGCAGCGGCTGGACAATCTCGCGGGCGCGCTGACCGTGATTCCCGGTGGCGGACGGCTTCTGGCCGAGGGGCTGGTGGTGCTGGTCGACGACCTGATGACGACGGGAGCGTCCCTGACCGAGGCGGCGCGGGCTGTCCAGGAGGCGCGGGCTGGCGAGCTTCGGGCGGCGAGGGCTCGGGAGAACCGGGCGGTGGGCGCTCGGGAGAGCATCGCTCGCCGCGGTGAACGGACGACCGCCGGACACCGTGATCATCGACAACAGGGACAAGGAGAGCGCAGCGGTCCTCGGTCGCTGGGAACGGACGGATGCCATGGCGAACGGCGGCAGGACGGAAGCGGGCGCCGTGGTGGACGAGTGGTGGCCGGATGCGGCGATGATCCGACGGTCCTCGTGTACACCGCGGCAACTCGGGAAGGCATGGGGGAACGGATGGTCGCAGTGACGGAGGAGGACACGGACCGGGAGCGCTGCGTGGCGACAACGGCGGGCGCCGGGGGAGTGCGTGACGTCGTCTGTGCGGCCGTGGTCGCGGCGTCGCCGGATTCCTTCGAAATAAACCGGAACTGACTGTGTAGTTGCATCGTTGCAGGTTACGAGAGGATCAATTCACCTGAACGGAGGTACACCGCGGTAGAGGGTGACGACATCCGTCCAGGCGAGATATGTTCGGTTGTGAGAGAAAGGCGCAGGCCACACCTCGCAGATCCGAATGCCGTGCCCGCGGGATTTCCACCATCACCCGCGACGGTGGAATGGAGATCTTGCCCGCGGGGGAGGAGGTGGACGTCACCGAGTCCGAGGTTCCGGGGCTCACCGGAGCCTGGTGCAAAAGGGAGATGCTCCGCATCGAGGCGGAGCGATCCGGGAACGGAGTTCTGCGTGGACATCGTCGTCAAGGGCCGCAAGACCGAGGTGCCCGAGCGGTTCCGCAAGCACGTGGCCGAGAAGCTGAAGCTGGAGAAGATCCAGAAGCTCGATGGCAAGGTGATCAGCCTCGACGTCGAGGTGTCCAAGGAGCCGAACCCCCGACAGGCCGACCGCTGTGACCGAGTGGAGATCACGCTCCGCTCCCGCGGTCCGGTGATCCGGGCGGAAGCGGCAGCCAGCGACCCGTATGCGGCACTTGACTTGGCGGCGGAGAAGCTGGACGCCCGGCTTCGCAAGGAGCACGACAAGCGCCACACGCGCAGGGGCGCACGGCGGCTCACGGCAGCTGAGGTCCCCGACCACGTTCCGGACGCGGCGACGCTCAACGGCAACGGCCACCCCGTCCACGAGGAAGACTCGGACGGCGTGCCCGTCAAGAAGATCGGCTCGCTGGAGATCAAGGGTGAAGGTCCCCTCGTCGTCCGTGAGAAGACCCACGTCGCCTCCCCGATGACCCTCGACCAGGCGCTCTACGAGATGGAACTGGTCGGGCACGACTTCTATCTGTTCGTCGACTCCGAGACCAAGGAACCGAGTGTCGTCTACCGGCGGCACGCCTATGACTACGGCGTCATCCACCTGAGCACGGACCCGATGGTCGCCCGGGCGCACTCTCCCGCGGCCGGCGACACGACGGGCAGCTGACCCTCCCGGATGACAGCTGAGCCGGTGCCCCTGGAGCGCGTGTGCGCCCCCAGGGGCACCCGCGTGCGACCACTTCGCGCCCCGCTCTGTCACCTCACTGTCGTCTGGGCATGAAATCATGGCCCCACCGGCCCAACCGGTGGGTCGTTGCCTTGGGTTGGCGATGGCACAGGATCAGCCACAGCCTTCAGGGGGAGGAACGATGGCGGACAGCTTCGGACCGCTGCACGGCGCGGACGCCGGCGACGGTGTCGTCGGCATGGGCGCGGACACGGGCTCTCCACGCAAGGAGCCGATCCGGGTTCTCGTCGTGGACGACCACGCTCTCTTCCGGCGCGGACTGGAGATCGTGCTCGCGGCCGAGGAGGACATCCAGGTCGTGGGGGAGGCGGGCGACGGCGCCGAGGCCGTCGACAAGGCCGCCGACCTGCTGCCGGACATCGTTCTGATGGACGTGCGGATGCCCAAGAGGGGCGGGATCGAGGCCTGCACCTCCATCAAGGAAGTGGCACCCAGCGCCAAGATCATCATGTTGACGATCAGCGATGAGGAAGCCGACCTCTACGACGCGATCAAGGCGGGCGCGACCGGATATCTCCTCAAGGAGATCTCGACGGACGAGGTGGCCACCGCCATTCGCGCCGTGGCCGACGGACAGTCGCAGATCAGCCCTTCCATGGCGTCGAAACTGCTCACCGAGTTCAAGTCGATGATCCAGCGGACGGACGAGCGCCGTCTCGTGCCGGCCCCGCGGCTGACCGACCGTGAGCTGGAGGTTCTCAAGCTCGTCGCCACCGGGATGAACAACCGCGACATCGCGAAGGAGTTGTTCATCTCCGAGAACACCGTGAAGAACCATGTGCGCAACATCCTGGAGAAGCTGCAGCTGCACTCCAGGATGGAGGCGGTGGTCTACGCGATGCGGGAGAAGATCCTAGAGATCCGCTAGTGCCTTCACGAGGGGCTCGCGCAGGTCCGGTGAGTCCACCCGCTCGACCCGGATGTCCGTGCAGTCCACCCAGCTCGCCGCCTCGACCAGGGCCTGGGCGACCGCCGGGAGCGCCTTCGGGCCGTCCACAGTGACCTGCCTGGCCACCAGCGTGCTCCCCTCCCGGGCCGGGTCCACGCGGCCGACGAGACGGCCACCGGCCAGCACCGGCATCGCGAAATAGCCGTAGACCCGCTTGGGCTTGGGGACGTACGCCTCCAGGCGGTGGGTGAAGCCGAAGATCCGCTCCGTGCGCGCGCGTTCCCAGATCAGGGAGTCGAACGGGGACAGCAGAGTGGTGCGGTGGCGCCCGCGCGGTGCTGTCTCCAGAGCGGCGGGATCGGCCCAGGCAGGCTTGCCCCAGCCCTCGACCGTCACCGGCACCAGACCCGAGTCGGCGATCACCGCGTCGACCTGTTCGCCCCTGAGGCGGTGGTAGTCGGCGATGTCCGCGCGGGTGCCGACGCCCAGCGCCTGGCCGGCGAGACCGACCAGGCGACGCACGCACTCGGTGTCGTCCAGCTCGTCGTGGAGCAGGTCGGCGGGCACGGCGCGCTCCGCGAGGTCGTACACGCGCTTCCAGCCGCGGCGCTCCACGCAGACCACCTCGCCGTACATCAGGGCACGCTCGACGGCGACCTTGGTGCCCGACCAGTCCCACCACTCGCTGGTCTTCTTCGCGCCGCCCAACTCTGTTGCGGTGAGGGGGCCTTCGGTGCGGAGCTGCTTGATGACCTGGTCATAGGTGCCGTCCGGGAGCTGGTGGTTCCAGTGCGGGCGGCTGCGGTAGGCACGGCGGCGGAAGGCGAAGTGGGGCCATTCCTCGATGGGGAGGATGCACGCCGCGTGCGACCAGTATTCGAAAGCGTGGGGTCGGTCCGGAGACGCGCCGAGGGGAGTGGTCGTCCAGTAGGCGGCCTCCACGCTCTTGCGGCCCACCGCACCGAGACGGGCGTACGGGATCAGCTCGTGGGAGCGGGCGAGGACCGAGATGGTGTCGAGCTGGACCGCGCCGAGGTGACGGAGGACGCCGCGGACTCCGGCCCGGCGGTCGGGGGTGCCGAGGAAGCCCTGGGCGCGCAGCACGATGCGGCGGGCCTCGTCGGCCGAGAGGTCGGTGGTGGGAGGCGCAGTCGTCATGGGTCCGAACGATAGAGGCCGGCACTGACAACGGGAGGTGAGCTGCGGATCTACGGAGCCGCGGGGAGGTACTGCAACGTGGACGGCAGGCCCAGGTCCGAGGGCAGCAGCGCACCTACCCAGCAGTCCCGGCGCACGCCCTGGTGGGCGAGGCCGGAGCGCAGGACGCCCTCGACGACGAAACCGGCGCGTTCCGCCACCGCGAGGGAGGGCTGGTTGCCCACTTCCGCGCGCCACTCCACTCGGTCGATCGACAGCCGCGTGAACGCCCAGCGGGAGGCGGCGCGCACCGCTTCGGTGACGTAGCCGTTTCCGCGGTGTTCCTTGGTGGCCCAGTAGCCGATCTCGGCCGTGCCCGGCGAGCGCATGGTCAGGCCCAGCATGCCGACCAGGTCCTCCCCTTCGGGGAGGAAGAGACCCCAGGTGAACAGCGTGTCGTTCGCCCAGCCTGTCGGGGCCAGTTGTTCCGTGAAGCTCTGGGCGTGCTCCACCAGGTAGGGCGAGGGGATCGTGGTCCAGCGCAGGATGTCGGGGTCCTGCACGGCCGCGAGGACGGTCTCGGTGTCCCGCGGAGTGGGCGGCCGCAGCAGGAGACGGTCCGTGGTCAGCGTGACGGGTTCCATCGGCCGATTCTGCTCAGGTGTTCGGTGAAGACGCCATCGGTTTCGCTGTGAGTGAGCGAGTGATCACAATTCGCGCAATTCGTGAGCGGGGCGCGGCACCATCGGCGTTCCCCCTCCGTTGTCCCCTTTGAAGCAGATTTGAAAGAGCTGACAGTCGGCGTACCCAGCAGGCCTCCCGACGTGGCGGGGTCCTCGCATACGATGGCCGTTGCTCAGTAAGTCAAATGGAAACCGACCGTCCCAGGCCCGACCGGCAAGGAGACCAACCCCCGTGTCCGTCCTCTCGAAGATCATGCGTGCAGGCGAAGGCAAGATCCTGCGCAAGCTGCACCGCATCGCGGACCAGGTCAACTCCATCGAAGAGGACTTCATCGACCTCTCCGACGCCGAGCTGCGGGCCCTGACCGAGGAGTACAAGCAGCGGTACGCCGACGGTGAGAGCCTGGACGACCTGCTCCCAGAGGCGTTCGCCACCGTGCGCGAGGCCGCCAAGCGCGCGCTCGGCCAGCGCCACTACGACGTGCAGATCATGGGCGGCGCCGCCCTCCACCTCGGCTACGTGGCCGAGATGAAGACCGGTGAGGGCAAGACGCTCGTCGGCACGCTGCCCGCGTACCTGAACGCGCTGTCCGGCAAGGGCGTCCACCTCATCACGGTCAACGACTACCTGGCCGAGCGCGACTCCGAGATGATGGGCCGCGTCCACAAGTTCCTGGGCCTCGAGGTCGGTTGCATCCTCGCCAACATGACGCCGGCCCAGCGTCGCGAGCAGTACAACTGCGACATCACCTACGGCACGAACAACGAGTTCGGCTTCGACTACCTGCGCGACAACATGGCGTGGTCCAAGGACGAACTCGTCCAGCGCGGCCACAACTTCGCCATCGTCGACGAGGTCGACTCCATCCTGGTCGACGAGGCCCGTACGCCGCTGATCATCTCCGGCCCGGCCGACCAGGCCACCAAGTGGTACGGCGACTTCGCCAAGCTGGTCACCCGCCTGAAGAAGGGCGAGGCCGGCAACCCCCTCAAGGGCATCGAGGAGACCGGCGACTACGAGGTCGACGAGAAGAAGCGCACGGTCGCCATCCACGAGTCCGGTGTCAGCAAGGTCGAGGACTGGCTGGGCATCGACAACCTCTACGAGTCGGTGAACACCCCTCTGGTGGGCTACCTGAACAACGCCATCAAGGCGAAGGAGCTCTTCAAGAAGGACAAGGACTACGTCGTCATGGACGGCGAAGTCATGATCGTCGACGAGCACACCGGCCGTATCCTCGCCGGCCGCCGCTACAACGAGGGCATGCACCAGGCGATCGAGGCGAAGGAAGGGGTGGACATCAAGGACGAGAACCAGACCCTCGCCACGATCACCCTGCAGAACTTCTTCCGCCTGTACAAGCGCCACGACCACAACGGCAAGGAACAGCCGGGCCTCTGCGGCATGACCGGTACGGCGATGACCGAGGCCGCCGAGTTCCACCAGATCTACAAGCTCGGCGTCGTTCCGATTCCGACCAACCGGCCCATGGTCCGCAAGGACCAGTCGGACCTGATCTACCGCACCGAGGTCGCGAAGTTCGAGGCGGTCGTCGACGACATCGTCGAGAAGCACGAGAAGGGCCAGCCGATCCTCGTCGGCACGACGTCGGTCGAGAAGTCCGAGTACCTCTCCCAGCAGCTGAGCAAGCGCGGCGTCCAGCACGAGGTGCTGAACGCCAAGCAGCACGACCGTGAGGCGACGATCGTCGCCCAGGCCGGCCGCAAGGGTGCCGTCACCGTCGCCACCAACATGGCCGGCCGTGGTACCGACATCAAGCTCGGCGGCAACCCCGAGGATCTCGCCGAGGCGGAGCTGCGTCAGCGCGGCCTCGACCCCGAGGAGCACATCGAGGAGTGGGCCGCGGCTCTGCCGGCCGCCCTGGAGAAGGCCGAGCGAGCGGTCAAGGCGGAGTTCGAGGAGGTCAAGGAGCTCGGCGGCCTCTACGTCCTCGGTACCGAGCGGCACGAGTCGCGCCGTATCGACAACCAGCTGCGTGGTCGTTCCGGCCGTCAGGGCGACCCCGGTGAGTCCCGCTTCTACCTCTCCCTGGGCGACGACCTGATGCGGCTGTTCAAGGCCCAGATGGTCGAGCGCGTGATGTCGATGGCGAACGTCCCGGACGACGTCCCGATCGAGAACAAGATGGTCACGCGCGCGATCGCGTCCGCGCAGTCGCAGGTCGAGCAGCAGAACTTCGAGACCCGTAAGAACGTCCTGAAGTACGACGAGGTCCTCAACCGGCAGCGCGAGGTCATCTACGGCGAGCGGCGCCGCGTCCTGGAGGGCGAGGACCTGCAGGAGCAGGTCGTGCACTTCATGGACGACACGATCGACGCGTACATCGAGGCGGAGACCGCCGAGGGCTTCGCGGAGGACTGGGACCTCGACCGGCTGTGGGGCGCGTTCAAGCAGCTCTACCCGGTGAAGATCACCGTCGAGGAGCTGGAGGAGGCGGCGGGCGACCGCGCGGGTCTGACCGCCGAGTACATCTCCGAGTCCATCAAGGACGACATCCACGAGCAGTACGAGGCGCGCGAGGCGCAGCTCGGCTCCGAGATCATGCGCGAGCTGGAGCGCCGGGTCGTGCTGTCGGTCCTGGACCGCAAGTGGCGCGAGCACCTCTACGAGATGGACTACCTCCAGGAGGGCATCGGCCTGCGCGCGATGGCCCAGAAGGACCCGCTGGTCGAGTACCAGCGCGAGGGCTTCGACATGTTCACCGCCATGATGGAGGGCATCAAGGAGGAGTCCGTCGGCTACCTGTTCAACCTGGAGGTCCAGGTCGAGCAGCAGGTCGAGGAGGTCCCGGTCGAGGACGAGAGGCCGTCCCTCGCCAAGCAGGACTCCGTTCCGGCGCAGGCAGGCGCGCGTCCCGAGATCCGCGCGAAGGGACTCGACGCCCCGCAGCGCCGGGACCTGCACTTCTCCGCGCCGACCGTGGACGGCGAGGGCGGTGTCGTCGAGGGCGAGTTCGCCGACGACGACGAGCCCGTGCGCTCCGAGGCGGACGGCCTCACGCGCGCGGAGCGGCGCAAGCAGTCCCGTGGTCGGGGCCGGCGCAAGAAGTAGTGCCCATGGCGTGACGAGCGCCGTGGTGGATCGACGTGACGGTGCCGGTGGCGCCGTGACGTGATAAGGGCCGGTCACCTCGGGGGTGGCCGGCCCTTCGGCGTGTGAGGGGACTCGCGGGCTTCTCCGGGGCTGTCAGTCCTCGTCCGGACGGGGAGCCCGGGAGCCGCCCAGTTCGACCGCTGTGCAGCGCCAGCGCAGGTCCTGGCCCTGTTCCAGGCGGAAGGCCATGGCGCGCAGCTGGTCGCCGGCACCGATGCGGGCGAAGGCCTCCACGGCGCCCTGGCGGGGGACGTAGTAGCCGATGTCCCGGACGACGGGCCGGGCGCCGCGGGTGCGCAGGGGACCGCGTTCGGCGAGCCGGGCCAGCTCGTCGTAGGCGCGCCCAGCGGTGTGCCGGAGCATCGAGTGGACGGGGCGCTGGCCGCTCAGAACGGCGAGGAGAAGGTCGGCGAAGAGGTCGGTGGGGCGGGGCTGGGGGACCACGGGGCGCCGCGGGGCCTGGGGCGGGACGACCGCCGGGGTGGCGGTGCCGTGGGCTGCGGTGCGCGTTGCGGTGGCGGTGTTGCCCGGGCCGGTAGAGGCGCTGTCCGTGCCTGAGGTGGTGCCGCGCGTGCCGGTGGTCGTGGCGTCGGCCGTGGTGCCGCGCCGAGCGGCTCCCGTGGTCGTCGCGTTGGGCCCCGGGATGCTCTGCGGACGGCTGTCCGTGGGGCCCGTACGGGTGCGGGGACCGCTGCCGGGGGAGCCCGGTGGGCGGCCGTCGCCCGGGGCCGTGCGGGGCGTGCTGCCCCCGGGAGTGCGGGGCGGCGTGCCACCCGGGCGGCGGGAGTCGCGGCGGGCCGACGGGCGGGTGCCGGAAGGGTGCTGGGCCCTGGTCATGACCTTGTTCATGGGATCCCCGTTCAGTGGGCCCGGAGAGTACCGGGCGGTAACTTCTGGTTGGGGATCTTGTACGGGGCCGCGGACCGCGGCGGCAAGCGCGGGGCGGACCGGGTCGGGCGGCCGGACATGTTCACCTATCAGGGTGATCGCAGGGTGCGGAAGCCCGTGAATCCGGGGGCGGGGCGGGTGAATTCCGGGCCCGGGGTGGACGCCTGCCGAGGTCTGGGCAGGGACTCGAAAGGGGACGCCCGCACGTATCCTGAAGGCCTTCGCGGAGCCCCGCCGATGATGTTCTCCGACCACGAAAGCGGCCAGTCATGCGCGTCTACGTCCCCCTGACCCTCTCCGGTCTCGCCGAGGCGTACAAGACGGGTGAGCTGGGGGCCGGACCGCTCCTCGCCTACGCCGTCACACCCGCCCTGCGCGAGTGGTACCTCTCCGACGACATCGAGGAACTGGAGTACGCGGCGCTGAACCGGGCCGCGCTCGCGTCGCTGCGGCTGCTCGCCGCGGACGCCGGGGCCGTACGGCGCCGGGTCGTGGTGGCCGTCGACGTGGCCGACGGGGCGGCCGTCGCCGATCCCGACCGGGCACTGGATCCCGCGGCGCTCGGTGAGGTGCGGGTCGCCGGGGCCGTGAA
Organism: Streptomyces canus 299MFChir4.1; assembly: GCF_000383615.1. Taxonomy (GTDB): domain Bacteria; phylum Actinomycetota; class Actinomycetes; order Streptomycetales; family Streptomycetaceae; genus Streptomyces; species Streptomyces canus_C. Next base: position 195,485 of record NZ_KB911596.1, on the reverse strand, counting down.
GCTGGCCAAGGCCGCCGCGGTGCACGTCGACTCGGAGGACGCGGTGGAGGACGTCACCGCCGCCGTGGACGCGCTGGCGGCGGCGGACGCCGGGGACGACGACGCGCAGTTCGTCGTGGACGGGGCCGAGGACCACGAGCTGCTGTGGTTCGCGACGCAGGAGATCCCGAACCTCGTGGGGCTGGGCGGCTGAAGCCGTCTCCTGCGGTGCCAGGTCGCGGCTTTACCCGTCTTGACCTGCTGGTCTCTTCATTGTCAGTGGGGGCGGGTACGTTTTTGTCATGGGGAAGCTGACAGGGGCGCACATCGTCTGGGACTGGAACGGCACGCTGTTCCACGACAACGACGCGATCATCGGGGCGACGAACGCGGCGTTCGGCGAGCTGGGGCTCGCGCCGATCACGATGGAGCAGTACCGGGCGCTGTACTGCGTGCCGGTGCCCAAGTTCTACGAGCGACTGCTCGGCCGGCTGCCCACCGACGCGGAGTGGGAGGTCATGGACGAGACCTTTCACCGGTACTACGCCGAGCACCGGGTGGGGTGCGGGCTCACCGAGGGCGCGGTGGAACTGCTCATGGGGTGGCGGTCGGCCGGGCGCAGCCAGTCGATCCTCAGCATGTACGTGCATGACGAGCTGGTGCCGTTGGTGCGCGGGTTCGGGATCGAGGCGCACTTCCTGCGGGTGGACGGGCGGACGGGACCGTCCGGGGGGAGCAAGGCGGAGCACATGGAGCGGCATCTCGCCGCGCTCGTGGATGTGGACGCGGCCCGGACCGTGGTGATCGGGGACGCCGCGGACGACGCGGTGGCCGCGATGCGGGTGGGGGCGCGGGCCGTGCTGTACACCGGGGGGTCGCACAGCCGGGCCAGCCTCGAAGGGGTGGGCGTGCCTGTGGTGGACACCTTGGCGGAGGCGGTCGCGGAGGCCGAGCGAATAGCGGCGTGACCGGTTCACGCCGGCCCCGCGACCGCGACCGCGACCACGGCGGCATGCGGCGTCCCGTCGGCTAGGTCACCGGTGCCTTCGCCCTGAGCACCTTCAGGAACTCCCGCATCCAGCCCGAGTGGTCCGGCCAGGCGCGGGAGGAGACCAAGGTGCCGTCGACCACCACCTCGGTGTCCTGGAAGGCCGCTCCGGCCGACTGCATGTCGGGCTCCAGGGCCGGATAGGCCGTGACACGTCGGCCGCGGAGCCCGTCGATCGCCGCGGTGAGCAGGGGGCCGTGGCAGATCTGGGCCACCGGCTTGTCCGCGTCGAAGAAGGACTTGAGGATCTTGCGGAGCTCGGGGTCGTTGCGCAGGTACTCGGGCGCGCGGCCGCCGGGGATGACGAGAGCGGCGTACTCACCGGCGTCGACCTCGGCGAAGGCCAGGTCGGCGGGCCAGGTGTAGCCGGGCTTCTCGGTGTAGGTGTCGAAACCGGGTTCGAAGTCGTGGACCACGAAGCGGAGCTGCTTGCGGGCGGGAGCCGCGACATGGACGTCGTAGCCCTCCTCGCGGAGGCGTTGGTAGGGGTACAGGACCTCCAGTGACTCTGCTGCGTCACCGGTGACGATGAGGATTTTTGCGGTCATGTCGGCAAAGTGCACCGTCGGGACGCGCTTGCCAAGAGGGTGTGCGAAGGGAAGGGGAGAAAGTCATGGCCTGGATGTGGCGTAGACACTGTGCAGAGTGTCAAAGTTCCACCTCCGGTTTTGTACACATACGGCTCATGACGGCTCCCCTGTAAGGAGCGATAGCCTGGGTGGCGTGATCAGCGCGATAGTTCGCGGGGGCGCTGTGGCCCCCGCCCCGCGCCCGGTGCGCACGGAACACCTCCGTGGCCGGGCGGCGGCCGCTGGTCCTCGCGGGCGGGACGGGGCCGTAAGGGCCCTCATGACGCCGAATACGCCCTCGTCACCGGCGCGGCAGAGAGCAGCGTCACACCTGGCGAGCGTGTCGAGAATGGCTGATATCCCCCCGCTCATCTCACCTTGCGGCATAGCGTCGGAGCAGACCGGAGACCCCGGGCCGTGGCGTCGAGCCGCAGGGGAAGAGACCGTACTTCCTTCTACGTCACGCAACGGCGCGCGACAGGAGCCAGAGGACAATGCAGACCAAGCTGGACGAAGCCAAGGCCGAGCTGCTCGAGAGGGCTGCCCGGGTAGCTGAGAACAGCCCGGTCGGGGGGCACCTACCGACTGGGACGACGGACGACGAGACCTCCCGTACCCCGGACACCCCGGACAGTGAGACCGTGCTCGCGTTCCTCCAGCGCTACTACCTGCACACGGCACCGGAAGACCTCGCCGACCGCGACCCGGTCGACATCTACGGAGCCGCTCTCTCCCACTTCCGGCTGGGCGAGACGCGCCCGCAGGGCACGGCCAACGTGCGCGTGCACACGCCCACGGTGGAGGAGAACGGCTGGACCTGCACCCACTCGGTCGTCGAGGTCGTCACCGACGACATGCCCTTCCTCGTCGACTCCGTCACCAATGAGCTGACCCGGCAGGGGCGCGGCATCCATGTCGTCATCCACCCCCAGGTCGTCGTCCGCCGCGATGTCACCGGCAAGCTGATCGAGGTCCTCACCGCCCCGCCCTCCGCCGGTGACCTCCCGCACGACGCGCACACCGAGTCCTGGATCCACGTGGAGATCGACCGCGAGACCGACCGCGGTGACCTGAAGCAGATCAACGCCGACCTGCTGCGTGTCCTGTCCGACGTCCGGGAGGCCGTCGAGGACTGGGAGAAGATGCGGGACGCGGCCCTGCGGATGGCCGACGAACTGCCCGCCGAGCCCGTCGCCCCCGAGCTGCGTGACATGGAGATCGAGGAGGCCCGCGAGCTGCTGCGCTGGCTGGCCGCCGACCACTTCACCTTCCTCGGCTACCGGGAGTACCAGCTCAGGCCGGACGACTCCCTCGCGGCCGTGCCCGGCACCGGCCTCGGCATCCTGCGCTCCGACCCGCACCACGCCGGCGAGGAGGGCCACCCGGTCAGCCCGTCCTTCGAGCGGCTGCCCGCCGACGCCCGCGCGAAGGCACGTGAGCACAACCTGCTGGTTCTGACCAAGGCGAACAGCCGGGCAACGGTGCACCGGCCGTCGTACCTCGACTACATCGGGGTCAAGAAGTTCGACGCCGACGGCAATGTCATCGGCGAGCGACGTTTCCTCGGGTTGTTCTCCTCCGCCGCCTACACCGAGTCGGTGCGCCGGGTTCCGGTCATTCGGCGCAAGGTGGACGAGGTGCTCGAAAGGGCCGGTTTCTCGCCCAACAGCCACGACGGCCGCGACCTGCTCCAGATCCTGGAGACCTACCCGCGCGACGAGCTCTTCCAGACCCCGGCCGACGAGCTGGAGTCCATCGCCACCTCCGTCCTGTACCTCCAGGAGCGGCGGCGGCTGCGGCTCTACCTGCGCCAGGACGAGTACGGCCGCTACTACTCGGCCCTCGTCTACCTGCCCCGCGACCGCTACACCACCGGCGTCCGCCTGAGGATCATCGACATCCTCAAGGAGGAACTCGGCGGCATCAGCGTCGACTTCACCGCCTGGAACACCGAGTCGATCCTGTCCCGGCTGCACTTCGTGGTCCGCGTCCCGCCGGGTACCGAGCTGCCGCAGCTCAGCGACAGCGACAAGGAGCGCATCGAGGCCCGCCTGGTCGAGGCCGCCCGCTCCTGGGCCGACGGCTTCGCCGAGGCGCTCAACGCCGAGCTCGGCGAGGAGCGCGCCGCCGAACTGACCCGCCGCTACGGCAACGCGTTCCCCGAGGGCTACAAGGCCGACCACTCCCCGCGCTCCGCGGTCGCCGACCTCGTCCACCTGGAGCGGCTCGGCGAGGAGAACGACTTCGCGCTCAGCCTGTACGAGCCGGTGGGCGCCGCCCCCGAGGAGCGCCGTTTCAAGATCTACCGCAAGGGCGACGCCATCTCCCTGTCCGCCGTGCTGCCGGTCCTCAGCCGGCTCGGCGTCGAGGTGACGGACGAGCGGCCCTACGAACTGCGCTGCTCGGACCGCAGCATCGCCTGGATCTACGACTTCGGTCTGCGCATGCCCAAGTCGCAGAACGGCGGCGGTGACTACCTGGGTGAAGACGGCCGCGAGCGTTTCCAGGAGGCCTTCGCCGCCACCTGGACCGGCAAGGCGGAGAACGACGGCTTCAACGCCCTGGTGCTGAGCGCCGGTCTGGGCTGGCGCCAGGCGATGGTCCTGCGGGCGTACGCCAAGTACCTGCGCCAGGCGGGCTCGACGTTCAGCCAGGACTACATGGAGGACACCCTCCGCCACAACGTCCACACGACCCGGCTGCTCGTCTCGCTGTTCGAGGCGCGGATGTCGCCGGACCGCCAGCGCGCAGGCCACGAACTCGTGGACGCCCTCCTGGAGGAGCTCGACGCGGCGCTCGACCAGGTGGCCTCGCTGGACGAGGACCGGATCCTGCGCTCGTTCCTGACCGTCATCAAGGCGACCCTGCGCACCAACTTCTTCCAGGAGGCCGCGGGCGGCAAGCCGCACGACTACGTCTCCATGAAGTTCGACCCGCAGGCCATCCCCGATCTGCCGGCCCCGCGCCCGGCGTTCGAGATCTGGGTCTACTCGCCGCGCGTCGAGGGCGTGCACCTGCGCTTCGGCAAGGTCGCGCGCGGCGGGCTGCGCTGGTCCGACCGGCGTGAGGACTTCCGCACCGAGATCCTCGGCCTGGTCAAGGCGCAGATGGTGAAGAACACCGTCATCGTGCCGGTCGGCGCCAAGGGCGGCTTCGTCGCCAAGCAGCTGCCCGACCCGTCCGTCGACCGGGACGCGTGGCTGGCCGAGGGCATCGCCAGCTACAAGATGTTCATCTCGGCCCTGCTCGACATCACCGACAACATGGTCGCCGGTGAAGTCGTCCCGCCCGCCGACGTCGTACGGCACGACGAGGACGACACCTACCTCGTCGTCGCCGCCGACAAGGGCACCGCGACCTTCTCCGACATCGCCAACGGGGTCGCGGAGTCGTACAACTTCTGGCTCGGCGACGCCTTCGCCTCCGGCGGCTCGGCCGGCTACGACCACAAGGGCATGGGCATCACCGCCCGCGGCGCCTGGGAGTCCGTCAAGCGGCACTTCCGCGAACTGGACCTCGACACCCAGTCCGAGGACTTCACCGTCGTCGGCATCGGCGACATGTCCGGTGACGTGTTCGGCAACGGCATGCTGCTCTCCGAGCACATCCGCCTGGTCGCCGCCTTCGATCACCGGCACATCTTCATCGACCCGAAGCCCGACGCGGCCACCTCCTACGCCGAGCGCCGCCGCATCTTCGACCTCCCGCGCTCCAGCTGGGCCGACTACAACACCGAGCTGATCTCCACGGGCGGCGGCGTCTTCCCCCGTACCGCCAAGTCCATCCCGGTCAACGCCCACGTCCGCGAGGCCCTCGGCATCGAGGACAAGGTCACCAAGATGACCCCGGCCGATCTGATGAAGGCCATCCTCAAGGCGCCGGTGGACCTGCTGTGGAACGGCGGCATCGGCACCTACGTGAAGGCGTCCACGGAGACCCACGCGGACGTCGGCGACAAGGCCAACGACCCGATCCGCGTCGACGGCGCCGACCTGCGCGTGCGGGTCGTCGGCGAGGGCGGCAACCTGGGCCTGACCCAGCTCGGCCGGATCGAGTTCGCGCTGCACGGCGGCAAGATCAACACCGATGCCATCGACAACAGCGCGGGCGTGGACACCTCCGACCACGAGGTGAACATCAAGATCCTGCTCAACGGCCTGGTCACCGAGGGCGACATGACGGTCAAGCAGCGCAACAAACTGCTCGCCGAGATGACCGACGAGGTCGGCCGCCTGGTCCTGCGCAACAACTACGCGCAGAACACCGCCATCGCCAACGCGCTCGCCCAGTCCAAGGACATGCTCCACGCCCAGCAGCGCTTCATGCGCCACCTGGTGCGCGAGGGCCACCTCGACCGGGCCCTGGAGTTCCTGCCCACCGACCGCCAGATCCGCGAACGCCTCGGTGCCGCGCAGGGTCTGACCAGCCCGGAGACGGCCGTCCTGCTGGCGTACACGAAGATCACGGTCGCCGAGGAGCTGCTGCACACCTCGCTCCCGGACGACCCGTATCTGCACGGTCTGCTGCACACGTACTTCCCGAAGGCCCTGCGGGAGCAGTTCCCGGAGCACATCGACAACCACCCGCTGCACCGCGAGATCACCACGACCGTCCTGGTCAACGACACGGTCAACACGGGCGGTACGACCTATCTGCACCGCCTGCGCGAGGAGACCGGCGCGTCGCTGGAGGAGATCGTCCGGGCGCAGACCGTGGCCCGCGCGATCTTCCGCTCCAGCGTGGTGTGGGACGGGGTCGAGGCGCTCGACAACAAGGTCGAGGCCGCCGTACTGACCCGGATCCGCCTGCACTCGCGCCGGCTCGTCGAGCGTGGCACGCGCTGGCTGCTCAACAACCGGCCGCAGCCGCTCCAGCTCGCCGAGACCGTCGAGTTCTTCGGCGACCGCGTCGAACAGGTGTGGTCCCAGCTGCCCAAGTTGCTGCGGGGCGCGGACCTGGAGTGGTACCAGAAGATCTACGACGAGCTGAGCGGCGCCGGAGTCCCCGACGAACTCGCCACGCGCGTGGCCGGGTTCTCCTCGGCCTTCCCGACGCTGGACATCGTCTCGGTGGCCGACCGCATGGGCCGCGACCCGATGGACGTCGCCGAGGTGTACTACGACCTCGCCGACCGTCTCCACATCACCCAGCTCATGGACCGCATCATCGAGTTGCCCCGTGCCGACCGCTGGCAGTCCATGGCCCGTGCCTCCATCCGTGAGGACCTGTACGCGGCCCACTCGGCGCTGACGGCCGACGTACTGGCGGTGGGCAACGGCACGTCCACTCCCGAGCAGCGCTTCAAGGCCTGGGAGGAGAAGAACGCCCCGATCCTCGGCCGGGCGCGCACCACCCTGGAGGAGATCCAGAGCTCGGACGCCTTCGACCTGGCCAACCTGTCGGTGGCGATGCGCACGATGAGGACGCTGCTGCGGCAGCACTCGTAGGCGATACGACGACAGCGATACGACGACGAGGGCGCCCCGGACCATGTGGCCCGGGGCGCCCTCACTCATCCGGTCGTCCGTCCCGTACGGATTCTCAGGCGGCGACCTTCGGCTGCGGCTTGGCCTTGTCCGGGCCGCCCGTGAAGTCCTCATAGGCCGCCAGGACCTCGTCGGTGGGGCCGTCCATGCGCAGTTCGCCGCGCTCCAGCCACAGCACCCGGTCGCAGGTGTCGCGGATCGACTTGTTGCTGTGGCTCACCAGGAACACCGTGCCCGCGTGCTTGCGGAGTTCGCGGATGCGCTGCTCGGAGCGCTTCTGGAAGGAGCGGTCGCCGGTGGCGAGGGCCTCGTCGATGAGGAGGACGTCGTGGTCCTTGGCGGCGGCGATGGAGAAGCGCAGGCGGGCCGCCATGCCGGAGGAGTAGGTGCGCATCGGGAGGGTGATGAAGTCACCCTTCTCGTTGATGCCGGAGAAGTCGACGATCTCCTGGTAGCGGTCCCTGACCTGCTCGCGGGACATGCCCATGGCGAGGCCGCCGAGGTGGACGTTGCGCTCGCCGGTGAGGTCGTTCATCAGGGCCGCGTTGACGCCGAGGAGGGAGGGCTGGCCGTCGGTGTAGATCCGGCCGTTCTCCACCGGGAGCAGCCCGGCGACCGCCTTGAGCAGGGTCGACTTGCCGGAGCCGTTGGTGCCGATGAGGCCGATCGCCTCGCCCTTGTAGGCGACGAACGACACGTTCTTGACGGCGTGCACCTTGCGTACGCCCGCCGCCTTCTCGACCTGCCCTCGGCGCAGCATGCGGTTGAGGGCGGCGGTGGCGGAGCCCTTGCCGGCGCCGGTGCCGTTGACGCGGTAGACGATGTCGACGCCGTCGACGACGACGGTGGGGATCTGGTCGTTCTCGATGTCAGCCACGGCCGTACGTCTCCTCAGCCTTCCAGAAGTAGATGAAGCCGCCGATGCCGGCGACCAGCGCCCAGCCCACCGCGATCGCCCACACGTGGTGCGGCAGCTGACTGCCGTGGAAGCTGTCGATCAGGGAGTAGCGCATCAGGTCGATGTAGATGGCGGCCGGGTTGGCCTGGAGGACGGGCACCACCCAGGACGGCCAGTCGTGGTGGCCCTTGGCCAGCTTGTCGATGCTCCACATCACGCCGGAGACGTACATCCAGGTGCGCAGGACGAACGGCATCAGCTGCGCGATGTCCGGCGTCTTGGCGCCCATCCGCGCCATGATCATGGAGACGCCCGCGTTGAAGACCGACTGCAGTACCAGTGCCGGGACCGCCAGCAGCCAGGACGCGGCGATCGGGACACCGAAGCAGAGCAGGATGACGACCAGGGCGGCCATCGAGAACAGCAGCTGCTGGAGCTGCTGGAGGGCGAACGAGATCGGCAGCGCGGCCCGCGGGAAGTGCAGGGCGCGCACGAGGCCCAGGTTGCCGGAGATCGCGCGGGTGCCCGCCATGATCGAGCTCTGTGTGAACGTCCAGATGAACACGCCCGTGACCAGGAACGGGACGTAGTCCGGCACATTCCTCTTCGTGCCCAGCAGCACGCCGAAGATGAAGTAGTAGACCGCCGCGTTCAGCAACGGGGTCATCACCTGCCAGACCTGACCCAGCTTCGCCTGGCTGTACTGCGCGGTGAGCTTGGCGGTCGAGAACGCGGTGATGAAGTGGCGCCGTGCCCACAGCTGACGGACGTAGTCGGGCAGGGAGGGGCGGGCGCCGCTGACCGTGAGGCCGTGCCGGGCGGCCAGGGCCGAGAGGTCGTCGTCGGCCGGGGGCGCTGTCGGGGGCGGTGTGTCGAGGACCTGGCTCACATCCGCTGCTTTCGCTCGGGGGGTGGGGGTGGTGCGCGTGCGGTTGGCGCGCCCGTCGTCCGGCGTTTCCTTACGTGACTCTTTACGTTCTCTTACGTCGGGACGGGACCGTATCGTCGCAACGTGAGAGTAGGACGAGTGAGCGTCGGAACGCAACCGTTTCGTCGTGACGAACGACGTTGGAACGTAACCGTTTCGTCGTCACCCGTCACGTTGGAACGTAACCGTATCGTCGTGGCGTGCACCGTCGCGTCGACACTGTTTCGTCCCGACCGTCCGTTCCGACTACCCGCGTCGGAACGGGACCGTTTCGTCGCTACGCCCTATGCTGGTCCGCATGACGACCAACGCCGACGCGCCGCAGACCCGTACGCGCCGCCGTGCCCCGGCAGGAGCCGCCGTCCTCCGCGAGGATGTGACGGAAGCCATTCGGGCGGCCGTATTCGAGGAGCTCGCGGCGTCCGGGTACGCGCGGATGTCGATCGAGGGCATCGCGCGCCGCGCGGGTGTCGGCAAGACCGCGGTCTACCGCCGTTGGCGTTCCAAGCTGCACCTGGTCCTCGACGTGGTGTCGGAGATCGCGGTGATGGGTCTGCCGGTGCCGGAGACGGGCTCGCTGGAGGACGACCTGCGGATGCTGTACGAGGTGACGTCCCGGGCGCTGCGGCACCCGGTGGCCTCGCAGATCATCCCGGACCTCCAGGCCGAGGCGGCCCGTAACCCCGAGATCGCCGAGGCCCTGCAGAACGCGTTGCAGAAGGGCCAGGAGGGTGTCGCCAGCAAGATCATCGCGGCGGCGGAGCGGCGCGGGGAGCTCCGTACCGGCTTCAACGACGAACTGGCGCTCGATCTGATCTCCGGCCCCCTGTACTGGCGCTCGGTCGTGATCCGCAGCCCCAAGCTGCCGAAGGGGTATCTCGCGGCGCTGGCCAGGGCGACGACGGAGGCACTGAAGGCGCTCTGAGCCTCAGCGGCCGGGACCCTCGGCGGCCGGGCTGCCTGAGGGCTGCCTGCGGCCAGGCGGGGGCGGCTGGCCTCGCCCGCGAGGGGAGCCGCATGTCGGCAAAGGCCCGCGCCCCTTCCGGGCGCTGCCGTCAGCCGGTGAGGAGACGGGTGAGGGCCACCAAGTCGGCCGTCCTCAGCACCCGGTCGGCGAAGCCCGGCAGGGGCACGTGCAGGGGTGTCGTCCAGCGCTCCGGGACGGCCGTGACGCCGTACACCGCTCCGGCCAGACCGCCCGTCACCGCGGCCACCGTGTCCGTGTCGCCGCCCAGGTCGATCGCGGCGCGTAGGGCTGTCTCGTACGAGGTCGTCGTACGCAGCGCCCAGACGGCGGAGCCCAGGCAGGGCCATACGGCACCGTTGAACTCCGTGGCCTGGTCCGGGTGCCAGTCGGGGGCCAGGACGGTGGCGTAGCGCCCGCGGTGGTCTCGGTGGACCGCGTCAAGGGTGGCTTCCACGGCGTCCAGCGGGTTGTCGCCGGTCAGGGCCACCCGTACCAGTTCGTGGAAGACGGCCGTGCCCTCCCAGGCGGCCCGGTCGCCGTGGGTGAGGGCGGCCAGGCGGCGGCCGGCCGTCATGGTGGCCTCGCGGCCGTGGGCAGCGAAGTAGACGGCGGAGGGGGCCGCGCGCATCAACGCGCCGTTTCCCGCCGCCCGTTGGTTCACCTGGAAGTGGAGGGCGGCAGCGCTGTCCCAGGGGTCGCCGCTGCTCAGCACGGCCTCGGTCTGGAGGCCGATGTCCTTCGGCTCCGCCGCCGCCCACTGCTGGAACCGCCGGAAGACGTCCGCGAGTTCGAGTCCGCCGCACTCCACCAGGGACTCGGCGACCAGGACCGCCATCTGCGTGTCGTCGGTTGCCTCACCCGGATCCCAGCCGCCGCCCCCGCACATCTCGCCGCCGTGCCCCGGCTCCGGAAAGCGGTCCGAGAAGGCACCCTCCGGTCCGAACTCGAAGGGGGCACCCAAGGCGTCCCCCACAGCGGAACCGACGACGGCGCCCAGGGCGCGTTCTGCGCGAACGACCATCCGAGCAGGCTAGCCGTGAGCGGTTTTGGCGTCCCGCGCGAGCTTGTTCCGTGCTGTCAGGGCGTCCGCGCGGGCAAGCCCTGAGCTGTTACGGCCTCCCGCGCGGGCTTGTGTCAAACCGCTGTGCCCGTGCGGGAGGCCGTAACAGCCGCTGCGACCCGCCGTCCGCTCCGGCTCCGGACGGTCAGATCCTCAAGCCCTACTCGATGACGAGCTCGACCTCGATGTTGCCGCGGGTGGCGTTGGAGTAGGGGCAGACCTGGTGGGCCTGCTCGACGAGCTTGCGGCCGGTCTCGGCGTCGACGGAGTCGGGCAGCTCGACGCGGAGGGCGACCTTGAGGCCGAAGCCCTCGCCCTGCTTGCCTATGCCGACCTCGGCGGTGACGGCGGCGTCGCTGACGTCCACCTTGGCCTGGCGGCCGACGAGACCGAGGGCGCCGCCGAAACAGGCGGCGTAGCCGGCGGCGAACAGCTGCTCCGGGTTGGTGCCCTGTCCGTTGCCGCCCAGCTCCACCGGCGGGGCCAGAGCGACGTCGATCTTGCCGTCGTTCGTGTAGGCGCGGCCGTCGCGGCCGTGGGTGGCAGTGGCGGTGGCGGTGTAGAGCGCGTCCATGAAGATTGTCCCTCTCGAAGTTCGTTCCGGCGGCTCTTCCGCCGCCTCACGGCCATAAGTAGAGCACGCAATTCAATTGTACGCAACCAAATGGCTCGCACGGGCTATCCTGGACGCATGGACACGCCCCCGACCACCACCGACTGGCTCCGCCTCGACCAGCAGATCTGCTTCTCCCTGAACGCGGCCTCCCGCGCCTTCGGCAGCGTCTACCGCGTGATCCTCAAGGATCTGGGGATCACCTACCCGCAGTACCTGGTGATGCTGGTGCTGTGGGAGCACGGAGACCTGCCGGTCAAGAAGCTCGGCGAGCACCTGCGGCTCGACTCGGGCACCCTCTCCCCACTCCTCAAGCGACTGGAGGCGGCCGGTCTCGTCCGGCGTGAGCGCAGCGCCCGCGACGAGCGCTCGGTGGAGGTGCGGCTCACCGAGCAGGGCGTCGCCCTGCGCGAGCGCGCGGAGCGGGTGCCCCGCCGGATCGCCGCGGCGACCAACTTCGACGTGGACGAGATCAGCGCCCTGCGGGCCCGCCTCGACCAGCTCACCTCGGCTCTGGACGCGGCGGTGCACGCCGAACTGCCCGACGAGGGCTGAGAGGGCTGAGAGGGCTGAATGGGCTGAGAGCCCCGACGGCTGGGGCGCCCGCCCGGCCCGACCGCCTGGTTCACTGATACGCGCACACGGGTCAACCGAAGAGGGGACGGCCGTACATGACCTGGCTGATCACCGGCGGCGCCGGCTACATCGGGGCGCATGTCGTGAGGGCGATGACCGGGGCGGGCGAGCAGGCGGTCGTGTACGACGACCTGTCCACCGGCATCGCCGCGCGCGTGCCGGCCGACGTGCCGCTGGTGACGGGTTCCACGCTGGACGCCGAGCGGGTCGCGCACACCCTGGCGGACCACGAGGTCACCGGTGTGGTCCACCTCGCGGCGAAGAAGCAGGTCGGAGAGTCGGTGGACCAGCCGCTGCACTACTACCGGGAGAACGTCGAGGGCCTGCGCGTCCTCCTGGAGGCGGTGACGACCGCCGGGGTCCCCTCCTTCGTCTTCTCGTCCTCCGCGGCGGTGTACGGCATGCCGGACGTCCCGCTGGTGACGGAGCGGACCCCGTGCGCGCCGATCTCCCCGTACGGCGAGACCAAGCTGGCGGGGGAATGGCTGGTCCGCGCCACGGGCCGGGCGGCCGGCCTGTCCACCGCGTGCCTCCGCTACTTCAACGTGGCGGGCGCGGCGAGCCCCGAGCTGGCCGACACGGGCGTCTTCAACATCGTCCCGATGGTCTTCGAGAAGCTCACCGAGGACGCGGCCCCGCGTATCTTCGGCGACGACTACGACACCCCCGACGGCACCTGCGTCCGCGACTACATCCACGTCGCCGACCTGGCCGAGGCCCATGTGGCCGCCGCCCGCGCCCTGCAGTCCTCCCCGGGACGCGACCTCACCGTCAACATCGGCCGCGGCGAGGGCGTCTCCGTCCGCGAGATGATCGACCGCATCAACGCCGTCACCGGCTACGACCGCCCCCCGACCGTCACTCCCCGCCGGCCCGGCGACCCGGCCCGGGTCGTCGCCTCCGCCGACCTCGCGGCCACGGAACTCGGCTGGAAGGCCAAGCACGACGTCCAGGACATGATCACCTCGGCCTGGGAGGGATGGGTGCGGCTGCATCCGGAGGCGGCTCGGGGCTAGCGGCGGCGCCGGCGCCCCGGCCGTCCCACCGGACGCCAGGTGGACGGACGGGTCGGTGTGGGATGGGACGGGCTGGACGGCACGGGCCCCTCCTAACGGGTCTCGGTGACGGGCGAGTGCGTCGCGGGGCGGGGCACGGTGGCCAGCGGGGAGCGGTCGAGCGCCGCCGCCGCAGACGGCACCGGGTGGCGCTCCGCGAGCGGCACCACCGCCGGCGACCCGGTCTCGCCCAGGACGACATGGCGTACGACCCGTTCGGCGGCGCGGCCGTCGTCGTACGGGCAGAAGCGTTCGCGGAACGCCGAGCGCAGCTGGGTGGAGCGGGAGCCGCGCCAGTGGCCGGTGGCGAAGATGTCGATCAGTTCGTCCTCGCTGCGCGCGACCGCGCCCGGCGCGAAGGACCGCAGGTCGAAGTAGGTGCCGCGGGCCGCCTCGTACGCCTCCCGGTCGTCGGCGTGGATCACGATCGGGCGGTCCAGGTTGGCGTAGTCGAACATCAGGGACGAGTAGTCGGTGACCAGGGCGTCCGAGGCGAGGCACAGGCACTCGACGCTCGGGTGGTCGGTGACGTCGACGACCCGGCCGGTCGCGGGGGAGACGAGCGGGCCGCCGTGGCGGTGGTGGGCGCGGGCCAGCACGACGAAGCGGGGGCCAAGGCGGCGCAGGACGCGGTCCAGGTCGAGGGTGGCGTGCTGGGTGCGGCGGTAGTCGCGGTGGGTGGGTGCGTACAGGATCGCCACCGAGCCCTCGGGGATGCCCAGGGACTCGCGCAGCCGCCGTACGTCCTCCGAAGTCGCCCGCTGGAACACGTCGTTGCGGGGATAGCCGTAGGGGAGCGTGGTGTAGCGGCCGGGGTAGACCCGCTCCCAGGTCAGGGTGGTGTGGCGGTTGGGGGACAGGAGGTAGTCCCACTGGTCGACACCGCTCAGCATCGCCTCGAAGTCCAAGTCGCCGGCCGCCGCCGGGCGTTCCTGGAGGTCCAGGCCCATGTGCTTGAGGGGCGTGCCGTGTTGGGTCTGGACGAGGACCTGTCCGGGGCGCTTGACCAGGCGGCGGTCGAAGTCGGTGTTGTCGACGAGGTACTTGGAGCGGGCCAGCGCCGTCCAGTGGGCGGCCGTGCCCGGACGCAGCCTGAGGGCGGCCGTCGGGATGGTGTGGTGGTGCTCCGGACGGGCGATCCACGCGGTGCGGATGTGCGGGGCGAAGGTGCGGAACGCCTCCTCCAGCGCGCCCGGGTTGCAGCCGTGGCCGCGGCCCCCGTATGCGGCGAAGACGGCACGGTCCTCGCGCAGCGGGAGGCGGAGCTGAACGCGGTAGTGGAGACGGAGGGCCGCCTCGTGGAGGGACTTGGCGAGGCGTACGACCGGGCGGGCGGTCCGGTGGCCGAGGCTCCGGGCCAGTTCCGCGAGCCGTTGGGTGCGGTAGAGGCCGAGTCGGATCACGGTGTGGCGCAGCCGGGAGCGCGCCGGGACCGGGTGGCCCGGGACGCGGTGGGCGCGGTAGTGGTCGCGGGCCCGCCGCAGGAACTCGGCGCGGGCGCCGCGCGGGAGGCGGTCCCGGTCGGTGAACACCGCCGAGAGGTGGTCCACCATGCGGCGGAACAACACCGGCCGCCACCGGGCGAGTTCGGGGCGCGCGGCGAGGTACGCGAAGATCCTGTCGTACTGGTCGAAGAGGTCGAAGTGGCCGGCCGCGTCGAGAGGTTCGCCCCCGCGGTGCCGCCGGTGGTGGACGCAGACGCGGTCCAGGGTGGCGATCGACTCGGCGGCCGTCAGGGCCGGGTAGGTCCAGGGCAGGTCCGTGTGGTGACCGGCCGGGAAGGCGAGGCCCGCACGTTCGACGAACTCCCTGCGGTACGTCTTGTTCCAGGCCACCGGCGGCACCCGCAGCAGCCCCGGGCGGTCCTCCAGGCGGAACGGCGCCGGGCCCTGCTCGGCGAGCCGGCCCGGGAAGGCGTCGCGGACCCGCTCGCCCGACCAGTGGACGAGCACGTGGTCGTGGACCAGGACGTCCGGCTCGCCGGTCTCCTTCAGCCGGTCGGCGATCGCCCGCAGCGCGTGCGGGGCGAGGGTGTCGTCGCCGTCGAGGAACAGCAGGTAGTCGCCGCTCGCCTCGGCCGTCCCGGCGTTGCGGGCGGGACCGAGTCCCGCGTTCTGCGCCAGGTGGACCGCCCGGACCCGGGGATCACGGGCCGCGAACTCGTCGATCAGCTCGCCGCACGCGTCCGGTGAGCGGTCGTCGACCGCGATCAGCTCCAGATCCTCGTACGACTGTGACAGCACCGATTCCAGGCAAGCCGGCAGGTGCGCCTGAACCTTGTACGCGGGGACGATGACACTGAACCTGGGCACGGCACATCCAAGGGTCGGCGCGGGCGTTCTGCCCGGGAACGCCCCACGGCGGCAGGGGGTTACGTTCCGTACGGCATTCGGGCGAACGCGAAGGGGCGGGCCGACGGCGGCCCGCCCCTCAATTCGGCTGTCGCACGCGCTACTTGACCGCGCCCGCCATCACGCCGGACACGAACTGCCGCTGGAACGCGAAGAACACGATCAGCGGAATCACCATCGAGATGAACGCGCCCGGTGCCAGGACGTCGACGTTGTCGGCGAAGGCACGCATCTGCGTCTGCAGGGCGACCGTGATCGGCTGGCTGTCGGCGTCCGTGAACACCAGCGCGATCAGCATGTCGTTCCACACCCACAGGAACTGGAAGATGCCCAGGCTCGCGATCGCGGGCCCGCCGAGCGGCAGCACCACCCTGACGAACAGGCGCAGTTCACCCGCGCCGTCGAGCCGTGCCGCCTCCAGGAGTTCACGGGGGATCTCCGCGAAGAAGTTCCGCAGCAGGAACACCGCGAACGGCAGACCGAAGCCCACATGGAAGAGGATCACCCCGAAGATGTTGCCGAACAGGCCGATCTTGCCGAAGAGTTCGGCGATCGGGATCAGCGCCACCTGCACCGGCACCACCAGCAGGCCGACCACGGCCATGAACCACCAGTCGCGGCCCGGGAACTCCATCCACGCGAACGCGTAACCCGCGAGCGCGCCGATGACGATGACCAGGAGCGTCGCCGGGACCGTGATCAGGATGGTGTTGACGATGGAGTGCGTGATGTCGCTGTTCTGCAGGAGCTTCTGGTAGCTGTCGAGGGTGAGCTGGGACGGCTCGCTGAAGACCTTCCACCAGCCGCTCGCCGTCAGGTCCTCCGGGCTGCGCAGCGAGGAGATCAGCAGCCCGATCGTCGGCACCAGCCAGAACAGGCCGACGACCACGAGGAGGACGCTGATCAGGCCGCCGCTGACGCGCTCGACGAGCCGTGAGCCCAGCGACTGCTTCGCCTTCACCCCGTTCGCCGGTGCCGTCTCCGGGAGCCTTTCGGCCTGAGCGGTCATCGCCGTACCTCCCGCCTGAGCCGACGAATGTTGAACCACATCACCGGGATCACCAGCAGCAGCAGGAACACCGAGATGGCGCTCGCGATGCCGGGCTGGTCCTCGGCGAAGCCCTTCTGGTACAGCTCCAGCGCGAGGACGTTCGCGTCGTCCCGCGAGGAGCCCGGGGCGATGATGAAGACCAGGTCGAAGATCTTCAGGACGTTGATCATCAGGGTCACGGTGACGACCGCGAGCACGGGCGCCAGCAGGGGAACCGTGACCCTGCGGAAGACCTGCCACTCGCTCGCGCCGTCGACCCGGGCTGCCTCCAGGAGTTCCCGGGGGATGCCCGCGAGCCCGGCCGCGATCAGCACCATCGCGAAACCGGCCCACATCCAGATGTACGACCCGATGATCGCCGGTGTCACCAGCGACGGGCCGAGCCAGTCGAGCCCGTTGTAGGCCTCCTTGAAGTTGCTCGCCGGAAGCCGCAGTTGCGCCCCGTCGGCCTTCTCCGAGAAGGAGAACGTGCCGTCGGCCCCGGCCTTCGCCGTCTCGACGACCTTGCCGTCCTTGACCGCCTCGATCTTCATGCCGGGGTAGCCGAGTTCGGTCGGGTCGACCCCGCCGAGCGTGCCGACGCCCTTGCCGCGGGTGAAGTCCTGCCAGGTCGTGCCGGTGATCCGGCCCGGGTCCGCCTGGGGCTCCACGGCCTTCTTCGCGTCACTGGGCATCTGGTCCGGGGCGACACCGACCAGGGGCAGGGTGATGGTGCCGCCGGTGTGGACCGTGGTCTTGGTGATGAAACCGCCGCTCTGGGCCACCAGCGGCGAGTTGCGGCCCGGGTGGGCCTTCGGGAACGCCGAGGACTGCGCGAACGTGTCGTGCACGCCCACCCACACCGCGTTCGCGAACCCCTTGTCCGGGTCCTGGTCGTAGACGAGCCGGAAGATGATGCCCGCCGCCAGCATGGAGATCGCCATCGGCATGAAGACGACCAGCTTGAACGCCGTGCCCCAGCGGATCCGTTCGGTCAGCACCGCGAAGATCAGACCGAGCGCGGTGGCGATCGTCGGCGCGAAGACCACCCAGATGATGTTGTTCTTCAGGGCCGTGCGGATGCCGTCGTCGGTGAAGAGGGCCTTGTAGTTGTCGATTCCGGCGAATCCGTCACCGGACTGGTTGTAGAAGCTCCGGACGATCGAGTACCCGATCGGGTAGACCACGAGCGCGCCCAGCAGCACGAGGGCGGGCAGCAGGAACATCGCTGCCACGGTCCTGCGCGTGCCGGTCACGCTCTTGCGCGACTTGGGGGAGGCAGGGGCCGGTGGGACCCCTGCCTCGGTGGCCGAGGTCATCGCGTCAGTTCCCGTAGGCGGCCGCCGCGTCGGCCTCCAGCTTCGCCTGCGTGCCGGCGATGTTCTTCGGATTGGACAGGAAGTCCTGGAGCGCCTTCCACTCACCCTTGCCCGGAGTGCCGCCGAAGGCCTGCGGGGCCTGGTCGGACATGTCGAAGCGGAAGTCGTCGCCCGAGCCGATCAGCGCCTTGGCGATCTTCTGCTGCACCGGGTTCGGGTACGACGAGATGTCCACGCTCTTGTTCGGCGAGAGATAGCCGCCCAGCTTGGCCTGGATCGTCGCCGCGTCCGGGGAGGCCAGGAAGGTGGCCAGTGCCTGCGCCCCCTTGGAGTCCTTGAGGATCACGGCCGCGTCGCCGCCGGAGACCACGGGAGCGGTGTCGCCGACCTTCGGGAACGGGAACACCTTCGCGTCCGTGCCCACCTTGGCCTTGGCGGTCTGGATATTGACCTGCGCGAAGTCGCCCTCGTAGACCATCGCCGCCTTGGGCTGTTCGCCGCCGGTGAAGGTCTGGGTCACCGAGGCCGGGAAGTCGGTCTGCAGCGCGCCCTTGGCGCCGCCCGCGACATAGTCCTTCTTGCCCCACACCTGGGCCAGCGTGGTCAGCGCGTCCTTCACGGACGGGTCCGTCCACTTGATCTCGTGCTTGGCGAGCTGGTCGTACTTCTCCGGGCCCGCCTGGGAGAGGTAGACGTTCTCGAACCAGTCCGTCAGGGTCCAGCCCTCGGCGCCGCCCACGGAGAACGGGGTCACGCCCGAGTCGTAGACCGTCTGGGCCGTGGTGAGCAGTTCGTCCCACGTCTTCGGCTCGGTGGCGCCCGCGTTCTCGAAGACCTTGGCGTTGTACCAGATCAGCGACTTGTTGGCGGCCTTGTAGTAGACGCCGTACTGGGTGCCGCCGACCTTGCCGATGTCCTGCCAGCCCTGCGCGTAGTTCTTGGCGAGCTCCGCCTTGGCCTCCGTGCCGAGGGGCTTGGCCCACTTCTTGTCCACGGCCTGCTTGATCGCGCCGGGCTGCGGGAGCATCGCGACGTCCGGCGGCTGTCCGCCCGCGACCTTCGAGCCCAGGAAGTTCACGATCGGGTCCTGGGCGGGCACGAAGGTCACCTTGGCACCGGTGCGCTTCTCGAACTCCGCAAGGACCTTCTTGAAGTTGGCCTGTTCCTCACCGCTCCAGACGGCGGCGACCTCCAGGCTCTGGCCGTTCAGTTTGGGGAGGGTGACCGTGGTGCCGGTCTCCTTGCCGCCGGTGGCGCCCGTGTCACTGCTCTTGTCGTCGTTTCCGCCGCATGCGGTGAGCGACAGGGCGAGGGCCGCCGCCAGAGCGGCGGCCGCCGATTTCGCAGCCGTGTTCGCTGACTTCGGCTTCCGCTGTGTGCTGGTGGTGCTGCGCATCACGACCCCGTTCTTCGTTCCTCGTCGAACGTTCGAGGGCTGTCCCGTGCGATCTGGTCTACGCCGGGGGGCCGAGGTCGGCAAGTGGGCGTCCACTGTCAAGCGGGTGATCGTAATGGCGTCGTGACCAGTGCCGGTGCCTTGTGGCATGCGTCGCCCGGGGGCGGTGCCCCCGGGACCCCTTGACGTCGTCTAGAGCAGTGACGGGACCTCTGCTGCTGCCACTTCCCGCGCTGCCCGTTCCAATGCACTCGCCAGCAGGGCAAGATCCGTCGGGCCATTGCCCAGTTCCCGGACCGGGCGGCGGGCCGGGGGGTCACCCATGCGGTCCCATTCCAGCGGGACGACCGTCGGGCGCAGGGTCGCGGTGCGGGGGATGCGGCCGGTGACCCGGCCCGCCTGGAAGGCCGTGATCCGGCCGTCGGGCCAGGTCAGCCGGCCGCGGCCGGGAGCCGGTTCGTCCGGTCCTGTGGCCGGGGTGTCCAGGGCGACGCGGAGAGTGGCCCGGCGGGCCGCTTCCGACTCGGCCGTACGGCCGCCCGGGCCGGTCGCGGCCACCAGGTGGACGCCCAGGCGCTCGCCCTCCCGGGACACCGCCTCCAGCGCGCGTATGACGGAGCCGGCGGCCGGCCTGCCCGGGGAGCCGAGGGGCGGGGAGACCAGGGCGTCCAGGTCGTCCACGATCACGACCAGACGGGGAAGCGGGGGTGCCGTGTCGGTGCGACGGCGGGCCGCACCGGGGCGCAGACGGATCGTGGAGCTCGGCGGCGAGTCGAGGTCGCCGGCGGCCTGGTCGCCGGAAGGTCCCGCGGTGCCCGTCGGGTTGCGGGGGGACGCCGTGCGCTGGGCGACCATGCGGCCCGACAGTTCCCGGCCGGTGTGCCACTCCGCGAAGTCGCCGCGGCCCAGCAACTCGGCGCGCCGCTTCAGCTCGGCGCTCAGGGACTGGGCGAACTCCCGCATGCGGACCGGGTCGTTGGCGGTGAGGTGGGTGGTCACATGCGGCACGTCCGTGCACACGCGCAGGCCCTCGCCCTGGCCGCTGACGCCCACACTGTCCCGGCCGTCCAACAGGACGACGCTGAGACGGTCGGGGCGCTCGGCCGCGGCCAGTGAGGCGACGACCGCCCGCAGCAGTTCCGTACGGCCGCTGCCCGCGGGGCCCTCGATCAGCAGATGCGGGCCCTCGGCCACGAGGTCGGCGCAGACCGGGCCGCGGGGTCCGGCCCCCAGCACCGCCCAGGCCCGGCCGCCGAGCGACTCCGGGTCGTCGGCCGCGTCCGCCCAGCGGGTCATCAGCGACGGCGGGGTGGCCCGGGCCAGCCCCAGCTCGTCCAGCAGGCGCGCCGACTGGGGCAACGGCGAGGAGACGCGCGCGTGCCCCGCACCGGCGGTCCCGTCCGTCCGCAGCGGCGCCAGCGCCCGCGCGAACCGCTCGGCCCAGGCCGCGGAGACGGCGTCCACGGCGGCGACCGTGCCGTGGCCGACAGGGGTGGGGGTGGGGGCCGCGGTGAGGTGCAGGGTGTCGGCGTCGGTGCGCGGGCCCGGGCCGGCGGGACGGGCCTTGGCGCCGCTGCGGGACGCGTCCGCGTGACGGGTCTCCGCCGGGCCGGGACGGCCGGGCCCGGGATGGTTGCGGGAGGCGCCGGTGCCGTCGGCCTCGGCGCCCGCGTCCGCGGGAACCCCGGTCCGGGCCACTCGCATCAGCCGCAGTGCGGTCGCCACGTCCCCGCTGAGCAGACCGACCGCCCCGCACTCGCGGAAGGTCGGGGCCGCCGCGCACGCCGCCTCGTACGTGTCCGTCACCGGGGACGCGGGCGAGGCAGGGGCCGTCTCGGCCAGGCACACGATGTGGATGCCGGCCCGAGGGCCCTCAGCCGCCAGCCGCGCCACGGCCTTGCGTAGATCCGCGCCGCCGGGGTCGCCGTCCACGACGACCACGGTGTACGGCCCCGGGAAGCCACCGCTCGTCTCGTCCTCGGCGTCCTCCCGGGCCCAGGAGGGCCGCCGGGCGGTGTCCCGGGGACGGTCCTGCGGGACAGCGGAGCGGGCGGCCGGAACGGTCCTGCGAGCGGGGGCGAGCTCCGCTTCGGCCAGGTGGTCGTCCAGACGCCGCAGCAGTTCGTCGGTGCGGGCCGCGGCCTGTTCGCGGTCGTGGGCGAGGAGGAGGCGGCAGTCCTGGCCGTGCCCCGGGCGGACATGGGGGAGCCAGCCCAGCCAGGACCACTCGGCCGTGCGCTCCTGCGCGGACCGGGAGCGGTCCGTGCTGATCAGGACGATCTCCAGGGTCTCGGGCGCGTGCAGGGCGGCCAGCTGGGCCACCACCGCGCGGGCCAGCCCGGACAGGCGGGCGCGGGGACCGGCCAGGCCCAGGGCGCCGGCCTCGCGCAGATCCGCGGTGACCGGAACGGCCGGCAGCAGCCCCGAGCCGTCCGGGGCCGCCCGGTCGGCGGTGCCGAGCCGCACGGTGAGCGCCTCCGGATGCCCGGGCCCGCGCTCCCACAGGCGCGCGCCGGGACCCAGTGCCGTCAGCAGCAGGGCGGCCGGGTCGGGCCAGACCTCGGGAACCTGGGGGGTGTCGGCCGAGGGCACCGCGGTGACCGGCGCGGCCGTCCCGTCGTACGCCTCGTCCCGCTCGGACGCCTCTTGTTCACCCCGCCCCCCGGCCAGCCGCCGGGCCCACGCGGACAGCCCCCCGCGCCGCCGCACGCCCTGCGGTACGTCGGTCCCGCGCAGGGGGGTGCCCTTGCGGTTGCCCGCAGCGGGGGCGTCCGGGGAGTCGGGGGAGGGCTGGTCCCGGTCGGCAGGCGGAGGGGAGGGGACGGCGGTCGTGCGCGTGACTTCGAAGGAGCCGAGCCCGGACCGGCCGCTGTGGGTGTCGCCGCCGGAATCCCTGCCGCGTCCGCCGCCGGGAGCGTCGGAGAGGGCTCCGGCCCGGGGGTTGCCGTCGGTGTCCGGACGGCCGCCGCCGAAGTCGTCCCGGCGCTCGATCCGGGGTGCGCCGCCCTGGCCCGGCACGACGACCGGTGGCTCGGTGGGGCGGTGGCCCTGCGTTCCGGTGGATTCGGGGCCGCCGTTCGAGGCGCCCCAGCTCCCGGAGCCGTAGGCGTGATGGGTCCGGTCGGTGGGCGGCTGGGGCGAGGTGTCGCCGCTGTCCCGGGCGCCGCCCCGCGCGCGTGCCGGGCCCTCGGCCGAGGCCGACGCGGTCCTGCCGGACCCGGCGCCCGCGGCCGCCGCCGACACCCTGCTCCGCGCGCGTGGCGTGTGCTCGGCCTGTCCGGGGACCGTGCCCGAGTCACCTCTGCGGTCCGCTTCCGTCGTCCCGCGCCCCTGGATGGCGCCCGGCGGGTACCCGGCCGGGTCCGATTCCGTGGCGGACACGCGCCGTCCCTGCCGTCCGCCGCCCGGCTCACCGGCCGGTGCCGACGCTCCGTGTGCCCGGCTCCCGCCCGGTGCGGGCCCGGGCCGGCCGGCGCGGGCGGCGGCATCCGTACCTCCGCGCCCCCGCTCGTCGCCCGGCACGGCCCCGGCCTCGACGGAGATCACCCGCACATGGCCCTCGCCGTCCGGTTCGGTCCCGAGCCGTCGCCCCCCGCTCGGCGACAGCCGGAGGACCGACTCGCCGATCCTCAGGAGCGCCCCCGGAGGGAACCGGACCGGACGGGTGCCCACGCGGGTGCCGTCCAGGGTCGTGCCGTTGGTGGAGTCGAGGTCGGCCACGGAGACGCGCCCGTCGGGGGCGACCGTGACCGCGCAGTGCAGGCGGGAGACGTCGGGGTCGTCCAGGGGGACGTCGGCGTCGGCGGAGCGGCCGATGTGGATCTGGCCGCCGTGCAGCAGATGGACGCCGCCGGCGTCGGGGCCGGCGACCACGTGGAGCTGGGTGGGGGCGTCGTCGAGCTCCGGGTGGGGCTCGGGTGCCGCCGGGGCGCCCAGGGACAGCACGGCACCGTCGATCAGCGGGGGCTCGCCCAGGGTGGCGCGCTGGGCGTCCAGCCGCTCACCGTCCGCGTACAGCACGACCGGACCGCCGCCGCGCTCCGTCTCGCCCGCGCGGGAGGTCCCCCCGTCCCCCGGGACCGCCGAGGCGAGGGCCGTGGCCACCGCCGCCAGTGCGGTGCCGACGGGAGCGGTGACCAGCACGTCGCAGCTCGCGGCGCGGCCCCGGGCCCGGTCGGGCGGGCCCAGCGGGTCTACGACGGTCAGCCGGATCTGCATCGCCGTCAGCGGTCCCTTCTGCTCGGACGCGGACTTCCCCACCCCGCACGAGCACCATCGGCCAGTACTGCAGGCATCCTCGCACCTGCCACTGACAACGCGCCCGTCGCCCGAGGGCAAGTGATCTTGATTGGTCAGCTCTGCCCCCAAAAGTGCCTGACCAGTGCAGCGCCGGCGATCACTTGAGATCGGTCACGTCAACGTCCGGCAACCAGGAGCCCCGGACGGAGCGTCTTTCCTGCGAACGTGCTCGGGAACGCTTACGCGGTGCCAGGAGGAGCGGCACTACAGTGGGTCGGAAGTGGGTCGGAACGACAGCAAGCAGCAGGGAGTGCATGACGTGCGGCCGGTAGGCAGCAAGTACTTCCTCGAGGAGCCGCTCGGACGCGGTGCCACGGGGACCGTGTGGCGAGCCCGCCAGCGGGAGACCGCGGGCGCCGAGGCCGCCGTACCGGGACAGCCCGGCGAGACCGTCGCGATCAAGGTCCTCAAGGAGGAGCTCGCGAGCGACCCGGACATCGTGATGCGGTTCCTGCGCGAGCGCTCCGTCCTGCTGCGGCTGACCCATCCGAACATCGTGCGGGTGCGTGACCTGGTCGTCGAAGGTGATCTGCTCGCCCTGGTCATGGACCTCGTCGAGGGTCCTGACCTGCACCGCTACCTGCGCGAGAACGGCCCCTTCAGCCCCGTCGGCGCCGCCCTGATCACCGCCCAGATCGCCGACGCGCTCGCCGCCAGCCACGCCGACGGCGTGGTCCACCGCGACCTCAAGCCCGCCAACGTGCTGCTGCGGCAGTACGGCGGCCAGATGCACCCCCTGCTGACCGACTTCGGCATCGCCCGCCTCGCGGACTCCCCGGGCCTGACCCGCACCCAGGAATTCGTCGGCACGCCCGCGTACGTCGCGCCCGAGTCCGCCGAGGGCCGTCCGCAGACCTCCGCCGTCGATATCTACGGCGCCGGCATCCTGCTGTACGAGCTGGTCACCGGCCGTCCGCCGTTCGCCGGCGGCTCCGCCCTCGAAGTCCTGCACCAGCACCTGAGCGCCGAGCCGCGCCGCCCCTCCACGGTCCCCGACCCGCTGTGGACGGTCATAGAGCGCTGTCTGAGCAAGACCCCCGAGCGACGCCCCAGCGCCGAGAACCTCGCGCGCGGGCTGCGAGTCGTCGCCGAGGGCATCGGCGTGCACGCGAACTCCGCGCAGATCGCCGCGGCGGAGAATGTCGGCGCACTCCTGCTGCCCGACCCGGACCCGGCGGCCGTGCCGGACACGCCCGGCGCCGCCGACCCGACGCAGGTGCTGCCGCACGGTGCCGGCGCCGCGGGCGCCTACGACCCGAACGCCGCGACCAGCTTCCTGCCGCACACCGGCGCCGGGAACCCCGTCGGCGCCGCCGACCCCACCGCCGTACTCCCGAACCGCGGCGCGGCCGATCCGACGGCCGTCATGCCGCCGGTGCCGCCCGGACAGCCGGGGCAGTACGGGCAGCAGGGGCAGCAGCCCGGCGGGCCCGAGGACCCGCACCCCTGGCAGAACCAGCTGCGCGCGGCCCGTGACCGCAACGAACAGACGCAGGTCCAGTACCTCGACCCGAACGAGGACCCGCTGCGCCGCCGCCCCCAGCGGCAGGTCGCCAGGCCGCAGCAACAGCAGCCGCAGCAACAGCAGCCGCCGCAGCGGCAGCAGCGGCCCCAGCAACGCCCGCCGCAGGGCGGTTACGGCCGTCAGCCGCAGCAGCAGCCCCAGCAATACGCCCCGCAGCAACAGCAGCCGCAGCGGTACGCGCCCCCGCCGCAGCCCGAGCGCCCCGCGCGCGAGCCCCGGCAGCCGCGGCAGCGCAGCGCCAACCCGATGAAGATCCCGGGTCTGGGCTGCCTCAAGGGCTGCCTGTTCACGATCGTCATCCTGTTCGTCGCCAGCTGGCTGATCTGGGAGCTGAGCCCGCTCCAGGAGTGGATCGGCACCGGAAAGAGCTACTGGCAGCAGATCGGGGACATCATCGACACCGTGAGCGGCTGGATCGGGGACCTGGGCGGAAAGTCCTCAGGGCAGCAGTAACTCTGGGGATTTGTCGACACTCAGCGGGTGATTTACCTCTCCGCGGTGAAGGTTGCCTCTTCCGACGCGTAGTTTTATCGGCAACACGCGTCTGTAGGAGCAGCCTTGGCACGGAAGATCGGCAGCCGGTACACCGCCAACCAGATCCTGGGGCGGGGCAGCGCCGGCACGGTGTGGCTGGGCGAGGGACCCGAGGGGCCCGTCGCCGTGAAGCTGCTGCGCGAGGACCTCGCGTCCGACCAGGAGCTCGTCGGACGCTTCGTCCAGGAGCGCACGGCCCTGCTCGGCCTGGACCACCCCCACGTGGTCTCCGTGCGCGACCTCGTCGTCGACGGCAACGACCTCGCGCTCGTCATGGACCTGGTCCGGGGGACCGATCTGCGCACCAGGCTCGACCGGGAGAAACGGCTCGCCCCCGAGGCGGCGGCCGCGATCGTGGCGGACGTCGCGGACGGGCTGGCCGCGGCACACGCGGCGGGCGTCGTGCACCGGGACGTGAAGCCGGAGAACATCCTGCTGGACATGCAGGGACCGCTGGGCCCCGGGGGCGCGCATCCGGCGCTGCTGACCGACTTCGGTGTGGCGAAACTCATCGACTCGCCGCGCCGGACCCGGGCCACGAAGATCATCGGGACGCCCGACTATCTGGCACCGGAGATCGTCGAGGGACTGCCGCCGCGGGCGTCCGTGGACATCTATGCCCTCGCGACCGTCCTGTACGAGCTGCTGGCCGGGTTCACGCCGTTCGGCGGCGGCCATCCCGGGGCGGTGCTGCGACGGCACGTCACGGAGACGGTGGTTCCGCTTCCGGGCATCCCCGACGAGCTGTGGCAGCTGATCGTGCAGTGCCTGGCGAAGGCGCCGGCCTCCCGGTTGCGGGCGTCCGAGCTGGGGACGCGGCTGCGGGAACTGCTGCCCTTGCTGGCCGGGATGCCCCCGCTGGACGTGGACGAGCCGGACGCGGAGCAGGAGGACGAGCAGGGCGGGGAGGACGCGGCCGCGGACTCCTCCGGGGAGCCGGCACCGTCCGCGCGACCGGTGCGGCGGGGAGCGGTGCCGTTGGTGCCGGGCGCGAAGCCCGCGGACTCCAATCGGGACACGCACACCTCGATGAGGGTGCCCGGCCCCGACGAGCTGGCCGGAGGCGCACGCGGGACGGCCCGGGTGCCGAGGCCCGCCGGGGCGCCGCGGCCGGGATCAGCGCGGCACCGGGCGACCACGCGGCGGCGGAGACTGGTCGTGGGGGTCGCGGGGCTGGTGCTGGTCGCCGCGGCGGGTGCGGGGATCTGGGCGGTCACCTCGGGCGACGACGCGGGGGCGTCGCCGCAGGACACGAAGAATTCGGCGCCTGCTTCTCCTTGAGGGGTGGCGGTGCGCGGGCGGCGGGCTTCGGTTGTTGGCGGGGTTGGTGCTGGTCGCGGGCGGTGGGTGTGGGGTGTCGTCGTGGGGCATGGAGAATTCGGCGTCTGCCTCCCCTGAGGGGGCGGCGCTACGGGGGACGACCGACGTCGGTTGTTGGTGGGGCTGGTCGCGGCGGCGGGCGCGGGGTCTGGGCGGTCACCTCGGGCGACGACGCGGGGGCGTCGCCGTAGGACACGAAGAATTCGGCGCCTGTTTCTCCTTGAGGGGTGGTGGTCCGGGGGCGACGGACGTCGGTTGTTCGCGGGGCTGGTGCTGGTCGCCGCGGCGGGTGCGGGGATCTGGGTGGCCACCTCGGGCGACGACGCGGGAGCGGCACCGCAGGACACGAAGAGCTCGGCGCCGGCCTCCCCCTGAGGGGGCGGTGCTCCGGGGGACGACCGAGGTCGGTTGCCACAGACGTTAGGCTGGAGGGCGTGGCAGTCGTCGATGTATCCGAAGAGCTCAAGTCCCTCTCCTCGACCATGGAGTCGATCGAGGCCGTTCTGGACCTCGACAAGCTGAGGGCAGACATCGCCGTGCTCGAGGAGCAGGCGGCCGCGCCGTCCCTGTGGGACAACCCGGACGAGGCGCAGAAGATCACCAGCAAGCTGTCCCACCTCCAGGCCGAGGTCAGGAAGGCCGACGCGCTGCGCAGCCGGATCGACGATCTCGCCGTGCTGTTCGAGATGGCCCAGGAGGAGGACGACCCGGACACCCTCGCCGAGGCCGAGTCGGAGCTCACCTCCGTCAAGAAGGCGCTGGACGAGATGGAGGTCCGTACGCTGCTCAGCGGTGAGTACGACTCCCGCGAGGCGCTCGTGAACATCCGCGCCGAGGCCGGTGGCGTCGACGCCGCCGACTTCGCCGAGAAGCTCCAGCGGATGTACCTGCGCTGGGCGGAGCAGCACGGCTACAAGACCGAGATCTACGAGACGTCGTACGCCGAAGAGGCCGGCATCAAGTCGACCACCTTCGCCGTGCAGATCCCGTACGCCTACGGCACGCTCTCCGTGGAGCAGGGCACCCACCGGCTCGTGCGCATCTCGCCCTTCGACAACCAGGGACGCCGGCAGACCTCCTTCGCGGGGGTGGAGATCCTGCCCGTGGTCGAGCAGACCGACCACATCGAGATCGACGAGTCCGAGCTGCGCGTGGACGTGTACCGGTCGTCCGGTCCCGGCGGTCAGGGCGTCAACACCACCGACTCCGCGGTGCGGTTGACCCACCTCCCCACCGGCATCGTCGTCTCCTGCCAGAACGAACGCTCGCAGATCCAGAACAAGGCGAGCGCGATGAACGTCCTCCAGGCCAAGCTGCTGGAGCGGCGCCGCCAGGAGGAGCAGGCCGCGATGGACGCCCTCAAGGGCGACGGCGGCAACTCCTGGGGCAACCAGATGCGTTCGTACGTCCTGCACCCGTACCAGATGGTCAAGGACCTGCGCACCGACTTCGAGGTCGGCAACCCCGAGGCTGTGTTCAACGGCGAGATCGACGGCTTCCTGGAGGCCGGAATTCGCTGGCGCAAGCAGCAGGAGAAGTAACTTTGTCGACTTGACCGTCGCACCGCAACTGCCGCCCATCGGGCGGCAGTTTGCTTTATGTCTGGGTTTTACATCACACTCACAGACCGCTTTCCCCGGCAAAGAGCGCTTACCAGGACATCGCGCCCGCAACGGCCTTGACGTTGCTTTGAAAAATGGGAAGGGTGAAGCGTGGCATGCGTATCTCTGGGGCGCATGTGAACCGGGGGACTTGAAGCACAGCTACCTTCTCCCGTCGATCACGGCCCCGAGCGCCGCCTCATTGACGATGAGCTACTGGGGGTAGCAACCACATGACGAAGAAGACGCGGATCCGGATCGCGCGTATAGCCGCCGGTGCCGTGATCGCGGCCGGTGCCTCGCTGACCGCTGCCGGCGCTGCATCCGCGCTGGAGATCGGCGTGAGCGTGGGCGAGAGCGGTGTCGGCGTGAACGTCGACACCGGCCTCGGCGACGACCCGACCGACCCGGGCACGGAGATTCCGACCGACCCGGGTACCGAACTCCCCACGGACCCCGGCACCGAGGTGCCGACGGACCCGGGGACCACGCCGCCGGTCACCGATGAGCCCACGGACCCGACCGAGGAGCCCACCGAGCCCACCGAGGACCCGACCGACCCGGGCAACGGGAACGGCAACGGGAATGGCAACGGGAACGGGAACGGGAACGGCAACGCCGGGGGTGGCAACAGCAACACCAACCCCGACGGCGGCTCCAACGCCTCCACCCAGGAAGAGGGCTCCTCGGCCCTCACCGGGACCGGCACGGACACCACGTCCAACACGGCGGCCCAGAGCAACGGTCAGGAGCTCGCCGAGACCGGCGCCGGCCAGACCGCCTTCCTGGTCATCGGTGCCGCCACGATGATCGCCGGCGGTGTCGGCTTCCGTCTGCTGCCGCGCCTGGCCGGCGGCCGCGGTGGCGCTGCCGCCTGACGGTGACGTCCGGTAGTCACGCGCCCGCTTAGCGTGCGCGTGCTGTACGACGAAGGGCCCGGAGCGGACACGCTCCGGGCCCTTCGTATGTCCTCGACCGCCGCCTACGCGGTCTGGTGCGCCAGCAGGGCCACCGCTGCGATCAGCACCGCGAGCAGCGCGATCAGAGCCGTCGGGTTCAGGCCCGCGAAGAGGTTCTCCTGCTGCAGCCGCTCGCGGTTCGCGCGGCACACATGGCACCGGCCCTCGCTCACGGGTGCCGCGCAGTTTGCGCACACCAGGCGGTCGTACGTCATGCGCGTCACCCTTCTTGCGAAATACGTTCTACGGGAAGAACGCCTCCGGGTCGGGGAATGTTCCCCTCTCTACTGTGCCAGGTTCCTCCGGGGGTCGCCTGTGCGCTGCCGAGAAGGGGTTCCCAGGTGGGCACAAAACCGCCCAACCGATACGCAACCCGAACCGGCGCCTGCGCTCGCGCACCCGGTTCGCGTATGGTCACGCTCATCTACCCCCGGCCTACCGTGGTGCATCCGTGATCCGATTCGACAACGTATCCAAGGTCTACCCCAAGCAGACCCGCCCCGCACTCAGGGATGTCTCCCTGGAAGTGGAGAAGGGCGAGTTCGTGTTCCTCGTCGGGTCCTCCGGCTCCGGAAAGTCCACCTTCCTGCGGCTGATCCTCCGCGAGGAGCAGTGCAGCCAGGGACAGGTGCACGTGCTGGGCAAGGACCTCGCCCGACTGTCCAACTGGAAGGTGCCGCAGATGCGGCGCCAACTGGGGACGGTGTTCCAGGACTTCCGGCTCCTGCCCAACAAGACGGTCGCCGAGAACGTGGCCTTCGCCCAGGAGGTCATCGGCAAGTCCCGCGGCGAGATCCGCAAGTCCGTGCCGCAGGTGCTCGACCTCGTCGGGCTCGGCGGCAAGGAGGAGCGGATGCCCGGTGAGCTCTCCGGTGGTGAGCAGCAGCGCGTGGCGATCGCGCGGGCCTTCGTGAACCGGCCCAAGCTGCTGATCGCCGACGAGCCCACCGGCAACCTCGACCCGCAGACCTCCGTCGGCATCATGAAGCTGCTCGACCGGATCAACCGGACGGGCACGACGGTCCTGATGGCCACGCACGACCAGAACATCGTGGACCAGATGCGCAAGCGCGTCATCGAGCTGGAGAAGGGCCGCCTCGTCCGCGACCAGGCACGCGGCGTCTACGGCTACCAGCACTGACCGCCGTTCGAAGAGTCCCCGGAAAGGCCTGAAGAAGACGCCATGCGCGCCCAGTTCGTACTCTCCGAGATCGGTGTCGGTCTCCGTCGCAACCTGACGATGACGTTCGCGGTCGTCGTCTCCGTCGCCTTGTCGCTCGCCCTGTTCGGCGGGTCGCTCCTGCTGAGCGATCAGGTCGGCGCCATGAAGGGCTACTGGTACGACAAGGTCAACGTCTCGATCTTCCTCTGCAACAAGAGCGACGCCGAGTCGGATCCCAAGTGCGCCAAGGGCGCGGTGACCGACGACCAGAAGAAGGACGTCCTCTCCGACCTGAAGAAGATGTCGGTCGTCGAGACGGTCATCCACGAGTCCCAGGACGATGCGTACAAGCACTACAAGGAGCAGTTCGGCGACTCCCCGCTGGCCGCGTCCCTCACCCCGGACCAGATGCAGGAGTCGTACCGGATCAAGCTGAAGGATCCGGAGAAGTACCAGGTCATCGCGACCGCCTTCAACGGCCGTGACGGCGTGCAGTCCGTGCAGGACCAGAAGGGCATCCTGGACAACCTCTTCACGCTGCTGAACCTGATGAACAGAGCCGCGCTCGGCGTCATGGCGCTCATGCTGATCGTCGCCCTGCTGCTGATCGTCAACACGGTGCGGGTCTCGGCGTTCAGCCGTCGGCGGGAGACCGGGATCATGCGGCTCGTGGGCGCGTCCGGCTTCTACATCCAGGCGCCGTTCATCATGGAGGCCGCCGTCGCCGGCGCGATCGGCGGCGGGCTCGCCTGTGTCTTCCTCGTCGTCGGTCGGTACTTCACGGTCGACCACGGCATGGCCCTGGCCACCAAGCTCAACCTGATCAACTTCGTGGGCTGGGACGCCGTCCTGACGAAGCTGCCGCTCATCCTCGCCACGAGTGTGCTGATGCCCGCGCTGGCCGCGTTCTTCGCGCTGCGCAAGTACCTGAAGGTGTGACGCATGCCAAGAGGGCCGTACGGTCAACCGGCCGTGCGGCCCTCTTGCGTTGTCCTAGACTCACCGGCATGTCGGGCCGAGATCTGTTCTGTCAGCCCCGCCGCATCCGCCGCGGGGCGGCCCTGACATTGGTGTTCGCGAGCGTCTTGGTGGCCGGCGCGGCGACCGGCTCCTTCTCCGAGGCCGACGGCAACGACCGGAAGTCCTCGTCGGACGCGGCCCGTTCGGCCGCCCCCGCGGGTCATCACGAGGACGTGGCCGCGGCGGCCGAGAAGGCCATGGCCGACGGCGCGTCCCCCGAGGAGGCCGCCGAGCGCGCCGTCAGCCGCAGCGGGGACCGCTGGGGGGCCGTCTACTCCCGTGGCGAGTACGAGGAGTTCGAGGAGGCCCTCGACGGCCGGTACACCGGCGTCGGCCTGTGGGCGCGGCGCGAGCGGGACGGCCGTATCGAGGTGACCCGGGTGAGCTCGGACTCGCCCGCGGCCGCCGCCGGGATCCGCGAGGGCGACCGGCTGCGCAGCGTCGACGGGGAGCGGGTCGACGGGCATCCGGTCACCGAGGTGGTCTCCTTACTGCGCGGCGACGCCAAGGACGCGGCCGCCGGTACGGCGGTGCGGCTCGGCCTGGAGCGCGGCACACACGCGTGGACGAAGATCGTCCGGCGCGCCCGTCTGTCCACGGACTCGGTCGCCGTCCGGGAACTCGCCGGCGGGATCACCGTCATCAGGATCGACTCGTTCACCAAGGGCGTCGGGGACGAGGTCCGTGACGCCGTCCAGGACGCTCCGGCCGGCGGCGGGATCATTCTCGACCTGCGCGGGAACTCCGGCGGGCTGGTCACCGAGGCGGTCACCGCGGCGTCCGCCTTCCTCGACGGGGGACTGGTCGCGACCTACGACGTCGACGGGTCGCAGCAGGCGCTGCACGCCGAGCCCGGCGGGGACACGAGCAGAGCGCTGGTCGCGCTGGTCGACGGCGGCACGATGAGCGCGGCGGAGCTTCTCACCGGGGCGCTGCAGGACCGGGGGCGGGCCGTGGTCGTCGGGTCCCGTACGTTCGGCAAGGGGTCCGTGCAGATGCCCAGCCGGCTGCCGGACGGGGCCGTGGCCGAGCTGACCGTGGGGCACTATCGGACCCCGTCGGGGCGAGGGGTCGACGGACGGGGTATCACGCCCGATCTGGAAGCCGACGAGGGAGCTCTTCAGCAGGCCGAGACGGTGCTCGGGGGATTGGGCGACTAGAGGTCGTCCGTCGGCTGCGGGCCGGTGTGGGCTTGTCGCGCAGTTCCCAGCGCCACTGAAGGGGCGCTGCCCCGACCGCCCGTCGATAAGGACTGGTCCTCGCACCCCCACCTAGTGCGAAAATGGGCAGCACTATGAGCAAGGGAATGTACGTACCGAAGGAGTCCCAGCCGAAGCAGGGTGGCGGGGGCGGCAAGGCCCGGGACGGGGAGAAGGGCGGCAAGCGGAAGCTGGTCGCCCAGAACAAGAAGGCCCGGCACGACTACGCGATCATCGACACCTACGAGGCCGGGATCGTGCTCACGGGTACCGAGGTGAAGTCGCTGCGCCAGGGGCGGACCTCGCTGGCCGACGGGTTCGTCCAGATCGACGGCGGTGAGGCGTGGCTGCACAACGCCCACATCCCCGAGTACAGCCAGGGCAGCTGGACCAACCACTCCGCGCGCCGCAAGCGCAAGCTGCTGCTGCACCGCGAGGAGATCGACAAGCTGGAGACCAAGGCCCAGGAGACGGGTCACACGATCGTGCCCCTCGCTCTGTACTTCACCAACGGCCGTGCGAAGGCCGAGATCGCCCTCGCGCGAGGCAAGAAGGAGTACGACAAGCGGCAGACCCTGCGCGAGAAGCAGGACCGGCGGGAGTCGGACCGGGCGATCGCGGCGGTGAAGCGCAAGGAGCGCGGTCAGTAGGGCGCGGCCGGCCCGGCGCGGTCGCCGGGAATACAGTGGCATCGGCGTGCGTTGGTCACGTACGATGGAGCCAACACCGGCCGAGGTCGGTGGGCGCATTGAAAACAAAACATGGGGATGATCGGTTTCGACAGCGGCTGTTGAGGCAGGGGAAGCGTGTCGAGGAAGCGGCAATGATCTCGTAAACCATATGTCGCAACCAATAATCGCCAATTCCAAGAGCGATTCCCGCGTCTTCGCCCTCGCTGCCTAATAAGCAGTGAGCGAAGGCCCTAACGGGTGTCAGCCCGGGAGTGTTCCCGACCCGGATCCTGGCATAATCTAGGGGACTAAACCATTGCGCCCGGTCACGGGGTGCGATGGGAAATCAAACAGTGACTGGGCCCGTCGGCGACTTGTTCGCGTGATCGCCGGGGCCGAGAAAATCGCAGCGAACTGCACACGGAGAAGCCCTGGTTCTGCACCGTTGGACGCGGGTTCGATTCCCGCCATCTCCACTCGCCTCTTCCGGGAGGCAACCCCATGTGGGCGAAGGCCCCGCTGCTCCACGGCAGCGGGGCCTTCGTCATGCCTGTCCCCGATCCGTCCCCGGTTGTCCGCACTGCCTCAGGCTTCACATGTTTCCCACATGTGACCCAGAAAACTCTTGTCCTGCACCCGACATGTATGTCTAAGGTAAACGCCGCGCCGGACGGAGCCGACCACTCCGCCACAGGGCGCGTCGAACGGCGACCGGGGGAACACCGTCGCCACGGGGAGGACAGACCACCATGCCGAGATATCGGCTCTTCACGCATGCCCGAGCGCGCTCCGGGCTCCTGACACCGCTGCTGACATCCGCGGTAGCCGTGGCGCTGATCGGCTCAGTGGCCGTACAGCCCGACCTGATCAGCCGGTACGCGGGCGACGACATGGCTTCCGTGGCCGACGCCTCGGACAGCGGCGACAGCTACGACGGCTTCGACGCCAAGGCCGCCGAACAGCTCCGACAGGACCAGTGCCTGCTGGGCGAGGCGCTGCGGATGGGCGGGCCGGCCATGTTCGGGGTCGCGCAGGACGGGCTGAACCAGACGCCGGACAAGCTGCACACCGCGGCGAACCGGCAGTACTGGGAGACCACTCCGCTGTCGACGGCGTTCAAGCAGGACCGGGACGCCGCCGACAAGGAGGGCTCGGCGCTCTACGACCACATCCGGGACTTCCAGATCTCCGGACTGCCCACGCCGTCCGGCTTCAAGTCGGTCGCCGACTTCGAGTGGCCGCCCGGCACGAGCGGCGACGACCGCCCCAACTTCTTCCAGCAGACCGGCATCTCCACGTGGATCTGGGAACAGTTCTGGAAGTCCGAGGACGACTTCTACCGTGACCTGACCCCGAAGGCCGACGACGCCGGCGTCAAGGCGGTCAAGGACCTCGGTGACCCGCTGTACGGCGGCGACCCCGACCCGCATTCGCCCAACTGGAATCAGGCGTACGAGGAGCACCAGGCCTACGACCATCTGGTGAACTGGTCGATGGAGCCGACGGCCGCCGACAACGCCCGGCTCTTCCTGTCGTACGGCGGTTTCCCGCGCACCGCGCCCGAGCCGGGCAGCGTCGAATACCGCATCGCGGTCGAGGACCTGAAGACCCGGTTCTCCTCCTGCGCCTGGCGCACCCCGGCCGACCCGAACAAGGTGCTCGGCAAGGAGGTCGCCGCCGCCTCCGCCGAGTGGCAGCAGGAGATCACCGCGCAGGCCACCCCGCGCAACCAGCTCCTGACCGCCAACAAGACCGCCGTCAAGGCGCTGGCCACCGGCTCCAAGGCACTCGGTGAACTGCTCGGACTCTCCTGGCGCGCCGACCACCTGGTCCGCTGGCAGGACTACTGGTCGGCCGGCGGCCCCGGCTGGATCGGCACCAGCCCCTTCGTCGTGCACGCCCACGGGGCATCCGACAAGTGCCTGGACGTGGCGGGCGGCAAGAAGGACAACGGCACGCCCGTGCAGATCTACACCTGCAACGGCAGCGTCGGCCAGAAGTGGCAGATCGACGGCGACCACCTGGTCAACCCCAACTCGGGCAAGTGCCTGACCGTCAAGGGCGGCGCGAGCGCCAACGGTACGGCGGTGCAGATCTCCACCTGTGGCACCGGCGCCTCCCAGAAGTGGCAGTACGGCACCCACGGCACCTCGCGCCTCTACAACCCGGGCACCGGCAACTGCCTCGACCTCGCCGACTACACCAACAGCCGGGACGGCCGGATGTGGGACTGCACCGGCAAGGCGCCGCAGCAGTTCGACGTCGTCCCGTCCGGGCACCAGGGCACCGACGACCTCGACTACCCGACCAAGGCGCAGTTCGACAAGGCGGCCAAGGGTGTCACGGACGCCCAGGCCGCCGCGAAGAAGCAGGTCGACCTGCTCAAGGCCCAGGCCACGGCGGCGAAGACGACCGCCACCACGACGGACACCGCGCTGACGGCGGCGTACGGCATCGCCGACAAGGCGGGTGCCCCGCGGGGCCGGGGTCTGCTCGCCGGGCAGCAGAAGGCGCAGGTCACCAAGGCCTCGGCCGCCGCGCTGGACGCGCTGGCCAAGGCCGGTGACACCGCCTACGCGGCCACCCGTGCCGCCGCCGGGGACAGCGCCACCGTCGCCGCACGGGCCCTGACGCAGGCCGCGCAGTCCAAGGCCGCCTTCCGTACCGCGGCCGCGAACGAGGCCCGGGCCCAGGCGAAGGCCGCCGCCGACGCGGCCGCCCTACAGGCGCAGACCGCCAAGGACGCGCGGGACCTCGCGAAGGCCAAGCTCGCCGAGACGCAGAAGGCCGAGGCCGACGCGAAGGCGGCGGCGGCCGACGCGCATGCCAAGCGGCTCGCGGCGGAGGCCGAGGCGGCAACGGCGAAGGCGGAGAAGGAGACCGCCGCCGCCAAGCAGGCCGAGGCCGCCCAGCACAAGCAGAACGCGCAGGGGTACGCGCAGACCGCCCAGGAGGCCAAGGGCCGGGCGGAGAACGCCGAGTCCACGGCCCGCGCCAAGCGGCAGGACGCCGAGGCCGCCCGGGACCGGGCCAAGGGCAAGAGCGATGACGCGTGGGACGCGGAGAGCAAGGCCAACGCCGCCCGCGCCAAGGCCGACGCCAAGGACGCCTACGCCGAGGCCCACGAGTCGGACGCCGACGCCAAGGACTCCCGGGCCGCCGCCGACGAGGCGAACAAGGCTGCCGGTGACGCCGAGTCGGCCGCGAGTTCGGCCCGAGCCGAGGCGGACGCGGCCACGCAGGCCGCGGCCGACGCGGACGCCGCCGCCACACGCGCGGAGGCCGCTGCCCGAAGGGCCCGCTCCGACGCCGACGCGGCCCAGGCCGCCAAGCTGAGGGCGGACGCCGCCGTCCGTACGGCGACCAGCGCGGCCGCCGACGCCATCAAGGCGTCCGAGGCATCCGCCTCCGCCGCCCGGACCGCGGTCAAGCTGGCCGACGAGGCCGAGAAGCACGCCGCCGACGCGATGAAGCAGGCCGACGCGGCGAAGGCCGAGGCCGCCAAGGCGGTCGCGGGCGCGGCGGACGCGGCCGGGCACGCCTACACCACCGCGCAGGCGGCGGAGGACGCCGGCAACGCGGCCCAGCAGGTGGCCGCTCCGGCGAACGACGCGATCCAGCTGGGGGCGCCCTACGTCACCACCGACTCGGCGGCGGGCCTGGCCGTGCTGTCGGGCCAGTCGTCCAAGACGATCGCCGAGCAGCAGCGGGCGGTCGCCGAGGCGCACGCGGCCAACGCGCAGAAGAACGCGGCCCAGGCGGCGAGCCTCGCGGCCGCCGCGACCGGTGACGCGAAGGCGGCCTACACGCTGGCCGCGGAGGCCGCCGGGTTCGCGGCCGACGCCCGCAAGTCGGCGAAGGAAGCGCTCGGTTACGCCGCCGAGGCCGCCCAGTACGCGGCCGACGCGCAGGCTTCCCTCGCCCGGGCCAAGGAGTACGACCGCCAGGCCACCGAGGACGCGGCCGCCGCCGACCAGGCAGCCGACCGCGCCGAGAGCTACGCGGTAGACGCCCGCGCCTCCGCCGACCAGGCGGCCCTGGACGCGGAGGCCGCCCGCTCGGCCGCCGCGCAGGCCGAACAGGCCGCCAAGGACGCCCGGGCGGCTGCCGACAGGGCGGACGCCGAGGCCACGGCGGCGGAACAGGCCGCCAAGGACGCGCAGAAGTACGCGGAGTCGGCGCAGCAGGCGGCCGACCAGGCAGCGCGCAATGACGCCAACAGCCAGGTGCAGGCGGGTGCCGGCACCGGGCTCGGCGGAGTGTTCTCCGTCATCGACGACATCAAGCAGCGCGGCGACCCGCAGCGGCTGCCGGACGACTGCTCGCGCCTTCCCTGCGACCTGGTGTACGAGGTGCACTTCGACGCCACCGTCAGCTACTACCTGTGTCTGAACCCCGAGGTGCCGGCCACCGAGTCCGGCTGCCCCGCGGAGGACACGCAGTTCCTGAAGACGAAGACGTTCACGGACCTGAGCAAGAAGGTCAAGATCTCCTCCTGGGAGGCGACCAAGGACCTGTGGAAGGGGCTCTTCGACTCGATCATCGGTGACTTCGTCGGCTGCTACCACAAGATCACCACGGCCCAGGACGGCGGCAGCTACGGCGACTGTGCCTGGGCCGCCACCTGGCTGCCGCTGGGCGGCCCGATCGCGAAGGTCACCGAGGCGATCCGCGCGGTGGACGCCGCGATGCGCACCGGCATCGGGGTCTCCGACGCCCTGAAGGCGCTGCGGGTCCTGGACGTGGACGCCCGCGCCCTGGCCGCGATCGAGCGCAGCGCACGGACGTACGAGGAGGCACGCACCGCCTGCATCCGCAACAGCTTCCCCGGCGGTACCCAGGTGGTCCTCGCCGACGGCAGCCGCAAGGACATCCGTGACGTGCGGTTCGGCGACCGGCTCCTGGCCACCGACCCCGACACCGGAAACACCCGGGGCGAGCCGGTCACCCAGACCTTCTCGCACGCCTCCGCCGACCTGCTGGACATCACACTGGCGTCCGGCGGCGACCTGACCAGCACCTCGGGGCACAAGTTCTTCGTCATCGGCCGGGGTTGGACCCTCGCGTCCGACCTGCGTCCCGGCGACAGCCTGCGTACCCCCGGCGCGAGCCCGCGCACAGTGGCCGCGGTGCTCGACCGCGACGCCTCTTCACCGCAGACCGTGTACGACCTGACCGTGGCCGGACTGCACACGTTCTACGCGGTGGCGGGCGCCACCCCGGTCCTGGTCCACAACTGCAGCGACCTCATCCTGGACGAGCGAAGCTTCCCCGGTCAGGCGCACACCCTCAAGGACCACGTGCGCCCCAGCCAGGCGGAGGCCGAGACCATCGCCCACGACAAGACGGTCAAGAACGGCTACGACACGCCGAACAGCGTGTTCGTCGACCAGCAGACCGCGCAGCAGGTCGTCGACTACGCCCTGGCCAACAACGCGAACAAGATCCGCAAGTGGATGTCGGAGAACAGGACGAACGAGCTGACCTGGTCGGGCACCTTCGGACGGAACAACTCCCTGGGTACGGTCTACTACGACAGCGGCCGGGCCGCTCCCAAGGCCACGGGCAACGGCTTCTTCATCAAGCTCGTGCGGGCGCCCAAGGTGGAGGGCCAGGCGAAACACCCCCTGGGCTACTACGTGCAGACCTGCTACCCGAAGTAAGGAGGAGACCCCCGTGCAGCGCTTCACCGAGTTCGACTTCGGCGTCCCGTGGGTGATGAGTTTCTTCCACCAGGACTGGTCCTATGAGGCGGACACCGCCGCCGAACTCGTCGCGCGGCGCCTGGGGGAAGGAGCCGCCGATGCCCTGTCCGTTCGCCGCGACGCCCGGACACTCCTCGACGGCCTGCCGTCGCAGACGCTGGAGGTGTTGTGGACGGCCGGGTCGCAGTACGGCCCGAGCTTCCGGCAGACCACGGGAGCCGAGTGGACGCGGACCGTCGTCGAGGTGTGCGACACCTGGCTGTCCGCGCGGGCGGAGGCGCCGCCGCTCACCGGAGCCGACACGGAGGACGGCCTCGACCACCGGGACGAGGTCGTCGCCGAGATCGAGTCCATGGGGTTCCTGACCGCCGAGGTGCGCCGGGCGCTCGTCGACTGCGCCCACCACTGCACCCCGGACCTGGCGTTGCGGGTACTGCTGAGGGTGATCGAGTACGCCCCTGACGCGTCGCTGTCCGAGGAGCAGTACAAGAGGCTGGAAGGTCTCGGATCGGCCCTGCACTACGGTGAGTTCGTGGTGCAGAACGTCGAGTTCCGGGTCTCCGGCGACTAGAGCGAGGCCCAAGGGCCCTGCCGTCCACACCTCGTGGAAGGCAGGGCCCTCACCTGTTGATCACGAGGGACGGGCCAAGGCGCGTCAGGAAACCGTCCGCCGCCCCGTGCTCGCCCGCTCCGTCATCCACGGCGGCAGCAGGGTCGCCTCCGGTACGGCCGTCCCGGCCAGCTTCTTCATCAGGAGCTCCACGGCCCGCTCGCCCACCTCCGCCGACGGCAGCGCGACCGAGGTGATCGGGACGCGGACCGACTCGGCCAGCTCGTCGGGGCAGATCGCGGTGAGGGACAGGTCGGCCGGGACGCGGAGGCCGAGGTGTTCGAAGGCGTCCAGCAGCGGTCCCAGCAAGGCCTCGTTGTGGACGACCACTCCCGTCAACGCGGGCTGTTCCCGCAGCAGTTGCTCAGCGACCCCGCGGGCCGCGCCCGGCTCGCAGGGGTGGACGGACGAAGACATCCCGCTGCGGTCGGCGGCGTCCGTGAAGCCCTGGACCACCCGTTGGGCGAAGGCCGTCCGGCGCACGTACACCTCCGGCGGGGAACCGACCAGGGCCACCGACCGGTGACCCAGCCTCGCCAGATGCTCCACGCACGCCTCGGCCGCCGCCCTGAAGTCCAGGTCGACGCAGGTCAGGCCCTCCGAAGCGGCAGGCAGGCCGATCAGCACGGACGGCAGCTCCAGATTCCGCAGCAACGGCAGCCGCGGATCGTCCAGTTGGACGTCCATCACGATCAGCGCGTCGACCAGCGCCGTCTCCGCGACCCGGGTCAGCCCGTCCACACCCTCCTCCTGGGTCAGCAGCAGCACGTCGTGGTCGTGGCGGCGGGCGGTGGTCACCACGGACACCGCGAACCGCATCACGGTCGGGACGTGGATCCCCGCCCGTAAGGGCACGACCAGGGCCAGCACGTTCGAGCGCCGGCCGGCCAGGGCGCGGGCGCCCGCGTGCGGGCGGTAGCCCAGCTCGCGGATGGCGTCCTCGACCCGCTGCCGGGTCTCCTCTGAGATCGGGCGCTTGCCGCTGAGTGCGTAGGAGACGGTGCTGGGGGAGACCCCGGCGCGCCGCGCCACATCCGTGATCTTCACCATCAGCCCAGCTCCAGGGAGAGGAACCCGGTGCCCGCCCGTGCCCGCGCCGACCGGTCCCCGGCCGCCAGGCTCCAGGGCGCCGACGGGTCACCGCAGGACGCCCGCAGCGTGTCCCCTTCCCGTACGACGGTGAAGGCGACCTCGCCCACCCGTACCGTGACCTGCTCGCCCCGCCCGAGGCCGTACGCCCGCAGGGTCACCCCGTCGGCGTGGTCGTAGTCGGGCCGGTCGTCCACCGCGCCGACCGGGAGCACCGCGCCCGGCCTGACCAGCAGCGGCACGCTCAGGAAGTCGTGCCTCTCGCGCACCCAGCGCGGTCCGGTCACCGTCTCGCCGGTCACGAAGTGGGTCCAGGTGCCCTCGGGGACGTAGTAGGAGACCTCGCCCTCGTCGTCGAACACCGGCGCCACCAGCAGGTCGGGGCCGAGCATGTACTGCCGCTCCAGGTGCGCGCACCCGGGATCGTCCGGGAACTCCAGGACCATCGCCCGCATCACCGGCACGCCCTCGGCGTGGGCGGTGCGCGCGGCCTCGTAGAGATAGGGCATCAGGCTCAGTTTGAGGCGGGTGAAGTGCCGCAGTACGTCGACGGACTCCTCGTCGAACAGCCACGGGACCCGGTAGGAGGAGCTGCCGTGCAGGCGGCTGTGGGAGGAGAGGAGCCCGAAGGCCAGCCAACGCTTGAACAGCGACGGTGTCGGGGTGCCCTCGAAGCCGCCGATGTCGTGGCTCCAGAAGCCGAAGCCGGACAGGCCGAGGGACAGGCCTCCGCGCAGGGACTCGGCCATCGACTCGTACGTCGCCTCGCAGTCGCCGCCCCAGTGCACCGGGAACTGCTGGCTGCCCGCGGTCGCCGAGCGGGCGAAGACGACCGCCTCCTGCTCGCCGCGGTGCTTGCGCAGCACGTCGAAGACGGTCCGGTTGTAGAGGTAGGAGTAGTAGTTGTGCATCCTCTCCGGGTCGGAGCCGTCGGACCACTCCACGTCCAGCGGTACCCGCTCGCCGAAGTCGGTCTTGAAGCAGTCCACACCCTGCGCGAGCAGCGCCTCCAGCTTGGACGCGTACCAGTCGCGGGCGGCCGGGCTGGTGAAGTCGACCAGGGCCATGCCGGGCTGCCACAGGTCCCACTGCCAGACGCTGCCGTCGGGACGCCGGAGGAGATGGCCGAGCGCCTTGCCCTCCGCGAACAGGGGCGACCGCTGGGCGATGTACGGGTTGATCCACGCGGAGATCCGCAGGCCCCGCGCGTGCAGCCGGGCGAGCATGCCCTCCGGGTCGGGGAAGACCCGCGGGTCCCACTGGAAGTCGCACCAGTTGAACTCGCGCATCCAGAAGCAGTCGAAGTGGAAGACGGAGAGGGGCAGTTCGCGGTCCTTCATGCCGTCGATGAACGACGTCACCGTCTCCTCGTCGTACGACGTCGTGAAGGACGTCGACAGCCACAGGCCGAAGGACCAGGCGGGCGGGAGGGCCGGGCGGCCGGTGAGGGCCGTGTACTTGCTGATGATCTCCTTCGGGCTCGGGCCGTAGATGACGTAGTACGTCAACTCCTGGGTCTCGGCGCTGAACTGCACCCGTG
This sequence comes from Streptomyces canus 299MFChir4.1, assembly GCF_000383615.1. Taxonomy (GTDB): domain Bacteria; phylum Actinomycetota; class Actinomycetes; order Streptomycetales; family Streptomycetaceae; genus Streptomyces; species Streptomyces canus_C. Next base: position 152,916 of record NZ_KB911596.1, on the reverse strand, counting down.
ACACCGCCTCCGAGCCGACCTCGAAGGAGACCTTGCCCGGGTGGTCGACGAAGACGCCGTAGCCCGCGTCGGTGAGGTAGAACGGGATGTTCTTGTAGGCCTGTTCGGTGGCCGTGCCGCCGTCGGCGTTCCAGATGTCGACGACCTGGCCGTTCTTGACCAGCGGCCCGAAGCGTTCACCGAGGCCGTAGACCGAGGTGCCCACGGCGAGACCGAGCTGCTCGCGCAGGTAGTGGGCGCCCGAGGCGTCCCGCATGATGCCCATGCCCTTGGGACCGCTGCCGGTCAGCAGCCGGCCGTCCGCGAGGAAGTCGACCCGCCAGGTGTCCGTGCGGGCCACCCGGACCGACAGTGCGCCGGAGGTGAGGGTGGCGTGCTGCTCGTCGTACTCCGTGTGCGCCGTGAAGTCCGCCGTACGGACCTCGAACCGGGGGCCCTGCGGCTGCTCGCCCTCGAAGTGGGTGAAGGTGACGCCGATGACGTCGGGTATCGGGGCATGGGCGCTGATCGTCACGACCGGTCCCTTCAGCAGGTCGCCGCGGCGGCGGATGGGCTGGGTCGGCGCGAGGATGTCCAGCCGGCCGTCCGACGCGCTGACCTCGTGGACCTGGGCCGGATGGGCCGCGGTCACGCCCTCGCGCAACAGCCAGTAGCCGTCGGTGAACTTCATCTGTGGGGGGTCCTTACTTCACGGCACCCACGGCGATACCGCGGGTGAGGGTTCGCTGGAAGAGGAGGAAGAACACGATCGCGGGGAGCACGCCGAGCAGGGCGGCCGCGTTGGTCATCGTGGCGTCCATCAGGCGCTGGCCCTGGAGGACGCCGAGGGCCACCGACACCGTCTGGTTGTCGTTGGAGATCAGCATGACCAGGGGGAGCAGGAACTCGTTCCAGGTCCAGATGAAGAAGAAGACCAGCAGCACCCCGAGGGTGGGGCGGCTGACCGGGACGACGATCCGCCACAGGACCTGCCACTTGTCGGCGCCGTCGATCCGGGCCGCCTCCAGGATCTCGCGGGGGAACTGGCCGAGCACCGAGGAGAGCAGATATGTGCCGAACGCGGCCTGGATCACCGTGAACACGATGATCACACTCAACCTGGTGTCGTAGAGGCCAACTTGCTTGCTCAGGTAGTAGACGGGATAGACCAGCGCCTCCTGCGGCAGCATGTTCGCGAGGACGAAGAAGGCGAGGACCCAGGTGCGGGCCTTGATACGGCCGATGCCGATCGCGTAGGCGTTCAGGACGGACAGCACCACGGCCAGTACCGCCACCGAGCCGCTGATCAGCACCGAGTTGACGAGCTTCCGGCCGAAGTCCACCCGCTCCCAGAAGTCCTTGATGCCGTCCGTGTAGAAGCCGTCGGGGAGGCTGAGGGGGCCGTTCTGGGCGTACTCCGTGGGGGACTTGAAGGCGTTGACCGTCACGATGAGGAACGGCACGACCATGAACAGGGCCGCGATGCACAGGGCGATCAGCACCGGGTAGCGGCGCAGGGCGGTGGTCACGGGTCGCTCCTCTCCTGGAGCCTCAGACCGATCAGGGAGAGCGCCAGGATGATCACCGTCAGCACGGTGGAGATCGCGGCGCCGTAGCCGACCTGCGTCTTCTCGAAGAACGTGGTGAAGGAGAAGTAGGAGGGCACGTCGGTGGCGCCGCCGGGCCCGCCCTTGGTCAGGACGTACACCGCGCCGAACACCTTGAGCGCGGCGATCGAGCACCAGGTCAGCACGACGTAGATCTCCGGCCGGATCTGCGGCAGCGTGATGTGCCAGAAGCGGCGCCACCAGCCGGCGCCGTCCAGCTCCGCCGCCTCGTACAGCTGCGGGTCGACGCGTTGCAGGCCCGCCATGAAGACGACCAGCGGGAAGCCGAGTTGGACCCACACCATGACGCCCATCACGCTGTAGAGGGCGAGGTCGGGGTCGCCGAGCCAGTCCTGCTGCCAGCTGCCGAGGCCGATCGCCTTGAGGAGGGCGTTGAGGGAGCCGTTGTCGGGGGCGAGGATCCAGCTCCAGACGATGCCGGCGACCGCGATCGGCAGGACCTGGGGGAGGTAGAAGCAGGCGCGGAGAACGGCGGCTGTTCTGGATCCGAAGTGCTTGCCGACGTAGTCGAACAGGGCTGCGGCGAGGACCAGTCCGAGGGCCGTGGGGATCGCCGCCATCGCCACGACCATGAACAGGCTGTGCCGGAAGGACGCCCAGAACTCGGAATCGTCCATCAGCTCGCGGTAGTTGGCGAGCCCGGACCACGTGGGCGAACCCACGCCCTGCCACTCCGTGAAGCTCACGTACGTGTTCATCACGAACGGCAGGACGACGATCGCGAGGAAGGCGAGGGCGCCGGGGAGAAGGAAGAGGGCGTAGGAGTCGCGTGGACCGCGCGGAGACTCCGAGGCGTTGTCCTTCCCGACCGCCCGCGCGTTCCGTTCGACGGTCACCGTCATTGCTTCGGCGCGCCCTTGTCGTAGGCCTCCTGGAGATCGCCGAGGTAACCGTCGGGCTTCTCGCTGCCCGTGATCAGCTTCTGGGTCTCGGAGACGAGGACGTCGTAGAAGCCGGGGACCGGCCAGTCGGGGTAGAAGGCCAGGCCGTCGTTCTTGGAGAGGGTGTTGAAGTCGTCGATCAGGGTCTTCGACTGGGGGTCGGTGATGGCGGAGGCGTCGGCCGCGACCGGGACACCGCCGGAGTTGCCGAGCAGGTTCTGGATCTTCTTCGACATGGTGATGTCGATGAAGTCGTAGGCGAGGTCCTTGTTCTTCGACCCCTGGGGAACGACCCAGAGGTTGCCGCCGGAGCCGAGGGTGAGCTTCGAGTCGGGCCAGCGGAAGGTGCCCCAGTCGAACTTGTTGTCCGTCTTGAAGCGGCCGTACCACCAGCTGCCGGAGAACAGGATCGGCGCCTTGCCGGAGGTGAAGGAGACACCGGCGGCCTCCTCGTTCTGGCCGCTGGAACTCTTGCTGAAGTAGCCCTTCTTGACCCAGTCGGCGAAGGTCTCGGCGCCGTGGGTCCAGGCCGCGTCGTGGAAGTCGGTCTTGCCCTTGTAGAGCTGGTAGGCGTTCACCCAGGAGCGGTCGGCCTTGGACAGGGCCAGTTGGTAGAGGTACTGCTGTGCCGGGTACGCGGCGCCGCCGTTGGCGAGGGGCGTGATCTTGTTCTGGACGAACTTGTCCATGGCGGCGGTGAGTTCGCCGAGCGTCTTCGGCTCGGCGATGCCGTACTTCTTGAAGAGGTCCTTGTTGTAGTAGACCAGCGTGTACTCGGCGTAGTTGGGGACGCCGTACCACTTGCCGGAGCCCATCACGCCGTTGGCGTCGTAGAGGCTGGTGGTGCGCACGCTGGGGCTGAGCTTCTTGTCCCAGCCGCGCTTGGTGGCCTCTGCCGTGAGGTCGGTGAGCAGTCCCTGCTTGGAGAGCAGGCCCGCGGTCGCGTTGCCCTTGTTGTACTCCATGAGGTCGGGCGCGTCCGAGGAGTTGAGGACCATCGGGGCGGTCTTCTGGATCTGGTCGAAGCTCTTCTCCTCGAACTTCACCTTCACGCCGGGGTGTGTGGCCTCGAACTCCTTGATCGCCTCCTTCCAGGCGATGCCCATCGCGCTGCTCGGGCCCTCGTAGTGCCACAGCCGCAGCGTCTTCCCGTCGGAGGACCCGCTGTCGGAGTTCCCGCAGGAGGTCATCAGCAGCGATCCGGTCAGGACCACCGCCGCCGCCACCGCGCGCCTTCGTGCCGTCAACATCCCGTACCTCCGGGGAGTCGGATGGTTGCTCCGGGCCGGGCGCCGCGCAGGGGTCGTCGATTCGACTCGATTCGACGACCCCTGTCGAAGCGCTTCGACGAAGGAACGTATGTGGCGGCTTTGAAGGTCGTCAATGGGTTGTGCAGGATCGGGTGAAGCGATTCGATGATTGGGGGTGGGGAGGGTGGGTGCTGCCTCGCCCGCTCGCTGGTTGTGCTGACGTAGGCGAGGCGGTCATGTCTTCGGGGCTCGGCCACGGGCGAGCGGTCGTCGGTGCTGTCGGGGCTGAGGGGGCCGGGATGTCGTACGCCGCCGCGGGCGACGGGCGCTGCCTCGTCCAGTTGCCGGTCGTGCCGGGGTCGGTGATGCGGGTCAGGTCCTCGTCGGCCTCGTCCACGTGAGGGCGGTCATCAGGGCTGCCGCGGCCGCCGTGACCGGGACGCCGTAGCCCGCCACCGGCGAAACGTGCTCCACCGTCCAGCCGCCGGCCGCGCTGCCGCAGGCGATTCCGCCGAGCAGGCCGGTCACGGCGAGGGTCATGCCCTCGTTGAGGCGGCCGGGCGGGGTGCGTCGCTGGACCAGGGTCATGCCGGTGACCATCGTCGGGGCGGTCGCCATCCCGGCGATCAGCAGCGCGGCCGCCAGGACGGGCAGGGAGCCCGTGAGGGAGGCGGCCAGCAGGGGCAGCGTCAGCAGGGCCGTCATGGCGGCTATGCACCACACGTACCGGTCCTCGGCCGACCCCGACCCCGACCCCGCCCTCCGGGTCGCCCCGTACACCAGCCCCGCCGCACACGAACCGCCCGCCTGGAGCGCCAGCACGATCCCGGCCGCCGAGCGGTGTCCCTGCGCGTCGGCGAACGCGATGGTGACCACCTCCATGGAGCCGAACACGGCGCCCATCGCGAGGCAGACGGCGAGGAGGGGAGGGATGCCGGGCACGCGGAAGGGCGCCTTCGAGGGGCCGTACCCCCGCACCGGCGGCTCCGTCGAGCGCTGTGCCGTGAACACCAGCACGCCCGTCACCAGCAGCACCACCCCGGTCAGCGTGCCCGCCTCCGGGAAGAACGCCGTGCACAGGAAGGCCGCGAGGACCGGCCCGACCATGAAGCACGCCTCGTCCACGGCCTGCTCGAAGGAGTTCGCGACATGCAGCGAGCTCTCGTCGCCGTGGAGGAGGTGGGCCCAGCGGGCCCGGGACATGCCTCCGAGGTTGGGGGTCGTGGCGGTGGCGGCGTACGACACGAAGAGCGTCCAGGCCGGGGCGCCGAGGCGGACGCACAGCAGCAGCGCCAGCGAACCCAGCGCGGCGAGTGCCGTGGCCGGTACGGCGATCTTGGCCTGTCCGTATCGGTCGACGAGCCGCGCGGTCCACGGGGCGACCACCGCGGTGGCCCCGAGACCGGCCGCGGTGACGGCGCCGGCGAGGGCGTACGACCCACGCGTCCCCGCGATCATGACGACCGCGCTGACGCTGAACATGCCCATCGGAAGCCGGGCGAGAAGATTCCCGATGGTGAACGTGCGGGCTCCGGGGGTGGCGAGAAGACGGCGGTAGGGGCCGAGTGCGCGGCGACAACGGGGGGAGCGCGAGGCGCGCGGACCACGCGTGCCTCCTGGGCCTCCTGGACCTCCCGGGCCTCGTGGACTGAAGTCGACGATGACGAGCGCGTCCGCGGTCGTGGTGAACATCGGTCGGTTCGGTTGCGGCATGCTCCTACCGTCGCGTGAGGGCGATCAAGGGGTCCAACACCTGCTCGGCGCCGATTCACGCACCTGTGTTGTAAGTTCGCCCGATGTCCGTGCCCAGCCCGAGTCCCGGCCCTCGCCCCCACCACCTCGACCCCCGTCTCCTGCGCGCCTTCGTCGTCGTCGCCGACGAGCTCCACTTCACGCGCGCGGCGGCCCGGCTCTACGTCGCCCAGCAGGCGCTCAGCCGCGATGTGCGGCGACTGGAGCGGGAGTTGGGCGCGGAGCTGTTCGTGCGCACCACCCGGCAGGTGACACTGACCGCCGACGGCGAGCGGCTGGTGCCGTACGCCCGCCGGGCCCTGGACGCCCAGGACGAGCTGCTCGCCGCCTTCGCGCAGGCCCGCCCCCTGCTCGTGGACCTGAACTTCCCCGACCAGGCCACCGCCCGCGCCGTGCTGCTGCGCGCCCGGGAACTCGCCCCTGACCAGGAGCTGATGGCCCGCTACGAGAGCGGGCTGACGGGCGCGGCGGCGCAGTTGCTGACCGGTCGCCTCGACGCGTCCTTCGGCCGGTTCGCCGGTGTGGACCCGGCGCTGCGGTCGGGTCTCGACCACCAGCCCGTGCGCTACGAGCCCATGGCCGTCGTCCTCCCCGAGGATCACCGGCTGGCCGCGCTGGAGCGGGTCCCGCTCGCCGCCCTGGAGGGTGAAACCGTGTACGCGGGGGCCGGAAATCCGCGCACTCCGGAATGGACCGATCTCGCTCGTCGGCTGTTCGAAGGACGGGGCATCCGGATCGCCCCGCCGGCCCCGCTCGCGGTCGGCGACGAGGAGTTCCAGCGGATCATGGCGAAGACCCGGAACCCGATTCTCGCGGTCGTGGATTTCCCGGCCATGCCCGCCACCGTGCTGCGTCCGCTGGTCGACCCGGTACCGCTGTCGCCGGTGTCCCTCGTGTGGCGCAAGGGTCTGGTGCACCCCGCCTTCGATGCTCTCCGGCGTGCCGCAATCGAACTGTCCGTCGAACATGACTGGCTTCGCCGACCCTCCGATGGATGGGTTCCAGCCACCGATGAGGCCGTTATGAACATCCACAAATGACACGTGGCAAACACACATCCTTCGCGTGCGATACATTCGGCGCCTGAGCACGGTGTGGTAAAGGGGGCGCTCGGACCGGGTGGGGGCCCGGTTCGGCCGACGTGTGCTCAAGGTCGACAGCGCGCCCAGATCAGCCCGTGGGGGGATGTGCGTGCGCGTGAAAAAGTGGCGAGAAGACGCCCAACCGGAATGGCCCGAGGTTGCATCAGGCACCCAGGACATGCTGACGACGGGGGGCGCCACCCAGACGTTCCCGGAGACCGGAGCGACGGGAGTATTCGGCTCAGCCGATGCCCCGCCCGCGGGACTCTCCGGCTCGGTCGGCACCGAAGGCCCCGAGCCGACGGCCGACCGCACCGAGATGCCGGCGGGAAAGCCTGGAAAGCCAGGAAGCGCGGCAAGCGCGGGAAGCACGGGCAAGAGCGGCGCCCGGGACTTCCCGGGAGCCCCGAGGGCGGACCGCGACGGGGACCTCCCGGAGCCGCCCGGCCGCAGAACCGTCGTACGCGACCCCTGGGACGAGTCCGGCAGCGGTGACGAGGGCACCCACGACCCGCACGAGGTGACCGTCCAGCTCGACGCGATCAGCGTGAGCGGCGACGACCGCATCGAGGGCCGCCCCGGCGGGGACGGCGCGACCGAGGCTTCCGACGGCCCGGTCTTCGTCGACGAGTCCGGCCGCCGCAGCCGACGCTTCCGCCGGATCGGCATCGCCGTCGGTCTGGCCTGCGCGGTCTACGCCGTCGTCATCGTCGTCACCCTGCTGTCCGGCAACTCCAACGCACCCTGGCTCCCCATGACCGGCCCGAAGGACGATGCCCCGGCAGGCAAGGTCGACACCAGCCCGTTGCCGGCCGAGTCCACCGCGCCCTCCGCGGGTGCTGGGGTGATCCCCGGGACCACCCCGACGGTCGGCGGCGGGGCGACACCGGTTCCTGGAGTCAGCGGCACCGCGCCCGGCGCCACCGTCAGCCCCGGCAAGGCGGGGACCTCCGCCGATCCGTCGGCCACCGCCACCCAGCCGGGCGGCAACCCGTCGGTCAGCGCCGATCCGTCGACACAGCCGACGCAGTCGGTGACCCCGCCGCCCAGCCCGTCGGTCACCCCGCCCGTCACCACGAGCCCCGACCCCTCGGTCGCCCCGACCCAGACCACGGGCGGTGACAGCGCCGGACCCGGCACGGTCGCCGAGGGCCCGGCCACCCCCTCGCCCATCGCGTCGGAGACCACCGGCACCCCGCCGGTCGCGTCGGAGCCGTCCGCCACCCCCGCTCCCGTGCTTGCCGGCGCCCCGCTCTCCTCCACGTCCCCGGAGCACATCCTCTGATGGCAACCCGCACCCGCCGCCCAGGGGCAGCCGCACCAGGAGCCCCCGACGGCTCCAGGCGCCGGCGCCTGCCCATGCGCCTGCTACTGCCCGTACTCGTCCTCGTCGCCCTCATGGCGATGCTGATGCTGCGCGGCTACGTCCACAGCGAGATCCTCGCCGACCACCGCATCCGGGCCGAGGCCGCCACCGACAAGGTGCCGGAGAGAATCCTCGACGGCGGCCCGGTGATCGACACCCGCGGCGGACGCGCCACCAGCCTGAAGGTGCCCGACCACCGGCTCGTCCTCACCTTCGACGACGGCCCCGACCCGACCTGGACCCCCAAGGTCCTGGACGTCCTGAAGAAGCACCACGCGCACGCGGTCTTCTTCGTCACCGGCACCATGGCCTCCCGCTACCCGGACCTGGTCAAGCGCATGGTCGACGAGGGCCACGAGATCGGCCTGCACACCTTCAACCACCCCGACCTGTCCTTCCAGTCGAAGAAGCGCATCGACTGGGAGCTCTCCCAGAACCAGCTCGCGCTCGCCGGCGCGGCCGGTATCCGCACCTCGCTCTTCCGCCCGCCGTACTCCTCCTTCGCCGACGCCATGGACGACAGGTCCTGGCCGGTCACCGAGTACATCGGCACCCGCGGCTACATCACGGTCGTCAACAACACCGACAGCGAGGACTGGCAGAAGCCCGGCGTCCGCCAGATCATCCGCAACGCCACGCCGAAGAGCGGCAAGGGCGCGGTCGTGCTCATGCATGACTCCGGCGGCGACCGCCACCAGACGGTCCAGGCGCTCGACCGGTTCCTGCCCGAGATGAGGGACAAGGGCTACGCGTTCGACAACCTCACCGAGGCCCTCGACGCGCCCACCGCGCACACCGCGGTCGCCGGACCCGAACTGTGGAAGGGCAAGGCGTGGATCTTCCTGGTCCAGGCCTCCGAGCACATCACCGACGTCCTCGTCGTCGGGCTCTCGATCATCGGCTCCCTGGTCATCGGCCGCTTCGTCCTGATGCTGCTGCTCTCGGGCATCCACGCCCGCCGGGTGCGCCGCAAGGACTTCCGCTGGGGAGCGCCGGTCACCCAGCCGGTGTCGGTGCTGGTCCCGGCGTACAACGAGGCCAAGTGCATCGAGAACACCGTGCGTTCCCTGATGGCGAGCGAGCATCCCATCGAGGTGCTCGTCATCGACGACGGTTCGAGCGACGGCACCGCCCGGATCGTCGAGGCGATGGGCCTGCCGAACGTCCGGGTCGTACGCCAGCTCAACGCGGGCAAGCCGGCCGCGCTGAACCGCGGTCTGGCGAACGCCCGTCACGACATCATCGTGATGATGGACGGCGACACGGTCTTCGAGCCGTCCACCGTACGGGAGTTGGTCCAGCCCTTCGGCGACCCGCGCGTGGGAGCCGTGGCCGGCAACGCGAAGGTCGGCAACCGGGACTCGCTGATCGGCGCTTGGCAGCACATCGAGTACGTGATGGGCTTCAACCTCGACCGCCGGATGTACGACGTCCTGCGCTGCATGCCGACGATCCCGGGCGCGGTGGGAGCCTTCCGCCGGTCCGCCCTGGAACGCGTCGGCGGCATGAGCGACGACACGCTCGCCGAGGACACCGACATCACCATGGCCATGCACCGGGACGGCTGGCGCGTGGTCTACGCCGAGAAGGCGCGCGCCTGGACCGAGGCGCCGGAGTCCGTCCAGCAGCTCTGGTCCCAGCGCTACCGGTGGTCGTACGGCACCATGCAGGCGATCTGGAAGCACCGGCGCGCTCTGGTCGAACGGGGCCCGTCGGGCCGCTTCGGCCGCGTCGGCCTCCCTCTGGTCTCCCTGTTCATGGTGGTGGCCCCTCTCCTGGCCCCCCTGATCGACGTGTTCCTCCTCTACGGCGTCGTGTTCGGCCCGACCGAGAAGACGATCGTGGCCTGGCTGGGCGTCCTGGCGATCCAGGTGGTCTGCGCCGCCTACGCCTTCCGCCTCGACCGGGAACGCATGACCCACCTGATCTCGCTGCCGTTGCAGCAGATCCTCTACCGCCAGCTCATGTACGTCGTCCTGCTCCAGTCCTGGATCACGGCCCTCACCGGAGGCCGCCTGCGCTGGCAGAAGCTGCGCCGCACGGGAGTCGTCGAGGCACCGGGCGGACCGGTACCGCGGCAGCAGGCACGCAGGGAGAGCGACGAGCGGAGGCCGGTCGGATGACGCAGGAATACACGGCGGGCCGGCAGGGGATGGTCACTGCCTCCAAGGCACCCGGCCGGGACCGCTACCTGGACCTCCTCCGCTCCCTTGCCCTGGTCCGAGTCGTCCTCTACCACCTCTTCGGCTGGGCGTGGCTGACCGTCCTGTTCCCGTCGATGGGCGTGATGTTCGCGCTGGCGGGCTCACTGATGGCCCGCTCCCTGAACAGGCCGACGCTGAGCGTGATCAGGGGCAGGATCCGCCGACTCCTGCCTCCCCTCTGGGCGTTCAGCGCGGTGGTGCTGCCGCTGATGTTCCTGGGCGGCTGGAAACTGTCCGAGGACCCGGACCACAGCGGCACTTGGGGCCTGCTGGAGCTGGTGAACTACGTCATCCCGATCGGGGCGCCGCCGTACCCCTGGGAGGTCGGCTTCCCGAAGGACCTGCTGGAGAGCACGTGGGCGGACCAGGCGGTGGGTCCGCTGTGGTACCTCCGCGCGTATCTGTGGTTCGTGCTGGCGTCTCCCTTGCTGCTGTGGGCCTTCCGCAAGGTGCCCTGGGCGACCCTGCTGGCCCCGCTGGCCCTGACGGCCGTGGTGGGCACGGGGCTGGTGACCATCCCCGGCGAACTCGGCAACGCGGTCACCGACTTCGCGATCTACGGCAGCTGCTGGGTCCTCGGTTTCGCGCACCACGACGGAGTGCTGGCGAAGGTCCCCCGCTATCTCGCCGTCTCCGGATCGGTCCTGGTGATGTCCTTCGCCCTGTGGTGGGCCTCCGGTCACCTGGGCCCCGACGGCTGGGACCTGAACGACATCCCGCTCGCCCAGGCGACCTGGTCCTTCGGGTTCGTGGTGATCCTGCTCCAGTACTCGCCGTCCTGGCAGGAACTCCCGGGCCGCCTCGCCCGCTGGGACAAGCTGGTCACCCTCTCCAACAACCGCGCCGTCACGATCTACCTCTGGCACAACCTGCTGATCATGGCCACGGTCCCGATCATCGACCAGGCCTACAACCTCCCCTTCATGCAGACCGACCGCGCGGTCGCGGCACTCGACGCGACGGACATGTTGTGGATGTTCGTCCTGGTGTGGCCGTTGATCGGGCTGGCGATCGTGGCATTCGGGTGGATCGAGGACTTGGCGGCGAGGCGGCGGCCTCGGTTGTGGCCGAACGGTTCGCGCCGGGGTCGGGTCCGGCCTGGGGCGAGCGCGGCACACGGATCCTGACGGCTCCGGGCTCCGCGCCCCGTGCGGGGAGCGGAGCCCGGCTGTGTCATCCGATGGAGAGCCGAAGCGGCCAGTAGGTGTTCGGGTTGATGACCTGCGTGCCCGAGCCCGACAGCACGGTCTTGCTCCCTGGGTGGAACCTCACGGAACCGTTGGCCGCGACGGCCCAGATGTCGGGGATGCCGTCGCTGTTGGCGTCAGGCGTCCCCATCAGCAGCGGAACGTCGGTGGTGTACCAGCCCGAGGCACCGTACTCGGTGTCGGTCTTGCCAGAGGAGTTCGCGGCGGAGGCCAGGGAGTTGAGGTCGGTCCCTCCCGCGCTCGCGGCGATGCCCTTGCGGAGCAGAAGGCGCCCGGACGAATCGGTGCGGTAGACCATGTCGGCGACACCGTCTCCGCTGACGTCCATGACGGTCACCAGGTCACGGTTGGTCCACCCACCGGACAGCAGGACTGCCTGGTCGACCGTCGCTCCGTGGTATCCGGTGAAGGCCCACAACTCGTCGCCGGCCGTGGCGAAGAAGTCGGTGCGGCCGTCGCCCGTGATGTCCCCGGCGGCCATGATCTGGGTCAGTGTCGAAGGGCTCGGGGCGCTGGACGGCAGCAGGATCTCCTGCCGTCTGTCGATGTTCACCGCACCGTAGCCGTCGCTCGGATAGACCCAGAGCTTGCCGCCCACCCGGACGACGAGGTCCTGGAGGCCGTCTCCGCCGTAGATGTCACCGTTGTGGGTGATCAGGGCGCCCTTGAAGTGGCCCTTCGGGGCTGCGACGTAGGGCGGCAGATTGTCGTTGCCGTTGGGATCCTTGTCGGGATTCGGCCAGTAGGCCCCGGGCATCGAGTAGTTCAGGTCGCCCGAGCCCTTGGCCGCATCGGTCGTCGTCGCTTCGGATGGGTAGAGCGCGAGATTGCCCTCGTCGGTGACGACCATCATGTCCGGGAACTGGTCACCGGTGAAGTCGCCGGGCTTGTCTGCCTGATCGCGCGGGGTGACGTAGAAGAAGTACTTGGTGGGCTCGGAGACGTTGCCGACAGCGTCGACGGTCCGGACGTAGAGCACGTTGGGTCCGGCGGCGGGGGGCTTGGCGTCGCTGATGGCGGCGTGGACGGTGGTATCCGTGCCGTTGACGCGAGAAACGACCCCGCTGTAGCTGGGCGAGTTGTAGCCGTACTCGTATCGCAGGACATCCTTGTCCAGGGCGCGCAGGTCGAAGGCGCCGGCAGTACCGAACTTCTTGTCGGACCACTTGCTGTCCTCACCACCGCTGCCGAAGCCGTTCTGGCTGCCGTCCGCATTGGGGAAGTCGGTGGACGTCACCACGGGTGGGCGCGGCGCGGCGGTGTCGAGGACGAAGCGGCAAGGCGTCTTCGGGTACCAGCCCGAGGTGCTGCCCGCGTCGTCGAAGATCTGCACTCGCCAGGAGTATGTGGCGCCATTCTTGAGCTTGCTGGTGGCGAATCCGTTGGTGGTGCTCAATGCCGTGCCGAGGTTTCTGCCTAGGGTGATCCTGCCGGTCGACTTCAGCAGATCGCCGGTCTCATCCCACTTCCCCATCTCCCACAGGTCGAAGTCGAAGTAGTCGAGGTTCTTGTCCTTGTCCGTGGCCTTGGCGGTGAAGGTCAGATCGCCGGAGCCCATGCGGACATAGGGCTTCGTGGTGGTGCACTTGCCGTCTGGACCGAGGTCCAGGGAGTCGGTGACGATCGATGGTTTGCGGTTGTAGACGAGTTCGAGCACAGGTGGGTGCTCGGGGCCGTCGGCCACGAACTTCTTCCACGCGTACTGGGAGTCCTCATCCCGTGCACGCATCCCGAAGGTGATCGAGTCGGCCCCCTTGTCGGCTCGCTTCTGCGCGCCCTTTCTCACATCGAAGGTTTCGAAGGCGTCGCGGCAGCCGGACTTGTAGCCGTGCGCGAAGCTCTTGGTGGTCAGCTTGTTGCCGTCATGGAGTTCGGGAGCGTTGTCCCAGTTCGTGTGCGCGTTGATCGCGCTCGTCAGGTGCACGCTCATGGAGCGGGCCTGGCAGGACCAGGAATACGTCTCCAGCAGGTACAGCTTGGCTGTTGTGATCTTCGCGCCCTTGAGGTCCTTGTCGAACGTCATGTTGAAGAACGACCGTGACGTGCCCCACGTGTCGGACTCGAAACCGACCCGCGCTTCGTGCGTACCGCCCTTGTTGAAACCCTTGCCGTTGTAGAACGTCGCCTTGGGGTGGCGGTCGTAGGCGGTGGTCCAGTTTTGCATCTGCTTCTTCACCGAGGGGTCGATGAAGACCGGGTAGACCGTGGCTGGATCGCTGAGGAAGTCCTGATCCGGAGTGAGAGTCCACTGGCCCGGGGACAGACCGGCTTTCACCAGCTCACCGCGCGAGTCGGGTGAAGGGCCATCCAGGGCGGACAGACTCAGCGACGCGCCGGAACCGGTCTGGGACGGCGCCGGGGTCGGCTCGGCTGGCGCAGACGGCAGGGGAGACTCCGAAACGGAGGGTCCGGGACCGTCGCTTGCGGAGGGGAGAACCTCGACGTCGGTGTCCTTCTGCTCGTCGGACTCGACTTCCTCCTCTGTCGGGCTGGCCGTGTCCGAGGGCGTCTCGGTCGGTGAGTCGGTCGGATTCGGGGATTCAGCCTCGGTCGGCTGGGCCGTGGCACCCACCTGTCCGTCGGTGACGGCGGGGGATCCGCTGCTGTCCCACATCAGCGGGGTGGGGGAGACGGCGACCTCATCGTTGGAGAGGTTCACCGCGCTGAGCATCCCTGACAGCGGATCCAAGCGGAAGGAGAGATTGTTGGAGTGCAGGCCGTATGTCATCTGCTGAACGTGCGGATCGGACGCGGCCTGCCGGTTCTTCACCACGAGGGTCTGGCCGAATCCGTCGTCGTCCGCGGTCAGCACCAGGTCGCCGCCCGGGAAGATCTCCGGGTACAAGATGCGATTGCCGTCGACGATCGGCGTCGGTATGGGGCCCGGCCAGGTGAGCTGGATCGTGTGCTCCCCGTTGTTGCCCACGTGGAGCGTGGCCAACGGCGTCCCGGTGTCGGCGGCGGCGGATTTGACCAGAGAGACGCGGTGCGTGGTTGAACGGGAAGAGCGCTCCTGGGTGCGCTCACCCGACCCGGCGGAAAACACCATCCGCGTGTTGGTGGCCTTCGGCTCCCAACCCTGCGCAGTGCGCCGCAGGTTCGGGTCGATCCTCTTCCACTCGCCGTCCACCTTGGCCCGGATCGGGGAGGAGTACAGCTGCTTCGCCATCTGGCCGTCGGGGCGGGCCCACGTGGTGGAGCGTGCGGTGCGAGCCGCGGTCACCTCGACGGACTTCCCCGTCCTCGCGGCCTGGGTGAGCGCGACGGATTCACTGACCGTCGGAGCGCTTCGGCCGCGGGCCCTGTCGTTGTGTGCCTCGTCGGTCAGCCGGAAGCCGGCGTAGACGATTCCGATCGTGGTGATGGCGGCGGCGAGCAGTGCCGCTCCGGCCCGACGGCCGGGCAGGCGACGCCTGTTGTGCGTCATCGGGCGGGTTCCCCTTCCCCTTCGTGTGGCCAGCCGATGATGACCTATGGGGAAACTGTCGTCACCCTGTGGCGATCTTGGGGACTGCCTCCGTCATGAGGGCTCGGTGCTGCGAAGAAGGCGGCGAGCGACTGAGTTGCTTGGGTGCAAATATCCACCAAGCAGGGCAACTTGGTCGCTTCGGCATGGCCTATGTCGCAAGAGATCTGATTTTCCCCAATGGGCGATAAAGGGGAAGTCAATCCCACGTAAAGCGAAATCCTGCTTACAGGCGTATTCGCTGCGCAATGATGCGTTACGCACGGTGACGATCATCACATCGATCCATCACATCTGGCGTTTTTTCACAGAGTGATCACAGAATCTTGTGCTCTCTGATAAGTCGTCACGCGTGGTCCTTCACCGGTCCCGCTTCAAGTGGTCCGGGGGGACCTGGTCGTGTTCGATCGACTTTCGCATGCCCGCAAGCGCCGTCTGGCACACGCGGTGGTTCCGGTGACGGCCGCGGTGCTGTTGGTTGGACTGTTGCCCACGCAGGCGATGGCCCTCCCCCCGGATCCGGCGCAGGCCGAGGTCGGGCGGGAGACGCTCACCCTGGAGGAGCTCGAGAAGGAAGAGCCGATCCCAGGTGAAGAGTTCAGCCTGGACCGCCCGACGTTGCGCGCCATGGTGCCCAAGGACAGGCTTGAAGCGCCTGCCAACACGACGACCACGCCGACAGGATCGGCGCCGGTCGTTTTTGGTTCCACCGCGACGACAGCCTCGGCTCGAACTGCCGGACAAGGAGCGGAACAGGCAGCCCTGGCGCCTGCCGGCACTTTGCCGGTGAGTCTCGGCCAGGCGGCCGACCAGCCGGCACCGACAGGCACCTGGCAGGTCACGATCCCGCAGCGGACCTCTTCGACGGGCCAGGGTGTCGACGGCGCGGTAATCGTCGTGGAAGCTCCCGCGAGCGGAGCGGTCCCGGTCTCCGTGAAGCTCGACTACGCCAAGTTCGAGAACCTCTACGGCGCCGACTGGGCATCCCGTCTGCGCTTCGTGCAGTTCCCCGACTGCTACCTGACCGCGCCTGACGACGAAGCATGCCAGGCGTACGAGGAACTGGAGACCACGAACGACACGGCGTCGGCATCGCTCACGGCCACCGTCGATCCCGCGGCCGACGGCACGGTGACACCTGCCTCGGCGAGGTCCGTGAAGCCCTCGAACTCAGGTGTCATCCAGGCGGCTTACCGAAAGGCGACACCGATCGCCACTGCGGGCAGTGGCACGGCGGTGATCGGCGCTGTCGATTCCGGAACAGGCGGCGGCGGCAGCTTCAAGGCGACACCGCTCTCCTCGGACGGCAAGTGGACGGCTGGTGGATCATCGGGCGCGTTCAACTGGTCCTATCCCCTCACCGTGCCGGACCCCCCGGCTGGACCGACTCCCAAGATCTCCTTCGAGTACAGCTCGCAGACCGTGGACGGCCGCACGTCCGTCGCCTCGCCCCAGGCCTCCTGGATCGGCGAAGGCTGGTCATACGACCCCGGCTACATCGAGCGCCGCTACCGCTCCTGCCAGGACGACCGCAAGACGCTCAAGGCCGGAACTCCCAACAACACGGCCAAGAAGGACAAGACGTCCGACCTGTGCTGGGTGTCGTACAACGCGGTGATGTCACTGGGCGGCAAGACCACCGAACTGGTCCGGGACGCGGCATCCGGCAGCAACCCCGACAAGGACACCGAGGTCTACCGCCCGCAACAGGACGACGGCACCCGGGTCGAACACCGCGTGGGCGGCACGAACGACGACAACAACGGCGAGTACTGGGTAGTCACCACCACCGACGGCACCCAGTACTACTACGGCCAGAACACCGTCGGCGGAGGCCGCGCGACCACCAACTCCGTCTCCACCGTCCCGGTCTTCGGCAACCACGAGGGCGAGCCGTGCCACGCCACGGCCTTCGCCGACTCCCGCTGCGGCGCCGGGAAGCAGCAGGCTTGGCGCTGGGGTCTGGACAAGGTCGTCGACGTCAACGGCAACACGATGATCGTCAACTGGAAGCAGGAGACCAACTACTACGCCGTCCGCGAGAAGTTCAAGTCTCCCGAGCAGTACGACCGTTACGCCTACCCGGCGTCCATCGAGTACGGCATGCGCCCTGACGGCCTGACCAAGCCGTCGGCGACCGTGGACTTCGGCGTCAAGCAGCGCTGCCTCAAGTCGGAAACGGCCTGTGCCGCGTCCAACTTCGCCAAGACCGACGACCCGGGCGCCTACCGTCCCTGGTGGGACACCCCCGGCAACCTCAACTGCAAGTCCACGTCAAAGATGTGCCAAGCGTTCCCGTCGTTCTGGACGCAGATGCGCCTGGACACGGTCACGACGAAGGCGGCTCGCGCTGGCCAGGCAGGCCTCGGCCCGGTCGACAAGTACACGCTTCGTCAGTCCTTCCCCGAGGACTGGTACGACACAGCCCCCGGCCTGTGGCTCAATTCCATCACCCGCACCGGCTACGCGCCCGGAGACACGACTGGCACCGTGCAGTCCGACGACGGCGTGAGTTTCGCGCCGTACAAGGTCGGTTCCTCCTCACCCCTGCAGGGCCGGCTCCGGGACCGCCAACTGCCGAACCTGGTGCTGAAGAACAAGAGCGACCAGCGCCCCGGCTTCACTCGTCCGCGCATCGGGACCGTCTCCACCGAGAACGGTGGGGACATCCACGTCGAGTACACGGGCGGCTGCGCCACCGAGCCCACGGAGGACAAGGGAAGGAGCAACGGCACCTGCTTCCCGGTGCGCTGGTCTCCTGACGGTGACGAGAAAACCCCTGCGAAGGCCTGGTTCAACAAGTACGTCGTCGCATCGGTGACGGAGATGGACAAGGTCACCTCCCGGGGCAAGCCGGTCACCACGGAGTACGAGTACTCCGGATCGGCCTGGGCCAAAACCGACGACGAGTTCACCCGCCCCGCACTGCGCACCTACAGCGACTGGCGCGGCTACCGGCAGGTGACGGTCACCAAGGGCGAGACGGTTGTCTCCGAGGTCGGAGAGGCGCCGTCCCAGTCCCTCTCCGTGACCCGCTATCTCCAGGGCGTCGGCGGTGCGGTGAAGGACTCCACCGGTGCCTACACGCTCGCTGCGGACGACGCGCCGCAGTACGCAGGCATGACCGCGGAGACCATCACCTATCGCGACTCCAATGGCGAGGTTCTCAACCGCAGTCTCAACTTCCCGTGGTCGCAGCAGACAGCTTCCCGGGCCCGCGAGAACGAGGACGGCACCACTGCCGACCCGCTGCTCGCTCACCGCACCGGTGTCAAACGAACGGACGAGATCCAGATCCTGGACTCGGGATGGCGCGCCGTGCGCACGCTCACCACGGTCGATGACACTTACGGCCTGCCCGAGCAGATCGAAACAGCTGTCGTCACGCCCAACGGCACCGCCGAGACCCTCTCCAACCAGACGTGCACCAAGACGTCGTACCTCCACAACACCACGGCGTGGCTGATCGGACTGCCGAAGGAGCAGCGCAGCACTGGCACTTCGTGTGCTGCGCACGACACGGCGGATCCGGCCACCAAACTCAAGTCGGCCGTTCGGTTCAGCTACGACGATCTCTCCTACGGAACAGTGCCGCCCAGAGGCATGGTCACCTCGAAGGCCGAGATCGACGGTGCCGGCACGGCGTACTCGTCAGTGGTCACGACGACCTACGATCCGTTGGGCAGGGTCCGTACCGTCACGTCTCCCGGCCAGGGCACGACGGAGACCAAGTACACCCCGGCCGACGAGGGCGGTCCGGTCACCGAAGTGAGGTCCTACGACGCCAAGGACTACGAGACCATCACGACCTACGACCCGGGGCGCGGTCTCCCTCTCACGGTGACCGACCCCAACGGCCGTGTCACCCGCACCGAGTACGACGCTCTCGGCCGCCTGGTGAAGGGCTGGTCCCCGTCCCGCTCAGGCGCGGGACAGTCGCCGAACGTGCAGATCGCCTACCAGGCGGCCATCGCAACGAGCGCCGTGAACCGTCCGGCGGCGGTGACCGTCAAGACCCTGAAGGACGACGGTTCCTACGCCTCGAACATCACCCTGTACGACGGTCTGGGGCGCGAGGTCCAGCAGCAGGCGGAGGCGCATGGCCCCGGCCGCATCATCGTGGACACCAAGTACGACGACCACGGCCTCGTGCAGGAGAAGACGGGAGGCTATCTGGCGAAGGGCGAACCCGAGGCGGTTCTGTTCGCCCCGAAGTCGAACTGGCTGTTCCCCTCCTGGACCGAATACCGCTACGACGGCCTGGAACGCGAAGTACGGTCGCAGGTCTACCAGGGCGACCAGTACAAGTACGCGAACTACACGTCGTACGGCCGTTCCTCCACGTTCGTGGACCCGGCGGGCTCGACCCTGCCGAAGACCTGGACCGCCTACGACGCCCTCGGCCGTCCCACCATGCTGAAGCACTACACCCAGGGAAACTCCGACGCGGGCCGTTTGACCACCTACGAGTACGACGCGAGGGGCAACCGCTCCAAGGTCACCGATCCGGCAGGCAACGCGTGGCTGTACACCTACGACGCCCGAGGCAGGGTGACGTCCACGACGGACCCTGACACCGGCACCACGGACACCTGGTACGACTCGGCCGACCGCCCCAATCACGTGCGGAGCGACCTCGGCCTGCACATCTACACCGAGTACGACATCCTCGGACGCGTCCTGAAGGCGCGGCAGGGCTCCACGACCGCCACTCCGGTCAAGGAGTACACCTATGACGAAGCGCCCGGCGGCATCGGACAGCCGCTCTCCTCCAAGCGGCACACCGACACCGGTGACTACGTCAGCCGCGTCACCGGCTACGACGCCGAGTACAACGTCACCGGCAGCGAGACGGTCATCCCGGCCAACTCGATGACGACGGGACTGTCGGGCACGTACGCGTACACCTACACGTACACACCGACAGGCAAGCCGCTGTCCGTCACGCTGCCCGCGGCAGGCGGTCTGGCACGGGAGAAGGTCGTCACCCGTTACAACGGGGACGGCCTGCCTGAATCGACCTCGGGCCAGACCTGGTACACCGCCGACGCCACCTACTCGCCCTACGGCGAGGTACTACGCGCCGTCTCCGGATCCCAGCCCTACCGCGTCTGGACGACGAACTTCGTCCACCCCTTCAACGGCAGCCTCCAACGCACGGTCACGGACCGCGAGACGGCCGGCCCGCATCGCATCGCGGACAACTACTACTCCTACGACGCCTCCGGGACGATCACCTCCAGTGCGCGCCAACTCGGTGACCCGGCGGACAAGGTCTGGGACACCCAGTGCTTCACCTACGACGTGCTGGGTGAACTGGTGCATGCCTGGACGTCCAAGGTCGCACCTGGCGGCGACGGCACGGGCTGCAAGGCAGCGAGCGGTGCCACCTGGGGCTATCGCACCGATTACGCGGCGTCCTCGGGCCCCGTCACCGACGCTCCCGACGAGTCGACGGATGCCGCAACTCCGGACTCGGCACTGAAGTCGACGCTTACGGCCGGCGCTCCGGACGCCACGACCGTCTCCACAGGTGCCACCGCCTACCGCCAGTCGTTCACCTTCGACTGGCTCGGCAACCGCGCCACCATGACCGAACACGACACGGCGGACGCGACGAAGAACGTCACGCTCACCTACGGCTACGGCAAGACGGTCGATGCGACGCCGACCACTCCGGCGTACCGGACCCAGCCCCACACCATGACGACGGTCAGCTCGAACCCGTCGGGCCGAGGCAGCTCCTACATCTACGACACCACGGGCAACAACACCGTCCGGGCCCTGACCGGCGGCGCCCAGAACCTCGTCTGGTCGCAGGAGAACAAGCTCGACTCGATCACCGCCGGCGGCAACAAGACGACGTACGTCTACGACGCCGCGGGCAACCGCCTGTTGGAGAACTCGCCGTCCGGCTCGACCCTGTACCTGGGCGAGACGGAACTGACGACGAACGCGACCGGCACCATCACCAAGGCCTCGCGTTCCTACGGCCAGGCGGGCGCACCCACGGTCGTCCGTTCCACGACCAACGGCGCGACGACGGGCCACAAGCTCAGTGTCCTGATCTCCGACAACCTCGGCACGGCGAACACGTCGGTCGACCTGGCCAGTGGCCAGACGGTCAACCGCCGCGATTTCAAGCCCTACGGCGATGTGCGTGGAGCGAAGCCGTCGAGCTGGCCGAACAAGCGGAGTTATCTGGGCGTCGGCATTGATGACGCGGCTACCGGTTTGACGCATATCGGGGCGCGCGAATACGACCAGGCTTCGGGCCGTTTCCTCTCCGCGGACCCGATCATCGACCTGGCGGACCCGCTTCAGATGAACGGGTACGCGTACTCGAACAACAGCCCTGTCAGCTTCAGCGACCCGTCCGGTCTGTGCAGGCGAGACATCTGCGGAGACGGCTATCCGGTGGCCGGAGACGGGAAGCGTGCTGGTTATACGGGGCAACGCAAGGGGGAGAAGCCGTGCTCCTACTGCAACGGCCCGGCGGTCAGCTACAACTACAATCCAGCCGAGATATTTCCTGGTGTCACTGTTCCAGTTAAGTGGACTGGGCGCGATGAGTTTATCCGGCGCTTTTATAACTACGTGGACACGGTCAAGTCCACTAATGGACGTCTGCCGGGTTATCTGACCGACGGGACGAATCCAGAGGGGGCCGCCAACCAGCTGGGGTATTGGGGGGTGAACGTCTGCTGGGCGATGAAGTCGTGCCCTCAAGGCGTGATGGCCAACTTCCGTAACATGTCAATGGGATTTGGCGCTGCGGTCAGTGCTGTGGCGGGCAGTCCGTTTCATAGCGCTGCAGGAAAACCGATGTCGGGCGGCAGTTCCAAGAGATCGACAGGCGGCTGCACTCAGTGCTTCCAGGCTGGCACCGACGTTCTGATGGCCGATGGGACCACCAAGGATATCGAGGACATCAAACTCGGTGACGAGGTCGAGGCCACGGATCCCAAGACTGGCGAGTCAGGCCCCAGAAAAGTCACGCGACTCATCATCACCGAGCACGACAAGCACTTCAACGAGCTGTCCATCGCAACAGAGGACGGCATCGAGAAGCTGACGGCCACGTTCGAGCACCCGTTCTGGTCTCCGTCCGAAGGTGATTGGGTCGACGCGGGGGCACTGAAGCCGGGCATGACCCTGCTCACCGATGAGGGTGACACCGTCATCGTTACCGGCAACCGCGCCTTTACCAAGTACGCACGTACTTACAACCTCACAGTCGAGGACTTGCACACGTACTATGTGCTGGCGGGTAAGACTCCGGTTCTGGTTCATAACTCAGGTCCGGGGTGCGGATCCGTGTGGGTCGATTCGAACAGGGTGCCTCATCATTTCAAACATGCTGCTGACTTCGGGATCACTGCGAAGGAGAGCAAGGCGAGCAAGCAGGCATTCGTGAATGCTTTGGAAGGCTTCGTTAAGGATCCAGGGAACGTTCAGATCGCGGGAATGTATCGCGGGACCGCTGCCCGGCACTACGTGGATCTCAATACCGGGCGTCACGTCTCGGTGGACATTGAGTCGGGCGAGATGCTGGGAGCCTGGAAGTCGGATGTGACTTCAGACCAGTTCTGGTACCTGACCATGCAAGGGAAGCTGTAAATGGCGACGTTGGAACCCTTCTTGGTGCTTGCGGAGGCCGTATCCGAAGGGCGAATCTCTCCTTCAGAGTTCGCTCTTGTCTGCCTTCCCCTTTACAAGGGCTACGGCGGCCCATATCCGACAGCCGAGCAGTATGAGGCGGCGACAGATCTCTTTTATGTCGCGCACGACTACGACTCAGCTGGCATCGGTATGCCTGATCTGCTCAACGATGACCAGGTTCGGTTGAAGGCGGCAGATATCGCGCGGCGAATGCGCGTGCTCCTGCAGTAGCCAGATTCGAACAAGTCGATTTGGCAGAGGAATGGGTGGGTCCCCCGGCTCGGAGGCCGGGGGACCCACCCATGGTCGTTTGACGGCAACGCTGACGGCAACGTCAGCGGACGACGGCTACGGCAGGTGGATGTCAGGAGGTTCCTCGGTGCCGTTCAGGGCGTTGTTGAGGCAGTCGATGGCTTGGCGTTGGAGGCGGAGCCGGACGTGGGCGTAGACGCCGGCGGTGACGCCGATGTGGGCGTGGCCCAACAGTTCCTTGATCACGACGAGGTCAACGCCCTGTTCCAGCAGCAGGGTCGCGGTCGAGTGGCGAAGGTCGTGGAAACGGATGCGCCGGAGTCCGGCCCGGTTGAGGAAGCTGCGGAAGCGGCGGGTGAGGTTGGCCGGGTCGAGAGGCCGGCCAGTCGGCGTGGTGAAGACGAGGCCGCTGTCCTGCCAGGCTGACCCTGCGGTCTTGCATTCCTTGTCCTGCTGCGCCTTGTGCTCCTTGAGAGAGCGGATGCACTCGGTCGGGAGCGCGATGCGGCGCTCGGACGCCAAGGTCTTGGTGGGCAGATGCGTGAGGCCGCCGGTTCGGGTGCGCTGGAGCGAGCGGCGGATGCTGGCCGTTCCGGTGGTGAGGTCGAGGTCTTCCCAGTGGAGACCGAGGAGTTCGCCTTTGCGGAGTCCGGTGCGCAGGGCGAGTGCGTACAGCGCGTGGAGTCGGTCGGCGCGGGCTGCGTCGAGGAACTGGCGGGCTTCGGCTGCGGTGAACGGTCGGAATCGCCGAGGCCGAGGTGCGGTGGCCTTGACGTTTCGGGCGACGTTGCGGGGCAGTTCGTCTTCGCGGACGGCGTGCTCCAGCGCCGACTTGAGCACCGAGTGCACGTACGTCACGGTCAAGGGGGACAGCCGCTTCTGGCAGCACTCGCCGACCGCGCAGCAGCTCTTCCGTTCGGCGTCCAGCCCTTGGGCGCAGCATTGGCAAGTGGTGCGCAGGCGGTCGAGGAAGGTGCGTACGTCTTTGGCGGTCAGCCGTGCGACCTTCTTGGTACCGAGGCCGGGCATGAGGTGGAGGCGGACGCAGGCGGCGTATCGGACGTGAGTGTTCTCCCGAAGCCGGTGGACAGCGACGCCATTCAGCCAGTAGGTCAGGTAGTCGCCGACGGTGCTGTCGGCGGTGGCGACGGGGAGGCCGCGGTGGCTGTTGGCGATCTTCTCGGCGAGTTTGTCGGCAGCTTCTCTCCGGGTGCTGCCGTAGACGCGGATCCGTTTGCGGGTGCCGTCGGCGGCGAGGACGTAGCCCGCAGCTTCCCAGCGGCCGTCCTTACGCTGGTAGATGGTGCCTTCGCCGTTGGCGCGGCCCTTGCGCTTGGGTGCGGTCATCAGGCGGCCTCTTCCAGGTGACGTTGTATGTAGTCGTCGAGTGCGATGGAGGGGATACGGCGAGCGCGGCCGATGGTGATTGAAGGGAGCCGACGTGAGCGGATCAGGTCGTAGACCGTGGAGCGGCCGAGCTTGAGCCGGGCCATGACGTCCGGGACGGTCAGCAGCTCTTTGTCAGGCATGAGTGGGTTCTCCTTCCGTTCCGGGGGCGGGTTCGAGGGATGCGGTCAGCCAGGCTTCGGTGTCGGAGAGGCCGGTTCCGGCGAAGACCCAGTGAGCGAGGACGTACGTCGTCTCCGGCTCGCGCTCCGGCTGTGCGGTGGTTGCCTGGGCTCGTCGCCATTCGGCGCGGGCGTCGCGGAGGGCGCCGAGGGTGGTGGAGTAGCGGCGGGACTTGGTGGAGAAGTGGCCGCGGAAGCCGAGCATGTGAGCCCAGGCACGCAGGCGGAGGTGCTCCAGGTCCTTGCGAGCGCCGAGAGCCCAGGCGGTTCGTATGAGACGGCGGGCGTGGTCGCTGATGTCGAGGTGCGCGAGCTCGGCGGCAAACTTCAGAGGCCGGTCGAGAGCTTCTGTCGCCGTCTCGGCCCCCTTGGTGGCGTACTTGGCGATGTACGCGGCGACGGCCCGTTCGGTCAGTTCCTGGCCACCGCTGAAGTCGGTGGATCGGATGGTGCGGACGTCGAGTTGGCGGCCGAAGGCGAAGGTGTGGGCGCGTCCGTCGATGGTCGGGCCGTCGACGCGGGCCATGGCTGCGGCGGTGCGTATGGCGTCGGTGAGGAGTTCGGTGGTGGCCCAGGACGGGGGCGAGGTGTCGCCGCCGGTCGGGCCGTCGAGGCGTATGACGGCGTGGAAGTGGACCGCTCCGCGCTTCTGGTACTCGGCGACTTTGGCGAAGGAGACACGGGCGTGGTCGCGGAGCCTGCGCTGAGACAGACCAGCCCGCTTGGCGACCTCACGGCGCAGGTAGATCGAGAAGCGCCGCCAGAGGGCACCGGCATGCGCGTTCCACAGGACGGCCGCTTCGTAGTCGTACGTGTCAGGGTCCAGCGCCGTGCCGAGGTCGGTGTCCTCCTGGTCGTGGCGGGTGCCGCAGCGGCAGGGGCGGCCATCGGTGCGGCGGTTGTGGACCGGGCCGAAGCCGGGAGCGGTGAGGGTGGCGAAGACCCGGGGGTGGGCGGCGACGTGTTCGGGGGTGCCTTTGCCGCCACGCAGTCCGGCGGTGATCAGTTGGAAGGTGTCACGGCGGTAGACCTCGGCGCAGGCCGCGCAGCGGGTGGTGCGGCGGTTGTTGCAGCGGACGAGGAGTTGGCCGGCCGGGAGGGTGGCGGAGTCGAGGTGCTGGAGGACGCGGCCGATCTCGCCGGTCGTGGTGTCGACGTCGTACTCGGTGCGGTGGCCGTCGAGACGGATGGGGTTGGTGCAGCCGCCGAGTCCGGAGAGCTGCCGGAGGATACCGGGCAGGGTGCCGTGTGCGGCGAGGTTGGTGAGTTCCGGGAGTGGGGGCGGGGTGGTGCGGGTGAAGATGGCTGTTCTCCTTCTGACTGGCTCGGTCAGGAGTGATGGGCCGCTGGGGCGGCGGATGCTTGGCCGTGTCGCGCCGCCCCAGAGGTGAGCGGGCTGATCAGCGGCGGTGCTGGTCGCGGAGCATGGAGCGCAGGACCACGGCGGCGACGGCGACCGAGATGGCCGTGACGGCGACGGCCGCCAGGAGCGCGGTGAGGACCACGCCTCCCACGAGGACGGCTGCGACCGTCTTCTGGTCGATGGAGATCGACGGGAGCGAGCGCCGGGCGGGGGCCGGGTCGGCCGGGGTGTGGGTATGTGCGGGCGGCGGGGTGGGGACGTCGGGGTACTTGGGCAGGAACACGGTCGAGGTCTCCTTATCTACTCGTCTAGGCATGTGAGCCGTTTATGACGTCCACGCCGGAGCGGGTGCCGGACTCGATGGCGGGGGCGAGGAAGGTGCGCGAGAGCCAGAAGCCGAAGAGGGTGATCAGGACGACGATCCAGACGCGGACGCCGAGGAACTTGACCGCTCCCCAGGCGAAGAAGCCGAGGACGACGACGAGCGGCAGGCTGACGGTCACGGCGCGGGGGTCCTTTCAGCGGACGGGGCAGCGGTGGGTGCGGGCGGCGAGTTCAGCGGCGGCGCGGCTGTCGTAGTCGGCGGAGAAGTTGCAGCGCGGGGCCGTGCAGGCGGCGGTGTGTTTCTCGCGGCCCCGGTTGTCGTAGGCGGTTCCGACCTGGACGGGGCCGATGCGGGTGACGTTGCGGAAGCGGCGGTGGGCGCTCACGCGGGTCTCCTTTCAGAGCTGGGCGGCGATGGCGTCGGCCATGGGGGCCGGGACGCCGAGGCGGGCGCGGAGGGTGGGGGCGTCGATGGGGGCGCCGGTGCGGGTGTGGTGCTCGTCGGCGACTTTGCGGGCGTGGTTGATGAGGGCGGCGGGGACCGGCACGGGCGGGGGTTTCGGCGGTGGCTCGATGGCGGTTGGGGTGGTCGGTTCGAGGGCGGTTTCGGGCTCGTCCTCCTGGTCCTCGATGACCTCGACGTCGTCGGCCGTCTTGGGTGGTGAGTGGGCGAGGAGTGTGCCGCCGAGGAAGGCGACGGCGGGCCAGCCCGCGACGAGGATGCGCAGCCAAGCCGGAACGTTGCCGAGGTCGAGAAGGCCGGCGGTTGCGACGTTGGCGCCGAGGGACGCGGCGAGGGCTATGACGAACCAGCACCAGGCGGCCGTCTTGGCATTGCCGGTACGCAGTCGGCGCCAGGCGGCGACGAGCAGCAGGTCAACCGAGACGGGGTAGGCCCACGCCTTCCAGCCGTCCTGTCCGGCCGCCACGGCAACGTCGTGGAGGTGGGCGAAGGACAGCGCGGCGGCGATGAGGGCCTGGACGAGCACCGCGTCAACGCGGGCCAGGTGGGCGCGCACGATGCGGCTCCTTCCGGGTTCAGGAATGGGAGGGGTAGGGACGTGGCGCGAGGCGGTCACGCCGACCGGGAGGTGGGAGGGGGCGAAGGTCAGTCGGTCACGGGGTGCGATTGAACGGCCGGGCTGGGCGTCTCAACTGGCCGGACGGGCAGGTCGGGCCGGAACCGCTTGAGGGCAGGCAGGTCGGGCACCATGTGCGCCGACTCGCGGCACACGTCAGCGGCGGCGCCCAGGGACAGGTACGGCGTCCGAATGCGAGACCAGCCACCGGAGGTGTCACCCGCGACGGCCAGGCCGGGCCGGTCGGGAGCGATGGCGCATGCGGCGTGGACCGCTTCGGGGGCGATGTCACCGAGAGCCATCTTCGCCGAGGCTTCGTCGTTGACGCGGTGGCAGACGCGGCCGGTCAGCTGAGCGCGCAGCATGGTGGCACCCTCGCCCAGTTCGGCACCGAAGCGCTGACCGCAGACTTCCAGGTAGATGCCGGCGGCGCGGCCGAGCTGGGCGAGGCGGATGAGCTGGGTGACCATCTCGTCGCGGCGTTCCTCGTCCTTCTTCGTGGCAGTGAGGAAGAGTTCGGCCACCTCGTCGACGAACAGCACGACGGGCACGGGGCGTTCGCTCTCGGGCAGGCCCCAGATGTCGGAGGTGATCTCCTCGTCGGGGATGTCCGGAGCGATGCCCTGCCGGGCCTTGATCAGGTCGTATCGGTCCTCCATTTCCTTGACGAGTGCGGGCAGCAGCTCGGCGGCTTCCTCCTGGTCGGTGGCAAACGCGGACAGGCGCGAGGCGAACGGCGCCAGTTCGACGCCCCGTTTGCAGTCGATGCCGACGAGCGCAACCGGCTGACGGGCGAGGCCGGAGATGAGGTGACGCAGGTACATGGACTTGCCCGACAGCGTCGCGCCGAGGGTGAGTTGATGGGGAACGGCGCGGTAGTCCCGCAGGAAGGGCGTGGCGTCCTCGCGGAGGGCTACCGGCACCGTGAGGAACCCGCTGTCGAGCTTCCGGGGCATCCGTACCTGGCGCAGGACGTCATAGCCGACGAGCCGCAGCTCGACCACACCCGGCTTGACCGTGGTGACGTACACGGCATGAACGCCCCAGGCGTGCCGAAGCCGTTCGGCCGAGGCAGCGACGTCCGCCGGTTCCTGGCCCGGGGCGAGCCGGAGGCGAAGCCGCAGCCCGGTCGAGGTGGGCCGGATGACTCCCCGGCGAGGAGGCACGGGCCGCACCTCACGGCGGGTGGTGGCCTTGACGGCGAGGACCCGCAGCCGGGACGGCGCCACGGTCAGGCCACACGCTTCCATGACCGACCCGTAGGAGGTCATCAGCCGGAGCGTGGATACCGGCAGGCCAACCGCGGACCAGTAGACCGCCGGATGCTTGGCCCGGGCGTAGGCGGCCCCGCCACCGAGCATGGCGACAGGACCACCCACCTCCACAAGCGTTGCGAGGTCGCTCATCAGGCTGCGGCCCCGGTAGTGGCCGGGAAGGCTGCCGGGGTCACGGCGGCGGCGCGGTAGGCGATGCCGTGCCGCTGCTGACCGTTGAACACGGACTCCCACGGCCGGGCGATGAGCCCCGGCAGCGAGACCGGCGCCCCGAGCGCCAGCCCCTCCGAGACTCCGCTCTCAGGGACGGTGACCTTGATGAGCGAGGACTCCCCTTCCTCGATGTAGACGACACCGATGGTCATCAGCGACTCACCACTGACGGCGTCCTTGGCTATCTCGCCGGTCTGCCGGTCCCGGACCTTGGGCTCGGGCGCCTCCGTCAGGAGGATCGTCGCGGCCGAGGTCTCAACACGGATGGTGCGCAAGGAACTTTCCTATCTACTCGTCTATACAAGATGCGATCTGCGAACCCGATCTCCCGGAGTCGCGGTGATCACCTTGCCACACAACTTGCCCACTCGTCTATACGAGTATGCCTGTTGAGGTGTACGAGTTCGGAGAAGTGTCCCCGCGCACCACCTCTGACCTGCGGTCAGGTCGCCGGAAGCTGATACGACAGCACGTAGGCGTCAGCCGCCATCACCGTGTCGCAGACCTCGACGGCCCGCCCCTCAGTGTCGTACGCGGTCCGGATCAGATGGATCACGGGCACACCGGAGGCCAACCGGAGCGTCTTGACCTCAGCGGGCGAGGGCATCCGGGCGCGGATCTCTTCCTCGAAGCGGTCGAGGTGATGGCCCAGCTCTTCGAGGCGGGCGTAGATGCCGCCGGGACCGGGGTTGGGCTCGGCGATCGGAGTCCCCCGGGCGATGTCGAGGGGGAGATAGGAGGTGGCGAACTCGACCGGCCGCCCGTCGAGCAGATACCGGCGCCGACGAGCCAGCACCCGCCGCACAGACCCGAGACGGGTGGAGACGTCCTGACTGGCCTTCTCTTCCTTGACCTCAAGGCTATCGACCTGCGGGTGACTGCCGGCCGCGTCCGCCTCCACGATGAACGCGGACTTGCCCTGCTCCCGATGTCGCCGGGCGAACCGGTCGGAGGCAAGCCGACGCACGGGCGGCCGAGGCCGCACGAAGACACCCTTGCCGTGCTCAGCGTGGACCAGGCCCTCACCCTGAAGGATGGAAAACGAGTTTCGAACGGTCATCCGGGAAACCCCGTAATGATCGACAAGCTCAGCCTCCGAGGGCAGCTTTTCGCCCTCTCTGAACCGCCCACGGTCAATGGCCTCGCGCAGTTGATCAGCGATCTGACGGAAGACCGCACGATCACTCGTGGGGTCCAGGTCGCCGAGGAGGCCGGAAGGAAGAGTGGGCACGTGTGTACTCCTTTAGGTATCTAGACGAGTGGGCGAGTCTTGTTGCTACGGTGGAGAGCCTAGCCATCTGAGAGGGCCGAGGAACGTGAGCACAGACCGCCCGCACTCCGTGAGCGTCGCCGGGGTCGTCGTCGACGACCAGGGCCGGGCCCTCCTGATCCAGCGCCGCGACAACGGTCACTGGGAACCCCCGGGTGGCATCCTGGAGCGCGAGGAAACCATCCCCGAGGCACTGCAACGCGAAGTCCTCGAAGAAACCGGCATCAAGATCGCACTTCCCGCGACCCTCACCGGTGTCTACAAGAACATGACGGGCCTCATCGTCTCGCTGGTCTTCCGCTGCGAGGCCGCCGACGGCACGCCCATGACCGGCGACGAGACCCGCGCCCTGCGCTGGGCGACCCGTGAAGAGGTCTCCGAGCTCGCCGACGAGGCATACGCGATCCGCGTCCTTGACGCACTCGACGCGATGTCCCCGCCGGTCATACGCGCCCACGACGGCGTGAAACTCGTCTAGCCCAAACCCGCTGCACATGGCGGCCTACCAGCACGAAGGAACTTGTATGCACGAGTATACGAGTACAGCCCGGGTGTGGGGGCTTTCTTGCCCAGGTTTCCCGGAAGAGGTCAGCAGAGCCCGCCGCTGGACACGGGACATCCTGCGCGGCTCCCCCCTGGCCGAGGACGCCGAACTGATCGTGAGCGAGCTCAGCGCGAACGCGATCCTCCACACGGCCAGCGGCCACGCATCCGGCAGCTTCCACCTGGCCCTGGCCGTCTCCCCACAGGTCGTAGCGCTGTCCGTCACGGACGACGGAAACGCCGGCACCGCCCCGAAGATCGAGCACCAGGACCAGGACGCCGAACACGGCCGAGGCCTGGCCATGGTCAACGCGATCGCCCACCGGATCGTCGTCCGGCACGGCGACGGAGGCCGCACGGTCACCGCGGAACTCTTCACGACCCCACGCTCAGGAGGACACCTGTGCTGAGGGACAAGCCGCAGTGGGGCTACTGGTGCGAGTGCTGGACCGAGGACCTCACCGAGGAGACGGGGCCAGCGCTGCGAGCATCCTTCGACGCGTACTCGGCACCACAGGCCGACCGATGGGTAGCGGTGGCCCTGCGCACCATCTCACCGGCACTGGACCCCGACGCATCGCAAGAGGCGTGGGAGTGGCTGTACGACGGCCGCATCGAAACCCGACGAGCCCTCCTACGAGCCGAGCCCTGCACGGTGACCATCACCCAGGCCGACACACGCATCACCTGGACCATCCGACCGGCACTCTTCCTGCCACTCGCACACCGTCAAGCCGCCAACCTCCCCAGCTGCGCATACGACTTCAAGCCTCGCCCGACCTACTGAGTTACAACTTTCTTTACGGGTTCAAGGCGCCGCGCATGCGCGGCGCGGCGCCCGCCCGGTCCGCGCGCCGCCGCTCCTGCCTCCGTCCCGCTCCGGCGCCCGGCCCGAGCGGGCGCCGGAGCGCAGCAGCTTGCGTCAAAGCGAGAAGACTCATGGGGCTCTGCCCCACACCCCGGCCCTCTCTCGGAGGGGGTCGGGGCTTGCGTTTGTCCCCGGGTGCATCGTGGTGCGGAATGGTGGGTCGCGGGGTGGGTCCCTCCTCGGCCGGCCACCGGAGGCGTACCAGGAACCTCCAGGGGCCGCCAAGGCCAAGCGCAAGCGTCACGACGTGAGCCTTGGCGGCCCCTGAAGAACCCTGGTACGGCGAAGCTGCCCGACCGAGGAGGGACCCACCCCGCTCTGCTGGACCCATGCGGAGGCCCGGTCTCAACTACTCAGCCAAGCCCGAGCCGTTGACGGCAACGCTGACGGCAACCGGAGCGGACATCAGCGCACGCCAGCAGACGGCGACGGACTGACATTTCCCGTCCGACCTGCGAAAACCCAGCTCGGAACAGCACGTCTTCCACACGTACTATGTGCTGGCGGGGAGTACGCCGGTGTTGGTGCATAACTCGTCGTGCAGCACGTTCGGATTCAGGGATGCTCCGACCGTGCCCGGGGTTTACACCATCACGATGAAGGATGGCAAGGTGTATGTTGGATCCAGTTCAACTAACATACATAGCCGCCTGCATGCCGCTTTCAATTCAGACAAGGCAGCCGTGAAGTCGGCAGGTTACACGACGAGCGATATTTCCAACATATCGGTGAACGATATGTCTGGTCATTCCTGGAAGGCGATCAGGGAGCAAGAGCAGTCGGTAATGGATCAATACGGCGGCGTGGGTGGCGGTACGCTTTTGAATCGCCGAAATGAGGTTCCTTAATGCGGGCGGACTACAGTGTCCTGAATTGGCGAGCCGACGGCTCGATCGATGAGCATGAACTCGGCCGGCAGTATCATTCCGGAGAATTCAACGGATTGTTCCTCCGTGTGAGCGGAAGCGCGCGGCTGGGCAGCCTTGATTTCCTGTCCAGCTTGCCGGATCTCAAGTATCTGGAGATTGAAGGCCGCGTTACCGACGACTCGCAGGCTTTTGAAATCGCTGGACTCCGCGAACTGGTGCTCCTCACGAGGGGGCAAGTGGCGATCCCTGCAGGCCGGAACGCATCTCTGACGACGCTGGCGGTAGATGATCGGGCGGGCGCAATTGACCTCGCAGGGTTTCCCGCCCTGGCGAGATTGACGCTCTGGTCATCCGGCAGGAGTGATTTGGGATTCCTGAGGAGTGCGCCCTGGATCTCGTCATTCAAGATGGAAGGTATCGGGCAGATTGTGGATCTTCGCGGGTTGGAGGACTGCACGAAACTTGACGACCTGGAGATTCTTGAGGCGCGGGTTGAAAGCCTTGCCCCCCTTCGAGGCCTTCAAGATCTGCGCCGGTGCTGGCTGATTGGCGGAGGGGAGTCAATTCAGCCTGAGCCGCTGGACTTCAATGCGGTGTCGGCTCTAAATAATCTGGAAGAGCTCAGGGTTACGTACGGGGGGGAGGTGCGATCGGTGGCTCCGCTTCTCAATATGGGTTCCTTGCGTGACCTTCGACTTAGGGGAACCAGGGTCGTGGCAGGTGATTCAGGCTTGCTTGGTGAATTTCCGGATTCGGTAAGAATCGTTGGTCCGGAGGATTGACGATCCGCGCTAGCAGCCGGTCGGTCATCTGAGGCAATGACTTTGAATGCAGAAGCCCCACTCAGAGTTTGTTTCTGGTGGGGCTTCGGTGGTGCTTGACGGCAATGCCAGCGGAGACGCCTATGTGCGCGTGGCCGAGGAGCTCCTTGATGACTAGGAGGTCGACACCCTGTTCCAGGAGCAGGATCGCGGTCGAGTGCCGGAGGTCGTGGAAGCGGATCGCCCGGAGCGCTGGCTTTCGAGGAGGCGGCTGAAGCTGCGGGTGACGTTGGCGGGATCGAGCGGTTTGCCGTTCGGGGTGGTGAACACGAGGCCATTGTCCGCCCAGCTCGTTCCGGCAGTCTGGCGCTCTTCCTGTTGCTGTTCCTGGTGGATCTTGAGGGAGCTGAGGCACTCGGTGGGGAGGGCGATGCGCCACTCAGAGGCCAGGGTCCTGGTTTTCAGGACGGTCAGGCCCTGGCTGCGGGTCCGCTGGAGGGAGCGGTGGGTGGATGGTGGTGATGCCGCCGTCGAGGTGGAGGTCTTCCCAGTGGAGGCCGAGGAGTTCGCCCTTGCCGAGGCGGTGCGCAGGGCGAGTTCGTACAGGGCGTGGAGCTGGTCGCCGCTGGCCACCTGAAGCAGTTGCCGTGCCTCGGTCAACGTGAGGGGCTGAGTCGTCTCGGCCGGGGCGTGATGGTCTATACGTTCTGGGCGCCGTTGCGCGGCAGCTCGTCCTCACGGACGGCGTGTTCGAGGGCGGGCTTGAGGACTGCGTGGACGTACGTCACGGTCAGGGGTGACAGCTGCTTATCACAGCACTGGCCGGTGGTGCAGCAGCGCAACCTTTTCACGTCTCGTTCTTGAGCACAGCACTGGCAGGTCACGCGGAGCTCGTCGAGGAAGGTCCTGACGTCGCGGGCGGTATCTCCTCGGCGAAGAGAACACCTTGGAACAGCACGATCCAATGGCGCAGCAGTGGGGCTGGTCGCGGCCCGTATCAATGCCGCGCGCGAAATTTGGCAGGTGAGTTTAGCCGGTTGAGCCAGGTGCGGACGTTCTAGGCGCCTTTTCTCCCCGGCTTGGCTAGCCTGCCAGGGGTGGGTGGGGGTGCCTGTCTGCTGTCGCATGGAAAATGAAGAGACTCCAGGCGGACGGCTGGAAGGCGAGCTGAGGGCCTTCCGCGTTCTTTGAGTCGCGGACGTGGATGACGGTTTTGGTCGCGGCTATCTCCACGCAGTTCGAGCCGTCGCCGCTGTAGCTGGACTTACGCCAGTGCGTGGGCTGCATGATTCGTCCCTCACAGATCGTGGATGAGGTGGTGGATGAAGTCGCGTGAGGTGGTGGACGGGAGCGCGCAGGATTCCATGCCGTCCAGCACGGCTCGGTACTTGCTCAACTGCGCCTCCGCGTCCAGGAACTCGCAGGCTCCGTGGTGCGAGTCCAACTGGACCGTGTCGAGTTGAGGGACGGGGCCCTCGACGTAATCGAAGGACTGACCCGTGGTGGGGAAGTGGGCCGCCCCGAACGGGATCACGCGCAGCTCGACGTGCGGTAGTTCGCTCATGTCGGCCAGGTGCTTGAGCTGGCCGCGGGCCACGACGGGGCCGCCGAAACCCATGCGGAGCGCAGCCTCGTGAATGATCGCCGTGTACGGAGGCGGCTCCCGCCTGTGCAGCACGCCCTGTCGTTTGAGGCGGTGGGTGAGGCGGTGCTCCATCTCGTACTGCCGCATGGGTGGCACCACCGCCTGGAAGAGGGCCCGCGCGTGGTCTGTCGTCTGGAGCAGTGCCGGGATGTGGAGCATGAGCGCCACACGTAGTGCGGCGGCGTGGTGCTCCAACTCCGCCAGGTCGACCAGGGCCACCGGAACGTGGTCGCGATACTCCTCCCACCAGCCGCGTGTTCGCCGGCCGGTCATCGCCGCGAGAGCCTCGATGAGGCGCTCATCGAAGCAGTCGTAGGCATGGGCCATGGTTCGCACTCGCTCGGCGCTGATCGGTGTGCGGCCGGTCTCGATCATGCTGACGCGCGCCTGGTTGACGCCCAGCTGTTCGGCGGCGCCGGTCGCGGTGAGCCCCGCTCGCTCGCGAAGTTTGCGCAGCTCCGCGCCCAGCCTCCGCTGCCTGAGAGTGGGGCTGCTAGTGGGCGGCACGGCGTCTCCTTCCAGACCGCGTCGCGGCGGCTCGGTACCTCACACGAGTGAAGAGTAGATGCTTCCAATGAGTTTAGTTAGATGCATCTAACCATCTGCTCTACGGTGGTCACGTACCGCCCAACTCCCCCCGCCCATAAGCCGGAAGCGCACCCACCCAGGCACAGCCACCGCCCGGCGCGGCCGTTGAGCGAGTCCTCAAAGGTCTCCTTCTCTCCTGCCGGAGGTATCCGATGGTCACCGTAGCCCTGCCCGACACCTGGGTGTACGCCCTTCGCCTGCCGCATGACCCGAGAGCCGCACGTGTCGCACGTACGACCGTGCGGGCCGCGCTGAAGGGGCACGGTATGGCCGAAGTCCTGGACGTCGTGGAGCTGTTGACGTCCGAGCTCGTCACCAACGCCTACCGGCACGCCAAGGGGCCTGCCTCGCTCCGGTTGACGGCCTTGGGGGAAGGGCGGCTCCGCGTAGGGGTTTGGGACAGCCACCCCCACATCCCCGCTCCCTTCGCCCGACCTCCGGGCGACCGCGTCCCGCCCGCCCCGATGGGGGCTGTCAGTGGACGCGGGCTGCTCCTCGTCCAGGAGCTGGCCGACTCCTGGGGAGGCTGGTCGCTCGGGGACGGGCTTCTCGACCGAGGCGCGGGGAAGCTGTTGTGGTTCGAGGTGGGCCGGGGTAACCCCTGCGGTGGGAAGCGTTGAGCAGTCCAGCCGCGGCTGTCGTACTAGCCCGGCATACTGCTGTCGTGGCCGAGTACGCAGACGGAAGCAGCAGCGCGACCTCCCGCTGGGGCTATGGGACGGAGCGGCTTCCGGTGACGCTCGACGAGCTGGCTGGACCGGAGAGCGGATCCGTTGAGCTTCCCCTGCAGCTCGCATGGTCCGGGCTGCGGATCTTCGATCTCGGTGACGTGAAGCTGCTGCTCGGCATGTACCGGATCGTCCTCAACAACGGATCGACGGAAGACTTCGTGCGTTACCTCGATCAGGGGCACCTCGTCCGCCACTGGCCCATCCTGCGCAAGATGCTGGGGCGTGGCGTGCGCGACACGTGGGAGGAAGCCTTTCCCGAGCTCCGCCGCTCCGGCTCGGTATGAAGCTGCCCCCGCTGCATCGCCGACTGCTGGCGGATGCCCTGGACGAGGGCGAGGACTACGAGCTCGCCCTCGCCGGCGGGTACGCCGTACAGGCTCACGGCCTGGGCGCTCGTCCCAGTCAGGTTCTGGACTTCGCGACTCGACACCTTGCGTCGATGACCGACATCGTCCCGCGCCTCGCGGACGGCCTGCGGGGGAAGGGCTGGACGTTCGCCGTGGTCGATGTCCGGCCGCTCAAGGCTCGGCTCCTTGTATCGGATCCGGACAGCCGAGAAGCCTGTGAAGTCGACCTCCTCAAGGAGGCCTTGGCTCGTCAGCCGGTCGTCATGGACGTCGGCCCCGTGGTCGATCTCGAGGACCTGGTGGTCATGAAGGTACGCGCCCTCGGCGATCGCGGTCTGCCGCGAGACGTGATCGACGTCCACGCGACCTGCCGGTACTACTCCGTGATCGAGCTGGAGCAGCTGGGCGCACGGGACGAGAGTGAGTTCGACCTCGTCGAGCTGCGCGACCGCCTGGAGAGCGTCGTATGGGTCAGTGACGAGGAGTTCGCGGCGTATGGACTCAGCCCCGACGAGATCGCCGAGCTGCGGCAATGGGCCCTCGACAGGGAGTCCGACCTCGGGCTGCGGATCCTCGAGGACTACGACGACCCGGAGGACACCGACGACTGAGGCCGGTCACCCCGCCCTCACACCACGGCCCCCCGGCGCGGAGCTTTCCGTAACACAAAGCCCCCACGACCTCTCATCCCGCCCCCCGCGAGGGTGAGAGCAACGTTCCCTTCCGGTCACCCGGTGCCACAGACAGGAAACGCCGCGTCCCTACCTTCGGGGTCAGCCACTCGAAGCAGGACCGAGCCCCGTCGCACCGTGGAGGCGTCATGACAGCCCCTAGTACAGCCCCCGCACCCCCGAGCAGGGGCGGTCGCTGGATCCAGCAGTGGGATCCGGAGGACGAGACCTTCTGGAAGGAGACCGGCGAGAAGGTCGCCAAGCGGAACCTGCTCTTCTCCGTTCTCTCCGAGCACATCGGGTTCTCGATCTGGACCATGTGGTCCGTGCTCGTGCTCTTCATGGGACCGGAGTACGGGCTGACCCCCGCCGACAAGTTCCTGCTCACGTCGATGGTCACGCTCGTCGGTGCCGTCGTCCGGGTCCCCTACACCTTCGCCGTCGCGATCTTCGGCGGCCGGAACTGGACGATCATCTCGGCCAGTCTGCTCCTCGTCCCCACCGTCGCCGCGTTCGCCGTGATGAAGCCGGGGACCTCGTTCGACACCTTCCTGCTGGTCGGTCTGCTGGCCGGTATCGGCGGCGGCAACTTCGCCTCGTCCATGACCAACATCAACGCGTTCTTCCCCCTCCGCAAGAAGGGCTGGGCCCTCGGGCTCAACGCCGGCGGCGGCAACATCGGCGTCCCGGTCATCCAGCTGATCGCCCTCGCGATCATCGGCGCCAGCGGCGGACCCCGGGTGCTGCTCGGGATCTACATCCCGCTGATCCTCGTCGCCGCCATCCTCTCCGCGCTCTTCATGGACAACATCGAGAACGTGAAGAACGACACCGGCGCCGCCAAGGACGCCGCGCGTGACGGCCACACCTGGATCATGTCCTTCCTCTACATCGGCACGTTCGGCTCGTTCATCGGCTACAGCTTCGCCTTCGGGCAGGTGCTGCAGAACCAGTTCGGCCGGACCCCGCTGGAGGCCGCGTACGTCACCTTCATCGGCCCGCTGCTCGGCTCGCTGATCCGTCCGGTGGGCGGCGCGCTGGCCGACAAGTACGGCGGCGCGAAGATCACGCTGTGGAACTACGTCGGCATGGGCGCGGCGACCGCGGTCCTGATCGCCGCCAGCATGCAGAAGTCGCTCGGACTGTTCACCGTCGCGTTCGTGGTGCTCTTCGTCCTCAGCGGCCTCGGCAACGGCTCGACGTTCAAGATGATCCCCGGCATCTTCCACACGAAGGCCCTCGCCAAGGGGCTGGAGGGCGAGGCGGCCGCCGCCTACGGGCGTCGCCTCTCCGGTGCCTCCATGGGGCTCATCGGCGCGGTGGGCGCGCTCGGCGGCGTCGGTATCAACCTCGCCTTCCGCCAGTCCTTCCTCTCCTACGGCTCCGGAACCGGAGCGTTCGTCGCCTTCCTCGCCTTCTACGCGGCCTGCTTCGGGGTCACCTGGGCCGTATACCTTCGGCGTACGGCCGCCCAGGGCCAGGCCTCGACCGCCCCAGAGGCGAAGCCGCAGCTCAGCTACGCCGAGGTGTGACGTAACACCGGCGACATGAACCGGAACCGAGCCTGTCACGAGCCGTTGACAGGCTCGGTCGGCATGTAGGTCAGAGGACAGACTGACGACAGACTGCGGGACGAGAGCCATGTACGAGGAACAGCAGGCAGCAGAGCAACACGGCCCCCTCGCGGGGTTCACCGTGGGAGTCACGGCCGCGCGCCGGGCAGACGAACTCGGTGCGCTGCTCCAGCGTCGCGGGGCCGCGGTCCTGCACGCGCCCGCCCTGCGGATCGTGCCCCTCTCCGACGACAGCGAGCTGCTGGCGGCGACGAAGGACCTGATCGACCAGGCGCCGGACGTCGTGGTGGCCACCACGGCGATCGGTTTCCGGGGGTGGGTCGAGGCCGCCGAGGGCTGGGGGCTCGGTGAGACGCTTCTCGACCGGCTGCGCGAGGTGGAACTGCTCGCGCGCGGACCCAAGGTCAAGGGGTCCATCCGGGCGGCCGGGCTGACGGAGGACTGGTCGCCGTCGTCCGAGTCCATGGCCGAGGTGCTCGACCGGCTGCTGGAGGAGGGCGTCGAGGGCCGCCGTATCGCCATCCAGTTGCACGGTGAGCCGTTGCCCGGGTTCGTGGAGGCGCTGCGGGCCGGGGGCGCGGAGGTCGTCGGGGTACCGGTGTACCGGTGGATGCCGCCGGAGGACATCGGGCCGGTGGACCGGCTGCTGGACGCGGCCGTCTCGCGGGGGCTGGACGCGCTGACCTTCACGAGCGCGCCGGCCGCGGCCTCGCTGCTGTCCCGGGCCGAGGACCGGAGCCTGCTGCCGGAGCTGCTCGCCGCGCTCAACCACGACGTGCTGCCGGCCTGTGTCGGGCCGGTGACCGCGGTGCCGTTGCAGGCGCGGGGGGTGGAGACGGTCTCGCCCGAGCGGTTCCGGCTCGGTCCCCTCGTGCAGTTGCTGTGCCAGGAGCTTCCCGGGCGGGCCCGGTCGCTGCCCATCGCCGGCCACCGGGTGGAGATCCGGGGGCACGCGGTGCTGGTCGACGGGGTGCTGCGGCCGGTGCCGCCCGCGGGGATGTCGTTGCTGCGGGCGCTGTCACGGCGGCCCGGGTGGGTGGTGTCCCGGGCGGAGCTCCTGCGGGCACTGCCGGGCGCGGGCCGCGACGAACACGCCGTGGAGACGGCGATGGCCCGCCTCCGTACGGCCCTGGGGGCGCCGAAGCTGATCCAGACGGTGGTCAAACGGGGGTACCGGCTCGCCCTTGACCCGGCGGCCGACGCGAAGTACTCCGACGCCTAAATAGTCGAGTACTCCCAGGTCCAGCTAGTCGAGCTCCGACGTTCAGCTAGTCGAGTCCTCCGACGTCCGGCTGGTCGCGCCCGGTGGCACGACTGCCCGTGGCCTTCACCAGGAGCCCCAGCGTCACCGTCAGCAACACCGCCCGTACGACGTTCCACGCCACCCACGGGTCCTCGAACTCCTCGCGCAGGGCGCCGGGGTCGCCGCTCCGCGCGAGGGCGTCGTTGAGGGGGACGTTGAAGGCGACGGTGACCAGGAACGCCAGGGCGGAGGCCACCAGGGCCGCCCACACCCACCCTCGGTACCCCCGGCCCCGCGCCTGCCAGGCCGCCACCGCCGTGAGCAGCGGGGCGCCCAGGAAGCCGAGGAAGAACACCGGGTTCTGGATGACCTCGTTGATGTCGCGCATGACCTCGACGTAGACGCGGTCGTCGCTGCGGGCCAGGGCCGGCATCACGGCGCACGCGAAGACGTAGAAGGCCCCGGCGATCAGGCCCGTGGCGATCGTGGCCGCGCCGAGGACGAATCCGCTGCTCCTGCTGTTCTGTGTCCTGGCTCCAGTCGTCATGGCTCCAGTCAAGGGCCCCGTCCACCGGGCCGACATGGCCGAGACGCGCTGTCGCATACGTACGCGTCCAGCCACCGCTCCCGGTCCGAGGGGTTCCGGCGGCGAGGGCGGGAGGGCACTGTTAGAGGGAGCCCCGGAACAGCCCCACAGCCTCGAAGCACCTCACCGACCCCTTCCCACCGGGGCACCCCTAGGCGGTGACAGGCACATGGCACTGGGTACGGCCACGGTCGCGTACGAGCTGCGGTTCGACGCCGGACGGATCTGTCTCGACCTCCTCGCGACCACCCACCCCGAGGAACGCCTCGACTCGACGGAGGTGCTCGGCGCCTGGATCGTCGGTTCGGGACTGGTGCCGCAGGGGACGGACCTGACCCACGCGGATCTCTCCTGGCTGGTCGGCTTCCGCGAACTGCGGGGATGTATCGGGCAGCTGGTGCGGGGCGCCCCCGGCAACGGCCTCGCGCTCGCCCACGTCAACGTCGCCGCCCGCGCCGCGCCACCCGCCCCGCGCGCGGTACCGGACCAGGAGGGCGCCCTGGTGCGCGAATTGGTCGGTCCGCCCGGCTGCGCGGCCCTGCTCGGAGCCATCGCGAGGGACGCCGTGGAGCTGCTGACGGACCCGGTCGCGCGGGCCGGGATCAGAGAGTGCGAAGGGGACAACTGCCCCATCGTGTACCTGGATACATCACGGGGACGCAGGAGGCGCTGGTGCTCCAGTGAGGTCTGCGGGAACCGGGAAAGGGTGGCCCGGCATCGTCGGCGTGCGGCACTCTCGCGCACCTGACTGGTCGTTATGTCCCTTCTGCGGAGTGGTTGTCGAAGTGATTTCGATTACATCTCGTTTACCCGGTCAACCTCACGGGTCGTAGTCGTGATCGCGCTCATGTGGCGGAAATGTGAAGATCGCGCGGCGGGAATGTGCATGCATGTCCTGTCTCGTCACGTCACTCAGAAGAAAACTGTCGTCGCACTTTGAACACTCGGCACCCCACGTCCGTACCCCTCGTCGAGCGACCGACTGGGGGAACCCCCGGACATCGGAGGTGGGCGTGCGCAAGGATTCCGTCGTGGCCAATGAACGTGGATCGAGGGCCCGACATCGCATGTCCCAGCCCTCGGAACCTGATGAGGAGCTGATGCGTGCCCTTTACAGGGAGCACGCCGGGCCTCTCCTTGCGTATGTCCTCCGGTTGGTCGCGGGTGACCGCCAAAGAGCCGAGGACGTGGTGCAGGAGACGCTCATCCGTGCCTGGAAGAACGCCGGACAGCTCAATCGAGCGACCGGATCGGTACGCCCCTGGCTGGTGACGGTCGCCCGGCGCATCGTCATCGACGGCCACCGCAGCCGGCAGGCCCGGCCGCAGGAGGTCGATCCGTCGCCGCTGGAGGTCATCCCCGCGGAGGACGAGATCGACAAGGCGCTGTGGTTGATGACGCTGTCGGACGCGTTGGACGACCTGACCCCCGCCCACCGGGAGGTCCTGGTCGAGACGTACTTCAAGGGGCGTACCGTCAACGAGGCGGCCGAGACACTGGGCATCCCCAGCGGAACCGTCCGCTCGCGGGTCTTCTACGCCCTGCGGTCGATGAAGCTCGCACTGGAGGAGCGGGGGGTGACAGCGTGATGGGTGTTTACGGGGGTAACCAGGGATTCGGCACAGGTGGTTCGGGTATGTCTGGCTCCATGATGGGATCTCCGGTGCCGAACGAGCACGAGACCGTCGGCGCCTACGCCCTCGGGATCCTCGACGACGCCGAGGCGACCGCCTTCGAGGCCCATCTCGCGACCTGCGAATGGTGCGCGCAACAGCTCGACGAGCTCGCCGGCATGGAGCCGATGCTCGCCGCCCTCGCGGACCTGCCGGGCTCCGGCACCCCCGCGATCGGGGAGTCGCTGTCCGCCAAGCCCAGTCCGCGGATCGTGAACAAGCTCGTGGACGAGGTCGCCGAGCGCCGTGCGCAGAAGCGGCGCCGCAGTTTCTACATGGTCGCGGCCGCGGCCGCGCTGATCATCGGCGGTCCGTTCGTCGCGATGGCGGCGAGCGGCGGTGACTCGGGCGGCGGGCCCAAGCAGGGGCAGGTCCTCGCGGCCACCCCCAAGGAACTCTTCGAGTCCATGAGCGACAAGGTGTCCGCGACCGACTCCTCCACCGGGGTCAGCGCGACCGTCGCCATGCAGGAGAAGAACTGGGGCACCTCGCTGGGTCTGGAGCTCAAGGGCGTCAAGGGACCGCTCAAGTGCTCCCTGATCGCGGTCGGCACCAACGGCGAGCGCTGGACGGCCTCGACCTGGTCCGTCGGCAAGTGGGGCTACGGCATTCCCAACGGCAAGACCGCGGAATCCAAGCAGCCGCTCTACATCGGCGGCGCGGTCGCCCCGGCCCAGAACGACATCGACCACTTCGAGGTCGTGGACTCCGACGGCAACAAGCTCGTCCAGGTCGCCGCGTAACTTCCCGCCGGGGCCCCCTTCGCGTACGGTTGACGGCTGCCCAGCACGTCAGAAGGGGGCCCGGTGGCCGCTCAGGCTCAACCATCTGCGGTCGGCTCGGTTCAGGACTCCGTCCGGGACCGTGAGATCAGCGGAGAACAGGAACATCTGGACCGGGTCTACCGGCGCCTTGAGGAGAAGATCCACGAGGCGGAGTTCCTGATGAACGACGCGGCCAAGCGTGGCCAGGTCGGCACGCCCGGCGCGCTCGCCGAACGGGACGCCCAGGTCTTCCGGGCCGGCGTCCACCTCAACCGGCTCAACAACGAGTTCGAGGACTTCCTGTTCGGCCGGATCGACCTGCTCCCCGGCAAGGACGGCAAGAAGGGGCCCGACGGCGCCTACACCGCCGTGGAGCCCGCCGAGGGCGCTGTCCGCGAGGACAGCACCGCCGACATCGCGGAGACCCTGCACATCGGCCGGATCGGGGTCCTGGACTCCGAGTACGCACCGCTCGTCATCGACTGGCGGGCCCCGGCCGCAGCGCCCTTCTACAGGTCCACTCCGGTGGATCCCGGGCGTGTCGTACGACGCCGGGTCATCCGTTCCAAG
Organism: Streptomyces canus 299MFChir4.1; assembly: GCF_000383615.1. Lineage (GTDB taxonomy): Bacteria > Actinomycetota > Actinomycetes > Streptomycetales > Streptomycetaceae > Streptomyces > Streptomyces canus_C. The sequence goes on along the minus strand of NZ_KB911596.1, from coordinate 109,662 downwards.
GGCCGCAGGGTCCTCGGCGTCGAGGACGACCTCATGCGCCCCGAGCTCAAGGCCTTCCTCGACGGCCACGAGCTGCCCGTCATCGGCGACGGTGCCCTGATGGCCGCGCTCGGCCAGGCCCGCAGCCACACCATGCGGGACATCGTCGCCTCCATTCAGGCCGAGCAGGACCTGGTCATCCGCGCCCCCGCCGCGTCCGTGACCTACGTCGAGGGCGGGCCCGGCACCGGCAAGACCGCCGTGGCCCTGCACCGCGCCGCGTACCTCCTCTACCAGGACCGCCGCCGGTACTCGGGCGGCATCCTCATCGTCTCGCCCACCCCCCTGCTGGTCGCCTACACCGAGGGCGTCCTGCCGTCCCTCGGTGAGGAGGGCCAGGTCGCCATCCGGGCGATCGGCTCCCTGGTCGACGGCGTCGAGGCCACCCTGTACGACTCCCCGGCGGTGGCCCGCGCCAAGGGCTCGTACCGGATGCTGAAGGTGCTGCGGAAGGCGGCACGGGGAGTGCTGGAACTGGGCGCCGGGGGTACGGAGGCCGGCCCGGGTGGTTCCGCCAGGGCCCGCGGTGCCGGCAGGGCCCCCGGCCGGCCCGACTCCGGGCAACTCGCCTTCGGGGACTTCGATGCCTCCGACGGCGGTACCGGAGACGGGAACGGCACCGCCACCGCCGTATCCCCGCAGCCCCCGTCCGGACCCCCCACCCGCCTGCGCGTCGTCGCCTTCGGGCGGCGGCTCGAACTGGAGGCGGACGAGCTGGAACGCATCCGCCGCAACGCCCTCAGCGGCACCGCGCCGGTGAACCTGCTGCGGCCCCGGGCCCGCAAGCTGCTCCTGGACGCGCTGTGGGCGCGGTCCGGGGCGGGGGGCCGGCACACCGATCCGGAGCTCGCCGCCGAGCTGCGGTCGTCGTTCGACGAGGACATCACCTCCGAGGACGGCTTCATCGAGTTCCTCGACGCATGGTGGCCCGAGCTCACCCCGAAGACCGTTCTCGCCGCCATGGCCGACGAGCGTCGCCTGGGGCGCTGGGCCCGCCGGATCCTCAACCCCGGCGAGGTCCGCAGGGTCGCCCGCTCGCTCAGGCGGGACGGCCTGACCGTGCACGACATCGCCATGCTCGACGAGCTCCAGGCGGTCCTCGGCGCCCCAGCCCGCCCGCGCAAGAGGCGCGAACTGGACCCGCTCGACCAGCTCACCGGCCTGGAGGAGCTGATGCCGGTCCGCGAGGAGTCGCAGCGCGAGCGGGCCGAGCGGCTCGCCCAGGAGCGGGTCGAGTACGCCCATGTCATCGTCGACGAGGCCCAGGACCTCACGCCCATGCAGTGGCGCATGGTCGGCCGCCGCGGCCGGCACGCCACCTGGACGGTCGTGGGAGACCCCGCCCAGTCCTCCTGGTCCGACCCCGACGAGGCCGCCGAGGCCCGCGACGAGGCCCTGGGCTCCCGGCCCCGCCGCCGCTTCGAGCTGACGGTGAACTACCGCAACCCCTCCGAGATCGCCGAGCTCGCGGCGAAGGTGCTGGCGCTGGCCATGCCCGGCGCCACGTCCCCCTCGGCCGTACGGTCCACGGGCGTCGAGCCCCGCTTCACCGTCGTACGCAAGTCGCTCGGCGAGACCGTCCGCGAGGAGGCCGCCCGGCTCCTCGGCCTCGTCGACGGCACGGTCGGCGTCGTCGTCGCCATGAACCGGCGCGAGGAGGCGGCCCGCTGGCTCACCGGACTCGGCGACCGGGTGGTCGCGCTCGGCAGCCTGGAGGCCAAGGGACTGGAGTACGACGCGACGGTCGTCGTCTCCCCGGCCGAGATCGCCGACGAGTCGCCGGCCGGACTGCGGGTGCTCTACGTCGCCCTGACCCGGGCCACCCAGCAGCTCACGGTCGTCTCGGCGGACCGGGACCAGTCGGACGGGGAGGGCGTGCCGGATCTGCTGAGAGATTGAACTCTCCGCACGGGAATGGTCTTTCGGGATCCGTTTGTTAGCCTGGACGTGACACCGGCCCGATCCAAGCCCCCGGGCCCAACCTTCGTCGCCACGAGCGACCACTTGCCGCGAGGCGAGCATGGCGGGTCGGTGTCATTGACCTGGTGAGAGGCCCACATCCATGTGATGTGGGCCTCTTTCGCATGAACCGCTCCGTGAACAAAAAGTCCGCAATCCAGTGCGGCTAACGCCTACTCATCAGTAGGTGCGACCATCGGACGGCATCAGCACCAGAGGTGAAAGCAGAGGAAGTCGGCCATGGCAACGGCGCCCAGCGTCTCCTACTCGATTACGGTCCGGCTGGAGGTGCCCGCGAGCGGAACCGCGGTCTCCCAGATCACCACGGCCGTAGAGTCCCACGGAGGCTCGGTGACCGGCCTCGACGTGACCGCGTCCGGCCACGAGAAGCTCCGTATCGACGTCACCATCGCCGCGTCCTCCACCGCGCACGCCGACGAGATCGTCCAGCAGCTGCGCGGCATCGAGGGCGTCACGCTCGGCAAGGTCTCCGACCGAACCTTCCTGATGCACCTCGGCGGCAAGATCGAGATGGCGTCGAAGCACCCCATCCGCAACCGTGACGACCTCTCGATGATCTACACGCCGGGTGTGGCCCGCGTGTGCATGGCGATCGCCGAGAACCCCGAGGACGCGCGCCGCCTCACCATCAAGCGCAACTCCGTTGCGGTCGTGACGGACGGCTCGGCCGTGCTGGGCCTGGGCAACATCGGCCCCAAGGCCGCCCTCCCGGTCATGGAGGGCAAGGCGGCCCTCTTCAAGCGCTTCGCCGGCATCGACGCCTGGCCGCTGTGCCTGGACACCCAGGACACCGACGCGATCGTCGAGATCGTCAAGGCGATCGCCCCCGGGTTCGCCGGCATCAACCTCGAGGACATCTCCGCGCCGCGCTGCTTCGAGATCGAGGCCCGGCTGCGCGAGGCCCTCGACATCCCCGTCTTCCACGACGACCAGCACGGCACCGCGATCGTCGTCCTCGCCGCCCTGACGAACGCACTTCGCGTGGCTGGCAAGGCCATTGAGAACATCCGGGTCGTCATGTCCGGTGCCGGCGCGGCCGGTACGGCCATCCTGAAGCTGCTGATCGCCGCGGGCGTCAAGAACGCCGTCGTCGCCGACATCCACGGCGTCGTGCACGCCGGCCGCGAGGACCTCGTCGACGCCGCCCAGGGCTCGGCGCTGCGCTGGATCGCCGACAACACCAACCCCGAGAACCTGACCGGGACCCTGAAGGAGGCCGTCCGCGGCGCCGACGTCTTCATCGGTGTCTCGGCTCCCAACGTCCTGGACGGCACCGACGTGGCCGCCATGGCCGAGGACGCGATCGTGTTCGCGCTTGCGAATCCCGACCCCGAGGTCGACCCGGCGATCGCCCGTCAGACGGCGGCCGTCGTGGCCACCGGGCGGTCCGACTTCCCGAACCAGATCAACAACGTGCTGGTCTTCCCGGGTGTCTTCCGCGGTCTGCTGGACGCCCAGTCCCGCACGGTCAACACGGAGATGATGCTCGCGGCCGCGAAGGCTCTGGCGGACGTCGTCACCGAGGACGAGCTGAACCCGAACTACATCATCCCGAGCGTCTTCAACGACAAGGTCGCGGGCGCGGTGGCGGGTGCGGTGCGGGACGCGGCGAAGGCCGCGGGCGCGACGGCGTAGGGCCCCCGTCCACGGCTCCGGTTCGGCGTCTACAGTGGACGTCGTATGTTTGTTCGGCTGTGAGGATTGCCACGGCGGTCCTCCGGCCCGGCGCGTCGCGGAACCGGGCGCTTCACGGCACCCTCTAGGGTGGCGCCACGCCCAGGCCTCTGTTCGTGTGACCCCCTAGGGTGGTCGTACGAGTCCTACGGGTGCCGGATTGGCTTTCCCGCAGCAGGTAGGGGCAGGATGCGTCCCTGGGCGCGAGCGCATCGGCTTCGCTGTGCCTCGTGTGCGGCCCCGCCGCGTGGCACACCCCAACGGCAAGAAGAACACGGGAGTAACAACATGAACCGCAGTGAGCTGGTGGCCGCGCTGGCCGACCGCGCCGAGGTGACCCGCAAGGACGCCGACGCCGTTCTGGCCGCGTTCGCCGAGACCGTCGGCGAGATCGTCGCCAAGGGCGACGAGAAGGTCACCATCCCCGGCTTCCTGACCTTCGAGCGCACGCACCGTGCCGCTCGCACCGCGCGCAACCCGCAGACCGGTGACCCGATCCAGATCCCGGCCGGCTACAGCGTCAAGGTTTCGGCGGGCAGCAAGCTCAAGGAAGCCGCCAAGGGCAAGTAGGTCCGACGGTACGTCTCGGGACGACGTACACGTCTCAGTAACGTCAATGGGGCGGCCACCCGGAACCGGGTGGCCGCCCCATCGTCGTGTGCGGGAACTGTCAGCCGAGTGCCTTGCCCGGCAGCTCCACCTTCGCGCCCAGCTCGACGAGCTTCTCCATGAAGTTCTCGTAGCCGCGGTTGATGAGGTCGATGCCGTGGACCCGGGACGTGCCCTGGGCCGCCAGCGCCGCGATCAGGTACGAGAAGCCGCCGCGGAGGTCGGGGATGACCAGGTCGGCGCCCTGGAGCTTGGTGGGTCCCGAGACGACCGCCGAGTGCAGGAAGTTGCGCTGGCCGAAGCGGCAGTTCGAGCCGCCCAGGCACTCGCGGTAGAGCTGGATGTGAGCACCCATCTGGTTGAGCGCGGAGGTGAAGCCCAGGCGGGACTCGTACACCGTCTCGTGGATGATCGACAGGCCGGTGGCCTGGGTGAGGGCGACCACCAGCGGCTGCTGCCAGTCCGTCTGGAAGCCCGGGTGCACGTCCGTCTCGAGCGCGATGGACTTCAACTGGCCGCCGGGGTGCCAGAACCGGATGCCCTGGTCGTCGATCTCGAAGGCACCGCCCACCTTCCGGTAGGTGTTCAGGAACGTCATCATCGAGCGCTGCTGGGCGCCGTGGACGTAAATGTTGCCCTCGGTCGCCAGCGCGGCGGACGCCCAGGAGGCGGCCTCCAGGCGGTCCGGCAGGGCGCGGTGGTTGTAGCCGCCGAGCCGGTCCACGCCCGTGACGCGGATGGTCCGGTCGGTGTCCATCGCGATGATGGCGCCCATCTTCTGCAGGACGCAGATCAGGTCCTCGATCTCCGGCTCGACCGCGGCGTTGGAGAGCTCGGTGACACCTTCGGCGAGGACGGCCGTCAGCAGGACCTGCTCGGTCGCGCCGACGGACGGGTACGGCAGCGTGATCTTCGTGCCCCGAAGCCGCCGCGGCGCCTCCAGGAACTGCCCGTCCGCGCGCTTCTCGATCGTCGCGCCGAACTGCCGCAGCACCTCGAAGTGGAAGTCGATGGGCCGGCCGCCGATGTCGCAGCCGCCGAGACCCGGGATGAAGGCGTGTCCCAGGCGGTGCAGCAGGGGACCGCACAGGAGGATCGGGATCCGCGAGGAACCCGCGTGGGCATCGATGTCAGCGACGTTGGCGCTCTCGACATGCGTCGGGTCCATCACCAGCTCGCCCGGTTCCTCACCCGGACGGACCGTCACCCCGTGCAATTGCAGCAGACCGCGTACGACGCGCACGTCACGGATGTCCGGAACGTTGCGCAGTCGACTCGGCTCGCTGCCCAGAAGGGCGGCGACCATGGCCTTCGGTACGAGGTTCTTCGCACCGCGGACACGGATCTCGCCCTCCAGCGGGGTTCCGCCGTGGACAAGCAGTACGTCGTCAGAGCCGTTGACGGTCATGTATCTCGCGTTCCGATGAGTCGGGCAGGGGCCGGAAGGGACAAGGGTAATCGCCGCCTACCCCCCTTCTGTAAGCCCAAGTGCCGCTCAGTCACGTCATAGCTGTGTCACAACACGTGCCGTCCCCTGTCGGGCACATGGGGTCACCGGCGCCGGGCGTGCGCGTGGGGCGCATCGTTGCGCTCTGAGCTGCATCCACTGCCGTAGCGGCATTGCCTCCCCACGCGGAGGGAAGATGCGGGATCATGTCTGGCATGACCGAGGTGTCCTCGCTCACAGGGCGGTTGCTCGTGGCAACGCCCGCCCTGGCGGACCCGAACTTCGACCGAGCGGTGGTGCTCCTTCTCGACCACGACGAGGAGGGCTCCCTCGGCGTGGTCCTCAACCGGCCCACCCCGGTGGACGTCGGCGACATCCTGGAGGGCTGGGCCGACCTCACGGGCGAACCGGGCGTCGTCTTCCAGGGCGGCCCGGTCTCCCTGGACTCGGCGCTGGGGGTCGCCGTCATCCCCGGGGGCGGGGCCGTCGACGGGGCCCCACTGGGCTGGCGCAGAGTGCACGGCGCGATCGGACTGGTCGACCTGGAGGCCCCGCCGGAGCTGCTCGCCTCGGCGCTCGGCAGCCTGCGCATCTTCGCCGGTTACGCCGGCTGGGGCCCCGGTCAGCTGGAGGACGAGCTGGTGGAGGGCGCCTGGTACGTCGTGGAGTCGGAACCGGGCGACGTGTCCTCCCCGGCCCCGGAGAGACTGTGGCGCGAGGTCCTGCGCCGCCAGCGCAACGAGCTCGCGATGGTGGCCACGTATCCGGACGACCCTTCGCTGAACTGATCCATGTGAGCTTCAGTACCCTTGGCCGTATGAGCACTCTCGAGCCCGAGCGCGGGACTGGTACGGGGACCCTCGTCGAGCCCACGCCGCAGACTTCCCACGGCGACGGCGACCACGAGCGCTTCGCCCATTACGTCCAGAAGGACAAGATCATGGCGAGCGCCCTCGACGGCACACCCGTCGTGGCGCTGTGCGGCAAGGTGTGGGTGCCCGGCCGCGATCCCAAGAAGTACCCCGTGTGTCCCATGTGCAAGGAGATCTACGAGTCCATGGGTTCCGGGGACGACGACAAGGACGGCGACAAGTAGGACTGCCGACCGGCTGAGCTTCGCGAGGCCCCCGAGGCGCGTTTCGTGCGCCCCGGGGGCCTCTCGCGTGTCACGGATTGGTTGAGACCTCTTGTGGGCGTGTTCATGCAAGCCATAACCTCCGTTGCGTTGAGCGAAATTGCCATTGCATATGTTGCAACGCATGCTCCGGAGGAATCACTCCATGAACCTCTCCCCCCGCATCCCCGCTCTGCTCCTGACCGCCCTGGTCGTCACCGCCTGCGCGCCCCAGACCTCCTCCAACTCCTCCTCCGACAAGGACGAGAAGACCGGCACCCTGCGCGTCTGGCTCTTCCAGGAGGTCGGCAACGAGCCGAAGCAGAAGGTCGTCGACTCCGTCGTCGCCGCCTTCGAGAAGGCCCACAGCGGCATCAATGTCGACGTGGAGTACATCCCGGTCGAGACCCGGGCCCAGCGCGTCAAGGCCGCCTTCAACGACCCGTCCTCCGCGCCCGACGTGATGGAGTACGGCAACACCGACACCGCCGGCTATGTGAAGGACGGCGGACTCCTCGACGTCAGCAAGGAGTTCGCCGGCTGGAGCGAGGCCAAGGACACCGACCCCACCGCGAAGACCTCGGTCACCGTGGACGGCAGGATCTACGGCTCGCCGTTCTACGTCGGCGTCCGCGCCCTCTACTACCGGACCGACGTCTTCAAGGAACTCGGCCTCGAAGCACCGAGGACGATGACCGAGTTGGCGGTGACCGCCCGCAAGATCCGCGCCGCCAAGCCCGAGTTGTACGGCCTTGTCGTCGGCGGCGCCTACACGTACGGCGCGATGCCCTTCATCTGGGCGAACGGCGGTGAACTCGCCACCGGCAAGGACGGCTCCTACGCCTCCGCGATCTCCGGCGGGTCCGCGCAGAAGGGCATCAAGGAGTACACCTCGCTCTTCACCGACGACAACTGCCCCGCCGCCAAGTGCGCCGGAATGGGCGGCAACGACACGATCACCGCGTTCGCGGCGGGCAAGGCCGCAATGGCGATCGGGGGCGACTTCAGCCATACGGCGGTGGAGGCCGGGAAGGTCAAGGGCGAGTACGCGGTGGTGCCGCTGCCCGGGGTCTCCGCCGGGTCGATCGCTCCCGCGTTCGCCGGCGGCAACAACATCGGGGTGCTCAAGAGCACCTCGCACCGGACGATGGCCGTTCAGCTGATGGAGCAGCTCACGTCGAAGAAGACACAGACGGCGATGTTCGACGCGATGGGATTCCTGCCGACCTTCCCGGACGTACGGCAGCAGGTCGCCGCGGAGCAGCCGTACGTGAAGCCGTTCGCGCGGACCCTCGCGGCCGGGACGAAGTTCGTGCCCGCGTCCCCCGCGTGGTCGCAGATCGACTCCTCGTCGGTGCTGCCGACGATGTTCCAGGAGGTCATCAGCGGCAAGAAGAGCGTGGCGGCGGCCTCGAAGGAAGCGGCCACGAAGATGAACGACGCGTTCGGTTCCGCCGGGTGACCTCAGTGACCCACCGCCCCACCTGGACCCCCTGGCTCTATCTCGCCCCCGCCCTCCTCGTCCTCGGCGGGCTGCTCGTCTACCCCATCTGGCAACTCGGCCTGATCTCCTTCTTCCGCTACACCCAGGCCCAGGTCAGCGGCGGTGAGCCGACCACCTTCCAGGGGTTCGGGAACTACTCGGCGCTCTTCTCCGACCCCCAGTTCTGGCAGGTCCTGCTCGCCACCGTGCTGTTCGCGGCGGCCTGTGTCGTCTCGACGCTCGCCGTCGGATGCGCGCTGGCCGTGCTGCTCACCCGCGTGCGTGCCGTGCCGCGGCTGGCGCTGATGCTGGCCGCGCTCGGCGCCTGGGCGACCCCGGCGGTGACCGGGTCGACGGTCTGGCTGTTCCTCTTCGACCCCGACTTCGGCCCGGTGAACCGGCTGCTGGGGCTCGGGGACCACTCCTGGACGTACGGGCGGCTCAGCGCCTTCCTCCTCGTCCTGCTCGAAGTCGTCTGGTGCTCCTTCCCGTTCGTCATGGTCACGGTCTACGCCGGGATCAGGGCCGTCCCGGCCGAGGTGCTGGAGGCCGCCGCGCTGGACGGGGCCTCGCAGTGGCGGATCTGGCGCTCGGTCCTCGCGCCGATGCTGCGGCCCATCCTGACCGTGGTCACCATCCAGTCGGTGATCTGGGACTTCAAGGTCTTCACCCAGATCTACGTCATGACGAACGGCGGCGGCATCGCGGGCCAGAACCTCGTCCTGAACGTGTACGCCTACCAGCAGGCGTTCGCCTCCTCGCAGTACGGCCTCGGCTCCGCGATCGGCGTCGTGATGCTGCTGATCCTGCTCGCCGTCACGCTGGTGTACCTGCGGCTGCTCCACCGTCAGGGGGAGGACCTGTGAATCCGCCACGGCTGAATCGTCCACGGCTGAATCCGCTACGGCACCCCTGGCGCACGGCAGCCGAGGCCTCGGCGCTGATCGTCGCGGTCGTTGTCGCCTTCCCCCTCTACTGGATGGTCCTCGGCGCCTTCAAACCGGCCGGGGAGATCGAGTCGACCGAGCCCCGGCCCTGGACGCTCGCGCCCTCGCTGGATTCCTTCCGGCGCGTGTTCGGGCAGCAGGATTTCGGTCGGTATTTCGTCAACAGCCTTGTCGTCGCGGGCAGTGTCGTGATCGTCTCGGCACTGATCGCGTTTCTCGCCGCGACCGCGGTGACGCGATTCCGGTTCCGCTTCCGGACCACCTTGCTGATCATGTTTCTGGTGGCCCAGATGGTGCCCGTGGAGGCCCTCACGATCCCCTTGTTCTTCCAGATGCGGGACTTCGGTCTGCTGAACACGCTGGGCTCGCTGGTACTGCCCCACATCGCCTTCTCGCTGCCCTTCGCGATCTGGATGCTGAGGGGGTTCGTGAAGGGCGTACCGGAGGCATTGGAGGAGGCCGCGTACATCGACGGGGCGAGCCGCTCGCGATTCCTGTGGCAGATTCTCTTCCCGCTCGTCCTTCCCGGTCTGGTGGCCACGAGCGCGTTCTCGTTCATCTCGGCCTGGAACGATTTCCTCTTCGCCAAGTCGTTCATCATCAGCGACACTTCGCAGTCCACTCTGCCCATGGCCCTGCTCGTCTTCTTCAAGCCGGACGAGCCGGACTGGGGAGGGGTCATGGCCGCGTCGACGGTGATGACGATTCCGGTGCTGGTGTTCTTCGTACTCGTACAGCGACGCCTGGTCTCGGGGCTGGGCGGAGCGGTTAAGGACTGACGTGACTTCACTGATTCCGGCGCCGTCGCGCGTCGGTGCCCCCGGCGGCCGGCCGTTCGTCCTCGACGAGGACACCGAGATCGAGGCCGGCCCGGGCGCCGCGGGCGTGGCCCGCTGGCTGCGCACCACGGTCGGCGCGGCGACCGGCCTGCCGCTGGATCCGCACGCCTCCGGCGCACTCCGCATCCTGCTGCGGATCACGCCGTCCCTCGCCGACGAACTCGGCAGCCCCGAGGCGTACCGCCTCACCGTGGACGAGCACGCCGTCGTCATCGACGGGGCGGGCCGGGAGGGCCTGTTCTACGGCGCCCAGACCTTCCGTCAGCTGCTCGGCCCCGCCGCCTTCCGCCGGGCCCCCGTCACCTCCGAGCGCGCCTGGGAGGTGTCCCCGGTCACCATCGGCGACGCTCCCCGGTTCCGCTGGCGCGGCCTCATGCTCGACGTGGCCCGGCACTTCACGCCCAAGGACGGAGTCCTGCGTTACCTCGATCTCATGGCCGCGCACAAACTCAACGTCTTCCACTTCCACCTGACGGACGACCAGGGCTGGCGGATCGAGATCAAGAGGTACCCCCGGCTCACCGAGGTGGGCTCATGGCGGGCGCGTACCAAATTCGGCCACCGGGCCTCGCCGCTGTGGGAGGAGAAGCCGCACGGGGGCTTCTACACCCAGGACGACATCCGGGAGATCGTCGCCTACGCCGCCGAGCGGCATATCACCGTCGTCCCCGAAATCGACGTGCCCGGACACTCGCAGGCCGCCATCGCCGCGTACCCGGAACTCGGCAACACCGACGTCATCGACACGTCCTCCCTCACGGTCTGGGACAACTGGGGCATCTCCCTGAACGTACTCGCCCCCACTGACAACACCCTGCGCTTCTACGAGGGCGTGTTCGAGGAACTGCTGGAGCTGTTCCCCTCCGAGTTCATTCACATCGGCGGCGACGAATGCGCCAAGGAGCAGTGGCGGGAGTCGCCCCTCGTCCAGACCCGGATCGGGGAACTCGGCCTCGCGGACGAGGACGAGTTGCAGTCCTGGTTCATCGGGCACTTCGACAAGTGGCTGACCGCGCGCGGGCGCAGGCTCATCGGCTGGGACGAGATCCTGGAGGGCGGGCTGGCCGAAGGCGCGGCGGTCTCGTCCTGGCGCGGCTACGCGGCCGGCATCGCGGCCGCCCGCGCGGGCCACGACGTCGTCATGTGCCCCGAGCAGCAGGTGTACCTGGACTACCGGCAGGACGCGGGCGCGGACGAACCGGTCCCCATCGCCTACGTCCGCACCCTGGAGGACGTCTATCGGTTCGAGCCCGTTCCACCGGAGTTGACGCCCGAGGAGGCCGCGCACGTCCTCGGCGCGCAGGCCAACGTGTGGACCGAGGTGATGGAGGACCAGGGGCGCGTCGACTACCAGACCTTCCCCCGGCTGGCGGCCTTCGCCGAAGTGGCCTGGAGTCCTCTGCCCGCCCCCGCGGAACGGGACTTCGCCGACTTCGAGCGGCGGATGGCCGCGCACTACGAGCGACTCGACGCCCTGGGCGTCGGCTACCGGCCGCCCACGGGGCCGCTGCCGTGGCAGAAACGGCCCGGTGTGCTCGGCCGGCCCATCGAGGGGGCGCCCCCGAACAGGTAGGGGAAAAAGACCTCAAGTGTCACCGAAGAGTGTCAATCGTCATGTGCGGGCGATCCCGGATGAAAACGGACCATCCCCCTGGTGGGGTGGGTGAATGCCGCCGAACGCCTCCTAGCGGACCCCTGTCTTCGGGTGTTGCGAAGATGTGCCAGAGTTGCCACGTCCGCCCTGTCAGCACGTACCGTACGGCAGCAACAGGCAGGGCCAGGTGGGGCAGCGGGAAGGGGCAGCCGGTTTGACCACGCACACACCGCAGGCGGCGCAGGCCGTCACGCTGCCCACGACGCTGGACGAGGCCGTGGCGACCCTCACCGCCATGCCCGCCGCCGTGCCCGTCGCCGGCGGCACCGACCTGATGGCGGCCGTCAACTCCGGACAGCTCAGGCCCGCCGCCCTCGTCGGCCTCGGCCGCATCAGCGAGATCCGCGGCTGGCAGTACCAGGACGGGCACGCCCTGCTCGGTGCCGGACTCACCCACGCGCGTATGGGCCGCCCCGACTTCGCCGCCCTCATCCCCGCGCTCGCCGCCGCCGCCCGCGCCGCGGGGCCGCCGCAGATCCGCAACGCGGGCACCCTGGGCGGCAACATCGCCTCGGCGGCCCCCACGGGCGACGCACTGCCCGTCCTCGCCGCCCTCGAAGCCACGCTGATTATCGCGGGCCCCGACGGAGCCCGCCGCGAGATGCCGGTCTCGCACCTGCTGGCCGGCATGGAGATGCTGCGCGCCGGTGAACTCATCGGCTTCGTGCGCGTGCCGCTGCTGCACGCCCCGCAGGTCTTCCTCAAGGTCACCGGACGCACCGGACCGGGCCGCGCGATGGCCTCCGTCGCGCTGGTCCTCGACCCGGCCCGGCGCGGGGTCAGGTGCGCCGTCGGTGCCATAGCGCCGATGCCGCTGCGCCCCCTGGACGCCGAGCAGTGGGTCGCCCGGCTCATCGACTGGGACAACAACCGCGCGATCGTCCCGGAGGCCCTGGAGGCCTTCGGCGAGTACGTCGCCGCGGCCTGCATCCCCGACCCGGTACCGGGCCCGGACGGCTCCGTGCCGCAGCATCCGCCCGCAGTACTGCACCTGCGGCGCACCGTCGCCGCGCTGGCCCGACGAGCACTGGGGAGGGCACTGTCGTGACCGACGACCAGCATGGAGAGGGCACGCCCCGGGCCGCCGGCCGCTGGGACCCGCTGCCCCAGGGGGACTACGACGACGGCGCGACCGCCTTCGTGAAGCTCCCCGAAGGGGGCATCGACGCCCTCCTGGCCTCCGTCGACAGCCCGCTGGCCGCACCCGGCCACGGTTATGTGCCGCCGCAGATAACGTCCGCGCCGGGCGACGGGACCGACCCGGCGGGCACGGGCGGCTGGGCCGTACCCGCCGAGGGCGCGCAGTGGCCCGACCCGAGCACCCTGCCGCAGGGCCAGACCGGGCAGTTCACGTACAACCCCGCGACCACCCAGCAGTGGCACGTCGAGGACACCGCGGCCGCGCCCGCGCCGGGCCACGATGTCACCGGCCAGTGGTCGATCCCCGTCGCGGGCGGCGAGCTCCCGGACGAATCGGGCGAGTTCACCACGTCGTCCCTGGTCGAGCAGTGGGGCGGCACCCCGCCGGCGACCCTGCCGGGCGGTGCGTCCGCGCCCTGGGCGACCCAGCCGGCGCAGCCGTGGGGGGACCAGCCCCAGGACGGCCCGGGAGCGGGACCCGAACACGGCGGACCGGCCGGGGAACGGCACCCGCACCTGCCGGACGGCGACGGGCACTCCGGCGGCTTCGACGGCGGCCTCGACGGCGGCTACGGCGGTCCGGTCGGCGACGGTCACAACGGCCCGGTCGGCGACGGCCACGCGCACGTGCCCGCCGGTGAGGTACCGGGCGGCGAGGCCGACGCCCCGCACGGTGGCCCGGCCGGTGACGCGCACGTGCCCTCCGCCGCGCATCCCGGAAGCCACGCGGTCGTCGACGCCCCGCAGCGGCCCGAGCCGGACGAGGTGGCACCCGAGGCGGCCCAGGACCGCACGCAGCCGCACACCGACACCGACGGCCACGGCACCGCTCTCGCCGAGCCCTACCGGGACGGCCCCTCCGCGACCGCCTCACAGCCCTCACCCGGCCCTGATGAGGCATCGGCGGCCCTCAGGGCCCCCGAGGACGCCGAAGAGGCCGTAGAAGCCGCTGACGGCCCCGACGAGCCCGGTTCCGAGCACGCCCCGGCCGCGGGCGACGACGAACCGGCGCCGGAAGCGGCCGAGGAGCACGCGAGCGGCTCCGACGAGAACCAGGACGAGCCGGCCACCTCGCTCCCCGGTGAGGAACACCCCCTCGCCTCCTACGTCCTGCGCGTCAACGGCGTCGACCGCCCCGTCACCGACGCCTGGATCGGCGAGTCGCTGCTCTACGTGCTGCGCGAGCGGCTCGGACTCGCCGGCGCCAAGGACGGCTGCTCGCAGGGCGAGTGCGGGGCGTGCAACGTCCAGGTCGACGGACGGCTCGTCGCCTCCTGCCTGGTGCCCGCCGTGACCGCCGCCGGCAGCGAGGTCCGTACCGTCGAAGGACTCGCCGAGGACGGCCGGCCCTCGGACGTGCAGCGGGCGCTCGCCCGGTGCGGCGCCGTGCAGTGCGGCTTCTGCGTGCCCGGCATGGCGATGACCGTGCACGACCTCCTGGAGGGCAACCCCGCGCCCACCGAGCTGGAGACCCGCCAGGCGCTGTGCGGCAACCTCTGCCGCTGCTCCGGCTACCGGGGCGTCGTCGACGCCGTCAAGGAGGTCGTCGCCGAGCGCGATGCCCACGCGAAGGGCGACGCTGAGACGGACGGCGACGAGGCACGTATTCCGCACCAGGCGGGCCCCGGCGCCGGAGGTGTCCACCTCTCGGCGTTCGACTCGCCGGGGTTCCCGGGCGCCGCCGGATCACATGAGCAGGCGTACGGACAGGGACAGGACGGAGGCCAGGCGTGAGCAACGAAGCCGCCACCGCGACCACCGCCGCGGAGGCAGCAGCACCCGCCCCCGAGCCGATTCCGCACGGCATCGGCGTCTCCCTGCCGGCCGCGGACGCGCGCGCGAAGACCGAGGGCACCTTCCCCTACGCGGCCGACCTGTGGGCCGAGGGCCTGCTGTGGGCGGCCGTCCTGCGCTCCCCGCACGCGCACGCGCGCATCGTGTCCATCGACACCTCCCACGCGCGTGAGATGCCCGGAGTCCGCGCGGTCGTCACCCACGAGGACGTGCCCGGCAGCCCGGTTCACGGCCGCGGCCGTGCCGACCGCCCGGTCTTCGCCTCCGAGGTCGTCCGCCACCACGGCGAGCCCATCGCGGCCGTCGCCGCCGACCACCCCGACACCGCGCGCATGGCCGCCGCCGCCGTCATCGTCGAGTACGAGGTGCTCGACCCGGTCACCGACCCGGAACAGGCCTTCGAGGCGGAGCCGCTGCACCCCGACGGCAACCTGGTCCGGCACATCCCGCTCCAGCACGGCGACCCCTCCGCGACCGGCGAGATCGTCGTCGAGGGCCAGTACCGCATCGGCCGCCAGGACCCCGCCCCCATCGGCGCCGAGGCAGGACTCGCCGTGCCCCGCCCCGACGGCGGCGTCGAGCTCTACCTCGCCTCCACCGACCCGCACGGCGACCGGGACACGGCCGCCGCCTGCTACGGCCTGGAGCCCGAGCGCGTCAAGGTCGTCGTCACCGGCGTCCCCGGCGCCACCGCCGACCGCGAGGACCAGGGCTTCCAGCTCCCGCTCGGCCTGCTCGCGCTCAAGACCGGCTGCCCGGTCAAACTGACGGCCACGCGCGAGGAGTCCTTCCTCGGCCACGTCCACCGGCATCCCACGCTGCTGAGATACCGCCACCACGCCGACGCCGACGGCAAACTGGTGAAGGTCGAGGCGCAGATCCTGCTCGACGCGGGCGCCTACGCCGACACCTCCTCGGAGGCCCTGGCCGCCGCCGTGGGCTTCGCCTGCGGGCCCTACGTCGTCCCGAACGCCTTCATCGAGGGCTGGGCCGTCCGCACCAACAACCCGCCCTCCGGCCACGTCCGCGGCGAGGGCGCGATGCAGGTGTGCGCCGCCTACGAGGCGCAGATGGACAAGCTGGCCAAGAAGCTGGGCGTCGACCCGGCGGAACTGCGCCTGCGCAACGCCCTCGCCACCGGGGACGTACTCCCGACCGGCCAGACCGTGACCTGCCCGGCCCCGGTCGCCGAACTGCTCCAGGCCGTACGGGACTTCCCGCTGCCCGAGCTGCCCAAGGACACCCCCGAGGACGAGTGGCTGCTGCCCGGCGGCCCCGAGGGCGCGGGCGAACCGGGCGCGATCCGCCGGGGCGTCGGCTACGGCCTCGGCATGGTGCACATGCTCGGCGCCGAGGGCGCGGACGAGGTCTCCACGGCGACCGTACGCGTCCAGGACGGCGTGGCGACGGTGCTCTGCGCGGCCGTCGAGACCGGCCAGGGCTTCACCACGCTGGCCCGCCAGATCGTCCAGGAGACGCTCGGCATCGACGAGGTCCACGTGGCGCCCGTCGACACCGACCAGCCCCCCGCAGGCCCGGGCTGCCGCGGCCGCCACACCTGGGTCTCGGGCGGCGCCGTGGAACGCGCGGCCAAGATGGTCCGCACCCAGCTCCTTCAGCCCCTGGCGCACAAGTTCGGCATGTCCACCGAACTGCTCCAGATCACCGACGGCAAGATCACCTCGTACGACGGCGTCCTGTCGACGACCGTCACCGAGGCCATGGACGGCAAGGAACTGTGGGCCACCGCCCAGTGCCGCCCGCACCCGACCGAGCCCCTCAACGAGATCGGCCAGGGCGACGCCTTCGTCGGCATGGCGTTCTGCGCGATCCGCGCGGTGGTCGACGTCGACATCGAACTCGGCTCGGTGCGCGTGGTCGAGCTGGCGCTCGCCCAGGACGTGGGCCGGATCCTCAACCCGGCCCAGCTGGAGGCCCGTATCGAAGCGGGCGTCACCCAGGGCGTCGGGATAGCGCTGACGGAGAACCTGCGCAGCGCGCGCGGGCTGATCCGCCACCCGGACCTGACGGGGTACGCCCTGCCGACGGCCCTGGACGCGCCGGAGATCCGGATCGTCAAGCTCGTCGAGGAGCGGGACGTGGTCGCCCCGTTCGGCGCGAAGGCGGCCAGCGCGGTACCGGTGGTCACGTCACCGGCGGCCGTCGCATCCGCCGTGCGCGCGGCCACGGGCCGTCCGGTGAACCGGCTCCCGATCCGCCCGCAGGCCGCGGTGGTGACGGACCGGTGACCACGCCGGGGCAGGAGCCCCGCGAGTACGAACCGCCGCCCGGTCTCGGCAAGTTGGCGCTGTGGATCCTGCTGTTCGTGGTGGCGGCGATCGTGGTCGTGGTGGGCGGCGTGTACTTCGCGTGAGCGAGGTGCCGCCGACCGTCGGGGAGTACCCGTGATGCGCGGGGTCGTCCTGGTCACCGGTGTGATGGCGGCCGGGAAGTCGACGGTCGCGCAGGCGCTCGCGGAACGGTTGCCGCGGGCGGCGCATGTCCGCGGGGACGTGTTCCGGCGGATGATCGTGTCGGGGCGCGAGGAGTACGGACCCGGCGCCACCGGAGAGGCCGTCGCTCAACTCCGGCTGCGGTACCGGCTGTCGGCCGCGGCGGCGGACGCGTACGCCGAGGCCGGGTTCACGGCGGTCGTGCAGGACGTCGTCCTGGGTGAGGACCTGACGGCGTACGTCGGACTGGTCCGGACCCGGCCGCTGTACGTCGTGGTCCTGGCACCGGACGCCGGGACGGTGGCCGCCCGGGAGACGGGCCGGACGAAGACGGGTTACGGGCCGGCCTGGACGGTCGCCGCGCTGGCCGAGGCGCTGCGGGAGTCGACCCCGCCGATCGGGCTGTGGCTGGACACCTCCGCGCAGACCCCCGTGCAGACGGTGGAGGCGATTCTCTCGGGGCGGGAACGCGCGAGGGTGTCCTGACGTCTCCTTGGTACGGGGGCGTTGTCAGTGGTGGCGCGTAGTGTTTCGAGCAGTGGGGGACGAGCGCAGGCCCGATGGGTTCGCCGTGCCGTGCCCGGCCAGGGGACTGCGTACGAAGCACACGGGGGAGCCATGAGCACGACCGATGCCGCCGTAGCGGCGATCAGACTGACCGAGGACGAACTGCAGCCCTACATCTCGCATGTGTCGACCCGCCGCTGGCTCAGCGGCCCCGGACTGCCCGTCGACAGCGACCTGTTCACCTTCGAGGAGCTGCGCAGTCAGGGCCTGCGGACGGTGGCGGACGCCACCGGCGACCCGGCCGGCCTGCTCAGCGAGGAGCTGCGCGACCAGCTGGTGATAGGCGGACTCACGGACCTGCACGGCAGGGAGCGGGAGTCGGTCCTGCTCGACGGGGTCACCGGCGAGGTCTCGACGACGGCGTTCTTCCCCGCCCGCCCCGACCTGATGGACCGCACCCCCCTGGCCCCGTCCCTGCCCACTCTGGTCCGCTTCGCGACGGCCACGGACGAACTGACGGAGGTGCGCGGCCAGTTCGCCGCGTACGCCGGCCGCTTCGGTCCGACCGCCGTGGAGGACGCGACGCGCCAGCTGCTGACGGTGTTCGAGGAGGGCACGGGAGGCGATGTCCCGACGTTCTGGAAGATCGCTGCCCTGATCCGCCCCCTGACCCTGGTGGCGGGTCCCGGCACGGACTCCGGCCTCGCCCTGGACCTCCCGCCGCGCCTGCTGGACCAGGAGTTCGGCCGCAGCCATGTCGTCCGCTTCGAGGACATCGACTTCCCGTCCACGCTCACGCACGCCCCGACCCGCCGCTTCCTGGCGGAGACGGGCCTGCCCGAGGACGGCGTCCTCTTCCACACCGACCCGGACGCCCCGCTCCCGACCCTCGCGGAGCACCGGGCCGACCATCTGACCGCCCTCCCGCCGCGCGCCGGCCACCTGATCGTCCTCGGCCATCTGATCGAGGACAACACCCTGGTCGTCGACGGTGAGACGGGCGGGGTCCTGAACTGGAGCGAACGCGAAGGCACGCTCCACCCCCTGAACACCGACATCTCCACCCTCGCCTTCACCCTCTGGCTGCTGCACCGGGAGCGCCGGATAGACGAGTCCCTCGCCCACGAGCTGACCAACACGCTGTACGTCCAGGTCGCCAAGACGATGATCCGTGCCCTGTCCACCATCGACCCCACGGGCACGACGACGGACGCGGACTGGCACTACTGGACGGAGCTGTTCCAGGACGAGGTGGGCGGGGTGCTCTGACCGACCTCACGCCGCAGAGTGGCCGAGAGGTGGTGCTGGAGGGGCTGCCCGACCGCCGCGAGCTCGTGGACGAACGTGAAGGTGTCGCCGTCGCCGTCGCCGTCGCCGTCGCCGTCGGCCAGGGTGTAGCGGCGGCGGGTGGCGGTCACGTCCTTGGCGGTCGGTGTCAGCGCGACGGTATGCGTGGCGAGATCGACCACACCCTCTCCCGCATGCCCGACCAGGATCTCGGTGATACCGGTGGGCTGGGTTACCAGCGCCTCCACCCGTCCGTCCGCCTGCAGCCGCCACCACCCGCTCTCCCGCGCCGCGGGCCGCAACGGCGCCCCGTCACCGTCGAGCAGCCAGGCCCGGGCCTCGTACCGCAGAAAGGGCCGCCCGTCATGACTGAACCGGACCTCCTGCGCGTACGCGAAGTCGCCGTCGAGCGTCGGATACCCACCTTGCCCCCGCCCCCGCCACACCCCCAGAAACCCGAGCACGGGCCCGAGCAGTGCGTGCGGAACAGGCGCCTGCTCCACCCCCAGGGCATCGGGAAAAGGAGGCTCCACCACACCGTCGACCACGCCCACCCGCCTCCTCACTCACGACCACTACCGCCGCAAGCGTAGGGCGCCGCCGCACAGGGGAAGGGGCGGCACCTCGAAGGAGATGCCGCCCCTTGTCCACAACAGAGGCCGTGGCGGGAATCGAACCCGCGTAACTCGCTTTGCAGGCGAGTCCCTGAACCACTCGGGCACACGGCCGGGGTAACCCGGTGACTTGACCGTAGGGGGCTGTGGGGGGTGGTTCAAGGGAGTCGTGGGGGCTGCAACGGGACTGCCATACGCCGTTCATGAACGGGACGGGATCGGTGGGGGCCGGCGGGGATCGGCCTTGGTCGTACGACCAAGGTCTCAGGGCGAGGCCTGCTTTCGACAGGGGTAAACAAAGGCTGTGGCCCTTACTCTGGCGGGCATGGCTGTCCTGGAACCGCGTGACACCGGTGTCACCGATGACCCTGAGGTCCCGTCCGTCGGCGAGGTGGAGGAGGGGGTGCTGGGGCGTTCGTACCGGGCGCTGAGCATCGGCATCGTGTCCGTCGTGCTGCTGATCGCGTTCGAGGCGACCGCCGTGGGGACCGCGATGCCGGTCGCGGCGCGGGAGTTGGACGGGGTCGCGCTCTACGCGTTCGCGTTCTCCGGGTACTTCACCACCAGCCTGTTCGGGATGGTGCTGGCCGGGCAGTGGGCGGATCGGCGGGGGCCGCTCGGGGCGCTGACCGCCGGGATCGCCGGCTTCGGCGCCGGGCTGTTGCTGTCGGGGACGGCCGGCGCGATGTGGCTGTTCATTCTCGGGCGGGCCGTGCAGGGGTTCGGCGGCGGGCTGGTCATCGTGGCGCTGTACGTCGTCGTCGGGCGGGCCTATCCGGAGCGGCTGCGGCCCGCCATCATGGCCGCGTTCGCGGCCGGGTGGGTTGTGCCGTCGATCGTGGGGCCGCTCGCGGCCGGGGCGGTCACCGAACACCTCGGGTGGCGGTGGGTGTTCGTCGGGATTCCGGTACTCGTGGTCTTCCCGCTGGTGCTCGCGCTTCCGCAGATACGGCGGCGGGCCGGAGGGCCGGTCCATGCCATCGCCGGGCGTGCCTCCTTCGACCGGCGCCGCATCCGGCTCGCCCTCGGGATCTCCCTCGGCGCCGGGCTCCTCCAGTACGCCGCCCAGGACCTGCGCCCCCTCTCCCTGCTCCCCGGACTCGCGGGCGTGGCGCTGCTCGTGCCGGCCGTGCTCGGGCTGCTCCCGCGCGGGACCTACCGGGCGGCGCGGGGGCTGCCCTCCGTCGTGCTGTTGCGCGGGGTCGCGGCGGGGTCCTTCGTGGCCGCCGAGTCCTTCGTGCCGTTGATGCTGGTCACCCAGCGGGGGCTGTCGCCGACGCTGGCCGGGTTCTCGCTCGCGGCGGGCGGGGGCACGTGGGCGCTGGGGTCGTGGGTGCAGTCGCGGGCGCGGGCGGAGCCGTACCGGGAACGGCTGATGACCGGCGGCATGGTGCTGGTCGCGGCCGCGATCGCCGCCGCGCCGAGTGTGCTGATCGACTCCGTGCCCGTCTGGACCGTCGCCGTCGCCTGGGGCTTCGGCTGCTTCGGGATGGGGCTGGTGATCTCCTCCTCCAGCGTGCTCCTGCTCCAGCTGTCCGCCCCGGAGGAGGCCGGCACCAACTCCGCCGCCCTCCAGATCTCCGACGGCCTGTCGAACGCGGTGCTGCTGGCGGGGGGAGGCGCGGCGTTCGCGGCGCTGGGCGGCGGAACGGTGAGTCATACGGTGAGCGAGGCGTCCGGCTCGCAGCATCCCGTGGCCTTCGCGGCGGTGTTCCTGCCGATGGCGGGAGTGGCGCTGTTGGGGGCGTGGGTGACGACCCGGCTGCATGCCAGAACTGGCTCTTCCTGTATATGAACGGCTCAAGATCGCGGCCCACCTGCCGCGCTTCGCCCGCTGACTGTGACCTCGGTCCCACCCACGTCCGCCGCGGCCCCGTCCGCGCGTTGACACCATCGGCCCGCCGGTAAGGTGACCCGGTCGTCATACACAGCCGAATCAACCGCCGAAGACACCGCCGAGCCGCCCGCCCGTCGCCCGCCACCACCCTGCTCGACGCGCTCCGCGCGGCACCTCCCATTCGACCCCGACGGAGACCGTGACTACCACCGCCGCCTCCTCCCATCACCTTTCCCCCGCCTTTCCCGGCCGGGCCCCCTGGGGTACCGCCAACAAGCTGCGCGCGTGGCAGCAAGGGGCGATGGAGAAGTACGTCCAGGAGCAGCCGCGCGACTTCCTGGCCGTCGCGACCCCGGGCGCGGGCAAGACGACCTTCGCCCTCACCCTCGCCTCCTGGCTGCTGCACCACCATGTCGTGCAGCAGGTGACGGTCGTCGCGCCGACCGAGCATCTGAAGAAGCAGTGGGCCGAGGCGGCGGCGCGGATAGGGATCAAGCTGGATCCGGAGTACAGCGCAGGGCCGCTCGGCAAGGACTACCACGGAGTCGCCGTCACCTACGCGGGTGTGGGCGTACGGCCGATGCTCCACCGCAACCGGGTCGAGCAGCGCAAGACCCTCGTGATCCTCGACGAGATCCACCACGCCGGTGACTCCAAGTCCTGGGGCGAGGCGTGCCTGGAGGCCTTCGAGCCGGCCACCCGCCGGCTCGCGCTCACCGGTACGCCCTTCCGGTCCGACACCAACCCGATCCCCTTCGTGACGTACGAGGAGGGCAACGACGGGATTCGCAGGTCCGCCGCCGACTACACCTACGGGTACGGGAACGCGCTGGCCGACCATGTGGTGCGGCCCGTCATCTTCCTGTCCTACAGCGGGCAGATGCGCTGGCGGACGAAGGCGGGCGACGAGATCGCCGCCCGGCTCGGCGAGCCGATGACCAAGGACGCGATCAGCCAGGCGTGGCGTACGGCGCTCGACCCGCGCGGTGAATGGATGCCGAGCGTGCTGCGCGCCGCCGACCAGCGGCTCACCGAGGTCAGGAAGGCGATCCCGGACGCCGGCGCCCTCGTCATCGCCTCCGATCAGGACTCCGCGCGCGCCTACGCCAAGCTGATCCGCGAGATCACCGGCAGCAAGGCGACCCTCGTCCTGTCCGACGACGCCGGGGCCTCCAAGAGGATCGACGACTTCAGCGAGAGCAACGACCGGTGGATGGTCGCCGTGCGCATGGTCTCGGAGGGCGTCGACGTCCCCCGGCTGGCGGTCGGGGTGTACGCCACCACCATCTCCACGCCCCTCTTCTTCGCCCAGGCCGTCGGCCGTTTCGTACGGTCCCGGCGGCGCGGTGAGACCGCCTCCGTGTTCCTGCCGACCGTGCCGGACCTCCTCACCTTCGCCAACGAGATGGAGGTGGAACGGGACCACGCCCTCGACAAGCCGAAGAAGGAGGGCGAGGAGGACCCGTACGCCGAGTCCGAGAAGGAGATGGAGGAGGCGAACAAGGAGGAGGACGAGGACACCGGCGAGCAGGAGCAGTTCGCCTTCGAGGCGCTGGAGTCCGAGGCCGTCTTCGACCGCGTGCTCTACGACGGTGCTGAATTCGGCATGCAGGCCCACCCGGGGAGCGAGGAGGAGCAGGACTACCTCGGGATTCCGGGCCTGCTGGAGCCGGACCAGGTGCAGCTCCTGCTCCAGAAGCGGCAGGCCCGGCAGATCGCGCACAGCCGCAAGAAGCCGGACAGCGAGGCGGACCTGCTGGAGCTGCCCGCCGAACGGCGGCCCGTCGTCTCGCACAAGGAGATGATGGAGCTGCGCAAGCAGCTCAACACCATGGTCAGCGCGTACGTCCATCAGAGCGGCAAGCCGCACGGCGTGATCCACACCGAGCTGCGCCGGGTGTGCGGCGGGCCGCCGAGCGCCGAGGCCACGGCCGGGCAGTTGCGGCAGCGGATCGCCAAGGTGCAGGAGTGGGCCACCCGGATGCGGTGACGACCGCGCCCGCTCGTGCTCGGCGGCTGTCACACCGTACGTATCAGGACATATGGAGTGGTCCGTACCGGGAGCTGCCCGGATTCTGGACGGAGGCTTCCGCTGAGCGAACCCGCTTCGCTACTGTCCCGCTACGCACACGCCCCGTGGCAGCGCCGCCGCGGAGCGCAGCCGTGAAGCGACGCGGCCCGGTAAGAGACCGGGCCGCCGGCCGATCGGCGGCCTCTGAAGCGCGTCACTGACGGGACTCGGTGACGCACCCGCCGCGAGGGGGCTGCCGACCTCACCACTTGGAGGAGTGGGCGTCGTGACCGCGGAGACCTCTCAGACGCTTGACCGGGGACTGCGTGTCCTCAAGCTCCTGGCCGACACGGACCACGGGCTCACCGTCACCGAGCTTTCCAGCAAACTGGGGGTGAACCGGACCGTGGTGTACCGGTTGCTGGCCACGCTGGAGCAGCACGCCCTCGTACGGCGTGATCTCGGCGGGCGTGCCCGGGTGGGGCTGGGAGTGCTGCGCCTCGGACGGCAGGTGCATCCGCTGGTACGGGAGGCAGCGCTGCCCGCGCTGCGGTCGCTCGCCGAGGACATCGGGGCGACGGCCCACCTCACGTTGGTGGACGGCGCCGAGGCGCTGGCCGTGGCCGTCGTGGAGCCCACGTGGACGGAATATCACGTGGCCTATCGGGCCGGGTTCCGGCATCCGCTGGACCGGGGCGCCGCGGGCCGGGCGATTCTCGCGGCCCGGCAGCAGGGGTTCGGGGAGCCGGGGTACATGCTGACGCACGGGGAGCTGGAGGCCGGCGCCAGCGGGGCGGCCGCTCCGCTGCTGGGGGTCACCGGGGTCGAGGGCAGTGTCGGGGTCGTGATGCTGGCGGACGCGGTGCCGGAGCGGGTGGGCCCGCGGGTGGTGGACGCGGCACGGGAGGTCGCGGAGGCACTGCGCTGAGCGCGGTCGGCGGCTGTCGGCCGGCGGCCGCGCATCGCCCCGCTACGTGGCCCGCGCGCACGGCGTGCCGGTGTGGTGCGGCGGCATGCCGGAGACGGGAATCGGCCGCGCCGCGAACCTCGCCCTGGCCGCCCTGCCCGGCTTCACGCTCCCC
The DNA here is from genome assembly GCF_000383615.1 of Streptomyces canus 299MFChir4.1. Classification (GTDB taxonomy): domain Bacteria; phylum Actinomycetota; class Actinomycetes; order Streptomycetales; family Streptomycetaceae; genus Streptomyces; species Streptomyces canus_C. Next base: position 85,151 of record NZ_KB911596.1, on the reverse strand, counting down.
GGCGACACCTCGGCCTCCTCCCGTTACTTCGCCGAGGACATCACCGAGGCGTTCGTCCTCGCGGACGGCCACCTGCCGGTCCCGCGCGCACCGGGTATCGGCGTCGAACCGCTCCCCGACGTCCTACGGCGTTTCACGCGCGCAAGACGGGATCTGTACGCGGCCTGACCGGCTCGTGGCCGGAAGTGACCGCCGCGTTAGATTGATCCCGTGCTCTCTCGCCTCACGCGCCCCCAGGCCGTCGCCGTCTGCGCCCTGCCCGCCGTGGCACTGGTCGCCACGGCCCTCTTCGCGCCGCTGCCGTTCGCCCTGGCGCAGCCCGGGATGACGGCGAACGTCCTCGGCAAGAACGAGGGCGCGGCGGTGATCACGGTCTCCGGGGCGAAGACCCGTACGACGAGCGGGCAGCTGCGGATGACGACCATCGAGGCGACCGGGCCCGACACGCGTGTCTCGCTCGGCGACCTCTTCGACAGCTGGTTCCACACCGACCGGGCGGTCATGCCCCACGACGCGGTCTACCCGAGCGGGCAGAGCGTCAAGGAGATCGAGAAGCACAACACCGCCCAGATGAAGGAGTCCCAGGACGCGGCGACCGAGGCGGCCCTCGGCTACCTCAGGCTCAGCGACGACAAGGTCAAGGTCACGCTGAAGCTCGCGGACGTCGGGGGACCGAGCGCGGGGCTGCTGTTCACCCTGGGGATCATCGACAAGCTCGACGGTGACGGCGCCGGGGGCGACCTCACGGGCGGCCGCGTCATCGCCGGGACGGGCACGATCGACGCGGACGGCACGGTCGGCGCGGTGGGCGGCGTGGCATTGAAGACGCAGGCCGCGAAGCGGGACGGGGCGACGGTGTTCCTGGTCCCGAAGGACGAGTGCGCCGACGCGAGGGCGGAGCTGCCGAAGGGGCTGCGGCTGATCCCGGTGACCTCCCTGAAGGGAGCGGTCGGCGCGCTGACCGCGCTGGAGTCGGGCAAGGGGTCCGTCCCCGCCTGCTAGTGCTTGTAGTGCTCCTAGTGCGCGAAGGCCGGCCTGGGGGAGGCCAGGCGGAGGCCGACCTCCACGAGGGTCCAGCCGATCCGGGTCCTGAGGGCGTACGGCCGCTTGGCCTGCGCGGCCAGGCGGTAGGCGTCGGCCTCGGCGCGGAGGTCGGCGGCGCGGAAGGTGTGCTGGGTGAGGTGGGTCTCGGGGTGCATGGCGGGGTCCTCTCAGTCCGTGGAGACGGGGAAGGCGTGCGTGTGGATGCGTACCTGGGCCGTGTCGTCCCCGGTGGTGGGCAGATCGCGGTAGGTGTCGACGAGGGCGTGCATCTTCTCGATGAGTTCCCTGGTCAGCTCCGGGGTCAGCCGTAGCGTCGCACTGCTCATGTCCCAGACGCGATTCCATGCCTCGGGCCAGGTGGCGCGGTCGCCCAGCCAGTTGGAGAGGTTCTGGATCTGGGCGGTGGCGACCTCGTGGAGGTACATGTCGGCGGCTCCCCGCACGGCCGGGTCGCTGTCCGTGAGCAGGGTGTCGTCGAAGCTCAGCCCCTTGTGGACCGCCTTCCACCAGCGCTCCCGGCCCTTGCCGCGCTCCGGGGCGTCCTCTACGAAGCCGTGCGTGGCCAGCTGGCGCAGGTGGTAGCTGGTGGCGCCACTCGACTCGCCGAGTTTCTCGGCGAGTTGGGATGCGGTGGCGGGGCCGCCGTGGCGCAGGGCGTCCAGCAACTGCATTCGCAGGGGGTGGGCCAGCCCGCGCAGTGAACGGGCGTCGAGTTTCCGTACGTTGGGCTCTTCCGGCATGAGTACAAAGGTATCTATGCAAAGGCTCCTTTGCAACAGGTTCTTTGTAACTCTGCCTGACGAAGATCGGCTCCTACTTCACGAACCCCTCCGCCTTCATCCAGTCCAGCGCCACCTGGTGCGGGTCCTCCCCGGCCACGTCCACCTTCGCGTTGAGCTCCCGTGCCACCGTGTTGTCCAGCCTCCTCGTGACCGGGGCCAGTACCTCCGCGATGGCCGGCCACTTCTTCAGGGACTTGGAGTTGATCTCGGGCGCCGCGTTGTAGTTGGGGAAGAACTTCCGGTCGTCCCGCATCACCGCGAGGTTCATGGACTTGATGCGGCCGTCGGTCGTGAAGACCTCCCCGTACCGGCAACTGCCCTTCGCCACCTGGGTGTAGATGATCCCGGTGTCCATCTGGGTGAGGTTCTTCGCCGGGACGCTCATCCCGTACGCCTTCTCCATGCCCGGCAGTCCGTCGGCGCGGTTGGCGAACTCGCTCTCCACGCACAGCGTCACCGCGCCGGGGTCCTTCTTGGCCAGCGCGGCCACGTCGGAGAGCGTCTTCGTGCCGTACTTCCTGAAGTCGGACTGGTTCATGGCCAGCGCGTAGGTGTTGTTCAGGGGCGCTTTCGGCAGCCACGTCAGCCCGTTGTCCAGGTCGGCCTTCCGTACCGCGGCCCACTGCTCCTGCGGGTCGGCGATCGGCTCGCTGTGGCCCTGGTAGGTGATCCACGCCGTGCCCGTGTACTCGTACATCCCGTCCGCGTCCCCGGACTTGACCGCCTCCCGGGCCCCGACCGATCCCTGGATCCCCGTGCGGTCGAGCACGTCCGCCCCGGCCGCCTCGAAGGCGATGCCCATGATCGCGCCGAGGATCAGCTGCTCGGTGAACTCCTTCGACGTGACCGTCAGCTCCGCACCCTTGAGCGGCTCACCCCGGCCGATCGACCCCGGCTTCACATCATCGACCATCGGGGAGCCGCTGGTCAGCCCACAGCCGGACAGTACGACGAGCGCCCCGGCGAGCGCCAGACGGGTTCGTCTCACGTGGTCGCCTCCCGGGGTCGTGGTGTGTGGGGTGGTCGGGCGGTTGGGTTGGCCGGGGTGGGGGTGGCGTTGGTGAGCCTGCGGCGGGACGGCAGGGGCAGGGGTCGGGCGGGTGTCAGACGGGTCGGTCTCACGTGGTCGCCCCCCCCGGGCCGTGGTGTGTGGGGTCGGCGGGTGGGTGGGGGTGGGGCGGGGCTTTGGGTGGTCGACGGTGGGGGAGCCGTTGGGCAGTCCGGAGCCGGGCAGCACGACGAGCGCCCCGGCGAGCGTCAGACGGGTTCGTCTCACCTTGCCGCCTCCAAGAGCCGTGGTGTGTGGGGTGGTCGGGTCGGTGGGATCGGCGGGTGGCCGGGGCGGGGCTTCACATCGTCGGCCATCGGGGAGCCGCTGGTCAGCCCACAGCCGGACAGCACGACGAGCGCCCCGGTGAGCGTCAGACGGGTTCGTCTCACGTCGTCGCCGCCCAGGGCCGTGGTCGGTGAGGCCGGTGGGTGGGGCGGGGTGGGCCGGGACGTGAGGTCGTCGGCCGTGCGGGGGCGCAGCCCGCAGGAGGTGGGTGGGGTCGGCGCCCGGCGCCTTCGCCTCATGTCCCGCCTCCACACCTCGTGGCCTGGGCAGCAGTGCGGTCGACCAGCGGGGCGAGCACCCCGCTCCGCCGAAGGTCGCCGGGGTCGCCGTATCGACGTTGGGGACCTGGGCGGGAGGACCGCCTGTCCGGGCCGGTGTCGGGAACCTGCGTCTCATGTCCCCACCTCCAACCCCCTCGGCCTGAGCAGCAGTTCCGCCAGTGAGGCCAGCCAGTCGACCAGCAGGGCGAGGGTCACCGTGAGGATGGAGCCCAGGATCAGGACCGGCATCCGCTGGTTGGTGATGCCGGTCGTGATCAGGACGCCGAGGCCGCCGCCTCCGCCGAAGGTCGCCAGGGTCGCCGTACCGACGTTGAGGACCAGGGCCGTACGGACGCCCGCGAGGATCAGGGGGACGGCCAGCGGCAGTTCGACGCGGCGCAGTACGCCCAGGGGGGACATGCCGATGCCGCGTGCCGCCTCCAGCAGCATCGGGTCGTTCGCCTTCAGGCCCGCGATGGTGTTGGACAGGACCGGCAGGACGGCGTAGGCGACGATGCCGATCAGGGCCGCCTTCGTGCCCGTGCCCAGCCAGATCACCAGCAGGGCGAGCAGACCGATCGCCGGGGTCGCCTGACCCATGTTGGCGACCGCGATCGCCACCGGGCTCACCTTCCGGAAGGCGCGGCGGGTCAGCACGATGCCCAGCGGGATCGCGATGATCAGCACGAAGAACGTCGAGATCACCGTCAGCTGCACCTGCTGCCACAGGGCCTTGGACACCTGCCCGTTCGACAGCGCGTTCTCGGTGAGCGGGTCCAGGTCGGCCTGCGCGAACCACAGCCAGGTCGCGAGCAGCACGGCGATCAGGAACGCGGGCAGGAAGGTCAGCTTCCGCCAGGTCACGCGTCTTCCGGGCGCGGCCGGCGGGCGAGGAGCGGCCGTCTCCTCCAGCTCCGGGATCTCGGCAGCCGTCACGCCTTCCGCCCCCCTGCGCCGGCACCCTCCTGCTCGGCGTGCGTCCGGTCGGCCCGGATCTCCTCCAGCTGGTGCTGGTGCTCCATGGCCTCGAACCGGTCGGCCTCCAGGAGCTCGTGCACGGAGTTCATGAGCGTCTCCATGTCGACGACACCCGTGTACTCCCCGCGCCGCCCGGTCACCGCGACCCGCCCCGCGCTGTCGGTCAGCACCGCCTCCAGCGCGTCCCGCAGGGTCGCGTCCCTGGTCACCGTGTCGCTCACCAGCGTTCCGGCCCGCGCAAGCGACCCCTTGGCGCGCATCATGTCGCCGCGCCTGAGCCACTTGTAGGGCCGTCCGCGCCTGTCGAGCAGCAGGACCTCGTTCGTCCCGCTGCCCCGGAGTCTGTTGAAGATCTCCTGGAGGGGGTCGTCGACCGTCGCCGTCGGATAGTCGGTGATCTCCACATCCCGTACCCGGGTGAGGTTCAGCCGCTTCAGCGCCGCCCCCGCGCCGACGAACCCGGACACGAAGTCGTCGGCCGGGTTGGTCAGGATCGCCTCCGGGGTGTCGAACTGGGCGATGTGGGAGCGCTCGCGCAGTACGGCGATCCGGTCGCCGAGCTTGATCGCCTCGTCGAAGTCATGGGTGACGAAGACGATCGTCTTGTGCAGCTCGCGCTGGAGCCGGATCAGCTCGTCCTGGAGATGGTCACGGGTGATCGGGTCGACCGCCCCGAACGGCTCGTCCATCAGCAGGACGGGCGGATCGGCCGCGAGCGCCCGCGCCACGCCCACCCGCTGCTGCTGGCCGCCGGAGAGCTGACGCGGATAGCGGCCGTGGAACTCGCCGGGGTCGAGCCCGACGAGGTCGAGCAGTTCCTCCACACGGTCGTCGATCCGGGCCTTCCCCCAGCCGATCATCCTCGGCACGAGGGCGATGTTCTGCGCGACCGTCATGTGCGGGAAGAGCCCGGCCGACTGGATGGCGTAACCCACCTTGCGGCGCAGCTTGACCGGATCGATGTCGGTCACGTCCTCACCGTTGATCCGGATGCGGCCGCCGGTCGGCTCGATCAACCTGTTGATCATCTTGAGGGTGGTCGACTTACCGCATCCGGACGGACCCACGAAGATGACGGTCTCGCCCGCCTTGATCTCCATGCTGACGCCGTCCACGGCGGGCTCCGCGGCGCCGGGGTACCTCTTGGTCAGGTGCTCCAACTCGATGGACGCACCTGAGGTGCCGGACGTCTCAGCCACGGATCCCCCTCGGAATGGTCAGCCGTCCGATCAGGACGTACGCGGCGTCGAACAGCAGGGCGAGGACGATGATCCCGAGCGTGCCGGCGAGCACCTGGTTGAGCGCGTTCTTGCTGCCCAGGGAGGCGATGCCGCGGAAGATCTCGTTGCCGAGGCCGGGCCCGGAGGCGTAGGCGGCGATCGCGGCGATGCCCATCAGCATCTGGGTCGAGACCCGGATCCCGGTCAGGATCGGCGGCCAGGCGAGCGGCAGCTCGACCCGCGCCAGGCGCATGACCCGGGACATCCCGATGCCCGTGGCCGCGTCCACCTGGGACGGGTCGACCCCGCGCAGGCCCACGATCGCGTTCCGCACGATCGGCAGCAGCCCGTACAGCGTCAGGGCGATCACCGTGGGCGGCACCCCGAGCCCCACGGCCGGGATGAGCAGACCGATCATGGCGAGCGAGGGAATGGTCAGGATCGTCGAGGTGGCCGTCGTGGCGAGGTTGCCGGCCCACTCGCTGCGATAGGTCACGACCCCGATCAGCACCCCGATCACCGTCGCCACGACCATGCACTGGAAGACGACGCTCGCGTGCTGGTAGGCGTCCGCGAGCAGCTGCTGGTGGCGGCTGCCGAGGTACTCCCAGAAGGTCACACCCGCTCACCCCAGTGGCTCGGTCACTCCCGAAGGGCCGGATCCCCCGCCGCCTGCTCCACCAGCGGGATGATCCGCAGCGGAACGGGGTTCTCCATGACGATCGCGGTGGCGGCCCGGACGATCCCATCGAAACCGACAACCCGGTCGATCACACGTTGGAGATCGGCGTTGGAGCGGGCCACCAGCCGGCACAGCATGTCCCCGCTGCCGGTGGTGGTGTGCAGCTCAAGGACCTCCGGCACGGTCGCCAAGTGCGCCCGGACGTCGGCCCCTTGCCCCTGCCGGATCTGCAGCGTGGCGAACGCGGTCACCGGGTAGCCGAGCGCCGCCGGATCGACCTGCGGACCGAATCCCCGGATGACTCCGTTCGACTGAAGGCGGTCCAGCCGCGCCTGCACGGTGCCCCGGGCCACCCCCAGCCGCCGGGACATCTCAAGGACCCCGATCCGCGGCTCGCGCGCGAGGAGCACGATGATCCGCCCGTCCAGTGCGTCGATCCCCACAGCGGCCTCCCGAAGAGATGGTCATCATGCACAGAAAGGCCGCCGATACGGCCGTATCGCTGAACATATTGTCCAGTGGATACGCGAACTATTGCGCACCTTGCAGAGCGGAGCCAGGCTTCGCACATGACGCAGACCACACACCACACTCCCGACACCGCCCGGCAGGCCGACCCCTTCCCGGTCAAGGGAATGGACGCGGTCGTCTTCGCCGTCGGCAACGCCAAGCAGGCGGCGCACTACTACTCGACCGCCTTCGGCATGCGGCTCGTGGCCTACTCCGGACCGGAGAACGGCAGCCGCGAGACCGCGAGCTACGTGCTGGAGAACGGCTCCGCCCGTTTCGTGTTCACCTCGGTCATCAAGCCCGCCACCCCCTGGGGCCACTTCCTCGCCCAGCACGTGGCCGAGCACGGCGACGGCGTGATCGACCTCGCCATCGAGGTCCCGGACGCCCGCCGCGCCTACGACTACGCCCTCGAACACGGCGCCCGCTCGGTGGCCGAGCCGTACGAGCTGAAGGACGAGCACGGCACGGTCGTCCTCGCCGCGATCGCCACCTACGGCGAGACCCGACACACCCTGGTCGAGCGCACCGGCTACGACGGCCCGTACCTGCCCGGCTTCGCCGCGGCCGCCCCGATCGTCGAGCCGCCCGCCCACCGCACCTTCCAGGCCGTCGACCACTGCGTCGGCAACGTCGAACTCGGCCGGATGAACGAGTGGGTCGGCTTCTACAACAAGGTCATGGGCTTCACGAACATGAAGGAGTTCGTGGGCGACGACATCGCCACCGAGTACAGCGCGCTGATGTCGAAGGTCGTGGCCGACGGCACGCTCAAGGTGAAGTTCCCGATCAACGAGCCCGCCATCGCCAAGAAGAAGTCCCAGATCGACGAGTACCTGGAGTTCTACGGCGGCGCGGGCGTCCAGCACATCGCGCTGAACACCAACGACATCGTGCAGACCGTGCGGACCATGCGCGCGGCCGGAGTCCAGTTCCTCGACACCCCCGACTCCTACTACGACACCCTCGGCGAGTGGGTCGGCGACACCCGGGTGCCGGTCGACACGCTGCGGGAGCTGAAGATCCTCGCCGACCGCGACGAGGACGGCTATCTGCTGCAGATCTTCACCAAGCCGGTCCAGGACAAGCCGACCGTGTTCTTCGAACTCATCGAACGGCACGGCTCGATGGGCTTCGGCAAGGGCAACTTCAAGGCACTGTTCGAGGCCATCGAAAGGGAGCAGGAGAAGCGGGGCAACCTCTAGCCCGCGTCCCTCGACTCGCCGCGTCCCCCGACTCGCCGGCGGCGAGTCGGGCGACCTGTGCCCGAACCGGCTGGCCGGGCCACGTGCGGCCACGTGCGGATCTGGACCGAGGCCGCCGTGAAGAACGGCAACGGCCGGGCGCCATCGCCACCCGCTTCCGCCCCTTCCGCCCCTTCGGCCCCGCCCCCGGACCCGATCGGCGACCTCGTCCGGACCGGCCTCCACCGCACAAGCCTCGTAGGCTGGCCCCATGGCCAGGATCAACGACGTGGGCGGCACGCAGGGATTCGGCGCGATCGACACCACCGACGACACCGAGCCCTTCCACGCGGACTGGGAGGCGCGGGTCGTCGGTCTCTTCAACACCCTGCGCGCGCAAGGGGTCTTCAACACGAACGAGTTCCGGGACGCGATCGAGTCGATGCCGCCGGGGGAGTACCTGGCGGCGTCGTACTACGAGCGCTGGTTCACCGCGATCTGCGCCCTGCTCGAACGCAAGGGCGTGATCGAGCCGGGTGAGCTCGATGACTGACGCGGCCCCGGACCGTTTCCCGCCGGGCACCCGGGTCCGCACCTACCGGCACGACCCGCCGCACCACACCCGCCTGCCGCGGTACGCGCGCGGCAAGAGGGGCGTGGTCGTCGAGCCGGAGGGCCCCGACGAACTGGCCGACCTCAGCGCGCAGGGCCGCGGGGACGCGCCCGTCGAGCAGATCTACGCGGTCCGCTTCGAGGCCCGCGACCTCTGGGGCGAGGGCGACCACCACGTCGTACTGGACCTGTGGGAGAGCTACTTGGAGGAGGACCCCGATGACGAGCGGTGACCACCACACCGACGCCACGATCGCCCGGCGGGTACGGCGGCTGGAAACCCTCCTGGAGGAGAAGGGGCTGATCACCGGCGAGCGCCTGGACGAGTCGATCGACGCGTTCCTCGCGGAGTCCTCACCGGCCAACGGCGCCCGGGTCGTGGCCCGCGCCTGGACCGACGACGCCTACCGGGCCCGGCTGCTCGCGGACGGCACCGCCGCCGTGCGGGAACTCGGGTACATGGACGGCTCGTACCAGCGCCTGCGGGTCGTGGAGAACACCGCGTCCCACCACAACGTCATCGTCTGCACCCTGTGCTCCTGCTACCCGCTGCGCCTGCTCGGACCGTCCCCCAGCTGGTACAAGTCCGAGGCCTACCGCTCCCGCGTGGTCCGCGAACCACGGGAGGTACTGCGGGAGTTCGGCCTCTCCCTTCCCGGATCCGTGGACATCACGGTGTGGGACTCCAGCGCGGAAACCCGCTACCTGGTGCTGCCCCGCAGGCCGGACGGCACGGAAGGGCTCGGCGAGGAGGAGCTGGCGGCGCTGGTGACGAGGAACGCCCTCATCGGTACGGCCGCGGTGTGACCGCCTTCGCGTCCGTCGCTGTTCCGCCCTCGTCCGCCCCGCCCTCGTCCGCCGCGTCCTCCTCCGGCAGGCCCTCGTCCGGCACGTCCCCCAGCGCCGCCAACGCCTCCCGCGCCGCCCGCACCCCCGAAAGCGAGAAGTAGGGGTTGATCTGCAGGGCCTCCCGCAGATGCCGGCGCGCGGGGGCGTACTGCTGCGACGCCTGCTCGATCATGCCGAGGTGGTACGCGTACAGCGCGCTGCGCACCCCGCCCCCGTGCACCTTGTCCGTCGCGATCCGGGCGTACCGCAGGGCCTCCCGGTCCTGGCCGGCCCGGTGCAGCGCCCACCCCAGCGCGTCGGCCACCGCGATCCCCGGCTGCCGCAGCCACTCGGCCCGCAACCGCCGCACCGCGGACGCCGGGTCGCCGTGGTCCGCCTCGAACTGCCCGAGCACCAGCTCCTCGTCCGCCCCGCCCGCCGCCGCGCGTTCCACCGCCGCCCGCAGCAGGTCGTACTGCACCCGGGCGGCCTGTCCCAGCCCCAGCGACTCGTACAACTCGCCCAGCTCCAGGGCGTACTGCGGCAGCGGCTGCTTCGCGAGGGCCGTCCGGTAGGCGTTCAGGGCCTCCGTCGTGCGGCCGAGCGCCGCGAGGGCCCGGCCCTGACCGGCCTGCGCCGCCCGCTGGTCGGGGTCGATCCGGACGGCCTCCTGGAAGTGCCGCAGCGCGTCCTCGCGGTCACCGCGCTCCCAGGCGAGCTGCCCGGCCCGCTCCAGATACGCGGCCCGCTCGGCCGGGCCCCGCGCGCCGGCCGCCGCGTCGACGAGCTGGGCCGCCGCGTCCTCCCGCCAGCCCCGGTCCCGGTACACGGCCGCCGCCCGGGCCATCACCGCCGGTCCCGACCGCAGCTCCGTCAGGCGCTCCAGCGCCCTATGGGCCGCCTTGTAGTCGCCGAGCCCCGTGTACGCGTCGATCAGCGCCGGATACGTCGTCCACCGTTTCGGCTCCAGCTGCCGCGCCTCCTCGCCCCAGGTCCGCGCGGTCCGGAAGTCCCGGCGCGCGTTCGCGAGGGCGGCCAGACCCCCGAGGGCCTCCGCGCTCCTGCGCACCTTCAAGGACGTCCGCAGGCTGTCCTCGGCCTTCGCGTAGAACGTCGTGTCGGCGGTCCGCCGCCCCTGTTCGACGTACGCCGTCCCGAGCACCGCCCACGACTGGGCGTCCCCGGGATGCCGGCGCAGATGGCTCTCCCGCTCACCGATCAGGGCCGCCAGGTCGGGCAGCGCGGCCGGTACCCCGGCGGCGACCGCCGTCAGCGCCTGCGCGCCAGAGGCCGGGGCGGGCGCCCGGGTCGCAGGGCGCTCAGCGGGCAGCAGCATCAGCACCGTACCGAGCACCGCGCAGCCGGCGACCGCGGCGATCACCAGACGCCCGTGCAGCCGGGCCCGCCGCTCCGGCTGCCGGTTCCTGGTGGCTTGGTTCTCCATGGCGCTCACTGTGCGCCAGTGCGACGACCGCACTCCGGCATACGGCGGCTGCCGCTGGTGGGGTTCACACCGATGGCCCCCGGTGCGACGCTGTGATCATGAGCCGTATCGAAGCCCGTCGCGATGAAGACACAGCGGTCACCGGCAACCTGGTGGACCGCCTGCTCACCGGTCTGCCCGCCGACGCCGTGCTCACCGACCCGGACGTCACGGTCTCCTACGCCAACGACATGGCGAGCTTCTGCCCGGCCGGCACCCCCGCCGTGGTCGTCCTGCCGCGCACGGTCGAACAGGTCCAGCACGTCATGCGCGTCGCCACCGAACTGCGCGTCCCGGTCGTCCCCCAAGGCGCCCGCACGGGCCTGTCGGGCGCGGCCAACGCCTCCGACGGCTGCATCGTGCTGTCCCTGACGAAGATGGACCGGATCCTGGAGATCAGCCCGGTCGACCGCATCGCCGTCGTCGAACCCGGCGTCGTCAACGCGACCCTCTCCCGCGCGGTGAACGAACTCGGCCTCTACTACCCGCCGGACCCCTCCAGCTGGGAGATGTGCACGATCGGCGGCAACATCGGCACCGCGTCCGGCGGACTGTGCTGTGTGAAGTACGGGGTCACGGCGGAGTACGTCCTCGGACTGGACGTCGTCCTCGCCGACGGGCGGCTCATGTCCACCGGCCGCCGTACCGCCAAGGGGGTCGCGGGGTACGACCTGACCCGGCTGTTCGTCGGCTCCGAAGGCTCGCTCGGGATCGTCGTACGGGCGACCCTGGCCCTCAGGCCGCAGCCGCCCGAACAGCTGGTGCTGGCCGCCGAGTTCTCCTCCGGGGCCGCCGCCTGCGACGCCGTGTGCCGGATCATGGAGGGCGGGCACGTGCCGTCCCTCCTCGAACTGATGGACCGTACAACCGTCAAGGCCATCAACGAACTCGCGCACATGGGACTCCCGGAGACCACCGAGGCCCTGCTCCTCGCGGCCTTCGACACCACGGATCCGGCCGCGGACCTCACCGCCGTCGGCGCGCTGTGCGAGGCGGCCGGTGCCACCCAGGTCGTCCCGGCCGAGGACGCGGCCGAGTCGGAACTGCTGCTCCAGGCCCGAAGGCTCTCCCTCACCGCCCTCGAAGCCGTCAAGGGCACCACGATGATCGACGACGTGTGCGTGCCCCGCTCCCGGCTCGGCGAGCTGCTCGAAGGCACCGAGCGGATCGCCGAGAAGCACCGGCTCACCATCGGCGTCGTCGCCCACGCGGGCGACGGCAACACCCACCCCACGGTCTGCTTCGACGCCGCCGACCCCGACGAGGCCGGCCGGGCCCGCGAGTCCTTCGACGAGATCATGGCGCTCGGCCTGGAGCTCGGCGGCACGATCACCGGGGAGCACGGGGTGGGCGTACTGAAGAAGGAGTGGCTGGCGCGCGAGATCGGGCCGGTGGGGGTGGAGATGCAGCGCGCGGTGAAGGGGGTCTTCGACCCGCTGGGGATCCTGAACCCGGGCAAGCTGTTCTGAGGCCTCGCGGTACGGCTCACTCCCCGTCCTTGGACTCGTCGCTCGGCCAGGGGTCGCACAGCCACAGATCGTCGGCAGGAGTGGGAGCCAGCAGCTCGGCGAGGCCGTCGTCGATACCGAGCTGCTCCCCCTCGGTGCCCGGGGGGACCGCCCGCAGCGTGCGCTCGAGCCAGGCCGAGACCTGCGCGGCCGGGGCCTCCAGGAGGGCGTCGCCGTCCGGGGAGCTCAGCGCCATCAGCACGACGCCGCGGCCTTCGACCTTCGTCGGCCACACCCGCACGTCCCCGTGCCCGCACGGGCGGAACACCCCCTCCACGAGGAGTTCGCGGGCGAAGGTCCAGTGGACGGGGTGGTCCGAGCCGATGTGGAAGGTGACGTGGACGGCGAAGGGGTCGTCGCTGCGGTAGCCCAGCCGGGCCGGGACCGGGATGCTGCGCTCGGGCGACAGGATGAGTTGGAGCTCCAGTTCGCGCTCCACCACCGTGTGATGCATGTCGATCGTTCCTCTCTCGGCTCTCGTCCGGTCCCGCGGTGGGCCCGTACGAGGGGAGAGGGGGCAGGGGGCGGGATCATTACGCGGGTTCGGCGAACTTTTTTCCGGGCGTACGGCGGCAGGCGGCGGGGCCGCTGTCGCGGCCGGTACGACGGCCGGTATCACGCCCGGTGTCAGGTCGTGCTCAAAAGGGGTGGGTCCGGTGGGACTGGCGGTGGGTCTTGCGCCGGTCTGATAGATGTGGAGCCCCCTCTATTGACCCCCGAGCAGATACGGGACGACGGACATGAGCGCCCCAACCCCGGCACCCGGTGACGACAGGCCCCGCGAGGGCTACTACCCGGACCCGTCCATTCCTGGATACGTCCGTTACTGGAACGGTGCCTCCTGGGTGCCGGGCACCAGCCGTCCCGCCCCGGCGGCCGGCGAACCGCTCGCGCCGCCGTCCGGCGCGGGCTCCGAGCCGGCCCCGTCGCCGGTGGAGGAGACGGGCCCGCACTTCTTCGACGAGGACCCGGCCGAGGCACCCCCGCACCCCGACAGCCAGCACGGCAGCCGTCCCGAACCCGCGTCCGCGTGGGCCGCCGACCGGGCCCACCAGGCGGGCTTCGGCGGCGACCAGGACCGCCGGGTGTCGTGGGGGTCCCCGCAGGCGGCCGCGCAGGCTCAGCAGGGGGCTCCCCAGGGGGTTCCGCACCAAGGGGGTCAGCAGGGGCCGCAGGGAGCTCAGCACGGCGTACCGCGGACTCCGCAGGGCGCCGACCCGAGGGTGCCAGGGCCGGGGCGGCCCGCCGAGGGTTCCGCGCCGGTCCAGCCGGACGGGCACGCGGCCCGTACCGACGGCACCGCGACGATTCCGCCCGCCGAGCCGGACGAGGACGGCGGCACGCGCGTCTTCCGCAGACCCACGGCCGGGTCCCAGGGAGCGGCGGCGGCCCCGCAGTCCGACGACGGCACCATGAAGTTCCGCGCGCTCTCCCCGCGCACGGCGCAGCAGGGCCCGGGGCCCGGGGCGCAGAGCGGAAGCACACCCGGACCCGCGTATGCCGGTCCCACCGCACAGGGCGGCCCGACGGCCGGCGCGCAGTCCTCCGAGGCCCCGGGCTTCGGTGCCGGCAAGGCGGCCGCCGAGCGCGCCGCGGCGGCCGGTGGCGCGGGCCCGCAGGGTCCCGCCTCCGCCGCTGCCGCACCCCTGCACGGCCCCCAGCAGTCCGCCCCCGTCCCCGGCCCGCAGACGGCCCCTCCGGGCGTGCCGCACCAGGGCGTTCCCCAGCAGGCCGTTGGCGTCCCGGCCGCCGCCACCCCCATGAGCGCGGGTCCCGGTGGCGGTCAGCCGTCCTGGGCCCAGCAGGTGCACCGGCTCGCCGGGCCGGACGAGGAGCAGCCCGCTCCCTGGAAGCCGCCGGTCGAGGACATCTTCCAGGCGGCCGCACGGCGTCAGGCCGCGGCCAGGCCCGCCGGCCTCGGCAAGCGCCTGGCCGCGCGTCTCCTCGACACGCTCGTGGTGGGCGCCGTGACGGCCGTGGCCGCCGTTCCGCTCGGTGCCAAGGCGGCCGACCACATCAACGAGAAGGTCGACGCGGCCAAGCTCTCCGGCGAGACCGTGACGGTCTGGCTGCTGGACGGCACCACGTCGGTGTACCTCGCCGTCGTGGTCGCCGTGCTCCTGGTGGCCGGGGTTCTGTACGAGGCGATGCCCACCGCCAAGTGGGGCCGCACCCTCGGCAAGAAGCTGCTCGGCCTGGAGGTGCGGGACATCGAGGGCCACGAGCCTCCGGCGTTCGGCGCGTCCCTGCGCCGCTGGCTGGTCTACAGCGTCCCGGGCCTGCTCGGCATCGGCCTCGTGGGCGTCGCGTGGTGCCTGTTCGACCGGCCGTGGCGCCAGTGCTGGCACGACAAGGCGGCGCATACGTTCGTGGCGGGCTGAGCGGGTCCTGCGAACGGCGTACGGGATTCGGTACTCCGGACGGCCGCTCGCCGGATGCGGAGGCGCGGGGTTCGCGGTCGACTCGGGCCATGAGCAGTGAACCGCCCCCCGGCTCCGGCCAGCAGCCGCCGGATGACGACCCGTTCAGGAAACAGCCCCCGCCGGCCGAGGGCTCGGGATCGCCGTACAGCGCACCGCCCCCGCCCTACGGGGACGCCCCCGGCGGCGACCCGTACGGCGGCGGCTCCTACCCCACCGACCCGCTGTCCGGCATGCCGCCGCTGGCGCCCAGCGGCCGACGCACGCTGGCCCGCATCATCGACATGATCCTGGTGGCCATCGTCGTCGGGCTGGTCACCTGGGGCTTCGGGGTGAACGAGTACGACGTGAACGGCGACAACGTGCAGTACGGCAAGTCGCTCGCGCAGTCACTCGTCGCCGCGGTGCTCTACATCGCCTACGACACCATCATGATCACCCGGTCCGGGCAGACCCTCGGCAAGAAGTGGCTCGGCATGCGGGTGGCCAACCTCGACAACGGCTCCACACCCTCCGCACAGACCACGCTGATCCGCTCGGCGGTGCTGTGGATCCCCTTCGCCTTCTGCTGCGCCTGCATCTGGACCGCCATCTCGGGCGGCTGGAGCTACTTCGACAAGCCCTACAAACAGGGCCTGCACGACAAGGCGGCGAAGACGGTGGTGGTCAGCGCGGGCTGACTCCGACGGCGGGTTCCGTGGGCTGTCTTCGTCACCGGCCCGGCCGGGCCGGTGACGGCGGGGCCCGAGGCGCGTCCCCGGGACCGGTGCGGCGGTCTTGGGGGGCCGTGTGCCTACGGCGGGCCCGGGCGCATGGCTCTGTGCGGTCGGAGCCCTGGCCGCCTGGGCGAACCCGGGACCGCGCAGGCGCCCGGCTCGGCGAACGTGGTGCTCGGGCGGTGGTCTTGGGGCTTGCGGCGCCGTGGTGGGCCTGGGCTCGTTGGCTTGGTGAGCGCGTGGGTCGGTGTGGCCGGGGCTGTGACGGCGGGGCTTGAGGCGCGTCCCTGGGACCGGTGCGGCGATGCCGAGCCGTCGGCAGCCGAGCGAAGGCGACGGCCGGCCCGGCGAACGTGGTGCGGCCGCGGTGGTCTTGGGGCTCGTGGTGCCGCGGTGGGCCCGGACTCTTCGGCCCGCGGAGCGCATGGGTCGACGCGGTCGGACCCGTGACGGCGTCCTCGGGACCGGCCCGGCCGGGAGTGCCGAGCCGTCGGCAACCATGTGGCGAACGCGACGGCCGCCTTGGCGTGCCCCGGCGAACCCGGGGACGATCCGGAGTATCCGGTACGGGCTCCTCGGCCTGGGCGCGAACCCGGCGGTGCGAACCCGACGGGTGCCCCGACGAACCCGGGACGACCCACAGCCCCCGCCTAAGCGAACGCAGTGCTCACGCGGCGGTCTTGGAGTGGGTGGCCGCGGCCGGGACGGGCTCCTCCGCGCGGCGTTCGACGGGCCTGCTCAGCGCGACGACGCGGGACTTCGGTTGCGGCACCGTCATGGCGACCAGCAGGCCGAGGACGAGCGCCGAGACCGCGATGACCGCGGTCCCCACGGCCGAACTCGTCTGTGACAGCAGCAGCATGGCGAGCGTCGAGAAGATGACGGTGATCGAACCGTAGGCGATCTGTGCGGCGGTCGGACGAGGCATGGCAATCGTGTCCTCGGAATCGGGGGTCCACGGGGGACGTCGGCCTGGCATTCCGCCGACATCCGGGCGTTCCGCCAATCGACTCTAATCGCCTGTGTGCCCGACTGGAACGAACAGTAAGCGTGACCTAACCAACAGTGCCGGAGCACAGGGGGCGCACGGAGTCATGACATCCATCAAGTGGACGGTCGTGCGCGCCTGTCGTGTTGCCGTCACGTGTCCGCAATGCGAACACCGGCTCCTAATAATGCAATTGACGGGTCCAAGTCAAGATCTGTCTTTTCTCCCCAACCTTTAGTCAAATACCGGTCACTTGCCTGATAGGGGAGAGGTACAAGTGACGGACAGATCCTGGACGTTCAGGACGGCAGCGACGGTCGTGGCGATAGCCGCGGCCTCGGCCACGTTCTCCACGTTCGCCGTGGCGCAGGCCGCGGACAGCTCCACGAAGACTTCCGCGGCCGACCGGCGCGACCCGCAGCCGGCCAAGGCCAGGGAGCACGACTTCGACGGCCCGCTGACCAAGACCCAGCAGGCGCAGCGAAAGGAGGCGCTCGACCAGGTCATATCCGGGGACGCGGCGGTCAAGAACCGCAACGGCTCCCAGGTGGTCGAGCTCAAGAGCCGCAAGGGCGACAGCAAGTACGTCGAACTCGGCCGCGAGAAGACCGACAAGATCTTCACGATCCTCGTGGAGTTCGGCGACCAGGTCGACCCCCGCTACGGCGGCACGGCCGGCCCGCTGCACAACAAGATCGCCCAGCCGGACCGCAAGCAGAACAACAGCACGGCCTGGCAGGCGGACTACAACCAGGCGCACTTCCGGGACCTCTACTTCGGCACCGGCAAGAAGACCGAGTCGCTGAAGAAGTACTACGAGAAGCAGTCCTCGGGCCGCTACTCGGTCGACGGCGAGGTCACCGACTGGGTCAAGGTCCCCTACAACGAGGCCCGTTACGGCTCCAACAAGGCCTCCACCGGCGCCTGGTACGCGGTCCAGGACGGCGTCAACGCCTGGGTCGCCCAGCGCGAGGCGGCCGGCGACACCGCCGCCGAGATCAAGGCGGAACTGGCCGAGTTCGACCAGTGGGACCGCTACGACTTCGACGGCGACGGCAACTTCAACGAGCCCGACGGCTACATCGACCACTTCCAGATCGTGCACGCCGGCGAGGACGAGTCCGCGGGCGGCGGCGCCCAGGGCGAGGACGCGATCTGGGCGCACCGCTGGTACGCCTTCGGCACCGACGCCGGTTCCACCGGCCCGGACACCAACAAGCTCGGCGGCACCCAGATCGGCGACACCGGCGTCTGGGTCGGCGACTACACCATCCAGCCGGAGAACGGCGGCCTGGGCGTCTTCGCCCACGAGTACGGCCACGACCTCGGCCTGCCCGACGAGTACGACACCTCGGGCGGGGGCGAGAACTCCACCGGCTTCTGGACCCTGATGTCCTCCGGCTCCTGGCTCGGCACCGGCAAGGACTCCATCGGCGACCTGCCCGGCGACATGAACGCCTGGGACAAGCTCCAACTGGGCTGGCTCGACTACGACGTGGCCACGGCAGGCAAGCGCTCCAGCCACAAGCTGGGCGTCGCGGAGTACAACACCAAGAACCCGCAGGCGCTCGTCGTCCAGCTGCCGAGGAAGAAGGTCACCACCCCGGTGGTCACCCCGGCGCAGGGCGCGACCCAGTGGTGGAGCGGCAGTGGCAACGATCTGCGCAACACCCTGACCCGCCCGGTCGACCTGACCGGCAAGTCCTCGGCGGCGCTGACCCTCGACGCCTGGTGGGACACCGAGCAGGACTACGACTACGTCTACGCCGAGGTCTCCACCGACGCCGGCGCCAACTGGACGCCGATCGACGGCACTCTGGCCGACGGCACCGCGATCCCGCGTGACGGCAGCGGCAAGCCCGCACTCACCGGCACGGTCGAGGCGTACCAGAAGTTGACCTTCCCGCTGAACGCCTACGCGGGCCAGAAGATCCAGCTGCGCTTCCGCTACCAGACCGATGGCGGAGTCGCCCAGAAGGGCTTCGCGGCCGACGAGATCACGGTGACCGCCGACGGCGCACCCCTGTTCTCCGACAACGCCGAGACGGCGGACGCCGCCTGGACCGCGAACGGCTTCTCGCGCATAGGCGCCTCCATCACGGACGACTACGCGCAGTACTACCTCGCCGAGAACCGCCAATACGTGTCGTACGACAAGGTGTTGAAGGTCGGCCCGTACAACTACGGCTTCTCGAAGACCCGTCCGGACTGGGTGGAGCACTACGCCTACCAGAACGGCCTGTTGATCTGGAAGTGGGACACCTCCCAGGCGGACGACAACACCAGCCAGCACCCGGGCGAGGGTCTGATCCTCCCGGTCGACTCCCACCCGACCGCGCTGAAGTGGTCCGACGGCACGCTGATGCGCAACCGCATCCAGGCCTACGACTCCACCTTCAGCTGGTACCCGACGGACTCGATCACGCTGCACAACGCCGACGTCCCGACGAAGATCAAGTCCAAGCCGGGCGTCCCGGTCTTCGACGACGGCACGTCGAGCTACTACGACCCGACGAACCCGCTCGCCGGCGTCAACATCACTGACACCGACACCCGGATCAAGATCGTCAAGGAGCCCCTGAACGGCTCGACGATCACGCTCCAGGTCGGACCTTCGGCCAAGAAGAAGTAAAGCCGCAGGTCAGAAGCGTATCGGCGGCAACCCCTGGCGGGTTGCCGCCGATCGTGTTTAGGTGCGTCCTGTGGCTTCCTTATTGACACCGACGCTCACGGGGATGTGACGCATGGCCGCAGGAGGTTTCTGCAAGTTGCCGAACGGCAGGGTGGTGGTGGCGCTGAACCTGCCCCGCCCGCCCGCCGACGGCTACGGCAGCGTGCGGGTACTGGTCCACGCCCAGAACCGGGCGCGCGCCCTGACCAGGCTGCGCAACCTGGGGCTACGGGCGGTGTACCTGCGCGGCAACGGCGCGCCCCCGACCCCCGACGAGATCACGGCCGTACTCCACCACCCGGACGGGCTGATATGGCGTACGGCCCCTGACAACGCTGTCGCGGGCGGGCCTGAGCTGGCGCAGGAGCTGTGGCATCCGATCAGGTCACTGTTCAGGACCCCGGCGGCGTCGGCCTGAGCACCGCCCACCGCCCTAGACGACCGGCTTCCCGGACAGCTCCACGCCCGCCTCCCGCAGCTCCTCGATCGCCCGCTCGGTCGTCGCCTCGGCGACCCCGGCGGTGAGGTCGAGGAGGACCTGCGTGCGGAAGCCCTCCCGGGCCGCGTCCAGCGCGGTGGCCCGTACGCAGTGGTCCGTGGCGATCCCGACCACGTCCACCTCCGTCACCTCCCGCGCCCGCAGCCAGTCGCCCAGCGTCACGCCGTTCTCGTCGGCGCCCTCGAACCCGCTGTACGCCGCCGCGTACGCCCCCTTGTCGAAGACCGCGTCGATCGCCCCGGAGGCGACGGCCGGCGCGAAGTTCGGGTGGAACCCCACGCCCTCGGTCCCGGCGACGCAGTGCGCGGGCCAGGAGTGCACGAAGTCGGGGTTGTCGGCGAAGTGGCCGCCGGGGGCGATGTGGTGGTCGCGGGTGGCCACCACGTGCTGGTAGCCGGAGCCCGCCGCCTGCCCGATCAGCTCGGTGACGGCGGCGGCCACATCGGCGCCTCCGGCCACCGCGAGGCTGCCTCCCTCGCAGAAGTCGTTCTGCACGTCGACGACGATCAAGGCGCGGCGCATGGTGGGTGTCCTTCGACTAAGAGTGAACTTACGAGCCTAGAGACTTCGGGGACCGTGCGGGAGGGGGCAGGGGCGGGCGCGTTCGGGGCGACAGCCCCTAGCTACCCGTGCGCCCGTTGACGTACTCCGTCGGAATGACCGGCTCCCCGCGCGAGAGCTGGGTCGCCGACAGCGGCAGATTGGCCCGGGCGGCGGCATGCCGGTCCCGTACGACGTCCAGCGGCTCGCGGGCGACGACCTCGCCGCCCTTGACCAGCTCCACCAGCAGCTGCCGGTCCGTGAGCCCCGCCGGGACCGGCCCGGTGCCCACCACCTCGGCCTCCGCGAACCCCTCCGCGTCCAGCCGCCGGGCCGCCCACTTGCGGCCGCCGACCGAGGTCTTGCCCCCGGACGACTTCTTCGCGACCGGGATCAGCGGCGCCTTCGGGTCGTCGGACTCGGCCCGCGCGACCAGCTTGTAGACCATCGAGGCGGTCGGGTGCCCGGACCCCGTCACCAGCTGGGTGCCGACGCCGTACGCGTCCACCGGGGCCGCGGCCAGCGACGCGATGGCGTACTCGTCGAGGTCGGAGGTGACGATGATCCGCGTCCCCTTGGCGCCCAGCTCGTCGAGCTGCTGCCGCACCCGGTGGGCGACCAGCAGCAGGTCGCCGGAGTCGATGCGCACGGCCCCCAGCTCGGGCCCGGCGACCTCGACGGCCGTACGGACGGCCTCGGTGACGTCGTAGGTGTCCACCAGCAGGGTCGTGCCCCGGCCCAGTGACTCCACCTGGGCCTGGAAGGCGTCCCGCTCCTGGTCGTGCAGGAGGGTGAAGGCGTGGGCGGAGGTGCCCACCGTCGGGATGCCGTAGCGGAAACCGGCCGCGAGGTCGGAGGTGGTGGCGAAGCCGCCGACGTAGGCGGCGCGGGCGGCGGCCACGGCGGACAGCTCGTGGGTGCGGCGGGCGCCCATCTCGATGAGCGGCCGGTCGCCCGCGGCCGAGGACATCCGGGAGGCGGCCGCGGCTATCGCGGAGTCGTGGTTGAGGATCGACAGGATCACGGTCTCCAGGAGCACGCACTCGGCGAAGGAGCCCTCCACCCGCATGATCGGCGAGCCCGGGAAGTAGACCTCGCCCTCCGGGTAGCCCCAGATGTCGCCGCCGAAGCGGTAGGAGGCGAGCCAGTCCAGGGTCTCCTCGTCGACGATGGAGCGCTCGCGCAGGAAGGTGAGGACGTTCCCGTCGAAGCGGAAGTTCTCCACCGCGTCCAGGACCCGGCCGGTGCCCGCGACGACGCCGTAGCGCCGCCCTTCCGGCAGCCGCCGGGTGAAGACCTCGAACACGCTGCGCCGTTCGGCGGTACCCGCCTTCAGGGCGGCCTGCAGCATGGTCAGCTCGTACTGGTCCGTGAAGAGCGCCGTCGAGGGAACGTCCACCGGCAGCCCAAGGTCCGCTGTGTTCATAACAACGGATGCTACCCCACTTCGCGTCAGTGTGACGATTTGTGGAGCGCGTGGCAGCATGGGCCGTGTGACGTCACCCGCTCCCGTAGAGATCGAACGCACCGAGTCGGCGGAGGAGGTCTTCGCCGTACCCGAGCCGGACGTCCCCTGGGTCACGATCGTCCACAACGACCCGGTCAACCTCATGAGCTACGTGACCTACGTCTTCCAGACGTACTTCGGCTACTCGAAGGACAAGGCCACCAAGCTGATGCTCGACGTCCACCACAAGGGCCGGGCGGTCGTCTCCAGCGGATCCCGCGAGGAGATGGAACGCGACGTGCAGGCCATGCACGGCTACGGTCTGTGGGCCACGCTCCAGCAGGACCGGAAATGACCCGACCCCGCCCGCAGGACCGGAAGTAGCGACAATCCCTGATGCCCGGAACCTTCGAACCGCTCCCCGGCGGCGGCGCGGCCGTCGCCCTCGACGACGTCGAGATCTCCATCATCCGGTCGCTGGCCGTCCAGCTCCTGGAACTCATCGGCCCGGGACCCGCCGAGGACGCCTCCGACGACCCGCTCGCCGAGCTCTTCGCGGACGGCCCGAGCGAGCCGCCGTCCGACCCGGTGCTCAAGCGGCTCTTCCCGGACGCCTACAGCGACCCCGAGGGCACTCCCCAGGCCGAGCAGGCCGAGGAGCAGCGGGCGTACTCCTCGGAGTTCCGCCGCTACACCGAGAACGACCTGCGCACCGGCAAGCGCGAGAACGCCCTCGCGGTGGTCCGCTCCCTTGACGCGCTGCACTCCGGCGGCGACGGCGGGGCGGTCCTCAAGCTGTCGACGGCCGAGTCCCAGCAGTGGCTCGGCGCCCTCAACGACCTGCGGCTCGCGATCGGCTCCCGCCTCGACATCACCGACGAGGAGGACACCGACCTCCTCTACCGGCTCCCGGACGAGGACCCCCGTAAGCCGATGGTGATGGCGTACCTGTGGCTCGGCGGCCTCCAGGAGACCCTCGTGACCACCCTTATGCCGTGAGATGTGACGGTTCTGTGTTCGCTCAGAGGACGCTCAAATCCGGATAACGATCACGTCACCGCACTGACGGCATTCGCGTGTTCCGGGCGCCCTTTGTCCCCTTCTTCCTGTGACCTGTGCCATATCCGGCACGGGTGATCAATGCTGCGGCCGTGATAAATCTTCACGACCGCCCGGCGAACACCACCCGTATGTTCGGCCGGGTGCGCCACCGAGCCGGTAACCGCCGGCCAGGCACGACTCCATCAATCCGGGGGGATCGAAACCGATCCGAGGCCGACGAGAGGCCCGGTTCGGCATGGAGAAAGGCGCACCACACACATGACCTCCGCTCAGGTCGAAGACAAAGGCTCAGGCTCGGAGAAGGCCCCGAACGCGTCCGAAGAGGGGTACGAGCGCGGACTCGGCAGCCGCCAGGTCCAGATGATCGCGATCGGCGGCGCCATCGGCGTCGGCCTCTTCCTCAACGCCGGCGCGAACATCGCCAAGGCCGGTCCGAGCCTCATCCTGATGTACGCCGTCGCCGGCGTGATCATCTTCTTCATCATGCGGGCCCTCGGCGAGCTGCTGCTCTACCGCCCGGTCTCCGGATCCTTCGCGGAGTACTCCCGCGAGTTCCTCGGCCCGTTCTTCGGCTACTTCACCGGCTGGACGTACTGGCTCCTGTGGGTCGTCACCGGAATGGCGGAACTCACCGCCGCCGCGATCTACGTCAACTACTGGTTCCCCGCCGTCCCCCGGTGGGTGACTGCCCTGGTCTTCCTGGTCGTCCTGTTCGTGGCCAACCTGATCTCGGTGAAGCTGTTCGGCGAGATCGAGTTCTGGTTCTCGATGATCAAGGTCACCGCCCTCATCGGCATGATCGTGATCGGCCTCGGCGTCCTCACCTTCGGCTTCAGCGCGGCCGGCGACACCGCCGCGGTCTCCAACCTGTGGGCCTTCGACGGCTTCTTCCCCAAGGGTGTCGGCTCGTCCCTGATGACCCTCCAGGGCGTGATGTTCGCCTACCTCGCCGTCGAGCTCGTCGGCGTCACCGCCGGTGAGTCCGAGAACCCCGAGAAGACCCTCCCCAAGGCGATCAACACCCTGCCCTGGCGCATCGGCCTCTTCTACGTCGGTGCCCTCACCGTCATCCTGTGCGTGGTGAAGTGGACCGAGTTCGCGGCGGGCGTCAGCCCCTTCGTGAAGGCCTTCGCCGTGATCGGCATCCCGGCGGGCGCCGGCATCGTGAACTTCGTCGTCCTCACCGCGGCCCTGTCCTCCTGCAACTCCGGCATGTACTCCACGGGCCGCATGCTGCGCACCCTCGCCGACAGCGGAGAGGCCCCGCAGGCCTTCAACAAGCTCTCGGTGACGCGCACGCCGGCACTGGCCATCACCGTCTCCGTGCTCTTCATGGGCATCGGCGTGCTGCTGAACTACGTGGTGCCGGAGAAGGCCTTCGGATACGTCGTCTCGGTCGCGACCGCGGCGGGCATCTGGACCTGGCTGATGATCCTGGTCAGCCATGTGCGCTACCGCCGCGAGGTCGTGGCGGGCCGCCTGCCCGCCTCCTCGTTCCCGGCACCGGGCGGCTCGGTCGGCAGCTGGATCGCGATCGTGTTCCTGCTCTTCGTGACCGGCCTGATCGCGTACGACGCCGACTCGCGCGTGTGTCTGTACGTCATGGCCGGATGGGCCGCCGCGCTGGGCATCGGCTGGGCCGTCCTGAAGACCCGCAACCCGGAGATCGCGGACCGGCGCGACCCCGAGTTCGAGAAGGTCTGAAGCCGGTAAGTCCGGCATGTGGGCCGTCCCGTACCGATCCCCGGTACGGGACGGCCCTCTGCTTATCCTTTCGGCATGCTGACCATCACCCAGGCCCTCGTCGACCAGATCGTCGCGCACGCGCGCAAGGACCACCCCGACGAGGCGTGCGGAGTCGTCGCGGGGCCGGCCGGGTCGGACCGCCCCGAGCGCTTCATCCCCATGCTCAACGCCGCCATGTCGCCCACGTTCTACGAGTTCGACTCCGGCGACCTGCTCAAGCTGTACCGCGAGATGGACGACCGCGACGAGGAGCCGGTGGTCATCTACCACTCCCACACCGCGACCGAGGCCTACCCGTCCCGCACGGACATCTCCTACGCCAACGAGCCCGGCGCCCACTACGTCCTCGTCTCCACCGCCGACACCGACGGCCTGGGCGACTTCCAGTTCCGCTCCTACCGGATCGTCGACGGCGAGGTCACCGAGGAGGACGTGAAGATCGTCGCGGCGTACTAGGCTCGCGGATACGGACCGACTTCCCGTACTGGAGAAGGTGTTGACACCGCACACGCACGGACGACGGCCCACCCTTGAGGATGTCGCACGACGTTCGGGGGTGTCGAGGTCCACGGTGTCACGGGTGATCAACGACGAGCCGAGAGTGAGCGCGGAGGTCGTCGAACAGGTCCGCCGGGTCATCGCCGAACTCGGCTACGTGCCCAACCAGGCCGCCCGCCAACTCGTCACCCGCCGCACCGGCGCCGTCGCCGTGGTCGCCAGCCAGCCGCAGAACCGGCTCTTCCTCGACCCGTTCTTCGACTGCCTGCTGCGCGGAGTCCGCCGCGAACTCGCCGGGCACGGCGCCCAGGCCGTCCTGCTGTTCCTGGACGACCCCGACGACCACACCCGCGTCGCCGACTACCTCGGCGGCGGCCATGTCGACGGCGCCGTGCTGTTCTCCCTGCGCCCCGGCGACCGGCTCCACGAGATGGCCGACCGGCTCGACATCCCGGTCGTCTTCGGCGGCCGCCCCCTGCCGCGCGACGGCGACACCGTGCGCCCCCACGCCTACGTCGACGGAGACAACCGCGGGGGAGCCCGGCAGGCCGTCCAGCACCTCGTCTCCCTGGGCCGCACGAGGATCGCGACCGTCACCGGGCCCTACGACCAGGAGGACTCCGCCGCCGAACGGCTCGCCGGCTACCGGGACGTCCTCCCGGACGCCCCGACCGAGCTGACCGAGCGCGCCGACTACACCGAGCAGGGCGGCGCCGAGGCCATGGCCGCCCTCCTCGACCGGAGCCCCGGCCTGGACGCCGTCTTCGTCGCCTCCGACCTCATGGCCGCGGGCGCGCTGCGCACCCTGCGCGAGTGCGGCCGCCGGGTCCCCGAGGACGTCGCGATCGTCGGCTTCGACGACCTGACCGAGATCAGCGAGGCGACGGACCCGCAGCTGACCACCGTGCACCAGGACGTGGAGCGGATGGGACGGCTCATGGCCCGCCTCCTCTTCGACCGGCCCGCACCGCCGCCCTCGGTGGTCGTGCCGACCCGACTGGTGGTCAGGGCCTCCGCCTGAGCTGCCGTATCTCAGCGAGCGGGCGGATTCCGTCCGCATGGTGGGATCACACTCCGGGACCCGGACCGGGAATCGATACGATGACCCCATGGTTTCTTACGACGTGAGCGAGAAGACGCCGGGCACCCTGCTCGTGGCGCGGCTGCACGTCGACCTGTGCAGGCTCGCCAGCGCCATCTGTTGACGCTGCCCCCTGCCGCCGTACGGCCGTGGGCCGGTGGGGGTACCGCCCGCGCGAGCGAAGCCGAGCGTGGGGGAGCCTCACACGCACGACCTGCTGTATCAGCGCTGCCGCGCGCCACCGACCAGACACCATCCGACAGGAGCCCTGAGCCATGGCCATCGAGGTCCGCATCCCGACCATCCTCCGCACCTACACCGACGGCCAGAAGGCGGTGGAGGGCAACGGGAACACCCTCGCCGAGCTCTTCGCCGACCTCGAGACCCGGCATGCGGGCGTCCAGGCCCGCATCGTGGATGGTGGTGAGCTGCGCCGCTTCGTCAACGTCTACCTCAACGACGAGGACGTCCGCTTCCTCGACGGCATCAACACCAAGCTCACCGACGGCGACAACGTCACGATCCTGCCGGCCGTGGCCGGCGGCATGGCCTGATCGTCGTGCGTTACGACTCCCCGCTGGCCGCGGTGGGCAACACCCCTCTGGTGCGCCTGCCGCGGCTCTCGCCGTCCGCCGACGTCCGCATCTGGGCGAAGCTGGAGGACCGCAACCCGACCGGCTCGGTCAAGGACCGCCCCGCCCTGCACATGATCGAGCAGGCGGAGAAGGACGGCCGCCTGACCCCGGGCTGCACCATCCTGGAGCCCACCTCCGGCAACACCGGCATCTCCCTGGCCATGGCGGCCAAGCTCAAGGGCTACCGCATGGTCTGCGTGATGCCCGAGAACACCTCCCAGGAGCGCCGCGAGCTGCTCGGGATGTGGGGCGCCGAGATCATCCCGTCCCCCGCCGCGGGCGGCTCCAACACCGCCGTACGGGTCGCCAAGGAGCTCTCCGCCGAGCACCCCGACTGGGTGATGCTCTACCAGTACGGCAACCCCGACAACGCGGGCGCGCACTACGCGACCACCGGCCCGGAGATCCTCGCCGACCTTCCCTCGGTCACCCACTTCGTCGCGGGCCTCGGCACCACCGGCACCCTGATGGGCGTCGGCCGCTACCTGCGCGAGCACAAGCCGGACGTGAAGATCGTCGCCGCCGAACCCCGCTACGACGACCTGGTGTACGGGCTCAGGAACCTGGACGAGGGCTTCGTACCGGAGCTGTACGACGCCTCGGTGCTGACCACCCGCTTCTCCGTCGGCTCCGCGGACGCGGTCACCCGCACCCGCGAGCTCCTCCAGCAGGAGGGCATCTTCGCGGGCGTCTCCACCGGCGCCGCCCTGCACGCGGCGATCGGCGTCGGCAACAAGGCGCTGAAGGCGGGGGAGTCCGCCGACATCGCGTTCGTCGTGGCCGACGGCGGCTGGAAGTACCTCTCGACGGGCGTCTACACCGCGGCGACCACGGAGGAAGCGATCGAGACGCTGCAGGGCCAGCTCTGGGCGTGAGGTTCCGCGCCTCGTTCCACGCCTTGTGCTACGTCGCCAGGTGACGGACCTGATCCCACAGGACCGGGTCCACCACCCCCGCCTTGCGCCGGAAGTCCCCCACCGGCACCTGCCGCAGCTCGTCCGTCTCCAGGAAGCTCGCGCGCCCTTGAGCGTCGCCCACCGAGCCCGGAGGCAGCGGGATCACCCCGGCCCGCTCGTCGTGGTACTTACTGGTGATCTTCGCGACCGTGACCCGCCGGCCGTGTACCGCCAGCACGAGACACGGCCGGTCCTTGGCTCCCGGCCCGTCCTCGTAGGGCACCACCGCCCACCAGATCTCCGCAGGCTGCGGCCGCCCGTCCGTCGTACGCCCGGACGGCCCAGTCGTACGGTCCGCGCGTCCCCGGGGCCGACGCCCCCGCCCCCACCCGTCCACAAGCGTGGCGACCAGCGCGAGCAGCACCACCGCAGCGAGCGCGAGCCACCAGGACATGTCCATGAGGACGACGTTACCCGGCGCGCGATCTACCCCGCGCGCCCTCTGCGGAACCCATGATCCCTCTCTCACTCCTCACACGCCCTTGGTCCAGCCGAACCGGTGACACCACAGGTGAGTTCGCCCACAACAGCCCTTGGTGGAGGAGCGACCGGAGGTTTTGCGCCTTACGCTCGACGAACCGCACGACCCCCGTCTCTTTCCCAGAAAAGTTCCCGCCAGCGGAGGTTTCTTTTTTATGAAGCTCACCGTCGTCGGCTGCTCGGGGTCGTTCCCGTCCGCGGAATCGGCCTGCTCGAGCTACCTCGTCGAGGCCGACGGCTTCCGGCTGCTTCTCGACATGGGCAACGGTGCCCTTGGCGAGCTGCAGCGCCACTGCGGTCTCTACGACCTCGACGCGATCTTCCTCAGCCATCTGCACGCCGACCACTGCATCGACATGTGCGCGTACTTCGTCGCGCGCTACTACCGCCACGACGGCGGCCGCTGCGACCCCATCCCGGTCTACGGCCCCGAAGGCACCGAACACCGTCTGACCACGGCCTACGCCGACACCCCCACCGCCTCCTCCATGAGCGAGGTCTTCGACTTCCACACGGTCAAGCCGTCCACCTTCGACATCGGCCCCTTCACGGTCCACACGGAGCGAGTGGCGCACCCGGTGGAGGCGTACGGCATCCGCGTCGAGCACGGCGGGAAGTCCCTGACGTACTCCGGCGACACGGGTCTCAGCCCCGCCCTGACCGAACTCGCGCGCGACACCGACCTGTTCCTGTGCGAGGCCGCCTTCACGCACGGCAAGGAGAACATCCCCGACCTGCACCTCAACGGCCGCGAGGCGGGTGAGACCGCGACCCGGGCAGGCGCCCGCCGCCTGGTCCTCACCCACATTCCCCCGTGGACCGACCCCCAGGTCAACCTCGCCGACGCGCGCGCGGTCTTCGACGGCACGGTGTCCCTGGCGGCGCCGAGGCAGTCGTACGAGATCTAGCCCCTACGACATGGCAGAGGCCCCCGGAGCGGTTCAGGGCTCCGGGGGCCTCGGCGTGCGTCAGCGGGTTCTCACGCCTTGGTGAGGTCCTCGATCTCCTCCTCGGGCTCGCGGCCCGGGGTGGGGAGGTTGAACTTGACGATGGCGAAGCGGAAGACGGCGTAGTAGATGGCGCCGAAGACCAGGCCGATCGGGATGATCAGCCAGGGCTTCGTGGCCAGGTTCCAGTTCAGCCCGTAGTCGATGACGCCCGCGGAGAAGGTGAAGCCCGCGTGGACGCCCAGTGCCCAGGTCACCGCCATGGAGACGGCGGTCAGGACCGCGTGGATCGCGTAGAGCACCGGCGCGATGAACATGAACGAGAACTCGATCGGCTCGGTCACACCCGTCACGAAGGAGGTCAGCGCGAGCGAGATCATCATGCCCATCACGGCCTTGCGGCGCTCGGGGCGGGCGGAGTGGGCGATCGCGATCGCGGCGGCCGGCAGACCGAACATCATGATCGGGAAGAAGCCCGCCATGAACTGACCGGCTGTCGGGTCACCGGCGAAGAAGCGGGTCAGGTCGCCGTGGACGACGGCGCCCGTGGCGTCCTTGAAGTCGCCGATCTGGAACCAGGCGACGGAGTTCACGAACTGGTGCATGCCGATGGGGATCAGCGCGCGGTTGATCAGACCGAACAGTCCCGCACCGAAGGCGCCGAGTCCGGTCATCCACTCACCGAAGTTGGAGATCACCTCACCGATCGGCTCCCAGACGAGACCGAAGAAGACGCCCATCAGGGTGCCGACGAAGGCCATGATGATCGGCACCAGGCGGCGGCCGTTGAAGAAGCCGAGCCAGTCCACCAGCTTGGTGCGGTGGAAGCGCTGCCACAGCACGGCCGACAGCAGACCCATGATGATGCCGCCGAGGACACCGGGGTTGTTGTAGGTCGCGGCTATGTCCGCACCGGCCTGGACCTTCGCCTCGGTCACCGGGAAGGCCTTCAGCACGTTGCTGTAGACCAGGAAGCCGACCACGGCGGCCAGCGCGGTGGAGCCGTCGGACTTCTTGGCGAAGCCGATGGCGACACCGATACAGAACAGCAGCGGCAGGTTGTCGAAGATGGCGCCACCGGCGGTGGCGAACACGGACGCGACCTTGTCCCAGCCGAAGCCGTCCTTGCCGAACACATCGGGCTGGCCGAAACGGAGCAGGATCCCCGCCGCCGGCAACACGGCGATCGGGAGCTGCAGGCTTCGGCCGACCTTCTGCAGGCCCTGAATAAGACCGGCTCCCCGCTTCTTGGCGGGGGCCGCCGTCGTCTCGGTGGCGGTGCTCATAACGCTTCCTCCATCGGGTGGTGGTCTACACCACTCAGTGGTGTAGACCTGTTGTACACGATGGGGGCGTTATAAGGAACCCGTCAGTTCTGCAACCGGAGGACTACATTTTGGTGACGTCCTCGACCTCCTCCTCCGGCTCCCTGCCCGGCGTCTTCAGGTCGAACCGCGTGATCGCGAACCGGAAGATCACGTAGTAGACGGCCGCGAAACACAGGCCGATCGGGATGATCGCCCACGGCTTCGTCGCCAGATTCCAGTTGATGACGTAGTCGATGAGACCGGCCGAGAAGCTGAAGCCGTCGTGCACCCCGAGACCCCACGTCACCGCCATCGACACCCCCGTCAGCACCGCGTGCACCACATACAGCAGCGGCGCGATGAACAGGAACGAGTACTCGATCGGCTCGGTGATGCCCGTCACAAAGGAGGTCAGGGCCACCGAGAGCATCAGACCGGCGATCTCCTTGCGCCGGGCCGGCTTCGCGCAGTGCGTGATCGCCAGCGCCGCCGCCGGCAGCGCGAACATCATGATCGGGAAGAACCCCGAGGTGAACTGCCCCGCGTTCGGATCACCCGCCAGGAACATGTTGATGTCACCGTGCACTTCGGTACCGTCCGGCTTGGTGTACGTCCCGAACTGGAACCAGATGGGCACGTTCAGGAACTGGTGCAGCCCGATCACCAGCAACGCCCGGTTCGCCACACCGAACAGCCCCGAACCCCACGCCCCCGCGCCCTTCAGCCAGTCGCTGAAGCTCTCCAGACCGTCACCGATCGGCGGCCACACCCACAGACACAGCGCGGCGAACGCGATCGCCACGAACGCCATGATGATCGGCACCAGCCGCCGCCCGTTGAAGAAACCGAGCCAGTCCACCAGCTTCGTGCGGTGGTACCGCTGCCAGAAGAACGCCGTCAGCAGCCCCATCACGATGCCGCCGAACACCCCCGGGTTCTGATAGGTGAACGCCACCACCGTCTGGTCCACCGTCGCCTGGCACCCGATGCCCTGCACGGCCTTCGCCCCGCTCGGACAGTCCTCCGGAAACTGCCTCAACACCGAGAAGTAGACGAGGAATCCGGCGACCGCCGCCAGCGCCGTCGACCCGTCCGACTTCTTCGCCATCCCGATCGACACACCCACGCAGAACAGCAACGGCAGCCCCAACTGACCGTCGAGCAGCGCCCCGCCCGCACCCGCCATCACCTTGGAGACGTTCGTCCACCCCAGCCCGTCGTCCCCGAACACGTCCGGCTGGCCGAGCCGGTTGAGGATGCCCGCGGCCGGCAGCACGGCGATGGGCAACTGAAGACTGCGGCCCATCTTCTGCAGTCCCCGGAACGCCGACTGCCAGCGCCTGCGTGCGGGTGAGATCTCCGTTTCCGAACTCATCAGTTGGCGACCGCCTGTCGGGTGGTGTAGACCAGTCACGGACGATTGGTCGCTGTGCCGTCATCTTTCGGTACGAACAGCGCGATCGCCCGCGAAGCTGGGCCACCTGTGCATGAGGAGAACGACATGGCCACCAAGGCAGAGAAGATCGTCGCCGGGCTCGGCGGCATCGGCAACATCGACGAGATCGAGGGCTGCATCACGCGCCTGCGGACCGAGGTCCACGACGCGGCCCTCGTCGACGAAGCCGCCCTCAAGGCCGCCGGCGCCCACGGCGTCGTCAAGATGGGCACCGCGATCCAGGTCGTCATCGGCACCGACGCCGACCCGATCGCCGCCGAGATCGAGGACATGATGTGAGCTGAGGGCGCCGAACGCCCACCCGGGAGGCCGATAGGCTCGACGCCATGTCTCGAATCGACGGCCGCACCCCCGAACAACTCCGCCCGGTCACCATCGAACGCGGCTGGAGCAAGCACGCCGAGGGCTCCGTCCTCGTCTCCTTCGGCGACACGAAGGTCCTCTGCACCGCCTCCGTCACCGAAGGCGTCCCCCGCTGGCGCAAGGGCAGCGGCGAGGGCTGGGTGACCGCCGAGTACTCCATGCTGCCCCGCGCCACCAACACCCGCGGCGACCGCGAGTCCGTCCGCGGCAAGATCGGCGGCCGCACGCACGAGATCAGCCGCCTCATCGGCCGCTCCCTGCGCGCGGTCATCGACTACAAGGCGCTCGGCGAGAACACCATCGTCCTCGACTGCGACGTCCTCCAGGCCGACGGCGGCACCCGCACGGCCGCCATCACCGGCGCCTACGTCGCCCTGGCCGACGCCGTCGCCTGGGCCCAGGGCAAGAAGCTGATCAAGGCCGGCCGCCGCCCGCTGACCGGAACCGTGAGCGCGGTCTCCGTCGGCATCGTCGGCGGCGTACCTCTCCTCGACCTCTGCTACGAGGAGGACGTCCGCGCCGAGACCGACATGAACGTCGTCTGCACCGGCGACGGCCGCTTCGTCGAGGTCCAGGGCACCGCCGAGGCCGAGCCCTTCGC
Organism: Streptomyces canus 299MFChir4.1; assembly: GCF_000383615.1. Taxonomy (GTDB): domain Bacteria; phylum Actinomycetota; class Actinomycetes; order Streptomycetales; family Streptomycetaceae; genus Streptomyces; species Streptomyces canus_C. The sequence goes on along the minus strand of NZ_KB911596.1, from coordinate 52,311 downwards.
CCGCGACGAGCTCAACTCCCTCCTCGACCTCGCGGTCCTGGGCTGCTCGGAACTCACCGCCGTGCAGAGCAAGGCGCTCGACACAGTCCTCGAAAGGTAAAGGGACCGCCAAGAACGGTGGCCGGCGCGCGCAACCCGCCCCGCCGTCCCGGCGTCTTCGGGAGTACGGGCGCCCGCTGTGCACAACGGGCGCCCGGCCAGTCAACGGGGGCCTCCCGAGGCCTGCCACAGGGAGGAACAGATCCATGGCCGCGAGCCGACGCCGCCGCAGTCGCCGTATCACCATCGCCGCCGCGGTGGCCGCCGTAGCACTCACGGCCGGCCTCACCACCGGCTGCGACGCCGTCAGCAAGGCCCTGGACTGCGTCCAGACCGCCGAGGCCGTCGCCGACAGCGTCACGGACCTCCAGCAGGCCGTGGAGAACGCGTCGAACGACCCGACCCAGATCGACGAGTCCCTCGCCGCCATCGACCAGAACCTCGACGAGATCGGCGACAAGACGGACAACGCCGACGTCAACAAGGCGGTCGACGACCTCAGCACGGCCGTGACCAATGTCCGCACGGCCGTCAAGAACGGCGACGAGACCCCGGACCTGAGCCCCGTCACCGACGCGGCCGGCGAACTGACCAAGGTCTGCACGCCGTAATACTGGTGGGCATGACCCGCCTGATCCTCGCCACCCGCAACGCCGGCAAAATCACCGAGCTCCACGCGATCCTCGCCGACGCAGGTCTGCCCTTCGACCTCGTCGGCGCGGACGCGTACCCCGAGATCCCCGACGTCAAGGAAACCGGCGTCACCTTCGCCGAGAACGCCCTGCTCAAGGCCCACGCGTTGGCCCAGGCCACGGGCCTGCCCGCCGTCGCCGACGACTCGGGCCTCTGCGTGGACGTCCTCAACGGCGCCCCGGGCATCTTCTCGGCCCGCTGGTCGGGGAGGCACGGAGACGACCGCGCGAACCTGGAGTTGCTGCTGGCCCAGCTCTCGGACATCGCCGACGAACACCGGGGCGCCCACTTCGCCTGCGCGGCGGCCCTGGCCCTGCCGGACGGCACGGAGCGGGTGGTCGAGGGCCGACTGAAGGGCACCCTCCGCCACACCCCCGTCGGCACGAACGGCTTCGGCTACGACCCGATCCTCCAGCCGCACGGCGAGACACGGACGTGCGCCGAGATGTCGGCAGAGGAGAAGAACGCGATCAGCCACCGGGGGGAGGCGTTTCGGGCGCTGGTGCCGGTGGTGCGGGAGTTGTTGGGCTGAGGAGGCCAGAGGGGCCGTCCCGCAGGACGGCCCCTCTGGTTCGTGCGGCCGGTGGGACTCGAACCCACACGGGTGTTAACCCACTGGGACCTAAACCCAGCATGACTGCCAAATTCCATCACGGCCGCTCAAAAACGGTCATCAAGCTTGACCGCAGCGTTCAGTGTAAGGGTTGAGCAAGTTACGCGACGAGTGAAGCCCTGACCTTCTGGCGACACCACGTCTCCGTCAGCGCATGACAGTTGGGGCACAGATACCGGAGATTCTCCCGGCGATTGTCCCGCCAGTCTCCGTTGACGTGGTCGATCTGCAGCGTGATCGACTGCCCCAGCCACTCACCCGTGTTGCCGCAGGTCTCGCAGGAATACGGCACTCCGACCTCGGTCAGTGCCCGGTGAAGCTGGGATCTGTTGGTTCGCCCCGCGTCGGAGGGCAGGACGACAAGTACTCGCTGCGCGATGGGCTGGGGCGCCGGCCGATCCGGGTGTGCCCACGTCCGGCGCTTGAAGTGGCCCGTGTCGAGACCGAGCCGGGTTGTCGCGCGCCGGACTCGTCGATGATTGGTGTCGTTGACCTCCAGGCCGAGGCCTCGCACTACGTCGGCGTAGCTGGTGGAACGCGGCACGAGGGCGCGGAGCAAGTCGTCGGGGATCGAAACGCGCTGATGCGCGAAGTGCCGCATGTCGATGCCCTCGGCATGCAGCATGCGGCTGAGCGTCGCGCGCGAGCGGCTGTCGTCCGGCACACCCAGGGCGCGAGCCACGCCGCGCACACTGGCCGCCGTTGCTGCAGCCGCCCTGAGTTGTTTGGTGGTGAAAGGGAGGTCCAATTCAGGTCGGTTGATGCCCGGGAAGTGGCTGATGTCGATGCCCGCGGCATGAATACGGCGGCGAATGTGGGACAGGGTGCCAGTGGCTGGGGTGGCTCCCAGCTTCAATGCGACCTCGCGCAATGAGGATGAGGAGGCGGCGGCTTCAGCGATAGCGGCGTCTGGGTACTTGCGCCAAGGGCTGCGCTTGACGAAGTGGCTCGTGTCGAGGCCGTGCTCCGCAACCTTCTCCTGCAGCACACGCCGTTGCCCTCCGCTGGTCCTGAGGCCGAGCCGCCGCATGAGATCCGTCCAGTTGCGCGCCTCGGCTACGACTGGTGTGAGTTGTTCCTTGCCGTACGGGTTCTGCACGTCCGATCCTCCTGATGTCGGCCACACGTTCGCGACCTCGTACGGAGTAACGAACCGCTTATTCGACAGTCACGCCCGAAACGTAAAGCGGCCCGCACCCGGCATTCCGGTGCGAGCCGCTCGGCAGGGGAAACGGGCAGGCTCAGATGCCCAGGTCCTTGATGATCTTCGCCACGTGGCCGGTCGCCCGGACGTTGTACAGGGCCCGCTCGACCTTGCCGTCCTCGTCCACGACGATCGTGGAGCGGATGACGCCCATGTAGGTCTTGCCGTAGTTCTTCTTCTCGCCGTAGGCGCCGTAGGCCTCGGTGACGGTCTTCTCCGGGTCGGCGAGGAGGGTGACCTTGAGGGATTCCTTCTCGCGGAATTTCGCCAGCTTCTCCGGGGCGTCCGGGGAGATGCCGAGGACGTCGTAGCCCGCGCCGGCCAGCACCTCCAGGTTGTCGGTGAAGTCGCAGGCCTGCTTCGTGCAGCCGGGGGTCAGGGCGGCCGGGTAGAAGTAGACGATGACCTTGCGGCCCTTGTGGGCGGAGAGGGATACGTCGTTGCCGTCGGCGTCGGGGAGGGTGAAGGCGGGGGCCACGTCCCCGGGCTGGAGTCGCTCGCTCATTGGGTCAGCGTAACCGGGGGTCCTGACAGTGCGGGCGCGGCCGGAACTGACAGACTGTCCAGGACAAGTAGCAGCGACCCCGGAGGCTCTACCGTGGCGGACACGTCGGACATCAGAACCCCGGCGCAGATCGAGGCGGACATCAAGCGCCGCCGCGAGGTGCTGGCAGACACGCTCGACGAGATCGGGGTGCGGGTGCACCCGAAGACGATCGTCGGCGACGCCAAGGCCAAAGTCGTCTCCAACATCGACCACACGCTCGGGCGGGCGTACGTCTCCGTCAACAAGGCGGTCACGGACGTGAAGGCCCAGTTCGTGGACGAGGGGGGCGCTCCTCGTCTGGAGCGCGTCCTGCCCGTCGCCCTCGTCGCCGTGGGACTCGTGGGGCTGCTCGCCCTGGGAACCCGGCGCCGCAAGGGCTGACCCGGCCGCGTACACGGGCGTCGAGGACAGGTAGGTTCAGTGGCGTGAGCGCCAAGAGAAACGACATCCCACAGGACAAGCTGCCCATCCGGATGCTGCACGACCGCGTACTCGTGCGGCAGGAGAACGGTGAGGGCGAGCGGCGGTCGGGAGGCGGCATCCTGATTCCCGCCACCGCGGCCGTCGGACGCCGGCTGGCGTGGGCCGAGGTCGTCGCCGTGGGGCAGAACGTACGGACCGTGGAGCCGGGTGACCGGGTGCTGTACGACCCCGAGGACCGGGCCGAGGTCGAGGTGCGCGGGACCGGTTATGTCCTCATGCGTGAGCGTGATCTGCACGCGGTGGCGGCCGACCGGTTCGAGGGCTCCGAGGACTCGACGGGCCTGTACCTGTAGACCGACTATTTGTGGATCGACGCGAGAGGGGCCGGTGACAGCAGTCACCGGCCCCTCGCCGTGCCGTGGGACGTTCAGTCCCGTCTGGTCGTGCTCACCAGGCCCGCGCCTTCCGTGGTCGCCCCGCCGCTCGGTGTGTCTCCGGTGGTGCCGCCGTTCGTCTCGCCCGTCGTGCCGCCGTCGGTGGTGCCGCCGTCGGTCGTGGTGCCGCCGTTCGTGGTGCCCCCCGTGGTCCCGCCGGTGGCCGTGCCGCCGTCGGTCGTGCCCCCGGTGGTGCCGCCCGTCGCGGTGGTGCCGCCGTTCGTCTCGCCCGTCGTGCCGCCGTTGTCCTGGCCCCGGGTCTGCCCCTGGGTCTGGCCCCCGGTGTCCTGGCCGCCGGTGGTGTCGCCCGTGGTGCCGCCGTCGTCCTCGCCGCCCGTGGTCGGGTCGACGGGGGCCTGGCTGCTCGGCGCCTGGGTCTCGGCGCCCGGCTGGAGTTCGAGGTCGAACTCGCCGGCCGGCTTCCCCTTGAGGGCGGACTTGGTGTACTGCGCCCAGATCTCGGCGGGCGGTCCGCCGCCGTTGACGCGCTGCAGGCCCAGCGCGCCGTACAGCGACTTGTGCGCGGCGGTCACCGGGTCCTGGCCCATGACGGAGACGACCGTGGCGAGTTCGGGGGTGTAGCCGGCGAACCAGGCCGCGGTGTCCTCCTCGGCGGTGCCGGTCTTGCCCGCGGCGGGGCGGTCCGCGCCCTGGGCGGCGGTGGCGGTGCCGTTCTCGACGACGCTCTGGAGGATCGAGGTGGTGGTGTCGGCGGCCTCGCGGCTGACGGCCTGCTCGGTCTTCTGCCGGGGCAGCTCGACGGTCTCCGCGTTGTCCTTGGTGATCTTGTCGATCATCGTGTACGTGCCGTGCCGGCCGTGGTTGGCGAGGGTGGCGTAGGCCTCCGCCATGTCGAGGACGCTCGCGGTGTTCACGCCGAGCGCGATGGACGGGGACGCCGTCAGGTCGGGGGTGTCGGAGGGGATGCCCAGGTCGATCGCGGTCTGCTTGACCTTGTCGGAGCCGACGTCGACGGCCATCTGCGCGTACACCGAGTTGACGGACTTGTCGGTGGCCGCGCGGACGGTGATGTCGCCGTAGGAGCCCTGGTCCTCGTTCTCGGGGGCGTAGGTGCCGCCGTTCCACCCGACGACGGGCCGCCTGTTGGTGCCGTCGTAGTAGGTGTTGGGGGTGATGAGCTCGCCGTCCTGGGTCTCGGAGTGGTTCTGGACGGCGGAGGCGAACACGATGGGCTTGAAGATGGAGCCGACCTGGAAGTCGCCTCGGGTCGCGCCGTTCGTGTACTGCTTGACGTAGTCGATGCCGCCGTACATGGCGACGACCTTGCCGGTCTTCGGGTCGATGGAGGCGCCGCCCGCGCGGACGTAGTTGTCGGCCTTGTTGTTCTTCTTGTCGAGCTTCTTCATCACCTGGTCGTTCACCGCCTTCACGAAGGCGTCCTGCTTGCTCTTCTGCAGGGTGGTGGTGATGCGGTAGCCGCCGGCTGCCAACTGGTCCTTGGTGAGGATCTTGTTCTTGATGATGTAGTCCTCGACCGCGTCCTTGATGTAGCCGCGCTGCCCGGACAGGCCGGTGGAGACGGTCTGCTCCTTCGGCATCGGGAACTTCAGCCCGGTGCGCTCGGACTGGGCGAGCCAGCCCTTCTTGACCATGCCGTCCAGGACGTAGTTCCAGCGGGCCTGGGCCGCCGCCTTGTTCTCGGGGTGCGCGACGACGTCGTACTCGCTCGGCGCGTTGACCAGCGCGGCGAGGTAGGCGGCGTGGGCCGGGTCGAGGTCGACGGCGTCCTTGCCGTAGTAGGCCTGGGCGGCGGCCTGGATGCCGTAGGCGTTGCGGCCGAAGTAGCTGGTGTTGAGGTAGCCCTCGAGGATCCGGTCCTTGGGCTGGGTGCGGTCCAGCTTGATCGAGATGAAGAACTCCTTCACCTTGCGGGTGACGGTCTGCTCCTGGGCCAGGTAGTAGTTCTTCACGTACTGCTGGGTGATCGTCGAGCCGGACTGCTTGCCCTTGCCGGTGGCGGTGTTCCAGCCGGCGCGGAGTATGGCCTTCGGGTCGATCGCGGACTCGGTGTAGAAGTCGCGGTCCTCGGCGGCGAGTACGGCGTGCTGGGCGTCCTTGGAGACCTGTGCGAGGGAGACGTTCTCGCGGTTGACCTCGCCGTCGCGGGCGAGCTGGCTGCCGTCGGCGTAGAGGTAGACGTTGGTCTGCTTGGTGGCGAGGGCGTTGGCCGGCGGGATGTTGACCATGGAGTAGCCGAGGAAGAACAGGCCGGCCAGGGCGATCAGGCCGAGGACGAAGGTCCCAAGCACCATCCGCCAGGTCGGGATCACCCGTCGCCAGCCGGTGCGCTTGGGCCGCTTGGCCTTCTTCTTCCCGTCGGGCTCTGCGGGCGCCTGTGGGTCTTTCGGTGCCCAGCCCTCGGTCGTCGGCTGCTGCGGCTGGTCGCTCATCTCGTGCACGGACTCCTGTTTCGCGTCGTACGTTCCCGTACGACCTCGTACGCCTTCTGCGTCCCCTGTTGAAGACTCTCGCACCCTGCGTTCCGTTCCCGGATATGGCGCGCGTCTCGCCCGGGAAAATGGCTGGCCCGCCCCGTCACCTGCGCAGTACGCTCCTGCGCTTCGGTGTCCGCGGGCCGAGGAGGGCTGTTGATGTGGGTTCCTGGCGGTTGTACGCGGCCGTCGCGGCAGGGGGATTCAGACGATACGCGACATATCGCGCGGCCACGTTCGCGGGGGTGTTCACCAACACCGTCTTCGGTGTGATCCTCGTCTACACGTATCTCGCGCTGTGGGACGAGAAGCCCCACCTGGGGGGCTACGACCAGGCGCAGGCGGTGACCTACGTCTGGCTGGGGCAGTGTCTCTACTCGACGCTGGCCATCCAGGGCGGCGGTGCCGAGAAGGACGTGATCGAGCGCATTCGCACGGGTGAGATCGCGGTGGACCTGTACCGTCCGGCCGACCTCCAACTGTGGTGGCTGGCGAGCGACTTGGGTCGTTCGCTGTTCCAGCTGATCGGGCGGGGCGTGATCCCCTTCGCGTTCGGCGCCCTGTTCTTCCCGATGGCGCTGCCCACGGACGCCACCTCGTGGCTGGCCCTGCTCGTGGCGCTGCTGCTCGCGATGGTCGTCAGTTTCGGGATCCGCTATCTCGCGGCCCTGAGCGTGTTCTGGCTGATGGACGGGATGGGCATCATGCAGGCCGTGATGATCACGGGCGTCTTCTGCTCGGGCATAGTGTTCCCGCTCAACGCCTTCCCGGGCGTCCTGGGCGACATCGTGCGGGCGCTGCCGTGGGCGGCGCAGCTCCAGATGCCGGCGGACGTGCTGATGGGGGAGACCGACCCGCTCGGCGCGTACGCCTTCCAGGCGACCTGGGCGGTGGTGCTGCTGGCGGCCGGGCGGCTGCTGCAGTCGGCGGCGACCCGGCGGGTGGTGGTGCAGGGTGGCTGAGACGTCCCGCCTGGGCGAGGGGGTGCGCGCCTACCGGCTGATCGCCGGCATGTGGATCCGGTCGGCCATGACCTACCGCACCTCCTTCGTCGTCACGATGTGCGCCAACCTGGTGATGACCGGCCTGGACTTCGTCGGGATCCTGCTGATGTTCTCGCAGGTCGACTCGCTGGGCGGCTGGGGGCTGCCCGAGATCGCCTTCCTCTACGGCCTCTCGGTGACGGCCTTCGGGATCGCCGACCTGGTGCTCGGTTCGATGGACGTGCTGGGCTCGCGGATCCGTGACGGCTCCTTCGACATCCTGCTGGTGCGGCCGGCACCGGTGCTCGCGCAGATCGGCGCGGACCGTTTCGCGGTGCGCCGCCTGGGCCGGATCACCCAGGGCACGGTGGTGCTGGGGTGGGCGCTGACCTCGGTGGAGGTCGACTGGAGTGCGGCGAAGGTGCTGCTGGTGCCGTTGATGGTGGTCAGCAGCGCGGCGATCTTCTGCGCGGTGTTCGTGGCGGGGGCGGCCTTCCAGATCTTCGCGCAGGACGCCTCCGAGGTGCAGAACGCGTTCACGTACGGCGGTACGACCCTGCTTCAGTACCCGCCGACGGTGTTCGGGAAGGACTTCGTGCGCGGGGTGACGTTCGTGCTGCCCCTCGCCTTCGTCAACTGGGTGCCGGCCTCTTATGTGTTGGGCAGGCCGTACCCGCTGGAACTGCCGGGGTGGGCGGCCTTCACCCCGCCGCTGGTGGCGGTGGCGTGCGCCGCGCTGGCGGGGCTCGCGTGGCGGGCGGGGCTCGGGTCGTATCGGAGTACGGGGAGTTAGAAGTGGACGTGGCGATGGACGCCTTCATTGAACTGGACCGCGTCGAGAAGGTCTTCGACGTCCGCAAGAAGACCGGTTTCCTCAAACGGGAGCGGCGCCAGGTGCGGGCGGTCGACTCGATCTCCTTCACCGTGGCGCGCGGCGAGATGGTCGGGTACATCGGCCCGAACGGCGCCGGCAAGTCGACGACGATCAAGATGCTGACGGGCATCCTGACCCCGAGCGGTGGCCGGCTGCGGGTGGCGGGCATCGACCCGTCCCGCGAACGCACCCGCCTGGCCCACCGGATCGGGGTCGTCTTCGGACAGCGGACCACGCTCTGGTGGGACCTCCCGCTGATCGACTCCTACCGGCTGATGCACCGCATGTACCGCATCCCGGACGCCCGTTACCGCGAGAACCTCGACCGCTGCGTCGAACTCCTCGAACTGGTCGACCTGTTGGACGTCCCGGTACGGCAGCTGTCCCTGGGGCAGCGCATGCGGGGCGACATCGCGGCGGCCCTGCTGCACGACCCCGAGGTGCTGTACCTGGACGAGCCCACCATCGGGCTGGACGTCATCTCCAAGGCCAAGGTGCGGGGATTCCTGCGGGAGTTGAACACCGAGCGGGGCACGACGGTCCTGCTGACCACCCACGACCTCCAGGACATCGAGCAGCTCTGCTCCCGCGTGATGGTCATCGACCACGGGCGCCTGATGTACGACGGTCCGCTCGCCGGCCTCCACGAGGTGGGCGAGAGTGAGCGCACCCTGGTGGTGGACCTGGAGCGGGAGTTGCCGCCGATCGTGGCGGCGCCCGCGCGCGTGGTGAGGGTGGAGGGGCCGCGGCAGTGGCTGGCGTTCCCGGCGTCCGAGTCGGCGGCGGCGCTGGTGGCGCGGGTCGCGGCGGAGTACCCGCTGGTGGATCTGTCGGTGCGGGAGCCGGACATCGAGGCGGTGATCGCCAAGATGTACGCGGGAGAAGCGGAGAAAGCGGTGTCGTAGCCGTGGGGTGAGGTAGCTCGTAGGCTGATGCGTATGACCGACGAACTCCCGGAACTCCGGGCTGCCGACGCCGATCGTGAGCGAGTCGCCGAGGTCCTGCGGGACGCCCTCGCGGAGGGACGTCTCGACATGGAGGAGTTCGAGGAGCGGCTGGACGCCACCTATCAGGCGCGGACGTACGGCGAACTCGCGCCGATCACCCGGGACCTGCCGGTCGGCCAGGTGGCCGTTCCCAAGGTCGACATGCAGAAGCGGCCCGAGCAGGACGGGAGTTGGGCATCCCGGATCGTCGGCGGCGAGGGCTCCTCGACGTGGGCCGTCGCCGTGATGTCCGGGTTCCAGCGCAGGGGGCGCTGGACGGTGCCCCGGCGGTTCAACTGCTTCGCCTTCTGGGGCGGCGGGGAGCTCGACCTGCGGGACGCGAACTTCGCCGCCGGCGAGGTCGAGATCAACTGTGTCGCGATCATGGGCGGGATGCAGGTGATCGTGCCGCCGGGGGTCGAGGTCGTGGTGCGCGGGATCGGGATCATGGGCGGCTTCGACCACCGCGAGGAGGGTGTGCCGGGGGAGCCGGGTGCTCCGCGGGTGGTCGTGACCGGGTTCGCGTTCTGGGGCGGTGTCGGGGTCGAGCGCAAGCTCAGGAAGGCCGACCGGCAGCGGCTGCGGGAGGAGCGGCGGCAGGAGCGGCTGGAGCGCCGATCCGCTGCGCGGGAGCTCCGGCGGGGGGATCGCTGAGCGGTCGGGGGCGGGTGCACGACCGTTGTGGCTGTCGCGCAGTTCCCCGCGCCCCTAAAAGCCCTCACCTGATCGCCCCTTCAGGGGCGCGGGGAACTGCGCGACAGCCCCCACCGGCCCGCGCTCACAAGCGTGCCGCCGTCGACCCCTTCAGGAACCGCAGGTCGAACGCGTCCGCCATCCGCTCGTACCCCTTGTCGTTGGGGTGGAGCCGGTCCCCCGAGTCGTACATCGCGCGGAGGCTGCGGGGGTCGTAGGGATCCCTCAGTGCCTTGTCGAAGTCGATCACCGCGTCGTAGACCCTGCCCGCACGGATCTCCGCGTTGACGGTCTGGCGGACGCCCTCGCGGGCCTCGGTCCAGGTGGTGCGCTTGCCTACGGGCATGAGGGTCGCGCCGACGACCTTGATGCCGTGCGCGTGCGCCTGGCGGACCAGGTCGCGCAGGCCGGTGAGGAGCTTCTGGGGATCGACGGTGCCCGGCGTGCGCAGGATGTCGTTGATGCCGAGGTCGATGACCACGATCCTGACGTTGGGGCGGTCGAGCACGTCCCGCCGGAAGCGGCGGATGCCGGCCTGGTTCTCCAGGGGGCGGCCCTTGGCGTCCGCGAGGACCCGGTTGCCGCCGATCCCCTCGTTGACGACGCTGTAGCGGGGCAGGTCCCGGCCGGTGGCGAGCGCGGTGCGCAGGCGCCGGTTCAGGAAGTCCGGCCAGCGGGCGTTCGCGTTCGCGGTGGAGTTCTTGCCGTCGGTCAGCGAGTCGCCGAAGGCGACCACCGTGCCGTCGGCCTCGTCGCTGAGCACGTCCAGCGCGGTGAGATACCGCCAGTGGTCGACCTGCTCGGTGTACCCCGTGCCGGTCTCGTCGGCGGTGAGGTCGCCGGGGCCGGCGTACGAGGTCTGCCGTGCCGTCGGGTGGTAGGTGACCGGGCCGGACAGGGTGGGGGAGTAGGTGGTGACGAGGACGTCGGCGCCCGCCGGGACGGCCAGGGCGACGGCGTCGCTGAGCACCTGCCCGCCCGCCGCGACGACGACCGTGGTGCTGCCGGCGAACGTCAGCCGCCGCGTGGTGCCCGCCTGCGCCGAGGGGGTCCCCGGACCGGAAGCGAGGGCGAGGGACGCGTGCGTGATGGTCAGCGCGGTCCGGCCGTAGAGATTGGACAGCGTGATACGGGCACTCGTACCGCCGACGCCGGCGTGGACGACGTTGCGGACGGAGCGGCCGGTCATGCCCTCGGTCCCGGTGCCGGGTTCGGCGCCGACCGGGGAGGCGGACCAGGTGGCGACCCAGACTCCGGCGGAGGCTGGAGCGGCGGAGGGGCGTACGGGCCCGGAACCGGACAGCGAGGTCCGGTCCGCGGTGCCGGTGCCGGCCGCCACTGAGACGTAGAGGGCGGTGGACAGGGCCACGATCAGAGCGACGATCGAGGCGAGCAGGGCGTAACCATGACGCCGAGTCATGTGGTGCTGTTCTCCTAGGGCGATGGGAGCCCGAGGCTCCGATCTGATGAACCCATGATGGGGCATGAACCCGAGGAGACGTGACGAGACCCCTCCGGTTCCCTCGTCCGGATCGACACCGGGAACTCTTGTTCTGTTCCGGGAGTCGGTCAGGAAGGGACAATGTGTGAGGGATCACCGAACGGGTGGAGCGGATGGAACGCACGAAACCTGAGGAAACGGCACCGGCCGACGTGGAGCCGCAAGTCCGGAGCGAGAGGGCCGTGACGTCCACGAGCCGCGCCGCCCCCGCCTCGCCCGTACGAGCGATGAACACCTTCAGCGAGGCCGACCTGGAGAAACAGCGCGGCGTGCGGCGCATGAAGCTCACCGCGACCGGGCTGCTGCTGTTCGTGGCCGTGGTGTACGTCCTCGCCAAGTGGGCGGACAACTCCGGGGCCGGTCCCTGGGCCGGCTATGTCGCCGCGGCCGCCGAGGCCGGCATGGTCGGCGCGATGGCCGACTGGTTCGCGGTCACCGCCCTCTTCCGCCACCCCCTCGGCCTGCCCATCCCGCACACCGCGATCATCCCCACCAAGAAGGACCAGCTGGGGGTGTCGCTCGGCGAGTTCGTCGGCGAGAACTTCCTCTCGGAGGACGTCGTACGACAGCGGCTGCGGGCCGTGGGGATCGGCAGCCGGCTGGGCGCCTGGCTGGCCGATCCCGAGCACGCCGACCGGGTCACGGCGGAGCTGTCGGCCGCGCTCAGGGGCGCCCTGACCGTGCTGCGGGACTCCGACGTCCAGGCCGTGGTCGGCGAGGCGATCACCCGGCGGGCCGACGCCCAGGAGATCGCGCCCGGCATCGGGAAGATGCTGGACAAGGTCGTCGCCGACGGCGGGCACCGGCGGGTCGTCGACCTGGTCGTGGCCCGCGCCCACGACTGGCTCGTGCTCCATGACGAGCAGGTCATGGACGCGGTGCAGGGGGGCGCGCCCGGCTGGACCCCGCGGTTCGTCGACAAGAAGGTCGGCGAGCGGGTCTACAAGGAGTTGCTGCGGTTCGTGACCGAGATGCGGGACATGCCGTCCCATCCGGCGCGCGGCGCCCTTGACCGGTTCCTGACGGACTTCGCCTCCGACCTCCAGTCCGACACCGACACCCGCGCGCGGGTCGAGCGGCTCAAGGGCGAGGTGCTGGGGCGCGGCGAGGTGCAGGACCTGATCGCGTCCGCCTGGACCGCCGTACGCTCGATGATCGTCTCCGCCGCCGAGGACGAGCGCAGCGAGCTGCGGCTGCGGGTCAGGGCGTCGCTGCTGTCGCTGGGCGCGCGGATGGCCGTCGACCCGAAGGTGCAGGCGAAGGTCGACCGCTGGGTGGAGGGAGCCGCGGTCTACGTGGTCACCACCTACCGGCGGGAGATCACCTCCCTGATCACGGACACGGTGGCCGGCTGGGACGCCGAGCACACCACCAGGAAGATCGAGGCGCACATCGGCCGCGACCTGCAGTTCATCCGGATCAACGGCACGGTGGTCGGATCGCTCGTCGGATTGTTGATCTACACGGTGTCGCGGGCGCTGGGGGCGTAGCCGGGGAGGTGGGGGGCACCCGGGTGGGGTTCGTTCGAGGATCGCTCGACGACTCGACGAGGAGGGAGCCCGTCCGTGACCACCGCCCACGCAGATACCGGCCGCACCGTGACGACCAACATCCCCGCCAGACTCGACCGGCTTCCTTGGTCACGCTGGCACTGGACGATCGTCATCGGACTCGGCACCGTGTGGATCCTCGACGGCCTGGAGGTCACGGTCGTCGGCAACATCGCGAGCCGGCTGTCGGAACCGGGAAGCGGCCTGTCGATCACCTCCGGGCAGGTCACCGGCATCGCGGCGGCGCTGTACGTGGCGGGGGCGTGCGTGGGGGCGCTGTTCTGGGGGCGGCTGACGGACAAGTGGGGCCGCAAGAAGCTGTTCATGATCACGCTGGCGGTGTATCTGGCGGCCACGGCGCTGACGGCGGTGTCCTTCGAGTCGTGGTGGTTCTTCGCGTTCCGCTTTCTGACCGGGTTCGGGATCGGCGGGGAGTACGCGGCGATCAACTCCGCGATCGACGAGCTGATCCCGGCGCAGTACCGGGGCCGGGTCGACCTGATGATCAACGGGAGTTTCTGGCTGGGGGCGGTGGGCGGCTCCCTGCTGTCGATCGTCGCGCTGAACACGGACTTCTTCGCGAAGGACGTGGGGTGGCGGCTGACGTTCGCGCTGGGGGCGGTGCTGGCGTTCGTGATTCTGCTGGTGCGGCGGCATGTGCCGGAGAGTCCGCGGTGGCTGCTGATCCACGGGCGGGACGAGGAGGCCGAGCGGATCGTCTCGTCGATCGAGGAGCGGGTGGAGGCGGAGCGGGGGGCCGATCTGCCGCGGCCCGAAGGCGAGCTCACGATCCGTCAGCGGCGGAGCGTGACGTTCGTGGAGATCGCTCGGACGGTGTTCTCGGACTACCGGCGCCGGTCGGTGCTGGGGTTCTCCCTGTTCATCGGCCAGGCCTTCCTCTACAACGCGATCACGTTCGGCTTCGGGGCGATCCTCACGACCTTCTTCGACGTGCCGACGGGGGACACCGGGTACTACTTCGCGGTCATCGCGATCGGCAACTTCTGCGGGCCGCTGCTGCTGGGGAAGCTGTTCGACACGGTGGGGCGGCGGGTGATGATCTCGTCCACGTATCTGCTGTCGGGGCTGCTGCTGTTCGGGACGGCGTGGCTGTTCGACCGGGGCTCGCTGAGTGCGGCCACGTTGACGGCGTGCTGGTGTGCGGTGCTGTTCTTCGCGTCGGCGGGGGCGTCGAGTGCCTACCTCACGGTGTCCGAGGTGTTCCCGATGGAGACGCGGGCCATGTCGATCGCGTTCTTCTACGCGCTGGGTACGGCGGCGGGCGGCATCAGCGGACCGCTGCTGTTCGCCGACCTGACGAGTACGGGGCAGGTCGGGGACACGGTGCTGGCGTTCCAGATCGGGGCGGGGTTGATGTGTGCGGCGGGGTTGGTGGCGGCGTTCTTGGCTGTGCGGGCGGAGGGGCGGTCGCTGGAGGACATCGCTAAGCCGCTGACGGCTACGTGATGTGGGGTGCGGGTGCGGGTTTGGGTTTGGGTGCGGGTTTGGGTGCGGGTTCGGTGGGGGCGGGCGTTTTTGCGCAGTTCCCCGCGCCCCTGGATGCCTGCGGCGCAGCTGCGGCCTCGGTGGGGGCTTGTGTAGCGCGTGCGGTGTGGTTGGGGTCGGGGCCGGGGTGGGGGGTATCCGTCCTCGGTCCGGCGGTTCTGCTGCTTTAGCTGTGCTCGGTGACGGACGCCGGCCGCTGCGGGCGGACACCCCCCACCCCGTCCCCTTGCCGCCGTACGCGGCTACCGGCCCGTCGTGGCGCGCGGTCGTGGCGGGGGAAGGTGTCGAACGGTCCCGTCCTGGTCGGCGTGACTGCACTTACCCAGGGGCGCGGGGAACTGCGCGACCAGCCACAACGCACCCGCACCCGCCCGACGACATCGCGAGGCACCCTGTTAGGCGCCCCGCTTACTTGCGATCGGCCACCGCCCACGACGCCAGGGCCACCGCCCCCGCCGCCCCGAACACCGCCGGCCACGCGCCGACCTTCTTGGCCAGTGGGTGGGACCCGGCGAAGGCGGCCACGTACGCGGCCGTCAGTGCCCCGGCCGCCTTCCCGCCGGCCCGTGCCCGCCACTGCTGGGCCGCCGCGGCCCCGGCGACGGCCAGTACCGCCCCGCCCAGCTGGCGCTTCCTCGTCCAGCGGGCCACGCCGTACCCGCCGAGGAGGCCGCCCGCCGCGACCACCGAGCTGGGAACCTTCGCCATGTCTGCCTCCTCGTCGATGTGCCCCGAGGCTAACTCCGGACCGGATCCGACGGGCGAACCTGAGTCGGAGCTTGTCAAGTTTCCTGGCTTCGAGCTATATAAGAAGGCGTAGGGCATCGCACCGCAGAGTCTGTGGAAAGGAGATGGACCGTGATGCTCATGCGTACCGACCCCTTCCGTGAGTTCGACCGGCTCACGCAGCAGGTATTCGGTTCCAACGCTCGTCCCGCCGCGATGGCGATGGACGCGTATCGGTCGGGTGACGACTTCGTCGTCCACTTCGACCTCCCCGGTGTCGACCCCGAGACGATCGACCTGGACGTCGAGCGCAACGTCCTGAACGTCCGCGCCGAGCGCCGTCGCCCCGCCCCCGAGGGCGCGGAGATGATCGTCGCCGAGCGCCCCACGGGCTCCTTCACCCGTCAGCTCTTCCTCGGCGACACCCTCGACACGGAACGCATCGACGCCTCGTACGACGCCGGCGTCCTCACCCTGCGCATCCCGGTGGCCGAGCAGGCCAAGCCGCGCCGCATCCAGATCTCGGGCGGCGACAGCGGCCGCAAGGAGATCAGCCGCTGACCGCGGCGGCCGAAGAACGAACCAGGCAGTCGTGCCCCGCGGGCCGGCCGAACCGCCCGCGGGGCGCAACGACCCCCAGGAGACCCGTACATGAGCGCACTCAGCGCGGAACGAGCGACCAGAACGACACGGTGGAGCGACCTCGTCGACGCCGTGCGGGATGCCGGGCAGTACCCGACCGCGGCGGAGGCGGAACAGGTCGTCCGCGTCGTCCTGTCCGCCCTCGGCGGCCATGTCACCGGCGACGAACGTGTCGACCTCGCCCGGGCCCTGCCCGAGGAGGCCGCCAGGCTTGTCGCCTCCCGGATTCCGCTCACCAGGCCGTTGGCCGCACCGGAGTTCGTGGACGCGGTGGCCGGCCGCATCGAGGGCGCGACTCCGGCGACGGCCCGCTGGCACGTCAGCTCGGTCCTGAGCGTGCTGCCGGAGCTGGTGGGCGACGAGCTCGTCGATCGCGTTCTGGCCCAACTGCCGTCCGGCTACGCCCTGTTGTTCGGCAAGGCGGAACTGGCCCGAGCAGCCTGACGCACCCGCCCGCTCACCCGGCCCCGCCCTCGCGCGCCTCCGCGCGCAGCCGCAGTTCCGACACATACGCGGAGGAAACGGCACAGCCGACGGCGGCGAGGGCGAGGCCCACGGCGGCCGGATTGACGTACGCGGGGATCACGTCGGCGGTGTAGCTGCCGCCGCCCGTCGTCTCGCAGTCGAAGGAGAGGGGGAGGTAGCCGACCGAGTAGTCGATGACCTGGGCGACCTGCTCGTTCCCGCGGCACGGGGGCAGCGGCGCGGAGCCCGTGCCGCCGTCCTCCGCCTCCAGGACCGCGCCGACGAGATGCAGCAGCCCCCACACGTACACGGCGAGCGCCCCGGCCCCCGCGAGCGTGGCGGTACCGCGCAGACGCGGAATCAACGACGACATCCCGGCCCCCTCACTGCTCGTTTCCGCGTCCGCAGAGTTCAGCAGGAGGGGAGGCGTACGGCTGTGGCGGAGCCCACACTTCCGGCAACAGGGCTGTCACAGACGGGACGTGGAAACGGCTGGCGCGAAGGGCACGGTTCGGGCGAGTCTTCCCTCACGCACGCAACCGAGGGGAGAAGGCGGCAACGTGAAGTACGCACTCACTCGGACGGAACGGGAACAACGCCGGCGCGAGGAATCATGAGCGGCGGTGGCGGTGGCGGTGGCGGTGGCGGCACGGGCCGTGCCCTGCTCTACCTCGACGTCGACGGGCCCCTCAACCCCTATGCCGCCCGGCCCGAGCATCGGCCCGAGGGCTACACCACCCACCGCATGAAGCCCGACGGCTGGATCGCCCAGCACCCCGGCCTGCCCCCGTCCGCCGTCAAACCGCTGCGGGTCTGGCTCAACCCCGACCACGGACCCGCGCTGCTGGCCCTCGCCGACCGCTACGACCTCGTCTGGGCGACCACGTGGCGCCAGGAGGCGAACACCTACATCGCCCCCGTCCTCGGCCTCCCGGCCCTCCCCGTCGTCGACTGGCCCACGACCCTCACCCCCGGCCCGAACGGCACCTTCTGGAAGACCCGCCACCTCGTCACCCACGCCGACGGCCGCCCCTTCGCCTGGCTCGACGACGAACTCGACGACAGGGACCGGCAGTTCGTGGCCGCACACCATGACGGCCCGGCCCTGCTGCACCGGGTCGACCCCCGACTCGGGCTCCGGGAAGCGGACTTCGCCGAACTCGCCGCCTTCGCACGGGGCCTGTGAGGGTGTCTCACACCTCGTCGAGCAGTGAGGCGAGGCCGTGGTCGAGGTCCGGGCCCAGGTCCTCGGCACCGGGTTCGACGACGTCGTAGGAGCGCAGCAGGAAGCGGCGGAGGCCGGCCGTACCGAAGCGGATCACGGCGAGGCCCAGCGGGGAGTGGAACTCGATGACGGTCCGGGCCCATCCGTACGGCCGTATGCGTACGTCCCCCTCCCCGGCCGGTGTCCCGAGTCCCTCCTCCAGCAGCGCCCGTCCGAACATCCACGTCAGGCCCTCGCCGTCGGCCGAGACCTGGGCGGGGAAGTCGATGTGCACGGCGAACGGCTCGGCGGAGCTGTAGCGCAGCGTGGGGCGCACCGGGAGTTCCGGGTGGCCGGAGGTGATCAGGCGGGCGCGGACGGTCTGTCTCAGGGTGGTGGGGCGCATGAGCGGCGGTCTCCGTCTCGGATGTGCGGTGAGGGTGTGAGGGTCAATTGCCTTGTCGAGCCCCAGAAGTACCGATCGATTACGCGGGGCCGGAGTTCGTTCGTGTGATCTGAATCACGGCCGGAACTGAATCATTGAAAGTTTTGTCATCTACGCCGACAAACCCTTCCGCGCCCCGACCGCCGGGAACTGGAGCGTTCCTGCATGACCGATCGACCGGCCCGAGTGCCCGCCCGGACGTCCCCCTCCACGACCGCCGAGACCGCCGTGACCGCCGCGTACGTGCGGATCTACGAGCAGGAGCAGCCGCGCCTCGTCGCGTATGCCCGCTCGCTCACCCGTAACACCTGGGCGGCCGAAGACCTCGTCGCCGAGGCGCACTTCCGGGTGTGGCGGCGACTGTCCGCGGGACACGAGATCGACAACGTCCCGGCGTACCTCATGACGACCGTCCGGCACCTCGCGTCCTCCGTCGCGAGCGCCACGCAGGAGACCCCGCGCGACCCGCAGGTCCCGCAGTTCCCACAGGTCCCTGAGCAGGCGTCGGCCGGACATGCGGCGGACCCGGCCGAACAGGTCTCCGCCACCGACCTGTTGGTGCGTGTCCTCGGCGAACTCCCCGAACGCTGGGTGCGGGCCCTGTGGCTCGCCGACGCCGAGGGCCAGCCCCTGGAGACCGTCGGCCGGCAGATCGGCGCCAAGCAGGGCGCCACGGCCGTACTGCTGCACCGGGCCCGCGAGGGCATGCGCCAGGCGTTCCTGCGCTCGCAGACCGAGGCCCCCGACGATCCCGCGTGCGAGGTCCACTGGGTCCGGATGCCGGCCTACGTCCGCGGCAACGCGACCCCGCGTCAGTCCGAGCGCCTCCTCGCCCACGTCGACGCCTGCGACGGGTGCCGTGGCCGCCAAGCCGTCCTGATCCGCGCCAACAACAGGCTGCCCGCGCTCGTCGGCCCCGCGCTGCTGGTCTTCGTGGTGGGCGGCGGCGGCACGGGGAAGTTCCTGGCGTCGCTGATGGCGGGTTCGGTGGGTTCGGCGGGGGCTGGTGGTTCTGTTTCTGTGACCGGGCCGGGTCTTCTTCGTACGGCCCGTGCGGCGGGTCCGAAGACCAAGGCCGCCCTCGCCTCCGGTACGGCGGTCGCGGCGGCCGTCGCGGTCGTACTGACCCTCGGCCTGAACGAGTCCCCAGCGACGGCGACTTCGCCGGGACGGGGGCCGGTGGCACAGGGGCCGGTGGCGCAGAGTCCTGTGGTGCGGGATCCGGCTGCCGGGCCGTCCGCGGGGGCGGTCGTCACCGGGGATGCCGGGTACGGTTCGGGCGGTTCTGAGGGTGAGGGCGGGAGTGCCATCGGCGACCCATGGACGCCGGAGCCGGAGCAGCCTGCGCCGGGGACGCCGGAGGTGCCGAACCCCGGGCCCGGCCCTGCGGAGCCCTCACCGGGGGATGAGCCGCCGCAGTCGCCGCAGCCGCCGCAGCCGCCCGTGAAGCCGACGCCGGTTCCGCCGAAGAAACAGCGGCCCAAGCCCAAGCCCGAGCCCAGGAAGCCGAAGCCCGGCGCGCCGGGGGACGAGACGCCCGTACCGGAGCCCGGCACCCCAACGCCCGCTGATCCTCCGCCGGTCGAGGAGACGCCTGACCCGCCGACGTACTCGGAACCCCCGACCACCGGTGACGACTGCGGACACGGACACGGACACGGACGCGATCCCGTCCCCAGTCAGGCGATGGGAGCCGCCTGAGGCTTCTACGGCGAGGTGGCCCGCAAGTCCGGCTGAGACCTCAGTGCTGGTGCGGCTGCTGCGGAGCCTGACCGCCGTACACCTGACCGCTCTGCCCGCCACCGGCGGCGGCCTGCGCCTCCAACTGCTCCGCCTCCTGCGCGCTCACCTTGTTCTCCGCACCGCAGAAGGTGCACTGCGTCGCGTACTTGGTGGAGATCGGGAACAGCGGCACGAAGAACAGCGTGAACTTCGTGACGCGCTTGCGCAGGGTGTGCGCGGCCGGGTTCCCGCACCGCCCGCACACCAGGGTGAGTATCGCGAGCTGGTACAGGTAGCCCTTGGTGCCAAAGAGGATGAGCATGGTGTCGTCGCCTTCCGGGTCGGTGCTTGAGAGGCAGTATCCCCGCAGCCGACGTCCGACCGCTCAGAGCCGCGGCAGTACGCCGTCGAGGAAGACCAGGTCCTCCTCGGAGACAGGATGCAGCCCGGCGAACTCCTCTGCTGTGATCCAGCGCACGGCACGGCACGTCTGTCGGCGACCTTCATGAGGCCTCACCCGGCCTCATCTGCCCGGACCGGGACTCGGTTCAGCCCTCCAGGCGGCTCAGCGCCTCCATGGCCTCGCGCTCGATGCGTGACAGTTCGAGGAGGGCGGTGCCCGCCTGTACGAGGAACTGTTCGTCCCCCGACTCACCGGCTTCGGTGATCTGCGCGGCGACCTCCGTCCACAGGGCGGCGGCCTCGGCGTACAGCCGCTGTCCGGTGCGCAGATGATCACTGTCGACGAACTCGCCAGACTCCGCGAGGAAGTCACGGTAGAGGTTGCGGAACAGGGCACCGCCCGTACCGGCCTTCTCCATCAGCAGGGCGGCCTGCGGCAGATCCTGCCGAGGATCGTCGCTCCGCCGCAGCCAGGTGCGTACGAGCTTGCCGCTCTTCTCGATGCCACGGTGACCCAGGTTGGCGATGGGCGGGTTGAGGAAGGCGTGGGCGCAGCCGGTGATGGCGGAAACGACGCTGTGACGGGGAGGGGGCAGGTCCTGGGGAGCGGTGAGGGTGAACGACCGGTGCCTGGCGGTCATCGGCCCCCGCGCGGCCCTGGCCCGCGCGAGACTCTCCAGCCCGGTCGACACCGCTCCGCCCTGCTGCTCGGTGTCCACGAGGTGGGCGAGCCGGTCGTCGTAGCCGTACATCGCGACGACATGCCCCCCGAAGTGCACCTTCGTCCCGAAGTAGTCCAAGTGATAGCTGTCGAGCTGCAACCCCACGGGCCGACCGCCATCAATGGCCTCCACCACGTTGGCCCACCCCTTGCGCGCCGAGCCGGTCTCCCGAACCACGAGCTCCAACCCGAGCGTGCCGGCCAGGTTCCTGGTCAACTCGAACGGCTTGACCCGCCCCCCGAGGAAAGGGAAACCCATGCTCTTACTGTCCCAGTAGATGAAGGACAGCCCGCGGCCCAGGCCGAAGAGCATGGGTTCGGAGAGGTCGATGCCTTGGTGGCGGAGGAGCACGCCGAGGGTGGTGGTTTCGCAGTGGTGCAGGCCGCGGGGGTCGATGCCGGTCAGGGTGGTCACGCGGTGCGCTCCTGGTGGGGGTGATCGGCCTGGCCATGTACCGCTGTGCCGAAGTCAGGGTCTTGGCAGAGACGGATCCTGCCCCGGTAGTCGACGATCACCGACGCGACCGAGCTCAGATCCGCCTCCGACGAAACCTCGGCGGCACGGAGATCGCCGACGGTCCGCAACGGCAGCGGCGCGGGCAGGGGAGTACCCAGGTGCGGTCCGCGCACGGTCATCTGCTCCTAGAAGTGCCCGGGGGGTGTACGACGCACAACGGACAGGAAGTTGCACCAGGCTCCCGCTGATATGACGAGGTACGGGCGCTCAGGTGCCTTGGAATCCCGTACGAGGATCTCGGGCTGAACGACGGCGGCCTCCACGCATTCGGTTCCGCTGCCTCCGCTGTAGGAGGACTTGAACCACTCGTGCGTCGGTGCCTTCGTCATCAAAGCTCCTTGCTTATACGGCGGATGACCGCCGCCGAGGACTCAAGGTCGAGCGCCTGTGCGCTGAGGTACTCGAACGCCAATCTATAACGCTCCAGTTCTCGTTGCTTCTCCATGAAGAGGCCACCGCCGAGCAAGTCCACGTACACCACGTCCAGTTCAGGCGTCGGCCCCCTCAGGACGGCAAAGCTGCCCACGGAAGCCGCGTGCGCACCTGACGAGAAGGGGAGCACCTGGACGGTGACATGCGGTCGTTGCGCCACGGTGAGTAGGTGCTGGAGCTGGTCCTGCATGACCTCGGAGCCGCCCACTCTGCGCCGCAGTGCCGCCTCATCGATAACGCACCACAGCAGCGGGGGTTCCTGGCGTTCGAGGAGCTCTTGCCTTTTCATGCGGATGTCGACCATGTGCTGAACTTCGCGTTCGGGACACTGCACTTCCGAAGCACGGTGGACGGCTTCCGCGTAGCCGCGGGTCTGCAGGAGACCGGGGATGTACATGCAGGCGTAGTGGTCTTCGCGTACGACCTCGTCCTCAAGCGTGAGCATGAGGTTCATCGACTCGGGGATGGGGTCGTCGAGGGAGCGCCACCAGCCCTGGATCTTGGCGCCCTTCGCAAGCTCTACGAGGGCGAGGCGTTCCTCGTCGGAGGCGTCGTACTCGCGGCAGAGGGCGTCGACGGCAGGCCACTTGACGGTCCCTTCCTTCGTCTCGTAGCGGCTCAGGGTCGCCTTCGAGATGCCGACGCGGGTGCCTGCCTCTTCGAGGGTCAACCCCTTTCGCTCGCGGAGACGGCGGAGGTCGGCGCCGAGCTGGCGCCTTCGTGTCGTGGGTCCAACTGCCATTCCTGCGGCCCTTCGTGTCGATCTAGCAGATCGTCCTGGTTGTCCCAAGGAGACGGCAAGGTGGCGCGCGCCGGGGGCGCTCGTTGTCTGGCCGCACCACCAGAGGTAAGAGATGAGAGTTCCATTTTGAGAGTTGCAGTGCAACTCTCTGTAGGCGGGTAGTTGCACCCGGCAACTCGACGAGAGCAATGAGGTGTTGATGGATGGACTGCATCGCTGGTGTCCCGAGGAAGCCCTGGAGCCTTCCCTTCACCGCGGAACCGCAGGAGGCCGCGGCGCTCCGGCGAATCATGCGGCTTCACTTGGGGTTGTGGGGCCTTCATGGTGTCGTCGATGCCGCTCAGCTCTGCGTTAGCGAGCTCGTATCGAACGTCATCAGGCACGTGGGCGCCGGTACCCCCGCCACTCTCGTGGTGTCCATGAGCGGACCCCGTCTACGGATTGAGGTCCACGACTCCGACACTCGCGCCCTGCCGGTGCTCCTTGATGCCGGACTGGATGCTGAGGCCGGTAGGGGCATGTCGCTGGTCAGTGCCGTGACTGACCGCTGGGGCGTTCAGCTTCGGGCCGACCAGAAGGTGACGTGGTGTGAGCTGCCGACAGGGTTGCTCTCAGCCGAGGGGCACACCGGGGGCGCCCGTGTGAGCAGAGTGGAGGCATTGCTGGGCGGCTACGGCGGCAAACAGGAACGCCTATGGCTGGCGGGGGCCGGAGCGGTGGCGGTGGTTGAAGAAGCGGCGATCGATGTGATGGTCGACGTCCTTCACTGGTTGAGGGCTCACGGACGCGACGCCGATGAGGCCCTGGACCGCGCACAGACACGCTTCGAGGTAGAGGCTGAAGACACTGAAGTCCTCGCCACCTGAGGGGATGAGGAGGACTCGGGCCGTGGGCGGCGGTGAAAAGCCTGACCGCGTCTGCCGATAGCGGCTTAGTCCTCCGTGGCTATCCGGCTGCAATGGTCGAGTACGTCCAGACATCGGCCGGGAGCTCGTGACGGAGATCCCACGTGATCGCCATCGGCTTGCTGCCGGCGTGATCCACGTAGGTGGCCGGGCCCAGGAACACCCACGGCTCCGACTTGCCGATGGCGTTGCGCTTGTAGCGGCGGAGGAAGAGCAGGATGTGGCTCCCCTGCTGCTCGTGTTGCTGATAGCGCAGACCTGTCGGGGAACTTTCCGGTGTGTTGCCCTGCGATTCCCAGTGGAAGCGCGTGGGGCTGATCGCGTAGTCCTTGTATCGGACGCTGGGAGAGAAGTCCCGCTCGTTCTTCTCCAGGGTGATCAGCAGGGCGTCTGTTTTGATCTCTTCGATCCAGCTCACGCCTTGGCTGAAGACTCCGGGCATCTGTCCACCCAGCCGTGCAACCCCCAACGCGGCCAAGACCTCGGAACGGTTGTACGCGCTGTGGATCTTCAGGGGGAGGTGGCTGAGCGGTCCTTCAAGGGCGATGGGAAAATGGTCGGTGCGGTCGAGAACATACGACAGCACCTGCTGGAGTTCGTCCCGGAGCAGGCGCTGAGCTCGCAAGGATTCCAGGCCCTCCCGGTAGCCGGAGAAGCCGCCCGCCTTGTCCCACAGGTTGAAGAAGAGCATGCGGGCGTATGCCTGTTCGGCGTGGCTGAGGGAGTCGTAATCGGGGGAGTCGTCGGCGAGCAGGCGCAGATACATCTGGGCCCGTTCAGGATCGTCGACGTGGAGGAAAGCGTGGACGCGCTTGAGGAGGTCCTCTTCGCCGGGAAGCGGGGCCTCCTTCACGACGCCCGCTTTACGCAGGACCTTGGTCCACGAGTTGTCGCTCTTGTAGAGCTCCTTGATGTCGCGCCTGCTCTCGCGCAGATAGGCATCGAGAGTGGGCGTGCTGTAGTCCCTGACTTCCTTGGCGAGCGTGTTGATAGTGGCGTTGAGCTGTGTGCGAATGTTGTCGAGCACGAGTTTCTTGGACTTCCCCTCCAAGATGATCTGGCAGCCGGAGGGGAGGTGGGGGAAGTCGCGCTCGATGCCGTCGACCAGTCGGTTGCGAGACAGGTTCGTCAGCGCGCGGAACTGCTCCTCGAAGCGGAACTCAGCCCGGTGCTGGCCGATGAAGTCAAGAACCGTCAGCACCGGTTTGTTCGGCGTACGGCGAAGACCGCGCCCCAGCTGCTGCAAGAAGACGGTCGCGCTGTTCGTGGGGCGCAGAAGAAGGAGGGTGTCGACGTCGGGGATGTCCAGACCCTCGTTGAACAAGTCCACTGAGAAAATGACTTGGATCTTGCCGTCTTTGAGATCTTTCAGTGTCCGCTCGCGCTCTGCGGCAGTCGAGTCACTGTCGAGAGCCGCAGCCTGGAAGCCGACCTTGTCGAACTGCCTCGCCATGAAGTGTGCGTGCGCCTTGGTCACGCAGAAACCCAGGGCCCGCATGGCCGCAGGGTTGGCGATCTTGTCTTTTACCTGCTTGATGACGATGAGAGCCCGAGCGTCACTGGCCGTGTAGACATTGCCGAGCTCGTCCCGATCGTAGGAACCCGCACGCCAGTTCAGCTGAGTCAGGTCCGTGCCATCCGGGATTCCGAAGTAGTGGAAGGGGCACAGCAGGTCGGCTTCGAGCGCCTCCCACAGTCGCATTTCGGCAGCGATCCGGCCTTCGAAGAATTCGTCTTGGACGTTGATCCCGTCCATCCTCTCCGGCGTCGCGGTGAGACCGAGCAGCTCCGTCGGCTTGAAGTGGTCCAGGACGCGACGGTATGTGCCCGCCGTGGCGTGGTGGAACTCATCGATGACGATCACGTCGAAGTGGTCCGGTGCGAGCTGTTCCAGGCGCTGGAGGTTGAGGGACTGGACGCTGGCGAACACGTGAGTCCATTCGCTGGGCTCCTGGCCGTTGAAGAGCAACTCGCCGAAGGAAGCGTTGGCGAGTACCTCTTGGTAGGTGCGCAGAGACTGCTTAAGGATCTCCTTGCGATGTGCGACGAAAAGTAGCCGGGGGAGCTGTCCCGCCTGCTGGTCACGCATAGTGCGGTAGTCCAAAGCCGCCATGACGGTCTTGCCGGTGCCGGTCGCCGCGACCAGGAGGTTCTCGTGGTGGCCGCGGATCAAGCGTTCCACGCGAAGCCGTTCCAGCATGTCCCGCTGGTGAGGGAACGGCTGTACTTCAAGTCCGGAAAGGTTGATCTTGAGGTCTTCACCTGACCCGCCTCCGCCCGCGCGGGCCAGGGCATCGGTGAGTCGCTCGCCGTCCTCATCGGGGTCGTACGACTCGAAGGAGGAGTCATTCCAGTACGCGTCGAATGTCGCCTCGAACTTGTCGAGTACTCGGGGCGTGGCGACCGACGACAGCCTTACGTTCCATTCCAGACCGTCCAGCAGTGCGGCCTTGGACAGGTTGGAGCTGCCGACATAGGCCGTATTGAAGCCGGTATTGCGATGGAACAACCAGGCCTTCGCGTGAAGGCGCGTCGAGCGGATCTCGTAATTGATCTTGACCTCGGCGCCGAATTCTCGGACCAGACGGTCCACGGCGTGGCGGTCCGTGGCTCCGATGTAGGTGGTCGTGATGACCCGGATTTTGGCTCCCCGCTCCGTCGCCGCGCGGAGTGAATCTTCAAGCACCCTTATGCCGTGCCACTTGACGAATGCGCACAGCAGGTCGATGCGGTTGGCCGTTGCAAGTTCCGCACGCAGTTCGGCGCCCAGATTGGGGTCGTCTGGAGCGTTGGTGATCAGAGCCGTCTCGGAGAGGGGCGTTAGTGGACGGATCGCGTATACGCCAGGGGCCTCTGGTTCGGCGACGGCCAGCAACTGACGAGGACCATCGGCGATGGTGTTGCTGATCCCGTCCTCGTCCGGGTCGGGCGCGCTGGCCGCCAACGACTGCATGATGTGGTTGGCGACGGCCACCTGCTCCCTCTGGGGGAGTTGTGCCAACCTGCGTCCCACCGCCTCACCGATGTGTCGGGCCAGTACGTAGGGCGTGGATTCCTTGCTCACCTCCGCGTCGATGGCCTTCCATCCTGCGGCTTCGAGGCCCGCCATCTGATCGTGAAGATCCTGAGTGACGAGCTTTTCGTAGACGCCCTCGCTCAATTGCGTCGGGTCCCCCGCATCCGCCACGACTGCTCCTTCGATCTCCCACCGATGGGGATCAGTTCTAACAGCAACCACTGACATTCGAGGCGCCGCACAGAAAAGTGATCATTTTCAGGCAGTCGACGGTGAGATCGCGCCACGCCTGCCAGGCCACAACGGCGTACGACCTGCTGCGGGCGGCACCACGACCTGGAGTTCGCGGACGGGTCGTGGATCGCCTGGTGGCGTCGGTGCCGACGCATGCCGAACGGTTTGGGGAGATCGCCGAGTAGGGGCAAGAGGGTTGCTTACCCACTACGGCTATGTTTTCCGCCATGATTCGGATCTCCGAAAGTGATCAGCAGACCCGGCGGCTGGCCGGCAAGGTCGTGATCGTCGCCGGCGCAGCTCGCGGGCAGGGCGCCGCCGAGGCTGCCGCCTTGCAGGAGGCCGGGGCCACGGTGGTGGGTGCTGATGTGCGGCCGGAGGGCGGTGAGTGCCGGCGGCTTGATGTCAGTAGTGAGGCCGACTGGGCTGAGTTCGCTGCTGAGCTGAAGGAGGCGTACGGCCAGGTGCACGGGCTGGTCAACAACGCCGGGATCATTCAGCGGGATCGGATCGACAGTGTGCGGGCCGAGGACTTCGCGCGGGTGCAGGCCGTGAATACCGTTGGGCCGTTGCTGGGGATTCAGTACCTCGCCCCGCTCATGCCGCCCTGCTCGTCCATCGTGAACGTCGGGTCGTCGGCCGCGCTCACCGGGTACTACCCCGTCGCCTATACCGCCAGCAAGTGGGCTCTGCGCGGGGTGTCCAAGGTTGCCGCCATGGAGTTGGGGCCTCGGGGGATTCGGGTCAATACCGTGCATCCCGGGTACATCGAGACCGAGATGACTGCCGGGGCCACAGAGGCTTTCCGGGACGCGACGATCGGGGAGACGCCGTTGGGGCGGAGCGGGACCGTTGATGACATCGCTCCGCTTGTGGTGTTTCTGCTGAGCGACGAGTCCTCGTTCATCACGGGGGCGGAGATTCCCGTGGACGGGGGGCTTACCGCGCACGGTGGGGTCAAGTCCATCTCGGATGCGATGAGAGCCGGTTGAGCAGCAGCTCTGCAACCGCCCACGCGATGTGGCGGGTTCGCGCGCAGGGGTGAAGCACTTCTGGCCTGTGTCCCGATGCCGAGAGCCGAGGGCGCCTCGTATGTCGTCATCAGGTAGCGATTTCGTGAAAAGGGGGATGCCCGTTCTGGGGCGAGCAGAGCATTTGGAGTGCTCGTGTCATGTACCGGCTTAACGGCATCGCACCACGGGAGTTGCGGATGAGGCGTTTACGGAGAACACAGCTGCTCGGCCTCGGCGTCATGGCGCTGATGCTCGGACTGGTCGCCGCTCCGACCGCGCAGGCGGCACCGAGCGGGGAGACAACTGCTGCCGCTCCGACGGCCGTTGAGTGCAGCGGTACCTGGGACGGCAAGAACTACTGGGCCAAGAGCCCTTCGGGGAGCAGCGGGGGTGGCTACGCGCGCACCTACTGGAACGCCTCGACCAAGCGGAACTGCGCGAAGTTCTTCTCCAGCCCGTACGACGGACTGGCATCCAACATCACGCTGTATCTCCACGACGAGAGCGGCGACTACACCGCCGACCCGCCGCCGGAGCACCCGGTGAACTACCACTACTACGCCGGGCCGGTCTACACCTGGTTCGACGCGACCAACGAGTGCATCCACCTGAGCGGGTCACTGAGCCGGGGCGGTGTGAAGTACACCCTCAGCACCCCGGACATCCGGTGCGGCTGATCGCCTGTGCAGGTGTTGCGGGTGGTGGCGGCGGTCGGCAGCGCACACAACTGTCCGGCGGGGTTGGGGACGATGTCCGGGTTGCGCTGATCGTCGACGCATCGCCCGCCGGGCACGAAACGCAGGGGGATGGAGGTGCGGCGGCAGGGGGCCACCCCGCCATAGCCGTTCCGCCCCATCCGAACTAGGTTGCTATAGCAGGGAGCTGGTCGTCGGCGCGCGGGAGCCGGGCGGGTGCGGCCGTGGCCCGGTCCGTCGGTACCAGGAGTGCCATGTCCACGGACCGCCCACGAGGGAGAACCGCCCGGACATGGATCCGCTGAACCGGCACAGGCGCGCCCCGGCACAGGTTGTCCGCCCCGACGACCGCGACCGCGTCCACCGAGCGGGGACGTCTGCGGTCGTGACCCACGAAGCAAGACGGGATTCGCCGGCTCTCGCACCGCACGCCGCCAGCGCCCCAATGGTGTGATGCCGGGCCGCCATGCTGCATGGCGGCCCGGCACCGGATGGTCGACGCGCGGTGCTGTCGGACTGGTTACCTGACGTCGACGAAGTCGCCGGGCGCCGTCGCTGCGGCGGTGGTGGCGGTGCCCGCGAAGACGTAGCGGTAGTAACCGTCCACCGTGGCCTTGGTGGTGGTCGTCAGGACGCCCGTGCTGTTCGTCTTGACCGTCTTGAGTGTGGTGTAGGTGTTGCTGCCCTTCTTGCGGAACTGGAGCTTCGCGGGCTGGGACACGTAGCCCGCGAACTTGCCCGTCTGCCAGTTCGCGCGGGCGAGCTTGCCCGTGACCGTGATGGTCTTGCCCTTCTTGACCGGCTCCGGCGTGGCGTTGGCGGTCAGCGTGGAGGCCTTCTTGATCGAGGCGGTGGCGACGTCGTCGTCGTAGCTGGCGTTCGCGTACAGGTCCCAGCCACCCAGGAACAGCTTCCAGGTCCCTGCCACGCCGTTGTCCTTCATGTCGGTGGCGGGGTGGATGTTGAAGACGGCCTTGCAGGTGTACGTGCCCTGGGTCGCCGTCTCCGTGCAGTCGGGGTCGTCGTCCGTCCCCAGGCCGCCGGTGATGCCGTCCGTGGTCGAACTGTCGGTGCCCTGCCACAGGAAGGCCTCGGTGACGGCGACGCCGCTCTCGTCCTTGGCGGTGTAGGTGACGTTGACGGTCTTCGTGCCGGTGGTTCCGAGGACGATGTCCTTGCCCCCGTTGATGACCGCGTGCGAGAACTTCATGTTCCCCAACGAGTCCCTCGGCTGAACGGAGCGCGAGGTGAAGGAACTGAGCTTCGCCTCCGCACCCGTCCGTACCGCCGCCTGGGCGGTCACCGGAAGAGCGAGCGCGGACAGAACGGCTGCACCGGAAACGACGGCGGCCGCAACGCGTATACGCATGAATCCCCCACGGGAAATTGAGAGGCCCGTCCAAGTCCCCTCTTGGTCAGGCCTGTTGATCTCCGCATCTTAGGGACATGCTTCACAGTCAGTGAAGATCCTTTGGGTAAATAGTGCGTCTTTTCCGGCACTTGAGGGAAAGGGAGAGGGCCGGGGAACACATCCCCCGGCCCCAGTCCACCAGTGTCACTCCCGTGTCACTCCCCGTGGCACTCCCCATACCCCCGCCCCGACCCGCACCAGCAAGCCGCCCCCCGCTGCGGCGGCCACTCCACCGCGCGGCCCCGGGCCGCCAGGGTCGTCGCGTACTGGGGGAGCAGGGAGACCTCTGCCGGGGACGTGCCCTCCGAGGCTGCGAAGGCCTCGTACGACGGGACCGTGCCCGACACGATGCCCAGGTTCGGGGTGCCGGAGGCGGCGAGCTCGCGCAGGGATGCCTCTATCGTCGCCAGGTGCTCCTCGTGGGAGGGGTACTCCGAGGAGAGGGAGGGGTATCCGGCCACCAGTTCCGCCAGCTCCCCCGCAGACCAGTGCAGGACCGCCACCGGGAAGGGGCGGGACAACGCCGCCCGGAACGTGCCGAGTTCGGCGCGCAGGCGGGAGATCTCCGCCTCCAGCTCCGCTGGGTTCTCCGAGCCGAGCGACCAGACGCGCTTCGGGTCGTGCAGTTCGTCCAGGGAGACCGGGGAGGAGTGGAGGGTGTCCGCCAGGACGTCCCAGTCGTCGTGGGCCAGGCCCAGCATGCGGCGGACGCGGTGGCGGCCGAACAGCAGGGGATGGGTGGAGTACGGGGGTTCCGCCACGTCCGTCAGGAGGACCCGGGCGCCCTCCGTGAACGTCTCCTGCGCCTGCTCCAGCTCGTCGTGGGACTCCAGAGCCTCGGCGACGATCACCCAGGGGGCCGGGTCCCGGGGGGCCGCCCCGCGGACGCCCTCGATGATCGCGCGGGCCTCGGCCTCGTGACCGTACTCCCAGAGGTTCGCGGCCTTCAGGGCACGGACGAGAAACGGGTTCTCCAAACCGTCCTGCGCGGCCAGCAGGCGGTCGTAGAGGGAGGACGCGGCGGGGCGGTCGCCGGCCAGTTCCAGATGGGCCGCTGCCTGCAGGAGCAGGGCTTCGGCGTCCTCGGGATACCGGTCGGCGGTCCGCTCCAGGCGCGCCGCTTCGGCGTTGTGGTCGACGTTCTCGGCAGGCGTGTCGGGGCGCATGGGTGACACCGTACTGCCGATCAGTGGCAAAGAAGAGGGAGGTGCAGGCCAGGGCCCGGTTAACAGGAGAAGAGGTCAGGGTCCGGCCCGCACCCCCGCCTCAGATCGTCACGCCGTCGATCTGCAGCGTCTGCACCGCCTTCGCCGCGAACGGCACCGCCACCGACTTTCCGCTCAGGAAGGTGTTGGAGTACGACGCGTACTTGTCGCCGCCCGTCGTCACCGTGTTCCAGCGCGGGACCAGGCCGCCGGAGCCGCCCGTCACCGTCGTGAAGCGGGACAGGTCGAAGGTCAGGGTCTGGGCCGAGGTGGAGGTGTTCAGGGCCACGATGACCAGGCGCTTGGCCGAGGAGTCGTAGGCCGCGACCGCGTTGCTCACGCCCGTGTCGATGATCTTCATGCCGGGGCGGATGTGACGGCTGAACTGGGCGAGCACGTAGTACTTCGTCTCGATCGCGCCGGCCTGAAGGGTGCCGGCGTCGTACTTGATCACTCCCCAGCCCGCCGTCGGGTCCATGACCTGCCAGTAGACCCAGGCAGTGGGGTGCAGCCAGCGGAAGTCGTAGAGGAGGTTGAAGGCCGTGGTGTAACCGGTGCCGTCGCCGTCGCCGGTCTCGGAGTTCCACAGCTTCTTGCCGGCCGTCGTGACGACGTCCGTGTACAACAAGTCCCTACGGCCGTTCGAGCCCTGGTAGCCGTGCACGTTGACCTGGTTGACGTACCCCTTCGTCGTCGAGCTGAAGGAGTTCCAGGTGGTGCGGGCGAGGTCGTAGCTGGTCTCGTCCGAGGCCGAGATCTTCACGCCGGTCAGGCCGCGGTTGTTCAACTCGCTGCGCAGATACGGCAGTACGGCCGACTGGACCGACGCGTCCATGTGGCAGCCCTCCTGCGTGCCGGTCGCCGTCCACCAGGACGAGGAGGGCTCGTTGAAGGCGTCGACCGTCGAGAAGTTCACCCCCCAGTTGTTCTTGGCGTACAGGGCGGTCGCGGCGAGGTGGGAGGCGTGCTGGCGGTAGTTCCAGGTCTGGAGGTTGTTGCCGCCGCCGGAGGCACCGGAGGGGTTGTGGTTCTGGCACATCCACCACATCGGGGAGTTCGCGAAGAGCTCCGAGGTCGCGCCCCTGGACGTGGCCTTCACCAGCATCGCCCGCTGGTTGGCGTCCGCCGTCCAGTCCCACGCCGAGGACGTCGGGTCCTCGTTGTTCCAGTCCTGCCAGTAGCCCTCGATCTGCTTGAAGGCGGGGATGTTGGCGGAGGCGACCATCGACTCGCCGTTCACGGTGTTCCAGCTGCACGCGCCCAGGTTGTAGCGGGCGATGTTCAGGCCGAGGCCGGGGAGCGAAGTGCCGTTGTAGGACGTCGACTTGGTGGTGAAGAAGATGTCGGCGAAGTCGTCCCGGGCGCCGAACACGTTGGCCCACCAGGCCAGCGAGGTGCCCCAGCCCTCCCAGGTGCCGTACGACGTTCCCGGGCTCACCGCGATCGTGGCGTCCGCGCGGGCGGTACCGGTGGCCAGGGCGCTGCCGAGGAGGGTGCCTCCTGCGGCTGTCAGCAGCGTTCTGCGTCGGATCATGGCTACTCCGAACTCCGATGGGTCGACGCGCGCCTTCTGGCCGGCGTCGTTGCCCCCGTTCATGCAGACGAAGCATCGGGTGTGGCCAGTGGGCTTGTCGAGAGGTGTGACAGCAAGTTCTGACAGCCCTTCCTAAAACCAGTGGAGGAAGTGGGTATACCGGACGCGCCTGTCCCCGCACCGCCGTCCCGTAGACCGCCCCTCAGGTTTACGAGGCCCCCGGCACTGGTGACTTGAAGGTCTCGCCCTTATCGTGCGGGCGGCCCCGTCCGAGGAGGCGTGACCCATGCGGCAGCGCATCATGCACCACGGAGCCCGGCGTCGGCGCGAGCGTCGCAGGCGTGCGGTGTGGACCGGCGGCGAACTGCTCGTCACCGTGGGCGTCGTCCTGCTGCTGCTCGTCGTGCACCAGCTGTGGTGGACCAACCGGGAGGCCCGGGAGGGCGCTCAGCGCAGGGTCGAGGCGCTGGAGCGGGAGTGGGGACGGGGCGGGCGGACCGATGCCGGTACGGCCGCCGAATCCGGGTCCGCGTCCGGGTCGGATTCCGGATCCGGGTCCCCGTCCTCTGCTACGGCGTCTCCGGGCTCCCGGGCCGAGCGGCAACTCCGCGACGGCGCCCCGGACCACTCCGCCGTCACGCCGGACCTGTCCCAGGCGTACGCCGTCCTCAGCATCCCCCGCCTGCACCTCCGCGTCCCCGTCGCCGAGGGCGTCGGCAAGCGGAGCGTCCTCAACAAGGGGTACGTCGGCCACTACCCCGGTACCGGGCAGCCGGGCGGCGCCGGGAACTTCGCGCTCGCCGGGCACCGCAACACCCACGGCGAGCCCTTCCGGTATGTCAACCGGCTCGCGCCCGGGGACACCGTCCAGGTGGAGACGCGGAGCGCGGTCTACTCGTACGCCGTGGACAAAACCCTGCGCCAGACCTCGGCCCGCGACTCGGGAGTGATCGGCCCGATTCCGCGCTCGACGGTCCATCCCGCCCACGGCTACACCGAGCCCGGTCACTACATCACCCTCACCACCTGCACCCCGGAGTACACGTCCCGGTACCGGCTGGTGGTGTGGGGCACGCTCGTCTCGACGCGCCCGCGTTGACGGCGTCACTGCTCCCGCAGTCCCACCACGCTCGCGGCCGCCACCAGCGCCAGTCCCGCCGACACCAGCATCGCGATGTCCGCGCCGTGGGCGAGGCCGCCGCCGGAGGAGGTGGCGAGCGCGATCGTCAGGGCGACTCCGGCGCAGGAGCCGATGTAGCGGAAGGTCTGCTGGGCGCCCGAGCCCATCGCCGCCCGCGCGGCCGGGACGGACTCCACGGCGAGCAGCGGGAGCGCCGCGTTCAGCAGGCCGCTGCCGACGCCGGCGACCACCAGGCCCGGCAGCAGCCGTACCCAGGAACCCTCGTCGAGCGAGCCCAGCATGGTCAGCACGCCCGCCGCGTGCAGCAGGAAGCCGATCGCGAGCTGCCAGCGCGGCGGCACCCGGCCGGCCAGCCGCCGGACCTGGAGGGCGACCACGAAGGACAGGCCGGACCAGAGGAGGAAGAGCCAGGCCGTGTCCATCGCGGACAGGCCGACGGTCTGCTGGAGGAGGGCCGGGAGGAAGCTGAACAGGCCGATCACCGCGAGACCCGTGAACAGTCCGCCGGAGGACGACGCGAGGAAACGGCGGTGGCGCAGCAGGCCCAGGTCGATCATCGGGGTTGCCGAGCGGCGTTCCACCGCGGCGAACACGGCGAGCAGGACGACGAACGCCAGCAGCAACAGGCCGACCGGCGCCCGCAGCCAGCCGTCCCGGCCCAGGGTCAGCGCCGCCACCAGGGCGACCAGGGCGAGCCCGAAGGCCACCGCGCCGGCGAGGTCCGGGCGGCCGCCGCGCGGGGCCCGGGACTCGGTCAGGAGCCGTGCGGACAGGGCGGCCACGAGCACGGTGGCGAAGCCGAGGACGCCGTAGGACACTCTCCAGTTCGGCATCGCCCCGCTCAGCAGGGGGCCGACCGCGATGCCGCCGCTCACGAACGCACCCCACACGCCCGTCGCGTGCAGGCGGCCTCTGGGGGAGGGGAAGGCGTGCACGATCAGACCCAGGCTGCTCGCGAGGAGGGCCGCGCTGGCCGCGCCCTGGGCGATCCGGGCCAGCGTGAACAGCCAGGTGGACGAGGTGAGCGCGCCCAGGGCCGTGGTGAGGCCGAGGGCAAGGGTGCCGGCGACGAAGATCCGGCGGCGGCCGTAGTCGTCGGCGAGGCTGCCGGCGACCAGGAGGAGGGCGGCGAGGCCGAGCGGGGTGCCGTTCAGGAGCCAGGCCTGGGCGGACAGCGGGGTGTGCAGGTCGGCGGCGACGTCGGGGAGCGTGACCATCGGCGCGGTGTACGTCATGAGGGCCACGGCGGTGGCGGCGCTGGTCAGGGCGAGGGTGGCCCCGGGGCGGGCGGGCGTCGCCGGGTCGGTCGGCGGCGGCTTCACCCCAGTGAGGGCAGTGAGGGTTCGTTCATTGAACCTAGTCATGCCGAGAACCGTAGCAGGCTAGGTTCGGTCATTGAACCCATGACCGGAAAATGGTTACAGTGGGCGTCATGGCACTGGGCAAGGACTACGCGACACAGGAATGCTCGATCGCCCGCGCGCTGGAGATCGTCGGCGAGCGCTGGACCCTGCTCGTCGTCCGCGACGCCCTCTACGGCGTCAGGCGCTACAACGACTTCCTCGTCCACCTCGGCATCCCGCGCGCGGTCCTCGCCGCCCGCCTCCAGATGCTCACCGAGGAGGGAATCCTTGAGAAGCGCCGGTACCAGGAGTCCCCGCCGCGCGACGAGTACGTCGTCACCGACCGCGGCATCGCCCTGTGGCCCGCCCTGCGCGCCCTCGGCCGCTGGGGCCGCGAGCACTACGCCGAAACCGTGCTGCGCCTCTTCCAGCACGCCGAGTGCGGCACCGAACTCGGCTCCTACGGCGAATGCCCCGCCTGCGGGATCGTCGTACCGGTCGAGGACGTCCTCATGGTGCCGGGCCCCGGACTCGACCCGGACCCGGCGAATCCGGTCAGCCGGGCCCTGCTCCGGCCGAAGAGGCTCCTGCAGCCGATCGCGGTCGATCAGGTATAACCGGGGGAGGACTCGCGGCGAGAGGGGAGGTGGCCATGACGCGCAACTGGACGACACCGCGCCCCGCCGCCGTGCTGCTGCTCCTCGTCCTCGACCTCGTCCTGCTCGATGCCGGCAGCCTCTCCGCCGCCGTCGCGCTCGCCGCCACCGCGGCGGCCGGCTCCGCGCTCGCCGCCTGCTCGCTGATCGCCTCGCGCTGCGCGCCCGCCGTACCGCCCACCCGGGTCCGCACCGCCATCCGCGACCGCGCGCGCCGTACGGCCTTCCTCTCGCAACGCGACCCCGACGCCAAGGGCCGCCCCCGCCCCCGAGCGCCCGGTCACGCCCTCCCGGCGACCGCCGCGTAGGGGCTCACTCCTTCAGGGACACCCCGCGCGGGTCGTCATGCCGCCTTCCTCACTTCCGGCACGACGAGACCCCCGGAGGGCTCACCCATGTCCGTCTTCGCTGATCTGGTCCAACACCTCGCCGACCTGCTGCACCCTCTGTTCGGCGCCACCGCGGCCGCCGCCGCGATCGTCCTGTTCACCGCTTTCGTACGACTGCTCGTGCACCCCCTGTCCCGCGCCGCCGCCCGCGGCCAGAAGGCCCGCACCAAGCTCCAGCCGAAGATCGCCGAGCTGCGGAAGCGGCACAAGGACCAGCCCGAGAAGCTCCAGAAGGCGGTGCTGGCCCTGCACGCCGAGGAGAAGGTCTCACCGCTGTCCGGCTGTCTGCCCGGGCTGTTCCAGCTCCCCGCGTTCTTCCTGCTCTACCACCTCTTCTCCAACACGACGATCGGCGGCAAGGCGAACGAACTGCTCGGCCACGAGCTGTTCGCCGCGCCGCTCGGCGGCCGCTGGGCGGACGCGCTCGGTCATGGCGGGGTGTTCGGGGCAGAGGGCCTCGTGTACGTCTGCCTCTTCGCGTTCGTAGTAGTGGTGGCGACGTTCAACTACCGCCGCACGAAGCGGATGATGGCCACGAACCCGGTCATGCCGGTGACGGACGGGCAGCCGGTGCCCGGGGCGGGCGCGATGACCAGGCTCATGCCCTTCATGTCCTTCTTCACGCTCTTCACCGTGGCGGTGGTGCCCCTGGCCGCCGCGCTGTACGTGGTGACCAGCTCGACGTGGGCCGCGGTCGAGAGGGCCGCCCTCTATCGCTGACCGGTGTGTGACGGTCCAGTACGTGAACCGGGTATTGCGGACCGGACGCTCAGCTTGGAGGATCGACCAGTCATCCGATGGCTGCACCCGTCGGGGGGCGCCCCGCGATCGAGGGAGATTGTGATCATGAAGTTGCTGCGAGTCGGTACGGCGGGAACGGAGACGCCCGCGCTGCTCGACGCCGACGGGGTCCTGCGGGACCTGTCGGGTGTCGTGGACGACATCGACGGGACGCTGCTCGCCGACGACGCGGCACTCGGCCGGGTCCGCGCGGCCGCGGAGGCCGGGGACCTGCCCGCGCTGGACGCCACGGGCCTGCGGGTCGGGCCGCCGCTCGGGCGGATCGGGAAGATCGTGTGCATCGGCCTGAACTACCACGACCACGCGCGCGAGACGGGGGCCGAGCCGCCCGCCGAGCCGGTGATCTTCTTCAAGGCCGCGGACACCGTGGTGGGACCGTACGACACGGTCCTGGTCCCCCGTGGGTCGGTGAAGACCGACTGGGAGGTCGAGCTGGCGGTCGTGATCGGGCGCACGGCCCGGTACCTGTCGTCCCCCGAGGAGGGGCTCGCCCATGTCGCCGGATACGCGGTGGCGCACGACGTGTCCGAACGGGAGTTCCAGATCGAGCGCGGCGGGACCTGGGACAAGGGGAAGAACTGCGAGACCTTCAACCCCCTGGGACCGTGGCTGGTGACCGCGGACGAGGTTCCGGATCCGCAGAGCCTGTCCCTGAAGCTGTGGGTCAACGGCGAGCCGAAGCAGAACGGCACGACCGCCGAGCAGATCTTCCCCGTCGGTGAAGTGGTGCGGTACGTCAGCCAGTTCATGACGCTGTACCCCGGTGACGTGATCAACACGGGCACGCCCGCCGGGGTCGCGATGGGGGAGCCCGAGCCCAAGCCGTATCTGCGGGCCGGGGATGTGGTGGAGCTGGAGATCTCAGGGCTCGGGCGGCAACGGCAGGAGTTCAAGGACGCGTAGACGCTCCGCTGGGTGAGCCGGGGACGCACGTTGCCTTGCGACTGCGGGCCGTCTTCGGCTGGTCGCGTCCCTGGTAGCTCATCTTCACGCCAGTAGCGACGCGAGCTTGCGCCAGGCCTGCCTCGGGAGGCTGGAGCGCGGGCCGCCGTCCACGATCTGCAGGGCCACGTGGTCCGCGCCCGCCTCGGTGAACTCGTCGATGCGGGCGCGGATCCTGTCGTCCGTGCCCCAGGCGTAGACCGCGTCGACCAGGCGGTCGCTGCCGCCGTCCTTCAGATCGTCCTCGGTGAAGCCGTTGCGGAGGAAGTTGTTGGTGTAGTTGGGCAGGCCGAGGTAAACGGCCAGGGAGTCGCGGGCGAGGGTGCGGGCGCGTGCCGGGTCGGTCTCCAGGACGACCTTCAGTTCAGGCGCCAACAGGGGTGCCTCACCCAGGAGTTCGCGGGACGCCGCCGTCTGCTCCGCCGTGATCAGGTACGGGATCGAGCCGGCCGCGCGGTCCCGGGCCAGCT
Organism: Streptomyces canus 299MFChir4.1; assembly: GCF_000383615.1. GTDB lineage: Bacteria > Actinomycetota > Actinomycetes > Streptomycetales > Streptomycetaceae > Streptomyces > Streptomyces canus_C. The sequence goes on along the minus strand of NZ_KB911596.1, from coordinate 14,039 downwards.
CGATGGTCCTCGGGCCCAGCGCGGCCAGGGCGCGGCCCTCCGCCGGGACTCCCGCCTTGTCCAGGGCGTCCAGGTAGGCCACCAGGGCCGAGTACGGGCGCCGGTACTGCTCGGCGAGCTTGGCGTGGCTGACGCCCAGGCCAAGGAGGAAGCGGCCGGAGTGGGCGGCGTTCAGGTCGGTGAAGCTCGCGGCGGCGGTCTCGGGTTCGTGGTCCCAGATGCTCTGGATGCTGGTGCCGACGACGATCCGGGACGTCGCGTCGAGCAGCGGGGCGGCGTTGGCGGCCGAACTGCTGCCGCCCAGCCAGATCGCGCCGAACCCGAGTTCCTCCAACTCGGCGGCGGCCTCGGCGCGTTCGCCCCGCAGGGACGGGTCCTCGCCGCGCAGACCGCCGCCGTTCCAGATGCCGTACTTTCCGATGCTCCGCTTCATGGCAGGTGCCAACGCGGGAGAACCCGGCGAACATTCCTGTTCCGCCGACGGACTTCCGCCGACGGACTTCCGCCGACGGACTTCCGCTAACGGTCCTTGCTCAGGAACTCCTCCAGCGTCTCGACCACGAAACGGTGGTCCTGGAGCTGGGGCAGGCCCGAGACCGTCACCGTGCCGACGACGCCCACGCCCTCCACCGTGATCGGGAAGGAGCCGCCGTGCGCCGCGTACTCGTCCGGGTCAAGCCGCGAGGACTCCTCGAAGGTGCTGCCCTTGGCGCGGAAACGGGCGCCGACCAGGTAGGAGGCGGAGCCGTAGCGCTCCACGACCCGGCGCTTGCGGTCGATCCAGGCGTCGTTGTCCGGGGTGGAGCCGGGCAGGGCCGCGTGGAAGAGCTGCTGGCCGCCGCGGCGGATGTCGACGGCCACCGGGGCCTGCCGCTCCCGGGCCATCTCCACCAGCAGCGAGCCCAGCGCCCACGCGTCCTCGTACGTGAACTGCCGGAAGACCAGGCGGCGTTCCTGCGCCTCCAGCTCCTCCAGGGGCGGGGTGAGTTCCGGCTGGAACTTCGGGGTCAGCCCGGTGTTGTGCGTCACAGCTGCACCGCCACTCCGTCGTGGGCCGAACGGCGTGCCGCCTCCAGTACGTCGAGGGCGGCGGCCGCCTCCAGCGCGGTCACCGGGTTGGTGCCGCCCTCGGTGAGGGCCCTGGCCACGGCCGCATAGTAAGCGGGGTAGTCACCCGGGAGGGTGGGGACGGGGCTGCCACCGCCCGTCACGGGGGACTCTCCCGCGCCCAGCCGGCCCCACAACGACTCGGGCTCCCGGCCCCAGCCGGCCGCGGTGCCGGGGCGCTCGCCCTCCCGCAGGGCCGCCTCCTGCGGGTCCAGGCCGTACTTCACATAGCCCGCCTTGGAGCCCAGCACCCGGAAGCGGGGGCCGAGTTGGGCGGTGGTGGCGGAGACGTAGAGGTGGGAGCGGACGCCGCTCGCGTGCGTGATCGCGATGAACGTGTCGTCGTCGATCTCCGCGCCCGGGCGGCGGACGTCCGCCTCGGCGTACACGGAGGCGGCGGGCCCGAAGAGGGTCAGGGCCTGGTCGACGACGTGGCTGCCGAGGTCGTAGAGCAGACCTCCGATCTCTGTCGGGTCGCCGGACTCGCGCCAGCCGCCCTTGGGCTGCGGCCGCCACCGCTCGAAACGGGACTCGAAGCGCCAGACGTCGCCCAGTTCGCCCTCGTCGAGGAGGCGGCGCAGGGTCAGGAAGTCGTTGTCCCACCGCCGGTTCTGGAAGACGGACAGGAGCAGGCCGCGCTCCTCGGCGCGGGCGGCGAGCTCGCGCGCCTCGGCCGCCGTACCGGCGATCGGCTTGTCGACCACGACCGGGAGACCGGCCTCCAGGGCGGCGGTGGCGAGCGGGACGTGCGTCTTGTTGGGGGACGCGATGACGAGCAGGTCCAGCTCGGCGGCGCGGGCGAACAGCTCGTCGGCGCCGGCGACGGTACGGACGTCCGGGAACTCGGCGCGCGCCTGTTCCTGCCGCTCGGGGTTCGAGGTCACCACCGTGTCGAGGGTGAGGCCCTCGGTGGCCGCGATCAGTGGGGCGTGGAAGACGGAGCCCGCGAGGCCGTAGCCGACGAGGCCCACGCGGAGGTCAGCAGCAGTCATGCCCTCCACTTTCGCAACGGTGTTGCCAAAGTGCAAGCGTGACGGAGAATGGCAGGCGTGAACAGGACGAACGGCGGCGTCAACCTCCCGGCCCTGCGCAGCCACAACACCGCGCTCGTGCTCGACCTGCTGCGGGGCGCGGGCGCCGGGGGAATCAGCCGGCTGGAACTCGCCGAGCGGACCGGGCTGACCCCGCAGGCCGTCAGCAAGATCACCGGACGGCTGCGGGAGGCGGGCCTCGCGGTGGAGGCGGGACACCGGGCCTCGACAGGCGGCAAGCCGCGGACCCTCCTGCGGCTGGTGCCGGGGGCGGGCCACGCGGTCGGCATCCATCTGGACCGGGACGCGCTGCGGGCGGTGCGGGTGGATCTCGCGGGGACGGTGGTCGGGGAACGGTGCGCCGCGGTGGATCTGGGGGCGGGGGCGGAGGCCGTCGTGAGGGCGGTCGCGGGGGAGGTCGAGGCGCTGGTGACGGGGGTGGGGGGAGAGGGCGAGGCGGACGCGGGTGCAACTGCGCTCGGGTCCGATGCCAAGGGTGTCGCCGCGCGGTCGGGTTTCTCGCGTGCCGCCGCCGGCTCCCTCCCCGCCCTCCTCGGTGTCGGCGTCGCTCTCCCCGGCCCCCTCGACCACACCCGGGGCGTGCTGCACCGCGTCACCGGTTTCCCCGAGTGGGACGGCTTCCCCCTGCGGGACGCGCTCGCGCGGCGGCTCGGGGTGCCCGTCGCGGTCGACAAGGACACCAACGCGGCCGCGCTCGGGCTCGCGGTCGCGGGGGAGCGCGGGTCGTTCGCGTATCTGCATCTCGGTACGGGCCTCGGTGCCGGGCTCGTCATCGGCGGGACCGTGCACCGGGGTGCGCGGACCGGGGCCGGGGAGTTCGGACACCAGGTCGTCCAGCTCGACGGCCCGCCCTGCGACTGCGGTGACCGGGGCTGCGTCGAGGCGCTGTGCCTGGCGGCGGTGACCCGCGGCGACCTCGCCGAAGCGGCCCGGGTCCTCGGCATCGCGGCCGGCAACCTCGTCGCCCTGCTCGACATCGACCTGGTCCTGCTGGGCGGCCGTACCGTCACCAGCACCCCCGACCCGTTCCTACGAGGCGTCGACGCCGTCCTCGACGCACGCGCCCGGCGCACCGGCGAGAAACCGGTCCCCGTCCGCACCGCACCCGACGAGGTCGCCGAGGGCGCGGCACAACTCGTCCTGGCCCCACTCTTCGGCCGGGCCGACGCGTGACGACCGGAACCGGCGGGCCGCGGCCCGGCCAGCCACCCACGCCGAGCCGACCTGACCCGCCCGGTCCGCATCCTGCCCGCGCGCCCGAGTCGGCACGGCGGGCGGCGCTCCAGGCCCCGCTTCGCGCGCGTGGGGCGATCCACGCCGGGTGCCGGGTGCCGGGTGCCGGGTGCCGGACGCCGTACCGCGCGCTCAGCCTCGCCAAGCCGCCGCACCCGCGAGACGGGCCCCAGACACCCCCAACCGTGCGGCCCGCGTCCGCTGATCGAGGGGACTTCGTGGGTCGGGCGGTGCGGCATCCCGCGGTGGCCGATCCCGACCGGCATGGTCATGTGTTTATGCGACGGTATGTGCACGGTCATGCGCCCGCCCTTCTCGGCCTCGCGGCGGCAGCCGCCCTGGTGTCTGCGGCCCCGGCCGCAGCGGACCCATCCCCAACCCCCGTCGGCCAGTCCTGCGCCCCCGCCGACCGGGCCTTCCCGCTCACCACCCGTATCCACGGCGGCCCCGCCGCCTACGAGCCCGGTGGTGGCTTCGGCACCTGGTATCTGGATCTCGTCAACACGACCCGGCACACCTGCGCCGGCATCCACCCCGTCGTCGTCCTCGTCGACGAGCGGCACGCCCTGAAGCCCTCGCAGCCCCGCCTGGAGTTCTACGACGGCCCCCGCACCCGCGCCGTCCGGTTCGAGTCCACCGACGAGGACGAACTCGTCGGGGCGTTCGGCGGCGCCGGGCTCACCGTCGGCCCCGGCAAGACCCTCACCGTGAAGGTGCGGCTCGCGCTCGCCGCGGACGCCGTACCGAACAACGTCACCGCCAATGCGGCCGTCGTCCAGCGGCACGGCGACGACGGCGACTGGGTGGGGCAGTCCAACGACTACCGCTTCGGCATCGGCTCCGCCGCGGACACCCCGTCCGACACCCCCACCACCCCCACCACCGCCACCACCCCCACCCGGGACGGCCTTCCCTTCGCGGACGCGGCCGAGGAACTCGCCAGCACCGGCCCCGCCGTGGCCGCCGCCGCCCTCGCGACTCTCGCCGTCCTCCTGGTCACGGCGGGCGCGATCCTCCGGGCCCGCGGCCGCCGCTGACCCCAGACCTTCCGGGACCTGTCCCCAGCCGGCCACTCCCCCAAGATCCGGCCACTGTCTAGGCTGGGGCCGACGCAGCACGGCGTACACGCGTACGGCAGGAGATCCCGCACATGGCAGACCGCAAGCCCATCGACTCGTGGCTCACCGACATGGACGGTGTACTCATCCACGAGGGCGTACCGATCCCCGGCGCCGACGCCTTCCTCAAGAAGCTCCGTGAGTCCGGCAAGCCCTTCCTGGTGCTGACCAACAACTCCATCTACACCCCCCGCGACCTGCACGCCCGTCTGCGCCGCATGGGTCTGGACGTCCCGATCGAGAACATCTGGACCTCCGCCCTGGCCACCGCGCAGTTCCTGGACGACCAGCGGCCCGAGGGCTCGGCGTACGTCATCGGCGAGGCGGGTCTGACCACCGCCCTGCACGACATCGGCTACATCCTCACCGACCACGAGCCGGACTACGTCGTCCTCGGTGAGACCCGTACCTACTCCTTCGAGGCCATGACCAAGGCGGTCCGGCTCATCAACGACGGCGCCCGTTTCATCTGCACCAACCCCGACGAGACCGGCCCCTCCGCGGAAGGGCCGCTGCCGGCCACCGGCGCCGTCGCCGCCCTGATCACCAAGGCGACCGGCAAGCAGCCGTACTTCGCGGGCAAGCCCAACCCGCTGATGATGCGCACCGGACTCAACACCATCGGCGCGCACTCCGAGACCAGCGCGATGATCGGCGACCGCATGGACACCGACGTCCTGGCCGGCATGGAGGCCGGCATGCAGACCTTCCTGGTGCTCACCGGACTGACCCGGCCCGAGCAGGTCGAGGACTTCCCGTACCGGCCCTCGAAGGTCGTGGACTCGATCGCGGACCTCGTCGACCGCATCTGAGACCTCGTCCGACCTCTGATCCGAGACCTGGTCTGACCCGAACGGAGCAACGCGGCACCCCCTCGGGATGCGGGCCCGAGGCCGCCGGGGGACTCTCCAGATATCTGGAGGTTCACGATGGGTTCACTACGTCTCACTCTCTGTACCGCGGTCCTGGCCGTCGCCGCCTTCGCCCCGGCCGCGCAGGCGGCCCAGGCGGCGGACGGCGGCGGCGTCTCGGTGACCCCGTCGACCCCCGCCCCCGGCGCCGACCTCACACTCCGGGTGACCGGCTGCGCGGGCAGGACGGCCACCGCCTCCTCGGCCGCGTTCGTGGCGGACGCCCGGCTGACCGGCGCCGACGGCAGCCTCACCGGCGAGACCCGCGTCCGCTCCTCTGCCCAGCCCGGCCCCTACGACGTGCGGATCACCTGCGCCGACCTTGAGGTGAAGGGCAGGATCACCGTCGCGGCGGCGACGGGCGGCACCGCCCCGGCGGCCCCGGCGACCCCGGCCGCCCCCGTCGACGCAGGCGGCGGCTGGACCGCCACCCACCTCTCAGCCATGGAGCCGCACGCCGTCACGCCCGGCGCCGGGCACGCGGTGACGGGCCTGGTGCTCGCCGGCGTCGCGGCGGTGGCCGTCGTGCTGCGCCGCAGCCGCCGGAGTTGCGGGACGGACTGACCCGCGATGTCCGACCGTTTCCTCGACCAGGAAGGCGGCCCCGCCCACCGCGGACCCGTCCTGGGGACCGGACGGCTGCTGACCGGCCTGACCTGGGCGGTGCTGCTGCTCGGGCTGTGGCTGTGGGGGGCCGAGGTCACGGACGTACGGCACGGCATGTCCGCACCGGCCACCGGTGACATGGCCGCGGTCGGGCGCTTGCCCGCGGCCGCCGAACTGCCGCCCGCCGCACGGCCCCTGACGGGAGCGCGGCCGCAGCGCCTCGACATCCCGGACCTCGGGGTGCAGGCGCCCGTGGTGGCCCGCGGTCTGGACGCCCGGGGCGCCCTCGACCCGCCGCCCTTCGATCAGCCAGGCGTCGTCGGCTGGTACGCGGCCGGCGCGAAACCCGGGGCCGCCGGGACCGCGCTGATGGTGGGACACCTCGACACCGAGACCCGGCCCGCCGTCTTTCACAGGATCGGCGCCCTGAAGCGGGGCGAGACGATCCGGGTGATCCGTGACGACGGCAGGGTCGCCGAGTTCACCGTCGACGACGTGCGTGTCCTCACCCGCGAGGGCTTCGACGCCCACCAGGCATACGGCCCGCGCCGGTCGGGCCGCGCCGAACTGCGCCTCATCACCTGCGGCGGCACCTTCGACCGGGCGAGCCGCAGCTACACGGCGAACGTGGTCGTCTCCGCGTACCTGACCGGCACCGGCCTGTAGGACTCCCGTGGCCGTTACCTGGCCCGGTCGGCGACCCGCTCCCCCCGAAGCCGCCGACCGGGCTGGTCCTCGACCGCGCGTGCTCGGGTTGCGGGAGTAACCCGGCGACGGCACGGGAGGCCTGGAGGCTCGGTGGTGATCACTGCGGCCAGGGGCTGGGGCCGTAACCTATGAGAAGACTCTAGAACGGATGAGCGCCCGGGCCTAGAGGCTGTTGGAGCTGTCGGGCGCCAAGTCCCGTGCCGTGGCTCTCCGTCATACGCCCTGGTGGTCCGGGGTTCTACGCGGGTCCGTCGGTGCTCCGGTCGATCTGCCGGCGCAGTTCGGCGTCGTCCGCGACGCCCTCGATGACCACGCTCGCCACCTGGTCCAGGGGCAGCCGGTGGCGTCGCGCGTACTGCCGTAGCGCCATGAACGCCTGGTCGGCGGGGACGTTCCAGCGCTCGGCGAGCATCCCCTTGGCCTGCTCGATGCGGACCCTGCTGGACAGGGCCTCCTGCAACTGGCCGGACAGGGTGCGGTACCGGGCGTAGGTGTCACGGTTGTGCAGACCGAGGGCGGCGGCGTCGGCGAGGGCCTGGGCGACATGGAGCTCGGAGGTGACGTCGTCGGCCGGGGAGGTGTCGGGCAGCGTGGGCGCGAAGACGTTGAGGGCGCCCAGCAGGTTCTCGCTGCGGCGCAGCGGGACCGCGAACGTGGTCACGATGTCGTGCCGCAGGGCCCGTTCGGTGAAGTCGGGCCAGCGGTCGGCCGCGTGGGCGACCTGTATGGACACCGGCGGTACGGGCTGTCCAGAGCCGTAACTGTCCAGGCAGGGCCCGCCGCCGTGCTGCGCCTCCAGCAGATCCAGCGCCACCTGTTCGTACCGGCTGCTGGCGGCCAGCGACACCGACCGGCCGTCGTCGATGAGCATCACCCCGGCCGCCCGCGCGTCGAGCAGTTCCACGCAGTGGTCGGAGACCCGTTGTAAGTACCGGGTGGCCTCGAAGCCCTCGACGAGGGTGTCCGCCGCCTCCACCAGTGCCGAGGCCAGCCGGATCTCCCTGGTGGCGTACCGCATCGCTGAGCACTCCCCTTCATCGACGAGCGCCCCCGTACGGCGCGTACCTACCCCGACCTTCGGGGCTGTAACAGCTCCTGGACAAGGCTCCGGCGAGCTCGTGGGCGGCGCGACCGGTGTGTCACGATTGAGACTTGCCACAGTGCACCCAGGGGGGAATTGGATGTACGTCAGCAGGGGGGCCAGGAGGGCGGCCCGTGCACGGGCGTCCGCGGCGGTGCTGGGGGCGGCACTGCTGCTCGCCGCGTGTTCGTCGTCGGACGATCCGAAGCAGGAGGGTGACGGCGACAAGGCCGGCGCCGGGATCACCCAGCAGCCCAAGGAGGCCGACCCGTTCTGGGTCAACCCGGACGGCAACGCGGCCAAGCAGGTCGCGGCGTACCGGAAGAGCGGCGAGGACGACGGGGCCGAACAGATCCGCAAGATCGCCCAGCAGCCGACCGGTGAGTGGATCGGCCCGGAGAACCCGGAGCAGGAGGCGCGCGGCTTCACCGAGGCCGCGGACAAGGCCGGCCGTACGGCCCTTCTCGTCCTCTACAACATCCCGCACCGCGACTGCGGCCAGTACTCCCAGGGCGGCGCCGCCGACGGCAACGCCTACCGGACCTGGATCGACGGCGTGGCCGCGGGCATCGGCGACCGCTCGGCGACGGTGATCCTCGAACCGGACGCCATCCTGCACCTCGTCGACGGCTGCACCAAGGACGAGTTCCACGAGGAGCGCTACGACCTGCTCACCGGCGCCGTCGAGAAGCTCAAGTCCCTGAAGAACACGAAGGTCTACCTGGACGCGGGCAACGCGGGCTGGGGCCACCCCGACCAGATCTTCGAACCCCTCCAGTGGGCCGGCATCGCCAAGGCCGACGGCTTCTCGGTGAACGTCTCCAACTTCTACTCCACCAAGGACTCCATCACCTACGGCAAGCAGCTCTCCGCCAAGGTCGGCAACAAGCACTTCGTCATCGACACCAGCCGCAACGGCAACGGCCCGTACAAGGACGGCGACGAGAACGAACGCTGGTGCAACCCGCCTGGCCGGGCCCTGGGGGAGACGCCGACGATCAAGACGGCGGACCCGCTGGTGGACGCGTACTTGTGGGTCAAGAGGCCCGGTGAATCAGACGGCGAGTGCAAGGGCGGCCCCAAGGCGGGCGAGTGGTGGCCGACCTATGCATTGAAGCTGGCCAAGGCGTCAACCCCTTAGGGGCGCGGGGCTGTATCGATGTGCGGCTCCGCCGCGTGGGCGCGACCAGCCACAACGCTCCCGCACCCAAAAAGCAAAGGTGCGGGAGCGTTTTTCGCTGCTACGGCACTCGAACCCACTGAGCCTTCGACGGCGTCCCCTGATCGTCATCGACGAACAGCATGTACCACCCCGACTGCACCAGGTTCTTGTTCCTCGGCACCGTCACCCTCACCTTGTCCCCGGACACCGTGAACTTCAGCTCGACGGACCGCTGATCCACATCGGTCACATGAGTGGACGCACTGGGCCGGATCAACCGCACCTTCTTGATCACGGAAGCCTGCGGAGACGTGAACGTCCCCGAGGCCCCCCGGGCGATCGTCAGCGGCCCCCCGGACAGCGAGGGCCGGGAGTCCCGGTACAGATAGGGCGGCGTGTAGATCTCGATCCGCTGCTCGAACGTACCCGGCTTGGTGTTGGCCTTGTCCCCGTACAGGGAGTCCGACCCGAAGAACATCACCCGCCCGTCCGGCAGCAGCAGGGACCCGGAGTGGTAGTTGCGCCCCACCAGCGGATCGGCCACCGACTCGAACGTGTTGGTGTCCGGGTGGTACAGCCGGGCCTGGAGGATGTTGGAGTCACCGCGTCCGCGATAGTCCTCCGACCCGCCGGACACCAGCACGGTGTCGTCGGGAAGGATCGACGCCTGCGGATACCGCGTCCCCTTCTCCAGCGTCGGCCCGTCCACGAACTTCGGGCTGCCCGCCTTCATGTCCACGATCCGTGTCCGGTTGCTGGACAGCTTGGACTCGCCGACCCCGCCGCCCCCGATCACCATGAACTTCTCGTCCTGCGCCGGAGGCAGCAGCACGGTTCCGGAGGTCTCCATCCTGTTCGGGTCGCTGAGCCCGGGGATCTTCGTGAACTTGTTGCTGTCCACGTCCCAGACGCCCGGGTCACGCCCCACGTTGTCCGGCCCGTACCCCGCGTTCGACCCCGAGTAGAAGACCTTGCCGTTCTGCATGAGGAACAGCCCCGGATAGGTCGGGAACTGACGGACCTTCGGCAGGTACGTCCACTTCTTGGTCTTGGGGTCGAACACCTCGTTCTTGCCCGGCACCAGCTGCCCGATGTCGTCCAGCCCGGAGACACTGAGGACCTTCCCGTCGCTCAGCGTCGTGAGCGTCGGATACCAGCGGGCCTCCTTCATCGGGTCGACCTTGATGTACTTCTCGGCGACCGGATCGAACTCGAAGGCGTCCCGGATCCCCTGGAAGTCCTTCTTGTCTAGCGCCAGCTTCTGCGCGATGCCGTAGGTGTTACGGGCATCGGTCCCGGTCAGACCCTGGATCCGGTAGTTGTCCTGGGTACCCGTCTCGTACTTGGCGCCGCTCTTCTGCGCCTCGACGTAGATCCGCCCGAGCCCGGGGTCGTTGCGCAGGAACTTCCCGGTCCGCTTGTCGAAGACCTTCGTGGCCCGCTCCACGACGACCGGGTCCCTGGACACGAAGGTCTTGCCGTTCTCCTTGCCGGTGAACTTGGTGCCCGCCGGAAGGGTGATCGGCTGGTCCGGGTTCTCGTTGTGGACGATCATCAGGCCGCCGGCCTTGGTGACGTCCCCCTTGAGCTTCTCGTAGCGCTTGGTGCCACCGGCGATCAGCAGATTGCCGTTCGCGAGCTGCGTGTGCCCGGTGCAGAACAGGTCCTTGGGCGTGGGCACCTTCTTGATGGTGCCCTTGACCGGGTCCCAGATCCGGGTGTCGAACTTCTTCGCGTCGAAGTTGTCCTGGTTGTTGCCCGAACCCGCCACCAGCAGCACCTTCCCGGTGCGCAGCAGCGCCGCGTGGATGGTGTTCTGCCGGTACTTCTCGGGGAACTGGACGATCTCCCACTTGCCGTTCTCGGCTTTGTACTCGGGTTTGTTGATCTGGTACTGGTGGAATTTCGCCGTCCCGAAGCGGTACAGCCACGGGCCGTTCATCCCGGCCAGCGCGAGCACCACCGCCGTACCGATCGCGAGCCGACGGGCGCGGCGGCGGCCTGCACGGTCGTTCATTCCTTACGTCCCCCAAGTCCACCGAGGGCGATCTGCATGGTCTGGTCGTTGCCCTCGTCGTGCGTGTGCGAGTCCGCCCAGCTCGGCTTCTGGGCCGGAGCGTGCGGGGCGGTGGGCAGCGGCTGCGGCTGGTACTGCGTCCGCGCCGACGCCTGTGCCGGAACCTGAGCCGGAACGACTGCCTCCGGCGGTGCGTCGGCAGGGTTCTTCTTCGCCTGTCGCAACATGTGCCGCCAGGTGAAGATCGGTGTCGCGGTGATCAGCATGGCGAAGGTCGCCCAGATGATCATCGCGGGGTGCGAGTGCCCGAGGGCGATACCGGCACCGATCGAGCCGCCGAAGATCGCGATGAAGTACCAGTGGTAGCGGAAGGTCGCGAACCACCGGTCCGGGCTGGCCGAGTCGCCCTTGGGCGTGACCACGAACTTGCTCTTGCGCCGCAGCAGCGCGTCGACCAGCGCCTTCGCGTACAGCGGGGCGGACAGCGCCGACATCACCATGCCCGCGACACCGCCGGAGCCCTCGGGCTCGTGCGGGGAGACGTTGTGGCGGCGGTTCCAGATGTACAGGCCGATCTGGAGCGCGGAGGCGTTGCCGTAGAGCATCAGCCACACGGTCGGGTCGATGTTCACACCCGAGGCGCCCAGGCCCAGGAACAGCGTGCAGCTCAGGGCCGCGAGGATCCAGTTGAGGGCGGACATCGGGTAGAAGATGATCATCATCGTGTAGTTGAAGAGCTTGCTCGGCGGCAGCGAGTACCAGCCCTTCCAGTACTGCTTGAGGATCGTCTCGTACGTCCCTCGCGACCAGCGCATCTGCTGGGTGAAGAAGTCCGTCCAGGCGCTCGGGCCCTCACCGACCGCGAGCACGTCCGGGGTGTAGACCGAGCGCCACTTGCGACCCGTCGCCGGGTTCTTGTGGCGGTGGATCTCGAAGCCGGTGGCCATGTCCTCGGTGATCGAGTCGTACAGGCCGCCGATCTGCTTCAGCGCCTTGATCCGTACGGCGTTGGAGGTGCCCACGAACATCGGGGCGCCGTACTTGTTGCCGGCGCGCTGGATCAGCGCGTGGAAGAGGAACTGCTGGGACTCGGCGGCCTTGGTGACGAAGTTGTCGTAGTTGCCGTAGACCTGCGGGCCGATCACGAAGCCGATGTCCGGGTCGCGGAAGAAGCCGAGCATCCGCTCCAGGTAGTTGGGCAGCGGTACGTGGTCGGTGTCCACGGAGGCGAAGAAGTCGTACTGGTCGCCGTGCGCGTCCAGCCAGGCGTTGTAGTTACCGTGCTTGGTCTTGGCGCGGTGCGGGCCCTTGGGCTGGTTCCACTTCGCGACGCCCTTGCGGGAGAAGTGGTGCACACCGAGCCGGGCGCACACCTCCTTGACCGCCGGGTCGTCGCCCTCGTCCAGGAGCCAGACGTGCAGGAGGCCGCGGTGGCGGATCCGCACCGCGGCTTCCAGGGTCTTCGTCACCATCTCCAGTGGCTCCTTGCCGGGCACGAAGGAGGTGAGGAAGGCGACTCTGGTGCCGGTCTCGGGCACGACCGGGATGGGGTCCCGGGCGACCAGGGTGGCGTGCGCGTTGGACAGGACGTTCATGCAGCGGAAGAACTCGATCAGACCGATCGAGACGAGCATGACGATGTCCAGGGCCGGCAGCCACGAGAAGGCCGGGTAGTCGCGCTCGGTCCAGTGCTCCGGCTGGAGCAGCCAGGCCAGCAGGACCAGCGAGAGCAGCGGGGCCGCGGCGAGCATCAGGGCGACCCGGATGCGGTGCGGTTCCTGCGAGATCAGCGAGCGGTACTGCACCTTGTAGGGCCGGCCCGGGTCGGGCTGGGTGAGGGGACCGGCCAGTCTGCTGTAGTGCTCGTAGTCGTACTTCGGAAGGGTCTTCTTTATCCGGCGCAGTGTGCCGGTCCCAAGCGAAGCCGGCCTGAGCTGAGTGGTGTCGGACGGGTCGAAGTTCTGCCGGGCGCCCGTCGGCGTCGACGTCATGAGTCATCCCCCCACACGCGAACGAACCGCGTGTTGTCGTTTCCTTACGGCTGCTCCGGTCCCCCTCGACCATCACAGACGCATCAGTGGTGGGTCGCAGTCACCACAATCGTCACAATAGACACGTAACAGCGACCTTCCGGTTGCAGACGCCCCCCTCGGCATCCTCCGAAGCGGGGCCCCTTTCCCCGCAACACCGGCAACCGGCTCCATGCCCCCCAACTGCTGCGTATACGCAGCATCTTGAAAAACAGGGTTCTACGGTGCTCATCATGATCGCAAGATGCGAAACGCGGTGTTTACCGGTCATACGCGTTCATTGTGGCTCCTGTGGGGGCCTTGTGGAGTCGTTGCGGACATCCGTACGCCCGCCGCCTCGATCCGGTTCACGCCCCCTTCATGCCGAAAGGCCCCCGCCTGGGCGAGGGGCCTTCCGTGTCCGTGCGCCGCCAGGGACTCGAACAGATGCTCCATCCGCTGTGGATACCTCCAGGCCGTCAGCCGCCTCCACCGAACCCTCGTCGTCCCGATGTCCTGGAGCGATGCGGTAAACGCGTCGGGCCCCGCTTTCACGGGAGGCCTGCCATTGTCGTGCCCCGCCAGGGACTCGAACCCCGGCCCCCCAGCCGCTTCTGCCCTGCCCCGGGTCGCTCCGGCAACGCGTCCAAAATCATGGCGGGCCCCCCGCTTTTCACCGGGGGGCCTGTCATTGTCTGTGCGCCGCCGGGGACTCGAACCCCGGACCCGCTGATGCTGCATCCGCTGGGGGATAACCCCCAGACCCCCAGCCGCCTCCGCCGAACCCTCGCCGCCCCAATGTGCCGGAGTGGCGCGGTAAACATGCCGGGCCCCCGCTTTCACGAGAGGTCTGTCGTGTCGTGCGCCGCCGGGAACTCGAACCCTGGACCGGCTGATGCGGTGTCTTCCGGGGGGATGAACCCCCCGACCCCCAGCCGGCTCTGTCCTGCTCCCGGGTCGCTCCGGTGCGCCGAGGCGACGTGTCCGAATCGCGACAGGCCCCCCGGTTTCACGGGAGGCCTGTCCTTGTCTGTG
>NZ_KB911595.1 GCF_000383615.1 Streptomyces canus 299MFChir4.1 | reverse complement strand
CCCGCCACGCGTCGTCAGCTCCCGTGCTGTGTCGGGGTCGGGGGCAACCTTCGGGCCCCGGACGGGTGTGGGCGACTGTTCCCCGCCGCGTCCCGATGGGCTCCTGTGCTGCCTCGGGGCCGGGGGCAAGCCTAGGGCCCCGGCCGGGTGTGAGCGACCGCACCCCGCCACGTCCCGTTAGCCCCCGTTAACCTGCTGGCATGACCGTGAATCTCGAAGTCGCCGAAGGCGTCGGCACCATCCGTCTCGACCGCCCGCCCATGAACGCGCTGGACGTGGCCACCCAGGACCGGCTCAAGGAGCTCGCCGAGGAGGCGACCCGGCGCGAGGACGTGCGCGCCGTGATCGTGTACGGCGGGGAGAAGGTGTTCGCGGCCGGCGCGGACATCAAGGAGATGCAGGCCATGGACCACACCGCGATGGTCCTGCGCGCCCGCGCCCTCCAGGACTCGTTCACGGCCGTGGCCCGCATCCCCAAGCCGGTCGTCGCGGCCGTCACCGGATACGCCCTGGGCGGCGGCTGCGAGCTCGCGCTGTGCGCGGACTTCAGGATCGCCGCGGAGAACGCCAAGCTGGGGCAGCCCGAGATCCTGCTCGGTCTGATCCCCGGCGCGGGCGGCACCCAGCGCCTCGCCCGGCTGGTCGGCTCGTCCAAGGCGAAGGACCTGATCTTCACCGGCCGTATGGTCAAGGCCGACGAGGCGCTGACGCTAGGCCTCGTGGACCGGGTCGTACCCGCAGACGAGGTGTACGCCGAGGCGCACGCCTGGGCGGCGAAGCTCGCGCAGGGACCGGCGATCGCGCTGCGCGCCGCGAAGGAGGCGATCGACACGGGTCTGGAGACCGACATCGAGACGGGCCTCGCGGTGGAACGCAACTGGTTCGCGGGCCTGTTCGCCACGGAGGACCGAGAGCGGGGCATGAAGAGCTTCGTCGAGGAGGGCCCCGGCAAGGCGAAATTCCTCTGAACCACTTGCAATTGACACGATGTCTGATCCGGGTCCCTCGATGGGGCGGATTATGGGAGCCTTAAAGCAACCTTAAGTCTGCCTTGTCGAGGGAGTCCGTCGATTGCCTCCCAGTGAGCCTCCGCCGCAGGTCAGAAGGGCTGTTGAGGCCGCCGAAGTGCCTTTGGCATATGCCGATCGGTCCCTTCGGAGCGGCGCATTCCGGGGGGCGTATTCGTCAGGAACGGCCCCGGAGAACGCTGTGGGCGGCCATGATGGGGGCATGGCGGGGCTGGAGGGTTTCGAACAGCCGCGGGGAGACAACCGTCTGACGGCGGCACGCTGGTCTCCGGCGGTCGAGGACGAGCACGCACTGAAGGCGCTCGAACTGTTCGGAAACCCCACCGAGGCCGAGGTCCCGCTGCCGTCCCGCCCGGAGTCCGCGGCGACCGCGCGCCGCTTGACCCAGGTGATCGTCCTTCGGCACTGGGGGCTCACCCCGAAGATGACCGAGGACGCGGTGTTGCTCGTGTCCGAACTCGTCGGCAACGCGGTGCGGCACACGGGGGCGCGGGTGTTCGGTCTGCGGATGCGACGCCGGCGGGGGTGGATCCGGATAGAGGTCCGTGACCCCTCGCGCGGACTGCCCTGTCTGATGCCGGTGCAGGAGACGGATGTCAGCGGGCGGGGACTGTTCCTCGTGGACAAGCTGTCCGACCGCTGGGGCGTCGACCTGCTGCCGCGCGGCAAGACGACGTGGTTCGAGATGCGGGTGGCCGAAAGGTAGCCGGTGGGTCGGTCAGCGGCAATCACCGGCATAACCCCTTAAATGGGGCGCGTGACCGCTACCGAACGTCGAGCCGTGCTGCTCGCCACCGCCGGGCTGGCGTTGGCCGCCGGATGTGCGACCAGGAACGCCGTCGCCCCTCCCGTGCACGCCTCCAGCAGGGCTCCGGCCCCGCCCGCGCCGCCCGCCCAGCCCGCCCAGCTCACCCACGGTCCCCGCGACCGTCCCCGGGTCGCCCTCACCTTCCACGGCGGCGGCGACCCCGCCACCGCCCGCGCCCTGCTCACCGAGGCCGAGAAGCACGGGGCGCGCGTCACCGTGCTGGCCGTCGGGACCTGGCTCGACGCACACCCCGACCTCGCCCGCCGGATCCGCGACGGCGGCCACGACCTCGGCAACCACACCCTCCGCCACCTCGACATCAACGCGATGTCCGAGGCCGAGGCCAGAGCGGAGATCGCCGGGTGCGCGGAGCGGCTGAAGCGGCTCACCGGGTCGGTGGGGTCCTGGTTCCGCCCCTCCCGTACGCCCACCGCCTCCCCCCTCGTGACGCGGCTGGCCCAGGAGGCCGGCTACCCCCACGTCCTCTCCTACGACGTCGACTCCCTCGACTTCACCTCGCCCGGCGCCGCCGCCGTCGCCCGCAAGGTCCTCGCCGAGATCCGCGAAGGATCCGTGGTGAGCCTGCACTTCGGGTACGACGACACGGTCGCCGCCCTCCCCGTCGTACTGGAAGAACTCGACCGGCGCGGCCTGGCCGCGGTGACCACCACGGAGTTGTTCAGCTGATGCCTCCCACCCCACTGCAGCGCACCCTCGTCAAGAGCACCCTGATCGCGGGCGCCGCGTTCCTCGCCCTCGCCGCCTGCGGCACCGGGGCCAAGGACGGGGCGGACCAGGCCCGTGGCACCAAGGCGGCCGTCCCCGCCCCGGCGAAACCGGCGAAACCGGTCAAGGCACAGGTCCACGGGCTGCCCGGGATGCCCCCCGTCCTGGACCCGCGGGACGTCTACGCCGCCGACCGCCCGAACAAGCTGTCACCGGTGGTCAAGGACTTCCCGTCGCGGGTCTACGTGCCCAACACCGAGTCCGACACCGTCTCCGTGATCGACCCGAAGACGTACGAGATCATCGACACGATCCATGTCGGGCGGCAGCCCCAACACGTCGTGCCCTCCTGGGACATGAAGACCCTCTGGGTCAACAACGACCGCGGGAACACCCTGACCCCGATCGACCCGAGCACCGGGAGGGCGGGCAAGCCCGTCGAGGTGCACGACCCGTACAACCTCTACTTCACGCCGAACGGCAGATACGCCGTCGTGATGGCCTCCCTCGACCGTGAACTCGTCTTCCGCGACCCGCACACCATGGAGCGGAAGAAGACCGTTCCGGTCAGCTGCTACGGCGTCAACCACGCCGACTTCTCCCTGGACGGGAGGTACTTCATCGTGTCCTGCGAGTTCAGCGGAGAACTGCTGAAGGTCGACACCGAGAAGATGAAGGTGATCGGGCAGCAGAAGCTCCCCTTCGCCGGGGCCATGCCGCAGGACGTCAAGGTCTCGCCGGACGGGAAGCGGTTCTACGTCGCGGACATGATGGCCGACGGGATGTGGGTCCTGGACGGCGACACCTTCGGCAAGCCGACGCTGCTGCCCACCGGCAAGGGCACCCACGGCCTCTACATCAGCCGCGACTCCCGCGAGATGTACATCTCCAACCGCGGCGAAGGGACCGTCTCCGTCTTCGATTTCGCCGAGAACAGGCTCACCAAGAAGTGGCGCCTGCCCGGCGGCGGCAGCCCCGACATGGGCGGCGTCTCCGCCGACGGCAAGGTCCTGTGGCTGTCCGGCCGCTACAACGCCGAGGTCTACGCCATCGACACCCGCACCGGCGCCCAGCTCGCCCGCGTCAAGGTCGGCAGCGGACCGCACGGACTCGCGGTGTACCCCCAGCCGGGGCGGTACTCACTCGGCCACACCGGCATCTTCCGCTGAGCCGTCGACGCCCCGCGGGGCCGGGGCCAGCAGCACCGCCTCCGCGCCCACCGGACGGTAACCGGCCGCCTGGAACGCCCGCATGCTGCGGGCGTTCCCCGGGGAGACCTGGGCCCACAGCGGCTCCGCGACCAGATGCCTGGCCGCGGTCACCAGCGCCCGCCCGAGCCCCCGGTGCCGTACGTCCTCGTCCACCTCGACCGAGACCTCCAGCCGGCCGCCGACGCCCCGCCCCGTCACCAGCACCCCGCCCTCCGCCGTCCAGGCGCGAACGTCGTCGCGCCGTCTGCGGGCGTACGCGATGCGGGGATGGTTCGCGTCCTCGATCTCCCGCAGCGCGAACGGCGGTCCGCCCGGGAGCGGGTCACCGACCAGCATCGCGTCGACGGTCTCCGACCTGCGCCCGGTCCGGTCCAGGAAGGCGGTCAGGAACCGCGGGTTCAGGGTCGCGGCCAGCGGGTCGCAGTCCAGGCCGCGCAGGGTGGCGTGGACCCACGCGGGATCCTCGTCGGTGAACACGACCGAGTGCGCCGTGAAGGACAGCACGCCGGCGTCCCGGTGACACGCCTGCGGTACGACCGTCGTGCCGCCGTCCGCGGGCGGGAACACCCCGCGGGCCGCCGCGTCGAGAATGTCCCGCAAGGTCTCCATCACACCGCTCCCCGAGTCCGCGCCCTTTGGAAGGCCCACAGTCGCAGACATGATCGAGCACGGCACCGCCGTTTCCCCGGTGGGCGCCGCACCGGAGGTCGGGCCGGGCCGCTAATCTGACCTGCGGCAGCAAGCCAGCAGGACACGACAAAGGCAAGAAAAGGGGCGGACCGGTGGCGCACATCGACATCGAGGAAGCACGCAAGCAGTTCGAGCGGATCGATGCGGACGGTGACGGCACCATCACCGCCGCCGAGTTCAAGTCCGCCCTGGCCCAGGGCGGCGACTGGAACGTGACCGAGTCGGTCGCCGAGGCGATCATCAAGAGCCGCGACCTGAACGGCGACAAGCTCCTGTCGTTCGACGAGTTCTGGGCCTTCCTGAACAAGTAGGGCCGACGCGGAAGGGGGCGCCCCGAAGCCGAAGGGCGCCCCCTTCGTCATGCCCGGCCCCGGCTCCGCAGCCTGACCGTCCAGCGGCCGTCGTGGCGCTCCAGGACCAGCGGCAGGTCGAAGCACTTGCCGACCTGGTCCCCGGTGAGCACCCGGGATGCCGGGCCCCGCGCGAGGACCCGGCCCTCGCGCAGCAGCATCGCGTGGGTGGTTCCGGGCGGGAGTTCCTCCAGGTGGTGGGTGACCAGGACCGTCGCCAGCGTCGGATGCCCGCGGCGCAGGGCATCCAGAGCGTCGATCAGCTGCTCGCGGCCCGGCAGGTCGAGGCCGGTCGCCGGTTCGTCGAGCAGCAGCAGTCGCGGCTCCGGCATCAGCGCGCGGGCGATGAGCGCACGGCCGCGCTGCCCGTGCGAGAGGGTCGGCCAGCGGGCGTCGGCGAGGTCGCCGAGGCCGAGGGTGCCGATGAGCCGGCCGGCCCTGTCCCGCTGTTCCTGCGTCGGCCGCCAACGGGGGAGCGGGGCCACGGAGTTGGTCAGCCCGGTCAGGACGACGTCCCGGACCCGCAGAGGTGCGGTGAGCGGATGACGCGGATCGACATGACCGACCTGGGCGCGCAGCTCCCGCAGATCGACCCGGCCGAGCCGGCGGCCCAGTACCTCGACCGTGCCGCGGGTGGGGTGCACCAGGGCGCCCAGCAGGCTGAGCAGCGTGGACTTGCCCGCGCCGTTGGCACCCAGCAGCGCCCAGTGCTCGCCCGCCCGGACGGTCAGCGAGACCTCCTGGAGGATCGGCCTGCCGTCCCGGACGACGTGCACGTCCTCGGCGCGCAGGACCTCCCTCACCGCAGCGCCCGGTTCGTCGCGGACAGCACGGCCCGGACGGCGGCGGCCGGGCCCACACCGGCGCCCCAGGCCGTCCTACGGCCGTTGACGCGGCACTCGGCGTAGGCCGCCGTGCCGTCCTCGGCGAAGTCGACCACCTCGACGGCGTACCCGGCACCGGCGAGCGCGTCCACGAAGGCCGAGAGCGCACTGCCGCCCGTGCCCTCGTGGTCGCCGACGCGGTCGTCGCACTCCAGGGTGCCGACGAAGCGGTGGACGCCGGGCGCCTCCTCGTACGCCGTCGCGTCGCGCAGCCGGACCTCGCCCTCCGTGAGATAGCGGGCCCGGAACAGCTCGTACAGCTCCTTCGGGTTCATCTCCCGGCCGCTCGTGTCGGTGGCCTCCTGGACGGCCCGGGAGAAGTCGGGGCGCATGCGGGGCGGCAGGTCGAGGCCGTGGCAGGTGCGCAGCAGATACGCCGCCCCGCCCTTGCCCGACTGGGAGTTGACGCGGATGACCGCCTCGTAGGTGCGCCCGATGTCGGCCGGGTCGATCGGCAGGTACGGGACCTGCCAGGGCTCGTCCGGGTGCTCGTCCCGGCGGGCGAGCCCCTTGCTGATGGCGTCCTGGTGGGTGCCGGAGAAGGCGGTGTGGACCAGGTCGCCGGCGTACGGGTGGCGGGGGTGCACCGGCAGCCGGTTGCAGTGCTCGACGGTCGCCTTCACCGCGTCGATGTCGCCGAAGTCGACCATGGGGTCCACCCCCTGGGCGTACAGGTTCATCGCGAGGGTCACCAGGTCGACGTTGCCGGTGCGCTCGCCGTTGCCGAACAGGCAGCCCTCCACCCGCTGGGCGCCGGCCAGCACGGCGAGTTCGGCGCAGGCGACGCCGGTGCCGCGGTCGTTGTGCGGGTGGACGGAGAGGATCACGCTGTCGCGGCGGGCCAGATGGCGGTGGACGTACTCGATCTGGTCGGCGTAGACGTTCGGGGTGGCGATCTCGACGGTCGCGGGCAGGTTGTGGGTGACGGGCCGGTCCGGGCTCGCGTCCCACAGCTCCGTCAGCCCGTCGCACAGCTCCAGGACGAAGTCCGGCTCGGTGAGGTTGAAGGTCTCGGGGGAGAACTGGAAGCGCACGGCTGTGCCGTGGAGCCGGTCGGCCCGCCGTGCCATGTGCGCGGCCGCCTTCCGCACGGTCCGCCACACCTGCTTCCGGTCCCGGCCGAGGACCACGTCCCGCCACACCGGTGAGGTCGCGATGTACAGATGGACGACGGCACGCGGCAGGCCCGCGATCGCGTCGAAGGTCCGGTCGATCAGGTCGGGGCGGGCCGGGGTGAAGACGACCGGAGTGACGTCGTCGGGGACGGCGCCGCCGGTCACCAGGTGCCGTACGAAGTCGAAGTCGGTGCGGCTCGCGGAGGGATAGCCGACCTCGATCTCCTTGAAGCCGGTGCGCACCAGCAGCTCGAAGAAGCGGCTCTTGCGGGCGGTGTCCATCGGCTCGGCGAGGGCCTGGTTGCCGTCGCGCAGGTCTACGGGGACCCAGAGGGGGGCGCGCTCGATGCGGGCGCAGGGCCAGGCGCGGTCGGTGACGGGGACGTGGACGCGGTCCTGGAAGGGGAGGTAGCGGTGGAACGGCATGGGGCTGGGGCGCTGGGGGTTCCAGACGGAGGTCACGGGGTGTCCTTCGGCTCGGTCGCTCGACGGAGACCGGCAGCACGGCGTCCCGCGGCGGGGTGCCGGTCGCGTCAGGCCCCGCCGCGGCAGCCGAGGAGAAGGAGACCGCGGAAGATCACGGGAGGTAGGCTAGTCACTCCTCAGGTCCTCAGACAAGTGACAATTGACGGAGTTCCCGTTTTTCGCCCCGCACGAGTTGGTGAACCAGAGATGCCGCTAGGCCCCGTCCGTCCCAGCCCCCTGGTCGAACAGGCCGCCGAGCGGCTGCGCGCGCAGATCACCGCCGGGCACTGGCCCGTGGGCGCGAAACTGCCGGGCGAGACGACGCTGGCGAAGGAACTCGGCGTCGGCCGCTCCACGGTCCGCGAGGCGCTGCGGGCGCTGGCCGGGGCGGGGCTGGTGCGGCCGCGCCAGGGCGCGGGGGTCTTCGTCACCGCGACGGAGGCGGTGGCGGACTGGCCCACGCGGCTGCGCCGGGCCGCGGTCACCGACGTCTACGAGGTCCGCATGGCGGTGGAGGTCCACGCGGCCCGCCTCGCCGCGCGCCGCCGTACCCCCGAGGACGTGGCGGTGATGGAACGCGCGCTGGAGGGCCGGCGGGCGGCCTCCACGTCCTCCGACGCGGACTTCGTCGACGCGGACATCACCTTCCACGCGGCGGTGGTCGCCGCCGCGCACAACCCCGTACTCGCCGACCTGTTCAGGGAGTTCAGTCCCGTCCTGCGCGAGGGCCTGGTCGAGCTGCTGGCCCTGACCGGCCTGCGCGACGACGACCCCAATACCGCGGACGAGGCCCACGCGGCACTGGTCCGCGCGGTGGCGGACGGGGACGCGGAGGGGGCGGCGGAGATCCTGCGGGCGGAGCTGGAGGATCCGTTCGCGGGCTAGACGATGTCCAGCGGCTGGTGCGGCCCCTCGGGCAGCTCGACCCCCACGGCATCCCCGGCCCGCACCACGCCCCCTCTGACCACGACACTCATGATCCCGGACCGGAACAGCGCCCGGCCGTCCTCACTCCGGCCCACGACCTGCTTCATCAGCCCCTTCTGGAACCGGTCGATCTGCGCGCACGGATTCCGCAGCCCGGTCACCTCGACGACGGCCTCGCCGCCCAGGTGCAGCAGGGTCCCCGTCGGCAGCCCCAGCAGATCGACGCCACGCGTCGTCACGTTCTCCCCGAGCTCCCCGGCCGCCACCTCGAAGCCGGCCCGGCGCACCTCGTCGAACAGTTCCTCGTGCATGAGGTGCACCTGCCGGAGGTTCGGCTGCGAGGGGTCCTTCCTCATCCGGAACCGGTGCTTGACCGTCGCCCCGCCATGAACATCCCCCTCCACCCCGAACCCGGCGAGCAGGGTGATGCTCTCCCGGTTCGGCTTCGTGAAGGAGTACGTCCCGTTGCTGCTGACCGCAGTGATCTTCCCGCCCATGAGGCAAGCCTACGAGCGGGGCGCGGGTCAGGCGTCGGTGGCCCACTCGCGCAGGGCCGCCTTGCTCGCGAAGTCGGCGACGTTCTTGTCCACCGGGTCGTCGGTGTACTGGTGGAAGCGCCACTTCGCCTTGATACGGGGCTTGCCCGCCGTGACGTAGTCGGCGATCCAGAGACCGTCGCCGGCGTACGAGGTGGTGTCGACGTTCAGCCAGAAGTGCCGGTTCGTGTAGAGAACGACCCGGTTGTTCGGGCGGAGCTGCCGCACCTTGCGGATGAAGGAGTCCTTCTCCGCGTTGCTCGCGTGGGTGCCGTCGCCGGTGGTCTCCCAGTCGACCGCGAGGATGTCGCCGCCCTTCTCGGGGGCGTGTTTGACGAAGTACTCGGCCTGCGCGGTGAGGTTGCCGGGCCACAGGAAGTGGTAGAAGCCGACGACCAGCCCGGCGTCACGGGCGTGCTTGGTCTGCGCAGAGAACTTCGGGTTGGTGTAGGAGCGGCCCTCCGTCGCCTTGATGAAGGCGAAGGAGAGCCCTTCGGTGCTGAAGGCGGAGGACTGGTAGGCGCTGACATCGATGCCGCGGAGCATGTGGGGGCTCCCTGAAGTGAGAGTGGGGGAACGGGAGTTGATGATGCCCCACTTGCCCGGCCCGGGAACCACGACCGCGCCCGTGCCCCGGTCCGAGCGACCCGGCAGCCTCGCCGACCTCAGCATCCGTGCGGTCGGAGGAGGAGAATACGGGGGACACGCCGTAAAGGTCTGTCATGCCCGGAGTACGGCGAATGAACGCGGGGCAGCACGACGTGATCGTGCATGGATCGACGCGCGGAGTGCTCGGCGTGGGCGGGCAGGACACGAATTGCTGGGTTCCTGCACACCCTGGGGGAGGAGTGGACCGACGCACCCCTGGATCTGCGTTCATGGTGCCGCAGTATCCGGTTTGGGGGTTGAGGGCTCGGATGTGTTGAAGTCTTTCGGGGTGGGTGATGCCCGGAATGTCATTCTGGGACTCTTCGGATGGCGCGATGATGCATATGCCGGTTTCCTATGAGCGGTCGCGACCTCGACTGAAACGGTGGCAAGCCGGCGGGAGCTGATGCGGTTTCGCAGTACTCCCCTGGCTCCGCGTCCCGGCCACGAGCCGACCCTGAGGCCATTGCCGCGCTCGTGGAACTTGTGGCCCTGGTCGCGGCGTCCCGCAGACCGCGGGACACAGCAGCGTCCGCAAACACGATGGCCCACGGATCGTAGGGCGCGACGGGATCGGCGAGTTCGTCCAGCGCCTCCTCCAGCTGCGCGGGCGGAGACCGCGACATCTGCGGGAGCGCCATCCGGTCGCGGCGCTGTCGGTCGTATGTCCCCGCTCCCTTCGAGAATTGCGGCCGCGTCGCCGCCACCCCCTCCGCGACCTGGACAGCGCCGGCGTCCCGACCCGCCAGGACACACTGAGGACCGTGCATCTGACTCGGCTGTCCGTATGAGAGGCGTCCGCCGTCTCTGGCAGTCCCGCGGGGGCAGTCGGACACCTCGGTGAACTGGTGATGGTCGACATGGACACGGTTGTCCTGCGCATCGTGCGCGTTGACCGCCGCGACAACTCGACTCCCTGTACAGGGCTTTGGGATGCCGAAACGGTCGCTGGGAGCCCTCTCGTGCCCCACATGCCCGCTAAACTTCGCACCGGTCCGGTGACGAGGAGGGGGCCTTGACCGCAACGTCAGGCAACAACTCCACGGAGCGGACGGGCGAGCCCGTGCGACTGCCGATGGATCTGTGCGACAACGCCCCTGACTGGCACCGGTGGGTCGCCCAACAGGTAGGAGCAGCTGGTGGCGGTGCGCGGGACCCCGAGGCGGCGCTCCGCGCCTTCGTGGCAGAGCGGTTCGGCCCCGACGTCCTTGACACACACGACTGGGCCTACACACCAGGCAGCGGCCGTATGCTCGATCACCTGCTCGGATCGGTACCCAGGACACAGCGCGGCGCGGTTCTCCCGACATATCAGCGGGTGGCCGGCGCGCTGCCGGACGGCGCTCCGGTCACCTCGATCGACGTCGCCGCGCCCGACTGGTCCCGGGCTCACTTCACACCACCGACTCACGAGCCGCGCCTCCTTGTCGTCAACGCCTTGCAC
The DNA here is from genome assembly GCF_000383615.1 of Streptomyces canus 299MFChir4.1. Classification (GTDB taxonomy): domain Bacteria; phylum Actinomycetota; class Actinomycetes; order Streptomycetales; family Streptomycetaceae; genus Streptomyces; species Streptomyces canus_C. The sequence goes on along the minus strand of NZ_KB911595.1, from coordinate 213,397 downwards.
TCCAACCCCCTTGCGTCCAGCCTGTCGCCCGGGTTCCTGACCGACGTCGCGGGGTATGCCCAAAGCACGGGGCTGCTGCTGGTGGAGGACGATCCGTTCCGTGGGATAAGCCCGCGGGACGACCGGTGGCCGACACTGCTGTCGCTACATCCGCGGGGCACCGTCTATCTGGGCAGCTGGACGAAGGTACTGGGGTGGCCGGCCAAGATCGGTTTCGTCGGTTGGCCGCGTGGCTGCCACGGCGCCGAGAAGCTGCGTGCCGCCGCGCCGACTGCCGAAGCGTCCGCTCTCGTCGATCTCGCGGCGGTGCTGGCGACTGACCGGGCGGTCGGGATCCGTCGCCGACGCGATGCCCTGCTCACGTCCCGCCGCGCCGCCTTGGCCGCGATCCTGCGCAGGCTCGACTGGCCATTCGTTCAGCCGAGCGGCGGCGCCCATCTCGCGCTGCTCACCCGACAAGACGTGCGGTTGCGAGACATCCTGGCGGCCGAACGGATCGGCGGGCTGGACGCCGTGCAGTTCTATCCGCGGTCCGCCCCACGGCCGTCCCGACCCTTCCTTCGGCTAGGGCTGTCCAACGTGACCGAGCAGGACTGGGACGACCTGATGGCCGCTCTGGAACGCGTACTGGCCCCCTTGGAGGCCGACTTCCGCGATTTCGGTTCGGTGGACGACCAGTGAGCGAGAGCGCTCGAAGTGAGCGCCGGGGCTGACCGCTCCACCTGCTACGGCCGCCCTTCATCCGACGGAGGAAGCGATGATGGCATTACGTGCAGCCCGCCTGTTCGACGGAGTCAGGGGCGTGTACCTGAGGTCCCCGCTCATCGTGGTCGAGGACGGTGTCATCGTCGCGGTGGACGAGTGCGGGGCTTCCCCGGCCGGGATGCCGGTCGTCGACCTGGGTGAGTGCACCCTCCTGCCCGGTCTCGTCGACGCCCATGTGCACCTTGTGCTGCCCGGGGTGCCCGATCCTGTCGCCGCGGCTGCTGTACCGGAGGCCACGTTGCTCATGAACGCCCGCCGTGCGGCGGCAACTTGCCTCGACGTCGGGATCACCACGGTCCGCGACCTCGGAGACCGCGACTACGTGACCCTCCGGATCCGGGAAGAAATCGCACTCCGTCCTGATACGGGGCCGCATCTCATGGTGTCCGGACCGCCGATCACCACCGCTCGGGGCCACTGCTGGTTTCTCGGCGGTGCGCTGGAGAGCCCTGCCGGACTGACCGAGGCCGTCCGGGTCCGTGCAACGCGTGGCGTCGACCTCATCAAGATCATGGCCAGCGGCGGCGAGATCACCCCCGGGAGCCGCTCGTGGCAGCCGCAGTACACGGCAGCCGAATTGCGATCGGTGGTCGTCGAGTCGCACCGGCTGGGGCTTCCGGTAGCCGCCCACGCGCACGCGGTCGACGCCATGGAGCGGGCGTTGGCGGCCGGTGTGGACACCGTCGAACACGGCACGTTCCGTACGCCGACCGGCGTGGAGCCGGATCGACAGCTGATCGAGCGCGTCGCCGAGGCGGGTCTGCCTGTGACCGTAACCACGGGGTTCTCTCCGGCTGGCCCGCCGCTCGACGAATCGGCCCGCGTGCGGATCGTGCAGACTCTCGCAGCGGCCGTCGACATGCGGGACGCCGGCGTGCGGATCGTGTGTGCCAGCGATGCCGGCATTTCCGACCAGAAGCAGCACGGGCTGCTGCCTCACGGAGTCATCCGGCTGGTCGAGGCCGGCTTTTCGCCGGCGGAGGCGCTACGGGCCGCCACATCGACCGCTGCTGAAGCGTGTGGTCTCGCACGGAAGGGACGTGTTGCCCGCGGCTTTGACGCGGATCTCCTCGCGGTGACCGGTGACCCGCTCAGCGACATCACCGCGATCCTGGCCGTCGCGGCCGTCTACCGCGGCGGTCGGCGTGTGCGGTGCTTCGGGTCGAAGAACACTCCAGAATTCCGCTTCCAATAGGCCCGAACCTCTCTGGAGTTAGATCTCCTGCAAGTGTACGCTCATTCCAACGCTGGAACGGAAAGGGGATCTTCGTCCGTGATTGTTTCCTATCGGCACGATTTCGTCTTTGCCTCGAACCCCAAAGCCGCGTCGACCAGTATTGAGACCGCCCTCGTCGCCTTCCAGGAGCGAGCCGACCTGGACGCGATCGAGTGCCCGGGTTACTACACGGCACGACATATGCCTGCGGTGGAAATACGAGAGCGGATTGGTCCGAGCCAATGGGACCGCATGTTCACCTTCGGGGTGGTACGCCATCCCTGTGACTGGTTGGTGTCCCAGTTGACGTACAACTACCGCCGCCTGGGTCTTCCGGTGCCGCACGGGCGTCGGCTGACGGACCGTGACGTACGGCACGTCCACGCCATTCTGACCGACAGGCGGGGCCAGCCGGCCAGCGCCAGCGGGAGCCAGTGGGCATTCCTGTGCTCGGAGGCCCGCGCCCCGGTTGTCAGTGCCGTCGTCACGCTCGAGAGTCTCGACGAGGGCTGGTCCGGGCTGCTGGACCGGGTCGACGCTGCGATCCCGCCGCTTGAGCGGCTGAATCGGACCGGTCATCCGGACTGGACCGACTGGCTCGACAGCAGCGCCCGCCGAGCCGTCGAGGCGCTGTGGGAAGACGATTTCGACCTGTACCGGCAGGCCGGAACATCGAAGATGGTGGACGGGCGCAGCGCCTGATTCCCTCTTCGTCCGTTCCCGCCGTAGTCACCGTCTCAGTCCTCCTGTGACAGGGCCTGTGCGACGGCCTCGCCCGCGCCCTCCACCTCGGTCGGCGAGCGCGATTCCAGGATTTCGGCCCAGGTCGGCAGGAACGAACCGCGGAACTGCTGGAAACCCAGCGGCCGGGCATGGAACCAGACATGGAAGTGAGCGTGCCCGTCCCCGGACCGATAGAGATGAACGCGACCGACGTTCCCGAGTCCGAGGATCGCTCGCTCTATGCGGGCGCACAACGGCCCGAACTCGGAGATCAATTCGCTCGGCATATCGGCGAACGATTCCCAGTGTGCTCGAGTATGCAGAATTACGGTGCCCGGAAACGGCGTGGGTCGACGCAATCGGAGTCGCCAATTCCGGTCGGTCCAGATGAATTCCTTCTCCGGGGCCGCGCAGAATTCACAGTTCTCCGGTCCCGACTCGCCCGGCCGGACGAGCTCCACGGCCTCGCCGACGAGGTCCTGGGGAAACACCGGCGACTTGAACGGAAACGTGGGAAACGCTGTGATGCCCGTCAGGTCGTCCTTGGGTCGGAACTGCGTCATGGCAAAGAATCCTAGACCGGCTCGCTCACCGATACAGCTCTTCGACCTCGGCCAGTCGAGCCACCACGGCGCGCATCTGCTGGAGGTCGTCGCGCCGTGCCACCATCAGGGCGTCGTCGGTGTCCACGACGATGCTGTCGGTGATACCGACGAGCGCGATCGCCCGCGGAGAGGTCTGAATGACGAGGTTGCGCGCGCTGTCCGTGGTGACGATAAGGCGGGTGTCCGGGACCACCACGACGTTTCCAGCGTCGTCCGTCGACCGTGCGGCCAGGACTGTGTACAGCTGGTCCCAGCTCCCGAGGTCGCTCCAGCCGAACGATGCGGCCACCACGAGGAGGTTGCGTGCCCGCTGGGTCAGCGCGTAGTCGATCGAGACCGCTTCGGCGTCGGCGTACACCTCGTCGACGAACGCCTGCCCGGTGCCGTCGGCAGGCCACAACAGACCGCTGAGTCGTGGGACGTGCGTCGCGAGGCCGGTCTCGAACGTGTCGACGTGGAACGTGTAGTAGTTGGCGTTCCAGAGGTACCGGCCCGACGCGACGAACGAACGTGCCAGACCTCTGCTGGGCTTCTCCGTGAAGCTCAGAGCGCGGTGGACCGTGGGCCCACCGGCTTCCCGGCCGCCGTCCCCCAGTTCGATATAGCCGAAGCCGGTGTTGGCCGATGTCGGCACGACTCCGGCCACCACGATGACGGGCCGGGCGGCGGCGCAGGTCGCTGCGGCCATGACCATCGCGCGGAACTCCGCCGCCTGCCCAACATAGTGATCAGACGGCAGATTGACGATCACGGCGTCAGGGCGGCGCGCCCGGATCAGCGCGGCCGCTACGGCCATGGCCGGCGCGGTGTTGAGCGCTCGTGGTTCGACGAGCAGATTCTCCGGCGGCAGTTCGGGAAGCTGTGCGCGCACCAGACCGGCGTACCGCCGACCCGTGACGACGATGACCCGCTCGATCGGCACCAGGCCGTCGAGCAGTAGGACGGTTTCCTGCAGCATGGTGCGGCCGCTGCCGGTCAGATCCAGAAACTGCTTGGGCCGCTGGGAGGTCGACAACGGCCACAGCCGTGTCCCGGACCCCCCCGCCAAGATGATTGCGTGCAGTGCGTCCAAGTCGAACCTCATGCCGTCCACCGTCCTCACCCGAATGGAGGGACTCGCACACAACGGTCAAACGTGCCACGCAAGTTGGGTCCGGGCGGTACCCTACAACGGCGGTTTCGAGCCCTGCGGTGATTCTCACCCAGGCCCGTCGAACCGCTGGGCCCGCCGCGTCGAAGGAGTCGTTCCATGCCCGAGCACCGCGACTACGACTACAACGAAGAGGCGCGGAACTACGACGCGACCCGGGGCGGCGACGCCCGCGCGACCGCCGCGGCGAACGCCGTTCACGAGCTCTTGCCGGCCGGATCGCGGATCCTCGACATCGGCGGTGGCACCGGCCTTGTGGCGAACTTCCTGCTCAAGCTTGGCCACGAGGTCACGGTCATCGACTCCTCCGCCGAGATGATTCGGATGTGCGAGGCCCGCGGAACCGTGCCCGCGGTGCACGCCGACGCGACCTCATTGCCCTTCCCCTCCAGCAGCATCGACAATGCGATCATGATCTGGCTGCTGCACATCGTCGAGGACCCGGCCCCGTTCATTGCGGAGATGGCGCGGGTGCTGAAGCCCGGCGGACGGTTTGTCACCACGGTGGACAAGCTCCAGAGCAGCAAACCGGGCCACACCCGGGCGCGGACCGACGCTCCTGAACTCATCTCCCGGCTGTGCCAGGAAGCCGGCTTGGCCGAACAGGCGCCGTCGAGTTTCGTCGGCTACGGCCAGCAGGGCGAACCGGTGTACCAGCTAGCGGTCTTCGAGCGTATCTAGAGCGCGCCGCGACGGCGTACGGACCGACGATGATCAGTCATGAGGCGCATCCAGGTCGGCCCTGGAGCGACGGCCTGCCATCGAGCAGCGGCCTGCGGACCCTGGATGACTTGGGCAAGGACACGCTTGGCGGCAGACGCGTTCTCATTACCGCTGACATTGACGTGGCCCGTCGACAGACGAGCAACGAATCGCACTTCAAGATCGCGCGACTGGCCGAAACGGTTGAGTATCTGTTGCAGCGCAACGCCGCCGTCCTGGTGCTGGGCGCTCAGGGCGGCACATCCGTGCGGGTCCTCGAACCTGGGAACACCCAGGGCCTGGAGTGGCACCGCAAGGCGCTCGCCCGCGCTCTGCCCGACGGCCGGGCCGTCACCCGCTTCGACCGGCTAGACGATCTCTCGGCTGTAGCCCCCGCCCCTGGCACGGTTGCCCTGCTACCTAACCTGGTCGAGCTGAGCCGGGAGGACGACGTTCCTCCGTCCGGTGAGAACGCCCTCGACGAGGCGCTGCTCCCCACGCTGCTGCGGAGCCACTTCGACGTCTTCGTCCTCGATGACTTCAGGTCCACCGTCCGGGCACTGCCCTCCAACGTCGGGCTCGCCGCCCACAAGCCCCGCGCGGTGGGCCTCGGTCTCCAGGGCGACCTCGACAGCCTGGCGCGGCTGGTGGCGCGCAGCCGCGCCCTACGTGACGACAGTGGGTTGAGCCGGGTCTGCTTCATCGGCAGCTCTCGTCCCGAGGACGTCACCGTGGCCCGCTCCCTGCTCACCGCTGATGTGTTCGACCGGATCGTGCTGGGGCCGATGCCGTCACTGACGGTTTATCAGGAACTGGGTTATGCCTTGGGGGCGGGGCCGACCGCGGATCTCGAGTCCCTCGTTCGGACCCACAGGGCTGTGGTGGCACCCGGCGCGGTACCCAGCTTCGCGCCGGACCACCACGACCGCCTCGTCCTGCCGACCGACTTCATGGTGGCGAACCGGGCCGGGCGGGGTAAGGCGCGCCGCGTCACCCCGGAGGGCTTGGGCGAACTCGCGGAGGACGACCGCATCATGGCGATCGGCCCTGAGACTCTGAAAGCCTTCGCCGAGGAGACGCGCCAAGCCGGGCTGATCTTCCACTTCGGCATGATGAGCGCGGGCCAACGCCCGTACGTCGCCTACACCGAGGCGGTGATTCGCGCCAACCTCGAGTCGAAGGCCGAGGTCTACATGGCTGGCGATCACATCCTGGAGATCGCTTACGACATCGGGCTGGCGTCGGCGCTGCGCGGTCGTAGCACCGGTGCCCAGACCGCCAGTTCGCTGCTGAGTGGCGTACGGGTGCCTGGGCTGGCGCCGTTTCGGAAGACCGATGCCGATGGCGTGCCGAGCGACCACGACAGGACTGGGGACCCGGACAGGACTACCCCCACGTCAGGCCGATGACCTCCGCCGCCACCCGGCGCACCGTCGGGTCCGGGTCATCGGTCGCACTCCGTGCCACGAGCGGGCGGGTATCGGTGTTGTCCGGCCAGAAATAGGCGAGGGTCTCCACGGCCGTCAGCCTGACAGAGGCATGCGGATCGTTCACGGCCAGGTCCGCAACCAGCCGGAAGGTCTCTCCGGGGTCGCCACAGCCTGCCGCCAGTCCGCGCAGGGCGGCCCCGCGTACGGACGCGGCGGCATCCGTACGGGCCAGCTCCGCAAGGCCTGCGGCGACGCGCGGATCCGACGGATGTCCGATGGCCAGTGCCTGAACGGCGCTCTGCCGGACACCGAGGCTCTGGTCGCGCACCGATCGGTCCAGAACCAGCGGTACCGTCTCGGCGCGCTGCGGCCAGGCCTGTGTCAGCAGAAGCACGGACACCTGGCGGACGGCCCAGTCCGAATCCTGTTCGGAGGCCGCAGCCACCAGCTGTCGTACACCGGGGTCGCTGGGCCAGGTGGCAGCCAAAGCCCGCAGTGCCGCTCGCCGGATCGACTCCTCTGGGTCCTCGGCGGCGTGAGCCCGAAGCACCCGTCGGGTGTTGGGATCATCGCGCCAACCGGAGGCCAGACAGCCGAGGGCGGCGCGGCGGACGATGTCGCTGTCGTCTGACTCGGCCAGGTCGATGATGAGGCGGTGGGTCTCCGGCAGATCCGACCAATTCCGGGCGATGCAGGAAAGCGCAGCGCGGCGTACGTCCTCGTCGTGGTCCTCGGCGGCTCGCACAAGGACGACTTCGTGTACCGCCGCGTCGTCCGGCCACTGCACGCCGAGCGTTTCGATGGCGTGCGCGCGTACCGCCCAGTCGGCGTCGTCGATTGCCCACCGCAGGAGACCGGCCCGAGTGGCCGCCTCGTCGTCCTCGGTGTCGGCCAGCATGGTCACGATCGCCTGACGTACCGAAGGGCTCGGATCCGTCGCATACGCCGTGAACAGCAGCTCATAGGCGTCCGGGTGGTCCACCAGCGGCGAACTGGCTCCGAGGAGCGCCGCGATCCGCACGTCCTCGTCGTCGTCGCCGGTGGCGCGTTCCACCAACAACGGCAGGGTGTCAGGGTGGTGCGACCATACGCCAGCCAGAGACTTGAGCGCGGCTCCACGGACAGTCCAGTGCGCGTCGCCAACTGCGCGGCCGATGAGCAGGTTCCGGGTGCGGCCGGCCCCCGGCCAGGCGGTGACCATTCCCTCCAGCGCCGCTTTACGCACCCCGGCGTCGCCGTCGTCGACGGCACGTCCGGCGAGCACGTCCCGGACGTCGGCGCCACCCACCGCGAGCACCGAAAGCGCGCGGACGGCGGACTGCCGGACAGCCCGGTGAGGATCCTCGGTCGCGCGCTCCACGATGAGGGCGAGGGACTCCGCGCTGCCATGCGCGGTCGACGCGATGCCGTCGACGGCGGCCCTGCGCACAACGGCGTCGGCGTCCTCCTGCAGGCGGTCGCGGACAAGGGCTTCGGCCTCCGGGTCGGCGCCGAACCCGTTGGACAGGGTGGTCACTGCCGCCGCTCGCACCCTCGAGTCGGCGTCCAGCTCTGCCCGTCGCAGTACGACAGCCCGAAACTCGGGATGGACCGGCCACAAGCCGTCCAGGAGTTCTACGCAGGCCCGCCGAACCATCGGCTCCGGGTCGGTTTCGGCGCGGTGTTCCAGCAGGGTGCGGACAGTCGGCTCGGCCCACCAGCGGGAGACCAGTGCGTTGATGCAAGTGCGGCGCACCTCGCCTGCCGGATCGGTATCGGCACGCTGTACCAACTGCGCGTACACCGCGGCGTCGCGTTCCCAGTGGTCTGCCAGGACCTCGGCCGCGGCGGCGCGGACGAGCGGATCGTGATTGAGACGGGTATCCCGGGTCAGTTCGGCCTTGTCGCCCAGCGGCGCGTTCATCCGGGCGGCCAACTGGGCCACGGGACCCGAGAGAGACTTGCCCGCTCCGGCGTACCAGGTGCGGAAGAGCCGTGCACCGAACCATCGGTGACCGAGCGCCGTGAAGGTAGGCAGGGCTGCCTCCTGCAACGCCGCTTGGAGCGCGCCGTCGGGGTTCGCGTCGAGCATCAGCAGCAGTTCGAAGATCCTCGCCATGACGGCGTCGACCTGGGCTGCCAGCCGTACGCTCGGCCGGACCTCGTGCAGGGCACGGATTGCCAGCAGGCTGCCGGCGGGCATGTGAGCCTCGTCGAAGCGCCAGGCCTGGTCCGCGGTGAGTAGCCGGCCGATGATCGCGGCCGCGAACCGCTCCTTCATCCGGACGACGAGCAGGAGGACCTCCGACCAGGCCGGGTCGGGGCCATGTTCCTCGAACAGCGTCAGGAGGTCCTTTTCGTCCATGAGCCGGTCGTCGAACCGGGTAACGATGTCGAGGGCGGCGAGGTACTCGAGGAAGGCGCGGTGGACGAAACCGTACATTCCGGCGCCGAATCGGGACAGGATGTAGTTGCGGGTGCGCAGTTGGTCGATCATCGAGTGGGCGGCGGTTCGGGCAACCGGCCGCTGGTAGCCGCGCTCGTCTCGAAGGTAGATCTCGAACGCGTCTTGGAGGTCCTGTTCGGTGATCCGGTTGCCGCCGATGCTCGCTTTGCCGAGCAGCATGGTGCGTGCCAGGATCCGCAGGAGGTCGAGTTTGTCGTCATACAGCAACCCCTCCTGGTTGGGGAAGCTGTGTGCCTCCACGTCCCAGTGCTCCACCAGCAGTGAGACCGCGAACTCGTAGACGTGCACGCGATCGCGCGGCAGCTCGCGGCGGCGTCCCATGATGCAGAGCAGCGTGAGCAGCAGGGGGTTTCCGGCGAGTTCGTGCACAGCCGACGAACTGCCCACGGCCGAGATCAGACGGCCTTTCAGCCGCTCACCCTCGGCGCGGTCGTCGGCGCAGGCGATCTCGTACCAAGCGGTGACGAACGAGGAGATCTGGCCGACGTCGAGGTCCTGCAACTGGTACAACTCGAAGCCGGCGTCGTCGAGAGTCTGGCGGTGGTAGCCGACCGGCCGGGACGTGACCACCGTGCGCGCGTTGGGATAGCGGCGCGCGAACTCGCGGATCTCGCGGCACACGGCGTTTCTCCGGTCCCGGTCGAACACCTCGTCGAGTCCGTCGAAGACGACGACCACGGGGCGGCCACTTTCCAGGTACGGATTCAGCACGGACGCTGGCAGCCCTAGCCCCTGGGTGCGATGGAGTTGGTTGATGAAGTCGACGAACGAGGTGAGGCCGGTGGCGCTGTAGATCCGGAGTTCTACCAGGAGGGGCAGGGTGCCGGCCAGCGCGGGCAACGGATCGACGGCGACGCCGATGTGGCCGGTCACGGCGGCCGAGTGGAGTTCAGCCAGCCTGAGGACCAGATAGCGGGCGATCGTCGACTTTCCCGATCCGGGATCGCCGAGCAGCACCAGGTGTCGGTGGTCCGGGCCCGCTATCAGGCCGAGCACGGGGCGGGTCGGCTGCCACTGGTCGGTGAGCGCAGAGCCGAGGATCTCCGACTCCAGATCCCGCGGCATGCCACGCGGATCGGCCTCCTCGCCGAGGAGGAGACGCCGGCGGAACTCCCTGGGCAACTCGACTGCGGGCGGGTCTGCGCGGGCCAGCGGCGGGGTGAAGACCTCCTGGAGCGGCACCCGCAGACGGTCCTCGACGTTGGTCATGGTCAACAGCATCTCCAGGTTGAGCTGCTGGTAGTACTCCTGGATGCGCCGCAGGTAGTCGCCCAGTCGGTGGTCCTGAGGCGACGGGGTCTCGGGGTCCGGTGCGTCCGCGGACGGGAGGGCCGCCGTGCGGGCCCGCTCCCACGCGGCCAGCCACTGGGCCACGTCGGGGCCGGCGACCTGGCACACGGCGAGAAACGTCAGCAGCTTCCCCCGGCCCGGCAGGCGCTTGCCGGTGACGATCTCACCGACGGTGCTTTTGCCAAGGGACTCCCACGCAGGCCCGTCCTGCCTGCGTGGCAGGCTCTGCGCGATCCTGTCCATCGCCTCGTACGACAGGCCGCGACGCAGCCTCAGTCCGTCCAGGCAGATGGCCAGCTGGCCAGGTGTGTTCACTCTCGAGGGATCAACGCCCGGAACCGGCGCCGGCTGGTTCATGAGCCCTCCCGTTCTGCCCTCCGACGCTCCCATGCCCCTCCGGTACACGGCCCGGAAGGCCTCTGGCCGACCGTACATCGTTGCAGCTCACCGGAGGCAACGTAGCTGCACAGACTCCGAGTTGCTCCGACGCCGTACCGGAGGGCCGGGTCGGAACCGTCCACTGGACACGTCCACCCGGGGTGCAGGCGCCAGCCCCCTGACGTCACCAGGAGATCCCGATGCAGCAGTGGCTCGATGTCCTTTCCGTAGTAGGCGATGCGCTCAACCTAGTAGCTGTGCTGACCGACCTGGTCACGGCGGTGCTCGACAACCGCATGCGCCGCAGGACGGACGGCTGATCCGCACGTCCCGGTCTCGCACCGGGTGCCGCGAGGGTGGCGTGGACGACTTCGGAAGTCCACGCCACGGCGCGGAGGGCGGTCAGGCCAGAGTCGGATCCGTCAAGCCGGGGTCCCGAAGCGTCCGCGTACGACCCCGTCGTGCAGGTAGGTAGGCAGCGGAACACCGCCTGCCGTGAGGCGCTTCGTGGCCACCTGCTCCTCGGTGTCGCTCGGGAAGCCGTCCAAGAGGTGGAGGCACTGCTTCACCCATTCGCGTGACCGATTCCAGTTGCCGAGTTCGCGGTGGAGCACGGCGAGCGCGTAGGCGGTCTCTGTGGCGGCCCATCGATCGTCGCCCATTTCGCGCAGGAAGCCGGCCTCCAGCTCATCGATGGAGGCGACGCGGGTCTCGCTGGTCATGGTGCCCTCTTTCATACGGTGAACTCCCGGTGAGGTTCAACGCAGTGACAGTCCGAGGGTGACGCTCCCTCGCGGCTTAATAAGTGAAGACCTCGGCGAGGGTGCGGTAGTCGTGCAGTTCGCCCTTGTCGAACCAAAGCCCTACTTCCATGTCCGCCTCCTCCTTGTTCCCGGACGCGTGGACCAGATTCGCCACGGCCTTGCCGGAGGCGAGGCTGGCCGACCTGCTGTAGTGGGAGAAGTCGCCACGGACCGTCCCGGCCGCCGCCTCGTTCGGGTAGGTGCTGCCGACGATCTTCCGCACCGTGGCCACTGCGTCGGCGCCCTCCAGGACGAGCGCGATGACGGGAGTCTGCTGCATGAACGTGGAGGTCATCCCATACACCTGTGGGCCGAGTCGTTCCTCGAGGTCGAAGTAGTGGCGCCGGGTGAACTCGGCGTCCATCTGCTTCATCTTGACACCGACGATTTTCAGCGCCGCATCCTCGAACCTGGAAATGATCTTCCCTGCGAAGCCGCGTACCACAGCATCCGGTTTCAGCAGTACGAGAGTGCGCTCCACCGGCTGCTCCTGCATCTGGCCCATGGCTTCCCTTTCAGCTTTAGAACAGGCGACTTGACGGACGCTCAGAGCGCCACCGGTCCTGAGGCTACCGGCGCCCGGAACGCTGTCTGCCGGACATGCGAAGATCCTCGATCTCGGAGCGCGTCAGATCGGTGCATGAGCTACGCGCAGGCAGAGGCGCGCGCCGCCGCGTGAGCGCGTACCAGGAATGACAGTTGCAGGGTTCTCGCCCGGTCGCTGACGTCAGCCGGTCAGGGGGTCGAAGAGCGCCGAAGGTTACGAACGCCCTGCTCAGGGCCCGCCCCCTCAGCACTCGATGATGTTCACCGCGAGCCCGCCCCGCGCCGTCTCCTTGTACTTCACGCTCATGTCCGCCCCGGTGTCCTTCATCGTCTTGATGACCTTGTCCAGGGACACCATGTGCGAGCCGTCCCCGCGCAGCGCCATCTTCGCCGCCGTGACCGCCTTCACCGCGGCCATGCCGTTGCGCTCGATGCAGGGGATCTGGACCAGGCCGCCGACCGGGTCGCAGGTCAGGCCCAGGTTGTGCTCCATGCCGATCTCGGCCGCGTTCTCGACCTGTTCGGGAGAGCCGCCGAGGACCTCCGCCAGCGCGCCCGCCGCCATCGAGCAGGCCGAGCCGACCTCGCCCTGGCAGCCGACCTCGGCGCCGGAGATGGAGGCGTTCTCCTTGAAGAGCATGCCGATGGCGCCGGCCGCGAGGAGGAAGCGGACCACGCCGTCCTCGTCCGCGCCGGGAACGAAGTTCATGTAGTAGTGCAGGACCGCGGGGATGATGCCGGCCGCGCCGTTCGTCGGGGCCGTCACCACCCGGCCGCCGGCCGCGTTCTCCTCGTTGACCGCCATCGCGTACAGCGTGATCCACTCCATGGAGTGGGCCAACGCATCGCCCTCCGCCCGCAGTTGACGTGCCGTCATGGCGGCGCGGCGGCGTACCCGCAGGCCGCCCGGCAGGATGCCCTCCTGGGACATGCCCCGGGACACACAGGACTGCATCACGCGCCAGATCTCCAGCAGCCCGGCCCGTATCTCGTCCTCGGTGCGCCAGGCGCGCTCGTTCTCCAGCATCAGGGAGGAGATCGACAGGCCGGTCTCCTTGGTCAGGCGCAGCAACTCGTCACCCGTGCGGAAGGGGTACTTCAGCACCGTGTCGTCGAGCTTGATGCGGTCCTCGCCGACCGCGTCCTCGTCCACGACGAAGCCGCCGCCGACCGAGTAGTACGTCTTGGAGAGCAGTTCCGCGCCCGAGGCGTCGTACGCCCACACGGTCATGCCGTTCGCGTGGTACGGGAGTGCCTTGCGGCGGTGCAGGACCAGGTCGTCGTCGAAGGAGAACGGGATCTCGCGTTCGCCGAGCAGCTTCAGGACGCCCGCGGCCTTGATCTCCGCCACCCGGTCGTCCGCGGTCGCCACGTCCACCGTGCGCGGGGACGCCCCCTCCAGGCCGAGCAGCACCGCCTTCGGGGTGCCGTGGCCGTGGCCGGTCGCGCCCAGGGAGCCGTAGAGCTCGCAGCGGACCGAGGCGACGGCCGGCAGCAGGTCCTCGTTGCGCAGGCGGCGGGCGAACATGCGGGCCGCGCGCATCGGGCCGACCGTGTGGGAGCTCGACGGGCCGATGCCGATCGAGAACAGGTCGAAGACCGAGATGGCCACGGGAACTCCTTCACAAAAGGCGGGGGCACACGTCGTCGGGTGCCCCCACCGCGGAACTACTTGTTCAGACCGGCGTACAGCGGGTGCTTGTCGGCGAGGGCCTTGACCCTGGCCTTCAGTGCCTCCACGTCGGCCTTCCCGAAGGGAGAGGGCGTCTTCAGCGTCTCGGCGATGACGTCCGCGACCTCGGCGAAGTCCTCGGCCGTGAAGCCGCGGGTGGCCAGGGCGGGCGTGCCGATCCGCAGGCCCGACGTCACCATCGGCGGGCGCGGGTCGTTCGGGACGGCGTTGCGGTTGACCGTGATGCCGACCTCGTGGAGACGGTCCTCGGCCTGCCTGCCGTCCAGCTCGGACTCGCGCAGGTCGACGAGGATGAGGTGCACGTCGGTGCCGCCGGAGAGCACGTTGACCCCGGCCTCCCGGGCGTCGTCGGCCGTCAGACGCTCGGCGAGGATGCGCGCACCGTCCACCGTACGCCGCTGGCGCTCCTTGAACTCCTCGGAGGCGGCGACCTTGAAGGACACCGCCTTCGCCGCGATCACGTGCTCCAGGGGACCGCCCTGGAAGCCCGGGAACACGGAGGAGTTCAGCTTCTTCGCGAACTCCTGCTTGGCGAGGATGATCCCGCCGCGCGGTCCGCCCAGCGTCTTGTGGGTGGTGGAGGTGACCACGTCCGCGTGCTCGACGGGGTTCGGGTGCAGCCCCGCGGCCACCAGGCCGGCGAAGTGCGCCATGTCGACCCACAGGTACGCCTCGACCTCGTCGGCGATCCGGCGGAACTCCGCGAAGTCCAGCTGCCGCGGGTAGGCGGACCAGCCCGCGATGATCACCTTCGGGCGGTGCTCCTTGGCGAGCTTCTCCAGTTCGGCCATGTCGACCAGACCGGTCGCCGGGTCCACGTGGTACGCGACCACGTTGAACTGCTTGCCGGAGAAGTTCAGCCGCATCCCGTGGGTCAGGTGACCGCCGTGGGCGAGGTCGAGGCCGAGGATGGTGTCGCCCGGCTGGGCCAGCGCGAACAGGGCGGCCTGGTTCGCGGAGGCACCGGAGTGGGGCTGCACGTTGGCGTACTCGGCGCCGAACAGCTCCTTGACCCGGTCGATCGCGATCTGCTCGGCCACGTCGACGTGCTCGCAGCCGCCGTAGTAGCGGCGGCCCGGGTAGCCCTCGGCGTACTTGTTGGTGAGGACCGAGCCCTGGGCCTCCATGACCGCGAGCGGAGCGAAGTTCTCCGAGGCGATCATCTCGAGGGTGGACTGCTGACGGTCCAGCTCGGCGTCGACCGCGGCGGCGATCTCCGGGTCGAGCTCGTGCAGGGGCGTGTTCAGTGCGGACATCAGGTGCGGACTCCTCAGCCGGCGGAAAAGGCGGTGTACTCGTCGGCGGAGAGCAGGTCGGCCGGCTCCTCGGCAACGCGCACCTTGAACAGCCAGCCGCCCTCGAAGGGGGCGGAGTTCACCAGTGCGGGGTCGCTGACGACGTCCTCGTTGACCTCGGTGACCTCACCGGAGACGGGGGAGTACAGGTCGGAGACCGACTTGGTCGACTCCAGCTCGCCGCAGGTCTCGCCCGCGGTCACCGTGTCACCGACCTCCGGGAGCTGGACGAAGACGACATCGCCGAGCGCGTTGGCCGCGTGCTCCGTGATGCCGACCGTCGAGACGCCGTCCTCGGCGCCCGACAGCCACTCGTGCTCCTTGCTGTAGCGCAGCTGCTGGGGGTTGCTCATGGCCTGAATTCTCCTGTACGCGGGGGAGTGCTGGTGAAGGGGGGACTGCGGAGGGCGTGCGTGAGCAGCGACTCTGTGCTCAGCATCGCCTACGGCGACTACTTCTGGCGCTTGTAGAACGGCAGCGCCACGACCTCGTACGGCTCGTGGCTGCCCCGGATGTCCACACCGACACCGGTCGTGCCGGGCGTAGCGTGCGCGGCGTCGACGTACGCCATCGCGATCGGCCTGCCGAGCGTGGGGGAGGGGGCGCCGGAGGTGACCTCGCCGATCACCTCGCCGCCCGCGACGACCGCGTACCCGGCGCGCGGGACACGACGCCCCTCGGCGACCAGACCGACGAGGACGCGGGGCGGAGCGGCGGCGGCGCGCTCAGCAGCCTGCTGGAGTGCCTCCCGCCCGACGAAGTCCCCGTCCTTCTCGAACTTCACGACCCGCCCGAGCCCGGCGTCGAAGGGGGTCAGCTCCCGCGACAGCTCGTGCCCGTAGAGCGGCATGCCCGCCTCAAGGCGCAGCGTGTCCCGGCAGGACAGTCCGCACGGGACCAGGCCGACGCCCTCGCCCGCCTTGGTCAGGGCCTGCCACAGCTCGACCGCGTGCTCCGGCTTCACGAACAGCTCGAAGCCGTCCTCGCCGGTGTACCCGGTGCGCGCGATCAGCGCCGGAACTCCGGCGACCGTGCCCGGCAGACCGGCGTAGTACTTCAGGCCGTCGAGGTCCGCGTCGGTCAGGGACGCGAGGATCCCGGGGGACTCCGGTCCCTGTACGGCGATCAGGGCGTACGCGTCCCGGTCGTCGCGCACCTCGGCGTCGAAGCCGGCCGCGCGCTCGGTCAGCGCGTCGAGGACGACCTGGGCGTTGGAGGCGTTGGCGACCACCATGAACTCGGTCTCGCCGAGCCGGTAGACGATCAGGTCGTCCAGGATGCCGCCGTCGGCCTGGCAGATCATGGTGTAGCGGGCCCGGCCGACGCCGACGGAGGCGATGTTGCCGACGAGGGCGAAGTTCAGCAGCTGCGCGGCCTGCGGTCCGGTCACGGTGATCTCGCCCATGTGGGAGAGGTCGAAGAGCCCGGCTTTCGTACGTACCGCGTTGTGTTCGTCGCGCTCGGAGCCGTACCGCAGGGGCATGTCCCAGCCGGCGAAGTCGGTCATCGTCGCACCGAGCGAGCGGTGCAGGGCGTCGAGTGCGGTGAGACGGGGTTCAGGACTGCTCATCGGACGGTCGTCTCCAAGGATCCCAGGACATGGGTGTGACGGGCGAGGTATTCCTCCCCATCTGTCATCGGAACCTGAGAGGTTCGCCATGAAGAACATGGCTTGCACCGTGGGTGGGGCCGCGTCGAGTGGGCGGCCCGCTTTTCAGATGTGCCTCGCCCGCGCGGTAACGGGGCCTGAGAGATTCAAGGGAGGGACTTGCTCCTTCGGCGCCCGGGTACATGTACCCGGGACTCTCCCGCGCGGATTCAAGCGGCCGGTATGCAGTTGGCGCGGACATCATTGCACGCCTCGGACGCCGACGGCAGGGCCGCACTGACCCCTTCCTTTTGTAACCGGCTTGTGGCGGTACGCGTACAGAAACGCGAGAGATCATCCATTACCTTCTCTTTACGCTCGGTGGGGAGGGGAACCCCGACCCCGGAGGAGGACGATGACGGTGAACAGGACCACGGCGTACGCGACGACCTCGGCCCTCGCGCTGCCCGAGCAGCCCGCGGCCCCGGCCGTCGAGGCCCGCGGCGCCCGCCCGGTCGTCCGTGACCTGCGCGACCGCGCCGGCCACAGCCCGCACGCCCTGCTCTTCGGCCCCGGAGACCTCGTCGTCATCACCGGCCTGCCCGGCAGCGGCAAGTCCACGCTGATGAAGCGCGCGGTCACGGGCATCCGGGTCGACTCCCAGGACACCCGCGACCGCTGGGACGCCCGGCTGTCCCGCT
Source organism: Streptomyces canus 299MFChir4.1 (assembly GCF_000383615.1). Lineage (GTDB taxonomy): Bacteria > Actinomycetota > Actinomycetes > Streptomycetales > Streptomycetaceae > Streptomyces > Streptomyces canus_C. The sequence continues at coordinate 196,066 of NZ_KB911595.1, read as the reverse complement.
TACTGCCGTACGCCGTCTACCGCCCCCTGGTCCGGCTCGCGCACTACGCCGGACTGCGCCGCGCCCTGCGCTCCGGCCAGGGGGTCGTGGTGCACGACTGCGGGACGCAGGCCTGGGTGCGGGGCTGGCTGGCCCGCGAGGCCCGGCGCCGGGGCGGCATCCTGCATCTGCTGCTGCTCGACGTCACGGCGGACACCGCGCTGGACGGTCAGCGCGAGCGCGGCCGGGGGGTCTCGCGGTACGCCTTCCTGCGGCACCGGGGGGCCGCCGCCCGGCTGATCCGCTCCGTGGAGCGCGGTGATCTGCCCCAGGGCTGCGGCTCGGCGGTGCTGATCGACCGGGACGCGGCGGACGTCCTGCGGCGGATCGGGTTCACGGGCTGAGTCGCGAACCGCCCGCACCCGCTAGCCTTTCAGCCACATCAGTGGTTCACAGCAGGCGGTCAGACAGATGGACTTCCCAGCGGATCTTCCCGCGGACTTCCCGGCACACTCGGCACACCCCCATCCGCACGGCGGCTGGCCCGGCAACGAGCTGGAGGAGGTGCTCTCGGCCTCCCTCGGCATGCCCTCGGCGGGCGGGCGGATCATCGAGGTGCTCGGCCGCAGCTTCGTCTGGGTCCCCCTGCCGAACGGCGGCGGCCCGCACAGCGGCCCCCTCGACCTGCCCACCCTGGAGATCGCGGGCCAGGCGTTCGTCCCGGTCTTCAGCTCCGAGGAGCAGTTCCGCCAGGTCGTCGGCAGCCATCTGTCGTACACCATCGCCCCGGCGGTCGAGTTCGCCCGCGGCCTGCCCCCGCATGTGGGCATCGCGGTGAACCCGGACGGTGTGGTCGGCGTCCCGCTGCCGCCCGCCGCCGTCGCCGATCTGTGCCGGGTGGGCCGGACCCCGCTGGACGGGTCCGGCACCGGCGGCCGGGTCAAGCTCTACGAGCCGGACTGGCAGGACGACCCGGTCGACTTCCTGGCAGCCGCGTCCGCCGAGTTCGCGGCCACGGGCGTGGTCCTGACGGCCCGCCGCTGCCTGGCCGCCATCGAGACCGCCGACCCGGTCATGTTCGTGGGCGTGGAACTCTCCCAGTGGGAGGGCGACCTGCGCACCCTGCCGATGGACGCCCTCGGCAGGGCCCTGGGCACCACTCCGGTGAAGTGGCCGGTCAACCTGGTCCTGCTGGACGTGGCGGACGACCCGGTGGGCCACTGGATGCGAGGACAGGTGCGGCCCTTCTACACGCGGGGGACCTGACTCCCCAGGGGCGTGGGGCTGTGCCGATATGCGGCTCCGCCGCGGGGCGCGCCGAGCCACGGACAACGCGCACCCGCCGACGACGCGCAGGTCCCGACCCGGTGGGCGCTTAAGCTGGTTTCATACTTGGGGAACTTTCAAGAAGGGGCGATACGACGTGAGCGCCAGCGGCACCGCGACCGGCACGGTCGAGCACATGCTGCGCCAGGTGACCCCCGGGCGCTACGACGCCTACGAGGCGCTGCTGCGCGCTCTCGCGACCCCGAACAACGGCCAGATCTGGATGCTCCTGTGGCACGGCCAGTCCGGCTCCCCGGACGCCCAGTACGGAAACATGGAGGTCGACGGCTACGGCTACGCCCCCTGTGTGACCTCGGCCCAGGAGCTGAGCGCCAGCGGCTGGAACCGCTCGTACGAAGTGGTCGACGGCCTCGACGTGGCCCGCACGCTCTATCCCGACCACTACGGCCTCTGGCTCAACCCGCACGCCCCCGGCGGCGGGGTCGGCATCCCCTGGCTCGATCTGCGCCGCATCGCGACCGGCCTGGAGCGCCAGCCCGCGGGGCCGCTCAGGCTCGCCGAACCCGCTATCGAGATCCCCCAGTTCTACGCCCTGCTCGTGCAGAACGCGCACCGCACCCCGGCGGTCCGCTCGCTGCGCCGCGCCTGGGTGCAGCCGGCGCTCGGGGCTCCGTATCTCGCCATCGGCCTGGACGTGTACGACACCAGTCCCTCGGCCGTGGACTCGGTGCGCGCGATGATGCAGCAGTCCATCGGCGCCGTCCCGGAGGGACTGCCGGTGTCGACCGTGGCGATGTCCGACGAGTACGACCCGGTGGCCCTGTGGATGCGCGCCGGTGCCCGTCCGTTCTACGACCGCGAGGCCCACGGATCACCCGCCCAGGCACCGGCGGCCGGGTACGGCTACCCGCCTGCCCGTGGTGGTTACTGAGAGCGATGGCAACCCATTCGCCTCGTTTGAGTAACAGCCACATTTCTTCGCGCGTAGATAGCGGCGGATCACCACGAACGTGTCCTATCGTGCCGTTTTGTCCCAACTGACATACGTCCGAGGGGCGTTACCCGTTGTTCGGATAACGGAATCCCTCGTACTGCATCACGGTTACGCATACTTTCGGCGCCAGGCCTGGCGGGTGATCGCAGCGAAGCTGAAGACTCCCCAGGCAGACGCAGGATCAGTAGTCCCTGCGAGCTGAGCAAGTCGACAAAGCCGTAATCCACGGCAGGTGTAGGCCGGTCACCACCGGCGAGAGGGGTCGGGTCACTGTGACCGCACCGATCGAGACCACCGGGGCGCAGGCCGAGGCGCAGCCGGAGGCTGTCCTCGTCGGCGTCGACAAGGGGCAGATCGAGGGCCGTTCCCTGGGGCAGATCGCCTGGTCCCGGTTCAAGAAGGACAGGGTGGCGGTCGCCGGTGGCGTGATCGTCATCCTGCTGATCCTCCTCGCGTTGCTCTCGCGGCCCATCCAGGCCATGTTCGGGCTGGACCCGAACGCCCTGCACCAGGATCTGATCGACCCGAACACCTCGCTGCCCAAGGGCGACTTCGGCGGTATGAGCTGGTCGCACCCGCTCGGCGTGGAGCCGAAGTTCGGCCGCGACATCGCCACCCGCATCCTCGAAGGCTCCTGGGTCTCGCTGGTCGTCGCCTTCGGCGCCACGATCCTGTCCAACACCATCGGCGCCGTGCTCGGCGTGGTCGCCGGCTACTACGGCGGCCGGGTCGACACGATCATCAGCCGGCTCATGGACACCTTCCTGGCGTTCCCGCTCCTGCTGTTCGCCATCGCCATCTCGGCCACGCTGCAGGGCGGCGCCTTCGGCCTGGAGGGTCTGCCGCTGCACATCAGCGTGCTGATCTTCGTCATCGGCTTCTTCAACTGGCCCTACCTGGGCCGCATCGTGCGCGGCCAGACCCTGGCCCTGCGCGAGCGGGAGTTCGTCGACGCCTCGCGCGGGATGGGGGCCAAGGGGCCGTACATCCTCTTCCGGGAGCTGCTGCCGAACCTCGTCGGCCCGATCATCGTCTACTCGACGCTGCTCATCCCGACCAACATCCTCTTCGAGGCGTCGCTGAGCTTCCTCGGCGTCGGCATCCAGCCTCCCCAGGCCTCCTGGGGCGGCATGCTCAACCAGGCCGTCACCTACTACCAGGTCGACGCGCAGTTCCTGATCGTGCCTGGTCTGGCCATCTTCGTGACCGTCCTGGCGTTCAACCTGCTCGGCGACGGTCTCCGAGACGCTCTCGACCCGCGCAGCCGCTGACCCGCGACTCGCGGTGAGAGTCCACAAGATTTCCGACAATTGAAGGGGAAGCAGACCATCATGCGAAGGTCAGCGCTGGCCGCAGTGGCGGCCATCGGCAGTGCGAGCCTGTTGCTCTCGGCTTGCAGCAAGGCCGATGACAACGGTGGAGACGGGAACAAGTCGGCTGGGGCCAACGCAGCGACCAAGGGCGTCGTCAATGCCTCCACCCAGAAGGGTGGGACGGTCACGTACGAGTACTCCGACGTCCCGGACTCCTTCGATCCCGGCAACACGTACTACGCCTACATGTACAACCTCAGCCGGCTGTACGCCCGCCCGCTGATGACCTTCCAGCCCGGTCCGGGCGAGGAGGGCAACAAGCTGGTCCCGGACCTCGCCGAGAAGGCGGGCGAGCCGAGCGACGGCGGCAAGACCTGGACGTACAAGATCCGCTCCGGTCTGAAGTACCAGGACGGCACCGCGATCACCTCGAAGGACGTCAAGTACGCCGTCGAGCGCTCCAACTTCGCGCGTGACGTGCTCTCCCTCGGCCCGAACTACTTCCAGCAGTTCATGCAGGGCGGCAAGGCCTACAAGGGCCCCTACAAGGACAAGAGCCCCGAGGGCCTGAAGTCCATCGAGACGCCGGACGACACCACGATCGTCTTCAAGCTCAACCGTCCCTTCCAGGAGTTCGACTACCTGGTCGCGACGCCGCAGACGGCGCCGGTCCCGCAGGCCAAGGACACCGGCATCGACTACGTCAAGAGCATCGTGTCCTCGGGCTCGTACAAGTTCCAGAGCTACGACGAGGGCAAGCAGGCCGTCCTCGTCAAGAACGAGAACTGGGACCCGAAGACCGACCCGCTGCGCAAGCAGTACCCGGACAAGATCGTCGTCAAGCTCAAGGTCAACGCCGAGACGATCGACCAGGACGTCCAGGCCGGTGACGCGATCGACCTCGGTGGTACCGGTGTCCAGGCCGCGACCCAGGCCAAGGTCGTCAACGACGCCAAGCTGAAGGCCAACACGGACAACACCTACGGTGGCCGTCTGGTCTACATGGCGATCAACAACCAGGTCGCGCCGTTCGACAAGGTCGAGTGCCGCAAGGCCGTCGAGTACGCCGTCGACAAGGTCTCGGTGCAGACCGCCGAGGGCGGCCCGATCCGCGGTGACATCGCCACGACCGTGCTGCCCCCGGACATCACCGGCTACGCGAAGGCCGACGTCTACGCGACCACCGGCAACAAGGGTGACGCCGCCAAGGCCAAGGAGCAGCTGAAGGCCTGCGGCAAGACGACGATCAGCACCAACATCTCGGCGCGCAGCGACCGCCCGCAGGAGATCGACGCGGCCACCGCGATCATCGCCTCGCTGAAGAAGGTCGGCATCAACGCCAGCCTGAAGCAGTACCCGTCGGGCAAGTACTTCACCGACTACGCGGGTGTGCCGACGTTCGACAAGAAGCAGAACATCGGCCTGCACATGATGCAGTGGGGTGCCGACTGGAACTCCGGTTACGGCTTCCTCCAGCAGATCCTGCACGGTGACGCGATCGGCGCGTCCGGCAACACCAACCTCTCGTATCTGAACGACAAGCAGATCAACGAGATGCTGGAGAAGGCCATCGCCACCGAGGACGACACCACCCGCAACGGCCTGTACGGGCAGATCGACAAGCGCGCCATGGACCTGGCTGCGCTCGTCCCGCTGACCTACTTCAAGGTCCTGCTGTACCGCCCGTCCGGCTACACCAACCTGGTGTCCACGTCGGCCTTCAGCGGTCAGTACGACTACCTCAACATCGGCACGACCAAGAAGTAGCCCCGGAAGGCAGGTGAAGGCATTGGTGCCCGTGGGCCTCACGGCCCGCGGGCACCAGCGCCGGTCCCCGTGATCTCGTACATCCTCCGTCGGACGTTCGCGGCAGTGATCCTGCTGCTGGTCGTCACCGCGGTCACCTTCGCGATCTTCTTCCTGCTGCCGCGGCTGGCCGGCCAGACCGCCGACCAGCTCGCGCAGCAGTACATCGGAAAGAGTCCGACGAAGGCAGACATCGCCGCGGTCAAGCAGAACCTCGGTCTGGACGAGCCCCTGTATGCCCAGTACTGGCACTTCATCAAGGGGATCGTGGCCGGAGCCACCTACAACCTGGGGCCCACGACGGCGCACTGTGACGCGCCGTGCTTCGGCTACTCCTTCAAGACCCACGAGGCGGTCTGGCCGCAGCTGACCTCACGCATTCCGGTGACCTTCTCGCTGGCGGCCGGTGCCGCCGTGCTGTGGCTGGTCTCCGGTGTGGTGATCGGCGTGATCTCCGCGCTCAAGCCCCGCAGCTTCTTCGACCGCACCTTCATGGGCGTCGCGCTCGCCGGTGTCTCGCTGCCCATGTTCTTCACGGGCAGCCTGGCGATCCTGCTCTTCACCTATCAGTGGCCGATCTTTGGTCGCACCTACGTGCCGTTCACCGAGAATCCGGCCCAGTGGGCCAACACGCTCTTCCCGGCTTGGTGCTCGCTCGCGCTGCTGTACTCCGCCATCTACGCGCGCCTGACCCGCTCGGGCATGCTGGAGACGATGAACGAGGACTTCATCCGCACCGCCCGCGCCAAGGGACTGCGGGAGCGCAACGTGGTGACCCGGCACGGGCTGCGGGCCGCGCTGACCCCGATCATCACCGTCTTCGGCATGGACCTCGGTCTGCTGCTCGGCGGTGCCGTGATCACCGAGACGGTGTTCTCGCTGCCCGGCATCGGCCAGTACGCGGTGCAGGGCATCACCGACAACGACCTGCCCCCGATCCTCGGCGTCACCCTGCTCGCCGCGCTCTTCGTCGTGATCGCAAATCTCCTGGTGGACCTCTTGTACGCCGCCGCCGACCCGCGGGTGAGGCTCTCGTGACCGAACTCTCCAAGACCGGTGCCGCCCTGGGCGAGCCGGCTCCGGGGAACGCCCCCGACGCCTTCCTCGCGGTCCGCGACCTCAAGGTGCACTTCCCGACCGACGACGGACTGGTCAAGTCCGTCGACGGGCTCAGCTTCCAGGTGGAGAAGGGCAAGACCCTCTGCATCGTGGGCGAGTCGGGCTCCGGCAAGTCCGTCACCTCGCTGGCGATCATGGGCCTGCACCGGCTCGGCGCGCGCGGCAAGAACGTCCAGATGTCCGGCGAGATCTGGCTGGACGGCAAGGAGCTGGTCTCCGCCGACCCGGACGAGGTGCGCCGGCTGCGTGGCCGCGAGATGGCGATGATCTTCCAGGACCCGCTGTCCGCGATGCACCCGTACTACACGATCGGCAACCAGATCGTGGAGGCGTACCGGGTCCACCACGACGTCAGCAAGAAGGTCGCGCGCAAGCGGGCCGTCGAGATGCTCGACCGGGTCGGTATCCCCGAGCCGGACAAGCGCGTCGACGGCTACCCGCACGAGTTCTCCGGCGGTATGCGCCAGCGCGCGATGATCGCCATGGCGCTCGTCAACAACCCCGAACTGCTGATCGCGGACGAGCCGACGACCGCCCTGGACGTCACCGTCCAGGCGCAGATCCTCGACCTGATCCGGGACCTGCAGAAGGAGTTCGGCTCCGCGGTCGTCCTCATCACCCACGACCTGGGTGTGGTCGCCGAGATCGCCGACGACGTCCTGGTGATGTACGGCGGCCGGTGCGTGGAGCGCGGCAGCGTCGACGACGTCTTCGAGCGCCCGCAGCACCCGTACACCTGGGGTCTGCTGGGCTCGATGCCGCGCATCGACCGGGAGACCTCCGAGCGGCTCATCCCCGTCAAGGGCCAGCCGCCGAGCCTCATCAACGTCCCCTCGGGCTGCGCCTTCCACCCCCGCTGCCCGTACGCGGACATCCCCAAGGGCGATGTCACCCGTACCGTGCGCCCGGAGCTCCAGCAGGTCGGCGGCGGGCACTACTCCGCCTGCCACCTCTCGCCGGAGGACCGCACGCGGATCTGGACCGAAGAGATTGCGCCGAAGCTGTGAGTGAGACGAAGAAGACGGATGCGGACGTGACGACCGCCCCCGACGAGCGCGAGATACTGCTCAAGGTCGAGGGCCTCCAGAAGCACTTCCCGATCCGCAAGGGCGTCCTCCAGCGCCAGGTCGGCGCGGTCAAGGCGGTCGACGGCATCGACTTCGAGGTGCGCAAGGGCGAGACCCTCGGCGTGGTCGGCGAGTCGGGCTGCGGCAAGTCGACCATGGGCCGGGTCATCACCCGTCTCCAGGAGCCGACCGGTGGCTCGATCCACTTCGAGGGCCAGGACATCACGCGGCTGAACGCGGCCGGGATGCGTCCGCTTCGGCGGGACATCCAGATGATCTTCCAGGACCCGTACGGCTCCCTGAACCCGCGGCACACCATCGGCGGCATCGTCTCGGCGCCGTTCCGGCTCCAGGGCGTGGAGCCCGAGGGCGGGGTGAAGCGGGAGGTCCAGCGCCTGCTGGAGCTGGTGGGCCTGAGCCCAGAGCACTACAACCGCTACCCGCACGAGTTCTCCGGCGGCCAGCGTCAGCGCATCGGCATCGCGCGGGCCCTGGCCCTGAAGCCGAAGCTGGTCGTGGCGGACGAGCCGGTCTCGGCCCTCGATGTGTCGATCCAGGCGCAGGTCGTGAACCTGATGGACGACCTCCAGGAGGAGCTCGGCCTCACGTACGTGATCATCGCGCACGACCTGTCCGTCGTACGGCACGTCTCGGACCGCATCGCGGTGATGTACCTCGGCAAGATCGTCGAACTCGCCGACCGCACCGCGCTGTACGAGGCGCCGATGCACCCGTACACCAAGGCCCTGATGTCGGCGGTCCCGGTGCCGGACCCCAAGCGCCGGGGCGCCAAGTCCGAACGCATCCTGCTGCGCGGCGACGTCCCGTCCCCGATCTCCCCTCCCTCCGGCTGCCGCTTCCACACGCGGTGCTGGAAGGCGACGGAGATCTGCAAGACCACCGAGCCGCAGCTGGTCGAGCTGCGTCCCGGCCAGCGCGTGGCCTGCCACCACCCCGAGAACTTCGCGGACCAGGCCCCGCAGGACACCGTGCTGCTGTCGGCCGCCAAGGAGGCGGCCGAACTGGTCGCCGAGGAGGTCCGCGCCGAGTCGGCAAAGACGTCGGCCGCGGTCGCGGCGGTGGCGGCGGGGTCCGCCGAGGAGACCGGCGCCGAGGCTGCCGGGAAGACGGCGGACACGGCGGAGCAGCCGGAGGCGGAGGTCGCGGCGGACGTCGAGGCCACGGCCCCGAAGACGGGCCCGGGCGCCAAGACCGCCCCCGCGGCACCGTTGAAGACCGGCGAGGCGAGCACCGAACCGGAAGCCGACCGTCAGGACCCAACTGACAAGTAACGCATGACGAGTTGGCAAAGTCATGCACATGCCCGAACGGGAGAGTGAAGAGTCGTCCGTGTCCGACTTATCGGTACACGCTCGAGAGGGACGACACCATGGCACTCTCCCGTTCGGCACGTTTAGGAGCCGTCGCGACCGCGGCGGCTTCCTTCTTTGTCATCGCGGCGGCCCCGGGCCCGAAACCCGGCGCCCCCGGCATCGGCGACGCCTACTTCCCGAACCTCGGCAACGGCGGCTTCGACGCCCGGCACTACGCCCTCGACGTGGCGTACAACCCGGACACCGACCGTCTGGACGGCCGTACGACACTCACCGCCGGCGCCACCCAGAACCTCTCCTCCTTCGATCTGGATCTCCAGAGACTCGTGGTCACCGCGGTCGAAGTGAACGGCAGACGCGCCCAGTTCAGCCGGGACGGCGACGAGATACGCATCACCCCGCGCCAATCCCTGCGCAAGGGCCAGGAGTTCACGGTCGCCGTCACCTACGGCGGGATCCCCGAACCCCTCAACGGCCCCATCGTCTTCGGCTCCGACTACGGCTGGATGAAGACTCCCGACGGCGTCTTCGTCGCCTGTGAACCCAACGCCGCCTCCACCTGGTTCCCGTCCAGCGACCATCCCGCGGACAAGGCCACCTACGACATCCGCATCCAGACCCCGAAGGGCCTGACCGCGGTCTCCAACGGCCGGCTCGTGTCGACGTACGACAAGGGCGGCTCGACGTACACCCACTGGCGCGAGAAGAAGCCGATGGCGACCTACCTGGCGACCGCCACCATCGGGAAGTTCGACGTCCGCACCGGGAAGACCCCCGGCGGCATCCCCATCTACACGGCCATCGACCCGGTGCTGGCGAACAGCAACGGCGTCGATGTGTACGCCGTCACCGCCGAGGCCACCGACTACTGGTCGCAGGTCTTCGGGCCGTACCCCTTCGAGGAGACCGGCGCGATCGTCGACGACATGCCGCAGGCCGGGTTCTCGCTGGAGGTGCAGACCAAGCCGGCCTACTCGGCGGTGCGCAGCGAGACGACGATCGTGCACGAGCTGGCCCACCAGTGGTTCGGGGACAGCGTCTCGGTCGCGCACTGGAAGGACATCTGGCTCAACGAGGGCTTCGCGACCTACGCCCAGTGGCTGTGGGCCGAGCACAAGGGCACCCGCAGCGCCCATGACTCCTTCGTCGCCGCGTACGACGGCCGCCCCGCCGACAGCGCCTTCTGGCAGACCACCGTCGGTGACCCGCAGCGGGACACGATGTTCGCGTCCGCGGTCTACCAGCGAGGCGCGATGACCCTCCAGGCGCTGCGCGAACGGATCGGCGACAAGGCGTTCTTCGAGCTGCTGCCGGCCTGGACGAGGCTCCACCGCTACGGCAACGCGAACACGGCCGAATTCATCGGCCTCGCCGACAAGATCAGCGGACAGCAACTGGACGACCTGTTCCACACCTGGCTGTTCACGACGGGCAAGCCGGCCCGGTAGCAGCCGCTGCGCAAGAATGCGGTGTGCTCCAGCAACTGTTCAGTCCCTCCGTCCAGCACACGCTCGACCTCGTCGGCATCTTCGTGTTCGCCATCTCCGGCGCGCTGCTGGCCGTCCGCAAGAACTTCGACGTCTTCGGCATCGCCGTCCTCGCCGAGGTCACCGCGCTGGGCGGAGGGCTGTTCCGGGACCTGATCATCGGCGCGGTACCGCCCGCCGCCTTCACGGATCTCGGCTACTTCATCACCCCGCTGCTCGCCGCCCTCCTGGTCTTCTTCCTGCACCCGCACGTGGAGCGCATCCAGGTCGGCGTGAACGTCTTCGACGCGGCCGGCCTCGGCCTGTTCTGCGTCGCCGGGACGACCAAGGCGTACGAGTACGGGCTCGGCCTCACCCAGTCCGCGACCCTCGGTCTCGCCACCGCCGTCGGCGGCGGTGTGCTCAGGGACGTGCTCGCCAACGAGGTGCCCTCACTGCTGCGCTGGGACCGCGACCTGTACGCGGTCCCGGCGATCGTCGGCGCCACCATGGTCGTCCTGTGCATCCGCTACGACGCCCTCAGTCCGTTCACCAGCGGGCTCGCGGCCCTCACCGCCTTCGTACTGCGCCTGCTCGCGATGCGGTTCCACTGGCGAGCTCCGCGGGCCTGGAACCGCCGGTCGACCGTGCGTGAGGAGTAGCGCCCGCCCGGCCGTGCAGCAGCCCCATCTCCTCGGTCAGCCAGCGGAACGCCGGAACCACCTGCGGCTTCCACAGCGCCATGTTGTGGCCGCCCGCGCTCTTCGGGATGCAGACGACGTGCACGGTCGTCGGCGCCTTCGCGACCTGTTCCAGGCCCATGGCCGCCTCGTAGCCGTCGCCCGGCTGACCGGACTGGTAGAGCGCGATCGCGGGCGGGGTGCGGGCCTCGCGCAGCAGCAGGTACGGGTTGTTGGCGCGGCGCAGGGCGGGGGTCTCGGCGGCCAGCGAGTTGCGTTCGCCGATCGGGTCGTTGTAGCCGGACATGCTGACCGCGGCCCGGTAGCGGTCGGGGTGCGCGACGGCGAGCTTGGTCGCGCAGTGGCCGCCCGCCGAGTACCCGGCCGCGGCCCAGCCCGCCGGACCGGACTGGGCGCGGAAGTTGTCCGTGACCATCTTCGGCACGTCGACGCTGAGCCAGGTGTCGGCGTCGACCGTGCCCGTGATGTTGGCGCACCCGGTGTCGACCCCGGCCAGCAGGTTCATGCGCGGGGCGACCAGGATGAACGGCGCCACCTTGCCGTCCCGCATCAGCGGCCGGAGCTGGTTGACCGCGTGCAGTGACCCGAACCAGGCCTTCGCCGAGCCGGGATAGCCCGAGAGCAGCTCCACCACGGGGAACGTGTGGTGCCGGTAGGCGGGCTCGCCGTACTGCGGCGGCAGCCAGACGTAGACCTCGGCGTTCACACCCGAGACCCGGCCCTTGAGCTGGGTCACCCGCACGCCCTTCATGCCGGGTCCGGAGGCGTTGGTGAAGTGCTGCCTCACCTTGGGCAACCGCTTCAGCGAGATGCCGCCGGTGCCGTCGGCGCCCAGGTTCGCGGCCTGCTGGACGTGGTTGCCGGTGCCGAGCAGGTCGGCCCAGTTGTCGTAGAGGCTGTTCTGGTTGTTGACCAGCACGAAGACGAGAGCGACGGCCGTGCCCTGGGCGAACAGCACCATCAGTACGCGGGCGGCGGCGCGTGCGATCCGGGGCCCCCGCAACCGCGACCACAGGGCCAGCGGCAGCACGACGGCGACGACGGACAGCACGATCAGGGTGTAGAGGAACGTGGTCCCGGTGAGGCTCATGTCCCTGTAGAGGAGGTTGCCGGGTGCGGGGTTTACGGGCGAGTACGGACGCTTACCGAGAAATAGCGCGGGTCTCACCTGGGACGAATGACCGACCCCCGGGAGGAAAGCTACCGCTTAGTAGTTAGTTGTTGTACCGTTCAGGCATGCCAGAAGCAGCCTCCGCCACGCGCGCGACGATCGGCGACAGCGAGTTCGACAGGGACACCGCGGCCGCCCGCCGCGCCCCTGGCGTCTACGACATCGACCTCTCCGCGGGCTGGACGATCATCAGCGCCGTCAACGGTGGCTACCTCCTGGCCGTCCTGGGCCGCGCCCTCGCGGACGCCCTGCCGCACACCGACCCGTTCACGATCTCCGCGCACTACCTGACCGCGTCCCAGCCCGGACCGGCGGTGATCCGCACGGACGTCGTCCGCACCGGCCGCACCCTCTCCACCGGCCAGGCCTCGCTCTTCCAGTACGACGACGAGGGCAAGGAGGTCGAGCGCATCCGCGCCCTCGCCTCCTACGGCGACCTCGACTCCCTCCCCGACGACGTCCGTACGTCGGCGAAGCCGCCCGTGTTCCCGCCGATGGACCAGTGCTTCGGTCCCGAGGACGGGCCCGTCCCCGTCGACGGCAGCTCCGCCATCACCGACCGGCTGATGCTCAAGCTGGACCCGTCGACCCTGGGCTGGGCCCTCGGCGCGCCCTCCGGCAAGGGCGAGATGCGGTCCTGGTTCGGGCTCGCCGACGGCCGGGACGCCGACCCCTTCTCGCTGCTGCTCGCGGTGGATGCGCTCCCGCCCACGGCCTTCGGGATCGGCCTCAAGGGCTGGGTGCCCACGGTCGAACTCACCGTCCACGTCCGCTGCCGCCCCGCCCCCGGCCCCCTGCGCGTCGCCATCAGCACCCGCAACCTCGCCGGCGGCTTCCTGGAGGAGGACGCCGAGGTCTGGGACAGCGCGGACAGGTTGGTGGCACAGTCGCGTCAACTCGCCAGGGTCAGGTTGTCCTGACCCACCCGGGGGCGCGGGGCTGCTTCGGCATGCGGCTCCGCCGCGGGGCGCGTCACGCGAGATCCTGTCCCCGTGAAGTCCGACCGTCTCCTGTCGATCCTGCTGCTTCTGCAGACCCGGGGCCGGGTGCCCGCGCATGAACTCGCCGCCCGGCTCGAGGTGTCCGTGCGGACCATCTACCGGGACGTGGAGGCCCTGTCCGCCTCCGGGGTGCCCGTGTACGCCGAGCGCGGGCGACACGGCGGCATCGAACTCCTCGCCGGATTCCGCACGGACGTCACCGGCCTGACCGCCGACGAGTCCCGCGCCCTGTTCATCCTGGCCGCCCAGGGCGCCCACGCGGCCCTCGGCCTGGACTCCGCCCTCGGCTCGGCGCTGCGCAAGGTGATGGCCGCACTGCCCGCCCCGCACCGCCCGGCGGCCGAGGCCACCTCCCGCCGCGTCCTGGTCGACGCCACCCGCTGGAAGGGCGGGCCGCAGCGGTCCGTGGACCTGGCGGCCCTCCAGGACGCCGTCTTCGCCGACCGCCGGCTGCGGCTGCGGTACCGGCACAGCGGGGAGCGCGAGACACGGACGTACACCGTGGACCCGTACGGTCTCGTCGCCAAGGCGGGTGTCTGGTACCTGGTCGCCGACCGGCGGGGCCTCCCGCGGCTGTTCCGGGCCGACCGGGTGCGCTCCGCGGCCGTGCTGGACGAACCCGTCAGGCGTCGGCCCGGTGTCGAACTCGCCGAGGTCTGGGAGGTGTTGCGCCGCCAGGTCGAGGAACGCCCCGGCGGCATCGACGTCACCGTCCGGGTCCGACGCGACCGACTCGACCTGTTCGTACGGCTGATGGCCCCGTATCTGACCGAACTCCCCGAGGGCGACGGCGAGGACGCGTGGGTGACGGCCCGGCTCTCGCTCGGCGTGGTCGGTGAGGCCCGTCAACTCCTGCAGTTCTCCGACCGCGTGGAGGTCCTCTCGCCGCCCGAGGTACGCGAGGAGGTGGCCCGCGCGGCCGCCTCTGTCACGGACCTGTACCAGCGGGTGGGTGAGCGGTCCGTACAGAACCCCAGCTCGCAGGAGCTGCTTTAGCCGCGCTTTGCCTCCCGCACAGGCGGGGGACAGGCCGGCCCCACCGAAGGCTCAGGGGCCGTTGCGACAGTTCCCGACCTCAGGACTTCCTCATCCTCTCCGGAGCTGTCTCTCATGAAGCGTGTGCGTCTCCTCCCCGCCGTGGCCCTGCTGGCGCTCTCGCCCCTCGCCCTGGTGGCCTGCGGCTCGGGCGACTCGTCGTCGTCCTCGAACAGCGGCACCTCGGGCGGGCAGAACTGTCAGGCCCCCACCGGCAACGCGTCCGGCATGCCCAGCGGTGCCCCCTCGGGCGCCCCCATCGGAAACGCCACCGCCCGGCCGTCGGGCGCGCCCAGCGGCACCCCCTCCGGCATGCCGAGCGGCGGGCCCGGCGGCGGCATGGGCGGCTGCGGCGGTCCCGGCGGCGGCGCGGGCGGCGCGGCCCCGAGCGGCTCGCCCAGCGGTGCGCCGAGCGCGGCGGCGACGAAGAGCTGACATGGTGCAGGACGCCGTACGGCAGGGGCGGTACTCCGGGTGAGCGGGGGTGCCGCCCTCCTGTGCGGTGACTAATCCAGCCAGTGCTGGCGGCCGATGCTGATCAGCCGCATCTGACGCTCCGCCACCTGGCAGACCCGGTCCCGTTCCTCCGGGGTCGCCTCCAGGGCCTCCAGGAACAGGGAAGCCGTGATCAGCATCTGGTCGACGTAGAGGTTGGCCAGCATCAGCAGGTCGTCCTCGCTCCAGCCGCCGGACACCGGGTCCTTGGCCAGCTCGTCCCTCACCTCCTGCCCGAACCGGGCCAGTTGCTCCCGGATGGCCTCCCGGACCGGCTGGACTCCGCCATGTCGTTCGCGGGCGATAAACCGGACGTGGGCGGGGTACGCGTCTACATGGCCGGCGATCAACTCGATGGCGCGCTTGATGCGTTGGCCGTGGTCGTCGGCCGTGGACACCGTCGTCCGGATCATCGGGTGCAGGCTGCCCAACGCCTCCTCGACGAGGGCCGTACCGAGATCCGCGGTGGAGCGGAAGTGCCGGTAGAAGGCGGTCGGCGCGATGCCGACGGCACGCGTGACCTCGCGCAGGCCCAGGCTGCTCAAGCTCTGTTCCTCCAGCAGTCCCAGGGCCGCGTCCAGGAGCGCCTGCCGGGTCTTCTGCTTCTGTGCCTGCCGGAGGCCGAGGGTGTGACTCATGTCATCCAGTTAACAACTGTTCTCTGTGATTGGAAAGCCGGACAGGCGCTAGACTCTAGAGTCAGTGAACAAGTGTAACTACAACTGTTCACCCAAACGTAACGACCGCCGAATCGGAGGGGGATCCGTCCCATGCTGTTCCTCGTCGCCGCACTCATGCTCCTCGGCGTCGTCCTGGGCACCGTCGCCCACGCGCCGCTCACCTTCACCGCCGTCGCCGCCGTCGTGATCGCCGCCTGGCTGGGCATCTTCGCGCTCCGCGAGCGCCACGCCCGCCGCCGCACCTCGGCCCACTGACCCCCGCCACGCCGTCCCCAGGAGCACTGATCACCATGCAGCTCACCGCGCAGGCCACCCGACAGACCGGTGCCCGTGACGCCGACGGCATGGCCGTGGCGTCCTTCATCCTCGGCCTCGTCGGCCTTCTCGTCCTCAACGTCTTCCTCGGCCCGATCGCCATCGTCCTGGCCTCGGTGGCCCTGTGGCGCGGCACCGCCCGCCGCGGCCGTGCCTACCTGGGCCTCGGCCTCGGAGTGGCCGACCTGCTGGTCCTGGTGGCCTTCATGCAGCTGGACAACACGCCGTCCTGGAGCTTCTGAGCCCGTCGGCGGCGGCCGGTCCTGGCCTGAGGGTGCTCACCCGCGACCCGTAGAATCGGCGTCACCATGGCATACCTCGACCACGCCGCGACCACCCCGATGCTCCCCGAGGCGGTCGAGGCACTCACCGCGCACCTCGGCGCCACCGGCAACGCCTCTTCCCTCCACGCCTCCGGCCGCAGGGCCCGCCGTACGGTCGAGGAATCCCGCGAGACCCTCGCGGAGGCACTCGGCGCCCGGCCCAGCGAGATCGTCCTCACCTCCGGCGGCACGGAGGCCGACAACCTCGCCGTGAAGGGCCTGTACTGGTCCCGGCGCGACGCGGACCCCGCAAGGACGCGGGTCCTCGCCAGCCCCGTCGAACACCACGCCGTCCTCGACGCCGTCCACTGGCTCGGCGAACACGAGGGCGCCACCGTCGAGTACCTCCCCGTCGACAAGCACGGCCGGGTCCACCCCGAGGCCCTGCGCGAGGCCATCGCCCGGAATCCCGACGACGTCGCCCTCGCCACGGTCATGTGGGCCAACAACGAGATCGGCACGGTCCTGCCGGTCCGCGAACTCGCCGAGGTCAGCGGCGAGTTCGGCGTCCCGCTGCACGCCGACGCGGTTCAGGCCTTCGGTCAGGTCCCCGTCGACTTCGCCGCCTCCGGCCTCGCCGCGATGGCGGTGTCGGGCCACAAGATCGGCGGCCCGTACGGCATCGGCGCGCTCGTGCTCGGCCGGGAGTGGACCCCCGTCCCCGTCCTGCACGGCGGCGGTCAGGAGCGCCACGTCCGCTCCGGCACCCTCGACGTCCCCGCCATCGCCTCCTTCGCGGTCGCCGGCCGCCTCGCCGCCGAACAGCGCGAGTGGTTCGAGGCCGAGATCGGCGCCCTGCGCGACTCCCTGGTCGAGGCGGTCCGTACGGCGGTCCCGGACGCGATCCTCGGCGGCGACCCGGCGCCAGGAGGGCGGCTCCCGGCCAACGCCCACTTCACCTTCCCCGGCTGCGAGGGCGACTCCCTGCTCCTGCTCCTGGACGCGCAGGGCATCGAGTGCTCCACCGGCTCCGCCTGCACCGCGGGCGTCGCCCAGCCCAGCCACGTCCTGCTGGCCACCGGCACCGACCCCGACCTGGCCCGCGGCACCCTGCGCTTCTCCCTCGGCCACACCTCCACCGAGGCGGACGTCGAGGCGGTCGCGAAGGCCATCGGCCCGGCGGTGGAACGCGCCCGCGCGGCGGGGCTGACGTGACGCTCCCGAGGCGGGGTGCGTGAGGGAACCGAGGGCTCACACCTGCGTGAGGGCCCGCCTGGCCTGCCGCACCGACTTCATGTACCGGTCCCAGTCCCAGTGCTTGCCCGGGTCGGTGTGGTCCGTCCCCGGCACCTCCACATGGCCGATGATGTGCTCGCGGTCGACGGGGATGGCGTACCGCGCGCATATCCGGGCCGTGAGCCGCGCCGAGGCCGCGTACATCGCGTCCGTGAAGTCCTCGGGCCGGTCGACGAAGCCCTCGTGCTCGATGCCCACACTGCGTTCGTTGTAGGCGCGGTTGCCCGCGTGGTACGCCACGTCCAGCTCGCGGATCATCTGCGTGATGTACCCGTCCTTGCGGACGACGTAGTGCGCGGCCGCCCCGTGGCCCGGGTCCTGGAACACCTTCACCGCGCTCGCGAAACTGCCCTGGGTGACATGGATGACCACCATGTCTATGCCGTAGTCGTCGGGCCGGTCCGCGCGCCGCCAGTTCGCGTCGGAGGCCGCCACCCACTGCGCGCCGCCGAAGTCGACCGCGCCCTCGACCCGCGGCTTCTCCACTCCCGGAGCCCGCCACCACAGCCGCGCCAGCTCGTCGCGGGCCAGCACCGCCGTGCCCACGGCGGCCGCCGCCCCGCCGATGAGCAGGGCCCGCCGGCCGATGCGCCGGTCGGCGTCCCCGGAACCCTCTGTCGCCCCCATGTGGTCGTCAACGGATACCCGGCCGCCCCGGTTCCCGCGTCCCCGTACTCTTGAAGGGTTATGACTGACACCACGCAGCGCCCTCTTCGCGTTCTCGCCGCCATGTCCGGAGGAGTGGACTCCGCCGTCGCCGCCGCCCGTGCCGCCGAAGCCGGCCACGACGTGACCGGCGTCCACCTCGCGCTCTCCGCGAACCCTCAATCGTTCCGCACGGGCGCGCGTGGCTGTTGCACCATCGAGGACTCGCGCGACGCCCGCCGGGCCGCCGACGTCATCGGCATCCCGTTCTACGTCTGGGACCTCGCCGATCGCTTCCGCGAGGACGTCGTCGAGGACTTCGTCGCCGAGTACGAGGCCGGCCGCACCCCGAACCCCTGCCTGCGCTGCAACGAGAAGATCAAGTTCGCCGCGCTGCTCGACAAGGCGCTCGCGCTGGGCTTCGACGCGGTGTGCACGGGCCACTACGCGAAGGTCGTCACGCTCGCGGACGGCTCCCGGGAGCTGCACCGCGCCTCCGACATGGCGAAGGACCAGTCGTACGTCCTCGGCGTCCTGGACGAGAAGCAGCTGGCGCACGCCCTGTTCCCGCTCGGCGACACGGTCACCACCAAGGACGAGATCCGCGCCGAGGCCGAGCGCCGGGGCCTCGCGGTCGCCAAGAAGCCCGACTCGCACGACATCTGCTTCATCGCCGACGGTGACACCCAGGGCTTCCTCGCCTCGCGCCTCGGCCGGGCGGAGGGCGACATCGTCGACGAGTCGGGCGCGAAGGTCGGCACCCACGAGGGCGCGTACGGCTTCACCATCGGCCAGCGCAAGGGGCTGCGCATCGGCACCCCGGCCGCCGACGGCAAGCCGCGCTATGTCCTCGACATCTCTCCGGTGAACAACACGGTGACCGTCGGCCCGGCCGCCGCCCTGGACGTGACCGCCCTCAGCGCGATCAAGCCCCGCTGGTGCGGTGCGGCCCCGGTCGGCCCCGGCACCTACACCGCCCAGCTCCGCGCCCACGGCGGCGAGACCGAGGTCACCGCGGAGCTGGTGGACGGCGCGTTGCAGGTGTCGTTCGCGGAGCCCGTCCGCGGGGTGGCCCCGGGCCAGGCGATCGTGCTGTACGACGACACGCGCGTGGTGGGCTCGGCGACGATCGCGTCCACGGTGCGGGTGGCGGCGGGCGTGGCCTGACCCGTCCGGCGAGCATGCGCGCGCCCTGCGCTGCGTGACGCCACCACGCGCGCGTACTGGGGACAGGTAAGTCCCGCCACGCGCGCGTGCCCGATCGTCAGCCCGCGAAGAACTCCGTCAAAACCGGCCCCAGGGCGGTCGGGTCGACCATGTGGGTCTGGCCCTCCAGGACACGGTACGAGCCCTTCGGGGCCGCCTCCGCGACCGCCCTGGTGCCCTCACGCATCCACTCGGGGCTCGCGCCGCCCGCGAC
Organism: Streptomyces canus 299MFChir4.1; assembly: GCF_000383615.1. Taxonomy (GTDB): domain Bacteria; phylum Actinomycetota; class Actinomycetes; order Streptomycetales; family Streptomycetaceae; genus Streptomyces; species Streptomyces canus_C. Next base: position 176,679 of record NZ_KB911595.1, on the reverse strand, counting down.
CGCCAGCACCGGGACCGTGATCGCGGCCAGCCGGTCCCGGGGGACCAGGCCGCCGGCCATGACCGCGTTGTCGTAGGCGAGCGTCGGGGCGACCGCCTCCATGCCGGGCCACATGGGGGACTGGCGGGCGCCCTGGATCATCTCCTCGCCCATGCCGGTGAGCCGCAGGAACAGTTCCACCGCGTCCCCGCGCCGCCCCTCGGCGAGCGCCGCGTCGAGGCTTCGGGTGTACTCGGCGTTCCCCTCGGCGCCGCCGTCGAGGAAGTCCGCGAACGGTGTCTCGTACACGGCGACCCGCCGGACCGGCAGCCCGCTCGCCGCGGCCTCCAGGACCAGCGCACCGCCGGACGAGATGCCGCACAGGCTCGCCTCGCCGCCCGCCGTCTCGATGAGCGCGGCGAGGTCGTCGACCTCACGGGCCACCGCGTAGGGGGCCGTGTCGCCGCTCGCACCGCGGCCCCGGCGGTCGTACACGAGCACGTCGAACCGCTCGGCCAGCGGCACCGCCAGGGGCGCGACCGTACCGCCCGTGGACATCGCGCCGCTGACGAGGATGACCGCCGGGCCCTGCCCGGTGCGTTCGTACGCGATCGGAGTGCCGTCGCGCGAGAGGGTCTTCTTGTCCATGTCTGTGGAGACTGCCGTACGACGGCGAAGTCATCGGTCAGGACACGTCGACCTCGTAGAAACAGAGGTGGTCCTTGATCTCGGCGACGGCGGGCTTCGGCTCGGGATAGGACCACACCAGGTCCGGCGCGTCCGGCAGCGACCAGTAGGACGCGGTGCCCTTGAACGGGCAGTAGGTGTGGGTGTCGGAAGGGGTCAGCAGGTCGAGTCGTACGTCCTCGGCGGGGAGGTAGTACCGCGGCGGACAGCCCGTCTCGCGCAGCACGAGGGCCCGTTCGCTCTCCGCCAGAATCTGGTCGCCGTGCGCCACGCGCACGTGCCGGTCGACTTGCTCGATGGTGATCGTGTGTCCTTCGGTCATACCGGAGAAGCACTCGCGGGCCCCCGGTTCTTCCCGCGTACGGTGACCTCATGCGAATCTGCGTCTTCCTCTCCGCCGCCGACCTCGACGACCGCTACACGCGCCCCGCGCGGGAGTTCGCGAAGCTGCTGGGCAAGGGCGGGCACACCCTGGTGTGGGGCGGTTCGGACGTGGGCCTGATGAAGGTCGTCGCGGACGGAGTGCAGGAGGCGGGCGGGCGGCTCGTCGGGGTCTCGGTGGAGTTCCTGGCCGCCAAGGTGCGGCCGGGCGTCGACGAGATGGTGATCACGAAGGACCTCGCCGAACGCAAGAGGCTGCTCCTGGAGAAGGCCGACGCCGTGGTGATCATGGTGGGCGGCACGGGCACCCTCGACGAGGCGACCGAGATCCTGGAGCTGAAGAAGCACGGGCACACCGAGAAGCCGGTCGTCCTGCTGAACACGGCGGGTTTCTACGACGGGCTCAAGGAGCAGTTCCGGCGCATGGAGGACGAGGGCTTCCTGCCCCGCCCGCTCACCGACCTGGTGTTCTTCGCTGAGGAGCCGGTGGGGGCGCTGGCGTACCTGGAGGAGTCGCTCGGTACCCGCTGACGCCGTGATGCGAGCATGGCGGCATGGCGACACATGTGATCACCGGAGCGGGCTCCGGCATCGGCGCGGCGGTGGCACGGCGGCTGCACGCGCGCGGGGACGAACTCGTGCTGCACGCGCGTGACGCGGGCCGCGCGAAGGAGCTGGCGGCCCAGTTCCCCGGGGCGCGGACCCTGGTCGGGGACCTGGCCGACCCCGACAAGCTGAGCTGGGCCTTCTCGCACCAGACGCTGCCGGACCAAGTGGACTCCCTGCTGCACATCGCCGGCGTGGTCGACCTCGGCCCGGTCGGCGACCTGACCCCGAAGGCCTGGCGCCACCAGCTGAACGTCAACCTGATCGCTCCGGCCGAGCTGACCCGCCACTTCCTGCCGCAACTGCGGGCGGCCCGGGGCCAGGTGGTGTTCGTGAACTCGGGCGCGGGTCTGAACGCGCACGCCGACTGGTCCGCGTACGCCGCCTCCAAGCACGGCCTCAAGGCTCTGGCGGACTCCCTGCGCCACGAGGAGCACGCGAACGGCATCCGGGTCACCTCGGTCTACCCCGGCCGCACGGCGAGCCCCATGCAGGCCAAGGTCCATCAGCAGGAGGGCAAGGAGTACGACCCCTCGCGGTGGATCGACCCCGAGTCGGTCGCGACGGCGATCCTGACGGCGATCGACCTCCCGCGCGACGCGGAGATCAACGACCTGACGGTCAGGCCCGGTCGCTGACGGCTGCGGTGGGGGCGAGATCCACGCGAGAACCGGGGGCGAGATCCACGCGAGAACCGGGGCGCGGTCCACGCGGGTCACCTACGTAGGCTTCGTACGTGACCGCAGACTTCAGCTTCGCCCCCGCCACCGGCATCGGCTCCCTCCCCGGCGGCGACGCCCGAGAGGCCGCCAGGACCGCCACCGGCTCCTTCGAGGACTTCCCGTTCCTGCCCGAGCTGCCCGCCCGCGGCCCCGGCGCCGACATGATCGGCCGCACCGCGGGAATGCTCGTCGAGCTGTACGCGCGCGTGGAACCCAGCGGATGGCGGATCGGGGACCGGCCGGGCCGGGACACCAAGCGGGCGCGGTCCTGGCTGGGGGAGGACCTCGACGCGCTGGAGGAGTTCACCCAGGGGTACGAGGGCCAGGTGAAGGTGCAGGCCGTCGGGCCCTGGACGCTCGCCGCCGCCCTGGAACTGAGGAACGGCGAGGTCGCCCTCTCCGACCCCGGCGCCTGCCGGGACCTCGCCGCCTCGCTCGCGGAGGGGCTGCGGCTGCACCTGGAGGACGTCCGGAACCGGGTCCCCGGTGCGCGGATCGTGCTTCAGCTCGACGAGCCCTCCCTCATCGCCGTGCTGCGCGGGCATGTCAGGTCCGCCAGCGGCTACCGGACCCACCGGGCCCTGGACCGGCAGCTCGTCGAGGCCACCCTGCGCGAAGTCGTCGGGGTTCACGCGGACGGCCCCGTCGTGGTCCACTCGTGCGCACCGGACGTCCCCTTCGCCCTGCTGCGGAGGGCGGGTGCGGCGGCGGTCTCCTTCGACTTCTCGCTCCTCACCGAGCGTGACGACGACGCGATCGGCGAGGCGGTGGAAGGGGGCACGAGGCTCTTCGCCGGTGTCGTGCCTGGCACGGACACCGCATTGTCAGACCCTGCCGGTAGCGTCATGGGTGTCAGGACGCTGTGGCGCAGGCTGGGGCTGCATCCGGGACTTCTCGCGGAGGCGGTCACGGTCACTCCGTCGTGCGGACTCGCGGGGGCCTCCCCCGAGTACGCGCGCAAGGCTCTCGCCCACTGCGCCCAGGCGGCGAGATCCCTCGCGGACAACCCAGAGTAACGGGAGGACAACACGGTGGCCGGCGACAAGCAAGCGGAGACGACGGTGCCCTCGGAGGCACGGGAGAAGCACGCGCAGCTCGCTGAGCAGATCGAGGAGCACCGCTTCCGGTACTACGTGAACGACGCGCCGGTCATCAGCGACGCTGACTTCGACAAGCTCCTGCGCTCCCTCGAATCCCTTGAGGAGGAGTACCCCGAGCTGCGCACCCCCGACTCACCGACCCAGAAGGTGGCGGGGGCGTACGAGACCGAGTTCACCTCCGTCCAGCACCGCTCCCGCATGCTCTCCCTGGACAACGCCTTCAGCGACGAGGAGCTGGCGGCCTGGGCGGAGCGGGTGGCCAAGGATGTCGGCACCACCGACTACCACCTGCTGTGCGAGCTCAAGGTCGACGGCCTCGCCGTCAACCTCACGTACGAGCACGGCCGCCTCACCCGCGCGGCCACCCGCGGCGACGGCCGCACCGGCGAGGACATCACGCCCAACGTCCGCACGATCGCCGAGATCCCGGACCGTCTCACCGGCGACAAGGTCCCCGACCTCGTGGAGATCCGCGGCGAGGTCTACTTCCCGATGGAGAAGTTCGAGGAGCTCAACGCCCGTCTGGTCGAGGCCGGCGACAAACCCTTCGCCAACCCGCGCAACGCGGCGGCCGGTTCCCTGCGCCAGAAGGACCCGCGCGTCACCGCCACCCGCCCGCTCCACATGGTCGTGCACGGCATCGGCGTCCTGGAGGGCTTCGAGGGCATGACCCGGCTCTCCCAGGGCTACGATCTCCTCAAGTCCTGGGGCCTGCCCACCGCCAAGCACAACAAGGTGGTCGACGGCCTCGACGGCGTCCGCGAGTTCATCGCCTACTTCGGCGAGAACCGCCACTCCGTGGAGCACGAGATCGACGGGGCCGTCGTCAAGCTCGACGAGATCCCCCTCCAGGGACGCCTCGGCTCCACCTCCCGCGCCCCGCGCTGGGCGATCGCGTACAAGTACGCGCCCGAGGAGGTCAACACCAAGCTCATCAACATCCGCGTGGGCGTGGGCCGTACGGGCCGGGTCACGCCGTACGCCCAGGTCGAGCCGGTGACGGTGGCCGGCTCCGAGGTCGAGTTCGCCACCCTGCACAACCAGGACGTCGTCAAGCTGAAGGGCGTCCTCATCGGCGACACCGTGGTGCTGCGCAAGGCCGGTGACGTCATCCCGGAGATCCTCGGCCCGGTGGTGGACCTGCGGGACGGCAGCGAGCGCGAGTTCGTGATGCCGAGCGAGTGCCCCGAGTGCGGCACCGCGCTCAGGCCCATGAAGGAGGGCGACGTCGATCTGCGCTGCCCCAACGCCCGCACCTGCCCCGCCCAGTTGCGCGAGCGCCTGTTCTATCTCGCGGGCCGCAAGTCGCTGGACATCGAGCACTTCGGATATGTCGCCGCCGCCGCGCTCACCCGGCCGCTGGAGCCCTCGGAACCGCCGCTGACCGACGAGGGCGACCTGTTCGACCTCACCATCGAGCAGCTGCTGCCCATCAAGGCGTACGTGCTCGACCAGGACAGCGGTCTGCCCAAGCGCGACCCGAAGACCGGCGAGGAGAAGGTCGCCACCGTCTTCGCCAACCAGCAGGGCGAGCCCAAGAAGAACGCCCTCGCCATGCTGGAGAACATCGCCTCTGCCAAGGAGCGCCCGCTCGCCCGCGTCCTGACCGGCCTGTCCATCCGCCACGTGGGCCCGGTCGCCGCCGAGGCGCTGGCGCGCAACTTCCGCTCGATCGACCGCATCGAGCAGGCGAGCGAGGAGGAGCTGGCGAACACCGACGGTGTCGGCTCCATCATCGCGAAGTCCCTGAAGGAGTGGTTCGCTAAGGACTGGCACCAGGAGATCCTGCGCAAGTGGAAGGCCGCGGGCGTGCGGATGGAGGAGGAGGGCTCGGGGGAGGACGAGGGCCCGCGTCCCCTCGAAGGGCTCACCGTCGTCGTCACCGGCACCCTGGAGCGCTTCACCCGGGACGGGGCCAAAGAGGCGCTGCAGTCCAGGGGGGCGAAAGTGACCGGTTCGGTTTCGAAGAAGACGTCTTTCGTCGTCGTGGGTGACAATCCTGGGTCGAAATATGACAGGGCGATGCAACTCAAGGTGCCTGTTCTGAACGAGGACGGCTTCGACGTCCTGCTGAACCAGGGCCCCGAAGCGGCCGCCGATGTGGCGCTTCCCACGGAGGAGTAGCGAGGAGCCGCGGTTGAAGGCCACCCGATCGGCGCATACCAGATGCATACGGGTGGCCGGGGCGCATTCGGGCAACCGTCGACGACCGCTGCCCGTGGAAGCCTTCTGCGGCCTACTGTTGAGATGTGCGCCTGCCGTGCCCAGCTGCGGTCGGGGCATCCCCTTGCTCCTCATGAGCCGGGGGAAGGGTTTCCAACGCGGCGCCGTCGAAGGTTTTGTCGGGCGAACGAGCCGCGTGGCGTGGGCACCGCCGGCTGTGAGAGGGACGGGAATGGAACCGACCGAGAGCGCCGCCCCGGACTCACGGCTGCGCCGGCTCACCGGCGCCTTGCGGGCGAGCCGGTGGGCCGGGCGGCCTTCGGAGCATCCGGGCGCGGAGGGCCGCGCCGCCGGACCGTACGCGGCCGGACAGTACAGCGCGGCCGGCGGCCCCGGCGCCGCACAGCTCACCGCCGAGCGCGCCCCCGGTGTGCCGGACCACGAGACCGAGCGGCACCTGTCCTGGCCCGCACTGCCCACGACGGTCGTCGCGGCGGCCGGATTCGTGCTGGGTGCGGGCTTCTACCGGGCCTTCACCGGCGGCCACGCGCTCTTCCCGTCCGGCACCGTCGGCTGGTCGCTGGCCGTGCTGACCGGTGTCATCGTCGGCCATCTGGTCGCCCTCGGCCGGGCCCGCTGGTGGGGCGGCACCGGCTCGGGCGCCGCCCTGACCCTCGCCGTCCTGCTGCTGTACGGCTGGGTGTCCGCCGGCATGGTCAGCCTCACCGTCGTGCTGCTGGTCGGCATAGCCAGGCGCCACCGCTGGCGGCAGGGCATCCTGCACGGCGCGGTGGACATCCTCGGCATAGCCGCCGGCGCCCTGGTCCTCGCCGCGTTCGGCCAGTCGCCCTCCGTCGAGACCCCCTGGAACCCCGACACCTGGACCTTCTACACCGGTCCCGAGGTGGTCATGGTCGCCGTGGCCTATCTCGCGGTCACCCGGGCCCTGGGCTGGTATCTGCACTCCTCCGGCCACGCCGGACTGCCCACCGTGGCCCGCACCGCCCTGGTCAGACAGGGCCTGGTCGCGGTCGCGCTGCTCGGCATCGCCCCGCTGGTCTGCGTGGTCGCCACCGCCAAGCCGGTGCTGCTCCCGCTGTTCTCGATCCCCCTCATCGCCCTCGACTCCACCCTGTGGATGGCCCGGGCCCGCGCCGAGGAGCAACTGCGTGACCCGCTGACCGGACTGCCCAACCGGCAGTGGCTCCTGGAGCGTATCTGGAGCGCCCTGGACGACGCCGAGCGCATCGATGCCCGGGCCGCCCTCATGCTCATCGACCTCGACCGTTTCCGCTCGGTCAACGACACCCTGGGCCACCTCGCCGGTGACCGGCTGCTCCTCCAGATCGCCGACCGGCTGCGGCTCGCGCTGCCGCGCGGGGCGGAGGCGGCGCGGCTCGGCGGCGACGAGTTCGCCGTCTTACTGCCGATAGCGGACTCCACGACCTCCGCGACCCGGGTCGCCCGCAACCTGGTCGCGGCCCTCAGCTCCCCGCTCGACCTCGACGGGCTCACCCTCGTCCTGGAGGCCAGTGCCGGGGTCGCCGTCTTCCCCGACCACGCCGTGGACGCCGAGGGGCTGCTGCGGCGGGCGGACGTGGCGATGTACCAGGCCAAGCGGGACCGTACGGGCGTAGAGGTCTACGAGTCCAAGCGGGACTCCAACACCCCCGACCGGCTCGGCCTCCTGGGCGATCTGCGCCGGGCCCTGGACGCGCACGAGGTGCAGCTGCACTACCAGCCCAAGGTGCGCTTCGACGGACAGGTCGCCGGCCTGGAGGCCCTGGTGCGCTGGGTGCACCCGGAGCGCGGGAAGGTGCCGCCGGACGAGTTCATCGCGATCGCCGAGTCGTCCGGGCTGATGCCCCACCTCACCGAGTACGTCCTCGACACGGCCCTCGCCCAGGTCGCCGAGTGGCGGGCGCAGGGGCTGTACGTCCCGGTGGCGGTCAACGTCTCCCCGCGTGACGTGCACACCCCGGGCTTCGCCGGCTCGGTGGCCGCGCGCCTCGCCCGGCACGGCGTTCCCGCGGGCGCCCTTCAGCTGGAGATCACCGAACACGTCCTCCTGGAGGACCCCTCTCGGGCCGCGGACACCCTCGCCGCTCTGACCGGGCACGGCGTGAAGATGTCGCTGGACGACTTCGGCACCGGTTACTCCTCCCTGGTCCACCTCCGCCGCCTCCCCGTCAGCGAACTGAAGATCGACCGCTCCTTCGTGGCCAAGCTGGCCGTCGACACCGAGGACGCGGAGATCGTCCGCTGCACGGTGGACCTGGCCCACTCCCTGGGACTCCTGGTCGTGGCGGAAGGCGTGGAGGACGACGAGACCTGGGAGCGGCTGCGCGACATGGGCTGCGACGCCGTACAGGGCTGGCTGGTGGCGGCGGCGATGCCGCCGGAGGAGACCACGGCGTGGCTGCTGGCGCGCGGATCGCGGGGCTGGCAGCGGCCCAGGGCGGCGCTTCCGGCGGCGGAGTGACCTGTCCAGGCATCCCTTGGTGCGGTATCCGGGATCCTTTGGTGCGGTATGGGGAGCACCCGTTGCGGTCGGCTGCTCGAAACCGTTTAACGGCCATCCGGCCGGGACCCATAGGATTGGCCCCAAACCACACACACTCACCCCAGAGGATCGCTGCATGCCTGGCATCACGCGCGAGGAGGTCGCCCACCTCGCCCGGCTGGCGCGTCTGGAGCTGAAGCCCGAAGAGCTCGAGCACTTCGCGGGACAGCTGGACGACATCATCGGCGCGGTCGCACGCGTCAGTGAGGTCGCCGACCAAGACGTACCGCCGACCTCGCACCCGCTCCCGCTGACGAACGTCATGCGGGCGGACGAGGTCCGTCCGTCGCTCACCCCCGAGCAGGCGCTCTCCGGCGCCCCGGCCCAGGAGCAGCAGCGTTTCAAGGTGCCGCAGATCCTGGGGGAGGACTAACCGCCATGACGGACAACGTCACCATCATCAAGCTCACCGCCGCCGAGACCGCCGAGAAGATCGCTTCCGGTGAGCTCACGGCCGTGCAGGTCACCGAGGCCCACCTGGCCCGGATCGAGGCCGTCGACGAGAAGGTGCACGCCTTCCTGCACGTCGACCGCGAGGGCGCGCTCGCGCAGGCGCGCGCCGTCGACGAGAAGCGGGAGCGGGGCGAGAAGCTCGGCCCGCTCGCCGGCGTCCCGCTCGCGCTGAAGGACATCTTCACCACCGAGGGCATCCCGACGACCGTCGGCTCGAAGATCCTCGAAGGCTGGATCCCGCCGTACGACGCGACGCTGACCAAGCGGCTGAAGGCCGCCGACGTGGTCATCCTCGGCAAGACCAACATGGACGAGTTCGCCATGGGGTCCTCCACCGAGAACAGCGCCTACGGCCCGACCGGCAACCCCTGGGACCTCACCCGCATTCCCGGCGGCTCCGGCGGCGGTTCCTCCGCCGCGCTGGCCGCGCACATGGCACCCCTGGCCATCGGCACCGACACCGGCGGCTCCATCCGCCAGCCGGCCGCCGTCACCGGCACGGTCGGCGTCAAGCCGACGTACGGGGCGGTCTCCCGCTACGGCATGGTCGCGTTCTCCAGCTCCCTCGACCAGGGCGGCCCCTGCGCCCGTACGGTCCTGGACGCGGCGCTGCTGCACGAGGTGATCGCCGGGCACGACCCGCTGGACTCCACGTCGATCGACGCCCCGGTCCCGGCGGTCGTCGAGGCCGCCCGCAACGGCAGCGTCGCCGGCATGCGCGTCGGTGTCGTCAAGCAGTTCCGCGGCGAGGGCTACCAGGCCGGCGTCATCCAGCGCTTCGACGAGTCGGTCGCGCTCCTCAAGGAGCTGGGCGCCGAGATCGTCGAGCTGGACTGCCCGTCCTTCGACCTGGCGCTCTCCGCGTACTACCTGATCGCGCCCTCCGAGTGCTCCTCCAACCTCGCCCGCTTCGACGGCCTGCGCTACGGCCGGCGGATCGGCGACGACGGCACGCACTCCGCCGAGGAGGTCACCTCGCTGACCCGCGCGGAGGGCTTCGGCCCCGAGGTCAAGCGCCGGATCATGCTCGGCACGTACGCCCTGTCGAGCGGCTACTACGACGCCTACTACGGGTCCGCGCAGAAGGTCCGCACGCTCATCACGCGCGACTTCGAGAAGGCCTTCGAGCAGGTCGACGTGATCGTCTCCCCGACGACCCCGACCACCGCCTTCCCGATCGGCGAGCGCGCCGACGACCCGATGGCCATGTACCTGGCCGACCTGTGCACCATCCCGACCAACCTCGCGGGCAACGCGGCCATGTCGCTGCCGTGCGGCCTCGCCCCGGAGGACAACCTCCCGGTCGGTCTGCAGATCATCGCCCCGGCCCTGAAGGACGACCGGCTCTACAAGGTCGGCGCCGCCGTCGAGGCCGCCTTCGTGGAAAGGTGGGGCCACCCGCTCCTGGAGGAGGCACCGTCGCTGTGAGCAAGCTGACCAAGGCGAAGGACTTCAAGAAGTCCAAGTCCGGCACGTACCTGTCCATCGCCACCACGGCGTTCGGCGCCATCGGTGTCGCCAAGCGGCTCAGGAAGGCGCGCGCCGAGAGCGACACGCTGGTGCTGATCGACGCCACCGTGTCCGCCGTCGCCGTCGTCACCGGCCTCGCCATCCTGTACCGCGAACTGAAGCGGCTGGGCGACGACGACGTCCTGCTGGGCTGAGAGGGAAGTTACACCGTGACCACCACGACCGACCTGGTGTCGTACGAGGACGCACTCGCGTCGTACGACCCCGTCATGGGCCTTGAGGTCCATGTCGAACTCGGCACCAAGACCAAGATGTTCTGCGGCTGTTCGACCGAGCTCGGCCAGGACGCCAACACGCAGACCTGCCCCACCTGCCTCGGCCTGCCCGGCGCGCTCCCGGTCGTCAACGCGATCGGCATCGAGTCGGCGATCAAGATCGGTCTCGCGCTGAACTGCGAGATCGCCGAGTGGTGCCGCTTCGCCCGGAAGAACTACTTCTATCCGGACATGCCGAAGAACTTCCAGACCTCCCAGTACGACGAGCCGATCGCCTTCAACGGCTACCTCGACGTCCAGCTGGAGGACGGCGAGACCTTCCGTGTGGAGATCGAGCGGGCCCACATGGAGGAGGACACCGGCAAGTCGACCCACGTGGGCGGCGCGACGGGCCGTATCCACGGCGCCTCGCACTCGCTCCTGGACTACAACCGCGCCGGCATCCCGCTCATCGAGATCGTCACCAAGCCGATCGAGGGCGCGGGCGAGCGAGCTCCCGAGGTCGCGCGGGCGTACGTCCGTGAGCTGCGCGAGGTCATCAAGGCGCTCGGCGTCTCGGAAGCCCGCATGGAGATGGGGCAGATGCGCTGCGACGTGAACCTGTCGCTGCGCCCGCACGGCCGCGAGAAGTTCGGCACGCGGTCCGAGACGAAGAACGTCAACTCGCTCAGGTCCGTGGAGCGTGCGGCCCGCTTCGAGATCCAGCGGCACGCGGCCGTACTGAACTCCGGCGGGACGATCGTCCAGGAGACCCGGCACTTCCACGAGGACACGGGGTCCACGACCTCGGGCCGCGTGAAGGAGGAGGCCGAGGACTACCGGTACTTCCCGGAGCCGGACCTCGTTCCGGTGGCCCCCTCGCGCGAGTGGGTCGAGGAGATCCGGGCCGCTCTGCCCGAGCTGCCGCTGGTGCGCCGCAACCGGCTCGTCGCGGAGTGGGGCATCACGGCCCTGGACATGCAGGCGATCCTCAACGCCGGTGCCCTGGACCTGATCGTCGCCACGATCGACGCGGGTGCCGACGCGGCCTCCGCCCGCAAGTGGTGGATGGGCGAACTCGCCCGCAGCGCCAACGAGTCCGGCAAGGCGCTCGACGAGCTGGCCATCACCCCGGAGCAGGTCGCCCGGGTCACCGAGCTGGTCTCCAAGGGTGACCTGAACGACAAGCTGGCCCGCCAGGTCATCGAAGGCGTCCTCGCGGGCGAAGGCACCCCGGACGAGGTCGTCGACAAGCGCGGCCTGAAGGTCGTGTCGGACGACTCGGCGCTGGGCACGGCCGTCGACGAGGCCATCGCCGGCAACCCGGGCATCGCCGACAAGATCCGCTCCGGCAAGGTCGCCGCGGCCGGCGCCCTGGTCGGCGCGGTCATGAAGGCGACCCGCGGTCAGGCCGACGCGGCCCGCGTCAAGGAACTGATCCTGGAGAAGCTGGGCGTCAGCGAAGGCTGAGCCGACGCACGCGGTACGGCCCCGGAGGACATGTCCTCCGGGGCCGTACGGCTACTTACGGCGTGCTACGAGCCGTACGAATCCGAGCGTCCGGCCTTCGTCGGCGTGCATCAGATCAACCGAGTCGCGGGCCATGTCGGCCATCCACGCGTACGGGCTCTCCGCGGCGCAGACCTCGCTCCACAGCAGCCAGTCCTTCCAGCCGTCGGGCTGCCACTCGGCGGTCTCGACCTCGACCGCCCCCGTGCGCGTCCACTGGCGCCGCCACCAGTCGGCGGAGTGGAACGCCCAGAAACCGGGGTCCCAGAAGGGCTTGAGGTGCTCCGGGGGTTCGTCCCCCGTGAGCTCCTCCCGTACCGCGGGCATGACGATCCCGATCTTCCCGCCCGGCTTCAACAGCCGGGTCAGCGTGGGCAGATAGAGGTCGTTCGTGCCGAAGTACTGGTACGCGTCGATGCTCACGATCGCGTCGAAGCTGCCCTCGGCGAACGGCAGGTCGTGCGCCTCGGCGTGCACGGGCAGTACCCGGTCGGCGAAACCGGCCTCGGCGATGCGCTTCGCGTTCTCGTCGGGCTTGACCCACAGGTCGGCCGCGGTGACCTGGACGTCGTACTCCCTGGTCAGGAAGACCGAGGTCATCGCCCGGCCGCAGCCCAGGTCGAGCACGCGGGCGCAGGGGCGCAGGGTGTCCAGGCCCAGGGCGGGCGCGAGCCACTCCAGCAGCCACAGCGCGTTCGGGCCCATCTGGTTCTCGATGACCCAGCGGGCGTCGTAGCTGTTGCTGCGGGGGTAACGGGCTTGGGTCAGCAGCCGGGTGAGGTCCTCATTCGAGGTCTTCGAGGTCCTCGGGGTGATGTCGTCTGGCATCGGTGAACGGGCTCCTTGGGTCCTGAGAGACGGAAAGGGATACGGCGGAGCTCGGTCGGACGCTCAAACAATGCACCTGCTTCGGTCGGGGGCCTGAAGAGGCCCGGCAGTCTCAGCGGAACACGCTACGCTCGCCCGCCATGAACGGTCCTGCGAATTCCGAGCCATCCGACATACGGGAGGAGTACGACGGCCAGGCGCTGGACGCCCGGCGGGCCCGCTGGACGGCCTCCGGCACCGGCGCCCTGCTGGCCCTCGCCGGTCTGGCCGCGGCGGCGCTCCGGGCGGCCGGCTCCGACCCCGCGCTCGTGCCGACGGCCTACGCCTGCGGCGCCGCCGTGTGCGCGCTGGCGGCGGTCCTGGGCTCTCGGGGTCGCACCCGCAGAGCGCTGTGGCTGCTGATCATCGGTGTGATGGTGATGGCGTTGGGCGACCAGTTCGACTGAGGTTCGGCGGACGTGACAGAGTGACCGTTACTGTCCTGTGATCTGCCTCCCACTCCTGTGAATAAGCGCACGATCGCGGTAAACGATCACTTTTGCCTGCAAGAGTGGTCCACACATTGCTCATGCGTTCTTTGCGGGCCGTTCACCACATGAACGACTGTTCCCGGTCAAAGATCCACAATTCACCATCCCTGGGAGCACGTTCGTGGCAGCCCTCGCACGCTGGTGTGTCCGACGACGCCTGGTCGTCGTTCTCCTGTGGCTCCTCGCCCTCGGCGGAGTGACCGCGGGCGCCGCCGTCGCCGGGTCCGCCTACTCGAACGACTACGAGGTCCCCGGCACCGAGTCGGGCCGGGCCACCCAGCTGCTCCAGGACGGCTTCCCGCGACTCGACGGCGACAGCGACACCGTCGTCTGGCACGTCACCTCGGGCTCGGTCCGGGACGCCGACGTCGAGCAGACGATGACCGCGACCTTGGGCAGGATCGCGGACCTGCCCGGCGTGGCCGCCGTGGTCGGCCCGTACGACGACCTGGGCGCCGGCCGGGTCAGCGCCGACGGGCACACCGCGTACGCCACCGTCACCTTCGACGACTCCGCCGAGGACATCGACAAGTCCGAGGCGAAGGCCGTGGTGGACACCGCCAAGGACGCCGAGGCGGACGGGCTCCAGGTGGAGCTGGGCGGCAGCGCCGTCGCCCTCACCGAGTCCTCGGGCGGCCATGTCGCCGAGATCGTCGGCGTACTCGTCGCCTCCCTCGTGCTGCTCCTGGCCTTCGGCTCGCTCGCCGCCTCCCTGCTGCCCATCGCCACCGCGCTGGTGAGCGTCGGCACCGCGTACGCCGGGATCGTGCTGCTCGGGCACGCCATGACCGTCGCCGACTTCGCGCCCATGCTCGGCATGCTGATCGGGCTCGGCGTCGGCATCGACTACGCGCTCTTCATCGTCACCAGACACCGGCGCGGCCTGAAACGCGGGCTGAGTGTCGCCGAGTCCGTCGAGAACGCCGTCACCACCACCGGGCGCGCCGTCGTCTTCGCGGGTGCCACGGTTTGCATCGCCCTGCTGGGGATGCTGATCCTCCGGCTGAGCTTCCTCAACGGCGTCGCGATCGCCGCTTCCCTGACCGTCGTCCTCACCGTCGCCGCGTCGGTGACCCTGCTGCCCGCCCTGCTCTCCCTCATCGGCATGCGCGCGCTGAGCCGGCGCGAGCGGCGCCGGCTCACCGAGCACGGGCCCCAGCCCGAACTGCCGACCGGGTTCGCCCACCGCTGGTCCGCGTTCGTCGAACGGCACCCCAAGCTGCTCGGCGCGATCGCCCTGCTGGTCATCACCGTCCTCGCCCTGCCCACCCTGGGCCTGCGCCTCGGCACCTCCGACCAGGGCAACGACCCGCGGTCCTCGACCACCCGGCAGGCCTACGACCTGCTCGCGGAGGGCTTCGGCCCCGGCGTCAACGGCCCGCTGACGCTGGTGACCCCGGTCGACGGCGCCGAGGACAAGCTCCTCCTCGACAACCTCGACGCCACCCTGCGCACCACCGAGGGCATCGCGTCCACCAGCCCGGTCACCTACGACGCCGGCGGCGACCTCGCCTACTTCACGATCGTCCCCGAGTCCGCCCCGCAGTCCCAGCAGACCAGCGACCTCGTGGACCGGCTGCGCGCCGAGGTGCTGCCGCGCGCCGAGACCGGGACCACGCTCGACATCCACGTCGGCGGGATGACCGCCTCCTACGACGACTTCGCGGACGTCATCGTCGGCAAACTGCCCCTGTTCGTGGGCGTCGTCATCGGCCTGGGCTGTCTGCTGCTCCTGCTCGCCTTCCGCTCCGTCGGCATCCCGCTGAAGGCCGCCGCGATGAACGTCGCCGCCGTCGCCGCCGCCTTCGGAGTGGTCGTGGCGATCTTCCAGTGGGGCTGGGGGAGCGAACTGCTGGGGCTGGGCCGCGCCGGGCCCATCGAACCCTTCCTGCCCGTGATCATGGTCTCTGTCCTCTTCGGGCTCTCGATGGACTACCAGGTGTTCCTGGTCAGCCGGATGTACGAGGAGTGGCTGGAGACCGGTGACAACCGGCGGGCCGTCCGCGTCGGCCTCGCCGAGACCAGCCAGGTGATCAACTCCGCGGCGGTCATCATGATCTCCGTCTTCCTCGCCTTCGTCCTCAGCGGCGACCGCGTAATCGCCATGTTCGGCATCGCGCTCGCCGCCGCCGTGGCCCTCGACGCCTTCGTCCTGCGCACCTTGCTGGTGCCCGCCCTCATGCACCTGCTCGGCGGCGCCAACTGGTGGCTGCCGGGCTGGCTGGACCGCCGGATGCCCCGCATCAGCATCGAACCGCCCGAGTGCCGCGCCGCCCATGAAAGGCTGGACGAGGTCGTGGAGGAGCTGGAGAGGGAGCGGGACGGGGATGTACGCGATATCGCTGGGTGATGACGGGGCCGAACTGCGGCCGCTTGAGCCGTGGCACGCGGAGCAGTTCCTGGCCAACCTGGAGCGGGGCCGCGAGTTCATCGGGCAGTTCATCCCCTTCGGCTCCCAGGCCGTCGACGTGGCCTCCGCGCGCGAGACGCTCCAGCGCTACGCCCGGATGCGCGCCGATGACACCGGCGGCTACCACGGCATCTGGCTGGACGGAAAGCTCGTCGGCGGAGTCCTGACCCTGAACCTCGACGCCGAGCAGGGCAACTGCGAGGTCGGCTGCTGGCTGGAGCCCGCCGCGACCGGTCGCGGACTGATCACCCGGGCCATGCGGGTGCTGATCGACTGGGTGGTCGA
The DNA here is from genome assembly GCF_000383615.1 of Streptomyces canus 299MFChir4.1. Classification (GTDB taxonomy): domain Bacteria; phylum Actinomycetota; class Actinomycetes; order Streptomycetales; family Streptomycetaceae; genus Streptomyces; species Streptomyces canus_C. The sequence continues at coordinate 160,739 of NZ_KB911595.1, read as the reverse complement.
GGAACGCGGAATCCACCGGATCGAATGGGTCGCCGCGTCCGGAAACACGGCCAGCATCAACGTCGCCCGGCGCCTGGGAATGACCCGCGACGGAGTCCGCCGTCAGGCGCACCCCTATGGTGGCGTACGCCACGACCTCGAGGTGTGGTCGATTCTCGCCCCCGAGTGGCGTGAGGCACGTACGCGTGCAGTCCGGAACGATCATTAAGAAACCTCTCAGACAGGATCCGTACGGTGCCCGACATGGGAACGAAGACAGCTGACGAAACCGGCGCCGACACGGGCGCCGAGACCACGACCGACGAGCAGAAGGTGAGCGTCGCCAAGACCGACGAGGTGACGGAGGCCGAGGACACCACGGCCGAGGACACCACCGCGGACGAGAACGCCGCCGACGAAGATGTCGCCGACGACATCGACGACGAGGACGACCTGCTCGGGGCCGCCCGGGAGGAGGGCCCCACCGGCGTCGGCCAGGGCGCGGGCGCCGTCGTCTCCGCCGCGCTCGGTCTGGTCTCGCTCACCGGCAGCTGGATCGGCACCGTGGCCGCCGCCCGCGAGACCCTCGTCGGCCAGCTGCAGACCTCGTCCACCGCGAGCGTCGCCAAGCAGGTCAAGGAGGTCTACGGCGACGCCTGGCAGACCACCGCGCTGTGGGGCGGCCTCTTCGCGCTGGTCGCCCTGGTCGTCGGCGTCGGAGTGCTGGCCCGGCCCGCCTTCGGTGCCCCCGGCAAGCCGCAGGCCGTGTGGATCAAGTCCGTCGCCTGGGGCGGTGTCGCGCTCGGGGTCGTCGGCCTGCTCCTGGCCGTCCTCAAGTACACCGGCTTCCTGCTGGACCTGCCCTCCACGAGCTGAACAACCGCAGGTCACGAGGGGTCTTAGGGCAGCCGTAGGTACCTTACGGAGCTCCTGAGGCCCCTCCCTCGCGTCTAAGGCCCCCGGCGCCCCCGAAGATGCGGAACTCTCCCGATGTGGCGGACCCCCCTCGGAGACGAAGGTAGAGGCATCGCAGAAAGCGAAGCCCGAAACCGACTCCGAAGAGGACCACGCCATGTATGCCGAGTACGAACTCTCCCGGTACCGCTCCGCCGAACTCATCCGCCAGGCCGAGCACGAGCGGCTCGTCCGCGAGACCCTGCGCGGCCGCCGCGCCGCCCGTCGTGAAGCCGCCGAACGCAGTGCGGAGACCGATTCGCATACGGGCCGCCCCCGGCGGCACCGGTTCCTCCGCACGGCGTGAGCGCCGGGGGGAGGGAGGACGGCCGTACGGCTCTGCCCGTCCCCGCGGTCACCACGGCGGCCGTCCTCCCGGCAACCGGGGCCGGCCGGGAAACCGGGCCCGCCCCGAAAACAAGTGACGTGCCGTCGGACCCGCGTGCCATGCTCGGGCCTGTGGAGACCAGGTCCGTCAGTCCCGTGTTCGTCGGCCGTATCGAAGAGCTGAACAGCCTGAACGAAGCGCTCTCCCGCGCCGCCGCGGGAGAGCCGCAGGCGTTGCTGCTCGGCGGCGAGGCCGGTGTCGGCAAGACCCGGCTCGTCGAGGAGTTCGCCACCGCCGCCTGCCGGCAGGGCGCGGTCGTCGCCCTCGGCGGCTGCGTGGAGATCGGCGCCGACGGCCTGCCCTTCGCACCCTTCTCCACCGCCCTGCGCGCCCTGCGCCGCGCCCTGCCCGACGAACTGGCCGCCGCGGCCGCGGGCCAGGAGGAGGAACTGGCCAGGCTGCTGCCCGAGGTCGGCGAGGCGATCCCCGCCCGGGGCCCCGGCCGCCACGACGAGGAGAGCCTGGCCCGGCTCTTCGAACTCACCGCCCGCCTCCTGGAACGCGTCGCCGCCGAGCGCACCGTCGTCGTCGCCCTGGAGGACCTGCACTGGGCCGACGCCTCCACCCGTCACCTCCTGGCCTACCTGTTCCGCACCCTACGCACAGGCCGCCTGGTCGTCCTCGCCACCTACCGCGCCGACGACATCCACCGCCGCCACCCGCTGCGCCCCCTGCTTGCCGAACTCGACCGCCTGCGCACGGTCCGCCGCATCGAACTCGGCCGCTTCAACCGGGACGAGGTGGGCCGCCAGATAGCCGGGATCCTCGCCGGCGAACCGAACCCCGCCCAGATCGACGAAATCTTCGAACGCTCCGACGGCAACGCCTTCTTCGTCGAGGAACTCGCCGTCTGCGTCACCGAGGGCTGCGGCACCGGCCTCACCGACTCCCTGCGCGATCTGCTCCTGGTCCGCGTCGAGGGCCTGCCCGAACGCACCCAGCGGGTCGCCCGGGTTGTCGCCGAAGGCGGCTCCACCGTGGAGTACCGGCTGCTCGCCGCGGTCACCGGGCTCGCCGAGGACGATCTCATCGAGGCGCTGCGGGCCGCCGTGAACGCCAACATCCTCCTCCCGGCACCCGAGGGCGACGGCTACCGCTTCCGGCACTCCCTGGTCCGCGAGGCCGTCGCCGACGACCTGCTGCCCGGCGAACGCTCCCGCCTCAACCGTCGCTACGCCGAAGCCCTGGAGGCCGACCCCACGCTCGTCCCCGCCGACGAGCGGGTCATGCGCCTGGCCAGCTACTGGTACCACGCCCACGACGCCGCCAAGGCGCTGCCCGCCGTCCTGGACGCCTCCGTCACCGCCCGTCGCAGGCATGCCTACTCCGAACAACTCCGGCTCCTGGAACGCGCGATGGAGCTGTGGGACACCGCCCCCGAGAACGTCCGGGCCGCCCTGCGCCCCGTCGACTACACCGAGGTCTACCCGCCCTGCGGCTGCGACCCGGCCACCACCCCGTTGCGCTACCTCGACCTCATGGCGGAGGCCGCCGTCGCCGGGCGCCTGGGCGGCGAACGCGAACGCGCCCTGAAGATCACCAAGCGGGCGCTGCACCTCCTGGAGGACGACGGGGACCCTCTGCGAGCGGCCTGGTTCTGGGTCCAGCGCTCCCATCTCGTCCAGGGGCTGGCCCGCGGTGACGGCTGGGCGGAACTGGCCACCGCCGAGGACCTGGTCCGCGGCCTGCCGCCGTCGGAGGTGCACGCGGAGGTCCTGTCCACCGTCGCCAACTGGTCCCATGTGCACGTCCCCGGCCCGGAGGCCTTCTCGGCCGCCGAACGCGCGGTGGACTACGCACGCATGGTCGGCGCCCGCGAGATCGAGATGAACGCGCGCCTCACCCTCGCCGGCCTGGTGGTGGAGTCCGGCAGCGTCGAGACCGGCCTCGACGAGATGTTCGACGTCCTGCGCAGGACCCTCGACGACGGCATCCCCAGCGTCGCCAGCCGCGCCTACGTCAACCTGCCCTCCTCCCTCGAAAGCATCGGCCGCTCCCGGGAAGCCGTGGAGGTCCTCCAGGAAGGGCTGACCCACGCACGACGGCACGGCCTCTCCGACAAGGAGGCCTGGATCTGGGGGAACCTCGCAGAGTCCCTCTACTCCCTGGGCCACTGGGACCGGGCCGCGGAAGCCGCCTCCCAGGCCGAGCGTGTCGGCCAGAGTGCCAAGCCCCGCGGCTTCCACGCCGTGAACCGGGCGGCGCTCTCGCTCGCCCGCGGCGAACTGACCGAAGCCGCACGTCAACTGGCCTCTGCACGCCGCTACTTCGGCTCCCACGACCAGGCCCCCCAGCATGAACTCCCCCTCGCCGACATCACCATCGGTGTCGCCGCCGGCGAAGGCCGTCTCCTGGACGCCCGCGCCGAGCTCGAACGCGTCCTGGACTCCGGCTTCCCGCCCGGCACCCAGCGCTACGCCTGGCCCCTCCTGCTCACCGCCGCCGCCATGGAGGCCGACAGCCTCGGCCTGCCCGTCGCCGAACCGGGCCGCACGAAGATCCTCGACCGCGTCAGGGAAGCCGCCAGGCCCCTCGCCACCAACGCGCCCGTCTGGCTGGCCCACGAACGCTGGCTGCGCGCCGAACTGCTGCGCGCCGAGGGCGCCGACACTCCGGACCACTGGTGCGAGGCCGTCACCGCCGTCGAGCCCCTGGAGCGCCCCTACGCCCTCGCCCGCGTCCGCCACCGGCTCGCCCAGGCCCTCCTGTCCGCACCCGGCGGCGCCGAGCAGCCCGAACGCGACCGGGCCACCGAACTCCTGCGCCTGGCCCATGCCGCCGCCGAGCACCTCGGCGCCCGGCCCCTCGCCGACGCGGTCACGCTGCTCGCCCAGCGCGCCCGCCTCGCCCTGACCGCGGTCCCGGCGCTCGACCGGACCGACCCGGTCCGCTCCCTCGGCCTCACCGGCCGCGAACGCGACGTCCTGAGGCTGGTCACCCTCGGCCGCACCAACCGCCAGATCGCCGAGGAACTCTTCATCTCCCCGAAGACGGCCAGCGTCCACGTGTCCAACATCCTCGCCAAGCTCGGCGTCTCCGGACGGGGCGAAGCGGCGGCGGTGGCGCACCGGCTGGGACTGTTCCCGGCGGCGGCTCTCCACGCGCCGATCACACAGTGAGGCGTACGGTGTAGGAGACCGGCAGGGGAGGCTGCATGTTCAACATGTTCGAGGAACTGTTCGCGCCCGGCCGCAAGCACACCCACGACGAGCAGAAGCGGCTGGAGCTGACCCGCGAGGACGTCGGCGACGGCGACCCCGGACGCGGACCGATAGATCTCACGTCCGGGAAGGTCGTCGTCCGCAGGCCCAAGCCGGACGAGGACTCGAACGAAGACGTGGGCGAGGACTTGGACGAGCGTCCGGCTAGCTGACCTGTATCTCCAGGATCTTGTCGTCCCCCGACTTCGGGCTGCCGCGACCGTCGGTGTTGCTGGTGACGAGCCACAGCTTGTCCCCGCCGGCTGAGACCACCGTGCGCAGCCGGCCGTACTCACCGTTCAGGAACGACTGCGGGTCGGCCGAGGCCGCCGTGCCCTTCAACGGGATGCGCCACAGACGCTGGCCCTTCAGGCCGGCCATCCAGATGGACCCCTCGGCGTAGGCGACACCGCTGGGGGAGGCGTCGTCGGTGTGCCACTGCGCTATCGGGTTGTGGAACTGCTTGTCGTCCGACTTGCCCTCGGCCGTGGGCCAGCCGTAGTTGTCGCCCGGCTTGATCGCGTTCAGCTCGTCCCAGGTGTCCTGGCCGAACTCCGAGGCGAACAGCCGCTGTTTGGAGTCCCAGGCGAGGCCCTGCACATTGCGGTGGCCGTACGAATACACGGGGGAGTCGGGGAGCGGGTTGCCCGGGGCCGGGTCGCCCTCCGGGGTCAGACGCAGGATCTTGCCGCCCAGGGACTTGCGGTCCTGGGCCAGACCGGTGTTGCCGCTCTCGCCGGTGCCCGCGTACAGCATGCCGTCCGGGCCGAACGCGATCCGGCCGCCGTTGTGGATGAAGCCCTTCGGGATGCCCTTGAAGATGGTGTCGGGGGCGCCCAGCTGCTCGCCGGACGACTTCTGCTCGTCGTACACCATCCTGACGACGCGGTTGTCCGAGTCGGAGGTGAAGTAGGCGTAGACCATGTGGTCCGAGGCGTAGTCCGGGGACAGGGCGATGCCGAGGAGGCCCCCCTCGCCGGCCGCGGAGACCCCGGAGACCCGGCCCAGTTCCGTCTTCTTGCCCGACTGTCCGTCGACCCGGATGATCGTGCCCTCGTCCCGGGAAGAGACGAGCAGGTCGCCGTCCGGGAGGGGGGCGAGGCCCCAGGGGGTCTTGAGGCCCTCGGCGACCGTGCGCACCACCTTCACCGAGCCCTTCGCCGGCGGGGTCGCCTCCGCGGCCTGCCGGGTGGGGGAGGACCCCGCGCCCGTACCGCTCGCTGAGGCGCTGTTCGCGCCGTCCGGCAGGACGCCGCCGCCTCCTCCGCCGTCGGAGGAGCAGCCGGCCGTCAGCAGGAGCGTGGTCGCGGCCAGCACGGCCGTCACAGCTCGACGATGCACGATCATGGTCCCTTCGAAGCGGCGGGTTCTACCTGTCATACACCGCTCGCCCCTCCCAGGTTCCCGATCTCCCGGACCCGATGCGCGCACCGGTTTCTCACCAGGCTTGTGACGTGTGCCGCGGCCGGGGGGTTGTGGGTGGGTCCGCTGGTCGACGCCGCGAGTGCTGTGGGTGGGTTCGCCGGGGCCGGCCCGACCGCTGCGGGTGGTCTGCTGGTCGGCGGCGTGTGTGCGGTGGGTGGGCCCGTTGGTTCCGCGTTCCGCGCGTGGCGGCAGGTTCGCTGGTCTGCGTGCCTGGTCCCTGTGGACGGGGCTGCCGACCGGCGGCCCGTGTGCCGTAAGCGGGTCCCCTGACCACCCACCCCCAGCACAGCAGCCCCGCGCAGTGCGCGGACCGCTAGTCCCACGACCCCTGTGCCGGCGGCAGTGTCGCCACCTCCGTGAGGTCCTGGGCCGTCAGCCGCAGGGCGGCCGCCGCCGCGTTCTCCGTCGCCCATCGCTCCCGCTTGGTGCCCGGCACCGGGACCACGTGGTCGCCCTGTGCCAGTACCCACGCCAGTGCCACCTGAGCCGGGGTGACGGACTCTCCGTGGCGGGCCGCGATGCGGCGCAGGCCGGAGACGATGGGCTGGTTCGCGGCCATCATCTCGGCGGTGAAGCGGGGGTGGCGGGCGCGGACGTCGTCCGGTTCGAAGCCCTCGCCCGGGGTGAGGGTGCCGGTCAAGAAGCCGTTGCCGAGGGGCATCGCCGCGAGGAAGCCGATCCCGCGTGCCGCGCACCAGGGCACCAGCGTCTCCAGAGCCTCCGGCGACCACACCGACAGCTCCGCCTCCACCGCGCTCACCGGGAAGACCTGCTGGACCCGCCGCAACTGCCGGATCGTCGCGTCGTACAGCCGGGTTCCGGAGCGGCGACCACCCCGCGCCCCCATCGCGCACAGCCCCAACGACCGTACTTTTCCGGCCTGTACGAGCTCCGCCATCGCGCCCCAGGTCTCCTCGACCGGAACCTCGGGGTCCTCGCGGTGCAGCTGGTAGAGGTCGATCACATCGGTCTGGAGCCGCCGCAGCGACGCGTCGCACGCTCTTCTCACATAGCCCGGGCGGCCGTTGGCCACGATGTGCTGCTCGCCCACCAGCAGGCCGACCTTGGTGGACACGAACGCGTCCCCGCGCCGTTCCTTCAACAGCCGCCCCAGCAACAGCTCGTTGGTGAACGGGCCGTACATGTCGGCCGTGTCCAGCAGCGTCGAGCCCAGATCGAGCGCCCGGTGCACGGCCCTGACCGACTCGTCACCCCACTGCCGCGACCCGCTGTAGGCCCAGCTCATCGGCATGCATCCGAGTCCGACGGCTCCCACCGCGAGCGCCGCCGCGCCGATCGTCCTGCGCTCCACCTGCTCGTGACCCTCCCTCTTCCGGCCCCCAACCTAACCTCTGGGCCCCCGGACGCCTGACATAGCCTCCTGGCATGACTGCTGACGTGTGGCTCCCCATCCCGCCGGACGAGATCGCAGGGCTCCCGGAAGGGCCCCACTACCTCTTCTGGGACGGGGGTGACGACGGCGGACAGGACTTCCCGGGGGACCCCGCGAACTGCGCTGTCTACGTCGTGCCCTACATGAAGCGACAGTCGGTGAAAATCCGGCCGCTGCCGTACATGACCAACCTCCGGCTCGTGCAGACGCTCACGGCCGGGATCGACGACGTCCTGGCCCGGCTGTCCGACATCGTGCCGGGCGTGCCGCTGTGCAACGCGCGTGGTGTGCACGAGGCCAGCACCGCGGAGCTGGCTCTCACCCTGACCCTCGCCTCGCTGCGCGGCATCCCCGAGTTCGTCCGCGCCCAGCAACAGGAGTCCTGGCAGGGCGCTTTCCGGCCCGCGCTCGCCGACAAGACCGTCCTCATCGTCGGCTACGGCTCGATCGGCTCCGCCATCGAGGACCGGCTCGTGCCGTTCGAGGTCGCGCGGGTGGCGCGCGTCGCGCGCTCCGCGCGCACCACGGAGCGCGGCCCTGTGCATCCGCTCGCCGAACTGCCCGCCCTGCTGCCAGAGGCGGACGTCGTCATCCTGTCCACGCCCCTCGACGAGACCACGCGTCACCTGGTCGACGCCCAGTTCCTTGCCCGTATGAAGGACGGCGCGCTCCTCGTGAACGTCGCCCGCGGCGCCGTCGTCGACACCAAGGCGCTGCTCGCCGAGCTGGAGACCGGCCGCGTCACCGCCGCCCTGGACGTCACCGACCCCGAGCCGCTGCCCCCGGGACACCCCTTGTGGCAGGCGCCGGGCGTACTCGTCAGTCCCCATGTCGGAGGACCCACCTCCGCGTTCCTGCCGCGCGCCAAGCGCCTGTTGGTGGACCAGTTGAACCGTTATGTGAACCAGGAGCCCCTGCGCAACGTGATCCTTACGACGGGATCAGGCGGCGCGTGACGCGTACGCAGCGCGCTGTCGGGCGCGGGCGCGCAACAGGCGTGTAATCCGTTTCCGGTACCCTCCGCAACCTTTCGGACGCGGTCCGTACTCACATCGCCGCTGGTCGTCACGGAGCGTAGAGGAACTATGTCCCTGAGTGACGAGACTGGTGTATCGTCCCGACAGGGGCTGCGCCGCGCATCGTTCGGCGCCGGGGATGGACATTGCAGACTGTGAGGGGGGCGACGGGCGATGCACGGCCTATGGACCAACGATCCGACGCGGCGGGGCTGCCGGCTCCGACCCTGGCACACAGCCGCGCGCAGACGCGGCCACCACGCCGGTCACGGCGGTCACCACAGTTCTCATCACCGCAGGCACAACAGCCGCAGGAGGCATGCGCACCCGGCGCACCCGGACCCCCGGGACCCCGGAGCTGCGCGGACCGGGAGGGCCCGGTGAGCTCGCCCCCGTCTCCCACGACCACTCTCGACGGAGCGCTGCGGGCCCGGCCCGCAAGGGGGGCGCTGCCCTCCCGGCCGCCGGCCGCCCGTGGCGGCTCGAGCCTGGTCCACCAACTCCTCCTCGCCCTGGTGTGCGCGGGGTACGCCATCGGTTCCGCGTTCGACTGGGGTTCGCCCGAAGCGGCCCTGATCATGGGCGACTTCGGGCTGAGCGCCGCGGCGGCCATCGCCGCCGTGTCGTGCTTCGTCTACGCCCGCAACCCCCGGGTCCGCTTTCGACCCGCCTGGCTGCTCTTCGGGCTCTCCTCGACGATGGCGTCGCTCGGCAACCTCATCTGGGGGTGGTACGAGGTCGTCCTGGGCCGGGCCGTGCCCGATCCCAGCTACGCCGACCTGTTCTTCCTCTGCTTCGCGCCGCCCGCGATCGTGGGTCTGCTGGTCCTCGCCAAGCGGCCGGTGACGAAGGCGGGCTGGGTCTGCCTCGGCCTGGACGCCTGGCTGATCGGCGGCTCGCTGCTCACGCTCTCGTGGAGCCTCGCCCTCGCCCAAGCGGCGAAGTCCGAGGGGCCGAGCGTCGCGCACACCGCGCTGTCCCTGGCGTACCCGCTGCTGGACATCGCCCTCGTCAGCATGGTCCTCGCACTGCACTTCCGGCGCTCGGCGGTCAACCGCACCGCGGTGAACACCGCGATCGGCGCGCTCGCCCTGACCGTGATGTGCGACGCCCTGTTCACCTCGCCGCTGCTGCACAACAGCTACCGCTCCGGCCAGCTGCTGGACGCCGGCTGGTTCGCCGGCTCCCTGCTCCTCGCCTACGCCCCCTGGGCCGCACCCCGGCGCCCGGAGGGCGAGCCGAAGCGACCCGCCGGGCACACGCGCGTGGTGCGCGAACACCTGCCCAGGCAGCGGTTCGGGATCCAGCACCACCCGTCCGCGCAGGGAGCGCAGGGCGGTGACCACGGTCGGTATCCGGCCACCCGGCCCATCACCGGGTCGCTGGCCGCCCTCACCCCGTATCTCGCCGCCGCCGTCTGCACGCTGGGGATCCTCTACAACGTCCTCAACGGCCGCAGCGTGGACCGAGTGGTACTGCTCACCGGCGGTACCGTCGTCCTCGCCCTCGTGGTGCGCCAGGGCATCATGCTGCTCGACAACATCACTCTCACCCAGGAACTCGCGCAGAAGGAGAACCACTTCCGCTCCCTGGTGCAGGGCTCCAGCGACGTCATCATGATCGCCGCGCCCAACGGCATCCTCCGGTACGTCTCCCCGGCCGCGGCCGGAGTCTACGGACGCCCCGCCGAGGAACTCGTGGGCACGGAACTGGCCGGTCTCATCCACCCGGAGGACCTGGGGTGCGTGGTGCACGAGGTGCGCCGCTTCCTCGCCGCCAACCCGCTCGAAGAACCCACCACCCGCATCGAGTGCCGCTTCCGGTCCGGGGACGGCGGCTGGCTCAACGTCGAGTCCACCGTCAACCGTCACCACGGCGGTCTCATCTTCAACAGCCGGGACGTGACCGAAAGAGTGCGCCTCCAGGCGCAGCTCCAGCACAACGCCGAGCACGACCCGCTGACCGACCTGCCCAACCGGGCCCTGTTCACCCGGCGCGTCCAGCAGGCCCTGTCCGGCCGCCGTTCCTCCGACCGCGGCACGGCCGTCCTCTTCATCGACCTGGACGGCTTCAAGGCCGTCAACGACACGATCGGGCACCAGGCCGGGGACGAGCTGCTCGTCCAGGCCGCCCGCAGACTGCAGGACGCGGTCCGGTACGGGGACACCGCCGCCCGGCTCGGCGGGGACGAGTTCGCCGCGCTGATCGTCGGGGACGGCACCCGCGACCGCACCGCCCGCGAGGGCAACATCCTGGAGCTCGCCGACCGCCTCAGGGTCACGCTCTCGCAGCCGTACCTCATCGACGGCAACGATGTCCGGGTCGCCGCCTCCATCGGTGTCGCCTTCGCCGAGCCCGGCCTCGGAGCGGGCGAGATCCTGCGCAACGCGGACCTCGCGATGTACCGCGCCAAGGCGGGCGGCAAGGGCCGCGTCGAGCTGTACGCGCCCCAGATGCAGCAGGACGTCGTACGCAAGGCGGAGCTGGCCACGCGCCTGCGTGCCGCACTGCACGACGGCGAGTTCGCCCTGCTGCACCAGCCCGTCGTCTGCCTGGAGGACGGCCGGATCACGTCGGTCTCCGCCCAGGCGCGCTGGCGCTCCTCCCAGGGAGTGCTGTTCACGCCCGCCGAGTTCTTGCGGGTGGCCGAGGACAGCGACAGGACGCAGGAGCTGGGCCGCTGGATCCTGGAGGAGGCCGTGGAAAAGGCCGCCGAGCGGGCCGCGGCCGGACTCACCGTGCCCGTGGCGGTCCGGATGAGCGCCCAGCGGCTGCTGGACCGCTCCCTGCCCCTGGGCTCGGTCGAGGCGCTGCTGACCCGGCACGGGCTGCCGTCCGGCTCCCTGGTCATCGAGCTCTCCGACGCCGACCCCCGGGTCTCGCTGGACGAACTGGAGCGCCGGCTGACCGCGATCCGGCGCGTCGGCGTCCGGATCTCCCTGGACGGCTTCGGCAGTGGCTACGCGGCGATCACCGCGCTGCGCAAGCTCCCCGTGGACATGCTCAAGCTCGACCGCAGTCTGGTCGAGGGCGTCGTGGAGTCCGCCAGACTGCACAAGATCACCAGTGGGCTGCTCAGGATCGCCGGAGACCTCGGGCTGCAGTCCGTGGCCGACGGGGTGGACCTTCCCGAACAGGTCGTCGCCCTGCGCGCGATGGGCTGCACCCACGGGCAGGGCATGGCGTTCTCGGGTCCGCTGGACGAGTACCGGCTGCGCAGGGCGCTGGCCTCGGGGCACTATCCGGTGCCGCACGGCCCCGCGGAGCCCGCGTTCGCCGGCGGCGGGGCGGGGGTGTACACCGGGAGCGTGTCCGCCGTACTCGGTGGTGGGACGGCCCTCCGCTCACATAATGAGACTCCCGTCCCACCCACTTGACACCGGGTGCGTGCCGGGGGGAGGGTCAGTCTCATGCGCACCCGAATTCTCGTACTTGGAAAGCGCGTCGGCTGACGCTGAGCCACAGACCGCTCAGCGATCCCCACCCGGCGCGCTCCCCTCGCTTGCCTTCTGGCACGAGGGGTTTTTTGTTGCCCAGCCTCCCCACCTCAGCTTCACACCCTCAGCATCGAGAAGAGAATGACGATGACCGAGCAGGCCACCGGGGCCCATCCGCAGCCGCGGCCCCGATCCGGAGGACAGCAGTCCGCCCCCGAGCACGTCACGGGCGCGCAGTCCCTCATCCGCTCTCTCGAGGAGGTCGGCGCCGAGACCGTATTCGGCATCCCCGGTGGCACGATCCTCCCGGCGTACGACCCGCTGATGGACTCCACCAAGGTGCGCCACATCCTGGTCCGCCACGAGCAGGGCGCCGGCCACGCGGCCACCGGCTACGCGCAGGCGACAGGCAAGGTCGGTGTCTGCATGGCGACCTCGGGGCCGGGCGCGACGAACCTGGTCACGCCGATCGCCGACGCGCAGATGGACTCCGTGCCGCTGGTCGCGATCACTGGCCAGGTGGTGTCCTCGGCGATCGGCACGGACGCCTTCCAGGAGGCGGACATCGTCGGCATCACCATGCCGATCACCAAGCACAGCTTCCTGGTCACCAAGGCCGAGGACATCCCCCGGGTGATCGCGCAGGCGTTCCACATCGCGTCCACCGGCCGCCCCGGCCCGGTCCTGGTCGACATCCCCAAGGACATCCTCCAGACGAAGACCACCTTCTCCTGGCCGCCCGTCATGGACCTGCCCGGCTACCGCCCGGTGACCAAGCCGCACGCCAAGCAGATCCGCGAGGGCGCCAAGCTGATCACCCAGGCCAAGCGGCCCGTCCTCTACGTCGGCGGCGGTGTCATCAAGGCCGGCGCCACCGCCGAGCTGAAGGTCCTCGCGGAGCTCACCGGAGCCCCCGTCACCACCACCCTGATGGGGCTCGGCGCATTCCCCGACAGCCACCCGCTGCACGTGGGAATGCCGGGCATGCACGGTGCGGTCACCGCCGTCACCGCGCTGCAGAAGGCCGACCTGATCGTCGCCCTCGGTACCCGTTTCGACGACCGCGTCACCGGCAAGCTGGACAGCTTCGCCCCGCACGCCAAGATCGTCCACGCCGACATCGACCCGGCCGAGATCGGCAAGAACCGCGTCGCCGACGTGCCGATCGTCGGTGACGCCCGCGAGGTCATCGCCGACCTGGTCCAGGCCGTCCAGAAGGAGCACAGCGAGGGCCACAAGGGCGACTACAGCGCCTGGTGGAAGGACCTGTCCCGCTGGCGCGAGACCTACCCGCTGGGCTACGACCTGCCCGCCGACGGCTCGCTCTCCCCGCAGCAGGTCATCGAGCGGATCGGACAGCTCGCCCCCGAGGGCACGATCTTCGCGGCAGGCGTCGGCCAGCACCAGATGTGGGCCGCGCACTTCATCCAGTACGAGAAGCCCGCGACCTGGCTGAACTCCGGCGGCGCCGGAACCATGGGCTACGCGGTCCCGGCCGCCATGGGCGCCAAGGCCGGCATGCCGGGCAACACGGTCTGGGCGATCGACGGCGACGGCTGCTTCCAGATGACCAACCAGGAACTGACCACCTGCGCCCTGAACAACATCCCGATCAAGGTCGCCATCATCAACAACGGCGCCCTCGGGATGGTCCGCCAGTGGCAGACCCTCTTCTACAACCAGCGCTACTCCAACACCGTGCTGCACAGCGGCCCCGAGGACATCAACCCGGACGCCAAGGGCACGCGCGTGCCGGACTTCGTGAAGCTGTCCGAGGCGATGGGCTGCGTGGGTCTGCGCTGTGAGCGCCCGGAGGACCTGGACAAGGTCATCGCGGAGGCCAACTCCATCAACGACCGCCCCGTCGTCGTCGACTTCATCGTCCACGAGGACGCGATGGTGTGGCCGATGGTCGCCGCCGGCACCTCCAACGACGAGATCATGGCCGCCCGGGACGTCCGCCCCGACTTCGGCGACAACGAAGACGACTGAGAGCCGTAAAGGAAGCAGATCATGTCCAAGCACACGCTCTCCGTCCTGGTGGAGAACACCCCGGGCATCCTGGCCCGGATCGCCGCCCTCTTCTCGCGCCGCGGCTTCAACATCGACTCGCTCGCGGTCGGTGTCACCGAGCACCCCGAGATCTCCCGGATCACCATCGTGGTGACGGTGGTCGAGGCGCTGCCGCTGGAGCAGGTGACCAAGCAGCTCAACAAGCTCGTCAACGTGCTGAAGATCGTCGAGCTGGAACCCGGCTCGGCCGTTCAGCGCGAACTCGTTCTGGTGAAGGTGCGCGCCGACAACGAGACGCGCTCCCAGATCGTGGAGATCGTCCAGCTGTTCCGCGCCAAGACCGTCGACGTCTCCCCGGAGGCCGTCACCATCGAGGCCACCGGCAGCGGCGAGAAGCTGTCCGCGATGCTGAAGATGCTGGAGCCCTTCGGCATCAAGGAGCTCGTCCAGTCCGGCACCATCGCGATCGGCCGCGGCGCCCGCTCGATCACGGACCGCTCGCTGCGCGCACTCGACCGCAGCGCGTGACGCAGGTGTACGGGCGGCCCCGGCCGCCCGTATACCGAGACCCCGAAACTTCATCCCAGTCCGCCGTCATACGGTGGGGCGCAACACCTGCACACCAAGGAGAGAACCCAAAGTGGCCGAGCTGTTCTACGACGCCGACGCCGACCTGTCCATCATCCAGGGCCGCAAGGTCGCGGTCATCGGTTACGGCAGCCAGGGCCACGCCCACGCGCTGTCGCTCCGTGACTCGGGTGTCGACGTGCGTGTCGGTCTGCACGAGGGCTCCAAGTCCAAGGCCAAGGCCGAGGAGCAGGGCCTGCGCGTGGTGACGCCGTCCGAGGCCGCCGCCGAGGCCGACGTGATCATGATCCTGGTGCCGGACCCGATCCAGGCCCAGGTCTACGAGGAGTCCATCAAGGACAACCTGAACGACGGGGACGCGCTGTTCTTCGGCCACGGCCTGAACATCCGCTTCGACTTCATCAAGCCCCCGGCGGGCGTCGACGTCTGCATGGTCGCCCCCAAGGGCCCGGGCCACCTGGTCCGCCGGCAGTACGAGGAGGGCCGCGGCGTTCCGTGTATCGCGGCCGTCGAGCAGGACGCGTCGGGCAACGCCTTCGCGCTCGCGCTGTCGTACGCCAAGGGCATCGGCGGCACCCGCGCCGGCGTCATCAAGACGACCTTCACCGAGGAGACCGAGACCGACCTGTTCGGTGAGCAGGCCGTTCTCTGCGGTGGTACGGCCGCGCTGGTCAAGGCCGGTTTCGAGACGCTGACCGAGGCCGGCTACCAGCCGGAGATCGCGTACTTCGAGTGCCTGCACGAGCTGAAGCTCATCGTCGACCTCATGTACGAGGGCGGCCTGGAGAAGATGCGCTGGTCCATCTCCGAGACCGCCGAGTGGGGCGACTACGTCACCGGCCCGCGGATCATCACGGACGCCACCAAGGCCGAGATGAAGAAGATCCTCGCCGAGATCCAGGACGGCACCTTCGCCCGTGAGTGGATGGCCGAGTACCACGGCGGTCTGAAGAAGTACAACGAGTACAAGCAGCAGGACTCCGAGCACCTGCTTGAGACCACCGGCAAGCAGCTCCGCAAGCTGATGAGCTGGGTCGACGAGGAGGCGTAAGCCTCAGGCCACGGGGTCGGAGCGGACAGCTCCGGCCCCGTTGTCCAACCCGTCGCATCACGGACGGGTGATCCTTCCGCAGAGGCGCAAGACGACCTCCGCCGCGCCACTACACTGGCGCACAACATACGCGTCAGGCCCACAGCGTCGTGCGTCTTCCACGCGGCCAGTACCCTCCACCGCCTGCGGCCGTCGGGACGGCCGTCCGCACGCAATGGACTTGTGAGGACTCACGTGAGCTCGAAACCTGTCGTACTCATCGCTGAAGAGCTGTCGCCCGCGACCGTGGACGCGCTTGGACCGGACTTCGAGATCCGGCAATGCAACGGCGCCGACCGGGCTGAGCTGCTGCCCGCCATCGCCGACGTCGACGCGATCCTGATCCGCTCCGCCACCAAGGTGGACGCCGAGGCCATCGCCGCCGCCAACAAGCTGAAGGTCGTCGCACGAGCCGGCGTCGGCCTGGACAATGTCGACGTCTCCGCCGCCACCAAGGCCGGCGTGATGGTCGTCAACGCCCCCACCTCGAACATCGTGACCGCCGCCGAGCTCGCCTGCGGTCTCCTGGTCGCCACCGCCCGCCACATCCCGCAGGCCAACGCCGCGCTGAAGAACGGCGAGTGGAAGCGCAGCAAGTACACGGGCGTGGAGCTCGCCGAGAAGACCCTCGGCGTCGTGGGTCTGGGCCGGATCGGCGCGCTGGTCGCCCAGCGCATGTCCGGGTTCGGCATGAAGGTCGTCGCCTACGACCCCTACATCCAGCCCGCCCGCGCCGCCCAGATGGGCGTCAAGGTGCTGTCGCTCGACGAGCTGCTCGAGGTCTCCGACTTCATCACCGTCCACCTCCCCAAGACCCCCGAGACCGTCGGCCTCATCGGCGACGAGGCGCTGCGCAAGGTCAAGCCGAGCGTGCGCATCGTCAACGCCGCGCGCGGCGGGATCGTCGACGAGGAGGCGCTGTACTCCGCCCTCAAGGAGGGCCGGGTCGCCGGTGCCGGTCTCGACGTGTACGCGAAGGAGCCCTGCACGGACTCCCCGCTGTTCGAGTTCGACCAGGTCGTCGCCACCCCGCACCTCGGCGCCTCCACCGACGAGGCCCAGGAGAAGGCCGGTATCGCCGTCGCCCGCTCGGTGCGCCTCGCGCTCGCCGGTGAGCTGGTGCCGGACGCGGTGAACGTCCAGGGCGGTGTCATCGCCGAGGACGTCAAGCCGGGCCTGCCGCTCGCCGAGCGCCTCGGCCGCATCTTCACCGCGCTCGCCGGCGAGGTCGCGGTCCGCCTCGACGTCGAGGTGTACGGCGAGATCACCCAGCACGACGTGAAGGTGCTGGAGCTCAGCGCCCTCAAGGGTGTCTTCGAGGATGTCGTCGCCGAGACCGTGTCGTACGTCAACGCCCCGCTGTTCGCGCAGGAGCGCGGTGTCGAGGTGCGG
This sequence comes from Streptomyces canus 299MFChir4.1, assembly GCF_000383615.1. Lineage (GTDB taxonomy): Bacteria > Actinomycetota > Actinomycetes > Streptomycetales > Streptomycetaceae > Streptomyces > Streptomyces canus_C. The sequence continues at coordinate 143,864 of NZ_KB911595.1, read as the reverse complement.
CTGACGACCAGCTCCGAGTCGGCCGACCACCGCAATGTCGTCACCGTGCGCGGCACGCTCGGCAGCGGCGAGGAGGTGTCGGTCTCCGGCACGCTGGCCGGGCCGAAGCACCTCCAGAAGATCGTCGCGGTCGGCGAGTACGACGTGGACCTCGCTCTCGCCGACCACATGGTCGTCCTCAAGTACGAGGACCGTCCCGGTGTCGTCGGCACGGTGGGCCGGGTCTTCGGCGAGGCCGGGATCAACATCGCCGGTATGCAGGTCTCGCGTGCGATCGCCGGTGGCGAGGCGCTCGCGGTCCTGACCGTCGACGACACGGTTCCCGCCGGGGTGCTGACCGAGGTCGCCGAGGAGATCGGGGCGACGTCGGCCCGCGCGGTGAACCTGGTCTGACGTCTCACGGCTTCACGACATGAGGCTGGGCGGACCGAGAACTCTCGGTCCGCCCAGCCTCATGTTCATGCGAGTGACTTGTCCGGCTCGGGCGCCGGCTCCTGCGTCTCATTCCGCACCTCGACGCCTCGCAGTGTCAACGCCGCCAGCCCCGCGGCCAGTGCCAGCAGCACCGCCCCCGCGATCGCCGCGCCCTGCATGCCGCTGGTGAACGCCTCCCTGGCCGTCGTCGCCAGCCCCGGCACCCGGTCGGCCACCGCCAGCGCCCCGCCCAGCGTCTCGCGTGCCGCGTCCGGCGCCGACGCCGGCATCTCGTGGCGGTAGACCGCCGTACCGATCGATCCGAGCACCGCCATGCCGAGGGCGCCGCCGAACTCGGTGCCCGTCTCCAGCAGGGAGGACGCCGAGCCCGCCCGCTCCGGCTGGACCGCGCCCAGGGCCAGATCCGTCATCTGGGAGATGACCATGACGATCCCGGAGGCGAGCACGGCGCAGGCGGTCAGCACCAGCCACAGGGAGTCGGTACCGGCGAAGGCGAGGAGGCCGTAGCCGCAGGCGGAGATGGCGAAACCGGCGGTCACCACGTGGGCGCGGTTCACGCCCTTCTGGACCAGTGAGGTCGTCACCGGGGCCACCATGCCGATCGGCACCGAGGGCAACAGCGCCCACAGGGCGGCTTCCAGCGCGCTCTTGCCGAGCACGGACTGGAGGTACTGGGTGGTGAAGACGGCCGAGCCCATCATGCCGAACGCGGAGATCAGGTTCAGGACGACCGCGGGGGCGAAGCCGCGGCCGCGGAACAGGGCCGGGGAGATCATCGGGTTCGCGGCCGTGCGCTGGCGGTGGACGAAGAGGGCCGTGAAGAGCAGGCCGACGGTGACCGAGACGACGTAACGGACGTTCCAGCCCTCGGAGGGGATCTCCTTCAGGCCGTAGACGACGGGCAGTACCGCCGCCATCGACAGCGGGACGCTCGGCCAGTCGAAGCGGCCGGGGGCCGGGTCCTTCGACTCGGGCAGCAGGATCGGGCCGAGGACCAGCAGCAGCGCCATCGCGGGCAGGTTCACCAGGAAGACCGAGCCCCACCAGAAGTACTGGACCAGGACGCCGCTCATCACCGAGCCGAGGGCGATCCCGGCCGTCATCATGCCCGACCAGATGCCGATCGCTTTCGCGCGTTGGCCGGAGTCGGTGAACATCGTGCGGATCAGCGCCATCGTCGACGGCATCAGGGTCGCGCCGCCGAGGCCGAGCACCGCGCGGGCCGCGATCAGCATCTCGGCGCTGTGCGCGTACGCCGCCACGAGGGAGGCCGCGCTGAAGGCCACCGCGCCGAACAGCAGCAGCCTGCGGCGGCCGATGCGGTCGCCCAGGGAGCCCATCGTCATCAGCAGGCCGGCCAGGACGAAGGCGTAGATGTCGAAGATCCACAGCTGTTGGGTGCCGCTCGGTTCCAGGTCCGCGCTGATCGCCGGGATGGCGAAGTAGAGGACGGAGACGTCCATGGAGACCAGGAGCAGCGGAAGCATCAGGACGCCGAGTGCGGTCCATTCGCGGCGGCCGGCCAGGGAGCCGGCGGGAGTCGGGTTCGTCATGCCAGTGACTATACGAGCGTCTTAAACGCTTGTCTATGACGCTTGTATAAATCGTTTGTCTAGATAGGCTGGGCGTATGGGACATCGCGAGGATCTGCTCGAAGGCGCCAAGCGCTGCCTGCTGGAGAAGGGGTTCCTGCGGACGACCGCGCGGGACATCGTCAAGGAGTCGGGGACGAACCTGGCGTCCATCGGCTACCACTACGGGTCGAAGGACGCGCTGCTGGGGCAGGCGTACATCGCGCTGGTGGAGGACGTGTCCTTCGAGGGGGGCGATGGATTCACCGCCGCTCCCGGCTCGCTGGAGCGCTTCCGGGAGGTGTGGGCCAACATCGTCGACACCATGCGGGGGCCCGGCTCGATGTGGCGGCTCAGTCTGGAGATCATGGGTATGGGCGACCAACTGCCCGAGGTGCGCGACCAGTTGGTCCGCGCACAGCGCGAGGGCGGGCGTGGCCTGGTCTCCATGCTCATGGGCGTGCCGGAGGAGGAGGTGACGGACGAGACCGCCGACACCCTCGGCCGGTTCTATCTGGCGCTGATGACCGGGCTCATCGGCCAGTGGGCCTTCGATCCCAAGAGCGCGCCCGACGCGGACACCCTCACCGAGGGCCTGCGCCAGGTCATCGAGGCCGCCACGCGCGCGTGACCCGCCCCTCCCGCCCGAGGCCCAGTTCGTCCCGGAGGTCGGCGAGGGGATGGAGGCCGACGACCACGACCTACAGCCGCGCTCCCTTCAGCGCCATGTGCAACAACAGCCGGTCCTCCCCGTCGTCCAGGTCCAGGCCGGTGAGCTGTTCGACGCGGGAGAGGCGGTAGTAGAGGGTCTGGCGGTGGATGCCCAGTTCCGCGGCGGTGCGGGCGGCCTGGCCGGCGCAGTCGAGGTAGGTCTCGGCGGTGCGGGCCAGTTCGCGGTGGGCGGGGGAGAGGAGGGGGCGTACGACGGGGTCGTGGGCCGTCTCCGGGGGGAGTGAGGTCAGCAGGCGGTACGGGCCGATGCGGGACCACTCCGCGACGGGGCCGAGCCGGGGTTCCGCGAGGGCGGCCCGGGCCGCGGCCGACGCCTCCTGCCAGGCGGGGGCCAGCTCGGCGAGGCCCACCCGCGCGGGGGCGATCCCGGCCGCCGCCGCGTCCCGCGCCGCGCTCTGGGCCGGCCGGTCGTCGCTGCCGCCCCTGTTCGCCCTGCCGCCCTCCGGCCCGCCGCCCTGGTTCTCGGCCGCGTGCGTCTCACCGCTGCCGCTCACTCCCACGCCCCGGGCTCGCTCCAGCAACCGGACCGCCGCCGCGTTCGCCGGGGTCAGTGTGTCCGTCGCCCGCAGCCGCACCAGCACGGCAAGCGACTGGGCCGAGACGCCCCACGGCACCGTGCACGAGGCCGTCGCGTGCGGGACCGTACGGGCCGACGGGGCGTCCTCCGGGTCGGCGGACGGCCACGGCGCGACGCACACCACGGCGTACGGGCCGTCACCGCGGGAGCCCAGTGCCGTGCGCAGGGCCGCCACCGCCATGTCGGCCTGCCAGCCGCGCTCGGCGGTCAGCACCGCCCGCAGCTCCCGGCTCAGGTCGGCCCCGTGCTGCGCCTCGTCCGCGAGCAGCCCGCCGATACGGGCCGTCACCCGCATGGCCGCCTCCAGCTGCCGGTCGGTCGGACCGGGATCGGAGTCCAGGAGCCAGACGTAGCCGAGGACAACGCCCCGGTGGCGTACGGGAAGACAGATCCGCCCCCGGTACACCCCCGCCTCCGGGGTCGGCGGAATCCGCACCGGGGCGGAGGCCCGCGTGATGCCGAAGCCCTCGAACCACGTCCGGACCGCGGCCGTGGAACGCCGGGTCAGGATCGAGCGGGTGCGCACGGGGTCCAGCGCCGACGGGTCGAGGTCGCCCTCACTGTCGTACGCACCGAAGGAGATGAGCTCGAAGTCGCGGTTCTCCAGGGTCGCCGGTACGCCGAGGAGTTCCGAGATCTCGTCGACCAGCTCCTGGTAGTCACCTGCGCGGTGGAAGGCTGCGGCATCGGACGTCACCCGGGCATTCTCCCGCAATTCCGCGGCTCTTCATACATCTGTCTGAGATCTGCGGCACGGATGCGTGACAGCTGTCGATGGCCGACGATCGGAGGGATCCTTAGGTTTCACGGTGGTTCTATCTGCTGGTTTGTGGAGGTGCCCCGTGCTGGGTCCCGTGATTCTTGCCGCGTCGCGCAGCGACCGGATGCGACGCCTGATCTCGGCGGCCCCGGTCACCAAGCAGGTGGTCGACCGCTTCATCCCCGGCGAGACGGTCGACGAGATCGTCCCGATCGTCCAGGAGCTCACCTCGCGGGGCCTGGAGCTGACCCTGGACGTGGTCGGCGAGGACATCACCACGCCCGAGCAGGCGGAGGCCGCCCGGGACGCCTACCTCGCGCTCGTCGACCGGCTCGGGACGCTCGAACTGGGCACCAGGGCCGAGATGTCCGTGAAGCTGTCGATGTTCGGCCAGGCGCTTCCCGGGGGACACGAGCTGGCGCTCGCGAACGTCCGGCCCGTCGTCGAGGCCGCCGCCGCCATCGGGACGACCGTCACGCTCGACGCCGAGGACCACACCACCCTCGACTCGATGTTCGCCATCCACGAGGAACTGCGGCAGGACTTCCCGCAGACCGGCTGTGTGATCCAGGCCTATCTCTTCCGCACCGAGGCCGACGCCCGCCGGCTCGCCGCGGCGGGCAGCCGGGTGCGGCTGGTGAAAGGCGCGTACAAGGAGCCCGCGGAAGTCGCCTACCAGCAGAAGCACGAGATCGACAAGGCGTACGTCCGGGCCCTGCGCATCCTCATGGAGGGCGAGGGATACCCGATGGTCGGCTCCCACGACCCGCGCCTGATCTCCATCGCCCAGGAACTCGCCCGGCAGGCGGGCCGCAAGCCCGACGAGTACGAGTTCCAGATGCTCTACGGCATCCGCGGCGACGAACACCTGCGCCTGGCCGCCGAGGGCCACCGCATGCGCGTCTACACCGCCTACGGCACCGACTGGTACGGCTACTTCATGCGGCGGCTCGCGGAGAAGCCGGCCAATCTGCGCTTTTTCGCCCGCAGCATGATCAGCAAGGGCTGAGCCCGAACACCCGCTCAAGTTCAAGGAGTTACGGATCTCATGGACGCTGTGACCCAGGTCCCCGCCCCCGTCAACGAGCCGGTGCACGGCTACGCCCCCGGCTCGCCCGAGCGGGCCCGGCTGGAGGTGAAGCTCAAGGAGCTGGCCGAGAACCCGGTCGACCTGCCGATGACCATCGGCGGGGAGAAGCGCCTCGGCGGCGGTGAGGCCTTCCAGGTCGTACAGCCGCACAACCACAAGGCCGTCCTCGGCACCCTCCGCAACGCCACCCAGCAGGACGCCCGCGACGCCATCGACGCGGCCCTCGCCGCCGCCCCCGCCTGGCGCGCGATGTCCTTCGACGACCGTGCCGCGATCATCCTGCGCGCCGCCGAACTGCTCGCCGGCCCCTGGCGCGAGACGCTGGCCGCCTCCACCATGCTCGGCCAGTCCAAGACCGCACAGCAGGCCGAGATCGACACCCCCTGCGAGCTGGTCGACTTCTGGCGCTTCAACGTCAAGTACGCCCGTGACCTGCTCGCCGAACAGCCCCCGGCCAACGCCCCGGGCGTCTGGAACCGCCTCGACCACCGGCCCCTCGAAGGCTTCGTCTACGCGATCACGCCGTTCAACTTCACGGCGATCGCGGGCAACCTGCCGACCGCGCCCGCGCTCATGGGCAACGTGGTCGTGTGGAAGCCGTCCCCCACGCAGACCCACGCCGCCGTCCTGCTGATGCAGCTCCTGGAGGAGGCTGGCCTGCCCAAGGGCGTCATCAACCTCGTCACCGGCGACGGCATCGAGGTCTCCAAGGTGGCCCTGGAGCACCGGGACCTCGCGGGCATCCACTTCACCGGATCCACCAAGACCTTCCAGCACCTGTGGAAGACGGTCGGCGCCAACATCGAGAAGTACCGCACCTACCCGCGCCTGGTCGGCGAGACCGGCGGCAAGGACTTCGTGGTCGCTCACCCCTCGGCCGACCCCGCCATCCTCAAGACCGCCCTGACCCGCGGTGCCTTCGAGTACCAGGGCCAGAAGTGCTCGGCGACCTCCCGGGCCTACATCCCGGCGTCGATCTGGAACAGCGGTTTCCGCGAGGAGTTCGCCGCCGAGGTCGACGGCATCGCCATGGGTGACGTCACCGACCTGTCCAACTTCATCGGCGCGGTCATCGACGAGCGGGCCTTCGCCAAGAACAAGGCCGCCATCGACCGCGCGCAGTCCGACCCCACCTGCACGATCGTCGCGGGCGGTTCCTACGACGACTCGGTCGGCTGGTTCGTCCGCCCGACCGTCGTCGAGTGCACGGACCCGGAGAACGAGGTCTTCACGACCGAGTACTTCGGCCCCTTCCTCGCGGTGTACGTCTACGAGGACGACCAGTACGAGGAGATGCTGACCCAGATGGAGTCGGCGTCCGACTACGCCCTGACCGGCTCGGTCATCGCGCAGGACCGCGCGGCGGCCGCGTACACGATGGAGAAGCTGCGCTACGCGGCCGGCAACTTCTACATCAACGACAAGTCGACCGGCGCCGTCGTCGGCCAGCAGCCCTTCGGCGGCGGCCGCGCCTCCGGCACCAACGACAAGGCCGGCGCCCCGCAGAACCTCCAGCGCTGGACCCTGACCCGCGCCATCAAGGAGACGCTCGTCCCGCCGACCGACTACGGATACCCGCACATGGGCTGACGGTTCACCAGCCACTTCGAGGGGCCGGACGAACGTCCGGCCCCTTCGTGTACCCGCTCGCTACTTGCGCGTCCGCTTCTCGATCAACCCCTGGACGACGACGATCGCGGCTCTCGCGGCCTCGAGCCTGACCCCCTGCATGCGGGCGAGAGCGAGGTAGCCCTCCAACAGGGAGTCGTCCACGGCGAGTTTGGCGGCGTAGTCCGGCGGCAGCAGGTTCGCCCGGTACGCCTCCAGTTCCGCGACGATCACCCCGAACGGCAGCTTCGGGGAGCGCTGTTCGGCGATCCTGAGCTTGCTGACGAGGTCGACCAGCACCGGCAGTTCGGCCGTGACGCCCTCTACCGCAGTGGTGAGCGACAGCCGGTCCAGCAGGATCCGCGTCTCGCTCGCCGTGTCGTAGCCGGGCTGGAGCCACTTGGCGAGTCGGTCGCGACGGCGGTGGTTGACAGTGAGCCAGGTGCCGACGAGCAGTGCGGCCAGGGCGATCACCGCTGCCCACGACCAGGTGGAGGAGAACCCGCCGCCAGCGGTGTCACCGGCTTTCGCCAGCAAGAGGGGTGAAACGCGGGGCGCCATGGTGGTCTCCTTCAGGTCGCCTCTTGCACGGGGGCTGGTGGAGCGAGGTCTAGGAGGTGCGCGAGCCGCGCATCATCGGGGGGTAAAGCACATGGGCCGAGCCCCGGCGGAACAGGGCGGGCGGCTTGCCGGGACCCGACCTGCGCACCTTGTTGGTCCTGACCACGAACCCGGTGGTCTCCTCCACCACCTTGCGGTGGAAGTTCCCCGGGTTGATCTCGACGCCCCACACGGCCTCGTAGACCTTGCGCAGGTCGGTGATGGTGAAGAGGTCGTCGCAGAAGTCGGCCGCGACGGTCGTGTGCTCCAGCAGACTCCGGGCGTGTTCGAGACCGTTCCGGAGAATCTTGCCGTGGTCGAAGCCGAGACGGCCGTCGTCGCCCCACAGCGATTCCTCGACCTCGAGCCAGTCCGCCCGGTACACGTCGGTCGCACCGGTGGCCTCGGGCAGGTTCGGGGTGATCGCCAGAAAGGCGGTTGAGACGACCCGGCCCCGGGGATCCCGCTCCGGATGCGAGTAGGTGTGCAGCTGCTTCAGCTGGATGCGGGGACCGCTCAGGCCGGTCTCCTCCTTGAGCTCGCGTCGCGCGGTGTCCTCCAGGGACTCCCCCGGTCGGACGAATCCGCCGGGGAGGGCCAGCTTCCAGCGGAAAGGCTCCTTGCCGCGTCTGACGAGCAGGACGTTCAGCCGTTCTTCGCGGATGGTGAAGATGACGATGTCGGCCGTCAGTTGCGCGGAGACCCGTGGCCGCCGGATCGGTGACGGCCCCGGGTCGTTCCCGGCGATGATCCGAACCAGGCGGCGCGGGTCGACGACAGTGCCCTCGGCGATGTCGATGGGCAAGTCCTTCGGTGGCTCCGCGTAATAGACGGCGAGGCCTCGCTCGTGGGCGCGTCCCAGTTCGTATGCGGTGGTACGGCCGACGTACCCACCGGGGTTCACGACGTACACCAGGTCCGAGGTGAAGATCCTCTCCATGGTCGCTGCCTGGATGTCGTGGTCCGAGGACTCCGGAGGGTCGGACGCGAAGCGCACGAACTCGTGCCCGTGGTTGATGATCCGGGACATCGGCGGTGTCTTCACGGTCAGCCCGCCGTCCATGAAAATCCTGGCGGCCGCCAGGACCTCGGGGTAGTGCTGCCGAAAGCTCCCGATGAGTGCGATGGACGGCTGGAGCATGGGATTGCGCATAGCGGGACTGTGCCACCCTGGCCGCACCGCCGCTAACTCCCGATAGCGCCGTCCTGACAAGAACCTCGGAGTCGTCCGAGGTAGGAGCCGGTTTCCTGGCAATGTGTCAGAACGAATAGAACCAGGTCCGATTCAGGGCCCGTTTCCAGGAGGTCCTACTCCGGGAAGTGCGGCGCATCCCATGCGTCGTCCCGCGGGTATCACGGCCACAAGTGGAGCGGACTCAGTTGCATCGGCAGTGCGGGTGTATCCGTCCATCATGGCGAGCACCCGGTCGCCCGACGTCTCCATGATGTGGTCGAAGTCGTCCATGACCGTCTCGTCGGGGGTGAGGGCCGGTCGCCGAGGAGGGCGGCTTCTCGGCGGCGGGTGTCCGGCTCGGTGCGACCCGGTCGGCCGTCTCGCACGCCATGCGCGGCATCGAGGGCGAGCTGGACGTCGTGCGGTTCGAGCGGAGCCGGTTCGGTGTCCGGCCCACCCCGGCCGGGGAACGGGCAGTGGCAACGGGACGCCCACAGCACCCCGGCATCGAGGCGAGCGTCAAGGGCGTGCGGGAGATCGGTCCCGGAACGGCCGGTGAGGCGGCCGAGGGGGGCTGACACCGGGATCGCCCCGCTGGACACGCAGGACATCCGTGCGCCCGTTCCGCCGGGGCTCGTCGGGGACGTAGTCCTGGAAGAGGCGTACGCGCTCGTGCACCCGGCCGGGCATCCCGATCCGCGGGCGCTGCCGTTGGCCGACCGGTGGGAGAACTGCTCCTCCTCCACCCGGCGCTGGTGGGCCGCGCAGGACTGGATCCCTGCCGCGACGGTCCGGGCCGAGGACGACGGGGCCGTGCTGTCGATGGCGGGCAGCGGGCTCGGCATGGCGATCATGCCTGAGCTCTCCCTCACCGCGCCCCCAACCGGCACCGAGATCACCGACCTGGGGCCCGAGCGGCCCAGTCGCCGGGCCGGGAACTCAGGGCTTCGACGAAACCGCAGGTCAGCGTGGTGTGATCCACTCCGCCGTCTCAGATAGTAGGAAGTCCGAGTAATTGTGGAGACAGACTGGCCCTCCTCCCTTAGCTTTGTAGGAGCCGAACGTCTCGCTCGATCAAGCGAATGGCGGTCGTGAGCCGGGCCCCGCGCAGGCAACCCCTGCGGTCCGTCGCTCCCCGCCCCTTCCGGCGTCTCGTTGTCCCCTTCCCGGAAATTCGAAGGAGTCGATTTCTCATGGCCGAGACGACCGCCCGCCGTCGAGTCCGTCACACCTCCCGTACGAGCGAGTCCGACCGCAAGAACGCCGCCGCAGCCCTGCAGCGCGCCCTCGACCGCCGTGACAACGGCGGCTCGACCGGTCACTGACCGGGTCCCTCACAGTCGGGAGCCGCCCCCGTACGAGGTGTGGCGCGGGTCCGTCAGGCCTCGCGCCACACCTCGAAACGGTCGATGCGCTCCCCGCTCTGCGCGAGCGCCGACACCGTCAGCCGCGGCCTGGCCCCGCCCTCCGCCTCCACCGAGAGCAGCGAGAACCCGCGGTAGCGCACCCGTGACCACTCCACGGTCTCCTTGTCGGGCTGCTGCGACTTCGTCCACCGGAAGGTCTCGACGGACTCGTGGTCGTGCACGCGCCCCTCGTAGCTCTCCTTCACCCCCGCGGGGAAGCCGTACAGGTCACGGCCGCCCCCGCCGGCCGTGACGTACACGATCCCGTCCCGCGTCGGGTCGGTGGCGCCGCCGACCGGTACCGCCCGGCCGACCTCGCCGCCGCGGATCGCGTCCGTGCGCTCGTACACGTGGTTGTGCCCGTTGATCACCAGGTCCACCTGGTGCTTCTCGAACAGCGGCAGCCACTCGGCGCGCACCCCGCCGTCGGAGGCGTGCGAGGACATCGAGTACGCGCAGTGGTGGAAGAAGACGACGACGAAGTCGATCCCCTTGGCGGCCCGCAGCTCACCGAGCCGCTCCTCCAGCCACCTCGTCTGCTTCCCGTCCGTGTGGCCGAAGTTGGCGGGGATCTCGTACGACACGTCGTTCGCGTCCAGGGCCACGACGCCGACGTTGCCGTAGGTGAAGGAGTACACGCCCGGAGCCGAACGCGGGTCGAAGCCGCTGTCCGGGAGGGACCAGCGGGCGAGCTGGCCGCCGTAGCCGTCGGGGGAGTACCAGGCCTCCATGTCGTGGTTGCCGGTGGTGACCATCCAGGGCACGCTCCGCGCGACCTCCTCGTTCTGCTTGAGGAACAGGTCCCAGAAGCCCGGGTCGTAGCCGTCCGACTTCAGACCCTGGCCGTTGCCGTCGGCGTAGCAGATGTCACCGGCGTGCAGGTGGAAGGCGGGCTTCTGGCGCAGCAGGAGGTTGTCGTTGGCGGCCGCGGCGGTGCCCACTCCCTGGTCGCCGAAGGCGGTGAAGACGAACTTCTCCGGGCTCTCCGGGGCCGTACGGAAGCTGGTGATGGTCGAGCGGTGCTTCGCGTCCGCCGGGTCGAAGCCGTCGTGGCCGACGCCGTAGTAGTACGTCGTGCCGGGGCGCAGTCCGTCCAGGGCCGCGTGCAGGTAGTACTGGTCGAGGGCGAGGCGTACGCCGGTCTGCCCCGGGGTGTGCAGGTCGCGCAGCTCGGCCTCGATCCTGCGGCTCAGGTCGTCGGGGCTCAGGCCGACGCGGACGTACGGCTTCCTGACCGCGAGCGGGACCTGCCACGAGATCCGCATCCGGGTCCTCGGGTCGGCGCCGAAGGCGAGATGGCGGCCGAAGGGGGAGAGGGCGGAGCCGTGCACCTTCGTCGTGGGGGAGGGCGCGGGGGAGGACGTGGAGCCGGCGGTGGACACCCCGGCGCTCGAACAGCCCGTCAGCAGGCCGCCCGCCACCGCCCCCGCGGTCACCAGCGTGCGGCGCCGGGTCAGCTTCGTCCGCAGGTACTCGTGCTGCTCGGCCATGCTGAGGCGGCGCGCGAGCCGGGGCGGAATGCCGAAGTCGGGGAGGTCCATGGCTGTGAAGTTCCCAGGGGACTCCAACAACCGCCATACCTACGGGTGAACGCCAGTCGAATGGCTGACACCCGGAGCCACGCCGATGTCCGTATCGCGGACAGTCGGTGTCATCCCATGGGACGAGGAGTAGGGTTCCCGCATGTCTCGCAGCATCAATCTCGCAGTGATCCCCGGTGACGGCATCGGCCAGGAGGTCGTGGCCGAAGGTCTCAAGGTCCTCTCCGCCGTCCTTCCGCAGGATGTGAAGCTGGAGACCAAGGACTTCGACTTCGGCGCCCAGCGCTACCACGCCACCGGTGAGACCCTCACCGACGCCGACCTCGACGCGCTGAAGCAGCACGACGCGATCCTGCTGGGCGCCATCGGCGACCCGTCGGTCCCCTCCGGGGTGCTGGAGCGCGGCTTCCTCCTCAAGCTCCGCTTCGCCTTCGACCACCATGTGAACCTGCGTCCGTCGAAGCTGCTCCCCGGTGTCGACACGCCCCTCAAGGGTGAGCCGGCCATCGACTTCGTGGTCGTCCGCGAGGGCACCGAGGGCCCGTACACCGGCAACGGCGGCACCATCCGCAAGGGCACCGAGCACGAGGTCGCCACCGAGGTCTCCGTGAACACGGCCTTCGGTGTCGAGCGCGTGGTCCGTGACGCCTTCGCCCGCGCCAAGGCCCGTCCGCGCAAGAAGCTCACGCTGGTCCACAAGAACAACGTGCTGACCTTCGCCGGACACCTGTGGACGAACATCTTCAACAAGGTGGCCGCGGAGTTCCCCGAGGTCACCACCGACTACATCCACGTGGACGCGGCCACCATCTACCTGGTCACCGACCCGGCCCGGTTCGACGTGATCGTCACCGACAACCTCTTCGGCGACATCATCACCGACCTCGCCGCGGCCGTCTCCGGCGGCATCGGCGTCGCCGCCTCCGGGAACATCAACCCGAGCGGCGAGTTCCCGTCCATGTTCGAGCCCGTCCACGGCTCGGCCCCGGACATCGCCGGCCAGGGCAAGGCCGATCCCACGGCCACGGTCCTGTCCGTCGCGCTGCTCCTGCGTCACCTCGGCTACGAGGCCGAGGCCGCCCGCATCGAAGAGGCGGTCTCCGCCGACCTCGCCGAGCGCACCGGCAAGCCCGCCCGCAGCACCGCCGAGATCGGCGACGCGCTGGCCGTACGAGTAGCCGGCTGACCGGGCGGATCACTCGAAAAGCATTCGAAGCCGCCGGGTCACTCGCACCCGGCGGCTTTCGCATGTCCCCCGCCGGGTGTCACCATCATCCCCTGGGTCGCATTTCACGCCGTTTCTTCCCCGGCTCCCCGCTTGCGATAATCGAACGTGGAGCCGCGGAATGAGGGAATGCTCGGACGTCCTAGCACTGGTCACTGACAGTAAAGGGGCGTGAGCGCGGCCCGTCACTACACAACCGGTGAAGGACAACCACTCATGACGACGCCCACGATCGAGCTCAAGCCCTCCGCCAGCCCGCTCTCCGCCACCGAGCGAGAGGCGATCCTGGCCAACCCCGGGTTCGGCCGCCACTTCACCGACCACATGGTGACGATCAAGTGGACCGAGGGGCGCGGCTGGCACGACGCGCAGCTCGTCCCGTACGGCCCGATCTCCCTCGACCCCTCCACCCACGTCCTGCACTACGGGCAGGAGATCTTCGAGGGGCTCAAGGCGTACCGCCAGGCCGACGGCTCGGTCGCCGTGTTCCGGCCCGAGGCCAACGCGCGCCGCTTCCGCAACTCCGCCCGCCGGATGGCGATGGCCGAGCTGCCCGAGGAGCTGTTCATCGAGGCCCTCGACGCGCTGATCGGCCAGGACGCGGACTGGGTCCCGCCGCACGGTGGCGAGGAGTCGCTCTACCTGCGCCCGTTCATGTTCGCCACGGAGGCCGCGCTCGGCGTCCACCCGGCCAACGAGTACCTCTTCATGCTGATCGCCTCCCCGTCCGGCGCCTACTTCGCCGGGGGCGTCAAGCCGGTCACCATCTGGGTCTCCGAGGACTACGTCCGCGCGGTCCCCGGCGGCACCGGTGACGCCAAGACCGGCGGCAACTACGCGGCCTCCCTCCTCCCGCAGGCCGAGGCCGCCGCCAACGGCTGCGACCAGGTCGTCTACCTCGACGCGGTGACCCGCACCAAGGTCGAGGAGTCCGGCTCCATGAACATCGCCTTCGTCTACGGCGACCGGATCGTCACCCCGTCGCTCACGGGCTCGATCCTGGAGGGCATCACCCGCGACTCCCTCCTCCAGGTCGCCCGCGACCTCGGTTACACCGCCGAGGAGGGTGTGATCACCCTCGACCAGTGGCGCGCCGACGCGGCCTCCGGCGCCCTCACCGAGGTCTTCGCCTGCGGCACCGCGGCCGTCGTCACGCCGATCGGTCACGTCAAGACGAAGACGGACGCCTGGAGCCACGGCGACGGCACGCCCGGCGAGGTCACCCTGAAGCTGCGCGAGGCCCTGCTCGGCCTCCAGCGCGGGGTCAGGGAGGACAAGCACGGCTGGATGCACAAGCTGGGCTGAGCTCCGCGAACGCGCCACGGGCCCGCTCGGACATGTTCCGGGCGGGCCCTTCTTTTGTTTGAGCGCTGCTCGATGTGATCCGGTCGACTCGCTCTGACCTTTTACTGGCTCGACACCCTCGTTTAGAGTGCTGCTCTAAAGGAGGGAACGACATGCGGCTGACCCCCACCGAACGCGACCGGCTGCTGCTCTTCGGGGCCGCCGAGCTGGCCCGGGCACGCAGAGGGCGCGGACTGCGGCTGAACGTCCCGGAGGCGACCGCGCTCATCGCGGACACCGTGTGCGAGGCGGCCCGGGACGGGGTCCGGCTGGCCGAGGCCGTCGAGCGCGCCCGGTCGGTGCTCGGACCCGACGACGTCCTGCCCGGTGTCGCGGACGTCGTCACCGAGGTGCATGTCGAGGCGGTCTTCGAGGACGGTTCACGGCTCGCGGTCGTCAGCGACCCGATCGGCGGCGGGCTCGGCGAGCGGGCCCCCGGCGCGCTGCTGCCGGGCCCCGAACACGCCGAACCGGAGGCGGTCCTGCGGTTGACGGTCACCAACACCGCCACCGTGCCCGTCTCCGTCACCTCCCACTTCCACTTCTTCGAGGCCAACCCGCGCCTGCGGTTCCCCCGGGCCGAGGCCTACGGCATGCGGCTCGCGATACCCGCCGGCTCGTCGGTGCGGTTCGGACCGGGGGAGTCGGGCGAGGTCGGCCTGGTGCCGATCGGTGGGGCCCGGGTGGCCGTCGGTTTCGCCGGTCTGGTCGACGGGCCGTTGGACGCGCCGGGTGCTCGGGAGGAGGCGCTGCGGCGGGCTGCGGCGTGCGGCTATCTGGGCGCGGGGGAGCGGAGCGGCGTGCCGGAAACGCCCGACGAGGGGGCCGTCCGATGAGCCGTCCCGGAGGCCACCCCGCCGGGGCCCGGCACCTCACCCCCCACGAGTACGCCGCCACCCACGGCCCCCGCGCCGGAGACCGCGTGCGCCTCGGCGACTCCGGGCTGGTGATCCGGGTCGAGGAGGACTCCCAGCGCTACGGCGACGAGTTCCTCGCGGGGTTCGGCAAGACCGCCCGTGACGGGCTGCACCTCAAGGCCGCCGCCGTGCGGGAGACCTGTGACGTCGTCGTCAGCAACGTCGTCGTGATCGACGCGGTACAGGGCATCCGGAAGGTCTCGATCGGCATCCGCGAGGGGCGGATCTGCTCGATCGGGCGGGCCGGCAACCCCGACACCCTCGACGGCGTGGACGTCGTCGTCGGCACCGGTACCTCCATCGTGTCCGGCGAGGGGCTCATCGCCACCGCCGGGGCCGTCGACACCCACGTCCATCTGCTGTCCCCGCGGATCATGGAGGCCTCGCTGGCGTCCGGGGTGACCACGATCATCGGGCAGGAGTTCGGGCCGGTCTGGGGCGTCGGGGTCAACTCGCCCTGGGCGCTCGGGCACGCGTTCGGCGCCTTCGACGCCTGGCCGGTCAACATCGGTTTCCTGGGCCGGGGTTCGTCGTCCACGCCGGACCCCCTGATCGAGGCCCTCGCGGAAGGCGGCGCCTGCGGCTTCAAGGTGCACGAGGACATGGGCGCCCACACCCGCGCGCTGGACACCGCCCTGCGGGTCGCCGAGGAGCACGACGTCCAGGTCGCCCTGCACAGCGACGGACTGAACGAGTGCCTGTCCGTCGAGGACACCCTGAAGGTGCTGGAGGGCCGCACGATCCACGCCTTCCACATCGAGGGCTGCGGCGGCGGACACGTGCCGAACGTGCTGAAGATGGCCGGAGTCCCCAACGTCATCGGCTCCTCCACCAACCCCACCCTGCCCTTCGGCCGGGACGCCGTCGCCGAGCACTACGGCATGATCGTCTCCGTCCACGACCTCAAGACCGACCTGCCCGGCGACGCCGCCATGGCCCGCGACCGCATCCGCGCCGGGACCATGGGCGCCGAGGACGTGCTGCACGACCTGGGCGCGATCGGCATCACCTCGTCCGACGCGCAGGGCATGGGCCGGGCCGGCGAGACGGTCCGCCGTACCTTCGCGATGGCCGGGAAGATGAAGGCCGAGTTCGGTGCCCCGGACGGCGGCCACGACAACGAGCGCGTCCTGCGCTACATCGCCAAGCTGACCATCAACCCGGCCATCGCGCACGGGCTTTCGCACGAGGTGGGCTCGATCGAGGTCGGCAGACTGGCCGACCTCGTGCTGTGGCGGCCGGAGTACTTCGGCGCCAAGCCGCAACTCGTCCTGAAGTCCGGGTTCCCGGCCTACGGCGTGGTCGGTGACCCGGGTGCGGCCACCGACACCTGCGAACCCCTCGTCCTGGGACCGCAGTTCGGGGCGCACGGCGCCACCCCCGCCGAGATCTCCGTCGCCTTCGTCGCCCGGGCCGCCCTCGACCAGGGCGACGACCGGCTGCCGACCCGCAGGAGACGGGTCGCCGTGCACGGCACCCGCGGTATCGGACCGGCCGACCTGCGCCGCAACTCCCGTACCGGAACGGTGGACGTGGACCAGCGCACCGGCCTGGTGACGCTGGACGGGGAGCCGCTCACCTCCGCACCCGCCGACTCGGTCTCCCTCAACCGCCTGTACTTCCTCTAGGACTCCCAGGACCCCCGATGATCTACCGCATGCCGCCCGAGTGGGCCCCGCACGAACGCACCTGGATGGCCTGGCCCGGCCCCAACCCGACCTTCACCGACGACGGGGAACTGGCCGCGGCCCGGGCCGCCTGGGCGTCCGTGGCCCGCTCGGTGCGCCGCTTCGAGCCGGTGACGATGGTGCACGGGCCCGGCCACGCCGAGTCCGCGCGCGCACTGCTCGGCCCGGACGTCGAACTGGTGGAGCGCGAGCTCGACGACGCGTGGATGCGCGACATCGGCCCGACGTTCGTCAAGGACGAGGAAGGCCGACTGGCCGCCGTGGACTGGGTGTTCAACGGCTGGGGCGGCCAGGACTGGGCCCGCTGGGAACACGACGCGAAGATCGCCCGCCAGGTCGCCGACCTCGCCGGCGTGCCGGTGCTGAGCAGTCCGCTGGTCAACGAGGGCGGCGCGATCCACGTCGACGGCGAGGGCACCGTCCTGCTCACCGACACCGTCCAGCTCGGCGCAGGCCGCAACCCCGGCTGGATCCGCGAGCAGGTCGAGGCGGAGATCCACGAAAGGCTCGGCACCACCCGGGCCGTCTGGCTCCCGCGCGGACTGACCGGCGACTACGGCACGTACGGCACCCAGGGCCATGTCGACATCGTCGCCGCCTTCGCCCGCCCGGGGGTGGTCGTGGCCCACGTCCAGCCGGACCCGGCGCACCCGGACCACGAGGTGACCAAGGAGGTCGTGGGCCTGCTGAAGTCCGCGACCGACGCCCGGGGCCGCCGCCTTGAGGTCGTCGAGGTGCCCGCACCGACCGTCCTGGAGGCCGACGGGCACTGGGTGGACTACTCCTACATCAACCACTACCTCTGCAACGGCGGCGTCGTGCTCTGCGGCTTCGACGACCCGCGCGACGAGCTCGCCGCCGGCATCTTCCGGCGGCTGTTCCCGGGGCGCACGGTGACGCTGGTGGACGCCCGTACGATCTTTGCGGGCGGTGGCGGCATCCACTGCATCACCCAGCAGCAGCCGAGGATCTAGTGCGAGGAGCAGCGCATGGCCGGTGGGCGCAGACAGGCCCCGCCCCGCGAGGAGGTCCTCGCCGCGGCCATGGAGATGATCGCCGAACGGGGTCTGGAGAAGCTCACCATGGCCGCGCTCGGCCGCGAGGTCGGCATGAGCAGCGGGCATCTCCTCTACTACTTCCGCTCCAAGGACGAACTGCTGCTCCAGACCCTGGAGTGGAGCGAGGGGCGGCTCGGCGCCGAGCGCTCCCGGCTGCTCACCCGCCCGGCGACCGCCCGCGAAGGGCTCGACGCGTACGTCGACCTGTACGTCCCGGACGGGCACCGCGACCCGCACTGGACCCTCTGGCTGGAGGTCTGGAACCGCTCGCAGAACGCCGACGCAGACGCGCGTGACCGGCAGGCCGCCATCGAGGGCGCCTGGCACCGCGATCTGGTCGCCCTGCTCGCGCAGGGGGTCTCGCGGGGGGAGTTCCGGGCCGTGGACCCGGACCGCTTCGCGACCCGGCTGCGGGCCCTGCTCGACGGGTTCTCCATCCACGTGGCGATCGGGCTGCGGGGGACGGACCGGGCGATGATTCTCGGCCATGTGAGGGAGTTCCTCGACGAGAGCCTCCTCGCGGACGCGTGACCTCCCGCCCGGGTTGTACGCAATAAGGCCGATTGACCCTGTGGTCGGTGGTGCGTTTGCCTCGATGGCAGCCCTCGGCGCGGGGCCGGGGGCAGTGCGTCAACGGGGATCACAGGGGGATACATGTCCAGAGCCGCCGCATGTCCGTCGAGCGGGGCCTTACGCGCCTCAAGAGCCCTGCTGGGAGCGGCAGTCGTCCTGGCCCTGGCCGCCACGACCGCCCAGGCCCAGGCGAAGCCCCAGGCCCAGTCCCGCCCGGAGGCGTCGCGTACCCAGCGGGTGAGCACCGCCGCCGACGGCAGCCAGGCCGACGGATCGTCGGACGACGCCGCGATCAGTGCCGACGGCCGCACCGTCGCGTTCGTGTCCGCCGCGGCGAGCTTCGGCTGCGCGGACTTCACCCCGTGCCTGCTGGTGAAGGACGTGACCGAGGGCGGGGTCACCAGGATCGACCTCGGCGACGGGTACACCTACGGCACACCGGTGCCGAGCGCCGACGGCAGGCGTATCGCCTTCTCCGCGGGCACCCGCTTCCTGGCTCCCCACCTGTACGACCGCGCCACCGGCCGCGCGGAGAAGCTGTGGCCCCAGGACCCGCCCGGATCCAACGAGTTGGGCCGCGCGGAGTCGATCAGCCCGGACGGCACGCACGTCGCGTACACCCTCGGGAACCGCGACGGCGACGGGAGCGCCCGACTGCTGTACGTCCGCGACACGGCCACCGGCACCGACGCACTGATCTCGCCGGCCGAGGAGGGCCAGAAGAACGGGGCCTCGGTGAGCGGCGACGGGAACCTGGTCGCGTACGGTCTG
Source organism: Streptomyces canus 299MFChir4.1 (assembly GCF_000383615.1). Classification (GTDB taxonomy): domain Bacteria; phylum Actinomycetota; class Actinomycetes; order Streptomycetales; family Streptomycetaceae; genus Streptomyces; species Streptomyces canus_C. The sequence continues at coordinate 124,794 of NZ_KB911595.1, read as the reverse complement.
CGCACCGACAGCGAGGACGACCCGGCCGACGTCTACGTCAAGGACCGGACGACCGGCGAGCGCACCCAGGTCGACGCGGGCCTCGGCGCCGCCTACCTCGTCCGCATCACCGCGGACGGCCGCCGGGTCCTCCTCGACGCCCAGAGCGGCCTGTACGTCCATGACCTGCGCACTGGACAGTCGCGGCGAGTGGCCGAGGGGCGGCCGCTCTCGGTCACGGCGGACGGCCGGTACGCGGTGGTCGCCGGCGAGGACGGCACCCGGGTGCGGGACCTGCGGACCAGGGCCCGCGGTGCCGCTCTCCCGAGGGACGCCCAGGTGATGGACAACGCGCTGACCGCCAAGGGCCGTGCGGTGGCGTTCAGTTCGCCCGCCTCCCATCTGGTGCCGGGCGACACCAACGCGGAGTACGACGTGTTCGTCTTCTCCGGCGAACTGCGCGGGAACCCGGCGCCGATGCCGTCCGTCACCGAGCGGATCGCCAGGCCCGCCGGCGCGTCCCACGACCCGGTGATGGGGGAGGACAAGGTGGTCTCCTTCACGTCGGAGGGCGATGTGTTCGTGAGCACCCCCGGCTGGTTCTCGAAGGTCAACTCGGACAACCAGAAACCCTCGTCCGAGGGCACGCCCTGCTACAGCGGCCGCATGGTCGGCTATGTGGCCCCCTTGGCCGACGGCGGCCCGGGCGTCCACGTCCGCAACCGTGCTGTCGGCAAGCTCACCAGCCTGGGCTCCTACCAGGGCGTCCGTTTCACCTGGATGGGACAACCCGTGGTGAACCCCACCTGCCAGTGGCTCACCTACGCGGCGACCCTGCCCGCCACCGGCACCGACCCGGATCCGCAACCCCGTGTGTACCGCTTCAAGTTCAACGGCGGCGACACCGACGTGGTCAGCGCGCCCACCGGCGAGGCCGCGGGGCATCCGTCGATCGACTACTCCGGCCGGTACGTCGCCTTCGAGCAGGGCGGTGCCGTGTACGTCCGTGACCTGGACACCGGCGCCCTGGAGAAGGCCGCGGCGCACGCGACGGCACCCTCGCTCGGCGCGGACGGCCGCAAGATCGCCTACCAGCAGGGCCGCACGTCCGCCGTCCGTGATCTCGACACCGGCACCACGACCCGGGTCGCAGGCACCGAGCCCTCGCTGTCGGGAGACGGCACCCGGGTGGCGTACACCTCGGGCCGGACCGTATACGCGCTCGAACTCGCCACAGGAAAACGTCAGTTGGTCAGCGTCGACCGCTGGGGCGGCCGCAACGACCTGCCGGCCGGGCACCCCTCGGTCAACGCCGACGGCACGGTCGTCGCGTTCGAATCGGCGTCACCCGATCTGGTGGAGGGGGACACCAACGGGGTGTCGGACGTGTTCCTGCGGACAGTGCAATGACAACGAACGATCACGGGGGATCAACCATGCACAGCACAAAACGTCTCGCGGCCGCGCTCCTGGCGGCCCTCGCCACCGCGGCACTCACGGGCCCCGCGGCGAGCGCCGCGCCCAAGGCCCCGTACACCGAGCCGGTCAGCGTCACCCCGGAGGGAAAGGCGGGCAACGGCGTCACGCACACCGCGGTCATCAGCCGCAACGGCCGTCACATCGCCCTGACGTCGGACGCCGAGGACCTGGACCCGAACGTCCGGCACGGCGGGATGTACCTGCGCGACCCGCACACCGGCAAGCTCCGCTTCGCGGGCTTCGGGGACCTGGTGGCGGTCCTGAACGACGGCCGCTACGTCTACGCCGAGTACGGCCCGGAGTCCGCGGAGGTGTGGATCCACGACATCGCCACGGGCAAGCGGGTCGGGTTCGGCATCGAGGTCCCCGAGGGCTTCACCGGGCAGCCCGCCGAGATCTCCATCAGCCCCGACGGCCGCTACGCCGTCTACACCCTCCAGGACACCGCCGAGCACACCAGCGTGGTCTTCCTGCGCGACCGCACCAAGGGCACGACCGAGCGGATCAGCCACCCCAGGCCGACGTGGGAGCCGCGCAACGCCTTCCAGCCGACGGTCAGCGACGACGGGCGCCGGATCGTGTACCAGTACACCTACGCCAACGGCCCGCGCGGCGACGACTGGGGCGACGTCTGGATGTACGACCGCGGCACCGGCGAGCACACCCAGATCGACCGCTCCTACGACGGCTCGGGGACCGAGAGGGAGTCGCTGAACCCGTCCGTCAGCGGCGACGGCCGTACGGTCGTCTTCGAGTCCCGGGGCACCCACCTGGTCCCCGGCGACACCGACGCGAGCTGGAACGTGTTCGTGCACACCCTGCGCACCGCCACCAACCAGCGCATCCACGGCACCCAGGGCGGCCCCGGCGAGGTCTACACCCGGGGCGCGGCGATCAGCGCCGACAGCCGCTACCTCACCTTCACGTCGGAGGTGGCCGAGCCCGGCAGCCGGTACGGCAAGGAGTACCCCGTCTACCTGCGGGACCTGAAGAAGGGCACCACCACCCTCGTCACCCCCGACACCACGGGCGGCACCGCGACCGCCGACGTCCTGCCGGGCCGGATCGCCGACGGCGCCCGCCGGATCCTGTTCCGGTCCTCCGACCCGACGCTGATCCCGGCCGGCGACACCAACGACGGCCCCGACGCGTTCGTACGACACCTCCGATGAGCAGCACAGTGCTCGCATCCTGAGACGGAGGGTGAGCACGGGGGCGGTCTGTGCCAGACTTCCCCCGTGCTCTCGTTCGCCATGATTATTGGCAGCAGGCGCGCCGGTCCGCAGTGACCGCCACGTACGACCAGGTACGGGTGGACACCGTCGTCCTCGACCCGCGCGCAGACCTCTCGCACCCGCGAGGGGTTTTTCGCATTTCTGGCCCACCCGCAGCCGGAGGCGAGAGCGCGAGGGACTATGTGGGGGCGGTGGAGCCGGTCATTCCGGTACGACCGAGATCCAAATCCTCAGGAGCCTTGAGACCATGACCGCAACCAGCGAGCTCGACGATCAGTTCCACGTCTTCGACACCACCCTGCGCGACGGCGCTCAGCGGGAGGGCATCAACCTCACCGTCGCGGACAAGCTGGCCATCGCACGGCACCTGGACGACTTCGGCGTGGGCTTCATCGAGGGCGGCTGGCCCGGCGCCAACCCGCGGGACACCGAGTTCTTCGCCCGCGCCCGTCAGGAGATCGATTTCAAGCACGCCCAGCTCGTCGCCTTCGGCGCCACCCGCCGCGCGGGCGCGAAGGCCTCCGAGGACCCGCAGGTCAAGGCCCTCCTGGACTCCGGCGCCGAGGTGATCACCCTGGTCGCCAAGTCGCACGACCGCCACGTCGAGCTCGCGCTCAGGACGACGCTGGACGAGAACCTGGAGATGGTCCGCGACACCGTGTCGTACCTGGTGTCGCAGGACCGGCGGGTCTTCGTCGACTGCGAGCACTTCTTCGACGGCTACCGTGCCAACCCCGAGTACGCGAAGGCCGTCGTACGGGCGGCCGCGGAGGCCGGCGCCTCCGTCGTCATCCTCTGCGACACCAACGGCGGCATGCTCCCGGCCCAGGTCCAGGCGGTCGTCGCGACCGTCCTCGCGGACACCGGCGCCCGGCTCGGCATCCACGCCCAGGACGACACGGGCTGCGCGGTCGCCAACACCCTCGCCGCGGTGGACGCGGGCGCGACCCACGTCCAGTGCACGGCGAACGGCTACGGCGAGCGGGTCGGCAACGCCAACCTGTTCCCGGTGGTCGCGGCCCTGGAGCTCAAGTACGGCAAGAAGGTGCTGCCGGACGGCAAGCTGCGCGAGATGACGAGGATCTCGCACGCCATCGCCGAGGTCGTCAACCTCACCCCCTCCACCCACCAGCCCTACGTCGGGGTCTCGGCCTTCGCCCACAAGGCCGGCCTGCACGCCTCCGCCATCAAGGTCGACCCGGACCTCTACCAGCACATCGACCCCGAGCAGGTCGGCAACACCATGCGGATGCTGGTCTCCGACATGGCCGGCCGCGCCTCGATCGAGCTCAAGGGCAAGGAACTCGGCATCGACCTCGGCGGCGACCGCGAGCTGGTCGGCAGGGTCGTCGAGCGGGTCAAGGAGCGCGAGCTCAAGGGCTACACGTACGAGGCGGCCGACGCCTCCTTCGAACTCCTCCTCCGCGCCGAGGTCCAGGGCAGGCCCCTGAAGTACTTCGGGGTCGAGTCCTGGCGCGCGATCGTCGAGGACCGCCCCGACGGCAGCCACGCCAACGAGGCCACGGTCAAGCTCTTCGCCAAGGGCGAGCGCATCGTCGCCACGGCGGAGGGCAACGGCCCGGTCAACGCCCTCGACCGCGCCCTGCGCGTCGCCCTGGAGAAGATCTACCCCCAGCTCGCCAAACTCGACCTCGTCGACTACAAGGTCCGCATCCTGGAGGGCGTGCACGGCACCTCCTCCACGACCCGCGTCCTGATCTCCACGTCCGACGGCACGGGCGAGTGGTCGACGGTCGGCGTCGCGGAGAACGTGATCGCGGCGTCCTGGCAGGCGCTGGAGGACGCGTACACGTACGGTCTGCTGCGCGCGGGCGTCGAGCCGGCGGAGTAGCCCGCGGCGGGAGGCGGGAGCCCTCGGCGAGCTCCACTCGGACCCGCCGGGGCTACGCGTGTCCGTCCCGCCGCGCGAGCGTGAGGAACGCGACCCAAGTGCCGGGTGCCACGGTGAGGTCGGGGCCGGTGTTCTTGGAGTCGCGGATGTGGACGGCGGACGGCTGGGTGGCGACCTCGATGCAGTTGCCGCCCTCGCTGCCGCTGTAGCTGGACTTGATCCAGTTGTGGAGGTCCACCACAGCGGCTCGGGCGAGATCAGGACCCCGGACTGCTGCTCGTCGCCGCGCTGGCCGACGACTGGGGTGTGCGGGCACGGGACCCGGGCAAGGTCGTGTGGTGCGACTTCGTGATCAGGTCACCGGAGGACTGACGGCGGTGCCGGGGGCGGCCTGGCCGGACGCGACGTCTTGACGGACGCGGGTGCTCTCAGTTCACTCACGCCGTGAGGTAAGTCCTGTGTGACCCCTGAGAGCCGAGGGAAGGTCCATGCGAAGAACCGCCCTGCTCGTCTCCGCCGCCCTGCTCACCTCCCTGCTGCCCCTGGCCGTCGCCCGCGCGGCCGACGATCCGCCCCCGGTCCCCGTGGACCGCTTCGAGGGCGAGGTCCCCTTCGCGAACCCGCCGGCAGGCGGCCTGTTCACCTGGGGCGGCGACACCGACGATCCGCCGACTCTCGGGCTCAGTGCCCGAGATGACGCCCCCGAGGGGGGCCAGGTCCTCTCCGGCACCTACGACATCAGCGGCTACGGCGGCTTCACGCACGACTTCGCCTTCGCCGAACCCGCCCCCGACTGGTCCGCCCGCAAGGGCATCCGCTTCTGGTGGGAGGGACAGGACAACGGCAAGAAGGTCGCCTTCGAGCTCAAGGACGGCGGCGCGAACGGCGAGGCCTCCGAGCTGTGGACGACGTCCTTCACCGACGACTTCACCGGCTGGAAGCAGATCGAGATCCCCTTCACGGACTTCGTGTACCGGACCGACTACCAGCCCGTCGGCGGCATCGACCACGTCCTGGGACTGACGCGGATGTGGGGGTACGCCGTCACCCTGCCGGTCGGCGCACCGGGCCGCTTCGCCATGGACGGCGTCGAGTTGTACGGCAGGGCCGACCAGTCGCTGCGCGCCTCGGTGCTCACCGACTCCGCCGTGTACCCGGTCGGCGAGGGCGGCACGGCCACCGTGAAGGTCACTCTCGCCACCACCGGCTCCGCGCCGATCGACGAGCCCGTGACCGTCGCCTACGAGACCGCCGGCGGCTCCGCCTCGACCTCCGACTACAGCCCCGTCAAGGGCGAGTTCACCTTCCCCGCGGGCACCGCCTCCGGCACCACACGGACCGTCCGGGTGCACACGCTCAAGGACAAGGCGGCCTCCGAGACCGCCGAGACCATCCCCCTCAAGCTCACCGTCACCGGCGCCAAGGCCCCCGCCGAGACCCCGCAGGTCGTCATCGACGCGCACGGGCTGCCGTATCTGAACAGCGAGCTCCCCGTGCGGAAGCGGGTCGCGGACCTCCTGTCCCGGATGAGCCTCGCGGAGAAGACCGGCCAGATGACCCAGGCCGAGCGCGGAGCCGTCGGGACCGGCGCCGACATCGCCGCGGACGACCTCGGCTCGCTGCTCTCCGGCGGCGGCTCCACCCCCACGCCCAACACCGCCGCGGCCTGGGCGAAGATGATCGACTCCTTCCAACTCCGGGCGCAGGCAACCCGGTTCCAGATCCCGCTCGTCTACGGCGTCGACGCCGTCCACGGCCACAACAACCTGGTCGGCGCCACGGTCATGCCGCACAACATCGGCATCGGAGCGACCCGCGATCCCCGGCTCGCCCAGCGGACAGGGGCCGTGACCGCCGCCGAGGTCCGTGCCACCGGCATCCCCTGGGACTTCGCGCCCTGCCTCTGCGTCACCCGGGACGAACGCTGGGGCCGTTCCTACGAGTCCTTCGGCGAGGACCCGGCCCTCGTCGAGTCCATGGAGACGGTCATCCAGGGCCTCCAGGGCGCCCGCGACGGACGGGACCTGAAGCACGACGACAAGGTCCTCGCCACCGCCAAGCACTTCGTCGGCGACGGCGGCACCGCCTACGGCTCCTCCACCACCGGCACCTACACCATCGACCAGGGCGTCACCACGGTCACCCGAAAGCAGCTGGAGGCGATCCACCTCGCCCCCTACCGGACGGCCGTGGACCGGGGAGTCGGCACGGTCATGCCGTCGTACTCCTCGCTCGACATCGTCGGCGACGGCCAGGGCCCGGTGAAGATGCACGCCCGCGCCGACATGATCAACGGGGTCCTGAAGGACAAGCTCGGCTTCGACGGCTTCGTCATCAGCGACTGGAACGGCATCGACCAGATCCCCGGGGACCACGCCTCCGACGTCCGGACCTCCGTCAACGCCGGCGTCGACATGGTCATGGCCCCCTACGCCTACAAGGACTTCCACACCGCGCTGATCCAGGAGGTGCGGGCAGGGCGGGTCGGTGAGCGGCGGATCGACGACGCGGTGTCCCGCATCCTCACGCAGAAGTTCAGGCTGGGGCTCTTCGAGAAGCCGTACGCCGACACGAGCGGCGCCTCGCGGATCGGTTCCGCCGGACACCGGGCCGTGGCCCGCGAGGCGGTGGCCGAGTCGCAGGTGCTGCTGAAGAACAGCGGCGGGCTGCTGCCGCTGAAGAGGTCGCAGAAGGTGTACGTCGCCGGGTCCGACGCGGACGACATCGGCAACCAGAGCGGCGGCTGGACCGTCACCTGGCAGGGTTCCTCCGGCGACATCACGCCCGGCACGACGATCCTGGAGGCCATGCGCAAGAACTCCGCGCAGCTGACGTACTCCAAGGACGCCTCCGCCCCGACCGGCGGCTACGACGTCGGAGTGGTCGTCGTCGGCGAGACCCCGTACGCCGAGGGTGTCGGAGACGTCGGCAACGGCCACGACCTGGAGCTGTCGGCGGCCGACAAAGCCGCCGTCGACAAGGTGTGCGCGGCCATGAAGTGCGCGGTGCTGATCGTCTCCGGGCGGCCGCAGGTCATCGGCGACCGGCTCGGCGCCATCGACGCCCTGGTCGCCTCCTGGCTGCCGGGCACCGAGGGCGACGGCGTCGCGGACGTCCTCTACGGCAGGCGTGCCTTCACCGGCCGGCTGCCCGTCACCTGGCCCAGGTCCGAGGCCCAGCTGCCGATCAACGTGGGCGACCCGACGTACGACCCGCAGTTCCCGTACGGCTGGGGCCTGACCACCCGCACCAAGGTCCCGGAGGGCGGGGCGGCCACGCTCACGGCGCTCGGGACCGCGGCCGGTGCGGCCGAGCGGGCCGGTGCCGGCGACCGGGGCCGCGCGCTCGTCGAGAAGGCCCGGCTGATCGTGCAGCGGAAAGCGGGCCCGCGGATGACGGCCGCCGTAGCGGCGCCCTTCGCCGACGCCGAGCACCTCCTTCTGACCGGACGCTACGGAGAGGCGGTGCGGAAGCTGACGCAGGCCTACCGGGCGGCCTGAGGGGGCGGGCGGAGAGGTCGCTTTTGGGGGGCTTCGGGTAGCGTCGAGGTATGAAGGCCACCGCGCAGGCCGTAGTACGGACCCGAAGCCTTCCGGGGCTGCTGTTCGCCCTGGTGCTCGCGGCCCTGGCCGCCCTGGCGGCGACCGCCCCGCCCGCGTCGGCCTCGACGGGCGACCCGACCGCCACGAGCGTCTCGGCGATCGGCCGGGCCCTCCGTAAGAGTCCGGTCTACGTCGATCCGGCCGCCGCGGCCCAGCTGTCCGCCAAGGACGCCGACGCCCTGGCGGACCGGATCACGAAGGCGGACAAGCCGCTGTTCGTCGCGGTGCTGCCCGCCGACTACCCGAAGCAGGACCTGTTCACCAAGCTGCGCACGGCGACCGGCATCACCGGGGTCTACGCGGTCCGGCTCGGCGACGCCTTCGACGCCCGCGCCGACTCCTCGGTCCTGCCGAAGGCGGCCGTACGGAACCTGGTGACGACCGTCCAGGGCGAGGACACCCGCGCCCAGCTGACCGACTTCACCGCCGCCGCGGTCACCAACATGGGCGGCTCGGCACCGTCGACCTGGCGGTCCGCGGACGACGGCGGCGGGGTGTCGAGCACGGCACTGATCACGGTCGGCGCGGTGCTCGTGGCCGGTGGCGCGGGCGCGTACACCCTGGTGCGCCGCAACCGGCGCCGGCACGCCGAGGAGCAGCGGGCCGCGCTGGAGAAGCTGCGGGTGGTGGTGGACGAGGACATCACGGCGTTCGGCGAGGAACTGGACCGGCTGGACTTCCACCCCGCCGAAGCGGGCGCCGACGACGCGATGCGGGCGGACTACGAGCGGTCGCTGGACGCGTACGAGCAGGCGAAGTCGCTCATGGGGGCGGCCACCCGACCCGAGGACGTACGAGGCGTTACCCAGGCCCTGGAGGACGGCCGCTTCTCACTGGCCCAGCTCGCGGCGCGCCGCGAGGGCCGGCCGCTGCCCGAGCGCCGGGCCCCCTGCTTCTTCGACCCCCGCCACGGCCCCTCCGTCACCGACGCCGCCTGGACGCCGCCGGGCGGTGCCCCGCGCGAGGTCCCGGTCTGCGCCGCGGACGCCACCCGCCTGGCCGACGGCCGCGACCCGGTGATGCGCGAGGTCGACACCGACCAGGGCCGCCGGCCCTACTGGGACGCCGGCCCGGCCTACGGCCCCTGGGCCGGCGGCTACTTCGGCGGCGGCCTCCTCCCCGGGCTCCTGGTCGGCACGGTCCTCGGCAGCATGATGGCCACGCCCGCCTACGCGGCCGACTACGGCTCCGGTTACGGAGACTTCGGCGGCGGCTACGAGGGCGGCGACCTGTCCGGCTCGGACTTCGACTCCGGGGGCTTCGGGGACTTCGGGGGCGGTGGGGACTTCGGCGGCGGGGGCGATTTCGGTGGTGGGGGAGGGGACTTCGGGGGTGGGGGGTTCTGAGCGGGGGTCTGAGCCGCCCGGGGGCCGGAACCGGGTTTTCTTCGCAGGGGGCGCTGCCCCCAACGGGGGCGACAGCCACGGGTCCGCCGCACAACGCACCGGACCCGCGGCCCACCGCCCCCGTCTCACCTCACGTCACAGCGACGAGGCCGCCGAAGCGATCGCCGAGGCGAACGTGGAAACCTCGGTGTAGACACCGGGCGCGTTGGGCCGGGCGCAGCCTATGCCCCAGCTCACGATGCCCACCTGCACCCACGCGTTCGCCGAGTCCCGCCGGAACATCGGCCCGCCGGAGTCCCCCTGGCAGGTGTCGACCCCACCGGAGGAGTACCCCGCGCAGATCTCCTCGTTGGCGATGAGCCCGCTGTACCCGCTGTATCCCCGGCAGGCCGCGTCGCTCACGAACGGCACGGTGGCCTTCAGCAGATACCGCTGCTGGGCCCCGCCCTCGGTGGCCGCACCCCACCCGGCGACCGTGAAGGTCCCGGTGTTGTACTGCGTCGTCGTCGCGATCTTCAGCGTGGAAAGGTTGATCGGCGAGGCGAGCTTGATGAGCGCCCAGTCCTTGCCGTCGCCGTTGTAGCCGGGCGCCCGGTAGACGTACGTCGACCTGACCTGCACCCGCCCGGTGCCGGACTGGAGGTCCACGACACCCGCGGTCGCGGTGATGCCGGTGTTCGCCCCGGTCCCGTTCACGCAGTGGGCGGCGGTGAGCACGATCTGCTGGGTGTACAGCGCCCCGCCGCACCCCATGGACAGCCGCACCATGAACGGGAACTCGCCCTGCGCGGCACGGCTGCCGCCGACGACGGGCGAGGGCGCGGCCTGCGCGGCCGACACGGGCTGGAGGCTGGCGATCGCGAGCGCGGCGGCTCCGACCGCCAGACATCTCTTGACGGCAGTGAGGAGTTTCTTCAAAGTGATGCCTCTTCCAGGTGGGGGCTGGTTTTGACGAGTTCATGCCAAGTCTGGGCATCAAAAGGTTCGCCCAAGTTCTGACATGGGCCGGTCAAATCTGTTGATGGATTATGGGAATCCTGTGAACTCGCGCACAAGGGGTGCGATTCAGCCGCCGGTCACGGTGTCGTTCAGGACACCTGACGCGTCAGGGCGTACCGCTCCCCGGCGGCCCCCGCCACCGCCCGTCCGACCCGGGCCCGCACGCGAGACCGAACCGCACCTCGTGCTCGATGTCGAAGGGCATCCAGTCGATCCCGCGCTCCCGCAGTCAAGCCCGCACGGCGGCCAGAGGGGTCGGGCGGCCGTGGACGTTCTCGTAGGACGCGACGGTGATCCAGGCGGGAACGTTGGTCATGCGATCCATGATGCGCCCGTACGACCCAGTGGTGCGCGCTCGATCACCGTGCCGCCGAGCCAAAGGCCGCACGCGGCGCCGGTCGAGGCAGCACAGGGCGCCGCTCCCCGCCCCCGCGGCCGGTCGGCATGCCGCCCACCGGCCCGCACCCCGCGAACGCCCCGAGACCGAACAGTGCGAGCACCGCCGGCGGGCACCCCGCGCTCGTCCAGCCGCATGACATCGGTGACGAGGGGCGCGAGGCAGGTGAAGGTGCAGAAGGTCGTGCCGTTCACCGGACCGGCCGGCAGCGGCACCGGCGCCGGCACGGACACCGCGGCCACCGCCCAGCGGCATGGACCTCGCCCGCCCCTTGGCGTCCGGCGCGACCATGGCCATGGCGGTCGCCAACGAGACGGCGAGGAACCGGCGTTGGTGAGCGCTCCCACCCCCCGGATGGCCGGCAGCTCCCCGAAGCCGTCGGTCAGCGAACCGACGGCATGACCGCCGACGAAGACGACATCGTCTGATCACCGAGCTCTGCGAGCGCGCCGGTTCGGGTCTTTCCGGGTCCGTCAGGAAGACGTGTCTCCCGGCTCTCCCCTACCGGCGCACCCGCTGATCCGCGGCGACCGGGTCACGCGTTCTTGATCGCGGAGATGTCGAAGTGCAGCTTGATCTTGTCGGAGACCAGGACACCACCCGTCTCCAGGGCCGCGTTCCAGGTCAGGCCCCACTCGGAGCGCTTGATCTCGGCCTTGCCCTCGAAGCCCACGCGCTCGTTGCCGAAGGGGTCCTTCGCGGCGCCGTTGAACTCCAGGTCGATGGTGAGCGGCTTGGTGGTGCCGAGGATCGTCAGGTCGCCGGTGATGCGGTAGTCCTCGTCGCCCAGCGCCTCCGCCTTGGTGGAGCGGAAGGTCATCGTCGGGAACTCGTCGGTCTTGAAGAAGTCCGCGCTCTTGAGGTGCCCGTCCCGGTCCGCCGAACCGGTGTCGATGCTGTCCATCTTGACGTCGATGGAGGCCGTCGACGCGGACGGGTTGCTGCCGTCCAGGTGCAGCGAGCCGCTGAACTCGTCGAACTTGCCCTTGACGTTGGTGACCATGGCGTGACGGACGGTGAAGCCGATCGTGGAGTGGGAGGCGTCGATCGTGTAGTCGCCGGTCAGTGCGGTCAGGTCGGTGTTCGCCATGACGGAACTCCTTGAAGTGAGGATGTTGAATCTTGAACCACTCAACATGGAGGACCGTAGACCTATTCCGCGCACCTTTCAACATCATCCGGAGAAGTGTTGGCGTGCCCGCCCCGCGGTGGTAGATGCCCCGGTATGAACCCACAGCGCAGAGCCCCCCTGCGACCCACCCGAAGGGCCGTCTTACTCGCGGCGGCGCTCCTGGCCGCCGCCGCCCCGCCCGCCCGTGCCGGCGCGGCCGACCCCTACGACACCCTCCGCCGACGCTGGCTCGACATCGCCCTCGGCACCGGCTACGACCCGGCGGCGCAGCCGTACGCCTCCCGCCTCGCCGAGACCGGCGAACTCGCCCGAGGCTTCCGCGCCACCCTGGGCTCCGACCCGTACCTCCCTGTGGGCCGGCTTCCCCTACGACCCCCCGGCCGGCATCACCCAGAGCTATGGCCGCCTGTGGACCATGACCCAGGCCTACGTCCAGCAGGGCACCGGTTCGACCGGCGACGAGAGCCTCCTCGCGGACGTCCTCCGCGGCCTCGACCACCTCTCCGCGACCGTCTACAACCCCTCCACCACCCGCTACGGCAACTGGTGGGAATGGCAGATCGGCAGCCCCCGTCTCCTCATGGACATCGTGGCCGCTCTCCACGACCACCTCACGGAGACACAAAAAGGAGCTGCCTGCGCCGCCGTCGACCACTTCATCCCCGACGCGATGCTCACCGACTACTCCGGCACCTCCACCGGCGCCAACCGCGTCGACCTGTGCCGCTCCGTCGCCCTGCGCGGCATCCTCGGCAGGGCCCCCGACCGGATCGCCCTCGCCCGCGACGCCCTCTCGCCGGTCTTCCCGTACGTCACGAAGGGAGACGGCCTCTATGCCGACGGCTCCTTCGTCCAGCACACCTGGGTCGCCTACTCCGGCACCTACGGCCAGGTCATGCTCGACGGTCTCGGCCGCCTCTTCGCCCTGCTCGCCGGCACCGAGTGGGAGGTGACCGACCCGAACCGGCAGACCGTCCTCGACAGCGTCGAGCGTGCCTACGCCCCGCTGATCCACGACGGGCTGGTGATGGACAGCGTCAACGGCCGTGCCATCAGCCGCGGTTACCTCAAGAGCGACGACCGCCATGTCATGCGCGGCGATCACTTCCACGGCCAGGGGATCATCGCCGCCATCGCACTGCTCGCGGGCGGCGCGAGCGCGCAGGAGCGCACACGCTGGCACGGCCTGGTGAAGGGCTGGATCGAACGGGACACCGTCACCCCGATCCTGACGGCCCGCCAGTTCGGGGTCGCCGACCTCGCCCGGCTGCACGCGGTGGCCGCGTCCCCCGTCCCGGCCGCACCCGAACCCGTCGGGCACACGCTCTTCGCCGCCATGGACCGAGCGGTCCACCGCCGCCCAGGATTCGTCGCGAACATCGCCATGGCCAGCGACCGGATCGCCGCCTACGAGTGCGGCAACGGCGAGAACCCGCGCGGCTGGCACACCGGCGCCGGAATGCTCTCCTGGTGGGCCGCCGACTCGGGCCAGTACACCGACTGGTACTGGCCCACCGTCGACTGGTACCGCCTCCCCGGCACGACCGTCTCCACCAAACGCCTCCCCGACCGGGCCGGTGGCGAGTGGGGCGAGCCCAAGCCGGACGTCCGCTGGGTCGGCGGCACGACCGACGGCGAGTACGCGGCGATCGGCCAGCACCTCAAGGGGCTCGGGTCGACGCTGGAGGCCCGCAAGTCGTGGTTCTGCGTCGCGGACGCGGTGATCTGCCTCGGCGCGGGCATCACCTGCGCCGACGGCGTCCCGGTCGAAACGGTCGTCGACAACCGCAACCTGGGGGAGGGCGGCACGCAGTCCTTCGTACGGGGGCTGGGCTGGGCCCATCTGGAGGGGCACGGAGGCTGGCTCGTCCCCGACCGCCTGCGGGCCCTCCGCGAGGACCGCACCGGCGCCTGGTCCGACATCAACACCTCCAGTACGACCGAACGGCGCACCCGGCGCTGGCAGACCCTCTGGCTCGACCACGGCACCGACCCGGTGGACGCCTCGTACGCCTATGTCCTGATGCCCGGGGCCGACCGCCGCACCGTGGCCGCCCGCGCCGCCGACCGTCATTGGCTGTCGGTCCTCGCCAACGACAGCGCGTGCCAGGCGGTCCGCGTCGACCGCCTGGGCCTGACCGCCGCGAACTTCTGGCGGGCAGGCACCGCGGGTCCGCTCACCGCGTCGGCGGGGGCGAGCGTGCTGGTCCGGCGCAGCGGCCGTACCGCTACCCTCTGCGTCGGCGAACCACCCCGTTCGGGCGAACCGCTGGAGATTGTCTGGAACCGGCCCGTGCGCTCGGTCGTGCGGGCCGACGACACGGTCGAGGTGCTTGCCACCGGCCGCCTGCTGCACCTGCGTGTCACTCCGGGGACGGTATGCGCCGCACACGAATGTGAGGTGGCTCTCACACTCTGACTTTGTTCGACCCCTACAAGCGTCAGGCCCTCTGAGCAGTTAGAACGCCTGCATGCTTCCAGGGTTCTGTTCGGTCGCACCAGGAAAACGGGCCGGAGACTGTGAGGAGTCGACGGCTCGCTTTCCTCGCGGGTCTTCGTAAGGTCACTACATGACCGTTTTGGATGAGGCGCCGAGTGAGTCGACGGGCGAGCCGACGGACGCGCGCGGGCGGGTGGCCGAGCTGCACGAGATCCGTGCGGCGGCCCTGGCCGGCCCCAGCGAGAAGGCGACCGAGGCGCAGCACGCCAAGGGCAAGCTGACCGCACGGGAGCGCATCGAGCTGCTCCTCGACGCGGGCTCCTTCCAGGAGGTCGAGCAGCTGCGCCGGCACCGGGCGACAGGGTTCGGCCTGGAGGGCAAGAAGCCGTACACCGACGGTGTCATCACCGGCTGGGGCACGGTGGAGGGCCGCACGGTCTTCGTCTACGCCCACGACTTCCGCATCTTCGGCGGCGCGCTGGGCGAGGCCCACGCCACGAAGATCCACAAGATCATGGACATGGCCATCGCGGCCGGGGCGCCCCTGGTGTCGCTGAACGACGGCGCGGGCGCCCGTATCCAGGAGGGTGTGAGTGCCCTCGCGGGCTACGGCGGCATCTTCCAGCGCAACACCAAGGCGTCCGGCGTCATCCCGCAGATCTCGGTGATGCTCGGCCCCTGCGCCGGTGGCGCGGCCTACAGCCCTGCCCTGACCGACTTCGTCTTCATGGTCCGTGAGACGTCCCAGATGTTCATCACGGGTCCGGACGTCGTGAAGGCGGTGACGGGCGAGGAGATCACCCAGAACGGCCTCGGCGGCGCCGACGTGCACGCCGAGACGTCCGGTGTCTGCCACTTCGCCTACGACGACGAGGAGACGTGCCTCGCCGAGGTGCGCTACCTGCTGTCGATGCTCCCGCAGAACAACCGGGAGAACCCGCCGCGGGTGGAGTCCTCCGACGCGGCCGACCGGCGCGGAGACGTGCTCCTGGACCTGGTCCCGGCGGACGGCAACCGGCCGTACGACATGACCAAGGTCATCGAGGAGATCGTCGACGACGGCGACTACCTGGAGATCCACGAGCGCTGGGCCCGCAACATCATCTGCGCGCTGGCCCGCCTCGACGGCCAGGTCGTCGGCATCGTGGCCAACCAGCCCTCCTCGCTCGCCGGTGTCCTGGACATCGAGGCATCGGAAAAAGCTGCGCGCTTTGTCCAGATGTGTGACGCTTTTAACATCCCGATCGTCACTTTCCTGGACGTCCCCGGGTTCCTTCCGGGTGTCGACCAGGAGCACGGCGGAATCATCCGCCACGGCGCCAAGCTGCTGTACGCGTACTGCAACGCCACCGTGCCGAGGATCTCCCTGATCCTGCGCAAGGCGTACGGCGGGGCCTACATCGTCATGGACAGCCAGTCCATCGGCGCGGACCTCACCTACGCCTGGCCGACGAACGAGATCGCCGTGATGGGTGCCGAAGGTGCCGCCAACGTCATCTTCCGGCGCCAGATCGCCGAGGCCGAGGACCCCGAGGCCATGCGGGCCCGCATGGTCAAGGAGTACAAGTCCGAGCTCATGCACCCGTACTACGCGGCGGAGCGTGGCCTCGTGGACGACGTGATCGACCCGGCGGAAACCCGCGAGGTCCTGATCCGGTCCCTGGCGATGCTCCAGTCGAAGCACGCCGACCTGCCCTCCCGTAAGCACGGCAACCCTCCGCAGTAACCCCGCGGACCCTCCGCGACACCCTCGCGGAAACCTCTCTCACGGAGACTGTGACCTATGAGCACCCCTGACATCCGCGTCGAGAAGGGCCACGCCGAGCCCGAGGAAGTCGCCGCCATCACGGCGATCCTGCTGGCTCGCGCGGCGGCTCAGCCCTCCGAGACCCCGGCCCACCGAGGCCGCCCCAAGGCCGGCTGGCGCCGCCTGGAGCGCGAGGGCGGCTTCCGCGCCCCGCACAGCTGGCACTGAGCCCTGTACGACGCCTGAGGGCCCCTCTCGAAGGAGAGGGGCCCTCAGGCGTTTTTGTCTTCAGGGGCGCGGGGCTGTGTCGATGTGCGGCTCCGCCGCGTGGGCGCGACAAGCCACCGGGCTGCCGCGGACGGCGTACAACCGTCCGTGGCAGCCCAGTAGCCGCAAGAACCGCGCACCTACCGCAGACGAGCCATCAACGCGTGCTCGACCAACGTGATGAGCGCGGACTTCGCGTCCGCCCGGTGCCGCGCGTCCGTCGTGATGATCGGAGTGTCCGGCCCGATCTGCAGGGCTTCCCGGACCTCGTCCGGGTTGTACGGCTGCTGGCCGTCGAAGCCGTTGAGGGCGATCACAAAAGGAAGCCCGGAGTTCTCGAAGTAGTCGACGGCCGGGAAGCAGTCGGCGAGGCGCCGCGTGTCCACGAGGACGATCGCGCCGATGGCGCCGCGGACCAGGTCGTCCCACATGAACCAGAAGCGGTCCTGGCCCGGCGTACCGAAGAGGTACAGGATCAGGTCCTGGTCCAGGGTGATGCGGCCGAAGTCCATGGCGACCGTGGTGGTCGTCTTGTCCCCGGTGTGGGTGAGGTCGTCGATGCCGGCCGAAGCGGACGTCATCACGGCCTCTGTGCGCAGCGGGTTGATCTCCGAAACGGCCCCGACGAACGTGGTCTTGCCCACGCCGAAGCCACCCGCCACCACGATCTTCGCCGAGGTGGTGGAGCGGGAAGGACCGCCGCTAGAGCTTGCGAAGTCCACTGAGCACCCTTTCGAGCAGTGTCACGTCTGGCTGGCCGCCGGCGTTCTCGTCGCCGCCGGGCTGATGGATGGCGACCAGGCCCGCCTCCGCCAAGTCGGCGACGAGGATCCTGGCCACGCCGAGAGGGATCGTCAGGAGCGCGGAGATTTCCGCCACCGACTTGATTTCCCGGCAGAGGTTGCAGATCCGCTGATGCTCGGGCAACTGGCCCTGCATCTGGTGCGGCTGCGCGGTGGTGTGCACCAGCGCCTCGATGGCGAGCTGGTACCGCGGCCTGGTACGGCCGCCGGTCATGGCGTACGGGCGCACCAGGGGGTTGCTGGCGCCTCCCGCGGGGGAAGGCTCAGGGGAGCGTCGCTGCGGCTGCACGGGCTGGATGCGCGGGGCCGGCGGCTGGTCGTACGGCGACGGGCCGGGGCCCTGGGGCGCGTACGGCTGCTGGCGCCGATGGCTGGGTGCGGAGGGGAAGTTGTAGCGGTTCGGGTTCTGGGAACCGTCGTTCTGGCCCTGGCCAGGACCGTACGACCAATTGCCAGATGAACCACCTGGGGGTGTTGCCACTTTCTCTCCTCCTCCGACTGTGCCGGGCACCCATCACGCTGTGTGGAGCCGCGTCCCGAAACCTTACGGCCCCGGGACGCCAAAACGCACCGTCTGTCTGTCAGTTGAGCAGGCTGCCCTGGAGCTCTGCACGCAGATCGGGCGTCAGGACCGAACCGGCACGGTCCACCAGAAGAGCCATCTCGTACCCGATGAGACCGATGTCCGCCTCCGGATGTGCAAGAACCGCGAGGGATGAACCGTCGGATACGGACATGATGAAGAGGAATCCCCGCTCCATCTCCACAACGGTCTGGTTCACCGCGCCGCCCTCGAAGATGCGCGAGGCACCGGCGGTCAGCGAGGTCAGACCGGAGGCGACGGCCGCAAGCTGGTCGGCTCGGTCGCGCGGAAAGCCTTCGGACATCGCCAGAAGGAGTCCGTCGGCGGAGACCACCACCGTGTGGGACACCCCCGGGGTGTTGTCCACGAAGTTGGTGATCAACCAGTTCAGGTTCTGCGCCGCCTGGCTCATCGGGCTCACACTAACGCTCCTGGTTGTAGGTGCTGTCAGGACCGAAGCCCTGGCCGTTCGTTTCACTGCCTGCGTTGCGGCCCCGCTGGACACCGCGGCGCAGGTTGCTCAGCCTGCCCCGGACGTCCTCGGGGGCACGGGAGACCTGTGGGCCTCCCTGGTTGGTGGCTTCGGCGGCTCCCTCGATCAGGTTGGCCTTGGGTACCCGCCGTGGCAGACCGGAGGAGGTGACCCCGCCCGCCTTGGGCTTCCGGAGCTGGGAGGCCTGCTGCCACCGCGCGTCGTTGGCCGATTGCCAGACGTCGCCGCCGCCGTTGCTCTCCGGCGCCGAGGCCGGCGGCTCCTGGTTCGCGTTCCGCGTTCCGTTCGTGCCGTTCGAGCCGTTAGCGCCGCTCCCGGTGGAGCCACGGCGGGGGAGCCCGGCGTCGGTCAGCTGGTGACCCACGGAGGCGGGGGCCGGCCCCGGACGGTCGAAGCCTACGCGGTCACGCTCACCCACGTCAGCGGCCTGCACAGATTCCGTTTCCGGAGCGTACTGGTCCGGGTAGCCGTTGCCGTAACCGTCCTGCTGCGGCCAGTCGTCCTGGTAGCGCCGCTCCTCGAAGCCCGAGAAGGTCTCCGGGGCGGCGGCGTGCACCGCCGCGGGCTCTTCCTGAGCCGGCTCCGTATAGGAGGGCTCCGGGTAGCCGCCGCCGGGGGAGAAGGCGTCGTTCTGCGGCAGGCCGCCGTTCTGCGCGTAGTACGGCTCTTCGTACGCCTGACGGTTCGGCTCCTCGTACGCCGTCTGCCGCTGCTCCTCGTACGGTGCCTGCTGCGCCTCCTCGTACGACGTCTGCTGGTCGTACGAGGCCGGCTGCTGCTCGGGATAGCCGGCCCGGTTGTTGTCGTAGCCGGTCTGCCGGCCGCTGTGGGAGGCGTCGAACGCGTCGCCGTACGACGACGAGTCCGGGCCCTGCAGGGCGGCCGGCTGGTCCTGGTTCTGGTTCTCCAGGGCCGCGCGGCGCTCCTCGCGCATCAGGGAGCGGCCGACCGGGTCCAGCTCGCGTATGTCGTCCGGGACCTCGGAGTAGCGGCTGTCGTCGAAGCCGAGTTCCGCGGCCGTACGCATGGGCAGACCGTTGTTGAAGTCCTCGCCCTGGTACTGCTGCTGCTCCGGCATGATCTGCGAGACGGTGAACTCGTCGCCGGCCGGCTGGTGCTCGCCGCCACCGCCATGGGTGATCGCGTCGGGCAGCATGACCAGCGAGGTGGTGCCGGCCTGCTCGCCCGAGGGGCGCAGCTGGACGCGGATGCCGTGCCGGTCGGACAGCCGGCCGACCACGAACAGGCCCATGCGCTGGGAGATCGCGGCGTCCACGGTCGGCGGGTTGGCCAGCTTGTGGTTGATGTCCGCGAAGTCCTCGGCGGTCAGGCCGATGCCCTTGTCGTGGATCTCGATCATGATGCGGCCGTCGGGCAGCCGGGTCGCGGTGACGCGGACCTTGGTCTGCGGGGAGGAGAACGTGGTGGCGTTCTCCAGGAGCTCGGCCAGCAGGTGCACGAGGTCGGTCACGGCGCGGCCGTGGATCTCGGCCTCCGGGACGCCGGAGAGCTCGATGCGCTCGTACTGCTCCACCTCGGAGGAGGCGGCGCGCAGCACGTCGACCAGCGGGACCGGCTGGTCCCAGCGGCGGCCGGGCTCCTCGCCGGCGAGGACCAGGAGGTTCTCGCCGTTGCGGCGCATACGGGTCGCGAGGTGGTCCAGGCGGAAGAGGTTCTCCAGCTGGTCCGGGTCGGCCTCGTTGTTCTCCAGGTCGGTGATCAGGGTCAGCTGGCCCTCGATCAGCGACTGGTTGCGCCGGGAGAGGTTGGTGAAGATCGCGTTGATGTTGCCCCGCAGCAGGGCCTGCTCGGAGGCGAGTCGTACGGCCTCGCGGTGGACCTGGTCGAAGGCGCGGGCGACCTCGCCGATCTCGTCCTTGGTGGTGATCGGGATCGGGGCGACCCGGGTGTCGACCCGGCCGGGGTCGGTGCGCGAGAGCTGGTCGACCAGCATCGGCAGACGCTGCTCGGCGATGCCGAAGGCGGCGTTGCGCAGCTGGCGCATCGCGCGGGACATCTGCCGGGCGACGGCGCCGGCCAGGATGAACGCGAGGAGCAGGGCGACCACGACGGCGGCACCCACGATGAAGGCGTCGCGCTTGGCGTTGTCGGCGATGCTCGCGGCCTCGTTCACCGCGGTGTCGGCCAGGTCGGTCTCGATCTGGCGGTAGGCGTTGTACTTGAGGGTGTTGACCGCCCACCAGTTCTCGGCGGTGATGCCGTCCTTGCCGAGGGCCTGACGGGCGCTCTCGTCCATCGAGGGCAGCTGGGCGATGCCGGAGACCATGTCCACGGGGTTGGACGGCGGCGGGACGTAGTTCGGGTTCTTGGCGGCGGCCTCCTTGGCCAGCGCCGCGCCCTCCGTCTGGATCTGCTTCTTCGCGGTGTCGAGCTTCGCGGCGTCGGCCTCGGTGCCACCGCCGATGTACTCCTCGACGGCGATGCCCTCCAGGTACGCGTACGAGGAGAGGGCGACCTTCTGGCTGGCGAAGCTGCTCAGCCCCGGGCCGGGCTTGATCAGCAGGTGCATGCCGATGGAGCGCTGCAGCGACAGGGCCGCCTTGGTGAGCTCGATGGCGTAGACCGTACGGCCGTAGCTGGTGATGTTGCCGGTGCCGAGACCGAGCTCGTTGGCGAACTCCGTCAGCGGGTGCGCGACCTGGGTGTAGCCCTCCTCGGTCTTCACACCGGTGAGCTTGGAGGAGGTGTAGGCACCCGCGCGCAGGGTCTGGAGCCCGCCCTCGCCGTCCCGGAACAGCTTGAGGCGGCGTTGGAGGCCCGCCTTCTGCGGCATGTTCTGGGCGGCCTCGTCGAAGGCGTCCGCGGCCTGGTCGGTCTTCTTGCGGGCGGCGACGACCGTGGCGTTGTCCTGGCCCTGGCCGCTCAGCAACGGGGCGGCACTGTTGTCGCGCTCGTTGTAGAGGGCGTCGGCGTAGCTGAGAGCGGCCCGCACCAGACGCGCGGTGTTCTCCGCGTCCTCGGCCTCCCGCCAGGTGTCGATCGAGCTCTTGACCTGGAAGCCGCCCATGACGAGGCCGACGATCACGGGTATGAGCAGGATCGCGTTCAGCCGGGTGGGCACCCGCCAGTTGCGCGGGGAGAACCGGCCGCCGCCGGACGGCGGCGCGGCCGTCGGTTCCGGACCGGACACAGGGGCGGGCGCCGCTCCGCGCGGCGGCGGGGTGAAGTTGCCCCGGGCCGACGGCTCGGGACCGTTCTTGCTTCGCCTCACTCGACCAACAACCTCTCGGAGGGGTCGGCACCTACGTTGTGCCGCAGTCTCTCAGAGCCCAGTACGTCATCGACTGTGAGTACGTCTTTGACTATTGGGCAGTTCAGGCATTCCAGCACGACCGCCTGCGCACCTCCAAACAGTGGTACGCGGGGATTCCGAGTGATGTAAGCCCCAGATAAAACGGTCATAAAGAGCGAGCCCCGCCAAATGGCGGGGCCGTTGTGAGCGCAGCGAGACCGGTTGGCAACCACGCGTGGCCGTACCACCGGATTCCTCTGCCGAAACGTTATGAACGCCGGGGCCGACCGTGTCTAAGACCACAGTCGGCTCCGGGACATCTACGACAACTGCCGTATGACGCTGTTGATTTGCGGCGGGTCGACACGCCCTGGGGGCGTTACCGCAGACGTGCCATGAGGGCATGCTCGACCAGGGTGATCAGTGCACTCTTGGCGTCCGAGCGGTGCCGGGCGTCCGTCGTGATGATCGGCGCGTCCGGCCCGATCTGCAGGGCCTCGCGCACCTCTTCGGGGGCGTACGGCTGGTGCCCGTCGAAGCCGTTGAGGGCCACGACGAAGGGCAGACCGCTGTTCTCGAAGTAGTCGACCGCGGGGAAGCAGTCGGCCAGACGCCGGGTGTCGACCAGGACGACCGCGCCGATGGCGCCGCGGACCAGGTCGTCCCACATGAACCAGAAGCGGTCCTGGCCCGGCGTACCGAAGAGGTACAGGATCAGGTCCTGGTCGAGCGTGATGCGGCCGAAGTCCATGGCGACCGTGGTGGTCGTCTTGTCCCCGGTGTGGGTGAGGTCGTCGATGCCCGCGCTCGCGGACGTCATGACGGCCTCCGTGCGCAGCGGGTTGATCTCGGAGACGGCGCCGACGAACGTGGTCTTGCCCACGCCGAAGCCACCCGCCACCACGATCTTCGCGGAGGTGGTCGCCCGCCCCGCGTCAGAGCTTGCGAAGTCCACTGAGCACCCTTTCGAGCAGCGTCACATCGGGAGCGCCGCCGTTGTTCTCGTCGCCGCCCGGCTGGTGGATGGCCACCAGGCCGGCCTCGGCGAGGTCCGCGACGAGGATCCTGGCCACCCCGAGCGGCATGGCGAGCAGCGCCGAGACCTCGGCGACCGACTTCACCTCACGGCACAGGTGGCAGATGCGCTGGTGCTCGGGGAGGAGCCCCATCAGTGCCGCCGGGTCGGCCGTGGTGCTGATCAGGGCCTCGATGGCGAGCTGGTAGCGCGGCCGGGTCCGGCCGCCGGTCATCGCGTACGGACGTACCAGCGGCTGGTCGCCCTCATCCTCGTACGGCTCCGCGTACGGATCATGAGAGGCGGTGGGCGGGGTCATGAATCCTCCGGGCGGGACAGCAAGTCGGTCTGGCTAGCCGTCTGGTGAGGCCGGTGGGGGGATTGTGGCGGCCGGACGGTGATTTGGTGAGACGGGTGGATCCGGTTCGGTCAGTGGAGCAGACTGCCTTGCAGCTCGGCTCGCAGATCCGGCGTGAGCACTGCGCCCGCGCGGTCGACGAGCAGTGCCATCTCATAGCCGACGAGGCCGATGTCGCATTCCGGGTGCGCGAGGACCGCGAGCGAGGAACCGTCCGAGACGGACATGAGGAAGAGGAATCCCCGCTCCATCTCCACGACGGTCTGGGCCACGCTGCCGCCCTCGAAGATCCGGGAGGCGCCCGCCGTGAGCGAGGTCAGCCCGGACGCGACGGCCGCCAGCTGGTCGGCACGGTCGCGCGGGAAGCCCTCGGACATCGCCAGCAGAAGGCCGTCGGCGGACACGACGACGGTGTGGGACACCCCTGGGGTGTTGTCCACGAAGTTGGTGATCAACCAGTTCAGATTCTGTGCCGCCTGGCTCATCGGGCTCAACTAACGCTCCTGCTGGTGAGTGGGGTTCGGGAAGCTGCCCGTCTGGCCGTTGCCGCCGACCTGACGACCTTGCGCGATACCCCGACGGAGATTGGTCAGCCGGCCGCGCACGTCGTCAGGCGCACGCGAGACAGCCGGACCGCTTTGGTGCTGTTGCTGCTGAGCCGTACCCGGGACGAGGTTCGCCCTGGGTACCCGGCGCGGCAGACCGGAGGTGGTGACACCGCCCGCGGCCGGTTGCCTGACACGCTCCGCCTGCCGGACGAGGTCGTCGTTGGGCGAACTGCGCCAGGCCGCTGAGGCCGCGGGACGCTGGGGGGCCGCCGGAGCCTGCTGCTGCCGCGGCGCCTGAGCCGGGGAGGGGTCGGTGCCGTTGGCCGGCTGTCCCTGTCCCTGCTGCTGGCTGCCGTGGAACCAGTTGGTCTCCAACGTGTCGTACAGCGGCGTACGGCCGTCACCGGGACCCGCGGGCGGCAGCGCCTCGGGCTCCTGGCGGACCTGCCGCTGCTGGGGCCGCGGCGGCATGGGCGGCCGCGGGGCACCGAAGTCGGCGCCGTTGGTCTGGGGGCGCTCGAACTGGCCCGTGTTCGCGGGGTCCTGACGAGCCGGCAGGGAATGCTGCCCCGTGGAGCCGGGATTGTAGCCAGGCATCGCGAACTGGCCCGTCGAGCCGGCGTCGTACGCCTGCGGCGTCGCGAACTGCCCGGTCTGCGAGCCGCCGGTCTGCCCGGACGGAGTGCCGAAGACGTCCGAGCGGACGAAGTCACCCGTGTCCTGGGGGCTGTTGGAGCCCGGCCGCGGGAACTGGCCGGTGTTCTGCGGGCCGACCGCGCCCGGACGGGGGAAGTCGCCCTGCGGGCCGTTCGCACCCGGCCGGGGGAACTGGCCGGTGTTCTGCGGGGCGTCGAAGTCCGGGCGGGGGAACTCGGAGGTGCTCGCCGGGCCCCGGTGGTCCTCGATCCGCGGCATGCGCGACGTGGCGGCCGGGTCCTGCTCGTCGTGCCCGCGCGGAGCGTCGAGCGAGGCCCGCGGCACCGGCGGCTGGGCGTTCTCGTCGCTCCAGCTCGGCGTGCGGGGCTGCTGGTTGCCGCCCGGCAGCTCGGCCCGCGGACCACCGCGGCCCGGCAGCTGCGGCCGACGGCGCCGACCGCCCGGCTCGGGAGCCTGGCCCGCGCTCGGGGCCTGCGACTGCGGGGGTACGGGACCCCGGGAGCCGAAGGCGTCCTGGCCGCCGCCGAAAGCGTCCTGACCGGTGAAGGCGTCCTGGCCCGGACCGCTCGTGCCCGCGGCCTGGAGGCCTTGCGGGGCACCCGGCGCCTGACCGCCGAACCCAGCGCCGGCGCCTGCCGGAGCGGGCCGGCCCTGCGGAGGCATACCCGGACCCTGCGGTCCACGCTGTCCGCCCGGCCCACCGGGGCGACCGCCCTGGCCACTGCCGGGCAGCGCGGCCCGCGGTCCCTGACCGGCGTTGAGCCGTCCGCCCGAGGGGGCGCCGACGCCGAGGGCGCCACCCCCGGGGCCACCGGGCGCACCGCCGAGGGCGCCACCGCCCTGGCCGTTGCCACCGCCCCGACGGGCCGCGGCCACACCGGCGGCGGCCTGCGCGGCGGCGGGCGCACCGGGGGCGCCCTGACCGGGCTTGGCCTGGGGCTTCTTGCCGCCCTGGGCGACATCGACGGGCAGCATGACCAGCGCGGTCGTGCCACCGGAGTCGGACGGGCGCAGCTGGATGCGGATGCCGTGGCGCTGGGACAGCCGGCCGACCACGAACAGACCCATGCGGCGGGAGACGGAGACGTCCACGGTGGGCGGCGAGGCGAGCCGCTCGTTGATCGCGGCGAGGTCCTCGGGGGAGAGGCCGATACCGGTGTCGTGGATCTCGATCAGGACGCGGCCGTCGGGCAGCGCGTGACCGGTGACCTTGACCTTGGTCTGCGGGGAGGAGAACGAGGTGGCGTTCTCCAGCAGCTCGGCGAGCAGGTGCACGAGGTCGTTGACCACGCGGCCGGCCACTTCGGTGGTCGGCACGGCGGCCAGCTCGATGCGCTCGTACTGCTCCACCTCGGACGCGGCGGCGCGGAGCACGTCGACCAGCGGGACCGGACGGGTCCAGCGGCGGCCGGGCTCCTCACCGGCGAGGACGAGGAGGTTCTCACCGTTACGGCGCATGCGGGTCGCGAGGTGGTCGAGCTTGAACAGCGAGGAGAGCTGGTCCGGGTCGGCCTCGCGGGACTCCAGTTCGGAGATGAGCGAGAGCTGACGCTGGATGAGGCCCTGGGAGCGGCGCGAGAGGTTGGTGAACATCGCGTTGACGTTGCCCCGCAGCAGGGCCTGCTCGGCGGCGAGGCGGACCGCCTCGCGGTGCACGTCGTCGAAGGCCGCGGCCACGCGGCCGATCTCGTCCCGGGAGTGCACACCGACCGACTCCACGGACGTGTCGACGTCCTGCGGGTCGGACTCGGAGAGCTGCTTGACCAGCTCGGGCAGCCGGTCCTGGGCGACCTTGGTGGCGGTCTCCTGGAGGCGGCGCAGCGAGCGGATCATGGACCGGGCGACGACGAAGGCGCCGACCAGGGAGACACCGAGCACGAGCAGGATCAGCGCACCGGCGATGATCGCGTCGCGCTCGGTGGCGCTGCGCAGCTCGCGGGCCTTCTGCTCCATGTCCTCGAGCAGCGTGTGCTCGATGTTGCCCATCTGCTGGATCTTGGTCGAGCTGTCGTCGACCCAGTCCTTGTAGGAGCGCCGGTCCAGATCGGCAAGGCCCTCCGGGCGGCCGAAGGCACGGCCGGCGTACTGGTCGGAGGCCTCGATCGTGGAGCTGCCGTCCTCGATGGGCTTGAGGAGTTCCTCGGCGCCGTCGTCGCCGTAGATGCTCCGGAAGCTGTTGAGGTCGGACTCCTCGCTCTCCAGGGCGCCCTGGGCGTACAGCCGGTCGTTCTCGCTGAGGTCGCCGAGGGTCTTGTTGTCGGCCGGCAGGGCCGCGGCGAGGACCGCGCGCTGGACGGAGGCGTACTCCTTGGCGGAGGAGAAGGCCGCCAGGGCGCGCGTGCGCTGGATCATGTCCGGGTTGCTGGTGGCCTCGGCCATGTCCTGGGAGAGGTCCAGCAGGTGGGTGATCAGACGGTGGTAGGACTCCACCGTCTGGGTGGCGTTGCCCTTGGTCTCGTAGGCGTCGCTGCGGATCTTGCTGAGCGTGTCCAGGTCGCGGACCAGGCCGACGAGGCTGTCGCGGACGCCCTGGAGGTTGCCGTCCTTGCTGGAGGTGTCGATGTCCTCGGCGGCGTTGATGAAGTTGGTCGCGGCCCGGTCCGACTTGTCCCGATAGCCCTTGACCGTGATGTTGCTCGCCGTGGAGTTGTGCGCCAGCGGTCCGGCCGACTGGTCGCGCTCCTCCTGGAGGGCCGCGGCCAGCTCGGTGGCCTGCTTGGTCATCTCCGTCAGCAGCTTCATGTTGTCGAGCTGCTGGATGTCGTCCATGGAGTCGTTGATGCGCAGCGCGCCCAGCGAGGTGGCCGCCACGACGGGGAGCGCGAGCAGCGACACCAGACGCGTGGAGATGCGCCAGTTGCGCAGGGCTATGCGCGACCCGGGGCCGCTCGGGCCCTTCGGTGGCTTCACCGTCGGCGTGGCCGCCAGGCCCGAGGACGCCGATGTGCCAAGGCGCCCGGTGCCGGAAGCACCGTCCGCCGACGGTCCCGGGCCCGGGTTCTGGGCGTGCTGGGGGGAGGAACTGCCGACATTGGGGCCAGTCCCGCCGTGCCGCTCCGGCTCGGCCGAAGCGCTGCCATCCCTCTTGAAACGTCCCTGCACTAGCGTCGCAACCTCTGGACCAGGCGCTCCTCCGCAGAACGGTGGAGCACGGTGTCGGCGTTGTGGGGAGCGCCCTGAATACGCACCCCGGGTGATCGTGAGTGACCGGCGCTGGCTCCCCCTTCTCACCGCCGCTCGGCGCTTGTCTGCGCCCCCTGTGCGCCGGCTCGATCCCGCGGCGGTCCGTGGAATTCCAGCACAGTGCAGGATCTCCAACAAGGTCCGTGGGTCAGACCGTGACCTACGTGACACCTCGTGAGGACCGTGTCACCGGGTGTGGAAAGCGTTTTTGTCGATATCGGACATAGGTCCGCGAGTCTCCCCGCGGTGGTGGGTGTCCCAGTCGCCATGATCAGGAGCGGAATGATGGCTTCAGGGGGTCAATGTCCGTTTCGTTGGGGTGGGTTGAGGCTGGGAATTGTCCGGTTTGCCCGCAGCTCAGTGAGCAAACTCACATGCCGATCACGGGGTCTTCGCGAGTTCGGAGGGGAATGGCATGTTTAGCCTGACGCTTTACAAGAAGGCCCCATCTGCCCAACCCACCACTGTCGAGGTCGAGTACAACCGTGAAGACGACGATGATGTTCCGCAACATTGCCAACCCGCGGCGCACGACGCTGGCGCACCTCGAGGACGCCGACGCCCTGCAGATCCCGGAGCAGCCGGAGCACCCGCTCGACCTCCCCGCCCAGACCGCCAACCCCCGGCGTACGGTCCTGATGGAGATCCCGGTCTCCGCCGCGAAGTAACCGTAGCGCGCCCGGATCACCGCCCCCGCGGCAGGTGGCCCGGGCGGCGCGCGGTCCGGAGCCTCGGGGCACCCCTTCCCGCGTTAGCCTGGAGCGTCAGACTTCAGCCGGCCGAGTAGAGGGGCGCCCAGATCCCGTGCGCATCGCCAGATTCTCCATCGACGGGAACGTCGCCTTCGGCGCGGTCGAGGGCGACAGGCCGGACGAGCTCGTCCTCGACATCATCAAGGGCATCCCCTTCACGGACTTCGAGCTCTCCGGTACGAAGGTCCCGCTGAGCAAGGTCAGGCTGCTGCCGCCGGTGCTCCCCAACAAGGTCGTGGCGTACGGCCGCAACTACGCCGACCACGCGAAGGAACTGGGCAACGAGGTCCCGGACGTCCCGTTCGCCTTCTTCAAGCCCTCCACCTCGGTGATCGGCCCCGGCGACGAGATCCAGTACCCGTCCTTCTCCGCGGACGTCCACCACGAGGCCGAACTGGCCGTCGTCATCGGCCGTATGTGCCGCGAGGTCCCGCGCGAGCGCGTCAAGGACGTGATCTTCGGCTACACCTGCGCGAACGACATCACCGCCCGGGACGTCCAGAAGCGCGAGAAGCAGTGGGCGCGGGCCAAGGGCTTCGACACCTCCTGCCCGCTGGGCCCCTGGGTGGAGACCGGCCTGGACCTGGAGACGGCCTCCGACCTGACGGTCCAGCTCACCGTCAACGGCGAACAACGCCAGCTCGGCCGCACCAGCGAGATGATCCACTCGATCGAGGATCTGATCGTCAACATCTCCGAGGCCATGACGCTGCTCCCCGGCGACGTGATCCTCACGGGCACCCCGGCAGGCGTCGGGCCGCTCACCGTCGGCGACGAGGTCGCCGTCACCATCGAAGGCATCGGCACTCTCACCAACAAGGTTGTCAAGCGTGGCTAGCGCACCCGTCCGCGTACGTTTCTGCCCCTCGCCCACCGGTAACCCCCATGTGGGCCTGGTCCGCACCGCCCTGTTCAACTGGGCCTTCGCCCGGCACCACCAGGGCACGCTCGTCTTCCGCATCGAGGACACCGACGCGGCCCGCGACTCCGAGGAGTCCTACGACCAGCTGCTCGACTCGATGCGCTGGCTGGGCTTCGACTGGGACGAGGGCCCCGAGGTCGGCGGCCCGCACGCGCCGTACCGCCAGTCGCAGCGCATGGACCTCTACAAGGACGTCGCCGCCAAGCTGCTGGACGCCGGTCACGCGTACTACTGCTACTGCTCCCAGGAGGAGCTGGACACCCGCCGCGAGGCGGCTCGCGCGGCCGGCAGGCCCTCGGGCTACGACGGCCACTGCCGCGACCTCACCGAGGCGCAGGTGGCGGAGTACACGGCCCAGGGCCGTACCCCCATCGTCCGCTTCCGCATGCCCGACGAGACGATCACCTTCACGGACCTGGTCCGCGGCGAGCTGACCTTCACCCCGGAGAACGTGCCGGACTACGGGATCGTACGAGCGAACGGGGCGCCCCTCTACACGCTCGTGAACCCGGTCGACGACGCCCTGATGGAGATCACGCACGTCCTGCGCGGCGAGGACCTGCTGTCCTCCACCCCGCGCCAGATCGCCCTGTACAAGGCGCTGATCGAGCTGGGGTTCGCGAAGACCGTTCCCGCCTTCGGCCACCTGCCGTACGTGATGGGCGAGGGCAACAAGAAGCTCTCCAAGCGCGACCCGC
Organism: Streptomyces canus 299MFChir4.1; assembly: GCF_000383615.1. Lineage (GTDB taxonomy): Bacteria > Actinomycetota > Actinomycetes > Streptomycetales > Streptomycetaceae > Streptomyces > Streptomyces canus_C. The sequence goes on along the minus strand of NZ_KB911595.1, from coordinate 95,054 downwards.
AGGCCTCGCTCAACCTCTACCGGGAGCGCGGCTTCCTGCCCGAGGGCCTGCTCAACTACCTGTCCCTGCTGGGCTGGTCGCTCTCCGCGGACAAGGACATCTTCACCACCGACGAGCTGATCGCGGCCTTCGACATCGCGGACGTGAACCCGAACCCGGCCCGCTTCGACCTGAAGAAGTGCGAGGCGATCAACGCCGACCACATCCGCCTGCTCGACGTGAAGGACTTCACGCAGCGCTGTGCCCCCTGGCTGAAGGCTCCCTTCGCCCCGTGGTCCCCGGAGGACTTCGACGAGACGAAGTGGCAGGCCATCGCCCCGCACGCGCAGACGCGCGTCAAGGTCCTCTCGGAGATCACCGACAACGTCGACTTCCTGTTCCTCCCGGAGCCGGTCTTCGACGAGCCCTCCTGGACGAAGGCGATGAAGGAGGGCTCGGACGCCCTCCTGCGCACGGCCCGCGAGAAGCTGGAGTCGGCGGACTGGACCTCGCCGGAGTCCCTCAAGGAGGCCGTCCTGGCCGCCGGCGAGACCCACGGCCTCAAGCTCGGCAAGGCCCAGGCCCCGGTCCGGGTCGCCGTCACCGGCCGCACGGTCGGCCTGCCCCTCTTCGAGTCCCTGGAGATCCTGGGCAAGGAGACGACGCTGGCGAGGATCGACGCGGCGCTGGAGAAGCTGGCCGCGTAGGGCACGCGTGCGTGAGGGGCGGCAACCGGGAGGCCGGGTGCCGCCCCTCACGCGTCGCTGTCAGTGGTGCGCACTACTGTTCCGGCTCATCCGCACAAGATCCGGAAAGGCGCTCCCATGCCGATGTCCCCGCGCGACTACACCTGGCTGTTCACGCCGGGCAGCACCTTCGCCTTCGAGTCCGGCACCACCGGTGTGATCCACGTGGCCCAGGGAGGGGAGCTGGACCTGCCCACCGGACGGGTCGTCGCCTGTGATCCGTTCGTCTACCTCGGTTCGGGGGACATCGAGCCGTTCACGGTCTCCGTGCCCCCCGGCCGCTACCGCGTGGAGGCGGCCGTCGCGACCCTCGGCCGGCCCGACGAGCCCCCGGCCGACAAGCCCCACCTGAGGGTGGCCGCCGCCCGCCTGGTCATACGCGACGAGCCCACCGCGACTTGGGAGTTGGCGCTGAGCCCCGAGCAGGACCTCGCGGAGCTCAAGGACGACGAGTTCTTCGGCTACGGCGTGGACGCCGGCACCGGCTGCTTCTACGACGCGGCGGCGGAGGAGGCCTTTCCGGAGGCGCAGGAGGACGAGGGCCCGCTGTGGGACGCCTTCGAGGACAGCGACTGGTCGGGCGGCCCGCACCTGGTCACGGCCCCCTCCACCGGGCACACCCTCGCCGCCTTCACCTCCGGCTGGGGAGACGGCTTCTACCCCACCTGGATCGGGCGGTCCGCGTCCGGCGAGGTCACCTGCTTCCTCACGGACTTCTTCGTCGCACCCGACCCCTCCTGAGCACCGCAATCACCGGACGGGCCCCGGCTGTCCGCGTTACCGTCGGATCATGAGCATTCGGGCCGTGGTCTGGGACGTCGACGACACCCTCTTCGACTACACGAGGGCCGACCGCATCGGAATGGGCCTGCACCTCGCGGCCGAGGGGATGCTGGAGGCGTACGAGAGCGTCGAGCAGGCCATCGCGCGGTGGCGGGCGGTCACCGACGCCCAGTGGGCGCGGTTCTCGGCGGGGGAGGTCGACTTCCAGGGACAGCGGCGGGACCGGGTACGGGTGTTCCTAGGTCAGGAGCTGACCGACGCGGAGGCCGACGCCTGGTTCCAGCGGTACATCGCGCACTACGAGACCGCCTGGGCCCTCTTCCCGGACGTCCTGCCCGCGCTGGACGCCCTCGCCGCCAGTCACCGGCACGCGGTGCTGTCCAACTCCAGCATCCACGTCCAGGACCACAAACTGCGCGTCCTCGGTGTCCACGACCGCTTCGAGGTCATCCTGTGCGCCGCCGAGCTGGGCGTCTCCAAGCCCGAGGCCGGCGCCTTCCTCGCGGTCTGCGACGCCCTGGAGCTGGCCCCGCACCAGGTCGCGTACGTCGGCGACCATCCGGAGATCGACGGTAGGGGCGCCGCCGAGGCCGGACTGCTGTCGGTCTGGATCGACCGGGACTGCGGTGTGCACGCCCAGGTCCCCCCGCCCGCGGGACCGCGCCGCATCGCCTCGCTGGCCGAACTCCCCGCCATCCTCGGCGCGGATACCCGTTTTGGAGCCCCGTCCACCTTCGGGTAATGTTCTTCCTGCGCCGCCGGGGAGCGGGCCGAAAGGCCGGGAACCGGAGGAGCGAACTAGAACAAAATCCCCTCCGGGGCTTGCGTTCCAGTGGCCTATGGTGTAATTGGCAGCACGACTGATTCTGGTTCAGTTAGTCTTGGTTCGAGTCCAGGTAGGCCAGCTCGCAGAGCTCATCTGCAGGCGGAGGTCGGCTCGGCGTGGCCCCCGTTGTGTAGCGGCCTAGCACGCTGCCCTCTCAAGGCGGTAGCGCCGGTTCGAATCCGGTCGGGGGTACGCGTTTCTTTAAATCGCATTGGTCTATGGTGTAATTGGCAACACTACGGTTTCTGGTACCGTCATTCTTGGTTCGAGTCCAGGTAGACCAGCTCGGACCTGCGGAAACGCAGGCTCCACGCCCCCGTTGTGTAGCGGCCTAGCACGCCGCCCTCTCAAGGCGGTAGCGCCGGTTCGAATCCGGTCGGGGGTACGTAGAGGAAGGCCCTCCACTTCGGTGGAGGGCCTTCGCCGTGTGCGGGGTCCCCTCGAAGCCGTGTCGCATCAACGCCGTATCGCATCAACCGCGCGTAGGGCACGAGGACTTCGGGACTGCCGTCGGTCGGGGACCTGCCGCGGCGTTGAGGCCGGTCCCTTTGCGAACGGGGTTACGACGATCCCGGTGCCCTCAACCGGTACGGCGCAGTGCCTCGGAGAGGCGGGCCGCCGCGTCGATGACCGCCTGGGCGTGCATGCGGCCCGGGTGACGGGTCAGGCGCTCGATGGGGCCGGAGACCGAGACGGCGGCCACCACGCGGTTGGAGGGGCCGCGGACGGGCGCGGAGACGGACGCGACGCCCGGCTCGCGCTCGCCGATGGACTGGGCCCAGCCCCGACGCCGTACGCCCGACAGGGCCGTCGCCGTGAAGCGGGCGCCCTGGAGGCCGCGGTGCAGGCGCTCCGGCTCCTCCCAGGCCATCAGGATCTGAGCCGAGGAGCCCGCCTTCATGGTGAGCGTCGAGCCGACCGGGACCGTGTCCCTGAGGCCCGACAGGCGCTCCGCCGCGGCGACGCAGATGCGCATGTCGCCCTGGCGGCGGTAGAGCTGCGCGCTCTCGCCGGTGATGTCCCGCAGATGCGTGAGCACCGGGCCGGCCGTCGCGAGGAGGCGGTCCTCGCCGGCGGCCGCGGCCAGCTCGGCAAGGCGCGGGCCCAGAATGAAACGGCCCTGCATGTCGCGTGCCACCATGCGGTGGTGTTCCAGAGCCACGGCGAGCCGGTGGGCCGTGGGTCGTGCCAGTCCGGTGGCCGCGACCAGTCCTGCGAGGGTGGCGGGTCCGGACTCCAGAGCGCTCAGAACAAGGGCTGCCTTGTCCAGAACGCCGACGCCGCTACTGTTGTCCATGAAACGATACTCACGTCTCACTCTGTGAAACGCAAGTTCCTTTTTTCGTGAGACGCGCAACCCTTGTAGGCACAGCGGCCCGCAGACCAACGGGCCTGGCGGCGGGTGCCCGGGAACAGGGGCCATGGGCGTCGCCTCCACAAGATCTTCTAGTTGGGTCGGCGCGGCTTTGGCCGACCGGAGGGAAAGCGATGGGTAGGACACTCGCGGAGAAGGTCTGGGACGACCATGTCGTCCGGCGCGCCGAGGGCGAGCCCGACCTCCTCTTCATCGATCTGCACCTGCTGCACGAGGTGACCAGCCCGCAGGCCTTCGACGGTCTGCGCAAGAGCGGTCGCCAGGTGCGCCGGCTCGACCTGACCATCGCCACCGAGGACCACAACACCCCGACCCTCGACATCGACAAGCCGATCGCCGACCCGGTCTCCCGGATCCAGCTGGAGACGCTGCGCAAGAACTGCGCCGACTTCGGTGTGCGCCTGCACCCGCTGGGCGACGTCGAGCAGGGTGTCGTGCACGTCGTCGGCCCGCAGCTGGGCCTGACCCAGCCCGGTATGACGGTCGTCTGCGGCGACTCCCACACCTCCACGCACGGTGCCTTCGGCGGTCTGGCCTTCGGCATCGGCACCTCCCAGGTCGAGCACGTGCTGGCCACCCAGACGCTGCCGCTGGTCCGCCCGAAGACCATGGCCATCACGGTCAACGGCGAACTGCCCGACGGCGTCACCGCCAAGGACCTGATCCTTGCGATCATCGCCAGGATCGGCACCGGCGGCGGCCAGGGCTACGTCCTGGAGTACCGCGGCTCCGCCATCGAGAAGCTGTCGATGGAAGCCCGCATGACCATCTGCAACATGTCGATCGAGGCCGGTGCCCGCGCGGGCATGATCGCCCCCGACCAGACCACCTTCGACTACCTCGAGGGCCGCCCGCACGCGCCCAAGGGCGAGGACTGGGACGCGGCCGTCGCGTACTGGAAGACCCTGAAGACGGACGAGGACGCCGAGTTCGACGCCGAGGTCGTCATCGAGGCCGCCGAACTGTCGCCGTTCGTCACCTGGGGCACCAACCCGGGCCAGGGTGCGCCGCTTTCGGCGAACGTCCCCGATCCTGCTTCGTACGAAGACGCTTCGGAGCGCCTCGCCGCCGAAAAGGCCCTGGAGTACATGGGGTTGGAGGCCGGCCAGCCGCTCGGCTCCATCAAGGTGGACACCGTCTTCGTAGGTTCGTGCACCAACGGCCGCATCGAGGACCTGCGCGCCGCCGCCGAGCTCGTCAAGGGCCGCAAAGTCGCCGACGGCGTACGGATGCTGGTCGTCCCCGGCTCCGCGCGCGTGGGCCTGCAGGCCGTCTCCGAGGGCCTGGACGTCGTCTTCAAGGAGGCCGGCGCCGAATGGCGGCACGCGGGCTGCTCGATGTGTCTGGGCATGAACCCGGACCAGCTGGCCCCCGGTGAGCGCTCCGCGTCCACCTCCAACCGCAACTTCGAGGGCCGGCAGGGCAAGGGCGGTCGTACCCACCTGGTGTCGCCGCAGGTCGCGGCCGCGACCGCCGTGCTGGGCCACCTGGCTTCGCCCGCCGACCTGTCCGACGCCCCTGCCGCCGCTGGAGTCTGAGAGTCATGGAAGCATTCACCACGCACACCGGCCGGGCCGTCCCGCTGCGCCGCTCGAACGTCGACACCGACCAGATCATCCCTGCTCACTGGCTCAAGAAGGTGACCCGGGACGGTTTCGAGGACGGACTGTTCGAGGCCTGGCGCAAGGACGAGACGTTCATCCTCAACCAGCCCGAGCGCAAGGGCGCCACCGTGCTGGTCGCGGGCCCCGACTTCGGCACCGGTTCCTCCCGTGAGCACGCGGTGTGGGCGCTGCAGAACTACGGCTTCAAGGCCGTGATCTCCTCCCGCTTCGCCGACATCTTCCGCGGCAACTCGCTCAAGAACGGCCTGCTCACGGTGGTTCTGGAGCAGAAGATCGTGGACGCGCTGCAGGAGCTCACGGAGAAGGACCCCACGGCCGAGATCACGGTCGACCTGGAGGCCCGCGAGGTGCGCGCCGAGGGCATCACCGCCGCCTTCGAGCTCGACGAGAACGCCCGTTGGCGGCTGCTGAACGGCCTGGACGACATCTCCATCACCCTCCAGAACGAGGCCGACATCGCCACGTACGAGGCCAAGCGGCCTTCGTACAAGCCGCGGACGCTGCAGGCGTGACCGCGCCCCTCCTTCGGAGCAACTGAACAGGTCGAGATTCGGCCACCTCAACATCCCTGCCGTACCCCCGATCAGCCCGATCGGGGGTACGGCCGTGTCTGCGTCCGGACGGCCTCGCGCCGCGCGACGTGGCCGCTCAACTTCCCACGTTACGGCGGGTGTTGTCGGGGTACGCGTCTCTTGTAGCCGTGACTCCCGGATGTGCCCGGAAGGCCGTTTGAGGCGGCAGTTGCACCCCTAGCAGGCGACAACTCGCCCCAGATGGCACAATCTGTGCATGGAACACGACGGCCAACTCGAGCTCTATGCGGCAGTCGCGGACCAACTCAAGGAAGCGCACGCAAGAGTGCGCGCACTGCAAGTCCCGGAGGGCGTACGGATGGCGCTGACCCGGAAGCTGCTGGTCATTACGGCCGCGGCCAAGCACGACGTCGTCGAAGCGACAAGGCGTCTGGAGGGGTTCATGGCCGACCTCGACGCGGGTCGAATCCCGGAAGAGGAACGCTGAACAAGTCCAGAGCAGTCGAGTTCGTTGCGGCACAAGGGTGATAAGCCCGTTTCGTGTTTGATTTGCGGTATATATCTGCCTAACGTGCGAAAAAGCTTGAACACTTTCGTTCTGGCAATGTCTCCGAAGGGGAAGACGTGAACAAGGCGCAGCTCGTAGAAGCGATTGCCGACAAGGTGGGCGGCCGCCAGCAGGCCGCCGACGCGGTCGACGCGGTCCTGGACGCCATCGTCCGCGCGACGGTCGCGGGCGACCGGGTCTCGGTCACCGGCTTCGGTTCGTTCGAGAAGGTCGACCGGCCGGCCCGTTACGCCCGCAACCCCCAGACGGGCGAGCGGGTTCGGGTCAGGAAGACCTCCGTTCCGCGCTTCCGCGCGGGCCAGGGCTTCAAGGACCTGGTGAGCGGCACGAAGAAGCTCCCGAAGAACGACGTCGCGGTCAAGAAGGCACCCAAGGGCAGCCTGACCGGCGGGGCTTCGGCCACGGTCAAGAAGGCGGCCGCCAAGAAGGCCACCGCCAAGACCGCCGCGGCCAAGAAGACCGCCGCGAGGTCGACGGCGGCCAAGAAGACCACGGCCACCGCCAAGAAGACGACGGCGAAGAAGGCCCCCGCCAAGAAGGCCACCGGGACCGCCGCCAAGACCACCGCCGCGAGCAAGAGCACCGCCAAGAAGACGACGGCCAAGAAGGCTCCGGCCAAGAAGGCCACCGCCAAGAAGGCGCCCGCCAAGAAGTCGGCGGCTCGTACCACCACCGCCAAGAAGACCACGGCCCGCAAGAGGTAAGGGCACAGGGGTACTCACGCGCCGGGCCGGACTCCGCATCGGAGTCCGGCCCGCGGCGTGTGCGAGGGGGGGTTCAGAAGGTCTGGAGCGTCACCAGGGTGACCTTGTCCCCGCCCATCTCGACGCGCACGCGCTGGCCGGGACGCAGCAACCGCAGACCGCCCGCGTCGAACGCCGCCGCGTCGAAGGGCACGGGGGTGCCGTCGTCGAGGAGCACCTGCCCGCTGCGGCTTTCGGGGTCGTACGTGTACGCGGTCGCCTGCATGGCCGCAGCCTACTGCCCGGGGATCAGCAACCGCGCCGCGGCGGCGGCCGTCCGGGGACCCACCCCGAGCGCGAGCGCGGCCCGCAGGTCCTCGCCGGTGTCCACGTCCTGGCGTACGGAATCCACCGCGGTGAGCGGGAGTTCCGTAGCTCCCGAGGCGCGATGACGCGCGCGTGAATCCGGGCCGAAGGCGGGACTCAATTCCGCGTCCTTGCGGGCCGCCAGCAGAGTGGTGCCGATTGCCGCCGCGTCGGCGAGAAATGCGCGCGGGAATTCCGCGGCGGCGTCGAGGACCCGGGCCAATTCGAGTGGCCGTAGTGCCGGAAGATCGGCGTTCAGTGCAGCGAGGGCACTGTCGGGGCGCGTGGACCGTACAACGTCCGCCGCGTGCGCCAGAGCCGCGTTCAGGCCGCCTCGGGGCTCGTCGGGGACGATGTGGGCGCCCAGGGCCGCAAGCTCCCGGCCGGCCAGGGGATCGTCCGTGACGACCGCCACATCCCCGACCGCAGGGCAGGCCAGCGCGGCCGCCACGGTGTCCTGGGCGAAGGCGAGGGCCAGACCCGGGCGCACCCCGTCGCCGGCGGTGTCCGAGAGCCTGCTCTTGGCCCGCGCCAGGGGTTTCAGCGGGATGACCAACGTCCACTGCACCAGCGTTCCGTCCTTCTCTTCTCGCCGCCATTGTCACTCAGTCGTCACGCGCCCCATCTGGCGGTGTCGGTGGCGGGGCGTACGGTGTTCTCGACAGACAGGCGGCCTGGGGCGACACTTGTGCGGCCCCCCAGGCCCAAGAGGAAGGTGTCCGCGTGCCCCGCCGCAGAATCGGCTTCTGGTACCGCCTGGCAGCGGTGATCGCCAAACCGCCGCTCGTGGTTCTGCTCAAGCGGGACTGGCGTGGAATGGAGCACATTCCGGCTGACGGCGGATTTATCACCGCGGTCAACCACAATTCGCACATCGATCCCTTCGCGTACGCGCACTTCCAGTACAACACCGGCCGCGTTCCGCGATTCCTCGCGAAGAGCGGTCTTTTCAACAAGGGATTCGTCGGCGCCATGATGCGCGGCACGGGGCAGATTCCCGTCTACCGCGAGACCACGGACGCGCTCAGCGCGTTCCGGGCCGCCATTGAGGCCGTGGACCGCGGCGAATGCGTCGCGTTCTACCCCGAGGGCACCATCACCCGGGACCCGCACCAGTGGCCCATGATCGGCAAGACCGGCGCCGCGCGCGTGGCCCTGCAGACCAAGTGCCCGGTCGTCCCGGTCGCGCAGTGGGGCGCCAACGAACTGCTGCCGCCGTACGCCAAGAAGCTCCACGTCCTGCCGCGCAAGACCTCGCACGTCCTCGCGGGACCGCCCGTGGACCTGTCGCCGTTCTACGACAAGGAGATGACCCCGGACCTCCTGAAGGAGGCCACCGAGGTCATCATGGCCGCCGTCACCGCCCAGCTGGAGCTGATCCGCGGCGAGAAGGCGCCCGAGTCGGCGTACGACCCGCGCCGCGAGCGGATCGAGCAGCGGCGCCGGACCCGCGCCCAGAACGGCCACGAGGGGGAGAAGAGCAAGTGAGCAAGCCCGTCAAGGCGGCGGTTCTCAGCGCCGGTTCATGGGGCACGGCCTTCGGTGTCGTGCTCGCCGACGCAGGCTGCGAGGTCACCCTCTGGGCGCGTCGTCCGGAGGTCGCCGAGGCCATCAACTCCAGCCGGACCAACCCCGACTACCTCCCCGGTGTAGAGCTCCCGCAAGGGGTCAGGGCGACCACGGATCCCGCCGAGGCCGCCGCCGGCGCCGACTTCACGATCCTGTCGATCCCCTCGCAGACGTTGCGCGCCAACCTCGCCGAGTGGACCCCGCTGCTCGCGCCCGACACCGTCCTCGTCTCCCTCATGAAGGGCGTCGAGCTCGGCTCCGCCATGCGGATGAGCGAGGTGATCGAGGACGTCGCGAAGGTCGGCGCCGATCGCATCGCCGTGGTCACCGGCCCCAACCTCGCGCGTGAGATCGCCGCCCGGATGCCGGCCGCCGCCGTGGTCGCCTGCACCGACGAGGCGGTGGCCCGGCGCCTCCAGGCCGTCTGCCACACGCCGTACTTCCGGCCCTACACCAACACCGACGTGGTGGGCTGTGAACTGGGCGGTGCCGTGAAGAACGTCATCGGCCTCGCCGTCGGCATCGCGGACGGCATGGGACTCGGCGACAACGCCAAGGGCTCGCTGATCACGCGCGGTCTCGCGGAGACGACCCGGCTCGGACTCGCCATGGGCGCCGACCCGCTGACCTTCTCCGGACTCGCCGGTCTCGGCGACCTGGTGGCCACCTGCTCCTCGCCGCTGTCGCGCAACCACACCTTCGGCACCAACCTCGGCAAGGGCATGACCCTCCAGGAGACCATCGCGGTCACCCGGCAGACCGCGGAGGGCGTCAAGTCCTGTGAGTCGGTGCTGGATCTCGCCCGCAGGCACGGCGTCGACATGCCGATCACCGAGACGGTCGTCGGCATCGTGCACGAGGGCAAGTCCCCGGTGGTCGCCGTCAAGGAGCTCATGTCGCGCAGCGCGAAGCCCGAGCGACACTGAGCCACGACGTCGTTCTTTGCCTCGTTCGCCGCAGGGGTGGACGCTGTCTCAGGGCACTACCAACGGGTACTCTCAACGCGATATGAGCACCGAGAACCTCCCCCAGAACCCTGAGCAGCCGCCTCGCAAACCGCGCGTGGCCGTCGTGTTCGGCGGGCGCAGCTCCGAACACGGGATCTCCGTGGTCACCGCCGGCGCCGTACTGCGGGCCATCGACCGGACCAAGTACGACGTCCTGCCGATCGGCATCACCAAGGACGGCCGCTGGGCGCTCACCGCCGACGAACCGGAACGCATGGCGATCACCGAGCGCCGTACGCCGAGCGTCGAGGAACTCGCCGAGTCGAGCGAGGGCGGCGTGGTGCTCCCCGTGGACCCCGCGAACCGCGAAGTCGTCTACAGCGAGCCCGGATCGGTGCCCAAGGCGCTCGGCGAGGTCGACGTCGTCTTCCCCGTCCTGCACGGCCCCTACGGCGAGGACGGCACCCTCCAGGGCCTGCTGGAGCTCTCCGGTGTCCCGTACGTCGGCTCGGGTGTGCTCGCCTCGGCGGTCGGCCAGGACAAGGAGTACATGAAGCGGGTGTTCACCTCCTTCGGGCTCAAGGTCGGCCCGTACGTGGTGATCCGGCCGCGCGAGTGGGAGCGGAACGAGTCCGCCGCCCGCAAGAAGATCGTCGACTTCGCGGGCGAGCACGGCTGGCCGCTCTTCGTGAAGCCCGCGCGCGCGGGTTCTTCGATCGGCATCACCAAGGTCGACGACCTGTCCGGCCTGGACGAGGCGATCGCGGAGGCGCAGAGCCACGACCCGAAGATCCTCGTGGAGGCGGCGCTGCGGGGCCGTGAGATCGAGTGCGGTGTCCTGGAGTTCGAGGACGGCCCGCGCGCGTCGGTCCCGGCCGAGATCCCCCCGCCGCAGGAGCACGCGTACTACGACTTCGAGGCGAAGTACATCGACTCGACCCCGGGGATCGTGCCGGCGCCGCTCACGCCCGAGGAGACGGCCGAGGTGCAGAGGCTCGCGGTCGACGCCTTCGAGGCGGCCTCCTGCGAGGGCCTGGTCCGCGCCGACTTCTTCCTCACCGAGGACGGCGAGTTCGTGATCAACGAGATCAACACGCTCCCGGGCTTCACGCCGATCTCGATGTACCCGCAGATGTGGGAGAAGAGCGGGATCAGCTACCCGGAGCTGGTGGGCCGGCTCATCGAGGCGGCACTGCGCAGGTCGACGGGGCTGCGGTAGCCGGTCGGCAGTCGGTCGGCTAGTCGGCGATCCCTTCGGGGATCGCCCTCTTTATGCCGGACGCGAGGTCCACCAGCGGTGCCATGCCGTCCGCGGTGCGGTCCTTGGGGATCGTCACCTCGACATACGCCCTGCGCAGGGTCGTGGTGAACCGGAACGACCCGTCGTCCTGCTTCTCCAGCAGCCACCCGACCCCGTTCACCTCGACGCCGTCGGCCTCCGGATCGTCCATCTTCGAGGGCCGCACGACACCGCACCGCAGTATGATCGCCGGGTCACCCCAGCCCGCGGTCAGTGCGGACGCGGGCTCGGGATCCCGACGGTCCTGGTCGTCGACCTTGGACGGCAGGACCCGGTCCAGTTCTCGGCACAGCTTCGTGACGCCCGCCCCCGGCGAGGGAACCGCCGCCGACGCGCTGTCGTCTGCGGAGGAGCAGCCCGCGACCGTGATCAGCAGGGCGAGCGCGGACAGACCGAGAGGCCGGTGACGGAAGAAGTTCACCGGCCAAGGGTAGACGGGGGCTACAGATGGACGACCGGGCAGGTCAGGGTGCGGGTGATGCCGTCCACCTGCTGGACCTTGGCGACCACGAGCCGGCCGAGGTCGTCCACGGTGTCGGCCTGTGCGCGGACGATCACGTCATACGGTCCTGTCACGTCCTCGGCCTGGATGACTCCAGGGATCTTGCTGATCGTCTCGGCGACGGTCGACGCCTTGCCGACCTCAGTCTGGATCAGGATGTACGCCTGTACCACGGAACCTCCAGGGCGGCCACGAGGATCATGTGGGGAAAAGGAACGCCACGGTATCGCGTCGCCGCTCGTCGCGGGGAGACCCGCGGAGACGCGGACACCCGTGCCGGGGTGCGGACACGACAGAAGTTCACGGTCCCCTCGACCGTATCGAGGACACTGATGACGCGCGACCGGGCACGGCACGGCACAGAAGGGGCGTAAGGGCAATGAAGGGCACTGTTGGTGAGCTCGGCGAGTTCGGGCTCATCAGGGAGCTCACCTCCCGTCTCACCACCACGCCGGCGGTCCGGGTGGGCCCCGGCGACGACGCCGCGGTGGTCGCCGCGCCCGACCGCAGGGTGGTGGCGAGCACCGACATCCTTCTGGAGGGCCGGCACTTCCGCCGCGACTGGTCCACGGCCTACGACGTCGGGCGCAAGGCGGCCGCGCAGAACCTCGCCGACATCGCCGCCATGGGCGCCGTGCCGACCGCCCTGCTGCTCGGCCTGGTCGTGCCCGCCGAACTCCCCGTGACCTGGCCCTCGGAGCTCATGGACGGCCTGCGCGACGAGTGCCAGGTCGCGGGCGCGTCGGTGGTCGGCGGGGACGTCGTACGCGGGGACACGATCATGGTCTCCATCACCGCCCTCGGCGATCTGCGGGGCCAGGAACCGGTGACCCGGGGCGGCGCCCAGCCCGGCGACCTCGTGGCGGTGACCGGCTGGCTGGGCTGGTCGGCGGCCGGGTACGCGGTGCTCGCCCGCGGCTTCCGCTCGCCCCGCGCGTTCGTGGAGGCGCACCGGCGCCCCGAACCGCCGTACCACGCGGGCCCGGCCGCCGCCGCGCTCGGCGCGACCGCGATGTGCGACGTGAGCGACGGGCTGATCGCCGACCTCGGACACATCGCCGAGGCCAGCAAGGTCCGTATCGACATCAGGTCCGGTGCGATCGACATCCCGAGCCAGATGAACGACATCGGGCAGGCCGTCGGTGTCGACCCCATCCAGTGGGTGCTGACCGGGGGCGAGGACCACGCCATAGTGGCGACCTTCTCGCCGGACGTGAAGCTCCCGGCCCGTTGGAAGGTGATCGGCGAGGTCCTCAACCCCTCGGCGCTGCCCCAGGTGACGGTCGACGGAGCGCCCTGGACCAGCAGGGGCGGCTGGGACCACTTCGGCGGGGACATCGAGTCGTGAAGCCCCTGGTGCTCACGGTGGCCGGCTCCGACTCCGGCGGAGGCGCCGGAATCCAGGCCGACCTGAAGACCATGCTCGCGCTCGGCGTGCACGGCATGAGCGTCGTCACCGCCGTCACCGCGCAGAACTCCCTCGGCGTGCAGGGTGCCTGGGAGCTGCCGGTGGAGGCGGTGCGGGCCCAGTACCGCAGTGTCGTGGACGACATCGGCGTCCAGGCCGTCAAGACCGGGATGCTCGCCTCGGCCGAACTCGTCGAGACGGTGGCCGAGTTGATCGGTACCACGGACGCCCCGGCCGTGATCGACCCGGTCGGGGTCTCCAAGCACGGCGACTCGCTGCTGGCCGCCTCCGCCCTGGACTCCGTACGGCGACGGCTGCTCCCGGTGGCCACCGTCGCCACCCCGAACCTCGACGAGGTGGCCCAGCTCACCGGCGTCCTGGTCGAGTCGGAGGAGCAGCTGGGGGAGGCCGCCGAGGCCGTCCTGTCGTACGGACCGAAATGGGTGCTCATCAAGGGCGGCCATCTCCCCGGTGACGCCGTCGACCTGCTCACCGACGGCTCCGAGGAGCACTGGCTGCGCGCGCCCCGCCACGACAACCGGCACACGCACGGCACGGGCTGCACCCTCGCCTCCGCGATCGCCTCGCACCTCGCGCGGGGCCGGTCCGTGCCGGAGGCGGTGACGGCCGCGAAGGAGTACGTGACCGGGGCGATCGCCGCCGGATTCGCGCTGGGCGGCGGGATCGGACCCGTGGATCACGGATGGCGGTTCCGTCAGGACGCGGGCGCGTAGTACGTGGAGGCTCCGTACGTGGCGGCGCGCGGACACGGCAAAAAGCCGGCCCACCTCTCGGTGGACCGGCTCAGTGCAGCGAACAAGCAGTGGCCGCGCGCTTAGCTGTGCGTCAGCGCGAGACCTTGCCGGCCTTGATGCACGAGGTGCAGACGTTCAGGCGCTTCGGCGTCCCGCCGACCACCGTACGGACGTGCTGGATGTTCGGGTTCCAGCGACGGGACGTACGGCGGTGCGAAAACGACACGCTGTTGCCGAAGCCCGGCCCCTTGCCGCAGACGTCGCAGTTGGCAGCCACGGGTCACTCCAAAGACTTCAGATGCACTTACGGTTGGATCCCGGCAGCGAGCCAGGATCGAGATCGCAGGATCAGAGATCTGAGTGGCACTGCCAGGGGAATGGCCCGATCAGGATCGGGCAACCGGAGCAGCATACAACGACTGCGCCAGTAGAACGAAACTACCATGGCTGATCAGGCACTCGCTCCCGGCCCACTTCCGGCGAACACCCGCCCGGGGTCTACGCTGCGTCCAGTCCAGGAGCCCGAGGAGGCGCAGGTGGCGCAGGTGCCGCAGACATTCTTCGATGCTCTCGCGGTGCGCACCTGGTGCGGTCTCGCGTTGCGGGCGCTGGGTCGGGCGCGCGAGGAGATCGACGCGATCAACGTCTACCCGGTCGCCGACGGGGACACCGGCACCAACCTGTATCTGACGGCGGAGTCGGCGTCCGCGGCCGTGGAGGCCGTCTTCGAGGCCCACGACGCCCACGGCTCGGGGAAACCGGCCCTGGCCGACGCCGCGCGCGCGATGGCGCACGGAGCCCTCATAGGAGCCCGCGGCAACTCGGGCACGATCCTCGCCCAGCTGCTGCGCGGCATGGCCCAGGTGCTCGCCGCCGACGGTGAGACGACTCACACGGACGGCGAGGGACTCCGGCTCGCCCTGCGGCGGGCCGCCGACTCCGCCCGCCAGGCCGTGGCCCACCCCGTGGAGGGCACCGTCCTCACGGTCGCCTCGGCCGCCGCCGACGCGGCCGGGGGAGCGGAGGGCGACTGCGGGACGGTCGCCCGGGCCGCCTACGACGGGGCGCGCGCGGCCCTCGCCGCGACACCCGGCCAGCTGGCCGTCCTGGAGCGGGCGGGAGTGGTGGACGCCGGCGGGCGCGGGCTGGTGGCGGTGCTCGGGGCTCTGGTGGAGACCTTCACGGGGGAGGTGCCCAGGGCGGTGCCGGTGACGAGCGGCCCGGAGCACGCGCGCGTGGCGGGCGACACGGACACGACCTCCCCCGCGGGCTTGGCCGAGATCCTCACGGACTCCCCCGACGAGTGCACCGACGATCCGGGCACCGGTGGCCCCGCCTTCGAGGTGATCTACCTCCTGGAGGCCGACGACACCGCCGTCGCGCGGCTGCGGCAGCGGCTCGACGGGCTCGGGGACTCCCTCGTGGTGGTCGGCGGCGACGGACTGTGGAACGTCCATGTGCACGTCGACGACGCGGGCGCCGCCGTGGAGGCGGGCGTCGAGGCCGGGCGGCCGTACCGGATCCGCATCACGCACTTCGGCCTCGGCGACGTGCACACCACCGGCGCCGAGCGGCCGCCCCGCGAGCCCGCCCAGCGGGCCGTCGTCGCCGTCGTGCCCGGTGAGGGCCTGGCCGGCCTTTACGCCGAGGCAGGCGCGACCACCGTGCTCGCCCGGCCCGGGGAGCCGCCCGCGAGCGGGGAGCTCGTGGAGGCCGTACGACGGGCCCACGCGCGCGAGGTCGTGCTGCTGCCCAACGACGCCGACCTGCGCCACACCGCGGCCGCCGCGGCCGAGCAGGCCCGCACGGAGGGCATCCGGGTCGCGCTGATCCCGACCCGCTCCGCGGTCCAGGGCATCGCGGCGCTCGCCGTGCACGAGCCCGAGCGCCGGTTCGACGAGGACGTCGTGCAGATGACCTCGGCGGCCGGCGCGACCCGCTACGCCGAGGTCACCGTCGCCGAACGCCAGTCCTGGACCATGGCCGGCATCTGCCAGGCCGGCGACATCCTCGGGCTCATCGAGGGGGACGTGGCGGTCATCGG
This sequence comes from Streptomyces canus 299MFChir4.1, assembly GCF_000383615.1. Taxonomy (GTDB): domain Bacteria; phylum Actinomycetota; class Actinomycetes; order Streptomycetales; family Streptomycetaceae; genus Streptomyces; species Streptomyces canus_C. The sequence goes on along the minus strand of NZ_KB911595.1, from coordinate 79,045 downwards.
CTCGGACGTCGCCGTCACCGCCGAGACCGTCCTCGACCGCATGCTCTCGGCCGGCGGCGAGCTGGTCACCCTCGTCCTCGGCGACGAGGCCCCCGAGACCGTCGCCGACCACCTGGAGGCGCGCGTACGGGAGTCCTACCTCGCCGTCGACACGGTGGTGTACCGGGGCGGACGGCAGGGGGCCGTCCTGCTCATCGGCGTCGAATAGCCCCTGGGCGTCAGCTGTCCTGCCCCTCCATGAGGCCCAGCAACTGTTCCGCCTCGGCCCGCCGCGCCTGTGCCGTGCCGTCGGACCCGTCCCCGTCCCCGTAGGCGTCGAGCACCGCACGCGCGCGTGCCGCCCCCTCCGCCGGCCGGCCCAGGTCGGCCGCCAGCCAGCCCGCCGCGAGTTCGGCACCGGCGCGGGCGTCCAGGGCGCCGTCCCCGAGCGAGCCGAACACCACGATCGCCTCCACCACCTGGGCCAGCGCCTCCTCCAGCACCGCCCGGATCGAGTCGTCCTCGGCGTCCTCGGGCACGGAACGGGCGATCAGGTCCCCGAACTGCCGGTGGGTGTGCCCGAGTTCGCCGACGAGCCGCTGCCGCGCCTCCTCGTCGTCGTCCCGCGCGTCCCCCAGCGCGGCCTCGCACTCCCGGACCGCGTCCGCCATCAACTCCCGTGCCGCGTCCGTCCCGTCCTGCGCGCGCAGCGCGAGCCAGGCGCGGGCCCGCAGGGAGCGGACGAGGCCGTGCACGTTGCCGAGGTCCCGCCACAGAGCGCCCGCGCGCGCGTACGCCCGGTCGGCCTCGGCGGGCAGCCCCGCGGCACCGAGGGACTCGGCGGCGAGGTGGGCGAGCGTGGCGTGGTCGTGCTGCTCGGGCCAGTGCCGGGCGATCTCGGCGGCCTGAAGCCGCCGTTCGGCCGCCTCCCGGTGCTCGCCCAGCTCGCTGAGACAGTCGCCGAGCCACCACCGTGCCTGTACGACCGCGCCCTCGCCGTGCCGCTCCGCGCTCAGGTCCGGCAGCGCCGACTCCAGCACCTCCGCGGCCTCGGCCCACCGCCCGAGCCCCAGCAGGAACCCGCCCAGCTGGTGCCGGGCCAGGGCACCCAGCGTCGGCCCCTCCCCGGCCTCGTCGGCCCAGTGAGCGGCCTCCAGGGCATGCTCGGCGGCCTCCTCGGCCCCTCCCCGGCCCCCGACGACCTCCGCGAGCTGGAGATGCAGCTGGGCCCGTCCGACCGCCTCCAGGTGCGGCCCGCCGTGCTCCAGGGCCGCCCGCAGCGCCCGTTCCGTCCCGGCCGGGTCCCCCAGGTGGTGCAGGAGCCCGGCCAGCCGGGCCTCGTACTCCACCGCGAACCACGGCAGGCCCGCCTCCACGAACCCCGTCGCCGCCCACGTGAACAGCTCGGCCGCCGTCGGAAGGTCCCCGGTTTGCGCGGCCAGCTCCGCCAGCATCGCCTGCCCCTCGGCGACCCGCGCGGCGAGCCGCACGTCGTCCCCGGTCCGCCCCTCGACGAGGGCCAGCACCTCCCGTACGGCCGACTCGGCGTCGCTCAGGAACGCCTCGTCGTCGCCCTCGTGCACCCGCCGCATCAGGATCCGGGCCCGGGACATCAGCACCGACGCGGCCTGCCGTACGCCCGTGTCGTCCACGGAGTAGAGCGCGAGGACCTCGTCGTACGGCCCGGCGACCGCCGCGAGGGCCTCCTCCACCTCGCCCGCCAGCGCGCGCACGTACGCGGCACGCGCGCGTGCGGCCAGCGCCTCGCCGGGGTCGCCCGCCGCCGCGTACAACTCGGCCGCCCGCTCGAACAGTTCGACGCCCTCGGGGCCCAGGTCCATCGCCTCGTGGTCGGCGATCTCCGCCCGGTCGCGCGGGTCCAGCTCTACGCCCTCGGCGGCCCGTGCGACCGCCGCCCACGCCTCCACGGCGTTCGGCCGGAGGGTGTCCGACAGCCGCCGGGCCTCGGCGACCAGCGCCGGCAGATCGGGTTCCCGGGCGGGCGCGGGGGCCGCAGGGACCGCCACGGGAGCGGCGGCGGTCCGGGCCGCCCGCACTCCCAGCGGCAGCCGTTCCACCAGCGGCCGCTGCGCCATACGCGCGCGCGTCCGCTCGCTGACGTGGGGCGTGCCGTTGCGCTCGTCGAAGCGGGCGGCCAGCGCGAGCGCCTCCCCGCGCGCGTGGACGGCGAGTTCGGCCGCCGTCCAGGACCGGCCCGCGGGCCCCGGCACCGGCCGCTCGCCCAGGCCCAGCCCGGTCAGCCGGTCCATCAGCAGGGCCACCACGGCCGTGAAGTCCAGCCTGCTGCGCGGATGGCCGTCGTCCGTGAAATACGCGGGGCGCTCCGCCAGCAGTTCCAGGCCGCGGGCCTCGTTGCCGCTGAGCGCGCAGAACTCGACATGGTCCGCGTAGGCGCCGCGCATGCTCTCCATGGACCGCACGAGGCGGAAGCCCCGCAGATGGTTGGCGCGCGCCTCGTCGAGGCGGCCCAGGCGCAGCAGCGGCCTGAGGGAGGACGCGAGGACCGCGTGCGGCTCGTGGGCGCACGTGAACTCGCCCTCCAGGACCGGCGCCCACAGCTCCAGCGCCTCCTCGTCCCGCCCGCGCTGCGCCTGCCACCAGCCCTGCTCGTGCAGCTCGCAGGCGTGGCAGTCGGCCATGCCGTCCCGGTCGGCGGCCAGCCACGCGACGTACGCGCGCTCGGCCCGCTCCAGGTCCCCGACATGCGCGGCCACGCTGTACTCGGCGCTGCGCACGGCCCGCTCGGAGTGCCCGGCCAGCCGGTAGCGGTGCTCCATCTCGCCGAGCCACTTCTCCATGGCGGCGAGCGGGATGTGCGGCTGGTCGAGCATGCCGGCCGTCATCCACTTGAAGACCCAGTGCAGCGCGTGCGTCTCGTACTCGTCGAAGTCCTCGGGGTGCTCGTCCCACATGCGCAGCAGCCGCGCGAAGGGGACGAACATCTTGGCCTTCTCGGAGCTGTAGTTGTAGACCTTCAGCTGGTGTCCGAGCGCCTCGATCACCGCGAGCGGGATGTTCAGCTTCTCCGCCTCGGCGAGCAGCTGTTCCGCGCGCGCGTTGCGGGCGGGCCCCTCCGGTTCCTCGCCGTTCTCCGCCATCGCCCGGCGCAGCGCGTCGAAGGCCGCGCTCCCGTCGACTCCGCTCATCAGCGGCCCTCCTCGCCGTTCGTGGCCCACTCAAGGAGACCTATGAAGGCCCGGTTCAGCAGCGCCGAGTCCGCGGGCCTGAGCGGCCGCTGGGCCATCAGCAGCGCCTGCCCGTACAGGGACTCGGTGGCGGTGCCCATCAGCTCCGGGTCGCCGAGCGAACCGATCCGCCGTACCAGCGGGTTGAGGTGGTTCAGCACGAGACGCGCGCGGGGGGCGTTTCCGCGCAGCGAGCCGAGGATGCCCGCCCACAGGTCGTCCGCCCGGTCCTCGGCCTCCGCCCGCGCCTGTTCGTGCCGCGCGTCCCGGTCGTCCAGGTGCAGCGCGGGCACGGACAGCGGCCGGAAGGCACGCAGGACCACGTCACAGCCCAGCGGGTCCAGCCTGGCCCGCGCGGCCGCCAGGAAACCGGACAGCGCCAGCTCCTCGGCCGGATCGACCAGGTCCATGTGGGCGGTGACGGTGTCCGCGTCCAGCTCGGCGACGACCGTGCCGGGGCGCACCGAGGGCAGTGCCTCGACCAGGTCGCTGTCGTACGTGTAGCCGCCGTTGACCACCCCGACGCCCTGCGCCGACGCGATCGCCGCGACCTGCCGGTACTCCTCGACGGTCCGCGTGAAGTGCACCACCGGGTGCCGCTGCGCGAACTCCTCCAGGGACAGCCGCCCGTCCGTCGTCTCGAACGGCAGCCAGGGCAGCATCGTGCGCAGCATGTCCTTGTCGTGCCGCGCGAGCGACTTCACGCCCAGGTGGTGCACGGACAGGAAGGCCGCGAGCCGCTCCGGATCCCCGGCCGCAAGACCCGTCAGCCAGGACCGGATCCGCTCCCCGAGCGCGTCCCGCACGGCGGCCAGCGTCTCGTCCTCGTACAGCGACTCGCGCGAGGCCGTGGGCCGCAGGCTGTCGGTGTCCAGGACACAGCGCACGAAGAACGCCCAGTCCGGCAGCAGCTGTTCGGCCCGCTCGGTCAGCAGCATGCCCTTGAGGTGCACGCGATGGGTGGCCCGCTGAGCGGGACTGACCGCCGAGGGCAGGACGTACGCCACGCCCCGGATCCCGGCCAGCGGCACGTTCAGCTCGATCGAGTCCAGTGGGGTGAAACCGAACAGCTCGTGGCAGTGCCGGGCCAGGGCCACCCGGCGGGTGGCGGGGGAGGGGTACGGCCGGTCCCAGGGCGCGGGCAGATCGGTGACCGCCTCGTCGCCGACCCGGACGTCGTACGGCAGCAGGGAGCCGAAGTCCCGGGCGAGCTGGAGGACCCGGTCGGGCGACAGCCACTCGCCGGCACCCGCCCGTGCCACCAGATGCACCGTGGTCCCCGGCTCCGGACGGGCCTCATGGGGCAGCGTCCGCACCCGGTAGGAGCCGTCGTCGCCCGCCGTCCACTCCACGGGCGGCGCGTCCGGCGTACGGGCGCTGCGGCTGACCACGCGGATGCGCTCGGCGACCACGAAGCAGGCGAGCAGACCGATCCCGAACTGCCCGAGGAAGTCGGAGCGGGCCTCCTGAAGCCCCTCGGCCCGCTTGGAGCTGCGTCCGATGGTGGCCAGCAGGTTGTGCACGTCCGCCTCGGTGAGCCCGACCCCGGAGTCCTCGACCCGCAGGGTGCCGCTCTCGGCGTACAGCCGCACGCGGGCCGGGGCGTCCGGCTCCTCGGCCCGCCGGGCCGTGATCGCGTCCACCGCGTTCTGGAGCAGTTCGCGCAGATAGACCTTGGGGCTGGAGTAGAGGTGATGGGAGAGGAGGTCCACCAGACCGCGCAGGTCGACCTGGAACGTATGAGGTTGCTGAGGTACCTGGGGTGTCTGTGAGGTCTGGGAATCCATCGTCGCAGCGCCGGTGGGGGGAACGTTCGCACGGCGCGGGGTAGGGCGGTCCCGGATGGGGCGGAATCCGCGGATGGCCGGAGCGCGCCATCCTAAGTCCCCAACCAGCCGTCTGACCAGGGGTTTCCCGGGACGTATACGGCAATGTCAGTGGTGTGGTGTGCAATGGATCTCGTGCCCGCACTGGAAGAACCGTTGAAGAAGGTGCTCGGCCCCGCCACCGCGAAGGTGATGGCCGAGCATCTCGGCCTGCACTCCGTAGGCGACCTCCTGCACCACTACCCGCGCAGATACGAGGAGCGGGGGCAGCTGACCCACCTCGCCGACCTGCCCATGGACGAGCACGTCACCGTGGTCGCCCAGGTCGCCGACGCCCGGTTGCACACCTTCGCCTCCGCCAAGGCGCCGCGCGGCAAGGGACAGCGCCTTGAGGTCACCATCACGGACGGCAGCGGGCGCCTCCAACTGGTCTTCTTCGGCAACGGCGTCCACAAGCCCCACAAGGAACTCCTGCCGGGTACCCGCGCGCTGTTCGCCGGCAAGGTCTCCCTCTTCAACCGCCGCCTCCAACTGGCGCACCCGGCCTACGAGTTGCTACGCGGCGCCGACGACGAGGCGGCGGAGACGGTGGAGTCCTGGGCGGGCGCCCTGATCCCCCTCTACCCCGCCACCGCCAAACTGGAGTCCTGGAAGATCGGCAAGGCGATCCAGACGGTCCTGCCGAGCGCGCAGGAGGCGATCGACCCCCTCCCGGAGTCGCTGCGCGCGGGCCGCGGCCTGCTTCCCCTCCCCGAGGCCCTCCTCAAGATCCACCGCCCGCACACCAAGGCCGACATCGCCGACGCCCACGCCCGCCTCAAGTGGGACGAGGCCTTCGTCCTCCAGGTGGCCCTCGCCCGCCGCCGCCACGCGGACGCCCAACTCCCCGCGGTACCGCGGAGGCCTGCTCCCGACGGCCTGCTCTCGGCCTTCGACGACCGCCTGCCCTTCACCCTCACCGACGGCCAGAAGAAGGTCTCCAAGGAGATCTTCGACGACCTGGCGACGGACCATCCGATGCACCGGCTGCTGCAGGGAGAGGTTGGCTCGGGCAAGGCCCAGCCTCTCGACTCGCTCGTCCTCACACCTGCCGGTTTCCGCCGCATGGGGGACATGAGGGTGGGTGACGAGATCGTCGTGCCTGACGGGGAGATCGCACTGATCGACGGTGTCTTCCCGCAAGGCGAGCGCGAGGTCTGGCGCCTGGTCCTTTCGGACGGCAGCTCCGTCGAGTGCGACGACGAGCATCTGTGGATCGTCGGCACGAGTTGCGGCTGGCACCGCGGCCAGGCCCCCAAAGTCGTGACGACGCGCGAGATTCGGCTGGACACCTTCGAGGCCGACGGATCGTCGAAGTGGTACCTCCCGGCCGCCACCCCCGTCGATCTCGGAGACGACTGTGGGCTGCCTCTCGACCCGTACCTGTTCGGCCTGCTTCTGGGAGCCGGTTCCTTCCGGCACAACCTGCTTCTGTCCACGGTCGATGCCGAGATCCGTGATGCGGTCGAGACCGCCGTGGCACCGGAATGCCGGCTGGTTCCGGTGGGCGGTTCCCGGTGCGACTACACGATCCAGCTGACCCGCCGCGCGGGTGGCGTGCGCAATCCGGTGATCCAGGCCGTTCGGGACATGAATCTTTGGGGCGTGACGTCGCACGGCAAGTTCGTTCCCGACGAGTACAAGAACACGTCGATCAAAAACCGTCTCGCCGTGTTGCAGGGACTCATGGACACGGACGGCACTGTCGACGAGGCGGGCCTCAGCATCTCGTTCTGCTCCGCTTCGCTGAGGCTCGCGGAAGACGTCGCGTGGCTCGTCCGGTCACTGGGCGGCCGGGCGCGAGTCCTGCCGAAGCGGGCGGCGTTCAACGTCTCCGTCTCTCTGCCCGACGGGTCCGCCCCGTTCCGGCTGCGGCGCAAGGCCGAACGAGTAGGTCCCCGCCCGGGATACAACACGTTCCGACGGGGGATTCGGGCGGTCGAGTACGTGGGACGCAAGCCCGTTCAGTGCATCAGCGTCGCGCACCCCAGCCACGCCTACATCACCGACAACTTCACAGTGACCCACAACACCATGGTGGCGCTGCGCGCCATGCTCGCCGTCGTCGACGCCGGCGGGCAGGCCGCCATGCTGGCCCCCACCGAAGTGCTCGCGCAGCAGCACCACCGCTCGATCGTGGAGATGATGGGCGAGCTCGCCGAGGGCGGGATGCTGGGCGGATCCGAGCAGGGCACCAAGGTCGTCCTGCTCACCGGCTCTATGGGGACGGCCGCGCGCAGGCAGGCGATGCTGGATCTGGTCACCGGTGAGGCCGGGATCGTGATCGGCACGCACGCGCTGATCGAGGACAAGGTGCAGTTCCACGACCTGGGCCTGGTCGTGGTCGACGAACAGCACCGGTTCGGGGTCGAGCAGCGCGACGCCCTGCGCGGCAAGGGGAAGCAGCCGCCCCACCTCCTCGTCATGACGGCCACCCCCATCCCGCGCACGGTCGCCATGACGGTCTTCGGCGACCTGGAGACCTCCGTCCTCGACCAGCTCCCGGCCGGCCGCTCCCCGATCGCCAGCCATGTGGTGCCGGCCGCGGACAAGCCCCACTTCCTCACCCGGGCCTGGGAACGCGTCCGCGAGGAGGTGGAGAACGGCCACCAGGCGTACGTCGTCTGCCCCCGCATCGGCGACGACATCGACGAACCCGCCGACCCCAAGAAGTCCGCCAAGAAGAAGTCCCCGGAGGACGAGGCCGAGAAGCGCCCGCCGCTCGCGGTGCTCGACGTGGCGGACCAGCTCACGAAGGGCCCGCTGCACGGCCTGCGCGTCGAGGTGCTGCACGGCCGTATGCACCCCGACGACAAGGACGCGGTGATGCGCCGCTTCGCCGCCGGCGAGACCCACGTCCTGGTCGCCACCACGGTCATCGAGGTCGGCGTCAACGTCCCCAACGCCACGGCGATGGTCATCATGGACGCCGACCGCTTCGGCGTCTCCCAGCTCCACCAGCTGCGCGGCCGGGTGGGCCGGGGCTCGGCGCCCGGGCTGTGCCTGCTGGTCTCGGAGATGCCCGAGGCGAGCCCGGCCCGCCAGCGCCTGAACGCGGTGGCGTCGACGTTGGACGGCTTCGAGCTGTCCCGCATCGACCTGGAGCAGCGCCGTGAGGGCGATGTCCTGGGCCAGGCCCAGTCAGGCGCCCGGACCTCGCTGCGGGTCCTCGCCGTGATCGAGGACGAGGAGATCATCGCGGAGGCGCGGGAAGAGGCGACGGCGGTGGTGGAGGCGGACCCGGAGCTGACGGAACTTCCCGGCCTGCGGACAGCCCTGGACGCGCTTCTGGACGAGGAGAGGGAGCAGTACCTGGAAAAGGGCTGAGAAACTGAACCCGTAACGATCCCCGAACAAGGACCGAAGATGACGCGCGTGATCGCGGGTACAGCCGGTGGACGCCGCCTGGCCGTCCCGCCAGGGAACGGCACCCGTCCCACCTCGGACCGCGCGCGCGAAGGTCTCTTCTCCACCTGGCAGTCCCTGCTGGGCGGCCCCTTGGCGGGCGAACGAGTCCTCGACCTGTACGCCGGATCAGGTGCGGTCGGCCTCGAAGCGCTCTCCCGGGGCGCGAGCCACACGCTTCTGGTGGAGGCCGACGCCAGAGCCGCCCGCACGATCCGCGAGAACGTCAGGAACATCGGCCTGCCCGGCGCCGAGGTCCGCGCGGGCAAGGCCGAACAGATCATCCGGACGGGGGCGCCGGCAGAGCCGTACGACCTCGTCTTCCTGGATCCTCCGTACCGAGTCACGGATCACGATCTTCGCGAGATCCTGCTCACACTCCGCACGGAACACTGGCTCACGCCGGACGCCCTCGTCACCGTGGAGCGCAGCACCAGAGGCGGAGAATTCAAGTGGCCGCCCGGTTTCGACGCGGTCAGGGCCCGTCGCTACGGCGAGGGAACGTTTTGGTACGGTCGCGCCGCCTCTACGTGCGAAGACGCACGATGACCGGACCGGAGAGCGAGGGATCTCAAGTGCGCCGCGCCGTCTGTCCCGGGTCGTTCGACCCGATCACCAACGGACACCTCGACATCATCTCCCGCGCCTCCAGACTGTACGACGAGGTCTATGTCGCGGTGATGATCAACAAGTCCAAGAAGGGCCTGTTCGAGATCGACGAACGGATCGACCTGATCCGCGAGGTCACCGCCGAGTACGGCAACGTGATCGTGGAGGCCTTCCACGGCCTTCTCGTCGACTACTGCAAGGAGCGCGACATCCCGGCCATCGTCAAGGGCCTGCGCGCGGTCAGCGACTTCGACTACGAGCTCCAGATGGCCCAGATGAACAACGGCCTGAGCGGCGTCGAGACCCTCTTCGTGCCGACCAACCCCACCTACAGCTTCCTGTCCTCCTCGCTCGTCAAGGAGGTCGCGACCTGGGGCGGAGACGTCTCCCACCTGGTCCCCCCGAGGGTTCTCGAAGCCCTGAACGAGCGCCTCCACAAGGGCTGATGGGGCTACAGTCGTCCCGTCCGTCTCCAACACAGTTTTAGAGAGTGGCGAGCACAGGTGGACGTGCAGAAGAAGCTCGACGAGATCGTCGCCGCGGTCTCCGGCGCCCGTTCGATGCCCATGTCGGCCTCCGTGATGGTCAACCGCGCCGACCTGCTCGCGATGCTCGAAGAGCTTCGCCAGGCCCTGCCCGGCTCTCTCGCGCAGGCCCAGGAGCTGATCGGCGACCGTGAGCAGATGGTCGAGCAGGCACGCCAGGAGGCCGAGCGGATCATCGGGCAGGCGCACGCCGAGCGCGGTTCCCTGATCTCCGACACCGAGGTGGCCCGCCGCTCCCAGGCCGAGGCCGACCGGATCCTGAACGAGGCCCGCCAGGAGGCCGAGGAGGTCCGCGCCGAGGCCGACGACTACGTCGACTCCAAGCTCGCCAACTTCGAGGTCGTCCTCACCAAGACCCTCGGCTCGGTCGGCCGCGGCCGCGAGAAGCTCCTCGGCACCGGTCCCGGCCTCGACGAGCACGGCTACGAGGACGAGGACGCCCCCGAACGCAGCCACGACCCCGAGACGCTGCGCAAGGACGCCGACTCCTACGTCGACGCCAAGCTCGGCGCCTTCGAGGCGGTCCTCGCCAAGACCCTGGAGGCCGTCGGCCGCGGCCGTCAGAAGCTGCACGGCCGTATCGCCTCCGACGACCTCGGTGCCCTCGCCGACGACACCTCCACCGTCCAGCACTCCAGCGACGCCGACTACCTGGCCGATCTCACCGCCCTGGCGGAGCAGGACGCCCAGGCCCAGCAGGCGGCCCAGCAGCCGCCGGACTACGCCCAGCAGCCGGCGTACGGCTACCAGCAGCAGACCGACGCCTATGCCGGGTACCAGCAGCAGCCCGATCCGTACGCGCAGCAGCAGGACCCGTACGGCTACCAGCAGGCCGATCCCTATGCCTACCAGGGCTACGACCAGCAGCAGGCCGCGTACGACCAGCAACAGGCCCAGCAGGCGCACCAGTCCCAGCAGAGCTACGCCCTCGACGAGACCAGCCTCTTCGACACCGGCATGATCACGCCGGAGCAGTTGAGGGCGTACGAGCAGGGTCGCGGCCAGTAGGAGAGACCGGATTGGGCCGTGAGCGAAAGGTTTAGTATCCTGGCTCTTCGGTCGCGTGTACGTCCGCGATCAACGCTGCCCGGGAACACCGAAGGGCAGTGTCCCTCTGAGCTCGAAGATCGAAAGCAGGAATGGCCCTGAACGCCCGCCTCGACCACCGCAACCCACTCGTGTTCGACACACACGAGCTGGGGCGGCGTCCTGGCGCGCTGCAGCGCCTGACCCGTGAGATCGACGCTCCCAAGGATCTCGGCATCCAGGGAGTGATCGGAGTGCCGGAAGGCGCCCCGGTCGAGCTTGAACTCCGCCTTGAGTCGGTCATGGAAGGGGTGCTTGTCACAGGCACCGCCCGTGCACAGGCCGAGGGGGAGTGCGTAAGGTGTCTGGAGCCGCTTGAGCTGGCGCTCGAAGCGGACTTCCAGGAGATGTTCTCGTACCCTGACGCCGACGACCGTGGCCGCGTGAAAGCGGAACCGGCCGACGACGCCGAGGAAGACGAGGACAGGCTCTTCATCGAGGACGGCCTGTTCGACCTCGAACCCGTGCTGCGCGATGCGGTGGTGCTCGCACTGCCGATGCAGCCGGTGTGCCAGGACGACTGCCTGGGCCTGTGCTCCGAGTGCGGAGAGCGGCTCACGGACGACCCGGACCACCACCACGACGCCGTCGACATCCGTTGGGCGGCACTGCAGGGACTCGCCGGTTCACTCGAAGACGGCGAGAAGGACGAGATGAGTGGCGAAGCGCCTCGATCGGCGCCCGCCAACGAGAAGCAGGAGAAGTAGCCGTGGCTGTTCCGAAGCGGAAGATGTCGCGCAGCAACACGCGCCACCGCCGGTCGCAGTGGAAGGCTGCGGTCCCCACCCTGGTTGCGTGCGAGCGCTGCCACGAGCCCAAGCTGCAGCACATCGCGTGCCCCGCTTGTGGCACCTACAACAAGCGCCAGGTCCTCGAGGTCTGAGCGGCTGGTGAGAGGCACTGTGTCCACGCCGAAGAAGAACTCGGGCGACAACCAGGCCTCGTCCCACACCCTGTTGGAAGGGCGGCTCGGGTACAAACTCGAGTCCGCCCTTCTGGTGCGTGCACTGACCCACCGCTCGTACGCGTACGAGAACGGCGGTCTGCCGACCAACGAGCGTCTGGAGTTCCTCGGGGACTCCGTGCTCGGTCTGGTCGTCACGGACACGCTGTACACCACCCACCCCGACCTGCCCGAAGGCCAACTGGCCAAGCTGCGGGCCGCGGTGGTCAACTCGCGTGCGCTGGCGGAGGTCGGTCGCGGCCTAGAACTCGGTTCCTTCATCCGGCTCGGCCGTGGTGAAGAGGGCACGGGTGGCCGGGACAAGGCATCCATCCTCGCCGACACCCTGGAAGCGGTGATCGGTGCGGTCTATCTCGACCAGGGCCTCGAAGCGGCGTCCGAACTGGTTCACCGCCTGTTCGACCCGCTGATCGAGAAGTCCTCCAACCTCGGTGCCGGCCTGGACTGGAAGACCAGTCTCCAGGAGCTCACCGCGACCGAAGGACTCGGCGTGCCCGAGTACCTGGTCACGGAGACCGGCCCCGACCACGAGAAGACCTTCACTGCTGCCGCCCGCGTCGGAGGCGTCTCGTACGGCACCGGCACCGGCCGCAGCAAGAAGGAGGCGGAGCAGCAGGCCGCGGAGTCCGCCTGGAGGTCCATCCGGGCCGCGGCGGACGAGCGCGCCAAGGCGGCGGCCGAAGCGGCTGTCGAAGCCGTCGAAGCCGCCGAGGACGACGACGAAGGTCCGTCGTCCGTCTCCGCCTGACGCCTGGAAGCACCCAGCGCGTCTGGAAGAACAGCGCAGCCGAGCGCCTGTCCCTGAAGACCGGGGCGGGCGCTCGGCTCATACACCGGTCCGTGACGGGGGAGCCCCATGCCCGAGTTGCCCGAGGTCGAGGTCGTACGGCGTGGCCTTGAGCGGTGGGTCGCCCACCGCACGGTCGCCGAGGCCGAGGTGCTGCACCCGCGCGCGGTCCGCCGTCACCTCGCCGGTGCCGAGGACTTCGCGCACCGCCTCAAGGGCCACCGCGTCGGCACCCCGAGCCGCCGCGGCAAGTACCTCTGGCTGCCCCTGGAGGACACGGACCAGTCGGTCCTGGCGCATCTCGGGATGAGCGGCCAGCTGCTGGTCCAGCCGCATGCCGCGCCCGACGAGAAGCACCTCAGGATCCGGGTGCGGTTCGCGGACGAGGTGGACACCGAGCTCCGCTTCGTCGACCAACGCACCTTCGGCGGGCTGTCGTTGCACGACAACACCCCCGACGGACTGCCCGACGTCATCGCGCACATCGCGCGCGACCCCCTCGACCCGCTCTTCGACGACGACGCCTTCCACCAGGCCCTGCGCCGCAAGCGCAGCACCATCAAACGGGCCCTGCTGGACCAGTCGTTGATCAGCGGAGTGGGCAACATCTATGCGGACGAGGCCCTTTGGCGCTCCCGCATCCACTACGAGCGCCCCACCGCCGCCTTCACGCGCCCGCGCACGGCCGAACTACTGGGCCACGTCCGGGACGTGATGAACGCGGCTCTCGCGGTGGGCGGCACCAGCTTCGACAGCCTGTACGTCAACGTCAACGGTGAGTCCGGGTACTTCGACCGGTCCCTCGACGCGTACGGCCGTGAAGGACTGCCGTGCAAGCGGTGCGGTACGCCGATGCGCCGACGGCCCTGGATGAACCGGTCCAGCTACTTCTGCCCGAGGTGTCAGCGGGCGCCGCGCGTCACGTCGTAGCGCTCGCGGGCGGCCAGGACGTCGTCCATGCGGCCCTCGACGAAGCGGATGAGGCCCAGCAGTCGCCCGGCCACCTCGTGGCCCAGCGGGGTCAGCTCGTAGTCGACCCGGGGCGGGTTGGTGGGCTGGGCCTCGCGGTGCACCAGGCCGTCGCGCTCCAGCCCCTGGAGTGTCTGGGAGAGCATCTTCTCGCTCACGCCGTCGACCCGGCGGCGCAGCTCGTTGAAGCGCAGCGAGCCCTCGTACAGGGCGCCGAGGGTGAGGGCGCCCCAGCGGCCCGTCACGTGCTCCAGCGTGCCGCGCGAGGGGCAGGCCTTGGCGAACACGTCGTACGGGAGGTCCCGGGCCTCCGGGGGCTGCTGCGTGGTGTCCATATCGTGAGCGTACTGGAAGACAGCACTAACCGACAGGTCGCACTAACCAAAAGTTAGTGCGACCCGTGATCGTCGGGACGCCGTCTGATCGTCGGCAGCCTCTAGTAGCCGAAGTCCTGGGTCCACCAGGGTCCGCCCGCACCGAACTGCACACCCACACCCAGGGTCTTGAAATCGCAGTTCAGGATGTTGGCCTTGTGGCCGGGGCTGTTCATCCAGGCTTCCATGACCGAGGCCGCGTCGGCCTGGCCCCGGGCGATGTTCTCGCCGCCGAGGCTGGTGATCCCGGCCTGCGCGGCGCGGTCCCACGGGGTGGCGCCGCTCGGGTCGGTGTGGTCGAAGAAGCCCTGGTCGGCCATGGCCTTGCTGAAGGTCTCGGCGAGCTGGGTCAGTGCGCTGTTGGCGGCGACGGGGCTGCACCCGACCTTCGCCCGCTCGGCGTTGACGAGCCTGAGTACCTCGGCCTCGGCGGCGGCCTCCGTGGAGACCTCCACCGGCGCGGTGGTCTCCTTCTTCGCCGGCTCCCGCTCCTTCTGTGAGGGCGTGGTCTTCGGCTTCTTGCTCGGCGGGGCCTTCGGCTTCTCCGTCGGCCTCTCGGTCGGGGCGGCCGTCGAGGTCGAGGGGGCCGGCGAGGGCGAGGAGGCGCGGTCGGCGTCCCGGCTCGTCGACGAGCCGTCCTCGCGACTGTCCGAGCTGCCGGCGCTGCCGGAGGTGCCGCCCTGCTCGGCGGGGGAGTTGGTCGGCGAGCCCGCTGCCTGCACATCACCGCCGGTGGTGCTGCCACCGCCGATCTTGTAGTTGTCCAGGCCGGGCACGACGCCCGTGGCGACCGCCACCGTGCCGATCGCGACGGCGGCCGAGACACCGAGCAGACCGGTCTTGACCGGCGTCACGAGGTTCCTCTTGCGGCGGCGGTGCGAGCCGCTCCGGCGCTGACCGTCGGCGGGCGTGTAGCCCTCGCCCCGGTACAGCGCGTACTCCTCCTCCGACGCGAACAGGTAGGCGTCACTGCGCGCGTAGGGGTCGGCGTCCTCGTGGCCCGGATAGGTCGAGGTGCCCACCGAGGCGAAGTTGTACGAGTCCTGCGGGTCGAAGTCGCTCCCGTAGGAGCTCTGTGTCTGCGTGAACCCCGTGGCGCGGCCCGTGGCGGCGCGGCCGGCGGCGGAGCGTCGGTGGCGTCCCATGTCCTTGCCTTCCTCGTCTGTTCGTGAGGTCGACGCGTCCCCCCGGTCAACCAGAGTCACAAAACCCACACGATCGAGTGAGTTTCGTATGAGATTCATTGGCAGCGGACAGTACCGCATGCCGCCAGATGAAGGAGTGTCGAGAGAGACATTGGCCGGTTAGGTTGCACCCATGAGCGAGGATGTACGACTGGTCGCCTGGGTGCGCGGACGCGTCCAAGGTGTGGGTTTCCGCTGGTTCACGCGGGCCAAGGCGCTGGAGATCGGCGGCCTGAGTGGTTTTGCTCTCAATCTGGACGACGGACGCGTGCAAGTGGTCGCGGAGGGACCGCGCAAGGGCTGTCAGGAACTCCTGGACTGGCTCCTGGGTGACGACACGCCCGGCCGCGTCGACGGTGTCACCGAGATCTGGGACACACCCCGCGGGGGGTACGACGGCTTCGCCATCCGATGAGCCGTTTCTGTAAAGCGGCCCCGGCGGGAGCGGTGGGACATGCCACAGGCAGCTGCCCGGGGGAGAAAGGCGCTGGTGGTTGCCAAGAAGCCCGGTGCCGTGGCAGGCTCCGCAGCTAAGAATGATCGTCACGCCCCCGGGTCCCGAGGGAGCCGCAGCGCCGCCGTTCTCAGGCCGCGCCGGCACGGGTTGCCGCCAATACGGGGCGTGATCGTGTTGACCGTCAAACTTTTTGGTGAGACGCTGAAAGCACCCCGCGCACCTTAGCTGTTTGGCATGGAAGAACGGCAGCACGAACTCAAAAGTGTCAAGCACCGCGGGTGCGAATCCCTCACGACCCACACCGCATCGGTCGGTCACTCATTGTGGAGGACCATCCATCATGGCAAAGGCGCTTCTCGGTTACGTCGGCGGCTCGGACCCTCGACTCCTCGCCGAGATGCGACGGCTCCAGCAGCGCGTCCAGGACCTGGAATCCGAGCTCGTACGGATCCAGGCGGAGAACGACGAGCTCGCGGCTGCCGCTTCTCACGACAGGATCATGGAGAGCATCGACGCACACCAGGCGGAGCCTGCGCTCACCTGATCGCTGCATCGCTCCACGACAGCTCACGCAGTGGTCGGGCGGCCCGTATCAACCGCTGATCCGTATCAACCGCTCAGTCGTCAGAGTTTGCAAGGGACGCTTCGGCGTCCCTTCTTTCTTGCCCCCGTGCACCCTTTCACTCTCTTAACGTTTGGTGTGCCCTGCACGTTCAACGGTGAAACCGCGGGGGACAGCGCGTTCATGGAGTGAGACACCCCCGGAAGGTAGAGTCCAGCGGCGTGCACCTCAAGGCCCTGACCCTCCGAGGGTTCAAGTCGTTCGCCTCGGCCACCACGCTCCGGTTCGAGCCGGGGATCACGTGTGTCGTCGGTCCGAACGGTTCGGGCAAGTCCAATGTCGTGGACGCCCTCAGCTGGGTCATGGGCGAGCAGGGCGCCAAGTCGCTGCGCGGCGGCAAGATGGAGGACGTCATCTTCGCCGGCACCACCGGCCGCCCGCCGCTGGGCCGCGCCGAGGTGTCCCTGACCATCGACAACTCCGACGGCGCCCTGCCCATCGAGTACGCCGAGGTCACCATCACGCGGATCATGTTCCGCAACGGCGGCAGCGAGTACCAGATCAACGGTGACACCTGCCGTCTCCTGGACATCCAGGAACTCCTGTCCGACTCCGGCATCGGCCGCGAGATGCACGTGATCGTCGGCCAGGGCCAGCTCGACTCCGTCCTGCACGCGGACCCCACGGGCCGCCGCGCCTTCATCGAGGAGGCCGCAGGCGTCCTCAAGCACCGCAAGCGCAAGGAGAAGGCGCTGCGCAAGCTGGACGCGATGCAGGCCAACCTCGCGCGCGTGCAGGACCTCACCGACGAACTCCGGCGCCAGCTCAAGCCGCTCGGCAGACAGGCCGCGGTCGCCCGCCGGGCCGCCGTCATCCAGGCCGACCTGCGCGACGCCCGCCTCCGGCTGCTCGCCGACGATCTCGTACGACTGCGCCAGGCGCTCCAGGCCGAGGTCGCGGACGAGGCCGCGCTGAAGGAGCGCAAGGAGGCCGCCGAGCAGGAACTGAAGAAGGCCCTCCAGCGCGAGGCGCTTCTGGAGGACGAGGTACGGCAGCTCACGCCCCGGCTCCAGCGCGCCCAGCAGACCTGGTACGAGCTTTCCCAGCTCGCCGAGCGGGTGCGCGGCACGATCTCGCTGGCCGACGCCCGTGTGAAGAGCGCGACCTCGGCGCCGCCCGAGGAACGGCGGGGCCGGGACCCCGAGGACATGGAACGCGAGGCCGCCCGGATCCGCGAGCAGGAGGCCGAGCTGGAGGCTGCCCTGGAGGCGGCCGAGCGCGCTCTGGAGGACACGGTCGCGCACCGCGCCGACCTGGAGAGCGCGCTCACCCAGGAGGAACGGCGCCTCAAGGACGTGGCCCGGGCCATCGCGGACCGCCGTGAGGGCCTTGCCCGGCTCAGCGGCCAGGTCAACGCGGCCCGCTCCCGCGCCGCCTCCGCCCAGGCCGAGATCGACCGCCTCGCCGCCGCTCGGGACGAGGCCCAGGAGCGGGCGTTCGCCGCGCAGGAGGAGTACGAGACGCTGAAGGCCGAGGTCGACAACCTCGACGCCGGCGACGCGGAGCTGGCGGAGCAGCACGAGGCGGCCAAGCGGCAGCTCGCGGAGGCGGAGGCCGCCCTGACGGCCGCGCGGGAGGCGACCACGGCCGCGGAACGCAGGCGGGCGGCGACCCAGGCCCGCCATGACGCCTTGGCGATGGGATTGCGGAGGAAGGACGGGACGGGGGCGCTGCTGAGCGCGAAGGACCGTCTCACCGGCCTGCTGGGTCCGGCGGCAGAGCTCCTGACGGTGACCCCGGGCCACGAGGTGGCGCTCGCGGCGGCGTTCGGGGCGGCGGCGGACGCCCTCGCTGTGACGTCCGTGTCCGCAGCGGCAGAAGCGATCCGCCTGCTCAGAAAGCAGGACGGAGGCAGGGCCTCACTTCTGCTCGCCGGTTCGCCCGAGGCGCCCCTCGCAGGCGCGGGGCTGCATCAATCTGCGGCTCCGCCGCGGGGCGCGACCAGCCACGACGGACCCGCGGACGCCACACATCAGCACGCTGCAGACCTCGTCCGCGCCCCCTCCGACATCATGCCCGCAGTGAGGCGCCTCCTGCAGGGCATGGTGATCGTCGGCACCCTCGAAGACGCCGAGGACCTCGTCTACGCCAACCCCCACCTCACCGCCGTCACCGCCGAAGGCGACCTCCTCGGCGCCCACTTCGCCCACGGCGGCTCCGCGGGCGCCCCGAGTCTCCTCGAAGTACAGGCCTCGGTGGACGAGGCCGCAGCCGAACTCGAAGAGCTCGCGATCCGCTGCGAGGAACTCACCGAGGCCCAGCACACGGCCGTGGAAAACCGAAAGACCTGCGCCGGCCTCGTCGAGGAGCTGGGGGAGCGACGCCGGGCCGCGGACCGGGAGAAGTCGGCCGTGGCCCAGCAGCTCGGCCGGCTGTCCGGTCAGGCGAAAGGCGCCGCCGGTGAAGCCGAGCGCTCCACCGCGGCGGCCGCCCGCGCGCAGGAGTCGCTGGAGAAGGCGCTCGAAGAGGCCGAGGAACTCGCCGAACGCCTCGCCGTGGCCGAGGAGATGCCGGTCGAGGAGGAGCCCGACACCTCCGTGCGGGATCGGCTCGCCGCCGACGGGGCCAACGCCCGCCAGACCGAGATGGAGGCCCGTCTCCAGGTCCGTACGCACGAGGAGCGGGTCAAGGGGCTCGCCGGCCGTGCCGACTCCCTCGACCGGGCCGCCCGCGCGGAGCGGGACGCACGCGCGCGTGCCGAACAGCGGCGGGCGCGGCTGCGGCACGAGGCCGCCGTGGCCGGGGCTGTGGCTTCCGGTGCGCGGCAGCTGCTCGCGCACGTCGAGGTGTCCCTCGCGCGCGCGGACGCCGAGCGCACCGCCGCCGACGCGGCCAAGGCGCTCAGGGAGCGGGAGCTGACGGCCGCCCGCACCTCCGGGCGCGACCTCAAGGCCGAGCTCGACAAGCTGACCGACTTCGTTCACCGGGGCGAGGTGCTCGGGGCCGAGAAGCGGATGCGGATCGAGCAGCTGGAGACCAAGGCGCTGGAGGAGCTGGGTGTCGAGCCGGCGGGCCTCGTCGAGGAGTACGGCCCCCACCAGCTCGTACCGCCCTCTCCGCCCGCCGAGGGCGAGGAACTGCCTGAGGACCCGGAGCATCCGCGCAACCAGCCGAAGCCGTTCCACCGGGCCGAGCAGGAGAAGCGGCTCAGGGCGGCCGAGCGGGCGTACCAGCAGCTCGGCAAGGTCAATCCGCTCGCGCTGGAGGAGTTCGCGGCGCTGGAGGAGCGGCACAAGTTCCTCAGTGAGCAGCTGGAGGACCTGAAGAAGACCCGCGCCGACCTGCTTCAGGTGGTGAGGGAGGTCGACGAGCGCGTCGAGCAGGTGTTCACCGAGGCATACCGGGACACGGCCCGGCAGTTCGAGGGCGTCTTCAGCCGGCTCTTCCCGGGCGGCGAGGGGCGGCTGATCCTGACCGACCCCGACAACATGCTCACCACCGGCGTGGACGTCGAGGCGCGGCCGCCGGGCAAGAAGGTCAAGCGGCTCAGCCTGCTCTCCGGTGGCGAGCGGTCCCTGACGGCCGTAGCGTTGCTGGTGTCGATCTTCAAGGCGCGGCCCAGCCCGTTCTACGTCATGGACGAGGTCGAGGCCGCCCTCGACGACACCAACCTCCAGCGGCTGATCCGCATCATGCAGGAGCTGCAGGAGGCGTCGCAGCTGATCGTGATCACGCACCAGAAGCGGACGATGGAGGTCGCCGACGCGCTGTACGGCGTCTCCATGCAGGGCGACGGGGTGTCGAAGGTCATCAGCCAGCGACTGCGCTAGGTCGTCGGCGGCTGCGCCGGTCTGTCCGGGTACCCGGTTTCAATCTCTTCATTCCTTGAACTCAACAACCCCACCTGTGCCTGTTTTCTCACACGACCCCGGCTGTTGATTTCGGAACTTGAAGGCATAGGGTCTGCATCGTTGTTCTTGCCTTCAGGCAGCGTTGCCGATGGCCTTAGGAGTTGAACGTGACCAGCACAGCGCAGGCGCAGAAGTCAGGAGCCGGAACGGCTCACCCCGATCATCTCGGGCACGTCATCTTCATCGCGGCCGCGGCCGCGATGGGCGGATTCCTCTTCGGTTACGACAGCTCCGTGATCAACGGCGCCGTCGAGGCCATCCGAGGCCGCTACGACATCGGCTCCGCGGCCCTGGCGCAGGTCATCGCCATCGCCCTGATCGGCTGTGCGATCGGCGCGGCGACCGCCGGACGCATCGCGGACCGCATCGGCCGTATCCGCTGCATGCAGATCTCGGCCGTCCTCTTCACGATCAGCGCCGTCGGGTCCGCGCTGCCCTTCGCGCTGTACGACCTGGCGTTCTGGCGGATCGTCGGCGGCTTCGCCATCGGCATGGCCTCGGTCATCGGCCCCGCCTACATCGCCGAGGTCGCCCCGCCGGCCTACCGCGGCCGTCTCGGCTCCTTCCAGCAGGCCGCCATCGTCATCGGCATCGCCGTCTCCCAGCTGGTCAACTGGGGCCTGCTCAACGCCGCCGGCGGCGACCAGCGCGGCAAGCTGATGGGCCTGGAGGCCTGGCAGGTCATGCTCGGCGTCATGGTGATCCCGGCCGTCCTCTACGGGCTGCTCTCCTTCGCCATCCCCGAGTCCCCGCGGTTCCTGATCTCCGTCGGCAAGCACGAGCGGGCCCGGGAGATCCTCGCGGAGGTCGAGGGTGACAAGATCGACCTCGACGCGCGCGTGTCGGAGATCGAGCACGCCATGAGGAGCGAGCACAAGTCGACCTTCAAGGACCTGCTCGGCGGGAGCTTCTTCTTCAAGCCGATCGTCTGGGTCGGCATCGGGTTGTCGGTCTTCCAGCAGTTCGTCGGCATCAACGTCGCGTTCTACTACTCCTCGACGCTGTGGCAGTCGGTCGGCGTCGACCCGACGGACTCGTTCCTCTACTCCTTCACGACGTCGATCATCAACATCGTCGGCACCGTGATCGCGATGATCTTCGTGGACCGCATCGGCCGCCGGCCGCTGGCCCTGATCGGCTCGGTCGGCATGGTGATCGGTCTCGCGCTGGAGGCCTGGGCCTTCTCCTTCGACCTGGTCGACGGCAAGCTGCCGGCCGCGCAGGGCTGGACCGCCCTGATCGCCGCCCACGTGTTCGTCCTCTTCTTCGCCCTGTCCTGGGGTGTGGTCGTCTGGGTCTTCCTCGGCGAGATGTTCCCGAACCGGATCCGCGCCGCCGCCCTCGGTGTGGCCGCCTCCGCGCAGTGGATCGCCAACTGGGCCATCACCGCGAGCTTCCCGTCGCTGGCCGACTGGAACCTGTCCGCGACCTACGTGATCTACACGGTCTTCGCCGCGCTCTCCATCCCGTTCGTACTCAAGTACGTCAAGGAGACGAAGGGCAAGGCGCTGGAGGAGATGGGCTGACGCCCCCGCGAACCCGGGGGGAGGGGCCAACACCCCGCTGCCCCTCTCCCCGAACCGTCCGCCGCCCCCGGCCCGGCAACCGCCTGGACCGGGGGCGGCGGTGTCGTACCGGACGTGCGGTCACCAGATGAGCACCCCGCCGCCGGTTTCCAAGGCCTTGCGGCAGCTGTCCTCGATGATCCGCAGCCGGATGTTGTGGTCCCTGTGCTCCTCGACCGTCCGCGGCCGCTGTGTGCCGTCGGCGATCTCGTCGAGACGGGAGCGCAGCAGTGCCACCTCGCGCTGGAACTCGGGTACGTCCTCGGCCTCGACGTACAGGTCCTTGTGGGCCAGCACGGGCAGGAAGCGCGCACCGAGCGAGCGCACGAATGCCGATCCCCACACCGTCGTACGCCACGACTCGAAGCCGCCGGACTGGTACACGTCGTCGGGTACGTGAAGGATTCGCCGTGTGCCGTCCGGCTCCCGGACGAAGACCTCCACCAACAGACTCATGGGTTCAGTGGATCGTCGTGGCTTCGGCCGCGGCCACTGGATATCGCGCGGCTCAGCCACCCAGAGTCGGAATCACCTGTTCCGCGAACAACCGCAGACTCCGCCAGCCCTCCTCCACCGGCATTCCGCCCGCCAGCGGATGCAGGACGAGGTTGTCGAGGCCCTGCTCCACGCACTCCTCGGGCGTGAGGATCCGGTACACGCCCTCCGCGCGCAATTCGTCGACCGACGTGGCCGCCGAGCGCACCGCCGAGCGGATGTCGCCGGACTGCCAGGAGGCGTACGTCCGGGCCTCGTGCAGGAAGTGCTTCCCGTGCCGGTCCCACGTCTCGTCCGGGTCCTCGGCGATGTGCAGCAACGGCGTCTCGGCCGTCGGCATCATGGTCCAGCCCTCGGTGCCGTACTCGACGAGCCGTTCCTTGTAGTACGCCTCCAGCTCCGGCAGATGCGCGCTGGGGAAGAAGGGGAGGCCCAGGCGGGCGGCCCGGCGGGCGGCGGCCTGGGAGGAGCCGCCGACCAGGAGGAGGGGGTGCGGGTCGGTCAAGGGGCGCGGGGTGACCCGTACGGTACGGCCGCGGTACTCGAACTCCTCGCCGGTCCAGGCCTTGAGGAGGGTCTCCAGGAGCTCGTCCTGGATGCGGCCCCGGCGCCGCCACTCCACGTCGAACAGGGCGTACTCCTCGGGCCGGTACCCGATGCCCGCGACCGTCACCAGCCGGCCGCCGCTCAGCAGGTCCAGTACGGCGATCTCCTCGGCCAGGCGGAGCGGGTCGTGCAGCGGGCCGATCACGGCGGAGACGGTGACCGCGATCCTGCGCGTCGCGCCGAACACCGCGCCCGCGAAGACGAACGGCGACGGCAGCCAGTTGTTGTCGACGCCGTGGTGCTCCTCGGTCTGCACGGTGGTGATCCCGTGCTCGTCGGCGTACGCGGCCATGTCCAGGGCGGCCCGGTAGCGGGCGCTGAGGGACGCGGGAGTCGCGCCGGGCTCGACGAGGTTGAAACGGACGACCGTGACGGGCATGGGAGGTCCCCCTTCACCGGACGGGTGGTGCGGGGACGGTAGCTGACGGGGCGTCAGATTGCTATGGGGGAGGCAGGCGCACGCGCCGACGGTCTGGGTGCGTCCCGTTCCCCTGCGCCGCTGCTGCGCCACGGTTGCGGCCGGGTGCGGTGCCGGGTGGGCGTCGCCCCGCGTGCGGGTGCCCGTCGAGCCGCGCCGCAGGCGACGGCATCGACTCGGTCCTTCGTTCGTCCGACCGGTTTCACGGCCGCGGGCTTCGGCAGTGCGCGTGCAGCAGCCCCGAGACCATGATCGCCGCCGCCCGGTCGCGGTCGTACGCGCCGATCGGTCTGTTCGAGGCGAGCGGGGCATGAACCGCAGATTGCTCGCTCTCCTGAGCGCAGCGGCGCAGTCGCCCCGGCGAGGGCGGGATGGATACTGGACGGGTTATGGAAACCGTCATCCTTGCTGTAGTCATCGCCGTGGTCGTGCTCGGTGTGCTCGGCGGGCTCGTCGTCGGCAGCCGACGCAAGAAGTCGCTGCCCCCGCCACCTCCCGCCGCGCCCGACATCACCGCCCCTCCGGCCGAGCCGCACGTCGGCGACGAGGCCGAGACGCCGCGCGACGAACCGCGCCGGACCATTGAGGAGGTGGATCTCCCGGGCGGCTCGGCGCCGCCCGTCGTGGAAGAGCTCCCGCCGACCGAGATCGAAGTCCCGGAGCCCACCGCCGGACGCCTGGTCCGGCTGCGCACCCGGCTCTCCCGTTCGCAGAACGCGCTCGGCAAGGGGCTGCTCACGCTCCTGTCGCGCGAACACCTCGACGACGACACCTGGGAGGAGATCGAGGACATCCTCCTCACCGCCGACGTCGGCGTGGCCCCCACCCAGGAACTGGTCGACGGGCTGCGCGAGCGGGTGAAGGTGCTCGGCACCCGGACCCCCGACGAACTGCGCGGACTGCTGCGCGCCGAGCTGCTCAAGCTGGTCGGCACCGAGGTCGACCGCACGGTGCGCACCGAGCCCGAGGAGCGCAAGCCGGGCATCGTGATGGTCGTCGGGGTCAACGGCACCGGCAAGACCACCACCACGGGCAAGCTCGCGCGCGTGCTCGTGGCCGACGGACGGACCGTCGTCCTCGGTGCGGCCGACACCTTCCGGGCCGCCGCCGCCGACCAGCTCCAGACCTGGGGCGAGCGGGTGGGCGCCCACACCGTGCGCGGGCCCGAGGGCGGCGACCCCGCCTCCGTCGCCTTCGACGCGGTGAAGGAGGGCAAGGAGATGGGGGTCGACGTGGTCCTCATCGACACCGCGGGCCGCCTCCACACCAAGACCGGTCTCATGGACGAGCTCGGCAAGGTCAAGCGGGTCGTCGAGAAGCACGCCCCGCTCGACGAGGTGCTGCTGGTGCTGGACGCCACCACGGGCCAGAACGGCCTGGTGCAGGCGCGCGTCTTCGCCGAGGTCGTCGACATCACCGGCATCGTCCTGACCAAGCTGGACGGCACTGCCAAGGGCGGCATCGTGGTCGCGGTCCAGCGGGAACTGGGCGTGCCGGTCAAGCTGATCGGCCTCGGAGAGGGCGCGGACGACCTGGCGCCGTTCGAGCCGGAAGCTTTCGTGGACGCGCTGATCGGCGACTGAGACGCCGTACCCGCGGCCGAGCCGGAGCCGTGGAACGCGAAGAAGCGCCCGCCCCCGAGGTGCAGTCGGAGACGGGCGCTTCGCTGTGTACGGCTGTGCGGCTGGACGACCGTAGGGCTTACGGCGGCTGTACGGCTACGCGCGCGACCGGTGCGCCACGTACGCAAGCGTCCCCAGCAGCAGGCGGGCCGCCGGCGGCTTCGTCGCCGTGTCCAGGGAAGGCGGCCGCAGCCACCGCACCGGCCCCAGGCCGCCCCGGTCCGACGGCGGAGCCGTGATGTGGGTACCGGGGCCCAGGCCGCGCAGGTCGAGGGAGGCGGTGTCGTCCCAGCCCATGCGGTAGAGGAGTTCGGCCAGGTCGGACGCGGCGCCGGGGGCGACGAAGAACTGGGCGCGGCCCTCGGGGGTCGCGGTCACCGGGCCGAGTGGCAGGCCCATGCGCTCCAGGCGGACCAGGGCGCGGCGCCCGGCCGGCTCGGCGACCTCGATGACGTCGAAGGCACGGCCGACCGGCAGCATCACGGCGGCGCCGGGGAACTCGGACCAGGCCTTGGTCACCTCGTCGAGCGTGGCCCCGGCCGGGACCGGGGACGCGAAGTCGAGGGGGTGGGCACCGGGGTGAGGGCAGTCCGCGCGGCCGCAGGAGCAGGCGCCGGCCGAGGCACGCGCGCCCGGCACGACGTCCCAGCCCCAGAGTCCGGTGAACTCGGCGACGGCGGTGCACTCCGAGGAGCGGCCGCGCCTGCGCGTACCGGAACGAATCTCCCGAATGCCGCCGATCGTGAAGCCCATGCCCCCTCCAACGGGTCCAGCGCGCCGGTGGTTACGAGGCGGACGCGACCGGTCACTCTCCGTTGCCTCTTCCGGGCGACGGTGGCGCCCGGAAGCGCCCAGGGTGGTGCGCCGGGACAAGTGCGCCCCTGAGTGCACCGCTCCGCCCATCTCGCTCGGTCTATGTCAAGTGAATCGTGTGGAGGCGACCGTGAGTTCATTCGAAGGGGTGGCGAATGGTGGCGTTTCCGGGATCGCCATGGCTGGACGCGTGATCGTAGGATTACGTTGAGTGCACGAGTCCTGGGGGCACATGCGCTTGTGGGTATGCCGGAGGCAAGTCGGTTCCTCGTTCGAAGGCTGACAACTGCCGGACGAACGGCCGTATTTACCGGCATTCTGATAAGGCTTGGCGCACTCGGCGACAAGTGGTCTCAGGGATGGGGGCGTTCCAGTGGGCGGCAACAGCGGAAGCGGGACGGGCGCCGGGAGCGCTGCGCAAGCTGACAAGCGCCCGAACGAACTGCTCACCTCCTGGTTCGTGCGCAGCGGCTGGTCGAAGGGCGAGCTCGCCCGCCAGGTCAACCGCAGGGCCCGCCAGTTGGGCGCCAACCACATCTCCACCGACACCTCGCGGGTGCGCCGCTGGCTGGACGGCGAGAACCCCCGCGAACCCATCCCCAGGATCCTGTCCGAGCTGTTCTCCGAGCGGTTCGGATGCGTCGTCTCCGTCGAGGACCTCGGACTGCGCACCGCCCGCCAGTCACCGTCCACGACCGGGGTCGACCTGCCCTGGACGGGCCCGCAGACCGTGGCCCTGCTCAGCGAGTTCTCGCGCAGCGACCTCATGCTGGCGCGGCGCGGCTTCCTCGGGACCTCGCTGGCCCTGTCCGCGGGCCCGTCCCTCATCGAGCCCATGCAGCGCTGGCTGGTCCCCGGGCCCGCCGCCACCCCGCACCGCGAGCCCGACCCGGCCGCCTCCCGCCGCGTCGGCCGGCTCTCCAAGCCGGAGCTCGACCTCCTTGAGTCGACGACCGTGATGTTCCGCCAGTGGGACGCCCAGTGCGGCGGCGGTCTGCGCCGCAAGGCGGTCGTCGGCCAGCTGCACGAGGTGACGGACCTCCTCCAGGAACCCCAGCCCGAGGCCACCACCCGCACGCTGTTCAAGGTCGCCGCCGAGCTGGCCGAGCTCGCGGGCTGGATGTCGTACGACGTGGGGCTCCAGCCCAGCGCGCAGAAGTACTTCGTGCTCGCCCTGCACGCCGCCAAGGAAGCCGGTGACAAGCCGCTCGGCTCCTATGTCCTGTCCAGCATGAGCCGCCAGATGATCCACCTCGGGCGGCCCGAGGACGCCCTGGAGCTGATCCACCTCGCGCAGTACGGCAGCCGGGACTGCGCGAGCCCGCGGACCCTGTCGATGCTGTATGCGATGGAGGCCCGCGCCTACGCCAACATGGGCCAGCCCGGCAAGTGCAAGAGGGCGGTCCGGATGGCCGAGGACACCTTCGCCGAGGCCGACGAGTGGGACGAGCCGGACCCCGACTGGATCCGCTTCTTCTCCGAGGCGGAGCTGTACGGCGAGAACTCCCACTCCTACCGCGACCTGGCCTACGTCGCCGGTCGCAGCCCGACCTACGCCTCCCTGGCCGAGCCCCTCATGCAGCGGGCGGTGGAGCTCTTCTCCGAGGACGGCGAGCACCAGCGGTCGTACGCACTCAATCTCGTCGGCATGGCCACCGTGCACCTGCTGCGGCGGGAGCCCGAGCAGAGCACCGTACTGGTGGAACAGGCCATGCACATCGCCAAGAAGGTCCGCTCCGAGCGGGTCAACACTCGTATTCGAAAGACGGTCGACACGGCCGTACGCGATTTCGGTGATCTCGCCGAGGTCGTGGACCTCACCGACAAGCTCGCCGTGGAACTTCCGGAGACCGCGGAAGCCGTCTGAATCCCCGGAACCCCGGCCGCGGCCGGCCCTCCCGAACTGCCCGACTCGGCTCCCCCATGCCAGGTCGTCGGAAGGCCGGCCGCGGCCGGTTTCTTTCCTTCTACGAAGGTTGCGCCACGATAACGATCGACGTGGCCCAAATCTGCCAGTTCATCGATGCGTAAC
The DNA here is from genome assembly GCF_000383615.1 of Streptomyces canus 299MFChir4.1. Lineage (GTDB taxonomy): Bacteria > Actinomycetota > Actinomycetes > Streptomycetales > Streptomycetaceae > Streptomyces > Streptomyces canus_C. The sequence goes on along the minus strand of NZ_KB911595.1, from coordinate 51,591 downwards.
ACGCAAGGCGTCTTCGTCACGGCGGCGAAACAACGAGGGGCTTCCACCGAAACCGCGCTGCGTCAATCTCATGGCGCATAACCGGCCCACCCCTCAATCCGCTCTGGCTTCGCCCGCACGGGGCCGTACCTACGACGAGGAGACGCCGATGGCACCAGCCATCACGCTCGCCGCAGACAAGCTGTCTGTGGCGAACACAGGCTTCATGTTGATCTGTTCCGCCCTGGTGCTGATCATGACGCCGGGTCTTGCCTTCTTCTACGGAGGCATGGTCCGCGTCAAGAGCACCCTCAACATGCTGATGATGAGCTTCATCAGCATGGGTATCGTCACCATCCTGTGGGTGGTCTACGGCTTCTCCATGGCGTTCGGTACGGACCACGGTTCGCTCATCGGCTGGGAATCCGACTTCTTCGGGTGGACCGGCATCGACAAGGGCGACATCTGGTCCGGGTACACGATCCCGGTTCTCGCCTTCGCCGTCTTCCAGATGATGTTCGCGATCATCACGCCCGCCCTGATAAGCGGCGCGATCGCCGACCGCGTGAAGTTCTCCGCCTGGGCGCTCTTCGTCGCGCTGTGGGCGACGGTCGTGTACTTCCCGGTCGCCCACTGGGTCTGGGGCACCGGCGGCTGGGCCTTCGAGCTCGGTGTGATCGACTTCGCCGGTGGTACCGCGGTCCACATCAACGCGGGTGCCGCGGCGCTCGGTGTGATCCTGGTCATCGGCAAGCGCGTCGGCTTCAAGCGCGACCCGATGCGCCCGCACAGCCTCCCGCTGGTCATGCTCGGCGCCGGTCTGCTGTGGTTCGGCTGGTTCGGCTTCAACGCCGGCTCGTGGCTCGGCAACGACGACGGCGTCGGCTCGCTGATGTTCGTCAACACGCAGATCGCCACCGCCGCCGCGATGCTCGCCTGGCTCGCCTACGAGAAGATCCGCCACGGCGCGTTCACCACCCTCGGTGCCGCCTCCGGCGCGGTCGCCGGTCTGGTCGCCATCACCCCCTCCGGCGGTGCGATCACCCCGATCGGCGCGATCTGCATCGGCGCCATCGCCGGTGTCGCCTGCGCCGCGGCCGTCGGCCTGAAGTACCGGTTCAACTACGACGACTCCCTGGACGTCGTCGGTGTCCACATGGTCGGCGGAATCATCGGTTCCCTGCTGATCGGCTTCTTCGCCAGCGGCAAGGGCCAGTCCGACGTCAAGGGCCTCTTCTACGGCGGCAACGCGGACCAGCTCTGGAAGCAGTGCGCCGGTGTCTTCGCGGTCCTCGCCTACTCCCTGATCGCCTCCGCGATCCTGGCCTTCCTGCTCGACAAGACGATCGGCATGCGGGTCAGTGAGGACGAGGAGGTGTCCGGCATCGACCAGGCCGAGCACGCCGAGACCGCATACGACTTCAGCGGCGCCGGTGGCGGCGCCGCCCGGACCTCCGCCACGGCATCGGCCGCCGACGCGGGCAAGAAGGTGGACGCATGAAGCTCATCACCGCCGTCGTCAAGCCGCACCGGCTCGACGAGATCAAGGAAGCCCTCCAGGCCTTCGGGGTCCACGGCCTGACGGTCACCGAGGCGAGCGGCTACGGTCGTCAGCGGGGCCACACCGAGGTCTACCGCGGTGCCGAGTACACCGTGGATCTGGTGCCGAAGATCCGCATCGAGGTCCTCGCCGAGGACGACGACGCCGAGCAGCTGATCGACGTCATCGTCAAGGCGGCCCGCACCGGCAAGATCGGTGACGGCAAGGTCTGGTCCCTGCCGGTCGAGACCGCCGTACGGGTCAGGACGGGCGAGCGCGGCCCGGACGCGCTCTGACCGAAGAACAGAACAGGAGCTGCTGGGTGACGAGCACGAACGTGCGCAAGGATGCAGAGGACTCGGGACCCAGCGGCTACGCGGCGGCCCGGCTGCGCCTCCTCCAGGAGGGGGCGCGGTCCGGGCCGCCGCGCCGTTCCGCCCTCGCCGAACTGACCGACGACTGGCTCTCGGGTCTGTTCACCGCGGGCAACGAGCAGGTGCGCGGCGTCTCCCTGATCGCCGTCGGCGGTTACGGCCGCAGTGAGCTGTCGCCGCGCAGCGACCTGGACCTGGTCCTGCTGCACGACGGCAGCGACCCGGGCGCGGTCGCCACCCTCGCCGACCGCATCTGGTACCCCGTGTGGGACCTCGGCCTCGCCCTCGACCACTCCGTGCGCACGCCCGCAGAGGCCCGCAAGACGGCCGCGGAGGACCTGAAGGTCCAACTCGGCCTGCTGGACGCCCGCCACATCGCCGGTGACCTCGGACTGACGACCGGTCTGCGGACAGCGGTCCTCGCCGACTGGCGCAACCAGGCCCCCAAACGCCTTCCCGAGCTCCAGGAACTGTGCGCCGAGCGCGCCGAACGCCAGGGCGAGCTCCAGTACCTGCTCGAACCCGATCTGAAAGAGGCCCGCGGCGGTCTCCGTGACGCCACCACCCTGCGCGCCGTCGCCGCCTCCTGGCTGGCCGACGCCCCGCGTGAGGGCCTCGACGACGCCCGGCGCCGGCTGCTCGACGTCCGGGACGCCCTGCACCTGACGACGGGCCGCGCGACCGACCGGCTCGCCCTCCAGGAACAGGACCAGGTCGCCGCCGAACTCGGCCTGCTCGACGCCGACACCCTGCTGCGGCAGGTCTACGAGGCCGCCCGGGTCATCGCGTACGCCAGCGACGTCACCTGGCGCGAGGTGGGACGCGTCCTCAGGTCGCGCGCCGTGCGGCCACGGCTGCGCGCCATGCTCGGGGGCGGCAAGCCGGTCGCCGAACGGTCGCCTCTGGCGGAGGGTGTCGTCGAGCAGGACGGCGAGGTGGTGCTCGCCCGCGCCGCGCGCCCCGACCGGGACCCCGTGCTCCCGCTGCGGGCCGCGGCCGCCGCCGCCCAGGCCGGACTCCCGCTCTCCCTGCACGCCGTGCGCCGCATGGCGGCCGGCGGGCGCCCGCTGCCCACGCCCTGGCCCGCCGAGGCCCGCGAACAGCTCGTGACCCTGCTCGGCTCCGGCCGGCCCACCATCGAGGTCTGGGAGGCACTGGAGGCCGAGGGGCTGATCACCCGGATGCTGCCCGACTGGGAGCGGGTGCGCTGCCGCCCGCAGCGCAACGCCGTGCACATCTGGACCGTCGACCGGCACCTGATCGAGACGGCGGTCCGCGCCTCGGAGTTCACCCGGCGCGTCCACCGCCCCGACCTGCTGCTCGTCGCCGCCCTGCTGCACGACATCGGCAAGGGCTGGCCCGGCGACCACTCGGTGGCCGGCGAGATCATCGCGAAGGACGTCGCCGCGCGCATCGGCTTCGACCGCGACGAGGTCGCCGTACTCGCCGCTCTGGTACGGCACCACCTGCTGCTCGTGGACACCGCGACCCGGCGTGACCTGGATGACCCGGCCACCGTGCGCTCGGTCGCCGAGGCGGTCGGGTCGCAGGGCACGCTGGAACTGCTGCACGCGCTGACCGAGGCCGACGCCCTGGCCACCGGACCGGCCGCCTGGTCGTCCTGGCGGGGCTCGCTCGTCGCCGACCTGGTCAAGCGGGTGTCCGCGGTGCTCGCCGGGGACGACCCCGACGAGCCCGAGGCCGCCGCGCCCACCGCCGAGCAGGAGCGGCTCGCCATCGAGGCGCTCGCGACGGGCGGCCCGGTGCTGTCCCTGCGCGCGCAGACCGAGCCGCCCGTGGACGCCCAGCCCTCGGGCGACCCGGAACCGCTCGGCGTGGAGCTGGTGATCGCCGTACCCGACCAGCCGGGTGTGCTGCCCGCGGTCGCCGGAGTGCTGGCCGTGCACCGGCTGACCGTCCGCACCGCGGAGCTGAGCACCCAGGAGCTGCCCGACGGCGTCGAGGGTGCCGTGCTCCTGCTGAACTGGCGGGTCGCCGCCCAGTACGGCTCGCTGCCCCAGGCGGCCCGGCTGCGCGCCGATCTCGTACGGGTCCTGGACGGCTCACTGGATGTCGCCGCGCGCCTCGCCGAGCGGGACGCGGCCTATCCGAGGCGCCGGGGTGTCATCGCGCCCCCCGCGCGCGTGACGGTCGCCGCGGCCGCCTCCCGGCACGCCACGGTGATCGAGGTGCGCGCCCAGGACGCCCCCGGACTGCTGTTCCGCATCGGACGCGCGCTGGAGGACGCCGGGGTGCGAATGCGCAGCGCGCACGTGTCGACGCTGGGCGCCAACGCGGTGGACGCCTTCTACGTCACCGACGGCAAGGGCGTTCCGCTCGGGGCCGGCGAAGCGGCTTCCGTGGCCCGGAAGCTGGAGGAGACCCTGCGGGGCTGACCGGGGGATCCCGGCTATGCGTGTCGCCGGGATACCCTGGAGGGCGATTCCCAGCTGCCACCGACCCCGAGGACCGCGAGCGCCGTGTTCGATACTCTTTCCGATCGCCTCTCAGCGACTTTCAAGAACCTGCGCGGCAAGGGACGGCTCTCCGAGGCGGACATCGACGCCACCGCGCGCGAGATCCGGATCGCGCTGCTGGAAGCGGACGTGGCGCTCCCGGTCGTCCGGACGTTCATCAAGAACGTCAAGGAGCGTGCCCTCGGCGCCGATGTCTCCCGGGCGCTGAACCCCGCCCAACAGGTCCTGAAGATCGTGAACGAGGAGCTCGTCACGATCCTCGGCGGCGAGACCCGGCGCCTGCGGTTCGCCAAGAACCCGCCCACCGTGATCATGCTGGCGGGTCTCCAGGGTGCCGGTAAGACCACCCTCGCGGGCAAGCTCGGCCACTGGCTGAAGGAGCAGGGCCACTCGCCGCTGCTCGTCGCCGCCGACCTCCAGCGGCCGAACGCCGTCAACCAGCTCAGCGTGGTCGCCGAGCGCGCCGGTGTGGCCGTCTTCGCCCCCGAGCCGGGCAACGGCGTCGGTGACCCGGTCAAGGTCGCCAAGGACTCCATCGAGCACGCCAAGGCGAAGGTCCACGACATCGTGATCGTGGACACCGCTGGACGTCTCGGTATCGACCAGGAGCTGATGCAGCAGGCCGCGGACATCCGCGACGCCGTCAGCCCCGACGAGATCCTCTTCGTCGTCGACGCGATGATCGGTCAGGACGCGGTCAACACCGCCGAGTCCTTCCGCGACGGCGTCGGCTTCGACGGCGTGGTGCTCTCCAAGCTCGACGGTGACGCCCGCGGTGGTGCCGCCCTGTCGATCCGGCAGATCACCGGCAAGCCGATCATGTTCGCGTCGAACGGCGAGAAGCTCGAGGACTTCGACGCCTTCCACCCTGACCGGATGGCCTCCCGCATCCTCGACATGGGTGACCTGCTCACCCTGATCGAGCAGGCGGAGAAGACGTTCAGCCAGGAAGAGGCCGAGAAGATGGCCTCCAAGCTGGCGTCCAAGAAGGGCCAGGACTTCACCCTGGACGACTTCCTGGCCCAGATGGAACAGGTCCGGAAGATGGGCAGCATCTCCAAGCTGCTCGGCATGCTCCCCGGCATGGGCCAGATCAAGGACCAGATCAACAACCTCGACGAGCGGGACGTCGACCGCACGGCCGCCATCATCAAGTCGATGACCCCGGCCGAGCGCGCCGACGCCACGATCATCAACGGCTCGCGCCGCGCCCGTATCGCCAAGGGCTCCGGCGTCGAGGTCAGCGCGGTCAAGAACCTCGTCGAGCGGTTCTTCGAGGCCCGCAAGATGATGTCCCGCATGGCCCAGGGCGGCGGCATGCCGGGTATGCCCGGGATGCCGGGCATGGGCGGTGGCCCCGGCCGGGCCAAGAAGCAGCCCAAGAAGGCCAAGGGCAAGCAGCGCTCGGGCAACCCGATGAAGCGCAAGCAGCAGGAGCAGGAGGAGGCCGCGCGCAAGGCCGCCCAGGCCGGCAGTGCCTTCGGGGTGCCCGGCCAGCAGGCCCCGCAGGACTTCGAGCTGCCGGACGAGTTCAAGAAGTTCATGGGCTGAGTTCACGCCCGCGTGTGCCGGGGGCGGGCGTTTGTCGTAACGTCCGGATATGACCGACCCCGCCCCGGCGCGCAAGTCTCCTGAGCAACCCTGGCGTACCTGGGAGCCGCCGCGTGCTAGGGCACGCGCGCGACCAGGTAGCGGAAGACGTTCGGCATCCACACCGTGCCGTCCCGGCGCTGGTACGGATGCAGGGCTTCCGTCACCTCCTTGTCCACCTGCGCCTGGTCGGTCGCCTCGATGGCCGCGTCGAAGAGGCCGGTCGACAGCAGGCCCTTGAGGGCGCTGTCGAGGTCGGCGTACCCGAAGGGGCAGGAAACCCTCCCCGAGCCGTCGGGCCGCAGGCCGGCCCGCTGGGCGACCTCCTCCAGGTCGTCGCGCAGGGCCGGGCGCCAACTGCCCGTGCCGCGCAGTGGTTCCGCCAGCTTGGTGGCCACCCGCAGCACGGACGTCGTGGCGCACCGCTCCGGCGGACCCCAGCCGACGAGTGCCACGGGTGCTCCCCGCTCGGCGAGCGGTGTCGCCGAGGCGAGCAGGTCACCGAGCCCCTCCGAGTCGCCCGCGAGACACCCGATCGGCTCGAAGGCGGTCACGAGGGTGTACGGGGCGGTGCCGGCGTCGGAGGCGTCCCCGGGCGCTCCCTCGACGAGCCTGGTGCGCGCACGCGCGCGTGCGCCCCACACCTCCGGCTGCAGCCGCTCGCGCGCGAGCGCCAGCCGTTCCGGGGAGGAGGGCTCGACACCAGCGACCGCGGCGCCTCTGGAGGCGGCCATCAGCAGGGCGAGCCCACTGCCGCAGCCGAGGCCCAACAGCCGCGTCGTGGGGCCCACTTCCAGTCGCTCGTACACGGCCTCGTACAGCGGGACCAGCATCCGCTCCTGGATCTCGGACCAGTCACGCGCGCGTGCACCGAGGTCGCGACGGGAGGTCTCTCCCGTCGAGGGCAGGTGCTGCCGCACGAGCGTAGGTGTCATGGATAAGCGCCCCAATCCGCCGAGAGTTGACTCTGTGCCCGATTCCGTAGCCCCCGTGACGTGCGCTCGCAGTTCCCCCGTATGCCAGGTAACTCCGCACTCGACCGCTCGTCCAGAGGCAGAAGGGCCCTGCTGCCGGTTGGCATGTGCCGGGGAAAAGAATTCACATCCCGGCAATGTGCGCCCGTAGCATCGCGTCATGGCAAAGGCACCTGTTCTCACACCCCGGGCGGACGACTTCCCGCGCTGGTACCAGGATCTGATCGCCAAAGCCGAACTGGCCGACAACGGCCCGGTGCGCGGCACCATGGTCATCCGACCGTACGGGTACGGGCTGTGGGAGCGGATGCAGGCCGAGATGGACGCCCGGATCAAGGCGACGGGCACGCAGAACGCGTACTTCCCGCTGCTGATCCCGCAGTCGTACCTCACCCGCGAGGCCGACCACGTCGAGGGCTTCGCGCCCGAGCTCGCGGTCGTCACACACGGCGGGGGCAAGGAACTGGAGGAGCCCGCGGTCGTCCGCCCCACCTCCGAGATGATCATCAACGACTACTTCTCGAAGTGGGTGCAGAGCTACCGCGACCTGCCCCTGCTGATCAATCAGTGGGCGAACGTGGTGCGTTGGGAGCTCAGGCCCCGGCTCTTCCTGCGGACGACGGAGTTCCTGTGGCAGGAGGGCCACACCGCGCACGCGACCGCGGAGGACGCGCGCGTGTTCGCCTCGCGCATCCACCGGCAGGTCTACGAGGACTTCATGACCCACGTCCTCGCCATGGATGTCGTCCCCGGCCGCAAGACCGTCAAGGAGCGCTTCGCCGGCGCCGTCAACACCCTCACCCTCGAAGGCATGATGGGCGACGGCAAGGCCCTCCAGATGGCCACCAGTCACGAGCTGGGCCAGAACTTCTCCAAGGCCTTCAACACCTCCTACCTGTCCAAGGACGGCACCCAGGAACTCGTCTGGCAGACCTCCTGGGGCTCCACCACCCGCATGATCGGCGCCCTGGTGATGATGCACGGCGACGACAACGGCCTGCGCGTCCCGCCGCGGCTGGCGCAGACCCAGGTCGTCGTTCTGGCCATCAAGGGAGACGAACAGGTTCTGGCCAAGGTCCGCGACATCGGCGACCGGGTCACGGCGGCGGGCCTGCGCGTCCACGTCGACGACCGCACCGACATCCCCTTCGGCCGCCGCGCGGTCGACTGGGAGCTCAAGGGCGTGCCGGTCCGCGTCGAGGTCGGACCCCGTGACCTGGAGAACGGCACCGCGATGGTGGCCCGCCGCATCCCGGGCGGCAAGGAGGCGGTCGCCGTCGACGATCTCGTACGGCTGCTCCCGGCCGTCCTCGAGGAGGACCAGGCGCTGCTGCTGGCCCAGTCCCGCGCGCGCCGCGAGTCCCGGACGGCCGACGTGTCGACGTTCGACGAGGCCGTCGAGGCCGCCGTCGCCGGCGGCTGGGCGCGGATCCCGTGGGCCACTCTGGGCGAAGAAGGCGAGGCCAGGCTGGCCGAGCACGGGGCGACCGTACGGTGTCTGGTCGCGGAGGACGGGTCGGTGCCGGGAACCGACGACGCCCCGGGTAACGTCGCAGTGGTCGCGCGCGCTTACTGAGGCAGCGCCCTTCCGGCGGGAGAGCGGCCGAAACGCCTCTTGCGTACCTGCGGATACCAACCGCACCGGCGCGTGGACACGATCTACGCGCCGGGGCGTACCTCACACTACGCACCAGCTTGGTACGAGCTGTGAGGCTTCTCCGCAGATCAGCGCACCCGCCCTCGTCTCCACGCATCAGCGGCAACTGACGGGTACGTGCAAATTATTTGGGATGCCCCGGAATAGGAACACCGGGGCACTCTGGCTCGTTGTCATTACGTGAGCACGACACAGACACCACCTGTTCTCGCCGCAGAGCTGGCAGAGGCGTGGGCCGACATTCAGCGGTACCACCCCGAACTGCCCGACCTTGCCGCGCCAGAGTCCCTGATCGGGGAGTCGTCGTCCGCATGCGGTCACGAGCTCTCCTTCGAGCGACTGCTTCACGAGGCAGTCCACGGCATCGCCGCCGCGCGAGGCATCCGCGACACCTCCCGCGCCGGCCGCTACCACAACCGCAGATTCCTCGCGATCGCCGAGGAGATGGGCCTGGACCACCCCGAGGAGCCGCACCCGAGCAGTGGCTTCTCGCTGGTCTCGCTCACCCCCGAGGCAAAGCGCCGGTACCGCCCGACCATCGAGCGGCTCCAGCGCGCACTCAAGGCCCACACGGCGGCGACCTCCGCCGACACCGCCCGCTCCTTCCGGGGTCCGGCGGCGCGGCACGGCTCCTCCGGAGGCGGGGTCCGGGTCAAGGCGGTCTGCGACTGCGGCCGCAATGTGCGGGTCGTTCCTTCCGTCCTGGCCCAGGCGCCCATCGTCTGCGGGGGCTGCGGGAAGCCGTTCCGCATCCCCGAGATCGTGGGCGCGGCAGCGAGCTGAATCGCGGCTGCTCGTGGCAGCCGCGGTCCTGTCCGGGGGCACCTGGAGTGCCGGGTGCCCCTCAGGCATGCTCGCGCGCGGTCCCGGTCGGAGGGGAGCCCCGGGGTGTGGCACAATGGCTAGCTGTACTCGACAGCCGCACAGGAACCCTCTCGCCTCCGGCTGACGCGTCCATCGGGCACTCGGGTACCGCAACCCCACGCGGCTTTCTCGCCGTGCCCAACCACGTCAAATCCAGGAGAATCCACTCCCGTGGCAGTCAAGATCAAGCTGAAGCGTCTGGGCAAGATCCGTGCGCCTCACTACCGCATCGTCGTCGCCGACTCCCGCACCCGTCGTGACGGCCGTGCGATCGAGGAGATCGGCCTGTACCACCCGGTGCAGAACCCCTCGCGCATCGAGGTCGACTCGGAGCGCGCGCAGTACTGGCTGGGTGTCGGCGCGCAGCCGACCGAGCCCGTGCTCGCCATCCTGAAGAAGACCGGCGACTGGCAGAAGTTCAAGGGCGAGCCCGCCCCGGCTCCGCTGCTCCAGCCGGCCGAGAAGGCCGCGCGTCCCTCGTTCGAGGCCCTCGGTGGCGACGACGCGGGCAAGGGTGAGGCCATCACCCAGAAGAAGAAGGCCGAGAAGAAGGACGAGGCTGCCGCTGAGTCGTCTTCGTCTGAGTCGACCGAGGCCTGAGCATGCTCGAGGAGGCTCTCGAGCACCTCGTGAAGGGCATCGTCGACAACCCTGACGACGTGCAGGTCGCCTCGCGCACCCTGCGTCGCGGGCGAGTGCTGGAGGTCCGGGTCCACCCCGACGACCTCGGCAAGGTGATCGGCCGCAACGGCCGCACCGCTCGCGCCCTGCGTACCGTCGTGGGGGCCATCGGCGGCCGCGGTGTCCGCGTCGACCTCGTCGACGTCGACCACGTCCGCTGACGTCAAACGCAGCACCGGCTCGGGCCGGGGAGGGCCATCGGGCCGTCCCCGGCCCGTAGTCGTTACGGGCCCAACGACAGGAGATCTTCGGAAGTGCAGCTCGTAGTCGCGCGGATCGGCCGTGCCCATGGCATCAAGGGCGAGGTCACCGTCGAGGTCCGCACCGACGAGCCGGAACTCCGGCTCGCACCCGGCGCCGTACTGGCGACCGACCCGGCCGCCACCGGCCCGCTCACCATCGAGACGGGCCGCGTCCACAGCGGCCGCCTCCTGCTGCGTTTCGAGGGTGTCCGTGACCGGACCGCCGCCGAGGCGCTGCGCAACACCCTCCTGATCGCCGAGATCGACCCGGAGGAGCTGCCCGAGGAGGAGGACGAGTACTACGACCACCAGCTCATGGACCTCGACGTCGTGACCAAGGACGGCGTGGAGGTGGGCCGGATCACCGAGATCTCGCACCTGCCCTCCCAGGACCTCTTCATCGTGGAGCGGCCCGACGGCAGCGAGGTGATGATCCCGTTCGTCGAGGAGATCGTCACCGAGATCGACCTCGCCGAGCAGAAGGCCGTCATCGACCCGCCTCCCGGGCTGATCGACGACCGCGCCGAGATCGCGTCCTCGCGGGAAGAGTCGTAGAAGATGCGCCTCGACATCGTCACGATCTTCCCCGAGTACCTCGACCCCCTGAACGTCTCCCTGGTCGGCAAGGCACGCGCGCGGGGACAGCTGAACGTGCACGTCCACGATCTGCGCCAGTGGACGTACGACCGCCACAACACCGTCGACGACACCCCGTACGGCGGCGGCCCGGGCATGGTCATGAAGACCGACCCGTGGGGGGACGCGCTGGACTCCGTGCTGGCGGACGGCTACGAGACGGGCTCCGGTGCGCCCGCCCTCATCGTCCCCACCCCGAGCGGCCGCCCCTTCACCCAGGAACTCGCCGTGGAACTCTCCGCGTCCCCGTGGCTGATCTTCACGCCGGCGCGCTACGAGGGCATCGACCGGCGAGTGATCGACGAGTACGCCGGCAGGATGCCGGTCCACGAGGTGTCCATCGGCGACTACGTCCTCGCCGGCGGCGAAGCGGCCGTCCTGGTGATCACCGAGGCGGTGGCCCGGCTGCTGCCCGGCGTCCTCGGCAACGCCGAGTCCCACCGGGACGACTCCTTCGCGCCCGGAGCCATGGCCAACCTGCTCGAAGGCCCCGTCTACACCAAGCCGCCCGAGTGGCGCGGCCGCGGCATCCCGGACGTCCTGCTCAGCGGGCACCACGGCAAGATCGCCCGCTGGCGCCGCGACGAGGCGCTCAGGCGTACGGCGGCCAACCGGCCCGACCTCATCGAGCGCTGCGACCCGGCGGCCTTCAACAAGAAGGACCGCGAGATGCTCTCCATCCTGGGCTGGGCGCCGGACCCGGCGGGGGAGCCGTACGGCCGATTTTGGCGCAGGCCAGAAGGCATGGAACAATAGGCCGCTGTTGTGCGTCGTCCGGCGTGCGCCCCTGCCACAGGGGGACACGACGCCCGCCCCGACACGGACAGCCTCCTCACGAACCTATCTACCGCCGATGACCTGTGGCATGGGCGAAGAAAGCAGACGAAATGTCTCACCTGCTCGACACCGTCGACTCCGCGTCGCTGCGCACCGACATCCCGGCCTTCCGCCCGGGTGACACCGTCAACGTCCACGTCCGCGTCATCGAGGGCAACCGCTCCCGTGTGCAGCAGTTCAAGGGCGTAGTCATCCGTCGCCAGGGCGCCGGTGTCCGCGAGACCTTCACGGTCCGCAAGGTCTCCTTCTCCGTCGGCGTCGAGCGCACCTTCCCGGTGCACACCCCGATCGTCGAGAAGATCGAGCTCGTCACCCGCGGTGACGTGCGTCGCGCCAAGCTGTACTACCTGCGCGAGCTGCGCGGCAAGGCCGCGAAGATCAAGGAGAAGCGCGACAACTGAGCGCTTCTCGGACGTCACAGCGCGGCCGGATAGCATCTGGCCCCGATGGACACCGAAGCACAGCCGACGGAGCGCGACCGCTCCTCCCACCCCGCACCAGGGGCCGCGGAGGAACGGTCGCGTTTCGCGTTGGTGTCGAGGATCACCCAGTGGCTGCCCGGCGGCCGGATCTCCCTGACCCTGCTGGTCTGCCTGGTCTTTCTCTTGCTGATCAGTACGTTCGTGGTCAGACCTTTCCAGATTCCCAGCGGATCCATGGAAAACGGATTGAGGATCGGGGACCGCGTTCTCGTAAATAGGTTGGCGTACCGTTTCGGTGCCGTGCCGCAGCGGGGAGATGTGGTCGTGTTCGACGGAACCGGGTATTTCGGGGACGGGGACTACGTCAAGCGCGTTGTGGGCGTGGGGGGAGACCACGTGGTCTGCTGCGACAAGAAGGGGAGGGTCGAGGTGAACGGCCGGTCGGTCGACGAGTCGGGCTTCCTGTACCCCGGCGACAGCCCGTCCTCGGTGCCCTTCGACGTCGAGGTGCCCGACGGCACCCTGTTCGTCCTCGGTGACCACCGCAGCGTCTCCAGCGACTCCCGGGACCATCTGGGCTCACCGGGCGGCGGCATGATCCCCGTCGACGACGTCCTCGGCCGGGCCGACTGGATCATCTGGCCCGCCGGCCACGCCGTCCGCCTGCACCGTTCCGCCGCCTACGCGCGCGTGCCCGAAAGGGAGGGCGCGCATGGGTAACCGCGGCAAACCGCGCGGTGTGTCCACCACCCCCGCCGAGAATCTGCTGCCCACCGGCGTCCGGCGGTCCGCCAGCCCGGCGGGCGGCCGCTCACGCGCCGAGCGACGCCACCTCCAGCGCAAGGTCAAGCGGCGCAGGAGGCGTGGCGCGGTCAAGGAGATACCCCTCCTGGTCGGCGTGGCCGTCCTGATAGCCCTGGTCCTGAAGACGTTTCTGGTCCAGGCGTTCGTGATCCCGTCCGGCTCGATGGAGCAGACGATCCGGATCGGCGACCGCGTCCTGGTCGACAAGTTCACCCCGTGGTTCGGCTCCGAGCCGAAGCGCGGGGACGTCGTCGTCTTCAAGGACCCCGGCGGCTGGCTCCAGGACGAGCAGACCACGACGAAGAAGGACGACCCCGTCGTCGTCAAGCAGGTCAAGGAAGGGCTCACCTTTATCGGACTGCTGCCGTCCGACAACGAGAAGGACCTGATCAAGAGGGTCGTCGGAGTCGGCGGCGACCGCGTCAAGTGCTGTGACAGCGAGGGGCGGGTCACCGTCAACGGCGTCCCCCTGAGCGAGACGGACTACCTGTATCCCGGAAACGCCCCGTCCACCCAGCAGTTCGACATCACCGTCCCCAAGGGGCGGCTGTGGGTGATGGGTGACCATCGCGCCAACTCCGCGGACTCCCGCTCGCATCAGGACACCGACTACGGCGGCACCGTGTCCCTGGACTCGGTGGTGGGACGGGCCAGGGTCATCGCGTGGCCGTTCGGCCACTGGAACATGCTCGACGAACCGAAAACTTACTCTTCCGTTGCCGACTCGGTGTCCGGGACGACCGCAGCCTCCCGGGCGTCGCTTAGGGTTGCTCACGACGATCCGAACGAAGCGATCCAACTCCCGAGCCCTGCGGAACTCCCGCTCGTTATGGGAGTGGTGGGCCTGCGCCGTACTTGGCGCAGGCGGCGGCACAGAGTAAGGAGTTGGCGTGGGGGATGTGGCGGTTGGCGCACGATCCGGGCACGACGGCGAGGAGCACCGCGGACGCCCCGTGGAAGCAGCCGACCCGGCATCGGACAGCGCCGTGACCTCCGGGAGTGACTCCGGAGCGACCGAGGACGGTACGGCGACGGAGGTCCGGGGAGGGGGGCCGGGCGATTCGGCCCCCGCGGCGAAGAAGCAGCGCTCCTTCTGGAAGGAGCTGCCCATCCTGATCGGCATCGCGCTCGTGCTGGCGCTGCTGATCAAGACGTTCCTGGTGCAGGCCTTCTCGATCCCCTCCGACTCGATGCAGAACACCCTCCAGCAGGGTGACCGGGTGCTGGTGGACAAGCTCACCCCGTGGTTCGGCTCCAAGCCCGAGCGCGGCGAGGTCGTCGTCTTCCACGACCCCGACAACTGGCTGGCGGGCGAGCCCACGGCGAACCCGAACGCGGTACAGACGTTCCTCTCCTGGATCGGCCTGATGCCCTCCGCCGAGGAGAAGGACCTCATCAAGCGCGTCGTCGGCGTGGGCGGTGACACGGTCTCCTGCGAGGGCACCGGACCGCTGAAGATCAACGGCCACGCGCTGAGCGAGTCGTCGTACGTCTACGCCGGCAACACCCCGTGCAGCCAGGACGACCAGGGCGGCCAGTTCACCGTGACGGTCCCCAAGGGCTACATCTGGGTGATGGGCGACCACCGGCAGAACTCCCGTGACTCGCGCTACAACCAGTCCGACAAGCACCACGGCATGGTCCCGGTCGACGACGTCGTGGGCCGCGCCATCGTGAAGGCCTGGCCGATCAACCGCTGGGGCACGCTGCCCAAGCCGGACACCTTCGACCAGGCCGGCATCAACGACAAGGCGTCGGCCTCCGCCGCCCTGACGGTCGCGCCCCAGGGGATCGCCCTCGTCGGTGTGGTGCCGGTGGCGCTGTGGCGGCGCAGGAAGGCCGTCGTCGAGCGGACCCGCTGAGTACCGTCCTGCCGACCGGACCGCATGGCTGTCACGGGCCTGGTGAAAGGTTTGCGGAGCTTGTCGCTCCGGCCGGGCGGGAGGGGCTGACCCACTCGGGTACCGCCGGGTAGGGTGCGGATCCATGGGTGGCGAGAGCACTACACGTACGGCCCCGCACAGCGGTGGCACCAGCACGGGCCCGGTGAGCGGCCGGACCGGACAGCGACTGTCCGGACTGGCCGTCGCGCTGGGCCTGGTGCTGTTTCTCGGGGGATTCGCCTGGGGAGCGGTGCTGTACCGGCCGTACACCGTGCCCACCGGTTCGATGACGCCCACGATCGAGGTCGGCGCCCGAGTGCTGGCGCAGCGCGTCGACGGCGACGAGGTGCGCCGGGGCGACGTCGTCGTCTTCACCGACAAGACCTGGGTGAGCAACGGGCCCGTGGTCAAGCGGGTCGTCGCGGTCGGCGGTGACACGGTCTCCTGCTGCACGGACGGGAAGCTGACCGTCAACGGCAAGGAGCTCGACGAGACCTATCTCAAGGGCGGCGTGGTGGAGGACAAGTCCATCCCCACGGTAAAGGTGCCCAAGGGCCGCCTGTTCCTCCTCGGCGACGAGCGCCAGGGCTCGCTGGACTCCTCCGTCCACCTCACCGACGCCGCCCAGGGCACCGTCGCGAGCTCGGCCGTCACCGCTCGCGTGGACGCCGTGGTCTGGCCCATGAAGGGCATGCTGGAGCGCCCCGCCGCCTTCGAGCCGCTCGGCGCGCTCTCCTCACCCGGCCCGCTGCGTACGATCGTCGTTCTGATCGTCGCCGGCGGGGTGCTGGTCCTCGGCGGCGGCGCGTACGGGCCGGTCGCCAAGCTCTTCAGCAGGCGCTCCCGGGTCCGGACGGAGCCCGTAGGTGCCCGCTGAGGCGTCGGCCGCGGCCTTGTCCGGAGGCGGGCTGCGCAAGGTGGCCCGGGTGGTGCTGCTCGATCCCGAGGACCGCATCCTGCTGCTGCACGGCCACGAGCCGGACGATCCGTCCGACGACTGGTGGTTCACGCCCGGCGGCGGACTGGAGGGCGACGAGACCCGTGAAGAGGCCGCACTGAGGGAACTCGCCGAGGAGACCGGCATCACCGAGGTGGAACTCGGGCCGGTGCTCTGGCGGCGGACGTGCTCGTTCCCGTTCGCGGGCCGTCGCTGGGACCAGGACGAGTGGTACTACCTGGCCCGTACGACGGTGACGGACACCGGGGCCACGGCCCTGACCGAGCTGGAGCGACGCAGCGTCGCCGGAGCGCGCTGGTGGACGTGTCAGGAACTGACCCGGGCACATGAGACGGTGTATCCGACCAGACTCGCCGAGCTGCTGCGCAGGCTGCTAGACGAAGGTCCCCCGGCCGGGCCCGTGACCCTCGACACCGAAATCGTCTAGGTGCCGACGGGACTGGCGCACAATGGTGGGATCGCACGGCTGAAGGGGAACATGCCATGAGCGCCGAGGACCTCGAGAAGTACGAGACCGAGATGGAGCTCAAGCTCTACCGGGAGTACCGCGATGTCGTCGGTCTGTTCAAATACGTGATCGAGACCGAGCGGCGCTTCTACCTGACCAACGACTACGAGATGCAGGTGCACTCGGTCCAGGGTGAGGTGTTCTTCGAGGTGTCCATGGCAGATGCGTGGGTGTGGGACATGTATCGGCCGGCTCGCTTCGTGAAACAGGTCCGCGTGTTGACGTTCAAGGATGTGAACATCGAGGAGCTGAACAAGAGTGATCTGGAGCTGCCGGGCGGCTGACGGTGGCTTTCCCTCACGTAGCTGACGGTGGATTTCACCCATGTGGGTGACGAGGTTTTCCACAACCGCTGAGTAGTCCACCAAGATCAACTCGGTGGGCGGGGTTGCGTGATCGTTGGCGCCGGAGGTGGTGCCGACATGAACGCACGCAGTGCACTCGGCAAGTACGGCGAGAGTCTGGCCGCGCGGCGGCTGACCGAGGCCGGGATGACGGTCCTGGAGCGCAACTGGCGCTGTGGCAGGACGGGCGAGATCGACATCGTGGCGCGGGACGGCGAGGTCCTCGTCGTCTGCGAGGTCAAGACACGGCGGGCCGGTGCCTTCGAGCACCCGATGGCCGCGGTGACTCCCGACAAGGCGGAGCGCCTGCGGAGCCTCGCCGCATGCTGGATCCACGCCCACGGAGGAGCGCCACCGGGAGGCGTCCGCATCGACCTGGTGGGCGTCGTCCTGCCCCAGCGCGGCGCACCCGTGGTCGAGCATGCGCGGGGGGTGGCCTGAGATGGGTTTCGCTCGTACGTGCTCGGTGGCGCTGGTGGGCGTCGAAGGGGTCGTGGTCGAGGTCCAGGCCGACCTGGAGCCCGGCGTCGCGGCCTTCACGCTGGTGGGACTGCCGGACAAGAGCCTGACGGAGAGCCGGGACCGGGTTCGGGCGGCCGTCGTGAACTCGGGCGGTGAATGGCCCCAGAAGAAACTCACGGTGGGACTCAGCCCGGCGTCGGTGCCGAAGGCGGGTTCGGGGTTCGACCTCGCTGTCGCGTGTGCCGTGCTGGGGGCCGCCGAGCGGATCGACCCGCGCGTCCTCGCAGACATCGTGATGATCGGCGAGCTGGGCCTGGACGGCCGGGTTCGTCCGGTCCGGGGCATCCTGCCCGCGGTGCTGGCCGCCGCGGACGCCGGCTACGAACAGGTCGTCGTCCCGGAGTGCGCCGCGGCCGAGGCCTCGCTGGTGCCCGGTGTCTCCGTGCTGGGGGTACGCAGTCTGCGGCAGCTGATCGCGGTCCTCGCGGACGAACCGGTGCCCGACGAGGAACCGCACGAGCCGGGCCGCCCCGACCCGCTGCTGGCCGGCCTGCGCGTGCCGGGCACGGGCGCCGCCACCGGTATGCACAGCGCCGGAGCCGCACAGCAGGACCACGGACACGACCTGGCCGACGTCGTCGGTCAGACCTCGGCGCGTACGGCCGTGGAGGTCGCGGCGGCCGGCGGCCATCACCTGTTCCTGGAGGGGCCGCCGGGAGCGGGCAAGACGATGCTCGCCGAGCGGCTGCCCGCGGTGCTGCCCCGGCTGGCCCGGGAGGAGTCGCTCGAGGTGACGGCGGTGCACTCGGTGGCCGGTCTGCTGCCACCGGGCAAGCCCCTGATCGACGTCGCCCCCTACTGCGCCCCGCACCACTCGGCCACCATGCAGGCACTCGTCGGCGGAGGGCCCGGCATCGCCCGTCCCGGGGCGGTGTCCCTGTCTCATCGCGGTGTCCTCTTCTTGGACGAGACACCCGAGTTCAACACCCAGGCCCTCGACGCGCTGCGGCAGCCACTGGAGGCGGGACACGTCGTGATCGCGCGCAGCGCGGGTGTCGTACGGTTCCCGGCGAAGTTCCTGATGGTGCTCGCGGCCAACCCGTGCCCCTGCGGTCGCTTCTCGCAGACCGACGACTTCTGCGAGTGCCCGCCCTCGGCCGTCCGCCGCTACCAGGCCCGGCTCTCCGGGCCGCTGCTCGACCGGGTCGACCTGCGAGTGCAGGTGGACCGCGTCACGCGCGACCAGCTCGCCGGCCGGGGCGCCCGGGGCGATTCGACCGCCGTGGTCGCGGACCGGGTGCGGGCCGCACGGGAACGCGCGGCGACGCGCTTCGCAGGCACCCCGTGGCGCACCAACAGCGAGGTGCCCGGACGCGAACTGCGCAGCCGCTGGCACGCCGTGTCCGGGGCCATGGACGAGGCCGAACGCAATCTGGAGCGCGGCGTCCTGACCGCCCGAGGCCTCGACCGCGTCCTGCGCGTCGCCTGGACCGTCGCGGACCTCGTCGGACACGACCGCCCGGACGCGACGGACGTCGCCCTGGCGCTGCAACTGCGCACCGGAGTACCCCGGGGCGTACCGATGGCCATCGGGGCGCTGACATGACCGGCGGCGAACCCGACGACGAACTGCTCGACCGTGTCCTGCTCGCTCGCGTCGTCGAGCCCGGTGACGAGGTCGGCGGGCGGTGGATCCGGGAGTGGGGCGTGCGGGAGGTGGCCACGCGGTTGCGCGGTGGTGGGGAGCCGTTGCCCGGGGTGAGCGAGAAGCGCTGGGGCGGGATGCGGGCCCGGGCCGAGGTGGCGGAGCCGCGCCGGGATCTCGCCGTCGCGTACGAGGCCGGTGCCCGGTTCGTCGTGCCCGGGGGAGCCGAGTGGCCGGGACAGCTCGACGGCCTCGGGGACGCCCGGCCGATCGGACTGTGGGTGCGGGGGCGGCCCAGCCTTCGAATGTGGGCGCTCAGGTCCGTCGCCCTCGTCGGAGCCCGTGCCTGTACCGAGTACGGGGCCCACATGGCCGCCACCCTCGGCACCGGGCTCGCCGAGCTCGGGTGGGTCGTCGTGTCGGGCGGGGCCTACGGGGTCGACGGCGCCGCCCATCGCGGTGCCCTCGGCGCCGGCGGCGCCACCGTCGCCGTGCTGGCCTGCGGGGTCGACCGGCCCTATCCGCGCGGACACGCCCAGTTGATCACCAGAATCGCGGAACAGGGCCTGGTCATCGGGGAGTTGCCGCCCGGCGATCACCCGACGCCCAGCAGATTCGTGCTGCGCAACCGGGTGATCGCCGCCCTCACCCGGGGCACCGTGGTGGTCGAGGCCGCCCACCGCAGCGGCTCACTGGTCACCGCGCGTGCGGCACAGCGGTTGGGCCGTCACACGATGGGGGTGCCCGGCCCGGCCACCAGCAGCCTGTCCGCCGGGGTGCACGAGCTGCTGCGCGGGGGCGCCACGCTGGTCACGGACGCCGCGGAAGTCGTGGAGCTGGTCGGCGACATGGGGGAACTGGCCCCCGACCGGCGCGGACCGGTGCTGCCGCGCGATCTGCTGGACCCGGAGGCGCGAAGAGTCCTGTCCGCGCTGCCCGGGCGGCGGGAGGCGGGCGCGGACGAGATCGCGCGGGGTGCGCAGACGACGCGGGACGACGCCGTCGCGAGACTGTACGAACTCCGCGCACTTGGTTACGTCGAACGACACGGCGACGGCTGGAAGTTGACACGCCAGGCGATGATCTCCGTCCGGGGTGGCCGCGCCCCGTGTTGACGGAGCGTGTTCGGCCGTCCGGGGGAACCCCGAAGCCCTTGGGAATTACCGCAGTTGGGGTGTTCCGTTGATCACACAGGGAGACGGCCGCGGCTCGCGGGAGAGGTCCGGGGAACGCATCCGGGGGTGAATCCGAGCCCGCTGTTTGCGCACTGCGACTCCTCAGTCACGCTACGCTCACGGGGATTCCGACGCACATCACGTACATCGCGTACTTCACGGCAGAACGGCACAAGGCGACGCATGCCCCAGCACACTTCCGGGTCCGACCGGGCGGCCATCCCCCCAGCCGCCCGTGACGGTGGCAGCGTGCGGCCGCCCGCTCCCTCGACGCTCGACGAACTGTGGCGGTCGTACAAGGCGACGGGGGACGAGCGGCTGCGCGAGCAGCTGATCCTGCACTACTCACCGCTCGTGAAGTACGTCGCCGGACGGGTGAGCGTCGGTCTGCCGCCCAACGTCGAGCAGGCGGACTTCGTGTCCTCGGGCGTCTTCGGGCTCATCGACGCGATCGAGAAGTTCGACGTCGACCGGGAGATCAAGTTCGAGACGTACGCGATCACCCGGATCCGCGGCGCGATGATCGACGAACTGCGGGCACTGGACTGGATCCCGCGGTCCGTGCGGCAGAAGGCGCGCAACGTCGAGCGGGCGTACGCGACGCTGGAAGCGCGGCTGCGACGGACGCCCACGGAGGGGGAGGTCGCCGGCGAGCTGGGGATCGCGGTCGACGATCTCCACGCTGTCTTCAGTCAGTTGTCGCTGGCCAACGTCGTGGCCCTGGAGGAACTGCTGCACGTCGGCGGCGAGGGCGGCGACGGGTTGAGCTTCATGGACACGCTGGAGGACCCCGCCGCCGACAACCCCGTGGAGGTCGCCGAGGACCGGGAACTCAGACGGTTCCTCGCGCGGGCCATCAACACGCTGCCCGAGCGGGAGAAGACCGTGGTCACTCTGTACTACTACGAGGGGCTCACGCTCGCCGAGATCGGGAACGTGCTGGGAGTGACCGAGAGCAGGGTCAGCCAGATCCACACCAAGTCGGTGCTGCAACTGCGGGCGAAGCTGGCCGGTTTCGGTCGCTGACCCGGCCTGGCTGCCCTCCGGTGAGGGCAGCTCGGGCGGAGTGACTCCCGTCCGCGGTGGTGCGTCCGTACAGTGGTTGACGTGCCAAGGATTCGAGCGGCCTCCGTGGCCGAGCACCGGTCGATGCAGCGAGCCGCCCTGCTGGACGCGGCTCGCTCTCTGCTGTCCGAGGGCGGGACGGAGGCGCTGACCTTCCCGGCTCTCGCCGAGCGGACGGGGCTCGCGCGGTCGTCCGTGTACGAGTACTTCCGGTCACGGGCCGCCGTGGTCGAGGAGCTGTGCGAGGTCGACTTCCCGGTGTGGGCGGCGGAGGTCTCGCAGGCGATGGCCGCCGCGGAGGGGGCGCAGGCCAAGGTCGAGGCGTATGTGCGACGGCAGCTGACGCTGGTGGGGGACCGGCGGCATCGGGCCGTCGTCGCCATCTCCGCGAGCGAGCTGGACGCGGGGGCCCGGGAGAAGATCCGCGCGGCACACGGCGGACTGGTCGCGATGATCGTCGAGGCGCTCGCGGAGATGGGGCACGAGCAGCCTCGGCTGGCGGCGATGCTGGTGCAGGGTGTGGTGGACGCGGCGGTGCGGCGGATCGAGCTGGGGGCGGCGGAGGAGCCTTCGGTGATCACCGAGGCCGCGGTCTCCATGGCGCTGCGGGGCGTGCGAGGCTGAGTGCGGGGTCGGTCTGCCGGACTGAGGGCGGAGTCGGCGTACGGGGGTGAGGGCGGCTGTCGGGTGCGGGTCCGTGGTGGCTGGGCGCGCGGTTCCGCGCGCCCCTCGGGCGCGTGCAGCCGAACGCCTCTTGGAAGGCGGTACGGAGACTACGTCGGTACGGGCACCCCCAGGACGGGGAGCAACCTGGACGGGCCTCTCCGTAGCAGCCATGGCGGAAGCAGGGACAGCGGGTCCAGGTAGGTCTCGCCTCTCAGCAGACCCCAGTGCACACACGTGGTCGGGCAGTGGGAGCCCGTCGGCTCCACCACCCCCACCACCTCGCCCGCCGTCACCTCGTCGCCCTTCCGCACCGACGCCGTCACCGGTTCGTAGGTCGTGCGAAGGTCTGTGCCCGTCAGTTCCACCGAGACGACCGCCTTGCCCGCCACCCGGCCCGCGAAGGACACCCGGCCTGCCGCCACCGCCCGAACCGGGGTGCCGGCAGGTGCCGCCAGGTCCACGCCCCGGTGGCCGCGGCCGTACACCGTCGCCGGTGGTTCCCAGCCGCGCAGGACCGCCGGCCGGGTGCCCACGGGCCAGGTGCGCCCGATCCCCGGCACCGAGGCGTCCGTGATCGTGGCCGTCGGTGTCAGGGCGGCCTGCCCAGGCGCGGGTGCCGGCGCAGTCAGGAACAGCAGAAACCCCAGCACCAGCCACGTACCGCGTCGTTCGCGTCGTCCGCATCGCTTCGCTCGCATGCGGAAACCGTCCCGCACCCGCCCCGGTCATGACCGGGCCCTGTGGACTACTCCCGGGTTGTGGACAGCGGCGTCACCCGGTACCCCGCCGGTCCCGTACACTTCTTCTGGCGATCCGGGTCACCGGGTCGACTTCGCACGCCCCGACACCACGCCGTCACGCGGTCGGTGTCAGCGCCTCTCGGTCCTTTGCGGCAAGGCGCGTCGCGGGCGTCAGGCGCGGGTGCCCTCCGGTACCCGCGGTACAACCGAGAACACCAAGGAGAACGGCCATGGCCGTCGTCACGATGCGGGAGCTGCTGGAAAGCGGCGTCCACTTCGGTCACCAGACCCGTCGTTGGAACCCGAAGATGAAGCGCTTCATCTTCACGGAGCGCAACGGCATCTACATCATCGACCTGCTCCAGTCGCTGTCGTACATCGACCGCGCCTACGAGTTCGTCAAGGAGACCGTCGCCCACGGCGGCACGGTCATGTTCGTCGGCACGAAGAAGCAGGCGCAGGAGGCCATCGCCGAGCAGGCCACCCGCGTCGGCATGCCCTACGTCAACCAGCGCTGGCTGGGCGGCATGCTCACCAACTTCTCGACCGTCTACAAGCGTCTGCAGCGCCTCAAGGAGCTCGAGCAGATCGACTTCGAGGACGTCGCCGCTTCCGGTCTGACCAAGAAGGAGCTTCTCGTGCTCTCGCGCGAGAAGGCCAAGCTGGAGAAGACCCTCGGTGGTATCCGCGAGATGTCCAAGGTGCCCAGCGCCGTCTGGATCGTGGACACCAAGAAGGAGCACATCGCGGTCGGCGAGGCCCGGAAGCTCAACATCCCGGTCGTCGCCATCCTCGACACCAACTGCGACCCCGACGAGGTCGACTACAAGATCCCGGGCAACGACGACGCGATCCGCTCCGTCACCCTGCTCACCCGCGTGATCGCCGACGCCGTCGCCGAGGGCCTCATCAGCCGCTCGCGCGTCGCCACCGGTGACAAGGGCGAGAAGGCCGCGGGCGAGCCGCTCGCCGAGTGGGAGCGCGACCTGCTCGAGGGCGGCGAGAAGAAGGCCGAGGAGGCTCCCGCCGCGGAGGCCGCCGAGGCTCCTGCTGCCGAGGCCCCCGCTGCCGAGGCCCCCGAGGCTGAGGCGGCTCCGGCTGCCGAGGCTCCCGCTGAGGCCGCTCCGGCCGCGGACGCCGAGCAGGCCTGACCCGTCAGCGTCAGGGGTGACGGCGGGAGCGGGGGCATGATCTCCGCTCCCGCCGTTCACCCGTAGGTCGACGGAGAGTCGGCGGCCCCTGGCTGTATGGGGGCCGTAGACCCCGTAGATCTTCGATCTTCCAGACTTCGAGAAAGATTCACAGACTCATGGCGAACTACACCGCCGCCGACGTCAAGAAGCTCCGTGAGCTCACGGGCGCCGGCATGATGGACTGCAAGAAGGCGCTGGACGAGGCCGCGGGCGACGTCGAGAAGGCTGTCGAGGCGCTCCGGATCAAGGGTCAGAAGGGCGTCGCCAAGCGCGAGGGCCGCTCCGCCGAGAACGGCGCCGTGGTCTCGATCATCGCCGACGACAACTCCTCCGGCGTCCTCGTCGAGCTGAAGTGCGAGACGGACTTCGTCGCCAAGGGCGAGAAGTTCCAGGCTGTCGCCAACCAGATCGCCGAGCACGTCGCCGCGACCTCCCCGGCCGACCTGGAGGCCCTGCTCGCCTCCGAGATCGAGGCCGGCAAGACCGTCCAGGCGTTCGTGGACGAGGCCAACGCCAACCTCGGCGAGAAGATCGTCCTGGACCGCTTCGCGCAGTTCGCCGACGGCTTCGTGACCGCGTACATGCACCGCACGATGCCCGACCTGCCCCCGCAGATCGGTGTCCTCGTCGAGCTGGACAAGCCGAACGCCGAGGTCGCCCGCGGTGTCGCCCAGCACATCGCCGCCTTCGCGCCGAAGTACCTCTCCAAGGAGGACGTGCCGGCCGAGGTCGTCGAGTCCGAGCGCCGCATCGCCGAGGAGACCACCCGCGCCGAGGGCAAGCCCGAGGCCGCCCTGCCGAAGATCGTCGAGGGTCGCCTCAACGGCTTCTTCAAGGACGCCACGCTGCTCGGTCAGCCGTACGCGCTCGACAACAAGAAGTCGGTCCAGAAGGTTCTGGACGAGGCCGGTGTCACCCTGAAGCGCTTCACGCGCATCAAGGTCGGCATCTGAGTCCGTACCGCGAGCGACGCGCGGGCCCGATAGGGTCGACAGCAGTCGTCCGGTACGCCGCCACGCACGCGCGTGGCGGACGACAGCAGATCTGACGAGGAGGCCATTGCCGCGCATGGGATGCGAACCAGTTCCCACCGGCAGTGGCCTTCTTCGTATGTGCGACAGGTGAAAGAGGCGGGATCCCATGACCACCAAGGCCCAGAAGAGCGACGACGGCAAAGTACGCGGCCGGTTTCTGCTGAAGCTGTCCGGAGAGGCGTTCGCCGGTGGCGGGGGCCTGGGTGTGGACCCCGACGTGGTGCACAAGATCGCTCGTGAGATCGCCGCCGTCGTCCGGGACGGCGCCGAGATCGCCGTCGTCATCGGCGGCGGCAACTTCTTCCGTGGTGCCGAACTCCAGCAGCGCGGCATGGACCGTGCCCGCTCGGACTACATGGGCATGCTGGGCACCGTGATGAACTGCCTCGCCCTCCAGGACTTCCTGGAGAAGGAGGGCATCGACAGCCGGGTGCAGACCGCCATCACCATGGGCCAGGTGGCCGAGCCGTACATCCCGCTGCGCGCCGTGCGCCACCTGGAGAAGGGCCGCGTCGTCATCTTCGGCGCCGGTATGGGCATGCCGTACTTCTCCACCGACACCACCGCCGCGCAGCGCGCCCTGGAGATCGACGCCGAGGCGCTGCTCATGGGCAAGAACGGCGTGGACGGGGTCTACGACTCCGACCCGAAGACCAACCCCGACGCGGTCAAGTTCGACTCCCTCGGATACGGCGAGGTCATCACCCGTGACCTGAAGGTCGCCGACGCCACGGCGGTCACGCTGTGCCGCGACAACAAGCTCCCGATCCTGGTGTTCGAACTCCTGGCGGAGGGAAATATCGCCCGAGCCGTCAAGGGTGAGAAGATCGGCACGCTTGTGGGTGAGCAGGGCAGCCGGGACTGACCCGGGGACAGACCCGGTCCCTGACCGGGGGATGGACAATGTCCTGCCGGTCGGGAACCGTGCAGGAAGAAGACGCGACGCAGCCGGCCGCCGCCCCCAGGCACATGGAACAGCAGCCGGGCCTACTCAAGACACGCAGGAGCAAGTGGTGATCGAAGAGACCCTCCTCGAGGCCGAGGAGAAGATGGAGAAGGCCGTCGTGGTCGCCAAGGAGGACTTCGCCGCGATCCGCACCGGGCGTGCGCACCCGGCGATGTTCAACAAGATCGTGGCCGACTACTACGGTGCGCCGACGCCGATCAACCAGCTGGCTTCGTTCTCCGTGCCGGAGCCGCGCATGGCCGTGGTGACCCCGTTCGACAAGACCGCGCTGCGCAACATCGAACAGGCGATCCGCGACTCCGACCTGGGCGTCAACCCGAGCAACGACGGCAACATCATCCGCGTGGTGTTCCCCGAGCTCACCGAGGAGCGCCGCCGCGACTACATCAAGGTCGCCAAGGCCAAGGCCGAGGACTCCCGGGTGTCCATCCGCTCCGTCCGCCGCAAGGCCAAGGACTCGATCGACAAGCTCGTCAAGGACGGCGAGGTCGGCGAGGACGAGGGCCGCCGTGCGGAGAAGGAGCTCGACGACGCGACGCACAAGTACGTCGCCCAGGTGGACGAGCTCCTCAAGCACAAGGAAGCGGAGCTTCTCGAGGTCTGATGAACGACTCTTCCTGGGCGACGCCGCCTCACACCGGGTACTGGGGGCCGTCCGACCAGGGGCCTGTCCAGGGGGCTGCCCCGGCGGGTCCCGCGTACGATGCGCATGACGCGCAGCACACTCGCCCCATGCCCATCGTGCCCGACGGACCCGCTGTGCCCCGGTACGGCGACGACCAGGATGACGACCGGGGGGCCGCTCGGCTGAGCGGTCCCTTGTTCCGGGACGACACGTTCCGGGACGAGACGTTCCGAGAAGAGACCGCATCGGCGCAGCCCCACCCGGCCGCGCCGCAGAAGCAGAATCCGGAGCCCATGCCCGACTCCTCGCAGCCGGCGCCCGCGCCGCAGAAGAAGAGCGCGGGGCGGGACCTGGGTGCGGCCATAGGGGTCGGCGTCGGACTCGGCGTGGTGATCATCGCGTCGCTGTTCTTCGTCAAGGCCGCGTTCGTCGGCGTGATAGCGGTCGCCGTCGTGGTCGGGCTGTGGGAGCTGACGAAGCGGCTGGAGGAGCGCAAGGGCATCAAGGCGCCGCTCGTGCCCCTGGCGCTCGGCGGGGCCGCGATGGTCGTCTCGGGGTACGTCCGGGGCGCGGAGGGTGCCTGGGTCGCCATGGCGCTCACGGCACTCGCGGTCCTCGTCTGGCGGATGACGGAACCGCCGGAGGGCTACCTCAAGGACGTCACGGCGGCCGTCTTCGCGGCGTTCTACGTCCCGTTCCTGGCCACCTTCGTCGCGATGATGCTGACGGCCGAGGACGGGGCGGCACGCGTCCTGACCTTCCTGCTCCTGACCGTCGTCAGCGACACCGGCGCGTACGCGGTCGGCTGGCGCTTCGGCACCCACAAGCTCGCGCCGCGCATCAGCCCCGGCAAGACCCGCGAGGGCCTGGTCGGAGCGGTGGCGTTCGCGATGGTCGCGGGCGCGCTGTGCATGGAGTTCCTGATCGACGACGGCGTCTGGTGGCAGGGCCTGCTGCTCGGGCTCGCGGTCGCGGCCAGCGCGACGCTCGGTGACCTCGGCGAGTCGATGATCAAGCGGGACCTCGGCATCAAGGACATGGGCACGCTGCTGCCGGGCCACGGCGGCATCATGGACCGCCTGGACTCCCTGTTGCCGACGGCTCCCGTGGTGTGGCTGCTGCTGGTGCTGTTCGTGGGCAGCGGCTGACGTACGACGGTGAGCGAGGGGCGGCAGCGACGGCTGCCGCCCCTTTGCGTTTCGTCACAGCAGACATGGCGGGGCCTGTCGCAGCAGGCAAGGCGGAGCCCAGGTCGGCGCAAATTGTGTGTCAGGCATTGCTTCGCATACGTAAAAGGAGCCGCTTCCGCGGAATCTCGTCCGGGATGCTGACCGTCGCGTCGGTTTTCGAACGGGGGAGCGGGATGAGCGAGCAGTTCGGGGTGGACCCCGAGACGTTGACGGATCTGGCGGGCCGGTTCGACCGGGAGGCGACGGGGCTCGCCGGGCCCATCGGGACGTTCTCGGGCAGCGCGGTGGAGATCGGGCAGGCGTTCGGGCTGCTGGGGGCCTGTGACGGTGCGTCGGAGAAGTACCGGCAGCTGTTGGAGAACACCGTCAAAGCGCTCGGACATCTGCCGGACGTGCTCAGGGGCGACGGCGACCGGCTGCGGCTGAACGCCACCCACTACAGGGACTCGGATCGGACGGCCCTCGACTATCTGCACTCCGCGGCCTCGGGCGGCCGTCCGTGAGCGTCAACGACTGGATAGACGGCAAGGTCCTGGAGATCCTCCAGGCCGCCGGTGTGGAACTCCCCGGCGGCGACGGCGACACCCTCCGGGCCATCGCCCGTTCCTGGGACGCCATGGGCACCGAACTGACGGATGTCGTACGGGCCATGGACTCCGCGATCGCCGGGGTCGACAAGCAGGGCTGGCACGGGGCCGCCCGGGACGCCTTCGAGAAGCACTGGGGCGAGCAGAGGAAGGTCGTCCAGGACGTCGCCGCCAACTTCCACCATGTCGCCGATGGCCTGCGGTCCTACGCCGACGAGATCGACGGGATCAACAAGGAGATCATCGACATCTGCGTCGAGATCGCCGAGATGGAGATCGCCGGGATCGCGCTGTCGTTCTTCACCGGTTTCATCTCCGACCTCGTCGCGAACACGGCGGTGGCGGCGCGGGTGGCCAGGATCGTGGACCTGGTCCGGCTCTTCACGGCGGCGGCGGAGCGGGTGACGGGCCTCCTGGAACGGTTCTCGGGGCTCAGTACGGAGACCGTCGCCACGCTGGAGCGGATGGTCACGGCCGTGGCCAGGGTCGCCGCGACCTTCGCCAAGACGGGGCTGGAGAGCTTCACGACGAACTTCGTGGCGGACTCGGGAAGCATCATGGTGACCCAGGCCGTGAACGGGCAGCCGGTGACCGTCGGCGCCGACGTCAGGAACGGCGCGCTGCTCGCGGGCGGTACGGCGGGCTTCACCGCGGGAGCCGGCGCCGTCGGGGCCCGTCTCACCGGGGTGGCCGGAGACCTCCTGCGCGGGGAGGGCCTGCTCGGCACCGCGGTCAACGGCGCGTTCGGCAACGTCACGGGTGGTCTGACAGCCGACTACGCGAACGGCCAGGACGCGTCGACCATGGGCCAGGACGCCCTGACCAACGCGGTCGCCGGTGCCGCCGGAAACGCTCAGAACCACGGGGTCAACCACGCCCTGAAGGAGCACGGCAGCCTCGGTGGGGAACACCTCAGCGAGCAGGGCAGGCTCGCGGACGGAGCGTTCAAGAACACCGTGGGCACCACCCTCAACACCGGCGTCTACGCCGCCGCCTCAGGTATCGAGGCCGATATCCAGGACCTGACGAAGGACGAGAACGACAAGTGAGCCTTCTCGGCGGAACGGCCCTCGCGGCCGTGTTCACCCCGAACCCCGACCACACCTCCACGTGGTCCGGTTTCTTCGGCTTCCTCGCCCTCGCCATCGGCTGTGCGATCGCTCTGATCGGCCTCTACGCGGCGATCAGCACCTGGCGCGGCCTGGAGCCCTCGCGCCGCCGCGGCCAGGTACTCCCGGTCACCCTCACCGGCGGGTGCTTCCTGGTCGTCGGCGCGGCGGTGGCCGCCCTGGGCATGTGGATCTTCTGAACGCGACTCCGGAATGATCTGCGACGCCATCAAGGGCCCGGCGCGCTCGCTCGCTGCTTCGGGTGATGGAGGGGGCGCCGTACGCGGCCGCGGGTGCGAAGTGGCGTACGCGGGATGGGAGCTGGGGAGAGTGGTGGACTGGGACAAGTGGGGACACCGGGGCGCGGAGTGGCCGTGGGCGTTCGACCGTGATCTCCCGTCCTTGTGTCTCCAGGCCGCCGATGGCAGGGTCCTGGCCCGGGCGCGACGGCCCATTCCATTCCAGGGAGAGGGAATGATGATGACTTACGGCTACATCGCCTCGATGAGGACCCAACCAGGTTCCCGCGGCAAAGTCGTCTCCATTTTGCTGAGTGGTGTGGACGGTCTCCGCGAGGCGGGATGCCACCTCTACGTTGTCAGCGTGTCCGACGACGATGACGTGACGATCTGGGTGACCGAGGTCTGGGAGAGCAAGGGGCATCACGATGCTTCACTAGAGCTGCCGGAGACAAAGGCCGCCATCGGCAAGGCGATGCCGATGCTGACGGGAGAGTTCACCAGGCAGGAGCTGTCTGTCATGGGCGGGCTGGGACTTTAACGTTGTCAAGACCGCCCCGTAGGACTTCACCAACCGGACGGTAGCGTGAGGCCATGGATGAACCTCGGATCAAGGTGTATGGCTCAGCCACCGAAATCACCATTGCGGCCAACGCAGCCGGCCTGCGGGATCTCGCAGAGCGACTCACTGGTCTTGCTGATCCGGAGCTCCGAGGCGGCTACCACGAACATCTTGAGGGTGGCATCAATCTCGAGGACGGATCGATCAGCCTGATCCTGGAGCGGGACGACAAGGTGTAGTCCGCGGGCTGTGCCACTCTCGTGCCGGAACGGACGGGGGGCTCACCGGAACCGCGGTACGGCACGGCACTCAGCGCCAGGCAGGCCCAAGATGGCAAAGACGCTGGTCAGCCGAGCACGTGCCCCACCCTGCCCCACCTCGCTCCTAATGCGGTGCATGACGCTGCGACGGGGCGGCTCCACTACGTCCAGTGCTAGCCCGTCACCACTTTGAACGCCTGGTAGATCTTGGGTTCCGTTTCGGGGATCCCGGCTTCCCGCAGCAGAGGGGCAAGCTCCGCGCCGAACTGCCGAAACGCCTCCTCGGACTCCCAGACATCCGTCACGAACCAGCCGGTCGGGCTGGGGCCGGTGGCGTGGGAGATCAGACCCGCTACCGGCCAGTCCGAGGCCTTCTCAAGACCGCGCCCCTCGGTCATCTTGTTGGTGACCTGCTCGTACTGGGCCTGAGTAGTGCCCGGAAAGTCAAACGTGATGATGATCGCCATGGGGATAACCGCTCTCGGTCGAAGGCAACAACTACTGCTCTGAGCTCACCAGTACGAGAAGGCTGCTGCCAGCGGAGCAGGGCCGTCTGTATGCATCTCGATGTCGCCGGCAGCCGAGACCTCCGCTGCGGAGCCACGTCCTGGCCAGATCGCCCCCTTGTGCGCCCTTCGTGTACGTGTCACACAGTTCAGAGGCGTGACCCGGGGGAGGGGAGCACTGCATGTCGGTGTTGGGTGGCTATCCGGTGGGGCCGTCGGCCTGGGCCGTCGAGCGGTTCGGGCGGCATGCCGGCGCGCTTGCCGCCGCGGTTCCGGTGCAACTGGCCAAGGCGCACGGGAAGGCTCATGCTGCGCACCTCGCTGCGGGTCTGAAGAAGCGGAGTCCGTACGGTCTCGCGCTTGCAGGCGTGGTGCGCGAGAACCTGGCGGAGACGGCGCACCGGCTGGGAGAAGCCGTAAGAGACGTGCGCGGATACGAGTACGCCGTGATCAACGATCACGCCCTCTTCCCGTTCCGGTACGCGGACAGGCCGAGGCCACTGGACCGAGCCCGATTGCCCTCCAACGCGTCGCCCACTCGGCACCGGCTGTTCCGAGCGCACGGGCCGCAGCCCCCGGAAGGCCTGTTCGACGTCGGTGAGGACTTGGCGACCGAGGAGTACCTGGGGCTGCACGACGCGTTCGAGGAGCTGGGAGCTTCCACGAGGCTGGTCTGTGTGTTCTTCACGGCCGACGTCGAAAACGGCATCCACGCCATCCACTGGGGAGATGCCCACCTGGAACCGGACCGCACCTTCACGTGGCCCTACAGGGAACAGCTCCCGGTCGCTCCCGTGCAGCCGGAGTGACGCGCGGTGGCCCTGGGCACCTCCCCACAGGTGACCACCCCCACCCCGCTCCGGGCCTGGGCACCCGGTGATGATCTGCCACACTGGAAGGGTTATGCCTGCACCCGGAGAACTCACTTTCGTCGCCCCCCGCGGAGCCAAGAAGCCGCCGCGGCATCTCGCCGACCTCACGCCCGCCGAACGTAAAGAGGTCGTGGCCGGGATCGGGGAGAAGCCGTTTCGTGCCAAGCAGCTCTCGCAGCACTACTTCGCGCGGTACGCGCACGACCCCGCGGAGTGGACGGACATCCCGGCCGGGGCGCGCGGCAAGCTCCAGGAGGCGTTGCTTCCCGAGCTCATGACCGTCGTACGGCATCTGTCGACCGACCAGGGGACCACGCGCAAGACGCTGTGGCGGCTGTTCGACGGGACGCTCGTGGAGTCGGTGCTGATGCGGTACCCGGACCGGGTGACCATGTGCATCAGCTCGCAGGCCGGGTGCGGGATGAACTGTCCGTTCTGCGCCACCGGGCAGGCGGGGCTCGATCGCAATCTGTCCACCGCCGAGATCGTCCATCAGATCGTGGACGGGATGCGGGCGCTGCGGGACGGGGAGGTGCCGGGCGGGCCCGCGCGGCTCTCCAACATCGTCTTCATGGGGATGGGCGAGCCGCTCGCCAACTACAAGCGGGTGACGCAGTCCATTCGCGCGCTCACCGATCCCGCTCCCGACGGGCTCGGGCTCTCGCAGCGGGGCATCACCGTGTCGACCGTGGGCCTCGTGCCGGCCATTCACCGGTTCTCCGACGAGGGCTTCAAGTGCCGGCTCGCGATCTCCCTGCACGCGCCGGACGACGAGCTGCGCGACACCCTGGTCCCCGTGAACACTCGGTGGAAGGTGCGCGAGGTCCTCGACGCCGGGTTCGAGTACGTCGAGAAGAGCGGGCGCCGGCTGTCCATCGAGTACGCGCTGATCCGGGACATCAACGACCAGGCGTGGCGGGGCGACCGGCTCGGACGGCTGCTCAAGGGCAAGCCCGTGCACGTCAACCTCATCCCGCTGAACCCGACCCCCGGGTCCAAGTGGACCGCCTCCCGGCCCGAGGACGAGAAGGCGTTCGTCGAGGCCATCGCCGCCCATGGTGTGCCGGTGACCGTCCGGGACACCCGTGGACAGGAGATCGACGGGGCCTGTGGCCAGCTCGCGGCCACCGAGCGGTAGTCTGACGACCGTACGTACGTACATCTTCATATCCGACAGGGGAGCGCAACAGCGCTGAGAGTGCGGCAAACGGGCCGCAGACCCTCTGAACCTCGCCCAGGTCATTCTGGGTAGGAAGTTCGGTCATCACCGTGAACAACAAGAAGTTTTTCGCTGCCGTCGTCGGCCTCGGCCTGGTCACGCTGTCCGCGTGCGGATCCTCCGACGGCGACGGTGGCGGCTCCGGCTCCGAGTCCAAGACCGTCACCCTGGTCAGCCACGACTCCTGGGCCGTCTCCAAGAGCGTCCTCGCCGACTTCGAGAAGAAGTCCGGCTACAAGGTCAGGGTCCTGGAGGACGGCGACGCCGGGCAAGCCGTCAACAAGGCCATCCTCACCAAGGACAACCCGCAGGGCGACGTCTTCTTCGGCGTCGACAACACCCTGCTCTCCCGCGCCCTCGACAACGGTCTCTTCCAGTCGTACGAGGCGAAGGGCGCCGACCGGATCAAGACCGAGTACCGGGTCGACCAGGACAAGCACCGGGTCACGCCCATCGACAGCGGCGACATCTGCGTCAACTACGACAAGGCCTGGTTCACCGCGCACAAGCTCCAGCCGCCGACGTCGTACGACGATCTGGTCAAGCCCGCCTACAAGAACCTCCTCGTCACCGAGAACGCCTCCACCTCCTCGCCGGGCCTCGGATTCCTGCTCGGCTCGGCCGCGAAGTACGGGGACGACGGCTGGCAGGGGTACTGGAAGAAGCTCAAGGCCAACGGCGTCAAGGTCGTCGACGGCTGGGAGCAGGCCTACAACGAGGAGTTCTCCGGTTCCGCGGGGGGCAAGAAGGCCAAGGCCGACCGGCCGCTCGTCGTGTCGTACGCCTCCTCGCCGCCCGCCGAGGTGATCTACGCCGACCCGAAGCCGAAGACCGCCCCCACCGGGGTCGCCCAGGGCACCTGCTTCCGGCAGATCGAGTACGCCGGGCTGCTGAGCAACGCGAAGAACACCAAGGGCGGCAAGGCGTTCCTGGACTTCCTGCTCACCAAGGAGTTCCAGCAGGACATGCCGCTCAACATGTTCGTCTACCCGGTCGTGGACGGCGCCCAGGTGCCGGCCGAGTTCACCGAGTACGGCCCGCAGGCCAAGGATCCCGAGACCATGGACCCGGCGAAGATCGCCGACAACCGTGACGACTGGGTCAAGTCATGGACCTCGCTCGTACTGAAGTAAGGCCCCGTCAGGGCGTCAGGAACGCGGCGGCCCGGCTCGGGCTGGTGGCCGTGCCCGTCGCGTTCTTCGCCGTCTTCTTCGCCTATCCCGTCGCCGCGATCGTCACGCGCGGACTCAAGACCGGCGGGACCTGGCAGTTCGGCAGGATCACCGACGTCCTCGCCCAGCCGGACATCCGGCACGTCCTGTGGTTCACCACCTGGCAGGCACTCGTCTCCACCGCGCTCACGCTCCTGGTGGCACTCCCCGGCGCGTATGTCTTCGCGCGCTTCGACTTCCCCGGCAAGCAGGTGCTGCGGGCCGTGGTCACCGTCCCCTTCGTGCTGCCGACCGTCGTGGTCGGTACGGCCTTCCTGGCGCTCGTCGGCCGGGGCGGGCTGCTGGACGAGTGGTGGGGCGTACGGCTGGACACCACCGTGTGGGCGATCCTGCTGGCGCACGTCTTCTTCAACTACGCGGTGGTCGTACGGACCGTCGGCGGACTGTGGGCCCAGCTGGACCCGCGTCAGGAGGAGGCCGCGCGCATGCTGGGCGCGTCCCGGCTCACCGCCTGGCGGACCGTCACGCTGCCCGCGCTCGCGCCCGCCGTGGCCGCCGCCGCGCTGATGGTCTTCCTCTTCACCTTCACCTCCTTCGGTGTCGTGCAGATCCTCGGCGGTCCGACCTTCTCGACCCTTGAGGTGGAGATCTACCGGCAGACCTCGGAGATCTTCGACCTCTCCACCGCCGCCGTGCTGACGCTGATCCAGTTCGTCGCGGTGGGCGCGGTCCTCGCCCTGCACGCCTGGACCGTGCGGCGCCGGGAGACCGCGCTGCGGCTCGTGGACGCGTCCATGACCGCCCGGCGCCCGCGCGGCGCGGGGGAGTGGGGGCTGCTGGCCGGGGTCGTCGGAAGCATCGCCGTCCTGCTGTTCCTGCCGCTCGCCGTGCTGGTGCAGCGCTCCCTCGACGCCCCCGACTTCGGCTACTACCGGGCGCTGACCCGCTCCGACGGCGGGGTCTTCCTCGTCGCGCCGATCGAGGCGGTCGGGAACTCGCTGGAGTACGCCCTCGCCGCGACCGCCATCGCGGTGGTGGTCGGGGGGCTCGCGGCGACCGCGTTGACACGGCGGGACGCGGGGCGGTTCGTGCGGGGCTTCGACGCGCTGCTGATGCTGCCGCTCGGGGTGTCCGCGGTGACCGTGGGCTTCGGGTTCCTGATCTCCCTCGACGAGCCGCCGCTGGACCTGAGGCAGTCCTGGATCCTGGTGCCGCTCGCGCAGGCGCTGGTCGGGGTGCCGTTCGTCGTGCGGACCATGCTGCCCGTGCTGCGGGCCGTGGACCACCGGCTGCGGGAGGCCGCGGCCGTGCTCGGGGCCACGCCGTGGCGGGTGTGGCGGGAGATCGATCTCCCCATGGTGCGGCGGGCGTTGCTGATCGCGGCGGGCTTCGCCTTCGCCGTGTCGCTGGGCGAGTTCGGGGCGACCGTGTTCATCGCACGGCCCGACAACCCGACGCTGCCGGTCGCCGTGGCCCGGCTGCTCGGCCGGGCCGGCGACCTCAACTACGGCCAGGCGATGGCCCTTTCGACGATCCTGATGGTGGTGTGCGCGGTGGCGCTGCTGATCCTTGAACGGCTGCGGACCGACCGGACCGGGGAGTTCTGATGCTGCTGAGTCTCCAGGGCGCGACGGTTCGGTTCGGCGGCCGGGCCGTGCTCGACGGGGTCGGTCTCGAGGTCGCCGAGCACGAGATCGTGTGCGTGCTCGGGCCCAGTGGCAGTGGGAAGTCGACCCTGCTGCGGGCGGTGGCCGGACTCCAACCCCTCGACGCCGGGCGGGTGTCACTCGACGGACACGACCAGGGCGGGGTGCCCGCGCACCGACGCGGGGTCGGGCTGATGTTCCAGGACCATCAGCTGTTCCCGCAGCGGGACGTGGGCGCCAACGTGGCCTTCGGGCTGCGGATGCACGGGGCCGGCAAGGGCCAACAGGACGAGCGGGTGCGGGAGTTGCTCGACCTCGTCGGCCTTCCGGGAGCCGGGCGGCGGGCGGTGGCCGCGCTCTCCGGCGGTGAACAGCAGCGGGTCGCGCTGGCCCGGGCGCTCGCCCCGCGGCCCCGGCTGCTGATGCTCGACGAACCGCTCGGGCAGCTGGACCGGTCGCTGCGGGAGCGGCTGGTCGTCGAACTGCGGGAGCTGTTCGGGCGGTTGGGCACCACTGTGCTCGCGGTCACCCACGACCAGGGCGAGGCCTTCGCGCTCGCCGACCGGGTCGTGGTGATGCGGGACGGGCGGATCGCCCAGTCCGGCACGCCACTTGAGGTCTGGCAGCGTCCGGCGGACGAGTTCGTGGCCCGCTTCCTCGGCTTCGAGAACGTGGTCGACGGGACGGTGACCGGCGAGGCGGCGGACACCGCGTGGGGGAAGGTGCCGGTGCCTCCGGGAGCCGCCCAGGGAGCCCGGAGCGTACTGGTGCGGCCCGCGGGAGTACGGCTCGTGGCGGCCGGCGAGGGGCTGCGCTGCACGGTCGCCGCACGCACCTTCAAGGGCACGCATGTCGCCGTACAACTGCACCCCTCGGAAGGTGACGGGCCGCGGTTGGAGGCCGCGTGTGCGCTGCGCGAGGCTCCGGAGGTCGGGGACGCGGTCGGGGTGGAGTTCGACGCGGCCGAAATTGTCGTGCTGGGCTGACCGGGGCGGACCTACAGTGCGGGGCATGACCCTGCTCCCGCACGACCGCTACTGCGACGAGATCGCCCACCAGGTCGGCCTGCTGAGGACCGTGGTGACCTCCGGGGCCGACCTGTCCGCCACCGTGCCCACCTGCCCGGACTGGTCGATGGAGCGGCTGGTGCGGCACACCGGGGGCGCCCTGCGCTGGGCGGAGTCGATGGTGCGGACCCGGGCGCGGGAGGCGGTGCCCGAGGACCGGGTGCCCTTGGGGGAGGGGCCCGGGAACGCGGCTGAGCTCGACGCGTGGCTCGCCGAGACCGGTGACCTGCTCGTCGCCACGCTCCGGGAGGCCGGCCCCGACGCCGAGGTGTGGTCCTGGGCCGGGATTCCGACCTCGGGTTTCTGGGCCCGCAGGATGACCCACGAACTCACGATCCACCGCGCCGACGCCGCGCTCGCCGCCGGGCAGCCGTACGAGGTCGCTGCGGACATCGCCGCCGACGCGATCGACGAGTGGCTCCAGATCGTCGAGTTCGCGCAGCGGACCATGCCGCACGACGCGGCGAGGGAGCTGCGCGGCCCCGGCCGCAGCATCCACCTGCACGCCACCGACGGAACGTGGGGGACGGTGGTCGAACTCACCGAGGACGTCATCGTCCGGCGGCCCGGGCACGAGAAGGCGACCGTCGCGCTGCGCGGCCCGCTGACCGCCGTCCTGCTCGCCTTCTACCGGCGACTGCCCCTGGACAGCCCGGAGTTGGAAGTGCTCGGGGAGCGGGAGCTGCTGGACTTCTGGCTGGAGCGGGCCACGTTCGGGTGAGGTCGTGGCTGTGGCCCGCCCCCACACCGGGGACGGGCCACAACGGTCGATCAGCTACGGCGTCAGCGGCTGCCGGCGCCACGACGGCGCAGGCCGAAGAACACCGCGCCGCCGCCGAGGGCGACCAGGGCGATGGCGATCCCGGCGATCAGGCCGGTGTTGGAGTTCGCACCGGTCTCGGCGAGGTTGGAGTCGCCGGCCGCGGGCGACGGGGCGTTGCTCTCGACGGTCGCCGGAGCGGTGGTGCCCTCGGAGGCCGACGGGGTCGGGGTCGGGGACTCCTCGGCCGGAGTGCTGGCGGAGTCCGACGGGGTGGGCGTCGGCGTCGGGGTCGGCGTGTCCTCGGTCTTGCAGGCGGTCGCCGGGGTGATCAGGTTGGTCTTGATGTCCTCGCCCTTGATGTAGGGCAGGGCTTCCACGTGGATGCGGTACTCGGCGTTGGGCGCCCAGTCCTCCTGGAAGGTGATGGTGGTGCCGTCCTTGGAACCCTTCACCGTCTGCTCGCCGACCTTCTTGGCGTCGGCGCCGTTGTTCTGCAGGTACACAGAGACGGTGGCCTCGACACCGGACTTGTCCACGTCAGTCACGGTGATGATGCCCTTTTCGCCGTCGCACTTGGCTTCGGCGGAGAACTCGTTGATGTTGCAGGCAAGGGCGTTGCCGGAGGCGCCGAGCACGATCGCGGTCGAGGCGGCGGCGACGCCGAGGAAGCGCGCGGCGCGGGAGGTGCGGCGGGATATGGGCGTGAATGCCACGTTCATCCTTCACGGGGTGCGCAAATGCGGGGGGTTGAAAGGACGGTGACGCGTCATCACCGTCCCCACGAGTCTCACAGGTCTATAAGCGCTGCATAAGAAGTGTCAACGTGTAGACGCCCTACAACCGTTGGCTTTGCCATTTTATTACACAGAGAGACGTTTCAGCGCCGCCGGAGCGTCCTCGATCCGGTCAACCAGGGCGATTCGGGACTCCATCGACCTCTCCCGCGCGAGCGCCTGGAGCAGCGGCCAGGTGGGCAGCTTCTCGGTCCAGTGGACGCGGTCGACGAGGACCATCGGCGTGGGTTCGCCGCGCGACTCGTAGTAGTTGGGCGTCGCGTTGTCGAAGATCTCCTGCACGGTGCCTGCGGCGCCCGGCAGGAAGACCACGCCCGCGTTCGAGCGGGCGAGCAGACCGTCCTCGCGGGTGGCGTTCGCGAAGTACTTGGCGATGCGCGAGGCGAAGGCGTTCGGCGGCTCGTGCCCGTAGAACCAGGTCGGGATGCCGACGGAAAGGCCGCCCCGGGGCCGGCGGGCGCGGACGTCGAAGGCGGCGCGCGCCCAGTCGGTGATCGAGGGCGTGAACGACGGTGCCGCGGCGAGGAGTTGGCACGCCTCGTCGAGCATGGAGTCCTCGAAGGGGGCCGCGTAGGCGCCCAGGTTGGCCGCCTCCATCGCGCCCGGACCGCCGCCGGTGGCCACGGTGAACCCGGCGCGGGCCAGTTCGCGGCCCAGGCGGGCGGCACCGGCGTATTCGCGTGTCCCGCGGGCCATCGCGTGGCCGCCCATCACGCCCACGACCCGGGCGCCGCGCAGGAGTTCGTCGAGGGCGTCGGAGACGGCGTCGTCGTGCAGGGCGCGGAGCGTCGACGCGTATATGTCCCCGTCGGCCCTGGTCCGCTGGAACCAGGCGTAGGCCAGGGCGTCGGGAGTCTGCTCGTAGCCCTTCTCCAGCCCGTCGAACAACTCGTCGGGGGAGTACAGCAGTCCGCGGTACGGATCGAAGGGCAGGTGGGGGACGGGCGGGAAGACCAGCGCGCCGTCCGCGCGGAGCTTCTCCGCGGCGTTCTCCCGCATCGGGCAGCCGAGGAACACGGCGCCCGAGGTGTCGGTGGCCAGCAACTCTCGTGTCCGGTCCGTCAGATCGACGGACTGGACCCGGAAGCCGGTGAGGGTGCCGCGGGCCGGTACGACCGCGTCGAACTCCTCCAGCGTCTCGATCTCACGGTCGTCGTGGTGTGCCGCGTGGGCGGGACTCGTCTGCACCCGCCCATGCTCGCACGCCGGATTCCGGCCCGGGGGTCAGCCCTGGATCGCCGCCGGGTCCATCCACACCACCTCCCAGCCGTGGCCGTCCAGGTCGTTGAAGGAACGGCCGTACATGAATCCCTGGTCCTGCACGTCGTCGTTGGCCGTACCCCCCGCGGCGACGGCCCTCTCGACCAGTTCGTCCACCTTCGCGCGGCTCTCGGCGCTCAGGCAGAGCAGCACCTGGCTGGTCTTCGTCGGGTCCGCGATCTCCTTCTTGGTGAACGTCGCGTAGAACGGCTTCGTGAGCAGCATCGCGACGATCGTCTCGCTGATCACGACCGAGGCCGCCTTGTCGTCGCTGAACTGTTCGTTGAGCGTGTAGCCGAGCCCCGTGTAGAACTTCTTCGAGGCGTCGAGGTCGTTCACGGGCAGGTTGACGAAGATCATCTGCTGATAGGCAGGCGCGGTCATCGGAGTCTCCCATCGGGTGCGTGCTGTACGCGGGGTAGACGGGCGGGGTCGGCGGAACTCATCGCTGCCGCGGGCCTTTTCTTCAGCCGGTCAGCGGGAGCGCCGCCAGCTCGGCCACGACCAGGGTCAGCGGGCCGAAGAGGGCCAGCAGGGCGCCGGCGCGGAGGGCCGCCGCGCTGCGGAGCATCGTCGCGGGGGCGCCGAGGCGGACGAGCGCGGCCGTGGTGTGCGACCTCGCGTGCTTCGCCTCCACGGCGGCGGTGAGCAGTGTGGCGATGGTGCAGCTCGTCACGAGGGCCAGGCCCAGGGTGGTGAGGGGGCCCACCTCCGGGCCCGTGCCGTCGTACAGGGTGGTCATCGCGTAGGTGCCGGAGGCCACCGCGCAGACGATGCCCAATGGGCGGCCGATACGGGTGGCCTCCGCCATGAGGACCCTTCCGGCGAGGAGGCGGAGGGCGCCTGGCCGGGTGGACTGGAGGAGACGGCCGCAGAGGTGGGTGAGACCGGGTCCGGCGATCGCCAGGCCCACGGCGGTCAGGAGCCAGCCGACGAGGACGGAGGGGGTGCCCGCGAGGCCGCCGGGGAGAGGGGCGGCGGGGTCGGTGCCCTGACGGTTGGCGTAGGCCTCCACGGCCAGACCGGCGGCGAGGACCGCGACGCCCCAGGGGAGCCCCTTGGGTGCCTCCTTGGGGGAGGGAAGGACCGCTGGGTCGAGGTCGTCGGTCCGGCCGTCCTCGGCGGGCGGTCCTGCGGGGACGTCCTCGCCGACCCGAGCCGACGGGGTGCCGGCCCGCTTCGGCTCGTGAGCCACCGCAGCGGCGTTACGGTCTTCGGCGGGCTCTCCCGCCGTCCGGCGCGCGCGGAAGCGGCCGTACGCCCCGAAGGGCTCCCCGGCGGCCGTCCTGCCGTACGCCCCGAAGCGGCCGTACGACCGCGCCTCCCTCTTCGCCGCCGCCGGCCTGTCGTCCCGTGGCCGCAGCACGAGTCCCACCGTCACGGAGGCGATCGCCGGGACCAGGCCCAGCAGGGTCAGGGCCGCCGGCAACGGGAGGGGGGCGTCCGCGGCCAGGAAGTCCGCCGCCGCTCCGTCGAAGGGCATACCCGTCAGGTCGCCCCGCAGATGGAGGAAGAAGAGCAGCGCCAGCATCGAGCCGAGGGTGCACGAGAGGGCCGTCGTCGCGGCCGTGACGGCCATCAGGCGGGCCGGGCCGAGGCCGATCGCCGCGAGACCCGGGCGGGGACGGGTGCCCGGGTCGGTGCGGGCGACCGCCAGGGCGAAGTGGACCGTCGCCGCCAGCGGGGTCAGGCACCACGCCAGGCGCAGGACGGCGCCCGACGCGTCCTCGGGGTGGCTGATCGCGTGGCCGAGGGTGCACAGGAGGAGGAAGCCCGTGCCCGCCGACGCGAGGGCCACCAGGAGGCGGCGCAGCTGTACGGCGGGACGGGCGCCCCGGGTCAGACGGAGAGCGAGCACGCGGTACGGCCTTCCGAGTCGGCCATCGGGGGCAGGTGCACGGTGTTCACCCGGCGTCCGTCCAGGAGGGTGACCGTGCGGTCCGCCAGGGCTGCGGTGTCGGGGTCGTGCGTCGCCAGGACCACGGTGATGCCGTGGGAGCGGGCGGCCGTCGTGAGCGTGCGCAGGACGTGGGCGCGGTCCGCCCGGTACAGCGGGGCCGTCGGTTCGTCCGCGAACAGGACCGACGGGGCCGGGGCCAGGGCGCGGGCGACGCAGACGCGCTGGCGTTCGGACTGGGTCAGCTCGTGCGGGCGGCAGCGCGTCCGGTCGCCGATGTCGAGGCGCTCCAGCCACTCCAGGGCGGCCGTCCTGGCGCGCCGGCGACCGGTGCCGCGCAGCATGAGGGGGAGGGCGGCGTTCTCCCAGGCGTTGAGCTCCGGGACGAGCACCGGGGCCGGGTCGATCCAGCCGAAGCGGTCACGGCGCAGGCGCTCACGGGTCATCGGGCCCATGGTGTGCACGGGCACGCTGTTGAACCAGACCTCGCCGCGCTGGGCCGGGGCGAGTCCCGACAGGCATCTGAGCAGTGCGGTCTTGCCGCTGCCGCGCGGCCCGCTGACGGCGAGGATCTCTCCCTCGCGCACTCCGAGGGACACACCCTGGAGCGCCGGTGAGCCGTCGCGGTGGGTGAAGTGCAGGGAGCGTGCCCAGAGCACATCGTTGTCCGGCGGGGCCTCCATGGGCGTACACCTCGTTCTGGTCCGTTGTGCCTTGCAATCCCCCGAGCGGGGGAACGAAAGCAGGGCCGATCGGTTACCAGGCACGCTAGGGAGGCGGGGGCGGGACGCCGTACAGCACACGGCCCGGGGTGCGTGCCTGTCACTCGGACGGACGCACCCCGGGCCGCGTGAGCCGCTCAATCGCCGGGGGCCGGAACCGGGGGCTAGAGCTTGGTCCAGGCCTCGGTGAGGGTCGCGCGCAGGATCTGCTCGATCTCGTCGAAGGTCCCCTGGTCGGAGATCAGCGGCGGGGCGAGCTGGACGACCGGGTCGCCGCGGTCGTCGGCACGGCAGTACAGGCCGTTGTCGTACAGCGCCTTGGAGAGGAAGCCGTACAGGACGCGCTCGGTCTCCTCGTCGTTGAAGGACTCCTTGGTCACCTTGTCCTTGACCAGCTCGATGCCGTAGAAGAAGCCGTTGCCGCGGACGTCGCCGACGATCGGCAGGTCGTGCAGCTTCTCCAGGGTGGCGCGGAAGGCGCCCTCGTTGTCGAGGACGTGCTGGTTGAGGTTCTCGCGCTCGAACAGGTCGAGGTTGGCCAGGCCCACCGCGGCCGACACGGGGTGGCCGCCGAAGGTGTAGCCGTGCAGGAAGGTGTTGTCGCCCTTGTAGAACGGCTCGGCCAGGCGGTCGGAGATGATGCAGGCGCCGATCGGGGAGTAGCCCGAGGTCATGCCCTTGGCGCAGGTGATCATGTCCGGGACGTAGTCGAACTTGTCGCAGGCGAACATGGTTCCGAGGCGGCCGAAGGCGCAGATGACCTCGTCGGAGACCAGCAGCACGTCGTACTGGTCGCAGATCTCGCGCACCCGCTGGAAGTAGCCGGGCGGAGGCGGGAAGCAGCCGCCCGCGTTCTGGACCGGCTCCAGGAAGACCGCGGCGACGGTGTCCGGGCCCTCGAAGAGGATCTGCTGCTCGATCTGGTCGGCGGCCCAGCGGCCGTACGCCTCGGGGTCGTCGCCGTGGATCGGGGCGCGGTAGATGTTGGTGTTCGGGACCTTGTGGGCGCCCGGGACCAGCGGCTCGAACGGGGCCTTGAGGGCCGGCAGACCGGTGATGGACAGGGCGCCCTGCGGGGTGCCGTGGTAGGCGACCGCGCGGGAGATGACCTTGTACTTGGTCGGCTTGCCGGTGAGCTTGAAGTACTGCTTGGCGAGCTTCCAGGCGGTCTCGACCGCCTCGCCGCCACCGGTCGTGAAGAAGACCTTGTTGAGGTCGCCGGGCGCGTGCTGCGCGAGGCGCTCCGCGAGCTCGACGGCCTTCGGGTGGGCGTAGGACCATACCGGGAAGAACGCCAGTTCCTGCGCCTGCTTGAACGCAGCCTCGGCGAGTTCGACGCGCCCGTGGCCGGCCTGGACCACGAACAGGCCCGCGAGACCGTCCAGGTAGCGCTTGCCCTTGTCGTCGTAGATGTAGGTGCCCTCGCCCCGGACGATGGTCGGGACCGGGGAGTTCTCGTACGAGGACATGCGGGTGAAGTGCATCCACAGGTGGTCGTACGCGGTGCGGCTGAGGTCCTTGGAGCTCACGGTTATCGGGTCCTCACGGTTATCGGGTTCCCCACATGTAGGTCTGCTTCTTGAGCTTCAGATAGACGAAGCTCTCGGTGGAGCGCACTCCGGGGATGGCCCGGATACGGCGGTTGATGACCTCCAGGAGGTGGTCGTCGTCCTCGCAGACGATCTCCACCATCAGGTCGAAGGAGCCGGCGGTCATCACCACGTACTCGCACTCGGACATGGAGGTCAGCGCGTCGGCCACGGACTCGACATCACCCTCGACGTGAATGCCGACCATCGCCTGGCGCCGGAACCCCACGGTGAGCGGGTCCGTGACGGCGACGATCTGCATCACGCCCTGGTCGAGCAGCTTCTGGACGCGCTGGCGCACGGCCGCCTCGGACAGGCCGACGGCCTTGCCGATCGCGGCGTACGGACGGCGGCCGTCCTCCTGGAGCTGCTCGATGATGGCGAGGGAGACGGCGTCCAGGTTCGGGCTGCTGCCGTTCCTGGCCTCGCTCCTGGACTCGCG
The DNA here is from genome assembly GCF_000383615.1 of Streptomyces canus 299MFChir4.1. Taxonomy (GTDB): domain Bacteria; phylum Actinomycetota; class Actinomycetes; order Streptomycetales; family Streptomycetaceae; genus Streptomyces; species Streptomyces canus_C. The sequence goes on along the minus strand of NZ_KB911595.1, from coordinate 7,353 downwards.
GGAGTCCCTGGGGTCTGTGCTTCGGCTGGCCACGAGCTCACTGTGCACGACGTCTCGACGGTTTCGCAAGGTTGAGGCGATGAAATTCGTTGTTTACGTGACGGAGACCTGCGGATTTCGCAGCCTTGGCCGGATCGGGGGTGTTGAAAACGTGGGGCTCCCGATTAGGGTGGGTGTCTCAGTCAGTGGACAGTTCCAACCCCTCAGGAGGCCGGCAGTGAGCACCGAACTGCGTCGTCTGCGCAACTACATCGACGGTGAGTTCCGGGACGCCGCCGACGGACGGACCACGGACGTGGTCAACCCCGCGACCGGTGAGGCGTACGCGACCGCGCCGCTGTCCGGGCAGGCGGACGTGGACGCGGCGATGGCGGCGGCCGCGGCGGCCTTCCCGGTCTGGCGCGACAAGACGCCCGCCGAGCGGCAGAAGGCCCTGCTGAAGATCGCGGACGCGTTCGAGGAGCGGGCCGAGGAACTCATCGCGGCCGAGGTGGAGAACACCGGCAAGCCGATCGGCCTGACGCGGGACGAGGAGATCCCGCCCATGATCGACCAGATCCGCTTCTTCGCGGGTGCGGCGCGGATGCTGGAGGGCCGGTCGGCCGGTGAGTACATGGAGGGCCTGACCTCCATCGTGCGGCGTGAGCCGGTAGGTGTCTGCGCGCAGGTCGCGCCGTGGAACTACCCGATGATGATGGCCGTGTGGAAGTTCGCGCCGGCGATCGCGGCGGGCAACACGGTGGTGCTGAAGCCGTCGGACACGACGCCCGCGTCGACCGTGCTGATCGCGGAGATCATCGGCGGGATCCTGCCGAAGGGTGTCTTCAACGTCATCACCGGCGACCGCGACACCGGGCGGCTGATGGTCGAGCACCCGACGCCGGCGATGGCGTCGATCACCGGGTCGGTGCGGGCCGGTATGTCGGTCGCCGAGTCCGCGTCCAGGGACCTGAAGCGGGTGCACCTGGAGCTGGGCGGCAAGGCCCCGGTCGTCGTCTTCGAGGACACCGACATCGCGAAGGCCGTCGAGGACATCTCGGTGGCGGGCTTCTTCAACGCCGGGCAGGACTGCACGGCGGCCACGCGGGTGCTGGTGCAGTCCTCGATCCACGACGAGTTCGTCGCGGCGCTGGCGAAGGCCGCCGCCGACACGAAGACCGGGCAGCCGGACGACGAGGACGTGCTGTTCGGTCCCCTGAACAACCCGAACCAGCTCAAGCAGGTCTCCGGGTTCATCGAGCGGCTGCCCGCGCACGCCAAGGTCGAGGCGGGCGGTCACCAGGTCGGCGAGAAGGGGTACTTCTACGCTCCGACCGTCGTGTCCGGGCTGAAGCAGGACGACGAGATCATCCAGAACGAGGTGTTCGGACCGGTCATCACCGTGCAGTCCTTCTCCGACGAGGAGCAGGCCGTCTCGTGGGCCAACGGCGTCGAGTACGCCCTCGCGTCCTCGGTGTGGACCAAGGACCACGGCCGCGCGATGCGGATGTCCAAGAAGCTCGACTTCGGCTGCGTGTGGATCAACACCCACATCCCGCTGGTCGCCGAGATGCCGCACGGCGGGTTCAAGAAGTCGGGGTACGGCAAGGACCTGTCGGGTTACGGGTTCGAGGACTACACGCGGATCAAGCACGTGATGACGTCGTTGGACGCGTAGCTTCTTCGGCGCTTCTTCGGCGTTTCTTCGGCCGCGGGGGTGTGGGGGCTGGTCGCGCGGTTCCCCGCGCCCCTGGGTGGCTCGGGGCCCGCCCCTGCGTCGGCCCCGCTCAGTGGTAGTACGTGTCGAACGACCCGATCCACCACGCGGCCGACGGCAGGAGGCACAGCTGCACCCCGGCCGTGATCCAGCAGCGGCACAGGGCCGCCGTGCCGAAGGTCCACCACGCCGTCGCGCGCAGCGCGTTCACCGCGTCAGCCTGATAGGTCTGCCCGGCGGGATCCATCATGCCGGGGTAGCCCATCCAGCCCTCGGTGAAGATGCCGTCCGAGCCGAAGACGACGACCAGCGAGATGAACCACAGGTCGGCCAGGAGAGCCGTCACCGCGAGTGCCACGTCGAAGCGCCGGTAGGCGGGCGTCGGCACCAGCAGCCGTACGGCCGGGTTTCCGTCGCTCCGCACCCAGTCCAGTGACCGGACGCGCACCAGCGTGGCGACCGCGTACCCCAGCGCGGTCAGGGCCGCCAGCCACCCGCCCATGAAGAGCAGGCCGAAGAACAGCATCACGAGACTCACGCAGGACCAGAGGTCCGACTGCGCTGGAATGGTTCCCTCCGCGCTGATCGCCGACCCCGGAAACGCGACCGCCTTCGCCGCACCGCGGTGGGCCTCACCGAGTGGACCGCCGTCAGCGCCGACACCGGTTTCGCACGTGAGCCCGCGGGCACGTTGGGGAGGCATGAGCGGCGGGCGGTCGCCCCGGTACCGCCTCAGCGACGGCCACCTTGCCTCCGGCCTGCTGTCGAAAGGGTGGGGATGAGCAGATTCGGCCGGGAGGCCCACGGCTCGGATGCCGCGCTGCGGAGAAACGCGCTGCTGACCTGTGCGGTCTCCGTCGTGACGCTGGTCGCCGGCGTCATGATGCTCCTGAACGGCCTGGTGAAGGGCTGGATCTGCGTCGGTCTCGCCGTGCTCCACACGGGCTTCGTCCTCGTGGCGACGCGGGTCAGGGCCCGTAGAAGCGCGGGGCGTTAGGTGGCGCTCCGCGCCGTCGACCCCCCTGTGTGTGCCGTCCCGGCGGGGGTATCCGCTGCGCACCGCACCCGTCGGGCCGGCCCCGGCCAATCGGAAGGAGAGGTACCGCATGTCCGCGTCCCTCGTGGAAACCGTCGATATCGAGGCTCCCGTCGCCGTCGCCTGGGCACTGTGGAGCGATGTGGCCCGGTGGCCGACCTTTCTGAGCCACGTACGCCTGGTGGAGCGGCTGGACGAGCGCCGTTTCGCCTGGCAGCTCCAACTTCCCGGAGCCGACAAGAACTTCGTCGCCGAGCTCACCGAGGTCGTCCCCGAGGACCGCATCGCCTGGCGCACGGTGGAGGGGGTGCACCACGCGGGCGTGGTCACCTTCCACCGGCTCAGTGACACCACGAGCCGGGTGACCCTCCAGATCGAGTACGACCCGAAGGGGTTCGTCGAGCACCTCGGCGCGCTGACGAACCTCGACTCCGCCCTCGCCAACTACGACCTCGGCGAGTTCCAGAAGCTGGCGGAGACCGCCGCGTCCTGACCAGGCTTTTGAACATGTTCAATTCCAGGCGTACGCTGCTGCCATGAGCGACAGAGCCGCCCGTCTCAGGGGCATCCGCGCATGGCTGGTCTTCTTCGTCGTCTGCCTGGTGCTCAGCGGCGCCACGGCCTTCCCGCTGGTCCACGAACTGCGCTGGACCGAGGAGGTGTTGCGGCACCTTCCCGCGCCGGACGCCCTGACGGACTGGATCGCGCGCGTCCGGCGCGGGCTCGACACCGCCGACTCCGACTACCCCTTCCTCCTCTACGGCACGGACTGGCTGGCCTTCGCCCACCTGGTCATCGCGGTCGCCTTCTACGGCCCCTACCGCGACCCGGTCCGCAACATCTGGGTCGTCGAGTTCGCGATGATCGCCTGCGCCGGGATCGTCCCCCTCGCCCTGATCTGCGGGCCCGTCCGGGGTATCCCGTTCTGGTGGAGCGTGATCGACATGGCCTTCGGGGTGTTCGGGGTGCTCCCGCTGTACGTCGTACGGCGGAAGATCAAGCGGCTGGAGGCGCTTGTCCCGTACCAGCCCACGCCCGACACCCCTGCCGTGCCCGCTACTTGAGCGCGGCCGCGATGATCCGGACGACGACCGGGTTCGCGTCCTCGCTCTTGGCGTCGGTGGAGTTGACCGAGTACACGACCGTACGGCTCAGGTCGCAAGTGGCGGCGATCGCCGAGTTGTAGCCGTACCGGCCACCGGACTTGACCCAGTAGACCTTCCCCTCGGACTCGAAGCGCTGGAGGCCGCCCGCGCTGTAACTCGCGCCTGCGATGCCCGAAGGGACCGAGAACACCTCCCTCAGCCGCGGCCGCGGGACGATCCGGCCCCGGAAGAGGCCGGTGAGCAGTCGCTCCAGGTCCGCGGTCGTGGAGATCATGTCCCCGGCCGCGAACCGGTCCGCCTGGTTCCACTCGGTGACGTCCAGGAACTGGGTCGTCCCGTCGGCCTTCCGCACCGCCTGGTAGCCCCGGTTGTGCGGACCGAGGATGCGCGGGTCGGTGCCCGGGAAGTACGTGTCCCGCATCCCGGCCGGCCTGAGCACCAGCCGGGCGGCCTCGGAGGCGTACGACCGCCCGGTCACCCTCTCGATCAGCAGGCCGAGGAACGTGTAGTTGATGTTGAGATAGTGCTGCTGCCTCCCCGGGCAGAACTCCGGCTCCTTCGCACCCGCGGACGCGGCGACCCGCTGAGGCGTGAGCGTGTCGAAGCGGTGGGCGTACACCTCCTCGAAGGTGGTGCCTAGACCGTCGCCCGCCGGGATGCCGCTGGTGTGGTCGAGCAACTGCCGTACCGTGACCGGCCGGAACCGCCCGCCGAGGAGGCCGGGCAGGTAGTGCTGGACCGGCGTGTCCAGGTCGATCCGCCCCTCGTGCACCAGCCGCAGTACGGCCGCCGCCGTGACCACCTTGGTCGTCGAACCGGCCCGGAACCGCGCGTCCGGATCGGCGGGCCGTCCGCTCTCCAGATCGTGCACGCCCGAACTGCCGTGCCAGCGGCCCTCGGTGCCGCCGACCCGGACCAGGGCCGCCGTGGCGTTCGCGTCGGGGAGCCCCGCGATCGCCGCGCGCAGCGCCTCGGCGTCCGGTGCGGAGCCTGTGGTCGTGGTCACGGTCGTGATTGCGGTCGCGGACGCGGTCGGCAGGCCGGCGGTCAGGGGAAGGGCGAGGGCGCCGGCGAGGATGCTTCTGCGGCGAATGTCACGCATGAGTCGGCTCCTGCGGATGCGGGATGCGGGATGCGGGATGTGTGTGATCATCCTGCGTGGCTGCCGAGGTGACGGGATCGTCGGCGGGAAGGGGCCGGCCCCTGGCGGAACCCTGAGCAACTCCGGCTGCTTTCAAGGGAGTTGTGGGGGGAGTCCCCTAGGGGGCGAAAGAGTGTTGTCGCGGAGCCCTTCACTCCGTCTCCACGGACGGTTTCTGGTGCTGGCTGGTCGCCATCGCCATGCGCCAGGTGCCGTACGAGGCGGTCGTCGAGGTCGTCCGAACGCACCGGGTCCGCCGCACCTTCGGCGCACGTCGTGAAGGCAGGCCTTCCACCTGTGCCACGTCGACGTCTGGCGGCTGACCCCGCCCGTCTTCGACGGCCGCCCCCTCGCGGTGCCGCTGTGCGGGGACGACGAGGGGGCCCTGACAGGAGGGGGCGGACGCTCAGGCGATCGCGCCGCCGCGGGCGTACTCAGGGGTCTGACTCCCGTCCGCGTGCGCTCTCAGCGCGCAGAGCACGTCCACCCGGTTCGTCGTGATCGAGTCGACGCCCAGTGCGGCGAGGCGGCGCATCGAGCGGCGGGTGTCGGGTGTCCACACGGAGATCAGGTAGCCGTCGGCGTGGATACGGTCCGCGAGGTCCCGGTCCATCAGGCCGAAGCGGTAGTTGAGCCAACGCGGCTTCACCGCGTCCAGGAGGGCCGGGCGCGGGGGCGCCAGGCTCGTCCAGGTGAGCGCGATCTCCGCGGACGGGTCGGCCTCGCGGACGGCCAGCATGGCGGTGGCGTCGGCGCAGTAGTACACGCGGTCCAGGGCACCGCACTCACGGACCACGTCGACCACGCGGCGGGCCACTCGTACCTCTCTCGTGCCGGGCAGATCGAGCATCAGGCGGTGGCCTTCGGTGGCTTCGAGGGCCTGGGCGAGTGTCGGCACCCTCCCGTCCGTCAGCCCTCGTACCTCGTCCGCCGACAGGGAGAGGAGCGGGCGGTCGTGCTCCCACAGTCGCTTGAGCGTCTCGTCGTGGAGCAGCACCGGCACGCCGTCCCCGGTGAGCCGTACGTCGACCTCCACCGCGTCCGCGCCCCGGTCGAGCGCGGCACGCAGGGAGTCGATCGTGTTCTCACGGACGCGGTAGGGGTCGCCGCGGTGTGCCACGGCCGTCAGCGGGGTCACGGCGCGAGCCAGGAGGCCGTGTATGTGTCGATCTCGTCCTTGATCCTGGTCTTGCCGGGCTCGTCGAGGAACGACGCGTCGACCGCGTTCTTCGCGAGTCGGGCCAGGCCCTCTTCGTCGAGGTCCAGGAGCCGCGCCGCCACCGCGTACTCGCTGTTCAGGTCCGTGCCGAACATCGGGGGGTCGTCGGAGTTGATCGTGATGACTATCCCCGCCTTCACGAACTCCCTGATCGGGTGCTCGTCGAGGGTGCGGACGGCTCGGGTGGCGATGTTGGAGGTGGGGCACACCTCCAGCGGGATGCGGTGTTCCGCGAGGTGCGTGAGGAGCTTCGGGTCCCGGAAGGAACTCGTGCCGTGGCCGATGCGCTCGGCGCGCAGGTGGGTGAGGGCGTCCCACACGGTCTCCGGGCCGGTCGTCTCGCCGGCGTGCGGGACCGAGTGCAGACCGGCGGCGATCGCCCTGTCGAAGTACGGCTTGAACTGGGGGCGGGGGACGCCGATCTCGGGTCCGCCGAGGCCGAAGCTGACCAGGCCCTCCGGGCGGACGCGGTCGTCGGTGGCGAGGCGGGTCGTCTCCTCGGCGGCTTCCAGACCGGCCTCACCGGGGATGTCGAAGCACCAGCGCAGTACCGTGCCGAACTCCGACTCCGCCGCCTTGCGGGCGTCCTCGACGGCCTCCATGAAGGCGCGCTCGTCGATGCCGCGGCGGGTCGAGGAGAACGGGGTGATGGTGAGCTCGGCGTAACGGACCTGCTGGCGCGCGAGGTCCCTTGCGACCTCGTAGGTGAGGAGCCGTACGTCCTCGGGGGTGCGGATCAGGTCCACGACGCTGAGGTAGACGTCGATGAAGTGGGCGAAGTCCGTGAAGGTGAAGTAGTCGACGAGTGCCTCGGGGTCCGTGGGGACCTTGGAGTCGGGGTGGCGGGCGGACAGTTCGGAGACGATGCGGGGGGAGGCCGAGCCGACGTGGTGGACGTGGAGTTCGGCCTTGGGCAGGTCGGCGATGAAGGCGTGCAGGTGGTGGGGCGTCGTCGGCATGGGGCCTTCCCTTGCGGTGATCGGCTGATCGATGCGGAACATGTTAGGCGGGTGGGGGTGCCTGCGGCGGCGGTGCGGTGTCTTGTGCGGGTGCGGGTGCGGGTGCGGGTGCGGGTGCGGGTTGGTGGGGGCGGGCGTTTTGCGCAGTTCCCCGCGCCCCTGGTGCCTGCGGCGCAGCTGCGGGTCCGGTGGGGGC
>NZ_KB911594.1 GCF_000383615.1 Streptomyces canus 299MFChir4.1 | reverse complement strand
CCCCCTCCACCGACTTCGCCGCCCACACCGCCCGCACGATCGCCCGAGTCACCACATCCGCCCCCGCCGCGAGCACGGAGTTGAGCGCGAGCGGATCCCCGGCGTCGAGCGCCCGCGCCCCCGTGGCCAGAGCGAACACCGTGTCGCCGTCGTGCAGCAGATGCACCGGCCGCACGGCACGCGCGATGCCGTCGTGCGCGGTCCCCGCGACCTTCTGGGCCTGGGCCTTCGACAGCTCCGCATCGGTGGCCACCACCGCGAGCGTGGTGTTCAGCGGAGGCGCAGAGTTCCTCGCCGCGGTCTCGGCGAGCCGCCTGCACGCGGCCCCATGCACCCGCTCCTCCGGATACCGCACCCGCCCCTGGAACAACTCCCCGTACAGAACCCCCGTCTCCGGATCAGTCACCGCCCCCGCCGCGTTGGCCACCACCAGCGCCGCCACGGTGATCCCCGAAGGCAGCACGGCACTCGCCGTCCCCACACCACCCTTCATCGCCCCGACCACGGCCCCTGTCCCGGCCCCCACACACCCTTCCGGCACCGCCGAACCCACCGCACTCGCCGCGGCGGCCTCGACGGCGGCCCGCCCCGTCGCCGCGTCCGGCCGGGCCCGGAAGTCGCCGCCCCGACCGAGATCGAAGACACAGGCGGCGGGCACGACCGGTACGACATGCGAGGGATCCGGCCCGACCCGCACGCCCCGCCCCCGCTCCTCCAGCCAGTCCATCACCCCGGAGGCCGCGTCCAGCCCGTACGCGCTACCCCCGGTCAGCACGATCGCCTCGACCTTCTGCACCAGGTTGCGCGGGTCGAGCGCGTCGGTCTCCTTGGTGCCGGGACCTCCGCCGCGCACGTCCACCGCGGCGACGGCCCCGCCCTCCGGGGCGAGCACGACGGTGGTGCCGGTGAGCCAACCGCCGCCGGTGCGCGTCGCATGCCCCACGCGCACACCGGCCACATCCGTCAGAGCGTCAACTGTCATGGGACCAGTTTCGTCCAGGCACCACCTGGACCCACCGAAGTCACACGGTCACACGGTCACACGGCATGCGATGACGCGATCGATCACCCCGCCCGAACCGACCCCCCACGCTCCCGATCCGACCCCCCACGCTCTCGCGCCACCGTCCGCGACGTCAGAGTCGTCCCCGTCACCACGGCCAGCGCCGCCACGATGCCCGCCGCGAGCACCGCCCAGTCGCCCAGGAAGGTGCAGCAGATCACCAGCAACGCCGTGACCGGCAGCACCAGTTGCTGGGCGATGCCCACCTTGAAGTACCGCGAGTGCAGGAGCCAGACCGTGAGCAGGTAGAGCGAGGTCGGCAGGGTCACCGCGGCCGACGCGGCCAGGGTCGAGATGTGCGCCTTGCCGACGGCCTGCTCCACGGCCACCTCCAGACCCGCCCCGATCGCGGCGGCCGGGGCGAACACCAGGTAGTGGCCGTAACCCCACAGGAACGCCTGCTTGTTGGAGCGCAGATGACCGTGGATGGGGACCACGAAGTAGATCCACCAGGCGGCGAAGATGATGAGCAGTCCGCCCGCGGCGATCGGCAGCAGCTCGCCCAGCGCGTCGTGCTCGTCGATGCCGGTCTTCACTGCGACCGTCGCGGCGGCGATGGTCTCGCCGAGCACGATGATCGTGAACAGCCCGTACCGCTCCGCGATGTGGTGCGGATGCCACGAGGTCGGATGGTCCCTCTCGGCGAAGGGCGGCACGCACATCTCCAGCACCGCCATCACCAGGAAGACCCAGGCCCGCCCGCCCTCCGGCAAGAGCAGCAGCCCCAGCCAGCCGACCTGGCACAGCAGCACGCCGAACACGTACCGCAGGGCCATCGTCCGCTCCGCGCCCTCCGTCGAGCGCGCCACCCGCAGCCACTGCGCGATCAGCGCCAGCCGCATGATCACATAGCCCAGCCACACGGCCAGGAACTCGTGGTCCTCGAACGCCCGGGACACCCCGGCCGCCAGCACCAGGACACCGGCGATCTGGATCAGGGTGACGACCCGGTAGAGCGCGTCGTCGTTGTCGTACGCCGAGGCGAACCACGTGAAGTTCATCCACGCCCACCAGATGGCGAAGAAGAGCATCGCGTAGTTGAGGATCCCCTCGCCGGCGTGCCCCTCGGTGATCGCGTGCACCAGGCCCACGCCCGCCTGGGCGATGGCCACGACGAAGCACAGGTCGAAGAAGAGCTCCAGCGGCGAGGCGACCCTGTGGGCCTCGTCCCTGCCACGGGCTGTGAGTCTGCGCAGTGGACTGCGCGTCGGACTGGACGTCATGGGGCCAAGCACAGCAGAAACCGATCGGAAACGCTTGCGGACCGGTCACCGGCGACGGCGGACCGGGAAGCCGGGCCGGGACCGGGATGGGTGGCCGCTCCCACGGTGCGCGCCCGGCAGAGCCGTACCCTGGGTGCATGAGTAGCGCCCCCCGCCCCGAGCCCCGCGAGCCGAAGCCCGCGCTGGTCTTCGACGATCCGCTGGACCAGCAGTCCGCGGACGACACCGACCGTGGCTGGGGCGACCGGCCGCGCACCGACAGCGACAGCGCGGCCGACCTGAAGCGCTTCCTCGACGAGAAGCCGCCCCACCACCTCTGAGCCGCCGCTACGGTTCGCGGTGCCCCGAGCCCCGCTGCGCGACCAGGGCGTCGCGGATCTCCTTGAGGACCTCCAGCTCGGTCACCTCGATGATCTCGTGCGTGCCCTCCTTCGCCTTCCGGCGGGCCTCCATCCGCGCCAGGTACTTCGACATCGGCAGGACCATCAGGAAGTAGACGACGGCCGCGGTGATCACGAAGGTGAGCGTGGCGCCGAGAACGGAGCCCCACCTGATCGGGATGCCGCTCACCACGGTGCCGTCCGCCGTGACCTTGCAGGGGTCCCGGAGGCACGAGCTGTAGCTGTCGAGGTTCTTGGTGCCGATGGCCCCGACCAGCGGGTTGATGATCCCCTTCACCACCGAGTTGACGATGTTGGTGAAGGCGGCGCCGATGACCACCGCGACTGCCAGATCGACGACGTTCCCGCGCATCAGGAAGGCCTTGAAGCCCTCCCAGACGCTCGGCTTCTTCTCGCTCACCCAGAGGCCTCTTCTCGCACGCGCAGGTTGTGGAACAAACAGCTCCGCAACCTACGTCAACGCGAGGTGACCCTGTCCAATGGGGTAGCTCGAAAGGGCGACTTGACGCAAACCTCCACCACACAGAGGCCGCACCGCTCAACACAACGTCACCGCCAGCCGGGCCGTCGCGCTCGCGCCCGCGAGGCGTGCCGCCGTCGACCGCGGCACCGAGAGAACGACCAGGGCCCCGCCCTCTGCCGCCCCGCCCTCGGTCGCCCCGTCCAGGGGCTCCGGCACCTTCGTCACCCGCGCCCCGCGCGCGACCACCCGGGCGTCCCCGCCCAGTGCCGACTCCTCGGCCGCGATGACGTCGACCCGGTCCCCGGGCCGCAGCAGCCGGACCGTCGCGGCGTCGGCGATCCGTACCGGCGCCGACACCGTCCGCACGGCCCGGTGCTCGCGCACGGACGCCGTGGCCGGATGCCCCCGTGCTCCGTCCTCGCCCCCCGGGCCCGCCGCCACCAGCGCGGCCGCGGTGACGGCGAGCCCGAGGGCCACGGCACGCCTCCGGTGCCGTACGAACCGTCGCAGCTGACGCCCGCCGCGCACCCGCACCGGGGCGAAGTGCGGGACCTCGCAGGTCGGGGGAGCGTCGGTGCCGGGCGGGCACGGAACGAGGGGAGAGGGGGACGGAGCGAAGGACATGAGGACCACCACCGGCGACGAGACATCGGCTTGCGCTGCCAACGATGAGGCTTCGCGCCGCATCCCGCCGAGGCCGGTGGACTACCGCCCGGTTGTGGAAAACTCCCTCACCGGAACGAGAACTTCCGTCGACGAGAGCCGGCGTCGAGAACCCGTCAAGAACCCGCCGAGAATCCGTCGATAACTTCCGTCCCTGTTACGGCAGTTCGAACCCCGGATCCATCCCGCCCAGCGCGTTCACGCACAGACAGTCCCGCTCCTCGTCCGAAGGCAGCGCCGCCACCGCGTCGAACAGGACACCCCGCAGCCGGTCCACGTTCGCCGCGAACACTCGCAGTACCTCGTCGTGCGAGACGCCCTCACCGGTCTCGGCACCCGCGTCGAGGTCCGTGACCAGGGTCAACGACGTGTAGCAGAGCTCCAGTTCACGGGCGAGGGCCGCCTCGGGGTGGCCGGTCATGCCCACCACCGACCAGCCCTGCGCCTGGTGCCACACCGACTCGGCGCGGGTCGAGAAGCGCGGCCCCTCGATCACGACCAGCGTGCCGCCGTCCACCGCCTCCCAGTCCCGCCCGCGGGCCGCCTTCAGCGCGGCCGCCCGCCCGACGGGGCAGTAGGGGTCGGCCAGGGACACGTGCACGACGTTCGGCACGGCGCCGTCCGGCAGCGGCAGCCCGTCGAAGTACGTCCCCGACCGGGACTTCGTGCGGTCGACCAGCTGGTCCGGCACGAGCAGCGTGCCCGGGCCGTACTCGGCGCGCAGGCCGCCCACGGCACACGGCCCGAGGACCTGCCGTGCCCCCACCGACCGGAGCGCCCACAGATTGGCCCGGTAGTTGATCCGGTGGGGCGGCAGATGGTGGCCGCGTCCGTGCCGGGGCAGGAACGCGACCCGCCGGCCGGCGACCTCGCCGAGGAAGAGGGAGTCGCTGGGCGGGCCGTAGGGGGTGTCCACCTGGACCTCGGTCACGTCCTCCAGGAACGAGTAGAAGCCCGAACCGCCGATTACGCCGATCTCTGCGTTCGCCATGACCAGCACAGTATCCGGCCCCGAAAACTCGCGGCGACCGGCTCCGGAAACACCGAGAACCCCGCCGTCCTAACGACGACAGGGTTCCGGAAGTGAGACCTACGCGGCGGAGCTGCTGCTGGACGAGGACGAGGTGCCCGAGCTCGACGACTTCGTGTCCGAGGAGGACGACTTCGACTCGGACGACGAGGTGGACGTCGACGGCTTCGAGGACGACGACGCCGGCGAGCTGCTCGACGAGGAGCCGCGGCTGTCGTTGCGGTAGAAGCCGGAGCCCTTGAAGACGATGCCGACCGCGGAGAACACCTTCTTGAGGCGACCCTGGCAGTTGGGGCACTCGGTCAGAGCGTCGTCGGTGAACTTCTGCACCGCCTCGAGGCCCTCGCCGCACTCGGTGCACTGGTACTGATAGGTGGGCACTGTCTTCCTCCTGGCACTCTCACTCAATGAGTGCTAACGATGGTCCATAGTGACGTATTCCTGAGAATCAGTCCACTGCCACCGGCACTCGGTGACCGACGCCACGCGCGACGGTCCGGCCGCGAGGCCGCGTCGCGAGGCGGGAACGCAGCGCCACGAGGGTCGCCAGGGCGAGCAGGGTGCCGCCCATCGGCACCAGGAACCCGGCGCCGCCCCAGAAGCGGTCCTCCAGTTGCCCGGCGATCGTGACGGCGGCCGCCTGGCCGAGCGCCACCGCTCCGGTCAGCCAGGTGAAGGCCTCGGTGCGGGCGCCGGCCGGGACCAGGTTCTCGACCAGGGTGTAGCCGGTGATCAGGGTGGGCGCGATGCATATGCCGACCAGCAGGCCGAGGCCGGCCAGGACGAGCACCGAGTGCGCGGCCCACAAGCCGGAGGCCGTCAGCGCGAGGGCGCCGTAGCCGACGACCAGGCGTCGCTGGGGGGCCGCCTTCCAGGCGATGGCCCCGCAGACCAGGCCGGAGAGCATGTTGCCCGCGGCGAAGACGCCGTACAGGACACCGTTCAGGCCGGGCTCGCCGATCGACTCGCTGAACGCGGCCAGGGAGACCTGCATGCCGCCGAAGACGGAACCGATGCCCAGGAAGATCACGATCAGGATGCGCACTGCTGGGACGCGCAGCGCCGAGGTGTGCTCCACGCGTGCGTGCCCGCAGGCCGCGGCGACCGTCGGCTGGGTGCTCTTCTGCGCGGCGAACAGCAAACCGCCCAGCAGCGTCAGCGACGCCTCCGTCAGCAGTCCCGCGGCGGGGTGGACGGCGGTGCACAGGGCGGTGGCCAGCAGCGGGCCGAAGACGAAGGTCAGCTCGTCCGTGACGGACTCGAAGGCGGCCGCCGTCGTCATCAGGGGGGAGTCCTGGAGCTTGACGCCCCAGCGGGCGCGCACCATGGGCCCGATCTGCGGCACCGAGGCGCCGGTGGGCACGGCCGCGACGAACAGCGCCCACAGGGGCGCGTGGGTGAGGGCGAGGGCCGTCAGGGACAGGCCCGCCAGGGTGTGCGCGAGGACCCCGGGGATCAGCACGGCGCGCTGCCCGAAGCGGTCCGCGAGACGGCCGCTGTAGGGCGCGAACACCGCCATGGAGACACCGGTGACGGCCGCGACGGAGCCCGCCGCGCCGTACGAGCCGGTGGTGTGCTGCACGAGCAGCACGAGGGAGAGGGTGAGCATCGCGAACGGCTGGCGTGCCGCGAAGCCGGGGAGCAGGAACGTCCAGGCGCCGCGGGTGCGCAGCAGCTGTCCGTATCCCGGGCGGGAGGAGGTGACCGTGGATGCCACGGCCCGTGCCTTTCTGCCGCCTGGTAGCGCGCCTGTGCGGGGGCGCCGAGAGCTGTCCTCTTGCGCGGACTGCGGTAGATGCCGAAGACCACTCTCAGGGATGTCTCGGCCGCCATACGGTCGCGCCAGCTCTGCGTCAGGCAGAGTTGGTTCGATCAGGGGTCAGCGCCCATCGTACAGGGGGCGCGTAACACACCCTTAACGTGCGCCGTCGGCGCCGCCCGTGCCCAGCCAGTCGGCCAGCTTGCCGCCGTGGCCCACCGCGCGCAGCCGCCGCTCGGCGGCGTCACGGACCGGGTCGGTGGTGACGACGAGCAGTTCGTCCCCGCGCCGCAGCACGGTCGTGGGCAGCGGAACGAACGATTTTCCATCGCGGACGACGAGGGTGACCGCGGCCCCGGCCGGCAGCCGCAGCTCGTTGACCTCGACGCCGTGCATCCGGGACCCCTCAGGGATCGCGACGGACAGCAGGTGCCCGCGCAGCCGCTCCAGGGGCGCCGACTCGATGCCGAGGTCGGCGGCGTCGGAGTCGCCGCCCAGGCGCAGCTTGCGCGCCAGCCAGGGCAGCGTCGGACCCTGGACGAGGGTGTAGACGACGACCAGGACGAAGACGATGTTGAAGACGCGGCGACTGCCCTCGATGCCGCTCACCATGGGGATCGTCGCCAGGATGATGGGCACGGCGCCCCGCAGTCCGGCCCAGGACATGAGCGCCTGCTCCTGCCACGGCACCCGGAACGGCGTCAGGCACAGGAAGACGCTCAGCGGCCGCGCCACCATGGTCAGCACCAGCCCTATGACGAGCCCGGGCAGGACGTCGTCGCCCAGCTCGTGCGGGGTGACCAGCAGGCCGAGCAGGACGAACATGCCGATCTGGGCGATCCAGCCGAGCCCGTCGGCGAAACCGCGGGTGGCGGGCCAGTGCGGCAGTTTGGCGTTGCCCATCACCATGGAGGCCAGATAGACGGCGAGGAACCCACTGCCGTGCGCCAGCGCGCCCGCCGCGTACGCCGTGACGGCGATCGCCATGACCGCGATCGGATAGAGGCCGGAGGCGGGCAGGGCGACGTGCCTGAGGCCCCAGGAGCCCAGCCAGCCCACCGCGATGCCCAGGGCGGCGCCGATGGCCAGTTCAAGGGTTATCTCGGCGATCAGCGTGTACCAGTGCTCGACCGGGCCGGTCTGGGAGAAGGCGACCACCAGGATGACCACCGGGGCGTCGTTGAAGCCCGACTCGGCCTCCAGCGTGCCCGTCACGCGCGCGGGCAGGGGGATCTTGCGCAGCACCGAGAAGACCGCCGCCGCGTCCGTCGAGGAGACGACCGCGCCGATGATGAGCGCCTGGCGCCATTCCAGCCCGATCAGGTAGTGCGCGGCCGTCGCCGTGACCCCGACGCTCACCGCGACCCCGACCAGCGCCAGCGCGGTGGCGGCCGGCAGGGCCGGCTTGATCTCCTTCCACTTCGTGCCGAGCCCGCCCTCGGCCAGGATCACGACCAGGGCCGCGTACCCGATGACCTGGGTCAGCTCGGCGTTGTCGAAGTGGATGTCGCCGATGCCGTCCTGGCCCATGGCGATGCCGATCCCCAGGTACACGAGCAGGCTGGGGAGCCCGCTGCGCGAGGAGATCCGGACCGCGGCCACGGCGACGAGCAGGACGAGCGAGCAGACGAGCAGGAGCTGGTTGAGATGGTGGACAGTCAGCGGCCGTTCCCTTCCCTGGCTCACCCGCATCACGCGCGCGTGAGTCACGTACATAGGACACGAAGCGGTGAGGCTCCACATCCAAGTACTTCGTTACCTTACCTAACTCTTGACGATTTCTTGACGCTCCGCGAGGCGAGATCGAACGCTCGTCCGCGTTCGTTCCCTACTCCGCGTCAAGTCCGCCTGAGCCCTGCGCCTATGGTTGCTCCAGCGCGCAGAGCCTGCGTCACAGGCTCCCCGTCAAAAGCACAGCCCGCCCTGCCGCTCGCGTTAGGACAGCAAGGACAGCGATGCCCCCCACCACCACCGCCTCATCGGGTCAGCAGCCCGGCAAGTCCGGCAGGAAGAAGGGGCGCAGAGCCCGCCTGATCGTTCTCGTGCTCGTACTGGCCCTCGTCGGCGCTGTCGCCTACGGCGGGTACTGGTCGGTGAGCACCGTCCGCGCCTCCTTCCCGCAGACCAAGGGCTCGATCGAACTCGAGGGCCTGTCGGGCCCCGTGGACGTCAAGCGCGACAATTACGGCATCCCGCAGATCTACGCCTCCTCCGACGCGGACCTGTTCATGGCCCAGGGCTACGTCCAGGCGCAGGACCGGTTCTACGAGATGGACGTACGCCGGCACATGACCTCCGGGCGCCTGTCGGAGATGTTCGGCAAGGGCCAGGTCGACGACGACGAGTTCCTGCGCACGCTGGGCTGGGACCGGGTGGCGAAGAAGGAGTACGACACCAAGCTGTCGGCCTCCACCAAGAAGTATCTCCAGGCCTACGCCAAGGGAGTCAACGCCTACCTGCAGGGCAAGAGCGGCGAGGCGATCTCCCTGGAGTACGCGGCGCTCGGCTTCAAGAACGACTACAAGCCCGAGAAGTGGACCCCGGTCGACTCGGTGGCGTGGCTGAAGGCGATGGCCTGGGACCTGCGCGGCAACATGCAGGACGAGATCGACCGCGCCCTGATGACCAGCCGCCTCGGCCCGAAGCAGATCGCCGACCTGTACCCGGAGTACCCGTACAGCCGCAACCAGGCGATCGTGCAGGAGGGCCAGTACAACGAACTGACCCAGACCTTCGAGCAGAACGGCAGCTCGCAGGAGAACGGCCTGTCCGGCACCGGCACCTCCTCCGGCGGCACCGGCACCTCCACGAGCGGCACCGGAACGTCCACGAGCGGCACCGCGACGGGCACGTCGGCCTCGACCGCCTCGGCCCTGCAGAGCCAGCTCTCGGGCCTCTACAACGTCCTGGACGACGTTCCCACCGCCGTCGGCGTCAACGGCCAGGGCATCGGCTCCAACTCCTGGGTCGTCGCGGGCTCGCACACCATCACCGGCAAGCCCCTGCTCGCCAACGACCCGCACCTCTCCGCCGCGCTGCCGTCCGTCTGGTACCAGATGGGCCTGCACTGCCGGACCGTCTCCAGCAAGTGCCAGTACGACGTCTCCGGCTACACCTTCGCGGGCATGCCCGGCGTGGTCATCGGCCACAACGCGAAGATCGCCTGGGGCATGACGAACTCCGGGGTCGACGTCACCGACCTCTACCTGGAGAAGCTCTCCGGCGACGGCTACCTCTACGACGGCACGACCAAGCCCTTCACCACGCGCGAGGAGACCATCAAGGTCGCCGGCGGCACGTCCAAGAAGATCGTCGTCCGTGAGACGAACAACGGCCCGCTGCTCTCCGACCGCTACAACGAACTGGTGAAGGTCGGCAAGAAGGCCACCGTCGACAACGCGGCCCCCGACCGCGGCGACGGCTACGGCGTCGCCCTGCGCTGGACCGCGCTCGACCCCGGCACCTCCATGGACGCAGTGTTCGCGATGGACAAGGCGTCGGACTGGAGCGAGTTCCGCGAGGCGGCGGCCCTGTTCGACGTGCCCTCGCAGAATCTCGTGTACGCCGACTCCGAGAACATCGGCTATACGCTGCCCGGCCGCATCCCGATCCGCGCCAAGGGCGACACCGGCGCCATCCCGGCCCCGGGCTGGGACCCCAAGTACGCCTGGACCGGCAAGTACATCGAGCAGGACGAGCTGCCCTACGAGTACAACCCGGAGCGCGGCTACATCGTCACCGCCAACCAGGCCGTGGTCGACAAGGACAAGTACCCCTACACGCTCACCACGGACTGGGGCTACGGCACCCGCAGCCAGCGCATCACCGACCTGATCGAGCAGAAGATCAAGGGCGGCGGAAAGATCTCCACCGACGACATGCGCCAGATGCAGCTCGACAACAGCAGCGAGATCGCCAAGCTGCTGGTGCCCAAGCTGCTGAAGATCGACGTCGAGGACAAGGACGTCCGTCAGGCGCAGGAGCTCCTGGAGGGCTGGGACTACACCCAGGACGCCGACTCGGCCGCGGCCGCCTACTTCAACGCCGTGTGGCGCAACATCCTCAAGCTCGCCTTCGGCAACAAGCTGCCCAAGGAGCTGCGGGTCAAGGGCCAGTGCCTGTGGGTGAACCCGGTCAACACCATCGGGCCGGCGGACGAGGCGGACAAGGTCCGCGAGTGCGGTCAGCGCGACGCCGACCAGGCGCAGCCCGACGGCGGCGACCGCTGGTTCGAGGTCGTGCGCAAGCTCATGGACGACGAGAACAGCGACTGGTGGAAGACCCCCAAGGGCGTCGGTGACCGCCCCGCGGCCACCAACCGCGACGAGCTCTTCAAGCGCGCCATGATCGACGCCCGCTGGGAGCTGACCGCCAAGCTCGGCAAGGACATCGACACCTGGAGCTGGGGCCGGCTGCACCGCCTGTTCCTGAAGAACCAGACGCTGGGCATCGAGGGCCCCGGCTTCCTCCAGTACATGCTCAACCGCGGCCCCTGGAAGCTCAGCGGCGGCGAGGCGACGGTCAACGCGACCGGCTGGAACGCCGCAGGCGGCTACGGCGTCGTCTGGGTCCCGTCGATGCGCATGGTGGTCAACCTCGGCGACCTCGACAAGTCGAAGTGGATCAACCTCACCGGCGCCTCCGGGCACGCCTACAGCGCGCACTACACCGACCAGACCGGCAAGTGGGTCAAGGGCGAGCTGCTGGACTGGTCCTTCTCGGACGACGCCGTCGACAAGAGCACGACCGACAGCCTGGTGCTGAAGCCGTAAGGCCGGTGAAGGGCCCCTCCACGCGCGCGTGGAGGGGCCCTTCACCATTCCGGGTCCTGGAAGCGGCGCACGCCCGCCGGCGTCACCACCGCGTGCACCGGGCGGTCGTGGGTCTCCTCCGGGACATGCGCGACGACCTCGGAGTCGTACAGGAGCACCACCAGCGCCGGTCGTGCGCCCGCGCGCTCCAGGCGCGCGAGCACTCGGTCGTACGACCCCCCGCCGCGCCCCAGGCGCATCCCGCGCCCGTCCACCGCGAGGCCGGGCAGCAGCACCACGTCGGCACCGGTCACGGCGTCCGGGCCCAGACGCTCGCCGGAGGGCTCGAAGAGGGACATCTTTCCGCCGTGTTGGACGCGCGCGAGAGAGCCCTCGCCGGTGTAGGCGCCCCAGTCCAGGTCGTTGTCCGGCAGCAGCGCCGGGAGCAGGACCCGCACGCCCCGCTCGCGCAGCGCGTCCAGGAGCGCGAGCGTGCCGGGCTCGCTCCCCACGGAGACGTACGCCGCCACCGTGCGCGCACGCGCCAGCTCGGGCAGCCCAAGGGCCCGGCCGGCCAGCGCGGAAGCGGCTTCCCGCACGTCATCGGCCGTCAACCTGTTCCTCACCGCCAGGTACGCTCGACGCAACGTTCGCTTGTCAGGCTCGGCGGGACGTCCGACATGACTCAAAGTCTGCACCCGTACCCTTTCAATACGCTCATATAAGAGCTTATTAACCGGAGCCCCAGATTCCACGCAAAGGCACCGGATAGGGTGCGGACATGACTCAGTCGCACCCTCGGATCAGCAAGGCTGTCATTCCGGCAGCAGGGCTCGGCACCCGCTTCCTGCCGGCCACCAAGGCCACTCCCAAGGAGATGCTGCCGGTGGTCGACAAGCCGGCGATCCAGTACGTGGTCGAGGAGGCCGTCTCGGCGGGCCTCGACGACGTCCTCATGATCACGGGACGCAACAAGCGCCCCCTGGAGGACCACTTCGACCGCAACTACGAGCTCGAGTCCGCCCTCCAGAAGAAGGGCGATGCGAGTCGGCTCGCCAAGGTCCAGGAGTCCAGCGACCTCGCCACCATGCACTACGTGCGCCAGGGCGACCCCCGCGGCCTCGGCCACGCGGTCCTGTGCGCGGCCCCCCACGTGGGCCACGAGCCCTTCGCCGTCCTCCTCGGTGACGACCTGATCGACGCCCGCGATCCCCTGCTCAAGCGGATGATCGAGGTCCAGGAGCAGCACGGCGGCAGCGTCATCGCGCTCATGGAGGTCGCGCCCGAGCAGATCCACCTCTACGGCTGTGCCGTCGTCGAGGAGACCGAGGACGGCGACGTCGTCAGGGTCAGCGGCCTCGTCGAGAAGCCGGACGCCGCCGACGCCCCGTCGAACTACGCGGTCATCGGCCGCTACGTCCTCGACCCGCGCATCTTCGACGTACTCCGCAAGACCGAGCCGGGCCGGGGCAACGAGATCCAGCTCACCGACGCCCTCCAGCAGCTCGCACAGGACGAGAAGGTCGGCGGCCCCGTGCACGGCGTCGTCTTCAAGGGCCGCCGCTATGACACCGGCGACCGCGGCGACTATCTGCGTGCCATTGTCAGACTCGCATGCGAACGTGAAGACCTGGGCCCGGACTTCCGGACCTGGCTTCGCAGTTACGTAGCCGAGGAGATGTAGGCACTTGAGCAGCGCCGCGCCCCGCCCCGCCGACCAGGACCACCTCTGGTCGGTGGACGGACACCTGGAGGACATCCTCGCGACCGTCCGGCCCCTCGAACCCATCGAGCTGCAACTGCTCGACGCCCAGGGCTGCGTCCTGGTCGAGGACGTCACGGTCCCGGTGTCCCTGCCCCCGTTCGACAACAGCTCCATGGACGGGTACGCGGTACGGGTCGCGGACGTGGCGGGCGCGAGCGAGGAGTTCCCGGCCGTCCTCGACGTCGTCGGGGACGTGGCGGCAGGCCAGGCCGAGCTGCTGCACGTCGGCCCCGGGCAGGCCGCCCGCATCATGACCGGCGCCCCGCTGCCGCCCGGCGCCGAGACCGTCGTCCCCGTCGAATGGACCGACGGAGGCCTCGGCGAGGGCCCGGTCAGCGGAATGCGCGCCCGCAGTCTCGCCCCCGAGGGCGCCGAGGGCCACGTTCACGTGTACCGGCCCGCCGAGGCACGCGCGCACGTGCGCGCCCAGGGCAGCGACGTCCGGGCCGGCGACCGCGCCCTGGACGCCGGCACCGTCCTCGGCCCTCCGCAGATCGCCCTGCTCGCCGCCATCGGCCGCGGCACCATCCGCGTACGTCCGCGCCCGCGCGTGGTCGTCATGTCCACCGGCAGCGAACTCGTCCAGCCCGATGAGAGCCTCGGCACCGGCCAGATCTACGACTCCAACAGCTTCGCCCTCACCGCGGCCGCCCGGGACGCCGGCGCCATCGCCTACCGGGTGGGCGCCGTCGCCGACGACGCCGAGACCCTGCGCTCCACCATCGAGGACCAGCTCGTCCGCGCCGACCTCGTGGTCACCACGGGCGGGGTCAGCGTCGGGGCGTACGACGTCGTCAAGGAGGCCCTGTCCTCCGTCGGTGACGAGGACGAGCCCGGCAGCGGCGTCGACTTCCGCAAGCTCGCCATGCAGCCCGGCAAGCCCCAGGGCTTCGGCACCATCGGCCCCGACCACACCCCGCTGCTCGCCCTGCCCGGCAACCCGGTGTCGTCGTACGTCTCCTTCGAACTGTTCGTCCGCCCCGCGATCCGCACCCTCATGGGCCTCGACGACGTCCACCGGCCGCGGACCAGGGCCACCCTGACCGCGAAGAAGGCGCTGACCTCGCCCAAGGGCCGCCGGCAGTTCCTGCGCGGTACGTACACCGACGGCTCGGTCAGCCCGGTCGGCGGCGCCGGCTCCCACCTGGTGGCCGCCCTCGCGCAGGCGGACGCGCTGATCGTCGTACCGGAGGACGTGGAGTCCGTCGAGCCCGGTACCGAGGTCGAAGTGGTCCTGCTCGGCTGAGCACCCCTGGTTGGCGGTACCGTGTCGCGCACAACAGGCCGGACCGGGAGCGCCGCACAACCATGAGTACGCAGGACCGACTGACACACATCGACGAAGCGGGGGCCGCCCGCATGGTCGATGTCTCCGGCAAGGACGTCACCGCGCGCACCGCGCGCGCGAGTGGACGCGTCCTCGTATCGCCCCGGGTGATCGAGCTGCTGCGCGGGGAGGGCGTCCCCAAGGGCGACGCCCTGGCCACCGCGCGGATCGCGGGCATCATGGGCGCCAAGCGCACCCCCGACCTGATTCCGCTGTGCCACCCGTTGTCGGTGTCCGGTGTGACACTGGATCTGTCGGTCGCGGACGACGCCGTGGAGATCCTGGCCACCGTGAGGACGACGGACCGCACGGGCGTCGAGATGGAAGCCCTCACCGCGGTCTCCGTCGCCGCGCTCACCGTGATCGACATGGTCAAGGCGGTCGACAAGGGAGCGGTCATCACGGACGTACGGGTCGAGGAGAAGACGGGCGGCAAGTCGGGCGACTGGAGCCGGACATGACGTATCGCGCTCTTGTGATCACCGCCTCCAACCGGGCCGCCGCCGGGGTCTACGAGGACAAGGGCGGCCCGCTGATCGCCGAGGGACTGGGCGGTTTCGGCTTCACCGTCGAGGGACCGCAGGTCGTCCCGGACGGCGACCCGGTCCGCGACGCCCTGCGTGCGGGCGTCGCCGCCGGCTACGACGTCGTCGTCACCACCGGCGGCACCGGCATCTCGCCCACCGACCGCACCCCCGAGGCGACCCGCGAGGTGATCGAGTACGAGGTCCCGGGCATCGCGGAGGCCATCCGGGCGTTCGGACGCGAGAAGGTGCCGACCGCCGCGCTCTCCCGGGGCCTGGCCGGGGTGGCGGGACACACGCTGATCGTCAACCTGCCGGGTTCCAGTGGCGGGGTGAAGGACGGACTGGCCGTCCTGGAGTCCCTGTTGATCCACGCCGTCGACCAGATCCGCGGCGGCGACCACCAAAGACCCGGCGCCGGCAGTGGGGGTGCGAGCTGAACAGCCCGTCCTGGCCCGCCGTACTGGCGGACGGCGATGTCGTCCTGAGGCCGATAAAGATGCGCGACCAGCGGGTCTGGCGCGAGGTGAACCGGCGCAACCGGGACTGGCTGCGCCCCTGGGAGGCGACCATCCCGCCGCCCACCCCGAGCGGCCCGATCGCGCACCGGCCGACCTACCGCCAGATGGTCCGGCACCTGAGGTCCGAGGCGAACGCGGGGCGGATGCTGCCGTTCGTCATCGAGTACCGGGGCCAGCTGGTCGGGCAGTTGACGGTCGCCGGGATCACCTGGGGGTCGATGTGCTCGGGGCACGTCGGTTACTGGGTGGACCAGTCGGTGGCCGGGCGCGGGGTGATGCCGACCGCCGTGGCGCTTGTCGTGGACCACTGTTTCCGCACCGTTGGTCTGCACCGCATCGAGGTCTGCATTCGGCCCGAGAACGTCCCCAGCCGACGGGTCGTGGAGAAACTCGGATTCCGCGAGGAGGGGCTGCGGCCGCGCTATCTCCACATCGACGGGGCCTGGCGGGACCATCTCGTGTTCGCGCTCACCGCGGAAGAGGTGCCCGAAGGGTTGCTCAGGCGCTGGCAGCGGGCACGCTCCCGCAGTACGCCGCACGACAATCCCGCATAGCGGTCCGGCGGACCCCGGGAAACACAGAAATTGAATAAGTGTTCGAAAATGATCGGTGCATGACCGTCTCAGGGCATTGAATTCGCGACTGAGGCGGCCTGCTGATCGGATCGGTCACAAAAAAAGCTCGAAATATCAGCCAGATCGTGCGACACACCGGCGCAATTGGCAGATGGCCTCACGCAAACCCCTCTACCGTGTGAGGCGTGAGCAGCAGCGGCCTCATCTACGCAGTCATTGTCGGGGCCTGGGCCGCCTACTTGGTGCCGATGTGGCTCCGTAGGCAGGACGAGCTGAACGAGGCCCGTCCGACGGAACGCTTCAGCACCGCCATCCGGTTGCTCTCCGGAAGGGCGGGCATGGAGCGTCGGTACGCCAAGGACCTGCGCGCGCGCTCCACCGACGAGGGGGAGCACGGCGCCGACGAACCGGATGTCGTCACCGAGTCGGTGGACGTCCGGGCCTTCGCCATGCCTCCGACCCGTCCGCAGACCCAGGCGACGGTCCAGCCTCCGGCTTCGGAACGCCGGGAGGTGACGCGCGAGCACGCGCGGGAAGTCGAGCGGGAAGCAGGGCACGGCGACCCGGCGCGCGAGAAAGCGAACGCGTCGGCGCCCGAACACGGCGGCGCCCCGACGCGGAAGCAGACACCCGCGTCCGCCGCCCGGCGCACGGCCGCCGCGGAAGCGGCCGCGGCGCGCGCCCGGCGCACGAAGGTACTCGCGCGCCGACGGCGTACCACGGTGATGCTCTTCCTCGCCTTCACGCTCGGAGCGATCGTCGCCGCCGTCGGAGGACTCGCCTTCCTGTGGGCACCGGGCGTCCCCGCGGTGATGCTCAGCGCGTACATCGCGTACCTGCGCTCCCAGGAACGCCGCCGCTTCGCCTACCAGATGGACCGGCGCCGGGCCGAGGCCGCCGCTCAGCACCTGCGCGAGCGGGCCCGCCAGCCGCGCCGGCGCGCGTCCGTGAGCACCGGCGTGGACGCCGACGAACCGGACGAGGGACGAGGGGCGGAGACCGATCCCGGGCTCTCCGCGCTCGCCGCCGACCGACGCGCCCTCGTCGAGCAGACCGACCACGCCGAGTGGGTCGACCAGCAGCGCGAACGGCAGCGCCGACCGGGACACGGGGACAGCTGGGACCCGGTCCCGGTGCCGCTGCCGACGTACGTGACCGCGCCGGTCGCCCCGCGGGCCACCTCGGACGTGGACCTCGGCGCGCCGGACGCGTGGAGTTCGGCCCGGTCCAGCGCCGTGGCCCCCGAGCAGTCCGGCCAGGAGACGGTGCCTGTCGCGGAGGACGGGGGATCGGAGGACCCGGCCGCCGACGCGGAGGACAAGCCCACGGCGGACGGACGCACCGACGCCCGCCGCGCCGCCTCCGCCCGCCGGGCACGCGAACGCGGCCGCACCCCGCTCTTCGACCAGTACGAGGAAGGCGACCGGCCGCGCGCGGCCAACGAGTGACGCACGGGACGGGATCCACCCTCGTGAGAGCCCGTCCCTGACCAGCCCGGAACGGATTTCCAAGCACCCGGACGGGGATGCTAGAGTTTCACTCGTTGCAAGGGCCTGTGGCGCAGTCCGGTAGCGCACCTCGTTCGCATCGAGGGGGCCAGGGGTTCAAATCCCCTCAGGTCCACGCATCATGAAGACCCGCTCCTGATTCAGGAGCGGGTCTTCTGTCATGTGTACGGCCCTCTCACAGCGCCTTCGCGTAGCAGCGGCTGTCCTCGTAGTGGCGGTAGTAGCCGAACTTCACGCAGGGTTCGTAGCCGCTGGACGTGTACAGGGCGATGGCCTCCGGCTGCTTGGTGCCGGTCTCCAGGACCATGCGGCGGCGGCCGGCCGCGCGGGCGTGGTCCTCCAGGGCGGTGAGCATGCGGCGGGCGAGACCCCGGCCGCGCATCTGCTCGATCACGTACATGCGCTTGAGCTCGGCGTCGCCGTCCAGGTTGCCCTCGCCGTTGGTGTCCTGGGCGCGCCAGCCGCCCGTGGCGACGGGGCTGTCCCTTTCGTCGTACGCGATCAGATACACGCCGTGCGGGTGCTCGAAGTCCGAGGGGGCCAGCTCGGTGGCGTCGCCGCCGTCGCCGTAGCGGACCTGGTACTCGGCCTGGACCTGGTCGTTCAGCTTCACGGCGTCGGGGTGGTCGAAGGGGACACGGCGGATCATCATGCCCTCCAGTGTGCCGGTATCGTGCCGGGGTGCTCACTGTGACCTCCGCCAATGTGAACGGACTGCGCGCCGCCGCGAAGAAGGGCTTCGTGGAGTGGCTCGCGGACACCTCCGCCGACGTGCTCTGCCTGCAGGAGGTGCGCGCCGAGCCGCAGCAGCTGCCGGAGAGCGTCCGTGCTCCCGAGGGCTGGCACGTTGTGCACGCGCCAGCCGCCGCGAAGGGCCGGGCCGGTGTCTCCCTCTACACCCGCCGTGAGCCGGACCGCGTCCGGATCGGCTTCGGGTCGGCCGAGTTCGACACCAGCGGGCGCTATGTCGAGGCCGACCTGCCGGGTGTGACGGTCGCCTCCCTCTACCTGCCCTCCGGAGAGGTCGGTACCGCGCGGCAGGACGAGAAGGTCCGCTTCATGGACGAGTTCCTCGTCTACCTGAAGGGACTGCGCGAGCGCGCCGCCGCCGACGGTCGCGAAGTCGTTGTCTGCGGCGACTGGAACATCGCCCACCAGCAGGCCGACCTCAAGAACTGGCGTGCCAACCAGAAGAGTTCAGGCTTCCTGCCGGAGGAGCGTGCCTGGCTGAGCCGGGTCCTCGACGCCGAGGACGGGGGGTACGTCGACGTCGTACGGTCGCTGCATCCGGATGTGGAGGGGCCGTACTCGTGGTGGTCCTACCGGGGGCAGGCCTTCGACCGCAACACAGGCTGGCGCATCGACTACCACTTCTCCACGCCGGGCCTCGCCGCCAAGGCGGTCAAGGGGTTCGTGGAGCGCGCGGCCACGCACGCCGAGCGCTGGTCGGACCACGCGCCCGTGACGGTTGTCTACGACCTTTAGTCCCGGACTGGTACCAGACCTCTAGTCCCGCTTCCGCAACCGCCGGTCCAGCGCCAGTGACAGTTCCGCCTCCACCACGCTCCGGGCCAGCGGGCGCAGGCGCTGGAGGTCGTCCTCGGTCGCGTGGCGCAGGACCAGTTCGGCGAACATCTCCGCCAGGTCGTCCACGTGCTCGCGGACGCGTTTGCCCGCCGCCAGGACCTCTCCGAGCGGGATGCCCTCGCGGACCAGTTCGGAGGAGACGTCCAGGAGGCGGCGGCTGATGTGGACGATCTCGTCGCCGTCGGTGCCGAGGTAGCCGAGGTCCATCGCGGCGGCGAGGTTCTCGGGGGTGACCTCGCCTTCGAAGCGGGCGGCGAGTTCCTCGGGGGTGAGACGGACCGGCTCCTCCTCCGTGGGAGGCGTCACACCCAGGACGTCGGCGACGTCGCGGCCGTGGTCGAGGGCTTCCGCCAGTTCCGCGATGCCGGTGAGGGTGTGGCCGCGCTCCAGGAGTGTCGCGATCGTGCGCAGACGGGCCAGGTGGTGGTCGTCGTACCAGGCGATACGGCCCTCGCGGCGCGGGGGCGGGATGAGCTTGCGTTCGCGGTAGAAGCGCAGGGTGCGCACGGTGATGCCGGCCAGGCGGGCCAGTTCCTCCATGCGGTATTCGCGTCGTCCTCCGTCTTCTGCCACGCCCGCACCCTATGTCGTACTGCCGGTAACTTGTTGCCCCCCACCCCTACCCATCGGTACGAAGCTGCTCTAACCTCCCATTGCGCCAGTGTTCACTGGCAGAGTCGGGCAGGGAAGGCATCGGCATGGCCGAACACGAGCATGTGCGGGTGGCGGTGGTCGGAACCGGGTTCGGGGGGCTGGGGGCCGCCGTACGGCTGCGGCGGGAGGGTGTCACCGACTTCGTCGTGCTGGAGCGGGCCGACAGTGTGGGCGGTACCTGGCGGGACAACAGCTATCCGGGATGTGCCTGCGATGTGCCGTCCCATCTGTACTCGTTCTCCTTCGCGCCCCATCCCGACTGGCCGCGCACCTTCTCCGGGCAGCAGCACATCCGCGCCTACCTGGAGCACGTGACGGACGTCTTCCGGCTGCGCCCGCACATCCGCCTCAACTCCGAGGTGAAGCGGATGACCTGGGACGGCGAGAAGCTGCGGTGGGACATCGAGACCGCCAGCGGCCGGCTGTCGGCCGACCTCGTCGTCTCCGCCACCGGGCCGCTGTCCGATCCCAAGGTCCCCGACATCCCGGGGCTGGACTCCTTCCCGGGCAAGGTCTTCCACTCCGCCCGCTGGGACCACGACTACGACCTGCGCGGCAAGCGGGTCGCCATGGTGGGCACGGGCGCCTCGGCCATCCAGATCGTGCCGGCCATCCAGCCGCTCGCCCGCAACGTCACCCTGTTCCAGCGCACCCCGCCCTGGGTGATGCCCCGCATGGACCGGGCGATCAGCGGTGCCGAGCGCCGGCTGCACCGCCTGCTGCCCTTCACCGCCCAGGTGAGGCGCGGACTGCTCTGGGGCATCAGGGAGTTGCAGGTCCAGGCGTTCACCAAGCGCCCGGGCGAGCTCGGCGCCGTGGAGCAGTTGGCCAAGCGGAACATGGCCCGCGCCATCAAGGACCCGGCGCTGCGCGCCAAGCTCACCCCCGACTACCGCATCGGCTGCAAGCGGATCCTGCTGAGCAGCACGTACTACCCGGCGCTCGCCCAGCCCAACGTGGACGTGGTCGCGAGCGGGCTCAGCCGCGTCGAGGGGTCGACACTCGTCGCCGCCGACGGTACCGAGGCGCAGGTCGACGCGATCGTCTTCGGTACGGGTTTCCACGTCACCGACATGCCGATCGCCGACCGGGTCGTCGGCGCGGACGGGCGGACGCTCGCCGAGGCGTGGAAGGGCGGGATGGAGGCGCTGCGGGGTGCCTCAGCGGCCGGTTTCCCCAACTGGATGTCCGTCATCGGGCCCAACACCGGCCTCGGGAACTCCTCGATGATCCTCATGATCGAGTCCCAGCTGAACTACCTCGCCGACTTCGTACGGCAACTCGACGTCCTCGGGGGACGTGCGGCCCTCGACGCGCGTCCCGCCGCCGTGGCGGCCTGGAACCACCGGGTGCAGGAGCGCATGAAGCGCACAGTGTGGAACACCGGCGGCTGCACCAGCTGGTACCTGGACGCGAACGGCCGCAACAGCACGATCTGGCCCGGTACGACGACCGAGTTCCGGCGGGCGACCCGGCGGGTGGACCTCGCCGAGTACGAGGTACTGCGGCCCTCCGCGCCGGCGAACGCGGTCACGGACGAGAGCACGGAGGCCGCCGTATGAGCCGACCGACCCCGGTCGTCTCCGGGCCGTACGCGCCGCCCGTCCCGGCGCGTGAACTCACCGTGCTCTCCGCCGACGGCGCCCGCCTGCACGTGGAGGTGCACGGGCCCGAGGGCGCGCCTCCTGTCGTCCTCGCCCACGGCTGGACCTGTTCGACCGCCTTCTGGGCCGCCCAGATCCGTGAACTCGCCGTGGACCACCGGGTCGTCGCGTACGACCAGCGCGGCCACGGACGCAGTCCGGCAAGTCCCGCGTGCAGTGCGGACGGCCTCGCCGACGACCTCGTAGCCGTGCTGGAGGCGACCCTCGGGCCGGGTGAGAAGGCGGTGATCGCCGGTCACTCCATGGGTGGGATGACCGTCATGGCCGCCGCAGAGCGCCCCGCGTTCCGCGCGCACGCGGCCGCCGTCCTGCTGTGCAGCACCGGTTCGTCGCGGCTGGTCGCCGAGTCGACCGTGGTACCGATCCGGGCCGGACGGCTGCGCACCTGGCTGACCCGGCATGTGCTCGGGGCGCGGGCGCCGCTCGGGCCGGTCACGCCGCTGGCCCTGCGCATCCTCAAGTACGGGACGATGGGCCCCGGTTCGGCCCCGCACATGGTGGAGGTGTGCGCGCGGATCGTGCACGCCTGT
Source organism: Streptomyces canus 299MFChir4.1 (assembly GCF_000383615.1). GTDB lineage: Bacteria > Actinomycetota > Actinomycetes > Streptomycetales > Streptomycetaceae > Streptomyces > Streptomyces canus_C. The sequence continues at coordinate 202,907 of NZ_KB911594.1, read as the reverse complement.
CCGCGCAAGGTGCGGTACGCCTGGTCGCAGGTCCTCGATCTGCTCGATCTGGATCACGGTGTACGGCGGCTCACCGTGCCGACGGCCGTCGTCGTCGGTACGGCCGACCGGCTCACCCCGCCCGTGCACGCACACCAGTTGGCCGCCGCGCTGCCCAACTGCCTCGGGGTGACCGAGCTGCCCGGCCTCGGCCACATGACACCGGTCGAGGCGCCCGAGCTGGTCAGCGCGCGGATCCGGGAACTCGTAACCACGTACGTCCAGGTCAAGGAGGGCGCATGAGCAGGGTCGGACTCGAAGGACAGGTCGCGGTCGTCACGGGGGCCGCGCGGGGCGTGGGCGAGCTGCTCGCCCGCAAGCTGTCGGCGCGCGGGGCGAAGGTCGCGCTGGTCGGCCTGGAGCCGGACGCGCTCAAGGAGCTCTCCGGGCGGCTGCACGGCGACAGCGACCACTGGTACGCCGACGTCACCGACCACGCGGCGATGGCCCGGGTCGCGCAGGAGGTCAAGGCGCGGTTCGGGAAGGTCGACATCGTGGTCGCCAACGCCGGGGTCGCGACCGGCGGGCCCTTCGTAGACTCCGATCCGGAGGCGTGGCGGCGGGTGATCGAGGTCAACCTCATCGGATCGGCCGTCACCGCACGGGCGTTCCTGCCGGTGCTGATGGAGAGCCGCGGGTACCTGCTCCAGATCGCCTCCCTCGCCGCGATCACCCCGGCGCCGATGATGACCGCGTACTGCGCGTCCAAGTCCGGTGTGGAGGCGTTCGCGCACAGTCTGCGGGCCGAGGTCGGGCACCGGGGCGTGCGGGTCGGGGTCGGGTATCTGTCGTGGACCGACACGGACATGGTGCGGGGCGCCGACCAGGACGAGGTCATGCGCGAGCTCAGGCAGCGGCTGCCGTGGCCGGCGAACAAGACCTATCCGCTGGGGCCGGCCGTCGAGCGGATCGTGGCCGGGATCGAGCGGCGGTCGAGCCATGTGTACGGGCAGGGGTGGCTGCGCGGGATGCAGGGGATGCGCGGGTACCTGCCAGGGCTCATCGGGACCGTCGGGCAGCGGGAGATGCGGCGGTTCGGACAGCGGTTGGAGGGCATGCGGGTGGGACTCGTCGGTGCAGGTGGGGCGGCAGATGAGGAAGCGCGCGCTACGCACCGTAGTTGATCGAAATGCGTTCTTTGTCCGGGCGTGTGAATCTGGTCGAGGCCCCAGACCGGGGCTCTTCCCCTCACCCCCACGGGAGTGAACCCACATGGGTATGAAGGACCAGTTCCAGGACAAGTCCGAGCAGTGGCAGCAGCAGGCCAAGCAGAAGGCCCAGGAGGGCCGGGAGCAGGCCCAGCGCGGTCGTCAGGGTCAGGGCCAGGGCCCGGACCGCGACCGTATGCGTGACGAGGAGGCCGAGCGGCTCCAGCGCGAGGAGCAGGAGCGGCTCGACCCCGACTACGACATGTAGTCACTGCTCGAAGTGCAGGGTGCCCTCTCGTTTCTGGGGAGGGCACCCTGTGCGTTGTCGGGTGCGGGCCGGTGTGGCTTCTCGCACGGTTCCCCGCGCCCCTTCTCAAGATCTTGGCGGCAACTTCGGCCTCGACCGGTCCGGCACGTCCCGGTAGTCCGGCGGCGACGCCGGAGGGTTCGTCTCCAGCAGGTCCAGCGCGAGCTGTACCGCGTCGTCCAGTTGGGCGTGGCGGCCCTCCGCCCAGTCCAGGGGGGTGCGCAGGATCTCCAGGTCCGGGGTGACGCCCTGGTTCTCGATCGACCAGCCGTACGCGTCGAACCAGGCCGCGTTCATCGGAACCGTGATCACCGTGCCGTCCCCGAGCTGGTGGCGGCCGGTCATGCCGACCACTCCGCCCCAGGTGCGCTGGCCCACCACCGGGCCGAGCTTCAGCAGTTTGAACGCCGCCGTGATCATGTCGCCGTCCGAGGAGGTCGCCTCGTCGGCCAGGGCCACCACCGGCCCGCGCGGGGCGTTCGAGGCGTACGACACCGGCTGGGCGTTTCTCGTCAGGTCCCAGCCGAGGATTTTGCGGGTGAGTTTCTCCACGACCAGCTCGCTGATGTGGCCGCCCGCGTTGCCGCGCACGTCGACGAGGAGCGCGGGGCGGGAGACCTCCATGCGCAGGTCCCGGTTGAACTGGGCCCAGCCCGAGCCGCCCATGTCGGGGATGTGCAGATAGCCGCAGCGGCCACCGCTCAACTCCCGTACGACGGCACGGCGTTTGGCCACCCAGTCCTGGTAGCGGAGCGGTCGCTCGTCGACAAGGGGGACCACCGCCACCCGGCGGGAGCGGCCCTCGCCCTCCGCCGGGGTGAAGGTCAGCTCCACGGTGGTACCGCCCGCCGCCGCCAGCAGGGGATAGGGGCCCGCGAGCTCGTCGACCGGGCGGCCGTCCACGTGGGTGAGGACCGCGCCCTCGCGGATGCCGGTGCCGGCCAGCGGGGAGCGGGCCTTGGAGTCCGAGGAGTCGCCGGGCAGGATCCGCCGGACCGTCCAGCCGCCGTCCCTGAGCTCGAAGTTGGCGCCCAGCAGGCCCTGGCGGCGCTGGTAGTGCGGGGGCCCCTCGTTGCGGCGGGCGGCGGTGACGTAGGCGTGGGAGGTGCCCAGTTCGCCGAGGACCTCGCGCAGGAGGTCGGCGAACTCGTCGGGGGAGGCGACCCGTTCGAGCAGCGGGCGGTACTGGTCGAGGACCGCGTCCCAGTCGATGCCGCACATCCCCGGGTCCCAGAAGTACGCCCGGATCAGCCGGCCCGCCTCCTCGTAGGCCTGGCGCCACTCGGCGGCAGGGGCGACCTCGTGGAGGATGCGGCGCAGGTCGATCCAGACGGTCGAGTCGCTGTCACCGGACTCGGTGGCGGGGGTCGCGCGCAGGTCGCCCTCGTCGACGAGGACCAGCCGGGAGCCGTCGCCGCTGACCGCGAACCAGTCGAGGTGCTCGACGAGTTCGGTCTTCTTCGCCTTGCCGATGGCGAAGTGTTCGAGGGTGGGGCGCTCGGAGGTGTCGTCCGGGTTGACGAAGGTCTCGCCGAGGGCGCCCGAGATCGGCCAGCGCAGCCAGACCAGGCCGCCGCCGGCGACCGGGTGCAGCGCCGAGTACTTGGAGGCGGGGACCGGGAAGGGGGTGACCCGGCTCTCCAGGCCTTCGAGTTCGACCGTCACGGCCCCGCCGTCGCCGCTCTCGTCCTCGACCGGGTCCAGTCCTCCGGCGGCCGGGCGGCCCTCCGGGTTCAGCGCGAAGGGGGAAGGGGTCGCCGAGGACAGGGGGACCAGGTAGGGCCGGCAGCCGAGCGGGAAGGACAGGTCGCCGGTGTGGACGTCGTACACCGGGTCGAAGCCCCGCCAGGAGAGGAAGGCCAGGTAGCGGCCGTCCCGCGTGAAGACCGGGTTCTCGTCCTCGAAGCGGCCGTTGGTGACGTCGACGATCAACCGGTCCCCTCCTCCCTTCGGGGAGATACGGGCCATCTTGATCTGGCGCAGGGAGCGGCCGATGCCCGGATGCGACCAGGTCAGCCAGGAGCCGTCCGGGGCGAAGGCGAGGTCGCGGACCGGGCCGTTGACCGAGCGGATGAGTTCGGTGACCTCGCCTCCCCCAGACTCCGTCCGGGAGGTGCCCCCAGAGTCCTCGCCGGCGTCGAGGAGGAGGAGGCGTCCGTCGTGCGAGGCGATGGCCAGGCGCTCGCCGCTCGGGTCGGAGACCAGTTCCAGGACCCGGCCCAGCTCGCCCGAGGCCAGCCGTCGCGGCGCGCGGTCACCGGTCGCCCGCGGCAGGTACGCGATCTCGACCGCGTCCTCGCCCTCCGCGTCCGTCACATACGCGACCTGGCCGACGGAACCGAGCATCTCCGGGAGCCGGACCCGTACCCCCGGGGTGTCCGTGATCGTGCGCGCGGGGCCGTCCCGGTGGGTCAGCCAGTACAGGCTGCCGCGGACGACGACGGCGCTCGCGCGGCCCGTCTCGTCGACCGAGATGCCGTCCACGTGCTGGGCGGCGGGCACCTGGTACGGACGGCGTCCCGCGCGCGGACCGCTCAGCCGTACGTCGAGCTTGCGGGCCTCGGCCGAGAGGTCGTCGACGATCCACAGGTCGCCCCCGCACTGGTACACCACCCGGGTGCCGTCGCTGGAGGCGTGCCGGGCGTAGAAGGCGTCGTGGTCGGTGTGGCGGCGCAGGTCGGATCCGTCGTGGGCGCAGGAGTAGAGGTTGCCGACGCCCTCGTGGTCGGAGAGGAAGGCGATCCGGTCGCCGACGAACATGGGGGAGTGGAGGTGGCCGCCGAGGTCGGGGAGCAGGCGTTCGCCGTGCAGCCAGAGCCGGCCCGTGGCGCCGCCCCGGTAGCGCTTCCAGGCGGCCGGTTCGTGCGGCGGGGTGCCGGTCAGCAGGAGGGTCTTGCGGTCGGCGACCTGGATGTCGGAGACCGGGCCCCAGGGGAGCTTGCGGCCGGGGGAGCCGTCGGTGGGGATCTTGTAGGCCCAGGTGAAGTACGAGAAGGGCTCGCCGTGGGAGGCGACGGCGAGGATGGTGCCCTGCGCGGACCAGCCGCAGACCTGGGTGTCCGCGGAGCCCCAGTACGTGAGCCGGCGGCCCGGTCCGCCGTCCACGTCGACCAGGTGGATCTCGGGCACGAGACTGCGCCAGCTCGTGTACGCGATGTGGCGGCCGTCGGGCGAGAAGCGCGGATGGCCGACCTTGGTGCGGTCGACGGTCAGGCGCCAGGCGCGGCCGGGGCCGTCGAGAGGGGCCAGCCAGAGGTCGTCCTCGGCGACGAAGCACAACAGGTCGCCGCTCAGATGCGGAAGGCGCAGATAGCTCACCTCCCCATGCTTTTCCGGGGGATGGACCGGAGCAACTTATGAGAAATCAGCCGACGGTGACCTGTGACGGGCCGGGGTGGCCGACCCGGTGACTCACACACGAACGAAACCGTTTCGTTTCGACGGAGAATGCGCTACATTCGTGTCGTACGAAACAGTGTCGTTCCAAGTTCCGGAGCGGAAAGGGTGAGTGACATGACCGAGGTTTCGACCGCGCGTCGCAGCCGCATCACCCCCGAGCGTGAGGCCGAGCTGTACGAGGCCGTGCTCGAACTGCTCAGGGAGGTCGGCTACGACGCCGTCACCATGGACGCCGTCGCCGCGCGCACCCGTTCCAGCAAGGCCACGCTGTACCGCCAGTGGGGCGGCAAGGCCGAGCTGGTCGCGAGGGCGGTGCGGCACACCAAGCCGGGCGGTATGGGTCTCGACGAGATCGACACCGGGTCCCTCAGGGGCGACCTGCACGCCCTCACCATGCGCTCGGACGACTGCACGATGGAGCAGAACTCCGCGCTCATGCGGGGTCTTGCCATGGCCATCCACGGCAACCCGGACCTCCTGAGGGCGTTCCGGGAACATCTCATCGAGCCGGAGACGGCGGAGTTCCGCCGCCTGGTGCAGCGGGCGATCGACCGGGGCGAGGTCCGCGAGGACAACCCGGCGATCGAGTTCATGATGCACATGATGATCGGCGGGTTCGCCGCCCGGACCATGCTCGACGAGCTGCCGCCGACCCAGGCGTTCCTCCTTTCGTACATCGACGCCGTGGTCCTCCCCGCGCTCGGCGTTCCCACCGCCTGACCCCTCCCCAGCAAGCACTCCCCAGCAAGCCCTCCACTTGACGTAACCGACCCTCCCTGCCCTGCTCCGCAGGAGCTTCGTTTCGACGCGGAGTCGGACGAGGACCGGGAGCTGGTCCGCGTCTGACGCACCCTGCGCGAGAGGAGCAGGCCGGTGAGGGGGATGCCCTCACCGGCCTGCTTCTGCCGTGGACCGGCCGAGATAGGTGACCGGCCCGGGATCGGGTACGGCGATCTCGTGGAAGCCGAGACGGTCGTAGAAGGCACGCGCGGGCCTGTTGGCGCTCACCATGGACAGGTGCACGGCGCCCACACCCCGCTCGTGCAGGGCGCGCAGGAAGGTCTCCATGAGCGCCCGCCCGTACCCGCGCCCCTGCCGGTCGGGGAGCAGGTCGATGTGCAAGTGGGCGGGGTAGTCGGCGACTTCGGGTACGAGCATCCGCTCGGGGCGGTGCAGCAGCGCGACGATCTCCTCGTCGGGGCTGCGCGGCGCCTGGCTGGGCTCCGGGTAGCGGTCGGCCACCAGGGGCAGCCACTTCGCGCGGTAGTCCGCCACGAACCGGGGCGTGTCGGCGGTGCCCAGCACCTACCCCACGGCCTGCCCCACCCCGTCGTCCAGCACGAAGGCCAGCTCCGGTTCGAGGTGCACGTACGGCGCCGCGAAGGCGGCCGGGAAGACACCGGGGCCCTTGTAGTGCGGCCGGCTGTCCCGGCCCGCGTGGGCGGTGCGGACACAGATGTCCTCGACGGCGTCGCGGTCCTCGGGGCGGTAAGGGCGTACGGCGGGAGACGGGCTCATCGCAGCATCCTGCACGACGGGAGGGGGCGGAGGCCCCGGGATCCTTGGAACACGGCCAACCCGGTCGCATGCCCCGTACACCCACCGCTAGCGTGCCCTGCATGACGACCACCGATACCGACGGCTCCCAGGCCGCCCACCCCCGTTTCGCCGAGGCCCTGCGCGCGCTCGGGCTCGATGAACTCACCGCGCGGGTCCGCCGCTTCCCGGACGCCACCCGTACCGCCGAAGAGGCCGCAGCGGCCGTCGGCTGCGAGCTGAGCCAGATCTGCAAGTCGCTGATCTTCGCCGCGGACGGGGTTCCGGTGCTGGTGCTCATGGACGGGGCGTCCCGCGTCGACCTCGAACTCGTCCGGCGGGAGCTCGGCGCCGCCAAGGTCACCCGGGCCAAGGCCGATGTCGTACGGGAGACGACCGGGTACGCCATCGGGGGCGTGCCGCCCTTCGGGCACCGTACGAGGACCCGGGTGCTGGCCGACCGGTCGCTGCTCGGCCATGACCTCGTCTGGGCCGCCGCCGGCAATCCGCACGCCGTCTTCCCCATCGCCCCCGAGGACCTGGTGGCCCACGCCGGTGCCACCGTCGTGGACGTCCGCGAGCGCAGCGCGTGACGCCTCTCGTCACGGCGGCCGTGCTGCTCGCCGCCGTCACGCACGCCAGCTGGAACGCCATCGCGCACCAGATCACCGACAAGCTCGTCGGGTTCACGCTGATCGCGGGCGGGGGGATGCTCATCGGGCTGGCGATGACCCCGTTCACCGCGGTGCCGGCGGCGCGGGCATGGCCGTATCTGCTCGGCTCGGCCTGCATCCACATCGCCTACTACGCGCTGCTGATGAAGTCCTTCCGGCTCGGGGACTTCGGGCAGGCCTATCCGATCGCGCGCGGCACCGCGCCCCTGGTCGTGACCGTGCTGGCGGCCCTGTTCGCGCACGAGGTGCCGGACGGGTGGGCCGCCGCCGGAATCGCCCTGTCCTGCGCGGGACTCACCGGTGTCGCCCTGTGGGGGCTGCGCGGCCGACGGCCCAACTGGCCGGCGACCGGCGCGGCGTTGGCGACCGGCCTGACCATCGCCGCGTACACCGTCGTCGACGGGCTCGGCGTGCGCGCCTCCGGCTCCTCGCTCGGGTACATCGCCTGGCTGATGGCGGTGCAGGGCATCGTGATCCCGGCGTACGCCCTGCACCGGTGGCGCGGCCGGTTCGTCGCCGTCCTGCGGCCCTTCGCCGGGGTCGGCCTCCTCGGCGCCGTCCTCTCCGTCACCGCGTACGGGCTCGTCCTGTGGGCCCAGACCAGGGCGGAGCTCGCTCCGGTCGCGGCCCTGCGCGAGTCCTCGATCATCGTCGGCGCGGCCATCGGCGCCGTGTTCTTCAAGGAACGGTTCGGTGCGCCGAGGATCGCGGCGGCCGGGCTGCTCGTGGTGGGTATCGGGCTGATGCTGCACGCCGGTTAGCCGTCCCTCCCGGGGGGTTTGTCCCAGAGTCTGCCCAAGTGCGGCTCAACGTCGGCTCTTCGTTTGCCTACTTGCCCATGTCTTGACGGTCCGTTCCATGAGCGTTCAGCCCGCCGTCCGTGGCGGGGGTGTGTGCCGTCCCTAGGGTCCCTGCGTACTTCGGAAGAAGGGGACCATGGACACACTCCACGCAGTCCGGGCCCGCGGGATCACCAAGTGCTTCGGTGACGTCGTGGCGCTAGACGGCGTCGACCTCGATGTGACGCGGGGCCAGATCCACGGCCTGGTCGGGCCGAACGGCGCCGGCAAGACGACCCTGCTCGGGCTCCTGCTGGGCCTCGCCGTCGCCGACACCGGCCGCCTGGAGGTCCTGGGGACCGAGGTCGGGCGGGCGTTCGCCGCTCCCGACGGGGTCGCCGGGTTCGTGGACGGGCCCGGTCTCTACCCCTCGCTCACCGCCCGGCAGAACCTCGCCGCGCTGGCCGAACTCCGGGGCCGCGACGCACGTACGGCCGGCATCGACGACGTGCTCGACCAGGTCGGGCTCACCGACGTCGCCGACGACAAGGCCCGCGGCTTCTCCCTCGGCATGCGCCAGCGGCTCGGCCTCGCCGCCGCCCTGCTGACCCGGCCGCGGCTGCTCGTGCTCGACGAACCGTCCAACGGGCTCGACCCCGCGGGCAAACGGCAGGTGCACGGTGTCCTGAACCGGCTCGCCGCGGACGGCACGAGTGTCGTGGTCTCCAGCCACCGTATGGACGACCTGGAGGCGCTGTGTTCCGAGGTCACCATCCTGGCCACGGGACGGGTCGTGTTCTCGGGCCCGCTCGGCAAACTGGCCGCCGAGAGCCGTGAACTCGACTACCGGGTGCGGACGTCCGACCCGCGGGCCGCGCGTCGGCTGGCCGAGGGCATGGACGGGATCGAAATCGTCGACGACGCCGGCACCCGGCAGGACTCCGGACCGCTCGTCGTCCGCGCGCTGGTCCCCGCCCTCGACGACCTGGTGGCGCGGCTCGTGACGGCGGGCGTCGCGGTGCGTGAACTGGCGCCCGTGGTCTCGCCCTTGGAGGCCGCGTTCCTGGCCCTGACCGAGGACCGGGAGGAACGCCGATGACCACCACCGCGGCCGCGGCCGCCACCCCGGTCCACTCCGGGCCGGCCCCGGTGTCGCGCAGCTACCGCTTCGAGCTGGTCAAGCTGGTCTCCCAGTGGCGCATCCGCCTCCTCGTCCTCGCCTGCTGGATCGCGCCGGGGCTCTTCGTCGCCGGGGTGAGCGGGCAGAGCACGCTGCCCTCCGACACCCTCTTCGGCCGCTGGATGCACGCCACCGGGTGGGCCGGACCGCTGGTGATGCTCGGTTTCGCGGGCACCTGGGCCCTTCCGCTGCTGACCTCGGTGGTCGCCGGTGACATGTTCGCCGCCGAGGACCGGCTAGGCACCTGGCGGCACCTGCTGGTGGCGGTCCGCTCACCGCGGCGGATCTTCGCGGCGAAGGTGCTGGCCGGTCTCACGGTCATCCTGCTGCTCGTGGCCGGGCTGGCCTGCTCCAGCACCGTGGGCGGACTCGCCTCCGTCGGCAACCAGCCGCTCGTCGGCCTCGACGGCCACCTGTTGACCCCCTCCGACGCCGCGGGGAGGGTCCTGCTCGCCTGGGTCGCCGCCCTCGCCCCGACCCTGGCCCTCGCCGCCATCGGCCTGCTCGGGTCGGTCGCCCTCGGACGGTCCCCGACGGGGCTGCTGCTGCCGCCGCTCGTCGCGCTCGGCATGCAGGTCGCCCAGATGCTGCCGCTGCCCGTCGCCGTACGCCTCGCCCTGCCCGGCTACGCCTTCATCTCCTGGAACGGCCTGTTCACCGCCCCGGCCCGGCTCGCCCCGCTCCTGATCGGCGTCGCCGTCAGCCTGGCGTGGGCCGTGCTCGCGACCGTACTGGCCCATTCGCTGTTCCTCCGGCGGGACTTCACCAATCTGGCTTACGACGGAGCCGGGCGCCGCGCGTTCACCGTGGGCGTGCTGCCCCTGGCCGCGCTGACCGTTCTCACCGTCGCGGGGATCGCCGTCGCGACCGACTCGACGGGCATCACCCAGGCCAAGGTCCAGCGCTCCCTCGCCACGACCTTCGCCCATCTCTACCGCTCGCAGACCGAACAACTCCACCGCCCCGCCGTCACCGAGGCACAGCTCAGGACCTCGGCGGCGTGCACCAAGAGCGACGGCCAGGCCGCTCAACAGGGGGCGGGCAATGACTGGCGGTGTGTCGTGACCTGGCACCTGCCCGGCGTACCGGTGGCGGGGACGGCTGTCTATCAGCTGGACGTCGGATCGGACGGGCGGTTCGTCGCCGACGGCGACGGACCGAAGGAAGTGAACGGCTACTTCCTGGTGCGGACCTCCACCGGGGACGCGCCCAACCCGCTGTGGCAGTTCGACGGCGACGTCGAGCTGCTGGACACCACCTCGAAGGGATAGTCCCATGCAGGTAACACGTCGGCGCCGGAGCAGCGAGAAGGCCAGAGCCCTCAGCCGCCGGAGCACGCTGGTGACGGCCGGCATCGCCGTCGCCCTCGGCGTCACCGGCACCGCGGTCGCCTCCACCTACCAGTTCGGCACCCAGCAGGTCGCGCAGGACACCGCCAGGGGCCAGGTCATCTCCAGCGACCAGTACCTCAAGCCGTACGGCGGCCGGACCGTCATCAACGACGGCAAGATCATGTCGTCCACGGTCAGCCCGGACGGCACCCACCTCGCGGCCGCGGTCGCCGACGGTGACGCCGCGTTGGTGATCATGGACCTGGCGACCGGTCAGGTGAAGCAGAAGATCGGCGCCAACGCGGCCGACGACCTGCGCATCAGCAGCGCCGCGGTCGGCCAGGAGGGCCCCGCCTACTCGCCCGACGGCAAGCAGCTGTGGCTCGGCCAGGCCACCGGCTACACCAAGTTCACCGTCACCGCGGACGGCACCCTCGCCGACCCGGTGGCCGTCCCGATCCCGGCCGTCGGCTCCCGGCAGGCCCTTGTGGGCGCTGCGGTGTTCTCGCCCGACGGCTCCACCGTGTACGCGGCGGTCAACGGCCAGAACAAGGTGGTCGCCCTCGACGCGGCGAGCGGAAGCGTCAAGCAGACCTGGGCCGTCGGCAACGCCCCGCGCGGACTCGCCCTGGTCGGCGGCAGGTTGTACGTCAGCAACGAGGGCGGCCGTCCGGCCAGGGCCGGCGAGACCACCATGAACTCCTACGGCACCCAGGTTCCCGCCGACCCGGACACCGGTGCCGCCACCACCGGCACGGTGAGCGTCATCGACACCGCGGACCCGTCCGCCGCGGTCCGCTCCCTCGACGTCGGTCTGCACCCGACCGCCGTGTACGCGAAGAAGGGCGCGGTGTTCGTCACCAACACCGCCGACAACAGCGTCTCGGTCATCGACACCCGCAAGGACAAGGTCGTCCAGACCATCGCCACCCAGCCCTGGCCCGAGGCGAAGGTCGGCTACGAGCCCGACGCGGTCACCCTCACCGACGACGGCCGGCTGCTGGTGACGCTGGGCCGCGCGAACGCGGTCGCCGTCTACCGCTACAAATCCCCCCAGGAACCGGCCAGTTACATCGGTCTGCTCCCCACCGACTACTTCCCCGCCGAGGTCACCACCGTCGGCAAGCAGGTCGTCGTCTCCAACACCCGCGGCATAGACGCCCGCCGCCCCACCACCGCCTCCGGCCACGGCACCCACGACACCACGTCCAGCCTCACCGAGTTCACGCTGCCGAGCGACCTCGTGATCAGGGCCCAGACCGCCAAGGTCTTCCAGCAGAACGGCTGGACACCCGGCTCGGTCACCACGGCCAAGGGCACGAGCCACGCCAAGGCCCTACCGGTCCCCGCCCGGCTCGGCGACCCGTCGACGATCAAGCACGTCTTCCTGCTCGTCAAGGAGAACCGCACCTACGACCAGGTCTACGGCGACCTCCCGCAGGGCAACGGCAACCCGGCGCTCACCACCTTCGGCGCGAACGTCACCCCCAACCAGCACGCCCTGGCCCAGCAGTTCGGCCTCTACGACAACTTCTACGACATCGGCACCAACTCCGCCGAGGGCCACAACTGGCTGATGCAGTCGGACAACCCGGAGTACACCGAGTCCTCCGCCGGTGAGTACACGCGCAGTTACGACACCGAGAACGACGTCCTCGGCCACCAGAAGACCGGCTTCATCTGGACCGGCGCGCAGGCGGCCGGCAAGTCGGTCAAGGACTTCGGCGAGTTCCAGTCGACCGAGTCCAAGCCGACCGGTGCCAGCTGGCAGAACCTGTACTGCGACACCAAGAACATGGCGGCGACCGGGGCCCAGACCCAGTACCCCATCAAGACCGGCTCGGCGATTCCCTCGCTCAACGACGTGTCCGTGCAGGGCTTCCCGATGTTCGACCTCGACGTCCCGGACATCTACAAAGAGCAGATCTGGAAGCAGGACTTCGAGAGGAACGGCCCGGCGAACCTGAACATGTTCTGGTTCTCCAACGACCACACCGGCGGCCCGGCCAACGCCGCCGCCGAGGTCGCCGACAACGACCTCGCGGTCGGCCGCATGGTGGACGAGATCTCCCACAGCGAGTACTGGAAGGACTCGGCGATCTTCGTCGTCGAGGACGACTCCCAGAACGGCCTCGACCACGTCGACGGCCACCGCGCCCCGGTGCAGGTCATCAGCCCCTACGCCCAGCACGGCACCGTCGACAGCCACTACTACACGCAGATCACGATGATCCGCACGGTCGAGCAGATCCTCGGGATCCACCCGATGAACCAGAAGGACAGCGCGGCCACGCCCATGTACGGGGCGTTCACCGCGAAGGCGGACACCACCCCGTTCACGGCGGTCCCCAACCGCACCTCGCTGACCCTCGGTGTGAGCCCCACGCCCTCCTGCGGCGCGGACACCCCGGCCGCCCAGGACGCCGACGCGGCGCCAGCGCCGACCTCGGCGGCGGTGCCGCAGGCGAAGCGGGAGCTCGCCGCGCAGTGGCAGACCTGGGCCTCGCACCAGCGGCTGACCGGCGCGCACGCCGTGCCGGACTACGCCAACGCCGAGCAGATGAACCGCTACACCTGGTACCAGACGCACGACTGGACCAAGCCGTATCCCGGCGACAAGAAGGTCTACACGCCGAACGCCGTCCCCGGCGCCTACCTGCCGTCGGCGGAGTCCGACGGCTGACCCCCGTGCGCCGCCGCCCGCCGAGGAGCACCCTGGAAACACACGCTTCGGAGGCGATCGTCATGACACACACCGCTGTGGGATGGCACATCGAGCTGGAGTTCCAGGAGGACGACCAGCACACGCGGGCGGCGGCGCTGGTCCGCCTGCCGGACGGCACCGAGGTACGCACGCACGGGCACGCCACCCGCCACCACACCGACAGCAACCAGCCCAGGGTGGGGGAGGAGGTCGCCGCCGCCCGGGCGCTGAACGAACTCGCGATGCAGTTGCTCACCAAGGCGCACGACGAGATCGACGAGGCGTCCGGGCGAAGGTCCCACTCGATCAACGTGTGAGCCGTATCAGCCGTTACAGGGCCGCCCGTACCGCCCTGACCAGCGCCTGCGCCCTCGGATCCGCCGTGACCGTCTTGCGGAAGCCGTTGGTCACATAGCCGAAGGCGACGCCGGTCTCCGGGTCGGCGAAGCCGAGGGAGCCACCGCGGCCGGGGTGCCCGAAGGAGCCCGCGCCGAGGAGGGGTGAGGCGCTGCCGTGCAGCATGTAGCCCAGGCCGAACCGGGTGTTCACGACCAGCACGCGGTCCGGGCCCGCCGACTCCTCGGCACGGGCGAGTGCGACCGTGGCCGGGTCGAAGAGCCGCACCCCGTCCACCGCACCGATCAGTGCCGCGTAGACGCGCGCCAGCCCGTCGGCCGTGGCGATCCCGTTCGTGGCGGGCAGGGCGCTTGCCCGGTACGCCGGTGCGTTCTGGTCGGGGAAGGGCGTGATCGCGGCGAAGGCGCGGCGGGTGAGGGAGCCGGGATCCTCGTAGGCCTCGGTGACGGACCGCTTGGGGCGGGCGCGCAGGCCGCCGGCGGGCTCCGGCCCCTCGACCCGGCCGACCCGTCCCGGCCGGCCGGCCGCCTCCTCCGCCGCCGGCAGCCCGAGCCAGAACTCGGCGCGCAGCGGCCCGGCGATCTCCCGCGCGATCCACTCGCCGGCGCCGAGCCCGGTCACCCGCCGCACCAGCTCGTCCAGCATCCAGCCGTACGTCAGCGCGTGGTACCCGTGGTCCGTGCCGGGCTCCCAGACGGGCGCCTGCGCGGCGACCGCCTCGGGACCCTTCAGCGGGTCCAGGGCCTCCTCGGGGGTGAGCGGCCGGTCGATCACCGGCAGCCCGGCCCGGTGGTTCAGCACGTGCCGGACCAGCACGTGCTCCTTGCCGCGCACCTTGAACTCCGGCCAGTACTCGGCCACCGGCGCGTCCAGGTCCAGCTCCCCGCGCTGGTGCAGCAGCAGGGGTACGGCGGCGGCGACGCCCTTGGTCGCCGAGCGCACGACCTGCGCGGTGCCGTGCCGCCAGGGCTCGGTGCCGTCGATGTCCCTGGTGCCGGCCCACAGGTCGACGACCTTGTGCCCGTCCCGGTACACGGCGACCGCCGCGCCCCGGTCCCCGAGCGCCTCGAAGTTCCGCGCGAACACGTCCCGGACCGGCTCGAAGCACTCGGCGACTGTGCCGTTCACGTCCACGCGTATTCCTCCTGCTGCCGCTCGGTGCCTGTCTCAGCCAAGCAGAATCGTCACGTCGATGTTCCCGCGGGTCGCGTTGGAGTACGGGCAGACCTCGTGGGCCGCGTCCACCAGCTTCGCCGCGAGGCCCGCGTCGAGGACCGGCAGGGAGACGCTCAGGGCGACCGCGAGGCCGTAGCCGCGGTGCTTGTTGGGGCCGATGCCGACCTTCGCGGCGACCGTGGAACCGGTCAGGTCGTAGCCCTCGCGGTTGCCGACGAGGATGAGCGCGTTGTGGAAGCAGGAGCTGTAACCGGCGGCGAACAGCTGCTCCGGGTTGGTGCCTTCGCCGTCCCCGCCGAGCGCGGGCGGCATCGCGACCTTCAGCTCGATCTGGCCGTCCTGGCTGGTGACGAAGCCGTCCCGGCCGCCGTGGGCGGTGGCCTCGGCCACGTACATGATCTTCGTCGGCCGGGTGTCGACGTCGGTTTCCTCAGGCATGGCTGGTCTCCCCCCGGAGAAGTGTGCACAAGTACATCGTGCACAAGGTACCGGCCGGTAGGTCGGTGCCGGGTTACCAGGGGGTAGTGACTTCGGGTAACAGAAGGTCAGAAGGTCAGAAGGCCAGACGGTCAGCGGGGGCGCTCGGCCGCCGCGTCCGCCCGGTGCGCGAGCCGCCACAGTGCCTCGCGCAACCGCGCGGCCTCCGTGCCGTCGAGATCCGTCGCCGCGAGCAGCGCGGCGGGGACGCGCGCCGCGCGCTCCCTGAGTTCCTCCCCGTGTCCCGTGCACGCGACGAGCACCGAGCGCTCGTCGGCCGCCGCGCGCTCCCGGCGTACGAGCCCCGCGGCCTCCAGCCGTTTGAGCAAGGGCGACACCGTGCCGTAGTCCAGCCGCAGCGCCCCCGCGAGCTCCTTGACGCTGGTCTCCCCGCGCTCCCACAGCACCAGCAGCACGAGGTACTGCGGGTAGGTGAGCCCGAGCTCGTCGAGGAGCGGCCGGTACGCGGCGGTCACCGCGCGCTGGGCGGCGTACAGCGCGAAGCACAACTGGTCGTCGAGCAGCAGTGATCCGGTGTCCTCTTCGTTCGTCACGCGCCCATTGTCACGGACCGCGGATCGAATCCGAAGGGCAACTCCAGCCGGTGGGCGCGCATCAGCTCGTCGTCGGCGAGGAGTTCGGCGGTCCTCCCGTCCGCGGCGATCGTGCCCTCGCTCAGGATCAGCGAGCGCGGGCAGAGCTCCAGCGCGTAGGGCAGGTCGTGCGTGACCATCAGGACCGTGACGTCCAGCGAGCGCAGGATGTCGGCCAGTTCGCGCCGCGAGGCCGGGTCCAGGTTGGAGGAGGGCTCGTCCAGGACGAGGATCTCCGGCTCCATGGCGAGCACGGTCGCGACGGCCACCCGGCGCCGCTGGCCGAAGGACAGGTGGTGCGGGGGCCGTCCGGCGAAGTCCGCCATGCCGACCCGCTCCAGAGCGGTCCGCACGCGTGCCTCCAGCTCCTCCCCCTTCAGCCCGGCCGCCGCCGGTCCGAAGGCCACGTCCTCGCGTACGGTCGGCATGAAGAGCTGGTCGTCGGGGTCCTGGAAGACGATCCCGACCCTGCGCCGGACCTCGGCCATGTGCTTCCGGTCCACGGGCAGCCCGGCGACCTTCACCGTGCCCACCCCGCCGCTCAGGATGCCGTTGAGATGCAGCACGAGGGTCGTCTTGCCGGCGCCGTTCGGGCCGAGCAGCGCGACCCGCTCGCCGCGCGCGATCGAGAAGTCCACGCCGAACAGGGCCTGGTGCCCGTCGGGGTAGGCGAAGGCCAGTCCGGTCACTTCGAGGGAAGCTGTCACAGGGCCCATCCCAACACGCAGACGACAAGGGCGGCGAAGGGGAGCGCGAGAGCGTAGGACCACTGCGCCCGGGACGCGGTCACCTCGTCGATCACCGGCATCGAACCGGCGTAACCGCGGCTGACCATGGCCAGGTGCACCCGCTCGCCGCGTTCGTAGGAGCGGATGAACAGCGCCCCGGCCGACTTCGCGAGCACGCCCCAGTGCCGGACGCCGCTCGCCTCGAACCCCCGCGACTCCCGCGCGATCCGCATCCGCCGCATCTCGTCGGTGATGACATCGCCGTAGCGGATCATGAAGGACGCGATCTGGACGAGGAGCGGCGGGAGCCTGAGCCGTTGCAACCCGAGCAGCACCGAGCGCAGTTCGGTGGTGGACGCCAGCAGCACCGACGCGGCGACTCCCAGCGTGCCCTTGGCGAGGACGTTCCACGCGCCCCACAGACCGCTCACGCTCAGGGACATGCCGAGCACCTCGACCCGCTCGCCCTCCGCGACGAACGGCATGAGCACCGCGAACGCCACGAACGGCACCTCGATCAGCAGCCGCTTCAGCAGGAAACCGGCCGGCACGCGCGCGGCGTACGCGACGACGCCCAGGAGGACGGCGTACAGGCCGAACGCCCACATCGCCTCGCGCGGGGTCGAGACGACGACCACCACGAAACCGAAGGCCGCCGCGAGTTTCGTGTGGGGCGGCAGGGCGTGCACCGCCGAGTGCCCGTGCCGGTAGAGCCTGTGCGCGTGTCCGGCGCCCATGTCAGACGCCCGTGCTCACGGGAGTGGTGTCGGCGCTGCGGCGCCGGCGCACCGCCCAGAACACCGTGCTGCCGGCGACGACGGTGACACCGACGCCGATCACGCCCGCCAGCCCCCCGGACAGGCGGGCGTTCTCGACGTCCCGCACGCCGTAGTCGGCGAGCGGGGAGTCCGAGGTGGCGTGCTTCTCGGTCCTCGCGTCGATGCCCTTGTCCGCGGCGACCTTCTCCAGACCGTCGGGGCTGGCGGAGGCGTAGAAGCTGACGAACCCGGCGAGGACCAGGGAGGTCACCAGGCCGGTGATCCACACCTTGCGGTGCGAACGGGCGGCGGCGACGGGCGCGGTGTCCGGTACGTCGACCAGCTCGCCGTCGACCCGCAGCTTGAGCTTCTGCCGCAGGCCCCGCGCGCCGTACACCAGGTCGGGGCGTACGGCGACGACGGCACCGACGGTCAGCGCGGTGATGGCCGCCTCGCCGATGCCGATGAGGACGTGGACGCCGATCATCGCGGTGGCGACCTTGCCGATGGAGACGTCGGTGGTGCCGCCGACGGCGTAGATCAGGGTGAAGGCGACGGCCGCGGCGGGCACGGAGAGCACGGCGGCCACGAAGGCGGCGGCGGTGATCGAGCCGCGCCTGCGCGGGAGCACCTTCACCAGCCCTCGGAACACGGCGTACGCCACGACCGTCGTGACGACGGCCATGTCGGTGATGTTCACGCCGAGCGCGGTCAGGCCGCCGTCCGCGAAGAGGATGCCCTGCATGAGCAGGACCACCGAGACGCAGAGGACGCCGGTGTAGGGGCCCACGAGGATCGCGGCCAGTGCCCCGCCGAGCAGATGTCCGCTGGTCCCCGCGGCGACGGGGAAGTTCAGCATCTGCACGGCGAAGATGAACGCCGCGACCAGGCCCGCCAAGGGCGCGGTGCGCTCGTCCAGTTCACGGCGGGCACCGCGCAGGCTCACCGCGACGGCGGTCGCGGCGACCACGCCGGTCGCCGCCGAGATGGGGGCGTCTATGAATCCGTCAGGCACATGCACCGTTCGATGATAGTGGCTTGTTGCGAACCCTTTGCAAGAGAGTCCGGCCACGAACAGCAAGTCGCAGGCTTTCGGTCCCGGGGGCGGAACACAGGAAATGTGCGACGCTGGGGAGAGAATGGATGCACAGCTTCCGCACAGGTTACGCAGCGTGAGAGGGCCGTCACGATGTCTGTAGTCGAACAGTACGCACGAGCCCACATCGTTTCGGACGTGGACATCGCGGAGGACGAGGCAGTCCCGGTGGTCCTGCGCTACGACCCGGAGACCGACCCGCGCTCGGTACGGATCCGCCTGCCGGGCACCCACGAATGGACCTTCTCGCGGGCGCTGCTGGAGCAGGGACTCAGGGCCCCGGCCGGCAGCGGCGAAGTCCGGGTCTGGCCCTGCGGACGGGTGCAGGCCGTGGTCGAGTTCCACACCCCGCAGGGCGTGTCGGTGGTGCAGTTCGAGCAGAAGACGCTGCTCAGGTTCCTGCGCCGGACGTATATGGCTGCCGCCCCGGTGCGGGGTTAGCCGCCCAGCTTCAGCAGAGTCGCCACGATCGGGCCCGCCGTGTCGCCGCCATGGCCGCCCGCCTGGACGACGCCGGCCGCCGCGAGATCGCCCCGGTACGCGGTGAACCAGCCGTTCGGCTTCTTCTGGCCGTCGACCTCCGCGGAGCCGGTCTTGGCGCCGACGTTGCCGTACACCCCGGACATCGCCTCGGCCGCCGTGCCGTAGCCCGCCGTGTACGCCATCAGCTCACGCAGCTGCGACAGCGTGCCCGAGGACATCGAGCGGGAGGCGGTGGCCAGCGTGCGGTGGTCGACCGACGGCGCGACCAGGTAGGGCTGCTTGAAGGCGCCGGACTCGACGGTGGCGGAGACCGAGGCCATGTTCAGCGGGTTCATCCGGACCCCGCCCTGGCCGATGAGCGAGGCCGCCTTCTGGGCCGCGCTCTGCACCGGCACCGAGCCGTCGAAGGACGGGACGCCGATCGCCCAGTTGTTCATGGACAGACCGAAGACCTGCTGGGCCTGCTTGGTCAGGCTGTCGTTGTCCAGCTTGCCCGCCTGGCTGATGAAGGCGGTGTTGCAGGAGCGGGCGAAGCTCGCCTTGAAGGTGCCGCCCTTGATCTCGAACTTGTCGTCGTTCTGGAACTTCCAGCCGCCGTACGTGAAGTACTTCGGGCACGGGTGCGCCTTGTCCGGCGACGCCAGGTCCTTCTCGATCAGCAGCGAGGAGGTGATGACCTTCATCGTGGAGCCCGGCGCGAGGGAGCCCTGGAAGGCGGTGTTGAAGCCGTGACCGGCGTTCGCCACCGCGAGGATCTCGCCGGTCGACGGGCGCAGGGCGACCACCGAGGACTTCGCCTGCTTGGCGACCTGCGCCTCGGCCGCCGCCTGGAGCCTCGGGCTCAGGGTCGTCCGCACGGTGCCGGGGGTGCCCTTGCTGAGCTCCACCAGCGTCTTGTCGGAGGACTTGGAGCCCTTTCCGCGGATCACCCTGAGCTCGATGCCCGCCTTGCCGCCGGCCTTCTTGCCGTACTTCTCCCGCAGGCCGTCCAGGACCGTGCCCAGCGACGGGTACTTCGCCTCGGTGATCTCGCCGCCGTCCCGGTCGACCGCCTTGATCGGCGGGGTCCCGGACTCGCCGGTGACGAGGGTGTCGCCGTCCTTGAGATCCGGGTGGACGAGCGAGGCGGTCCAGTCGACCTGGGGCTTCCCGGTGGTGGTGTTGCGGACCACGGTGAGTGAACTGGCGTAGGTCAGCGGCTTGCTGAGGCCCTTGTACGACACCGTCGCCTTGACGGAGAAGGGCACTTTGCCGCCGGCGGGGGTGCCCGGGGTGAGGGTGGCGCCGGTGAGGTGGGCGTCCTTGGTCCAGCCGGTGAGCAGGGTGGTGGCGGCCTTGGTGTCGTTGGTCGCGGCGGCCGCCGTGCTCACCCTGCCCTGCTGCCAGGAGGTGAGGAAGGCGTTCGCGGTGGTGGTGACCTCGGTCGCCGACAGCGGGCCGGTCTTGACCTTCGGCTTGTGGTCGGCGGACGCGGACGTGTTCTGCGTCCGCTCGTCGGCCGCGGCCCCGGCGCCGTACAGCGCGTAGACGCCGATGCCGGCGCCGCCGACGACCACGGCGATCATCCCGCCGACCACGGCGGGCTTGGTCTTCCGTCGCTCGGCGACGCGCCTTCTGTTACCCACGACTTACGCTTCCTCCGCGCTGCTCCAGGGTCCCCTCTGGACCCTGGCGTCACATTCCCGTCTGCCCGGCGGCGCCTGGCACGCGCGCTCGCCGCGTTGCCGAACCGCCCACGTGGCTCCGCCACGAGGGCGGCCCGGCGCCTTGCGATCACACGCACCAGACGCCGCCGGGCCCGCCCTTCGGGCGGACGACGGGAATGTGACGCCAGGGTCCGGCCCTCATGCACCTCAACGACTGCAACAGACTAGAGTCCCTCTCCCGCACGGGTGACGTCAGCCTGCGGCTCGTAGCACAGCTGCGACAATCGGGCCCGCCGCGTCGCCGCCGTGGCCGCCCTCCTCCGTCATGGCCGCCGCGGCCATGTCGTTGCGGAAACCGGTGAACCAGCTGTTGGACACCTGCTGCCCGTCGACCTCCGCGGAACCGGTCTTCGCGCCGATGTCCCCGCCGAGCCCGGCCATCGCCTTGGCCCCCGTGCCCTGGGTCGCGGTCAGCTTCATCATCTGCTTCAGCTGGGAGGCGGTGTTGTACGGCAGCCCCTTCGCGGTGGCCAGTTCGCGGTCGTCGAGCTGGGGCGAGACCACGTAGGGCTGGTGGAAGGCGCCGGTGATCGCGGTGGCCGTCACCGAGGCCATGTTCAGCGGGTTCATCTGGACCTGGCCCTGGCCGATCGCGTTCGCCGCGCGGTCCGGGCCGCTGACGGCGGGCACCTTGCCGTCGAAGGAGACGATGCCGGTCTTCCAGTCCTCGCCGATCCCGAAGCGGTTCTGGGCCTCCTGCGTCAGCGACTCGTCGGTGAGCGGCTTCTCGTCGATCAGCTTGATGAAGGCGGTGTTGCAGGACCGCATGAAGCTGTTGGCCAGCGAGGCGCCCTCGTTGGGCTGCATGCCGGTGAGGTTCTTGAAGGTCTGCCCCTGCCACACGGCGCTGTCCGGGCAGGGCGCCGGGCCGTTCATCGAGGTCACGCCGTTGTCGATGAGCATCGCGGCGGTGATGATCTTCATGGTGGAGCCGGGGGCCTTGGTGCCCTCGAAGGCCGCGTTGAAGGCGTCCGTGCGGTTGTTGGCCACGGCCAGCACCTCACCGGTGCTGGGCTTGACGGCGACGACGGACGACTGGCCGTACAGCTTCACCGCCTTCTCGGCGGCCGCCTGCGCGCTCCCGCTGATCGTGGTCCGCAGCTTGCCCGCCCTGCCCTCGGCGAGGGTCAGCAGCGAGGTGTCGGGGCTCTGGTCCGGGTGCTTGATGACCAGCTCGATACCGGGGGTGCCGCCGGCCTTGTCCCCGTACTTCTCGCGCAGCGCGTCCAGCACCGGGCCAAGCGACGGGTACTTCTCCTTGGTCAGCACCTTGCCGCCCCGGTCCACCGCCTCGATGGCCGGGTTCGCGGACTCGCCGGTGACGAGCCGGTCGTCCCGCTGGAGCTTCGGGTACACCACGGAGGGCTGCCAGTCGACGAGCGCCTTGCCGGTGGTCACCCCGCGCACGACCGTCAGCTTGCTGCTGTACGCGAGCGGCTTCGACTTCCCGTCGTACGACACCGTTGCCTTCACGCGGTACGGCACGGTCGCGCCGGTCGCCCTGCCGGGCGTGATGCGCACGTCGCCGATGTGGGCGTCCGTCCCATAGGCCGCCAGCAGCGCCTCGGCCGCCGTGTTGTTGTTCGTCAGCGCGGCCGCGCTCGCCGCGCTGCCCTTCTCCCAGGCGGCGAAGAAGTCCTTGGAGGTCTCCTTGATCTCGTCGGCGGTGGGCGGCCCGCTCCGCTTGGCGTCCCCGACCCCACCGCTCCCGTCGTCGCTCAACGCCGACACGAAGTTGTACGCCCCGTACCCGGCCCCGCCGACCATCACGGCGAACACCGTGCTGACGACAGCGACCTTCACCCCCTTGGCCATGGTGTGGCCCCCTCCCCGATTTCCCCGTTGTTGTGGGCAGCCTAAGCGGGAGGTGTGACGGCCGGGGCAGGAGTTTCCCGATTCGTCGAAGCGGGTGCTCAATCACATACGTGAATGATGGCCCGCTAGACCCACGTGTCCAGCCACATCCGCGACCGCCAGTTGTCGATGGGGATCGCCGTCCCCGTGTACAGCGGCCAGAAGTAGATGAAGTTCCAGGCGATCAGGAGGACCAGGACACCCGCTGCCGTGGCGCCCGCAACCCGGCGGGTGTCGGAGGCGCGTGGCGGGCCGATGAGGGCGCCGATGAGCATCGCGACGGCGAGACAGAGGAAGGGGAGGAACACGATCGTGTAGAAGAAGAAGATCGTGCGTTCCTGGTAGTTGAACCAGGGCAGGTACCCGGCCGCGATACCGCAGGCGATGGCGCCCGCGCGCCAGTCGCGGCGGAAGAACCAGCGCCACAGGACGTAGAGGATCGCGAAGCAGGCCGCCCACCACAGCAGGGGCGTGCCGATGGCCAGGACCTCCCGCGCGCACTTCCCGCCCGCGTCGACCGGGCAGCCGTCGGTGCCGGGCGTGGGGGACTCGTAGAAGTACGACACCGGGCGGCCGTCGACGATCCAGCTCCACGGGTTGGACATGTACGTGTGCGGCGAGGACAGGCCGACGTTGAACTTGTAGACCTCGTGCTCGTAGTGGATCAGGCTGCGCCACCAGTCGGGCAGGAACGTCCAGCTGCCGCCCTTGCCGTCGGTCGCCGCCCAGTTGCGGTAGTAGCCGCCGGTGCCGTCCGCGGGGGAGAGGATCCAGCCGATCCACGAGGTGACGTAGGTGACGACCGCGACCGGCACCATGGCGAGGAACGCGATGCCGAGGTCGTACTTGAGGACCGCCTCGTAGGGGTGCCGGGCGCCCGCGACCTTGCGGGAGCCGACATCCCACAGGACGGTCATGATGCCGAAGGCGATCAGGAAGAACAGGCCGTTCCACTTGGTGCCCATGGCGAGGCCCAGGAGCAGGCCCGCCAGCCACCGGTAGGGGCGCCACCCCAGGCGCAGGGTGTCCGCGATGTGCGCGTCGGGGCGCGCGAGACCGTAGGAGTCGACCGGCAGGGCGGCCGCGAGTTTCTCCCGGGCCCGGTCGCGGTCGATGACCAGACAGCCGAACGCGGCCAGCACGAAGAACATCAGCACACCGTCGAGCAGCGCGGTCCGCGCCATCACGAACGCCAGACCGTCCACGGTCATCAGCGCGCCCGCAAGACAGCCGAGGAAGGTGGAGCGGAAGATCCGGCGGCCCACCCGGCACACGATCAGCACCGACAGCGTGCCGAGCAGGGCCGTCATGAACCGCCAGCCGAACGGGTCGAACCCGAACATCAGCTCGCCGAGCCCGATGACGTACTTGCCGACCGGCGGATGCACCACATAGGCGGCGTCCGCCGGCAGTGCCACGTGCCCGTTCGAGGACAGGATCTGGCTGTCGACGTTCTTGCCCCAGCTGAGCTCGAAGCCGCGGTGGACGAGCGCCCACGCGTCCTTGGCGTAGTACGTCTCGTCGAATATCACCTTCTTGGGGCTGCCCAGGTTCCAGAACCGCATCAGCCCCGCCACCAGCGTCACCAGCAGCGGTCCCAGCCAGCCCGACCAGCGGGTGACCCGCTCGGCGAGCGCCCCGGGCACGCCCAGGACCTGCCACATCCGCGGAGAGGGGACGACGAAGGACGGCACCAGGCGCTCGCGCACGTCGCTTCTGGCCTCGGCCGTGTAGCCGAAACGGCGCAGCCTCTGCTGCCACGACGGCCGCCGGTCCTGGGGGGCCTGGTCCTGCCGGGTGTCCGTGGAGGACGCGGTACTGGTCACGGCGCCATCGTAAGGAACGGCGCTGTGTGAGTCCCGTGCATGGGCGGATGCGTCCGGTTCGGGGCGCGGCTGGGAGGATGGGGGACGTGACTGGAACCCTTGTGCTGGCGGGCACCCCCATTGGCGACATCGCGGACGCTCCGCCCCGGCTCGCGGCGGAACTGGCCGGGGCCGACGTGGTCGCGGCCGAGGACACCCGGCGGCTGAAGCGGCTCACCCAGGGCCTCGGCGTGACGCCCAAGGGGCGGATCGTGTCGTACTTCGAGGGCAACGAGGCCGCCCGCACCCCCGAACTCGTCGAGGAACTCCTCGGCGGCGCGCGTGTGCTGCTCGTCACCGACGCCGGGATGCCGTCGGTGTCCGACCCCGGGTACCGGCTGGTCGCCGCGGCCGTGGAGAAGGACGTCCGGGTCACCGCCGTACCGGGACCGTCCGCGGTGCTCACCGCGCTCGCGCTGTCCGGGCTGCCCGTCGACCGGTTCTGCTTCGAGGGCTTCCTGCCCCGCAAGGGCGGCGAGCGGCTCTCCCGGCTGCGGGAGGTCGCCGACGAGCGGCGCACCCTCGTGTACTTCGAGGCTCCCCACCGGCTCGACGACACGCTCGCCGCCATGGCCGAGGTGTTCGGGGCGGAGCGGCGGGCGGCGGTGTGCCGGGAGCTGACGAAGACGTACGAGGAGGTCAAGCGGGGGGAGCTCGGCGCGCTCGCCGAATGGGCCGCGGACGGCGTACGGGGCGAGATCACCGTCGTCGTCGAGGGGGCGCCCGAGAAGGGGGCCGGGGAGATCGACGACGAGGAACTGGTGCGCAGGGTGCGGGTGCGGGAGGAGGCGGGGGAGCGGCGCAAGGAGGCGATCGCCGCGGTGGCCGTCGAGGCGGGGGTCCCGAAGAGGGTCGTTTTCGATGCCGTCGTCGCCGCGAAGAACGCCACTGGGTGAAGTGCTCCATGAGGTGGGTCACACCCCCTCTGAGCAGGGCGCATGACTTCTGAGCGTGCGCCCCATGTGCGGGCAAAGCGGTGTCTCGGAATGCAAAGCTCCGCGGGGCCGGACGGGCCGTTTTGGCAAGGAAGGTCCAAATCGGCTCCAACAGTCGACAGGCCTGTCGCCATCGTGTCCCGGGAGGCGTCCACTGGGGTGAGGGACGTACCCGTCCTTCGAACCAGCGGACACACAGGAGCTGGCATGAGCGAGATCGCAGGGCACCCCGGTGCGACAGCCGTCGTCAACGAGTCCTACTCCTTCGCCTGTATGCGCTGCGGGCATGGGTGGGAGCAGTCGTACGAGATAGAGCACCACATCGACGGCGACGGCCGGGAGTTCGTGCAGTACATGGTGGACGGGCGGATCGTGCCCTCGCCGCTCTCCAAGCCCGCGTGCGCGAACTGCGACCACCACGTCGTACGGATCATGCGGCCCGGCCGGGTCGCCTCCGCCCGTGACGCGGCACACCGTCAGCACAGCACGCCCCCTGCCGGACCCCTGGAGGCACCGGCGGCCGGGGACACCGCGCAGGGGCCGGGCGGGGAGCACCACTGGCACCTGGCCGACCTGCTGCACGTCTTCCAGCGCAAGGCGAGCTGACCGCTCCGCCATCCGGGTGGGCATGCCCCTTTCGTAGGATCGGGGCATGCCTTCGAACAGCCCCCGCGAGAAGAACGCGGCCCCGCCGCTCCCGGAGCCCCTGCGGGTACCGGTCGCCGACTCCCACACCCACCTGGACATGCAGGACGGGACCGTGGAGGAGGGGCTCGCGAAAGCCGCGTCGGTCGGGGTGACCACGGTCGTCCAGGTCGGCTGCGACGTACGGGGCTCCCGGTGGGCGGCCGAGACGGCGGGCCGGTACGACGCCGTCCACGCCACCGTCGCGCTGCACCCCAACGAGGCGCCCCGGATCGTCCACGGCGACCCCGACGGCTGGTCCCGGCAGGGGGCCCGCCGGGCCGGCGGCACCGGGGCCCTCGACGAGGCGCTCGCGGAGATCGACCGGCTGGCCGCACTCCCGCAGGTCAAGGGCGTCGGCGAGACCGGCCTCGACCACTTCCGCACCGGGCCCGAGGGCAAGGAGGCGCAGGAGGCGTCCTTCCGCGCCCACATCGAGATGGCCAAGCGGCACGGCAAGGCGCTCGTCATCCACGACCGCGACGCCCACGCGGACGTCCTGCGCGTGCTCAAGGAGGAGGGCGCCCCCGAGCGCACCGTCTTCCACTGCTACTCCGGCGACGCCGAGATGGCGGAGATCTGCGCCGGCGCCGGATACTTCATGTCCTTCGCCGGCAACGTCACCTTCAAGAACGCCCAGAACCTGCGGGACGCCGTGGCCGTGGCGCCCCTCGAACTCCTCCTCGTGGAGACCGACGCGCCGTTCCTGACGCCGGTGCCGTACCGCGGACGGCCCAACGCCCCCTATCTCATTCCGGTCACGGTGCGCGCCATGGCCGCCGTGCGCGGCATCGACGAGGACGTGTTGGCCACGGCACTCGCCGCCAACACCGCACGCGCCTTCGGATACTGACCCGCTCGAACGTAACTCCGGGTAGTCGCGTCGCTTTGGAGAGTGACGACCGCTCCGCTAGGTTCTGTGGGCCCGATCCGG
This sequence comes from Streptomyces canus 299MFChir4.1, assembly GCF_000383615.1. Lineage (GTDB taxonomy): Bacteria > Actinomycetota > Actinomycetes > Streptomycetales > Streptomycetaceae > Streptomyces > Streptomyces canus_C. The sequence goes on along the minus strand of NZ_KB911594.1, from coordinate 176,164 downwards.
ACCCCTGGAGCGTGTCGTCGTGAGCAACTCGCAGTACGAGACGTACGAGGCCTACGAGGCGTACGGCCCGACCGCGCCGTACGAACCGTCGGCGTACGGCGGTCCCGAGGTGCCGCCCACGGATCCGGACACCACCGAGACGCTCGCCCACGGGGTGTACGGGGTGCCGGACATGTCACGCACGCGGCCCTACGAGGACACCTACCGGCCCGCCTACGAGATGCCGGACGCACCGCTCCCGCGCCAGGCCGCGGTGGGCGGCCGGGCGGCCCGCCGGCGCAGGACCCGCTACGCGCAGCGGCCGGACAGCGCGATGCGCCGGCTGCTTCCGCAGGCGCTGGTCGTCGCGTTCCTCGCCGGCGGTACCACCGCGTTCGTCGCCAAGGACAAGGCGATCGAGCTCACCGTCGACGGCAAGCCCAGGACGCTGCACACCTTCGCCGACGACGTGACCGAACTGCTCGCCGAGGAGGGAGTCGCGGTGGGGGCGCACGACGTGGTCGCGCCCGCCCCCGGCGAACAGCTCGCCAGCGGGGACGAGGTCGCGGTGCGGTACGGGCGTCCCCTGCGGCTCACGCTCGACGGCCACCGGCGTGAGGTGTGGACCACGGCACGGACGGTGGACGGGGCCCTCGAACAGCTCGGGGTGCGTGCGCAGGGCGCGTACGTGTCCACCTCGCGCTCCCGGCCGATCGGGCGGGAAGGGCTCGCGCTGGACGTACGGACCGAGCGGTCCGTGACGGTCATGGCCGACGGCCGGGCGCGGACGATCCGGACGAACGCGGCGACCGTGGCCGAGGCCGTCGAGGAGGCCGGGGTCACGCTGAGCGGGATGGACACCACCTCGGTAGCGCCGGGGAGTTTTCCCCGCGAGGGGCAGACCGTCACGGTGCTGCGGATCACCGCGTCGAAGGAAGTGCGCGAGGAGCAGATCCCCTTCCGGGAGGAGCGGAGCGAGGACGCCTCCCTCTTCAAAGGCACGGAGGTCGTGGACCAGGCGGGGACACCGGGGGTGCGACGGGTCACGTACTCCCTCAGAACCGTCAACGGGGTCAGGCAGAGGCCGCGGCGGATCAGGGTCGAGACGGTCCGCGAACCCCGCACCCAGATCGTGAGAGTGGGCACGAAGCCGAGGCCCACCTCCGTGCAGGGCGCGGACCACCTGAACTGGCAGGGACTCGCGCACTGCGAGTCCGGCGGCCGCCCGAACGCGGTGGACCCCTCGGGGACGTACGGCGGCCTCTACCAGTTCGACACGAGGACCTGGCAGGGCCTCGGGGGCTCCGGCCGCCCCCAGGACGCGACCGCGGCGGAGCAGACGTTCCGGGCGAAGAAGCTGTACGTACGGCGGGGGGCGAGCCCCTGGCCGCACTGCGGTGGCCGTCTGCACGGATGAGCGGCCGCGACCGGCCCCCCACCGGCCCGCGGCTAGGCTGTCCACGTGAGCAGCCCCTCCCCAGACACCCTCCTCGGCCCCGCCGACATCCGCGAACTCGCGGCCGCCCTCGGCGTACGCCCCACCAAACAGCGCGGCCAGAACTTCGTGATCGACGCGAACACGGTCCGCCGGATCGTGCGCACCGCAGGCGTCCGGGACGACGACGTGGTCGTCGAGGTCGGCCCGGGGCTCGGCTCGCTCACGCTCGCGCTGCTGGAGGCGGCCGACCGTGTCGTCGCCGTCGAGATCGACGACGTCCTCGCGGGAGCACTGCCCGCCACCGTCGCGGCCCGCATGCCCGACCGCGCGGACCGGTTCGCGCTCGTGCACTCCGACGCCATGCACGTCACCGAGCTGCCGGGCCCCGCGCCCACCGCACTCGTCGCGAACCTCCCGTACAACGTCGCCGTCCCCGTGCTGCTGCACATGCTCGACACCTTCCCGAGCATCGAACGCACCCTCGTCATGGTCCAGGCGGAGGTCGCCGACCGGCTCGCCGCGCCCCCCGGTTCGAAGGTGTACGGCGTCCCGTCCGTGAAGGCCAACTGGTACGCCGAGGTCAAGCGGGCCGGCTCGATCGGCCGCAACGTCTTCTGGCCCGCACCGAACGTCGACAGCGGGCTCGTCGCGCTCACCCGCAGGACCGAGCCGATCAGGACCACCGCGTCGAAGCGCGAGGTGTTCGCCGTCGTCGACGCGGCCTTCGCCCAGCGCCGCAAGACCCTGCGGGCCGCGCTCGCCGGGTGGGCGGGCTCGGCCGCGGCCGCCGAGACGGCCCTCGTGGCGGCCGGGGTCTCGCCCCAGGCCCGCGGCGAGTCGCTCACCGTCGAGGAGTTCGCGCGGATCGCCGAGGCTGCGTCATCCCGGGGGACGACCCCCGAACCCCCGAAGGAGCCGGTTCAGCAGTGAGCGTCACCGTCCGCGTCCCCGCCAAGGTCAACGTCCAGCTCGCGGTGGGCGCCGCCCGCCCCGACGGCTTCCACGACCTGGCCAACGTCTTCCTCGCGGTCGGCCTCCACGACGAGGTGACCGTGACACCCGCCGACGGGCTCCAGGTCAGCTGCGCCGGTCCGGACGTCGGCCAGGTGCCCCTGGACCGTACGAACCTGGCCGCGCGGGCGGCGATCGCCCTCGCCAAGCGCCACGGTCTGCGGCCCGACGTCCATCTCCACATCGCCAAGGACATTCCCGTCGCCGGCGGCATGGCGGGCGGCAGCGCGGACGGCGCCGGTGCGCTGCTGGCCTGCGACGCGCTGTGGGGGACGGGCACCTCCCGTGCCGAACTGCTCGACATCTGCGCCGAGTTGGGCAGTGACGTGCCGTTCAGCCTGGTGGGCGGGGCCGCGCTCGGAACCGGACGCGGGGAGAAGCTGCGCCCCCTCGACGTCGGCGGCACCTTCTCGTGGGTGTTCGCGATGGCGGAGCGCGGGCTGTCGACGCCGGCCGTCTTCCGGGAGTTCGACCGGCTCACCGCGGGCCTCGACGTCCCCGAGCCCGTCGCCTCCGAGGCACTGCTCGACGCGCTGGCCGAGGGCGACCCGGACGCGCTCGCCGCCGCCGTCTCCAACGACCTCCAGCCCGCCGCCCTCTCGCTCTTCCCGGAACTCGCCGACACCCTCGCGGCCGGCAGCGCCGCGGGCGCCCTCGCCGGGCTCGTCTCGGGCTCGGGCCCGACCACGGCGTTCCTCGCCCGCGATCCCGGGTCGGCGGCGAAGATCGCGGACGCACTGCGGGCCTCGGGGACGTGCCGGTCGGTGCGCACGGCGTCGGGGCCCGTGCCGGGTGCGACGGTGATGGGGGCGTAGCGGTCGGACTACCCTGGAGGGTCGATCGATCCCCCTGGGCAGGAGAGAAATGGCCGTCAATCTGGTCAATGTCGAGAACGTCAGCAAGGTGTACGGCACCCGTGCGCTGCTGGACGGTGTCTCGCTCGGCGTCTCCGAGGGCGATCGCATCGGCGTCGTGGGCCGCAACGGCGACGGCAAGACCACCTTGATCCGCATGCTCGCCAAGCTGGAGGACGCCGACACCGGACGCGTCACGCACTCCGGCGGCCTGCGCCTGGGCGTTCTCACCCAGCACGACTCCCTGGACCCCACGGCCACCGTCCGGCACGAGGTCATCCGGGACATGGCCGACCACGAGTGGGCAGGCAACGCCAAGATCCGCGACGTGCTGACCGGACTGTTCGGCGGGCTCGACCTGCCCGGCTTCCCGCAGGGCCTCGACACCGTCATCGCGCCGCTCTCCGGTGGCGAGCGCCGCCGTATCGCCCTGGCCAAGCTGCTCATCGAGGAACAGGACCTGATCGTCCTCGACGAGCCCACCAACCACCTCGACGTCGAGGGCATCTCCTGGCTGGCCAAGCACCTGCGCGAGCGGCGCTCGGCGCTCGTCTGCGTCACCCACGACCGGTGGTTCCTCGACCAGGTCTGCACCCGCATGTGGGACGTGCAGAAGGGCGATGTCTTCGAGTACGAGGGCGGCTACTCCGACTACGTCTTCGCACGTGCCGAGCGCGAACGGATCGCCGCCACCGAGGAGACCAAGCGGCAGAACCTCGTCCGCAAGGAGCTGGCCTGGCTGCGACGGGGGGCTCCGGCCCGTACGTCCAAGCCGCGTTTCCGCGTCGAGGCCGCCAACGAGCTCATCAAGGACGTGCCGCCGCCGCGGGACAGCAGCGAGCTGATGAAGTTCGCCTCCTCGCGGCTGGGCAAGACCGTCTTCGAGCTGGAGGACGTCACCGTGCAGGCCGGGCCCAAGGTCCTGCTCAAGCACGTGACGTGGCAGCTCGGCCCGGGCGACCGGATCGGTCTCGTCGGGGTCAACGGCGCCGGGAAGACGTCCTTGCTGCGGGCCATGGCCGAGTCCGCGCGGACCGAGGGCGAGAAGCAGCCCGCGGCCGGGCGGGTCGTGGTCGGCAGGACCGTCAAGCTCGCCTACCTGTCGCAGGAGGTCGCCGAACTCAACCCCGCGCTGCGGGTGCTGGAGGCCGTCCAGCAGGTACGGGAGCGCGTGGACCTCGGCAAGGGGCGCGAGATGACCGCCGGGCAACTGTGCGAGACCTTTGGCTTCAACAAGGAGAAGCAGTGGACGCCGGTCGGGGATCTGTCCGGCGGTGAGCGGCGGCGGCTCCAGCTGCTGCGGCTGCTGATGGACGAGCCGAACGTGCTGTTCCTGGACGAGCCGACGAACGACCTGGACATCGAGACGCTGACCCAGCTGGAGGACGTCCTCGACGGGTGGCCCGGCTCGATGGTCGTCATCTCCCACGACCGGTTCTTCCTCGAGCGGACGACCGACCGGGTCTTCGCGCTGCTCGGGGACGCCACCTTGCGGATGCTGCCGCGGGGCATCGACGAGTACCTGGAGCGACGGCAGCGGATGGAGGAGACGGCCGCCGCCTCGGCGCCCGTGGTGTCGAAGCCCGCCGTGGAGAAGAGCTCCGCCGATCAGCGGGTCGCGAAGAAGGAGCTCCAGAAGATCGAGCGGCAGCTCGACAAGATCTCCGAGAAGGAGACGAAGCTGCACGCGTCCATCGCTGAGAACGCCACGGACTTCGCGAGGGTCGCCACGCTTGACGCCGAACTGCGGGACCTCGCCGGGGAGCGCGAGGAGCTGGAGATGCGGTGGCTGGAGCTTGCCGAGGACGCGTGAAGCCGAGGACGCGTCAAGCCAAGGACGCGTGAAGGTGCGGCACATCGTCCTCGAACGACAGGAAAGCCGGGAATTCGTCACTTCCGGGACACTTCTCACCGGTAGGGGAAGCGCAACGTCGAACTAGCGTGTAGCTTCCGGGGGCATGAAGGGCGGGGGTGCTGGGAGAAGGCCTCTGCCTGTGCGGATCAGTGGGCATCCATAGTGGGGCATTCACGCGGATCCATGGGGGGACTGGGGGGTTGCTCGATGGGAGTTCGGCTCATGGTGGTCGACGACCACCGATTGCTCGCCGAGGCGCTGGCCTCGGCGCTGAAACTGCGCGGGCACCGGGTGCTCGCGGCGGCGGCGCCTGCCGCGGGGGCGGCGGAGCTGGTGATCAGCCGGGCGCCCGAGGTGTGCCTGCTGGGGACGGCCACGCCGGCCGAGCCGGGGATGTTCGACCCGGTCGTGAAGATCAAGCGGGAGCGGCCGCAGGTGGCGGTGCTGGTGCTGGGTCCGGTGCCGAGTCCGCGGGGGATCGCGGCGGCGTTCGCGGCGGGGGCGTCGGGGTACGTCCGGCACGACGAGCGCATCGAGGGGGTCGAGCGGGCGATCATGAAGGCGCGGGCGGGGGAGGCGGCGGTGGCTCCGCAGTTGCTTCAGGGGGCGTTCAGTGAGCTGCTGAATCCCGCGGCCCAGCCGGACGACGAGGGGCAGCGGTTGCTGCAGATGCTGACGCCTCGGGAGGTGGAGGTGCTGGTGCGGGTGGCCGACGGGGAGGACACGCGGCTGATCGCGGCGGGGATGGGGATAGCGCCGTCCACCGCGCGTACGCATGTGCAGCGGGTGCTGATGAAACTGGGGGTGGGGTCTCGGTTGGAGGCGGCGGCGTTGGCTGCGCGGACGGGGTTGCTGGACCGGGCGGGGCCGGTTGGGGGTGCCGGGTCCGGTTGACGGTTGGGTGCGGGTTCGGTGGGGGCGGGCGTTTTTGCGCAGTTCCCCGCGCCCCTGATGCCTGCGGCGCAGCTGCGGCCCCGGTGGGGGCGTGTGTAGCGCGTTCCGTCCGGTGGGTGGGTCGGGGCCGGGGTGGGGGGTATCCGTCCTCGGTCCGGCGGCTCGGCTGCTCTAACAGTGCTCGGTAACGGACGCCGGCCGCTGCGGGCGGACACCCCCCACCCCGTCCCCTGCCCGCCGTACGCGGCCAACGGCTCATCCTGGTGCAGGCGACTGCACCCACCCAGGGGCGCGGGGAACTGCGCGACCAGCCGCGACGGACCCGCACCCGCCCGCCGACACCGCGACGCACCCCCTCAGGCGCCCCGCTCAAGCCCAGCGCAGCTGCCCGCGGGGAACTGCGCGACCAGCCGCGACGGACCCGCACCCGCCCCACAACCGAACCCGGCACCCCCTCAGGCGCCGTCACTCCTCCGGTTCGTCCACCCGCACCGGCGCCACCGGCTTCAGTTTCAGCCAGACCAGGAAGAAGATGCCGAGGAGCAGCATTCCGAGGCCGGTCCAGAGGTTGATGTTGATGCCCTCCGACCTGTCGAGGGAGGAGTCGGAGGGGTTGATTCCGGCGATCGTGACGATGATGCCGTAGAGGACGAACAGGCCGCCGATGATGCGGCGCAGGTCGAAGATGCGGGCCGCGGTGGCCGACTTGGCCTGGAGTTCGGAGACTTCCCGCTGGACGTCGTGTTCGGAGTAGCCGTGGTGCTCGGACATGGTTCCTCAATCCTCCCGCGGTCAGAACGAGAACGGGATGTAGCAGGCGGCCGCCAGTACCACCGCACCCCAGCCCAGCAGGGCCGGCCTGCGGTACCAGGCGTCGTCGCCGACACCGGGGGGCTCGGACATGCCGGGGGACGTCGTGCCGTAGACGAGGCCCTGGAGTTCCTCGGCGGGCTTGGGGGCCGTGAACAGGGAGACGGCGATCATCACGACCGCGCCCGCCACGAAGCCCACGATCGCGGAGACGAAGTTGGCGCCCTGGTCTGTGGGGATGTCGATGATGCCCTGCTTGTAGATCCAGAAGTAGTTCACCATCGCCGCCACCGTGCCGGCGAGCAGGCCCCAGAAGCCCGACTTCGTGGACGCGCGCTTCCAGAACATGCCGATGATGAAGACGACGAACATCGGCACGTTGAAGAAGGAGAACAGGGTCTGGAGGTAGCTCATGATGTTCGAGAAGGAGGACGCCAGAAAGGCCGTTCCCACGGAGGCGCAGACGCCGATCACCGTGATCAGGCGGCCGAAGCGGACGTAGTACGCGTCCTCGCGGCCCCGCTGCACATAGCGGCCCCAGATGTCGTTCGTGAACACCGTGTTGAAGGACGAGACGTTGGCCGCCATGCCTGCCATGAAGGCCGCCAGGAGGCCGGTGACCGCGATGCCCAGGACGCCGTTCGGCAGGAGCTGTTCCATCAGGTACGGGATGGCGTCGTTGTACTGGTAGCCCGAGTCGGCGGTGCCGAAGCCCGGGATCAGGGCCGCCGCCACCAGGCCCGGGATCATCACCAGGAACACGATGAAGACCTTCGGGTACGCGGCGATCAGGGGGGTGCGCTGGGCCGCGGAGAGGTTCTTCGCGGAGAGGGCCCGCTGGACCTCCGCGAAGTTCGTCGTCCAGTAGCCGAAGGACAGTACGAATCCGAGGCCGAGGACGATCGTCAGCCAGTTCGCGCCCAGCGGGTTCGCGCTGCCGATGCCCGTGCCGCCCCAGGCGGTCGTGAAGTTCGCTCCGTGTTCCGCCGTGAGTTTGTCCGTGAGGCCGCCCCAGCCGCCGACCTTCTTCAGGCCCAGGACGACCAGGGGGATCAGGGCCGCCAGGATCACGAAGAACTGGAGGACCTCGTTGTAGATCGCGGAGGAGAGGCCGCCGAGGGTGATGTAGGCCAGGACGAAGGCGCCCGCGACGACGATGGCCACCCACTGCGGCCAGCCCAGGAGGGCCTCCACGACGATCGCCAGGGCGTAGAGGTTCACGCCCGCGATCAGGATCGCCGCGAAGGCGAACAGCGCCGAGCTGAGGAGGTGGGCCCACTTGTCGAAGCGCAGCAGGAGCATCTCGGGGACCGAGCGCACCTTGCTGCCGTAGTAGAAGGGCATCATCACCAGGCCGAGGAAGACCATGGCCGGGATGGCGCCGATCCAGTACCAGTGGACCGTGTAGGCGCCGTACTGCGCGCTGTTGGCGGCCATCCCCAGGATCTCGGTCGCGGCCAGGTTGGCCGAGATGAAGGCGAGACCCGTGATCCAGGCCGGCAGGGAACGGCCGGAGAGGAAGAAGTCGAGGCTCGTCTTGACCGAGCGGCGGGCCGCGAAACCGATGCCGAGGACGACGACGAAGTAGATGCCGAGGATCGTGTAGTCGAGCCAGTTGGTGGGGAGCCTCAGCTCAGCCGCTAGATATGCGGTTTCTGCGCCTTTTGTGGGGTTTTGCATAGTCAGCAATTGAACACCTCGACTGATGCGCTTTGTTTGATTCCGATGTTGACGTGGGTGGGCGATGATGGTTACTTGTGTTTAGTTATGTTTGAGTGAAGGAGCGCAGCGGTGAAGAAGACCTCGACCCGGCTGGCCGACGGTCGCGAGCTCATCTACTACGACCTGCGCGACGACACCGTCCGCGACGCCGTGGACCGACGTCCGCTGGAGCGGACTGTCACCACGTCGGAGGTTCGTCGGGATCCGCTGCTCGGCGACTCCGTGGCCATCGCCTCGCACCGACAGGGGCGCACCTACCACCCGCCCGCCGACGAGTGCCCGCTGTGCCCCTCGCAGGGCGAGCGGCTGAGTGAGATCCCGGACTCGTCGTACGACGCCGTGGTCTTCGAGAACCGCTTCCCCTCGCTGGCCGGGGACTCGGGGCGCTGTGAGGTCGTCTGCTTCACCTCGGACCACAACGCGTCCTTCGCGGATCTCACGGAGGAGCAGGCACGGCTCGTCCTGGACGCATGGACCGACCGGACGTCGGAGCTGTCGCATCTGCCCTCCGTGGAGCAGGTCTTCTGTTTCGAGAACAGGGGTGCGGAGATCGGTGTGACCCTGGGTCACCCCCATGGCCAGATCTACGCCTACCCGTTCACCACCCCGCGCACCGCCCTGATGTTGCGTTCTCTCGCGGCGCACAAGGAGGCGACCGGAGGGGAGAACCTCTTCGACGCCGTCCTGGAGAGCGAGCTCGCCGGCGAGCGGGTCGTCCTGGAGGGCGAGCACTGGGTCGCCTTCGTGCCCTACGCGGCGCACTGGCCGTACGAGGTGCACCTGTACCCGAAGCGCCGGGTGCCGGATCTGCTCGGCCTCGACGAGGAGGCCCGCACAGAGTTCCCCAAGGTCTATCTGGAACTCTTGAGGCGCTTCGACCGGATCTTCGGGGAGAACGAGCCTTCGACGCCCTACATCGCCGGCTGGCACCAGGCGCCGTTCGGGCAGTTGGAGGAGTTCGAGGGCGTCAGCCGTGACGACTTCGCGCTGCACCTCGAGCTTTTCACCATTCGCCGTACGTCCGGCAAGCTGAAGTTCCTCGCGGGGTCCGAGTCGGGCATGAACGTCTTCATCAACGACATCCGTCCGGAGGCCGCGGCACAGCGACTGCGAGAGGTAGCGAGTTCATGAAGTACCTGGTGACAGGTGGCGCGGGGTATGTCGGCGGGGTCGTGGCCCAGCATCTGCTCGAGGCGGGGCACGAGGTCGTCGTCCTCGACAACCTCTCCACCGGCTTCCGCGAGGGTGTCCCCGCCGGGGCCGCCTTCGTCGAGGGCGACATCCGCGACGCGGCCAAGTGGCTGGACTCCTCCTTCGACGGCGTGCTCCACTTCGCCGCCTCCTCCCAGGTCGGCGAGTCCGTCGTGAAGCCCGAGAAGTACTGGGACAACAACGTCGGCGGCACCATGGCACTGCTCGGTGCCATGCGCGAGGCCGGCGTCAAGAAGCTCGTCTTCTCCTCCACGGCCGCCACGTACGGGGAGCCCGAGGAGGTGCCGATCGTCGAGTCGGCGCCCACGAAGCCCACCAACCCGTACGGCGCCTCCAAGCTCGCCGTCGACTTCATGATCACCAGCGAGGCGAACGCCCACGGGCTGGGTGCCGTCTCCCTGCGCTACTTCAACGTCGCCGGTGCCTACGGCAACCAGGGCGAGCGCCACGACCCCGAGTCGCACCTCATCCCGCTGGTCCTCCAGGTCGCCCAGGGCAGGCGCGAGGCGATCAACGTCTTCGGCGAGGACTACCCGACCCCGGACGGCACCTGCGTGCGTGACTACATCCACGTCGCCGACCTGGCCGAGGCCCACCTGCTGGCGCTGACGGCCGCCAAGCCGGGCGAGCACCTCATCTGCAACCTCGGCAACGGCGAGGGCTTCTCCGTCCGGCAGGTCATCGAGACCGTCCGCCAGGTCACCGGCCACCCGATCCCCGAGGTCGTGGCCCCACGCCGGGCCGGCGACCCGGCCACCCTGGTCGCCTCCGCCGCCACCGCCCGCGAGAAGCTGGGCTGGAACCCGTCCCGCGCGGATCTCGCGGGGATCGTCGCGGACGCCTGGGAGTTCGCGCAGAACATCAGCGCAACGAGGGAGCAGTAGTGGCGGCACAGCAGGTCCGGGACGGTTTCGTCGAGCTGTACGGAACAGAGCCCGAGGGGGTCTGGTCGGCCCCGGGCCGCGTCAACCTCATCGGTGAGCACACCGACTACAACGACGGCTTCGTGATGCCCTTCGCGCTGCCGCACACCGCGGTCGCGGCCGTCTCCCGGCGCACGGACGGCGTTCTGCGCCTGCACTCCTCGGACATCGGGGGCGGTGTCGTGGAGCTGCGCCTCGACGACCTCGCGCCCGAGAGCGACCGGAAATGGACCGCGTACCCGGCCGGTGTCGTCTGGGCGCTGCGCGAGGCCGGCCATCCGGTCACCGGCGCGGACGTCCACCTCGCTTCGGCGGTCCCGGCGGGCGCGGGCCTGTCCTCGTCGGCGGCCCTGGAGGTCGTGATCGCGCTCGCGCTGAACGACCTCTTCGACCTCGGCCTCCAGCGCTGGCAGCTGGCCCGGCTGTGCCAGCGCGCCGAGAACGTCTACGTCGGCGCCCCCACCGGGATCATGGACCAGACCGCGTCCGCCTGCTGCGAGACGGGCCACGCCCTGTTCCTCGACACCCGGGACCTCGCCCAGAAGCAGATCCCCTTCGACCTCGCCGCCGAGGGCATGGTCCTGCTCGTCGTCGACACCCGCGTCAAGCACTCCCACAGCGAGGGCGAGTACGGAAAGCGCCGCGCGGGCTGCGAGCGGGGTGCGGCCCTGCTGGGCGTGGACGCGCTGCGGGACATCCCCTACGGCGAGCTCGACGCGGCCCTCAAGCGGCTCGGGGACGACGAGGAGGCCGTACGCCTGGTCCGGCACGTCGTCACCGAGGACGAGCGGGTGGAGAAGGTCGTTGCCCTGCTGGAGTCGGGCGAGACCCGCGCGATCGGCCCCGTGCTGGTCGCGGGTCACACCTCCCTGCGCGACGACTTCCGGATCTCCTGCCCGGAGCTGGACCTGGTCGTCGACACCGCCCTCGCCTCGGGCGCCCTGGGCGCGCGGATGACCGGCGGCGGCTTCGGCGGTTCGGCGATCGTGCTGGCGGAGGCGGCCGACGTCGAGCCCCTCACCAAGGCGGTCCAAGAGGCCTTCGCCGCAGCGGAGTTCACCGCTCCGCGGGTGTTCGAGGCGGTGCCCTCGGCAGGGGCGCGACGCCTGGTCTGAGACCGGCTGACCGCTGTTTTGCCCGGCTTGATCCGAACTTGGGGAAAGCCGGGCCTCTCCCTGACGTACGCCCCAGTAGCGTCGGAGCGTGAGTCGAGGGCGCCTTCGCATCCTGTCGGCGATCGGCATCGGCTGCTACGCGCTCGCCGCGATCGTCGGCTTCTTCCTCCTGGCGGACCACCAGGGCTACGGACTCCTGGTGCCCCTGTGGATCGCGCACGGGGTGCTCCTCGCCCTGCTGCTGACGAAGCTGTGCGCGGACGAGACGGGCGTGACAGCCGCGCTCCTGGTGGTGGGGGCCTCCCTGGTGGCCGTGTACATCGCCGACCTGGCCCGCGACGACCTCACCCTGGAGCGACGGGGCGAACGGATCACCGCCACCGTCGTACGGGACTGGCCCGCCCCGGACCGGGGGCGCGAGGCGGACACCTACGACTACGCCCTCGCGCGCCTCGACGGCACCAGGCTCCCCGGCCCCGCCCTGCAAGCCGGATCCGGCAGCTTCGCCGTCGGGCAGAGGGTCACCGTCCTCGCGGACCCCGAGGGCGTCCTGCGTCCCCGGATCCCGGGCGGCGCGCACGCGACCGGTGACGTCCTGGGCGTCGGGGCGTTCGCGCTGATCGCACTCGGCGTGATCGCGGCCACGAGCCGCCGGGGCGCGGCCGTCGCCCGGCGGCGGGAGGAGCGGGCCCGGGTGGCGGACCAGGAACACACGCTCCGCGAGGCGCTGCGCACGGCCTCGGCCGACGACCACGGGGTCATCGAGGTGCACCCCGCGCACTACCCCGACGTCTCCCACCGCCGCGCGGCCGGCATCGCAGGGGAGCTGGGTCTGGCGCCGGCGGACGAGCCGGGCTCCTGGCGCTTCAGACGGTGAGCATCTTGGTGAGGGTGTACTCCGTGGCCCCCGGCGGATAGTCCGGGATCACACACACCACCTCGTACCCCTGCTTCTTGTAGAACTCCGGCGCCTGGAAGTCCCAGGTCTCCAGGCGTACGGCGGTGCAGCCCCGGCCGCGCCGGGCCATGCGCTCCGCCCGTGCGAGCAACTGCGAACCCAGGCCCGCCCCGCGGTGCCGTGCGTCGACCCACAGATACGTCACGTGCAGCCAGCTCGTCCAGGTGTGGCCGACCAGCCCGCCCGCCAGGGCGCCGGAGTCGTCCAACGCCCAGACATGGAGCGGAAGTTCCCGTTCACCAGGGGTTCCGCGCAGTGCGCGCAGGACCGGGGAGGCGGCCGTGTTGGTGTCCCGCAGCCGCTTGCGGAGCAGATCTTGCCGGGCTTTGTCGACTTCTGTCTCCAGACGAAACATGCGGCTCACCATAAACGCACCGGACAGCCAGTTCTGCAAATAACCTTCCGCTCCTGCCCCCCGGCCTTACCCTGATGAACAGCACCGGTGGGGGCCGGTGCTGATCAGGGGGGCGAGACAGTCGGGTACGGCGCCCGAAGCGGGGGTAGCAGTTCTTGCGCGGCGGCGGCCGTGCGGCCATCGTGCTTGGGGCGTCGTACCCGCGGCGGTGTCGTCTCCCGAGTCGTCCTCAGACGAAGACGATGGGGTATCCCCTGCTCTTCGAGAGCTTGGGGAAGGGGGTTTCGTGGTTCGCATCCGAGTCCTGGTCGTCGACGACCATCGCATCTTCGCCGAGTCGCTCGCCGCCGCACTGGCGGCCGAGCCCGACGTGGAGGTCTCCGCGGCCGGCAGCGGTCCCGCCGCGCTGCGCAGTCTGGAGCGCGCGGCCGCCGAGGGCCGCCGTTTCGACGTGCTGCTCGTCGACGCAGATCTGGGCGGCAACGTCCAGGGCATCAGGCCCGCCATGTCCGTGCAGGACGGCGGCGAGGAGGGTCTTGTCGACGGCATATCGCTGGTCGCCGGGGTCCGTACCGGGCAGCCGGCGGTCCGGATCGTCGTGCTCGCCGAGAAGGACGATCCGCGGCGGGCCGCGCTCGCCCTGCAGGCCGGCGCGTCGGGCTGGGTCGCCAAGGACTGCTCGCTGTCCCGGCTGCTCACCGTCATCCGGGGGGTGCTGCGCGACGAGACCCATCTGCCGCCCGCCCTGCTCACCGGAGTGCTCAGGGAGCTCACCGCCGCCCGCAAGCACCGCACCGAGAGCGAGCGGCTGGTGGAGTCCCTCACCCCGCGCGAGCGGGAGGTGCTGCGCTGCATGGTCGCCGGCCTGGGCCGCAAGGCGGTCGCCGACCGGCTGTTCCTCTCGCCGCACACCGTCCGCACCCATATGCAGAACGTCCTCGGCAAACTGGGCGTCCACTCCACCCTGGCCGCCGTGGCTCTGGCGCGGCGCGCGGGCGTGGGGCCGGTCGACCTAGCCGGGGATGTTGTCGAACGGGGCGGTCAACTGGCGTAGCAGCCCGGCCAGTTCCCCGCGCTGGGCACGGGAGAGCTCGGCGAGGATCGCGCGCTCCTGTTCCAGCAGACCGGCGAGGGCCTGGTCCGCGCGGTCCTTGCCGTCCTCCGTGAGCCGGACCAGCACCCCGCGCCGGTCGCTCGGATCGGGCAGCCGCTCCACCAGGCCCTTCTTGGCCAGCCGGTCGATGCGGTTGGTCATGGTGCCCGAGGTGACCAGAGTCTGCGTCAGCAGCTGCCCGGGGGAGAGCTGATACGGCGTCCCCGCGCGCCTGAGCGCGGTCAGCACGTCGAACTCCCAGGGCTCAAGACTGTGCTCCGCGAAGGCCAGCCGGCGTGCCCGGTCCAGGTGCCGGGCCAGTCTGCTCACCCGGCTGAGCACCTCGAGCGGTTCCACGTCGAGGTCAGGGCGCTCCCGGCGCCACGCAGCGACCAGCCGATCGACCTCGTCCTCCATGACGATCAGTGTAGTGGTTGTGTCGATGTGAAGTCTCTTGAAGTCAAGTCTCTTGACATCAAGATAAATCGACGGGGAAGGTGGACGGCATGACGACTCCCACCTGGGACCCGGCCCAGTACCTGCGCCACGCGGACCACCGCGCCCGCCCCTTCACCGACCTCCTGGCCCGCGTCCCGGAACCGCCGGGGGACGCGCCCCTGATCGCCGACCTGGGCTGCGGCCCCGGCAACATGACGGCGCTGCTCGCCGCACGCTGGCCGACCGCCCGGATCACCGGCTACGACAACTCCGCCGAGATGCTCGACAAGGCCCGTGCCGAGTACGCCGGCCCCACGTCCGGCGGCGGCCGGCTCGACTTCGCCCACGCGGACGCACGCACCTGGACGCCCGCGCAGCCGTACGGCCTGATCGTCAGCAACGCGACGCTGCAGTGGGTGCCGGGGCACGCGGAGCGTTTCGGGGCGTGGGTGGACGGACTCGCGCCGGGCGGCACCTTCGCCTTCCAGGTGCCCGGCAACTTCGACTCCCCGAGCCACCGGCTGATGCGCGAACTCGCCGGGTCCGTGGGACTCGCGGAGACCCTGCGCCACGGCGACGCCGTCCTGTCGCCCGCCGGCTATCTGGCGGAGCTGGCCGACCTGGGCTGCGCGGTGGACGCGTGGGAGACGACGTACGTGCACCTGTTGCAGGGCGAGGACCCGGTCCTGGACTGGGTCAAGGGGACCGGTCTGCGGCCCGTCCTGACCGCGCTCGCCGACGACCCGAAGGCCCGGGATGCCTTTCTCGCCGAGTACCGGGCGGCCCTGCGCGAGGCGTACCCGGCCGGGGCACACGGCACGCCGTTCCCGTTCCGCCGTATCTTCGCCGTCGCCCGCAAGGAGGGCTGATGCTCGCGGCCGTGGACCACGTACAGCTCGCCGCGCCCCCCGGCTCGGAGGACCTGCTGCGCGCCTACTACGTCGGCGTCCTCGGCATGACCGAGATCCCCAAGCCGCCGGTGCTCGCGGCCCGGGGCGGCTGCTGGTTCCGGGCGGGGGCCGCGGAGCTGCACCTGGGGATCGAGGAAGGATTCACCCCGGCGAGGAAGGCGCATCCCGGGCTGCGGGTCACCGACATCCGGGCCTACGCCGACCGGCTGGACGCGCTCGGCGCGCCGGTCGTGTGGGACGAGGGCCTGCCGGGGCGGTTGCGCTTCTCCTCCCGTGACCCCGTGGGCAACCGGCTGGAGTTCCTGGTTTGAGCGGGGCGGGCCGGGTCACCCGCATCGATGACAACGGACTCTGCAATCGCTGGGAGTGAGAACCGTGGCAGGAGACCAGAAGGCCAAGGCCAAGAAGGAACAGGTCAAGGGCAAGGCCAAGGAGGTCGTGGGCCGCGCGGTCGGCAACGAGCGTATGGAGGCCGAGGGCCGCATGGCGCAGTCCAAGGGCGACGCCCGCCAGGCCAAGGAAAAGACGAAGGACACCTTCAAACACTGACGGTACGCAGACGGACGGCCCGTGCACCCCCGGGGTGCACGGGCCGTCGTATGTGCCGGTGCCCGGTCAGCGCCACTCGGCCGGGATGTTCTTGACCTGCTCGAGGATGTCCCAGTCCTTCGGACGGAAGCTGGGCGAATCCCAGGGAGCGCCCTGGCCGAGCCAGTGACCGCGATTCTCCCGCAACCCGATCACGCTGACGTCTTTCATGCTGGGCTCATTGCCGCAGCAGGGGCAGATGGCGCCCTCGTTGGGCCGGCCGCCCTCCCAGAAGGGTTCCGGATCGTCGTCGTGCCCGCAGATCCGGCAGGCGGTCTCCCACTCCGGGCCCGGTGCGGAGTGCATGTGTGCTGCTCCCAGGTTGTGGCCGAGTCCGGCGAGGCAGGGGCGCCGGAGGCGACGGCGGGACGGCTGCGCCGGGCGGCTCAGTACTTCCGGCGTCCTATCAGGCGCGGCTTCGCCTCCAGGCCGTCCAGGCCGTGCCACGCCAGGTTCACCAGATGCGCCGCCACCTCCGCCTTCTTCGGGCGGCGCACGTCCAGCCACCACTGGCCGGTCAGGGCGACCATGCCGACCAGGGCCTGGGCGTACAGCGGGGCCAGCTTGGGATCGAAGCCGCGCCTCTTGAACTCGCGGCCCAGGATGTCCTCCACCTGGGTCGCGATGTCCGAGATCAGCGAGGCGAAGGACCCCGTGGACTGGGGGATGGGGGAGTCACGGACCAGGATGCGGAAGCCGTCCGTGTGCTCCTCGATGTAGTCGAGGAGGGCGAAGGCCGCCTGTTCGCACAGTTCGCGGGGGTGGCCTGCGGTCAGGGAACTCGTCACCATGTCCAGCAGCCGGCGCATCTCACGGTCCACCACCACCGCGTACAGGCCCTCCTTGCCGCCGAAGTGCTCGTACACCACCGGCTTGGAGACGCCGGCCTTCGCCGCGATCTCCTCCACCGACGTGGCCTCGAAGCCCTTCGAGGCGAACAGCGTGCGACCGATCTCCAGAAGCTGGGCGCGGCGCTCGGCCCCCGTCATCCGGGTGCGCCGCACGCGCCGCGGCTTCGCTTCGTTGCTCGGGGTACTGCTGGAGTCGGTCGCCACGGCGTCCATCATGCCGCCTCGGCGGTCTCCTCCTTGCGTCCGGAGCCGTCCCCGTCCGTGATCCGGCGCGAATCGATACGCGAGCGTGACGGCCAGCGCACGTCGTACGCCCAGCCGAGCATCTCGAACCAGCGGATGAACCGCGCCGAGGAGTCCAGCTGGCCCCGCATCACCCCGTGCCGGGCCGAGGTCGGGTCGGCGTGATGCAGGTTGTGCCAGGACTCACCGCAGGACAGCACGGCCAGCCACCACACGTTGCCCGAGCGGTCCCGCGACTTGAAGGGCCGCTTGCCGACCGCGTGACAGATCGAGTTGATCGACCAGGTCACGTGGTGCAGGAGGCAGACACGGACCAGGGAGCCCCAGAAGAAGCCGGTGAACGCGCCCCACCAGGACATCGTCACCAGACCGCCGATCACGGCGGGCAGGGCCAGCGAGAGCATCGTCCAGAAGATGAACTGGCGGGAGATCGCGCGGATCGCCGGGTCCTTGACCAGATCCGGCGCGTACTTCTCCTGCGGGGTCTGCTCCTCGTCGAACATCCAGGCGATGTGGGCCCACCACAGGCCCTTGATCAGTGCCGGGACCGTCTCACCGAACCGCCACGGCGAGTGGGGGTCGCCCTCGGCGTCGGAGAATTTGTGGTGCCTGCGGTGGTCGGCCACCCAGCGCACCAGCGGCCCCTCGACCGCCATCGACCCCATGATCGCCAGCGCGATCCGCAGGGGCCGCTTGGCCTTGAAGGAGCCGTGCGTGAAGTAGCGGTGGAAGCCGATCGTGATGCCGTGGCAGCCGAGGTAGTAGAAGAAGACCAGAAGGCCCAGATCGAGCCAGCTCACCCCCCAGCCCCAGGCCAGCGGCACCGCCGCGAGCAGGGCGAGGAACGGAACGGTGATGAAGAGGAGCAGCGTGATCTGTTCGATCGAGCGTTTCTGCTCACCGCCGAGCGTCGCGGAGGGCGGTGTCGAGCCGTCGGGCGCCTTCGGGGCGTCTGCGATCACATCGGAGCGCGTGGTCATGGGCGTCCCCTGTGGGGTTTCGTGGGTTGAAGACAGGTGCCGGGCTGAGGGAAACCTTTCCCGGGTTCCGTTACGACGGTCCCTACGGTTCCGTAACCTACGGCATCGTAAGTATGGCAGTGCGGCGCCCTGCGGCAAGAGCCCGAAAGTCTGCGCGTCCGCATGGACACCTATCCTTGGAGTCGGTCGGACAGCGCGGTCCGCTCTGATTTCTTCCCGGATGGCCCGGCCCTATGCGGCGGCTGCCGCACGACCGCACTCCGGGTTCCCCTGCCGGACGAGCTTCAACACTGCAAGGAGCCGCACCTGTGAGCAGTGCCGACGACCTGACCACGAGCGCCATGTCGACCAGTACCGAACTGCGCGCCGACATCCGCCGGCTGGGCGACCTCCTGGGCGAGACCCTGGTCCGCCAGGAGGGCCCCGAGCTGCTGGAACTCGTCGAGAAGGTGCGCCGCCTCACCCGTGAGGACGGCGAGGCCGCCGCCGAGCTGCTGCGCGGCATCGAACTGGAGACCGCCGCCAAGCTGGTACGGGCCTTCTCCACCTACTTCCACCTGGCCAATGTCACCGAGCAGGTGCACCGCGGCCGCGAGCTGCGGGCCCGGCGCGCCGCCGAGGGCGGTCTCCTCGCCCGTACGGCCGACCGGCTCAAGGACGCAGACCCCGAGCACCTGCGCCAGACCGTCGCCAACCTCAACGTCCGCCCGGTCTTCACCGCCCACCCGACCGAGGCCGCCCGCCGCTCCGTACTGAACAAGCTCCGCCGGATCGCAGCCCTCCTGGAGACCCCGGTCATCGAGACGGACCGCCGCCGCTACGACACCCGTCTGGCCGAGAACATCGACCTCGTCTGGCAGACCGACGAACTCCGGGTGGTGCGCCCCGAGCCCGCCGACGAGGCCCGCAACGCCATCTACTACCTCGACGAGCTGCACGCCGGCGCCGTGGGCGACGTCCTGGAGGACCTGACGGCCGAGCTGGAGCGCGTCGGCGTCAGGATCCCCGACGCCACCCGGCCCCTCACCTTCGGCACCTGGATCGGCGGCGACCGGGACGGCAACCCCAACGTCACCCCCCAGGTCACCTGGGACGTCCTGATCCTCCAGCACGAGCACGGCATCAACGACGCCCTGGAGCTCATCGACGAGCTGCGCGGCTTCCTGTCCAACTCCATCCGCTACACCGGCGCCACCGAGGAACTCCTGGAGTCCCTGAAGGCCGACCTGGAGCGCCTGCCGGAGATCAGCCCCCGCTACAAGCGGCTCAACGCCGAGGAGCCGTACCGCCTCAAGGCCACCTGCATCCGGCAGAAGCTGGAGAACACCAAGACGCGCCTGGCCAAGGGCATCCCGCACGAGGACGGCCGCGACTACCTCGGCACCAGCGAGCTGCTGAGCGACCTCACGCTGATCCAGACCTCGCTGCGCGAGCACCGGGGCGGCCTCTTCGCGGACGGCCGGATGGACCGCACCATCCGCACCCTGTCCGCCTTCGGCCTCCAGCTCGCCACCATGGACGTCCGCGAGCACGCCGACGCCCACCACCACGCCCTCGGCCAGCTCTTCGACCGGCTCGGCGAGGAGTCCTGGCGGTACGCGGACATGCCCCGCGAGTACCGGGCCAAGCTGCTCGCGAAGGAGCTGCGCTCCCGCCGGCCCCTCGCGCCCACCCCGGCTCCGGTGGACGCGGCCGGCGAGAAGACCCTCGGTGTCTTCCAGACCGTGAAGCGGGCCCTTGCCGTCTTCGGACCCGAGGTCATCGAGTCGTACATCATCTCGATGTGCCAGGGCGCCGACGACGTCTTCGCGGCGGCGGTGCTGGCCCGCGAGGCCGGCCTGCTCGACCTGCACGCCGGGTGGGCGAAGATCGGCATCGTGCCGCTCCTGGAGACCACCGACGAGCTCAAGGCCGCCGACACCATCCTGGAGGACATGCTCTCCGACCCCTCGTACCGCAGGCTCGTGGCCCTGCGCGGGGACGTCCAGGAGGTCATGCTCGGCTACTCCGACTCCTCGAAGTTCGGCGGCATCACCACCTCCCAGTGGGAGATCCACCGCGCCCAGCGGCGGCTGCGTGACGTGGCGCACCGGTACGGCGTACGCCTGCGCCTCTTCCACGGCCGCGGCGGCACCGTCGGCCGCGGCGGCGGCCCCTCCCACGACGCCATCCTCGCCCAGCCGTGGGGCACCCTGGAGGGCGAGATCAAGGTCACCGAGCAGGGCGAGGTCATCTCCGACAAGTACCTCGTGCCGTCCCTGGCCCGGGAGAACCTGGAGCTGACGGTCGCGGCCACCCTGCAGGCCTCCGCCCTGCACACGGCTCCCCGTCAGTCCGACGAGGCGCTGGCCCGCTGGGACGCGGCCATGGACGTCGTCTCCGACGCCGCTCACGCCGCGTACCGCAGGCTCGTCGAGGACCCGGACCTGCCGACGTACTTCGTCGCGTCGACGCCGGTGGACCAGCTCGCCGACCTGCACCTCGGCTCACGGCCCTCCCGCCGCCCCGGCTCGGGCGTCTCCCTGGACGGACTGCGGGCCATCCCGTGGGTGTTCGGCTGGACCCAGTCCCGGCAGATCGTGCCCGGCTGGTTCGGCGTCGGCTCCGGCCTGAAGGCGCTGCGCGAGGCGGGCCTGGACACGGTGCTCGACGAGATGCACGAGCAGTGGCACTTCTTCCGGAACTTCATCTCCAACGTCGAGATGACGCTCGCGAAGACCGACCTGCGCATCGCCCGCCACTACGTCGAGACCCTCGTCCCCGCCGAGCTCCAGCACGTCTTCGCCGCCATCGAGGCCGAGCACGAGCTCACCGTCCGCGAGGTCCTCAGGGTCACGGGCGAGGACGAACTCCTCGACGCCACTCCTGTCCTCAAGCAGACCTTCGCGATCCGCGACGCCTACCTGGACCCGATCTCCTACCTCCAGGTGACGCTGCTCAAGCGCCAGCGCGACGCGGCGGCCGCGGGCGAGGAGCCCGACCCGCTGCTCGCCCGCGCCCTGCTCCTGACCGTCAACGGCGTGGCGGCCGGCCTGCGCAACACCGGCTGACCTCCACACGGAGAAAGGCGGTGCCCCCGGGATCCGGGGGCACCGCCTTTCTCCGGTATGTCAGGCCCGGCGCCGCCTGGCGACGAGGTAACCGCCCGCTGCCACCAGCGCGGCGGAGACGCCCGCGAGCAGGCCGACCGGAGCGCTGTTGCCGGTCTCGGCGAGGTCTCCGGCGGAGCCCTGCGCGGAGGCGGAGGAGGAGGCCGACGCGGACGCCCCGGCCTCGGTGGACTCGCTGGGCTCGGCGCTCGGACCGGTGCTCGGACCGCCGCTCGGTTCCGTGGTGGACGAGCCGGACGGGGTGGGGGCGGCCGTACCGCCGCCACCGCCCTGCTCGTCCTCGCAGTCCGTCCAGAACACCTTGTGCTTGGCGGCGCCCTTCTCTCCGTCGAAGTTCCAGAACAGCTTGTAGTGCCCGTCGGGCAGCGAGAGGTCGTTCGTACGGCCGTGGCCGTCGGAGTCCAGCGTGATCTCGCCGGACTTCACGGTCTCGCCCTTGACGTCGGCCGTCGGGGCCCAGGCCTCGATGTGCCAGTCGACCTCCTGGACGGCGTCGAAGCCGAAGGCGTCGAGATAGAAGGTGCAGACGTGCGGCTCGTTCTTGCGGAGCTCTTCGCCGGTGGCGGCGTCGTGGATCTTCACGGTTCCGTTGTCACCCTGAGGGGTGGCGTGGGCGACCGGGGCGACCAGGAAGGCCGCCGAGGCGACGGCGGACAGGACGCCGAAGCGGGTGAGGGTGCGCATGGGGCAGTAATCCATCTTCGAGAGTGAAACGGGAAGATGTGGAGGGGGCGGCTCAGCATCCAGCCGCGACTGACCTCTGGTCAATCACGAACAGAGAACACTCAGGTTCTCCACAGAAGCGGAGAACGGCGAAAGCCGTCAGATGGTCACGAAAGCCGCCGTGAGCAGGGCGATTCCCGACCCCGCCAGCACCCACGCGAACCGGGTCCTGCGCAGTCCGCCCGCCACGACCACCGAAGCCAGCAGCAGCGCCCCGCCCATCGGCACCCAGGCGTACAGCACCCCGGCCCGCCCCGACAGCACGACCTCGGCGCTGCCGGGCTTCACCACGACCGGGTAGGTCCGGCCCTTGCGCACCGCCACCGTCTTCTCGATGACGACCCGGTCCCGCGCCACGGACCCGTGCGACAACGGCCTGTACGGACCGCTGCACACCTCCCGCGCGCACCGGGCCACCTCGATCGTGCCGCGCTCGCGCCCCTTGGTCAGCATCACGTACTGCGCGCTGCCCCAGGACGCCCACACCCCCGCGACCAGGATCAGCAGCGCGACCGCACCCATCGACGCGAGCCGTCCGAACCGCAGCGCGGCGAACGAGGCCCGGCGGGAGGTGAGGGTCGTGGCAGGCATGGCGGGGATCATTGGCCATGGCCCTGCGCGGGGTCAACTCGGGTCCGGCGGACCGGCGGACAAGTCAGGAGTTGTACGTGCTTTGCGCCCGCTCGAGACCCTCGATCACCAGAGCCTCCACCGCGTCGGCCGCACGGTCCACGAAGTAGTCGAGCTCCTTGCGCTCGCTCGACGAGAAGTCCTTCAGCACGAAGTCCGCCACCTGCATACGGCCCGGCGGACGCCCGATCCCGAACCGCACCCGGTGGTACTCCGCCCCGAACGCCTTCGTCATCGACTTCAGCCCGTTGTGACCGTTGTCCCCGCCGCCCAGCTTCAGCCGCAGAACGCCGTAGTCGATGTCCAGCTCGTCATGGATCGCCACGACGTTGGCGACCGGCACCTTGTAGAAGTCCTTGAGCGCGTTCACCGGACCGCCGGACAGGTTCATGAACGACATCGGCTTCGCCAGGACCACCCGCCGGTTCGCCGGTCCCGGCGGCCCGATCCGCCCCTCAATGACCTGCGCCTGTGCCTTCCCGGCCCGCTTGAACCGGCCCCCGACCCGCTCGGCCAGCAGATCGGCCACCATGAAACCCACGTTGTGCCGATTGCCCGCGTACTCGGGCCCCGGGTTCCCGAGGCCGACGATCAGCCAGGGGGCGTTGGCGGGGGTAGTCACGTCCATCTCTCCTCTGCACATGCCGCAGCCGCCGCCCCCGGACAGGGGCGGCGGCTGGAGCGTATATCGCTGCCGCGGTACCGGGCGCCGGGGAGGCGGCGGCACTACGGCCAGGGCCGAACCGTCGATCAGGCCTCGGCGGACTCGTCGCCCTCGGCGGCCTCGCCCTCGGACTCCTCGGCCTGCGCGGCCAGGACCTGAAGGACGACGGTCTCGCCGTCGACGTCCAGCGTGGTGCCCTTCGGCAGGGTGATGTCCTTGGCGAGGATGGAGTCACCCGCGGCCAGGCCCGCGATGGAGACGGTGACCGACTCGGGGATGTGCGTGGCCTCGGCCACGACCGGAAGCGCGTTCAGGACGTGCTCCAGGAGGAAGGCACCCGGGGCCAGCTCGCCCTCGGTCTGGACGTAGATCTCGACGTTGACCTGCTCGCCGCGCTTGACCAGCTGGAGGTCGACGTGCTCCAGGTAGCCCTTGATCGGGTCACGCTGCACGGACTTCGGGATGGCCAGCTCGTTGGTCTTGCCGTCGATGTCCAGGGAGATCAGGACGTTCGACGTACGCAGCGCGAGCAGCAGCTCGTGGCCCGGGAGGGTCAGGTGGATGGGGTCGGAACCGCGACCGTACAGAACACCGGGAACCTTGTTGTCACGGCGGATACGGCGGGCGGCACCCTTGCCGAACTCCGAACGGGTCTCGGCGGCGATCTTGACCTCGGACATGCGGATCACTCCTCGTAGAACTTTTGCGATGGGGGTCCCCCCGCTCGAGCGGAGTCGAGAGTGGGGGAGGTCACCCGGCCACGAACGGCCTGCTACGAAGAGCGCGTCGATAACGGACCGCCGACACCTGCGCGAACAGGTACGGCCTCCCTCGCCGAGCAACTGAGGCAGTCTACTCGGCGCGGAAGGCCGTAGGAAAATCGATCATGCAGAAGCGTTTTTACGGAGTACCGGCGCGCCTACTGCTCGTCGAACAGGCTCGTCACCGAACCGTCCTCGAACACCTCACGCACGGCGCTCGCGATCGTCGGCGCGATCGACAGGACCGTCAGCTTGTCCAGGTCCCGGCCCAGCTCACCCGGCGTCGGCAGGGTGTTGGTGAACACGAACTCGCCCACCCGGGAGTTCTTCAGCCGGTCCGCCGCCGGACCGGACAGCACACCGTGGGTGGCCGTCACGATGACGTCCTCCGCGCCGTGCGCGAACAGCGCGTCCGCGGCCGCGCAGATCGTGCCACCCGTGTCGATCATGTCGTCGACCAGGACACACACCCGGCCCTTGACCTCACCCACGACCTCGTGGACGGTCACCTGGTTCGCCACGTCCTTGTCACGCCGCTTGTGCACGATCGCCAGCGGCGCGCCCAGCCGGTCGCACCAGCGGTCCGCGACCCGCACCCGGCCCGCGTCCGGGGACACGACCGTCAGCTTGTTCCGGTCGACCTTGCGGCCCACGTAGTCCGCGAGCAGCGGAAGCGCGAAGAGATGGTCCACGGGCCCGTCGAAGAAGCCCTGGATCTGGTCGGTGTGCAGATCGACGGTCAGCAGCCGGTCGGCACCGGCGGTCTTCATCAGATCCGCGATCAGCCGCGCCGAGATCGGCTCACGGCCACGGTGCTTCTTGTCCTGCCGCGCGTAACCGTAGAACGGCACGATGACGGTGATGGAGCGGGCCGACGCCCGCTTCAGCGCGTCGATCATGATCAGCTGCTCCATGATCCACTGGTTGATCGGAGCCGTGTGGCTCTGGATCACGAAGCAGTCGGCGCCACGGGCCGACTCCTGGTAGCGGACGTAGATCTCGCCGTTCGCGAAGTCGAAGGCCTTGGTCGGGACCACCCCGACACCCAGCTGCTGGGCGACCTCCTTGGCAAGCTCGGGGTGGGCGCGGCCGGAGAAGAACATCATCTTCTTCTCGCCGGTCGTCTTGATCCCGGTCACAGCACTGTCTCCTCAGAGGTGTCTCAGCCGTACGTCGACAGACCGCGCCGCTGGGCGCGACGGGCCGTCTCAGCTGGTGGGGTGCGGGTGTGCACTTATCACGGTACGACGACTTCGGCGCACCTGTTTCCGGTCAGTCCTCGCTCGCGCCCTCCCGGGAAGCCGCCTCGGCAGCCTTCGCCGCCGCGCTCCCCGGACGCTTCCGGGCCACCCAACCCTCGATATTCCGCTGCTGGCCACGGGCCACGGCCAGCGAACCGGGCGGCACATCCTTCGTGATCACCGACCCTGCGGCGGTGTACGCACCGTCCCCGACCGTGACAGGCGCCACAAACATGTTGTCCGAACCCGTACGGCAATGCGACCCGACGGTCGTGTGGTGCTTGTCCTGACCGTCGTAGTTCACGAACACGCTCGCGGCGCCGATGTTGCTGTACTCACCGATGGTGGCGTCCCCGACATAGGAGAGGTGCGGCACCTTGCTGCCCTCGCCGATCTGCGCGTTCTTCGTCTCGACGTACGTCCCGATCTTGCCCTTGGCACCCAGCCGGGTGCCGGGACGGAGGTAGGCGAACGGTCCGACGGTCGCGTGGTCGCCGACGTGGGAGCTGTAGGCGACGGTGGTGTCGACGCGCGCCCCCGCTCCGACGTGGGTGTCCGTGAGGCGGCTGTTGGGACCCACCTCGGCGCCTTCGCCGACATGCGTCGAACCGTGCAGCTGCGTGCCCGGGTGGACCACGGCGTCCTGGTCGAAGGTGACGGTGACGTCGACCCACGTGGTCGCCGGATCGATCACGGTGACACCGGAGAGCATCGCCCGGGTCAGCAGCCGGTCGTTGAGAATGCGCCGCGCCTCGGAGAGCTGCACCCGGTTGTTGATCCCGGCGATCTCCCGGTGGTCGCCCGCGACGCAGGCGCCGACACGGTGCCCGGCCGCACGGAGGATCCCGAGCACGTCGGTGAGGTACTCCTCACCCTGGGAGTTGTCGGTGCGCACCTTGCCCAGCGCGTCCGCGAGCAACTGCCCGTCGAAGGCGAACACCCCGGAGTTGATCTCCCGGATCTCCCGCTGCGCCTCGGAGGCGTCCTTGTGCTCGACGATCTCGGTCACGGCACCCGAGGTCTCGTCCCGCACGATCCGCCCGTACCCCGTCGCGTCCGGCACGTCGGCGCTCAGCACGGTGACGGCGTTGCCGTCCGCGGAGTGCGTGGCGGCAAGGGCGTTGAGGGTCTCTCCGGTCAGCAGCGGGGTGTCCCCGCACACCACGACGACGGTCCCGTCGACGCGGCCGCCCAGCTCCTCCAGGGCCATCCGTACGGCGTGCCCGGTGCCGTTCTGCTGCGCCTGCACGGCCGTTCGTACGTCGGCGTCGGTGCCGGCGAGATGCGCGGTGACCTTCTCCCGGGCGTGCCCCACGACCACGACGAGGTTCTCGGGGTCCAGCTCGCGGGCGGCGGCGAGCACATGCCCCACAAGGCTGCGGCCACAGAGCTCGTGCAGGACCTTGGGTGTGGCCGACTTCATACGGGTGCCCTCACCCGCTGCGAGAACGACGACGGCTGCCGGGCGAATGGCGCTCACGGGATGCCCTTCGGCTGTGGAGGGGGAGGGTGACATCCGCAGGATACCGGGGCGTTTCAGGGGGGACATGAGAGTGGGCCCTGACAGTGCTGTCAGGGCCCGAACAGAGCGTGGCTCCCCCGCCAGGACTCGAACCCGGACAGATGGCACCAAAAGCCACAGTGCTGCCAATTACACCACGGGGGAATGAATTCGACTAAACCGGACATTCAGTCAGGTCGCCGAGTGGCGGCTCCTACTATGCCGTACCAGGCGCCCTCCATGCGACGGTACAGATCGGCGCTCTGCCGGACGTAAATCACGAGACAGCCGTGGTAGGTGGGTCCGGTGTTCTTGCGAACCGTTCGGGGGTTGTGTCGTTTCAGGGTGGCCTTGCTGAATGCCGACGTGTCGACACCGGCAATGTCGGCCCAGAACATCTCGGCGGACTCCACATCTGCGCTCTCGTGGATGCTGACCCGTAGGGTCAGGCGTTCCCGCTGGACCCCGAGGAACTCGAGCCAGCGCAGGAAGAGCCTGATCACGTTGGGGTCGCTGTTGATGAACTGCAGCACCTCGGTCCGACGGTGCGGCTTGTCCTTGGCGCCCTCGGCCCAGTAGAGCGCCACTCCCGTGAAGAAGAGTTCGCGGTCCGACATCTCGCCGACGGCCGCTTCCGCTGCCGCCTTGGTCGCTTGACGCTCTTGGTCCTGGGCGTGTCGCAGGCGTGCCAGCCCGGCGTTCATGCGTGCGCGCTGTTCTTCCGGTGTGGACTTGGGCTCCGGGGGTGGCAGGTCCCGCACCCATAGCGACACAGAACTCTTGGAGTAGCCCAGTTCGGCCCCGATCCGGTCGTAGGTCCAGCCCTGGAGTCGTAGCTCCCGCGCCCTCTCGCGCAGGTCGTCCTTCGCGTTCGGTCGTCTCGTCCACTCCGGCGGCGGTTCGCCCTTCACCAGCCGCTGGAGGATGTCGTTGTTGGAGATCTTCAACTCCTCGCGGATCTGCCGAAGGCTGTACCCGTGGCGTCGGAGAGTCATCGCCTGCTCCCGCAAGTCCTCGAAGTCCGCGTATTTGCCCTGTGGATGTGCCATGGGCATACCGTGCGGGTGGAAGGTGGTGTTCCGGCCTCGAACGGTGAGCGATTCAGCAGTTCGAGGGATACCGGGTCGTTTCGTAGTCGATCGGTCACTCGATGTGGTGTAGGCCAGTCGTCGAAAGTCACCGGAAATCCGGCGGGGGGCGCCCGTAGGCTGGAGGCATGACCACGACGGGGGAAGACACCACCGCGGCACAGAAGGGGCCGTGGTGGTGGGCACGGTGGCGCAGTGCGGTGCTGGACGTGGGCCTGGCGTCGGCGTCCGCGGTGGAGTGCGCGTTCGAGGGGATCCGGTTCGCGGACGACGCGGGGATCCCGATGGCCGCGGGGATCGTGTTCGGGGTGCTGGCGGGGTCGGTGCTGGTCGTCCGGCGCAAGTGGCCGATCGCCGTCGTGCTCGTGAGCATCGCCATCACGCCCGCCCAGATGGGCTACCTCATGGGCATCGTCGGCCTGTACACGCTCGCCGCGTCCGAGCTGCCGCGCCGGATCATCGGCTCGCTGGCGGGGATGTCCCTCGTCGGGATGCTGATCGTGATGTTCGTGCGGGTGCGCCAGGACATGGCGCACGGCGAACTGGACCTGGGGGACTGGTTCGTACCCTTCGCGTCGATCACGACCGCGATCGGGATGACCGCGCCGCCCCTGCTGCTCGGGCTGTATGTGGGGGCCCGGCGCCGGCTGATGGAGAGTCTGCGGGAGCGGGCCGACGACCTCGAGCGGGAGCTCCAGCTGCTCGCCGAGCGCGCCGAGGAGCGGGCGGAGTGGGCGCGGGGCGAGGAGCGGACCCGTATCGCCCGTGAGATGCACGACGTCGTGGCGCACCGGGTGAGCCTGATGGTGGTGCACGCGGCCGCCCTGCAGGCCGTGGCCCGCAAGGATCCCGAGAAGGCCGTGAAGAACGCGGCCCTGGTGGGGGACATGGGCCGGCAGGCGCTCACCGAGCTGCGGGAGATGCTCGGGGTGCTGCGCAGCGGGGACGGGTTCGGGCGTCACGAGCGGGCGGCGGTGCCGCTCGTCGCGGTGGGGGTGGCGGCGGCCGCGGCGGCCTCGCGGGCGGTGGACGAGGCCGACGGGCCCAGTCTGGACGATCTGGAGACGCTGATCGGGCAGTCGGCCGCGGCCGGCATGGCCGTGGATCTGTCGGTGGAGGGTGACGTGCGGTCGTACGCCGCGCAGATCGAGCAGACGGCGTTCCGCGTGGTGCAGGAGGCGTTGACGAACGTCCACAAGCACGCGGCGGGTGCGAAGACGCACGTACGCCTGGCGCACCGGGTGTCGGAGATCGCGATGCAGGTGGAGAACGAACCGCCGCCGGAGATCTCGTCCCTCGCGTCGGCCAGGCTGCCTTCGGGGGGCAACGGCCTGGTGGGGATGAAGGAGCGGGTCTCCGCGCTGGGCGGGGTGTTCGTGTCGGGGCCCACGGAGGCCGGGGGTTTCCGGGTGTCGGCGGTGATTCCGGCGGCGTGACCGTCGTGGGACCCACGCCCCGTCGTCGCCGTCGTGGAGGTCAGTCGGCGGTGAGGCGGGTGGGTTCGATGCCGGAGACGAGGCCGGCGAGGGCCTGGTCGATGTCGGGGCCGAGGTACCAGTCGCCGGTGTGGTCGAGGGCGTAGACGCGACCCTCGGTGTCGATGGCGAGGAGCGCCTGGGTGTCGGTCTCGGCGCCGACGGGGCAGACCTCGGTGTCGAGGGCGCGGCCGAGGTCGGCGAGGGTGCGGGCCATGTGGAGTCCGTGCAGCGGGTCGAGGTGGAGCCGGGCGGGCGCGACCTGGCGGCCGGGGCCGGCGGGGGTCAGATGGAGTCCGCCGAACTCCGCCCAGGCCTCGACGGCGGCCGGGAACACGGCGTGCCGGTGTCCGGCGGGCGAGGTGTGGTCGCGCAGGGCGTCGGCCCAGATCTCGGCCTGCTTTATGTCCCAGCGTCCGGGCTGCCAGCCGGCGGCGCGCAGCACGGCGTCGACGGGGACGGGGAAGCGGGTGGTACCGGTGCGGTCGGGGTGCATCTGCCCTTCGCGTTCGTCGAGGTCATGGGTGGGCGCCGGGGTGTTGCGTGTCGGGCGCCGTCGTGCGGGTCGTTCGGGTCGTTCGGTGGGGGGTGTCAGCCGCCGTCCGCCGTCGGGTCGACGATGCGTACGCCGAAGTGGGCGCTGAGGGCGGTGCAGGCGCGGCAGGGGGCGGCGAAACTGCCGTGCAGCGGGTCACCGTCCTCGCGGATGCGGCGGGCGGTGAGTTTGGCCTGCTTGAGGGCGCGGCGGGCCTCGCCGTTGGTCATCGGTTTGCGGGCGGCGCGCTTGCTGCGGGCGGCGTCGGCGGCGGCGATGTGCCGCGATATGAGCATGGTCTCGGCGCAGCGGCCGGTGAAGCGGTCGCGCCGGTCGCTGCCGAGCGTGTCGAGGAAGTCCTGGACGAGCGGGTGCAGCGGCGGGGGCTGGTCGCCGCGGGCGGCGGTGGAGGTGAGGGTGGCGCCGCGCACGGAGAGGGCGGCGGCGACCGTGGGCAGTATGCCGTCGCGGCGGTGGCGGAGGGTGGGCGCGTGGGGTCTCTCGGCGCTGCTCCAGCCGATGCGGGGATCGCCGTTGACGCCGGTGTGCGGGCTGCCGTGCGTACCGGTCGTCGTGCCCGTGTGCGGTCCTGTCTGCGGTCCCGTCTGCGTCGTGTTCATGATCGTCATCCCCTCCCGAGCATCCCCCCGGAGGGCACAGACTGCCAAATGGCGTGGCTGGTGCGGAAGCTGGGGCGGTGCGACACGCCCGTGTTCGGTGGCTCCGTCACGGTGGGGTGACGGCTGGTCACGGAAGCGGAGGGGGCCTGGCCGGTGCCCGGTGACCGGTGTCGTCGTACCGCATAGGCTGTCGGCACCGCGATCCAAGTGGTCGCCGCGATGCGCGCGGTTGACGCGTGGAGACGGACGAGACAGTCGATACGGCGCGTGGCGGCACCCTGCTTTGCCCGGGGGGTCGCCGCGGGTCGTACCAGAGCGCCGCAGGGGGCTTTCGCCATGACGACAGGTCGGCTCGGGCAACAAGCCGCGCCGCCGAACGCGGCCTATGCCGGGCAGGTCGTGCATTTCCCGGATCCGGTCCGGGCCGCCCGTCATCCCAGAGGGGTACGGGTGGACGAGCGTGGCTACCCCGACTTCTCGCCCTACGCGCGGGCCGCCGCGGAGATCGCCGAGCCGCCGGAGGGTTTCGGGGTCGACGAACTGCGGCTGACGGACTACGTGTCGGCGAACGCGGCGCTCGCGGCGACCGGCCACGAGCTGTGGGACACGGTGCCGGCGGTGGCGACACCGCACGGCTGGACCTGGCACCACGTGGTGGCCTCGCGGCGCCTGGAACTGATCCCGGTCGAGGTGAAGGCCCTGCTGCGGCACCACGGCGGGATCGCGACGACACGTGTCGACCAGAGCAAGCGCGGGACGCGGCCGTTGCAGGAGACGCGTCCGGCGCACTTCGGGCTGCCGAAGTCGTCGGTGGCGGTGACGGAGTCGCAGGTGCAGGGGGTCGAGGAGGATCTCGGGTACCGGCTGCCGGGCGCGTACCGGTCCTTTCTGAAGGCGGCGGGCGGCTCGGCGCCGGTGGGGGCCGCGCTGGACGCGGAGTTGGGACTCCTGATCGACCAGCCGTTCTTCACGGTGCGCGACGAGGCGGCGGTCAACGACCTCGTGTACGTCAACAAGTGCCTGCGCGACCATCTGACGAAGGACTACCTCGGGGTCGGCTTCGTGCAGGGCGGTCTGCTGGCCGTGAAGGTGAAGGGCGAGGGCATCGGTTCGGTCTGGTTCTGCGCCTACGACGACGCCCGCGACGTCGACCCTTCGATGCCGCCCGCCGAGCGCGTGGAGCGGCTGCTGCTGCCCTGCGGTGCGGACTTCGACGTGTTCCTGTCCCGACTGGCCGGTAATCCGCCGGAGTTGGAGACGGTGGCGAACCTGATGGTGGACGGCGGGTTCGCCCGTTCCGTTCCCGTGTCTTCTTCCGTGTCGGGGGAGTGAGCTTCAGCGATGGTGACGTTCGCGCAGGCGCAGGAGCGCGCGGAAGAGTGGATCAACGGGGATGTGCCGTCGTACCAGCATCGTGAGGTGCGGGTGCGGGAGTTCGACCTCGGGTTCGTGGTGTGGGCCGAGGACCGTGCGGAGGGACCGCGTTCGGACGGGGGCGCGCAGCGGCTGGTGATCGCCCGGGACAGCGGGGAGGCCACGCTGTGGCCCTCGTTGCCGGTGGGTGAGGTCATTCGCCGGTACGAGGAGGAGTACGGGCGGGAGGACGGGGCCGGGGACGCGGGAGCGGCGGCGGGCGGTGCGGCCGCGTCCCGGGTCGATCTGAACCAGACGTCGTTCCTGCTGACACCGCCGGAGTGGTTGCAGGACGCGGCGGACAAGTTGGGGATCGCCGGGGCGGGCGCCGCGCCTGGCGTGCCCGCGGAGGCGAGGCCGTGGACCGGGACCGACACCAACGGGGGTGAGGATCTCTCCGTGGCGTTGCCGGACACGGTGTTCTCGGCGCCGGTGAGCGACGGGGACGGGGCCGGGGCCGCGGAGACGGAGGCGGGGGCGGGGGTTTCGTCGGTTTCGTCGGCTTCGGAGCTTGTGGAGGTGTCGGAGGCTTCGGAGATCGCCGAGGTGTCGGAGCCCCTGGACTCCAGGACTGCGCGGATTTCGGGGGGCCGGGGGGCGTCGTCCGGGATGCGGGAGGAGGCGGGGCCGCAGGGGGGTACGCCGTCGGACGGGGCTTCCTACGGGTATCCGCAGGCTCCGGGGGCCGGTGCTTCGCAGGGTCCGACTCCGGTTCCGCCTCCGGCTCCGTCTGTGCCGGGTGGGTCCTCGTACGGGTATCCGCAAGGGGCCGGTGGTTCTGGGGCGGAAGTACCCGGTGCTCCCGGTGCTCCCAGGCCCGCGCCGAGTGCCAGGGACATCGCTGATGTCGCCACCAGCAAGTTGGCGCCTCCGTCGCGGGGGGCGCAGGCCGGGGGTTCGACCCCGCCGCCTCCGCCCGGTCCCCCAGGGGTGCCCGGTGCGCCGGCCGGGGGTGCGACTCCGCCCCCCGTTCCCGGGGCGCCGGGGGGCGGGTACGTGCCCACTCAGTTCGTGTCGGCGCCGGGTGCCGAGGGCCCCTCGGGTTCG
Organism: Streptomyces canus 299MFChir4.1; assembly: GCF_000383615.1. Lineage (GTDB taxonomy): Bacteria > Actinomycetota > Actinomycetes > Streptomycetales > Streptomycetaceae > Streptomyces > Streptomyces canus_C. The sequence continues at coordinate 143,126 of NZ_KB911594.1, read as the reverse complement.
GGGGCGCCGCAGCCGCCGGGCCCGTCGGCGGCTCCTGGTGCGCCCACGTCGCCTCCGTCGGGGGCTTCGGGATTCCCGGGTGCGGCCGGTACGGCTCAGCCTCCTGTCGGACAGGGGGCACCGCAGTTCCCGAGTGCACCGGGTGCGCCGGGCGCCCCCGGTGGGGCTGGCGCTCCCGGTATGCCGGGCGCGGCTCAGTTCCCCGGCGCTCAGGGTGCACCACAGTTCCCCGGTGCTCAGGGTGCTCCCGGCGCGCCGCAGCCTCCCGGTCCCCCCGGGGTTCCCCGGACCGCGCCAGGAGCCGTGCATCACGCGGAAACCATGTTGTCCTCGCCTCCCGGGTCCGGCCCCGGCATGCCCCCACCGCCGCAAGCCCCCGGCGCCGCTCCGGGCGCTCCGCAGCCGATGCCGCCCGGCACGATGCCGCCCCCGCCTCCGGGTGCCGTACCGTCCCCGGGCCACGTGCCGCCGCCGGGACAGCCGATGCCGGGGCAAGCGCACCCCGTCCCCGGCCCGCCCCCGGCCTACGGCTACCCCCAGCAGTCGCAGCCCACTGTAGGGCCCGGGTACCAGGCCGTGCTTCGGTACCGGGCGCAGGACGGGTCGGAGCAGCAGCTGATCCGGCGGTCGGCGCCGGGGACCCCGCACCCGGAGTGGCAGATCTTCCACGAGCTGCGTGGCATGAACGTCCCCCCGGACCAAGTGCTGGAGCTCCACACCGAGTTGGAGTCCTGCGAGCTGCCGGGAGCGTACTGCGCGCGGATGATCCGGGAGCAGTGGCCGCAGGCACGGATCGCGAGCATCGCCCCGTACGGCACGGATCACGCGAGCCGGCAACAGGGCATGCAGCAACTGCTGGCACACCAGGGCGAGTTGCACCAGGTGGCCGACGGCCCGGCGCGCCCGGCGCCCGTACGCGCCCCCCTGCCCCCGGTCCAGGCCGCGCCGCCGATCCCGCCGGAGGGCGTGGCGCAGGAGCTGGCGGGAGCCTTCGGTCCGGGGATCTTCCGGTTCGAGCAGGTCGCGGTGGACCGCCAGGGCGTGCCGCCGGTCGTCGCGCACTCGCTGGTCGTGGCGGGGCTGCCGTTCGACATGGGCCCGTTCTTCTGGGCGCAGGCCCAGCCGGGGCGGCCGGTGCCGACGCTGGCCGAGCTGGCCGCCGAGCGCGGGGTGCAGCCGGCCGCCGACGCGGGCTCGTACCTCGTCATGGGCAGCGACTTCGGCAAGGCGGTCTGTGTGCAGTACGGCACGGCGAACATCGTCGCCGTACCCGTGGAGGCCGGGCCGGGCGGTGCGCCCGTACCGCCGCAGTTCGTGAACACGGGCCTGCCCGAGTTCCAGCGCTGTCTGGCCCTGCTCGGCCGGATGTGGCGGCTCCGCTTCGGCCTGAACCAGGAGCAGGCGGGCCGCTGGACCGTCGACTTCCAGGCCCAGTTGGCCTCGCTCGACCCGGCGGCGCTGGGTTCGCCGGAGAGCTGGTGGTCGGTGCTGCTCGAACAGATGTGGGACGGGCTGCTGTGAGGCCCTGACGCCCAGCCGCCGCTGATCCACGCGCGTGTGGAGGGCCGGACCCCGGTCGTGTGACCAGGGTCCGGCCCTTTTTGCGCGCCTTCGATCACGTGACGATCCGTCACGACCGTGACTGGTGTGCGGAGTGTCGCGTTATGAACATTTCCGTCCGATACATCAAGATGTGCGCGAAATCATCATTTCGCGTCCGTTTGTGTTGTCGGCGGAGAGGAATTCCAGGATGAGCAGCGCACCGGTGTCGCCCCCGGGGTTCGTGGCCGTACGGGGGCGCGGCTACCGCCCCGAACAGGTCGACGCGTACGCCGCCGCCCTGTCCCGGGACCGTGACGCGGCCTGGGAACGGGCCGCCCGGCTCACCGTCCTCGCCAGGGAGATGGAGGCCGAGGCGGAAGAGCTGCGGGAGGTCGTGTCCACGCTGGCCCCGCAGGCGTACGAGACCCTCGGTGAGGGCGCGCGACGGCTGTTCGAGCTGGGCCAGGAGGAGGCCGAGGCCGTCCGGGAGAGGGCGCGGCAGGATGCGCAGCGCCTCATGGATGAGGCGCGGGCGCACGCCGACGGCGTACGGGATGCCGCTCAGGCGCACGCCGACGCCGTGCGCGCCGCGGCAGACGAGAGCGCCCGTCAGCGGCTGCTCGTGGCGCGCGCCGAGGCCGACGAGATCCGTGTCACCGCCCGGCGTGAGGTGAAAGCGGGGCGAGGGGAGGAGCTGGCCGCGCTGCGTGACGTACGGCAGCGCACCATCGCGATGCTCGCCGAGCAGGCCAGGGAGCACGCGGAGCGGTGGGCCGAGGTGGAGCGGGCCGACGAGAAGCGGGCGGCCGAGGCGGACGCGCGGGTCGCCGAGCGGGTGGCGCGGGCGCAGGCGGCCCTGGCGGAGGCGAAGCGGGGGTTCGCCGAGGCGGAGGCGTCGGTGGAGCAGTGCGAGGAGGACGCACGCGTGCGTGCGGCGGAGATCCTTGCGCGGGCGCGGGGCGAGGAGGAGCGGATCGCCGAGGAGACGGAGGGGGTGCTGCGGAAGCACGCGGAGCACCGGGACGGGGTGCAGGCCCAGATGGACCACGTACGCAGCAGCCTGACGGAACTCACGGGGACAGCGGCGACGGAGTGACAGCCGGGCCAACCAGGCCGGGTCGCCGGGACGGCTGGGTCGAGTGGGTCGGGACGGTCGGGACGGCTGGGTCGAGCGGGTCGGGACGGTCGGGACGGCTGGGTCGGGTCGTCGGGACGGCCGGGTCGAGTGGGCCGGGACGGTCAGGACGGCTGGGTCGAGCAGGCCGGGACGGGCGGGACAGCCGGATCGACCAGGCCAGGACGGTCGGGGCGCCGGGGCAGGCAGCCGGAGCAGCGGCGCAGATCTGATGCCGCCCACCCGCACCCACCCAGGGGCGCGGGGAACTGCGCGACCAGCCCCCACCGACCCGCACCCGACAGACGACCCCGGCACACCCCACCTCCACCCCCACCGACCCGCACCCGACACACGACCCCGGCTCACCCCCACTCCCACCGACCCGCACCCGACAGGCCCCCCGTTCACCCCCTCCGCACAGCCCCCGCCAGAATCCACCCCTCGACCGCGTCGTACTGCTTCCGCTGTTCCTCCGCCTTGTGCCGCCCGGAAATCACCGTCCCCAGCCACCCGAACAAGAACCCCGCCGGAATGGACACCAGCCCGGTCGTCGTGAACGGCAGCCAGTTGAAGTCGGCTTCGGGGAAGGCGGACACGGGTGAGCCCGACACGAGATTCGTGCCCGGCATCAGCAAGAGCACCGTCAGCGTGCCGCCGATCAGCGTGCAGAGCAGGCCCGTCCGGGTGTAGCGCCGCCAGAAGAGGGTGTACACGAGCGCGGGGGCCAACGCGGACGCGCCGACGCAGAAGGACAGGATCACCAGCGGCTGAAGGCTGTGGTGCTGGATCAGCGTCGCGAGGAAGATCGTGGGGAGGCCGACCGCCAGCGCGGACACCCTGGCCAGCAGGATCTCGCGCTGCGGCGGCATCGACGGGGCCCGGGCCGCGAACACGTCGTGGGCCAGGGAGTTGGCGCAGGCGAGGATCATGCCGGCGACGGAGGCGAGCAGGGTGAGGAAGAGCGCGGTGGTGACCGTGGTGAAGAGAAACGTCTCACCGGTCGACACGTCGGGCCCGAACACCGCCCGGGAGCCCAGCAGATACGCCGTGTTGCCCTGCGGATCGGCCTCCGCGATCACCGTACGCCCGATCATCGCCGTCGCCCCGACCCCGACAACCGTGATGACCAGGACGAACACGGCCACCGCCGACACCGCCCAGGACATCGAACGCCGTACCTGACGGGCGCTGGAGGCGGTGTACATGCGCATCGTGACGTGCGGCAGACACGCTCCGCCGATGACGACCGCGAGCTGCGAGGTGATCATGTCGATGCGGGGATACGGCCCGCCGGCGAACTCCAGCCCGGACTGAAGGAAGTCGGGCCCCACGCCGCTCTGCCGGGCCGCCGTGTCGAACAGGGTCGCGGGATTCCAGTCGAACCGGTTCATGACCAGTACGGCGACCACGGCACCCGATCCGAGGAGCATGACGATCTTCAGGATCTGGATGAGGGCGGTGCCCTTCATGCCGCCGATGGCCGCGTAGCTGATCATCAGGATACCCAGGCCGATGATGAACCCCGTCTTCAGCGAGTCGCCGGAGAACCCCAGGATGAACGCCAGCAGTTGGCCGGCGCCGGCGAGCTGCACCAGCATCAGCGGGAGCAGTGCGGCGAGGGTGACCAGGCACGCGGCGACGCGTACGGATCGTCCCGGCATCCGGCGGGCGAGGGCGTCGCCCATGGTGAACCGGCCCGCGTTGCGCAGGGGTTCGGCCAGCAGGAACATCAGCAGCATCAGCGACAGGGCCGTGCTGAGCGCGAGGACGACGCCGTCGTAGCCGCACAGGGCGATCACGCCGCCCGTGCCGAGCACGGTCGCGGCGGAGATGTAGTCGCCCGCGATGGCGAGGCCGTTGCGCATGGCGGACAGGGAGCTGTAGCCGGTGTAGAACTCGTCGAGGTCGTCGCCGTCCGGGCCGGTCATCACGCACAGCAGGAGGGTGATGGTGGCGACGGCGGAGAACGCCACCAGGCTCATCGCCTGCGCGGAGTCGCTGAAGCCGGTCATCGGGCCGCCGCCTCTCGCCTGGCGTCCACCTCGGACTGCTTGCGGATGCGGTCCGCGAGCGGGTCGACGTAGCGGCGCGCGGTGTGCTCGTACACGGCGATCGCCAGCCAGGTGACGGGGAGTTGGAGCAGGGCCAGGATCAGTCCGGTGGGCAGTCCGTCGGTGACGCTGCTCGCCATGAAGGAGGGCGCGCACGCGGACAGCACGAGGAAGAACGTGAAGTAGCCGAGCGCGGTGAGCGTGGCGGTGCGCCGCTGCCAGCGGTAGGCGCTGCGCAGGATCCGCAGGTCGCTGTGGTGGCCGAGCGGGGAGCGGTGGCGCGAGGGGTGCGGGGCCGGTTCGGGCGGTGGGGCGGGGGGCTGCCAGGGATAGGTGGGATACGGCTGTGACGGGTCGTAGGACATCCCGTGCTCCTTGCGTGGCTCGGGCCCGGCGCGGCGGACCGCAGGGAGTTCTGGGGGGTGGAGAAAGAGCGGAGCCCCGCACGTTACTCGGCGGTTCGTCGTTGTACAGCCCTTTCGACAAACTGATCGGTCGGTATGCGCTTACTTCGCTGACCTGCGGTGTTACCTCCGGTTAACTCAGACTTTTGGGCTCACCGGAGTGTGTCCGGGTCCTTACGCGGGGTGTCCGGGCGGCCGGTCCGGTCACTGCTCCACGAGGACCGGGAAGCGCCGCGGCGCCAGCACCAGCAGCACCGCGAACGCCAGGGCCGCCGCGCAGCCCGCGCCCATGTACACCGCGTGCACCGCGTCCGCGATGGCCGCGCGGGTCGTCTCCGGGGCCGTGCCGGCGTCCAACGCGCGCGTGACGGAGTCCAGATCGCTCGCGCCGCCCAGGCGGCTCGCCAGCACCCCGTTCGCGACCGCGCCGAAGACCGCCGCGCCGATCGTCTGACCGGTCTGGCGGCAGAACAGGACGGAGGCCGTCGTCGTGCCGCGTTCCGCCCAGCCGACCGTCGACTGGACCCCGACGATCAGGGGGAGCTGGAACAGGCCCAGCGCGCCGCCCAGGAGCAGCATCAGCAGGGTGGGCTGCCAGGCCGCGCCCGGATACGGGAGGAAGGGGAAGGCGAACAGGATCAGGGCCGCCGCTCCGATGCCCAGCATCGCCGTGTTGCGGAAGCCGATGCGCCGGTACACGTGCTGGCTCAGCGCCGCCGACACCGGCCAGCTCAACGTCCATACGGACAGCACGAAACCGGCGGCGACCGGGGCGAGGCCGAGCACCGACTGGGCGTACGTCGGCAGGAAGACCGCAGGGGCGACCATGAGGAATCCCAGGGCGCCGAGGGCCAGGTTCACCGCGGCGATAGTGCGGCGGCGCCAGACCCAGCCGGGGATGATCGGCTCGGCCGCCCGGCGTTCGATCAGGACCACGGCGGCCACCAGGGCGAATCCCGTGCCGAACAGGCCCAGTGACGGCCACGACAGCCACGGCCAGGCCACCCCGGCCTGCACGAGTGCGGTCAGCAGCACGCCCCCGCACGCGAACACCGCGAGCGCGCCCGCCCAGTCGACACGCGTACGCGTGGCCGTCGTCTCGCGGACGGAGCGCTGCGGCTCGTGCAGATGACGGGCGATCAGCCACAGCGCCACCGCGCCGATCGGCAGGTTGACCAGGAAGATCCACCGCCAGTCCGCGTACGCCGCGAGCACCCCGCCGATCCCCGGGCCCGCGACCGCCGCCACCGCCCACACCGTGGACAGCTTGGCCTGGATCTTGGGGCGCTCCTTCAGCGGGTACAGGTCGGCTGCGAGCGTCTGGACCGTGCCTTGCAGGGCCCCGCCGCCGAGCCCCTGGACGATCCGGAACGCGATCAGCGCCCCCATGTTCCACGCCACCGCGCACAGCAGCGAGCCGAGCAGGAACACCGCCGAGCCCGCGATCAGCACGGGTTTGCGCCCGAAGGTGTCGGACAGCTTGCCGTACACCGGCAGGGTCACCGTCACGGCCAGCAGATAGCCGGAGAACAGCCAGGAGAAGACCGAGAAGCCGCCCAGGTCGCCGACGATCTGCGGGACCGCCGTGGAGACGATGGTGGCGTCCAGGGCCGCGAGCGCCATCGCGAGCATCAGGGCCGCCACGACCGCCCCGCGCCGGTTCGTGGACACGTGCTGCGCGGACTCCCGTACCGACGGCCTCGTGTCGTCCACGCCGATTCCTTCCCCCTGCATCTATCTGCCGGCGACCACTCTCCCACTTGCCCCTCACGTGGCGGCAGGGTGCGGTCTCGGTGGGCAGGAGGGTGGAGCCGACCCCTAGATCGCCTCCACCCAGCGGTGGACTGCCCCTAGGGGTACCTCCGCACTACGGCTGGGGGAGGGTTCGTACCGCCGGAGGAGGAGAAGGGCCAGGGGCCTTCCTTAACCTGGCTTTACGCCGCTGGGGAGCGGTGGGGGGAGGGTCGACCGGATCGCCGGGGGTGGGGTTTTCCCCCGTAGAAGAGGGTGCTGAGCACCAGCGCGCCGGGCCGTCCCGCGGCACCAGACTGAACGCCGTACCCAGCACACGCACCACCACCTACCGAACGCCGGGCGGTCCCGGCGGCTCACTGACTGACCGATATAGGAGACATACCGTGACATCGGCTGTAACCATCACCAGGCACGGGGGCACTGGCGGGCGTACGGCCGTTGCCGCGCGGGCACGGCAGGTCGTCAAGGCGTACGGGTCCGGGGAGACCCGGGTCGTCGCCCTCGACCATGTGGACGTGGACATCGCTCGCGGACAGTTCACCGCGATCATGGGCCCCTCGGGATCCGGCAAGTCCACCCTCATGCACTGCCTCGCCGGGCTGGACACCGTGACGAGCGGCCAGATCTACCTGGACGACACCGAGATCACCGGCCTGAAGGACAAGAAGCTCACGCGGCTGCGCCGGGACCGGATCGGGTTCATCTTCCAGGCCTTCAACCTGCTTCCGACGCTCAACGCGCTCGAGAACATCACGCTGCCCATGGACATCGCCGGACGCAAGCCCGACAAGCAGTGGCTCGGGCGCGTGGTGGACACCGTGGGACTTTCCGACCGGCTCAGGCACCGGCCGACCCAGCTCTCCGGCGGACAGCAGCAGCGGGTCGCCGTGGCCCGCGCCCTGGCCGCGCGGCCCGAGATCATCTTCGGTGACGAGCCGACCGGAAACCTCGACTCGCGCGCGGGCGCCGAGGTACTGGGCTTCCTGCGCCGCTCCGTCGACGAGCTCGGGCAGACCATCGTCATGGTCACGCACGACCCGGTGGCCGCCTCCTACGCGGACCGCGTGCTGTACCTCGCCGACGGCCGGATCGTCGACGAGATGCACAAGCCGACCGCGGAGGCCGTCCTGGACCGCATGAAGGACTTCGACGCCCGGGGGCGCACGTCATGACCGTCATGAAGACCTCCATGCGCAACTTCTTCGCGCACAAGGGACGCATGGCCCTGTCGGCCGTCGCCGTCCTGCTGTCGGTCGCCTTCGTCTGCGGGACGCTGGTGTTCACGGACACCATGTCCACCACCTTCGACAAGCTCTTCGCGGCCACCTCCTCGGACGTGACGGTGAGCGCCAAGGGCGCCTCCGACAGCGGCGAGACGACCTCCGACAACGGCAGGCCGCCGGTCATGCCGGCCGCCGTGGTCGGCGAGGTGCGCAAGGCACAGGGCGTGAAGACGGCCGAGGGGACCGTCTTCTCGACCTCGGTGACCGTCGTGGACGCCGACAAGGACAGCCTCTCGCCGTCCGGCGGCGGCCCGACCATCGTCGGCAGCTGGAACGGCAACGACGCCCGCACCATGAAGGTGACCTCCGGTGCGGTGCCGAAGAACTCCGGCCAGGTCATGGTCGACCAGGACACCGTCGACAAGCACCACCTGAAGCTCGGTGACGAGATCGGCGTGATCAGCGCGATCGGCACGCACACCGCGAAGATCTCCGGCATCGCCGCCTTCCAGGTCACCAACCCCGGTGCCGCGATCTTCTACCTGGACACGAAGACGGCCCAGGAGACGCTGGTCGGCAAAACGGGCGTGTTCACGAACGTCAACGTCACGGCCGCCTCCGGGGTCACCGACGCCCAGCTGAAGAAGAACGTCGCGGCCGAGATCGGCGGCGGCTACAAGGTGCAGACGGCCAAGGAGACCGCCGACGCCAACCAGAAGGACGTCGAGGGCTTCATGAACGTCATGAAGTACGCGATGCTCGGCTTCGCCGGGATCGCCTTCCTCGTCGGCATCTTCCTGATCATCAACACCTTCTCGATGCTGGTCGCGCAGCGGACGAGGGAGATCGGGCTGATGCGGGCCGTCGGCTCCTCCCGCGGGCAGGTCAACCGGTCCGTGCTGGTCGAGGCGCTGCTCCTGGGCGTGTTCGGGTCGGTGCTGGGGGTCGGCGCGGGCGTCGGGCTCGCGGTCGGGCTGATGAAGCTCATGGGCTCCCTGGGCATCCACCTGTCGACCAGCGACCTGACCATCGCCTGGACGACCCCCGTGGTCGGTCTGCTCCTCGGGGTGGTCGTCACCGTCCTCGCCGCCTGGCTGCCGGCCCGCCGCGCCGGCAAGGTCTCCCCGATGGCCGCCCTGCGCGACGCGGGCGCCCCGGCCGACGCCAAGGCGGGCCGCGTACGGGCCCTGCTGGGCACGGTGCTGACCGGCGCGGGCGGTTTGAGCCTGTACGTGGCCGCGTCCGCCGACAAGGCGAGCGAGGGCTCCCTGTGGCTCGGCATCGGCGTGGTGCTCTCCTTGATCGGCTTCGTCGTCATCGGACCGCTGCTCGCCGGCGGGGTGGTGCGCGTCCTGGGCGCGCTCGTCCTCAGGATGTTCGGTCCGATCGGCCGCCTGGCCGAGCGCAACGCCCTGCGCAACCCGCGCCGTACCGGTGCCACGGGCGCCGCCCTGATGATCGGCCTCGCGCTGGTCGCCTGTCTGGCGGTCGTCGGCTCGTCCATGGTCGCCTCGGCCACCGACGAGCTCGACAAGACGGTCGGCACCGACTTCATCGTCCGGTCCGACAGCGGGCAGCTGGTCACCCCGGCCGCGGTGAAGGCCATGAAGGACACGCCGGGCCTGGCACACGTCACCGAGTACAAGATCGCGGAGGCCGACTACACGACCCCCGACGGCAAGACGCTCAAGGACACCGACATCACGGCGGCCGACCCGACGTTCGCGACCGACCTGCGGACCAAGACGGTGGCGGGCAAGCTCGCCGACGCCTACAAGCCCGACTCGATGTCCGTGCACGAGAAGTTCGCCAAGGCGCACGGCGTCCACCTGGGCTCGAAGATCAAGGTCGCCTTCAAGGACGGCGCGACCGCCGAGCTGACGGTCCGGGCGATCACCAGCAGCGACGTCGTCATCGACGCGGGCTCCAAGTACATCTCGATCGCCACCCTCGCCAAGTACGTGCCGGCCGACAAGATGCCGCTGGACCAGCTGGTCTTCGCCAACGCCAAGGACGGGCAGCAGGACGCCGCGTACAAGTCCCTGAAGTCGGCGCTGCACGACTACCCGCAGTACACCGTGCGCGACCAGACCGACTACAAGGAGGCGTTCAAGGACCAGATCGGCCAGCTGCTGAACATGATCTACGGCCTGCTGGCCCTGGCGATCATCGTCGCGATCCTGGGTGTCGTGAACACCCTGGCGCTCTCGGTGGTCGAGCGGACCCGGGAGATCGGCCTCATGCGGGCCATCGGCCTCTCGCGGCGCCAGCTGCGGCGGATGATCCGCATGGAGTCGGTGGTGATCGCGCTCTTCGGCGCACTGCTGGGGCTGGGTCTGGGCATGGGCTGGGGCGCGACCGCCCAGAAGCTCCTCGCCCTGGAGGGCCTGAAGGTCCTGGAGATCCCCTGGCCGACGATCATCGCGGTCTTCATCGGCTCGGCCTTCGTGGGCCTGTTCGCCGCCCTCGTCCCGGCGTTCCGGGCGGGCCGGATGAACGTCCTGAACGCGATCGCGACCGAGTAGCCACCTCTGGGGACGGGGGAACGCGGGGGAACGCCCGGCGCCGAGAAGTCACGAGGGACTTCTCGGCGCCGGGTTCTTCGCTGTCCCGGGGAGCGGCGTGCGGGTTCCTCGCCGTCCACAGGGCACCCGCGGGTGGGGCGGGGTTGTCCACAGGCTCCGACGGCCGGGCCGACACCGTCGTAGGCTGGAGACCCCCCGGCCCTTCGTTGTGTCGGGCCCTTCGCGTTGCCCACCCCCAGAAATCCCCCGGACGAAAGCCGCCCAGAATGAGCCTGCACGGTCTGCTCGACGCCGTCGTCAAGGACCCCGCCCTCGCGGAAGCGATCACGGCGGCCCAGGACGGCAACCGCATGCACGTCGACCTGGTCGGCCCACCGGCGGCCCGCCCCTTCGCGATCGCCGCCCTCGCGCGTGAGGCCGGCCGGCCCGTGCTCGCCGTGACAGCGACGGGCCGCGAGGCGGAGGACCTGGCCGCCGCCCTGCGCTCCCTGCTCCCCTCGGAGGGGGTCGTGGAGTACCCGTCCTGGGAGACCCTCCCGCACGAGCGCCTCAGCCCCCGCTCCGACACCGTCGGCCGCCGCCTCGCCGTCCTGCGGCGCCTGGCCCACCCCCGCCCCGACGACCCCGAGACCGGCCCGGTCTCCGTGGTCGTCGCACCCGTACGCTCCGTGCTCCAGCCGCAGGTCAAGGGCCTCGGCGACCTGGAGCCGGTGGCGCTGCGCACCGGTCAGACCGCCGACCTGAACGCGATCGTGGAGTCCCTCGCCGGCGCCGCGTACGCGCGCGTGGAGCTCGTCGAGAAGCGCGGCGAGTTCGCCGTCCGGGGCGGCATCCTCGACGTCTTCCCGCCCACCGAGGAACACCCCCTGCGCGTCGAGTTCTGGGGCGACGACGTCGAGGAGATCCGCTACTTCAAGGTCGCCGACCAGCGTTCCCTGGAGGTCGCCGAGCACGGCCTGTGGGCCCCGCCCTGCCGCGAACTGCTCCTGACGGACGACGTACGCGCACGTGCGCGTGCCCTCGCCGAGCAGCACCCGGAGCTCGGCGATCTGCTCGGCAGGATCGCCGAGGGGATCGCCGTGGAGGGAATGGAGTCCCTGGCACCCGTCCTCGTCGACGACATGGAGCTCCTGATCGACGTCCTGCCCAAGGGCGCCATGGCCGTCGTGTGCGACCCGGAGCGGGTCCGCACGCGCGCCTCCGACCTCGTGGCCACCTCGCAGGAGTTCCTCCAGGCATCCTGGGCGGCCACCGCGGGCGGCGGCGAGGCGCCCATCGACGTCGGCGCGGCCTCCCTGTGGTCCATCGCCGACGTCCGCGACCACGCGCGCGAGCTGGACATGATGTGGTGGTCCGTGTCGCCGTTCGCGGCGGACCTGGAACTGGAGGCGGACACCCTCAAACTCGGCATGCACGCGCCCGAGACCTACCGCGGCGACACCGCCAAGGCGCTCGCCGACACCAAGGGCTGGCTCGCCGACGGCTGGCGCGCGGTCTTCGTGACCGAGGCCCACGGCCCCGCCGCCCGTACCGTCGAGGTACTGGGCGGCGAGGGCATCGCGGCCCGCCTCGACGCGGAGCTCGCGTCCCTGAGCCCGTCCGTGGTCCACGTGGCGTGCGGCTCGATCGAGTACGGGTTCGTCGACCCGGCGCTCAGACTCGCCGTCCTGACCGAGACGGACCTGACCGGGCAGAAGGCGGCCGGCAAGGACGGCGCCCGGATGCCCGCGCGGCGCCGCAAGACGATCGACCCGCTCACCCTGGAGGCGGGCGACTACATCGTCCACGAACAGCACGGCGTCGGCCGCTACATCGAGATGGTCCAGCGGACCGTGCAGGGCGCCACGCGCGAGTACCTCGTCGTCGAGTACGCCCCCGCCAAGCGCGGCCAGCCCGGCGACCGGCTCTACATCCCCACCGACCAGCTGGAGCAGATCACCAAGTACGTCGGCGGCGAGGCCCCCACGCTGCACCGGCTCGGCGGCGCCGACTGGACCAAGACCAAGGCGCGCGCGAAGAAGGCCGTCAAGGAGATCGCCGCCGACCTGATCAGGCTGTACAGCGCGCGGATGGCGGCCCCCGGGCACACCTTCGGCCCGGACACCCCGTGGCAGCGGGAGCTGGAGGACGCCTTCCCGTACGCGGAGACCCCCGACCAGCTCACCACCATCGCCGAGGTCAAGGAGGACATGGAGAAGTCGGTCCCCATGGACCGTCTGATCTGCGGCGACGTCGGCTACGGCAAGACGGAGATCGCGGTCAGGGCCGCCTTCAAGGCCGTCCAGGACGGCAAGCAGGTCGCCGTCCTCGTCCCGACGACCCTGCTGGTGCAGCAGCACTTCGGGACCTTCAGCGAGCGGTACTCCCAGTTCCCCGTGGTCGTGAAGGCGCTCAGCCGCTTCCAGACCGACACCGAGGCGAAGGCCACCCTGGAGGGGCTGCGCGAGGGCTCGGTGGACGTCGTCATCGGCACCCACCGGCTGTTCTCCTCGGAGACCAAGTTCAAGGACCTCGGCCTGGTCATCGTCGACGAGGAGCAGCGCTTCGGCGTCGAGCACAAGGAGCAGCTGAAGAAGCTCCGCGCCAACGTCGACGTGCTGACCATGTCCGCCACCCCGATCCCGCGCACCCTGGAGATGGCGGTCACCGGCATCCGCGAGATGTCGACGATCACCACACCCCCGGAGGAGCGCCACCCGGTGCTCACCTTCGTCGGGCCGTACGAGGAGCGGCAGATCGGCGCGGCCATCCGCCGTGAACTGCTGCGCGAGGGCCAGGTCTTCTACATCCACAACCGGGTCGAGTCGATCGACCGGGCGGCCTCCCGGCTGCGCGAGATCGTCCCCGAGGCGCGCATCGCCACCGCCCACGGCCAGATGTCGGAGCAGGCCCTGGAGCAGGTCGTCGTCGACTTCTGGGAGAAGAAGTTCGACGTGCTCGTGTCGACCACGATCGTCGAGTCGGGCATCGACATCTCCAACGCGAACACGCTGATCGTGGAGCGCGGCGACAACTTCGGCCTGTCCCAGCTGCACCAGCTGCGCGGCCGGGTGGGCCGTGGCCGCGAGCGGGGCTACGCCTACTTCCTGTACCCGCCGGAGAAGCCGCTGACGGAGACGGCGCACGAACGCCTGGCGACGATCGCCCAGCACACCGAGATGGGCGCGGGCATGTACGTGGCGATGAAGGACCTGGAGATCCGCGGCGCGGGCAACCTCCTCGGCGGCGAGCAGTCCGGGCACATCGCCGGCGTCGGCTTCGACCTGTACGTCCGCATGGTCGGCGAGGCCGTCGCGGACTACCGGGCCTCCCTGGAGGGCGGAGTCGAGGAGGAGCCGCCGCTGGAGGTCAAGATCGAGCTCCCCGTCGACGCGCACGTCCCGCACGACTACGCACCGGGCGAGCGGCTGCGCCTGCAGGCCTACCGCGCGATCGCCTCGGTGAACACCGAGGAGGACATCAAGGCCGTACGCGAGGAACTCGTCGACCGCTACGGCAAGTTGCCCGAGCCGGTGGAGAACCTGCTGCTGGTGGCGGGACTTCGGATGCTCGCACGCGCGTGCGGCGTCGGCGAGATCGTCCTCCAGGGCACCAACATCCGCTTCGCACCGGTGGAGTTGCGCGAGTCGCAGGAACTGCGGCTCAAGCGGCTCTACCCGGGCACCGTCATCAAGCCGGCCGCGCACCAGGTGCTGGTACCGCGCCCGAAGACGGCGAAGGTGGGCGGGAAGCCGCTGGTCGGGCGGGAGTTGCTGGGATGGGTGGGGGAGTTCCTCACGTCGATCCTGGGGTCGTGACGGGACGAGCGGGGGCGGGGCCTCGGTGGGGCGGGTGTGGCGGTGGGGTGACGGAGCGCGTCGCGCTCGCCGGCCGTCCGCGCCCGTCAGTGGCCCGGCGCGGGGCCGTCGTGAGGCGGGTGCCCTGCCCTCCGGAGGGCGTGCTGGTGCCGCCGCCGGGCGGTCGCTGCTCTTGAGGACGGACGCGGCGGGTCGGCCGCTCGCCCGGCTGCGGCCTAGGCCGCAGCCGGAGGGCTGCGGCGGCCACAGGGCGGCCCGCTCGTGTCCGCGCCAGCCAACTCGCCGTCCCGGCAGGGCAGTTGCCTGGCGTACGGACGTGGGATCGCGGGCCTGCTCGGCGACTGCTCCCCTCGGATGCGACCGGGTACCGGCAATCCCTGACCGTGATAGTCAGGACGGATGCTCGGACGACTCCCCCTCGCGGAACAACTCGACGCGTTCCGCTCCGTGCTCGGCCGGAACGAGGTCCTGACCGAGGTGATGGCCAGGACGGCGACGCTCGAGCTGCCGGGCTGGTACGTGACGGCGGGCTGCCTGTTCCAGACCGTGTGGAACGTGGTCACCGGCAGGCCCCCGGCTCACGGCATCCGGGACTACGACGTCTTCTACTTCGACGACACCGACCTCTCCTGGCAGGCCGAGGACGCCGTCATCAAGGCGGGGCAGGAGGTGTTCGAGGACCTGCGGGCCGAGGTGGAGATCCGCAACGAGGCCCGGGTGCACCTCTGGTACGAGCGGAAGTTCCAAGTGCCCTGCCCGCCGTACGACTCCACCGAGGCCGCCATCGACCGCTTCGCCGCGACCACCTGCTGTCTGGGAGTACGGCTGGAGCCCGACGGGGAATGGCGGGTCTACGCGCCCCACGGGCTGTCCGACGTGTTCAACCTCGTGGTCCGGCCCAATCCGGTGCTCGCTCCGAGGGCGGTCTACGACGCCAAGGCCGCGCGCTGGAAGGGAGAATGGCCGGAGCTCACGGTGCTGCCGTGGCCGGCCGGCCCGCCGGCATGACCCCGGCCGAGGCGCCATGACCGTCAGGAACGCGAGGCCGCCCGCGCGAGACGGAGCCGCGCGAGCGGCCTCAGCGTGCGGTGGGGAGCCGTTACGGCTGTTCGGGCCTGTCGCGATCCATGCCGAGCGACCCTTCGATCTTCTGCTGCGCGTCGTCGACCTGGCTCTCGTACTTGTTGCCCGTCCTGTCGTTGGCCTTCCGTTCCGCCATGTCGGACATGTCCTTGGCCTTGTCCTGCATGTGGCGGTTGCTCTTGAACCTGTCGAAGATGCCCATCCAGAGCTCCTTCCGGAAGCGACTCAGCAACGACGATACGACTGATATGCCGGCAATGCCCACTCGAACGGATGGTGGTCCGGACCAGGTCCGGACCTCCTGAATGCCGCAGTGCGCCCGCTCGCTACGGTGTGCGAGACGTCGTACGGGGGAAATCGCTCCCTGCGGGGGCGGACCGGTTTCAAGGGGAGGGGCGCACGTGATGCGTCTGAGGGGCGGGGCCGCGGCAGCCGTCGTGCTGGTGTTCGCGGTGGCCGGGTGCAAGGCGGACACGACCACCGGGTCCGGCGGGCCCGAGGAGACCGCGGGCGCGGGCGGTTCGGGTGCGGCCCTCACCGCCGCCGAGTCGCTCACCGTGAAGGGGCGGGCGCCCAAGACGGGTTACGAGCGTGAACGGTTCGGCACCGCGTGGGCGGACACCGACTCGAACGACTGCGACACCCGCGACGACATACTCCAACGCGACCTGGAGAACGTGAAGTTCACCGGCGGGCACTGCAAGGTGTCCTACGGCGTGCTCGAGTCGGACCCGTACTCGGGCAAGGAGGTGACCTACCGGCGGGGGCGCAGCCAGGTCGACATCGACCACGTGGTCGCGCTCTCCGACGCCTGGCAGAAGGGCGCCAAGTACTGGGACGCCGGCAAGCGGATAGCTCTCGCCAATGACCCCCTCAACCTCCTGGCCGTCGACGCGAGCACCAACCGTTCCAAGGGGGACGGCGACACGGCGACCTGGCTGCCGCCCAACAAGGCGTACCGGTGCACGTATGTGGCCGCCCAGGTCGCGGTGAAGAAGAAGTACGCCCTGTGGGTCACGGCCGCCGAGAAGTCCGCGATGGAGAAGGTCCTCTCCGGCTGTCCCGGCCAGAAACTCCCGGTGGGCGGCAACCCGACGGCCGCACCGCCGCGCTTCCACGCGGACTGAGGCTCCGCGCCGACGCCTCCTCGGAGCCACCGCGGGCGGGGAAATGCGCTTTTCCGCCGGGCGGGTCCGCGCCTACGGTGATCGCATGGAGCTGAAGGTATCGAGTCTCGCCGAGCGCCCCGAGATGCGGGAGCGCGTCCTCGGCATGGCCGACAGCTGGCCCGAGTTCGTGACCGAGGACCCGGTGGGCAACGCCCACTACGGACGGATCTCCGGCGAACTCCCCGAGCACGTCCTGTTCGCCGAGGACGAGCGGGGCGAGGTCGTCGCGCACGCCCACAGCGTCCCCTTCGCCCTCCACACCGAGGACCGCGGTGAACTGCCCGCCCGGGGCTGGGACCAGGTGCTGGGGTGGGCCTTCAGCGACCTGCGGCGTGGCGTAAGGCCCGACACGGTCAGTGCGATCTCCGTCGTCGTCGATCCGCGCCTCCAGGGCCACGGCCTGTCCGGCCGGATGCTCTCGGCGATGCGTGACAACGCCCGCGCCCACGGCTTCAGCGAAGTCGTCGCCCCGGTCCGCCCCAGCGCCAAGCACCTGGAACCGCACACCCCCATCGAGGAGTACGCCCGTCGGGTACGCCCCGACGGCCTGCCGTACGACCCCTGGCTGCGCGTGCACGTCCGGGCCGGTGCCGAGGTGCACTCCGTGGCGCCGGCCTCCATGACGGTGTCCGGCTCGCTGGAGCAGTGGCGCCGTTGGACCGGGCTGCCCTTCGACACCCGGGGCGACGTCGAGGTGCCCGGGGCGCTGGTGCCGGTGCGCTGCGAGCCGGAGCGCGGCTACGCGGTGTACGTCGAGCCCAACGTGTGGATGCGACACGCCCTTTGAGCGTGCCGCGTCCCAGTGCGCCGGGCTCGTGCGTGCCGCGTGTGGCGCGTCTGTCCCGTCCGTCCCGTCCGTCCCGTCCGTCCCGTCCGTCCCGGAGGGCTCAGCCGCCCAGGGCGTCGAGGTCCAGGATCTCGCCGGTCGGCTTCTGCGTCGGGACCGGCTTGTCGAAGTCGCTGAAGGTGACGGACCCCTGGTCCGCTCCGGCCGTGCTGTCGATCCGCAGCAGATACGGCTTGCCCTCGGTGGCGACGTACAGCGTGTAGCGCTCCTTGCCGTCCTTCTCGTGCAAGGTGATCGCCGAAGCCCCGTCGACGGTGGCCGCCTTGCCGCGGCTCGCGTCCGAGTTGGTGTCCTCGGCGCCGTCGAGCACCGCGCCCAGGTCGCAGAATGCCTCGAACTCCTTGGCGTCCGCACCCGTCGCCTTCGACTTGGTCCACTTGCCGGCCAGCATGGCCACGGCCGCGTCGGTGTCCGCCTTCGACTCGCCCTCGCTCTGCTCGCGCAGGAACGCCTCGTCGAACTTCATGTACACGAGGTCACCGGTCTTGATCAGGTCGGCCTTGCCCTTGCCGCCCATGCCGATGGTGCCGGCGCACTCGCCCTTCTTGTTCAGGAGGACGTCGAGCCTGATGGTGGCGCCGCTCTCGTCGTCGGGGATGTCGCCCTTCATTCGCAGCGAGGAGGCGCCGGTCGTGGCCTTGGTGGCCCGGTCGGCTATCTCTCCGCCGGTCAGCCCGGCGAGGGGCTCCTTCTTCGCGGCCGGCGTGCCCGACCCGGCGGACGCGCCGGCCGCGTTCGTCCCGCTGTCGGCCTTGTCCTGGCCCGGCTGGCATCCGGTGAGTCCTGCGGTGGCCGCGGCGGCGATGCAGAGGGCGGCGAGTGCGGTACGGCGCATGGTGAGTCCTTGGTGGGGATGCGGTGAGGTGAGTTGAGGTGCGGGGTGCGGGCTGTGGGCTGTGGGCGACCACCGCCACTCGGGGATCGCTCGTTCGCTGGGTCAATAAGAACAGAGCCTGTGAACCGAGTCAACACTATTCACAACATCTCTCGTGTACACGGTCGTGAATGGGTAGATCTTGCGTGCGTCGGTATGCTCGGCGTCACATGCGGGGCTCAGGGCTGGTGCGGTACGACGAGGGGAGCCGGACGGGTGCAGGACAACGCGACGGAGGTGACCGCCGCCGGTATCGCGCGGATGGCCGGCGTGGGCCGCGCGGCCGTCAGCAACTGGCGCCGTCGGCACGCCGACTTCCCGAGGCCCGTCGGCGGCACCGAGACCAGCCCGTCCTTCGCGCTCGCCGAAGTCGAGTCTTGGCTGCGCACGCAGGGGAAACTCGCCGAGGTCCCGCTGCGGGAACGCGTCTGGCAGCAGCTCTCCGGCCACCCCCACGGCCCGGTCACCGCCCTCATCCACGCGGGCTGCGTACTGCTGCTGATCCATGACCGCCCGCCGGTCTGGCTGGAGCTCAGCGCCGGTTCCGACGAACGTCTCGCGGAGATGCTGCCGGGGGCGCTGCGGGAGGTGTTCACACCGCGATTCGGGCCGGAGCCGGCCACGAGCACTCCGGAGACTGTGAACACCCCGGGCGCGGCCCCGGCACCCGCCGCCGACGCGCCCTCTGCTGTGAACGCCGTTCACAGCCCAGCCACGGAGAGTGCCCACTCCGCCGTTCACACCCCCACCGGTCCGGAACTCCTTCCCTCGGCCCCCCTCCTGCGCGGTGTCGCCGAGCTGGCCGCCGAGCTGGGCGCCCGCCAGACCTTCGAGTTCCTGCTCGGCCGGCACCTGGACGCCAACCCGCGCCAGTACACGCTCACGCCCGCCGAGCTGGCCGGCCTCATGGCCGACCTCGCCGGCCCCGCCCGCACCGTCCTCGACCCGGCCTGCGGCACCGGCGCCCTCCTGCGGGCCGCCGCCACCCGTCCCGACCAGAAGCTCTACGCGCAGGACAGCGCCCCCGAACTCGCCGCGCTCACCACGCTCAGACTCGCCCTGCACACCTGGTCCACCGTGCGCGGCGCCACCGGCGACAGCCTGCGCGCCGACGCCCACCCGCGGTTGCGCGCCGACGCCGTCCTGTGCCACCCGCCGTTCAACGAGCGCAACTGGGGCCACGACGAACTCGCCTACGACCCCCGCTGGGAGTACGGCTTCCCGGCCCGCACCGAGTCCGAGCTCGCCTGGGTCCAGCACGCGCTCGCCCGCCTCAAGGACGGTGGCGCCGGTGTGCTGCTCATGCCGCCCGCGGCAGCCTCCCGCCGCTCCGGCCGCCGTATCCGCGCCGACCTGCTGCGCCGCGGTGCCCTGCGCGCCGTGATCGCCCTGCCGGTCGGGGCGGCACCGCCGTACAACATCCCGCTGCACCTGTGGGTGCTGCGTCGCCCGGAAAGGGCGCCCGCGCAGCCGGAGGTGCTCCTCGTCGACGTGGGGCAGTTCGCCGGTGAGGGGCGCGGCGGACCGGACTGGCGGGCCGTACGCGAGGCCGTACTCGATGCCTGGCAGGCCTTCCAACGCCCCGGCCGCTTCACGGAAAGGCCCGGCCTGGCCCGCGCGCTGCCCGTCATCGAACTCCTCGACGACGACGTGGACCTCGCCCCCGCCCGCCACCTGCCGCCCCCCACGGCGGCCGACGGCGCCGAGCAGCTCACGGGCGTGCGCGAGTTGCTGGGGGAGACGCTGCGCCTGACCGCCGACCTCACCCCGCGGCGCGCCGACGCCGCGCACCCCGCGCGGTGGCCGCTCACCACCATCGGCGAACTCGCGCGCGGAGGCGCCCTGATGCTGCGCACCGGGGGAAACGGCGGCCACGCACGCGTGCCCGTGCTCACCGACCACGACGTCCTGTCCGGGACCGACCCCTCCGGGACACTTCCCGAGAGCGACGAGGAGGCCGTGCTGACCGAACCCGGCGACGTCGTCGTACCGGTGCTCGGCGGGGGCTCGGTGGCGCGCGTCATCGACACGACGACCGCGGGAGCCGCCCTGGGCCGCAACCTCGTGCTGCTGCGCCCCGATCCGGCCGCGCTCGACCCCTGGTTCCTCGCCGGCTTCCTGCGCGGCACCGCCAACAACCGCCAGGCCAGCAGCTACGCCTCCACCGCGACCCGCCTGGACGTGCGCAGGCTCCAGCTGCCCCGGCTCCCGCTCGACGAACAACGGCGCTACGGCCAACGCTTCCGCACCCTCGACGAGTTCGAGCGGGCGCTCCGGCACGCGGGCCGGCTCGGAGAGCAACTCGTGCGCGGGATGTACGACGGGCTCACCGACGGAACGGTCGCGCCCGACTGATCAGGTCGACAACGGTTCGGTACAACCCGTGACCAGTTGTCGGTATCGGCCTATACGCTCGAACCCCACATCGATTCCCGGTTCAGGAGCGTTCATGTACGGCCACGGCGCGGCGCCGCCCGCCCGCGACTCGGGCACGGTCATCACCCTGCGCGTGGTGCTCGCCGCCGTCGGTTTCCTCTCGTGCGGTCTGCTCGCCTGCGCACCCCTGTTCCGGGTCGCGTTCCTGCGCGGACGGACCGTCGACTGGGTGCTGGCCTGGGCCAGCCTGCCGCTGTCCATCGCGTGCTTCGCGGTGGTCGGCGCACTGCCGGAGAGCGATCCCCGGACCGACGTCGCCATGTCGCTGGTCCTGCTCTTCGGCCTCTTCAGCAGCGTGTACTTCCTGGTGATGGACATCCGGGTGCACCAGCAGCGGCGGTTCGCCGGCTTCCCGCCGCCCCAGGGCCCGACCGCCCACACCGGCTACGGCTACCCGCAGCCGGCGCCGCAGCCCCAGCCGCAGCCGCCGTACACGCCCACGCTCCAGCCGCAGCCGCAGCCGTCGGCTCCTCCGGTCCCCGCCCCCGGTGTCCTGCCGCCCCCGCCGCCGCAGCGCCCCGCGCCCGCCCGCATCGACCAGGTGCGCGCCGAACTCGACGAGCTCAGCGACTATCTGCGCAAGCACGACGGCGGCACCACCGAGAGCGGCAGGTGACCGTGGCGACAGGACGTGTCGTCGGCGGCCGCTATGAACTGGCCACGCTCATCGGACAGGGCGGCATGGGCCAGGTGTGGACGGCCTACGACCGGCGCCTCGACCGGCGCGTGGCGGTGAAGCTGCTGCGCCCCGACAAGGTGGCCGGCCAGGAGGCCGACGAGCTGCGCCGCCGGTTCGTGCGCGAGTGCCGGGTGACCGCACAGGTCGACCACCCCGGGCTCGTCACCGTGCACGACGCCGGCAGTGAGGGCGAGGAGCTGTTCCTCGTCATGCAGTACGTCGACGGCGCCGACCTCTCCGACCACCTCGCCGAACACGACCCGTACCCCTGGCAGTGGGCGGTCGCGGTCACCGCGCAACTGTGCGCCGTCCTGAGCGCCGTGCACGCCGTGCCGATCGTCCACCGCGACCTCAAGCCGCGCAACGTGATGGTGAAACAGGACGGCACGGTCACCGTCCTCGACCTCGGTGTCGCCTCCGTCATGGACACCGACACCACCCGCCTCACCCACACCGGCTCACCGATCGGCTCGCCCGCCTACATGGCGCCCGAGCAGGCCATGGGCGGCGCCGTCGGCCCGTACACCGACCTGTACGCACTCGGCGTACTGCTGCACGAACTCCTCAGCGGAGACGTGCCGTTCGCCGGCTCCACGGCGCTCGGCGTACTGCACCGGCACCTGTACGAGCCCCCGCTGCCCGTGCGCCGCACCCGCCCCGAAGTTCCCGAGGCCCTCGAAGCGCTCGTCCTGCGACTGCTCGCCAAGGACCCGCAGCACCGCCCGGCCTCCGCACAGGACGTGTACGAGGACCTGGCGCTGCTGCTGCCCGCGCGCGGGATGCCCACCGGAGCGCCCCTCGACCCCACCCGCCCCTTCCTGCGCCCGCACGCCCCCTGGCCGGACCGCGCGCGCACGCCCGCGCCCCAGCCCGCCCCGGTCACACCGGCCCCCGAGAAGACCGAGAAACCGGACGTCGCGCGCGCCGTCGACGAGGTCAAACGGCTCCTCGGCGAGGGCCGCATCACCCAGGCCGTCGACATCCTCGGCGCCATCCTGCCCGTGGCCGCCGAACAGCACGGCACGAACTCCCCGGTCGTCCGCACCCTGCGCAAGCAGTACGCCGCCACCCTCATGGACGACGGCCAGTACCGGCGCGCCCTGCCCGAACTGCGCCGCCTCGCCGACGAACGCGCGACCGAGGCCGGCCACGCCGACCCGCAGTCCCTGCGCTTCCGCTACGACGCCGCCCAGTGCCTCGAACAACTCGGCGAACCCGCGGCGGCACTGGCCGAGTACCGAGCCCTGCTGCCGTACTACGAGAACCAGTACGTGGCCGGCGACCCCCAACTCGCCCACGACGTCCGCCGCCGTATCGGCCACCTCCTGCTCGCCCTCGGCGACCGCGCCGCCGCCCACGACACCCTCGCCCGACTGCTGCACGACGTCGAGCGGCTCAACGGACCGGGCCACCCGCTGGCGGCGGAGGTCCGCCGGACGCTCCAGTGGCTGGGACAGGTGCGCGGTTAGAAGGCTCCGCCGTTGGCTTTACGCTTTGTTTCAACCAAACACCATGTACAGCACAACCAACAGCACATCCAGGGGTGGGGTCCTCCATGTCGTCCAGGTCCAGCCATCGGCAGTCGAAGAAGCGCAGATACATCACCTGGGGCGTCGCCGGGGCCGCCGTGGTCGCCGGCGCGGGCCTCGCCGCGCAGAGCTCGATGGCCGCGACCATCTGGCCCGCCCAGAAGACGTACACCGGCCGCGCCTTCGACACCTGCGCCGCCCCCTCCCTCTCCGCGATGAAGGCCTGGCACGGCGGCCTCTACGGCGCCGCCGCCGTCTACGTCGGCGGCAAGAACCGCGGCTGCTCCCAGCCCAACCTCACCGCCTCCTGGGTCAAGTCGGTCAGCGCGGCCGGCTGGAAGCTCATCCCGCTCTACGTCGGCGCCCAGCCGCCCTGCCAGAGCGGCTCCAACCCCGAGAAGCTCACCGCCTCCACCGCCGCCTCCCTGGGCGCGACGGACGGCGCGGACGCGGTCGCCAAGGCCTCCGCGCTCGGCATGAAGATCGGCAGCCCGATCTACCTGGACATGGAGGCGTACGACATCACGAACAAGGCGTGCAACGACGCCGTGCTCACCTACGTGCGCGCCTTCGACAAGACCCTGCGCGCCAAGACGTACCGCGCCGGCTTCTACGGCTTCACCAGCTCCAGCGCCAAGGCGATCGCCAACGCCACCGACAGGACCGACCTGCCGGGCAACCTCTGGTACGCGCTGTGGGACAAGCAGAACACCACGACGACGGACTGGCCGTTCGGCAGGACCCAGTACACCGACCACAGCCGCGGCCACCAGTACCTCGTCAACAGCAAGGAGACGCGGAACGGCTACACGATCACCGTGGACCGGGACGCGTGGGACGGCCCGGTGGCCATCACCGGCTGAGCCCATCGCACGCGCGTGCGTGCGGTGAGGGCGCGGCGGTGCCCGAAGTCCTGGTGAATCGTTGGTCGAATGGGTTGGCCAGAGCCGGTCCCCTGCCTACCATCGATCACCGCAAGACCTTGTGCACCGTCGCACAATCTCCTCGGGAGGCCTCCTTGCACCGCCGTCGTCGCACCGCGCTCGTCCTCTCCGCCGCCCTCGCGGCCGCGGCCCCCCTGCTCACCGCCTGCGGGAGCGACGCGCATCCCGGCGCGGCGGCCGTGGTCGGCGGGCAGCGGATCACCGTCTCCCAGCTGGAGAACCGGGTGACCGAGGTGCGTGACGCGCAGCGGGCCGCCGTCACGGACGAGACGCAGTACAAGCAGGCCATCGCCAAGACCGGCACCCTCACCCGGGACGTCCTGCACGGCATGGTCCTCGACCGGGTACTGCACCGGGCGGCCGCCGACGCGGGCGTCTCCGTGACCCGCAAGGAGGTCCAGGAACTGCGGTCCGGCCTGGAGGAGCAGGCGGGCGGCACCAAGGGCCTGGAGACGACCTGGCTCCAGCAGTACGGCATCGCCCCCGAACGCCTCGACGAGAACCTCCGCCTCCAGCTGGAGGCCCAGAAACTCGCCGGAAAGCTCGGCACCGACACCAGCAACCCGGCCTTCTGGAACGCCCTGAGCAAGGCGTCCAAGCAACTCGACGTCGACCTCAACCCGCGCTACGGCACCTGGGACGTCACGAAGAGCACCCGCGTCGACGCGAAGACGCCGTGGGTACGGGAGGTCAGCGCGGCCGGGAGCGAGAAGAGCGCTTAGCGGGACGGGGACAGGGAGCAGGGGGGCCGGGGCGGCGACGGCTCATCGGGCGGTCCGCCTGGCAGGCGGATGATCGTACGATCAACCTGCCGCCCCCGGCCTGTGGACAACCTGATCGCCCCGTCGGCGCCGTGCGTTAGCTTCGAACTGTGAACGCACCCGGCTTCGAGCCCGCCCCCGACCAGGACCCCGACACGGCGTCCGCCCCCGGCCGCATCGTCCTGCTCACCACCAGCCACCGCGTCGCCCCCGGCCTGCTGTCCTGGCCCGCCTGGCAGGCACTGCACGCCGCCGACCGGGTGCTGTGCGCCGACGGCGCCCACCCCCAGCTGCCGTATCTGCGGGAGGCGGGGATACCGGTCGACGAGACGTCCCCGACCGCTGAGGAACTGGTCGCGGCGTGCGCGGGCGGACACACTGTGGTCGTCGTGGCCACCGGCGAGGGCGAACCGGCCCTCACGGACGGCCTGGCCCGCCTCGCCGGATCCGGCCGCCTCCAGATGCCCGAGCTGGAGCTCCTCCCCGCCTCCTACGACCTGCCCGGCGCCCGGCTCCTCGACCTCGTCCAGGTCATGGACCGCATCCGCACCGAGTGCCCGTGGTCCTCCCAGCAGACCCACAAGGGCCTCGCGAAGTACGGCATCGAGGAGGCGTACGAACTCGTCGAGGCCATCGAGGAGGGCGACCGCGACGAACTGCGCGAGGAACTCGGGGACGTCCTGCTCCAGGTCGTCTTCCACGCCCGGATCGCCGAGGAGGACCCGGACGCCCCCTTCTCCGTCGACGACGTCGCCGGCGGCATCGTCGCCAAGCTCATCCACCGCCACCCGCACGTCTTCGGCGACGAGAGAGCCGAGACCCCCGAAGAGGTCAAGGCCCACTGGCTGCGCACCAAGGCGATAGAGAAGCAGCGCACCTCGGTGACCGAAGGCATCCCCCTCGGCCAGCCCGGCCTAGCCCTCGCGGCCAAGCTGGCGTCACGGGTGCGGACGGCGGGCCTGGACGTCCCCCTCCCGAGGACGGAGGGCATCGGGTACGAACTCCTCACCCTGGCCACCCGCGCCGAGGCGGAGGGCGTCGACCCGGAGGCAGCGCTGAGGGCGGCGGCTCGGGCGTATCGGGATGCGATCCGGGAGGTGGAGGGCTGAGGAGGGGGAGAGGGCTGAGGTAGCGCCGGTTGGGTGGGGAGGGACCTGGCAGGTGGGAGGAGGGAAGGCCCTCGGCACGTGCGGGAAGCGGCACCGACCAGCCCCCCACCCCGCCAGATAACGTCAAGGAGTGACCGACCACCCCTCCGCAACCCCCGCGCCCACCACCCCCGCCCTCGCACCCCCCACCCCCGAGCTCTTCTCATGGGAGTTCGCCACCAATCCCTACCCCGCCTACGCCTGGCTCCGCGAGCACGCCCCCGTGCACAGGACACGGCTGCCCAGTGGAGTGGAGGCCTGGTTGGTCACCCGCTACGCCGATGCCAAGCAGGCCCTCGCCGACCAGCGGCTCAGCAAGAACCCCGCGCACCATGACGAACCCGCGCACGCCAAGGGCAAGACCGGTATCCCGGGGGAGCGCAAGGCGGAGCTGATGACGCATCTGCTGAACATCGACCCGCCGGACCACACCAGGCTCCGACGGCTCGTCAGCAAGGCGTTCACGCCCAGGAGGGTCGCCGAGTTCGCCCCCCGGGTGCAGGAGCTGACCGACCGTCTGATCGACGGGTTCGCGGCCACCGGCACCGCCGACCTCATCCACGACTTCGCCTTCCCGCTCCCCATCTACGCGATCTGCGACCTGCTGGGCGTCCCCCGTGAGGACCAGGACGACTTCCGGGACTGGGCGGGCATGATGATCCGGCACGGCGGAGGCCCGCGGGGCGGGGTCGCGCGGTCCGTGAAGAAGATGCGCGGCTATCTCGCCGAACTCATCCACCGCAAGCGGGAGGCGCTGCCCGAGGAGCCCGCCCCCGGTGAGGACCTGATCTCCGCCCTCATCCGCGCCTCCGACCACGGTGAGCACCTCACCGAGAACGAGGCCGCGGCCATGGCTTTCATTCTTTTGTTCGCAGGTTTCGAGACCACGGTCAACTTGGTCGGCAACGGCGTGTATGCCCTCCTCACCCACCCCGAGCAGCGGAACCGGCTGCAGGAGTCCCTGGCCGGACCGGACAGGGACCTGCTGGAGACCGGGGTGGAGGAACTTCTGCGCTACGACGGCCCGGTCGAACTGGCCACCTGGCGATTCGCCACCGAACCCCTGCGGATCGGCGGGCAGGACATCGCCGCCGGGGACCCGGTGCTCGTCGTGCTCGCCGCCGCGGACCGGGATCCGGAGCGGTTCGCCGACCCCGATGTGCTCGATCTGTCCCGCCGTGACAATCAGCACCTCGGTTACGGCCACGGCATCCACTACTGCCTCGGTGCCCCGCTCGCCCGTCTGGAGGGCCAGACCGCGCTCACCACGCTCCTCACCCGACTCCCGGACCTTCAACTCGCGGTGGATTCAGCTGATTTGCGCTGGCGTGGTGGGCTCATCATGCGTGGACTGCGTAATTTGCCCGTGGAGTTCACGCCCGTCCGGTAATGGACCGAGGGGTCCGGGCTATCCCCGCCTGGGTCCGTTTAAACATGACACGCCCTCAAGTCTGTGATCTTCACGTGATCTACGCGGCATTAACTTGTGACAAGTGATCGAATCCCTATACGTTCACGGACCAGCGCGGTGTCCCGCACCACTCACCACGCCAGTACTTGCTGTCTCGGGAAAGGTCCCTCCATGCTCTCCGGGAACGGTCGTCACCGTCGCCCCCGTCAGGCTCCGGCTCTCCTCGTAGCGGCCGGTGTGACGGGATCCGCCATCGCGATCCCACTGCTCGGAGCGACCGGAGCGAGCGCCGCCACCGGCACCACGTGGGACCATGTCGCGGAGTGCGAGAGCGGCGGTTCCTGGAGTGCGAACGACGGCAACGGCTACTACGGCGGCCTCCAGATGTCCCAGGAGAACTGGGAGAAGTACGGCGGCCTCGAATACGCCAAGACCGCGGACCTGGCCAGCCGCAACCAGCAGATAGCCGTGGCGGAGAAGCTCCTCGCGGACCAGGGCATCGCCGCGTGGCCGACCTGCGGTCTGCTCAGCGGCCTCAGCAAGGACTCGAGCTCGGCCGACGTCGACACGGGTGTGGGGAGCGGTACGCCCTCGGCCTCGGCGTCCGGATCGTCCCGCTCGTCTGGTTCGTCTGATTCATCCGGTTCCTCCAACTCGTCGGGCTCCGAGGGGTCTTCCGGTCTGCTCGACGCGCTGGACGGTTCGTCCGCGACGCCGTCGTCCTCTCCCTCCGGTGACGACAGTTCCGCCAAGCAGGACAAAAAGGATTCTTCGGGATCCGGCGGCTCGGCCGGGAAGCAGGCGCAGCCGTCCGACAGCTCGCCCGTGGTCGGCACAGAAGAGAATGAAGCGGACAAGTCGTGGCAGGAGGGCAGCTCTTCAGCCCTCGTGGACGTCGGAGCCCTCGGCTCCGGCAAGCACCGCGGTGGCAGCGCGGAGGAGAGTGCGACGAAGAGCACAGCCTCTGCCCCGGCCGGCCGGCATGCCGCCGCCACCTATGTCGTCCAGGAGGGCGACTCCCTTGCCTCCATCGCCGACTCCCTTGGTCTCGACGGCGGATGGCGCGCCCTCTACGCCGAGAACAAGGACCGCATCGGGGTCGACCCGAGCAACATCGTGGCCGGTCAGACGCTCGACACAGGGGCTGAATAGGGCTGAAAAGCCCAGAAAAACAGCGGCAGTTCACGTCACACTTCGCACTGAATGTCCACTTTGGTGAAAGTGTGGGATGAGTCTCAGAAGCCCTGATCGTCTTTGAAATTCCGCCGAGCGCGTGTCTACGGTCGTGACCGCTCGGCAACCCGAGCCCCGTCTGTCGCAACGCCGAATCCTGCCAGCGGCCGTACGGGAACAGTCGTCGCGTCAAGCGCCGTAGGCAGGAGCGGGGGACCCAAGGTAAGCGCCGGGTCCGGAAGTTGAGGCCTCACGGGGTCTCACGGCCGAAAGGCCGCCGGAACCGGCTTGGGGTGAAGCCGCGCACCGCAGGGTGTGCGACCGGGCAACTCAACCGGCCCGAACCCGACAGCTCACCTCGCAGGCGTCGGTGAGGGGATCCACCATGCTGTTTTCCGGCAAGGGCAAGCACCGTCGTCCTTCCAAGGCCACCCGCGTCGCCGCTCTGGCCGGCGTCACCGGTGTCGCCATCGCCGCCCCGCTGATGGCGGCCGGCAACGCCTCTGCCGCCACCGCCTCCGAGTGGGACGCCGTCGCCCAGTGCGAGTCCGGCGGCAACTGGTCGATCAACACCGGCAACGGCTACTACGGCGGCCTGCAGTTCTCGGCCTCCACCTGGGCCGCGTACGGCGGCACGCAGTACGCCGCGCAGGCCAACCAGGCCAGCAAGTCCCAGCAGATCGCCGTCGCCGAGAAGGTCCTGGCCTCGCAGGGCAAGGGTGCCTGGCCGGTCTGCGGCACGGGCCTGTCCAGCGCCGGCTACAACGGCGGCAGCAGCTCGTCCTCCTCCAGCTCGAACTCCAGCTCCTCGAACTCGGGCACCAGCACCCGCTCGACCGACGAGCAGAGCGCCTCCCGTTCGACCGACCGCCCGGCGGCCAAGAAGACCGTCACCACCCCGACCGGCAAGAAGGTCAAGAAGGGTGACGGCGAGTACAAGGTCGTCAAGGGTGACACCCTCAGCTCGATCGCCGAGAAGCACAAGGTCAAGGGCGGCTACCAGAAGCTGTTCAAGCTGAACAAGGACATCATCGAGGACGCGAACCTCATCTACCCGGGTCAGCAGCTGCACCTCAAGTAAGACCCGGCTGAACCACGGTGCCCTCGCAGGCGTGTCCTTCAGGATGAAGGCCTCGTGAGGGTCACCCCCCGTCCCCACGGGCTCCCCGCTCCGGTGCGTGTTCCCCCGTACGCACCGGAGCGGGGTTTTTTCTTGCCCCGGTGCCGGGACGTCTTTGTTCAGTTCAGAAACAATTTACTCTCGGTTCTGTCCAGGGGGCGGTCCACACGGTGGCCGATCCTCCGGAGCCGGTTAGGCTCGGTCTCGCAGAACCCACCGCGGTCCCGGCGGACCGTGTCACATCCCAAGAAGGAGATGCTCGTGCCGTCCATCGACGTCGTCGTAGCCCGGGAAATCCTGGACTCCCGAGGCAACCCCACGGTCGAGGTCGAGGTCGGCCTCGACGACGGCAGCACCGGTCGTGCCGCCGTCCCGTCCGGCGCCTCCACGGGCGCCTTCGAGGCCATCGAGCTGCGCGACGGTGACCCGAACCGCTACCAGGGCAAGGGTGTCGAGAAGGCCGTCCTCGCCGTCATCGAGCAGATCGGCCCGGAGCTCGTCGGCTACGACGCCACCGAGCAGCGTCTGATCGACCAGGCGATGTTCGACCTGGACGCCACCGACAACAAGGGCTCGCTCGGCGCCAACGCCATCCTCGGCGTCTCCCTCGCCGTCGCCCACGCCGCCTCCGAGGCCAGCGACCTCCCGCTCTTCCGCTACCTGGGCGGCCCGAACGCGCACCTGCTGCCGGTGCCGATGATGAACATCCTGAACGGCGGCTCGCACGCCGACTCCAACGTGGACATCCAGGAGTTCATGATCGCCCCGATCGGCGCGGAGTCCTTCTCCGAGGCGCTGCGCTGGGGCACCGAGGTCTACCACACCCTCAAGAAGGTCCTGAAGAGCAAGGGCCTGTCCACCGGTCTCGGCGACGAGGGCGGCTTCGCGCCGAACCTGGAGTCGAACCGCGCCGCCCTGGACCTGATCCTGGAGGCGATCAAGGAAGCCGGTTACATCCCCGGCGAGCAGGTCGCCCTGGCGCTCGACGTCGCCGCCTCCGAGTTCTACAAGGACGGCAAGTACCAGTTCGAGGGCAAGGACCGCTCCGCCGCCGAGATGACGGAGTACTACGAGGAGCTCGTTGCGGCCTACCCGCTCGTCTCCATCGAGGACCCGCTGTTCGAGGACGACTGGGCCGGCTGGAAGGTCCTCACCGACAAGCTGGGCGACAAGGTCCAGATCGTCGGCGACGACCTGTTCGTCACCAACCCGGAGCGTCTGGCCCGCGGCATCGAGGACGGCGCCGCCAACGCGCTGCTCGTCAAGGTGAACCAGATCGGCTCGCTGACCGAGACCCTCGACGCGGTGGAGCTCGCCCAGCGCAGCGGCTTCAAGTGCATGATGTCCCACCGCTCCGGCGAGACCGAGGACGTCACCATCGCCGACCTGGCCGTCGCCACCAACTGCGGCCAGATCAAGACCGGCGCCCCGGCCCGCTCCGAGCGCGTCGCCAAGTACAACCAGCTCCTGCGTATCGAGGAGATCCTCGACGACGCCGCGGTGTACGCCGGCCGCAGCGCGTTCCCGCGCTTCAAGGGCTGAGCGGCTTCAAGGGCTGAGCGGCGTCAAGGCCTGCCCCCGGCAGGGCTAAGCCTTAGCCAGTCGTACGTACGTCCCCGTACCGGTCCCGTACCGTGTGCGGGGACGTACGCACGTAGAAGGGGAGGCGGCGAGCCGATGGCCGTGAAGGACCGGGACCGTTTCTCCACCACGACCAGGATCAGGCTGCTCGGTGAGCAGACCGCGGCCCGTGTCTACCGCTCCCAGACCAAACGGCAGGCCCGCCGCTCCCGGCTGACCGGCCGGGCCGCGCTGCTCGCCCTCGTGCTGTGCACGCTGGTGGTGGCGCTGGCGTACCCGATAAGGCAGTACGTCTCCCAGCGCGCCGAGATCGCCGATGTCCAGCGGGAGAAGGCGCGGGCCGCCCAGCGGGTCGAGAAGCTGCGCGACCTCAAGGCGCGCTGGCAGGACGACGCCTACGCTGAGCAGCAGATCCGGCAGCGGCTGCACTATGTGATGCCGGGGGAGACGGGCTTCATCGTCGTCGACCCGGACGCGGCGAGGCAGTCCCGCACCGACCAGGGCGCGGCCGACCGCCCTTGGTACGCGAACGTCTGGGACGGGGTCGACAAGTCCGACGCCTCCAACCAGTGAACCGACCTCGACGGATAGCAGAAAGACAAGCTCAGGCAGATGGAAACTCCCCCGCCGACCACGCCTCGCACCGAGCCGACCGACGCGGATGTCGAGGCCTTCAAGCAGCAGCTCGGGCGGCCGCCGCGCGGGCTGCGGGCGATCGCGCACCGGTGCCCGTGCGGGCAGCCGGACGTCGTGGAGACCGCGCCCCGGCTGCCGGACGGCACGCCGTTCCCGACGACGTACTACCTGACGTGTCCGCGCGCCGCCTCGGCGATCGGCACGCTTGAGGCGAACGGCGTCATGAAGGAGATGACGGAGCGGCTGCAGACCGATCCGGAGCTCGCGAAGGCGTACCGGGCCGCGCACGAGGACTACCTCGCACGCCGGGACGCCATCGAGGTCCTGGAGGGCTTCCCGAGCGCGGGTGGCATGCCGGACCGGGTGAAGTGCCTGCACGTCCTGGTCGGGCATTCGCTGGCCGCGGGCCCTGGCGTCAACCCGCTGGGCGACGAGGCGATCGCGATGCTGCCGGAGTGGTGGCGCAAGGGCGCCTGCGTGACCCTGCCCGAGCAGCAGGAGGACACCAAGTGACCCGCGTGGCCGCCGTCGACTGCGGTACGAACTCCATCCGCCTCCTCGTGGCGGACTGCGACCCGGAGACCGGCGAACTGGTCGACCTGGACCGGCGTATGACCATCGTGCGGCTCGGGCAGGGCGTCGACCGGACCGGGCGGCTCGCGCCCGAGGCGCTGGAGCGGACCTTCGCCGCGTGCCGGGAGTACGCGGCGGTCATCAAGGAGCGCGGGGCCGAGCGGCTCCGGTTCGTCGCCACCTCCGCCTCCCGGGACGCCGAGAACCGGGACGAGTTCGTGCGCGGGGTCCTGGACATCCTCGGGGTCGAGCCCGAGGTCATCACCGGGGACCAGGAGGCGGAGTTCTCCTTCACCGGGGCGACCAGGGAGCTCGCGGGCAGCGACCATCTGGCCAGGCCGTACCTCGTCGTGGACATCGGGGGCGGTTCGACGGAGTTCGTCGTGGGCGACGACCATGTGCGCGCCGCACGCTCCGTGGACGTCGGCTGTGTGCGGATGACCGAGCGGCACCTGGTGCGGGACGGGGTGGTCAGCGACCCGCCCACCGTCGCGCAGATCGCCGCGATGCGGGCCGACATCGAGGCGGCTCTCGATCTCGCCGAGGAGACCGTGCCGCTGCGCGAGGCGCGCACGCTGGTGGGGCTCGCCGGGTCCGTCACCACCGTGTCGGCGATCGCACAGGAGCTGCCGGAGTACGACTCCGAGGCCATCCACCACTCCCGGGTCTCCCACGACCGGGTCCGCGAGATCACCGAGTGGCTGCTGCGTTCCACCCACGCCGAGCGCGCGGCCGTGCCCTCCATGCATCCGGGGCGCGTGGACGTCATCGGTGCCGGGGCCCTCGTCCTGCTCACGATCATGGAGCGGATCGGTGCCGAGGAGGTCGTCGTGAGCGAGCACGACATCCTCGACGGCATCGCGTGGTCCCTTGCTTAGGGCCTGCCGGGCACCTCTGCTGAGCAGGCAGAACAACGTATGAGCGCGTCCGAGGGGCCCTTCGGGGCCCCTCTTTGACGTGGCGCCGAGAAAGTTCGTGAAGTTCTTCACAAGGAATTTGGCCCTGTCGGACGACGAAGGGGGTCCGGTTGGCCCTTCCGGGGGTCCGGCACCCGTGTGAACACGTTCAAAACGGTGGGTTGCGGACCTCGGGAGGGGGTTCTGCGAGGGGGCTGCGAGAGTCCCTCACGGGTGGCCTTCCGGCACAGAGAGGCAGCTCACGCGGCATTGACAACGGGTCGCCCTACACGCTGGTTCCCGTTCCGCGCCATGACGTGGATCACGCGAGTCGCGGAGGATAACACACACCTTCCAAGAGCTTGTGAAGGGGCGCACGAGCGACCCCCCTGGGGCAGGTGGATACTCGATGCCATGAGCACCACGGAGCGTCCCAGGATCCTCGTAGTAGGCGGTGGGTACGTAGGCCTGTACGCAGCTCGGCGCATTCTCAAGAAGATGCGCTACGGCGAGGCGACCGTCACGGTCGTCGACCCCCGGTCGTACATGACCTACCAGCCCTTCCTCCCCGAAACCGCCGCCGGCAACATCTCCCCGCGCCACGTCGTCGTCCCGCTGCGACGCGTGCTGCCGAAGGCGGAGGTGCTCACCGGCCGGGTCACCACCATCGACCAGGACCGCAAGGTCGCCACGATCGCCCCGCTGGTCGGCGAGGCGTACGAGCTGCCCTTCGACTACCTGGTGATCGCGCTCGGCGCGGTCTCCCGCACCTTCCCGATCCCCGGCCTCGCCGAGCAGGGCATCGGCATGAAGGGCATCGAGGAGGCCATCGGCCTGCGCAACCACGTGCTTGAGCAGCTCGACAAGGCCGACTCCACGACCGACGAGGAGATCCGCCGCAAGGCGCTCACCTTCGTGTTCATCGGCGGTGGCTTCGCGGGCGCGGAGACCATCGGCGAGGTCGAGGACCTGGCCCGCGACGCGGCCAAGTACTACACCAACGTCTCGCGCGAGGACATGCGGTTCATCCTCGTCGACGCCGCCGACAAGATCCTTCCCGAGGTCGGCCCCAAGCTCGGCCAGTACGGCAAGGAGCACCTGGAGAGCCGGGGCGTGGAGATCTACCTCTCCACCTCGATGGACTCCTGCGTCGACGGCCACGTGGTCCTCAAGAACGGCCTGGAGGTCGACTCCAGCACCATCGTCTGGACCGCCGGCGTCAAGCCGAACCCGGTCCTGGCCCGCTACGGCCTTCCGCTGGGCCCGCGCGGTCACGTGGACACCGCCCCGACCCTCCAGGTCCAGGGCACCGACTACATCTGGGCCGCCGGCGACAACGCCCAGGTCCCGGACGTCGCCGCCCGCAAGGCCGGGGTCGAGAACGCCTGGTGCCCGCCGAACGCCCAGCACGCGCTGCGTCAGGCGCGGGTCCTCGGCGACAACGTGATCTCCGGCATGCGGGGCTTCCCGCAGAAGGAGTACAGCCACTCCAACAAGGGTGCTGTCGCGGGTCTCGGCCTGCACAAGGGCGTGGCGATGATCGTCATGGGCAAGATGAAGATCAAGGTCAAGGGCCGTCTCGCCTGGTACATGCACCGCGGCTACCACGGTCTGGCCATGCCGACCTGGAACCGCAAGGTCCGCGTCTTCGCCGACTGGACCCTCGGCATGTTCCTCAAGCGCGAGGTCGTCTCCCTCGGCGCGATGGAGCACCCGCGCGAGGAGTTCTACGAGGCCGCGCGTCCTGTGCCGGCCGCCGAGCCGAAGAAGACCGAGGCGAAGGCCTCCTGACCCGCTCCGGTCGCTGATCCACCCCGAAGGACCTCCCGCCATCCGTGGTGCGGGAGGTCCTTCGGCCTTCTCCGGGATTGACCATGACCGTTCGGTTGTTTACCCGAGTGGACAAATCCGGGATCCTCGTCACGGAGGTGTGGGTCATGGCGGATGCCGCACTGCGGCTGAAGAGTCTGCTCGAACAGCTGCTGGAATCCGAACTGCCGGTTCGGATCCGGGCCTGGGACGGTTCCACGGCGGGGCCGCCCGACGCGCCCACCCTGTTCGTACGCAACCGCCGCGCCGTGCGCCGGCTGCTGTGGAAGCCGGGCGAACTGGGCCTGGCCCGCGCCTGGGTCGCCGGGGACCTCGACATCGAGGGCGACTTCTACACCGCTCTCGGCTTGGTCTCCGGCCTGGTCTGGGAGCGTGGCGACACCCGCTCCGCGCTCCAGGTCCTGCGCGACCCGGGGACCCGCGCCGCGCTGCTCGGACTCGTCCGGCTCGCCGGTCTGCCGCTGCCCCCGGCCCCGCCCCGCGAGGAGATCCGCCGCACCCGGGGCCATCTGCACACCAGGCGCAGCGACCAGCGCGCCATCAGCCACCACTACGACGTCGGCAACGGCTTCTACGAGACCGTCCTCGGCCCGTCCATGGTGTACTCGTGCGCCTACTGGCCGAGCCCGGACGGCACCCTCGAACAGGCCCAGCACGACAAGCTCGACCTCGTCTGCCGCAAGCTCGCGCTCCAGCCGGGGCAGCGGCTCCTCGACGTCGGCTGCGGCTGGGGCTCGATGGCGATCCACGCCGCCCGCGAGTACGGCGTGCGCGTCGTCGGCATCACCCTCTCCCAGGAGCAGGCGGCCTACGCCCGCAAGCGCGTCGCCGACGCCGGACTGACCGACCGGGTCGAGATCCGCGTACAGGACTACCGCGACGTGGCCGACGGGCCGTACGACGCGATCTCCTCCATCGGCATGGCCGAGCACGTGGGATCGGAGAAGTACCTGGAGTACGCCGAGGACCTGTACCGGCTGCTCGCGCCCGGTGGGCGGCTGCTCAACCACCAGATCGCGCGGCGCCCGCTGTCCGACGAATCGGCGTACGACCTCGACGGGTTCATCGACGCCTACGTCTTCCCCGACGGCGAGCTCGCCCCCGTCGGCTCCACGGTGACCCAGTTGGAACGGGCCGGGTTCGAGGTACGGGACGTCGAGGCGATCCGTGAGCACTACGCGCTCACCCTGCGCCGCTGGGTCGCCAACCTGGAGGCCGAGTGGCAGCGCGCGGTCCGGCTGGCCGGTCCGGGCCGGGCCCGGGTCTGGCGCCTCTACATGGCCGCCTGCGCCCTCGGCTTCGAACGCAACCATCTCGGCGTCAACCAGGTCCTGGCCGTCCGTACCCCCGAGTCCGGCGTCTCCGGGATGCCGCTGCGCGCCCGCACCTGGAACTGAGCACACACAAGGGGCCCGCCACCCCCTCCGTGACGGGCCCCCGGTGCCGTACCGCTACTCGGCCTTGATCGCCGCCAGCATGTTCATGCGGGCCGCCCGGCGGGCCGGCCACAGCGCGGCGAGGATGCCGACCGTCGCCGCGAGCAGCAGGAACACCGCCATCCGGGCCCACGGCAGGACGAGTTCGTACGTCGCCATCTTCGTGCCGAGCAGCTCACCGGCCGCCCAGCCGAAGAAGACGCCCAGTCCGATCCCGAGGACCCCGCCGAACAGGGAGATGACCAGGGACTCCAGACGGACCATCCGTTTGATGCCCTTGCGGTCCAGGCCGATCGCGCGGAGCATGCCGATCTCCTGGGAACGCTCGAAGACCGACATGGCCAGGGTGTTGATGACGCCGAGGACCGCGACGATCACCGCCATCGCCAGGAGGCCGTAGAGCATGTTCAGCATCAGCGTGAACATCTGCGCGATGGACTCGGAGAGGTCCTTCTTGTCCTGGACCTTGATGGCCGGGTTGGAGCCGAGGGCCTTCTCCAGCCTGTCCTTGGCCGCGGCGGACGCGCCGTCGGACGTCTTCAGCATGACCTGCATGTCGGAGACGTCGCGCAGATGCGGGGTGAGCGTCGCGCTGTCGACCATGATGCCGCTGATCAGCTCGTTGCCCTCGTAGACCCCGGCGACCGTGAGCTGCTGCGCCTTGCCGTCCTCGTAGTGCACGGTGAAGGCGGAACCCGCCTTCCAGCCGCGGGACTTGGCGGTGTCCTGGTCCACGACGACCTGGGTGCCGCCGACCTCGAAGGTGCCGTTGTCGACCTTCAGGTCGGTCAGCTTCCCGATCGCGGAGCCGTTGACACCGGTCAGGTACTCGGTCTCGCCGTCGATACGGGAGGCGGCGTTGCGCAGCGGGCTGACGGCGGTGACGTCGTCGACCTTCGCCAGCTTCTTCTCGACGTCGGGCGAGAGCTCGTTGCCGTTCGCCATGGAGACGACGTAGTCCGCCTTGACGGCCGCCGACGCCATCTTGTCGATCGACTTCTGGAGGCTGCCCGCCATCACCGTCATGCCGGTGATCAGGGTGAGACCGATCATCAGCGCGGAGGCGGTGGCGGCCGTACGGCGCGGGTTGCGCACCGAGTTCTGGCGGGCCAGCTTCCCGGAGACGCCGAAGACGCGCAGGAGAGGGGCCGCCGCCGCGATCAGCGGACGGGACAGCAGGGGAGTGAGGATGAAGACGCCGACGATCAGGAGGACCGCGCCCATGCCCATGGGGGCCTGGCCGTCCGAGCCGTCCATCGTCGTGGCCGCCAGGATCACGGCGACCCCCGCCCCGCTGAACAGCGCGCCCAGAGTGTTGCGCAGCACCAGCGACTTGGTCGTCGCCTTCGCGTGCACGCTGCTCATCGCCGCGACCGGCGGGATCTTCGCCGCCCTGCGGCCCGGCAGCCAGGCCGCCAGCATGGTGATCAGGACGCCCACCGCGAGGGCCGTGCCGACCGTGCCCGGTGTGATGATGAGCGGCCCGTCCGGGACGGTCGCCCCGAGCGTGCCCATGAGGGACCTGAGCCCGGCGCCGATGCCGATGCCGGCCACCAGACCCGTCACGGCGGCGATCAGGCCGACCACGAACGCCTCGACCAGTACCGACCGCGTGACCTGCCGACGGGACGCGCCGACCGCCCTGAGCAGCGCCAGCTCCTTGGTGCGCTGGGCTACCAGCATGGTGAAGGTGTTGGCGATGATGAAGGTGCCGACGAACAGCGCGATGCCGGCGAAGACCAGCAGGCCCTGCTTGAGACCGCTCATCGAGGCCGAGATCATCTCGGCCTGGTTGTCGGCGAGTTCCTTGCCGGTCTCCGTCTCCACCAGGTGTGCGGGCAGCGCCTTGTCCAGCGCGGCCCGCAGGGCGGCCTGGGAGGTGCCGGAGGCCGCCTTCACGTCGATCTCGTCGTACGTCCCCGGCTTGCCGAACAGCTTCTGGGCGGTGGCCGTGTCGAACAGCGCGAGGCTGCCGCCGGCCGCGACATTGCCGTCGTCGGTGGTGAAGATGCCGGTGACTACGGGCTTGAGGACCGGGCCGTCGACCGAGATGCGCACGGTGTCCCCGACCTTGTAGCCGGCCCGCTTCGCGGTCTCCGAGTCGATCGCGACCTGGTTCGCGCCGTGCGGTGCGGTGCCCTCGGCCAGCGGGTACCGGGGGTCCTTGGCGCCGTAGTAGTTGCCGCCCTGCGACTGGAAGCCGCCGCCGATGAGCTTGCCGTCCTTGTCGGCGATGGCGGTGAAGCCGCTCACCACGCCGATGGCGTTCGCGGCCCCGGGAACCTCGGCGCTCTTGTCGAGCATCGGCTGGGTGAGCTCGTGGCTCTTGCCGATCGTGTTGCCCTTGTCCTCCTCGGACTTGGCGGTGACGGCCACGTCGACCTGGTCGAAGCCCTTGGCCGAACTCTTCTGGTAGGCCTCGGAGATGGTGTTGGTGAAGACGAGGGTGCCGGACACGAACGCCACGCCGAGCATCACGGCGAGCACGGTCATCAGCAGTCTGGCCTTGTGCGCGAGGACGTTGCGCAGGGCGGTGCGGAACATCAGGAGGTACGGCCCTTCGCGTCGAACTCGGGGGTCTGGGGGTTTCCCCCAGGAAGGAGGCGCATGAAGTCGAGCACGTTGTCGGCCGTGGGCTTGTACATCTCGTCCACGATCCGGCCGTCCGCGAGGAAGACCACCCGGTCCGCGTACGCCGCGGCCACCGGGTCGTGGGTCACCATGACGACCGTCTGCCCCAGCTCCCGTACGGAGTTGCGCAGGAAGCCCAGGACCTCGGCGCCGGAGCGGGAGTCGAGGTTTCCGGTCGGCTCGTCACCGAAGATGATGTCGGGCTTGGACGCGAGGGCCCGGGCGACGGCGACGCGCTGCTGCTGGCCGCCGGAGAGCTGGGCGGGGCGGTGGCTGAGCCGGTCCCGCAGGCCGATCATCCGGATGACCGAGTCCAGCCACTCCTTGTCCGGCTTGCGGCCCGCGATGTCCATCGGGAGCGTGATGTTCTCCAGGGCCGTCAGGGTCGGCAGCAGGTTGAACGCCTGGAAGATGAAGCCGATCTTGTCCCGCCGCAGTTTGGTGAGCTGCTTGTCCTTCAGGGAGCCCAGCTCGGTGTCGCCGATGCGGACCGAGCCGGAGGAGAAGGTGTCGAGGCCGGCCACGCAGTGCATCAGCGTGGACTTGCCGGAACCGGAGGGGCCCATGATCGCGGTGAACTCGGCCTGCCGGAACTCGACGGTGACCCGGTCCAGGGCGACCACCTGGGTCTCGCCCTGTCCGTAGATCTTCGACAGATCCGTGGCGCGCGCGGCCACGGTGGTGGTCCGGCCGGCGACTGGAGTGGTGGTCACGGGATGGAACTCCTAGCGGGACGACTTCGTTGAAGGACGTCTTCCATCGTGGTGGCCGGAGCCCGCCGTGTAGTCAGCCGCAGTTCTGGTTCCGAAGGCAGACTTTGGAGGGACCGCGCCGCTCGGTGTCATACCTGGGGATGACAGCGGTCCCTGATCGGGAAATCTGCAGAGAACAGGTGGAGCGTCCTCGTTCGGGCGGTGAAATTCCGTCATTCCGCATGCGTGGCCGGGTGCCCCACGGAACGCTATTGGCAAGTGCGGATGGCGTGTTCCACGGTCTGATGCACCCTCAGACGTCAATAAAATAAGACAACATCGGTCCGCCCGACCACTGTTCGGGGGATGCACCCCGATAGGCTCGGAACCTCGACGCGGAGCCCATGGCCTGCCCGGATGGTGGAATGCAGACACGGCGAGCTTAAACCTCGCTGCCCCTTCGCGGGCGTGCCGGTTCAAGTCCGGCTCCGGGCACTTTCCCGCCCACGCGATGACTTCTCACGCGTGGGCCGGCCTCTCGTCTTCAACCCTCGTAGACGGTCAGTACGGCACCGTCGATCTCGATGCGGCGGCCGGCGCGCATGCCGTCGCGGCGCAGGGTTCTCAGACAGGTGTGGAACAGGGGCAGCTCGTCCGCGTCCAGGACGACGGCGGCCAGTTCCAGGAGTTCGGTCACCGACTGGTCGGTCAGTACCTCGGGCAGCTCACCGGAGAGCAGTACGACAGATTCTCCGGCGGGCCCACGGACCACGGCCGTGGCCGGTCCGCCATGCACGAACAACACATTCCCCCCTGGGAGCCCGGGGTCGTGCGGCTCTCGCTCCTCGGGCAGGACGAGAGACTAGCGGGGGCTGCCGACGCTGTCGGGCACAGTCGAAATTCTTTTTCCGACTCCACGGAAGAGTGAACATCCGCGATCGGAGACCGCCGGGACCAGGGTTCCGGACGGTCACTTCCTTGGCCAGGGGTGGGGGTTGAGGGTGCGGGGACGGGGGCGGGGAGGTGCGTGCCGGACGGCCGCACGCGCTGCGTGGGTCGGTCCGCCGGCCTTGCGGTGCTTGCGTGGCGGCCAGGCGCCCGTCAGGAAGCCACCCGCCACCCTCAGGTGGCCGTTTCCTGACGGGGCGTCGGGGGCCGGTGGGGTGCTCGCCCGGGGTGGTGGCGGGGCCCGGAAAGCGTGACCCGGGTGGCCCCGGCCGGGCGTCGGCGGGGCCTGCGGGCGGGTCGGCCCGGGCGGTCGCGTGTGTGGCCCGCTAGGTGCTCCGGCTCGGACGGGTGCCTGCGGGACCCCCAAGTGGGTCGGCCCGCTCGGGTGCTCGCGTGGTGCTGGAGCCGGTGGCCGTCGGCGGTCCGGGGATCCGTGGCCGGAGGGGTGGTCGTACGCAGCGCCGGGTGCCCGGGGTTACTTCTTCGGGGTGCGGTCCAGCAGGGACTCCACGAGGGCGGCCACGTGGCGGCGGTCGTCGGCCGAGAGCCTCTGGAGGCTGGCGATCAGGAGGTCCACCTCGGGGTCGGCCGGGCGGGCGGCGGTGCCCTCGGGGTCCTGGCCGGCCGGTGTGCCGTACACGTGGATGCCGCAGGCCTCCGCGGCGGCGCGGCGGACGGTGTCCAACGGGAGTTCCAGGCCCTTGGACAGTCCCTCCAGGGTGGTCGCCTGGGGCATGCGGACGACGCGGTCGGTGGTCGCCAGGTGGTGGACGGTGGAGCGCGGGACGCCACCGCGACGCGCCACGTCGCCGTAGGACCAGCCCTTGCGGTCCAGGCGCTCACGGATCAACTGCTGGAGTGCGTTGGCCACGGGTGGGTCACTTCCTGCTCGCCGCTCGGCGGAACCGTCCATGTCGGGGCCGATTCTACGGGCGGCCCCACCCGCCGCCGAAAGGGTGATTCCCCGAACGGGTTGCGCAGTGGCCCCGCGAGGCCCTAGTGTCCAATCTCGTTGGACAGCACGTCCGACCAGGTTGGACAGAGTGTGGGGGGAACCTGACTCGGTCCGACCGGAAATGCCCATCCCTGAGGGGGAATTGATCATGATGGACGCTCACGAGCTCGAGGCCGAGTCCGCGGAACTGCTGCCGGGCCGCGAAGCCCTCGGCCGTCTGAAGTTCAGCTTCAACAAGACGACCAACGTCACCAAGCACATCGCCAACGTCGAGGCGCACAACTCCTCCGTGGCCGTCAACGACCACTCCTTCGCCTCGGCCGCCGCCTCGCAGGCCGGCCAGACCATCACGGTCACCCAGTAACACCCGCGCACCACCTCGAACCCGATCCGCATCACCTGAAAGGACGTCCGTCATGAGCATGGACATGCACGAGCTGGAGACCGAGTCCGCCGAGCTGCTGCCGGGCCGCGAGGCCCTCGGCCGTCTGAAGTTCAGCTTCAACAAGACGACCAACGTCACCAAGCACATCGCCAACATCCAGGCGGACAACCAGTCCGCGGCGCTCAACGACCACTCCTCGTACTCGGTCGCCGAGTCGCAGGCCTCGCAGTCGATCGTCGTCAAGCAGTAACGACGGCAATGACGGCGTGACCACGGCCGTCGGGGTGGGCCGCCCGTACCAGCGGTGCGGCCCACCCCGACGGCCATGCAAGGGGGAACGGGGAGGACGTGGGGGGAGACCACATATGACAGTGCTCGGAGACGGGCCCGCGACGCTGTACGACTCCGGGCCGGTGCCCGGGCCGGGCGGCTGGCCGG
The DNA here is from genome assembly GCF_000383615.1 of Streptomyces canus 299MFChir4.1. Taxonomy (GTDB): domain Bacteria; phylum Actinomycetota; class Actinomycetes; order Streptomycetales; family Streptomycetaceae; genus Streptomyces; species Streptomyces canus_C. The sequence continues at coordinate 100,537 of NZ_KB911594.1, read as the reverse complement.
TGACGTACGAGCAGGTGGCGACGGGCAGCCTGCCGGTCGTCGAACTCCGGCTCGTGCCGCGGCTGAGCGCGGGACTGCGACTGCACGGCGAGTACCAGGGGTCGGGTTTCACCGAGCCCAAGTACATCGCCCGTCGGGGGGACGGGCAGGTCGTGCAGCTGTCGCGGTTGCTGTACCTGGTGGCATCGTCCGTCGACGGCGTCCGGGACACCGAGTCGATCGCCCACCGGGTGAGCGCGAGGTTCGGCCGCGAGGTCAGCGGCGAGAACATCCGCTTCCTCGTGGAGAAGAAGCTCGAACCGCTCGGCGTGACGGTCCCCGAGGGCCAGGTGAGCGACGAGGTCGACGCACCGCGCTCCGACCTGCTGCTCGCCCTCAAGGGCCACCGGGTCATCTTCGACGAGCGGCGCACGGCACGGATCGCGGGGCTGTTCGCGTGGCTGCACCGGCCGGTCGTGGTCGCGGCCGTGCTCCTCACGGCCGTCGCCATGGACGTGTGGCTGTTCGGTTTCTTCGGGGCGATCGAGCCGGTCCTGGAGGTCCTGGACCAGCCGGTGCTGATCCTGATCGTGTTCGCGCTGACCGTGGCCTCGCTCGTCTTCCACGAGTTCGGCCACGCCTCCGCGTGCAGATACGGCGGTGCCCGGCCCGGCTGCATCGGCTGCGGGATCTTCCTCATCTGGCCGTCGATGTACACGGACGTGACGGACGTGTACCGGATCGGACGCGGCGGCCGGATCAGGACCGACCTGGGCGGGGTCTACTTCAACGTCGTCTTCATGCTCGGCATGGCCGGGCTGTACTTCGCGACGGGGGAGCAGTTCTTCCTCGCCGCGGTGTATCTCGGGCACTTCGAGATCCTCGAACAGCTGATGCCGGCGGTACGGCTCGACGGCTACTACATCCTGGGCGACCTCGCCGGCGTCCCGGACCTCTACGGCAAGATCAGGCCGATCCTGCTCAGTCTGGTCCCGGGCCGGAAGGGACGGGCCGCCCGCAAAGAGGTCGCCGGGCTGAAGAAGTCGGCACGGACCATCGTGGCCGCGTGGGTGCTCACCATGGTGCCGCTGATCATCGGCGAGATGGGCTACGGGCTGTGGAACCTGCCCCGGATCATCGCCACGATGACCCGGTCCATGGTCGAGCAGTTCTCCGGCACCGGGGCGGCCTTCGCGGCCGGCCAGATCGTCGAGGGACTCGTCGGGGTCCTCGGCTGTCTGATGCTGCTGATCCCGATGGGCGGCGTCGTCTATCTCTCCGTGAAGATCGGGGGGCGGATCCTGCGGGCCGCGAAACGGTCCACGGCGGACCGGCCCCGGTTGCGGGTGGCGCTCTGTGCGGTGGTGCTCGCCGGGCTGGCGGGTCTCAGCTATGCGTGGACGTCCGGGCTGACACCCCAGCCGCTCCCGAAGAAACCCCCGATCGCGCCGATCCTCCAGCCCGGGGTGTCGACGGAGGAACCGCAGCCCCGGCAGGCCACGGCTCCGGACGTCGACGCGTCGACCTCGGACAAGGGCACCGCGGACGACCCGGCGGGCACGGACCCGGGCGCGGTCCCACCCTCGGCGGCGGGCCGCTCTGCGGGCTCGGACGCGCCCTCCCCCGGGACGTCCACCGGCACCTCGGCGGCCGCCTCACCGGCGGCGTCCGCGGCAGCGCCGGGCTCGGCGAGCGGAGGTACCTCCCGCGGGCCGGCGTCCCCGACGCCGGGCACGTCGACGGCGGCGGAACCGTCCTCCCCGGGCACGGGCCCGACCGCCCCCGTCTCGTCCCCGACCCCGTCGGAAAGCATCCCGCCCTCGCCCACGGACACCCCGCCCCCGCCACCGGCCAGCGGTTCGCCGGGGGCGTCCTGAGGGGAGGGCCGGTCGGTCCACCCCGATCGGCGGGTGTCGCTGGGGGGCTGCCTTCGGGACGGTCGGACGGTCGGGTGGCCTCCACCGGGCCGTCGGCTCGCGGCCGCCCTCTCGGGGCGTGGCCGGTGGTTCGTACTCGGTGCCGGGGCGGGCCCGTGGCCTACTCCGGGTGGGGCTACTGCCTGCCTGGGTGTGGTTGGCGGCCGGGGTCGTGATCCGGGGTGGCAGGCCATCCCGCCTCGGGTGGGCCGGACCGGCCCGGAGAGCCCGTGGTCGTCGTGGGGCGACGGGCCGTGGGCCGGCCTCGCCGTTCGCCGAGACGCTCGCGAGCCCCGTTCTCCCCAACCCCCGCCCCCCACATCCGTATTCATCCATCCACCCAAGGAGATCCCTTGAGCAGCCACCGAAAACCCCGTACTTCCAGCCCGTTGACCCGCCGTGCCGTTCGCGTGGGGCTGTTCGCCGCCGGTGTCGCCGGTGTGGCGACCGCCGTGCCGGCGCAGGCCGCCACCGGCGGGCCCGCCAAGGTCGCCGTCGCGTCGGACCATGTCTTCAGCCACGCCGACCGCCACGACCACACGGAGGAGAAGGACTCGTTCACCATCCGCCAGTTCGGCACGGTGAACGCGGCCTCCGTGCGCAACCAGGCCAACGCGGTCTCGTCGGCCTGCACCGCCGACGACGACTGCCGTTCGGTCGCGCTGTCGTTCCAGATCGTCACCGTCGCGGGCGAGCACACCCGCCTGAACGCCGTGAACCTCAGCGACGCCGTCAACAAGAGCTGCACCGGCTGCCAGACCCTGGCCGGGGCCTACCAGTTCGTCGTCTCCACACCCGCCCCGCTCACCCTCGACTCCGCCCACCGCCGCCAACTCGCCGACGTCCACCGTCGGCTGGACGCCCTGACCCGCTCCGACATCCCCGCGACCGATCTGCGCACCCGGGCCGACGCCCTCGCCGCCGAGGTCAACTCGGTCCTTCGGGACGCCGTGGCCGACGCCCCGAAGGGCGACGCGCAGGACGACGTCACCATGCACCGGCACCTGGACGGCTGGCCCAGCCGCTGACCCGAACGGCCGTCCGGCCCGCGGCAGCCACCCGCGGGCCGGACGGCCGCACAGAACCGTTGACATCGGCAGACCCCGCGGCGCAAACTCGGCTCACTCAAGTGAATAAAACTTCACCACGCGAACAAGCGCAATTGCGCCCGTAGCCACAAGGTCTCCGAAGGGAACGCCCGATGCGCACCACCGTCGGCATCATCGGAGCCGGCCCCGCCGGCCTCCTCCTCGCCCGGCTCCTCCATCACGCCGGCATCGACTCCGTCGTCCTGGAGAGCCGCGACCGCGCCTATGTCGAGCAGCGCCAGCGCGCCGGGATCCTGGAGCAGGGCACGGTCGACGTACTGCGCGCGGCAGGCGCCGGGGAGCGCATGGACCGCGAGGGACTCCCGCACGACGGCATCGAACTGCGCTACGACAGGAAGCGCCACCGCGTCGACTTCCCCGCCCTCACCGGTGGCCGGTCCGTGACGGTCTACGCCCAGACCGAGGTCTGCAAGGACCTCATCGCCCTCCAGCTCAAGGACGGCGGGCCGCTGCTGTTCGAGGCGGAGGCCCTGGCCGTCGAAGGCGCCGACACCGACGCCCCGCGCGTGCGCTTCCGGCACGAGGGCCGCGAGGACGTCCTGGAATGCGAGTACGTCGTCGGCTGCGACGGCTTCTGGGGCGTGGCGAGGAAGGCGGTCCCCGCGGAGCTGACCCGGGTCTTCGAGCGGACGTACCCCTTCGCCTGGCTCGGCATCCTCGCCGACGTCCCGCCCTCCCACGACGAACTCGTCTACGCCCGCCACGACCGCGGCTTCGCCCTGCTGTCCATGCGCTCCCCGTCCGTCTCCCGCCTCTACCTCCAGGTCCCCGAGGGCACCGACGCCGAGAGCTGGGGCGACGAGGAGATCTGGGACGAGCTGGAGCGCCGTTTCGAGACGGACGACGACTGGAGGCTCGACAGGGGACCGATCACGCAGAAGTCCGTCACCCCCATGCGCTCCTACGTCCACGAGCCCATGCGCCACGGCCGGCTCTTCCTCGCCGGAGACGCGGCGCACATCGTCCCGCCCACCGGCGCCAAGGGCCTCAACCTCGCCGTGGGGGACGTCGTGACCTTCGTGAGGGCGCTGACACACCAGCAGGAGACCGGTTCCGCCGAGCGCCTCGACGCCTACTCGGAGACCTGCCTGCGGCGGGTGTGGCAGGCCGAACGGTTCTCGTACGACATGACGAGCCTCCTGCACCGGGCGCCCGACGCCACCGCCTTCGAGGACCGGATGCAGCTGGCGCGGCTGGAGCGGATCGCCGGGTCGCGGGCCGCCGAGACCGACCTCGCCGAGGGGTACACCGGCTTCCCCTTCGGATGAGGCCCCTCCGGTGCCGGGAATCAAGCCCGCGCGTAGCGTGTTGGCCAGCACAACGAGGGAAGATCCTCCTCAAGCACTAGGGTCATTCCTTTGCCTACCTATTACTCTTGAGGGCAAGGTCCACACACGGTGGCCATGGAGGAGTGAAATGAGGAGCAGCAACCCGGTCTTCTCGCGACGGGGGTTCAGCCGCGACAACGGCTACGCGGGCTTCAACACCGCGCCGCAGGCCGGGGGCGCAGCCGTGGGCACGCAGGGCAGCCCCTACGCGCAGCCGCAGGGCAACCCGTACGCGACCAACCCCTATGCCCAGCAGGGCCTGCAGCAGGGCGCACCGCCGCAGACCCCGGTGACCACCGGCCGCATGACGATCGACGACGTCGTCCTGCGCACCGGCACCACGCTCGGCATCCTGATCGTCACCGCCGCCCTCGCCTGGGCGCTGCTGCCCGTCGACGACGCCAACATCGGGCGCTCGTACGGCATCGGCATCGGCGCCGCGGTGATCGGCATGGTCCTGGCGCTCGTGCAGTCCTTCAAGCGCACGGCCACGCCCGCGCTGATCGTGTCGTACGCCGCGTTCGAGGGCGTGTTCCTCGGCGTCGTCTCCAGCATCGTCGACAACCGCATCGCGAGCGGCGCGGCCATGCAGGCCGTGATCGGCACCCTGGCGGTCTTCGCCGCGGTACTGGTGGCGTACAAGGCCGGCTGGATCCGCGTCAACCGGCGGTTCTACGGCTTCGTCATGGCGGCCGCGCTCGGCTTCCTGCTGCTGATGGTGGTCAACCTGCTGTTCGCCGCGTTCGGTGGCGGTGACGGCCTCGGCTTCCGCAGCGGCGGCCTCGGCATCCTGTTCGGCATCATCGGCGTGCTGCTCGGCGCGTGCTTCCTCGCCCTCGACTTCAAGCAGGTCGAGGACGGTATCGCCTACGGCGCCCCGCGCGAGGAGGCGTGGCTGGCCGCGTTCGGTCTCACACTGACGCTGGTGTGGATCTACATGGAGTTCCTGCGACTCATCGCGATCCTCAACAGCAGCGACTAGTCCGCGGCGCTCTGACGGGCGTTACGGTTCGTACGGCGAAGGGCCCCCGGTTCCGACCGGGGGCCCTTCGGCATGTGCGCAGCTCAGAAGTACCTGCGCGCGGCCCTCCTCAGGTCGTACTCGTGGATGATCGCCTTGGCGTGGCCGTACGCGAGGTTGTGTTCGTGGCGGAGCCAGCTGACCTTTTCCTCGAAGCGGAAGAGGGCCGGGCCTTCGTCGACGGTGCGCAGCCAGTCGGACACTTCACGACCGGTGCAATGGGGGATGCGGGCGAGCATGTTGCGGTGGGTCTCCTCGGAGAGGACGTGGGACATCGGCGCCTCCGGACGCAAAGGGGATGTAAGCCGGTCCTTCAGGTCACCGTGCCTGAGCGTTCGCCTGTTGGCAACAGTCCCGGTCGGACGCGTACGGTTGCCGCGTGGCTGATACTTCGCGTCTGACCCGGGCCGTGGACCACTTCGCCGACCGTCTGCGGGCCGCGCCGCAGAGCCGGTTGCAGCGGGGCGCGGCGGCCGAAGCACTGGGACTGGCACGGGAGTTCGCCCGCCGGACCCAGGTCGTGGAGGAGCCGGGGACCGAGCTGCGCGAGATGCCGGACGCGGGGATGTTCGCCGCCGCCGACCAGATCACCGTGGCCGTGCACGACTTGGCTCTCGTCCTGACGGACGAGAGCCAGGTGGAAGAAGCGCTGGAACTGGTGGCACAGGCCCAACAGCGGGCCGGCGTGTGACCCCGTGGCCTCGTGACGCCTACAGGGACGCTATGACCCGGTCGGCCAGGATGTAGACGTTCTCCTCGCCGCACGCGAAGGTCAGCGTGTACGCGCCCGAGACGCCCGAGCCGCCCAGCAGGACCGCGCTCTCGCCCGCGCGCAGGGCCGCCGACAGGCGTTCGGCCGTCTCGCGGTGGCCCGGGGTCATGCAGAGGGTCGTGCCGTCCGCGAAGACGTAGACGTCCAGGGTGCCGAGGGGGCCGGGACGGACGTCGGCCAGCTCGGTGCCGGAGGCGGCGAGTTCCTCCAGGGTGGCCACCGTGCGTTCGTGGTCGCCCACGACCGGTGAACCGACCGGCACGAAGTCCGGGTGGGAGGGATGCCGGCGCCGGGCCGCGGCCAGTTCGGGGCTGTCGCCGGCGAACTCGTCCGCGTCGGCCGAGGACTCCGACACCGGCTCCAGCGGCTCCAGACCCACGAAATCGGCCTGCCGGGGCAGGAACAGCTCGCTGTCGGGCAGCCCGAGCAGCGAGGGCGCCTCGGAGGCGTCACGGGCCTCCTGGGCGGCCCAGAAGGCCCGCGCCTCGGCGAGCTCGCGCTCACGCTCCTCGGCGAGGGCCTCGGCCACGGCGGCACGTATCTCGTCGACGTCGGCTGCCGGACGCGCGGCCGGGACGAGACCCCGTACGTCCGCGGTGTTGTTCCTGGCGAGCTCGGCGTGCAGGGCGGCGACCTGTCGGCGCAGCACCATGAGGGTGCGCAGGACGGCGACGCCCACGGCGCCCGTGGCGGCCGTGGTGACCAGCAAGGCGATCGGCATGGCGCTCACTGACGTACTCCCGGTTCAAAGTCGACCCCCGACTTCCTACATCAGCTTGAAGGGCGGACTATCCAGCTGTCAGTGCGTAACGTCACGAATCGGACAGGACTTTGGGTCCGGTGCTTGCTGGCGAGCGGCCCTGAGCTGCGCAAATCCCTCTCGGAAGGGAGATAGGTCACATCCTGAGGGAGATTGGATCACAAATCGGCCCAGAACCTTGGAGTTTCCCCGGTTCTGGGCCAAAGAGTGACACGGAGTCCCCGTACGGACACGGAGAGTTGAGCGGTCAGCTCAGGCGCTCGATGACCATCGCCATGCCCTGGCCGCCGCCCACGCACATGGTCTCCAGACCGAACTGCTTGTCGTGGAACTGGAGGGAGTTGATGAGCGTGCCGGTGATGCGGGCGCCGGTCATGCCGAAGGGGTGGCCGACGGCGATCGCGCCGCCGTTGACGTTCAGCTTCTCCAGCGGGATGTTCAGGTCGCGGTAGGAGGGGATCACCTGGGCGGCGAACGCCTCGTTGATCTCGACCAGGTCGATGTCGTCGATCGTGAGACCGGCGCGGCGCAGGGCCTGGTTCGACGCGTCCACCGGGCCGAGACCCATGATCTCGGGGGACAGGCCCGAGACGCCGGTCGACACGATGCGGGCGAGCGGGGTGAGGCCGAGTTCGCGGGCCTTGGTGTCGGACATGATCACGACCGCGGCGGCACCGTCGTTGAGCGGGCAGCAGTTGGCGGCGGTGACCATGCCGTCGGGGCGGAAGACCGGCTTCAGGCCCTGGACGCCGTCGAGCGTGACGCCGGCGCGCGGGCCGTCGTCCTTGGAGACCACGGTGCCGTCGGGGAGCGTGACCGGGGTGATCTCGCGCTCCCAGAAGCCGTTCTTGATGGCTTCCTCGGCGAGGTTCTGCGAGCGGACGCCGAACTCGTCCATGTCCTGGCGGGTGACGCCCTTGACGCGGGCCAGGTTCTCGGCGGTCTGGCCCATCGCGATGTAGGGGTCGGGGAGCAGGCCGTCCTCGCGCGGGTCGTGCCAGGTGGAGCCCTCGGACACGGCGGTGGCGGCGGTGCGGGCCTGGGCCTCGTCGAAGATCGGGTTCGTCGTGTCCGGGAGGCCGTCCGAGCTGCCCTTGGCGTAACGGGAGACCATCTCGACGCCTGCCGAGATGAAGACGTCGCCCTCGCCGGCCTTGATGGCGTGCAGGGCCATGCGGCTCGTCTGCAGCGAGGAGGAACAGTAACGGGTGATCGTGCAGCCAGGCAGGTGGTCCATGCCCATCTGCACGGCCACGATGCGGCCCAGGTTGTAGCCCTGCTCGCCGCCGGGGAGGCCGCAGCCGAGCATCAGGTCGTCGATGTCGCGCGGGTCCAGCTCGGGGACCTTGGCGAGGGCGGCCTGGATGATCGTGGCGGTGAGGTCGTCGGGGCGCAGGTCCTTGAGCGAGCCCTTGACTGCGCGGCCGATGGGGGAGCGGGCGGTCGAGACGATCACGGCTTCGGGCATCACGGCTCCATTGGCGTTACGGGGGTGTTCTTCCGACTGGGCTGCTTGGGAAGTTACCCGTACGTATGGCCTGGGTCACGGGGATGGCGGTGTGACCTATGTCTAAGCGCTTGCTTTTCCCGGTTCTCCGCTCCTCGGACCCTGCCTCCGCTCCTCGGACCCCCGTCTCCTCTCCTCTCAGACACCGGACGGGCTCGTGGTGGGTGACGGCTCCGTCGCCCGGACCCGCCGCCTGCGCCTGCGCTTGAGCAGGGCCCAGGGCCCCTTCGGGCCGGTCGGCATCGCCGCCGCGACCTCCGTGCCCGCCTCCGAGGCCGCCTCCGCCGCCGCCCTCGCCACCGGCAGGAAGCCCTCGCGGCGGGAGACGTCCGGGCGGTCCTCGTCGGCCGGCCACAGACCCAGGGCCGCGCACACCGTCGGCAGCACCGCCATCGCCGCCGTCGCGTAACCCTCCGCCGAGGGGTGGTAGTTGTCGGGGCCGAACAGCTCGCGCGGGTTCGCCGCGAACTCCGGGCCCAGCAGGTCGCCCAGCGACACCGTGCGGCCGCCCTGTTCCACCGCGCCGATCGTCTGCGCGGCCGCCAGCTGCCGCGAGGCCCGCCGGGCCAGCCACCGCAGCGGCTGCTGCACCGGCTCGATCGTGCCCAGGTCGGGACAGGTGCCGACCACGACCTCGGCACCGGCCGTGCGCAGCCGTCTTACCGCCGAGGACAGATGCCGCACGGAACGCGTCGCCGGCATCCGGTGCGTGACGTCGTTCGCGCCGATCATGATCACGCAGATGTCCGGGACCCGCTCGGGATCCGACAGCACCAGCGCCACCTGGCGGTCCAGGTCGTCCGAGGTGGCCCCGGGCAGGGCGACGTTGCGGAACTCCACCGGACGTTCCGCCACCGCCGCCAGCCCCGACGCCAGCAGCGCGCCCGGTGTCTGGGCCGCCCGGTGCACCCCCTGGCCCGCCGCCGTGGAGTCACCCAGCATGGTCAGACGCAGGGGCGGATCGCCCGCGGCGGCGTAGACATGGCCGTACCGGCCCTCGGCCTGCGGGACGTGCGGCGTCGTGCCGTTGCCCACCTGCCGTCTGGCCAGCCGCGCCTCCGCCAGCAGCAGGCCCATGCCCGCCGCCCCGATCAGACCGATCCCGCCGCTGCCGTAGGCCGCGCCGGCCGCGATCCGCCGGGCCACCCTCGCCCTCGACATGCTCGTCATACGTAGCCGCCACCTCCGTCGTACCCGTACACCCACTCCTTGCCCCGCACGGACCGTGGCCCAATCCCAACGGGGAGTGAACGACCGTCATGGCGCCCGAACAGGCCATAGGCTGGCCGGACCACTAGGACCACTTTCTTTTGCAAGCATCCGGAGACAACGGTGCAATTCCACGACTCGATGATCAGCCTCGTCGGCAACACCCCGCTGGTGAGGCTCAACAACGTGACCAAGGGCATCAAGGCGACCGTCCTGGCCAAGGTCGAGTACTTCAACCCCGGCGGATCCGTGAAGGACCGCATTGCCCTGCGCATGATCGAGGCGGCGGAGGAGAGCGGCGCGCTCAAGCCCGGGGGCACCATCGTCGAGCCGACCAGCGGAAACACCGGGGTGGGGCTCGCCATCGTGGCGCAGCAGAAGGGGTACAAGTGCATCTTCGTGTGCCCCGACAAGGTGTCGACCGACAAGATCAACGTCCTGCGGGCCTACGGCGCCGAGGTCGTCGTCTGCCCGACCGCCGTGGACCCCGAGCACCCGGACTCGTACTACAACGTCTCCGACCGGCTGGTGCGCGAGACGCCCGGTGCGTGGAAGCCCGACCAGTACTCCAACCCCAACAACCCGCTCTCCCACTATCACTCCACCGGCCCCGAGCTGTGGGAGCAGACGGAGGGGCGGATCACCCACTTCGTGGCTGGTGTCGGCACCGGCGGCACCATCTCCGGCACCGGCCGGTACCTGAAGGACGCCAGTGACGGCGGGGTCCAGGTCGTCGGCGCCGACCCCGAGGGGTCCGTGTACTCCGGCGGCTCCGGGCGGCCGTATCTCGTCGAGGGTGTCGGCGAGGACTTCTGGCCGACCGCCTACGACCGGACCGTCGCCGACGAGATCGTCGCCGTCTCCGACAAGGACTCCTTCCAGATGACCCGCCGCCTCGCCAAGGAGGAGGGCCTGCTGGTGGGCGGCTCCTGCGGCATGGCCGTCGTCGCGGCCCTGCGGGTCGCCGAGCGCCTGGACGAGAACGGCGTCGTGGTGGTCCTGCTCCCGGACAGCGGGCGCGGCTACCTCTCGAAGATCTTCAACGACGAGTGGATGGCCGACTACGGCTTCCTGGAGGACGAGGGCCCCAGCGCCCGCGTCGCCGACGTCCTGAACGACAAGGTGCACGGCGCCATCCCCTCCCTCGTCCACATGCACCCGGACGAGACGGTCGGCGAGGCCATCGACGTGCTGCGGGAGTACGGCGTCTCGCAGATGCCGATCGTCAAGCCGGGCGCCGGTCACCCGGACGTGATGGCCGCGGAGGTCGTCGGCTCGGTCGTCGAACGCGAGCTGCTCGACGCCCTGTTCACCCAGCGGGCCTCGCTGGAGGACCCGCTGGAGAAGCACATGTCGGCCCCCCTTCCCCAGGTCGGCTCCGGCGAGCCGGTCGGCGACCTGATGTCGGTCCTCGGCTCGGCGGACGCGGCGATCGTCCTCGTGGAGGGCAAGCCCACCGGAGTCATCAGCCGCCAGGATCTGCTGGCCTTCCTCGCCAAGGGCGGGAAGTGACGGCAAACCTCCGGTGAACGCCGGGTGCCGGCGGCGGACTTGCGGTTTCCCACCGAAAAGGTGGACTTCGCGGAACTGGTACGAGCGCGTCACGTCCACGCAGCACACGCTTAACACGGGTCCGGCACATTGGTGGATGTCGGCAGGGCGGGAGCGGCTCCCCGCCCCAGCCGGCACCGAAACGTCCAAGGACCTCCGGAGCGGCTCCCGGACCTCCATGGACGCCGGACGTGAGACCTGGCCTGACCCGGTCGACGTCCCTCGCGGGGACCGCCGTCGTCCCGCCCCCCGTTAACGGGGGTGCGGCGGTCCCCGCGATATTTCTTTTGCGGGGGGCCTCAGCAGGCGGTCTCAGTGAGCGACGTTCAGTGAGCGAGGTTCAGCGGGCGGCGCTCGATGCCCAGCTGCCCAGCAGCGCCAGCCGCTCCGCCGTCTCCGATCCCGGTTCCGGGGTGTAGACGAGCAGGCTCTGGTCGCCGTCTCCCGGGACGGTGAGGGTCTCGTACGCGAAGACGAGCAGGCCCGCCACCGGATGCCGGAGGCGCTTCACGCCGTAGGCGCACTCCTTGACCTGGTGGTCGGCCCACAGCCGGCGGAAGTCCTCGCTCTTGAGGGAGAGCTCGCCGACCAGCGAGGTCAGTTCGCGGTCGTCCTGGTGATGGCCCGCCAGGACCCGCAGATGGGCCACGCACTGAGAGGCCACCGCCTGCCACTCCGGGTAGAGGTCGCGTGCGGCGGGGTCGAGGAAGACCTGCCGCGGAATGCTGCGCGTCCTGGCCGTCGTACCGCTGTAACCGAACACCGCGTCGGCCAGGGCGTTCCAGGCCAGGACGGTCATCCGGCGGTCGAGGACGAAGGCCGGGGTGCGGTCCATGCTGTCGAGCAGGAGCTGGACGCCCTGGCGGACGCGGGGGCTGGCGGGACGTGCGGCCTGTCGGCGGGGGCGGGCCACCGCGTGCAGGTAGTCGCGTTCGGTCTCGTCCAGGCGCAGGACGCGCGCGACGGCGTCCAGCACGGCGTCCGAGACTCCCCCGGACTTCGTCCGGGAGGGGCCCCCAGGACCGCGGCCCTGCTCCAGACGGATGTAGTAGTCGACGCTCACGCCGGCCAGCTGCGCCACCTCCTCCCGGCGCAGCCCGGGCACGCGGCGCCGCCCGTGCGAGGGCAGCCCCACCTCCTCGGGCCGGATGCGGGCGCGGCGTGAACGCAAGAAGTCTCCGAGGTCCCCGTCCATGGGTTCGATCGTAGGGGAGGCGCGGCTTTCGAACCTGGTACCGGCAGACCCAGGAAAAGCGCATCCCTGGGTAGGACCGCCCGGGCGCCGCAGGGTGGTGGACGAGGCCGGGGAGTCGCCCCGGCGGGCATGCACCGAGGAGCACAACATGTCGTACGAGAATCTGGCCGGACGTACCGCTGTCGTCACCGGGGCGGCGAGCGGTATCGGCGAGGCCACGGCCGTGCTGCTGGCCGAGCAGGGGGCGCGGGTCGCGCTGCTCGCCCGGCGCGGTGAGCGGCTGGAGGCGATCGCCGGGAAGATCCGGGCCGACGGCGGACAGGCCCTGGCCGTGGTCGCCGACGTGACCGACGACGCGTCCGTGGCGGCCGCCGTGGAGCGTGTGCACACGGCGTACGGGGCCGTCGACCTGGTGGTGAACAACGCGGGCGTGATGCTGCCGAACCCGATCGTCGACGCCCGGGTCGACGAGTGGCAGCGGATGATCGACACCAATGTCACCGGTGTCCTGCGGGTCATCGGCGCCTTCGCCGGCGACCTCGACGAGGCGGCGGCGCAGGGGCGCAGCGCGGACCTGGTGAACGTCTCGTCCATCGGCGCGCACGTCACGGGCTTCACGAACTACGCCGTGTACGGGGCGACGAAGGCCGCGGTCACGCATCTCTCCGCGCTGCTGAGGAACGAGTTCGGGCCGCGGGGCGTGCGGGTCACCAACATCGAGCCGGGGCTGACGGAGTCCGAACTGGCCACGCACATCGACAACGACGGGCTGCGGGCGCAGGTCGGCGGGATGGTCGAGGCGATGGGCACGCTGGCGGCCGCCGAGCTCGCCGACGTCGTCGCCTACGTCACCAGCCGGCCCCGGCACGTCAACCTGCGCCAGGTCATGGTGCTGCCGACCGCGCAGGTGTGAGCGCCGGGTCAGCCTTCCCAGTCGCTGGTCCGGGAGGACGGCTTGCCGCGCCGGCCGCCGCGGAAGAGGTCCGGGTTGACGCGGAGCGCCTGGAAGGCGTTGACGCCGACGATGCCGACCCAGGAGACCAGCAGGCCGGGCAGGTGGGCGACGCCGCCGCCGATCGCGGAGAGCGGGATCGCCAGCACCAGGGAGACGATGCCGAAGCCGAAGCGTTCGCCGAAGGAGTCGGTGGGCTTGGGCGAGCGGGCTCCCCGGGCGGTCACCATCTGCTGCTCGGCGAGCTGCCGGCGCAGCCGGCGGTCCACGGCGCCGTCGATCCGCTGGTCGACCTTCTCCAGGAACGAGTCGACCAGCGCGGACTCGTACTCCTCGCCCAGTTCCCTGCGGGCCTGCAGGGTGGCGTTGAGTTCCTTCTTGAGTTCGGGGTCCCGCGCATCCATTCCGGTCATGGGGTCCACGGTAGGCAGCGGGACCGCCCGCTGCACTGGGGTTAGCCCCCCTGTTGCGGCGGGGGCCCTTCCCAGATCAGCCCGTGGTCAGCCCGTGCTGCTTCGCATACGCGTTCGCCACGTCCTCCGGGTCCTTCTTGTCGTTGTCGACCTGGCTGTTGAGCTGGGTCAGCTGGGCGGTGGTCAGGACGTTGCCGAGGCGGGCGAGGGCCTTGCGGACGGTGTCGTCGGCCTTGCGGTCGGCGATGAGGGGCACGATGTGCTGGCTGGGGATGAGGTTCTTGGGGTCGGTCAGCACCACCCAGTCGTCGGCCGCGATGTCGGTGTCGGTGGTGAAGAGGTTCGCCACGTCGACATCGCCCTTCTTCAGGGCGCCCTTGACGAGCGGACCGTCCGAGTCGAGGGACTTGAACTCCTTGAACTCGACGCCGTACACCTCCTTGAGGCCGACCGCGCCCACCCGGCGCTTCTTGACCTCGGGTGCGGCGCCGATGACCAGCTTGCCGTTCTGCTTGGCGAGGTCGGCGAGGGTGACGAGGCCGTACTTCCTGGCGGTCGCCCGGGTGACGACGAAGCAGTCGGAGTCGGCCGCCTGGCCGTACGGGAGCACCTGGAGGCCGGCGGGCAGGGCCAGGGTGAGGGCGTTCTGCATGGTGCCCGGCTCGGCGGAGGCGTCCTTGGGGGCCAGGTAGTTGAGGAGGGCGCCCTGGTACTCGGGCAGCAGGTCGATGTCGCCCGCCTTGAGGGCGGGGATCACGATCTCGCGGGTGCCGAGGTTGGGGCGGACCTTCACCTTCACGCCGGCCTGCTGGAGCACGGCCGCGTACAGGTAGCCGAGGACCTGGTTCTCGGTGAAGTTGGCGGTGCCGATGGTGACTCCGCCCTTGCTGGAGCCGCTGCCGCCGGAGGTGGTGCCGCCGCCGTCGAGGGAGGTGATGCCGCTGGAGCAGGCGGAGAGGGCGGGGACGGAGGCCGCCGCGAGGAGGCCGCCGAGGAGGGTGCGTCGGTTCATCGGAGGGGTCCTTACGCGGTGCGGTGACGGAAGAGGAAGCGCTGGAGGGCGGAGAGCAGCAGGTCGAGGGCGACGGCGATCACGGCGACCAGCACCGCCCCGCCGAGCACCTGGACGAGGTCGCGCTGGGCGAGGCCGTCGAAGACGTAGCGGCCGAGGCCCCCGAAGGAGACGTACGCCGCGATGGTCGCGGTGGCGACGACCTGGATGAGTGCCAGGCGCAGGCCGGTCATGATCAGGGGGAGCGCGAGGGGCAGTTCGACCTGGAACAGGACCTGATGCCCGCGCATGCCCTGGCCGCGGGCGGCGTCGCGCACATCCGGATCCACGGCCGTCATGCCGGCGTAGGTGTTGGTGACGATCGCCGGGACCGCGAGGGCGACGAGGGCGACGTAGACCGGGAGCATGGACAGGCCGCCGGCCAGGAAGACCAGCACGACCAGGCCGACGGTGGGCAGGGCGCGGCCGAAGGACGCGAGGTTGATCGCGAGGAAGGCCCCCTTGCCGGTGTGACCGATGAGCAGGCCGAGGGGAAGGCCGATCGCGGCCGCGACGAGGGTCGCGAGCAGCGAGTACTGCAGGTGCTCGGCGAGCCGGTGGGCGATGCCGTCGGTCCCGGTCCACTGGGAGCCGCTGGTCAGCCAGGTGCCGAGGTTCTTGATGAGTTCGTACATGTCAGGCTCGCCTCCGCCGCCACGGGGTCAGGACGTACTGGAGGGCCACCAGCAGGGCGTCCGCGGCCACGGCGAGCAGGAGCGTGAGGACCACGCCCGCGATCACCGGGGTCGGGAAGTCGCGCTGGAAGCCGTCGGTGAAGAGCTGGCCGAGACCGCCGTCGCCGATGTAGGTGGCGACCGACACCAGGGAGATCGACATGACGGTCGCGATCCGTACGCCCGCCATGATCACGGGCAGGGCGAGGGGGAGTTCGACGGTGAGGAGGGTGCGCAACGGGCGGGTGCCCATCGCCTTCGCGGCCTCCTTGGTCTTCGCGGGGACCGAGTCGAGGCCCTCGACGGTGTTCTGCAGCAGGACGACCAGGGTGTAGACGGTCAGGCCGATCACGGTCGTGGTGCGGGTGAGGCCGCTGATCGGCAGCAGGAGCACGAAGATCGCGATCGAGGGGATCGTGAACAGGACGTTCGAGAGGCCGAGCAGGAAGCCGCGCAGGGGCCGGATCCGATGGGCGACCACGGCGAGGGGGAGGCTGATCAGCAGGCCGAAGAAGACCGCCGAGAGCGCTGCCTGGAGGTGCGAGATCGTCAGGGTGGTCAGGTCGTCGGTGTGGCCGGATATCCACGACCAGTCGATGGTCATGCGGCCACCCGGGCTTCCGTGTGGGCCCGGCCGGCGTGCCGGTGGATGTCGTTGCGGGAGGTGACCCCGGTGAGGACGCCGTCGGCGTCGACGCGGGCGACCAGGCCGGCGGGGGAGGCGACGGACTCGTCGAGGGCGGCGAGCAGGGAGTCGCCGTCCTTGAGCGGTCGTACGGGCACCTCGGCGTCGTCGGCCGCCCAGTGCAGGGGCCTGCCCGCCGCGTCGCACACGAGGGACCAGGCGGCCCCTTCCGGCGCCGGGCCCTGCGGGACCTCGGCCAGGGTCTTCAGCGAGAGCAGCTTCAGGCCGCGCTCGGCGCCGAGGAAGTCGGCCACGAAGTCGTCGGCGGGGCGGGCGAGGAGTTCGGCGGGAGGGGCGCACTGGACGAGGTGGCCGCCGGTGCGGAAGATCGCGATGCGGTCGCCGAGGCGGACGGCCTCGTCGACGTCGTGTGTGACGAAGACGATGGTCTTGTTCAACTCCTTCTGGAGCCGGAGCAGTTCGTCCTGGAGCTGGGTGCGTACGACCGGGTCGACCGCGCCGAAGGGTTCGTCCATGAGCAGGACCGGCGGGTCGGCGGCGAGCGCGCGGGCGACGCCGACCCGCTGCTGCTGGCCGCCGGAGAGCTGGTGCGGGTACCGCTTGCCGGACTCGGCGGTCAGGCCGACGGTCTCCAGGAGCTCGGCGGCGCGGGCCCGGGCCCTCTTGCGGCCGTGGCCGAGCAGGAGCGGGACGGTGGCGATGTTGTCCAGCACCGTGCGGTGCGGGAAGAGGCCGGACTGCTGGATGACGTAGCCGATGGAGCGGCGCAGTTCGGCCGCGTCCTGCCGGGTGACGTCCTTGCCGCCGACCTTGATGGTGCCGGAGGTCGGTTCGACCATCCGGTTGATCATCCTGAGGGTGGTCGTCTTGCCGCAACCGGAGGATCCGACGAGGACGGTGACGCCGCCTTCCGGCATGTCGAGGGTGAGATCGTGCACTGCTGTCGTGCCGTTGGGGAAGCGCTTGTGGACCGCGTCGAACTGGATCATGAGTTGTCCCTTGCCCGGCTGTATAACGTCATGCAGAGTTCTCGGTACCTGAATAGGTTGTCAACGGTTCGGTGTTAATCCGAGGTAACGGATGACCGCCAGGCAAGATCAGATGTCCGCATTGAGGGGAGTTTGGGCTAGATGTCGTCTCGGATCGTGGACAGTCCTGATCCCGTCTCAGTGGGCCACACCGGCCTGGTGGTCCTCGACGGGATCGGGCTCGACGTCGCGGACGTCGCCCGCCTCGCCGACGGGAGCGCGCGCCCGGTGCCCGGGACCGACGCGATGAAGCGGGTCGCGGAGTCCTGGGACGCCGCCCGCCAGATCGCCGCGACCGGACGCGTCTACGGCCGCTCGACCGGCGTCGGCGCCAACCGGAACGAGGACGTGCCCACCGAGGCGGCCGCCGAACACGGGCTGCGGCTGCTGCGCAGCCACGCCGGCGCCATCGGCGAGGAGCTCCCGGCCCGGCAGGTCCGCGCGATGCTCGCGGTCCGCGCCAACCAGGTCCTGGCGGGCGGCGCGGGACTGCGGCCGACCGTCGTCACGGCCCTGTGCGAGGCCCTGGAGAACGGCGCGTACCCGGTCGTCAACGAGTTCGGCTCGGTGGGCACCGGTGACATCGCGGCGCTGGCCCAGGTGGGACTGGCGCTGGCGGGGGAGCACCCCTGGAGGGAGGCCGGCGCCCCCGAGCCCCAGCCCCTCGACAACAACGACGCCCTCGCCTTCATCAGCAGCAACGCCCTCACCCTCGGCCAGGCCGCCCTCGCACTGCACGAACTGCGCGGGCTCGTCGAGGCCACACAGGTCGTCGGGGCGCTGTCGCTGCTGGCCGTGGACGGGTCGCACGAGGCGTACGCCGCCCCCGTGCACGCGGCCCGCCCGCACCGCGGGTCCGCCGAAGTGGCCCGGCGGATGCGGAAGCTGATCGGGGCCGAGGACCGGCCCACCCCACCGCTCGGCCGCATCCAGGATCCGTACGGCTTCCGGTGTCTCCCGCAGATCCACGGGCCCGCCCAGGACGCGGCCGACGCCCTGGAGGAGGTCATCGCGATCGAGATCAACGCGGCCGCCGAGAACCCCCTCATCTCCCCCGAGGACATGGCCGCCTACCACCACGGCGGCTTCTACCAGGCCCAACTCGCCCTGGCCCTGGACCACTTCAGGCTGGCCCTCACCCAGGTCGCCCGGCTGTCCACGTCCCGGCTCTCCACCCTGAACGAGCCCGTCTTCACCCGCCTCAGGCCCTTCCTCGCCGACCAGGAGCCCGCCTCCTCCGGCGTGATGATCCTGGAGTACGCCGCCGGAGCGGCCCTCGGCGACCTGCGGGCCTTCTCGGCGCCCGCCTCGCTCGGCCACGCTGTACTCTCCCGAGGCGTCGAGGAACAGGCCAGCTTCGCCTCGCTCGCCGCACGCCAGACACTGCGCGCGTGCGGCGCGTACCGTCTCGTCGTCGGCTGCGAACTCGTCGCCGCCGTACGGGCGCTGCGCCAGCGCGGTCTCAGGGCCGACCCGGACCTCCCGGTGGGCCGGGCGCTGGAACTCGCCGAGGCGGTGCTGGCGCAGGACACGGCCGACCGGCCGCTCACGGGCGACGTGACGGCGGCGGCCGCGCTGCTCGACCGGTTCACGGACATCTGGAGGGGGATCGAGGCATGAGCGACATGGGCGGGGCGGGTGTGGCGGACACTCCCGCGGGACGGCTTCAGGCGCTGTTCGAGGGGCACCGGCTCACACCGACCCAGCGGCGCATCGCGCACAGCATGGTGCGGCGGGCAGGGGACGTGCCGTTCCTGTCCAGCGTGGAGCTGGCCGAGCTGGCCGGGGTCAGCCAGCCCTCCGTCACCCGCTTCGCCGTCGCCCTCGGCTTCGACGGCTACCCGGCCCTGCGCCGGCACCTTCGCGAGGTCGCGCCCGCCGAGCAGACGGCGGCCTCCGCGTCGTACAACGAGTACCAGCAGGCCGTCGAGGCCGAGATCGAGAACCTCAAGCACCTGGCGGAGATCCTCGCCGACCCCCGCCCGGTGCAGAAGGCCGGGCGGCTGCTCGCCGCCTCCCGCCCCCTGCCGGTGCTCGGGCTGCGGGCCGCCGCCTCCCAGGCGTACGGCTTCGCCTACTTCGCCGCCAAGGTCCATCCGGACGTACGGCTGCTCAACGAGGGCGGCACGATGATCCACGACCGGATCGACGCCGCCGTCCGCGCGGGCGCCTCGACCCTGCTGTGCTTCGCGCTGCCCCGGCATCCGCGCGAGGTCGTCGACACCCTCGCCTACGCCAAGGAGGCGGGCCTGAGCGTCGTCACCGTCGCCGACTCCGCCTTCGCGCCGGTCGCCAAGGTCTCCGACCTGCTGCTGCCCGCCGCCGTCGGCACCGGCCTCGCCTTCGACACCGCCTGCGCGCCGATGCTGCTGGGCCGGGTGCTGCTGGAGGCGATGTGCGACGACCTGCCGGACGCGCAGGCCCGCCTGGAGGAGTTCGACGCGCGGGCCGCGGCCCGGGGACTGTTCGTGGAATAGGGCCGCGTTTTTTCAGGCTCGTCTCACGTTCGCCCGCTACCCTCCCGGACCGTCAGAACTGTGCCAGGACGACGAGGAGGCGGGACGTGGCACGCGGAGATCGCAGGGTTCAGGGGCTGGCTCGGGTGGCCGTCGTCGTGCGCGCCGGGGCCGCACCGCTGTGGTGGCTCGGAGTGTGCGCGGCGGGCGTCGGGCTGCTGATCCCGGGCCTGACCGGGCGCCGGATCGGGGTGATGGCGGGCGCCGCGCTGTTCATCGTGGCGGTGGCGGTGGTGTCGTACGGCCGCCGCAAGCGGTACACCGCGCTGGGGCGGGCGGCCGTCCGCGCCGGGAAGCACGACGTGCTCCAGGACCGCGCGGTCAGTGTGCGCAACTGGCGTCGCGGGCACCGCTGGTGGCTCCTGCTGGCCTCGCTGGTCGCGCTGCTGACCTCGTTCGCGGTGCCTGTCGCCGGCGGCATGCTGCTCGCCGGGTGCGGTGCCGGCCTTTGGCTCAAGGCCGCCTGGCTCGGGCGGCGCGAGCGGGAGGGGGACGCGCTGCTGTGGGTGCGGGTCGACTGGCTCGACGCACGCGGCGGACGCCCGGCCGGCAAGGCGGTCAAGGCGTACCGCAGCACGGGTGTCGCGGCGGGCGACGCGGCCCCGGGAGGAGCGCGCCGCCGCACCGCGGCCCTGGTCTAGTACCGGCGGTGCCGGGTCACACCTCCAGGTCGGCTTCGATGGCCCGCAGCTGGTGGCGGGCCATGGCGAGGTTGGAGCGCTTGGCGTCCAGGACCAGGTAGAGGAAGAGGCCGTTGCCACCGCGTCCGCTGATCAGGCGGATCAGGTGGTACTGGTCGGACAGGCTGATCAGGATGTCCTCGATCTGGCCCTTGAGCCCGAGGTGCTCCATCGTGCGCATCTTCGCGCGGACCACGTCGGTGTTGCCGGCGGCGGCCACGTTGAGGTCGAAGCCCTTGCTGCCGCCCATGGTGCCGAGCGCCATGCCGCTGGTGTAGTCGACGAGCGCGACGCCGGTCGCGCCCTCGATGGAGGCGAGGGCCTCCTTCAGCGCGGTTTCGGTGTTGGCCATGACTGTGTCTCCTCGGTTCGCTAACTTTCGGTGGTGGTGCGGGCCGCCGTCGGTGCGGTGGCCGCGGCGCGGGCGTCCACGGGCTTGGCCCGGGACGTGCGGGCCGCTCTGGCACGAGCCGGAGCGGGCTTCGCGGGCGCCTTCGTGATGGTTTCGGTGGGCTCGGCGGCCGCGCTGTCGACGAGCTCCGCGATCCGGGCTCCCGCCCGGCGGCCCTCCAGGTGGAGGCGGCCGACGTTGACCCGGTCCTGCGCGAGCAGCGTGACGACGGCCCCGGCGCCCGCCGCGTACGTGGCGACGTAGCCGTACACGCCCCGTACGAGCAGTTCGCGCAGGTCCCCCTGGCCGGTCACGTCGGCCAGCTGGGCGGCGAGTGCCCGGGTGGTCCCGGTGAGCGCGGCCACCGCCTCCGGGTCGACCCCCGGGGTGTCCTGGGCCAGGACGAGACCGTCGGCGTCGGCCGCGAGGGCGCCGGTGAGCTGCGGCACCCGGGCTCTGAGCCGGCGCAGCTCCTCCAGGATCGCGTCCTGAGCTGCTGCCATCAGGTCTCTCCTCTCGGCGCGGATCCGCTGCCGCTCAAAGGGCCTCCAGCGCATCCCTGAGCCTCTTCAGCAAGGTGGTGTGGGGATCGACGGGCTCGACGGGGACACCGTCGCCCGGCGGCCCGGGCCGAGGCTCGGTGAAGGACACCGGCGGGCGGGGCGCGACCACTCCGGCCGCCACCAGACGCCGTATGTCCACCAGGGTGTGGAAGGCCGGGCGGCCCAGTTCGCGCGCGATCTCCGACGCCGTGCGGATGCCGTCGACACGGGCCAGCACCGCCAGTCGCCGGGCCGGCAGCGGCGGGGACGCGGGGCGGTGCTCCCGGGTCAGCGGCACCTCGTCCGGCAGCGCGTCGGGCCAGATGCGGTGCAGCAGGTCGCGGCGGCGCAGGGTCTCGCGCTCCAGGTCGGCGACCGGCACCGGGTGCGGGACGCCGGGGGTGCCGTCGGGCTCCGGGGGCGCGTCGGCGGGCGCCTGAGGTCCGTCCTCGGTGCCGTAGCGGAAGCGGCCCGGGGTGCTGCTCGGGGAGAGGGCGAAGTACGCCGCGTCGTACAGCGCGGTCAGCCGGCACAGCTCCAGGGCACCCGGGGTGAGCAGCCCGCCCGCGACCAGCCGGCGGCCCGCCCGGTGCACGGCCTCGGCGCCGGTGAGGCGGCGGACCCCGGTGCCGGCACCGCCGGTGCTCGCGACGCTCTCGGCCAGGGCCTGCCGCCAGATGTCGGGGTCCAGCGTGCCGTGGGCGGCGAGGAGGACGTCGGTGCCGGGGGCGGCCGGGCTCTCGGCGTGCACCACCTTGCCGTCGGCCAGGTGCAGGGTGCCGCGCTCGCGCACCAGGACACCGGTGGCGCGCTCGGCGGCCAGTCGGGTCAGCATCGGGGAGACACCGCCCCAGCCGCGGTCCAGGGCGCCCGCCTTGTCGCGCACCGGCAGCCGGGGCGGCGGGGTGGCGGGCATGGCCGGGACCGTCGTCATCCGAGCTCCAGCCGTCCGGCCATCTCACCGAGCCGGATCCGGGCCAGCGCGAGGTTGCCCTCCGCGCGGGCCAGCCACAGGTGCAGGAACACACTGCTGTCGAAGGACGTCGGCACGAACCTGAGGACGTGGTAGCTGTCCCGGTTGCTGAGGATGAGGTCTTCGACCGGCGGGTCCGGCTCCTCCTCGGCGGCTCCCGGCTCGGTGGCCTGGGAACTCCCGGAGGCGAAGGCGCGCTGCTCGGCGGCGAGCCGGGCGAGCTCGGCGGCCTCCGCGGCGGCCGCCTCCTGGTCGCCGCCGGGGGACTCCCCGACGGCTCCCAGGGCCAGCCCGCTCGTCCAGTCGACCAGCGCGGCCCCCCGCGCGCCCGGCAGCCGCATGGCTTCCAGCAGGCACTCGTCGATTCCCTGCACCGTGGTTCCCCTCCCACCTGGGGTTCGGCTGAGTGACGCCGAAACTACGCAACGTGTGCGCGAGGAGTGAGGGATCCGGCATTTTCCGGTGGAACATGCTCGGAGTGGCTAGAGTGGGTCAACTTGCCTGGTTCGCGGGGCCATTGATCGGCGGACCGGTCGGTGTGTGTCAACTGCTCCCGGGGGCGTGGAGGGTGGTGAGCGCACCGGCGTGCGCCCCTCCGGACTCGGCCACGATCGAGGCGAGCGTCTGGGGATCCCGCACGGTCGCGAAGCGGACGCCTCCCGCCCGGTCGGGGGCGAAGCCGTAGATGCCCGGCCGGGCCAGCGAGTTGTACGCGTAGTGGTGCGCGAAGTAGTACGCGCCCGTGTCCAGCGCCGCCGCGTAGTCCCCTTGGCCGAGCAGCGGCAGCGCGCGCCCCTCGGCCAGCAGGTCGCCCGCGAAGCAGGCCGGCCCCGCCACGTCCTGCACCACCTCGGCCCCGCTCTTGGGCCGTCCCTTGCCGTCGTAGGCCGCGATCCTCAGCGGCCACGACCCCGGCACGTACACCGTCCGCGTCGCCACCTGCACGCCCGCGTGCGTCACCGCGACCGCTCGCCCGCCCGCGCTCTTGGCGTACTCCACCCGCGCCACGATCGTGCCGTGCTTGGCCAGCAGCGACCGCCCGAACTCGGTCACCAGCCCGTACCGCCCGTCGAACAGCCCCGGCACCGCCTCCCTGAGCGCCCGCGCGTACTCGGTGTACGTCGGTGTCGTCACGTCCGAGGCGAAGTTCACCGGCAGCCCGCCGCCGATGTCGATCGTGTCGATCTGCGGCCGCCCGATCCGCCGGTTGATCTCCTCGGCGAGCGCATAGGTCTCCGCGACCCCCTGGGTCATCAGGGACAGCGGGATGCCCTGCGAACCGGTGTGCGCGTGCAGCCGGGAGAGCCAGGGCCGGTCGAGGTAGGCGCGCACGACCCACTCGCGCGCCCCCTCGTCCCGCAGCGCCACCCCGAACTTCGAGGTCGCGGTGGCCGTGGAGGTCGCCCCGATGGAGCCGCCGCCGACCTGCGGGTTGACCCGGATCCCTAGCGGGGAGCGGCTGACGGCCGACCGCATGAGCGCGTCGACGCGGTCCAGCTCCTGCGGGTTGTCCGCGTTGACGGCGATCCCCAGCGCCAGCGCCTCCCTGAGCTCGGAGGGCGTCTTGGCGGGCGAGTCCAGGACGGTCCGCTCCGGTGGCAGCCCCGCCGCCCGCGCGAGCGCCAGTTCGCCCGGGCTCGCCACCTCCGCGCCGATGCCCTCCTCGCGCAGCAGCCGCAGCACCGGAACCAGCGGGGTCGCCTTCACCGCGAACGCGTGCAGCACCGGCGTGCCCGGCGCGGTGACCTCGTCGAAGGCGGCGCGGAGCTCGGCCGCGGACTCCCGGATGCCGGTGACGTCGAGAAGTCCGACGACGGGGGTGTCCGGCCCCAGCAGGCCCTGCTCCACGGCCGCCCGCACCGCCTCGTCCCGGCGGGCGGCCCGCCCCTCGCCGGTGCTGCCGTACTCGTCCATCACGTCCCCGTCCATCACGTCCCCGTCCTGCTCGTCACCCGTACCTCGGATGTCCAGGCAAACATCCCTGTCCGGAAACATCCCTCTCCTACCGAGGCTGACGCGAGAACGTATTGACTAGTTCTATTCAGGAAGTCAGGATGTGAATATCGACGGCAACAACCGGCACGCGGCCATCCGCGGCACAGTCCCCAGGAGGCAGACCATGTCAGGACCCCGCCCCGTCCGAGCGCCGCGCGGTACGGAACTGAGCGCCCTGGGATGGCAGCAGGAAGCCGCCCTGCGGATGCTGCAGAACAACCTGGACCCCGAGGTCGCCGAACACCCCGACCAGCTCGTCGTCTACGGCGGCACCGGCAAGGCCGCCCGTGACTGGCGCTCCTTCGACGCCATGGTCCGCACCCTGCGCACCCTCAAGCAGGACGAGACCATGCTGGTGCAGTCCGGCCGCCCCGTCGGCGTCATGCAGACCCACGAGTGGGCCCCGCGCGTCCTGATCGCCAACTCCAACCTCGTCGGAGACTGGGCGAACTGGGAGGAGTTCCGCCGCCTGGAGGCCCTCGGCCTCACCATGTACGGCCAGATGACCGCCGGCTCCTGGATCTACATCGGCACCCAGGGCATCCTCCAGGGCACCTACGAGACCTTCTCCGCGGTCGCCGCGAAGAAGTTCGGCGGCACCCTGGCCGGGACGATCACCCTCACCGCCGGCCTCGGCGGCATGGGCGGCGCCCAGCCCCTCGCGGTCACCATGAACGACGGTGTCGCCATCTGCATCGACGTCGACCCGCGTGCCATCGAGCGGCGCATCGAGCACCGCTACCTGGACGTGAAGGCCGACAGCCTGGAGCACGCCCTCCAGCTCGCCGTCGAGGCCCGTGACGCCCGCCGCCCCCTGTCCATCGGCCTGCTGGGCAACGCCGCCGAGCTGCTGCCGCGCATGCTCGCCGAGAGCGCGCCCATCGACATCGTCACCGACCAGACCTCGGCCCACGACCCGCTGGCCTACCTGCCGACGGGCATCGCCTTCGAGGACATGGCCGACGCCGCCGCCAAGGACCCGGCGGGCTTCACCACCCGGGCCCGCGAGTCGATGGCCCGCCACGTCGAGGCCATGGTCGGCTTCATGGACGCCGGCGCCGAGGTCTTCGACTACGGCAACTCGATCCGGGGCGAGGCCCAACTCGCCGGGTACGAGCGGGCGTTCGCCTTCCCCGGGTTCGTCCCCGCCTACATCCGGCCGCTGTTCTGCGAGGGCAAGGGCCCCTTCCGCTGGGCCGCGCTGTCGGGTGAGGCCTCCGACATCGCCAAGACCGACAAGGCGATCCTGGAGCTCTTCCCCGAGAACGAGTCCCTCGCGCGCTGGATCAAGATGGCCGGTGAGCGCGTCCACTTCCAGGGCCTGCCCGCCCGGATCTGCTGGCTCGGCTACGGCGAGCGCGACAAGGCCGGTGAGCGCTTCAACGACATGGTGGCGAGCGGAGAGCTGGCGGCACCGCTGGCGATCGGACGGGACCACCTGGACGCCGGGTCCGTCGCCTCCCCCTACCGGGAGACCGAGGCCATGCTCGACGGGTCCGACGCGATCGCCGACTGGCCGCTGCTGAACGCCATGGTCAACGTGGCCTCGGGTGCGTCCTGGGTGTCCCTGCACCACGGCGGCGGCGTCGGCATGGGCCGCTCCATCCACGCCGGTCAGGTCACGGTGGCCGACGGCACCAAGCTGGGCGGCGAGAAGGTCCGGCGGGTACTGACGAACGACCCCGGCATGGGCGTCATCCGGCACGTGGACGCCGGGTACGACATCGCGGAGACGGTCGCCGACGAGCGGGGCGTGCGGGTCCCGATGCGCGAGGGTGAGGACGCGTGACGGTGGGCACCGACTCCGGAACAGCTCAGCACCCCCGTACCTCCTCGTTTCAGGAGATGTGGCGCGAGCTGCTCCCCGTCGGCCGGCACCCCGGCTCGCGCGGCTATCGCCGGTTCGCCTGGACCGGGGCCGACGGCGAGTGCCGGGCCTGGTTCAGGGAGCAGGCCGAAGCCCGCGGACTGACCTACGAGGTCGACCGGAACGGCAACCAGTGGGCCTGGCTCGGGGACCCCGCGCAGGGGGACGCCGTCGTCACCGGGTCGCACCTCGACTCCGTACCCGACGGAGGCGCCTTCGACGGTCCCCTCGGAGTCGTGTCCTCCTTCGCCGCGCTCGACGAACTCCGGGCGCGGCGGGCCGAGTTCACCAAGCCCCTCGCCCTCGTCAACTTCGGTGACGAGGAGGGGGCCCGGTTCGGGCTCGCCTGTGTCGGATCGCGGCTCACCGCCGGGCAGCTCACCGCCGAGCAGGCGCACCTGCTGACCGACGGGGAGGGCATCACACTCCCGCGAGCCATGGAGGCCGCCGGATACGACCCCGACGGCATCGGTGCCGACCCGGAGCGGCTCGCCCGCATCGGCGCCTTCGTCGAGCTGCACGTCGAGCAGGGCAGGGCGCTGGACCTCTCCGGCGACCGGGTCGGCATCGCCAGTGCCATCTGGCCGCACGGGCGCTGGCGGTTCGACTTCCGGGGCGAGGCCAACCACGCCGGCACCACCCGCCTCGTGGACCGGCGCGACCCCATGCTGTCGTACGCCGAGACCGTGCTCGCGGCCCGCCGCGAGGCCGAACTCGCCGGTGCCGTCGCCACCTTCGGCAAGATCGCCGTCGAGCCGAACGGCGTCAACGCCATCCCTTCCCTGGTGCGCGGCTGGCTCGACTCCCGCGCCGCCGACCAGGAGAGCCTCGACCAGGTGGTCGGCGGCATCGAGAAGGCGGCCCGGGAGTACGCCGACGCCCACGGCATCGCCCTCGACATCGTCCGGGAGTCCTTCACGCCCGTCGTCGAGTTCGACCACGCCCTGCGCGACGAACTCGCCCGCATCCTGGGCACCGGCACCGATCTCACGGTGCCGGTCCTGGGAACCGGAGCGGGACACGACGCCGGGATCCTCTCCGGGCACATCCCGACCGCCATGCTGTTCGTGCGCAACCCCACCGGCGTCTCGCACTCCCCGGCGGAGTTCGCCGCCGAGGACGACTGCGTGGCCGGAGTCCTCGCGCTCGCCGATGTACTGGAAGGGCTGGCCTGCAGGTGACAGCGAAGACGTACTGGCTGGAGCACGCCTGGCTCGACACCCACGTCGAGCCGGGCGTGGCCATGGACGTGAAGGACGGCCGCATCACCACCGTCCGCACGAGCACCCCCACCCCGCCCCCCGGCGCCGAGATCCTGCGCGGACTGACCCTCCCGGGGCTGGCGAACACCCACTCGCACGCCTTCCACCGGGCTCTGCGCGGCACCGTCCAGGTCGGCTCCGGGACCTTCTGGACCTGGCGCGAGGTCATGTACGCCACCGCCGACCGGCTCACCCCGGACACCTACCGCGACCTCGCCCGTGCCGTGTACGCGGAGATGGCGCTGGCCGGTGTGACGGCCGTCGGAGAGTTCCACTACCTGCACCACGCCCCCGGCGGCACCCCCTACGCCGACCCCAACGCCATGGGCGAGGCGCTGATCGAGGCCGCCGCCGACGCCGGTGTCCGCGTCACCCTCCTCGACACCGCCTATCTCTCCTCCGGCTTCGGACAGCGGCCCGACCATCACCAGCTGCGCTTCTCCGACGGCAGCGCCCAGGCCTGGGCCGAACGCTGTTCAGTTCTCAAGGACCAAGATCACGCGAGGATCGGCGCGGCCATCCACTCCGTACGGGCCGTGCCCGCCGGGCAGTTGGCGACTGTGGCGCGCTGGGCCGAGGAGCGGCGGGCCCCGCTCCACGTCCACCTGTCCGAGCAGACCGCCGAGAACGACGCGTGCCGTGCCGCCCACGGGTGCACGCCGACCGAACTGCTCGCCGAGCACGGTGTCCTCGGGCCGCGCACCACCGGCGTCCACAACACCCACCTCACCGACGAGGACATCGCCCTGATCGGCGGCAGCGGCACCGGCACCTGCATGTGCCCGACGACGGAGCGGGACCTCGCCGACGGCATCGGACCGGCCGTGGCCCTCCAGAAGGCGGGTTCACCGCTCTCCCTCGGCTCCGACAGCCACGCCGTGATCGACCTGCTCGAAGAGGCACGCGCGATGGAGCTCAACGAGCGCCTGCGCACCCGCACCCGTGGTCACTGGACGGCGGCGGCCCTGCTGAGGGCGGCCTCCGCCGACGGCCACGCGGCCCTCGGCTGGGACGGCGCGGGCACCCTGGAGCCCGGCGCGCTCGCCGACTTCACCACCGTGGCCCTCGACTCGGTCAGGACGGCAGGGCCGCCTCCGCGGCTCGGGGCCGAGACGACCGTATTCGCCGCGTCGGCAGCAGACGTGTCGCACACGGTCGTGGGAGGTCGGCACGTCGTGCGCGACGGGGTCCACGCGCTGGTGCCGGATGTGCCGAAAGCCCTCGCGGACGCCGTCGCCGCGCTGCACGGATGACTCCGGGCCGCCCGCCGCCGCGGCCCGCCCCCGAACCCGCCCCCACCGCCGACCAGGCCACCGAGGACGCCATGAGCAACGCGACGAACGTCAGCCCCGCCCACTCCGCGAGCACCGCGAGCACGCTCATCACCAACATCGCCGCTCTGGTCACCAACGACCCCTCCTCCGGTGACGGATCCCCCCTCGGACTGATCCAGCACGCGGCCGTCGCCATCGAGGGCGACCGCGTCGTGTGGACCGGTGATCAAAGCAAAGCACCCGCCACTGACAATCGGGTCGACGCAGGTGGCAGGGCGGTCCTCCCCGGCTTCGTCGACTCCCACAGCCACCTCGTCTTCGCGGGCGACCGCACCCAGGAGTTCAACGCCCGCATGTCAGGGCGGGCCTACAGCGCGGGCGGCATCCGCACGACGGTCGCCGCGACACGGGCGGCGAGCGACGCGGAACTCGAACGCAACCTCACCCGCTACCTCACCGAGGCCCTCCGCCAGGGCACGACGACCTTCGAGACCAAGTCCGGCTACGGCCTGACCGTCGAGGACGAGGCGAGGGCGCTGCGCATCGCCGCCGCCCACACCGACGAGGTCACCTACCTCGGCGCCCACATCGTGTCGCCGGACCACGCCGACGACCCGGCGGGCTACGTCTCCCTCGTCACCGGCGCGATGCTCGACGCCTGCGCCCCGTACGCCCGTTGGATCGACGTCTTCTGCGA
The DNA here is from genome assembly GCF_000383615.1 of Streptomyces canus 299MFChir4.1. Classification (GTDB taxonomy): domain Bacteria; phylum Actinomycetota; class Actinomycetes; order Streptomycetales; family Streptomycetaceae; genus Streptomyces; species Streptomyces canus_C. The sequence continues at coordinate 71,229 of NZ_KB911594.1, read as the reverse complement.
GAAGGGCGCCTTCGACGGCGACCAGGCCCGCGCGATCCTCACGGCGGGCAGGGCGAAGGGCCTGCACCCCCGCATCCACGCCAACCAGCTCTCCTACGGGCCCGGCGTCCAGCTCGCCGTCGAACTCGACGCGGCCAGCGCCGACCACTGCACCCACCTCACCGCCGAGGACGTGGACGCCCTGGCGAACAGCCGTACGGTCGCCACGCTGCTGCCCGGCGCGGAGTTCTCCACCCGCGCCGAGTGGCCGGACGCCCGTCGCCTCCTGGACGCGGGGGTCACCGTCGCCCTGTCCACGGACTGCAACCCGGGCTCCTCCTTCACCTCCTCGGTCCCCTTCTGCGTCGCCCTCGCGGTACGCGACATGGGGATGACCCCGGACGAGGCCGTCTGGTCGGCCACGGCGGGCGGGGCGGCCGCCCTGCGCCGCGAGGACATCGGCCGGCTGACCCCGGGCGCACGCGCCGACCTGATCCTCCTGGACGCCCCGAGCCATGTGCACCTGGCCTACCGGCCGGGGGTGCCGCTGGTCAGCGAGGTGTGGCGGCGCGGGGTGCGCGTGGTCTGAGCCTCAGGAGGCCTCTGCCCGGGCCTCAGGAGGCCCCCGCCCGCCACCGCTGCTCCGCACCCCCGGTCAGCGGTTCCAGCGAGACACCGTTCCCGCCCCCGGGCGTCACCCCGGTCGCGATGGCGATCGCCGGGCGGATCACCCCGTCGGGGTCGACCGTGAAGCGCAGGTTGTCGCCGTTGCGGCCCTCGACCGAGTCGCAGGACCAGATGCCGAGGCCCTTGTCGACGTCGCCGCGGCTGTCGAGGCAGAAGTCGGGGTCGGCGTACGACTGGAGGACACCGCGGGCGGAGTCGACGCGCCAGCGCTGGGAGCCCGCCGCGGTGCAGGGGGCCGTGACGACGTCCGTGCCCTCCTCGATGTCACCGGAGACGTCCAGGCAGCGGGCCGTGGAGACGTTGACCACCTGGGCATAGGCGCCGCCCGGCGGGCGGAACGGGGGCGGGCTCGCCTTTCGCGGCGGTGCCGTGCTCCTCGACGGCGACGGCGAGTGCGAGGGCGGCCTGGTGGTGGCGGAGAGGGACGGCGAGGGGGAGGACGAGACCGTCGCCGTCACCGTCACCTGGGGCGGACCCGGCAGCGCGCCGGCGCCCGGAGCGGAGGGCGACGCCGGCGCCCCGGAGGACGAGTCGTCGCCCTGCGCCACCAGGAACACCAGCAGCGGCGCGAGCGCCACCCCCAGCGCCGCGGAGGCCAGCACCAGCCGGCGCGGCCGCGGCCACGTGCCCGACGGCGCCCGCGACATCGCGCGCCGCTCCGCCGCCGGCACATCCGTGCCCCGCTCCGATCCCACGTACGCCGTCCCGCCCCACGGCAGCAGCCCCTCCGCCAGTGCCGCCCGCGGAGTGTCCCGCAGCGCGCACAGCTCCTCGTGGGCCGCCGTGCAGTGCGGGCAGCGGGCCATGTGGGCGTGCAGGTCGGTGCTGACGCGGGGGTTCTCCGGGCGTACGGACTCCTCGATGAGGCGGCCGAAGTCCGCGCAGTGGGGGTCGTCCGAGGCGGCGAGGCGGAGTCTCAGACCCGCCCGGGCCAGGGACTGCAGAGCGCCCTCCGTGCCGTAGACCACGTCCTCGCGGGTGAGGCCCAGGTGCTCGGCGGTGCGGTGCTCCGGCTCGGCCTCCACCAGGCGGTACCAGACGAGGCCCTGGGTGCGGGCGGGCAAAGACTCGAAGGCGGCGAGCAGGGGCGGCACCGGGCCGCCGGGTCCCGCCGTGTTCAGGAGCAGCAGGACGCTCGGGTCCAGGCCCGCCGCCCGGTCGTCCCCGGCCCACGCCGCCGCCGACCGGGCCGTCAGCAGCAGGAGCCGGTGGCGCCAGGGGACGCCGGGGTCGACCCCGCGGGCCGTCTCCCTGGCGGCGAGGGTGAAGGTCTGGGCGGCCAGCTGCCGGGCGGCGGACTCACCGGCCGTGCAGAGGCGGGCGTAGGCGAGCACCGAGGGCTGGTGGCGGGCGCGGAGCTCCAGCAGGGCCGCGTACGCCGTGGCCGTGTCGGCGCGCAGCAGCTCCGTGAGCCGGGCGTCGGACGCCCCGTCGGGGCGAGTCATGCGCAGCCTCCTCCTGACGTACCGGCCAGTCTGTGAGGGACCATAGTGAGGGAAGCGAACCCCTGGGGAAAGGGTTTCTCCCAGTAACCGTGAGGCGTCCGGAACGCACGGTGCCCGGTGTCCCACAGGACACCGGGCACACGCGCAGGTCAGTGGTGCCGACGCGTCACTCCTCGACGGTCAGGCCCTTGCGCAGCCGTACCAGAGTCCGCGACAGCAGCCGCGAGACGTGCATCTGCGAGATCCCGAGCTCCTCGCCGATCTCCGACTGGGTCATGCCCGCGACGAAGCGCAGCGAGAGGATCTGGCGGTCCCGGGAGGGGAGTTCGGCGATCAGCGGCTTCAGGGACTCGACGTACTCGATGCCCTCGAGTCCGTGGTCCTCGTAACCGATGCGGTCGGCCAGGGCGCCCTCGGAGTCGTCCTCCTCAGGCTGGGCGTCCAGCGAGGAGGCGGTGTAGGCGTTGGACGCCGCCATGCCCTCGACGACCTCCTCCTTGGACAGCCCGAGGCGGTCGGCGAGCTCGGCCACGGTGGGGGCGCGGTCGAGCTTCTGGGCCAGTTCGTCACCGGCCTTGGCCAGGTCGAGCCGGAGCTCCTGGAGACGGCGCGGCACCCGCACCGACCAGGACGTGTCGCGGAAGAAGCGTTTGATCTCGCCCACGATGGTTGGCATCGCGAAGGTGGGGAACTCCACACCCCTGCTGAGTTCGAAGCGGTCGATCGCCTTGATCAGGCCGATGGTGCCGACCTGGATGATGTCCTCCATCGGCTCACTTCGGGAGCGGAACCGGGAGGCGGCGAACTTGACCAGGGCGAGGTTCAGTTCGACGAGCGTGTTGCGGACGTACGAGTACTCGTACGTGCCCTCCTCCAGCGACTCCAGCCGCGCGAAGAGGGTCTTGGAAAGGGCACGCGCGTCCACGGCCCCGACCTCTTCGAAGGGCGGGATGTCCGGAAGCCCGGCGAGCACGTCGCCTTCGCTGTCCTGCTCGATGGGATCCAGATGTTCCGGGGGGGATGCCGACGTCGCCTGATGGGTATGCGAGGCGTCGAGCCGGGGTGACATGATGTCCTCCATCGTTCTCGGCATATGGCTGCCGAAGCCAGTTCGTGCACTGCGGTGTGCGGCGCCTCCAAAGCCGGCCGTGTCGAGTTCGTGTCTCTACTAGCCCTACCCGGTTTCCGGACACGATCGCAAGTGTGATCTGTGCGGTTATGTCCGTTTGTGAGTGATTGTTCGGGTGTCGGAGGGTGTGGAGAAGGCGTAGTGTTCGAGGGCGTCATCAGCAGCCACGACGTCGGGAGAGAGAGACGGCATGGACCGCGGGACGGTCGGCAGCGCACAGTCTGGCCGGCTTCTGGTTGAGGTGCGGCAAGAGGGCTCCAGCGCCGTCGTGACTCCAGCAGGTGAGTTGGATCACCACACGGCCGATTTGTTGCGTGAGCCACTCGAGGAGTGCCTCGCCAAGGGGAAGAGCCGGCTTGTCGTCGACTGCACACGGCTGGAGTTCTGTGACTCCACCGGACTGAATGTGCTGCTGGGGGCTCGGCTGAAGGCCGAGGCGGCGGGGGGTGGCGTACATCTTGCGGGCATGCTGCCGGTCGTGGCACGCGTCTTCGAGATCACTGGGGCCGACGCGGTCTTCACCGTGCACGACACGCTGGAGGAGGCCCTGGCCGACGAGTCCGGCGGCTGAGACGGCGGGTCGGGTGGCGGCCGTGGCCCCGCTCGTGTCTCGTTCGTCTCGTCCGACTGGTGTCCATCGGGTGTCACACCCCTCGTGGCGGACATACGTCACGAATGGAGGGGTGTTCTACCGGTCCGGTCGGGCAGGAGACATCCGTACTGACTGTTCGGTGAGCGACCATGCAGTGACGTTTTGAATCGTGAACCGGTGAATCGGTGAGGTGAAGCGCTGATGAGCACCACCCGGCCCTACTCGCCGGGCGACCGTGACCCGGAGCCCGGCGTGGAGCCTGGCGGCGAAGCCGAGGTGTCGACGGCACGGCAGGCCCGTCGACTGAGCTTCGAGGGGGAGAGCGGGGTCGTCCCGCTCGCGCGCGACTTCACCCGGCAGGCGTTGTACGCGTGGGGGTGGTTGCCGGCGGCGTCCGCGGACCGGCGGGCCGTGGCGGAGGACGTGTTGCTGGTCGTCTCCGAGCTGGTGACGAACGCGTGTCTCCATGCGGACGGCCCGGACCAGTTGTGGATCTCCTGCGACAACAAGGTGATCCGTGTCGAGGTCTCGGACCGCGGGACCGGGCAGCCGGCACCGCGCACCCCGCACCGGGCCGGGCGGCCCGGCGGCCACGGCATGTTCATCGTGCAGCGGCTCTGCCTGGACTGGGGAGTCGTCAGAGCTCCCGGACTGACGGGCAAGACCGTGTGGGCGGAGCTCGGCGCACCCGCCTAGCATCCGTCCCCGCTCTCCTGTGTGCCCCGGTGCCCCGCGGGTGTTCCCCGGGGCTTCCCCGTGTGTCCCCACAGTTCCGACACTTACTTTCTCTTCCTTCCTCCGGTGCCCCGGCGTACCTTGACGGCCGATCTGATGTGCCGTCAGGAACGAGTTAGGGAGCGGAACCGTGTCTCACCCGAAACGAACCGCCGCGCTCGCGTCCGTCGCGGCTCTGGCCGGCTCGGCGGTGCTGATGGCCGCCCCCGCTGCCCGTGCCGAGGTCGTGAACGTCAACTACCAGTGCAAGACGCCGATCGGGGACAAGAGCGCCGTCTCGCCCATCGACATCAAGGGCGTCAAGAGCGGCAGCGGATACAGGATGACCATGTCGTGGCAGAAGGGCGTCTCGTCCAGCCCGGTCGATCTCGGCAAGGGCGCGATGAACCCGAGCGCCACCATCAAGCTGGGCGGCGCGGACAGCGGGACGATGAGCGTGACGGGCCCCGCCAACCAGGCGGTGGTGCCGGCCAACACCCCCATCAAGATCAATGACCTGACCGGGACGTACACCCCGAAGAAGTCCGGCAAGGTCACCTTCACGGCGGGTGTGCTCACCATCAAGGCGCTCGGTACGACCACCACCTGCACGCCGACCAACAGCCCCGGCGCCTCGCTGACCCTGGACGTCACCGCCGCCTCGGGCTCCTCCTCCGGCGGCGCTCGGAGCGACGGCGGCAGCGGCAGCGATTCGGCCGACGCTCTCCCGCAGACCGGGCCTGAGGACTCGGCGATCGCCCTCGGCACGCTCGGCGGCACGGTGCTGCTCGCGGGCGCCGCGGGCACGCTGTGGCTGACCCGGCGCAACCAGGCGGCCCGCGTCCGCCGCTGAGCGGCCCGGTTCGCTCTCGTACGACCGCTGGAGCCGCCCATGCCGCCCATGCCGCCCGTGCCGTCCCCCGGACGGTCGGCGCGTCCTGTGGCGCGGTGGCGATCCGCGCCCGAATCCCCCTGTTCGCGAGCCGAGTTGACGGGAGCGACGACGTGAGCCCGAGCGGCAAGGTGCGGTGGGCGGCGATGGTGGCGGTGCTCGCGCTGCTGCTCGGACCCCTGGCGGGGACGGCGGCCGCGGCGGACGGGCCGAGCGTGCAGCTGTCCAAGTCCCAGGCAGGGACCGGCGGTTCGATCACCGTGAGCGGCAGCGGGTGGCGTGCGCGGGCGTTGCTGATGATCCTGGTCTGCGGACAGGCGGTGCCCTCGCGCGGGGTGCCGGGCGGCACCAACTCCTGTGCCAACGCGGACGGCCGGGCCGTCACGACGGACTCGAAGGGGCGCTTCAGCAAGAAGCTGCCCGTCGCCGAGCCGCCGGTGCCCTGTCCCTGTGTGGTGCACGTGGCCACGGTGACCGGGGCGAAGGCGGAGGCCGACGCGATCTTCCAGGTGGCCGGGCACGCCGTGGAACCGCTGCCCGCCGAGACGGACGGCGGGCGGCTCTCCGTCCTCACCGACACCCGGCTCGACGGCTCCGGGGGCCTGCTGACCTGGTTCGGGGCGCCCCCCGCCCGCACCCTTGTCTTCACCGTCGGAAACCTCGGCACCTCCGCCGTCAAGAACCCGGTCTTCCAAGTGGGCACCGCGCACGGTGTGTTCGCCCCGCAGTGGGAGGACCAGCAGTGGCGCGGCACGATCCGGCCCGGCGGGAAGGCGCGGATCGAACTGCCCGTCGAGCTCACGGGCGGCGCGCACGGCGCGTACACGGTGTCGCTGAAGTACGGCGGCAAGGTCCTGGCCGAGCAGCCCTGGGGGGTGGGACGGCCCTGGGGCGTGACCCTGTTCTGGGTGCTGGTCTGCCTGGTCGTACCGGCGGCACTGTTCCGTATCGGCATGGCGGTGGTGGACCGGGTACGGCCACGACCCGCCGGAGGCCTCCGGCACCGCGGACTGCGGCTGCCCGAACTCGCCCTGCGCCTGCCGGGTTTCAAGCCCTCCACGGCCGCGCACGCGGCCCCCGCGACCTCCACCCTGCCGTGGTTCACCCCGGACGCCGATCCGGGCGCGGCCGGTGGCCGGCTCTCCGCACCGCACGACGACAGCCCGACGAGTCCCACGACTCCCACCAGAGAGGGTTCCACGTGAGCAAGCGAAGGAGAGTCCCACCGGCCGGCGGGCCGAGAAGAGCGGGCGCGGCCGGTGCGGCGCTGGTGCTGGCCGGGGCGGGCGTGGTGCTCGGCCTCGCCGCCGGGCCCGCCCAGGCCGCGGAGGTGTCGTTCGCCACCCGGTGCGTGCCGCCCGCCGGCGTCGGCCTCGACCCCGTCAACGGCACCACCAAGGTCGAGATCACCGCGCCGGCCACCGCGAAGGTCGGCGACGAGGTCGACGTGGTGTGGAAGTTCACCCAGGCCGCTTCCAAGAACCCGAACATCATCGATCTGCCGGCGAACTCGGTCCAGCCGACCGGCACGCTGAAGGCGTCCGGCGCGCAGAGCACCGACCTCGCGATGACCGGTCCGCGCGAGAACCCGGCCATCCCGAAGGGCGGCGCCATGGTGCTGTCCGACATGAAGGGCACGCTGAAGCTGACGGCGGCCGGGAAGGTGACGCTGACGCCGGGCGCGTACACGGTGAACGCGATGGGGACGAACACGGTGTGCACGCCGACGGAGACGGTGCCGGCGGCGGGGACGATCGACGTGGCCGCGGGGGACGGCACGGAGACACCGACGCCGACACCGACGGACACCGCCACTCCCACGTCGAGCCCCACCCCGACCCCGACCGACACGGCCACGGCGACCCCGAGCGCCACGTCCTCCGACGGCGGCCAGACCGACTTCACCGGCAAGGCGGTCGACATCCCCTACACCTGTCAGTCGCCCCTCGGTGAGAAGAAGGCCACTTCCTCGATCCAGATCAACGCCAAGAAGGACGGCGGCGGTTACGGGGTGACCGTGCAGTTCAAGAACTCCCCGATGGACAGCCCCGCCGACATCCCCGCGGACTCGGTCAAGCCCTCCATGGAGGTGGTTCTGGGCGGCGCCGACACGGGCTCGGTCCATGTAGAGGGTCCCACCAACTCCGCGGCCATCAAGTCGGGCGACCCGATAGAGATCCCGGACATGACGGGCACGTACAAGCCGGGCGCGACGGGTGAGTCGACGCTGTCGCCGGGTGTCCTGACGATCAACGCCCTGGGTACGACCACGACCTGCACGCCGGACAGGACGGCGGTCTCCCTGACCCTGACCACCGAGGAGCAGGAGGGCGGGGCGTCGGGCGGCTCGTCCGGCTCCGGCGGGACGAGCGGCACGGGTGGTACGTCGACCAGCGGCGGCCTGGCGGCGACGGGCGCGGACGACCACGCGGCCCTGAAGGCGCTGGGCCTGGTGGCGGGGACCGCGGTGCTGCTGGGCGGCGCGATCTTCACGTTCATGCCCGGGCGCAGGAGGCTCTGAGAGGCGCGGGAACCGCGCACGGTGCAGAAACCGGCGGGCGTCGGGACCCACCAGGATCCCGACGCCCCGCCGTCTCAGCGGAGGGCGGCTCAGCGCACGCTGCCCATGAGCTCCTTGACCCGGCTGCGGTACATCCACACCGCGACACCGGCGAGCACGGCGAGCGCGGCCTCCAGAGCCACCACGCCGGTCTTGTTGAGGTCGACCCCGGCGATGGACAGCAGTCCGGTCGTGGCGTCGCCCGCGGTCACCGCGAGGAACCAGACGCCCATCATCTGCGAGGCGTACTTCGCGGGAGCCATCTTCGTGGTCACCGAGAGGCCCACCGGGGAGAGCAGCAGCTCACCCACGGTCTGCAGGAAGTAGATCGCGACCAGCCACATCGCCGCGGCCTTGTGGCCACCGTCCGCGATGGCCAGCGGCGCGAGGAACAGGAAGAAGGACGCACCGACGAGCACCAGGCCCGAGGCGAACTTCACGGCCGTGCTCGGCTCCTTGCCGCGCCGGTTCAGCGCCAGCCAGAACCAGGCGAAGACCGGGGCCAGCGCCATGATGAGGACGGGGTTGACCGACTGGTACCAGGAGACCGGGAACGTCCAGCCGAGGACGCTGTTCTCGGCGGAGGAGTCGGCGAAGATCGACAGGGTCGAGCCGCCCTGGTCGTAGATCATCCAGAACACGGCCGCGGCCACGAAGAACCAGATGTACGCCGACATCGACTTCTGTTCGGTGCGGTCCAGGTCCTTGTCGCGCTTGATGTTGGCCAGGACCATCACCGGGATGATCACGCCGAGCAGGGTCAGCGGAACCAGGATCCAGTTCAGCGTGTAGTGGCCGGAGAAGCCGACGATCGCGTAGAAGACGACGGCGATGCCGGCCCAGATCGCGGCCTTGCGCAGGGTGGAGGCCTTCTCCGTGGCGGACAGCGGCGTCGGGACGACGCTGGAGCGGTCGGCCAGGTGGCGGCTGCCGATCAGGAACTGGGCCAGACCCAGGGCCATGCCGACCGCGGCGAGGGCGAAGCCCAGGTGCCAGCTGACGTTCTCGCCGATGGTGCCGATGACCAGGGGCGCGGCGAAGGCGCCGAGGTTGATGCCCATGTAGAAGACGGTGAAGCCGCCGTCGCGGCGGGGGTCGTCCGGGCCCTCGTAGAGGTGGCCGACCATCGTGGAGATGTTGGCCTTCAGCAGGCCGGAACCGATCGCGACCAGGCCGAGGCCGGCGTAGAAGGTGCCCGAGGAGGGCAGCGCCAGCGTGAGGTGGCCGAGCATGATCACCGCGCCGGCGACGGCGACGGTCTTGCGGGGGCCCCAGACGCGGTCGCCGAACCAGCCGCCCGGCATCGCGAGCAGGTAGACCAGCGACACGTACACGGAGTAGATCGCGGTCGCGGTCGCGGCGCTCAGGTGCAGGCCGCCGGGGGCGACGAGGTACAGCGGGAGCAGAGCCCTCATGCCGTAGTAGGAGAACCTCTCCCACATCTCGGTCATGAAGAGTGTGGCCAGTCCGCGGGGGTGGCCGAAGAAGGTCTTGTCGGAACCGGGGGTGCCCGGAGTCACCGAGTCCTTCGTCAGGCTGGACGCCATGGTCGTTCCTTGCTGGTGGGGATTACCGCACACAAAAGAAACCTTCAGCGACGGATGCGCGCCAAAGGTCCCCACGATGCGACAGGCATTGATTCACCATACGACAGGATACGGACGGAAATGGAAGGACTTGAGAGCTGAATCACAGGTGACCGAGGAACCGTACACCCAGTTTCTAAGGTCCTTACAGGATTGGCACCGCACAGTCACAGGTTCACACCGGATCCTCGAAAGGTAAGAACCATGGGGTTGTGATCACACCCCAGCATCTGTCAGAGGCGGTCTACCATCAGCTCATGACCCGTGTACTGCTCGCCGAGGACGATGCGTCCATTTCGGAGCCGCTGGCCCGCGCCCTGCGCCGGGAAGGGTACGAGGTCGAGGTGCGTGAGGACGGCCCCACCGCACTCGACGCCGGAATGCAGGGCGGCATCGACCTGGTCGTCCTCGACCTGGGTCTGCCCGGCATGGACGGCCTCGAGGTGGCCCGCCGACTGCGCGCCGAGGGCCACGCCGTACCGATCCTCATCCTGACCGCGCGCGCCGACGAGGTGGACACCGTCGTCGGGCTCGACGCGGGCGCCGACGACTACGTCACCAAGCCCTTCCGGCTCGCCGAGCTGCTCGCCCGGGTCCGGGCCCTGCTGCGGCGCGGGGCGGCCGAGCCGGCGCAGCCGCCGGCCACCCACGGGGTGCGGATCGACGTCGAGTCGCACCGGGCGTGGATGGGCGACGAGGAACTCCAGCTCACGGCGAAGGAGTTCGACCTGCTGCGGGTGCTGGTGCGGGACGCCGGACGCGTGGTGACGCGGGACCAGTTGATGCGCGAGGTCTGGGACACCACGTGGTGGTCGTCGACCAAGACGCTCGACATGCACATCTCGTGGCTCCGCAAGAAGCTCGGGGACGACGCGGCCAACCCGCGGTACATCGCGACGGTACGGGGAGTGGGCTTCCGCTTCGAGAAGAGCTGAACCCCGTCCGCCTGGCAGGTAAGAGGACATGCGCCGTCGACTGATCCAGTCCACGCTCGCCGTGGTGCTCGTGGTGATCGCCGTCTTCGGCGTCTCCCTCGTCATCGTCGAGACCCGCACCATCAGCAACAGTGCCCAGGAGCGGGTCGACTCCGAGGCGATCCGGCTGGCCGGGATCGTGGACAGCCGGCTGTTCGCCGCGGAGGACGTGAACGCGGAGATCCTGCGCGAGCAGGTCGCGCAGGAACGGTACGCCGTGATCCGGATCCCCGGGAAGGACCCGATCGAGGTCGGCTCCAAGCCGTCGGGGCAGGTCATCAGCTCCACGGAGCGGGGCGAGGAGGGCGAGACGGTCACCGTGCAGGAGCCGCGCTCCTCGGTGACCAGGGAGGTCGGCCGTACGCTCCTGATCATCGGCCTGGTGGCGCTGCTCGCGGTGATCGCCGCGGTGCTGCTGGCGATCCGCCAGGCCAACAAGCTGGCCTCGCCGCTGACCGACCTCGCCGAGACCGCGGAACGTCTCGGCTCGGGCGACCCGCGGCCCCGGCACAAACGGTACGGCGTCCCCGAGCTGGACCGGGTCGCCGACGTCCTGGACTCCTCCGCCGAGCGCATCGCGCGCATGCTGACGGCGGAACGGCGCCTGGCCGCCGACGCCTCCCATCAGCTCCGTACACCCCTGACCGCCCTGTCCATGCGCCTGGAGGAGATCACCCTCACCGACGACCCGGACACGGTGAAGGAGGAGGCGAACGTCGCGCTGACCCAGGTGGAGCGGCTGACGGACGTGGTCGAGCGGCTGCTGACGAACTCCCGTGACCCCCGGGCCGGCAACGCGGTCACCTTCGACCTCGACGAGGTCATCCAGCAGCAGCTCGCCGAGTGGCGGCCCGCGTACCGCAGTGCCGGCCGGGCGATCGTGAGCTCGGGCAAACGCCATCTCACGGCTGTCGGCACGCCGGGTGCGGTGGCCCAGGTGCTGGCCGCGCTGATCGAGAACTCCCTCATGCACGGCGGCGGCACGGTGGCCCTGCGCACCCGCGTCACCGGCAACCAGGCCGTCATCGAGGTCACCGACGAGGGCCCCGGCGTCCCCGCCGACCTCGGCGCGCGCATCTTCGAGCGCACGATCAGCGGCCGCAACTCCACGGGCATCGGCCTCGCGGTGGCCCGGGACCTGGCGGAGGCCGACGGCGGCCGCCTGGAAATGCTCCAGGCCCAGCCCCCGGTCTTCGGCCTGTTCCTCTCCCGCACCCCGCTGAAGTCGTCGGTGCTGGACGAGGACGAGCCGACGGTGCGGTGAGCTGCGCGGCTTGAGCGGCGCCGGTCCCGTGGGGGCGGGGGTGGTTGTTCGGGTGCCGGTCTGTGGGGGTGGGCGTTTTTGCGCAGTTCCCCGCGCCCCTGAAATGCCTGCGGCGGCCTGTGCGGGTCCGGTGGGGCCGTTGCGAGCCCGCCTAGGTCCGCCCGGCGGCCGGCGTCAGAGGACTCGCTGGCGCGGTCGGGGTTTCCTGGCCGCGCCCTGCTCGGCCTCCTCCAGGAAGGACTCCGCGCTCGCCACCGCCTCGCGGGCGGGGAGGGTCTTGAAGACCCAGCTGCGGTAGGACCAGAAGCGGAACAGGGTCGCGATGCCGATGCCGACGAACTTGAAGATGTTGCTCTGGAGCGGGCTGTCCCAGCCGAAACCGTAGGTCGCGGCATAGAGGATGCCGTTTTCGATGACCAGGCCGACCACGCTGAACAGCAGGAACAGGGTCAGCTCCTTCGTACGGCCGCTCTTGTCGCGGTCGCGGTACGTGAAGTAACGGAACCCTATGTAGTTGAAGACGATCGACACGACCGTCGCCACGACGCTCGCCCGGACCACCGGAAGGTCGGTGAGATGCCGCACCATGTTGAAGACGACAAGGTTGACGAGGAGCCCCGCTCCGCCCACCGCACCGAATTTGGCGACCTCGCGAACGATCCTTCGCAACCCTGAGGAACCATGTCCCATGGTTGTACAGTCCCCCAGTCGGGTCGGTCAGTCGAGTGATTTCGTCAACTCAGCCATGCTAACCACCCCCCTGGCCAGTTGCCTGTGGATGAACTCACACACAGGGAAACAACCTGGTAAGAGGACCGGTGAGAGGCGCGGAATTCGGCCGCCGTGGCTCGACCGATACCCTGGGGTCGTGACGTTCCCGGTAGTCGGCATGGTCGGCGGGGGCCAGCTCGCGCGTATGACACACGAAGCAGGCATCCCGCTCGGCATCAGGTTCAAGCTTCTCAGTGACACCCCTCTGGATTCCGCGGCGCAAGTGGTGAGCGACGTCGTCATCGGCGACTATCGCGACCTCGACACGCTGCGCGAGTTCGCGCGCGGGTGCGATGTGATCACCTTCGATCACGAGCACGTACCCACCGAGCACCTCAGAGCCCTGGAGGCGGACGGCATCCCCGTCCGCCCCGGCCCCGACGCGCTCGTGCACGCCCAGGACAAGGGCGTGATGCGCGCGCGGCTCGACGCGATCGGCGTCCCGTGCCCACGGCACCGGATCGTCAGCGATCCCGAGGACGTGGCGGCCTTCGCGGCGGAGGGCGACGGCTTCCCCGTCGTCCTCAAGACCGTCCGCGGCGGCTACGACGGCAAGGGCGTGTGGGTGGTGGACTCCGCCGAGGAGGCCGCCGACCCCTTCCGGGCCGGCGTCCCCGTCCTCGCCGAGGAGAAGGTCGACTACGTCCGCGAGCTCGCCGCCAACGTCGTACGGTCGCCGCACGGCCAGGCCGTCGCCTACCCGGTTGTCGAGTCCCAGCAGGTCAACGGCGTCTGCGACACGGTGATCGCCCCGGCCCCCGACCTGGACGAGTCCCTGGCCCTCAGGGCCGAGGAACTGGCCCTGAACATCGCCAAGGAACTGGACGTCGTCGGCCACCTCGCCGTCGAGCTGTTCCAGACCCGCGACGGCCGCATCCTCGTCAACGAACTCGCGATGCGCCCGCACAACTCCGGCCACTGGACCCAGGACGGCGCGATCACCTCCCAGTTCGCCAACCACGTCCGGGCCGTCCTCGACCTCCCGCTCGGCGACCCGCGCCCCCGCGCGAAGTGGACCGTCATGGTCAACGTCCTCGGCGGCGACTTCCCCGACATGTACTCCGCGTACCTGCACTGCATGGCCCGCGACCCCAAGCTGAAGATCCACATGTACGGCAAGGACGTGAAGCCCGGCCGCAAGGTGGGCCACGTCAACACCTACGGCGACGACCTGGACGACGTTCTCGAACGCGCACGTCACGCTGCCGGCTACCTGAGAGGCACGATCACCGAATGAGCCCCGTTGTAGGCATCGTCATGGGGTCCGACAGCGACTGGCCCGTCATGGAGGCCGCCGCCCAGGCCCTCGACGAGTTCGAGATCGAGTACGAGGTCGACGTCGTCTCCGCGCACCGCATGCCGCGCGAGATGATCGCGTACGGCGAGCAGGCGGCCGAGCGGGGCCTGAAGGCGATCATCGCGGGGGCTGGCGGAGCCGCCCACCTCCCGGGCATGCTCGCCTCCGTCACCCCCCTCCCGGTGATCGGGGTCCCGGTCCCGCTGAAGTACCTCGACGGCATGGACTCGCTGCTGTCGATCGTGCAGATGCCGGCCGGTGTCCCCGTCGCGACCGTCTCCGTCGGCGGCGCCCGCAACGCCGGTCTGCTCGCGGCCCGCATCCTCGCCGTGCACGACGAGGAACTCCTCGGCCGGATGCGGGAGTTCCAGCAGGAACTCAACGACCAGGCCACCGAGAAGGGCAAGCGCCTGCGGTCCAAGGTCGAGGGCTCCAACGGCTTCGGCTTCGGCAAGTGACCGCCGTGCACCCGCTGGAGACGGCCCGGGAACTGCTGCGCGAGTTCCCGGTCGTCGACGGCCACAACGACCTGCCCTGGGCACTGCGCGAACAGGTCCGCTACGACCTCGACGCCCGGGACATCGCCACGGACCAGTCGGCCCACCTGCACACCGACCTCGCCCGGCTGCGGGCCGGCGGCGTCGGCGCGCAGTACTGGTCGGTGTACGTCCGCTCGGACCTGCCCGACGCGGTGCCGGCGACGCTGGAACAGATCGACTGCGTACGGCAGTTGATCGCGCGGTACCCGGCACAGCTGCGGGCCGCGCTCACCGCCGCGGACATGGAGGCGGCGCGCGCGGAAGGCCGTATCGCCTCGCTCATGGGTGCCGAGGGCGGCCACTCCATCGCCAACTCCCTCGCCACGCTCCGCGCGTTGTACGCGCTCGGCGTGCGCTACATGACCCTCACCCACAACGACAACGTGGACTGGGCGGACTCGGCGACCGACGAACCGGGCGTGGGGGGCCTGTCGGCCTTCGGCCGCGCGGTGGTCCGGGAGATGAATCGCGAGGGCATGCTCGTGGACCTCTCGCACGTGGCGGCGACGACCATGCGGGACGCGCTGGACGCGAGCGAGGCGCCGGTGATCTTCTCGCACTCCTCCGCGCGGGCGGTGTGCGACCACCCGCGCAACGTCCCGGACGACGTCCTGGAGCGCCTGCCGTCCAACGGGGGCATGGCGATGGTGACCTTCGTGCCGAAGTTCGTCCTCCAGGCAGCCGTCGACTGGACGGCCGCCGCCGACGAGAACATGCGCGAGCACGGCTTCCACCACCTCGCGACCACCCCCGAGGCGATGAAGGTGCACCGCGCCTTCGAGGAGCGCACTCCGCGCCCGGTCGCCACGGTCTCGACGGTCGCGGACCATCTGGACCACATGCGCGAGGTGGCCGGCGTGGACCACATCGGCATCGGCGGCGACTACGACGGCACGGCCTTCACCCCGGACGGCCTCAGCGACGTCTCCGGCTACCCGAACCTCATCGCCGAACTCCTGGACCGCGGCTGGTCCCGCCCCGACCTCGCCAAGCTGACCTGGCAGAACGCGGTACGCGTACTGGGCGCGGCGGAGGACGTGGCCCGGGAGCTCCAGTCGACGCGGGGGCCGTCCAACGCGACCCTCTCCGAGCTCGACGGCTGACCGCCCGGGGCGTCTTCGACCTGGTGGCCGGGCGGCGCACGGCACCCGGACCGCCGTACCCCCGAACGCCCCGCCCACCAGGAAGCCCCCCGCGCTCCGTGGGACGGTGACCGTACGGCGATCAGGAAGATCACGACGTACGGAGCCCGTCATGGCAGACCTCCAGGACGAACTGCATCCCCCGGCCGAGGTGGAAGAGCTGCCCCGGCTCTTCGGGGCCGTGCCGGAGCTGTGCGGGCCGGGCTCCGACCCGGGCGCCGAGCGGCTGGAGCGCGCGCGTGCCATCCTCGCCGAGCACCCGGTCGCCGACGGTTACAGCGGGCTGCCGTGGGCCCTGCGGCACCTGCCCTGGTTCGACCTGGAGGTCGGTGAGAGCGCGGTGGACACGGATGTGCCGAGGCTCAGGGAGGGGCACGTGGGCGCTCTGATGTGGTCGCTGCACCTGCCCGAGGGGCTCGACGGGGACCGTGCCGTCGGCGCCACCCTGGAACAGCTCGACCTGGTGAAGACCGTCGTACGCAACCACCCCGAGGGCCTGCGCCTGGCCCGCACCGCCGGACAGGCCACCGACGCCCGCAACTGCGGCCGTGCCGCCGTCCTGCTCGGCCCCGCGGGCGCGGCCGCCCTCGGCGACTCGCTCGGCATCCTGCGCTCCCTGCACGCCCTCGGACTGCGCGCCCTCACCCTGACCGGGGTGTCCTGGGCGAGCGCGGCGGGGCTCACCCGGTTCGGCGAGGAGGTGCTGCGCGAGATGAACCGGCTCGGAGTCCTCGCCGACCTCTCCGGCGCCTCCGACGCCACCGTCCGGCGCGCCCTGGCCGTCTCCAAGGCGCCGGTGCTCTTCAGCCGCTCCGCCGCCCGCGCCCTGCGGCCCCACCCGGCCAACCTGCCCGACGACCTGCTCGCCGAGCTGGGTGCCGCGGGCGGCCTGTGCATGGTGCCGCTGACCGCCGAGCAGACCGGCCCGACGGTCCGGGACGTCGCCGACCACCTCGACCATGTGCGCGCGGTCGCGGGCGCCGAGTGCGTGGGCCTGTCCGGCACCTACGACGCCGGCACCGCGCACCCGCAGGAGCTGGGCGACGCCTCCTGCTACCCGCACCTCGTCGCCGAGCTGCTGCGCCGGGGCTGGGACGAGGCCGACCTCGCGCTGCTGACCTGGGGCAATGTCCAGCGGATGCTGCGCGAGTCCGACTTCACCGCACGGGCGGCGCAGCAGCGGCGCGAGCCGTCCACGGCGAAGATCGCCGACCTCGACGGATAGCCGGGCCCCACCACCGACCGGCGGCGCGGTGCGGACCGGTCCGGCGGCGATGTGTGACGGCCGGGCGGATGGCCCGCGTCGCCGTACGAGACACCCCGGCACGGGCGTCACGTCGGAGTCGGTGGCCGGCCGCCGGTCGGCGCTACAGCGGGTCGATCCGGCACAGGCAGAAGGGGTGGCCCGCCGGGTCCGCGTAGACCCGGAAGTCCTCCTTGTCCTCGGCGTGCAGCAGCCGCGCGCCCAGCTCCAGCACCTTGGCCTCGGCCGCGTCGATCTCCTCCCACGTGGTCCCGCCGTCGAAGTCGAGGTGGAACTGCTGGGAGTTGCGGTCCGCCCGCGGCCACTCGGGCGGAGTGAGCCCCGGGGCGCTCTGGAAGGCCAGCCGGGGACCGGCGGGGACGCGCAGGACCACCCAGTCCGGATCGTCGTCCTCCGGGGTGCCGCCCACGATCCCGGCGTAGAAACGGGCGAGCGTACGGGGGTCGGGGCAGTCGATCACGACGGAACGGAAACGTGCGACGGTCACGAGAGGTCCTCCTGGTTCGACCGGCGGGTCAGCAGGCGCAGAGGCAGAACGGGTGCCCCGCAGGGTCCGCGTACACACGGAAGGTGCGGGAGCGGTCCTCGGCGTCCAGCGGCTTCGCCCCGAGCGCCAGCACCTCCTTCTCGGCCGCGTCCAGGTCCGGGACGCTCAGGTCCAGGTGGAACTGCTGCGAGGCGTCGGGGGCGGGCCACTTCGGCGGTACGAAACCGGGGGCGGCCTGGAAGGCCAGCGCCGGTCCGTCAGGGGTCTTCAGGTCGACCCAGTCCCCCTCACCCTCGACGGTGCCGCCGAGGACACCGGCGTAGAAACCGGCGAGCGCGGCGGGGTCCGGACAGTCCAGTACGACGGCTCCGAGTGCGGCGACGGCCATGCTTCCTCCTTGAAGCGGGGTTACCTGTAGAGGCGGGTAACCAGTAACGGTTACCGCATGCTCCCGCATCGGAGGTAACGTCGCAAGGGAATTCCCTAGCTAGGTAGCGTGCAGCCATGAGTGAGCGATCGCCCGCGCCCGGGGGGCTGGCCCTGGTCGAGTCCCTGGTCAACACGGTGGACCTGGAGTCGGGCGCCGATTCGCTGGGCACGGCGGAGGGCCGGGCGCGGTTCGGGATCACCGAGGGGGAGCTGGCGCAGGCGCGTGAGCTGAGGGAGTCGCTGCGGGTCGCTCTGCTGGCGCACGCCGGGCATCCGCCGCACCGGGCGGTGACACCGCTGGGGGAGTTGCTGGCGGCGGCGCCCCTGGTGCTGACCGTGGCCGCGGTGGACGGCTCTGCCGCCCTCGCCCCCGCCGACGCCCGGACCCTGCTCTCCCGCGTCGCCGCCGCCGTCGCCGAGTCGCTGGTCGCGGGGACGTGGATCCGCCTGAAGGCCTGTGAGGCCGTGGACTGCCACTGGGCGTACTACGACCGGAGTCCGGCGGGGCGGGGGCGGTGGTGCTCTATGCAGGTGTGCGGGGCGCGGGCGAAGATGCGGCGCTACCGGGCCAAGGGGTGAGCGGTGTCGTCAGGATTCCTCCCTCTGCGCCTGGGACGTCCTTGAGCCGACCAGCAGGAGGCACAGGACCGCCACCCCGGCCACCAGGCCGGCCAGGAGCAGCAGGGGGTCCAGGGGGCGGCCCGTCGAGGCTGCCGTCTGGGTCACGGGCTGCTGTGTCGCCTGGGGTGCCGCCTGCGGTGCCGTCTGCGGTACGGCCGCCTCGGATGCCGTGGGCGATGGCGACGCGGACGGCATCGTCATCGCCGGTGCCGAGTGCGCGGTACGGGACGGGGTCCGGGCCGGTGTCGTGTGCGTGTGCTCTCTCGGTGCCGCCGAGGTCCTGGCAGGAGCCGGTGCCGGTGCCGCCCGGACCGTGATCCCCGCCGTCATGTCCGGGTGGACCGTGCAGACGTAGCCGTAGGAACCGGCCGTGGCGAAGGTGAAGCTCCAGCTCTGGCCCTTGTTCAGCATGGGGGAGTGGATCGAGAGCGGGCCGGAGGTGGTCTTCACGTCGTGCGGGGCCGTGTCGTAGTTGGTCCACGTCACCGTGGAACCGGCGGGCACGCTCAAGGACGCCGGCGAGAAGGCGTACCCCTTCATGGCCACCGAGTAGCCCGCCGCGGACGCCTGTCCCGACGGCAGCAGCCACATGGCGAGGAGGGCGAGCGCCGCCGCGGCCCGCAGCAGCCCCCTCATGCGAACTCCGCCGCGACGAGCAGCCGAAGACACGTGGCCGGCAGCCGCCACGGCAGCCGGAATCCGGTGGCCCGGCGCAGCAGCCGGTAGGACAGCCGGGCCGTGCCCACGACGAGCATCCGGTCCTCGGCGCGGTCGAGCACACGCATCCGCAGGAGGACAGGGAAGGCGACGTCGTCGAGGACGAGGTCGGCGGTGAGCTGGAGGCGGTCGCCGGGCAGGTCCTCGACCCGCTCGGAGGTGAGCTGGGCCCGCAGCTCGCCGTGGTCGAACTCGAAACGGAACGCGGGGTGAGGGGCGTCCGGGGACGTCTCCAGCGACGCTCCGGCGAGGGGTATCCGCCGCCGCCGTACCGGCAAAGGCCCGTACCAGGCGGTGAGTTCGGCGAGCGAGCGGCCGGGGGCCACGGTGAGCCGGCGGGGCGGAGGAACGGTGGGCAGGGTGACGGTTGTCATCCCGAACTCCTTGGAAAGCGGTTCCCGAAATGTGGTGGGGGTGTGGAGAATGACCGTGGACGCCGTTCCGGCCGGCTGAGCCCCGGCCGGAACGGCGTCCACCCATGTGTCAGCAGCTGGTGGTGAGGAAGTCCGTGGTGGGAGCGAGCAGGTGCTCGGCCCAGACGGTGTGCATCTTCACGTAGGCGTCGGGGTTCAGCAGATCGGTGACCTGCTGTCCGAGCGACTCCTCCAGGTGCGCGGAGTTGATGTGGGCCAGCAGCACGCTCAGCGTGCTGTCGAGCACCGTCCCGCCGTCGTTGACGGCCGGCTTGAGGATGCTCGCGATCCACACCGTGTGCATCTTGATGTACGAGTCCAGCGACAGCGCGTCCTGCACCTGCCGGCCGGGCGACTCCTCCAGGTGGGCCGCGTAGAGGTGCTGGAGGATCGGCAGGAGCTCATTGCGGATGCTCGTGCACTGCTCGCCGCCACCGCCGCTGGTGGGCGTGGCCGTCGGCGTTGAGGTCGGCATCGGCATGCCGGTCGGCGTGGGGGTCGCCGTCGGCGTGGCCGTGGGACCCGTCGTCGGGGTCGCCGTCGGGGTCGGCATGGGGGTGGTGCCGCCGCCGGAGGCCGCCACCACCTTCACGGACGACACCATGTCCGGGTGCACCGCGCAGTAGTACTCGTAGGTGCCGACCTTGCTGAAGGTGTACGACCACGAGTCGCCCTTCTTCAGCGTCCCCGAGTCGAAGGCCACCGGGGCCTTGGTCGTGGTCACCGTGTGCGGCGCGCTGTCGTGGTTGGTCCACCGGACCGTCTGGCCCACCTCGACCACGAGCTGCTTGCCGTCGCCGAACTTGTAACCCGTGATGTCGACTTGGTAGTCGGGGGCGGCGGCGGCCTTCATGGCGGCAGCGGCGGCAGCGGCGGCAGCGGGCGCCTGAGCCGCGCCCGCGGCCTGCTGCGAGGCCGCCGTGGAACCCGTGGCCGCGCTCAGCAGCCCGAGACTGAGCACGGCGGCGAGGGCCGCGCCGAGGCCGGCGAACAGCAGGGACCGGTTCCCGGTCGGCGACTTGCTTCGCCGGCCACCGGTCTCGTCTTTGCTTCTCACTGCAACTCCTTTTGCTTTTGCGGGTGTTCAGCGGCCGGGATCGGCCGTGACCAGCAGACTCGTCACGGCGAGCACGACGAGGACCAGCCCCGTCTCGGCCGCGACCGAGTAACCGAAGGGCCGCACGGTGGCGGCGTCGCCGCGCAGCAGCACGGCGAGATCGAGACGGGTGCGCACCCACTGGCGGCTCGCGTACGCGGCGAGCAGGACGCACCCGAGGACGGCTGTCTTGACGAGCAGCAGATGCCCGTAGGAGGTGTGCAGAAGGCCGTCGAACGACCCCACCACCTGCCACGCGAGCACCAGCCCGGCGCCGACGATGCCCGTGACGCTCAGCGCCGCGAGCCGCGCGTAGCCCGGCACCACCTCGGCCAGCTCCGCGGGCCGCCGACGCGGCAGCACCGCCAGCGCGAGCATGGCGAGCCCGCCGATCCACAGCGCGGCCCCGAGAAGGTGCACGAAGTCGGCGACCGCGCCCCAAGTGGGCTCACCGCCCTCGGAGTTGTGGCCCGTCATGCCGGTCGT
Source organism: Streptomyces canus 299MFChir4.1 (assembly GCF_000383615.1). GTDB lineage: Bacteria > Actinomycetota > Actinomycetes > Streptomycetales > Streptomycetaceae > Streptomyces > Streptomyces canus_C. The sequence goes on along the minus strand of NZ_KB911594.1, from coordinate 50,145 downwards.
GCGCAGCAGCCCGAAGGCCACCGCGAGCGCGCCCACCCGCCAGCCCGGCGAGCGCGCGGCGCCCTGGAGTAGCGCGGCGAGCACCACGGCCGCGAGCACCCACATCAGGCCGCGTGCGGCGAGCACGACGCCGGGTTCGGTGGCCAGGACGTCCGCGTAGGTCGCCGGGCGCAGGGCGTCCCGCAGGCCGCCGAGCGAGGCGTACGCGCCCTGCAGTCCCACGGCCGCCACGGTCGCCAGCAGTCCGCCCGTCCAGGCCAGCCCGAGCAGCGCCCGGGCCCGCGGCTCGTAGGCCCCGCCCGGCCACAGCAGCGCGACGAACGCGAGCCCGCCGACGAACAGGGCCAGCGCGAGGTATCCGGCCCAGCGGACGGCGACGAGGCCCTTGCGCACCGAGGGGGACGGTGCGGGAGCGGCGGCCCGGGCCTCGTCGCCGCCGGTCCTGGCGGGGGCCGCCCCGACGGCGAAGGCGATCCGCCCGGAGGAGGCGTGTCCGTCCTCCTCGTCCACGACGGACCACACCACCGCGAACCTCCCGTCCGCAGGGCTGCCGAGCGCGACCCGCACGACGTTGCTCTCCGCCGTTCCCTTCGCCGTTCCCCTCGGCGGACGGGCCACCGGCAGCCGGTCCCCGTCCACCGTCAGCACCCGTACGTCGGCCAGGTCGACGGCCTCGTCGAAGGTGAGGGTGAGGTGGTCGGGAGCCTTCGCGGGCGTGGCCCCGTCCTTGGGGGAGGAGCTCACCAACTCGGTGTGCGCGGAAGCGGGTTGGGCGGCGCCGAGGAGGGCGCAGAGGAAAGCGGCGAGGACGAGCAGTGGCCTCATGGCGTCGCCCCCGGCCGCGGGGAGGCGGAGGGGGAGCCGGCGAGGACCCCGCCGAGCAGGCCGGAGACGGGGGCGAGGCCGACGCAGGGCGAGGGAGAGGGCGTCGGCGAGGGGGACGCGGTCGCACCGCCCAGGAGACCGAGGGCGGGCTCGGTGAGGCCGACGAGCAGCGGTTGCACAAGGGTGACCTCGCCGTCCCGGCAAGTGGCCGAGGGGGACGGGGTGGGAGTGGGAGCGGGGGTGGGCGTGCCCGCGGGGGGCGAGCTCGCGTGCCCGGTGTGACTGCCGCCGCCTTGCCCGCCGCTCCCGTCGACGGGGCCGGTACCGGTCACGACGCCCCCGGCATCGCCGTATCCGATGTCCGACCCGGTCCCGCCGTATCCCAGGTCGGAGCCGGCCCCGCCGTAGGCCGGCAACTCGCCGGAGTCGGCGGGGACTTGACCGGCACCCGGCGCGGTCGCCTCCGGTGCCGTGGCCGCGGGCGGCGAGGCCGGGGAAAGTGCGGCCTCGGCCGCCCCGGAAGCGGCGGGGGCACCGATGCCCGAGGCGTACCCCAGCACGATCACCACCGCGGCGACGAGCGCCCCGGCGACCAGCTCGTCGCGATGATCACGCGGCCACTCCACCCCGCGAAACAGGGGCATGATTCACTCCTGACATGCTCGCATCAACCCGGTCGAAGAGTCCGGCGATGACGAACAGTGGAGTGGAGGGCGGATTCCGCTTGACTACGCACCGGTTAACCGATCGTTGCCTACCTCTCCTTTATGGGGGTGTGGTCTGTGAGAACGGTCAATTCACCGCCGTGCTCGAATGCAAATCGAACTCGTGTTGGTGATTCCGGGGAGGCGGCATATGCCAGGCTGTACGACGATGACCGGCCGGAGTTGGAGCTCTGGCGGGACGGGGTGCGCGCCCACCGCTACGACTCCGGGCCTGGACGGCGAGGACGACAGCACGGTCGCCCAGGGCACGGCAGCCGAACGGCTGTCCTGAGCCTCCGTCATGCGGCCGCCGGGGCCCGGTGAGGCCCCGCCCCTGCCGCCACCGCCACGGCCTCCGCTCAGGCCGTCGGCCGCCCCATCGCCCGGTACGTCCAGCCCGCCTTCCGCCACAGCTCCGGGTCCAGGGCGTTGCGGCCGTCGAGGACGACCTTCGCCGCCGCGACCTCGCCGAGGGCGGCCGGGTCCAGTTCGCGGAACTCCCGCCACTCCGTGAGGTGGAGTACGACGTCGGCGCTCCGGACCGCGTCCACGGCGGTGTCGGCGTAGCCGAGGGTGGGGAACAGGCGGCGGGCGTTGTCCATGCCCTTCGGGTCGTAGACCGTGACCTGGCCGCCCTGGAGGTGTATCTGCCCGGCGACGTTCAGCGCGGGCGAGTCCCGGACGTCGTCCGAGTCGGGCTTGAAGGTGGCGCCGAGCACCGCGACCCGCTTGCCGAGGAACGGCCCGCCGCCCAGTATCTGCCGGGCCAGCTCCACCATCTGCCCGCGCTGGCGCATGTTGATCGAGTCGATCTCGCGCAGGAAGGTCAGCGCCTGGTCCGCGCCGAGCTCACCCGCACGGGCCATGAAGGCACGGATGTCCTTGGGCAGACAGCCGCCGCCGAAGCCGATCCCGGCCCGCAGGAACTTCTTCCCGATCCGGTCGTCGTACCCGATGGCCTCGGCGAGCTTGGCGACATCGCCGCCGGAGGCCTCGCACATCTCCGCCATCGCGTTGATGAAGGAGATCTTCGTGGCCAGGAAGGAGTTCGCGGAGGTCTTCACCAGCTCCGCGGTCGGGAAGTCGGTCACCACGAACGGCGTGCCCTCGCCGAGCGGTGTCGCGTACACCTCGCGCAGCAGCTTCTCCGTGCGCTCGCTGCGCACGCCGACGACGATCCGGTCCGGGTGCAGCGTGTCGTCCACGGCGAAGCCCTCGCGCAGGAACTCCGGGTTCCAGGCCAGCTCGGCGTCGGCGCCCGCGGGGGAGTGGTCGGCCAGATAGCGGGCCAGCCGGTCGGCGGAGCCCACGGGCACCGTCGACTTGCCGACGACGAGCGCCGGACGGGTCAGGTGCGGGGCGAGGGAGGCGAACGCCGAGTCGACGTACGACATGTCGCAGGCGTACTCGCCGTGCCGCTGCGGAGTGTTCACGCAGACGAAGTGCACGTCACCGAAGGCGCCGGCCTCTTCCCAGTCCATGGTGAAGCGCAGCCGGCCCGTGGAGCCCTCGATCCCGGCGACATGCTTGCGCAGCAGCTCCTCCAGGCCTGGCTCGTACATCGGGACCTGGCCCCGCTGGAGCATCTCGATCTTCTCGGGCACCACGTCGAGCCCCAGCACCTCGAAACCGAGCTCGGCCATGGCCGCGGCGTGGGTGGCGCCGAGGTAGCCGGTGCCGATCACGGTGATCTTGAGGGCCATGGAGACTCCAGAAAGAGGGACGGGCCAGTGCGCGCCCGAGCATAGTCGGAGGGTGTGACGGGCAGTTTTCCCGCTGTCGCCAAGCTCACGTATCCGTCCCGTGGGCCGGGCCCTAAAATTTGAGTTACTTAACGGTAATTAGCACAGGCATCACAGCGTCCTTGGAGCGTGAGAGACCTTGGCCGGAACGGCTGACTTCGACCTGTACCGCCCGTCCGAGGAGCACGACATGCTCCGGGACGCCATCCGCTCGCTGGCGGAGGCGAAGATCGCGCCGTACGCCGCCGCGGTCGACGAGGAGGCCCGCTTCCCGCGCGAGGCGCTGGACGCGCTGGTGGCCAACGACCTGCATGCCGTGCACGTCTCCGAGGAGTACGGCGGCGCGGGCGCCGACGCGCTGGCCACGGTGATCGTCATCGAGGAGGTCGCACGCGTCTGCGTGTCCTCCTCCCTGATCCCCGCGGTGAACAAGCTGGGCTCGCTCCCGGTGATCCTCTCCGGCTCGGACGAGCTGAAGAAGAAGTACATGACCCCGCTCGCCAAGGGCGACGTGATGTTCTCGTACGCCCTCTCCGAGCCGGACGCCGGTTCCGACGCGGCCGGCATGAAGACCAAGGCGGTCCGCGACGGCGATTACTGGGTCCTCAACGGCGTGAAGCGCTGGATCACCAACGCCGGCGAGTCCGAGTACTACACGGTGATGGCCGTGACGGACCCCTCGAAGCGCTCGAAGGGCATCTCCGCCTTCGTCGTCGAGAAGTCCGACGAGGGCGTCTCCTTCGGCGCCCCCGAGAAGAAGCTCGGCATCAAGGGCTCGCCCACACGCGAGGTCTACCTGGACAACGTCCGCATCCCGGCCGACCGCATGATCGGCGACGAGGGCACCGGCTTCGCCACGGCGATGAAGACCCTGGACCACACCCGCATCACCATCGCCGCCCAGGCCCTCGGTGTCGCCCAGGGCGCCCTCGACTACGCCAAGGGCTACGTCCAGGAGCGCAAGCAGTTCGGCAAGGCCATCGCCGACTTCCAGGGCATCCAGTTCATGCTCGCCGACATGGCCATGAAGATCTCCGCCGCCCGCGCCCTGACCTACCAGGCCGCGGCCGCCTCGGAGCGCCTCGACAAGGACCTCACCTTCCAGGGCGCCGCGGCCAAGTGCTTCGCCTCGGACGTGGCCATGGAGGTCACCACGGACGCGGTCCAGCTGCTGGGCGGGTACGGCTACACCCGTGACTACCCGGTCGAGCGGATGATGCGCGACGCGAAGATCACGCAGATCTACGAGGGTACGAACCAGGTCCAGCGGATCGTCATGGCGCGCAACCTGCCGTAGTCGGCCCGACCGGCCCGACCGAGCCCCCGGAGTGTTCCGGGGGCTTTTGTCGTATCGCGGGTGGGGTGTTTCGGGGCGGATTGTTCGCGTCCGCCCGATGGCGCCCAGCGGGGGAGGGGCGTAGGACGGAAGGGCACGGGGCCCGCCCCGGGCTCCCGCAGTCCCCAGGAGGAGCAATGACCCAGGCCGAGAGCATGTCCGCGATGAGCAAGGAGATGCAGGACTGCGTGGCGGCGTGCATGGAGTGCCACAGCGTGTGCGAGGAGACCATGAGCTCCTGTATGCAGATGGGCGGCCAGGCCCAGATGCAGATCATGCGTGCGCTCATCGACTGCGCCGACATGACCCGCATGTGCGCGGACATGATGATGCGCCGCTCGCCGCTGTCGGCGGAGATGTGCGCGATGTGTGCCAGGGCGTGCGAGATGTGCGCCGAGGCGTGTATGTCCATGCCGGACGATCCCCAGATGATGCGCTGCGCGCAGGCGTGTCGCCGCTGTGCGGAGACCTGCCGGGCGATGGCGGGCATGGCGATGTGACGCTCCCCGCCCGAGCGTGGCCGGAGGCACCCGCCGAGGCGCCTTCGGCCACGGGTGGGGCAGGCTGGGGCCCATGACACGCGCGAACGGGACGGAGGCCTTCGACGCCGCCGAGCGCGCGATGTGGAAGGGCCGCACCGAGGCCCACGCCGGCAGTTTCGCGCGGTTGTGCCCACCCCGTGGAGGCCCTGCTGGACGCGGCCGGAGTCGGGGCGGGGACGCGCGTCCTCGATGTCGGAACCGGCACCGGTACGGCGGCCGCGGCGGCCGGGCCCGCGGGCTCGACGCGCGCACCGGTGTGCTTCCCGAACTCCCTTACTCTGACGTCGAGTTCGACGCCGTACTCGGCAACTTCGTCCTGAACCAGTTCGGCCGGCCCCGATCTGCCCTCGCCGAACTCCACCGCCTGCTGCGTCCCGGCGGCCGGATCGCCCTCACGACGTGGACTGGGCGCGTACGGCGGACGGTCTCGCCGAACTGCTCGGCGGGGCCTGGTTCATCGCGGCGGAGGCGTCCGAACTCGCCTGGGACCACCGGGCCGGTGTCGAGGAGTGGTGGAGCGGTGCCGCGGGCGGTGTCGCCACCGTCGGGCTGGTCGTCACCTCGCAGGACCCGGAGACCGTCGTACGGATCCGGCGGGAGTACGAGCGGCTGAGCGCCGAATTCGTCGCGGGGGACGGCCGGTTGGCGCTGCCGCACCTCGCGCTGCTCGGCTCGGGGCGGCGGCCGTAGGCCGGCCGGGCACGACGAAGGGCCGGTCCCGCCGGACCGGCCCTTCCTGTCGTCCTCCGCGGTGCCGAACCGGCCTCCGCCGTGCTCAGTTGCCCGAGACGGTGACCTTCTCGTCGTTGTTCAGCTCCTGCACCAGTTGCTTCACCTTCGTCTTGTCCCAGACGAGGTTGCCTCCGGTGGACCCGGAGATCGGCATGTTCAGGGAGGTGCCGTCGCCGCCGTTGACGCCCTTCATCGCGAAGAACATGGACCCCAGGTCGTACAGGCCCATGTCCTTGTCGACGATGAGCGAGTCCAGGCCCGCGCCGAGCGTCGGGTAGAGCTTGAAGGGGTTCAGGACCGTGCCCGGGGTGGCCACCTGATGGGCGAGCGCCGCGAGGAACTTCTGCTGGTTCTTGGTGCGCTGCAGGTCGGACGCGGCGAACGCGTGCCGGGTGCGGACGAAGGCGAGCGCCTGGTCGCCGTTCAGCTTCTGCTTGCCCGCGGCGAAGTCGGCGCCGGAGTACTTGTCCTTGAACCCCTTGTCGATGTCGATCTCGACCCCGCCGACCGCGTCCACGATGCTCGCGAAGCCGGCGAAGCCGATCTCGACGTAGTGGTCGATGCGCAGCCCGGTGTTGAACTCGACGGTCCGGACCAGCAGCTCGGGCCCGTCCTCGGCGTACGCGGCGTTCAGCTTCACGTGCCGGCCCGTGCCCTTGTAGGTCTTGCCGGACTCGGAGCCCACGAAGGTCGGGATCTCCACGTCCGAGTCGCGCGGCAGCGAGATCAGCGTGTCGCCGTTGCCGCCGGTGTGCAGGATCATCATCGAGTCGGTGCGCTTGCCCTCGGCGGAGCCGGTGTGCAGCTGCTTCTTCTGCTCCGAGGAGAGGCCGGCGCGGCTGTCGGAGCCGACGATCAGGTAGTTGGTGCCGTCGCCCTGGTCCGGCCGGTCGATGACCTTGGACAGGTCGACCTCGCGGTTGAGCTTGGAGTCGGCCCAGAAGTAGGTGGAGACGGTCGTCACGACCAGCCCGGTGATCACGACGATCGCGGTCCACTTGATCCGCTTGCGCCAGTTCGGCGCGGGGCGCGGACCGCGGCCGCCGCCCGGGTCGCCGGGGCCGTCGTAGCCACCGCCGCCGGGGCTGCCGTAGACCTGGCCGGTGTTGTAGCCGCTGTCGTAGTCACCGCCGTAGCCCTGGCCGTCCACGTACGACGGCTGCTGCGGCACACCGTTGCCGTACGGCGGCGCGGACGGACCCTGGCGGCCGTAGGCCCCCTGCCCGGGCGCCCCCTGTCCACGGCGGACCTGCCGCATGACGCGGGCGCTCTCGGGTCGTGCGCTCGCGCTGCCGCGTCCGTACCGGTCGCGGTCGTCGCCGGACCATCCCTCGGGCCAATCGTTCATGGGGCCCAGTGTGCAGGTACCGGCTGTGCCCTTTACAAGGGTCGTCGGAAAATCAGGGCAGCGCTGTTGCGAAGCTGACACAAATTCCCGGATTGTCATCGGCATAGGGTGGGGGCCATGACAGACCAGGCCACCACCGCCGCCGATCCGGGGACCGCGGAGATCCCGGGCAAGCCCACCTCGGCGTCCCGCACCACGCTGAGCCACATCATGACCCAGGCCGACACCAACCTTCTCGGGACGGTGCACGGTGGCGTGATCATGAAGCTGGTCGACGACGCGGCGGGCGCGGTGGCCGGACGGCACAGCGGCGGGCCCGCGGTGACCGCCTCCATGGACGAGATGGCGTTCCTGGAGCCGGTCCGGGTGGGTGACCTCGTCCATGTGAAGGCGCAGGTCAACTGGACCGGCCGGACCTCGATGGAGGTCGGTGTGCGGGTCCTCGCCGAGCGCTGGAACGAGTCCACGCCCGCCACCCAGGTCGGTTCCGCCTACCTCGTCTTCGCCGCGGTCGACGCCGACGGCAAGCCCCGCCGGGTCCCTCCGGTGCACCCGGAGACGGAACGGGACGAGCGCCGCTACCAGGAGGCCCAGATCCGCCGCACGCACCGCCTCGCGCGGCGCCGGGCGATCATGGAGCTGCGCGAGAAGCGGGCCGCCGAGGGCTTCGAGGACTGAGCCCGCTCACTCCTCCTCCTGCACCCACTCACTCCTTCTCCCACACCGGCTCCGGCGGCAGCCCCCGCTCCGCGCGGGCCCGGTCGGTGAGCTCCTGCACGAGGGCCGTCTTCGCCCGTGCGTACGCCCCCGGTGCCGTACCGGAGGCCACGATCGCCCGCTTGAGCTCGCCGTACCGCGCCGCGTCCTGCGGGTGGGTGCGCAGGTGGTCCCGCAGGAGCCGCTGATTCCGGCCTGGCCGACTGTCCCGTGTCACGACGTGCAGGATGTGGGTGCGGACACCGTCGGGGGCGCGGACGTACAGCAGCCGGTCGGTCATCCCGTTGACGTGCGGGCGGAAGCCGAGACCGGCCAGCGGGGCGTCGTGGGCCGGTGTGTGAGAGCGGTCACGGACGGCGGCCATCAGGTCGATGACGGGCTTCGCCGCGAGTCCCGGCACGGAGGTGGACCCGATGTGCTCGATCTCCGGGAACAGTCCGGGCGCCCCCGAGCGGAGGGCGTCGATCGCGGCGGCGGCCTGCCGGGGCCAGTCGGGGTCGTAGTCGGCGATGCGGAGGGCGGCGGTCACGGCCGCCATCCTGTGCCGGCCGGGTGACCGGCGTCACCCTGTTTCCCCTGCGTGCACCTGGCCCTGTCCGGCCCGGCTTTCTCCTACACGCACCCCACCTCGTCCCCCGTCACCACTCCGAACTCCCCCTGGAGCTCGTCCTCGGCGCGTACCTTCCGTACCCGCTCGAAGTCCGCGCCCGCCAGCACCTTCAGCACGGCGCCCTGCCCGTTCACCGCCCGCAGCTCGCTCCCGGGCAGGGCCGCGGCCAGGGAGCGGGCCGAGCGGTCCCAGCGGGGGTCGTAGGTGATGACCGTGCGCTTCAGGGTGCGGTCGGCCGAGTTCGCCGGGATCCCCGTCGTACGGAAGCCCGTCGACGCCAGCGCCGCGTCCACCCGCTTGCCGAGTCCGCCGGTCGCCGTGCCGTTCTCCACCTGGACGCGGATCTGCTGCGGGGACACTGGGACCAGCAGCGCCTTGTCCTTCGGCTTGTGCGCGGCCAGCGGCTGGTCCTCGCGCAGGGACTGGAAGAGCCGCGCCGACTTCACCGGGTCCCATTTCAGGGTCGAGCCCACGCCCTTGACGGCGTATCCCATCTGCCCGATCGGCACGGTCGTGAACTCCGACGAGGAGGGGGAGAAGTTGCGCATCGCCCGGCCCAGGTCGAGCAGTTCGTCCGTGCCGAAGCCCTTGTCGGCGCGTACGGAGCCGAGGACGGCCCGGGCCACATCGCGGAACTTCATCGGGTTCAACAGCACGCCGGAGGAGGTGGCCCGCTCGATCAGCGCCGCGAGGAAGCGCTGCTGCCGCTTCATCCGGCCGAGGTCGGAGGAGCCGTCGGCGTGCCGGGAGCGGACGTACTGCAGTGCCTGTCCGCCCAGCAGCCGGTGCCGGCCGGCCGCCAGGTCGAGGCCGGTGTACGTGTCCTTCAGCGGTTCGGCGTTGCAGATCTCGACCCCGCCGAGGACGTCCACGGTCCTCATGAAGCTGGTGAAGTCGACCTCCAGATAGTGGTCGATCTTCACGTGGGTCATGCCTTCGACGGTCCGTACGGTCAGCGGGGGCCCGCCCTCCGCGTACGCCGCGTTGATCTTGATGGGGTGTCCGTGGTGCCGCTCCCCGGTGGTCCCGTCGACGTGCTCCGGAGTCATCGCGTACGAGTCACGCGGCAGGCTCACCACGCTCGCCCGCTCCCGGTCCTCCGAGATGTGCACGATCATGATCGTGTCGGTGCAGTGGCAGGGCGCCCCGCCCAGCCGGTACTTCCGCCGCTCCGCCTCGGTGATCTTGTCGCGGCCGTCGGTGCCGACCAGCAGCACGTTCATGCCGTGTCCGGCGCGCGGCCGGTTCTTCATGTCCTTGAAGGGGTCCACGCGCGTGATGTCCGCGTCGAGGCTGGTCATCACCGCGTGCCCGATCCCGGCGGAGGCGAGCACGACGACGGACAGCGTGGTCGCCGCCCGCATGGCCCAGCGGGGCCGCTTGCGCCGCACGGGGGGCCGGGCCGGCCGGCGCTGCGGGGGGCGGGGCCGGGCGGCGGAGGGCCGGGGAGACGTGGCGGGCATGGGGGGACACCTCCGCGAGGAACAGCCGAACGAGGGATCTTGAGCACCGTAGGCCCATACGATCTGCGACGACCGGCACCGCCCCGGGCGGGGCGCGATGGTGTCCCCCGTTCGCGGTAACGTGAGCCCCCTATGAACGCCAAGCCCGACGTGCGGCCCCCCGCTGTGTCTGTGATCATGCCCGTCCTGAACGAGGAACGGCATCTGCGCGGAGCCGTCCAAGCGATCCTCGCGCAGGAGTACGCCGGCGAGATGGAGGTCGTGCTCGCCCTCGGTCCCTCCACGGACCGCACGGACGAGATCGCCGCCGAGCTCGTCGCCGAAGACGCGCGCGTGCACACCGTCCCCAATCCCGTCGGCCGCACCCCCGCCGCCCTCAACGCCGCGATCAAGGCCTCCCGGCACCCGATCGTCGTCCGCGTCGACGGCCACGGCATGCTCTCGCCGAACTACATCGCGACCGCCGTACGGCTCCTGGAGGAGACCGGCGCGCAGAACGTCGGCGGCATCATGCACGCCGAGGGCGAGAACGACTGGGAGCACGCGGTCGCCGCCGCGATGACCTCGAAGATCGGTGTCGGCAACGCGGCCTTCCACACGGGCGGCCAGGCGCAGGCCGCCGAGACCGTGTACCTCGGGGTGTTCCGGCGCGAGGCCCTGGAGCAACAGGGCGGCTACAACGAGGAGTTCATCCGCGCCCAGGACTGGGAGCTCAACTTCCGGATCCGTGAGGCGGGCGGGCTCATCTGGTTCTCGCCCGAGCTGAGGGTGTCGTACCGCCCGAGGCCGAGCGTGAAGGCCCTCGCCAAGCAGTACAAGGACTACGGCCGCTGGCGGCACGTCGTCGCCCGCTACCACGAGGGCTCCATCAACCTGCGCTACCTCGCCCCGCCGGCCGCGGTCTGCGCGATCGCGGCCGGGATCGTGGTCGGCGCCGCGCTGACCCCGCTCGGCTTCCTGATCCCCGGCGGCTACCTCGCGGCGATCGTCCTCGGCTCGCTGCCCGCGGGCAAGGGGCTGCCGCTGAAGGCACGGCTCCAGATCCCCGTCGCCCTCGCCACCATGCACATGTCCTGGGGCTACGGCTTTCTGACCAGCCCGCGCTCGCTCGCCAGGCGGGTCATCGCCTCGCGGCGGCCCGCGGTTCTGACCGAGGCGTGAAAGGGGGCGCCCCCGAGGCGCCCCCCCGTCACCAGGTAAAGCCCGGGTTGACGTGCATGCAGGCCGTGTCGTCGGCGCCGTTGAGGGCCTCCGCGGTCTTCGGGGTCGTGTCGTCCTCCTTGGGCGCCTTGTACGTCGTACCCTCGCGCCAGTCGGCGCCCACGACGAGCGTGACCCCGGAGACGTCGGTCGACTTCTTCACCGAACTCGTCGGGATGCCCAGGGACTTGGCGACCGCCCGGGCGTCGCCCTCCAGTTCCGCGCTCGGGTAGCGCACGAGTGTCGTCGCCTCGCTCAGCGACGCGGAACGGTCGGAGACCGCCTGGGCGAAGCCCTTCTCCACCAGCAGCCCGGCCAACGTGCTCGCGCGTCCGCGGGCCGGGGCGAGGGTGTCGGTGCGGGTGCCGTTCTGGACCAGGACCCCGATCTCGTCCTTGGCGGCGGCCGGGTCGGCGGAGGTGTCGTCCGCCTTTTCCACGGTCGCCTTCTTCGCGTCCTTGCCGTCCAGCGCGATGTCCTCGCGCACCAGCCGGAAGAGCTGCTCGGCGTCCTCGGTGGGCTCCACCCGGGCGCCGACGTAGCGGTTCGGCATGGTCGTCATGGTGATGCGCTCCGGCTCGACCCTGCGCAGTTCGTTGCTGAGGTCGTAGAGCTTCTTCACGGTGCCGAGCCCGGTGTCGACGGTGACGGCCCGCGTGGCCTGCTCGGCGAGTTTGCGCAGCTTGTTCGGGCTGCTGAGGGTGGCGTTGGCGCGCAGCTCTCGGACCATCGAGTTGAGGTACATGTGCTGGGCCTTGGCGCGGGCGAGGTCGCTGCCGTCCTCGAAGCCGTAGCGGGTGCGTAGCCACTGCAGGGCCTGCTCGCCCTTGACGGACGTGGTGCCCTTCTCCAGCTTCAGGCCGGAGCCGTGCCCCTGGCTGTCCCGCGAGTGGATGTTGGCGTCCACGCAGACCGGCACTCCGCCGATGGCGTCTGCCATGGACACCACGCCGGAGAAGTCGACCATCATGAAGTGGTCGATGTGGATGCCGGTGAGCTCCTGCCAGGTGGCCACCGTGCAGCCCGGGCCGCCGTGGCCGAGGCTCTGGTTGGTCATCACCCGCCCGTTGCTCGCCGCGTACACCTTGCCGTCGTCCGGGTCGGTGCACTTGGGGATCTTCACGAGGGTGTCGCGCGGCATGCTGACGACCGAGAGGTTGCTGCGGTCGGCGGACAGGTGCAGCAGCATCTGCACGTCGGCGAGCGGAGTGGAGCCGAAGGTCTCCTTGGCGCCGCCGAGTTCCTGGTTCTCCTTGCTGTCCCGGGCGTCGGAGCCGATCAGCAGGATGTTCAGCGGGGTCTGGCCCGCGGCGTTCGGCGTCGGCTCGGCGACCTTGTTGTCGCCCAGGTTCAGGTCGTCCTGCTCGATGTTGGCGTTCAGGTGCCGGTAGTAGAGGTAGCCGGTCCCGGCCACCGCGAGTATCAGCACCGCGAGCGTCGCCGAGGACCATCTGAGCAAGCGGTGCTTGCGCGGCGCCCTGCGGCTGCCGTGCCCGCTGTCCCCCTCCGTCGCCGGCTCGGCTTCCTGCACGCTGTATTGCGTTGTCAACGTTCCCGTCCTCCCACCCACCCCACCGGACCCCTGGCCATGCCACGGACCCGCCGCACGTCTTAGACATACGACGGGCCCGTGAGGTTGCCCTACGAACCTGTGCGGGACCTGGGGGCCGCCGCGTGGTCTCCCGCGGGCCTCAGCTCGCGCACTGCACCTTGTCCGCCGTGGACTTGTCCACGTTCGGTGCGGCCGCCGTGGCCGAGTTGAGCTTCACACCCGCGCCCTTGAAGTCCTTGCCCAGGGTGAGGGTCATGGTGGGCAGGCCCTGGGAGTTGGTGACGCTCTTGCCGGGCTTCAGCGCCGCGCCGGACAGCCCCATGATGTCCGCCAGCCGACGCGCCTGGTCGGCCTGGTCGGGGGCGTACTCCAGGGTGGTCTTCGCGAGCGCCGCGTCGGCGTTGCCCGCGTTCTCGGACTTGGTCACGCCCGCCTCGGTCTGGAGGTAGGAGAGCTGCCGCTGGGCGCTGCCGCCCGCCGCACCGCCGTTGAGGATGCGCACCCGTACGTCGGAGGCGGCGGACTTGGTGCCCTTGAGCCGGGCGGCGACCTCCGCCTTCTCCTTCTTCTGCTGCGCCTTGACCTCGGTGAACGAGACGTCGTTGTTGATCGCTTCGAAGACCTGCGGAGCCCTCGAATCGTCGATGATCACCGTCACCGGGGTCGGCTCGGCGGGGTTGTCGACCACCGGGATCGTCAGGAAGCTGATGTTCTTCGCCGGGACCTTCTTCAGCTCCAGGGCGATGTCCTTGAGCGTGCCGACCTTGCCGATCGCCTTGTCGACGGTCAGCGCGTTGGTCGCGGCCTCCGCCAGTTTCAGCAGCTTGGTGGGGCTGGTGAGGGTGTCGCCCGAGGTCATCTTGCGCATCAGCGAGCCCAGGAACTGCTGCTGCACCTTGATCCGGTCGAGGTCGCCCTCGTTGCCGAAGGCGTGCCGGGTGCGCACGAAGGCGAGGGCCTGCTCGCCCTCCACCTTCGACGTGCCCGCGGGCAGGACGAGCTTCGACTTCTTGTCGTCGACGGCCTTCTCCACACAGACCTCGACTCCGTCCACCGCCGTCGTCAGGGTCTTCACCGCGTTGAAGTCGGCCATCACGAAGTGGTCGGGCTTGATGCCGGTGGCCGCCTCGACCGTGCGCATCGTGCAGCCCGCGTCCCGGCCGCGCTCGCCGAGGCTCCGGTTGAAGCGGACGTCCTCCTGCCCTGGGACGACCGTGTCGCTGCCGTCCTCCTGCTTGGTCCGGCAGTCCGGGATGTCGACGATCAGGTCGCGCGGGATGCTCAGCGCGGTCGCGTTCGTACGGTCCTTGGAGACGTGCAGCAGGATGTTGGTGTCGGCGTGGCCCACGCTGCCCGCGTCGCCGTAGCCCTCGTTGCCCTCACCGGTGCGCTTGTCGGTGCCGATGATGAGGATGTCGAAGGCCTCGTCCTTGCTGAAGTTGCTCGCGGCCACGTCGCCGACGTCGGTCGTGCCGACGTTGCCTTCCAGGTGCTTGAGGTAGAAGTAGCCCGTCGTGGCACCGGCGACCAGGACGAACGCCATCGTGCCGCCGGTCCACAGGAGGGCCCTCTTCGCCGAGGACTTCTTCTTGACGGGCCGGCGTCCGCGCCGCCCCGGCAGCGGCTCCTCGGGCGGCGCGCCCCGGCGCCGCGGCGGCGGGACGCCCCGGCCGGGGGCCACGGGGGTGGTCGTACGGCCCCGCGGTGCTGCCGGCCGGCTCGGCGCGGGCGCGGAGCCACGCGGGCCGGGGACGGCCGACTGCGGTGCGGAAGGGGGCAGTCGCAGTTCGTACTCACCGGTGTTCGGATTGAGCACCCACTGGTCTGCGGGGTCGACGTCGTCCGCCCGCCCACGGCCTTGTGCGTCCACGGTTGTCCGAATCCTCCGTCAGGGCCACGCGGCGATCGCTGGATCGCTCACACTATCCGCCCGGTCGGGCCTTGAGCGACGTGAGTTGTTCCCGTGCCGATTCTGTAAGCAGGTACGTACGCCCGGCCCCCTCCGTTCGGCGCCGGGCACGTTCCGTTCGGCTACCAGCGGTAGACCGAGTACACCTCCATGCACTGCCCGGTGTCCGAGCCGTTGATGGCGTCCGCGTTGCCGGGCACATCGCCGGCCTTGGCCTCGGACTGCTTCGGATACGCGGTCCCGGTACGCCAGTCGGCGCCCACGACCACGGTCACCCCGGAGACGTCGGTCGACTTCTTCACCGAACTCATGGGGATTCCGAGGGACTTGGCGATGCGCTGGGCGTCGCCCTCCAGATCGGCGCTCGGGTAGCGCACGACGGTCCGGTCCTCGGAGAGCCCCGCCGTCGCGTCCTTGGACGCCCGAGAGAAACCTTTCCGCACGAGCTCCTCGGCGATCGTGCCGGCGCGTCCGCCCACCGGGCCCAGCGTCGAGGTCGCCGTCGCGTTCCGCACGAGGACCCCGATCTCGTCGTCCGGCGCGGAGGGGGCTTTCGTGGGCCGGGCGGTCTTCTTCCCGGCCGCGGACGCCTTGCCGTTCTTGTCGAGGGCCACGTCGTCGCGGAGCATCTCCCACAGCTTGTCCGCGTTCGCGCCGTCGGGTATCACGTGCTCCTTGTTCCCCGGGTCCTGGACGTTGGGCATCGTGACCGACGTGATGCGGTCCGTCGGCACCGACTTGAGCTGCGTGCCCAGGTCGTACAGGTCCTTGACCGAGCCGATCTCCTCCGACACCTGGAGGGACTTCGTGGCCGCCTCCGCGAGGCCCATCAGCCGCGGGGTGTCGGTGAAGACGTTCTGCCCCTTCAGCGTGCGGATCATCGAGTTCAGGTACATGTGCTGGGCCCTGGCCCGCATCAGGTCACTGCCCCAGGCGTGCCGGGTGCGCAGCCACTGAAGGGCCTGCTTGCCCTTGACCTTGTGCGTGCCCGCCGTCAGCTTCAGCCCGGAACCGCCGGGCACCGCGGCCGTCGGCCGGTCCCACACGTTCTGCTTGACGCACACGGAGACACCGCCGATGGCGTCCGCCATCCGCACCACGCCCGAGAAGTCGATCGTCATCCAGTGGTCGATGTAGACACCGGTGAGGTTCTGCCAGGTGGCGAGGGTGCAGCCGGCGCCACCGCGGGCCAGGGAGGTGTTGATGATGTCGGTGGTCGCCGGGTAGGTCTTCCCTGTGTCCGGGTCCGTGCACTTGGGGATGTCGACCCGGGTGTCGCGCGGAATGCTCACCATCGCCGCGCTCTTGCGGTCCGCGGAGAGGTGGATGAGCATCTGCACGTCGCCCAGCGGCGGGTTGCCGCGGTTGTCCCGGCTGCCGCCGAGCTTCACGTTCTCGTCGGAGTTACGGCTGTCCGAGCCGATCAGCAGGATGTTCAACGGCGTCTGCCCGGCCGCGTTGGCCTCGGACTTGTGCGCCTTGGAGTCACCGCTGCTGCGCTCGCCCTTGCGGATGTTGCCGTTGAGATGCTGGTAGTAGAGGTATCCGGCGCCGGCCGTGCCGAGTATCAGCACCGCGAGCGTGGTCGCCGACCATCGCAGCACCCGGTGCTTGCGCGTGCCGCGTCGCTGCCCGTGCCGCCCGCCGCCGTCCCTTCTGCCCCCGCTCCCGGCCCCGCCCCCGCCGGTTTCCCGCGGACCTGGAGCGGGCCGGGAAACCGGCCGCGCCCCCTCCTCGTGCACACCGCTGTGCGCCATCCCCTGTCTCCCCACCCTCACGCCGAACGAACGAAAGACCTGCCGTACGACTGGTTAGACGCACGACAGGCCCCTCAGGTCACCGCAGAGCGGGCTCTCACTTGGCGCACTCGACCTTGTCGGCCGTGGACTGCTGCACCCCTTCCGGGGCCTTCGTCGCCGTGGTGAAGGACACCCCGGCGCCCTTGAAGTCCTTGCCCAGGGTCAGGGTCATGGTGGGCAGGCCCTGGGAGTTGGTGACGCTCTTGCCGGGCTTCAGCGCGGAACCCGACAGCCCCATGATGGCCGCCAGCCTGCGTGCCTGGTCGGCCTGGTCGGGGGCGTACTCCAGGGTCGTCTTCGCCAGCGACGCGTCCGCGTTGCCCGCGTTCTCCGACTTCAGTACGCCCTCCTCGTTCTGGAGGTACACCAGCTCGGCCTGCGCGCTGCCCGCCGCCGCACCGCCGTTGAGGATGCGTACCCGTACCTCGGACGCGGCCGACTTGGTGCCCTTGAGCCGGGCCGCGGCCTCCGCAGCCGCGGCGTTCTTGGACGCGCCGGCCTTCTTCTTGACCTCCGTGAACGACACGTCGTTCTTGATCATGTCGAAGACCGTGGGGGCCGTCGCGTCGTTGAGGACGACCGTCGCCTTGACCTTCTCCGCCGGGTTGTCGACGACCGGCACGGTGGTGAACGTCAGGTTCTTCACGTTCAGCTTGCCCAGCTCCAGGCCGAGGTCCTTCAGCTTGCCGATGCTGTCGAGCTGCGAGTCGACGGTCAGCGCCTTGGTGCCCGCCTCGGCCAGCTTCAGCATCTTCGCCGGGTTGGTGAGCGTGTCGTTCGACTTCAGCTTGCGCACCAGCGCGCTCAGGAACTGCTGCTGGAGCCCGATCCGGCTCAGGTCACCGCCGAAGCCGACCGAGTGCCGGGTGCGCACGAACGCCAGGGCGTCCTCACCCGAGATGGTGTGCTTGCCCTTGGACAGCTTGAGCTTGGAGTCCTCGTCGTCGATGTCCTTGCCGAGACAGACCTCGACCCCGCCGACCGCCGTGGTCAGCGTCTTGACCGCGTTGAAGTCGGCCACCATGAAGTTGTCGGCCTGGATGCCGGTGAGCTCGGTCACGGTCCGCACCGTGCAGCTGGGGGTGCGTTCGTCCTGGCCCAGGCTGGTGTTGAAGCGGACGTTGTCCGTGCCCGCGATGACCTTGGTGGTGCCGTCCTCCTGCGTGGTCGGGCAGTCCGGCACATCCACGATCAGGTCGCGCGGGATGCTGAGCGCGGTCGCGTTCGTACGGTCCTTGGAGACATGCAGCAGGATCGTGGTGTCCGCGTGCCCGACGCTGTCCTTGTCGCCGTATTTGTCGTTGCCCTTGCCGGTGCGCTTGTCCGTGCCGATCAGCAGGATGTTGATCGCTTTGTCGGACTGGAAGCCACCGGTGCTGGCGCCGTCGTCGGAGACGGAGGCGATGTTGCTGTTGAGGTGGCGGATGTAGAGGTACCCGCCGCCCGCGGCCGCGACCAGCACGAAGGCCATCGTGCCGCCGGTCCACAGCAGGGCCTTCTTCGCCGAGGACTTCTTTTTGACGGGCCGGCGTCCGCGCCGCCCCGGCAGCGGCTCCTCGGGCGGAGCGCCCCGGCGCCTGCGCGGCGGCGGGACGCCGCGGCCCGGGGCCACGGGAGCGGCCGTACGACCGGAGGGCACGCCCGACCTGCTCGGGGAGGGTGTGGATCTACGGGGACCGGGAACACCCGACTGCGGTGCGGAAGGGGTCAGTCGCAGTTCGTATTCACCGGTGTGCGGGTTGAGTACCCACTGGTCTGCGGGGTCGATGTCGCCCGCCCGCCCACGGCCTTGTGCGTCCACGGTTGCTGAATCCTCCGTCGGCCGGATGCACCGGATCGCTCACACTAGCCGTCCGATTCGCCGACAGGTTACGGCGGTGACGAATTCCACGCCCCTACAACCGGGCAATCCGCCCATTTGCTCGGACACCGGTTACACCTTGGGGAATGCTTTACCCGCAGGTGTCCTCGGCGGCCGTGTTACCGCGGAAGGCGGGGACCCCGCCGCCGTTCTCAGTTTCTCCATAGGGTTCTTCGTCGTGAGAATGTTCTGAAACCTTTGGGGCTTTCTTCGTCACCTTCACCGGCGCGTCCTTGCGCAACCGTTCGAAAAGCCGCCGGGCCTCGGGTTCCACGAGTTGATCACGATTGGCGTCGTAGACGTACGACTCCCGCGGCACGGTAAGGAATTGAACACGCTCCGTGGGGATGTGCCGCAGGCCGCGCACGAGTTCGTACAGCCCGCGCAGGCTCGCCAGACCGGGATCGGTGGTGAGCGAGGAAGTCGCCGCGTCCAGCACGGGATAGAGCTTCACCGGATTCAGCAGAACGTCATTGCTCTGCACCTTGTGGACCAGTGCCCCGAGAAAGCGCTGCTGGCGGTCCATCCGGTCGGTGTCGCTGCCGTTGCCGAGGGACTTGCGGGCGCGCACATAGCCGAGCGCCTCCTCGCCGTTCAGCGTCACCCGCCCCGCGGGAAGCCGCAGCTCGGCGGCCTTGTCGTCGATCGGTTCGGCGAGGCAGACCGCCACCCCGTCGACGGCGTCCACCATGTCCTTGAACCCATGGAAGTCGACGACCATGTGGTGGTCCACGCGAATGTTCGTGAGTTTCTCGACGGTCCGGATCGTGCAGGCCGAACCGCCCTTCTGGAAGGCGTAGTTGAACATCGCGAACATGGGCTCGCTCCGGGTCCCGTCCCGCCCGAGGCAGGCCGGCACGTCCACCATCAGGTCCCGGGGCAGCGACACGGCCGTCGCGGCGCGCCGCCCGGCGGCCAGATGCAACAGGATCGTGGTGTCCGACCGCTCGGTTCCCGAGTCCCGCCCGTACTGTCCGTTGCCGTCGCCCGACCGCGAGTCGGACCCGATCAGCAGGATGTTCTGCGCGCCCTTGACCAGCGAGGTCGGGCGGTCCTTCTCGTACCGGGCGAGCTCCGCGGCGGCGGCGTCGTCCGCGGTGATGTTCCCGTCGAGCTTGGCGTAGACGGCCCACCCGGTGCCGACGGCGACGAGGACGAGCACGCCGACACCGAGCCCGACACCGCCCAGCCGGCGCCGCCGGCGCCGCCGTATGAGCCCTTCGCCGTGGGCCGATGCCCCGAGGCCGGGCCCGAGGGGGCGAGCACTGTCGGTCACGAGTCGGCCCACCCCTCATGGCGTACGCATCTGTACCTACGACCATGGCGTGAACCGGACGCGAGGGTGGCCCGTTACTGGTCCGTGCGGGTGAGCGTCGCCGCCTGGCGGGTGCGGGGCTGTGCCTAAATGCGGCTCCGCCGCGGGACGCGACAAGCCGCGGCGGACCCGCGCTCGGCATGGGGTCGTCCGGTCATCGGAGGCGCGAGGGTGGCCCGTTACTGGTCCGTGTCCGTGCGGGTGAGCGTCGCCGCCTGGCGGGCGCGGGGCTGTGCCGACCTGCGGCTCCGCCGCGGGACGCGACAAGCCGCGGCGGACCCGCGCCCGGCACGGGGTCGTCCGGTCATCGACGGGTGGCCGTGACCCGCTCGCTCTCGATCCGCTGGGCGAGCGCCTCCTCGCTCAGCCGCTCCGGATGACGGCACAGCACCACGGACCCTCCCGTGGCGAGCGGCCCGTACAGCCCGGCGCACACCCCGTCCCACGTGTCGTACGGCAGAGCGGACAGCACCCGGTCCCCGGTCCCCTCCGCCCGGGCCCGCTCGACGACCTCCGCCCCGCTGAACTCCCGCCCGGCGACGACCAACGCGGGCTCGTCCGGATCCACCGGAGCGAAGGGCGCGAACCGGTCCCCCTGCCCCGGCACCTCCACGGCGTAGTCGACGAACCCCTCCGGCGTCTGCGGGAACCGCCCGCCCAGCGGCCGCAGCGCCAGCGCGACGCGCTCCCCGGAACACGCCCGAGCCGCCTCCAGCGTGTCCGGCCCGCTCACCACCACATCGGCCGCGGCCGGATCCCCGCCGACGTCCGCGACCACCCCCACCGACGCACAGGCCAGCAACCACACGGCCGTCTGCCAGTGCGCGGGCAGCAGCAGCGCCACCCGGTCGCCGGGCGCCACGGCGAGGTCGCCCTGGAGCAGGTTCGAGGTCTTGGCCACCCAATTGGCGAAGGTGGCCACGGACAATTCGACACGTTCGCCCGTGGCGTCGTCGTAGAAGGTCACCAGGGGGCGGCCGGGATCCGCGGCGAGCGCGGAACGCAGCAGGTCGGCAGGGGTGCGATCGGTGGCGTTCATCCGCGAAAGCGTACGCGGGCACGCGGTCGGACACCGCTGCGCGGGGCCACCGGTTCGGCGCAACGGCACCCGACGGTCCGTCAGTTCCCCGATGGACAGATTTATATGACTATGTCCAGGATCGGGAACATGCGTGGACTTCTTGCTTCCTCGATCGGCGTCACCTGCGCGGCCGCCCTCGCCCTGCCCCTCACCTCGCCCGCCGTCGCGGCGAGACCGGTGTCCCCGGCAGCCGTGAGACCGGCCACGGGCGCGGAAGCCCTCGGCGGCACCCAGTCGCTGCCCCTCGCGCCCCTCGCCGCCCGCGACCGCACCCTCGCCCCGGCCGCCGAACAGGGCCTGCCCCGCCGGGACGTACGGCACTTCTCCCTCGTGGGCGTGATCTGGGACGACCCGGACGCCGTGCTGCACGGCAGTGTCCAGGTCCGCACCCGAGCGGCCGGCACCGACACCTGGTCGCTCTGGCAGGACCTGGAGACCCACAACGACGACGCCGCCGACCCCGGCACGGCCGAGCGCACCTCCGGCCGCGTCCACGGCGCCACGGCACCGCTGTGGGTGGGCGACTCCGACGGAGTGGAGGTACGGGTCCGCGCCGAGGCCGACCGCAGGACCGAGGACACGGCCCGCGGCTCCCGTACGGCGACCACGACCGGCCCGCTTCCGACGGGGCTGCGTCTGGAACTCGTGGACCCGGGGGAGAGTGCGCCGGAGCCCGCCCGGCAGGAGAGCGCGGCGGGCGCACCCCAGCGCGCCGTCGCACCCCGTTCAGCGCCCTACTCCGCCCCGCACTCCGCCCCCCGTCCGGCGCCCACCGCAGAACCCGCCGAGGCCCGCGCCGCGCTGGACGCCTCCGCCGCCAACGCCGAGCTCGCCGGTCTCGACGGCCCGGACGCCACCGAGATCCCGACGCTGGACCGGCAGCAGACCGAACAGGAGCTCTTCGCCCTGCGTGCCGGGGAGTTGACGGGGCAGCAGCGGGTGAAGCCGTACATCGGGCCGCGCCCGCGCATCGTCACCCGGCGCGGCTGGGGCGCCGACGAGGGACTGCGCGAGCGGAAGTTCGTCTACACGAAGAAGGTCAAGGCGGCCTTCGTCCACCACACGGCGTCCGGCAACGGATACAGCTGTACGCAAGCGGCCTCGCTCATTCGCGGTATCTACCGCTACCACGTCAAGAGCATGGGCTGGCGGGACATCGGCTACAACTTCCTCGTCGACAAGTGCGGAAACATCTACGAGGGCCGGGCGGGCGGGGTGGCGAAGCCGGTCCTCGGCGCCCACACCCTCGGGTTCAACTCCAACAGCATGGGGATCGCCGTCCTCGGCAGCTACGGCTCCAAGAAGCCGCCCGCCGCCGTGACGACGGCCATCGCACGGCTCGCCGCGTGGAAGCTCGGTCTCCACGGCGCCAACCCCAAGGGCAAGACGTATCTGAAGTCGGGCGGTGGCAACCGCTATCCGAAGGGTAAGAAGGTACGACTGAACGTGATCTCCGGTCACCGGGACGGCTTCGCCACGGAGTGCCCCGGATGGCAGCTCTACCGCAAACTCGGATCCACCCGCACGACAGCCGCCCGTCTCCAAGGTCGTTGACGGTCGCTGGGGACCGAGGAGAGTTCGCGGGGGAGTTCGCAGAGGAGTTCGTACCACCCGTTTCACCGCCGTCGGGGGGCAGGCGCGAATGCCGCACGGCCGCCCGAAGGTGCCGCACAACGGTCTGCATACACTGGCCGGTCGAAAGACAGTTCGGGCCGGTCCCGGCAGGAAGCGGAGACGACAGGTGACAGAAGCGATCCTCCTGGTCGGCGGCAAGGGCACGAGGCTGCGACCCCTCACGGTCCACACCCCCAAGCCCATGGTCCGCGCGGCCGGCGTCCCCTTCCTCACCCATCAGCTGGCCCGAGCCAGAGCGGCGGGCGTCGACCACATCGTCCTCGCGACGAGCTACCTCGCGGACGTCTTCGAGCCGTACTTCGGCGACGGCTCGTCCCTCGGCCTCCACATCGAGTACGTCACCGAGGAGGAGCCCCTCGGCACGGGCGGCGCGATCCGCAACGTGGCCGCCCGTCTGCACTCCGCCCCCGACGACCCGGTGCTGATCTTCAACGGGGACATCCTGACCGGCCTGGACATCAGGGCGCTGGTGCGCACCCACGAGACCACGGGCGCCGACGTCTCCCTCCACCTCACGAAGGTGACGGACCCCCGGGCCTACGGTCTGGTCCCCACCGACGAGACGGGCAGGGTCCTCGCCTTCCTGGAGAAACCCCAGACCCCCGAGGAGATCGTCACCGACCAGATCAACGCGGGGGCGTACGTCTTCCGCCGCTCGGTCATCGACACGATCCCGCAGGGCCGCCCGGTCTCGGTCGAACGCGAGACCTTCCCCGAACTCCTGTCGGCCGGGGCCCACCTCCAGGGCATGGTGGACTCCACGTACTGGCTGGACCTCGGCACCCCCGCCGCCTTCGTCCGCGGCTCGGCGGACCTGGTCCTCGGCCGGGCCCCCTCCCCGGCGGTCCCCGGTCGCTGCGGCGACCGCCTGATCCTTCCCACGGCAAGGGTCGCCCCCGACGCCAAGCTGACGGACGGCACGGTGGTCGGCGAGGGCGCGTACGTCGCGGGGGGCGCCCGAGTCTCCGGCTCGACGATCCTCCCGGGCGCGGTGATCGAACCGGGCGCCGTCATCACCGACTCCCTGATCGGCACCAGGGCCCGCGTGGGCGAACGCTCGGTCCTCACCGGCACGGTCATAGGCGACGGCGCGATCGTCGGCGCCGACAACGAACTGAGGGACGGCATGAGGATCTGGTGCGACGCGAGGATCCCGGCGGGAGCGGTCCGCTTCTCGTCGGACCAGTAGCTGCGATTCAGCCGGTGAATCCAGCCCCTCCGGCGTTTGAGGACCGGGGGTCCGGGGGCGGAGCCCCTGGGAGCGGGGTCGAAGGGGCGGCAGCCCCTGGAGGACGGGACGGGTAGGGGCGGCGGGGGCGAAGAAATCCCCACGGCGCCCCACCACCGGTCACAACCGCCCGATGTCCCCCCGGGTCATCTTCGGCGCCCGCCGGGGAGGCGTACGCCCACTCAACAAGATCAACCGAGCCGCCCGGTGCCGCTGCCCCGCATACGGCTCCAGCAACGACAACATCATCGCGTCATCCGCGTCCCGGTCCCCCGCGAGCGCGAACCCCACGATCCCGGGCAGATGCAGATCCCCCACGGTCACCGCGTCCGCCGCCCCATGACTGCGCTGCACCACCTCCGCGGAGGTCCACGGCCCCACCCCCGGCACCACCTCCAACCGCGCCTGCGCCGCAGCAGGAGACATCCCCACCGCCTCCTCCAGCCGCGCGGCCACCCGCACACAGCGCAGAATCGTCGAGGCCCGCTTGTTGTCCACCCCGGCCCGGTGCCACTCCCACGACGGAATCAACGCCCACGTCCGCGGCGACGGCATCACCCACAGCCGCCCACCCGCCGCGGGCCCGGGCGCCGGCTCCCCGAACTTCCGCACCAGCAACCGCCACGCCCGATACGCCTCATCGGTCGTGACCTTCTGCTCCAGCACGGAAGGAATCAACGACTCCAGCACCAGCCCGGTCCGCGTCAGCCGCAACCCCGGCCGCCGATGCCAGGAATGCGCCACGATCCGGTGCCGGGGCACGAAGGCAGAGGGATCGTCCGCGGCCCCGAGCAGCTGCGGCAACTGAGAGAGCAGCCACTCACCCCCCGGCCCCCACGCCTCGCCGCGCACCTCACCGCCGTACACGCACACCCGCAGCGTCCCCGGCCCGGTCGGTGTGAGACAGGCCCGCCACACGGACCCGTCCGGAAGGGCCCGGAAGGTGGGATCCCCCGGCCCCCGTCGAAGCGCCCCGAGCACCAGCCCGAGATCGACGGGCCACCCCGGGGTCCACCTCCGCACCCGCGGGGCCTCCACCGGCACCGTTTCCCGCCGCGCGGCGGGCACGACGACCTCCCCGCCGCGCACAGTCGTACGGGTGGGTCGGGGAGTGATACGGGTGGGTCGGGGAGTGAAACGTCCTGCCACGAAGGAAGTCCTGGGATACGAGGGGAACCGGAGGAAGCCCTACGAGAGTAGGCGCAAGCCGAGGCCCGCCACCGCACCTCGCCACATCGGGCGCATGTCACCGCACCTCGATGAAGCTCCCCGCGTCCCGCTCCGGCCGGGGCCGGGGCTCCTCCGCCGGATGCCCCACCGCCACGGCCCCCATCGGATCCCAGTCCTCCGGCAGCCCCAGCACCTCCCGCACCACCTCGCGGCAGAACATCGTGGACGACACCCACGCCGACCCCAGCCGCTCGCCGGCCAGCGCGACGAGGAAGTTCTGCACCCCGGCCCCCGCGGCGACGACGAACATCTCCCGCTCGGCCGCGTCCCGCCGCGCATCGCCGTACGTGTGCGACCCGTCCATCACCAGACAGGGCACGACGAGATACGGCGCCTTGCGCAGGACGTCGCCCCGCCGCACCCGCTTGGCGATGGACTCCTCGGACTTCCCGTCCCGCCGCAGATCGGCGATCCAGGCGTCCCGCATGGCGTCCAGCAGCCCGGTCCGCGCACCCTCGGACTCCAGCAGCACGAACCGCCACGGCGTGGTGTGGTGGGGCGCCGGCGCGGTGACCGCGAGCGCCACCGCCCGCCGCACAGCCCCGGGGTCGACGGGCTCGTCGGTGAAGGCCCGTACGGTACGGCGCTGGGTGACCGCCTCCCGGACGGCCTCCGAGGTCCCCAGCCGGAACATGTCGTCGCGCGCGTGGCGCACCATGGCCCGCGCCCCCTCCGCGTGCTCCCCGGCCACGACATGCGCCAGCCCGCGTACGACGGCGACGGGCAGCCCGGCGGCCTTGCCCTTGACGAGGTCGCCGGCGGCGGCCAGTTCGTCGGCCGTCGCCACGACGGTCGCGCTGAGCGGATTGCCGTACGCGTCCGTCCCGCCCCGCAGATCGTCCAGCACCCGCACCCCGGCGGCCCCGATCGCGACATCGGTGAGCCCGGCGCGCCAGGGCCGCCCGAAGGTGTCGGTGACGACGACCCCGATGTCGACCCCGAGGGCGTCCCGCAGCCCGTCCCGGATCGCCCGCGCGGACGCGTCCGGGTCCTCGGGCAGCAACAGCACGGTCCCCGAAGGGGTGTTGGAGGCGTCGACCCCGGCGGCGGCCATCACGAGCCCCTGCCGGTTCTCCACGATCCGGAGCGGCCCGCGCCGCGCCACGACCCGGACGGTCTCGGCGTCGATCGCGGCCTCCCGGTCGTCCGCCTCGACGACCCGCCCCTCCGCCTTGGACACGATCTTCGAGGTGACGAGCAGTACGTCCCCGTCGACCAGCCCGGGCTCCGCGGCGGCGATCAGCTTGGCCAGGTCGTCCCCTCGCTGCACCTCGGGAAGGCCGGGGACGGCCCACACTCTGTAGCCGTCGGCTTCGGCAGGCTTCTCGCTCACGCTCCGCGCACCTCCTCCGCCAGCTCCAGCGCCTGTACGGCCATCCGCGTGGTCGCGTCGAGGTCGGTCATCATCAGCGGTACGGCCCGGCAGCGGATGCCGGCCGACTCGATCCGCTCGACCGCGCCCGCGTCCACGGTGTCGACGAGCCAGCCGTCCAGCAGCCCCGAGCCGTAGTGCTCGGCGACCGCCGCGGCCGTGGACTCGACGCCGACCGCCGCGAGGACCTTGTCGGCCATGCCGCGCACGGGCGCGTCCCCGACGATGGGGGACAGGCCCACGACCGGCACCCCGGCGTCGGCGATCGCCTCGCGGATGCCGGGCACGGCGAGGATGGTGCCGACGGACACGACGGGGTTGGACGGCGGGAACAGCACCACGTCCGCCTCCGCGATCGCCTCCAGGACCCCCGGCGCCGGCTTGGCCTGCTCCGCGCCCACCGGCACGACCGCGTGGGCCGGCACGGACGCCCGCATCCGCACCCAGTACTCCTGGAAGTGGACGGCCTTGCGCTCACCGTCGATCTCGACCGCGACATGCGTCTCGACCCGGTCGTCGGTCATCGGGATCAGCCGCACCCCGGGCTTCCACCGGTCGCACAGCGCCTCGGTCACCGCGCTCAGCGGATATCCGGCGCCGATCATCTGCGTCCGCACGATGTGCGTGGCGAAGTCCCGGTCCCCGAGCCCGAACCACTCCGGCCCGACGCCGTACGCGGCGAGCTCCTCCTTGAGGTGGAAGGTCTCGTCGGCCCGCCCCCAGCCCTGCTCCTCGTTGATGCCACCGCCGAGCGTGTACATCACCGTGTCGAGGTCCGGACAGACCTTCAGCCCGAAGAGGTGGATGTCGTCCCCGGTGTTGCCGATGACCGTGACGTCCGCGTCCGGCGCGGCCTGCTTCAGACCACGCAGGAAACGGGCACCGCCGATGCCGCCTGCCAGAACCACGATTCGCATGGAAGCCAGTCTTGCAGGCGGGTACGACAACCGGTCACGCGGTGACGACGTCCACCTCGCCGTGGGTCTCGCGGGCGGTGCAGGCGAGGGGGGTCCCCCCGGTCGAACGGAGTTGAGACTGGGGGAGCATCGGCATCTCGGTCAGGCCGGGGTAGTAGACGTGCAGGCTCACCGCCGGCTCCAGCGCGTCGTTGACGACCTCGTGGACGTACCCCGGCGCGAACACCCGCTGCGCCCCCGCGCCCAGCGCGCGCGTGCCCCGCTCGGTCCGCTCGGTCAGCGTGCCCTCCAGGACGGTGAGGACCCCGGAGGAGCGGCCGTGGTCGTGCAGCCCGCTGCCCTGGCCGGGAACCCAGGACAGCAGCCACACCTCGTAGCCGGGTCCGGTGCGCAGCCGGTGGTACCAGCGGCTGGTCGCGTCGTACTGGACGAGGTGCGCCCACTGCGAGCGGTCGGCGGCGACGGAGCGGGCCAGTCCGACGAACTCGGCGACGGTGGCCGGGTGCTCGCGGGGTGCCTGGAGGAGGTGCGGGACCTCGAGGAGGTCGCCGGCGATCTGGAGGTCGTTGTCGCTGTTCATGGGGTGCGATGGGTCCTCGGCGAAGAGTGGGGGCGGCTGGGTGTCGCGTACCGTCCGCCCGGATCACGGGAAGACAGGAATGCCCGGGTGCGGGCGGGGCACAAGCAGCCGAGTCACGGTGGACTCAGGAGCAGCCGGAGCGCGTTGGGCTCAACAGCTGGAACAGCAACAACAGCTACAGCGAGCGCGGGCAGCACCGTGGGACCCCGCCGTGCGGGTCAAGGTGAGTGCCAAGTTCGCGAGCATGCCCACAAGGACAGCGGCTCACACCATCACTGTCAACTCGACACCCTGAAAGTGGGACATGTTTCACCTCATCCGGTCCATTTCCATGGTGAAAGGTTTGTTCAGGCGCCGACCGGGACACATGGCGCACAACCGGGCGCACGGGCCGTGAGTTCACCGCGACTTCCCCGCATGCGTACGGAACGAGTTCGAACTGACGGGCGTCCTTCCCCGTACAGGCCCGAAAGGTCTGGCGCGGCTCGGCGGCCCTCTCGGGTCTCATCTGCTTGTCAAGGTTTATGCCGATTTGAACACTTTCAGCGAGGCCTTGGTTCCGCAGAGTGAATAAGGGGCCCAATAGCAGATCTCGGCTTGACTCGCCCGGAGCAGCACACTTGTAATTTCACTCGTGTCGTTCAGCCGAAATCGGTAACGGCCGTCACACGGGGACGCGAAGACAGACGAGGGGCGCACATGACCGAGCTGGTGCAGCAACTGCTGGTCGACGACGCGGACGAGGAACTCGGCTGGCAGGAGCGCGCGCTGTGCGCCCAGACCGACCCCGAGTCCTTCTTTCCCGAGAAGGGCGGCTCCACCCGCGAGGCCAAGAAGGTCTGCCTGTCCTGCGAGGTCCGCTCCGAGTGCCTCGAGTACGCCCTCGCCAACGACGAGCGCTTCGGTATCTGGGGTGGTCTGTCGGAACGCGAACGCCGCAGGCTGAAGAAGGCCGCCGTCTGACCCGAGGCACCCTCACCGCACTTCTCGTACGCAACCGAACGGCCCGTCGCACCTGGGTTATCCACAGGCGGCGGGCCGCCGTCTTGTCCAGCCGATAGTGTGGGCGCTCGTCCGAGACGCCTCGCCGCCCCCTCAGGGCACAGGCGTCCACCGCAGTCCACCGAACCGGGGCCCGTACCTCGATGTCCGTGCACAGCCACACGGCAGCCCAAGACCACGCTGCCACTCCTGAGTTCCCGCGTCATGTGGTGACCGCGGTGCTCGTCTCCCACGACGGCGCCCGCTGGCTGCCCGACGCGCTGGCCGGGCTGCTCGGCCAGGAGCGCCCCGTGCAGTTCGCCGTGGCCGCCGACACCGGCAGCGCGGACGACTCCGCCCAGCTGGTCACCGACGCCCTCGGCGCCGACCGGGTCCTGCACCTCGCCCGGCGCACCGGCTTCGGCCAGGCCGTCGAGGAGGCGAACCGCACCGCCCCGGTCCTCACCCCGGACGAGTTGCCGTACCTGAAGCGGCCGAGCGGCTGGGACCCGGTCACGCGCACCTGGCGCGACGACGCCTACGACCTGCCGGAGCTGCCGCACGGCGAGCCGGTCCAGTGGCTGTGGCTGCTGCACGACGACTGCGCCCCCGAACCCGACGCCCTGGCCCAGCTGCTGCGCGTCGTGGAGAACGAACTGGAGCTCGGCCGCGACGACGTCGCCGTCGTGGGCCCCAAGCTCCGCGGCTGGTACGACAAGCGGCAGCTCCTTGAGGTCGGCGTCTCCATCGCCAACTCCGGCCGCCGCTGGACGGGCCTGGACCGCCGCGAACAGGACCAGGGCCAGCACGACCACGTCCGGTCCGTGCTGTCGGTGTCCACCGCCGGCATGCTGGTCCGCCGCGACCTCTTCGAGCAGCTCGGCGGCTTCGACCGGCGCCTGCCCCTCATGCGGGACGACGTCGACCTGTGCTGGCGCGCCCAGGCCGCCGGCCACCGCGTCCTCATCGCCCCCGAGGCCGTCGTACGCCACGCCGAGGCGGCCTCCCGCGAGCGCCGTGCCGTCGACTGCGCGGGCCGCACCACCGCCTCCCCGCACAAGGTCGACAAGGCCGGCGCCGCCTACACCCTGCTCGTCAACGTGCGGACGGCCGCGCTGCCCTGGGTGCTGGTGCGCCTGGTCGTCGGCACCCTGCTGAGGACCGTCGCCTACCTCGTCGGCAAGGTCCCCGGACAGGCCCTCGACGAGATCCGCGGTCTCCTCGGCACCCTGCTGCGGCCCGAGCGGATCATCGCCGGGCGCAGCAGACGCGGCGCACCCGTCGTCGACAAGGCCGAGCTCCGACAGCTGTTCCCGCCGCCCGGCGCGACCGTGCGGGCCACCGTGGAGCAGGTCGCGGGCAACCTCTTCGGCGGCTCCGACGCCGAGGCCTCCACGGCCGGACGCCATGGCGGCGGCATCGAGTCCGGGCCCGGCGGCGACGACGCGGAGTTCCTGGAGATCGAGCAGTTCGCCCGCCTCAAGCGCATCGCCCGCAAGCCGGGGCCGGTGCTCTTCCTCGCGCTGCTGCTGGTCGCCCTGGTCGCCTGCCGCAACCTGCTGGGCGGCGGCGCGCTCGCGGGCGGCGCCCTCCTGCCCGCCCCGGCCGACGCGAGCGAGCTGTGGGCGCGCTACGCGGACGCGTGGCACGCGGTCGGCGCCGGCGGCACCCCGTCCGCGCCGCCCTACCTGGCGATCATCGCCGCGCTGTCCTCCGTGCTGTTCGGCTCGACCGGTCTCGCTCTGACGGTCCTGCTGGTCTGCTCGGTGCCGCTGGCCGGCTTCACGGCCTACTTCGCCTCCCGACCGCTCGTCGAGTCCCGCCTCCTGCGCGCGTGGGCGGCCGTCGTCTACGCCTTCCTGCCCGCCGCCACCGGCGCCCTCGCAGGCGGCCGGGTCGGCACCGCCGTCCTCGCCATCCTGCTGCCGCTCCTCGCGCGCGCGGGCGTCGCGGCCGCCGGGCTGACGAACAGCACGGGCGCGCGTGGCAGTTGGCGCGCCACCTGGGCGTTCGCTCTCCTGCTCACGATCACCACCGCGTTCACGCCGATCATCTGGCCGATCGCGCTGATCCTCGGCATCGCCCTGCTGGTCGTGCGCCGCACCGACATCACCGCTTACGGCCTGCGTTTCCTGGCCCAGTTCGGCACCCCCCTGCTGGTCCTCGCGCCTTGGTCGCTGACGCTGCTCCCGTTCGGCTTCTTCGAGCAGGCGGGTCTGGAGTACGGCTCGTCGAGCGCCTCCGCCCTCGACCTGCTCGGCGCGAGCCCCGGCGGACCGGGCACCGTCGACGGGCTGATGCTCATCGGAGTGGTGCTCGCCGCGCTGGCCGCCCTGCTGCGCACCGAGCGGCAGTTCGGCATCTGGACGGCCTGGGCGGTGGCCCTGGTCGGCCTGGTCTTCGCGGTCCTGTCCAACGACTCGACCTGGGCGGGCCCCGCCACCCTCGTCTACGGCCTGGCCCTGCTGGCCGCGGCCGTGCTCGGCGCCGACGGGGCACGCGCGCGCGTGGCCGAGCAGAGCTTCGGCTGGCGTCAGCCGGTCGCCGCGCTGATCGCCTTCGCCTCCGCCGCGGGCCCGCTGCTCGTCGCCGCGGGCTGGATGCTCGGCGGCGCCGACGGCCCGCTGGAGCGCCGCGACCCCGTGCAGGTGCCCGCGTTCGTCGCCGAGGAGAGCGGCACCCGCGACCAGGCCCGCACCCTCGTCCTCGACAGCGACTCCACCGCCCACGTCGGCTACATGCTGGTGCGCGGCTCGGGGGCCCGCCTCGGCGACGCCGAACTCGCCGCCGCCGACGGGGAGAACACCAAGCTGGACAAGGTCGTCGCCAACCTCGTCGCCGGCTCCGGCGCCGACCAGGCGAACCAGCTCGGCGGTTTCGCCGTGCGGTACGTTCTCGTCCACAAGGGCGCGCCCCGCGAGGTCACGCGCGTGCTGGACGCCACCCCCGGCCTGACCCGGCTCAGCCAGCAGGACGGCAGCGGACTGTGGCGGGTCGACCAGGAGGTCGCGCGCGCGACGATCGTCGCGAAGTCCGGTTCGGGCCCCGCGCAGCCGGTGGCCGCGGGACCCGTCGACCTCCACACCACGATCCCGTCCGGCGCCGACGGCCGGGTCCTGCGCCTCGCCGACAGCGCCGACGAGGGCTGGACGGCCACCCTGGACGGCAAGCCGCTGACTCCCACCACGGTCGACGGCTGGGCCCAGGGCTTCGAACTGCCCGCCTCCGGCGGCACGCTGGACGTCACCTTCGACGATCCCTTCACCCACACCCTCTGGCTGTGGATCCAGGGCTTCCTCGCCGTCGTCCTCGTGGTGATGGCCCTGCCCGGCCGCCGCCGCGACGTCGACGACGACCTCCCCGAGGAGCCGGCGGTCTCCGCCCAGCCCGTGGCCGGTGAGGGCCGCCGCGCCCGCCGGCTGCGCGCCCAGGCCGAGGCCGAGGAGACACCCGCGCCCGAGGACTTCCCCGCCCCTCCGCAGGAGGCCCCCGCCGCGGTCCCGCAGCAGCAGCCCTACGGCGACTGGGACGCCCCGAGCTACGCGAACGCCGAGTACGGCACGTACAGCGGTGACCAGTACCAGAACGCCCAGCAGTACCCGGCGGGCGGCTACGACCAGCAGCCGTACCAGGCGGACCCGTACCAGGGCGGCCAGTACGACCCGTACGCCTACGGCGGGCAGAACCAGCAGACGTCGTACGACCAGACGTACGGCGGCCAGTACGAGCAGCAGTACGACCAGGGCTACGACCCCGCGTACGACCCGGCGCAGCAGCATCCGGACCCCACCGGCAGTGAGCGCCCCGACGGGAGTCAGCAGTGAACCGCACCACCGTGTCCCTCATCGCCGGCACCGCCGCGCTCGCCGCCGTCACCGGGTTCGCCACGCTCAGCTCACCGGAGCCCGCGGGCACCGCCAGGACGGCCGCCGAGCTGCCGGTGGAGCGCACCAGCCTGCTGTGCCCCTCGCCGAGCACCTCCGACATAGCGGAGACCTCGTACACGTCCTTCACGCCCGTCACCAAGGACGCGGGCGGCGGCGGCAAGGCCGAACTCCAGGCGGCCGTCGCGGAGTCGGACGGCAAGAGCAAGAGCAAGAGCAAGAGCACGGGCAAGGACAAGGGCAAGGGCAAGAAGGCCGGCAAGCCGGTCCTCGAACCCCAGGAGCCCGGCAAGCCCGCCACCGGTGACACCTCCGGCGGTGACGCGCCGGCCCTCGTCGGCACCGCCGAGGGCAAGTTCGCGCCCGGCTGGACCGTCCAGGAGACCACCGAGGTCGCGGCGGGCTCCGGACGCGGGCTTCAGGGCGTCAACTGCTCCGCGCCCGACACGGAGTTCTGGTTCCCGGGCGCGAGCACGGCCGCCGACCGCACCGACTACGTCCACCTGACCAACCCCGACGACTCCGCCGCCGTCGTCGACATCAAGCTGTACGGCAAGGACGGCGCCCTGGACTCCACGCTGGGGGAGGGCATCACCGTCGCGCCGCACTCCAGCGACCCGATCCTCCTGTCCACGCTCACCGAGGAGAAGCAGGAGAACCTCACCGTCCATGTGAACGTCCGCAGCGGGCGCGTGGGCGCGGCCGTGCAGGCGCTGGACGGCAAGCTGGGCGGCGACTGGCTGGCCGCGTCCACCGACCCGTCCGGCAGCCTGGTGCTGCCCGGCATCCCGAAGGACGCCACCGCCGTCCGCCTGGTCGCCTTCGCGCCCGGCGAGTCCGACGCCGACCTGAAGGTGCAGCTCGCGTCCCCGTCCGGTCTGATCACCCCCGCCGGCAACGAGACGCTGCACGTGAAGGCGGGCATGACGGCCTCCGCCGACCTCGGCGACGTCACGCGCGGGGAGGCCGGTTCGCTGGTCCTGACCCCCACCGACACGTCCGTGCCGGTGGTCGCCGCGCTGCGGGTCGTCCGCGGCAAGGGCGACGACCAGGAGACGGCCTTCATCCCGGCCACCCGTCCCGTCGGCACGCGCGCGACGGTCGCCGACAACAGCGCCAAGGGCACCACGCTCTCCCTGACCGCCACGCGCGGGGCCACCGTCAAGGTCACGGCCTCGGCGGGCAGCGAGGGCGGCGAGGCCGTCTCGAAGACGTTCACCCTCAAGGCGGGCACCACGCAGAACGTGGAGGCCCCGACCCCGACCGGCCTCAAGGGCACCTACGCCCTCACGGTGGAGCACGTCTCAGGAGGTCCGGTCTACGGCGCCCGCACCCTGGCGGCGACGGAGGAGGGCGTCCCGGGCTTCACGATCCAGACCCTCCCGGACGACCGGGGCATGGTGGCCGTGCCGGACGCGGACGAGGACCTGTCGGTGCTCCAGAAGTAGCACGGGGCGATCCGCGGGCGGCTCAGTCCTCGCCGTACCGCGGATCGACCGTCTCGGGAGTGAGCCCCAGCACTTCGGCCACCTGCTCCACGACGACCTCGTGCACCAGCGCCGCCCGCTCGTCGCGCCCCTTGGTGCGGATCTCCACCGGACGCCGGTAGACGACCACGCGCGCGGGGCGCCCCTCACGCGCGGGAATCGTCCCGCCGAGCGGCACCGCCTCGTCGTTCCAGGACTGCCCGTCCAGCCGAGGCACCTCCAGGACCAGGAAATCGATGTCGGCGAGCTGCGGCCAGCGCCGCTCCAGGCGCTCCACCGAGTCCTGCACCAGGTCCGCGAACGCCTCGGCCCGGCTTGCGGCGAGCGGCACCTGCGGCGGGGCGATCGGGCCGCGCATGCCTCGTCCGTGGCGATCACGGCGGCGGGGCCCGGGGCCGGTGGCACGGGGCGGTACGGGGTTGTCCATCACTGGTGAAGGGTAATCCTCGCCGCACTCGCGCGCCCGGCCCCCACGCGGTACCCCGGACGTGGCCCGAAACGACGTACGGCCGCCTCGTACGGCATGTCGGCCGTTGACCATTCCAGCCAAGGTTGGGCTCGATTCCGTATCTCTCCGAGACCGGCGATCCCAAGTTGATTGACATGGTTTGTCCCGAGTGGTGATCGGCCTCAGGTCTGTTCGACCCCTCGAAACCGGATGTCAGTGCAGGTCATAACGGTGTGATCGGAGTGGCGTGTGGGGCGTTTCACAGCACGACACGGTGGAGTGACCTGGGGGAGAGTCGTCGCGGCCCGCTCAAGAGTGCGGTACCGTCCAACGTCGTGAGCCCTGTACGTCGCTGTTCGCGCACCGCTTGCGGCCGTCCTGCCGTCGCGACGCTGACGTACGTCTACGCCGACTCGACCGCGGTCCTCGGCCCGCTCGCCACCTACGCCGAACCCCACTGCTACGACCTGTGCGCCGAGCACTCCGAGCGCCTCACCGCCCCGCGCGGCTGGGAGGTCGTCCGGCTTCTCGACGGCTCGGCGCCCGCCAGGCCCAGCGGGGACGATCTTGAAGCGCTTGCCAACGCCGTGCGTGAGGCGGCCCGTCCGCAGGAGCGCGCCGCCGAGGCCGGCGGAGCCCGGCGGGCCGACCCGATGGAGGTCGCACGCCGAGGTCATCTTCGGGTACTGCGCTCCCCGGACAACTGAGCTGCTCCGTCTGCCTCTTGTGTACATGTTCCGCCGAGTGACGCACGCCCATTGACGGGCCCTTGGCGCGGACACGACCATTCCGTAAGCCGAAGTGAGAAATCGCTTTCCGCATGACGGAATCGGGGAGGCGCCCGTGTACGTCCAGGAACTCGACCCCGTCGCCGACTCGCTCGGGCTGTCCGCCCTCGTCGCGGCCCTGCCCCTCGTGATCGTCCTCGTCCTGCTCGGCGGCGTCCGCGTGAAGGCCCACCTGGCGGGCCTCACAGGCCTTCTGGCGGCCGCTCTGGTCGCCTGGCTCGCCTACGGCATGCCGCTGGGCCAGACCCTCTCCAGCGCCGCCCAGGGGGCCGCCTTCGGCCTCTTCCCCATCCTGTGGATCGTCGTCAACGCCCTGTGGGTGTACCGGATGACCGTCCGCACCCGGCACTTCGACATCCTGCGCCGCTCCTTCGGGCGGCTCTCCGACGACCCGCGCGTCCAGGCCCTCGTCGTCGCCTTCTGCTTCGGCGCGCTCCTGGAGGCCCTCGCCGGGTTCGGCGCCCCGGTCGCGATCTGCTCGGTCATGCTCGTCGCCCTCGGCTTCGACCCGGTGCGCGCGGCGGTCGTCGCGCTGGTCGCCAACACCGCGCCGGTCGCCTTCGGCGCCATGGGCACACCGGTCGTGACACTGGCTCAGGTCACCGGGCTGCCGCTGGACGACGTGGCGTCCGTGGTGGGCCGTCAGACGCCGTTGCTGGCCCTGGTGGTGCCCCTGGTGCTGGTCTTCCTGGTGGACGGCGCACGGGGCCTGCGCGAGACCTGGGTGCCCGCCCTGGCCTGCGGAGTCGCCTTCGCCGTCGCCCAGTTCGCGGCCTCCAACTACGTCTCCGCCCAACTGGCCGACATCGGGGCCGCCCTGGCGGGCGCGGGCGCCCTGGTCGCCGTCCCACGCGCACGCGTACCGGCCGACGAGTCCGTACGCGCGTCCGTGCTGACCGGCGCGCGCAGCGAGGACCTCGACGAGACCGACCCGCGCGGTGAAGTCCTGCGGGCCTACTCGCCGTACGCGCTGATCGTCGTGCTCTTCTCCGTCGCGCAGATCCCGGCCGTCAAGGACTGGCTCGCGAAGGCGACCCGGATGTACGACTGGCCCTTCCTCGACGTCATGAACCCCGACGGGGACCGGGTCGGCGGCAACGTCTTCACCTGGCCGGTCGTCTCCACCGGCGGAACCCTCGTGCTGTTCGCGGGCATCCTCACGGCGCTCGTGCTCGGCGTGCATGCGCGGGTGGCGGTCCGCGAATGGGCGGCGACCGTCCATGAGTTGAGGCTCGCGATCCTGACCGTGACCTCCGTACTGGCGCTCGCGTACGTCATGAACCTCTCCGGACAGGCCGCCACCATCGGTCACTTCGTGGCCGCCGCGGGCGCCGGACTGGCCTTCCTGTCGCCGGTCCTCGGCTGGTTCGGGGTGGCCGTCTCCGGCTCGGACACCTCGGCCAACGCGCTGTTCGGGGCGTTGCAGGTGACCGCGGCACGCGAGTCCGGGCTGTCGCCCGAACTCCTGGCCGCCGCGAACAGTTCGGGCGGGGTGCTCGGCAAGATGATCTCGCCGCAGAACCTCACCATCGCCTGCGCGGCCG
The DNA here is from genome assembly GCF_000383615.1 of Streptomyces canus 299MFChir4.1. Lineage (GTDB taxonomy): Bacteria > Actinomycetota > Actinomycetes > Streptomycetales > Streptomycetaceae > Streptomyces > Streptomyces canus_C. Next base: position 13,315 of record NZ_KB911594.1, on the reverse strand, counting down.
TCGGTCTTGCGGGCCGCGAGGGGGACCTGCTGCGCAAGGTGCTGCCCTGGAGCCTCGGACTACTGCTGGTGATGTGCCTGATCGTGGTCGGGCAGAGCTCGCCCGTGCTGGGCTGGATGCTGCCCTGACCCCCATCGATGCCCTCTGACCTCAGATAACGGGTGGGCGTCCACTCCGCTCCCGCACCACGCGCTGTCAGTGCGTCCGGGTAGTTTGTGGTGACCGAACGGACTTTCAGAAGGGTTGGCCGTGGCTGATCTGTCACAGCTCGTGAAGGCGTACGACGTGCGCGGAGTCGTTCCCGACCAGTGGGACGAGACGCTGGCCGAGCTCTTCGGTGCCGCCTTCGTCCAGGTGACCGGGGCGAGCGCCATCGTGACGGGTCACGACATGCGGCCCACGTCCCCCGCCCTGTCGCGGGCCTTCGCCCGCGGAGCGGCCGCCCGCGGCGTGGACGTCACCGAGATCGGCTTGTGCTCGACGGACCAGCTGTACTACGCCTCCGGCGCGCTGAACCTGCCGGGCGCGATGTTCACGGCCAGCCACAACCCGGCCCAGTACAACGGCATCAAGATGTGCCGCGCGGGCGCGGCCCCCGTCGGCCAGGACACCGGCCTCGCCGAGATCCGCGCACTGGTCGAGCGGTGGAGCGAGACGGGCGCCCCGGAGCCGGCGGACCCCAAGGGGACGATCACTGGGCGGGACACGCTGGAGGACTACGCGGCCCACCTGCTCTCCCTCGTCGACGTGACCTCCATCCGCCCCCTGAAGGTCGTCGTCGACGCGGGCAACGGCATGGGCGGCCACACCGTCCCGACCGTGTTCTCCGGACTGCCCCTGGACACCGTCCCGATGTACTTCGAGCTGGACGGCACCTTCCCGAACCACGAGGCCAACCCGCTCGACCCGGCCAACATCGTCGACCTCCAGAAGCGCGTCCGCGAGGAGGGGGCCGACCTCGGCATCGCCTTCGACGGCGACGCCGACCGCTGCTTCGTCGTCGACGAGCACGGCGACCCGGTCTCCCCGTCCGCCGTGACCGCCCTCGTGGCCGCCCGGGAGCTCGCCAGGCACGGCGGCAAGGGCACGGTCATCCACAACCTGATCACGTCCTGGACGGTCCCGGAGGTCGTCGAGGAGAACGGCGGCACTCCGGTACGCACCCGCGTGGGCCACTCCTTCATCAAGGCCGAAATGGCAAGGACCGGCGCCATCTTCGGCGGCGAGCACTCCGCGCACTACTACTTCAAGGACTTCTGGAACGCCGACACGGGCATGCTGGCGGCCCTGCACGTCCTGGCCGCGCTGGGCGGTCAGGAAGGCCCGCTGTCGTCCCTGGTCGCCCAGTACGACCGCTACGTCGGCTCCGGCGAGATCAACTCCACGGTCGCGGACCAGGCGGACCGCCTCGCGGCCGTCAGGGCGGCCTACGAGGCTCAGGAGGGCGTACGCCTCGACGAACTCGACGGCCTCACCATCACCGCTGCCGACTGGTGGTTCAACGTCCGCCCCTCCAACACCGAACCCCTCCTGCGCCTGAACGCGGAGGCGAGGGACGAGGCGACGATGGCGAAGATACGGGACGAGGTCTTGGCGATCATCAGAGCCTGAGGGAGATCGCTTAGTGCCCCGGGAGCGGGAGTTGTGAAGTTCAGTCCCGTCGGTGTTTGAGGAGCGGGGGTCCACCCCCACACCCCCCTCTTCCCGGCGGTACCCTGACCAGGCACATCCGCGCAAGCTGCCGTACGCCCCGAAGGGAACCCCCATGCCGCTCGAAGCCGGCCTCCTGGAGATCCTCGCCTGCCCGGCCTGCCACGCCCCCCTCAAGGAGCAGGACACCGAGCTGATCTGCACCGGCCAGGACTGCGGCCTGGCATACCCCGTCCGCGACGGCATCCCCGTCCTCCTCGTCGACGAGGCCCGCCGCCCCGCGTAAGCCCCCGCACCGCCGCAGGCGAGACGGCGCCCAGTTGCCGTAAGCGACAACGACACAGCGACCCACAGCGACCACCGGTGTCCCGGACCCGCGCGACCGACGACCCGGCGAAGCGACCATCCGGCTCTCGACGACCCGGCGAAGCGACAATCCGGCGTCCCGGAGACCCGGCGATCGGAGGCTGCCGCCCCATGCTCGACGAATCGCTGCTAGACACCCCTGAGGCCCTCTCGGCCGCCGACCGCCGAGGCCTGCTCCGCGGTGCTGCGGAGGCCGGCGCCCGTGTCCGCACAGCAGCCCGGCACGCCGCCGAGGCCGGGGTGAACGACCTCAAGCCGGACGGCCGCCCGCGCGCGGTGCTCATCGCGGGCCCCGGCGCCGCCGCCACCCACGTGGCCGACCTCCTCGGCACGCTCGCCGGCGCCGGCAGCCCCGTCACCCGCCTCGCCCCCACCGGCGTCGCCCCCGCCGCGGGCGCCCTGCGCTGGGAACTCCCCGGCTGGGCCGGCTCGGTCGACCTGCTCCTGATCGCCACCCCCGACGGCACCGAACCGGGCCTGTCCCTGCTCGCCGACCAGGCCTACCGCCGCGGCTGCACGGTCGTCGCCGTGGCCCCCGCCCGCACCCCGCTCTCCGAGGCGGTCGAGGGCGCGCACGGTCTGTTCGTGTCCCTCGCGACGGCGCCGTACGAGCAGAACACGCCCCTCACCGCGTCCGCACCCGGCGTCCTGTGGGCCCTGCTCACCCCGCTCCTGGCGATCCTCGACCGCGCCGGGCTGCTCACCGCCCCGCCCGACACCCTCGAGAAGATCGCCGCCCGCCTCGACCACATCGCCGAACGCTGCGGCCCCGCCATCGCGACCTACAGCAACCCGGCCAAGACCCTCGCCGCCGAACTCGCAGACGCGCTCCCGGTGATCTGGACCGAGGGCACCTCCGCGGGGCCCGCAGGCCGCCGTTTCGCCGCGGCCCTCGCCGAACTCTCCGGCCGCCCGTCCGTGGTCTCCGAGCTGCCCGAGGCCCTCGCCGCGCACAGCACGCTGCTCGCCGGACCACTGGCCGCCAGCGCCGACCCCGACGACTTCTTCCGCGACCGCGTCGAGGAAGCCCCCGCGCTGCACGCACGCGTGGTGCTCCTTCGCGACCGTCCGATCGGCGGTCTCAGCGCCGCCCCGGCCGCCCGTGACCTGGCCCTGAGCCATGACACGCCGATCAGCGAGCTGGAGCCGGAGTCCGGCGGTGAGATCGAGACCCTCGCGGAACTGATCGCCGTCACGGATTTCGCCGCCGTTTACCTGGCGCTCGCCTCGGGGGCCTGACATCCCTCAGGACGCCCTGATCGCCGTACGTACAGAAAGAGCCTGATGGACCGCCTCGACAACACCGTTCGCCCCTACGCCTGGGGTTCCACCACCGCCATCCCCGAACTCCTCGGCGTCGAACCGACCGGTGAACCGCAGGCGGAGATGTGGATGGGCGCCCACCCGGGAGCCCCCTCCCGCACCGGTCGGGGCACACTCGTCGAGGTCATCGGCGCGGACCCGGCGAAGGAACTCGGCGCCGAGGCGGTCGCCAAGTTCGGCCCCCGCCTGCCCTTCCTGCTCAAGATCCTCGCCGCGGGCGCCCCCCTCTCCCTCCAGGTACACCCCGACCTCGCCCAGGCGAAGGAGGGGTATGACGACGAGGAGCGGCGCGGCATCCCCGTGGACGCGGGCCACCGCAACTACAAGGACGCCAACCACAAGCCCGAACTGATCTGCGCGCTCACCGAGTTCGACGGCCTGTGCGGCTTCCGCGAACCCACGCGCGCGGCCGAGCTGCTCGACGCGCTCGGCGTCGGCTCCCTCAAGCCGTACGTCGACCTCCTGCACGCCCACCCCGAGGAGGCGGCCCTGCGAGAGGTCCTCACGGCAGTCCTGACCGCCGACCGCGCGGAGATGGCCCACACGGTCACCGAGGCCGCGGCCGCCTGCGCCCGCCTCGGCGGCGAGCACGCCCCGTACGCCGACATCGCCCACCACTACCCGGGCGACCCGGGCGTCATCGCCGCGATGCTCCTCAACCACGTCCGACTCCAGCCCGGCGAGGCCCTGTTCCTCGGCGCGGGCATCCCGCACGCGTACCTCAGCGGCCTGGGTGTCGAGATCATGGCCAACTCCGACAACGTCCTGCGCTGCGGCCTGACCCCCAAGCACGTCGACGTGCCCGAACTCCTGCGCATCGTCCGCTTCGAGGCCGCCGACCCCGGCGTGCTCCGCCCCGAGGCAGCCCCCGACGGGGAGGAGGTCTACGAGACCCCCATCGACGAGTTCCGACTGTCCCGGTACGTCCTCCCCGAGGGTGCCGCCGCCCATGACCTGACCCGCCCGACTCCGCAGATCCTGCTCTGCACGGCAGGTTCCGTGCGAGCCGGGGAACACGAACTGAGCCCCGGCCAGTCGGTGTTCGTCCCGGCGGGAGAGAAAGCCGAGGTGTCCGGCGCGGGCACGGTCTTCCGGGCGACCGTGATCGTGTGACCGAGGCGGACGACTCAGGCGTGCGACCGAGGCGTGTGATCGTATGACCGGTCCTGTGGACGACTGAGACGTCCGATCCGGGTGAGGCTGCAAGAATGGCCCCCCGGCAAAGGACGGGCAAAGGCCTGGACGGCGTAGAGGTACTTGAGGCGAAGGGACAACGCGACCAGATGAGCGCGTCAGGCGGAACCAGGGCGATCGTGGCGGCACTCGGCGCCAACCTCGCGATCGCGGCATCCAAGTTCGTGGCGTTCGCGTTCAGCGGCTCGTCGTCGATGCTCGCCGAGGGCGTGCACTCACTCGCCGACTCCGGAAACCAGTTCCTGCTGCTGCTCGGCGGCAAGAAGTCCCAGCGCGAGGCCACCCCGCAACACCCCTTCGGCTACGGCCGCGAGCGCTACATCTACGCCTTCCTGGTCTCCATCGTGCTCTTCTCGATCGGCGGCATGTTCGCCGTCTACGAGGGCTACGAGAAGATCAAGCACCCGCACGAGATCGAGCACTGGTACTGGCCGGTGGGCGTCCTCGTCTTCGCCATCATCGCCGAGGGCTTCTCCTTCCGGACGGCCATCAAGGAGTCCAACCCGCTGCGCGGCAGCCTCTCCTGGACGGAGTTCGTGCGCCGGGCCAAGGCACCCGAACTCCCGGTCGTCCTTCTGGAGGACTTCGGCGCCCTCGTCGGCCTGGTCCTCGCCCTGGGCGGCGTCGGCCTGGCCCTGCTCACCGGTGACGGCGTCTGGGACGGCATCGGCACCCTCTGCATCGGCATCCTGCTCATCCTGATCGCCCTCGTCCTGGCGGTGGAGACCAAGTCCCTGCTGCTCGGCGAGGCCGCCGGTATCGAGGCGGTCCAGAAGATCGAGGCCGCGATCGTCGACGGCGACACCGTCACCGGCATCATCCACATGCGCACGCTCCACCTCGGCCCCGAGGAACTGCTCGTCGCCGCCAAGATCGCCGTCCAGCACGACGACACGGCCGGCGAGGTCGCCGCCGCGATCAACGCCGCCGAGTCCCGCATCCGCGAGGCCGTCCCCATCGCCCGCGTCATCTACCTCGAACCGGACATCTACAGCGAGGCCGAGGCCCTCAAGGGCCCCGACCGCGAAGCGACCCCCGGCGGACCGGCACAGCACCCCGCCGAGCACTGATCACCGGTCCACAGCAGCGGCTGTACGGGCCCGCGTCCCCATACCGGGACGCGGGCCCTTCACTCACCTGATCTCGCTCAGCACGTCCAGCACGGCCCGCTCGTCCGGTGCCGCGATCAGCCGCTCCCGGAACCCGGGGTCCATCAGATTCCGCGACAACAGGGCCAGGATGCGCAGGTGTTCGTCGCCCGCGGCCGCCTCCGGTACGGAGATCATGAACACCAGCCGGGCCTTCGTACCGTCCAGCGAGCCCCACTCGACACCCTCGGCGGACCGTGCGAACCCGACGACGGGCGCGGTCACGGCATCCGTCTTGGCATGCGGGATCGCTATCTCCTCCCCGAGCCCGGTGGTCCCCTGAGCCTCCCGCCGCAGGGCGGTGGCGACCAGCTCGTCCACGTCCGCCACCTTGCCGCTCCGGGCGAGCAGCTGCGCCATCTCCCGCACGGCCGCCTCCTTGTCCCGAGCGTCGAGAGCGACCTTCACGGTCTGTTCGGTGAGGTAGCCGGAGAGGACCGCGCGGTCGGGCGCGGCCGTGGGCAAGCCTTCGGCTTCCGCACTGGCACCGGTCTTGGCCCCGGCGGCCATATCGGCTTCGGTGCCGGCTTCAGCGTCCGCACCAGTACCAGTACCAGTACCGGTATCGGCACCGGCGTCGAGGTCAGCGGCTTTCGACGCCCCGGCCGGGGTCGCCTCCGTGGCGGGCGCGCTCGACGAGGCGACGATCCGCTGCGCCACCACGGCACCGGCGGCTCCACCGGCCGCCGCACCGGCGCCCACCCCCACCAGCGCGGGCTCCAGCGGACCGGCTGCACCCGGCTCGATCACCCCCAGTCCAGGCGTCGGCGCCGCGCCCTTGCGCCTCCGCTCACTGATGTCGACCAGCGTGACCGTCGTCAGCGCGGTGACCGCCGTGCCGATCAGCACGGCCACGAAGAACATCGGCACCCCGCTCACCGCACCGAGCACCGCCACGATCGGCCCACCGTGCGGCACGGCGTCCTCGACACCGGCGACACCGGCGACCGCACCAGCTACCGCGCCACCGAGCATGTTGGCCGGGATGACCTGCGCGGGCCGCGCCGCCGCGAACGGGATAGCGCCCTCGGAGATGCCGAAACAGCCCATGAACAGCGCGGCCAGTCCGGTCTCGCGCTCCTGCTCGGTGTAGAGCCGGTTCCGGATCAGCGTGGCCAGGCCCTGCCCCAACGGCATGACCGGGATCGCGGCCGCGCACATGCCCATGACCGTCTGGTTGCCGGTCGCGATCAGCCCCGCGCCGAACAGGAAGGCCGTCTTGTTGACCGGTCCACCCATGTCGAACGCGATCATGAGCCCCAGAATCGCGCCCAGCAGGATCGCGCTGGTGCCGGTCATCCCGCTGAGCCAATCGGTCAGGTGCTCGAACACCCAGGAGATCGGCTTCCCGATGACGTAGATGAAGAACAGCCCGAGCACCGTGGTCGCCACGATCGGGATCACGATGATCGGCATGATCGGCTGCACGAACTTCGGGACCTTGACCTTCTTGATCCACAGCACCAGATACCCGGCGAGGAACCCAGTCACGATCGCCCCGATGAAGCCGGCGCCCGCCTTCGAGTCGTACAGCGAACCCGTGTTCGCGATCCAGCCACCGATCATGCCGGGGACGAGGGCGGGGCGATCCCCGATGGCGTAGGCGATGTAGCCGGACAGGATCGGCACCATCAGCGTGAAGCCGATGACGCCGATGTTGTTGATGTCCATCCAGAAGGAGTCCTTCGGGATGACCAGGCCACCGGACGGATCGGTGTGCCCGCCGAGCGAGAGGGAGATCGCGATCAACAGCCCGCCGACCACCACGAACGGGATCATGTAACTGACCCCGTTCATCAGCGCCTTGTACCCGACGCTCCGCTCTTTGCCGCCGCCCGACAGCCATGCGGCTGGGGTGGCGCCCGCAGCGTGCACCGGCGCCGACCGCACCCGTTCGATCAACCGCTCAGGATGGTGGATCGCCTCCGCCACCCCCACGGTCAGCACCCGCTTGCCCACGAAACGGCTCAGGTCCACGTCCTTGTCCGCGGCGACGATGATGCCGTCCGCAGTGCTGACATCGTTGTCATCGAGGACGTTTTCAGCCCCGATCGATCCCTGGGTCTCCACCTTCATGTCGATGCCACGGCTCGCGGCGGCCTGCGCGAGCTTCTCCGCGGCCATGTACGTGTGCGCGATGCCGGTCGGGCACGCGGTCACCGCCAGCAGCCTCACCTGCTGCTGCTCGCTGCCGCCGCCCGTGGGGGGAGGTCCGGCCGGACTGGTCACGTCGATCTCCTAACGCCTTTGTCACGCGGAACGCCGTCCCGGACGCCCCGCAAGATCGATCAGATGTTCCGATCGCTTTGCATCCCCCTCACCTGCCCAGGCCGCCCAAGGAGCAAAAGTCCCCGGATGACCTGGTCCGTTGTCGCCTGTTCCGCAGTTCGTAGGCAGGGTGTCACCGTCGCCGGGGCCCCCTGTCAGGACGGTTGACGGCAACCTGCCGACATTCCGGACGGCCGCCCCTGATCGGCCTGAAGTATGCGGAGCCGGACTGGGGTGCCCCCGCCGACCGGTGTAGCTTGGGACGGAGCCAGACGTCGCTGCTGATGGCGGTCGGGCGGTCCCACCACGGACCGACCGAGGGAGAGAGGGCCTCCGACGGACTGCGCTGCGCGCACCGGGCATGCCTGTGTCCTCTTCGGGCACCCCTGTGTCCGCCGCCGCGCAGACCAGCCGTACCCACCTCGCCCCAACCCCGAGGAGCAGCTCGAATGACGACTGTCGAAAACCGACAGGACTTCAAGGTCGCCGACCTCTCCCTGGCCGCCTTCGGCCGCAAGGAGATCACTCTCGCCGAGCACGAGATGCCCGGCCTGATGGCGATCCGCAAGGAGTACGCCGAGGCGCAGCCGCTCGCCGGCGCCCGCGTCACCGGCTCCCTGCACATGACCGTGCAGACCGCCGTCCTCATCGAGACCCTCGTCGCCCTGGGCGCCGAGGTCCGCTGGGCGTCCTGCAACATCTTCTCCACGCAGGACCACGCGGCCGCCGCCATCGCCGTCGGCCCGAACGGCACCGTGGACAACCCCCAGGGCGTCCCGGTCTTCGCCTGGAAGGGCGAGACCCTGGAGGAGTACTGGTGGTGCACGGAGCAGGCTCTGACCTGGCCGAACACCCCCACCGGTGGCCCGAACATGATCCTGGACGACGGCGGTGACGCCACTCTCCTCGTCCACAAGGGCGTCGAGTACGAGAAGGCCGGCAAGGTCCCCTCGGTCGACACCGCCGAGAACGACGAGCACCGCGTAATTCTCGAACTCCTCAACCGCACCATCACCGACGGCTCGCAGAAGTGGACCCAGCTCGCCTCGGAGATCCGCGGCGTGACCGAGGAGACCACGACCGGTGTCCACCGGCTGTACGAGATGCACCGCGACGGCACCCTCCTGTTCCCGGCGATCAACGTGAACGACGCCGTCACCAAGTCGAAGTTCGACAACAAGTACGGCTGCCGCCACTCCCTGATCGACGGCATCAACCGCGCCACCGACGTCCTCATCGGCGGCAAGACCGCGGTCGTCTGCGGCTACGGCGACGTGGGCAAGGGCTGCGCGGAGTCCCTGCGCGGCCAGGGCGCCCGTGTCATCGTCACCGAGATCGACCCGATCTGCGCCCTGCAGGCGGCGATGGACGGCTACCAGGTCACGACGCTGGACGAGGTCGTCGACAAGGCCGACATCTTCGTCACCACGACGGGCAACAAGGACATCATCATGGCCTCGGACATGGCCAAGATGAAGCACCAGGCGATCGTCGGCAATATCGGTCACTTCGACAACGAGATCGACATGGCCGGTCTCGCCCAGATCCCCGGCATCGTCAAGGACGAGGTCAAGCCGCAGGTCCACACCTGGACGTTCCCCGACGGCAAGGTGCTCATCGTCCTGTCCGAGGGCCGCCTGCTGAACCTGGGCAACGCCACCGGCCACCCGTCGTTCGTGATGTCCAACTCCTTCGCGGACCAGACCCTGGCCCAGATCGAGCTGTTCACCAAGCCCGACGAGTACCCGACCGACGTCTACGTGCTGCCCAAGCACCTCGACGAGAAGGTCGCCCGCCTCCACCTGGACGCGCTGGGCGTCAAGCTGACCCAGCTGCGCCCCGAGCAGGCGTCGTACATCGGCGTCGAGGTCGACGGCCCGTACAAGTCGGACCACTACCGCTACTGAGCCGTACGGCACAGCAGTAGTCCCTCAGAGGCAGGCCCCCGCACCCCCGTGTCGGGGGCCTGCCCCTTCGGCCCTGTGACCCCTTTCGGTCCAGCTCTCTCGCCGTGTGACCGTCAGGCCGGACAGCCCGTCAGAACCCAGGACTCCCATGCCCCGCGGCCGTTATTCGCTCCACGATCCGCACGATCACACCCCCCTCGCGGAAGAACACTTCCAGTGCGCCCCCGGCCCGTCCGGCTGGCGCTATGTCTCTCGACTGACCACCCCCGCGGGCGATCACAGTGGTTCGGTCGACCTCACCCTCGACGAACTCGGCCGCCCCATCCGCCTCGAACTGCACGCCGGGAGCTGGCAGGTACGAGGTGCCGCGCTCGACGGCGTCACCTGGGTCCGCACGGACCCCACCGGGACCCACGCCACGGAAGGCAACGTCCCCGCCCACGCCTTCACCGGCACATCCCCCGCGTTCCTCGTCGCCACCACCCGTCTCCTGCGCCTCACCCCCTCCGCATCAGCAACTCGCGTACGCCTCGTGGCCTTCACGGACCCCGTCCTCGCCCCGCGCACCGTGGACCAGTCCTGGACCTTGCTGAAAAGAGAAGCACACGCCACTGACAACGGCCCGCTGACCGTGGAGGAATACCAGGTCACAGCGCTGGACACGGGAGAGCAGCACATCGTGCACATCGCCGGGGACGTGGTCCTCGCGGCCCCCGGGATCGAGCTGGAGGACCTCGAATCACCGCCGTCGACGTTCCCCGAGCCGCTCGACTGAACCTGCGGGATCACGCGGGCGGAACGAACCCGGAGGCGGGCCTGCCCTCCGGCGGCACGGTGGGCCGGGGGCCGGCGGAGGACTCCTCGGACAGCGGGAGAGGAGAGGACGGAGCAGTGGGTCGCGCTACCGGGTACGCGTGACCACCCTGTGTCCCTCCCTGAAGGCCGGCCCCGACCGCAGGAGACGACCCGGCCCCCGCCGCAGCGGTGCCGAAGGCCCGCCGGGACTCGCGGGCCTGCCGCTCCTGCACCACGGCCGCCAGATACGCACCCGGCGGTACCTCACGTGGCGCCGGAGCGCCCGTACGCGTCGCGAGCTCGGTCGCCAGCCGCTCCGCCATAGCCTGGCCGACCTGCGGATCGAGTTGGTGCATCCGCGTCAGGTACTGACGGATGGCAAGCCACAGGCCGTCGGGAACCGCCGACAGGTCCAGTTCGGCGAACCGGCCGGCCAACCATGGCGGAGGCGGCGGCACGAATCCGCTGGGTGCCACGGGAATCCGCTCCCGCACCACCAGCGTCCCCGCGAACACGTCCCCGAGCCGACGCCCGCGCGCCGAGACAAGCGAGGCGATACAAGCCACGACCCCGAACGTCAGCAGAATCTCGACCACACCGATCGCACCCCGCACCAGCGCATGCCGGAACCGGATGGGCCCACCGTCGTCCCGCACCACCCGGAGTCCCACGGCGAGCTTCCCCAGGGACCGCCCATGGCTGAGCGTCTCCACCGCGATCGGTCCGCCCACCAGAACGAGCAGGAACACGGCGATCGACACCGCCACCTGGGCCGCGTCGTCGAGCGACGCGGAAGCGGCCACCACCGCGATGGTCACGGCGATGTACACGACCATGACCACTATCAGGTCGAGCAGCACGGCCAGCGCCCTGCTGGGCAGCCTCGCGGGGCGCAACTCGAGCGCCACCGCCTCGCCCGTCACCAGCTCACTCACGTCCGCCGTCCTTCCCCTGACCTGCCTCGTGAACAGCCAGTCTGCCAAGCTGAGGACGCATCGCGCCGCAGTAAAACAAGCTGACATCCACGACGGACCGCAGACGATCAGCCGAGGAGCAGGCAAACCGATGGACCTCGACGTCTTCGTCACCGCCCACCGAGCCGAGTGGGACCGCCTCGACGCCCTGCTCCGGCGCCAGCGCCGCCTCAACGGCGCCGAGACGGACGAACTCGTCGCCCTCTATCAGCGCACCGCCACTCACCTCTCCCTGATCCAGACCAGCGCCCCCGACCCACAGCTCACCGGACGGCTCAGCCAGCTCGTGGCACGCGCGCGTAGTGCCGTCACAGGAACCCGCCGTGCCTCTTGGCGCGATGTCACGCGCTTCCTGGCACACGGCTTTCCCGCCGCCGTCTACCGATCGCGCCGCTGGTGGGTGCCCACCGCACTGCTGTCCACCGTCATCGCAGCCCTCCTGGGCTGGTGGATCGGCACCCACCCCGAGGTGCAGTCCTCCATCGCGGCCCCCAGCGAACTGCGCGAGCTCACCCGCCCCGGCGGCCAGTACGAGACGTACTACTCCAGCCACCCCGCGGCCTCGTTCGCCGCCCAGGTCTGGACGAACAACGCTCAGGCCGCCGCCATGTGCCTGGTCCTGGGAATCTTCCTCGGCCTCCCGGTCCTCTGGATCCTCTTCCAGAACATGCTCAACCTTGGAATCGGCGCCGGCCTGATGTCCTCCGTCGGCCGCCTCGACACCTTTCTCGGCCTCGTACTCCCGCACGGCCTCCTCGAACTCACCGCGGTCTTCGTCGCCGCCGGCACAGGTCTGCGTCTCGGCTGGACCCTGATCGATCCGGGCCCCCGTTCCCGGCGCACCGCACTGGCGGAGGAGGGCCGAGCCGCAGTAGGCATGGCCATAGGTCTCGCCCTGGTGCTGTTCGTCTCCGGCGCCATAGAAGGCTTCGTCACGCCCTCGGGCCTGCCCACCTGGGCCCGTATAGCCATAGGGGTCGGCGCCGAGTCGGCCTTCCTCGCCTACGTCTTCGTCCTGGGCGGACGAGCGGCGCGGGCGGGTGAGACGGGCGACGTCGAAGCGGCCGAGCGCAGCGCCACCGTCCCGACCGCTGCCTGATGTGCGACGGACCGTACTGAGCTGCTACTGTCTCCTTCGCCCCACAGGAGCCGTTGACACGGACCGTGCGGGGAGGTAGATTCGAACAGTTGCCTGGAGCTGGGTTCAGCCCGCTCGGTAGCGGTGAGTGTCTGTCTGCTTCTGGAAATCTTGATTTCGAAGAAGCCTCTTCCCGATGAATCGGAAACAGATGGCCGGTCAATCCGGTCCGAAAGTTCTGATAATGTTGGGAGCGCCGGAAAGGGAAACGCGAGAGCGGAAACCTGGAAAGCACCGAGGAAATCGGAACCGGAAACGGTCTGATAGAGTCGGAAACGCAAGACCGAAGGGAAACTGCCCGGAGGAAAGCCCGAGAGGGTGAGTACAAAGGAAGCGTCCGTTCCTTGAGAACTCAACAGCGTGCCAAAAATCAACGCCAGATATGTTGATACCCCGTCTCCAGCATCTGCTGGGACGAGGTTCCTTTGAAATAAACACAGCGAGGACGCTGTGAACGACCGCCTTATTCCGGTGGTTGTTCCGCTCTCGTGTGTGTGCACCCGATTACGGGTAAACATTCACGGAGAGTTTGATCCTGGCTCAGGACGAACG
>NZ_KB911593.1:87305-231197 GCF_000383615.1 Streptomyces canus 299MFChir4.1 | reverse complement strand
AGACGACTGGGTTGATAGGCCGGATCTGGAAGCCCAGTAATGGGTGGAGGTGACCGGTACTAATAGGCCGAGGGCTTGTCCTCAGTTGCTCGCGTCCACTGTGTTAGTTCTGAGGCAACGACTGTGTCTTTTTCCGGTCGAACTTCATAGTGTTTCGGTGGTCATAGCGTGAGGGAAACGCCCGGTTACATTCCGAACCCGGAAGCTAAGCCTTACAGCGCCGATGGTACTGCAGGGGGGACCCTGTGGGAGAGTAGGACACCGCCGAACTCCTTTTAGAGTGGAAAGGCCCACACCTTATGGTGTGGGCCTTTCTGCGTTTATGGTCAACAGCATGCGCTATGACCTCGTCATCTTCGACAACGACGGCGTGCTCGTCGACAGTGAGCCGATCTCCAACCGGCACCTCGCCGCCTATCTGACGGAGCTCGGGCACCCGACCTCCTATGAGGACTCCATCCGGGACTACATGGGCTCCGCCATGCACCGGATTCACGACCTCGTCCTGGAGCGGACCGGGCGGCGGCTGCCGGAGGACTTCGACGACGTCTTCCACGCCAGGGTCTTCGCCGCGTTCGAGCGGGAGTTGAAGGCCGTGGCCGGCGTGACCGGCGTACTGGAGAAGCTGACGGCGGACGGGGTGCCGTACTGTGTCGCGTCCTCCGGGAGTCATGAGCGGATCCGAGTGGGGCATCGGGCGACCGGGCTCGACCGGTGGTTCGAGGACGAGCGGATCTTCAGTTCGCAGGATGTGGAGCGGGGGAAGCCGGCGCCGGACCTGTTTCTCCATGCCGCCGAGCGGATGGGGGTCCAGCCCGGCCGGTGTGTGGTGGTCGAGGACAGCCCGCTCGGGGTGCAGGCGGCCAACGCGGCCAGGATGGATGTGTACGGGTTCACCGCGATGACGCCGGCCGCGAAGCTCGCCGGGGCCACTCAACTCTTCTCCGACATGGGTGAGTTGGCGGACCTGCTCGTCTGACATTTGTCATGCCGAGGTCCGGACGATCGTTTCTACCGGCACCCCTCGCCGGACGAGAAGCTGAGGGCATGGCGACGAAGACGAACTCGAAGCGTGCGAACCTGGCTCCTCTGATCGTGGACGTGGCTGTGCCGATCGGGGCGTACTACCTGCTCAGGGACGGGCTCGGGATGAGCACGCTGATGGCGCTGGGCCTCAGCAGTGTCGTGCCGGCCGTGCGCACCGGCTGGAGTGTGGTGAAGGAGCGGACGGTCAACGGTCTCGCCGCCCTCATCCTCGTCGTCAATGTCGTGGGGCTGCTGCTCAGCTTCGTGGCCGGCGACCCGCGGCTGATGCTCGCCAAGGACAGCGGGGTCAGCAGTGTGATCGGGATCGGTGTCCTCGTGTCCGTCGCGCTGGGGAGGCCGATGATGACCGCGGGCATGAAGCCCTGGCTGGTGAAGGGGATCGCGGAGCGGGAGGCCGCCTGGGAACGGCTCCTGGCCGGGTCGGCGGACTTCCGGCGGGCCGAGCGGCGGTTCTCCGTGGTGTGGGGTGTCGTCCTGCTGACGGAGTGCGTGCTGCGGGTCGTGGGGGCGTACACGCTGCCGGTGGACACGATGGTGTGGCTCGGGTCCGTGGTCATGGTCGTGTCGATGGCGGTGGCCTTCCTGGTCAGCGGGGCGATCGGGGCCGGACCGATGGCCCGGATGCTGATCGCCGAGACGAAGACCTGCGCCCCCGCGAGGCCCGAGGTGGCCCTCGCCCGATAAAGCTGAGGGAAACTCATCTTTGGCTGGATCTACCCACGAGTACGTCGGGGCCCTACGCTCGCCGCCATGACAGATGTGCTGCGGCGCGGTAGGGCCTCGCTGGCGTTCAGTTTCTTCGCGCAAGGTGTCGCCTTCGCTCTGCTGGTGACGCGGATCCCTGCCATCCAGGACCGGTACGGGGTGTCCGACGCCCTGCTGCCGGCGTTCCTGGCCGCCGTGCCGATCCTCGCCGGGGTCGGGAGCGTCTCGACCGAGCACCTGGTGAAACGAATACGGCCCAGTCGGCTGCTGCGCGTCGCCCAGCCCGTCGTGCTCCTGGCGCTGCTCGGGGTGGGGGCCGGGGACTCGACGGTCGAACTCGGGGTCTCGCTCGCCGCCTTCGGGCTCGCGGTCGGCATGCTCGACGCGTCCATGAACATGCTCGGGGTGAGCCTGCAGCGGTCGTACGGGCGCAGCATCATGCTGAGCTTTCACGCGGTGTTCAGTCTCGGCGGGATCGTGGGGGCCTCGCTCGCCTGGGTCGGGGCGCACTGGCATCTCGCGCTGTTCGTGTCCTACCTGCCGGTCGTGGTGGTGCTGGTGCCGCTGTGCCTGGTGGGGAGCCGGTGGTACGTCGACGGGGACGGCGCCGCCGAGGAGGAGAAGGCGCGGGGTGGTGGGGACGGGGTCGTCTTCAAGCTGCTGCTGCCGCTGTGTCTGGTGATGACCTTCGCCTACATCGGGGACTCCACCGTCTCCAACTGGAGCGCCAAGTACCTCCAGGACGTGCTCGGGAGCAGTGAGCAGCTGGCGACCGTGCCGTACAACGTCTACATGGTGACGACCCTGCTGGGGCGCGCCCTGGGGGACTTCGGGGTACGGCGGTTCGGGGCGGCGACGGTCGTACGGGCGGGGGCGCTGGTGGCGGCCGGGGGGTTCGCGGTGGTGGCCGTGGCGCCCGGGCCGTGGGTGGGGATGCTCGGGTTCACGCTGCTGGGGCTGGGGTTGTGTGTGCTGGTGCCGCAGACCTTTGCCGCGGCCGGGCGGCTGTTCCCGGGGGCGTCGGATGCGGCGGTCGCTCGGCTGAACGTCTTCAACTACGTGGGGTTTCTCGTCGGTTCGCCGTTGGTGGGGGCCTTGGGGGACGCGTGGAGCTATCGCGGGGCCATGCTCGTGCCGATGGTGTTGGTGCTGGTGACGCTGGTGTACGCCAAGTCGTTCGCGGCTCAACCGGACCGATACGGTGGCGGGCATGAGCGGCCGCGCACAGCTGATGTGGGACGAGGCAGTAACGGGCTATGACTTCGGTCCGGACCATCCGATGGACCCGGTCCGGCTCGACCTGACCCGGCGACTGGTGGACGCCTTCGGGCTGGACCGGGACGTGGAGGTCGTGGCCGCGAAGGCGGCGGGCGAGTCGACGCTGCGGCTCGTGCACCGGGAGGACTACGTCGAGGCCGTGAAGGCGGCCTCCGTGGACCCGGGGGCGGCCGACCAGTCGTACGGGCTGGGGACGATGGACGATCCGGCCTTCGAGCGGATGCACGAGGTGTCCGCGCTGATCGCCGGGCAGTCGGTGGGAGCGGCGGAGGCCGTATGGCGGGGGGACGCGCTGCACGCGGTGAACTTCGCGGGTGGGCTGCACCACGCGATGCCGGGGGGAGCGTCCGGGTTCTGCATCTACAACGACGCCTCGCTCGCCATCGCGCGGCTGCTGGAGCTGGGGGCCCGGCGGGTCGCCTATGTGGATGTCGACGTGCATCACGGGGACGGGGTGCAGGCGGCGTTCTGGGAGGATCCGCGGGTGCTGACGGTCTCGTTGCACGAGCATCCCCGGACGCTCTTCCCGCAGACCGGGTGGCCGGAGGAGACGGGTGCGGACTCGGCCGAGGGCAGCGCGGTGAACGTGGCGCTGCCGGCCGGGACGGGGGATGCGGGGTGGTTGCGGGCGTTCCACGCGGTGGTGCCGGAGCTCATCGCCGATTTTCGGCCCGATGTGCTGGTGACGCAGCACGGGGCCGATACGCACTTCGAGGATCCGCTGGCCCATCTCGCGGTGTCGTTGGACGCGCAGCGGGCGGTGCAGGTCGCCTGTCATGAGCTGGCGCACGAGTACGCCGGGGGGAAGTGGATCGCGTTGGGGGGCGGCGGGTACGCCGTGGTGGACGTCGTGCCCCGGTCCTGGACGCATCTGGTGGGGATCGCCGCGGGGCGGGCCATCGAGCCCGAGGCGATGATTCCCGAGGGGTGGCGGCAGGAAGTCTTCGCCCGGACGCGGCAGTTGGCGCCGGCCCGGATGACGGACGGGCGGTGGCCGGTGTCCTACGCGGAGTGGGATGCGGGGTACGACCCCGCGGACCGGCTTGATCAGGCGGTGCTGGCCACTCGGCGGGCGGTGTTTCCGTTGCGGGGGTTGCTGGCGTAGGGCGCACGGCCCGGTTACTCCAACTGTGCGGTGTTTTCCTGTTCCCGTCCCCTCCCCACCCCTGCATCCGTCACCATCGCTCCCGTGTTGAGCACCGGCGCCCTCCGCGCCCATCTGCTGGCCGCTCGTCTGGCCGGGCCCGTGGCCACCTCCCGGGAGGAGAGTCTGCGGAGCTATCGGTTGTTCGCGGCCCGGGATCCGAGGGTGCTGATCGGGATTGATCCTGAATGGTCCTGGAATGAGCGGGATCTGATCGGTCTCATGGCTGACAAGTGCGGGGTTTCGGGCAATCCTCGGCATAGAACGGGCCGCGATGTGATCGATCCTGAACGGACGCTCGTAGCGCTCGACGCCTTCGCGGAGCGGCTCGCGGCAGTTGCCCAGCGCAGCGGGGCCGTGCTTCTCGGCACCGGTCATCCGCACCGACTGCTCGGGTTCTACGCCGCCCTCGCGGACGCCCTCTCGGCGGCGGGATGTGCCGTCCTCACCCCTGCGTATGGTCGCTGTGTCGACATAACGACCCGGTTCGGTCTACGTACGTACAACCTTCAGTACGTACGAGGAGTCGCGCTCGTGCGGCGACGGGAGGCGGAGAGCTCCGGTTGTGAGCCGGGCGCACACACGCATTCACCGCTCCCGGTTCGTACCGCCCTGGCGGCCGCGGCGGAGGACGGCGGACCGCTCCCCGAGCTCGTGATCGGGGATCACGGATGGGTCTGCGGAGCAGGTCAGCTGGGGTTTGAGGCCATTGGGCTCGCGGATACGGACGACCCCGCGCTCTTTGTGGGGGAGGCCGAGGGGGCCGTGTCCGTCGTCGTTCCACTTGATGACGCTGTGCGGTCTGATTACTACCGGCCGCTGACCCGCTACGTACTCAATCGAGCGTGTCTGTCACAGTAGGCCGCCGATGGGTGCACCTCTTCCCCACTTGCATCACCCGCCCCTACATTGGGGAGTGAGCACGCAGCGACGAAGAGTCACCGGAAGGGGAAGCCGGTGGCCGTCGAGTGCGGAAGGTTCAGGTGTGTCATGGCTGCTGAACAGAGGCCTCTGAGTGAGGTTCAGTTCCTTACCGTGGCGGAAGTCGCCTCGGTGATGCGAGTGTCGAAGATGACCGTGTACCGGTTGGTGCACAGCGGTCATCTGCCCGCGATCAGGGTGGGACGGTCCTTCCGTGTCCCCGAGAACGCGGTTCACGAGTACCTCCGCGAGAGCTATGTGGGGGTGGAGACGGCCTGACGACGACCGGACTCGGGGAGGTTCCCAAGGGGTCTCAGGGCACTCGTGGCCCCTGCCGGATCTCCCCGGTTCACCTCGATTACGACCTCAGCGCTCGGGCGGGTAGGCTAGCCCCTCGTAGGTCGTATGGGCCCATGGCGCCCAGCACCGAGTGATGAGAAGTGAGCGAGGGTAGTCGTGGGCTCTGTTATCAAGAAGCGGCGCAAGCGGATGGCCAAGAAGAAGCACCGCAAGCTGCTCAAGCGCACGCGCGTTCAGCGTCGCAACAAGAAGTAGGCGACGACGCGTAAGCGTGGTTGTGGCCCCCCACCCAATGCCGGTGGGGGGCCACACGCGTGTCAGGACGTGGCGTTGGGCTGGATGTCGTCACCTCACGCAGTGGGCGGTCATCACAGCGCAACATCGAACCGCTAAGTTGGCGGCACACGGGGAACGCGGCACAGGACTGGGGCTGTACAGGAGCCGTACAAGGCTGGACTGCGGCTGGAAGGAAGGCGCTGATCTTGGGAAAGGTCGTGCTCGTCACCGGAGTGGCCCGACAGCTGGGAGGCCGGTTCGTACGACGCATACAGCGTGACCCGCGGGTGGACCGGGTGATCGCCGTGGACGCGGTGCCGCCGGAACACCATCTGGGCGGTGCCGACTTCATCCAGGCGGACATCAGGCAGCCCGGTATCGCGCGGATTCTCGCGGAGACGGCCGCCGACACGGTCGTACACCTGGATGTCACGGCGATGGCGCTCGGCAGCGGAAGCCGGTCCACGGTCAAGGAGACCAACGTCATCGGCACCATGCAGCTGCTCGGTGCCTGCCAGAAGTCGCCGAACGTGCAGCGGCTGGTGGTGAAGTCCAGTACGAACGTGTACGGGTCCGCGCCCCGCGATCCCGCCGTGTTCACGGAGACCACCCCGCCCAAGTCCCTGCCCTCCGGCGGCTTCGCCAAGGACACGGTCGAGGTCGAGGGGTATGTGCGCGGCTTCGCGCGGCGGCGCCCCGACGTGGCCGTGTGCGTGCTCAGGTTCGCCAACATCCTGGGGCCGACGGCGGACACCCCGCTCGCCTCGTACTTCGCGCTGCCGGTGCTGCCGACCGTGTTCGGGTACGACCCGCGGTTGCAGTTCGTGCACGAGGACGACGTGATCGAGGTGCTCAGGATGGCCTCACACGATCCGGAGCGGGGCACGCTCAACAGCGGCACCTTCAACATCGCGGGCGACGGGGTCCTGCTGCTGTCGCAGTGTTCCCGGCGGCTCGGTCGGCCCACCGTGCCCCTGCTGCTGCCGGCCGTCACCTGGGCCGGGTCGCTGGTGCGTACGCTGGGAATGACGGACTTCTCGCCCGAGCAGATCCGGCTGCTGACCCACGGCCGGGTCGTGTCGACGGTCCAGATGCGCGAGACGCTCGGATTCCGGCCGAAATACACGACGGCGGAGACCTTCGCGGACTTCGCGCGCAGCCAGGGCCCCGGGCTGCTGCCGCCGGAGGCCCTCGCGGGGGCCGTCGACCGGATCGCCGCGCTGCCGCCCCTGGCGGGCAGCGGCCACCCCCCGACGCAGAGCGCCAACTGAGGAGCGCATCAACGATGGCGGACGCCAAGGTCATTCCGTTCGACGACGACCGGTCCCGCGCAGGCGCCGTACAGCGGCCGGCGCGGCGCCGGAGTGCCGGGAGCCGGCGCAAGGGCCCCGAGCCCGCGCTGGTCCGTGAGGTCCAGCCCCTGCCCAGCGCGGCTTCCGCGCAGGATGATGTTCCTGTGACGTGTGAGGAACAGCCGCCGCAGCAGGCGCACGACGAGGGCGGTCTGGAACGACGGATCGCGGGAGGTCTGAACTTCCTGCGCCGACGGCTCACCGGGGACTACGAGGTCGACGACTTCGGCTACGACGAGGAACTCACCGACCAGGTCCTGATGTCCCTGCTGCGGCCGGTGTACGAGAAGTACTTCCGGGTCGAGGTGAAGGGCGTCGAGAACATCCCGGCCGAGGGCGGCGCGCTGATCGTCGCCAACCACTCGGGCACCCTTCCGCTGGACGGCCTGATGATGCAGGTCGCCGTCCACGACCACCACCCCGCGAACCGGCATCTGCGGCTGCTGGCGGCGGACCTGGTCTTCATGCTGCCGGTGGTCAACGAACTCGCCCGCAAGGCCGGTCACACCCTCGCCTGCGCCGAGGACGCCGAACGGCTGCTGGGGCGCGGTGAACTGGTCGGTGTGATGCCGGAGGGCTTCAAGGGCATCGGCAAGCCCTTCAGCGAGCGCTACAAGCTCCAGCGCTTCGGCCGGGGCGGCTTCGTCTCCACGGCGCTGCGTCAGCGGACCCCGATCATCCCGTGCTCGATCGTGGGCGCGGAGGAGATCTACCCGATGATCGGCAACGCGAAGACCCTGGCGCGTCTGCTGGGCTTCCCGTACTTTCCGTTGACGCCGACGTTCCCGTGGCTGGGTCCGTTGGGGGCGGTTCCGTTGCCGACGAAGTGGACGATCCAGTTCGGTGAGCCGATCCCGACGGACGGCTATCCGCCGGAGGCCGCCGAGGACCCGATGCTGATGTTCAACCTGACGGACCAGGTGAGGGAACAGATCCAGCACACGCTGTACAAGTTGCTGGTGCAGCGAAGGTCGGTGTTTTTCTGACGGGGTAGTTCCGGTGGGGCCGTGGGGTCGGAGGACGCCCGTCCGACCGGGGGCTGCGGGGTGACCGCAGGACGCCGGACGGAGTCGGGCGCGGCTGTCCGAAGCCTGCGTAGCAGTGCGAGGGCGGCAGGCGGGAGGGGCCGAGTTGCTGGTGCAGCGAAGGTCGGTGTTCTTCTGACGGGCTGATCACGGTACGACGGTGGGGGCGCCCTTCGCAGGAAGGGCGCCCCCACCGTCGTACCGGAAGAGCTAGTTCGCGTTCTCGCCGTTGATGCCCAGGCCGGGCAGGAGGCCCGGGAGGAGGGGCGGGAGGGTGACGTCCGGGTCGGCCGAGGGGGCCGGGGACGTCGGGGTGGCGGTGCCGGTGTCCTTCGGGGGTTCGAGGAGGCCGCCGGTGTTGCCGCCGAGCAGGCCGTCGTCCTGGCCGCCGGACGGGGTCGACTTGCTCGGGCTGCTGCCGCCGGTGTGCTCCGAGGAGCCGCCGGCACCACCCGGGGCCGTGGAGCGCCCCGAGCCGGTCGAGGTGTTCGAGGACGTCGGCCCGGAGCCCTGCTGCTGTCCCGGGCCGCCGCCACGGGCCGGGGGTTCGGGGAGCAGGGACTGGAGCGGCGCGACTTCTTCGTCTATGGCGTCGAAGACCTCGGACACCTGGTCGCTGACATCGCCGAGCTGGACGGGCAGCCGGTCGCGGAGCGCTCCCCAGGCCTCGCGGTGCGAGCGCGAGAAGCCGGCCAGGGCCTGGATGGGGCCCAGGGAGTTCGGGTCGCGCTCGTACGCCTCGTGCAGCAGTCGGTGGCCCTCGGAGGCGTCGTGCTGCATGCCGGACAGGGCGCGGCGGATCTCGCCCACGGACTCGTGGTCGAGGTGGCCGCCCCGGCCGCGCTCCATCAGGCGGCGAGCCTCGTTCAGCCGGTTGGAGGCCTGGTCGAGGTAGGCGACACCGCGCTCGTCGTCCCCGTCGGACAGGTGGTTGAGCTTGAAGTCCTCGATGCCGCGCTTGAGGCCGTACAGCGAGTCCCCGGGCAGGGCGTCGGAGCTGGCCGCGGCCACTCCGCCGAAGGCCCCGGCGGCGACGCCGACGCTCAGGCCGCCCGCGGCCAGGCCCTTGGTGAGCCGGGAACGCGGGCGCAGTTTCCCGAGCGGACTCGCCCGGTGGGTGCCTTTGGCCCGATGGGAGCGCTGATCGGGGACCGCGGGTTCCGCCCCGTCGCCCTCCAGCAGCATGGCCTCCATCGCGGCCACCAGCTGGGCTCGCTGGACGACCTTGACCTCGGGGTCCAGCTCAGGCCTGGGCAGCTCGCCGAGACACTCCGCGAGGGCCAACAGACGGCCCGGATCGGGGTGTTCCGCGGTGGCCGGAGCTGGTCCTTCGGACTGCTCGGCCGCCGGTTCCCGGTCGGACTGCTCCTCCAGGGCCTGGGCGAAGGCGTTCGCCCGCCGGTGCGCCGATACGTTCGCGATCACTGGCGGCACCTCCTCTCGTCATGACGGTCGACTCCCCAGGGGGTCCTGAGGGTTGCACACCCTGAGCACAAGCACCCGATCGGGTGATCGGAGTCGGCCAGGGAGTGACCACAGGGAGCCTGCATCCCGCACAACGAGCGGCGTGGCACTTGGGTTACGGACTGCGGATGATCGGATCGGGGAGTCAACGGACTTTCACCGAGAGCGAGTTGATGATTACGGGGCGTGCGCTCTCAGCGGGCGTCGTCCGGGAGGAGCCGGGCCAGGGTGCGGACGGCCCGGTACTGCAGGGTCTTGATGGCGCCCTCGTTCTTGCCCATCACCCGGGCGGTCTCGGCGACGGAGAGGCCCTGGAGGAAACGGAGGGTCACGCACTCCTGCTGCTGGGGGTTGAGCCGGCGGACGGCGTCCAGCAGTGCGGCGTTGGAGAGGGACTCCAGGACGGAGTCCTCGGGCGAGCGCTCGACCTCATTGGCGTCGAGCATCTCGCCGGTGGTGACCTCCAGCCGGAACCGGCTCGACTTGAAGTGGTCGGCGACGAGGTTGCGCGCGATGGTGACGAGCCAGGCGCCGAAGTCGCGGCCCTGCCATGTGAAGGTGCCGATCCTTCTGAGCGCACGCAGGAACGTCTCGCTCGTCAGGTCCTCGGCGGTGGCCTTACCTCCTACCCGGTAATAGATGTACCGGTACACCGTGTCGCTGTACTGGTCGTACAGGCGGCCGAAAGCGTCGGCCTCGCCGGCCTGGGCGCGTTCGACCAGGTCCATCATGCGGGCGCTGTCGCTGTCCGCGGCGGGACGGCGGGCCGGTGCGGCACCGGTCGAACGCCCTCGTCTGCCGACGGCCGCGGAACCGTCGGCCAGTGCGTAGCACGGGCCGATCGGTGCCGCGGCTACGGCGAGGGCGGGGACGGCGTACGCGGTGGGGACGAAGCCGCGCAACAGGTCGAGGACCGTTGCGCGCAGCGTAGCCAGGCCCGAGGCGTCAACCCCGACGTGTGGGTACACGGGACTCCCAGAGGCAGAGCTTCCATCACGTGCAGTGCGGGACCGTTCACCCGTCGTAGCGACGGAGAGGTACCGGATTGCGTCTGAGGAGAATAACGCTTAGTGCAGGCACTGCTACACCCAGTTGCTCTATTCATCGATTACGTCGCTTCCGTAACCGATTGGAGGCCCTTCAAGTACCACAGAGTGACCGGTTGTTGATCGAAAACGGTCGCGTTCTGTCAGGGAACGGGGCGTGTTGTGGCCGTGTGCAGCCAATGTGCCTGCACACGGGGTTACGCGTACAAAACCCGGGGATTGGTGTGTTTGCCTGGTTACCGGCGGCGCTTGTGCAGGGCGATCGCCGCCGCCGTGCCGCCCGCCACCGCTCCCACGCCCGCGGCCGCCGGGATGCCGACCTTCGCCGCCTTGCGGCCCGTGCGGTAGTCGCGCAGGCGCCAGTCCAGTCGGCGGGCGTGCTTGCGGAGCTTGGTGTCCGGGTTGATCGCGTAGGGGTGACCCACCAGCGAGAGCATCGGGATGTCGTTGTGGCTGTCGCTGTACGCCGCGCAGCGCGACAGGTCGAGCCCCTCCGCCGCGGCCAGGGCCCGGACCGCCTCCGCCTTCGCGGGGCCGTGCAGGGGCTCACCGACGAGCTTTCCCGTGTAGACGCCGTCCACGGACTCCGCCACCGTGCCGAGCGCGCCGGTGAGACCGAGGCGGCGGGCGATCACCTGGGCGATCTCCACCGGGGCCGCCGTGACCAGCCACACCTTCTGGCCGGCGTCCAGGTGCGCCTGTGCCAGCGCGCGGGTGCCCGGCCAGATGCGCTCGGCCATGTACTCGTCGTAGATCTCCTCGCCGATCGACTGGAGTTCGGCGACGCGGTGGCCCTTCACGATGGACAGGGCCGAGTCGCGGGCTTCCTGCATGTGCTCCGGGTCCTCGGAGCCGGCGAGTCGGAACCAGGCCTGCTGCCAGGCGAAGCGGGCGAGGTCGCGGGTCTCGAAGAACTTCCGCTTGTACAGGCCGCGGCCGAAGTGGAAGAGGGACGCGCCCTGCATCACCGTGTTGTCCAGGTCGAAGAAGGCGGCGGCCTGGATGTCGCCCAGGACCGGGAACTGTGACTCCGGTTCCGTACCAGGGGTCTCCTCGACCTCCTGGGAGGACTTGCGCGCAGCCTCCGCCGAGGCCTCGCCTGCCAACACGCTTCGCGCCGTGGCGGAGCGCCTACGGGGAGTGAGCCATCCGAGAGCGGCCATGGCGTGAGCATAGCCAGTCTGTTCGGTGGTTCCGGAGTCGAGAGGTTTGGAGGGTGTGAACACTCCAAGACTGTGCCGTTAAACAGGCGGCCACGGTCGGCGGCGACGCGCGGGAGAATGGCTGACATGACTCCCCTCTTCCGCCGAAAGCAGGCCAGGGTCCCCGGGGACCGGCTCGTCACCCTGATCCGCAAGCCCGGTTGTCATCTGTGTGATGACGCACAGCTGGTGATCGAGAAGGTGTGTGGAGATCTCGGGGTTCCCTGGGAGTACAAGGACATCGACCGGGATCCTCAACTCCACGACCAGTACTGGGAGCAGATCCCCGTCGTGCTCGTCGACGGTGAACAGCACACCTTCTGGCGGGTGGACGAGGAGCGCCTCCGCAAGGCCCTGACCGACTAGTCCAACTGGTCCGGTCGGTCGCTTAGGATCGATGGCGAAGTGGCCTCGGGGGCGGGATTGATGAGGGAAGTGTGCGGTTTTGCCTCCGAGAGAGACGCGCGTGACCCCGGTCACGTTGGCCGGGCAAATCGGACACCATCTTTGTGCACGCGTTCACAAAGACATAGCCTGCTTTCGACGGGGCGGTCCGGGGACGTGTGACCGCCTACAGCCCCGCTCTACCCGCAGGAGCACCGTGGCAACTGGCCGAACTCACCGACCGGCGACCCGTAGCCGAGGGATTCCCGAGGCCACTGTCGCCAGGCTTCCGCTGTACCTACGAGCCCTGACGGCACTGTCCGAGCGCTCGGTACCCACGGTGTCCTCCGAGGAACTCGCCGCGGCCGCGGGGGTCAACTCCGCGAAGCTGCGCAAGGACTTCTCCTACCTGGGTTCTTACGGAACGCGCGGTGTCGGCTACGACGTCGAGTATCTCGTCTACCAGATCTCCCGCGAACTCGGCCTGACCCAGGACTGGCCGGTTGTGATCGTCGGTATCGGCAATCTCGGCGCGGCCCTCGCCAACTACGGCGGCTTCGCGTCCCGTGGCTTCCGGGTCGCGGCGCTGATCGACGCCGATCCGGCGATGGCGGGCAAGCCGGTCGCGGGCATTCCGGTGCGGCACTCGGACGACCTGGAAAAGATCATCGAGGACAACGGCGTGTCCATCGGTGTCATCGCGACCCCCGCCGGTGCCGCCCAGCCGGTCTGCGACCGGCTCGTGGCCGCCGGGGTCACCTCCATCCTGAACTTCGCGCCGACCGTGCTGTCCGTGCCGGACGGCGTCGACGTGCGCAAGGTCGACCTCTCCATCGAGCTGCAGATCCTCGCCTTCCACGAGCAGCGCAAGGCCGGTGAGGAGGCCGCCGCCGCGTCCGACGGCGCCGCTCCGGTCGCCGCGAGCCGTGACGCCGCCTCCGCCGACAAAGGGCCCGACGGGGACGTACCCGCCGTGATGCCGGCATGAGTCTCCTCGTCGTCGGGCTGAGTCACCGCAGCGCGCCGGTCAGCGTGCTGGAGCGGGCGGCGCTGCATGCCGATGCGCAGATGAAGTTGCTCCAGGACACCGTCGCCGCGGAGCCGGCCACTGAGGCCGCGGTGCTCGCGACCTGCAACCGGATCGAGCTGTACGCCGACGTGGACAAGTTCCACGCGGGTGTGGCCGAGCTGTCCACGCTGCTCGCCCAGCACAGCGGGGTGGGGCTGGACGAGCTCACCCCCTATCTCTACGTGCACTACGAGGACCGGGCCGTCCATCACCTCTTCTCGGTGGCCTGCGGACTCGACTCCATGGTCGTCGGGGAGGGGCAGATCCTCGGACAGATCAAGGACTCCCTGGCCCGGGCGCAGGAGCTGCACACCGCCGGGCGGCTGCTGAACGACCTGTTCCAGCAGGCGCTGCGGGTCGGGAAGCGGGCGCACTCGGAGACCGGGATCGACCGGGCGGGACAGTCGCTGGTCACCTTCGGGCTGGAGCAGTTGGCTTCCGGTACGGCGGTGCAGGACTGGGCGCTCGGCAAGAAGGCGCTGGTCATCGGGGCCGGGTCCATGTCCTCGCTGGCCGCGGCGACGCTTGCGCGGGCGGGTGTTTCCGAGGTCGTGATCGCCAACCGGACCGCGGAGCGGGCTGAGCGGCTCGCGCAGATACTCAATGACGCCGGGGACGTGGCGGCCCGTGCGGTACCGATGGACTCGGTGTCGGACGAGCTGACACGTGCCGATGTCGTGGTGTCCTGTACGGGGGCCACGGGGCTTGTCCTGACCGCTGAGGCCGTTGCCGCCGGGCGGGGGTTGGACGCGCAGCCCGGCACCGGCGGGGTGCCGTCCCGCTTCGGATCGGAAGCGGCACGACTGCCCGCGGACCACGGGACGGAGGAGAACTGTCCTCTGGACCTGCCTCCCATGCCCGCCACCGCCGGGTTCTCCGTGCTCGGGGAAGCCGCCGTCGCCGGGATGGCCGCCTCCGAGCTGGAGCAGCACGCCGCCTGGGTGGACAACGCGCCTCGCCCGCAGGGGTCCGTGGCCGTGGTCGATCCGGTGCAGGAGGCCGACGCCATCGCCGCGCTCGCCGCCACCGCCGCTGCCATCGGGCGGGTTCCCGAGCGGCGCAGGCCCGAGCCCGTCGCCGAGATCCCGCGGCCGGCCCCCTCGCTCTTCCTGCTCGACCTCGCCATGCCCCGGGACATCGACCCCGCCGTGCACCGGCTGGGCGGCGTGCGGCTCGTCGACATCGAGTCGCTCGCCGAGGCCTCGGCGGACGCTCCCATGGCGGCCGACGTCGACCAGGTCCGCCGTATCGTCGCCGACGAGGTCGCGGCCTTCGGGGCGGCGCTGCGGGCCGCGCACATCACGCCGACCGTGGTCGCGCTGCGGACCATGGCCGCCGATGTCGTCGCCGGTGAGATCGCCCGGCTCGACGGGCGGCTGCCCGGCCTCGACGACAAGCAGCGCAGTGAGATCACGCAGACCGTGCGGCGCGTGGTCGACAAGCTGCTGCACGCGCCGACCGTACGGGTCAAGCAGCTCGCGGCCGAGCCCGGCGGTGCCGGGTACGCGGACGCGCTGCGGACCTTGTTCGACCTCGACCCCGAGACGGTGGCCGCCGTCTCCCGCGCCGAGGACAGCACTACCGATGAGAAAGACCGAGGCTCGTCATGAGTACCAAGGCGCTACGGCTCGGGACCAGGCGGAGCAAACTCGCCATGGCCCAGTCCGGGCGGGTGGCGGAAGCCGTGGGCCAGGTGACCGGGCGGCCCGTCGAGCTCGTGGAGATCACCACGTACGGCGATGTGTCCAAGGAGGCGCTCGCGCAGATCGGCGGCACCGGTGTCTTCGTGACCGCGCTGCGCGAGGCCGTGCTCAAGGGCGAGGTCGACTTCGCGGTGCACTCGCTGAAGGACCTGCCGACCGGGCAGCCGGACGAGCTGGTGCTGGCCGCGCTCCCCGAGCGTGAGGACCCGCGGGACGTCATCGTCGCCCGGGACGCCCTGAAATTCACCGACCTGCCCCCGGGTGCCCGCATCGGTACCGGTTCGCCCCGGCGTACCGCGCAGCTGAACGCGTACGCTCGCGCGCACGGGCTTGATATCGAGACGGTTGCGATCCGGGGGAACATCGACACCCGGGTGCGGTTCGTGCGCGATGGTGAGCTTGATGCGGTGGTGCTGGCAGCCGCTGGGCTGCAGCGCATCGGCCGGATCGACGAAGTGACCGATTTCCTTTCGGTCGACATGGTTTTGCCCGCTCCCGGCCAGGGAGCACTCGCGATCGAGTGCACCGCGGACAACGCGGACCTGATCGCAGCGCTCGGCGAGCTCGACGACCCGCTCACGCGGGTCGCCGTGACCGCCGAGCGGTCACTGCTCGCCGCCCTGGAGGCCGGCTGCTCCGCCCCTGTGGGCGCGCTGGCCGACCTGCTGGCCGACGGGCAGATTGTCAAGGAAATGCGCCTGCGGGGCGTCGTCGGCACCACCGACGGCTCGCGCATGGTGCAGTTGTCCACCACCGGTCCCGTGCCCGAGACGTACGACCAGGCAATGGCGCTCGGCCGTGAACTCGCGGCCGAGATGCTCGCCCAGGGCGCGGCCGGTCTGATGGGGGAGCGAGCACAGTGAGCCCCACCACTCTTCCCGCCGGTCCTGAACACGGGCACGTCACCTTCCTGGGTGCCGGACCCGGAGATCCGGGACTGCTGACTCTGCGCGCCGTGGAGGCGCTCACGAACGCGGACGTACTCGTCGCCGGGCACGAAGTGCTCGACGTCGTACGCGTCCACGCTCGTTCGGGCGTCGCTGTCGTGGACACGGACACGGAGTCGTCTTCGGCTCCGGGTCCGGGCACGGGCGCGCCCCAACTGACAGTCGTTGACGGCACGTCAACAACCGCTCCTGTCCCCGCTGTACGGGATGCGGCACATCTTGTCATGGAGGCCGCGCGGGGCGGCAGGCGGGTCGTGCGTGCGGTGTCCGGGGACCCCGGGCTCGACGCGTACGCCGCCGAGGAGATGCTGGCCTGCGCCCGCGCGGGCGTGCCCTTCGAGGTCGTGCCCGGTGTGGCCGCGGCCGTCGGCGTGCCCGCGTACGCCGGTGTTCCGCTGCGGGACGCGCAGGGCGCGGACGTGCGGTTCGTGGACGCGCGCACGGCCTCCGACCGGTGCTGGACGGAGGTGGGGGTGTCGGACGGGACCGTGGTCGTGTCGACCACCCTGGACTCCGTGGGCGCCGCCGCCGGTGAGCTGGTCGCTGCCGGGCGCAAGCCCGACACCCCGATGACCGTCACCGTCGCCGGCACGACCACGCGGCAGCGGACCTGGACGGCCACCCTGGGCACCATCGCCCAGACGCTCAAGCAGGCCAAGGTGCTGCCCTCGCCCGAGGGCGGGCGGCCGGTGATAGCCGTGGTCGGTGAGCGCTCGGCCGCCGCGCAGCGCGACCAGCTGTCGTGGTTCGAGAACAAGCCGCTGTTCGGCTGGAAGGTTCTCGTGCCGCGCACGAAGGAGCAGGCCGCCTCGCTCTCCGACCAGCTCAGGTCCTACGGAGCCGTGCCGCACGAGGTGCCGACGATCGCGGTCGAGCCGCCGAGAACGCCCCAGCAGATGGAGCGGGCGGTCAAGGGCCTCGTGACCGGGCGCTACGAGTGGATCGCCTTCACCTCGGTCAATGCCGTCAAGGCCGTCCGGGAGAAGTTCGAGGAGTACGGGCTCGACGCCCGGGCCTTCGCGGGGATCAAGGTCGCCGCGGTGGGCGAGCAGACGGCGAACGCGCTGGTCGCCTTCGGTGTGAAGCCCGATCTGGTGCCGAGCGGGGAGCAGTCCGCCGCCGGTCTGCTGGAGGACTGGCCGCCGTACGACCCCGTCTTCGACCCGATCGACCGGGTCTTCCTGCCGCGGGCCGACATCGCCACCGAGACGCTGGTCGCCGGGCTCATCGAGCTTGGGTGGGAGGTCGACGACGTCACCGCCTACCGGACCGTGCGCGCCTCGCCGCCGCCCGCGGAGACCCGGGAGGCGATCAAGGGGGGCGGGTTCGACGCCGTGCTCTTCACGTCGTCGTCGACCGTGCGGAACCTGGTGGGCATCGCCGGGAAGCCGCACAACGTGACCGTGATCGCCTGTATCGGGCCGGCTACGGCGAAGACCGCCGAGGAGCACGGGCTGCGGGTGGACGTGATGGCTCCCGAGCCGTCCGTGCACAAGCTGGCCGAGGCGCTGGCCGACTTCGGGCTGCGGCGGCGCGCTGCCGCGCTGGAGGCGGGGGATCCCGTGACGCGGCCCAGTGAGCGGCGGCCGGGGGCCAGGCGTCGTCGTACCACCTGATTCGGGTTCCGCCCTGGACCGTCCGGATTCCCCGCTCCATGGGGATGACGGGCGGTTCAGTGCTTTCCCGTCGGCCAGCCCCCGGGGCGACCGCCGCCCGTCCCCGGGCCCGGCCGGCGACAGAACGTCGGCAAAGGTGCCCCCGGGGCGGGCGTAGCGTAGGTGGCATGTCGACGTACGGATCCTTTCCCGGCACGCGGCCCCGGCGGCTGCGGACCAACCCCGTCATGCGGCGCATGGTCGCCGAGACCCGGCTGCACCCAGCTGACTTCATCCTTCCGGCGTTCGTGCTGGAAGGTGCGAGCGAGCCCGTGCCGATCGCGGCGATGCCCGGGGTCGTGCAGCACACCCGGGACAGTCTGAAGAAGGCGGCCGCGGAGGCCGTGGCGGCCGGCGTGTCCGGGATCATGCTCTTCGGGGTGCCGGAGGAGTCGAAGAAGGACGCTGTCGGGACGCCGGGGACCGATCCCGACGGGATTCTGCAGGTGGCCATCCGGGACGTGCGGGCCGAGGTCGGGGACGACCTGCTCGTGATGTCCGACCTGTGTCTCGACGAGACCGTCGACCACGGCCACTGCGGGGTGCTGGACGACCAGGGGCGCGTCGACAACGACGCGACCCTGGAACGGTACGCCGAGATGGCCCAGGTGCAGGCCGACGCGGGCGCCCATGTCGTGGGGCCCAGCGGGATGATGGACGGGCAGGTCGGGGTCATCCGGGACGCGCTCGACCAGATCGGGCGGGAGGACGTGGCCGTCCTGGCGTACACGGCCAAGTACGCCTCCGCGTTCTACGGGCCGTTCCGCGAGGCCGTCGCCTCCTCGTTGCAGGGTGACCGCAAGACGTACCAGCAGGACCCGGCGAACGTGCGGGAGTCGCTGCGGGAGCTCGCCCTCGATCTGGAGGAGGGCGCCGACATGGTGATGGTCAAGCCGGCCGGGCCCTACCTCGACGTCCTCGCCCGGATCGCCGACGCCGTGGACGTGCCGGTCGCCGCCTATCAGATCTCCGGTGAGTACTCGATGATCGAGGCCGCCGCCGAGAAGGGCTGGATCGACCGGGACCGGGCGATCCTGGAGACGCTGACCGGAATCAAGCGGGCCGGGGCGCAGAACATCCTCACCTACTGGGCCACCGAGGTGGCGCAGAAGCTCCGCTGACGAAGCCGCTGGGACGGCGTGTCACGGCAACGGTTCGAGCTCGGTCCGGATACGGGCTGAGCTCGTTCCGGCCAACGTCCGGACAACACCCCCTGCTTCACGTGGTGATCTTCTGGCGGTCTGTCCGGAATCCGCCCCCTGCCGGAAGTGGATTTGTCGGGGTCTGACAGGTGCGCGACTTGATGCACCGCTTACATCCGTCGAATTGACGAGTTCCCGACATCCTCCATATCTTCTGCGCCTGGCCTGATCCATTCGGAACGGTTCCGAACGGCGATCTCTGGGGGGACACCACCATGAGCTGGTTCATCGAAGTTCTCAAGAAGTACGCGGTCTTCAGCGGGCGTGCGCGCCGCAAGGAATACTGGATGTTCGCGCTGTTCGCCGGGATCATCTACGTCGTGTTCGCCATCCTCGGCGCCGTCACCAAGCAGTCGTGGCTCGTGGCGATCCCCTACCTCGCCTTCCTGCTGCCCGGCCTGGCCGTCACCGCGCGCCGCCTGCACGACACGGGCCGCAGCGGCTGGTGGATCCTGTTCGGCCTCGTGCCGATCGTCGGCGGCATCACCCTGTTCGTCTTCTCGGTGCTGGACAGCGAGCCGGGCGACAACAAGTACGGCCCCAACCCGAAGCTGGCCCCCGCGCACGTGTGATGCCGTAGCTCCGCTTCGAGGCCGCCCGGTCAGTTCCGGGCGGCCTTCTGGTTTTCCGCCGGGCTCACCGCGGCCGCCTTGTCCGCGGCAGGGCCCTCGTCGCGTACGCCCTGGCCGTCCTTGCAGCCCGTGAGGGTGGTGAGGGAGAGGAGGGCGAGGGCGAGTGCGGTGAGCAGGCGGGGCGTGTGAGGTCGGTTGGGCATGGGATCAGGCTGCGGGGGAGCGGGCGCGATCGCCAGCCCTGGCGGGGGATTCGGGACGGCGTCGTACCGGGGGCCGCGTTGACCTGCGCGGATGCGCCTTCCCGAGTCCCTCCGGCGGGATGCGGGACGCGGGACGGGGTGACGCGATGTCCGTATCGCGGAAAGGTGCTTGTAGGCGGCACTCAGTTACCTAGGCTGCGCTGACCAGCCGTAGCAGTCCGCAGTCGAAGGAGCCGTGCCATGACGGTGCCCACGTTCGCTTCCGTGCCGCCGCTCGCCGCCCGGGCCCGGGCGGTCGGTGGGTCGCCGGTACGGGACATCCTCGCCGTCACCGCCCGCCCCGAGGTCATCAACTTCGCGGGCGGACTGCCGGCGCCCGAACTGTTCGACGCCGAGGGGATCGCGGACGCCTACCGGGCGGTGCTCGCGGAGGTGCCCGAGCGGGCCCTTCAGTACTCGACCACCGAGGGCGAGCCCGTCCTGCGGGCCGCCCTGGCGGAGCGGATGTCGGTACGCGGGCTGGCCACCGACGCCGACGACGTCCTCGTCACCACCGGCTCGCAGCAGGCGCTGTCGCTGCTCGCCACCGCGCTGATCGAGCCCGGGGACACGGTCCTCGTCGAGAGCCCCTGCTATCTGGCCGCTCTTCAGGCCTTCGGGTTCGCGGGCGCCCGCGTGGTGGCCCTGCCGGGGGACGACGAGGGGCCAGACCCCGTGGCGCTGGAGGAACTCGTCCTGCGGGAGCGGCCCAAGCTGCTCTACACCGTGCCCACCTTCCAGAACCCGACCGGGCGGACCATGTCCGCGGGGCGCCGGGCCGCGGTCGCGTCCGTGGCCGCGCGGCGCGGGCTGTGGATCGTCGAGGACGACCCGTACGGCGAACTCCGCTTCGAGGGTGAGCGGGTGCCGTGGATCGCCGCCCACGAGGAGGTCCGCGACCGGGTCGTGCTGCTCGGCTCCTTCTCCAAGGTCATGGCCCCCGGACTGCGGCTGGGCTGGCTGCGGGCGCCCGGTGAGCTGCGGCGGGCCTGCGCGGTCGCCAAGCAGGCCGCCGACCTGCACACCCCGACCGTCAACCAGCTCGCCGCGGCACGGTATCTGGCCGACCGGGACCTCGACGCGCATGTCCGGCGCGTCGCGGGGGTCTACGGGGAGCGGCGGGACGCGATGCTCGCGGGCCTGGCCGAGGCCCTGCCCGAGGGGTCGGCCTGGACGCGTCCCGAGGGCGGCATGTTCCTCTGGGCACGGCTCCCGTCGTCGTACGACACCACCGCGCTGCTGCCGCAGGTCGTGGCGCGGGATGTGGCCTACGTCCCCGGCGCGCCCTTCTACGCCGGTGAGCCCGACCGCTCGAGCCTGCGGCTCTGCTTCGTGACGCAGACGCCTCAGGAGATCGGGGAGGGGCTGCGGAGGCTGGGGGAGGGGCTGTCGGGCTAGGCGCCGGTGACGAGTGCGCTGATGATTCAGGGACCGCCTTCCGGCCTCGCGTAAAAGAAGAGCTGCTCGGCCGGCGGCATCTAGAAGCGGTCGGGAGATCCGTTCAGCCGATGGTGAAGCGCTGGTTCTGGGCGCCTCGGTCGCAGCGGGCAGTGCGGTAGTAGCCGTTGTCCTGCTGGTAGAGGCAGCGGCCCGTGCCGACGCTTTGGAGCATGATGGCGCTGCGGGCGGCGGGCTGGACGGTGCGCCACTTCTGGTATGAGCCGCCGTTACAGGGCAGGGGGTAGACGTCGCCCCGGTCATTGCTGTCGAGGCAACGGCCCCACGTGTAGTTCTTAAGAGTGGTGCTGGTGTTGAGGCGGCCGTTCCAGTGCCACAGGATGCTGCCGCGTCCGCTGTTGCAGCGGTCGCCCTTGAGCTCGGTTTCGTCGCTCTCGCGCAGGCAGTCACCGTAGCGGTAGTTCGCGAAGCGGCTGGTGGTGGTGGCAGCCGAGGCGGGTGTGGGGGTGAGGAGGGGGAAGGCGAGGCCGGCTGCGGCGATGAGGGCGGCGAACGCTTTCCGGGTCGGGCGGCGCACTCGGGGTCTCCTTACGGTGGTTGTCAGAAGTACCTCAACAGGATCCCCGAACACCATTGCTTATGCCTGCAAAATGGGGAAAACCCGCCGAAGACTCCTGAAGGTCCTAGAGGAGGCGGTTTCCGGTGGGACGGAGGATCTTCCGTGGCGCGGAGGCCGGTGGTCGGCCGCCGGTGGACTCCACGACCGTGCGAGCCCACCAGCATGCGGCCAGGGCCCGCAAGAAGGGGAGACCGCCCAACCGCGCCCACTGCGCGTCAGTCAACGACACACCGGACCAACGATCCGATGATCTGAACGAAACGCCCTAGCCGAAGGGCGTGACGGACGGGGAGGTCCAGAAGGTCACGGTCGGACCGTAGGCCCCGTCCTCCTCGTCGCTCACCTCGACGGTGACCTCCAGGTCGGGGTACCGGACGGACAGGACGCCCTGCCAGCATTCCCCCAGGGCCAGCGCGAGTTGGGGCAGTTCCTCGCCGAGCTGGTCGTCGTCCGTCAGGGGTGTGTTGACGAACGTGTCCCACAACTTGACCTGGTTGGTGACCGCTTCGACACGTTCCCTGTCGTCGCCCAGCTTTGTGAACCAGTCGTCGACATTCTCCTGACCGAACCGGCTTTTGAGGAACACACCACCCCGGTACTCGACCGTTTCCGGGCAGAACAGCCAGGCCGCGGCCAGAACGAACCGCAGACCGCCCTCGAAGTCGAGGTAGTTGGCCGGGGTGAGGTCCTCGTCCTTCCAGTCCGTACGCCACCGGGTGAAGAACGCCGGCAGCTTCCGGTCGGACCACGACGGCTTGCTGCTGGTCACGGGATCTCCCAGGGGAACGCGGCGCGTACTTCGTTCGACGGCCGCACGAAGACCTGGCCGGTTTTCGGGTTGGTGTTGCGCTCGTACTCTACGACGTGCGGGGTGTCCACCCCGCCGTGCGGACGGCCCTCCAGGTCCACCCGCTTCACCGCACGGCCCTCGGAGTCGTACGTCGTGTAGTTGGTGACCTTTCCGGTCTGCGGGTCCGTCTTGTAGAGGGTGCCGTCCTTCGGGCCGTTCTCCACCGGCAGGTTGTTCCCCCCACGGCCGCCGGTGCCCTTGTACTGCTGGCCGTTCTTGATCAGATCGGACGCCGGTTGCTGTGAGGAGCCACCGGTGCCCGAGCCCTCGCTGTTCATACGGAGGGGTTCGACCTGGGAGTCGCTCGTGGCGTGCTGGGCGAGATCCACGGCGCCGGCGCCCGCCAGCCCGACGCCCGCGGTGATCCCGGCGGCGGACACGACGTTGAGGGGTACCCCGGCGATGGCACCGACCCCGGTGGCGTCCAGGGCGACGCCGAGACCTTCGCCGCCGGCGCTGACGCCGGCCAGGAGCATGCCGCCGAGCATCGCCGCGCTGTCGCCGGGGTGCTGGACCATGGCGTTGCCGAAGGAGGCGAGGTCGTTGACGACCGTCTTGCCGCCGTCCACCAGACCGTCGCCCACATCACCGAGGAAGTCGCCGACCTTGGACCAGAACCCCGGGCGCTCCGGGGCGGACTCGGTGGCCTTCCGCACCAGCGCGGCCGCGGTGTGTCCGGCGGTCTCCACGTTGCCGCGAGCGGTGTCGAGAGCCGCACGGGCGGCGGCACGGTCCGCCTCACCGGGATCGTCGAAGGGGATCTGGGTGTTGTCCCCTCTGCCGCGCGCCTCGCCGACCTGCCGGTCATGGGCGTTCTTGGCGTTCGTGGTGGCCGTCTCGCCGCGCGCGTACTGCGATATGGCCTCGGCCGCGCGCTGCTGGGCCGCGCGCAGGGTGTGCAGGTAGTCGTACAGGGCGTTCGCGGCGGTGTGGAACTCGTTGCCCGCCTCGGTCCATCGGGCGGGCTGGCCGTGGAAACGGTCCCGGAAGGCGTCGCCGGCAGGGCCCCGCCAGCCGTCCTCGGTGTCGACCTTCGCCAGTCCTTCGCCGGCCTCGATGAGGACATCGCCGTAGGCGAGCAGGGACTGCGCGGTCGTGGTCAGGGAGTCCGGTGAGCCGGGGACGAGCTCGCGAGGATCCGACGTCTCGCCGAGCTGCGCCATCAGGACGCCCCCGGGTCTGTTCCGGACGACGACCGGAGCATGCCCTCGGCGGAGAGCTGGATGTGGTCCTCGGCCGCCTCGTAGTTCTTGACGCAGCGGTTCAGCCGGTCGGAGACCTCGGCGCCGTCGGAGGCCAGGTGCGAGACGCCGATGTTCCACCGGTCGGTGAAGTCGACGATCGCGGAGGCCAGCGCGTCGTGCCCGAAGTCGCCCTTGGGAGCGTCGATGTCACTCACCTTCTTGGTGGCCATCGCGTCCAGCGTGGTGCTGATCCCGGAGGCGGCCTTGCGTAGCGCGCCGAGGTCCACGGAAAAGCCGTCCGGCATGGTGAGCGCCCTCCCCCTGTTAAGGACCGCAAACGAGTAGGGAGTTTAGCGACGGATTCCGTGAGTCGATATCGGTGAAGGCGACTTGAAAGGGAATTTGCTCATGGGAGACCTCTGGTTTGCCTTGCTCGCTTCGGGTGCTTCCCGGGGCCGGTCAGTCCCACCAGAAGGACCAGACGCGTTGGCCCAGCACCGCGTGTTCGGCGTACTCGGACAGGGTCTCGTGGTGCCCCTGGGTGATGTTGTCCGGGCAGAACGCGAAGTGCTCGGCGGCGACGGCCTCCGCCTCGTCCTTCGTCGTGGGCGGGGCGGCGACGGACAGGACCAGCTGGTCGAAGGTGAGCGCGACGACGCGTATGCCGAAGCGGTCCTCCCAGGAGCGGAGGACCGCGCAGAGGCGGGACACGTCGTTCTCGTAGTTCAGGGGGCCCGTCCAGCCGATCGCCGCCGGGATGTCCGCGCTGCGGCGGGCCGGGACCAGGGCGAGACGCGGCTCCTTGAACCAAGACCCCTCGTCGAGCAGTGCGTCGGCGGTCTCGGCGGCACGGGTGTCGGGGTCGGCGGGAAGTGACTCGGGGGCCGGGGCCAGGCCGGGCCAGGTCTCGTCGTAGGGGGCGATCGTCGCGTCGAGGTCGTCGGGGTCCTCGACCGCGTACGCCCAGTACTCCGCGAGCAGTTCCTCGGGGTCGTGGTCACCGGGGTACGACATCTCCCCGGGCATCAACTCCCACTCGTCCGGGCCGCCTTGCGTACCGCCGACCTCTATCAGCACCGGCAGCAGACCGGTTCGCGCGGCCGGGGCGCCCAGCGCGGTCCAGGCGCCGGAGGACGCCGCGTACTCGGCATGCCACAGCAACGGCTCGTGCCACGGGCCGTCTTCGGTCGCGTCGATCAGTCTCCCGAGCGGGAGTCCGAGCCCGAGGGAACGTCCGCTCGGGTCTGCCGCCAGGGCGGGCAGCGGGTTGGGAAGAGTCGCCATGTCAGTGACTGTAGGGGGAGCCACTGACAATGGCGGTCACTGCTTGAGGGTGGTGGTGAAGGCGGTCCAGGTGGCCGGCGTTACCCGGAGGGTGGGCTCGGGGTTCTTGGAGTCGCGGATGTGGATGGCTTGGGGGCAGAGGGCCACTTCGAGACACTGGCCGCCCTCGCTGCTGCTGTAGGTCGACTTGAACCACTGAAGTGCCGTGCTCATTGCTCTCCTAGCAGACGGTCCAACAGGCGTCTGGAGTCCTCGATGGTGAGGGCCTGAGTTCGCAGCATCGCATATTTGCGCGCGAGGATGGACACCTCGTTTGCGTCGGATACCCACTGGCTGCCGCGCTGGGACTCGGTGTACGCGAGGTGTTGGTGGTCGGGGGTCTCCAGGAGCGTGAAGGGGCCTGCGTCACCGGCGTGCGACGAGCGGTTCAGCGGCAGGATCTGTAGGGACAGGCAGGGGAGTTCGGCGCACTCGCGCAGGAAGCGCAACTGGTCCAGGTGCGTCTCGCGGCCGCCCGTCGGCATGAGGAGCGCGGGCTCCCAGACGACGAAGCTCAGCGTCGGCGGGACCTTGCGGTGCAGGATCTCCCGGCGGCCGACACGCGCCGCGACCTTCGTCTCCAACTCGTCAGAGTCGTACGCCGGGACACGCCCGCTCAACAACGCGTGCGCGTACGGCTCGGTCTGGAGCAGCCCTGGTACCACCAGAGCGTCGTACCAGGACAGGGCGATGGCCTCGCGCTCGTGCTCGACGTACAGCTCGGCCCACATCGGGAACTGGTCGATGTCGGGCAGGTTGGCCACCCCCGCCGCCAACATCCCCTTCGTCTCCAGTACTTCGTCCAGCACCGCGGCCAGGTCCGGTTTCAGCGTCCGTCTGCCCTGCTCGATCGACGCGATGGTCTCCTCGTCGACGCGGACGAGATCGGCGAGGGCGGTCTGGGTGTGGCCCGCGGCGCGGCGCGCGGTGCCGAGTTGTTTGCCCAGCATCTTCAGGGACGTGAGGTTCTTCGGCCGCGGCTTCCTGGCGCTCATGAATTGGTCCATCCCCTTTGGCGCGCGTACGTCACCGGGTACGAGCCCGTACAAAAAATCTGTACGGGTTCACCGAGTGATCAACGGTAGTCACTCTCCGCAACTCTCGTCCCGTGAACGAGACGATCCGACTACCGCTCCTGCGTGAGCGCTTCTTCCGCCGGGAACGCCGATCCGCGCAGGCCGCCCGCCGCTTCACGGCCGAGACCCTGACCGGCTGGGGGCTCGCGGAGACCCCGCGGGCGGACGACGTGCTGCTCTGCGTGAGCGAACTGGTGACGAACGCGCTGTTGCACGGGGTGCCGCCGGGACGCCAGTTGAGGCTGTTCCTGCGCCACGAGGTGCACGCGCTGTTCGTCGAGGTGCACGACAGCGGAACCGGGGTGCCGCATGTCGTGCACGACGGGGACGAGGGCGGCCGGGGGCTGTTGCTGGTGTCCGCGCTGAGCGACAAGTGGGGAGTGCGGGAGCGGGAGTTGGGAAAGGCGGTGTGGTGCGAGTTCGGGTTGCCGTAGAACGCGCGCCACACCGCCTAGGGGACGGTCAGAGCTTCTCAGGCGTCCTGATCCCCAGCAGCGCCATGCCCTTGTGCAGGGTCCGGGCCGTCAGGTCGACCAGGAACAGACGGTTCTCCGTCTGCTCCGGGGTGTCAGCCTTCAGGACCGGGCACTGGTCGTAGAACGTCGTCAGGTGTGACGCCAGCTGGTACAGGTACGCGGCCAGCTTGTGCGGTGCGTACTCCGCGGCCGACTCGAACACCGTGTTGCCGAACGCGTCCAGGTGAAGGCCCAACGCCCGCTCCGCCGGGGCGAGTTCGAGCTCCGGGTGCGCGGTCGGAGTGGCGCTCTCGCCCGCCTTGCGCAGGATCGACTGGATACGGGCGTACGCGTACTGGAGGTACACGGACGTGTCGCCGTTGAGCGAGACCATCTGGTCCAGGTCGAACTTGTAGTCACGGTTCGGCGACGTCGACAGGTCCGCGTACTTCACGGCGCCGATCCCGACGTACCGCCCGTTCTCGACGATCTCCTCCTCGGTCAGGCCCACCTTCTCGGCCTTCTCGCGCACGACCGCGGTGGCCCGCTCGACCGCCTCGTCCAGCAGGTCCTCCAGCTTGACGGTCTCGCCCTCACGCGTCTTGAACGGCTTGCCGTCCGCGCCGAGCACCGTGCCGTAGCCCATGTTGTGCGCGGTGACGTCGTCGGACAGCCAGCCGGCCCGGCGGGCGGCCTCGAAGACCATCTTGAAGTGGAGCGACTGGCGTACGTCCACGACGTACAGCAGTGTCGTCGCGTGCAGCTCGGAGACACGGTTGCGGATCGCCGTCAGGTCGGAGGCCGGGTAGCCGAAGCCGCCGTCCGCCTTCTGCACGATCAGCGGCACCGGCTGGTCGTCCTTGCCGCGGATCTCGTCGAAGAAGACGACCAGCGCGCCCTCGGAGCGGACCGCCACCCCCATCTCCTCCAGGAGACGGGCGGTCTCGGGCATGCCCTCGTTGTACGCCGACTCGCCGACGATCTCCTCGTCGCGGATCTCCATGTCCAGCTTCTCGAAGACCGAGTAGAAGTAGACCTTCGACTCGTCCACGAACTGCTGCCAGAGTTCGAGGGTCTCCTTGTCGCCGGACTGGAGGGCCACGACCCGCTTCCGCGCCCGCTCCTTGAACTCCTCGTCGGAGTCGAAGACCACACGGGACGCCTTGTACACCCGGTTCAGGTTCGACATGGCCTGCTCGCCGTCGACCTCGTCCGGGGGGGCCAGCTCGCCCGGGTTCTCGATCAGGTACTGGATGAGCATGCCGAACTGGGTGCCCCAGTCGCCGATGTGATGCCGGCCGATCGTCTTCTCACCGGTGAAGTCGAGCATGCCGCGCAGGGCGTCGCCGATCACCGCGGAGCGCAGGTGCCCGACGTGCATCTCCTTCGCCACGTTCGGCTGGGCGTAGTCGATCACCGTGGTGCCGGGCTCATCCTTGAGCGGTACGCCGAGACGGTCGCCGTCCTCGTAACGCGCGGCCAGGGTCTCGGTGATCGCCCGGTCCGTGATCGTCACGTTCAGGAACCCGGGGCCGGAGACCTCGACGTCCTTGATCACGTCACCGGTGACGATCTGCGACACCACCTGCGTGGCCAGGTCCCGCGGGTTCGCCTTGGCCTTCTTGGCGAGTGCCAGGATGCCGTTCGCCTGGAAGTCGGCCCGGTCGCTGCGTCGCAGCAGTGGGTCCGCGGAGGCCTCCGGCACGGTGGCGGAGATCGCGGAGCCGAGCTGCTGGTTGACGGAGTCGCTGAGGGACGTGACCGGGGCCATGGGAGTGGGTGCCGTTCTCCTCGGGGGATCAGATAGACACCGTCAGTATCCCATGGGGGGTAAAGCGGTTTTCTCCGGCGCGGGACCGTCTGGGAGAATGGGGGCGTCCATCAAGCTTCAGTAACTTCAGTCAAAGAGGACGTGCCGATCGTGGGTCAGAGCGCTGAGACCACCGACTGGGTCTCCCGTTTCGCGGATGAGGTCATCGAGGAGTCGGAGCGTCGGGCCCCGGGCAAACCGGTCGTCGTCGCGTCCGGGCTGTCGCCCTCGGGACCGATCCACCTCGGGAACCTGCGCGAGGTCATGACCCCGCACCTCGTCGCCGACGAGATCCGGCGGCGGGGACATCAGGTGCGGCATCTCATCTCCTGGGACGACTACGACCGGTACCGGAAGGTGCCGGCCGGGGTCCCCGGCGTCGACGAGTCGTGGGCCGAGCACATCGGCAAGCCGCTGACGTCGGTGCCCGCGCCGAAGGGGTCCGCCCACCCGAACTGGGCCGAGCACTTCAAGGCCGCCATGGTCGACGCGCTCGCCGAGCTCGGCGTCGAGTTCGACGGGATCAGCCAGACCGCGCAGTACACCTCGGGCGTCTACCGCGAGCAGATCCTGCACGCGATGGCGCACCGCGGGGACATCGACGCGATCCTCGACCAGTACCGGACCAAGAAGGCTCCCGCCGCTGCGAAGAAGCAGCAGCAGAAGCCCCTCGACGAGGCCGAGGTCGAGGCCGCCGAAGGGTCGGGCGCCGCCGCCGAGGACGACGGGTCCTCCGGCTCCGCCGGGTACTTCCCGTACAAGCCCTACTGCGGCAACTGCGAGAAGGACCTCACCACCGTCACCTCCTACGACGACGCCACGACCGAGCTGTCGTACACCTGCAACGCCTGCGGGTTCTCCGAGACCGTCCGGCTGAACGAGTTCAACCGCGGCAAGCTGGTCTGGAAGGTCGACTGGCCGATGCGCTGGGCCTACGAGGGTGTCGTCTTCGAGCCCAGCGGGGTCGACCACTCGTCCCCGGGGTCCTCCTTCCAGGTCGGCGGGCAGATCGTCGGGATCTTCGGCGGAAAGCAGCCGATCGGGCCCATGTACGCCTTCGTCGGGATCTCCGGCATGGCGAAGATGTCGTCGTCGAAGGGCGGGGTGCCCACGCCGGGTGACGCCCTGAAGATCATGGAGCCGCAGCTCCTGCGGTGGCTCTACGCCCGCCGCCGGCCGAACCAGTCCTTCAAGATCGCCTTCGACCAGGAGATCCAGCGGCTCTACGACGAGTGGGACAAGCTGGACGCCAAGGTCGCCGACGGCTCCGCGCTGCCGGGCGACGTGGCCGCGCACTCCCGCGCGGTGGGCACGGCCGACGCCGAGCTGCCCCGGACGGCGCGCGTGCTGCCGTACCGGACGCTCGCCTCCGTCGCCGACATCACCGCCGGGCACGAGGACCAGGCGCTGCGGATCCTCAGCGAGCTCGACCCCGACAACCCGCTGTCGGCGCTGGACGAGGCCAGGCCCCGCTACGACAAGGCCGAGGCCTGGATCAACACCCAGGTGCCCGCCGACCAGCGGACCATCGTGCGGGACGAACCCGACGCCGAACTGCTGAAGTCCCTCGACGAGGCCTCCCAGCAGTCGCTGCGGCTGCTCCTGGACGGTCTCGCCTCGAACTGGTCGCTCGACGGGCTCACCCACCTCGTGTACGGCGTGCCCAAGGTGCAGGCCGGGTTCTCCGCGGACGCCACGCCCAAGGAGCTGCCGGCCGAGATCAAGACCGCCCAGCGGACGTTCTTCGCCCTGCTGTACCGGCTGCTGGTCTCCCGGGACACCGGGCCCCGGCTGCCCACGCTGCTGCTGGCCGTCGGTCAGGAGCGGGTCCGGGCGCTGCTCGGGGAGTAACAGGCGGTACGGAAGAGGGGCCCTCCGGTGT
Source organism: Streptomyces canus 299MFChir4.1 (assembly GCF_000383615.1). Taxonomy (GTDB): domain Bacteria; phylum Actinomycetota; class Actinomycetes; order Streptomycetales; family Streptomycetaceae; genus Streptomyces; species Streptomyces canus_C. The sequence continues at coordinate 201,066 of NZ_KB911593.1, read as the reverse complement.
GGAGGGCCCCTTTCTCATGTCCGGGTGGCTCAGGCGATGTGGTCTTCCTGGAGTTCCGCCGTGTGGCGGTTCGTGAAGCGGTTGACCATGCGCTCGGCCTCGCGCTGCGGGAGCACCACGCCGTACGTCGCCTCCACGTCCCCCCTGAGCTGGCCGGGGGAGGGGTAGCTGCCGTCTATCGACTTCTTGAAGACCTGGTAGAAGTCCTCCTCCGTCGGCTCCGGAGTGCCGCCGCCCTCGCCGAGTTCCCGGGTACGGCCGTTGCTCACCGGGATGGGAAAGCTGCCAGTCTCCTCCATCGAGGGCTCCCTGGGAGGCTCCTCGTACTGGATCTGCTGGAGCTGGTACTGCTCGGCTTCCAACTGCTCCTCGTACCAGCGGTTGTACTGCTCCGCGGGGTCGTAGTCGGGGTTGTAGCCGCCCTGGTATTCGACCTGCTTGGGGGTTTCGAACCACGGGCTCTGGTCGGGTTCGGGTTCCGGCTCAGGTCGGTGGGCGGCCTGCGGCGGGACGGGAGCCGCCACAGCGGGACGACTGTCCGCAGCTACGGCACGGGCGGCCGCGGGGAGTTCGGCGGGCTCCGGAGCCGGAGGCAGCAGCGCCGGCTCTATGCCCGCCGCCGCCAGACCCGCCGGTGCCGTCTCCGCCAGCGGAACCCCGTACCGGGCCAGGCGGAGCGGCATCAGGGACTCCACCGGCGCCTTGCGGCGCCAGGCCCGGCCGAAGCGGGAGTGGAGACGGGCCTGGTAGACCAGACGGTCCTGTTCGAGCTTGATGACCTGCTCGTAGGAGCGCAGCTCCCAGAGCTTCATGCGGCGCCACAGAAGGAACGTCGGAAGGGGGGAGAGGAGCCAGCGGGTGAGGCGGACCCCCTCCATGTGCTTGTCCGCCGTGATGTCCGCGATCCGGCCGATCGCGTGCCGGGCCGCCTCCACCGACACCACGAACAGGATCGGGATCACCGCGTGCATGCCCACACCCAGCGGATCCGGCCAGGCCGCCGCGCCGTTGAAGGCGATCGTGGCGGCCGTCAGGAGCCACGCCGTCTGCCGCAGCAGCGGGAACGGGATGCGGATCCACGTCAGAAGCAGGTCCAGGGCCAGCAGGACGCAGATACCCGCGTCGATACCGATCGGGAGCACATAACTGAAGTTCCCGAAGCCCTTCTGGACGGCGAGTTCACGGACGGCCGCGTAGGACCCCGCGAAGCCGATGCCGGCGATGATCACGGCACCGAACACGACCACGCTGATGAGAACGCGGTGCATGCGAGTCAGCTGCATGGGCGCGGACACCCGTACTCCCCTCCCTGTACGTGTTGTTGCGCGCACCAGAGTGGCACATATGTGCTGCGCACGGATGGCCGGTATGGGCCCTCAGTATTTCTTCAGCTCTTCTTCGCGGCCGACTTGGACGGAGATGCCGACTTCGAGGCCGACTCCGTGGCCGACTTCGACGCCGACGGGGACGCGGATTTCGACGGGGCCTTCGAACCCGACGCGGACTCCGAGGGGGCCGGGCTCGCCGCACCCTCGCCGTTCGCCGCCGACACCGCGGTCACCGTCTCCTTGGCCGCCCGCTCCGCGAGCTTCGCGAGGGCGTCCGCGCTGGGCGCCTTGTCGCCGGCCAGACCCGCGCCGTTGTAGTCGACGGTGACGACCACGTTCTCCACGCGCGAGACGACCGTCTGCTGCTTGAAGGCGCCTTCCTTCTTCTTCAGGTCGTAACGCACCAGCGTCGCCGCGTCACCCGTCCCGGAAACCGCCTGCGACTTGGCGTTCTTCGCCCCCGCCACCGACTGGGCGTCCTGGATCTGCTGCTCGTAGTACTTCGCCGCCTGCGCCTCGCCCGTACCGCGCGAGGTGTCCGACTCGAAGCGCAGCAGCGAGACGTTCAACCAGCGGAACTGGGAGCCCTTGACCCCGTTGTTGTCGAGGCTGCTCCAGGAGCAACTGCCGCGCGTACCCGCCTCCGACGTGCCCTTCTTGCCGGACTTCGGGGCCTTGGGCACGAGCGACTTCAGGGTCTTCGAGGACAGCACCCCGCACGACTCGGGAAGCGACTTGTACGCCGCCGCCTGCACCGTGGGCGCCGTGCTCGGCGAGGCGGACGCACCGCTGTCCGCGCCCTTGCCGCTGTTCGCACTGCTTCCCCCGTCGCCGCCGGAGCCGGAGCCGGAGTCGGAGGAGCAGCCGGCGGCGATCAGCATCACCGGGACTGCGGCCGCGCAGACAAGGACGCGGTGAAGACGCTTCGCTCTCCCCCACTGCCTGAAAGACGTGGGAGGGGCCCCCAGAACACCCTGGTCACGCTCTGCTCGTCGCTGCATGGTTCCTTCACTCATGACGCTTGTGGTTCCTGCCGTCGGATCGGGTCCGAGGGGCCACGGTACGCGGTGAGGATGCTGTGCGGTCCAGCTTCGAAGGCCTTGTGCGCAGGAGTGAGGGGTGTGTGCAGAGCGCTCAGCCGGACAGCGACCCGGCCAGCTGGGAGGCCAGTTTCCGGGCGTTGTCCTGCATTTCCTTGCTGTCCGGCGTGACGCCGACCGTCGTCGGCTGCTCCTCGTACTCGATGGTCACGATCACGTTGGACGTGCGGAACGCCACAGTCACCTTGCGCTGCTGGGCCGTCGAACCCGAGCTGCCCAACGCGTCGTCCAGGAACGCCTCGTCACCCAGATCGTCCAGGACACGGGGCTGGAGATCGGACGGGGGCACCGAAGCCGAACCGCCCGGACTCGCGGAACCGCTCGCCGTGGCCGTGGGAGAGGACGTGGGACTCGCGGTGCCGCTCTCCGCCACGTCCGAGGTGACGCTCGCCGTCGCCACCACCGGCAGATCGGCCTTCTCCTCGGCCTGCGCGAAGAGCTGCTGCGCCTGACTGTCGTCGCTGACCGCGTTGTCGTACGACACCACGCGCTCGAAGTCGATCGACAGGTACTCGGTGGCGTCCGGGGCCTCCACCTTCCAATGGCAGCCGACCTTGCGGTCGGTGTCGTAGGTGAGCGTGGCGTCGCCCTCGTACGCCCTGGCGCGCTGATCCGCGTCGGCGATCTGCTGGATGCCGGGCAGGAGCGTGTCGAGGGTGCTCTGCCCGACCGCACCGCAGGCCTCGGGGAGGGTGCGGTACTTGCCGGGCTGGGCGGCGACGGAGGCGGTGCCGGCGTCGTCGGGGTTGGCGTCATCCGTCGTGCCGCCGCCGGAGCTGCCGGTGCAGCCGGCCAGCAGCGCCGCGAGGAGGGCGGCGACGCCGGGTACGTAGGCCTTCCGCTGCACGGTGGGGCTCCTCTCGGAATGTCTCCGACTCGTGGGGATCTCAGTGTCCCCGCAGGTTATTCGCTTGCCGCACGGGGGCGTCCCCAGCAGACAATGTGTATCGCACGCACTGCCGTGAACGCCGGTCCGTCATCCCATAAGTCGACCTTGGCACCGGTTTTGCGTTTTGAGACTTCTGTTTGTTTTCCGGGGGAATGAGGACGATATGTCGTACGTGGAGATGCCGGGCGCCAAGGTCCCGATCCGTATGTGGACCGACCCGGCGACGGTGGAGGACGTGGCGCTCCAGCAGCTGCGGAACGTGGCCACCCTGCCGTGGATCAAGGGGCTGGCCGTCATGCCCGACGTCCACTACGGCAAGGGGGCGACGGTCGGGTCCGTCATCGCGATGCAGGGTGCGGTGTGCCCGGCGGCGGTGGGTGTGGACATCGGCTGCGGGATGTCGGCGGTGAGGACGTCCCTCACGGCGAACGACCTGCCGGGGGACCTGTCCCGGCTGCGGTCGAAGATCGAGCAGGCCATTCCGGTGGGGCGGGGGATGCATGACAGTCCCGTCGAGCCGGGGCGGTTCCATGGGATGGCGACCGGGGGGTGGGACGACTTCTGGGGGCGGTTCGAGGGGGTTGCGGAGGCGGTGAAGTTCCGGGGGGAGCGGGCGGTCAAGCAGATGGGGACGCTTGGCGGGGGCAACCACTATATCGAACTTTTGCTCGATTCTGAGAATGCGGTATGGCTCACTCTGCACTCCGGTTCCCGGAACATCGGCAAGGAGCTGGCGGAGTATCACATGGGGGTCGCCCAGAAACTGCCGCACAACCAGGGCCTGGTCGACCGCGATCTCGCCGTCTTCGTCTCGGACACTCCTCAGATGGCGGCTTACCGAAACGATCTGTACTGGGCCCAGGAGTACGCCAAGTACAACCGTGCGATCATGATGGCGCTCCTGAAAGACGTGGTTCGCAAGGAGTTCAAGAAGGCGAAGCCGACATTCGGGACGGAGATCTCCTGCCACCACAACTATGTGATGGAGGAGCGCTACGAGGGCATGGACCTCCTGGTCACTCGTAAGGGAGCGATTCGTGCAGGCTCGGGTGAGTACGGGATCATTCCCGGTTCCATGGGCACCAGCTCGTACATCGTGAAGGGCCTCGGCAACGAGAAGGCCTTCAACTCGGCCTCGCACGGCGCGGGTCGGCGTATGAGCCGCAACGCGGCCAAGCGGCGCTTCTCGACCAGGGACCTGGAGGAGCAGACGCGGGGCGTGGAGTGCCGCAAGGACTCCGGCGTCGTGGACGAGATCCCGGGCGCCTACAAGAACATCGACCAGGTGATGGGGCAGCAGCGCGATCTCGTCGAGGTCGTGGCGAAGCTGAAGCAGTTCATCTGCGTCAAGGGCTGACGCGAGAAGGCCCCCGGCGGGACCGGGGGCCTTCTCGCGTCATTCATCGGTTGGCATCAGCATCCGGCTGTTGCGCAGTCGCCATCGGCGCATCCGGCAGCTCTGCTCGCTGCGTCCGAGTTTCTCGGCCACTGCCACGACGTCGTCGGACTGGAGGAGCATCTGGTCTTCAGGCGCCGTCCAGCGCCTTGAGCGCACGATCCGCATGTCGTACGGGCGGGTCCAGGAGGCGGCTGCGTCTGCCTTCACCTGCTTGCGTCCAAGAGACAGACAGCCTGCGTAGTAGAGGTCGGCCGCCAGACTTTGGGCTGCCTCTTTCTCGTAGGTGAGGTTGTAGACCCCGTCGCGTGTGTTGCGGTTCGTCGTGCGCTCCACTCCGGTGATGTCCCTCGCGTAGGTGCACAGATGGGCAGCGATGGCCGTACTCGACGTGGTCAACGAGATGAACGGAACGCCCTGGCCCGTGCGGCCGATGGAGCCGTCGGCATCGATGAGTCCTCGCAAGTAGTCACGATGCGAGAAGGCCACGCTTGGTGGGGCGATCAGTCGGGACTTGCGGCCGTATGGCAGACCGAGGCTGTTTAGTTTCGTGCGTGCCTCAAGGGAGCACAGGGTCCACACCGCCGAAGTGTGATGTTCGGCGAAGTTTGTGGTCCGGGTGCGCTCGGTGACGCTGCTGTTGTAGGGAGTCAGATGTTTGAACCGGTACAGCAGATCGATGTCTCTGCTGTTGAGTTCGACGCTCAGGCGGCCTTTCTGGCCCGCACCTTGACAGAGATGCCCGTCCGCCTGCAAGAAGCCGAACATGTACGCGTACTCGGGGACCGTCAGGTCCATGAACTGGGGGGCGTTAGGCTCGCATTCAGCCACAGGGAAGCCTCTACTTCCTTGCTGGACAGGCCCTCGACTGGGCGGCATCCCGGTCGAGGGCCGTCGTGTTGATGTGGTGGCGTGAGCCTAGGTCGCCAGTTCAGGGGGTGTTCAGGTGATCGAAGAGGTTCATCCCTGTGGGTGATCCGCCGCGCTCACTTCGGAGCGTGCATCACCGCGTAGATCATGACGAACGCCACGATGTGGATGCCGAAGAGGAAGTAGGCGAGCCACCACCACATGTGGCGTTCGTCGTGGGGGTCTTTTCTGTCCTTCTCGGGTCCGGTCACAGGTCTCGGTGGACCTTTGTGTTGGAGGCCTGGGCGCGGGGGCGCAGGACCAGGAGGTCGACGTTGACGTGGCTGGGGCGGGTGACCGCCCAGGTGATGGTGTCGGCGATGTCGTCGGCGGTGAGGGGTTCGGCGACGCCCTCGTAGACCTTGGAGGCCTTCGTCTCGTCGCCGCCGAAGCGGGTCAGGGCGAACTCGTCGGTCTTGACCATGCCGGGGGCGATCTCGATCACGCGGACCGGGCGGCCGACGATCTCCAGGCGCAGGGTCTCGGCGAGGACGTGTTCACCGTGCTTGGCGGCGACATAGCCCGCGCCGCCCTCGTAGGTGCCGAGGCCCGCCGTCGAGGAGACCACGACGATCGTGCCGTCGCCGCTCGCGTCGAGCTTGGGGAGCAGGGCCTGGGTGACGTTCAGGGTGCCGATGACGTTCGTCTCGTACATCGTGCGCCAGTCGGCCGGGTCGCCGGTGGCCACCGGGTCGGCACCCAGGGCGCCGCCGGCGTTGTTGACGAGGACGCCGACCGTCTTGAAGGCGGTGGCGAACTCGTCGACGGCCGCGCGGTCCGTCACGTCCAGCTGGTAGGCCGTCGCCTGGTGGCCCGCCGCGTTGATCTCCTCCGCGAGCGCCTCGACGCGGTCCTTGCGGCGGGCGGTCAGGACGACGCGGTAGCCGGCCGCGGCGAGCTGCCGTGCGGTCGCCGCGCCGATGCCGCTGCTCGCCCCGGTGACGATCGCGATCCGGGACGCGGGGGACGGGGCGGCGGATGCCATGGCTGCTCCTGGGGCGTGCGGGGGTGCGGACTCCCGCCAGGATAGGTCGGCCGTGGTCCGACGCTCCGGGCGGTCCGTATCGCGGTCCGGTGAGAAAATGAGGTGGGTGATCCCCTGACACGCGGAGGTGGATCATGGGAGAAGCGCGCGAGGTCATGGACCGGCTCACCGAGGCGGTCACGCACCCGGATCTGAAGGCCATCGCCGAGCTCTACGCGGAGGACGCGGTCGCCGTCACGCCTGACGAGGGAGAGATCCGCGGGCGCGACAACATCGTCGAGTACTGGCGGCAGATGACGGAGACGGTCCCCGACGGCACGTTCGAGACGCTGCACGCGTACGAGAGCGGCGACACGGCCATCGACGAGGGCGTCTTCAGCGGACGGAACACCGGGCCGATCCAGCTGCCCACGGGCGAGACGCTGCCCGCGACCCAGAAGGAGGTCCGGATCCGTGGCGTGGACATCGCCACCGTGAAGGACGGGCGGATCGTCGACTACCGGCTCTACTTCGACGAGATGGAGTTCCTGGGGCAGCTGGGGCTGCTGCCCGACGAGACTCCTTGAGGACGGCCGCTCAGTCGCCCCGCGGGGCGTACATGATCACTGCCATGCCCGCGAGGCAGATCAGTGCGCCCGTGAGGTCCCAGCGGTCGGGGCGGTAGCCGTCGGCCGCCATGCCCCACAGGATCGAGCCGGCCACGAAGATGCCGCCGTACGCGGCGAGGATGCGGCCGAAGTGGGCGTCGGGCTGGAAGGTGGCGACGAAGCCGTAGGCGCCCAGGGCGAGGACGCCGCCCGCGGTCCACATCCAGCCGCGGTGCTCCCGTACGCCCTGCCAGACCAGCCAGGCGCCACCGATCTCGAAGAGGGCGGCCACGACGAAGAGGGCGACGGAGCGCACTACGAGCATGGGGTTCAGCTTCGCACGCCGGTTCGCCGGGGCCTGTGTCACCTGATGGAGGGCGCCTGTCGTTCGCCGTACGTGGGATACATCCCTGCGACCGCGGAGGTTCGGGCGGCTGGAGCGAGGAGTGGGTGGCATGCGGGGTCTGCGGGTGCGTGCGGTGGCGGGTGCGGTGGTCGCGATGGTGATGAGTGGCGGTACGGCGGTGGCCGGCGACGGGGCCGGGGCGCCCGGGCCCGAGGCGGATCTGGCGTATCACGGGGCCGCGTCCATGGCCGGGGGTCTGGTGGACGTGCGGTTCACGCCGCGCAATCACGGGCCCGCCGCGGTGCCGGACGCGACCGTACGGCTGCAGTGGTCCGAGCCGCTCGTGAACGAGCAGACGTTGCCGGCGGGGTGTGCGCGGTCGGCGGAGCGGGTGGTGCTGTGCCGGGTGGGGGCGCTGGCGGCGGACGGGATCGGGGAGCGGGTCACGATGCGGGTACGGCTGCGGGGGGCGCCGGCGGAGGTGCTGCTGGAGATCGACACGGTGTGGAACGGCGGGACGGTGGACCGGAACCGGGAGAACGACCGGCAGCGGGTGCTGGTGCTGGACAGCGGGGACCAGTACTACTTCTGACGGGCCGCGGGCCGCGGGCCGCGGGTCACGTCAGTCGGTCGAGGCGTCGTAGCGCTCTCTCGCCTCGTGGACTTCCTCGATGTGGGTCTCCGCCCAGCTCTTCACCGCGGTGAGCAGGCCGGCCAGGCTGCTGCCCAGGGGCGTGAGGGCGTAGTCGACGCGGACCGGGACGGAGGGGGTGACGGTGCGCGTCAGGATGCCGTCGCGTTCCAGGGAGCGCAGGGTCTGGGTGAGCATCTTGGGGCTGACGCCGGCGATCTTTCGGCTGAGGTCGCTGTAGCGCATGGGGCCGGTGGAGAGGGCCGAGACGACGAGGCTGACCCACTTGTCGCTGAGCCGGTCCAGGAGCTGGTTGGTGGGGCAGCCCTTGATGAACGCGTCGTACTCCACGCGGGCCTGCTCGCGCCGCTGGGCCGCCGTCGTGGTCGGCATGGCTCTCCTCCGGGGTAGGTAGGCACCTTCAGGTAACTACTTCCGAATAGATAGTAGCTCTTCCTAGGGTTGCAGCAGCGGCGGAGATACCGGCGCGAACAGTGACTCATGGGGAGAATTCAGTCATGCGTGCAGCGGTGGTGAGGACCTTCGGCGGGCCCGAGGCCGTGGAGGTGGTGGAGAGCGAACTGCCCGAGCCGGGGGCCCGGCAGGTGCGGATCAAGGTCGCCGGGGCCGCGCTGAACCCGGTGGACCTGGGTGTCAGGACCGGTTTCTTCGGCGGGGCGGGCAAGCAGGTCGGGTTCGGCTGGGATGTCGCGGGGACCGTGGACGCGGTGGGCGTCGGGACGGTGTGGAGCGTGGGGGACGAGGTGGTCGCGCTGCACAGTGGTGTGGCCAAGACGCTGGGCACGCACGCCGAGTACGTCGTCGTCGACACGGACGCGGTGGCCAAGGCGCCGGTCACGGTCGACGCGGTGCACGCGGCGACGCTGCCGCTGAACGCGCTGACCGCCGCACAGGCCCTGGATCTGCTGGAGTTGACCGAGGGGCAGTCGCTGCTGGTCACCGGGGCGGCGGGCGCGGTCGGCGGGTTCGCCGTCCAACTCGCCGCGCGCCAGGGGGTGTCGGTGACCGGGCTGGCCCGGGAGGGGGACGAGGAGTTCGTACGGTCCCTGGGTGCCGCGGAGTTCACGACCACCGTCGCTGCCGGGACCTTCGACGCCGTACTGGACGCGGCGGTGCTCGGTGAGGCGGTGCTGGAGCGGGTGCGGGACGGGGGCGCCTATGTCGGCGTACTGCCCGGGGCGCATCCGGGGTCGGTGCGCGGGGTGCGGACGGCGTCCGTCGCGGTGGGCGCGGACGGGGCGCGGCTCGCCGAGCTGGCGGGGCTGGTGGACGCGGGGGCGCTGACGCTGCGGGTGGCCGAGACGTACGCCCTGGACGCGGTGTCCAAGGCGCACGCCCGGCTGGAGGAGGGCGGGGTGCGGGGGCGGCTGGTGCTGGTGCCGTAAGGGTTGGCCCGGCGGACGGGTTCTGGGCGTTCGTCAGGCCAGGGCCAGGGCCGCGACCACCGGGGCCGCGTAGACCAGCGGGAACGGGATGTGGCTGTACCAGCGGGCGCGGGCCACGGTCACGGCGGCTCCGGTGAAGTAGAGGACCAGGCCGATGCCGGCGGCGAGGCCGACGTACGGCAGGAAGAGGCCGGCCAGGAGGCCCGCGGCGCCGGCGATCTTGGCCGCGCCGAGCAGGTTCCACCAGGTGCGGGGGACGCCGTAGTCGGTGAGGGCCTTGACGATCCAGTCGGCGCGGGTGAGGACGACAGTGCCGGAGTAGCCCGCCATGGCGGCGGCGAGCAGGGTGACGACGGTGTGGGCGACGGACATGAGTGGCTCCTTCGGGCTCCGGGTCATCGGTTTCACGGGGTTGACCCGGGGCGGCGGGGGAGTGTGACAGCCCGGCCGGACTTTTTTCGGAGCAGGGATCCCTGGTGGGCGTGGGTCGGGGGCGTGTTTCGGCTGCGGGCCGGTGAGGGCTGGTCGCGCAGTTCCCCGCGCCCCTGGGTGGGTCGGGGTGGGGCGGGGTGTGTGGATGAAGGGCGTTTCGGCGGTCGAGCTGCGGCTTGGTTGAGGTCGGGGGTCGGGTGCGGGTCGGTGGGGGCTGGTCGCGCAGTTCCCCGCGCCCCTGGGGGGCGAGCTGCGGCCTGGGTGGGGTGGGAATAGGTGGGGGGTGGGGGTCGTTCTCCGGGTACGCGGTTATAGTTGAACCGTCAACTATCTGGAGGGTGAGAGACCATGCAGTTCGGGATCTTCAGCGTCGGTGATGTCACGCCGGACCCGACGACCGGCCGTACGCCGACCGAGCGCGAGCGGATCAAGGCCATGGTCGCCATCGCGCTGAAGGCCGAGGAGGTCGGGCTCGACGTCTTCGCGACCGGTGAGCACCACAACCCGCCGTTCGTGCCGTCGTCGCCGACCACCATGCTCGGGTACATCGCGGCGCAGACCGAGAGGCTCATCCTCTCGACCTCGACCACGCTGATCACCACGAACGACCCGGTGAAGATCGCCGAGGACTTCGCGATGCTCCAGCACCTGGCCGACGGCCGGGTGGACCTCATGATGGGCCGCGGGAACACCGGGCCGGTCTACCCCTGGTTCGGCAAGGACATCCGCGAGGGCATCAACCTCGCCATCGAGAACTACGCCCTGCTGCGCCGGCTGTGGCGCGAGGACGTCGTGAACTGGGAGGGGAAGTTCCGTACGCCGCTCCAGGGGTTCACCTCCACGCCCCGGCCGCTGGACGGGGTCGCGCCGTTCGTCTGGCACGGGTCCATCCGGTCTCCCGAGATCGCCGAGCAGGCCGCCTACTACGGTGACGGCTTCTTCCACAACAACATCTTCTGGCCGGCCGACCACACCAAGCGCATGGTCGAGCTGTACCGGGCCCGGTACGCCCACTACGGGCACGGCACGCCCGAGCAGGCGATCGTGGGTCTCGGCGGCCAGGTGTTCATGCGCCGCAACTCGCAGGACGCGGTGAAGGAGTTCCGGCCGTACTTCGACGTCGCGCCGGTGTACGGGCACGGGCCCTCCCTGGAGGACTTCACCGAGCAGACCCCGCTGACCGTCGGCTCCCCGGAGCAGGTCATCGAGAAGACGCTGAAGTTCCGCGAGTACGCCGGGGACTACCAGCGCCAGCTGTTCCTGCTCGACCACGCCGGACTGCCCCTGAAGACGGTCCTGGAGCAGCTCGACCTGCTCGGCGAGGAGGTCGTACCGGTGCTCCGCAAGGAGTTCGCGGCGGGCCGCCCGGCCGACGTGCCGGAGGCTCCCACCCACGTGTCCCTGCTGGCCGCCCAGCAGAACGCCCAGCAGAACGCCCAGCAGAACAAGGAGGTCGTCGCATGAAGCTCGTCGTCGTGTCCGCGGGGCTGAGCGTCCCCTCGTCCACCCGCCTGCTGGGAGACCGGCTGGCCGCCGCCGTGGGGCGCGCGGCCGAGGTGCACACGCAGGTCGTGGAGTTGCGGGAACTCGCCGTGGAGATCGCGCAGAACTTCACCAACGGCTTCCCGGGCCGGGCCCTGGCCGCCGCGCAGGAGGCGGTGGCCGCGGCCGACGGGCTGATCGTCGTCACCCCGGTGTTCTCGGCGTCGTACAGCGGACTCTTCAAGTCGTTCTTCGACGTGCTCGACCCGGAGGCGCTGGCGGGCAAGCCGGTGCTGATCGCGGCGACCGGTGGCTCGGCCCGGCACTCGCTGGTGCTGGAACACGCGCTGCGGCCGCTCTTCGCCTACCTCAAGGCCGTCGTCGTCCCGACCGGGGTGTACGCCGCGTCGGAGGACTGGGGCGCCGAGGGGCTGGACGGGCGCATCGAGCGGGCGGCCGGAGAACTGACCGCGCTGATGGCCGGACTGTCGGGCGAGGTGTCGGTCGGGGGGTCGGTCGGGCGTGCGACGCCTGCGGCCCGGGGGGCCGACGCGTTCTCGGCCGTCGTGCCGTTCGAGGAGCAGCTCGCCGCGTTGCGTCCCACGGGGTGAGAGGGCAGTAAGAAGGGCGGGCGGTGAGCAGCTCATCACACGTACGACTCGGTGGGCACGGCACACTGAGGGTGTGCCCCAAAATGTGCTGCTCGCCGAAGACGACCGCGCCATCCGCCACGCCCTGGAGCGCGCCCTGACCCTGGAGGGCTACCAGGTCACCGCGGTCGCCGACGGGGTCGAGGCGCTGGCGCAGGCCCACAAGACGCCGCCGGACGTGCTCGTCCTCGACGTGATGATGCCCGGAATCGACGGACTCCAGGTCTGCCGGGTGCTGCGCGCCGAGGGCGACCGCACGCCCATCCTCATGCTGACCGCGCTCGTGGAGACCCAGGACCGGATCGCCGGCCTGGACGCGGGCGCCGACGACTACGTGGTCAAGCCCTTCGACGTCGAGGAGGTCTTCGCCCGGCTGAGGGCCCTGCTGCGGCGGACCAGCCCCGACGGGATGGCCCCGGTCGACGCCGCTCCCAAGGCCGTCGCGCCCGAGCTGCCCCAGGGGCGGATCGAGGCGGCCGGGCTGCGCATGGACATCCAGGCGCGGCGGGCCTGGCGGGGGACGCGCGAGCTGGAGCTGACCCGTACCGAGTTCGAGCTGCTGGAGCTGCTCGTGCGCAACGCGGGCATCGTGCTCGACCACTCGACGATCTACGACCGCATCTGGGGCTACGACTTCGGGCCCGGCTCCAAGAACCTCGCCGTGTACGTCGGCTACCTGCGCCGCAAGCTCGACGACCCCGGCGCTCCGCAGCTGATCCACACGGTGCGTGGCGTGGGTTACGTGCTGCGGGAGGACTGAGTGGGGCGGCTGGCTCGACTGTGGGCCCGGCCGCGGCCCCGGCTGCTGTCCCTGCGGACCACGTTCGCGGTGTCCTTCGCCGCGGTGACGGCCGCGGTGACCGTGCTCGTCGGTGTGCTGTCCTACAGCGCGGCCGCCCGGCTGGTGCGGGTGGACCAGGAGTCCGTGTTCGACCAGGTCGTGCAGGATCTCCGGGACGAGGTGCGTCAGCACCGGATGGCGCCGGAGGACTTCTCGTCCTCGGCGCCCGGGCATGACCTGGTGCGGCCTGCCCGTACGGATGTGCAGGTGCTGGGACCCACCGGGGCGGTCGCCGATCCGGGGCGTCCCGGGTTGCCGGTGGTCGCCGGAGACCGGCGGATCGCCGCGGCCGGCGTGGCCGGGCGGATGCTCCTGCACAAGGAGGTCTCGGTCGGCAGCGATGTGTACCGGGTCGCCACCGTCTCCCTGGGTGGCGGGCGGGGTGCCGTGCAGGTCGCCCAGGAGTTCAGTGACACCGAGGATCTGCTGCGGGCCCTTCAGCAGCGGACGTTGCTGCTCATGGCGGCGGTCGTGGTGGGCGCCGGGCTGTTCGGGTGGTGGCTGGCCCGGCGGATCACCCGGCGGCTGGTCATTCTCACGTCCGCCGCGGAGGACGTGGCACGGACCCGGCGGCTGGGGATCGAGGTGCCGGTCACCGGTTACGACGAGGTGGGGCGGCTGGGACGGGCCTTCGACCGGATGCTGGGGCGGCTCGCGCAGTCCGAGGAGGACCAGCGGCGGCTGGTCCAGGACGCGGGGCACGAGCTGCGGACGCCGCTCACGTCGCTCCGTACCAACATCTCGCTGCTGCGGCGGATCGACGAGTTGCCGCCCGCCACGCGCGACGAGCTGGTCGCCGATCTCTCCCAGGAGGCGCGGGAGTTGACCGACCTGGTCAACGAGCTGGTCGACCTCGCGGCGGGGCAGGCGGACAACGAGCCGCCGCAGCGGGTGGATCTCGCCGATCTCGCCGAAGAGGTGGCGGGGCTGGCCCGGCGGCGGACCGGGCGGCAGATCGTGGTGCACGCGAAGGGGTCGACGGTGACGGACGGGCGGCCGGGGATGCTGCAGAGGGCGCTGTCGAACCTGGTCGAGAACGCGGTGAAGTTCGACCGGGAGGGTACCGCTGCGATCGATGTCTCCGTGTCGGGGATCACGGTGGCCGGGCCGGTGCGGGTGGAAGTGCTGGACCGGGGGCCGGGGATCGCCGAGGCCGATCTTGTGCGGGTGTTCGACCGGTTCTACCGGGCGGCGGACGCGCGGTCGTTGCCGGGGTCGGGGCTGGGGTTGTCGATCGTGCGGGAGGTTGCGCTGTCGCATGGGGGGGCGCCGTTTGCGTTTCCTCGGGAGGGGGGTGGGGCGGTGATTGGGTTCAGTGTCGGGGGGGATGCGTCCGGTGGTTGAGCGGGGTCTTGTGCGGGTGTGGGTGCGGGTTCGGTGGGGGCGGGCGTTTTTGCGCAGTTCCCCGCGCCCCTGGATGCCTGCGGCGCAGCTGCGGGTCCGGTGGGGGCTTGTGTAGCGCGTGGGGTGTGGTTTGGGGTCGGGGCCGGGGTGGGGGGTATCCGTCCTCGGTCCGGCGGTAGCTGTCGATTGGTCTGGTCTGGATAACGGACGCCGGCCGCTGCGGGCGGACACCCCCCACCCCGTCCCCTTGCCGCCGTACGCGGCTACCGGCCCGTCGTGGCGCGCGGTCGTGGTGGGGGAAGGTGTCGAACGGTCCATCCTGGCCGGCGTGAATGCACCCACCCAGGGGCGCGGGGAACTGCGCGACCAGCCACAACGCACCCGCAGCGCAGCACCTAGCTTCGTAGAGGTGTCGTTTCCAGAGTCGTTCGGGCTGCCCTCAGTGCTGGGTGGGTTTGTTCGGCTACTCGGTGGAAGGTTTGCTGGGCGGTGCGGGCCGGCCAGGCCGGGGGGAGGTGGCGGGCGGGGAGTCTGGGGTCCGTGCGGATGGTGCGGAGCCAGTCGCTGACCAGGCGGAGGCGGGTGCCGATGGGGTCGTCGTCGGTGCCGTTGCCCAGGTGGGAGGTCCAGCGCTTGTCGAAGGCGACGTAGCGCGCGGCGATGGACTCCAGGTCCCAGGTGTCGCGGATCATCTGCTCGATGTCGGTCACCTCGGCGGCCTGGGCGTGGAAGATCTTGACGTGGGCGGTGAGACCGAGGTCGGTGACCACCGCGGAGACGTCCACGTGGCCGGGGGCGATCCACAGGCCGCTGTACAGGGCGCCGAATCCGGACCAGGTCAGGCGTGAGCGCAGGTCGTGGCGCTGGCGTTTCCAGGAGTCGGGCAGGGAGAAGCCGAGCAGGGTCCAGGAGCCGTCCCAGTCGTCGTTGACGGCGCCCTGCTTCCAGATGCGGGTGCGGCCGTCGATCAGGACGCGGGTGGCCTGCGGGGTCAGGCCGAAGAACATCTTGCGGCCCTCGCGCTGACGCTGGAGCAGGCCCCGGTTGACCATGCGGGTGAGGGTGGAGCGTACGGCCTGTTCGCCCACGCCCACGCGGCCCAGGACGTCGATGATGCTGCCCGAGTAAATGGCCAGGTTTCCCTCCTCCAGCACGTGGTTGCCGAAGAAGGTGAGCATGAGCGACTGCGGGCGCGGCTGCGGCCCCTCCGCGGTGTCCAGGATGTCGTCGTCCTCCACGGGGGCAAGGGTACGACCGCCCGCCGGGCGTGGGGCGGGCGGTCGTACGAGGTCATCGGCGGTCGGCGGGGTGGGCAAGGTCGTAGGGGCGGAGGTAGGGGGTGGGGTGGTACCGGACGTAGCGGGTGGGGGTGGTGGGGTCGGCCGCGGTGGCGCGGGCGTTGAGGGACGCCGGGTCGGTGCCCTGCCAGTGGCCGGTGGTCAGGCGGTCCTCCAGGGTGTGGAGGGCGGCCAGTTGCTCGGCGGGGCTGAAGGTGCAGTGGCCGGCGTTGTCGACGTAGGCCTGGCGGAGGAGGGGGGCGGAGCCTGCGGCCGTCACCGCTCGGCGCAGGGCGCTCTCCGTCTGGACGGGGACCAGGGGGTCGCCGATGGTGTGGATGGAGAGCTGGGGCTTGGCCAGCTTGCCGGTGAAGCTGCTGGTGCTGCTCGTCCAGGCGACGGCGGACGGGTCCGCGGTGATGCGCGGGGCCCGGTTCAGGGCGGCGAGGTCCTTGGTCAGCGAGAGGCCCGCCTTCGTGTACAGCTCGGTGACCTCCTTGCGGACGGAGGACTCGGCGAGCAGGCGGGTGTAGTCGACGCCGGTGTTCCAGGACATGTTGCCGCCCGCGCGGGTCTCGGCCTCCTGGCGGCGGTTGAAGGCGGCGATCTTCAGCAGGCCCTTGACGGCGTCGTACTGGTTGGCCTGTTGGGCGTCCCAGTCGCTCGCGGCGGGGCGGGTCTGGCTGGGGGCGTTCCAGACCGGGATGTTGTGCAGGGCCGCGGCGAGGGCGATACGGGCCCGGCCCTCGGCCGTCGACTGGGCGGAGTCGACCGTGGCGGTCAGGGTGTTCGCCGCGGCGGTGGCGGCCTCCTGGGTCGGGAGGTTCACCAGCGGGACGTCGGAGCCGAGGAGCGTCTTGAGGGCGAACACCGGGTCGAGGGTGTTGTTCCAGTTGGCGACGCCGCCGTGGACCAGGCCGCACATGGAGAGCGAGCCGTCGATCTCGTCCGGGTGGCGTTCGGCTATCGCCGTGGTGACCAGGCCGCCGTACGACCGTCCCCAGGCGAGGGTGCGGGAGGCCTGGCCGAAGCGGGTGGTGAAGGCCTTCAGGGTGGCCGTCTGGTCGGGGACCGCGTCGGTGACCGCCCAGCCGGTGGACGCGTACGAGGAGCCGATGAGGGCGTAACCCTGCTGGAGGAGAAGGGGCTTGGTGGCCGCGTCCGGGGCGTCCTGGGCGGGGTTGGCGGGGCCCGCGTTGTAGCCGTGGCTGAACAGCAGGACGGTGCCGTTCCAGTTGGTGGGGACGTCCATCATGTACGTGGCGCCGGAGGGGAGTCGGCCGTCCACGTGGGTGGTGGTGTCGGTGCCGGCCGTCGCCGCGGGTGCGGCGGTGAGGGTGAGAAGCAGGGCCGTAGCGCAGGCGATGCGGGTGCCGTGCCTCATGCGGTGATCTCCTCCGTGTGGGGGGTGGTGGGGAGGCCGGGGGTGGGTTCCTCGCCGAGTGAGGTACGGCTCGTCTCGCGGACGAACCACACCGTCAGCGCGGTGATCAGCGAGCCGCCGCACAGCAGGAGGGCGACGGGGGTGCCGTTGCCGCTGCTCGCGACCAGGCTTGTGGCGATCATCGGGGAGAAGCCGGCGCCGACCAGGGTCGCGCCCTGGTAGCCGAGGGAGGCGCCCGTGTAGCGGACCCTGGTGCCGAACATCTCGCTGAACAGGGCGCCCAGCGGGCCGTACATCAGCGACTGGGAGATGCCGTGGCCGATGACGACGGCCAGGATCAGGGCCCCCGACGACTTGGAGTCGACCAGCGCGAGGACGGGGAAGGCGGTCGCGGCGGACAGGATCGCGCCGGTGAGGACGACCGGGCGGCGGCCGATCCGGTCGGAGAGCGCGGAGGCGCAGGGCAGCACGACCAGGGCGACGGCGGCGGAGACGGTGAGCGCGGTGAGCACCTGCGGGCGGGGATATCCGATGCCGGTGGCGTACGCGATCAGGTAACTGGTCAGCAGGGACTGGGCGGTGAAGGCGCCGATGCCGACGCAGCAGGCCAGCAGTACGGGCTTCGGGCGGCGCAGCACGTCGAGGATGGGGAGCCTCGACTCGGCGCGGTCCTTCTTCACCTCGGCGAACAGCGGGCTCTCGACCACCTTGACGCGGACGAACAGGCCGACGCCGAGCAGCAGGACGCTCAGCAGGAACGGCACCCGCCAGCCCCAGGCCGCGAACTGGTCCTTGGGGAGGGTGGAGACCATGGCGACGACGGCGGCGGAGAGCAGGGAGCCGAGCGGGGCTCCCATCTGCGTGAAGCTCGACCAGAGGCCACGGCGCTTCTCGCCCGCGTGCTCCACGACCATCAGGGTCGCGCCGCCCCACTCACCGCCGATGGCGATGCCCTGGACCACGCGCAGGGTGATCAGCAGGACCGGCGCCCACACGCCGATGGTGTCGTACGTGGGCAGCAGGCCGATGAGGAAGCTGGCGCCGCCCATCAGGCCCATGGTGAGCAGCAGCATGTTCTTGCGGCCGAGGCGGTCGCCGAAGTGTCCGAAGACGATGCCGCCGATGGGGCGGGCCACGTATCCGGCGGCGAAGGTGCCGAACGCGGCGATCGTGCCCACGGCGGGGTCGGCGCCGGGGAAGAACAGTTCGCCGAAGACGAGCGCGGCGACGGTGCCGTAGACGAGGAAGTCGTAGAACTCGACGGCGGTGCCGAGGAGGCCGGAGAGGGCGACTCGGCGGAGTTGGCGGGTGCGTTCTGATGCGGTGGGGGACGGGGGCATCACGGTCTCCCTTGAGCGGGGGAAGGACACCGTGAAATTAGGCTGTCTGGTGACTGCCGTCAATAAAGTGCACAACATTGAGAGGGTGGCGCTGGGTGAGTGTGACGCGCGTCACGGGAACTCGCCGATCCTCCCGGGCAGTTGAGTGCGTGACCACAGATATGCGAACCCGGATACGGGCCGGGGATCCGGACGCCTTCGCGGAGCTCTACGACGCGTGCGCCCGCTCGGTGTACAACCACGCCTTCCGGCTGACCGCCGACTGGTCCGTGGCCGAGGACGTCATGTCGGCGACGTTCATGGAGGCCTGGCGGCGCCGGGGCTCGGTCGAGGCCGACGGGGGGTCGCTGCGGCCGTGGCTGCTCGGCATCGCCACGAACGTCTCCCGCTCCCACGGCCGCGGCAACCGGCGTTACCGGGCCGCGGCGGGCGCGGCGGCCCGGGCGGGCGTCCCGGAGGTCGCCGACCACGCGGAGGAGACCGCCGGGCGGGTGGACGACCGGCGCCGGATCGCCGCCACCCTGACCGCACTCGCCTCGCTGAGACGCCCCGAGCGCGAGGTCCTGGTGCTGTGTCTGTGGGAGGGGCTGGAGTACGCCGACGCCGCCCGCGCCCTCGGTATCCCCGTCGGCACCGTCCGCTCCCGGCTGTCCCGGGCGCGGGGCCGGCTGCGGAAGCTCGCCGACGCCGAACTGGCCCAACCGGTGCGGGAAAAACGGGAACTCACCCGGACGAACCGGCAGACAAAGGGTGATCGCGAGTACATGATCCGGTCCGCACAGGAAGGAAACCGATGAACGCCAGCCCCTCCCAGCCGCACCCGGCCGAGTGGACGGAGACCCAGGGTCTTCTGCCCTCCGTGGAGCGGGATCTGCCGGCGGGCCGCCACCAGTTCCACAAGGAGCAGATGATGGTCCAGATCCGCGAAGAGCTCCGCACCACCGCTGTCACCCCCGTGCGCCGCAACCCTTTCCTGCGCCGGGCGGTCCTGCTGCCCGCGATGGCCTGCGCCCTGGCCGGCGCGGTCGTGGGCGGCCTCGCCCTGACCGGCGGCGGTGACGCGAACACCTCCCTGGCCACCGGGCCCGCCCTGACGACCCGGATCGGCGCCGCCGACGCCCGGGGCGCCGACCGGCTGCTCGACCACATCTCGCTGGCCGCCGCCGACACCTCCGAACACACCGTGCGCGACGACCAGTTCCTCTACATCGCGTCCAAGGCCGCCAGCACCTACCCGAAGACGGTCGACGACAAGACCACGGTGGTCAGCGAGAAGCTGCACTCCCGCCAGGTCTGGGAGTCCCCCGACGGCAGGAACGGCTGGCTGATCGAGCCGGGCAACACGAGTGAGGACGGCATCACCCTGGCCGGACCGAACCCGCTCAGCTCGGCCTACGACAGGCTGGCGAAGCTGCCCACCGACCCCGAGGCCCTGCTCAGGAAGATCTACCGGGAGTCGGACGCGGTCAGGGACCCGGAAGTGCCCCGCGACCAGGCCGCCTTCGTCGCCATAGGCGATCTGCTGACCGAGGGCTACCCGCCCGCGAACCTCACCGCCGCGCTCTACAGGGCCGCCGCCCGGATCCCCGGGGTCGTCGCGGTGAACGACGCGGTCGACGCGGTGGGGCGCCACGGCGTCGCCGTCGCACGGCTCGACGAGCAGAGCGGGCAGCGCACGGAGTGGATCTTCGACAAGAAGACGTACGCGTTCCTCGGCGAGCGCAGTGTGCAGGTCGAGCCCAGCGAGACCTTCAAGAAGGGCACCGTCACCTTCACCGTCGCGATCACACAGCGGGCGGTCGTGAACGAGATGAAGGAGGTGCCGGGGCAGGCGGGCTGACGGGTCAGGCCCGCTGCAGCTTTGGGGCGGGCCGCTCGCCCGAGCCCCGCACGATCAGGCGCGTCGGCACGGTGATGGTCCGGGCCCGGGTGCGGTCGCCGTCGAGGCGGGACAGGGCCGTGGTCGCCGCCGTTCTGCCGATCTCCTCGGGGTCCTGGGCGACGACGGTCAGGGCCGGTTCGAGTGCCTCGGCGAGCGGGACGTCGTCGAAGGAGACGACGGCGACGTCCTTGCGCCTGCTGCGGGCGAGTTCGGCGACTATGCCCAGGGCGACGATGTTGTTGCCGGCGAACAGGGCGGTGGGGGGATCGGCCAGGTCGAGGAGTTGGGAGGTCGCGGCCGAAGCGCCCTGCTGGTCATGGGCGTTGGTGATGAGGGCGCGGTCGTAGGGGAGGCCGGCCTGCTCAAGGGCCTCGCGGTATCCGGTCAGGCGCTCCCGGCGGGTGTAGAGCTTGACCGGCAGGTCGCCGACGAAGCCGATGCGCCGGTGGCCGTGGGCGATCAGGTGGGCGACGCCGTCGTGGGAGCCGGTGCGGTTGGAGCTGACCACGCTGTCGGCGGCCAGGCCCACCCCGGGACGGTCGAGGAAGACCACGGGCAGTCCCGTGGCACGGTGGGTCTTGAGGTGGGAGTGGTCGGCTCCGACCGACGGCACGACCAGCAGGATGCTGACGCGGCGCGCCAGGAACTTGTCCGTCAGGGCCCGTTCACGGTCCGGTTCGTCCGCCGACGAGCCCATGAGCAGGGTCAGCCCGCGGTCGCGGACCGTGTCCTCGATACTGCGGGCCACCGCTCCGAAGAACGGGTTGCCGAGGTCGGGGATGACCAGACCGACGGTGGTGTCGGGGCCGCCGACGCGGATGTTGCGGGCCATCAGGTTCGGCTGGAAGCCGAGCTTGGCCACGGCGGCCAGCACCTGTTCCCTGGTCTCGGCCGACGCGGGCCCGTCCTCGTTGAGAACGCGGGACACAGTCTTGGCGCTGACGCCCACTTCGCGGGCGACGTCGGCCAGGGTCGGGCGGCGGTTCGCTGCCATGGAGGAAACCGTCTCCTGTGCTCGTCGGGTCCGGCCGCGGCCTCGGCCGGATGCCGTCGAGTGTCGAGTGCTGTGGTCAGGTGGCCTGGACGCCCGCGGCCTTCGCGGCCTCGGAATCCGCTACGACAGTACCTCCGGCCTCGTCGACGGTGAGCGCGCCCGTCATGATGGCGACGACCTCCGCCATGGAGTAGTCGGAGGGCTTGATCAGGGCGGCCCGCCGGCCCAGCCGGTGCACGTGGATCCGGTCCGCGATCTCGAAGACGTGCGGCATGTTGTGGCTGATCAGGACGACCGGCATGCCCTTGTCCCGGACGCGGCGGATGAGGTCGAGGACCTGTCCCGACTCCTTGACGCCGAGCGCCGCGGTGGGTTCGTCCATGACGACGACACTGCGCGCCCAGGCGACGGAACGGGCGACCGCCACGGCCTGCCGCTGCCCGCCGGACAGGGTCTCGACGGACTGGGTCAGAGACCGCAGTCCGATCTTCAGGTCGGCCATGTGCTCGGCGGCCTCCTGGCGCATGCGCTTCTTGTCGAGCATCCGGAACACGCTCCCGAGGACACCGGGGCGCCGGAGCTCCCGCCCGAGGAACACGTTCGAGGCGATGTCCATCGAGGCGGCCACGGCGAGGTCCTGATAGACCGTCTCGATGCCGTGGGCGCGGGCACTTTGCGGGCCGGAGAACTGGATGGGCTCGCCGTTGAGGCGGATCTCGCCCGCGTCGGGTGTCACCGCGCCGGTGAGCGCCTTGATGAGGCTGGTCTTTCCGGCGCCGTTGTCGCCGATGACGGCGAGCACCTCGCCGGGCAGCAGGTCGAAGTCGGCGCCGTCGATGGCGGTGACCTGGCCGTAGCGCTTGACGAGACCGCGGGCCTGGAGGATCGGGGTGGGGGAGTCGAGGGCGGTCATCGTGCCTTCTTCCGGGAGATCTGGTCGACGGTCACCGCGAGGATGACCAGGACTCCGGTGATCAGGGTCTGGTAGATCGAGGCGACGCCCATCAGCTGGAGCCCGTTGCGGAAGACGCCGACGATGAGGACGCCGATGAAGGTGCCGAGCACCGAGCCGCGGCCGCCGAAGAGGCTGGTGCCGCCGAGGACCACGGCGGTGATGCTGTCGAGGTTGTCGGTCTGCCCGGCCTGCGGGTCGCCGACTCCGGTGCGGGAGATGAGGAGCAGGGCGGCGACGCCGTAGAGGAGACCGGCGACGGTGTAGACGCCGATGGTCAGCCGGGAGGTGCGGATGCCGTTGAGCCGCGCGGCCTCCTGGCTGTTGCCCAGGGCGTAGACGTGCCGGCCCCAGCCGGTGCTGCTCAGCGCGTAGGCCAGCAGCAGGAACAGGCCGATGGTGACGAGGGAGCCGTAGGTGATGTCGGTGTGGCCCATCGGGAAGGTCTGCCCTAGCGCCGTGAGCGGGCCGGGCAGGTTGGTGACCGTCTGCTCCTCGGAGTAGATGTGGGTCAGCGCGAACGCCACGTTGAGCATGCCGAGCGTGACGATGAACGGCGGCAGCGGGATCTTCTGCACCAACAGCCCGTTCACCAGGCCGAATCCGCCGCAGACGACCAGGCCCAGCGCGATGGCGACCAGCGGCGGCAGCGAGCCCTCGGCGGCCATCTTGGCGATCACGATGCTGCCGAACGCCATCACCGCGCCGCACGACAGGTCGATGCCCGCGGTGAGGATGATCAGGGTCTGGCCGATGGCGAGGGTGCCGACGACCATGACCTGCTGCACGATCAGCGAGAAGTTCCCGCCGGTGAGGAACTGGTCGGACGAGACGGCGAAGAAGACACAGGCGAGCAGAAGGGCGACCAGCGGGCCGGTGGTCGGCGCCGTGAGCAGCCTGCGGGCCGTGGTCGGCGCTTTGAGTTCGGCGTACGGCGAGGAGGTGCTCGGAGGCGTGGACGTGGCGGTCATGCGAAGTCCTTGTCGGAAGACAGAAGTCCTGGTGGGAGGACAGGGGAGGCGGCCGTCCCCGGGTCGGGGAGGAGCGGGGCCGGCCGCCCCGCTCGGGGAGAGGCGATGTCGTACGGTCCCTGGGGCCGGCCTCAGCCCCAGCAGTTCTCCAGGCCGAAGGCGGTGTCCTTGGACGTGACGCCCGCCTGGGCCTTGTCGGTGATCAGCGTGACGCCGGTGTCGGTGTAGCCGGACGCCTTCTTGCCGTCCTTGGCGTACGTGACGACGGCGTTGACGCCCTCGGCGGCCATCTTCAGCGGGTACTGCTGCGAAGTGGCCGCGATCTTGCCGTCCTTGACGGCCTGGGTGCCGGTGCAGCCGCCGTCGACGGAGACGATCAGGACGTCCTTCTCGCGGCCCTTGGCCTTCAGCGCGGTGTACGCGCCGAGCGCGGCCGGCTCGTTGATGGTGTAGACGAGGTTGATGCCCGGCTCCTTCTGGAGGCAGTTCTCCATCGCCGTCTGGCCCTTGGCCTGGTCGCCGCCGGTGTCCTGGGCACAGGCCACGTCCTTCTCGGTGGCGCCGAAGCCCTTGAGGAACCCGTTGTGCCGCTGCACGCCGACCGAGACGCCGGGCGCGAGGTCGAGGGCGGCGATCTTCGCGGTCTTGCCCTTCATGGCGGCCTTGGCGTACTCGCCGATCAGCTCGCCGGCCTTGAGGTTGTCGGTGGCGAAGAGGGCGTCGACCGCGCTCTCCGGCTCGGTCGGCGTGTCCAGGGCGATGACCAGGACGCCCTTGGCCTTGGCCTTGGCTATCGCGGGCACGATCGCCTTGGAGTCGCTCGGGGTGATCAGGATGCCCTTCACCCCGGCGGCCACCATGTTCTCGATGGCGGTGACCTGGCCGGCGTTGTCGCCGTCGAACTTGCCCGCCGCGGTCATGAGCTGGGCGCCGTTCTGCTTGGCGGCCTTCTCCGCGCCCTCCTTCATCTTCACGAAGAACGGGTTGGTGTCGGTCTTGGTGATCAGCCCGACCTTCACGGTGCCCGATCCGGAGCTCGTGGAGCCCGATCCGGAGCCGGAACCGCAGGCCGTCAGGGCGAGGGCCGCGACCGAGGTGCACGCGGCGACTCTGAGCAGGGAGGAAGGCAGTCGAGGGGTGCGAGACATGAAACGACTCCAGCGGGATTGCGGGCGAGCGGCGGCATCGGAGCATGCCGTCCCTAGGTGTCATCGTTGACTTATGTCATCGTTGACACTGCCGAGGATGATGACCCCGTCTCCCGGCAACGTCAATGCCCCGCGTCCGTCACAAGTCCGCAACGTCTGTGGCGGCCGCCCGGTCCGTGCCCGTTTTCCGGCGCACGTTCGCAGAGAAGAGCAGCTCATGAGCGCACGTCAGATCACCGTCCTCGGAGAGTGTGTCGCGGACGCGTTCGCCGAGCCCGCGGGCGCCTCGGGCGAGCTCGCCCTGCGGGTCCTGCCGGGCGGCGGACCTGCGAACACGGCGGTGTCCCTGGCCCGCCTCGGCACCCCGGCCCGCTTCCTCGCGCGCCTGTCCGGCGATGTGTTCGGCCGTCTGTTCCGGGACCGTCTGGAGGCCTCGGGCGTGGACCTGTCGGACGCCGTCGCGGCCGCGGAGCCCAGCACGCTGGCCGTGGCCGAGCTGGACGCCCAGGGGCAGGCCGCGTTCTCCTTCCACGCGCAGAACACGGCCGACTGGCAGTGGTCGGCCGGGGAGCTGGAGCGGGTCGACCTGTCCGGGACCGCCTGTGTGCACACCGGCTCCCTGGCCCTGGTCCGGGAACCCGGCGGAGCGGTCGTGGAGGAGTTCCTGGCGGCGGCCGCACCCCACGCGACCATCAGCATCGACCCCAACGTCCGCCCGCTGCTCGTGCGTCCCGAGGTCTACCGGGCGCGGCTGGCGCACTGGTGCGCGCTCGCCGACGTGCTCCGGCTGAGCGAGGACGACCTCGCACTCCTGCTGCCGGACACGGCCCCCGAGCAGGCGTGCGACCTCTGGCACGCCGCCGGGGCCCGGCTCGTCGTGATCACCCGCGGTGGCGACGGCGTGCTGGCCTCCCTCGACGGCGAACGGCTCCGGCTGCCCGCGGTGGCGACCGAGGTGGTCGACACGGTCGGGGCCGGCGACTCCTTCACCGCCGGCCTGCTGCACCACCTGGACGCCCGCGGCCTGCTCGGCGGGAGGCTCACCGGCCTGCGCCTCGACGAGGTCGCCGAGGCCTGTGTGTTCGGCACCCGGGTCGCGGCGTTGACCTGTTCGGTCGCCGGTCCCAACCCGCCGTGGCGGGGCGATCTGGAGCGGTTCGTGTCCGTCGCCGGGTCGTGACGGTCACGGACCGCGGTCGGCTCACTGACCTGCGGCTGGAGGGGGTCGTCGAGGTCTGTGGTCCCGGGCGGTCTGCTGGAGGGTCTCGGGCAGGGCTTCGGGGGCGTCGTGCACGGCCCCGCCGCACTCACTGCTCGGCCGGGACGACCACCTCGCGCCACCCGGGTCGCGGCGTTGACCTGTTCGGTCGCCGGTCCCAACCCGCCGTGGCGGGGCGAGCTGGAGCGGTTCGCGGGCGTCGGCGGCGCGTGAGGGGCACACCGCCCGAGGACGGATACCTCCGACCCATCCACGAGACGGAACGCGCTACACCCGCCCCCACCGTGGCCGCGCAGGCCGCCGCAGGCATCCAGGGGCGCGGGGAACTGCGCAAAAACGCCCGCCCCCACCGAAGGGCGGAAGCGGTCGCGGCAGAACCGTTGACGGGCCGTACGACTTGCGTTCATCATCGGGCCTCGGTGTCAACGATGACATGAGTCAACGATGACACCTCCGACCGGTGTCGAGGAGGACGGTTCCGGTCCCAGGGCGTCATCAGTACAGGAGACCCATGACTTCTGGACGTGTACTCAGGCATGCCCGCACCCGGATGATCGCGGCGGCGGCGACCGTCTGCGCCCTGTCCGCGACCCCGCTCGCCCCGGGGGCCGCCGCCGCCGACACCCCGCCGTACACCGAGACCTACCGCCCCCAGTTCCACTTCACACCCCAGCAGAACTGGATGAACGACCCCAACGGCCTCGTGTACTACCGGGGCGAGTACCACCTCTTCTACCAGTACAACCCGAACGGCAACTCCTGGGGAGACATGTCCTGGGGGCACGCGGTCAGCAAGGACCTCGTGCACTGGAAGGAGCTGCCGCTCGCCCTGTCGCACGACGACAAGGAGATGGTGTTCTCCGGGAGCGCGGTCGTCGACAAGGACAACACCACCGGGTTCGGCACGAAGAAGGACCCGGCGATGGTGGCGGTCTACACCAGCCTCGACAAGCGCACGGGCACCCAGGCCCAGTCGCTCGCCTACAGCACCGACCGCGGCCGTACCTGGACCAAGTACCAGGGCAATCCGGTCATCGACATCGGCTCGAAGGACTTCCGCGACCCGAAGGTGCAGTGGTACGCGCCCACCAGGAGCTGGCTGATGACCGTGTCGCTGTCCGCCGAGCACAGGGTGCGGTTCTACTCGTCCAAGAACCTCAAGGACTGGGACCTGCTCAGCGAGTTCGGTCCGGCGGGCGCGACCGGCGGGGTGTGGGAGTGCCCCGACCTGTTCCCGCTCGCCGTCGACGGCGACCCGAAGAAGATCAAGTGGGTGCTGGTCGTCAACATCAACCCCGGGGGGATCACGGGCGGTTCGGGCGCCCAGTACTTCGTGGGCGACTTCGACGGAAAGAAGTTCACCGCCGACGACAAGGGCGGCTACACCCCGCCCGCCGGCACGGTGGTCCAGGACTTCGAGGGCACCGGCTTCGACCCATGGACGACCACCGGGACGGCGTTCGGCCAGGCACCGGCCACCGGCGCGCTCGACGGACAGGGAGCGGTCACCGGATACGACGGCAAGGGCCTCGCCAACAGCTTCCACAGCGGGGACTCCGCCACCGGCACCCTCACCTCCCGGCCCTTCACGGTCGAGAGCCCCTACCTGAACTTCAAGGTGGGCGGCGGCAAGCACCCGCACCAGGACGGGACCGTACTGGAACGCGGGGCCACGCCCGAGGGGACGGTCCTCGCCGACTTCGAGGGCGGCACCTACGGCGACTGGACGACGACCGGCGACGCCTTCGGCACGGCACCGGCCACCGGCACCCTGCCCGGCCAGCAGGAGGTGACCGGCCAGCTGGGCGACGGCCTGGTCAACACCTTCCTGAACGGCGACTCCACCACCGGCACCCTCACCTCGCCCGAGTTCACCCTAGACAAGGACTACGTCGACTTCCTCATCGGCGGCGGCCACCACCCGGCCGGCTCGGACCACCCGACCGCGATGGAACTCCTCGTCGACGGCCAGGTCGTGCGCAGCGCCACCGGAAGCGACGCCGAGGCGCTGGACTGGGCCTCCTGGGACGTGCGCGACCTCGCCGGGAAGAAGGCGCGGATCAGGATCGTGGACGACAACACCGGCGGCTGGGGCCACCTCAACGTCGACCACGTCGTGCTGTCCGACACCCGGGCCGAGCCCGTCTCCCGGGAGACCTCCGTCAACCTGCTCGTCGACGGCAAGGTCATGCGCAGCGCCACCGGTTCCGACAGCGAGACCCTGGACTGGGCCTCCTTCGACCTACGCCCCTACGCGGGCAGGCAGGCGCGGATCCAGATCGTCGACAACAACACCGGCGGCTGGGGCCACGTCATGGCCGACGGGTTCACCACCGCGGCCGCTCCCGCCAGGTCGGTCGTGCAGCGCGCCGACTGGGCCGACTACGGCAAGGACTACTACGCGGCCGTGTCCTGGGAGAACGTCCCGGGCGACGAGCGGTACATGATCGGCTGGATGAACGACTGGGAGTACGGCGGCTCCGTCCCGACCTCCCCCTGGCGCGGCGCGCAGAGCGTCCCGCGCCGGATGGCGCTGCGTACCGTGGACGGCCGGGTCCGGCTGACCAGCGAGCCGGTGGCCGGCCTGGCGTCCCTGCGCGAGAAAGACGCGGCGACGGCGTCCGGCGTCACCGTCACCAGCACCTCGCAGCCGCTGATCGGCCCGAAGGCGCAGGGCCGGGAGCTCGACATCGAGGCCACGTTCTCCCTCCGGGACGCCGACCGCTTCGGCCTCCAGGTGCGTACCGGCGCCGGGGGAGAGGAGACGGTCATCGGCTACGACACCACGACCCAGGAGCTGTACGTCGACCGCACCCGCTCCGGCGCCACGGACTTCAGCAGCGCCTTCCCCGGCGTCCAGCGGGCTCCGCTCAAGGCCGTCGACGGCAAGGTCAGGCTGCGGATCCTCGTCGACCGTTCCTCCGTCGAGGTCTTCGGCGGCAGCGGCGAGGCCGTGATCACCGACCAGATCTTCCCCCACCCCGACAGCCAGGGAGTGCGGGTCTTCGCCGAGAACGGCTCGGTGAAACTGGACCGGGCCCGGGTCTGGCACCTCGGCTCCTACCGCGACTGACAAGGACACCCCACCGTGAAGAAGACCCTGCTCGCCGAGTTCACCGCCCGTGAGGGAGCGCAGGACGAGGTCGCGCGCATGATCGTGGAGTACGCCGGCAAGGTGCGTGCGGAGGAGGGCAACCTCGCCTTCGACGTCTACACCAAGGCGTCCCACCCCCGGGCCTTCTGGATCTTCGAGGTCTACCGGGACGAGGACGCCTTCCAGGCGCACCTGAAGGCTCCGTACGGCGGCCCGTTCAACGCCGCGCTCACTCCGCTGATCGAGGAGGACGCCTCGGTGCTGACGTTCCTCGACCCGGTGGTCTGACCGGGCCGGGCCGCCGGTTCAGCCCTGCGCCGCCTCGCGCTCGCGTCCGCGCGTGCCCCGCCGCCCGCCCCCGGCGAAGAAGTCGGCGAGGGGCAGGCTCGCCGCGCCGACCGTGACCGCGTCCGGGCCGAGTTCGCCGAGCTCGACGGAGACGCGCGCGGCGGGGTGGCGCAGGGCGTAGGCGTCGGCGTACCGGCGCAGGGCGGGCAGGAGGCGGGGGCCGAGCTGGAGGCCCGCCCAGCCGCCGATGAGGATGCGTTCCGGCTGGAAGAGGTTGATCAGGTCGGACAGTCCGGCCCCCACGTACTCGGCGGTCTCCTCCAGGACGGCGAGGGCCACCGGGTCGGCCTCGGCGTCCTCGGCCGGGTGCGCGGCCGAGAGCAGCGCGGCCAGCGCGGTCTCCTCGTCGGTGCCCTCGGGCGGCCGGCCGCCCGCCTCGCGCCAGCGGTCGACGAGCGCGCCCGCGCCCGCGTAGGCCTCCAGGCAGCCGAGCGCACCGCAGCGGCAGCGGCGGCCCCTGACCCGCACGGTCACATGTCCCCACTCCAGGGCGCGGCCGTACTCCACCCCCTCGGTGACGAGACAGGCGCCGATGCCCGACCCGAAGAGGACGACGACCGCGTCGCGCGAGCCCCGGCCGGCGCCGAACCACAGCTCGGCCTGGCCGAGCGTGCGGGCGCCGTTGTCGATGAAGTACGGGACGGAGTCGGGGAGTTCACAGGTCGAACGCAGCAGGGACTCCAGCGGGACGGCGTCCCAGCCCATCGTCTGGCCGTGGACCACCGCGCCCTGCTCGGGAGTGGGGGCCACGATGCCGGGGACCCCGATGCCGACGCCCAGCAGCTGTTCGGGCGTGATGTCCGTGTCGGCGAGGACCTCGGCGATGCCGTCGCGGATGTGGCCCACGACGACCTCGACGTCGTAGCCGTGATGCTCCAGGGGCCGTTCGGTGCGGGCCAGTTCGGTGAGGGCCAGGTCGAAGAGCTCGACGCGGACGCGGGTCTCGCCGACGTCGACGCCGATCATGTGGCCGCCGGAGGGGGCGACGCGCAGCAGGGTGCGAGGGCGGCCGCCGTCGGACTCCACGGTGCCGGCCTCCTCGACCAGTCCGTCCTCGACCAGTTCGGCGACCACGTTGCTGATGGAGCCGCCGCTCAGGCCGGTGGCGGGGGCCAGCGCGAAGCGGCTCATCGGCCCGTCGAAATACAACCGTTGCAGTACGGCGGTCCGATTGCCCCGTCGCAGGTCACGCACCGTCCGCCCGCTCCGCCCCGCCATGTGGTTCCCTTCCGACGCCGCCTCGACCTGCAAGATACCGCCGCGCCGACTCTTGACGCGACTTTCCTTCGCGTCTTAAATCACGCCATAAATTAACTCCGGGGCGGTGTTCGGGAAACGAACGCGCCCAGGGGTCTCTCCCTGGAAGGGACGCCAGAGCCATGCGCAGAACCCGAGCCGCGGCCGCCGGAGCGGTCACCGTTTCCCTCATGACTCTCGTGACCGCCTGTGGCGGCGGCTCGTCGACGAGCGGCGGGTCCAACGACTCGCCGAAGACCCTGACCTACTGGGCCTCCAACCAGGGCGCCAGCATCGAGGTCGACAAGAAGGTCCTCCAGCCCGAGCTCGACAAGTTCGAGAAGCAGACCGGCATCAAGGTCAAGGTCGAGGTCGTCCCCTGGTCCGACCTGCTCAACCGGATCCTCACCGCGACCACCTCGGGCCAGGGCCCCGACGTCCTCAACATAGGCAACACCTGGAGCGCCTCCCTCCAGGCCACCGGCGCGCTGCTGCCCTGGAACGCCAAGAACTTCGCCGCGATCGGCGGCAAGGACCGCTTCGTCGACTCCGCGCTCGGCTCCACCGGCGCCCAGGGCCAGGACCCGGCCGCGGTCCCGCTCTACTCGATGTCCTACGCCCTCTACTACAACAAGGAGATCTTCGCCGACGCCGGCATCACCAAGCCCCCGGCCACCTGGGACGAACTGGTCGCCGACGGCAAGAAGATCCAGGCCAAGGGCAAGTCCGCGCTCGGCGCGGAGGGCGCGAACCTGTCGGAGAACATCCACCACGTCTTCGTCTTCGCCAAGCAGCACGGCGGCGACTTCTTCACCCCCGACGGCAAGCCCGACTTCGCGAACGACAACGTGGTGGCCGCGGTCAAGCAGTACGTCGACCTCATGGCCAAGGACAAGGTCATCCCGACCGGCGACGCCGAGTACGCCCAGAACCAGTCCGTGAGCGACTTCGCCAAGGGCAACCAGGCCATGCTGCTGTGGCAGTCCGCCTCCGCCAACCTCAAGTCCCAGGGCATGAGCGAGGACAAGTACGGCATCGCCCCCGTGCCCGTGCAGTCCGGCACCCCGGGCACCGGCACCCAGGTCAACTCGGCCGTCATGGGCATCAACCTGGCCGTCTTCAAGAACACCGACAACATCGACGGCGCCAAGAAGTTCGTGAAGTTCATGACCGGTGACGCCGAGCAGAAGATCCTCAACACCGCCTACAGCTCCATCCCGCCGGTGAAGACCGTGCAGGGGGGAACCACCTTCAGTTCGGGCGCCAACGCGGTCCTCAAGGACACCCTCGCCACCAGCGCGGCGGCCCTGCCGCAGGTCGCCGACGAGTCGCAGTTCGAGACGGCCGTGGGCACCGCCGTCAAGGACCTGTTCGCCGACGCGGCCGCCGGACGCGCGGTCACCACCGAGTCGGTCAAGGCGGCGCTGGAGAAGGCCCAGCAGCAGATGCCGACGAAGTGAGCGCGATGACCACCACCGCGCCCGCCGAGGCCGCTGTGGGCGAGGCCCCTTCCGGGGCGGCGAAGCCCGGTCCCCGCCGCCGCCCCGGAAGGATCCGCCGCATCGGCCTGCCGTACCTGCTCCTGCTGCCGGCCCTGCTCCTCGAACTCCTGGTCCACCTGGTGCCGATGGTGATCGGCATCGTGATGAGCTTCAAGGAGCTCACGCAGTTCTACATCCGTGACTGGGGCGCCGCGCCCTGGTCCGGACTCGACAACTACAAGGTGTCGGTGGACTTCGACGCCCCGGTCGGCGAGGCGCTGCTGCACTCGTTCCTCGTCACCGTGGCCTTCACGCTGCTGTCGGTCGGCCTGTGCTGGCTGATCGGCACGGCGGCGGCCGTCTACCTGCAGGACAACTTCCGCGGCCGCGGCCTGCTGCGCGCCCTGTTCCTGATCCCGTACGCCCTGCCGGTCTACGCGGCCGTCATCACCTGGGTGTTCATGTTCCAGCACGACAACGGCCTGGTGAACCACGTCCTGCACGACCAGCTCCACCTCACCGACAAGCCGTCCTTCTGGCTCATCGGCGACAACAGCTTCTGGGCGCTGCTGACCGTGTCCGTGTGGAAGGGCTGGCCGTTCGCCTTCCTCATCGTCATGGCCGGCCTGCAGAACATCCCCGGCGAGCTGTACGAGGCGGCGGCCCTGGACGGCGCCGGTATGTGGCAGCAGATCCGCCGCATCACCCTGCCGTCCCTGCGGCCCGTCAACCAGGTGCTGCTCCTGGTCCTGTTCCTGTGGACCTTCAACGACTTCAACACGCCGTTCGTCCTGTTCGGCAGGTCGGCCCCGGCGGCCGCGGACCTCATCTCGGTCCACATCTACCAGGCGTCCTTCGTCACCTGGAACTTCGGCACCGGCTCCGCCATGTCCGTCCTCCTGCTGCTGTTCCTGCTCGTGGTGACGGGCGCCTACCTCCTGCTGACCTCCCGGGGAAGGAAGCCGGCCCATGGCTAGCACCAACTCGCCCATGGCTCCGCCGCGTTCGTTCTTCTGGTCCCGGCGGATCTTCCTCACCCTGCTCACCGGCTTCGTCCTGCTGCCGGTCTACGTCATGGTCTCCAGCTCGCTGAAGCCGCTCGCCGACGTCACGGGTGAGTTCCACTGGCTGCCCAGCGAGGTGACCATCCGCCCGTACATCGACATCTGGTCCACGATCCCGCTCGCGCGGTACTTCGTGAACTCGCTGATCGTGGCGGGCGCGGCGACCGTCTGCTCGGTGGTGATCGCCGTGTTCGCCGCGTACGCCGTCAGCCGCTACGAGTTCCACGGCAAGCGGGTCTTCACGGTCACCGTGCTGTCCACCCAGATGTTCCCGGGCATCCTCTTCCTGCTGCCCCTCTTCCTGATCTACGTCAACATCGGCAACGCCACCGGCATCGCCCTGTTCGGCTCGCGCGGCGGGCTGATCCTGACGTACCTGACCTTCTCGCTGCCGTTCTCGATCTGGATGCTGATCGGGTACTTCGACTCGGTGCCGCGCGACCTGGACGAGGCCGCGCTGGTCGACGGCTGCGGCCCGCTCGGCGCGCTCTTCCGGGTCGTGGTGCCCGCCGCGATCCCGGGGATCGTCGCGGTCGCCGTCTACGCCTTCATGACCGCCTGGGGCGAGGTGCTCTTCGCGTCGGTGATGACCAACGACGCCACCCGCACCCTCGCCGTCGGCCTCCAGGGCTACTCCACGCTCAACAACGTGTACTGGAACCAGATCATGGCCGCCTCGCTGGTCGTCAGCGTCCCCGTGGTCGCCGGGTTCCTGCTCCTCCAGCGCTATCTCGTCGCCGGGCTGACGGCGGGCGCCGTCAAGTGACCGACTGTGAAAGGACTTCCGTGAGCATCGACCTCGCCGCACTCCCGCACGACTTCCTGTGGGGCACGGCCACGGCGGCCTACCAGATCGAGGGAGCCGTGTCGGAGGACGGCCGCTCGCCGTCGATCTGGGACACCTTCTCGCACACCCCGGGCAAGGTCGCGGGCGGCGACACCGGGGACGTCGCCTGCGACCACTACCACCGCTGGCGCGAGGACATCGGCCTCATGCGCCGACTCGGCACCAACGCCTACCGGTTGTCGATCGCCTGGCCGCGCGTGATGCCGGGGGGCGACGGACCGGTCAACCCCAAGGGCCTCGACTTCTACGACGAGTTGATCGACGCCCTGCTGGCCGCAGGCATCACCCCGTCCGTCACCCTCTACCACTGGGACCTGCCCCAGGTGCTCCAGGACCGCGGCGGCTGGCCCGTGCGCGAGACCGCCGAGCACTTCGCCGCGTACGCCTCGGTCGTGGCCGGGCGGCTGGGGGACCGGGTCCACCACTGGACCACCCTCAACGAACCCCTGTGCTCGGCCTGGATCGGCCACCTGGAAGGCGCCATGGCCCCCGGCCTGAGGGACCTCACGGCCGCCGTCCGCGCCTCCTACCACCTCCTCCTCGGGCACGGCCTGGCCGCGCAGGCGATCCGCGCCGCGTCCGCGTCAGCCCAGATCGGCCTCGTCACCAACCTCTCCACGGTCCACGCGGCCACCGACAGCCCGGAGGATCTCGACGCCGCCCGCCGCATGGACGGCCACACCAACCGCTGGTGGCTCGACCCGGTCCACGGCCGCGGATTCCCGGCGGACATGCGCGAGGTCTACGGGGTCGAACTCCCCGAGCGCGACGGCGACCTGACGACGATCGCCGCCCCCCTGGACTGGCTCGGCCTCAACTACTACATGCCGGTCACCGTGGCCGATGACCCCACCGGCCCGGCACCCCGGGCCCGCCAGATCGCCCGCCCCGGCGTGCCCCGTACCGGCATGGACTGGGAGATCGACGCGAACGGCATCGAGACCCTCCTGCTGCGCCTCACCGACGAGTACGGCGCCCGCAAGCTCTACGTCACCGAGAACGGCTCCGCCTACCCGGACGTCGTACGCCCCGACGGAACCGTCGAGGACCCCGAACGCCAGCAGTACCTGCTCGACCACCTGGCCGCCTGCGCGTCCGCCGCCCGCAAGGGTGCCCCGCTGGCCGGCTACTTCGCCTGGTCCCTGCTGGACAACTTCGAGTGGGCCTACGGCTACGACAAGCGCTTCGGCCTGGTCCACGTCGACTACGAGACGCAGCGGCGGACGATCAAGGGGACGGGGTATCGGTACGCGGAGGTCATCCGGGCGCACGCGGAAAGGGGCCGCAAGGCGGCCTGAGCGCGGCTGCTCCGGGCTGTCCCGGGTGGGGTCGCCCTCACCCGGGAACGGGCCGGCGCCCCAGCGCCAGCCGGGCCACGCGCGGCCAGTCGGCCGCTCCGCCGCTGACCCGCGGTGCATGGGGGCGATGGCGCGGCACGCGGACCCGGAGCGCGCCGGGAGCGCTGCGGCACACGACGGGTGACGGCAGCACGACATGCTCTCCGTCGATGCCGACCGGGAGGGTGCCCGTCTCGGTTTCGACGACGACTTCCCCGGCGTTCAGCCGGACGAGCCCCCCGGAGCGCGGTCCGCCCACCAGGCGCGCCGCCTGCGCGGTGTTGCCGACCCGCACGCACACCACGCCGAGGAGCCCCGAGTCCAGCCGCTCCCTGCGCCCCGGACTGGCCGCGTCCACGGCACGTCCGTAGGGATTGTTGCTGACGAGGAGTGCCTGAAGTCCGTCGAGGCGGGTTCCGTCGGCCTGCGCCCGGAGTCCGGGCGCGTCCTCGCCGGTGAGGAGGCCGGGCAGGGTGCGCAGGGCCGTGCGGGCTTTGGCGTCCCGGTACGCGGGATCGGTGACGATGGACGCGTACATGCCGAACGAGGCGTTGTTGACGAAGACCCGGTCCGCCGCGTACCCGAGGTCGACGCGGAGTTCGACCCCGTGGGTCAGGGCTTCCAGGGCGGCCGCCGGATCGTCGCGGTCGAGGCCGAGGTCGAGGGCGAAGTGGTTGCGGGTACCGGCGGGAATCACCACGAAAGGCAGGTCGTGGCGCGCCGCCACCTCGGCCACCAGCGCCTGGGTGCCGTCGCCGCCCGCCACCGCCAGGAGATCGGCGCCCTCGGCGACGGCCTGCCGGGCCAGTTCGGTGACGTCCTGGTGCCGGCCCGCGTCGAGCAGGACCACCCGGCAGCCCGCGGCCCGGGCCTTCTTCACCAGGTCGAAACGATCCACCTTGCCGCCGCCCGAGCGCGGATTCATCAGGACCCAGGGGGCACGGGGTGCCTCCACGACGGCCGGTGGGGAGGCGGCGGTGGGGCCGGGGGCCAGGGCCGTGCGTGCCGCTGTCAGGGCCAGCAGCCACAGGCCCAGGGACAGCAGGGCCGGTCCCAGCATGCCGTACGAGGCGTACAGGACGAGGACGGCGACCGGCGCGACCACCGACAGGGCCGCCCCGAGGGCACGGAGCGCACCGGTGTGCGCCAGGGCCCACCACACCCCGACGGCGGCGAGCGCCAGACCGGCGATGCCGGCCAGCGCCCACAGCACGCTCCGCAGACCGGCGGCGACGAGCGGCACGAGGACGCTGCCCAGCAGGGCGAGCACGGCGAGGCGGGCCCGTCCGGCACTGCCCGTCCGGCCGGCTGGACCCACCGTTCCCGGACTCCTCGTGCTCCCGCCGCCTCGCATCAGACCGGTGGGCGCTTCTCGTAGGGGCGGCGTCCCTCGTAGGTCCGGTGCTCCTGGGACGGCGCGGGCTCCTCCGGCAGGTCGTAGAGGTTGCCGCGCCGGACCACGCACAGGGCCCAGATGATGAAGCCCGACATGGTGATCATCACGACCGACCAGACCGGGTAGTACGGCAGGGAGAGGAAGTTGGCGATGATGACGAGTGCGGCGATGGCCACGCCGGCGACGCGCGCCCACGTCGAGACCCGGAGCAGCCCGACGCTGACGATCACGGCGACCGCGCCCAGAGCGAGGTGGACCCAGCCCCAGCCGGTCAGGTCGAACTGGAACACGTAATTGCGCGTCGTGAGGAAGACATCGTCCTCGGCGATGGCCATGATTCCCCGGAAGATGCCGAGCAGGCCGACGAGGAACAGCATCACGGCGCCGAAGGCGGTGAGGCCGGTTGCCCATTCCTGCTTCGCCGTGTGTTCCGGACGGGTGTGTGTGGTGGTCATCTTGCGCCTCGTTTCGTGTGGTCCGGATGCTCAGCGGTGGGCGGGGGCGGAGGCGGGGCCCGAGTGCTCCGCCGGGCCGTGGCCGGTCAGGACCAGGTCCTTGGCCCTGCGGAACTCCTCGTCCGTGATGTCGCCGCGGGCGCGGATCTCGGACAGCTTGGCGAGCTCGTCGACGCTGCTGGACCGGCCGCCGGCCGCGGTCTCCCGGATGTAGGCGTTGAACTCCTCCTGCTGCGCGCGTGCCTGCCGCGCCTCCCTGCGGCCCATGTTCTTGCCGCGGGCGATCACGTAGACGAAGACGCCCAGGAAGGGCAGGACGATCGTGAACACCAGCCAGCCGGCCTTGGCCCAGCCGCTCATGGCGTCGTCCCGGAAGATGTCGACGACGACCCGGAAGAGCAGGACGAACCACATGATCCACAGGAAGAACAGGAGCATGCTCCAGAAGACGCTCAGCAGGGGATAGTCGTACGCGAGGTACGTGGATGCGCTCATGTCTTCCTCCGTCCCGGGCGTCGGCCCGGCTGCCGGTGCGTGGTGTCCTCAGCGTGGCCGCGGCCGGGGCCGGGCGGCCTCACCCGATGCGGGTGAGCGTGCGGCACCAGGCAGCGCACCCGGCAGAGGTTTGCCGAGAGCCGGGACAGCACCAGATCACCCGTCACTCCGGCACCTGCCGCATCTCCAGGACCCGCAACCCCAGGGACCGGCAGCGTGCCAGCAGCCCGTACAGGTGCGCCTCGTCCATGACCGGGCCGAACAGGACCGTCTGGCCGGACATCACGACATGGCCCAGCTCCGGGAAGGCTTTGGCCAGCGTTTCCGACAGGTGTCCCTCGACGCGGATCTCGTAGCGCACGAGCTGTCCTCCCCTGGGCTCCCTGGGACGGGCGGACGGCGTCCTACCCTGCGATCCTCCGTCCCGACGTCGGGGCGGGCCTCACCCGGTACAGGTGACCTGCCCCGCCGGGGATGCGGCACCGTTACGCCGGACGGAGGATGGAACGACGTCGCCCGTCCGGGCGGGGCACTTCTCCAGGTTCGCCCGCCCTCCCGGGCCCGCCCGGCCTTCCGCGTCCGCGGCATCGGGTCGAACCGCGGTGGACACGTGGGTGTCCCGCACCACGAGGAGAAGCCATGGACGCCTACCCTCCGATCGCCGACCACGGGCTCGTCGGCGACCTGCAGACCGCGGCACTGATCGCCGCCGACGGCACGGTCGACTGGTGGTGCACCCCGAGGTTCGACTCTCCCAGCCTGTTCGCCTCCCTGCTCGACAGCGACCGCGGCGGCCACTGCCGACTGGCCGCCGACATCGGCGACGAGGCCACCGTCCGCCAGCTCTACATGCCGGACACCGCTGTCCTGGTGACCCGCTACATGGCCCAGGACGGCGTCGGCGAGGTCGTCGACTTCATGGAGCCGGACCCGTCGACGACCCCGTCCGCCTCGCACCGCCTGGTCCGGGTGGCCCGCGTGGTGCGCGGGAGTCTGCCGTTCGAGCTGATCTGCCGGCCGCGCTTCGACTACGGCCGGGCCGGGCACTCCCTGGACCACCTCGACGACGGGTCCGTCGTCTTCCATGGCCCCGGCACGGACCTGCATGTGCAGGCCACCGCCCCGGCCGCCCTCCACCCGGACGGCAGCGACGTCACCGCCCGCTTCACCCTGCACGCCGGCGAAGTGGCCGCGATCGTTCTCACCAGCGAGAGCGGCGGCGCCCGCAGCGGACGCCCGGGCGGCCCGATCCCCGATGTCGAGGCGATCGCGAGGTCCTTCGACGACTGCCGGACCTTCTGGCTGAACTGGCTGCGCTCCTGCCGCTACCGGGGCCGCTGGCACGAGATGGTCGTACGCTCCGCGATCACCCTCAAACTGCTCACCTACGCCCCCACCGGGGCCCCGATCGCCGCCGCCACGATGGGTCTGCCCGAGCAGATCGGCGGCGAACGCAACTGGGACTACCGCTACACCTGGGTACGCGACGCCTCGCTCTCCGTCCGTGCGCTGATCGACCTCGGCTTCACCGACGAGGCGGCCGCCTTCCGCCGCTGGCTGCGCGCACGCCTCGACGCCGGCGCCACCGCCTCCGGCGAACCGCTCCAAATCATGTACCGCGTCGACGGCGAACCCCGTCTGACGGAAGAGGTCCTCGACCATCTGGAGGGATACCGCCGCTCCGCACCGGTCAGGGCCGGAAACGAGGCCGCCGGCCAGATCCAGCTCGACATCTACGGCGAGGCCGCCTATGCCCTCGCCCAGGCCGAGGAGATCGGCGATATCCGCGGCTGGAAGGTCTTCGCCGACCTCCTGGACTGGCTGGTCGAGCACTGGGACCGTCCCGACGAGGGCATCTGGGAGACCCGCGGCGGCCGCCAGGACTTCACCTACAGCCGCGTCATGACCTGGGTGGCCTTCGACCGTGGCGTCAAGGTCGCCACAGCGCACTCCCGTCCCGCCGACCTCGGCCGCTGGGTCGCCGCCCGCGACGCCGTCTTCCGCCAGGTCGTGGACCGCGGCTGGAGCCCGAAGCGCCGCGCGTTCGTCCAGCACTACGACACGGACGTCCTCGACGCCTCCCTGCTGCTCATGCCCCGCGTCGGGTTTCTCGCCCCGAACGACCCCGACTGGCTGACCACGCTCGACGCCATGGACGCGGAACTCGTCAGCGACAGCCTCGTCTACCGCTACGACCCGGCCGCCTCCCCCGACGGGCTGCGGGGCTCCGAGGGCACCTTCAACCTGTGCAGCTTCCTCTACGTCCAGGCCCTCGCCAAGTCCGGCCGCGTCCACCAGGCTCGCTACGCCTTCGACAAGATGCTCACCTACGCCAACCACGTCGGTCTCTTCGCCGAGGAGATCGGGCCGTCCGGCGAGCAACTCGGTAACTTCCCCCAGGCGTTCACGCACCTGGCCCTCATCGACGCGGCGATCGCGCTCGACGAGGAGCTCGACCGGCAGACGACGCGGCCCGCCGACCGCCGACGACATGACGTGACCCGAGGCACGGAGGGACCATGACCGGTCAGAGCCCCCCGGCCGGCCCCCGCACGCGGCCGCGGGCCGGTTCCGGCCGACGGGTCCTGGCCCCGCTCGCCCTGGCGCAGTTCATCTGCAGCTTCGCCGGGTCGAACATGAACGTGATGATCAACGACATCAGCCATGACCTCGACACGACCGTCCAGGGCGTCCAGGTCGCCATCACGATCTTCCTGCTGGTCATGGCCGCGCTGATGATCCCCGGCGGCAAGCTGACCGACATCCTCGGCCGCAAGCGCTGCTTCCTGACCGGCCTCGTCGTGTACGGGATCGGCGCGGTGCTCAGTGCGCTGTCGCCCGGGCTCGGCGTGCTCATCCTCGGCAACTCGATCCTCGAAGGCGTCGGGACGGCCCTGCTGATCCCGCCGGTCTACATCCTCACCACGCTGCTCTTCTCCGACCTCACCTCGCGCGCCCGCGCCTTCGGCATCGTCATGGCCGCCGGCGGTGTCGGTGCGGCGGCGGGTCCGCTCATCGGCGGCCTGATCACCTCGGCGATCAGCTGGCGTGCGGCGTTCGTCTTCCAGGCCCTGGTGATCGTGCTGATCGTCGTCCTGAGCCTCTCGCTCGACGACCCGCTGCCGCCCGACCGGGGCCGGCACTTCGACAGCCCCGGCGCCGTGCTCTCCGCGGCCGGTCTCGTCCTGATCGTCTCGGGCATCCTCGCCGCCGACAACAACCTGTGGCTGATGGCCGCGCTGCTGGCGGCCGGGGCACTCGTCCTGGTCTGGTTCCTGCGGCGGGCGCGCACGGAGGAGAGGGCCGGACGCGAGCCGCTGCTGTCGACCAGCCTGTTCCGCGACCGCACGTCCAACCTCGGCCTGATCACCCAGAACGCCCAGTGGCTGCTGCTCATGGGCACCTCGTTCACCGTCGCCGCGTTCTTGCAGGTCGTCCGCGGCTACGACGCCGTGCAGACAGGGGTGATCTTCACCGCGGCCACCCTCGGCCTGCTCGCCTCCTCGCTCACCGCCGAGCGCCTGGCGAGACGCTGGACGCAGCGTGCCCTGATCATGGCCGGGTTCGCGCTCGCCATCGCCGGGATCGGCGTCCTGCTCGCCCTTGTCGCCGGCTCCTCCGGACCCTGGGCGTTCGCCCCGGGCCTGCTGCTGATCGGTCTCGGCCTCGGCGTGATGCTGACCCCCTCGGTCAACGTCGTCCAGTCCGCCTTCCCCGAGCAGCGCCAGGGAGAGATCTCCGGCCTCTCCCGCAGCGTCTCCAACCTCGGCTCGTCCTTCGGCACCGCCATCGCCGGCACCATCCTCGTCGCCGGCCTGTCGAAGAACGCTTACGCGGCCGCCATGGCCGTCCTCGCCGTGGCCGGCCTCGGCGGCCTGACCGCGGCGGCCTTCCTCCCCCGCACGCCCGTACCGGCCGCGGGACCCCGCCGGGCGCCGGGCTCAGACCGGTGACGAGAACGGGTACCGGCCCAGCCCGGCACAGAGCCGGGAGACTCCGCTCAGGCCTTGCTCCGGCTCTGGGCTTCCGCCATCGCCATCGCCTCGGCCTCGGCCTCCGCCAGGGCGATGGTGATGCCGAGCGCCTCGGTGATGTGCGTCGCGGCCGACATGACGCGCGCCGTGCCGACGACCGGGGCGATGGCGACGAGAACGTCCTGCAGTTGCTCGGCGGTCAGGTCGGCCTTGACGGCAGGGTCGACATGAGCGAGGTAGGAGATCGCCGGTGCGTCCATGGCCGCGAGGGCGGCCAGGCGGATGAGGATGAACGTCTTCTCGTCCAGGCCGCACCGCTCGATCGAGTCGACGGTCATGGCGGCGAGTGTGTCGAGTACAGGGGTTTCTGACCGTGTGGCCATGTCGGTCCGCCTTTCGGTGCCGTGCGGGCCGACACGCGCCGTCCCGTTGAGCACCGGAACGCGTCATGCGTCGGCCGTTCACTCATCCACGGTAGAAGCCGCGGGGACCGGGCGCATGTGGGGCCGACCAGGTGATCGCAGGACCCGAAGCCCCGCCCGAGAGAGGGAATCCGAGCTCAGGGCCACACCAGGCAATAAGGCTGATGCCCCGCCTCATGCAACCGATGGCTGAAGTCCTGCCACTCGTGCAGCGATTGGTGACGGGAGGGCGCTGACCTGCGATTTCGTAAGGGAATGTGCGTTGACCTGGGAAAACTCCTCTCGGTAGTTCTCACAGGTCAACGCCGCTTCCCAGGCTCATGTGCCCTGGATGTGCCCTCGCCCTGTCTGCTGAACCGGCTATGAAGCACCCGATCTCGGCCACCAGACTGCTTCGGCGTAGACGTGAGGCTGTCTTGCTCGCTGTTTCTGATCCTGGTCACATGGTCATTGGCCTTTGATGGGATGCGAAACGGGGGGCGCGTGAGCGGCTTACAGGTCTCCGTATGGAAGCGTTACGGACATGACCGTCTCTATGTGAATCAGTCGGACGGCGAGAAGGTCGCGTGGTTCGACCGCCGCACGGGGTATCTGGAGCTTCTGGTTGAGGAACAGCGGGACGCGGTACTTGATGTCCTTGCGCTCTATGTCACTGCTTCTTCTTCGCCGGTAGCGCACAAGGTGCTGCGTTCTGAAGATGACCTTGCCGGGAACAGCCCGGGAGACGCGCTGCAGATGAAGGTGGACGAGCTAACGCCCGGCTTCTGGCGGTGGGCGTTGGCCAGGCTGTCCGGTCGGCGTCTGGAGGTGGACAGCTGGCGCGCGGGACTGGCGGGCGAGCGCCGGGTGGGAACGGAGCTGGAGCGGCTGGCGCGGCGGGGAGACTGGCGAGCGCTGCATTCCATACCCCTGGGCGGTGACGTCGACATCGACCACGTCCTGATCGGTCCGGGCGGAGCCTTCTGTTTCAACACCAAGCGCCATTGTGGAGCGCGCGTCTGGGTGGGCGACGATGCT
The DNA here is from genome assembly GCF_000383615.1 of Streptomyces canus 299MFChir4.1. Lineage (GTDB taxonomy): Bacteria > Actinomycetota > Actinomycetes > Streptomycetales > Streptomycetaceae > Streptomyces > Streptomyces canus_C. The sequence continues at coordinate 158,407 of NZ_KB911593.1, read as the reverse complement.
GTCCGCATAGGCGGCCGGTCGTACCCCTACGTGCGAAAGAGCCGAGCCGAGGCGCGACGGGCCGCTGCCGCGCTGACGACTGCGTGCGGCTTTCACGTCGAGGTTCAGCCGGTGCTCGCCTTCGTCGCGGTGGCTCGGCTTCAGGTCGTGCCGTCGCTCCGGGACGTGCGTGTCCTTCAGGAGCGCGACATAGCTGCGCTCAAGCACCTCAAGACCGACTGGCGACCGGACAAGGTCGAGGCGGTGTACGAGGCGGCACGTGATCGCCGTACGTGGATTCGCTCTTGACGGTTGGCCGGGTTACAGCCAACTTTCGCGGAATGTGGCCTGTTCGCGTCATTACCCGCCGGTCCCTGTTGAGGGCGCCGCTTCTCTCCCGCATCCTGGAAGGCTTTCTGTCGAGCCATGATCTGGGGGGATAGATGCCTCTTGACTCTGCACTCCGTGCGAATGATCCGGAGTCGGTCCACCGAACGCGCCAACTCATCGAATACATGCGCGAAATTGTTCGCGGGTCGTACAAGCCGGTGCGGGACTGGCAGAAATATCCGGAGGTTCTCTGGCTCTCCGGGCTGCCGGACGACAAGCTCCGGCAACGCCCCGACAGCGACCGGACGCTGCTCAAGGTGGCCCACCGCCCGCCGCGCCCGGCTCCTGTCCTGCCCGAGGTGCTGGCGGGGTGGGTCGACCCTGAGGCCGCCGCCACCGCGACGCCAGAAGCCCCGCCGCTGGCCGAGTCGGGACCGGGCCAGGGCTGGCAGGAGGACGAGAACGGAGACCTGTTCGAGGTCTTCGAGATCCGCCGGGAGGACGCGCACGACGTGCTGCGCGCCTACGGGCGATGGCTCGACGCGTGGCGCAAGTGGTCGGAAAAAGAGCGTGCCGACCGGCCGTACCGGGAACTCCATCAGCAGCTGTACCGAATGGCGACCAGGATTCAGCAGGACGGCGAGGAATACGAGGCGGTACTGGGAGCCGGATTCCTGACCATCGGGGCCGCACGTCCGTCCGCGCGTATCGCCCGGCACATTCTGACGGCGCCGCTGGTTCTCACCGTGAATTCGGCGGACATGTCCATCACCGTCGCACTCGCACCCGGAGACCCCGCGCGGCTGGAAGACGGCGAGTTCCTCGGCGCGGACGAGGGCTACAGCACCCGTCTGCTGAGCCCGCTGCGGGGCCGTGTCGACGCGGACGGATTCCATCCGCTGTCCCGTGACTGCCAGGACATGCTCGCCGACTGGTCGGAGAGGGCGTTCGGCACCGATCGCGCGGCGGCGTTCCACCGTGGCTGGGGCCGCCCGTCCGCCGACCCGATGCTGCCGGTGCCCACGCTCGGGTTCTCGCCGGCGATCATTCTCCGCCAGCGGGGCCAGGGCGCCCTCGTAAACTTCTACGACGGCATTGCGAACCGCCTCGCCCAGCCCGGTGCCGTCGCTCCCCTGGGTCTGGCCCAGTTGCTGTACCAGCTGGAAGCGGAGGACCGCAGGCTGTGGGGTACGGCGGGGGGTCGTGACGTTGCGCCCGCGCTCGGCCCCGACCCGCTGTTCCCGCTGCTGTCGAACGAAGCCCAGCGGGATGTACTGAGGCGCCTTCAGACCGATACGGGCGTCGTCGTCCAGGGACCGCCCGGCACCGGAAAGACGCACACCATCGCCAACCTGGTGTGTGCCTTGCTGGCAGACGGCAAGCGGGTGCTCGTGACGAGCGAGAAGGGCCAGGCGCTAAAGGTCCTCCGGCAGCAACTGCCGGCCGAACTGCGCAGCCTTTGTGTCCTCCAGGGCGACCGGCGCCAGGACGGCAGCGACGACCTGGAACAATCCGTGCGCGCGCTCTCCCAGCTCAGTGCCACCCAGTCGAAGGAGCGTCTCGACGCGAGGATCAAGAGCCATGAGGCGCTGCGCTCGGAACTGTCGGACACCCGCGCACGGCTCCGTGACGAACTCCGCGCTGTTCGTGAGGCGGAGTGGTACGAACACCCCGACGTGGCACCGGGTTACCGGGGGCGGCTCGCGGAGATCGTGGAGACCGTCACTGCCGGTGCACCGAAGTACGACTGGATGCCCGCCCTGCCCGCCTCGGCACCCCGAGAACCTTCGCTGAGCCAGGACGAGGCACAGCGCCTGCTGGGTCTGGTGTCCCGGCACGGAGCCGGAGTGCTGGACGAGTATGCCGCCCGTTGCCCGGACCCTGCGGACTTCATCGCCCCCGTGTTGTTCGAAGAGGCGGTCAACGCCTTGGACGCCGCTCTGCGCGCCTGTACCGGACCGTCGTCCGACCCGCTCGCCCTCGAACTCGCCGATCAAGGAAGCGAGTTGATCACGGCGCTGGTCGAACTGCTGGACGCGGCGGAACACGCGCTGCAGAGCGAGGGTCTGCCGGGGGACCCGGCCGCCTGGCCGCCCGAGGAGTGGACCACGACCGCCTTGCAGGACGGGATGGCAGGCCGGCGACAGCAGTTGTGGGAGGGAGTACGCCAGTCGTCCGCCCGTGCCGCAGAGGTGCAGAGCGTGCTTCAGCACCTGTCCTTCGCCGTGCTTGACGTACCCGATGTGGCACTTGCCGAGGAAGCGCGTCTGATCGCCGCTGGCAAGGACCTCGAACAGTACCTGCGCGGCGGCGGAAAGCTGCGCAAGCTGGCTCCGAAGCCGGTGCAGAAGGAAGCCGAAGTCCTTTTGCGGGACTGCCGGGTGGACGGGCGGCAGTCCAGCACGCCGGAGGAGATCTCCGCTCTGGTGGCCCATCTGGCGGCTCGCCAGTGCGTCCGGCAGCTGAACGAGCGCTGGCAGAGCGTCGGCGTGCCTGGTGCCGAGGGCTCCACGGATGTGGCTCTGTCGCAGCTGCTGGACCGGGTGCCGACCCTCCGCGCGGTCGACGGGTTCACCTACTCCGTGCGTGAGCTGCACGATGTCCTGCTCAAGGCCCGGATCAAGGCCACCGTACGCACGGCACAGCAGTGGGACGACGTCCGTACGTCGGCGAACGGTGCGGAACAACTGCTCCGCGCCCGTGCGGCGGAGGAGAGGCTGCGTTCCATCGCCGAGCAGCTGCCGCGGCCCGATGCCCGCGGAGTGGCCGAACTGGCGGAGGTGCACCGGGCCGTCACCGCCCGTGATCCGCGGGCGTACACGTCCGCGATCGACGCGCTGACCGAGGCGTTCCACCGGGAGGCCGATCGCCGGCAGGCCCGCAAACTCCTGGACCGGCTGTCCGAGGACCATCCCGAACTGGCCCGGCGTTTCGCCGAGTCCCCGGCCGAGACGGCTTGGGAGATCCGCCTCATGGACCTGAACGGAGCCTGGGCCTGGCAGCGGGCGCGCACTTTCCAGGACACGATGCTGGCACCTGGCAGGGAAGCCAAGCTGGAAGGAGAACTGCAAGCAGCCGAGGCGCAGTTGCGGAGGACCGTGACCCAACTGGCGGCCGACCGGGCGCTGTACCACTGCCTGGACCGGATGACGGCCGGACAGAAACAGGCATTGAGCGCCTACGCGTCGGCCACGGCGAACGCTGGCAGGGGAATGACGGCACTCGGCAAGAGGCACCTGAAGGCCGCCCGCTCCGCGATGCGTGACGCGCGTGCCGCGGTCCCGGCATGGGTCATGCCGATCAAGCAGGTGGCCGAGATGATCGATCCCGAGCCGGACGCCTTCGACGTCGTCATCGTGGACGAGGCGAGCCAGGTCGGACTGGACGGGCTGATGCTGCTGTGGCTCGCTCCGAGGATCATCGTCGTGGGTGACGACAAGCAGTGTGTCCCGTTCTACACGGGCGGCAAGCACGAGCGGCTCAACGAACTCCTCGACTCGCTCCTGCCGCATCTCACCGACTGGCAGCGGGACGGGCTCAGCCCCAAGTCCAACCTCTACGACCTGCTGTCGGCGCGCTTCAGCGAGACGATCCGGCTCACCGAGCACTTCCGGTGCATGCCGGAGATCATCAAGTGGTCCTCCGCCCTGTTCTATCCCGACAACGAACTCGTGCCGCTGCGCCAGTACGGAGCGGACCGGCTGCGGCCCCTCGAAGTCGTCCATGTCCAGGAAGGCCACTGCGAGGGACGGCGAGAGACTCTGGTCAACCGGCCCGAGGCCGAACGCATCGTCGCCAAGCTGCTGGAACTCGCGGAGGACGAGGCGTACGCGAAACGGAGTTTCGGAGTCATAGTGCTCCGTTCCGGACTCCAGACAAGGCTGTTGGAGGACCTCATCGACACGCGGATCGACTCCCCGATCCGGGACCGGCACAACATTCGTGTCGGCACGGCCGAACAGTTCCAGGGAGACGAACGGGACGTCATCCTGCTCTCGTTGGTCGTCGACGCCGACAATATACGGCTCGTGAACGGCCCAGGTGACGGAAGGCGGTTCAACGTGGCCGCCAGCCGGGCCCGCGACCAGATGTGGCTGTTCACCTCCGTCACACCGGATCAGCTGAACAGCAGGGACCTGCGCCACTCCCTGCTCACCTACATGCAGGCGCCGCCGGAACTCCAGGGCACCTCTCCCGGCCTGTCCGCCGTCTCACCCGACGAGCCGTGCGATCCGTTCGAGTCCCTCTTCGAGCAGCGGGTCTTCCGCAGGATCAAGGAACGCGGCTACCACGTCGTACCCCAGTGGAAGGTCAGCGGCAAACGCATCGACCTCGTCGTCGTCGGAGAGACGGGCCGCCTCGCCGTGGAGTGCGACGGCAGTCCGTATCACTCCGACCCTGACCAGATCCGCGAGGACTACGAGCGGGAGCGCGAACTACGCCGGGCCGGCTGGCAGTTCTGGCGCATACGCAGCAGCGAGTTCGCCCTGTCCCCGGAGGATTCGCTGACCCCGCTGTGGAACCGTCTCGACGCTCTCGGCATCCGGCCCGGAGTCACCGAGGAGGTCCAGGGCGATGCGGGAAGCAGCTGGGCCCCGGTCGAGGTAGACGAGGCCGACCCCACCACCGACGAACTCGACGCGATGCCCGATGAGGATGCGTCTGTGCCTCTCGAAGGAGCCTGAAGTGACCGAAATCTTCGACGACAGCACACTGACCGAGATCGCCCACCTGATCTGCGGGGACGAGCCGCCGCTGCTCTACCGGAAGGGGTACCAGATAGCCGAGTTCTTCCAGCGCGCGGGCTGGGACGACGTTCCGGAGTATGCCGGCACACCGAGGCATAAGTGGGCCAAGGACCTCCTCAGGGAGCGTCAGGAGGACGGCACGGACGAGACCGAGCGCGCCATCCTGCGCCTGGCGAACCGCCTTGAGTACTACAACCAGCAGCAGGAGTACCAGGCCACGCTGAAGCGGCTCAACGAGATACTCGTGCTCGACGGACGACGCATCGGCGAGGAGGGAGGCCAACTGGTCCTCGTCCGTTGCGAAGCAGGATTCGAGGACGAAGTACGACAGCTGCCGCGTGTTGAGCTGAAGGTCTCCGTGACAGAGGTCGTGAGCGACCCGGAACTCGCCGCCACCGTGCAACTCCGGCTGGACGAGGCACGCACCTGCTACGAGCACGGCGCCTACACGTCGGCGGTCATCATGCTGGGCAGCCTCTTGGAGGGCGTACTCGCGCATGCCGCGCAGGTCCGCGCCGCGGGCGTACGCATGCCCAAGCCGTTGGGGAATATGGGGCTGAACGACTTCGTGGAGTTCGCCTACAAGAACAAATGGATCGAGCACGACGCCAAGCTGGCCTCGGAGCTTGTCCGGCACTACAGGAATCTCGTCCATCCCCTGGCGGAGAAACGGACCGGACATGTACCGAACCGCGACACGCTCGATATGTGCTGGCCGGTGGTGAACGCCACGCTGAACGATCTCGCGGCAACGGCGGCAGCGCCTCCTGTTCCTCCTTCTCCACGTGCGTCGACAGACCGAGCTCGTGGTCGCAATCCCAATGCCTCCGCGCAACGACCAACGCCTGCCTCTGTCGCTCGTCGCCGTCCGGGTGGGGGAACAACGGCAGGCACTTGAACCGTGGGTGCCCGATCCAACGTGGGCGGAGAAGCGCGGAGTAACAACGGCTGATGCCGCGTGCACGATACCCGCGTCGTGGCTTGGCGCGTCCGCCTGAATCGCCCCCGTTACCAGCACCTAGCGTCTACGGCATACTGCCCCGGATGACGCGAGCGTCGTCGCCTGCTCCGCCATCCGCAACTTCCAGGGCGCCGGGTCTACTTCAGCAATCTCCTGCCACAGTGCCGCCGTGGCCGAGCTGAACGCTGCGAGTGCTTCGACCTTTGCGTCCCGCCAGGACGGAAACCGACTAGCGAAGGTGAGCGCCTCCTCCACGGAGTGCCCGGCGTCCATGAGCTGGAGGAGAAGGGCGCCGGGGTCGATCCAGGCCGCCCCTCGGGTCGGCCAGGCCCAGTCGATGAGTCGCGCACGGTCACCGGTGATCAGAACGTTGTCCGGGGCGAAATCGGTGTGCAGGAGAGCGTTGCCCTCGAAATAGTGCAGGGAGCCCGGCGGGGCGTAGTCCGCCCACCGGTCGACAGCGTCCTTGATCTCGACGTCGGCCGGGGCCGTGACTGCTTGTAGTTCGGTGAGCGCGGCTTCCACGAGCGGCAGGTCGGGTGAGCCGGGCGCGTAGTCGGCGTGGCGGCCGTCGACCACCTCGTAACCGAGAATGCTCCAGCCATCGAACTCCAGGTGCCAGTACAGGCGTGGGCAGGACGCCGGAAGATGCGGGGCGATCGCCGCCTCGCGGCGCTGTGCACCGACCTGGGGGTGGTCGGTCGGGATGCCCTTCACGAAGACCCTGCCGCTTTCGGTCTCCAGGACGGAGGCGATGCCGGAGTTCATGCCGCCCTGCGCGGTGGCCGTCTGGTGGACGGCGCCGGTTTTGTCGGCGATGGCCTGGCGGATGCCAGCGGGGAGCTGCTCGAAGGGGATGCGAGACATGGACACGCGCGGTTCCTCAGGGGGTGCTCGGGCACGGGGGAGTGCCGCCCCGTCCAGCGTACTGCTGGGGCGACACTCACGGGGTGGAACAGGAGGGCGGTACGGGCGCCACCCGTGGTCGATCTAGTAGGGCTGGTCGTCACCGGCCGAGCAGCTGCACTCGGCGCCCTCGGCGGCCTCGTCCAGGTCGGCGACGATCTGGAACTCGTCGTCCTTGATCAACGCGGTGGTCAGCGGCACCGGCAAAACACCGGTCGGGCCGTCCGCCGGGCGGCGGCCAATGGTGAGCAGCACCGGCTCGCTGGGCGAGGTCAGGGTTGCGGTGGGCGGCGTCATGATCCGTAGCCTCCATGCTGGCAGTAGAGCTCTCGTCGGTCCCCCGCCTCCTGGTAGAGCTTGGCCAGCGGTCGACACGTGCGGCACGTGCCGACCTTCGTACAGCCGGAGCATCCACCGGTGCGGAGCTGCAGGGACTCGGCGATCACGCCGAGTCGGGGGAGGGCTTCGACGCCCTCGGTGATGAGGTTGACGCTGGGGTCGCGGCCGACCTTGCAGATCGACGCGATGCCGTGCGGGTTGACGTGGAAGAACGTGTGGCCGGCGTTGCAGCCGGTGAAGATGCTTCGGGCCTTGAGATGCCCCAGTGCCTGCGTCGCCAGCGGGTTAGCCTCGCCGTCGATCGTGGGCGACATGTTCGTGAAGACCTGGTGCGGGAAGCCGTACGACTGGGCGAGGCGTACCATCGCGTCGGTCTCGTGCGCGTTGCCGTCCGAGACGATCACGTTCAGGCGGACCGGCAGCCTGTCCTCGCGGGCGGCGTCCAAGCCCTTCAGGAACCGGCTGAACGCCCCGCGGTTCCGCGTGACCTTGTCGTACGTTTCGGCGGTCGCGCCGTACACGCTCAGGGTCAGCCGGTACGGCCGGTGGCGGGCGAACAGATCCCGGATCGGCTGCTTCCGCAAGCTGGAGCCGTTCGACGAGACCTGGACCATCATCCCGAGCTGGTGGGCGTACTCGTACGCGGCGCCGAACTCGCGGTCGATCAGTGCTTCGCCGCCGGTGATCTGCAACCACAGGACCCCGGCGTCCCTCAGTGTCCGGAGCAGCGTCTGCTTGCCCGCCCAGTCAAGGCCCTCGAACCGCTTCTCGCCGAGGTAGCAGAACTCGCAGTCGTAGTCGCAGCCGAGGTTGATCTCCCACGACGCCTTGCCATACCCGTACCGGGACCGCTCTCGGACGAGGACGACGTCGCTGACTGGCGACGAGGGCAGTTCGGTTCCCCACGCCTCCCTCGCCGCGTCGGCCAGCCAGTCCGGGACGGATCGTCCTTCCGCCCCCGCAGCCCGCAGCTCCTCGTAGCGGACCTCCGGGATGCGCACGCCGGCCGCCAGCCCGGGCTGGACAAGGAGGTACTGGGCGAGAAACGGGCTGGCCACGAGCCGCGGAGCTGTTTTGGTCGTCAGCCTCTCGGCGCTGGTGTTCGTCTCGGTCATGGGACCTCCACGGGTTGGGTAGGAGGGGTTGGTCGGACCTGGTGGTAGGCGGTGATCAGGCTGGCCGCCAGCTCGGCCAGTGGATCCCTTTGCCAAGCGCGGGTCATGGCGCGATCCGTGCGGTCGAGGCGACCACGCCGATCACGAAGCCGCACGCAGCGGACACGAGCACGATCAGCAGTGGTCCGGTGTAGCGGGCGGCCCAGGCGTCCCGGCCGGCCCGGGCGGCGACACGGCCGTTCACGGCTTCCACCAGGCCCTCCACGGGCGGGTGATGATCTCCCGGTACGTATGGTGCGAGGGATTGCGGCCACCGTGCGTGAACACCCAGCTCTGCGGATCGGCGAAGTCGGTGCCGGGCGGCGAGGTCTCGCCACAGACCGCGCACTGCATGGCGTACGTGGTGGGCTCGGCGTCGGGCTCCCGGTCGGGCTGGAGGGTCCACTCCTGGTGGCACATGATCGTGCGGCTGGTCATCGAACCGCCTCCAGAGCTGTGGCGACGTAGGGGTGCTGGAGAGCAGCGCGGAGGGCGTCCGTGTCGGTGAGGGTGTCGTCGTCGGGTAGTTCGCACCATCCGCCGAACCAGTCGTCGAGCAACTCCAGGCCGGGGGCCACGAGCCAGGAGTTGGTGGAGAGGTGCCGTACCGGCAGATCGACCCAACTGGCTGCGGAGCCGGTCGGGACGGCGTAGTAGAGACGCCCGTTGGGCCTGTCGTAGAGCACGGGGCCCACGGACGTACCGATGCAGCGCAGGTAGGCCAGGGCCAGGAGGCCGATCTCGGCGGAGGTGCGCACGACGTCCCAGCCATCGCCGACCTTCAGCAGCCGCAGCCCCGGCACGTCGTTCACCATGGGCGCGCTTCGCAACGCGTCACGCACGGACATCACGCGTCTCCCTGCGGCCGGAAGCTGTGGCTCGCGCCGAGCGAAGAGGGGGATCCCGTGGTCGGCGTGAGGGGGCGGACCACGATCAGACGAGCGCCAATTGCTGTTATCTGCCGCTTGCGCTCGGTGCCGAGGTCCTTCGGGCCGAGGTGGCTGAGAGCCGGAACCACGGCACCGTAGGCATCGGGGAGTTCGAGCACGTCGAGCAGACCGACGAAGGCGGGGGAGCGGATGATCACCGTGGAGTCGCGTTCGGTGAAGACGCCGCACAGGGCCAGTTCGTGCCGGTCGCAGTACTCGGTGAGGCAGTCGACGAGCGCCGCGTGGCGGGGCAGCCCGCCGGTGACGTGGCGTAGGTAGCCGAAGACCTGAGGGAAGGCGACGGGGCGGCGTTCGGTGATGAGATCGTCGTCCATGCCCACAGCGTCGGCCGTCGTGAACGGCCTCGAAATGACCTGCTGTTGTACTTCCGTTGCACTTCCCACCCCACGTCGTCACCGACAGTGCTTCCATACGTGACGGAGGGAGGTCATCCGTGGTCAGCGTGCAGCAGTGGACAGGTCGGGAGGCGAGCGCCCTGCGCGCTGCGTTGCGTATGAGCACGCGCGCTTTCGCCGAGCACCTCGGTGTCGCGCTGCGCACGGTTGCGAAGTGGGAGAGCCTCGGCGCGGAGACGCAGCCCCGACCGGACACCCAGGCCATCCTCGATACCGCACTCGCACGGGCGGATTCCGCCGCCCAAGCCCGCTTCGAGGCAGTGCTGTTCCCTGAGCGGAAGAGCGCGCGGCCGGCGGACTACGAGACCTGGACCGAGGACATCGAGCGCGCTGTTGTCTGCATCAGCCGCCAGGACTTCCCGTTCGCCTCGACCTTGTTGAACCGCTGGTTGGGCAGCCGTGCACCGCATCAGCTGGACGACAAGGGCCTCTATTTGTACGGCCGTTCCCTCGTGCTCCTTGGCGACCTCCAGCGCGATCAGGGCGCGATCCTCGGCCCACTCTCAGCCCGGCACTCCTACGTGACCGCTCGCGGTATGTTCACCGAGCTCGACATCCCGCGCCGGGTGGCTCAGATCGAGCTGTCCCTGGCCGTCGTCCAGGAGATGTCGGGCCAGTTGGAATCCTCCGCTCGCCACTACGAACTCCTCGCTGGGGACCAGCGCCTGAGCCCGCGTGACCGTGCCAGGGCGCGGCTGTGGGTGGGTACGGCGCTGAGCAAGGAGGGCGATAACGAGTACGCGACCGGCGTCATGGTCGAGGCCACTCGCTCCTTCGAGGATCTGGGCGAGCCGGAGGACTGGTCGGTCGCCCACCAGAAGCTGGCCCTGGCCCACCGGGGCGCCGGCGACCTGAAGCAGGCCCTGCATTACATCGACATCGCGCGGACCACCGGCACGGTCGACTCCCCGATGCAGCGGGTGCGGTTGGACACCGCGTACGGGCACATCCTTCTGTCGGATGCGGCGACCCGGAATGATGGGCTGTCCGTCCTCGATCAGGCGGCACAGGTGGCTCGCCAGTACGGGCTGAGCCACCAGCTGCGCAGCATCGAGGGCATCCGGAAGGACCAGCAGGGATGAGCCAGGGAGTGCCAGTGCCGGAGCACGAGCAGCGCCAGATCACCGACGAGCAGTTCCACGATGCGACGCTGATCTGGAACTACCACCAGATGGGCCACGAGCAGCGGCCCTGCTCGGCGGCGATCGGCCTGGGCAGCCACGACCTCGGTGTCGCCACGGCGGCCGCCGACCTCTACCGCGCCGGCCTCTTCCCGGTCGTGGTCTTCAGTGGCGGCAACAGCCCCACCACCCGGGCCCGCTTCCCGCGCGGCGAAGCGGTCCATTACCGCGAGCACGCTCTGAGTCTGGGTGTGCCGGACGAGGCGATCCTGGTCGAGGCGAAGGCGGCGAACACCGGCCAGAACATCACCTTCTCCCGTGAGCTTCTGGCCGGAGCCGGTATCGGGGTCGAGTCGCTGCTGCTGATCTCCAAGCCGTACATGGAGCGTCGCTCGTACGCGACGTGCCGCAAGTTGTGGCCGGAGGTCGAGGTCGTGTGTGCGTCCGAGCCGCTGGAGCTGGACGACTACATCAAGTCGATCGGCGACGAGAAGCTCGTTGTCGACATGCTCGTCGGTGACCTGCAACGGGTGATCGAGTACCCGAAGCTCGGGTTCGCCGTCGAGCAGGACGTACCGGGGGATGTGCATGACGCTTACGAGCGCCTTCTACACGGCGGATTCGACAGCCGCCTCATCAGTACCTGAGTCACCGCGCGTCGGGCCGCCGGGCGGGGTGTGCGCGATCCACCAGCCGAACCTGTTTCCGCGGCTGTCGACGTTGGCCAAGCTGTACGCCGCCGACCGGTGGATCGTTCTCGGCGACGTCCAGTTTGCCCGGCGCGACTATCAGCACCGGGCCCGCCTTGCGGCACTGGACGAGCCCGCACATCAGCAGTGGCTCACACTTCCTACGCATCTGCCCGACGGGCGCCCGACGCTGATCAGTCAGGCGCGGCTCGCCGACCCCGGCCGCTCCCGTCGCACCGTGAGTCTTTTGATTCGGCAGTACTACGGCCGCAGCCACCACTGGCCCGCGGTGCGTGAAGTCCTGGAGGCGGTTCTCGATGAGTTCGAGGCGACCGACCGTGTCTCCGACGTTGCCAGGGCATCGACGGTCGCCCTGCTGACCGCGTTGGGCTGGAGCGGCGAGGTACTGGACAGCAGCGCGATTCCGACCCGAGGAGGCCGCTCGGAGCGACTTGCCGACCTAGCCGCGGCCACCGGCAGCACCCACTATCTCTGCGGCACGGGCGGCTGGCGCTACCTCGACCTGGCTCCGTTCGATGTCCAAGGCATCCCTGTGCTGGCTTTCCACACCCCTGTGGATACGGAAGGCCCACTCTGGCGGCGGTCCCGAGAGATCAGCAGCCTCTGGGCGCTGAGCCAGATCGGCCCGGAAGCCCTGGCTGCCATGCTGGCGGCCCATCGACACGAGCTGCCTCTGGGGGTCTTCACGTGACCGAGCCGCAAGCACCGGAAAAGAAGCCGTTCCTGTACGTCGTCGTGTGCGCGGCCGGAGTCGCCGACAGCGTCGGCAAGCTGATCACGGCTGCTCAGGAGGCGAACTGGGACGTGGGCATAGTGGCCACTCCGCAGGGCCTGGGCTTCGTCGATACGGAGGCGGTAGAGGCCCAGACCGGCTACCCCATCCGCTCGGCCTGGCGTTCCCCCGGGGATCCTCGTCCGCTGCCGCCCGCCGACGCCATCGCGGTGGCGCCGGCCACCTTCAATACGGTCAACAAGTGGGCGGCAGGGATATCCGACACCCTTGCCCTGGGCATCCTGTGCGAGGCGTACGGCATGGGCATCCCCACGGCCGTCCTGCCGTACGTGAACTCGGCCCAGGCCGCCCATCCCGCGTACCGGCAGAGCCTGGAGCGGTTGCGGGAGATGGGCGTCCTGGTCGGTTCGTATGTGCCGCATCGGCCGAAGGCTGGCGGCGGGGCCGACCGCTACCGCTGGGAGGAGGCGCTGGAACTGCTCACTCCCAAGGTGTCCGCGCGGCCGTAATCAGCGTCGCCGTGCCGACTGGGGCTGTGGGGGAGGAGCTGTTGCCGCAGGCTGGACGGGAGTAGCCCGGGCTGCCTCGGCTCGTGGACTGGGTGCGTGGCGTTCGCCGAGGCGGCGGATGCGCCAGGTCAGGGCGCGGGCGAGACTGTGGGCGTCGTCCAGGGTGCGCTGGCCGAGGGCCTGGTCGAGGACGGTGGCTGCGTTGTGTCCTGCTGCCTCTGCCTCGGCGAGCACGGTGGCGAGTGCATCCCAGGCGGGATCGGCCAGGATGCGCTCGGCGTGTTGCGGTACTGCCTCCCGGAGGTGGTGGGCGTAGCGGCGCTTGGTCTGCGGGCTGGGTGCCCGGCTGGCGAGGCCGACCAGGACCGGATCGGCGACCTGCGCGTACGCGACCTGCAGATGGACGAGGGCTTGTTCCGCTGCTGCCTCCTGCTGGGCGTGCTGGCGGGTGCGACACCAGTGCATCGCGTAGGCGACCGCGGTGAGCGCGACGTCCAGCAGCATCGCCAGCCCGGCACCGTCCCCGTGCTGTGTCGGGTCCTTCCAGATCGCCTGGACGCTGCGGCGCAGAGCGCGGGTGCTGTCGAGGTCGGCGGCGATGCGGGAGCGGGTGGCGCGCTCGAAGACGGCCGCGGCCTGTTCGAGTTCGGCCTTCAGCGCCGACGGTGCGGTGACCGGCAGGAGGTCCAGTGCCGCCCCGAGCGCGACCAGCTGTCCCTGCCCCGTGGGGTCGTCGCCGTGGGTGAGGTGGTGGGGGATGCGTTCGGTGGCGGCGGTCGCCTGGTGCCACGGATTGCCCGGCCGGGCGGTGACCGGTTCGGGGCTGGCGGTGGCGAGACGCCGGCGGATCTGGGGGAGGGAGAGGTCGGGGGCGAGGGTGGAGCCGGAGTAGAAGACCGGCTCGCCCTTGTCGTTGGTGTCGCCGGGCAGGGCGAAGTTGCAGCCGAGGGCGTCGCCGGACGGGCCGCGCTTGAGCCGCACGCTCACACCGGTGGCCTCCAGCAGGGCGAAGAACTCGGTCTCGTCGGCCGCGGCGGCGACGGCTCGGCGGACCCGCTGGCGCAGGATCTCGCGGGAGGTGGTGTCCTGGCCCAGGCGTTTGGCCTTGAAGTGCTCCTTGCTGGTGGGGCGTTTGGCGGCGGTGCCGTCGCCCGGCTTCAGCCGTCGCAGCCCGTAGTCGACTTCGATCTGGCGGGCTTCGCGCTGGACGGCGCGCTGGTCGTAGTCGCGCTGGGGGCGTCGGCCGTCCTGGCGTACGAGGGTGGCGGCGATGTGGATGTGGTCGTCGGCATGGCGGACGGCCACCCAGCGGCAGGCTTCCTCGTCGCCTGCGGGGGCGATGCCGGCGGCGGCCACGATCCGGCGGGCGATGTCGGCCCACTGGGCATCGGTGAGGATCGGGTCTTCGGGTGCGGCACGGACGGGGCAGTGCCACACGGTGTACTTGGGTGCCTTGTCGCCGAGCATCTTCACGGGCTGGTCGAGCTGCGCGGCGAGCTGGGCCTCCACGTCTTTGGGGTCGCGGTGGGGGCTGCGGCCGGGGTCGGGGGCGAAGCCGTTCCAGGAGGCCACTAGGTGCGGGTCGATGTGCTCGTTGGCCCGGCCCTTGCCGAAGAGGTAGCCGATCGTGCGGCGCGTGGCGTGGGGCCCTTTGCCGAGGATGATCTTCGGGATCAAGGGCTCACCGCCCCACGGTGATCTGGGCGACCGCGGTGTCCACCTCGACGATGGACGCCTCGACGCGGTCCAGGAGTCGTTGGACGGTGTCGGGGTGGGGCCAGGCGCCGTCCTTGTTGAGGTGCCAGGTGAGCTGGTTGAGGTTGTTGCCGATGCCGCCGAGCTGCCGGTTGGAGACCATCAGCGCCTTGACCATGGCGCGGTAGTCGGCGACGGCGGCGGTGGGGTCGTCGGCGCGGGCGGCGGCGAGCGCGCACTCGGCGACGTAGCCGCCGGGCTGCATGCGGCTCAGGGCGGCGGCCTTCTGGACGAGGGCGAACTCGTCGTCGTTGTAACGGGGGTGCACGCGGCGCTCGCGCAGCTGCTTGTCACGCAGACGGCGACGCGGCGCAAACTGCTGCGGCACGTTCGATGACGGCTCGCTGCCCCCAGTCCCGGTCGGCCCCCCTGGGCCGACCGACTCCGGTGCCCCTGCGCCGGATGCCTCCGCACCCTCCGGGGCGGGAGCCGGGTAAGGACTCCTTACCCGACAACTTGCTGCGCGTGTGACGGGAGTGGTGGCCATCTGTTCCTGGGGCATGGGTTGGTCGAGGTGAGGGTCGCGCATCGGAGTACTCCGTTGGTGAGGGGGGCGGGAGGTGTGTCACGTGCGTCGCATCCGTCCCATGCCTGGTCAGGACAGGTACGGACACTCGGGCAGGTACGGAGAAGTCCGTCCCGGCGAGGACATCCGTCCCCGCGCTGACCTGCGCGGGGACGGATGCGACGCATTGATACGGACCCTGGGGGAGGCGGGTCAGCGGGCGGGCTTGGGGCCGGTGGGGCCGCCGGGCGGGCCGACGGGCAGCTGGGCCGCCGGGGCGGCGGGCGGCTTGCCCTGGGCCCGGTGCGCAGGTGTGGCGTCGTGCGCGGGGGCGGGTGCCGTCTCGGTGAGGTCGGGGCAGTGCCGGGCCCAGCTGTCCAGGAACCGATTACGGGCGTACCCCTTGGCCTGCTTGCCCTTGTCGAAGCGGTAGTTGGCCGGGCGGATGTCGAAGTCCCGCAGCAATCTGCCCAGGTAGTAGACGCTGAGCCCCTTGGTGCCGTGCTCCGCCCAGGGGGCGTCGGGATCCTGGAGCAGGGTGGTGACCAGATCCACGGAGGACAGGGCCTCGGGGTTGCCGTGTGCCTGGAAGATGCGGTGGATGTCGCGCAGCAGCCGCGTCTTCAGGTTGGTCTGCTCGTCCTGGACGGCCTCGAACCGGGTCATTGCCACGCAGGCCGCACGGGCATGGGCGGGCCAATGGCCGCCGGCCAGGTCGGCGATGATGACCAGCGGTTCCCAGGTGTCCGCCGCCCGGTCCTCCACCGGCATGGTCGGCGCCATGCGGGCGGCCGTGCCGCGCAGCGGTCCCAGCCAGGCGGCCAGCTTGTCCCGCAGCGCGTTCAGTTCCGGTGTGGCGCAGCGGGAGCGGAACGGGGTCACCTTCTCGCCGGGCTTGCGCTTTTGCATGCGGAGCACGACCGCCCGGTCCGTGATCGTGTCGGGCAGGTCGCCGATCGAGGCCAGTGCAGCCATGGCGAAGGTCGGATACGGGGTCGGCTTGTGCTCCGGACCGGAGATGCGCCAGGCGGGCCGGTTGCGCTGGTGTCCGGCGTTCAGCAGACCGCGCAGTTCCTCGTTCTCGCCCGCCTTGCTAAAGATGGTGTCGGCCTCGTCCACCAGGATCGTGCGCGGGTTCTTGCCGATGACGCGGAAGAGCACTGCCGTGGACATGTTCACCGTCATGATCGGCTGGTGCACGGTCTCGTGGAGCACGTCCAGCACCCGGGACTTGCCGCAGCCCTTCGTCGGGCCGACGACCGCCAGGCGCGGCGCGTGCTGCAGAACGCTCTGGATGTGCGTGGCCGCCACCCACAGGGTGACCGCCGTCAGCGCCTCGTCACTGGGCAGCACGACGTACTTGCCGATCGCTGCCCGCAACTCATCCAGCAGTACGGCACCCTCACCGGAACCCTGTTCCGAAGGGGCTGCCGGTCCCCGAGGAGGCCGGGGACCGACCTCCTGATCCGGTCCCCGTGCGTCGACGGGACCGGTCCCCTCCTGCTGGACGCTGTCCGCCACGAGGGTGTCGGTCCCCACCGACTGGCGGGGATCGTGCTCACCGTCCCCACTGTGGTCCCCTGGTGCAACTGCCGCCTCTTGGGGACCGGTCCCCGATTTCGCGGCGTTGGCCTGCGGGTTTGCATGGGATGTCGATTCGGGGACCGGGACGTGCGGGGACCGAGTGCCGGGCACGTCGCGGGGACGGTCCCCAACTGCAGCATCGGTAGACGGCTGGGGACGATCCCCGTCTGCTTCCGCTTCCGCCGGGTGTTCGGCGGTCCCCGACGCGGGGGACTGCGTGTCCTGCTGATCCTGGCGGTGCCAGGGGATGCCCTCGCCGGGGACCGCGGGAGTGGGCCAGGTGGCGGGGGAGGTGTTCGTGGTGCTGGGGGACGTAGAGTCCTCCATAGGCGTTCCTCTCCGGTGAGAGGCAGGACGGCAAGGTCCCGCCCCTCACCAGCTCGTTCGTTCAGGGATGGGCAATCCGCAGGGGAGTCTTCGGCCCTCGGCGTTGGCGCGCCGGGGGCCGCTTCGTCGTCCGCGTCAGATGCGGGGTCAGGCCGTGAGGTCGTACGACGTCTGGGCGTCCAGCCACGCGTCCACCTCCCGCCAGCGGTAGCGCAGGTGACGGCCGACCTTGTGGACGCTGGGGCCGATGCCCCGGTACTTCCACTGGTAGAGGGTCTTCACCGGCACCCCGAGATAGGCGGCGACCTCCGCAGGGGTGGCAAGTGGGCCGCGCTGGGCAGCAGCAGCGGCGGCAGGTGAGTTGGTGCTACGGGGAGGGGGCTTCGGCACAGGGCTCCTTTTTCGGTCTTGAACAATGGGCTGGACAACACAGCCACACCACCCGGAGAAAAGTCCAGAGTTGGTTCTGAAACTCCTCACTACTTCTTTCGGCGTGGCTGGGGAGAGGGAAACAGTAAGGGTGGATCCCCGGTTGCCGAAATCGATCCCGCCGGGCCCGAAATTGTCTTGCGGCGAAGCAACTGGTCGAGGTGCCGGAATCCGGTACCTCCGCAGCTCAGAGGTGACACCTGGTGGTCAGGGGCGCCGTGACTGACCCGCCGGGCATCGCGGCTGATGTGTGTTCAAATCGCCCATCTCGAAAACGGCGAAGGAAGGTAACACGGCACCTCGGCCGAAACGCCTCGCGATGTACCGGAATTCGACGAGACGAACGCCACTTCGCCCCCGAACGACTATTGGAGAGTTTAAGAGCTAACTCTTGCCATGGCGCCCGGCTGCAAGTTACAGCTATCTGTCATGCCCAACCGACCTGTCGAAATTGGCCCCGCTGGCCTCCACACCGCCCGCGCCATCGAGCACCTACGTCTCGTGCGCGGCCTGACTCAGCACCAGCTCGCCGCCCGCTGCACCGAGCTGGGCCGTCCGATGGCCAACACCGCCCTCAGCCGCACCGAACGCGCCCGCCGCCGATGCGACGTAGACGACCTCGTCGCCCTCGCCGCCGCGCTCGGCGCCGCTCCCGCAGCTCTGCTGCTCCCGTGGCCGACGCACTCCCCGGAGTCCGACGTCACCTCCCACTCCCTCACCCCCATCCAGGAGACCCTTCTTGGCTGACGTGTACGACCGCTGGCACAAGTCCCACCCCAAGCCCGCCGAGACCGAGTGCGGCGACCACAAGAGCCGTACGAAGCGAATGGTCCCCACCGCCGACCACGGCATCGGCAAGCGCTGGCAGGTCCGTTACCGCGACCTGGACGGCCACCAGCGCAAGGAGAACTTCCACACGAAGGCCGAGGCGGACAACCGCGCCGCCGAAGTCGACGTCGAGATCCGGCGCGGCTCCTACGTCGTCCCGGCCGAGACGAAGCAGACGCTCGGCGTCTACGCGCAGAAGTGGCTCGACGCGAACTCCGTCGGCCCGACGACCGCGCTCCGCTATGAGGCGACCGTTCGCAATCACATCGTCGGACACCTCGGCCGACGCGAGCTGCGGTCTCTCAACCAGCCCTCGATCATTCAGGGTTGGATTCGCGCGCTCCAGGACGCCGAACTGGAGGTGTCGACGATCGAGGGCATCTTCGACATCCTCTCCAGCATCCTCGGCATGGCCGTGGAGGACGGGCTGTTGCCGAAGAACCCCTGCAAGGCGAAGTCGGTCAAGCTGCCGACGGCGATCAAGAAGAAGATCATCCCGTGGTCGTTGGAGCGCGTGCGTGCCGTGATAGCCGGGCTGCCGAAGCGCTTTCAGGCCGGTGGCAAGCTCGCCTTCGGCTGCGGCCTCCGCCAGGGTGAGGTCTTCGGCTTCGCCGTCGAGGACATCGACTTCAAGGGCGGCTGGATCCACGTCAACCGTCAGGTACGGCTCGTCGGCACGAAGCCCGTCTTCGCCCTGCCCAAGGGCAACAAAATCCGGTCAGTGCCTCTATCGGCTCAGCTTGCCGCCGCCCTCAGGGGCCACATGAAGAAGTTCCCGCCCGTCGAGGTCACGCTGCCCTGGGCCAAGCCGGACGGTGATCCGAAGACCTTCCGTCTCCTCTTCGTCGACGCGAAGGGACGGGCCTACAACCGCAGTGTCTTCAACATGGGCGACTGGAAGCGCGCCCTGGCCGCCGCCGGCGTGATCCCTCCGCGAGAGCGGGGCGCGCGCTACCTCCAGGCGGCCCCCAAGGACGGCATGCACGCCCTCCGGCACGCCTACGCCTCCGTACTCCTGGACGCGGGGGAGAGCATAAAGGCGCTCTCCGAATACCTCGGCCACTCGGACCCGGGTTTCACGCTGCGGACGTACACGCACTTGCTGCCGTCCAGCGAGACCCGCACCCGCAAGGCGATCGACGACGCCTTCACGGAAACGGAAGCCGAGGCGGAAGCGGAAGCCGACGGCGGCCCGCCCGCAACCCAGGGCACATCAGCACCCCCAGCAAAACCAATGTGCCCTCAATGTGCCCTGGCCGCCTGATGGCCCCTCTCCGGCACCCAAAAGGGCGAGGTCCGAAGACCCCGCCCGAATCGCGCGAAACCCCAGCTCAGGGCCACACAAGGCAATACGGCTGATGCCCCGCCTCATGCAGCCGATGCGAGAAGTCCTGCCACTCGTGCAGCAGTTGGTACACGTTGAACGCGTCCCGCGGGCCGCCCCGGTCCGGGACCGTCGACCAGATGAACGCCGCCGCGCCGACCGCTTCCTCGCCTATGCCGCGCAGGGGGTCCACGACCGTCATGGGGAGCTTGACCACCGCGTAGTCGGGGTGCAGGACGACCAGTTCGAGCGGGGGGACCTTGTGGAGGGGGACGCCTTCGATGCCGGTGAGGACCATGGCCGCCATGGTCTCCGGCTTGATCTTGGTGAACATGCCGTTCATGCCGAGCTCGTCGCCGCCGAGTTCCTCGGGGCGCATCGAGATCGGGACACGGGCCGCGGTCGCGCCGTCGGGCGCGCCGAAGTACTTGTACGTCACCCCCACCCGACCACCATTCCTGCTTCCCGCCCTCAACGGATCGATCCGACGTTCGATACGTCGTTCGTCGCGTTCCGACTCATCCGGGGTGCCCGAGGCACTGCGTCCCTGACGTGTCTCGGCCGCTTCCTCCGCCTCGCGCCGGTGCCTTCCCCGCCGGGCACGTCGAGGACCCAGGTCATCAGTCCCCTCGCCCAGTCCGCCACCGCGATGCATATCTCCACCCGACTGCTTTTCTAGGACGCGCAGGCCCCGCCGCGCAACCCGATCATCGTGTCAGTGACCTCCCCCACGGCCGCCCGCCGAAACGTGCGTTGAAACACCTGTCCGCAGGATCTTCGCAGCCTCTGAACAGACGGCTCCGTGCCGTCGTCTCCGTGAGCTGTGTGTATCTGCATCCAGTTTCGCAGATCGTGGGGCGCCGGGGGCTTTCGAGGGCTGGCCTACCCTGAGGTAGTCACCGGCAACGGAGTCCGAGAAAGCCGAACAAACCGGAGAAGGTCGGAGTAGTCGCAGGATATGAGTGAATTGCCCTATTCATACGAGGCGCCTGTCTCGCAGGCCCTGTTCGACCGCGCGTCCGCCGTCACGCCCGGCGGCGTGAACTCCCCGGTCCGTGCCTTCCGAGCCGTGGGCGGCACCCCCCGCTTCATGGTGTCCGGCACCGGGCCCTATCTGACCGACGCCGACGGGCGGGAGTACGTCGACCTCGTCTGCTCCTGGGGTCCCATGATCCTCGGGCACTCGCACCCCGAGGTGATCGCGGCCGTCCAGGAGGCGGTGTCGAAGGGCACCTCCTTCGGCACCCCCGGCGAGGGGGAGGTCGCGCTCGCCGAGGAGATCGTCGCCCGGGTCGAGCCCGTCGACCAGGTACGGCTCGTCTCCAGCGGGACCGAGGCCACCATGTCCGCGATCCGGCTCGCCCGCGGCTTCACCCGGCGCACCAAGGTCATCAAGTTCGCCGGGTGTTACCACGGTCACGTCGACTCGCTGCTCGCCGCGGCGGGCAGCGGAGTGGCCACCTTCGCGCTGCCGGACACCCCCGGCGTCACCGGTGCCCAGGCCGGCGACACGATCGTGCTGCCGTACAACGATCTCGAAGCCGTCCACGAGGCCTTCCACCGGCACCCCGGCGAGATCGCCTGTGTCATCACCGAGGCCTCGCCCGGCAACATGGGTGTCGTGCCGCCCCTGCCCGGGTTCAACCAGGGGCTCAAGGACGCCTGCGCGCAGAACGGCGCCCTCTACATCTCCGACGAGGTCATGACCGGGTTCAGGACCAGCCGGAGCGGTTGGTACGGCATCGACGGGGTCCGCCCCGATCTCATGACCTTCGGGAAGGTCATGGGCGGCGGATTCCCCGCCGCCGCCTTCGGGGGCCGCGCGGACGTCATGGCCCACCTCGCTCCCGCCGGGCCCGTCTACCAGGCCGGCACCCTCTCCGGGAACCCGGTCGCCACCGCCGCGGGACTCGCCCAGCTGCGA
Organism: Streptomyces canus 299MFChir4.1; assembly: GCF_000383615.1. Lineage (GTDB taxonomy): Bacteria > Actinomycetota > Actinomycetes > Streptomycetales > Streptomycetaceae > Streptomyces > Streptomyces canus_C. The sequence continues at coordinate 136,896 of NZ_KB911593.1, read as the reverse complement.
CTGCTCGACGACGCGGCCTACGTCAAGGTCGACGCCGTCTCCGAGCAGATCCAGTCGCTGGTCTCCGAGGCGCTCGGCAAGGAAGGCGTCGCGCACACCGTGCAGAACGCCTCCAACATGTTCTCGGTGTTCTTCACCGACCGGCCGGTGCGCAGCTACGAGGACGCCAAGGCGCAGGAGTCCTTCCGCTTCACCGCCTTCTTCCACTCCCTTCTGGAGAACGGCGTCTACCTGCCGCCGTCCTCCTTCGAGTCGTGGTTCGTCTCCACGGCACACGACGAGCAGGCGGTTCAGCGGATCGCCGACGCCCTTCCGGCGGCGGCCCGAGCGGCGGCGGAGGCCACGGCAGCATGAGCACCCCGAACAACAGCGACATCACCGTCGTCCACCTCATGCGGCACGGCGAGGTCGCCAACCCCGACGGGGTCCTGTACGGCCGTCTCGCCGGCTACCACCTCTCCGAGCTCGGTCGGCAGATGGCCGACCGGGTCGCCGAGCACCTCGCCTCCCGGGACGTCACCTACGTCTGCGCCTCCCCGCTGGAGCGGGCGCAGGAGACCGCCACGCCGATCGCCAAGGCGCACGGCCTCGACCTCGCGACCGACGAGCGGCTCATCGAGGCCGAGAACGTCTTCCAGGGCAAGACCTTCGGCGTGGGCGACGGGGCGCTGAAGAACCCGGAGAACTGGAAGCACCTCGTCAACCCGTTCAAGCCGTCCTGGGGCGAGCCGTACGTCGACCAGGTCGTCCGGATGAAGGGCGCGCTGGACGCGGCCCGGGACCGGGCGCGCGGACACGAGGCCGTCCTGGTGAGCCATCAGCTGCCGATCTGGATCGTGCGCTCGTACGTCGAGAAGCGGCGGCTGTGGCACGATCCGCGCAAGCGGCAGTGCACGCTGGCGTCCTTGACGTCCTTCACGTATCAGGGGGACCGGATCGTGTCCGTGGGGTACTCCGAGCCGGCGATCGATCTTGTGCCGGTTCATCTGCGGGCTGGTGCCAAGCCTGTGAAGGGTAAGTCCAAGGCTTTTGGGGCGTAGTGGTTCGTGGGGGACTGCGGCGCCGTGGTGGCTGGTCGCGCCCACGCGGCGGAGCCGCATATCGAAACGGGCCCGCGCCCCTTTGGGCGCGTTCCTGTTACCGAATCCGCAAATTGTGCCGGAACCTTCCGCCTCCCCGTCACCTCTGACTGGGTGACCACCCAGGAACGTGACGAATCGGGGAAGCATGCCCACTCTCAGCCGAAGGGGAGCACTCGGACTCGGGGCGGGGGCCGCGGCCGCCGTTGGACTGTCGGGGTGCGGGTCCCTCACCGGGTCGGACGGGGTGACCCACACCCCTACCACCTCGGACCCCAAGCCCTCGCCGAAGGCCACGGCCCGCCCCATCGGCGACGGCTCCACCGCCTTCACCGGCAAGCAGCCTCACCAGCCCGGCAAGCCCGTCCCGCTGGAGCCCGGCCAGACCCCGCCGCAGTTCGTCGTCTTCTCCTGGGACGGCGCCGGCGAGGTCGGCAACGGCCTCTTCCCGCGCTTTCTCGACCTCGCCAGGCAGCACGACGCGCACATGACCTTCTTCCTGTCCGGGCTGTATCTGCTGCCCGAGTCCAAGAAGCGGCTCTACGACCCCCCGAACAACCCCCGCGGCGCGTCCGACATCGGCTACCTCACCGACGAGCACGTCAGGGCGACCCTCACCAACGTCCGCCGGGCCTGGCTCGAGGGCCACGAGATCGGCACCCACTTCAACGGCCACTTCTGCTCGGGCTACGGCACCGTCGGCAACTGGACGCCCCAGCAGTGGAAGAGCGAGATCGAGCAGGCGAAAGCTTTCGTCAAGGAGTGGCGCACCAACACCGGCTGGACCGACCTGCCCGCGCTGCCCTTCGACTACGACAAGGAACTCGTCGGCGGCCGTACCCCCTGCCTGCTGGGCCAGGACAAGCTGCTGCCCACCGCCCGCGAGCTCGGCTGGCGCTACGACGCCTCCTCGCCCGGCGGCCGCCAGGTCTGGCCCGAGAAGAAAAACGGCATATGGGACCTGCCGCTTCAGCAGATACCTTTCCCCGGCCGCAGCTTCGAGGTCCTGTCCATGGACTACAACATGCTCGCCAACCAGTCGATCAACTCGACCAACGCGCCCGCCTACAACTACCCGGCCTGGCGCAAGCAGTCCGCCGGTGCCTACATCTCCGGCTTTCAGCGGGCCTACGAGACCAACCGCGCCCCCTTCTTCGTCGGCAACCACTTCGAGCACTGGAACGGCGGCATCTACATGGACGCCGTCGAGCAGGCCTTCAAGCACATCGCAAGGGAGAAGGAGAAGGGCGCGGACGTCCGCATGGTCTCCTTCCGGCAGTTCGTCGACTGGATGGACGTACAGAAGCCGGAGGTGCTCGCGAAACTCCGCACCCTCGATGTCGGCCAGGAGCCGGCGGGCGGCTGGAACTCGTTCCTCAAGGCGCCCGCGACACCCTCGTCGAACGCTGCCTGAAATGCGGGTTTCCGCCCGCAAGGGGGGTGCCCAAGATCCCCGGAACGGGCATGCGAAACTTTTCACATGAGTGCCGCCAGCCGTAGCCGCTCCCGAGTCCGTACCACCCTGTTGACCGCGGGGGCCGCAGCCGCAGCGCTGACCCTGTCCGCCTGCAGTTCGGGCGGCACCTCGGGCGGAGGCGGCGACACCAACTTCGTCATGGGCGCGGACGGCATCTCGACCGCCGACCGGGGCGACCGCGGCACCGCCCCCGACCTGTCCGGCAAGACCGTCGACGGGGGACAGCTCGACGTCGCCGACTACAAGGGCAAGGTCGTCGTCCTGAACGTATGGGGCTCCTGGTGCGCGCCCTGCCGGGCCGAGGCGCCCAACCTGGAAGCGGTCTACAAGGACCTCAAGACCCGGGACGTGCAGTTCGTCGGCATCAACACCCGCGACACCAGCGCCCAGAACGCCCGCGCCTTCGAGAAGGACCTCGGCGTCACCTTCCCCAGCCTGTACGACCCGACGGGCAAGCTGATGCTCCGCTTCACCAAGGGCACGCTCAACCCGCAGGCCGTGCCCTCCACGCTCGTCATCGACCGGGACGGGAAGATCGCCGCCCGCTCCCTGGCCGCGCTCAGCGAGAGCAAGCTGCGCAAGATGATCGACCCGGTCCTCGCGGAGAAGTGACGTGAGCGCAGTCGTCACGCTCGCCGCCGACACGGGCTACAACGGCACCGTCCTCAACGGCGCCCTGCTCGTCGCCCTGCCCATCGCGGTCCTCGGCGGCCTCGTCTCCTTCTTCTCCCCGTGCGTCCTGCCGCTGGTCCCCGGCTATCTGTCGTACGTCACCGGTGTCACCGGTACCGATCTGGCCGAGGCCCGGCGCGGCCGGATGGTCGCGGGCGCCTCCCTGTTCGTGCTCGGCTTCACCGCGGTGTTCGTCTCCAGCGGGGCGCTGTTCGGCTACTTCGGCCAGTCGCTCCAGGAGCACCAGGGCGTGCTGTCCAAGGTGCTGGGCGTGCTCATGATCCTCATGGGCGTCTTCTTCATGGGCCTCATGCCCTGGATGACCCAGCGGGAGTTCCGCTTTCACAACAGGCCCACGATGGGCCTGCTCGGCGCCCCGCTGCTCGGCGCGCTGTTCGGTATCGGCTGGACCCCCTGCATCGGCCCGACCCTCGCCTCGGTGATCGCCCTGTCCTCCCAGCAGGGCAGCGCCGGCCGCGGTGCCATACTGACCGTCGCCTACTGCCTCGGCCTCGGGGTGCCCTTCGTGCTCGCCGCGGTCGCCTTCCGCAAGGCGCTCGGCGCCTTCGGCTGGGTCAAGCGCCACTACGTCTGGGTCATGCGCATCGGCGGCACCATGATGATCGTGACCGGGCTGCTGCTGCTGACCGGCGCGTGGGACCGCCTTGTGCAGGACGTCCAGTCCTGGTCCGCCGGCTTCACTGTGGGGATCTGATCCATGAGCAAGACCACACCCGCCACCCCCGACGCCTCCGTCGGCGACCAGGACCTCGGTGCCGCCGGCTCCCAGCTGTCCACCGCGCCCACGGAGAGCCTGAGCGTGCCCGCCCTGGGGGTCGTCGGCTGGGCCCGCTGGTTCTGGCGCCAGCTGACCTCGATGCGGGTCGCGCTGCTGCTGCTCCTGCTGGTGGCCCTCGGCGCGATCCCCGGCTCGCTGATCCCGCAGTCCGGGACCGACGCCACGAAGGTCGCCGACTTCGTCAAGAACAACCCCACCCTCGGGGACGTCTACGACAAGCTCGGCCTCTTCCACGTCTACAGCTCGGTGTGGTTCTCCGCGATCTACATCCTGCTGTTCGTCTCCCTCGTCGGCTGCATCGTGCCCCGCACCTGGCAGTTCGTCGGGCAGCTGCGCAGCCGGCCGCCGGGCGCCCCGAAGCGGCTGACCCGGCTGCCCGCCTACACCACCTGGCGCACCGCGGCCGAGCCCGAGCAGGTCCGCGAGGCCGCGCTCGCCCTGCTGCGGAAGCGGCGCTTTCGCGCCCACCTCGCCGGTGACAACGTCGCCGGGGAGAAGGGCTATGTGCGCGAGGTCGGCAACCTCGCCTTCCACATCGCGCTGATCGTGCTGCTGACCGCCTTCGCCTGGGGCCAGCTCTTCAAGTCCGAGGGCAACAAGCTGGTCGTCGAGGGCGACGGCTTCTCCAACACCCTCACCCAGTACGACGACTTCAAGTCCGGGAACCTCTTCGACACCGGCGACCTGGTGCCGCTCAGCTTCCGGCTGAACAAGTTCACCGGCACCTACGAGACCAACGGCCCCAACAAGGGCACTCCGCGCCTCTACCAGGCGGCCATCACCTACAGCGAGGGCGCCTACGGCAAGGGGCGCAAGACCCTCGTCAAGGTCAACGAGCCGCTGGAGATCGGCGACGCGAAGGTCTACCTCACCGCGCACGGATACGCCCCCCTCATCACCGTCCGGGACGGCAAGGGCAACGTCGTCTTCCGCGACGCGGTCGCGCTGCTGCCGCTGGACTCCAACGTCACCTCCACCGGTGTGATCAAGGTCCTCGACGGCTACCAGAACGCCAAGGGCGTCAGCGAGCAGCTGGGCATCTCGGCCTTCTTCCTGCCGACCTACACCAAGGGCAGTGAGACGGCCTCCACCTTCCCCGCGCTGAACAACCCGGTGCTCAACCTCACGCCGTACCACGGCGACCTCGGTGTCGACTCGGGCATCCCGCAGAGCGTGTACCAGCTCGACAAGTCGCATGTGAAGGACTTCAAGGACGCCAAGGGCCAGGAGCTCAGGGAGAACCTGAAGCCCGGCCAGACCATGAAGCTCCCGAACGGCGCCGGCTCGGTGACCTACGAGGGCACCAAGCAGTGGGCGAACTTCCAGGTCGTCCAGCAGCCCGCCAGCGGGTGGGCCCTCGCCGGCGCCCTCACCGCGATCTTCGGCCTCGCCGCGTCCCTGTTCATCCAGCGCCGCCGGGTGTGGGTGCGGGCGGTGCGCGGCGCCGACGGCACGACGGTCGTCGAGATGGCCGGCCTCGGCCGCAGCGAGTCGGCGAAGCTGCCGGAGGAACTGGGCGAACTGGCGGGGGTTCTCTACGACCAGGCGCCGGGGGTGCCCGACCGCGACGCCGCCCCCGACGAGCCGCCCGACGCTCAGCGCCCCGCACAGTCCCCGGTTGCCGACCCCGCCTTGGAGCCGAGCACCGAGCCAACCACCCCCGACCCTCAAGTCGTCCCTGCCGAAAGGCCTGAGAAGTGACTCTCGCCGCCGCAACCGAGTTGGCCACCGCCACCAACGAGCACCTCGCCAACATCAGCAACACGCTGATCTACTCCGCGATGGCCGTCTACACCCTGGCCTTCTTCGCGTACATCGCCGAATGGCTCCTCGGCAGCCGCAGCAAGGTCGGCCGCACCGCCGCCGCGCTCACCGCCGACGCGAAGGCCAAGGCCCAGGCCAAGGCCCAGGGGAAGGCGCCGGCCGTCACCGTGAACCAGGGCGGCAGCACCGCCGTACTGGAGCGGCCGCAGGTCGTGGTGCGGTCGGCGGCGGGGTCGCGCGACGTGCCCGACGGGCCCGGGGCGCACGGCGGGGACGCGCAGGGCGACCTCTACGGGCGTATCGCCATCTCCCTCACGGTGCTCGCCTTCCTCATCGAGCTCGGCGGGGTCGTCGCCCGCGCCGCCTCGGTGGAGCGGGCGCCCTGGGGCAACATGTACGAGTTCAACATCACCTTCTCCACGGTGGCCGTCGCCGTGTACCTGGGGCTGCTGGCCCTGAAGAAGAACGTGCGCTGGCTCGGGCTGTTCCTGATCACCACGGTCCTCCTCGATCTCGGCCTCGCCGTCACCGTCTTGTACACCGCCAGCGACCAGTTGGTTCCCGCCCTTCACTCGTACTGGCTGTACATCCACGTCTCCACCGCGATCTTCTGCGGTGCGGTGTTCTACGTCGGCGCGGTCGCCACGATCCTGTACCTCTTCAAGGACAGCTACGAGAACAAGATCGCGTCCGGCGGCACGCCCGGCCGCTTCGCGAACTCCGTCCTCGACCGGCTGCCGGCCTCCGCGAGCCTCGACAAGTTCGCCTACCGCGTCAACGCGGCCGTCTTCCCGCTGTGGACGTTCACGATCATCGCGGGCGCGATCTGGGCGGGCGACGCGTGGGGCCGTTACTGGGGCTGGGACCCCAAGGAGACCTGGTCGTTCATCACCTGGGTCGCCTACGCCTGCTACCTGCACGCCCGTGCCACAGCCGGCTGGAAGGGCCGCAAGGCCGCCTACCTGGCGATGGTCGCCTTCGGCTGCTGGCTGTTCAACTACTACGGCGTCAACATCTTCGTCTCCGGAAAGCACTCGTACGCCGGCGTCTGAGCGGCTGAGCGCCAAAAACCCTGCCTGCCGTCCTATGAGGGCGGCAGGCACTCCTTTGCCGGGGGCTTGCCCTCCGGCCAGGCGATCCGCACGAAGCGGGCGGTGCCCTGCGGGGTCAGTTCCACGATCGGTACGGCCTTGTCGTACGGGTTGCCGTGGTTGTCGAGGCAGATCCAGCCGCTCGCTCCGTTGACGCGCTGCTGGGTGCCCTTGACGAGCCGCCACTCGTTGCGGACCTCTTCGAGGGTGGGGACGTCCTTGCTGCCCTTGGCGAACCGGATGCCCTGGTACGTCAGCCGCATCGCGTCGTAGGCGATGATCAGCTGGCCGTCCTCCAGGTCGACGTCACCGATCGGGCCCACCTTGTCGCCCTGGCCCTCGCGCACCAGGTCCTGCAGGGCCCTGGCCTCGGCGGCCGAACCCCCGGTGGCGGGCGGGGACTTCACCCAGGCGTCCGGGTGGGCGAGCGCGGTGTAGCGGACGGTGAGGTTGCGGTTCAGGGCGTCCCGGTTCAGGGCCTTGTCGCCAGTGAGGTAGGACGCCTCGTCGCCGGTGAGCAGGGTGAACCTCCGCTTCTGGCAGCCGCGTTCGCCGAGCGCGTTGATGAACTGCCGCAGCTGGGTGTGGCGGCCGGCGAACAGGATGGTGTCGGTGCCGGCGTCCGTGTCGCAGACCAGGTGGGTGATCTGCTCGAAGTCGTTGGCGGTACTGCCTTCCAGGCTGCGGTCGTCGGGCGGGTTGAACGACCAGGGGGCGTACGGCGATCCCTTGAGCAGTTTCTCGAAGGAGCGCTGGAGGGTCAGCGAGTAGGGGTCGCCGTTGTCCCTGTCGTCCGCCTTCTGGTCGTAGACCAGGACCGCCTTGTCGGCCGCGACCCGGGCGAAGGAGGTGAGCGCGCGGGCCTCGTCGGTGTTGGTGGGGGCGACCCGGGCGAGTCCGGGGAAGGGGTCCTTGCCGTGCTGTCCGTTGGCGAGGTTGTCGGCGGTGATGGAGGTGCCGATCACCGCGATGCCGCGGGCGGTGAGCGCGGTGACGGCCCGCTTGTTGTCGGCGGTGCTCAGCCCGACGCCGGCGACCGCCCGCAGCCGGTCCTTCTCCCCGGTCATGCCCGCCAGCTGCTCGATGGTGTGTTCCCAGTGGGCGCCGGTGGCACCGGGGTTGGCGAGCACCAGCCGGATCGCGGGGACGGTCCCGTTGGAGCGGTGGTTGGCCTGGTACTGCGCGAGATACGCGCCCTGGAGTTCGTGCAGCACGTCGCCGAGGTTGTCGGCGTCGGTCGCGGTGAAGGGTTCGAGGAGGGCCACGGTGACGTACGGGCCCTTGATGGAACGGTTCTCGCGGTCGATCGCCCGCACGACCGGTCGCAGCGGGGCGCGGTCCCAGTCGTAGCCGGTCGCCGAGACGCCGACGCACTCGTCGCTGCCCTCGGGCCTGACGACCCCGGCCGCGCAGGAGCGGTCGTCGTGGGCGAGGGTGCGGACGACGAAGCCCAGGGCGCCCAGCACCACGAGGGTGAGCAGCAGGGCGACGTACCGGCGCAGGGGGATCTCCCAGACGCCCTCGCGCAGCCATGTTCCGAAGCCTCTGCCGGCCATCACGCCGCCCCCTCGCCGTCGCCGCTGTCCTCGCCGCTGTCGTCGTCGTTGCCGTCGGGGACCCTGAGTGGGCGGCCGGCGAGCGCGTCCTCGGGCCAGTCCCGGGAGGCCCGCCACAGCAGCGCGTTGCCGGCCGGGCGCAGGTTGGACAGCTGCTCCAGTTCGAAGCGCAGCCGGTCGCAGACCTTCGGGTCGGGCAGTGCGAGCGGATCGGTCAGCTGCCACACGGCGTGCAGCAGCCGCCGTATCCGCAGGTGCAGTGCGACGGCCGAGGGGTCCAGGGAGTCCGGCAGCAGCTGGGCGGCGTCCGTGTGGCCGAGCGCGATCGCCGCGCGCCGGTCGTCGTGGGCGGCGAAGTCGTGGCCCTCGGCGTCGTGCGCGTGGAAGTAGGGCGCCGAGGCGACGAAGCGCAGGGTGCGCAGCCAGGTGCGGGTGTCCAGGGCGGTGAAGGTGTCGCGCAGGTGGGCGACGGCCGACTCGGTGGAGCCCAGGGCGAGTTCGTGGTGCAGGCGGTAGCGGGTGTGGGCCTCGTCCGGGCCGGGGGGCGCGTAGTGCGCGATCAGGGTCTCGTGTGCCTCGCGCCAGCGTCCGTGGTCGGCGGAGCGGTGGTGCAGCCGGAGCAGCAGCAGCGTCCGCACGAAGGGGTCGCCGACGAACCGGCCCGGCACCTCCGGCAGCCCCTCCTGGACGAGCCGGGTCTGCAGCGCCCGTACGTCGGCCGGGCCGAAGTCGTCCGGCAGGAGGGCCGCGGCCAGGGCGGTGGCGGAGTCGTGGTCGTGGGCGGCGGCCAGCACCGTCAGCTCCTCCAGCCGGTCGGCGGGCACGAGCCGGTCCAGGAGTTCCACGTAGGCGGGTCTGGCGTCGCGGTCCTCGCGCAGCCGTACGTCGGAGGTGAGCAGTTCGCCGAGGGAGGCCGTGCCGTTCTGCGCGGCGGATTCGGTGAGCAGCGTGATGCCCAGCGGGTTGCCTCCGGTCAATCGGTGGACGGCGTGCGGGAGTTGGGGCGACACCTGGTGCTCGTCGACGATGTGCAGGGTGTCGTCGGCGGTCAGCGGCGGCAGCGAGACCAGCAGGGCGCGGGAGGAGGGGGAGGCGGGGTCGGGCGTCCAGTCGGTGCGCCGGGCGACCTCCGGGAGGGTGCGCCGTACGGCGTTGCGCAGGGCGGGGCGGCCGGTGCCGCGCAGTGCGGTGATGAAGACGACCTGGTCGGCGATGCCCTCGGAGCGGTCGCGCAGGACGGGGTCGGTGAGGCCGGGGCCGGGCCCGGACTGCGCGTTGTCGACGAGGACGAGGGGCCGGCCCAGGCGCTGCATGCGGGGCAGCACGCCGGTGTAGGCGTCGGTGAGGTCGGCGAGCAGGGCGCGGACGAGATGGCGTTCGGCGTGTTCGCGGGAGGTGCCGCCGGCCCTGAAGTGCCCGGACAGCAGCATGAGTCCGCGCCGGGCGTTGCGGCTCGCGTTGGGGTAGTCGCGCCACCAGGTGGCCGCCCGCTGCTGCCGTCGGTGGACGAAGCCGTCGGAGATGGACTCCAGGGTCGCCTCGATGGCGGACTGGAGCAGCGGGCCGGTCCCGGTCGCGGCGGCGGCGACATTGGCGGCGACCCGCCCGGCCCAGCGCCCGGCGAACCCGGCGATCCACGACCCGCTCTCGTTGAGCAGCAGGATCCGCTCGACCTCACGCCGGATGCGCTCGGAGTCGGCGTCCCGCCACCCGCCCGCGGCCACCGCGACCAGCCCCGACATCAGCCGCGGGAAGGTGATCCGCCCGGCGCCGGTCACCGGCTGCGCGAGCTGCTCGGCGATCACCAGCAGGGCCTGCGACACCGGCGACCAGGCCTCGGCGTCCCGGCCCGGGGGCGGCGCCGTGAACTCGGCCGCCCCGCAGTCGACCAGGGCGACCGGGGTGTGCCCGTGGTAGGCCTTCCGCAGTTCGTCGAGCAGGGCGGTCTTGCCCGTTCCGCGGGCGCCGGTGAGCACGACGAAGGGCAGTTCCTGCGGATGCTCCACCGCGGTGGCCCGGTGCTGGTGCGGCCGCAGCCCCACGAGCCGTGGTGCGAGCCCCGCCGGTTCCGTGTCGAACAGCGCTCCGCGCCCGTGCAGCTGTCTGTGCACCCGCATTCCCCCCATGCGCGCTGTTTATCAATACCAGAGTAAGGAGGGGGAGTTGGTTCGCACTAGATCGCGTGATGTCCGTCTGGTTACGAAAAGTCTCGGCACGCGACCGGTTAGCAGTCGGTTCGGAGCACGAGTTCCAGCAGGCCCGGGAAGCGCGCGTCGAACTCCGCCCGGCGGAGCCGGTTGACGCGCCGCGGTCCCTCGTCACGCTGCTCCACGAGCCCGGCCGCGCGCAGCACCGTGAAGTGGTGGCTGAGGGCCGCCTTGCCGACGGGCACGTCGAAGGAGCCGCAGGCCCGGCTCCACTCGGGCGAACCGGACAGCTCCCGCACCAGGGTGAGGCGGACGGGGTCGGCGAGCGCGGCGAGTGCGGTGAGCACCGGGACGTCGTCGGGGTGGGTGTGCTCGGGGGCGGTCCGGTGCCGGGGCGTGCTCATGGATCGCTTCCGTTCCTTCCGTTCCGCTTGCCGAGTGTTCGATGAAAACCATACAGTGGCAAGTGTTCGGTTTTCGTTGAACAGTAGGGGTGAGGCATGCGCGCGGTGGAGTTCCAGGAGTACGGCGGCCCTGAGGTCCTCAAGGTCGTGGAGGCGGGCGTTCCGGCACCCGGGCCCGGCCAGGTGAGCATCGACGTGGCGTACGCCGGGGTGAACTTCGCCGACCTGAAGGCGCGCTCGGAGGGCTACCGGGTGCCCGGGCTGCCCTTCGTCCCCGGCCTTGAGGTGTCCGGGCGGGTCCGGGCGCTGGGCGAGGGCGTGACCGGCCTGAGCGTCGGCCAGGAGGTGACGGCCGCCCTGACGGTGGGCGGCGGGTACGCGGACGTGGCCGTCGCCGACACGGCGAACGTCTACCCGCTCCCGTCCGGCGTCGACCTGCGCACGGCGGCCGGCCTGCCGGCGGTCCTCCCGACGGCGTACGCCCTCGTGCACACCGTCGGCCGGCTCCAGGCGGGCGAGACGGTCCTGGTGCAGGGTGCGGCGGGCGGCATCGGCACCGTGGTGGGCCAGTTGGCGAAGGCGGCCGGCGCGACGGTGTACGGCGTGGTGTCGGGCGCGGCCAAGGCGGCGTACGCCCGCGACCACGGGTACGACGAGGTGTTCGTCGGCGACTTCGCGGAGCCGGTGCGGGCGGCGACCGGCGGCCGCGGGGTCGACCTCGCCCTGGACCCGGTCGGCGGCGACACCCTCCGCGACTGTCTGGCCTCCCTCGCGGTCTACGGCCGCCTGGTCTCCTTCGGCAACGCGAGCGGCGCACCGGCGTGGACCGTGGGCCAGCCCGAGCTGTACCCCCGCGGCCTCTCCGTCGCCGGCTTCTCCATCCTCACCCTCGCCCAGACCGCCCCCGCCGAGCTGCGGACCCTGTCGGAGCGCGCGTTCGCGACGGTGGCCGACGGCACGGTCTCCCTGCCGGTCACCGCGGAGTTCGCCCTTGAGGAGGCGGCCGAGGCGCACCGGCTGATGGGCGCGCGGACGAGCACGGGCAAGCTGCTGCTGAGGGTGAACGGCTGATTTCGGGCTCCGGCCCCGCACCCGCCGACGCAGGGGCCGTTCTTCTCGTCCCCCTTCGCTAGGCCACCGTCCGCAGCCCGCCCCGTGCGACGGCTTTCGCCGTGCGCACCACCCGTTGCGCGCAGGTCGCCGTCAGCAACTCGCCCAGCAGGTCCGGATCGTCGATCTCCAGGCCCAGCAACGACTCGATGCGCTCAAGGCGTTGGTACAGGGACTGGCGGCCTATGTGGAGAAGGGCCGCCGTGCGGGTCGGTGAGCAGCCGTTGCGCAGGTGGACCTCCAGGGTGCGCACCAGGTCGCTCGGGTGGGCCGCCTCCCAGGCCAGCAGCGGCCCCAGGGCGTGCTGGACCAGCGCCGCCAGGCGGTCCCTGTTGGCGTCCACACCGCCCCGGGTCAGCTCCCGCTCCAGCGCCAGGGCCCGGGAGGAGGTCACCAACGGGCCCTCGGGGGAGGCCGGTTCGGCCGGCGGCACGGTCAACGCCAGTTCCAGTGTCGTACGGGCCGCCCGCAGCGTGTCGCTCCAGCGCAGCCAGCCGCCGTCGGAGGCGGAGACGGCGTGGCCCACCGCCACGGTGAGCCCGGGTGCGGCCGCCGTGCGGAAGGCCTCCTGCACCGCTTTCACGGGGTCACCGGGGAGCGTCCCGGGCAGGGACAGCAGCGCCAGGACGTCCCCCGGGAACGCGGCCCGCATGACCCCGGCCCCGCCCAGCAGCCGTACCGCCCGGTCGACGGTGCCCACTTCCCGGGTGCCGTGCAGCGACACCCCGACCAGCCGGGCCCCCGGGCCCGGATGGAACCCGGCGAGCGCCGCCCGCGCCTCCACCTCCGGCTGGTTCAGTGCCGCCCGGTCGGCGAGGTCGGCGAGCAGGGCCGCCGTATGGTCGTCGCCCCACGGCCGTACCACCGAGCGGCCGGACAGCCCGCGCGCGACGATCGCCCGGTTGGCGGCCTCCGTGATCCGCACGAAGGGCACGACCCGGCGCAGGGCCAGCAGGGGCAGGCCCAGACGGCGGGCCTCGTCGGTGACCTCGGGCGGCATGGCGGGCAGGGCGCGGCCGACCTCCACCGCGAGCCCGGCGGCGCCCCGGGCGGCCAGCTCGCGGACGTACCGGCGGCGGACCTCCTCGTCGGCGTCCGTCAGCCCGAAACCGTTGGTGAGTAGCAGCTCACCGCCGTCCAGGAAGTTCGCGCCCTCGTACACCTCGCTCGAATGGACCCAGCGCACCGGGCCGTCCAGCGCGGTGTCTCCGGCCAGCAGCTCGGGCTCGGCGGCGCGGACCGGATCGAGGGCCAGGATCTCGCGAAGGGTGAGTGCGGGCATGCGCGCCTCCCGACAGTTCGTCCGGCTGTGGGCTGCCCGGAGAGTACTTTCCGCACGTTGCCCTCGTGTTTCGACCACAGGAGAGTGAGAGACATGGATCAGGCACAGGCACACCGGTGGCTCGCCACCGCCGTCGAGGAGGCCCGCGCCGGGCTCGCGGAGGGCGGCATCCCCATCGGGGCCGCGCTCTACGGCGCCGACGGCACTCTCCTCGGGCGCGGCCGCAACCGGCGCGTCCAGGACGACGACCCCTCCATGCACGCGGAGACGGCCGCTTTCCGGGCGGCGGGACGGCAGCGGTCGTATCGCGGTACGACGATGGTGACCACCCTCTCGCCCTGCTGGTACTGCTCCGGTCTGGTCCGGCAGTTCGGGATCGGGCGGGTCGTCGTCGGGGAGGCCGCCACCTTCCACGGCGGCCACGACTGGCTGGCCGAGCACGGCGTGGAGATCGTGCTCGTCGACGACGCCGAGTGCGTACGGATGATGACCGACTTCATCGAGAAGAACCCGGCACTGTGGAACGAGGACATCGGTGAGTGACACCCCCCAGCCCCGCATCCCGACCATCGACCTGCGGCCCTGGCTCTCCGCGGACCCCGGCGCCCGCGCCGCCATCGCCCGCACCCTGGACGAGGCCCTGCAGACCGCCGGGTTCTTCCTGGTCACCGGCCATGGTGTCGACCCGGAGCTGCGCTCCCGGATCCGGGAGGCCGCGCGGGCGTTCTTCCGGATGCCCGTGGACGTCAAGCAGCCGTACTCCGCGAAGGTCGGCGGCCGCGGCTGGCTCGGCCCCGGCGCCGAGGCCAACGGCTACTCGGAGGGCACCGAGACCCCGCCGGACCTGAAGGAGTCGCTGACCTTCGCCACCCACGAGCCCTTCGAGGACCCGGTCGTCAACGCGGAGTGGTACGCACCGAACGTCTGGCCCGCCGAGGTGCCGAGGCTGCGGACGCTGTGCGAGGAGTACCTGGAGAAGATGGGCGAGCTGGAGAAGCGGCTGCTCTCCCTGCTCGGTGAGGCCCTCGGGCTCGCACCCGACTTCTTCTCCCGGCACATGGACCATCCGACCTACGGCTTCAACATCAACTGGTATCCGGGGACGGAGGTGACCGGGGAGCCGGAGCCCGGGCAGTTCCGCATCGGCCCGCACACCGACTTCGGCACGGTCACGATCCTCGACCGGCAGGCCGGCAAGGGCGGCCTCCAGGTGTTCACCGACGAGGGCGGCTGGGAGGACGCGCCCTTCGACCCGGACGCCTTCACCATCAACATCGGCGACCTGATGGCCCGTTGGACGGGTGACCGCTGGCGGTCCGGACGGCACCGGGTGCTCCCGCCGCCGGCGGACGCGCCCGCCGAGGAGCTGATGTCCCTGGTCTACTTCGGTGAGTGCACCCCGGGCACGACCGTCGAGTCCGTCCCGGCCCCGGTCGGACGGGTGGCCTACGAACCGGTCGACTCCCACGTGTACCTGCGGGCCAAGCTGGACTCGATCACGGTCGGCTGAGACTCGATCACGGTCGAGTGAAGGGGCACGGGGGGCTCCGTGGGCTTCCTGGCGTGCGGGATCGCCCCCCTCTCCGAGATGACCCGCTGTCACGAGGGATCCATCGGCGGTCCGTGACCCGGACACGCAGGGGCTGAAGAACCCTCAGCGCCCCGGCGACCGCCTCCGCAGCGCCGCGTACAGCAGCGCGCTCAGCGCGAAGCCGACCACGGGGGTGATGTCCCCGAACGACGGCCAGTGCTCCGGTACGTAGCCGACGTAGTCCTCCTGGTTGGAGAACAGCGGCACGGAGACCGCCACGCCGATCAACAGGGCGGCGAGCCCCGGCCAGTTGGTGAAGGAGCGGTCGGTCAGGCGGGCCGCCGACTGCTCCTGCGGCACCCGGGCCCGCAGCCACCGCTCCACCAGGACCACGCCCAGCCAGGGCGCCACCCAGTACGCGATCACCAGTAGGAACGCCTCGTAGGCCGCCCCCGCGTCGGAGAGCGAGGCCCACGCCGCCGCCGTACCGGCGACCCCGGACACCACGACCAGCACGCTCCGGCTCAGCCAGGCCGGGAGGTCCAGGCCGAAGGAGGCGATCGAGATCGCGCCGGAGTACACGTTGAGGGCGTTGGCCGAGACCGCGCCCAGGATGATCGCGATCAGCACCAGGTCGCCCAGCCAGCCCGGGAGATGGCCGGTGAAGGCCGCCGTCGGGGTCGCGTCCTTCGGGGCCAGGATGGTCGCCGAGGCCGCGCCGGTCACGGCCACCACGGTGACCGACAGGAACAGGCCGAGCGCCGGGTAGAGGACCGTCCTGGCCTTGTTCGCCGTACGGGGGAGATAGCGCGAGTAGTCCGAGGCGTACGGGTTCCAGCCCGCCGCGTAGCCCCAGGCCGCGCTGAACGCGAGCAGGAAGCCGCCGATGCCGCCGCCGGTGCCGCCCCCGCCGAGATCGGCGTCCTTGAAGGTCCACACCCCGGCCAGCAGGAAGATCACCGCGAGGGCGGGGAAGGCGTACTTCTCGAAGGCGTGGACGAAGTTGTGGCCGATGAAGCCGATCAGGATCTCGGCGGCCACCACGAGGAGGAGCGACGGCAGCGGGCGCAGCCCGGTCAGGGTGTTGAGCGCGAAGGCCGCGCTGACGCTGTTCACCGCGAACCAGCCGACGCCCGCCACCAGGCCGTTGGCCGCGGCGGGCAGGATGTTGCCGCGGTGGCCGAAGGAGAGACGGCCGATCACCATCTGCGGCACCCCGAACCGGGGCCCGTCCAGGGACAGGACGCCCTGGGTGATCGCCCCGAGAGCGGTGCCGAGCACGATGGCGGCCGTGGCCTGCCAGAAGCTCAGGCCGAAGAAGAGGACCGCGATCACCCCGATGAAGACGGTCGCGAACTCGATGTTGGGGGAGGCCCAGGTCCACAGCAACTGGAGCGGGCCGCCGTGGCGTTCGGCGTCGGGGACGGGTTCCGAGCCCGTCGCCTCGACGGCGATGACCTTGTCACCGTATGCGGGAGCGAGGGTGCCGGCGGAGTCGGCGGGAGCTGTCGTCATGCGAGGTAAGTGTCCGGCCCCCGCCCGCTTCCGCCCAGGGGCGCGATGTCCGCTTCGGGGGGCTCTACGACGTACAGCTTGTCAGCCTGCCTTGGGGTCCTCGCCCTGCTCCCGGCGCTTGAGCTCCTCCTCGCGGCGGCGCAGGTCGGCCTCCCAGTCCTTGAGGAGCGCCTCGTCCCTCTTGTGCTCCGCCTTGAGGGAGTTCAGGAACTCCGGGTTGTCGTCGGGGGCGACGTACTCCATGCGGTGGTTGCGGTGCCACTCGGAGGGGGTGCGGCCGTTCGCCGGCGGGGTGCGCAGCTTGCCCGCGGCGAGCCAGGCGATCGGGCCGACGATCCAGAACAGCAGGATGATGAAGACCCAGGCGATCTTGGGAAGGTGCTTCGCCTCGTCCTCGGGGGTGTTGAGGCAGTCGATGAACGCGTAGATCGTCAGTGCCAGCGGGATCAGGTACATCAGCAGCCGGAACATGTCTTGTGGCCCCCCAGGGAACGTGGTGTGGAGCCTGTGGCGGGCCCCTGACGGGGTCAGGGTAGCGGCTCGGGGATACTTGACCCCATGGCTTACGACGATCTTCGCTCCCTGCTCAGGGCACTGGAACGCGAGGGAGACCTCAAGCGGATCAAGGCCGAGGTCGACCCATATCTGGAGGTCGGGGAGATCGTCGACCGGGTGCAGAAGGCGGGCGGCCCCGCGCTGCTCTTCGAGAACGTCCGCGGGTCGGCCATGCCGCTCGCGATGAACGTCTTCGGGACCGACCGGCGGCTGCTGAAGGCCCTGGGCCTGAAGTCGTACGGCGACATCTCCGACAAGATCGGCGGCCTGCTGCGTCCCGAGCTGCCGCAGGGCTTCGTGGGGGTGCGCGAGGCCTTCGGGAAGCTCGGCTCGATGACGCACGTCCCGCCGAAGAAGGTGAAGTCCGGGGACGCCCCGGTCCAGGAGGTCGTCCTCACCGGCGACGACGTCGATCTGGACCGACTCCCGGCCCTGTTCACCTGGCCGCAGGACGGCGGGTCCTTCTTCAACCTGGGGCTCACCCACACCAAGGACCCGGAGTCCGGGATCCGCAACCTCGGTCTGTACCGCCTCCAGCGCCACGACAAGCGCACGATCGGCATGCACTGGCAGATCCACAAGGACAGCCGCAACCACTACCAGGTCGCCGCCCGGCGCGGTGAGCGCCTCCCGGTCGCGATCGCCTTCGGCTGCCCGCCCGCCGTCACCTACGCCTCCACGGCCCCCCTCCCCGGCGACATCGACGAGTACCTCTTCGCCGGGTTCATCGCGGGCAAGCGGATCGAGATGGTGGACTGCAAGACGGTCCCGCTCCAGGTCCCGGCGCAGGCCGAGGTGGTCATCGAGGGCTGGCTGGAACCGGGCGAGATGCTGCCGGAGGGGCCCTTCGGGGACCACACCGGGTTCTACACCCCGCAGGAGCCGTTCCCGGCGCTGACGATCGACTGCGTGACGATGCGGAAGCGGCCGCTGCTCCAGTCGATCGTGGTGGGCCGCCCCCCGACCGAGGACGGACCGCTGGGCCGCGCGACGGAACGCTTCTTCCTCCCCCTGCTGAAGATCATCGTCCCGGACATCGTGGACTACCACCTGCCCGAGGCGGGCGGCTTCCACAACTGCGCGATCGTCTCGATCGACAAGAAGTACCCGAAGCACGCGCAGAAGGTGATGCACGCGGTCTGGGGGGCACACATGATGTCCCTGACCAAACTGATCGTGGTCGTCGACGCGGACTGCGACGTGCACGACCTGCACGAGGTCGCCTGGCGGGCGCTGGGCAACACGGACTACGCCCGTGACCTCTCGGTCGTCGAGGGACCGGTCGACCACCTCGACCACGCCTCCTACCAGCAGTTCTGGGGCGGCAAGGCGGGCATCGACGCGACGAGGAAGTGGCCCGAGGAGGGCTACACGCGGGACGGCGGCTGGCCCGAGATGGTGCTGTCCGACCCGGAGACGGCGGCGAAGGTCGACCGCCGGTGGAAGGAGTACGGACTGTGAGCCCCATCGCCGCGGGCGGCCCGGCCCTGTTCATCGGCACCGACACCGACTACGTGGCGCTCGTGCGGCCCGCGCTGGACCCGTCCGACCCGGGCGTCCGGCAGGCCGCCGAACAGGCGGGCGTCACCCCGGAGGAACTCGCCGGCCCCGGTGACACCTGGGCGGTCCTCTTCGAGCACGGCGGCGAAGGCGACGGCTTCGAGCTGCCCGGGGTGCGCGACGCGGAACCCGCCGACTTCGCGGAGCGGCTGCGCGCGGGACTCGCCGCGGCGGACGGTCCGTTCACGGTCGACGGCGGAGCGGCGCTGCGACTGGACGCCTCTCCGGCAGGCCCGGACGGATACGCCTTCACGGCGCACGTCACCCCGCCCGACGACGCCGGGACACCGGTGACCGTGGAGACCGGTCCGCTGCCCGCCGCCGCACTCCTGACCGACCTCGACGCCTTCCTCGGGAGCCTCGCATGATGACCACCGCCGACGGGGTCGTGGGCCCGGGCCCGGCGCCGCAGCCGACCGGGAAGGTGAAGGGCTTCCTGCGCCTCGTGATGATCGAGCACTCGGTCTTCGCGCTGCCCTTCGCGTACATCGCCGCGCTGACCGCGATGTACGAGTGGGACAAGAACATCCACTGGGGGCGGCTGCTCCTGGTGACGATCTGCATGGTCGGCCTGCGCACCTTCGCGATGGCGGTCAACCGGATCATCGACCGGGAGATCGACGCACGGAACCCCCGGACGGCGCAGCGCGAGCTGGTCACCGGGGCGATGTCGGTCAAGCACGCCTGGACCGGGGCACTGGTCGCGGTCGTGGTCTTCCTCGGCTCGGCGGCGCTGCTGAACCCGCTGTGCCTGGCGCTGGCTCCCGTCGCGGTGATCCCGATGGTGGTCTACCCGTACGGGAAGCGGTTCACGAACTTCCCCCAGGCCATCCTCGGTCTCGCCCAGGCGATGGGTCCGGTGGGCGGCTGGCTCGCGATCACCGGGGAGTGGTCCTGGGACGCGGTCATCCTCGGCCTCGCGGTCGGCATCTGGATCGGCGGGTTCGACCTGATCTACGCCTGCCAGGACGTGGAGACGGACCGGGAGATCGGCGTCATGTCGGTACCGGCGCGGTTCGGCATCCCCGCGGCGGTGTGGGGCGCCCGGGTCTGC
Source organism: Streptomyces canus 299MFChir4.1 (assembly GCF_000383615.1). GTDB lineage: Bacteria > Actinomycetota > Actinomycetes > Streptomycetales > Streptomycetaceae > Streptomyces > Streptomyces canus_C. The sequence goes on along the minus strand of NZ_KB911593.1, from coordinate 117,300 downwards.
CACTTCCTGACGATGTCCCTGCTCGTCTGGTACGCCGTCGCCACGGAGGCCGGTGGGTTCTTCTGGGTGGGACTGATGATCGTCGCGGGCGCGTTCGTGTACGAGCACTCGATCGTGCGGCCGCATGATCTTTCCCGGCTGAACCGGGCGTTCTTCAGCGTGAACGGGTTCATCGGGATCGCGCTGTTCGTGTGTGCGCTGCTGGATCTGCTGGTGCGGGGGTTGACGGTCTGAGCCCGGGTCCGCAGGTTCGTTGCGGGCTGCGGGCCGGTGGGGGCTTGTCGCGCAGTTCCCCGCGCCCCTAGGTGGGTACAGGTGCTCGGCGTTTGAAGGCGAATGCCGTTGCCACTCCCGCCAGCAGGCCCAGCAGGTGGGCCTGCCAGCTGACCCCGGTCTGGGTCGGCGCCAGGCCCATCACGATCGAGCTGCCCCAGACCGCACCGACCAGGACCCCCGCCAGTACGCCCAGCGGGCGGCGCTCCACCACCCCGCTCACCACCAGGTAGCCGAACAGGCCGAAGATCAGGCCCGACGCGCCCGCCGTGTTGGTGTGGGCCGGGGCTATGAGCCACACGCCCAGGCCGTCGGCCACGATGATCAGGGCGCAGACGGCGAGGAATCGGCGGATGCCGGCCAGCGCCGCCAGGAAGCCCATGACCAGCAGCGGGACGCTGTTCGCGGCCACGTGGGCGAAGCCGAAGTGGATGAACGCGGCCGGTACGACGTCGACCAGCTCGGACGGGGTGCGGGGCGTGATGCCGAGGCCGTCCAGGGCGTGGCCGCTCGCCACGTCCACCACCTCCAGCAGCCACAGCAGCGCGACCCAGCCCACCATCAGCTTGGCCGCCGCCTTCGCGCGATCACCGCGCGACCACTCGAGTTCCCTGTCCGTCATGGCAACCCCCTCCCCTTCAGAGGAACGCCCGACCCCCTTGGCCGGTTCCCACCCTGTGACGCCGGATAGGCTCGGGGGTGTGAACCCAGTCAAGCCAGGAGAGACGCGGCGTACGCCTTGGATCGTAGGGGTGTCCGGCGCCTCCGGCACCCCGTATGCCGCGTCCGTGCTGCGCGCGCTGCTCGCCGCCGGTGAAAGCGTCGACCTGGTGGTCTCCCGTGCCTCGCGGCTCACCCTGCTCGACGAGACGGGGATCTCCTTCCGGGACGCGCACTGGCGCGAGGACCTGCGGGAATGGCTGGCCCGCGGGGCCGACGGCAAGCCCGCGACCTTCGACGTCGACACCGACGCCGTGCGGTACTGGCCCGCCGGGGACCTGGCCGCGGGGCCGTCCTCGGGGTCGTACCCGAGCAAGGGGATGCTGATCGTCCCCGCCTCCACCGCCTGCGTCGCCGGAGTCGCCCTCGGCCTTTCCAAGGACCTGCTCCAGCGGGCCGCGAGCGTGACCTTGAAGGAGCGCAGGCCGCTGGTCGTGGCCGTGAGGGAGACCCCCTTGAACGGCCAGACCCTGCGGCACCTCGTCGCGCTCGACGACGCCGGCGCGAGCGTGGTCCCGGCCTCGCCGGGCTTCTACGCGGGCGCCACCCACATCCAGGACCTGGTGGACTTCGTCGCCGGGCGGGTGCTGGACGCGGCGGGTGTCGGGCACGACCTGTACCGGCGCTGGCAGGGCGAACTGGGCGGCGGCGCGCCGGGTCGGTAAGGCACGTGGGTCAGCAGGGCAAGCAGTGGCAGTACCTCTCATCACTTCAGGCATTTTTCAGCGGAAGGCTTCGATCCCATGGACGCGGTGGACAGGCAGCTCATCCAGGCCCTGAGGGAGAACGGCCGGGCCTCCTACGCGGAGCTGGGGCGCCTCGTCGGTCTGTCGGGACCCAGTGTCACCGACCGCATCAACCGGCTGGAGGCGGCCGGTGTCATCACCGGTTACCGCGCCACCGTCGACTCCGCCTCGCTCGGCCTCGGCGTCACCGCGCTGATCGGTATCTCGCTGTCCGACGCGGTCGACCACGAGGACGTGGCACGCCGGCTCAGGGCCCTCACCGAGATCGAGGACTGCTGGTTCATCGCGGGCGACGACTCGTACATGCTGAAGGTCCGGGCGTCCGACGTGGACGGCCTGGAGAAGATCATCCGGCGGCTGTCCGGGACCGAGGGGGTCTCCAGGACCCGTACCACGATCGTGCTGTCCACGAAGTGGGAGAACCGGGTCGGAGAGCTGCCCGAAGAAGCGTAGAGGCGGGGACGTACGGTTGTCGCAGTCGTCGGAGAAAGGTGTGACCCCCATGGACGTCGGGCTCAAGCGCGAGCTGGAGGACAAGGTCAGGGCCGGTGAACGGCTGACCCGCGAGGACGGCATCGCGCTGTACGAGTCGGACGACCTGGCCTGGCTCGGCGGCCTCGCGCACGAGGTGCGGACCCGTAAGAACGGCGACGTGGTCCATTTCAACGTGAACCGCCACCTCAACATGACCAACGTGTGCACGGCGTCCTGCGCCTACTGCTCCTTCCAGCGCAAGCCGGGGGAGAAGGACGCCTACACGATGCGCATCGAGGAGGCGGTGAAGCTCGCCAAGGCGATGGAGGGCGAGAACCTCACCGAGCTGCACATCGTCAACGGCCTGCACCCGAACCTGCCCTGGCGCTACTACCCGCGCTCGCTGCGGGAGCTCAAGGCGGCCCTCCCGGACGTCTCGCTGAAGGCGTTCACCGCGACGGAGATCCACCACTTCGAGACGATCTCGGGTCTGTCGGCCTCCGAGATCCTCGACGAGCTGATCGACGCGGGTCTGGAGTCCCTCACCGGCGGTGGCGCGGAGATCTTCGACTGGGAGGTCCGCCAGCACATCGTGGACCACCGGACCCACTGGGAGGACTGGTCCCGGATCCACCGCCTGGCGCACGAGAAGGGTCTGAAGACCCCGAGCACCATGCTGTACGGCCACATCGAGGAGCCGAGGCACCGCGTCGACCACGTCCTGCGGCTGCGCGAGCTCCAGGACGAGACCGGCGGCTTCCAGGTCTTCATCCCGCTGCGCTACCAGCACGACTTCGTGGACGTGAAGGACGGCAAGGTCAGGAACCGCCTCCAGGCGCGGACGCAGATGGCGACCGGCGCGGAGGCCCTGAAGACCTTCGCGGTCTCCCGCCTCCTCTTCGACAACGTCCCCCACGTCAAGGTCTTCTGGGTCATGCACGGCGTCCAGACCGCCCAGCTGGCCCTCCAGCACGGCGCGGACGACATGGACGGCTCGGTGGTGGAGTACAAGATCACCCACGACGCCGACAACTACGGCACGCCGAACAAGCTGACGCGTGAGGATCTGCTGGATCTCATTCGAGACGCGGGGTTCCGGCCGGTGGAGCGGAACACCCGGTACGAGATCATCCGGGAGTACGACGGGCCGGACGCGGGGCGTCGGGAGTCTCCTCAGCCGATGCGGGTTTGATTTTCGACTGCGGGTGCGTGGGGGCTGGTCGCGCCCACGCGGCGGAGCCGCAGATGTCCGGGTCCCGCGCCCCTGGGGTGGGTACTCGGATCGTATGGCTGACAAGGCGCCCGAGGATGCCTACAGCGCGGAACCGTTTGTGCCGTCCCGCGGCGGGCTCCCCGCCCTGCGCAAGGCCGCAGCCGGCTGCCGTGGCTGTCCGCTGCACCGGGACGCGACCCAGACCGTGTTCGGCACCGGCGACCCCCACGCGCGCGTGATGCTCGTGGGGGAGCAGCCCGGTGATCAGGAGGACCGGCTGGGGAAGCCGTTCGTCGGGCCCGCGGGCAAGCTGCTCGACCGGGCTCTCGCGGAAGCCGGTGTCGATCCGGCGGAGGCGTACGTCACCAACGCCGTGAAGCACTTCAAGTTCACGCAGGCCGAGCCGCGCAAACGCCGTATCCACAAGGCGCCCACCCTGCGGGAGATGACGGCCTGCGGGCCCTGGCTCGCCAGGGAGCTGGAGCTCGTCGAACCGGAGCTGATCGTCGTCCTCGGCGCCACCGCGGGCAAGGCCCTCCTCGGGGCGTCGTTCCGGGTCACGCAGGTGCGGGGGACCGTGCTGGAGGAGGAGATCCACGGCAGGCCCGAGCGGCTGGTGCCGACCGTGCATCCCTCGGCCGTCCTGCGGGCCGACGACAGGGAGGCCGCGTACCGGGGCCTGGTGGCGGACCTGGAGGTCGCGGCGCGCGCATTGGCGTAAGGCTTACGATGCTGCTGTGTCCCTTACGTTTACTCTCGACCTGGCCGTCACTCCCGCTCTCCGGGACGGCATCCTCGATCTGTGGACGGACGTCAGCAACGCGGGCGGTGCCGTCGGTTTCGTCGCGCCCGTGGAGCGCGAGACCATACGCCCCGAGCTGGTGAAGCACTTCGCGGCGATGGCGGACGGACGCTCCCGGCTGCTCGTCGGACAGGATGCCGACGGCCGGGTGGCCGCCGCCGTGTTCCTCGCCTTCAACACGCACCGGCTGATGACCCACTGGCTGTGGCTGTACACCGTGATGGTGCACCCGCGGCACCAGGGCAAGGGCTACGGCCGTGACCTGCTGGGCGCCGCCGCGGACGCGGCCCGCGGGATCGACGGCATCGAGGCGATACGGCTCACCTGCCGGGGCGGCCTCGGCCTGGAGCGCTTCTACGGCTCCTGCGGCTACAAGGAGGTCGGCCGGATCCCCGGCGCGATCCGCGTCGCACCGGGCGACGACCGCGACGACGTGATCATGCTGCTGCCGCTCTGCTGACCCCCGTCGAAGATCGGGTGCCCGGCGTGCTTCACTGGACGGTGCCCCTTTGTGGGGTTCAAAACCGTTCGAAACGGAAGAGTGGATTGACATGCTCCGCTACACGCTGATGCGCCTCGGAATCCTCGTGGGCTGCCTCGTGGTCGTCTGGGGCCTCGTCTACTCCGGCCTCGCCCCGCGCGGCCTCGGCGACTCCAACGGCATGTGGATCGTCCTGCTCTCCCTGCTGCTCTCGGCCCCCATCAGCTTCGTCGTGCTGCGCAAGGAGCGCGACCGCGCCTCCGCCCAGGTCGTCCAGCGGGTCGACCGGATGAAGGCCAACCTGGAGGCCAACCGCAGCCAGGAGGACGAGGCCGCCGACCAGGCCGCCCCCTCCCAGGGACAGACCCCGCAGACCTCCTGAGCCCAACGCCCCCGCTGCCGTGCCCGCGTGACCGTAGGCTTTGGGCATGGGTGTCGTGAAGAGCAAGCGCATGCCGCGTGCCGTGCGGGAGCAGCAGATGCTGGACGCCGCAGTGGAGATCTTCGGGCAGCGTGGGTACATGGCCGCCTCGATGGACGAGATCGCCGAACTCGCCGGTGTGTCCAAGCCGTTGGTCTATCTGTACCTGAACTCGAAGGAAGACCTCTTCACCGCGTGCATCCGCCGGGAGGCGGCCGCGCTCACCGAGGCCGTGCGGACGGGGGTGCGGACCGAGCTGCCCGCCGACCGGCAGTTGTGGGACGGTCTGTTGGCCTTCTTCACCCACACCTCGCAGCACCCGCACGGCTGGTCGGTGCTGCATCTGCAGGCCCGTATCCACGGTGAGGCGTTCGCCGCCGAGGTCACCGCGATGCGCGAGGAGATCGTGGAGTTCGTGACCCATCTGATCGTGGTCGCGGCCCGCGAGGCCCACCGCGACCCGGACCTGCCCGAGCGCGAGGTCGCCGGCCTCGCCGAGGCGCTCGTCGGAGCCGCCGAGTCGCTCGCCGCCTGGGCCAACGCGACCGCGGGCGTGACGGCGAGGCAGTCCGCGGCGACCCTGATGAACTTCGCGTGGGCCGGGCTCGGGAACATGATGGAGGGCCGGCCGTGGACCCTCCAGGACACGCCTTCCGGCAGCGCCCCGCTCCAGGTCAGCTGACCGCGCCGTCCGCGGCGGCCCCGGTGAGCGGGTACACGCCCCCGCTCACGTGCACGCGGTCCCCGCCGCACAGCTCGAACCGCTCCCCGTCCGCCGCGTAGGTCACCGTCCCCGGCAGCAGCACCGGCGCCCTGAACTCGGCCCGCACCAGCACCGCTTGAGGTGTGCCGTGCGCCGCCAGGCAGCGGGCCGCCGTCCACATGCCGTGCGCGATCGCCCTCGGGAAGCCGAAGAGGCGGGCCGTGAGCGGGTACAGGTGGATCGGGTTGCGGTCGCCGGACGCGGCGGCGTAACGCCGTCCGATGTCCCCGGCCAGCCGCCACTCGGCCACCCCGGGCAGCGGTCCGTGCGACTCCCGCTCCCGCTCCCCGCCTGCGTCCTTCGTGCGGTGCCGCGCAAGGTACGTGCTCACCGACTCCCAGACGGCCTCCGCGCCCACCCGCAGCTCGGTGACGACCGCGACCTCCGTGCCGCGTCGGTGCGGCGCCAACCCGTCGACGTACACGGTGAGTTCGTACTCGCCCGACGCGGTCAGCTCCCGGTACCGGGTGATCTCGATCGAGGTGTGCACAAGGCCGAGCAGCGGCAGCGGGAAGTCCCGCCCGCTCATCAAACGCATGGCCAGGGGAAAGCCCAGCACATGCGGATACGTCACCGGCAGCGCGTCCTCCCCGGTCGCGAACCCGCACACCCGCTCGTAGGCGGCGAGCCGCGCGAGGTCGATCCGCAGACCGGGCAGCACGAGACGGGTCCGGGGGAAGTCCGCGGTGGCCGAGGGCCGTTTGAAGGGGGAGCGCAGTGCGCCCAGGGCGAGGCGGGGGAGGAGGGAGGGGGACCGGTCCAGGACGGTGGACGGACGTGCGCCGGGACCGTCCGGGCCCTCGGCCCGTCCGTCCTTCCCGTAGGCCCCCTCGGCCCCTCCGCCCTCTCCGTACGATCCCTCCGCCTGCGTGTCGTCCGAGTACGTCGCCACTACGCCCCCAACAGGCTCTGACCGCACACCCGTACGACCTGTCCGTTCACCGCGCCGGAGGCCGGATGGGCCAGCCAGGCCGTCGTCTCGGCCACGTCGACGGGCAGTCCGCCCTGTCCGAGGGAGTTCATCCGCCGTCCCGCCTCCCGGATGAGCAGCGGGATCGCCGCCGTCATCTTCGTCTCGATGAACCCCGGGGCGACCGCGTTCACCGTCACCCCGTGCTCGGCCGCCGCCCGGGGTGCCAGGGAGCGCACCAGGCCGACGACACCGGCCTTGCTCGCGCCGTAGTTCGTCTGCCCGGCGTTCCCGGCGAGCCCGGCGATGGACGCGGTGGCGACGATCCGGCCGCCCCGCCGCAGGGTGCCCGCCTCCAGCAGCGCGTCCGTGGTGCGCAGCACGCTCGCCAGGTTCACGTCGAGCACCGAACTCCAGCGCTCACCGGGCATGTTGGCCAGCCGCCGGTCCCGGGTGATGCCGGCGTTGTGGACCAGCATGTCCAGCCCGTCGGGCAGCGCCTCGGCGATCCGCGCGCCCGCGTCCGGGGCCGTGATGTCCAGCGCGAGGGCACTGCCCCCGAGCCGCTCGGCCAGCCGCTCGGCATCCGCCGACGCCCCCGGCACATCGAGGACGACGACCCGCGCCCCGTCCCTCGCCAGGGTCTCGGCGACCGCCGCGCCGATGCCCCGCGCTCCGCCGGTCACCAGGGCCGTCCGTCCGGCGAGGGGGCGAGACCAGTCGACGTCGGCCTCCTGCGGCTGCCCGACCTCGATCACCTGACCGCTGACGTACGCCGACCTGGGGGAGAGCAGGAAGCGCAGGGTCGACTCGGCCGCGGACGCGTCGGTCAGCCGGACGAGGTTGACCGTTCTGCCCCGGCCGATCTCCTTGCCGAGCGAGCGGGTGAACCCCTCCAACGCCTGCTGGGCGGAGGCCTGGTGATGATCCCCCGAAGAGAGCGGCGCCCCCAGGACGACGACCCGGCCGCTCGCGGCGACCGAGCGCACGACCGGATGCAGGGCCGCGTGCACCTCGGCGAGCCCCTCGACGTCCCGCACGCCGGTGGCGTCGAGGAGGACCGCGGCGGGCGCGTCCGACGGGGAGGGGAACTCCGGGAACGCCGGTCCGGACAGCTCCGACTTGCCCGCCGTGAGGTGCAGCACCCCGCCCTTGAACTCCGGGGACTCCGGTGACCAGCGCCGCAGCGCCGCCGGCTGCGGAAGCCCGAGGCGGCGGGTGAGGAACCGACCCGGCGCGGTACCGGTGAAGCTCAGATAGCGGTCGGCCATGTCCATCTCCAGGGTCGGTCGCAGATTCCTTACTCTGGAGTAAGGTTACCGTAGGTAAGTCGATGTTCGTGGTGAGGAGCTGGTGGAGATGAGCCCCCTGAAGCCGCCGGTCGCCCGGCGCGTGGCGATCGTCGCCGGCAGCCGTGTCCCCTTCGCCCGCTCGGACGGCCCGTACGCCACCGCCTCGAACCAGGACATGCTCACCGCCGCCCTCGACGCCCTCGTGGAGCGCACCGGGCTCCAGGAGCCGGGCGCCGTGGGGGAGTTCGTCGCCGGTGCCGTCCTCAAGCACGTGCGCGACTTCAACCTCGCCCGCGAGACGGTACTCGGTTCGAAGCTGGACCCGCGCACCCCGGCGTACGACATCCAGCAGGCCTGCGGGACCGGTCTCCAGGCGGTCATCGCCGCCGCCAACAAGATCGCACTCGGCCAGACGGAGTCCGCGATCGCGGGCGGCGCGGACACCGCGAGCGACGCGCCCCTCGGCGTCAACGACGACCTGCGCCGCATCCTGCTGGAGGCCCGGCGCGCGAAGTCGGCCGGCGGGCGCCTCAAGGCGCTCGCGCGCATCCGTCCGGCCCATCTCGTGCCCGACATCCCGCGCAACGCCGAACCCCGCACCGGTCTGTCGATGGGGGAGCACGCCGCCGTCACCGCCCGCGTGTGGGGCGTGACCCGGGAGGCCCAGGACGAGCTGGCGGCGACGAGTCACCAGCGGCTGGCGGCGGCCTACGAGCGGGATTTCTTCCGGGAGCTGGTGGTCCCCTTCCGGGGCCTGGCCCGCGACCAGAACCTGCGCCCCGGTTCGACGGCCGGCAAACTCGCCGCACTCAAGCCGGTGTTCGGCCTCAAGGACCCCGATCCCACCATGACGGCCGGGAACTCGACCCCGCTGACGGACGGCGCCGCGGTCGTCCTGCTGGCCTCGGAGGAGTGGGCCGAGGCGCGCGGCCTTGAAGTGCTGGCGTACCTCACCGCGTACGAGACGGCGGCCGTGGACTTCGTGCGCGGCGATGTCGCACAGGGGGAGGACGGGCTGCTCATGGCCCCCGCCCACGCCGTCCCCCGGATGCTGGAGCGGGCCGGGCTCGGCATGGAGGACTTCGACCTGGTGGAGATCCACGAGGCCTTCGCCTCCCAGGTCCTCGCGACCCTCGCCGCCTGGGAGAAGCGGGGCCTGGCCCCGGTGGACCGGGACCGGCTCAACGTCACCGGGTCCTCCCTCGCCACCGGGCACCCCTTCGCGGCGACCGGCGCACGGATCGTGGCCACGCTCGCCAAGCTGCTGGCCGAGCGGGAGGGCCCGGGCCGCGGGCTGATCTCGGTGTGCGCGGCGGGCGGCCAGGGCGTCACGGCGATTCTCGAGCGGCCGTAGAAGTCGACAGTTGACAAAGCCTCATTTTGCGGTCGAGGTTGCACAGTCCCGGCTCCGGACCATCAACGAACCCGCACAGACCCATCACTTGAGCCACTTAGGATCACCGTCCTAACCCCTGGTAACCCTTCCCGGCGCACTCGCGGGTGAACGCCCCGGTACGTCCCCTGCGTACCTCATGCAGCGGAGCGGTACCGAGCTGCACGTCCCAGGAGCTGACCATGTCCCTCTCGTACGTGTCCGGCCACGACTACGACGGCGCACCCGTGCTCGTGGAACCAGAGATCGTGCGGCTGGACGGTGAGGTCCGCGAGGTGTCGGTGCCGCCGCTGGTCCCGCCGGTGACCCACGGCTCGCTCGCCGACCTGCCGTTCGACAACGCGCAGGCGGCACCGGAGCAGCGGGTGATGAGCCGCCGTACGGACGACGGCCGCTGGGTCGACCTCACGGCCGCGGAGTTCGCGGGGGAGGTGCTGGCCGTGGCCAAGGGCCTGATCTCGGAGGGCCTGATGCCGGGCGACCGGGTCGCGATCATGGCGCGCACGACGTACGAGTGGACGCTCCTGGACTTCGCCGCCTGGGCCGCGGGCCTGGTGACGGTCCCCATCTATCCCACGTCCTCCGTCTTCCAGACCCGGTTCATCCTCCAGGACTCCGGTGCCGTCGCCCTGGTGACGGAGACGGCCGCCCAGTCCGCCGCCCTCGGTCCGGAACTCAGCCGCCTGCCCGACCTGCGCCACATGTGGATCATGGAGAAGGGGCATGTGGAGCGCCTGGGAGAGCTCGGCCAGGCCGTCCCCGAGCAGGAGATCGGGGTCCGGCGGGGCATGCTGGGCCCGGCCACGGTCGCCACCGTCGTCTACACCTCCGGCACCACCGGCCGCCCCAAGGGCTGTGTGCTCAGCCACGGCAACTTCCTCGCCGAGATCGACAACGCGATCGAACTCCTCTACCCCGTCTTCAAGTCGAAGTCGGACGAGGCGGACCTGGCGACCCTGCTCTTCCTGCCCATCTCGCACGTCTTCGGACGCATGGTCGCCATCGCCTGCGTCCGCGCCCGCGTCCGCCTCGGCCACGCGCCGAGCCTCCAGGCCGAGGACCTCCTCGCCGACCTGGCCAGCTTCAGACCGACCTTCCTCCTGGTGATCCCGTACATGCTGGAGAAGGTCTTCAACAACGCCCGCGCCAAGGCGGAGAGCGGCGGCCGGGTCACCGTCTTCGACCGCGCGACCAACGTCGCCGTGCGCTACGGCGAGGCGATGGAGTCCCGCCACGCCGGTACCGGCTCCGGCCCGGGCGCGGCCCTGAAGACGGCCCGCACCTTCTACGACCCGCTCGTCTTCCGCCGTATCCGCAACGCCATGGGCGGTCGCATCCGGCACATCATCTCCGGCGGCTCCCCGCTCGGCCGCCGCCTCGCCGCGTTCTACGCGGGCGCGGGCATGGAGATCTACGAGGGCTACGGCCTGACCGAGTCGACCGGGGCCGCGACCTGCACCCCACCCCTCAAGCCCCGCCTGGGCACGGTGGGCTGGCCCATCCCCGGCACCCGGATCCGGATCGCTGCGGACGGCGAGATCCTGCTCAACGGCGGTCAGGTGTTCCGCGGCTACTGGGACCCGTACGGCGAAGGGGTGGCCCCCGCCTCCGCCGACGGCTGGTTCCCGACCGGTGACATCGGACAGCTGGACGACGAGGGCTATCTGACGATCACGGGCCGCAAGAAGGAGATCCTGATCACGGCCGGCGGCAAGAACGTCGCCCCGGCCCCGCTGGAGAACTGGCTGCGCTCCCACCCCCTGATCTCGCAGTGCATGGTGCTCGGTGACCGCCGCCCCTACATCTCGGCCCTGATCAGCCTCGACATGGACGGCGTCAACCACTGGCGCCAGATGAACGGCAAGCACCCCGTGCCCGCGGAACTCCTCGTCGATGACGAGGAGTTGAGGCAGGTCCTGCAGCGCGCGGTGGACGAGGCGAACAAGATGGTCTCGCGCCCCGAGTCCATCCGCCGCTTCACCGTCCTGCCGACCGATTTCACCGAGGTGGCCGGCCACCTGACCCCGTCGATGAAGCTGCGCCGGGAGGCGGTCATGCGGGACTTCGCGGGGGAGATCGAAGGGCTCTACGAGCGCTGAGCGCCACGCAGGAAGGCCGACCAGGCGGTGGGGGAGAGGGTGAGGTGCGGGCCGGTCGGATGCGGGTGCTTGGAGTCGCGGAGGTGAACGGTTTCGGGGGTGACGGCGACTTCCAGGCACTCGCCGCCCTCGCCACCGCTGTAGCTGGACTTGAACCAAGTGAGCTGCTCGATGTTCATAGCTCCTCCAGCTTCTGCTCGATCAACTTCCGGGACTCCGAAGGGGAGAGTGCCATCGCTCGCATGATCCCATAGCGATCGGTGATCTTCCGGACCTCTTCCGACTCGGTGATCAAGCGGGGGTACCCCTGGACCTCCGTGTACGCCACCTGGTTGTGCCCCTTGGGAGTCAGCAGGTTGAACGCGCCGTCCATATTGGGGTGTTCCTCCAGTGTGGACGGCATCACCTGGATCTCGACGTTCTGCATCCGGCCGACCTGCAACAGCCGCCGCAGCTGGTCCGCGTGCACTCGCCGTCCGCCGATCGGCCGGTCCAGCACGATCTCTTCGAGGACGTAGCTCACGATCGGGACGGGCCAACGCCCGAAGACCTGCTGTCGGGAGAGGCGGTCCGCGACCCGCTTCTCGATCGTCTCCTCGTCCAGGAACGGTCGCCGTTTGGCGAACACGGCCCGCGCGTAGTCTTCGGTCTGGAGGAGGCCCGGCACCCCGTGGTTGGCGTAGAAATGCAGCTCGACCGCCTCCGCCTCCAACCCCGCATAACTCCGGTACCACTCCGGATGCCGGGTCCGAGCCTTCGCCATCGCCTCCTCGACCTCGGGGACGACCTCCTTCAACAGGCCCCCGGCATCGAGCAGTTCGTCCGCCTTCAGCAGGACCTCCGGCCGTAGAGTCCGAACGCCCCGCTCCATGGCCGAGACCGCGTCAGGGCCGTACCCCACCAGCTCCCCGAACTCCTTCTGCGTCAGCCCCTTCCGCTCCCGCAGTAGCCTCACCATCTTGCCCAGCGCGACGAACAGCCCCGCCGTACCGTCCGCCTCCGCAGGTGTCTCCGGCCTCCGCTCACCCACGCGCCTCACCCCTCCCACCCGACAACGCGTACACCGAACCGACCGCACCCGTACAGCTACTCAGCGTCGCCGAGTCGCACCTGGTCAGCGTAGGGACAACCCAGCACGCTCAGTCACGTGAACGCCGAAATCTCCACCCCCACCGACGAACTGACCCAGCGTCTGAGCGCCACCCCGCGAGGCGCCCGCCTGGCTCGCAGGCTCACCGCCACGCAGCTGGAGGCGTGGGGGTGCCCCCATGACAGCGAGGTGAACGACACCGCGCAGCACCTCGTCGCCGAACTGGCCGCCAACGCGGTGACTCACGGCCGCGTACCCGGAAGGGACTTCGAGCTGCGTCTCCTCCTGCTGCCGGAGAACACGCTCCGTATCGAGGTGAGTGACGCCCGCGGAGACCGTCAACTCCGGTTCGCCCATGAGGAGGACGGTGAACACGGCCGCGGCCTGATCCTCGTCACCCTCCTCGCCGACACCTGGGGCGTCACGGAGCGGGACGTCGGCAAGACGGTGTGGGCCGAGATCGGGCTCGGGTGATGACGCCGACGATTGGCTCCACAGCCACGCTTCGTCCGGGGGCTTCGGGCACAGCGTGAGCGGTGGGATGCGGGGAAAGGAATGGTGACGGTCTTCATCCGGGGCGGGCAGCCTTCGTCGTCGACCTGGTCGGGAGGATGTGCGAAAGCGGCAGTGATGAGGAGATCCATGCCTGAGCGGCGGCTTCACGGATGTTTCGGAACGGTGATGGGGCTTGCTCTCGCGGCGCTCACCGCCATGCTCCTCGGTAGAGCGCTGAGCGCCTGCGACGCCGGCGTCAACGGCGCAGCGAACGGTACGTTCATCATCGTCCTTTTTATCCCGTCCCTCTGGGGCCTTCTGACCCTTGGTTGGGTGATGGTGGGAGTTCTCCTGGGGAGACAAGCCCTCCTCCACGCACTCGCCCTCACGGTGGTGCTCCCCGCTCTGTGCTGGTGTGCTGTCTCCTTCTTCTGGGGTGGCGCCACGTACGAATGCCCCAGCGGCGTACCACTGTGGTGGCCCGGCTTCCTCCCCGCTCCCGGATTCTGAGCTGAGGGCCTGTACCCCCGCTCGGCGGGACACCCTCGCCGTCCTGCACGCCCCTTGACTTCTCAAGAGCCCCGCGCGACGTTCCGGACCTCTTCGTCCATACCACCGCAGGGGGGACCCGACCATGAGCGTGACCCGAAGACACCTGCTGGCCGCCGGTGCCGGGGCGGCCGTCACCGCCGGGGTGCACCAGGGCGCGAGCGCCGCCGACCTGCCGCCTCTGGGCACGTACGACGTCGTCGTCATCGGTTCCGGCGCTGCCGGCATGACCGCCGCGCTCACCGCCGCGAAGCAGGGGCTCAGCACCGTGGTGCTGGAGAAGGCGCCCACGTTCGGAGGGTCCGCGGCCCGGTCCGGGGCCGGGATCTGGATCCCCAACAACCCCGTCCTCCTCGCCGCCGGTGTCCCGGACACCCCCGCCAAGGCGGCCGCCTACCTCGCCGCCGTCGTGGGACCGGACGTCCCCGCGGCCCGGCAGCGGGCCTTTCTCACGCACGGCCCCGCGATGATCTCCTTCGTCCTGGCCAACAGCCCGCTGCGCTTCCGCTGGATGGAGGGGTACAGCGACTACTACCCCGAGCTCCCGGGCGGCCTGCCGAACGGCCGCTCCATCGAGCCCGACCAGTTCGACGGCAAGCTCCTCGGCGCCGAGCTGGCCCACCTGAACCCGCCGTACCTCGACGTCCCCGCCGGACTGGTCGTGTTCAGCGCCGACTACAAGTGGCTCGCCCTGTCCGCCGTGAGCCTCAAGGGCGCCGCCGTCGCCGCCGAATGCCTGGCACGGGGCACGAAGGCGGCCCTGCTCGGGCAGACGCCGCTCACCATGGGACAGTCGCTGGCGGCCGGGCTGCGGAAGGGGCTCCTGGACGCGAACGTGCCCGTCCGTCTCAACACCCCCCTCACCGAGCTCTACGTCGAGAACGGCACCGTCGCCGGCGCGGTGACCCCGGGCGGCCTCTACCGTGCCCGCCGGGGTGTGATCGTCGGGTCCGGCGGCTTCGAGCACAACGCGGCGATGCGGGCCCAGTACCAGCGGCAGCCCATCGGCACGGAGTGGACCGTGGGCGCCAAGGAGAACACGGGGGACGGCATCCGGGCCGGGCAGCGCCTGGGCGCCGATGTCGCGCTCATGGACGACGCCTGGTGGGGACCGGCCATCCCGCTCCCCGGCGAGCCGTACTTCTGCCTCGCCGAACGCACCCTCCCCGGCGGCCTCGTCGTCAACGCGGCCGGGCGGCGGTTCGTCAACGAGGCCGCCCCCTACAGCGATGTCGTCCACACCATGTACGACCGCAACCCCACCGACCCCGACATCCCGGCCTGGCTGATCGTCGACCAGAACTACCGCAACCGGTACCTCTTCAGGGACATCGCGCCCACCTTCGTCCTCCCCGCCGACTGGTACGGCTCCGGCGCCGCCCGCAAGGCCTGGACCTTCGACGCCCTCGCCACGTCCATCGGCGTCCCGGCCGCCGCCCTGCGGACCACCGTCGACCGCTTCAACTCCCTTGCCCTGAAGGGCGACGACACGGACTTCGGACGCGGTGACAGCGCCTACGACCACTACTACACGGACCCGTCCGTGCTCCCGAACTCCTGCCTGGCCCCGCTCTGGCTGCCCCCGTACTACGCCTTCCGGCTCGTCCCGGGGGACCTGGGCACCAAGGGCGGCCTGGTGACCGACGCCCGCGCCCGCGTCCTGCGGCCCGACGGCTCCGTCGTCCCCGGCCTGTACGCCGCCGGGAACGCCAGCGCGGCCGTCATGGGCCACAGTTACGCGGGCGCGGGCTCGACGATCGGGCCCGCGATGACCTTCGGGTATGTCGCGGGGCGGGACATCGCCGGGGTGCTCTAGGGACGGCGGGCGATCAGGAACGCCTGCTGCGACACCTCTTCGGGGCCGGGTTCGCGCACCGTCTGCGAGACGAGCGAGAATCCGGCCGCGCGGAGCAGCCCGACGATCTGCTCCGGCCGCCGCCTCAGGAAGGTCAGCGCGACCGGCCGCCCCCACGGCCGGTCGTGATGCCGGTCCTTGTCACCGGCCTGG
This sequence comes from Streptomyces canus 299MFChir4.1, assembly GCF_000383615.1. GTDB lineage: Bacteria > Actinomycetota > Actinomycetes > Streptomycetales > Streptomycetaceae > Streptomyces > Streptomyces canus_C. The sequence goes on along the minus strand of NZ_KB911593.1, from coordinate 101,571 downwards.
AAGGCCACGAGGAGGTGCCCGCCCGGGGCCAGCACGCGGTGGAACTCGGCGAACAGGCGCGGGAGTTCGTCCACAGGGGTGTGGATGGAGGAGTACCAGGACACGGCGCCGGCGAGCGCCCCGTCGGGAAGATCCAGCTCCAGCATCGAGCCCCGCTCGAACCGCAGCCCCGGGTTCTCCCGGCGGGCGATGGCCAGCATCGACTCCGACAGGTCGAGGCCGAAGACGGACAGGCCGAGGGCGGCGAGGTGTCCCGTGACGCGCCCGGGCCCACACCCCAGGTCCGCCACCGTTCCCTCGGTGCCCACGAGTTCGGCGAACCCGGCGAGCGCCGCTCGGTCCAGTGGCGCGTCGGCGAGACCGTCCCGGAACTGCTCGGCGTAGTCCTCGGCGACGGTGTCGTAGAAGGTGCGGGTGGCGGTCACGAAGTCGGTGTCGGTCATGGCCGGGGACCCTAGCGGCCCCCACTGACACTCATGTGACACCGGCCGCCCGCAGTAGGGCAGTTGTGGCCGCCGCCCCCAGCACCACGACCACGAACGGCGCCCTCCGCCAGGCCAGCACCGCCCCCGCCAGCACCCCGGCCGGGCGGGCCCACCCCGCGAAACCGCCCCCCTCCGTCAGCGCGCCCGTCGCCAGCAGCGCCACCAGCAGGACGATCGCGCCCGCCGACAGCAACTCCTGGAGCCGCTCCGGCAGTTCCACCCGCCCGTGCAGCACCGGCCCGACCAGCCGGAAGGCGTACGTCCCGACCGCCATCGCCAGGATCATGGCGACCGTCGCGTTCACGCCGTCCTCCTGTTGCCGTGGAGGACCAGCCCGGCCAACGCCACCAGCACCGGCACACCGGCCGGGACCGCCGGTGTCACGGCCAGCGCCAGTCCGGCGCCGAGCAGCGCGGACCGCCGGATCGCGGGGGAGGCGCGCAGCGTGGGCAGCACCAGCGCGACGAGCACGGCGGGAAAGGCCGCGTCCAGGCCGTAGGTGCCGGTGTCGCCCAGTGCGCCCCCGGCGAGGGCCCCGGCCAGGACGCCGAGGTTCCACACGGCGAACAGGCCGACTCCGGAGATCCAGAAGGCCGCCCGGCGCCGCGCCGGATCCGGCTGGGCGAGAGCGAAGGCCACCGTCTCGTCGGTGACCAGATGGGCGCCGAGGAACCGGGCGAGCCGGCCCCGGCCGAGGATGTCCGCGACGGCGAGGCTGAAGGCCGCCGTACGGGTGTTGAGCAGCAGACCGGTGGCCGCCGCGGCGACCGGACCGCCCCCGGCCAGCAGGACGCCGATCGCGCTGAACTGGGCGGAGCCCGCGTACACGACCAGGGACATCACCACCGGCACCCACACCGGCAGGCCGCCGGTGACGGCGATCGCGCCGAAGGAGACCCCCACCACCCCGCTCGCGAGCCACACGAGCGCACTGTCACGGACCAAGACTGTTCGCTCTGCCGTACGCATGTTCACTACACTGGACGCCAGGCGTCTTGTTCGTCAAGGCGAACGATCGTACCGATGGAGCGAACAGAATGCCCGAACGCCCTCTGGACTGGATCGCCGCCGCGCTCCGCCGTGAACGCACTCGCGTCGGCCTCTCCCTCTCCGAGTTGGCCAAGCGCGCCGGAATCGCCAAGTCCACGCTGTCCCAGTTGGAGGCGGCGGGCGGCAACCCGAGCGTTGAGACGCTGTGGGCACTCGGGGTGGCGCTGGGGGTGCCGTTCAGCACGCTCGTGGAGCCGCCGGTGTCCTCGCTGCGGGTGGTCAGGGCGGGGCAGGGCCCGACCGTGGCCTCGGAACGGGCCGACTTCGCGGCCACCCTGCTCTCGGCCAGCCCGCCCGGGGCGCGCCGGGACATTTACCACCTACGGGCCGAACCGGGCGCGGTACGTACATCGGAGCCGCACATTCCGGGGACCGTGGAGCATCTGATCGTGAGTTCCGGGAGAGTGACGGCCGGACCGGCGGGGGAGGAGGCCGAGCTGGGTCCCGGTGACTACATGACCTACCGCGGGGACATCGCCCACTCGTACGAGGCACTCGCGCCCGGCACGACCTTCGTGCTGGTCATGCAGCACACATAAAGGCAGGAGCCCCGCTGCCGTGCGGCGCGGGGCTCCTTGGGTGCTGCATTCAGGTCCGGATCAGAGGCTGGAGCGCCTATGAGACGGGATCGCTCAGACGGGGGTGACGTTCTCCGCCTGCGGGCCCTTGGGGCCCTGGGTCACGTCGAAGGAGACCTGCTGGTTCTCCTCCAGCGAGCGGAAGCCGCTCGCGTTGATCGCGGAGTAGTGGACGAAGACGTCGGGTCCTCCGCCCTCCTGGGCGATGAAGCCAAAGCCCTTTTCGGCGTTGAACCACTTCACGGTTCCGGTAGCCATAAGCCCTCCTTGGGCCCAAAAGGGTTGCCCTGCTCCAGAACCTGCAAGTGTGAAAACAGTGCCGCACAACTGCATTCTTCTGAAAACGACTAGAGCCCGCGGTTACATGCTCCGCAGGCTCTGTACTGCAAGGGAAACCAAACTGCAACTTGCGGCGAGCCTAGCACGCAGGCAGCCGAAAGCAATAGAGGTCAAGATCACGTCACTCGGATGTTTGAAGATCGCGGCGAGGTTGACCGGGGGGCCGAAGTCGGAAGCGTACCCCAAGGGGTCTAGTGTCGCGATGTGGACAATTCTCGCACCCGGCCGCGCGTCGGCCACATCCAGTTCCTGAACTGCCTGCCCCTGTACTGGGGGCTCGCGAGGACGGGCACGCTCCTCGACTTCGAGCTCACGAAGGACACCCCGGAGAAGCTCAGCGAGAAGCTGGTGCAGGGAGATCTCGACATCGCGCCCATCACCCTCGTCGAGTTCCTGAAGAACGCGGACGACCTGGTCGCCTTCCCCGACATCGCCGTCGGCTGCGACGGCCCGGTCATGTCCTGCGTCATCGTCTCGCAGGTCCCGCTGGACGAGCTGGACGGCGCCAGGGTGGCCCTCGGGTCGACCTCGCGCACCTCCGTCCGTCTCGCCCAGCTCCTCCTCGCCGAGCGCTACGGCGTGCGGCCCGACTACTACACCTGCCCGCCCGACCTCAGCCTGATGATGCAGGAGGCGGAGGCGGCCGTACTCATCGGGGACGCGGCGCTGCGGGCGAACCTCCTCGACGGCCCGCGCTTCGGCCTTCAGGTCCATGACCTCGGCTCGCTCTGGAAGGAGTGGACCGGGCTGCCGTTCGTCTTCGCGGTGTGGGCCGCACGCCGGGACTACCTCGCACGCGAGCCGGTCATCACCCGCAAGGTCCACGAGGCCTTCCTCGCCTCCCGGAACCTCTCCCTGGAGGAGGTCGCCAAGGTCGCCGAACAGGCGGCCCGCTGGGAGGCCTTCGACGAGAAGGTCCTGGAGAAGTACTTCACGACGCTGGACTTCCGCTTCGGGGCCCCGCAGCTGGCGGCCGTCGCGGAGTTCGCGCGCCGGGTCGGGCCCACAACGGGTTTCCCCGCGGACGTGAAGGTGGAACTGCTTCAGCCGTAACCTGCATCCGTACCTTTACGGGGGACTTACGGGGGAGGCAGGATGCAGCCGCTCGGCGTCGACGAGCCCACCGCCGTGGGGCCCTACCGGCTGCTCGGCCGGCTCGGCTCCGGCGGCATGGGCCGGGTCTACCTCGGCCGCAGCGCCGGCGGCCGCACGGTCGCGGTCAAGATCGTGCACCCGCACTTCGCGCTCGACGAGGAGTTCCGTGCCCGCTTCCGCCGCGAGGTGGACGCGGCGCGCAGAGTGGGCGGGGCCTGGACCGCGCCGGTCCTGGACGCCGACCCGGAGGCGGCGGTGCCCTGGGTCGCCACCGGGTACGCGGCGGGCCCTTCCCTGGCCTCGGCGGTCACGGACGGCGGCCCGCTGCCCGAGCATTCCGTACGGGTCCTGGGCGCGGGGCTGGCCGAGGCGCTCGCCGCCGTGCACGAACTGGGGCTCGTCCACCGGGACGTGAAGCCCTCCAACGTCCTGCTCACCGTCGACGGCCCCCTCCTCATCGACTTCGGCATCGCCCGCGCCACCGACGGCACCGCGTCCCTCACCTCGACCGGTGTCTCCATCGGTTCACCCGGCTACATGTCCCCCGAACAGATCCTGAGCAAGGGTGTCTCGGGCGCGGCGGACGTCTTCTCCCTGGGCGCGGTCCTGGCGTACGCGGCCACGGGGGCGCCGCCCTTCCCTGGTGACTCCTCGGCCTCCCTCCTCTACAAGGTCGTCCACGAGGAGCCCGAACTCGGATCGCTGAGCGGTGAGTTGCGGGACGTCGTGGAGAGATGCCTGGACAAGTCGGCGCAGGAGCGGCCGACTCCGGGCGAGGTGGCCCGGCGGCTGGCTCCGCAGGGCGCGGCGCGGCTGGTGGCGGCGGGGTGGCTGCCGGGGGCGCTGGTCGAGCAGGTGGGGCGGAGTGCCGTACAGCTGCTGAATCTTGAGGCGGCGGGGGAGCGGACGGGGGAACAGGCGTCGGGGCCGGTGGGGTTCAGCAGTCCTTCCGTGGGCGGAGGTTCGGCGGGGGCGACAGGTTCTCCGGGTTCTCCGGGTTCCATGGGTGCGTTCGGGCCGCCCCCGGTGATGCCGGTGGTGTCGGCGGGGGCGCCGCCGGCTGCCGCGGCCGGGCCACCGGCGTATCCGGTCACGCCGCCGGCTCCCGCGGACGCTCCCTCAGGGACCGCAGGGACCGCAGGGACCGCAGGGACCTCAGGGCCCTCTGCGCCCGAGCCCAGGGACGCGGTGCCGTACGAGACTGTCGTGCCCTCGGGCGCGCGGTCCGGTCCCGGAAAGCTCTCCGTCTCCGTGGCGGCCACGTCCACGTCCGGCGACAACGGCCGCGGGCGCCGGCTGAGTTGCACCGTGGCGCTCGCCGTCGCGGGCGCGCTGGCGGCCGTGACCGTGGGGTCGGTGTTCCTGTTCGACCTGCTGCCGGGGCGAGGCGGCGACGACGACTCGGCGGGTTCCCCGCCCGGCAGCGACGCGTACACGTCGGCGCCGACGTCCGTACCGTCCGCTTCCGCACCGTCGGCGTCCTCCCCCGTCTCCCCGTCCGGGTCCCCGTCGCTGTCGACCGAGCCGTCGAGCGGACCGGCCGGACCGACCGTGGTCCCCGCCCGCTATCTCGGCACCTGGGAGGGCCAGGGCACGGGTCTCGGCGGGAGCCTGCCGATGGGGACCTTCCGGATCACCGTCAAGAAGGCGAGCGTCGGTGAGGAGTTGGGCCGCCTCCAGCAGACCGACGCGATCGGCGCGGTCTGCACCGACGTCCTCACCCTGAAGAAGGTCACCGACAAGGAACTCGTCACCACGGCCGTCGGCGCCGAGGACAACCACGCCGGCTGCAACCCCACCGCCCACACCGTGCGCCTCACCACGGTGGGCGACGACCTGAAGTACACCTCGGAGAGCGAGGCCGAGGGATACCCCGAGGCACGGATGTCGAAGGTCGGGCGGTGACGCAGCTGCTCGTCCTCGTGGCCGCGTTGTGGGGCGCGGCGGCTGGTGCGCTGCTGCCGCGAGCGGCCTACCGCTTCTCCGTCCCGTCCGGGGAACCGTGGCGCGGGACCTGCCCCGACGGGCACCCGCTGGTCGGCTGGCTGGGGCGGGCGAGCTGCGGGAACTGCGGCACACGGCAGCCGTACGGTCCCGGCACCCCGCTCCTCTCCGCCGTCACCGCCCTTCTCTGCGCCGCCCTCGCCGCTGCCACCGGCACCCGCCCGGAGATCGCCGTCTGGCTGCTGCTCGCCCCCGTGGGCGTGCTGCTCGCCGTCGTCGACCTGCGCGTACGACGACTGCCCGACCCGCTCACCCTCCCCCTCGCGGCCGCCGCGCTCGTGCTGCTCGGGGTCGTCTCCTTCGTGCCGGAGCACACCGGGAGCTGGCTGCACGCCCTGTTCGGCGCCCTCGCCCTCGGCGCCGGCTACTGGGTGCTGTGGCGGGTCAACCCGGGCGGCATGGGCTTCGGCGATGTGAAGCTGGCGCTCGGGGCGGGGGCGGTCCTGGGCTGGTACGGCTGGGACACCGTGCTGCTGGGGACCTTCGCGGGCTTCCTGCTCGGCGCGCTCTACGGCGGTGCCCTGGTCCTGGCGGGCAGGGCGGGGCGCAAGACGGCGATCCCGTTCGGGCCGTTCCTGATCACGGGGGCGTACGCGGGGCTGCTGATCGGTGCGTACGCGGCCTGAGGGCGAGGGCGCACGGCCTGACATACGGCTTGTCACAGGGCTGGCGTAGGCTGGCCCAGACCGCCAGAACCCTTGACGAAAGGCACGCCCCGGTGACCGAGAAGGCCGACCTTCAGTCCGTCCTCGACCGTGCCGCCGAGGGTGGGCGCATCACTCCGGAGGAGGCGCTCGACCTCTACCGCGACGCCCCGCTGCACGCGCTGGGCTCCGCCGCGGACGCGGTGCGCCGCCGCCGGTACGCGGGTACCGAGCACATCGCGACGTACATCATCGAGCGGAACATCAACTACACCAACGTGTGCGTCACGGCGTGCAAGTTCTGCGCCTTCTACGCCCCGCCCACCGCCAAGGACAAGGGCTGGACCCGCGACCTGGACGACATCCTGCGCCGCTGCGCGGAGACCGTCGAACTCGGCGGCACGCAGATCATGTTCCAGGGCGGCCACCACCCCGACTACGGCGTCGAGTACTACGAGAAGCACTTCGCGGCGATCAAGCGGGAGTTCCCCCAGCTGGTCATCCACTCCCTCGGTGCCTCCGAGGTCGAGCACATGGCCCGGATCTCCAAGGTGAGCGTGGAGGAGGCCATCCAGCGCATCCACGCGGCCGGCCTCGACTCCTTCGCGGGCGCCGGTGCCGAGATGCTCCCCGAGCGCCCCCGCAAGGCCATCGCGCCGCTCAAGGAGTCCGGCGAGCGCTGGCTGGAGATCATGGAGACGGCGCACAACCTGGGCGTGGAGTCCACCTCGACCATGCTCATGGGCACCGGCGAGACCAACGCCGAGCGCATCGAGCACCTGCGGATGATCCGTGACGTACAGGACCGCACGGGCGGCTTCCGGGCCTTCATCCCGTACCTCTACCAGCCGATGAACAACCACCTGAAGGGCCGCACACAGGCCACGATCTTCGAGTACCTGCGGATGATCGCGATCTCCCGGCTCTTCATGGACAACATTGCCCACATCCAGGGCTCCTGGCTCACCACCGGCCAGGACGCGGGCCAGCTGACCCTGCACTACGGCGCGGACGACCTCGGCTCGGTCATGCTGGAGGAGAACGTCGTCTCGGCGGCCGGCGCCAAGCACCGCTCCAACCTCCAGGAAATGATCGACATGATCCGCACCGCGGGTCGGGTCCCGGCCCAGCGCGCCACGACGTACGAACACCTCGTCGTCCACGACGACCCCGCTAACGACCCGGTCGACGCGCGCGTGATGTCCCACATCTCCTCCACGGCGATCGAGGGCGGCACGGCACACCCCGAGCTGAAGATCCTCGCGTCCAACTAGGCGTGCGGTGCTGACGATCCACACCGCCGACCTGCTCGTCCCGGGCGGCGGAAGATCACCGCTGCCCGGTGGGGCGGTACTGGTCGAGGGGCAGCGGATCGCCGCCGTGGAGGTGTACGACGACCTGGCGGCCGCACACCCGTCCGCAAGGGTCCGCCGCTGGCCGGGAGTTCTCACCCCGGGCCTGCTCGAGCCGCACGGCCCGGAACTCCTGGAGCGGTCCTACCACCCGGACCCCCGGGAGGACTTGGGCACCGAGCCCCTCACGGGCGAGGCGCTGGCGTCCCTCGCCATGACGGATACGCGATGGGGCGCGAGCGCGAGACGGGGCGTACAGCGGTTGCTGGCGCGGGGGACGGTGGCGGTGGTGGGTCCGCTGAGGCGCCCCGCCGTGATCGACGCCGTCCACAGGTCGGGCCTGAGGATTCAGGACGGGGCCACGGAAGCGGTACCGCCCGCCTTGGTTCCGGGTGCGGAAGCGACGTTCGCGGTCTTCGACGCACCGGAATGCGTGGCCACGGTGATCAGGGGCCGCTTGCTGCACAGGCGCAGGTAAGAGCTTTTGGGGGCGCGGGGCTGTATCAATGTGCGGCTCCGCCGCGCGGGCGCGACCAGCCCCCACAGGCCCGCACTCGGAACTCAACCCGCCAACGCCTCCCCAAACGCCCCCGAACTCTGGGAAACCCCACTGCAATTGGTCAACGGGTCATCCTCATCGGAGTCCCCCGACTCACACTGCTGATCCCGAAACGTGGACCACATGGATACCCAGGCCACCTCTTTCGCCTCAGCAAAAGCCCGCACCTGCGCCGCGTCGGACAACGTGAACGTCTCCCCGTCCACGTCATTCGTCCCGATCATCGAGGTGAGCGCCATGGCCCGCCACGCAGTGGAGTCGGACGTTCCGAAGACCGACTTCAACTGCGCCTGCGCCGCCTTCGCCGAGGTGATCGCGTAGGCCCCCATGTCCCCGTCGTAGGACTCCCCGTAGTTCATCGTCATGATGTTGACCGTCGAGACCTGAACCGACTTGTTGTTCGCGGACTCCAGCAACGCCACGCTGTCGTCGTCGAGCCCGGACGGCATCACGGGAAGCGTGAACGACACGGCGAGATCGCTCCGTTCCTCCTGGAGCGACGCGATCGCCTCGGACCGCAGATCCACCGAGTCCGAGTCGGTCAGCGCGTCCCCCTCGATGTCGAAGTCGGCGAGCGAGGAACCGGCCGCGTCCAGCGCCTTCCCGTAAGCCGCCGCAAGCTTCGCCGCACTGGAGCAGGTCTCGGCCAGCTCCTTCCCGGACGCCCCGCCGAAGGAGACCCGGACCTGCCCCCCGTTCTCCTTCAGCGCGCCGATCCGGGAGGTGACCGACGAGTCGCCGATGGCGGACGTGCCGTTCCAGGACGGTGTGCAGTCACTCCCGTCGGCGATCACGAACGCGAGGTTGTACACCGAGGGCGAGCCCGCGGAGTCGTTGTCCGAGGCATCGGTGGCGCTCACGTACGGGGCGTAGGAGGTGGTGGACGAGGCTGCCTGGGTGGCCTTCTGCGTCACTGACGGCGTCGCTGCCGGTGTCGCTTCCCGCGCGGTCCCGGACTCCGCGGAACACCCCGTGGCGGCCAGGGCAAGCAGACAAGTGAGCCCGGCGGTCGGCCTCAGGAAACCCCGCATTGTTCATGCACCCGCTCTCGTGATGTTCGTCTCAGGCTCGAAACAAAGGCTTATTCAAAAAGAGAACGTCTCATGCGGAGCCGGTGTTCAAGGCGACAGTCGATCCATAGGAGATCCACGGGCGGCATTGCGTGAACCAGGCCAATCGGGCGAAATGAACGGGGCATTCGGTGCACTTGCCTCCATGGCGACCCGCGCAGGTGTTCACGAAGTCTCTCAGGAGAAAGACAGGTTATGGCGTTTCTCCTATGCGTCTCACAAGAACGGCCGACTCGGTCACATAAAGACTCCTTAGCGTCTGGGGAATGCATTTCGAGACTGCCACCGAAAACCGTGCGGACACGCGCGGTCGCCGCCGCAAACGCGGTAGTAACGGGTCCGCCGAGGGTCCCGTGTTCGTTGACAACTCCGGACGCCGCTCCAGGATGCTGCGCCGCATCGGCCTTCTCCTCGGTGTCCTGTCCCTCGGGTACGCCGTCGTGCTGGGCCTGGCCTTCATGGGCATCGGCGTCTCCAGCACGACCCTGCTGCCCTTCGCGGGCGGCGGCCCCGGCGGTTCGTCGAACTCCGGCCCCGGCGGTCTCCAGCCGCAGGGCGGTGTCGGCACCCCGCCGTCGAGGCCCACGGGCGCCCCGCCCACCGGCACCGCCACGGGCGCTCCGCCGAGCGCCGCCCCGACCGCGACCGCCTCCGCGGCCTCCAACTGACCGGAACGGCCCACCACATGACCACGACGACGCCCTCCCGCGGCCGCCGGCGTGCCCCCACCCGCATCGAGCGGGCGGCGGGCAAGGCCGCGGCGCTGCAGAAACCGCGGGTCATCCTCGCCCTGCTGCTCCTGCTCGGCCTGACCAGCGTGATGCTGCTCGACGGCTATCTGCGCGCCGAGGTCGGCGGCGACCAGCGGGTGCGCGACGGCGCCGGCTCCAGCAAGGTCCCCGACAAGATCCTGGGCGGCGGGCCGATCATCAGCTTCCGGGGCGGCCAGGCGACCACGACCTCCGTACCGTCCAAGACGATCGCGCTCACCTTCGACGACGGCCCGAACCCGACGTACACGCCCCAGGTCCTGAAGATCCTGGAGAAGTACGACGTCCCGGCGACCTTCTTCCTGGTGGGCTCGATGGTCTCGCGCTACCCGGGGATCGTGAAGGACATGGTCGACCAGGGCAATGAGGTGGGCATCCACACCTTCACCCACGTCGACCTCTCCTACCAGAGCGACGCCCGCATCCGGCGCGAGATGACCCAGACGCAGCTCGCCCTCGCGGGCGCGGCCGGCATCACCACCACGCTGTTCCGGGCGCCGTACTCCTCGGAGACGGACGCCATCGACAACTACAGCTGGCCCGTCTACAAGAAGCTCGGCGAGGAGGGCTACACCAGCGTCTTCGTCGACACCGACAGCGACGACTGGAAGAAGCCGGGCGTCTCGAAGATCGTCAAGTGGGCCACCCCGTCCGGGACCTCGGGCGCCTCGGTGCTGATGCACGACGCCGGCGGTGACCGGGAGCAGACGATCAAAGCGCTGCCGGAGTACATCGAGAAGATGCGGGCGAAGGGCTACACCTTCACCACCATCAGCGGAGTCATCGAGGCGCAGAACACGAACAGCGCTCCGGCGGGCGGGCAGACCGGCCGGCAGCAGCCCCAGGGGGCTGCGAACGGCCCGAACGCCGACGGCACCGACCGTCTCCAGGCCGCGCACCGCGAGGCCACCGGCGCGACCCTCTACGAGGGCAAGGCGCTCGTCGCGGCCGTCGCCGTCGCCGAGTACACCGTGCCCACGCTGTCGGTCGGGCTCGTGATCGTGGGCGTGGCAGTGATGGGGCGGTTCGGGATGATGCTGATCCTCGCCCGCCGCCACTACAGACTGCGCAACAAACGCCGCTTCAGCTGGGGGCCCACGGTCACCCGGCCGGTGACGGTGATCGTCCCGGCGTACAACGAGAAGGAGTGCATCGCCAACACCCTGGAGTCGCTCGCGAGGAGCACCCATCCGATCGAGGTCATCGTCGTCGACGACGGCTCCTCGGACGGCACCTCCGAGATCGCCCGCGAGGCGGCCCGCTCCCTGGGCATGACGAACGTCCGTGTCATCCGCCAGGAGAACGCGGGCAAGCCGGCCGCCCTCAACAACGGGGTGCGCAGCGCCAGCCACGACATCGTCGTGATGATGGACGGCGACACCGTCTTCGAGCCGGACACCGTACGGCAGCTGGTGCAGCCCTTCGCGGACCCGGAGGTCGGCGCGGTCGCCGGAAACGCCAAGGTCGGCAACCGCGACACGGTCATCGGCGCCTGGCAGCACATCGAGTACGTGATGGGCTTCAACCTCGACCGCCGGATGTACGACCTGCTGCGCTGCATGCCCACCATCCCGGGCGCGATCGGCGCGTTCCGCCGGGAGGCGGTGCTCCTGGTCGGCGGCATGAGCGAGGACACCCTCGCCGAGGACACGGACATCACCATCGCGATGCACCGCGCGGGCCGGCGGGTCGTCTACCAGGAGCACGCACGCGCGTGGACCGAGGCGCCCGGCTCCCTCAAGCAGCTGTGGTCGCAGCGCTACCGGTGGTCGTACGGCACCATGCAGGCGCTGTGGAAGCACCGCGGGTCCCTCACCGACAAGGGGCCCTCGGGCCGCTTCGGCCGGGTCGGCATGCCGCTGGTGGTGATCTTCCAGATCGTCACGCCGGTCTTCGCCCCGCTGATCGACGTGTTCACCGCCTACTCGATGATCTTCGTCGACTTCCGGGCGGCGCTGTACGCGTGGCTCGCGGTCCTCGGCATCCAGCTCGTGTGCGCGGCGTACGCCTTCAGGCTGGACAAGGAGAAGTACCGCTATCTGCTGATGATGCCGTTCCAGCAGCTGGCCTACCGCCAGATGATGTACCTCGTCCTCATCCACTCCTGCATCACGGCGCTCACCGGCGGCCGTCTGCGCTGGCAGAAGCTGAAACGGACCGGCGAGGTCGGCACCCCGGCGGGGGTCGGCTGATGAGCTGGGAGCAGCAGGGGTATCCGCAACAGGGGCACCCGCAACAGGGGTACGACCAGGAGTACGGGTACTCGGGGTATCCGCAGCAGTCGTATCCACAGCACTCCTGCACGCGGCAGCCGTATCCCCAGGATGACGTCGACCCCGGGTACTACGGACAGGGCGTGCCGGACGCCCCGTCCCCGTCCTCGTCCCCGTTGCCGGTGGTGGAGCAGGAGCCGGAGCCACCGGTTCTCGATGCCCCCGCTGACGCCGAGGCGGAGGAGGAGAAGCCTCCGTCTCGGCCCCCGGGCCGTGACCGCTACTTCGACACGCTGCGGGCCGTCGCCCTGATCCGCGTCGTCACCTATCACACGTTCGGGTGGGCCTGGGCCGGCATGGTCTTCCCCTCCATGGGCATCATGTTCGGCCTGGCCGGGACGCTGATGGCGAAGTCCCTGGAGCGCCCGGCGGCCACGGTGATCAGGAGCCGACTGCGCCGCCTGCTGCCCCCGTTCTGGTTCTGGGGCGTCTTCGTGGTCCTCGCGATGCTGGTCCACGACTGGATGCCGGGCTGGCAGATCGTCTACTGGGTCGTGCCGCTCGGCGATCCGCCGGGCAACGCGTGGGGTGAGCAGGCCTGGGAGATCCTCTGGTACCTGCGGACGTACCTGTGGTTCGTCCTGCTGTCCCCGGTGCTGCTGAGGGTCTTCCGCCTGTCGCCGGTGCCGGTCCTGGTGCTCTCTCTGGCCCCGATCGTGGTCTTCCAGTTCCTGTGGGAGCCGCCGGACGACCGCGTCGGCAGCGCGCTGACCGACCTGGCCACCTTCCTGTTCTGCTGGATCCTCGGTTTCGCGCACCGGGACGGGGTCCTGGAGCGGCTGAAGCCGGCGGCCGTCGTGCTGCTCTCGCTCGCCGCGATCGGGTTCGGCGGCTGGTACGCCTTCACCCACCAGGGTGAGACGGAGTCGTACGACCTCGACGCCCTCCCCCTCGCACAGGCCTTCTGGTCCGCCGGGTACGTGCTGCTGCTGATGTGGGCCAAGTCGTACTTCGGGATCGACTTCGCCTGGCTGACCCGCTTCCGGCGCACCGACCGGGTCGTGACGGTCTTCAACTCCCGCGCGGTGACGATCTACCTGTGGCACGAGATCGCGCTGATCCTCGCCGTGCCGCTGATCGACCGGCTATGGAACGTGCCCGCGTTCGAGAAGTGGCTGCCGCTGGAGAGCCAGTGGTTCATGTTCGGCGTCGGCTGGATCCTGATCGCGGGGTTCGTGCTGCTGTGCGGATGGGTGGAGGACGTGGCCGGGAAGAAGAAGCCGCAGCTTCTTCCGGGAGGGCGTCGGGGCTCTTCGTGAGGGCGGCCTGCAAGAATGGGGAACGTGACCCGCGCTTCCCTGAACAAGCAGCCGCACGAAGTCGCCTCGATGTTCGACGACGTGGCGGAACGGTACGACCTGACGAACGACGTGCTGTCGCTCGGCCAGGACCGGGTGTGGCGCAAGGAGGTCGCCAGGGCCGTCGACGCCCGCCCCGCCCAGAAGATCCTGGACCTGGCGGCGGGTACGGCCACCTCGTCGCTGCCCTTCGCCCGCACCGGCGCCTACGTCGTGCCCTGCGACTTCTCGCTCGGCATGCTCCAGGTCGGCAAGCGCAAGCACACCTGGCTGCCGTTCACCGCGGGCGACGCGACGAGGCTGCCCTTCAAGGACGACACCTTCGACGCCGTCACCATCTCCTTCGGGCTGCGCAACGTCCAGGACACCGACTCCGCGCTGCGCGAGATGTACCGGGTGACCAGGCCCGGCGGCCGGGTCGTGATCTGCGAGTTCTCCCACCCGACCTGGGCGCCGTTCCGCACGGTCTACACCGAGTACCTGATGCGGGCCCTGCCGCCGGTCGCCCGCGCGGTCTCCTCCAACCCCGACGCGTACGTCTACCTCGCCGAGTCCATCCGCGCCTGGCCGAACCAGCCGGCCCTGGCGGAGCGCCTCCAGAAGGCGGGCTGGTCGAAGGTGGCCTGGCGGAACCTGACGGGCGGGATCGTGGCCCTGCACCGGGGCGTCAAGGAGAGCTGAACGGCCTCGGCGGCGGTCGTCGGAGTTCGGTGGTGCGGCGGGTCTCGGCGGTTGTCGGAGTTCGGTGG
>NZ_KB911593.1:0-87295 GCF_000383615.1 Streptomyces canus 299MFChir4.1 | reverse complement strand
CTCGGCGGTTGTCGGAGTCCGGTGGTGCGGCGGGTCTCGGCGGCCGTCGGAGTCCGGTGGCGCGGCGGACCTCGGCGGCCGTCAGAGCCCTGTCACGCAGCGGACCACGTGCGGATCGCCCGGCTCGTCCAGCTCGCGCTGGAGGCCGCCGCTCGGCGGTCTGGGGATGCGGGGCTCGCGGATGCCTCCGCCGCCCTCACCCGGGCCGAGGTCGAACCACACGTACACCACCGAGTCCCGCGGCACTTCGGCACCGGCCTGCGGGTACTGGCGTACGACGTAGTCGACGACGGCCAGATGGAAGTCCTTGCGATCCGGCGCGTTGACGAACAGGCCCTGCGCCTGGGCCGTCTCGCGCGCGTCGACGGCCATGAGTCCGACCAGACGCGGTACGCGCACTTCGGGCGTCTTGGGTGGTATGTGCACAGATGTCACCCCCAGCGGTACTGGCAGGGTAACTCCGGCCCGGCGGCGGCCGGAAGTGCCGGGTGTCTTTCCGCAACAGACCGCTACTCTGAGTGAGCATCCTGCAGGGAGAGCCGAAAGCACAGCGCCTCTTCCCCGAACCGGGGGTGCGGGAAGGTCTCCGCGAGTTCCATTCCGAGGCGCTTGGTGACCGCGATCGACCGTTCGTTGCCGGGTCTGACCATCGCCACCACGTCCGTGACGCCCGCCGCCCTGAGCCGCTCCAGCGTCATCTGCGCGGCCACCGTGGCGTACCCCTGGCCCCAGTAGGCCCGCCCGAGCCGCCACCCGATCTCGATCTCGCCCGTCGGCCCCCAGTCCTGCGGCCATGGCTGGGCGCCGGTGAAGCCGATGACCTGCCCGCCCTCGTCGACCATGGTCCACAGGCAGAAACCCCGCTCGGCGTCGTGCCGGCGCTGCCGCGCGGTGAGCTCCTCGTAGACGTACAGCTCGGCGGACCTGCCGCCGTGGAACTCCATGACGTCCGGGTCGTCGAAGACCCGGTGCCAGGCGACGGCGTCCTCGTCGGTGGGGACGCGCAGCCGTACTACGGGCAGAGCTCGGTTCACTGGGGGCAGCCCTTCAGCCGGGTGATCAATTCTGCTGAATAGACTGCCCATGTCCAGTGCCGGTCGGCACGCGGATTCAGAACTTGATTCCGAACTTGATTCCGAGCCTGGGAGATCCCGCCGTGACCGAGCCCCTGTCCGAGAACACCGCCGATGTCATCGTCGTCGGCGCGGGGCCGGCCGGCTCCACGACCGCGTACCACCTCGCCAAGTCCGGACTCGACGTGCTCCTCCTGGAGAAGACCGAGTTCCCGCGCGAGAAGGTCTGCGGCGACGGCCTCACCCCGCGTGCCACCAAGCAGCTCGTGGCCATGGGCATCGACATCTCCGAAGAGGCCGGCTGGCTGCGCAACAAGGGCCTTCGCATCATCGGCGGCGGCGTACGCCTCCAGCTCGACTGGCCGGAACTGGCCTCCTTCCCCGACTACGGCCTCGTCCGCAAGCGCGACGACTTCGACGAGCAGCTCGCCCGCCAGGCCCAGAAGGCCGGGGCGCGGCTCTACGAGCGCTGCAACGTCGGTGCCCCGATCGTCGACGACCGCACCGGCCGGATCACCGGCGTCCACGCGAAACTCGGCGAGGAGAAGCGAGAAGTCACCTTCCACGCGCCCCTCGTGGTCGCCGCCGACGGCAACTCCACCCGGCTCTCCCTCGCGATGGGCCTGCACCGCCGTGAGGACCGCCCGATGGGCGTCGCCGTACGGACGTACTTCGAGAGCCCTCGCCACGAGGACGACTACCTGGAGTCCTGGCTGGAGCTGTGGGACCGCCGCGGCCCCGGCGAGGACCGGCTGCTGCCCGGCTACGGCTGGATCTTCGGCATGGGCGACGGCACCTCCAACGTCGGCCTCGGCGTCCTGAACACCTCCGACTCCTTCAAGGAGCTCGACTGGCGCGAGGTGCTGAAGGCCTGGTGCGCTTCCATGCCGGAGGACTGGGGCTACACCCCGGACAACATGACCGGCCCGATCCGCGGTGCCGCCCTGCCGATGGCCTTCAACCGCCAGCCGCACTACACCAAGGGCCTGCTCCTGGTCGGCGACGCCGGCGGCATGGTGAACCCCTTCAACGGCGAGGGCATCGCCTACGCCATGGAGTCCGGCCAGATCGCCGCCGACGTCATCGTCCAGGCCCACGCCCGCGCGACGCCCGCCCAGCGGGAGATCGCTCTGCAGCGCTACCCGCGGGTCCTCAAGGACACCTACGGCGGCTACTACACGCTGGGCCGCGCCTTCGTGAAGCTCATCGGCAACCCGAAGGTCATGAAGATCGCGGCCCAGCGCGGCCTGACCCACCCGCTGCTCATGAAGTTCACCCTCAAGATGCTCGCCAACCTCACCGACCCCACGGGCGGCGACGCGATGGACCGGATCATCAACGGGCTGAGCAAGGTGGCGCCGAAGGCGTGACGGGAGCCCCGCCGCGGGGGCATGTTGGAGGCATGGACGCAGGGGTCGCGTTACCCGTCTTCGTCATCCTCGTCGTGGTGTCGGTGTGGGCGCTGGTCCACTCCCTGAGGCGCTGACGGTGCCCTGAGCGCCGTTCAGCGCCTCGACGTCGGCCGCCCGGCGGGGTACGTCCATGACGGCGCCCGGCGCCGACAGGCACCCCTCGCCGCCGTCGAGCAGCCTGCGCCCGGCCGGGGCGAGCTGGTCGAGCACCGGGTTGACGATGTGCCCGACATGCCGGACCTGCGAGGCCCGGTCCGTCCGCGGGTTGTGCACGGGAACAGAACACGCCCAACAGGTCCCGGAGCGGACCGGCCACCACATCAACGCACCGCTGAACACGGACAATTCGGGCGCCGCGCAATACCGGTAGGGCCGCAGCCCCCGAGCGGCTGCGGCCCTACCAAGCTGTTACGGGGTCAGAGCACCCGCACCGCACCGGTCGGCGGGTCGTAGGACAGCGGCTTCTCGACCACACCGGTCGAGGGGTTCTGCGCGCCGACGAACATGCCGTCGCCCACGTACACCGCCACGTGGTACGCGCTGCCCGCGCTGCCCCAGTACAGGATGTCGCCCGGCTGAAGGTTGCTCAGCGAGACCTGGGTACCCGCGGTCGACTGGTCCTGCGAGACGCGCGGCAGGTCGACGCCGATCTGGCTGAACGCGGCCTGCACGAGGCCCGAACAGTCCCACGAGTTGGGGCCGGTGCCGCCGGAGACGTAGGCGTCACCGACCTGCGCCTTCACGAAGGCGATGACGGCCGCGGCCGAACCGGTGGCCGTGGACGAGCTCGTGGACACGCCGGCGCTCGCCGAGGCGGACAGGGTGGTCCGCTGGGAGCTGCGCGAGGCGGCCTCCTCGGCGGCGGCCCTGCGTGCCTCCTCGGCCTTCTTCTTGGCCTCCGCCTTCTTCTTGGCTTCCGCGAGGTCCGCCTTGGCCTGCTTCGCGGCCTTTGCGGCGGCCGCGTCACGCTCGGCCTGCAGCTGGTAGTTGGCGGCGGCCTGCTGCATCGCGTCGGCGGACTCGGCGACCTGGCTGCCCAGGTCGGCCGAGAGGGTGGGCAGTTCGAGGGTCTGCGTCGTCGACTCGGCGGCGAACGCCGAAGCCGACGCGCCCGCCGCTGCCATGCTGAGCACGCCACCGGCGACTCCGGCACGCACGGCGATCGAAGTCGTCGCGCTGCGGCGGGGTTTCCGGTGGCTGCGTATGTGAGCGGTGTGGGACATGAGACCAACTGGTATCAGGGGCTCCTCCATACCTTCAAGAAACGTGTGCTGCGCCACAGTTGTTCAATCGACGGCCCGAATACCCGGCGGCTCACTCTTTATTGACGCCGTAACGGACATTGCGGACTCTCGTGATCATGGCCGTGATCATGGTCTTTCGCTGTTACGCCCGAATTGCCCCGCAGCTACCATCCGTTGGGCCCGATGGCCAAGCCCCCTTCTTATGGATCTCTCATGGGTGTGGTGGAGGTCACGCAACGGTTACGGCGACGGCTGCGTCCGGAGTCGGCCGGCGCTCGTGAATGTGTGCACGTGTCCACACTCCGCCTCGCGCCTCCCTCTGATGTGTGAACGCGGTCCTCTATCAGGCCGCCGCGTCCATCGCCAATTTGCATGCAGGGGAACCCTCTTGATATGGAGACGCCTCTCCCGACCTGCGTCGACTAGCGGAAATGTCACCTCTGGTGATCACTCGGACGCTTCTCGTGTGAAGATCACCGCTGATCCGACTTCATGATCCTTCGTCTGGTGGTGGAGATCACAAAGCTTGTGCAATACCCCGTGTCGCAGATCACAGACCGGCGGGCATAAGATGCGGGTCAGTTGGGCTTGTGACCTGCTTCACATGTTCGCGATCTTCGTCGGGACGGACGGAGGTCAGAGGGACGTGTGAGTCGGGTGTGAGTCCGATGCCATCGCCAGCAGTCAGTGCCGACTGAGAGGAGCGAGGAGCGGTGAACGCTTATGCGCCCATCCTCGTACTGGGAGCCCTCGGGGCAGGCTTTGCGATCTTCTCCGTGGTCATGGCCACGCTGATCGGTCCGAAGCGGTACAACCGGGCCAAGCTTGAGGCCTACGAGTGCGGGATCGAGCCGACCCCCACGCCGGCCGGCGGCGGGCGCTTCCCCATCAAGTACTACCTGACGGCGATGCTCTTCATCGTCTTCGACATCGAGATCGTCTTCCTCTACCCCTGGGCCGTCACCTTCGACGCCCTGGGTGTTTTCGGGCTCGTGGAGATGCTGCTCTTCGTGCTCACCGTCTTCGTCGCGTACGCGTACGTATGGCGGCGCGGCGGCCTGGAATGGGACTGAGGGGCCTTTAACTCATGGGACTCGAAGAAAAGCTGCCGAGCGGCTTCCTGCTGACCACCGTCGAGCAGGCCGCGGGCTGGGTGCGCAAGGCGTCCGTCTTTCCGGCCACCTTCGGCCTCGCCTGCTGTGCCATCGAGATGATGACCACCGGCGCCGGACGCTACGACCTGGCCCGCTTCGGCATGGAGGTCTTCCGCGGCTCACCCCGCCAGGCGGACCTCATGATCGTCGCCGGCCGGGTCAGCCAGAAGATGGCGCCGGTGCTCAGGCAGGTCTACGACCAGATGCCGAACCCCAAGTGGGTCATCTCCATGGGGGTCTGCGCCTCCTCGGGCGGCATGTTCAACAACTACGCGATCGTGCAGGGCGTCGACCACATCGTCCCGGTCGACATCTATCTGCCCGGCTGCCCGCCACGGCCCGAGATGCTGATGGACGCGATTCTCAAGCTCCATCAGAAGATCCAGTCCTCCAAGCTCGGCGTGAACGCCGAGGAGGCGGCCCGCGAGGCGGAGGAGGCGGCGCTCAAGGCCCTGCCCACGATCGAGATGAAGGGGCTGCTGCGGTGAGCGACGCGAACGGCACCAACGGAGCCAACCCGGAGAAGGAGCTGAGCGGCTCCAACCTCCCCGGCCAGCGCGGCGAGGGAGGTGAGGAGATCCGCGTCCAGCGCGGCATGTTCGGCGCCGACAACGGCGGCGACACCTCCGGCTACGGCGGCCTGGTCCGCTCGGTCCGCCTCCCGGGACCGGCGGCCCGCCCCTACGGCGGCTGGTTCGACGAGGTCGCCGACGAGCTGGAAGGCGCCCTGGAGGAGCAGGGACTGCTTCCCGGCAACGCGATCGAGAAGACGGTCGTCGACCGCGGCGAGATCACCTTCCATATCGAGCGCGAGCACCTGCTGCGCGTCGCGCAGACCCTGCGCGACGACCCGGCCCTGCGCTTCGAGCTCTGCACCGGCGTCAGCGGGGTCCACTACCTCCACGACAAGGGCCGCGAGCTGCACGCCGTCTACCACCTGCGCTCGATCACCCACAACCGGCTGATCCGCCTGGAGGTCAGCGCGCCGGACGCCGACCCGCACATCCCGTCGCTGGTCTCGGTGTACCCGACCAACGACTGGCACGAGCGCGAGACCTACGACTTCTTCGGGATCGTCTTCGACGGCCACCCGGCCCTGACGCGGATCATGATGCCGGACGACTGGCAGGGCCACCCGCAGCGCAAGGACTACCCCCTCGGCGGCATCCCCGTCGAGTACAAGGGCGCCCAGATCCCGGCTCCGGACCAGCGGAGGTCGTACTCATGAGCACGCAGCACGCATCCGCCGCCTCGGCGCGCGAGACCACCGAGGGCACCGTCTACACGGTCACCGGTGGCGACTGGGACGAGGTCGTCCAGAGCGCGGCCAAGGCCGACGACGAGCGCATCGTCGTCAACATGGGGCCCCAGCACCCCTCCACCCACGGGGTGCTCCGCCTGATCCTGGAGATCGACGGCGAGACGGTCACCGAAGCCCGCTGCGGCATCGGCTACCTGCACACCGGCATCGAGAAGAACCTCGAGTTCCGCACGTGGACGCAGGGCACCACGTTCGTGACGCGCATGGACTACCTGACGTCCTTCTTCAACGAGACCGCCTACTGCCTCGCCGTCGAGAAGCTCCTCGGCATCGAGGACCAGATCCCCGACCGCGCCACCCTCATCCGGGTGCTCCTGATGGAGCTGAACCGGCTCTCCTCGCACCTGGTGTGCATCGCCACCGGCGGCATGGAACTCGGCGCCACCACGATCATGATCTACGGATTCCGTGATCGTGAAATGATTCTCGACATCTACGAGCTCATCACGGGCCTCAGGATGAACCACGCGTACATCCGCCCCGGCGGACTCGCGCAGGACCTGCCGCCCGGCGCGGTGGACCACATCCGCGAGTTCGTGAAGAAGATGAAGAAGAACCTCCCGGAGTACGACAAGCTCGCCACCGGGAACCCCATCTTCAAGGCCCGTATGCAGGACGTCGGCTATCTGGACCTGGCGGGCTGCATGGCCCTCGGCGCCACCGGCCCCATCCTGCGCTCCACCGGCCTGCCGCACGACCTGCGCAAGGCACAGCCCTACTGCGGCTACGAGACCTTCGAGTTCGACGTCCCGACCGCCGACACCTGCGACTCCTACGGCCGCTTCCTCATCCGGCTGGAGGAGATGCGCCAGTCGCTGAGGATCGTCGAGCAGTGCCTGGACCGGCTCCAGCCCGGCCCGGTCATGGTCGCCGACAAGAAGATCGCCTGGCCCGCCCAGCTCGCGCTCGGCCCCGACGGGCTCGGCAACTCCCTCGACCACATCAAGAAGATCATGGGCACCTCCATGGAGGCCCTGATCCACCACTTCAAGCTGGTCACCGAGGGCTTCCGCGTGCCGCCCGGACAGGCGTACGCGGCCGTCGAGTCACCCAAGGGCGAACTCGGGGTGCATGCCGTGTCCGACGGCGGCACCCGTCCCTTCCGGGTCCACTTCCGTGACCCGTCCTTCACCAACCTTCAGGCCATGGCGGCGATGTGCGAGGGCGGCCAGGTCGCCGACGTCATCGTCGCTGTCGCGTCCATCGACCCCGTGATGGGAGGCGTCGACCGGTGACCACCAGTTCTTCCGAGCGGGGCGTCAGCCTGGGCATGCCCGAACTGCCCGCACCCGCTTACCCGGACGACGTCCGAGCCCGCCTGGAGACGGACGCGCGCGAGATCATCGCCCGCTACCCGGACTCCCGCTCGGCGCTCCTGCCGTTGCTGCATCTCGTGCAGGCGGAGGAGGGACACGTCACGCGCACCGGCATGCGGTTCTGCGCGGACGTGCTGGAGCTGACCACGGCCGAGGTCACCGCGGTGGCCACCTTCTACACCATGTACCGGCGCAAGCCGTCCGGTGACTACCAGGTGGGGGTCTGCACCAACACCCTCTGCGCGGTGATGGGCGGCGACGCGATCTTCACCGAGCTCCAGGAGCACCTGGGCGTCGGCAACGGCGAGACCACCGACGACGGCAAGGTCACCCTGGAGCACATCGAGTGCAACGCGGCCTGCGACTTCGCGCCGGTCGTGATGGTCAACTGGGAGTTCTTCGACAACCAGACCCCGGCCACCGCCAAGCGGCTCGTCGACGACCTGCGCGCGGGGCGTCCGGTCGAGCCCACGCGCGGGGCGCCGCTGTGCACGTTCAAGGAGACCGCGCGGATCCTCGCCGGCTTCCCCGACGAGCGGCCAGGGGCCGTCGAGGCAAGCGGCGGGGCCGGACCCGCGTCGCTGGTGGGCCTCCGCCTGGCCAGGGGAGAGACCGCACCCGCGCGCGTGGTCCATCCGCGCGAAGGAGCGTCGCAGGACCGCGACAGCGCACCGCAGGACCGGGGCGCCCACGAGCCGTCCCCGTCGGAGCACCTGAGTTCGCACGACGCGCCACAGGACACGTCGGCCTCCGACCCGGCCCATCCGGCCGGGCCCGCCGCCGAGGAGGGGGAGTGATGACCTTGGCACCCGAACTGAAAGACACCAGCCCCGAGAAGCTGCTCGCACCCGTGTTGTCGGCCTTCTGGGACGAGGACAAGTCCTGGACGCTGGACGTCTACAAGAGGCACGAGGGCTACGAGGGACTCCGCAAGGCGCTCGCGATGTCGCCGGACGACCTGATCGCGTACGTCAAGGACTCCGGTCTGCGCGGCCGCGGCGGCGCCGGATTCCCCACCGGCATGAAATGGCAGTTCATTCCGCAGGGGGATGGAAAGCCGCACTATCTAGTTGTCAACGCCGACGAGTCGGAGCCCGGGACCTGCAAGGACATCCCGCTCCTCTTCGCGAACCCGCACAGCCTCATCGAGGGCATGATCATCGCGTGTTACGCCATCAGGTCTTCGCACGCCTTCATCTATCTGCGGGGTGAAGTCGTCCCCGTACTGCGGCGGTTGCACTCGGCAGTGAGCGAGGCCTACGCGGCCGGCTACCTAGGACAGAACATCCTGGGCAGCGGCCTCGATCTCGACATCACCGTGCACGCGGGCGCCGGCGCGTACATCTGCGGTGAGGAGACCGCACTGCTCGACTCGCTCGAAGGCCGCCGTGGCCAACCGCGGCTCCGTCCCCCCTTCCCTGCGGTCGCGGGCCTCTACGCCTGCCCGACTGTTGTGAATAACGTGGAGTCGATCGCGTCGGTTCCCGCGATTCTCCACAGGGGGAAAGACTGGTTCAGGTCGATGGGCAGCGAGAAGTCCCCGGGCTTCACGCTCTACTCACTCAGCGGCCATGTCGCCAGCCCCGGCCAGTACGAGGCCCCGCTCGGGATCACGCTGCGCCAGCTGCTGGAGATGAGCGGCGGAATGCGGCCCGGCCACCGGCTCAAGTTCTGGACGCCGGGCGGCTCCTCGACGCCGATGTTCACCGAGGAGCACCTCGACGTCCCCCTCGACTACGAGGGCGTCGGCGCCGCCGGTTCCATGCTCGGCACCAAGGCCCTGCAGTGCTTCGACGAGACGACCTGCGTCGTCCGCGCCGTCACCCGCTGGACCGAGTTCTACGCCCACGAGTCCTGCGGCAAGTGCACCCCGTGCCGTGAAGGCACGTACTGGCTCGTGCAGTTGCTGCGCGACATCGAGGCCGGCAAGGGCGTCATGTCCGACCTCGACAAGCTCAACGACATCGCCGACAACATCAACGGCAAGTCGTTCTGCGCCCTCGGCGACGGTGCCGCCTCGCCGATCTTCTCCTCGCTCAAGTACTTCCGCGAGGAGTACGAGCAGCACATCACGGGCCGCGGCTGCCCCTTCGACCCGGCCAAGTCGACGGTCTGGGCCGACTCCCGCACGGAGGTGAACGCATGACCGTGACCACGAGCGCTCCCTCGGGCGGGGGAGAGGCGGCGGTCCCGCCGGAGGATCTCGTCTCGCTGACGATCGACGGCGCCGAGATCAGCGTGCCCAAGGGCACCCTGGTCATCCGGGCCGCCGAACAGCTCGGCATCGAGATCCCCCGGTTCTGCGACCACCCCCTCCTCGACCCGGCCGGCGCCTGCCGCCAGTGCATCGTCGAGGTCGAGGGCCAGCGCAAGCCGATGGCCTCCTGCACCATCACCTGCACCGACGGGATGGTGGTGAAGACCCACCTCACCTCGCCGGTCGCCGAGAAGGCTCAGCACGGTGTGATGGAGCTCCTCCTCATCAACCACCCGCTGGACTGCCCGGTCTGCGACAAGGGCGGCGAGTGCCCCCTGCAGAACCAGGCGATGTCCCACGGGCAGTCCGAGTCCCGCTTCGAGGGCAAGAAGCGGACCTACGAGAAGCCGGTCCCGATCTCCACCCAGGTGCTGCTCGACCGCGAGCGCTGCGTGCTGTGCGCCCGCTGCACCCGCTTCTCCAACCAGGTCGCGGGCGACCCCATGATCGAACTGATCGAGCGGGGCGCGCTCCAGCAGGTCGGCACCGGCGAGGGCGACCCCTTCGAGTCGTACTTCTCCGGCAACACCATCCAGATCTGCCCGGTCGGCGCGCTCACCTCGGCAGCGTACCGATTCCGCTCCCGCCCCTTCGACCTGGTGTCCTCCCCGAGCGTGTGCGAGCACTGCTCCGGCGGCTGCGCCACCCGCACCGACCACCGGCGCGGCAAGGTCATGCGCAAGCTCGCGGCCAACGACCCCGAGGTCAACGAGGAGTGGATCTGCGACAAGGGGCGCTTCGCCTTCCGGTACGCGCAGCAGCGCGACCGGCTGGAGCACCCGCTGGTGCGCAACCCCGAGGGCGAACTGGTGCCGGCGTCCTGGCCGGAGGCGCTCCAGATCGCGGCCCAGGGGCTGCTCGCCTCGCGCGGCCGGGCCGGCGTCCTCACCGGCGGCCGCCTCACCATCGAGGACGCCTACGCGTACAGCAAGTTCGCGCGCGTGGCGCTCGACACCAACGACATCGACTTCCGCGCGCGCGTGCACAGCAGCGAGGAGGCCGACTTCCTGGCCGCGCAGGTCGCCGGCCGCGGCCGTGACCTCGACGGTACGGGCGTCACGTACTCCGCTCTGGAGAAGGCGCCGGCGGTCCTGCTGGTCGGGTTCGAGGCCGAGGAGGAGGCGCCCGGCGTCTTCCTGAGGCTGCGCAAGGCCTGGCGCAAGCACGGTCAGAAGGTCTTCTCGCTCGCCACCTACGCCACGCGCGGCCTGGAGAAGGCGGGCGGCACGCTGCTGCCCGCCGCCCCCGGCACCGAGACCGAGTGGCTGGACGCGCTGGCCGGCGGGGTCGGCCTGGAGGACGACGGCAGCAGGGCCGCCGAGGCGCTGCGCACCGCGGGTGCGGTGATCGTCGTCGGCGAGCGGCTGGCCGCCGTGAAGGGCGGACTGACCGCCGCCGTGCGGGCCGCCTCCGCGACCGGCGCGCAGCTGGTGTGGATCCCGCGGCGGGCCGGAGAACGCGGTGCCCTCGAAGCGGGCGCGCTGCCGTCGCTGCTGCCGGGCGGGCGTCCGGCCACCGACCCGCGCGCGCGGGACGAGGTCGCCTCCGTCTGGGGCGTGGCCGAACTCCCGCACCGCTACGGCCGGGACACCGGTCAGATCGTCGAGGCCGCGATGTCCGGCGAGCTCCAGGCCCTGGTGGTCGCCGGCGTCGAACTCGCGGACCTGCCCGACCCGGCACGCGCGCGTGCGGCGCTCCAGGAGGCCGGGTTCGTGGTGTCGCTGGAACTGCGGCCCGGTGAGGCCACCGAGCACGCGGACGTCGTCCTGCCGGTGGCCGCGGTCGCCGAGAAGGCCGGCACCTTCCTCAACTGGGAGGGCAGGGTGCGGTTCTTCGAGGCCGCGCTCAAGCCCGACCAGATGACCCGCCGGCTCGCGCCCACCGACGCACGGGTGCTCCAGATGCTGGCCGACGCCATGGACGTACACCTGGGTCTGCCGGATCTGCGCACCACGCGCGCGGAGATCGACCGGCTCGGCCCCTGGGACGGACCCCGCGGCACCGAACCCTTCGAGACCGGGGCCCAGCTGCCGCGGCCCGCCGCCGGAGAGGCCGTCCTGGCCGGACACCGGCTGCTGCTCGACCAGGGGCTGCTCCAGCAGGGCGACGAGGCGCTCGCCGGGACCCGGCACGCGGCACACGCGCGGGTGTCGCCCGCGACGGCCGCCGAGGTGGGCGTCAAGGACGGCGACCTCCTCGCCGTGACCGGCAAGACCGGAGTCGTCGAACTGCCGCTGCAGATCACCGAGATGCCCGACCGCGTGGTCTGGCTCCCGCTGAACTCCACCGGCGGGGGCGTCGCCTCCGACGCCGGGGTGCTGCCCGGCTCCCTCGTCCACATCGGCCCGGCGACGCTCGCAGCCGAAGCTCCCAAGGAGGTGGAGGCATGAGCCCGTACCTCGCCGCGGAAGACCTCTCGATGTTCGGCACCGACCCCTGGTGGCTGGTCGTCGTCAAGGCCGTCTTCTGCTTCGCGTTCCTGATGGTGACCGTGCTGTTCTCCATCGTGTGGGAGCGCAAGGTCGTCGCCTGGATGCAGCTGCGCATC
This sequence comes from Streptomyces canus 299MFChir4.1, assembly GCF_000383615.1. Classification (GTDB taxonomy): domain Bacteria; phylum Actinomycetota; class Actinomycetes; order Streptomycetales; family Streptomycetaceae; genus Streptomyces; species Streptomyces canus_C. The sequence goes on along the minus strand of NZ_KB911593.1, from coordinate 74,970 downwards.
GGTCCCAACCGGCACGGCCCCTGGGGCATGCTCCAGTCGCTCGCCGACGGCGTGAAGCTGATGCTCAAGGAAGACGTCATCGTCAAGCGCGCGGACAAGGTCGTCTACGTCCTCGCGCCGATCGTCGCGGCCATCCCGGCCTTCATGGCGATCGCGGTGATCCCCTTCGGCCCGTCCGGCAACGAGGTCTCGATCTTCGGACACCGCACCACGATGCAGCTCACCGACCTGCCGATCGCGATGCTCTACATCCTCGCGGTCGCCTCCGTCGGCATCTACGGCATCGTCCTGGCGGGCTGGAGCTCCGGATCGACGTATCCGCTCCTCGGCGGCCTGCGCTCCTGCGCCCAGATGATCTCGTACGAGATCGCCATGGGCGCCGCCTTCGCCTCGGTGTTCCTCTACTCCGGGTCGATGTCGACCTCGGCGATCGTCGAGGCCCAGCAGGACCGCTGGTACATCGTCCTGCTGCCGGTCTCCTTCATCATCTACGTCATCACCATGGTCGGCGAGACCAACCGCGCCCCCTTCGACATGCCGGAGTCCGAGGGCGACCTGGTCGGCGGCTTCAACACCGAGTACTCGTCGATCAAGTTCGCGCTGTTCATGCTCGCCGAGTACGTGAACATGGTGACGGTCTCGGCCGTGACGACCACGCTCTTCCTCGGCGGCTGGCGGGCCCCCTGGCCCATCAGCACCTTCTGGGAGGGCGCGAACCACGGCTGGTGGCCGCTGCTCTGGTTCGTGATCAAGGTGCAGCTGCTGCTGTTCTTCTTCATCTGGCTGCGCGGCACGCTCCCGCGGGTCCGCTACGACCAGCTGATGAAGCTCGGCTGGAAGGTCCTCATCCCGGTCTCCGTGGTGTGGCTGATGCTCGTCGCGACCGTGCGGACCCTGCGCAACGAGAACTACGACTTCGCCGACATCGCCCTCTACGTCGGTGGCGGAGTCCTGGTCCTGCTGCTGCTCTCCTTCGTCGCCGACATGTTCCGCGAGAAGTCGAAGGCGGCCGCGGAGCCCGCCGAACAGCCGGCCGGATTCGACCCGATGGCGGGCGGATTCCCCGTCCCGCCGCTGCCCGGACAGGAGTTGCCGCCGGTGCCCAGGCGCCGCTCGCGCCAGGAGCGGGAGCTGATTGTCAGTGGCGGGCCCGATACTCACAGTGACGGACCGCTGACTGGTTCTGCGGATGGAAAGGAGGCGTCCGATGGCTGAGGAGCCCAAGGAGACCAAACCCGGTTTCATGAACCCCGTCGCCGGCTTCGGCGTGACCTTCAAGGCCATGTTCAAGAAGCGGCTGACCGAGCAGTACCCGGAGCAGCAGAAGACCACCGCTCCGCGGTTCCACGGACGGCACCAGCTCAACCGCCATCCGGACGGCCTGGAGAAGTGCGTCGGCTGCGAGCTGTGCGCCTGGGCCTGCCCCGCCGACGCCATCTACGTGGAGGGCGCCGACAACACCGACGAGGAGCGCTACTCGCCGGGCGAGCGGTACGGCCGCGTCTACCAGATCAACTACGCCCGCTGCATCCTGTGCGGACTGTGCATCGAGGCGTGCCCCACGCGCGCGCTGACGATGACCAACGAGTTCGAGCTGGCCGACAGCAGCCGCGCCAACCTCATCTTCACCAAGGAGCAGCTGCTCGCCGGCCTCGAAGAGGGCATGGTCGACTCGCCCCACGCCATCTACCCCGGCACGGACGAGCAGGACTACTACCGGGGCCTGGTCACGGAGGCCGCGCCCGGCACCGTGCCCCAGGTCGCCGTCTCCAAGGGCGAGGTGGTCCAGGAGGCCGACTCCACCTTCGGTGCGGACGAACCGGCGTCGGAGAAGGTGATCGGGCGATGACCGCACCACTCCAGCTCGCCGCCGCGGCCACGCTGGCCGCCGACACCTCCACCGGCGAGGCCTTCCAGTTCTGGGTCCTCGGCACCGTCGCCGTGATCGGCGCCCTGTGCACCGTCTTCATGAGGAAGGCCGTGCACAGCGCCCTCTGTCTCGCCGGGACCATGATCGTCCTGGCGGTGTTCTACCTCGCCAACGGCGCCTACTTCCTCGGCGTCGTCCAGATCGTCGTCTACACCGGCGCGATCATGATGCTGTTCCTGTTCGTGGTGATGCTCGTCGGCGTGACCGCGGCGGACTCCCTCAAGGAGACCATCAGGGGCCAGCGCTGGCTGGCCCTGGTGTGCGGGCTCGGCTTCGGCATCCTGCTCTTCGCCGGCATCGGCAACGCCTCGCTCAAGCAGTTCAACGGCCTCACCCAGGCCAACGCGGGCGGCAACGTGGAGGGCCTCGCGACCCTCATCTTCACCAAGTACGTCTTCGCCTTCGAGATCACCGGCGCCCTGCTGATCACGGCCGCAGTCGGCGCCATGGTGCTCACCCACCGCGAGCGCACCGAACGCGCCCTCACCCAGCGCGAGATGGCCGAGAGGCGCGTCCGCGAGGGCAAGCACGTCCCGCCGCTGCCCGCCCCCGGCGTCTACGCCCGGCACAACGCGGTGGACATCGCGGGCCTGCTGCCCGACGGCACCCCGTCGGAGCTCACGGTCAGCAAGACACTGCGCGAGCGCGGTCAGATCCGTGACGTGTCCGCCGAAGCCCTCAACGACCTCAAGGCGCTGGAGCAGCGCGCCGAGGAACGCCTGGAGCGGACCGAGATCGAACCGGCCACCTTCAAGAGGGAGGCGTCGAAGTGAACCCGGTCAACTACCTCTACCTCGCCGCCCTGTTGTTCACGATCGGCGCCACCGGCGTGCTGATCAGGCGCAACGCCATCGTCGTGTTCATGTGCATCGAGCTCATGCTCAATGCCTGCAACCTCGCGTTCGTCGCCTTCTCCCGGATGCACGGCAATCTCGACGGCCAGATCATCGCCTTCTTCACGATGGTCGTCGCCGCCGCGGAGGTCGTGGTCGGGCTCGCGATCATCGTGTCGCTGTTCCGTTCCCGCCACTCGGCCTCGGTCGACGACGCCAGCCTGATGAAGCTGTAAGGGGTCGCTGAACCGTGACTAACGCTGAGAACCTGATCGCGCTGCTCATCGCGGCGCCTCTGCTCGGAGCGGCGGTCCTGTTGACCGGCGGCCGACGGCTGGACGCCGTCGGCCACTGGGTCGGCACGATCCTCGCCGCCGCTTCCTTCGTGTTCGGCGCCATCCTCTTCGCCGACCTGCTCGGCAAGAACGCCGAACACCGCACGCTCATCCAGCACCTGTGGACCTGGATCCCGGTCGAGGGCTTCCAGGCCGACGTCACCTTCCGCCTCGACCAGCTGTCGATGACGTTCGTGCTGCTGATCACCGGCGTCGGCTCGCTCATCCACCTGTACTCGATCGGGTACATGGAGCACGACGAGCGGCGCCGCCGCTTCTTCGGCTATCTGAACCTGTTCCTCGCGGCGATGCTGCTGCTCGTCCTCGCCGACAACTACCTGCTGCTGTACGTCGGCTGGGAGGGCGTCGGTCTCGCCTCCTACCTGCTGATCGGCTTCTGGCAGCACAAGCCCAGCGCGGCGACCGCGGCGAAGAAGGCCTTCCTGGTCAACCGCGTCGGCGACATGGGCCTCTCGATCGCGATCATGCTGATGTTCACGACGTTCGGCACCTTCGCCTTCGGCCCGGTCCTCGGCAGTCATGAGAAGCCCGGACTCGTCGACGGCGCCTCCGAGGCGACGCTCACCGGCATCGCTCTGATGCTGCTGCTCGCCGCCTGCGGCAAGTCGGCCCAGGTGCCGCTGCAGTCCTGGCTCGGGGACGCGATGGAGGGCCCTACCCCGGTCTCGGCCCTCATCCACGCGGCGACCATGGTGACCGCGGGCGTCTACCTGATCGTCCGCTCCGCCAACATCTTCAACCTCGCGCCGGACGCCCAGCTCGTCGTCACCGTCGTCGGTGCCGTCACGCTCCTGTTCGGTGCGATCGTCGGTTGCGCGAAGGACGACATCAAGAAGGCGCTGGCCGGCTCGACCATGTCGCAGATCGGCTACATGGTCCTCGCCGCGGGCCTCGGCCCCATCGGCTACGTCTTCGCGATCATGCACCTGGTGACGCACGGCTTCTTCAAGGCCGGGCTCTTCCTCGGCGCCGGTTCGGTCATGCACGGCATGAACGACGAGGTCGACATGCGGAAGTACGGCGGCCTCAGGAAGTACATGCCGATCACCTTCGTGACGTTCGGTCTCGGCTACCTGGCCATCATCGGCTTCCCCGGCCTGTCCGGCTTCTTCTCCAAGGACAAGATCATCGAGGCGGCCTTCGCCAAGGGCGGCACCGAGGGCTGGATCCTCGGCGCCTGCGCCCTGCTGGGCGCGGCCATCACCGCCTTCTACATGACGCGCGTGATGCTGATGACGTTCTTCGGAGAGGAGCGCTGGAAGAACCAGCCCACCCGCTCCCCGGAGGCCCCGAGCGCGGAGCCCGCCGCCGCGCACCACGGCGAGCACGCGGAACCCCACCCGCACGAGTCCCCCAAGTCCATGACGATCCCGATGATCGTGCTGGCCTTCGGATCGGTCTTCGCGGGCGGCTTCTTCAGCATCGGCGACCGCTTCCTGCACTGGCTGGAACCGGTCACCGGCCACAGCGAGGGCGACTCCCCGCTCAGTGCGGCCACAGTCACCGGCGCGACCATGGTGTGCCTGCTGATCGGTGTCGCCATCGCCTGGGCCCAGTACGGCCGCAGGCCCGTCCCGGTCGTCGCCCCGCGCGGGTCGCTGCTCACCCGGGCCGCCCGGCGGGACCTGCTCCAGGACGACTTCAACCACGTCGTCCTGGTCCGTGGCGGAGAGCACCTCACGCGGTCCCTGGTGTACGTCGACCACACCCTGGTCGACGGCGTGGTCAACGGCACGGCGGCCTCGGTCGGCGGTCTGTCCGGGCGGATGCGCAAGCTGCAGAACGGCTTCGCGCGGTCGTACGCGGTCTCGATGTTCGGCGGCGCGGCGATCCTCGTCGCCGCGACCCTGCTGATGAGGGCGGTCTGATACCGATGTCCTTTCCTCTGCTGACAGCGACGGCGGTGCTCCCGGCGATCGGGGCCATCGCCACGGCCGCCGTGCCGGCCGCCCGGCGTACCGCCGCGAAATGGCTGGCGCTGCTCGTCTCCATCGCCACCCTCGCCCTCGCGATCGCCGTCCTGATCCGCTTCGCCCCGGACGGCGACCGTTACCAGCTCACCGAATCGCACGCCTGGATCGCGGACTTCGGCGTCAGGTACGAACTGGGCGTGGACGGCATCGGGGTGGCGCTCCTCGCGCTGACCGCCCTGCTGATCCCGTTCATCATCCTGGCGGGCTGGCACGACGCCGACCCGCTGGAGACCGGAAACAAGCGGTGGCGGCCGACGCAGGGCTTCTTCGCCCTGATCCTGGCCGTCGAGGCGATGGTGATCATCTCCTTCGAGGCCACCGACGTCTTCCTGTTCTACATCTTCTTCGAAGCCATGCTGATCCCGATGTACTTCCTCATCGGCGGCTTCGGGGACCGTGCCCACGCGGGCTCGGACGAGAACGCGGCGGCCCAACGCTCCTACGCCGCCGTGAAGTTCCTCCTCTACAACCTCGTCGGCGGTCTGATCATGCTGGCCGCGGTGATCGGCCTCTATGTCGTCGCCGGGAGCTTCAGCCTCCAGGAGATCGCCGAAGCGCGGGCCAACGGCTCGCTGCACATGGCGACCAACACCGAACGCTGGCTGTTCCTCGGGTTCTTCTTCGCCTTCGCGGTGAAGGCCCCCCTGTGGCCGCTGCACACCTGGCTGCCCAACGCGATGGGGGAGGCCACCGCCCCGGTCGCCGTGCTCATCACGGCGGTCGTCGACAAGGTGGGCACCTTCGCGATGCTCCGCTTCTGCCTCCAGCTCTTCCCCGAGGCCAGCAAGTGGGCGACGCCCGCGATCCTCGTCCTGGCGGTGATCAGCATCATCTACGGGGCGCTGCTCGCGGTCGGCCAGCGGGACATCAAGCGGCTGGTGGCCTACGCGTCGATCTCGCACTTCGGCTTCATCATCATGGGCATCTTCGCGATGACCAGCCAGGGCCAGTCCGGCGCGACCCTCTACATGGTCAACCACGGGATCTCGACGGCCGCGCTGATGCTGGTGGCCGGCTTCCTGATCTCGCGGCGCGGCTCGCGGCTCATCGCGGACTACGGCGGTGTCCAGAAGGTCGCCCCGGTGCTCGCGGGCACCTTCCTGATCGGCGGCCTCGCGACCCTCTCCCTGCCGGGACTCGCGCCCTTCGTCAGCGAGTTCCTGGTCCTGGTGGGCACGTTCGCGCGCTACCCGGTGATCGGCATCATCGCGACCTTCGGCATCGTGCTCGCCGCGCTGTACACCCTCGTCCTCTACCAGCGGACGATGACCGGGCCGGTGAAACCGGAGGTCTCGGCGATGCCGGACCTACGCGTGCGTGAGCTCGTGGTCGTGGCCCCGCTGGTCGTCCTGCTGATCTTCCTGGGCGTCTATCCGAAGCCCGTCACGGACATCGTGAACCCGGCGGTGAAGTCGACCATGTCCGACGTACACAAGAAGGACCCCAAGCCCGAGGTGGAGGCGGCCAAGTGAGCGCGACAGTCGTCCACAGCCTGTGGACAACCGCGGCCGACCCGATCTCCAAGATCGACGCGCCGAAGATCGAATACGGGCAGTTGTCGCCCACCCTGATCATCCTGGGCGCGGCGATCGTCGGAGTGCTGGTCGAGGCCTTCGTCCCGCGCAAGTCCCGTTACTACGCCCAGCTGTTCGTCTCCGTCGTGGCCCTGTGCGCCGCCTTCGCGGCGGTCGTCGCCCTGGCCGCCGACGGATACGCCACCACCAAGGCGGGCATCGCGGCCATGGGCGCGATCGCCGTCGACGGACCGGCCCTGTTCCTCCAGGGCACGATCCTGCTGGCATCCATGGTCGGCCTGTTCACCTTCGCCGAGCGAAGGCTCGACCCCGAGACACACGGCAACCGCGTCGACTCGTTCGCCGCGCAGGCCGCCTCGGTGCCGGGCAGCGACAGCGAGAGGGCGGCCGTGAAGGCCGGGTTCACCACCACCGAGGTGTTCCCGCTGCTGCTCTTCGCCGTCGCCGGCATGCTGATCTTCCCGGCCGCCAACGACCTGCTGACGCTGTTCGTGGCCCTGGAGGTCTTCTCACTCCCGCTGTACCTGCTGTGCGCGCTGGCCCGCCGCAAGCGGCTCATGTCGCAGGAGGCCGCGGTCAAGTACTTCCTGCTCGGCTCGTTCGCCTCCGCGTTCACCCTGTTCGGCATCGCGCTCCTGTACGGCTACGCGGGCTCGGTGTCGTACGGCACCATCGCGCAGGTCGTCGACGGCACGATCAGCACCGTGGACCCGGCGCTCGCCGACACCATGGGCAACGACGCGCTGCTGCTGATCGGCGCCGCGATGATCGTCATGGGCCTGCTGTTCAAGGTGGGCGCGGTGCCGTTCCACATGTGGACCCCGGACGTCTACCAGGGCGCGCCCACCCCGGTCACCGGCTTCATGGCGGCGGCGACCAAGGTGGCCGCCTTCGGCGCGCTGCTCAGGATCCTCTACGTCGTCCTGCCGGGCCTGCGCTGGGACTGGCGGCCGGTCATGTGGGCCGTCGCGATCGTCACCATGCTCGGCGGTGCGATCGTCGCGATCACGCAGACCGACATCAAGCGGCTTCTTGCGTACTCGTCGATCGCGCACGCCGGGTTCATCCTCGCCGGTGTCATCGCGACCACCCCGGACGGGGTTTCGTCGGTCCTCTTCTACCTGGCCGCGTACTCGTTCGTGACGATCGGCGCGTTCGCCGTGGTCACGCTGGTCCGCGACGCCGGTGGTGAGGCGACGCACCTGTCCAAGTGGGCGGGCCTCGGCCGTCGTTCGCCGCTGGTGGCCGCCGTGTTCGCGGTGTTCCTGCTGGCCTTCGCCGGTATCCCGCTGACCTCCGGCTTCGCCGGTAAGTTCGCCGTGTTCAAGGCGGCGGCGGAGGGCGGCGCGGCGCCGCTCGTCGTGGTCGGTGTGATCTCGTCGGCCATCGCGGCGTTCTTCTACATCCGTGTGATCGTGCTGATGTTCTTCAGCGAACCGCGCCCGGAGGGACCGACGGTCGCCGTGCCGTCGCCGCTGACGATGACGGCGATCGGGGTCGGCGTGGCGGTCACCCTGGTGCTCGGTGTGGCGCCGCAGTACTTCCTGGACCTGGCGAACCAGGCGGGAGTGTTCGTGCGCTGACCTGGGATGCCTGAACTGTTCATGCGGCGGGCCCCGGTTCCCTTCGAGGGAGCCGGGGCCCGCCGCATGCCGTCACAGGTCCAGGTTCAGGTCCCGGGCCGGCATCACGTCCTGGGTCAGGTCCGGAGCCAGGTCAGGGTCCGAGTCCTGGCCCGCCGAGCACGTCACATCGGGATGTGTGGGATTGAAGAGACCGCTGGGGTTCGTCTTGTAGATCCAGGCACGCAGGGTGTAGCCGGAGCCCGCGTCCGCCAGGTCGACCGGCTTCTGGAAGGTCTGACCGAACATCACCGGAGCGGCGGCACCCGACTCGGCCTTCGCGACCCACTCCACCGCGACGAGCCTGCGCCCGTACGGGCCGTCCTCGTAGAGGAGAGCCGCGGGCTTCTCGGGGTCGGTCTGCCCGACGTTCTCCTCGTTGACGTAGCGGTAGCCCGAGCCGGGCGCACAGGCCGTCGGGGTGAAGCCGTCGGCGACGGCGTACGGCTCGTAGGCATACGCGCCGGTGGCCCCGTACGTCTTGGACAGCTCCGTCCAGACGAGCGGGTCCGGGTCGGCTGCGTGTGCGGGGACTGCGGTCAGTGAGAAGGCCGCCGCCGCCGCGACGGTGAGCACTGCCTTCAGGGGCCGAGGGGCCATCGTGGTTCTCCTTGAGGCGCTTGAGGCGGGAGAGGCGCGGGGGCGAGGAGTCGTCCGTGGGGAGGAGCCGTCCATGGGGAGGCGGGGGCCTCCCCGGCCCGCCCCAGCAGCATGTCCCGCCTCGAACGCGTGCGCCATGTGACATCGGCCGATCGAATGACCACGCAACGTCACCGGCCCGGCCTGTGGATAACTCCGACGCTGTCGGTCCCGGCCCCTATCGTGGAGGCAGTGGTCGAGGGACGACGTACGGGGGACGGGACTATGGGCGGGATGGGCGGTATCAGCGAGATGCCAGGGATCACCGGGACACCGGACGCGAGCGACAGCGAGGCACTGGCCACGCTGCACCGGGTCTTCGGATACGACGCCTTCCGCGGCGAGCAGGAAGAGATCATCGAGCATGTGGTGGCCGGCGGGGACGCGGTCGTCCTCATGCCCACCGGCGCCGGCAAGTCGCTGTGCTACCAGATTCCGTCTCTGGTCAGACCAGGCACGGGCATCGTCGTCTCACCGCTCATCGCGCTGATGCAGGACCAGGTGGACGCGCTCAGGGCGCTCGGCGTGCGTGCCGGGTTCATGAACTCCACGCAGGACTTCGACGAGCGCCGCGTGGTGGAGGCCGAGTTCCTGGCCGGAGAGCTGGACCTGCTCTACCTGGCGCCGGAGCGGCTGCGCCTGGACGCCACGCAGGATCTTCTCTCCCGGGGCAAGATCGCCGTCTTCGCCATCGACGAGGCGCACTGCGTCTCGCAGTGGGGCCACGACTTCCGCCCCGACTACCTGACGCTGTCGGTGCTCGGCCGGCGCTGGCCCGACGTCCCGCGGATCGCGCTCACCGCGACGGCCACCCGTGCCACGCACGAGGAGATCACCCAGCGGCTCGACATGCCGACGGCCCGGCACTTCGTGGCCAGCTTCGACCGGCCCAACATCCAGTACCGGATCATCCCCAAGGCCGACCCCAAGAAGCAGCTGCTCGCGTTCCTGCGCGAGGAGCACGCGGGCGACGCGGGCATCGTGTACTGCCTCTCCCGCAAGTCGGTGGAGGCCACGGCCGAGTTCCTCTCCCGCAACGGCATCGAGGCGGTCCCGTACCACGCCGGCCTGGACGCGGGCACCCGTGCCGCCCACCAGTCCCGCTTCCTGCGCGAGGACGGCCTGGTCGTGGTGGCGACCATCGCCTTCGGCATGGGCATCGACAAGCCGGACGTCCGCTTCGTGGCCCACCTCGACCTGCCCAAGTCGGTCGAGGGCTACTACCAGGAGACGGGCCGCGCGGGGCGTGACGAACTCCCGTCCACGGCCTGGATGGCCTACGGCCTGAACGACGTCATACAGCAGCGCAAGATGATCCAGTCGAGCGAGGGCGACGAGGCGTTCCGGCGCCGGGCCGCCGCCCACCTGGACTCGATGCTCGCCCTGTGCGAGACCGCGCAGTGCCGGCGCGGGCAGCTTCTGAAGTACTTCGGCCAGGAGCCGGAGCCCACGGGCTGCGGCAACTGCGACACCTGCCTCACCCCGCCCGAGACCTGGGACGGCACCGTCGCGGCCCAGAAGGTGCTCTCCACGATCGTGCGGCTCCAGCGGGAGCGCGGTCAGAAGTTCGGGGCCGTGCAGATCGTCGACATCCTGCTCGGCAAGCGCACGGCCAAGGTCATCCAGTTCGACCACGACCAGTTGTCGGTGTTCGGCATCGGCGAGGATCTCTCCGAGGGCGAATGGCGAGGTGTCGTACGGCAGTTGCTCGCCCAGGGGCTGCTCGCGGTCGAAGGGGACTACGGCACGCTGGTGCTGACCGAGGCGAGCGGTGGGGTGCTGCGGCGGGAGCGGGAGGTGCCGCTGCGCAAGGAACCGGAGAAGCCGGCGAGCGCCAAGTCCGCGTCCTCGTCCTCGTCCGGGCGCGGCAAGGCCAAGGCCGCGGTGGCCGAGCTGCCCGAGGCCCTGGTGCCGGCCTTCGAGGCACTGCGGGCCTGGCGCGCCGAACAGGCCCGTGAGCAGGGCGTCCCGGCGTACGTCATCTTCCACGACGCCACACTCAGGGAGATCGTCACGGTGTGGCCCACGTCGGTGACGCAGCTCGGGAGCGTCGGCGGGGTCGGTGAGAAGAAGCTCGCGACATACGGGGAGGGCGTGATCGAGGTGCTCGCCGGGCTGGCCGAGGGCGGTGCTACCCCGAAGGCATCGAGCCCGGCCGGCGACGCGGGGCCGGGCGCGGACCCTGGAGCTGACCCCGGCGCGGATCACTGGCCCGAGATGGAAGCGGATCCGGAACCCGAGGACGACTGGATATAGCCGCCGCCGGGTTCCGGCATGGAGCGCGGGGGTTGTGCCGCGGCATCTCACCTCACGACACCTCACGTCACAAGGCGCGTGCCGCATACGCCCTGACGTCCGCGTCCGAGTCCGTCGTCGCCGTGGCCAGGGCCGCGCGGGCGTCCTCGGTGCCCGTGTGCCGGGTCAGGGCGAGGACGGCTGCCTTGCGGACGTCGGCGTTCGGGTCGGCGAGGGCCTTGGCGAGGGCGGGGACGGCCACGTCCGGGGCAGCGGCGGACAGCGCCGTCGCGGCACCCGACCGGACCTGCCAGGCGGCGGCCGACAGGGCGGTGACGGCGCGGGCGGCGAGGGGCGCGGGGCAGCCAGTGGTGCCCAGTGCTCCGTAAGCCGCCCCCCGCACCAGGGCGTCGGGGTCCTCGGTGAGAAGGGCCAGGGCGTCGAGGGCGACGTCCAGCGGGCGTTCGGCCCACACCGTCGCCAGTGCCTTGGCGATCGTCACGCGGACCTCGCGGGACGGGTCGGTGGTGGCCGCGCGGGCGAGTTCCTCGGTGGCGTCCACCGAGACGAGGGCGCGGACCGCCTCGATTCGGACCGGGATGTCCGCGTCGGTGAGGGCCCCGGCGAAGAGTTGCGTGTCGCCGAGGCGCAGGGCACGCAGGACGTCCAGAGCGGTGGCGCGGACGACCGGGTCGGACTCGGCCAGGGCGGTGGCGAGACCCTCGCGGAGGGCGGGTCCGGGCGGGAGCGTCTCGACGAGTTCGCGCAGGGACGCGGCCGCGGCGGCACGGACACCGGGGTCGCGGTCGGTGAGGGACTGCGCGAGGACCGGTCCGGTACCCGGGGGCGTGGTCTCCGTCAGGACGGTGACGGCCGTACGGCGGACGGCGGGATCGGGATCGGACAAGTAGGTCCGTAGGGCGGCGAGTTCGGGTTCCTGCTCGGCGAGGGCGAGGAGGTCGAGCAGACGGGACGAGACGGGGGCTGCCGAGACCGGGGCGTTCGCCACCGTGCCGGCACCGGACCGGTCGGCCGTGTCGCCAGGGTTGTCCGAGGCGCCCGGCCCCCCGCCCGCGACCGGGGCCAGCTCGCGCGCCCCCGCCGTCGCCACCTCCTCGGCGTGCACCTCGCCGATGTGCCGGGAGGGGCCGCCGACCGGGGTGAACTCGTCGATCGGGACCAGATAGGGAGCCACGGGCCGGGCCGTGAACTCCATCGCACCGGAGGGGGACTTGTGCAGATCGAGATGGTGGAACCAGGAGGTGTCGTCGCGATGGGGGTGGTCGAGACGGTCGTGGTAGAGGCCCCAGCGGGACTCCGTGCGGGCCAGCGAGGCACGGGCGGCCATCTCCGCGCAGTCGCGGATGAAGGAGACCTCGGCGCAGCGCATCAGCTCGTGCGGGGTCCGCGCACCCATCGCGGCGATGTCCTCCCGCATCCGTTCGAAGGACTCCAGGGCCAGCGAGAGACGGGCGCCGGACTTCGGCGGGGCCACGTAGTCGTTCACGAAGCGGCGCAGCTTGTACTCGACCTGGGGCTGCGGCGGGCCGTCCGGGTTGCGCAGCGGGCGGTAGATCAGTTCGTGCGCCTCGCGGAGCTGGTCGGGCGGCAACTCCCCTTCGTAGGGGGCGTACTGGGACGCGTCCGTGCCCGCGAGGTCGCCGAAGACGAACGCGCCGATCATGTAGTTGTGCGGGACGCAGGCGAGGTCGCCGGCGGCGTAGAGGCGTGGGACGGTCGTGCGGGCGTGGTCGTCGACGCGGACCCCGGAGGCCGAGTGGCCGCCGCACAGACCGATCTCGGAGATGTGCATCTCGATGTCGTGGGTGCGGTAGTCGTGACCGCGGCCCTCGTGGAAGGTCCCGCGGGTGGGCCGCTCCGTGGAGTGCAGGATCGACTCCAGGGACGAGATCGACTCCTCGGGCAGGTGGCTCAGCTTCAGGTACACCGGGCCCCGGTCGGACGCGACCTCCGCCGCGAACTCGGCCATCATCTGGCCGGACCAGTAGTCGGAGTCGACGAAGCGCTCGCCGTGCCGGTTGACCTGGTAGCCGCCGAAGGGGTTGGCGACGTACGCGCAGGCGGGGCCGTTGTAGTCCTTGATCAGCGGGTTGATCTGGAAGCACTCGATGCCGGTCAGCTCGGCGCCCGCGTGGTAGGCCATGGCGTAGCCGTCGCCCGCGTTGGTCGGGTTCTCGTAGGTGCCGTACAGGTAGCCGGAGGCGGGCAGGCCCAGGCGGCCGCAGGCGCCGGTCGCCAGGATCACCGCGCCCGCGCGGACCGTGACGAAGGCGCCGGTGCGCGTGTTGAAGCCGACCGCACCCACGGCCCGCCCTTCAGCCGTGAGCACCCGCACCGGCATCACCCGGTTCTCGATGCGGATCCGCTCCCGCATCTCGCGCCGCCGCAGCTGCCGGTACAGGACCTTCTTGACGTCCTTGCCCTCCGGCATCGGCAGCACGTAGGAGCCGGAGCGGTGGACCTGGCGGACCGCGTAGTCGCCGTGCTCGTCCTTCTCGAACTTCACGCCGTACGACTCCAGACGCTGCACCATGCCGAAGCCGCGGGTGGCGGTCTGGCGGACGGTGGACTGGTCGACGATGCCGTCGTTGGCGCGGGTGATCTCGGCGACGTAGTCGTCGGGTTCGGCTCGGCCGGGGATGACCGCGTTGTTGACGCCGTCCATGCCCATGGCGAGGGCGCCGGAGTGCCGGACGTGGGCCTTCTCCAGCAACAGCACGTTCGCGCCGTGCTCGGCGGCGGTCAGGGCGGCCATGGTGCCGGCGGTGCCGCCGCCGACGACGAGGACGTCACAGCGGATCTCCTCGGCGTCGGTGAGGGCGGGGATCTCCAGAGGCGTGTTCAAGGCGGGGGTGGTCACCGGGGGGCCTTTCAGGTACCGAGCGAGGAGAGGACGTCGCGGCGCAGCGCCACGCGCGCGGGATCGTCGTGCGCCGACCGGTCGCGCGGGCGCGGGACATCGCGCACGGCGGTCAGGCGGCCGCCGCCGAGGAGGGCCACGCGGTCGCCGAGGAAGAGGGCCTCGTCCACGTCGTGGGTGACGAAGACGACCGTGGCGCCCGTGCCCCGGAGCACCTCGACCAGCAGGTCCTGCATGCCGGCGCGGGTCTGGGCGTCGAGGGCGCCGAAGGGTTCGTCCATGAGGACGGCACGGGGTGCGCCCGCTAGGGCGCGGGCCAGTTGGGCACGCTGGCGCTGTCCGCCGGAGACGCGGTGCGGCAACTGCCGGGCGTGGTCGGCGAGTCCGACCCGGGCCAGCCAGGACTCGGCCTGTGCGCGGCGGTCGGCGCGGGGCAGGCCCTTGATGGCGAGGGGGAGTTCGACGTTGGCGCGCAGGGTGCGCCAGGGCAGGAGGGCGTCCTCCTGGAAGACCAGCGCGCGGTCGGCCGAGGGGCGGGTCAGAGGGCGGGAGTCCTGGGTGACCCGGCCGGAGAGGGGAGCCAGGAGGCCGGCCAGGGTGCGCAGCAGGGTCGACTTGCCGCAGCCGGAGGGGCCGACGACGGTGAGAATCTCACCTGGGGCCACATCGAGCTCCACCGCGTCGAGTACGGGTGCGTCGGGCCGTCCCAGGGCGGTGCCGTGCAGGGCCAGTGCCGCACCGGTGCCGGGGCGGGGACGCCGGTCAGACGAGCTGGTCATGAGGGATGCCCTCCTTCGCCCTGGGGCTGACAGCCACGGCAGTCGAGGTGGCGCGTGCCCGCCTCAGAGGTCGCCCGCCGGCGTACGACGTCCTCGGCAGCCACCGCGTCAACCGCCGCCCCAGCAGCTCCACGGCCGTGGAGGTGAGCCAGCCGAGGACGCCGATGGTGACCATGCCGACGAAGACGCCCGCGTAGTTGACGACGGTGTAGTCCTGCCAGGTGCGGTAGCCGACGCCGTACTGGCCGGAGATCATCTCGGCGGAGATCACACAGATCCACGAGACGCCGATGCCGACCGAGAGGCCGCCGAAGATGCCGGGCAGGGCGCCCGGCAGGACGACCGAGGCGAGGATCCGCCACCGGCCGCCGCCCATGGTCACCACCGCCTCCTCCCATACGGGGGTCAGCGCGCGGACCGCGTGCCGGGTGGAGACCAGGACGGGGAAGAAGGCGGCGGTGAAGGTGATGAAGACGATGCCCTGCTCGTTGGAGGGGAACAGCAGGATGGCGACGGGAACCAGGGCGATCGCCGGGATCGGGCGGACGACTTCCAGAACCGGGCCGAGGAGGTCCTCGGCGAGGCGGGAGCGCGCGATGAGCACGCCCGTCGCCACCCCGAGCACCGCGGCGAGCAGGAAGCCGGTGAGGATGCGGGTGAGGCTGTCGGTGAGGTCCGTCCAGTAGTCGGGGCCGGACAACCGGTCGGCGAAGGCGCTCGCCACGTCCGTGACCGTGGGGAACTGCGAGAAGCGCAGCCACAGGTCGATGTCGAGGCTGGTCAGCAGCTGCCACACGCCGAGGGCGATCGCCAGGGACGCCACCCTGAGCGCGTACCGGCCGGCCTTCGGCAGGGGCCGGCTCACGACACCCGCTCCAGTGCGTCGGCGTATGTGACGACCCGGGCGCCGCCGTGCGCGGAGACGTACGCCCGCGCGGTCTCCGGGGCGACGAAGGGCAGCAGTCGGTCGCCGTCGGCCACCCAGACCGCCTTGTCGGCGAACCAGAGGGTGCCGGTGGTGGCGTCGGGGACATAGGCGGCGCGGATGCCGTCCTGATGCGCGGAGACGTACTTCAGCAGCTCCGCGGGCGTCTTGAAGCTCCGCGTCCCGGAGGCGCCCTTGGGCCAGACCTCGCTTGCGGAGGCGGCGGGAGCGGCGGCGAGACGGGCCGCGTAACCGGCCCCGAGGGCCTTCCTGACGTACTGGTCGTCGACGAAGGAGTCCACGTCGATGTCACCGGTCAGCTTGGCCGCCTTCAGCACCGAGACGTCCTGCTTCAGTGCGGAGACCAGTTGCGGCTTGACCGCAGGGTCGAAGGTGGCGATGCCGTGGGCGCCGTTGTAGAGGTAGACGACCTCGGCGGGCAGGCCGGTGGCCTTCGCGACCGACTCGGCGGCGGTGACCGGGTGGTCGTCGAGGTAGTCGGTGGCCTCGGCCTGGGCTTTCAGGAACGCCTCCAGGACCGCCGGGCGCTTCTCGGCGAAGTCCTCGCGGGCGGTGACACCGTGGAAGGTGGGGAGGTTCAGCTCGGCACCGTCGTAGAGGGCCTTCGCCTTGCCCTGGTAGGTGAGCAGGCCGGGCCAGGCGACGAACTGCGAGAGCGCGTCCGTACTGCCCGCCGTCAGGGCCGAAGCACCCACGGCGGGCTGCTGGTTGAGCTTCTCGATGCCCTTGTCGGGATCGATGCCGGCGCGCTGGAGGGCGCGGACGAGGGTGCCGTCGGCGGCGGAGCCGACGCTGGTGGAGACCTTCTTGCCCTTGAGGTCGGCGAGCGAGGCCAGCTTGGAGTCCGGGGAGGTGACGATCGTGTTCAGACCGCCGCGGAGGTTGTAGCCGGTGACCGCGACCAGGCGGGTGGGCTTGCCGAGCTGCTTGCCGCGGGCCGCGTTGATGAGGAGCGGGAAGTCGCCCATCGAGCCGATGTCGATCTTCCCGGCGGTCATCTGGGCGGTGATGGGGGCGCCGGTGGCGTAGTCCTGCCAGTCGACCTTGTAGGTCCGGCCGTCGTGCAGCGAGTTGAGCTCCTTCTCGAAGTAGCCGAGGGAGCGCAGCAGGGTGCCGGCGGTGACCGTGTTGATGGTCCTGGACTGGTAGCCGACGGTGACGGTGACCGTGGAACCGTCGCCCGCCTGGGCGCTGCCGCAGGCCGTCAGCGGCGCCAGCAACAGCAGGGCGGCGACAACTGGTTTGTGTTTCATGGGAGTTCAGGACCTCTCACCGGAGCAGATAGGGCATGTTGACCGTGACGGCTCCGGTGGGACAGCGGGCCGCGCACGGGCCGCAGTACCAGCACTCGTCGACGTGCATGTAGGCCTTGCCGCTGCTGTCGTCGATGGCCAGGGAGTCCAGCGGGCACATGTCCACGCACAGCGTGCAGCCGTCGATGCACTTCGACTCGTCGATGGTCACGGGCACGTCGGCCCGCTGGGGCACCAAGGGCATGGCTGTCTCCAGGAAACGGCTCGGAAAGAGGTCAGAGGGAGCGGTGCAGCAGGCCGCTCATGGTGATGCGGTCGCCGCGGAAGCGGATGAACTCCAGGTCGACCGGGCGGCCGTCGGCGAGGTGGGTGAGGCGTTCCAGCATGAGGACGGCCGCGCCGCGCGGGGCCTCCAGCACGGCGGCGGAGTGCGTGTCGGCGTTCACCGCCTCCAGGGTGATCTCGGCGTGGCCGAGGCCCTGTCCGGTGATCGTCTCCAGGAGGCGGAAGACGTCGGTGTTCTCCAGGTCGGCGCCGAGTAGGGCGGTGCCGAGGTCGAGCGGGATGTAGGTGAGGTCGAGGGAGAGGGGCAGGCCGTTCAGGCGGCGCAGACGTTCGATGTAGAGGACGTCGGCGCCGGGGGCGACCTGGAGGCGCCGGGCCACCGGGTGGGGGGCGGGGGCGGGGCCCATGGTGCGGACCTCGTTGGTGACCGTGCCGTGTTCCCGCAGGGTTTCCGCGAGGCCCATCAGACGGTCCAGGCCGTGGGGGTACTTCCGGCCGACGACCACGGTGCCGACGCCGGGGAGGCGGTCGACCAGGCCCTCCGCGCGGAGCAGGTCCAGGGCTTGGCGGACCGTGTTGCGGGAGGCGCGGTAGTCGGCGGCGAGGGTCGTCTCGTGGGGCAGGCTGCCGCTCTCGAAGCCGCCGGTGAGGATCTGGTGGCGGAGGAGATCGGCGAGTTGCCGTGCCTGGTCCGCCCGCAGCCGGCGCCGGGCCCGGGCGGCGACGGTGGTCGCGCCCTGACCGGCGTGGTCCCGGATACGGTCGGTGGCTGGCATGGCTGGAACCATACCGACCTGGTAGGAAAACCTGTGTTGCCGAATTGTTGCGCCACCTGACGGAGCAACGGTTCACCGCCTGACCTGCGGTTCCTATGCCTGTGGGGCGAGATGTGCCACCTGCCGGTGAAAGGTGGGGGTGACTGCACCCACCCAGGGGCGCGGGGAACTGCGCGCCCAGCCCCCACCGGCCGAAAGCCGAAAAACGACCGCCCTACGCCAGCGCCGACAACCCCGGCCCAAAAACGATCAGCAACGGCAACAACGGCACCAGCGCAGCCGTCGCAGACGTCAGCGCCCGCTGCCTGCGCAGCAACCGCGGCGGCGGCTCCAGCAACCGATCCACCCGCTCACCCAGCAACCGATGACTGGACGCGCACGACAGCACCCCTCGATGCTGGTTCAGCTCGATCAGCGCCAGCGCCGTCGTCAGATGCCCGCACCGCCGCGACGCCGTGTCGTCCGCCGCCAGCTCCACCAGCCGGTGCGTCTGGTCGCAGAAGTGGGCGAACAGCGGTACCCGCGGGAACCCCGTGGCCAGCGCGGTCGACAGGTGGAGCAGCCAGTCGTGGCGGGCCCGCGCATGGCCGCGCTCGTGGGTGAGGACCGCGTCCAGCTGGTGGTCGGTCAGCCGGTGCAGCGCGCCGGTCGTCACGATCAGCTGCGGCGGATTCCCCGGCATCCACCAGGCGTCCGGGTACTCGTCCTCCAGCACCAGCAGCGGTCCGCGGGTCGCCGCCCCCAGCCCGGCCGGCAGGTCCGGCGCGCGCTCCCGCAGATGCTCACGGGCCAGGCCCCGGCGCCGACGGGCCTCGACCAGTTCACGGGCCAGCATCGCCGTGGTCCACGCGGCACCGGCGGCCAGCAGGAGGGTGGAGGCGACCGCCCAGACCGGCGCGGCCGACAGGTCGTACGCCGCGGTCACGGCCGGCGGCGCCGGGGCGAACACATGGTCGCGGACCGTGTGGAAGACCGCCGCCGCGCCCAGCACCAGCGCGGTCAGGCAGCACAGCAGCACCGTGGCGACCAGGCACTGCCACACCCACAGCCCCACCACCGGTTCCCGTTCGGGCCACGCGGCCCGGGTGAGCGCGCGCGGCACCGGCACGGCGGCCGCGACGGCGACGGTGCTCAGCAGGAGCAGGCAGAGAGTCATGCCACGGGCTCCGGATCCTGATCGGAGACAGGGGAGGTGGGGCGGTGTGGTGAGGCGCTGCTGGGCGGTCGCACGTCGTCCCACGCATGCCGCCCGCCGCCAGTATGCCGTGCGTGGAGGCCGCGTGGCAGGGCTCGAACGGCTCCGAACGCCTCACACGTCCCTGGACACCACCCGTCCCACCACGTCCCCCAGCCCCACCCGGACCCCGTCCGGACCGGGAGCCCACGCCGACAGCGCCACCACGTCGCCGTCCTCCAGGAACGTCCGCTTCCCGTCGGGGAGTTCCAGCGCGTCCCGTCCGTTCCAGGTCAGCTCCAGCAGCGACCCGCGCTCGGCGGCGGAGGGCCCGCTCACCGTCCCCGAGCCGTACAGGTCACCCGTCCTGAGCGAGGCCCCGTTCACCGTCATGTGCGCCAACTGCTGGGCCGCCGTCCAGTACATGCTCGAGAAGGGCGGCTCCGACACCACGTGACCGTTGATCGCGACGGAGATCCGCAGGTCGTAGCCCCCCGGCTCCACGTCGGAGGCGGAGTCGTCCAGATACGGCAGCAGCTCGTGCGTCCGCTCCGGCGGCGCCACCCGCGCCTCCTCCAGCGCGTCCAGCGGGGTGATCCACGCCGACACCGACGTGGCGAAGGACTTGCCGAGGAACGGTCCGAGAGGGACGTACTCCCAGGCCTGGATGTCCCGCGCGGACCAGTCGTTGAGCAGGCACAGTCCGAAGACGTGCTCCCGGAAGTCGCCGAGCCCGACCGGCCGGCCCAGCTCGGACGGCACCCCGACCACGAAGCCGACCTCCGCCTCGATGTCGAGTCGCACGGACGGCCCGAAGACGGGAGCCGCGTCGGCGGGAGCCTTCCGCTGCCCCGAGGGCCGTACGACGTCCGTGCCCGAGACCACCACCGTGCCCGAGCGGCCGTGGTAACCGATCGGCAGGTGCTTCCAGTTGGGGGTCAGGGAGTCCGCCGCGTCCGGGCGGAAGATCTGGCCGACGTTTCGCGCGTGGTTCTCGGAGGCGTAGAAGTCGACGTAGTCCGCGACCTCGAAGGGGAGGTGGAGGTCGACCGACGACAGCGGGTGGAAGAGGCCAGCGATCGCCTCCTGGTGCGCCGGCACCGTCACCCACGCGGTCAACGCGCGCCGCACGTCCGACCAGGCCGTGCGGCCGGCGGCGAGAAGCGGGCCGAGGGAGGGCCGGGCGAGCAGGGAGACGTACGGGGAGCCGAGGGCCGCGGCGGCGGCTCCCGCGTCGAGGACGTGGTCGCCGAGCCGGACGCCGACGCTCCGGTCGGCCGAGCCCGAGGGCGAGAAGACGCCGTACGGCAGGTTGTGCGGGCCGAAGGGGTCGCCCTCGGGCAGGTCGAAGGGGGGCATGGGGTGCTGCCTCACTCTCGCGCATGCCGTGCTGACCAGGTGGTCGCGGCACACGTTGCGGTCCGGGTGGTCGGGCCACACGTTACGGCCGAGTCGCCGGTCACGGGAGTGTCTGAAGGGTTGGCGATGTGGCTAAAGAGTTAGCAATGTCCTGTTAAGGGACGGTCGGAGGCTTCCATTCCGGCTTAGCGTCCTTTGCGAGCACGGACGGGGTGGGTGGGGTCG
This sequence comes from Streptomyces canus 299MFChir4.1, assembly GCF_000383615.1. Classification (GTDB taxonomy): domain Bacteria; phylum Actinomycetota; class Actinomycetes; order Streptomycetales; family Streptomycetaceae; genus Streptomyces; species Streptomyces canus_C. Next base: position 54,169 of record NZ_KB911593.1, on the reverse strand, counting down.
CGTCCGTGGGGGGACGCGTGGGGGGATTGTGGCCAAAAGCGCGAGCAGTGTGCCGTTCAAGGTCGACCGTGACGTACCGGCCTTGATCGTCAAGTTCGGCGACTACCCCCTGCACCACGGGGGAGTCGGCGCGATCCGCAGTCTGGGCCGCCTCGGTGTGCCCATGTACGCCATCACGGAGGACCGATACACGCCCGCGGCCGCCTCCCGGTACCTCACCCGCGCCTTCGTCTGGCCGACGACCGGAACCGAGGACCCCGGCCGGCTGGTCGAGGGGCTGATCCGGATCGGGCGCCGCATCGGCCGCCCCGCGGTCCTCGTCCCGACCGACGAGGAGGCGGCGGTCCTGATCGCCGAGCACCAGAGCGACCTCTTCGGCCGGTTCCTCTTCCCGCGCGTGGAGCCCGGCCTCACCCGCCGGCTGGCCAGCAAACAGGGCTTGCACGAACTGTGCGTGGAACACGGGATCGCGAGCCCGCGGGCCGCCTTCCCGCAGTCGTACGAGGAGATCGTGGCCTTCGCCGAGACGGCCCGATTCCCGGTGGTGGCCAAGAACCGCGAGGCGTTCGTACGGCGCCGAAGGCCCGCGGTGGGCGGCACCACGCGCATCGCCACCCGTGAAGGGCTGCTCGCCCTCGCCCGTGACTGGGGCGAGCGGCCCGGGGTGATCCTCCAGGAGTACCTGCCGCGAAAGGAGGCGGAGGACTGGATCGTGCACGCCTACTTCGACGACAACTCCACCCCGCTGGCCCTGTTCACCGGCGTCAAGGTGCGCTCCTGGCCGCCGCACGCGGGCATGACGGCCAACGCGTACGTCGTCGACAACCCGGAACTCGCGGACCTCGCCGCACGTTTCGTCAAACAGATCGGCTACACCGGCATCATCGACCTCGACCTGCGCTTCGACCGGCGCGACGGTCAGTACAAACTGCTCGACTTCAACCCCCGGATGGGCGCCCAGTTCCGGCTCTTCGAGAGCGAGTCGGGCGTGGACGTCGTCCGCGCCATGCACCTGGACCTGACCGGGCGGGCCGTCCCGGAGGGGGAACAGCGGGCCGGTCACCGCTATGTCGTGGAGAACATCGACCTGCCCGCCCTGCTCGCCTACCGCCGCAGCGGCTATACGACCCCGCACGCGCCGGCGCGGCCGAGCGGGACCGAACTGGCCTGGTTCGCGGGTGACGACCCGCTGCCGTTCCTCACCATGCTCGGGCGCTTCGTGCGGCCCGGCGCGAAGCATCTCTACCAGCTGTGGCGCACCAACCGCCGCGGCAGATCGACCAGTTGAACAGCGGCTCCACGAACAGCGGAACCACCACGAAGTGACGAAGTGAACGTCCTGGGGAGGGACTTCGTGATCCAACCGGTAGCAGTCATCGGCGCCGGGCCCTTCGGCCTGTCGACCGCGGCCCATCTGCGGGCGCGCGGCATCCCCGTGCGCGTCTTCGGCGACCCCATGGTCAGCTGGCGCGACCACATGCCCGCGGGCATGCTCCTCAAGTCCACCCCGGCCGCCTCCAACCTGGACGCGCCGCAGCCCGGGCACACCCTCGTCGACTACTGCGACGCGGCGGGCATCCGCCGGCTGGTGACCGACGAGGACATCATCCCCGTGGAGACCTTCATCGCCTACGGCCAGTGGTTCCAGCAGAAGCTGGTGCCCGAGCTGGAACAGGTGCGGGTGGTGTCCGTGGACCGCAGCGAGCGGGGCGGCTTCCAGCTCAAGCTGGACTCGGGGGAGTCGTTCACCGCACGGGCGGTCGTCGTCGCCACCGGTCTCTCGGGGCTCTCCCACCTGCCCCCGGAACTGTCCGCCGCCGCACCCGACGGCCCCGCCCCCACCGGTCCGGTCTCCCACAGCTCCCAGCACCACGACCTCAGCCGGTACTCCGGCAAGGAGCTGATCGTCGTCGGCGCCGGCCAGTCCGCGCTGGAGACGGCCGCCCTCGCGGCGGAGGCGGGCGCCCAGGTCAGGGTGGTCGCCCGTGGACGCGGCAGTGTGGACTTCGGCGCCCCGCCGTGGAAGCAGCCGAGGCTGCGCCCGGAGTCGCCCTTCGGCCGCGCCTGGTCGCTGTGGGCCCTGACCTACTACCCGCACCCCTACCGCCGGCTCCCGGCCGGCGCCCGCCACTACCTGGTCCGGCGGGTCCTCGGCCCGCTCGGCGCGTGGTGGCTGCGCGACCGCTTCGAGGGCAAGGTCCAGGTCACCGAGGTGGACCGGATCCTCAAGGCGGACACGGCCGGCGGCCGTCCGACCCTGGAGGTCCGCACCCATGGCGGCACCATGGACCGCCTCGACGCCGACCACGTCGTCGCGGCCACCGGCTACCGCGTCGACCTCGCCGCGATGGACTTCCTCGGCCATGAACTGCGCGCCGCCCTCGCGGTCAGCCGGGGCACGCCCAGGCTCGGCGCCGGATACGTCTCCTCCGTGCCGGGCCTGTACTTCACGGGCCTGCCGGCGGCGGCGTCCTACGGCCCGGTGATGCGCTTCGTGTGCGGCACGGAGTTCGCCTCCCCGAGGCTGGCCCGACACCTGGCGGCGGCCCACGGCTAGCCTCACGAGGTGCAGACACGCGCCCGGCACCTGCTGCCGCCCACGGCCGGCCTCACGACGTGCAGACGTCCTTCAGCCGGTCGGCCGCCGCGTCGATCCTGCCGGTGTCCGGGTGGGCGTCTCCGTCGAGGATGGACTTGTTGTAGTCCTCGATCGCCTGGTCGAGGTCCTTGACGGCCTTGTCGACCTTGCTGCCGGCCGAGTCGTCGTGGGCCTTGTTGATCTCGTCGACGTTCTTGTCGATCGTGGCGATGGACTCGTCGGTCTTCGAGGGGTCTTTCACCGCGTCCCAGCCGGCCTCGTGGATGGCCTTGACGCTGTCGGCGATCGTGTCGGCGTTCGACACGCAGTCCAGGGAGTTGTCCACGTCGTCGGGGTCGCAGCCGGTGGCGAGGACGGCGGTGAGGGCGACGGCGGTCAGGGCGGTGGCGATGGTGAGGCTACGGCGCATGGCTGTGGCCAACCCTTTCTCGGGGCGGGATTCGATGCCGTCCACGATTCCGTCACCGGTCCGCGGCCACGAGGGAGCTGCCTGGTCTATGCGGGGTGTATCGGGCTACACCCCCGCAGCGGCCACCGAGGGGCTACGACCGATAACGCCCGAGCGTCCGCAGCCCCCGCAGCGCCCTGTCCTCGAAGTCGAACAGCGCCAGGTTCTCCCACGCGTTGCCCAAGGACAGGTCCGTCTGTCCCAGCCGGTGCCCGCGCCGGGAGGTAGGGAGCGGTGGGTGGGGGTGGGTCCACAGACCCTCCCATTGACTTGCTCCTCGCCCTGAAGTGAAGGGCGAGGATTCTGGCCGTCCCTGCCGAAAGCCGTGCCGCTACGCGACATGGCTTTCGGCGAGGATTCCGTGGCTTCCTGTTTCTTCGCGCTGTGCCAGAACGGGTTCTGGTCTTACCGGCGCTCCGCAGGCCGATACCGCCAGTCCAGCGGCCTGTTTCACGTTGATCGCGGCATTGTGGTCCCGGTCGTGGACGGTGTCGCAGACGGGGCAGGTCCATTCCCGCACCTGCAGAGGCTTGGGCCCGTCCCGGTGGCCGCAGGCGGAGCACGTCTGGCTGGTGGGCTCGAACCGGCCGATCTTGACGAAGGCCCGTCCGTACCGCTGCGCCTTGTACTGCAGCATGGTCACGAACTGGGCCCAGCCCGCGTCGTGCACGCTCTTGGCCAGCGTCGTGCGCGCCAGTACCGACACCGCCAGATCCTCCACCGCGACCGCTTGGTTCTCGCGGATCAACTTCGTGGAGAGCTGGTGGTGGAACTCCTTGCGCGCATCGGCCACAGCCGTGTGGGCGCGGGCGACCCTCATACGGGCTTTGGCCCGATTGTTCGATCCCTTCTGTTTGCGGGAGAGCTCCCGCTGGGCCTTCTTCAGTTTCTTCTCCGCCCGGCACAGAAACCGGGGGCTGTCGATCTTCGTGCCGTCGGAGAGGACTGCGAGTGAGTCAGCCCCAGGTCGATGCCGATCGCGGCCCCGAGGTCCGGCTCCGTCCAGCGGGCCCGGTCAATGTCGGGGTCGGTGTCGATGACGAAGCTGGCGAAGTACCGGCCCGCCGAGTCCAGGATGACCGTGACACTGGACGGCACGGCGGGCAGGACGCGCGACCACGTCACCTTCACGTCGCCGATCTTCGGCAGCGTCAGCCGCCCACCGCTGGTGATCTTCCAGCGGGCGTTCGCAGTGAACCGGATCGCCTGCCGGGCATCCTTGCGCGACCTGAACCGCGGCGCACCCACCCTCTTCCCCTTGCGCTCCCCCTTCAGCGAAGCGAAGAAGTTCCGGTACGCGGCCTCCACATCCCGTAAAGCCTGCTGCAGGACGACCGAGGAGACTTCGCCCAGCCAGGAACGTTCGGGGGTCTTCTTGGCGTGGGTGATCAACTGCTGGGACAGGGCCGCTGTGCCGCGCGGGCATTCTCACGGGCGCGCACCGGGTCGTTGAACACGACACGGGCACACCCGAACGCCCGCGCCAACGCGGCGCGTTGACCAGGCTCCGGGTACAAACGGAAAGCATACCGAAGCTGCATTCGGCGATCGTACGAACAGGCGGCACGCGATGTCGCCGGGAACATCCGTTCCCTGCCTCACCCCGGGGTTGCAGCGTCCGGCTCTCTGCCGGAATGTCACCGTGGCGCTCCGCCCCACAGTCACGAGATCGGCTTCACCACCGGCGTGAACACCGATGCACTGCCGATGAAACCCGGTAGCCGTAGCCGAGTCCCTGCCCGTTCGGCATGCCCTCGGTCAGCTGCGATGGGTCGTACAGGGTCGTTGACGTCATCCTCGCTCTCCAGCGCGAACGGGTATGCGGTCTCGGCGATCCCGCATGGCCTGCCTTAACGCGCCGTGATGGCGGCCGCCCCGGGCAGCGGCCCATTGCAGGAGGGGGCCTTTCATGAACGGTCACGGAGATACCGGCGCTGCGATCAGTTCGCCGCCCGAGGGGGTCCGTAGAACGGGGCGAGGGGAGTCGGCGTAACGCCTGACGATCACAGAAAACCCCTGATTTTCTGTGATCGTGCACAGCTCACCTCGCCCCTGTCATCGGCGAGCAACAAGTAGGTAACCCCACGCACCCGCCATTGACAAGGGGCCGAAACAATTCTCTACTGTGCACGATCACAGAGTCGCGCGGCCCTCGCGCACAGCCTCTCGGCCACGTCCGCAGAACCTCCCCCCACGGCGGTTGCCGCGAACGCGCGACGTCTCGAGACCGGCTGGTTCCAAGTCAGGGGAGATGTAGATGTCGATCAACCGCCGCCAGATCAGCAGGCGCACCATCCTTGCCGGGGCCGCAGCCCTCGGCCTCACCGGCACGCTCGCCGCCTGTGGCGGTTCCGACGACAAGGACTCCGGCGAGAGCAGCGGGCCCGTCAAGCTGACCTACTGGTCGTGGGCGCCGAACATGGAGAAGGTCGCCGCGATCTGGAACAAGAAGAACCCGGACATCACGGTCACCGTGTCCAAGCAGGCCAGCGGCGGTGAGATCGTCTCCAAGCTGATCACCGCGAAGAAGGCCGGCAACGCCCCCGACCTCATCCAGGTCGAGTACCAGTCGCTGCCGACCCTGGTCTCCAACGACGTCCTGGCCGACATCACCAAGTACGCCGGTGACACCAAGTCCCAGTTCGCCGAGGGCCTGTGGGGCATGGTCACCCTCGGCACGGACGCGCTCTACGCGATCCCGCAGGACGCCGGGCCGCTGATGTTCTACTACCGCGAGGACCTCTTCAAGAAGCACGGCCTCACCGTCCCGAAGACCTGGACGGAGTTCGCCGAGACCGCCCGCGCCGCCAAGAAGGCCGTCCCGGACGCCTACTTGACCACGTTCTCCGCCAACGACCCCGGCCTGTTCGCGGGCCTTTCCCAGCAGGCCGGCGGCAAGTGGTGGACCGTCGACCCGTCCGGCAAGTGGACCGTCGGCATCGACGACGCGGCCACCAAGCAGGTCGCCGAGTTCTGGGGCGGGCTCGTGCAGGAGGGCGTCATCGACAACCAGCCGATGTACACCCCGGCCTGGAACAACGCCCTCAACAAGGGCACCCACCTCGCCTGGGTCTCCGCCGTCTGGGCGCCCGGTGTGCTGGTCTCCTCCGCGCCCGACACCAAGGGCAAGTGGCGCATGGCCCCGCTGCCGCAGTGGAAGTCCGGCGAGAACGTCACCGGCAGCTGGGGCGGTTCCTCCACCGGCGTCTCCACCGACTCCAAGCACGCCGAGGCCGCCGCCAAGTTCGCCACCTGGCTGAACACCGACCCGGAGGCGCTGGCCGCCCTGGTCAAGGAGGTCGCGATCTACCCGGCCGCCACGAAGGGCCAGTCCGGGGACGTCCTGACCACGCCGGAGTTCTTCTCGAACCAGGCGGACTTCTACACCACGGCCGGTGAGATCGCCGCGACCACCGCCGCCGCGGCCTGGGGCCCCAACGTCAACACGGCCTACACCACCTTCCAGGACGCCTTCGGCAAGGCCAGCAAGGCGAAGAAGGAGACCCAGTTCGACTCCGCCCTCGCCACCATGCAGTCGAAGACCTTCGGCGACATGAAGAAGCAGGGTTTCGAGGTGACCGAGGCATGACCAGCGCTCCGCTCAAGGGCTCCGTCCTCACCGAGGCCGGGCCCTTGGCGGACGGCACCGGCACCGCCCAGTCCGTCCGCCCCAGCCGCCCCCGCCGCCGTGGCCGCAGCGCACCGTACTGGTTCCTGGTGCCCACCCTCACCCTCTTCGCGGCCTTCACCGTCGTGCCCATCGGGTACGCGATCTGGCTGAGCCTGCACAAGGTCCGGGTCAAGGGCATCGGACTCGGCAAGGGCGCCCGCGAGCAGGTGTGGAACGGCCTCGGCAACTACACCGACGTCCTCAAGGACTCCGAGTTCGGCCACAGCATCCTGCGCGCCTTCGGCTACGGCCTCATCGTCATCCCGACCATGCTGGGCCTCGCGCTGCTGTTCGCGCTGATGCTGGACACGCCCAAGGCGCGCAGCGCGCCCTTCGCCCGGCTGATGATCTTCCTGCCGTACGCGGTGCCGGGCATCATCGCCGCCCTCATGTGGGGCTTCCTGTACCTGCCGGACGTCAGCCCCTTCTACTACCTGCTGGACAAGTTCGGCCTCCCGCAGCCCGACCTGTTCGACGGCGGCAACCTCTACCTCTCCTTCGCGAACATCGCGGTCTGGGGCGGCACCGGCTTCAACATGATCGTCATCTACACCGCCCTCAGGGCGATCCCGCCGGACATCTACGAGGCGGCCAGGATCGACGGTGCGACCGACCTGGGCATCGCCCTGAAGATCAAGATCCCGATCGTGATGCCCTCCCTGGTGCTCACTTTCTTCTTCTCGGTGATCGCCACCCTCCAGGTCTTCACCGAGCCGATGGCCCTCAAGCCGCTCACCAACGGCCTGCCCAGCTCGTGGAGCCCCCTGATGGCCATCTACGACAAGGCCTTCCTCCAGTCCGACATCTACGGCGCCTCCGCCACCGCGGTCGTCCTGGCCCTGGCCACGTTCGTCCTGTCCTTCACCCTGCTGCGCATCTCCGACCGCTACACCCGGGAGGACCGGGCATGACCCCCCTCACCCTCACCGCCGGCACCACCACGAAGGCGCGCCGCACCGCCTGGGTGCCCACGCTCGTGCTGATCCTCGGCGCGCTGTACTGCCTGATCCCCATCGCCTGGGTGGTCGTCGCGGCGACCAAGGACCGGTCGGAGCTCTTCTCCACCTTCACCTTCGCCCCCGGCGGCGGCTTCTTCCAGAACCTCAGCGACCTGACCGCCTACCGGGACGGCATCTTCTGGCGGTGGATGGCCAACTCGGCCTTCTACGCCGGTCTCGGCGCCCTGCTCTCCGCCGCGGTCTCCGCCGCCGGCGGCTACGCGCTCGGCCGCTACAGCTTCCGCGGCCGTGAGGCAGTCTTCAAGATGATCCTGGCCGGCGTCCTGGTGCCGTCCATCGTGCTGGCCGTACCGCAGTACCTGCTGCTGTCGAAGCTCGGCATGGCCGACTCGTACGGGGCGATGCTGCTGCCGTCGATCCTGTCGCCGTACGGCGTCTACCTGGTCCGCATCTACGCGGCCGCGTCCGTGCCCGCCGAACTCATGGAGGCCGCCCGCATGGACGGCGCGAGCGAGTGGCGGATCTTCTCGCGGATCGCCGTACCGATGATGATGCCCGGGCTGATCACGGTGTTCCTCTTCCAGTTCGTCGGCATCTGGAACAACTTCCTGCTGCCCTACGTCATGCTGGCCGACGACGAGAAGTTCCCGATCACCCTCGGCCTGTACACGCTGCTCGCCCAGGGCGCCTCGCAACCGGCCCTGTACACCCTGGTCATCACCGGGTGTCTGCTGGCGATCGTCCCGCTGATCGGGCTCTTCCTGGTGATCCAGCGGTTCTGGTCCCTGGACCTGATGAGCGGCTCGGTCAAGGCCTGAGGCTCCGGGCTCCCCTTCACGAACGTCTCCGAACGAGGAACATGACCACCAGCGCGAACGGACGCCGCAAGCCACCGACCATCCACGACGTGGCCCGGGAGGCGGGCGTCTCGCGGGGCACCGTCTCCCGCTTCCTGAACGGCGGCCACTACGTCTCGCCCGCCGCCCGGCGGGCGGTCGAGGCCGCCGTCAGGAAGACCGGGTACGTGGTCAACCGGCATGCCCGCAGCCTCAGTACGGGCCGGTCGGACTCGGTGGCGTTCCTGCTGACCGAGCCGCAGGAGAAGTTCTTCGAGGACCCCAACTTCAACGTCCTGCTGCGGGGTTGCACCGAGCGGCTCGCCCAGCACGACATCCCGCTGCTGCTGATGCTCGCCGAGAGCGACGACGACCGGCGCCGGCTGACCCGGTACATCACCTCGGGCCACGTCGACGGGGTGCTGCTGCTCTCCAACCACAGCGGTGACCCGGTCGCGGCAGAACTGCACGACGCCGGGATCCCGTTGGTGGTCTGCGGCAAGCCGATCGGGCGGGGGACCAAGGTGAGTTACGTGGCCGCCGCCGACCGGGAGGGCGCGCAGGACATGGTCCGTCATCTCCTCGCCGGCGGCCGTCGCCGTGTCGGCATGGTCACCGGGCCGCTGGACATGCCGGGCGGCCCCGACCGGCTGGCCGGCTACCGGGACATGCTCGCCGAGGCGGGCCTGCCCTACGACCCGGCACTCGTCGTCGAGGGCGACTTCCGGCGCAGCGGCGGCGAACGGGCGGCCCGCCGCCTGCTGGCCCAGGCCCCGGACCTGGACGCGGTGTTCGTCGCCTCGGACCTCATGGCCCTGGGTGTGGTGGGCGTCCTTCAGCAGGCCGGGCGCTCGGTCCCCGATGACATCGCTGTCGGCGGCTTCGACGACTCCCCGGCGGCCACCGCCATCGCCCCCGCCCTCACCACCATGCGTCAGCCCTTCGACCGCATCAGCGCCGAGATGGTCCGCATGCTCCTCGCCCAGATCGCGGGCGAGGACACGGCCGGAGTGATCCTCCCGACGGAACTGGTGGTCCGGGACTCGGCGTAGCGCTCCGCGGGAAGCGCCGAGGGGCGGCCCGGGCGCGGGGGTACAGCGGTCTCCGCGGCGGCGAACGCGACGGCGCGCATGGCGGTCTCGGCGGCCGGTCAGGTGGCCTATGCGGCCGGTCAGGCCGGCGGCGCCGCAGCCGGTGAAGCGCGAGCGGCACCGGCCACTTTGGCCCACCGTCGAAGTCCTCGGCCAAGACCACCCGTCGGCTCGTGGGGAGGCCGGGAGGCCGCCGCCGGAGAGCGGGAGGCTCGCGGCCTTCACAAGGGTCCGCCGGTGGTGGTGAACGCCCGCGACCGGCCGAGGGTTTCGGGCCGCGCCCGGCAGGGTCCGTCGGCCGGGGCCGTGCCGTACCAGCGCGTGACCGCCGCACCCCGGAACCGGAACCGCCGTCAACGCATGTGAAAGCAGCAGCCGTCCGGTTCGCGTCGAGTCGGAGGGGCCAACCATCCGTATTCTCTGATCATGGCCGCCTCTTCCGCATATTCACTGATCGCCACTGACCTGGACGGAACGCTGCTGCGGACCGACGACACCCTCTCCGACCGGTCGTTGGCCGCGCTCGCACGGGTGGCCGCGGGTGGGGCCCGGCATCTCGTCGTGACGGGCCGGCCGGCGCCCAGAGTGCGGCCGCTGCTCGACGACCTCGGCAGCACGGGGCTCGCGGTGTGCGGACAGGGCGCGCAGGTGTACGACGCCGGCGCGGACCGTCTGCTCTGGTCGGTGACCTTGGACCGGGAGCTGGCCGAGACCGCGCTGGGCAAGATCGAGGCCGAGGTCGGGCAGGTGTACGCGGCCGTGGACCAGGACGGAGTCGACGGACTCACGCTCATCGAACCGGGCTACCTGATGCCCCATCCGACCCTGCCCGCGGTGCGGGTCGGCCGGCGCGACGACCTGTGGTGCGAGCCGATCAGCAAGGTGCTGCTGCGCCACCCCTACCTGTCCGACGACGAGTTGGCGGTCACGGCGCGGTCGGTGGTGGGTTCGCTGGCGACGGTCACCATGTCGGGCCCCGGGACCGTCGAACTCCAGCCATGCGGCATCACCAAGGCGACCGGCCTCGCGCTGGCCGCCGAACACCTGGGACTCGGGCCCGAGGTGACGATCGCCTTCGGGGACATGCCCAACGACATCCCGATGTTCGACTGGGCGGCCCGTGGTGTGGCGATGGCCAACGCCCACCCCGAACTCAAGGCCGTGGCCGACGAGGTGACCCTGTCGAACGAGGACGACGGCATCGCCGTCGTCCTCGAAAGACTGTTCAGCCAGGCGTAGTTCCTAGTACGCGCCAAACACGTTGTCGATGGACCCGTACCGCTGCGCCGCGTAGTTGCAGGCCGCGGTGATGTTCGCGACCGGGTCGTACGGGTCCCACGAGGTGTTGGCCACGTGGTACGCGTTGAAGGTCGGGTCGATCACCTGGAGCAGGCCCTTGGAGGGCGTGCCGGCGGCCGCGTTGGAGTCCCAGAGGTTGATGGCGTAGGGGTTGCCGGAGGACTCACGGATGACGTTGCGGTAGATGCCGTCGTAGGAGCCGGGGATGCCGTGCTCCGCCATGACGGCGAGGGAGGCCCGGATCCAGCCGTCGAGGGTGTTGGAGTAGCCGAGCGTGGTCGCGGTCTGCACGGTCGGGGTGGCCGCGGACGCGCTGGTCGCGCCGATGAGCGGGAGCGCGAGGACGGCGACGCCCGTACCGGCGACGGCGAGCCTGCGGACGAGACGGCTGGTAACGGGACGGCGGTGCTGAGCGGCAGCGGGCATGGCGAAGTTCCTCTCCGTCGCCTGCGAGGTGAGCTGTCGGGTTCGGGCGGGAGCTGCCCGGCCACGCTTGCGAAAAGCGCGACTTCACCCCAAGCCGTACCGGTATGTCCGAAGACATCCGGCCCGGCGACTTACCTGGTTCCCCCGCTCCTGCCGTGGTTCTCGGTGGGTGTAGCGGGCGGTGGCAGGATTCGGCGGCCGCCCGACAGGCCGGGAACGTATGCGAGAGCACATGTCCGGAACAAGTGGCGAATTCACATGCGATGCCTATTGACCTTGGTAAGAGGCATTTGAGGCACTTGATCCTTTGCGTTCGCCAAGCCTCAACTCGCGCACGGCGAAAGGTGGATCGACAGATTCCGGATGTTCGCCGATCCGTTCGTCCGCGTGGGCCAAGTCACAGCCAAGCGCAAGAGGGGTAAAACGGTCAGGAATGCCCAACTCGTGTTCAACCGGCCGTGCGTGGGATCCGCTTCTCCCACGTCCGATGGAAGACCACCTCGTCGCCGGCGGTGCACACGACCTCGTCCGAGGTGTGGAAGTCCGTCCCGTCGCAGGTGATCTCCGAGCGGGTGCGGACGGTGGTGTCCCAGGCGAGCTCGGGGCGGTGCAGCCGGATCGTCAAGTCCGAGCGGGTGCGGGCGGACAGAGGGTCCTGCTCGTCGATCGTGTACGTCTCCAGCGCGTCCTCGGTGATCTCCAGCCCGTCGGGGTACACGCGCGTGCCGCCGTACCTGGGGTCGACCTCCAGACGCCACTCGCCCTTGGCCACGTCACGGACGACCAGGCGCTCCGGGCGGGGTTCGTCCAGGGTGGCGGGGCTCCATCCGTCAGCGGCTACGCCGCGGGTGACCCCGAGCGGCGCCGACTGCTCCGGCTCCTCGAAGGCGATGTCCGAGGCCGATTCCCGCGCGCGTACCGGCAGTTCGAGGAAACTGCCCGCCGGCTCCAGGGTGAATCCGGCCTGCGAGCCGGGCTGCGGCCAGATCCACGGCCAGTACGCGGAGGAGACGGCGAGCCGGATGCGGTGACCGGGCGGGAAGGCGTGCCCGATGCCGTTCAGCTCGAAGGCCACCTCCTGTGTGGCCCCTGGCTCCCAGGGCACTACCCGGTCCCGTCCATGGCGGGCCGAGAGGTTCAGCACCCCTCGCGTGACGAGCGTCGACGACCCGTCCGGGGCGACATCGCAGAGCCGCGCGGCGATCTGCCCGCGCGACACCTCCGAGGTCACCCTGAGCCGCACCCGCGGCCGCCCGAGGACCCACGTCTCCTCGCCCGTCGCGAACTCGAAACAGGCCGAACGGGCGTCCTCCTCCCGCTGATCCGGCGGCAGGTCGGCGTCGTTCCCGAGAGGGCGGAAACGGCCGGCGTCCACGCCCGTGTGCTGCGGGGAGCGGACCAGGACGGGGGCGCCCTGAAGGCCGTACGCCACCGTCGTCACGTGGGGGGAGGGCCAGGACGGCTCGCCGACCCAGCGGCCGGGCAGGGTGTCGAGGACGGTGGCCGGGGGGTGGGAGTCGCTGACGTAGGCCCTCAGGAGGGGTTCCCTCATGACGCCGGTGTCGATGCCCTTGAGGTGCTGGTCCCACCAGCGAAGGGTCTCCTGGAGGAAGCCGATCGCCGGGCCGGGCGGCAGGCCGCGGTCCGGGTACTGGTGCGACCAGGGGCCGACGATCCCCCGTACCCGGTCGGCCGGCAGGTGCTCGACGAGCCGCAGGACCGTGTCGCGGTACGGGTCGTGCCAGCCGCCGACCGCGAGGACGGCCGCGCCGATCGCGTCGTAGTCCTCGTCCTCGCGGACGCTGCCGTGGCGCCAGTAGTCGTCGCGGGTCTGGTGGCCGAGCCAGGTGTGGACGAACGGTTCGACCGCGTCGAGGCGCGCGAGCCACATCTCCCGCCAGGCGTCACCGACATGGAGGGGATCCGGCGGCCGGGCGACGAAGGCCAGCATCGTCGCCGCCCACGCGTGCATGTCGGCCGCGAGGACGGAACCTCCCCTGTAGTACGCGTCGTTGTCGTAGCGGTCGTCGGTGCAGCAGACGGTGACGACCGCCTTGAGCGGTTCGGGTGCGAGGGCCGCGATCCGGAGGGAGTCGAAGCCGCCCCAGGAGATGCCGAACATGCCGACCCAGCCGTCGCACCAGGGCTGCGCGGCCAGCCAGTCGACGACCTCGACCCCGTCGGCGAGTTCGGCCGCCGAGTGCGCGTCACCCGGCAGGCCCTCGCTGTTGCCGTGCCCGCGCACGTCGACCCGGACCGAGGCGTAGCCGTGGCCCGCGTACCAGGGGTGGCGCTGCCCGTCGCGGGGCGCGGTCCAGTCGGTGAGGCGGTACGGCAGGTATTCGAGGATCGCGGGTACCGGTTCCTGGGTGAGGGGTCGCCACACGCGTGCGTACAGGAGTGTCCCGTCCGGGAGCGGGATGCGGACGTCGTCGTGCACCGTCTCGTAGGGGAAGGACGTACGGATGCGCATCGGTGGGGTCCCGTCGGTCTCAGTGCGCCGGGTGTCACGACGAGGGCGACTACTTCCCTACAAATCGATTGATATCCATTCTTTTCAGGTGATCAAAAACATACCGGTCGTGATCCGATACCGCCTGGCATGGACGGGGCGGGCGCTATCGGTGATCCAAAGGTGACCGGATACGCTGACTTGAGTGATGGCAGCGACCTATCGACATTCCGCGTAACCGCCAGTAGACACCAGCAGACAGGAGACCCCTCGTGACCGTCGTCGGGCCGTTCGGGCTGAGCGTGCGGGACCAGGCTCTGGAAGCCGATGTCCAGGCCGGAATGACGGCTGTCGAGGAGGGACTGCTCGAGGCCACCAAGAGCGAGGTCCCCTTCATCACGGAGGCCGCCCAGCATCTGGTGCGGGCGGGTGGAAAGCGCTTCCGGCCGTTGCTGGTGATGCTCGCCGCCCAGTTCGGCGACCCCTATGCGCCGGGCGTGGTGCCGTCGGCCGTGGTGGTGGAGCTGACCCACCTCGCGACGCTGTACCACGACGACGTCATGGACGAGGCCGAGGTCCGGCGGGGCGTCGACAGCGCCAACACCCGCTGGGGCAATTCGGTGGCCGTGCTGACCGGTGACTTCCTGTTCGCCCGGGCCTCGCACATCCTGGCCGACCTCGGGCCCGAGGCGGTCCGGGTGCAGTCCGAGGCGTTCGAGCGCCTGGTCACCGGCCAGATCCTGGAGACGGCCGGCCCGCAGGACGGCCGCGACCCGGTCGAGCACTACCTCGACGTGCTCGGCGGCAAGACGGGCTCGCTGGTCGCGGTCTCGTGCCGCTTCGGGGCGATGATGTCCGGTGCCGACGAGAGGGTCGTGGACGTCCTGACCCAGTACGGCGAGCGCCTCGGCGTCGCCTTCCAGCTCGCCGACGACGTCCTGGACATCGCCTCCGACTCCCACGAGTCCGGCAAGACGCCGGGCACGGACCTGCGCGAGGGCATCCCCACGATGCCGGTCCTGCGGCTGCGGGAGCGCGCCGCCCGGCTCGGCCTGGCCGAGGACATCGCCCTGTGCGAGCTCCTCGACTCCGACCTCACGGACGACGACCGGCACGCGGAGGCACTGGCCGCCCTGCGCACCCATCCCGCGCTGGAGCAGGCCCGCCGGGACACCGTGCGCTACGCGGAGGACGCGCGCGCGGCCCTGGCCCCGCTGCGGGAGTGCGGCGCGCGGGCGGCGCTGATGGAGCTGTGCGACGCGGTGGTCCACCGGGCGGGCTAGAGCCCGTTGGCGAAAGTGGCCTCGTCGCCCGGAGGGCGGCCGCGCGGCGTTCGGTGCGTGCTCTGGGGGTCGCCGGCCGGAGGCTGGGGGAGTGCCGCCCCGAAGCCCTCGTACTGGGCGCAGTCGGGCTTTCGGGCGGTGCGGCGAGTGGGGGTGCCCCCTCTGGGGGAGCGCGCCGGGCGTCGCGCGGCAGAGGCCACCTTCGTGACAGCCCCAGGTCCGGTCGGGCAGGTCCGGCCGGTCCCGAGCAGTGACGCCCCCTACGGGTTGTAGGGGGCGTCGGCATGTCGTGTCATACCCCAGGTGTACGTGGAGTTGGCCCCGAGGGCTGACGCATGCTCATGGCCGATTTGGTCAGATGGACATCACGGAAAACACCACTCCTCACCGATTCGGGTGAGAATGGCGGCTACAGGTGGACGCACGGGAGTTGACAGCCGCCGCCGACGACGGAGGTAAGGCACACATGGCACCGTACGAATCCGACGACAGCGTGACCGCCGCGGACGCCGAAGAGCTGCGTTCCGCGCGTCGGCGCAAGGCCGCGCGGTACGTCGTGCCGGCCACGGTGGTGGGGATCGCGGCGGCGACCATCGGGCTCGTCCCGGCGCTCGCCGACTCCGGCGACCCCGACCTGCCGAAGATCAGCGCACAGGAACTCATCGAGAAGATCGCCGCGTCGGACGTGCAGCAGCTCTCCGGCACCGTGAAGATCACCACGGATCTCGGTCTGCCGGACCTCGGCGGCCTGGAGAGCTCGCTCGGCTCCGCCGCCGGACCCTCCGGATCGGGCGACTCGTCCGCCGACCCCACCACCAAGCTCACCGAACTCGCCTCCGGCACGCACACGCTGCGCGTCGCGGCGGACGGCGAGGACAGGCAGAAGGTCTCGCTGCTGGAGAACGCGGCCGAGTACAGCCTCATCCACAACGGCAAGGACGTCTGGGGGTACGACAGCAAGTCCAACTCCGTCTTCCACACCACGGCCTCCGGGAGCGAGGGGAAGCAGAAGGAAGAGCTCCCGGCCACGCCCAAGGACCTCGCCCAGGACGCCCTCAAGGCCGCCGACAAGACCACGTCGGTGACGGTGGAGGGCACCGCGCAGGTCGCGGGCCGGGACGCCTACCGCCTGGTCATCAAGCCCAAGGACGAAGGCTCCACGGTCGGTCAGATCACCGTGGCCGTGGACTCGAAGACCGGTCTGCCGCTGAAGTTCACGCTGACACCGGCCAGCGGCGGTTCCGCCGTCGTGGACGCGGGCTTCACCCAGGTCAGCTTCGCCAAGCCGGCCGCCGCCACCTTCGACTTCACCCCGCCGAAGGGCGCGAAGGTCGAGGAGGGGGACGCGCCCAAGGCATCCGGGCACGCGGAGCACCCCGGCAAGGGTCCCTCCAAGGACCTCGGCAAGGGCGCCGCCGACGAGTTCGGCAAGAACGGCCCCGAGGGCCTGAACGTCATCGGGGACGGCTGGGACTCCATCGCCACCTTCGACACCGGCGGCCAGGGCGTCCCGTCCGGCTCCGAGGTCGGCGGTGACATGGGCGGCTTCCTGGACTCGCTCGGCGACAAGGTCTCCGGCGGCTTCGGGAAGGGCACCGTCTTCAAGACCCGCCTGATCAACGCCCTGATCACCGACGACGGCAAGGTGTACGTCGGCGCGGTCACCAAGGACGCGCTGGTGAAGGCGGCCGACGCGGCGAAGTAGTCCCGAGCGGGCACGACGAATCGAGGGAGCCGATGGACCAGCCGTCCGCCACGGACCCGGACCCGGAGGGGTCGGGCGACGGCGCAGGTGGTGACGCGGGCGGGGACGAGAGCGGGGATGAGAGCGTCATCCGCACCCGTGCCCTCACCAAGCGCTACCGCGGCGGACAGCTCGCCGTGGACGGTCTCGACCTGACCGTCCCGGCGGGCAGCGTCTTCGGCTTCCTCGGCCCGAACGGCTCCGGCAAGACCACCACCATCCGCATGCTGATGGGCCTCATCGAACCGACCTCCGGCACCGCGCGCGTCCTGGGCCGCCCCATGCCGCGCGCCGCCCGGACCGTACTCCCGCACGTCGGCGCGCTCATCGAGGGCCCGGCCCTGTACGGCTTCCTCTCCGGCCGCGACAACCTCGTCCGCTACGACGCCGCGGACCCGACCGCCGACCCCCGCACCCGGAACACGCGCGTGGCGGCCGCCCTGGACCGGGTGGGCCTGGCGGCCGCCGCCGGCAAGAAGGCGAAGGCGTACTCGCTGGGCATGAAACAGCGCCTCGGCCTGGCCGCGGCCCTCCTCCAGCCCCGCAGACTCCTGGTCCTGGACGAACCGACCAACGGCCTGGACCCGCAGGGCATGCGCGAGATCCGCTCCCTGGTGAGGGAGCTGGCCTCCGACGGCACGACCGTCTTCCTCTCCTCCCACCTCCTCGACGAGATCGAACAGGTCTGCACCCACGCGGCGGTGATGGCCCAGGGCCGCCTGATCACCCAGGGGTTGGTGGCGGACCTGGCGGCTGGGACGAGGGGCAGGTTGGTGGTGACGACTCCGGACCCGGCGGATGCGGCGAGGGTGCTGAAGGAGCAAGGGGCCGGCGATGTGGTCGTGGCCGAGGACCGGGTCACCGCCGACCCACCCGACGGGGAACTGGCGGACATCACCATGGCGTTGGTGACGGCGGGGGTGAGGGTGCGCGGCTTCGGAGTGGAGAGGGCCTCTCTGGAGGACGCTTTCGTGGCCCTGACAGGGGAGGGCTTCGATGTCGCAGGCTGACGTGAAGGGGCGCGGGGCTGTTTCGGATGTGCGGCTACCGCCGCGCGGGCGCGACCAGCCCCCACAACCCGCGAGCCGCCGTACGACCTTCTACGGCACCCTCTTCCGCAACGAACTCCACACCACGTTCCGCCGCTGGCGCACCCTGGCCCTGCTCGCCGTCCTCGCGGCGGTCCCGATCCTCGTGGGCATCGCGGTGAAGATCGAAACCGGTGACGGCTCCTCGACCACCGGCGGCGGTGGCGGCCCCGCCTTCATCTCCCAGATCACCAACAACGGCCTCTTCCTGGTCTTCACCGCCCTCGCCGCGACCCTCCCCTTCTTCCTTCCGATGTCCATCGGCGTCATCGCGGGCGACGCGATCGCGGGGGAGGCCAACGCCGGCACCCTCCGCTACCTCCTGGTCGCCCCCGCGGGCCGCACTCGGCTGCTCCTGACCAAGTACGCGACGGTGATGACGTTCTGCCTGGTCGCCACCCTCGTGGTCGCCGTCTCGGCGCTGACGGTGGGGGCCGTCCTGTTCCCGCTCGGCGACCTGACGACGATCTCCGGCACTCAGATCACCTTCGCGGAGGGACTGGGCAGAGCCCTGCTGATCGCCCTGGTGGTGGCCGCGTCACTGACCGGCGTGGCGGCCCTGGGCCTGTTCGTCTCGACGCTCACGAACAGCGGCATCGCGGCGATGGCGACGACGGTGGGCCTGCTGATCACGGTCCAGATCCTCGACCAGATTCCCCAACTGCACGCGCTCCAGCCGTACTTCTTCTCCCACTACTGGCTGTCCTTCGCCGACCTCATGCGGGAGCCGGTCTACTGGGACGACCTGGTGAAGAACCTCGGCCTCCAGGCGCTGTACGCGGCGGTGTTCGGCTCGGCGGCGTGGGCGAGGTTCCTGGCGAAGGACATCACAACGTGACCAGCTCGTAGGGGAACCGCGCGAGT
Organism: Streptomyces canus 299MFChir4.1; assembly: GCF_000383615.1. Lineage (GTDB taxonomy): Bacteria > Actinomycetota > Actinomycetes > Streptomycetales > Streptomycetaceae > Streptomyces > Streptomyces canus_C. The sequence goes on along the minus strand of NZ_KB911593.1, from coordinate 35,410 downwards.
GGGGCCTCCTGGTCGAAGAAGGTCTTCGCCCGGGCGAGCGCGTCGGTGTCCCGCAGCACGTCACCGGGCTTGCTGCCGTTGCCGAGGAGCACCCCGCCGAAACGCATCCCCATGTACGCGGCCGAGTTGTTCAGGGTGCCGATCAGCGGGGCGGCGACCTCGAACTCCTCGTGCGCCAGCGCGGTGACACCCCACAGCGTGCGCCCCGCCATGGTCGCCTTGAACTCGGCACCCGGCGTGCGCAGCCAGCCCGACCAGTAGTCGAGGTAGCGCTTGACGTGCGCGGAGACCGAGTACCAGTACAGCGGGGAGGCGATCACGATGTCCGTCGCCGCGAGCGTCGCGTCGAAGAGCAGCGCCGTCTGACCGATCGTCGGACGCACGTGGTCCGTGTCGTGCCGCAGATCTTCGAAGTCGGGCAGTGGATGCTCCGCGAGGTCGATCCACTGCTGCTCGACGTCCGGAGGCAGTTGTTCGGCGGCCCGGCGGGCCAGCAGTTCGGTGTTGCCGTCGCTGCGGCTGCTGCCGAGCACGAACAGGAAACGTCGCGTCATGGAGAGCTCCAGGCTGATCGGCGTACGGTAATTACTCGCACATGCATTATATGTGCGTGCAAGTAACTGTCCAGGGGGTGCCCGGGTACCGTGCCTGGGTGCTTGGTGTCTCAGGCGGATGCCTGTGCCGCCCGTGCCACCTCCAGCAGCAGCGCCTCGCCGCCGTGCCGGGCCACGAGCTGGAGTCCGACCGGGCAGCCGTCGGGGCCAAGGCCCGCCGGGAGGCTGAGCGCCGGGTGCCCGCTGAGGTTGAAGGCCCAGGTGAGAGCGGTGGAGTAGCGCTCACCCGGGCCTTCGTGACCGTGCGGCGGGCAGGGGGTCGTGGGCGTCAGCAGCAGATCGGCGTCGGCGAAGATCTCGTCGAGGAGACGGTCGTTGGCGGCCCGGATCCGCTCGGCGTCCCGCAGATCGGCCCCCGGGGTGCGCAGCGCGAGCCAGGCGGTGGCCGGGTCGCGCAGGCGCGGCGGGGCGAGGGGCCGGACGAGCCGTAGGACACCGGCGTCGGCCAGCCGCGCCACCGCCGCGCGGGCGATCCGGACGATCCCGGGGGCGGGGTCGGCGAAGCCGAGATCGGGGGACCACTGGACGGGGACGGGGACGGGGACGGGGACAGGGACGGCAGGGGCGTGGGGCGGCTCGGTACCGGAGACCGCGTGCCAGTAGGCGGCCGCGTCACAGGCGTGGCGGACGAGGATGCCGGGGGCGGTGAGGCCGGTACCGGTGCGGCCGTGGCCGGGATTCGTGGTCTTGAGGCCGATCACGCCGCACCACGCCGCCGGGATCCGTACCGACCCCGCCCCGTCGCTCCCCGTCGCCATCGGGACGAGTCCCGCGGCCACCGCGGCCGCGGAGCCCGCCGAGGACCCGCCCGGGGTGCGGTCGGCGCGCCAGGGGTTGACGGTACGGCCGTGGGCGCCGAGCCCCCAGGTCTGCCAGAGAGTTCCGGGACCGGGCACGGAGGTCGCGCCGACGGGTACGCACCCGGCCGCGAGGAGCGCCGCCGCACCGCGCAGCCCGTGACGCCCCTTCACCCCGATCGGCACCCCGGCGAGCGGCGGCCGCTCACCCGACTCGACGCGGAGATCGATCTCGCGTGCCCGGCGCAGCCCCTCCTCCTCCCACACCTCGGCGAAGGCGCACAGTTCGGGATCCACGCTCCGGATCCGCTCCAGGGCGCGGGCGACGACGTCGACGGCCCGCAGCGAGCGCGAACGGACCGCTGACGCCAGGTCCACGGCGGAGAGGGCTGCGGTCGCCGTCATGGAGCGGCGGTGGCCCGGGTGAGCCGGACGAGTGCCTCGGTCCCGCGTGGAGGCGTCCCGTCCGGATCGCCGAGGCGCCACGCGGGGACCCAGGGCACCCGGTACACGTCGACCGTGGACTCGATCTCCTTGACCTGCCGGGCGAGCGGGCGCGGGAGCCGGCCGGGAGCGTCCGCGACGAGCACCACGGCGTCGAGGTCGAGCCCCGGCGGGTGCTCCCCGCGCCGGAAGAGCTCCAGGGTGCGGCGGGCGGCGAGCAGCCCGGCGGCATGCGTACGGGCGACGAGCAGGACGGAGGCGGGGGCACCGGGCCCCGGCCAGTCGCGTCCACTGTCGTGACCGCCGTAGACGGCGGCCAGGGTGGAGACGCCGGCTCCGCCGTGCGTGCCGACCCACGCGAACCGCCTCCCGGTCGGGGCCACCGGCCCGCGGATCCAGATCTCCGGCCCCTGCTGCACGCTCTCCGCCTCTCGCCGCACGTCGGTCCGCATGCCCGCGCCCCGACCCTGTCATCCCACCCGCCCTCCCCCTCCTGGAACAGGCCTGTGACATCACGGTGACGTGAGAACCGGGGGCGAGCGGAGAGACTCGACAGTACGTGCACGACCGTGAAGGATGAGATGTCTCGACTCAGCCGCGACAAGAAGCGGGACCAGCAGCGGGGGACGACCCCGATCGACGTCCGCGTCCCCCTGACGGGTGAGTCCGCGACGGTGGCCGGAACAGCGGTCACCGCGTCACCCGGCGAGGAACTCCACCAGACCGTCCTGACCCACCTCCAGCACCTCGCCCGCACCGGCGGCCACCCCGTCCACGCCACGATCCACGACGCCCGCATCGGCTACGTGGTCCCCCTGGAAGTCGCGACGGACGGCGCCAGCCGCTTCATCGGGGAGCCGGTACGGATGACTCCGCCGGAGGCGGCGGACCGGAACCGGGCCGCCGAGCGGGGAGCGTTCGGGGGGCCGGCACCCGAGCAGGGAGACCGGCCGTCGCCGTCCGGCGCCGGGGAGCAGCCCGCGGAGCAGTCCTGGCCGCCTGCGGCCTCCGCCCCGCACGAGGGGCCCACGCAGCTCCTGCGGCAACTCGACGAGCCCGCGCGGGACCCGGCCCCCACGTTCCGGCCGAGCGACCTGCCCGAGCCGCACCCGACGGACGCCGAACCGTCCCCGACCCAGGTCCTGCGCCGGCTTCCGGACACCCGCTCCACCGGCCCGGCTCCGGCGCAGGCCCCCGGGACGGTCGTACCCCCGACGGGCGAGTTCGGCCCGCCCCCCGTGATGGACGCGAGCCCGGCCGCCACCCCGTCCCCGCCGTCCCCGACCGACCTCGCCTACGCACCCGGGCCCCTGCCACAGACCGGCCCTGTCCCGCCGCCGTCCGACGCCGTACCGGCTCCGGCCCCACGATCGACCGCCGACCCCGTTCCCGACCCGCAGCCCCTGCCCCTGCCGACGGCCGGTTTCGCCGCCGTCGCGCCCCAGCCGCTTCCGTCGGCCGCGCCCGCCCCGCGGGCCGCCGCCCCCCTCATCGACCCGGTCCCCCTCCTGGACGACCCCGGCCCCAAGCCGACGCCCGTGCGGGGGTTCGACGCCGTCGCCGAGGCCGTTCTGGGAGAGGGGCTGGTGATCGACGAGGGCGCGGTGCTCGCGGAGCCGGTCGGGCGGATCAGCGAGGCCGTGCGGGAGGGACGGACGGACGCTGCCGCCGCGTTGGCGGAGCAGGCGGTCGGCGAGGCCTCCGAGACCCTGGGCGCCGAGCATCCCGACGTGCTGCGGGTGCGTGAACTCGCCGCCTACATCGCCTACTTGGGCGGCGAGCCGGTCCAGGCCGCGGAGATCTCCCTCGACCTGGCCGGCATCCACCACCGCGCCGGGGACGCCGAGGCGGCCTACGGCAACGTGCAGAGCGCGGCCACCGCGTGGAAGGCCGTACGGGATCCGCTGCGGGGCCTGGCTCTCGGGCGCGAGCTGCTCACCCTGTGGACGGACCTGGCCGCCGGAGAGGGTCCGGCGGCCGAGGACCCCGACAAGCTGGAGTCGGCCCGCACCAGGATGCTCCGCCTCGCGGAACGCGCCCGGAAGGCCGACCAGTAACCCGGAGGAGGGCCGTTACCGCGACAGCTCCCACACCGCGTACGCCACCGCGTCGCTGTTGCGGTCCAGGGCCGTGTCGTCGATGTTGGCCGAGGTGTCGCACGAGGAGTGGTAGCAGCGGTCGAAGGCCAGCCCCGAGGTGCCGCCCCACTTGGCCGCCTGCGCCGCCGTCTTGACGTAGTCGGCGCCGCTGAACAGACCGCCCACCGGTACGCCCGCGTTCTTGAACGGCGCGTGGTCGGAGCGGCCGTCGCCCTCGGTCTCGATCTCGGTCGGGACGCCGAGGCCGGCGTAGTACGCCTTGAAGGTCTTCTCGATGGCAGGGTCGTCGTCGTAGACGAAGTAGCCGGGGTTCGGCGAGCCGATCATGTCGAAGTTGAGATACCCGCTGATCCGTGAACGGTCCGTGGTGGCCAGGCGGTTGACGTAGTAGCGGGAGCCGACCATGCCCAGTTCCTCCGCGCCCCACCACGCGAACCGCAGGTGCTTGGTGGGGTGGTAGCCGGCCCGGGACACCGCGAGCGCGGTCTCCAGGATCGCCGCGGAACCGGAGCCGTTGTCGTTGATGCCCGCGCCCGCCGTCACGCTGTCGAGGTGCGAGCCGGACATGACGACCTGGTTGGTGTCGCCGCCGGGCCAGTCCGCGATCAGGTTGTAGCCGGTGCGGCCGGAGGACGTGAACTGCTGGACGGTCGTGGTGAATCCGGCGGCGTCCAGCTTGGCCTTCACATAGTCGAGGGAGGCCTTGTAGCCCGTGCGGCCGTGCGCGCGGTTGCCGCCGTTGGCGGTGGCGATGGACTGGAGCTGGGTCAGATGCGCCTTCACGTTGGCCACCGGGATGTCCGGGGCCGCGGCCACCACGGGCTGTCCCGCGGGGGCCGCGCCCGCTATGGATCCGCCGGCCAGGAGAGAGACGGTCGCGACGACGGCGGCGGCCGTGACGCGTCCGGGAACCGAGAGCTTCATGTGGGGGGCTCCGAATTCCGTGGGAACCCCTGGAGTCACAGGGATTCCACAGCGAATGGGTGCCTGGATGGTGAAGCTGAGGTTGACTCTCCGTCAAGAGCGGAATCCGGTCAGGGGAGTTCGTATACCGGAGCGCAGGGGGTCACCGGATGGCAGGGGATCAGTGGACGCAGAATTCGTTCCCCTCCGGATCCGCCATGACCACCCACGCCCCCGACGGCTCGCTCACCTCGCGCAGCACTGTCGCCCCGAGCCCCGTCAGCCTCTCCACCTCGGCGGAGCGGCTGCCCTCCCCGGGGTGCAGGTCGAGGTGGAGCCGGTTCTTGACGGTCTTCGGCTCCGGTACGCGCTGGAACAGCAGCCGCCGTCCGAGCCCGGTGCCGCTGTCCTTGTCGTACGGGTCGTCCGGATGCCGTACGGCGACCAGGTCCCGGAAGGCCAGGCGGGCGTGGTACTCGACGACGGCCTCGCGCGGCAGCGCGCCGAGCTCCAGCAGCCGCTGGATCAGGGCGTCGTTGTCCTCGGTCTCGTAGCGCAGTGCGGCGGCCCAGAAGTCGGCCTGGGCGTGCGGGTCCTCGGCGTCGATCACGACTTTCCAGTGCACGGGTGTCATACCGTCACTTATAGCGGTGACCACTGACAGCGGCCCCGCTGCCCCGCTCACACCGCCCAGGGCCCTTTCCTGCCGGCCGGCACGAACTGGTCCTGCTGGTCCTACCTGGCGATGCTCCGGACGCTGATCATCGCGGGCACGGCATTCGCGTCGGCGTACGGGCCGCTGACGATCGTGGCGACGGGGGGGAGCCGCGTCCGAGCAGGGCCTGGCGGGCGGGCCCTGCACGCGGCGACCCAGTTCGGCTCGACCTGGCGGCGGTCTAGGGCCTTGCGGCGGGCGACTCCAGCGGTTCCGGACCCGAGGCCGGACTCTCCGCCTTCCGTACGGCGCTGACCGTGCCCGTCGTCATGACGGTGCTGGGCCTGCCGATCTCCCTCCTCAGCGTCCGCGCGGTGCGCAGGGCGTCCCAGGTGAGCAGCGTCAGCGCCAGCCAGACCAGCGCGAACCCGGCCCAGCGCTCGGGCGGCATGGCCTCGCCGAAGTAGAAGATGCCGAGCAGGAACTGGAAGACCGGGGCCAGGTACTGGAGCAGCCCCAGCGTGGACAGCGGCACGCGGATCGCCGCGGCGCCGAAGCAGACCAGGGGGAGCGCGGTGACGATGCCGGTCGAGGCGAGCAGTGCCGCGTGCCCGGGGCCCTCGGAGGCGAAGCTGAGGTTGCCCTGGTGGCCCAGCCACAGCAGATACCCGAGCGCGGGCAGGAACTGGATCGCGGTCTCGGCGGCCAGCGACTCGACCCCGCCCAGGTTCACCTTCTTCTTGACCAGGCCGTACGTGGCGAAGGAGAAGGCGAGGGTGAGGGAGATCCACGGCGGCCGGCCGTACCCGACGGTGAGGACGAGCACCGCGGCGGCGCCGATCCCGACGGCCACCCACTGCACGCGCCGCAGCCGTTCCTTCAGCAGCACCACACCCATGGCGATGGTGACCAGGGGATTGATGAAGTACCCGAGCGAGGCCTCGACGACATGGCCGGCGTTCACGGCCCAGATGTAGACGCCCCAGTTCACGGTGATGACGGCGGCGGCCACGGTGATCAGGGCCAGTCTGCGCGGCTGCCGCAGCAGCTCACCCGCCCAGGCCCAGCGCCGTACGAAGACCAGCGCGACGGCGACGAAGACGAGCGACCACACCATCCGGTGGGCGAGGATCTCGGCGGCGCCGGCGGGCTTGAGCAGCGGCCAGAACAGCGGGACGAGTCCCCACATCCCATAGGCCGCGAAACCGTTCAGCAGACCTATGTGCCGCTCGCCCCTGGACTTCACGGACTCTCCTCCTCGTACTGTCCTCGCCTGGACGAAGGTAACGCCGAGCACCCCCGCCTGTCATGCCCGTATCGCCATACGGTCATGACAGGCGGGGGTGGAGCGCCGAAGGGCCCTTCGGGGCAGTGTCAGCCCTTGAGCGCGGCCTCGATCGACGCGGCGATCGGAGTGGCGGGACGGCCGGTCAGCCGGGACAGGTCACCGGAGGTGACGACCAGCTCACCCTTCTCGATGGAGGCGCCGACACCGGCGAGGATCGCGGCGAACGGCTCGGGCAGCCCGGCACCGGTCAGGATCCCGGTGTAGGCCTCGACGGACACGGCGTTGTAGACGATCTCCTTGCCGGTCTGCTTGCTCAGCTCGGCCGCGAACTCGGCGAAGCCCCAGGGCTCGTCGCCGCCGAGCTCGTACGTCGTGTTCTCGTGCCCTTCGCCGGTCAGCACGGCGACCGCGGCGGCCGCGTAGTCGGCGCGCGAGGCGGTGGAGATGCGGCCGTCACCGGCGGCCTGGACGACGGCGCCGTGCTCCAGGGCGGGGGCGAGGTTCTCCGTGTAGTTCTCGTTGTACCAGCCGTTGCGCAGCAGCGAGTAGGGCAGACCGGAGGTGAGCAGGGCCTCCTCGGTGGCCCGGTGGTCGTCGGCGAGCGCGGCGTTCAGGGTGCTGGGTGCGCTGGTGTACGCGAGGAGGGCCACGCCCGCGGCCTTGGCGGCGTCGATGACGACCTGGTGCTGGGCGGGGCGGCCCTTGTCGAACTCGTTGCCGGAGATCAGCAGCACCTTGTCGCCGGCCGCGAAGACGCCGTCGAAGGTCTCGGGGCTGTTGTAGTCGGCGACGGCTATCTTCACGCCCTTCGCCGCGAAGTCGGCGGCCTTCTCCGGGGTGCGGACGACGGCGGTGACCTGCTCGGCGGGAACCCTCTCGAGCAGCTGCTCGACGACGTGACGGCCGAGGTGTCCGGTGGCTCCGGTGACGACGATGCTCATGATGTGCGATCTCCTTGTGGGGTGCGGTGGCACTAACCATAAGGGAAGCGCTAACTCTTGGAAAGTACCCACCTTGAAGTAAGGTACTGGCATGGCAGTAAGTGCAGTGAACCCCTTGATCTCGTCCGGCGAGACGATGTGCCCCCACCGCCTGGTCCTGGAGCACGTGACGAGCCGTTGGGGCGTCCTGGTCCTCATCCAACTGCTCGACCGCCCTCACCGCTTCAGCGAACTCCGCCGGGCGATCGGCCGGGTGAGCGAGAAGATGCTCACCCAGACGCTCCAGACCCTCGAACGCGACGGCCTGGTCCACCGCGACGCCAAGCCGGTGATCCCCCCGAGAGTCGACTACTCCCTGACCGGCCTCGGCCGCGAGGCGGCGGAGCAGGTACGGGGGCTGGCGGAGTGGACCGCGAGGAGGATGTCGGCGGTGCAGGAGGCGCGGGAGGGATATGACGCGCGGAAGGCCGACACCGGGCAGCGGTGAATGCGGGCGGCGCTTGCCGGGCACACATCTCTTGGGGTGGTGGCTGCCATGGAGTCGGAGTCGTCCGGGGAGTTATGCGGCCTGACGGAGGAGATCCGTCGCGCGAACCTGATCCAGTACTACCGCAGGCACCTGGAGCAGTTGGACCGCGCGATCGACGACCCCTCACTCGCCGCCGCACTGAGCACCGTGCAGGACGTGACACCGCAGAAGCGCCGGCAATTGCTCTTCGCTCACAAACAGTACGTGCTGATCATGCTGGGGCTCTTCATCGGCATCACCCGTAGAAGTGAACTCCTCGGCACACTACGGGTGTTGAGTCGCAACCCGGTGTTCCGGGAGTACTGGGAGCGGACCGGGCAGCAGCGCATGGACCTGCCCGAGGAGTCGTTGGAGGCACGGATCGGCAGAGCCGTGGACGCGACCATGGCGGAACCATGGAGACCTGTCCGGCGGACGCCGCCCGCGCCAGCCATGAGCGCATCGCCGTGATCACCCGCGAGACCCTGCTCCGCGCCAAGAGGGACATCCCCGACGTCTGAACGGTGAAGGGCCCGGACGCTGTGGTGCGGCATCAGGGCCCTCTGCATGCCGCGCGCCGGTCAGCCCACCACCGTCCAGGTGTCGCCCCCCGCCAACAACGCCCCCAGATCCCCCTTGCCGTTCTGCTCAATGGCCGTATCCAGCTGGTCCGCCATCTGCGTGTCGTACACCGGCCGGTCCACCGAACGCAGAACGCCGATCGGGGTGTGGTGGAGCGTGTCCGGGTCGGCCAGGCGGGACAGGGCGAAGGCCGTCGTCGGGGACGACGCGTGCGCGTCGTGGACGAGGATCTGCGACTCGTTCTCCGGCGTCACCGGCACCACCTTCAGGTCGCCCGTCGCCGCGTCCCGGACCACGCCCTTGGACAGGTCCGTGCCGAAGCGGATCGGCTGCCCGTGTTCGAGGCGGATCACCGCTTCCTCGGCCTGCTGCCTGTCCTTGAGGGCCTCGAAGGCGCCGTCGTTGAAGATGTTGCAGTTCTGGTAGATCTCGATCAGCGCGGTGCCGGGGTGGGCGGCCGCCTCCCGCAGCACCGACGTGAGGTGCTTGCGGTCCGAGTCCACCGTCCGGGCCACGAAGGACGCCTCCGCGCCGATCGCCAGGGACACCGGGTTGAAGGGCGCGTCCAGCGACCCCATCGGCGTCGACTTCGTGATCTTGCCGACCTCGGAGGTGGGGGAGTACTGCCCCTTCGTGAGGCCGTAGATCCGGTTGTTGAACAGCAGGATCTTCAGGTTGACGTTGCGCCGCAGGGCGTGGATGAGGTGGTTGCCGCCGATGGACAGCGCGTCGCCGTCACCCGTCACCACCCACACCGACAGATCCCGGCGCGAGGCCGCGAGACCTGTCGCGATCGCCGGCGCCCGCCCGTGGATGGAGTGCATGCCGTACGTGTTCATGTAGTAGGGGAACCGCGACGAGCAGCCGATGCCCGAGACGAAGACGATGTTCTCCTTGGCCAGCCCCAGCTCCGGCATGAAGCCCTGGACCGCCGCGAGGATCGCGTAGTCACCGCAGCCGGGGCACCAGCGGACTTCCTGGTCGCTCTTGAAGTCCTTCATGCTCTGGCGGCCCTCGGCCTTGGGGACGAGCTGAAGCGCTTCGATCGTGCCCGTGCCTTCCGTGGACGTCTCAGCCATCGATGGCCTCCTTGAGAGCCGTGGCGAGCTGTTCGGCCTTGAACGGCATGCCGTTGACCTGGTTGTAGCTGTGCGCGTCGACCAGGAACTTCGCCCGCACCAGCGTGGCGAGCTGCCCGAGGTTCATCTCCGGGATGACGACCCTGTCGTACGCCTTCAGCACCGCGCCCAGGTTGCGCGGGAAGGGGTTGAGGTGGCGCAGATGGGCCTGCGCGATCGACTCACCGGCCGTCCGCAGCCGTCGTACCGCCGCCGTGATGGGGCCGTACGTCGAACCCCAGCCCAGCACCAGCGTGCGCGCCCCGTGCGGATCGTCGACTTCCAGGTCCGGTACGTCGATCCCGTCGATCTTGGCCTGGCGGGTACGGACCATGAAGTCGTGGTTGGCCGGAGCGTAGGAGATGTTGCCCGTCCCGTCCTCCTTCTCGATCCCGCCGATGCGGTGTTCGAGGCCGGGTGTGCCGGGCACGGCCCAGGGGCGGGCCAGGGTCTGCGGGTCGCGCTTGTAGGGCCAGAAGACCTCGGTGCCGTCGTCCAGGGTGTGGTTCGGGCCCTGCGCGAACTGCACGGTCAGATCCGGCAGTTCGTCCAGCTCCGGGATCCGCCAGGGCTCGGAGCCGTTGGCCAGGTAGCCGTCCGAGAGCAGCATCACCGGCGTGCGGTACGTCAGCGCGATCCGGGCCGCCTCCAGCGCCGCGTCGAAGCAGTCGGCCGGGGTGCAGGGGGCGACGATCGGCACCGGCGCCTCGCCGTTGCGCCCGAACATCGCCTGGAGGAGATCCGCCTGCTCGGTCTTGGTCGGCAGACCCGTCGACGGGCCGCCTCTCTGGATGTCGATGACCAGGAGCGGCAACTCCAGGGAGACCGCGAGCCCGATGGTCTCTGACTTCAGGGCCACGCCAGGACCGGAGGTCGTCGTCACCGCCAGCGAGCCGCCGAAGGCCGCGCCCAGCGCCGCGCCGATGCCCGCGATCTCGTCCTCGGCCTGGAAGGTCCGTACGCCGAAGTTCTTGTGCTTGCTCAGCTCGTGCAGGATGTCCGAGGCCGGGGTGATCGGGTACGAGCCCAGGAACAGCGGCAGGTCCGCCTGGCGGGACGCGGCGACCAGTCCGTAGGACAGCGCCAGGTTCCCGGAGATGTTCCTGTAGGTGCCGGTCGGGAACGCCTTCGTCGCCGGGGCGATCTCGTAGGAGACGGCGAAGTCCTCGGTCGTCTCGCCGAAGTTCCAGCCGGCCCGGTACGCCGCCAGGTTCGCCTCGGCGATCTCCGGCTTCTTCGCGAACTTCGTCCGCAGGAACTTCTCCGTGCCCTCGGTGGGCCGGTGGTACATCCACGACAAGAGGCCGAGCGCGAACATGTTCTTGCTGCGCTCGGCCTCTTTGCGAGTGAGGTCGAAATCCTTGAGGGCCTCGACGGTCAGCGTGGTCAGGGGGACCGGATGAAGGCTGTACCCGTCGAGGGAGCCATCCTCCAGCGGCGAGGCCGCGTACCCCACTTTCTGCATCGCCCGTTTGGTGAACTCGTCCGTGTTGACGATGATCTCCGCACCGCGCGGCAGGTCGGCGATGTTGGCCTTGAGGGCGGCCGGGTTCATGGCCACGAGCACGTTCGGCGCGTCACCCGGAGTGAGGATGTCGTGGTCGGCGAAGTGCAGCTGGAAGGAGGAGACGCCCGGCAGGGTTCCGGCAGGGGCCCGGATCTCGGCGGGGAAGTTGGGAAGGGTGGACAGGTCGTTGCCGAAGGACGCCGTCTCCGAGGTGAAACGGTCACCCGTGAGCTGCATCCCGTCACCGGAGTCGCCCGCGAAACGAATGATCACCCGGTCGAGGCGGCGGACGTCCTTCACGCCGGCCTCTTTGCGCTGCTCTCCCACGACGGCTTCGTCGGCCTGCTCCGCTGAGCTGCTGACCTGACTGGTCACTGAACTGGACCTCCCTCTGGGCGGCTGTTCGGGAGCGGCCTTCCCGCAGGCCTTCCCAGGATCAACCCTACGACCGCAGGGGTCGCCTTCCCTCGGCCATTCGCATGATGGACGTGGATTTGAGACGTTACAAAGCACTGACTTGTCATCATTTGCTCGCCCCCCGGCGCTTTCCTCGAAGACGCTCCCTCGTCGTTCTCCGGTTCTCGGTCCCGGGCGGCTTCTCCGTGCCGCCCGCCGACCGCCGTCCTCGTATCTGACACGGTGTCAGACGGTCAGGAGTTCAGGTAGGTCAGCACCGCCAGCACCCGCCGGTGGTCCCCGTCGCTCGGGGACAGCCCGAGCTTCAGGAAGATGTTGCTGACGTGCTTCTCCACGGCCCCGTCGCTCACGACGAGCTGCCGCGCGATCGCCGAATTGGTGCGCCCCTCGGCCATGAGTCCCAGGACCTCCCGTTCCCGGGGCGTGAGATGGGCGAGCACGTCCTGCTTACGGCTGCGTCCCAGCAGCTGGGCGACCACCTCGGGGTCGAGGGCGGTGCCGCCCTCGGCCACCCGCACCACCGCGTCCACGAACTCACGCACCTCCGCGACCCGGTCCTTGAGCAGGTACCCCACCCCGCGGCTGGACCCGGCCAGCAACTCGGTGGCGTACCGCTCCTCCACGTACTGCGACAGTACGAGTACCCCGAGTCCGGGATGTGCCTTGCGCAGTTGTACGGCGGCTCGCACGCCCTCGTCCGTATGCGTCGGAGGCATCCGCACATCGGCGACGACGACGTCGGGCAGCTCGCCCTGGGCGTCCAGCTCACCGATGGTCTTGATCAGTGCCTCTCCGTCGCCCACACCGGCCACGACGTCGTGCCCGCGGTCGGTCAGCAACCGGGTCAGGCCCTCCCTCAGCAGCACTGAATCCTCGGCGATGACCACCCGCACCCTGTCCTCCACGACTCTCGACCCCCCAGCCCACTGCCTGCCCACTCGCTGGACAAGTCCAGCATTCCAGCATTCGGATGCGGGCGGGCGCGGGCCACGGGAATCGGGCCCAGGAATCCGAACAAAGAGCCGAGAACGGGGGGTGATGCTCGAGATCCGGCCATGTTTTGCGGCAGAGGGGAAGACGGCGGCCCCCTTGGGGGTGGGTGGGGACACCTGACTTTGCGCGGGGCGCCGGCCCTATCGCGAAGGGCCCGGCGCCTGAGGGCGCACGGCGGCAGCGAAGCCCTGCGGGGGTGGCCTGGGCAAGGGGGCCGAGCCCTTGGGCAGAGTCCGCGGGACACGGCCCCCGCCGGCCCCGACGCCCCAGCCTTCCCACCGCCCCCGCGCGACGCAGCCCTGGCCCGGCCGCAGGCCCGGTCGGACCCGGCGCGGTCCGGCCTCTGCGCAGCGGTCCGACCTCGGCGCGGCACAGCCACGACCAGGCCGCAGGCCCGGTTGGAGCCGGCGCGGTTCGACGGTTGCGCGGTGCAGCCACGGCCGGGTGGCGGTTCCGGTCTGGTCGGGGTCCAGCGCTGATCCGGGTGCAGCTCTGGTCCGGCTCAGGCGCGGTTCGGCCCGGCGCGGTTCGATGGCTGCGCGGTGCAGCCACGAGCGGGCGGCGGTTCCGGCCCGGTCCGGGGCCAGCGCCGACCCGGGCGCAGCTCCGGCCCGGCCCCCGCCGGGCGTAGCCCCCATCAGCCTCCGCCCGCCGCAGCGAAAGCCTCCACATCCACGGCCGGCACCCAGCCGAACCCTCCGCGCGGGGCGACCGCCCTTGGGGGAGGGGCATGAGTAAGGGGCGGTGAGGGTGACAACACCCCACCGCCCCTCACCCCTCACTCACCCTCAGTCCTCACACCGCCCCCGTCACACCCGCTCGCTCCGCCAAGGCAGCTCCGCCGTCACCCGGGTGGGTCCGCCGACGGGGGAGTCGACGACCAGGATGCCGTCCACCGCGTCCAGGCGTTCCGCGAGCCCCGTGAGGCCGGACCCGGAGGACACGTCGGCTCCGCCCACCCCGTTGTCCACGACCTGCAGCATGAGCCGGTTCTCCACCCGCCACACATCCACCGCGGCGAACGTCGCCCGGGAGTGCTTGCTGATGTTCTGCAGCAGCTCGGACACCGTGAAGTACGCGATCCCCTCGATCGCCGGCGCCGGCCGGGCCGGTAGATCCACCTCCACCTGCACCGGCACCGTGCACCGAGAGGCCACCGCCGACAGCGCCGCGTCAAGACCACGGTCGGTCAGCACCGCCGGGTGGATCCCCCGCGCCAGATCCCGCAGCTCCTGGAGCGCCGTCTTCACCTCGCCGTGCGCCTCGTCCACCATCCGCGCCGCCGCCGCGGGATCCTCCGTGAGCTTCTCCTTGGCCAGCCCCAGATCCATGGCCAGCGCCACCAGCCGAGCCTGCGCACCATCGTGCAGATCCCGCTCGATCCGACGAAGATCCGCGGCCGCCGTATCCACCACGACCCCCCGGTCCGACTCCAGCTCCACCACCCGCGCCGACAGCCGGGTCGGCCCCAGCAGCCCGTGCACCATCACCCGGTCCACCGTCGTCAACGCCCGTACGATCCACGGCGTGGCCAGCGTGAACAACAGCCCCACCAGCGCGGTCACGCCGATCTCGAACGGGTTGTTCAGATAGACGTGGTGGGTCTCGTCGCCGTAGAGCTGAAGCCCGTCCTGACCGACGTACGCCGGGAAGACCCAGAACCACAGCGGATACGTCAGCAGCGCCCAGCCGTACACCCAGAAGTTCACCGCGACGGCGAACGAGAAGATCGCCCACGGCAGGTGCACCACGGAGTACAGCAGCGTCCGCCACGCCGTCCCGCTCTTGAGCACCGCCCCGATCCACGCCATGAACCCGGACTTGCGCACCCTGAGCGGCTCCGGATCGCCGACCTCGAGACCCAGCAGCCCCCGCGCCCGCGCCCGCTCCAGCGCCCCGAGCCCACGGCACCCGGCGAGCCCGGCCGCGAAGACCGGAATCCCGAGGAAGGTCACGAGGAGGCCCGCGCCGAGCGAGATCATCGTGACGGCGTACGTGAACATCACGATGCTGATCGGCAGGCTCAGCAGCACATAGCCGAACTCCCGCCAGGTCCGCCCCTCGAACGGCGCCCGCAGCCCGGCCGGCACCCGGTGCCGCCGTACTGTCTCGGGGAACCCGAGCCCACTGTCGTACCCGTAGTCCGTGGCCATCGACGTCGTCCTTCTTCTCTCGTCCCGCGCCTGTGGTGTCGTAGCTCCACCCTGCTGGGCCGCAGCTCAACGGACCATGGAGGCCGTCGGCCTCTTGGAAGGGGGGTTTTCCCCACCCCTTCTTCCCCTGGTGCTACGACCGCTCCGGGACCCGGTCCCGCCACGGCAGCTCCGCCGTGACGACCGTCGGGCCGCCCGGCGGGGAGTCGATGACGAACAGTCCGTCGACCGCGTCAAGGCGCTCCGCGAGCCCGCGCATCCCGGTGCCGCCGTCGAGCCGGGCGCCGCCGCGGCCGTCGTCCCACACCTGGATGAGCAGCCGGTCCTCCGCCCGCCACACGTCGACCGACGCCGACCGCGCCCCACTGTGCTTGCTGATGTTCTGGAGCAGCTCCGAGACGGTGAAGTAGGCGATCCCCTCGATCGCCTGGACCGGTCGCGCGTCGAGGTCGGCGGTCACCTTCACCGGGACCGTGCAGCGCGAGGCGACCGAGGAGAGGGCAGCGTCGAGCCCCCGGTCCGTCAGTACGGCGGGATGGATGCCCCGCGCCAGATCCCGCAGCTCCTGGAGCGCCAGCTTCACCTCGCCGTGCGCCTCCGCGACCATCGCCTGCGCGTACTCCGGGTCCTCCAGGAGCTTCTCCTTCGCGAGGCCGAGGCCCATGGCCAGGTTGACCAGCCGGGCCTGCGCCCCGTCGTGCAGATCGCGCTCGATGCGCCGCAGGTCGGACGCGGCCGCGTCCACCACGACCCCGCGGTCCGACTCCAGTTCCGCGATACGCCGTTCCAGCTCGTCGGAGGGCGACAGCAGACCGCGCACCATCGCCCGGTCGACGTTGGTCAGGCCCCGCGCGATGAACGGCAGCACCGGCCACAGCACGAACAACGAGGTCAGCGTGATGGTGAAGGTGAGCACACCCCAGGGCAGCCGGATGAAGTCGTACAGCACCGTCCGCCAGCCCACCGGATCCTTCACCCCCATCCACAGCTGGGCGAAGAAGCCGGTGCCGCCGTTCTTGGTGCGCCACGGCAGGGGGCTCGGTTCGTCCACCCGCACCCCGAGCAGCGCCCGGGCCCGGGCCCGTTCCAGTTTGCCCAGCTGCCGCGCGCCCAGCAGACCCGCCGCGAGCAGCGGGAACCCGATCACGGTGACGGTCAGCCAGAAGCCGGTGAAGAGCACTGTCACGACGTAGACGAAGCCGAGGATCGACACCGGGAGATTCGCCAGGAGATGCGTGATCTCCTTCCAGGTGTGCGCGTCGAAGGCGATACGGGCCGGCGGCGGCCGGCCGTCGTCGGTTCCGCCGTGTCTGCCGGTGGTCACGGCACGGCTCGGGGACGAGTGGCGTTCGGTCATATGGGCTAGCGTGCCGCGCGAGACGGCCGCGCGCCATGAGGCGGACCGCCGCGGCTTGCTGGGGAAAACCCCACCTTGGCCTTTCGGCCGGCTTTCCTCGGGTGACGGGCTGCTTACCGTCTCTTTATCAGGGCCTAGACTCCCGTGCGTACAGATCGTCGAACAGTGGTGTTCAGCGTCTTCAACGTGTTCAGCGTGTTCACACAGGGAGCGAGGGGCGGACGTGCCGGAACCGACCGTCGTCGATGCAACCGTCGTCGATCCGACCGTCGTCGCGGCGGACTACTTCCAGTCGTACTCGGTCGTCGGACTGCTCGCCGTCGTCGGCGTGCTGTTCGTCGCGGTCGCCTTCGGCGCCGGCCGGCTGCTGCGACCCGTGGTCCCGACCCCCGAGAAGCTCCTGACCTACGAGTGCGGAGTCGACCCCGTCGGCGAGGGCTGGGCCCACACCCAGGTCCGCTACTACGTCTACGCCTTCCTCTACGTCATCTTCGCCGTCGACTCGATCTTCCTGTTCCCCTGGGCCACGATCTTCGCGGCCCCCGGTTACGGCGCGACCACCCTCGTCGAGATGTTCATCTTCCTCGGCTTCCTCGCCGTGGGGCTGCTGTACGCGTACAAGAAGGGTGTCCTGGTATGGACGTGAACCACGCGGCCGACACCGCTGCCGGCTCACCGGCCGACTCCGGCGCCACGGAGCCCGTTCTGCTCCCGGAGCCGAAGCGGCTGGGCGCCCTCGCCCGCCTCGCCCCCGAGCCGATGAAGGTGATCCTCAACTGGGGCCGCCGGTACTCCCTGTGGGTCTTCAACTTCGGTCTCGCCTGCTGCGCCATCGAGTTCATCGCCGCGTCCATGGCCCGCCACGACTTCATCCGCCTCGGTGTCATCCCCTTCGCCCCGGGCCCGCGCCAGGCCGACCTGATGGTCGTCTCCGGCACGGTCACGGACAAGATGGCGCCCGCGGTGAAGCGCCTGTACGAGCAGATGCCGGAGCCGAAGTACGTCATCTCCTTCGGCGCGTGCAGCAACTGCGGGGGCCCCTACTGGGACTCCTACTCCGTCACCAAGGGCGTCGACCAGATCATCCCCGTCGACGTCTACGTCCCCGGCTGCCCGCCCCGCCCCGAGGCCCTGCTCCAGGGAATCCTGAAGCTCCAGGAGAAGATCGCGAGGGAGTCGCTGGGGGAGCGGTACGGGACGCCCACGACCCGCCCGTCGACGGCTGCGCTGCAGAGCGGGCTGGTCAGGCCGCCGGCGCCGACTCCGGGTTCGCCGACTGCCGGTTCGCCGACTCCCGGTTCGCCGAGTCCGGGTTCGCCGAGTCCGGGTGAGGGGGACGCCCAGTGACCGCCGTCGGCTGGCTCCCCGCCCCCGCCGAGGAACTCTTCGGCGCCGAGGCCACTGCCGAGGAGTCCTACGAGATCCTCACGGTGGACGTCCCGCCCACGACCTGGCTCACCGCACTGCGCGTCGCCCGCGACGAACTGGGCTGCACCTACTTCGACTGGCTCAGCGCCGTCGACGAACCCGGCACCGGCTTCCGCGTGGCCGCCCACGTGGCGGCCCTCGCCCCGGTACGACGCCTGCTCCTGCGCACGACGATCTCCCACGACACGCCGGTGCTGCCCACCGCCGTCGACATCTACGCGGGCGCCGCCTGGCACGAGCGCGAGACCCACGAAATGTTCGGCGTCACCTTCGAGGGCCACCCCTCCCTGGACCACCTCCTGCTGCCGGAGACCTTCGAGGGCCACCCCCTCCGCAAGGACTTCGTCCTGGCCGCCCGCGTCGCCAAGGCCTGGCCCGGCGCCAAGGAACCGGGCGAGTCCGAACACGGCGGCCCCAAGCGCCGCCAGATGCTCCCCCCAGGAGTCCCCGACCCGAACGAATGGGGCCCCCTGAAGGGCCAACTCCCCCCGGCCCCCACCCGCCCGACGCGCGGCCCAGCCCGCACCCCGGGCGAACGCCCCACCCGCACCCCCGGAGAACGCCCACCCGCAGCCGACCGCCCGGCCCGCCGGGCACGCTCGGCGGCGGAGGGGTCGGCGAGTCAGGCAGAGGCGTCTGGGGCGGCGGGCGCCCCGGGTGCGGCAGGCGCTGCGGGTGTTGCGGATGTGGCGCGGACTGGTCCGCGTCGGGCGCGTTCGGCTGCGGAGGGGTCGGCGAGTCAGGCGGAAGCGTCTGGGAGCGCGGGCACGGCGGACGCGTCGGGGACCGCTCCACGCCGGGTAGGTACGGCGGCCGAGGGCTCCGCGAGTCAGGCGGAGGCCCCTGCGGCCTCGGGTGCCGCTGGGACTGCGGGTGCCGCTGGGACCGCGGGGGCCGGCCCACGGCGTGCGCGCACGCCGGCCGAGGGCTCGGCGAGCCAGACTGCGCCCGGGGCGACGGAGGATGCTGCCGCAACCTCAGCGACCGCTGTGCCTCGGCGTACGCGTACCGCTGCACAGGGCTCCGCCAGCCAGACGGCACCAGGAGTTGACGACACCGGGGCCGGTGCCGGGGCCGGTGCCGGTTCGGCAACCCCGGCCGACGGCGCACCCGAGGCGGAGGCTCCGTCAACGGGCTTGCCCGCGTCCTCGCCGGATGCCCCGGCAAAGGGATCACCTGCACCCGAGTCGGAGACCCGGGCGCCTGATGCACCCACATCTGCTTCCAACGCCTCGGCGCCCGATGCGCCAGCAGCGCAGTCCCCGGGAGCGGCGGCGGGCGGTGTCCCGGCCGGGCCCCGTCGGGCACGTACCGCCTCGGGCGGTTCCGCGAGTCAGAGGCCCACCGCGACCGGCTCCGGGCCGTCGATCAACGAGGCCGGCCAGAGCCCCGCCCCGCCGAAGCCTCCCGCGACCCCTCGCAGCCCGGACGCACCATGGCACCACGCCCGCCCGGCCTTCGACGCCCCGGAACCGAAGCGGCCTCCCACACCTGAGGACACCGGACCTTCCGGACCCTCTGAGCGTCCTGAGGAGCCCGAGGTGCGCAAGACCACCGAGAAGCCCCGGGATGCTGGAGTCGTGGCCCCGGAAGACCTCGCGGCTGCCGAAGAGCCCAGGGCTTCCGCAGGCCCCGAGGTAGGGGAGGAGCCGCCGACGCCTTCCGTGGAGCCGACCTCCGAAGAGTCCACGACCTCCGAAGAGTCCACGACCTCAGAGGAATCCCCGACCGTAGAGAAGTCCAAGGCCCCGGAGCGGCCCCAGACCCCCGAGTGGCCCCAGACTCCCGAGCGGTCCCGGACTTCCGAAGTTCCTGAGGCTCCCGAGGACTCCCAGTCCTCCGACCGCCCCGAAGACGCGGGCCCGAACCCCGACCCCACTGCCCCGGCTCCCGAGAACCCCGCCGCCAAGAACTCGGCTCCCGAGAACCCGGCCCCGGACAAGCCCTCCACCCCCGACCCCCCCACCCCCGACAAGCCCGCAGGAGGCCCGCAGTGAACGACGCTCTCGACGTCGCCCTGCGACTCCTGATCGTCTTCGTCGTCTTCCTCACCTTCCCCCTGATCATCGGCCAGACCGAGCACAAGGTGATGGCCCACATGCAGGGCCGCCTGGGCCCGATGTACGCCGGCGGCTTCCACGGCTGGGCCCAACTCGTCGCGGACGGCGTGAAGTTCGCCCAGAAGGAAGACGTCGTGCCCGCGGGCGCGGACCGCCGTGTCTTCCAGCTCGCCCCCGCCGTCGCCCTCCTGCCCTACCTCCTCGTCCTCCTCGCCATCCCGATCGGCCCCGGCGAGGGCGCCGTCGGCCAGGTCGTCGACGCAGGCGTGTTCTTCGTGCTCGCCGTGATGGGCGTGGGCGTCCTCGGCTCCCTCATGGCCGGCTGGGCCTCCGCCAACAAGTTCTCCCTCCTCGGCGGTCTGCGCACCGCCGCACAGCTCCTCGCCTACGAGCTCCCGATGCTCCTCACCGCCGCCTCGGTGGCGATGGCGGCCGGAACCGTCTCCCTCCCCGGCATCCTCGACGCCTTCGAGTGGTGGTGGCTGCCCTGGCAGATCGTCGGCGCGATCGTGTTCTTCGTCGCCGGCCTCGCCGAACTCCAGCGCCCTCCCTTCGACATGCCGGTCGCCGACTCGGAGATCATCTTCGGCGCCTACACCGAGTACACCGGACTGCGCTTCGCCCTGTTCCTCCTCGCCGAGTACGCCGGAATCGTCGTCCTGTGCGGCCTGACCACCGTCCTTTTCCTGGGCGGCTGGCACGGGCCCTGGGGCGCCGACGGTCTCGGCTGGGTCTGGACCCTCCTCAAGACGGCCGTGCTCGCCTTCGTCGTCATCTGGCTCCGCGTGACCTACCCCCGCCTGCGCGAGGACCAGCTCCAGAAGCTCTCCTGGACCCTCCTCGTCCCCCTCTCCCTCGCCCAGATCGCCCTCACCGGCATCGTCAAGGTGGTGATCCAGTAACCATGGCCCCCATTCCTGGCTCGGGACTGGCCAAGGGCCTGGCCGTCACCCTGCGCACGATGACGAAGAAGACCGTCACCGAGCAGTACCCCGACGCCCAGCCCGACCTCCCGCCCCGTACCCGCGGGGTGATCGGCCTGTTCGAGGAGAACTGCACGGTCTGCATGCTGTGCGCCCGTGAGTGCCCCGACTGGTGCATCTACATCGACTCCCACAAGGAGACGGTCCCGGCGGCGACCCCCGGTGGCCGCGAACGCAGCCGTAACGTCCTCGACCGCTTCGCCATCGACTTCTCCCTCTGCATGTACTGCGGTATCTGCATCGAGGTGTGTCCTTTCGACGCCCTGTTCTGGTCCCCGGAGTTCGAGTACGCCGAGACCGACATCCGCGAGCTCACCCACGAGCGGGACAAGCTCCGGGAGTGGATGTGGACCGTCCCGGCCCCACCGGCCCTCGACCCCGGAGCCGAGGAACCGAAGGAGATCGGCACCGCCCGCAAGACCGCCGAGAAGCTGGCGGCGGCCCAGGCCGAGCCGACCGCGCCGGCCGACCCCCAGGGGGAAGAGTCGTGACCCTCGCTCAGGAGGCGCACGGCTTCCTCTCCCCGACCGGCGTCGAGATCGCCTTCCTCCTCGTCGGCCTGGTCACCTTCGGCGCCGCGATCGTCACCGTCACCACCAAGCAGCTGGTGCACGCCGCCCTGTGGCTGGTGGTGGCCCTCGGCGGCCTCGCCGTCGAATACCTCCTGCTCACAGCCGAGTTCATCGCCTGGGTGCAGGTCCTCATCTATGTGGGTTCCGTCGTCGTCCTCCTTCTGTTCGGTCTGATGCTCACCAGGGCCCCCATCGGCCGCTCCCCGGACGCCGACTCCGGCAACCGCTGGGCCGCCCTCGTCGTGGCCCTCGCCGCGGCGGCCGCTCTCGTCTGGGTGGTCGCCGACGCCTTCCGCACCACCTGGATCGACCTGGACGGCCCCGCCGCCGGATCCACCGAGGCCACCGGCGCGAGCCTCTTCCAGAACTGGGTCCTCCCCTTCGAGGCTCTCTCCGTCCTGCTCCTTGCGGCACTGGTCGGCGCGATCGTCCTGTCCCGCAAGGCGAAGGCGGAGTTGAGTTCTCCCCCTGTGAACTCCCGAGTCGCGACCGGTAGTTCCCCATCCGTCCCGGATTCCCGTAATCACCCGATCGGGCGAAATGAGCCGGTCGCTGGAACCAAATCGACCAAGGGAACCCCGTCGACCAGAGGAACCGAAACGGCCAAGGGAACCGAGTCCGCCGAGCAGGAAGGCGCCCGCTGATGCACCTCGCCTATCCCGCCGTACTCTCCGCCCTCCTCTTCTGCACCGGCCTCTACGGCGTCCTCGCCCGCCGCAACGCGATCCTCGTCCTGATGTCGGTCGAGCTGATGCTCAACGCCGTCAACCTGAACCTGGTCGCCTTCGACGTCTGGCTCAGCAAGGCCGCCGAGGAGACCCTGCACTCCGGCCAGGCCCTCACCCTGTTCACCATCGCCATCGCCGCCGCCGAGATCGGCATCGGCCTCGCGATCGTCCTCGCCGTCCACCGCAACCGCGGCACCGCCGACATCGACAAACTCCGCGACACGGCCGAGGGCCACGAACCCGACGACCGCGACGACACCGACAGCGAAGCCCGTCCGGCCGAGCAGGCCGCAGGATCCGGGCGGACCGGGAAGGCTGAGGCCACCGCGTGACCACGACCACCCTCGCCGTCCTCGTCCCCCTCCTTCCTTTCCTGGGCGCCGCGACCGGCCTGCTCCTGGGCCGCACGGCCCCCGGGTTCGTCCGTCCGCTCGCCGTCCTGCCT
Organism: Streptomyces canus 299MFChir4.1; assembly: GCF_000383615.1. Classification (GTDB taxonomy): domain Bacteria; phylum Actinomycetota; class Actinomycetes; order Streptomycetales; family Streptomycetaceae; genus Streptomyces; species Streptomyces canus_C. The sequence continues at coordinate 12,818 of NZ_KB911593.1, read as the reverse complement.
CCCCTGGCCGCCCTCGCGCTCGCCGTTGTGGTCGCCGTCCGCCAGGGCGGCGACCAGGCGGTGAACGCCGCCACCGAACTCACCCCGACCGGCTCGGTCCCGATCGAACTCGCCCTGTACATCGACGGCTTCGCCGCGCTCGTCGCCGTCCTCGTCGGCTTCGTCGCCACCTGCGTGCAGATCTACTCGACGGGCTACCTGCGCGACGACCCGCGCTACCCCTCATACGCCGCTCTCGTCTCCCTCTTCACCTCCGCGATGCTGCTCGTCGTCTACTCCGGCGACCTGATCGTGCTGCTGGTCGGCTGGGAGATCATGGGCATCTGCTCGTACTTCCTGGTCGGCCACTACTGGGAGACCCCGGAGGCCCGCGCCGCCTCCCTCAAGGCCTTCCTGGTGACCAAGCTCGGTGACGTCCCCTTCCTGATCGGCCTGTTCGCGCTGGCCACCGACGCCGGCTCCTTCCAGATCACGAAGGTCCTCGACACCGTCTCGCACGGCGGGCTCGACCATCCGACCCTGATCGCCCTGCTCCTTCTCGCGGGTGTGGCCGGCAAGTCGGCGCAGTTCCCCCTGCACACCTGGCTTCCCGACGCGATGGCCGGCCCCACGCCCGTCTCCGCGCTGATCCACGCCGCGACGATGGTCGCCGCCGGTGTCTACTTCATCGCCCGTCTCCTCCCGGTCTTCGAGGCCTCCCAGGCCGCGATGGTCGTCCTCGCCGTCATGGCCGCCGTCACGATGCTCGGCTCCGGTCTCGCCGCGCTCGCCCAGGACGACATCAAGCGCGTCCTCGCCTACTCGACGATCGGCCAGCTCGGCTACATGACCGGCGCCCTAGCCGTCGGCGACCGCGGTGCCGCCGTCTTCCACCTCATCTCCCACGGCGCCTTCAAGGCGCTGCTGTTCCTCGCGGCCGGCGTGATCATCCATGCTTCCGGCACCAACTCACTGGCCGTCATGTCCCGGATGAAGGACCTGCGCGCCCGTATCCCCGACGCCTACTGGACGATGACCGTGGCGCTCCTCGCGCTCGCCGCGATCCCGCCCTTCAGCGGCTTCTTCTCCAAGGAGTCCGTCCTCGGCGCCGCCGAACACGTCGCCACCGGCCACTCGGAGCACGTTCCTGGTGCCGCGGGCTGGATCACTCTGGTCGCCGGCCTGCTCACCGCCCTCCTGACCGCCGCATACGCGACCCGTCTGTGGCTGCTGACCTTCTACGGGCGGGGTGTCGAAGCCCCCGACCACGGCCGCCAGCCGCTGACGATGACCGTGGTGCTGTGGGTCCTCGCGGCCCCTTCCCTCGCCCTCGGCGCGTTCGCCTACCGCGTGCTGCCCGACTGGTTCGACGGGCGCGACCTCACCCCGACCCTCACCACCTCCGTCACCGGCACGGGCGTGGCCCTGATCGGCGGCATCGTCACCTACGCGGCCTGGCGCCACACCAGCTCGATCGCGGCCCGCGTCCCGCTCGGTGCGGTCGCCGCCCACCCCGAAGGCGACGCCGGACTCGTCGAGGCCGAGGCCATCGCCGCCCATGAGCCCGCCTACGGAGATGTGGCCTACGCGCCCGACCCCGCCGACCCCGGACGGTTGCTGCTCGGGCCCCTGCACCGCCACGCGGCCGTCGGCTTCCACCTGGACGTCCTGTACACAGCCCTCTTCGTCCGCCCGGTCCAGGCCGGAGCAGCCCTCGTCCGCTTCCTGGACCGCGAGGTCGTCGAGACCTACGTACGCGGCGCGGGCGCGCTGCCCCGTTGGCTCGGCACCGCTGTACGACGCGCCCAGACCGGAAATCTCCAGACCTATGTGAGCGCGCTGCTCGCCGGCACCGTCGTCCTCGCGGTCGCCGTCGTCCTCGTCGCCACGGGAGCGTGAGCAGGCGTGATCGATATCAACGAGTCCGTGATGCAGTTCCTTCTGGCGTTCGTCGTGGCCGGCCCGCTCCTGGGTGCTGTCACGGCTCTGCTGCCTGCCCCGCCCGGACTGAAGGGGAAGTCGCCCGACCAGGCCGTACTGCGGCACGGGGTGACCGTCACCGGCGTGATCCTCATCGCCGCGATCGTCCTCGCGCTCGGCTTCGACCACGACCATCCGTCGAAGATGCAGGCCACGACCGACATCAGCTGGATCCCCGCACTCGACGTGCGCCTCCACCTCGGCATCGACGGCATCTCCCTCCCCCTTCTGGTCCTGACCGCGCTGCTGACCTTCCTCTGCGCGCTCTACTCCTACTTCAAGATGCCTTCGGGGCCGACCCCGAAGGCCTTCGTCGCGCTGCTGCTCGTCCTTGAGTCCGGCACCCTCGCGACCTTCGCCGTCCTCGATCTGCTGCTGTTCTTCCTCGCGTTCGAGACGGTGCTCATCCCGATGTACTTCCTCATCGCCCGCTGGGGCGGCGCGGACCGCCAGGCCGCCGCCTGGCGCTTCATCCTCTACACACTGCTCGGCTCGGTCGTCATGCTGCTCGGCCTGCTCCTGATCGGGGTCAAGGCGGGCACGTTTGACATGGTGGCACTCGCCACTGACAACGGCCGGTCGCTGACCACATCCGTGCAGGTCATCGCCGTTCTGGCGATCGGGATCGGACTCGCGGTCAAGACCCCGATGTGGCCGCTGCACAGCTGGCTGCCCGACGCCCACACCGCCGCGCCGACCGTCGGCTCGGTGCTGCTGGCCGGCGTCCTGCTGAAGATGGGTACGTACGGGTTCGTCCGCATTCTGCTGCCGATCGCGCCCGACGGCTTCCGCGACTTCGCGCCCTACCTGGCCGCCTTCGCCGTGGTCGGGATCATCTACGGATCACTGGCCTGTCTCGCCCTCGCCAAGCGGGGCGCGAAGGGCGATCTCAAACGCCTCATCGCCTACTCCTCCGTCGGCCACATGGGCTTCGTCCTGCTCGGCATCGCCACCATGACCCCGACCGGCGTGAACGGCGCCCTGTTCGCCAACATCGCCCACGGCCTCATCACCGGCCTCCTGTTCTTCCTGGTCGGCGCCCTGAAGGACCGCACCGGCACCACCGACCTCGACACCCTGGCCGAGGAGACCGGGGCCGCCCTGTACGGCAAGGCCCCCCGCCTCGGCGGCCTGCTGGCCTTCGGCGCGGTCGCCTCGCTCGGCCTGCCCGGCCTCGCCGGGTTCTGGGGCGAGATGCTGGCGCTCTTCGGAGCCTTCAAGCCCGCGGACGACCTCAGCCGCCCCGCCTTCCTCACCTTCATGGCGATCGGCGCGTTCGGCACCCTCCTGACCGCCGCCTACATGCTTGTCGTGGTCCGCCGCGTCTGCATGGGCGCAACACCCCAGGACGCCCCTCAACTCGCCGATGTCCACACGTACGAGTTCGCGGCCTGGACGCCGCTCGTGGCCCTCACCGTTGTGGCGGGCCTGTGGCCGAAGGCCCTCCTCGGCCTCACCGACCCGGCCGTCCAGCAGCTCCTCGCAGGAGGCAACCGATGAGCACCCTGGCCGCCATGGCCCAGCCACTGGCTTCGTCGGCCCAGCCGCTGACCGCGACGGCCGCGAACCTCGTCCAGTCCGTCGACTGGCTCGCGATCGCGCCGCCGACCGTCGCAGCGGTCGTCGGACTCATCGTCCTCGTCGCCGACCTGTTCGTCGGCGAACAGAGAAAAGCCCTGCTCGGGTGGGTCTCGGTAGCGGGCCTGGCCGCCGCCGCGCTCCTGCTGCTGCCCCTCCTGGACGGCGACCGCAGCACCTTCTGCCTGACCGGCGACGGCGGTGTCTGCAGCTACACGGCGGACCGCTTCACGCTCGTCATCCAGTTCCTCGTCCTCGGCGGCGCCCTCCTCGCCGCTCTCCTGTCGGTCACCACCCTCAAGGACGCCGACAGGAGACTCCCCGAAGGGGAGTACTGGTTCCTGTTGCTCTCCTCGGCCGCCGGAGCCGCCCTCCTGCCGGCCTCCCGCGACCTGGCGACCCTGATCGTCGCCCTGGAAGTCGCCTCCCTGCCCGCCTTCGCCCTGGTCGGCATCCGGCCCGGCGACAGGAGGTCGTCCGAAGCAGCACTGAAGTTCTTCCTGTCCTCGGTCACCGCCACCGCGGTCAGCCTCATGGGCATCAGCTTCGTGTACGCCTCCACGGGCACCCTCTACCTCACCCAGGTCGCCGACCGCATCCAGCACGTCGACGGACAGCTCCACACGCTCGCCCAGACCGGTGTCGTCCTCACCCTCGTCGGTTTCGCCTTCAAGACCGCTGCTGTGCCCTTCCACTTCTGGGTGCCCGACACGTACGTAGGCGCGCCTCTCCCGATCGCCGCCTACCTGTCGGTCGTCGGCAAGGCGGTCGGCTTCTCCGGGCTGATCCTGATCACCGTCGTCGCCCTGCCGTCGTACGCCGACGTCTGGGGACCGGCGCTCGCCGCGCTCGCCGCCCTCACCATGACCGTCGGCAACGTCGGCGCCCTCCGGCAGCAGGCCACGCGCGCGTACAGCGCCGTACGGCTGCTCGCCTGGTCCTCCGTCGGCCAGGCCGGCTACCTCCTCGTCCCGATCGCCGCCGCCGCGTACTCCGACGACGCCGAGCGGTCCGTAGGCTCCACCGTCGCCTACGCCCTCATGTACGCCGCCGTGAACCTCGGCGCCTTCGCGGTCGCCGCGCTGGTGGGCCGTACGAAGCCCGCGAACCGCATCACCGACTACCGCGGCCTCTACGCGACCAACCCGTTCGCCGCCCTCCTGCTGGCCTTCTTCCTGCTCTGCCTGGCCGGGCTGCCGCCGGGCATCATCGGCCTGTTCGCCAAGGTCACCGTCTTCTCGGCGGCCGTGGACGCGGGCCTCGGCTGGCTCGCCGTGGTCATGGCCGTCAATGTCGTGATCGCGCTGTTCTACTACCTCCAGTGGACGACGCTGCTGTTCCGGGCCCCGGACGGTGAACCCGCCGCACACCGCGTCCCCGCCCCTCTCACCGCCGCGCTCGCCCTGACCGGCGTCCTCGGCGTCGCCCTCTCGGGCGCGCCCCAACTGGTGCTGCGCTTCGCCGACACCGGGCTCTTCTGAACCGGCCCTTCCGAACCTGAACCGCCCTCCCGGACCGTCACCCGGACGGCCCACCTGGGCCTCCGCGCGCACAAGGGAACTAGTGGTCCTCGCCTGGCGTTGAGCAAGACGGGAAGGTCCACTGGACGTGACACCACGGACTGTGGCATCGGAAGACATCGGAGACCAGTAAGCAAAGGGTTCCCCTGCTGCACCACTTGGAGGGCGTACCGTGCACCGCCGGCACAACGGGCTCAGGACCGCAGTCCTCCTCGGGGGACTGTCCGCACTCATCATCGTCATCGGCAGCTTCTTCGGCCGTATGGGGTTGGTCGTGGCCGTCCTGATCGCGCTGGGCACCAACGCGTACGCGTACTGGAACAGCGACAAGCTGGCTCTACGCGCGATGCGTGCCCGTCCGGTGAGCGAGTTCGAGGCACCGGCGCTGTACCGCATGGTCCGCGAACTCTCCACCCAGGCCCGTCAGCCCATGCCGCGGCTGTACATCTCGCCGACCGAGGCGCCCAACGCCTTCGCGACCGGCCGCAACCCGCGCAACGCCGCGGTGTGCTGCACCGACGGCATCCTGCGCATGCTGGACGAGCGCGAACTGCGCGGTGTCATCGGCCACGAGCTCAGCCATGTCTACAACCGAGACATCCTGATCTCGTCGGTCGCCGGCGCCCTCGCCTCCGTGATCATGTTCCTGGTCAACTTCGCCTGGCTGATCCCGATCGGCCGCTCCGACGACGACGACGGCCCGGGCCTTCTCGGCATGCTGATGATCATGATCCTCGGACCGCTGGCGGCCAGCCTCATTCAGCTGGCCATCAGCCGCTCCAGGGAGTACGAGGCGGACGCGTCCGGCGCCCAGCTCACCGGCGATCCCCTCGCGCTCGCCAGCGCCCTGCGCAAGCTCGACATGGGCACCAAGCAGCTGCCGTTGCCCCCCGAACCGCGCATCGAGACCGCGAGCCACATGATGATCGCGAACCCTTTCCGCCCTGGCCAGGGACTGTCCAAGATGTTCTCGACACACCCGCCGATGGCGGAACGCATCGCCCGGCTCGAGAAGATGGCAGGTCGCCCCCAGTGAAAACCATCCTGAACGTCATTTGGCTCGTCCTGAGCGGCTTCTGGCTGTTCCTCGCCTACCTGGCCGCGGGCGCGGTGCTGTGCATCACCATCATCGGCATCCCGTTCGGCATAGCGGCCTTCCGTATCGGCGTCTACGCCCTCTGGCCCTTCGGGTACACCACGGTCGAGCGCCGTGACGCGGGCTCACCCTCCTGCGTCGGCAACGTCCTGTGGCTGGTCCTCGCCGGCTGGTGGCTGGCCCTGGGCCACATCGCCACGGGCCTCGTCCTCTGCCTCACGATCATCGGTATCCCGTTCGGCATCGCCAACTTCAAGCTGATCCCCGTGTCCCTGTTCCCCCTGGGCCGCGAAATCGTCCCCACGGACGAGCCGTTCGCGACCCGCTGACGGACGGCCGGGGGAGTGGGGACGCCGAAGTACGTCCTGCTGTCGTACGACCGGCAGGCCGAGTTCGACGGCGGGGAGGGCTACGAGGAGACGTGGGCGTGGTGCGAGGACGCCGAAGATCTCTTCGCCGACCCGCCTCCTCCCCTCCGGGAGGTCTACGACCTTCTCGGTTGCGCTCCCGAGGGGCAGTTGAGTGAAGCCCTCACCCGCGCGGGCGCCGAAGGACCGGCGCGCCTCGGGTCACTGACCCTGGAGATCCTCGACAGGACTGGCGCGGCGGTCGGCGAGTGGCATCTGGAAGAGGCCCTCCTCCTCGGCGACCGCCCCAGCGCCCGCGACCTGACACTGCGAGACGTCACCATCGAGGGAACCGCACTCGACCGCGACTCCTACGACTACCCGCGCCGACCGCCCCTGTCCGCGGGCTACCGCCTCCTGGGCCCGCACGGCGAACCGCATGGCACCTGCCGGGACCTGGCCTGTACATCCGAGGGCCCGGACGAGCCGACGGAAATCCCTCTGCGTCTGCTGGGCTGTTCTCCACAAGGCGCTCTGCGGAGGGCGCTGGACGCAGGGGAGGAGGATCTCGGCCACGCCAAGGTCCTGCGCATCGACACCTCCGGTCGGCCCGTGCAGTCCGCGGCCGAGGGTGAGCTGCGGGCCTGGATCCCGTCGGCGCGCGGTCCCGGCCTGGTCGATCTCACCCTCGACCTGTGGTCGGAGCGACCGCCCGTCGCGGCCGGCGAGGTATGGGACCTGTGGGCCGAGGGACGCCCGACGGAGTCCAACCTCTGGGCGCGATGCGACCACGGGGGACGGCAGTTCTGGCTTCGCACGGCGCTCGACAATCACGAGCACGGTGGCCAGGACCGGCCGCCCGGCACGAGGTTCCACCTCGACGGCCGCCACATCACCGACCTGCCCGGGTTCTTCTGCGCCCTGGGCGAGGCGGTGAACGGCCCCGGCGGTTACTTTGGCTGGGGCCTGGCTGCCCTGAACGACTGCCTGCGGGGCCACTGGGGCGCCGCCCCGCCCCTCCGCCTGGTCTGGCACGATTCCGTGGTCGCCCGAAGACATCTTGGCCTCACCCCGCAAGCCACACCGCCGGCCCCCCATCGGCCACCGGACTTCGACGAACTCCTCGCCTTTCTCACCGAAGGCGATCGCGTCGACGTCCACCTCGCCTGAGCCGACATCGGCCGGAATTTTCCACAACCCGGAGGTTGTCCACAGGCCTGCCCGGTTGTCAGTCCCGCCCTGCATCATGAATGCATGACCGAGAGCGAGCAGTTGCTGGCACGGGTGGCGGACAAGGCCCGCAACACCCGACCGTGGGGATGGACTTCCCTGCCCGAGCCGGTGGAGGCGGACACCCTGGCCCGCGCCGAGGCCGCACTGGGCTTCCCCCTGCCCCCGCTGCTCGCCGACCTCTACCTGCGGATAGGAGACGGCGGATTCGGCCCGGAGTACGGCCTGTTGCCCCTGCTCGACAGCGCTCCGGCCGGTGAACCCGCGGCCGTCGTGCAGTACCTGGCCAACCGCAAGAGCGGCCGTAAGGACCCCGACTGGCCCTGGCCCGAGGGTGTCCTGCCGATATCCCACTGGGGCTGTGCGATGTACGCGTGCGTGGACTGCCACAGCCGGGAAGCTCCGGTCCTCCTCTTTGAACCCAACGCCGGCGACCGCGACCACTCCTGGTTCGTGGACGCCCCCACCCTCACGGACTGGCTGCGGGCCTGGGTCGACGGCACGGGCTGGTACGAGGAGATGAACGAGGAGCTGGAGATGCCCCCTTGGGCGGAGTTCCCGATACGCACGGCACCGCCGACCCCCGCGACCTGACGACCCCTTCAGAGGCGCCCGCCCGCTGATCTACCGCCCCGCCCACCACTGCCGTACCCCGTACGCCACCACCCCGACCGCCAGCACCCCCGCGCCCGCGGCCACGGAGACCCCGGGCAGCGCGAAGGCCAGCACCACACACCCGAGCAACCCCACCACCGGCACTCCCCGGGCCGCCGGAGCCGAACCGAGCGTCCAGGCCGACGCGTTGGCCACCGCGTAGTACACGAGCACACCGAAGGAGGAGAAACCGATCGCGCCCCGTACGTCCACCGTGGCGGCGAGGACCGCGACCACCGCGCCCACGGCCAGCTCGGCCCGGTGCGGCACCTGGAAACGGGGATGCACGGCGGCCAGCGCGCCCGGCAGATGCCGGTCCCGGGCCATGGCGAGCGTCGTCCGTGAGACGCCCAGAATCAGGGCGAGCAAGGAGCCGAGCGCTGCCACGGCGGCACCCACCCGCACCACCGGCACGAGCCCCGGCATCCCGGCCGCCCGCACCGCCTCGGCCAGCGGCGCGTTCGCATGGCCCAGAGCGGCAGCGCCCAGTACGGAAAGGACAGCCACCGCCACACCCGCGTACACGACCAGTGTGATGCCCAGCGCCAGGGGGATCGCGCGGGGGATGGTGCGCGCGGGGTCCCGTACCTCCTCACCGAGGGTCGCGATACGCGCGTACCCCGCGAACGCGAAGAACAGCAGACCGGCCGCCTGCAGCACCCCGCCCACCCCGCCGGAGACCCCGGCGTCCAGCCGCCCGGCCTGTGAGGCCCCGGACCCCAGACACACGACCACCACGGAAGCGAGGACAGCGAGGACCACCGCCACGATCGCCCGGGTCAGCCAGGCGGACTTCTGGATCCCCCCGTAGTTCACCGCGGTCAGAGCCACCACGGCCGCGACGGCCACGGCGTGGGCCTGCCCCGGCCAGACGTACGCACCCACCGTCAGCGCCATCGCCGCACAGGAGGCCGTCTTTCCGACCACGAACGACCAGCCCGCGAGATAACCCCAGAATGGCCCGAGCCGCTCCCGCCCGTACACATAGGTGCCGCCGGAGGCTGGATAGATGGCGGCCAGCCGCGCCGAGGACGTGGCGTTGCAGTAGGCGACCACGGCGGCGACGCCGAGCCCGAGCAGCAGCCCGGATCCGCCTGCGCTGGCTGCCGGCCCGAGGGCGGCGAAGATCCCCGCGCCGATCATCGAGCCGAGCCCGATGACGACGGCGTCACCTACTCCCAGCGTGCGCCGAAGTTCGGCACCGGAATGCGTCATGGGCCGCACCCTACTGATGCCGTGCAACCGAGGGACGCGGCCCTGACGTCCTCTCCAGCAACGAAAGGCGAACACCCGCTCGACGAACACCGCACGCAGGCCGGACTCGTAAGACGTACGACCCATGCACACGAGCGCTCGCCCGGTCCGCCGGGACGGAGATCACAGTCCGCGGACAGTGCGGGCACAGCGCGGAAGGGCAGGTTCAGGGCATGAGCATCATCGGCTGGATCATCCTGGGGCTGTTGGCCGGAGCCATCGCCAAGTTCCTGCTGCCGGGCCGTGACCCGGGCGGCTTGATCGGGACGACTCTCATCGGCGTCGCCGGCGCGTTCATCGGCGGCTGGATATCGGCCCGCTGGCTGGACCACCCGGTCAGCAAGAGCTTCTACGACGGTCCCACCTGGGCCGCCGCGATCGGCGGCTCCCTCGTGCTCCTGATCGCCTACCGTCTCCTGTTCGGCAACTCGCGCGACTGACCCCGAACCGCAGCCAGCAGGCGAGAAGGGTGGGCACCGGCCAGGTGCCCACCCTTCCTCGTGGATCGGTGCCGATCGGTGTCGATCGGTGAATCAGCGGCTCACCGGTAGTTCACGAACTGGATCGCGAAGTCGAAGTCCTTGCCCTTCAGCAGGGCGATGATGGACTGCAGGTCGTCACGGCTCTTCGAGCTGACCCGCAGCTCGTCGCCCTGGACCTGGGCCTTCACGCCCTTCGGGCCCTCGTCACGGATGATCTTCGCGACCTTCTTGGCGTTGTCCTGGGAGATGCCCTCCTCGATCGACGCGAAGATCTTGTACTCCTTGCCGGAGAGCTGCGGCTCGCCCGCGTCGAGCGCCTTCAGCGAGATCCCACGCTTGATCAGCTTGGACTGGAAGACGTCGAGGACGGCGTTGACCCGGTCCTCGGAGTTCGCCTCCATCAGGATCTTGTCGCCGGACCACGAGATCGAGGCACCCACGCCCTTGAAGTCGTAGCGCTGGGAGATCTCCTTGGCGGCCTGGTTGAGGGCGTTGTCGACCTCCTGCCGCTCGACCTTCGAGACGATGTCGAAACTGGAGTCGGCCATGTCCTGTGGCTCCTTGTATCGGGGTGCGTGTCAACGTGCGTACGGATGCGTATCGGCGTACGTGGGGGCGGGCGCCGAGCCCGGTGTGAACCCGGGCCGCATCCGCCCAAGCCTAGTCACCCCATGCCCTCCGGGCGCAGATGAATCGGGTGGCGAAGCACCCCTCGGCATCGGGTATTGTTTACGTCGTTGCCACGGAGCACCGACGTAAGACGGTTCGAAGGGCAGCAACCCCGGCGGTGTGCCCGAGCGGCCAAAGGGAGCAGACTGTAAATCTGCCGGCTCAGCCTTCCCAGGTTCGAATCCTGGCGCCGCCACGCTGAGAAAAGACCCCCTCTGATCAGGGACGCAACCTGATCAGAGGGGGTCTTTCGTTGATCATCTCTCTTCGACCCGCGGTGGACGGGGGCGCGGACGTGTCTGACCTCGTACCGCTCATATCCCACTGTCGTCGAACGACTGGAAGACAGTCAGCATCAACGGGCGGGACGGCTGGGTCGCAGCAAAGTATGTGGCGTTGGGCGCCTGATTCCCTCGGAGCAGACCCGGTCCGCCCCTCGAGCTTGTCGGCGGTCATCCGTCCCGGGTGTCGTCCACCTGTTCGCCTTCCGCCTGGGACGGCTCAGTCCTGGGGACATCCGGGTGCATGGCCGCGCGTTCGGCAGGATCGTCCCGCTCGCCCTCAGCCTGGGAGGGCGTGTGAGAGTACAGCCACGGTTCGTAGTTCGAGTCCGAGGCGCCGGTTTTCATGGCAGGCCTCCTTGGTCGCTTGCCTTCCATGCTCCTCCTCAGACCGCAGCGGAGCTAGGGCGGTAGCGGGCTCTGGGGCGAGACGTGGGCGAGAAGTCTGCGTTTTTGAACGCCGGACACACCTCCCTGCTGTTGGATGGGGGGCGAGCGAGTGATCTTGAGGGGACCGTAGATCTGCGCAATGCCCGGGCCTTCCGACGGTCCGTGCTCAGGACGAGCATCATGCCCCCAGATGAGCACCGACTCGACGGATTCACTGCGGAAACGCAGGGGGGAGGCGGTCTCTTCGTGTGTCGGACGGTCTGGCGTCGGGTTGCGGGTACAGGACGGTGCTGTGCGCTTCAGGACACGCGTTCGTGCTCCTCTCGTAGTGCTGCGCGCATGTAGTGGAAGCGGTCCAAGGCCCGGCGCCTCATCCAGACGACCCAGCAGCAGAGGCAGATCATGGCGACCGCGAAAACGAGCGGGAAGGCCAGTGAGCCGGTGGCCACCCCGAGGGCGAGCAGGGCAGCGGTGATCAGGCCCATGAGGCCCAGCCAGTGCGGCAGCCACCGGCGGTTGCGTTCCAGCAGGCTCAGTTGGTCGTCGACCAGCCGCCGCATCGATTCGCGTTCCCCGGGCTCGCTCGGCACCTCGCGATGCCGGATCCTGCGGCTGAGCTCGGCGAGGCCGCGCGGGTCGGTGCCTGCCGCGCGGCTCGCCCGACGACGCCGTACGGCCACGCACGTGACGCCGATGGCGGCGTAGAAGAACCCCTGGATCACCCAGAGGACCGGATGGTCGCCCCTGCGGAACAGGGCGCTGACCCCCACGCCTAAAAGGAAGATCATGACCGCCTGTGCGGCCAGACTGCGTGCGAGCCAGCGCTTGAAGGAGCGCACGGCGCGTAGCTCCTCGGAATCGACAAAAGCCCCCGTCGTTTCCGAATGCCCTTTCGGCAGCCGCCTATTGGCAACGGCCGCAACAAGCCGTCAGCCCCTGTGCCCGGCAAGCCCCGAGGGCTGCTCGCCCGTAACCCTGTCGCCGTTCCTCGCACTCCCCCTCGGCGTCCGCCCCACCCAGTCCCCGCCTAGTGCCGCATCAAGCAACGTTCGCCCCGTGGTGATGTGTCGCCCGGTTGCTGCGCTGGGCAACATTGGACGGCGAGAATGCTCGCGTGGCTGAACGAGTACGGATTCGGGAGATCGATGATGACGAGGGCAGGAGGTTGCTGCGGATCATCCGCAGAGGCACCGGTTCCGTGGTGACCTGGCGGCGGGCCCAGATGGTGCTGTTATCGGCGCAGGGCATGCCCGTGGCGAAGATCGCCGAGGTGACGTTCACCAGTCCGGACCGGATCCGGGACGTGATCCACAACTTCAACACCGACGGCTTCGACTCGCTCTACCCGAAGTACAAAG